>CBDFJQ010000002.1:0-5287173 GCA_965248575.1 Planctomycetota bacterium | reverse complement strand
TTGCCCCTGGATGTCGGAATCGTTGGGCGAGCCATTCAGCACCAGGGTGTCCGTGAGCTCGCCGGCAGCCTGCTCACAGCGCTTCCTGTCCTCGTCGATGAGCACCACGTTGGTGCGGGCCTGGAGGCGCTGCGCCACGGCGATCCCCAGCCGTTCCGCACCATAGACCACCACCCGTTGGACGCGGTCCGTGCCCGACACCACCTTGCGGAAGGTGGGCAGCGAGTGCTCCGTCATCAACATGAAGACCCGATCCCCGGGCTCCATCTGATCGTCACCCTTGGGCACGATGTGTTGGCCACCGCGCTGGATCGAGGCCACCAGGAACTCCTGCCCCGAGTAGTCCTCCTTGAGGCGATGGAGCGGGCGCCCACACAGCACCGAGGCCTCATCCAGATCGAAGGAGCGCAGGAAGATGCGCCCCCCCGCGAAGTCGCCCACGTCGATGGAACCGGGCGCATCCACCAGCGCCACGATGGAATCGACCGCGATCTCATCGGGGTTGATGAAGCGTGTGATGCCCAACTTGACCGGGTCCACCATGGGCGTCTTGGAGACGAAGTCGGGGTTGCGGACGCGCGCCAAGGTCCGGCGGACGCCCAAGCTGTGCGCTGCCGCGCACGCCAACATGTTCACCTCGTCCTGGTTGGACACGGCGATGAACAGGTCGGCCTCTGGGGTTCCAGCAGCTTCCAGTGAACTGCGGCGCGTGGCCCCGCCCTGCACCGTAAGCACATCGAGACGGTCACGCAGGTACTCGAGCTTCTCGGCATCCACATCAATGATGGCGATGTGGTGCCCCTCGACTCCCAGTTCCCTGGCGAGGTGGAATCCCACGGCGCCGGCGCCCGCAATGACGATCTTCATCTCTGACCCACTCCATCGTCTTCCTCGTCCTCGCCGGACGCCGGTAGCGAGTCATCTTCTGGAGTCGCCGGCGGAGTCGCCGGGGACGGCGTTACGGGCTCGTCGGTGCCCGCGTCAGCATCAGCAGGCTCGGCAGCGGAAGGTATTTCCTCCGCCTGCTCTGCCTCCAGCGCTGACGGCGCCAGCTCGGGAGCCAGCTCTGCCAACAAGACCTCGACCTCCTGCCGCGTGGCGTCCTCATCGAACGGAATGCGCGGCAGCAAGCGCTGCAAGAGCTCGACCGCTGCCCGGTCCATCCCCAGCGCTGCCTGGGCACGAGCCAGGCGATACATCGTGTCGTTGTCCCCGGCGTCCTGCGCATGAAGCTCCTGAAGCAAGGGCAGAGCTTCTCCATGACGGCCAGCGGACATGAGGGTGCGCACGGCACCGTGCTGGGTTTCCGCGCGTGTCGCGTCGCCGACAGCCAGCTCTTCCAAGCTTTCCAGGAAGTAGTTGGCGGCCTGGTCGAACAGCCCCAACTCCTCACTGCTTCGCGCCAGCAAGGACAGGCGCAATCGCAAACCGGGGTAGGGCGCCCCTGCCTCGTGCAATTCCACGAGGATCTGATACGCCTCATCCGGTTGACCATTCAGGCAGAGCACCTCAGCAAGATGCCCGCGGGCCATGGAGACCACCTCGCGCGAGCCCGCATCCCCTTCGTGGCGTAGCAGGATCTCGCGCAGGGCCCAGGCCGCGGACTTGGCGTCCCCCACGTCCTGCAGCGTGCCAGCCATGGCCAACCATCCGTCCGCCGGCACACCCTCTCCCAGGGCCAGGAGGGCTCGGCGCGCGGAATCCGTGAGCTCCACGCTGCCCTCCCCGGTCCACGATCCGCACACACGGCCGATGACACCCACTCCACTGCGATCGCCCAGCTCACCCAAGGCGTGCACGATGCGCATCATGACGCTCACGTCGACCTCAGCCCGAGAGCGCGCATCCAGGATCGAAAAGGCCTCGGGGCCTCCGGCGTCGCCCACTGAACTGGCTGCCTCGGCCCGCACTGATGAGTCCACATCGTCCAACAGGCGGGCAAGAAGCTCTAGCACCGCGGGGCGCGCAGCATCGTCCACATGCAGGTCCCGGACGCGATCGCCAAGGGACTTCGCCAGGGCGTAGCGCACGTCGCGCACGTCTTCGTTCGCTGCCACGTCGGCGACGGCGTCCAGGGCGGAGGCCAGGTCAGCCGACGCCATGACGGCAGCGACAGCAGCCGCGCGAACGGTGGGCGAGTAGTCGGTGTTCAGCCACTCAGCAAGGCGCTGCAGCACACCAGCCGGCTGGTTGTTTCCCACGACACGCAGCACGGTGACGAGGGTCCCCTCCTCAGGAGGCGAGCGCTCCAGGAACTGCAGCAACGGAAGCACCACCTCGGGATGCCCGCGCAGGCGTTCGAAGGCGGTCGCCGCGACGGCTGCCGTCTGGGCATCTCCCGAATGCAATTCGGCCAGGAGCACGTCCTGCACCACCTGCTGACCACGGCCGAGGATCCCGAGCGCAGCGACCAGCGCAGAACGCACTTCGGGGTCCCGTTCCTTCTTGTCGACATCGGCGCCGTTCTGGTGGTCCGGGACAGCGCCGTTCTCTGCGCTGCCGTGCGATTCGCCATCGGACGTGCCCTGCCCGTTCTCGGTAGGCACACCCGGGTCGACGATCCGTGCCGATTCAGCACCCAATCCGGCGGAAGCGGCCGAGCCGTACCCGAGTCGTTCGATCATGACGGGTATCGAGGTGGCCGCCTGCTCCCCATTGGGGTGGCTCCCGAGCTGTCGAGCCGAGGCCAGGCGCACCGCGGGATAGTCATCGCTGAGCCCAGCGACGAGCAGATCGACATCCATGCCCATCAGGCGGATGCGAGCCTGCACCACCTCCTGGCGCATGTGCTGTTCCAACTGACGTCGACTTCGCTTCTCAGCCGCAAGGCTGCGTTCCAAGAGCACGTCACGCGCCACGGTCCGCGAGCGTTCCCAGAAGTCACTCCATGCCTTGGCATCCTCGCCGAACGAATGCCCTGTCAGTTCCTCGAGCCCCTCGCGCCCCGCCCCACTCAACGGCCCACCGATCAGGGTGATGAGTGCATCCACTGCGCCCAGGTTCCTGGAGCGGCCCAACACCCGGACCATGGTTCGCTGTGCCGCAAGGGGCAGGTCGGCGGCCTCGATGCGCAGGATCAAACGCTCGGTGACATCCTCATTCTCACGAGCCAGGCGCACCAGGTTGTCCATGGCGAGCCGAGACACCTCCGCATCCTTCGACGTGGAGGCCAGCACGATGGTCTCGGGCAGGAGCGAAACAGACGTCGTCGTCTGCAGCGCTTGGAGGATGCCCAGGGTCGCCGGGCGCCGCGAGCCCGACAACACCTTGGCCAGCGTCAACACATCACCGGCGTCCAACAGCCGGGTCGCGTGGATCGCCAGGACGGGAACCTCCTCCTCCCCGGACATCAACGCCTCGCGTGAGGCCGCGACTTGCGGAGACACGTCTTCGCCCTGCACATCTTCCGTTGACGCACCCTCCGTGCCGCGCGCATTCCCCTGCGCCAAGCGCGCGGCCCTGCTCAGCGAATTGCTCTCCTGTCCCCAAGCCGCATGGGATTGAGAAGGTGAGCAGACCAACACCCACAGCGAGAGCCACGCCAAACAGAGAGCTGGCACTCTCGGGGCACGTCGAGACCTGCGCAAGACGAGGGAAGGAACGTCGGTCATGGGCTCTCTTGGGAAGGCCGTTCGGGCCAGAAGTTCAAGACGGCCAGTATAGGATCCACGGCATCCCCAGGAATCGTCCGATCCGCAGCTGCCCGGTACAGGGGCTCTCTTTGGGCGAGCAAACCGGCTACTTCCTCGTGCAGCGGCAGCTCCGTCAAGGCCGGGCGGGGCCTTGAGACGGCCCGATCGATCAAGATCTCCAGTGGCATGCTGAGATAGACCACCGTGGCAGGCGCTGCAAGAGCCTCAAAGGCCTCACCGCACAGGACGGCCCCGCCCCCCGTGGCCAGCACGTGACCACTGAGCAGGGCGGCCTCGCGCAGGACTGCCTGTTCTCGCACGCGGAACGCTGCCTCCCCTTCTCTCCGCAGCAGAGCGTCACAATCCTCTCCTGCGTCGAGAGCCAGGGCCTGATCGAGATCCAGGAAGGGCCTCTGGCAGCGCAGGGACAGCGCCCGACCGAGGGTGGTCTTTCCGCAGCCCCGGGGCCCGATGAGCACGAGATTGCCGGAGGATCTGGGGCGCGCCGCCGAACTGGGGCGCAGCGGTGGGTCTGGCTCGGGCATGGGCCTCCGCCAACTGGCGCGGCAAACTGAATGGTAGTCCCAAGGGGATTCGAACCCCTGTCTGGTGCGTGAGAGGCACCTGTCCTAGACCTGACTAGACGATGGGACCACCGGATCAAACCAGGGCCGCGGATTTTCGTAGAGGCCGCTGGGAATTCCAAGCAGAATCCCCCAAGAGCCTCACTCGACCTCCCGATTCAGCAAGCATGGCTTCCCGTAGCACCCCCGTCTTAACCTTGATCGCAGCCCTTGTCGGGGTGATTGGGCTCGCTGCGGCGGTCTTTTTCCTGCTCGATGCCGAGCCATCTTTCGAGCAGGTTGGCAGTCGAACGGTGCCTGCGGAGGACACCCGGCAACCGCCCATAGTCTCCAGCGAGGCTCCCGACCTCCCTCTTCCCACGTATGTGCCCGAGCAGCGCCCCACCCCCGAGGCCGCCAGCCCGCCTCCCACGGGCAGTATCCGGGGACGCCTGGTGGACGAAAATCGGCTCCCAATCTCCTCGGGACGTGTCCGAGCCATGATCGGCCGCCGCTCCCTGTTCATGGCGAGCGGCACCCAGCTCGAGCCCCTCGACCTCGACCCGGTCGAGATCTCGGGGAACGGCGACTTCCGCCTGTCAGGCCTGCCGGCGCGCGGCGACGTGATCCTGGCATTGGACGGAGGCGAATTCGTTCGGATGGAGCAGGGCCCGTACGGTATCCGCCCTGGTGAAGAGACCGTCGTCGGCGACCTGATCGTCGAGAAGGGCTACAGCGTCCGGGGCTCCGTCCTGACGGCCGATGGGCAGGAGATCTCGGGAGCTCGGGTGGCCCTGATCTACGGGGCGCCCTCCGCCACAGTCATCCACGGCGGCGCATCCAGCGACGCCCTGCTCAAACCTGAACGAGTGGTCACGACCCTGGATGACGGCCGCTTCCAGATGGACCACACCCCCCGTTGGCAGTTCTCCCTCGCCGTGAGCGCAGAGGGTTTTGCCAGCAGATTGGTGCAGGGCGGCTCGCCGCTGGGCGGGGACCTTTCCGAGTTGACGTTCACCGTCATCCTGCAGCCAGCCCTTCAGCTGAGCGGCGTCGTGGAGGCGGCCGAAGACGGCAAGCCCCTCATGGGCATTACCCTGATGGCCATCAACCAGACCCTGGCCGGCCAACCCTCCGTGACGGTGTCCGATCGCGCTGGACGATTCCGGTTCAAGGACCTGGCAGACGGCGACTACCGGCTTCAGGCGGATGGTCCCGGTTGGGCTCGCAAGACGCTTCGGGTTCCCGCCAACGCCTTGGACAAGAACCTCTCCATCCGTTTGCTCGAAGAGGGATCCCTGAGCGGCGTCGTCCGCACGCCCGAGGGCGAGTTCGTGACGCGCTACGACCTCAACGTCCTCTACGGCAATTCCAAGGCGGCTGTGGTGAGCCCCACAGAACTCGGCAAGCGGGTGCGGGACAACGATGGGCGTTTCGAGCTCACGGGCTTGGAGTCAGGCTGGTACAGCATCGAGGTCTGGGCCCAGGGATTCGCCCTCACCTCGACGGATGCGATTCGCGTGGCACCGGGCCAGCACGTCGAGGGCATCGATCTCACCCTCCAGCACGGCGCCACGATTCGTGGTCGCGTGGTGGATGACCTGGAACAGCCAATCGTCGGTGCAAAGGTTTCGCTGCACACCAACAAGCTCGCGAACGTGGAGTTCCTTCGGAGCCGAGAGTGGAAGAGCGCCTGGCAAGCCTCCACGAACACGGATTCCGAGGGCGTCTTCCAGCTGACCGAGATCAGCGAGCGCGCCTACCAGGTGCAAGTCGACCACCCCGACTACCCGGTGTTCCTGGTGGACGATGTGTGGACGGAATCCGGGCAGCTGGCCGACATGCAGACCATCGTCGTGCCACGCCCCGGGACCATTCGTGGCACGGCCATGGATGCCAGCGGCATCGCCTTGCGCCGGGGCACGGTCTCCTTGGGTGGCCCCATCAACCGCAGCGTCCAGGTGGATGGCGAAGGGCGCTTCGTGTTCCAGCGGCTGCTGCCCGGGGAGTACTACCTGGATGCTCGCTCGAACAAGAAGAGCGCCTCGTTCTCCTTTGGCGAAGAAGTGCAACGGGGCATGGCCCTGGTGCCGATCCAGGTACGAGCGGGACAAGAGGTGTCCGCCAGCGTTCGAGCGCCCTAGACCTAGATCCGGGATCGCACCTGGCGAACCGTTGCCTGCAGGCACGCGTCGAGGTCGGCGGGCTTCACGCCCAGCTCGACAGACGCACGGCTGGTGTCGAACCACATCCAGCGGCCGAACATCGCCAACATATCCGGCGTGAACCAAATGCTTTCGGGCAGCCAGGGCTCCAGGCCGTCGAGCAGCGCTCTCAGCGAGGGGCCCAGCACGCGGCCCACACGTTGTGGAATCACGCGCGGCTTCAGGCTCATCCCTGCTGCCGTTGCGACTCGACTCACCAGCTCGTGCACGTGCAGGTTCTCTCCACCCAGGATGTACCGACGCCCGCAGCGGCCTCGCGCCGCCGCCGCCAAGCACCCATCCACGACGGTTTCCAGGGGCACGACGTTGACCCCCGTGGGCGGCACGACGGACATGCGGCCTCGCAAGATCTGCTCGACGACATTTGAAGAATTCGCCGGAACCAACGAGGGCCCGTAGATCGCCCCAGGGTTCACGACGACAGCATCCAGTCCCCGGGCGATCCCCGCATGGACTTCGCGCTCGGCCTCGTACTTGGTGTCGAAGTAGGGCGCGTCAAGCACGCCTGCATTCCACTCCCAGTTCTCGTTCATCAGGACCGGTTCATCGTGCACCCCCACCGCAGCGATGCTGCTCACGTGCACCAGGCGTGGGACTGCGGCTTCGAGACACGCACCCACCACGCGCCTCGTCCCCAACACATTGGTCCGCACCATGCGTCCTCGAAGGCGGCGCCGGTATCCGATCACGGCAGCCGAGTGGATCACCAGCGCGGAACCGTCCATCGCGTGGGCGAGGTCCTGGGTCTCGTCGCCCGCCCCAAGGACGTCACCTTGCACCAGCTCGACGCCGAGCTGCTCCAGCCAACGGAGGGTCTTGATGGCCGCCGTCGGCCTCACCAGCCCGCGCACCTTCCTTCCGTCCCGGACGAGTCGTTGGGCCAGGGCGGTGCCCAGAAAGCCCGTGACGCCGGTGATGAACACGGGCCCCCGTTGCTGGTTTGTCGAGGGGAGAGCGTGGTCTTGGGACCCCAGCTTCATGCAGACCTCCTGGTTGAGTCATGGCGCGAGGTCAGAGGAGCGCCTCCCGGGTCATCGGCCAGCGTGTCCAGTTGTGTCCGGCCGATGCGCTCGCCATGATGCGCCCCATGATCCTGAAAACCATCCCTGTCGGCCCCCTTCAGTGCAATTGCTCCATTCTTGGAGACGAACAGTCGGGGACCGCCATCGTCATCGACCCGGGCGATGAGGCGGAGCGCATCGCCGCCCTCGTCCAGAAGATGGGGCTCACGGTGTCACACATCGTGCACACGCATGCCCACATTGATCACATCGGTGGCAGCGCGGAGTTCAAGCGGCTCTGCGGCGGCCACGCCTCCCTGCACCGCGGCGATCAATGGCTCTATGAACACCTGGAGATGCAGGGCCAGATGATTGGCATGGCGGCCACCGAAGCCGTGGCTCTCGACAGTCACCTCGAAGAGGGCGATCGATTCGACTTGGGTGAGCACAGGCTGGAAGTCCTGCACACGCCGGGGCATTCGCCCGGCAGCTGCACCTTCGTCCTGGAGTGCGACGGACGTCAGCTCGTGTTCGCAGGCGACACATTGTTTGCCGGGAGCATCGGCCGCACGGACCTCTGGGGTGGTGACTCGACCCAGATCCTCAGCAGCCTGCGCGGCAAGCTCATGGAGCTGGATGATGACGCCGAGGTCATCACGGGCCACGGGGCTGGCACCACGATCGGCGTCGAGCGACGCAACAATCCCTTCATCACGGGGCAGTACAAACTTTGAGCACGACGGATCCGCGCACGGCGCTCTTTCCGCGCACCACTCATCACTCAAGCGTCCTCGTCGCGGCCCAGCCGGGAGCACCCTTGCTGGTGGTGGTGCATGGCTATGCACAGACCGGGGAGCGGCAGCACCGTTGGATGAAGGGCGCGATCCCCGAGGGTTTTGCGGCAGCCTTCCCTGACGGGTTCCTGCCCTTCGAGGTCCGTCGTGCGGAGCGCAAACCTCGCATCGGCTACGCGTGGTATGTCTTCTCCTCGGATCGCCCCGCTTTCCTGACGAGCCTGGCCGCGAGCGCGACGGCACTCTGGCGGTTCGTGGACCAGGTGGCCGACGAGCTCGGTGCCAATCGCACGCGTGTCTGGCTGGCGGGCTTCTCGCAGGGCGCCTACCTGGTGAACTACGCCAGTATGACGCAGCCCGAGCGCGTCGCAGGTTGGGTCGCTCAGTGCGGCAACTTTCGCGAAGACTATCTCCAGGGCCTGCGGCCCGACTTGCGGGGGAAGCCCGTGCTGCTCCAGTACGGCGAGCACGACACGGCGCTCCCCAAGAACACGGCTGAGGCCTGCCGGGATCTCCTGGGCAGCTACGGTGCCGACGTCACCTTCCGCATGCACGACGCACCGCACGCGATCACCCCTGGCATGGCCGAAGAGGCACGGGAGTTCATCGCGGCGCACAGCACGCACGAATCCTGATAACTCCCTACGTAGCCTGCCCCAAGGCCGTGCTTCGCGCCGCGTGGTTCCCGAACTTGGATTCGAACCAAGATCGCCGGTTCCAGAGACCGGTGTCCTGCCATTGGACGATTCGGGAAGCCGGCGCGAAAACGGCATGATTATGGGAGTGGCGCCGCCCGGGTCAACGCCCAGATCGCCGAGCCTTTCATCCTTCTTGCCTCCACGCTCCATGACTGCACCCGCGACCCCTAGCGACACGACCTTTTTGGGCCTTCCCGACGCTGGCGCCTCCGCGCAACTTGCCCTGGTTTGTGCTCCGTATGACCTCACCAGCACCTACGGAAAGGGGGCTGACGCCGGGCCCCAAGCCGTTCTAGAAGCCTCGGCCTCGGTCGAGACCTGGGAGGAAGAGACAGCCTTCGACCTCGAAAGCCTGCGCTACACGGTGTGCGGCCCCGAAGACCCGGCCGCCTTTGGTGCCCTGGCCCCGGAACAGATGGCCGCCCAGATGCGCCAGCTCCATGAGGGCGTCCTGGATGCTGGCCAGATCGGCCTGGGCCTGGGCGGCGAACATTCCATCACCTACGGACAGTTCGCTGCGTTGCACGCGCGCCACCCGGACCTCGCGGTCTTGCAGATCGATGCCCACCTCGACCTGCGCGACAGCTACGAGGGCAGCAAGCACAACCACGCCTGCATTGCCGCCCGCTTCCTGGAAGATGGCGCCAAACTGGTGCAGGTTGGCATGCGCAGCTGCAGCCGCGAAGAAGCGGAATTCGTGGCGGCCCGTGGCCTCACCCCCTACTGGGCCCGGCACATCACGGGCCGCGTGGCCTATCACCGCGAGGTGCTCGAGACCCTCGCCGAGCGCCCCGTGTTCGTCACCGTCGACCTGGATGGCTTCGATCCGTCGGTGGTGCCAGCCACAGGCACTCCCGAACCCGGTGGCCTCTCGTGGTTCGACGTGACCCGCCTGCTCGCCATGGTGGGTCGGCACTGCGAGGTCGTCGGCGCGGACATCACGGAACTGGCACCGGACCGGACGAGCAGGGCCAGCGACTTTCTGGCAGCTCGCCTGGCAACGAAGATGATCGCCTACTTCTGGGCTCCTGGACGCCCCAAGAGCTGAGCGGTCCCAGGCCTCACAGCGCCCCACCCCTCACAGGCGGTCGCTGCCTAGCTCCGCGTAGGGTGAGCGGGAGAAGGCCCAACATGTGGCACTTCCCACCACACAGATGCCCAACAGCACCCACGGCAGGACGCCTTCGATCAGATCACCGGCGGCCTTCGGGGTGAGCACCGTCAGCAAAGCCCACTGCAGGGCTCCCAGGAAGAACCCGCGCCGCAACACCACGAGCACCCGCCCCGTCTCCCGAGTCAAGAACCAAGCCGCCACCGTCCAGAGTCCAATGAAGGACGCCGCCGGAACGAAGCCCCTCAGGATGTCTCCCGGCCCCAGGTCCAAGCTCAGGAGCGCTAGGAAGGACGCCAAGGCCCCCAAGGCAACACCCAGCAGCAGAGACTCCGGTGACGCGGGCGCTGTCGAGACGCGGGTGACGTAGGGATCGTCAGCCGGCGTCAGGACTGAGTCAGCCTTGGAGAGGCTGACTTCCTCCTCCAACTCCGACCGACTCCGCCCTTGCGGCCCTGCTGCCGCGGACTCAGTCCATGGAATTTGACTACTCACGACATGCCTCCCAGCGTGCCCGCAGCGTCACGAACGTGGACGCTTGCCGTGGGTTCGGGCCACAGCAAACCGTTCATGCCCTGCATTGCCGAACGATTCGTGTTCTCTACAACGAACCCAGGCGACGAATCGGGAGGTGCACTGTCAGACAGCGCCTGGGTTTTCCGACCTGCTCAGAGCCACCTTACAAGACAAGCTGAGCGATTCATGCCTTGATTCCAGAAGCATTTTGAGACAGCTCGGCGGCCCCAAATCGTTGTGAACAAAGCGGTTCGGGACAATGCATACCCAAGTGCAGAGAGTCGAATCGGCGCCCTTCGAGGGTCGTGCCGCGTCGGCTCAGCGGGGCCTCAGGTGGATGCCGCGTCTGCCGCCGCCGCCTCGCCCCCGCTCTCCTTGCGGTGCAGGGCCAGGGTACTCAGGCCCAGAGCTGCCGCCCCAACACCCACGACCCAGATCACGGACCAGCCGGCGGAGAGGGGTTCCACGCTCTGCATGTCCATGGTGAACAGGCGGAAACCCTCGTGACCTGTCAGGTCAAAGAGGATGTTTCGGCCGTGGAAGCGAATGGAGAAGGAGGCAAAGGCCTGGGGCAGCCGAGCCGTCAGCATCTCGAGCACGAACACATAGACGAAGGAGACCATCACGGCACGGCGTAGGTACAACCCGAAGAACAGGAAGATCGCTGAGTACGCCAGCGTGAGCAGCACCACCACCGCCAAGACCACACCGAAATCGATCAGGTAGTGGGTGAAGGCGTCAGCAAAACCGATCACGGACAGCGCATAGGTCACCACGAGCGGCGGCAGGACAAACAGCAACACTCGGCGGGTAGCAGCCAGCCAGCGGCCCAGGACGAGGGATGCCCGCGAGACCGGCAAGCCCACGACGTAATGGGCCGTCCCCCCCGCCCACTCGTCTCCAAAGGCCGCCGTACCCAAGAAGACCGTGGTCAACGGCAGGATCAGTGACAGATAGATGTGGCTCACCTTCTCGGCAAAGACGCTGAAGCCCTGGCCACGCCCCGTCTCGAACAGAAGCGAAGCCAGCTGAACCAAGACAGGCATCCACGCGAGCAGGAGCAGCCCAATCAGACGTCGCCCGCGTGGCGCACCCGACGATGTGGTCCTGAGCGTGACGAGAACTGAAGCCAGCCCCTTGGGACCCGACGGCCGATTCATCATGACTCCGCCCCCCGCGACTCCACCAGATAGGCGAACACCGAGCGAAGGTCGTCGTCTAGCGGCTCAATGGACTGCACAATGAGTTCTCCACCGACGGACGCCTGGGCCAGGAACGAACACAGGCGGTCGGGACGCTTCGTCTCGACGATGAGCGCGCCCTCGGCGAGATGCAAGCCTTCCAGCAGCCCGTCCTCCCGAAGCAAGCGCGTGGCGAAGGCGGCTGGAGAGTCCGTCTTCAACCGGATACGACGGGCGTGGGTGTCCAACTTGTCCCGGATATCGGCAACCGTCCCTTCGGCGAGCACTTGCCCGAAGCGCATGAGCACGATGGAATCCGTCATCGCTTCGATCTCGTGCAACACGTGACTGCTGACGACGACGATCTTGCCTTCGTCTCCCAGTTCGCGCACCACACGGATGTAGTCCCGGCGCATGACCGGATCCAGCCCGGTCAGCGGCTCGTCTAGGACCAGGACATCGGGGTCGTGCAGCATGGCCTGGGCCAACTTCAGGCGCTGGCGCATGCCCTTGCTGAACCCGCCGGAGCGTCGATCGATGGCGTCCTCAAGCCCGACCCGTTCGATGACCTCCACCGTCCGACTTGCCCCAGCCTCCTTGGTGAAGCCTCGCAGCGCTGCCTGGTCCTCGAGGAATCGCCGCGCGCTCAGTTCGTCGTAGAGGCTGTCGGTGTCCGCCACATAGCCGATGCGGGCCAGGGCCGCCAAGTTGTTACGCACCGGTTGGCCATCGAGCAACACGCGGCCACTTCCGGGGGACGTCAGGCCGACGATCAGGCGGATGAGCGTCGTCTTCCCGGCCCCGTTGGAGCCCAGCAAACCCGTAACCCCCGGTGAGAAGTCCAGATCGACATCGTTGAGGGCAATCACATCGCCAAACCAGCGACTGACGTGCTCGATGTGAACCTTGTAGTCACTCACGCCACGATCTCCACGGGCCGAACCTTGCGCAGGACGACGGCGAAGCAAAGTGCGCACAAGCCTCCGAGCACCATGGCTGAATGCATCACGGGTAGGTCCGGGTGCTCGGACAAGGTGGCCACATCTCCCAGGATCCAGGCCATGCAGCGTTCGAGATTGAAGGCCAGCGAAGCCAGGTTCACCGAGGGTGAGGCGAAGTTGTCCCGCAGGTTCTCCGTGATCATGCCCTCCATCAGCACGATGAAGCCGATCCAGAGAATGGAGGCGTTGCGCGCTCGCTTCGACAAGGACGAGGCGGCCACGATGAGCACGGAGAACACGGTCACATAGACCGCACCTGCCGCGACGGAACGCCACAGCAGGTCGGCAAGTCGCGCGAGCTCCACCGACTCGAAGCCCGTGAGGAAGGCCTGCAAGATGATCAACAGGCACACGGGAACGACGGTGATCAAGGCGAGGAAGAAGCCGATGATCGACACCTTCCCGAGCACGTACTGCAGCACCGAGACCGGCCGGCTCAGGTACATCTCCAAGGCATTGATACGACGGTCCTCAGCAATCAAGCCAGCCCCCACGATCACGGACAGCAACATGCAGACCCAGATCTGGACTTGCATGAAGTACATGAACACCGTGTCGGGGCGAGGCGTCACGAGGTCCAGCAGGTCTGATTCCTCCAGACCGCGCACCATTTCCCCGTAGGAATCCATGTTGGAGCGCAGATAGAAGGAGGCGTACAGCAACCCCAGGGCAAACAGGAACGGACCGAACGCCCAGAAGCTGATGAGCTGGCCGAACAACTTGCGCTTGAAGATCTGCGCCATTCCCGCGGTCACTCCGCGGTCCATGATGATCCAGGCGGCGCGCACGGGTTTGTCCCGTTCGCCGTCCCAGCGTGCATAGCTACGGTCGTGAATCACCATCAGCGGCCACCCAAGACGTCGATGAGTGCATCCTCCAGGCTGATGCGAACAGGCGCCAAGCGGCGCACGATCACGTCCGCCTGCTGAGCTGCCTCGAAGACCACACGCGTGTCCGCCCCTTCGCCGAGGCTCAGCTGCACCAGCTGGTCTTTCGTCTGTAGCACGGACAAGCCGCGCTGCTCACAGGCCGAACTGAAGTTCTCCGCTGAGCCACCCACCGTGACCTGGTAGGCATCGGCGGTGGCTGCCTGGAGTTCAGCCACGGAGGCGTGCTTCACCAGCTGCCCTTGCCGCAGGACCACGACCGAGGTGCAAACCTCCTCCACGTCGCGCAGCAGGTGGCTCGAAAGGATCACATGGATCCCCTTGCGGGTCGCCAAGGTGCGCACGAGGTTCAACATCTCGGTGCGGCCCTGGGGGTCGAGCCCGTTTGTGGGTTCGTCCAGAAACAGCAGGTCGGGGTCGTGAACGAGCGCTTGCGCCAGCTTGATGCGCTGCCGCATGCCCGTGCTGTAGGTGGACACGAGCCGGTAGCGTGCCTCCTCCATGCCAGCAAACAGGAGCACCTCATGGGCCCTGCGGCGTGCGTCGGCATCCGGCATCCCGGTCAGGCGGCCCGCGTACCAGGTGGCTTGGAAACCGGTCATATCCGGGAAGGCCGCGTCACGCTCAGGCATATAACCAACGCGTCGTCGGTTGGGAGAGACGCCCCGCCCGGCCGGCCTTCCGAGCACCATTGCCTTGCCCTTGTTCAGTGGCACCAGGCCCAGCAGGACCTTGATCAGCGAAGACTTGCCAGAGCCATTGGGCCCCAACAAGCCGACGGCACCGCCCTGGATCGTCGCGGTGACGCCGCTGAGTGCCTTGTGCTTGCCGTAGCGCACCTCGACTCCGTCCAGCTCCAGAACCGGTGGCCCTGCCCCCTGCTCGCCCGTGGATTCAGGCGAACCCGATCGCTCAGTCATGCTGAAGTCCCTCCCCCATCTGCCCTGCTCCATACTCGTTTCAAGGCCAGCAGGCTCGCCAGGCACCAAAAAGCTTCGAGGCCGACGAAGACCGGTTCGTCGATCCTGGCCGAATAGGCCCCAAGCATCCCTGCACCCAGGGTGTTCGCCCCAAGATAGAGACGCGAGTCCGCTTGGCAGCGCCCGGTCTGATTGCACAGGTAGGCACCCACCAGCAGCAAGAAGCCAACAATCGAGACCGCCCTCCAGGCCATTCCGGGGTCCGCAGGCATCGAGGGGCTGCTCTCCGTGGGTCACTGGCCCTGCGCCGCGCGCGAAGGGCATTCTTGGCTGGGCAGTCTAACGGGGGGGATGCCCGGTACAAATGGCCGCCTCGTGGCCGAACGCCCCGCCTTCTTGGGGAACGAAGCGCGAGCTTCCACCGGAGGCTCCGATTCGTTCCACCGCGAAGCCGTGTATGGCTCTGGGCTCGGGAATTCGAGATCATCCCGCCCACTATGAGCTTCCAACTCCACGACACACTCAAACGCCAGAAGGTGACCTTCGAGCCCCTCAAGCCGGGCCAGGTGGCCATGTACAACTGCGGGCCCACGGTCTACAGCCCCGCGCACATCGGCAACTTCCGATCCTTCCTGTTTGCGGATGTGCTGCGCCGTTGGCTCGAAGTCTCCGGCTACGAGGTGACGCAGGTGATGAACATCACCGATGTCGGACACCTCCGTGACGACGACCCGGAAGCAGGTGCCGACAAGATGGAGGAAGCCTCCCGCAAGGAGCAGCTCGATCCTTGGAAGATCGCCGAGAAGTACACGGCGCTCTTCATGGAGGACCTTGAGCGCCTCGGCATGCAAAGGGCGCACCAGTATCCGCGAGCCACAGACCACATCCCCCAGATGATCGCCCAGATCCAGGCGCTCATCGCCTCCGACCACGCCTACGAAGCGAACGGCGCCGTGTATTTCTCGGTTTCGAGCTTCCCCGCCTACGGCCAGCTCTCCGGCAACACGGGCGACGACCTGATCGCTGGCGCCCGCGTTGCTGTGGCAGCCGAGAAGCGCGACCCTCGGGACTTCGCCCTGTGGAAGAGGGACCCCCACCACCTCATGCAGTGGGAGTCACCCTTCGGTCGAGGCTTCCCCGGCTGGCATATCGAGTGCTCCGCCATGGGCCAGTCGCTCCTGGGCGAGACCATCGACATCCACACGGGTGGCGAAGACAACATCTTCCCGCACCACGAATGTGAGATCGCCCAGGCGGAGGGCGCCACCGGCAAGCCCTTCGTTCGCCATTGGATGCACGCCCGCCACCTCATGCTCGACGGCGGGAAGATGAGCAAGTCCCTGGGCAACCTCTACACCATCTCCCAGCTGGAAGAGATGGGCCACTCAGCCACGGCTGTGCGCTTCGCCCTGTTGCGCAGTCAGTACCGCACGGTGCTCAACTTCACCCTGGGTGGATTGAAGGAAGCAGCCACGGCGGTCCGCCGCCTTCGACTCTTCGAAGAAGAGATGCTCGAGGCGAGCCAGGGCGCGGAGCAAGCCGACAGCCTCGGACCCACCCCCGACTGGCTGAAGGACGCGGTGCAGCGCTTCGACAGTTCCATGGACGACGACCTGAACACATCGGGCGCCCTGGACGGCGTGTTCACCTTGCTGAACGAAGCCCACCGCAGAACCCTCTCAGCGGCGGAGGCTGCTCAGGCCCTGGCGGCGCTGCGCCGCTTCGACAGGGTGCTCGGGGTGCTCGCACCGGCCAACGCGGACAGCAGTACCGACGCAGACGCCGATGCCCGCGTCGAAGACCTTATCCGGCGTCGCTCCGAAGCCCGAGAGGCCAAGGACTGGGCCACCGCCGATGCCGTGCGGGATGAACTGGCCGAACTCGGCATCGAACTCCTGGACGGCAAGCAGGGCAAGGTGCGCTGGCGCCGAATCCAAGCCGACCCGAGTTGAGGTTGGGGCCAGGCTGAGCGATCCGCTACCCGTCCCCGAGGTAGCCCAACGCGCGCAACTCCTCCAGGACAGCCCCACCGGCCATGCTGTCCACGGCATGCCCGCCTGCGGGCGTGGGGAAGCTCCCGAGAAACCACTCGAACCGGCGCCGAAGGGCCTCCACCTGCTGCGGCAGTCGTTCACCGAGGTCGCTGAGTTCCCGCGCATCAGTCGCGAGTTCATACAGCTCCACCTTGACGCCCGGTTCTCCGGGTTTGGCATCAGCGACCACGGCTCTGGTCGTGCGCTGGATCAGCTTGAAGCCATCGCTCAGGGTGGCCCATTCGCTCGAGCCGGACTGGGCCACACGAACCGCACCGCCTGATGCCGACTGAAGAGGGCGTCCCGCAAGGCCCTCGGGCACCTCCACGCCGACGGCCGTCAAGACGGTCGGGACAAGATCCACCCCGGTCGCCGGCACCTCGCTGAGCCCAGTCTCGCGCGACGGATACTGCACCACGAGCGGCACCCGCAGCTGCTCGCCATGGAGCGAGACGCCGTGCCCCAAGTGGCCATGATCCAGAAAAGCCTCGCCATGGTCGGAGGTCAACACGACCAGCAACTGCTCTTGCGGCACCAGGTTGTTGAGCTGCTGCAAGAACTCCGCCACATGTCGGTCCATCTCGCTCACGAGTCCGTCGTAGAGCGCCTCGATGTAGGCACCGTCGGCATCGTCCAGGGAGAGTTCACCTCTCATCAGCGGCTCGAAGACGGTGCTCGTGTCGACATCAATGGCGCGCAGGACCCCGTCGTAGGCAGGGTCCACCCATTGCGTGCTGCGTTCGTACGGTGCATGCACCGCATAGCTGTGCAGGAAGAGAAAGAAGGGGCGCTCGCTGTCCCGCTCAGCCACGAAGTCCAGAGCCGCAGACCAATCCAGGTCCTTGGCGTCGCGCGTCTCGTAGCGATCGAAGCCCGCATCGCACCCGTACTCCGGGCGCAGATACCCCCCAGCTGCCAAGGCATGGGTTTCATACCCCACCTCCGCGAGCAGCGTCGCCAAGGTATCGGCACCGGCACCCAGGGCGTCCGAAGCCTCATCCACGCCGTGCTGATGGACCGCGAGTCCCGTGAGCAGCGACACCGTAGACGGCAGCGTCCAGGGCGCGGTCGAAACCGAATCCGTGTAGACCACCGCGTTTTCGGCTGCCCAGGTGTCGAGGCCCGGCGCCACCTCACGTTGCGCACCGTAGGCGGCCAGCCGATCCGCGCGCAGAGTGTCGATGTCAATCAGGACCACGTGCGGTCGCTCGGGTTTTGAGGCAGCGCCTCCAGCAAAGCGCAAGCCGGCCCACATCCCATAGTCATGCAAGGCGTCTCCGCCGGGACCGGCCTCCGTCAGCAAGCGCAGACTCACTCGCTCCCCCTGCCAGGGACTGAGATCGACCTCTGCATCGAGCCACGTCTCACCGACTTGTCCCGGCAGCACCTCACGGCTCCACACGCGCACCGGCGCGAGCCTCTCCCGCGGCTGCGCGCCCGGTCCACCCGCAGCATCCGGCACGACTTCCAGCGCGAAACGCACGCCGTCCCCCAAGTGACGCCTGCGCTGGACAACACCGTCCTGCATCACCCAGGCATCGGCCGCCACACCGACGGAAAGGTGCAGCTCCTGGGCGACCAGCCGCGCCGCAGGAAACTCCAAGACGCCGGGAGCAGGAAGCAACACGGCCGATCGACGGACCGCGCCCAAGCTGGCGCGTGTTTCCAGCGCCGGCGGCGAAGGATCCACCCCCAGGACTCCGCGCCCCCGCTCCATGCGGCCAAACTCCAAGGGCGTGTTCACGGTGCCCACCAAGGACACACCCGTCGGCGGCCCTTCGGAGATCGCGAGGATCATGTGCTGACCGCGGTACCAGCCAGCGAAGCCCTCCGGCAAGGGCGTGGGATCACCGAACTGCCATGCAGGCGCAGCAGCCCCACCCACTCGAGCGACCGGCTCTTGTGCGCCGGCCACCAACGGCAGGGGAGCCCGAGCCCACCACAGGTCTCCCGCCGCCTGCGCCTTGAGGGCGTCAGCCCACTCTCCTGGCATGGCCTCTGCACGCTGCCAAGCCAGAGCAGGCACCGGAACCTCGACGCGCACTTCCGAGCCGAGCCCATCCGCGATCGCGCGCGGGAGATTGTGGGCGGGGAACTCCACAAGACGTGCGAAATCCAACTCATCCAGGAGGCTGTGCCCCGCTCGCCACTCAGACGCGGAGGCATCTTGAGTGGGGTGACGCTCCCCGTCAGTGCAGGCAACGCAGGCCATGAGGAGCAGCGACAGGATGATCCACGGGCGCACCCAGCGACGTCCGCCGACGCGCCCTCGCGAAGCCCCAGTGCCCAGCAACCTGATGCCCGTCCCTCTCGCTTGCGACACGAGAAACGGCGCGCTCATCAGCGAGCGGCGTCTGGGCTCTCGTCGCCCTCGCTGCCACCTTCGTCACTGCCCTTGTCGTGGGCTGACGGTTCGTCGACAGCTCCGTTGCCAGGTGGTCCGAGGGCATCGTCGTCTGGCTTGGGCTCGTAATCCCAGCCGTCACTCACGGGCTTCCCGTCTTCGTCCAGCTCCGGGAACTCCAACGAACCGTCCGGCAACAACTCCGGAGCGCCGTCGGACTGGAAGCCCTCCGGAAGCTCGCCCTCGACCCCAGCCCGATCGACGCGCTCGGACGTCACATCCTGGATCAGATCGAGCAAGCGGCTCTCCTTCGCCACCTGCTCGTTGAAGATGAATCGCAACTCGGGCATCGAGCGCATGCGCAAGGTCGGCGCCAGCTGCTCCTGGATGCGACCTCGGCCATCACTCAACGCCCGCGCCGTGGACCTCAGCTGAGCGTCGGTCCCCAAGACGGTGTAGAAGACCTTCGCGATCTTCTTGTCCTTGCTCAGCTCGACACTCGTGATCGTCACGAAGCCCAAGCGCGGGTCGCTCAGGCGCTCGATGATGATGACGGCGATCTTCTCACGGAGGATCGCCTCTTGGCGCTGCTTTCGGTCCCAGGACATGGTGTCCGCCTACTTAGCTTTCAGACTTCGTCGACTCGAGGGTGCGCTTCACCTCGACAACGGTGAAGGCCTCAAGGACATCGCCATCCTTGATGTCGTTGTACCCATTCAAGTGGAGGCCGCACTCGTAGTTCTCACGCACTTCCTTCACGTCATCCTTGAAGCGCTTGAGGCTGTCCAGCTTGGTGGTGTGAATGACCTTGCCATCGCGCACCAGGCGCACCCGGCAATCGCGGGTCAGGATGCCGTCCGTCACGTAGCAGCCAGCGATGTTGCCGTATTTGCTCGCCTTGAAGATGGCACGGATGTTGGCGTGACCGATGACTTCCTCGTGCGATTCGAAGCCGAGTTCGCCTTCGATGGCAGCCTTCAAGTCGTCGGTGATCTCGTAGATCACGTCGTAGAACTTCACGTCCACACCCGTGCGTTGCACGGCAGCGCGGGCGCGCGCGTCCGGCACGACACCGAAGCCGATGATGAAGGCTTCGGATGCGCTGGCGAGCAGGACGTCGTCCTCGGTGATACCGCCCACTGCGGTCCGCAGGACCTTGAAGCGCACTTCGGGGTGGTTCACGCCCTCCACCGTCTGCCGCACGACGTCGATCGAGCCCATGTTGTCAGCCTTCAACAACACGTTGATCTCGGTCACGTTCTGCGACTCGATGGTGTCGAACAGGTTCTCCAGCGTGACGGCGTCGGAAGCCGGCGTCCGTTCCTCGCGCGAATCCTCCATGCGCTCGGCGGCGACGTCACGAACCATGGTGATGTCTTCTGCAACGACGAAACGCGACCCGGCCGTTGGCGGCTCCTCGAAGCCCACCACCTGAACAGGTGTGGAAGGGCCGGCCTCGGTGATGCGCTTGCCGCGATCGTCCAGCAACCAGCGCACGCGCCCAACGGCGGTGCCTGCGATGATGGGGTCCTTGGCCCGAAGCGTTCCGGCTTGGACAACGACCGTGGCCACGATGCCCAGCTTGCTGTCCTTGGTCGAGTCGATCACGGAACCACGTGCCGGCACGTTTGGATCGGCACCCAACTCGAGCAACTCGGTCTCAAGGGCAAGCCGTTCGAGCAAGGCGTCCAGCCCGTCGCCCGTGGTGGCTGAGACCTCCACGACACCCACTTCCCCGCCGTAGTCCTCAACCAGCACTCCAGCGCTTGCCAGCTGCTGCCGCACGCGCATCGGATCTGCGCTCGGACGGTCGCACTTGTTGATGGCAACCACCATGGGCACATCCGCAGCTGCGGCGTGATCGATGGCTTCCTGGGTCTGCTCCATGACACCGTCGTCCGCCGCCACGATGAGCAGCGCGACATCCGTCACCTGGGCGCCCCGGGCACGCATCTCGGTGAACGCCTTGTGGCCGGGCGTGTCGAGGAAGGTGACCGAGCTACCACCCTTGGTGGGCACGGAGTAGGCCGACGTTTTCTGGGTGATGCCGCCCGCTTCCTTGGCGGCGATCCGGCTCTTGCGCAAGGCGTCGAGCAGGGTCGTCTTGCCATGGTCGACGTGGCCCATGACGGCAACCACTGGCGGACGGGGCTCGTCTCCCTTGCCGAGTTGCCGACCACGCTCCGCGACGCGATCCATCATCCGACCTTCAGCGCTGTCGGGCGGCAGGATGTTGATCTCACGTTCCAGCGAAACGGCCAGCTCGACGAGCTGGTCCTCGGTCAGCGAGACGTTCTTGTCCCGGGGATCGAAGACGTCTGGGAAGTAGGACAGGATCTCACGCGCCTTGATGCCCAACTCCTCCGACAACTCGCGCACGCCGATCGGCGGCCGGACGGCGATGGAGTGCGTGGGACGGGGGACATTTCGAGCGCCTCGACGCGAGCGCCCAAAGCGCGAACGACGCGGCGGTGGCCGGCGCGGCGCGGAACGCCGACGCCCTGCGAAGTGCCCCAGACGGATGGCTGACAGCGCCGTGTTGTCCTCAGGATCGAAGACGAAATCGCCGCTGCCGCCGCCCCCGGGCTTGCCGCCACGTCCGCCGCGTCCAGAACGATCCGGCTCTGTCCCGCGCTGGGTCCGGCCCGAGTCCTTCTTCGCGGCCGGCATGGCGCGCGTGGGGTCGAGCGGATCGTAGGCGGGCGTGCTCGCGCTGCGCTTGCGCGGCTCGGTGTCCACGGGTGAGAGGTCGATCTTTCCGAGGATCTTGGCGCCGCGCCGCTCCACGCGGTCCGGAACGTTCGGAACACCGATGGCGCGCACTTTCTTGGGGCTCAGGCCCGCCGCGCCAGCACCCTGAGTGGACGCCGCCGACTGACCAGCCTCGCCCACGCCTGCTGCAGGCTCCCGGCCCTCGCCGGCCTCGCCAGTCGCTTCGCCATCGGCTTCCTCTTCATCACTGGGGGCCGCTTGCCCACCAAAGGTGACGACGACCTGCTTCTCGTCCTCGTCCTCATCGGAGGATTCAGCGGCCTCTTCGCCCACTGCCGGAGACGCGGCGGCCTCCGCAACAGGAGCGGCCGCAGCCTCTTCGGCGGGGGCGTCAGCGGTCAGCGCTTCGGCTTCTTCAGCAGCGACGTCAGGCACAGGGCTCTCGACGTCAGACGTCGCAGCGACCACTTCAGCCGGCTCGGATGCGCCAGCACCCTCTGTGGGTACCTTCGCAGTTTCTGCGTCGGAAGCCGGGTCGGCTGCCTCTGCGGTCGTCTCGACGGCCTCGGCCGTCGGCTCGGCTTCGCTCGGGCCATCCGGCGGACTCGCCGCCGCGGCTTCTGCTTCGGGAGTGCGGATCCGCACGGTGACCGCGATGTCTGCATCGACATCGCTGGCAGGCGCAACCGCTTCGACTTCGACCTCGGATTGAGCGGCCTCGGCTTCCGGAGCAGCTGACTCGCCAGCCTCTGCAGCAGCCTTGGCGGCCTCCCGCTTGGCCTTGCGTGCAGCCTTCTCCTTCTGCTCTTCGAGTTCTTCGCCCCAGGCAGCCCGAAGGATGCCTTCGGTGCCCTTAGCGAGGTTCGACGAGTGGGACTTGACGCCAAGGCCTAGTTCCTTGGCGATCGCAAGCATGCGCTTGCTGTCCGCGTCGAGTTCCTTGGAGAGTTCGTGCAATCTCACGGGACATCACTCCGACCGGGCCTCGGGGTCAACAGCCGCGCTCGAGCTGCCGGCGCCCTCGGGCGCAGCAGTCGTTGCGGATGCATCCAGACCAGGTGCTGCAGTCTCGTCTGGAGGAGACCCGAGGGGCTGCCCGTTTTCATCCCGGGCACTGTGGGGCATTTGTGTCACGCCTTCGATCTTGATGTCCCAACCGGTGAGACGGGTCGCGAGGCGAACGTTTTGCCCCTTGCGCCCGATTGCCAGCGCGAGCTGGTCATCGGGCACCACGACACGGCAGATCTTGGTTTCGCTCTCCATGTTGAGCGAAGCGATCTGAGCAGGCCGCAGGGCGTTGATGATGAGGTCGTCCTCGACGTCGCTCCAGCGAATGATGTCGATCTTTTCGCCGTTGAGCTCGTCGGTGATGGCCTTGATACGCGTGCCGCGGATGCCCACGCAGGCACCCACACAATCCACGCGCGGATCGGTGCTGTGCACCGCAATCTTGGTTCGGTAGCCGGGCTCCCGGGCAATGCGACGGATCTCGATGATCTTGTCGGAGACCTCGGGCACTTCCAGCTCGAAGAGCCGGCGGACCAGCTCAGGCGACACACGGGAGAGGATGATCTTGACCCGGGTCCCGGCGCGCTTCACCTCGGTGATGATGGCGCGAATGCGATCGCCGGGGCTGTACATCTCTCCCCGCACGCGGTCGGCTCGAGGAATGATCGCCTCGGCCTTGCCGATGTTCACGATGATGGCGCCGCCTTCGACGCGCTGCACCTGGCCCAGGATCAACTCCCCCACCCGGCCTTCGAAGTCGGAGAACACCACGGCGTTCTCGGCATCGCGAAGCGATTGGATGATGACCTGCTTGGCGGTCTGGGCGGCGATGCGACCCAGGTCGATCGCGCCGTGATCCTGGTCACTTGTGACCGACAGCTCACCTGTCTTGCGGTCCAGGGTGCAGTGAATCGTGACTTCTTCGCCCACCTTCTTCTGAATCGCTGCCACCATGGCCTGTTCAATGGTGGTGAAAATCAACTCACTCTCGATGTCCTTCTCGTGATGAATCGCTTCGATGATTCGGAGCAGTTCGCTGTTCATGAGACACCGGGAGTTGCGAAAGGGCGCCGGAGGCCGGCATCTGACGACGAAAACACGACATTCGCCCTGTGCAAACTGAGCACAACCCACGGCAAGCGCGCCTGAATTGAAACGAGTGGGCCGAGCCAGCCGGTCCTTTCGGAGCCGGTCCGGGTCCCACTCGTCCTACGCAATCACGAGAAGCCGGGCGAAACGTCCACTATGGTCCCCCGTCGCTGGCCATGTCAAGGATTGTGGGCCTAGGCGCCTGTTCTGAGCACCTTGACCGGACTCTCGCGCCCTCCCTACGATTACCGGTTCCCCCCCGGCCCGATACAGATCGTGACGGCATGGGGCTCCCTCCACACATGCACCCCCCCCATGACCACCACGCCAGACCCACTCAGCAGCGGGGCCCCCCCGTCGTCTGCCCCCTCCACCTCAGGCTCGGAGCCCACGGGGAGCAGTGCCAGCCGCACGGCGACTCCCCGGCTCCAGGTGGCCCTCGATTTCCTGATCCTCGACCGGGCCCTCGGCGTCGCCGCTGAGGCAGCGCTCGGCGGAGCCGACATCCTCGAGGTGGGAACCCCCCTGCTGAAGAGCGAGGGCCTGGACGCGGTGCGCCGTCTGCACGAGCTCTACCCGCAGATCCCCATCGTTGCCGACACCAAGACAATGGATGCTGGCCGCACCGAGATGGAGATGGCGTCCAAAGCCGGCGCCAGCTTCGCCACGGTTCTCAGCCTCGCCTCCAACAGCACGATCCGCGAATGTGTGGAGGTGGGCCGCAACTACGGCATCTCCATCGTCGTCGATCTCGTGGGCCACCCAGACCCCGTGGGCCGGGCTCGAGAGGCTGCTGCCTTGGGCGCAGCCATCGTTGGCGTGCACTGCCCCATCGACGAACAGATGGAGGGCAAGGATCCCTTCGACACCCTGCGCGCCGTACGCCAGGCCGTGGACATCCAGGTTGCGGTGGCTGGAGGCATTCACGGTGGGTCTGCAGCTGAGGCCGCGGCCGCAGGCGCAGACATCGTGATCGTGGGCGGTGCGATCAGCAAGGCACCGGACGCACGCGCTGCAACGGAAGCGTTGCGAACCGCTCTCGCCGAGGGCACGAGCAGCCCCACCACCTCCTTCAAGCGATTCGATGCCGAGCAACTCGTGGAGGCCTTCGGGCGTGTCTCCACGCCCAACGTCTCGGACGCCATGCATCGAGGGGGCGCCATGAGCGGCCTGCATCCCGTGCACAGCGGCAAGCACGTCGTGGGCCGGGCTGTGACCTGTCGCACCTACCCCGGCGATTGGGCCAAGCCCGTCGAGGCCATCGATGCGTGTTCCCCCGGAGACATCCTGGTCATCGATGCAGGCGGTCGCCCACCAGCGGTGTGGGGCGAGCTTGCCACCGAGTCCTGCATCCAACGCAAGTTGGGGGCCGTGATCATCGACGGCGCGATTCGGGACGTCGATGCGATCCGGGAGCTGGGCTTCCCCGCCTGGGCGCGCCATCAAGTCCCCAATGCCTGGGAACCCAAGGGCTTCGGGGAGGTCGGAACCCCGATCATCTGTGGTGGACAGCGCGTGGCTCCCGGAGACTGGATCGTCGGCGACGATTCCGGAATCGTGGTGGTGCCAGCCGACCGTGCCGTCGAGGTCGCCAACCGCGCCAACGATGTGCTCGAGATGGAAAACAGGGTGCGCCAGGAGATCCAGGCTGGCTCCACCCTCAGCCAGGTTGCCCAGCTCTACCGCTGGGAGAAGTCCTGAGCAGCGCCCCCGGATGTACCCGCAACAAGCACACCCAAGACCCATCCCATGCCGAACCCTGATGAGACCCTGAGCATCTTGCTGAACGGCGAAGCCCGGGAGTTTGTCGCAGGCAGCACCGTGGCCGACCTGGTGAAGCAGCTGGACATCGCGTCCGGACGATTCGCTGTCGAGCTCAACCGGGAGATCGTCCCGAAGAGCCAGTTGGAACACCGGGCTCTTCAATCGGGGGACAAGCTCGAGATCATTGGCTTCGTCGGCGGCGGCTGAACCGGTTGCCGTCGATCACCTGCGCCCGCAAGGGTCGTTCTTCGCATCCACCTTTCCTCTTCCCGACACTTCGAGTGTGCACACAATGATCCCCGGCGATTCACCGCTTGTCATCGGCCCTCACAGTTTCGAGTCACGCCTCTTCGTCGGCACCGGGAAGTACGCCACGAACGAACAGATGCGCGAAGCCGTTCAGGCGTCGGGAACGCAATGCGTGACCGTGGCCGTGCGGCGCATCGAGCTCAACGGACCGTCGCTGCTGGACCATCTGGACCTGGACGCCATCACGTTGTTGCCCAACACCGCGGGCTGCTTCACCGCCGCAGATGCTGTGCGCACCTGCCGCCTGGCTCGCGAGGCGCTGGACAACAACTTCGTGAAGCTCGAAGTGCTCGCCGACCCCAAGACCTTGTTGCCCGACCCCTTCGCGACTCTCGAGGCATGTCAGGAGCTGGTGGCTGACGACTTCGTCGTGCTGGCCTACACCAACGACGACCCGGTCCTCGCGCTCCGTCTGGAGGACGCCGGCGTCGCCGCGGTCATGCCGCTGGGCGCACCCATCGGATCTGGGCTCGGCATCCTCAATCCCCGCAATATCCGCACCATCAAGTCCCGCGCCTCGGTGCCCATCATCGTGGACGCCGGTGTGGGCACGGCGAGTGATGTGGCGGTCGCCTTCGAACTGGGCATCGACGGCGTCCTGCTCAACACCGGAATCGCCGCCGCAGACGACCCCGTGCTCATGGCTCGGGCCATGAAGCACGGCTGGATGGCCGGTCGCGCCGCGTGGCTTGCCGGCCGCATGCCTGCTCGCGACGACGCCGCCGCCAGCTCCCCTTCCAAGGGACTGATCGCGGCCAGCGACACCCCATGAGAGCGCTTCCACGGGCGGCCTTCGCCCGGAACACGGCCGCTCGGTCCTTCGATGCCTTGGGCTACCAGGGCCTGAGCCAGCTCTGCCTCGACTGCTCCTCTCAGTTCGCGCCTTTCGGCGAGCTCGGCCACGAGCACCGGGATGGCTTCCCCATCGTGTACAGCGAGAGCCGGGCCAAGCGCCACAGCATCCCGCCCGATGTCTGTGTCGTGTGCGACAGCCAGACGTGTCCAGCGGTGGACGTAGCCGAGCTGCCGGGCGAGGACCTGGCCTGGTTCACCCCCAACCTCTATCCCATCACCCTTCCGGCCCAGATGGGCGGCAGCCAGGGCCTGCACCTCGTGCACTGGAGCAGCCTTCATCACGAGGCTGGGCTGCGGGGCGCCAGCCCGGACGTCGCCATCCGTCTGCTCCAGCACCTGGCCCACGCCGAGCAGTTCCTGCTTCATCACGCGCCCGAGCGCTTCCCGGATCGGGGAGATGGACACCGGGGCCACGTGGGGATCGTGAAGAATCGTGGACGCCGGGTGGGCGGCTCGGTGGAGCACGACCACCAACAGATCCTGCTCAGCGCCGCCCTGCCTTCCGAGCCGCAGCGCACGGGACGGCTGGCCGCTCAACTCCTGCGCGACACACCCACCGACCTGCTCGTCGAACAGGTGCATGGGGAAGCCAGCATCTTGATGCCGTCCTTCATGCGCCGCCCCTTGCATTGCTTCGTGGTGCCCCATGGGACCCAGGAGGGTTGGCTGCACCACATGCCAACGGTGGCTCTCGAAGCGAGCGCGGTGGCCCTGGCCCGGCTCACGGCGGCCATGGACTGCTTGATGACCTCCGCCTGTGGCGAGCCCGCCTGGAACCTCATCCTGCACACCGGCCCCGAGACCCTCCCGCTGTTCGAGCTGAGGCCCTTCACCCAACCTCTCGGCGGGTATGAGCACATGGGACTCTACCTGTGCGAAGAGAGGCCGCAGACGTCGGCGGCGCGTCTGCGGGAAGCCCTCGAAGACCTGCACTGACGCGCGCTGCTAGCGCTGGAAGAGGGGCAGGTAGCCGAAGGGCACCTGAAGCGTCAAAGAGACCATGGCCGTGGCGTAGACCTGCCCGAAGTCACCGTGGTGGAAGGATCCATCCGCCCATTGGTCGTCTGCACAGTAGGCGACGAAGCTCGCCCACCACTCACGGAACACCCGTTGGTCTCGATGCGCCCAGTACGTCTGGGCGGCATAGAAGGAGCCATACCACTGGAATGACTCCCCACCCCCGAGACCGGTGTAGGGGTCGTCCCGCTGCAGCGCATCGAAGCCCAGCTGCAACTCCTCGCTGCCGTAGTCACCGAGGGCATTGAGTGTTGCCAAGGCCGCTGCGGTGAGCGCCCAGGTCGTGCGCTTGTCGTTCATGGCGTAGCGGAACTTCCCGCTCACCTGGTCCTGGCTCTTGGCCATGTATTTCATGGCCTTCCCGATGACTCCGCCATCGACCACGAAACCTGCGTCCTTGGCGGCGCGCAGGGCCTGGATCATGCAGACGGTGATAGAGCCTTCGTGATTCGTCCCGCGCTCGGGGTTGTACCACCAGCCACCATGGATGCCCTGGGTGCGCTCGACAAGATCGACGCCACGCTGGACGGCTGCATGAAGCCGCGCGCGCTGCACCTCGTCGTCGCCGTACATGCCAGCGGCCTGGGTGAGTGCCAACAGCGCGTAGCCCTGACCGTGCATGCGGGAGACGGTGTCGTTTCCGGTGTAGAAGTAGCCGCTGCGTTCACCGCTGTCCTGGCAGTGGTCGACCAACCAATCCACGGCACGCTTGACCGCGCTCCCATGGCGCGTCCGGTCCATGGCCTCATGCGCCGGCAGGTGCCCGGCCGCCATGAGCGAAAGCGCTGTCAGACCGGTGACGGCCACGGTGGCGTTCTTGGATGAGCGCCCACGCACCACGGAGAAGGAACCATCGGCGTTCTGATGGTCCAGCAGGAAGGCGTGTGCCGACGCCACCACCTCGACCACCTGGGCGGATCTCAGGTTGTCCGAATCCTCCTGACGCTCATCCCCTTCCGAGCCCCCCCCGATCATCGCTGACACAGGCGGGGCAAGAGAACCAGCCAGGGCAATCGACGCGGCGAGGACTGCGGCGAGCATCAGCGACCTGGCCCTGACTCAAGCGCGTGCATGCGGCGGATGTAGGCTTCCAGCCACGCGCGGTACTGTTCGGGCAGATCGTCCACGTGCAGGTTCAGCAGGCGCTCCTGCAACTTGGGCGGCAGCAGCCCCCAGCGCTTGTCGACGTCTTCGCGCGTGAAGTTTGCCGTAGGGTCCGGCGGTGGCGGCCCGCCTTCCTCCTGGCGCGGTTCAGCGGTTTCCTGGGAGCCCGCTTGGGGGTTCTCCTTGGATTGATCGTCCTGCTGCCCCCCGTCCGGAGACTGCTCCTGGGGAGAGTTGGGTTTCTCGCCACCACTCTCCTGCTGCTCCTGTTGTTGGCTGCCATCGCTTTCGCGCGGAGGCGGCTGGCTCGAAGGGCTTTGGGGGTCCTGACCGGAGCTGCTCGAGCTACTGCTCGCAGACGGCGTGTACTTCATCTGCTTGATCAGCTCATCCAGGTCGCGGATGACCTGGGTGTGCTTGTTCACCACATCGTCGAGGCTCGTGGCCACGTCTTCCGCTTCCGAGGTCTCGAACAACATCTCGTCGACGCGCGTGAGGTTCTCACGAATACGCGCGACGAGCGCCTCCATGTCGGCATCGGCCCCGGCGACCTGGCCCAGGCAACTGAGAACTGCGATCAGCAGGACGTTCATGAATCCTCCTCCGGTTGCAGGACCTCTGGTTCCTGGACCTCAGGCTCCTGAATCTCGGGTTCGTGTATCTCGGGTTCCGGCGCCTTGGGAATCATCGACTCGAACACCTCCGTGACCTTTGTGTGCTGCAAAGCCCAGCGCTCCAGCAACCGACGCTCCACCGGGCCCAGGCCGCCCTCTTCCCTGAGTTCGGGGTGCAGCTTCTGGAAAGTCTCGAGACGTGAGAGCGCACTCAACTCCATGCGTTGGATCAGCATCAGTTCAGCGACCTCTGGCACCAAGGAGGGCTTCCCGTCTTGTGGCGGTTGCTCCTGCTGCTCCTGGTCTTGCTGATCCTCCATGGCTTCCCGGCGTCGCTCTTCTTCGGCCTCGAGCACCGCGAGCAGGTCAGTGATGCGCTGTTCGATCTCTTCCACCATGGACAGCACGATGAAATCAGTCTGGCGGTCTGCCAGGCGGTCGCCCACCTCTTCCATGTTGGTACGGGTCTGGTCGATGGCAAACACGAAGGCCACTGCAGAGTCTTCCTTGAGCGCCTCGATCAGCTCGCCGGTCTGGATCGCCAACTCCCGCTGCTCGGAACTCAAGCGAGCCAAGGCCCGCTTGTGGCTGCGGCTGAGCCGGTCGTCGTCGCCTCGCAGGTCGTCGATCTCGCGCACTTCCGTGCCGATCGCCACCTGCGCATCGCGCAAGCGACCCAGCTCCTCCGAGAGCTTGTAGAGCACCTCTTCCTGGCGCAGCCGTTCGTAGCGATTGGCCTCACCCTGGAGTTCCTTCTTGGCTTCCTCCAGCTGCTCCACCGCCTCTTGCTGGCGGGTCCCGGCTTCGCTGTTGTCTCCGGCCTGCATCGACTCGGCCGCTTGCTCCATGGCGGACGCCGCCTGCTGACCTGATTCCTGGAAGGTCTGATCCGGCATCTCCTCCAGGCGATCCATCAGCTGCCGCAGCTGCTTCTCGAGCCGCTGCTGATCCTCGACCATCTGGGCCCGTTGCTCGGGGCTCACCTGGGGCGGACTGTCTTGGCCGGCTTCCTCCTGCCGCTGCTGCAACTGCCGCATGAGTTGGTTGAGATCCACCCGCGCCTGTCCGGCTGACTGCTTGGCCGCGGAGCTCTGCCCACTCTCGAGTTCCTGGTTGAGCTTCGCCACGTCCTCGAGCATCTCCCGAATGCGATCCAGGAGCTCGGGGCCCTGCTCGGGATCCAGGGTCTCGAGCCGTTGGCCCAGGTCGTCCAGCTCTTCGCTCTGGCTCTGGGCTTCCCGGGCTTGAAGTCGGGCAGCAGCAAGTGACCTGTTGCGGGCGGCAGCGAGCCGACGCTCCGCCTCGCGCAAGGAGTCCCGCGCCTGCTCCAGCTTTTCTGCCGCGCGAGCCATCTCCTCGGCTGCCGACGGCTCGCCCTCGGACGTTTGATCGGAGCTGCCGCTGTTATCCTCATTGGCTTCGCCTTCAGGCCCCGATTCCGTGCCTTCGTTTGTTTCAGATTCGGCTGTCGACTCGCTCTCAGACCCAGTTTCGCTTCCAGCACCAGATTCGGTTCCTGATTCGGCACCTGATTCGGCACCCGGTTCGGCACCCGGTTCGCTCTCAGCGCTGTCTTCGGCCTCGGCACCAGCCTCGCTTCCTTCCTTGGCCTGAGCACCTTGTGCGCCTTGCGCCTCCAGGCGGCTCAGCTCCGCTCGCGCTCGATCCATGGCCCCGCGTGCATCCTGCGCGGCAGCGCGAGCGTTTTCGCGCAGTTCGCTGACCGCTTCGGCCGACTCCGGCGAACCCACATCGGGCAAGGGCTCCGACAACTTCTGCAAGAGTGAATCGGCGCCCTCCATGAGGGACGCCTGTTGGGCTGCGCTGGCCTGCGGCGATTGCTCCAAGGCCCGCTGGGCAGCAGCCAGTTGCTCGGCCAGTTGCGCTTCAGCGAAACCTGCTTCGGCGGCCTCGGCCTGGGCCGCGGCCTGCTCTGCACCGGCCAGGGAGTCGTCGAGATTCTCGGCCGCCTCCAGGGCTGACTTCGCGAGCTCCCCCGGGTTGTCCGTCACGGCCCGCGTCTGGGACAGCAGTCGTTCCTGGTCCACGATGAGATTACCGATCTCGGCCAGGGCAGCCTTGGCGAGGTCCGCCTTGCTGCGCACATCATCCACATCGTTGCGGTCCTGGAGCACCGCGTAGATGCTCTCCAAGGAGTCCCCCAGGCTGTCTTGCTTCTCCACCGTGTCGAGCATCGAGCGCGACAAGCTCTGCTCAATGTCCCGTGCCTGATCAATCAGGGCGTCCGATTCGAAGCGAGCCATGGCGTCGCGCAGCAACTGCGCGTTGCGCGTGCGACCTTCCTGCTCGTAACGCTCGCTCAAGCGCAGCATCTTCTCCTGCAAGGAGGTCAGGCGCGCCGACATGCGGGTCTGGTCCCTCAACACCCGTTGGCGCTCATCCTCCTCTCCTTCCTGGGCACGCAAGGAAGACGCGAGGACGCAAGTCATCAGCACCAGGCAGAGTCCGGTCACTCGCATCAGTTTCCTCCCGTGGCTTTCAGGGCCTGTTCCGTCCGGCTGCGCAGGCTCTGTTGATCCTGGATCAAGGTCTTTACGAGGGAGAGCACCTCCTGATAGTCCTCCCACTCGTCCATCCGGTCGAGCAGGAGCGCAAGCACTTGCTCCACCTTCTCCTGGGCGGAGCGGGCCGTCTGATAAGCGCTGAGCCCAGGAAGCTGACGGGCGGCCGTCAAGGCCTCGTGCGCAGCGGGTGACAACTCCTCGCTGAGTTCCAAGGCCAGGCCCGCCATGTCGAGCAAGCGCCCTAGGGTGTCCAAGCGTCCGTAGCGACGAGCAGCGTAGTCGGACGCGAGTTGACGCCAAGAAGCCGCGTCAAAGGACCCGTCGACGGGATGCGCCAACCAGTCCGCGAGGCGGCGCTCCAGGATCGCCTCGGCACCGGGGCCCTGGTCCAGCCTGTTCGTCATGGTCTCTTCCAGGATGGCGCAGAGCTCACGAGCCTCGCGCACCAGGCGCGTACTCACCTGGTTCTGCGCCACGGCCGCGGCCACGAGTTCTCCATCGACATCCTCGAAGGCGTCGCTGTCCTCGGCCATCAGGTCCAGCAGGGACTCGCTGGCTCGCAGCTGCCGCTCGCGCAGTCCCTGAAGGCTCTCCTTGAGGCGCAACTGACGGTCTGCCAACAGGCGCTGCACCTCACTGTCATCCACGATGTCGATGCGACGCCCCTCCACCCTCGCGATCTGCGGCCCCTTGCCCGGGAGATCCCGACCGTCGGTCGCTTCGAGCGCATAGGAGAAGGTGCCCGTCAGACCCAGCTCAGCCAGGTCCAGCACATGACGGTATTGCTTGGCCTGGGCGACATCCCGCTCGAAGGACCTCGGCCCACCGTCCGCAGGATCCAGGACCACCGAGCGCACTCCGTGATCGTCCTCTGCAACGACAGCGAAGGGCACCAGGGCTCGCGAGGTCACCTTGATGTCCGATCGCGGCGGCGCATAGATTCGCAAGGTGGGCGGCCGGTCCTCCTTCACCACGAGCGGGTGGTGGCTCGGATCGGGGGTGGACAATCCGTGCGCACCCGCCAAGAGCACGCTCAAGGTGTCCGAGGTCTCCGCCACGAACTCCCCTCGAATCCACCACTCCTCCCCCTGCTGCTGGACCTCCAGCGGCACGGGCTCCACCTGGCCCAGGAACTGCAGCTCGCCCTCCGTGACCGCAGCACTGGCGCGCCCGCTCAGGGAGATGCGCGTGCCTTCAGGAACCGACAGCCCTTCCGGACCGACCGTCTGCTCGTCGAGGCCGAGGTAGCTGGGCATCTGCAACAAGAAGTCGGGTGCGTCGAGCCGCGGCGGCTCCACCACCTGCAGCGCCATCAGGTTCTCGTCACCCTTGTCATCTCCCCCTCGCACGCGAATGGCAGCATCCCCAGCCTCCAGTCGGAGGCTGCCGCGGTAGCGTCCCGAGGAGTCGAGTGTCATGGGTCCCGAACGCGTGCCAGCCGAGCCCTCAACGACCAGTTCGACCCGCTCAGGTTTCACCCCCGTCCAGGCGCCCGCAACACTGAGAACGCCGCCGCGTGATGCCACCACCGAACCGTCGGGAAGCAGCGCATGGACAGGCGAACGCTCAGGCAGGATCAGCTCCAGGGTGGTGTCACGAGGCCAGGGCGTGTCGTTGAGCTGAAGCCTCGAGAAAAACACGTCGAGCGATGGCCGGGCCACGACGACGACCACGGCCACGCTCAAGGCGAGACCTGCTGCCCGCAGCAGCTCCACCATCGATGGTCGCGCCACGAGCACGGAACGCAAGTCGAGCGCCTCGCACACACGCGCAGCTTCCTCGGCAACTTGATGTTCGAAGGACCCAGGAGTCCCTTCAGCCAACTGCAGCGACGACACCAGGCGACCGTCGAAGTCGGACAAATGCTGCTCCACGAGGCGTGCAGCTTCGAGCCTGCTGACTCCGACCCAGACAGGGCGCACGATGCGCTTCCAGGTCTGGACACCCAGGGCGATCAGGGCACCCAGGCCCAGGGCCGCCCGCACCGCGATCGGCAACTCGAGAAAGCGGTCCGCCACGTAGAGTAGGACCACTGCCAACAAGGCGAGACTCAGGACCCGTGAACAACCCGCCACGACATGCAGCAGCCGGATCCTCGAGACCACCTGCTCCAGTCGGCGGCGCACGGCGTGGGGCTCCTGCGACGGCATCGTCTCAAGAGGGATTTGGGAACTCGGCGACATCAACAGTCCTTAGCGCTGGAAGATCGGAAGGTAGCCATACGGCAAGGACAAGATCACAGCACCCGCCGCCGTCGAGAAAGCCTCGCCTGGTCCGATCCGGCACGGGAAGCTCCCGTCCGCGCGCTGCGAGGCGACGATTTCCTCCCGCAGCTTCGGGTAGTACCAGGCCCAGATATCGCCTCCTATGACATAGAGCGCCTGGGTGGCGTAGTAGTGGCCGTACCAATAGAAGAAGTGGAAGCCGTAACGACTGTCGGCATCGACGGTGGTGGAACATTCCTGCAAGAACTCGATGCTGTGCCGCAGGTCGATCTCCTTGCCGCCCGATTCGAGACTCATGCCGTTCACGCCTGCGTTGTGCAGCGAGGCAAGACCCGCTGCGGTCAGGGCGAAGGATGAGCGGGTCCCGCTCGTGCCTTCCTGGTACTTGAAGGCTCCCTTGCCAAGTCGGTAATAGCCGTGGCTCCGGAAGCGCCCTTGATCCTGCTCGACGTAGCTTCGTGCGATGTACTCGCCTGCCCGGTCGATGGTGCTCTTCGGCACACGGATACCAACGTTGCGGGCCGCACGCAGGGCGTTCAGCTGGCAGACGGTGATGGACATGTCGGATTCGGCGGCGTGCGGCTCGTAACGCCAGGAGCCGTGCTCGTTCTGACAGTCCACGATGAAGTCCACCGCCCGTTGCAGCCGCTCCTTGAGGTCGTAGCGGTCCGTCATCCCATACACCTCGGCCAGGTACAGCGTCGCGAAGGCATGGCTGTACATGCGCGAGCCGTGGCGCGTGATGTGACCGGTCTCGGTCATGCAGCTGAGCACGTAGTCCGTCGCCCGGCCGATGACGTCGCCGTACTCACCCCGGTTCGGAAGATGGCCCGCCGAGAGGAAGGCCAAGGCCGCCATGGCCGTCACGCCCACATGCGGCTGCTGCTTGGCGCTGAGTTCATAGCTCTGGTTGAGCTTGTAGCCGATGTCCGCGGTCCAGGCCCCGCTCACGGGGTCCTGGATGCTCGCGAGATAGCCCAATGCAGAGTTCACGGCAGCCACCGACGACTCCGTGATGTCGCCCTGCGTCGGCAGATCGTCGGCGAGGCGCCACGCAGGAGAAGCAGACGCCAGGCCGGACGCCCAGAGCACGCAGACGAGCGCCAGCACGGAGCCCCTGGGCCCAGCGCCGACGAGAGTGCGCGTCTCCCGCACCTGCCCGCTCTCCGCACGCTCGCGCTGCGCGTCGACCAAGCCCGGGCTGGTAGGAAGTGTGCTGCTCTTTGTCCGTGTCATGGGCTACGTCTCACTTCTGGGTGTCCTCACTGTCGGACGGGCCTCGGACAGCTCCTCTTGCGTCGACATCCCGAATGACATGGACCGTGCCGCGAATGGCCAACAACACCGCGCCATCCACCAGCAAGACATCGGCAGAGTCCCGCTGGCTGGGTTCGTCGAGGGAGACACTGTATCGCTCTTCCCCGTCCTCACCATGAACGATCCACGCGGAGGTGACGAAGCTGGGTTGGTAGGAGGTCTCCGACACGATCACGTAGCCGTCGGCCCCTTGGAACGCCTGGGTGAAGCCGCTCAGCGGCGTGTCGAACTCCAGCGTGTACAGCACGCCGCCCGTGCTGGCATCCACGACGCAGACCGATTCCTTGCTCAGTGGGTCGCGCATCACGAGCAAGGGCGTCGCCGCCCCCCCATCGCCGTCCACCACGGTGAACAAGGGCACACCGGGAGGCGCGTCCAGGGGGCCCCGAAGGGCGTCGATGGGATGCAGGATGTCCGCATGCCCCACGCTGCCTTCCAAAGCGGTGGATTCGCAGTACACCATGCGCCCTGGCCCGGCGGGGAACAGCTCACTGCTGGTGACCTGGCCGTCAGGAACGTCTGATTCCCAGAGGATCGACGCACTGGCCGGATCCCACGCGGCAAGCTTGGATCGCGAGCGGGACTCCCGGGCAGCCAAGAAGACCGTCGGCGGGTCCGCGAGCGTGTTGATCACCCGATAGTCAGCGTCCACGACGCTGGAGGAAGCCACTTCGCCGCGCTCGATGTCCAACACGACCAGGCGCCGGGTGCTGCTGCGGCCGAAGGGTCCCGAGGCTCGCGTGGAAACAAACAGGTGGGCGCCGACGAACTGGAGGTCGGAAGCGCTCTGGGCATCCTTCAAGTCGATTGAGTAGGCATGGGCTCCCGTTCGCAAGCCGAAGGCATCCACGCGCAAGGTGTCGTCGCTGAGTTCGCGCAAGGTGAACACCAGTCCGCCACCCGTCGCCATGCTGAAGAAGGCGGGCACCGTTGCGGACCACAGCGGCTGTCCATCCGAAAGGCGGCCGACTTCGACACTCGAGCCCGCCCGGACCACGTAGAGGTCGCTCTCCAGTTGGATGTCGAGACCAGCAGAGACTCGCCGGGAGCCGCCGGGGAGCGAATGCCCACGCCATTTCACCGTGCCCGTGCTCGCATCGAGCAGGAACATCTCTCCCTCGCCGTCGACGACCCCGAGCGCGCACGCAGCGTACTCCGGGCTCGGGTGCCCCACCGATTGCCGGAAGACGACATCGTTCTGGGGGCTGAGGACGTGAGTCAGCCGACCGTCGCCGCGCAGCGGCAAGCGCGGCAAGGGCCGCATGCCTTTCACCAGCGGTCGGCTTCCTGCAAGCAGGTCGGCAAACTCGACCTCGCCCAGGGCCCGGGCCGCCCGCTCTCGCAAGGCCAGCTTGCCCGGACTGGCACCCAGCAGCGCAACGCCTTCGAAGGCCTCGCGGCTGCGCCCCTGCTCCAACAACCTGTCCAGCTCGGATGCGCGTTCGCGCCCCACCGCCAAGGCATTGGGAAAGCGCACCTCGACGACCTCCAGGGGCAGGCCGCGGTCCAGCTCCGTCTGGGCACGCTGCTCGTATTCGGCGTACACGTCCCGCCCGTGCAGCTCCAGCATGCTTTCGATGCGGCGCAGGGCCTCATCGCGCACAGGCAGACCGTTCCACTGAGCCCCGGGCCGCGCCAACAAGAGTTCGTGCAGCAGGGCCAGCCCCTCTTCAACCGTCACGAACGGCAGCCGGAAGCGAGCCGCAAGGGTGCGCGCGGCCTGCGGCCCGTCGTCACCATAATCGAGCAGGCGGTCTGGCGAACGCAACGACAGCTCCGTCAACCAGTCAGAGACCTCGCGCAGCTTCCCCTCACGTTCCAGCGCGCGGAATGCCGTGGGAGCCCACTCGAACAGCTGCTCGGTGCTGCTCGTCATGGCCAACACACGGCTCCAGTCCTCGGCAGATTCGCTGAAGCGCGCCCGCCGCACCGACGCTTCCAGGCGCCCCGACCGGGCACGCGCCCGGGCAGCTTCGGGGCGCAAGGACACCGGAGCAGCGCCCTGCTCATCCGCCAGCAGCACCTGCTCGAACAGTTGGTGAGCGTCCTCATAGCGTCGCTCTGTCAAGGCCACCTCAGCCAACAGGAGCTGCTCCGCTGCAGGCACCGGCGAGTCGCCTCGCGCAGCGAGAGCTGCCTCCGCCTCGGCAACCAGGCTCGCGGTGTCCATGGCTGCAGACAGCTCGCGACCATCGTTCATGATGAAGGCCGAACCAGCGTGAACCACCCGTTGCACCGCCGCTCCCCGTGCAGACGACTGCCAGTCCATGCCGCCGGTCACTTCGCCTGACCAGACATCCACGAACACCAGCTGTCGCGCACAGGGAACCAGCAACGTGTCACCGGTGCGTGTCGTCGCTCCCGTGATCTCATCCAGGTAACGGGAGTCTGCCCCCGTGTCGAGCAGCTTGTGCGGCCAGACGACAGCACCCGTGCGCGCGTCGTAGCACTCGATGCCCATCCCCGTCAGCACCAGCAGCTTGCCATCCCCGCGGGGAATCACTTGGTGACGGACTGGTGTGCGCCCCGTACGCGTGAAGGCATCCAAGCGATAGATCAGTCGCCCCGTCTGGGGCTCGAGGGCCAGCATGCGCCGGCTGTCGAGGGGCGCCACGAACAGCAGGCCCCCCTCCACGAAGGGCTCCTGATTCTGCCAATGGATGTCGCGCGCCACGCTGTCCGGGTTCACCATGCTGGAGCCGTTGCGTGGGATGGGCTCGTAGCCCGTCACCCAACGGACGCGCCCGGACCAGGCGTCCACGCTGGCCACCACGCCCAGGTTGGTCGACACGTAGAGCGAACCATCCGCGAGCAGCGGGGGCGAAATCAGGTGTTCCTGGAAGGGTCGGTTGAACATGGTGAGTTCCTGCTGCCCTGAACACAGCAAGGTCCGCCATAGCAAGGCGCCCGTCTCCAGATCGAAGGCGGCAATGTAGGCATTGATCGCTCCCTCCGTCACCGAGCCCGAGGCATACACCACACCCCCACCCACGGCAGGGGGGCCGGCCACGTCGAAGTGACTGACGAAATCCCAATCCGGCGCATCTGGCTGCTCCTGGATCCAGAGCACCTCGCCCGTGTCCCGATCCAGGGCCCGTAAGCGACGATGTGGCAGCGGGTGGTTGATGGGGTAGCCGTCGAATTCGTCCAGCGGGTGGCGAGCCTCCGTCACTTGCACACTGGCCAAGAGCTTCTGTCCCGCCAACACCGGGCGCGCAACCTGGTAGGGGTTGATGGCCCGGGGACGCGCGCGGTACCCGTACACCGAGTAGTCGAACCATTTGTCCTCGGTCCCATCGAGCAAGACGCGTTCGATGGGCCCGGCGTGATGCCAAAGAGCCCGCCCGGAGACGACGTCCACAGCGGACACCGACAGGGAGTCCATGAGGTAGATCACGTTCTCGGAGACCACGGGCTGGATCGGCGCGAAGCGCGCCTCGTTCCGGCGCACATACCCGTCGAAGGGGTTGTCCACGTTCCGGAAGTTCTCGCCGAACACGCCGATCACGAAGGTCTGGGCCCATTGCCGTTCCAGGCTGGCCGGCATGCGCAGCGGCCCGTTGCCTGGTTCTGAGCCCGTCGGCAGGTTCTGGAGAAGCTCTTCCACCGAACTGTCATCCCCGAGGCTCAAGGCCCGCTCGCCGGCGCTGCGTGCTGCCTCCCATTCCCCTCGCTCCGCCAGCAGACGTGCCAGCAGGGCCGTTGCCTCGCGACCGAGGTCCGAGGATTCCAAGCGCCAAGCGAGCCCCTTCAACCCAGCCAGGTCCCGCCACTGAGCCGCACGTTGTACGGCCTTGTGGTCCTCGTTCGAGACGAGGCTCTTGAGCACGCTCGGTGACACGCGAGAGCGCAGCTGATAGAGCGCCCACTCCCCCGCACCGACCCAACGGCTGCCTTCCAATTCGTCCGCCACTTGCACCACCTCGGATCCCGCCCTGACGGCGAGCTCTAGAAGCAGATGGGCGGCGCGCTCCGGCTTGCCTTGCTCCCAGGCGCGCTCCGCCTCCGCGAGCGTGGTCCGGGCATGGCTGGTGTCCCGCACGCTGAAGCCACGGATGCTGCGTTGGTCCGGGTCGAAGTCGAAGCGTGCGTCCCACAAGGAGTGCCAGCCCTCGAAGCGATCCGTCACCTCCTGCGCCGTCAGGCTGCAGGGAAGCAGGGCGAGCGAGAGCAGCAGTCCAAGCGGCACCATCTACACGAGATTCCGGCGTTTGCGGACAATCCATTCCGCGGCGAGCAAGGCCACGAGCAACGCGAGCTGGGAAAAGCCGGCCCACAGCTCTTCCCGCTCGGGTTCGTCCAGCGGCCGTTCTTGTTTCGGGTCGTCCAAGGAGGCCAGCAAGCCTGGCGCCTCGGACAACAATCGATAGCGCCCTCCTGTGCGAGCGGCTACGCGTTCGAGCAGTGATTCATCCAGGACGGGGTCGTCTGTTTCCGACGTGGGCACACTGACAGTCACGATGCGGGGCGACTTCTCCTCCGCCGTGGGGTCGTCCGGATCCACCAACCACAGTCGGTAGGGCCCCTTGTCTGTAGCCGCGATCGAGCCCTTGAAGACACCGTCCAATTCGCGTGGGAGATCCAGGAGTTCGCGGGTCCCGTCGGGCATCACCACGCTCACCTCGAAGCTTTCCTCATCCAGGGGCTCGAAACCCGCGTCGCGAACCCGGGCCGTGATGCCGATGCGCTCGCCCAGCGCGTAGGCGGAGCGGTCCGTGGCCAGGTCAAAGCGGTAATCGCTGCGCCGCAATCGGTTCAGGGCGAGGTAGCGGATCAGCCCGCGCCAGAAGGGTTCGCGGTACGTCTCGAGGTTCAGGAAGCGCCAACGCCACGTCTCATCCGTCGCCAGGAAAGCGGTGCGCCCCTGCGGGGAGTACATCGTGGCCAGCAACACATGCGGCCCATGCGCGTTGCGACTCTGGGGGTGGCTCAACAACACCTCGGCCGTGGTGCGCGCCTTGGCCACGGGGAAATACCAGGTCAAGGGAGCGAGACCGCCGTCCCCCTGCCAGAGTTCCAGGTTCTGATCGATGTCAGGTAGCAGGCTGACGATTTCATGGGGGTCACGAGGTCGCTCAAGCACCGGGCGGAACGCGGCACCGGGATCGTGGATCGCCTGCTTCTCCGCCGCCGTGTCCCCGACGAGGATCGGCAGGATGTCTTCGAGGGGAGTGCCCACGTACTCCTGCGGCGAGTAGCGGGTCCCCGCTTGCATGAGCAGACCGCCGCCTGCTTCTACGAAGTCCCGGAAGTTCTGCAGGATCGTGTCCACTTCGCCCAGGTCGGCACCCAGGTCCTGGGGATGAACATCACCCAGGATGATGACGTGGTAGTTCTCGAGCAGGTACTCGAGGGTGTTGGGCACCTGCACCAGGGAGTCGACGCCCTCGGAGGACTCCTGGATGAACTCCGGGCCCGCCGAGACCAGGTAGCACTGCACGTCCATGTTGCCGACGCGCAACAGGGAGTCCTTCAGGAAGCGATACTCGTAGCGGGGGTAGCCATCGATGTAGAGCACCTTGATGCGCCCTGGCTCGACCCGCAGCAGGCGACGCTCCACGTTGTTGGAGGGGTCGTGCTCGTCGGAGAACACGGAGACCGCGACACGCAGGTCGAGGTCACCTTCCTTTTGCGGCACGAAACTCACGCGCACCAACTGCTCGGTGGCCCCCTCACCATCGGAGAGCGCGAAACTCTCCTGAGCCAGATCGATGCCCGCATCGGCGTCCGTCACCGTGACGGAGGAAGTGCGCCCGGGATAGCCCCGGGCTGCCACGGACACCTCCAAGGTGACAGTGTCCCCCGCCAACGCGACCTCGGGCGAGGTGATGTTGCTGATCCGCACGTCGCGAGGGATCTCGGGGTCACCGACCCCCAGGGTGTTCACCGGTACACGACGACCCGTCAAGGACGCCAAGGCCGCCGTCACGTCACGGCCCGCATTGACGCGCCCATCCGTCACCAGGATCACCTGGGAGAGCACGCGCCCACGGGTTTCGGCGGCGAGCGCAGCCAGTGCATCGCCCAAACGCGTCTCACCGTCCGAAGCACTGAGGTCGTCCATGGACCCGATGGCGCGCAGGGAACTGCCCACGGCATAGAGCAGGACTTCGTAGTTCTGTTCGAGTTGCCGAAGCGGTTCCTCGAGCACGGCTTGCAGGACCTCATGGCGATCCGCGTCCAAGAGCAAGCCGGCATCTTGCGCCACGGAGCCCATGTCCCGTTCGCGCATGCTCGCCGAATCATCGATGAGCACGGCAGCGACGGGGCGCTCCACGCGCACCCGCTGCGTGCTGCGCACCGGGTGGCAGAGGAAGAGGATGATCAGCGCAAGAGTCAATCCGCGCAGGGCTGCGGGAATCCACCAGCCCGCACCCCGCTCGCGTTCGCGCACATACACCCAGCGGCAATACACGAAGAGCAGCGGCAGGATGACCAGCACGAGGACCCAGATGGGCGGCATGGAGAGGAATTCGACCCTCGTGCTCTCCACCACTTCAGACGAACGCTGCATGCTCATCGCGAGCCCCCCATCAGGCGGCTCAAGGCGGCCTCTGCTGCTGCAAACACCAGCAGTGCCCAGAGCAGGCTCCGGAACAAGCTGCCATCACCGCCCCCCGCCTCGTCGGAGTCACCCGTCTCGTCGGCCTGCTCGCCAAGCACGTAGTCAACGCCGGCCAGGGCCCTGTCGAGGGAGGCCCCATCGATGCGCCGCAGGTCACCCTCCGCCGAATCAGGCAAGGACGCGAGGGCAAAGGTCCGGCTTGGCTGGGTCGGGTCCGCGAACTCCACTTCGAGCGCCCAAGCACCGGCCTCGCGCAGAGGTGTGGACTCCAGGGACAACACGCTGCGCCGACCGAAACTCCGCGCTTCAGGCCGGCCGATGTCCTCCACGGCTCCACTGGGCGAACGCAGCCGCGCTGACTCCGGTTGGCCCTCCAGCACCAAGCTGGGTGCCTGTCCCACAGGGAGGTTTCGTTGGGCCGGGTCACGGTGGGTCAGGGCACTCATCAATTCATGAACGAGCGGCAGCCAGGTGGCGGGCTGCCTCGGGAGCAGCGACCAGGAATCGTCGGCACTGGTGGCCACAAGCACGACCCGTCCCAGGCCGCGCTCGGCCTGCACGATGGCGGGCACGGTCTTGCCCTGCGCATCTGCGAACCAGGCCAGGATCTCGGCCTCCGTATCGCCCCCCAACAAGTCCTGATCCTCGCCTTCGTCTTCGTTCTCGTTGGGCGTTGCGTCGGAGTCCAGCTCTTCGGCTCGTTCCCTGGGGAGCAGTTCGTTCCACGCCAGCACGGGGACCTGCAGCAGGACGGCCAGCCGGGGGTCAGCGAAGAGCGACAACTCTGGCGCAGGAGGGTCATCCAGCACGAGCGTGACGTAGTCCTCGCGGCCGCTCCCGTCCGGGTCTCCGCGCAGCGGCCCGATGCGCATGGGCAGCAAGGCGCCCAGGCGCTCCTCTGCCAGACTCGCGTCCACCCGGTCACCGCAAAACACCATCAAGGGGGTGCCGGAGCGAACCACCTCTTCCAGGAGCGTCGCCGTGCGCTCGCTGACCACGTCCACGTTGGCCAGGACCAGGGCGTCGTAGTTGTAGAGCTCACGACCGGCTTCCTCGAAGCCGCGCAGATCGAGGGTGTTCGTCCGGTAGCGCGTGAGCCCCAGGTCATCGCCGTCGGCGCTGGGGTCCAGCGCCAGGTCCAGGAAGGCCGTGGCGCCATCCAGCGGATTCCCTCCTGCTTGACCGTCCACCAGCAAGATGTCCACGCCCTCACGCACTTCGAATGCCAGGCTGCGGGCATCGTCGAACGGGAGGTCATCACCCTCCAGGCGGAGCTCAAGGTGGTGCGGCCCGGACGAATCCAGGCGCAAGCGGACGCTGACCTCCGCCTCGCCGCGTGGAGGAATCTCGATCTCCGGAAACTTGCGCAGCACCGGGTCATCCGAACCCGGCGACGTCAACTCGAAGCTCGCGGTGAGACCTCGCACCGCGACGTCGCCATGATTGCGCAGCATCCCGTTGAAGCTGACCACATCCCCTTGCACGAGCAGCGGCTCATAGGCGGCCAGCGACTCCACCCCGACGTTGTCGAGCGATGCCACCTCCCCCACCACGTCCACGATGCGCAACGAACCCCCGCCGTCATCCAGGACTTCGGAGAACAGGGGCCCCAAGGATTGGGACCAACCGGCTTCCTGGAGGTCGGTGTACACCTCGATGTCCAGGCGGCCTCGCACCAACGAACGCACGCGTTCCTTCACGAGACGCACGGCCGCGACCATGTCGGCCACGCCATGAGGCTCGCTGAGCCCGGCATCGAGGATCTCAAGCACGGCACCGGGTGAGGCACCGATCGGGGCGGGAAGAAACACCCCGCCGCCGGGCGTGATCAAGGTGACGGTGTCGCCCCGATCGTTGGCCATCTGCGCAACTTGGGTGCGCACACGCTCCAGCACGCGGTCGTCCAGCGTGGTCTCAGGCCCCACCAGGCGCCCCATGCTTCCGGAGCGATCGAGAATCAGGACGAGATCGCGCCGACCTCCGGTGACCAGGGACAGCAGGCTGTCCGGCGGCACGAAGGGCAGGGCCATGGCGAGCGCGGCCAGCAGCACCACGAGGCAGCGCAGCAACAGCAGCAGCAGATTCTCCATGCGCAGACGCTTGCGGCGCCGGGCGAAAGCCTGCTCCAGGAACATCATGGCTGCGAAGGGGCGCACCACATAGCGCCGCCGGTTCAGCAGATGGATGAGGATCGGCACGGAGATCGCCGCCGCCCCCCACAACATGACGGGCGCACCCCAACCGAAATTCAACGGGACCTCCCCAACCGGCCCAGCCGGGTGCCCAGGTAGGCCGACAGTACCAGTTCAAGAGGCCGGGAGCTGTCGAGCAAGGCGTAGTCAGCGCCTCGCCTGTGGCACACGAGGCGCACGTCATTGCGCCACTCGTTCACCACCTCCATGTAGCTTTCGCGAATTGCCGGCGCGTCCACCAGCAGCCGCGCGTCGTCCTCCATGCCTTCGAAGCGGGTGAGGCGGTCGAACGGAAACACCAGTTCGTCGTGGTGCATGACGTGCAGCACGATCACATCGTGGTTGCGCGTCCGCAGGAAACCCAGCCCTTGATCCAGTGCGGACACATCACCGAAGAGATCCGAGAGCAGGACGACGATGCCGCGCCGGGGCACGCGTTCCGTCAGTTGCCCCAGCACGCTGGCCAGGTCTGTTTGCTCGGCGGGGTCTCGCTCCACCAGCGCCTCCCCCATCACCGACAGGTAGCCGGGCGAGGTCGCAGCAGGCAGCATGCGGTTGAGGGTGTGGTCGAAGAGCGCCAAGGCCGCGCCATCCCGCTCGCGCAACACCACATGAGCCAAGGCCATGGCTGCCTGGCAGGCGTAGTCATACTTGCTCAGCTCGCCATCGGCGGGATAGGCCATCGAGGCGCTCACGTCGACCACCAAGGTGCACTCGAGGTTCGTTTCCTCCTCGTAGCGCTTGATGCTCAGGCGATCGCTGCGAGCGAAGGCACGCCAATCCAAATGCCGCAAATCGTCGCCCTGCACGTAGGGCCGACGCTCCACGAACTCCACCGAAACACCGGTGTGCGGACTGCGATGCCGCCCGCCGAGAAAGCCCTCGACGGCACGGTTTACAGCCAGGTTGAGACGGCTCAGGCGGTCGGCGACCTTCGGGTCGAGCTTGCGTCGTGCTCTCCGTAGACCTCCGGCACCCGCGGCCTCAGCCTTCGCTTGAGGAGACAACCGCGGGGACTCCGCCATCGTTGAGCGCCTGCTTGGGGTGAAGCGGAACCGCCTGCAGCAAGCGGTCGATGATGTCGTCGGAAGTGATCCCTTCGGCCTGGGCCGAGTAGTTGGGCAGAATGCGATGTCGCAACACCGGTCGCGCCACCCGCTGGATGTCTTCCATCGACACATGGAAGCGGCCGCGGATCACGGCCCGGGTCTTGGCACCCAACACCAAGAACTGCCCGGCGCGCGGCCCGGCCCCCCAGGTCAGGTTGTCCTTCACGAAGTCCGGCGCATCCTCCTGATCGGGGCGCGTACTGCGCACGAGGTTGGCCGCGTACTGAAGCATGTCGTCGGCGATCGGCACGCGGCGTACGAGATCCTGCAGCTTCAGGATCTCTTCGCCCGACATGATGGCCGGCAACTCCGCCACCTCAGTCTCGGTGGTGCGTCGCAGGATCTCCACTTCGTCGTCTTGCGAGGGGTAGTCCACCACGACGTTGAGCATGAAGCGATCCAGCTGCGCCTCCGGCAACGGGTAGGTGCCCTCCTGCTCGATCGGGTTCTGCGTCGCCAGCACGAAGAAGGGCGTGGGCAGCGGCCGCTGCTGGCCAGCCGTGGTCACCTGCCGGTCCTGCATGGCTTCCAACAAGGCTGCCTGGGTCCTGGGCGGCGTGCGATTGATCTCGTCCGCCAGCAGGATGTTGGTGAAGACCGGCCCCTCGATGAACACGATCTCCCGCGAACCTGTCGCCTTGTTCTCCTGGATGATCTCGGTTCCCGTGATATCCGTGGGCATCAGGTCGGGGGTGAACTGGATCCGGTTGAAGCCGAGGTTCAACGTCTTGGCCAGGGACGAGATCATCAACGTCTTGGCCAGGCCCGGGACGCCCGTCAGCAGGCAATGCCCTCGGGCAAAGAGCGCCACGATGAGCTGGTCGATCACGGCGTCCTGGCCCACGATCACCTTGGCCATCTCAGCTCGAATCCGGTCGTAGGCCTGCTTCAGCTGTTCGGCGGCCTGAACGTCACTGTTCTCAGTCATGCTGGAAGGACTCTCGGGGTTGGCTTCGGGCCGGGAGGCAACGGCCGGAGGCATGAATATAGGTGGCGGTCCTATGGGATGCGATTGCTCGCTCTCCGACCACCTGCGTGACCGTAGAGGTTAACCGCGCAGTCGCTGGCCGGGATCAGAACGCCTTGACCAGTCATGGTTCCGACATTCGGCGCCCCTGAGACGTGACCCGCGGCCCAGGTGTGGGTGAGAACCGCCGTCTTGGGGTCACCCCAAGCAGCGAGCATCCAGCGACTAGGGCAGCCCTTGCCAATAGACGATCTGGACCAGAGGGATGTCCAGGCGGCCCAGGCTGGGGTCTGGGGCCACGCCGATCAGCCCGGCAGCCGTGGCGTGCAGCGAACGCACCGGCGGAAGGCCCTCGACCTGCGGAAGCAGGGTCGGTGGGGCCTCGAGTTCCTCCGGCCGGAAGACCCGCAGCCCGGCCGTGGTGGGCATCAGCACCTGCCCCCCGAGCTGGATCGGTCGACCGCTCTGGAGCTCACCCACGGGCAAGGGCGGGCTGGCGGCGAGGGTGCTGCCGTTGGCTGAGAGGCGCACCAACGAACTGCGGTTGTCCCTCAGACGCGTCACAAGAACATCTGCCGTCCCTCCAGGCTCTCTTGGAAGGAGGGCCACGACATCGCCTCGGTCCAGGCGCTCAATGGGGTCCTCGAGCATCAGCTGCCCCTCGGGGCCGGGCTCCAGGGCGAGGAAATACAGGAAGCGCGAATCCGAGGGCGCCACCACCACCCGCTCACGAGCCAGGCGCACGGGCTCGTGATTCCAACCCCCGGTGTCGAACAGGAAGGAGCGGTCGTAGACCGAGCGGTCCAGGGAGAACAGCCGGTCGTATCGAAAGGTGTGCTGCAGCAAGCCCGTCACGCCATCCACCGCCGCCACGACGCCGAAGCCCGTGCACGCGTAGACCACCCCAGAGCGCTCGGCGACCGTTCCTTCCCGCGCCCGCTTGTCCAGCTCGTCCTCGTCCAGCTTGGCTTGGCGGGAGGCAAAGCGAGGGATGGAGGCGCCACGCACCAGCGGAGTCTCGAACAGCAAGGCGCCGTCCGACAAGCGGAAGGCCATCAGGGAGACCTCCGTTTCCAAGCCGACTCGGAACAGCTGGACGAAGACCCGGTCGCCCACCACATGCACCGGCCCGAAGGCCGTGCTCTCCGGGACGTCGGGCCCTTCGGCATCCCAGGCCAGGCTTGAGCTGCCCTGCCCGAGGTCGATGGCCACCAGGCGCGCCCGGCGGTCGGTGGGCGGGCTGCGGCGGGTCCAGTCGCGGCGATCATTGGGCAGGTTGAACGAGGTCACCACCCGGTCGCCCTGGGTGGCGTGCATCTGCTGGCGCGGGGCGGGCAAGCTGCGCCGGGCGCCCACCAGGCCGGGCACGTGTTCACCCCAAAAAAAGGACTCGAAGGTCTGGCTGAGTTCGTCCCCCGTCTCCCGCAGGTTCAGGCCATGGAGCCCCAGCACATCCTGGACCAGCACCTCGCCCGGCCGGCCATCCGAGAAGAAGGGTATGGCCTCCGCCTCCAGGTCATCGGGGCGGGAGAAAGTGAAGCGGCGCTGCCACGGGCCCTCGTGCCGCTTGTCCTCCGGCTGCGGAACGCGGGCCTGGGCCGACAACACGAGCTGCGCCGCGCCGGGCGCATCCCCGGCTCGCCTGGCCAAGCTCATGCACTCCCACCAGCGCCCCTGCTCGAACAGCAGACGTGCGGCGGCCATGGCCGCGGTGCGTGATGCCTCCAACGCGCGGTTGCGGGTGGCGAGGGCGAGCAGGGCCGCCAGGTCCCGAAAGCGCACCGCCTCGGCGATGAGGTCCAGCGTTTCCTGCTCGATGCGCAGGCGCACAGCTTCGGGTGCGCGTTGGTTCACGAGGCGCAAGGCCTTCTCGAGCACCGGCACGTGAGTCCGAGCACCCAAGGGCACCAAGTCGGCGTCAGGCCGTCCCACGAGGCGCGCACGTGCGCGCATGCTGGCCACAACGTTCGCCACCTCGTCCCCGGAGGCCGTCGCCAGCGCATTCTCCAGCCGCTGCAGCAACGAGCGTGACACCTCGTCTGCCGCCAAGGGCAAGGTGGACCCATTGTGGTAGTCCGCCCCCTCTGGCGCCACAAACTGCCCGTCACAGACGCAGGCCAACAGGAGCAGCCACCCACCGACACCGCAGACGAAAAACCGCTCGCTCATCTCATGAGCCTGCCACGCTGCGGCTGCTCGTCAACGCTCCTGCGCCGCATCCCCTTCGGGCCCTGAGCCCGCGGTCCCCGCCCCTGCCGATACCGGCGAGGGCACGGCGGTCATGACGCGCGGCCCGTTCAGGTCGGGAGAATGGTTGAAGGCATCGCGGAAGCGCGCCTGAACGAAGGGATCCTCAGTCGCGCCACGAAGCCAGAGCAGGGCTTCCGAGAGCGCTTGCTTGCGCAGCGCCAACTCGGCCTCGGCCTGCACCCGCCGAGCCCGCAATGCGTTGTGCTCATGCACCGCAGGCATCGTCTCGCGTAGATAGAGCACCACCATGGCGGAGGTCAGAAGCAGCGTCAGACCGTGCCGACGGAGGATCTCTGCAAGCTGGTGCATCCGAGCGACATTAGTCACCGAGGTCCCTCGCCGGGAGGGGTTTTTCAAAAGACATACGAATCAAGCGAGACCGTAGCGTGCGGATTCGCCCAGCTGCTCTTCGATCCTCAGAAGCTGGTTGTACTTGGCGATGCGGTCGCTGCGAGAGAGCGAGCCCGTCTTGATCTGGCCCGCGTTGGTCGCCACCGCGATGTCGGCGATGATGCTGTCCTCGGTTTCACCAGAGCGGTGGGAGATGACCGAAGTGTAGCCGTGACGAGTGGCCATATTGATGCACTCGAATGTCTCGCTGAGCGTTCCGATCTGGTTGATCTTCACCAGCACGCTGTTGGCCACGTTCTTGGCGATGCCATCCGCCAGGCGGCCCGGGTTCGTGACGAAGAGGTCGTCGCCTACCAGCTGCACCTTGGCACCGAGCGCGGCGGTGAGCTTGCCCCAACCGTCCCAGTCGTCTTCGTCCAGCCCGTCCTCGATGGAAGTGATGGGGTACTTCTCGGTCCAGGACTCGTAGATGCCCACCATGTCCGCGGCGCTGCAGGTCTTGCCACCTTCGCCGGCCAGCGTGTAGGTGCCATCCTTGCAGAACTCCGACGCAGCGACATCCAAGGCGAGAGACACGTCCTCGCCAGGCTTGTAGCCCGCCTTCTCGATCGCCTCGAGGATGATGGTGACCGCTTCTTCGTTGGAAGCGAGGTTGGGAGCGAAGCCGCCCTCGTCCCCCACCGCCGTGTTGAGGCCGCGCCCGGACAAGACCTTCTTGAGGGAGTGAAACACCTCGGCGCCGCAACGGAGCCCCTCGGAAAAGGTGGCCGCCCCCTTGGGCACGATCATGAACTCCTGGAAGTCCACGTTGTTGTCCGCGTGCGCACCGCCGTTGATGATGTTCATCATCGGGATCGGCAAGGTTCGCGCGGCGGTTCCACCGAGGTAGCGCCAGAGCGGCAGGCCGTGGGCCTCCGCCGCAGCGCGTGCCACGGCCCCACTCACGGCCAGCATGGCGTTGGCACCGAGGCGTCCCTTGTTGGGCGTGCCGTCTATTTCGATCATCGTGCCGTCGACGTACTCCTGATCGCTGGCATCGAGCCCGGTGACACCCGCAGCCAGTTCGCTGTTGATGTTTGCCACCGCCTGCAGCACGCCCTTGCCTAGGTAGCGATTCTCGTCACCATCTCGCAGCTCGACGGCCTCATGGGTGCCCGTGGAGGCTCCCGAGGGCACCGCCATGCGACCCGTGGCTCCGGACTCCAGGAGGACTTCCGCCTCAACAGTTGGGTTGCCGCGTGAATCGAGGATTTCGCGGGCGTGAACGTGGTTGATGACGGTCATGGCACGGTCTCAACAGATGCGCGGGCCGGGTTCGACTGAGCCCGGGTGAGCCCTGGATGGGCCCGCTGCGCGCAAGCAGAAGGGTGGCCGCCCCGAGACTCGCTGTCCCGGCGACGAAGGGCCGCCATCCTAGTCACGAGCCCCCCCTCACGGCGAGCGCAGAACACGGCAGAGCAACTCCCGCAGCCCCCGCTATCTCCACCCGGCTGCAGGGCCCTGAATTGATCCGAGGGCGGCCGACCCATGGTCGCCCGCCCTCGGGGTGCATCCAGCCGAGGCCGGATGCGTTCAGGAACTCGCTGGTCTGGGCTTAGCGATCCTGGATCTGAAAGTTGAAGCGGAACAGGTCGTCAGGGCTCCGGCTGTCATCCACTGACTTGGCCACTTCCATGAATCCCATGGGGCGGTCGTCGCGGAAACGGCCCTTGGCCAGGATGGAGCCGTCGCTCTCCCAGAGGACCCACAGGCCGCTGCGCATGCCGTTCTTGTAGCTGCCTTCGCCAGCCTTCTCACCGTTGGCGTGGTAGGACGTCCAGCGACCGTGGGGCTTCCCGTGCAGGAAGCGGCCATCGAGGCGCTTGGAACCGTTGGCCCACCAAGCGATCCACCAACCCTCGGGGCGATCGCGCTTGTAGTCGGCCATCAGCATCTGCTGGCCCGACGGGCTCCACAGGGCAAAGGCGCCGTGCAGGCGGCCGTTGAGGTAGTTGCATTCGGCCTTCTTCTCGCCGGTGGCGTGCCACTCGGTCCAGGATTCGTCGCGCACACCGTCGGCGTAGATGCCTTCAGCTGCCAGCTCGCCGTTCTTGTGCCACTGCAGCCAGCGCCCGTCGGGGGTGTCGGTGTCGTAGTTGACGATGGCCTTCAGTTGGCCGCTGGGATACCAGGAGCGCATGGCCCCGTGGCGGACGGAGTCTCCGCCCACATCCATGTAGGAAATCTCGCCTTGCAGGACCCGGCCTTCACGGTCGGCGAAGTCGTTCACCTTCATGGACTGGGGCGGCGTGGAACAGGCTGCAAGGGCAAGCAGCGACAGACTGGCAATCATGAAACGCATGGGTTTCCTCCTAGGAAGCAGAGCTCTTGCCTGCGCCTTTCGCCCATTTGGCCTCAGAACTTGTGCGTCTTTCCAAAAGGAGGCCGCTGAGGGGCCCCTTCCGCCCCCGATCCCCCAGGGGGTACCGTGTTCGGCCATGAAATGGCCGTTCACAACCTACGCCACAGGCACTCTCCTGCTGTTCAGCTTGCCTCTCGCCGCGCTGTCCTGGTGGCTAGGGGCTGCGACATCAGGGGCTTGGTGGCTCGTCCCCTTGCCGCTCCTGCTGTTCATCCTCTCCTTCTTCCGTGACCCAGAGCGACAGGCGACCGGGGGGGAGGATCAGCTCGTGTCCCCGGCCGACGGACTCGTGGCCGACATCGTCGAGCTGGACGACCCGGATGTAGGCCCCGGCTGCACGCGCATCGGCATCTTCCTTTCGGTCTTCAACGTGCACGTGAATCGCGTGCCATGTGCCGGCCAGGTGACCGCCATGAGCACGCGCGACGGCGGCTTCTACGATGCCCGGGACAAGCGCGCCATCGAGGAGAACCGAGCGGCGACCCTCGTGCTCGAACGGCCCGACGGCCGCTCCGTGGGCGTCCGGCAGATCACCGGCCTGATCGCGCGCCGGATCATCTGCCCCGTGCAAGTGGGTGACAGCTACTGCCGAGGCGAGCGCTACGGCATGATCCGCTTCGGGTCACGCACCGAGCTCATCGTGCCCACGCAGGAACTCGAGCAGGTGCTCGTCAAGGTGGGTGACACCGTCAAGGGCGGCGAAACCCTGCTGGCCAACATGCGAGCTGCGTCGGGAGCCGACTGACATGAGGACGCGCATGTCCATCATCCCCGTCCTTCCCTCAGCCCTCACCTTGGGCAACCTGGTGTGCGGCTTCGTCGCCATGGCCAAGGTCGTCGATGCCACGACCGGCAGCGGAGGAAGCGATCCGCTGGACCCCGTCTTCGCCGAGAAGATCGTCGAGGCCAGCTGGTTCATCTTGTTCGGCATGATCTTCGACGCCCTTGATGGGCGCGTCGCGCGCCTCACCGGCCAGGCCTCCGCCGTGGGTGCCCTGCTCGACTCCCTCTCGGACGTCGTCACCTTTGGTGCTGCCCCGGCGCTGATCGCCAAGGCCGTCTATGAACACGGCAAGGTGGGCTTGGATCAGCCCTTCGTGCCCAAGGTCGTGACGGCCCTGACGGCGCTCTACCTCATGTGTGCGGCCTTGCGTCTGGCTCGCTTCTCGGCCAACACCGACACCGACGAGGAGAGCCACCACATCTTCCAGGGGCTGCCGTCTCCCGCCGCTGCGGGCATGATCGTCACCACCTGCTTGTTCATCTTCTCGGGCCGCAATGACATCGGTCTCGACTCGGCCCCGGCCGACGCGCTGGCCATCTTCTTCATGCGCGGCCTGCCCTTCTTGGCATGCGTCCTCGGTCTGTTGATGGTCTCCAACTTGCCGTATGTGCACCTGGTGCAGCGCTACGTCGGACACCGCACGCGCCGCTCCACCTTCGTGAAGCTGGTGCTCATCGTGGCCATCATCCTGTTGTTCCACGATTGGTCCCTCTTCGTCGTCTCCATCGCCTACGTCTTGGGTGGGATGGTGATCGCCCTGCGCGCCCGCATGACCGGCTTGCCCGTCCAGGAGCAGCTGCCGGAGCCATGGGCCGTGGACGGAGATGATGAAGAGGAGGGTGACGAGGTTGAGCCCAGACAGGACACGCCGACGTGACCGCTGCCTTGGTGGCCATGGGGTCCAACATCTCCCCCCGACGCGCCACGCTGCGGAGCGCCGTGCGCTCCCTCGCCACGCTGGAAGGCGTTCAGCTCGTCGCCACGTCGGCCTTCAGGGAGACCCAGGCCGTCGAGACTCCCCCGCAGAGCGGCCCCTTCATCAACGCGGCCTGCCTGCTGCGCACAGACTTGAGCGCGCTGGAGTTGCTGCACCTGCTTCAACACATCGAAGCGGACGCGGGGCGAGAACGCCTCGTGCGCAACGGCCCACGGACCCTGGATCTCGACCTGGTGCTGTTTGGCGAAACGGTCTCTGCCACGGCCGAACTCGAGCTACCGCACCCGCGCTGCCACGAGCGCCCCTTCGTGCTGGAACCCTGCGCCGACATCGCGCCCCAGATGCGACACCCCGTGCTCGGCCTCAGCATGGCGGAACTCAGGGACAGCCTGTCCCACACCCGAGCTGCAAGCGACACCTGAGCGCCCCGCCCATGGAGATCCTCCACGCACTCGAAGACTCCCGTCGAGCCTGCACGAGTTTGCGCGCGGGCGGTGAGATCGGCCTGGTCCCCACCATGGGCGCCCTACACGCCGGCCACATCTCGCTGGTGGAGCGCGCGGCCCGTGAGAACCAAGGGGTCGTGGTGACCGTCTTCGTGAACCCGCTGCAGTTCGGGGCGCACGAGGATCTCGACAATTACCCGCGGGATGAGGCGGGCGATGCCGCACTGCTCAGGCAGGCGGGCGCCAACCTCGTACTGTTCCTCTCGACGGACGAGATGTACCCACCGGGGCACATCACGCGGCTCTCCCAGGGAGACCTCAGCTGCACCCTGGAAGGCGCCGCCCGGCCCGACCATTTCGACGGGGTGCTGACAGTGGTGTGCAAGCTGTTTCAGCTCGTGGGGCCGCAACGGGCCTACTTCGGGCACAAGGACTTCCAGCAGTCCGTGGCAATCCAGCGCATGGTGCGCGACCTGGACATGCCCGTCGAGGTGGTGGTCTGCCCCACGCTGCGGGACGCGGACGGGCTGGCCCTCTCCAGCCGAAACGCCTATCTCTCGGAAGCCGAGCGGCGGGAGGGGCTCAACCTCGTGGCGAGCCTCGCAGCGGCCAACACCCTGTTCGAGGCCGGCGAACGGTCCACCTGCGTGCTGGAGGCGGCCCTGCGCGAGATCCTGCTTCAGGGCCTCCAGCGCCCCCCCGACTACGCCGCCCTCGTGCGGCCCCTCGACTTCTCCCACCCAAGCACTGCGGAGGCCGGGGATGTGCTGGTCGTCGCCGCTCCCGTGGGGCCTACGCGCCTGCTCGACAACCACGCCCTGGGTGCTAAGCTGGCGGCCTTTTCGGCACACCCCCAAAAGCCTCTCTGAGGACACCCCTCCTGCTCGCCGCGCGCGCCCAGGAGGCTTTCAGACCGGCCTCTTCCCGCAGGCACTCTTCATGCAGCGCTTCATGATGAAGTCCAAGCTCCACGGCGCCACCGTGACGCACGCCAACCTGGCGTACCGCGGCAGCCTTGAAGTGGACCGCAATCTCATGGAGATGGCGGACCTCCTGCCCAACGAAAAGGTGCAGGTGGTGAACCTCAACAACGGCCAGCGATTCGAGACATACATCCTCGAGGGCAAGGCGGGTTCGGGTGTCATGGGTGCCAACGGCGGCGCGGCACGCTGCGTGGAGACGGGCGACACGATCCTGGTCATCTCCTACTGCATGCTCGAAGACCAAGAGGCACGGGGCTTCGAGCCGACGGTCGTCCTGCTGGACGCGGACAACCAGCCGAGCGCATGACCGAGGCCCGTCGCCTGCGTCTCGAAGCCCCGGCCAAGATCAATCTCTACCTCGAGGTGGTGGGGCGCAGGAAAGACGGTTTCCACGAGCTGACGACGGTTCTTCAGACCCTCGATCTCGCCGATCAGATCGAGCTCTCCATCCGGCCTCGCGACAAGCAGCTTCGGCCCAGCTCTGCCGACATCCGTTTTGAGCTCCAGGCCCTCGATCAGCCGGATGCCGACGGACCCAGCCCCACCTCGGCGGTCGTGCCCGGCGACGAGCACAACATCGCCGTGCAGGCTGCGGACCGTTGGCTGCACGCAGCAGGGCTGGTGGATGCCGTCGGCATCGATCTGAAGCTGGAGAAAAAGATCCCTGCCGGGGCCGGCCTGGGCGGCGGCTCCAGCGATGCGGCGAGCGTACTGCTCGGCCTGGACCAACTCATGGGCCAACAGCTGGGAGCCGAGGGGCAGCGCCCCGCATTGCAGCCCCTGGCGGCAGCCCTGGGCAGCGATGTGCCCTTCTTCCTGGTGGGCGGCACCGCCCTGTGCCTGGGGCGCGGAGAACTCGTCCAGCCCTTGGCCGAGCCTGCCCCCTTCGACGTGTTCCTGGGCTTCCCGGGTTTCCCGGTGCCGACCCCGTCCGTCTACGGCGCACTCTCCGCTGCTCCACTCCTGGAGGCAGACGACAGCCGTCGGCGAAGCGCCCTGATCGACGCGTGGCAGGAGCGCTTGGCGGACGCCACCCCCGCCGACCTCGACGCGCTCTACCGCAACGACTTGGAAGCGCCGAGCCAGCACATCAGATCAGAGTTGGTTGATCTTCTCGCGCTGCCCGGCGTGCATCTCTCCGGAAGTGGGTCGACGTTGTTCCTGTACGGTTCGGAACCACCGTCGGACGCATTGGCATGTCGACGAACGTCCATGCGTTTTGTGAGACATCGTTCGAGAAAGCGCTAACGATCAGCGAATCGAAGATGGATCATCCGTCGCAGGTTGTGTTTGAGGAACATGACCTGAATCGACGGAGACGCCGCAGTGGAGATCACCGAGATCCGGGTCAAGCTCGCTGATGACGCCCAAGAGCGTCTGTTGGCGTTTTGCACCGTCACGCTCGATGACGCGTTCGTGGTTCGCGACGTGAAAGTCATTGAAGGGCCGAAGGGTCCGTTTGTCGCCATGCCCAGCCGCAAGGTCACCGGGCGTTGCCCGCGTTGCCGTGAGAAGAACCACCTGCGGGCGAGCTTCTGCAACGGTTGCGGCGAGAAGGTGGACCACCTGAAGGCCGTCGAAGATGGACGTGGTCGGCCACGGCTGTATGTCGATATCGCACACCCCATCAACCAGAAGTGCCGGACATCGGTTGAGCAATCGGTCATCCAGGCCTACCGCCAGGAGCAGGAGCGGGCCCTGGAGCCGGGCTACGTCGCGCCTGACCTGGATGATGTGATCGAGTTCTTGGCCGCGCGGCCCCCTCGCCCCGCCAAACGACCGACGGCAGAGAGCGAGAGCGACGCCCTCTCCGCCGAGTAGACTGCGGCGCATGATCGTCCATATCGCGGGTGCTGGCGCTGCTGGAAGCGCTGTCGGCCGGGCCCTGCGCCTCGCTGGCTTGGAGTTGGGGGCCGTGGCCTGCCGCACCCTCGAGCGCGCCAACCTGCGCTGCGCCCAGATCGGCGCAGGAACCCCCTGCAGCCTGGATCAGCTCCCCGCAGCCGCGCACCAGGCAGAGCGACAGGCCCAGCCGTCCCGGGACGACCAGATGGATCCGGCCACCCGCAGCCCCTGCGCCCTGCTGATTGCCGTGCCCGACCGTGCCATCGAGAGCACCGCGCGCCAGTTGGCTGAGGCGAGCTGGCCCCCAGGCTCCGTGGTTGTGCACCTCTCAGGAGCAGCGCCCTTGGAGGTTCTCAGCCCCCTCCAAGACCGTGGCCTGGCCATCGGCAGCCTGCATCCCTTGAAGAGTTTCGTGGCCCCGCCCGAGTCCGCAACGGCCCACCGCGACGAGGGGGGCTCTTCGCCATCCGAGTCTCCGGCCACTGGCCCGCTCCACGGCGTGGTCTGTGCCTTGGACGGCGACCCCGCGGCGCGGGCCCTGACGCAGGACTGGACCCAACGCACTGGCGCGACGGCCTTCCCGCTCAAGGCCGGAGGGCGTGTCGCCTGGCACGCAGCGGCTGCCCACGCCTGCAACCACTTGGTGGCACTGGTTGACCAGGCGTTGGATCTCCTGGAAGCCGCCGGACTCGACCGGGAGCAAGGACGGGCTGCTCTCCTTCCGCTTCTGTCCGGTACCGTGGAAAACCTGGCTCAGCACTCCCCCGGCCAGGCGTTGACGGGCCCCGTCGTGCGAGGAGATGCCGAAGTCGTGGAACAACACATGCGCGCAACGAAGGACTGTTCGGCCGACGTCGACGCCGCCTACCGCTCTCTTGCCCAACGAGCCCTGGCGCTGGCCAGCCGCGAGCGGAACCTCGACCCACGACTGGCAGCCAGGATCGCCGCCACCCTGCACGGAGACACTCCATGAGCACACGCCTCGTCGCCACCGTCCTGGTGACAGACGTCCATTCGGCGGCTGAACTGCTGCATCACCCGATGGACGGCGTGGACTACGTGGAGTTGCGCTTTGATGCCCTGAAGAAACCCTCTCCGAAGGCGGTCCAGGACGTCATGGCCCTGCCTCGCACGGCTCCGGTGATCGCCACCTGTCGCGCGCCCCAGCAAGGCGGCTTGTTCGAGGGCGAGGAGACCGATCGCATCGCGCTGCTGGTGGCCGCCGCGGAAGCAGGCGCCGACCTCATCGACATCGAAGACAATTGCCTCGATCAACTGCCCTCGGGTCTGCCGGGCAAGCGCATCGCCAGCTGCCATCTCTCGCGCTTCGTCCCCCGCCTGGAAGCCCTGGCAGGTCGACTGGTGGCTCACAGCACGGACTTCGCGAAGCTGGCTGTGCCGGCTGAGAACCCCAAGCAACTCAGCGCCTTGCTCGACATCCAAGCGGAGTATGGCGAGGCCTTGGCCATCGTTCCCACAGGTCGATTGGCCGAGGCAGGCCGGGTCATGGCTGCGGCTCGCGGCAGCCCCCTGACATACGGCGCGGCGCATGCGGACGCACCCGGCCACCCCAACCAGCCCTCAGTCGATCGCCTGCACCACGTGCACAACGTCTCGAGCCTGCCCCCCGACACGCGCTTCTATGCCGTCGTCGGTCGGCCCGTGTCGCACAGCATGTCCCCCACGTACCACAACACCGTGTTCAGGGGCGTGGCCCAGAGCGCGCGCCTGGTGCCCATGGACCTGGAACAGCTCGCACCACTCATGAAGCTGGCTGAGGTCCTGCGCCTGGACGGGATGGCCGTCACGCACCCGTTCAAGCAGGACGCCGTGGAGCTGGCACACTCCGTGCTCCCCGGGGCGCGTGGGACGGCGGCCGGCAACACCCTGGTGCGCACCCCCGCCGGTTGGCAGACGCGCAACACCGACTGGAAGGCTGCCAACGACCTGCTTCCAAAGCTGCTCGACGCCTGGCTCAAGGGCCGCCGTGCCCAGGCCTCTCCTCGGGAGTGGGTCAATGACCTCATGGCGAGTTGCTGGCGCACCGCCGGTGGCTCCCGGACCAAGCGCCTGCCCGATGACCCGGTTCCCAAGGTGCTCTTGTTGGGTTCAGGCGGCGCAGCCCGCGCCTTGGCCGCGGCCTTGTTCGAAGAGGACGTCGAGCTCGCCGTGTGGTCACGACGCCTCAGTCATGCCCGGGACCTCGCAGCCAAGCTGGCGGACTCCATCCCCGCGGTCGCCGTCCCCGAACCGTCCCATGTGCCGGCCGACATCATCGTCAACGCCACACCGGTGGGCATGCCTGGTGCGGACACCGTCGAGCTGGACGACTTTGGCCCAGGCAACTTCCGGCAAGGCGCAATAGCCCTGGACCTGACCTATGGTTCGTCCCACTCGCCCTTCCGTGCCGCTGCGATGGACGCAGGTGTCCCCCTTCTGAAGGGCGAGTTCTTCTTCGGCTTGCAAGCCCGGAGGCAAGCGGAGGTGTTCACCGGCGTCAGCGTCCCACCCGAATTGCGTCGCCAGGCCGCCATTCTCTGCGGTGCCGTGGATGCTTGAGCCCTGAGCATGGGCTGTGCGGGCCGCTGAGCGCAGAAATCTGAATGATGCCAGAACCAATCAGCTGCCCAGATTCGCAGAATGAACCGACCGACGGAGCAGCCGCCATGAGCCAACCCATTCCCGATGCCACCGAGGTGACTGGCCAATACCGGGTCGTCGTGCGGCCCTTGCCCAAAGTGGTGTTCTTCTACCTGAGCGGGTTGGTGTCCATCCTCTTCGGCCTGTGGCCCGGCGAACCCGGCTCCACCATGGGCCTGATCTGGATGGGCGTCTTCTTCTTCAACACGCTGGTCATCTCCTTCGACTTCAACGAGGACCGATCGCTGATCCTGGTACTGGGGAGCCTGGCCTTGATGCTCGGGCTGCTCTACCTCGGCGTGCTCGGTTCCGTGAGCCATTGGTTCACCGAACTCAGCCCGGTCATGAACAAGACCTTCTATCGCATGATGGCGAGCGGCTTCCTCGGGGTCTTCTTCTTCGTCTGGCTCAACACGCGCTTCGACTATTGGGAGTTCCGCCCCAACGAAGTGGTCCACCGCTACGGCATCTTCCCGAAGATGAAGCGCTACAGCACCGAAGACATGCGCTGGGACAAGACCATTCCCGACCTGCTCGAACGCCTGCTGCTCGGCACGGGTTCGATCATCCTGACGACGCCGCACGAGCGGCATCCCATCGTCCTCGACCACGTCGCACGTATTGGTGCCATCGATGACCGCATCGCCGATATCCTGGGCGTGAAGGCGGTAGTCCACCGCGATGCCAAACCGCCTGCGGAGTCCTGACCCAGCCTGTGAAGGAAGCATCCGAGCCCGCCGAGACTGCGCCGAATCCCCCGGGCTTTGCGCTCGCCTTGCTTGGTGCCTGCGCAGCCTGGGCCCTGGCGATCCTGCCGGATGCCGTCCTGCTTCCGGAGCTCGACCGAACGCCTCCGCGAGCCGTGGGCCTGGCCACCGTGGCGCTCCTACTAGCCGCGGGTTGGTGGGCGAGTACCTGGAGAACCCGACGCGTGGACGGGACGCTCATCCTGCTGGTGGGCGGAAGCCTGTTGGTGGGCGGCGGCGCGTGCCTGATGCTGCTCGACCCGCTGCACCATGCGCTCGTGAGCAGCTTGGCCCGCGGCGAAAGCCAGCTCCCCTATGCGCTCATGATCGTGGCCCATGTCGGCGCTGCGTCGGCGGCCGTGGCACTGCCCCTGGGCGCCTTGCTGGGTCTCGCCTTCGGAGCAGGGGGGCGCCGCGACATCTCCCTCACCTTGCTTGGCGCCAGCGCCGCCCTCGCGCTCACACCCATCCTGGCCGAGGAGTGGCTGGGCCGACGGGACCTCCTGTCCGCCGCCCTCGTTCTGTCCGCAGCGACCGGCATCTCACTGCTCAGGAGGGCGCCGTGGACGTGTTCCGCAGCACGACTCCCCCGTGGCCATGCCGCCTGCCTCGTGTTGCTGGGAGCCATGGCGGCGCTCGGCGACCAGCTCTCCCGGGTTCACATAGACCTCGGTAGCAACGACGTGGCGTGGCTTGCATCTGCCATGTGCCTGGCCGCAGTCGTGGGCTCGTCGCTGTCCGGCATGCTCAAGACCCATGTCATGGACGGGCTCGTCCCCCTGGCTGCAGCGTGGGCCCTGACCAGCCCCGCCGAAGCGCGCATGCTTCCTACTCTGGGGCTGGAGCTGTCGCTGACCCGCCTGGCTTGGTTCGCGGTCCCTCTGGGGTTGTGGATGGGAGCCCTGCTGGGCCAGCGTGGCAAGGGCGTGCCCATGAGCCTGGTGCCCGCCCTGATGCTGCTCGCCACGCCCCTCGTGGGTTGGCTCGCACTTCCCCGACTGGGGGCGACTTGGACATTCGCCGCCCTGGGGATCGGCCTGCTGATCGTCGCGCTGGTCTCCCGCGTGCGCCCCATGCGCGCCGCACTGAGCGTCGTCCTGGCGCTGGGTGTCTGCTGGGTGCCCTACCCGGCGGGGACACACGACGTGCGCCTGGCCCTGCTCGAGAACATCCCCAGGGAAACCCTGGCCTGGCCGGTGGAACTCCGTGAGTTCATGGCGGACGGCGAGGCCGGTTGGCTTCGCGACCCGGTCGACGGTCGCAACCGCATCTCCATCGATGGGGTCGCTTCCCTGGCCCGACATCCGCTCCAGGAGCACCGCCTGGTCCACGTCCCCCTCGTGCTCCAAGGCAACCCGGCGCATGTCCTGGTCGTGGCGACCGACAGCGGCGAATCGGAAGGGGCGGCGCTGGAGCACGGGCCCGAACAGCTGGATTGGCTCAGACCCCTGTCCATCCCCGGAGTGCGGGCGCTGACACCCGAACCCCCAGGGCGGCGTCGCCCGCTTGGCAGCGAGCGCATGTTCCTCGCCTCTCAACGGCACGCCCTGGAGCTCGGCGAGTTCTCACCCTACGAAGTGGTGGCGTTGATGCCGGACCCACGGGTGCGTCGGCGGATGGGCCTGACCAGCACGGTCGAGTTCTATGCAGCGGTGCAAGCCGTGCTCACCGCCGACGGCATGATGTGCCAGTGGTGGGACCCTGCATTCGTTCATCCCGACGACTTCCGCGCAGCGCTCGCGTCCGCCAACGCCGTTTTCGCCTCCACGACGCTGGTCTTGGATCACCCCCAATCCCGGCGCCCCCTGATCGGGATCCTGGGTGCGCGACGCGAGATCACCGTGCGACCACAGGTCATCGGCGAACTCATCGGGAGCAGTCGGCATCTCAAGCGGGAGATGGAGAGGGTGGGCTTGGACCCGCTGCTCGTGGCCTGCCTGATCGGGCCTGCGCCGGGAGTGGTCGACCTGATGGCACCGCACGCACTCGCACTCCGGGATGAACGAGCGACCTTGGGTGCGCGCGGTGGTCGTCGACGACTGGCAAACCCCGAAACGCTCCTGGCAACAAGCGAGTTGTTCACGGAGAACCGTGCCAACCCCATGCAATGGACGCGCGTCCCCGAGCACCTGGAGGGCATCGCCGTGGCCCAGTCGCGTGCCATCCATGAATCCTGGAGCACGCTCTTCCAGGCCGCCAAGTTCTCCCTGGTGCGGCAGGGCTTCCTGGCACAGCCCTTCGAAAGCCTGACACTCGGGGCCCAGACCGAGAGCGACGAAGACTTCCTGCTCGAGGCCTTTCGATCCGCCCCGGACTGGCCCTATCTGGAAGGGCTCGTCCTCAAGCGTATGGAGCGGCTGCTGACCGACGATCGGCCCGAGGAAGCAGAAGCCTGGCTTCGGGAGGCTTTGGAACGGGACTTCCGTTCGACCCGCTTGCGCGTCGCCCTCGCAGAGATGATGGAATCGTCCGGCGATCGGCCCGAGGCCATCTCGCTGTACCACGCCGTCCTGGCCCTGATACCGGGCCACGAAGGGGCGGAACGAGAACTCGCCCGACTCGAAGCGGACTCCTAGTCAGCGAGCTTCCCCGGGGCCTCCAAGGGCTCTCCGATGTCGCCAGGGATGGACCTACTCAGGTCCGCTGACGGTGAGGCCGGCGAGGCTCCAACTGACTCCTGCGGGGGACTCTCGCCGGGACACGAGCCCCAGCAACCACCACTGGATCTCGACATCCTCCACACGGTTCTCGCGCGTGCCCCACAACGGTCCAACGTACATCCAGCCGTCTTCCTCGTCCTGGACGTTCATGTAGAGCGGGAACAACCACTCCCGCACGAAGGGGTCGTCACCTCGGCCGCGCCAGGATCGGATCGGCGACAACATCTCGTTGCTGAACAAGGTCGCCAAGCGCAGCTCCCGCCGATCTCCCACATCGTCGTAACCGAAGAGCGACACGATGCCGAGGATGTTGAGCAGCTCGAAACGACGGCTCGCGCTCCTGCCCAGCGCTCCCACGAACTCGCCCTCAGGCGGCAGGCCGAACTCGCCTTGGAAGAGGTGCGCCAAGCCCAGCAACGGCAGGATCGAGACGTCCGTCCTGCCCAGCTTGTGCTGCCAGTCGTAGATCAGGAGCGTCGAGGAGCCCCAGACATCGGCCGACTTGCTGCGACGCCAGTTGAAGATGGGCGGCAGGATCCAATCCGTTCGTGCGTGCTCTGAGTCCTGGTAGCCATAGAGCAGGGAGTAGAAGCGCGTCTGTTGGGCGGGCGTCGTCCTGTCGTAGTACAGGGGAAACAAGAGCGTCGACGTACCGTAGGGTGGGTCCTTGGTACTCCACCAGAAGGGGAACACCCGCGTCGACGTCGTCTCGTTCTCCCGGGAGTGACCGATGCTCCAAAGCAGCGCTGACCACTCCAAAGAGCTGCCGTCCTCAGAGCGGTCGTAGTCGTAGATCCACGACAACCACGGGTCCAGCGGGACCTGGGGCAGGCGCAGCTTGCCAGGCTGATCCAAGCGCGGCGCAATGCACGCCGCCAGTCCGAGCAGCAACATCAAAGGCAAGGCGCGACGAAGAATCGGCATGAGCAGCTCCCGAGTAGCCGCGCATCATAGGCAACCTACGGCAGCAACCCATACGCCCCCCTTTTGGTGCGGTGGCGCGCTCCTTCGCGAACGCGATCGCTCAGCTGGAGCGGGGGCGCCAACGCGCCAGCCGTTCGGTCAGGATGCCGCGCAGCTGGGTGATCTCCGCCCGTGTCAGAAAGCCCGTCCCCAGCAGCAACAGAGGCGCCAGCAGGGAGGCCCCCACGCGGGTCCAGAACCCTGCCAGGCTGTCGTCCGATGGCCCCCAGAGATTCACGGCCCAAGCGCCGCCCACAAACACCAGGAGGACATGCGCCAGTCGCCCGTACTCCCATCGTTGGGGATAGATGGAACGGGACAGCCAGAGCGAGAACACCACGGCAGCGCCATAGGAGGCCATGGTGGCCCAGGCAGCCCCCATGGCTCCGTATTCTGGAATGAGCAGGGCATTCAAGCCCAAGTTGAGCACCGCCGCCAGGACCATGGACAATGCCGTGCGCTGGGTGCGGCCCGTGATCTGGAACCCGACCCGGGCCACCTCGTTCAGGCCGAAGAGCGCGTAGCCCACGGTGAGGACGCCGATGGGGCCCGCCGCTCCAGCGAACTCGTCGTTGGCGCTCGTGTCAAAAAGCCGCGTCAAGGTGGGGCCCATCATGGTGATGGCGAAGCCCATGCAACCCGCAACCCCACAGAACAGGGTCGCGATGCGCGCGAACTGCTGCCTGGCGTTGGTCTCCTTGGCGATGTTGAAGAAGACGGCAGGCCACATGCTGGCCAGGGGCAGGACGAGCGCAAACTCCACGATGCGCGCCCACTTGTCGCCGTAGGCATAGAGCCCGTTGGCCGCCGTCATGCCATGCGCGATGAGGAACCTACGGTCGCTCAGGGACAGCACGATGGCGGCGATGGCCCCCGGCATGAGCGGCAAGCCATAGCGCACCATGGGTCCCATGAGTCGTGGCGACAGGGTCGCGCTGCGCAACTCAGGCAGGAACTTCCAGGCGAGACCCACGCGCAGCGCCGCCGCGGCGAAGGCCGCCCAGGCCATTCCCTCCAAGCCCATCCCGAAGACCTTCAAGGCGAGATAGGTGCCGATCACCTGCACGAAAAACTCGCCGAAGTTCATGAACACGATCGGCACGCTCTGAAAGCGCAGCTTCAGCACGCCCTCGGCGGGGTAGGTCACCACCCGCAGTGCCTGGGCGCCGAGCAACAAGACCATGATGACGTTGTGGTCCGCGCGCTCCGTGGTGGCCTGAGCCAATTGGGACGCGAAGGCCATGCCCGTACCGCAAATGAGAATCGCCGAGGCCATGGCCCAGCCAATGGCCGCAGAGATGATGCGCCCGCGTTCTTCCTCGGGCGGCTCCCCGTCATGCAGCTTGCCCCCGGTCTTGAGGGTCCACATGAGCGCCGCCGTGATCCCGTGCGCCGACACCAGGCTGACGAGGGTCGCCGCCAGCAGCAGGGCCTCCCAATAACCCAAGGCCTCCTTCGGCAACACGGACGTGTAGAGCGGGATGAGAATCATCCCCACACCACGCGACAGCAGAGTGCCGATCAGGAGCACTGAAGAGTGCTTACCGAGGTTTCCGAGATGTCCCGAGGCTAAGGCCCTCTCTTGCCGAAGAGTGAACGGAGCATAGGTCGCGCATCGGACACAGACCATGTCCCACACGAGCCTGATTCCTGACACCAGGGCCCAGCACCTCGTCCAGCCCGACCGCCCACATGCCCGTCATATGCGATTTGGACCGAAAGCCCAAGACAGCTCAAGCAATGCCCTGGGGCGAGACGAAATATACGGAGGAATCTTTGGAGAGAGCCCATGAATCAGCCGACAGACACTTCCGATAACCAGCTCGCCGACACCGACGTCTCCCAGGACGTCCAGGGAGATGGCGGGCAGGAGGAGCCTCAACGGCGCCGGTCGCGCGTGCTGGAAGTCCTCGTCAGCCTGTCCATCGTGGTCAGCCTGGCGGGCGTCACCGTGCCGATCATCGCCAGCGTGCAGGCGGAAGCACGCCTCGAGTCCACCGTAGTGGGCATGCAGGACATCGTCGACGGCATCCGCGGCTACTCCCAGGACACCTTGTTCCTGCCTACGGGCAACCGGGGACGCACGAACGTCAGTTGGCTCTACAGCGAAGGGGCCTTGCCCCAGGGCATCCGCTTCGGCGGCGTCGTGGAGTCCCGCCCGCTCGCAGACGTGCTGCTCAACCGGTCCATGGGCGGGCCGGGCTGGGAGGGCCCCTACGGCGAGGTACCCAGTGACCCATGGGGCAACGCCTACCTGGTCAACGTGGCAGGCCTCGTGGATAGCCGCAGCGGCAGCTGGGTCCTCTCAGCGGGGCCGGATGGCATCATCCAGACAAGCCAGGACTCCCTCAAGGCAGGCGGCGACGACCTGCTGCTCCCCATCAACTGAGGCTTGGTCAGCAGCTCAGGGGTAGCGGACTTCCGCGATTCCGGCTTTCTCGGGCATAATCACCGGCCCCGAACCCCGGAAGTGATGCCGATGCGCTCTTCGCCCAGCTTCGCCCACGTGCTCACGTTGGCTCTCTGCCTGTTCCTCAGCCCTGCCTGCGCCTCTGGCGGCGGCAAGCAAGGGGGCCAGGAGACCGGCACCGACCTGGGGTTGGCCCAGGGCAACGCCTTCACCAACCTGCTGGAAGTCCGGCTCGGCAGCTCCCAGGAAGTCGCGGGCTACCTGGTGGAGTTTGAAGGCGTACCGCTCGGAATCGTGGACGATCGACCCTACCCGGTGGGAACAGTCCTGGTGCAGGACACCAGCCTGCAGACCCTGGGATTCCTGACCCCCAGAGGCAATGGCTTCCGCTTCGATGGGGACGGCCGTTCTCACGACGAGGGACATGGCACGCGCATTGAGTTGATCGCTCGCATCATGAACACAGGCGAGCACCTGCGTTTGCGCGCCGTGACGCCCTGAGGCCCGGCGCTGCAACTTGGCGCTGCAACTTGGCGCTGCAACTTGGCGCTGCAACCGGGCGTTGAAACCGGTCGCCAAGAACTCGCCGGCTAGACGCTGAGTGCATCCTCAGCCGAGGTGCTCGTGATGCCCAGGCGGCGCTCTTGAGCAACACCCAGCAGCGCAGTGATGGCTGAGGGCTCGGCACACCCTCCTCCGCGAAAGCCGGCCCCGAGCACGTAGACCGCGGCATGCTCCAGGCGCGGGATCCGCAGGCGCTCCAAGAGATGGGCGTCCGTCACCGGATCCAGGAACTGCACGACCCGCCGAGGCAGGTCGCTGGCCGACACATGCCGCAGCAAGGCTTCGCTGTGGCGCTCACCGCGGCGCCCCACCACAAGCACATGCAAGGGTGGATGCAGACAGAGCTCCATGCTGCGCCCGTAGGCGGCCATGGCGTAGCCGTAGCGTCGACAATCCCCGGCATGCTGTTGCAGGGCGCGCGCTGCCAACTCCGCCAGGCCGGGCCGCCCCAACGAAAGGGCTGCGCGCATCAAGGCCTCCGCAGCAAGAGCACCGTCGACAATCTGTGAGTCCTGTCTCCCGACGCGCACGCGCCCGTCCGACCGACTCATGAACCGGCCGTCGGGGTTCAGGAATCGCCCCGCCATGAGTTCGACGAGCTGCTCGAGCGGCCATAGGAACCGGCGGTCATCGGTGGCCTGCAGCACATGCAGCAGCGCCAGCACCGTCTCGGCTTGATCGCGCAGATAGATGTTCAGCTGGGGCCCATGCCCATCGTCGTAGTGATGCATGCCCTTGCCTGGTCGCCAGAGCGTGCGCAGCAGCTTCTCCATCAGGGCGACGCCTGCCTGCGTCTCTTCCCGACTGCCCAGGACAGCACCGGCCTTCAGCAAGCAGCAGACGGCTTGAGCGTTGCCATCGGCCAGGAGGCGGCCCGACACGGCTGGCCGGCGGCGTGTGCGGCGCTCCGCTGGACCCAGGCCGTAGTACTCGTCGTCGGGGTCGATGCCCGAATGGAAGAGTCCTGTGCGCTCGTCGGCCAGGTCACGCCGCAGGGACTGCAGCGTTTGCTCTCCGATGCGCAAGAAGTCCCGGCGCCCCAACAACTGCCCCGCGTCCAGGTACACCCCCGCGAGCCCGACCTGCGTCTCCAGCAATTTCTCGGTGTAGGGGCGACTCCAATCGCGGCCCGCACAGTAGCGGAAGAAGCCGCCGTCGACAGCGTCCCAGAGGGCGCCGGCAGCCATGTGTGCACAGGTCTTCTCGAGGATCTCGTGCAAGCGCGCACTGCGGTGCTCCGCGTGGCGAGCCACCGCGTAATCCAAGGCTTCAGGGTGGGGGAACTTCTGCCCCCCACCAAAGCCACCATGCCGCTCGTCGAAGTCCGCCAGCAAAGCGCGCTCGATGAGGCCCGGAATCGCCGAGGGCTCCGTTGCAGTCCAGGGAGTTGATGCTGAGCCCGTCGGAGTCTCAGCTTGAGGAAGCTGCTCCGGCATCAACACCTCGCCGGCGGCGTTGAGCACGACCAGCGTGGGCCACAGGCCGCATCCGTAGCGGGCTTCCAGGTCGGGGAAGTCCGCCACATCAACGCGCGCGGCCAAGCAGTGCTCGGCGACCCAGGCTTCGTGCCGGTCAAACCGGCCCGACGTCGACAACGCCAGGTCGGGGTCGTCAGCGGATCTGGAGGGCTGGCCCCAGGAGCAATCCAGAACGAGCAGCACCGAACGCCCCGTTTCCCGGGCGCGCTCCAGGAGCTCGTCGTTCCAATCTTGCCAGGCCACAGCCATGGATCCGTCTTCGTCCGGATCCACCCGGCAAATGGAGCCTTTTGGCAGGGCCTCTAGCTAGCTGGCCAGACGCCCCGGATCTTGGAGACCACGCTCTCGGCACTGGCCCCATTGGTGGCCAACAGACCCCGGGCGTGCTGCAGGCTTGGCCCCGTGTAGACCAGGGGCTTGCCGTCCATGTCCAGGAAGCGGCCGCCAGCGGCGTGCAGGATGGCCTGGGGCCCGCAGGTGTCCCAGAGGCTGATGTAGCTGGTGGGCGCGACGTACAGGTCGGCCTCGTCCGCGGTGATCTTGCCCACCTTGTAGCCGACGCTTCCGACGGAGAGCGTCTCTGCCGGCTCCAAGGCCGTCAGGGTGCGCTCCAGGACCTCATCGCGATGGGCGATGGAGCAGATCACGCGCAGTTCCGAAGTCTCGGCGCGGGAGCTCGTCTTGAGCACATGGCGCTCGCCCTCACGCTCCTCCTCGGCGCCTCCACCTGCCAAGCCGAGGAACATGCGCCCCGCCTTCGGCACGTTGACGACACCCAGCACGGGCTCGCCACGCACGCACAACCCGATCATGACGGCGAAACCCACACGCCCCTTCACGAAGTCCGAAGTGCCGTCGAGGGGGTCGACGATCCAGCAGCGCTCTGCGGTGCGCCACACCTGGTCGGTGACAGGCGTCTCTTCCGCGAGGATCGAATCCCCGGGGAACTGCTTCTGCAGCGCGTTGACGATGAGATCATTGCTCTGGCGGTCGGCCACCGTCACGGGCTGACCTTGCTTGTCTTCCACGTCGTAGTCCGTGCCGAAGTGGCTCATGACCACCTCACCGGCCTCGACGGCCAGATCCCGCACGAACTGAAGATCCTCGGAGCTGGGTGAGCTGCTCACGATGCCGATCCCTCCTGGCTGGTTGGCGTGGGAGGCTCATCCTCCACACTGATCGTGGGTACATCGGCCCACATGCTGTCCAAGTCGTAGTACTCACGCCCTTCGTCATCGAAGAGGTGCAGCACCACCCCGCCGTAGTCGTACAGCGACCAACGACCCTCTGGATCCTCGCTGGACGCGACCGGGACTCCGTGGCCGAGTTCCTTGAGGCCCACCCGGATGGCGTCCCGCACCGCCCGTGCCTGACGCCGGTTGTTCACCGTGGCCAACACGAAGATGCCTGCGATACCCAGGCGATCGGCCACCGAGAACAGCTTCACGTCCCGTGCCTGGCGGTCCAAGGCCAGACGCGCACACGCGATGCCGATCTCCCGATCGTCCGAGGAGCGAATGAGGTTCTCGTCGGACTCAGCCACAGCGATCCTTCTGGAAGGTTGAGCCGAGGCTCAGGATGCGGCCGCGATCATCGGAGCGATGACCACAGACACGATGCACATGAGCTTCAGCAGGATGTTGATGGACGGGCCGGAGGTGTCCTTGAAGGGATCGCCCACGGTGTCGCCCACAACTGCCGCGCCATGGGCAGGGCTGCCCTTGCCGCCGTGTGCACCGCCTTCGATGAGCTTCTTGGCGTTGTCCCAGGCACCGCCGGAGTTGGCCATGAAGATGGCCATCATGACGCCCGACATGAGCGCGCCGGCGATCATGCCGCCCAGCGCCTGGCCGCTGACCAGGAAGCCCACGGCGACGGGAGCAGCGATGGCCAGCACACCCGGCAGGACCATCTCTCGCAAGGACGCCTTGGTCGAGATGGCCACGCACTTGGCGGGGTCCGCCTCGGCCTTGCCTTCGAGCAAGCCGGGGATCTCGCGGAACTGACGCCGCACCTCATCGATCATCTCGTTGGCCGCCCGGCCCACGGCCGTCATGGTCATGGCCGAAAAGAGGAAGGGCAACATGGCGCCGAACAGCGCGCCTGCGATGATCTCGGGGTTCACCAGGTCGAGGCCTTGCTCACGCAAGCCCGAACCCTCGATGTAGTTCTGGAAGAGGGCCAAGGCCGTCAGGGCAGCACTGCCGATGGCGAAGCCCTTGCCGATGGCAGCCGTGGTGTTGCCCACCGCGTCCAGGGCGTCCGTGCGCTTGCGCACCTCCGGCGGGCAGCCAGACATTTCGGCGATGCCGCCAGCGTTGTCAGCCACCGGCCCGTAGGCATCCACACCCAGGGAGATACCCAGAGTGGAGAGCATACCGACGGCCGCGATGGAGATGCCGTACAGCCCCGCGAGGTTGTAGGCCAACATGATCGTGACGGAGATGAGGATCACCGGCGCCCAGGTGGAGCCCATGCCCACGGCCAGGCCGTAGATCAGGTTGGTGGCCGCACCCGTGTTGCTCTGCTCGGCGATGGTCTTCACCGGCTTGCAGTGCTCGGAGGTGTAGTACTCGGTGATCTTGCCGATCAGCACGCCCAGCGCGAGTCCGGCGACCACCGTCAGCATGATCTCCTTGTGGCCGACGGTCTCACCGTCGAAGCGCACATAGTCGAGGTTGAGACCCATGGTGAGGAAGTAGGCCGCCACGATGAACACGCCGGAAGCCACCAGGAGCCCTTTGAAGAGCGCGCCGTGCAGGTGCGACTCGTCCGAGCTCTTGACGAAGGAGCGGCCCACGATGGAAGCCACGATCCCGATCGCAGCCAGAACCAAGGGCAGAATCACGAGGTGCGAGCCGGCATCTGCCACGACGCCAGCGGCGCTCGTGGCCGCGAGGGCACCCAGAGCCATGGTGGCAATGATCGAGCCCACGTAGGACTCGAACAGGTCGGCGCCCATGCCAGCCACGTCGCCCACATTGTCACCCACGTTGTCGGCGATGGTGGCCGGGTTGCGCGGGTCGTCTTCGGGGATGCCCGCTTCCAGCTTGCCCACCAGGTCGGCGCCCACGTCGGCCGCCTTGGTGAAGATGCCGCCGCCCACACGCGCGAAGAGCGCGATGGAGCTGGCACCGAATCCGAAGCCGAAAAGCGGCTGCGGGTCACCGTGGTAGGCGTAGAGCCCAGCCACACCCAGCAGGCCGAGGCCCACCACCGACAGGCCCATGACCATGCCGGAGGAGAAGGCCACGTTCAGCGCCTGGGACAGGCCCGTGCGGGCCGCTTCCGTCGTACGCACATTGGCGGCCGTGGCCGTCCTCATGCCCAGCCAGCCTGCGATGCCGCTCGCCACGGCGCCGGCCACGAAGGCCACGGCGGTGGCCGTCTGACCCGTCAAGAACAAGAGGCCGCAGATTACGGCGACGAAGACAGCGAGCATGCTGTACTCCGTCTTCAGGAACGCCATCGCGCCGGTCCGAATCTTCAGGGCGATTTCGCGCTGCGTCTCGTTGCCCTCGCTCAGGCTGTTGATCTTGCCGGAGAGGACGAACGCGAAGACGAGCGCGCCCAAGGAGACGATGATCGCGAGGTACTCATTCAGAATGGAGGCCATGGGCGTTCCTGTCCAAAGGTTGGAAGTTACTGGGCACTGGACAAAAGTCGCGACAGCATAGGCGCGAGGCTCTGCGGGAACAAGAGCCTCAGGCTCAAAGGAAGAGCGCCCGGCGCAGCTCGGCAATGCGCCGCCGGATGACCGCCAGCTGGGCCTGTTTCAGCACTGCTGCGTAATAGAGCTGGGAGCGAGGCGCCCCCACCGACACCTTGAGCCGGCAGTTGAATACCGATTCCTGGGCGCGCACATAGGCATAGAGCGCCTGCTCGGGACGGTCCGCCAGGACCCGAAAGCGGCCCCTGAGAGCCCAAGCCGCCGCATCATCCGGCTCGATGGCAAAGAGTCGCTCGAAGGTCGCCTCCATGGGCTCGTACTGGCCCGAGCGCCCGTATTCCTGAGCCAGCTGCCGAAGCGCCCCCACATCGAAGGGGTCGAGACGCAGCAGTCGCCCCAGGCTGTCCGTGTACCGCTCCTGCGCTGCCTGTCGCGAGCTGACCGCCGGCAAGACGGATCCCGGCCGCTCCCCCGTTCGCTCAACAGGGGCGAGGCGGCGATAGGCAAAGTCCGCCACGCTGCGAAACAGCTCGGCATCCGCAGGTTGGATCTCCCGCGCCCGGTCGGCGGCCGCCCAGGCCTGCGCTGCCCGGGATTCCAGAGAGGCTGCCTCTTCCTTCATGCTGGTGGCTCGCCGCAGGGCCAAGGCCTCGAATTCGAAGCTCGCAACGGCGAGATTCTCCGAGCCAGGGGCTGCCTCCCCAGCAGCCTCCAGAGCGACCCTCATCTCGGCCTCCTGAAGCTCCCCTGCCACGTAGGCCTCAAACACGGCTTGGGCCTCGCGGATCGCCGCCACGCGAGCCACACGCCGGGCGTCCTGAAAGAGCAAACCCAAGCCCAGTATGACGACCGCTGCTGCGACCCACCGACCGCGCCCGCCCGCTCCTTGCCGCCCTGCGATGGGACCCCCCTCGCCCCGCCTGTCGCCCCGCCCAGCTGCCGACGCCACGCAGCGCCTCAGGGCCATGGCGACGAAGGCCAGGAACAAGCTGAAGGCCACAGCGTTCTGTTCGAGGCCGTCGATCTGCAGTTCGAAAAACAGGACCAGGGCACCGAGCGTCGCGCCCTGCCGCAGGGGGTCCGCTGCTCCGCCCCTCCACAGCTTGCGTCCCACCGAGAGCGCCAGACTGACGCCAGCCAAGCCTGCCAACCAGCCCCATTCCAGGGCCAACGTGAGGAAGACGTTGTGCGTCAAGCCCACTGCGTGCCGCTGATGCACGAGCCACGGAAACTCCGGGTCGAAGGCACGCAGTGGGAAGAGATAGCGGTTCATCCCGGGGCCGATGCCCCAGGGGTTCTCCAGGATGTTGGCCCAGGCCGCGCGCCACAAGAAGGGGCGGGAGAAGGTGTGCGCCGCCTCCAACTGCATGACCCGCTCCCAAAGCGGGTTGGGAATCGTGACCAAGCCGACACCCAACACGACGCCCAAGCCCAAGACCCAACGCCAGTTGCGCCGCAGCAAGAACACGAAGACCGCGGCTGCGAGGGCCGCCGCCGCCCCTCGAGAGCGGGTCATCAGGACCACGGTCACGACGCCGCCCAGCAGGAGCATCCAGCGCGGCCGCCAACGCCCCAGGGCTGCCAAGGCCAGGCCCGCCGCAGCCACGAAGGCGCCGAGCATGTTGGGGTTGCCGAGCCCACCTGCGAGACGCCCCGCTTCCTGGGGCAGGTCGACACGCACGATGGTCAGCACTTGAGCAGCCAGCACCGCCAACAGGACGAAGCAGAGCCCGCGCGAGAAGCTCCGGCTTCGCTCGACATCGTGCGGACCGGGCGTCGCCGCCAGGACACACAGGAAGAACAGCCCGTGGGCGACTCCCGTCATGCCCGCCCACCAACGTTCCATGACGGGAAAGCGGTCCGGCGCGGCGTGCATGGCGACGGACAACGAGAGCAGTGCGACCGCTGTGGCGACCAGGGGCACCCGGGACAGTGCCCCCTCTGCTCTCCACAGCCGTGGGCCGATGCTCAGGGCCAGCGCGCCGACGACGGCGAGATGGGCGAACCATTGCACCCAGGCCAGCTCGGGCAGGGCAGGAACCAACACCCACCACGCGGCCAGCAAGGCCCACATCATCGGATACGGACCAACAGCACAGCGCCGCTGCAGGTCTCGCTCTCCGAGATCACAGCGACCACTTTGAGGCGCCCTCCGAAGGCCTCCTGGCCGACCTCTGGGAAGGGGCCCACCAGAACCTGGGCATCGGCCATCAACAGCGCCAGCCACTCCAGTCGATCGGCCTCGGCCAGGGCAACCAAGGTCCGCACCAGCAGATCCCCGGACAGGCCCTTCGAGACTTCCAGCAGCGAGGGCTCCGGCCAGGCAAGCAAGCCCACCGGGCCCACGAGTTCAACCACGTTCGCCCGCAGCGCCTCTTGACGCACTGCAGCCAGGGCTTCCATGTCGCGCGCTTCCCCAGCCTCTCCATGCTTGCCGAAGACGTCGGGCGCAAAGTCCGTGGAGTGGTAGGCAGTACGCATGTCTCCGCCCACGGCGACCCAAGACGACAGCACCCATGAAACACAGACCGCAGCCAGAAGCAGCGTGCGCGGCAGACCGTCGCCGGATACAGCCCCACCCTTCGCCGCCCCTCGCCGAATCGCCCGCCCGAGCAATCGAAGGGGCAACCACAACAGCAACGCCCCGCCGAAGGCGAGAGTCATCCAACGCAGCGGGCGGGCGCCGGCGGCCGGATCGCCGCTGATGTCGTCGCGCGTCAACAGCAGGGCTGCGAGCCAGACCAATCCCACGGCCAGGGCGCCCCAACTTTCCCAACGCCTACGGCGGGAGTTTGACGGGTTGTCCGCAACACAGACCATGGCGAAGGCCCGCACGGCCAGCACCACGACCAGCGGTTGCAAGACGACCAGGTAGCGCAGCTTGGTGGCTGGCCACATCACTGTCACGGCAGCCAGGACAACCAGACACGAGAGCACGGCCCACAGTCGACGGTCCCGCCCTTCCCAGGCCGAAACCACGAAGGGAACAAACATCGCCGCCGCCACGCCGAGCAAGACGGGCCACACAGCCAGGCCCGTGGACAGGACATAGAGCGCATTGGGCTTCGCGAAGCCCAGCGAAGCCCGCAGCAGCAGCGGAACACTCAGGCTCTCGGCGAAGCGCAGGACGGGAACCCCTTGCTCTACATCGAAAGCGACGTCCACCCCGGCGCGATACAGGAAGTAGATGGAGTTGACGCTGTGGAAGGGGTTGCCGAAGGCTGAAGCGTTGCGCATCCACCAAGGTGCGAGGCAGAGCATCGCCACCGCTACCGATCCGAGGCCCACCGCGGCAGCGCGCAGCCTGCCCCCGCGCGGGGCCGCCAACCAAAGCACGAGCAGCGGAACGGGCAGCAGCACCGCGCACTGGTGGTTCAAGAGCTGCAGCATTCCCAGCACGAGGCCGAGCCAGAGCGCAGAGGGCCGGGGCGCGGCCAGCAACTCCACGAGCGCCAACACACCCACTGCTTGAGCTGCATACAGGGAACCGTTCCCGGAACTCTCCACCGCGAGGAAGCCCACCCCCACGCAGCCCGCCGCGAGTGCCGGCAGTCCGTCGGGAGCACCGGCGAAGCCCTCAATCAGCCGGTCGGTCACGCGCCAGCTCAGCCAGATCGCCGCCAAGCCAAAGAGAAACGACAGGAGCTTGAGTGCCGTGAAAGCGTCCAGGCCCAGCCAGACCAGGGGCGACGCGAGCAACGGCCACAGGGGTGGGTGCTGATCGGCAAGATCCTGGGGCCCGACCTCGGCACGCGCACCTGCGAGCTTGGGCAACGCACGCTCGAACCCCGCGTGGAATCCCTCGCCGTTTCCCAGGCTGCGGGCGACACCCACATCGAGAACCACATCTCCACGCGGCAAGCTGTGGGCATCGAAGGCCATGACCCTCAACAACACACCCAAGGCGATGGCCAGCAAGCCCCAACGAACGGTCACGAGCGCTGCTCCTCAAGCTGGGAACCCCGGTCTACGCCCAGGCCCAGGCCCAGGCCCAGGTCATCCTGCGGCAGGGACAGGAGCTCCCGCAGGGTCTCCAACTCAGGAGCGATGGACACTCGTTCCTTCTCGGAGAACTGATGCAACACGCCCACGGCCTCTGCCAGGTCGCGCTCGGCGTCATAGACATCGCCGCTCATGCGCAACGTGCTCAGGCCCCGCTCGACAAGCAAGAGGATCAGCGTGACGGAATCTGCAGTTCCCTCCCGGCCGAGCCGCAGCTGCTGGATCGCGACCTCGTCGGGTCGCTCGCCAAAGTACTGCGAGGCCACGGGGGCAAAGCGCGGGTCCACCTCGACCTGGATTGCCAGCAAGGTCCCCATGGCCCCGTGCAAAGCGGCGCGACGGCCGTCCCCGAACCCCTCTTCCAAGCCGAACCCCTCTTCCAACAGGCGCAGCCCGCGCTCGACCAGGGCTCGATGACGTTGCGCATCGGGAGTGCGGGGTGCCTGGCTCACCACCAACTGCCGTGCCAGGAAGATGCGCACGGCATCCAGCCCCGGGTGCAGGCGAATCAGACCTTCGGCGATGTCGGCCACCGCTGCGGAATCCCCTTCGCGCTGCTTCTCCTGAACGAGGCCCCAAAGCACACACGACACCAGGGCTCGCACGGGTCCCAGCGGCTCCAGGGCCTGGGCAACCGGTTCCACCGCGAACCCGAGCGTCGGCGCCGCAGCCCCTGATCCCGACGCGATTTGCCTGACGCCCATCGCTGAACCGGCCGTGAAGGCAGCGACTACGAGGCAGAGCGCCGCTGCTGCCAACGTAAGTCGAGGGGAGAGATTCATGGCAAGGCCTCCCGTCGAACCAGCGCCGTTCCCAGCGCAGCGAAGGCGAGCAGCGACGCCGCGACCGCCACCCACAGGCCCGGCGAATCCGGTGGCGAGACTGCCAGCGCGAGGGTGCCCGCCAGGCATGCGGTCTCGAAGTGGAAGACCTGCGCCGCAACCAAGACGACCAGGAGCGCCAAGGCCAGCCGACCGAGAACGCCGCGCGAGAGATGCGGCCGCCCCACCGCGAGCGGCTCACGACCTACTGCCAAGGTGGGCGCACGTGCCCCCAAGACGGCACCCTGGCGCGGGACGAGACCCACGTAGAGATCCCCGCGGTGTGGAGACAGATCCGGGACCAGGACTTCGTGCCGGCGCACGGGGAGGACGTTCACCGTCTGTCGGTGTTCACCAGCGCCACGCTGGGTCGCGACATCCAGCGAACCGGCACCGGCGAAGGGCACGAAGGTCTCGACTGACATCACGAAGGGACCCAGCGCACCGGAAGGCAACGAGAAGCGCCACAGCTGCACGCTGCCCGAGTTTCCCTGGAGACTCTCAGGCTTGCCCTCCACAGCGCTCGGGACGTCGCGCGTCGCAGCCACTCCGTACGCAACATGGGCGACGATCAGCATCAGGAGGATGCCCGCGAAGAAGCTCCCTTGCAGCCGACCAGCCGACCAGCCGAGGGAGTGCACGGGGCGCACGGCTTGCAGCGCCTCGAAACCGCCCTTGCGATCGGATGTGGGAAGGCCCGCGACGAGAGGCAGGACGATCAAGGCCACCACCGCGGCGATGGAGAGGTCCAGCACATCGCGGGCCAGGTTCGGGCTCGGGACGCCCACGGCCAGGAGTCCCGCCACAAGACCACCGAAGATGGCCAGCAGTAGACTGCGCGCGGTGGCCAGGCGCCGGAAGGTGACGCCGGCCAGCAGCAGCGCGGAGACAATCACTCGCGAGCCTCCAAGAAGCTCGCCAGGCTCTCGCGCCCCCCCAAGCCCTGCAGGACCTCATCAGCGAGACCGCGGCGAATCACGCGCCCGCCGTGCAACACGATCACATGGGTCGCCAACCCAACGAGGTCTTCCAAGCGATGCGTGGCCATCACCAGCCCCGCTCCTCCAGCCAGTCGCAGCCGCAGGTCGTCCCGCAGATCGTGCACCACCAGGGAATCGAGACCAGAGAATGCCTCGTCGAGTATCAGCAGCGGTGGGTCGTCCAGCAGCGCCTGGGCGATGACGACACGCCGAGCCTGGCCCAGTGAGAGCGTCCCCAGGCGCCGACCGGACAGCTCCTCCAGACCCAACAGCCGCATCACCCGCTCCACACGCACGCTGATTCCGTGCACCGTCGAGAGCGCAGCCAGCTCCCCGAGGGCGTCCTGTACACGCATGACCTCGGGCCAGCGGATGACCTCCGGCGCGTACCCGCAAGACTCCCGGGCCCGGCGGCTTCCCGCTGGAGCACCAGCCACGACCACCTCGCCGGCAAGCGGTGTGCTCAGGCCAGCCAGGATGCGGAGCAGGGTCGATTTCCCCGACCCATTGGGCCCGATGACCCCCCAGCACTCGCCCGGGGCCACATCGAGATCCACCCCACTGAGCGTAGGCTGGGCGCGCCCCCATGTGCGGCGGTACGCGTGCGTGATCTGGCGGGCCGTCAGGAGGCTCATGGGTGGCTGAGTGTAGCGCACGCATCACCGCCTTTGCCTCCAGCTGTCTCAAGACCGATCATGGGCGCCATGTGGTCCTTCATCACCTCCCAGGGACGCCGGCTACCCGTCCCCCCGCTTCCCGTCACCTTGGGATCCGACCCGAGCTGCGAGCTCAGGCTGGAGGCCGAGCAGGTCCTCCCACGTCATGCCCGCCTCTCGCAGGGAGACGGACAGAGCCTGCACTTTGAGGTCCTGCCGGGCGCGCTTGTCGAGCTGGACGGCTGGGCCCTGACCGAGGGAGAGCTGAGACCCGGTGACGATCTCCTGCTGGGGAGCCTGCGCGTTCGGTTGGTCTGGACCGGGTCGGGCGTCGAGGCCCAGGCACCGGTCCAGGCACCGGCCCGGAAGCCGAACCCCGAGGGATCCACCAGGCGCCCCTTGGATGCACCGACGACCGCGCAGGCTGGTCGTGATCCACGCACGCCGGGACCACGCCGGCTAGGGGCGGCCGGCCCGGATGCCAGAGGCCGCCCGGGAAGCGCCCAGACCACCCAGCGCGGCCTGCTCCGCGCCGACCTCAGCCAGCTTTCCCTTTCGACACGCTGCCTGCTGGGGTCTGCGTTGCTGGTGGTCGCTGCCCTGATCGTGTGGGCGGTGCAAGCCTTAGTCGTGAGCGTGACCTGACGCAACTCGGTGGACTACTGAGCCTCGAGCGTTTTGATCAGGTAGTCCTGCTCCCCGCCTTGATCCGTGACCGCTCCAGCGAAGTACCAGGTGCCGGTCGGGATGGGAGGCGCGTTGGGGGCGTAGAAACCGTAGATCCCGGGCTCCAACTTCGGGCACTGGACCGCACCCAGATAGGCGAAGTTGGGCGAGATGACGTGCACGGCAACGGACTCGACGTCGTCCAATCCGTTGGGATCGGCCACGTTGATCTGCAGGCTGAAGAATGAGTTCCCGAGATACGGGTTGGGCCCGATCAGGACATCCGTCACGACCGGAGGCAGGTTCTTGAACTGCACGAGTCCCGCCCAGTCCTGTCCCGGCGCCCCACCTGGATGCGTACCAATGTTCACCCACCCAGGCCCTTCGACCTCGAGCACGGTGCCCGTGAGCAAGTCACCCCCATTGCGCGGATCGAACCAGAGCACGTCGAACGTGCGGGTGCTGCTGCCCAGGTCGAGCCACGTCGCCCCACCCTTGGGCAGGTAGACCGCATAGGTGTCGTCCTCCGCGGCAAAGCACCAGGCCTTGGAGTTGGTGACGAGTTCATCGTTCGGCTCCATCTCCGTGAACGGGAGGTGCTCGTTGAAGAAGGACAGCGCGTGGCCCGTCTGCTCCCACATGGCCTCGCGCTGGCTCCAGTCCTCGCAGTCGAGGTCGTTATTGGGGTAGTCGTAACCGAAGTACCATTCCACCCCCGCGCCACCGGCCATGAGGTTGCCCCACAGGATCTCCTTACGGGGCTCGTCGTGCTGCAGATCCACATTGTCGGGCAGGACGCCATCCGATGAGGGCCCCGTCTCGTCGGAAGCCACGAACCAGGGACGACCGTGGGCTTGGGACTCCGAACGCCACATGAGCGTCTGCTGGTGAACCAGGTCGGCCGTCAGGCTCTGGAGCGAGGCACCTTCCAGGCGATCGAGGTCGAGCAGCGGGCCGTAGACGTCGTCCTGGTCGCCGGGGTAGGAATGCACAACCACCGGGTGGTCATAAGGGTCCAAGGCCGTGATGTAGTCGTAGAAGTCCTGCAGCTGACTCGTGCTGTTCCCGTTCTCCTCGCCGAGGTTCCAGACGATGCCCAGGTGATGACCGAAGCGCGCGACCAGTTCGCGGTAGTAGAGCATGCGCTCCAGGCCCAGGCTTCCGTTGTCGATCGCCTTGGAACCGGTGTCGTTCTCTTGCTCCTGGGTAATGACATGCTGCGCAACGCCCATGTCATCCATGTGGTTGAAGAGCACTTCCCACTGAGCCAGCTTGCTGACATCGAAGCGTTCACGCTCGGTCGAGCTGGTCCACATCCAGACGTCGTTTCCGTCACCGGCCACGTTGAACGTCAGGAAGTACATGGCGTTGACGCCCTGCCCTGCCAGGTAGTTGACGCCGCCAATCAGTGACTTGCCGAGGCCGCCCTTCCATGTGGGATCGCCAGCCGTCCAATCACCCAGGTGGGGTCCATAGGAGTGCATGGCATTGGGCGTCTGATCAAAGTCGACGTAGGCCAGCAGGTTCTCCGGGCTGTTGGCTCCGCCTTTCAGGTAGGGCTTGCCCGACCCCATGTGGCGCAGGTAGTGCTCGTCCGTGTAGCCGAGTCGCCCGTCCGCCCGGAAGCCGGGCTCGGTCTTGAGAGCCTTCATCACTTCGAAGCAACCAGAGAGCCCGTCGAAGGAGGTCGGCGTACCCGCCTGCGGGTCGAGGCTGACGGCCACGTCCGTTCCAGTGCGGAAGCTCACCGTGTAGTACCAGTCTCCCGCACGGTCTGGAGTGAACCAGGTGCGCCAGACGGTTCCACCCGTCGCGCCCGTGAGATCGGGGCGGCCGTCGGCTTCGAAGAAGCCAGGCACGTGGTAGACCACCCCGGTCGAGGTGTGCACGAAGCGCACGGTCAGCCGGTAGTCGCGGAACGGATTTGGGTTGCCCCCTTCGTTCGCCCCGGGTCCCTGGAAGTCGAAACCCAGTCGGTGCCAGGGCCGCAAGCTGCCATCGGGTTCCGGCGCCCCTCCGGCGCACTCCACCACCGAGACCTTCACGATGTCCGACGCTTGGTCTCCGTTATCGTCGGTGACCGTGACCTGATACTGGTAGTCGCCCACCTGATTCATGTTCTCGACCGTCAGGTTCTTGGCCGAGGGATTCACCAAGGTCGACGCGGGGCCTGACACCTGCACCCAGAGAGTGTCGACGATGCTTCCATCCGCATCATTGGACAGGCTCGGCAACACGATCGAATTGCCTGGTGCAATCACCAGCAGATCCGCACCGGCCGTCACACCCGGCAAGAGGTTGCCCAGCGGCTGCACCGAGAGGTTCGCCGTGGGGATGATGACCTTCGACTGGCCGGGGCCGTCGAAGAACAACTGCATGGCCATCTGGCCACCCGACTGGAAGTGTTCGACACGCAGCGAGTGCCAGCCAGCAGGCAAGGTGATGGATGCGCTGTCTTCAGTCACTGCGTGCAGCGACCAATTGTCGATGATCTGTTGGCCATCGACCCAGACCCGCACGCCATCATTCGACTTCGTCGTGAATGTCCATGAGCCTGATGTGGGCACACTGACGTAACCCGTCCAACGCTCCGAGAATTCGCCGTCCGCTTGAACAGCCGTACCAGGAGGTGCAGAGACCCAGTTGGTGAAGTCCAGCTTCGCGTCCACCCGCATGTCCACCAACTGCATGAGCGAGGTGTCGTCGAAGTACTCGCCGTGGAGCCCGGACTGGGCACTCACGACGGGGGACAACATCAGCAGCAGCCCGAGACAGATCGAGAACGGCACCCGTCGCACGGGCGCAGGCCCACATGCTTCAGGAGTTCTCGGATCTCGAACTATCGGACCTCGAACGATCGGACCCTGGGCGCGAACCCGATCCTGGTGGATGGAATGGAAGCCGCAGACGGACGCCAGCTCGGATGAGAGCTGGGCGGTCCGGCCGCTGTTGCGGTCGGTGATCATCAGGGTGCGAGACGGCCGATCGGGAGTTCGCCGGAGGCCTTGCGGCCCGGCGAAGGCCATCTATGTCGAGGGAGAGGGGGACCAACTTCGGGATTGCACCGGAAGTCTAGCCATCGTCGACCCCAGATGGGACCGACTTCAGCGAGCGACAGGGGAGGGGCCTTCAGACGCGCATGTCCGAAACTGCCGCCTTTTTACGCTGAATAGGTGCTAGCCAGGGGAGGGGCCGAACCTAAGTCGGTGATTCCCAGTGAGAAAGAGCGTCGCGCCACAATTTCACCAGCTGCCCGGCAGAAAGATCCCAGCTCCAGCGATCGGCCGCCTTCATCCCGGCGCGAAGTCTCGCCTCACGGACATCTCCGGGGTTCGTGGCGTCCAGAAGCGCCGCGGCAAGCCCCGCCAGGTCTCCTGGGTCCGACAGCCAGGCCGCCCCATCGGTCACCTCTGCCAAGGCGCCGGCTCGCACTGCGACGACTGGAACACCCAATCGTTGGGCGTCCACCGCAGGGATCCCAAAGCCCTCATGATGCGCGGCAGAGATCAACGCATCAGCACCCGACATGGCGATGGCCAAGTCGTTCTGGGGCAGCACGCCCGTCATGCGAAACGCGTTCGCGACACCGAGGCTCTCCGCAAGTCGAGCCAGGCCGAAGGCACGCCGAGCCTCTGTTCTGCCAACGAGGACCAACGCCAGGTCGGAACCCGCCTCGTGTTGCCGAACGGCTGCCAGCACCTGGATCAGGTCCTCAATCCGTTTGTGCGGTTCCGCCGGCCCGAGCGCCAAGACGTAGCGCGAGGACAGGTCCACACGTCGGCGGAAGTCCGCCAGCGCCTGGATGTCGTACACGCGCTCCAGCCCAGGCGTCCCGGCATTGGGCACGACGTGGACTTGGCCTTCTGCGACCAACTGCCGATCCAGAACGGCCTGACGCGTCGAGTCGGAGACGGCCACGACGGCCGTTGCACGCCGGAGGTTCCTGCGCAAGAGATTGGCGGCCCAGATCCGGCGCACCCAGGACTGCCCTGCTCCCGGCACCATGAAGCGCACATCGTGCAAGGTCAGGACGCTTGGAACGGATCGCACATGGGGCATGGGGAGCGCCCCGGCACTGAAGAGTTCGGCACCCTGCTCCGTGAGCAAGGCATCCAATCGTGACCCGCAGCGGGCCCGGCGAAACGGAGTGCCCAAGCCTTCGAACGGAATGCAGCTGGCTCCGGACAACACATCCGCACCAGGGCGCACGAGATAGCGGACCTCCAGCGCTCCTGGCTCCGAAGCCATCTGCACCACCAAGGCCTCGTGCAGCGCTTCGAGTCGAGTTGCTGCACCTGACGGTTTCCCGTCCAGCATGGTGGCGTCCACCACGATTCTCATGCCAACTCCGCATACACATCCAGCACGGCGCGCACGGCGCGTTGGATACTGCACTGCTGCACTTGCTCGTTGCCTGCCGCCCGGAGTGCCTCCGTCAGCTGTGCATCCTCGAGCAGGCGCGACAGGCCCTGATGCAAGGCCGCAACGTCCTCACCGTCCACGGCGAGCACCGCATCGCCTCCGGCCTCGGGGATCGCGCCTTGCCGGGAGACGAGCACCGGCGCCCCCACCGACATGGCCTCGAGCACCGGCAAGCCGAAACCCTCGAAGAGAGAAGGGTAGGCCAGGCACGCCGCATCCGAATACAGCTGCGCCAGGGAGCGGTCGTCGACATAACCAGTGAACACCACGTGCCCAGCCAGGTCGGCCTGAGCCGCGCGGGCGCGCAAGGCGTCTGAGGCATCCCCCTCAGGGCCCGCCAGGACCAGTTGCTCAGACCCTCCAGCCCCCAGGCGCAGAGCGAAGGCGTCGAGCAGCCGCATGAGGTTCTTCTTCTTGCGCAGGCGCCCCACGGCGAGCACGAAGGGTGTCTCGATGAGGTCCGGTGCCTGCCCCGGGGAGCTTCCTATGGGCGCGGTGGGCCAGGTCGAGGACAAGCCGTTGGGAATCACCCTTATGCGGTCCGAGCTGTCCGGGTGCAGCCGCCGCACCTGCTCCGCCGTGCGCTCGGACACGCACAACAGGCGTGCTGCAAAGTTTGCGGCCAGGTGCAGTCTGAGCCGGTGTGAGGCGGCCTGATCTCCCTCCGCACCAGCCTCCTCGGCCCACGGGACCTCGTGCACGGTTGCGAGCAGGGGACAGCGTGCGCGGAGCGGGATCGCGGACACTGGCGAGTGGAAGAGCTCGACCTTTTGCTCGCGCAGGGCCCTCGGGACCACGCTCTCCCGCCAGAACCAGAGCGGCCGGGGCGGGCCCTCCACCACGCTCACCCCCGCCCGGACTCCAGCGGCCTCTCGCCATCGGTCGGGCAGCGTCTCGTGCGCGAAGAGAACGAACTCATGGTCAACATCCGCAGCGAGCAAACCCTCGATCAAGGACGCCTGGGCACGCTCGACGCCTGTCGGTTCGGGCAACTCCTGCAGACTGAGGTCGAGACCTATCCGCACGTTGATCAGCGCCCGTCCGGAGCGCCACCCCCCCATTGAGCGGACGATTTGAACGGCTGCTGCAGTGCGGGCCCCGTCGTTGCGTCGAATGCATCCACACCCAGCGGGCCATCCGGCACTTTGGCATCGGGCCCCCGTCGCGTCGGGCTCGTCCAGCCGAGCTCTCCGTCCGTGGTGCGCACGCGCACGTAGGCATAGGCCGCCCCTGTTGCAGGGACCGCCAGGGCCTCGCCTTCGAAAACCAGCTCGACGCGGTCCCCCTGAAGCTCGCGCGTCTCCACCACCACACCGTCCACCACGAGCTCCGCCAGAGCGAACTCCCGGTCAAAGACCTGCGCCTCAAGCGACAAGCGGCCGCTCTCTGTCGGGCCGGTCTTCTGGACCTCGCCCATGGCCACACCGTCCCAATCGGCCCAGAGGGACATGCGAGCCGTGGACGCGAAGGTGCGACGACTGTGCAGGGCCTCGAAGACCTCGCCCCGGGAAAGCCCCGTGGTCCAGGCACCCGCAAAGGCACCGTAGGTGGATTGGTGGTCGCTCGACGCAATGAAGCCGAAGTGCAGGCCACCATCCAAGGCCGCGCGGGCGAAGCGTGTCGGGTGGCTGCTGGCGATCGCGCGCGGGCCTTCGAACTCCTCCGACGCCCCACGATACGATTGGAAGATCTCCACCACCCGGTCGTACTCGGGGTTGAAGGACAGCCAGTCGAACACGGACGCACTCAGCTCGTACATGCCTGCCGGCGTGTGAGGGATCGTCAACAGGTCTTTACCTGCGAAGTGTCGCCAGAGTTGGTCGGGGGAGTTGGCGCGGGCGTCATCGCGCCCCTCCAGGAACTCCTTGCGGTACGCCACCATCGGCAGGATGGTCGAGCCGGAGATCACGTTGCGGTGACCCGTCTGTGCATCCGCTCGTTCGTAGGCCCGGAAGTTCACGAATCGGCCAGGAGAATCGTAGAGATCCATGAACGCGAGACTGCGCCACCAGTCGTAGCGCGTCATGTGTTCAAAGTGGTCCGTCACAGCCATGAACTGCAACCCACCGACGGCGTATCCGTAGCGCAGGGCTTCCAGGATGGGACCGTCCCAGTTGCCGGAGCAGCGAGACAGATCGCTGTGCCGGTGGAGATCCCCTAGAGCCAGCTCGACGCTGCGACCATCGGCGAGTTCACGCGTCACGTGCTCGGTGGCGCCGCCCCATGCCGTCGGCCACTCCGGCATCGGGCGCCCAGGACCCAGGGGAATCGAGCCCACCGCAGCGCCCTTGCGAAGTCGCCCAGTGATCACCAGCGTCGATTCGGTGCTGATGGGCTCCCACCAGTTGAGGCTGAACACCTCGCCTTCGGTTCCTTGGGCTTCAACGGCTTGCCTCTCGCGGGCATCGCCCACGACGGCGTAGGCCGTCCCGCCTTGCTTGAGCCGGGTCAGCACGATCGGCGCATCGCCACGACCGTTGCTCCCGGGAACCGCCCGCTGGTGCACCCCCTCCAACAACCACTGCGCGCCGTCGAATCGGCTCATGAAGCTGAACCAGATGGAGGTCCTCCAGCCCACACCTGCCCCGTTCCGCTGGGAGACGCGTTGCTGGAACTGGGAGTCGTCCGGGTTGTTCAGGCTGTCGGGCAGGGTCAGCCCGCGGAAGAAGAGCACCAGGTTCCCGTTACCGTCCACCTGCAACTGCGGTTGTTCGCAGCCGTCCTTCAGTCCCTTGCTGACGCCCTCCATGAACGGCACGGCCAAGCGCGCAAGCGTCTCTCCCTCGATGGCGACCAACTCCAGGCGGCGGCTGATGTGCAGGGCTTCGTCGAGCTTGTTGACGGAGCCCTCACGCCCCCAACCCTCATCGGCCACCTCATACGCCAGGTACAGACGATCGCCCGCGGCCGCCAGGGCAGGCTGGGCTTCGTAGCGCGGACTGTCCGTGACCCGTTGCGTTGAGTCGATCGCCACCTGTGGCCCGGAAGCTCCGGATTCGTGCACGGAAAGCCGCGCCAGGTAGATGTCGAAGTTGCCATCCAGGGCCGCGTCCCAGGCCAAGGCGAAGAGACCTGGCTCCACGTTGATCAACTCGGGTGCCCACTGATCCAGGCTGCCCGACGCGATGTCGATGGCCGGGCCCCACCCGCTGCCGGGCACGTAGGCCTGGGCACGCAGGCTCAGCCCACCTGGATGAACCGCGATCCAGGCCAGCATCAGCCGACCGTCCTCATCGGACACCAGCTGCGGCTCGCTGCAATTTCCGGAGTCTGCCGCCACGAGGGTGCGGGGCGCGGAGACGGCGCCCAGCTCCCCCGGTGTCGCGCCAGCTTGAACGTCGAGTTCACGCAGAGCCCAACCCTGACCCAGCTGCTCGGCCCAGACGACGTGCAGCACATCGTCCAGCCCGCGCGCCATGGCCGTGCCGAAGACATGGGTCGGCGAGGTGTAGAGCTGCTGACGATCTTCTTGCTCCCACTCCGTGAGCAAGCCCAAGGAGAGGGTGTCCCGCCGACCGTCCCACTCTTGGCAAAGCACCCAGACATCTGCGTTGCTGAGGGCAGCGAGGCTGGGATAGTCCTCTGCATAACGATTGGCGGGGACTGCCGAACTGCTCAGGGGCGCCATGGTGTCAGCACCGTGCGCGCCGGGGGCGACCGTCTCCTTGCCAGGCGCCGCCCCGGAGCCGCCCCCCGCCCCGCCCTCATCGGAATCCGGCGAACAGCCCAGCAAGGAGACCAGCAAGACAAGGCCTGACAGCCATGGGGCAATTGCGAAGTGGGTGTTGAGCATGCGCATGGAACGGAGAGTCTACGAAAGAGCTGAACGATAGACGTCGACCAAGACCTGAGTGTGAGACTCCCAGGTGCAAGGCGCGATGCGTGAGGCTGCGGACGCTCCCAGCTCCGCGCGCCAGCTCGCCGACTCGAGCAGGCCATTCAACGCACGCTCCAAGGCCACGACATCCCTGGGATCGACGGCCTCCACGGCGTCTCCACCGAAGTCAGCCATCGGAGTCCCGCGAGAGGTCAGCACCGCCCGCCCGCACGCCATGGCCTCGGCCACGGGCAGTCCGAAGCCCTCGGCGAGCGAAGGGTAGACCACCAGATCGCAGGCCTTGTAGAGCGCCTCGAGCTCCAGCTCAGTCACCTCGCCAGCCACTCCTACGCGGCGCGTCGACATCCCCTGCCCCGCCTCGCTGCCGACAAGGCGCAGCAAACGTTGCTCCAGCTCGGCGCAACCCCAGCCCGGTGCTCCCACGAACAGCAGGTCGGCTGCCGACCCACCCTCACCACGCAGGAAGGCATCCAGGACGGCAGCTTGATTCTTGCGGGGTTCACGGGTGCCGGGCAGCAGCACCAGCGGGGTCTCGCGGCGGGCTCCCAAGCCGGAACGTCTCAAGACACGCGCGACGCGCGCTGCGTCGGCGGGGTCCGGGGCTGGATTCATGTGGTCCGCACCCAAGCAAGCCACCTGCACACGCGACGCCGGCGCCAGGCCGTGACGCACGACATCGTCCGCAACGCGCTGGCAAGGCACCACGATCTGACGGGCACGAGCGGCTCGCGGTGACAGCCGCTTCATGACTGCCCGGCCGAAGCCGGGTTTGTGCCACCGTTGATCCTGCAGGAACACGAGGTCGTAGATGGTCAAGACCTCTGGCGTGCGCCGCACGGGGGCGAACACCAGATCCGTGTGGTGATAGATGTCGAGCTTGCCCAGCACCGACTCCACACCAAAGCCAACGGGGGCCAGGAGATGTTGCAGTCGCCCAGGCCAGCGCGGGGCACAGACATCGGCCATGGGTGAATCAGGACGTGCCCGACGCCATGCCGCGCCATAGGCCCGCACGCGCACGTCGTCGCGTTCCCTCAAGGCCCTGATGCTCTCCCGGACAACCCGCCCAAATCCAGTTCGCCCGAACAGAGCCGGGCGCGCGTCGACGCCTAACGTCAGTTCAGGCATGGGGTGCTCCCTCCTCTGTGCCGAGGTCCATGGGAAAGATGCCGGAGGCGAACACACACAGGCCTGCTACCACCACCCCGACACCGACCCGCAACATGGCCGCATCCGCAGGCAGGAGGTTCAGCCCCACCCACAGCAAGCCCCCTGCTCCAGCCGCACACAGGAGCGGGCGCCCGAGACTGCGGACATCCAGCGCCACACGCGTCAGTTTCCAACCGCAAAGCGCAGCGGCCAACAAGATGAAGCCCTCGGTCGCCACGGTGGTCCACGCCGCCCCTTCGATCCCGTAGCGCGGGATCGCCCACAGGTTCATGCCGATGTTCAGTGCGGCTCCCAGGGTGGAGATGACCATCATCACGCGCTGATGGCCGGAGGCGAGCAGTAGCAGCACGTGGGGATAGGCAGCGAACACGGCGGCAATCGCGCAACACAAGATGACGAGCGCGCCTGCGCTGGAGAAGTACTCGGGCTCATAGACCACCTGCATGATGTCTTGGCTGATCAGGGGGACCGTGGCCAAGACGGTGAGCCCCAGCGCCACCAAGACCCGCAGCGAGCGCTGGAAGAACGGCCGCAGCGAAGGCGCTCCCAGATCCCAGAGCCGGGCGAAGACGGGGAAGAGCACATTGCTGAACAGCACCGGGACCATGAGCACGAACGTCATCAAACGGTAGGCCACGCTGTACTTCGCGACGGCGACCTCACCCAGGATCGGTCGCAGCATCGCGGTGTCGATGAAGAAGTACACGGAAGCCATGGTCATGGAGACTCCCGCGGGCCACGCCTCCTTCCACAGCTTGGAAAAGGCTGCGCGACCCGCATCGAACCGGATGCGGACGCGGCGGGATCCCCAGACGTAATTGAGTGTGCCATTCAGCGCCGTCCCGAGCCCGAAGGCCACCAGGTAGGGGGCGGGCCGGGACACTCCCGAGAGGGCCAAGCCGAGCGTCGCCAAGAGCCAGCCGGACTGGCCCGCGACGGACGCGAACACCGACCACTTGAAGGTCATGTCCACGTTGAAGATGGCACCTGCACCAGCCGGTGCGTGGAAGAGCAGGGGGATGGCTGCCAGGGCCAACAACCAGAAGCGGCTCCCCGGCCCTTCGAAGACCCAGGCCACGACGATCAGTGCCAGCATTGCCAGGCATGCGACGACGCCCTTGATGCACACGAGCATGCCGATCAGCCGCCCAGCGTCCTCCCGATCCTTGCTGGCATCCCGGATGACGATGGTCGAAGCACCGAAATCGAAGACGTTCTGGAGCAACTGATGAAGGCTGAGATAGAACGCAAAGATGCCGAAGTCGTGCGCGCCGAGCTGCCGCGGCAAAACGACAGCCGTGATCACGAAGGCCAACGTGGACGTGTAGAGTCGGCCGACGATTTGGGTCGCCGCGTTGTGTTCAACGCGTCGGGACAGCGTCTTGCCTTCAACGCCCTGGACCGCCTGCTGCCCCTGCTTGGCTGTCATGGCCGCCCCCCGAGCCTGTTAAGGTCGAAACCCTGTCGCCCGGCCCCCCGCCGCCCTTGGAGTCGATGAATGCTCGCCATCCTGTTGGCCGCCGGCAAGGGCCAGCGCATGGGACAGCCCAAGGCCCTGCTGCAGTTGGGCGAACTCACAGCGACCGAGCTGTGCCTCAAGAGCCTGGCCCTGGCCGGCATCGAACACACACGCGTCGTTGTCTCGTCCAAGATCGCGCGTGAGGTCGAAGCCATCTTGGAGACGAGCAAGCAGCGGGTCCCTGCGTCCGACAGCGCCAAGGGACTAGCTGGTTCCTGGGAGCTCGTCATCAATGAGGAGGCGGAACGTGGCCAGACGTCCTCCCTGCAACGTGGACTCGAAGGTGTCGAGCAGGACTTCCTGCTCCACACCGTCGACCATCCCCTGGTGGATGTGACCGTCATGAAGTGCTTGCTGGAAGCCTGGGTCTCTCGCCCCGAGGGCACGGACATCCTCGCACCCAGCGTCGCCGGTCGCCGCGGCCACCCGTGCCTCCACCACGCCGCCCTGGTCGCCGAGTTCCTGGCGCTCCCGCAGGGCGCGCCAGCCCATGCGGTGATTCGATCCGACCCGACGCGAGTCGGGCATGTGGTCCTGGAGGATCCTTGGATCACACGCGACATCGATGTCCCGGGAGATCTCGATGAGGCGCTCCAGGAATTGGCCCGTCGCGCACAGGTCCGAGAGCAAGAGTAGGCACGGCCCGTGGGGCCGAAGGTTCAGCCCACCAGCAGGACTTCCACCCGGTTGCGAATCTCGTCGCGAACGGAGCGGAAAGCCTTCTTCACCTCGGCATCGCTGCCACTCGTGGCGGCCGGATCGGTGAGGGGCCAGTGAATCTGGGTGGCCTTCTTGCGCAGATTCTTGGGCAGGGGGTCCGAATCCGAGCTGAGCGTGATGACGGTGTCGATCTTGTTGACCGGCACACCATCGAACGCCAGGGACTCCTGATTGGAGATGTCGATCCCGACCTCTTCCATGACGTCCACGGCATGGGCGTTCATGTCGCCAGGCTTCTCCCCAGCGCTGTAGACCTTGATGTTGCCTCCAGCCATCTTCCGGGCGAAACCCTCGGCCATTTGGCTGCGAGATTCGTTTCCACGGCAGATGAACAGGAAATTCTTAGGTTTGGCCATCGAGGACGTCTCCGATTCTCACCCAATTGCGGGTCCAACATAAGCGGAGCATTCTAACAGGATGCCCTGTTCCGAGCCAACCGGCGTTGGAGGTCCGTCTGTGACGCTGCGGGGACCAGCCGCTGAGGTCAACCTTCGAGAACGGCTCGGAACCCCCTCTCGACAGCGTGCCCCAGGGCCTCCGGTCGCCCCTCAGCCGTCGCTCGATTCGCCGCCAAAAAGGAAGTTCCAGAAGCTCCTGAACGGCCTCGCGACGATGTTCAGCGGGATGGCCGTGACCCGGGCGTCGTTCACCGTGCCCCGAACCTCGAGCTTCACCAGCAGCTCTTCCTTGAGGGTATCCAGGACCTCACCCACCATTCCGAAGCCCACGGGAGCCGGGCGCAGCTCGAAGTTCATGCGCCCGTTGAACCGGATGCTGCCGCCCCCCGTGAGGGACAGCACATCCGACTGGATGTCCAGCGGTTGGACCCGGAACACCTTGTCGCGCAGGGTGAAGTCCGCCTGAACCCGCTGGTGTGCGTCGACGTTCTGGGACAGCGTCAGCACCTTCAGGATCTGTTCGAAGGCCGGCGTGTCCCAGAAGTTGCCGGCGCGCACCGAGATCTGGCCGTCCGCGACGAAGGTCTCCGGTTGGTGCAGCGTGCCTTGCCCCTGGATCCGGCCCTGAAGCCAGCCGGCGATCTCGTCAACTCGCCCGGTCTCCCTCTGCCGCCAGTGATGCAATTGCCCGGCATCGATGTCCTCGACGGACACGGACACGCGGAACTCATCCGTCAGGAGGTCAAGCGTCCCGGACACACGCACCCGCCCCCCACACACCCGGGCGCTGATCTCGGGGAAGCTGAGCACCTGCTGCTCCGTGACCTCGAACCGCCCCACGACATCTTCCAGCACGAGCCCACCATCGTCGATGTCCACGCGTTCGATGTGGAGCCCGCCATCGCCTGTCACGAGCGACTCCACCTCACCGGTGATGTCGTTGAGCGCTAGCTGCATGTGGCATTCGAAGCTTCCGGCGTCCGAGCAACGAACACCCTCCCATTCCTCGTAACCGGGAATCAGCTGCAGGAACTTCTCTTCGAACTCCGCGCCGTCCACATCCACCAGGATCAGCGCGTCGTGTTGCCGGGCTTCGATGGACAGCTGCACATCGCGCCTGACTTCTTCGCCCGTGTCGACACCCTCCGCTGGCTGGAAACCCATGCGTGCCTTCTCGATACGCAGCACACCGTCCTTGTCGACGTCGAAGGGGATCGTGGCCGGCCCCAGGATGAAAGGCACATAGGTGGTGACCACGTAGGCTTCACGCAAGGTGCCGTACGCCCGCTCTTCCACGAGGTCTACCAGCGAGTCCAGGAAGCCCGAAGCCTCGAAGCCGCTCGCCAGGATGTCCTGGCTCATGGGGTCCAACGAGTTCACTGCCGGGCTGACCCGCAGGCCACGTGTTTCGAAACCCAGGAAGCCTGCCTCGCCGAAATGCAACTCCAGGGTGCCCCCATCGAGCCCTGTCGTGAGCACCACATCCACACCCAACTCAGGGGTCTCGAAAATGCTCACCGTCGAGTTGGAATAGCGCTGCAGCGGATAACCCTCGCTGAAAACCACGAGCTCCAGGTCTTCGAACAGCAACTCCGGATACGGGGCGGATTCCTGATCGGGTTCAGGCTCGTCCGATTGAAGCGATTCGATCAGCGCGAAGATGCCGTCGACCAGGGCACCGATCGCCCTGACGACCCCGAGGTCTCCTTCCTCGTAGCGCAAGAGGACGCGCCCCCCGCTGCCTTTGATGGAGGCAAGGCGCACGTCAGGGCCGTTGTTCCAGGGCACATCCAAGCGCACGTCCACACGATCGACATGAGCCACGACTCGGCCCGTCTCCGGGTCTGTCAGGGTGGCTCCCCGTGCACGGGCCGAGTTCTTGGACGATGCGCGCAGCTCCTTGAAGTGCACCACATCGCCCAGGCCGACGACATCGATCTGATCCCGGATGAAATCCGAGAGGGACGCGTTCAGGAACAGCGCCGCCGAAGCGATGCTGAGCACGATCAGTCCCAGGAAGATGGCGATGCGCACGGAAGCAGGGCGTCAGGGAGCGTGGAAGAGATAATGCCGCCGAGCCTCGACGGAGTCGCGTAGCCCGCGCTTTCCGAGGGCTCCGTAACCAGGAAAATAGTAGCCGTTGCGCACACCGAACTGCTTGTCGGATGTGGGCAGCCCCGCCGGTTCCTCGCCCTCGTCCTCGTAGATGCGGGCAAACTGGCAGTCCACGTGGACCCAGCCCCCCTCGGACTCGGCTCGCAGTCGAAGACGGAGGATCGAGGGCAGCGGTGCCTCGATGTCTTCCAGGTCGAAGAACACGTCCAGGCTCTTGTTGCTCCAGGGGTTCACCAGGACGGATTGGTGCGCCTGATGCCGCCTGCTCCAGACCTCGCGCGGCGTCAACCGGAAGTCCCGGGGATGCTCTGGCCCAGCCTGCCTCGAAGTCACGGCCGATCCGACATCCTCACCATCCGCCTCGAGAGGTGGCAGACTCTCACCCCCATCGAGGGCCGGTGCAGCTCCAGGGGATGAGCCCTCACCCGCCTGCCCCGCGTCGGGGTACACGAAGTCCAACCGCATGCCATCGACGGGGATCAGGAGCTGGCTGGCCTTGGTGCGCGAGATGTCGAGCTGGAAGTGAGCCGTCAGCCGCTGCTGGCCGCCCACCGTGTTCAGATAGATGCCCTGGCAGAGGATGTCCATCAGGAGACCGTCTCGCGCCTCACGAAGCGCACTGGCCGAGTCGGTCAGCTCGGCCCCGAGCGGAGCGTAGTACCCTCGCTCCCTGGTCGTGCCGCATCCAAGGGCACTGCACACAAGCAACACCAGAGGCGAAAGCCGTGCGAAGCATCGAACAGTCATGGTCCTCTTCCGGCGGTGGCGGGCAGCCCCCCACGATACCGGTTTGGGTCGCCATCGTTTGTCGCGGAACCCGGGGGCCGGGGGTCGTTCGCCTGATCGAAGCCTTCGCCAGCCGAGGTGTCCCTGCCCACCCGATCCGTCCGGCACAATTCGTTGCACTCTGCAGCAAACATCCGCCAGCTGCAGCCGTCGTGCGCCTGCCCTCAGGTGGCCCCGAGCACGAACTCAGCCCATGTCTCGATGGCGACGCCGATCAGCTTCTCGCGGATCAAAGGTGGATCAACCACCCCCGATACGTCTCCGCGGCCCATGACAAGTCTGCGTGCCTGTTCAGCCTGAGCCAGGCGGGCTTCCCGGTACCACCCACGCGTGTTGTCGAACGCCCGCCCACCGTAGGACCCAGGCTGGACTTGTCGGAGCCAGACATTCCCCCACTCCCGGGCGAACGATTCGTGGTGAAGCCACGTCGCGGGGCTTCCGGCCGCGGCGTCACCATCGGACTCCGTTGGGAGGCTGCTTGTCGAAGCGCTGTGGCCTTCGCCGAACTCAGCGGTGGGGCACTGCTTCAGAGTTTCGTGGGTGCGGGCTTCGATCGGCGCTTGTTCATCATCGGCGGCGAGATCGCCGCCGCCATGGAACGCGTACCCACCCAGGAGGGGCGAGGCAGCGTCCTGTATGGCGGGGCTCCGGTGCCTTGGTCCCCGACCGAAACTCAACGCGCCCTGGGGTTGGCCGCCGCCCAGCACCTCAAGCTGGAGGTCGCCGGCGTGGACTTGATTCGAGATGCCGATGGAAACGACCTCATCCTGGAAGTGAACAGTGCCCCCGGTTTCGCCGCAATCGAAACGGTCACGTCGCTCGACCTCGCCGGCCAATTGGCGGACTTCACACTCCGATGTTGTGGACTTCGTTGATCCAACCGGCTCTGCGCGGCATCCTTGGGCCCTCAGCAGCCGGGCAGGAATGCGTTACATCCTGCTTGGCCCTGCGCCTCGAGGCTGCACCTCATGACGCTCACCGCGATCATCAGCGACATCCACAGCAACATGCACGCACTGGGGGCGGTGGTCGACGATGCTCGAGCACGAGGCGCCGGGCAGTTCTGGTGCCTCGGCGACATCGTCGGGTACGGGGCCCAACCCATGGAGTGTCTGGAGGTCGTGCGCGAACTCTCGTCACACACCCTCAAGGGCAACCATGAGCAGGCTGTCCTGGAAGGCCCCTTCGGCTTCAACCCACTCGCAAGCGCAGCCATCATGTGGACGCGCAGCCGGGTGGAAACCGGCAGCGAGTCCATGCGCGACGGCATGCCCTTTCTGGAGGAGCTCGCCGAGCGAAAGGACCTCGACAGCGCCACTCTCGTGCACGGCTCTCCGTCCCACCCGCTGGATGAGTACCTGTTCCGGGAGGACACCCTCGAGTTCCTGCCTCAGCGGATGGAAGAGCGCCCCAAGCTGGCGCGATGTTTCGAGCGCATCGAACGCCCTTGCTTCGTGGGCCACACCCACGTCCCGGGCGTCATCGACCAGGAGCTGCGTTGGATCTCCCCTGCCGGCTGCGCCGATGGCTATGACACAGAAGGCAAGAGCTGCTTCATCAACGTCGGCTCGGTGGGCCAGCCGCGAGATGGGGATCGCCGGGCTTCCTACGCGCTGTGGGATGGTCGCCACGCCCATTTCCGCCGGGTCGAATACGACTTCGCCGCCGCAGCTGAGCTGATCTTCCGGGAAGCCGACCTCCCGGACATGCTGGGCCAGCGCTTGATCGAGGCCTGGTAGGCGGCCCGGGCTTTCACCCGCCCTCTCAGCTGCTGAGCACGACATGCAGACCGTCGGCGCGACCCGCTGCGAGCACTCGCAAGCCGGCGTGCGCTGCCGCGCGCGCGGCTGGATCTGCGTGCCGAGTGGGTACGAGATGCACCACCCCTCGGGCGTGTGCTCTCGCCAACGAGAGGAAAAAGGGGTCATCCAGATCGCTCTCGGCCCCGAGCAGGATGCGCCAGCCGGATGCCAGCCCTTGCTCCCGCTCGAGCAGCTCATCCAGCACATCCAGGGGGATGCTCTCGTCGAGGACGAGGCCCCCACAGATCAGCGGCAGGAACTCGAGCGAGGCTGGGCGGCGCGCCCCGCCTCGGGCTGGCAGTTCAAAACGTTGCGAGAACGTCGAACCGGTGGTCCGGATGCGTGCTCGACCCACATCCAACCGACCCGCCAGGAAATCAGGCACCGACTGCTCGTCGAGCAGGTCCGAGACCCTGGGCAAGGGCTCCTTGGTCACGGCTTCGACGCCGTCGATGTCCGTCACGGTGCGGAAGGACGTCTTCACGAAGGAGGGCCAACCCTCCGACGTTCGCGCCCGCCGTCGCAACCAGGACAACGTCTCCCGATGGCCGGCGTTGCCGGTCCCCAAGGGGCCATCGGTGGCATCAGCTCTCAGCCCTGCCATCTCCCTCGCACGAGTTGCGCGAGCCAAGACGGAAGCAGCGCGAGCTGCGAGGTACCGATCATCGGCCTTGGTCTCGATGCGAACCCGAATCCCGGAGGCCGCCCAGACCTTGGCAGCGCTTTTCAGGAGCTGACCGACACCGTAATCATCCACGGCGAGCTCCACCCCCTGCAACGGCTTGTCTCCCCGGACCTCGCGCGCTCCCGCAAAGAGATCTCCGACGAGCCGCACATAGGCCAGGTCGAGCAGCGCGTTCTTCGAGTAGCGGTCGAAGAGCGCATTTGGAATGGGCAAGGCCGACAGCACGAGGCCGTCGGCCCGCATCGCGGCCAGCTCGGCGCCCAGGCGTTCCCAGCCTGACGCCGCCCGCTTGCCCTTGGTCTCCACATGCCCGACGAGCTCGTGCAGAGGATTTTCAAGGGCCCGAGGCAGCAAGGCCCCCGCAAGGATCGCCGTGCCGAGCAACTCGCCGGTGCCCGTTTCGTCCACACCCGCCAGGGTCGTGATCGCGGGATCGTGCTCCGCAGATGACCCGGGCCCCGAACGGAGCTTCGCAGGTGCTGCCTCGCCGAGCAGTTGCCCCACCTCGTCCTCGATGACCAGGCCCTCCGCATCGCCCTCGCGGACCGTGCTCACGAACTTCCCTGAGGTGTACAAGGAGAAGATGGACTTGGCGTCCGTCCGCACCTCGAAGGCGAGGTATTTGTTCTTGGCGTTCTGGCGCAGCGTGTGCCCACGCGCGGCAAGGAGTTCACGCAGTTTCGTCTGCTGTGGGGCACTCAAGGATCGGGATGAAGGGCGGTTGCTCACGGCGTGGGTGTACCAAAGGCGTCAGGCTTATCCAGCGCGACGCAGTTCCCAAACTTTTGCGACGGGCCCCACGATGGCCAAAGCGAAGATCTGTGGCGCTCTGAGCAAAGGCTCGAAGAAGGCCAGCTGCCAGTGATAACCGAGGCGGATCAACGCTTCAGCCAGCGCCACGAAGATCACGACCTTCACCCGACCCGCCTTCGTCCTCAGCACGGTCTTCGGGTCGGTGATCATGAAGAACATGAACAGCATGGACACCGGGCCCGTGATCGGTGCGATCTCCCCCAGGAATGGCTGGCCGCTGATCCAAGCCCGTGGAACCGAGAGCACCAGGAACGCCAACACATACGTCCCGGTGACGTGCAGGAGTCGCGACTTGCCCACCACCAGGAACCCCAAGGCCATCAGCACGAAGACCACCGCCAGGTCGTTGCCCCACTGATGGCTCAAGATCGAGATCGAGCCGGGCGCCACGAGCAAGAGGATGGAGAAGGAGAGGTTGGTGGGGTTCCAGATGTGCTGCCCACGGAAGCGCAGCGCATGCTTGGAGAGGATGGCCAGCAGCGGCCCTGCGGCGAAGGGCCAGAGCAAGCCGGCCGCGGGCTTCGTCAACACGAGGATGCTGTTGCCCGTGATGTAGGCACTGAGGGTGTTGCCCTTGCGCCCGGCGAACATCCAGGAAAAGACGTGCTCGCCGACGATGGCCGTCCCCAAGGCGACCGCCAAGCGCTCATAGCCGCCCAGCGCGTCGAAGAAGACCTCCCCTGCGACGACGATCAAGGTCAGCAAGCCTGCGAACAGCCAGGAAGGGCTGAGCTGGCTGAACCGGAAGCGCTTGAGGGCCGGAGGCGACGCGCTCGGCGACGGGGCTGCTGCATCGGGGTTGCTGCTGCTGCCGCTCATGGCGCGGGCTCCTGCAGCACATGGGTCTGGTCGACGCCCAAGCCCGTGAGCAGCTGAACCTGCCCGCTCGGCCAATGCACCACAACCTGCTCCAGCAAATCGGCCTCTCCCAATCCGAAATGTAGACGGCGCTCATTCTGGCTGCTGAAGCCCGAGCCACCATCCACGACGCGCACGGTGTGGATCTCGCCCGCCCGCAGCTCCACCGTGGCGCCGATGGCCGAACGATTGGACGAGACCCCTCTCAGCTGGAACTTCACCCAGTGGTGGCCTTCGGGAGCTTGTGCCCGGTAGACCACGAGAGGCCCGCCCTGATTCGCGACGACCACGTCCAGGGCACCACGGTTGCCAAGGTCGACGAGGGCGACAGCCCGCCCGTCGAAGCGATCCTCGACCCCAACCTGTTCGCCGACCTCCTTGAACAAGCGGCCGTTGCGATTGAGCAACACCCGCGAGCGCTCGCTGCCTGAGAGATCCATCCCCCCCATGCTCGGCCAGTGGGCGGCATCTTCCAGGAGCCCGCCGGCGGACACGCCCAGTTGGGACATGCCGTACCAGTAGCTCCCGGCACCCTCCTCCCCGGTCACGAAGCCGTTGGCCACGAACAGGTCCTGCCACCCATCGTTGTCCAGGTCGCCAATCTGCGCGCCCCAAGCCCAACCGCAGTCCGCGACAGCACCCTCGGCGATGTTCAGGAAGCCTGCGCCCTCGGCCATGTAGTTCAAGCGCAGGTTGTTGCCTTGGAAGAGGTAGCCACGCTCCGAGATGTTGGTCACGAACACGGCCAAGCGCCCTTGGTTCTGGACGTCACCGAGCGCGACACACATCCCGCTCTTGCTGTCGTCACCGAGGCCGGCATCGACGCGCTCGAAGCGGCCCTGTCCCAGATTGCGATAGAGCTCCTCGGCCCCGTAGTCGTTGGCGACGTAGAGATCGACGAGGCCGTCCGCATCGAAATCCGCAGCAGCCGCACCCAAGGTCCAACGATTGCTGGACAGGCCGGCCGATTCGGTCACATCCTCGAAGTGGCCGCCCCCCAGGTTTCGGAACAAGACGTTGCTTCCGCCGTTCGACGAGAACTCCATGCTGTCCTGCATGATGCGGGTGGTGCTGAGCTCCCACAGGTTGACGTCTTCGCGAAAGTACCCGGCGACAAACAGGTCCACGAGACCGTCCTGGTCCGCATCGAACCAGACGGCGCAATTGGAGTTCATCCAGCGCTCCAGGCCCGAGCCCTCGGTCACCTCCCTGAACTGCAGGCCCCCGTCGTTGCGGAACAGTGCGGGGTATCCGTAGCGGTAGACGAAAAGGTCTTCGTCGCCGTCGTTGTCCATGTCCGCCCAGACCGACCCCATGCTCACACCGCGCTCAGCGGAGTTGAGCTGGGCAATACCAGCGGCTGCCCCCCGTTCCTCGAAGGAGCCCTCGGTGCCCTCCGAACGGTTCACGAACAGTGCGTTGGCCTGGCCGAAGGCACTGTTCGTGACGTAGAGGTCTGGCCGACCGTCACCATCTGCATCCGCGACGGAGACGGCTGCGCCCAGGGCTGCGATCTGGGGCGCGATGTTGTCCAACTGGCGATCGAAGGTCGGTCTTACGTGCTGAAAATCGAGACCCAGGGATTGCGCAACCTCTTCCAGGCAGAAGCCGGCCAGCCCCGAGCCGTTTGCCGCAAGGGGAGCCGAGGAGCTCCCCGTGCTCCCGGGTTGGTCCAGGAACCACGCCCCCAGGATCAGGGCCGCGAAGAGCAGGCGAGCGAACACCACGCGCAAACCCTCACTCATCGCGTCTCCCTGTTTCCGGGTAAGGTGTCGCGCGCGTTCGTCTCACACTCCCTTCCCGGGTGCAGTCCCGGGGCCCATGCTCGGAGCTCGAATCGATGATCATCCTGTCCAACATTGGGTTGCTGTACGACGGTACCGGCTCCGATGATGGCGCGATCCACAGGGGCGCTGATCTTTTTCTCGACCAAGGCCGTGTGCACAAGCTGGTCCCCCACGACCCGGCTTTCAGCGTGGGAGAGGACCACACGCTGCTCGATTGTTCAGCCTACACCGTCACTCCGGGCCTGATTGACTGCCACGGACACGTGACCGTGTTGGGCCTCGACAGCGCCGCCATGGAGACGATGCTCACGGGCGAGTCGCTGTTGTGGGTCGAGAAGATCCTGCACACGACGCTCGTGGATGGCGGCGTCACGACCATGCGTGACGTCGGGGGCGCCACGGACCTCCACAAGCGGCTCGTGGACAATGGGACCATCCTGGGACCGAGACTCAAGATCAGCATCGCCATGCTGTCGTCCACCGGCGGTCATGCGGACTTCCGCGGTGTGGATCGATGCCACGGAGAACTCTCGCGCCTCTGGCCCGAAGCGGCTGGCCGCCCCAGCAGCATCGTCGACGGTCCCTGGGAGTGCCGCAAGCGCGTGCGCGAGCTGGCTGCCTGCGGGGCCGACCTGATCAAGATCTGCGCGAGCCCGGGTGTGGCCTCACCCAGCGACCACCTCGAGTGCCGTGATTTCACGCCGGAGGAGGTGGAGACCATCGTCGATGAAGCTCACGCTCGCGGCCTGCAGGTCGCGGCCCACGCCCACAGTCGGCGCGGCATCGAACTCGCCATCCGCAGCGGTGTCCATGACCTCCAGCACATCTCGTTCATGGACGAGGAGATGGTCGACCTCGCCGCCCAACATGAGTGTGTGGTCACCCCCACCTCCTGGGTCATGGACGAACTCACGCGGGCCGACGGCCTCAGCGACTTCGTGATGGACAAGGTGAAGAAGGTCGCCGAGGTGCACGCCCAAGCCACGGCCTATGCGGCTAAGGGTGGCTTGCCGATCCTGATGGGCACCGACCCCGTGTTGCCCGGCATGCACGGCACCAACGGTCTGGAGACGGCAGCCCTGGTGCGCGAGGGGCTGTCCAATCTGGCTGCATGGCACAGCAGCACGGGGCTGGCAGCCACGCACATCAACACACCGGACACCGGCACCCTCGCCCCCGGCCAGCGGGCCGACCTGCTGATCTGCAGCGAGGACGTGATCGCCCAACCCGAAAAGCTCGCTCAGGGTGCCATCCTCGAAGTGGTCAAGGATGGCGAGGGCTACCGCGGCGGCCTGTCTGGTCTTCCCCAACGGCGCTACGAGACGAACCTGCGCGACAAGCTCCGGAACCCGCACTAGCCGCGCCGGCCCCACCCTGGCCTAGAACTGCCCGTCAAGTTCAGCGGATGACCATCTGGAACGGAAGCACCGCCTGCACGCGGTCACGGGACAAGGCGTGTCCGTCAGCCATGGCGTTGCGAGCGGTCATCAGCAACTCGCCGAAGCCAAGCGCTTCCAGCACTTCTTCCACGGGCGACGCGATGTGCACCGCACCCTGCATGGTCTCTTCGAGCTGCTCCAGGAAGTTGGGCACCTCGGGGTACTCCACCATGGGCGCATCGGCACCCAGACCTCCAAGGGCTGCGGCGAGGTCCAGGGCTTCCTGGAATCCGCCCAACTCATCGATAAGCCCGTTGTCCGCCGCATCGCGACCGGTCCAGGCTCGACCTTGGGCCAGCTCACGCACCCGGTCGGGGTCGAGGCCCCGGCCCACGGACACCTTCTGGATGAACTCGTCGTACACCGTCTCCATCCAGTGCGTCATTTTCTCCTTGAGCAGCGGCGAGGCGCCGTGCTTGAGCACCGACAACTGATCACCGTGCGGGCCGCGTGACACCACCTCCACGTTGATGCCCATGTTCTTTATCGTCGTGCTGAGGTCCGGGATCATCGACACCACACCGATGGAACCGGTGATGGTGCTGGGCTGGGCGACGATGGCGTCGCAGCCCATGGAGATCCAATAGCCGCCGGAGGCAGCCACGGAGCCCATCGAGGAGACCACCGGCTTGCCGGCCTCCTGCACCTGCTTCACCGCGCGCCAGATCATGTCGCTGGCCAACGCGCTGCCGCCGGGGCTGTTCACGCGCAGCACCACGGCCTTGCAGTTCTCGTCGTCCCTGGTCTTGTTGAGTGCTTCGACGATGGTGTCGCTACCCATCTGGGACACGTTGCCCTGGAAGTCGCTCTGGCTCTTTCCACTCGCGATCGCACCGCTTGCGTAGACGATGGCCACATAGGGCTCATCCGGAAGCTCGACCTTGGGCGGGTTCAGCAACTTGGGCAGCAAGGTGAAGATCGCGAACGGGCTCTCGAGCATCTTCTCGATGTCTTCCTTCGTGCGATCGCCATAGCCCTTCACGAGTTCGATCTCGCCACCGAACATCGCTTCGACCCGAGCGTCGTACTCATCCTTGTAGATCGCCGCGTCGATGAAGCCCGCCTGTTCGGCATCGCTTGCATCCACGAAGATCTTCTCGAACATGGATTCGACCGTGTCTTCCGAGATTCCGCGGTTCCGGGCCATCACATTCAGCAGTTGCCCATAGAACTCATCCAGGAGCGCCTCGATGGTGGCGCGTTGCCCCTCGCTCATGGAGTCCTTGGCGTAGTTCTCGTAGGCCGTCTTGAAGTCACCGATGTGCAGCACGTCGAAGCGCACGTCGAGCTTGGCGAAGAGGTTCTTGAGGTACATGAGCTCCGCGCTCAAGCCCTCCAAGATGATCATGCCCGAGGGCGGCACCGCCAGCAGGTCAGCCACGCTCGAGATCATGGCGTCGCTGCGCGTCAGCATCTCCGCGTAGCAGATGATCTTCTTCCCGGCGGCCTTGGCAGCGCGGAGCTCCACGAGCATGTCCAGGCTCTTGGCCCAGCCAGGCGCCGAGTTGATCTTCAAGGAGATGCCAGCGATGTCCTCGTCGGCAGCGATCTCCCGGATCTGGGCGAGCTTGCGCCGGAAGTTCCGTCGCGACGGACCCAGCGGATTGTCGATGGCCGGTTCCTCGGACGTGTTGCCGGAGATGACCAACTCCACCACCTTGGGACGCGCTGCTTCAGCATCCGCATCGTCGCCGTCGCCGGGGCCAAGGCTCGCTCCAACCAAGGGCCCCATGAGGGTCAGTGCGGAGACCGTGGCAAGCAGGAACTTGGCAGCAGTGCGAAAGGCGAGCATGGCAGGACCTCGGAGAGCGGGAGAGCTGGTGGCCGTGCATCATCGCCTCATGGGGCTCCGGCAGTGAAGCGCCATCCACTGTCGATTCCATGGCCGCTTCCAGATGCTTCGCAAGCCCCAGCGTGTCCACCCTCAGGCTGGCCCTGCCTGGACCCGCTGTCATCGCCGGCGTTTGGGCCGTCGTTCTGCCACGGCCTGGGTCGGATCCTCGGGCCAGGCATGCTTGGGATAGCGAGCGCGAAGGTCCTTGCGAACTTGGGCATAGGCCCCCGCCCAGAAGCTGGCCAGGTCGTCCGTGACCTGCTGCGGGCGGTTGTTCGGTGCGAGCAGCTGGAGCACGACGGGAACACGGCCCCCCGCCAGGCGAGGTGTCTCCGTCCAGCCGAAGACCTCCTGGATGCGCACCGCCAAGACCGGAGGCCGCCCCTGCTCATAGCGCAGCTTCTTCCGACTGCCGCTTGGAACCACGAGGAACTCGGGCGCCTCATCGGCTAGCGACGCACGCTGGCGGTGGTCGAGGGTGTTCATGACTTCCTGTGCCAACGACAGCCGCCGCAGCTCGGCAAACGAACGCCGACCCGCGCACAGCCGGGGCAACATGGAGCGCCAGGTCTCGTCCTCCAAGCGGGGCCATGGATCTTGCGGTCGCGCTTCTCGCAGGAACTCCAGGCGAGCCTGGAGCGAGAGCAGGTCCTCCGCCTGGAGTGACAGCGCGCGCTCCAGCCGCGAGGACGCCGCCTCCTGCAAGGCGCTCGAGACCAGGCCCGCGCCCGGCAAGCTTGAGGAGCTTTCCTCGATGACCAGGTCGCGGTACAGCAGTCGATGCCTGCCCACGATGCGCTCAGATTGTTCGTCAAAGACCAGCCCCGTTTCCTGACGCTGCTCGTCCTGCGGGAGCCAGTCCAGCTCCACCCGCGAAGCCAGGCGCACCAGGGCTTCCGAGCGCGCCCCCGCAGCGCCTGCCGACAGCTCGACGCAGAGAAAGAGACTTGCATCGCGCACGGCGCTCTCCTGCGCCAGCCGGACACCCCGCCCACCCACCATGATGCCGCGCGCTTCTCCCGCCGCTCTGCGGCGCGCCACGCGATCAGGCATGGCAGCGACCAGCAAGCGCAAGAAAGCCTCGTCGTCCGAGGCGTTTCGCCCTGGACTGACAGGCCCTGGAGACTCGTCGGCCGCGGGGGCCTGGCTCAGTATCGACTTCCCCAGGCGCTCCAGCTGCTTGGCGACACGCAGGACGGCCCGGGCGCGCCCGGCGTCGCGACTGCGCTCGCTCTTCTCCGACCGTTCCAGGCGCTGCACACGATCCAGCAGATCGGATTCGGAACGATCCACCGCCTGCCCGCGCCGGGCAGCGAAGGGGTCCCGCTCGGACAGCAAGGCGGCCGCCATCGAAGCCCTCCTCAAGAGCCCCGAGGCAGCCCCCTGCACCAGCAAGCCTGCCAGGCGCGGGTGCACCGGAAGTCTCGCGAGTTGGTGCCCATAGGCCGTCGGCACGCCCTCACGCGTGGCCCCAAGCGCATCGAGCAGCTGCATGCTTCGCTCAAGGGCTGCCGGCGGAGGCGCATCCAACCAGGGCAAGGCGGCAGGAGCCCGCTCTCCCCAGACAAGCAACTGCAGCACGGCGCTTGTGAGATCCACACGCTGGAGTTCAGGGGAGTCCTGCTCCGGTCGATTGGCCTGCTCCGCCTCCGTCCACAAGCGTGCGCAGAGACCCGGGCCAGTCCGCCCCGCGCGCCCCGCGCGTTGCTTTGCCGAAGCACGCGAGATGGGGACGAGCTGGAGTCGATCCAAGCCGGCTGCCAGATCGTGATGCGCGCGACGCGCCGTGCCCGTGTCCACGACGGCCGTGACGCCGGGAATGGTGACCGAAGTTTCCGCAACATTGGTGGCCAGGATCACTCGACGTCGGGCCCCTGCCTGCAGCACAGAAGCTTGGCGTTCCAGCGGCAGATCCCCGTAGAGCTCCAGCAAATCGAAGCCCTGCTGTTCGCTCAGCTCCGTGAGAGCCGTGCCTGCCCGCCGAATCTCCCCGACTCCGGGCAGGAACACGAGCACGTCTCCGTCCGTCTCGCCCAGGACGTTCCGGACGCCGAGCAGCACCAGTTCGTCGACTGGGCGGGCGCCCAGGCTTGCGGGCAGATAACGCACCTCCACCGGATAGGCCCTGCCCTCGGAGCGGATGATGGGGCAGCTCGACCTGGCGCCCGCATTCCCCCCCCCCAAGGCAGCCGCCAGAGGCTCCACGTCCAAAGTGGCGCTCATCACGACGACCGGGAGCTCCTGATCCCGCTCGGCCCGCAAGCGTTGGACCATGGCGAAGGCCACGTCCGTATCCAGGGAACGCTCGTGGAACTCATCAAAGATCACAGCGCCAACACCCTCGAGGAAGGGGTCGCTCTGGAGGCGCCGCAAGAAGACGCCTCCCGTCATGACCTCGATGCGTGTGGCCTTGCTGACGGCGCTGTCGAAGCGAACGCGATATCCCACCTCATCGCCCACGCGCCCGCGCCCGCGCTCGAAGGCCATGCGAGCAGCAGCGGCACGGGCAGCGAGTCGCCGAGGCTCCAGCAGGATCAGCGTCCCCGGCCGGGTCTGCTTTCCCTGCGGGATCTCCGCCAGGCCGGAATCCAGGATGGCTGGCGGAACACGCGTGGTCTTGCCGGCACCCGTGGGCGCAACGAGCACCGCAGAGCCGTGGGAACGCAAGGCGCTCACCAGCTCGGGCAACACGCTGTCGACGGGAAGCTCTGACTTGTTCACTCCGGGATCCTCCGCCATCAGCCCCGTCGAATCGAGCCCGCACCTCGCAGCTTCCCACGAACACCCTTGCAGCCGGTCACTCCGAGTCCCAGGATGCAACGCCATGTTCCGAACCTGCCACAGCACCTCGAACTGCGCCCTGAGTCGACAAGCCTTGCGGGCCTGCATGCTCGCTCTCAGCCTGGCCCTCGCGAGCTTCAGCCCAGGCTGCTCCTACGCACGTCAGCTCGGGAAGGACGCGGCTGAGTGCCTGCATTTCAGCGTGGGTGCGTCGGCATCCCCGGGGCTGTATGCCCGGCTGCAGGCACCCGTCTTCGGCACCAGCGTCGGTTGGCTGCCGGCCGCGACCTACGTGGGCACGGACTACGGCTTCGCGTACGTCTGGCAGCAAGCCGGGGCGGGAGTCGTGCTCGGCGGACAGTTGGTGCGTACCGATCTCGAGACGGACATCGAGACCTATTGGACCGGGTACCTCGCCGACGCCTACCTGGATCAATCGCACTATTTCGTGCTGAACCTCGTGGCTACGGACATCCGCACCTCGCTCGGTGCGGGCCAGATCGGCATCAGCAAGATCGAAGCGGGCTTGCACGCGCTGTTCGTCGGTGTCCAGGTGGGCGTGGATGTGCTCGAGGTGCTTGATCTCCTGACGGGCGTCTTTGGCTGGGACCTGCTGCGCGACGAGCACTTCGGGCAAGAAGACACCACGCCCCCCACCAGCCCCTCACCCCCGGCTGATTCCGAGCTCGCCGAGCCCGACCCGGCGCCCCTCTGATCCCTCGCCGCAGGAGCATGTCCCATGGAGACTCGCTTCGAGCCCACCCCCATCACCCTGACGGCGTCGCACATCCGGCTCGAGCCCCTCGAAGAACGACACGCCCCCGACCTGTTTGCCGTCGGCCGCGACGAAGATCTCTGGCAGCACATGCCGCGGCCCGCCTTCGCAAGTCTGGATGATGTCGAAGCCTGGATCGATCAGGCGACGAGCGAACGAGAGGAAGGCTTGGGGCTACCCTTCGCAACGGTCCTGCAGGAGACCGGACGAGCCATCGGCTCGACACGCTACCTCGACATCCGTGTGCGCGACCGCGCCCTGGAGATCGGCTGGACGTGGCTGGCTCGCGAGCAAATGCGTACGGCCGCCAACACGGAATGCAAATTGCTCCTGCTCCAACATGCCTTCGAAGGGCTTGGCGCCGTACGAGTGCAGCTCAAGACCGACGGACGCAACCTGCGCTCCCAGGCTGCCATCGAGCGCATCGGCGCCGTCAAGGAAGGCGTCCTGCGCAAGAGCTACCGTGTGCAGCACGGCTTCTACCGGGACTCGGTCTACTACAGCATCCTGGACACCGAATGGCCCGACGTCCGAAAGCGGCTCGAGGAACGCCTGACGCCGAGCGACTGAACGCGCCCCTCGAACAAGCTCAGAGGTAACCCAACTGCCTCAGGGTCTCGGCGTCCATGTCATCCAGCACCAGCCCAGGGGCGCTCATCTTGTGCCGCAGGTTTTCGCCAACGGCTGCCTCCATGCGCTCGAGCAAGCGCTCGACGATCTTGGGTGAGCGCTGGGTGATGCTGTGGGATTCCGTCGGATCTTCAACCAGGTCGAACAGCAACAACTCATCGTCCGCACCGGCGTAGTTCCTCTCGATGCGAATCAGCTTGTAGCGGCCCAGGCGGTAGCTGCGGGCCACGCAGCGGGACTTCCAGTCCACATGGTAGAGCTGGCCAGCCTGCGCTCCGGCTGCGCCAGGAATCCCGCGGCCCATCAAGGGCAGCAGCGATTGACCGTCCACCGGGTAGGGCATGGGCACCCCCAGAGCATCGGCGACCGTGGGGTAGATGTCGGCGAGGGAGACGGGTGCGTCCACCACCTGCGCGTGCTGCTGAGCCGGCAACTTGATCATGAGGGGCACATGCAGGACCTCTTCATGCAGCGAGTAGCCGTGGCTGAATCCGCCGTGCTCAAAGAGTTCTTCGCCATGGTCGGCGGTGAGGATGATCAGGCTCTCGTCGTAGAGGCCGCGTTCCTTCAGCCCTTCGAGAAAGCGCCCGAGTTCATCCATCGTGTAGCGCACCGCAACATCGTATTGCTCCGACAGGCTCTCAAGCATCACTTGGGAGACGAAGTCCCGCTGCTCGATGCGCCCCTTCTTCATGATGGCGCGCATCTGTGTGCCGTAATACTCGAAGCCGGCCTGCGCCTGGCGCCCGAGAAGGTCCGGTCGATGCGCCTCAGGAACCAGGTACGGGCCGTGCGCGTTCATCGGCTGCATGTAGAGCAAGAACGGGCTCTGCCCGCCCCCTCCGCCCGCGTCCAGCCAATCCTGGACAGACTCCGTCATCTCCTCGATGTCCGGATACGCCGTGGAGCGGCCGCCAAAGTCCTCAAAATGCTCGAAGCCCTGGTCAAAGTGCGCGACCGACGACACGTTGTGATTGAACGAGAAGCCTGCGGTTCGCCAGCCGCCCTCGGACGCGAGTTCGGCCAGGGATGCCAGGTCGTCACCCAGGGCGGCTCCGTGTTGAGTCGACCCATGTCGCAAGGGGTGCAATCCCGTGAGGATCGTCGCCGTGCTGGGCGTGGTCCAGGGAGAGGGTGCGTAGCACTGCTCGAAACGCGTCGACTGTGCTGCAAAACCGGCCAGGGCTGAGCTCGTCCGACCGTCGTACCCGTACTGTTCCAAGCGATCCGCCCGCAGCGTGTCCACGACGATGAGCACGACGTGAGGGCCTGACTTGGCCTGCGCCGACCGGGCACCGCACCCGAAGCCGATCGGAGCGAACAACAGGAGTGCCAACGCCAGGCGCGTGAGGCCACGCATCAGGAGCTCCCCAGGAAGCCACGCTGACGCGCCATGGCCAACAAGTCGTCGGCATTCAGGCGATAGTGTTGGAGCAGTTCGGTGAGCATCCCGAGGCGCACGTGCTCGGGGATCTCGTCCGTCACCATGACCTCTTCGCCAGTGATGCGATCGAAGCGTGAGATGGAGAAGCGCCCCCGAGCTGGTGTCAGGATCAGGCGCAAATCCTCGCGCATGAGCATGTACGACTTGGTGTTCATGAGCTCCTGGAACCCCTCTTCCTTCAGGGTGATCAGCTGGGTCTCAGGGTCGAAGCCATACCAACTTGCGCTCTGCTCGATGAGCCGTGACACGAGGAACGTCTTCTTGTCGAAGCCTGATTCCGCGAAGCAGCTGCGGGGAGTCTCGGACTCCATGGCCTCAGCGCCCATCCCCATCAAGGGCAAGAGCGAGCTCCCGTCGATCGCGTCCGGCTCCGGTTCCAGCCCCGCCAGCTCCAGGACCGTCGGGTAGAGGTCGAAGGTGCGCACCAGCTCCTTGCTGATACCTGGAACCTCCCCTGGCCGATGGACCCCGAGCACGACCTTGTTGGCGAGCAGGCTGTCCAGGTGGTCCCCGTGTGTGTTCGTCGTGTCTTCCGGGTCTCCTGACCAGCCGTCTCCGTGGTCGGAGAGCATCACGACGGTGGACGTCTCCATCAGCCCGGCTTCGTCCAGATAGGCCAGGATCTCCCCCACCTGGTCATCGACCATGGCGATGCAAGCATCCACGCCATTCGTCGCACCCACCCAATAGGGGAAGGGTGTGCTGAACGGCCAGTGGTTGCCACACAGATGAGCGGCCACGAAGAGCGGCTTGTCCTGCGGCAGCTCGTTGATGCGCTTCAGGAAGTTACGCACCCACAGCCGCGGGTTGTAACCCACCACTGCTCGGTTGTTCGCCAGGAGCGGAAAGAGGTCGTGCCCCAGGACCGTCTGCCGCACCAGATTGACGGCGGAGAAATCGAAGAACGAGCCCACGAGGAAATCCGGAAGCCCCATCACGGGATGAAGCTGGTCCTCGAAGCCGAAGTTCGGCCGGATGATGCTGAAGCGTGTCTCATCCGTTGCGTGCAGCGTGGAGTAGCCGGCTTGCGACAGGCTCCGCGCGAGATAGCGATTGTCGTCCGCCAGATGCGTGTCGGGGACGAGGTTGAAGCGCACGCCGTGGCGCATCGGGTAACGACCCGTGAACATCGACACCCAGGAGGGATAGGTCCGGGCGAAGGGCGTCCAGGCGTTCTCGAAGCGATGACTCCGCTCCAGGAAGTCGTTGATGTGGGGCGCGGCATCCGCTGGCCCACCGCCCAAGGGCAGGCGGTTGCTCTGCAGCGAGTCCACACCGAGCACGACGACGCTCCCAGGAGCGGTGAATCGCACGGCCGGCCCTGGTGCAGTGAGCATGCTGTAGCCCACGCCGATCACGGCCAGGCTTCCCGTGGCGAACCCCACGGACCGACGCAGCGGACGGCTGACCATCAGCGCATAGACGGCCGCCATCACGCCCACCAGGGCGGTCAGGGGCAGGAGAGCCAGGCGTGCGCTGGGCCAGACGAGGTCCGTGTTGTCGAAGCTCCCACCGGCCACGACAAGCGGAGAATCTCGTAGGCGAGTGCTCGGCAACAGCATCCCGTGCAGCGAGTACCAGACGTGGAAGAAGCAGAAGGCTGCGACGACCCAGAACAGCACGCGGGTCACCCGGCTCTCCCCCCAGCGAACTCGCCATCGCGACCACACGGTGGCCCACACGGCTGCCCAGGGAAGGCACAGCATCAGGCTCATGCCCAGGGCCATTCCGAGCATGCCCAAGACCTGCCAGGCCAGGATATTCACGGCGCTCTGGGCCTCGGACGAGAGGGAGTTGAGCACCTTGGCGTTCTGGAACCGGCTGAAGAGGGCGAAGAGGTTCGTACCCACCTCGTTCAAGAACAACACCGCCGTCACGGAGAACCAGGCGCGCAGGAACACCTTGCGATGCCCGGTCGTGGTGCGCACGGAAACGACTGGGGTCATGGAGTCCGTCATGACCACCCCTCAACTCTCGCTCAGTACGGCGGGAACCCAGGTCACGAGGTGGTAGATGATCAGCGCGACATAGAGCACCACCAGCCCCGTCAAGCTCGCCCGGGCCCGGCGGAAGCGCACGTGCACCAACAGGACGATGGCTCCCACCAACGACACGGCACACTTCACGCCGATGAAAGCCCCTTCACTGTGGTCCAGCAGGCGTTGCATGATCGGGTTGCCCTCTTCGCCCCCCAGCGAGAGGTAGACCAGCGTCAAGATCAGGTCGCAGACCGAGAGCGAGACCACGGAGACGGCCAGCCCCCATTCGTAACCCGTGTAGCGATCGACGTAGACCTGGCCTTCGTCACCGCCGCGGCGGGATCCGCGACGCCGCCCGCGCAGCCAGTAGCGGGAGAACACCGGTGTCCGCCGAACCCGCCGGTCCAAGCGAGCCTCGCGGCGGTCCGACTCCTGCTGCTTGACGCCCGGTGCGTTCACGGGGGCTCCGGTTCATGGCCTGGTGCGAACCCCCACGCCGCTGGGGGCTTCGTGCTCTCAGCCGGCTTTATCGTCGGGCAGGCCACGTGGGCTTGAGCCCCGTGAAACGCATCAGAAGGTGACAGGCGCCGCCGGATATATGGCGACTTCTGCATCTGTCGCCAGACGCACATCCAATCCCCTTCGCCAGGGCCACGTGACGATGGAGTATTCCAGCAGGCACTCGTAGACATCGGCACCGTCCACGATGGTGACGATGCAGGTGTAGTCCTCAGTCGGGGGGAAGCCGGTCTCCAGCAGTTCGAGACCGATCGCCGCAGCGCGGGTCACGGAGGTGTCGTGAGTGTCTCGCCAGGTGAGCGAGCGCTCGACCCGGATGGCGTCGTGGGTCGCACGCCAGGAGAGGCTCCAGACAAGCATCATGAGGAAGCCCAGCACGGACACGTAGACCAGGATCAGCCCACGCTCGCCGCGACGTGCCTTCGCCAGTGGTTCCTGGGCCGGCACGCTCGTCTCTCGCCGAGGCCTGCTCCGCCAGACCATCACAGGTTCTCCCAGACGAGGTTCAGGACGCGACCATTCATGTCGTCGTCATCGTCCCATCCGAGCGTGATGGTGACGAACGTTCCATCGTCCACGACCTCGAAGCGGTCGATGCCAGTGGCCACGGCGTGTGCCTCAGCCGTCTTCCAATCGATGCGCAACAGGTTGCGAACGTCCAGGCGATAGCTCACTCCGAAGTCATAGGAGCCGGTCCAGGCACCGTATTGCTGAGCGAGCGGCCCTTCACGTTCGATCTTCAGCCAAGGATCCTGCCAGCTCACCTTGTCTCCCGCCGCCAGGTCATGCCGCAACCACTCCGTCGCCATGCGCAACTCGGTCGTGGCGTAGGCACGGGTACGCAGGGCGGTGATGGAATGCTGCTGACCGCGCTGAACCTTCACCGCCAACATGATCAGGATGCTCGACAAGGTGAGCGAGATCATGATCTCGACGAGAGTGAAACCGGATTGGGAATCGCGTCGCGCAAGCATGGCTAGCTCGCCGGCCTCATGTTGACCACGATGCTGAGGCTCGGTGGATCCAGCGTGCGTTGCGTGGTGAAGATGGACACCGCGTAGACGCCAGCTCCCGCCCCACCGCCCACCGCCCCGGGGGTCAGGGACAGATCAGGTGCGTGCTCCAGATAGCGTTCAAACTTGCTGTCCCTCGGCACGACGTAATAGGTCGGATCGTCACCTTCCAGCCAGGCGTCCATGCTCTGCAACAGCACATCGTGCTCAGCGATCATGCGTGACATGAGCACCACCGAGAGCGTCAACACCAGAAGTGCAATCTCGCACTCCAAGATGGTGAAACCACGTTCACTTGAGGGTCGTCGGCGAGACAATCTTGCCATCCCCCAAGATGCTCCCCCACAACCAACCGTTGTGGTTGAGGTTCATGTTTCCAAACCAGACGCCGCTGCCGCCGCGTACACACTGGACGGTGAACTCGTCGCTGTCCGCCGTCACCATCGCGAAGGAGAACGGTTCACTCACTTCGTCGAGCCCGTCCTGCAAGTACCGGTTGTCGGCCAGGGTCTGGAGGTCGGCCGCGAAGGTCCCGTGCTCCAGCTTGTACAGACGCTGCGCGACCCAGACGGAATGCAGGCCCGCGGCCGCCTGGTCGACCCTCCCCTGCTCGGCTGCCAAGGAGTAGCTGCCCACCATGCCGAACACGAAGACACCGATGATCACCACCACCATGATGACCTCCGGCAAGGTGTAACCGGCGCAAGTCGGAGTGGCCCGCAGGCTCTGGAGCTGCGGGCGGCTCACGTCACTCTCCTTCGGGCGCGGCCATGACAGGGCTCGCGCCATCCACGGAGCGGGAGCTCTCCAGCGCCACCGACACCTCTGCCACGAAGAAGGGCATCAGCAGCCCCTCGAACGCGTTGAGCCCTTCCTCGGCGGCTGGCCCGGCGTCGGGCAGCTCGGGCATCCAGCTCTCAGGCTTGGGCTCCGGCTCCCGTTGAGGAGCAGCGGAGATTTGTGCCGGCGGAGCACGACGGCTGCCTGCCATGAGTTGGGCGGATTCCATGGGATCCAGCGTGGTTCGCGCCAACGGACGCCCGGACGACTCGGCCTCGGCCATCGCGGCAGCTTCCGAATCCGGGGATCGCGTCGAACTGGAACTCCCGGAGGCCTGCTGTGCGTTCGTAGGCGTGGCGTTCAGGGCCGTCGTGACCGACTGCCCTGGTGAGGACACCTGGCTCGACGAATCCTGCTCCCCGGGCGTGGAATGCCCGGACTCCATGGCAGCCACTCGTTCGCCCTCCATGAGGTCGACCAAGCGCAGCATGACAGGCGCCAGCACCACTCCATCGGCACCGAGACGCGCAGCCTCGCGGTACGTGGCCATGGCCTCGGCGTACTGGCCGACCTGACTCCGGATGTGGCCCAACAGGACCAGCGACTCGAGGTGGTCAGGGCGTACTCGCAGCACCTTCGTCACGGCTTCGAAGGCGGCGGTGTACTGCTCGTCCTGGAAGTGGGCCCGTGCGAGATCCAGCCATGATTCGGGGTTCCCACGATCGTGACCGATCCAGAGCTGGAAGGCGCTGACTGCCAGGCCTGCCTCCTGGGCCAGCAGTGCCGAGTGGCCCACCGTGTAGAGCGCGAGGGGGGTGAGCTCCGAAAGCTCTTCCTGCCGAACGAGGGAAACCACATCGGCGTAGCGTCCGGCCCGTGCCAGGGCCAGATACATGGTCTCCAGGTGCCGTCCATCCATGGGCAGGAGGTCCTTGGCATCCCGGAAGTCCCGGGCCGCCTCGTCAAACTGCCCTGCCGCGAGCTTCACGAAGCCCGCGGTGCGCAGCAGCTCGCCGGAGAGCGGACGGCTACCGATTTCCAGGTTGAGCAGGGTCACGGCGGCTTCGGCTTCACCCAAGGCCAACATGACGCGCGCTTGCGACACGATGGCTGTGGTGTCGTCCGGCATCTTCTTCGCAGCTTCAGCAAAGGCGTCGCGCGCTGCAGCCCAGTCGCCGTAGACCTCCCGGAAGGTTGCGCGCATCAGGTCGACTTCGCCATTGCGTGGCATCAGCACGGACGCTTCGCCCAGGTGCCATTCCACATCCTGGGGCCGCCCTTCAGACATGGAGATGCGCGCGTAGAGCAAGTGCAGGCGCCCATCTTCCAGGCCGGTAGCGGGAACCTCTGCGAGCATGCGTCGGGCACCCGCCACATCACCCAGGCTCAAGAGGCGTTCTCCCTCCTGGACAGCGGCGTCCAGCCGAGTGCGCTGATACTCCGGGTTGGACGGCCAGCCAGCGCGGGTTGCGTCGTGGGCCGAAGGCAGGTCTCCATCGCCATAGCGGCCCGAGTTCTTGCTCTGGTCACCGGCCATGCAACCGCCCAGGCATGCAGCCAGCGCGACGAGCGCGATCGTCGGCTTGTGAATCAGGCTGTTCATCGCTTCTGACTCCAGTCCGCGGGCGGGGCCTCGCCTGCATCCGCAATCGGGGCCGAGAGGATCTCATCCAGGATCCGCGCATCGACGAGCCGGCTTGCGAAATCAGGCACCAGGCTCGCGAAGACCTCCCGCTGCAGGCCACCCACCTCCACTCGAAGGGGATCCAACTCGCGACTCGCTTCCAGGAACATCAGCGCACCCGCGTAGTCACCCTCCTGCATCATGTTGCGGGCCGTGTAGACGTAGGCGCCCGAGAGGGCCGCGCGATCCACCAGGCCAGCAACCGCAGCCGAGGGGTCCAGCAAGCTGTCGGCGGAATCCAGGATGTGCGGCGTGAGCATCACGATGATCTCCTCGCGCGTGGCCACATCATCCTGGCTCTGGAACACCGGCCCCAGCAGGGGCAGGCTTCCAAGCCACGGCGTGCTCTTGTTGACCTTCTGGACGCGCTCGCGGAACAGACCACCCAAGACGATGGTCTGGCCGCTACGCACCAGGACGTTCGTGGTCACCTCAGCCGTCTCCTTGAAGGGCAGGCCGTCAGCTGTCACACCGCCATCGCTGTCTTCCGGGTGAATCTCGAGGCGCACGAACTCGTCATCGCCGATGAAGGCCCGGAACACCAAGCGTGTCCCCGTCTCCAGATACTCCACCCGCTGGGTCGAGGACGTCTGGGTCACCGTGGTGGTCAGGAAGCCGTCGCGCCGCCCCAGCAGCACCTCACCTCGCTGTTTGTTCAGCGCGATGATGCGCGGGTTGGCCAGGATCGTCGTGTCCGTCAGCTGCTCCAACGCCCGGATGAAGAAGCCGGCCCCGTGGTTCAGGAAGCCAACGTTCAAGCCGCCGGTCGGCAACAGATTGGTCAGGCTCGTGGTGGCAGCGCCGGCGCCATCATTCAACTGTTCGCCCGTGAAGCCGCCGTAGGTGACCGAGGTGCCATTCGAGCTGCTCGCACCGATGTCCTCGAAGTTGACCCCTTGCAGCAAGTTGAAGTCGATGCCCGCGGCGAACTCATCCGTCAGCGAGGCACTCAGGATGGTGGCCTCCATGAGGACCTGCTTGGGGCGCACGTCCAGGACCTCGACAACCTCCGCCACCGCTTCCAGGTTCGCGGGGAAGTCGTGCACCAACAGCACGTCAAGCGAGGCGTAGCCATCTCCGCCAGCATCCTCCTGGCTCGGTGTGATGCCCTGCTGCGCTGGGAGCGTTGCGCTTGCCAAGCCTGTCTCTGACAGCAGCGGGGCAATCAGGGTGACGAGATCCTCGCCGCGTACGTACTGGAGTTCGAAGATCCGGGAAGCCTGCTCGTCCGCCTCGATGTAGACGAAGGACCCTTCGTAGCGAGCCACCAGCCCGGTGCTGCGGCACATTGCATCGATGGCCTCTTCCACGTCGAGGTCGTACAGGTCTCCGGTGAAGCGCGCCACGATGTCCGGCGCCACGATGATGTTGCGCTCGACCAGGATGCGCAGCTGCGCCAAGGCCTCGACCACCTCGATGTCGCGCGCGTGCATGTCCAGCCGGTTTGTGGCTGACAGATGGAACTCCACCGTGCCGGGCGCATTCTCCCCGCGCCCGCCGTCCCCTGCTTGCCCAGGCAGCGGCTGGGAAAGGAGCTCGGCGATGGAGCCGCCCCCCATCAAGGTGGCAGGCAGGTCCAGCAGCGAGAAGTCGTCGCCGAAGACGGAATCGTCCCGCGCCTCCTGCATGCTGGCGCAGACCGGTGACAGGGCGCCGGCGAGACACAGCAGAGCTGCGGCCAGGTGAACCCAACGGAATCGTGCTTTCAGTTCACGCATCATCCCACTCCGCTCGCCATGGAGAACATGGGCAGGTAGACCGAACAAAGAATCACTGCGACGCAGATACCCATGCCCAGGATGACCACGGTTTCGAGGCTCTTGGAGAGGCGCTCGGCGACCGTCTCCACCTTGCGGCGGTAGAACAGCTCCACCTCGTCCAGCACCTCCGGGAGTTGTCCCGAGGACTCGCCGGTGCGGGTCATGCTCACCACGAAGGAGGTGAACATCCCAGTGTCCTCCATGCCGTTGGCCATGCCGCCCCCGCGCTCGATGCCGTGGCAGACGCGGGAGATGGCAGCCTTGTACATGGAGTTCTCGTAGATGCCGTGCAAGGCGTGCATGGCATCCAGGATGGGCAGCCCCGCCCGCAGCAGCAACGCGATGTTGATGGCGTACTTCTGCATGTAGGACTGCACGGTGACTTCGCCGATCATCGGGGCAGAGACCAGGAAGCGGTCCCACTTGCGGGAGCCACCTGGGGTCTTGATGTATCGCTTGAAGCCCATGACCAGGGCAACGATCCCGGCAAACAAGAGCACTCCGTGAGCCTGCAGGAAGTTCGAGACCTGCAGCACGACCTGCGTGATCTGGGGCAGCTCACCGCCCATGGCATCGAACATGTCCGCGAAGGTCGGCACCACCTTCACGAGCATGACCGTCAGGGCCGCCAGCGCCACCACCATCACGATGGCCGGATAGATCATGGCACTCACGAGCTTGGAGCGAAGCTGTTGCGCGGCATCGATCTGCACGGCCAGGCGTTCGAGCATGCCCTCCAGCTGCCCTGACCGCTCTCCGCTCGCAATGATCTCCGTCCACTCCGGCAGGAACAGCTTGCGGTGGCTGGCCATGGCGGCGTTCAGCTCCGCACCGCCGGCCACCTGCCGTGCGATATCCAAGATGACGACCCGCAGCTTGTCGCTCTGCGTCTGCTCGGACGACATCACGATCGCGTCGTAGATGGGCGTACCCGCGCGGAACAAGGTGCTCAACTGCTGGAAGAACGCCAGGATGTCCTGGCTCTCGACCTTGGGGTGCATCTTGTTCGTCACCCGGGGCTTCCACAGCCCCTTCCCGGAGTTGATGGCAGCACTCATCCCGTCACCACCTTCTTCTCTTCAATGCGAATGAAGTCGGAGACCTCATCGAGGCTCACGAGCCCTTGCGCCAGCTTCTCCCGAGCAGCGTCCTCGAGGAACTTGGCGCCCTCGGACTTGGCCGCCTTCGTGAGCGCCGTGATGTCCGCGCCGGAGCCGATCATCTCGCCCAGGTTCTCGCTGATCTTGATGACCTCGTACATGCCGACCCGGCCCTTCACCCCAGAGTCCTTGCAGGCGGAGCACTTCGACTGCCCCTTGCGGAACAGCCGCATTCCCGGCTCCAGGCCGTAACGCGGCGCCACATTTTCGGGCAGTTCGTACTCTTCCTTGCACCTCACACAGAGCTTCCGCCCCAGGCGTTGTGCCTCGAGCAAGCGCAAGGCGGGCCCGAGCAGGAAGGGCTCCACGCCCATGTCCGTGAGGCGGTTGATCACCTGCAGGGAGTTGTTGGTGTGCAAGGTCGACAGCACCAGGTGACCAGTGAGCGCTGCGCGCATGCAGATCTCGGCTGTCTCCTGGTCGCGCACCTCACCGACCATGATCTTGTCGGGGTCTTGTCGCAGGAAGGAGCGCAAGGCGCTGGCAAACGTCAGCCCCACCTTGGCCCGCACCTGCACCTGATTGAGGCCGTGGAACTTGTACTCCACCGGATCCTCGACCGTCACGATGTTGTCCGCTGTCTCGTTGATCAGGTTGAGGCAGGTGTACAACGTCGTGGACTTGCCTGAACCCGTCGGCCCGGTCACGAACATGAGACCGTGCGGGGAGAGTGCGGCATCGACGAAATCCGTCGCCTGCTCGGTGGTGAAGCCCAACTTCTCCAGACGATCGGGAATCGCTTCCTTTTCGAGAAGTCGAATCACCATCTTCTCGCCGTACACGGTGGGGATGGTCGAAACGCGCAGGTCGACCCGTTTTTCACCGCTCTTCAGTGCAATGGCGCCGTCCTGAGGGATGCGCTTTTCGGCGATGTCCAGCTTGGCCAGGATCTTGAGGCGCGAGATGGTCGGGATGAAGAGGGAACGCGGCGGCGGTGTGGTCTCGCGCAAGGTGCCGTCCACGCGGTAGCGCACCCGGACCGAATCCTCGTAGGGCTCGATGTGGATATCGCTGGCCCCTTCCTCGATGGAGTTGGTGAGGATGGCGTTGACGATGCGCAAAACCTGGCTCTCGCGGCCGGCGGGGATCGCGCGCTGGAGGTCCACCACGACCTCCAACTCGTCGTCCTCATCATCGCCATCTCCGGGTCCCGCCCTCGTCGACGTGCGAGCATCCTCAGCGCGGATCTCCTTGAGCACGTCCAGCTCACCGAACATCAGCGCCATGAACTCATTCACGAGGCTGAACGATCCGACATGCGGGCGCACGATGCGGCCTGAACGCACCCGCACCTCCTCCAGGCCAGCGAAGTCGGTCGGATCCACGCAGACGACATCGACGGTGTCGTCCGTCACGGCCAACGGCATGACGCGCGTACTTCGGCAGACGGTTTCCGAGATCTGCTCCGCCACGGCTTTGCAGTTCTCCTTGAAGTCCGTCAGGGCCGCCAGACGAGCGGGTTCTTCCCCCACCTCGTGCCGGGTCACGTACCGCTCATGTTCGCTGACCGAGTCCAGGCTGAAGCAACTCATGCCCAGGTAGTCAGCGTAGGTCTCGAGGATCTCGTTCTCCTCGACGAGTTCGCCGAAGATCAAGGCCTCTTCAATGCTGCGGGTGTACTGCTTCCGCGCAGCCCCGAGCAGGGACAGCTTGCGTTCATCCAGCAGCCCCTTCTCTTCAAGTAGGCGCACGATGAGCGGCGTCTCTGAGTGCATCAAGCGGCTCATTACCACAGCTCCGGAAACAGGTCGTCGTACCAGCTCTGGTCTATCGCGACGTCCGGAAGCGGTGGGTGGATCGTCAAGCGGACTTCATCCAGCCCCAGCACGTAGGTGTTCCCTCGGTAGCGCACGCTGGCCGTCATCCCGGACACCGATCGCAGGACTGGGGGAGCGGCCACGTCCACGAAAGGGACCTCCTCGCCAAGGCGTACGAGCTCATTGCAGATGCGTGCGGAGCCTCCGGTCGACGTCTCAAGCAGCGCGTCCACCCAGAGGTCGATGGGCACCAACATGGGAGGCAACTCTTCCCCGTTCTCGGTGCGGGATGCATGCAGCAGGGTTTCGCCGGACTCCGCGCCGACGATCTCGGGCCGACGAGCACTCGTCGCGGCAGCCTCACCAGCTTGCTGCCCCGGCGCGCTCCCAGCGTGCCCCGCGCCTTGCGCCGGCGGTACGGCACGACCCAGTCCGGCGCCAGATGTATCCGCACCTTGGGTGGACACGGACCCCGCCCCGCCGTTGGGGTTGGGCCCCCTCGGATCCACGGTCTCGGCACCACCGGCATGAGGACTGTTCGAGGCATAGGGAGTCATGCCCTCTTCCTCGTCCAATGAAGCAGCCCCGGTTGATGCATCTTGCTGCTGTTCCGCCTCGATACTCGTGAATCGGTAGGGATCTTCGAGCACCCGGCGCTCCTGATCCTGCGGCCGGACCGCCAGATAGCGGGGTCCAATGCCCTCCAGCTTCTTCTTCTTGGCTTCCGCGGCTTGCTCGGAGTTCAACTCGCCATAGCCGAACCACAGCAGGAAGGCTGCCACCAACAGGGCGATGTGTTGCTTGACGAAGTCCATCAGGGAGACGACCCCTGCTGCACTGAGGTGTCGCTGCCCGTCGGCGTTGTCTCGTCGCCGGGCGTCGGCTGGCTGGACCTGAAGCTCCCCGCCTCCTTCACGGCTTCATCGTCCAGCCCCGCATCTGGGTCGCCCTGCTCGCCCGCCTCCGCGACGACCTTGCCCTTCGGTCGCACCAGTGCGTTCAGGACGCAGTCGAGGATGATCTGCGTCTTGGTGGCCTGGAGCCGACACTTCTCCAAGCGCACTACCTTGTCACCGCGCTCCAGGCGATCCACGAAATCCGCCAGTTCGCTGAACGTGCCATACGCCGTGAGTTCCAACTCGATGATCTTGAAAGGGCCCTTGGCCTCCGTCTTCTTGTTGACCATGCCGCGGATGTGCGCCCCGCTCGCTGTCACCATGCGTGAGACGTAGTCCTGCAGAGTGCTGGGCTCGGTGCTGTTGAACAGGAAGGGCTCGTAGCTCTCGACCTGGTGCGTATAGAAGACGGCCTCGCTGGCACGCTTATCCTGCTTGCGCACGGATTCCAGGGTCCCCCGAGCTTTCGCCAGGGCATCCGCTTGCGGGCTCACGACGCCGAACCAGCCCACCACCAGGATCCCCAGGCAGACCACGAAGCGGAGCATGACCCGATCCTTCGACAGCCCCAGAAAGAACTGGCGCGCTGCCTCGATCTGCTTCTTGTCGATGCCCGTTTCCACGATTGTTACCTCAAGGTGAGACCGTCAGCAGAATGCGGGTCATGGGCTGCTCTGCGCCCGGCATGAGACGCGTATTGGCTGTGGTGATACGGGGGAACAGCTGGCGAATGCTGTCACACTCGCGCACGGCCTGGGTCAGCATGTCGAGCTCGGGCGGCGTCGAGATGGCTGCGTCCACGGGAGCCGTCGCGGCGAGCGAGAGCTGCCGGAGCTTGGCAGTCACGCTTGCATCGCGCTTCTTCTTGCGGGGGAAGAGAACCGTATCCCGCCCATGGAAGTCCTCGACCTGCATGGTGGGCGGAATCACGTCTGGGAAGTCCTTCAGGATGTCGCCCCAGAACGCCCGATCGGTGATGAAGTACTTCGTGAGGCGATACTCCTCCTTCAGTCCTTCATGGGCCTTCTTCAACGAGTCCTTGCTGATGCCGACGCTGGTGTAGGCAGCCTTGGCCTTCTTCTTCAGCGCCTTGGCCTCGACCTCCAAACCCGAGCGCTGGTGCGCGAAGGCGAACCCCACACCCGCTGTGATCGCCAGCAGCATGATCGCGGCCAGCAGCGGGAAGTTCTTCATGAAGCCAGCTGGCTCGAAGACCTTCTCGAAGAGATTCAAGAAGCCCTTGGGCTTCTTGGACAGGCCGAAGGCCCCCAGGGCCGCGCTCGATGCCTGGGGAGTCATCGAGACCTCAGGCGCTGCGACGACGTGGCCACCGGTGGCGTCTGCCGTGCGGCTTGCCAACTCGGCACTCTCCTGACCGAGGTGGAGATAGATCACGTCGAGGCCCTTCAAGCCGAGCGTGGCTCGGGCGCGGGCTTCCATATTGCGTGCGGCAAACTCCAAGGCACGCGCCTGTCCGTCCGGCGGGCAGTCGAAGACGTGCAGGGCCACCGGGGTGCCGCCGTAGGCGAGCACGGCCATGGCTTCGGAACCGTGCAGGAACACGCGCACCTCGCTCGCATACTTCCTGGACGGTTTGGGGTCGGCACGCGCAGCGGCGTAGAGCGCGATAGGGACCCCGGTCATCCAGAGCTGCTTCTCCTTGATGCCGCCCAACCCGCGGATGGTCTGTCGGGCGACGTCACCGGACATCGCCAGCAAGGTCATCATGCTCTTGCCGGCCAGGCGAACCGGCGTGGTGGCGGAGACGAGCCCGCCGGGCATGTGGGCCAGGCCTCCGGCCATGGCGTCCTCCATGTCCTCATCATCCTGGAGAGTCGGCGGCTCACGGGTGATCAGATAAAAGCGCTTGGGGTCGACGCCACAAACGATCTGTCCCGCGAGCTTCTTCTCCTCTACGAGCTTGGCAACACACTCGCTCAGGCTGCTGTCCCCCAGGGGAATCGTTTCCGTGGCCACCTCGCGCATGCCCAATGGGGTCTTCGCCACCTTGGTGTAGACCAGGGCTCCATCAGTGAGATAGAGACCCGTTGCGGTCTTGAGTCGAAGGGCCTTGCCAACGGCCATCGGTCTGACTCCCAGTCTTGGTGAGACGCGAACAGCCCCCGTCAGGCCAGATCGGCCGGACGGGGGCTGTCATCATTCCAACAGGATCAGCTGCTGGTTTGCAGCGGGCTGATCTCGGAGGAGATCGTGCTCGTGGTGGTGTCAAAACCGTTGTGGTTGAACACCACGGTGTAGGCACCGTAACCAGCACTGGCACCCGTACGAGTCAGCGTCAGCTCCCACCCAGTCTCCAGCGAAGACTCCGTCGAGGGCACAGCAACGCTGCCCACGCTGAAGTACTCCAGCGAGCCCAGCTCGGTGTCGAGCGAGCCGATGCTGGTGGCGTACGTGCCCTGGCGAGCGTGGTAGCGCTCCATGGCGGCGTGCACCGTAGCGAGGTAGTTGAATGACTCAGCAGCCTTCGAGCGTTCAACAGAGCTGAGAAAGCGCGGAACGGCAAACGCTGCCAGCACGCCAATGATGACGACCACGACGGCAAGCTCGACGAGCGTGAAACCGTGGATGCCATCCTTCTTGATGACCATCGGTTTAATCATTTGAGATACCTTTGCTTCGAGCCCGCCTTGCTGCCTACGTCGGCCGCTTTCACGGGTCGTGAGTTGTTGTCCGGACACTCACTTCGGCTGAAAGGTGTCGTGGCATTGAATCTTCTCTAGAGAATCTTGTTCCCTGAGAGCGAGGGGCTCCTGGGCCCTCGAATTCAGGCCCTGTATGCATGAACCGACGCATGCAAAACCATGCATAGGAGTGCATCAAGAGCGCTGTTTTCATGCTCTGCGGCCTGCGATGTCCGGCTGGAAAGACCGTCGATCCCCCGGTTCGACTCCCCGCATCCCCAGGGCCCCCTTCAAGCGCACCCTGCTTGACCCAGCGCGTCAGTCGCGCGCCGCCTGCGTTTCGCTCTCCGAATCCCGAGAGTCCAAGAGGCTGCTGTTGAGGAAGAGTCGGAGCGGGTGGCGTGCATCCGCCATGGCCGCAAGCTCGCGAAGTTCTTCGAGCAACTGCCCGGCGAGGTCCGTCATACCCACAGCCGCTGCCACCGTGTGGGCATTGTAGAGCCCGTTGGCGAGCTGCAACCGTTGGTCATCCGTGGCCTCTTGGCGCTGCGCTAGATCGCGCAGCTCGTCGAGCAGCGCACCGCTCTGCTCATCGCGCCCCCACCCGTGCGCTGAACGGCTGGCATCGTAGAGAGCCTTCGCCAACTGATGGCGCTGGGTTTCCGTCGCCTGCCCCGACGAGCACAGCGCGCGGAGTTCATCCAGGAGTGCCGTGCCGAGCAGCTCATCGCCACGATGTGCCGCATCCTGATGGGCGTTGAACAGGGCCCGTGCCAACTCAAGCCGCTGACCGCTGGTGCCCGCGGGGTGCTCATGCAGGGTCCGCAGCTCGTTCAGGTAGTACGCCGACTGGCTGACATCTCCAACCTGGCGTGATGCCCAATGGCCGTTGAACAGGGCCTGCGCCAGTCGTGCCTTCTCGGACTCATCCGCCCAGCGCATGTCCGTCAGGCCATACAGTTCCCCCATCAGCGCTTCTGCCGACGACAAGGCCAACGCACTGCAGGCTGTCCTGTGCTCATTGAAGAGCGCCTTCGCAAAGAATGGGAGCACCACGGATCGATCCTGTTGATCCGCTGTGAGACGCCGCAGGCCACCGATCAGCGAGACGGCGCGCAGGGTGTCTTCAGATTGGCTGGCATGAGCATGTGCGTTGTAGAGCGCAGACGCATACGCCTCCATGCGAGCCTCCCCTGCTCCCGGCCTGATGATCAGCAAGTCCAGCTCATCGAGCAGTGCGTAGGAATCCTCGAGCATGCCCTGCGCCGTGGAACCCTGCCCTGCGGAGACTTCTCGCAGGAGGAAGGTGTGATGCATGGCGAGCGCCTCGGCCACGACATCGATCGTTCCGGCCAGACTGGCTTCCCCTTCGGCCAGCTCCCGCAATTCTTCCACGAGACGCGCTGCTTCCCGGGAGTCCTTGGCGTTCCAGGCCGAAAGCAAGCGGTCTGCGAGCGCACGCGCCAGGAGATCCTGGCCAGTCTCCTCGGTGCTGACGGCCCTCAGCTCGGACAAGGCATTCTCCGAAGCCTCCAAGTCGCCCAATTGCCAGGCCCGCTGGTGATCAGCGAGCAGCAAGCGCGATCGTGCTTCGAGCTCTGCCAAGGCCGACACGGGAGACCTGGTGGAAGCGGAAGCCGTCTTCTCCGAGAGCTTCTCGGCCGAAACCAGCTCGTTGCCCTTCTTGCCGCCCTTCTTCTTCGACTTCTTGGTCGGACCGAGGTCGGCCCCCATGCCGACCATGCTCATGACCTGGTCGAGGTCGATGATCATGAGGCCGCCGGCTGAAACCAGGAGGAGCCCGAGCAGGATGACGGCGCGACGTCGGCCCCCCTTTGGCACAGGAGGCTTCTTCTCCCCCTTGTCCCCCTTGGCCTGCTTGGCCTTCTTGGTTCCTGCCTTCATCCAAGCCCCCAGCTTGGGACCGGGGTCGAGCAGCTTTTGTTGCTCGGAGGCAGGCGTTTCGAGAGGGGGCGGCTGGACACCGGCCAGGGAATTCGGGGCGTCCACTGCGGCCGATCCAGGGCCATCGGATCCTGCTGTCGCAGACTGCGCTCTTTCCGCCGCGCCATCCCATGCTCCCGCGGCGTGAGGGGGCATGAGGGGCTCCCGAGCAGTGGGTGCATCCAGCGGATCCGCCTGGGAACCTCCCGCTTCCGTTCCCGCCGCGGCCGGCTGAGCAGTCGCCGATTCGCTGGAGCTCTCTTGGCTCGACACCGGCTCAGCTGTCTGCGGTTCTTCCGCCCCCGGTTGAGCCGCCTCCGGGCTCGGGGCAGGATCAGGCTTCAGCGGATCCTGAGCCTCGGCCCCGGCGTGGGAGGTCTTCGGTGCTGTCTCCGCAGCGTTTCCAGTATCGGAATCGCGGGGGGACGGAATCTGGGAGTCGTCGGAAGCGTCCGGCATCTGCGGTCTATCGGGCCCGCGTCCGCTCGGCCTTGAACCTCTCCTGCGTCCCCCGCCTGACCTTCAGCCGTTGGCCGCAACCACAGCGAGGGCGAGGGCTACCCCAGCCAGCACCAGCATCGTGATCTTCAGCCAACTATAGGGAGCGTGCCCCACCACCTTGCCCGACTGGCCGTGAACCAGAACCTGGTAGCTCTTGCCGCCGTAGGTGTAGGCCAGACTCCAAACGGGAAGCAGCACGTGCTTCCAGCGCACATCGGAGACGGTGTTCTGGACGCGCAGGAATCGATGGGTGTCCCCGGGTACGTCGCCCGCACAGCGCGCTTGCTGGGAGGCCTCGATGCGTGCCTGGCCCTGCACCCAGCCGTCCGCGAGGTCCAGCTGGTATTCCTCCGCGCGCCAGCCAGCCAGGAATTCGGGCTGGTACGGTTGAAGTGCCGAGGTGTCGAAGGCACCGAGGTCGAGCAGGAGTTCCGCGGACAACCCCTTGGACGCGGCCACCAAGACGTCGTCGTACTGATCGTTGCGCATGCCCCACGCTGGCTCCCATCGCGTCCGCCGCACCTGACGCGTGCGGACTTGGGGCTTTCCATTCACCATCACCACATACGTCTGGGTCACCCAGTAGTAGTATCCCGCGTCCGCAGACCACTCGGAGCGCACCGAGCAGTCAAAGGTCCAGAAGGGCACATAGATGCCCACGGCCTGGACGGCCCTCGCCTGCTTCAGCGCTTGCGGGCGGAACCAGAGCCCCTTCAGCCAGCGCCGGAAGCCTTCGCGAACGGCCGCCTCCCCGATGTCCAGAGGCACAAGGGATTCTGGACGCAAGGCGTTCCGGTTCGCGGAGCGGGCCAGGACCTGCGCCGAACCGCAGTAGACACAGGTCTCGGTCGTCTCCTGGCCATCCAAGGTCACCCGCGCCCCACAGGTATCGCACTGGATCACACGCAGGTCGAGGCCCAGCCCCCGGGCGGCATCCCCCGCCTCGGACAAGGGCCGCTCCAGGATCGTCCCCTCGGCCCGGGGTACGGCCCTCGTGTGCTCGCAGTGGTCGCAAGCCATCACATCCAGCGTGGGGTCCCAGTGCATTCGCGCGCCGCAATTGTCGCAGGGGAAGATCTCCCGAGCACTTTCGCTCACCACTGCCTCGTCGAGAATCTCCACCCCCTGCTCGGGGCCAGGATCCTTCTGTTGGTCGTCACTCGGTGTGGCCAAGGCGGCTCAGCTCTCCAACGGAATGCACGCGCGGCAGCCTACCACCCGCCGGGGCCGGAGAGTCAGGGCCTGACGAGCAAGGCCTGCTGGACATGGCCCGTGTCCGCGCGGATCATCGCGCCCTTCCCTGCTCACTGGAGGTAGCTTCGATGGGTTTGATCGACTGGTTCAAGCGCGGCGTCGGCGAAATGATGGTCGCGCGCCCGGACGACGCCAAGGCGCACGTGGTCTGGAAGCATCCTGACTCGACGATCCCAATGAAGTCCCAACTCACGGTGGAAGCCGACGAGCTGGCTGTCTTCTTCCGCGACGGCAAGGTCGTCAGCACCTTGGGCCCGGGTCGACACACCCTGGACTCCAGCAACCTGCCCTTCCTGTCTGAGCTGGTGGACAGCGTCACGGGCGGCAACGTCTTCATCGCCGAAGTCTTCTTTGTCAGCGTGCGCGAACATGTCGGCATCAAGTTCGGTGGTCGCATCGGCCATGTGGAAGACCCCAAGAGCGGTGTGCCCGTGGAATGCATGGTGCACGGCGAGTTCTCCTTCCAGGTCAATGACCCAGAACGACTCATCACCGGCCTCGTGGGCATGGGCCGTGCCGAGTCCTACATGGTGCGCTCCTGGATGAAGGAGCAGGTGCTGAAAGTCATCCGCGATCACATCGCCGAGCTGCTCGTCAAGAAGGACTGGCCCCTGCTGGACGTCACCTCGGGTGCCTACACCGAGGAGATCGAAACCGACGTGTTGCAGGGCATGACCAAACACGTCCAGAGCTACGGCGTGCGCATCCCGCGCCTCGGGAACTTCGTGATCGCCATCGACGAGGACGACGCCACCACCCTCAAGAAGCTCTACACCGACGCGGCCTACCTGCGCACCGTCGGAGGTGTGGAGGGCTACAAGTCCTTCGCGGCCGGCAAGGCCCTCATGGGCGCAGGTGAGGGCATGGCCCTCGGCGGCGGTGGCGGTGATGGCAGTGCGGGCGCTGGCCTGATGGGCGGAGCCGGCCTGGGTGTCGGCATGGGGCTGGCGCAGATGCTCGTCGCCGACCACCGCGGCGGGCAGATGCTGGCGCCGGCAGCTGCGGGCGTCGTCTGTGGTGCCTGCCAGAAGAGCGTCGCACCGGGGCGGTTCTGCAATGCCTGCGGCGAAGAGCTGCTGGCGAAGAAGACCGCGGCTCCCTCGGCCAGCTTCTGCACCGGGTGCGGAAGCCCGCTCAGCGCAGACGCACGCTTCTGTGGTCAGTGCGGCATTTCTCGAGGCGAATGACCCGGGCAACCAACCGCGCCTGAGCTGCACATGAGCTCGACGCTCCCCTCCGAACTGACGTCCTCTTCAGCTTTTCCCTTCCTTCACGAGCCCCTCGATGTCCAGCACCAGCAACCCGACAGCCGCCGCAGAACTCGAACGATTCATGGCCGGCCTCATCGAGCGCAACCCTCACGAACCCGAGTTTCATCAGGCCGTGCAGGAAGTCGCACAATCCGTCATCCCCTTCACGCTTGAGCACCCGGAGTACCGGGAGGCACAGATCCTCGAACGCATGACCGAGCCGGACCGGATCATCATCTTCCGCGTGACCTGGGAGGACGATGCGGGAAACGTCCGGGTGAACCGTGCGTGGCGCGTGCAGTTCAACAACAGCATCGGCCCGTACAAGGGCGGCCTGCGCTTCGACAAGACCCTCACGTTGAGCGTGTTGAAGTTCCTGGGCTTCGAGCAGGTGTTCAAGAACAGCCTGACCACGCTCCCCATGGGCGGCGCGAAGGGTGGCTCCAACTTCAACCCGAAGGGCAAGTCGAACCGTGAGGTGATGCGCTTTTGCCAATCCCTCATGACCGAGATGCATCGCCACATCGGCCCGGAGACGGACGTGCCGGCCGGCGACATCGGCGTGGGCTCGCGCGAGATCAGCTACCTGTACGGGCAGTACAAGCGGCTCATGAACCGCTTCCACAGCACCATCACCGGCAAGGGCCTCTCCTATGGTGGAAGCCTCATGCGCACGGAGGCGACGGGCTACGGCTGCGCGTACTTCCTGCAGAACATGTTGGCGCACCAGGGTCAGAGCGTCGCAGGCAAGACGGCTTTGGTCTCCGGCTCCGGCAACGTGGCGCTCTACGCCATCGAAAAGCTGAACGAGCTCGGCGCCTTGTGTGTCACGGCCTCAGACCGCAATGGCTTCATCCACGATCCTGCCGGCATCGATGCCGAGAAGCTGGCCTTCCTGAAAGACCTGAAGGAAGTCCGCCGGGGCAGCCTGGAAGAGTACGCGAAGACGTTCGGCTGCGACTTCCTGGCGGGCCAGCGGCCCTGGGCCATCCCCGGCCAGTTGGCGGTGCCTTGCGCGACCCAGAACGAACTCGACGCCAAGGACGCACGGACTCTCGTCAGCAACGGCGTCGAGGCCGTGGCGGAAGGGGCGAACATGCCCACGACCCTCGAGGGCGCGCACCTCTTCCGTGAGGCGTCCATCCTGTTTGCCCCCGGCAAGGCAGCCAACGCAGGTGGCGTGGCGGTCTCAGGCCTCGAGCAAAGCCAGAATGCCCAACGCCTCTCATGGTCCCGGGAGGAAGTGGACCAGCGCCTGCAGAAGATCATGGCCGACATCCACGCCCAGTGCGTGTCTTACGGCTCCCGGGAAGGTCAGTTCGTCAACTACGTCGCCGGTGCCAACATCGCAGGCTTTCGGAAGGTCGCTGACGCCATGCTGGCCTACGGCGTGCTCTGACGAGCCGGCTTCCCAGCACGTCAGCTAGGTCGCGTCAGGTCGGCCGCATGATCTGCCAGGCCATGAACCCCCCGTAGATCGCTACGAGTAGCACTCCTTCCCGACGGGTCACGCGGCGCCCGTTGGCCAGACACAGCGGTAGCAGGATGATGGCCAGCCCCACCATGATGGCCAGGTCGACGCCGCCACCACTGGGCAGCGGGATGGGGGCGACAAGTGCCGTCGTGCCCAGGACCAGCAGCAGGTTGAAGATGTTCGAGCCCACGAGGTTGCCCACGGCCAGCTCCCCCTCGCCGCGCTTGGCAGCGAGGATCGATGTCGCCAACTCAGGCAGGCTCGTGCCCACGGCAACCACCGTGGCGGCGATGACGACGTCCGCGACACCGAGCGATCGCGCCACCGAGGTCGCTGCCGCCACCATCAGATTGCCGCCCCACGCGAGGCCCACGGCGCCCACGATCACGAACAACAGCAGGGTACCGACGCTGGATTTGGAATCGGCGCCGGGCACATCCCCAGTCTCCTTGAGCAGCGTGTCCGTGTTGCGGGAGCGCAGGACGTCCGAAGCGGTGTAGTAGATGAACACGCTGAAGAAGAGCGCGAGCATCAGCCCATCTCCCGCATGCAGGCCGTCGGCCTCGCCGCCATGCAGGGCACCGTCCAGGAACAAGGCCGCCGCGGCGACGCTTGCCAACAACATCATGGGCAGCTCGCGCATCACCAAGTTGCTGTGGACGATGAACGGCCGGAACATGGCCGTCAGGCCCAACAGCAATCCGACATTGGCGATGTTGGAGCCCACGATGTTTCCGAAGGCGATTCCCGGGGTGCCATCCCTCGCCGCGAAGAGGCAGACCACCAGCTCGGGGGCGCTCGTCCCGAAAGCCACCACCGTCAAACCGACGATGGCTGGCGAGATTCCAAGACGGCGAGCCAGGCCCGCAGCACCCCGCACGAGGGCCTCGCCGCCACCGAGCAGGAGGACCAAGCCACCCACGAATCGTAGAAGGTCCATGCCCATGCCTGGCAGTTCCGCTTAGAGCTTGTAAGCCTCGTCCACCGGCCGAAGCGGGCGGTTCATCCACAACGGCCTTCGCAGGCCACCGGGTCCTGGGGCCGGCTTCGTCAAGGCCTTCCATTCCTGCCAGACCTCACGGGACTTGGCGGTGTCCACGAAGATGTCGCCGTAGCGATCGCCCTCGTGTGCGGGCCCGATTGTCACCTTCTGGTGCCAGCAATGCATCCCCGACATGGGGTCCGGCTGCACCGGGAAGGTCATGTTCTGGTTGACGCCGGTCTCGTTCCACCAGACCTTTTCGCTGTCCGGGTCCCCGCTGGCGTACGGCTTGACCTGTTCCTTGTTGCGGAAGAGGAAGGTCGAGCCTTTGCGTTCGATGTCCACGAGCGCACTTGCGCGCTTCTGCCCGCCCACCTCACGGTGCATGCGCCAGCGCCCCACGTGGTGGCTGGCACCGACGATGCCTGGGTGGATGCCCTCCGTCACCCAGGCCCGGATCACGAAGTATCCGATGCGCGTAGCGACACGCGCCAGGCCTCCGTTGGCGACTCCCAGCTTGAGCGCGTCGTCCGGGTGGATCCAAAGCGGGTTGGTGTGGCTGATCTCCTGCAACCACTTGGCGTTGCCCGATCGTGTGTGGATCAGGGTCGGCAGGCGGAAGGTCGGCAAGAGCACCCGTTCTCCGGCGTCCAGGTCCAGATTCTCGATGTGCACCTGACTGTGCACATAGCCGGGGATGGACGAATCACCGAAGCCCCATTCCTCCAGGGTCGGCGAGAAGAACTCCAGCTTGCCGCTGGGGGTCTTGAAGCCCGCCTTCTGCTCCCCGCTCGCAAGAGACACGCCCTCCCCTTCGGCGGCGTCCGCCTCGTAGCGACGTTGCCCGCTGTAGGGCACATCGAAGGCACCGAAGCGGCGCATGTACTCCAGGGGTGTGCAACCCGCCTCGCTGGCCGTCTGCTTCAGGCCCGGCACGCTGTTGTCGAAGATGTCGCCGAAGTACTCGTCCACCGACACCGGTGTGCCCGGCGTCGCCGTGCTCTCGAAGTACTTGCGGATCCCCATCTCGCCATCGGGGTCGATGCGCCAGGTCAGCGCGATCCAGAACTCCACTTCTTCCCAGACCTGCCCGGGGTTGGTTCCCAGGGTGCTGTCCTGGGGTTCCCCCTCCTGGCGCAGGTACTCCCGCCCCACCGGTTGGCGAAAGCCGATCCAGGTTCCCGCATGGGTTTCCTGGCTCATGATGTCGTGTCGCTCGGGGCCGAGGCCCATGGGCAACACCCAGTCCGCCCACTGCGCGCTCTCAGACCAGATCGGCGTCAGAGCCACATGGCACCCGATGCGCTCCTCGTCCTCGAGCATCTCGATCCAGGAGCAACCATCCGGGTTCGTCCAGACGGGGTTGTAGACCCGCGTGAAGTAGGTGTCGATGCGATTGCCCTGGTCCCGCAGAAGGTGCGGCAGCAGGAAGCTCATCTCGTAGTGGGCCAGCGGATACTCCCGCGGCCAGTGGCGTTCATTCCAGCGCTTGATGGGCGGCGGGTTCTCGCTGGGCTTGGGAACGAACTTATCCCAGCTGTTGGGGTTCAGGCCGCCCTCCGTTCCCACGCTTCCCGAGAGCACGTGCAGGAACAGGAGCGCACGCGCCACCTGCCAACCACCCAGGTGTCCGGCAGCCGTATTGCGCCACAGGTGGCTGCTGAAGCGGCTTCCCGCCGCTGCGATCTCGTCGGCCAGGGTCTGCACCGTGTCTGCTGGCACATGGCATTCCTGGGCCACGAACTCCGGGGTGTAGTCCACATAGAGCTTCTTGAGCAGCTCGACAAAGTGGTCGAAGGTCCCGGGGCCGTCGGAATCGTGCGCTGTGAGGTACGCCTCCCAGTTCACCCACCGCTTGAGGAAGGCCTCGTCGTAGCGCCCACTCAGCAACAACTCCCGCGCGACGCCCAACAGCATGGCGGCCTCGGTGCCGGGCCAGGGAGAGATCCAGTGGTCCGCATGGCTCGCCGTGTTGGAGAGACGCACGTCCACCACGGCGATGCGTGCGCCGGCCTCCTTGGCCCCGATGATGCGCTGGGCGTGAGGGTTGAAGTAGTGCCCCGTTTCCAGGTGCGCCGACAGCAAGAGCATGAACTTCGTGCCCGCGAAATCAGGCGAAGGGCGGTCGGCACCGAACCACAGCGAATAGCCGAAGCGGGCGCCCGCACTGCAGACGTTGGTGTGGCTGTTGTGGCCGTCGATACCCCAGGCCTGCAACATGCGCAAGACGAAGTTGTCTTCCCCAGGCCGCCCCACGTGATAGACGACCTCGTCCTGACGCTCCTCCTGGAACGCCTTGCGGATGCGTCCGCCGATGTCCGACAGGGCCTCTTCCCAGGTCGCCTCGCGAAACTTGCCCGAGCCCCGGGGCCCGTCGCGCTTCAGGGGCGTCAGGATCCGCTCGGTGTCCTGCACCTGGTTGATGGTCGCCGGCCCCTTGGCGCAGGTGCGGCCCCGGCTCCCGGGGTGCACGGGGTTGCCTTCGAACTTGGCGACCTCGCCGGTGCTCTTGTCCACGAAGGCAAGCAGCCCACAGCCCGACTCGCAGTTGAAGCAGATGGTGGGCACGCAGCGGTAGTGGCGCTCCTTGCGCCGTGGCCAGGCCTCGGCGTCCAGCTCCATCCAGTCATCCCAGTGCTCCGGCGCCGGCCCCACAGCCAGCTCCCAAGGAGACGGGCGCCCACCAGGCGGCACGCACGGAGGAGTGGCCGGAGCAAGAGACGCGTCCGGGGAGACGCCTGACCCCTCGGGCAAATCGGCGGAGCGTGAGGAGTCGTCGGTCATGGTTCGAGGCCCTTGAATGCGCGACTGTCAGACGCCGCGAGACAGCACGCCATCAACTAATCTTCAATGCCTGCCCTGCGCGGACGAAGCAGTCCTTCTCGACATACAAGCCTGCGAGCGCCAGCACGCCCGCAACCACGGCGACCGGCCCACTCGAGGCGGCAAACAACAAGCCCATGGGCAACAGCACGCCGAGGCCGAGGCCCAGCAACCAATGCTTGCGGGCATAGGGTCCGTGCTTCAGCAAGCGCACCGCCCGTGCGAATTCCTTCTCTCGGCCAACCGGTGCCAGCTTGCCCTCGCCCAGAGTGAGCCCCGCGTGCAGGAGCAAGGACACGAGCAACATGTCCCCGAGCACCTGGCTGGACGCTTCGCCCACCCCCAGCAAGCTGGAGATGGCCAACAGGAATGCGCTCCCAGCCACCACGGCTTGCGCCACCAGGTGCAGGGCATAGCCGCGCTTCATCCAGAGCACGCGCCCCTTGGCCTGGCCGAACAGGAAGGCCGTGTAGGCGGCGCTGGCCGCCCCCAACAGCATGGTCAGGATCGCGAGATTCCACCCCAGGACACCCGAGGGCGTGTGCTCCACGAAACCGATCAGCAGCCACGCCGTGAGGGCCATGCCGTAGAACATCAAGATGTAACTGCCCTTGGCCAACCAGGAGTTCCAGTTGGGACGCAGCATGATCTTCAGGAAGCGTTCGGGTCGCTTGAGGTCCGCGACGAGCAGGACCATGGTCAGCCCCAGGAACACCAACGAGAGCAGGGGCACGGCCATGGCAGGCCTGAACCAACCAGAAGCAGCGCCGCTGACCCCCAAGGGCTCCAGCAGCGCCGTGCCCGCCAAGAACACACCAGCCGCCAAGGACTTGAAGAACAGGTAGCCCGTGATGGCGCCCCCCCAGAGCGGCTGGCGGTTCACGTCATAGGTCGTGCGCGCCGTCTCGCCACCCTTGGCATGGTCTTCCAGGGCATTGAACAGCTCGGCGTCCATCTGTGGGCCACTCTGCTGCTGTGACCAGAGGAAGCCCCCCGACGCATTCGTCAACGAGGGGTCGATGCCTGCCTGGGCCGCGTCCCGGTACTTCACATTCGGGTTCGTCCCCGCCTCCGGCTTGCGCACCGTCAGGTCGAAGTCGTGCTCCATGACTGACACCCGGCTGTTCGCATCGTCGAAGTCACCCGGAATGATGGCCTCGGTCGGGCAGACCACGGCGCAAGCCGGAGCCAGGCCGTTCTCGACACGGTGCGCACAGAAGTGGCATTTCTCGGCGGTGCCGGTGCCTTCGTTGAGATAGATGGCGTCGTAGGGGCAAGCCTGCATGCAAGCCTTGCAGCCGATGCAAACGTCGTGATCGATGTCCACGATCCCGTCCGGCCGCTTGTCGAGCGCCGTGACAGGGCAGATGGTCACGCAAGGTGCATCGCTGCACTGATTGCAGCGCAACACCGTGAAGGAGCGATCCACCTCGGGAAAGCTCCCCTCCTCCGTGTACTTCACCCAGGTCCGAAAGTCCCCGACGGGGACGGCGTTCTCTGACTTGCAGGCGACGGTGCAGGCATGGCAGCCAATGCACCGGGTCATATCGAGGACGAAACCGAGCTGCACGAGGAGCTCCGAGTGCGGATTGGACCCTGAAGACGGTGAGTGGCGAAACCCCTACTTCGTCTTGTAGATGTCGCCGAACTCGCTCACCAGGGACGGAAGGCTCGTCAACAGACTCGGGTTGGTCGCCAGCTCCTTGAACGCGTCTTCGATACGGGTGCCAGCCTTCATGAGGGCCTTGCTGTCCTCGACAGCCGCGTCCAAGTCTTCCTGGGACACACCGTCTGCCAGCAGGCCTTCCCAACGGTCACGGGCGGCCTTGAGATCGTCGGCCAACTCACGCAGCTTCGGCTTGGCGGCCTCGACGTCGTCCTTGCTGTCGATGGATTCCACCTGCTTGGCGATGTCGTTCAGGACGTCGACCTGCTCCTGGACCACTTCGTCAGGAGTCGTGGATGAGCTGGTCGCAGGACTGGTGTCCGTGCCGCCCGCTGCACCCGTGTCGGCTGCCGCGTCCGAACCGGAGTCCGTGGTTGCGTCGCCCCCGCAGGCGAGAGCGCTGAGGACGAGTGCAGAACCAACAATGCGCAGAGACTTCATGCCCGGTACTCCTTCAAGATTCACAAGTGATGCCGAAAACTGATCGGCCGGAGGGGGCAACGCGGAAGGCCCGCGGTGCGCGGCACACCCTACCATCCGCCCCCCTTGCGCCAGCCCTTCCGCCCGACCGTTCCACCCAACCTCCACCGAGCCCAGGTCGGCCCCCATCAGCTCTCCAAGAGAGCCCCTTCAAACCTGGGCCAGCTCACAGTCCGGTCCTCAGCAGGCGCAAGATCGGGTAGTCCTCACCTGGGGCAAGCTGCTCGTCGAGCAGGTTCCAGGCGACCAGGCCGTCGTCCGACAGCGCCTCCAGCAAGTAGACCGCCAGGGTGCCGAGGGGCTGGTCGACGGGCACATGGACCCAGCTGCTGTCGAAGCGTCTCTGCTCCCTGCGCGTCGTCACTTCGAGGCTGAGCAGATGATGACCTTCGAAGGGGGTCTCGGCCCTGTTCACGGCATCCACCCGCGAGACTTCCACCTCCATCCCCGCTTCGGTCGCACCCTCCACGTGCGCCATGCGAACCCCGTGCGCCCGCAGAACATCCAACACGCCCGTGAGCTTCGCCGGGATGTAGTAGCCAGCCGGGCGCTCGACCCAGACGCTCGCCTCGAAGTGGTCATCGTGCCGTACGTGGTAGTCCCGAGGCTCGTCGGTATGCACCCAGCGGCCCTGCTCATCCCGGGACTCAACCCAACCGCGGATGACCGCTGGCTCTGAAGACGACGCGAGGCGATGGCGGAAGCCCACGCGACCCAGATCCAGCCCCCGTGCAACCTCCTGCCAAGCCTGCTCCACCACGGTCTTCATGTCCGCAGAATGCTCGGCGGCAAACACCAAGCACTCGCGCATGAACTCGAGCGTGGCCAAAACCCGCTCCCGGTAGGGCGCGTGGCTGTAGGCTTCCGAGAGGATGGACATGTGCCCCCGCAGGCCGTGGTACTGGGCGCCGAAGCGGGGCTGAGCGCTGTACGTCGACCAGGCGCCATGGGGATCCCCGTCCAGCTCGGTGTAGTTGCCGTAGAAGAAGGTGTCGTAGCCGGTCCGCTCCAGCAGCCGGCGGCTGACCTCGGGCAGCATGCGTTCGCGCACGAAGGCGATGGGCTCGGGATGGCCCTCCGGATTCAGCGGCGGCGCATAGGTCAAGAGGTAGCGGTGCAAGCTGCCATTGGTGGTGTGGAGATCGAACACCAGATGCGGGCTCCACTCCGTGAGGAAAGCAGCCATGGCCCGCGCCTCGGGGCTTTCCAGCTTCATGCTGTCCCGATTGAGGTCGAGACCCTGGGCGTTGGGCCGCTGCCCCTGGCCCTCGGCAGGGCCGTCCTGGTTGGGTCGATTCGTTGTCGAGAAGCGTTCGTTGCCGTCCCCGTTGTAGATGGGTGCAAAGACCAACACGAGCCGGCGCAGCAGCTCGGCGTGTTGCGGACTCCCAGGCGCCAGCACGATCTCTCGCGCCAGCCGCACCAGCGCTTCCTTCCCACACACCTCGCCCGCATGGATGTTGGCGAATGCGAAGACCACCAGCTTGCCGCTGGCGAGCGCTTCCTGCGCTGTCTCGACGGGCGGGTCCGCCACGGTGATCCACGGGATCTCCCGCCCCTCGAAGGTGACCCCCAGCCGCCCGCGTCGGACGAGCGGGGACGCGGCCGCGAGGGCGTCCAGCTGCGCCAACACCTCCTCGTGCCGCGCCGTTCGCGTGTACCCACTGCTCTCCGCCACGGTCATGAGGGCACTCGGAATGGCGTCGTCATCTGTGGACATGTCTAGCTGGTTCTCGAGGAGGGGAGCGCAGGAGAGCAGGGCACTGGTCAGCAGCAAGACGCGGAGCATGAACACACCCGGAGCAGGAGGAAGCGTGTGGGCCGACAAGCGGGCAGAGCGCTGCCGAGCCGTCGTTCCGGACAGGATCCCGACATGTCGGCTCCATGTCGATGCCTAGCCCAGGAAGCTGGCGAGATGCATGAATGCATACTCTACGCCGTCTCCGAAACCGTCCCTGCGCCCAACTCCGCGAAACCAGGCCCATGCTGTTCCGCCAGACCTTCACCGCCGCCCTGATCCTGACCCAGCTGTTCAGCCCCGCATTCGCTGCCCAGTCGGCACAACCTGTCGATGAGGCCTTGCAGGCTCGCCTCGACAGTTTGGTTGAGCAACTCGAAGCCCAACGGGTGGAACTTCACATCCCGGGCATGGCGCTCGCCATCGTGAAGGACGACGAGATCCTGCTCGCAAAGGGGTTTGGTGAGACCAACATCGAGACAGGCGCTGCGGTCACCCCCGAGACGCTCTTCGCCATCGGATCCTCGACGAAGGCCTTCACCACTGCGCTCATCTCGATGCTCGTCAGCGAAGGGCGCATGGCCTGGGATGACCCCGTCACCAAGTACCTACCCGGCTTCAAGCTCGCATTGGAGGGCGCTGATGAGGGCGAAGAAGTCACCCTGCGCGACCTCGTCTGCCACCGTACTGGCTTCACGCGCATGAGCATCCTCTGGGCCGGTGGCGAGGCCTCCCGGGACCAGATCCTCGAGGTCGCTGCCGGTGCCGAACCCTGGGACGACTTCCGCAAGAACTTCCACTACAACAACGTCATGTTCCTCGCAGCAGGTGAAGCCGCTGCGAAGGCGGCTGACACCGACTACGACAGCCTGCTGAAGGCACGCCTGCTCGACCCGCTCGGCATGAGCAGCTCCAACAGCTCCGTCGAGGAGGCCCAGAAGGACCCGCGCCTTTCCCTGGGTTACCAATGGGACGCTGACGCAGAAGACTATCTCCAGCTCCCCATGCGGGTGCTCGACACCATCGCGCCGGCGGGCGCCATCAACTCCCATGTCCTGGACATGAGCCAATGGCTGCGGCTGCAACTCGCCGACGGCCAATTCGCAGAGACGCGCCTGATCGCCTCGGACCAGATCGCCGAGATGCGCAGCCCGCAGATTCGCGTCAGCGGCGACACCCACTACGGCCTGGGCTGGATGTTGAGTGAGTGGGAAGGCCACAAGGTGGTGGAACACGGCGGCAACATCGACGGCTTCGGTGCGGCCGTGGCCCTCATGCCTGAAGAGAATCTCGGGTTGGTGCTGCTCACCAATGTGACCGCGACGTCGCTGCAGGCGGGTGTTCGCAACATGGTCTGGTCAGCCGTCCTGGGCAACGAGCAGGAGCCGGCTGAGGCCGGGTCCGGCGACGCAGTGAGCATGGACTATGAAGACTTTGTCGGCACCTTCATCGCCGACTACGCCCACTTCAACAAGGCCGAGTTCACGGTTCAGGTCAATGCGGCTGGCAAGCTCGCCATCAACATCCCGGGCCAGTCCTTGTTCGAGTTGGTCGACCCCGACGAGGAGGGTCGCTGGTACTTCACCCTGACCAACACCATCGCCGCGACCTTCTCGCGCGATGAGTCCGGCAGGGTTCAGTCACTCACGATGCATCAAGGGGGAGCGTCCTTCGAAAACCCCCGCGAGGGCTACGAGTTTCCGCTCGAGTTCGATCTGGACGAGGTGGCAACACTGCTCGGGCGCTACGACGACCCCGCCCTCGGCGCCGAGCTGGAGGTGGAGATCGTCAACAACCGCCTTGCGGTGGACATTCCCGGACAGATGGTCTTTCGGCTCAGGGCACCAGACGAGGAGGGCATCTGGTGGTTCCGGGCCGTGCCTGGCCTCGGGCTGGAGTTCCATCAGGAGGACGGCAGTAACGCAAGCTCCTTCACCCTCCACGAGCGGGAAACACAGCGTGTCTGCACGCGAGTCGCTGCTGCGCTGGCAGAGCTCCCGGACCAGGAAGCTGTTCGACAGTTGTGTGCCTTCGAGTCCCGCAACGCAGCAGTCAAAGCCTTGCGCGACCAGGGCGCTGTGCAGCTAACGGGTACAATTCGGATGGCCCAATCGGGAGTGACAGGTCGCCTCCAATGGACCATCGATGGCCCCGAGCGCTACCTGCTCGACGTGGATTTCGGCCCCTTCGGCCACATCGAAGAAGCCTACGGCGACGGCGTGGGCACCAAGCGTGCCAGCATGAGTGCGTTCATCTCCCTGGCGGGCGTCAGCCTGAAGCAGGCGCGGCAGGAGAACCCTCTCATGACGTTCAGCGACTGGAGCGGGTACGGCGATTCCTATCACATCACGGGCCGGGAGAAGCTGGGCGACCGCCAGGTCCTGAAGCTGAAACTACTCGCCGACGAGCTGCCGACGATGGCTCTCTACGTGGACGCTGAGACCGGCGATCTGCTCAAGCTGGAGGGCCAGAAGACCGCCCCCGGCCTGGGCGTGAGCATCCCCTACAGCAGCACCTTCGAGGACTTCCGCGAGGTGCACGGCCTGCGCATCCCCCACCGAATGGTGGGCTCGGACGACGCCAACGGGAACGTGATCCTCACGATCGAGAGCATCGAGACGGGCGTGGCGACGACCGCAGCGGACTTCGTGCTCCACGAATGACCATCCTTCGAGCAGGCCGCTGCAACGACCGGCCCATCAAGCCGTCGCGAGGTCGTAGATGCCCTTCATCTCGTCCAGGGTCTGCATCTTGATGGCTCCGGCGTGCCCCGCTTGGCCGAAAGACTTCATGCGCGCACGCACCACCTCGACCATGGCCGCGCGGGCCGGCTTCAGGTAGTAGCGCAGATCGAACTCGACGGGCTTCTCCATCAGAGCCTTGCGCACCGCACCCGTCATGGCCAGGCGGTTGTCCGTGTCGACGTTGATCTTGCGCACGCCGTGCTGGATCCCCTCCTGGATGTCCTCGACAGGCACACCGTAGGTCTCGGGGATCTCGCCACCGTACTGATTGATGATGTCGATCAGCTCGCGCGGCACCGAGGAGCTGCCGTGCATCACGATGTGGCAGTCAGGCATGCGCTTGTGGATCTCTTTGATCACGTCCATGCGCAGGACCTTGCCACTCGGCTTCTTCGTGAACTTGTAGGCGCCGTGGCTCGTGCCGATGGCGACGGCCAAGGCATCGCAACCCGTTTCCTTCACGAACTGCCCCGCCTCTTCGGGGTCCGTCAGGTGGGCCATTGCCTCTTCGCCCGTCAGGCCCGCGCCATGCCCATCCTCGATGCCGCCAAGGCAACCAAGCTCGGCTTCCACCGTGACGCCCTTGGCGTGCGCTGCGTTTACGACTTCACGTGTGACCTTCACGTTGTAGTCCCAGGAGGCTGGCGTCTTGCCGTCCTCTTCCAGGGAGCCGTCCATCATCACGGAGGTGAATCCCATGTTGATGGCGCTCATGCAGGTGGCCGGCGAATTGCCATGGTCCTGGTGCATGGCGATGGGCAACTTGGGGTTGAGCTCGATCGCCGCGAGCATCAGGTGACGCAGGTAGTTGTCATCGCTGTAGGAACGGGCGCCGCGGGAAGCCTGCACGATCACGGGGCTCTCCGTCTCATCCGCAGCCGTCATGATGGCCTGGATCTGCTCCATGTTGTTGACGTTGAAGGCGGCCACGCCGTAGTTGTTCTCGGCGGCGTGATCGAGGAGCGTGCGCATCGGGACGAGAGGCATGGGGATCTCTTCAGAAAGTGTGCAAGGGGACGGAGTGCGGTGTGCTGGCGACGCGTTGCCCCGGCCCGGATCCCGATCCGAACCCTGGCCCGCCGCCCGGCCCAACGGGACGCCTTATGTGCGGCGCCCCGAGAACGGCTCAAATCTACCAGATCCTCAGCCCGAGGCGGGGCTGAGACAACACCGGTTCAGACGGGGCCAGCCGCGACCGGTCAGCGGGTGTAGCCGATGGCCCTCAAGGCCTCCGTCGCCGCGGCCTCCTCACCCGGGACATGGGACTCGCCCAAGCTTTGCAGCTCCTCGCCCAAGGCAGTGTCCCGAGCGCGCATCTCGTTCAACTCCGCGACCATGGTCTGGAAACGCTGCTTGTGGGCCGGGTCCCCTGACAGGTCGCTGCGCTCGCCTGGGTCCAGTTCCAGATTGTAGAGCCGCGACCCGTTGCGGTCCCTCAGCAGCTTGAAGCCGCCCATTCTCAAGACCTGGTGATAGACGGCCGCAGGCCCGGACGGGCAGTTGGTGCGTGCCCCCCGAAGCCAGGAGGCCAAGGAAACCCCCTGGCAGCGTGCGGGTCGAGGCAGCTCCGCCAGGGCCAGGAGCGTCGGGCGCACGTCGATCAGCCGGACCTGCTCCGTCACCACGCGCGGTGGGCCGAGGCTGTCGGGGCGTCGGCGCGGGGCCGCCAGAATTCCGGGAATGCGTACGACCTCGTCGTAGAACGAGCCGTGCAACATGCGCCCGTGGTCCCCGAGCTCCTCCCCGTGGTCGGCACTGACGAGGACGAAGGCTTGGTCCAGGGCCTCCCGTGCCGGACCGTCCATGAAGGCACCGAGTGCCGCATCCGTCGCCGCGAGCCCTTCGTCGTACTGATCGACCATATGGGCGAGGTCGGCAGGCTGGAGTTCCACGTGTCCCTCACTCACGGCATTCAGGAACGCGCTTCCCTGCACCCGTTGCTTGTCCCAGTCCTGCCAGGGCCCCTTGTAGCCGGATGTGTAGCGTCCTTCGAATCCCGCGGGGGCCTCGTAGGGCCGGGGACCCGCGTCCGAGTGAACGTCGAAGAGATGTACGAACAGCAGGAAAGGGCGGTCCCGATCCCGAGCCTCGAGCCAGGCCGCCGCTTCAGCCAGCACGGAGTCTGCGTCCCGATACGCGCTGCTGAACGTCTCGAAGCCGCGATCCATGCCGAAGGCTGCGTTGAGCCAGTCGCCATGGGCCACGAAACCCGCCGTCTGATAGCCGGCGTGTTGGAAGTCCTGAGCGATGGTCACGGCGGCCGGCGGCAGGGATTGCCCGTCGCCGACGTGCGTCGCGCCGTGCGCCGCGGGCACCAGGCCCGTGAACATCGATGCGTGGGAGATGAGCGTGTTCTCCGAAACGGAGATCATCTGGTCGAACACCAGGCCCCTGGCTGCCAGCGCATCGAGATGCGGAGTGGTGTCCCGTTGGTAGCCATAGACACCGAGGTGGTCGGCCCGGGTCGTGTCCATGGAGACCACGAGAAAGGAGGGAGCACGCTCGGGCTCGGCACACTGGGTCACGAAGACAAGCGTCACGCAAAGCAGCGCGCCCAGTGCCGGGCCCGTCCGAGCCGGAAGGCGTCTCATGCCAGGGACTCCGCGGCGCATGCCTTGACCCGCGCCAGGTCCGTCTTGCCGGTCCCCAGGATCGGAATCTCGTCTACCTTCACGAAGCTGTCCAGGCGCGGAATGAAGAGGTTCGGTAGGCCCATGCTGGAGAGACGCTCCAGAACCGCCGGGAGGTGCTGCTGATCGAGAGTGGTCAAGACGGCCAAGCGTTCTCCTTTGCGTTCGTCGGGCAGGGCCGTCACGGCGAACAACCTACCGTCACCCTGAGCGGCCTCGTGCAGGGCTTCTTCCACACGGCCGTGGGGCACCATCTCACCACCAATCTTGGAGAAACGGGAGAGGCGATCCGTGATGCGCAGGAATCCGTCGGCCTCCTGCAAGGCCAGATCGCCGGTCTCATACCAACCGTCTCGCAGGGCCTTGGCCGTGAGATCCTCTCGCCCGAGATAGCCCTTCATGACGTTCGGGCCCCGCACGAGCAGCAGGCCCGGCTGACCCACGCCCACCGGCTCGCGCGTCTCCGGATCCACGATGCGCAGTGCCACGCCCGGCAAAGGCGGCCCCACGGCGCCGCGTCGCGAGCCCGGCTGAAAGAAGCCCGGAGCCCGGAAGGACGGAATGCTCGTGGCGATGACGGGGCTGCACTCCGTCGCACCATAGCCCTCCAGCGGACGGATGCCGAAGCGCTCCTCGAAGGCGGTCGCCAGACTGTCGTTGAGCTTCTCCGCACCCGTCAAGACGAGCCGCAAGGACCCGAATTCATGGGGGCGGCAGCGGCGGACATACATCTGCAGGAAAGTGGGCGTCGCCAGCAACAGGGTGAGTCGGTCGCGATGCACCAGACCACCCACCGCAGCCGCGTCCAAGGGGTTGGGGTGGAAAACCACCGGCACCCCATTGTTGACGGCAAACCAAAGCGACATGAAACCGAAGGAGTGGAACAGGGGCAGGATGCCCAAGAGCCGGTCCTGGGCCTCCAGGCGAAAGACCTGCGCCACCGCGTCCACGTTGCTGTCCACGTTGAAGTGGGTCAGCATCACGCCCTTGGGCTCGCCGGTGCTGCCGCTGCTGAACAGGACGGTGGCGACGTCATCCATCTCGACGGGCTTCGCAGCGCCGCACGCACGCTCCAGCACGCGCGCGGGCAATGCCAGCACGGCGAAGGCCGCCGCGAGCCGGGAGCCCACGCCCAATGCCGCCACCACATCTTCGATCCACAGCGGCTCCAACCCTTCGGGCAGCGCCACCTGGGCCTTCTCCAAGAACACGCGGCTGGTGAGGACGGTGCGCAGCTGGGCCTGCTTCGCCGCAGATTGCAAGCCGGCTGGCCCCGTCGTGAAGTTGAGATTGACGCTCGTGCGACCGCTCACGGAAGCCGCCACGTTGGCGAGGGCCCCGCCCACGGTCGACGGCAACAGGATGCCGACGTGGCTCTGGCCTGCCCACGCCCCGCGCAGCGCTCGGGCCAGGGCCACTGCACCCGCCGCAGCCTTGAGGCGCGAGGTGCGGGTGTCCGAGGCATCGCCCAGACAGAAGGCCCAGGGCTTGCGACGGGCGAGACTCAGGAACGGGCGGTGCAGCGGGGCGCGATCGTCCTTGCGCGCAAACCACGCCCGCTCACCCAGGGTCGCCACCGCATCCCGAACGGCCGTCAAGGGCGTGTCCGAGTGCAGCGGCTCGCCGTAGGTCACGGAGACGGGGTAGGGCAACTGTTTGGGCAACTTCTTCACGAAGCGCCCGCCAGAGAAACTGAAGATGCTGCCCCAGAGTCGATCCAGATGGACGGGCACCACAGGTACCTGACGCCCCTTGGCGATGCGCTCCATGCCCCGTCTAAACGGCTGCAAGGCCCCGGTCCGGGTGATCGCTCCCTCCGGAAAGATGCACACGACGCGCCCTTCATCCAGGGCGTCCCCCGCCTTGCGCAGCGCCCCCAACACGGCCCGGGTGCCCCCATCGGACGCGATGGGGATGGCCCCCAAAACCTTCATGATGGGCTTCACGAACGGGCGGTCGTACTGGCTCTGGGCGATGATGAAACGCACGCGACGATCCAGCGTGGCCATCAGGAAGAAGCCATCCACGAAGGACACATGGTTTGGCGTGAGCAGCACGCCGCCTCGGCGCGGCACGTGCTCCAGGCCTTCCACCCGTACCCGATAGACCAGGTGGGTGAAGACGAAAGCCACCAACCGCACCAGGGCCTCTGGCATCAGGCGCAGGGCCCAGGCCGTCCCGACCAAGGTCACCAGCGAGGCACCCAGCATGATGCCGCGGGAGGAGAAGTCCTGCTCCGCCAGCTGCCAACCGCCCAGGGAACCGAGCAGCATGCCGCCGGAGACGAACACGTTCATGAGCGCGATGATGGCGCCCCGCTGATGCGCGGGAGAGCGCCACTGGATGAGGGCGTCGAGCGGCACGATCAGGAAGCCACTCGACACACCGATCAACGCCATGAGCACGAGGGTCAGCACCAGGCCTGGCGCCAGCGCGCCCAACAGCAGGATGAAGAGCCCCAATCCCAGGGCCCCAAGGGGAATCAACCCCGCCTCGACCTTGGACTCGGAGAAGCGACCTGCCAACAAGCTGCCGCCCGCCACACCGATGCCGAACAGCAGGAAGGGGACTCCGATGGCGGACTCGGGAAGTAGCAGCACGGTGCGGGCGTAGACCATCATGTTCTGACCCAGGGCGCTGGCCACGGCCCAGAACCAGGTCGCGCCCACCACTGCCAACCAGAGCTGACGGTCTGCGCGCATGGAGCCCCAGGCACCCGCCACCGTCTCGCGCACACTCACGGCCTGCGGCCTGGCCGCGGGCACGCGCGGGATCCCGCGCGCGAACAGCAAGCCCATCAGCGAAAGCCCGGAGAGCACTGCCCCCGCCAACCACGGCTGCCCCACACCGGACATGAGCGGAGCACCCAGGGCCGTCCCCGCAATGATGGCCATGAAGGTGGAACTCTCCAGCGCCCCATTGGCTGCTGACAAGCGTTCGTGGGGGACGAGCTCGGGCAGGATGCCGTACTTTGCCGGACCGAAGAAGGCGCTCTGCAGACCCATGAAACCGAGCACGAAGTACGCCCCTAGCAGAGGCTCGGCGCCCCACGCCAAGACCGCGGTGCCGATGAGCATCAGCAACAGCTCGAGCAGCTTGGCACCCAAGATGATGCTGCGCTTGCTTACCCGGTCCGCCAGGGCGCTAGCTGGTAGCGAACAGACCATCAAGGGCACGATGAAGACCACGAAGGCCAACATGGTCTGGCGTTGGCTGAGGAGCTGTGCCTCGTCGCCCTGGAAGCTGCTCAACCCGCGGCCCGCGAGGACGATCACGAACAGCTTCCACGCGTTGTCGTTGAACGCCCCCAGGAACTGGGTCGAGAGCAGCGCCCTCAGCCGGCTCCGCTCCCCCGTGTCCGACGTCTGAATGGCACCACCTCCGCAGGTTCAACGAACAGCCTAGCCCCTGCATCTGCGTATGGAACCTCGGAGCGGACACGAGCTCCACGCGCACAGGGCCTTCCGGGTGGAACGAGCGCCCAACGGGCACCCTGCTAGGATCCTGCGCCGACGGCAAGGTACGGTCTGCTGTCCCGAAGCAGCCCTCGATGCAGCCCCAGGAGATGCCTCAGCGTGCACGGACAAGCGGTCCAAGCCATCACCCTCGTTGCTGTGCTGGGCATGCTGGCTCAATGGGTGGGTTGGCGCCTCCGGATCCCCGCCATCGTGCTGCTGACCGGCATGGGTCTCGCCATCGGCCCGGGCCTGGGTTGGCTGAACCCCAGTGAAGACTTCGGCCCCCTGCTGCAGCCGTTCGTCAGCTTCGCCGTGGCCATCATCTTGTTCGAAGGTGGCCTGCGTCTGAAGTTGCACGACCTCGATGAAGCGGGACGCAGCGTACGACGCCTCTGCACCCTGGGCCTGCTGCTGAGCTGGGGGATCGGAACAGCCGCCGCCTGCTGGGTGGGCGGGTTGTCCCTCGCCGTGTCCACCATCTTCGGCGCCATCCTGGTGGTGACGGGCCCCACCGTGATCATCCCCTTGTTGCGTCATGCCCGGCTCAACCGGCGCCTGGCATCCTTGTTCAAGTGGGAAGGCATCGTCAACGACCCTCTCGCCGCCCTGTGTGTGGTGCTGTCCTTCGAGGTCATCGAAGCCAGCGCCTCTGCTGCAGCAGGTCACGTCACGCCGTCCTTCGGGGACATCGCGTTGCGGCTGGGGCTCGCGCTCCTGGCCGGAGGCGGGCTGGGAGCCTTGGGCGGCTTGGCGCTGAGCAAGGCCTTCCGCCACGGACACGTACCGGAGTTCCAGAAAGCTCCCGCGCTCGTGGCAGCTGTCTTCGGTGTGTTCGCCCTCGCCAATGCTGTGCACGACGAGGCCGGCCTGCTCGCGGTGACCGTCATGGGCTTCGTCGTCGGCAACTCGGGCTTGGCCAGCATTGCCGAACTGACGCGCTTCAAGGACTCCATCAGCACGGTGTTGGTGTCGGGCGTGTTTCTCGTGGTGTCCGCTGACATGGACACCGACACCTTGGCTGCCCTGGATGGGCGCGCCGTGGCACTGCTGGCCTGCGTGCTGTTCGTCGTGCGCCCGGCCGCCATCCTGCTGTCGACCATCGGCGCCGGCATGGAGCGCAATGAGCGGATGCTGCTCTCATGGATCGCACCTCGCGGTGTGGTGGCGGCCGCTGTGGCCGGCGTCTTTGGACCGCGCCTTGTTGAAGCCGGCTACCCGGACGGCGCGCTGCTGGTGCCCCTGGTGTTCGCCACGATCGTGCTGACGGTGGTCTTGCACGGCTTCAGCCTGCCTTCGCTGGCGCGCAAGCTGGGCCTCTCGGCCGGCAACCAGCAGGGGCTGTTGATCGTGGGCGCCACACGTTGGGGCAGCGCACTCGCCGAGGCTCTGAACAAGCTCGAGGTGCCCGTGATCCTGGTCGACAGCTCCTGGACACGGCTGCGGCGCCCACGCCTCGCCGGCGTGCCTTGTCACTACGGCGAGGTCCTTAGCGAGTCGGGCGAGATCTCGCTCCCCCTCAACGAGGTGGACGGCGTCCTGGCGCTCACCAACAACGACGCCTACAACGCCTTGGTCTGCGTTCACTTCGGCCCGGAGCTGGGACGGGACCGGGTCTATCAGCTCGCCGCGGACGAGATCGGCCCCGATCAACGATCCAGCGTCGCCGCCACGGCTCGCGGACGAGTCCTCATTTCAGATGAAGCGGACTTCGATGAGCTACACAAGCGCGCCTGGGACGGTTGGACCTTCCGCTCCACCAAGCTGACAGACGAATACGGCCTCGACGACTGGCGAGAGAACGCGGCGGAGGGCGCAGAAGTCGTGCTGTGCATCCGGGCGAACGGCAAGCTGGCCTTGCACGGACCGCGCTTCCCCGTCGAAGGCCAGCCGGGCGACACCATCGTGTCCTTCTCGCCTCCCCAGGACTCGTCGGCTCCCGAACCGCGGGACCGCTCCCAAGAAGACCCCAATGACGAGGCGGACGCAGCCCAGGGGTGACGCCCCAGCGCGGGCGCGCGCAGCAGCTAGGGCTTGGACAGCGCCTCGACCTCCACCACGAACAGGGTGGCCGACGCCGGAGACAGGATGGCCGTGAAGCCCTCCGAGCTGGACTCGACCGCTGGGTCAACGGACCTCAACTCAGCGGACTGCCCATCAAAGCGCCAGGACGAGACCACGCGCGCTGCACGCCCGCCGAGATGCAAGCGGACATGGACCCGTCGACTGCGTTCGAAGTCCTTGTGCAGGGCAAGCACCGTCAACACCTGTTTCTCCGCAGCGCCCTCAGCCATGCCAAAGCTGGCGGCATGCAGCGAAACAGCCTCGACGTCTTCCGAAAGGGAGTGCACAGAGAGGTCGCCGAAGCGCCCTCCCAAGCCATCGTAGTCGAGGAACAGCTTGAAGGCGGCTTGGACGTACTCCGTCCCGCCCCCCAGATCCCACCAACAGGCGGCCACGCCGAAGCGGCCGAAGAGACCCAAGGCATCTGCTTGAGCCAGGCCGCCCGAGATGTGCTGCGCCGCGCCGAAGTTGTACTCGGTCACGGCAATCCCCGTGCCTGGGTAGTGCGCATCGATGCTGCGCTTGAGGCGTGGCAGCAGGGCGATGGGTTCGCCCAGGACATCTGAGATCCAGCTGCGCTCGCGGTAACTCGCATCCCACAATGAGCGCGGCGCCTGCACCCGGGCTCTGCTGGTGCCGGGCGAGATGTCGCCACCGACGATGCGCTCGTCCCCCATGGCCTCGGGGTACCAATGCAAATCGAGCCGATGCAGCAGCCGCCGCCCGGCCTCGTCCGAAGCCTCGCGCATCCGCGCAAGATAATGGTCAATGAACGTCGGGTGCCGATGGCTGTGCCGCTTGGCGTCCGAGGCCCCCTGAAGATCGTGGAAGGCGGCCCACCCGTAGAGCACCGGACCAAAGACCTGCGCGCCAGGATCCGTGGCCGTGATCAGGCGGGCTGCCGCCACACCCTTCTCCACGAGTTCTGCGTACGTCGGCGCGTCGGCATGCAGGCGCGGGTGGGTGATGGGCCACAGGGCCGGCTCGTTGTCCAAGGCATAGGCCAACACCCCGCCGTCCTCCGCCAGCCCGAAACGCGCCACTAGATCACGGACCTGCTCATCCAGGTAGACCACACCGTCCGCGAGGTCGGGGCCACCGGGACGGGGTTCAGATGCCTCCAGGACCACGCGCTGCCAACGTATGCCCGGTGCTCGCTCAGCCTCCGTGACGGGCCCCGCCGCGTCGGCCGACACGTAACCGGCCAACTGCACGGTGACGAGGGAGCGGGCACCTCGCGCCCGATCCGCTGCGACGCGCTGTGCCAGGAGCAGCCCTGGACCGCGCAGGGGTTGCTCCGAGGCCAGATAGTGGTCGCTCTGGTGATGCCAATCGGAGCCTGCGTTGGAAGCGCTGGTCTCCCAGTTGAAGCCCGTGAAGCGGTTGCCACCATGGCGACGCAGCGGGCAGGCGTCGATGCCGCCTTCGTTGACACCGTAGGCCAGGGGCGTGATGGGATGCACGGCGACGTCGGGGAAGACGTCGAGACCCAGCACGTCATCGTCGGTCGGAGCACCCGCCCAGACGGAAAGGAGCGAGCAACACACTCCCAGGACCCAACGCAGCGCTGTCGACATCAACAAGGTCCAGAGAGGGGAAGGCCGGGCAGGAAGGGCCTATCGTCCAACCCTCGCCCGGCCCTGTACGCCGCTTGCGGGGCTGGCGCATACTCCTCGCTCTCGTGCCCTCGACGGAAGCCTGCATGACCTCTTGCCTGTCTCAACGCCTGCTCGTCGGACTGTTGGCCGCAGCATGGAGCCTGGCTTGCGGCTCGGCAGCTGACCAGGACGGAGCCGCAGCCCCCGGCCCCCCCGCTCCGCCTCAGGCCATGACCTCCGAGACGAGCGCGCCTCAGAAACAGGTCCGCAAGCTTGGTATCGAGCCCGCGCCTCTGCCGGAGGTCCTCGGTCAGGCCTTGGGCGATCGCCTGCCGAGCCGCAGGCTCCCAGCGTCGGGGACAGCCGCTGAGCAAGCCGACGACGATCAGGGCGTGCTCCCCCGGCCCGCCATCAAGGCCACGCTGGTGCGCTTCTGGACCGACACCTGCCCGTTCTGCGCGGCCTCGCTACCGGCGCTGGAATCCCTGCGCCAGGAGTTCGCTGCGAGGGGACTGAGCACCTTGGGCGTGTACCACCCCAAACCACCGCGAGCTGTGAGCGACGAGCACGTGTTGAGTGCGGCGCAGCGACTCGGCTACGCCGGCCCGCTCGCCGTAGACGATCACTGGAAGTCGCTCAAGGCCATGTGGATCGACGGAGGGTCGCAACGCGCCACGAGCGTGTCCTTCCTGTTGGACGCCTCGGGCGTGGTGCGCTTCGTCCACCCTGGTCCGGAGTTCCATCCCTCAGACGACCCGGATCACAGCGCCTGCGACGCCGACTACGAGGCCCTGCGCAGCGCGATCCTGGCCCTGCTGAACGAGTGATTCTGCGCCGCTGTGCGAAGCCTGAACGGGCCTCGGGCCTCGGGTTCTGGGTTCTGGGTTCCGGTCCTGCCGCGCAACTCTAAGGCAGCGTCGGTTGGGTGGGGTCGCACTCCTCATCGAGAGTCTCGAGGAACGCGAGCAGGTCCGCCACATCCCGATCCGACGCCTCGGCCGGGCGCAGGAAGGGGTCCAGGTACGGGTTGGCATGCCCACCGCTCAACATCAAGCGCACGGCCTCTTCGAGCGTGGCCACCGACCCGTTGTGGAAGTAGGGCGCCGACTGGGAGATGTCACGCAAGGTGGGCGTCTTGAAGGCGCCCCTGTGCTTGTCGAGCCCCGTGACCTTGAAGCGGCCCACGTCGGGCGTCTCGTCGGCCATGCCGATGCCCACGTTGTGGAACTGCTGGTCCGTGAGCAACTGACCTACGTGGCAAAGCGTGCAGCGTGCACTCTTGAAGACCTCGGCGCCCCGCTTCGCGGCCGCGCTGACCGCCGCCTCGTCCCCGGCCTGCCAGCGATCGAAGGCCGTCTTGCCCCCCACGATGGTGCGCATGTAGGACGCCAGGGCCTGGGGCACGTTCTCGACCGTCGCCGGCCCTTCGTAGACCGCTTCGAACTGCGCGCGGTAGGCCTCGATCTCGTTCAGCGCCGCCACGATGGCCTCGGGATCGGACGCCCCCATGTTGCCGCCCTTCCACGCTGCTGCAGCCTGGGCTTCCAGGGACTTGGCCCGGCCGTCCCAGTAGAACTCCGAGTGGAAGCCGATGTTCCAGAGCGTCGGTGACGCACGGGAGAGTTTCTTCTCGAAGGCGCCGATGGCGGTGGGCAGCCCGTCGGTGAGCCCCTTCTCGCATACGTGGCAGCTGTAGCAGGAGCGCGAGCCGTCGCCGCTCAAACGTGCGTCATAGTAGAGCTGTTGACCCAGGGTGGCGCCCGCTGCCGTGAGGGGGTTGTCCGCCGGAATCTCCATGGCGGCGTAACCGTCCAGCGGTGCATAGCCGTCCTCGCCGCCCGGATCCGCAGGCAGGTTCAGCAGCTTCAGCTCGAAGGGTCCGTTGGAAGCTGCACACGCAAAGACCACACCCAGGGCAAGCACGCACAGGCTCAACCACTTGAGATTCCGCATCGGGACGTCAGACATGGTTCGCATCGCTCGTTGGGTCTTGTGGGTTCACTCGCAAGCTCGTGAATCTATCAGGCAGCCCACCAAGGCCTCTAGCAAGCTGAGTAAAAAGTCAGCACAGGCAGAGCACGAATGTGGCCGAATCTGAGGTACAGAGGACGAGCGCGCCCGCCCCATCCGATGCCACCAGAAGCCGCTCGCAAGACGCTGCGCCCAACACGCATGAAAGCCTGCCATCACCTGCTCGCCCTGGCACTCATCCTGTGCACCGAAGCCCGGGCGCAGCTGCTTGCCGTCCAGGAGACGCAACCCACCCATGTTCCGGTCCGATTCTCGAACCTACGGTTCGAGGAGGACTGGAGTGCGTTGGGCCGTGCAAGCAGCACCACCGACCACCTCCTGCCTGCGGCCAAGTGGCTGGCGCTCCCCGACGGTTGGGCGCTCTCTTTCGGGGGCCAGCTCCGCGTCCGTGCGTCCAACGAGAAAGACAAGGCCTTTGATGGCCCGGGTCCGCGCAGGAACGACTACGTGCTGACCCGCACACGGCTTCATGCGGATCTGCGCAACGAGAACGGCTGGCGCCTCTTCGCCGAGGGCCTGGACGCGCGCGTGCACGGCAACGAGCGCGCGCCGGCCGCTATCGACCGGAACAACCTCGACCTTCACAACGCCTTCGTCGAGTACGGGCAGGAGGGCGCGTTGGGGCGTGTGGGCCGCATGGAGCTGCAGTACGGTGCCCAACGGCTCGTATCGCCTCTCGACTGGGGCAACACCAGGCGCCGTTTCCAGGGTGGTCTGGCGCGACTCCGTGGCGAGGGGCACCGCAGCGACGTGTTCCTGACGCGCCCCACGACAGTGGACCCACGCGCGGAGGACACCGGCAACTCGAAGCAACACTTTGCGGGCATCTACCACAGCCAAGACGTAGGCGAGAGTGACACCTTGGACGTGTTCTTGCTGCAACTGCGCGACGATCGCAAGGCCTACACAGCCGAGAACGGATCCAGCGACGATCTGCAAGTGAACACATTCGGTGCGCGACTGCACGGAGCGCTCGGCCACACCGACTACGAGCTTTGGACGGCCTTCCAGACCGGGCGCCGAGCAGGTGATGGCATCGACGCCCATGCCTGGTCCATTGTGCTGGGCCACAGCTTTCCCGACACCAAGGGCGCACCAAAGATCGGCATCGGAGTCGACTACGCCAGCGGAGACAGCAACCCCACCGACGGAGAGCGTGAGACCTTCCATCAGCTCTACCCGCTTGGGCACGCCTACTTGGGCTACCTCGACCTGGTGGGACGGCAGAACATCATCGATGTCTCCCCCCATGCATCCGTCAAGGTCGGCGAAACCTCACGCCTGCGGGTGGCATGGCACATGTTCCGGCTCGCGCAACGCAAAGACGGCCTCTACAACGCTGGCGCACGCCGGAGCTTTTACGACCCGACCGGCAAGGCCAGCCGCGAGGTGGGTGACGAAATTGACCTCACCCTCAGCGTGCGGCCCGATTTCCTCAGCCCCCACTCCCAGCTGCTCTTGGGTTATTCGCACTTCGATTCGGGCCAACGCATCCAGGATCTCGGGGGCAGCAAGAACGCCGATCTCGTTTACCTCCAGCTGACCCAGACGTTCTAGGGGCAGCCCAGAAGGGGCTCGCTTCCGAGGCGTCGACCCCGCGCATCTCATCGCTTGAGAGCGGCCCGCGTGGGAGGCACCATGTTCCCACCCGCATGGACACTGCGGGGGTGGCGCCAGCGCATCCTCCGCCAAGACCTGCCCCATGAGACCGAGCACGTGACGCCCCAGCGGGACCCACCGCCGGGCCTGCAACGCCTGGCCCCTGCGCTCTCGTTCGGCGTCCTCGCAGGCTGCCTGGTGTTCATCTTCAGCCGCAGCATGGACCGCGGGCTGGACCACGATGAGCACCAGTTCATAGCGAGTGCCACCGCTTGGTCACGGGGTGGGCTGATGCCCTACCGTGATTTCCCCCACTTCCACATGCCGTACCTGGTGTTCCTGTACGGATGCTTGGATCAGTTGTTCTCTCGCCCCTTCCTCACGGCCAGGCTTATGTCCGCCGCCTGCGCGTGGGGCCTCGTGCTGCTCCTTCATGGTGCCGTTCGACGAGCTGCCTGCGAGACTCTCAAGCCCTGGGGCACCCACCTCTTGGCAAGCGGCGCCGCCCTGATGCTGCTGTTCAATCCGCTCTTCACCTACACCAGCGGGTTGGCGTGGAACCATGACCTCGCGCTGATCCTGGCGTGGGTGGCGTTTCTGTGCGCCATGCCCCCCGCTCGGAGCGAACGGCAACCGGCGCCCTGGGCGTGCGGCCTGGCGCTGGGGCTGGCGGTCGGGGTCCGTCTCTCCATGGCGCCCCTCGCGGCCCCGATGCTCATCGCGCTGTACCGATGGCGAGCCGAGGGGGGCGCGCTCACCCAGCGGCCCGCTCAACGAGTGCTGCGTTTTTGTGCAGGAGGACTGGCGGCACTGCTCCCCGCCTTGGGCGTGGCTCTGCTCGCCCCGGCACGGGCGCTCTTCGGCAACTTCCAGTACCCGGCGCTCAACACCGCCTACCGCGTGGATCAGGGCTTCGAGCGCGCCATGAACTTCCCCGGCAAGTTTCAGTACCTGATGACGGAGGTCGTGGCCCTCCCCAGTCACCTCCTGCTGCTAGGGCTGCTGCTGATGGTGGGCTGGAGCGGGCTGCGGAACCGCAGCGGCCCCGGCCACGGACGACTCCAACTCGTCGCGCTGTGCCTGCCCTTCCTGTTCGTAGGAGCCCTCGCACCGACACCGAGTTGGTATCAGTATTTCTACGCCCTCGTGCCCTTCCTCTTGCTCGCGGCCTCGCTCGGCATGCTCGGCTTGTTCCAAGCCGGGCGCCCCCGCCCAGCGTGGGTGGCTTGCGCCCTGTTCGCGAGCTGCCTGGGCGCGTCGGTGCTGCACAGCCTGCCGGACTACCGCACCCTCTCGAACCTTGCCGACACGAGCAGCTGGGCACCCGAGCGCGCCGCCACCCTGGGCCACGAGCTGAGAGAGCACATCGAGACGCTGACCGCCTCCGCTCGGCTTTCGGAGCGCGAGAGCCCGCTGGTGCTCACCCTCTCGCCCATCCCCGCTCTCGAGGCGGGTCTGCGAGCTGACCCCGCCTTCGCCAGTGGGCCCTTCGCCTGGCGCAGCGCACGCTTCGTGCCGCCCGAGGAGCGGCACGCACAAGGCCTGGTCGGCCCCGAAGAACTCGACGCCTACCTGGACGAGGCAGCTGAGCCACCGTCCGCGGTTCTCAGCGGAGCAGAGCCTCAGGGCGAAGACCCTCTGCGGGAGTGGGCTGGCTTGCGGGGCTACGTCTCGCGGACACTTCAGGACGGAATGCTGGCCCAGATCCGACCTCTGCTGGCCCCACCGCGCGACCCTCCCCGCCACGCCCCGGATCGCCCCGTCGACGACTCGTGAGCCGGGCGCTCGCCACGGGGGCTCATCCGTAGCTCGCGGCTGTCCCAAAGCACGGCGCAACCTTAGGGTGTGGCGACCCCCAGGGAGTCCACCCATGTTGCCGTCGGCCACCACAGCGCGCGAACCACTCACCACGCGTCTCGAAGACTACTGCCCGCCCGCTTGGCTGGCACCTCAGACCGAATTGCTGTTCGAGCTGGGAGAGGACGAGACCAGGGTCACGGCAACCACCACCTACTCCCGGGCTGCAGACGCTGGCGAGTCGGCGAACTCGTTGGTCCTCGACGGCACCCAGCTGTCGCTCGAAACGGTCATCCTGGATGGAGCCGAGCTGGAGCCTTCCGAGTATGAACGAACCGATCATGCCCTGACGATCGAGCTCCCCGCAGAGCTGGACCAGTTCGTGCTGCAGGTGGTCACGATCCTGCAACCGCAGAACAACACCACTCTGGAAGGGCTCTATCGCTCTGGCGGTGTGTTCTGCACCCAGATGGAAGCCCAGGGTTTCCGGCGTGTGACCTACTTCCAGGACCGTCCGGACGTCATGTCCGAGTACATCGCCACGCTGGTCGCCGACAAGCTCGCCTATCCGACACTCCTGGCGAACGGGAACCTGCTGGATTCAGGCGATGCCCAGGATGGCCGGCACTTCGCAACCTGGCACGACCCCTTCCCCAAGCCCTGCTACCTCTTCGCCCTCGTGGCAGGAGATCTCGCCTGCCTCGAGAGCAACTTCACCACCTGCGGCGGACGTGAGGTTGCCCTGAAGTTGTTCGTCGACAAAGGCAATGAGGACAAGACGGAGCACGCCATGGAGTCGCTGAAGCGATCCATGCGCTGGGACGAGCAGGCCTTCGGCCGGGAGTACGACCTCGACATCTTCATGATCGTGGCGGTGTCCAACTTCAACATGGGTGCCATGGAGAACAAGGGCCTCAACCTCTTCAATGATCAGCTGGTCCTGGCCCGCCCGGACACGGCCACGGACGAGGACTACCAACGCATCGAAAGCGTCATCGGCCATGAGTACTTCCACAACTGGTCGGGCAATCGCGTCACCTGCCGCGACTGGTTCCAGCTGAGCCTCAAGGAAGGCCTGACTGTTTTCCGGGACCAGGAGTTCTCAGCGGATGTGGGTCATCGGGCCGTTCAGCGCATCGCGGATGTGCGCCAGTTGCGGGCGATGCAGTTTCCCGAGGATGCAGGCCCCCTCGCGCACCCGGTACGGCCACGGGCCTTCATCAGCATCGACAACTTCTACACCACGACGATCTACGAGAAGGGCGCGGAGCTGATCCGCATGTTCGCCGCGCTGCTGGGCGCCGAGCGTTTCCGCAAGGGCACCGACCTGTACTTCGAGCGGCACGACGGGCAAGCCGTCACGACGGAGGAGTTCGTGTTGTGCATGGAGGAGGTGGGAGGTCTCGACCTGACCCAGTTCCGCCGCTGGTATGAGCAAGCCGGCACCCCCACCCTCGAGGTGACGGGCCGCTGGGAAGCCGCGCTGGGCGTGTACGAGCTCACGTTTGAACAAAGCTGTCCCCCCAGCCCTGGGCAGCCCACCAAGGAGCCCTTCCACATCCCCGTCGCCATGGGGCTGCTGGGCCCGGACGGAGCGGATCTCCCGCTGAAGCTGGAGTCCGACGGCGAGCAGGGCGAAGAGCCCACCACGCGCGTGCTCTCACTGCGCAGGCAACGAGAGGTGTTCCGTTTCGTGGGCCTCGAAGCCGAACCCGTGCCATCCTTGCTGCGCGGCTTCAGCGCTCCCGTGCGGCTGCGCATGGAGTCCAGCCGCGAGGCGCTGGGATTCCAGGCCCGTCACGACAGCGACCTCTTCAACCGCTGGGAAGCGGTGCAGCGCCTCGCGGCCGATCTGGCCTTGGAGCTTGTCGAGGAGCAGCGCGCCGGTCGCCCGCTCACCCTCCCTGCCGAGGCCCTCGATGTCTTTGGAAGCCTGCTCAGCGACAAGAGCTTGGACACGGCATTCCGCGCCGAGGCCATGCGCCTTCCAGACGAGTCCGTCCTGGGTGACCTGAGCGAGTGCGTAGACGTGGAAGCCATCCATGTGGCCCACACCACGCTTTGCACAGCCATCGCGGCAGCATTCCGCGACGACTTCCTCGCGACCTATCACGAACTCGCCAGCACGGCGCTCGATGCGTGGAGTGTCGAAAGCGCGGGAGCCAGGGCGCTTCGCAACGAATGTCTCGGGTACCTCGCCTTGCTCGACGAGCCGGAGCTGACCGACCTCTGCGTGACGCACGGCGAGTCCGCCACCCACATGACCGACGAGCTGGCAGCTCTGCAACTCCTGGCCCACCGCACCGACGAGACCCGCAACCAGGCCGTCGCCCGCTTCCGGGACCGCTGGCAGCACGACCCCCTGGTGATGAACAAGTGGTTCGCAGCCCAGGCCAAGTCATCCCGGCCGCAGGTGGTCGATGACATCCAGAGGTTGGCGCAGGACAGCTGCTTCGACGCCACGAACCCCAACAAGCTGCGCGCCCTGTATCGGACCTTCGGCCGCAATCCGCTCCGTTTTCACGATCTGGACGGGCGAGGCTACGAGCTGTTGGCGGACGTGGTCCTGGCTGTCGACAATCGCAATCCGGTTCTCGCCGGGCGCCTGGCGGCGCTCTTCAATGGCTGGCGGCGCCATGATGCCGCCCGCCAGGGGCTCCAGGAGGCTCAACTCAAGCGCATCCTGGCAGTGGACGGCCTCTCCAACAACGTGATCGAGATCGCCTCCAAGGCCCTGGCCTAGGTTCGACGGCCTCGGTTCGGCCCGGGTGCCCAAGCACCGGCCCAGAGCCCCTGGGGATCTCTTCAGGCTGCGCTCGGGGTCCGCGCGAGGGGAGCACCCTGCCCAGGGCCGCCCGTGCGGCGTGCCTGGCGCTGTGAGGGTCCGTACCAAGAAAAGCGACCGCCCAGGGTTCCGGCACCCCAGGCGGTCGACGTCCTCAAGCCATCCATCTCCCCCGACCAAGGCGCCGCCGATCGCTCGGTGTTCTCAACCCCCTCGTCGAGAACGTGGCGCCGGTCCATTGAGAGACCATGTTTCGGAAAGAGACCGAACGACGCTGAAGCGGACAAGAAATCTGGAAAAATCTGGCTGAGGAGGGCCCGCCACGGGCAGCCCCGGGGCCCCCAAGCGGTTTTTTCGGAAATGCTTGTCCGCTAGGGGAGACGACCAGCTCTTAGTTAATTGCAGGGCGCGTCGCCCCCCCCCTCGTTGCACCGGCTGCGCGCGCTGTGAAGTGCCCGTTCCATCGCAGCCTCCAATTCCGGCAGTAGCCTTCCTAACCCGAACGGTCTGCCTTTCCTGCGCCCCGGGGTTGAGCCCGCCCCGTGTCCGTAGCCCCAGCGTTCCGATGCCCGAAAGCAGCCGTAGACAGACTCCGCTGACCCCAAGATCCGCAGATCTGGATCTTGCTGGGCGTGAGAACGCCGCTCGGGGATTTGCGCTCTCCTGCTTGGGCCCTGCGAGCGCCACGGCCCTCGAGACGGGTGAGCTGATGCAGGCCGCGATGACCCGCCACGAGGAAGGTGCCGAACTCGAAGACGCCGTGCTGGCGGAGATGCACAGGATCCTGCGCAGCAACCGCAAGGTGGGCGACGAATTCGCAGCCTACTTCATGCTGCGGATGATGAAGATGGGGTCCAAGACCCTGCCCAGTAGCTCGGGCCTGAGGCGTTATCTCGACACGGGCGATCTCGTCGACAGCGTGTTCGGCGACATCTGGGGAAAGTTGGCCGGTCTCAAGTTCGAGACGCGTGGGCAGTTCCATGAACTGTTCCAGCAGCGCATGGACTGGAAGGTGAAGGACAAGGTCCGTGGCTTCCGTTCCCGTTCCCGGGCGGAAGATCTGCGCGTTCCCATGCCGGACGAGCAAGAGCTCGAGTCCGTGGGCATGGAAGAGGCTCAACCCGTGGGCCACAGCATCAAGAGAGAACAACGCGAGCGTTACATCCTCATCCTTCTGCGCATGAAGGAACGGGAGGCGCGAATCCTGTCGCTGCACCTGAAGGGTGCATCGATCGAGGACATCGCGACGGCGTTGGATCTCACATACGAAGCAGCGCGCAAAGCGCTTTCGCGAGCCATCGATTCAGCACGTCGCCTGGCCGGCGGCTGACGAGCTCGCGGCGCTTCAACAAGCCACCTCACACACCATGATCCAACCGTGAGCCCAATTCGGCCGCGGTTCACTCGAAGAAAGGACGCCGGCACGGCCTCGCCGGCAAATGGCATGCATAGCCCCAAAAGCAGCATCCTGTCCGCCCTGATTGCGGCGGCGTTCCTCCCGGCAACTGCGCTTGCCGGAAACCTCGTTCTCGAAGTCACCGGTAGCTCCCCGGGGGAGCAACTCGGCGCCATGGCCTACGCCGGCGACGTCAATGGCGATGGCGTCGGCGATGTGCTGTTCGGTTCATGGCGAGACAGCACCACGGGTCTCGACGCTGGCCGCGCCTGGGTCGTCTCCGGCGCTGACGGCTCCACGCTGTTGGAGGTGTTTGGCGGTGCACCGAATGAGCAACTCGGGCGAAGCGTCGCGGGCGTCGGGGATCTCGATCAGGACGGCTTCGACGACGTCGCGCTCGGCGCTCCCGGGCTGGGCCATGCCAGCTCTCCAGGCCAGGTTCGCATCATCTCTGGCGGTAGCGGGGCCGAGCTCTTCTCCTTGCAGGGGAGTGTCCCGGGCGGCGGCTTCGGGTCAGCCATCTCAGCCGCGGGCGATCTGGATGGCGATGGCATCCTGGATGTCCTTGTCGGCGCCCCCCTGGAAAGCCCTGCGGGCTTCCACTCCGGCTCCGCTTACGGGTTCTCCGGAGCTGATGGCAGCGAGCTGTTCCGGCTCGACGGTTCTGGTTCGGGTGATCTCTTTGGCAGCTCGGTCTCCGGCATGGACTCGAGCATGGGTTTCTCCGACCCCGACGCGGGTGTCCTGATTGGCGCGACCCAAGGCGAGACGGATGGTGACTCCGGCTACGTTCGCTTGTTCAACCCGGCGACCCTGACGACCGTCCAGAACATCATGGGCGGTGCCCCATGGGACCGGCTTGGACACAAGATCGAAGCCGTTGGCGACATGAACAGCGACGGACAGTCGGACTACATCGTTTCCAGCGACCCTCGTGATGGCATGGGAGAACCGACAGCGCCGGGCTACGTGTACGTCCTCTCTGGAAAGGACGGAGCCATCCTTCACTCAGTGAGTGGTTTGGTCGGCAACGGTTTCGGAAGTTCCGTCGCCGGGTCGGGTGACCTGGACGGAGATGGAGTTCCCGACTTCGCCGTGGGCGCCTCGATGAGCGATCTCAACGGAACTGACTCGGGGATGCTCCGGGTCTATTCGGGAGCCAACGGTGCCATGCTCCAGCAACTCAGCGGCTCCGCAGCGGGTGATCGGTTCGGGTCCAGCGCCTGCTTCGTAGGCGACATCTCCGGTGATGGCAAGCCCGATATCGGAGTGGCTGCCTGTCAGTCCGACGTCTCAGCAAACAACGCCGGCAGCGCGATGATCCTCAGCCTCACCCGCTGGGAATCACTCGGTGGTGGTGTCGCAGGTCTCAACGGTGTCACCCCCAGCATCGACGGTGAAGGCGAACTCCTGGCTGGCACCGATGTCCTCCTGACGCTAAAGGACGCAAAGCCAAATGCTCCGGCCACGCTGGTCATCGGCTCGGCCCTCTTCCTCGATAGCCAAACCGGCGAACTGATTCCCGTTCCCGAGGTTCTCGTGGACTCCTTGGTCACGACATCCACCGGAACCCTCTCCCACACGTACCTGCAGCCCAACGGGCTCTCAGGGATGGCGATCTACTACCAGTTCTACGTCGTGGACGCGGATGCAACGAACGGTGTCGCCCGTTCCGATGCCATCCTTGGCGATGTCCCGTAAGGCCCGGAGTTCCCGGGCGACTCCCACGAGCGCTCAGACCAGCTTTCGGTAGGACTCCGCCTGTTCTCCGTCCCCCATGGCGTCGAACAGCGCGGAGAGAGCCGAGGCCGCCTCCGAGGCCCAGGCCTCGTTCTGGGATCGGCGACGCTGCAAGACCTCGAAGGCCGCGAGCAAGTGGGCCTCGGCCTCCTCGAGCTTGCGGCGCCGGAACAGCAAGACCCCGAGGTGATGCCGGAAGCGTGCGGTCACCCGGTTGTCCTCGCCCAACAGCGTCTCGGCACCGGACACTGCGAATTGGAACCGCTCGAGAGCCTCATCCCACGCTTCGTGTTCAAGCAGGATCAGCCCGAGATTGTTCGACATGGAGAGCGTGGTGGGTTGATCGAGCCGTTCACAGCGTTCCTGAATCTCCAGGCCTTCCCGCAGGAGCTTCTCCGCCTCATGGAGGTGCCCCTGCCGGAACAGGTTCATGGCAATGTTGTTGAGCGCCCCCACCGTCTCCGGGTGATCGGCTCCGAGAACATCGGAGCTGATCCGATGGACGTTTCGATTGATCGCTTCTGCTTCTGAGAAGCGCTCCATGTCCACCATGAGGCAGCCCAGGTTCGCCAAGGTCGTGAGCGAGGACGGGTGATCTTCACCGAGCGTCTGCCGCAGCCCGGCGACCGCTTCGCGCAGGTACTGCTCCGACTCGTCGAAGCGACCCTGAAGCCGAATCACCTGACCCAGGCTGCTCAAGGTCACGAGCGTCTGTCGGGAGAGCGACCCCAAGACCGAGCGCCGCGCGGCCAACACGTCGGTGTAGAGCACTTCGGCCTCAGCCAACCGACTCTGAGCCTCCTGCACCATGGCCAGGCCATCCATGGTGACGAGCGTCTGCTGGTCATCCACCCCGTACTCGGCGACCTGGGCCTTGAACGTCGCCCGCAGCAGGCGCTCGGCCTCCTTGAAGTCCCCGAGCCGTCGCAGCGTCGTCGCCAGCTCCGAGGCGAGTGCCAGATACTGGGCATCCTTCTCCCCAAACAGCTCGCGTTGGAGTTCGCGTGCCTGCTCGAGATGCAGGCGCGAACGATCGTTGATCCCCATGTGCGCGAACAGCGTGCCCAACGTTCCGTGCAGGGTGGCCAAGTCGACCGCCTCCAGCGACTTGTCGCTGCGCTCGATGCGGCGCGCCGCGCGCGCCACGACGTCTCGCACCGTGACTTCCTTCCCGCGGGCGTTTGCCGGGTCTGCGGATGTCAGGGCTTCCATCAAGAACTCGTTGATCATCTCCGCGCGGCGGGCCTGACGACGCGCCTCTTCGCGGTCTTCGCTGATGTCCTCGAGGTAGTTGCCCAGCTCCGCCGCCAACTCCTCCGCGCTCTGGAAGCGAGCAGAGGACTCCCGAGCCATTGCTCGTTCGCAGATCTCCACGAGACCCAAGGGCGCGTGCGGTGCCAGCTCGCTGACGCGCTGAGGCGCCCCACGCCGCACGCGCATCACCACCTCGAAAGGCACCGGCCTCTCATCACGGCCCACGAAGGGCAGGTGGGAGGTCAACGCCTGGTAGAGGATGGCGCCGAGAGAGTAGACGTCGCTGCGTTCATCGATATCGGCCACATCACCCGCAGCCTGCTCGGGTGACATGTAGACAGGTGTACCCAACAACTCCCCGTCGTAGGTGTAGAGGCAGGCATCCGAGCCCACGACGGGGCTTGACGCCGGGGCTGACTTGCCGACCTTCGGGGAGGACGTCGCCCGGTCCATGGCTGGCTCTTGCACCTCACCGATCCGGGCGAGCCCCCAGTCCATGAGGTAGGCCTCACCGAATCGCCCCACCATGATGTTCGCAGGCTTGATGTCCCTGTGCAGCACGCCCTTGCTGTGCGCGTAGGCCACAGACTCACACACCCTCCGCAACACGCCCACGATGCGATTGACGGTCCAGTCGGTCGCACCCGCAGCGAGGCGGTCGAGAATGAAACGCAGGTCATCGCCCGCCACCATCTTCATGGTGAAGTAGGCGCGCCCTCCTTCCGTGACGCCAAGTTCGTGCACTGGCACGATTCCTGGGTGGTCCAACTGACCCGTGACCAGCGCTTCGTCGAGAAAGCGCGCCAGCGCTCGCCGCTCCCGCTCCGCGGTCGTCTCCTGTTCGGCGGGCGCCTCCGACACGAGCAACCCGGAACCGGGGGACGAGCTGGAGTCAGGGTTGGAACGGAACGCCTCCTCGAAGTCGACCTTTCCCGTCAGGTCCTCCACGCCATCAGGAGTCGGCCCTCGATCCAGCACCTTGCGCACGACCCAACGACGCAGGTTCCTGTCCCAGACCCGCTGGACCGTTCCCATCCCACCCTTGCCGAGCGGGATTCCCTTGTCCACGCGATACCTCCGCACGGACGCACCGTGTGCGGCCAGATCGTGCAGGGTCTCCAAGGGGTCGTGGTCCGACGATCCGACCGCCGAGCCGTCGCTGGGCTGGTCCGAATCGTCACCGTCGTTGCCGTCGGACTTGGGGCCACCTCGATGCAGCAGCTGTGACAGTGAGTTCTGCAGCTGTGACTTGCCGAGGATCGAACCGAGGAAATTCTGCAGCCCCTTCCAGCGGTCATTGAGCACTCGAAGCTCACGGGCGATGGACGGACGCTGGGCACAAAACGACTCGAAGTCGACCTCACCCTCTTGGCTGAGGGCGAGGTATTCCGCGAAGGCGCGCTCCGCCTCGGACATGTCTCCCAGTGGCTCTTCGTCACCGTCGCCCACCAGGTTCACGGCGTCCTAGCCGCCCTGCGTGGAGAGGCTCGTCGAAGCCGTCGAGGCCTCGGAGCCTGAATCCAGCTGCGAGTCCGGGGCCCTCAAGAGCACACGCCGGAATCGCCCAGCACCGTCATTCTTGAACAGCAAGAGACCGTCGCCGGCCGTCTGCACGCGCACATCCGGTACGCCATCACTATCGCTGTCGAAGACGATGACCTGTCGGATGCTCGATGCGGAAGCGAGCCCCACCAACCCGGACACCTCATCGAAGACCCCTGTTCCACGACCCCGGAACAGCAGGAGCTTGCCATCCGTCCCCAAGGCCAGGAGGTCGAGTGCGCCGTCCCCCTCGGTATCGACCCACTCCAAGGGTCGACGCACCTTCGACACGAATGCGGCCAGCCCCGACCACTCCGTGATGTCCTGGAAGCGGCCCAATGCATCGTGCTTCTGCAGGACCAGCTCGCGGCCAGCTGGCCCGGTGACGGAAGTCAGGACGTCCAGCAGGCCGTCCCCGTTCACATCCCCCCACAACTCCACGAGGCCCAGGTTCGAGCCCTGCCCCACGAAGGGGGTGTCTTGAGGGTCGGAGTCACCGGCGGATGCGTCACCGCCGCCCTCGCCTGTCGTCTCTACGCTGGACTCGGAGATGGTTCCGAACATCTTCCCGCTGGAGTCTCCCGTCCCGATGCCCGGGGGCAAGCCCTGTGCCCCGCCGTCCATGCCGGGCTTGAACTTGCCCACCCCACCGTCACGAAGCTCCATGGGCGATGCCGTGGCGAGCACCACCTGGGCGTCCCCTAAAACCGACTCACCCATGTACATCGCGGCGGTGGGCAACCCACCACTCTTTGAACCCATGGAGTCGGGCGGCACACTGTCATCGCTCGTCAGTTCTGGAGGCAGACCATCGACCTGCTCCGCCGTTGGTGGCGCCATGGCCAGTGTGGGTTGCGGCGCAACGTCTGCCGCCGCAGGGGAGCCCAGCACGCTCGCGTTGACCTCCGGGCTTTCCGTGGATCGTGCTTCGTCAGACACGCTGCTCGGAAGCCCGGCGGCTTCTGCCTCACTGGTCCCAAGTGAGCCACCGCCGCTCGTCGAGGCAACCTCAGCCGCCTGGCGTGGAGGCAGCCCCTGCCATGCAACTCCAACGCGCAAGGCATCCAGCTGGGCCATGGGCGCACTCGGCACATAGGGCGTCGGCGACACGAACGCTCGAATCAAGCCAGCCTGGTTGACCGTCCATTCATCCAAAGCGAACCCCAGCACCGCACCCTCACCGGAATGGAGGCACGCCAAACCAGGAATCGCAGACACCCCCAGGGGGTCGTTGGCGCGGATCTCTCCGCACGAACCGTCCACGCGCACCCGGGCGAAGAGACCATGCGTCACCGCGACGCCGAAATCACCCGGCAGCACAGGCTCGGCCGTGCGATGCGCATGCTTGGGGTCGGCATCCTGGCCCACGTCGGCCTGCGCTGACGCCGCCGACCAACGGCCATCGAGCGAACCCAGGGGCGCCCGACCGGAGCCGCTCACCGCCGGAACCACATCCACGACCATCGCTCCCGAAGGGTGCGGGTCAGCGACCCCGACGAGCTCGACGATCTGGCCCACCAAGAGCGGAACCGTCCCAGCGTTGCGCACCAAGGTGGTGGTGTAGGGCAAGGACTCTCCCGACACATCACGCGCGGCATCGCACGCTGCCAGGAGCTCTCCCTCACGGTCTTCGGCCTGGCTGATCTCTGTATCCAGGACCGTCAGGAGCTCGGCGTTCTCAACGGTCAAGGACTCGTTGCGATCGGCCTCGATCCATGCGAAGGCCGCCAGCGAACTCAAAGCACCCACCAGCAAGAGGAGCGCAGAGGCCGCCGCGGTCTTGTGCTTCACCACCAACTTCCGGAGCCGATCCACGGCGCCGGGCGATGAGGCACTCACGGGCGCGCCGTCAAGATGATTGGCGACGTCGGCACCCAACTCAGAGGCCGACGCATAACGGAGGTCCGGGTTCCGCTCGAGTGCCTTCAGGACGATCCAATCCAGGTCGCCGCGCAGCTGGCGTGACAAGGCGCGCGGCTCGGTAGACCGCTGCGCTGCCGCCTTGCGCGCCCTCAGGTCAAGCAAGGCAACTCGGAGTGCCGGGCGCACCACCTCCACCTCGGCCAGCCTATCGCGAACCACGTCGTCCTTCGCGCCGCGCAGGGAACCGAGATCGTAGGGCAGGAAGCCCGTGAGCAGCTCGTTGAGCAGCACACCCAGGGAGTAGACGTCCGTTCGCGTGTCCACCGCCGCTGGAGTGGCACCCGCCTGCTCGGGGCTCATGTAGGAGGGCGTGCCCACGATCTGGCCGCGCCGGGTGCACAAGGTGCCACGATCGGTCGTGCCGAAGGTCGCCTTGGCCACGCCGAAGTCGATGATCTTGGGCACCGGCACCCCGTCCTGCTCGGTGACGAGGATGTTGCTGGGCTTGAGGTCCCGGTGGATCACGCCCTTCTGGTGGGCGTGGTGCACCGCATCGCACACAGCCCGGAACAGCAGCAGCCGCTTGCGCAGAGGGAGCTTCCTCGCATCGCAGTAGCGGGTGATGCGCTCGCCCTGGACATACTCCATGGCGAAGTACGGCCGACCGCGCGGTGTGATCCCCGCGTCATAGACGGCCGCAACATGTGGGTGGCTCAACTGCGCCAAGACCTGGCGTTCCGCCTCGAAGCGGGCCACGACCTCGCGCGTGTCCATGCCCGGCTTGATGAGCTTGAGGGCAACAACACGGCGCAGCGGGCGCAGCTGTTGCGCCAGGAACACGGTACCCATGCCGCCTTCGCCCAGAGGACGCACGAGGTGGTAAGGCCCCACCGTGTCACCAGCCTGCTGCCCCAGGTGCTGCTCGGCGTCCGTCGCCATTGGCCGTTCGAAACACGTCGCCGCCTGCTCATGAGCAGAGAGCAGCGCCTGCAACTCCTCCGCGAGCCCGGGATCGCCAGCACATTGGTTCCGCACGTAGCGAACACGTTCATCCCCCGTGAAAGCCAAGGCTTCGTGGAACAGAGCCTCAAGCAGCTCGTCTCGATCTTCAGCCATCGCGCTTTTCGCTCCCGGAGATCGGCCCGTGGCGCGCTATCTCACGCGTCAGCCAGGCCTTTGCAAATTCCCAGTCCCGCTTGACCGAGGACACAGAGGCGCTAATCACCTCGGCGGCCTGCTCATTGGTCAGGCCGACGAAGAATCTCAGCTTCACCACTTGGCACTTACGCTCGTGTTTGCCGGTCTGTTCCAAACGGTTCAAGGCGGCATCCACATCCTCGATCTGGGCAGCGGATGTCGCCCCCCCCGGACCCAAGCGGTCCAGGCTCCGGCGCGCGATGTCTCCTTCGAGGCGCTCAACGCCCTCGGCCAGATCGATCCGTTGCAACCCACCTCCGCGCCGCTGGGCACCCCGCCGCCGGGCGTGGTCCACCAGGATCCGGCGCATGGCCTCGGCCGCAACGCCGAAGAAGTGGCCCCGGTTCTCGAGCGTGAGCTGCTCATCACCCGCGAGTCGCAACCATGCCTCATGCACGAGCGCGGTGGGCTCCAGTGTGTGGGCACCTCGCTCCGCTGACATCTTGCCCGCGGCCAGCCGCCTGAGTTCGCCGTAGAGAAGGGTCCAAAGATCCCGGCGAGCCGATTCGTCCCCGCCTTGGACGCGGTGCATCAGTCGGGTGACGTCGGTGGAGGCCGTAGACACGCGGGGCGCTCGGGGTCGGTCGAAAGGCGGGATCGGGGTGTTCCGCCAGAGAGCGATTCTACACGGAGTCCTGGGCGCTGGAGGCCCGATCCCGGCCCAATTTCCGCCGCATTCGGGCTCAATTGCGAATTTCCAAGACTTTGTGAACCTCCGGCGCCCTCGACTGCGCATGTCTTGGTGTGAGGAGTTGTACGGAAGGCCCGATCCTGCCGTGCAGCGCGATGGGTGACTGATCCCGGGGGGTCGGTCCTCATCTATCCGAAGGCCTTGTCGCATCCACCACCACCCGGAAGCGGCCAGGCAGCTCTCCCCTGGAGGCGATCCCTCGCCTCGCTTCGGTCCTCACGAAGGCAGCTCGCGCACCCGGCGACGGCCGGGTACGCGAGCCCTTCTCCCACCCGATGGCTCCGGTACACTCCGCGCCCTATGCGCGAACTCACGGCGATCACCATCGTTCAGGACGACACCGTCGGTGCCTCCTGCGACCAGGGCTTCCTGACGCTGGAGCGACTTCAACTCCGGAACGAGTATTCCGACGGAAGCAGCTCCGAGCCCTATCCCTGCGACTTGGTCAGCCGGCGTGGGGTCGACGCCGTGGTGGCGGTGCTCTACGACCTCCAGGCTGAGGGCGGCTCGCGCCAGGTCCGTGTGCTGCTCCGTGAAAGTCCCCGCCCTCCCGTGTACCTCCGGAGGCGCAAGGCCTTCGTCCACCCCGACCGCCGCGACTACCTGACGCTGATGGAGCTGGTCGCTGGCATCGTGGAGCCCGGCGACGATGTCCCCGGGGATCTCGGCAAGAAACACCGAGCCGCCGTGGAAGCGCTCGAGGAAGCAGCCGTGGACCTGCCCGACGAGGCCTTCGAGGTCCTGGGCGATGAGACCTTCGCCAGCCCCGGCATCGGCGACGAAAAGCTGTACTACTGCTGCGCCGAGGCCCCGTTGGATGAAGCACGGCAAGGCGACGGGGACGGCAGCACCATGGAGGAGTTCGGCCGGGTTCACATCATGGAGCTGGGTGAGGCCATCCGCGCCTGCCGAAGCGGAGAGATCCCAGACATGAAGACCGAAGTGGGCTTGTTGCGGCTGGCCGACCACCTGGGATACCTGCCGCAGCTCGGCTGCTTCGCGGACCAGCTTCCCGCTGAGCTCGAAGCGCGCATGGACTCGCTTGGGGTCCGCCGAGCCTCTGACGGAAGCACGTCCCCATGACCCAGGAACAACGCCCCCGGATCGGGCTCATCGGTGCGCGGCGACATCGCCAAGGCCTGGGCCCCTTTGTGGGACGCTGGCTGCGGGAGGCCGGGGCCGACGTGGTGAGCTTTGCCTGCACCAGCCCCGAGTCGATGGCGCAAGCAGGGGCCGACCTGCAACGCATCGCCGGCGTGACCGCCATCGGCTACAGCGACGGCCGGGCCATGCTGCGCGAGCAGCCCCTGGACGCCGTCGCCATCCTGTCTCCCCCGCGCAGCCATCGCGAGTGGTTGGAACAAGCCCTCGAGGCCGGCGTCGATGTGTTGTGCGAGAAGCCCTTCCTGTGGGGTGGCGAGGACGACGTCAGCGTGGCGCACGCACTCGTGGACCGCTTCCAGCAGCAGGGCCTCCTGCTCATGGAGAACGCCCAGTGGCCAGCCACGCTGCCCTCGTTCGACGCGCTGCATCCAGGTGTGCGGGACGCGCCCATCACCCGCTTCGCCATGCGCATGGCCCCCGCCTCGCGCGGCGTCGAGATGATCGGGGACGCGTTCTCCCATCCCCTGAGCGTCCTGGCGGCACTGCACCCGGCGCGCACGGTTTCCGTCGAGGGGGTGCGATTCTCGACGCACGACCTGTCAGCCACGGAGCTCTCGACGGCCTTCCGCTACGTGGCTGACGGCCACGCCATTGACGTCATGGTGGAACTCAGCGCCAGCCCCGAGCAGCCGCGCGAGGCCTCATTGGCCATCAACGGCCACTGGGCACACCGCCTCATACGCACCCGGGACTATGCCCAGTTCTTCGCCAGTGGCGCCCGTGCGGTGGACGTGCCGGACCCCCTCGGGCTGCATCTGGCCCGCTTTGTTGCACGACTCCGCCAAGAACGGCCCCGGGTCTTGGCCGAGGAAAACACTAGAATCCGCCAACGCATGACCGCCCTGGACAACCTGCGGAGAGCCTTCTTGCTCCCCGAGGCCAGCCTGGGCGGCACAGCCTGATCCCGCACACCGAGAATCCCTCCGGACTGAACCATGAGCCACGCCATCCACGACTTCACCGGCAAGCTCCGCCAACCGTCCGTGCTGCCGACCGTGCAGGCCTACGTGAACTGGCGTCGCGCCGTGCGCGAGGCCCGCGCCGCAGGCCAGCCCGACCCCGAGCTGCCGCCCGAGCAGGCCCCCATCTCCATCAACCTGGACCTCACGACCGCCTGCAACTATCGCTGCGACCACTGCATCGACTGGGACATCCTCAACAGCAAGTGGAAGCATGAGGAAGAGGACCTGCGTGCGTCGCTGGCGCAGATGGCTGCTCGCGGCATGCGCTCGGTGATCCTCATCGGCGGTGGTGAACCCACGGTACACCCGCGCTTCGTCAGCTTCGTGAAGTACCTGAAGGAGCTGGAGCTCAAGATCGCCATCGTCAGCAACGGCAGCCATGGCGACAAGCTGCTGGAAGTTGCCCCCTACCTCGAACAAGACGACTGGATCCGCCTCAGCCTCGATTCCGGTAGCAACGAGCTCTTCCGGGAAATGCACAAACCCGTGAACAAGGATCTCACCCTCGACGAGATCTGCTCCTGGATCCCCAAGATCAAGGCCGCCAACCCGAAGCCGCGCATCGGCTTCTCCTACGTCATCGTCTGGGAGGGCGCAGAGCGCGCGGACGTGGCGGTGCATGAAAACGTGCAGGAGATCGTGCAGGCCACCGAACGCGCCAAGGTATCCGGTTTCGACTACATCTCGCTCAAGCCCTTCCTGGAGCGCACGCCGGATGGTGCCGAAGTCATGGACCCGACCGGCGCGCACACCGAACTGGCCACCATGGTGACGCGGGTGCGGACGGAGGTCGACAAGGCCAGCGCCCTCGCCGACGACGACTTCGACGTCTACGTGAGCACCAACCTGCGCATGCTCGAGACAGGCGATTGGAGCGAGTACACCAAGCAGCCCAAGACGTGCCACATGCAGGCCCTGCGACAAGTGCTCACCCCCACGGGGCTGTTCAACTGCCCCGCTCACCGCGGGGTCGAGAAGGCCAAGGTGAACGAGGCAGCCGCCTACAAGGACAACGCGGCCGCCTTGCAAACCACCCAGGGGCTGTCCGGCCTGCTCGACAACTTCGATGCCAGCCACGAATGCCGTGAGGTCACCTGCCTCTACAACAAGGTGAACTGGTGGCTTGAGGAGGCGATCGAGGGCACAGGCGACATCGAGGCAGCTCCCGAGCGAGAGGACTTCTTCCTCTGATCCCACTGGTTCGCCCGCGCCGCATCCTGGTGCGCCTACCCAACTGGGTGGGCGATGTGGTCATGGCGACGCCCGTCTTCAGGGTGCTGCGGAATCACTGGCCCGACGCCGAGATCGTGGTGGAGGGCGCCCCCTTCCTGAAGGGTTTGCTCGACGGGCTGACGACCGTCGACCGCTTCCTTCCCGACTCTGGTCGCGGTTGGAAGGCGACTCGAGCGCGGGCCCGGCGTCTGGCCGCTGAGTCCTTCGACCTGGCCCTCCTGCTCCCCGATTCAGCGCGAGCCGCCTTCGGACCCTTCCTGGCGCGCGTACCCAACCGCGTGGGCTACGCACGAGATCCGCTGCGCAGGCTCTGCCTCTCCCTGGCCCTGAAGCCCCCCATGCAGGACGGCAAGCGATTGCCGATCCCCATGACCGAGCGCTACATGGCCATCCCCCGTGCCCTCGGCTGCACCATGGGGCCGACAGGCAAGACACCACCTGTCGAGTTGGCCGTCTCGCCGGAAGCCGTTCAGCGTGTATCCGGACTGCTGTCGGCACAGGGTTTTGACCCTGGCAGACCCTTCGTGGTCGGCGCTCCTGGCGCGAACTTCGGCGCAAGCAAGCTGTACCCCAGCGCCTCCTTCGCCAGTGCTTGTGATGGCATCGTAGAGCAACTGGACCTGGGCATCGTCCTGGCGCCCGCACCCTCCGAGGTGGACCTCGCCCTCGACGTCGCCTCCCAGATGAAACACGCGGTCACGGTGCTCGACAGCCCGCCGACGAGCTTGGAGGAATTGAAGGCGCTCATCTCGCTCTCGGAACTCGTGTTGAGCAATGACACCGGCCCGCGGCACATGGCTGTGGCGCTCGACACGCCGACCGTCGTCACCATGGGGCCCACCGACCCACGGCACACCGACTACCAGATGAACCGGCAACGCGTGCTGCGTGAAGAGGTGGACTGCTCACCGTGCCACAAGAAGGAATGCCCCATTGACCACCGTTGCATGACCCGGCTGGCTCCTGCGCGGGTCGTGCAGGCCGCGCAAGAGCTGCTGGACCAATCCGCACTCTCCAACCGAAAGCTGCCGCGATGACCACACTCATCGTTCCTGACTACCACGTCCTTGCGAACCACCTCCTGAAAGAGCGCGCTGGCCGCCTCCTTGCCCTCGCCAACGGCTGCTTCGACGTCCTTCATGTGGGCCATGTGCGCCTGCTCCGGGAAGCGGCGGGTGCCGCCGACCTGCTGGTCGTGGCCCTCAACACGGACGACTCCGTTCGGCGCAACAAGGGCCCTGGACGCCCGCACGTCCCCCTGGAAGAACGCATGGAGGTGATCGCGGCCCTCAAGGGCGTGCACGCCGTGACCAGCTTTCCAGAGGCCACGGCCGAGGGTCTGCTGGATGCGCTGCGCCCTGATGTGCACGTCAAGGGCACGGACTGGACCGAGGAGACCGTGCCCGAGCGCGAGACCGTGCTCGCCTACGGCGGGCGAATCTTGATCGCCGGGGATCCCAAGACACACTCGAGCACCGACCTGATCGGAAAATCCCGCGGCGCGGACGACGCGGCGGACAGCTCGTCCGCAAGCTGAGATCGCTTGCTGACCCCTCCGGCAGCTCGCGACGCCCTCTCGGCCTGACGCAGCCAGGCCTTCTCAAACCGTTACCCGACGAACGGCAGCAGCGCGAGCTGACGACGAATTCCCTGGGGCGTTTGCTTCCGAGAATTCTGTCAGTTGCGGCGTGCCCATCACGACATGACATCCCCAGACGGGCCACTTGCCCGCGACACTGGAGATGCCCGATGCCGTCACGATCCACAGCCCGCTGCTTGCCGTCCTGTTCCTGGACCGGACCCTTGTCTTCGGTCTCCCGCTTGCTAGCTCCTCGGATCCAGCAGCGCCTGCTGCTCGCTGCGGCACCGTGGGCGGTGAGCATCCTGATCATGCTGATCATCCCTGCTCAGACCTTCGCAGGGAGCCGCTCCGTCGAACCGACGGCCGCCGTCGCCGAGCTCTTGAAGCGCGCGTTGCCCGGGGAGGACCTGTCCAGGCCGCGTGATGGTGGTGAGCTCTTCCGGCGCGTCCTGGACAGCGAACTCTTCGCAAGCGGCGCAGCGGGTCCTTTCAAGGTGCATGTGCTCATGGAAGATTCCCTGAGCAACGCGAAGCGTGCGAAGAGACTGCGCGACGATCTGGTGGCCTCTCTAGAGCCTGCAGCAGCCCTCGTGAAACGCCTGTGGCCCGCGGGAGGTGCGGGGCTGATTTCTGCAGCGGAGTTGCCGCTCGTCATCACCGACTCCAGCGCAGGTGAACCAGGTTTTCATGCCCTGATCGAACTGCTCGACTACTGCGAGCGCCTCGGCTATTCCGGCTGGCACCCAGCCAACGAGGTCGACACACCCGCACAGCGCGTGGCGGAGGTGGTGCGCACCTGGGACGTGCAGGTCTTCAACATGGCCCACAGCACCATCTCTGGACGCCGGGCCCGCTGGGTGGAGCACGGGGTGGGCTACTACGCGCTGGCCTTCGTGGCCAACCGCTCGCTGCGTCGAGGAGCATGGGGGCTCGTCCCGCCCTGGCTGGCCAACGGCCTCATCGATGAGTTGGACATCGCGGCCCACGGCAAGGCCTGGGTCGGTCAGGAGAGTTGGACTCGACAGACGCCGGGCTGGTACCGAGCGGGCTGGTCCGGCTTCGTCCCCAAGGGATCCTCGCCACCGCCGCCGGTCACGGGCCCTCCGGCAAACCTGGCCGTCACGGTCAGCAAGACAGGCGACCCCTGGCTGAGCTTCGACGCTAGCGAATCGCGCCACTGGAGCGACTTGGCAAGTGACCGCAAGACCGAAGCCCCCGCCAGCTTCAGCCGCGCCGCGGATGCAGAGAGCTTCCTGCCTCGCGACCGCGCCGCTGCACGTTGCCTGCTGCACCTCTTGCTCTCAACGACACCCAGCGGGGTCTCCTTGACCTCCCTGCTGGACACGCCGGTCAACACGCCGAGGGACGGCATGCCAGACAGCGAAGCCCTGCCAGTCCTGCTTGCCCAAGCCATGGGCGGCGTGGCTGAAGTGGAGGCCCTGGAATCCGCGAGCAGCCGGGACGTGCTCACGGAGATCGGCAGGAGTGACCTGATCGAGGCCTTCTCCCGACTAGGTGCCTCTGCTGCCCTGGATCTGAAGGACCACCGCGAGCAATCGCTGTGGCTTTCACGCCAAGCGCAGTTCGACAGCAACCAACGACTGCAACTGTTCAACCTCATCCTCGAGGCGGAGTACGAGCAGCAGATGGCGGAATGGAAACGCCTCGCTCCTCACCTGGACCTCGGCCTGGAAGCAGCCCTGGATGCAGGAAAGCGCTTTCCCAGCAAGCAGCGCGACCTGAAGCGCGTCGCGGAGGCGTTTCGGGAGGGACTCCTGGCGGACCCTGCCCTGCTCGAGCAAGAGGACTCCGGAAAGTCGCGCAAGAGCAAACGCTCGAAGCGCCGCTGATGCTTCAGGCGCCGGCGGGCCCAGCTTCGACGACGGTCTTCAGCTTGGCCAGACCCGAGTCGAACATGCTGCCCATGATCATCGGCGTGAAGAGCTTCATGAGCCCGTCCAGGACAGGCGGCATGACTCCCGCCCAGTCGCCTTGCATGGACCACGTGACCTCCGTCCCGCCGTCGACCACCCGGTAGTCCATGGCGCTCTTCGCCGGTGAGACTGTTTCCTCATCGGGCATGAAGTTCATGTCATAGGCAATCCCGCTCACCGCATCGCAACGGGTGAAGGTGAGCTCACCGTTTCCATCCTTGGAGGTCCACGACTGCTGAGCCCCGACACCTGTGGTCTTCTCGCCGAAGGTCGTCTCGATGGTGGGGTCTTCCTCGTACCAAGGGGCCCAGTCGGGCCACTTCCGCAACTCGCCGACATACGCGTGGACTTCCGCGGGGGTCGCGTCGATCAGGACCTTGTATTCGACCGAGTAGTCGGAGGGCGTGGCCAGGCCGGCACCCACCAGGATCACCACCAACAGCAGCAGGAACATCATCAACTTCTTCATGGATCATCTCGTCGTCGAATGAACCCGCGGTCGTTCGCATGAACGTCCTGCAGGGGAGCCCGGCCATCTCGACCAGCAATCCTAACCGCTGCTGCTGCCACTCGCGGATTCGACCAACACTTCCCGATAGAGGGCCTCATAGGAGGCCACCATCTGCTCTGGCCGAAAGCCCTCGTCGATGCGATCGGGCCCGGCAGCTCCCAAGCGTTTGCGAGCTGCCGGGTCGCTGAGCAATGTCACCAGTGCATCCGTCAACGCCGACACATCCTCGGGCGGGACAAGCATCCCCGTACGGCCATGCACGACGGCGTCCCCCAGGCCCCCGACCTTGCTGGCCAGCACGGGCAGCCCCGCAGCCATGGCTTCGAGCGCAGCGATTCCCAGCCCTTCCGAGCGGGACGGCATCACGAACAGGTCAGCAGCATTCAGCAGGTCGGCCATGTCCGTTCGGCGCCCGAGCAGCTGTACCCGGTCAACGATCTCCAACTCCCGCGCCAAGGACTCGAGCGACGCCCGCTCCGGGCCATCCCCAGCAATCCAGAGCCACGCGTCCGGGCAGCCCTCCCGACTGGCCGCGAACGCCTTCAGGGCGATGTCGAAACCCTTCCGATAGGTCAGGTGGGCGGCGGCCAGGATCAGCGTGGCCGTCTCGGGCACATCCTCTGCCTCCCGAACCTGCGCCCGGGTCCGCTGCGGGGTCAGCGCATCAGCATCCACGGTGCTCGGGACCATGCGCACGAGGTTGGGCTCCACTCCGCCCTCTCGCAGCCGGCGGGCAATGGCCGGCGCAATGCCCACGGCTCGACGGACGAAGCTCCCGTAGACCAGCCGATTGACGAGGTGGCGCTGGACCGGGTGGTCCATGCGACGGGTCGTGATCGCAGGCAGACGCGATCGCCTGGCGGCCAACCCGCCCAGCCAGTTGGCTCGACCGGTGTGCAGGTGCACCAGCTGTGCGCCGTGCTCCCGGAAGCCTCTCCTGAGTCGTGCGACGGCCGCGAGATGCAGGTCGTTGCGCATGGCCACAGGGCACACCTCCAGGCCCAGCTCGCACGCCCGCTGCTCCTGCTGGCTCCCGGGAGGGCAGTACAGGATGTTGCGATGCCCGCGGGCACGGAGCCCCTCCATGAGCAGGAAGACCTGCACCTGGCCACCTGACCAGCCCTTCTCGCTGTCCACATGGGCGATCGTGAGAGAGGAACTCATCTGCTCGACTGCACCACGGCGCACGGGCCGGGGTCAAGGACGTTGCGCCCTCAAGACCCGGGACCGACCTCGAGCGTCTCCAGCGCCCTGTACACACGCCGGAAACGCATGAGGCCCACACTGCCCATGACAAGCCAAAGGAGTCCGAACCCCACGAAAGCGGCGGCTCCAGACTTCATGAAGGTGGCGTCTCCCGCGCTGACGACGACAAGCGCCAAACCCAGCTGAAGGAATGCAACCACGGTCACCACCGCCAGGGCTGTGTTGCGGCGCTTTCGGTACAGGGCCAGGAAGTTGTCCAGTCTGCCGGCGACCAAGGCCCTCCGCTCCGCGAAGTGAATGTCAGGGAATGCGAGTCCCTGCTCGACAAACGTGTTCATGACAACCCACGTCAGATCGGGTGTTGCATCCGGCTGCTCTGGAACGGCCTCGCTCGTGCCGACCTCAGCGAGGTCCGGGCCGCTGGTGGACAGATTCAACTCCCGGCAAGCCTTGGTGGTTCTCCGGTACAGCAGCGCCGTCGAGACCATCCATGTCGCGCCAATGGCGAGGCTGGCGAGGCTGGCGAGGCGCAGGCCTCCTCCACCAAAGAGTCCCTGGAGCACATACAGGAGCGACGCCAAGAACGAACCCCACAGCCCCCACGTCGCCCGGCGTTGCACGATGCGCACGACATCCTGGCCATGTCCCTGCCGCAGCGCCTGGCGCTCAACATAGAGAAGTTCCGGCTTCTCGAGGCCAGCCGACGCGAAGGCCTCGTTGACCTTGTCGATTCCGTCGCTCATGCGTGCAGTCTTCCGTTGCTGAAGTCGATTCTGAAAGCCGAGCTCATTCTGCCTCTCCCTCAACGTAATCGTAGGTCCCCACTCCTTGCACGATCATGAAACGGCATGCCCGACCGTCGACGCCCGACACGTAGTGCTGCCGCCCAGGCGGTACCTCGAAGGCCTCCCCCGGCGCCAGGCGTTTCACGGACGTGGGCCCCCGCAGCCGGATCTCCATGGGCCCTTCCATGCAGAAGAAGTGATCCGAGATGAGGGTGTGATGATGCCAGGGCACGCACTGACCAGCAGCGAGCCCCAGGCGCCGCACCCGGAGCCCTGGAGCTTCCGCGACGGTGGCCCGCTCTTCCGTCTGGTACTGCCCCTCCGCTGAAAACTCATCGTGAGCCGTACCTGCTGACTGATCGCTCGACATTCCCTGTTCTCCGTCGCCTTGGCCGCGCTGCATCATGCCACGCCCCCCTCGATCTCGGGGGCGCTCCCGTACCGGCTAGAACACGGAGCGAGCAGTGATGTCTTCGCATGGGAGCAAAGCTCGATACACTGAGCCACCATCCATCTAGCACCTGAGCAGTGGCCCCTTCCGCTCTCAGACCCAGCGGTATCCCCCGGCAACCGAGTCTCTCATCGACACCGAACATCCGCACCGCAGCCTGCTGTCCTTGCTTTGGGATTCAGAGGAGCAACGCCTGGGGTTCATGGAGGAGTGTTGTGCGCTCGTCGACGCGCAGGCTTCAGCGGGCCGCGGCCTGAAGGCCGCAACCGTTCGAGCCTGCTACCGAAGCGTCCAGGCCGTGAAACCCGGCACCGTGGGCTATGTCATCGGCAAGCTCATGCCCGAATTCCTGGAAGCGCTCGAACCCCTTTTTGTCGAATCCTGCGAGGAGGCTGCACGAACGGGGTCGGCCGCAGCGCAAGTCTTTCGAGCACAAATGGACGCACGACCCACCGAGGTGGCCAGCGCACTCATCGGCGTGACGGATGCACGCATCCACAAGGCGCGCATGACGATTCGCATGGCCTACAAGACTGCGCGTTCCGAAGCGGAGCACACCGTGTTGAGCGGGGTGCCAGCTCTCGCAGAGCTGCTCGAGGCACGGGTCTCAGCGGCGATTGTCAGCTGAGGGAGCGGCCTGTCGCCCGATCGGGTCAGCCCCCGAAGGGCACTCTCGCTCAACCCTGCGCTGCGACTCCCGCGGCCGCAGCTAGACGGTCGATACGCGCGGCCAGGATGAAGTCCGACTCACTCAAGCCGCCCACGTCGTGGGTATCGAGCCGGATCAGCACACGCCCCCACGTCAGCCGCAGTTCGGGATGATGGTCCTGGGACTCGGCTTCAGCACCGACGGCCACCACGAAGTCCAACGCCGACTGGAAATCCGGGAACGCCAACTCGCGCTCGAGCTGCGGGCCGTCGATCACGACCCAAGCGGGAGTCTGCATGCCCAAGCTCTCGATCTGTTCAGCGTCGAGGGGCTGGGCGCCTGGGGCGCTGGGTACGCAGTTCTGGTCGGCCAAGGTCATGTCGTAGATTCCCGTGTTCGCAACGCCTGGGTTCAGGAGCCCGCTGTGGAACCGTCGTCTTCGATCACCGCATCGGAAGCCACAAACCCGCCGTGCTCCCTCAGGAAGAGAACCAGAGGATCGTTCGGATTGACGCTGCTGCGAAAGCTGATCTCGCAAGACGGGCACGTCCAGACACCCGGGACGTCCTCCTCACAGGCGGGGCATTGCCCGCGGAACGGTTGGGCCTCGGCCGGATCCTCAACGTCGAAGAACACTCCCAACACCTTCGCCGCAGAAGGCACATGCCCGGACCGGACGCGCACCCGCCCTGCGCGCGGACCGCTAGCCTGCCCATCCTTCAAGGGGATGGACGCGCTCTCGTGATCCACACGCGCGGCATCCATCTCGTGGCACAGCTCTTCCAGCAAGGCCTCGTCGTAGAGACCGGGAAGTTCAACCCAAGCCGACTCATCCATCCGTTCCAATTCCACACGAGGAGAGGATTCCAGACCTTGCGCCCCGGGAAGGGACCCAGGTGAGGACCAAGGGCAGGGCCCAGAAACTAAAGCCTCGCGCAAGCAGCCGCCAGCCCCGCGCTTGCACTCTCTGAGCTCCCAGCCCCATCGTCCGCAAAGCAGCAAAGGACTAGGATGCGGCCATGCTGACCCTCTGCCTGTCGCTTGCCCTGCTTGCCACTCCGTCCCTACCTCCCCAAACCAATGAGGTCGGTCTCGGCGCCGCCTTCCACGCAGGGCGTCGCGCCGAGTTGCGAAACCGTCTTGGATCAGGGCTGATCCTGCTGCGTGGGCTGCCCGGCACCCGGGGCTACACCGAGTTTCGCCAGGACAAGGTCTTCTGGTACCTGACGGGCATCGAGTCACCCGGAGCGGCCCTGCTGATGGACGCCTCCACCGGCATGGAAGTGCTCTTTCTGCCTGACAGGAATGCGGCCGTTGAGTCCGTGGAGGGCGACGTCTGGGATGCGCAGGACGACTGGACCCCGAGCGCCTCCGGGATCCGGCTCGTGAAGCCTTCCAGCGAACTCCTGTCCATGCTCGACGAGCTCGCGGAAGATCGCGACGTCATCTGGACCTCCTTCCACCCGCATGTCGCCATGGGCGGTTGCTTTGACCGGGCCATCCCCTTCGATAAAGCACAGCTGGGCGACCTTCTGGACGGCCGGCCGAGCCGGGAACGAGCCCTGCAGGCAGCCCTCGAAGAGCGCTACGAGCTGCGCGTCGAGGACCTCTCCCAAGCCCTGCACCCCATGCGCCTGGTGAAGCAGGAAGAAGAGCTCGACGCCCTGCGACGAGCTGGCACGGCGGGTGCCCTCGCCATGCGCGAAGCCATCCGTTCCACGCGCCCAGGAGTGCACGAGCGCGAACTCGATGCCCTGCTCGGCTTCATGCAGCAGCTGCATGGCGCGGACGGCCCCGCCTACCACGCCATTGTGGGCAGCGGACCCAACTCCATTACCTTGCACTACAGCGTCTCCACGCGCGGAACCCAGGACGGAGACATCCTGCTCATCGATGCGGGGGGAGAGCTGGACCACTACACCACCGACATCACCCGAAGCTGGCCGGTGAACGGTGTGTTCAGCGAGCGGCAAGCCGAACTCTACGACGCAGTCCTGGCTGCACAAGAAGCAGGCCTCGCAGCGGCCAGGCCCGGTGCGACCCTGATGTCCATCGACGAAGCTGCCAACAAGGTCCTGCGCGAGCGGGGATTCGGGGCCTTCATCCGGCACTTCACCTGCCACTTCCTGGGGCTCGAAGTGCACGACGTCGGTGACATGTTCGCCCCCTTGGTTCCCGGCGCCGTTCTCACGGTCGAACCGGGGCTCTACGAGGAGGCGACCCAGATCGGCATTCGCATCGAGGACGTGATCGTCATCACCGAGGACGGTCACGAGAACCTGACCCGCGGTGTCCCCGTGAGCCGGGCGGAGATCGAGGCTCTGATCGCCGAAGAGGGCATCCTCGACCGCCGCGCCGACGGTCAGCCCTGAGACTCGCTCAGCAGGGCCCGCGCGCCGAGTGCTCCCGGCATGCCCGTCAGCCCACCCCCGGGGTGGCCGCCGCTTCCGCACAAGATCAAGCCCTTCAAGGGCGTCACATAGCGCGCACATTCGGGATTCGGACGCATGTGCAGGAATTGATCCAGCGCCAGCTCCCCGTGATGCACATGCCCGCCGGTCAGCTTGTACCGCTGCTCGAGATCGCGCGGACTGAGCACCTCGGCGTGAAGCACCCGCTCACCGATGTTGTCGGTGAAGCGCTGGAGCGTTGAGAAGACCGTGTCCCACAGTTCATCCCGTCGCTCTTCGGTCCAACCTCCCTTGAGCGCGTGCGGCACGAAATGCACCTGGATCGTAGCCGCGTGCTGCCCGTCGGGTGCAAATCCCGGTGCGGACACGCTTGGAATCGAAACATCCAAGCAGGGAGCCGCGGGCAACTCCCCGTACTTGACGGGATCGAAGGCCCGCTCCAGGGCGTCCAGGTCGGAACCCAGGACGGCCCGCTCCACCAGCCCGCCGCCAGCTGACGACGAACCGCCGCAGCCCTTGAACACAAGCGGCCCGGAGAGGGCGATGTTCACCATGGCTGTGGTCCCGCGCATTCGCCAGGCCTGACCCCGGCGCTCGAGCACCGGAGGAAGGTCGCGCGGTGACACGAGATCCAGCAGCGCCTGCTTGGGGTCACACGTGGCAGCCACCTGGCTCGCCGCGATCTCGGTGCCATCGCTCAACAGCACGCCGCGCACCTCGCTCTCCACCACGAGCAGCCGCTCGACTGTGCAGCCCGTCTGAATGGTCACGCCTGCGGCAACGGCCGCCGCCTCCAGCGCGGCAATCAAGGCGGGAGCGCCCCCTTGGATACTGCGTCCGGCCGTCACGCGATCCACCATCAGGGGCAGAGCACTGCCTGCAGACCAGGGGCCAGTCCAGGTCCCCGCAACAGCTGGGAGAGCGAGCAACACCTTCAGGCGATCCAGGCTGAAGCGTTCGTTGAGCCAGTCAGCCACGCACATGGGGCCGACGCGCAAGAGCTCGCCCATGTCCTGCTGCCCGAGGCGACGCAGGGCAATGCCCGTCTTGGCCAACTCCCACAGGGCGCCCCAGTTGCGGGACTCCACATCCGGCGGCGCCGTGTCGAACACACCGCGCAGGAAGGACCCCAGACGCTCCACATCCGTGCACCAGCGGCGGAATGCGAGCGCCTCGGAGTCCGAGTGCTGGCTGAGAGCCTGCGCCGTGGCACCCAGGTCGTTGGGATGCAGGACGACGGGCGGACCTCCCTCGGCATCGGGAGCGAAGACCGCAGCCTCCTGCTCGCGCCAGCGCAGACCGTGCTGCTCGAGGCCCAACTCGGCCACCAGAGCTGCGCGGACGTGTGAGCTGTCCAGGTGCACGCCCGACGAGCGGAAGCCCGGGTGGAACTCCTCACCCGCTGCCAGGCCACCGAGTACGTCCCGCTGCTCCAGCAGCGTCACCTGCTGGCCGGCGCGAGCCAGCAGCGTGGCACACACCAGGCCGTTGTGGCCGCCGCCGATGACGAGCGTGGAAGCGCTCACACGTGCCTCCCCTGCAACATGGCTTTGGCGGCCAGGGCGCCACAGGCCCCCATGATCCCGCCCCCGGGGTGAGTCCCGCTGCCACACATCCACAGCGCGTCCACCGGTGTCTTGTAGTGGGCCCAGCCCGGCGCGGGTCGTTGGAACGCCAACTGCTCCAGGCTCAACTCGCCGTGGAAGATGTTGCCTTCCGTCAGACCGAACTCCTGCTCGAGATCCCAAGGGGTCAGGACCTGACGATGCAGGATCGACTCCTTGAGCTCGGGCACATACTCGGCCAGCGTGTCGACCACGGCATCCCCAAAGGCCTCGCGATGCTCGGGCCAACTCTCGGGCCCGGTCTTCAGGTTGTAGGGCGCGTACTGAACGAAACACGAGATGACGTGCTGCCCCGGGGGCGCCACGCTGGGGTCGACGACGGAGGGCACGACCACGTTCAGATAGGGCCGCGTGCTGAACTCGCCGTACTTCGCTTGATCGTAGGCACGTTCCAGGTAGTCGGTGCTGGGACAGATGGCGATGTCACCGCGCAGATGCCCACCCAGACCGGGTCGGCTGGAGAACGAGGGCAAACGGTCCACCGCCAGGTTCACTTTCCCGGAACTGCCGCGCAGCTTGTAGCGACCGATCTGCGAAACGAACTCATCCGGCAGGTGCTTCGCCCCCACCATGCCCAAGAACGTGCGGTTCGGGTCGACGCTCGACACCACCGTCTTGGCGCGCAGCTCGGTGCCATCCTCCAGCACCACGCCGGTGGCCTTGCCTCCGTTGACCATGACCCGCTCGATGCCCGCCTCGGTGCGGATCTCGGCGCCGAAGTGCCGGGCCGCCGTGGCGATGGCGTTGCTCACCTGGCCCGTGCCGCCCTTGCTGAAGCCCCACGACCGGAAGGCCCCGTCGATCTCGCCCATGTAGTGATGCAGCAAGACGTAGGCGGTGCCCGGGCTGCGCACACCTTGGAAGGTACCGATGATGCCGCTGACGGACATGGGCGCCTTGAGCACGTCGGACTCGAACCACTCGTCGAGGAAGTCCGCCGCACTCATGGTCATCATCTTGCTCAGCAGGAGACGATGCTCGGACGAGATCCCTCCGAAGTGCTTGCCCAACTGCAGCAACTCGGCGAGGTCCCGCGGGCGCAGGGAACCGGGTTTGGGTGCAGGCGCATCGATGAGCGGCTTCACCACCCGAGCCATCTGCGCCATGGCCTGCCCGAACTCGGGGTACATCTCGCTGTCCTTCTGGCTGAAGGCTGCGATCTCCTGGCGCGTGCGCTCGGGGTCATCCCAGCGCGCGAGACTGCGGCCGTCAGGCAGCGGCAGGAAGGAACACTCGAGGGGGATCAGCTCCAGGCCGAAGCGGGCCAGCTGCAGGTCACGGATGATCCACGGCCGCAGCAGGCTGACCACATAGCTGCAGACGCTGAAGGTGAAGCCGGGGTGCACCTCCTCGGAGACGGCAGCACCACCCAGGACGTGGCGGCGCTCCAACACGAGCACCTTGCGCCCGGCCTTGGCCAGATAGGCAGCACAGACGAGGCCGTTGTGCCCCCCGCCGACAATGATGGCATCCCAGGTCTGCGTCATGAGTCGTCCGCTTCCGGGAGTGACCGTTTCCGTTCGGGGTTGAAGAAGGGCGTCTCGGTCACGGTCGCGCTCACGCGCCGGCGCTGGAACTCTACCGTCACTTCAATCTCGAGGCGTTTGCCCGGCACCGCATGCTCCGCATGCACGCTCGCCAGGGCCAGATTCTGCTTGAGCATCGGCGACCAGGTGCCGCTGGTGGCCTGCCCCACCTGCGTGCCTGAGTGGTAGACCGGCACGGCGGTGCGCCAGGCGTGGCTCGAAAGCTGAGGCGGCAAGCCGAAGGAATCGTAGAGATCCTCCAACTCGACCCAGTCGATGTTCAGGCCCACGAGCGACCACACCGAACCGTTCGCTTTCTCCTGCCGCAGGGCATCCCGACCCAGGAAAGGGTCGCGCTTGGTGTGCACCGTCCAACCCAGGCCCAGCTCGTACGGTGTCGACTTCTGGGCATCCGTGAGACAGCGCCGCGCGCTGAAATAGTCCACGCCCAGCAGGATGAAGCCCGCTTCGACCCGACACACATCCAGTGCGTCGAGCCCCATGGGCAGGATCGCGTGGGGTCCTCCAGCTTCCATCAGGGCATCCCAGACGGGCAGCGCCTGCTGCCGAGGAATCCAGATCTCGTAGCCGAGATCGCCCGTGTACCCCGTGCGTGTGATGTCGACCGGGACGCCCGCCACCCGCGTCTGGAGGGCGCGGAAGAAACCCAACTGCCTCACCCCGGCTGCGTCGTCACACGCACTCTCCAGGATCGCCCGAGCACGCGGCCCCTGCAGCGCCAGGCCCGCCACGTGCCCGCTCACATCCTCGATGTCGACATCAAAGCCGCGTGCGTGGCGCAAGAACCACCCGAAGGAGGGGTCGGCCGACGTCACGCGGTAGCGCTGCTCTTCCCAGCGCGTGACCGTACCGTCGTCGAGCACCTTGCCGTGCTCGTCACACCAGCACCCGTAGCCCACCTGACCCAACGCCAGCTTGGACACGTTTCGCGCGGACACGAAGTTCAGGAAAGCCGTCGCGTCCTTGCCCTTCACCTCGAACTTGTAGAGCGGGGTGACATCGAGCAGACCTGCCGCCTGACGCACCGCGTGGTACTCCGGGTCGTGGATCGTCCCGTAGCTGCACACCGCGTGATAGCCCGCCCATTCCTTCCAGTTGAGGCTCGTGCACAGCTCGGCGGTGCGTGGATGGAAAGGGCTAGGCAGCGGCATCGCAGGTCACTGGGGGGCGCGGAGAGGGGCGCGGGGCCGCACGGTACCAAGCCCCTTCACTGGGGTCGAACCGCCCGTTGCGCGGTATTCTCAGCCCCATGGAACTTCCTCAATCAGAACGTGAAGTCCAAGGCACCGTGCATGCCATCAACCTCTCACGGGGTGGTGTTCCCAAGCGGGCTGTCGAAGACGTCGAGGTCCTGCACACGGGACTGGTGGGTGACCGTCAAGCCAACCGTCAGTACCACGGTGGGCCGGACCGGGCCGTCTGCCTCTTGGGCCTGGACGTGATCGAAGCCCTGCGTGCGCGCGGTCACCCCATCGCCCCCGGCACGGTGGGTGAGAACCTGACCTTGGCGGGCGTTGATTGGAGCCGTCTCCAGCTGGGCAGCAGGCTGCACTTCGACGGCGGGCTGGAACTCGAAGTGACGAGCTGGGCCGTCCCTTGCAAGCAGATCGCCGGATCCTTCCACGACGGCAACAGTACCCGGCTCCATGTCGACCGCCATCCGGGCCAGGCCAGGGCCTACACCCGGGTCCTGAAGATCGGCCGACTCTCGGTGGGCACCAGCTTTCGTGTCAGAGATCCACAGGTCTGACACTCTCTCGACATGCCCCCAATTCGCCGTTGCTGACCATGCTGAGACCAACAAGTGACGGGCTCAGAGTGTCCGTCTCCTGCCTTTCATGAGAGGCTGCCTGCGCACTCATGGGTTACCCAGCACCCGAAGCGCCTATGAGTGACAGAGATTGCCTCCCGAAACGAGCGTTCTTCGCCCCCTCCCGGCTGAGGGCGCTCGTGGCTGATCTCGCCCAAGCATCCTCCTCCCTCTCCTCGACATCCCCAGCCTCGTGACGATTTGCTCGTCATCCCTCGCGGTATGCGCCTTGGCGTGTGCGCTCCTCGGAGCTGCGCCCGAACGTGCTACCGGTGCGCCCGACGCTGCCGCCATCCTGGCCCCCCAGGCGGCGCCCGGTGCGAAGGCCCTCGCCTTCTCGACCGGGCTTTCCAACGCGGTTGTGGCCCCCATCATGAGGATGAGCAGGAGCGGGAGCGGCACAGCCGGACCCAGGCCCATCGGCCCCCCGGATCACGATGCGCCGATCCGCCTCATGTCGCGCAGCCCCTCGGGCAGCGCCGCGGCGGGCCGCAGCGGAATCCACGGCGTGGATCTCAGCGCCGACGGCAGCTTGCTCGTGTTCGACAGCGACGCCGGCGACCTTGTGCGTGGGGACGAGAACCGTCGCTCAGACATCTTCTTGATGCCGACCGGCTGGGTCGAAGGTGGGATCACCGGGTGCGACCCACTGGAGGACTTGCATCCGCTGCGCCTGAGCGCCGGCCCCACCAAAGCAGGCGCCGACGGACCGAGCCGCACCCCGCGTATTTCTGCCGACGGCAAATGGGTCACCTACACCACCTATGCCACCAACCTCCTGCCCGGCAAGGACATGCCCTTCGGGGACATCGTGTTGCATGACGTCTCCACGGGGCAGGCCCAGCTCGTGTCCCGCGGGCTGGACGGCGAGCAAGGGACCGGAACGAGTTCAGCCCCCGATGTTTCGGACGACGGCCGATTCGTGGTGTATCAGAGCTGGGCCGACAACCTGGTGAGCCAGGACGCCAATGGGCTCTGCGACATCTTCCTGTTCGACCGCACGTCCGGTGAAACGACCCTCGTCAGCCAGGGAGCGGGCCTTCAGGGAGGCTCGAGCACTCACCCTTCCATCTCGGGCGATGGTCGCTTCATCAGTTTTGCCAGCGATCGAAGCGACCTCGTAGCAGACGACGCGAACGGGACTGGCGATGTGTTCGTCTTCGATCGGCAGACAGGTGTGATCGAGCGCATCAACGTAGGACCAGGGGGTGTCGAGGCCAATGCCTCCGGTGGCCTCTTCCCACAGTCTTCCCTGAGCCGCAACGGCCGCTACGTTGCCTTCCTCAGCCTGGCCGACAATCTTGTGGCCGACAATCCTGTGTCCGACGCTTCTCACGCCATCGTCGAACAGGTCTTCCTTCGTGACCGCGTGCTGGGCACGACAGAACAGGTCAGCCTGTCCTTCACGGGAGAGGCGGCGGACGACCGTTGCTTCAGCCCGACGATCTCAGGGGATGGGCGCTTCGTGGGCTTCCAAAGCCTGGCCCGCAACCTGAACCCCAAGGACTGCGACACCGTGGCCGACGCCTATCTGCTGGATCGCCAGGCGCACACCTTGCGCCTTCTGAGCGCGCCACAGGTCTCCGGTGGCGAGCGCGGCGACAGCAACCTCGTGGCGCTCTCGCCGGACGGCGACATGGTGGCCTTCTCCAGCAGGGCCTCTGATCTCGCGCAAGATGACGAAAACGAGGTGGACGACGTCTTCCTGAAGTCGCTCTAGGAGCCCGTCAGGACTACGCCAAGGCACCCGTGCTGCGAGGGTCAGGGCGGCGCCTGGGTGAAGCCGTCGACGCCAACGACGCCGCCGCGCCCTCGTGCGGACTCCCGATCGGGGCAGGCTCCACGGCCACCAGGCCCTTGCCTGCTCCCGCCAGCCTCCACGCACCACGCAGCGTGGGTTGTTCAAGGCCAGCCCGCAACTCGTTCATGAACTCGGCACGGGGCATCAACGAGGCACCCATGGTCTGCAGATGCGAGGTGTACATCTGGCAATCAAAGAGACGGAAGGCTGACGCTGCCAGCTCCTGGCACAAGCTCACGAAGGCCACCTTCGAGGCGTTCACCTCGCAACTGAACATCGACTCGCCGAAGAACAAGCCCCCCAATGAGATGCCGTAGAGGCCACCGACCAACTGGCCGCGACGCCAGGTCTCCACCGAATGGGCATAGCCAGCCTCGTGCAGGCGGATGTAGGCGTCGACCATCTCGGCGTTGATCCAGGTGCCATCCTGGCCCGGGCGCGGGGCCCGAGCACAGCCGCGGATCACCGCTTCGAAGGCGGTGTCAAAACGCACCTCGTCGCCGCTGCGACGCAGGTGGGCGCGCAAGCTGCGCGACATGTGCGCAGCTCCGGGGCGCAACACCATGCGCTCAGGCGGGGCGAACCAGAGCAGAGGCAGGTCTTCGTTCGGCCAAGGGAAAATGCCGCGGCGGTAGGCTTCGAGCAAGCGGTCCAATCGCAGGTCGCCACCGATCGCCAGCAAGCCGTCCGAGTCTGCGCCCTCGACGGCGGGGAAAAGCGGCGAATCGTCAAGGCGGTGGATGGACATGAGCGTTGCCGAGTCTATCAGCGCCTCAGAATCTCGTGGAAACGGATCCGGCCGCAGCGGTCCGCTCCCGCGCTCTAGACCCTCAGCTCCCGCAAGCGGGCGAAGATCTCCAGGGTCCGGCTGTCCAAGGCGCGTCCCTCCGCAGCCCGCCCGACGGGCTTGCTGCGGTTCAAGGTCTTCTGGACCAGGCGCTGGTCCAGCTCGAGACCGAGTCGAGCACCCAGGGCTCGCACGCCTATGCCGTCGAGGAGATCTTCATAAGCCACGCATAGGACTCTGTAGCGCGGCTGCAAGAACTCGAACAGGCTCAGGGCATGAGCACACCAGATGCGTTCGGCCATGGGCGCCGTCAGGCCGTACTGCGGGTAATAGGCGCTGCACTCCTTGAGCATTGAGGCCACGACCCAAGCGGGATGCCGGAACACGAAGAGCGCGCTGAACGCACCCAGACTGTCCGCCCAGGCCGGCAAGGTGAAGGAGAAGCGCGGGTCCTTGAAGCAGAAGGGCTGACGAGCCACGAGTGCTTCCACCCGTGGGCGAACGTCCGCAGCGAGCTCCTCGACAGGGCGCTCATACTCCCCCACCCAACCGCTCAAGCCGTTGCGCGAAGGGTGCCCCTCGAGCAGCAGGTTGTTGATCTGGTTCACCTCCCCGCTCTCGAAGAAACCAGGGGGATTGCTGTGGCGCGGCGGGTGCAGCTTGGCACCTAGCTCGAAGCCAGCTTGGCCGAACAAGCTGCTCAGCAGGCTCGTGCCACTGCGACCACACCCCAGGATGATGTAGTTCACGCCGACACCGCTGGGCCGTGTGACGTGGCCGCCAGCAAACTCATCCAGCGCGCCAGTCGGCGGTCTTCCAGGAAGCGCCCGTCGAGCAAGCCTTGCTCCCGCTCAGCAGCTGACACGAGCTGTCCGTCGTAGTAGTCCCGAAGCTTGCCCTGGCGCCGCAGATCGAAGAGCAGGCGCCAACCCTTGCCAAGGTTCTCAGGCAGCTGCGTGTTGCGCTCGTAGGCCGCCCCACCCAGGGCGATCTTGTTCTCGAACTGCTCCCAACCCCGCAGCTGGAAGTGCAGGATCTCGATCGGCTGGTGTGTGTCGAAGACAGGGAGTTGCGTCTCCATCTGTTCCTGTTGGAGCCCGTGGTTCCCCTGTTGCAGCACGGCATCGGCGCAGCCGCGGTGGCAGACCTTGGGCAGCAGCGGGCGGCCCAGATAGCTCTGGGACTCCACCTCACGCAGCAACATGTTCCCGATGCACGGCCCGGCCTGGTCTCGCAGAACCCGGAAGTTGTTGCGCGGAACCTTCAAAGCACCGAAAGGCGCAGGCACCGTCGCCAAGGCCGCCTTGAGGTCACCATCGGCAGGCCACCAGAACTCGTCCGCATCGGCGTGGATGACCCAGTCGGCCCCATGCTCCTGGAAGGCCTCGCGGGCCATGCGCGTCACCCAACGCCATTGGTCGTAGGTGTCTTCGCCTTCGGAGCGGACACTCACCACCCCCTGTCGCTCAAAGCGACGCAGGATCTCCGGCGTGCCATCCACGGACCGGTTGTCCGTCACCAGGATGTGGTCCACGCCTCGGCTGAGGTGATACCGCAGGTTGGCCTCGAGGATGTCCTCTTCGTCACGCACCAGGAGCGTCAGGATCAAGCGCATGCCGACAGGGTCTCGAACGCGGAAGCCGAATCAAGCCCAGGAGCAGGGATTGGGCCCGGGGCGTCAGCCCGAACGCCCTGGCCGCGTCCGGGAAACGCATCATACGAACAGCCCAGGGCCTTCCTTCACGACCTTGGGCTGCTACGCTCGGCGCCCACCCGGAGAACGATTCATGCGTCTTGCCCGTCTGCTCTGCCTCGGTCTGTTGCTCCTGGCCAGCCCGGCCTGCCTCTACACCAAGGTCGTGGTCCCGCTCGACCAGGATGTCCACGCCACGGTGCTCGGCGACAAGGTGGGCCGCGCAAGTGCTCACAGCGTCATGTGGCTCGTCGCCTGGGGCGATCGCGGCACCCAGGCTGCCGTGGCCAACGGCAACATCACCAAGGTGCACCACATGGACCTCGAGTTCATGGCCTACCTGTTCGGCCTCTACAGCCGCCAGACCACGATCGTCTACGGCGAATGACCGCCTCCCGACATCTGCTTTCCGGCCTGCTCTGCGGGCTTCTGCTCACGAGCTGCGGCGCCATCTACAACCATGTCACCGCGCCCCTCGACACCAACATGAGCGGGCACGAACTCGACGTGAGCAGCGACACCGGCCGGCAATTCCGGCACGGCACCAAGCACGTCGTCATCAACAGCCTGCGGGTTGATTGGGGCGAGCAGGGCATCGGCCAAACAGCAAAGCGTCACGGTTTCAAGCAGGTGCGTTACGCCGACGTCGAGGTGCTCTCGATCCTGGGAATCTGGTCCCAGACCTGGCTGCACCTCTATGGCGAGTAAGGGCCAGAGCATGACCGGTGCGCCCATCGGCCAGTCTTACTCTCACAGCGATCTCATGAACGCTTGATAGGGTGGGCGCCTGGCTCTCGTGGTGAGAGTCGTTGCTGCGTGTCTTCGGAGATGCCCCGTGCGTGCCCCACCCCAGCTCGTCAGTTGGCCATTCAGCGCTTCCTCCCTCACGCCTTCGGTGTGTGCGCGCTCCTCTCTGGCCTGGGCGCCGCTCCTGGCGCTGGCGTTGCTCGCCCCCCGGGGCGTGACGCAAAGCTTGGCGGACCAGGCCCCCGACCCGGCTGCTGAGTCCTTCACCTGGGATCTGGCCGCCGCCCGTCACCTACTCGACCGGGCAGCCTTTGGGGGCACGCCCGCCGAGGTGCGCGCCCTGCACGCCTTGGGACCCGAGGCCGCTGTTGACAACCTGCTCGGCTCTGACCTCTCCGCCCCCCCTGCCTTCCCCAGCACGGCCTACCGTCTCCAGGGCAAAAAAGAGAGGCGGGCGATGGACGGCGAAGACGAACGCAAGGATCTTCGCAAGAGCACCCGCCGCAACGACAAGCAGCAGGTCGGCGACTACCGGGAGTTCTGGCTCACGACCATGGCGCGCGGCACCTACCCGGCTCGCGAGAAGCTGGCTGTCTTCTGGCACGGCCACTTCACCTCATCCCAAAGGACGGTGAAGGACTCGCACGCCATGATCCAGCAGGTGGAGCGCTTCCGACGTGAAGGCATGGGGTCGTTCGGCTCGCTGCTACACACCGTGGCCCTCGACCCGGCGATGCTCAGCTACCTGAACAACGACAAGAACAAGAAGGGCGCGCCCAACGAAAACTTCGCTCGCGAAGTGATGGAGCTCTTCACGCTCGGCGAGGGAAACTACAGCGAGCAAGACATCGTGGAAGCCGCTCGGGCATTCACAGGTTGGCGCACGGACAAGGACACAGGCGAGGCACGGTTCAGCCGCAGACGCCACGACCGCAGCTCGAAGACTTTCCTGGGTCGAACCGGTGACTTTGATGCCGAGGATGTGCTGGACATCCTCTTGGAGCAAGACTCGACGGCGACCTTCGTCGTGCGCAAGTTGCTCGCATTCTATGCGACGCCAGAGCCCAACGAAGCCTGGGTCGCGGAGCTCGCCACCACGTTCCGAGGACACGGCTACGCGCTGCGCCCGTTGTTGACGCAGATGTTCCGCTCGCCCGACTTCTACGCCCGCGACGCACGCGCCGCCCTCTTCAAGAGCCCGGTGGAGTTCGTGGTGTCCACCCTCAGAAGGCTCGAACTGGCTCCGCCACCTGGTCCCTTCATGGCCTCCGCCTGTGAGTTGCTCGGACAGGACCTCTTGAACCCGCCCAACGTGAAGGGCTGGGAAGGCGGCGAATCCTGGATCAGCAGCTCGACGATCCTGCTGCGTGCCAACGTTGCCTGGATGCTACTGGGCGGCGTGGACAAGGCCTGGCTGCGGTCCGACGAGGGTCGCGAGTTACGCAAGGCACTGCCCAAGGGCACGCGCGACTTGAAGAGCTGGAAGGAGCAGGCGGACGTCGCATCCCTGACCCGAAACGCAGACCAACCCGATGCCGCTGTCACCGCTCTCTGTGAACGCCTGCTTCCCGTGGCTCCCTCCCCGGAGACCCGGGCGCGCCTCGCAGAGTACCTCGCACCCTTTGGTGCGGAGGCCTATCGCCTGAGCGACACCCAGACCGCCGAGCTGGTCTTGGACGTTGCTCATATGTTGCTCAGCCTGCCTGAGTACCAGCTGAACTGAAGACTCCTGGACGTCCGCCCTCGTCCACGTCCACGCTTCGGGAGGAACCCATGAACCCAAACACGCGACACGAGCTGCACGCTGCTGCCGACACGCGGCGCAAGTTCCTGCGGCAAGCCGCCGCCCTGGCTGCGGCAGCTTGGATCCCCGGACTGCCTCGGACCCCCAAGCTTCCTGCCTTCGGTCAGTCGGCGCTGGCCGCCGCGTCCAGCGCGAGAAAACCCGTCCTGGTCGTGCTCGAACTCGCCGGAGGCAACGACGGCCTGAACACCGTGGTGCCCCGCAGAAACGACACCTATCTGCGCGCCCGAGGCGAGCTGGCCATCACGGATGCGCTGGCCCTGGATGACAGCACCGGGCTCCACCCGTCCCTGGCCGGCCTAGCAGAGCGCTTCCAGCGTGGCCAGCTGGCGATCATCGAAGGCGTCGGCTATCCCGAACCGCAGCGCTCCCACTTCTTGTCGCGGGACATCTGGCACACCGCGGACATGAGTGGCCGCGGTCGCGAGACCGGGTGGCTGGGACGCCTGGCCGACGCACACTTCGCCCAGTCTGGTGACCCCAACGCCGTGCTCAGCCTGGGCACCAAGGTCCCTTATTCCTGTCGGGCTGAGCAGTGCCGGGCCATCGCCCTGACGCGCCCCGCAGCCTTTCGTGTGCTCGGGGACGACCAACTCGTCGAGGCTCTCGACACAGCCGTGGCCGCGGACGACGTGTCCGACAGGGCCCGGGAGTTCCTCAAGCGCTCCTACATGGACGCTCGACGCTCCTCGGATGCGATCCGCCTGGCATCGAGCGACTACCAGCCCCGTGTGAACTACCCCAGCACCGACCTCGCCGACGACTTGCGCCTGGTGGCGAGCCTGATCGCAGGCGGCTTGGAGACCCGGGTCTTTGCCCTGAGCATGGGCGGTTTTGATACGCACACGGCCCAGGCGGATCGACAGGGGCGCCTGCTGGCGGAGCTCGACGGCGCCCTGGATGCATTCCTCGCGGACCTCGAAGCCGGCGGCCTCGCAGAGCATGTGGCCGTGATGGTGCACAGCGAGTTCGGACGGCGTGTGGCTGCGAATGCCAGCGGCGGAACGGATCACGGGACGGCTGGACCGGTGTTCGTCGCCGGCAGCGCGCTCAAAGGAGGTCGCTATGGAGCGCCGCCGAATCTCGAGGCCCTGGATGAGCGTGGAGACGTTCAGTTCACGACGGACTTCAGAACGGTCTACGCCAGCCTGATTGAAGAGTGGATCGGCGTCCCGGCGGCTCCCGTCCTCGGCGGCTCGTGGCCAAGCCTGGGCCTCGCTCCAGCATAGAGCGTCAGCGAACCGCGAGGTCCACCAGCAAGGATGTGTACATCTCCAGGTTCTTGAGCAGTTGCTTACGCGTGATGAACTCGTGCTCGGAATGCCCGGTGTAGAGGGCGCCGGGCATGGCGGGACCGAAGTTCACCCCATGCGGAACCATGCGCGCGTGGGTGCCCCCGCCAATGGAGAGAGGCTCCGCCTCCGCCGTCCCCGTGTAGTGCTTGAAGGTTTCCAGCAGGATGGGCACATGCGGCGCGTCGTGGACGCGATGCGCCGGCTCGATGGACATCTCGAGCGTGTGCCCTGAGACACCGTTCTCTGCGGCCCATGCGCTCACGGCGCTACGGATGCTGTCTTCGACCTGTTCTCGACTGCGCCCCTCCGGTCGGCGCACGTTGATCCCCGCCAGTAGCAGGCCGCCCTCTTCAGCAAGGGTTCCGAAGGACAGGGTCAGGGGGCCCATGAAGTCGTCGGAGTGGGCGAGGTCACCGAAGAGCTCTCCGTAGAAGCCCGTGCCCACCAGCTGATTGGTGAAGCGCACCATGCGCGCCGCCCGGCTCTCCAACCAGTTCTCGTGCGTCCCCAACAGGGCCGCCAGATGCGTGATGGCATTGCGCCCCTCTTCCGGGATCGACGAGTGGGCCGAGACGCCCTGCGCGGTGATGGTCAGGACCTCACCCTCGCGACGGAAGCTGTACGAGACATCCGCGTCCTCTGCTGCCGCAGTGCGCAGGTCAGTCTCCAGCTCCGACTCGACACCATCCAGCCGCGCCACGGCATCCTCGGGCACCTGGCTCAGGAAGAAGCCCCCCGAGAGGCTGAGGATACGGGGGCCCATCATCGCCACCACAGCTTCGGGTTCGGGCAGCCCCACCTTCACGCTGCACCAACCCTTCTCCGCCACGACGACGGGATAGTCCGCGTCGAAAGCGACGTTGAGCGAGGGGGGAGGATTGCGCGCAAGGAACTCCGAAAAGGGGCCCCAGTCCGACTCTTCGGTGTACGAGATGATCAACTCGATGCGCCGCTCCAGAGCCCAGTCCATGGCGGCCAACTCACGCATGGCGATCAGGGCACAAGCGATGGGCCCCTTGTCATCCTCGGTTCCACGCCCCAGCAGCCGCCCCGGTTCGCTGGCCGTGTCCAACTCGAAAGGGCTGCGTGCCCACTTGCTGGGAGTCGCGGGCTGCACGTCGCCATGAGTGACGACGCCCAGGCGGTCCGGCGCCACGCCCATGCTCACCACCACGACGTTGCCGTGGTCGGCGAACTTCAGTCCTGCGCCCTCCGCGAACTGCTTGAGGAACGTCGTCATGGACTGGAAGCTCGGGTGGTCCGCGTTGCTCGTCCCGTCCCGATGAAAGGTGTCGAAGGACACCAGTTGTGCCAGCAAGCTCTCCACCTCCGCGCCGAAGCGAGCCCGTGTCCGGGAGGCGAGCATCAAGGCACGTTCCGACGGGATGGCCTTCCCCGCAGCGGCAAGCCGGGGCGTGGTCCGTACCCGCACCGCTGCCGGCTCTTCGGAGCCCGCCTTGATGGCTGAAGCGGGAGCCGGACCGTCTGGGGTTGCCGCACCCTGCGGCACCGCGCAGGCTGCGCACATCAGCAGGGCAGCCAGCGCCCCCTTGAGCCAGAGCGTCATCGGACGTTGAGAGACCAGCGACAGTTCGTGCAAGAGACTTCCCCGCGGGCAACAATCAGCCGAAACACCAGTGTGCGCGTCATCCCCTCCGCTTGGGAGCCCGTCCCAGCTTGCGGCGAATGGCGCACAACTCCACAAGAGACTGCACGATATCGCGTGCAACGCGCACCCGAGTGTCTTCCACGTGGTGCCAGACCACCGGCACCTCCACGATCTTCATGTCCTTCCGGGCGGCGCGGGCCAGCACTTCGGCGTCGAAGCACCAGCGCGCCGTGTCCAGCTCAGCGAACACCTCACGCGCGGCATCGCCCCGGAAGAGCTTGAAGCCGCAGGTGTAGTCGCTGATCGAAAGCCCCGTGACCATGTTGGCGACCTTCGTGAACCCGAGACCCAGGTAGACCCGGATCCAGGGCTGACTCTGCTCGATGACAGCCTCCTGGCTCTTCCGGTTGCCCACCACGATGTCCACGCTCTCGTCGGTCATCCGTTCCAGGAAACCGTCCAAGGTGTTCACGGGCGTCGAGAGGTCCGCGTCGGAGAAGAACACCAGCTCGCCCCGAGTCAGGGCCACGCCCGTCCGGATGGCAGCCCCCTTGCCCTGGTTCTGCTGGTGGTGTGCACCTCGGATGCGGGGGTCGGCGGCCGCCAGCTCATCGATCAGCGCCCCGGTGTCATCGCCGCTGCCGTCATTGACAAGCACCAGCTCCCAGGACCCCGGGGCGAGGCGCTCCAGGCACTCGCTCAATTCCCTCACGCTGGCGGCCAGACACCCCGCTTCCTGATAGACCGGAAGGACTCCACTTATCTTCATGGATGGAGAGGTGGGTGCGCCTGGAGAGGAGGGTGGAGAGGTCGAGACCGCCGGCCTCGCAGCTGACATGAGTGATGACCTGTGCGACGCCATCGGCGCGGCGGCCGGACATCCTAACCCAAAGCCTGGGTTTCCCATCCGGGGCCAGTTCCGATCCTGTTCGAAACGCCTTGCCAGCGCATCGCGGCCATGCGTGTCGGCGACTTGCGCGAAGCAGCCATCGCGGCGACCATTCGTCAGCACCGGTTCGCCAAAGGCCCTGCCCATGAAGGCGGGCCCCCGCGACCGGCGCACCTCCCCATCGTCAACTCCCTTCCTCCCCGACTCCCTGGAGACTGCACCCGTCATGTCTGACATCACCATCGATCAAGCCCAGGCCGTTCTGCTTGCCGCCCTCGAGAAGTGCAAGGCCATGGGCGTGAAGATGAACGTGGCCATCGTGGATGCGGGCACGAACCTCAAGGCCTTCGCCCGCATGGACGGTGCCTGGCTGGGCTCCATCGACATCGCCATGAAGAAGGCGGTCACGGCACGATCCTTTGACATGCCCACGGGCGCCATCGGACAGCTGAGCCAACCCGGCCAGCCGCTGTTCAACATCGAGCACAGCAACGGCGGGCTGATCACCTTCCCCGGCGGTCTGCCCCTCACGAACGGTGCCGGAGAGATCGTCGGCGCCATCGGCGTCTCCGGCAGCAGCGTGGAGGACGACCACGCCGTGGCCCAGGCCGGGGCGGATGCACTCAACGCATGATGCGGGGCGACATGAAGGCACACTGGCTGGGCATGGCTGCGGCCACCTTCGTCGTGACCCTCGCGCTGGGCTGCGGGAGTCCGTCGGTCCAGTCGCGAGACGCTGAGGCTGGCGCCGCGAGCGAACCCGGGCACGGCCTCGAGACGGAGGCAGCCGACGACAGCGGCATCGCCCGCTACCCGTTCAGCGCCGAGCAGATCCGCGACGCCATGCCCGTAGGCTTCTGGACCCGCTTTCGCATGGAGCCCGCGGGGCAGCCGCCCAGCTTCCTGACCACGACCGTCGTGGCTTGGGAAACGGATCACGTCACCCTCTCCAACCAGCTGCAGTCGGCGGAGGGCGACACGATGGGCGAGCCCGTCTCCCAGGAAGCCAGCTGGGTGGAGTTGCAGCACCATGCGACCTTCCCCGCTGACGCGACCCTGATCGAGGACCAGACGGTCGAGACACCGTCGGGAAGCTGGGACTGCTGGGTGTACACGGTCACCGTCGAGACGCCCGAAGGCGGCGTGGACATCAGCCGCTACAGCTTTGCGAAGCAGAAACCAGGCGCCCCCGTGCGCTACGAGCAGAGCATCGACGGCGAGCGGGTGTTCCTGATGACCTTGGAGGCGCTCGGCGGGCGCACAGCGGCGGAATCGGAAACGGGAAGATGACCGACGCGGGCAGCCGCCTCCAAGCCGGTCGCTGGCTTCTGCTCCTCGCGCTGCTCGCAACCGTCGCGTTGCGTTGGCCGCTGCTCGATGTTCCCCTGGAACGTGACGAAGGTGAGTACGCGTACATCGCCTGGCGCATGGACCAAGGCGATGTGCCCTATCGGGATGCCTTCGACCAGAAACCTCCGGGAGTGTTCGCTGCCTATTGGCTGACCTTTCGGCTCCTGGGTGACAGCGTCCGGGACATCCACCTCGGCTTGTTGCTGTGGACGTTGGCAAGCGTGCTCGCGGTCTACGCCGTGGGGCGCCGAATCGGCAAGCGAACGGCTTCTGACGACGCCCCCAACGATGGATCCCTTGTAGGCGGCTTCGCTGCCCTTGCGTTCGGAGTCGCCAGCTCCTCACCGGCGCTCCTCGCGCAGGCCGCCAACACCGAGATCTACATGGTGTTGCCCATGACGCTGTCCCTGCTCAGCGTACTGCGCGGCATGGAGTCGGAACGGGGTCGCGATTGGCTGCTTGCTGGGTTCTTTGGCATGGCAGCGTTCTGGTTCAAGCAGGTCGCGGCGACCAGCGGGCTTTGCTTGCTGCTCGCGGCGTGCGCGCTCCCAGGAAGTCTCCCGGGCCTGGCCACCAGGGTGCAGCGCTGCCTTTGGATGGCCGCCGGAACCCTCTTGGCCATCCTGCCCGTGGTGCTGAGCTTCATCGCTCAAGACGCCTGGCCTGACTTCCTGGATGCCGTCTTCCTGCACAACCTTGCCTACGTGCAGTCCACCGACACCTCTGCTGGCTTCAGCAGTCTTGCTCACGCACTGCGTAGCCAGGCCCCGGAGTTCTGGGCGCTGTGGGCCCTCGGCCTCCTGGCCATCGCCCACCCAACCGCTCGGAAGGCGGCGGCCTGGCCCATCGCCTGGAGCCTGTTCCTCCTGCTCGGCGTCTGCTCGGGCTTCTACTTCCGGGAGCACTACTTCATCCAGTGGCTACCGGGCATGGCACTGTTGGCGGGCCTGGGCTCCCTCGCACTGCTGCGCGAGTTCCAGGCACGCTCGGCCGCTGGCCGCGGCCTGATTCCGGGCATCGCGCTCGTCAGCCTGCTGCTCCTGATGCCCCCAGGCCTGGCGCGCCTCGACCTGCTCTCGCAGGAGCCTGCGGACATCGCCCGACGCCTCTACGGCGCCAACCCGTTCGCTGAGTCCCAACTGATCGCCGACTTCATCGCCAGCAGGAGCGAAGCCGAAGAGAAGATTTTCGTCCTGGGTTCAGAACCCCAGATCCTGTTCCTGGCACGACGCGCTAGCGCGACCAAGTACATCTTCACCTACCCACTCACGGGCGGTTACCCCGACTCGGAGGAGCGCCAGAGAGAGGCCCTCGCCCAGTTCGAAGCCGTCAGACCCCGCTACGTCGTGGACGTGAACATCCCCACGTCGCACCTCATGGCTCCCGGAGTGCCCCTGCCTCTCTTTGAAGGCCTGAACGAAGCCGTCGCCGCGCGTTATCGTCTCGAAGCCATGTTCTACCTTCAAAAGACGGAAGGCCTCTTTCGCCAGCTCAACGGTCGCCAGGCCGAGCGCTTCATCGAACGCAATACCGACGTCTTCGCCAAACTGTCCAGCGTGTGCGTCTATCGCAGGAACGACCCATGACAGCCGAGCAACACGTCCACCGAGCGAGCCGCGCCTGGCTGTTGAGCACGCTCCTGGTCTTGGGCGCCTGCTCGGGCGAGACCGACGCCTCCAGCCTCCCTGCTCCCCCACTGATGCTCTTGGTGACCGTGGACACCCTGCGCGCGGACCGTCTGGGGGCCTACGGCAATCCCCATCAACTCACGCCAGCATTGGACGCCCTGGCGCAGCAAAGCGTGCTCTTCGAGCGGGCCTACGCAGCCTCCTCCTTCACCTTGCCTTCCGTCGCCAGCCTGCTCACGGGCCGCTATCCCGAGGAGCTCGGGATCCGGGACAACGAGTCGGGTGTTCCGGCTGGCGTGCCCACCCTGGCCCACACCTTGCACGTAGCGGGGTGGAAGACAGGTGCCGTCGTGAGCAACTTCGTACTCAGGGCCTCCACGGGCCTGGCGTCGGGCTTCGACATCTTTGACGACGAGTTCACGGAGGCCGAGGCCATCCGGGGCTGGCCCGAGCGGGTGGGCCCGGACACGACCCTCTCCGCCCTGCATGTGCTGGACGCCCTGCGCCCCCTTCCTTCCGCAACGGAGACCCCGCCGGTCACTGCGACCCAGCCGGTCTTCCTCTGGGTGCACTACCAGGACCCGCACGGCCCGTACACGCCCCCGACCGGCGCCCGGGACGATCTGCTGACAGCGGCCGCGGCGTCACCTTACGGCTCGCGCAACTTGGAGGTGCGCCAAGACACCCGCGGTCTGGGCGGCATCCCCGATTACCAGTACTTGGAGGGCCGGAAGGACGCGGCCTTCTACCTGGCGGGCTACGACGCGGAAGTGCGCGAAACGGACCGGGCCATCGGCGCCCTCTTCGATGGCCTGCGCGCGAGGGGACTGTTCGACGAGGCCCTGATTCTCTTTGGTGCCGACCACGGCGAGGGGCTGGGCGAAGACGACTACTGGTTCGCCCACGGAGAGCTCCTCAGCGACTCGCTCGTGAACGTCCCCTTGATGTTGCGGATTCCCGGCCGCCCGCCTGAGCGGCGACATGATGTGGCCAGCCTGGTCGACGTGATGCCGACGGTCCTGGATCTCCTGGGCTTGCCGTTCGATACGGGTGAACAGTCGGCGCCCGGCCGGGCCCTCTTCTCCGGTGGGACAGGACGCGCGTACATGGCAACCCTCGGGGGAGCCCTCGTCCCCAAGTTCGCCCTGGTGGAAGGGGAGCACAAGTTCGTGCTCACCAGGGAGGGCAACGGCTGGAAGGGCCAGCTCTTCGAGCGACGGCGCGGCGAAGCCGAAAGCCCCCGGGCCTCGGGCGAGCTGGGCCCCAGCATGCGCCGTCACCTCAAGCAGTTGCAGAAGCGCTTCGACGTCGGCATCCCTGAGACACGCCAGGAGTTGGGCGACGCGGAAATCGAAGCCCTGCGAGCCCTGGGTTACACCGGGCGAGAGGGGCAGCGTTGACGACCGGTGACAGACGAGTGCTGGTGGCGCTGTGCGTCGCCCTGGCTGCCTTGGCGACGGTGCCCTATCTGTCCGCAGGGTCCTTCGAGTTCGTGAGCTTCGATGACACGGGCTATGTGGTCGACAACCCTCTGGTCAACCAGGGCCTGCGCTGGGAAGCCGTTGGGGAGGCCTTCACCAAGTCGCGCATGGCCAACTGGCACCCGCTGACCTGGGTCTCGCACATGCTCGACTGCTCGCTCTTCGGCCTGGAGCCGGGCGGGCACCATCTGATGAACGTCGGCATCCATGCCCTGAATGCGGTGCTCTTGCTCCTGGCCCTGCATGCACTGACCGGCAGCGTGTGGAAGTCCGCCTTGGTGGCAGCCCTCTTCGCGGTCCACCCCTTGCGCGCCGAGTCCGTGGCCTGGGTCTCCGAACGCAAGGACGTGCTCTCGGGTAGCTTCTGGATGCTCGCGCTCTGGGTCTACGCGCGTCATGCGCGACGCCCGACAGAGACATCCTTCGGCGTGCTCCTGCTGGTGTTTGCCCTGGGCCTCTTGGCCAAGCCCATGCTCGTGACCCTGCCCTGCGTGCTGCTCCTGCTCGACTTCTGGCCACTGCGAGGTCTTCGGCCGCTGCGCGCGGTGCTGCAGGAGAAGGCGTGGATGCTCTTGCTGGGGGCCTTGGCCGCCTTGGCCACGGTGTTCGCCCAGGACGCCGGTGCAGCCCTCAAGTCCGTCGAGATCGTTGGGTTCGCTGACCGCATCCTCAATGCGTTCAACGCCTACGTCATGTACGTCGTGAACAGCTTCTGGCCCACGGGGCTGGCGTTCTTCTACCCCCACCCGGGCTACATTGGACGCCCGCACTTCAGCCAGGCCATGGTGTCCCTGGCGCTGCTCGTGACGACCACCATCTGGGTCGTACGGCGTCGCCGTCTCCGGCCTTGGCTGCTGGTGGGATGGCTGTGGTTCCTGGGCACCCTCGTCCCGGTGATCGGCATCATGCAGGTGGGCGAACAGTCACGCGCCGACCGCTACACCTACCTCACGACCATCGGGCTGGGCATCATGCTTGCGTGGGAGCTGGGCGCCTGGGCGACGAACGGCAAGACGTCCACTGCGACACGCGCGCGCGTGCGGGTCGCCTGCGGCCTGAGCCTGGCAGCGCTTGCCAGCTTGACCGTGGCTGCCCGTGCCCAGGCATCCACCTGGCAAGACAACGAGACGCTCTACAAACACGCGCTGACCGTCACCGAGGACAACTACACCGCCCATCTGTTCCTGGGGGCCGAGTACCTCGCGCAGGACGAGCTCGAGCTCGCCGAGCAGCATTGCCTGGCTGCGATCACCGCGGAAGAGCGCCTGCCCCAGGCTCATCAGATCATCGGACAAATTCATCTGCAGCGCGGCAACGAGGCCGCGGCAGAGCGGAGCTTCAAGAAGACCCTCCAGTGGCGGCCCAAGAACTCGCAGGCCCACAACAACCTGGGCATCCTGATGGCCCAGCAGGGCCGCTTCGAAGAGGCCCTGCAGCACCTGCGGGTGGCGGTGAAGAGCGACCCTGAAAACGAACCAGCGGCCAAGAATCTCGTCAACGTGCGCGCCATGCGGCGCAAGGAACAACTCAAAGCCCAGGCCCCCTCCGAAGCAACGGACGACTCCTGAGCGGGGCGAGCGTTTCGCCCCGGTGTGGGGCCGCCCACCTTCACCAGTGACGGGGCGAGCCTGGCGGGAACATTCTTCCAGGCGTACTTGTCCACCGAAGCTGTGGAGAGTCCCCAGCTTCCCGGCAAGTGCCTCTCAAGCGGCTTGCATAGTTACTTTCCGGCTTGATCCATGAGTTCTGTCATCTTTGCAGCCCCTGCTGTAGCTCTCTGGCTCCGCAGGTTATCCACAGCTTCAAAGCTGCCGGCGACGGCGACGAGCTTCCCGAAGGGCTGCCCGGCTCGGCCCGTGGTCCGGCTGACGCTCGAGGACCCCTTTCAGGAGCTCGATCCCCTGCCCCAGATCACCATGTTCCACTTCCAGCTGCCCCACCAGAGCTGCTCCCTCCAAGGAGTTGGGGCGCAGCTCGTGAGCCTCCCGGGCCATCCCCAAGGCGGGTTGAACGCGGCCCCGGGAGAGCAACAGCTGGGCCAGATCGAAGTGGGCATCGAAGGAGCTGGGGTCCTGGCTCCCCGCTGAGCGCAGCAGCGCCTCAGCCTCCTCAAGCTGCCCCCCCTCGGCCAGGACCCGCGCCAAGGAGATGGCGGCCGGAACAAAGCTGGGGCTCGCTTTCAGGGCCGCCCGGTACTGAAGCTCTGCCCCTGAGCTGTCACCTCGGCGCTCAAGGGCGCGACCGTAGTGGTCATGGGCCAGCGCATTGTTCTCGGTCACGGCAACGGCGTGACTGAACAAGGTGAAGCTGTTGCGCCACGTGAGCACCTGAGGCCGGGTCTGCGCTGCCAAGAACACCAGGCTCAACACGCCGAGCAAAGCACACAACACGCGCCCGACGCGGCCGCGCGCCAGCAGGTCGTGCACCCCCCAGACGACGGCCAGCACCAACCCCATGTGAGGCAGGTAGCTGAACCGATCAGCCCACACCTGGCTCCCCACTTGGAGGATCCCGATCACCGGAACGAGCATGCCCAAGAACCAGAACCAGCCCGTCAGCAGATAGGTCTTCTTCCAACGCCCCAGTCCTGCGATGAGCACAGCGATAGTCAGCCCCGCCAGCAGCGCTGCCCACACCCGCCCTTGCTGAACCCAGTGCTCCAGGACCCCGTCAGCAAAACCCTGTGGCAAGGGGTAGAAGCAGGCGAGGTCCTTGGGCCAGAACGCTTGGCTGAGGTACTCAATGTAGGCGATGGCGGGTGTCGCCAGGCGATTGGCGAGAGGCAGGGCCTCCGAAGACGTCGCGCGGTCGGCGGCAGCCCAGAGGGTGACGAGCGCGGAGCCGAACGACAACAACAGGAGTGGCCCCTTCTCCAAAAGCACTTGCCCGAGGGAACGCACGGCAGTGTCCGTCACCTGCCCTTCTTCGAGGGCCCCCCCTGCCGGTCGAGCCCAGGCGCTGGACACCCGGCGCAGCGGCCAGACGTCGAGCAACAGAAGCACGGCAGGCAGTGTCAGCACCATCGACTTGCACAGCAGGGCCGCAGCGAAACACACGAACACCCACGCGTAACGCCGTCCGCTCGGCCCCCGCGCATAGCGCTCATAGGCCAGCAATGTCAGCAGGAAGAGTGCGGCGGAGAGAACGTCCTTGCGTTCCGTGGCCCAAGCCACCGACTCGACGCGCAAGGGGTGCAAGGCAAAGAGGGCTGCCGCCACGACCGAACGCCAGAGGGCCTTGGTGTAGCGCAGCAAGACCCACAACAACAGCGCCGCATTGAGCCCATGCCAGGCGACATTCACGGCGTGGTGCCCCCCAGCGTCGTCCCCGAACAACTCCACATCGACCATGTGGGAGATCCAGGTAAGCGGGTGCCAGTTGCTCATCCGGCGTTCGGTGAAGGCCCAGACCACGCCGTCCCAGGTCAGCCCCTCCTGCACCTGGGTGTTGCGCTGGATGTAGTAGGGATCGTCCATGCTGACGAACCCGAACTCGGTGACCGGTGCGTAGAGGAACCCCACCAACCCCACCAGCACGAGGCTCAGCAGCAGGGCTGTGCGCCGTCGTGTGTGTCGGTCGATGTGGGATCGGTCTTGGGGCATCTATCAGCTGTGACACGTTGCTGACGCAACGCACCCGCACCTTCGCTGGATCGGGGTCAAGGCCCTGGGTGCACGGTTTCCTGACGACCGGCTTCCAAGGCTTGAGAACGGGCAGAGCATAGCGTCTCGAACGGCGCTGCAGGCTTCGGCAGGATGGGGAGTTGGCGCGGCAGACAGTCACAGGGAGTGGAGCCATGAACACACATCGACGAACGTGGCTCGCTGCACTGATCGTGTCCACTCTCCCGCTCGGCTGTCTGGCGCCCGCGCAACCAGCGCGTGAAAGGGCGGCTCTCGACCCGCGTGGGGGCGACGCGGCGGCCCCGAGCACTGCTCTCAGCAAGCAGGACGAGCGCGCTGGGGTCCTGAGCTCCTTGCGGGAACTGCTGGGAGACTCCTCGGCAAGACCTCCCAGCGCCCAGGCTGCTCGTCTCGACACCCACATCGGGCCGCTTGAGCTGCTCTCTGTGGAAGGACGCCCCATCCCCTACAGCGTGCACGGCCGGGGCCCCGACAGCGTGCTGATCGTCGCCAGCATCCACGGCAATGAAGCGGCTGGGACACCGCTGCTGGAACGCCTGGAGCAGCACCTGAGCCAGAACCCCGAACTCGTGCAGGGTGTTCAGGTCGTGCTCGTGCCAGCACTCAACCCGGACGGCGTGGCTGCCAAGCAGCGGCTGAACGCCAACAGGGTCGACCTGAATCGCAACTTTCCCGCAGCAAACAGGATGTCAATGCGCACGGCAGGCAGCGAGCCACTCTCGGAGCCCGAGTCGGCCGGCCTGGCTGCGCTGCTCGACCGGTTCCAGCCGGGGCGTGTGCTCAGCATCCACGGCTGGGTGGGCGTCATGGATTGGGACGGCCCGGCGGAAGCCCTCGCCCGGTCCGTGGGACGAGCCTGCGGACTGCCAGCCAAGCGCATTGGCTCTCGCCCAGGTTCACTCGGTTCCTTCGTCGGAACAGATCGCGACACGCCGATCCTCACCATGGAGCTGCCCAGCCGTGCGCGTTCCATGGCACCCGAACAGCTCTGGACGGACTACGGACCTGCCATGCTGAGCTTCATCGAGGGTGTCCCCTCGGTGGTCAGTCGCGCGAGTCCCTGAGCGGTTCAGAACTGGAAGTAGATGAACGCCTGGTAACCCGTCGCCGCGAAGGGCAGGGCTACCGCCAGGGCAACGCCGTAGCACGCGGCATAGGTCCAATCCGACATGCGCTCGACGCGTTCTGACATCCAGCCTCGGCTCATCCCCCAGTGAGCGACGGCGAACACGGGCAAGAGGAACCACCAGTCCGGATCCACGGCTTCCTTGCCCGCGCTGGCACCGGCAAACATCTGTCCCAGGACCGTCCCGGCAGTGGTCAGATCCTGGCTGCGGAAGATCACCCAACCCACCAGGACGATGACCAAGGTGAGCACGCGTGTAATCAGACCGGAACGCTTCCTGCGGCTCCAACCAGCGCGCCGTTCGATGACGAGGAAGAGACCATGGTAGAGCCCCCAGACGACGAAGGACCAGCTCGCGCCATGCCACAGGCCGCAAAGCAGGAAGACCGTGGCCAGGTTGAAGTAGGTTCGGATCGGTGAGGAGCGGTTACCGCCAAGCGGCACATACAGGTAGTCCCGGAACCAGCTCGACAGGCTGATGTGCCAGCGCCTCCAGAAATCACTGATGTTCGCAGCGAGGTACGGGTAGTTGAAGTTGAGCGGCAGGGCGTAGCCCAGCATGCCCGCCGTCGCGATGGCCATGTCCGAGTAGCCCGAGAAGTCGCAGTAGATCTGCAGCGCGTAGAGCAAACTCGCCAGCCAGTGGTCGAACAAGCCATAGGCGGTCGGGTCAGCGAACACCGCATCGACGACGGGCGCCACCTGGTCGGACACGCAGGCCTTCTTGAGCCAGCCGAGGAAGAACAGTGAGCAGAGGGGCCGCCAGTGAACCTCCGTCGCCTCGCGCCTGGTCTCCAACTGCGGCAGGAAGGTCGAGGCGCGCACGATGGGGCCGGCCACGAGCTGCGGAAAGAACGCCACGAAGAGCGCAACATCCCGGAAGTCGCGCCGGGCTTGGAGCTGGCCCCGGTACACATCCAGCGTGTAGCTCAGCGTCTGAAAGGTGTAGAAGCTGATCCCGACCGGAAGCACCAGATCGAGAGCGACGGGGCCCAGCTCGAAGCCCAGCATCCGCCCCAACTCTGCAGCGCCCTCTGCGAAGAAGTTGAAGTACTTGAAGACCCCCAGCAGCCCGAGGTTTGCCACGAGGCTGACGCTCACCCAACGCTTCCGCACGCCGGCATCCTTCGAACCCTGGATGCGCAGGGCCGCCGTGTAGTCGATGACCGTCGAGATCAGGATCAGCGACAGGAAGCGCACATCCCAGGCGGAGTAGAACGCCCAGCTGGAGAGCAGCAGCCAGCTCTTGCGATGGCTGTTCTTGCGCAGCGCCCAATGCACCCCGAAGACCAAGGCGAAGAAGACGACGAAAAGCAGTTCATTGAATAACACTCAGTCGCTCTCCTGCGCCGCGCTGCCGAGGGACAATCGAGCAGACACCGTCTCCGCGAACAGCCGACTGAAAATCTCCGCCCCCTCGCGATTCAGGTGGTTGCTGTCGAAACGGTGCGCTACGTCATACAAATCCGGGAACTGCTTGGGGATGTTGAACCACATCACATCCATGATTTGTCTCGATTTCCACAAGGCGAACACGATCGGCGAGGCCAGGAGTCCTGGCGGAGCCACGGCCAATTGCTCCGCGCCAACGCTGCGCACCACGGCCGCCTGGGAGGCGAAGGCGCTCACATTGACGGCTGCCAGGTCGACTGCTGCGGTGTTGCGTTTGGGCAAGCTGTTCACGTCTTCCCAATAGCGGTCGGTGTTCTTGAGCAGCGCTCGACGCCGCTGCTTGAAGCTCGCCACATCCAGGCCATCCAAGGCCAGGTAGCCTTGATCCTCCACGAACAGCTGCTTCAGCTCCGGCTCGTCGTCGACACCCAGCGCCGAGCTGAGCAAGGTGGCTCCCAGGCCGAAATTGCCGAAGCGGCGGGCGAACAAACGCAGATGAACCCAGGCGTCCGCCAGCTTGTCGATCGGGTGTTGATGGGCCAGCCAGACAGAGCGCAGTGCCTCCCGTGTGCCGTGCAGGGTGTGCCAGCGCACTGATCGCTCCGTGAAGGCGTTGGGCATGGTGGCGATACGCCCCGTGAACGGACGCGGCTCGATCACGACCCAGCGCAAGCTGGCCGGCTGCATGGCGAGCACCTCGCGCAGCAGGTGGTCCGTCTCGAAGGCGTCCATGCCACCCACACCCAGGTTGAAGGAACGGATGTTGAAGCCTTGCCGCGCCAACTCCTCATCGATCACGTCAGGACGAAAGGACCGATAGACGTAGCTGGACCCGAAGTACAGCAGCTCGCACTCGTCCTTGACCTCCTCGAAAGCCTCCAGCTTCTGGCGGATCTCGAAGCCAGCCGGCCAAGGAACGGCGGGTCGGATCATCGCCGACACCGCCGCCAAGGCGCCCCCCGTGACCAGCAACAGCAGAAGTGGTCGGAGCACGCCTGGCATCAAGCGCTTCAACCACCCGCCGGAAGCACGGGACCCACGCCGGGTGGTGCACTCACAGGTGGCACGCCGCCAGGCGTGGGCGGCGCGCTGCCCGGGGGCCCAGCGGATCCCTTGCGGCCCGGTCGGCCCGGCAGGCCGGGCACGCAGTCATCCACCATGCCGTCGCCGTCGGCATCGACAGCCAGGCCGAAGAACAGCTCGTACAGGTCAGGCTCGCCGTTGAGGTTGCAGTCCAGCTGCGCAGCATCAGGCACGCCGTCCAGGTCCAGGTCGAGGCTCGGGTCGAGGCCGATCTCGATGTCATCCGCAACACCTGAGAGATCCTGGTCGCAGTCGGGGATGAGGTAGCGCGACTCCGTGCTCACCAACCCCAGAGGATCCGACACCGAGAACACCAGCTCCTGGTAGTGCACGTCCACGCAACCGTCGGTCAGGGCCGTGATCATCTGCGTGCAACCAGCCAGCACAGGTCCGGGATGATTGTGGGTGTCGTGATGCAGGATCAACTGCCAGCTGCAACCCAGCTCGCCGGCCGAGTGCTCCGCATCCAGCGGCACGCCCTCCAGGCTGAACATTTGCGGCACGGTCGTGGAGTACAGCTCGAAGTTCTGGGGCGAGTTGATGATCAACTCGGGCGGCGTGTTGCCCGAGGACACCGTCAGGTTGTCGGTGTCGACGGCACCGATGATGTCCGTCACCCGCAGCTCGACCGGGATGTTGGTGGGCAGCAAGTTGGGGCTCAGAGGCCACGCCATCACCCGGAATTCTGCGATGGTCAGGAACTCGAGCACACCGCCCGGCACCCCGAGGATCCTGATGGCGTTGCCGGCCGATGGATCGAAAGAGAAATCAAAGCGTTCGTAGCTGGGCGCCAACTCCCCGGAATAAGGCGGCGAGGTCTGCAGATTGCTGACCGTCACCCAATCACCTAACCGACGGACCTGGAACGTGAAGGAGTCGAACCAGCCCCCGATCCCAGGAAACTGTAGACCTTCCTGGAACACCGCCCCCGTGAACACCCGTTGGGCCGGAAACTCGTAGCCGACCCAATCGATGCCACCCTTGTCTGACACGGACATGCCATCCACGTGCACGGTGTCAAACATCTCCGTCAAGCCCAGCGTCCCCTCCGGTGGGAAGACGCCGTCGCGCATCACCTCGGGGTCCTGGTTGGCCGTCCCCATCGACATGGGTGGGTTCATCTGAAAGATCCTTGCGATGACCTGGGTCGCAGCCCCCGTTACATCTTCCGAGGGGAAAGTGCGCACCGGGCGCGGTGCCGTGCTCACGGTGATGTTTGGCCCGAAGTCCCACGCGTAGCTCAGGTCGCCACCCTCGGGGTCCGCGGAAAGAGTCCCATCAAACTGAACCCGGACGGGCGCAGGGCCGTAGGGAGGGCTGCTGTTGATCTCCGCCGAGGGCGGCTGGTTCCCTGTCACGAAGCGGATGCGGCGGAAGTCCGCGACCCCCGCCCCGGTGAAGTCCATGTAGTACAGCGCACCGTCCATGAGGTTCTCTTCCATGTGGACGACGCGACCCACGGGCTCAGCAAACTCCCGGACCTCCAGCAGGCGGTCGTCCGCATCGAACACGAAGTTGTGGATCCAGCCCTTGCCATAGTCCGCATGGAAGTAGGTGTTCTTGTAGGCAGCCGGAAAGGCGTCGCCCGTGTAGAAGGCGCCGCCCATGGAGGCATTGCCCGTAAAGGGCATGCCCACGACTGGCGAGGCCGGATCGTCGATGGTGAGCGAGTCAGCCTCGCCGCTGCCGTCGAAGATGGGCACATACGCGGTCAGGTCATGGTGCCAGGCCACCGCGGCACGAGCATGCTCGTACACGGTCGCTCCCGAGACCGCCTCGGCGGGAGCGCAGGGGTTCGACCAGAAGGGCATGTTGAGGGTCTCCTGCACCACGAGATCCTGGAAGTCGTAGAACTCCTGGGTGCACACCCCGGCCCCGGGCACGTTGATCCCGAACAAGGGGTTCGGTGCGTCCAGGTTGGGCGTCAGTGTCTGGGACAGAGTGGGGTGAGGGTCGAAGCCCTCGAACACGGGCCAGCCGAAGTTGAGCCCACCCACCCGAGCCACGTTCAGCTCTTCGTAGTCACCCTTGCCCACATCGCCGATGAACAGGCTGCCGGGCAGGCCCAGGGCCGGGTCGGTCTGGCCGGTCCCCGGGCGCACATCGAAGCGGAAGGGATTGCGCAGACCGAGTGCCCAGATGCGCGAGCGAGGTGCCCTGGGCTCCGCGACATCGTAGTGGGGGTTGCTCGTTAGACCGTCCCCCGTGCTCGGATCAATGCGCAACATCTTGCCCGAGAGGGAATCCAGCAGCTGAGCTCGGAAGTAGCTCACTTCTTCCGCGGGGCGGGTGATGCCGTCCGACAAGCACGTCTGGCTCGCGGGCCCTGCGCTGGCACCGTCGCCCGCGGAGATCAGCAGGCTGCCGTCGTTGCCGAACATGAGATCCCCCACCGAGTGCCCGCCTGAACACAGGGGGATCCCGGTGGACGCCGTCTCTCCCAGTAGCACGAGCCGACTGTTCGGATCCACCGTGGTGAAGCCCGAACCAGCGTCGGCTGTGTAGCGCGTCACGCGCCCGATGGTGTCGACGAAGTCACTCGACACATTGGGGTCGTAGCCGGGAGTGCCGAAGCTCATCAGGTAGTGATGGTCCACCCCATACAACAGGTAGAAGTGCCCGTTGCTGAGGAAGTCCGGGTCGAGAGCGAAACCCAACAAGCCGTGCCCGGCCCAACCGCCAACCTCCTCGACGATCTCGAAGAAGAGGTCCGGCTGACCGCCGCCCGGGGGGCTGGTCATGATCCGACCCTGCTTCTGCCAGAAGAAGGTGCGGCCGTCCGGTGCGAAAGTGAAACCCACGACCTGGTTCAGCCCACCCACCACGACCTCGTCCAGGAAACCCGCTGGAACCAGTGGGTAGACCTCCGTCTCTGCACAGTCCTCAGGGAGGACGGTGAAGGACGCCGTGGCTTGGGCGGCGCAAGGCAGGGTCAGGCAGCCAAGAGCCGTGCACAGGAGCAAGGCAGCTCGAATGGTGTGTGGCATGGAGAGAATCCGAGTTGGTCAACCACACGTCGGTCCGGGAGGAGGTCCCGGAAGGTCGTCATGGTGGATCGGGATTCTACCCAGTCCCAGCCAAACGTCAGCCGTCGTGTGAACTCGACAGGCGCTGTGCAGCCACATCCGCAGCCCGAAAAGCCGGTGTGGCTTCCGCGAAGACCCCGATCAACGTCCAATTGCCCTCCCACTGTGCGCTGACAATCCAGTGTTCAGAGCGCTGCGACCACTCCGTCACGGTGAGCGGACGGTGGTTGAGCGCGGGCGAGAGTGCTTCGGGAATCGACATCACGGAGGGGGTAATCACGGCTGTATCGGGTGAGGAATTCGGTTTTTGTGGAGCAAAGTCGAGCCCCTCATTCTGACCCGCAGAGGGGCCCGGGTCCACTTTTGGGGCCAACTTCTTAGCCCCACGAGTGAAGAATCTCCCGCTGGATCTGACCGAAAATCGGTCTTGCGGCCGGAAGAGTTGAGACGCAACTCCCAGCCGACCTCCCGGAGCGCTGGATCGGCCCCATCCGACCGAGGTCAGAGGACGTCGCCAAGCCACCCTCCAGCCGCGGCTGCCCCGACGAATCGCAGGTAGGATCGGACCCCAGATTGCCCCCTGTTTGCCCCAAGGAGAGGACCCCATGAAGAAGATTCTTGCCGTCTTGGCCTGTGTGTTCGTGCTCGGCGCCAGCAACGCCTCTGCCCTCAGCCCCTTCTGCTGGGACAACACGGACAAGCTCCTGGTGAAGCTCAAGAAGGTGAACCTGACCACGGAGCAGCTGAAGGATGTCTTCGCGTATCAGTCCGAGCACCGGGATCTCATGGCCCGCAGCCATACCGAAGGCCTCGGCTGCCGGGTGCACGAGAACCACGAGGTGATGTTCGAGAAGCAGTCCATCGGCGTCCTCACGGACAAGCAGTTCAAGTCCTTCAAGGGGCGCGTTCGCAACGAGGCCGAAGGCTTACGCTACGAGAACTACCTGCTGGAGAAGGAACTCCAGCGCATGAAGAAGGAGCTCGAGGCCTTGACGGCCCAGCTCGACGCACTGGCGGCGGCTTCGAAATAGCCCGTCGGCGCGCCACCACACGGCCTCGGCTCGCCGCGCTGCTTGTCGCGTGCGGGCTGGGGCTGTTTTTGTCTGAGGCCCAAGCCCAGACCCAAGCCCAGGGCCGAGCAGGGTCCCGCTCAGCCAGCCGCCCCAACGCGGCGGCCAGCCCGCTGCTCGAGGCCGCGCTCAATCTGGCGCAAGAGGACCATCCACACCTGAGGGAGCCAGCTGCCCGCGACCGGGTCCGCGCCCAGATCGCCGAGCTGGCTGCGTCGTGGTCGGCGCGTCTCGGCCGGGCGAAGACCCCTCGCCAACGAGCTGCAGCGCTGGCGGCGGTGCTCTTCGATGAAGGGGGCTTCGACTCGGTGCAGGACCTCAGCTCTGCCGAGGCCTTGCATGTGGACTCCGTGCTCGCCAACCGCCGCGGCTACTGCCTCTCCCTGTCCGTGGTTGCCTTGGCCATGGCAGACCTGCTGGGGGAGCCGCTCCAGGGTGTGGCCGCCCCCAACCACTTCTTCGTGCGTTGGGATGCAGGCCAGGAGGGCGTGGCCTTCGACGTGGAACTGACCCGGCGCGGCGAACTCGCCGACCCGGCGGCATGGCGCGAGCAGCTGGCGGACTTCCTGCACGACGAGTCCCTCTACCTCAGGCCGCTCGACACGGGTGACGTGCTCGCCATCCTTCAACACAACCGCGGATTCGTCCGGCTGTCGGAGGGTCGCCTGGATGCTGCGCAACGAGACTTCGAGGCCGCGCTGGCCGCGCTCCCGCTGCTTCCCGAGCTGCACCGTTCCCTGGGGGTTCTCAAGGGAGAGCGCAAACAGTGGGAGGCGGCCATCACCCACTTCGAACGGGCGCTGGAGCTTCACCCGGGCGATGTGGACGCCTTGCTCAACAGCGCGCTCTGCAGGCACCAGCTCGGGGAAAGGGCCGCGGCACTCCGGGACCTCGAGTTGGTCTTGCTGCTCGACCCCAGCCGTGACCGGGCGCGCGAGCTGATCGCGGAGTGGAACGCGACGGGCGCTGGCTCAGCGGGGGGCATGCGCGCCCTTTCTGCCCCGCCGCCTGGGTTGCGCGCCGGGCTCAAGGGTGAGTACTTCAGCGGAACTCGCTTCGACCAGATGGTCCTAACCCGAGTCGACCCGTCCCTCGACTTCGACTGGAAGCGCGATCGACCGGCGCCCCGCGTCCCACGGGACCGTTTCAGCGTGCGCTGGACCGGGTGGTTCAAGGCGGAGCGCAGCGGCCTCTACACACTCTTTGCCATCGCCAACGACGGCCTGCGCATCCGCTTCGGGGAGCACCTTGCCCTCGACCACTGGGAGGCGGGCGGCTCTTCCAGCTGGACAGGCTCGGGCGACGTTCAGCTGGCCGCGGGCTGGCACCCCCTGACGGTCGAGTACTTCGACCAGAACGACAACGCTCGCCTGCTCCTCATCGTCGGCGTGGAAGGCGAGGAGTACCCGCTCAAGCTGGAAGACGCCCTCTTCTACTCAGCTGAATCCGAGCCAGGTCGGGGGTCAACGCAGACGGGGCCGAACACCCGATAGGCATCCGGCCCCGTCGCCCCTCCAGCTTGACCTAGGAGGGCGTTGACGAATGTGAGCTACGTGTTCAGCTGTCGCCGGCGGGAACGCCAGCGGGAACGCCAGCGGGAACGCCAGCGGGAACTTCCTCGATCAGTTCCAGCTCCACGAGTTGTGCTTCCCGCTCCACGAGAACCTTCTCACCCTCCAGGGTGTGCATCGTCTCCAGGACCGCCACGGCCAGGTGCACCTTGTCGGCGTCCATGGCGTGGATGCGGTCCTTCGTCTCGAGCAGCTTCAGCAAGGCTCCGCGCAACAGGACCTGGTGCTCGCGCTGGTGGACGGCGCCCTGGATCTCGACATGGGCGGGCACACCTGCCGGGATCAACTCCCTCGGAAGCATCTTCTGCTTGAGGTGCTCGTGCTCCGCAAGTGTCTGCTGCTTCAACTCGGCGAGGTAGCTCTCGACCTTCTTGAGGTGGAGGGCGGCTTCTTCAGCGGGTGCGCCGCCTTGCTCGACCTTCTCCTGCAGGTGCTGAGCCTTGAGCTCGAGCTCCTCCAGCTTCTTGGCCGTCGCCATATGCCTCCTGTGGGCCTCGGGCAGGTGCACATCTCCGGCCGGGTGTTCGTGCCCGGCCTCGTGCTTCACTGCGACTGTCACGGGCTGGGAACCCTTGAGCAGGTGCTCCACGCTGCGCCTCACCGCCTCAATGCGGAGCGTGGCTTCTTCCTTCGTGATGTGCCCCGCTTCGACATCTTGCTTGATGAGTTTGTGCGCTTCGCCAAGGATCTCCTTGGCCTCGATGTGACGCGCCTTCATCGCGGACTTCTCGCCCGCTGCGTGAATGGCATCGAGGACCTCCGGCTTGGCTCCGAGTCGTGAGACGAACTCCAGCAGGCTGGCGTCATCCATGCCGTGGCTGCGAAGGACCTGGAGGATCTCGGACAATTCTGCGTCCACGGGGTGCACGACCTTGATCAGGTCGACGCCCTTCATGGACAGCGCGTCCTGGTCGTCGACGGACTCGTCGACACCGAGGCTCATGGCGGAAACGACGGCTGTCAGGCCCAAACTCATGATCATGGGGGCCAACCAACCGCTGAGTCGGGCGCGGCCCTGGCGTGGGCCGTTGCCTGCGTCGAGAAGGCGGGAAATACGCTGCATCAGGGAACCTCCGGTAGCAGCCATGGCCGTCGCGGGATGCACGTCGCGGACATCGTCCAGTGCAGCGAGAGCCTTGGCATAGGTCAGGGGATCGCCGCAGGTGGCCACGGCGATGTCGTCACAACAGAATTCACGTTCCACCCGCAGGCGGTGCGAGAGCCACCACACCGCGGGATGGAAGAAGAAGAGGGTCTCGAAGACGCTCTGCGCCAGGTTGACAGCGGCGTCGTGACGCTTGATGTGCGCCAGCTCGTGGGCCAGCACCGCACGCAGCTCCTGTGGGCTCAACCCCGCCAAGACCGCGGTGGGCAACAGGACGACCGGCTTCAACCACCCCACGACCATGGGAACGGCGGCTCGGCTGGATTCGAGCACGAGCAACGCCTGGGAAACACCTAGCTGGGCGGCCAGTCGCTGCACATGTCGAGCCACGGAATCGGGCAAGGACTTCACGCCAACCTTTGCGAGAGACCGCGCTGCAAGGAACTGGAGGAGCATGCGCGCCTGCATCATCCCCACACCCAACATCCAGAGCACCGTCAAACCAGGAACCAAGCTGGACAGCTGCGAGCCCAGATCAGGTGAGATCACCAGCTGGGCCAGTGAGAATGCGGATGCGTTCGGATCCGGCGAACCAGACAGCACGAAGAACGTCACCGCGGGTGCAGCCGCCATGGCCAGCAAGGCTGCTGCGCAGACGACATAGCGTGCGGCGGGCCCTCTTCCATCCACCAGCGCGAGCGCGACGCAAGTCAAGGCCGCAACCAGTGCGCCCTGCCACAGGAAGTGGATCAACGTCCAACCCACGACCCAAGCCGTCGGCATGAGTTGAAGTGGCAACCAGTCGCTCATGACTCACCCTTCTGCTGCTTGTCGAGCAGCGCTTGGATCTTCTGTCGCTCTTCGGGGGTGGTCTTCTGGGAGGACAGCGCCTGGAGCACGAGATTTCCCGCTGCTCCTCCGAAGGCTCGATCCAGGAGATCGGTGACGAGCTGCTTCTGAGTCTTGGCCCGTGCCTGGGTCACCCGGTAGACCTGAGGCCTCACGCTCTCGTCGCGGATGAGGGCCCCCTTCTCCGTCATGATCTGCATGACCTTGAGCACGGAGGTGTAGCCCGTGTCTCGCCTGCCCTCGATGACCCGGAAGACCTCCCGGACCGTGCTCGGGCCCCGCTCCCACAGCACCGTCAGGATCTCCAGCTCCGCGTCCGTGGGCCGATTGCTTGCTCGTCTAGCCATGAGTCCTCCTGGGTTTGACCGGGAGAACTATCGACGAATTCCTTCGTCATGTCTACGAAGACTTTCGTCAATTTGACGAATTTATTCGTAGATCCGTCCGAAGGCCCTGAAACCTCAGACAGCCTGGTTCCGGCGAACGGACCACATGAAGCCGTCGAACCAGAAGTGCAGCAGCGCGCAGGTCATGAGGGTCGTGCGGATCCAGTAGCCATCCATGGCGTAGAGGACCAGCCCCGCCATGAGAGGCAACAGCAGGAAGGCCGCGAACAACCCACGCCGTCGCAATGCATGCTGACCCGAACGGACCAAGCGCTGCAGGCTCTTGCCCTCCGAGACCCACACCAGCGCGAAGTACTGCACGGCGTGGAAGACGTTCATGATCAAGAACGCCATGCCAAAGCTGTTGTAGCCCCAGGCGAACACCGCCGTGAACGCCAGCACACCCAGACGCAATGCCTTCGCGTGCGACTCCACGTAGGGAGGCACGGCCGAGAACAAGGTCGATGTCAGGATCCACGGGCCCAGCTCGGCGTCCGCCAGCGACTCGAACTCATGCAGCGCATTGACATGGCTCATCAGCATGGCGCCCGCAAGGATGGGCCCGCTGTACATGAGCGCGTTGGCGATCTGGTCCAGGCGCCGACCGTGCAAGGGGGCATTCCCGGCCATTGCGTCGTAGATCCTCCCGAGGCCGAAGGTCTGCATCCCGGAGTGATAGACGTCCCAGAAGGTCATCAAGACGAAGGCAGCCGACCACACCCAATCTGAGCTGACCACGGCGAGGGAGGTGCGGGTGTCGAACACCTCCAGGTCCGTGTTCCAGTAAGGAGCCGCTCATCCAGGCCCCCGCAGCCATCGCCAGGAGCGGGCTGAAGATGAAGCTGCCTGCACGCCCTTCACGCGCAGCGCCCACTGCGCGGCGGCGCCGTGACAGCAGAGAAAGCGCTGGGCCGAGGGCAGGTATGGAGCCTCCATCGACAAGCCGAATGCCCAGCTTTGAGCCACGTACCCCCGTCTACGTGCGCGAATACGGGCCTTGCTGCTTCCGCTGCCAATCAGGCCAAAGTCAGGCACATGTGTAAACCGATACATGCATTGTCCCCATTGACGCGTTGAAGAATGCCATGAAGAAGGCGACAGCTCCCGCCGGCCACCGCGCAGCGGCCGCCGGGTTCACCCTGATTGAACTCATCATCTCCACCACGATCGGCGCCATGCTCCTGGTAGCGGTCGCTGAGGTAGCGCAGCTCTTCGGCAAGGAAGTCGAAGTCGTGCGCGATGAGGGTGACTGGCGGCTCCAGGAGGCCGTCGTGCGGATCACGGACGAAGCCAAGCGCGGCTGGATCGTCCAGGAGCCCAGCGCAGATGTCCTCGCGCTCACGGACGTATTCGGCAATTCCACGACCTACGAGCACGACGCCACCAAGAAAGAACTCAAGGTCACGCGTTCGTCGGGCGTGGAGGGTGTTGTCCTCACGGACATCGAGTCCTTCAACGTGGAGACGCGTACGTCCATGCGCCTCCGCGAAGCGACTTCGCTCGACTCCTACGGGACCTGGTTTGAACAGACCGCGATCAGCACGCCAATCGAGACCGTGACCCTGGAAGAGGGCCTGTCTCTCGCCATGGGATTCACATTGTCCTCCAAAGCACCAGACTGGGTGCACACCGTGGACGGAGTGAAGGAGCAGACATCCTTGGCGACTCTCGAACGGGTGCTCATGCCGTTGTCCTTCGTGCCACCCGTTGCAGAACCCATCAGCACCACGGAGTCCAGCTCCGAGTCCACAAGCAAGAAGGTCGACGTTTGTCACATTCCGCCAGGCAACCCGACCGGCGCCAAGGTGCTCAAGGTCTCCAGCGCGGCCGTGGCTGCACACCTGGCCCACGGAGACGTGGAAGGAACCTGCACGACGACGGCGGCTCCCGTTCCTGATCCCGCTCTCAGCGTGCTCTATATCGACCTCCATGAAGCTGCAACGCCTGACGATGCCCGGCCCTATGGCCCAGTGCTCGCGACCATCAGCTTGCCCGTGACCGCCTTGCCCAGTGGAAGTTGGATCTGGACAACCAAGGAATCGAGTACGAGCACGAGCGAGGGGGAAGGCCTCTCGGGAAGCAGCATCTCCGTGTGCCATATCCCCCCCGCGAACCCTGCGAACGGGCACACCCTGCACGTGACCTCCAACGCCCTCCAATCTCACCTGAACCACGGGGACGTGCTCGGCTCCTGCGACGATGCGGCGGACAGCACCACAACCAACGTCCTGCAGTACGCAGCTCCCACCACCCCCATCCCACTCGACCTTGCTGGGCTCAATGCCATCATCAAGCCTGGGCGCGCCCATACCCTGGTGTTCCGCCTGGTTGGCAGCGGCACCGTTCTGTTGGCCGGCCAACCCGTGGGTTCGGCCTCGAACTCCGGCATCGCAGGCGCCTCCACGACGGGAGGATCCTTCAGTCCTCTGGACTACGCAGTGCCCCGCATCCTGGATGGCATGCGCAGCTACTCCCAGACCACCGAGAGCAGCGTCGTCACGGGCATCACCCTCAACCTCACCACGACGGATGGGAAGCAGCACGCGGGGTCCGCATCGATCGTGTCGCAGTCGGCCGTGGACAATCCCTGGTTGGGCTGTATCCCAGGCGAGTTCCCAGGTCTCGAATTGGCCGGACAGTAGACCGCACGACGCATGAAGCCGCCCGTGACCGACTCTCCCTCGGAAGGACGCATGCTGGAGGGCATTTCCGCCTTCCGGTACCTGCTGATCACCGGTGTGATCGTGGCGTTGGGCCTCATGGCCACACGCACGCTGTTCGAAGCCTTGCCCACGGCCCATGCGTCGACCAGCTATCGCCAGGTTCAAGCCGCTGGAGACGACGCCTTGTCCGAGGCACGCAAGGCCCTCGTCGAAGGCCACCAACTCCCTGAAGCACGAACGGCTCAAGTGTCCATCACCCCGGTCGCCGGCCCCCTCAGTGTGCTGCGTGCCGAATCCATGCTGGACGACCAGTTGGTATCCGTCGTGCAGACAGCCGGGTCATTCCGCCCGGCCCCCCGCGCACAACCCGAGTCGAGCGACGACCTGCCTCGACTCAAGGGCGACACCGTCAACTCCCTGCTCGCCAACCCCGACCTCCAGGTACGTCGCATCCGCCGGGACATGACCCTCGCCGGTGAATCCCTGCAAGGACTGTTCGTTGTGGCACCCGGTGTCAAACTGACCTTGCGCGACGTGGTCATCAAGGGGGCCATCGTCTCCGACGGCGCTCTGAGCAGCGGCTCGCTTGGAGAGTTCGATCAGGAACGCGCCCCGCGGGTCACGATCATGGGCAGCCTGCGGATGGAGCCCATGGTTCCCTTGCACGGCGTGTCCATCGTCATGCCCGACGGTGTGCTTCGCAGTGAGGACGAGAGTCTGAGCCTCCAGGTGCAAGGCGCCATCATCGCCCATGGCATCCAGCTCGACGGGCGCGGCAGCTTGTTCGGCCGGCTGGTCTCCCTGGAAGCACCCGTGTTGGCACCAGGCATCGAGCTCATCGATCAGGGGCGTGTGCCCCGTTCGTGGCCTGGCTGCCTCGACATGCGCGGCCCCGTACAGACCGACTTCCTGACCTACCTCCCGGCGCAGACCAACTGGGAAGACGTCCAGCCCATGATCCGGTTCCGCTTCCCATGACCCGTTTCGACTTCCTCATCGGCGCTGGCGTCCTGGCCCTGCTCGTCTCGCTGGCTGGCGTCCCCGGCTCCACGAGCGACGACCGCTTGCTCGAGATTGCCGATGCGCGCATCCGGAGCGCGGTGGATCTTGCCACGTCCCTGGCGCGCTCTACCCAATCGCCGCATGGCGTGGCCTTCGACGTGGAAAGTGATCGCATCGCGATCATCAACGTCCGGGGCGAGATCGCCGCCGACCCCGTGAGCGATCGGGAAACCCTCGTCGACCTGGGGCAAGCCAAACTGGCGACGGATGTGGACCTGCTCAGTGCGCGCTTCGGCCGGGCCGGGACCATCTGCATCATCGACGGCAACGGCCTCCCCATGTCGGGCGGTCAGGTGCGGCTCGCAGCGGGCTTGCACCGCCGGACGCTGTTGATCGATGCGGCCAGCGGCTGGGTCGACACGACCTCCGAGATCCTGGACGCCGACGGCTGAGTTGCGCGCCGCCCCCATGGCGTATCATGCCCAGGTGATCGCCTCGCTCATCACCACTGCCGTAGTGCCTGCCCTGCTGCTGAGTGTCCTGTGTTCTCAAGAGCCACCCCGCGAACCGGGCCGGACCGCTCCTGACGGCATGGTCTGGGTCGAAGGGGCCGAGTACCTCATGGGCTCCGACGACCCTCGCTGGGCACGGGCCGATGAACGCCCTCCCCACAGGGTCCGCGTCGATGGATTCTGGATGGACAGCACGGAGGTCACGAACGCCCAGTTCCGCGCCTTCGTCGAGACCACGGGCTATTTGACGACTGCCCAACGCCCTCCGGACTGGGAAGAACTCAAGAAGCAGCTGCCGCCTGGCACCCCCAAGCCCGATGAGTCCGTGCTGGTCGCGGCCTCGCTCGTCTTTGTGGCCCCCAGCGAGCCCGGCACGCTCATCGACGTGTCACGCTGGTGGAAGTGGATCCCTGGCGCAGACTGGCTGCATCCCGAAGGGCCGGGCAGCAACCTCGAAGGTCGGAGTGACCATCCGGTGGTGCACGTGTCCTGGGACGACGCCGTGGCCTATGCGAGCTGGGCCGGCAAACGACTCCCCACGGAGGCGGAGTGGGAGTGGGCAGCCCAGGGTGGGCGCGAGGCACCACTCTACCCCTGGGGCGACGAGGGCATCGAAGTCGGCCCCAGCAAGGCCAACTCCTTCAGCGGGACCTTCCCCAATGCCAACACCTTGTTGGATGGATATGAGCGCACCGCGGCCGTCGCGAGCTTTCCGGCCAACGGATACGGCCTCTACGACATGGGGGGCAACGTCTGGGAGTGGTGCGCGGATTGGTACCGCCACGACACTTACTCGCAGACCCAGCGCGCACATCCCAACGGCGTGCTGAACCCTCCCGGCCCCGCTGACAGCCTGGACCCGCAAGAGCCCTATGTTCCAAAGCGCGTGCAACGCGGCGGATCGTATCTCTGCAACGACAGCTACTGCTCAGGCTATCGCGTCAGCGCCCGCATGAAGTCCAGCCCGGACACGAGCCTCGGCCACACCGGTTTCCGCTGTGTGCAAAGTGGTGAGTCCGTCAGCGACGCAACGCATCCCGCCGCGCAACGAAAGTAGCCACCCGCTCGGCGTCGGCCACCCGCTCGGCCAGGGAGATGGCGGAGTCCGCACAACTCAGGGCCCGGGATGTCCGACCCAGGACCTCCAAGGCTGACAGCATGCCGTCCAAGGCACCCAACTCCGAGCCGCCCAAGCCCAGCTGCTGGTAGAGCAACCGGCTGCGACTGGCAGCGGCCAAGGCCGCCTCGGGCTGCTCGAGCGCGAGCAGGGCGCGAGCCTCGACAGAGAGCCCCATGGCGCTGCCCCACCAGTCTCCCAGGGGCAAGGCGCGTTCAGTGCACTCCCGCCCAGCGTCCAGGGCTGCCTGCCAATCTCCCTCCCCCATGGCCTGCCGCGCCCGCCCGAAGGCTGCCTGGCCTGCGCGGAAGGAACGCTTCTGATCAGCGTCCCAGCCCACGAAGGCGCTCGTGTAGTCGATGAAGATTCCGAGCCCCGTCACCTCCGTCGCCAGCCGGGCGCCCCACAGCGCCCGCTCGTGCTGGGTCGCGATAGCCGCCTCGTCAGGAGCCTCTGGTGACGCTTCCCAAGTGGACAAGCTGCCTTCCAGGTCCTCGTCGATGCTGACCAGGATGCGCCCCGGATGCGCGGCCCACAGAGCACGCACCTCTGCTTCGTTCGCTTCCGCGGCAAGACGCACGAACTCTGCACGCACGTCCACGTCCTGGGCAGACACAGGCGACAACAGGGCCACGAAGGCGATGCACAACAGCGAGGGCAACGACATGCGGAGTTCCAGCGAGAACAGGGATACGGGAAGCGACAGAGTCTAGCGGGTGTCCCTAGTTCTTGTTCACCTTGACCTTGGTGCTGGCCTTGGACTTCATGTGCCCGCCGCCGAAGCTGTCAGGCGGCGTCTTCGCCGTGAACTTGAACTTGTAGGTACCGCTCGTACTCATGGGCGGCTGGAAGGTGATCTCTGCCTGCTTCCCGACACCCGGCTCCCAGTTGAAGAAGGAGTTGAACTCGAACTTCACACCGGGGCCCTTGACGGAGCGATACAAGATCACCGGGAAGGTCGGCCCGTCAGGAACACCTAGCAGGTCATAGGTGAAGGTGATGGTGGCCAGGCCCCCCTGCTGGATGGGCGAATCATTGGTCACGTTCCGCACATCGATATGCGGCGCGAACACCTCGGCTTGGTAGGGCGTCGGCGTCAGGGAGGGGAAGTCGACGTCCGTGTCCGTCACCATCAGCACGGCGCCTGACTTGCCCTTGAAGCCATTCACCACGTCCCAGAAGTTGGTGAACAATTGCAGGCGCTTGCCCTTTCCGTGCAGCAGAACGCCTTCCGGAGCGAAGTCATCCCCCTCCGTCGGTGCATTCGAGACCCGGGAGTAGAGCAGGTCCGTCTTCAGGCCCGCCGGCACGCCGAGCTTGTAGACGTGCACACCGGTCTTCAACACCGAGTCCTGCGTCTTGAAGCCATAGCTGGCGACTTGCTCCTTCACGGCCATGTCCGGGATCTTGTTCTTCTTGATGCCCTTGATGGTCTTGGAGTACAGCCGCGCCAGGTAGCCGGAATAGAACTCATCGAAGAACACGAAGTCCTGGATGAGCACGAGCTCGATGAGCTGGAAGCCGTCGTTGACCGGCGGGCTCTCCTCCAAGAACGTCAAGTTGGCACCCTTGCCCATCCGGAACTCCAGATAGGCGAACAGGGGCGCGAGGCTGTACTTGTGGATCGAGTCATCCCAGAGCGGAAGCTCCGGCATGTTCACGATGCTCATGGGGTTCGCGAGGTAGGCGGCGAGGGAGTCGATCACCTTCCCGTAGGCCAGCTCGGCCCACGTCGCTTGCCCCTCCACCGCCCAGGAACTGATGAACGAGTTGTAGGCGCTCTGAACGCAGTGCATGGCCTCGTGGTAGGCCGTGGCCTTGACGACCTTCTTCCAGTTCTGGTTCACGCTGCTGGCGTAGTCGCGCAAGCCGGTGTCCAAGACCATGTACACCGTCTCGGCCTTGTCGAAGGGTGCGCCGGGCACGGGCGAGACGCCGAGCACGAAACCCAAGGCTTCCTCGACGTCCGGGTCCAGGTCGATGTCGACCAGGAAGACGTGCAGCTTGTCCACGCCGTCGCGATCCGGTTCGTAGTACGGGCGGCGCATGGCCTTGGTCATCTTCTTCAAGGCGGCATCCACTTCCTTCTGCACGGCCTTGACGTAGGGGATGTCGGGGCTCGCGTGGACACCGGCCAGCGTGTAATGCACGACGCAGTCCTTGCCCACCAGGGTGTCGGTCACACCGGGGTAGTCAGGCAGTCCTGATGTAGCTTCCTGCACTCCTGAGCCGCCGGCGGCCCAGCGCAGCCCGTTGTCGACCGCCTGGGCCACATGGGTGCTCTGGGATCGCAACCATGTCAGCTCAGGGCCGCTGAAGGCAGCCACCGAATCGCGAACACGGGTGAGCAGCGGTCGCAGGCAGCGTTCGTGGACGGAGACATGGGCGGGCACCAGGGATGGCAGCAGGGATTGCTCGCCCCCCTGGCCGAAGCGGTAGGCGACCTCCTGCAGAATCTGCTCCCTGCTCTGCAACAAAGGCGCTGTCTGGCCGGGGCTCGTGACAGGAGAGGCACCGAGCTGGGCGGAGAGCTGAGGGAGACCAAGCAGCACGCAGGCGACCAGCCCGATACCAAGACGGGGAAGGAAGGAACGCATGGCAAACTCCAAGAGCACACAAGCTGTTGAAACCCCGCAACCGGCTGGCAGATCCACGGCAAGGGACCTCTGCGCCCACCCGGCGACGTCTCAGGAAAGTCTGCCACAGGATTCAGCGCATGACGCTTCAGAGAACTGGAGCCCCTCTGCATCCAGGCAGCGACGATCAGCGAAGGACGGCTAAGGACATGGGCGACGCAGCCCTGCTATCCTGGGCGATTCTCTCTCCCGACCCACTTTGGGTGCTTGCATGACCTCTCCCACCAGCCGGCCCGACCAAGGACTGGGCCGTACCCTGGGCCCCGCACGGGGCCAAACCGAGTTCACGACCAGGGGCCGCTGGCTAGGGGCCGCCCTGTGCCTGGCCGTCTCTGCGGCCGCCTGCAAGGCGCCCGAGCAGCATCGCGCCGAGGCCGATCGAGAGGTCTACGACATCATCTCGGAGCGCAGGCAGCAGCTGTCCGCCGTGGATCCCTTCACGCTGGACGAGGCCACCGACACCCTACGCACGCGCTTGATGAACGGGGAGCAGACCCTAGCGGTGGACCTGCAGGACGCGCTGATCATCGCGGCCGAGAACAGCCGCCAGTATCGCGAGCAGCGGGAGGCCCTCTACCTCACCGCCCTGGACCTGACCCTCCAGCGCTGGAACTTCTCCGTCACCGAGACGGCCTCGGCCGACGCGAGCACCTCCGGCAGCGACGATGCCAGCGATGACCGCCAGGCGGGGGCCATCTGGAGCTGGGCCAAGGTCTTCGGCTCCGGCCTGCAGGTGGTGGGAAGCCTGGCGCTGCGCTCGGTCAGTCTGACGAACACCGGGACCACGGACCGAGCCTGGCAGGAGTTCACCCAGGCCACCCTGTCCATCACCCAACCTCTGCTGCGCGGCTCCGGCGCCGACATTGTCCTGGAACCCCTGACGCAGGCCGAGCGCAACGTGCTCTACGAAGCGCGCGAGTTCGAGCGCTTTCGTCGCACCTTCGCCTTCGACGTCATCCAACGTTACTTCGGCGTGCTGCGCCAGATGGACACCGTCCAGAACCAGGAGGAGAACTTCCGCGGCCTGCAGAGCCTGCGCTCGCGCAACGAGTCCTTCGCTGAGGCCGGCCGGCTCAACGAGATCCAGGTGGACCAGGCGCGCCAGGACGAGCTGCAATCGCGCAACCGCCTGCTCACCGAGCGGGCGTCGCTCGAGACGGACTACGACGACTTCAAGTTCCTGCTAGGCCTCCCCATCCACGTGCAGCTCCCCCTCAACCCAGCGGAGTACTTGTCGCTGGAGACCTGGGGCTGGCTCACCCTGGACCCGCCCGAAGACGTCGTGATCGCCCTGGCCCTGGATCGACGTTTCGACTTCCGCACCGCGCGGGAACAGGTGGAGGATGCTCAACGCCGGGTGACCATCGCGGAGGACGCCCTTCGCAACGGGCTGGAGTTCGGCGTCAACGCCTCGCTCCAGACCGAGAACAATGCGCCGGAGCGATTCAGCGGCGAAGACGTGAACTGGCAGGTGGGCCTGGGCTTCGACTTCGCCATCGACCGCCTGCCTGAGCGCAACGCCTACCGCGCGAGCCTCGTCCGGCTCACGCAACTGCAGCGGGACGCCGACGAACTCAGCGATCGCATCGTGGCAGACCTCCGGCAGCAGCTCCGCACCCTGGCAGCTGCTCGGGAGACGCACGAAATCCAGAAGCGCGCCGTGGAGTTGGCCGAGCGGCGCGTCGAAAGCACCAACCTGAGCCTCGAAGCCGGCCGCACTGACACGCGCGACGTGCTCGATTCCCAGGAGAGCCTTGTTCTAGCGCGCAACGCCCTCACCAGCGCGCTCACTGCCTACATCCTTTCCGGGCTCGCGCTCTACCGCGACATGGAATTGCTTGAGGTGACACCCGAGGGCATCAGCGTCGACACCGCACCCGTCCTCGCCTCCATGGAAGCACCGACCCCATGACGAAGAAGCGTAAATCGAACTCCTTGGGCCTGGTGGGCCTAGCGCTCGTGGCGGTTGGCGCCGCCTGGGGCCTGGGCGTCTTTTCCCCCTCGGACGATGGCTCCGAGAACATGATTGCGGGCGCCAAGGTGGAGCGGGGCGACCTGCGCATCAGCGTTGTCGAGCGAGGCAACCTCGAAGCCGCCGATAGCGAGACGCTCAAGTGCGAGATCGAAGGGCAGACCACGGTGCTCTGGCTCGTGGAGGAGGGGATCTACGTCGAGGAAGGCGACCTGCTGGTCGAACTCGACACCTCCGACCTCGTGGAGCGGCGCGTGCAACAGGAGATCCAGGTCCAGAACTCCGAGGCCACCCTGACCAAGGCCCAACAGAACCACGCCATCCAGCTCAGCCAGAACGAAAGCGACATCGCCAACGCCAAGCGCAAGGCCGAGTTCGCCCTGATCGACCTGGAGAAGTACATCGAGGGCGACATGCCCCAGGAGCTTCAGAGCAAGGACGAAGCGATCCTCTTGGCCAGTGAGGAGCTGACCCGCGCACAGCAGGATCTCAAGTGGTCCGAGGAGCTCCACTCCCGCGGTTTCCTGGAGCAGGCCGAGCTGGATGCCGACCGCTTCGCGGAGACCCGGTCAACGGTGATGCTCAAGCAAGCAGAGCGCGCCAAGGAGCTCTTCGACAACTACGAGATCCCCCGCAGCACCAAGGAACTCGAAGCCGGGGTCGAAGAGATGGATCGCGAACTCGAGCGGGTCACCCTTCAGGCCAAGGCACGCATCGCGGACTTCGAGGTGGATGTACGGACCGCGGAGGCCAAGTTCGAGCTGGAGAGCAATGAACTCGACAAGATGATTTCCCAGATCGGCAAGGCACGCATCGAAGCCCCCGTGGCTGGCATGGTGGTCTACGCAGTGGACAGCCGGAGTCGATGGGACGAAGGCGAGCCCATGCAAGAGGGAAGCCAGGTCCGCGAGCGCCAGGCGATCATCACCATTCCCAACTCGGACGGTTTCATCGCCGAGGCGAGCCTGCACGAATCGATCTTGGAGAAGGTCACGACGGGCATGTCCTGCCTCGTGACCGTCGACGCCCTGGGTAAGACGCTGCCCGGCGAGGTCATCTTCAAGGCCCCGCTGCCAGACCAGCAGTCGCGCTGGATGAACCCTGACCTCCGCGTCTACCGCACCACGATCCAGATCCTCGCCTCCGAGCCGCGCATCCGGCCGGGCATGTCCTGCAGCATCGAGATCCTCGTGGACGAGCTCAAGGACGTGATCTATGTGCCGGTCCAGGCCGTGTTCCTCGATGCAGGCAAGACGATCTGCCTCGTGAACCGCGGCAACGGCGACCCCGAGAAGCGCTCCGTGGAGGTAGGACAGAACAACGGCAAGTGGGTCGAGATCCGTTCGGGCCTCGAAGCCGGTGAGACGGTCCTGCTCGCGGTGCCCGCCAACCTCTCGCTCGAGCCGGCCAAAGAAGGCAGGAGCCGAGACGAGGCCGCGCAGGGCGCTCCCGTTGAGAGGGGCCAGGGCGACGAGCCCACGGGCGAGCGGCCCAAGGGTGACAAGACCAAGGGTGACAAGCCAAAGGACGGGCAGGCGGGCGGAGGCACTCCAAGCGGCACGGAGCACGAGGCAAGCGTGCCGGGTGGCGGACTCCACAGCGCTGCGGGCAAACCGTCCACATCGGCCCAGACCGGAAACGACTGACGTGGCGGAACCGGCTGTGGCGGAGCTCGACGAAGTCGAGCGCGTCTACCGAATGGGCTCTCAGGAAGTGCGTGCCCTGGATGGGCTCAGCTTCTCCATCCAGCGCGGCCAGTACTGGTCCATCATGGGCGCCTCCGGGAGCGGCAAGTCCACGCTGTTGAACGTCCTGGGCTGCCTCGACCGCCCGACGAGCGGCGACTACATCCTGGCAGGCCGCAACGTGAACACCCTTGATGACGACGAGCTGAGCGAGCTCCGCTCCCGGAAGCTCGGGTTCATCTTCCAGTCGTACAACCTGATCCCTCAGTTGGACGTGCTCGACAACATCATGGTGCCACTCTTCTACCAGGATGATTGGGGCGACGAGGACCTCCAGCGGGCGCACATGCTCGCAGACCGCATGGGCTTGACCAGCCGCCTCGACCACCGCCCCACCGAGTTGTCTGGCGGCCAACAGCAGCGCGTCGCCATCGCCCGCGCCCTGGTGAACGACCCTGAATTGATCCTCGCGGATGAAGCCACCGGAAACCTCGACAGCCAGACCGCCAAGGAGATCCTCGATCTCTTCGACGAGCTCTCCGCTGAGGGCAAGACCATCGTCTTCGTGACGCATGAAGCCCACGTCGCTGAGCGCGCGAGCCATGTCTTGCGCATGCGCGACGGACGCATCGAGGAGATGCGAGAGCAAGTGCGCCGAGGGGCCAGCGCATGATCCGCAACCAGGCACTGCGCACCATCCGCACCGGTGTGAACAGCCTCATGCTGCACAAGCTGCGCAGCTTGCTCACCACGCTCGGCGTGCTCTTCGGAACCAGCAGCGTCATCTCCATGCTGGCCATCGGCGAGGGCGCCAGCTACGAAGCGCAAGAGCAGATCAAGCAGCTCGGCAGCCAAAACGTGATCCTGCGCAGCGTGAAGCCGCCGGACGACGTCAACTCCAACAGCAGCTCGCGCGTCATCACGTACGGCATCACCGACGCGGACCTGGCGCGCATCCGCGACACCTTCCCTGGCGTCGGACGGGTCGTCCCCATCCGCATGATTCAACAGGAAGTGCGCTTCGGTGAGCGGGTCCTCAGCCCCCGCGTGCTGGCCACCCAGCCGCTGTACCAGGACGTCACCGGGCGTCTTATCTGGGAGGGACGCTTCCTCTCCGAGCAAGATGAGCTGAGCCAGTCCAACGTCTGCGTGCTGGGCACCGAGGTGGCGCGCTACTTGTTCCCCTTCGAGTCGCCCCTGGGCCAGCGAGTCAAGGTGGGCAGCGACTACTTTCAGGTGGTCGGAACCTTGGCACCCCGCATCCCGCTGGGTAGCGAAGGATTGCCCGTCGGAGGCGAAGTCACGGGCGAGATGTACATCCCCTTCCAAACGGCTCGCGAGTGGTTTGGAAAGCTCCAGGTCAAGCGCCGCGCAGGCAGCCGCGACATGGAGCAGGTCGACCTGCACGAGGTCGTGATCGAGGTCCAGAACGCCGAGGGCGTGCCGCTCGTGGCCGCCGCCTCACGCGAGATGCTCGGACGCTTCCACAAGAACCGGGACTACGAGGTCGTGGTGCCCCTGGAACTCCTGGCCCGCGCCGAAGAGACCAAGCGCATCTTCAACATCGTCTTGGGCTCCATCGCCGGAATCAGCCTGTTGGTGGGCGGTATCGGCATCATGAACGTCATGCTGGCCACCGTCACCGAACGCACCCGGGAGATCGGCATCCGCCGCGCGCTCGGTGCCAAGCGGCGCGACATCGTGACGCAGTTCCTGGTGGAGACGGTCTGCCTGTCCGTCGGGGGTGGCCTGATGGGCGTCGCCTTGGGGGTGACCATCCCCCTGGCCGTGGAGCACTTCGCCGACATGGTCACCATCGTGACGCCCGGCGCCCCCATCCTGGCCTTCGTGATCTCCTCGGGGACCGGCGTGCTGTTCGGGATCTACCCCGCCTGGCGCGCCGCAGCCATGGATCCCGTGGAAGCCCTTCGACACGAGTAAGTGACGCAACACGCCCCACTCAAACGGCTGCTGCATGCGGTGCGGTCCCGGCGCCGGACGGTCCGCGGCGCCGCCCTCTGGTCCATCACCAACAAGGTCTTTGACCTCGCGCCACCGCTCCTGATCGGCGCGTCCGTGAGCATCGTCGTGGACCGGGAGAACTCCTGGTTCGGTGCCCTGGGCGTCGCGGACCCCAAGACCCAGTTGCTCATCCTCGGCGCGCTCACGGTCCTGATCTGGGTCATCGAATCCATCTCGGAGTACCTGGCCAAGGTGGCGTGGCGCAACCTGGCCCAGAGCGTGCAACACGACTTGCGCATCGAGGCCTATCAACACGTCCAGGACCTGGAGATGGCCTGGTTCGAGGACCGCAGCACCGGCGGCCTGATGGCGGTTCTCAATGACGATGTGAACCAGCTGGAGCGTTTCCTCGACAACGGCGCCCACGAGCTGCTGCAGGTCGGCACGACGGTGCTGGTCATCGGCAGCCTGTTCTTCGCCTTGGAGCCCTCCGTGGCCTGGATGGGCGTCGCGCCCATGCCCTTCATCCTCTGGGGCTCGATCCGCTACCAGCGCCTGCTCGCACCGCGCTACGCCGCCGTGCGCGAACAGGTGGGCCTGCTGAACCACCAGCTCGCCAACAACCTGGGCGGTATCGCCACGATCAAGAGCTTCACCGCCGAGGCTCACGAAACCCAGCGGCTCGACCAGACGAGCCAGCAGTACCGGGAAGCCAACCGCAAGGCCATCCGCCTGAGCTCCGCCTTCTCGCCCCTGATCCGCATGATCATCGTGGCCGGCTTCACCGCCATGCTGGTCCAGGGCGGCCTCCTGGCCCTCGAGGGCTCGCTCGACGTGGGCGCGTATTCGGTGATGGTCTTCCTCGTTCAGCGACTCCTGTGGCCGCTCACGCGGCTCGGTGAGACCTTCGATCTCTACCAACGCGCGATGGCATCCACCACGCGCATCCTCGATTTGCTGGACACCCAACCCAGCATCGTGGATGGGGCCGGTGCCGCTGCGGAGCCTGAGGCTCCCGTGCGTCCCACTGTTCATCAACATGTCCGTCAACGGGTTCGTCCAGAGGTCGCCTTCGAGCAGGTGGAGTTCAGCTACACCACGGCTGGGCGCTTGCTGCCACCGACCCTCCGCACGCTGGATCTCCAGATTCGCCGGGGCGAGACGACGGCCATCGTCGGTGCCACCGGCTCCGGGAAGACAACCGTCATCAAACTGCTCCTGCGGTTCTACGACGTGACCGGCGGTCGCATCACCCTGGACGGTGTGGACGTGCGCCAACTCAGCCTGGCTGACCTGCGGCAGTCCATCGGCCTCGTGAGCCAGGACGTCTACCTCTTTCACGGCACCGTGCTCGAGAACATTGCCTATGGCCGGCGCGGCGCCAGCCGCGACGACGTGATCGCAGCCGCGCGCACCGCCGAGGCGCACGCCTTCATCGAGTCGTTGCCCCTGGGCTACGACACCCTCGTCGGCGAGCGCGGGCAGAAGCTCTCAGGCGGCCAGCGCCAGCGCCTGTCCATCGCACGGGCCGTGTTGAAGGATCCACCCTTGCTGGTCCTGGACGAAGCCACCTCCTCGGTGGACAACGAGACCGAGGCCGCCATCCAGCGCTCCCTCGCACGCCTCGCCGTGGGGCGCACCACCCTGGTGATCGCCCACCGCCTCTCGACCGTTCGCCATGCCCAGCGCATCTGGGTCTTGTCAGCGGGGCAGGTGACCGAATCCGGGACCCACGAAGAGTTGCTAGCTCAAGGCGGCCAGTACAAGAGCCTCTGGGACGTCCAGACGGGCGAGGCACTGACCGAGGCCGAGCTGCCCTAGTTGGGCGCAGCGAGCGCAGCCCACTCGGGATACTGCACGTCGCCCGTCACCCGGCTGACAACCACCGGGATGACGAAGGAGATGGGAGGGTAGACCCACCAGTACACGGTGGTCTCGGTCTCGGCGATCCGCATGGTCAGCGCGCCCCGCTCCCGGGCAGCGTCCTGGAAGCTACGAATGCCGTAGTCGAGGGAGCCGTTGCCGAACAGCGGCAGGATGTCGAACAGGAAGTGCATGCCGACGACCGTCGTGACCTGGAAGTCGATGGGCGCCCCCTGGTGGTTCGCCATGTCTTCGTGCACGTCATAGAGCGTCGTCGAGACGCAGGACGACAGGCCGAGGAAGCCAGCGACGACGAGCGTCGCCAGGGTTCGTCGATAAAACGAACCTGCCCCGCGCCCAGTCGTGGGGCGAGAGGCAGGTGCAGAGGGCAGCGTCATGGGCAGAGTCCCGTGAGAAGGACTAGGGCTGGATCGACTCGTCCTCTTCCGGCATGGGCTCGCGGGTCATGGGGTCGAGCATGGGCAGGTGCTCCACCTGGCCGTCGAAGAAGTCGTTCATGGAGGCCCGGCCTTCCAGGTCACCGCCTTCGATCTCGTCCCAGTTTCCCACGACCACGACGGCCATGTTCTCCGGGTGCAGGTGCTTCTGCGCCACCGTCTGCACAGCGGAGGCATCCACGGCACTCACCTTGTCGCGCCAGCTGTTCCAGTAACCCGCCTCGCGGCCCGTGAGCTCATCGTTCATGAACACACTCAGCATGGCGCCCTTGCTGGCAAAGCGTTGGGGGAAGCTCTCGATGAGCGCCTCCTTGGCGACACGCAGCTCTTCCTCGGACACAGGTTCGGACTTGATGCGCTCGATCTCCTCGATGATCAGCTTGGCGGCCAGGGCAACCGTGCGGTTCTTGGACTGGAAGAAGCCGAAGAAGAGCCCGTCGTGCCAGACCTGCGCCTGCATCTGGGTGATGGCCGTGTACGCCAGGCCCTCATCGCTGCGCACCCGGTTGGTGACGCGGCTCGTGAAGCCACCACCGCCCAGAATGTCGTTCATGATGCGCAGCGGGATGGCGTCCGGGTCATCGCGCTGGATGCCCTTGCCCACGATCAGGGCCGTGCCCTGGGGCAGCTCGGCCTGGGTCGTGCGGGCGTGGTAGAGGCCAGCCTGAAGGTCGTGTTCGGGCAGCGGCGGGTTGGGGTTGCGCTCCAGGGCTTCCCAACCGTCAAAAGCCTGCTCGAGCTTGGCCAGGATCTCTGCCGGCTCGACGTCGCCGGTCACACCCACCAGCAGGTTGCCAGGATGGAAGATCTTGCCGTGCAGCTCCAGCAGGGCGTCCTGGGTGATGGCCTCGATGGAGGCCTGGGTGGCTTCCCAGGTGGAGTAGTGGTCTTCGCCGTAGGCCAGGCGGCTGATCGTCGGCATGACCACGCCCATGGGGTTGTCGTTGCGGGTCTCGAAACCCTCCAGGACCTGATCCTGGAAGATACGCAGCTTCTCTTCATCCAGACCGGGCTTGCGCACCACGTCCATGAAGATCCCGAAGGCCTCGTCAAAGTTCGTCTTGAGGCAGTTGATGGAGGCGCCGGAGGTCTCACCGCCCACGAAGGCGCTGACATTCGCGGCCAGGAAATCGAGGCGCTCATCCAGGTCGTCGGGCGACATGGTCGTGGTGCCACCGCGCCGCATCTGGGAACCCAGGGCGCTGTTGAGCCCCGTCTGGTCCTTGGTCATGAGGTACTCGCCACCCTTGAAGGTGAGGGAGACCGAGACCAGGGGAAACTCGTGGCTGGGCACGATGTAGACCGGCACACCGCTGGAGAGCTCGTGCCGGTACTGCTCGCCGGCAGGAGGCGTGAAGTCCAACTCGGGGAACTCGATCTGCTCGGGGTGGCTGGGCAACTGGGCCGTGACCGTTCCGCCGAAGAGTGCCGCACCCAGGGCCAGGCCCAGAACGGGAGCGAGTGCTGGACCAAGCGCCGGCTTGGCGAACTTGGCAAGGCTGCTGAGGGAGCTGTTCATCAAATGTCTTCCTTGGTCTTTCGTGTCGCGGTTCAGCCTTCCGACTCGGAGTCGGTCGCGCCTTCGGGTTCCAGCTCGGCCACCTTGGCCTCGAGCTCACTCAGGATGTAGTCGAACAGGGGCTTGGCCTCGGCGGGCACCATGCTGGCCTGGCCGCGCATGCCTTCCAGCATCTGGCTGGCCATCTCCGGCGCCTGCGCCAGCTGCTGGTTCATTTGCTCAAGCATCATCGTGGCCTGTCCCTGCATCTCGGGGGAGAGCGCTGCGAACAACTCGTTCTCCGGCTCGCTGCCCTCCTTGCGGGTGTAGATGGCCACGCAGCGGTTGGTCTCGCTGAAGTAGGTGTTGGCCACGTGCTGGATGTCCTCGGCCGTCACCGCCCGCATGAGCGAGCTGCCTTCGTTGATGTAGCGCCAGTCGCGCTGTGCCTCGTAGAGTCCGAGCTGCAAGCGCAGGAAGCTGTTGCTCTGCAGCTGGCGGTAGCTGTCGGCGGCCACCTGGTTCTTGATCTTCTCCAGCTCGTAGTCGCTGACGGGCTCGTCCTTGAGCAGCTCCACCTGGGCGTACCAGGCGTTCTCCAGGTCGTCTGGCGTGGCATCACCCTTGGTGCGCGCGCTGAAGGAGAAGGAGCCACCGTACTTGCGGCTGTCCTGTCCAACCCCGGCTCCCTGGGCGATCTCCTGGCCCTCCACCATGTCCTTGTAGAGGCGGCCGGTGCGGCCGTTCAGGATCTCGGCCAGCACGTCCAAGGAGTAGCTGTCCTCGTGCATGAAGGGCACCGTGTGGTAGCGCACCTCGATCTGATCCTGGCACTCGCACTCACCCACGAGCCGCTTCTCGGCGACCTGGGGCATCTCGAGCGTGACCACCGGCGGCACGGCCTTCTCGCCCGGCGCTAGGCGACCGAAGTATTCCTGCACCAGCTCGCGGGCGTTGGAGGGGTCGAAGTCACCGACAATGACGCCCACCAGGTTGTTGGGCCGGTAGTAGACGTTGAAGTAGGCGTCGAAGTCCTCACGCGTGTAGCTGTTGAGGTCGGTCGGCCAGCCAATCACCGACCAGCTGTAGGGCGAGCTCTGCCAGAACATGGCGTCGAACTGCTCGTCCATCACACCGGTGGGCGAGGACTCGAGGCGCATGCGGCGCTCTTCGTGCACCACGTCCCGCTCGCTGTAGAACTCACGAAAGACCGAATCGTCCAGACGATCCGACTCCATCCAGGCCCACAGTTCCAGCTTGTTGCTGGGCACATCGATGAAATAGAACGTCAGGTCGTGGCTCGTGAACGCGTTCATGCCGCGTGCACCTTCCGCGGTGTAGATGCTGTCGAACTCGTTCTTGACGATGGCCGTCTTGTGCCGATCCATGGCGTCCTTCAGGTCGGCACGCAGTGCGCGCAGGGCCTCGGTGTCGTTGGCCGGGTCCCACGGGTCATCGATCTCGCCCGCCAGGAAGCGGTCGTACTGCTCGCCCCAGGCCAGCTGGTTGATCTGCTGCTTGATGGCCTTCTGCTCATCCATGAACGCCTGGTCTTCGGCAGGGTTCCGGGTGCCCACCGTGGTGGTCCCCTTGAACATCATGTGCTCGAAGAAGTGGCTGATGCCCGTGATGCCGGGGCGCTCGTTGACCGAGCCCACCTTGGCCACCCAGCCGGCGGAGATGGTGTTGGGCTCCTCGTAGCGAGGCAGGAGCAGGAACTTCATCCCGTTGTCGAGGATGAACTCCTCGACGTCCACGTTCTGCGCGGGCGCGAGGGAGGGAAGCAGGGCGAGGGCCAGCAGGGCCCGTGTGAGGCTTGCCATGGAACGGACTCGATTTGGAAGGGAAACTGATCGGGATTCCGAACCGCGGAGTCTACACATCCGGCCCGTACGCTGCCGAGGGGCGAGTCAGTGGCAGTTGACAGCGCCTGAGCAGATGCGAGCGAAGCAGTGAACGGGAACGCGTCGGAGACGGAATCGGAGATGCAAATGCGCCGGACGGTCGGAAAGATTTCACCATTTTGCACGCTCGTGCTGCTCGTCGCCTGCGGGTCCCAGGAGCTGCAGCTGCGACAGGGCGCCGCACCGACCCTCGCGTGGCAGCAGCTGCTGGCGGCGACCTCCGTCCAGGACGCCACACCCGCCGAAAGCCCCGACGGGAAGGCCGACACACCCCCAGAGCTCGTCGACGAGGTCCAGCCCCACCAACCCCGGGAAACCCAGCACCCACGGGCCACGCCGACCCCGCAACGACCGGGCTTCAGCGCCAACACCCAGACCACCGCCGAGGGCACCTGGGAGCTGGAGGCAGGCTACCAGCGCAACAGCAACCGCCTCCGCGGCTACCCCCTCACCCTCAAATACGGTCTGGACGATCGCCGCGAGATCTTCGGTGGCCTCATCGCCCAGGCACGTGTGCGCCGCAGTCGCATGGGAACGGGGCGCGGCCAGGGCGATCTCTTGCTCGGGTTCCGCGAGCGCGCCAGCACGCCGATCAATGCCCAGGACGGTTCACTCATCCAGGCATCCTGGGCCGCGGCCGTGCAACTCCCCACGGGCAGCGACAACGTGCGTGGCGGCCATGAAGAGGTCAACGTCTTCGCCAGCACCAGCCTCGACGCCTCCCTGAGCGGCTTCGACTGGACCTTCTACTACGAGCTGGGCTTGCTGGGCACCGACGGCACTTTCGACCTGATGTCGCAACACCTCCTCGCTCTCGCCCTCTCCGCACCACTCGAAGGCGAGGTGAGTGCTTTCGGCGAGCTGGCCTACGTCGCTCCGTCCAGCAAGGACAACACCTTGTTCGGCGTGATTGGACTGAGCATGCCCACGGCATCCGGCAGCGTCTGGGACCTCTCCGTGCAGGACGGCATCACGGGCCAGCGGGCGGACACGCAGATCGCACTGGGTGTCACCCACAACTTCGGCAGCTGGGGTGACAGCGAGGCCGACGAGCCCTAGGACCCGCAAACAACGGGCGCCGCTGGGTCAGGTATCGCGAGCCAGCTGGACCAGCAACTTCCCCGATGCGCTGCGCTCCTTGGGGAAGCGCAACTGCAAGCTGGACACGCACTGGGCCTTCGCGCTCAGCTCTTTCTCCCGCGCGTCGCGGTTGTTGACCGCGCCGAAGTACACCGCGTAGTCGGCGTGCAGGAGTGCGAGGCGGTACAGACTGAAAGCTTCCGAAGCCACGCCGTCACAGTTCTTGGCAGCCTCTTCCTTGAGGACCGCCCAATAGGCTCTCCGCGCCGCACGCAGCTCCGTCAGGCTCTGCTCGATGCCCTTGCCGCGGATGGAACCATGCCCGAAGGCCTTGCGCCGATACGCCAGATAGTAGCTGTCTGCCTCCCCTAACAGTCCCACGGTCCGATAGATCGAGCCCTCGGGGGACAGCTCCAGCAGCTGGCCGAAGGTCGACTCAGCATCGTCCTCCAACAGGGACTCGAGCTGTGAGCAACCGGTGAGCCGCAGGGCTTCCAGTTGCCGCTCGTACTCCTCGGCCTGGGTTCTCGCGCTCCGCATGTGGGCAGCCACCTGTTCGCTCAGCCACTCATCTGGAAGGACAGGCCACTGCGCGTCGTGCGTTGCGCACAGAGCCATGGCTTCCTCTCCGTCGGCAGCCGTGTTGGGAAGTTGAGCAACGAGCCGCTGCACCAATGCCTTGACCGCCTGCTTGTCTTCGCCCGGTGGGTGAATCGACAGGTGTTCGGCTGCAGACTTGAGCAGCAATGCCAGCTCGGCTCGCGAGTGGGTTTGCTTCGCGTGCTCGTCCAGCGCAGCGAGCATCGCCTTGCGCAGGCTGCTCGAGCGTTCGCTGAGAGCTGGTGGCAGTTCCTTTTCACTCCCGGCATCCAGTGCGCGCAGCGCTGCGAGGCACGTCTCCCAGCTCGGACCGTCCAGCAGCTTGTTCAACGGGCCGTTCACCGCCGTCAGCAAGGCGGAGGTCTGCTCGCTGCGCTGATCGGCTGCCAAGAGCCTCACCAGCTCCCCGGCGCGCACCAACAGCGACACAGCCTCAGGCAGCGACCCGAGTGCGGGCGCCCGTCCAAGTTCCAGATCCAATTCACCCTGACGAGCGCGGGCTCGCTGTGCCCATTCGGAGACCGACTCCTCGCTCGACCTTGCCAAGCCGACGTGCGCGGCTGCGGCTGGTAGCTCCAAGGCCAGCGCCTCTGCCTGCTGCACCAAGGGCGCGAGCTGATCGATGTGAGTCACCTCGTCCAAGGCTGACTGCGCCGCTGCGACGCGTCGAAGCTGTTGCTCCGTCCCCTGGATGCGCTGATCCAGCTCGTCCAACTCGGGAGCACTCGCGAGGTAACCCGACACGTGAGCCCACGTGCTGCGGGCGCTCTCCACGTCAAAGGCATCCAGGCGGAGATGGGCCTGCGCGACGCCCTCGGAGAACTTCTGCGCGTCCCCGGGAGGTGCACCGACCCAGCGCGCCACCTCCGCCACGGCTTGCTGCCAGGCTGCGTCGCCCTGGCGCTCTTGGCCCAGGCGCGCCAGGGACTCGAGAGTCACCGTGTCCGAAGAACTCACCGTCGTGATGACCGCACGGCATTCATCCAGCAGGCGGTCCAGGTCCGGGGGAGTCTGCTCCCACAGGGAAGCCAGCAAGTCGTGGGCCGCGAGCTTCGGGCCGCCCTGGCCCAGTTCGTGCCCGGGCTCCTCCCCCACCAACTGTTCGAGACCACCTGAGCCGTCTGCTGGCTCGCCGTCGAGCACAACCTCGTCTCCGTCCGGCTTCCCGGACAGCCCCCACCAAAGGCCTGCCGCGAGGGCGAGCACCGCGACCGCCGCGAAAACCCATAGTCCGAGGCGCTTGCCATTCGCTTCAGCAGTCGATGCTCCGGGCGCATCGCCGGGCGACGCCTCCACGCTCGGCACCGTCATGCGCTCCCCGCATTCGCGGCAGGAGCCCTTGCGCCCCGCCATGCTCGCAGGGGCCACGTTCAAGACGCCGCAGTTGGCACAGACCATGTTCACCGGCTTCTGGGTGTCCTCCGAAGGCTTGCTCTTGACGAGCGCGGCCTTCACCGCCTGCACCAGCCCCGCGCGTGGATCGTCGGAGATCTCCGTATTCACGAAGGAGATCGCCTGCAAGCGCCGGAACTCCAGTGGCAGCTTCACCTCGTCGACGAGCACGGGAATCAACACGCCGCGCGACAGTCCTTCGGACGCCTCCGCCCTCACCCAGTTGCTGCGCACCGAGTGCTCGGACCAAACGACCACGACACAACGCGCCTCCTCCAGGGCCCGCTCGATCACATCGTCGTAGGCGTCCCCGCCGAGCAGCTCGCGGTCCCACCAGACCGACCAGCCCTCACTCTTGAAGATGCGCACGAGTTTTTGGGCGCGCGAGCGGTCGCCGCGGCTGTAGCTGATGAAGACATCTGTCATTGGGTCGGGGCCGGCATGGGGCGCGAGCGGTGGTGCAGGTGCCACAGGCTGCTTTCGATGAGCGCCGTCTTCCCCGTCTCCAGACACTGCTGTTGGGCCCGGGCCAGATCCTGGGCGCGCAGGGACATCTTCACGTCATGGGACGCGCGGCGGAACAAGCTCCAGCCCCAGGAGTACTGGCGATGCTGCTCCGTAAGCACGGTCTTGTCCGAATAGAGCTCGATCGCCGTGGCCAGGGCGAAGGTGATCACCATCCCCAGCCCCAACAGCGCGGTGGCGAAGGCCCGGTTGTCCTTGACCGTCGGGGTCATGGCGAACTGCGTCCAGATCACCGACGCGAACAGCAGCACGCCGGCGCCGAAGAAGCAGCGCAGCCAGATGGTGTTGCGCGCGACCTTCTTGCCCTCACGAGCGAAGGCCCTGCGGAACCAGATCTCCTGGGACTTCATCCACGTCCTCCAGACATGGCAGAGGTGCGCCGGATCCGGCGCAGCCTCGGCCACGCACCCCACGCAGCTCCTCCAGTGCGCGATGCGCAGCGATGTGCGCACCCAGCTCATCTCGGAGACCTGATGGAAATCACAGTGGTCCGCAACCGCATTCGGCAGCCCGGCATCCCGCCACGCCAGTTGGACGCGCAACCCCTCGGCCAAGGCGCGGTAGTCGATGTGGTCGCGCTCGACCCCTTGGAGCCGCGCCCGGACGAAGAACGCGAGGGCGACGGCCAGAAGCACACCGTTGGCTACGAGGGCTGCCGTTGCCAAGCCTTCATACTCGGGGATGAAGGTGTCGTACACGGTGTAGAGCGTGACAGCGAGAAAGCTCGACCCGGTGATGATCCGGAGGGTGTGCCAGCGTTCCCGTTGGGCGCTCATGGCGAGGCGGTCGGCCCAGGCAAAGCGAATGCGCAGTGGGTCGTCAACACCGGAGAGCCCCTGCGCCGAGACGGCACCCACGCATTCAGTGTGCACTCCTTCCGTCACGGAATCGGGGGCGGTGCAGACCCTGGCGTTGAAACCGTCCAGGAGGCGAAGGCTCTCGGCGTGGGCCTCCTGCAGCTCGTCCTCGTCCGCCACTTCCAGGTCGGGGAAGCGGGTTTCCACCGGGTACTCAAGGGGCACCGCCCCGGAGCCCTGCGCGCTCTGCTCGACCTCCGGAGCCATCGCAGCGTTGGCCAGGTCCGCGGCCTCTGCACAGTCCTCGAACCGCGCGACGAGGATGTGGTCCACCACCCCCCGGTCTGACCAGCTGGCTGACCCGGTTCGGAGCGGCCCCGCGCTGCAGTCCTCGCCCATCAGCACGGACCGCACCACATCGGCCGTCCCCCCGGTGCCTTGGGCCGACTTTCCGTCATAGAGCGCCAGCAGGACGTGACTGTGCCGTGCGATCCACAAGCCCGCCCTCAGATAGGCCAGATCCCTGGCTGACTCACCGTCGACTGCGGAAAGCCGTTCGTCCTCAGGCACCACGAAGCAGTCCGACTGCTTCACCGCGCGATGGAAAGCCTCACGCTCAGGGCCAGTAGGGAAGTCCTGGGCGTAGTCCTCCACCTCGAGTGGCAGCGGAGCAACGATGTCGAAGCCCAAGCTCCGGGCAACCTCGGCCACCAGCTGGTCCGCGCCGGCCGCCAGGGAGGACATGAGCACCAGCGGCGTGTCCTTGCTGACCAAGGCCTTCCTCGCCTCCAGAGCTGCCCTGACTCCCTTTCTCAGCTCGGGGAGCTTGTTCTTCGGAAGACAGCGGTGCCCCGTCACGCCAATGACGAGCGGTATCCGCCCCTTATCTCTAAGTGCCCGATCCCGCTCCGCACTGCGTTGCAACACACGGCCCCCAACTGGTCCACATCACCCGTGCACAGGGCTGACTCCCTGCAAAGCTGCGGATTCTATCAGAGCTGCGGAGACTCGTGCGAGACCAGGTGAGGGCGGTGCTCAAGCCCGCTGGTCATTGCACTCCAGCAGGTCGTGCTCCACATCCAGCAGCGTGGTCTCCAAGCTGGACTCGATGCAGTCGCCCATCTGTTGCGACGCCGCAGGGTCACACGAAGCCTGCGCGCGGGAGTGTTCCCAGGCCTCCCGGCTCGGCCACTGGGCGTAGGCCACGAACACCCCGTCCTGTGTGCGATGGAGTCGGGAACCCAGGCCGCCACGCTGCTCCCTGATGGCGCGCGTCATCTGGGCCCACGCACCCCGAAATGCACTCTCCTTGCCGGGCGCGATGCGCCAACGATAGATGGCGACGAAGCGGACAGGCTCGAGAGATGACGTCACGCGCGAAGCACTCCGCAGGGGCTCCGCGAGCATGCCCGTGCTAGGGCCCGTCGGCAACCCCCACCGCACCGCCCTGGGCCTTGCCGTCTGCGTCCACCCAGGAGTCGAGCACGATGCCCGTCTGGCGGTTCGTGAGACGCTGCAGGATCGGCCCACCCAAGGGCCCCGCCATGGACGGGTTGTCGGCCCCCTGGCGCAGGGCGCTGCCCACCGCAGGGTCGATCAGGGCGTGATTGTTGGAGCCCTGGGCCTCGCCGTTGCCGTCCACGATGCGGTCCAGGTCGTAGACTACGCTGTTGGGGTCGAACGGGATGCTGCCCGGCGCCTGGTTGTTGTCCGTGCCGGCGCGGTTCGAATCCATGTCCAGGGGATTCACTGGCGCGCCGTTCTCATCGAAGAGAAACAGCCCGCTGCCGAGACCCGAGGCCATGTGCACCCACACGGGCGAGTTGAGGGTGTTGCCCGGGTTCTGTCCGATGTGCTCCTGCAGCATGTCGTAGTCCAGGCTGCCGAAGTCGCCGGTCTCCATGGCGGCCACGAAGGCGTCGTAGTTGGCCTCGCCGAAGTCTGCCAAACCGTCGTCCGTGAGGTGGCAGGCCACGCAGTAACGGGGCCCTTCGTTCTGGTCGTCGACGCGTCCGCGGATGGAGTGGGCCATCATGGCGTTGTGGCTCATGGACGGGAAGGCGGCCTCCAGCGGGTTGGCCCCCTTGGCGTTGCGATCGGAGAAAGCGAAGGCCTGGGACTCGGTCCCGAAACGATCGAAGTAGGTGAAGAACATCTTCGTGTTCGGGCTGGTCTGCGTGATCTTGCCGTCCGGGTCGATGCCCAACTGGAAGGGCAGGGGCGACTGATAGACGAAGTCCGCGTTCTTCTCGCGGAACACGATCTCCTCGCCCGTGATGTTGCTGAAGTTGTTGTTCTTGTTGTACTCGCCCTCGAGGTGGCAACCCGCACAAGTGTTGGTCCAGGCCGAGTGACAGGACGCGCAGTCCATGCTGTCCGCGTGCCGGAAGCCCGCGTTCGGCAGGCCCTGCTGAAGCGGGCCGAGGCCGGTGGCGGGGTCACCGTCCGCGCGCCCCATGGCGAAGGAGGCCATGGGCGTGTAGATGGGCGTGTTCGGTTCCTCCGGGTGCAGGACGCCGTTGTCCACGACGGTGTCCATGGCCTGCGGGATGTAGTGCTCCTCGCCCGTCAGCCGGCTCGTGAGCCAGTAGTTCCCGTCCGCCCGGCGTTCGACGTGCTTGAGCACCCGGCCGCCAGAGTCCAGCGCCAGCTGCGCGGACTGCCCGCCGTAGGTCTTGCCGTTCTTGGTCTGAGCGTAGGCCTCGGAGGTGCCGTGGCAGCTGTCGCAGCTGATGGCCGTGCCGTGCTCCATGCGGCTGTAGATCTCGGCCCCCGGCACCTTCACATCCCCGCCGTGCAGGTCGTAGCTGCCGTGGCAGTCGATACAGCCCATGCCCGCTTCGTAGTGCACGTCAGCGGGTGTGTCGTCGCGTCCGTCTCCGTCGTAGTCCTCGAACAAGAGGTATTGGCGGCTGTCCCGGCCATTGAACTCCTTGTTGCCCAGCACCGGGTCGAAGAGCCGCTCGTCGTCGCGCGTGTCGACATAGCTCACCGGATTCGCCGGGTACTGGACACCGCGGCGGACGTCCTCGTTCTGGTCCAGGCGGATACCCCAGTACTGCATGACTGTGCGGTTGCTTCCCTGGTGGCAGCCGGCACAGGAGTAGTCGTCGATGCCCTGCTGCTGCACACCGTTGGAAAGGGTGCGCGCCACGCTCACGATGCGGTGCTCCCGGACGTGAGGCCGCTCGGGTTCATCGATGTCGTCCGGGTCCAGGGGTTCAGTCTTGTTGACATTGGGGTCGCTGCCCAGGTAGCGGCCGCCCAGGGAATACGGCATATGACACGCCGTGCAGCCTGAGGAACGGTAGTCGCCTGTGCGGTTGTTGGCCCCCGCACTGCCCAGGTGACAGTCACCACATGTGAACGCTACCTGCTCGTGGTAGAGGTTCGCCAAGGGCGAGTTGCTCACCACCTGGCCGTCCACATCCACGTGATTGGCGAGGGAGGCCGAGAGATAGAGGTCGTTGTCCTGGATGTCGTCCGGCCCGAGCACGCCCTTGCGGCTGAACACGGGATACTCGAGCAGCTGCTCGACGGCACCCGTGTTGGTGGAATCCGGGATGTAGTTCGGGTCAACGACCGCTCGGAAGCCCACACCGGCAGCCGTGTCCTGGTAGAGCCCTTGTTGGGCGTTGACGTGATTGTCCTGGCCCACGGCGTAGAGGGCCCCGGACAACATGCCCGCCTGGGTCGCCAGCAGGCCCGAACCCACATCGTCCACGTGTGGGCTGTGGCACTCGCCGCACGAGCGGCCGTCCTGCACCACGCGCAAGTCGCCCGGGTTGATGAACTGCAGGTAGTCCAGGGCGGTGTACATCTGCCCGTTGACCTCGTAGTCCGGGAACTTGTCGATACCCGTCAGGGTCAAGCGATTGAAGTAGGCGTGCCGATCCACCAGCAGGTTGTCGTCATCGCCGATCTCCGGCGGCGGAGGCACATGGCTTTGGCCCTGGTCCTCGCCCTTTGGGTTGCCGCCGTGGCAGGTGCTGCACTTGATCTTGGCCGCACCAGGAAAGGGATGAGGGTTGGGCAGGCCCGGTCCCTTGTAGTCGTTCTTGGGCGAGGCGTTGTGACAGGTCATGCACGACTCTGCACTGCTGGCCGCCACCGACCCACCACCGCCGCTGCCACCTCCGCCGGAACAGGCTGCGCTCAGAGGCAGCACGGCGAGGCACAAGACCAGCAAGCCGACGAAGCGTTCACGCACGGCAGCAACTGGTCGCGGGCGCCGGGGGCTGGCCTGCCGTGAACGAAGTGGAAGCATCATGCTGTCGGAACCCGAGGGGGAGCGTGCGAGCTCTCTGCCTTCTCTATCGCCTCTCGCGCCGACGCCAGGCGTCGCCCTCCGGTGGTCTCTCAGCCACCCGAGATCGAGCAGCTATCGACGACCGGGTGGGAGCGACTTGAGGAAGGCGCTGAGCTGTCCCTCAAGCGAATCCGGGCCGTTGGCCCCAGTGGCCGCCGCAAAATCGGGATCCAGCTCCGCAGCGTTCCAGGAAAGGGGCACGTGGCAGCTGTCGCAGCGGTTCACCCAGCCCAGGGCGATGTGGTTCGGATTGTTGGCCCGCGCCAGGTCATCGGCGTGACAGCTGACGCACTCGTTGTCCACCGGAGTGAAGTTGCCCACCTCGGAGCCAAGGTGGCAGCGTCGACAATCCGTCGCAGCGTGGATGCCCACCAAGGGGAAGCGGGAATGGGCGTGGTTCAGCAGCTGCCCGGACGGCAGCCAACTGCTCTCGTCGTGGCAGCGCGTGCAATCGGCACCGAGCTGTCCGAAGTGCACATCCTCGTGACAGCTGGCGCAGGTCATGTTGGAGAGCACCTCGATCGGCGCCCGGTCGTTGTGACACCGGAGGCATTGGGCTTCAGCATGTCGCCCCTCAAGAGGCACCCCGGTTTCGGCGAGGTGGTCGTAGGCGAATTCCGGCTGCAAGCTCGACCAGTCCTGGGACACGTGGCAGGTGCTGCAGTCCGCCGGGAAGGACTCATGGGGCAGCACCGCCCCCAGGCCGTCCCACCAGCCATGCCGAGGCCCACGCCCCAGCTCCCCCACCTGCACACTGAAGCAGGCGACCGCCATGAAGGCCAAGCAGCCCATCAACAGCCAACGGGGAAGCGACGGAGCTACCTTCCGTATCCGGCGAATGAGGTTGCGGGTCTTCAGCACTAGAAGCTCTTCGTCAAGGAAAGGTGGACGGACTGCGCATCCTCGTCACCGTCGTCCCACAGCCGGGCGTCGGCGCTCAGGGTGCCTCTCCAACCATCGGCCAGATGGAAGCCCCAACTGAGACGCACCCAGTGTTGGACCACCGTGGCGAAATCCACGTTGAAGTCGGCGTTTTCGTGCTCGCTCAGCTCATAGGAGACATCCCATCGCCCGCTCGACTGGCCGGCCCTCTGCCCGGCACCGGCAGAACCCGAGCTGAAGCTCAACGGCTTGAAGGGCATGCCATAGGCCACGCGCGCGCCAGTGCTGCGTGAGAAGCGCCCCTCGGCAAGCCAGACCGAGGCGCTGGAGCGACTTCCCCGCGCCAGCAGATCCGACCACTCCATGCCCAACTCGGCATCGCCGCCGGATTCGTCTTCGTCATCCCAGGCGCCCACTTCCGCCAGGATGTCCACACCCTGCTCGAGCTGGCGCCGACCCCGGGCAGACACACGGTCATGCCGGTCGTCCGCGAGCTGGGCCAGGGCGACCGGAGAGAACTCCTCGCGCAGCAGTTCGGGAAAGCGTCGATGGTCGAAAGCCAGCGTCACCTCAGCCACGTCGTCGAAGCGGCGGGTCGCGGAAGCGTGGGCCTCGGTCAACTCGAAGCCGCTGTCCTTGGCATCATCACTCGCGGCGTAGTAGTCGACCCACGCACTCGCATGCACGCTCCAGCCCTGCTCCGGGACGATCTGGAGCTTGGCCAGGATCAGGTCGCGATCGCGCTTGCCGTGATGCCAGGTCTTCTGCACACCCACAGTGGTGGCGAAACGCTCGCTGTCATCCGAGACCCAACGATAGAAGCCAGAAGCCGCCAGGTCCTTGCCCGTCGAGAGACTGATGTTCGGTTCGGGCATGAAGCCCACGCTGCCACCCATGCGGGTGCCATCGTCCTCGCGCGTCGACCAGCTCCAGCCGTCGAGCACGCCGAACTCGGGCACCACGGGCTGCAGGAAGCGGCCGACCTCCTGGCGCACGGGCTGCCAACGCGTGCCACCCCAGGCATAGGACGCGCGATCCAAGCGCGCCTTTGAGAACTGCTCATTGACCTGGCCGTCCACGTCTGTCCGACGGTGATTGAGCTCACCGTCGACGTGCACCCGGCCACCCCGGCCAAAGGGATTCTCCAGCTCGACATCAGCGCCCAACCGCGCGAAGGCATCCGTGCGGTCATCCAGGCTGCTGCGCCCGGCATTCGCGAACACCGAGACGCGGCCGACCATTCTGACTGGGCGCTGCTCGGGGGTCAGGATCTCGGCCGTGCTGAGCAACGGCATCCCTTTGCGGTAACCGTCATCCCGGTTGGTCCAACGCACCGGGGGTCGGCGCGGTCCATGAAACTCCGAGGCGCCGTTCAGCTGCGGATTCAGCCCTGGGCTGGGCTCAGGTTGAGGCGGCGGCTCCGAGGGTTCGAAGCGGCTGCTTGGCACCAGCACCACGCCCGGCATGCCCGGCTCGAGTTTGCTCTGCTTGAGGTCCAGCTTCACGAGGCTCGTGCGTGCATCGACCTGGCTCACGCGGCCCTCCACCTGAGGGCGTCCCAAGGGCCTGAAGAGGACCCGGTCGCCGACCTGCACGAGGTCCCGCTCACCCCGGTCCACCTTCACGAGCCCAGCGGGCTCCAGCCCCAAGACGCGCAGGTCCAGCGCGTGTACGGCATCGCCGTCCTGCGCCCTGCGTCTCTGGGTTGGCCTCGCCTGCGGAACGCGGGCAGGCGCGGCGGTTGCAGCAAAGGCCGTCGCAGGGGCGCCCACGTCCTGCGCCTGCAGGGCGGAGGCAAGAACGCACATCCCAAAGAGGCCGACGGAAACGGGACGCTTCATCGCTGCAGTCCCGCCCGTCGCAGCAGGACCGACTCATGCACGCCGTGACAATCGACGCATTCCGTCGGCAGCGGCGTGTAGAGCACGATCTCCTGGCCGCCCCTCCGCACCGGCTCGTGACAGGCCGCGCATTCAAGTTGGCGATGAGCCTCGCCCAGCGAGAAGCGCGAATCGCTCTCGTGGCTGAAGCGCAGGTCGGAGAAGCTCTCGGAATCCCTGTGGCATGCGGCACAATCCGTGGCACCCCGCTGCGCGAACTGCCCGGCATGGGAATCCTCATGGCAGGACGAGCAGTCCGTTCCAAGGGCGCGCTCCCATGTGCGCCCGTCGCGAGCTGCGCTCCCGATTCCGTCCTGGCCCGCTGCGAGGAAGAGCGGGCGCACGGGAGCATGGCACGACGAACAGTCGCTGCTGCCGTGGGTTCCATTGAGCGGAAAGCCCGTCCACAGCCGGTGGTCGAAGGGGTCAACAAGGGACCTGAAGCTGGTCGTGTCGTGGCAGCGGGCGCACTCGGCCTGGCCACTGACGCGCGAGGGCACCAGGGGACCATCAAAGCGGCCCTCGTGCGGGTCGGCGTGACAGCTGTTGCAACCCTCCACGAAGCCGAACTGATCACTCACATGGCCGAAGCGACGCCCCTGCTCGTCCGCTTCATCCGCAGGCAGATGGCACACATCGCAGGCCTCCTGCACATGCGCCCCCGTGAGCTCGAAGCCCGTCCACTGCGCGTGCTCGAACGGCTCGGCCAACTTGTCGAAGCGTCCGCTGTCATGGCAGCGGCTGCAGAGCCCCTCTCGCTGTCGAGGAAGGCGTTGAGCCACGGCATCGAAGGCCCCATCGTGGGCATCTTCGTGACAGGACTCGCAACGGTTGGGCGTCCCCCGGAAGACGCGCGCTGCGTCACGGTAGGGCTGCTCGTGGCAAGCCTCGCAGGCGATTTCGGCGTGCGAGCCATCCAGGGGCAGGAAGGCTTGGGCGTGCTGCTCAGCACCGAAGGCATGGGGTTCAAACTCCGTGGGACCATGGCAGGCGACGCAGCCCTGCTCTGCAAACGGCCCCTTCTGGAACTGACCCGCGTGGGGGTCTTCGTGACAGGCAGCACAGTCCTGAGACTCCCGCCCAGGAAAGCGCTCCGAGAAGGCACCGCCTGACTCTCCATGACACTCCGCACACGACAGCTCGTCGTGTGGTTGGTCCAAGGAGAACCCGAGCTGGGCGTGCAGGTCCGGGCGCAGGTCGAGTCGATCGTCCCGGAAGGAGGTGTGCTCGGCCTCGTGACAGACGGCACAGCTGGATCCGGCCCGCATCGGTCGGGGAAAGGCCGGCGCGCTGTGCTGTGCCACCGATTCCATGGCATTCGCGGCGTGCGGCGACTCGTGGCAATCGGCGCACTCGCGAGCAGCTTCCCGGTCGACCTGCATGCCCAGCGATTCCAGCGCCTGGGGAGACTCCGGGGCGTGGCACTCGCCGCACTCAGCGGCCTCGTGCGCCCCCAGCAACGGCAGGAAGCGTTCATGCCCCAAGGAGTCGAAGTCCTCGAAGCGTTCCTGGCCGTGGCACTGTGCACAGTCCAGGACCATGCGGCCCTCGTGCGGGTCGTCGTGACAACTCGCGCAGTCCTGGCTCAACCCCAGGAAGCGGGTGGCACCGCGCGGCAAGACCTCATCGCGCGCGTGCTCATGACACTTGATGCAGTCTTGTTCCAGGTGGGCACCGTCCATGGCGAAACCCACCAACACGTGGTTGAAGGCCTCCGGGTCCTGAATGCCCATCCGGGTATAGCTCTGCTGGTTGACGATGCTGAACGAACTGCCGTGATGCTCGCTGTGGCAGTTGGCGCAGCGCCGTGCCTCTCCCTGGGGCAGCGTTCCGTGCAAGCCGCTGGCCTCGGCCACCTGGTCATCGATGAGGCCGTGACACTCCAGGCAGGAGTCCGCGAGGCTGCCCAGCAATCCGCCGTGACAGGCAGCGCAATCCACCATCTCGGCCAAGGCCGGGTCGGCAGCGTGCACCGCCGAGAGCGGGCCAGGTGCCGCTCGGCGGACATCGGCAACACCCGCGATAGCCACCAGGGCCACGGAAAGGCACGCAATCCAGACTCCTGGACGGCGGGACTTCATTCCGCTGCATCCAGCGTCATGTCCATCACGGGTTCGTCGGACAGGAATGACCCGTACTTGAGGGCGTAGACCACGTGCAGTGTGAGCAGGACGAGCATCAGCAACGTGAACCAACGGTGCACATAGCGCCAGGTCGCCAAGAGCCCACGCAGGTCCTCGACATGCGCCGCCATGAGAGCGCTGCGGTAACCCTTCTTGGCGAGCAAGAGGGTTTCGTCCACCTGCACCGCCTCCACGCCTTCGTCCCGCCCGCGCTGCTCGATACCGCGCAAGACGGCGGCCAGGTCCCGGCGCACCCCCACCAACGCCAGGGCGCGAGCCGGAAAGGACGCACCCCACTGCTTGGAGTCCACGAGCGCCAGCACATCCTGCTCGGCCTGCTCCCGGAATCGCCGCTGCCCACCGCTCCATCGTTCGACGTCCGGGGCCGACAGGGCGTCTCCCCGGAGCCCTGCCTTCACCTCGGCCAACTCCAACTCGCGTCCATTGGCGGCCCGCGGGACCCAGGCGTAGAAATAACGCCCGAGGCCGCCGGTGATGAGCAGGACGGACAGGGCCCAGAACGCGTGCCCGCCCACCGTGTTGCGCGGTGACATGCCCGCGTGCAGGAGGGCGCACAGCAAGGCCAACACACCCGTGGCCACATGCGTGCTCATCCAGGTGCGCAGGGAACCGAAGCGGAAACCCCAGGAGGCCCGCCGCACCAGATAGGCGAGATTCACCAGGATCAAGCCGACGCCCAGCACCCCGAGCCAGAGGCCGAAGCCGAGGCCAGGCCGCAACCACTGATGCTTGTGATGCTCAGGCCGGAGTTCGGTCGGCAAGAGGTAGTAATCCGCGTTCCACACGGCGAACAGCAGCGCGACCACCGCCAGGCTGGTCGCTCCGATCAACGCTTTCAGCAGGCCGGCTCCCTGCTCGGCGGGCGGCGCTTGTTGGGGGCGATCCGCGGGGTCGAAGGACACACCGGCCTGGTTCAGCAGGCCCTGCGGAGCGATCCCGCCAGCCATGACGAACACATCGTCGTTGGGCACGGACCAGAGTTTGCCGGGTGCCGGGCTCTCGTCAGACACGATGCGCACATGCACCTCGTGTTCGAGGATGCTGTGCACCTGGGCGTCTGTCATCAGCGTGATCTCACCCCGCGCCGTTGCGCGTTCGAGTCGTTCCCGGTTCGCTTGGCGCGGGCGCGTCACGCTGGCGCCGCGGGTCAGCAGCGTGACGACATTGCCCTCTTGCTCTGCCAGGGCGAGGGCAGCCTCCACGGCGCTGTCCCCCGCGCCCACGATGAGCGTGCGGCGCCCCTGGTAGGAACGAGCGTCCAGAAGGCTGTAGGCAACCTTCGGGAGGTCCTCGCCGGGCACATCCAGGCGGCGCGGCGTGCCGCGCCGGCCGATCGCCAGACAAAGGGAGTTCGCGTGGTAGGAACCGCGATTCGTCTGCACGGAGAAGCCGCCCTGGGACGGCCGGCCGACCGACTGAAGCCGCACCTCGCTCTCGAGCGGCAACTCGTGCTCACGCACCAACCGCTCCCAGAGCTCCACGAGTTCCTCCTTGCCGTAGGAACGGCGCCGCAAGCGACCGTGCAGCGGCAGATCGAGGGGCTCCGTGAGCACCAGCTTGCGCCGCGGATACTTGGCCACCGTTCCGCCCGGGCTCGATTCCTGATCCAGCAGGATCGTCTTGAGCCCGAGGCGCTTGGCCTCCAGCGCGCAGGCCAGGCCGGCGGGGCCCGCCCCAACGATGCAGAGGTCCAAGGCGGCCGGCGTCGGTTCGTCAGCGCCGCCCCCCGACTCGCCCAAGCGCGCCGCGACCGTCGCGGCCACGGCCGTTCCGTGATCCACCGCCGTCTTGACCAAGGCGTGGGCGGTCACCTCTCCCGCGAGAAACAACCCGGGGACACCCACGGCCTCCAACCCAGGGGTGAGCGCGGGGATGTCATCGCGCTCCTCGACCCGGGCCAGGCTGACGCTGATAGCGTCGACCGGGCACTCGCGCTCGCAGGCCGACACGCCCACACAGCGCCCCCCATTCATCACCGCTGCCTGTCCATGGACGATGTCCAGGACACCGGCCTCGGGGCATGCGGCAACGCAGGTGGCACACCCCAGGCAACGGGACAGGTCGATGACCGGTTGCTGCAGCTGGTCGCTGGCGCGAGCCTCACGTTGCTCGCTCTCCCGCTGCTCGATGCGCGTCCGCATGCGCTGAAGTTCGAGACGTCTAGCCAGCAGGGCCAGCACGCCCAATGCGGGCACCAGCACCAGCAACGCGAGAAGCGTCCAACTCATGGCAACTCTCTTCTGCGTAGCTGGCGTGCGGCCGGCGACCCGGGGATGCGTTCAATCCTGCAGCGCCGGTATCAGTAGAGCTCAGCGGTTGTTGCTGGCCACGAACTCATCGGCACTCGCATCGCCTGCCTTGCCACGGGTGCTGACGCGGGCCTGGGCCCGGGTGATCTGCACCTGTCCTCGCAGGGCCGATTCCCTGACGTAGGTCTCGGCAGCTTCCTCGCAGGCCCGGAACTGGGAATCGAGGGAACGGGCGAGGTCCAGGAGTTCACTCACCTCCTGACCCAGCTCTGACACGGCGGAGGCTGTGTAATCGAGACCCAAGAAGAGGGCGTGGTCCCGGAGCCGCGCGTTGAACTGGGCGTAGGTCTCCTGAGCAGGCACGAGAGACTCGAGGATCGTGTCGTAGCGTTCCTTCGATTCCAGAAGGCGTCCCTTGCCATGACGCTTCAGGGACTCACTGCCGATGGCTTGCACATTGCCGCTCCAGGCTTCGAACGCCTTGTTGGCGCTGCGTTCCATGGGGCCGACGCTTCCGCTGAGCCGGCGCTGCTGCTCCTCCGAACGATCCACGGCGTCCACGAAAAGCGCGAAGGAGGCGAGGGCGTCCCCCTCGAAGTCGGGGGAGACGATGGCCCTCAAGGAGACGAGCGCTTCTTTCATGCGCTCCCGGGAGAGCACCGACTCGACGTGCATGCGCTCCACCCTGTCCAAGAGGGAGTCTGCCATGGTGAGGCTGTTGTCGGGAGATGAGAAGAGGCTCGCGCAACTGACCAGACCTGCCAGGGGCAGGGCCAGGGCGAGGCGCAGGAGGAAGGGCTTGGTCACGGGATCAGTCTCGCGGGGGCGGCGGCAGCGCAGCTCGCAAGGGCGAACCGGCGTGGCGCCTGTGACTCATTCGATCGGGATGCATCGCGCGGGGCGCGAACGCTCCGTCGAAGGGCCACTTTTCGGATCGCGGGTCGCATGAATTGAGCCGACCGCTCCAGGAAGTCATGATTCTTCACCTGAGCGGCTGATGCATAGGTGAAACGACAGGCAACGCCCCTACGACAGACCCAAGCAAGAGCCCCGGGGGCAGATCTGGGGAGGAGACCGAGAATGGTGAGAGCGCTGCATGAGAGGCCACGTGATGCATGAGTTGAGGACACGCAGGCAGCACCGAAAGTCCCGGCGAGGTCGGACGTTCCTCGGCCTGGGATTGCCAGCCCTGGTGCTCAGCTTGGCGTTGGGGAGTTGCGCCGCTTCGCGGTCCACGCTTCCCGCACCCGCACCCGTACCCGTACCCGCACCCGTACCCGTACCCGTACCCGTACCGGCACCGGCCGCAGCTTCCCCGACCTCGACTGCCGACGCGCCTCAAGCAGCTACGAGCACACGCGCTGATTCCAGCCTGCTCGACCGCGTCGCAGTGCTGGGCTCCAGCGCCTCCAACGGGTTCGGCACGCGGGTCACTCTCAACGCCTTCGTCGACGCCATGATCGTCGGCCCTCACGAACCCGTGCTTTCCGCCGCCAGTTCTTTCTTCTTCCTCGCGCCGGACAACACTGGTGAGGTGCTCGCTAGCCGTGTCGAACAGCACGAGCCCACCCTCGTCATCGCCCTCGACTACCTCTTCTGGTTCGGCTACGGCGACCTACCGCCCGAGGCCTCCCGATTCGTGTTGCTGGAGCAAGGCCTGGAAAAGCTGGAGCGCTTCGACTGCCCCGTGATCGTCAGCCCCTATCCCGTAGTCACCGAGGCCATCGGCAAGATGCTCAGCCGGTCGCAGGTCCCCACGCGGGCGGCCCTTCACCTGCTCGACGCCCGGGTGCATATGTGGGCTGAGGAGAACGACAACGTGTTCATCGTGTCTGTTCCCGACATCTACGCGCACCTGATGGCCGTTCCGCCGCAGCCCATCGCCGGGCAAGCGTGGCCAGCCTCCGACGATCTTCAACTCATGCAGTACGACGCGCTGCACCCCACTCAGGAAGGGCTCGCTGCCGTGGCCGCGCTCATCCTGCAAGCCTTGATCCAGCAAGGCCTGATTCCGGCGGACAGCGTCCGCATCGACTTGGCGGCCGCCCTGCAAGCGGCCACGGGCACGGGACCCTGAATTAGGCGCAATCCGCCTCCCCTGGCTCTGGAGTCGCTCAGGCGTCGGGCCAGGGAACCACGACGCCTGAGTGGGCGTTTCGTGACGGTTGTGCCCCGGCCTCCCGCAGCGCAGCGCCCAGTCGCCCCGCCAGCATCTTCAGGCGCTCCGGTTCGCTGTCCGCCAGGTTCCGCTGCTCACCCACGTCCTCGGCCAGGTTGTAGAGCTCCAGCTGCCCGGTGGCGTGCCAGAAGATGATCTTCCACTCACCGGAGCGCAGGGCGCTGAAGGGCTGGATCCCAGGACCCGCGACCCCCCAGTAGTGAGGCTGGTGCCAGAGCAGATCGCGCTCTTCGAGCTGGCCCTGCGCCGCGAAGACAGGGCGCAGATCCTGGCCGTCCACAGCGGGCGCATGCGTTTGCGGTAGCGCCACGCCGGCCGCCGCGAGCAGGGTCGGGAAGAGATCGTGCGTCACGATGGGAACGTCGGTTCGACCAGCGGCCGCGATCTGGCCTGGCCACGTCATCACGGCCGGAACGCGCAGGCCGCCCTCATAGGCCGAGCCCTTGCCGCTGCGCAAGGGAGCGTTGTGAGTGTGAGCAGGCCCGTCCCGACCATGGGCCGAGAGCCCGCCGTTGTCCGAGGTGAACACCACCAACGTGTTGTCGCGCACTCCCAAGTCGTCCAGGGTCTGCATCAACGAGCCCAAGGCCGCGTCGACGGTTTCGATCATGCTGGCGTAGGCAGCCTCCCGGGCAGGCAGGTGCGAGTAGGCCCCGACGCGTGCGTCATTCGCGCTGATCGGTGTGTGCACCGCGTAGGGTGCCATGTGCAGGAAGAAGGGCTTCTCGGCCGCTACGGCGTCGCGAACAGCTCGCCCCGCTTCCACAGCGAGAGCGTCCGTGAGAAACACGTCCTGCCCGTGCCAGTCCGCCAAGCCGGGAACGTCCCAGACCGTGCCGCGGCTATAGGACTCCGACCCCAGGTAACTCGCAGGTGCTCCCGCGCCGTGTCCCGCAATGTTGACATCGAAACCCAACGCCACGGGATCCTCGCCTGGCGTCCCCTTCGCACCCAGATGCGCCTTGCCTACGTGGATCGTGCGGTAGCCGGCCTCGCGTAGCAGCCCCGGGAGCGTCACGGCGCCCGGCTGCAGACCGTTCAGCTCCCACGCCGGTGGTTGCAGGCCATCCCAAGCAGCGGAGGTGTCCTGACCCTCATGCAAGATCCAGTAGGTGATGTGGGAGCGGGCCGGCGAACTGCCCGTCATCAGGCTCGTGCGAGTCGGGGTGCACACCGGCGCCGACGCGTAGGCCTGTGTGAAGACCAGACCTTCGGCTGCGAGCTGCTCCAGGTGCGGAGTCCGGTAGCGCTCGTTGAACTCCGTCGCATGGGTGTGCAGCGGAAGGGAGACGTCTTGCCAGCCCAGATCATCGACAAGGAACACCAGCAGGTTCGGGGGCTGCTCGCGAGCCCCAGGCCACGCTCGTCCTGCCAAGTTGTCCGCCCCCCCCCCGCAAGGGGACTGACAGGCCGCTAGACCCAGACCGAGGACGCACAAGGCGAGGCACGTCAGCAACCTGCCGGCAGGCCGTCCCTTCACCCCCCCCCAGGCATGCATCATGCGAACCCGATCAGCTCGCAGCTGGCCCGGGCTTGATGGCCTTCACGACACCTGGCACCGCCAGCAATCCGATGCCGACGATGGACCACTGGATGTAGTAGTACGTCGAGAGCGCTGAGTGGATGCCGCTGGTGAAGCCGTAGCTGTGCAGCCCGACCCCCAGCAGGTTCACGCCCCACCAAGAGAAGGCAATCACGGTCCCGCCGAAGGCTGCCGCCAGGGCGAAGCCCTTGTCACGCAACCAACCCGCCATGCGCGCATGCAACATGGCCACCTGCCAGATGACGATCATGAGCGCGCCGTTTTCCTTGGGGTCCCAGCCCCAGAAGCGCCCCCAACTGTCGTTGGCCCAGATGCCACCCAGGATGGTGCCCACGATGGACAACGTCGCTGCGAAGCAGATGATCCCGTACACCATGCGCGACAGGCCCTTGTAGAAGGACGGGTCGTTCTTCTTGAGGCGCAGCGTCTTTCCCAGCACCCAGATGCTGCCGAGCAGCGCCGCCAGCATGCCCGCTGCATAGCCCATGGTGATGGTGGTGACGTGCGTCGCGAGCCAGAAGTTCGTGTCCAGGACGGCCACGAGGCTGGGCATGGTGTCCCGCTTGTCGAGCACCTCGTAGCCATTCGCAATGAACAGCATGACCATCCCGAACAGCGCGGCAGAGGACAGTGCGATGCGGCGCTTGTTGATGGCCTCCATGACCAAGGCGGACAGCCCAGCCGTCGCAGCCACGAACAAGACCGTCTCGTAGAGCGTGCTCACGGGCGGCCGATTGCGAATGATGCAGCGCATGGTGATCGCAGCCACCAACAGCAGATACGCGTTGGCCGAGAACACCCAACCAAGGCGGTAGAGCCACTTGCTGCGGGGCGCCATCCAGAGGAATGCGCAGCTGAGGAAGGCCAGCACGAACAGCGACAGGCTCCAGGTCAGCAAGTCCATCTTGTAGTAGGTGAGCTCCAGGCTGAGGGAATCGCCCTCACCGCGCGCCTCTGCCAGACCGAAGATCCCACCTGAGACGCCGCCCAGTTCATGGGCAACGACCACCGCATCGTTGCTGTGCTGAGCGGCAGCTTCCCAACCCGCCAGGGCCTGGAGGTGCACGTCGGCGACAGGCTCTCCGCGCATCGCCAGCAAGAAGACGTCCACAGGCCGCATCCACTCGGGCTCCTTCTCGCTGGAGGCGACGGGTGGGAGGAACGCCAGCATCGAACGTTCGACCCGACGATAGGCCCCTTCGAGCAAGCCCTGCACACTGTGCAGCTCGTCCGCGGACGTAGCGTCCGTTGCCTGCTCCAGCTCCTGCCAGAGCATCTGCAGCCCCAGGGCCTTCTCGACCACCTCGTGCAGGGTCACCACGGTGCGCCCATCCATCAAGGCCGCGAGACGCTCGCCGGGCCCCACCTCGAAGCTCGCCCTGGCCCAGGACATCTCCGACTGGATGCCCAGATAGAGGTCCACGTTGCCAGCCAGCAGCACCACCTGTTGCTGAACGGGGCTGCGATTCTTGTCTTCAATGTGGCTGTACTCCCGAGCCAGCTCGAACAACTTGCCGAGCCCCGGCTGGAGAGTGTTCAGGGAGTAGTGCGTGCGACCACGATCCGCACCCAGCGGCAAGCCCATGGCCTCAACCACCTCGCCGTTCTGGACGAGGAAGAGGTCGTCACCGGCAGCGAAATGCGGGCGAAGCAGGGCATCGAGCATCCATTCCACGGGGCTCAGGCGCTTGTCCTCGCCGTCTTCGCTGACCGTCAAGCGTCGAGAGCCGTGCAGGCGCAAGAGCGTGAAGCCTGCGTAGGTGTGGAACGGCTTCACGCGCCCCCCATCCTGCACCGGCAGGCCCTCGACCTGCTCGACGACGGCTTCGGGCCAACCACGGTCCCCGCTGGCGTTCCCGTGGTTGTGGGTGCTGTGGTCCTCTGGAGCCGCGTCTTGGGCCCAGGTGCGTGGCACCAGGGCGACGCTCAGCAGGAGGAAGGCCGCAGCAATGGCCAAGACCGGCGAGTACCGGCTGATACCAGATCGAGCACCCATCATGACCGGGCCTCCGAGCGAACATAGCGAGTCAGGGAACGCGAGAAGTGCAACAACAGCCCGATGGCGATGAGGATGCAGGCGTACAGCGGATACTGGTCGGCCGGGTTGCGCACCACGGCCAGGGTGGAGAACAGGGGCGTGCCCGGTGGTGCATTGGCCGGCCCCCAGGACGCCTGGTAGAGCACCAAGCCATCACTGCGCAATGGCTCGTTCATGGAGATGCGCACTGTGCGAGCGCTGCCGCCCTCCACCACCGTCACATCACTCGAGAACCAGCTGGGCATGGACGTCCCCGGGTGGTCCTCCTTGAGGAAGTCGTCCAGCGCGATGCTGAAGGGCATGGGGTACCGCTCCTTGCGCAGCTGTAGCTGCCAGGGCATTCCCTCCACGAGATGGGTCGTGGGCCCGAAGTCACGCCCCCAGAGCAGCAACTCTTCCCCATCGCCCTCACCCTCGCTGCGCAGCGCCACGTAGACACCGGCGGTGTTGCGCTCCGCGTCCGGGACTCGCTCCTGGCGCTGGAGGAACTGTCCGTCGATGACCGGCACATCCACATCGAACATGGGGCCCTTGGGCATGCGCTGCGCGTTGGGCATCACGTGACTCAGCTCGAGTTCGAAAGGAATCGAATCGGCAAACAAGGTCCGTGTCTCGCCCTCCGGGAGCTCCAGGAAGTCCTCCTGCGGGATGAGCCACTCCTCGACGCCCCCGTCAGGCATCGTCCGGGAGATGGCGAGCTCCCAGCGGTGGTAGCTCTGGAAGGTGTTGGCGGTGCCGTTCTCGTAGAGGGTGACGTGCCCATCTTCCGAGTGATTCAGCTTGATGAAACCGGACACCAGCAGCAGCAGGATGCCCACGTGCACCACCAACACACCCGCTTGCCGCGCCCCCTTGCGGATCCTCCACAGCCCGCCGACGACGAGGTTCAGGAAGAGCATCGTCATCACCAGGTTGGCTCCCGGCAGCGGGATGGAGATGGGCCCGACGTCGTGCATCAAGACGTACGACTCGAAATACTTCTTCTGCACCTCATAGAGGCCGTGCTCAGCCTGCTCAAGGGTGCCGAACCATGTCAGCAGCCCCAGCAGCATGAGCAGGACGACACTCAGCTTGAACGATGAGAAGAACTTGATGATGCGGTTGCCGTCGGCCGCCACGTGTGACTCCTTGTCTGAACCCAGCTCAACCGCCGGTGACTGTCTCGAGGGAGCGACAAAACTCCAGGAATGATTCGCGCTGCTCCAGCACCAGGTCGGTCGGGCCGATCATCTTGACGAAGACCGAGCGCCCGGGAACCTGCCCCAAGACCCCAAGCATCATGGCCTCCGGCAGATTCCCGCCGGACATGGATTGATAGGAGCCCTCGATCTCGATCAGGACCCCTGCGCTGTCGAGCATGGCCAGGCGTTCCAATCCATCGAACTCTTCGATGTTCAGCGGGCCTTGGCCCATCTGCGAACGCCAGCGATTCACGTTGGCCAGTGGGCCACCCGCGTCTCCGGGCAAGACCGAGATGTAGGCCTCCACCGCTTCGCTGCCAGCAAAGTAGTTGGCGTTGCGGAAGGGGCGATCAGGGGCTGAATCCCAGGCCTCCGGTGCCACCCACGACAGCCCCTGGGAGATGGACGTGGGCGGAGGGGCCGGATCTCCCGGGGAGCTGACGGGGCCACCTCCGGAAAGCAGACTCCCTGAGTTGCCCCCATCGGGGGCACTTCCGTCTTCGGAATCGCCGTGACTGTGTCCGTCTCCGCCGTGCATGGACGCCGCGAGCTTTGCGAAACGTTCCCGCTCGACCGCGATCACTTCGCTCGGACCCACCATCTTCAGGAAGGCGCTCCCTGCAGGGTCGACGAGTAAGAGGCCGAGCATGCGCCAGCCGGCCTCCCCTTCCCCGCCGCCCATTCCGGACCAGGTGCCCTCCACATCCAGGGATACGGCACCGCCGCCCAGGAACTCGAAGCGCGGCAGCTCGTTCACCACTTCTTCGGACAAGGCGGGCAGGCCCATCTGGCCACGCCAACGGTTGACGTTGGCCGCCAACCCGCCGGCTGTGCCGGGCAACTGCGTGAGATAGCACTCGGCCCGCGGCTCGGCCTCGAGTGAGAAATTCGCCACGCGCATAGAGGTCGTCGGCAGCTCCACCCAGCCGGCCGGCAGGATATAGTGGATCTTCGCGGAAGCAGCGGAAGGCGTGCCGCGACTGCCCCCTGCGCGCGCAGCCATGACCGGGTCGACGCGCCCGGCGAGTGCCGAATCCACAGGCTTCAACACGCGCGTCTTGGTGATCTCCATGCGGGCAGGTCCGCTCTCGCCGCCGGACCCACAAGCGATCAGCAGGCCAGAGAAGCACAGAATCAACGCAAGCCGTGGCAGGCGAGACCCCTGGCTTTCACGACCAGCATGAATGGGGGAGCTGGAGCGGATGGTGCGCAGGGGGTCGCGGGTCAGATGGGACAGCGTGCCCATGACAAGACAGCTCCGGAAAAAGCCTATGCGATCGGCCCAGCCGAGGCCGGACTTGAGGACTGAGTCGACGCCGTGGGTGACGCCTGGAGCCCTTCAGGGTCGCCCTCAGAGGGGCATCGCGTCAACGTTTCAACGGCGACATCTCCGTCATCCCCTGGGGGCTCCGCAGGGTCCGAGGCAAAAACGGTGCGATGTGCGTATGGCTTCTGTCGCCTCAGCTGGGGCGCGGCGGTCGTCCCCGGAAGACATCGTGGCGCGGAACCGGCTTTCCGAGGATCCGGCGCCAAGAGGTCACCTGCCCCACGTGGGTCAAGGCGTCGGCCAGAGGACCGTTCATCATGTTCCAGACGGGGAAGGACGTGGGCTCCTTGCCGCCGATCAGGGTCACGCGCCGCAACCCCTCATCTCCAAGTGCCAGGATGTCCTGCCGCAACTCCGAGAGAGCAATCAACGTCTGCTCGATGAGCAGGGCCGGGTCGCCGCCGGGATCGGAGAGACCCTGACAGCACTCCGGATATGTCACCGGTTCGGAGCCCTTCAGGGCGGCGCCCACGTTGACGCGCATCCAGCGCGCGAGGAAGCGCTCATGGTCGAGAAGTTCGCCGAGATCCATGGAGCTCTCGCAGGGACGAAAGGCGAGATCCTGCCGCTCCAGGCCATCGGTCGCCCAGCGGTAGCGGAACCCAAGTCCATCGATGAACCTGGCGAGGACCGTGACGCCACAGGGTGCGTCGTCGCTGGGCGTCGGCAGGGTGGTGAAGAGTTCGGTGCTGGTCACGCGGGCAGGGCTCGGATCAGGGCTTGGCTGGCGCGAAACCACGCGGTCGGTATTCGCGCACGTAGCGGATCAGGTCGTCGTAGATCGTGTGGTATCCGAAGGCGAGCAGCTCCGCCTCCGCTTGCTGATGGGACCAGCCGTCCACTTCCATCCGGTACAACGCGCTCAAGGTGCCCGTCCGGTCCTTGCCGGTCATGCAGTGGATGAAGACAGGTTGATGGGCTGGGTCGAGCACCAGTTGGAAAAAGCGCTCTACCTGTTCCTCCTCGGGAGGTTCCGAACCGAGCACGCTGGCTTGAACGGGCAGGCGGTAGTACTTCAGCCCGGCAGCCTCGGCGTCCTTCCGACCACTGTGGAATTGACGCAGGCTGATGACCGTGCGGATTCCGAGCCGCTCTAGGGCGCTGTATCCCTCCACGCCCTCGGGCTGTGCCCCTCGGTAGAACACAGGGGAGAGCCGCGCAACATGCTCGACACCTGAGACGTCTACGAACTCGGCAAAGGGGACGTCGGACATGGTGGGCGAGCTCCCGGACGCGGACGGCCTATCCACCCCGTGCTCAGGGGCGAGTGCTCCGCATCCCCAGAGCAGTAGAGCGAGACCGAGACAGGCGGTACGCATGGCTGGGAGCTTAGCAAGCCGCACACCCCGCCGTGCAGACAGACGGGGTGTGCGGCTGCGGTGCTCGACCCTAGGAATGCCCGTCAGGGAGTCACGCCGTGGACGGCGTTCGACAAGCTGACCCCACCCACCACGGCGAAGTCCTGGACCAGGAACTGCAGGTAGATGTCCAGGCCAACGGGAACGCCGGCTGGCCAGCCGGTGCTGAGCATCACCGTCCCGAACAAGCTCGTCGGAAAGAACAACTGCTGGGCCGGCGGGTTGGCGAAGAGGGTGCCGCCAAAGGCCGGAGCAGGCACCGAGTTGAAGGCGATCCACGCCAAGCTAAGCGTGTTCGGCGGAGCCTGCTTCAACAGGACGTCAAGGGTGGAGCCAGCCGTCAGCGGACCGGACGCGCTCAGGTCAGGCACACCGAAAAAGGGGCTGGCCGTGCCACCGCCCAGGTCATCGAACACAACCAAGGGCTCGCCGACCGTGACCAGGTTCAGCTTGGTCTCCGTATCGACACCCATGGGGCCTGTGCCCGTCAGGGACACGGTGTAGGTCCCCGGCGTGTTGTAGATTTGCGTCAAGTCAGACTGCGTGGACGTGTTGCCGTCCCCGAAGTTCCACAACCAGCTCGTGACCTCGCCGCCGGACGTGTTGGTGAACAACACCGCCAGAGGAGCGGGCCCGCTGGTGAAGCTGGCGTTGAAGCTGACTTCGGGAGGTCCAGCTGGCGAGAGGCAGCCAACCGAGATCTTCGTGCCCGTGATCGCTGCGATCGAGCCGTTCGAGAACTGGTTCGAGCAGGTGATGGATGGGTTCATGGTGAAGTTGGAACAACTGCAGTGCCCGGCACCCCAGTTGTGTCCCAGCTCATGGGCCGAGAGATCGGTCAGACAACCAAAGCTGTTCGTGAAGTTCTCCACGACGGAGTAGCGCTGGCTGTTGCAGACCGAACCCAACCAGGCCAAACCGATGGTGCTGCCGCTGATGCTGCGACCGGTGAACAGCTGCGCCACGTCGTGCGGCGTGCCCGACAACGGCCCAAGCCATTGGCTGCGCAACTGGGTCAGGAGGTTGCTGATGTCGTTGCTGCTGTACGGATCCGGCTCCGAGGTCCTGACCACGATGGACGTGATGTCGTGTCGCAAGCCCGCGTCGTCTTCGTACTGCATGTTCATCGCGTTGATGATGGCGTTGATGCGATTCTCGACGTTGGACACGCTGCTGCCGTAGTCCTGGTAATACTCCACGTCGGAGTCACAGCCGAGCTCAGCCACACACAGGCCCGTACCACAGCCGCTGCCCAAGGCGATCTGGCCGGGGCTCGATGCGGGCAAAGCGTTCACTCCACAAGTGGAACCATCCCCCACCACGTCGGACCCGCGGTAGCTCACATGCACATCCGCCGTGGTCCCCGCGAGGGTCATGGACACCTGCTCGACCCAGTAGTCGGACGCCTCGCCCGGGACCTGGATGCGGGCGTACAACCCGCCGTTCTCGTCGAAGCTCGCGGCGACCTTGCTTCCAGGGATCTCCTTCACCGTACCGCGCAAGGTGCGCACGGGGTTCGGCGTGGTCTCCGTCAACTGGCCGTCAGCGCCCTGCACAAGCAGCTTGTAGTTGGACGCAGACCGGGTCGAGTGGGGCGCGAGATCGAGGGTGAAGTCGTTGCCCTCCAACGGAATCATTGCCGTGATGGGCTCCCCAGGCGCGCCTCGGACGATCAAGGAGAAGAGATCACTCTCCGCCAGACCCAGGCCATCGTTCAGGTCCTGGGCCAGCTGGGAGGTCAGCGCAGTGCGAACGGGGTCGGGGCTGGAAAGCTGACCCATGAGGGGCTGCTGCACGACAAGGAACGCGGCCGCGGCCAAGCTACAAGGCAAGGCGTGGCGACGGAACAAGGAGGCCATGGAATGGAACATGTCGAGGCACCAAGGTCGGGAGAAGGTCGACGGCGGGAGCCGGGAGTCATGCCGTCCTTCAGGCTGACTCCCGGCCCCCGCACAAACACGTCGCGAAGGGACGTGGGGTTCGGGCTACGAAGATCAGGGAGTGATCGCCGTGATGCCGTTGGACAACGAAATGCCGTCCTGAGCCGCGGGGTGGCCGATCAAGAACTGGATGTACAGCTCCGTCCCAGCAGGCACGCCAGCCGGCCATGTAGTCGAAAGATTCAAGGCCCCCAGGAAGTTGGTGGGGAAGAACAGCTGGTTCGACGGCGGGTTCGCGTGGATCGTTCCACCCAAGACATTGAGCGGTGTGGAGGCAAAGGAGATCCACGCCAGGCTCACGGCATTTGGTGGTGCCGTCTGGAGCAGCAGATCGAAGGACTGCCCAGCCACCAGTGAGCTCGAGGCTTCGAGCTCCGGAACGATGCCGAACTGCCAACCGGTGCCACCACCCAGGTCGGTGAAATCGAGAACCTGATCGGTGACGTCGATGTAGTCCACCCTGGTCAGGGTGTCCGAACCAGCAGGCCCCGAGACGGTCAAGCTCACCGTGTAGGTGCCCTTGGCGCCATAGATGTGAGAGGGGTTGTCGTCGGTAGACGTTCCACCATCACCGAAGTTCCAGGCCCAGGTCGTGTAGGCGCCGTCCGAGGCGTCCGTGAAGCGCACCTTGAGCGGGAAGCCTCCGGTCAGCTTGTCCGCCAAAAAGTCGGAAGCTGGTGGCCCACCACCGTTAAGGCAGTTCACCGAATCACGCTTGTTGGAGATGGTGTTGATGGTGCCGCTGGAGAAATTGTTCGCGCAGGTGATGGACGCGTTCATCGTGTTGCCGGAACAAGAGCAGTGCCCAGCACCCCAGTTGTGGCCGAGCTCGTGGGCCGAAAGGTCCGTGAGGCAGGCCATGGAGCTCGTGAAGTCCTCCACCACCGAGTAGCGCAGGTTGCCGCACACGCCACTGAGCCAGGCGAGTCCGATCACGCCGCCACTCAGGTTCGTGCCTGTGAACAACTGGGCCACATCGTGCGGTGTGCCGCTCAGCGGACCCTGCCACTCGGAACGCAACTGGCTGAGCAGGTCGTTGATCGAGCCGCCGTTGTACGGATCGGGTTCGCCCGTCCGCACCACGATCGCCGTGATGTCGTGCCGGATGTCGACTTCGGATTCGTACTGCACGTTCATCAGGTTGATGATCGTGTTGATCTTGCTCTCGACGGAGCCGACGCTCGCACCGTTCTGCTGAAAGTACTGGAAGTCGGCATCGCAGCCGAGCTGAGCCAGGCAGAGCCCGACGCCACATGCGGGAGCCCCACCGAACTCCTTGCCGCCGTGGACGTGGCTCTTGTCGATGGTCGGCAGCGCCGTGACGCCACACTGTCCCAGGGAGGAGATGACGGCGTCGCTGCTGTAGACCACGTGCAGGTCTGGAGCGAAGCCGTCGAGCTTGGCCGACAGCTGCTCGACCCAGAACTCTTCTTCGGTCTCTTCGAAACGAATGCGGGCGTACAATCCGCCGAGCTCATCGTAGGTTCCGGCCACCACGCTGCCGGGCATGCCGACCACGGTTCCGCGCAAGGTCAGCACGGGCGATGGTTCTGCCTCCGTCATGTTTCCGTCAGCGCCCTGGACCAGGACCTGGTAGGAGACTTCCGAACGTGTGGAATGCGGGGCCAGGTCCAGCGTGAAGGGCACACCGTGCAAGGGGACGGTGGTGCGGATGGCTTGCCCCGGCTCGCCGCTCACAGCAAGTGAGAAGATCGCACTCTCGGTGAGGTCGAGTTGGCGATTGACGCTGTCGCTGAGAGTCTCAGGCAAAGCGCCTTGGATCTCCTGCGCGAGCAGGCCCGTGGGCGCAGCGAACACGCACGCACTAGCCAACAGCAGGGAACGGACTGAAAGTGAAGACACACGGGCACCCATGGGCGGATTCCGGTTCGGGGAGAGAAACGTCGAGGCTTCGGGAGAGGTCACTCAGGGGAGAGCCGCCAAGATTGCGGACCGACGATTCGGGCGACGGCCGCTGGCGGGGTGAGTGACGCGACGCCCACCTTATGACGGAATCAGGGATCTCTCAACTCCCCCGTTTGACGTTCCAGAAGCGGGCGAGCCTCCAGCTCGGGGTGCGTTGGGCTCGATTTGCGTCATTGCACAGACGGCCAACGAGCGATAGTTTTGATCCCTCGCGCCCGCAGAACCGCTTGAACGGCACTCACGGGCAGATTTGAGCGTCCGGCTTTCCCACCTGCGAAGCAGACGGGCAGGGCCTGGACCAAGACCGAGCCGATCGACCGAGGAGGAGCCCCGATGACCAAGACCACTGCCCTTGTCGTCCTTCGCGCCTCCACCTGGGCCTGAGTCGGCGCCTGAGCCGGCCTCCCGTCTCGCGCCCTGTGGAGTGCTCCGAAGTCGCTGGCCACGCGCCGCGCTTCGGCCCCTGAGTTTCTCGCTGCCCTGCCGTTAGCGGGTCTGGATCCCAGACCGCTGCCCGTGGACTGCGCTGGAGCTCGAACCAGCTTCCGCACGACCTGAGACTGATCCATTGACTGAGTTCCACAAGCGTTCCGGCAAATCCCGGAAGAAGCAGAAGGCCATGATCGAGAAGCACTTCGAGAATCGCCGCAAACCCGAAGACAACAAACGACTCAAGGAACAATCGCGACAACGCAAGAACGCGCGCCTCGCCAAACCACCTCGCCAGCACGATTGGTTGGACACGACAGACGACGTGGCTCCCTTGGAACAGATGAGCCGCAAGGACAACCAAGAAAGCAGGCAGATCAAGAGATCTCCTGACACTCCGGCAACACGGGAAGCTGACAACTCCACCACCGTTCGAGGCTGCGTCCTCTGCTTGGGACGTGGGCGTGCCGAGGTCAACCTTCCCGGTGGCATCGTGGACGCCGAGTTGTCGCCAGACTTGGCCATGGTTCAGCAAAGCGCACTGGCAGTTGGTGACATCGTCCGAGTCCAAGGGGTCGACAATCACCCCCGTGTCGTGCACGTCGAAGCCCGCCGCAGCAGCCTCTCGCGACCAGACCCAGGCAACGCTCACCGAAGACGCCTGCTCGCAGCCAACATCGACGTGGCCGTGCTGGTCCTGGCCGCCCGGCGGCCGGCCTTCAAGCCTGGCCTGGTCGACCGGTTCCTCGTCGCGTTGGGAGAGGAGGGCGTGGCACCGCTAGTGGTCGCCAACAAGATCGACCTCGTGTCCGCTGCAGAGCGCGCGAGCATTCGCGATGCCTTCCAGCCCTACGCCGCCCTCGATGTCCCGACCCTGCTTCTCTCCGCCGAGTCCGGGGAGGGCCTCGGTGACTTGGGTCGGCACCTGCAGGGAAAGCGCTCCGTCTTCGTGGGCCACAGCGGTGTGGGCAAGTCATCGCTCTTGAACGCCCTGGACCCACACGGCGAGCGGCAAACCCGTGCAGGGCGTGAGGGAGATGGAAAGGGTCGCCACACGACAACCCACTCCACCCTCACCATCCTGCCCAACAGCACGGAAGTCATCGATACGCCGGGAGTGCGGGCCTTCGGCCTCTGGGACATGGATCGGGAGGCGCTCCGACACGCCTTTCCGGACTTCGCGGAGTGCGCAAGCGCATGTCGATACCGGGACTGCAGCCATCTGGTCGAGCCGGAGTGCGGCGTCCGCCAGGGGGTCGACAGCGGACTCATAGCGGCCAGCCGCTTTGCATCCTATGCCCGGATTCACGCCTCCCTCGAGACGAGTTGAAGCTGAGGCGATAGGGGACGGGGTACCTTTGTGCGTTCGCCCCCCGCTCCTGAGGAAGCTGCTCCTTCGCCATGCCTCGCCTTGCCTCCCTGGACCCCGCCGACTACGCCCTCCCCGCGGAGGTCCGTGACCAGCTGCTGTCGCCCGCGCTCGTGATCTACCTGGACCGGGTGCGAGACAATGTCCGCACCGTGCTCGCCCTGACCCGGGGGCCCGAGCGCTGGCGACCGCACGTCAAGACCACCAAGACCCCCGAGATCTTCCAGCAGCTCGTGCGGGAAGGCGTGCGCCGCTTCAAGTGCGCAACGACCCGGGAGCTCGACGTGCTCCTGCAGACCCTCGACCACGAGGGCGTGTCCCATGGCGACGTGCTGGTGGCCTATCCCCTCGTGGGCCCCGCGCTGGGAGCCCTGCACACAATCGCCAGCCGACATCCCCAGGCCAAGGTCTCCGTGCTGTGCGAAGACGCCCAGACCGCCGCGCAGCTTCCGGCCAACATCGGTGTCTTCGTGGACGTCAACCCGGGCATGCATCGCACCGGCCTACCGCTCTCCGCCAGGGAGAGCATCCATGCCGTTGCCGCTGCGGCAGGTCCCCGGTTTCGTGGTGTCCACTTCTACGATGGACACCTGCACGGAGAGCTGGCCCAAAGGCGCACCCAGGCCTTTGAGGCCTACGACGGGCTCATGCAGCTCGTCCAGCAGCTCGGCGAACGCGGGATCCAGGTGGCAGAGATCATCACCAGCGGAACCCCGACCTTTCGACTGGCCATGCAGTACACGCCCTTCGAGTCCATGGAGGGCTGCCTGCACCAGGTCTCACCCGGCACTGTCGTCTTGCACGACCAGCGCTCGGAGGAGGAGAACCCCGACCTCGACCTGGCGCCCGCAGCCCTGCTGTTCTCACGCATTGTCAGCCAGCCGAAGAGCAACAGCGTGACCTGCGATGCTGGCGCCAAGTCCATCTCGGCCGATGCCGGTGACCCCGCGGCCTTCGCCCTGGGCCGACCTGAGCTCGTAGCCCAGCCTCCCAGCGAAGAACATCTTCCCTTGCAGGTGACGAGCGGCCCCACCCCTCAGCGCGGAGACGAGCTGCTGCTCGTACCGCGGCACGTGTGCACGACCGTCAACCTCGCTGAGCAGATCCTATTGATGGAGGGCGGGAAACTGCGTGGAGTCGCCTCCGTCGCCGCGCGCGCTCACCCACTCTTCGCCGACGATCTCCCCTCAATCCGTGTCGACCCTGGGGCACCCCCACGGGGCTCCGTATGATGCCGCCCATGAATTCATCGCATTCAAGACGCTCGTGGATGTTAGCGCTCCTGCCACTCGTGCTGGCCATGGCCTGCTCCGAGCAGCCCCAGCCAGCGACCCAGCCAGCGGATCGGCTGTTCGCGGTGGTCGAGCGTGGGCTTCCCTGGGAGCCGCTGCACGTTTCGGACGCGACCCCGCTGTCCATCAGCTGGGACTTCGACACAGCTGACGCGGACCGCGGCCCCATGCGCTGGGAACCGGCGGGAAACACCCATCGTCAGTTCAAGGACGGTCGCATGCTGCTCGCGGGGGACGGCGCCGTTGTCATTGAGGGGCCGACCCTCGACCCGGAGATCCACCACGTCATCAGCATGCGCCTGCGCACGCGCCTCGTGACGGAAGTGCTGGTGCATTGGCGCGATGGCGACGAGACCTTCCACGAGTCCCGCGCCTACCGACAGATCCTGGATTCAAGTGCAGGAGAGGAGTTCCAGACCCTCGCAATCCCCGTGTCCAGCCTGCGAGGCACGCGCCACCTGCTGCCGCCGGAGCCAGGCGACCCGCCGGGGCGCAAGCGCTGGTCAAAGGCGCGCGACGCTGCAGAAGGCGTGAAGGAGTTGCGCGTCACGCTGCGTGGCAAAGGTGCCGTCAAGGCGGAGCTGGACGAGCTCCACATCATCTCGGAGTTTGACCATGCGGCGACTGGCAGCCAGCGCCTCGCGCGGGCGGGCATCTATTGCGTGGGCAGCATTGTCAGGGGCGCCGATTCCCTCAAGGCGGAGATCACGCCGCGGCCTGTGGAGCGGCTGCGCATGTCTCTTGCCGTGGCCGGTGCCGACTCACCCGCGACCATCCGTTTGCGGGACAGCTCGGGAGAGCTCGCAGAAAGCAGCTGGACGCTGCAGCCCGACGACCAGTGGTTGGAGGTCGCCATCGACCTCTCCCCCCGGGCCGGGAAAGCGACACAGCTGGAACTCATGACCGAGGGTGGCGGCCGACATGCCGTCGTGCTCGTGGGCAATGTCGTGCGCATGGCCCCCGCTGAGGAAGCCCGCCCCAGCATCGTGCTCTACCTGGTGGACACCCTCCGAGCCGACCGCCTGGCCACCTACGGATACGAGCGGCAGACCGACCCCCGGCTGCAGGCCATCGCCGAGGAGGGCGTCGTCTTCGAGAGCGTCATGGCTTCCAGCAACTGGACGCGCCCGGCCACGAGCTCCCTGCTCACGTCGCTGGACCCCATCACCCACGGCAACAACTCACACCTCAACCGGGTCTCCTCCCATGTCGAGACTCTTGCTGAACGCTTGGCGGAGCACGGCTATTTGACAACGTCCTTCGTCACCAACTTCAACGCCAGCGAGTGGGCTGGGCTTGAGCAGGGCATGGACATCTGGCACGACCCGCCGGCCTATGGCGCCGTGCATGCGGCTGACTCCCTCACCTCGCGCCTCATCGGCGGCCCCATCCGCGCGTTCTTGGAAGAGCACAAGGACGAGCAAGTCTTCGTCTATGCCCATTCTGGCGACCCCCATGTGCCCTATGACCCGCCGGCGAGTTTCGTGGCGGAGTTGGCGCAGGGCCCGGCAGGCCCGCAATTCGCCTCGATGCCGCCGGACGTGCTGGGCAACGCCACGCGCTACGACGCAGAGATCTTGTTCAACGATCGGGAGATTGGCCTGATCGACGACACGCTGGAGGCCACGGGGCGCAAGCAGAACACCGTCTTCGCGTTCGTGTCCGACCACGGTGAGGGCTTCGGAGAGCATGGAGCCTTCGAACACCGGCGAACCCTCTACGAAGAGGAGCTGCATGTGCCCTGGGTCCTGCGCTGGCCCGAGTCGGTGCCGAGCGCACAACGGCGGCAGGAAGCCGTGAGCCAGGTGGACCTCGCCCCCACCCTGCTGGGCCTGGTAGGGGGCTCGATCCCTGACAGTTGGCAAGGCAGGGACCTGAGCGAAGCACTGCGCGCAGGAGCGGGCCACGGCATCCCCCAGGCGCCGCTCATCTCACACGTGCTGCACAGCGCCCCGAAGGAGGGGTTGGCGGACGAGATTGCCGTGCGCTGGGGCAGCTACAAGTTGATCGCTGGCGTAACGCCTGATGGTGAGCTCGTCCCCCGCGCACTGCACAACCTGGGTGCGGACCCAGGCGAAGCCGTCGACCTGCTCGATTCCCCCGAGGCCAAGGACGTGCAGGCGGCCGCCTTGAGTTGGGCACGCCGGCGCGTGGAGCTGAGCCGCGACGCGAGCATCCCCGACGAAGCCGACGCCATGGACCCAGCCAAGCGGCAGTGGATGATCGAGATGGGTTACCTGTGATGGTGGACGCCGCATCCCACCCAGGACAGGAACCCGAGCAGGAGTACATCCTCGGCACGGATTCCGAAGAGACCCGACGCCTGCGCGAGCAACATGAAGCGTGGGCGGAACGCCTGCGTGCCCTCTGCAAGCGTGCAGGGCTCCTGCCCGGGGACAAGGTGTTCGATCTGGGCTGCGGTCCGGGCTTCACCACCTTCGAGCTGGCCCAGCTCGTCGGCCCCCATGGGCACGTCACCGGCCAGGATGTGAGCGCCCGCTTCCTCGAAGACCTGGAACGGGGGCGCAGCCGCCAGAACTGGTCGCATGTGTCGACTGCGCTCGGGCCCGCTGAATCTCTGGACGTCCCACCTGGCAGCCTGCAGTTGGTCTACACCCGCTGGCTCCTCTGCTGGCTCGAAAAGCCTGGCGAGGTCGTCAGCCAGGTCAAGCAGGCGCTCGCCCCTGGCGGAGCCTTCGTGATCCAGGAGTACCTGGATTGGGGCGCCATGAAGCTGGTTCCGCGCAGCGCAGCCTTCGACAGGGCGGTGGAGGTCTGCATGGCGGCCTGGCCCGCCGGGGGTTCCAACATCGATGTGGGCGACGAGCTCCCGGGCTTGGCCCAGGCAAATGGTTTCCGTGTCGAGCACTTCGAACCAACAGCCCGTCTGGGCCGGGTGGCATCGCCGGAATGGCGCTGGGTCACCGGATTCCTGCGAAGCTGGCTCCCGAAGCTCGTCGAACGCGGCCTGTGCAGTGTCGGGGACTGCGAGGCCGCCTTGCTCGAGCTGGACGCACGTGAGCTCGACCGCACGGGACCACCCACCTTTGTCCTTACCCCGGTGGTGGTGGAAGTGATCCTGCGCAAGGATTGCGCCTGAGCCGAAACGAATCGCGGGCCCGCCGAGCAACACTCGACGGGCCCGCGAAGGCTGGGTGTCGCGCCTCCGGACAGGAGGGCGCATCACTCAGGACTGCGCCCTAGAGCAGATCCACAGCAGGATCGATGGGCGTGCGCAGGGTGCGCAAGAAGCTCAAGACCTCGATGCGCTGCTGGTCAGCAAGAACATCGAAGGCATCACGAGCGCCTTGAGCGTCACCACCGTGCATCAGGATCGCATCGGTCAAAGTGAGCGCGCGACCATCGTGGAGGTAGGGAGCGGTGTCCGCGATACCCCACAGGCGAGCGGTGACGAACTCGGCATCCAGATCATCGCCGAAATCCTCCGCCAGTCCCGGACCCATGTCGTGCCGCTTGAGATCCGAGAACAAGGGCACGCGAATGCCGCCACCACCGCTCAGGTCGAAGCCAGCCGGGCCGGCGTTCAAGTCGGCACCGTAGTACACGTTGAGCGCGGGCTTGGCGTGAATCTCCGGGAAGCTGTACGTGAGCACCGGTGTCGTCGTGTCCAGGAAGGGCACGTGACAGGTGGCGCAGCCCAGGCTGTTGAACAAGACGGAACCAGCGGCAGCATCGGGGGTCAGCGGATCCTGCGTCGGACGTTCCAAGTTGGTGTCGAAGATGTGCAGCGCAGAGAGCTCACCGATAAGGATCTCGTTGACCACACCATCACCGTCGGCATCGACTCCCGTTCCCACGGCCTCTTCCGGCTGCATGCCCAAGTGGAACTGAAGGGCCCCGATGTCGAACTGACGTGCCGTGGCGTTGTCACCCTTGCGGCCGAACGGACGAACGACCAGGTCCTTGGAGACGCCCTCGATCTTGGAGAGGTCGAAGCTCTGTGAGAAACCGTCATAGCGAATGGAGCCGAAGTTCACGCCCTTGGTGGTCAGGGGCACGAAGACGTTGGGCGTCTGACGAGCACCGCGACGAATGGCGATGAGATTCTTCGTCATCTCCTTGGCAAGCAGCTCCACACCACCCGAACCGAACAGGAAGGGCGGGTTGATGTAGCGGCCGTTGAAGGACGCCTCACCAGCACCGGCATCGTCATCAACATCGATGTTCCGAGGCTGGAAGATGGCGTTGTTGTTGCTGCCGCCCACACCGCCAATGGCGAAGCGGAACGGAACCTCGGCGTTGCTGCCCACCGAGTGGCATTCCTGACAGTTCTGGGCATCCAGACCGTTCACGCGCAGGAAGGTGCCGTTGCCCTGCAGGGTCGGACGGCCACCAGGGCTCGTCGTGTCTGCAAAGTTCACGGGACCGTCGCCGTAGCCGTCCAACTTGTTGGTCGGCGTGGCGAAGATCTTGAGCCCGGCCTTGCGAATGTCCGTCAGCGACAGGCCACCGCCTGTGATGTCGGACTGCTGGGTGCGATTGGTACCAAGGGCAGGCGCCTCACCCGGTGGGTTCTGGGCCTGAACGTCTTGGGAAAAGCCCGTCACCGCACACAGAGCGACAAGCGCAGACAAGGTGAACTTCATGTTGAATCTCCTCGAAGCAAATGGGCGTGTTGGACACGCCTACAACCTGAAATTGACGACCATGGCCCCCCTACAGGACCGAATCGAATCACCTTACATGAGCCGATCCGCCTGTGTTGCGGAACATGGAAAAGACCTCAGGACCGCGTGCGCTGCGACGCGTTCTCATCCTCGGGTTCGAGCTGCGTCGCGAAGAACGCCCGCAGGGGTTCGCTGTGTTCCTCGGCGTGGTACTGCTCCATGTCGCGCCCACCCCGCCGCTGCACGATTCCCGACTCCGTTGCTGCTGAATAGGTACCGAACAGGTCCTCGAGAATGTGGTGTGTCGCCACCACCTCGCCGAAGCGACGTCGGCGAACAACGGGATGCAGAAAAACGTTCGTCGCCGCGTCCTCATGGGAGGGATGCCGCTGAATCGCGAAGACGTCGCCGTCCCAACTGCCCCACTCGAAGGTCAGGGTGAAGCACTCGGGTTGATCTCGGAACCGCTGTTCCACCCAGTACGCCGGCATCTCTTCATGGCAGGCCACCGAGCCGGCCGGGTCCACCAGGAACAGGTCGCACAGGTAGCCGAACTGGGTCCACAGGGCAGACGTTCTGCAGACCCTTTCCAGGATGTGATCGGCCAGAACCCCGGCACGCGCGGCTAGCGAGATGGCCGGCATGGGCCGGCCCTCGTAGGTCGCCATCAAATGGCGGTGAAGCGTCCGCACGTTGTATCGAAAGCCGTCGATGAAGGCTGAGGAGGAGCGCTTGAAGTCGAGCCCCTGCATGAGCGTGCCTGCAAAGAACATGTCCGGCACATTGCACGACTCCCACATGCCTGTGATGGCCGGGAGCCGGCCGTCCAGGATCGTCTCAGGGCGAGCGCTCTCGCCATAGAAGCTGTCATCCAGCGCGAAGCCCGTGCAGCGGATGATGCGGTCGTAGACCAGCTCCTCCGTCTCCCCGTCTGCATGCACATAGGACACCGTGGCGACCAGGCCGCCAGAGTCGCCCCGTTCGATGCCCAGGATGTTGCAGTCCAGAGCCCCTGTGAGGGTCTTCAGCTGATAGAGGTCCAGCAGCCGGGTGTGCTCCGCCCGCAGGTGCCCAGGGTGCCTGGTCTTCCAAGCGAGTTGGAGCGGGGTCGGGCTGGCCACATGGATCAGCGCAGCGGTCTCCAAGGCCACATCTGCCATCTCGAAGGCCGAGTTTCCCTTACCCAGAATGAGCACGCGCTGACCCACATACGCGTCCGGGTCCACGGGCGCGTTCTCGTACCCCTCACACAGCTCGATACCCGGTATTGGCGGGATAAAAGGTCGGCTGAATCCCGACGCGATCACCAGCACCTTGCAGCGGTACTGCCCGCCGTCGGCATCCGTCAGCTCGAAGCCACCGCTTGCCTCCCGCTCCACGCTCGTGATGCGCGTCTGGGTCTGGATCGCGACCTGGCGATATTGGGCGAAGGATTCCAGGTAGCGCACCATGTCGTCAGCGTGTGGATAGAGCGCTTGGCTGAATTCCCTGAACTCATGGCTGTAGTCCGGTGTCAGCAGCGAGTTCCAATCCCAGCGCAGCCGCGTCTCGGGATCGTCATAGAGACCGTGGACCTTGTTGAAAGAGATCAGCTTGCGGGTGCGCGGCATCTCTCGGAAAAAGGACGCCAGCTTGTCCGAACCCTCGAGGACCAGATAGCTGCTCCCGCTCTCCTGCAGGAACGCTCCCAACTGGATTCCACCAGGACCGGCCCCCAGGACGAGGAAGTCCCGCTCGACCACGCGGTCTGCGTTGGAGGGCATGCAAGGGGTCCGGAGGACGGGGCGGGTCTCGGGCCACGCCTCATCTCGTCCAGACGTCTGCGAGATCTCAACCGGCGGGGCCGCCGCGCGATTGTAGCGGCAGCCGTCGACACAGTGACGCCTGAGTCCTCAAGGCATCGGAAAGACACGCCCGGAGCGGGGCTCGCCGCTTGCACGGGTGCTGCACGGCAGCCAGTCTTCGCCCCAGGTGCCGCTAGAGGGTCGTGCCGCTAGGGCTTGACCCACCACGTCCAGGTGTCGATCACTTCACCATCAAAGGAGACCGTGACCTGCACTTCGAACAGGCTGGCCGCCTGCTTGCTGATGCCGGCGCTGGTCAGTGCAGTGCCGGTGGCCTCGGGAGCCGCCAACGCGGCCACCCGCACCGCGACACTCTGCTCCCAATCATCCATGTTCTCGTACTCGGACAGGTTGGCGAGGATGGGAGGTGAAAAGACGGCTCCATGCAACGAGTCCAGGGCAACGACGTCATCGGGCGAGGTCACTGCAGACGTGCCGCTGGGCTCCTTCGGAAGCAACTGGGCAAGCAACCGGATCTCATTGGCCAAGAAGCGAGCATTTGTGGGCGTGGAGTTCATGGCCGCCTTGCTCTGACCGGCCGTGAAGAGGGCGTTCATGCTCGCGATGGCGTAGCCCATGAGCAGGGTGGCCAACATCACTTCGATCAGCGAGAAGCCTCGCTGCGACCTGCGTGGCGGGCGCTTCAAGTGAGGAACTTGGGGCAAGGTTGGAGCACGCTCTGTGGTCTTCATCAACACTTGCTCCTATTGGCCGCGCAGTTCGAGGTCAGGGATTTCGCCTGGCACTTGGCCGTACCAGGGCTCTGTCACGGCAGCCTGAGACGAAACGATGGAGGAGCCGGCGACGACCCGACCATCCAACATCTCGATGCGTGAAGTCACGCGCAGCACGGTTTCGATGGCTCGGGTCTGGGACACAGTGAGCGTGCCGTCGAACGCGAGATCGACTTCGATCGGCTCTGCATCAAACGAGGAGGCACCCGACCAGAGCGCCGCGACGCCTGAGACGGCTGATACGGCAGAGACATCGCGGCGCATCATGATCGCTCCGCCACCTGTGTAGCGCAGGACCAGGGTGTAGGGCACGCCCGGCTGCACGACGGCGCCCAGGGGGGTCAGGTCGAAGGGCACGTCCACTTCCGGGGCATCAATCACGAGCGCTGCGCCGGAGGATCCGTAGACCACCGCATCTCCGGTACCGCTCATGCCGGTGAAACTGTAGTCCGCCGTGGGCAAGCCCGAGACGACGACGGAGGTCGTGCCGAGCACAGCGCCATAGGGGCGGCCGTCATCCGGGCCGCGCGCCTGGAACAGGTCCAAGTGCAGGGTGCCAGGCGTTGGACTTGGGCAACCGCCAAGCACGTCGCCATGGGCGAGGTGAGCCGCGACTGCGCCCGAACCCACCGAGATGGTGTGCGCGTTGGCTGGGTTTCCCGGAGGCCGGTGGCAAATCGACACCTTGCCCGAGTTGCCGTTGTCGCCCGAGTTGCCGTTGTCGCCCGAGTTGCCGTTGTCGCCCGAGTTGCCGTTGTCGCCCGAGTTGCCGTTGTCGCCCGAGTTGCCCGGTCCACTTTGGCCAAGGCTCGAGAAAGGAGGAGATGGAAGTTGCGACAGGACGGTCACGGGCAACAACACGCGTCCCAGGTTCACTCCTTGGATCTGCTCCTGAACGTCAGCAACAGGAGACAGGTCCTGCGGTGCCAGGGAGAGCACCGTGAATCCCATGGCGATACGATCCCCATCCATCAACACGCCGGGCACACCAGACGGATCGTAGTACGGAGGATCCTCCTCGGTGTAAGTGGCACCCCCCAGAATTGTCACCGACAGGCTGGGGGCGTTGCTGATGCGGTTCTGCCAGACATCACCATAGGAGTCGAGTGGCGTGTCATCCCGGAAGCGGGCGATGTTGCCCACGTCGAAGGACACGCTCTCGACCTCCTCCATCAGCACGCCGGTCACGCCGGAGGGGCGGGTGACCTTCAGGATGTTCTCGTCGAGCCAATACGTGGTGCTCTCACCGAGAGCGTTGTAGATGGCGAGTTCCGACTCTTCGACCTTCTCAACGACCCATGCTTCCTGCACAGCATGGCTGATGGTCGTGAGGCTCTCCTCCATCTCGCGGTCAATCTCGGTCGAGATCGAGTGGACCTGAGAGCCGAAGAAGCCGGCCATGTTCGCGAGGGCGATAATGAGAATGGAACCCATGGCCACGGCAATCATCAGCTCCATGAGCGTGAAGCCGAGATCGTCTTGGGATCCCCGTGAATGGGGTTTGGATGTATTGTTCATTGCTATCAGCTCAAGAAGCGGAGAGCGAAGCAGTTGCAAGGTCGATGGTCAGGGTGCGACTCACACCGGCAAAGCTGAGCACGATGCTCCCCCCGGCCATGGCCACCCCATCGGGGTCCACCACAAGCGCCGAGCCGGCATCACCAAAGCTGGCACTCACGATGTTGATGCCCGGCGGATACTGGGGCTGTGTGAAATCGATGATGTAGTCCCCCTTCGTCAACGGATCGACGACCAGGTTTCCACTCTCGTCCACGATGGCCAGGCGCTCCGAAGAGGCCTCGAAGACGACTCCGTATGCCTCTCGTGTCGATCGGGAAAGAGCCTTGGCGTACTCCAAGGCATCGCAGACTTCGGTCTGGATGAGATTCAGCCGAAAGTCACCGGATTCCGACGCCGCAGTTGTCGCCGTTGCCGCCATCATGCCGATCAAGGTGATGACCACGAGCATCTCGACCAAGGTGAACCCGCGAGCCTCCCTTGTCACCCGACGTGGAGTGTTCATGAGTCCCCCGCATCTGCACTGCTCTTGGCAGGCAAGCTGAACTGGGTGATGGCCGTAACGTCCGAGAGCTCCAGCTCCCTGGGGATCACGGCGATGAACTGCGCCTCCCATACTCCTTGATGGTCGAGGACGGACGACCATTCACGAGGGGTCCGCCCGGCGCCGATCCTGTCGACAGAGGCACCGATGACGGGGTCCTGGACGGTGGCTGAGTTGCCTTCGAAGCTGCCCTTGGACTGAAGGCTCAGAGAGTGCGCCACGATGTCTCCGCGAATCTCGACACGTGCGAGTGCGTGGTCCGCGACGACTCGCCCATCGGGCATGTGGATGGCCAGGCCGGGCAAGAAGTCGGCCTCCAGCAGGCGCGTGACGCCCGTGAACACCACCTGCGGCTGCGAGAACTGGCTGTGTGCGGACAACACGGAGTCCGACGAACTCGCGGCGGAGAGGATGGCGCCACGAACAATGACATCGTTCAGTGTCAGCACTACAGACTCGTGGACCACGAGAACACCCTCGAACTCGACTCCACTCAGGGTGAGATCGGTGGTGACTTGAAGCACCTCGATGTCGACGTCATTGAGGACGTTCCAGGCCACCGTGGTGTCGAGAGATGGCAGCTCATCAGGAGCGGACGTCAGGACAGCAGGCACCCGAGCCGTTTCAAGCAGACGTGTGGCGCCGAGACCGTTTTTCGCCAAGACCTGGCTGAACACCTTGGAGCGCTCACCGTCAACCATGTCTGCAAGCACCATCTTCTTCTCAGCATGGGACTTTTGAATCCCGTCCCCGAGCTTCCCGACCGAGAGCGCCGAATCGACCGACTGCTTCGAGACTGTTCGCCCGACACGCTGTGATTGCAGGACGAAGTCGCGCTCCGAGTCCAACAGCACGGCCGAGTCGAGCATGGTGGAAGAGACGATCGTGGCTTGGGAGTCCACGATCACGTGGCGCGAGAAGGTGGCGGCCATCGATGCCATGATCGAAACCAGGATCAGGATCGCCACGACCGTAAAGCCTGACTGGCTTGGGTCACGCAAGGGGTGGTGTACGGCAGCCATGGTGTCGTCTGAGCGCTAGCTCTTCTGGTCCACGGAAGACTTGTCGCTGGAGTTCTCATGGGAGACCACATCGGCTCCCCTGGCTGGAACCCGAACGTCACCCCGATGCTCTGATGAGGAATTCTCGCCAGCCGTCTCTGCGCCGTCCGGGAAGCGCGCGGCGAATTGTTCCTCCGAAGTCGCAATCCGTTCCTGAAGCCGCTTGATCATCGGTGCCGAAGCGTCATCGGTCGCCAGGACGCTCGTGCCGAGCAGGTGCTTCACATCCTGCAAGATGGCTTGATCCTCCTGGATCCGGGCACCCACCTGCTCCATGCCCTCATTGATGGACCCGGCCACGTCTACGAGCAGATCATTTTTGCGCAGGGTGCAAGCCTTGTCCCATCGCCCGGCTTTCAAGCCGTCGAAGAACTGTTCGAAGCGGTAGACAGGGCCCGCGAAGCGAAACGAGTAGGCCACACCGAAACCCACGGCCAGCGGGATCGAAATCACCAAGGTGAGGAGCAGGCTGCGCAGGGTCGCAGCCTCCACCAGATTCAGGACTTCGAACACCGTGTGGCTCTTCGTCAGGGTGGTGGAGATCTGCTCCAAGCTCTCAACGCTCATGCGCAAGTTCACGACGAGCGCCAGGCAGGTCACGAACAGGGTCACGAAGACCACCTTCAGCTGGACGTCTGGGCGAATGAACTTCTTGCGCCGCCGGTTCGGGGCAGCGGTTGGTTTCGACGGACCAGTCATGGTTCCTCCGCTCTGCGGGACTACGGGCGACAGGAGGGGCCTCCCGCACCGTCGACCGCTATCGGCCAGGGCGGGGCCCGCCCTTGAGCGGACCTCAAGCCCGATTGGACACTGAAATCGATGCTCCAGGCCGAGAATGACCGGCAAGCAAAGCGCTGCTCCACCCCGGCGTAGGCTCTTGGCTCGAGGCCTAGAACACCCCTGGACCCGAAACCGAGACCGGCTCGGGACTCGGCGTCTCGGACATCCAGGGCGGTTCCGGGAAATGGGTCTTCATGAATCGGTCGTTCTCTTCCCTTGTCTTGGGCGAGAGCCGTTCGTGAAGAGCCTCCTCGCAGGCAGTGCACATATGGGTCACGCCCAGCAGCTGGCCTGCTCGGCAATGGGCATGCACCGCCACGCCACGCACCTCATTCAGGCCAGAACCACAGGTCTGGCAACCGTCACACCCTTCGTGTTCGCGTCGGCTGGCCCGGAAGTCGCTGGCCGCTTTGCGCGATGCAGTCGACCACTTCTCCATCTCCGATTCAGAGCACTTGGCGCAGATGGCCATCTCGAAGATGCACTCCTCGCCCCGGAACGCCTTCATGATGGTGTACAGACCGCTCGTCGCCAGCCGACCATCACACACAGTGCAGACGACAAAGGGGATGTCGTGCTGGGCCGAGTGCAGCCATTTGGGCAGCGGAATGCGGCGGCTGAACTTCTCCCTGAAACCCATACGACTGTTCTCGACTGTTCTCGACTGTTCCCAACGGCCCGTGGGCCCTGACTCAGGCCCGGCTCAGCGCGGCATTGCCCTCCGGCAAACGGCATCGGCCCGACCCGTGGGTGGCACTCCGGTGTATCACGGGCCTCCGATCCCCGGCAGTCTTGCCAGCTCGTGTACCCAAGAAAATCCGCGCTCAGAAACTAGGGAGGGGCACCCGATTCTGGCAGTGCTGCCCGGGCGCGCTGGAACTCCTGCGACAACTGAGGCCGCGTCGGTTGCATGCGCATGGCCTCGGCGAGCGCTGTGGCGGCATCTGCTGGCCGATCCAACTCAAGGAACGCCTGACCCAGCATCTGCCATGCCGCGGGGTCGCCGGGCCACAACCATGTCGATTGGATCAGCGCGGCTGCCATGGCGGACATCTGGCGGGTTCGTGCAGCCGCCAACGCGCGCAGGTTCCAGGGCTTCTCGGCTCGCGGATAGCGGCGCTCCAGCTCATCGGCGTCGGCCAAGGCCGCGTCGATGTTCCCGAGATCCAGCTCGAGGCTACCGCGGTTCAGGCGCGCTTGAGGGTGGGATGGGTCCACGCGCAGGGCATCGCTGTAAGCGGCCCGGGCGCCCTGAGCATCACCGCGCGCTTCCAACATGAGGCCGCGCAGGTGATGGATGACCGCAGCGCGGCGTAGCGACGGCAGCAGCGATTCCAGCTCTGGTCGCGTCGACAGGATGCTCCCTGGAGGTGCCATCGAGCCGGTCAGGGCCTCTGCGCGGCTCGAGAAGCCGAGGCTTGCCAGGCGCAACCCGACCAGGGTGTCCACCCACTCACGGCCCTCAGGCGACGACAGCAGATCCTCGAACCGTCCATCGTCGAACACCGTCAGCGAACCGCCAATCTCTTCCATCACGCGCATGGGCATGACCTCCGGAAGCGGAATGCTGCGCCGCACGAAGTGATCCGCCGTTCGTACATGCGGGAGGTCGAAGGGCTGGCTTCGACGCACGTGGCAGTCCACACAGCCAGAGCTCGTCCGAGCTGCTTCGCCCGTGACGTCCTGCACGGACAGTGCCGGCGGGCGCGCACACGCAGCTTCCGACGAGTGACACGTCATGCAACGCATGTCGAAGCTCGTCGTCGTCTGCGCCGCCACCGAACTGTGCGGGTCGTGGCAGCTGATGCAGGTCATCTCTGATGAGTTCTGGAAGCACTCGGAAAGACTGAGGCGCTGGACCTGGCTAACGAAGTGGAAGTCATCGCCCGGCTTGGCGGAAACCAAGACGGGGCGTCGCAGCAGGAAATCCGCGGGCTGGGGACCACCTCGAGCCGTCTTCCCAAGCTGCACCTGGCCATCGCCCTGCAGGTGGCACTTCGCACAGACGTCGCGCTGCTGCCCCGCCGGAAGCTCGCCCAGCCGCTGCAAGCCCAGCTCGGTGGCCGGTAAGCGGCTCTCGAAGGACGCCAGCATCAGCTCGGCATGCCGGTCCGTCGCCCCATGGCAAGCATCGCAGGCCAGCGGCTGCAAGTGATCGAAAGCGTCAGCGCCCAGGAACTCCCCGGGCCACACCGTTCCACTTTCGGAGTCCCGCGCCGCCCCCGGAAGGTGCGCCGGGTCCTGGGTGCTGTGACAGCTCAGGCACTCCCCCGCGAACGGCATGTTGAAGCCGGTCCCCGGCTCATCGATCTCGAAGGGGGCGAGGTCGAGCCCATGGCCGCGCAGGCGCTCGAGGGGCAGGAAGTTCAAGCGACCCACCGGCTCTCCGTCGCGATTCAACTCACTGCCGATGAACGACATGTCCATCACACCAGCCCCATAGCGGCCCAACACTTCCTGGACCCGGGTCCCGCCGTCCGGCCGCTTGTGGCGCATGAGCAGGCGTTCGCCCTGTTGCTCGAAACTGTAGACGTCGCCGCTCACGGGATGGGTGAAGCTCCCTCGGGGGGGATCTTCCAGCGGCCCCAGGGTGTGGGCCATGCCGTGCCCCATGTACTTCTCGACGATGCCAGCGTGGCATTCGGCACACGTCGCCATACTCGCAGCAACGCGTTGGCGCGACAGGGGCCCGACCTCGGGCTTGCGACGCGAGACATCGTCGGCCCCTGAGTCCGCGCACGCCGGAAGGAAAGCCGCGAGCAGGACGAGGGGCAGGACGGTGTACGCCAACCAGGTGTTGCTCAGTGAAGGGGCAGGGAATGTATCCATGGCGCGACATCCTATCCGGGCGCCGCAGCGCTTTCCCTGTCACGGGGGAAACGCCTCGCCGGGAATCCCACCGGCCGGTCCCGCCGACCCATCTCGTCCCTCGATTTTTGGGGATAGGCTTCTGGATCACCTCCCGTGATCCGTTCTTCTCTTCGATGCCTGAGACTCGCAATGCGCGGCATGCCCCTGCTCCCCATCACCCTGGCGTTTTGCGCCCTGGCCCCGACCGGCATGTCCCAGGCCTTGCCTGGCCAGGTTCAGATCGACCCTGCGTATCCGCAGTGGCTGCAGTTCGAGGGCGGCGGGCACCCCTTCTATTGTGGCACCGGGGACCCGGAGGACTTTTTCTACCGGGGCACACGCCAGGCGGATGGCACGCGCGTCGGTGACCAGGATGCCCTGCTGGACAAGCTCGAGACTCACGGCGGAACCACCCTCTACCTGGAGGTCGTGCGGAGCCATGGCGGAGATGGTTCCTCGGACCACAACCCCTTCATCAACTCGGACCCGGCCCAGGGGCTCGACCAGGACATCCTCGATCAGTGGGAAGGCTGGCTCCAGCGCTGCGAAGACCTGGACATCCTCATCTACCTGTTCATCTATGACGACAGCGCCAGGATCTGGAGTACGGGCAACCTCGTCGGGACCGAGGAGGACGCGTTCCTGCGCGCCATCGTGGACGAGTTCGAGCACCACCCGAACCTGATCTGGCTGGTGTCCGAGGAATCCGAAGAAGCGATGAGCCACCTGAAGGCCAACGCCATCGCGTCCATCCTGCTGGATGCAGACGATCACAAGCACATCGTGGGCAACCACCACCACTCCGGCACGACCTTCAAGTCCTGGAGCAGCCCCACGGACCTCACGCACTACTCCATGCACTACGACACACCTGCGGCCAACGTCCATGCGGGCGCTCTTCAGGCACGAAGCCTGGGGGAAGCCGCGGGGCCCAACGGCAACGGCTACTTCACGATGTACACCGAAGCCAACTTCACGAAGACCGCGAGCGATGACGACATCCGCCTCTTCCTGTGGGACACGTCCATGGCGGGCGTCATGCCAATGGTCTACGGCGAGGACATCGCCAACACCTCGACCACCCTGCTGAATCAGTGCCGCATCGTGCAGTCGTTCTTCGAGAGCACGGATTTCTACCGCATGCTCAATCGCGATGACCTGACCCACGCCGGGACGCAATGGGTGCTTGCGGACGAGCCGTCCAGCTACATTGCCTATGCAGGCGCCGACAACGGCGACCTCGGGCTGGATGCCATGCTTGGCGGCTTCTACGACCTGCATTGGGTAGACGCCGTGAGCGGCGCGACGGTCGACCAGCCAGGCGTCCTGCTGGGCAACGGCGCACAGGCTTTCGCGCGCCCCGGCGGTATCGGCGAAGAATGCGCCGTCTGGCTCAAGCGCTCCTGGAAGGACCTGGGCTTCGGGCTTGCGGGCCTGACCGGAGAGCCCCTGCTGCAGGTGGACAGCAGCATGATTCCCGGCACGCCCTTCGCGCTCAGCTTGAGCAACGCCAAGCCCAACAGCTTCATCTACAACATCGCGGGCTTCAGCCTGCTCCAACTGCCCTTCGAAGGGGGCACCTTGGTCCCTGCGCTGGACGTCATGCTCTTCGGCGCGACGGATAGCAGCGGCGTCCAGAGTCTCCAGGCTCCCTTTCCCAATGGCATGCCAACGGGGGCGTCCGCCTGGATCCAGTGCTGGCTGGCCGATTCCAGCGCTGTGGCCGGGCTTGCCGCCAGCAACGCCGTGCAAGGCATCGCACCCTGAGCCGAACACCTCTCGCCAAAAAACCTTGCGTTCGGGTCTCGCCCCGGTTGCGCTGTCGCCATGAACGCCCGTGTGTCTTTCCCCTGCCTTCGTATCGCGGCCCTCTCGCTCATGGCCGCCCTCTCGCTCATGATGGCAGCCTGCGCTCCCGCTCCAGGAGAGCCACCCCACGTGGTCATCTGGATGGTGGACACCCTGCGCGCCGACCACCTGGGTTGCTACGGCTACGAACGTCCCACATCCCCCACGATGGATGCCCTCGCCCAGGAGGGGGTCGCGTTCGACGACTTTCATGTCCACAGCAACTGGACCCAGCCCTCGGTCACCTCGCTGCTGAGCGGGTGCTACCCACCCAGCTTCTCTGACGACTTCACGTCGACCGTGCCCGAGAGCCTGACCATGGCTGCGGAGTGGTACAGGGAGCACGGCTATGCCACTGCGGGCATGACCGTCACCACGGCCACCGCCGCGCGCTACGGCTTCGACCAGGGTTTCAGGGTGTACGAGCAGCTCGACTTGCGCGAAGACGCCCGCAGCAGGAAGCATCGAGCGGGCCCGGTCTTCGACGCCGAGCGCGTCGTCGACAGTGCCGTGACATGGCTCGACAACCGCTGGCCGCAGGAGAAGCCCTTCTTCCTCTATCTGCACAGTGTCGACCCCCACGCACCCTACGATGCGCACGAAGGCATCCCTTCTTTTGCCGCGCCCTATGCCGGCCCCGCCACCGGGAGCGTTCAAGCCCTCGCAGACGCCCGGCGCCAAGGCTACGCCTACACCCCGGAGGACCAGGCGCAGCTCGTCGATCTCTACGACGATGAGATCCGCTACAACGACCAGCAACTCGCGCGCCTGCTCGCCGCCCTTGACGCGCGAGGGCTCAGGGACAACACCCTGTTGGTGGTGGTCTCCGACCATGGGGAGGAATTCTGGGACCGTGGCGATCACGGTCACGGGCACGACAACCTGCATGCGGAGTTGACGCGCGTTCCGCTGATCCTCAGCTGGCGGCAGGGCATCGAAGGCAACCAACGCCTGAAGGGCCTGACGCGCGGAATCGACATGCTCCCCACCTTGGTGGAACTGTGCGGCCTGCCTAGCCTCCCCGCCGCGGACGGCGCATCTCTCGCCAGCAGGATCCTAGGGCGTCCCGATGAACGGTCCCAGCCTGCCGCCGTCTTCATCGATCGTGCCAAGCAGCCGAACGACGTCGCCGCCCTGAGAACAGCCACCTATCTGTTCCATACCCAGAGGGACGCACCCGCCCGGATCTTCGACCTCGCCTTGGATCCCGACGGCCAGCCGCAGCACGAGCACGCGCCCCCTGCCACACGGGAGGAAGCGACACGACGCCTCTCGGACTGGCGCCGGCTGCGCAGCCAACGAGCCGCGCGTGAGAGAGACTCGCGCCAGGACGTCGAACTGGATGCGAGCACTCAGGAGGCCCTGAGAGCCCTGGGCTACCTGGGCGGCGACGACCCCTAGGCCTCCCTTAGGCCCCCCTGATTCGCCCCATGGCCCAAAAAAGCCGTGGTAGCATCGCCCTCCCGCGCAGTTCCCGAAGCCTGTCTCCCGCAGGTCTGCGCGCTCTTCTCCTCACTCCCCCGCACCAGGCCTCAGCTCTGTGGCCTCTTCCCCGAGCAGGAATCCCTCCATGCGTGCAGCACTCCGTGCGTTGCCACTCCTCGCAGCTCTTGCCCTGACCACACCCCTGGCGGCGCAACGAGCCCACATCGATTCGGACCCGGGGCCTGCCCCCCTCCCGTTCCTCGACGCCCGCCTCGACGGAGACCTGGTCCTACCCAGTGTCCGCGACGTCATCAACGTGACGCGCACCGAAGCCGGCCGCGTCGCCCGAGACGCCGCCTTCACCGAACTCAGCAGCCGCATCCCCGATCTGCGCATGGACGAGGACGAGTTCTTCGGGACTCCACACTTCCTGCGCAGCACCCGCCAACTGCTCACCGAGCCGAGCATCGCCGCGTTCACGCCGACGAGCGTCGTGCGTGACTTCATCGACGCCAACCAGCCGCTGTTCGAAATCAACCCGGGTGAGATCAATGCAGCCCGCGTGGCACGGGATTTCCAGACCCGCCACAACGGCCTGACGCACTTGACGTATCAGCAACAGGTCAATGGTCTCGATGTCTTCGGCGCCGAGATCAAGGCCAACGTCACGGGCCTCGGCGAGCTGGTCAACATCTCCAGCACGATGGTTCCGCGCCCCGATCCCGACTTTGATGTCCCCGGCGCACAGATCAACTCAAGCGACGCCATCTTCTTGGCTGCGGCAAACGTGGGCATCACGCTCACGGCGGAGCCCAGGACAGCGGGCCCATCCCAGGGGCTGAGCAGCTTGCAGACCTGGGCGCAGAGCCCTGACTTCCGCGCGGACACCCCCGTCACGACGGAGCTGGTGTTGTTCCCCATGGACCGCCTGAACCTGCATCCCGCATGGGTCGTCGTCCTCCCAGAACACGGAGTCGGAAACACCTACGAGATCATGGTCGACGCCATCGACGGCAGCGTCCTGCGCCGCGACAACCGCCTGAAGTACCTGGTGGGTGGTTCGGAATCGGCTTCCTACAACGTGTTCACGGGCGACAGCCCCGCACCCGGCAGCCCGGGTCTCTCGACACCTGGCACCACGCAGTTCCCGCTCACCACGCGTACGCTGGTCACCTCGGGTGCCACGAGCGGCTCCCCTGAAGGCTGGATCCCCGACGGTGTCAACGAGACCAACGGCAACAACTGCGACGCGCACCTGGACCTGAACAACGACAACGCCCCCGACCTGCCGCGCCCCGCCGGCAGCCCCTACCGCGTCTTCGACTACCCCATCGATTTCGCCCAGTCCCCCACGACCTACCAGGACGCGGCGGTCACCCAGCTCTTCTACTACATGAATCACATCCACGACGTGCTGTACGGATACGGGTTCGATGAGCCGGCCTCCAACTTCCAGGTCGACAACTTCGGCCTCGGTGGCGTAGGCGGCGACCCCGTCTCGGCCGACGCCCAGGACGGTGGCAGCACAAACAACGCCAACTGGAACGGCAGCGGTTCCGACGGCGGCTTCACCTGGATCCAGATGTACGTCTTCGACGGGCCGACGCCCGATCGGGACGGCGACTTCGACGGTGACGTCGTCTACCACGAGTACGTCCACGGCCTCTCCATCCGCCTCTCCGGAGGCACCGTCTCCGGCGAGCAATCCGGCGGCATGGGTGAGGGCTGGGGCGACTTCTTCGGCGTCTGCATGAGTGCAGAAGCCAGCGACGACCCGGAAGCCGAGTACGCCATGGGCGGCTACATCACCAAGGACTTCCTGGGAACGACCGAGAACTACTACTACGGCATCCGGCGCTACCCCTACAGCCACGACCTGGGCAAGAGCCCCCTCACCTACGCGGACCTCGACCCGGCACAACTGGTGATCCCCGGCGGCATCCCCAACAACGGCCTCTTCTCCGGCAACCCTGCCGACGAGGTGCACAACGTGGGCGAGATCTGGACCAACGCCCTGCTCGAGTGCCGTTCCGAACTGTGGAACGGCGGCATGGGCTTCGCGGCCAATGACCTGATCATGCAGCTGGTGGTGGACGGGCTGAAGCTCATGCCCAGCAACCCCAACATGCTGGAGGCCAGGGACGCGATCATCGCCGCGGACCTCGCTGGCTTCGGGGGTGCGCATCTCTCCGAGCTCTGGAGCGGCTTCGCCTACCGCGGCATGGGCGACAGTGCCAGCTCCCCGTCGGGCAGCACGACGACGGGCATCGTGGAGGCCTTCGACACCCCGGCCTTGATCGTGTTCGACTTCGCCTCGGGACAGCCTGACCAGTTGTCCCCCGGCATGACAACGGCCTTCCCCGTCGATGTCACCGCGCTTAGCAGCGACACGCCCCTGCCTGGCACGGGCATGCTACACACGTCCATCAACGGCGGGCCCTTCTCGGCCACTGCCATGACCCCCACGGGCATGGACACCTACAGCGCCGCCCTGCCGGCCCTCAACTGCTTCGACACCCTCGACTACTACGTGAGTGTCGACTCCACGGCCGGTGTCCAGACGTCGCCTAACACGGCGCCCACGGACTTCTATTCGGCCACGGTGTTCACCAGCACCACGGTGCTCTTCGCGGATGATTTCGAGGCAGCTTCCGGCTGGTCGGTCGGCGGGCCCTTCGATGACGCCACGACCGGTGTCTGGGTCCTGGATGACCCGCTCGGCACCAGCGCCCAATCGGGCGACGACCACACCCCGTCGGGCACCGAATGCTTCTTCACAGGCCAAGGCACAGGCGGCAGCGTTGGAGAGAACGACGTGGACGGCGGTCAGACAACCCTGACGTCGCCGGTCATCGACCTCTCTTCCGGCGACGCCTTGATCCGCTACTGGCGCTGGTACAACAACGTCGCTGGTGGCGCTCCCAATGCCGACATCTTCGAAGTGGAGATCTCCAACAACGGAGGCTCCAGCTGGCTCGACGTGGAGACTGTCGGTCCGACGGGCCCCGAGACGGGTGGCGGGTGGTTCTTCCACGAGTTCACGGTGAGCGACATCCTCGCGCCCACCTCCACCATCCAGGTGCGCTTCATTGCCAGCGATGAGAGCACGGGTTCCATCGTGGAGGCCATGGTGGATGACTTCGATGTGGTGCGGCTCGAATGCAGCGCCGGAACGGTTTGCCAGACGGACATCGGCTTCGGCGGCCCCGGAACCATGGCACTAACCCTGTGTGGCCAGACCTTGGCCAGCGGCAACCTCTCCACGATGGAGGTGACAGGTGCTCCGTCGAACGGGCTGGTGTTCCTGATCGGCGGGCTGTCCAACAACCCCACGCCCTTCGAAGGCGGGACGTTGGTGCCGCTACCCATTCTGGTCACCCTCGTGCGCGTGGCGGACCCGAGTGGCTTCGTGAGCGTCAGCGTTCCGGGCGGCGGCGGACCTGTCACGGTCTACATCCAAGCGGCTGCGGTGGATGCTGCGCTCCCCGGTGGCTACGCGATCAGCAATGCCTTGGAGGCGCTCGTCCTGCCCTGATCGGCGACGAACGGCGGGTGGCGGGCGCCTAGGCGCGCTTCCGCTAATTCTCCGCAAGAGTTTCAGAGAGCGGCGTGTGGGTTTGAAGTTCATCCCACACGCCGCTCTTTTCGATAGGTCCCCGACCCCTTGCCTCAGAACGCCGTGAGCGCCAATCCATGCCCGTGACCTCATTCACAGAACGGCGACCCGCCGCAGCGCGCAGCGCGGGCTTCACGCTCATCGAGCTGCTGATCGTCGTGACCCTGCTCGGCATCCTCTCCGCCGTGGTCATTCCACGCATGAGGTCTGCCACGCTCGAGACCAAGGAAGCCAATGCGGTCACCAACCTCGCGGTCCTGCGCCAGGCCATCGAGTACTACCGCATCGATCACGGCGACACCTGGCCGAGCCGGAGGCTGGAAGTCCAGCTGACCGGTCGAACCACAGCGGGCGGAGAAGCCGGCCGCCGCTTCGGCCCCTACCTGCGGCAGTCCTTTCCGAAGAACCCCATCCTCGATCGCTCCGACATCTTGATCATCGAACGGATGCCCCCGGGACCGTCGAGCTTCGCGGGCTGGATCTACTGCCTGAACACCGGCGAACTCCGGCTCAACATGTTGGGCGCCGGGCCCTCCGGCATTTCGTGGTTCAGCCTCTAGGGCGCTGGGAACCGTGTGGACCAGCCTCCGAGCCTAGGTCGACGGTCGCGCTGGCTTGTTCAGCACCCAGGTCGTCATGCATCGCAGCCCTTGGACGTTCGTCGTCTTGATGGGGTCCGCCAGCACTCCGCCCAGATCCGCCGTGTGCTTCAAGAGATCCTGCTCGCTCACGAGGAAGCGCTGGCTGCCGTCCGGCAGGAGGAAGCGTTGCTCACCCAGAGCCGTGAGCTGCTGCTCCAACCCGATGGATGAAGCAAGCCGCGTCCAGAGCACCCCCCCGGGGGCAAGCACCCGCCAGAGTTCGTTCAGCTGAGTCGTGAACTGGCCCGGGTCCCGAGCGAAGTGCAGGACGGCCGAAGCAAGCACTGCACCGAAGCTGGAGTCGGCATAGGGCAAGGCAGACAGTTGGCCTTGCACCGCCCGTTGGGTGCACCAAGACGGAGCGTGCTCACGCGCCCAGTCCTGCAGGGAAGCGAGCCGCTCGGCCTTGCGATCCAGGGCGTGAACGTCGAAGCCCGCCCGAATCAGGTAGTGCAGGTTTCGCCCCTGCCCACAGCCCGCATCGAGCACCGCCGTTCCGGGCGCCACGCGCCCCCTGAGCAGTTGGTCAAAGAGATAGATGTCGATGGAGCCAAACTGCTGCTTCAGCTCGGTGACCGGCAGGACGCCCCCCCCCAGCGAACGATCAGTCGTCAATCGTCCAGGGCACCTTTCGGGAAACGCCGCAACACAGACTTCCGGTGCGCCTTCGAGTCAATCTTCTGCAGCGCATCGCGCATCGCACGACGGACGTCTGCGAATTCAAGAGTCGACGGGTTCACATCCTCAAGGACGTCCGCCAGATGCGCATCGCTCGCGATGCCGTCCCCGGCTGCACGAACGAAGTCCGCCAGCGCCGCGTGGTCGCTGGTGCTCATGAGGTCTTCCAGGACATCGGCAGCGTGGGCATCCGAAGCGATGCTTTGCACGGCTTCGAGGAATGCCATCCGGACACCGGCTTCCTTCAAGCGGGCCAGCGGGACGTCCTTCAACACATCTGCCAAGTGCGCATCACTCGCGATCTGTAGCGCCGTCCGGCTCAGCAAGCTGGTGAGCAACTCGGAGGAGACGCCGCTGCTCGCCACGAGATCCTCCAGGATGTCCGCAGCGTGGGCGTCGGACCTCACCGCGCCGAGGGCCCGGATGAATGCAGCTGTGGTCACACCTTCGAGCCCACCACGTACCGCAACCTCTTCCAAGAGGTCGGCCAGGTGGGCATCACTGTCGATCAGGTCGGCGGCCAGCTCGAGGATTCGAGTCAGCTCCTCGCCCCGGGCGCCGCCCTCCTCCACAAGCGTCTCAAGCAGATCGGTGAGATGCGCATCCGAATCGATGTTGGGCGCGGCTTCCAGGATGCCGCGCATCACCACCGTGTCGCCGGGTCGAGCCTCTGCTGCATCCTCGAGTACGTCGGCCAGATGCGCGTCGGAGTGGACGCGGGGTCCAGCGTGTTCCACGGCGGTGGCTATCTCCTCAGAGGAGAAAACTGAAGACTCCGCCACGAACTCGTAGTAGCGGGATCGGGCTGAGTCGGTCTGCCGTTGTTCGATGTCGGACAGCACGGCAGCCAGACCTCCTTCGCCATGGAGTCGGGGCACGCGCGAACTGGCGCCGAGGCCCATGTAGGCGATGGCCGATTGAATGGCCTCCCCCAACCACTCAGCGCCCTCCGGCCCGTACTCGAGGGGCACCCCATCCAACTCGAAGTCGCGGATCAGCACACCGTCCACGTTCTCGAGGATCACACCGCCCAGCTTCTCATCACCCTGATACTCGGCGAGCAGCAGCCGCCCCCCCTCAGGCACGACGAAGTCTGCTTCATCAGCTGTGAGACTCGGCATCGCCTGCCCATTCCACTCATAGCGGAATCCGTGCCCGTCCTGCCCCCAACTCATCTCCAGCTTCACGGTGCCGTTCCAGTGGCTGATGCTGGACGTGCTGCCGTTGTAGGGCACACCATCCCCGGAGTAGCTCCCACCACCGTCGAACGAGACGCTGCAGGCGAGCAGGCAGGCTGAGGCCAAGAGCCCCAGGCTCAGGCGGCCAGGCAAGAGGCCCGAGGAACGAAAGGTAGACGGATGCATGGCAATCTCCCGGGAGGTTCCACCTCAGGACATCAGCCTCCCCGCTTCGCGTCAAGGCCGCTAGGGTGTCCGATCTGCGACAATCGAACAGCCGGGATTTTCTGCGCGTAGTTTCTCGAACCACGGTGCCTAGAGCTCCGAGGACATGGAATGAACCCACACGTCTCGCCACAACTTCCGCCCCTGGACAGGTACCGGAGCTATCTCCACGTCCTGGCCAGGGCGCAGTTGCACCCCAGGCTCAAGGAGCGCCTCGATGCATCCGACATCGTCCAGCAGACGCTCCTTGAAGCCCACCGGGATCGCGAGCACTTTCGCGGCAGCAACTCGGCCCAACTGGCGGGCTGGCTGCGGCGAATCCTGGGGCACAACGTGAAGAACGCCCTGCGCGACCTGCGTCGGGCCAAGCGCGATGTGGACCGGGAGGTGCCGCTGGAGCGTGCGCTGGGACCTGCCCTGGAACGAAGCGGCCTCGACGTGGCCGCCTGGCTCGCTGCAGATCAGGCGAGCCCCAGCGAAATCCTGGTGGGGCACGAGCGCTTGCTGCGCTTGTCGGATGGGCTCAGCGCCCTCCCCGAAGCCCAGGCTCAGGCCATCGTCCTCCGTTACTGGCAATCGTGTTCCCTGGCGGAAATCGCCGAACGCATGGACCGCAGCACGGCAGCCGCCGCTGGCTTGCTGCACCGAGGTCTGTCGCAACTCAGGGAACTGCTCGTGTCCTTGGAGGACTCATGACCCAGCCTAGCCCCAGCCCAGACAGGGCGGACCGTTTTCAAGCCGTGCTCGCCGACTACCTCTGCCAGCTCGACCAGGGGGACAACCCTGATCGCAAGGCTCTCCTGGCCGCGCACCCCGATCTGGCGGACGACCTCGCCGGCTACTTCGAGGTCCAGGACCGCATGGAACGGCTGGCGGCCACCAACCACGGCGCCCACCCGACCTTCGGCGGCAAGGGCACCCCCAGCCACCCGGTCCTCAACGACAACGGGGACGCTCTCCCCGAGGGCTCGCTGCTCGGCCAGTACCGCTTGGAGTCGGTCATCGGCGAGGGAGCCATGGGGCGCATCTACCGCGCCAAGCATCTGCACCTCGACCGCATCCTCGCCATCAAGGTGCTGTCCCCCAACCTCGCCCGGGACGCACAGCTCGTCCAGCGTTTCCAGCGCGAGGCGCGCGCCCTCGCCAAGCTGGTACACGCGAACATCGTGGCCATCCACGACATGGGCAGCCAGGGCGATGTGCACTACTTCGTGATGGAGTTCGTTCCGGGCGTCAACCTGCGGCAGCTCATGGCCCGCGAGACGATCGCGCCCGACCAGGCCCTGGCGGTGGTCGGCAAGGTCTGTGATGCCCTGCACTTCGCCCACGACCAGGGCATCGTGCACCGTGACATCAAGCCCGAGAACATCCTCATCGACAGCAACGGCGAACCGCGCGTCGTGGATTTCGGCCTGGCCAAAGTCCTGCGGGATGAGCATCCATCGGCGAATCTCACGGGCACCAATGTCGTGCTCGGGACCTACAACTACATGGCGCCCGAGCAGAAGAGCTCAGCCCGGGTCGACCACCGCGCGGACATCTACGCCCTGGGTGTCGTGCTCTACGAATTGCTCACTGGAAAGTTGCCGGCTGGGCACTTCGACCCACCGAGCCATGCCGCGAAAGTCACGGCGGGCGTCGACAAGTTGGTGCTGAAGGCGCTGCACAATGAACCAGACCGCCGCTACCAAAGCGCCAGCGACCTCGGCACCGACATCGCCTCGGTGCGAAGAGGTGGCCCGGGGCCCAAGCCGACCCCGGCCGTGGCTGCCGCAGGAGCGGTCGCGGGAGCAGCAGCAGACTTCCCCAGGGCCGTGCGCGACCCCCAGCCCTACCGCTTCACTGGCACGCGCTCGATCACCGTGGTGGATTCCAAGACGGATCAGGCCCTGGGCCAGAAGGAGGCCGCCTGGGTTCGCATCTGCCTGGAGACCGACGAGGATCTCGAGATTCGCACGTGGTCACGCCCGGAAATCGGCATCAGTACCGACGGCAAGATCAAGAAGGTCAAGCTCACGAGCGTCGAAGCCCAGTCCAGCAACTGGACAGGTACCGAGGCCGACTCCCTTACGGGCCTCGAGATCCAACTGCCGAAGCACGAGGCGACGGTGCATCTGCCGGAGGACCTCCCCGTGCGGATCTCTGGTGTCGAAGTGAATGCGACAGTTTCCAGTCTGCGCGCCCCGCTGCGCTTTGACCCCGGCAGCGGCATCGCCAAGGTCCGCGACCACGCCGGCAGACTGGAGCTGGAACGCACCGAAGGCGGTTCGGTCTCCATCAACGGACTCGTCAGCGACGACTTCATCGTCAACACACGCAAGGGACGCGTCGTCCTGAATGGCCTGCGCATGTCTTCGGGCCGAGGAAAGCTGCACAGCGACAGTGGCTCCATCGACATCGGAGTCGCCGAGACCTCCTGCAGCTTCCGCTACGACGTCCGGACGCTTTCAGGAGCCCTCACTTGCAACCTCGATTCCGTCGACCCGGTCCTGGGTCAGTCTTTCATGGAAGGCGTCGTGGGCATGGGCGACGGCCAACTGGAGGCCGACAGCTTCGAGGGCGACATCCGCTTGGGGCACCGAGGCAGGACCGAATGGGAGTTCGACCTGAGCGAGGCAGCGCAGAAGATGTTCTGGCCGGCCGTGTTCATCGGTGGCGCTGCCTTGTTTGGCCACGAGTCCATCGCATGGGTGCTCTTCTGGTGCTGGGGCCTGTGGGCCCTCTGGGCCTTCGTGGAGACACTCATGAAGGCCAAGCCCTGGTCACCAAGTCGGATCGGCAGCACACACAGCGACCACAACCAGAGCTGAGTGAATTCAGGTCGCGGGTCGCTTGCGGCTGAACAAGTGAGTCAACCAATCCCAGCGGTGGCGTTTCCGCAAGGAGCGCCAGGCGGCGACACGGGCCGGCGCGCTGTGGACCAGTTGGCTTCTGCGACGGCGCAGACGCTCGCGGCTCTCGAAAGACCGGCGCGCTGGTCGTTGGCCCGCCCCCAGTTCCGTGGACCCTCCCCCTGCACACCACTCACCCTGCCTCGTGCCGCTGCGATCAGCCACGCTGTTCTCCTTCGTTCCTGACGGCCGCCGCACTTCAGTGACCTCACCGAGAACGGTCGACCCCACGCTGCCCTGTGCGATCCGCATCACTTCGTGACCGACGTCGCACCGGCGCAACGCGTCGCGAAGCCCCCATCGTACGAATGCCCCCTTGGGCGGGGTGACTGAACGGTGTCGTCATCAAGAGGCCACGCGGTGTGACCGAACGGTGTTCAGACCTTCACGACACGGAAGGTGAGCAGCTGCACGTGAGGTGTCAGGTCTCCATCCTGCACGGGCTCAACGCGACATAGGTCCGTGGAGAGGTACTTCTTGTTGCTGTCCGGGAAGACTGTCGCCACCACGGCCTCAGGGCCTTGCTGCCGCGCACATTTCAGGGCGCCGACGAAGTTCGCGCCGGAGCTGATGCCCACGGCGAGGCCCAGCTGTTCCGCCAGGCGCTGCGCCATGAGGATCGCATCACCGTCCCGAACATCGACGATCTCGTCCAGGCCGGCGAGATCCACGATGGGCGGAATGAACTCGTCGCTGATGCCTTGGATCCGGTGCTTCCCGACCTTCGTTCCTGTACGCAAAGTGGGAGAGTCCGCTGGCTCCAGGGGATGGACCGTGGCCTGGGGGACCTGCTCCCGGAAGAACCGCCCGACGCCCATGACGGTGCCCCCGGTGCCTACCCCCGCTACGAAGGCCGTCGGGGTCAGGCCCAAGCTGCCCAACTGGTCCACCAGCTCGGGCCCCGTCGCCATGGCATGGGCCTCGACATTGGATTCGCTCTCGAACTGACGCGGGTGGAAGACCTGGCTGCGCCCGTCCCCGGCATCCTGCTCCGCCAGCCTGATCGCTCCCAGAAAGCCCCCCTCCTCCATGGACACCGGAATGATCTCCGCACCTAGACTGCGAATCACCGCCACCCGCTCCTGGCTCATCCAGTCGGGCATGAAGATCCGCACGGGGTGACCCATGGCACGGCCCACAGCAGCGAAGGAGATCCCGGTGTTTCCACTGGTGGCCTCGACGATCGTGGCCCCAGGCTCGATCTCACCGCGCTCATATGCTGATTCAAGGATATGGAAGGCCATGCGGTCCTTGATACTGCCCGTGAAGTTCTTGCTCTCGAGCTTGGCGTAGAGGGTTCGGGGCTGGCCGTCATCCAGCAGCTCGATGGCCAGCAGGGGCGTGTCGCCAATGAGGTCATCCAGAGCAGCCAACCGCCGTAGGGTCAGCTCCCGGGTCAGAGGGGTCATGAGCTTGTGCATGAGGCCCAGCATCCGCCCACTGTTCCCGCCCGACTATGGGCCTCAGTGCGCAGACGCAAAGTCGCCGGGCGCCCACTCAGGATCTGGACGTCACCAGACTCCGGCCGCATCCCTTGATTCGGGGGGCCTTGATTCGGAAAGTGCCCGGGCCTGAGGAAAGACTTCGTGAGCGAGGCGTGAGGACGATTTGCTCCGAGGCAGCTGGGCCCAGCGTTCCTGGAGCCGGAGACCCCGTGTCCACACCTGCGATGACGAACCATCCCGCGACCCCCCGCGGCTTGCCCCCATGGGCTCGCATACTGCTGCTGTTGGGTTTGCTCTTCGGATTCTTGGTGGCCATCGGGCTCATGTCATCGGCCTTCAAGATTCTCGGCGAGGGCCACGCAGGCGGACTCTTCGAGGGTGTCTCCGGCCCCTTCGCGGCCCTTGCCGTCGGCATCCTCGGCACGGTGCTGGTGCAAAGCTCCTCGGTGACCACCTCGACGATCGTCGCTCTCTGCGGGTCCGGCCAGCTCGACCTGAGTATTGCCGTGCCCATGATCATGGGCGCCAACATCGGCACAACGGTGACCAACACGCTCGTCAGCGTCGGCAGCGTCAGGCGTTCGGCCGAGTTCAATCGCGCCTTCGCCTGTGCCACGGTGCATGACATCTTCAACTACTGCGCCGTCGCCTTGCTGCTGCCCCTCGAGCTGGCCACGGGCGTCATGGAACGTTCGGCCATCTGGTTGACCGACTTCGTGTCCATGGGCGACGGAGTCAAGTACAAGAGCCCCATCAAGGGTGCCGTCAAGGGGGGCACCAAGTTCATCCAGTCCCTGCTTGAGGACATGGGACTTACGGGCGGAGGTCTGGCCACGGCGCTGCTCGTCTGCGCCCTCCTGATGATCTTCCTGTGTCTCAACCACATCACCAAGAACATGCGCGCCTTGCTCGTCGCGCGCATCGAGGCATCGCTCAATAGCGTGCTCGGCAGGTCGGGCTTGCTCGGCATGGTGGCGGGGCTGCTCATCACGGTGTCCGTGCAGTCCTCGTCCATCACGACCTCGCTGCTCGTCCCGCTCTGCGCTGCTGGTATCCTCACTCTCAGGAACGCCTACCCCATCACGCTGGGCGCAAACATCGGAACGACGGTCACCGCCTTGTTGGCGTCCATGGCCGCTGACAGCTCCTTGGGCCTGACCATTGCCCTGGTGCACCTGCTGTTCAACATGCTGGGGACGCTGATTTTCTACCCCATCCCCGCGCTCCGGGAGATCCCCCTCCGGGGCGCTCGTCGTCTGGCTGCCTTGGCGACAAAGAACAAACTTTGGCTGCTGGTCTACGTGCTGGTCGCCTTCGTGGCGGTCCCCGGCGCGGCCATTCTCTTCTTCGACTGAGAAACACATATGTTCCATTGGCTACTCGGCGACAAGCAGGGCCTGGCCCGCATCTTCCAGCAGTTCGGCCAGATGCTTGAGGACGGCCGGCACATCTTCGACGCGGCGTCCAACACCCTGCTCGGGGGCACCGACCCCGAGACCGTGCGGGACGATCTCTACGCGACGGATCGCCGCATCAATGCCGTGGAGCAGAAGATCCGACGGGAGATCGTGGTGCACGTCACCGTCAGCGATCGCGCTGAGTTCCCGGTCTGCCTGAAGCTCATGAGCCTCGTGAAGGATGCAGAGCGCATCGGTGACTACGCCAAGAACATCTTCGAGCTGGGCTCGAACGTCTCCGACTTCGCAGCGGAACCGTGTCGCGCGGACCTCGTCCAGCTCAAGGACCAGGTCAGCCGCCTGCTGGCGAAGATGCGCAACCTGCACGAAAGCCAGGACGAGAATCTTGCGCGCGCGTTCTGCGAGCAAGGAGAAGCCGTCCTGCGTCACTGCGACGAGCGGGTCAAGCACCTGCTCACCAACTCGGCAGAGAGTTCCCACCCCGTCCCCGCCGCTCTCATGTACCGCTACGTGAAGCGTGTCATGGCCCACTCCATGAACATCGTCTCAAGCATCTTCATGTCGGTGGACAAGCTCGACTACTTCGACGAGACGCGCTGAGTTGCCCTCCAATGCACGCTCGCTCGGTCCGCTACCGGCGGCTGACGAGCGCAAGGTCTTGATCACCGGGGCAACACGCGGGGTAGGCCGGGCACTCGCGCTGGCCTTCACGCAGCGAGGCCACAGCGTGGTCGGCTGCGGTCGTTCGGCCGCCGCCCTGGCCGAACTCAACGCTCTCCTCCCATGGCAGGAGCAGGAACGCCTGTCTTCCAGCGCAGCCGGCACGCTGCCCTTCGCAGCCATTGACGTGGCAGATCCTGGCGCCGTGGAAGCTTGGGCGTCCCGCCTGCACGACGCGGGCTTCATCCCCGACCTCGTACTGAACAATGCGGCGCTCATGAACGACCTGGCGCCCCTCTGGGAGATACCAGCGGCCCAGTTCGATCAGCTCTTGGCCGTCAATGTGGGAGGCCTCGCCAACGTCGTGCGCTCCTTCGTCCCGCGCATGCTGGCGGCCAGCCAGACAACCAGCACGCCTGCCACGCCGACCCGCACGCGCGTGATCGTGAACTTCAGCTCGGGCTGGGGGCGATCCGCGTCGCCTCTCGTCGGGCCGTACTGCACGACCAAGTTTGCCGTGGAAGGTTTCAGCAGCAGCCTGTCCCAGGAATTGCCCGAAGGCCTGGCCGCCGTGTGCTTGAGCCCCGGAATCATCAATACAGAGATGCTTCGCAAGTGCCAACCCGAGACCGCGCGACAAACGGACAGCCCGGAACCGTGGGCTGAACGCAACGCCGACATCCTGCTAGGGCTCAGCGCCGCCGATAACGGGCGCAGCATGAGCGTGCACTAAGTCAGGGCGTGCTGACGGCGGCGTCGGCACGCTGCCAGATCACCATGGCCTGGAACAGGAAGAACAGCTGGGCCAGTTCCGGCACCAGCTCCGACAACTCCACATCCATTCGCCGGGAGAAAAGCGATGGTCGACGCACCCGACCAAGCTGCGCCCAGTCGGGGCCCACGAGCTTGAACTCCTGCAGCGCCCAACCCTGCGCCGCCAACTCAAGGGACGCGTTCTTGACCACGGTGATGAAACGATTGCGAACCAAGCTTGGTTTCTGCGCTTCAAACACAACTTCGGCGCCGTCCTTGAGTTGCCAGGGCCCCTGCATGAAACCCTCCCGCTCGATGCGATAGGTCTTGCCGTCGTAGCGCAGCACCCCGCCCTCTTTCAGGAGCGTGATGTCCAGGTCGGCGACACGCTCCCCATCGTCCCGCGACACGAGATAGTCTCTCGAAAACATCCGGCGCGGGCGGGCAATGAGCATCGATACAGGTCTTTCCGAGGTGCTTGGAGCAAGGAGCGACACTCTACCACCGGCACCAGCCCGCCCTGTTCTGCAGGGATCTTCAGGGCACTTCAGGTCGGGCGGCGGCCCAGATGGGCAACGCGCGGGGCGGAGCGAACCAACTCATGCGCCACCGCGACGGCCTCCGCAAGTCGCTCAGCAGCTCGCCCGCGCAGCGGCACATGTGGCCGATCCAATTGCGCCTGTTCGACAACGTCGGCCAAGGAGCCCATCTTGCGATGTGTGACGTTCGCCCACAGGGCTCGCAGGGCGAAGGTCTCGCCAGGCATCGGGTCCAGCCAGCCCAGCATGCGCAGGACCGCCGGGTGCCAGGCCAACACGAGGTCGTCCGGACGGCGGAAGGCCCGCCAATCCCGCGCAACATCCACCATGGGGCGAGCGCCCTCGAACTCCGCCGGGTCGAGCCCCATGTGGGCCAGGTGTCCTGGCTGAGGCGACCCCGTTTCCGGTCGGATCAGGGCGTCGAAAACCTCCGGGCACTGTTCACCAGCCAGACTGGATCCTGATGCGCCCGCTGCACCCTCCAAGATCTCAGCGACGCTGCACCCCGGTCGCACCGCACTCCAACGGATCAGTTGCCGAGGCCCGCAAGCTGCTGCCGCGCCCGTTGCCTCGTGGGGCCCTGAGTCGACGTCGGTTGAGACTTCGGAAGTTGCCGCGCTCAAGGCAGGGCCCGGCGCGGACTCCCCGTAGACCACGAGCAAACGCTGAGGCTGCTCCAGCAGGATCGTCGGAACCGCACGTGCAGCGCGTGGAGCTCGTTGCTGATACCGCCCCTTCGCTGCAGGCCGCTGCATGAACTCCTGCTGCTCGTCGATCATGGAGTCGAAGGCGGAGAGCAGTTCATCCAGACCCTTCGTCTCGGGCTCCAGGATGCGCAGGGCGCAAACCAGGGACTCCAGTGTCGAGACGCAGTGCTCGCCTGGCTGCTTGCGGATGCGGTAGCGGCTGGGCTCCTCCGGCCGCAGGTGCACATGCGGCAGCTCTGCCAACCAAGGGTTGTCGAGAAACAAGCGGCGGGCGTGACGCCAGGTCCCATCGAGCACGACGAGCTGACCAGGCCGTTCACTCGGCGCAAGGCTCGCGAGGTCGCGCGAGCCGGCACTCGGGTAGAGCAATGCCGCATCCGGAAGCAGATCCGGACGCGGCACTGCGCCCACCGCGTCACACACGTCGACGTCTCGCAAGCCCAGCCGGGCCAGTCGCGCGGTGCCAACGGCGTGCATGCGCTCACGCCGGTGTTGAAGCAAGAAGACGCGGGTGCGGTTGTCTACACGCTGCGTGCGCGAGCAAACACAAAGCTGCGCTGGCTTCAGGCACCGCCAGCATGTGGAGCGCACCGTGATCTCCCCGCTTGTGTAGCGGCTCAGCCCTCGCTCGGCTCGCCCGCTTCCATCTCACCCATGGTGTCACGGGCGTCAGGAGTCGCCTCGGCCTTGAGGGCCGCTGGCTTTCCGTTCACCACGAAGTTCGTGAAGGTCATCTTCTGCGCCTGCCCCATGGCCTCGGCCTCGATGGCGGTCACCAGCAGGAAGCCGCCCACTCGCTCACGCACGAAGCTCGAGGATTGGGTCATGCCAGAGCTGGTCTCATCCGTGGAACCAAGCACCAGGAGCTCGGAGTCCTTGGCGATGGGAACCCAGCGCATGACGCCCACGCTCTCGGACTCACCGAACTGGCCCGCGACCATCTGCTTCGTCTGCACGAGCAAGCCGTCCTCGAAGTACAGGGTGCGGTCGCCGCCCTCGCTGCCGGGCAGCGCTGCGCACTCGACCTTGACGAAGCCTTCCTCGACGCCGGCCAGTGCAGCCGTGCGCCCGTCGAGTGCGTCCTGCATGACCTGGTTGGTCTGGATCGCAGCGATCTGTCCAGCCATCGCCCCCATCTGCGCGTTCAACTGTTCCATCATCCCGGCCCGCATGGCCTCGGGGATCTGCTCCTTCATGGCGTCAGCCATGGCGAAAGAGCCGTCGGCCCCGCTCTTCATGTTCCACGTGACGCTCAGGGTCCCCAGCGAACCACCCATGGGTCCCGCCGGCAGGATCATGTCGAAGGCGAGAGTCTGCAGACCGTCGGCCTTGGGGCTGTAGAGCATGTCCGTGAACTCATCCACGATCACCATCGCCTTGGGATCGTGGGCAGGTGCCGGAGCGGCAGGCTCCGCATCCTGGAACAAGGAACCGAGCAGCAAAGCGGTGGTCAGTGCGGTCAACATGATGGGAGAAATCCTGGTTCAAAGAGGGGGACGCGTCGCGTCCCAGAAGCGGGAGGTCGCAAAAACGGGCCGCGCAGGATAGTCGATCCGGATGCCTGCGCGCCCGTGAGTGTTTGACGACGGGCAAGGCGGGGACAGGGCCGTCAGATGTCGAAGGACACGCGGCTCCAGGCCGGGTTCCAAGACACCTACTCCGCTACTTCGCCAGTCAGGCTGCCCGGACAATGTCGTCGGGCAGGCCCAATTCGTGCCGCAACTGCTCACACCAAGCCCGAATTCGCGGTCCGGTGAGCTCTGGCTGGTTCTCGTCGTCGAGCGCCAGGCCGCAGAAGCGCCCCCCGTACTCGGCGAGCGACGTGCGGTAGTCGTAACCCTCGGTAGACCACCAACCCAGGTCCAGCTGGGCTCCGAGCGAGGTCAGCTTCTCGTGCAGCAGCCCCATGGCGTCGACAAAGGTGCCGGCATAGTTCCGCTGATCACCCAGGCCAAACATCGCGACCCGCTTGCCGGACAGGTCGAGGCCAGCCAGGTGGGGAACGGCCCGATGCCAATCCTCTTGGAGTTCGCCGACGCTCCACGTGGAGGCGCCCACGATCAGCAGGTCCCGGGCTGCAAAGGCGCTGCGGCCGCAACAGCGAATGTCGTCGCAGCTGCGCACATGGGAGGAACCCAGCTCGGAACGGATGAATTCCGCAGCCGCCCGGGTCCGACCGGTGGAAGAGCCGTAGATCAGGCCGATGTCCATGGATACGCCTATCGAGTCAGAGCGCGCAGAACTGTTATTGCGACGCATTTGCAGGAGCATATCCGCGACAGGCACGGCGGTCAAACCAGATATGGAACCTCTTGCAGGCGCAGAGAGACGCGGGCGCGCTTTCGCTCCAGCTCTCGCTGGTTCCGCTCCTCGATGGCGGCGCCGAAGTACGAGATTTCGTGCCATTGAGAGACGGTATCTCGTGATTACCAAATCCTCGGAACCTTGCGGATTCCAGCCAGATCTCTTCAAGAGATTTGCAGCAAGGCACTTAACGACATGCGTCGGAATTGGCACGGCCTTCGCAATGGGAGTGGTCGCCTCCCTCGGCCCCGTCGGCCGACACCGAGGCCTTCACCCAACGAAAGGACCCTCAACATGGGATCTCCCGCCAAGAGTCAGCCGCACATCGTTCCGCTCAGCAACGAGACCTTTGATGAGCAGGTGCTGGCCAGTTCGACCCCCGTGCTCGTGGACTTCTGGGCCGATTGGTGCCCGCCCTGCCGAGCGCTGGCTCCCACTCTGGAAGAGCTTGCAGCCGAGCTCACAGGAACGGCCCGCATCGCCTCGGTGGACACCGACAAGCAGCCCGAGCTCTCCGAGCGCTTCAGCATCAGCTCCATCCCCACGCTGATCTTCTTTCAGCACGGCCAAGAAGTGCAGCGCGTCATCGGAGCAGCCCCAGCCTCAGAGCTATCCAGCCGCTTGGCTGAACTGAGCGCGACCTCCGGCAGCTGAAGACACGGCCCGAGGGCCCGCATCGCCAGCTCACCCCACAACCCATCCCGCAGTTTTCAGAACCCCGCACACACCTATCCAAGGAGAAGGACATGACCCGTTTGAACCACGTAGAGCTCAAGGACGCGACCGGCGAGACCAAGGACCTGCTTGAAGGCATCAACAAGCAGTTTGGAATGGTCCCCAACTTCATGAAAGTCTTCGCAAACTCTGCGCCGACCCTGGCCGCCTTCCTGGGCCTGAACGGCAACCTGCAGCGCGGCGAGCTGGACGCCCGGACCCGGGAGCGGATCGCCTTGGCCTTGGCCGAGGAGAACAGTTGCCAGTACTGCGTTTCGGCGCACACGGCCCTGGGCAACATGGCCGGTCTGGATGACAGCGAGATCCTGGCTGCCCGGGAAGGCGGCTCCGCAGATGCGAAGGCAGATGCGGCCGTCAAGTTTGCTCGCTCCGTCAACGACAACCGCGGTGAGCTCACGACCGCCGAGTGGAACGCCGTTCGGGAAGCAGGCTTCGGTGAGGGCGAGATCGTCGAGATCATCGGGCTCGTGGGGCTGAATGTGCTCACCAACCTGTTCGCCAAGTCGGCGCAGATCGACATCGACTTCCCTGAAGTTCAGTTGCTCGCCGGCGCCACGGCCTGAAGCCAGACGGGCAGTAAGATCACCAGCAAGACAGCGCAGAGGGCGGGGCATGCCACAGGTGCGCCCCGCCCTCGCTTCCCGCGCTCCACGTGCTCGAAGCGCTGCAACGTGAACACTTTTTGACCGCACGGCCGACGGCCACATCCCTCACCTGTCGAGGACGACCAACATGTCACGCCGCTACCCGGAGTTAACGTTCACCGCAGACGTCAAGGCTGTCCAAACGAACAATGGAATGCGCGAGCGCAACCAACGCCTCGAAGACATGGACTTTGACGACAGCCACCTCTCGGAGCGGGAGGCGGCATTCATCCAAGCCCGGGACAGCTTCTACATGGCCTCGGTGCTCGAGAATGACTGGCCCTATGTGCAGCACCGGGGAGGCCCCGCGGGTTTCCTCAAAGTGCTGGATTCACAGACCCTGGGCTTCGCTGACTTCAAGGGCAACTCCCAGTACATCAGCACCGGAGCCGTGAAGAGCAACGATCGTGTGGCCCTGATCTTGATGGATTACCCCAACCGACAACGGCTCAAGATCCTGGCTCGCGCGGAGATCGTGGATGCCGCAGACCGCCCCGACATCCTGGGCCAGCTCGAAGACCCCGACTATCGCGCCCGCATCGAACGCGTCGCGACTTTTCACGTCGAGGCCTTCGATTGGAACTGCCCCCAACACATCACACCTCGCTTCACCGAAGCGCAGGTGACCGCCGCCTTGGCCACACGTGACGAGCGCATCCGCGAACTCGAAGCGCGCCTTGAAGCCCGCACGGAAGACCAAAGCTGAGAGGCTGCTAGTGCTCGTCGATGCTCGACAGGCCCTCGTCCGCTTCGCTCGCCCCAGCACCGACGACACTGCGGGTGTACTTGAGGATGTCGCCGAAGTAGAGCGCGTTGGCGTAGAGCCGCGCGCTGCCGTACCAGTAGCCACGGAACAGCGGGTCGTCCGCGATGCGCACCACCGACCCACCGCCAAAGCGCTGTGCCGTCGCTGCTGTGGTGCCAGCGATGCGCTCGACATTCTCCGCATTGGAGTAACCGCTCAGCAGTGGTGAGCGGGTGTACACACAGACATCGGCGTAGGGATCAGAGCTCCGCTCCAGGATGCTGGTGCCCGTCCGGAACACGGGCAATCGGTCGCGCACCATGCCGTAGGCCAAGGGGTGCGTAAGGTCGACCCGGGTCTCAAAGATGCTCCCACTCACCAGGGTCTTGGCCCGGTCAGCTTCATAGTCGGCATAGGCGGGCTCGACCGGCTCACCGCGCTCATCGAGCAGTTCTTCCTCATCCTCATCCTCGTGCTCTTCGTTCTCGTCCGAGTCTGCGCGCTCCTGGCCCAGCACCCGCGTGGTCGCCCAAGAGGCGGCCGAACCACTGGCCACGAGCACTCCACCGCCGCGCACCCAGCCTTTCAGCGATTCCAACTGGGACTCCGACAGACCACCGCCCCCACCCACCATCAAGACGTGGGTGACCGTCTCCAGGTCGATGCTCCCGAAGTCCTCCACATCGGCCATGGCGAGAGGCTGCTCCCAACGCATGTCCAGCTGATGCCAGACCTCGCCTGCGGCATAGCTCGACACGCCTCCTCCCGTGAGCAGGACAGGACGCGGGGCCTGCAACGGGCGCGCGCTGGGGCTGCCGAGATCCAGTCCCTCCGAGGTCCAGCCCGTTCTCAGGCTGTGCACCCTGAGGCCGTCTTCCGCCGCGATGCGTTGCATGACTTCTCGCAGGGCGACGCGCTCCATGTCCTGCACGCCCGTGGGCACCAGGATCGACCCGTAGTCCAACTCCACCGGACCACCACGAGTCCGCACGGTCATGGGTCGCGTGGCCACCTGCGGCACAACACCCGCAGCGTGCAGCCGCGCCAAGGCCCGCGGAGCATGCAGACCGTGCCATTCGAAGGCGTAGGCCACAGGGTGCTGGGACGTCTCCTTCTGAGCCCAGTAGTCTTCTCTCAGATCCAGGACTCCCCTGATGATGGGCTCGGACAGCAGTCGCTCGCCGATCACTCCGCCCAGCCCCACCCCGAAGTCCTCACGACGAAGCTCCCCGTGGTCCAGGCCGAAGGCCATGGGAAAGACCCAGGTGGACACGTCGTAGAAGGTGTCGTCCTCGAACTCCGTGCGCGCTTCGAAGAGTGACTTCATCAGGCGGTACTGGAGCTGGTCGCACGGAACCAGGTAGGCCATGCCCGGCCGATAGCTGACGCCGTCCAACTCGAGTTCGTCCTGCAGCCCATGTACCGCGATGTCGTGACGCCGAAGGATGTCCGCCATCTTGGCCACCCGTGCTGCGTCGCGAGCGTGCCCAAACACATAGGCACCAATGGGGTCCTCAGCCGCTTCCTCGCGTGCCGAGTTGGTGGCATCGGCCTGCAATTGCAACAGCTCCTGCCGCAAGGCTCCCGCCGCTCGCAAGGTCGAAAGAGAGGCGGTGACCTGGTTGGCGATGGTCTCGGGAAAGGAAAGCTCGCCCCACGCGTTGGTCTGCAGGTGTCCCCGGGAGCTGGCCTGCTCGAAGAGGATCCCCACCGCGCCCTGCACATCCGGGTAGGTGCTGCCCTTGCCGTAGTAGAAGTCGTCGAAGCCTTCTTCGCTGTAGTAGATCTCTCCAGAAGCATCCAAGGCCTCCGCATGGTAGGCAGCGATGGCCCGGGTGAGCTCGAGATTCGCGGCCGGGGTCCGGGGGTTCTGCCGACTGGGGACTCCGGGCTGGAAGAAGAAGGTGCTGCTGGTGCCCATCTCGTGATGGTCGGTCAACAGGTTCGGCTTCCAAGCCTGGAACTTCGCAATCCGCCCGCGGGACTCGGGGTGTGTCAGCAACAACCAGTCGCGATTGAGATCGAACCAGTAGTGGTTGGTTCTCCCCCCCGGCCACGCTTCCCGGTGCTCCTTATGCCACGCATCGCCAACGAGCTGGCGCCCCTTGTACATATTGGCCCAGTGTGCAAATCGCCCCAAGCCATCCGGGTTGATGGCGGGGTCCATCAGGATGACCGTGTTCTCCAGGAGCTGTTCGATACCGGGGCCCTGCGCCGCCGCAAGATAGTAGGCCATCAGGAGTGACGCGTTGGCACCGCTCGGCTCGTTGCCATGCACGCTGTAGCCCATCCAGACCACGGCCTTGCGGTCTTCGCTCGGCGCATCCCCAGCCCGCACGGCCGCCACATGCTCTTCCCGAATCTGCTCGATGCGTCCGAGATTGGCAGGGGTGCTCACCGTGGCCAACAAGAGCGGGCGCTGCTCGTGCGTCGCGCCATAGGTCTCCAGATGAAAGCGGTCGCTCACCTGTGCCAAGCGTTCGAAGTAGCGCACGATCTGGTCAGGCCGAACGTGCCAGGTGCCCACCTCCCAACCCAAGACGGAAGCGGGCGTGGGAATGCGCAGGTCATAGGTCACGTTCGGCGGCAGGCCCGCCGGCACCCGGCGGGAGCTGCCCGCCAGACGATCCGCTTGAGCGCACAGCTCCGTCACCCCTGCGAGCAGCATGATCGCCGTGAGCAACAGGCCAGCGAAGGGCCATTCGGCCCGCCAAGAAGGTTGGCGGACATGAAGAGTTGGCGTCGCGCGCATGAGCAGGTTCCTGGGGGCGGGTGGCAAGGGGCCGCCGAGCCTACCCAAGCGGACCCCCGGCTGCCGAGTGCGGCGAAGACGGGATTGCATAGACTGGCCGCCCCACCGAACTGACCCAACGCTCCTCCAGCGGATCGCGCCTGTGAAACTTCCTTCCGACGAAGCAACCCGCACGGCCCTTCATCGACTGCTGGGTCTCGCCCTGACGCTCGGCTTCCTGATTGGCCCCGCGTGGGCCCTTCAAGCTGAGCCGGACGTCTCCGAGGGGATCCAACACCTGAGTGGAGACGACCTGCACATCCTGGGCCAGGAGGCTTTCGCCTTGGCGGCAGCCGAGACGACGACGGAGCTGGAGACCGTCAGCGTGCGATTCATCTCACGGCCTGAGCTGCAAGCAGTCCTCAAGGAGGAGCTTGGCCCCCAGATGGTCGCCCAGCTCGGAGAGGGCGAGCAGGCCGAGACGAGCGCCGAGAGCATGTCCAAGACGCTCTCGGAGGCTCTCATGGCGAAGTTCGCCTTCGGGACGGGCGAGATCCTGGTCTGCCGCGAGAACATCAAGACCCTCGCCAAGCTGCTCGAAATACCAGAACTCAACTCGCTGAATGTCTTGAAGGCGGTGCTCGTGCATGAGTCGGTGCATGCCATCGATCACGCTCGCTACGACCTCAACGCGGTCATCAGCTCGTGCACGGACATGGATTCCCTGCAGGCTGTGAGCGCTGTGATCGAGGGCCATGCGCAACACGTCAGCCGCAAGGCCTGCGCATCAGCCGGACTGTCCGATGGCTTCGAGATCTTCGAGCGTTCTATCGATACCGTCCCCCAATCCGACTCCATCTCTGCCGCGCAGCTCTACGTGATGAAGGTCGCCGTTGCACAGTTCACCTTTGCCTACAAGGTAGGCGAACGCTTCATCGACGAGCTCGTGGCGATCGAAGGCGAGGCGGGCATCCAAAGAGCCTTTCAGCACCCCCCCAAGGAGACGGCCGTCATCAGCCGCCCCATCTGGTACATGCTGCCCGAGAGTCGGGCGCTGCCTGGGACCGACATCGAGGCAGTCCTCAGGGGCTATGAAGAGCACGTCACCGACGGCGACGAAGAGCTCTGGGGCACTCAGATCATCAAGATGCTGGCTGCTCAACTCGCGGCGGCCATGTCCTACCTACCCAGCGAGGACGTGGACGAAGTCCTCTCTGAGTTGAACGATGCGCGCATCCTGGTCATGCAGTTCAAGGAGCGCCCGCAGATCAGTCGGCAAGTGGCCGTGTTCGTGATGTCGTCTCCGCTCTGGGCGGACCGTCTGACCGTGCTTGAGGAACAGCTGCTGCGCGCCAAGGACGAGGCGATGAAGACCGGCAACATCACCATCGAAAGCGCCGACTACACAGCCGTGGACGAAGACGGCTTCAAGGGTGTCTGGGCCGAGAAGACCATCTCGGCCATGGGCGAGACCCTCCAGGTGAAGTCGATGGTCGTGGCACGCGGGAGTCTCGTGATGGAGTGCAACTTCATCGGCGGCGGCGGCTCCTCCGCAGAGGGCCTCGAAGCCGCGCGCATGCTCCTTCAACCCTAGCCGGCACCCGAGCAACGCACACGCAAGCATCCATCCATCGATGGGATGGGCTAGCGGAGCCGCGCCTCCCACTCCCGGGCGGCCGGCTCGTCCCCTGCTCGTCGCCAGGCCAGCACCAATTGTTGCATGGCGCCCGCCCAGCTGCCTCTTGCCCGGCCGTTCGTGCTGCCCTGGAGCAACATGGCCGACTCCATCCAGCGCGCCGCCTGCTCTGGAGCGTCGCGCTGGGACTCGATGACAGAGAGGGAGGCCGCCGCTTCCTGTGCCACGGGGTGGGTCTCGTCCGAGCTCTGAACCGCCTCCTCATGCACCTGGAGCAACTGGACTTCGGCAGCCTCGAAATCCCCCAGCACACGTAGAGAGACCCCGACCAGCAAGGCCCCCTCCATGCTCATGGGGTACTTCGCCCCGTGCTCGGCCACCAGGCCCTGGTGGGTCTCCACATAGAGGGCATGCCCCTCCGGCCCGCGACCCATTCCGTGCAACAGACCGGCCAGGGCCCAACTGTTCGCCACGCGCATGGGATGGTTCTTGCCGAGCGCCAGCAGGGATCGCTCATGCACGACCCGGTACGCCGCTTCTGCCGCTGTCCCATCGCCCTGCTGTGCGGCAAGGCCTCCGCGACTGCTCCACCACAGGAGCGTATTGGGATGCTCCCTGCCATAGGCCTGCTCAACGGCCGGCAGCGCCTTGAGCACGATGGCCTCCGCCTCCTGCAGGCGATTCATGGAGCGCAGGCACTCCAAGATATTGAACAGGGTGTTCAGGACATTGGGGTGGGTCTCGCCCTCGACGGCGCGCTGCACCTCGATCGCCTCGAGATAGAGCTGAAGCGACCGCTCGTGATTTCCCAACGCGCGCAAGCTGGTGGCGAGGTGCGTCTTCGTATTCAGCGTCACGGGGCTCTGTGCCCCCAACAGATCTTGTTGGACCTCGAGCACATCGCGGAACAGATCGGCGGCCACATCAAAGCGACCCAGGTCCGCGTTCAGGACACCCAGCGCTGAGCCGAGGTCGGTGCTGACGGGGGCGCGCTCGCCGAGCACGCGCCTCGCCACGGGCAACGCCTCGGTCAACAACTGCAGGGCTTCCTGGACCTGCCCGTTGCGCCGCAGTGCCGAAGAGAGCCTGGCGGCCGAGGCAAGCGTCGTAACGCTCTCCAAGCCGACGCTCTCCATCAGCCCCCCGTAGGCCGCGCGCTGGTCCTCCAGTGACTGTGCCCATTGCCCAAGCCGAAGACGCGTCGTTCCCAGGAAGCTGAGGGCTTCAAGGGTCGACAGCTGGCTTGGGCCAAGATGCTCCCGACGCAACTCCACGCAACGCGCCATGTGCCTCGCCGACTCTTCATAGGAGCCCAGGGTGTCGTACGTCGTGCCCAGTGTGTAGCGCAGCGCGGCCTCCACGAGTGGGCGCTGCTCAAAACGCCCTCCCGGCAGGGAGACGCGGTCGAGTTCGGCGGCGGCAACATCGACGAGATCCCGGATGGGCATGTCGGGCCCCTGCATCACCCCTCCGGTCGGCCTCGCTGCCCCCAGGAGATCCTCACTCAGGAAGTCGTTCACTGCCTGTGCAATGTCGGCCTGGGTGCGCGCTTCGACCAACGCCAGGTCCAATTGCAAATTGACGCGCGACCTCTCCGCCAACGCCTGGTCCAGCTGGCGATTGGCTTCGCGCGTCTCCTCCAACGAGGCACTCAGCCGCGTGTTCAAGCCCTCTGCACGGATCAGCCCGACAGCCGTGCCCACGCCGCCCACCAGCAAAGCCAGGACGATGCCGCCCACGGCGAGCGCTGCGGCCCGATGCCGTTGCAACAATTTGCGCATCCGATAGCGGGTGGACGGCGGCGCGGCACGGAGCGGTTCGTCGGAGAGAAAGCGTTCCACGTCCGCCGCCAGCTCGCTCGCGGACGCATAGCGACGGTCTCGGTCCTTCTCGAGGCAACACATGGCCACCCAGTCCAGCTCGGATGCTCCTGCCTGAGCCTGACCGGAACGCACACTCGGACGCAGCGGGTCCTTCTCCTGGATCGTGTTCAGGAGTTCAGCGAGACCCATGCCCCGGCCGTCGAAGGGCCTCTCCCCGCACAGGAGCTCGTAGAGCAGCACCCCCAGCGAGTAGACGTCGGCCCGTGTGTCGATATCCGGAACACCACGAGCCTGCTCCGGGCTCATGGCATCCGGCGTGCCGAGCAGCAGCCCCTCGCGCGTCGCTGGCGTTCCGCTGCCGAGGTCACCGAAGGGCCCATCGAGACCCTCGTCACCGATGGCCTTGGCAATGCCGAAGTCGATGACCTTCGGCTGGGCCTGACCATCCACGGTAGCCACCAGGACATTGGACGGCTTGAGGTCGCGGTGCAGCACGCCGCGTTGGTGTGCATGTTGCACGGCCTGGCAGACGAGGACGAAGAGCCTCAGGGTCTCCGAAAGACTGAGCCCTTCTCCGCGGCAGTACTCCGTGATCGGCACCCCCTCCACGAGTTCCATCACGAAGTAGGGCCGCCCAGCCTCCGTCGCGCCCGCATCAAAGACCTGCGCGATGTTGGGATGGTTCATGAGCGCCAGGCTCTGGCGCTCCAGCTCGAAACGAGCCATCACCGACAGGGTGTCCATGCCCAACTTGATGACCTTGAGCGCAACCTGCCGGCGCACCGGTCGCTCCTGGCTGGCCCGGAACACCACGCCAAAGCCCCCGACGCCCAGCTCTTCCTCCAGCAGGAACGGCCCCACCCGGTCTCCCAGTTGCAGGTCCCCATGGAGGGCAGCGGACATCGCACCGGAGCGCGACGCCTCTGAGATCAAGCCCTGGCCCACCGCCTCCACGGTCGTCCCAAGCACGTCGGCCACGCAGCCGTCCGCCACGAGCAGCGCATCGACCTCGGCCCGCAACTGGTCATCGCCGCCACAGGCTTCCACGAGAAACAGCTCCCGTTCGGCCTCAGGAAGCTCGCGTACATCCAAGAAGATGTCCTTGGCTTGGCTCATGCGAAACGACACCCGTGGGGAGCAAGGGCACCACGGTGGGTCGGCGCCGCGCCGGGGTCAAGAAAAACGGCCCGACAGCTGACTGAACAGCTGACGGGCCGCACGGACAGGGAAGAGAGCTTCTTGCCCCAGGACTAGAGTCCTGTGTAGCCCACCAACTCCACCGTCTCGTCCTCGCCGGGCTTGGTCTCGAACAGGAAGCCGATGCCTTCGGCGTAGAACTTGTGCTCCAGCTCGTCGGGTTCCGGCGGCAGGAAGTCGGCCGTCTGCACGCAGTCGTCGAACATCCCCAGGCCGATGCTCAGCGTCGCATCGACCGAGAGCACCGTGGCGGCGTCTTCGGCATCCCCCAACAACCACTCCTGCCGGTAGGTGACACCCACGGTGGGGTCGGCAAGCATCACGATGCCCGGCTTGGCACCATCGACGCCCGCTAGCCAGGAGCCTTCGACATCTGCAATGAAACCGTCCTCGTAGTTGAAGGAGATCTCACCGAAGTACCAGACGTTGCCGTCGCTGTCCTGGGCGAACCAGTCGATGGTGTCCTCCACGGCTTCACCGTCCTCGTCGTAGACGACGTCGCGCACGGACACGCACTCCACCCCGAGGATCTCCCGGGTGCTGTCCAGGACCTCGATCTCGATGAACTCCATCCCATCCTCCGATTCACCCTCATAGAGCCACATGGCTCCTACAGGAAAGGGCAGGAAAGGGTTGTCGATGGTCGTGCTGAACTCATCCGGGTCGATGTCCGGGTCGTAGGCCCCGCCACCCAACAAATCGCAGAGATCCAAGCGCGCAAGGAACTGGTCATTGGCCAGTTGCTTGTTCTCCTGGTAGTCCGCGCGCGCCTGCTGCCTGCACTCGGCGCGAGCGACGGGGTCCGTGAGGTTCTCGCAGACGGCCAGGGAGACCTTCAGCTCCTCCTTCAACTCAAAGGCCGCGGAAGACTTCTGCAGTTTGGCTGTCTTCTCGCAGATATCGCCTCCAGCATCGGCCGGCGTACTGAGGGCGGCCAAGAGGCCAACGACGAGCACGGTGGTTGTGGTGTTCATGGTGCGGCTCCAAATCTTCATTTCTTCGTTGCTGGTACGGCCGCGTCGCATCGACGTGGCCACCTGAACGAAGACTAGGAGCCCGCTTGTGCAGCAAGGTTTCCCCAAGATGAAACCGGGCGTTGCAAGGTGACGGGAAGATGATGCCCGTCAGCGCGCGTCGTGACTCACGGCAGACGCAGCTCCAGGCAACTGGTGGAAACCGGGTGGTCCTCCCTGCGTCGAAGCGAGAGCACGAACATGCGATTGAACACGGGGTCTTCGATGTGGCCCTTCTCGTTCAGACCATCGATGGACCCGCCCAATGCGCGCACCGCCTGCGGAAGGGTGTTGGAGTGGCCCGCCACGACGGCGACCGCGCCGTCCGGGAGCGCGTGCAGGCGGTCGCGCAGGGCCTCGACATCGCGCGGGTCCGTCACGCGGGGAGCCAAGGCATGCGCCACGGCGAGAGGCGCCAGGGTCTGCTGAGTCCGCCGGAAGGGGCTGTGCTCGAGATAAGACACCGGCGCCGCTGACAGCAGGGACGCCAACCCCCGAGCCATGCTGTGGCCAGCCTCCGTCAGCTCGGGGTCCTCCCCCGTTTGCTTCTCTGCGTGTCGCACGAGCACCACCTGCACGCCCCAAGTCGAGGGCCCACTTGGGCCGCTCTCCTCCTGCACCGCGCCGATACGGGGGACAGGCCTTCCAGCGGCCAGGGCCGGCAAAGCCAGGCCCGCCAGACCACCCAACAAGACCCGCCGGCGGTCCCATCCCAGGGGCGGCTTCATTCAGACCCCCAAGCGCTTCTTCAGCGCAGGCTTCGTCAGATGCATGGCAAGGTCCAGCGGCTCGCAGGAGTTGCCTTCGCCATAGTCCACCTGCAACGGACCGATGGCTTTCACCACCCTGAGCGTGGCCTTGTTCAAGACCTTGTTGCGCTTGCCAACACCGAGCATGGCCCCGCTCATGGCGTCCTTCACCCAGTTCTCTTCCTTCTTGATCGTCTTCCCGATCTGGGCAATGCGCTTGAGGAAGAAGGCGTCATTCTGAGCGGTCTTGCGCTTGTCCTTGGACAGCTCGTACAGCAGCAGGAACCCACAGCGCCGACGCATGTCGTCTTTGCTGTCCATCCACTCATCGGCGAGTTCCACCGCGAAGGGTGACTTGCCCAGGGTGGCATCACACGACGCGAACACGTGTGACAACATGCCCATGCTGAGGTCGTCCACCTGCGCCTCGGCCTGCTCACGCGTCAACTGCTTGGGGTCGTCGACCAACAAGCCCAACACTTTCGCGTCGTAGCAGTCCGTCTGCCACAGTTTCTTGGCCAGGGCATGGTCGCGGCCCACTTGTTTCGCCAGCTTTCGCAGCTGGGTCAACCCGATGCCGAAACTCTTCGTCTTGCCGCCCATGCGCGCCAGGCGTTTCCAGTTCTCAACGCCCCGAGGGTTCGTGTTCTGCTTCAGGAGGGCCATCACTTCCGTCTTGTTCATGGGGCTCGCTCGGAGTCTCAGCTGTGGACGAGGGGATTCAGGAAACGGACGACGCCTGCACAAGCTTGATCGAGCGCTGAGTCAGCTTCTTGAGCAATGCCTCCGCACGGGCGAAGCCCGACATTTTGGAGAGCGTGAGGTCCTGCTTTCGCGGCGAATGGCCAACCAAGGGCTACCCCCTTCAAGACTTCCGTGACGCTGGCACCCGAACTCCTGGGCGGACAAGCTGCCAAAGCGACGGCTTGCTGCGCCAGCTCCGACTAGCGCGATTGCCTAGGCCCTGTATCCTTGGAAGGCCTTTCGCTTCGCATGGACTCAACCTCGGGTCGCGGGTGCGGGCATGACACCACGGAGTACAACAGGATGGGTCTACTGCTTTGCAGCAGTTTCGCGACGCTGCTCGCGTTGGGTATCCCAGTCGGTGAGCCCGATCCCGCAGAGGGCGGTCAACTTGCGGGAACCCCTCCCAACATCCTCGTCATCCTCGGGGATGACCTCGGAGTCGACCGGATCGGGGTCTACGCAGAGCACCCCTCCCCGGGAAACACCCCCAACCTCGACGCCCTGGCTGCGAACGGAATCCTCTTTCGAAACACCTGGGCCTACGACGTCTGCTCGTCGACACGAGCCTCGATCCTGACCGGCAAGCACGGACGCCGTACGGGCCTGGGCACCTTCATCCTCACCTCCATCGCCAGCTACGACCTGCCCGTGACCGAGGTGAGCCTGGCTGACATCCTGGCCGCACAGGGCTACCGCACGGCCGCCGTCGGAAAGTGGCACCTCTCCGCCCAGTTGAGCGCAACAGACTGGCTCACCCATCCGTTGCAGTTGGGCTTCGAGCACCACTGGGGCCCGATCACCAACTTGCTCGAGCATGACGGCGATACCTACTACGACTTCCCCAAGAACATCGACGGCACCCTCGTTCAGCAACAAGCGAAGTACGCCACCACCGATCAGGTGGACGACGCGCTGACGATGATGGAGACCTTCGGCTCCCAGCCTTGGTTCATTTGGCTCGCCTTCAACGCACCCCACAAGCCCTATCACGCCCCGCCCACCTCGTTGCACTCATTCAACCTCGGTTCCGGCGAGCCGCCGCCCGAACCGAGCCGCAGGCAATCGCAGCCTGCCGGAACCGCTGTGGGAGGGCCTGGTACCGCCCTGCCGCCGGGCGGTGTCGCAGCCCCTCCCATCGTCGGCCCCCCCCTTCCCGGCGGCACCTACGTCCCGCCGGACCCCAACGCAGACCCCGTGCTGTTCATGAAGGCGGCCACGCAAGCGATGGACACCGAGATCGGCCGCCTGCTCGCCAGCATGGACCCCGTCGTCTTCGCCAACACGGTCATCATCTTCATCGGCGACAACGGCACCAACGGGCCGTCCATCTCTCCTCCGTGGGATCCGGCCAAGGGCAAGAGCACGATGTACGAGGGCGGCATCAATGTGCCCATGATCATCCGCGGACGAGGCGTCGCCTCCGGGCAGGAATCGCCGGCCCTGCTGCACGTCGCGGATCTCTTCGCCACCATCGCGGAGATCGCCGGGGCCGATGGGAGCACGGGCCTGGACTCCACCAGTTTCGCAACGCACATCGCGATGCCTAGCTTCCCCACGCCCAACCTGATCTACGGCGAGCGCTTCCGGCCCAATGGCTTCGGGCCCTTTGTGACTCGTAACCAGGTGGCCCGCAACACCCAGTACAAGTACTGGCGCAACTACATCAACGGCAACCTCGTCTCCGAGAATCTCTACGACCTCCTGAGCGACCCCATGGAGACCAACGATCTCTCGGGAACCCTGGGAAGCGACCCGGCAGCTCAAGCAGCCTGGGATCAACTGAGCGCCCACGTGGACGCCCAACTCTGAGAGCGGGTCATCAGCCCGGCTGGGCCTCTCCCTCTGGGGGCAGCTTCCAGAGATCAAACTCCGGAGCGTAGTGCACCAGCCCGCCACTCGCAGGCAAGGCGCCGGCACGACACTCCCAGACCATGAAGTGTTCTCCGCCGCCGAACTCGTCACGCAGGCCGCGTGACGACGCGGCCTCGAACCCGAAACGTTGGTAGTAGGCTGGCGCTCCCAACACCACGACCCACCCGCAGGGCGTGCTGCGAACCCAGCTCAAGGCCGCCTCCATCAGCGCCGTACCGACACCCTGCCCCTGAGTCGCGGGGCTCACCCCCAAGGGTGCCAAGCCCAGACCTTCTCCGCGCTTTCCTCCCGCAAGCCGTGCAGGGCTGAACGCGACCTGCCCCAGAAGCCTTGCCTGCTCTCCAACCTGCTTCGGAAGCTCAGCAAGCAAGGAGAGACTCAAGCGGCCCGATGAGCGCAGGGCCCGCACGAGATCCGCCTCCTCACATCCCTCGAAAGCTGCTGTCAGCAACGCGTGGATGGCCTCGAGGTCCTCAGCACCTTCCTCGTGAATCTGGATCTCGGACCCCAGGTCCATGGCTCGGCCTCCGTCACGGGCGTCCAGCGCAACCGCCACGCTTCCGTGGCGCGTGTAAACTCTGGAGCCCTCGACTCTACAACAGCGACTCTTCCCAGAAGGCAAGACCTTGGCTCCGTTGATCGTCCGCACCCTCGCCGCGCTGCTGCTCTTTGGGAGCGCCCAAGCATCCGATCTCCTGCTCGACGACGGGCGTATCTCCGTCGACAAGCTCATGGCGTCGCCCCTGAAGATCACGGTCAACGGCGCGCCAGAAGGGGAGGTGCGCCTGCTCGTGGACCTGGACCCAGGGCCCACCCTCATCAACGGCGTCTCGATCCCCATCGGCTTCGGCAGCTCCTGGAGCGCCCACGGCCTCGGCTCCCTGAATGGGACGGGAACGCTTGAGCAACGCATCATCCTTCCGAGTTCGCCTGCCTTCCACGGGCTGACGTTCTACGCTGCCGCGGTCATCTTCGACCCCGCGACGCCCGCTCAGTTCGAGGCGAGCAACGGCGTCAGCATCAGCTTGCGAGATCGCAACGTGCAGCTCGCGGGCCACGCCCTCCCGGCGGCCCCCTCCTTCGAGTACGTGCGCGCCGCGCACGAAGGGCAATTGCTGGAACTCGCCGTCGAGAGCAGCCGCTTTCCGGAGATCATCAATCGCCAGGGAGATGTCTACATCGTCGAGGCGCGCACGCGCGACGAGTGGATTGCGAACCCCGGGCTGGTCGATGTGGGTGCAGGACCTCGCCGCATGAGCTTCGTGGACGGCCTGCTCACGGACAACACCTTCACCCTCGATACCGGAACACTGGATGCCGACGCGGGCACCGGGATCGGCGTGGGGTACGACGTCGTGATCGACCTGAACCAGAACGGCCGATTCGATGGGGACGACCTCATGGACGGCTACTCGGACGAGGCCGGCCTCTACGCAGTGCACGACCTCACGCTGCCCGGGCCCCTGGCCGTGACCGAGACCATGTACAGCGGTGGGAGCTTCCTGGGACAAGACACCTACTACCCGACCAGCATCGCCAGCATGGGCCAGCTGCCCTTGATCGTGGTAAGCCATGGCAACGGGCACAACTACCAGTGGTACGACCACATCGGCAAGCACCTGGCGTCCTACGGCTTCGTCGTCATGAGCCACCAGAACAACACGATGCCAGGCATCGAAACGGCTTCGACCACGACGCTCACGAACACCGACTACTTCCTGGGGAACCTGGACACCATCGAGGGTGGTGTGCTGGACGGCCACATCGACAGCTCACGCATCACCTGGATCGGCCACAGCCGCGGTGGCGAGGGCATCGTGCGCGCCTACGACCGTCTGTTCGACGGCGACTTCACCCCGGCGAACTACCAGCTCTCCGACATTGCGCTGTTGTCGAGCATCGCCCCCACCGGCTTCCTGAACATCGGCGCGGCCAACCCACACGCCGTGCCCTACCACCTGTGGACCGGCGCTGCGGACAACGACGTCAATGGCTGCGCGATCAGCAACATCACCCAGACCTTCCAGTTGCACGATCGGGCGATGCAGACCCGCATGTCCATCTCGCTGTATGGCGTGGGGCATGGCGACTTCCATGCCGGGGGCGGGTCGAGCGTGGCCCAGGGCCCGTGCCTCGTCGGCCGGCAGGACACGCACGCCATCATGCGCGGCTACCTCTTGCCGTTGGTGAAGCACCAGATCGAAGGCAACATCCCGGCCAAGGACTACCTCTGGCGTCAGTGGGAGGGTTTCCGCCCGCTCGGCGCTCCCGACGACAACCCCTGCGTCACCGTCGACCTGCAGTACCGGGAAGGCTCGGACGCGGGCAGCCACGTCATCGACGACTACCAGACCAACGACGACGACCTCAGCGTGAGCGCCTCCGGGGGGACGGTGCTGGCCACGAACATCATCGGGCTGACCGAGGGCCGCCCGGATGATGGGAACAGCAGCTTCACGCAAAATATCACCGACGTCTGGAACGGCTTCACCTACGCCCGCACCAACGGTCCCGTTCGACAGTCTGTCTTCGAGTACAGCAGCGACGCTGCCCTCGAATTCGGCCTGGCTCCAGCCGCCGAAGACATCACGGACTTCGCCTTCCTCTCATTCCGGGCCTGCCAGGCAACGCGCAACCCGCTGACGACAGCCGTGCTCGGTGACACCACCTTCGACGTCACCCTCACGGATGGCAGCGGCAGCTCTGCAACGCTGAACATCGGCGCCTGGGGCGGCGGCATTGAAGAACCCTATCAACGCATCACCTGCGGGTCGGGCGTGGGCTGGGCCAATGAGTACGAGACCATTCGCATCCGGCTCACGGATTTCCTGCAGGACGGTACCGGCCTGGACCTCACGGCCATCACGTCCGTCCGCTTCGACTTCGGGCCGAGCCACGGTTCCCCAGGCGATCGTCTTGGCTTCGATGACTTGGAACTGACCGTCGACTGAGGCAGGCTGCTCTGCGGATATCTTGAACGCTATGAGGTCGCGGAGACGCATGAGAAGCACGCCGTCAATTTCGCCGGTCAGCAAGCTCTGCGCGTGGCTGCTCACGGCGTCCTGCCTGGCTGCTGCGACACCGGCGCTCCCTCCGGTCGTGATTCCGTCCTCCTCAGCGCGGCTCGTTGCAGGAGATCTGCAGGACGCACGCAAGGACATCGCCAACCAAGGTGCATGGACTTCCAGGCGGGTCTCCGCAGCCAGGCTGCTGCTCGAGACGGGCAAGAAGTCGGACCGCGAGAAGGTCCTCGACGTCTTCTTCGATCCTGATGAATCCCCCAAGATCTCCGACGCCCTGCTCCTCCTGGTGAAGCCCGTCCTGTTCACGGAGGCGGGCGAGCTGGAAGCTGAACACCTGAAGCGCGTTTTCAAGCTCAGCGCCTCCTCCCGTGAAGCCTGGAAACTCCACGGTCTGCACCTGGCCGCCTCCCTGGGTGTCCCCGGCCTCGAGGACGAAGCGCTTGAGCTCCTGAAGTCTGCGAAGAAGGACCTCAGCCGCACCCTCAAGCGCGACGAACCGAACGCAGAGCTGGTTCGCAGCTCGAAGGCAGCCATCGACGTCAGTTGCGATCTTCTCTCGCGGCAGACACCTCCTTCACCCGACTTCCTGTGGGTCCTGAAGCCACTCCAAGGTCATAGCGACCGCACGATCCGATACACGGCGGTGCGCGCCCTCGTCCAGATGGGTGCGAAGACCTACGCCGAGGCTCTCGCTGCCGCCCTCTCCGACTCCTACTCCCCCATCTATGACGTTGCCTTCGAGGCACTGCTGGACGCTCGGCAACCGGAGTTGGTCCCCGCGCTGGTCGGCCTGCTCGCCGAGCAGCCCTCCCCCATCGACGCCAAGATCCTGCCCGATCTCTTTCGCGCCACGGGACAGCGGTATCTCACCCGCAAACAGTGGGACAAGTGGTTGGAGCGCAACGAGAACTTCTGGGTGCTCTCCGAGGAGGAGCACGAGCTGGCCGTCCAGGCCCTCGTGGACGCCATGGCCCAATCCCGCTACGGCCCCCAGGGGAGCTTCTTCGCGCGGCCACTTTCACAGCACGGCCTGGTGTTCGTGCTCGATGTCTCCGGCTCGATGACGGCGCGAGTCAAGAAGCGGCAGGGCCCCAAACAAGGCGTCGACATCTTCATCCCCAATGACCTGCCCCAGAAGTCCCGGATGGAGCTGGTGAAGCAACAGGTCTTGAACGCCATCGCAGGCCTGGACGAGCAACCCTTCAACATCCTGACCTTCAGCACGGACGTAAAGATCTGGCGCGAGGGCGGTTCTGCGAGCTTCGAGTCTCGGGAGCAGGCCTTGGAGTCCGCACGGGAGTTCGTCTCCGCCCTGAGCCCGCGCGGCGGTACGGCCTTGCATGCAGCCCTTGAGGAGGCGTTCGACGAGCAGGACATCCGGGAGATCATCCTGCTCTCCGATGGAGCGCCTTCCACCGGCATCACAGACCACAAGCGCATTCTGCGGGACGTGAAGCGCTGGGCCCAGAAGCGCAAGAACGTCGCGCTGCACTGCATCTCCATGGGCACCCCCAATTCGTTGCTCAAGAAGATCGGGCCTGCGACGCCAGGAGGAAGCTACACCGAGGTCGAGGTGGCCTCGGCACGCTGAGCGGCCGACTGATCCCGGCCCTACAGCTCTCCGCTCAGGACATAGGCCAGGAGCGCCACCACCTGCTCGGGCTCCCGCGCCACCGCACAGGCTCCCGCATCCACCTCCTTGAGGGCGTGGTTGAGGTCTTCGCCGTGCAAGGTGATGTACGGCTTGCCAAGCGCCGCAGCGAAGCCGGCGTCGTAGGCCGCATTCCACTGGCGGTACTTCTCCCCGAAACGGATGACGACGACGTCAGCGCCCGAGAGCTGCGTCCGCGTGCGCAGGGCGTTCACTCCCGCGCCCTTCCGGTCCTTCCAGAACGCCTTGTCTTCCTCACCCAGGATGGCGACACCGCAGTCATCGCTCCGGGCGTGGTCGGTGACCGGCCCGTCGAACAGCAGAGCCAGCCCTGCGGAGCGGGCGCCTTCGACGATGCGCTCCCGCCAGTCGCTGTGGATTTCACCCGAGAGGTAGACGCGCAGGGGCGGGCGATCCATGGGTCACTCCGGGTGCTGGGGGTAGCAAGATGACATCTCAGGACCCCGAATGCAGGTACGGCTCGGGAATCGTCAAGCCGTCTCGCTCGCCATTCCAGAGGATGGACACGACCCACCAACGACTGCCGTCGTGCATCAGTTGGATGCTGTTGATGCCGCGCGTGAAGGGCTCCCCTTCTGGCGAGTGGCGCGACTCATAAGTGCTGAACACCTGGGCGATGTCACCGAAACGCTCCACGCGACGTGCAATCTCCACCTCGTAGAACGCATTCTCGTCGAAGTAGCTGCTGGCCTGCGCTTGATACTGCTCAAGGCTCATCACGCGCAGCACACGCTCATCGCTGGTCTCCCCGCTGGGGCTTCGGCGTAGGCCCACTGGCATGTGCCAGCCCGCGTCGGGGTGATAGAGCGTGCGGTCCCGCCCCCAATCCCTGGGGCCCGCCGGCCCGGATATGACGTCGTAGAGCGCATGGACAATGGCGTCGATGCTCTCGACATCCTGGGGGGCGGCCACGCGATCGGAGGGCACGCTGAGCCCATTGCCGAAACGTTCTTCTTCCAAGGCCATGCATCCTGCTCCAAGGGTCAGCGTTGCGATCCAGAGCACGGCGATCTGCACGCCGCGGGTGAGGGTGTTCATGAAACCTCCAGCGGTTCGAGTGGTCGCAGGATACCCGTGCACGTGCCTTCGGCGTCAGGACATGCGTGGCCCAGCGCTGGGAGTCAGTGTTCCGTCATGGTCAGACGGCCCCGGCCCGGGATGGCATTCCTCCCGAAGGACATGGTCGGTACACTGCCGCGTTCGTGTGTGCACCCGCAACAGCTGGTTTGCGGGCACCGCTCCCCTCCCGATCTCAGACGAATTCAACCACATGACGAACTTCATCGGCAAGGCGGCCCCCGCCTTCACCGCCCCCGCCGTGATGGCAGACGGCAGCACCCAGGACGTGAGTCTTTCCGACTACGCTGGCAGCTACGTGGCCCTCTTCTTCTACCCGAAGGACTTCACCTTCGTGTGTCCCTCAGAGCTGATCGCCTTCGACCACCGGAAGGCTGAGTTCGAGAAGCGCGGAGTGAAGGTGCTGGGCGTGTCCATGGACGATGCCGAGACCCACGCCCGCTGGCGCAACACGGCGATCCACGAGGGCGGCGTCGGCCCCCTCAACTACCCGCTCATTGCCGACACCGACAAGGCCCTCTCCGAGGCCTACGACGTCGTGCATGCCGACAGCGGATTCTCCGCCCGCGGCACCTTCCTGATCGACCCCGACGGTGTGTGCTGGCACGCGCTGGTGAACAACCTGCCCTTGGGCCGGGATGTGGACGAGCTGCTGCGCGCCATCGACGGCGTGCAGTTCTTCAAGCAGCACGGCGAGGTCTGCCCCGCAGGCTGGTCCGCAGGCAAGGCCGGCATGGCGCCCAATGAGGAGGGCGTGAAGTCCTACCTCACGGATCACGCCGCGAGCCTGTAAGCGCTGCACCGAGCCCTGAGCTCAAGCGAGCCCCGCAGTCCCCCTCCAGGGGTCGGCGGGGCTCGTTGCGTTTCAGCACCCACGGCCATCCGGCGTCACCCGGAACCGTGAAAGCCCTTGGTCGACCTCAGCGCCACACTGGACGTCCTGGTCCTTTGGGAATACACGCCTCGCAAGGCCCTCACGCCCCACAAGCGCGGCAACTCGGGTAGGCTCGCCCTCGGGAAATCAGGCGCTCGTGGAAAAACGACTGAAACATACGCACGCCCACAGCGCTGACTGAAAAGGCATCACCCCGCGGGCACCGTCTCCCTCCGCCGAAGGATGTCGCTTCATCAAGTAGGACTCGACAAACCCATCCCGCAACCCGACGCACCACGATAGAGAGCTCGATCTATGCGCACCTTTCTTGCTTCAACCCTCCTTCTGCTCGCTGCGGCCACAGGTGCCAACGCTCAGATCCTCTACGGTTCCTTCCCCCTCAGCGGTGCCCAGGAGGTGCCGCCGAACGGATCCGCCAACACCGGCATGGCCAATATGTCGTTGAACGTGGCCACCGGCGTTTTGACGTGGAGCACGAGCTGGACGGTTCCAGCGACGGCCGCCCACATCCATCAAGCCCCGGTGGGCGCGAACGGCGGCGTCATTGTCAACGTCGGCCCGGCAAGCCCCAGCACTGGCTCAGCGACGCTCAACACCACTGACATCGGCAACATGCTATCCGGCAACACCTACCTGAACGTGCACTCCGGCGCCTTCCCCGGCGGTGAGATCCGAGGCCAGGTGCGCCTTCAGTGGGAGGACCTGGGCGGCGCCTACGGCACGGTGCCGGGCAAGCTCGTTGGCGGTGGCCCGCTGACCCCCGGCTCCACCGTGACCCTCAGCGGCAGCAACCTGCCCCCGGGCCAACTGGGCCTCGCCTGGCTGGCCTTTGCCCCGGTGCCGTTCGCCTTCTTCGGCGGCACGATCCACGCCTTCCCGTTCAGCACCCAGGTGTTCATCGCAACCAACGCGGCGGGCAACGTCAACCTGGCGACCACCTGGCCTGCCGCCATCCCATCCGGCGTCCAGGCCACCGTGCAGTTCCTGGTCACGGACCCGCCCGTGGCGGGCGGCATCGCCCTGACCAACGGCGTGCGCCTCACGACGCCCTGATCCCAGCGGTCATCAAACACCACGGGCCCGCCCCCCTCTGCATGAGGGGAGCGGGCCCGTGCTCGTTCTGGCCAGCTGCAGCTCAGTCGATGCTGAACTCGATGATGGCTGCGTTTTCGCAGAAGCCCGTGGCCATCCCGTCGATCAGCATGTCGATGTCGGCGATGTCCTCATTGAAGATCGCGTCGTAGTCAAAGACGAAGCCGCTGAAGAGCTCCGACTCGATGCAGGCTTCCCAGAAGGCACCGTCACCGATCATCGGCAGGACGGTCGGAGGCAACTGCACACTCGTCGTGCCCTCACGCAGCAGGAACGTCCAGATGATGACGTCCGGCGTGACCCCCGCCTGGGGTCCTTCGGTGATGAGCTCCAGCGACACGATGCCGTTGGAGCCCTGGCCGGCCACCCCGTCGAACTCGACCGTCATCATGTCCGCCCCATTGGGGTTGATCACATCGTCCTGCATGGGCGACACGAAGGTCGGAATGGGAAGCAGGTCGAGATCGATGCTGGCCGGGTTGCCGTCCAGGAACACATCGCAGATCACTTCGTCATCTTCCCCCGCACACGGAGACTGGAAGAGGGACAGGCTCACACGGAAGCCTCCGAGGTTCGGGTCCGATGCGTCCGGAACGAACACCGTGCCGGGAAGCCCTCCGGTCGTGAAGACCATCGTGCCCAGGTTGTAGTCCTCCGCATTCGGGGTGAAGAAGAACACCTGCAAGCTCTGCTGACAGGGATTTGCCAGCAGACCGCTGTAGTTCACGTCGACCTCCTGATCAAAGGCAATCGCCGCGGCACTGCTCACCTCGAAGTCCACCGCCACGCTACCGTTCAGCGGCGCATCCACACCCTCCACGATCTGCGCGCTGTTGATGCGATTCTCGTTGTTCCCCACGATCGTGGCGTGGTTGAACACGATGATGTAATCGTCACCGGCAGGCACCGGCAAGCTGTACGTCCCCGTCTGGAGGTCGACGTTTCCGAAGTTCTGGAAGTCACTGGTACCGATGGCCTGCACGGAGAGGAAATCGTTCTGGCCCACCGCCTGCATGAGGTCGGTGACCGTCCCAGTGATCTCGGAGTTGATCGTCGGGGTGTCATCGTCTACGCCGAAGTCGGAGATGATCCCGATCACGCCCGAAGGAGGATCGATGTCCACCACTGAATGGGCGAATCGGGCCGACACGGGGCCTTCCCCGAAATCGAGAATCCGATCGATCTGCGCCGTCACCGTGAACGGCCCGTCAACGTTGTCGAAAGTCACCTCTCCGTTGGCATCCGTGGTTCCCGAAAGCCCCGCCTGTGACGAGACGTCCGTGCCCACCAGCAAGACTTGGGCACCCTGAACGACGGCGCCCGGATTGCCCGAGTTCTCTTCAAACTCAACGACGAGGATCGTGACGCTTTCACTACCCCCGCTGCCGCTCACCTTTTGCAGGTTGATCGTGGTGAGCGTGTTGGCCGAGATGTTGAAGGGCACGCTTGTCGGCATGGCATCTCCGTCGAACAAGAAGGACGCCGTGTAGTCCCCAGCGTCGAGCCCGGTCCCGAAGAAACTGCCGTTCTGGTTGGACATCAGCTGCGAGACGCCTTCGATGACACTGAAGATGTCCACCGCGCCCATCACCGGCATCCCATTGTCGGTCAACAGCCCAGCCAGGCTTCCTGTCTGGGGCACACGGATCTCGATGTCGCCGATGTCCGTCACACCGCCTGCAGTGATGCCTCCGGCCAACACCAGCACCTCGGCACCCACAGCCCCGAAGGACACAGGCGTCAGGGCGCTGACCAGGACGTCCTGCAACACGCAGGTCGGCAAGCTGGCGACATCGTAGGCGGTGACGGAGTCGATGCAGAAGCTGCCATCCGCTCCCGTCATGGCGAACTGCCCCGTCGCCGTGCCCAGCGCTGCGCCGGGAATGGGCTGGCCATCCCCGTCCAGCACGCGCCCGATGATCTTCGTGGCGCAGGTCGGATCGACGGGCACCACCGGCGCATGCCAGCCGCCCGCAGTGATCACGCCCGAAGCAACGATCTGCGTGCCACTCATCGTGGCCACGACTTCACCCTGCTCCCCCGTCTCGGTGGAACGGTTCACCCAATCGCCTGCATCGTGGTCGAAGGACCAGATGTCGACCATCGTGCCCACGGGGAATCCCCGGTCATTGGGAAGCACGACGTCCAGGCCCGAGCCCGCACCCTCGCTGCCGTTGTCAAAGGTCCCGTTGGGCGGCTGGATCGTCACATAGGACGCCGCGTCCACGGCACCGGAAGCCGGCACCAGCGGCATGGGAACCTGCGTTGGATCGACGGGCGTGACGTTGAAAGCCACCGTCCCCGATGCGGGGACGCCATCCAACAGGATGGTCGTTCCGGCGAGAGCGCTCAACTGGATGTTCTCGTTGCCGCCCATTGCGGCCAAGTCCTCGGTGGTCACCCCGGCCATCACAGCCACGTCGTCCACGGCCGACTCGGGGTTGGAGAGGTCGGGCAGCACCACCGGCTGCAGGACCGTGTCGCCTACCGCAGCCACTGTCACCAGCACGCCGAGCTCCTCGAAGTCACCCATGGCGGTCGTGCCGCTGCCATCGAAGTGAACCTCGACCTCGCCAGCCGGCGGGTCGTGAACGATGAACAGACCGTTGGCATCCGTCACCGCCATGGTCATGTCGCCGGCAAGGACCAGGACACCAGGCAATCCGCTCCCGTCGTTGCTGTTCTGAACGACGCCGGACAAGGTGCGCACGATGCTCACACCGCCACCCATGTCGACGGTCTCTTCCAGCTTCTGCTTCGGGAGCTTGGCCGGCTTGAGCTTCACGTTCGTGAAGATCCCACCAGCGTCCGCAGCATCGTTGGTGCTGCTCAAGGTGTAGGTGCCCTGCTCGGTGAGCGGGAACTTCTTCAGCTTGTGTGAGAACTTCTTGGTGTTCGTGACCACCAAGCCGGTCAGGTCGATGGCGCCGGACGGACCCGTCAGCGTGGGCACGCCTGGCTGGGACAGCGACTTCTTATCCGGCTTGACCAAGGCGTTCAGCAGAAAGCCTGCGTCGGCATCAAAGCTCACCGAGCTCGTGGCGCCCGCGCCGGTTTCGGCACTGACCTTGTGGACCTTGCCTGCCTTCGAGAGGGCGCCCTTGGTCGTCACCTTGTAAGGCCCCGACGTTCCGCCTGCACTCGACACCCGGATCAGATATTCGCCAGTTGATGGCAGCAGCAGCTTCTTGACAGCCGACTTCTTCTTGCCGCTGTCTTCGAAGGCCAGGCTGCCGCCCGTGCTCACGTCCAACACCTCCAGCTGGGGCAGAAGAACAGGGCTGCCCTTGTTCAACTTATCCTTCTTGCCAGCCACGCTCAGGGTGACCTGCGTGTTCTTGATGGTGCTGAAGCGCAGGACGTCGACATCCGAGCCGTCGTCGAGCCGGCCCGTGAAGCTGCTCCCGAGGGTGATGTCGGCATCAAGGGTCTGAGAGGCCGCCATCGGAGAGAGCAGAGCGAGCCCAACGAGGCACATGAGAAACTTGCAGTTCATCGGTGGTCCAAAGAGGAGAGGCAGAGGCGGTCACCGTGCGCACGTCAGTCCCGGGCGCAGGCACCATATCGAGTGAGGCAAACGGTTGTACCAGCGCCAGCAGCCAGTTCTCGGCACCAAACCAAGCGGACTCCGGGTTCTTGCCAGCATGCGTGACGGCCGCTGAGAATGAGTGAACACGTCGCCCCCGGGATGCGTCCTGTCCGTCATGAAAGACAAGCCCGCTGCCAGCAGCACCGCGCTCCTGATCTCCCTGCCCTTGACCTTGGCCATCTTGCTCGTGGTCTTGCTTCAGACTGGCCCGTCAGAACCGTCAGACTCCGCCGCAGCCATCGCTCAGCTCGAGTCCGAACTTCGGGCGCTTCGGCTCGTCCAGTCCGAAACGGCCGAGGTCCTGGAGCAGCTGGCGTCCTATCTGGCCAGCACCCGGCTGCCCGTAGCACCGTCTCCGCTCCGCAGCCCGGACCTGGCTTCGGCGCCATCGCCCGTCATGCCGTCCGAGGACGTCCTGCGCGAGCTCAGCGTGAATCTTGCAGCACTCACTAGGGTCTTGCGTCAGGCAGGAGAGTCGACTGACCCCAGCGGCGCCCTCTCGCTCGCGGTCGGGGAGAGCCTCAGCAGCGTCCGGGACCGTCGGGCTGTCACCGACTGGGTGCGCCTCGACGAACTCGGTGAGAGCTGGCGACAGGACGAGCGGGGCGCTGACCGCTCTCAGTACTTTCAGACCGCGCGCGATCTGCTGGAGACGTACGGGCCACCCACAGCCATCTACCGGCCGGACGGTGGCCTGCTCTTCTACTATCGGCAGGGCCCCGAGGACCTGCCCGGGCCAGCGTGGTACTTCCGCCTGCAGGACGGCATCGTGATCGAGTTCTTCATGGAACACGAGGAAGAAGAGCAGGACTCCTGACCACGCCCAGGCCGCTACCATGCCCGCTTCTCGCGTCTGCTTGGGAGCGCCGTGATGCGAAAGACCTTGAAGGACACCCTCAGGGGGCTGCTGGCGTGCGCCTTGCTGCTGGCCCCAGGCTGTGGATCAACGGGCGCACGCCCCGCCCTGCCGCCTGAGCCAGGCCAGCAGACTGCCCGAGAATCGCTCGGGTTGGCAGCCGTGGCCAGAGTGCAGCCCCTGAACGTGGGCTTTCTCGTTCTGGACGGCGTGTACAATACGGAACTCACGGCCCCCTACGACATCTTCCATCACTCCGTGTTCCACGCTGAGCCCGGCATGCGTGTGTTCACCGTCGGCCCCGATCACGAGCCCATCACAAGCTTCGAGGGCCTGCGCCTGCTTCCGGACTATGGGTTCGACGACGCGCCACCCATCGACGTCCTCGTCGTCCCGAGCGCCGAGCACAGCATGGGCTCGGATCTCGAGAACGAAGCGTTGATGCACTTCATCCGCGCTCGAGGAGCCTCGGCCCGGCTGCTCCTGTCGCTCTGTGACGGAGCCTTCGTGCTCGCTGCCGCCGGACTCCTGGACGGTTTGCAGTGCACGACCTTCCCCTCGGACATTCCAGCCTTCCGTGAGCGCTTTCCTCAACTGCAGGTGCACGAGAACCTGAGCTTCGTGCACGACGGAAAGGCCGTCACCTCAGCGGGTGGTGCGCTGTCGTTTGACGCCGCCCTCTATGTCGCTGAGCGCTTGTACGGCTCCGCCCCCGCCCGGGGGATGGCGGCAGGTCTCTGCCTGGAGTGGCAACTCGAGAAGGTGCCTCACCTGCGCAGCCCGACGGCCCTGCCCTAGCCCCGCGGCAATCACTTCCAGCCCGGACACGGCCCTGGACCTCAGTGCGCCCGGACACGAGGATGCCTGGCTTGTCTTCGCCGAGCCAAAGCACAGAGTCCTCGACTGCAGCACCCATGCCTGTGTCCCGGGTGGTGCGCCTGTGGGCACCGCTCGCCGCAAGCTGGGCCCTGATGGCTGTGGAGCTGCCCATGCTCACGGCCGTTGTCGCCAGGCTTCCGGACGCCAAGGTCCACCTGGCGGCCTACGGGTCCATCGTCTTCCCCGTCTCGCTCGTGGTGGAAGGTCCCATCATCATGCTGCTGGCGGCCAGCACCGCCCTCTGCACCCACGAGCGGGCCTACCGGCAGGTGCACCGCTTCATGATGGCGGCCAGCGCTCTCCTCACCCTGCTGCACATGGCCATCGCCTTCACCCCGCTCTACGAGCTGGTCGCGGTGGACATCATGGGCGCACCCGAGGCGATCCTGGAACCCGGCCGCCTGGGTCTGCAGATCATGACGCCCTGGACGTGGTCCATCGCCTACAGGCGCTTTCACCAGGGTGTGATGATCCGGCACGAGCACAGCCGCGAAGTCAGCTTGGGCACACTGGTTCGCCTGGCCGCAAACGCCAGCAGCTTGACGGTCGGCTACCAGCTGGGGCTGCCGGGCATCGTCGTGGGCGCCACGGCCATCGCGGTCGGTGTCGTGAGCGAAGCGACCTACATCGGCTGGCGGGTCCGTCCCGTCCTGCGCAAGCAGGTCTTCCCGGCGAAGCCTGAGGGCACCCCGCTCACTTTGGCCAGCTTCCTGAAGTTCTATGTGCCGCTCGCGCTCACGCCCGTCATCACCCTGATGATCCAGCCCATCGGTGCAGCGGCCATGAATCGCATGCCCAACGCACTGGATTCGCTGGCGGCCTGGCCCGCCGTCCACGGCCTCGTGTTCATCACGCGCAGCGCCGGCATGGCTTACAACGAAGTGGTGGTGACCCTGCTGGGCAGGCCGGGTAGTTCGGCAGCCCTGCGCACGTTCCAGAAATGGTTGACCGGCGGCACCATGTTGGTCCTGGCTGCCCTGGCAACGACCCCGCTGGCCGAGTTGTGGTTCGCCACCTTCTCCAACCTCCCCGCGGAGCTGGTCGCCTTGAGCACCGTGGCCATCGCCTTGGCCATCCCCATGCCTGGCTACGCCGTTCTGCAGAGCTGGTATCAAGGCGCCCTGGTCGGATCGCGGCAAACGCGCCCCATCACCGAGGCGGTCGCGCTCTACTTCCTGCTCAGCATCAGCCTGCTTCAGGTGGGCATCCACTGGCAGGGCGCCGCAGGCATCCACTGGGCCATCGGCAGCTTCGTGCTGGCTGGCGTGGCGCAGACAAGCTGGCTGTGGTGGCGGAGCCGCCCCGTCCTCGCCAACCTGAAGGCCTAAGCATCTGACGCGCAGCCTTCGGCCCCCTCAGGCCATGTCGAGCAACTCGTGGTCCGGGTTCTTCCTGCCCGCAGCCTGCTTGTCCCACTCGCTGCGGAAGAGCACCACCGGGCGGTCCCGGATGTCGCGCGCCATGAGCGCCGTGGTCGGCGGATCAAAGGTCTCGCGATCACCCTTCAACCAGGAGCTGCAGACATACGGCATGTTCTGCAGGGTCGTGGGCACGCCGTACTCATCCTCGAGCCTGTACTGCAGCACTTCAAACTGCAGCCTCCCCACCGCGCCACTCAGGGCTTCGTTGGGGTTGTTCTCCGGCCAGAACAACTGCACCGCTCCTTCGGCGATGAGGTTCTTCATGCCCTTGTCGAAGCGCTTGCGAAGGCTCGTAGCCGTGGGCTCAATGCGCGCAAACAACTCCGGTTGGAACTGCGGCAAGGCCTTGTGTTCGAAGCCCCCGTCCATGGAGATGGTGTCCCCGATCTGGAAGGTGTCACGGCTGATCAAGCCGATGATGTCACCGGGGAAAGCCTCATCGAGGGTCGTCCGCTCCTGGGCCACGATGCTGTGGGGCCGCGCGAGCCGAACCGGCTTGCCAAGTCGGTGGTGCTTCACGAGCGTCTCAGGCTCATAGCGCCCGGAGCAGATGCGCATGAACGCGATGCAGTCCCGGTGCCGACGATCCATGTTGGCCTGGATCTTGAACACGAACGCACTGAACGGCGCGTGAGGGTCGCGCCCCTGCTCGCTGCCGTCCGGGAGATCGACGAGACGCGCGCCCGGCGGAGGGGCCAGCTCCACGAAGGCATCGAAGAAGGGCTCGAGCCCGAAGTTGGTGAGCGCCGAGCCAAAGAAGGTAGGCGTCACATCCCCGGCGAGGAAAGCCTCATCGCTGTACTCGTTCCCCGCGATCTCCAACAACTCCACCTCGGAGCGGACGCGCTCCGCCACCTCCGCGCCCAGCCGCTCTTCCACCCGGGGGTCGTCGAACGGGATCCGTTCCAGCAGCGATTCGCTTGCGCCACCAGCAGAGGCCTTCTCAAACAGCAAGAACTCCTGGCTGCGCCGATCCACCACCCCGGCGAACTCCTTCCCGGAGCCGACAGGCCAATTGAAGGCACAGGCCTGGATCCCCAGGGCGTTCTCCACCTCGGTCAACAACTCCAGGGGATCCCGCCCAGGCATGTCGAGCTTGTTGATGAACGTCAAGACGGGGATGCCGCGCAGCTTGCAAACCTCGAACAGCTTGCGCGTCTGCTTCTCGACGCCCTTGCCCGCGTCCAGCACCATGATGGCGGAGTCTGCAGCGATCAGCGTCCGGTAGGTGTCCTCGCTGAAGTCTTCGTGACCAGGCGTGTCGAGCACATTGATGATGGAACCCTTGTACGGGAACTGCATCGCGCTCGAGGTCACGGAGATCCCGCGCTCCCGTTCCATGCCCATCCAATCGCTGGTGGCTGCTCGCCCCTTGCGGTTCTTGACCATGCCGGCTGTACGGATCATCCCCGAGTAGAGCAGGAGCTTCTCGGTCAGCGTGGTCTTGCCAGCATCCGGGTGAGAAATGATGGCGAAGGTGCGCCGCCGGGCGATCTGCTGGGCGAGGTCAGGCGTGGGGGCAGGCATGAAGAGTCATTGACCGGGGCTCGGGACAATCGCGCGATGTTAGCAGCAAGGCAAGTGCGGAAGCTCCCGCCACTTTGCGCCAACTTGGACATCTTCGTATCGTCTCAACCGAGAGCCACGCGGCAGCCAATCGGGGTCATTCCCGCCCAGGCGGCGCGCTGGATGGTGGGGAGCTCGAGCCTCTCGACCGACCGAACCAGGAACCACGGAGCGCAGCGGATCGCATCCGCGCAGACATCACCCATGAGCATCCTTGTCAGACGCTTGTCGGCTTGCCTCTTGCTGGCAGCCTTCACCTCCTGTTCGTTGCTGCAGTCCTCGCAGTCGGTCCAGCTACAGAACTTCGCCTCCGTGAAGACGAGCCAGCGTCAGGAAGTCTGGTGTTGGGCTGCGTGCGCGGAGATGATCCTGTCCTACGACGGCACCCCGACCGCCCAGGAGGAGATCGCGGCGCGTATCCATGGCCACGGGGAGGACGGCTCTCCGAAGGTCGCGGCTGCCACGCGCTACGAGATCTACAAGGCCCTCAGCCCCGGCACCGAGGTGGTGGGCTTCGACGCCATCTGGCAGGGCCTGGCCGATCAACTCGACGAGGAGCTGAGTAGGCTCGGTGAACGCCTTGCCGACGACGACCTCCCGGGCGACGTCAGCGTCGACGTCGACGAATCCGTGGGCATCGAGCACGTCCTGGACAGCTATCTCCCTAAGAAGAGCGTGCCACTCACGGATCTCAAGGCGGGCAACCCAGCCGTCGTCGGGCTGCGGGAAGCTCCCGACGCCACCGAAGGGCACCTGGTCGTCCTGGTGGGTGCTGAGTTCACGGAGTGGATCGTCGCCCCCAAGCAATTGGAGTGGGTGACGGACTTCTTCGCAGACCTCTTCGCAGCCAAGCGCGACCTGGACGACGACATGGAGACTCTCGATGAAACGTCGGCGCGCCTGGGCTTCTCCGACAAGGAGGTGCTCTGGGTGGAGGTCATCGACCCCTGGGAGATTGATGACCCCCTCACCGAGCACGACGAAATGCGCATCCGCATCCCGTTCGATGACTTTCTCGCGCGAGTCGATTTCGTCACCACCAGGGAGGGGGCTCACGAGGTCCTGACCCGCTGGAGCCGCGCCGCCACCGGGGTCATCGACTGAGCCATCCCCGATCAGCACGGCGGAGCTGACCCCGGGCTCAGCCTGAGCTGGCGACCTTGAGCAAGGACACTGGCGCCGCCTACTCTTCGAGCACGTAGTAGAAGCGGTCTGCAGCGAGCTTGCGCACGACGCCCGTTCCGAGGTTGCCATCATCCATGATGGCGTCAACGGCGCTGAGATCTGCATCGCTGGGAATGTCTGCGCCAAAGTGCGCGCCGATTGCGGCCACGACACCAAAGCTGTTGAGCTCGATGTCCCAGACCCCGCCCAGCGGTGTCTGCGCCTCGAACTGGTTCTGCGGAATGGACCCCGCCCACTCAGACGGCCAGACGCCAGAACTCGTGTCAGGTAGGTGCTGGTTGTTCTGGACGTTGTAGCGATTGGCCGACTCGGCCAGGATGCGCAGGTCGCTAGCGAAGGCCGAGCGCTTTGCATCCGTGGTGATGTCGCCGAGCGATGGGATCGCCATGGCCGCCAGGATGCCGAGCACGACGACGACGATCAGCAGCTCCACCAAGGTGAAGCCGCGAGTGTCACGGAATGCATGCATGGGCACCCCATCGGCCCAGCCATCAGGTGACTTTCGCACGATCTTGTGCGGGAGAAACCAGCCCGGCCATTCGGCCCAGCGCGCTAGTTGTTCCTCAAGAGCTCGATCACGAGCTGCTGGTCCACACCCTCTTGGATCTCGACCAGCAACGGAACGACGGGTGCATACCCGTCGAGGTCTCCGAAGCTGAGCTCGTACAGACCAGGCATCGCAACGTCGAAGCTGCTGCTGCGGTCCAGGGAATCCCTCAGCCAGAAGTCCACGCCGTCCACCCGTTCGATCTCCAGTAGATGGCCGCTGCGGACTTCGAACGGCCTCAGCTCACCCTGGTCGCTCACCGTGACATCCACTCGGCTGACCTTCTGCACCGGGACCAGGAGTTCGCGCTGACCAGGCTCGATCTCCAGCTCGACCCAGCCGTAGTATCCGCGCTGCGTGGACGTGTGCTCGCGCTGGGCCACGAACACGAACGCGCCCGGCGTGACGGCAATCTCAAAGAACTCGGCCGCGACGTCCCGACGAACCTTCGTCGTTCCCAAGCGTCGATCGAAGGTGAACTGTGCGGCCGGAAACCAGGCGAGTCGATCCCCCTCGACAGACGCTCCCGTTGTGGCCTCCACCAGCGACACGCGCAATGCCTCGCGGGGCGGAACGACGATCTCAAAACCCTGTGGCCTCTCGGGCGCCAGATGGACATGGTTCACCAAGCTGAAGGGCTTCACCGCGACCCCATACTCACCCACAGGCTGTTCCCCGACGGTCCAGCGGTAGAGACGACGCCCATCGGGCAGGGCTTCGGGTTCGGTGAGAACAGCCATGTGTCTCAGTGCGCTCCCCTTTCTCCGGCTGAGATGTCTCGGCAGCTCTCCGAAGGCTTCAACTCGTATCTCCGGATTGGCCATCTCCCCGACCGGCAAGATGAGCGTGCCGTAGAGCTCAAGGCGGGGAATGCCTGCTTCACCCGCCGCGGAGTGCAGGGTCAGCTCCCGGACATCCCCCGGGCTGAGACGCGTGGACCATCGATCCAGCACGGTGGGAGGCCGGTGGACGCAAACCAATTCGAGGTCGAGCGCAGCGGCCGGCAGGCCGGGCCAACTGACTCGCAAGGGGGTGTCGCCCCCCACCACCTCACTCACTCGCAACATGTTCCCGGCCATGTTCTTGACGCGCAGCTGCAATCCGTTGGCTTCCGCGGGGACCGTCAGCTCAACGGCCAGCTCAGCACCCGCTTTCAGCTCTTCGGTGCGATCGCCCACGTCGTCCACCCTGAATCGGGCGAACGACCACTCGTAGCCCGGTGCCCCGATGTGCACATCGACCAATGAGGAAAGTTCACTCAGCGCGAAGGGTTCGAGTTGCCCCTCAGGGATGAGAATCGGAGCCCCCGTGAATCGTGTTCGATCGGAGACCTGCTCCGAGGTCAGGGCGTAGCGATCCGTGGGGGGCGCAGGGAGCAACACCGCACCGGCGATGGGAGCTCCGGACTCAGCGTCCACCGCGTGCACCCTCAGCATCGGAACGGGCGCCGTCTCCAGAGACGCAGCCGAAGGCGTCTTGTCGGGGGCGGGGACAACGAGCGAGCCCACCAATTCGCGCCGCGCGTCGGGAAGCCACGTCGCGGCGCCTTCCCGGTCCAGGTCGCCGCCCTGCCCGTCTGGAACTGCCGCCGCCCCTTCAGACAGCGCCGTGTGAGGCACCCCTTCGCTGCGCTCTCGACCCGACTCGGCATTGAGCCAGGCGGGGACCCAGAACAACGCACACCCCGTCAGCAGCACGGCCGCGAGGGGCCACCACAGCCCGAGCCCGGTCAAACCGACGACGGGGCTCACGCTGGCGACGGGGCCCACACCGGTAGCAGGAACCTGGGTCGCCACATCGGTCGCCAGGCCCGCTGGCAAGTCCGTGCCTCGCACGGCCCAGACTGCAAGCCCGGCACCCCAGAGTGAATGGTCCTCCCCATACCGCCTGTCGAGCTCGTCTCGCATCTGCTGGAGAGCGCGCCTCAATTGCGTGCGCACGGTGGCCGCAGGGATGGCCTTTTGGGCCCCGATTTCCTTGGGGCTGAACTGCCCGTAGAAACGCAAGACCAGCACGTCGCGATACCGCTCGTCCAAGCGCCCGAGAGCCGTCAACAGGTCCTCGACGACTTCCCGGTCCAACCCGGGGCGCTCGGTCGTGTCGCGAGTGCGAGACCACTCGTGCTCTCGCACGGAACGCCGCTGCCGCCCCCGGTAGCCATTTCGGGCGGTGTTCATCATCACCGTGGTGATCCATGGCTTGAGGTTCACGTCTCGGCGAGGCGGTTTGCCCAGCAACTTTAGCCAGGTGTCTTGCTCGAGATCCCCAGCGAGATCCGGATCGCGAGCCAGCTGAAGCGCCAGCCCCCTCATCCAAGTCCTATGCTCGAGCACCTCGTCCAACCGAAGGTGGTCCTGCTCGTCGCCGTCGAGGGCGGACTCCAGGGGCTCGTCGCCAAGCGACCCGCTTTCCAAGGAAGGGAGATCGCCTCCGGAGTCCTGGCCGGAGGAAGTCCCCCCTCTCGAGGGGAAGCGGAGGTCGTCGTGATCGGGCGGACTCATTCGACTAATTGACACCGACGTCTGAGGAAGCGTTTCAGGAAAATCTGTCGCCAGCCCCCCCGCTACACCCCCGTGCTATCTCCCAGGACTGAAAGCGGCAACATCAAATCCCGAGACAGGGCTTTGCGGACCGGGCGTGTCTTTCTCAGCAACGGGCGCATCCAACTCTGGCCAGCTAGCACCCCTCAGCGCACCAAGTTCTCTCACCTCGCCCCAAAGTAACCTCCATGAACCAGCCAGACCAAAAACCCGTGGGGGCTCCCGGGATCACACTCCGGCTCGCCCACGAGCGCGGCCACGCCGATCACGGCTGGCTTCAAGCCCATCACACCTTCTCCTTCGCGGACTACCGCGACCCGCTGTGGGATCAGTTCAGCGACCTGCGCGTCCTGAACCATGACCTCGTCCATCCCGGCCAGGGCTTCGGAACCCACGGCCACCGGAACATGGAGATCGTGACCTATGTGCTGAGGGGGCGGTTGCGCCACCAGGACAGCATGGGCCACGCATCGATCATCCAAGCGGGAGACGTGCAACTCATGTCTGCCGGCAGCGGGCTCACCCATAGTGAGTTCAACGCCTCCGAAGACCAAGAACTGGAACTGCTGCAGATGTGGGTGCTGCCTCGTGAGCGAGAGACAGAGCCGCACTATGAAGAGAAGCGGTTCCGCGAAGATGGACAACCTGAGGGGCTCCTGCTTGTCGCCTCTGCCGACGGTCGCGACGGCTCGCTGACGATCGGCCAGGACGCGCGGCTCTTCGCGGGGCTGCTGGCGGCAGGCGCAACCCAGACCCTGGGGCTGGGAGGCCGCCGGGCCTGGCTGCATGTCGGTCGCGGCAGCGTTCGACTCGAAGGCCACACCCTGAAGGCGGGTGATGGAGCTGGAATCGAAGGCGCCCAGTTGGTGCTGATCGAAGCCCAGGAAGACAGTGATCTCGTCCTCTTCGACCTGGCTTGAACGCTCGACACCGAGGGCGCGAGCGCCTGAACCGCCGCTTGCTAGCTAGAGCGCCCGCCTTGGAGGGACCAAGGCATGGGCCAACAACAGGCCCGCCACGATGGAGATGGCCGCCAAGCCCATTTCGAAAGCAGCCTCGACACCGCTCAACGTGTCGTGCCCCAAGAAGAACGACACACTGCGGAAACCGAGACTCCCGGGCACGAGCAAGAGGATGCCGGGCACCAAGGTGACGAGCGCTGGGCGCGTCGAATGGCGTGCGAGCAGATTGCTCCCCACCCCCACGGCCAGCGCGCCGACGAATCCTGCGAGTTGGGCGCCGAGCAGCAGAGCGCCGGCTTGGGTTCCGAACCAAGCCAACCAGCCCGCGCCAAGAATCCAAGGCGCATCGCGACGCCGCGCACTGAACAAGACCGTGAACGAGAGCGGCGCCAAGACCAGGGCAAGCCAGAGACTCCCGTCAGGCATCTCCATGGCCGGCAAGGCGATGGGCATGAGCTCACGCCAATCGCTGAGCGATGAGAGGGCACCTCCCAGACCCCGGCCCAGCGCCACTCCAAAACCGATGCCCAGAAACGAGCCGAGTGCGCCTGCCAGGCGTGTCGTACCTGCCGACAAGTGGCGCATGGCCAACTCGCTCATGCCGACGGTGAGCGCGAAGCCTGGCACCAGGACGATCAGCGACGCCAGGGTTGCCAACTCGCCGCGCCCATCGGGGCTGAACAACACAGCAACCGCGGCCGCAGCGGCAGCCGCCACCGGCTCGAATACCCTGGCGAGCGCCGGACGCCGGGCGGCCAACATCGCCAGGCAACCCACCAGAGTGCCTGAGCCCAATGCCACGACGGCAGCGTCCAGCGAGCCACCCAGGATGCAGGCCGCCGATGACGAAGCCACGCCAAAGGAAAGCAGCCTGCTCCAACGCCCCCACCTCGGAGGATGGTGATCGAAGGCCTCAAGCCGTGCAGCGGCAGTGCCCAACACCAGGTCGCCCCGCAGCAGCTCATCGATCAGCTCGCTGAGGTCGCTCAAGCGACCCAGGTCGACATCCCCCGGCTCGACCCGCAGCAGATGAGTCGAGGGGTTCGACTCCCCCTCGAAGGACGCAAAGAGGGAGGTCGGGGTGCAGAAGAGCTGCGCGGCCAGGCCCAACTGCCGGGAGCAGGCCAGGAGTGCCTCCTCCAGCCGATCGGAAGGCAAGCCGTGCCGGTGCAGCAGACGCCCGAGATTCAGGATGAAGCGCTCGGACTCCAGCATCTCCCGCCCAGGACTCGTTTCGGCGGCCGGAGCCACGGGTCGAACAATCGTCGGCAAGACTTGCAGCACGTCCAGATCCTCAAATGGGTGGATATGTGCTAAGAATGGACTCACATGAACAGAACAGCCAACGAATAGACTTTGCCATGAGTACTGAATTCAACAGTCTCGATCGAATCGACTTCGCTCTGATCTCAGCTTTGCAGAAGGATGCTCGGCTGAGTAACAAGGAGCTCGCGGCCCACGTGGACCTGGCACCCTCCAGTTGCCTTGTGAGGGTTCGTCGACTGATCGAGACCGGAGTGCTGACCGGCTTCCATGCCGACGTTTCGCCCGTCGCCATGAACGTCGGCCTGGCAGCCATGATCTCGGTCCAACTGGGCCGTCACGGTCGGCGAACCATCGAAACCATGCGCGACCGGCTCGCTGCGCTTCCCGAGGTGCTTCAGGTCCTGCACGTCAGCGGCAGCCAGGATCTGCTCGTACACGTCGTCGTCCGCAACCAGGAGCATCTGCGTGTCCTGGTCATGGATCACTTCTCCAGCCAAGACGAAGTCGCTCACATCGAAACTGCACTGGTGTTCGAACATTTGAAGGCACCCATGCGACCGCTGGTCCCCTAGACGTCCGCATCGTCCGGCTACTGCGCGGCCACAACCCCCCGCATCGCGGGAGCGTGATAAGGTCGCTACCCAAGAGGGAGTGACGCGAGGGTGGAGCCCGGGCAACGCGTCACCATCCAGCGTCGGGCACGTCGTCCATCCGACCTGCCGGACACCCATCCATTCATCAAGGGGGTGCCATCATGGATCGTCGGAAATTCATCGGGATCTCGAGCAGTGCTGCAGCCGTGGCATGCCTCGCACCGCTGACAGTCACAGGGTGTTCGAGCCCACGCTCGTCGAACTCCCGCGGTCGGTATGACCCTGGCCCCTACACAGTTGGCAGCGATCACGTCATTTTCGACGACAAGGGACCCGCCTACATCCTGGATGTGGACGGGCACCAGATCATCCGACTGAACAAGAAGGGCAAGGCCGTCGGGACATTCGCGAGCCTGGGCAGCAACCCTGGGAAGCTGAACCAACCCATCGACGCCACCGTTTCAGAAAACGGCCAGCTGTTCGTGCTTGACCAAGGCAACGGTCGGGTCCAAGTCTTCAATTCCGACGGTCAGCACCACGACGTTCTCGCCGACGGGAGCCCGGAGCAGGGCGGCCTGTTCATGCCCCGCGACCTGGCCGTGAGCGGCAACCGTCTCTATGTGAGCGACACCCTTCACCACCGCGTCGCGGTCTTCAACATGAAGGGCAAGCTGGTGGGCGCCATCGGTCAGGACAGCGACATCAGCAGTGACAAAGATGGCCATCTCAATGGACCGCGCGGTCTTGCCATTGACCAGAAGGGTCGCGTGCATGTTCTGGATGCGGGTGACGCCAAGGTGCGCGTGTTCAAGACCGACGGCAAACCCCTCTTCAAGTACGCCGGATACGGCAAGAAGCGGGGCAAGCTCCTCTCGCCCACGTCCATTGCCAGCGATGACCAGGGGCGCATCTTCATCACGGACCCCTCCCACGACCGGGTGCACGTGTTCGCTGAGGACGGGGAGTTCGAAGGACGCTTCCAGCCTGTGGACGAACGGGGCAGGCCCGTCGTCGCGGCGCGCGTCAGCGCCATGCCGGACGGCAGGCTCTACATTTGGACCAACAATCTGGCTTCGAATCGGTAGGTCGCTGCCCCTTCATTGAACGCAGGAAGGGCTCTCAGGTACGCAGGGGCTGAGGTCCTGGGCTCATTTCCGCACCTTCCTGACTTTCCCCCAACACCCCCCCACCCCTTACGACCCAGGAGGATCTCATGGATCCATTCATTGGTCAGATCATGATGTTTGGCGGCAACTTCGCACCTCGCGGCTGGGCCAACTGTGATGGGCAGCTCTTGTCCATCAGCTCGAATACGTCGCTCTTCTCGATTCTCGGCACGACCTACGGCGGCGACGGGAAGAGCACGTTCGCACTGCCTGATCTGCGAGGCCGAGCACCCATCCACGAGGGGACGGGCCCTGGTCTCTCGACGCGCAGTCTCGGCTCCAAGGGCGGCGAGCAGACGGTCACCTTGACCAGCGCACAGATGCCGGCACACCGCCATGGCTTCCGCTGCGCTGCTGAACGGGGCAACTCGGATGACCCCGCAGGAATGTTCAACGCCAAGACCCGCGCCACCACGGACGACCTGTACGGGCCCTCGGGAGCCGCCACCATGAATGCAGACATCGTGAACGAAACGGGTGGTAGCGGTGCCCACGACAACATGATGCCGTACCTGACCGTCACCTACGTGATCGCGCTCCAGGGCATCTACCCCTCACGCAACTAACGGTTCGATGGGCGGCGATTCGTCTCCGCGCAGCCATTCCTTCGGGCGGATCGTCTCCCCCGGGCTGGCGAGCTACCTCAGTTGAACCCCACCCCTTAGGCACCCAGGAGGATCTCATGGATCCATTCATTGGTCAGATCATGATGTTTGGCGGCAACTTCGCACCTCGCGGCTGGGCCAACTGTGATGGGCAGCTCTTGTCCATCAGCTCGAATACGTCGCTCTTCTCGATTCTCGGCACGACCTACGGCGGCGACGGGAAGAGCACGTTCGCACTGCCTGATCTGCGAGGCCGAGCACCCATCCACGAGGGGACGGGCCCTGGTCTCTCGACGCGCAGTCTCGGCTCCAAGGGCGGCGAGCAGACGGTCACCTTGACCAGCGCACAGATGCCGGCACACCGCCATGGCTTCCGCTGCGCTGCTGAACGGGGCAACTCGGATGACCCCGCAGGAATGTTCAACGCCAAGACCCGCGCCACCACGGACGACCTGTACGGGCCCTCGGGAGCCGCCACCATGAATGCAGACATCGTGAACGAAACGGGTGGCAGTGGCGCCCATGACAACATGATGCCGTACCTGACCATTACCTATGTGATCGCGCTCCAGGGCATCTACCCCTCGCGTAGCTAACGGTTCGATGGGCGGCGATTCGTCTCCGCGCAGCGACTCCTTCGGGCGGATCGTCTCCCCCGGGCTGGTGAGCTACCCTCAGTTGGTAGCTCCCCCCGGGGGAGCTTTCGTTTTGGATCCCGGCTCCGCCCACCGAGAGTTCGTCCATGGGTTTCGCATGCCCACCGCGCTTCCGTGACCTCAGCTCCAGCACGCACGCACTCCGCCTCGTGGCTGCAGGCTTGGTCCTGGTACTCGGCTGCGCCTGTGGGGCCGAAGAGACCTCAACTCCCCTGCTGCTCGTCGCAGTCGATGGGGCCACCTGGGACGTCATGGACCCCATGCTGGCCCAGGGCGAACTGCCCAACTTCAGGGGCCTGATCGAACGCGGCATACGTGGCCCGCTGCTGTCCATGGCACCGCAATCGTCGCCTGTGGTCTGGACCACCCTTGCCACGGGGACCTTCGCTCGCAGCCACGGCATCCTCGGCTTCACCTACCCCTTCTCTGACCAGGCGACGCCGCGCCCCGTGAGCTCCGACCTGCGCCAGGACCCCGCGCTCTGGAACATCGCCTCGGATCACGGGAAGACCGTAGGCGTCATCGGTTGGTACGTCAGTCACCCAGCAGAAGTGGTGAACGGCGTCATGATCTCCGACCGGTTCATCGCCGGAACTCCCGGCGCCACCCATCCACAGCGACTGCGGTTTGAACTGACCCGAACGCTGCGTGAGTTGGAAGCCCCCGCAGCGACCCAAGCGCTCTACGACCGGATGTTCCCTTGGAACTACGACGCAGCAGACGCCCTGGACCCCACCAGCCCCTACGCGCACGCAACGGGCATCATGGCCGGCCGCGTCGACTCGGTCGCCGTGCGCGACGAAGCGATCCGCCGCCTGTCCGTGGAAGCCCTGAGTACCGAGCGCTTCGACTTCTTCACAAGCTACTTCCGCATCGTGGATCACGCCTCCCATGCAAGTTGGCGCGCCTACGACGATACGGACTTCAAGACCCCTGCGAGCGACTCGGAGAAAGCCTTGTTGGGCGACGTCATCCCCGAGGCCTACCGGGTCATCGATGAGGCCCTGGGCGATTTGCTCGCCTGCTATCAGGGCGACGTCAATGTCGTGGTCGTCTCGGACCACGGCTTCGGATCGGCTCGGGACGGCGTGGCCGAGCGGGACAACAAAGGCATCGTCCTGAGCGGGCACCACCGCCCCGATGGCCTTTTCCTGGCCGCGGGGCCGGACATCGCCCCGGGCAGCATCACGGGGCTGACCACCATCGATGTCGTGCCCTTGCTCGCAAGCCTCCTGAACCTTCCCGTGTCCGACGAGTTGCCGGGCCGCATCGAAGCTGGTGTGTTCCGAGGGGGATTCCTCGACGAGCGCCCCATCGCCCGCGTGGCGCGTTGGGACAGCACCTGGGAAGCCGTCTCGCACGCCACCCCTGTGGGGGACGCGGACGAGGAGGAGATGCTCGAGAGCTTGCGGGCCCTGGGCTACATCGGTGAGGCGCCCAAGGCTGGTGCCGCCCTCCCCCACGGCGAGGGTTTCTGGGCAGCAGACAGCAAGTACACCCTGGCCGCACTGACAGGAGAAATCTGCTACGCACTCCTTCGCGAACAGCCCGAAGAGGCACGCCGTCTGCTCGCGCTCGCCAGCTCCCGATCCGAGCCGGTCGCTGCAAAACTTCCCGGGCGCGTGCTGACAGAAGTCGAAGACATGGAAGCCTCTCTGGGTCTGGAGGCCGGCGCGCTTGTCACGCCCGCGACCCTGGAGGCGGCCGGACTCCTGGACTGAGCCTGATCCTAGCGGCCTTCTTCAGCTCGCGTCGGGCCGATGGCCGCGAGCGTCTGCGGCCTGGGGGCCGACAGAACGCGCCCGGCCGTGCGCTCATAGACGGCATAGAACTCCGGCATTGCAGCCCGCAGCTCTCTGGGGTCGCGCACGGTCCACTCGTCTTCGTCGGGCCCGTAGTCCCCTTGCAAGTCCCAAGCCGTGGTGATGAACCAGTACGCGAACTCCTGCAGGAGGATGCGGTCCACGACGTCTTGGGGCGCTCCGTCCAAATAGTCGTAGGAGGTCACGTCGTAGTGTCCCGCTTGAATGGCCTCCTGCATGGCGGCCCAGAGCAGCGAGCCGCGGTCGAGGCCCCATGCCTCCGGGAAGCTGACGTGAAGACCCACGTCGCTGACGGTGTGCAGGACATGCTCCACGACCTCCATGACGAGCCCCCTCGGGACCTCCGCCATGATGATGTCGCACACGCTGTGGGACGCCTCCAGCTCCTCGAACACCTGAGCGTGGTTGCGCTCCAAGCGAGCGAGACTCTCCTCGCTGCGAGGCACGGGCAGCAAGGCCTTGTACTCATAGAGGTGCTTCATCACGGACTGTTGGAGCCGCTCGTCCGTGCTCTCCGTCACACGGAAGATCTCAGCAACGACCGCACCGACCCGCTCCAGAAACACGTCCGGCACCTCCTGCTCCGCAGCCAGTTCGATGCCACAAGCCATGAGCGTCTTGGACAAGGGGGCCAGCTCCTCCTTCTGGAGCACGCGACCTACGTGAAAGAGGTCCTCGGGCGCCGTGGCCGCCGGCGCGGCCAGGACGCACCCGCCGACCTTCGCCAGGGCGGTCTGGGGCGCGGCAGGCTCGGGGCCTGAACCCGTGCTGAGCACCCGGAAGCGCTCGAGCTCGACGGGGGTCATCCAGTGGATGTCCTCGGCGGACGCCGCGTGCAGCGTGAACCAGTAGAAAGCTTCAGGAATCGCCATGTCGCGATAGAAGCTCAGGTACTTCTCGTGCTCGGGATCGTCGGCGGGGACGAGCGAACCCTCCTCGCCGAGCCCTCCCCACGAGTGCACACCGAATCGGGCACCGGTCTCGGCCGTCCTCGTCGCACCTGCGAGAAAGAAATCCGTCCCCCCCGAAGCCACCGTGCCATCGGCGGGAACATGGGTGGCGTAACCCAAACGACGCACGAAGCGGGCAGCGCGCAGGTTCGACTCATCGTCGATGGACCCCGGCACGTCATGCAACACCAAGGTGTCAACTTCGGGGTGCTCCAGCGCAAGCTCCAGCAGGCGCCCCGGGGTGGATGCTCCCAGCACACCCGTCACTACGGCCAAATGGCCTCGGACTTCGAAGCTGGCGCCTTGCAGCTCCTCACGCACCAAGGCCAGGAGTTCTTGCTCGCTCAGCAGGTCATTCCCGTTGAGATCCAGCCGACGGAACTCCTGCTCGAACTCCATGCGGCCCTCGGGCGGCAGGTCGTCGAGCCCAAACGAACCATCCCCATCGGCATCGACACTGCTCAGGAACATCAGCAACTCCTGCTCGAACAGCTGCACGGGATCGCCCAGATCCTCTGCAGACAGCAGCTCGCTTGCCGTGATCCGACCATCCCCATCGACATCGACCTGCGGGAAGGAAGGGCGTAGCTCATCCGGAAATTCCGAGAGCGAGAGGGCAGCGTCCCGATCCGCGTCCAGCTCATCCAGGAATTCCAGGCGCTCGGCCTCTTCCTCCTCCCGACTCGTCTTGAAGAAGCTCAGGGCCTCCTGCTCATGGAGCACGCCGTCGCCGTTCCCATCGGCTTCGGAGACCAGGTGCAAGAACGCTTCGGCACCCTCGTAGCGGGAGAGCAGTCCATCCCCATCCCGGTCCAGGAACTCCAAGAGGGCTGCCCATGCGCCCTGTCCGTCCAGGCCCCCTCGCAGCTCGCCCGCCGGGACGTCAGTGGAGACGGCAGCGAAGGCACCAACCCCTGGGAGGCTCAGCCAGAACCACACAACCACAAGCGACGAAACACGCACAAGGCGGCCCACAGATCCAGGTCGATCACACATCGGAAGGACTCCCTCTCCCGCGCCAGTGCCGGTTGGAGAACCTCAGACTCGTCGCGGACTGTTCCTGAAGGGGGCCCTGCAGATGCCCGGGCCACAACCGTGCCCTTCAAGAGATCGTGGTCGGGCGGTGGCGCACACGTGGCCCCGCGACTCCGACGATGATGTCGCCCCGAAGTCTAGCAGAGCAGGCCGAGGCGGGGCTGCCTCAGGGCGAGGTGCCCCTGACTGCGTTGGACAGCACGAGCCCGTGGATCGAGGAGGCATCCTGCACGATGGACTGCCAGTAGGTCTGTGTGCCAGAGGGAACGCCCGGCGGCCAGGTGGTCGAGGCGTCAAACATTCCCGCGGCATCCGTCGCCGCCAGGACCTGTGTCGTGAAGGGGAAGGCGTACACGTCACCGCCCAAGGCCTGGAAGGGTGTCGAGCTGAACGACAGCCAAGTGAGGAAGAAGGCACTCGGTGCCGCGTCTCTGAGCCGCAGGCTGACGCTCTGTCCCGCCACTTGGTCGCCCGACAGCGACAGGTAGACATCGCCGGACACCCCGCTGGTGCCACAGCCCAGGTTCTCCCAAAGCGGTGTGCCGGCGCTGGTCTGGACGTAGTTGGCCGCAGCGCTTGCGCCCGTGTTCCCGTTGCCATCGGTGGCTTCGACGCGGTAGCTGATCGTGCCGTCCAGCTCGCCGGGGATGACCGCCCGGAACTGTTGCCCGCCTTGGTGCCACATCTGCACGCAGGTCTCGGCCCCACCGCCGACGCTGTAGAACAGGTCGACGTCATGGAAGGTGATGATGTAGTAGGGGTCATTGTCGAGCACGACGGCATGGATGATGGTGTCGCTGCCATCGGACTTGTTGCCCTGCTGCGTGATCGCCGCGAAATCCGGGGCGTGCGTGTCCGGGACGCCCAGCGTGTTCTCCCAATACTTGTTGGGGGCGTTGTTGTCGTTCGCGAGCAGGATGTCCGTGTCGCCATCGCCATCCATGTCCGCACACTCACCGTCCAGGGTCGTCGAACCATTGCCGGAGGATGGCGCTTCGGGGTTGGGTGCGAGGCCGGTCCCGGTGCGATGGAAGACACCCTCAGAGAAGGCGATCCCCTGGGCCAGGCTCGATTGATAGATGTAGTTCGTGCCTGAGAAATTGGCGTTGAAGGTGTCGAGATCTCCATCTCCGTCGTAGTCGAGAAAGTCGACCTCTTCATCATCGACGTTGGGGTCGCCCTTGATCCAGTTCGTGACGAAGAACTCACCACCGTCGTTCTGCAACAACTTGTCGGTGAAACCGTTGTAGTTCATGAGCCAGACGTCGAAGTCTCCATCCCCGTCGAGGTCGCCAAACTCCACCTCGTAGTTGCTTCCCCCCGTCTGGGCCGCGCCATTGTCGAGCAAGGCAGGCCCGGTGATGTCGGTGAACGGGTCTCCCGCCCAAGCACCGCCCGACAGGTTGTTGCGGAACACGCGCGCCTGCGAGTTGCGGCTGCTCGCAAAGACATCGAGGTCGAAGTCCCCGTCGTAATCGGCGATGTCGATGTCGAAGGTGTGCATCTTCGTGTCGGCAGTGGGGTTCGCCCAAGGCCAGAGTTCGTCGAAGCGTCCCACTCCGTCGTTCAGAAACACACGGCTGGTGAAGGCCCCGTTGATGTTAGGGCCATAGCTGCTGTGGAAGAGGTCCAGGTCGCCGTCGTCATCCATGTCCGCGAACTCGCAGTCACAGGTGAAGTCCCGGAACGGGCCCTGCCCATCCTGGACGCCATCCTCCTGGCCCAGGGGCACGTCCACGAGGGTGCCCCAGAAGCTGGCCGTGTTCTCGGAGAAGAAGCCGATCGAACCTGACTCCTTGCCGCCCTGATTCAGGTAGGTGCGGCTCACTTCACCCCCGTTCACGGTGGTGCCACGGTTGGCGACGTAGAGGTCCAGGTCCCCGTCGCCGTCCCAGTCCACGAGATCGACATCCCGACTCGTGTCCACGATCGCACCAGGAATGCGAGTCGCCGTCACGTCGAGGAAGGTCCCTTCGACCCCGCCTTGAATGCCGCCCTGGTTCAAGTAGAGCGGGTTCAGTTGCGGCGAGCCGTCGCCGCCGTTGGCCACCACCACATCGATGTCGCCATCGTTGTCGGCGTCGCCTACATCGAGGTTTTCGGAACGACCCGTCCCGAAGGCGGAAGCCGCGGTGGGAAAGTTTCGTCCCGGCTGCAGGTCGTCGAGTTGGGCGGCGAGCGCTCCTGAGAGAAGCGCGATCGCAACGACAACACCTTGCATATGCATGAGTCTCTCCAAACTCTGTTTCCCGAATCAGCCAAACCCAATAGGAAATGGCCTTTTCACCCGCATTCTCGATCCAAAGCGTACCCACCATACTCGTGGCTCTGAATCGAGGGGGAGCGGGAATCGGAAAACACCCGCAGAGAGGGGCATGGGCCCGCTAGCTAGCCCTGCTTCAGCAGGCCCACCACGAACAGCAAGACGACGGCACCGACGAAGGACGTCACCAAGGGCCCCGTGACCTCACCACCCACTGAGATGCCCAGCGCCTTGAACAGGGAGTCGCATCGCCTCTGCATCGGCGGAAGGGAGACACGCGCTCCCATGTCGCTGTGGCTGGCGGCCCGTCGGCTACGATCTCCCGCCGCGCACTTCCGAGCTCCCTCTCCCAAGCCCCATTCGAGGATGTCTGCATGACCGACGCTCCCACGGTCCATACCACCCTTGGAGAGGGCACGGCCGTCCAGATCGCGGCGCAACAGCACAGCTGGTCTGCCGACGAACCCGTCGCCTCGGGCGGAACAGACACCGGGCCGACCCCCTACGAGCTGCTCATGAGCGCGCTCGGTTCGTGCATGGCGCTCACCCTGCGCATGTACGCCCGTCACAAGGACATCCCGCTCAGCTCCGTCAGCGTGCGTTCAACTTTCACGCGCGAGCTGGCACGGGACTGCCCGGAGTGCGAGCAGAACGGCGACACCAAGCTGGATGTGATCCGATCCGAGGTCCTGCTCACCGGCACCTTCGACGACGCGCAGAAAGCCCGGCTGGAACAAGTGACCAGCCGCTGCCCGGTGCACAAGACCCTCGAGGGCGGGCCACGCCTGTTCGAAACCGTGACGTTTGCCGCCGACTGACGTAAGGTCGGCCCCCGATCAGGCGAGCCCCCCGCAGGTCTCGCGGGGCGTTCCGGGCACCCGCCCTTCGATCTCGACCTCCTTGCTGCTGAAAGACGGAGCCCCATCGTGAGCCCCCACCCCCTCGCGGGCCAGCCCGCCCCGGCCGACATCCTCGTGGATGTCCCGGCCCTTGTCGCGGCTTACTACACGGAGCGCCCCGACCCATCCGACAGCACCCAGCGGGTGAGCTTCGGCACCTCGGGACACCGCGGCAGCTCCCTCAAGAACAGCTTCAACGAGTGGCACATCGCCGCCATCACCGAGGCCATCGTGCGCTACCGCAAGGGCCGCGGCATCAGCGGCCCCGTCTACCTGGGCGCAGACACCCACGCCCTGAGCGAGCCCGCGCGGCGCACCGCCTTGGAGGTCCTCGCAGCGCACGGCATCGTGGTCCTGCGGGACGAGCACAACCGGCCCACGCCCACGCCCGTCATCAGCCACGCGATCCTGGCTCACAATCGCGGCAAGCAGGGAAAGGGCGAGGGGGGGCACGCTGACGGCATCGTCATCACGCCCAGTCACAACCCTCCCGAAGACGGCGGCTTCAAATACAACCCGCCCCACGGCGGCCCGGCCGACAGCGAGGCCACGGGTTGGATCCAGGACTGCGCCAACGATCTGCTCGAGAAAGACCTCGAAGGTGTGCGGCGCTGGACCTACCCGCGGGCGAAGGCTGCCGACACGACGATCGCGCACGACTACATCAACGCCTACGTGGCGGACCTGCCACAGGTCGTCGACCTGAAAGCCATCGCCCAGTCAGGCCTGCACATCGGCATCGACCCAATGGGTGGCTCAGGCCTGGACTACTGGGCCCCCATCGTCGAGCAGCACGGCCTGAACATCGAGGTCGTCAACAAACACCTCGACCCCACCTTCCGCTTCATGCGCGTGGACAAGGACGGCCGCATCCGCATGGACTGCAGCTCTCCCGCAGCCATGGCTGGGCTCGTGGAACTCAAGGATCGCTTCGACCTGGCCTGCGGCAACGACACGGACTACGACCGCCACGGCATCGTGACCAGGTCCAGCGGGCTCATGAACCCCAACCACTACCTCGCCACGGCCATCCACTACCTGTTCACCCACCGCCCCGGCTGGTCGGCGGAGACGGCCATCGGCAAGACCTTGGTGAGCAGCTCGATGATCGACCGGGTGGCCGCCGACCTGGGGCGCCCGCTCTGCGAAGTGCCCGTGGGATTCAAGTGGTTCGTCGACGGGCTCTCGGACGGCAGCTTCGGCTTCGCTGGCGAGGAATCTGCGGGCGCCTCCTTCTTGCGCACGGATGGCAGCTGCTGGACTACCGACAAGGACGGCATCATCCTCGACCTGCTCGCGGCCGAAATGACCGCCGTCACGGGCAAGGACCCGGGCGAGCTCTATGGAGAGCTCGTCGGCCGCTTTGGCGAACCCGTGTACGAACGGATCGACGCGCCCGCCACACCGGAGCAGAAGTCCGTGCTCAAGCAGCTCTCACCCGAGCAGGTGCCGGCGGAGACCCTGGCCGGGGAAGCGATCACGGCCAAGCTCACCAAGGCACCGGGCAATGACGCCGACATCGGTGGCCTCAAGGTCGTGACGGAGAACGGTTGGTTCGCCGCGCGCCCGTCCGGAACAGAGGACGTCTACAAGATCTACGCCGAGAGCTTCCAGGGCCGCGAGCACCTGACTCGCATTCAGGCCGAAGCCAAGAGCATCGTCGACGAGGCCTTCGCTTCGGCCTAGCCTCAGTCGACGTACTCGTCGAGCAGCTCTTCCACCACCTCGGCCGTCAGCTCGTGCCCGCTCTCGAACGGGAAACCCTGCCAGCGCACGATGCCATCGGGGTCCACCAGCAAGACGTGCGGGATGCCCGTGACGCCCACGGCGTTCTTCATGCGCCCCAGGGGATCCACGCCCAGCGAGTACTCGATCTCGGGGCTCGTCATGGCCCGTACCTGCTCGGGGCTCTCGTCGGAGATGCCCACCACCACCAGGCGATCGGCGAAGCGACGCTGCAAGTCGTTCAGCTCCGGGATGGCAGCCCGGCACGGAGGGCACCAGGTCGCCCAGAGATCCACCAGCACCATGCGCCCCGCCGGGTCGGGAGGCGGCGTCAACCAGGTGGCCACGCTCATGGGCGGCGCCGGCTGACCGATGAGGTTGTTGCTGGCGTGCACGTCCTTGCCGCCGCCCATACCCATCAGGCCGTAGACGATCCAGCCGCCGATCGAAAAGTACAACGCGAACTTCAAGCGAGCCATGGCAGGGCCTCCAGGGGACTCACCCCTGTTCGGCTGGCGTGGAAGCCCGGCTGGAAGAGAAACCAAGAACCGGTGCCGCTGGACACTAGGGCGTGGCCAGGTTCACGCCCATCTGCCCCGTCGCCATCTCCAGCTCCAGGCGTTCCGAACCGCGGAAGACCACGACGGGGACACGCTCCTTGCCGGCCTCGGTGGCCGCTGCCTTGGCCGCCGACAGCTCCGGGACGGAGTCCACCGGCACGCCGTCGTAGCTCGACAGATAGTCCCCTTGCTGGATGCCGGCCTCGGCAGCCGCGCTGCCACCCACCACATTCGTCACGCGCACGAGCGGCGCGGCCACCGTGTCCTGGGGCGTGCGATAGAGCACGAGGAAGGAGCGGACCACGTGGGAGGCCTCACCGACTTGACCAGCGCTAGGCCGACCGTCCTCTGCCAGCTCGCTGAAGTCGTAGGGGCTGGACACATAGCTGATCTCCGCCGTCGCTCCTGGAATCAGGTGCGGCGTGAGATCAACCCACCACGGATGCACGATGTCGCCCGGTGCCCACCCAGCTCGTGAGTATTTCCAGGTTCCGAACTGAGGACGGTTCGGGTTGAGGTAACAGTCCGCCTTCCAGAGCGTGTTCGCGAAGCGCACCGGTTCCGAAGCTGTCACGGCATCGGCCACGAACACCAGTTCGCGCTCCGAGGCGGTGAACTCTCCGATCTGTGAGTGTCCCGTGGTCGTGGTCGTGACCCGCGCAGCCTTGGTCTCGGCGGGGATGCTCACGGCCTGAGCCTCGAAGAAATCCGAGAAGTGGTTCTCGTCGTTCCGATACTGCGCCGTGCCGTGCCACAAGGGCACGACCGAGAAGGCTTCCAACGGCTCGCCATCCAACAAGGGCTCGCCGTGATGGAAGTCGAGGGACACGCTCATCATGTAACCGCGGTTCTTGTAGAAGTTCGTGCCCGCCGCGATCTTGAAGCGCGTCTTGCCGCTCAAGAGCGGTCGGAAGTGGGTGACGTCCAGCTCCCAATGGCACTCGGTGCGATAGGAGGTGATGAACGGCAGGATGTCCCAGGCCTGCCCCTCCTCGTCGAAGACGTAGAGGTCACCGCGCCGATCCCACTCGTCCCAGTCCTTGCCGGCGTCATGGATGTCGAGGGTCAAGACCACGCGCCCGAAGGCCCAGCTGCTCGGCGGAAGCTCGACCTCGGCTTCATACGAGGTCGTGGAGTTGTCGGTGAGCACATGGTTGAACACCTCCACGTGCAACGGGCGACGGGTTGCCAGCGCCGGCTCCCCGTGTTCCATGACGAGCTCGGCGACGTCGAATTGCGTGGCCATATCGGCACGACTCCCGGCCCCGATGGCGGGCCGAATCGGGTAGGGAACAGCCCCCGGCACGAAACTGCGATCGAAGACGAGGCTCTCCCCCAACTGCACGCTCACCTCCGCACCACCCACCACGTGCTGCAGATGAATCTCCACGTCCACCCAGTCGCCCCGGAACTCGGTCTCGGCCACACACTTTACGAGCTCCCGCCCATCCCAATGCAGGGAGACTTCCCGCTCCGGAAGCCCCTGGTAGTTGCCCCACTCGCTGAAGGGTTCCTCGTTCAACGGGTTGTGCACGTCAATGGCCACGGCCAGGCTCTTGCGCAGCTTGGGCTCGACCCAGCTCGGCACATAGGGCGCTGGCCCGTGCTCGCCATACTCCTCGGTGTTCAAGAACAGGAACGCCCCGCCGTCGCCACCTTCCTGGACCCGCAGGCGACACGTCAGGCGCACCCACTCGAAGGCACCCTCGACGTCGCGCTCAAAGGCGACGGCGTTGGATTGCCCGAAGCTGCCCTCGCTGTCGAGCAGCTGGAACTGCCCCGCGTGTTCGCGCGGACCGCTGCCAGCGCCAAAGTGCGAGAGGTGCCAGGCTGCCTCGGCCTCGGAGCCGTCGCTTTGCGCGGCCATCGAAGGGGCTAGCAACACGCAGCTGAGCGCGACGATCAAGACCTGCTGAAGAGTGGGCATCGGCGGATGATAGGCGATCCTTTGATTTCCTTCCTCGGGCGCCCCCCTGCTAACGTGTCGCCTCGCCCCACCTCGCGAGGAACGCCGTGCGCACCCTTTTCAGCCTGACCCTCTTGGCAATCACGCAGCTCGCCTGCGCGGCGGCTGGTCAGTCCACGCCCGTGGCCTTCACCGGCGTTCACCTCATTCCTGTGGCAGGCCCCGAGATCGACGACGGCGTGCTCGTGATCCAAGACGGTCGCATCGTCGCAGTGGGTGGCGCGGACACGAGCGTGCCCGAAGGCGCAGAGATCATCGACGGGACGGGCAAGGTGCTCATGCCCGGGCTCGTGGATACCCACAGCCACATCGGCGACCCCTGGGGCGGCGACGGCAGCGGCCCCCTGCATCCCGAGGTGCGCGCCTACGACGGCGTGAACGTGCGCCACCCATCCATCCAGAGGGCCCAGGCCGGCGGCCTGACCCTGGCCAACCTCATGCCCGGCTCCGGCCACTTGATGAGCGGCCAGACCGTCTACCTCAAGCTGCGCGATGGCCGCACCCTCGACGACCTGGTCATCCCGGACGCCAAAGGCCGGCCCATGGGCGGCATGAAGATGGCGAACGGAACCAACAGCCAGCGCGACGCGCCCTTCCCGGGGACGCGCTCCAAGTCGGCCTCGCTCGTGCGCGAACTGTTCCACAAGGCCCTCGCGTACCGCGCCAAGCAAGAACAGGCTGCCGACGGCGAGGACGGCAAGGCACCCGACGTCGACCTCGGCATGGAGGCCTTGCTCGAAGTGCTGGACGGCACGCGCATCGTGCACCACCACACCCATCGGCACGACGACATCATGACGGTGCTGCGCCTCCAGGAGGAGTTCGGCTTCCGGGTGGTGCTGCAGCACGCCTCCGAGGCCTACAAGGTGGCCGACGAGATCGCCGCTGCGAACATTCCCTGCTCGGTGATCCTGATCGACGCACCCGGCGGCAAACTCGAAGCCCTGGACATGAGCTGGAAGACGGCCGGCATCCTCGAGCAAGCCGGCGCGCTCGTCGCCATGCACACGGACGACGCCATCAACGACAGCCGTCTGTTCCTGCGTTCTGCGGCCATGGCCCATCGTGCCGGCCTGTCCCGTGCAGGAGCCCTAGCCTCGGTCACCCTCGCCGGCGCCCAGATGCTCGACCTCGGCGAGCGCACCGGCAGCCTCGAGGTGGGCAAGGACGCCGACCTCGTGCTGCTCAGCGCCGACCCCCTCAGCGTCTACGCCATGGTCGAGCAGACCTGGGTAGACGGCGAGAAGGTCTTCGACCTCACAGACCCCACCGACCGTCTCTACGCCACCGGCGGCTGGGGTGCCAATGACGGGCCCGACGGGCCACGATCCCTCTGCTGCTACGGGAGCACCCGCTGATGACCTTCCGCACACGGCTCTCCTCTTGCCTTGCCGTCGCCGCGCTGCTGGTGTCCACGCTGGGCAGCACGACGCCCTCGCTGGCCGCACAGAACGCCCTCATCTATGGCGATGTGGTGCACACCATGGCCGGCCCCCCCATCGAGAACGGTGTGGTGGTCATCCTCAATGGACAGATCACGGGCGTCGGCCCCGCAGCCAGCACGCCCGTCCCGCGCATCGCCATGCCCACGCTGCGCGCCCCCGTGGTGGTACCCGGTTTCATCGATGCCCACACCACGGTCGGTCTTACCGGCTGGACGAACCAGGACGGTGACCAAGACCAGTTCGACGCCACCGACCCGCTTCAGCCCGAGCTGCGCGCCCTCGACAGCTACAACGCCCGGGACCCCCTGGTCGCCTGGCTGGCCAGCTTGGGTGTCACCACCGTACACACGGGGCATGCGCCCGGCGCGGTGATCACCGGTCAGACGCTGATCGCCAAGACGATCCCCGGCACCGTGCGCGACGCCGTGCTGGTGGAGCAGGCCATGGTCTGCGCCACGCTCGGTGAAGGGGCCACGGCAGAGGGCAAGAAGGCTCCCGGCACGCGCAGCAAAGCCGCCGCGATGTTGCGCCAGGCGTTGATCGACGCCCAGGCCTACGCCGACAAGATGGGCGGCGAGGACGCGAGCGCCCACCCGGACCGGGACCTACGCAAGGAGACCATGGCGCGAGTGCTCGCCGGCGAACTCCCACTGCTCATCACCGCCCAGCGTCACCAGGACATCTCGACGGCGCTGCGCCTGGCTGAAGAGTTCGGCTTCCGCCTCGTGTTGGACGGTGCATCCGAAGCCCACCAGTTGCTGCCCGAGATCGCCGCCGCCGGTGTGCCTGTGCTGCCTCACCCGATGATGGTGCGCGCGTGGGGCCCCACGGCCCCCTTCGCCAACGCCAGCTTCGAGTTGCCACGCATGCTGCTCGAGGCGGGAATCCCCATGGCCCAGCAGAGCGGCTTCGAGGACTATGTGCCCAAGGTGCGCGTGCTGCCCCTGGAAGCGGCCATCGCCGGGCGTTGGGGGCTCTCCTGGGAAGACAACCTGGCGTCCATCACACGCGAAGCCGCCAAGATCCTGGGCATCGACGACAAGGTCGGCACTCTCGAACAGGGCAAGCACGGTGACGTGGCCCTCTTCGACGGCGACCCCTTCGAGTACACAACCCACTGCCTGGGCACGGTGATCGAAGGCGTGGTGGTGAGCGACGAGGCGCGCTGAGTCGGAGTGCGCATCGACACGCCCTGCCTGTCGGCCTCGGGCGTGCGTCGATTCACACGGAATCTCCCGATCGCGGCTCGCCCTGAAGCTGTTGGCTAGACGCCGCCCCTAGCTTCTTCTCTTTGTGTAGCTTGCCCCACGCGAACCCCCAGGAGAACGGTGCCAGGGCGAGCAGCGGCGTCGCATCATCGAGAGCGTGCATGCTCGAGATGAGGGCCAAAGCGCTGAACACGCCCACCAGAACCACAAAGATCTGCCCGCTCGTATCGAGCACCGGGCCCGGCAGTGCACTGCCCAGGCCGAAAGCCGGCAGGAACAGCACGCACAGCGGCCACCACGTCCCGGTCCCGACGACCCCCAAGTAGGCCAGCGGGGGGAGCGCGATGCACAGCATGGCCCACAACATCGCCTCGTTGGCTTTCGGGTCGTCAGAGGACGCCGCCCCCACGGCAACCGCAGCCGCCTGCCCAGCCGCCGCGTTGCCCCCAGAGACATCATGCTCCAGGGATCTCACGGCCGTCTTCACCTCCTCTGCACGTTGGTAGCGCCGCTCGGGCTGCTTCTCCAGTGCCCGCAGAACGACCTCGTCTAGACGCACGTCGAGTGCCGCCCGTTGGGACGGTGGTTCGAAACGCCCCAGGGGGAGCTCACCCGTGAGCATTTCATAGAAAACGATGCCCAAGCTGTAGATGTCCGCGCGGTGGTCGACGTCCCGAAACCCCTCCACCTGTTCCGGGGCCATGTAGTGCGGCGTGCCCATCACCTGATGTGTGCCCGTCAGCGTCGACGACAACCCGCCCTCGGCATGCGTCATGCGCGCCAAGCCAAAGTCGGCGATCTTCACCTTGCCGTCGAGGTTCACCAGGATGTTCTCCGGCTTCACATCCCGGTGCACGACCCCCTGGTCATGGGCGTACTGCAGGGCATCGCAGATCTGCGGAACGAGGGCCAGGGCCTCCGCCGTCGACAGTTCCCGACGCCGCATGAGCTGCCGCAGGTTGAGACCGTCCACGTACTCCAAGACCAGGTAGTGCTGGCCCTCCGCCTGACCGTGGTCGAACACGCGCACGATGTGCGGGTGATCCAAGCGCGCCATGGCCTGCGCCTCGCGCAAGAAGCGGCTGCTGAAACCTGGCTCCCGCTCCAACTCCGGTGGCAGGAGCTTCAGCGCCACCTGTCGGTCGAGGCTGCGATGACGTGCGCGGTACACGGCCCCCATCCCACCCTTGCCAATGAGTTCGTACACCTCGAGCTGCGGAAACAGCCGTTCGAGTTCCTCCGCAGGGAAGGGAGCGTCCATGCCGGCCCGAAGCAGGCAACCCGCACAGAGGCCGGCGAGGGGCGTCTCGGCTGGCGCCGGTCCAGATGCCAGTCCAGATGCCAGTCCAGGCGCCAGTCCAGGCGCCAGTCCAGGCGCCGTGGACAGAGGTGTGCCGCAACGTGTGCAGGTTTCTCGCGTCTCGGTCATGGGTGGGTTCTTCCAGTCGGGGAGTGCTGTCTCACTCTCCTCTGCAGCAAGATCCTCCTTCCGTCACAGGATTTTTGGAAGCGGCCTGACCGATGCGAAGAGCCCCGCGATCTCCTCGTCCACGGCTGCCGAATCCGCGGGTTCGCACAGGGTTCGCGCGATTTCCTCTCTCAGCAGCTGGCGGTAGCGTTCCCTCAAGCGGCTGGCTGCCATGCGTGTGGCCCCCTCACTGAGGCCCAGCGTCTGTGCTGCCTGGCTGAGCTCGCCCCGCTCCGCACTGCCCGTGAGCGACGACTTCAGCACATCAAATTGCTGCTGCTTGCCCTGCGCGACGGCTTCATTTCGGAGACGATCCAGCACCAGACCCAAGAGGCTTGCCACCCACTGGCGCTCGAAGGCCTGGTCCGGTGTCTCGGCACCCTCCACTCCGGGGAGCTTGCTCACGGAGCCCGACTCGAAGTCGAGCGACAACGGCTGCACCCCTCCTCCACGCTTCTGGGCCCGCTGCTTGTCCCATTCGTTGGCCAGGTAGTGCTTCAAGGCGGTCAGAAGGTACGCACGCATGCGCCCACGGTCACGCCGGGCTGAGCCAAAGTCCCGTCGTTCCAGGAGGCGGGCAAAGAAGCCCTGGGTCAGGTCCCGCGCTTCATGTTCGTTCGATACGCGGCGCCGCACGTAGGCATGCAGCGGCGACCAGTACGCCTGGCACAAAGCCTCTAACGCCGCCCGGGCGACGGGACCGTCCTCCTCACCCGCCGCAGCGGCAGCCACCAGGCTCCAGCGGGTGGTGGCGAAGTCGTCGTCCACGAACACTCGACGCGCCGACGTGCTGTGGCCTGCTCCCTCCTGCATGACGGCTCCGAGCTGCTGACAAACCTATGCGAGGCTTCCAGCATGCCACAGGCTGTGCGCCGTCGGCTCCCGTTACAGTAGGAGAATGCCACTCAACGCACCCACACGCCTGCTCGCCTTGCTGGTGAGCCTCCTGGTTCATGCCGCTTGCACGCTGCCCCGGACGGACGCACCGCACGCCCCATTCAACCTGAGCGACATCGACCGCCAGGCGGGCTGGACCGACCTCCTGGCCCAGGGTTTGCCGGGTTGGCGCGGCAGCCGAGCGAACTCGGACGACGACGCGCTCATCGGCCCCGGCTGGTCCTTCGCAGACGGCACGCTCCATCTGCAAGCCGGCGGACAAGGTGGCGACCTCGTCTCCCCCGGGCTCTACGAGAACTTCGAGCTACGCTTCGAATGGAAGGTGGCGCCCGGCGCCAACAGCGGCGTGAAAGTGCGGGTTCCCCAGCTCACCCCCGGCCAGGCGGCACGAGGGCCGGAGTATCAGGTCCTCGACGATGCGCTGCACCCCAACGGCAGGACGCCGAACACCTCGGCCTCCGCGCTCTACGATCTCGCCTCCCCGCAAGACAAACCTGTCGCCCTCGCCGGCGAGTTCCAACGGGGGCGCATCGTCGCCAACGGCCCGCTGCTTGAACATTGGCTGAACGACGTGCGCGTGGTGAGTGTCCAGCTCGGCACACCTGAGTGGGACACGGCGCACCGCGCCAGCAAATTCGCCGACCTGCCCCGCTTCGGCTTCGGCCCGGGCCACATCGTCTTGCAAGACCACGACAACGAGGTCTGGTTCCGGAACGTCCACGTGCGGAATCTCGACACCCTGCCTGGCGAGATGGTGCAGCTCGACCTGGGGCCCGAGCTCAGCGGCTGGTCCCGCATCGGCGACGCCCGCTACACCTGCGACGGCAGCACCATCACCGGCGAAGTCACCGGCGGACAGCAAAGCTTCCTCACGACCCAGGGGAACTTCGGCGACTTCTTGCTGGATGTGGACGTGAAGCTCGACGTGCTCGGCAACTCCGGCATCCAGATCCGCAGCACCGTCGACCCGACCAACAACACGCTGTCCGGCTACCAGATCGAAATCGACCCCAGCGAACGGTCCTGGTCCGGCGGCTTGTATGACGAGCGGCGTCGGGGCTGGCTCGACGACCTGAGCGACACCCCGCTGGCGCGCGCTGCCTTCGACCTCACGGGCTGGAACCACTACCACATCGAAGCCATCGGCCCCTCGCTGCGCTCTTGGGTCAACGGCGTCCCGGCTGCAGACCACCTCGACGGCATGACCCTCGCTGGCGTGCTCGGCCTACAGGTCCACAGCGGCCAAGCCGGGAAGATCCGCTGGCGGAACCTGAACCTTCGCCACCTGGGCCAGCACCGCTGGGTACCCCATGCCGTAACTCCCAACGTGCTGTCCGGGGACGGAGGCCATGACTTGCCCTACGCCGTCGGCCCCGAGATCACCTCCCTCCGACTGACCTACACCGGCACAGGAATCCTACGCGCACACCTCCACCCCTTCGACGAGGTCCTGGACGTTGGGAACTCCGAAACCCCTGACGAGCCCGGGTCGAAACACGTGCTCGAACTGCACGCTGTAGGAAGCCGCCTCGCCATCGTGCTGGATGGGAAAACGCTCATGGATCGCACAACCCCGCGGGGCACGGGATCCGCAGGTGCGGACCTCCGCATTGAGCTGAGTGAAGACGACGCGCTCCGCGTGATCTCAGCTGAGACCCTGACCTCCCTTCCAGCCGACTGAGCGACGCCCATCGGGTCACGCAAGGTTTCGCCGGTCGCGGCTGTACGACATCCAACGGCGAGAGGGGGCGTGATTCTTGGGTTCCTGGTCTGAGGCGAGTTTTCGAGGCGTCTGTTCGCCTCGTTGTCTGAGCTGCAGACTTGGTGCCCGAGAATCACGCCCCCTCGGCACGCTGAAGACAGAGTGTCCTGCCTGACACGCCTTCTAGCGAGCGGGAAGCGCCTCCAGCTCTGCGACGGTCCAGGGCAGGAGGCGGTCGCCCGTCTTTGCGCGCACTTCCGAAACGAAGTCTGCTGACACCGGTTCGCCTCCGTGTCCCCACTCGCGACGGACATAGGTGAGCAGGGCCGCCAGGCTCTGGTCATCCACGGCAAGCGCCGGCATGTCCAGGTTCCACAGGCGACCGTCCACCAGGACCGGGCCGTTGAGCCCGTGCAGGAGGATGCGCGCGAGACGCGCGGGCTCTCCAAGCACCCAGGGCGAGTCCACGAGTCGTGGCGCCTTGCCGATCATTCCTCGGCCCGAGGCCTGGTGACAACTGGCGCAGGCCACGGCGTAGAGTTTGCGCCCCTGCTCAAAGGCCAGTTGTTCATGGGGTTGGAGGGCACGCACGGGGCGGCGCTCATCGGGCGTCGGATGCCCCGGGAACACCAGGGCTTGCGCGACCTCCGCGGCGACCGTTGCCGGGCACTCCAACAGGGCCTCCCAACTTGCGGGGCGCGAAGCCAACGGAAGTCGCCCTGCCTGCCCACGGGCATCCGGCGCCCGGGCGTCCAGCAGGCCGGACAACAGCGCGTTCGTCTGCCAGCTCGCTGCCTCCTTGCGCAGCGCCGCCGACAACACCGCGGCGACTCCCTCTGTGGCGCGCGTACGGCCGATGTTTCGCGACAGCAGCCGCAAGAACGTGGCCCGCCCTTCAGCGGGCTCACTGACGGGCTCACTCCAATCAGGCTCCTGCAGCAGCAGATCAAGGAACGAGGCTCCCCGCCCGAGCAGCGCGCTGAGCACGGCCGAACGCCGCTCCGGGCTGGAGGCGTCCCGACGGATGGCCGCGGCCAGGGCCTTGGTGCATGTGCTGGAGGCAGAGGCGCCCAGGCTCAAGAGTGCCTGGTGCTGGAGCTCGGGCAGATCAACCTCGCTCGCCTCGAGCAGAGCCACCGCGCCCGCCACGTCCCGATGCGCACCCACGTAGGCTTCTGCCAAGCGCAGGGCCGTGAGGCGCACGCGCAGATCGACATCGGCCAGCGCCCGCCGCACGTCGTCCACGTGCAGCGCGCCACGCCCATCCAACGTCCACAACGCGTGTACACGAGCGAGCGGGTCCTCCGACTGCTCAGCGAGAGATCTGACCTGATCGGCGAGCTGCTCCGCCGTCGCCGCCTGGGCGTCCGCCCCTTGCCCCGCAGCAAACTCAACCAGGGCTTGCTGAGCTCGATCGCGCTGCCAGCCCAACGGCGACGTCAGCGCATGGACAAGGGCCGGCAAATCGCTGCGAGCCGGCAAGCCAGCTCCCGCCTTGGCCCCCTCCTCCCGCACGACCCGCCAGATCCGTCCGCCGTCCAGCGGCTGCTCGAGCGCCCTGCCCTCGACCTGGGCGCGCAGCCAACTCGTCATGAAGATCTTGTGCTGCAGGACACCGCGGTACATATCCACGATGTACAGGGCACCGTCCGGCCCTCCCATTGCGTTGACCGGACGAAAGCGCTCATCGGTACTCGTCAGGAAGTCCCGCCCCGTATGCGGATTGCGTGCGACGAGGGCTCCCGAAGCGTCGCGTTCCAACTGGTAGCGTTGCACGAGGTTGCCTGCCGGCTCACACACGAACACGCTGTCACGATCCTCGGCGCGCAGCGCGTCACCGCGAAAGACCCACGGGGCACACACCGCTGTGACCTCTCGAAGGGTCCAATCGTCTCGCAGCGTGTCGGGCAGATAACCCCGGTTGACCCCCGTGGTCATGCGCGACGGCCACGCCTGACGGTCAGGCGCCAAGCCCACGTTGACGCCCGACACCGCACCGTGCAGAGGGTTGCGCAGCGAGTAGCGGCTCGCGACCAGATCCGCGCGCAAGGGATCCGAATTCGTGTTGAAGAACAGGCGACCGAGGTCGTCCTGGCTGATCCCCCACTGCCCCCCACCAGCGGTGCGCTCCAGCACCCAGGCGTCGTCCTCGAATCGATAGCGACGGCCGTGATTCGCGCAGGCGAAGACATTATCGAGGGTGGGAAGCAACCCGTTGGGAGCATGTTCAGGGCTCTCGAGGCCAGCGAGCCCCGTGTCCACCACCTGCAAATCGTCGGCCCTGCCGTCGCCATCCGTGTCCCTGCAAAACAGCACATCGGGAGGTGCGATCACCAGGGCTCCGCCGCGCGTAGGGGCGACCGAGCGCGGCAAGACGAGCCCGTCCAGGAAGACCGACCGGCGATCCATGCGCCCATCCCCATCGTCGTCATCCAGGATGACGATGGCGCCCGTGGGTTCGCGCTCACCGTTTCCATCGGCGTCGCGCATGTAGCCCGACATCTCCACGACCCAGAGACGCCCGTCAAGATCGAAGGTCGCCATGACCGGTGAGTTCAGCAGCGGCTCCGCAGCCACGAGCTCGATCTTCAAACCGTCAGGCAACTCGAAGCTCGCCGCCTCCTGCTCGGGAGTGAGTGCTGGAGCAGCAGGCACGACGAGCTCCGCCGGCAGAGGCGGTTGCAGCTGGTTCGGAACATCTCCCTGCTGGCCCCGGGCCGCACTCGCGCAGCACAGCAAGCAGGCGATCAACCCGAGCCAACGATCAGCTCCCCCAGCTGCAGAGCGACGACAGCCGGGGACGGAAACAATCAGAGACATCGAGTCACGCATCGCCGGATGATACAGGCACACCTGCCCCTCGCCCCTGACACACGGCCAGTGGATGGGGTTGGGCACAGGGTGGTTATGATCTCGCACCCTTCTCCCGAGAGACTCCATGACGCTTCCGCTCCTCATGACCCTCACGTTGTGGGTGGCTTCGCCCCTGGCATCCCTGTGGTCTCTGCCATCTCTGGCCCCTCCCGCATCACAGGAGGCCGCGGCAACGAGCTTCGCGCCCGGGCGCTACAAGGCCATGCTCGAGGTCCCGGGCCAGACGGTGGTTTTGGCGCTGAACTTCGAGCGTGCCGAGGACGGCAGCTGGTCAGGCACCGTGGACATCCCTGCTCAGGGCGTCACGGGCTTGCCGCTCAAGGACGTGAGTCTCGATTCGGCTGCCGTGAGCTTCGGATCCGCCACACTCCAAGCGAGCTTCTCAGTGACACCTGATCCGACCGGGGGCTGGTCCGGGTCCATGACTCAACGCGGACAGACGGTACCGTTCCGATTCGACCGTCTCGCGCAGGGAGACACGATCGGGCCCAGGCGCCCCCAGCTGCCGCAGCCTCCGTATCCCTACGCCGTGCGCGAGCTGAAGGTCCCCAACACGGAAGCGGGCATCGTGCTGGCAGGGACGTTGACGGTCCCCGCGGGTGAGGGGCCCCACCCCGCGCTCGTGCTCATGACGGGTTCGGGGCCTCAAGATCGCGATGAGACCTTGTTCGCCCACAAGCCGTTCCATGTGTTGGCAGACCATCTGGCCCGGGCCGGCATCGCCGTCCTGCGCATGGATGATCGGGGCATCGGCGACTCCGAAGGGGACTTCGCCGCAGCCACAGGCATGGACTTCGTGAGCGATGCCGTGGCGGGCTTCGACGTGCTGCGCACAGAAGCAAACATCGACCCGACGCGCCTGGGCGTCGGCGGCCACAGCGAAGGCGGCGGGCTGGCCCCCTTTGTCGCTGTCGAGCGAGACGACGTCAGCTTCCTGCTGCTCTTGGCGGGCAGCATGGTTCCCGGTCGGGACCTGATGCCGCTGCAACTCCAAGCCGTGCTGCGCTCGAACGGTGTCCCGGAGGTCAACATCGCCCAACAACTCGTCCTGCAAGGGAGAGTGCTCGACTTGTGCATCGACGCAGCTTCGGCCGAGGACCTGAGAGAAGCCAGTGCCGGCCTGGTCCTGGCCCAGGCGGGTCTCAGCTCGATGGAGTTCCTGCCCGCAGCGGTGCGCCCGCAATTCGAGCAAGCCATCGATGGCTTGGTCGCGCAGTTCCAGACGGAATGGATGCGTGGCTTCCTGACCCTTGATGCTCGTGAGCCGCTCAGCACCCTCGACATCCCGATCCTCGCCCTCAATGGCGAATTGGACCTGCAAGTCCTGCACGAGCAAAACCTCGGAGCGGTGACGTCTGCGGCAGCAACCGCTGGAAACACCCAGGTCATCACGCGTGCCTTGCCGGGCCTCAACCACATCTTCCAAAGCACGACCACCGGGCGCGTCGACGAATACGCCAGCATCGAAGAGACGCTCTCGCCCGAGGTCTTGGAGATCATCGCCAGCTGGCTGCGCGCCACAACCGGATTGGACTGAGGCGAGCCTGCACGGCGCCCCCACCATGACCCCCTCGACTGCAGACTGCTTGCGCACGGCCTTGCAACGCCGCGCCGGATTCCTCGAGCGTTGCACCGGTTCCAGCGATGGCAGCGGCGACCGCACCGACTGCTACCGCTTGCTGCACGGCGTCGCCGAAGGCGCACCCGGTCTGACCATCGATCGCTACGGCGAACTGCTGCTGATCCAGACCTGGAAGGAAGCTCTCGAGCCCGGCCAACTCGAATCCCTCAGTGCGCTGGCCTCCGAAACATTGGGCGTCCCCTTGCAACCCGTGTGGAACCACCGGGGCAAGGCTCGCGCGGAGACCTTCGACACCTGGCACCAGCCAGGCGATCTACCGGAGCACCCCACGGCCCTGGAGCAAGGGCTCGCCTACAGCGTGGCCCCACGTCACCGCGGCCTCGACCCGCTCCTGTTCCTCGACTTCCGCGCGGGGCGGCGGCACATCCGTCGCTACTGCGAACAGCATGCCGGCGCGCAGGTCCTGAATCTCTTCGCTTACACCTGTGGTATTGGAGTAGCGGCAGCCGCGGGCGGTGCAGCCGAGGTGTGGAACGTGGACTTCGCGGAGTCCGCCCTCGCGGTGGGCGAACACAACGTCTCACTCAACGAGCCCAGCGCGACCTCCCAAGTGTTCATGCAAGGCGATGCCTTCGTGGTCGCACGTCAGCTGGCGGGGCTGAGCGTCAGGGGCCGCTACGGCAAGCTGCCGAAGTTCGACAAGCTGGCGCGGAGGCAGTTCGACCTCGTGATCCTGGACCCACCCACCTGGGCCAAGAGCCCCTTCGGCGTCGTGGACCTGGTGCGTGACTACCAGAGTGTGTTCAAGCCCGCCCTGCTCGCGACGCGCCCGGGGGGCAGCCTGCTGGTCACCAACCATGTGGCCCGGGTCGAGGCATCCACCTGGCTTGAGAGCCTGCGTCGCTGCGCCGCGAAGAACCGACGCACGGTGGTCGACATGCAGCTGATCACTCCCGACGAGGACTTCCCATCACTCGACGGGCAACCTCCGCTGAAGATGGCCAGCCTGCAACTCGGTGGCGAGAGCTAGCCCGGGTACTCGAGCATCGCCGCGCTCCACGAGAGCCCCAGCGCGGCAGTTCCTGTCTCAGCGCGCGGGAACCAAACCCCACGACCCAGGAGGCGGCATCCGCCTACAACTCGGCGAGGAAGGCCAGCAGGTCGTCGCGCTCGGCGTCCTCCAGGCCACGCCAGCGCTCCCGGGACCCCGAGGCCTCCAGTGCATGCCCCTCGATGGCCGCCGACAGGGTCGCTGCCCTGCCATCGTGCAGATAGGGCGCGGTCCGGGCGATGCCCCACAGCGGCGGTGTCCTGAAGCGTTCCGGGCCCGGGAGGTCGCCCTCGGTCGAGCGGCCTCCTTCCCGTTTCTCGCCGGCGACGCGCGGGATGAAGGCCAACACCCGTCGTTCCTCGTCTGAGAGCGGGCGTCGCTCGACCACATGGTGGGTCAGCAGGTCGGAGTACAGCATCACGGGCCCCTCGGTGCCGTAGAGGACGGGCACATGGCAGGCCGCGCAGCCCGTGCTCTCGAACAGCTGTTCGCCGCGCCGAGCCTGGGCAGGGTTCTCGCCCCTGGTCCGAGACGGTGCCGCCAACTCCGCGCAGTAGATGGTGAGGTTCAGCAGGTCGTGCCGGGTCAGCTCGGGGTCCACGCGCCCGTCACCGTCCTCGAAGACGCCGAACTCCCGTTCGTTCCAGGGCACGGTCATCCCGAGTTCTCCAGCGCAGGCGCCGCGCACGAAGTCGTCCAGGCTCGGAGCCTGGGACCGCCACCCGAAGCGACCCAACTCGACCCGACCCTCCGGCATGGAGATGCGGGGAGCCACGCCGCGGATGCCGTCCCGGTCTTGGTCAGCTGGGTCTTCCAGCTCGAGCAGCACGTGGTCAGGGATCGTCTCGATCATGCTCAGGCCCAGCAGGCTCGGCGTCTGGATGCCGATCGGCCGCGGCTCCGACGGCTCATCGTCCGGGCAGAAGGCCATCGCCCTGCGTCGGGAGCGCGCGTTCGAAGCCTGCACGCTCGAACCGCGGCCCGTCGGCGCGCCGCGCAGGGAGTAGCTCTCCAACGCCCCGAGCACCTCATCGCCGCCCACGTTGTGCTCCAGGCCGCCGGCGCCACCGAGCACCGGCTGGTTGTGGCAACTGCCGCAGCTGGGGGCGTTGGAGAGCGGGCCCAACCCCTCACTCGCTGTGAACTCCCGTGCGAAGAGCTCACGCCCATGCAGCCAGCGCTCCTTGGTGTCGCCCGCGAGCGGGTTGCGCGGCCCCCCTTCCACACCGACCGCGGGCATGGGCCCCAGGCTGTCCCCCGTGGAGGGCGCGGTGAAGCCCAACGCCAGCGCAGCCATGGCTCCAAGCAGCAGAGCTTGCCGGCTGCGGTCAACGTTCTCCCGAGACTTCAGCGGGTACATCACCATGGGTTCTCTCCGACGACAGGGATCACGGCCTTACGGATGACTCTAGCGCTAGGACCCGAGGCAAGTGACAGAGGCTCGACAGAAAGTCCTGCTGTGGGTACGCCCCGTCGGCAGCGCTACGGGGCTCAGGCCCCCACGCTTCGAATCCGGGCTCGGTGCCGTGACCGCTTGAGCCTCAGGGGGCGAGCAGGCCACGTAGCCGTTCCACTCGGGCACGGTTGGCGCCCAGGTCGGAGTAACCCACTCGCGAGGCCGAGCGCACCTGGAGCAGCCCCGCCTCGCGATCCAGCAGGAACTCCACATCGTCCCGGAAGCGCAGAAGACGACTGATGAACACGGCGTGCAGGTAGTCTTCGCGAACCTCCATGACCCGCACTCGGGATTGCAGCGAGAGAATCTCGCCAAGCCGGGCGATGGGGTCGGGGACCAGCTCACCGCCCGGGCTCCGCGGCAAGGGCAGGGCGTCCACCCGGCGCTCAGGGTTCGGGTCCACGCTGCTCACGCAGTTGGGGCTGTCGGGGCAGGCTTTCAGGTGTCCGTTCATGTGTCCGAGCTCTAGGGCGCTGGAGCGCCACAAGAGAGGCTGGGCGGAGCGATGGTTGCTTGGGAGTCCAGAGTTAGAGCACCGACTCCAAGGCCACGACGCAGCGCTCAATCTCTTCTGCGGTGTTGTAGTGCAGCAGGCTCACCCTCACGACGCCGTCGTCGAGATCCAGGCCGAGCGCCGTGCACAGGCGGTGCGCGTACATGTGCCCGTTGCGGATCGCCACCCCATGGGCATGGGCGGCGGCCACGATCTCGGCCGAACTCTTGGATTCGTGGATGAAGCTCACGGTCCCCACACGCTCCGGGCCGGCCACCCCTGTCCCGATGACGCGCACCCCCGGCTTGGATGACAGGTACGCGAGCAGTCGCTCAGTCAGAGGGCGCTCCAAGGCCTCCATCAGCGCGAAGGCTTCCTCGATGACCGTGCGGGTGCAGTCGCCAGGCGTCGACCCTGATTCGTCACGCTGCTGTCCTGACAGGAAGCAAAGGTACTCCCGCAAGGCGAGCAGGCCGGCGCAAGCCTCGTGGCACACCCCCCCCAACTCGAACTTGTAGGGCACGTCGTGCTTGGGCACGAAGAAGTGGTTGGGGCCCGTGATCTCCGCCAGGGCGTCCTGCTTGCCCCAGAGAGCGGCCATGTGCGGGCCGTAGACCTTGTAGGTGGAGTAGACGTAGTAGTCGACGTCCCACGCCGCCACGTCGATGGCCCGGTGCGGGGCGAAGGCCACGCCGTCCACGATCACCCGGGCTTCGGGGTTGGCGGCATGCACCCGCTCGGACACGGCCTGCACGTCGAGAACCCTGCCCAGCAAGTTCGACACGTGCACCACAGCCACCAGGCGCGTGCGCTCGTTGAGCACCTGCTCCAAGCCCTCGAGTAGACAGTCCTCCTGGGACACGTCCACTTTCCACGTGCGCAATCGAAAACCGCCGCGCTCCGCGAGGCGTACCCAAGGACCGATGTTGGCCTCGTGCCCCGTCTCGGCGATGACCACCTCGTCTCCGGCTTGGAGCAGCTCGCCGTAGCACTGGGCAAGCATGGCCATGAGTTGGCTGCTGGACGAACCCAGGATCACTTGCCCCAACCCCTGGCCGTTCATGAGCAGGTTCTGGAAGTCATGAGCCCCGTGCACGACGGCGTCAGCCGCCTCCGATTCCGGATAGCCCGCCTCCAGCTGCACATAGCTGTTGAGCATGTAGTGGCGCATGGCGTCCGCCACGCCGGAGGGCACCTGAGAGCCGCCCGCGTTCTCGAGCAGGGTGGACCCGCCTTCCAAGGCAGGGAAGTGGGCGCGCAGCGCCTTCATGTCGACAGCGTGTTCAGTCAGGCTTGGGTGAGTCATGGAGACACTGTAGCCGGCCGACCCAAACATCCGCCCTTCACGCTTTCCCGATCTCGTCGAGGCCCAACACACCGCGAACATCGCGATAGGCCTTCACCTCGATGACGTTGTGGCTTGGGTCGGAGAGGTACAGCTTCGCTTGCTCATCGGGGCTGCCTGCGTGCAGCACCTGGGGCGCCCTGTAGAACGCGCAGCCCTGCGCCTCGAGACGCTGGGCGAGCGTTTCCCAGTCATCCCACGACAACACGACCCCGAAGTGGCGCTTGCCCTGTCGCTCCGGTGGGAGCACATCCTGTGGCCGCTCTTGCAACGTGATCTGATGGCCCCACAGGAGGACGTCCAACCACGAGTCCTTGCGCCGACCGATCCGGGCACCGAGGGTCCCGACATAGAAGGCGCTGGCCTGCTCCAGGTCCTCCACCGGCAGGGAGAGATGGAAGATCGCTCTCATGGTCGCACTCGCAGAGGAGACATCGCTCGACCAGCATCCTACTTGGAGAACCGGGACCCTCGGGATTCGCTCAGGGCCCGAAGTCGAAGGGCAGCTTTTTCACCGGCACGGTTTTGCCTTAGACCGTGAAGCCTCCGCCGAAGGTCGCGCCGTCCGAGGTAGCTCCATCGATCACGGGTCTAGCCAACAGCCCTCACGGGAGGGGCGGCAAAGCTCGCCAGCGACGGATCCAAGCGGTCCACGGCATCAGGATCGCGAAGCACGGCAGGTAGAGGCCGAAGGGCACGCTCATGGTGTACATGCTTCCGCCGTGGAAGCTTGCCGCCACCAGCGCGAAGGCCGGCGCCCAGCGCGGTCGGAACAGCACGAGGAAGAAGAAGGTCTCGAAGCCCACCGTGAACCAGGTCAAGGCGTGGCTCAGCCCGTGCTGCTCCGCCAGGGCCATGCCCGCTTCATTGCCCCAGAAGCAACCGGCCTGAAGCACCGACGTCTGGACCGTGAAACCGTTCATCCACTCCCAGCCCCCGCCGCCAATCTTGCTCAGGCCTGCGGAGAGGTACACGAGCGACAGCAGCCAGAGGATCAAGCGACCGGCCCAGCCCGCATCGGCCTCGGTGCGTTCGAGCAGCGAAGCCAATCGTTGTGTGCGCCGTCGTCGGAGCGCATCCATCGAGAGCGCAGCGCCGCAGGGCACGCACGCCAGCACCGCCAGGGTCAGCACCGGGATCGTCTCCAGGTGGTGATAGTCCCCGTAGGAATAGCGGTGGCTGATCATGAAGCAGAAGCCGAGCGTGTAGAGCGCCAGGCTGATGCGCGTCCACAAACCGAGCAAGGCCGTGAAGCCCACCGCCAGGGTCGCCCAGCGCGCGAACTCCAGATGCTCCAAGGCCGGGCGATATCCTGGCCCCATGGGAAAGGTCAGCAAGCGGAAGAGCGCCACGGGCTGGTAGTGCTCCGCCGGAAGACGCAAGCTCAGGTCGAACTCCGGATAGAGCGGCACCGTCATCAAGCTGTAGGGCGCGATGAGCACGAGTTGATGCAGGGCCACCACCAGCAGGCGCGTGATGGCGAGGTTCAGCGCGGGCTCCGGCCGGAACCAGTAGCGGTTCCACAGGCGCGCCCAGGCAGCTGGCCCTCGCGCCGACGACCCTTCCCGTGGTGTCGCTGCACTCATGGCCGCACCTTCCCGCCGGACACCGGGTGCCGCGTCACCGTGATCCGCGGCAACTGGCTCAGGGTGCCATCGTCTTCGATGCGGTACCGATCCGCCTCCAGCCTCAGGGCCACGATCTCCGGCCTCTGCTCCAAGAACTCTCCCAACATGCCCGTCGTGCGCACCAGGTGCCCGTCGATGAGCCCCTTGATGGCCCGGCCGCGCAGGTCGTAGTAGGAGATCTGCGCCTGCTCATGGGTCAGCAAGGCCTCGCTGCCGTCCACGAACTCCATGAACAGTTCGTAGGCGTGATGCATCTCCCCGGGCTGCCGCGCGCCGTTGTACATGTTGTATTCGAGGAACGGCCACAGCTCCGGCGCGCACGCGATGCGCAGGGGTTCCAGGGCGGGCAGGCTCTTGGGCGGACAGGTGAGCTTGAGACCCGCTGCGATCTGCAAGAGCAGGAAACTGATGATGATGGCATTGGGGAGCAGGCGGCCCATTCAGAGCCGGTGCTCATGGGCGAGGCGGATCAGCTCCTTGGCCCGTGCGCGGGCCCCAGGGTTCGTCACGTGGTACTCCATCCAGTCAGAGCGATGCGGGCGGAAGGTCGCCCGGGAGTCCTGTGCCAGGTCCTTCTGGAAGCGACGAGGCAGACGGAGGTCGAGGATCTGGGCGGCATGCAGGTGCACGTACTCCTTTCCGGCCCGGAACCCCGCCAAGCTCTCGGAGTCTCCCACGCGGGACGGCCGGATGTCGGTCTCGGGCAAGCTCTCGAGAAAACGACGCAGCCAAGAGGGCATGAGCAGCTCGACAGGTTGGAGTGACAGCAGCGTAGCCCCCTCAGTCTACGACGCCCGCGCGCCGATCGGCATGGGCAACAGTGCTCATGAAGGAGTCCTCAGGAATCGGGGGCGGCGTCGCCGGTCGGCCCATCGTCCAGCGCGGCCACCCGCAACAACAAGCCGGGCAGCATCAAGAGTGCGAGGCTCGCGAAGACGGCGGCGAGCCCCCAGGTGTCCGCGACCCAACCCGTAAGCGGCAGCAGCAGCGCGCCGCCCATGGACACGAACTGGCTATGCAGGGAGAGGGTCGTGGCCCTTTGCGCCTTGTCCATGCGGCGGTTCAAGGCGCTGACGAAGATGGGCTTCCGAGCGTCGAACAAGATGGTCAGGGCAAAGAGCACCGCGAGGCCGACCAGGAACAGGCTCTCGGAGAAGTAGGCGGACACAGCCAGCACCAGGCACCCGAGCACGGCTAACAAGAACACACGATCCAAGGCCTGGTGAGCACCGCCCATGCGCCGCTCGAGAGGGCCGCTTAAGCGTGCAGCGATCCCGCCCAGGGAGTCGCGCAGGCACTCACTCGCACCCATCCAAGCCGGGCCGCTGCCTCCCGCCAAGGCGCCGCTCGCCAGTTGCACCGGGACGCCGAGCCCCGCCAGGCCCGCGGCCAGGAACACCTGCACGTGCACCTTGAACAACAGCATCAGCTGCCCGTCGAAGAGCACCGACTGGGCCACGAGCCGTGCCGTGCCTGGCGCGCCCGCCAGGTCGCGCAAGCGTTGCCGCCACGGAACACGCCCGCTGGAACCGCCACGTCGGTCGCGCGTCTGCTCACCCTCAAGATCACGTGGATAGCTGAGCATGAGCACGAAGCCGCCGAGCGCTGTCGCTGCCGACATCCAGAACAACAGGCTCCAGGACTGAAACCAGACCAGGATCAAACCGCCGACCAAAGCAGATCCGCCACGGCTGAACTTGGAGAACGAGCGCGCCAGGCCAATCACCTCCGTGGCCCGGGCTGATTCGCCCCGCGTGTCGAGCCAATCCAGGATGATGGCCTTGTGGCTCCCGCTGCGCAGAGCCTCTCCCAGTCCATACAAGACGGCCGCCGCAGAGAGCAGGCTCATGCCCCCTCCCCCGACCTGCTGCGCACTCAGTGGGTAGAGCACGAATGCAGCGGAATAGCAGGCGAAACACGCGGCCAAGGAGCGACGGCGTCCGAAGCCGTCGGCCACGACACCCAGCGGCAACTCCAGCGTTGCCGACACCAACTTCGACAGCCCCATCAGCAGGCCCACTTCGGCCAGGCTCAACTCCCGGTGCACGAGGTAGAGCACCAGGAAAGGATCGGCGAAGCGCAGGTTCTTGAGGATCGAGTAGAGGCAGAACCGGAGGATCATGGTCCCGCGGATCTTACGACAGGTCGGGCGGCGAGCACCAAAGAGGCTTCACGCAGGGTGCGCGCGAGCCAGTCGCTAGGATCTCGAACAATGCCTCACCCGACCATTGCCCACGGAAAGAACGCCGCGTTCCTCAGGAACGCCTTCACCGACCGACTGTTGGCTGCTTCCCCTGACAGCTTGCTCGATGTCGGTTGCGGAAAGGGCGAGCTGCTCCAGGCGTGTCACGCGGCCGGAGTCTGGGCCGTGGGCCTGGAGCCCAGCGCCCTGCTCGCGGGCGCACGACCTCCGGGCAGCCATCAGCCCGCCGTTCTACGGGGCCGCGCCGAATGGCTGCCTATCCTTGACAGAGCCTTCGACTGGGCCGTCATGCGCCACGTCCCCCACCACCTCGCCGACCCACGGCAGGGGCTGCGAGAGCTGGTGCGCGTTGCCCGCAAAGGCGTCCTCGTCGCAGAGCCTTGGCATCCGCAGGACGATCCGGCACACGCGACGGCTCATGCCCTCGACGACTGGTGCAAGAGCCACCACCGACGTCGAGGCCGAGTGCACGCCCCGGACATTCCCGCACAACAGCTCGCCGACTGGTTGAAGCAGTCGGGATGTTTCGAGATCTCCATCGAGTCCCTGAGCCGTCCGCTGTACGTGCCCGTGGACGAGGTGGCTGCGGACGTCGCGGACGCCGTGCAAGACCTTCCCCCGGACCATCAAGCGCAACTCGAGGCCCGCGCATGGTTGGAAGAAGCACAGCGCACTGGGGTCGCCGCCAACGGCACCGCCATGGTCATGGCCCGACGTTGCTGAGCCGAGCGCGCCGAGTTCTGGCGCCTCTCTCTACGCTCATTCGCCGCAACCGCCCCAGAAGCCGCCAGCTCAGTTTCGAGCGAAGAAAGGCCCTCAATGTGGACATATGGGCAATCGTGCATTAATGTTCCCTCGGGCGTAAGTGGGCAGGAGTTCCGGGCTTGGAGGATTGTCTGTGCGTGCGTCCGTAGTGAGTTTCTGTGTCATTCTCCTGGCTGCGCCGGGAATCGCAGCCCAGAACCCCGACGTCGCATCCGCGCCTTCGGCACGATATTTCGACGTGACCGGCGACGGTCTGGCGGACAAGTTCTCCATGGCCTCGGATGGTTCGCTGACCGTGTCGGTGAACCACGGGTACGAGCTCTTTGAGGCGGTCCTGCAGGAGCTCCCCAAGGTTCTCGTTGCAGACGTGCTGGTCACGGATCTCAACGAAGACGGGCTGGCCGACCTCTATCTGGTGTCGGCGACGGCCAATGTGGCCTTGATCGGTGATGGCATGGGCGGCTTCGCCGACGCCACGGAAGCCCTTGGGTTGGGTGACACTGGGAAGGGACTCTCCGCTGAGCGCCTGGATCTCAACGCCACGGGCGCCAAAGAGCTCCTGCTTCACAACGTCAACACGGACATCGTGTTCTGGTCTCGCGGCGGCGGACTGTTCGAACGAGACTCTGCTACGCCGGATGACACCCCAACGACAAGCTCCGGCCTGGGAAGCGACGGAGGCTCCCCCGGCGGCGGCATGAGCTGGGATGGCGCAGACCCCTCCGATGCGCAGACATCCGGCACAGGAAGCCTCGCCAACGGTGGCGACATCCTGAACGGGTTGCTCAACGTCACCATCGATTTCGACGACCGCTACGTGAACGACAACGCCGGTGAGGTGGACAGTGCCGACATCGCGGACGGGTCGCTCACGGGCTCCGACATCTCCACCCTTGGAGGTGATGTCGTCCTGGGCACGGGTCGCCTCACCGTCAATGGCCCCCTGACCGTGAACGGGGTGACGGAAGCCCCGCTGGTGAAGACGAATTTCGTCCAATTCTCCGATGGATCGTTCCAGTCCACAGCGTCCATCGCTGGTCCCGCGGGCCCCGCCGGGCCGACAGGGCCGACAGGTCCGACAGGTCTCGCTGGAGCCGATGGCCTCGACGGAGCTGCAGGCCCCACGGGTCCTACGGGTCTCGCCGGTGCTGATGGCGCCGCTGGCCCGAACGGTGCCGACGGCGCGGTCGGTCCCACGGGTCCTGCCGGCGCTGATGGTGCCGCTGGTCTCAATGGTGCCGACGGTGCAGCCGGCCCTGCCGGCCCCACGGGTGCCGCTGGTGCTGATGGCGCCGCTGGTCTCAATGGTGCCGACGGTGCGATTGGTCCTGCTGGCCCCACGGGTGCCGCTGGTGCCGATGGTGCAGCGGGTCTCAATGGTGCCGACGGTGCAACCGGTCCGGCCGGCCCCACGGGTGCCGCTGGTGCCGATGGTGCCGATGGCGCCGCTGGCCTGAACGGCGCCGACGGATCGATCGGTCCTGCCGGCCCCACGGGTTCCGCAGGTGCTGATGGCGCCGCTGGTCTCAATGGTGCCGACGGTGCGATTGGTCCTGCTGGCCCCACGGGTGCCGCTGGTGCGGATGGTGCAGCGGGTCTCAATGGTGCCGACGGTGCAACCGGTCCGGCCGGCCCCACGGGTGCCGATGGTGCCGATGGCGCCGCTGGCCTGAACGGCGCCGACGGAGCGATCGGTCCTGCCGGCCCCACGGGTTCCGCAGGTGCTGATGGCGCCGCTGGTCTCAATGGTGCCGACGGTGCGATTGGTCCTGCTGGCCCCACGGGCACCGCAGGTGCGGATGGTGCAGCGGGTCTCAATGGTGCCGACGGTGCAACCGGCCCGGCCGGCCCCACGGGTGCCGCTGGTGCCGCTGGTGCCGATGGCGCCGCTGGTCTGAACGGCGCCGACGGTGCAACCGGTCCGGCCGGCCCCACGGGTGCCGCTGGTGCTGATGGCGCCGCTGGTCTGAACGGCGCCGACGGAGCGACTGGCCCCGCCGGCCCTACGGGTTCCGCTGGTGCGGATGGTGCAGCGGGTCTCAATGGTGCCGACGGTGCAACCGGTCCGGCCGGCCCCACGGGTGCCGCTGGTGCTGATGGCGCCGCTGGTCTGAACGGCGCCGACGGAGCGACTGGCCCCGCCGGCCCTACGGGTTCCGCTGGTGCTGATGGCGCCGCTGGTCTCAATGGTGCCGACGGTGCATCCGGCCCCACGGGTGCTGCTGGCCCCACGGGTGCCGCTGGTGCGGATGGTGCGGCGGGTCTCAATGGTGCCGACGGTGCGATTGGTCCTGCCGGCCCCACGGGTGCCGCTGGTGCTGATGGCGCCGCTGGTCTGAACGGCGCCGACGGAGCGACTGGCCCCGCCGGCCCTACGGGTTCCGCTGGTGCTGATGGCGCCGCTGGTCTCAATGGTGCCGACGGTGCATCCGGCCCCACGGGTGCTGCTGGCCCCACGGGTGCCGCTGGTGCGGATGGTGCGGCGGGTCTCAATGGTGCCGACGGTGCGATTGGTCCTGCCGGCCCCACGGGTGCCGCTGGTGCTGATGGCGCCGCTGGTCTGAACGGCGCCGACGGAGCGACCGGCCCGGCTGGCCCCACGGGTGCTGCTGGCCCCACGGGTGCCGCTGGTGCGGATGGTGCAGCGGGTCTCAATGGTGCCACGGGACCGACAGGCCCTACCGGCGCAACCGGACCTGCTGGTCCCCTACCCTCGGCAAGCATCGTGACCGTCACGGCGACCGCGACGACGAGTTCGACCACCGATGTGGCCATGACGAGCACGAGCCTGACGCCGGGCGCTGGCAACTACGTGATCTATCTCACCGCGCGTTTCGACGCAGACACGGGAGCGGGCAACGACGACCACGTCATTGTCAGCCTCTATGTCGCCGGCAGCCAGGTGACAGGCAGCGAGCAGATCGTCGCATTGCCTGAAAGCGGGTTCGGCTCAGCAGCCACCCACGCCTACGTCACGTCGGTTGGCGCCTCGGATGTGGTCGAAGCCCGCTGGCGGACCGTCTCCGGCAAGACCATCACTCTTGGCAACCGCTCACTCAGCGTTGTGGAAGTGGACTGAGCGTCCCGTTCAGTCGTCGATGAAGTAGTTGAACTCCTGCGCATCGTCCGCGTGCAGGATCTCCCAGGCATGCGCCGGGGAGGCTGCGGCATACAACTGACGTTGCCGGCCGGGGTCCGTGCCCAAGGCCTTGGCAAGTGCGGCCAAGACCTGGAGATGGCGATCTCGCCAGGACTCGGGCGTCGCCAAGACCACCATGCAGTGCACGGGACGGCCATCGGGTGAGGGGAAGTCCCAACCCTGCTTGGAAATACCCATGGCCCCCACGATACGTGGGCCCGTGGGCAGGATGCCGTGCGGAACCGCCAAGCCCTCGCCGAAACAGGTCGAGGACTGCGCTTCGCGATCCAGCACGGACGTCAGCAGCTCGTCCCGGTCGGCCCTCAGGTGGTTGGTCTGGATCAACACTTCCACCAGTTGTTCGATGGCGTGTTCCTTGGAGTCCGCCTTGAGCCCCACCACGATGTTCTCTTCGTGCAGGAACTCGAGGATGCGATCCCTGTCCTGCTCTGCCTCGCCGGAACCCACAATGGCGTGGCGCACCAGGAAAGGGCCGATCACTTCACTGAGCGTGACCACCGCAAGACCCACGGCCAACAAATTGGAAGCGACGGGAGCCATCACCGGATCGTCCCTCACCAGCAGCAGCAGGCCCACGGCCACACCCGCCTGGGGCACGAGCGCCATGCCGAGGTACTTCTGAACCTTGCTGGTCGCCCCGGCAGCCTTGAGCATGAGCCGTGCTGCCATGATCTTTCCAAGCGCGCGAGCCAGGAAGACGATCGCCACCAGGCCGCCGCTGGCCACGAGCGCCGGTACGTCGAGGTGCATACCTGCCAAGGTGAAGAACACCCCGAAGATCGCCTGGCGCAACCCGACGAAGGCCGACTCGACGATTTCGTCCTTGTCCGGTGTCAGGTTGGCGAGGGTCAGCCCCAAGAAGAGGCACGACAGAAGAGACGAGAGGCCCAGGCTGTCGGCCAGCCCCGCGACGAGCATCACGCACACCAAGGAGAAGGTGGCGAGCTGATCCGAGCGGATCACGTGCCGCGTGAGCAAGACCAGCGCGGAGCCCAAGCCACCGCCCAAGAAGGCGGCGAACGCCAGCTGCCTCAGCGGTGCGACCACGTACTCCCAGGCCGTCGCATCGTGCCCATCCTCGAGCCCGATCCTCGCGGCCATGTGAGCCACCTCGAACAACAGGATGCACGCGATGTTGTTGAGGGCCACGGCCCCTATCAGCGTCTTGGTGAAGACACCTCGCGAGCGGGTCTCGGCCACCAACGCCACGATGGTCGCGGGCGCGGTGGAAACAGCCAAGGCTGCGAGCAGGATGCCCATCCGCCACTCGGCGCCCGCCAGGTGAACCACCGCCACATAGACGATCAAGGGGGTCAGTGTGACTTCGCCCAGCAGCAAGAGGCCGAGGCGTAGGCGAGCACCCGCCAGCTTGCGGATGTGGAGGTGTGAGCCCACCACAACGGCGATCAATCCCAGAGCCAGGTGCGTCACCGGCGTCAGCGCTTCGACGCGCTCAGCAGCGAAGAGGTCCAGGCCGGAGTGCCCGATGAGCACACCCAGCAGAATCTGCCCTGTCACCCCCGCCAAGCGGACCATCTTCGCGAGGCGACCCGCCAGCAGGCCGCCCACCATGATGATCGCCAAGACAAGGATGGCGCTGCTTTCAGTCAGCATGAATTCGCATTGGAAGGGTGCAGCGAAGCTACCGTGCCGCTCTCGCGATTTCGCGGATCAAATCAGCCGACGTGAGTAGGCGGCGTCGCCTTGGTCTCGCGCAAGTTGGAGCTGCAGCACCAGAGCCCCAGGCCTCCCAGCACGGCGAGGTCCGCAAACAACAGGGGCGCGAACAGCGGAGCCGTGAAGATGGCATTGTCCAGCAGCGAAGCGCTCGGTCCCGCCAGGATGGCCCGGCCGTGCAGGCCCGCTCCCACGAGCCCGACCAACACCTCGAGAGCCATCACCCAGGCGCAGGCCCGGATGAAGCCAGGCTCTTGGTACTTCCAGACAGCCGTCAGCAGGAAAGCCAGGCCGAAGGCGGCCGCAAGGACGGCGAGCCATTCGGAGGCATGGAAGAAACCGTTCTGCGCGTGGTCAGCGAGACTCAATGCGAAGTTGCCCGCAAAACCAGAAGCTGCCAGGAGCGTGACCCACTGCCCATAGCCTGCGGTGCCTGGCGACTCCGTCCGATTGAGCAGCAGCAGGAAGCCCAGACCCGCGAAGGACAGGGGAGCGGCGAAGGGCGCGGTGTACACGAGATTGTGCAGCGTCTGTGCCACGAAGAACGTGCCGTGCAGATGCCAGACCATTCCGGCCACACCCACGACGACGCTGAGCGCACCCACCGCCCAGCCCAAGCTGCGCGCCAAGCCTCGCGAGGGATCGCCCTTCACGAGCCCCGGCAGCAGGAACAGCGGCGCGGCCAGGCAAAACACGAAGGGGATCCACTCAGCCGAGTGGGCAAAACGATTGACCGAATGGGCGAACCAGATGTCCACCGCCAGAAACGCAAGGTTTCCGGCAGCGAAGGCCTCCACCACCCAGCGCCGTAGCTCAGGTGTATCAGTGAGCTTCACGAAGTTCCGCGATCGCCTTCTCGATCTTCATCTTGTAGTGGAGAAGCTCGTAGTTGCCGTGCCACTGAACAAAGTCTGCGCCGCCCATGAAGGCCCCGTGCTTCGCCGTGCGGCCGTAGTAGTGCCAGATGTCGAACTCCAGGAAGTCGAGCTCTTCGTCGAAGGGTTCGGGTGTGAGCAAACCATCCTCCCGAGCCCCTGCGATGAGGCCCAGGGCCTCTTCAATCTTGGCGTTGGTGCTCTCCACGATGCTCTCCGCCTCCTCGTAGAAGCGCTCCACAGTGCTGCTGACGTGGCACTGGGTGCAGGTGGCCTTCATGGCGTCCTGCCCCTGCTGATAGCCCGTGCGCTTCTGCGAGATGGGAGCGTAGAGCAACCAGGAAAGCCGCTCGGTGGTGTTGTGCGTGACGGCCAGCCCGTTGAGTCCGCTCAGGTGGCAGGTGGAGCAAGTGGGGACCGGCATGTCGGCAGTGGTCAGATGACTTGGGTCGACCTCGAGGTTCATGCGGCCCTTCTGGTCGTTGAAGAGAACGCCATGCTTGGACTCGTGGTAGATCTCCAGTTGTGAATGGTCCGGGCCCATGTGGCACTGCCCGCACGTCTCAGGCGTTCGGGCCAGCCGCACCGAAGCGTTGTGCCGGGCATGACACTCCGTGCAGCGTCCGATGGAGCCGTCTTCATTGGGTGCGCCAATCTGGTGGCACTTCACACAGCCGACGTCGATGGAGGATTGCCCCTCGAGCATCGACAGCGCGTTGGGTGCCCGCTCCACCATGCCCGGGTGGTAGCTCTCGGCTGCCGCGATCTGTTCAGCGGAGAAACCCGCTGTCCCCGTGACGGCCGCCATGGCGGGGGCCGCGTGGCGGCTGCGCAGGAACTGGTCGTACTCGGTCTTGTGGCAGGCGGCACAGTTCTTGGAGGTCAGCACAGGAGAGATTTCGAAACCGTTGTGGTCGAGGGTTTCCTGGCCCTCGGCCGGCTGGTGGCAATCCAGGCAACTCACACCCTCCAGCGCATGGCGGCTCATCTCGTACTCGTGCACCACGGCGGAGGCCACCGTGCGATGGCAGGCTGCGCACTTCCCAATGGCAGCCACATGAGCGGCGCTGGGTTGAGCGATCTGCACCTCGGGGCGTTGCGAGTTGATGATGAGCGCCGAGGCGATGAGTGCTGTCGCGAGCAACACAGCGACGAAAAGTGGTTGGAAGCGCATGGCGGAGAACGGTAGCAACTCGTCACGGAGCAAAAAGCCCGAGGTCGCAGAACCACCTGTCAGCTGACTCGGGTGTCTTCACCTCATGGCCGCTTCACTGGTTTGCCCTGCGGCAGCGCTCTCCTGCATGGGCTCCAGCTGCTCAGGGTCCACCCTGCTACATGACCATCGGAGGTTGAGGCTTCTTCCCGCACGCGCTAGGCTGCATCCAACGTGACCGCCTCACCCCTCTCATCTGCTTCGTCACGGCGCCGCTCGAAGCGTCGCTGCGTGCGCGTCTCCATGCTCGCGTTGCTCATGCTGCCTTCGGTGCTCTTGGGGCCCTCCCTGACCCAGGCCGTCATGCTGTTGCACGTGCACGGCCCGCAGGGACAACACCAGCACCTGCTGTCGAGCATCTCGTCAGCCCACGACCTCGACGAGTTTCACGACTGGCACGCCGGGACACACACCCAGCCATCCCAGCTCGACGTGCCGCACACCGATGGAAGCCAACACGACAGCCCCTCGGAGAGCTGGCACGCCCACGACCACGGCTCTTTGAACGGACATGTGCCACCCGGCCTGGTCATCGAGTTCGATCTTGCCGCTTGGACCCGCGCGAATGACGGTCAGCGCACGGCCGTCGACACAGTGCTTGAGTTGTTCACGCTGACCGCAGCCGAAGTCTGGCCGACCATCACGCACAGTGACCAGGCCGACCCGCTGTTTGGCCTCGCGGCCGAGCTCCCCCCTCCAGGGGACAGCACAGCGCTCCCCGTTCCGAGATCGGGAACCCTGCGCCTTCTGCGCAGCAATCACGCACTGCTGATTTGAGCGAGGAGCACACGCCCGGCTGAAACGCCGGCCCTGCTCCCACTGCTGCAACCACTCATTTGGTTCAGCTCTCTGTTCCGAAAGTCTGGAACCGCTCCGATGAACATGCGCCACCTCCGTTCGGCCCGCCCTCTGGCGGTCGCCCCGTCCGTTTTCCCACTCCTGCTCACGGCCTCCCTGCTGGCAGCCTCCCTGTTTGCGGGACTTCCGTCCTGCGGACCAGCAATCGCCGCCCAGGACCCGGCACCCGAGGACGACGAGATCCCCCCCATGGTCACCACGCTCTTCGGCGAACGGGTGCTGCTGTTCATGGAGAACCCGCAGCTGGTGCAGGGCGAAAGCGCGCGCTTCCTGGCGCACTTCAGCGTGCTGGCCAACGGCGACCCCGTTCTTGCCGGACGCGTAGAGCTCCGGATCGGAAGCACGACCCTCGCAGTGGACGCTCCGAAACGGGACGGCCTGTTCATCCCCGAAGGCAGCTTCCCGGAGGCCGGCAGCTTCCCGGTCTCGTTGATGATCACCAGCGAGCAGGCCACGGAACGCCTTGAGTTGGGCAGCTTCACGGTGTACGCGAACCCCGCGCAGGCGCGCGCTGCCGCGGAGGCGAACCCCGAGCAAGAGCCAGCGAACGCCGTGCCCTTCCTGATGGAAGCCCAATGGAAGTTGCGCATGTTGATCGAGCCCGCACAGCCCCGGCAGCTCACGCGTCGCCTGCTCGTTCCAGGCCAGGTGGTGACAGCGGAAGGTGCCGCAGCCATCGTCTCCTCCCCCATCTCCGGACGGCTCAGGGGTCCGGATGGCGGCAAGCTCCCAAAGAGCGGCAGCCGTGTGGAAGCCGGGGCCGCCCTCGCCTTGGTCGAACCACCACTGCTCCCCGCGGATGCGGCGCAACTGCGAGCACTTGCGCTGGAGTGGGACCTGAAGTCGCTCGAGATGGACGAGGCCTTTGCCCAGGCCAGCACCCGACTTCAGTTCCGGCAGAGCGACCATGACCGGGTCGCCAAGCTGCGCACCCAAGGCCTCGCCACGCAACAGCAGCTGGAGCAGGCCGAACGCGACCTCTCCCTCGCCCGCGAAACCGCGTCCGCCGCCAGCAGCGCCCGCGCTGCACTGGACGCCCGACGCGAGCGCGACGCCGCCGCTGATGCCCGCTTCGAGGGTGGCATCCTGCGCTACATCTTGCGCGCGCCTATCGGCGGGGTCGTGGTGGGCAAGGGGCACGTGGTGGGCGAGTCGATCGAGGCCGGGGAGGCCCTGCTGCGCGTCGTCGATGACAGCCAACTCTGGGTCGAAGGCCGGGTGTCAGAGTTTGATCTCCATGGCCTGGGCCCGTCTCCCGTGGGTGTGGTGAGCTTCCCTGCCCTGACCGACCAGACCATCGCCTTGGGTGAGACTCTGGACGCCGCCTTGCTGGGTTTGGGCCCTGAGCTGGACACCTCCAGCCGTACCCTGCTGGTGCGCTATGCGCTTCCCACAGCGGGCCCCGCGCCCGGGGGACTGCAAGCCCTGAAACCACTGCCCGGCATGCTTGCCGACCTCGAACTCGCCCTCGAACAGGTCGAGGCGCTCGTGAGCATTCCCTTCGAAGCCGTGGTGATGGAGCAGGGGGCCCCCACCGCCTACGTGATGCTGAGCGGTGAGACATTCCAGAAGCGCGAGCTCGTCTTGGGCCTGCGAGACGGACGCTTCGTCGAAGTGCGCTCGGGCATCGGCGCAGGAGAGCAGGTCGCCACGCGGGCGGCCAACTCCATCCGCATGGCCGCGCTTTCGCCGGAAGCCTTCGGCCACGGACACGAGCACTAGCCATGATCAACCTGCTCATCCGCTGGGCCCTCGCCAACCGCATCACGGTCCTGGGCCTCGCCCTCTCGCTCACCTTGGCTGGCATCTACGTCACCTCGCGCATGCCGGTGGATGTCTTCCCGGACCTCACGGCCCCCACCGTGGCCGTGCTCGTCGAGGGCCACGGCATGTCTCCGCTCGAGATGGAGACCCAGGTCACCGTCCCGATCGAGACGGCCATGAACGGCGCGGCCAACGTGCGCCGTGTCCGCTCGGGCTCCGCCGTGGGCATCACCGTCGTGTGGGTGGAGTTCGCCTGGGGCACTGACATCTACCGCGCGCGCCAGACGGTCGCCGAGCGCCTGGCGTCGGTCTCCGGCCAACTCCCAGCGCAGGTCGAGCCTCCGGTGATGGCGCCCATCTCGTCCATCATGGGCGAGGTGATGTTCATCTCCATCGGCTCGGCGGCGCACAGCCCGCTCGAGCTGCGCACGACCGCTACGACAGTGGTCCGCCGACGGCTGCTCTCGGTGACCGGCGTGTCGCAGGTGACACCCATCGGCGGCGACACCAAGCAGTATCAGGTCGTGCTCTCAGCTCGTCGGTTGCTGGCGTGGGGCATCACGGCCGACGAGGTGCGCCAGGCCCTTGAGGAGACCAACGAGAACCTCGCGGGCGGCGTCCTCTCCAGCGGCACCCAGGAGTCCCTGATCGAGGGCATCGGCCGCATCGCCAACGCCCAGGACATCGAGCACACCGTGGTCACACTGCGGGACGACGTCCCCGTCACGGTGGGTGACCTGGGGGTCGTCCAGGTGGGCCCCGCCTTCAAGCGCGGCACGGCCTCCAGCGCCCGGCGCGGCCCCGACTGGGAGGCCATCATCGAGGAAGGCGTGGTCATCGCCATCCAGAAGCAGCCCAGCGCAAACACCCTCGAACTGACCCAGCGCCTCGACGTCGCGCTGGACGAGATCCAGCGCGGTCTTCCCGAAGGCATGGTGATCAACCGGAACCTGTTCCGGCAGTCGACCTTTATCGAGACCTCCATAGCCAACACCTCGAACGCGTTGTTCGAGGGGGCCGTCATGGTGGTACTCGTCGTGATCGTCTTCCTGGGCAGCATGCGCGCCAGCTTGATCACCTTGTGCGTACTGCCACTCTCGCTGCTCGTGGCCATCTTGACCCTGCGCGCCCTGGGCAGCGGTATCAACACCATGACGTTGGGAGGCATGGCCATCGCCATTGGCTCGCTTGTCGACGACGCGATCATCGATGTGGAGAACGTGGTACGTCGGCTACGCGAGCGAGCGGGCAAGGCGCCACTCTCCACCATCGTCTACGAGGCAAGCGTCGAGGTGCGTCCCTCGATCGTGCTCGCCACGCTCATCATCCTGCTGGTGTTCCTGCCCCTGTTCGTGCTCTCGGGCGTGGAGGGGCGCCTGCTGCAGCCGTTGGGCATCGCCTTCACCGTCTCCCTTGCGGCCTCGATGGTCACGGCGCTCACCCTGACCCCGGTGATGTGCCAGGCCCTGCTCCCCGGCAGCCGCACCGTGAAGAACAGCAGCGAGCCAGCCGTGGTGCGCTGGCTCAAGAGGGCCTATGCGCCCGTCCTTGACCGGGCGCTGGCGCACCCCTGGCTGCTGGGCCTGCCCGCCGCGACCCTGTTCGCCCTGAGCATCTCAAGCGCCTTCTCTCTCGGGCGCAGCTTCCTACCGGAGTTCAACGAAGGCGCCTTCGTGGTGGGCGCCGTCACCCTGCCGGGCACTTCACTCGAGGAGAGCAGTCGGCTGGGAGGCCTGATCGAAGAGACCCTCATGAAGCACCCGGAGGTGCTGGCCCTGTGCCGGCGCACGGGCCGAGCTGAGGAAGACGAACACGTGCAGGGTGTCGAGGCCAGCGAGTTCGAGATCACCCTCGACATGGAGGCCTCGGAACGCCTGGGGCTGGCCCCCCGCAGCAAGGCTGCACTCCTGGAAGCCCTGCGCGCGGACCTGGCGGGCATCCCCGGCATCCAGACCACCTTCGGGCAACCCATCAGCCACCGCATCGACCACATGCTCTCGGGCACCCGCGCCAGCGTCGCCGTCAAGATCTTCGGCGATGACCTGGGCGTGCTGCGCAGGCTCGCTGTCCAAGTCGAGCAGCGCATGGCGCGCATCCCCGGGGTCGTCGACCTCTCGTCCGAGCAGCAGACCCTCGTGCCCAGCCTGCGGGTGGAGTTCGACCGCGCAGCCATCGCTCGGCACGGGCTGCGGGTGTCCGATGCCGCACGAGCCCTGGAGCTCGCCAGCAAGGGTCAGGTGGTGACCCAGGTGCTGGAGGGCATCAACGCCTTTGACGTGCTGCTGCGTATCGGCGAACAGCACGATGTCAGCCCCGAGTCCATCGGGGAGACAGTCGTCCTCACCCCGACAGGCGCACGGATTCCACTGCGAGCCGTGGCCAACCTGCGCGAGGACCTCTCGCCCAATTTCGTCAGTCGCGAGAACGTGCAACGCAAGATCGTCGTCATGTGCAACGTGGCGGAGCGGGACGTAGGCAGCGTGGTGGGCGACATCCGCAGCGGTCTGCATGAACACGTGCCGCTCCCCACGGGTTACTGGATCGAGTACGGGGGGCAGTTCGAAAGCGCGGAAGCCACCGCCAACATGCTCGGCTGGCTGGTGTCGGGCATCATCCTCGCCATCGCGGGCCTGTTGTATTCCGTGTTCCGCTCCCTGCGCGACACGGCGCTGATCATGATCAACCTGCCCCTGGCCCTCATGGGTGGCGTGGGTGGCATGGTGCTCACGGGGGCGACCCTCTCGGTGGCCAGCATCATCGGCTTCATCACCGTCTTCGGAGTCGCCGCCCGCAACGGCATCATGATGGTGAGCCACATTCGACACCTGCAGCGGCACGAGGGCGTGACCGAGTTCCGCGAAGCCGTTCGCCGGGGAGCGCTGGAACGCCTCTCCCCGATCCTCATGACGGCCCTCTCCGCCGGCTTCGCACTGGTACCGCTCGCGCTGCGCGGCGACCAACCCGGTAACGAAATCCTGAGCCCCATGGCCCTGGTGATCGTGTTCGGCCTCGCCTCGGCCACGGTGCTCAACATGGCGCTCGTCCCTTCCTTGTTCTTGGCATTCGGCAAACAGGACACTTCGCCCAAGCGCCCTGGGTCGGGCCCGGGCCCCGCCGGGAACACCGACGCAGAACCACCGCTAGACGTAGGCCCGACGGCCCCGGCAGGAGCAGTGGCATGAGTGCCGCCAACCGATGGGCCCCGCAACTGCGAGCTGCCATCGTCTGCCTGGGTGTGGCCACACTGTCAGGCTGCGCCAGCGAATCACTGCGCCCCGACTTCGAAGAGGCTCGGCAGCTCATCCTCGACAGCACCGGGCAGGCGGAGGTGTACGACCCGCAACAGCCGCCGCTGTCCGGGGACCAGCTGCGGGCGGCGCTGGCTGATGGCCTCGACCTGGACGAAGCGCTGCGCCTGGCGCTGCTCAACAACCGGTCACTGCAGGCGGGCTTCATGGGGCTCGGCATCGCCCGTGCCGACTACGTGCAGGCCGGCTTGCTCGAGAACCCGACTCTGGGGCTCGCCTTCCTGTTCCCCGCCGGCGGCGGGGGCACGCGCCTGGCCGCCGACCTGGCAGCCAACGTGCTGGAGCTGTGGCAGATCCCCCATCGGCAGGCGGCGGCGGAAGCGCAGCAGGACCAACGGGTGCTCGAGCTGGGCCGGCTAGCCGGCACGCTCGTCGCCGACGTCCAGCTTGCGTACTACGAGAGCGTCGCGGCGACCAACTCCCTCGAACTCATGCGCTCATCGGCCGAGCTGGCACGAGAAGCGGCTCAGGCGAGCCGTCAGCTCGTCGCGCTGGGCCTTGCCACCGAGCTCGAGGGTTCGCTGGCCCAGGACCAGGCGCTGCGCTCCCAACTGAGCGCGCAACAGGCCCAGCAGGCACGGTCCAGCAGCGCGCGACGCCTCGCCAGCCTGCTCTCCTTGACGCTCGACCTGAGTGAGGTCCCGCTCACGACGGAGCTCGCGACAGCACTGCTCGATCCGAGCGCACCGCCCTGGCAACGGGACGAACTCGTGTCGCACGCGCGCCGGACGCGGCTCGACCTCTCGGCGCTGGCCGCAGCCGTCGCCGCGGCCGAGGCGCGTATCGCCCTGGAGGACAGCCGGGCCTACCCGGAGATCCGGGGTGGGCTGTCCTACGAGCAACCTGAGACGGGCGACCCCACAGACCACCTGCTCGGCCCCGCCCTGGAGATCGAGCTGCCGGTCTTCGACGACAAGCAGGCGGGACGCAGCCGGGCCCGGTTCGAGCTGGAACAACTCCGGCGGCTCTACGAAGCCCTCGATGCCGATCTGCAACAGGCGGTGCGCAGCGCCGCAGACCGCTACACCCTGGCGCTCGAGTCGGCGCAGTTCGTCCGTCAAGAGCTCGAACCGAGCACGGCCCAAGCCGTGCAACTCGCACGCCAGGCCTACGACGCCGGCAGCATGACCCTGCCGCAGTTGCTGGAGCTGCGGGCCGTCCTCGTGCAGACCCAGACCAGCACCCAAGCTGCCCTGCTGGAGGTGGCTCGTGCCCGGGTCGAACTGGAACGGGAACTCGGCGGCCCCCTTCCCTGAGTTTTTCCGGTCACGACACCGGGTCTCGCGGGATCCTGCTTGTGAAACCATGAAGCATCTCCCCGACACCCTCGCTCCGGACCAACTGCTCGCCGAGCTGGGTTGGATTCGCAGCTTGGCACATCGGCTCGTTGCCGACCCAAACGTGGCCGAGGACGTCCTCCAACGGGTGTGCCTGCGCGCCCTCGAGCGGCCGCCACAACACCTGACGGGGCTCGGGGGGATCCGCCGTTGGCTCTCGACCCTCACGCGCCGTACGGCCGCGCATGTCTCCCGCTCCGAAGGACGCCGGGCGCGGCGCGAACGCGGGGCCGCCCGCCCGGAAGCGCTCCCCTCCGCCGCCGACCACGCTGAACACAGGGAGGCGCTGCATCACGTGGTCGACGCCCTGGGCACCCTGAGCCCTGCCGAGCAGGCGCTGTTGCGGGGGCGCTACTTCGCGGGCCGCTCCATGTCCCAGCTCGCGGAGCAGCTGGGCGCCAACGAAGCCGCCGTCCGCAAGCGGCTCTCTCGGGCTCGCGATCGCCTGCGGCTGGTGCTGGAGACTCAGGCGGGTTTCAGCGGCACGGGAGCGGACGACAACGCTCGTCGCCAACACTGGCTCACCGCCTTGGCACCCTTCGCGGCCAGTGCACACGCGGAAGGCCTGCGCGAAGCCCTCGCCGCCACGCCCAGCTCAAGCCTCACGGCCCAGGCCGCCACCTCCTCCCTCAGCCCATCCCTCGGAGCACTCACCGTGGCCAACCTCTCAGTCAAGCTCTTGGTCAGCCTCGGGCTCGTCACAGCCTTGGCCGCGACCGCCTGGCAGACCGTGCAACACGAGTCGAACCCGCCGAGCGCAAAGCCCCTGCCCAAGCCAACAGTCAGCACGGCCGACCCCGTGCCGTTCTCGCTTCCCGACCAAGCGGAGAGGCCGTCACCCGCACCTCTCACCGAACACGAGGCCAAGACTCCGCTCTTGGCGCGGGAGACTCCGCGCGAGACAGCCGTAACGACACAAGCGACCGGTGCGCAGCTGTTGCGAATTCTCGAGCTGGCCACTGACTCCTTCCTGACGGACGACCCTGACCTCCAAGCCCTGAACGAGGTCCTGCGACAAATGGCCTATGCCGCTTCCGTCCTGCCGGAGACCGTCGCCACCAATCCGAAGGATGGTTCCGTTTCGGGCTGGGTCGCCATGCAAGGCACGAGCCTCGAAGCCCGCTGGCACAGAGATGCCGAGGGGCTCTACAGCGTGGACCTGGAGCTGCCTGCAGACGAAGGGGCCGGCACGGACACCATGGGTCGCAGCCTGAGGCTCGGATTCTCCGATCAGAGCAGCCGTGCAGGCAACGTCCAGACCATGGTGCAGTTCCATCCTGATTCCAGCGTTCGCCCCAAGTCGGAGTTGCTGCAGCCGCTGGAGGACGGGACGCACCACGCAGGCTGGCAACTGAGTGTGGGCCCCAATGGAACCACCGGCAGCCCCATCCATCTCAGGGAGGAACGTGTCCAGGGAATGCAGCTGAGCGCCACCGCTTCGGCCGGCGCACCAAGTCTTACTGCCCCCTGGGCCCACGACACGAGCCCCTACGATGCGTGGTTAGCAGCCTTGGCCGGCGCCAACCCGTAACCGGGCCCCAGCGGGACGAGCGGGAGGAAGCGCACTGCTAGAGCGAGAAAACCTGGCAGCGGGACCCGCCACTAGCCGTCGCCCCGATGGCCTCACCAAGGCAGGCTTCGGCCTTCTCGCTCGCAGGATGCCCGTCCGCAGACGAGCCAGCTGATCCGGGGTAGCCTTCAGTTTGTGCCTCGCTGTGCTTGAAACCGGCAAGACGGTGCGGGACCTTCATTTGACGTTTGTTTCCGGTGATCTAGGGCTCCACCGGGCCCACCCTTCGAGAGTTGGAGTACCCCATCCCATGTTGACCACCTTCCGGCGCTTCCCGGCGCGCACGCTTGCCGCCTTGGCCACCACCCTCATCCTGGGGGGACCAGCGCTCGCCCAAGACGATGCGGAGATCGATGGCTACAGCCCCACGGACATCACCCTGGGAACCGTGGTCACCATCACGGGCACGTTCGCCAATGACGACGGCAGCAAGATCGCCAAGCCGAAGATCTTCGGTACCTCCGGCGACACCAAGGCCAAGGTCATCCTCAAGGTGATGAGCAACGATGCCACGAGCATCACCGCCGAAGTGAAGAAGATCCCGTCCAGCAAGAAGGCCCCCGCCGCTGGCACCATGTGGACCCTCAACGTGCAGCCCAAGGGCAAGGGAGCCTTCGGCGCCACGACGAGCAAGGACCTCATGAGCGTCATCGCCCCCGAAATCCAGGACGTGAACCCCAGCTCCGCCATGCCGGGTGAGACGATCACGGTGAGCATCGACCATGCTGGCAGCAAGCCGGTCAAGGCTACGATCGGTGGCAAGAAGACCAAGCTCAAGCCCGTCAAGATCAACGAAGAGAGTGACTCCAAGTCGTTCACCGCCAAGGTGCCCAAGAGCCTCGGCAACGGTTCCTGGGACGTGATGATTACCAACAAGGTCGGCTCGGACACCGCCACCGGTGGGCTGACCGTGTTCGGCAGCACCAAGAAGCTCGGCAAGCACATCTTCACGGCGACCATCAACGGCAAAGGCTACAAGTCCACCGGCAAGTTCCTGGCGGGTGCGGACGGCGGCTTGGCCGTGGTGGTCGCGGCCAACCTCAAGGCCAACAACCCTCAGCGCAGCTTCAACATCGCCATCCCGTTCGCCATCGCCGACGACATGGCTCCCCAGAAGTACATCGGCTTCCCCGCGACGCTGCTCACCTTCACCTACATCGAGACCACGCTGAACGGCCTGATCCCCACCATTGTGAGCTGGCTTCCCAAGACCCAGAACGACATCAGCGTCACGATCACCGGCGTGAGCGGTGGCCAGGTGGCGGGCAACTTCACCGGCCTCCTGTCATCGGCCGGCCAGCCTGACCTCAACGTGGACGGACAGTTCGTCGTCGACCTCAAATGACGCTCCCCTCCGCGAGCTGAGGGCCCGGCCCTCAGACGGGAAACGATCCCCTCTCTCCTCTGGTGGAGAGAGGGGATCGTTGCGTTTTGGGAGTCTCTTCCATCACCCTGCGCCTGGCTGGACAGCCGCCCGTCCCGCTGGCTCGGGCCCTCCAACGGCGAAGGAAAACCGCATGCGCTTGCCCTTCACCCCTCTTACGTTCGGCATCCTGCTGGCCGCTCTGGGCTGCACCCAGGCCGGTCCCCGCTTGTTGTCGGACCCCGCGATCGGTGCCTACGAAACCTCCATCCGCGAGGCCCCGGGGCGCCTGGTCGCCATCGGCGATGTGCATGGCGACCTCCCCGCCACGCGCCGAGCGCTGAGGCTCGCAGGCGCCATCGATGAGAGCGATGCCTGGATCGGCGGCTTGCTCACCGTGGTGCAGGTTGGTGACCAGCTCGACCGGGGCCCCGACGAACGCGCAGTGCTCGACTACCTGGCGGACATCGAAGAAAAGGCGCGGGCGAAAGGTGGCGCCCTGATCTTGTTGTCCGGCAACCACGAGACCATGAATGTCGCGGGAGATCTGCGCTACGTCTTCGACCACGGTTGGGCTGCTTTCGATGAGTTCGCTGAGCTGCCCGTACCCGAGGGGCTGGACCTGAGCGAAGTGCCGCCCGAGCAACACGGTCGCTACCTCGCGTTCCACCCCGGCGGGCCCTATGCCTTGCGGCTCGCCGAGCAGGACGTCATCGCCATCGTCGGCGACACCCTCTTCGTGCACGGCGGCGTGCTCCCGGAGCTCCTGGCCTACGGGATCGACCGCGTGAACAGCGAGACCAAGGCCTGGATGCGCGGCGACGGCGAGCGCCCCATGATCATGCGCGGCAGCGACAGCCCTGTCTGGAGCCGGCACTTCTCCAACAATACGACTGCGACGGAGTGCGCCCTGCTCGAGGAGGTCCTGAACCACCTCTCCCTGCGGCGCATGGTCGTCGCCCACACGGTCCAGGAAGGCGGCATCAACGCCGCCTGCAACGAGCGTGTTTGGCGAGTGGACGTGGGCATGTCGGCCCACTACGGCGGGCCGACAGAGGTGCTGGAGATCCTCGATGACAGCGTGCAGGTGTTGCGCTAGCTAGCCCGGCGAGCTTCAACCCTGAAGCAGCGCTCGATCCAGGGCGTCTCGGTAGCGCCGACTGACCGCGACTTCTGTCCCATCACTCAAAGCCAGGACTCCGTCTCCGCGGGAGGTCGAGCGGAACTCCCGGATGCGATCCAGCGCTACAAGGTGGGAGCGGTGCACCCGTAGGAAGCGCTCCGCCCCCAACCGATCCGCGAGATGGCTCAAGGTCTCACGCTGCAACACGACCCGGCCCTTCACGTGGAGACGCACGTAGTTGTCCGCGGCCTCGATCCAGTCGATCTCGTTCACGGGAATCAGCTGCAGCCGGTTGCCCGAACGAGCCGCCAACCTGGCGGGGCGCTGGAGGCGATCACCCATCTCCTCCATGAGTGCCGCCAGACGTTTCTGCTCGCCCTTCGTCACACAGGCAACCCGCGCCCGGTCGAGGGCCTCCGCAAAGCGGACCGGGTCGACGGGCTTGAGGATGTAGTCCAAGGCATGGGCATCGAAGGCCTGCAGCGCGTAGCGATCGTAGGCCGTCACGAAGATCACGATCGGCAGGGCCGACACACCGAGCTTCTGCACGACCTCGAGCCCGTTCAGCTCGGGCATCTCCACATCCAACAGGACGAGATCGAAGCTCTGTTGGCGCAACGCCTCCAAGGCCTCGAGACCATTGCCGCATTCGCCGGCGACGACGAACTGCGGGTGCGCGTCAACCAGGCGAACCACCCCGCGCCGGGACACAGGCTCATCATCCACGACCAGGACTCGGAAGACGGGCTCACTCATGAGACGTGGCTCGCGTCGCGTTGCACCGGTAGACGCAGCGTCACCCGGGTCCCAGAAACCTGTCCAGAACCAGGGCCAGCGCTCAGCGTTAGCGTCCCTCTGTCACCGTGAAGCCCCCGGAGTCGTGCGCGTGTGTTGCCCAGACCCAGGCCCTCGTGATGGTCGGGCGACAAGCCGACACCGTCGTCCTCCACACAGAGTGTGAGTTCGCCCCCCTCCAACCGAGCTGAGACCGTCAAGCGACCACCCTCGGCCCGGGGCGCGAGCCCATGCCTCAGCGCGTTCTCCACCAGGGGTTGCAAGACCAGGCTCGGCACGAGGCAGTCCAGGGCGCTCTGCTCCGCCTCGACGCTCAGGTCGAGCCGGTCGCTGAAGCGGACCCGCTCGATGTCGAGATAGCACTCCAGGTGAGCCAGCTCATCCCGCAGGGTGTGTTCGGCCTCCGTGCGTTCGAGAGTCATGCGCAACAGATCACTGAGCCGCAGCAGCATCGTGGTCGCCCGTTTCGGGTCCTCGGTGATGAGCACGTCGATGGCATTCAAGGTGTTGAAGAGGAAGTGCGGCTGCAGCTGGCTCTGAAGCACATCGAGGCGGGAGCGCGCCAGCTGGGCTTCCAGGCGCACCGCACGCAGCTCGCGCTCCCGCGCAGCGCGCAGGGCCACCAGAGCGTGCCCCGTCACGAGCACGCCGGCGTAGGCCAGCACCTCTGCCTGGGTCTGAAGACTCCACAAGCTGCCCCGCAGCCAGACCCAGAGATCGGGGTCGGCCCAAGGGCCCGGCGGCGCGTTCACGCGCACAAGTCCGATCATGAGCAGGTGCGCCCCACCGAACGCCACCGCCCCAGCGCTGTGCAGTAGGAGGCGGGGCAGGAGCACGGCCAGACCGCCTTCGCCCACCACCAAGGGAAAGCGACGCGACAGAGCCAGGATCGCGGGGGTGAAGGCCGCCCAAGGCAACCACGTCGGCAGGAAGTGCAACAGGATGTGCGCCGTGGACTGCGGGACACCACCGTGCGACTGGGCGTAGGTGACCTCTTGCACACATTGTAGCAAGCCGGGAACCAGCCAGATGCCGATCACGAGCGCCGCACGCTTCAGTTGGGTGATTCGTTCGCTGGTCACGGCTGCACAGCCTACCCGGAGTCGGCCCTACGGTCCGCCGCCTCGCCCCAGCCAAAGCGCCACTCACCCCAGCACGGTCCGAACCACCCCACAGGCCTTCCACGCTCCGACGGGAGGGCTAGCGTGCGAACTCCCGTGCCCTTCGGCGCGTCTTCGCTCGCTCCCCTACGCCTGAGAGCCAACCCATGAAGCCTGGACACTCCACCTCACTCCTGCTTTGCGTGTGCCTGCTGAACGCGCTCGTCTCCAGTTCGCATGCCCAGACCGCGACGGTTGTCCCACGCAGCACGGACTTCCACTTCGATGGCCTGCACCTGGCGCCCGACGGCTACCTCTACTTTGGTGGCTCATGGAAGGGCAGCCGGGTCTACCGCAGCACCCTCGAGGGCGAGGTGGAGGTCTTTGCCGAAGGAGACTTCCAAGGGCCCACCGACCTGGTGATGGACTCCCAGGGCAATCTGTTCGTGACGAACTATAACTCGACCTTCGTCAGCAAGATCGCCCCCGATGGCACGGTGACGCGCTTCGCCGAGACGCCCTTGGGGCCGGCAGGCATCGCCATCGACAGCCACGACAACCTCTTCGTCACCATCTATGGGACGCCCGCTGGCGAAGGTCACTCGGTGCTGAAGATCACCCCGCAGGGTGAGACCAGCACCTATGCCCAGGACCCGGCCCTGCACGCGTCGGTGGGGATCGCTGTCGACGACGCAGATGTGGTCTACGTGCTCGGAGGGCGGGATGCGGGCATCCAGCGCATCACCGGCCCCGGTCAGCTGGAGCGCATGAGCACGCTCCCGCTCGCGCACGGCATGGGTGGCGGGGCCCACCTCGACTGGGCCGCGGGGCAGCTGTTTGCCAGCTCCGGATCGGCGCGGTGTATCGCATCGAGTCGAGTGGAGCGCTGCACTACGTGTTGCGCGAGGGACAGGGCTCCACGGAGCGCGGGCCAACCACCTCCCCACTGCTGAAGAACTGCAATGGGCTCACGGCGGCACCCGATGGGAAGACCCTCTTCCTGGGCTGCTTCGTGGGGGATCGCACATCCTTGGTGCGCTTGGACGGTGCCTCGCCGCCTCCGACAACCCAGGCGGGGTGGAAGGCGCTTCAGGCCGGCGACTCTGCGTCGGCAACAGCCATCTTCAACGAACTGGCGCAGGCGGACCCCGTGCCAGCCGGCGTCTCCTACGGACTGGGTGCCCTGCGCTACCGCGAAGGGGAGTTCACCGAGGCGGCCCGACTCTTTGGGCTCGCCGCGGCCGCCCCGCAAAGCCGCGCACCTGCTTCCTACGACCAAGCCTGCGCCCATGCCCTGAGCGGCAACGTGGACGCCGCACTCGACGCCTTGGACAGAGCGGTCGCTGCCGGATACTCCAACATCAACCACATGAGCCAGGACACCGACTTGATGACGCTTCACGACGACCCACGCTGGCGACAACTCTTGGGCGACTTCCGAGTGAGCGTCAGCCCCAAACCAGACGACGGAACGACGAAATGACGCTGCGAAGAACGACGCTCCTGCTCACCTCCCTGGTTCTGGCGCTCTGCACCGGTCTGGCATGCAAAGCGACGCGCACCGCCGTGTTCGGTTGCCTCCCTATCTCCTGCGGTAGCTTGGCGACTGCCGACATCCCCTCAGGCGCCCTGGGCCAATGGGAACTGGTGCACGGAGGCGACCTGAACACACGCCTTCTCATCGAGCCCTTCCGGACGAGCGATGACGACGCCATCGTCTCCATCACCGCCCTGCTCGTGTGGACCACCCCCGGTCGGGACCATCACATCGAGCAGGCGCATTCCTTTGACGGCCGGAATGTCCTCGTGGAGCAACGCACGGGCGAAGAGCTCAGCTCCCCCCGTCGCTTCCAGCGCTTGGTGCTCCATGGTCTGGACGGCGAGCAAGGCGAGGAACTCGTCATCGCGCCGATCCGGCACGAGGTGCTCATGGCCCGAAGCATCCCCGGCATGGTGCTGGAGGTGGACTCTGGTGACGGCCCGGCCTTCGTCTACCGCGACATGGAGGGGATGGCTGAGCTGATGACCGAACTGCTCAAGGACCCAAGCGCATGGGAGGACGGGCAACGCTATCGCAGGGCCCAGCCATGAGGCTGTCAGGGTTCCCCTGAGCCTCCACCGTCGCTCCCACCCTGTGGCCGAGGCGGCCCCTTTCCCTGGGACACCAGGCCCGCGATCAGGATGGCGATGAAGAACGCTCCTATGAAGGCCTCTGTCACCGTCAGCATCCGTGCGAAGGGCGCCACGGGGACGATGTCGCCGTAGCCCAGGGTCAGGATGGTCACCATGCTGAAGTACAGCATGTCGCCCGCCCCCTCGCCCGTGGGCGGCACGGGGAAGCTGTAGGCCTCCGGGTCCATGCCGTAGACCATCAGGTGCAAGAAGGAAAAGGTGATGGCCACCAGCAGGTAAAGGGAGGTGGCTGCGAGCACCCGATCCACGACGTTGATGCGCCTGCCAAGCACTGCCGCGAACAGGCGCCCGGCAACGTAGATGCAGAAGAGCACCCAGATCATGGTCGCCGGGGGGCCGAGGGATTGGCGGAACCAGAGGGCGGCGATGGGCACGCTCACCAACACCACGGCCGCGACCCGGTGGCGCCTCGCTTCGGAAGTCCACCAGACCGCCGCCAGCAGCACCGCCGTGGTTAACAGACTCGTCAGGCGCGTCGGCCACGGCTGCGGCAGCTGCTCCGCGAACGGATGGAGCAAGATCAACGCAAGCAGGGAGACCAACAGATGAACACTCGGCCACTTCAGCACCTTCAGCCAGTTCATGGGGTTTCCTTCTCGCCGGTTGTCCCTGCGTGCTGCACACGGCGCGAGCAATCAACAGACTCGCATTTGGGCGCCAGGGGAGTCTCGCATAGCATGGGCGCCAAAGAGGAGAGTCCATGCATCCGAACAGCAGCATCCGAGCCCTTTGCCTCCTGCCCGCCCTGCTCCTAGGGGCCTGCTCCGAGGACGAGGCCAGCCCCACGAACGCAGCCGCCGCCCAACGGCCAGTACCCAGCGTCCTGGTGGCGACCATCGAGCGCGCCGACGTCCCGGTGATGCGCGAGTTCGTCGCGCGCACCGAGGCCCGGGACACCGTGGTCATCCAGGCGCGGGTCGAAGCCATCCTGCAAGCGATGGAGTTCATGGAGGGTGAGCCCGTCTCGGCGGGCCAGGTCCTCTACCGCTTGGACCCTCGGACCTATGAGGCAGCCTTGGCCGCCGCGGAAGCCGGGCTGGCCAAGGCCCGCGCCGACTTGAAGCTGGCTGAAGAGCAGGTCTCGGTGCGCGCAGCCGAGGCCGCTGTCGCCAAAGCCGAGGCCTCCTATGGCAAGGCGATCCAGGATGTCGCACGCCTGCGCCCGCTGGCCGAGCAGGACGCCGTCCCCCGCCAGGACCTCGACACGGCCGTCGCCGCCGAGGGCGTGGCGCGCGCGGAGCTCGATGCCCAGCAGGCCAATCTCGAGAACTCGCGCATCAAGGAAGAGGTCGGTGTGCTGCAGGCCCAGGCCCTCGCCCAGGCAGCGGAAGCCTCCGTCGCCATCGCCCAGCTCGACCTCGACTACTGCACCATCACGAGCCCCATCGACGGGCTCATCGGTCGCACGCTCATCAACCCCGGCAACCTGGTGGGCCGCGGCGGCAACTCGGACCTCGTCACCGTCTCCAGCATCGACCCCATGCTGGCGACGCTCTCCATCAGCGAAGCCGAGTTCCTCGCCTTCCAGAAGAAGGCCACTGAAGAGGACGAAGACCGCCCGGTGGAGCTCGTGCTCGCGGACGACAGTATCTACGAACACCAAGGCCGCATCGTGACGGCGGAGCGCGCCGTCTCCTTGGAGACAGGCACCTTGCAGCTGGTGGCGGAGTTCCCCAACCCTGCCACGGACAAGAAGCACTCCGGCTCCCTGCGAGCCGGGCAGTTCGGCCGGGTCCGCGCCACGATCGGCGTGCTCAGGCAGGCGGTGCTCGTCCCGCAGCGCGCCGTCATGGAACAGCAAGGCTCACAGATCGTGTTCGTCGTCGGTGACGACGGAAAGGTCGCCCTGAAGACGGTTCAGCTGTCCGAGCGCTTCGACGGCAAGTTCGTGGTCCTGTCCGGCTTGGAAGGTGGTGAGCGGGTGATCGTCGAGGGCCAGCTCAAGGCACGCCCCGGCATGACCGTGAAACCCATGGATCAGCCCGCGTCCTCAGAACCGAAGGGCAACTGACGTGGGACAGTTCTTCATCCGGCGACCCGTCTTCGCGATGGTCATCTCGCTGGTGATCTTGCTGGCGGGCGCGCTCTCGCTCCAATCGCTGCCCATCACCCTCTACCCGCAGATCACGCCGCCCACCGTAGAGGTGGAAGTGATCTATCCCGGCGCCAACGCCGAGACGGTGGAGCAGTCCATCGCCGCGCCGATCGAGACCGAAGTCAACGGCGCCGAGAACATGCTGTACTTCACGAGCAAGAGCTCGAGTGACGGGCGTTATGTGCTCATGTGCACCTTCGAGGTGGGCACGAACCTCGACCTCGCCAACGTTGACATCAACAATCGCGTCAACAAAGCGACCTCCAAGTTGCCGCCCGAAGCCGTCGCGGCCGGCATCTCGATCAAGAAGAAGTCGCCAGACATGCTCATGGCGATCGCCCTCTACTCGCCTGACAACAGCTACGACGACACCTTCCTGTCGAACTACGCATCGCTGAACATGGTGGACCCCATCGCCCGCACCAAGGGAGTGGGCAGCACCATGATCGTCGGGCAGCGCGACTACTCCATGCGGCTCTGGCTGCGTCCCGACAAGCTCACCAAGCTGGGCCTGACCGCGGGCGACATTGCAGATTCCGTCAGGGAGCAGAACGTGCTCCTGCCGGTGGGCGCGGTGGGCCAACCGCCGGCCAAGGCGGGCGTCGAGTTCCAGTACGCCGTGAGCACCAAGAGCCGCCTGACAGAGGTGGCGGAGTTCGAGGACATCATCCTGCGCACCCTCTCGGACGGCTCGATCCTGCGGGTCAAGGACGTGGCGCGCACCGAGCTGGCAGCCAAGAGCTACACCTCCTTCGGGCGCTACAACGGTCAGCCCGCGACGCTGCTGCTGATCTACCAGCTGCCGGGTGCCAATGCGCTTGAGACCTCGGAGGGTATCCGCACGCTGCTCACAGATCTCGGCGAACGCATGCCCTCTGGCCTCGCCTACGAGATCGCCCTCGACAACACCAAGTTCATCTCGGCCTCCATTGAGGAGGTTGTGCAGACCTTCTTCGAGGCTTTGGCGCTCGTGCTGATCGTGGTCTTCGTGTTCCTGGGCAGCTTCCGGGCGACGCTGATCCCCATGATCGCCATCCCCGTCTCCTTGGTGGGCACCTTCGCGCTCTTCGGCGTGCTCGGCTTCTCCATCAACATGCTCACGCTGTTCGGCATCATCTTGGCCATCGGCACCGTGGTGGACGATGCCATTGTCGTGGTCGAGTCGGTGGAGGCCTACCTCGCGAAGGGGCTGTCCCCCACCGAGGCCACCGAGCGCACCATGAAGGAAGTCTCCCAGGTGCTCATCGCGTCCTCCCTCGTGCTGTGTGCGGTGTTCGTGCCGGTCGCCTTCATGGGCGGCATCACCGGCCAGCTGTACCGGCAGTTCGCGCTCACGATCTCCGTCTCGGTCATGCTGTCGACGGTGGTAGCCATGTCGCTCACGCCCGCCCTGTGCCGGCTCATTCTGCGCAAGAGCAAGCCCATGCGCGGGCCCATCGGCTGGGGCCTGGGCCTCTTCAATCGCGGGCTCGACGCCACGACCAAGGCCTATTCGGGGCTCACCCGCTTCCTCGTGCGCACCGTCGTGGTAGGCGTCGTGTTCCTGGCCTTCATGGGCTACGGATCCTGGCAGCTGCTCGACACGCTTCCCTTGGGCTTCGTGCCGGACGAGGACCAAGGCTACTTCTTCTCCACCTTGACCCTGCCCGACGGCGCCTCGATGGAACGCACCGATGCCATCGCCAGTCGGGCCGAGAAGGACCTGGCCTCGATCCCCGGCGTGGAGCAGGTGCTCACCCTGGGCGGCCTCAACGTGCTCACCAACGCGTACACCTCCAACAACACGTCCTTCGTGGTCATGCTGTCGGACTGGGCCGAGCGCCCGACGGCCGAGATGCAGATCGACGGCGTCCTCGCCCAAGCGCGGGCCAAGCTCGGCGCCTACCCCGAGGCCATCGGGCTGGCCTTCGCACCGCCCCCCATCCCCGGCCTCGGGACGGCAGGTGGGTTCCAGTTCGAGCTGCAGGACCGCAGTGGGACGGCGACTTTCGAAGAGTTGGCGACTGCGGGCTCCGACCTCGTGAATGCCGCTCGCGAGCGACCAGAACTGGCCGGCATGTACAGCGCGTTCCGCGCCAACGTTCCACAGATCGACTTCCAACTGGACCGCGCCAAGGCGAAGACGCTCGGCGTTCCCATCGACCAGGTCTTCGCAGCCCTGCAGATTTTCCTGGGCGGCTTGCAGGTCAACGACATCACGCTCTTCGGCCGGCCCTTCAAGGTCATGGTCCAAGCTGAGCCGGAGTTTCGCGTCGACCCGGACAACATGAAGCAGATCTACGTGCGCACGAGCGCGGGCAACATGGTGCCCATCCGGACCATGGCGACCATCGGTTCCACCACGGGCCCCGACCTCATCCAGCGTTACAACATGTTCCGCACCGCTGAGATCAGCGGCGGCAACGCGCCGGGCTACAGCTCGGGCCAGGCCCTTGAGACCATGGAAGAACTGGCAGCCGACATCCTGCCGGAGAAGTTCGGCTACGAATGGACGGGGACGGCTCTTCAGGAGAAGGCGGCGGGCGGCGAGCAGGTGGTCATCTTCGCCCTCGGCTTCCTGTTGGTCTTCTTGTTCCTGGCGGCCAACTACGAGAGCTGGGTGATCCCGCTCGCCGTTCTGCTGGGCCTGCCGGTCGCCGTCTTCGGGGCCCTGTACGGCGCGTGGGTGCGCGACTACATCAACGACGTCTACATCCAGATCGGCCTGGTGCTCCTGATCGGGCTCGGCGCCAAGACTGCCATCCTGGTGGTGGAGTTCGCGAAGCAGCGACACGAGGAGGGCTTGAGCGTCTTCGACGCCGTGGTCGAGGCGGCGGTCTCGCGCTTCCGCCCCATCCTCATGACGGCTTTCAGCTTCGTGCTCGGCGTGGTGCCCTTGGTCACGGCTGCCGGAGCGGCCGCTGGCTCGCGACGATCCCTGGGCACCGCGGTCTTCGCCGGCATGCTCGCGGCCACCGTCATGACTCTGCTCGTGACCCCCGTGCTCTATCGGGTGTTCCAGGGCTTCGTGTCGAAGTACATCAGCAAGGGAGAGAAGGCATGAGCCGCCCCATCCGCTTCAGCCTGGCTGCCCTCCTGCTCTCGGCCTGCACCGTCGGGCCTGACTATCAGACCCCGCAGCCGCTCCAACCCGAGGCCTTTCGCGGTGCTGCCAGCAGCGAGCAGTCCTTCGCCGACCTGGAGTGGTTCCAGGTCTTTCAGGACCCGGCGCTGCAGGCCCTGGTGCGTACGGCTCTGCAGCAGAACTTCGACGCCCGCCTGGCAGCAGAGCGTGTGCTCGAAGCCCGTGCCCGCTACACGGTCATCAACTCCAACCACTCGCCTGATCTGGATGCCTTCGGGCAGCAGAACTGGAACCGCACCACAGGCAACGGCCCGACGCCGCTCCCGCCGGGCGTGGGTCGTTCGAGCCAACAGACTTCCATCGGGCTGAGCTTGTCTTGGGATCTCGATTTCTGGGGGCGCTTCGACCGGGCAACGGAGGCTGCAAGGGCAGAACTGCTCGCCAGCGAGTACGGGCGCGTCGCGGTCCTCCAGTCGCTCGTGACCGACCTGGCCCTGACCTACTTCGACCTGCTGGAATCGGATGCTGGCCTCGCCATCGCACAGCGCACGCTGGCCTCGCGTGAAAAGTCCGCCGAGCTCGTGAGCCTGCGCCTCGAGCAGGGCGTCGCCAACAAGGTCGAGCTCCGCCAGGCGGAGAACCTGGTCCTCACCTCGCTGCGCTTGATCCCCGAGCTCGAGCAGCTCCAACAGCAACAAGAGAACTTGATCCGCGTGCTGGTGGGCAGCCTTCCTGGCCCGGTGGAACGCGGCTCCCTCGACGCTCAATCGGGCGCCGAGCTGAAAGTTCCGGCGGGCCTCCCCTCCCAGCTTCTGGAACGCCGGCCTGACATCCACGTTGCCGAGCTGCGTCTCATCGCCGCCAACGCTCGCATCGGTGAGGCCCGGGCCATGCTCTATCCCAATGTCTCCCTGACCAGTTCGGTCGGAGGGTCCAGCGAGCAGCTCACCGACCTGCTGCGTTCGGGCTCGGGCACCTGGCAGCTCCTGCCGAGCATCTCCCTGCCCATCTTCAACGGCGGCCGCCTGGAAGCCAATGTGGAAGTGACCGAGTCGCAGCAGCGGCAGGCGGCCCTCGAATACCTCGCGACGCTGCAGCAGGCCTTCCGCCAAGTGGCCGACGCCTTGGTGGAACACGACAAGACCCGCGAGATCCGGCTCGTGCAACAGAGCATCCAGGAGACCCTGGCGGACCAGCTGCGCCTGTCCCAGGACCGCTACCGCGGGGGCGTGACCAGCTACCTTGAGGTGCTCGACACCGAACGGGACCACTTCGATGCCGAACTCAGCCTGGTACAGGCCCGACGCGCCGAGCTGAGCTCGACGGTCGTGCTCTACCGTGCGCTGGGAGGCGGCTGGCAGGGCACCGCCGAGTGGGCGGCCATAGGCCCGCAGGACAGCCCCAAGGCTGGCGGCGACACGTCCGGCGACTGAGGGTTCAGGAGCCCCCGAGGCCGGACGTGCCACCAGCGGCGACTACTCAGCCGTTTCTTCGTCGGGCCCCTGCTCCGGCTCGACACCTGCCGCGCGCGCATCGTCCGCCGCGTTGAGTGCCTTGATGCGTGCCGGGTCAACCGGGTCGATGGGGTTCTCCGCTCCCCAGAACTGGAAGGAGTTGAAGATGAAGAGGTCGCCGACCGCCGCGGCGCCATACACCGGCAAGGCGCGGAACACGAGGAACACACCCTCGCCCAACCAGCGGTTGTCGAACTCGCGATTCCAGGTGTGGATGCGCCGGGTGGCGTTGAAGGGCCCGACGCAGCTGGTGCAGCACAGGCCCACGAGGAGCGCACACAGAACGAGACGCTTGCTATGGAAGATCTTCATAACTCACTCCTTTCCTAGAACCGGGGGCCAGGTTCGCTGCCTGCGCGACTGATGGGGTTTTCGCCCGTCCACCATTGGACGGAGTTGAAGATCAGGATGTCGCCCACGCCCGTGAGGACGTAGCCGGGGAACACGAGCAGGAACACACCCTCACGGGCCCACTTGTTCTCGAACTCCATGTTCCACTTGGCCAGATGGCCCGTCGCATGTTGCGGGCCCAGACAACCGGGCGCCAGGAAGAGCAGCGCTCCAAGGGCCAGCGCTGCCCCGGCGCGAGATCGGTGACGTGCCATCGACAGTCTCCAGGAGAGGAATGCGCGCAGGCTCGGGAGCTCCGAGCACCAACGGCGAGCAGAGTGTAGGACGCCATGTGCCCCAAACCCAGCAACAGAGCCGTTAAGCAGGCTCTTCCCTGCGCACGATCTTGGGTGAGCTGGGCAACTCATCGACGCGCTGTGACCACCAGCGCTGTGCATCACTGCGACCCCAGACGGGCATGTCGAGGGCTTGAAGCATGGAAAGGATTTCATGCACCGACTGCGGTCGTTCGTCAGGGCTCTTTGCCAGACAGCGGCTCACCATCGCGGCCAGGAAGGGTTGCACGTCGAGGCCCAGGTCATCCCGGAGATGGGGCGGGTCATCGTTGACCACCTGGTTCCAGACATCCATCACGGACTTGGCCTGGAACGGGTCTCGACCCGCAAGCAGGAAGTACGCCACGCAGCCCACGGCCCAGATGTCTGCCCGTTCGTCCACGGACAAGGGTGCCTCAAAGCGCTCCGGCGCCATGTAGAGCGGCGAGCCCGTCACCTGCTCAGTCTGCGTCAACTGAAGATCCGCCGGCGCACCCATGTCCTTCACCAAGCCGAAGTCGAGCACCTTCACGACGTCGTACCGCCCGCCGCGTTCGCACAACAGGATGTTCATGGGCTTGATGTCGCGGTGGATGATGCCCAGGTCATGGGCCTCGGCCAGCGACTCGCAGATCTGCCGCACGATGTGCACCACCCGCTCTTGGGGAAGGGCACCGAAGCGCTCAACGAGCTCATGCAACGTCAGCCCCGGGAGGTACTCCATGGCGTAGTAGAACTCCCCCGCCGCCGTCCGGCCGAAGTCATAGATCTCCACGGTGTGCGGGTTCGTGAGCTGGGAGCTGAGCTGGACCTCTTGCTGGAAACGTAGCTCTGAGTCCACGGTGAGGCGGTCCTTGCGCAAGACCTTCACCGCGGCCGGCCGGGCGAACATCTTGTGTTCCGCCAGGAACACCGTGCCGATCCCGCCCTCACCCAGGATGCGCACCACCCGGTAGTCCCCGTACTGTCGCGCCAGGTCGACATCTGCCTGGAGGCCCACGTTCTTGGCCATGAACACGAGCAACCCAAGCGCCAGGATGAACACGCCCCAGACCAGCGTGCTCAAGGAGGTGCGCAGCACACGCATCGCCGCATGCCCCTCAGCCAGATCGATCTCGGTGGCGATGCCGATGCCGTATTCATTCAACCAGGTCCAGGCGCCAGCGACCTCCACGCCCCGGTAGTCCCGGTAGCCGCTGACGTTCACCCCCGAACTGCGACGATCGATGGCGTCTGTCGCCATGATGGTGCGGCGCCGGTCCGCGAGGGCCAGCTCAGGCTGATGCCCCTCCACCATGTTTCCGCCTGGGTCTCGCAGCTGGACTCGCAGCACCGCCGAAGGTTCGTCCGCTGCCAGCAAGCCCATCGCCCGCAGGTCGTCCAGGAAGGCGCTCTCGGAGAGCATGACCCCCTGCTCGTTGAAGGTGTAGGTCTCGCCTGTCTCGCCGATCCGCCCGGCTTCGAGGATGGCGCTGTACTCCTCGGAGGGTTCGATGAGCAGACCCAGCAGGGCGATGGGCACGCCTGCCTCGTCACGGACCGGGGTGACGACGACCATGGCCGGCTTGCTCAAGGCTGGAACGAATCCATGCACCATGGAGCCCGTTTCGTAGGGAGGAACCACCACGGTCTCCCCCTGCAGCACCCGCTTCAGGATGGCCTGGCCACCCTCGGACATGCTCTCGCCGAGACTCTCCTGAGCCTCGTCGCCCGGTGAATAGCCCCCCAGGATCCGCCCGCTCGCGCTGGCGACCCCGAAGCCATCGAAGCGGCGATGCGTGAGCAAGACCGACTCCCGGCGCTCGCCCCCGAGTGGCTCAACCCCCGCCTCCACGGCGTTCGGATCGCGCACGGCGCTGGCCAAGGTGCTCACCAACAGTGCCAGATGCCCGGACCCTTCGAGGGCCGTCGCCGGGTCCGCGCTCTCGTCGGCCAGCTTCGCCAGGGCCAGGCTTGCTGCTCGAACCGTGGACCTGTCCGCCCACATCTGTGCATCCGTCTCGACTGCCGCCAACCACTGGCGCAAGGCTGTCGCGCTGGCATCCAGGACGGTCTGGAGTTGGTCCTCCAGCAGCGTGTCGAGGGAGGACTGCACACGCGACGACGTCCAAGCGCCGTACACCACCAAGAGCACCAGGAGCATCGCTCCGAAGGCCAGGCGACCGCGGCTGGCGCGCACGATCCCTCGGACTGCCGAGGCCCGCGTCCTCGCACCGGGCGAGTCGTCCGCGGCGCGACGCAGGGATGCGGGCGCCGAGGGCACCGTCGGCGACACGGAGTCAGGCGCTACGGCGATCAGGGTCTTGTCCATGTGGTGCTTCAACAGGGATTCAACCTCTGCCAACAGCTCTGGATCTCCGGCGCAGGTCTGCTGCAGGTACTGCTCGCGAGCTTCCCGATCCAAGTGGACGGCCCGCTGGAACAGCTCCTTCACCCGCTGGTGGCGCGGGTCAGCCATCCGACTCGCCCTCACTCAGTTCGCGTCGAAGCCAGGCACGCACCATCGTCCAATCGCTCTCGACCGTACGCGTGGAGACATCCAAGACTTCCGCGACCTCCTTGACGCTCAAGCCGCCAAAGAAGCGCAACTCCACGATCTGCGCCTGTCGCTCGTCTACTTCCTTCAACTTCTCGAGGGCCTCGTGCAGGTCCAGCACGTCCTGCTCGTGCTCGGGGGACAAGGCCAGGTCGGCGTGCAAGCTCACCCGCAGTCGCCCACCTCCACGCTTGGCCGAATGCTTGGCACGAGCATGATCCACGAGTAAGCGTCTCATGGCCTGTGCAGCCACGGCGACGAAGTGCGCTCGCCCCTTCCAGTTGACGCGTGTCTGGTCCACGAGACGCAAGAAGGCCTCGTGCACGATGGCCGTGGGTTGGAGCGTGTGGTTCCGGCGCTCTCGGAAGAGAAAGGCAGCTGCCAGGGACCGCAGCTCTGAGTAGACCAACGGCAACAGCACATGGACTGCCTGGGGGTCCCCAGCCTCCATCTGCGTGACGAGCTGTGTGGCCTGGCTGTCCTGCATGAGCGTCCGTCCCAGGGAATGGCGGCGCACATCTTATCGAACGACACCAGACGGATCGCAGAAAGGAACTTTCTGCTGCGGGTCACACGGCGGGTTCACGCGTTGTGAATGAACCCGAACGAGGATGGCTCTGCGGCCCTCACCCCGAAGGAGCGTCACAGAGCCTCCTCACCTCTTCTCTCTCAGCTGTCCTTGGCAGCTGTCCTTGGCAACTCTCCCAACACCCTCGCTGCACGGCCCTTTCAGAGTCTCTTCCCTCCCCGTCCCTCACCCTGACGACTCTGGCGGTGGCCACTTGAGGGGCTGTCGGAACCTCCGCCGACAGCCCCTCACTTTTCGGGCGCCAACTCCAAACCCCCACCAGCACGGAGCCCCACCGATGAGCACACTGAGCCTCAGCGACAAGATCCGGCCCCTCAAGCTCCAACAAGAGGCGCGTCACGGTAGGCAACCCTATGCCGGCAGGGCACTGCTTGCCCTGGACGTCAGGGAAGCCTTCGAGCGCCTGCTGGAGCCCTACCTCAGCGCGCTCCGGGATGAACTCCCCCAGCTGTGGCCGCGGCGCCGACTCTACGACGGCGCCTGGGTGCTCGGGCTCGAAGCCGACCTCCCACACGGATCGTTCAAGGGGTCGCCCTACAAAGCGTTCAACCGACTGGAGTTCGCGCTGAGCATGGACACGGAGAACGGTGAGTACGCACTCATCTGCAGCTGCACCGTCTTCGATACCGACCTTCCCACAGAGGACATGAGCGGTCCCATGGGCGGCAGGCTGCTGGACCAGCGGGAAGCCCTCGAGTCCTTCGTGGAGGGCTGCTGCCTTCGGTTCGCAGAGTGCTTCTTCGAACAGTCGTCCGAGCTCCCGGAGGCGCCGAACACTCCACCTGACAAGCAGCTTTCAAGATCTGTTTCGCGGGCCCATTGAGCGGGGATAGAATCCAGGCCAGCTCCTATGGCCCCACCCCCAACCACCGCCGCGCTCGCGTGCCACGACTGTGACTTGCTGCACGCCGCTCGACCACTCGCACCTGGCGAGAAGGCTCTGTGCTCCCGCTGTGGAAGTCTTCTCGCGCGTGGCACACGAGACGTCGCGACACGCACCTTCGCCTTCTCCTCCGCGAGCTTGATCCTGCTGGTGGTGGCGAACTCCTTTCCTTTCATGGAGTTCCAGATCGCCGGCCGGGTCCAGGTAGCCCGGCTCTACTCGGGCATCACCCAGTTGCACTCGGATGGCTACGACGCGCTCGCAGGCATGGTGTTGTTCACGAGCGTCCTGGCTCCCTTCGTGATGATCGCTGGGCTACTCGCCTTGAGTGCCCCCATGCTCATGGGCAAGCGCTTCGGGTGGATGGTCGGGCTGGGCAAGGCCCTGGGCCGGCTGAAAGCCTGGAGCATGATGGAGGTCTTCCTGCTCGGCGCCATCGTCTCTGCCATCAAGCTCTCGGACATGGCCGACATCGTGTTCGGCCCGGCGCTCTACGCCTTCGTGCTGTTGATTCTCACATCGACCGCGAGTCTCGTGGCGTTTGACCCTGCCCGTTTCTGGGACTACCTCGACGGCGGGGAAAGCGCGTGAGTTCGCAGAGCCTGAGTGCGCGAGCCTCGGGCCTGGCGCGCTGCCACGACTGTGGCCTCTCGAGCCGGCTGCCCGAGGTCCCACGGGGTTCGACAGCCCATTGCCCGCGCTGCGACTCCGAGCTTCACATGCGCAAGGCGCACTCGCTCTCCCGGTCCTGGGCGCTGCTCATCGCCGCCTACATCATGTACATCCCGGCCAACGTGCTGCCGGTGTCCACCATCGTCTACCTCGGCGCGGGTGAGCCGGACACCATCATGAGCGGCGTGATCCTGTTGTTCCACCACGGGGACGCACCCATCGCGATGCTCTTGTTCTTCGCCAGCATCGCCGTGCCCGTACTCAAGCTCTTCGTACTCACGTGGCTCCTGCTCTCCGTCAAGTTCAAGTCGCGCTGGAGGCCCCGCGACCGCACCGCCTTCTATCGCCTGATCGAGCACATCGGTCGTTGGTCCATGCTCGACATCTTCGTCATCGCGCTGCTGGTTGCCTTGGTGCAACTGCAGGCGCTCGCCACCATCCACGCGGGCGCAGGCGCCGTGGCCTTCTGTGCCGTCGTCGTCTTGACCATGCTCGCAGCCGAGTCCTTTGACCCCCGTCTGATCTGGGACGCCCTGGAAGATTCGCCATGACCTCCGACACTTCGACCGACTCCGTCCCAGAGGCCGTCATCCGCAAGAAGAAGGGCATCCAGACCATCTGGATCGTCCCGATCGTGGCGGCTCTCGTGGGTGGTTGGCTCTGGTACAAGGCCATGCAGGAGCAGGGCCCGACCATCGTGTTGAACTTCGTCACGGCCGACGGCATCGAGGCAGGCAAGACCAAGATCAAGTTCAAGGAGCTGGAGGTCGGCCATGTGACCGACATCCAGCTCGCGCCGAGCTTGGACCATGTGATCGCCACCGCAGAGTTGACGGTGGGCTCCGAACCCTATCTCGTGGATGGCACCCGCTTCTGGGTCGTCAAGCCGCGCATCGGAGCGGGGGGTGTGTCGGGCCTCGGCACGATCATCTCCGGCGCCTACATCGCTGCCGACCTCTCGACCCAGGGCCAGCCCACGAGCACCTTCCAAGGCCTGGAGGACCCGCCAAGCCGGCCCGCTGACGCCAGCGGCCTCATGCTGAAGCTTCGCTCGGACAGCATGGGCTCCATCAGCGCCGGCACCCCCGTCTCCCACCTGCAGATCCCCATGGGGCAAGTGGACGGCTACACCTACCTGCGCGACGAGGAGCTGATCGAGTTCGACGTCTACATCGAACCTGAGTACGCCGACCTGGTCCGGACCAACACACGGTTCTGGAACGCGAGCGGCTTCGACGTGACGCTCTCAGCCGACGGCTTCGACGTGCATGCCGAATCCCTCGAAGCCATCCTCTTGGGGGGCATCGCCTTCGGCAAGGCCCCCGGCGAGCCCCTCGGCCCGGCCGCCGAGGCAGGCCAGGTGTACTCGCTCATCGCGACCGACTCCGAGGCGGCGGAGATCAACTCACAGCCCCGCCAGACCATCTCCTACTTCAGCGAGCCCCTCACTGGCCTGAGCGTGGGCTCCGCCGTCGTCTTCCAGGGCATCGAGATCGGCAAGGTGTTGCAGCTCTCGGTCGAGGTGGATCGCTCCGATGTGTCGTTCAGGATGCCCGTTCTCATGGAGACCTACCCCGGCCGCCTCTCTCCGGAGAACGACGACCCGGACGAGTCCCACCACGACCGCGTGACGCGCATGGTGGAGGGAGGGCTCCGCGCGCAGCTCGGCCCAGCCAACCTTCTCACGGGTGCCCGGGACATCGTGGTGGACTTCCACCCGGACACGACCCCCAACTACTTCGCTTCCGAGACGGACCCTCCAGAGATCCCCACGATCATTTCCACCGGCGAGGCCATCACCGAGATGATCTCCCAGCTGCCTACGATCGTGGCCGACTTGCAATCCACCGTGGCCGGCATCTCCGAGATCGTGGCGTCATCCCAGACGAAGGATACGCTCGCCTCGGTGGAATCGGCCGCCGCTTCGCTGGACCTGCTGCTCACGGACTTGCAGACCGACTCGCGCCCGCTCGTGTCCTCCCTGAGTACGGCCGTCGAGGAGATGCGGACCTTGGTCACGCGCATCGACTCCGTGATGCAGGATCTGCAAGGCGGCACACCGAACCTCATCGCCACCCTGCAGGAAACGGCTGACTCCGCGCTGGGCCTGGTGCAGGAGGGCGAAGGAGGCGTCGCGAACCTGGCCGCGGACCTGCCCATCATCCAGGAAGAACTCACGGCCGCGCTGCGTGAGATCTCGTCGGGCATGCGCTCCATCGCCGCCTTGGCGGACTACCTCGAACGCCATCCCGAGTCCCTGCTGCTCGGCAAGGACGATTCCTGAGGCGCAGGGCCTGCCCACCATGCCCGCGCGTCGACGAAGCCCACAAGCCACCTGCCTCGCGTGCCTCGCGCTCGTTCTCGCGACGACCCTGCCCGCCTGTGGAAGCGCCGACGACCAAGGCACAGCCCAACGCCACTTCCTGCGACTGGAGGTCACCTCCACATCCGACGAGGTCGTGGACCTGATCGGACGGGCGCGGGCCGAAGGGGCGCAGGAGCTCACCCTGGATCACACGCCCCGCCCGGTGGAGCTGCTGGACGTGTTGGACGTGCATGTGCTGCGCATCCGCAGCGAGCGTGGAGAGGAACGCGTGCGCCTGGACGGCGTGCATGGTGACGATGAGCGCCTGCCCACGGACGTGCGCGCCGGCCTGCGGGACGCCTGGCGAGCCGAACTCAGGCAGTGGCTCACGGCGCCAGGAACACGCCTCGTCGAAGTCCCGTTGGCTCAATACAAGCAGGGGACCAGCGCCATTGCACCCGATGCTCCTGACCTCGACCGCTTGCGTCGCGTGGCGATCCTGCGTGTCGCCCCAAACCCAGACCAGGACGGGGAAGCCAGCACCGAGGATGTCGCCACGCAGGTGGTCGCCCGGGGCTGGGGTCGCCCAGGCCACGTCTATCAGGATTTCCAGACGACGGAGCCGCGCCTGGTTTACGCCCTGGAAGAAGCCCCCTTCGCACACGCCACCGAGTCCGCACAGGTGCTCTGCGAGGAAATCGTCGAGGACATCCTCGCCACGGAGGCCATCGATGCCGCGGAGCTCCAGCGACTGGGGACCGGCTTCCACGAAGACATTGCCGACTGGCTGGCCTGGACCCCGGCTGCGGCGCTCGAGTTCCGCCCCGTGGACCGGGGCGACGCCTTCGAGAGCCTGCGCCCATTCGTCGAAACCAACTACCAGGCCGCCGAAGACTGGCTCCGCGCCGAGGGGCGCCTGGGGCCGGACGGTGATGCGAGCCCTGAACAGCGCCGCGCCACCCTGGACGAGCTCGTCGCGTCGCAGGTCGAGGACGTGCACGGCTACTCGCCGGCCGGCAACGTCATCTACATCCTGCGCAAGCCCGAGTACTCCCTGCCCATGCTGAAGGATGTGTTGATCCACGAGATCATGCACCACTATCAGGAGGAGCTGCTGGGTGTGGGCAAGGCCTTCCCCCCTGCGTCGACCCCGGCCCGCCTGGGGGAGGCACACGCGGAATACCTCGCATCCCGCTACCGGCTGGAACGCGTGCCCAGGTACGAACGTTTCGTTGCGGTGGACAGCCCCGAGGAGACCTGGCATTTCAAGGGGATCCTCGAGGACACCGGGCTCGAGGCCGATCTGGTCTACCGCAACCTGCTGGATGGGACGTGGAACCGATCCGACTGGACCTTGCTCGCCAACTCGCGGATCGGTCGACACGAGTTCCTGTTCCGCCAGCTCGGCAGGACAGCCCATGACGGGCTCGACTTCGAGGCGCTGCGCCATCCGGACAACGACGCCTTCGGCCGCCCCAGCGTGCGCATCACCAACCTCGCCGACAGCAGCTTCCGCGGCCTCTTCCACGGGAAGTGGACCTGGGAGGTGGCCTCCGACCCCAGCCAGAGGCTGGCGCTGGAGTCACCGCCCTTCCTGCTGCAACTCGCACCCCAAGCCAGCGTGAACATTCAGATCTCCACTGCCGACTACTGGGCCGCGGATCCACCTGCGAAGATCATCGGCAGCTTCTCGCGCACCTACTGATTCTCGGAGCCCGGCTGACCATGGCACGCAAATCCAAGACCCTCGCCAAGATCGATTCGGTCCTGAGGACCATCGCCCTCGACTATCCCGAGGCCACGCTCGAGCACCCCTGGGGCCACGACGCCTTCAAGGTGCGCAAGAAGGTGTTCCTCTTCTTGGCCCTGGAGGACGAGCGGCTGGGCATGAGCATGAAGCTGCCCCACTCGGCGGCCCAGGCGCTCAAGAACTCCTGGGCGGAGCCCACCGGCTATGGGCTCGGCAAGCACGGTTGGGTGAGCGCCTCCTTCAAGCCCGGGGACGACCCGCCCTTGGGCCTGCTCCAACAATGGCTCGAGGAGAGTTACCGCTGCATCGCACCCAAGAAGCTGCTCAAGCTGCTGGACGAGGAGTAGGGCGTGCGCGCGCAACCCTAGGCAGGCAGGGGCTCGGCCCGTCGACGCAAGAGGTAGCGCCCTTCGGCGGGCGGCAGGGCTCCCGACTCGATCAAGATCTCATCCATCTCGGCCATCATCTTGAACAGGCTTCGACTGGCTTCGCTGACGAGGTAGCTGCCCCGGAACCCCTTGGGACAGACGAGGTGCATCACGGCCCGGGATTCGCGCTTCCTGACCACTTCGAAGTAGCGCAGGAAGATGGGCATGATCTCCAGGGAACGCACCGCCTCGAAGGGCGACACGAGCTGCCCCACGGGCCGTCGTTCAATCGATCCGATGGTGCGATCGTTCACGCTGTCGTAGCGCAGCTCTTCCGGCAGGAGCCCAAGCCAGCGATTCGCGATCTCAATGCGAGCGTCGGAGTACTGGAACTGCGACTCACCAATGTAGTCCTGGATCCAGAGCAGGCCGTCCGGGCGTAGACAACCCCAGACCTGTTCGGCCAGGTGCTCCAGCTCCAAGACATGATGCAGGCAGTTCTGCGTGACCACGAGGTCATAGCTGGCCGGCGCGAGCTGCACGCTGTTCAGGTCCGCCACCTCATAAGTGATCGCCAACTGGTCCGCGTCGGCGAGGCCCTGAGCGGCTTCGACGGCCTTGGGGGCCACGTCGATGCCATGGAAGCGCTCCCCGCGCCCGGCCTTCATCAGGCGGCGCTCGGCCCGGCCATCACCGCAGGCGAGGCTCAAGCCCGTCTTGAACTTGGAACCCAACCCCTTCAGGCAACCCATCAGATTCAGCTGATGCTGGTTGAGCCCCAGCTCGGCGGCGGCGGCCTGGTCGGCCAGGATCTTCGCGCGCCGTTCCGCGCTGGAAAACTTCTCGCCCCAGATCTTGCCCTCGGATTCAAAGGCCCGCTGGTAAGCCTTCTTGTTCCGCCGGAGACGCTGCGCGTACTTCTCGGGCGCATTGTCGACTTCCGGTTCCGCCATGGGAGTGTCTTCCGTTGAGGGCAGCGGGCACGCTCACGTGCCCCGTTTTCGTTGCAGCGGGTGTACCCAAACGCAACGTGCAGTTCACCCGTCAGTAACGGAACTCCTGCCCATGGAGTTCCAGCCCGGACTTCCAGAGCCCCTCGCGAGGCTGCTTCAGGTCCGTGAAGAGTTCGACCCGCCCCAGGATGCTGAAGCCAGCGCGGTGGAAGCAGCGGATGGCCTCGATGTTGCGCCCGACCGGCCGGATGGAGAGATGGGTCACACCCAGCGCCAGCGCCTGCTCTTTGGCATGGACGATGAGCCTCGTGCCCAGCCCCTGCCCCCGCGCTTCCTTCCTCACCACCACCGGTTCGAGCTCTGCCTCCTTGCCGGTGACCTGCAGCCCCGTCAAGCCCACCACCTGACCCTCCTGCACGGCGACCCACGGCCCGACGAGATCGTCCCTCGCCAGGTAGGTGTCGAACTGCAAGCCGGGCTGGTCGCCACCGATGGTCTGGTCGTTGTAGATGTCCCGATGGCGCTGGGTCAGCTCGTGCCAGAGTTCGCGACAGCTCTCGAGGTCGCCGGGCTCGTAGTTTCGGAGGGTGCACGTCATGGATCAATCCCGCTTCAGGGGTTTCGCTTGAGGAAGTCGACGCGTTCAGCGATGGGGCCCGCACTCCAACGGAAGACCGACGTCTGACTTCCATCCGCTTCCCTTCGTGCTGGCGCCGGTTTCATGCCCGCCTTGAGCAAGACGCGATGCGAAGCCGTGTTCTCCGGGTCAGCCGTGGCGATCACGTCCGTCTTCCCCAATCGGATCGCCCCGTGCATCAAGGCCGACTCCGCCACCTCCGTGGCGAACCCCTGGCCCCAGACCTCTGGCCGGTAGGCATACTTGAGTTCTACCTCGTCCTGCCCACCCGGATGCACCAGGCCACAGAAGCCGAGCAGGGAGTCGTCGTCCGCCGCGGGGGAGAGCTCCGGCAACTCAAGCGACTCCACCACCCACATGCCGTAGCCGTAACGGTCGTAGTTCTCGAGGGTCGCCTCGACCCACTTGATGCAGCCCGCACGCTTCAGGGTCTTGCCGACGAAGCGCATGGTGCGCGGATCCCCATACACGCTCAGCATGCCGTCGACATCGTCCATGACCAGGCGGCGAACTCGGGCCCGCTCGGTCTCGAAGCAAAGATGGCCTCTCATGCGAGGTCGCATGCGGAATCGCCCTCTGCTGACGACGAGCTGAGGCTGGACGGAGGGCGTGGCACGGAGAAGCAGACTGAGGCGCCACCCTCTGGCCCATTGTGCGCGCCGACAGTTCCACCGTGGGCCTCGGCCCGGATCTGGGCGTCGTCCTCGACCAGCAGGATCTCGATGGCTTTGCGGGGCATGCGGACAGGATAGAACCACTCCGGGGGTGATCTGCGAGGAATCTGCGACCCACAACATCCCCGGCAGGTTTGATCCATGAAGACGCTCCCAGCATTGCCTTCGCCCCTGCGCAAGTGCCGGCGCGTTTTGTTGAAGGCTCGCACGCCTCTGACGTGGGCGGCGAGTTGCGTAAGCTCCCAGCATGCTCAGCTCTTCGTCTACGACACGCGCTCTTCGGCCGAAGCTGAACCCTGCCTCCCGCGCGAGTCCGGTGGGGTACACCCAGCGCGTGATGCTGCTATCGCTGATCCTGAGCTGCCTGGGCGCTTGCAGAGGTGCGGGTCCGGATCGGCCGGCCGACGCGCCACGGCATGACATCCAGTGGGGCATCTATCGGATCTACTGGCCGAGCCGGGACTACGCGGGGGACATGGCAGCGCTCGTCGCGCGCCACCCGACGTCCCCGGATTTCGTCATGTTCTATCGCGACCTCGGCAACCTGGTGTTTCCCCACGCCGCCGTGAAGGCGATCCGCAGCGTCGGTTCAACACCAGTGATCTCACTCGAACTGGGCCTTTGGCACGACGGCCAGTCGAAGCAGCTCCCGCGCCTCCTGGAAGGAGCCTACGATGCAGAGCTGACGTCCTGGGCACAGGACGCGAGGGAGGAAGGGGGGCCGATCCTCCTGCGCTTCGGCTTCGAAATGAACGGTGACTGGTTCAGTTGGAGCGGTTCTCCGAAGGACTACATCGCGGCCTGGCGTCATGCGCACCAGATCTTCCAGAGTGCCGGCGCCCAGCATGTCGAGTGGGTCTGGACGCCGAACATCGTCAGCGTTCCCGATCTGCCCGGAAACGACATCCACCTCTACTACCCGGGCCATGACGTCGTCGACCGGGTCGGTTTCGACGGCTACAACTTCGGTGATGCCCACGACCAGTGGCACACATGGCAGTCATTCTCGGAGGTCTTCGACGAACCCTTGTGGGAGCTGGCTGAGCGCTACCCCGACAAGCCGATCTTCGTGGGTGAGACCGGAAGCGCCCCGGGTGGCCCCGGCCAGCGTGCACGTTGGGTTCGCGATGCCTGGCGGAGCCTCGCCCGGCACCCGACGGTCACCGGTGTGGTCTGGTTCGACCTGGACAAGCGACGGGAGGGAGAGCCTGACTGGCGGTTGGACTCGGAAGCCGACACTCTCCAGGCTTTCAACGAGAGTTTCGCTGCTCCGGAAAAAGAAAGTCGTGCGAAGCGACCGACACCCTCTGAAGAGGCCGAACCTCCCTAGCTCGGGCCCTCAGCCCCCCAACGCTCTTCGAATCGCATCGAGCGGGCGCTGCGCTGTCCTATCGACGACGGTGATTCTCACCAGTGAGAAGGGATTCGGCCTCACCGAGCGCCCGGCCGTGGGTCGAAAGGCTGGGGTGACCACCCTTCTCAGAGGCAGTTCCATGCGTTTCTCGCGCCCCCACTCCAAGACGACGGCCGGTTTCACGCTCGTCGAACTCGCAGTCGTCGTCGTGATCATTGGGGTGCTCGCTGCCTTTGCGGTGCCGCGTTTCCTGAGCTCCGTCGAACGTTCGAAGGCCGCTGAGGCCTTCAACTACATGGCTACGGTGCATGCAGGCCAGGAGCGCCATCACGCCAGGCAGGGCGAGTACGCAAGCAGCCTCGGCGCCCTGGATGTGGAGCTCGGCAGCCTCGAGTACTTCACAGTCGGAGCGGTGGCGGTGCCCAGTACGGAATCCACCCTGCAGACGGGCTGGGAAGTCACCCTGACCCGCGCTGGTGCCTCTGCTGGCTACGGCGCCTACACCGTCGTGTTCAACCACAACGGCTTCGACGGGGTGAACAGCACCATTTCAAGCGAAGTGAGCCCGTTGCAGACCACGTCCTCGAGCTGACGGTCAGAACTCCCGCACAGCGCACTGCAGGATGCAGGGCGTTGGGGGACGAACCTCAGCTTGCAGGGCGGTACTCGAACTCGGCCCAGACGATGCCGTGGTCGGTCGTGCCACTCTGCTTGTGGTCTTCACGGTTCAGGTGATCGTTCGCGATCTCCGCCCCGCGAAAGCCCCAGACCCGCTTCTTCGATTGGTCATAGAACTCCTGCGAGACGAGGATGTGGTCCAGCGTCTCGCGCACGTTCTGGAACACGTGTGTGTAGTACACGTCGCGCAGGCTTCTCAGAGACTGCAGGGCGCCAACTGAGTAGAGGTCCGTGTCGCTACCGCCCTTGCTCCACGGGGAGCGCAGGTAGTTGGGCTGCCCGGTCAGGATGTTCAAAGTGTTGCTGTGGGCGTTGTCGTTCAGATCGCCCAGGACTACGACCGGGTCATCGTTGCCCACGAAGCGATCGCTGATGATCTGGCGTAAGGCCGCTGCTTCAGCCGTGCGTCGGATGGTGGACAGTGCCGACCCGAACCCCTCCTTGTGCCGCTTGTAGTACTCGTCGTCATCGCGGTACCAGCCCTCACGGTAGATGTCCGTAGGACGCTTGGACTTGAAGTGGGCCACGTAGACCGAGATGGGGCTGCTTTCATCCCTCGGCTGCACCCGGAAGTGCAGCACGGGTCGTGAGAAGGACGCGACGGCCACGCTGATCTTCGGCGTCTGGGGGTCATCACCCTGGCTCTCGAGCCTGAACTTCTCCGGGAAGTCCACGATCCACTCGGGCTCCCCCACCAGGATCTCCTCGAGCACGGCACCGGCGCAGACGATCTTGCCCCCCGCATGACCCTCCGGTACGAGCATGCGGTGGCTGTCCCCGAGCCCTGCTGCCTCGAAGACCTCCACCAAGCTCTGCTCATGCCAGAGTTCCTGGAAGCCCCAGACGTCCGCACCCAGGCTCCCCACGCGCTCGGACAGCCACGCGATCTTGCGCTCGTACTGCTCGTCACTCCAGCCATCGCTGTCCCGATAGATCCTCAACCCGGGGCGATTCAGGTTGAGCAGGTTGCACGAGGCGAACGACACCTTGGTCCTAGCCATGACTCTCTCCCAAAAGGGGGCTGAGAGCCGGCCACTTGACCGCTGCCCAACCCGTCTCCGATTCCGCCCCCGAGCCTATCAGGCCTGGCGGAACGCGGTGGCGTCCTGCCGACTCGCGGCCCGCTACAGGACCCGCTGCAAGACGCGGGATCCCGATCCCAACAACGGCCCCATCGTCGCAGGGGATCATCCGGAACCTTCGGATGCCTCCGAAACGGATGGTCCTTCGACTTCCACGCGAGACACCGCCATGTCCCCACCCACAACGGACTCCCACGCCCTCAGCGAATCTCCGGTCGTCCACCCACGAGAGCTCATGAAGTCCTTCACCCGCTGGTGCCAGTCGTTCTTCGCCACGCTCGACAAGGACAAGGCCATCCAGCTGCTCATCGAACGACCGGGCGCCAAGTTGATGTGGGCCCTCAAGCTGGGTCGCTTCCCCGCTGACGTCCAGAAGCTGCAGCGCGACCAGAACACGGTGGCAGGCGTGGTGCTCTGGCTCTACCTGCTCAGCTTTGGGCTGACCCTCGCCGCCATGTAGTCGCGACGCTCCCCAGCGCGTCGAGCGGCCCCTAGTTGTTGCCCGGCAGGATCATCGCAGTCACGAGCACCAACAGGTCGGTGTCAGCGTCTTCGTTGGGCCCCGACTTGAAGAGCCTCCCGACCAACGGGAGATTGCTGAAGAAGGGAATCTTCTCCTTGAAGGTTCCGTCGCTGACCGAGGACATAAGACCATCGATCACCGTGGTCTGCCCATCCGCGAGATTCACCTGGGTCAGGTCGAAACCGAGGTCGCTGGTGGGAGTCTGTCCGATGATGATGGCCGTCGATTCGATGACTCCGGGAGAGATTTCCAGGGTGATCGTGCCGGCTGCGGTGATGTGGGGCGTGACGTTCAGCTGCACGACGGCCGAGTCGAAGGTGCTGACGGTTGGCCCCTGATTCGTGCGGCCCCGCCCGAAGATCGCGTTCACGGCGACATTCTCCCCATCCTTGGTCGCCTTCTTGACGATCCGGTAGATGGACTTCATGCCGAGCTTCATAAAGGACCGACCGCGCTGCGCGGTGCGACGGTTCACCTTCTCATTGTGCTTGGTGAACGCTCCCCCGGCGTCCGCAGCCAGGTCGTCGGGGATGTCCTCGTCAGCGACCTCCAAGTCACTCAATTCGCTCTGTGCGAACAGGACGGGATTGCTCAACACGATGCCCTGCCAGAAACTGGTGTTGGCGAGCGCGTCCCGATGATTGCTGAACAGTTGATCGAGCGCGTCCTCGGTTCCCAGGTCGCCCTTCGCATGGTCCTTGCACGTCTGAGAATCGGCCTTGCGGTAGCTCTTCAGGACGTCTCCCGTGACCTGACCGTAGAACTTGGAGTCCAAGCGCATGGACTTCACGGCTTGCTTGACGATGGGCTTCACGTCGCCGCCGCTGGCACTGGTCGTTGACGGCGGGCGCCCACCGGCGCTGTCCATGCGCTCGCCGCTGACAGGGTCCACGACGTCGACGCGGTAGGGCCCGATGGAGCGGTTCCCCATCATTTGAGTGTTCAGGGCGACCCCGGAAGGCAGCATCGGAATATCGACCACGGGCGTCGTGCCCATGGAGGTGACGTACTCCAAGTTCGCCATCGCGTTTCCGAAACCTCGGATGCCGATCTGGCTCGTGAAGGTGTCATCGATGTTGATGATGCGCGCTTCAATGTGGACTTGGAGAATCGGTACATCGGCACTCGCCTCCAGGCCAGGGTTTGCCGCCAGGGATGCGGGACACTGCACGGCATCGATGCGCCGGTCGTGCTCCTGGATCTGCAGATGGACATCCGTTTCGTTGCCGAGCTTCGACGAGGCTTTCTCGAGTCGAATCACGAACTTCCAGAGCGCCTTGCTGAGCTTCGCGTCCAGCCGTCCCATGCTGGCGTGCAGGCGGCTCAGGATGTCATCCCAGGTGCCGTGGCCTCCCGCCTGGAAGTCCCTGCCGAGCAAGACTGCACCCTCGCTCCCGCCGAGCGCTGCATCGACGGCATCGTCGCGCACACTCACCACGCCATCGAAGGCCGCTGTCGACACGGCAGCCGCCGCCTCCGCGGTGGCAAGGACCGCATCACCCAATGCGTCGGTGGGCGTCTTCGTCGAAGACGCCACTTCGGCGAGCAGTGTCTTGAGCTCGCTCTTCAGGTCCTTGAGCTGCGACGCGCTCTCCTGGCGCACGAGCTTGTCCACGGCCCGTCCCGCCTGCTTGAGTTCCTTGGCAGCCGGGTCGGCAGCCTGCAACGGCCCGGCAACAAGCCCGATCAGGATGCCCACGACTGCCCACGAGCTGATGAAGTTCCTTGGCGTAACAAGCATGGCAGCGTTCCCTGGAGGACGAAGATCCCGGTTCGCTCCGGCGGCACATGTCCCAGCCCAAAGCACGACAGCGAACGCCCCGACCGTATCCGCCGAGCCCGGCCATGCCTAGGCGCCCTCCCCCTGGGGACGACGTCCATACGCCATGGGTTTTGCCATCCGACCCTGCCCTGCCCTGCGTTCCTAGGCTCCAGGGATCCGTCTTTCTGTGAAGGGTTTTCGACACCGGGCGCTACTGGCTCCCGATCCACTTGGAGGTGCCATGTCACGCAAGAGCTTCGGTTTTGGTCACTTGGTCGCCCTCGCGGTGCTGATCCCCACCCTCCCCTGGGGAGAGTCGCCGCCCGCATCGAGAGCGCCCGTTCAAGCGGTCGCATCAACGGCAATCGCCGCGGCACCGGCGACCGTCATGCCCCAACCTGCCGCACCGGAACCCTCAACCCAAGAGGCCCATTGGACGTGGCCCGAGAAAGCCGAGAACCTCCAAGTGCTGCCAAAGGAATGGCCCGGCGCCCGACTCATGGCGCCCATGACCGGATTCACCCGGGCGCTTGGCGTGCGCTGCTCGTACTGCCACGTGGGCGAAGAAGAGGCGCCCCTGAACACCTACGACTTTGCCTCGGATGCGAACCCGAACAAGGATCGGGCACGCGAGATGCTGCGCATGCTCGGCACCGTCGGTGACCACCTGCGCAAGCTCGAACCCAGCGGTTCCCTGCCGGTCAACATGTGGTGTCACACCTGTCATCGCGGCCGCCCACGCCCCATGACCTTGGACGAGGAGCTGCTTGAGACCTACAGCTCGGACGGCGGTGCGGCAGCGGTCGACCACTACGCTCAGCTACGGACCGAGTACTTCGGGCGCGGAGCCTATGACTTCGGGGACGAAGCAAGCCTGAATTCCCTGGGCTACCAACTGCTCGGGAACGGCGAGACGGAAGCCGCCATCAAGGCCTTCCTCCTGAACACCGAGCACTTCCCCGACTCCGGAAACGTCTGGGACAGCTTGGCCGAGGGTCACCTGAAGAAGGGCGACAAGGAACTGGCGAAGAAGTACTACGAGAAGTCCTTGGCGCTCGAACCCCAGAACCAGAACGCCCGGGACATCCTCAAGAGCCTTGGCCGCTAGGCCTGCAGCTGAAAGACGAGGTCCTCCCGGCTACAACCCGGGCTTCCGTTCGTGGATACTCCCGTGGATCTGCCGTCACTTCACTCGACGGCTTGCCCCGGCCGGAGAGTTGTCCAAGTGATCAGCCCAACACGGACCATCGTCCTCGCCAGCCTGATGCTCCTGAGCGTCGTGGGTTGTTCCGCCACGAACCTCAATGACCTGCCGCCCGAGTTACGCACGGCTTCCGTGGTGAGCACCCGTGGACCGGGCGCTCCCTTGGGCCCCAAGGGCCGCTGGGCCTGGATGCCCGGATCCAAGGCGTTGCTGACCTCGATGCAGGAGGACGCCCGCTGGATCGAGCAGGAGCTCAAGCAGGCTCTGATCCGTGGCATGGACGAGCGGGGCTGGCGACTCGGAGGGTCAGGCGCCGTGGGCGCTGAGCTCGGCTTCCTCGTCACCACGGATCGTGAACTGAGCGATGCTTCCATCGCCAGCACCTTCGGTTTGAACCCCGGCTTGGCCGGCGCAAACACCCGCTACGGCAAGGGCACACTCATCGTGGAGCTTCGCCGACCGGGCTCCCCTCAAGCACTGTGGCGAGGGGCCGTGCAGCTCATCGCGGACCCCACTCAACCCAAGAAGATCCGGCAACAGCGCATCCAGAGCGGTGTCCAGTCGGTCCTTCGCCGCCTGCCTATCGACGGCTAGGCAAACCGCGTTCCTGTGCTTGCGGGGGAGCAGCTGATCCTAACGCGCCCCTTCGCCCTGAACCGCGTCGTGCCACGTATCCCACGCGGCTTGCAGCTCCCTCACCAACTCGGGGTGCTCGGCTGACAGGTCATTCTGTTCACCCGGATCGGCTGCAAGGTCGTACAGGTGCGTGCCGAGTTCAAGCTCCGTCATCTCGTAGCGGGCATGGTCGTCCCGCAGCGCGACATGCAGCTTCCAGTTGCCGCGCCGCACGGCCGACTCATGGCCCGTATCCCAGAACAAGATGTCGTGTCGAGGCGCGTCGGGCGCACCCGCGAGCAGCGGGCCAAGGTCCAATCCGTCCACATGGGCAGGCACGGCGATCTGGGCGACCGAGCAGAGGGTCGGTAGCAGATCCATGGCGCTGATCATGTCGTCCTTGACCACACCGGCGGGCCATTGCCCAGGCCACGACATCATGAACGGCACACGCACACCCCCTTCGTAGAGCGTGTACTTGCCTCCCCGGAGGGGACCGTTGTCGGCATAGATGGGTCGCGACCCGCCGTTGTCTCCCAGGTACAGCACGAGCGTCTCGTCCGTCAGGCCCAGGTCGTCCAGGTGCTCCAGCACCCGACCGACCTCCAAGTCGAGGTAGTGAAGTTGCCCGAGGTAATGGGCGCGGCCTTCGGGGTTGTTGGGAGCCCGGCCCCGTCGGTACCAGTCGATGTACTCCTCTTGTGCGGGGTCCCAATCGTGGCCAGCTTCCAGGCCCTTCTCTGCGAGGTAGGCCTCCGGAAGCTGGTGCGTGAAGTTGTGGACTGCGTTGAACGACAGCATCAGGAAGAACGGCTGGCCACCAGCTTGGGCCACGTGCTCATCCAAGTAAGCTCGCGCCCGCTCGCCGAACAGCTCCGTGCTGAAACCCACCTGGTCCACCTGGGAGTCGCCCTCCCACAGCGGCCCCATGCGCAAACTCTGACCTGTGCGCTGGTGAAGTTTCTTGGAGGCCTGGAATGCCTGCTCGGCAGCTGTGTTGTGCAGCAGGTAGTGGGTCCGTCCGAACCCGCTGCCATAGAAGGACTCGAAGCCGTGTTCCAAAGGGAAGTTGCGGTTGCCAGGAACATGCTGGTCGTAGGCCCCATAGTGGAACTTGCCCACGTAGCCCGTGGCATAACCCGCTGACGTCAGGAGTTCGGCCACGGTCTGGAAGCGCTCATCGTGCAAGCCACGGCCGCCGTACCAGCGCGTGCCAAAGCGCTGGGTGTAGGAGCCGGTCATGATCCCAGCCCGCGCGGGATTGCAGATGGGAGACGTCGCGTACGCCTGCCGGAAACTCACGCTCCGTTCTGCCAGGCGGTCGAGCGCAGGCGTGTGCACATCGTCGGCCAACCCCATGCTGCCCAGGTCTGCCCAACCCTGATCGTCGGCGAGAAGCAGCAGGATGTTGGGCTTGCTCAGCTGGGCCTGCTCTTCCACCGCAGCGTCGTCGGCCTCGGCAGCCAGCAGGGCATCGAGCTCCTCAAGCTGGAACCGCACGCTCACGACATAAGGTTGCTGCCCCTCGGTCCAGTGACCGTAGGTCGTCGCCACGAACGTGCCGTCCGGCAAGACCTCGACTCCCGGATACGCGCAGTCCCAACGGTGCTTGTTGTCCATCAGTCGCACGCGGTACTCCCCCTCGAGCCCTTGCTCGAGGTCCTCGAAGCGCCCGACCCAGGCGACCCAGTCCCCTTGCGTGGGGCTCTCCCGTCCTGTGTCTCGGAACGACAAGACGAGCCGCCCATCTGGAGCGTAGCGCCCCACATGACGATCCCCAGTCAGGGAAGCAGGAAGCTCCCGCGGCTCGCTCCAAGTCGCGCCTTGGTCCTCGGAGAACACGATGAAACTGTTGTACTGCCGAGAGTTCTCACGCAGCAGCATCGCGAGCCGCTTGCCATCGGGCGAGCGAACGACTCCCGGCTCACAGAGGTGTGCCGTCGGGTGCTGCGCCACGATCTCCGGTGTACTCCAGTTCAGGCCACCATCGACGGAACGCACGCCATAGACATGGAAGGCGCCGGCCGATCCGTCCTCGGTCAGGAAGCGCCCGTCGTCGTGGAAGTAGGCCCGATACTCCCCCACACCCGTTTCCACGACGGAGCCCATGACCACGATGCCGCCCCAGTCGCCCACGGGCGCGAGGGGCGACCAATGCTCGCCGTCATCCTCGGACACACTGAGCCGCGCGGGATACAGCCCCGACCACACGATCAGGCGCTTAACCCCCTCGGGGTCCGTGACCCGGTGGATCGTCGGAGTCTCCTGGCTCGTGGCCCAGTTGTCGGGCGTTGGCAGGCGCTCGCTCCAAGTGCGCCCGCCATCCGTGCTGCGCTTCATGAGGATCGGCCCCTTGCCGTGCCCGCGCGGATACACGCAAAGCATGGTGCGACCATCTTCCAGGAGAACCGTGGTGGGGTGCCCCAGGTACACACCCTGCTCGCGGTCGACCAGGACCTGTCGCGCGGTGTCGTGCGCGAGATCCAGCTGCACGAGCGTTGACGTCGCGGGCAAGGCGCTCCGCGTGCTCGAAACGCCCTGCGCATTCAGGGATTCGAGCGGCAGCCAGGACCCAAGCAGCAGAAGCAGCGCGACGACCCCCCTTCCGTCGGCCCGTCGGGGTCGGTCCCTGGAGAGGCCTTCCATCAGGGGCAAAGGGCACCTCCGTCGATCACTTCCCGCATGGCCTGAACGGCAGCCAGCTCATGGGCGCTGGGTGGCTCGCCCGCGGGGTGCCGCGACATCCAGTCCCCCAGCGAGAGTTCGCCCTCCACCACCCTGGAGCGTTCGCTGGGCGAGGCCCGGAAGACCCTCGCCATCAGCTCAAGATCGCCGGTGTCGGCAGAAAGGCCCAGAAAAGCCAGCAGTTCATCGACCGCCATGCGGTGTTCTCCAAAGTGGAAGAAGTGCTTTGGAAAGCGATCCTCCAGTGCCAGGAACCATGCCAGGTCGCGAACACACCACTCCAGGAACTTCGCCGCATCCACGGCAGTGCGCGTCCCTCCGCGCCGCACGAAGTCGGTGTGATGCGGGTGGGAGGATCGCAAATTCGACTGGACACATTTGAACGGATGTCGAATCGGCCGAACGAACTTGAGGCGGTTGCCCCAGCGCTCCAACAGGGCTTCTATACCGCGCAGGTTGTCGAACCCACCATCACGCAGATCACGGGTGATGCGCCCGCTCTCCTTGAGCACCAAGACCCGCACCTCATCAGCTGACGTCTCCAACGCTCGTTGCCTGTGGCGGGAGAGTTCGCCGTGCTCGGAATCGAAGGCGTGGGACAGCGTGATGTTCCCGCCCAGCGGACCGCGCTCCCCCTTGGTGAAGTTCTGAAGCGCCCAGTCCGTGAATCGGGCCAGGACATCTTCGGTGTCGTCCACGCGATTCCAGAAGTCCAACCCCGACTCGCAGAGGCGCAAGTAGCCATGGTTGAAGCTGACCACCTCGGGATGCAACGCGAGCGTCGACGCCGTCAGGGTCGTGAGATTCCGGTAGGGACCGAGAAGAACCACCAGCGAGAGTGCGGGCATCCTCAGATCGTACCCCTCCCTGGATTGCCCTTGGAGGACTGCCCTTGCAGCTCCCTTGACCGCTCCGCGCCCACTTCGCAGCCTTGCAGCCATGTCGACGCCCCAGAATCGCCCGCTCTCACGAACCTGCTTGCTGCTGACAACTCTCGCGCTCGTGTTTGCCCAGGCCTGTTCGGGCCCCGCGACGGAGATGGAGGTCCACGAACAGTCGGGGGCACTGCTCTACGAAACCCAGCGTTGCGCGCTCTGCCACGGCGCGGACGGCTCGAGTTCGTTCTGGCGCCCTGGCCCTGACTTGCTGCCCCATCTGTCCAGCTGGACCGTCGATTCGCTGAGCCAGTACCTCCTAGACCCTGTGGCCATGGCGGCCGATATTGACCGCCTGAGCGGTGAGGACATGCCCGCCTACGACCAGTTGGGACTGGAAACACGCCGTCGATTGGCGGAGTTCGTGCTTTCCTTGGGTCAGTGATCCGCTTCTCGACCGCCCGCTTGCGAGACGGGCAGGGCGGCGTGAGAATGCCGGGATGATCACTCGTTCGAACCAACCGATGATTCTGCGCTCCCTGGAGCCAAACTCCGTCTCGCGCGTCAACTCCGCTTTCACCGAGGCCTTCGGACTGACCAGCGAGGCGCTCGCCCCCATACCCCTGCTCGACTGCATCCATCCGGATGACAGAGAACAGCTCCAGCAGAAGTTGGAATTCGGCGAAGGTCGAACCCAAGCCCGGCACCAAACCCACAAGGGCGAGTGGATCAGCCTGGAGTGGCGTGTCAGGACCCACGACCATCAGGTCGTGGCGTTGGGCGTGCCACACAAGGACCCGCTGCCCTCGCCCAACCCGATGCAGGCGGGCATGGCTCCCATGCGCGCCACCTTGACGCAAACTCTTGAAGCCATGGTGCACATCATCGAGGCAAAGACCGACGGGCTGCGCTGCTCGATCTTGCTCGTGAACGATGAACGCACCCATGTGACCGTTGGTGCCGGCCCAAGCCTTCCGGATCAGTACAACCATTCCGTCGAAGGCTTGCGCATCGGACCAACCGTGGGCTCGTGCGGTACGGCCGCGTATTGGGGTGTCCCGGTCGTCGTCGAGGACATCTTCACGGACCCCCTTTGGCAGAACCTGCGCGAGGCGGCAAACATCGCTGGCGTCGCCGCCTGCTGGTCCTTCCCCATCACCGCCAGCACCGGTGGCGATGTCTTGGGAGCCATAGCGCTCTACGACCGCAAGCCCAACTCGCCGAGTCAGCATCAACTCGACGTGCTGGAAATCGCCGCCCGCATGGTGGGTCTCGCCATCGAACGAGATCGCCTGGAGCTCCAGCTACGCCAGGCCACCAAGATGGAAGCCGTTGGAGTGCTCGCCGGAGGTGTGGCGCACGACTTCAACAACCTCCTGGCAGCCATCATGGGCAACGCAGAGCTCGCGATGATCAGGCTGCCCGAGGGTTCAGATGCCAGCTTGAACTTGAAGAGGATCGTCACGGCAAGCCTCTCGGCGACCGACCTCTGCAATCAGATGCTGGCCTACGCTGGACGGGGAGCGACGTCCGCTGAACTTCTGGACTGCAACGCCCTCGTCAGAGAACTGGGCGACCTGCTCAAGGTCGCCATGTCCAAGAAGGTCTCACTGGACTACCTGTTGCACCCGAGCCCTCTGGGCGTCCTCGCCGACCGCAGCCAGCTGCGCCAAGTGGTGATGAACCTGATCACCAACGCAGCCGACGCCATCGGCACGAACGAAGGCAGCATCGTCCTCGGCACGAAGATGACCCAGTACACGGCCGAAGAGCTGGAACTGAGCCACCCCAATTACCCCCTTGAGGGGGGCGATTACGTGAGCATCTGGGTCACGGACACCGGTCCTGGGATGGCATCCGAGACCCAGGCGAAGATCTTCGACCCCTTCTTCTCCACGAAGCCCAACGGCCGAGGCCTGGGGCTCGCAGCCGTTCAAGGAATCGTTCGTGGCCACGGCGGCACCATCACGGTGGAGAGCATGCCGGGCACCGGGACGACGGTCAGCCTGCTCCTGCCCTGCGCGACCCTCTCGGCCGACGAGCTCCCCCTCGCGCAATCAGAACGAGTGGAGGGAGTCAGCGCGTGTGTGCTCATCGGCGATGATGAGCAGGTCGTTCGCGAAGTGCTTGTCGCCATGCTGGAACAAGCTGGCTACCGGGTGCTGCAGGCCGTCGACGGGCAAGAGGTCGTCGACATCTACCGTCGGGAAGCGGACAACATCGATTGCGTCCTGTTGGATCTGAACATGCCAAGACTCGACGGGGCGGAGGCCTTTGCGGAGCTGCTCCAGATCCGCAGCGATGTCTGTGTCGTGCTGAGCAGCGGATTCACTGAGCAAGAGATGCTCAATCGATTCCAGGGTGCCGGCCTTGCCGGAGTCATCCAGAAGCCGACCCAGATGCACGTGCTGCTGGCCAAGATCGCCGACGCTCTGCGGAAGTCGGTGGCCGAACGCTCGGCCACTGCGTAGGGTTCGCGCTGGTGTCACGGCTGCGGGTCGACCGTGTGGGTGGCGCTGCCCAACTCAGATTCGGAGCTGTCGAGATCATGTGGCCATCCCGCGTTGCCCGGGCGTGCATTCTCCCCGCCCTCCTCACCCTTGCTGCCTGCGCAACACCACTTGAGACGGTCCAGCTGCCCGGCGTCGGCCCCGCATGGACCCTTGGCCAGACCCATGACCGTGGAGAGGGCAAGGGAGCCATCACCCAGCTCATCCCTGTCGGCCAACAACTCCACTTCTGGACCCATCGAATCACCATCGAATTCCTCGAGAACTCGGAGCTCAGCCTCTCGGAGTCCGTCGTGCAGGCTCGCTCCGAGCTCCTGGCAGCCTGCCCGGGCGCCACCTTCACGACCCTTCTCCAGGACGAATACGGCATTTCCTACGAGTGGCGTACCGCCGGATGCCAGGCGAGCGCCGACCAACACGCACTGGTTCGGCTGCTGCGCGGGAATGACGGCCTCCATCGAGTGACCTACGCCCAGAAGCTGGCCCGCATGGACCCAGAGACCCGCGCCCTCTGGCTCTCCCGGATCAACAACAGCATCGTGATCAAGGGCGACGCCTTGGAGCGCGTGGTGCTCAACTGACGGGCGAACAACGGGCCGTTGCCAGGCGCCAGGCAAGCCCTAGGCCCTCCATGCCCTAGGACCTGGGCCCCATGGCCCGACACAGGCCGTACAGCCCCACGCCGGCCATCGCTGATCCGGCCATCAGCACGCTGAAAGCTGGCCCCCAAGGCGTCGTGCTCCACGGGCCTTCCCAAGGACTTCTCCATCTCACGGCGCTGAAGTCCGTCATCGATTCCCCCACCAGGACGCGATAGACCTCCGCCCCCACGGCGAGAGTGAGACCGAGCAGCGCGAGCACCCAGAAGAAGCGGACAGTACGAGCCCTGGCTGACCCATCGTGCGCCGCTGATGGGGCGGACGCTGACTCTTGAGCAGCCCCAGAAACGTCGGCGAGGCTGTCCTGGATGCCCCGGGACAATCCACGTGGCATGACGGGCTCGGGGAGTTCCATCAGGTCGATGTCGCGCGTGATCATGTAATGGGCCTCGAAGGAGTCTCAGTCATCGACCCCGGGGTCGGGTCCCGTGGTAGTCGTTGTCGTCCGGCGCGGGTGTCACCAACGCTGCTGCGATCGTCAGCTTCCTCCAGGACACCTCGCAGTTTCTTGCGTGCTCTGAAGAGCAAGGTCTTCACGGTGCCCGCTGTCACTCCCAGCGCTTGCGCCACCTCGTTGACCTTCATGCCCTGGCGGTAGTAGAGGGCGACTGCCGTCCGCTCCCCTGACGGGAGTGCAGCCACCGACCTCCAGAGCTGCCGGCCCCGTTCATCACTGATGAGCAGGTCCACCGGGTCGCCGGTCTTGGCCGACTCGCGTACCTCCTCGACGCCCCCCTTCTCCCGCGTGTTGATGCGTCCACGGCGGCCGAGCCAGTTCTGGGAGAGTCTGACGGCGATGGTCGCGAGCCAGGGATAGAACGGTCGTGCTTCGTCGTAGAGATGCAAGCGACTGAAGGCCCGCACGAAGGCATCCTGCGTCACCTCTTCCGCACCTTGGGCCTCGCGCACCATCATCAGCGCCAAGCCGAAGAGCCGTTGCTGGTACAACTCGACCACCCTGCTGAAGGCTTCCCGATCCCCGCCGCGCACGGCGAGAATCGCCGCACGCACCGCAGCCAGGTCAGGCTCCTGTTCACGCTGCTGCTCCATGGGGGTGAGCCGTGTCACTCACACGCCCGTCTGATCAGCGTCATCCACGAGACCCAGCCCCAGGCTCGCCCAAGCCACCTTGCGGGCACCGTAGAACAGGGGCAGGAGGCCCAGCAGCAGGAAGGGCGGAAAGAAGAGGCCCAGCATGCAGAGCACGAGACCCTTCAGGGCAAGGCTGACGGCGTCGCGCTTCTCCTCATCCGTGCGCGGCGCGGCCCGGAGATAGCTCGACAGCGAAGGATAGCCGAGGCGCTGAGCTTCCCGGACCAGCTGATCACGAAACCTCATGACGACGAAGACAAGGAAACTGAGGGCCAGGAGGCTGGCGGCTGAAATGAGTACGGCCATGTTCATGGGAGGAGTCCCCGCAAAGGTGGTTATCGAGCCGGCCGGCGGTTCCCGCCAGTGGTCTCACCCGTAGATACAAGCCGGATGAGCATTCGGTTGACACGAACGGCCCGCTTGGCGACCAGCGGCGCCGTCATGGCCGCGCTGATTGAGAAAAGCACGGCTATCCTGTCGTGCGAGCCCCAGCGCCGACCACCTGTTTGGCCAGCCCAGACATCGTCACGCCACAGGCATCGCTATGCTCCTGAGCCACAAGCCCGCGCGAGCGGGCCGCCGAATGGATACCCGAAGAACCTGAGGCCAAGGATGAAGATCGAGATTGTTGCCGCCTTGCTGGCCGGCGGGGTAGCTGGCTTCTGTGCAAGTCTCCTGGTCGCGCCCGTGAGCGCCCCAGCGATTGCATCAGCGCCGGAGGTCCACTTCGACCTCGACCCCTTGCTGCGTGAACTGACGGCGATGCGTCGGGCCCTTGAACTGCCGTCCGCCTCTAGCGGCCACGCCAACGGCAGGGCAGACAGCAGCAGCTTGGGCCTGGACCCTCGGCCACTCAGCGCCGGAGAAGCTGCAACGCCCTCCAGGGCAGAACTCAACGAGTTCTTCGATGCCCTCAGTGAGCGACTGATCACGACGGTGTCAGAGGCGTCCCACAGCCCTGGACACGTGCGCCCCGGCACCCCGCGCAACCATGATCGCCAAGCGGTGAGCTTCTTGCGCGAGAGTCTCAGCGAGCAAACGGATTCAGCGCCACTCAGCGTGTTCGGCATGTCTCCAGGCCAGATCTATGCGCGTTACGGCACACCCACGACGACCTGGGGCAACAATGAGAAATCCCTGAGCTGGGTCTACGAATCCGAAGATGAATCGGAGAGCACCGTCATCAAGTTCATCGACGGATACGTGACCCACGCGTGGTTGGAATGAACGAGGTGCCCGCAGCGGGCCGTCGCGATCACCTTGGCCTTCTACACCGTCGTGCTGGAGTTCGAGAGCCCCGTCTCCGGCGAAGACCTCGTGCTCACGCTCATGATGGAAGGCCCGGAACAGAAACCCGAGGTCAGCATCCCGGAGCAATTCCTCTTCGATGAGACCGAATACGCCCTGGATATCATCGTCCAGCAGGAGAGTGGCAACCGGTCGGTCGGCGAGCTCGAGTTCGAAACGAGCTGAACCTTGTGACGCAGACGCAGCCCATCACGGCCACGGGGTCGCTCGCCAGCGGCTCCGTGGCTGCCGACGTCGTGTACGCCGGGCGGCAGGTCGAAAAGCTCAGCGCGCTGCAGCTTCCGTCTTCTTCTCAGCCTTGTTCTCCACCATCCCGGGGGTCTTCAAGAGACGTTCGATCTCGTCGAGAACCAGCTCGATTGCTGCAGCTCTTGGGATCCTTGAGCTGGCATGATGGCTCCATGCCACCGAAGGATGCCCCCCCTTCTCCGACTCGCGACGCCGACCATCGCCCGTCGAGACTCGCTCCGGAAACACCGAAGGCATCTCCGAACGCCGCACTCCAGCCTTGCGCGACCATTCAGCCTGGCCGGTTCCATCTTGGATGTGCGGTCTGGTGTCACGCTGGCTGGATTGGCCCCGTCTTCCCAGAGGGAACCCCGCAACGCCGTCACCTCGAAGAGTACGTGCAGCGCTTCCAGGCGGTCGAAGGCAACAGCTTCTTCTACGGAATGCCAGCACCAGCCACCCTTGAGCGCTGGCGCGACAGCATGCCCCAGGGCTTCCAGATCCTCCCCAAACTTCCGCGGGAACTCACGCACGAAGGCCTGCTCATGGCGCGCCCCGATCTGCGCGACCACTCCTTGCGACAATTGGCCTTGCTCGGCGAACACTGCGGCCCCGTGCTGCTCCAGCTGCCACCGCGCTACGGCCCCGCCTTCATGGGAGACCTGCTCGCCTTCCTCGACGCCTGGCCTGCGGGAGCACCCGAATTGCTGGTCGAGTTCCGGCACCTGGGTTGGTTCTCCGCAGACGTGGCCCCCCGCTTGCACGCTGCCCTCTGTGAGCGCCAGGTCGGGCGCGTCATTCTCGACACGCGCCCCGTCTTCCACTTCGACGACGACCCTCAAAGAGACAACCCACGCAAGAAACCCCGGCTGCCGGTTCCCATCGAGCCACCCGGTCAGCGCGTGATGCTGCGCTTCATCGCCCACCCACAACGAGAACTCAACGACCCGTGGCTCGTGCGTTGGGCCGAGCTGATCCAGGGTTGGTTGGAGGAGCAACGGGAGGTCTATGCCTTCTGCCATTGCCCGATCGAAGACCACTCGCCCTTCATTGCCCGGCGACTGCAAGCGCTGCTTGAGCAACGGGGTGCTTCCGTACCCGAACTTCCATGGAATCAGCTCGGAAAACCTCAACAGCAATCGCGGCTGTTCTAGGCGCTGGCATCCAACGCAGCTCTGCAGCATGAACACGTCACCTTGCGATGCTTTGACAGACGACGACTCTTGCCTGAGAGTCAGGGCACGCCTGCGTCACGCCGCTCATCGGCAAGGACACACACTCGAACACCCTTTGGTTGGAGCTTGCTGCATATGGAAAGCAAACATCATCCGCACCCGGGGGTCGCCGTGCGCCGACGTGCATTCCTGCGTGGAGCCCTGGCGCTCCCCGCCATGGGAGTGCTGACGAGTTGGGCCCAAGCCCACGGCCGCACCCAAGCAAACGACGACGCCCATGCGAGTGGAGATGTCGCAGCCTTCTTCGAGCAATGGGCCGGCCGCGCTCAAGCCATCACGACATCGGAGTCCGACGCCGACGAGGCTGCCCTCCATGAACTCTGCGCCGGTCTGGCTCGACTGGATCCCTCAGCCTTTCCAGGTCGCAAGTTCGATGCCTACCAAGGAGACGGTCTGACGACGGGGCCCGCCTTCTTTGAGGGAGCCTTCGTGGTGGTCGAGCTCGAACTGGAGCCCGGTGCGGTCATCCCGCCCCACAATCATGTCGCCTACGATTTCGTCACGCTCGGCGTCAAAGGTGAGACTCAAGTCCGTCACTTCGAGCCCGAGCAAGGCGCGCCGATGCCATCCGAGCACGGGAAGCCCTTTCTGTTGCGCGAGGTCTCGAGCGCAGTGCTGACGCCAGGCCGGACCTCGACGCTGACTCGCACCCGCGCCAACATCCACGGTTTCGTGGCCGGCGATCAAGGCGCCAAGATCCTGGACTTCGGCTTCCACTTCCCCGACCCCGGCCAGGGACCCAGCACCGACTCGCATCTGGAGATCGGCAGCTCAGCGGTCGATAGCGGCCGGCGGACGTTCGAGGCAATGTGGATCGGCAACATCTACGCCCGCAAGGATGAAGAGCCGGGCGAACGACAGCAGTGAACGACCTCCAGTGACGAGCAGGGCAAGCAAGCCTTCCATCAGACCCCTAACGAATCGCAGCATGTCCACTCCCCATCGCGAGCCCGCTCCGGAGTCCAGCACGGACGTTGGGTCCACGTTGTTTTCCGAGGAGAGTGTGCGCAGCTACGCCCAGCTATCTTTGGGGCCTGAGTCGCGGGCATTCCTGGAGACCGACCAAGCCAGACTTGCGGTGAAACGCCGGATGGAAGCTGGGTCCAGGCTCGACGATGCCGTACTCGGTGAGATCCACTCCCATCTGCGTACGGCCCCCCGCAAGGTCGCCGACGAGTTCGTCTGGCATTTCTTTCTCGCGATGAAGAAGGCGGGTTCGCGCGCCCTTCCCCATTCGTCGGGGCTTCGCCGTCTCACCGACACCGTCGACCTGCTGGACAGCGTCATCTGCGACACCTGGGAATCGTGGGCCGAACTGCGCTTCTCGACACGTGGTGAGTTCCTGGCCTTGCTCAACAAACGTGTGGGCTGGAAAGCAAAAACCAAGGTTCGGCACAACACGGCCCAGTCGAGGTCGGAAGACAGGCGGGTCGCCATGCCCGAAGAGCACGACCTTCCCGTGGCCGATCGAGCCGATCAACACCCCGTCGAGAGATCCATCAAGCGAGAGGAGTTGGAGCAAATCGCCCGGATCGCCTCCCGGATGTCCCACCGCGACGCCCAGATTCTCGTCCTTCTGAGGGAGGGCGCGACCACCGAGGACCTCGCCGCGCACTTCGGCATCACCCCTGCCACGGCCGAGAGAGCCAGGTCGCGCGCCCTCCAGGCGGCTCGCAAGCTCCTCGGAAAGGACAAAAGCCAGGGCTAAGGACCGAGCACCGAAGCTGCAGCAGACGTTCGACACCTTCGCCAAGCCACTGGACACCCACCATGTCCCACTCATCGGTCAAGGCAACTGCAGAGAGCTTCCGCCAAGCCTGCACAGCGGTGCGGATCCCGTTTCTGGATCGGCTGCGATACTGGGTCTACTACATTGCGCTGGCACACCGGGGCGTGATGGTCTACTCCCCGACCCACGACGCACAGTACGAAGAGGGTTTTCTCAAGCGCGGGTACGACAAGTCCTGCGAACGGATCAACCGTCGACTCAGGGAAGCCCGCACCTCTTCAAGCATCCTCGAGGTTCCAACCTTCGCCCACGAAGAGCTGGATTCCGAAGACATGGCCCTGCTGATGTCCATGCGGATTCCCTTCGTCCTCAAGGACGGTGCCCGAAAGCTGCCAGCCATGAGTTGGACGCTGGAGTCCCTGGACGACCTGGCGGGCGAATGCTCCGTCCCCATCAATGAAGCCCTCGACCGTCCATCCGAAGACCTGAGCCGGCCCTCCAAGGGCCACCACTACTACGACTTCCGAACGGGGACGCTCTCGGAGGTGGCCGCCTCCATCCGGCGCGGTGGGGGCATGCGCTTCGCCGCCGCCGAGGACGTGATGCACCATGACAACGGTCGTCTGCGCAACGACCTCGACCTTCCGTACTGGGAACGGCTCAGCGGGTGGGAGGCGAACCAACACCACTGGCTCCGCTCCAAGCTGTACGTGGGCAAGGTCACCAGCGCCCAACTGATCATGCAGCCGGAGAAAGCGTTCACCCTCCTGCACGCGGAGCCCGCCGACAACTTCTTCGTGTTGACGAAGGGCGTGAAGACCTGGACTCTCGCCCACCCCTACTACACAGCGGCGATGCAGCCCCGGGTCAAGTCCAAGACCAACTATGCAGGCAGCAACATCGACGTCCGCGAATCAGACGAGGCCCTCCGCCAACGGGGGTTCAGCGCCTTCCTCAATGTCCCCCGGGTGCGCCTCGAGATGGCCCCCGGCGACGTGCTACGCGTCCCCAACTACTGGTGGCACACGGCAGAAACCCACCCCGGCCACTACGCGCTGGCTGCGAGCATCCGGGCTGAGTCCGGCCCCAACCTCGTGGGACCCGGCTACATGATCCTGCGCCGCTTCGACCGGCAGTTCGACGCCATGATCCGGGCGACCATGGAGGAAGGGCGGATCAGCGACCGGCACATCGGATTCCCCCGCAAGAGCCGCGGGGACGCTCAGAAGCCCGTCTGAGGTCCGAGGCCTGGGGGAAGGCGCGGGACGGGTGAACGCCGATGTCAGCGCAGCAGGGGCGCGAGCCGCAGCTCCGAGAAGGCCCGCGCTCCGTCCCGATTCAGGTGGTCTGAGTCCATGAACCACTCGGCGCGGTCTGCGAATTCTGCGTCTTCGTAGAAGTCGTGGAAGCGGATGCCGTGCTCAGAAACGAGACGGTCCATCCGTCTCCGCATGTCACGAACCACGGCAGGGTCATAGGCTTCGGCGTACGCGCGGCTGACCGGCGGCAAGACGAACAACAACTCCACACTCGCCTCGCGACAGAGCTCAACAATCGCCAGCAGCGATCGCTCACAACGGTCGGGCGTCTCGGGAGCCAACTGCAGGGACTCGCGACTGATGCGCAACTGGCGAGGGACCCTGCTCTCCTGAGCGTGGCGCTGCAGCTCTTCGGGCGTCCGACGGCGTAGGTTCACCGCAGCCGTAGGCATTCCGTCGTCGTGGATGGCCGCCACGGCCCGGGGGTCCACGGGATCCTGTGCACCTGCCAGGACCTGCATCACCTCCCACCAGTGGTCTTGCCGCGCTAGAGTTCCCATACGACCGCCGACCCAGCCCAGAAAGTCGCCACGCACCCACTGAGCCCCGGGGGCCACGGCATAGAGTTGACGACGAATGGCACGCCGGTCGACCTCCAGCTCGAGACTGTTGTCGCGCTGGAACGAAAAGTGGGACAGCACGAACACGACGCGCCGGACCGAGGGAAGCCGCGGGAGGAATGTCCGCAGCAGGTACTCGTTCTCCGCCAGATCAGCCCCCGCCCTCCAGAGATGGAAGCCGTCCAACCCCAGGGCATCGAAGGCCACGGATCGACCTTGCGAGTTCCCTGCCGCCAGATCCGTGATCTCCTCCGCACGATCCAGCAGGCGTTCAATGCGCCCACGCTCCACGGCGTAAACGGCAGCCGTCCGAGTACTCACGCCATCGAGGGCGAGGCACAGGGCACAAGCCCCCGCGAGAAACACGATCGAAGCCAAGAGGAAGCGCGCAGTCATGGATTCCGACTAGAACTGGAAGTAGATGAACTCGGTCAGCTTGAACTCGCCCAGCATCAGGACGCCCAGCAGCAGTGCGTACACGACGGGCCAGCGAATCCAGAGCGGCACCTGGAGGAGTCGCTTGAGCAGGTCCTGTCGATCTTGCCGTTCCAGTCGTTCCTGGATGAGCTGAAACACGAGCAGGCCCACCACCGAACCGATGCACAACCAGAACTCATAGGTCGCACGAGCCCCCAGGGCTGCCAGTGGTGCCAGCACGTCATGGATTCCCTCGGCGCCCGGTGCCATGGAAACCAACAAGCGCCCCGCAGTTGCCAGGTCGTCGGCACGAAACATGACCCAGGCGACAAGCACCAGATGGAAGGTCAGCAGCCCTGCCATCACGCGCCGAAGGCCACTTGGCGGGCTGACGGACGGCGCACGTTTCGCCTCCCAGAGTGAGCCCACCAGCATGTAGAGACCGTGCAGCGCTCCCCACAGGAGAAACGTCCAGCTGGCCCCGTGCCAGAGACCGCTGAGCAGGAAGACCAGGAACACATTGAACCCACGCCGACCCGGCCCGCGGCGATTCCCTCCGAGCGGGATGTAGAGGTAGTCCCGGAACCAGGTGCTGAGGGAGATGTGCCATCGACCCCAGAACTCACGCACGGAGGTCGCCAGGTAGGGTCGGCGGAAGTTCTGCATGAGATCGACGCCCAGGATGCGCGCGGCGCCAATGGCGATGTCGGAGTAGCCCGAGAAGTCGCAGTAGATCTGGAAGGCGAAGAAGTAGGTGGCGAGCACGACCGGAGCGCCCGCATGCGTACCCGCGTCGCCGTACACCGCTTGGACGTAGACCGCCAGACGATCGGCGATGACGAGCTTCTTGAAGAACCCCCAGAGCATGAGCAGCAGCCCGCTGCGCAGGCGCTCCATATCCAGGCCGCCGAGGGCGCCGCGCAGCTGCGGCAGCAAGCGCGTGCTGCGCTCGATGGGCCCCGCCACCAGCTGCGGAAAGAAGGCGACATAGAGGGCGAAGAAGCCGAGGTGCCGTTCCGGATCCCTGTCGCCGCGGTAGACATCCAGCGAGTAGCTGAGGGTTTGGAAGGTGTAGAAGCTGATGCCCACGGGGAGCAAGAGGTCGAGTGCCGGTGGATGCACCGACACATCAAACGCCTCGGCGAGCCCTGTGAGCGACAAGCGGAAGAAGTCGTAGTACTTAAAGGTGAACAGCAGCCCGAGGTTCGCCGCCAAGCTCACCAGCAGCCAGGGTCGCCTCCCCGCCCGCTCGGCGTGGGCGCCCATGGCACGACCCGCGGCATAGTCCACCAGGGTCGACGCGACGATCAGCGCGAGGTATCCGGGCTCCCAAGCGGCGTAGAACAGATAGCTGGCGACGAGCAGCAGGCCCCAGCGCCCGCGCTGCGGCACGAGCGCGCACAGCACCACCACGGCAACGAAGAACAGCGGGAATTCGAGTGAGTTGAAGAGCAAGAGCCGCTACGGACACCCGGGGAAAGTTGAGACGCGCTACTCCGGAGGCAGCTCAAGCGCCCGGTTCCCTGCTTCGAGCAAGCGACCGACCCGCACCAGCTCCGCCCACACATCGGGCGGATAGGAGTCCGGCGGCTCCGCCCCCACGATGCCCGAGCGCTCCCCCTTGCTGAAGGCGCCGCCAATCCGCGACTCCTGATCCAGCCGAGCGATCTTGAGCCGCTTGCGGAACGCCTTCACGGCCCGCTTGAGGACGCCGCGGTCGTGAACAGGGCGCAGCACCTCACCCGAAGCCCAGGCTTCAAGCAGTGCGGTCAAGCCGGCGCTGTCGCGCGTTTCGAGCAGAGCGAGCAGGTCCCCCTCAGCCTCGTCGGCCGCCTCGAGCGCAGCGCGCGCAGAAATCCAATCGGTGGACGAACCGTCGGCGAGAGGGGTCAGCAGCGTGCAGAGTAGGTGCGTGGCAGGATCAAACATGGCGCGGATCATAACGGGTGCTCACCCCAGCATCTGCACGGCTCCCGCACATTGAGCTGTCAGCCCGCAAAGAACTCCAGCCACTCCTGCTCCAGCTCCGAGGACGTCTTGCCATAGACCTCCTGAAAAACGGCCTCGATAGCGTCGAGATCGCTGCGCGGGACCTTGCCCATCTTCTGCAGGAAGTCGTCGAAGAGCTTCTTGTGGGCTCCTTCCTTCAGGAACAAGATCACGGAGGCCGCCAGGCCGTAGTTGCCCCTGGCGCCGCCGCCACCCTTCTTGTTCTCGCCAGCGCTGAACAGCATCGACTCGGCAGTGAGCAGGTCCTTCCACGAGACGGACTGATCCGTCCGGATGGCCATGCGGGTCTCCGCCTCACGATTGAACTTGTTGATCTTGTCCTCGTAGTACTCGGCGATGCCCTCCTGATACCAGGAACCGCCGCCGTTCAGGCGGAAGATGGTCGACATGATCTGGTGCGCGCACTCATGGAAGTGCGTGGGGTCACGCGGGCTGCTGTAGGAGGTGGAGTAGAAGTCCTGGTACTGGATGCCGCCAGTGCGCTCTGCCTGGCCCTGCTCCATGTCCAGGTACCGCATCAGGAAGTCGATGTAGCCTTCGCGCGTGTTGAAGAGATAGATCGGCATCAGCCGCACGTTGTCCGGCTTCTCGAAAGGGAAGAGCTTCTTGAAGCCGCCGTAGATCTCCTTGTCGAGGATCTTGCCGAACTTCTTCCCTGAACTTCCGTCCGTGAAGATCAGGTAGTGCTTGCTCTTCACCACCTTGACCTTCTTCCACATCTCTTCCGAGAAGACGATTTTTAACCTGAGGTCGACCTCCTCGTCCGTCCATTCGATGCCCTGCCCAGGTGCGGGCTCGCCCTTGGTCATGTTGAGGTCAAACGAGCCGCGCTGACCATGCAGGGCGCAGGCATCCAGGTGATACGCCTTGCCCGCTTCCAACTGGACCACGATGCGCGCGTGCACGGAGACAAGGCCGTCGTCATCTTCGGCCACGAGCTCACCCGTGGAATCCCTCAATACCAGATAGCTGTCGAAGTACGGACTCCGTAGGTCGAAGGTGTACGTCCCCGCCTTCGAGAACTCGATGCGGAAGCGCTTCCCGATCACGGTGGCATCGGTGTAGGCCTGCTTGATGCGGTCGCTGATCACCGTGCGGTCGCCATCCTCGATGGTGGACGTCACCGGCTTCCGGGCTTTCAGGACGGGCAAGGCATCCGACTGAAGCAGCGCATGACCCTCCGCGCACACCCCAAGCCAGACCCAAGCAACACCTGCAACGATCCAATGGATCCTCATGGTCACTCCCTCGGAGGTGGAACAACTCTCTTGCCGCACTCACACGCTAGCGCGCCGATCACGAGCTGAACAGGGCGCGAAGGGGCGCCCGTCGAGACTCAGCCTCCCGCTCGCGAATCCGGGGGCGCTTCGGGCGTTGCGGCCTCCTCAGCCGTGAGCAGGGCGTCTGCGAAGCTGCCGTCAAACAGGTCCGCCTGCGCGCTGCCGTCCACCACCTTGTCGATCACACGCTGCTTCTTGATCAAGGTCCCCACCATGCGGGCATCCAGGGAGTCCTGCAGCACCAGGTGCTGCACGAGCACGCTGTCCTTCTGCCCGATGCGGTGGGTGCGGTCCTCGGCCTGGGTGAGGTAGGCAGGTACCCAATCCAACTCTGCGAAGACGACGTGGGCGGAGGCCGTCAGCGTCAGCCCAAAGCCTGCAGCGGTGATGGATCCGATGAAGACCTTGCAGCTGTCATCCGTCTGGAAGCGATCGACGGAAGCCTGGCGCGCGACCACGGAGTCATCCCCCGTGAGTGTGACGGCCGCGTCGCCGAAGGGCTCCGCGAGTTCGGCGATCACCGCCCGGTGGTGGGCGAACACGACGATTTTTCCGGAGTCCTCCAGCACGTTGCGTACATGCTCGATGACCAACGGCACCTTGGCCAGAGCCGTCGCTTGCCGCAGTTCGGCCAACTTCCCGAATGCAAGATTCACACCGGCGCGAAGTTCCTGCAACTGTGCGTCGCTCAGCTCGCCCTCACTGCGGCCCACGGCACGCAGCTCGTTGAGCCGGCTGCGGTGTTCCTCCCAAGCCTCGGTCTCCACGGCAATCAGCCCGGCCATCTGTTCGGAGGACAGCTCGATCACCTGCCGACGCTTGGGTGGCAGGTCGGTCAGCACCTGCGACTTGGTGCGACGTACCATGATCGTGCTGCGCAAGCGCTCATGCAGCTCATCGAGCCTCGTGGCCCCACTGAAATCCCACCCGTAGCGGTTCTTGCACGGCTTGCAGTAGCGCTTCGCGAAGGGCCAGAAGCTGTCGAACTCCTCGGGGTCCAATGCGCTCACGAAGGCCCAGAGTTCGATGGGTCGATTCAGGATCGGCGTCCCGGTCAGGAACAGCTTTCGTCGCGCCTTGAGCGCATAGAGCCGCTTCGACCTCTTCGCCTCCTTGTTCTTGACGTAGTGGCACTCATCCACGATCAGGACGTCCCAGGTGCGTCGCAACTTGCTGCGCCACTTGGTGAGGATGTCGTAGTTGATGATCACGACCTGGGCGTCTTCCGGGTAGGTCCTGCCAGCAACCCCCACCGGCCCCCGCTCCACGAGCCACTGTTCACACTCCCGTGCCCAGTTGAGCTTCAAGCTGGCCGGACAAACGATGAGAATGCGCTGGGCTTTGGGGTCTGCGTTGACCAGTCCCAAGGCTTCGATGGTCTTGCCCAGCCCCATCTCGTCGGCGAAGAGGGCATGCGGTCGCGCCAGGCCGTAGGCGATGGCCGCCCGCTGGTACGGCAGATAGGACGAACCCTCGGGGCAGGGCACGTCGATGTCTGCATCTTCGGCCCGGCTCGCTTGAAGGCGCTTCAGACGCTCGCGCGCACGGCGGGCGTTGGCCCGGGCGAGTCGCCGTTCCTCCTTCACCCGCTCCTCTCCGGCCGGTCCAGAACGTTCAAGAATCTGCTCCCGCAGCTCCTCCGCCCCATACTCCAGCAGCTCGAGGGCCTTGAGCACGTCCTCGGTCCACCACACCCGGTTCAGCTCGTGCTCGCAAAGGGGGCAGTCCGGAGCTCGGCGGCAGGGGCTCGCGGAGTGCCAGGACAGGCCGGCAGCCTTGGGGATCGCCCGGTCCTCATAGTCGCTCTGGAGGACGAAGAGCCCTGGAAAGGGCTCGAGCAACTCAGGCTCTGGCAACGGGCATCCCCTTCCCAGCACCTGAAACACGAAGGTTCAGGGCGCAAGGTCGAGCTCAGGGCCCGAGACATCTAGAAGCGCACAACGACAGCAAGGCGCACATCGCCCCGCGAGCCGGCAGCATAAGCGACCGGCGACCGCCTGGCACACCACGACCCGGATCGTTCGCGGGCCCGGTGCGCAGAACCGTTGCACGGAACCCGTGCGCGGGACCGTCCCGACCGTCTGAAGCGGCTCCGGGCGGATTCCCTCAGTAACACTTCTCCCGGTGCGGCGCTCTTGCCTTGGGGGCGCAAGAGCCCCAACGCCATCACCCGAGAGAGAAGATCCAGTGCATCAGAAACCCCTGCTCCGCCTCCGCCAGGCCATCGTGTTCGGCCTGGCCATGTTGGCATCCCCAACCGCTTGGGCCGCCGACACGTTGTCGGTCCCCGCCCAGTTCCCCACCATCCAATCCGCTATCATTGCCGCGCAGACGGGCGACACCGTGCTCGTCGCCGATGGCGTCTACACAGGAGCTGGAAACCGAGACCTGAACTTCCTCGGCAAGGCGCTCATCGTGCGCAGCGAGAACGGTCCCAGCTCCACCACCATCGACGCCCAGGGCACCTCCACCGAACCCTACCGTGGCTTCGTCTTCGAGAATGGTGAGAGCCGCAGCGCAGTTCTCGACGGGTTCACCATCACGGGCGGCGCCACTTTTCCCGGAGCCGTGAACGATGAGTTCAACGGCGGTGCCATCATCATCCGCTCGAGCAGCCCGACCATTCGCAACTGCCACTTTGTGGCCAACTCGTCCGGTTGCTGGGGCGGCGCGGTCTACAGCGGTGACACGGGGCCCCTGGGCGGCACGTCCAGCCCGCTCATCGAGAACTGCCTCTTCCAAGGCAACTACACCGACGATGACGGTGGCGGATTCTTCACATGGGGCTTCTCCGCAGAGCCCAAGCAGCCCACGGTGATCCGCAACAGCGCCTTCATCGGCAACGGGGCTGCAGTGACCGGCGGGGCCATCACGGACTTCGGAGGCGCCAACCTGGTGCTCGAGAACATCACGGTGGTCGGCAATGCCGCCACCTGGGGCTCGGCCATCAACGCCGGCAACGTGGTCCTACGCAACTCCATCGTGTGGGGCAACGGTGCCGGGGGCATCCAGACCTGGGGCACCGCGAACGTGAGCTTCAGCAACGTTGAGGGCGGCGTGTTGACCGGCCTTGGAAACATGAGCGTGAAGCCGCTGCTGCGCGCTGACGGCTACCACCTGCGCCCGAACTCACCGATGATCGACGCGGGGATCAACGCAGCCGGTGCGCCGAGCAGTGTCCAGCAGTTGGACATCGATGGACAGCCCCGACTGATCGGCCGTCGTGTCGACATCGGCGCCGACGAAAGCCGCACGCCGACGGCGGCGACTGAGATCCTCGGACTGCTCGGCCCCTGAGCCCTGCTTTGCCTCCGAGAACAGGCCTGATCCCGATCCAGGCCTATCCGACACGCCGGCTCGGCACCCTCCCCTGCCCGAGGACATGCCGGGCCGGCTGTCGTTCTGCCTAGCGTCCCGACAGGCCGGCTTGGCCGAGCATCTCCAGGAGCGACGCCATCCACAGGGTCTCCGAGGGCTGATCCCCAGCGCTCAGTGCCCGAACCGACGCATGCTCTTCGAGCCCCCAGCGCGGGAGCCAGCCTTCGAGGCGCTCGGCAAGCTGTGCGCCACTCATGCCGTCCGGACAGGCGACAATCCTCTCGCGGTCATCGAGCACAACGCGGACACTCAAGCCCAGGCTCGACGCAAGCAGCGTCCGTTGCCAAGCGACCTCCGGGACGATCGGGCCGTTGGCCACGAGCAATCCACGGAAGAGCCCTGGAGCTGTCAGGGCAAGATCCGCCGCCAAGAGTGAACCGTGCCCCTCCCCCGCGATGAACACGCGTTCGAGATCCACGGTCCCCTGGTCCAGGAAGTTCCGAAGCCCCTCGATCACTGGCATCTCGAACGACCAGGGTTGCTCCAGGAAGTCATCCACTTCCTGGAACCACTGCATCCCCTGCTCCACAGACCGTGCCACCGGCAAGCTCGCCGATGGAGCCAGAAGTGCGAAGCCGAGCTCGTCGGCAACGCGGCGCCAGCGGCCCTGCACCACCGAATCCTTCGTGGAGCCGTGGGCATGAAGCACCACGAGCAGCGGCCAGGAAGCCTTGCCCTGCAAAGCAGGAGGCACGTAGAGCGCAGGGCTGGCTGCATAGCCCACTGCGGCCGCCCGCTCCCGATGCATGCGTTCCAGGTGGTCGCGCCACCGGCGTTCGTGACGAAGCGGTTCGAGATCTGGGTCCTTCTCCAGCACCCTCGGGCCATCGCTCAGGAATCCAAAGCCTGCGTCTACGGCCTTGCCGATCCAGTCGAGGGCCAGCTCGACGCGCCCAGCCAGAGCGTGGCTGCAAGCCAGGTTGTAGGCGCTGACAGGATGCCCCGGCTTCAACTCGAGGCACTTCGTGAAGGCCAGCACGGACTCGGCGTCATCCCCTGACTGCAGCGCCGTGACCCCCTCCTGGAACCGGGCGTCAAAGGCATCTTGGACGATGGGGCGCAGGGCGAAGGGACCCTCGGGAGCCTGGCCCGGCAAGCGCACGGTGGTCGCCTCCCCCACGGCGGCCAGCTGCCGCGCGACCCCCGAACGCAAGGAGCCGGCCTGCGCACCGAGATCTTGCGCGCCCTGCTCATCACCCAGATCCCGGTGAACCGTGGCCAACTGCTCCAGCACACCGGCAATTGCACCAGGGTTGGGGACCCAGGAAGCCCGGCGAATGTCGAGCGAGCGTCCCAGCCATCGGCGTGCCTCAGCCAGGTTTCCCTCCGACGCCAACAGGACCCCCAGTTCTTCGGAGAGATCCGCAACGAGCAGGGAGTCCTCGTCGCCCACCTCGCTCCGCAGATCCAGGGCCGCCTGCAAGGCACGCTCTGCCTCGGCCGGCCGACCCAGCTCGGACGAGACGGCTGCGAACGTCATGCGGCAGCGCACGGCCAGTTCGTGATCGCCATGGCCTGCGCGCTCGAAGCCCTCAAGGCTCCTGACACACAGGGCCAGGCTCGCTTCGCGGCCACCCACCCGCCAATGGACCTCGGCCAACTCCGCCAGCAGGGAGATCGTCTCCAGCTCATCCACGCCTCGCTCGCGCTGATAGATGGCGTAAGCCCGGTCCAACAAGGGGAGCGCACGCTGGAACAAGCCCATGTTCCGGTAGACCCGCCCGCTGGCACGCATGAGCGCCGCGCGGTGCAGCGGCTGGTCCTCGAACCCCGTCGGAATCACCGCGGCGCCTCGGTCAAGGATCTCCCGCGCCGTCACGGATTCCGCACGCTCCTGGTCCTTTGGCGTCAACTCGAAGAGATCCACCACGAAGCGGGTCACACGAGCGCTCAACTCCGCCTGAAGGGTTGCTTCGGCCGCACTCGTCTCCGCCAGATCGCGTTCATCGGCAATGGCGCGGTTCGCCCAGACCAGACCAGCGGGAAGCCCCACAACGACGAACAGGGCCAACAAGGCGGCAGTCGCCCGTGCCGGACTTCGGCGCATGAAGCGGACGCCACGCCGAAACCAACCCACCGGACGCGCACGCACGGGTCGAAACTCCAGGAAGCGTCGCAGGTCCGCGGCCAGGTCATGCATGGACTGATAGCGAGCTTCCGGGTTCTTCTCCAGGGCCGTCAGGCAGATCGTCTCCAGGTCCGGCGGCAAGCGCGGCTCCAGACGCCGCGGCATGGCGGGGTCCTTGTCCATGATCTGCCGGAAGACATGCGCCGTGGACGGACCGTCGAACGGCCGACGGAACGTCAGCAACTCGTAGAGCGTCACACCGAGCGAGAAGATGTCCGTGCGCTGGTCCACGTCCTTCAAGTGACCACCCAGCTGCTCGGGCGACACATAGTAGGGCGTGCCAGTGAAGTCGCCGGAACGAGTGAGGCCCGGCGCATCTCCAAGCCTCGCGAGGCCCATGTCGAACAGGCGCGCACACCCTTCGACCGAGACCAACACATTGGATGGCTTCACGTCGCGATGGATGACCTGGCGCGCGTGCGCATGCTCCAGGGCCTCGGCCACTTCAAGCATCCAGCGGACCACGGCCTCGATCCAGGTCGCCGGCCAGACGGCGTCGTTCTGGGGCAGAGGCTTGTCGCCAAGCACGCGCCGTCCCAGCTCGCCCACCATGGTGGCGATCGTCGCACCGCTGACATCCACGGGGCTTTGACCGGATGCGAGCAACCGCTCGACGAGTTGAGCCAGGGTCGCTCCCGGAACAAACTCCATGGTGAAGTAGGGCCGCCCCTCGGCTTCCCCTACCTCCAACAAAGGCACGATGCCTTTGTGGTCGAGCGACGTGATGGCAGAGATCTCCTGCCGGAAGCGCGCACGGCTTCGGTCGTCGCTGGACAGCGGTGTGCGACTGGCCTTGAGAGCGACCCGTTTCCCTAGCTGCTCATCCCATGCCAGATACACGACACTCATGCCGCCCTGGCCCAGGGGGCCGAGGATCCGATACGGCCCGATGGCCTCCGGGGCCTGCTCCTCTCCCAAGAGCCCGAGCCGTTGCAGGTCTGCGAGCCGGTCCCGAAGCCGCGAGGCCAGCCCGGGGTGTTGCGCGCACACGGACTCGACGGCCGCGCTTCCCTCGCTCGACCACCCGTCTATGCACTCCGCCAAGAGCCGTTCAAACACATCCGCCGTCTGCTCCTCGGAGCTTGAGGGTTCACTGTTGTCCACCGCTGGCCTCGATGAGAGTGCGTCCTTCGGTGATCCTAACGGGTCTCCGGGAACGCTGTATGCTGTCGCTCCATGACTCGTTCCACCAACGAATCTGCAAACGTCGTCCCGGTCCAGCAACTGCTTCAGAATGCCGTCGCTGGCGATCAGGGTGCGTGCAACGACCTCATGGAGTCGCACCTCGCGGGGCTACGCGCTTTCGTACGACTGCGGCTCGGCCGGCGTCTGCGCCATCACGACTCCAGCCTCGACCTCGTGCAGTCGGTCTGCCGAGAAGCCCTCGAAGGCCTACCCCGCTTCGAGTATCGAGGGCCCGACAGCTTCCGCAATTGGCTGTTCAGGCAGGCCGAGAACAAGATTCGCGATCGGGGGCGTTACTGGAGCCGGGAGCGCCGCACGGGCGACCGCGAGGCGGGCCCCGTCACGGCCATCCTCGCCCGGGAGCGCGACGAAGACGTGGAGCTGCTGAGCCAGTTGCGCACCTTCTGCACCCCCAGCCGCCACGCGTCCGCGCGTGAGGAACTGGCCCGTGCCGAAGAAGCCTTCAGCCTGCTCCCAGAGGACTATCGGCGCGTGATCTTGTTGGCACGGGTCCAGAACCTCCCCCATGATGAGGTGGCACAGGCCATGGAGCGCTCGCCTGCGGCCACGCGCACCCTGCTCTCTCGCGCCTTGGCTCGCATGGCCACCCTGCTCGAGCAACCGGGAGCTGCCGCTCCGGCAGGCGCGCCAGCAGCCGCATCGGCGTCCCCCAGGAATCTCACGGGAATCTCCAGAAGGAGCTGAAACGGTGAGCGTGCCACGACGCTGATCCCTGAGAGCCCCTGCTCACGGAGCTCTGGGACCAAGCCGGCCTCAATCGTCCCTCCAAGGCAGCCCCTGTGCCGAGCAGACCAGCGAGGCCATCACCGAGATCGTCGATGACGCACCCTGCCAGCCCTGAACACTCTCCGCTTCGGCTCTCCCTCACCCTCGCCGCGGTCGTAGTTGGGGTCTTCCTGGGAACCGCACCGTTGGCTTCCGGGCAGGGGCTTCCGAGCGGCGCCTGGCCAGGCGCCCAGCCCACGTCTCCAGGCTCCGGGATTCAGGGTCGCAGCGCACAGCACGGCACCATCGCTATGCCCCAACTGCTGCGCGTGAATCTCGGCTCGTCGCTGCAGGAGGCCGATTCTTCAACCGACGCGGGCACCCTCTCCGACGACGGCCAATGGGTCGCATTCTCTAGCGTCGCGAGCAACTTGCTGAGCCCTGATATTGCGGGCGTCCGCGACGTCTTCTTGCGCAACATCACCACGGGCGAGATCCTGCTCGTCTCCCATGACGCCCTGGGACAACCGGCCAACGACACCTCAGGCACGACCCTCGACGTCTCAGCCGACGGGCGGTTCGTCGCCTTCGACAGCTGGGCCAGCAACCTCGTTCCCGGCGACACCCCCAGCACCCTCGACGTGTTCCTCTTCGACCGCTTCTCCGGTGGCATCTCTCGCGTCAGCAAGAGCTCGTCCGGCCTGGCAGGCAACGCGGCCAGCACCGACGCAGCCGTCTCCGCTGATGGGCGTCACATCGCCTTCTCCAGCTGGGCGGACAACCTGGTCGACAACGACGCCAACGGCCAACAGGACATCTTCGTGCATGACAGCTCGACGGGGCTCACACGGCGGGTGAGCCAAGACCCGGCGGGCTTCGGTGGCATTGCAGCGAGCCACAGCCCGGACATCTCCGCCACGGGCCGCTTCGTGGCCTACTCCACACGGGCCAACAACCTCGTGAACGAGGTCCTGGGCGTGTACCACTACATCTTCGTGCACGACGCCGACACCAACGAAACGTGGCACGCCAGCAAGAACTCGTTGGGTGAGTTCGCTCACGGTGACTGCTCCACGCGGCCAGCCATCACCCCCGATGGTCGCTATGTTGCCTTCGCCAGCCAGGCCTACAACCTGGCCTTTCCTGACAACAACTGGGTCAGCGACATCTTCGTCCACGACCACCTGACGGGCCTCACGACTCGTGTGAGCGTGGCGTCCGACGGAAGCGAAGCCTCGGGAGGGAGCATCCTGCCGGCCATCTCGGAAGACGGCCGGAGGATCGCATTTGCCAGCGGGGCCCCAAACCTCGTGCCGACGGACATCAACGGCGTCACCGACGTCTTCGTGCATGACCTCAACACCGGGAAGACCAGCTGTCACAGCCGCAGCAGCGCCCAGGGCCAGGCCAATGCGGACAGTGACTCGCCGAGCTTGTCGGCCGACGGCTCCCTCCTGCTGTTCGGAAGCCTCGGGAGCAACCTCGTTGCAGGCGACGGAAATGGCGCGCGCGACCTCTTCCTCAGGGGGCTCAGCCCGACTCGCTAACGGGCTCTCGGGCTAACGGGCTGAGGGATTGCGTCGCCGGATCAGCCTGCCCCGCCTGGCTGCGTCCTGCTAAGGCGTCGTCCCCTGCACCCCATTGCTCGCCGCATAGGCGAAGGGGGCACCCGCGTCTTCCACCCAGATCTGGTAGTAGGAGTCGAGCCCGGGCGGTGAGCCAGCGGGCCAGGTGAAGGGCAGATTGAGACTGCCCGAACCGTCCGTGAAGAAGAAGCGCACGACATCGGGAGCAGGCAGGAGCACGCCGCCTTCAAGAGGCAGGTTGACCAGCGAGAAGCCTGCGAAGACAACGCTGAAGGCGCTGGGCGCGGCGTTGCTCAAGGTGGCCAGGTTGGAGCTGAGGCTCTCGAGCGAGCCGCTCATGACCAACTCCGGTGCCCCAAGCGTCCCCGCCAGTCCGCCGCCGAGGTCTGACCAGGCGGAAGGGAACTCGACCGCTCCCATGTCCAGCACGGGAGCCGGGCCGACACCGGTGTCGGCCACGATCAGCACGTCCGTGAAGCGCGCTCCGCCCTGGAAGTCCAGGGTGGTGCCAGCCAACACCTGTGTGTTGTCGCCGGCATCCACGACGGGCGATGTTTCAGCGGGTGTGAAATCGAGCGCGGCCGCGTCCAAGAAGAGGGGATCGCCGCCGACGTTGCCCGTCCCAGGGAAACCGCCTTGCACCAGGCTGTGGAACACCTGGCTGCCGTTGGTCACCTGGTTGCCAGGGCCCTGCCCGCCGCCCACGCCCGTGTTGTCCCAGAGAATCGAGTTGTCCACCCGGAAGTTCGACGCGCCCTGGTTGCGGATTCCACCGGCCGACTGATTGGTCGCCTGATTGGAAACGATCGTGCAGTTGCGCACCCGTGAGCTCCCTCCGGACCCGACCCAGATGGCGCCGCCGCCGCTGCCTCCCGTCGCCGTGTTGTCGACGAAGACACAACCGCTGACGATGGGCCCCGTGGACGAGAAGATCTCCAGGGCTCCCGCGCGGGCAGCCGTGTTGCCCCGGAAGAGACAACGATCAAAGCGCACGACCCCGCCGCCCGCAATGTCGAAGGCCCCGCCGAAGGAGCCGCCCTGCCCGTCCTCGAAGGTGCAGGACGTGAAGGTCGGCGCACCACCGTTGTTGATGTATCCAGCAGCACCGCCAAAGGTGCACCGATTGGCGATGAAGCGACAGCTGCGGACGGTCGGGGACACCGCCCCCAAGCAGATGATGCCGGCCCCCCGATCGCGGTTCCCCGCCCCGGAGTTGGCGTTGCCGCTGGTCACGACAAAACCATCGATGACCGCTGTGGCGTTGGTTCCCGCTGTGGTGATGAGGTGGAAGCTGTTGTCGCCGAACAACGAGAGCCCGTCATCGCCGTTGAGGTCGCCCGAGAGGATGCTGTCCGCGCTGCCAAAAGGAGGCCGCTCAGCCGGGCTGGCCTCTCCCCCTGCGAAGGAGCCGTAGATCGCCACACCGTTCTTGAGTGCGAAGGCATCGGTCCGCGTTCCCACAGCGCTCGGCAGATACACCCCCTGAGCGACGAAGACCTCGTCGCCCGAAACGGCCGCAGCCAGCGCCAGCTGCAAACCGGACGACCCTTGGAAGGCGTCACCCCAAGTGCTGCCGTCGTTGGCACCGACCAGCAGATTTGCGTCAACGAAAAGGGTGCCCGCAGCGGTGAGCGGAGTGGCGGCGAGCAAGAACGCCAGGGACAGGGAGCGCAGGGGCGCAGTCGTCATGGTGTGGATCCGGGGGTGACCATCGATCGGAAGCTGACCGACAGCGAGTGCAGGTGATGCGATGGACGGGGGAGGATACACCGCTTCCTAGAAAGAGCGGGGCCGCGAGTTCTAGATTGTGCTGACCGACAGGCGTTTGTTCAGCGCCTGCGAATCGTGCCTGGACAGCCGATGCGACATCCCCACAATCCAAGCCGTCGCCAGCCCCCGCGCACGGAGTCCTGCATGCAACGTCGACGTCTTGGCCGCACCGACCTCGAGCTGCCCGTGGTCGTCTTTGGAGCATGGGCCCTGGGCGGCACCGGCTACTGGGGCGCGAGCGATGACGAGCTCGCCATCACCGCCATCCGCCAAGGGATCGAGCTCGGCATGGATGCCATCGACACGGCACCGGTGTACGGGCTCGGCCACTCCGAGGAGGTGGTGGGACGGGCCGTCGCAGGCCGACGGAACAAGGTGACACTCATGACCAAGGTCGGCCTGCGTTGGGATACCGAGGACGGGGGCGAACTGCTGCTCGAATCGGTCAGCGAGGATGGGACGCCCTTCCGACTCTTCAAGAACAGCCGGCCGGCCTCCGTGCGCGAGGAAGTGGAGCGCAGCCTGACCCGAATGAAGGTCGACCATCTGGACCTCGTCCAGGTGCACTGGCCGGATGGGAGCACGCCGATCGCTGACACGATGGGTGCCCTGACCGAGTTGATGGCCGAGGGAAAGCTCGGTGCCATTGGCGTCAGCAACTACTCGCCCGAGCAGATGGCCGAGGCACAGCAAGCGCTGGGAAACATCCCCCTCGCCAGTGATCAACCCAAGTACAGCCTGGTGGCGCGGGAGGCCGAAGCGGACGTCTTGCCGTGGTGCCGCGACCACGACGTGGGCGTCGTGGTCTACTCACCATTGGAACAAGGGCTGCTCACGGGAAAGGTGCCGGCGGAGCGAAGCTTCGCGACTGGCGAAGGCCGTAACCATCGTGCGACCTTCCGCGACGAGAACCGCCGTCGGGTCAACGCGGTGCTGGCCGAGTCAGTAGCCCCCATTGCAGGGACCCTGGATGCCAGCTTGGCGCAAACGGTCATCGCTTGGACCGTGCAGCAAGCAGGGATCACCGCCGCCTTGGTGGGTGCGCGCAACCCGCAGCAAGTCGCCGAGAACGCCGCGGCAGGATCGCTACGACTGGAGACCGAGCAGCTGCGACGCATCGACAGCGCCTTCATGAGCCTCGAACTCGAGCTCGATCCGGCGAACACCTGAGCAGCGAGGGCCGACTCGCTTGTGCCCGCCCCCTTTGGGGCGAACCGAAAGATGGTGTCGACATCGCCCTTCGGGGCCTGGATGGCCAACACACCCTGAGCCGCAGCGGACCGGTTCTCGACGCCCTCAGTTGAATGTGGTGAGCACAAGGTTGCTGAGGCATGCGCCCGCGGGGTCATACGCTTGGAGCACCAACTTGAGCCCCACTGCGGCTGCGTCCACCGGCACAGTGTTCGAGTAGGCGCCAGCTGCATCCGCTGTCACCAGGAAGACCTGACTGATGTCGACCCCGAACCAGGTGTTCGGGCAACTGAACGGAAGAGAAGCCGGAGCGACGCCCAGCGCCAGGAAGAGCTGTCCGTTGGGAGTGGCGTTCGTGATGCCGTAGGTATTCGAGACACCCGCCGTGCCCGGCCATGGGCGCTGGAAGCGCAACTCGGGGTTGGGAAGCCATTCGAGATAGGTCGCGGCGACCACGCCAGCGCCAGGCACATCTCCGAACTCGCCGAGCGGGGCGCCTGTCGTACCGTGATACATGAGCACCCGACTGGACTGATCGCTCGTCACATAAACGTGGCCCCCAGGGCCGAAGGCGATCCCGGTCGGCCGCGCAGGTGTGGCGAAGATGCCGAGAAAGTTTCCGGAGAGGTCATAACGCAGGATGCGGTTGTTGCCCCAGCTCGCCACATACAGCACGCCATCACCACGCCAACGAAGGGAACGCGGTCGCGAGATGGTCAGGCTCTGAGGCACGAAGGCGCCAAGCGGGTTGCCCGTCTTGCCGTGATAACGCAGCACACGGTTGTTGTTGAAACTCGGGATGTAGAGGTGGCCGTCCGGCCCAAAGTCCATGCCCGCGTCGGGCCCGTTGATGGCCCCGGTCCCGGACGGGATGAAGTCGTCGATGTAGGCGCCAGTGACTCCGTCATAGCGCAGCACGGCGTCGTCTTGGAAGGAGGCCACATAGAGCATCCCATCCCGGCCGAACACCGCCGCGACGGGTTTGCGCAAGCCACCCGTCTCGTCGATGGGCGTCAGGGGGTCATCGAAGACGAAGGGCCCCAGGGCAGCGCCGGTCTGCCCATCAAAGCGCAGAACGGCGGGTTGCTCCTCGGCGCACACGTAGAGATTCCCATCGGGGCCATAGCGCATGGACTGGGCGCCGGGAGCCGAACCGAGCGTCCCCAGTGAGACCCCATCAGGCGCAAATGCGTGCACCGCCCCGCTCGTGTACCCAGCGACCAAGAGGGTGGGTTCTTGAGCAGCGATAGCACCCGAAGAAAGGACAAGACTCAGCAGGACGACGAACACGCAGTCGTCTACACGAGAGAAAACGGTAGCCATGACGGGTGCCTAGGAGGGAAACGGATCGATCAAACTGCCCGCAGCTAGATGCCGGGATACGGGCTTCCTGCAAGGTGCCCCATGATGTTGCGCGTCAGCTCCTCGCCGAGCGCGCGGTCGTTGCCTCCGAAGGCAGACGGCAGCGGAAGCGAGGAGCGCCCCTCGAGTAGCAGCTCACGGCAGATGGCACCGTAGGTCAGGAACACGAAGCGCGCGGCCGCCAAGGGGTCGGGATGGGTGATCTCGCTGCCGTCACCCACAAGCGTCGCGGCCACACGCTCATAGAACTCTTCGCGCTTCAGCCGCTGCTCGTCGGTGATGCGCTCTGGGTGCAGGCGCCACTCGAGCACCAGCGCACGCAGCAAGCCTCGGTTGCGGCGGTAGGCGACAAGCCCGTAGCGCACGAGCCGCCGAACGCGTTCCTCGAGCGGGACTTCCCGCCACCGCTCCAGATCAAAGACTCGCGCCGTCAGCTGGGCCAGCCGTTCGTCGTAGCGGTCGTGCAGTGGAGAGACGAGACCCTCGCGACTGCCAAAGCGGGCATAGAACGCCCCCACCGAAACCCGGGCCCGGGCCAGGATCTCAGTCAGAGTGAGCTCCTCGAACAGGCGGTCGGCCAGCAGCTCCTCCGTGGCGGCAAGAACCCGATCCATGGAGGCCTGGCTGCGCAGCTGGCGCGGGCGCTGCAGGGACGGCTTGGTTTCAGCGGTTGGCATTTCAAAACTAGAACACGAATTCTATTTCTAGTCAAGGAGCCAGGCGGCATCGCATCCAGCCGCTTCCCTCCCGTTCGTAGAGCAGCCGATCGTGCAGCCTGTGGGGCCGGCCCTGCCAGAATTCGATGCGGTCGGGAACGAGCAGGAAACCACCCCAACTCCGTGGACGGGCAGGTTCGGCGCCGTCGAGTTCCTGGGCCAACTCAGCATGCTCTCGCTCCAAGGCTTGCCGGGAGGCGATCACCTCGCTCTGGGGGGATGCCATTGCCGAGATGCGAGACGAGCGTGGGCGCTGGGCGAAGTACGCGTCGGACCGATCCGCGGACGAGCGCTGCACGATTCCCGAAAAGCGCACCTGCCGCTCCAGCGGAAGCCAGCTGAAGAGAGCCTCGGCCACAGGATTGTCCCCGAGCTCTCTGCCCTTACGGCTCAGGTAGTTCGTGAAGAACTCCAGCTTCCCATCACGCACGTCTCGCATCAGCACGTTGCGCACGGAGGGGTGGCCGGTCGCGTCAGCAGTCGCCACCGCCATCGCATGTGCGTTGTAGATGCCAGCCTTGTTGGCCTGCTCCAACCAGGTCTCGAACAGCAGCAAGGGCTGATCAGGTGCGCTGGACTCGTGCAGCCCTGCGTTCATGAACCCGTCACGAAGCCGAGCAAGTTCCGGGGGCTCAGTCATCAGTGAAGGATGCCAAATCCACCAAGCCCCAACTCGGCGGACAATCCAAGCCGAGGTGCTCGAACAGGGACCGGGCAATGACGGTGTGCCCAGGCCCCGGGGAGACCTCCCGGGGGAGCACCGCAGCGCCGTGGGCAATCACCCAGATACGGCGTTCGTCCGCAGACTGGCCCCCATGCCCCGTCCCCGAGCCTCCATGGTCGGTGGTCAGCAGAATCAGCCAATCTTCCTGCGAGCGCTCCGGGCGGTGCGCAAGCGCCTCCAGCACCTGCCCCAGTTGGCGGTCGACCTGCTCGATCGCGGCGAGATACTCGGGCACGGACGAGCTGTATCCGTGTGCATGCCCTGCATGGTCCACGTCGTCGAAGTGCAGGAACAAAACGTCCGGGGTGAAAGCCCTCAGTTGTTCCACTGCGATCGCAACCACGGCCGCATCGGTTTCCGTTTCGGCCAGAAAGCTCGCCGCGCCGGGGTAGGGCCTCAAGAGCTGCTCGTTGATGGGCGCCCAATGAACGATCGACGCCAGGTATGCGTCGGGTAGCGCGTCTCGAATGCGCACGAAGGCATGGGGAAAGGTCTCCAGGTCGTGACCCTCGAAGCTGTTGTCGCGCACCCCGTGCTTGTTCGCCCAGACACCTGTGAGAACGCTCGACCACCCCGGCCCACTGGAGGTGGCCTGCTGCGTGACGTCGCCGCTCGCCGCCCCCCCGCCGGCAATGGAGTCCCAGCTGACTGTCCCGCCTTGTGCCAGTGCATCCAGCCGTGGCGTGCGGGCAGCTCGCAGCGCGTCAGGGCGAACGCCGTCGAGCCCCATGACCAGCACGTGCCGACTACGCGGCTCTTGAGAGATTCGTGCCGGGCTCACGACGCTGCACGAAGTCGCGATCAGGAGCACAGCAAGCGCAGCGCACATGCGCATGGGGATCTCTCCGCACGGGACGTCTCACCTGAAAGCAGCGGATACTCTACGCCAGAGCCTTCGTGCCTGGCGACTTTGCTCAGCCCACACGCCCGAGCACCATTTTTTGGGAACCCGCTCCGAAGCTGGCTGTAGAAGGAAGCAGCCCCTGGAGGAGTTGGCCCATCGGTTCACAGGAACGAGATGACGAGACGGTCGCCATCCAGCGCGTGCTGGAGGGCGACACCCAGGCGTTCCGGCTGCTCGTGAATCGTTGGGAGGGCCCACTGCTGGCCTTTGTGGGTTCGTTCCTGCATCGCTCAGAGGACCGGGAGGATGCAGCACAGGAGGCCTTTCTCGCTGCCTATGTTCGCCTCGGCGACTATGCCCCGAACCGGGGACGCTTCTCGACCTGGCTGTTTCGCATCGCCCGCAACAACTGCCTGAACCGACTTGGGCGCGAAGCTCGGCAGCCCGTCTCCGGCAGCGACCTGACGCAGACCACCGACAACAGGCTGCCCGAGCACCACGCCGCAGGGCAGGACCTGCTCAGCAGGCTTGATGCAGCCCTCGCCGCGCTTCCCCTGGAGCAACGGACCGCCTTCGTCCTCGCACGCTTCGTGCGCTTGCCCTACGAGCAGATCGCTCGAATCGAGGGCGTGGCGCCGGGGACGGTGAAGTCGCGCGTAGCCCGCGCTCGGGAAGCCCTGCGTCTGCGCCTACCCAATCCCTCGGAGGTCTTTCCATGACCACGGACAGCCACAACGACGGACATCTGGTCGACGCCTCCTGGGAGGACGAGCGAGCCCGATGCCCTGTACCCACAGGTTTCACCGAAGCGCTCATGACCGCTGTCGCAGCTGAGGCTTCGGCGAAGCTCGAGTCGCCACCAGTCCAGACGCAAGCCCCCTCTCGGCTGCTTGCCCACCCCCTCGGGCGAGCTGCTGTCTTCACCGCCGCGCTGCTCGCGGGGGCTTACCGGGTGGCGCACGTCGTGCGCTTGCTCATCGCCTGAGCGGGCATTGCGCCGCCACGTCACTCCACCGACCCACATGGACTCGCCACCCGAAATGAACACACCTCGAAAGCTCTCCCCCCTTCTGGCTGCCTTCCTCTCTTCCTGCTGTGCCGGGCTCGGTCAGCTCTACTGCGGTCGACGCGCACGAGGCGTCGTGCTCTTGGGAGCGTCCCTGCTGTTCGCCCCCGCCGTCCTGCTTTCGGCGTGGGCCCTGCCTACAAGCGACGCGTCCCTCGGCCTGATCTTGGCTGCAACAACGTCCTTCGTCGGCGTCAGCGTCTTCTCGATCTTCGACGCCGTCCAGCTCGCGCGCGGCGCCGTTCTGTCGGCTGCCTCTCCCTCCTTGGGCATCGGCATGGGCCTGTCATGGGTCCTGCTCGGTGTGGGCTATCCCGTGCTGGCCACCGAGGCACTTCGCGCTCATGTGTTCGAGGCCTACATGATCCCCACCGCGAGCATGGCGCCTGCCTTGCTCCCGGGCGATCGGTTCCTCGTGGACCGATCGGACGTGTCGACGCACGCCGTGAGCCGCGGCGACCTGATCGTGTTCCGGCACCCGGACGGCAGCGGCCAGAAGCTGGTGAAGCGTGTGCTGGGGCTCCCGGGCGAGGACATCCTCGTCGAGGAAGGTCGCGTCCTGATCAACGGTGTCCCGCTAGCACGTCATGCACTCGGCCCCGCCGACACGCGCCAGTTCGGCCCCACTGTCGCAGGCGCTCAGATCGACTGGGAAGTCTCGTCTGAGGGAGCCTGGCGCGTGCTCTCCGGCCCCGCCACTCGCTGCCCACCACCCACCCGGCTCCGGCTGTCGACGGACAGCTTCTTCGTCCTCGGAGATCATCGCGACAACGCCGTCGACAGCCGCCACTTCGGTCCTGTCGATGCCAGCTTGGTGGAGGGCTGGGCCCGCTATTTGTGGTGGCCCGGCTTCGGTTCTGGTCGCTTCGGCGTGCTCGACGGCGCTCGTCCCCTTTCCGACGTAGAGCTGCAGGGCATCCAGAATTCCCTACGGGATCAACGCTGAGCGACGCGACCCGCGCAAGCTCGGCGTGAAGCGCCGGATTGCGCGATGACGGCAAAGGAAGGACCATGCGTGCAGGGGCACTCCGAGGCAGTGCCCCGCCCCCACGCCCCCGCCCACTGGAGTGATCCGCATGGACTTCCTCGTCAATCTCTGGCTTCCGATCCTGGTCTCTGGCGTGGCGGTGTTCCTCGTGAGCTGCGTCATCCACATGGTGATCCCGATTCACAAGCACGACTATGCGGCGCTGCCCGAGGAGGCAGACGTGCTGGAGGCCATGCGGCAGTACAAGGTGCCGCAAGGCAACTACTACTTCCCCATGCACAAGAGCATGAAGGACATGGGCACGCCGGAGATGATCAAGAAGTACGAGCAAGGGCCCGTGGGCTTCATGTCCGTACTGCCCAACGGCCCTGCGGCGATGGGCAAGAGCCTCTACCAGTGGTTCGTCTTCAGCCTCCTGGTCGGCGCCTTCGTGGCGTACGCGACCTGGCTCGCGATGGGCGCCGAGGGCGCCGACCCGCGCCATGTGTTCCGCATGGCGTCAACCATTGCCGTGCTGGGTTACGGCGTGGGCAACTTCACGGATTCCATCTGGAAGGGCATCAAATGGAGCACCTCGTTCAAGTTCCTCTTTGACGGGCTGCTCTACGGATTGGCGACGGGCTTCGTGTTCGCGTGGCTCTGGCCTGAAGCAGCGTGAGGGGCGTCACCCTCCTGCAGGGGCTGCTGGTCTTCCTGCTCCTGCCAACGGCCTGCTCCGAAGGGCCCGGCGTTGGCCCTCCCTTGGAGCCGCCCACCCGTGAGGGCTGGGATAGCAGCAGCGCCTCCCCCGGTTTCACCCTGATTCGTTCCCTGAGGTCCAAACGGACGCATCTCGTGGACATGACGGGCACCTCGGTCCACAGCTGGACGTCCTCCAAGATGCCCAGCGGTGGGCGCTATCTCACGGAGCGCGGCAGCTTGATCCAAGGCCTGATCGTGGAGGACCACCCCATCTTCCGCGGCGGGGGCATGAGCGGTGGCCTTGAGGAACTCGACTGGGACAGCAGCGTGCTCTGGTCCTTCGACTGGGACAGCGACTCAGGCATCAGCCATCACGACATCGAAGAGCTTCCGAACGGCAACATCCTGCTGATTGCATGGGACCGCCACACGCGCGCCGAGGCACTGGCGGCGGGGCGAGACCCTGAACTCCTGGCGGGCGAGGAGTTCTGGCCGGACGCCGTCTACGAGATCCGCCCCACGCGACCGGTGGGTGGCGATGTCGTCTGGGAATGGCACGCCTGGGACCACCTGGTGCAAGACATGACACCCGAGGGGCCGAACAACGCCCTGCCCTCGTCACGCCCGGAGCGCATCGACATCAACGGTGACCGCAACCCAGACCCGCCCAGCGAGGAAGAGCAAGCAGCTGAGTTGGCGCAGATGGCTGCGCTCGGATACGTGGGTGGCAGCGACCACGGCACCGACAAGGACACGGACGCGCCGGACGACGAGGACCCAGAGGAGGAGGCGCACAAGGCCCGGGTGAAGGATGCCGATTGGATGCACTCCAACGGCATCGACTACAACGCCGAGCTCGACCAGATCGCCCTCAGCGTGCGGCGCTTCGACGAGGTCTGGATCATCGATCACTCCACAACCAGCGAAGAGGCTGCGGGCTCGACCGGCGGTCGCTCAGGAAAGGGCGGTGACCTGCTCTACCGCTGGGGCAATCCCTACGCCTACGGAATGGGATCGTGGGAGGACCGGCAACTCCTGGGCCAGCACAATGTGCAGTGGATCCCCGAGGGGCAGTTGGGCGCGGGAAACCTGATCGTGTTCGACAACGGAACCGAGCAGGACCGCCCCTGGTCAGAGGTCAAGGAATGGTGGGCGCCGCGGGATGCCCAGGGCAACTACATCATCGAGACACGTCGCCCCTTCGGCCCACGCACCCCCGCATGGAGCTACTCAGCGCCGAAGCCCGAGGACTTCTTCTCGAGTTTCATCTCGGGTGCGCAACGGCTGCCCAATGGCAACACCTTGGTCTGCGCCGGCAAACAGGGCTGGGTGTTCGAGGTCACACAGGGCGGGAGTATCGTCTGGGACTGGCGCAACCCCTATGGCATCGATCCAGAAGTCGATGAACCGGACGATGGCACGGGAGATCCGGATGTCATCCCGACGTCGCTGTTCCGCGCCGAGCGCTACCAGAGCGCTGGCCCTGCCATCGACGCGCTGCGCGCCAAGGGAGCGCCCATTCCCCTGGACCCGGGACGCGGACCAGCAAGCAACCAGGCCGCCCCTCGGGAGTCGCCACCCGGGAAGTAGAGTGGAAGCGTGAGCCGACCCCTGGAATCTCCTCGACGCCCCCGGCTGTTGCGCGCGGCATGTCTCCTAGCCGTCAGCTTGACTGCCCTTGGGGCCACGGCCTCCGGGATCCACTCCCTGCTGCCCTGGCCCAACAAGCACTCCCTGCAAGACAAGCTCGACTACTTCGAAGCGCACAAGGATGACTTCGACGCCATCTATGTGGGCTCAAGCCAGGTGCTCTACTCGCTTGTTCCAGCACACATCGACGCCGCCTTGGAACGACGCGGGCTTGCCTTCAGCTCCTTCAATTTCGGCGCCTTGGGCATGGATGCCTGGGCCACGGAGGCGCTTCTGAACGACATCCTCGCCATGCAACCCAAGCGCCTGCGGTGGGTCGTACTCGAATGGCGCCCGTACCTGCTCTCCGAGTACGGTGAGGCGGACCCCGTCACCGACCGGGAACGTCGCTGGCACCGTTTGCCCATCGTGACGGAGCTGCTCAGCGGTTTGGTCACCCACCCCCTGAACTCCGTGCCTTGGGCCAGTGTGCGCAGACACACCAAGGGATTGCTCTCCGCCTGGGGAAACGTGGGTGAGGGACCTGCACTGCTCGCACACTGGAACGACCAGGGGAGCGCTCGACAACGAGAGGCGCTTGAGTTGCTGGAGCAAGGCCGTGGACATCAGCCACGCTGGCGCGATGTGTTGCAGGAGGACAAGAAACGCGCGGAATTCCTGGGTGACGGCACGGAGTACGGCCAACAACTCGAGCAGCTCGTCGCGCGCAACTCTGCAACCGGGAGCGTTCCCTCGATGGTGACTCGGGGCCTGGAGCGGCAACGTCTGCTGTTCTCAAGCGCGGGTGTCGAACGCATCCCTCTGATCCTGCCAGAGATGCTGGCGCGCCCCATGGCCTTTCACCTGGCTGCCAAGGGTGAGTTGCCCGGCTTGCTGGCCTTCAATCGACCACGGGCGTACCCAGCGCTCTATGAGCTGACCGCACGCTCGGACCCTACCCACTTGGGGCGACAGGGGGCGAACCTCATGGGCACCCTCATGGCACAGGCCCTGGCCAAGGTGATCGTCGACCGCTGAGGGGCACAAGAGATGCAAAGGGCCCCGGGCGAGTCGCCCGGGGCCCTGGATTCTCTCACGCGTGGCGAGTGGCTCTCCCCACTACGGGTAGTTCACGTAGATGAGGTGATCCGTCGGGCGGATGCTCCCGAGAATCGGCGTCGGATACGGCCCCGTGAGCGGCGCCGTGTAGTTGTCCGCAAGGTCCGTGAACTTGTTGCCGGGAACCGGGAAGGGCAGGATCACCGGCCAACCCGAGCGGGTGGTTCCGCCATACTTCAGCTCGGCGAAGTCACCGGTGCATGCGCTCTGATGCACAAAGACACCTTCATCCACCCAGCTCTTTTCGTTGCCCGGATAGAGCCCGGGCGTCGACCAGAACCCGATGCTCGATGTCACCAGGTGGAACCAAGGGTTCACCGGGAAGTTGATGGCCAAGGAGGCCCACCCACCTGCAACTCCGACAGGGTTCACACAACTCGTGGTCCCCGTGAACTTCCGAAGGGTGTGATGAGTCGTTGCTGTCGTCAAGTTGCACACACACCCTGTTGCCAACTGGGTCATGGCACCTGAAGCAACACGATCCTCGGTGATGCAGAAGAACGGCGGCGGACCCACCGGGGGCAGCATGTCACGGGTTGCCTCACCGACCAACGGGCCGGCGGGGGCCAGCATGTTGGCAGGCGTGAACGGCTGCACCGTCGAGTGCGGAGCCACGATGGCGTAGGAGCCACCCGGATGGAAGGACCCCGGGCGATCCGAGAAGCCCGGCCTGTGGATGAAGCGGTCACACGCGTGGTAGAGCACGAGCACGGGCTCGAAGCCCGTACCAGGCGCAGCGCTCGAGCACGAGTAATCCGCATAACCGTAGAAAAACGCGGTCGGTTGGTTGCCCATCGGTGGCAGGCAGGAAGGAAGTGGGCACGGCGGAATGGCACCCGCTGGAACCACCGAGCTGAGATCCGCCTTGGCGGCGAAACGATAGACCTGGTGTGGAATCCCTGCCGGAGAAATCTCATCCCAGGTGCGGGTGTAGTCCAACACCATGGTGCCGATCATGATTGGGGCGCCGGTCGCGGAATCGCTCACCGTGACGGTGGTCACATACTCGGTGCACTTCACTTCTGTGGGCGGTGCCCACGTCACCCGCAGATTCTGGGTGGCAGACACATTGCAGTTGTTCCAACAGATACCGAGGCCGCCCACGGCCACTTGTGGAAAGGGCGGCAGGTTCGGGACTGTGGAAGTGCAGCAAGGCCCTGCCAAACCATCGGGGCCCGTGCAGACCCCTTGTGCCGAGGCGACAGGCCCCGAAACAAGCAGAGCACCAGCGAGGAGAGCCGCCGGCACGAGAGAGAAAACTCGACGCAATGAAGACAACATGACTACTTCTCCCGGTTAGAGATCGGGTCACCGGGAAAGTCGCGGCCCACGAACTCAGGAGGCACGCGAAGTGACCCTGAAATGACTGCGGGGCAAGCGGACGCTTGTGACGCGGTGCAACGCCGGCGGCACGATCCCCGTGGCTTCCACCCTAGTCGAGATCGAGCGCCGTGGGTGGGAGGTCTTTCACGAAACCGGTGCTGTTTTCACCAGTGCGCGCCGATCCCAGGCGATCGCGCGCCACAGTTCGCACTTTCCCCCGTTCGAATTGTTCTTTCTCGAACGGAAGGGCCGTTCCCTGGTTCATGGGAATGTTGACATGTCTACACGTGCGGCACCGGGTGCACTCCGGGCACACCAGTTGCTTGACGCCTCGGCTTCGACCTGAAGCGGTCGAAGAAGCGCCGGCGACCCAGGCGAGCCAACCCCCACCGCACGCGCGTTTGCAGGGCATTCCACTGGAACGCAAACCGCCAATCGAGGGTGAGCCCGAAGCGCCTGGCATCGAAGCGCCGACGACACCACTGTCGATGAAGCGCAGCCAAGGGTCGTAGGAGGAGCGAGCGCGGCGGCGGAGCCCAGGCCTTGCGAAAGATCCAGGTGATGGCCTTGAGGTCGTCGCGGTCGTCGCGCATCACATCCCGCGCCGGACTCTCGTAGAACCAAGGGTGCTCCAGATACATCGTCTGGTAACGCATGTGCTCCTGCAGGGTCGCGGGCTCCGTAAGCACACCGTCCCTCACCATCTCTCGCCACGCCTCCGTCTCGGGTGCGGGCATGAACATGTACCAACAGACCTCGACACCCGGATGTAGCTCGTGGATGCGCAGCAGGGTCTCCAGGGAGCGCACAAGGCTCTCCGACGTTTCCCCAGGCAGGCCCACCATGAAGTTGATGCTCAGCCGGATGCCCGCCTCGTGCAAGCGCCGCGACAACTCGAAGACATCTGCCACCTGCACGTCCTTCTTGACCCGGTCCGCAACCTGCTGATCGCCGGTCTCATATCCGACGTTGATACCGCGGCACCCCGAGCTGTGGATCAGCGCGAGTTCTTCATCCGACAGCGCGCCGAGCTGGTCGATGCGGCCGTTGCTGTGCCATTCCAACGTGCTGTTTGACTCGGACAGGCACCGCGCAAGCTCGAGCACCCGTTCCCGCGAGGTGAAGAAGTTGTCGTCGTAGAACACGACACTACGGATGCCCCGGGAGCGCGTCTCCAGGAGCTGCTCGACCACACGCGCCGGCTCCATGGGTCGAAATGTCTGGGTCTGGGTGGGAATGCCACAGAAGGTGCAGCGATGCGGACAACCGTAGCTCGACATGAAGTTGAGGATGCCGTCGCCGGTCAGGTAGGCATCCCAGTCATCCACCAATTCGAAGGGCAGGGGGGCTGCCTCTCGAGGGTCATCCAGCACACCGTCGGCATTGCGCCTGAGGGCACCAGCGTCATCGCGCCACGACACCCCCACGATTCCATCCAGGTCGAGACCGGCCTGCAGGCGCCTTGCGATCTCCAGGACAGGGATCTCGCCGCGCCCGCGGACCACGACGTCCACGAGCTCGTGCAGCGCATCATCCTCGTAGAGATGAGGCAGCATGGTCGGACTCCAGCCACCCCACACCACGGGGACATCCGGCCACAGCGATTTGCTGGTGCGCGCCAGCTCCAAGCCGCTCCGAATCTGCCCGCCGCCGAGACAGCTGATGCCGACGAAGAGCGGCCGCGCCAAGGCTTCAAGTCGATCGCGGGCGCGGGGCAGCACGTTCTCATCCACGATGCGGACATCGAAACCCGCGGCCACAAGCGGTCGCGCCACGGTGAGCACGGACAGTGGAAGCCCCAGCACCTTCCTGGGGTCTGGGAAGTCGGGCTCGGCTCGCGGATAGAGCAAGGGAATGACCTGCGCTGTCGTCACCATGCGTCCATGTCGCCAAAACTCATGTAGAAACAGCTGCGCACATCTGACAGATGGATCGAGGGGTCCCACGTGCGCGCCGCCACGATCATACGTGTGGGGCGCACCCTGAAGCCGAGGTCCTGGAGGAAGAGGAACTCCTCGGTGCATTCAGGGAACCAGGCCACAAGCGCACCAAGCTGATGGTCGGCCGCCCAGGCCGCCGCACCGCGCAACAGGGCGTGTCGCGCATCCACGTCTTCGATGGGCACCAACAGCTCCATGACCATCGCGACGTCCGGGGAGAGGCCGCCCTGCCTCAGGACGCACAGCCCTCGCACGGAGTCGTCCGAGGCATCCCGTGCCTCCAACAGGAAGTAGTTCTGGTGCGGGCAGGTACCGTAGCGCCAGGCAAGGTGTGCCGAGTTCCGAACCACACCGTAGCCAACGCTGGGCTGGCAACGAGCCCACAACGCATCCGCCTCGGCACCGAACCCCTCGCCAGGTCGCAGCAGGACGGACATGGGCTGTTCAAAGCCAGCGAGATCCTGACAGACGAGCACGCTCACGGTGCGAAGCAAGGAATACCCAGCGAAGCGCTTGCCGATCCGGAAGTCGCACTCCGAAGGAAAGCCCCAAGCCAGGAAGTCTCGATCGCGCCCACAGTATTGCTCGAACCACTGGAGCTTGAGCGCAGCAAAGACACTGCTGCGGCGCAACCCACGACGCAGCTCGGGGGCCACCATGTGGTCCACGCACTCGATGGTCCGCCGCAGATCGCCGCCCCACACCGTGGCGTGGGGTGTCCCACCCACGTGTGCAACGATGGCCCCCCCATCTCGAAGCTCGGCAACGCACGACTCGTTGCCCAGGGGAGGGTCCTCGAAGCGCCAGCGCCATGTCTTGCTGCCTCGGTCACCCGTCCCATCTTCGCGGAAGACCCGCTGGAACAAGGCCAGCAACGAAAGGGCATCTTCCGGGACGACCCTTCGGTACTGGAGCTCGGCCGTCATACCTGCCCTGCAAATCGCGGGAGCCGTAGGAACGAAGGGCGGGTGGAGCGCTGAGATCGGTCAATCTGTGAGAGGCCTCGGTCGACGCCAGCTTCATCGTATCCAGCCAACATGCTGAGCCTCCAGATCGACGTGCGTCGCGACAACACACGTGCACACCTCGTTCATTCGATGTTCATGGTGAAGTGGCAGACCAGGGCCGGCAACCCCCATTTGAACAAGGTGTCCCGTCAGGTGCCCCACCGCCTGAATACCTGGAATCCCTAGGCAAGTAACACCGCCCAGCAGCCTCGCGTTGCATCAAGATCTGCATGACTTCGCCTCATCCGCCTTCGTCGTAGCTTCGCACCAGCGACGGGGAGGGGCGAGTGGGGCAAGGCCAAGTGGGTCGAGCTGCAACCGTAGAAACGGCCCAGCCCTGCTCCAGCTCTCAGCGTGTGCCGAGCAGGCGCCCGCTGCGCCAGCGACCGACCATCGTGCGCAGACTCTCGAAATCCACGGGCTTCGTCATGTAGTCGTCCATGCCCGCATCGTGCGCAGCCGCCTTCTCTTCAGGAAGCGCGTGAGCCGTCAGGGCCACGATCGGAACATCACACACGGGCGACGGGAGCGCGCGAATGGCACGGGTGGCATCGAGGCCACCCATGACGGGCATCTGGCAGTCCATGAGGACGACGTCGAAGATGTCGTCGGCCACGGCGTCCAGGCCCTCCTTGCCGTTGTTGGCCACCGACACCTTGCAACCCATCCTCTCCAGGAAGCTCGCAGCCACCCGTTGATTGAGCTTGTTGTCCTCAACCACCAGGACGTGGGCGTTGCGCGTTTCGTCGGTGATGTGAACCTTGCCCGCGGGACGCTTGGCCTTCGCCTTGGCCTTCGCCTTGGCCTTGGCGTGAGGCAGCGGGCTTGTCGTGGGAGCGGCAGCTGCGCTGGGCGTAGCCACTTCCGACTGCACGGCACTCGCCGTGACGACGGGCTCGCTGGGCGCCGGAACATGGGCGACGGTGAAACCGAGTGTCAGGGCGAACACACTGCCTTGGCCCACTTCGCTGGAGGCGAGCTCCAAGCGACCACCCATCAGCGCGGCGTGCGCCCTGGCCACCGTCAAACCCATGCCGATCCCGCCGATCTCGCGGGTTGTCGAGCCGTCGACCTGCGTGAAGCTCTCGAAGATGTGCTCGTGCTCTTCGGCAGGGATCCCCATGCCGGTGTCCGTCACCTGGAAGCAGAGGGTGACTTCGTCTCCTTCGGCGCCCTTGCCCGAGTCCAGCTCAGCCCGCTCAACAGACAGGTCGATCCGACCCAATTCCGTGAAGCTGACCGCATTGCTCAGGAGCTTCCTCAACACCTGACGCAGGCGGTCGGGGTCCCCCATCAGCAACGGCGGCAGGCCGTGACCCACAGAGACGCCAAGCGGCAGGGCCTTGGCCTCCGCCGCCGGCGACACGAGCCGTCGGCAATCGTCCATGAGCTCGGCGAGGTTGAAGCAATCGCTGCGCGTTGCACCTGGCGCAGCAGTTGCTGCACTCGAGTACTCGAGCACATCGCCCAGGAGCTCCAGCAAGCCCGAGCCCGAGTTGCGAATGGTGTTCACGAGCTCGACCTGGCTGTCGTCCAGATCCGTCTGGGCCAGGACGTCAATCATGCCCAACACGCCGTTCATGGGCGTGCGGATCTCGTGGCTCATGTTGGCGAGGAATTCGGACTTCACCGAAGCCGCTCGCTTGGCAGCGTCGAGAGCCTCGCGCACTTCGGCGGTGCGCAGGCGGACCTTCTCGTCCAGCTCCGCGTTCCAGCGCATCACCGCGGAGTTGTGCATGCGGATGACGAAGAAGACCATCAAGACCGTCAGCCCGACAATGGCAAAACCTAGAACCACGGCCTGCAAGATGAGGCCTGAGGTGAGGTGCTGACTTGCGGCGGTCAGCCCGGAAACAGGCTGGTGCACGATGAGACGCGTGCCGTCCTTGCGCAGTGCCTGGGTGGCCACGTAGTGCTTGCCGTCGAACTGAAAGTCCATGGAACCCGTCGAGATGCCGTCACCCTTGAGATCCTCAAGCGAGGTGGCAGTGCCCAGCTCGTCCTCGAGCACGTGGGTCGAGAGATCGATGTCGCGCAGCCCGGGGTTCTGACGCATCTCGGGGTGGCAGACGATGAGACCTTCGCCATCCACGATGCACGCGAAGCCTCCGTTGTTCAGCTCGACGCGTTCGACGATGTCCTGCAGACGCTGCCAGGTCTGGCTGCCGTACACCACATCTTCATCCAGACCACCGATGCCTTCGATGATGGAACGCGCCATCTGCTCGTTGTTCTGGACGATGATGTCCTCGACACCGGCGGCCACCTGCTCATGGGTGGTCTGGTACATCGCGTACCAACCCACGGCGATGACGAAGCCTTGCAGCAGGCCCACAAGGATGGCCACCCGGGACCCGCGACGCATGACGGACTTCGTCACGGCGCGACTCTGGGCCGCATGGGTCGTTTTCTTGCGACGGAAGAACATCCATGGGTCATCGACGGCCCGTGCCGAGCAGCTTGAGGGCCGTCAGCGCTGAGAAAACTGCGCCCCTGAGCCGGATCCCCCTCAATCTCCCCGGATCAGGCAGCTCGGGCTTGGAAACCGTGTGGAATACCCTTCCGGGGGAATCCAGCCGGGGTGTCTGACCGCCCCCTGCTCAGCTCTTGATCCAGGGCTTCCGCTCGAAATAGCTGTTGGTCAGCTTCACCACCAGGCCGGAGAGCATCACCACCGCGATCAGATTGGGCAGGATCACGATGCCCAAGGCGACATCGCCCAAGGTCCAAACGAAGCTCAGGCTAACGACGGCTCCCAGGAAGTGCGCCACGATGAACACGAGCTTGTAGGGCATGATCGCCTTCTTGCCGAACATATAGTTGGCACAGCGATCGCCGTAGTAGCTCCACGAGATCGCAGTCGAGATCCCGAACAGGATCACTGACAGGATCACGATGAAGTGCCCCCAGTCGCCCAACGGTGCGAGGCCCTTGCGGAAGGCTGCTTGCGTCAACGGGGCGCCCGCCTCCACCGCATTGCCGTAGAGAGAGCTGTACTCCGAATTGTCGGCAGCCACAGCGACGTTGTCAGCCGGTCTGATCGTCCCGGTAAAGGGACGGGTCTGCTCAGCATCAGTGAACAACACATCTACGGCCACGTCATGCCAGGCCAGCTTCACGCCGTCCGCCTGCAGCCCCGCACCGACCGCTACGCTCTCCGGCTCGTCGGCTTCCTCCATGCCGCCGTCGGCATCGACCGTGACGTACGAGCTGTCACCCCCGCCGATCACCAGTTCGGTAGGGAACTTGGCGTCCCAGACACCCGTCATCAGGATCACCAGTCCGGTCATGGTGCAGATCACGATGGTGTCGATGAACGGTTCGAGCAACGCGACCACGCCTTCAGACACCGGCTCATTGGTCTTTGCAGCAGCGTGGGCGATGGGCGCTGAACCCTGCCCGGCTTCATTGGAGAACAGGCCGCGACGCACACCCCACATGAGGGTGACCAGGATCGCGCCCATGCCCGTGCCGGCCACGCCTGCCGTGGGGTTGAAGGCTTCGCGCATGATCAGCTCCAGGGTCGGCAGCACCTGATCGAGATTCATGGCCACGATGATCGCGGCCCCTGCGACGTAGATCGCCGCCATCACCGGCGCCAGGATTCCCGTCACCTTGCCGATGCGGCTGATGCCACCCAGGATCACCACGGAGACGACGCTGGCCGTGAGCAACCCGGTCACCCAGACAGGCAGACCAAACTGGGTCAGCACGGCATCCGCCACCGTGTTCGACTGCACGCCATTGCCCGTCAAGAAGGAGGTCAGAAGCAGGGCGCCCGCAAAGAACATGGCCATGGGCTTCCAGGCCGGGCCCAGTCCGTGCTCGATGTAGTACATGGGTCCGCCCGACACCGAGCCCTCCCAGGCGGTGGGGTCCTTGTCCTCCTTCTCCACCTGGCGGAAGTGCTGAGCCAGCGTGACCTCGGCGTACTTCAAGCCCATGCCGAGGAAGGCGGTGACCCACATCCAGAAGAGCGCACCCGGGCCGCCCCAATGGATGGCCAAGGCAACACCGGCGATGTTGCCGATGCCGACCGTCGCCGAGAGGGCGGTGGTCAGGGCCTGGAAGTGGGACACATCGCCCGGCTCGTTGGGGTCGTCGTACTTACCGGTGGTGACACCGAAGCCGTGTGCGAGATGCCGTATCTGGATCAAGCGCAAACGGAAGGCCAGGAACACCCCCGTGCCCAACAGCGCGATCACCACGAAGGGGATGGTCTCCCCGGCAACAGTGATCCCCCAATCCCAGACGATGCTGTTGAGGTCGTCGACGAGGTTGGTCAGCGTGTCCATCAAGCAGCTCCGGGTCGTGAGCGTTCCTGCCATCCGATTCAGGCGAGCACGGCGTCAGCCTAGCGCCTCGCGCGGGCTCAAAACCCTAGCAGGCCGCGACGGAATCCCCCGCCGGCCGTCTCCTGAATCACGAGAATTCGAGATCGGTCTCTCCGGATCACATGGTTCTCTGACGGGGCTTTGCCGCGGACGGGTCCGGCCTACCCAGGCGGCCCCCGGTCAGACGTCCTCCACGACCCGCAACACATGCTCGATGTCCCTGTCAGAATGCATGGGTCCAACACTGAGACGGACGACGCCCTCGGGGGCGGTGCCCAGGCTCTCGTGCGCCAGCGGTGCGCACTGCAAGCCGCTCCCCACCAGGATTCCGGCGCGTGCGAAGTCCGCGGCAACCTGGGTGGAGTCGCGCCCCCGAATGGTGAACGCAACAGTTGGCAGACGTCGCTCGGGATCTCGTGCGCCGTAGAGGGTCACATCGGGGCGTGCCTCGAGCGCCTTGGTCAAGCGTTCGATGCGTTGCCGGGCGAGGAGCAAGCGCTGCAGCTGCTGCTCCTGCTCCAACCACTGGAGAGCGGCCGCCAAGCCAGCGAGGGCCACCCGGTCCACAGAGCCCACATCGCAGTAGCCCGGCATCGTATTGCAGACGGCGGCTTCGCCGTCGACAGGAAGCTCGCAGACTGCGGAGGGCGAAATCATGGACACATGGGGCGCGACGTAGAGCCCTCCAAGACCCCACGGCGCGTGGAGGGCCTTGTGGCCGGCGAAGGCGAAGAGGTCCACGCCCCAGGCCTGGACATCGACTGGCAACCAGCCCACCACCTGTGCACCGTCGATGAGGCAAAGGGCGCCGTGCTCGTGCGCCAGGCGGACCACTTCTGCGACGGGCAACAACTCCCCCGTCACATTGCAGGCCGCGGTCATGGCCACGAGCCGGACGCGCCCTTCTTCGAGCGACGACCGTAGTTGCCCGAGGTCCAAGGGGGCGTCGACGGATCGAGGGATCACGCCGAGCTCCACGCCGCGTTCGCCCAAGAGGCTGGCGGGCCTGTGGACTGCGTGGTGTTCCAGCCCGCTCACCAGCACACGATCCCCGCGTTCCCAAGGATGGTCGCTCACCCCCACGGCGAGCGCCGACGTGGCTGCCGGTGTCAGCAACAAACGCGCCGGGTCAGCAATACCAAAGGACGCCGCAACCAGCTCGTGCGCCCACTGAAACGTCGACGTCCAATCCGAAGGCGACGCGCGCAACGCCTCGGCAACTGCAGCCTGAACCGCAGCCGGCTTGGGCCAACTGGTCCCCGCCTGGTTGAGTGAGATCATGCACGCATGGCTAGGGGCACGAGTCCGTGGGCCTTCACGCTGCTAGCCGTTGATGATGAAGTCAGCGTGAATCTCGGTCGTCGCCGTCGGCAAGAGGTCCAGGGCGTCATCCAGCTCCTGCAGATGCTTCTTCTCAAGCTGGGGGTCCCGCTCGTTGGGCTGGCTGTTCGTCCCATAGGGATAGGCCTCGAACGGCACGGACTTCATCTCGACATGCGTTCCGAGCACCCAGGATACGGGCAGCGGCTCCACGAAGTCGCGCAGCCGCGAGATGCTCGCCCGGTAGGTGTTCCAGGTCGCACCGGACAAGAAGATGAAGCCCGGGTAGAGCGAATCCCCCGTCAGCAACAAGCCGGTCATGCTGTCGTAGAGCGCGATGTGGGCAGTCTGATGTCCGGGGATGGCCACGACGTCCAGGACACGACCGCCCAAGTCATAGGTCTCCAACTCAGTGGGCCAGGGCGCGATGTCGAAGAAGTTGGCCACGTCGGATTGCGAGGTGCCCACGACGGTGGTGTTGGGCTGGCCGGCAAACTGGCTGTCCCCTTGCACGTGGTCGCCGTGGCTGTGGCTGTGCGCCACGATCAGCTCGATCGAACTCATGCCCGTCTCCAGCAGCCAGTCGTCGATGATCCCGTACACCGTGTTGGCGATGGGGATACCACCTGCACCGGTGTCCTCGAGCAAGACCTTGTCCTCACCGAAGAGCAGATACATGAACGGCCCTTCGAAGTCGGTGCACATGGACTGGCGCAAGATGTAGGTGTCGTCGTTGTAGCGGTGCACCTGGATCTCGGGATCGCCGCCGCAGTCACCCCCGTGGATCCAGTCGTCGGGAAAGGTGCCACCGACTTGGGTGGGCGTCGTGGACTGCAGGGCGTTGGTCGCCGACCAGCCCTGGGGCGCCCCGCCATCCTGGATCCAGATCTGCCAGTACTTCACCTGGCCCGGCGCGACGCCAAGAGCCCAGGGAAGGCTGGCTTGCAACATCCCGCCTGGCCCGCTGCTGACGGGCCCGAGCAGGACGTCCAGGGACGGCACGATGACGCCACCCGCGAAGGGCACATTGGCCGTGCTCATGCCGATCACCAGGTACGCCAGGCTGTTGGGCGCAGCTCCGGTCAATGTCAGCGTGTAGGTCGTGCCACCGATCAGGGAGCCTTCGCCCGAGAGCACCGGCGTTCCCGCCGAACCCGGGAGTGCGTTGCCGAGATCCACCCACGGATCCTGTGCCGCTGCCGCCCCGCCCAGCACGCAAAGGATGAGCCACGCAAGCACACCAGCGTGCGGCGCCGGGCGCCATCTCGATATCCAGATCATGGGACGGAACTTCAAGTTGGGCACTCCGATGAGACGCGAAGGAAGCAGAGCATCCTATGCCAAGCCCTACCAACCGTGTTCCGTCAGTCGACAAGCAATCGCAGCGAAGCCCTCAGGCCCGACACGCCCAACGCAACTTGGCGGACGAGGAGCGCGGATTCTCCCGTTGCTCGGCCTGCGAGGCACGGATGACTCCCTCGGAAACAGAGGCCCACACGCCCTCGGCCGCTCCACCTCGGAAGGCGGCCTTCACTCGCCGATCCTCCCCTGAATGGAAGCTGAGCACCGCCACCCGCCCTCCAGGGCGGAGGAAACGCGGCAACTGAGCGAGCAGAGCCGTCAGGGCCCCCAGCTCGTCATTCACCTGGATGCGCAACGCCTGGAAGACGCGCCTCACGCTGCGTTCGGGGTCTTCGTGAGCGCTCGTGTCTGCCGACGGACCGTGCCCGCGCCCTGCAGGGGCGAGCGCCGATCGGATCGTCTCGGCCAACTCAAGCGTCGTACGAGGAGCACCCGCTGCAGAACGCGCGCGGTCCACGAGAACATCCGCCAGGAGCTGTGCGTGAGGCTCGTCCGCGAAGTCCGTCAGGACCTTGCTCAGTTTCTCGACGGACACCCCACCCAGCCACTGCGCAGCGGAGCTGCCGCGGGAAGGGTTCATGCGCATGTCCAACGGCCCGTCCGCCTTGAAGGTGAAACCCCTGCCCGGGTCGTCGATCTGCATCGACGACACGCCAAGGTCCACGAAGAAGAAGTCGACGCCCTCGCTCCAACCCAGTTCGCCCAGCGCCTTGCCGAGCCCTGCGAAGTTGCTCCTTCGCACCCTGAGCGCGCTCTCGTCGTAACCCAGCGCCCGAAGCCGTGCCTCGGTCTTGGGCAACTCCACGGGGTCCACATCGAGGCCTAGCAACTGGCCGTCGGGGGCGAGCGCCTCCAACACACGCATCGCGTGCCCCCCGAATCCGAGGGTTCCATCCACACCTCGCTCGCCTGGCTTGGGCGCAAGGGCTGCCAACACCTCGTCCACCATGATCGGCACGTGCTGTCCCGCTGGAGTGCGGCCGCGCCCACGCACGTGCTCCACCAGCCCCGGATAGCGCTCCGGCGCATGCTCCTTGTACTTCTCATCAAAGCGGCGCGGATGTGTGCCTCGATAGCGCGCGCGCCGTCGACTCACGGACGGCTCGTCTTCGCCTGGAGCGTCTTCGTCACTCTGCTTGTTGTCCATCGATGGCTAGTCTATCCGGCTCCTCAGTTCACCGTCGACTGTGACATGCACCCCCGACGGCTCAGGTCGCGTGCTCCGGAAGCTCCTCACCCGGGTTGATGAAGCGCTCCCGTTCGAAGTGGTACTGCCGGTCGTAGAGCTCCCGGTAGCGACCGTCGGCCACCAGCAGGTCCTCGTGCTTCCCCCGCTCCACGAGTCGCCCGTCCTCGATCACGAGGATCTGGTCAGCCGAACGGATCGTCGACAGGCGATGAGCGATGACGAAAGTCGTCCGGCTGCGACGCAATGAGGCCAAGGCATCCTGGATGGCCGCTTCGCTCTCGCTATCGAGCGAGGAGGTTGCCTCATCGAGAATCAGGATTTGTGGATCAGCCAGGAGTGCCCGGGCGATGGCCACCCGTTGACGTTGGCCGCCGGAGAGCTTGACGCCGCGCTCACCGACGACGGTGTCATAGCCGAGCTCGAACTCGTCTACGAAGACGCCCACATGGGCGAGTCGTCCAGCGGCTTCGACCTCGGCCCGCGTCGCCGCTGGTCGTGAGAACGAGATGTTCTCAGCGACGGTTCCGTCGAAGAGGAAGTTTTCCTGCATGACGACGCCCAAGTGGCTGCGGTAGTCAGACAGGCGCAGCGAAGACAAATCTCGGCCATCCACGCACACACGCCCTTGTTGTGGGCGGTTGAAGGCCATCACCAGGCTCACCAGCGTGGACTTGCCGGAGCCGCTGCTACCCACCAAGGCCGTGGTCGTTCCGGCGCCCGCCTCGAAGGAGATGCCGCGCAAGACGGGCTTGCCCTCTTCGTACTCGAAGTCCACGCCTTCGAAACTCAGGTCCCCCGTCACGGTGGGGCAGGCTGCGCGCTGCGAATCTCCGTCGTCCTCGCGCAGGGTCTGCCGGATCTCGTGGATGCGGTCCAGGCCCGCCAAGGCTTCGGTCAGCTGCGTCCCGATCGACGCGATCTGTACCACCGGCCCCACCACCAGTCCGATGAAGACGAGGTACATGACGAAGTCGCCGAGCGTCATGGTGCCCGCAAGGATGGATTGCCCGCCGAGCACCGTCAGCAATACGCCGATCAATCCGACGATCGCCGTGGCCACCGCGGTGGTCCCCGACACGCCGATCATGGAGGCCTTCACGTTGTTGAAGAGCCGGTCGACGCCCGCCGCGAACACTGCCTGTTCCTGGGTCTCAGCGGTGTACGCCTTCACCACCCGGATGCCGCTCAGGCTCTGGCTCAGACGCCCCGTGATCTCCGCATTGATCTTGCCGCGTTCGCGAAAGATCGGGCGCAGCTTCTTGAACATGCGCCCCATCGCCAAACCGAAGACCAGCAACACGACGACGATGATGAGTGTGAGCTTCCAGTTGAGATAGAACAGCACGCCCAGCCCCAGGACTGCTGTCACCGCCCCCCCGACCAGCTGCACCAGCCCGGTGCCCACCAGGTTCCGGATACCCTCGGCATCATTCATGATGCGCGCGATGAGCACACCCGTCTGCGTGGCGTCGAAACTGGACACGGGCAAGCGCGAGACGTGCTCCTGGACCGTGACCCGCATGTCGTTGATGGCCCGTTGAGCAGCGACCCCCAAGACCTGCGAGAGCGAGTAGCTCGTCCCCGCCTGGATCAGGGTTGCGACCCCGCCGGCCAAGGCCAGGGGCCACAACAGGTCGACCTTGTTCTGCCCGATCACATCATCGATGAGCAGCTTGGATGTGCCCGGCAAGACCAGGCCCATGACGCGGTTCAACAGCAACAACCCCAGGCCGAGTGCCAGGCGGCTGCGGTGCGCGACCACCAGCGCCCGAGCGTCCTCCCATGCACGCGAGAACTTCACGCTGAAAAGAAGGCGCGCAGCGCGAAAACGGGGACAGAGGCGGTCGAGATCACGGAGAACTCACGCAGAGGGCAGAACGGCAGGGGATCCTAGCCATTGTCCCCTAGCAACGGACAGAGCCGTGCCCACCGGGTGCGACCGCCGAGCTGGAAGCGGGCTCGCACGTCGCTCCGAATCCGATGGATCAGCTCGGGGACGAACTCCGCCGACTCCTGTACGCTGGGTCTCGTGCTATTGCACCCCGCCTGCCCCGTGGGAGTGACCCTCATGCCGACCCTCCACCGCCCCCTTCAGCTGGCAGTCCTTTGCCTGGGGATCACCTTGACGGCCGGAGGCGAAGCAGGCGCGCAGCAAACACAGCCGCGCTCCACCGCCAATCCTTACGGGGGACTACGCGGAAACTCGGAACGGGGCCAGCCGACGCGCGGTGCTTCCAGCCGCGGTGTCAGCGGACGCACCACGGCACGCCCTCAGCCTCCCCTGGTTCCCGACAAGGAAGCCGAAGCATCGGCCAAGGGAGCGGGCCCCATGACGCCGGCACCCATGCCAGCACCAGCGCCCAAGGCAGCGGCACCCCGAGCCGGCGCGGCAAAACCCAAAGCGTCTCCCTCACAGATCCGCCCCCGCATCGTCACCCTGAAGAGCGGCAAGGTCTTGCGAGGCCGTTCGCACCTCAGCCATGGAGCGTGGAAGGTGCGGACCAAGCGAGGTTGGCAGACCGTTGCAGCCGACGAGGTCCAGCGCACGGACCTCGAGAGCGACGTGTTGACGATGGTTCGGAAGCGCCGGCGCAGCAGGGACCGCAGCGATCCGACGGAGCGGCTGGCGGAAGCCGAGTGGATGCTCAAGCTGGGCCTTGTCTCTGAAGCCCTCGACGAGCTGGACAATATGCTGGCGGACGAACTGACCGCGCCCGGCGCGCTCGATGTGCTGGGCTGCGCGAACCTGGCTGACTTGCTTCCCGCCAGGACCCCCTCGCAGGGTGAGCTAGATGCCATGCAGCAACTTCTGGAGTTTGCTCCCAGTTCCTCCTCCAGCGTGCAAGAACTCGCGATCATGGAGCTGGTGTCCTACGGCGCACGCCATCGCAACCAGCTGGAGCGCGCGTTGCTCAGCCAGAAGGTTGACCCCCAACCCGCTCGTCAGCAGTTCGCCAAGCTGGCCCTTCGGCGCCTTTTCCCCGGCACCGCTCACTGATCGTCGCGGGACGGCGCCGCCAGCACCTGTCCGCTGAGAACTGCTCTAGACCAGGGGGCGCTCACGCCCCGGCTGGCTGCTAATCGTCCTGACCAGCCGTCTGAGTCCTGTCCTCAGTGTCGCCCGATCCGTGGGCGCACTCACCGATACGCGGACCGCTGCTGGCGGTCTTCCGTTGCCGACGTAGAAAGCATCGGCTGCGGTGACAGAGACACCTCGCCGCAGAGCTTCGGCGACGAAGACTGGAGCCTCCGGCCACCACTCTGGCAGTTCCAGCCAGCCATGATAGGCCGACGGGCTCGTGTGCAGTGTTCCCTCGCTGTCGACGAGCGCCTGCTCGAGCAACCGCACCCGCGCCCGGGCCTCCTCCCGCTTGCGCTCGACAGCAGCGTCGGCGGAGCCATCATCGATCCAGATGGACATCACCTCCGCTGCCAGCGGCGCGACCATCCAGGTCGTCGCCCACAGCCGATGGGCGAGATCGTCTAGAGCGCCCTGCGGCACCGAAAGAAAGGCGACCCGCAGCCCACCGGCGACGACTTTCGACGGGCTCGCAATGAGGTACGTGAGCTCCGGCGCAAAACTGGCCAGCAGCGGGGGTGCCGTGTCTGGGTCCAACAAACGGTGATGAATCGCATCTTCGACGATGGGCACCCCGTGTGCCTGGGCGATGCGCGCCAGATCCTCCCGTCGCGCTGCGGATTGCGTCCGGACCGTCGGGTTCTGGATGGAGGGCACGCACACCAGCAGCTTCGGGCGTCGCTTGCGGCAGGCCGCATCGAAGGCATCGGGGAGCAGGCCCTCGGCGTCCATGGGCAGGCCGATCAACTTCAGCCCCAGCATGTCGGCCACAGCGCGCACGCCGGGATAGACGAGTTCCTCACTCAGGATGGTGTCCCCAGCGCTGGCGAGTGTCGACAACACAACGGTCAACGCGTGCTGGGCCCCGGCGCAGACGAGCACGGAGTCCGGGTCGACATCGTGACCGAGGCTCGCGATCCAGCGCGCGCCAGCGCGCCGGTGCCGAGGCATGCCAGCGTTGGGTTGATAGGTCAACAACTCGGCCAGATCGCTGCGCCTCGAGAGTTTGCGCAGTGTGCCCGCGAGGTCTGGGTTCTCGGCATCGATGGGCCAGGTCATGCCCAGGTTGATGCCGCCCAGATGGGTCTGCCCCGTATCGGACACGGGGAGTTGAGCCGCCAGGGTCCGTCCGACGAAGGTGCCGCGCCCCACTTCACCTCGAACCAGGCCGCGCTCTTCGGCGAGGGCGTAGGCGCGGGTCACTGTCCCCAGCGAGACCTCGAGAGCGAGCGCGAGGTCCCGCTGCGGTGGCAGCTGATCCCCGGGCGCCAGGGCGCCCCGCTCCAGATCCCGCTCGACGGCCTCCACGATGGCGAGGTAGCGAGGACGGTCATCTTGGAGGCTTGGGACCCATATTGTCATAGCGACAATAAGCATATTGTCACAGGCGCAGTGCTGCAATAGCCTCACTCTCATGAGCATCCACAGCGAGACCAAACCCCAGCCGAGCGAACTCACCCTGGACCCCGAGGACTGGGAGCCCCTGCGGACGCTCGGGCATCGCATGGTCGACGACATGCTCGAGTTCCTGCAGGGCGTGCGGGAGCGACCGGTCTACAACGCCATGCCCCAGGACGTGCGCGCTGCCTTCGAGGCCCCCATGCCCCGAGAGCCTACGGACGCTTCTCTCGTCTACGAGCAGTTCAAGCAGACAGTGCTGCCCTACCCCCACGGAAACATCCATCCCCGTTTCTGGGGCTGGGTCGTGGGCACTGGAACGCCACTCGGCATGTTCGCCGACATGCTCGCGGCGGGTATCAATTCCAACTCCGGCTTCGGCGACCACTGCGTGATGCACGTCGAGCGCCAGGTTCTCAACTGGTTACGCGAGGGCCTGGGCTTCGGAGGCAGCGGTGGCGTGCTCACGAGCGGCTGCACGGCAGCCAACCTGGCGGGGCTCACCCTTGCGCGCAACACGAAGGCCGGCTGGGACATACGTGCACAGGGCCTGGCAGCGACCAAGCAGCCGCTCACGGTCTATGGGTCCTGCGAAACACATTCGAGCAATTTCCGGGCCATGGAGGTGCTGGGCCTCGGCCGCGATGCACTGCGCGCGGTGCCCGTAGATGAGCAGCACCAGATCCGCGTCGATCTGCTTCGAGATCTCATCAGCGCCGATCGCGCCGCGGGCTGTCAGCCCATCGCCGTGATCGGCAACGCAGGCACCGTCAACGTGGGAGCGTTCGATGACCTCAACGCCTTGGGGGACGTCTGCCAGGAGCAGGATCTCTGGCTGCACGTGGACGGAGCCTTCGGCGCACTCGTCGGCCTTTCCCCCGCACTTCGACCACTTGTCAGCGGCCTGGAGCGCGTTGACTCACTCGCCTTCGACCTCCACAAGTGGTTGCATGTGCCATATGACGCTGCGGCCCTGCTCGTGCGCGACGGCGACGTCCAGACCGAGACTTTCGCCATGGAGGGCGCCTACCTCTCCCACTTCGATAGTGGCCTGGCGACGGGTCCCGAGAACTACATGCAGCGAGGGTTGCAGATGTCGCGCGGCTTCCGGGCCCTGAAGGCCTGGATGACGATCAAGGAGCACGGGAGTACGCGGCTCGGCGAGCTCATTCACCAGAACGTCCGGCAGGCCTCCTACCTCGCGGGGCTCGTAGACGCAGCCCCCGAGCTGGAACGCTGTGGCCCCGTGCCTCTCAACATCGTGTGTTTCCGCTACGTGGGGAAACCCGGCGCCCGGCGCTCCGACCCCGATCAGCTCAACCGCAAGCTGCTCGCGGAGCTGCACGAGTCAGGAATCGCGGCCCCCTCGCACACCGTCCTCGAGGGGCACTTCCTGATGCGGGTCGCCATCACGAACCACCGCAGCCGTCTTGAAGACTTCGATCTGCTGGTCCGCGAAGTGCTCAAGCGGGGCCAGCAACTTTGAGGCCGCTCGGGGAGTTCGCCAAGCGCTTCGTGCGCCTGCACATCGGGCTGTTCATCTACGCGTTTTCCATCTCGCTGATGCTCGAGGCGTCGCTCGGGCTCGACCCATGGTCTGCTCTCCACGAGGGTCTCGCGAACCGGACGGGCTACTCCTTCGGGGTCATCACCCAGCTGACGGGTCTGGCGTTCATTCTCATGGGCGCGCTGGCCCTGCGGGTCAGGCCCGGCTTGGGGACGCTCTTCAACATGGCTGTCATCGGACCCTGGCTCGACCTTGTTCGTGTGCAGGCGTGGTTCCCCCGTTGGGACAGTGGCGTCCCGGCCGTCACGCAGTTCGTCGCGGGCATGCTGCTCATGGGTGTGGCCACGGGTCTCTACATCGGAGCACGCCTCGGCGCCGGCCCGCGGGATGGGTTCGTGCTGGGCTTGGCACAGCGATCTCAACGGAGCGTGCGCTCCACGCGCGTCACGATCGAGTTGCTCGTCCTGGCTACAGGCTGGCTGATCGGCGGAACGCTGGGCCTGGGCACGGTGCTCTTCGCGCTCGGCATGGGACCGATCATGCAGGCGAGCCTGCACGTCATGAAGGTGTCGACGGTCGTGAGCCCTGTGCCCGCGCGCGTACCTGGACGACTCTAGAGGCGCTTGCCCAGCACGGGCAGCTCGTGCCGATAGATGAAGAGGGCGATCGCGCCACACACCAGGGTGGCTACGGCCATCAGGAACAGGGCACCGCTATCACCTTGGACCTCGATGCCCAGGGGGCCGAGGTGGCTGCCAATGGCACCCAACATGAGACCGACGGTGACGGCTGCTCCCAGAGCGCGTGTTCCCTTGAACAGCAGCATGAGTGCCGTCATCAGCTCCACGACGCCCAGCGTGATACGTCCCCACGGTTCCACTCCGAGCGTCTCGAAGATGTGCACGGCCTCGGGCGCGCCGGTGAACTTGAAGAAGAGGGTCTGGCCCAGAATGACCGCCGCCACCAAACGGGTGATCCGGCCGGGCATCGACTGGGTGCCGGTCGAAGCGGGGGAAGTCATGCTCGAGAGCCTCACAGAGGGAGCCCCTGTGGATGCGCACAAGCGGCCTTTCGTTTCGCCAAAATCCCAGCTGCTCCGACGCGCTGCGTGCCGCCCCTCAGACGGTGTGCGAGACGCCCAGCAACTCGTAGAGGCGATTCTTGATCTGCCCGTACTCAGGGCTGCCCAGATCCCGGGGATGAGCCAACTCCACATCCACGATCTCGGCAATGCGTCCCGGGCGGTCCGAGATGACGACGATCCGCTCCGCCAACTGGATGGACTCATCCACGTCATGGGTGACGAACAAGATGGTCTTCGCCTCCGCCTCCCAGATGCGGATCAGTTCAGCGCGCATGGTCAGGCGCGTGAGTGAGTCGAGGGCGCCAAACGGCTCGTCCATGTAGATGACATCGGGCGACACCGCCAGCGCCCGCGCCACCTCGACCCGCTGCTTCATGCCGCCGGAGAGCTCGCGCGGGTAGCTGGATTCGAAGCCGCTGAGGCCCACCAGGTCGATGTAGCGCTGCACTGTCTCGTGCTGCTCTTTCCGATTGGACATGTCGCGCAGACCCAAGGCGACATTGTCCCAGACCGAGGCCCAGGGGAAGATCCCGTACTCCTGGAACACGAACACGCGCCGGGCATCCGGGCCCACCACGTCCTCGCCCTCGATGGTCACGCGGCCCGAGGTGGGGCGCTCAAAGCCTGCAATGATGTTGAGCAAGGTGCTCTTGCCACACCCCGACGGCCCCAGGATGCAGACGAACTCACCGGACTTGACCGACAGGTCGATGGAGTCTAAGACCGGCAGGGCCTGCTTGCCCCGCATGAACTGTTTGGACACCCCGTCCACCACCAGCTTCGGCATGACGTCGCTCATGATTCCTCGTAGCCCCACTTCACCTCATCAAAGCGCTCCAGGCGCCGGATGAGCAGGTCCAACACGATTCCGATCAGCCCGATGACGATCATCGTGGCTGCCACGAGGTCGTAGCGGCTGCCCATGTTGCGGGCATCGTTGATGAGGTAGCCAAGCCCCGAGTCCATGCCGACCATCTCGGCGGCCACGATGACGAGCCACGCCACTCCCAAGGCGATGCGCAAGCTGGTAATGATCTGCGGCATTGCGCCCGGGAGCACCACTCGGCGCATGAGTTCGAAGCCGCGCACACCGAAGTTGGCGGCTGAGCGTTGGTGCACCAAGCTGATGTTGCGAACACCAGCCATGGTGCCCACGCAGATGGGGAAGAAGGACGACAGGAAGATGAGATAGATCCCCGCCCCGTCACCGATCCCGAACCAGAGGATCGCGATGGGGATCCATGCGATGGGCGAGATGGGGCGCAAGCCTTGGATGATCGGGTTCATGGCCCAGAAGGATCGCGTGGACCAGCCCACCACGAGCCCGAGCGGAATCGCGGTCGCCGTGGCGAGCAGGAAACCCCAGGTGACGCGATAGAGGCTCGCGATGGAATCGCCGAGCAGTCGATCGCTGGCGATGATCTCGCGCATGGCCAGGACCGTGCTCCACGGCGTGGGGAAGACCTGCGCCCCCGCGATGTCGCAACCGACCTGCCACAGCGCGACACCCACGGCAGCCACACCCAGGGGCAACACGATCTTCTGCGCTGCATCGGGCCAGCCGCGCGACAAGCGGTTGATGACGAAAGCCACGAGGATCGTGACGAAGGGCCAGACGCTCAATGCTGCTCTCCCTCGTTCCCGTCGGCGGTCTTCGCCTCGGGCAACCGGTTCATTTCCCAGTCAATGGTCTCAAGCGGCTTCACGAAACTGTCGTCAGCGTAGAGCTCAAAGGGAACCCTCTGCTTGAGGATCCCGATCTCCATCGCCAGCTCCATGATCTCGTTGAAGTTGGGTTCCAACGGCGCCAGGTTCGTGTACTTCACCCGGTCCACGGGCTTGCTCAACACGAACTTCAGGAGCTCGGGGTCCTGGAAGTAGTAGTGCTCGGCGGCCACCTCGGCAGCGTTCATGCGGTGCTCGATGTCCTCATCGAGCCACTTGCCGGACTTGGCGATGCCGTCCACCAACTCCTGCACCAACTCGCGGTCATTGTCGATCACGTCCTGGCGCACCACGAGCACACAAGAGATGAAGTCGGTCCAGATGTCCTTGGTGTGATAGAGCACGCGGCCATACCCATCCACCTCCGCCTTCGCGGCGAAGGGCTCACCCACGATGTAGCCGTCGATGCTGCCCTCCTGAAGCGCCGTAGGGTGCTCCGGCGGCGGAACCTCACGCAGGTCGATGGAGTCCGAAGGCATGCCCCAGGACTTCATCATCTTGTGCATGAGCAGGTTCTGGTTGGCGTAGCGACTCGGGATCGCGACCGTCTTCCCGCGTAGGTCGCCAAAGTCACGGATGTCGGAGTCGGTGTGCACCACGATGGCGGTGCCGTCACGGTGGCCAAGATAGACGACCTTGATGGGGATCCCGCTCTGGGCCAGCTGCATCGCCAGGGGCGCGAGGATGAAGGCAGCGCCAATCTCCTTGGCGCTGAGGGCCTCCGTGACCGTCGGCCAGTCCGTGAACTTCTGGCTGCGGAAGAAGGATCCGGTGTCACTGTGCTTGGTCACCCAACTGGTGACGGGGCAGGTGAGGTGTCAGGTCACCGGAAGGAACCCGACGATGAGCTCCTCCCGTTCCAACCCCAGAAAGACGCGGGTTTGTGAAGCGACCCTGGCCCAGCCCACGTTCAGTTGCACGTGGGCGACGGTGATCAGCAGTGTCCACAGGCAGGCGCCCAGAACGACCTTGAGCTTCAACGCGGAGATCTCCAATGGGCACAGTACGGCGGCCGTCAGGCCCTGTTCGCTTGCGAACCGACCCTCGGCATCGGGGGGGCGACTCGCTCAACTATACTCCGGCCCCTTCGGCAGTTCTCGCTGGAACAATACTCCATCCTCGAGGCCTGTCCGGACTTCCTGGTGTGGGCCGCGCCCCGCGGGCTCTCCAGGCCGCGCTGGTTCTCAGCGCCCGGGCCCTGGTGCGACGATCTGCTCGGCTCAGAAGCCGAAGACGAGCGAAAGGCCCAGCAGGCCGATGGCCCCCTCGCCCACGTGCTCGCCGTGGGTCGAGACGTTGATCTCCGCTCCAGCAGCTCCAAAGACATTCAGGCGCACGCGTCGATCGAGGAGAAAACCGTACCCGACCTCGAAGGTGGGCTGCAGCACGAGGATATCGGTCGATCCGCGGCGCTTCTTGGGCGTGCCCAGCTTGTCACGCCAATCGATCTCCAGGGACCAGAGGTCGACACGCGCACCCATGAACCAACCGCCGAGTTCCTCCCCGAAGAAGTGCCGGTAGCCGACACCTCCGCCGAAGCCATCCCCTTCCTCTTCATCGTGCTTTCCGAAGTCCTCACGATCCGTCAGATTGGCAGCCAGCTCGAGGGTGGCCAGCTCGTGTGACGAGAGCGGCAGCTCCCCATAGACCGCTGGGATCACACCCGCAGGATAGGCGCGAAGCTCGGAACCGACCCACGACTGCGGTGCACCGTCGTCGGCCGCCGGAGACGCGCGCAGCCGATGTGGCGCCGCCGCGGTAGGCAGGCTGCAACCCACCACCAAGACGATGAGACAGGCCAGCAGAGGAGTGAACGCTTTCACCAGATCTCCGATTCGCAGGAAGCTCGCCGAGCCCACACGCGGTCGCTCGCTCCGCCCGTGGTCGGCCTCTCACACCAGAAGAACACATTCACCAGCCCCTGCGGGCGTCCGGCGAGTCGAACCCTCACGACGCCGTGGTTCTTCCGCGGAAGCCGCGTTACGGTGGGCCGCTTGACCTTCCGCACCTCACTCTCGGCCCTGCATGACCGCGTCAAGCGGACGCTGCCGGGCTACATGCTGCTCCTGGCCGTGGGCATCGGCCTCGCAGGTGGCTATGGCGCCGTGGGCTTCCGCATGCTCATCCACAGCATCCAGGATGCGGCCTGGGCCACCGGCGACTTCAGCATGGCGTGGATCTCGAGCCTGCCTTGGTTCTGGGTGGTGGGTGTGCCTGCCCTGGGCGGCTTGCTGGTCGGCGCGATCACGCACTGGTTCGCACCGGAGGCGAAGGGGCACGGTGTGCCGGAGGTGATGGAAGCCGTGGCCTTGCGAGGCGGCCTGATCCGACCGCGCGTCGTGGTGGCCAAGGCCCTGGCCTCGAGCCTGTGCATCGCCTCCGGCGGATCCGTGGGGCGGGAGGGCCCCATCGTTCAGATCGGCTCGGCGATCGGCTCCTCCGTAGGGCAGTGGCTGCGGGTGAGCCCGCGCCGGATGCGAACCCTGGTCGGATGCGGTGCGGCCGCAGGCATCGCCGCCACCTTCAACGCTCCCGTGGCGGGGGCCCTCTTCGCCGTGGAAGTGCTGCTGGGTGATTTCGGGGTGCATCAGTTCTCGCCCATCGTCATCTCCTCCGTCGCCGCCACGGTCGTGAGCCACCATTACCTGGGCGACCTCCCCGCCTTCGAGATCCCCGTCTATCAGCTCGCCCACCCCGGTGAACTGGTCGCCTATGTTGCCCTGGGCTTGGGGGCCGGCTTGCTCTCGTGGCTCTTCGTACGCAGCCTCTATTTCGCGGAGGACGCCTTCGAGCGCGTGCCCTGGCCGCTGCCCATCACGGCCGCCCTGGGTGGAGCCACCGTCGGTGGCCTCGCGCTGCTCGCACCCGGTGTCCTGGGAGTTGGCTACGAGTCCATGAACGTGGCGCTCATGCAAAGCCCCACCGCCCTGTTCCTGGCCACCATGCTCGGGGCCAAGCTCCTGGCCGTTTGCGTGACTCTCGGTTCCGGAGGTTCCGGAGGCGTCTTCGCACCATCCCTCTTCCTGGGGGCCATGCTCGGAGGCCTGGTGGGCCTGGGCGTGCATCAGTTCTTCCCCGGGGCCGCAGCACCCACAGGCGCCTACGCCCTCGTCGGTATGGGTGCCCTGGTGGCGTCCACGACCCACGCCCCGATCACCGCGATCCTGGTCATCTTCGAACTCACGAACGACTACCGCATCATGCTTCCGCTGATGACCTCCTGCATCATCGGAACGCTCCTGGCGCAGCGCCTGAACAAGGAGTCCATCTACACCGTCAAACTCATGCGGCGCGGAGTCAACGTGCGCGCCGGGCAGGACATCAACCTGCTGGCAAACATCCCCGCCAGCGAGGTCATGCTCACCGAGAACCTCCCGACCCTCTCGGAAGCCGAGCGACTCCCAGACATCCTGTCGAGGCTCTATGCCACAGAGTCACCCATCTTCTACATGCTGGATGAGGCGGGGCTGTTGACGGGAACCCTGTCCATGCGCGAGATGCGTCCGGCGCTGGAAGAGGCGGATCTGCTGCGCGACCTGGTCGTCGCAGAGGACCTGGCAGACAAGGCGTATCCGAAGGTCGTGGCATCCGACACCCTGGACCTGGTCTTGAATCGCCTGGACGCTGCCTACCGCGACGAACTCCCGGTTCTGGATGAACAAGGACACCTGAGGGGTATCGTGCGCGTCGAGGATGTTCTGTCGCGGTACCGCAAGGAACTCGCCCTGCGGCAGGTGGCGGACAGTTCGGTCGATTCGTAGCTGTTTGCCGGAGGTGCCGCGAGCTTGCTGCGGTGGCTCCTGCCCTTGGCCACTCATCGAGATAGCGATAGAGTGTCCCGGCGAAGCTTCAGAAAAACATCTCGCAGGCCTGCTCCCTTGACCACACCTTGCCTTCGTCCTCTCGTGCGTGGTCTCCCGATGGGCCTGGTGTCGGCCTGGATCATCCTGTGTTCCTTCGGGTGCGGCTCGGAGCCCGACAGCCAGCCAGCTCTCACGATTGGCAAGCCGCACATCGTCGTGGTCTTGGTTGATCAGCTGCGACTGGACGCCATGGAAGCCCACGCACCAGGGATCACGGAGCTTGGGAGGCAGGGCGTACACGCCACGCACATGCGCTCGGCGGCACCCTGGACCTATCCCTCGGTGCTGAGTCTGTTCTCGGGTCTCTATCCACAGCAACACGGCGCGGATGGTGAGCACGACAGCAACCAACTCAACACCTTCGACCCGGAGGTCACGCTGCTTCATGAGTTGTTGAAGGAGCAGGGATATTCCACGGCCGCCTTTGTCACGAACCCCTTCCTCCAGACGTGGAACAGCTTCCACGAAGGTTTCGACACCTACGACGTCCACTTCGTCGGCAACGTGAACGGCATCCGTGGTAGGTCGAAGAAAGTCTGGAAGACCAAGATGTTTGCGGACTCCGTCAACAAGTCCTTCAAGGCGCACTTCGCGAAACGCCCACTCGAAGGGCCCGAGTTCACATACGTGCACTACATCGACGTGCATGGCCCTTGGGGGAAGGCACCATTCCCCGGCACGTATGAAGACTCCATCGTCTGGATCGACAAGAAGATCCTCGAGCTCCATGAGCACATGCGAGAGCGCTACGACGACGAGCTGTTGTTCATCGTCACCAGCGACCACGGCACGGCCCTGGGCGACGACGAGGAGATCGGCCTCGGGCCCGAATGGCGCGCCACCAAGAACTCCGTCTACGACTTCAACCTGCGCATCCCCTTCCTCGTGTTCCCGAGCAAGCTCGTCACCGAGGCGCAGGTAATTACCCAACCATGCAGCAACGTGGATGTCCTGCCCACGCTCCTGGAATGGCTCGACCTGGACGCCCCCGTCGAACTTCCGGGCGTGAGCCTGTTGCCCACCCTTCGGAATGGGACTCCCCTCCCCGAAGGGCGTGTGCTTTACGCCCGTTGCTCCGCCTTCGGTTTCGAGTCAGACTGCGTGGTACGCGGAGACCAGAAGGCCGTCCGATTCTTCGAGACGACGACTGGGGATGTGAAAGCCAGAGCCAGCTTCGACCTCGCCTCGGACCCGCGTGAGCTGAACTCCCTGGGCGACGACCATTGGCAGTTGGGCCCCGCCTACCGCAAGGCCGAGAGCACCCTGGGCGTGGTCTTCTACCCACAGACAGACGACCTTGAGCCGCAAACCCAGAAGGCGCTCCAGGAGCTGGGGTATCTGAAGTAGGCCCCCATGCTGCAGCTTCCCTTCACCGCGCCCGCCTTGCTCGCGCCCATGGATCGCGTCACCGATCCGTGCTTCCGTGACCTGGTCCTCGCGCGCAACCCACCCGAAGCCCTGGGCGGCGCCTTCACCGAGTTCGCGAGCGTCAATGATCACGAACTCTCCCAGCGCGTCCTGCGACGTCATCTCGGCGCCCTGCGCTTCCCGGCACCCGTGGGCCTGCAGCTCATGGGTGCCGATGTCGAGGCGGTTGCCCTCACGGCCCAGGGCGCCCAGCGCGCTGGCGCCCCCTTGATCGACCTGAACTTCGGTTGCCCCGCAAAGGGCGCCGTGGGGCGATGCGCAGGTTCGGCCATGCTCGACGACCCGGCGAGCGTCGAAGCCCTCGTGCGGGCCTGCGTCGATGCGGTCGACGGGCTGCCGGTCACGGCCAAGATCCGGGCGGGCGGCGAGGATGACGCGCTGCTCGAAGACATCGCACAGGCCGTCGAGTCCGGTGGCGCCGCCCTGCTGACGGTCCATTGCAGGACGCGCAAGGAGGCCTATCGCGACACGGCAAACTGGGATCGCCTGCGCCGCGCCGTGGCCGCCGTTTCGATTCCTGTCTGCGGCAACGGTGGCGTCGAAGGCCACGCGGACCTCGCCCGCCTGCGGGCGGAAACAGGCTGTGCCTTCGTGATGGTCGGGCGCGCAGCCATGGCAGACCCCTGGATCTTCAGTGGTCGGAAGGTCGGTCGCAGCGAGGCCGCCGCCTTCCTGCTCGAGTACACCACCCGCCTCCAGCAGGACGGCGCCAACATCAAGACCCGCGGAGGCCGTGTGAAGCAGCTGCTCCGCTACTGGACGGCGGGCGGGCTCGTCGACGAGTGCCGCAAGTCCTGGCTGACCGAGCGCGATGATGCGCGCTTGATCGGATGGGTCGCACAGGCAGCGGGAGCGGAGCCCTCAGGCTGCACCGCTCCCGATTCCCTCCAGTAGGCTCAACACCTCGTCGCGACTCTCGTGCGTCAGGAGCAGGAGCAGGTCCCCGGCCTGGGCCCAATCCAGCGCCCACTGCACGGCTTCCAGCTCGCTGCTGCAATGCACGAATCGATCCGACGTCGCACCCAGCGCCCGCAGTTCAGCCTCGATCAGCGCAGGGATCTCCCCAGGTTCGCGCCCCCGCAGATAGGACGGCAGCTCCTTGATCACGATCATGTCGGGCCGCGCGTTCCAGGTGCTGCGCACCATCTCGCGAATGGATTCTTCATCCCGATCCCCAGCCTGTCCCAGGAGCACCAGTCGCCGTTTGGCGGGCAAGGCGTTCACGAGCTCGAAGAGCGCCTGCAAGCCGTGGGGGTTGTGGGCAAAGTCGACGATAGCCTGGATGCCATCCCATGCGTAGCGGTTGAGACGCCCCGGGTTCGAAGCCCGGTCGCTTTCGAAGTCCTTCAAGCCCGCGCAGATCGCCTCCGACGTGAAGCCCAGGCGTTCCGCGATGGCTGCGGCGGCAAGGGCGTTCGCCACGTTGTATCGAGCCGCCCCGCCGATGGTGCACGGCACCTCCTCCACAGCCAGCAGCCGCACACGCTCGGCGGCTTGGCTGAACCAGAGTGCACCCTCGTCCAGGACCACGGCCTGGCCCCCGTAGGCGAGATGCTTCCGGATGACGGGGTTGGCGGGATCCAAGCTGAACCACACAACCTCTGCCTCAAGGCCCGTCGCATGTCGGACCACCACCTCGTCGTCGGCATTGAGCACGACCGTCTCAGCGATGCGCGTGACGACGAACTTGCCTTCGGCGAGCCCGTCCAGCGTGCCCACACCCCACTCCCCGAGGTGATCGGCGCCCACGTTCAGGACCGCGGCGACGTCGCAGCGCTCGAGCGCCAGACCGCGCCGCAGCATGCCGCCCCGCGCCGTCTCCAAGAGCCCCACCTGGGTGCGCTTGTCCCGCAGCACCAGGCGGGCTCCCCCAGGGCCCGACCAATCGCCGGTCTCGAGGATCTCCGGTCCCACGCACACGCGATCCGTCGAGGATTGCCCGACACACAGGCCGGCAGCTGTCGCGATGGACGCCACGAGCCGCACGGTGGTCGTCTTGCCGTTCGTGCCCGTGACCATCGCCGTCGGCACATCGTGGACGGCAGTCCACTGCACGTCAGCGGGCGCTGGTAGGCCGTCCACTGCCCAGACCCGGGAGCCGAAGCCGAGGCCTACAGAGACCAGATCGTCATCCGTGAGGAACTGCACGCCGCGGACTTGGGCAGCCGCGCTCAAGGCGAGCAGGGCCGGATTCACTTCCTGGGCGATCTCTTCCCGGAGGCGATCCAGCTCCTCGTCGAAATCCGAGGGCAGCTCGCCGAGCAGCGCGGCGCGTGCGGCGGTCCAGGCGCTCTCGTTGACCTCCGTCGCGGCGTACAACGCGTCGAGTGGTGCGCTGACCGCCAGGCTTGCGCCGCCCGCATAGCGACGCACGCAGGTGGCCTGCGCGTCCCAACCCACCGCATCGAGACGTCGACGCAGGGCTTGCTCCCAAGCGGCAATCAATGCCTCGCGTTGCTCCTCAGCCACGGCCACATCGATCACGGCCCCCGGGCGGTTCCAGAGGATGTTGGCGCCCGTCAAGCGCCGCGAGTCCACGAGTTCCATCAGCTCAGGAGCCTCGTCCGGCGCAGGCTCTCATCAGTCTTCCAGCTCCTGCGGTCGCGCCAATCGAACACCGCGCTCATCGCGGATGAGCGCCTCCCCCTTACCGTAGGCCGCTTCAGGCAGTGTCTGGCGTTCCACCCGGATCGGCGCGGCGGGAGCCCCCTCCAGCGCATCCGTGTTGCCTGGTCGGAATTCGGTGATCTGCTTCCAGGTGCGCGCGATGGCATCCCCGAACACGAGCACCAGGTCACCGGGGTTCGAGAGTTCGAGCACGCGATGCACGGCCTCGACCTCATCCGGAATCACTTCGATCTGCTCGTCGGACACACCCGCGTCCAGGAGAGCCTGGCGTTGCATGCGCGGCACTTCATCCCCGTCTCGGCCACGGGTGTTGTCGTCGCGCCGGCAGATGTAGTGCTCGTAGTGCCCGGCCACGAGCGTCGCAATCTCAAGGATGTCCTCGTCACGCCGGTCGCCAGGAGCCGCAAGCACCACCAGGCGCCGCCCCTGGGCCTCCAAGCGATCCGTGAGGTTCACCATGGCGTTCACCGCGGCCGGGTTGTGCCCATAGTCCAGGATCACGCGGAAGGGGTGGTCGTCGCAGATGTTCATCCGGCCTGGCGCCTGGAAGTACGTCATGTCGAACGTCTGCATCCCGAGCCGGATCTCATCCAGCTTGACGTTCATGCTGAAGCAGATCGCCGCGGCGAACATGGCGTTCTGCACATTGTGCGTCGCCTTGCCGTCCAGGGTGGCGGGGATCACGTGCGACCAGAGCAACGGAATGTGCGAGCCGTTGTCGTAGATGGTGATCATGTCACCTGCCATGCTCTTCTCGAGCACCACAGCCCGGCCGCCCGCGAGGATGTGTTCGCGCACCAGCGGGTGCTGCGGGTTCATCGTCACATAGCAGAGGTGCTCGGCCGATGAGTAGTCGGCCATCTGCAAGCACAGCTCGTCGTCGGCATTGAGCACGGCTGCATCCTTCGCCACCTCCACCATGATGCGCTTCACCGCTGCCATGTCTTCGAGCGTGTCCACGCCCTTCAGGCCCAAGTGGTCCGACTGCACGTTCAGCACCGCGCCCACGTTGCAGCGCAGATAACCCAGACCGCGGCGCAACAGGCCTCCGCGCGCGGTCTCCAGGATGGCGACGTCCACGGAGGGGTCGCGCAGGATCATGCGCGCCGCCTGTGGCCCCGTCATGTCGCCTTCCACCGTCTTGTGGCCATCGATGTACACCGCATCCGTGGTCGCCAGGCCCACGTGGTGCCCTGCCAATTTGAAGATGTGCGCGATCATGCGCACGGTCGTGGTCTTGCCGTTCGTCCCCGTCACCGAGGCCACGGGAATGCGTGACGGGCTGCCCGGCGGAAAGAGCATGTCCAGGACGGGGCCCGCCACATCCCTCGGCGTGCCTTCACTGGGCGCCACGTGCATGCGGAAGCCGGGCGCAGCGTTGACCTCGCAGATCGCGCCACCCGTCAGGTTGAAGGACTCGCTGATATCGGTGGTGAGGAAGTCGACACCGGCCACATCCAGGCCGATGGCCAAGGCCGCACGCACGGCCATCTCCCGGTTGTCGGGGTGGATGATGTCGGTCACGTCCACTGCCGTGCCGCCGGTGGACAGGTTGCCCGTCGAACGCAGATAGACGACCTCACCCTCAGGCGGAACAGACGCCGACGTGTAGCCCAGGTTCTCCAGCAAACGCGTGGCCTGGGTATCCAGGCTCAGCTTGGTGAGCACCTTCTCGTGCCCGATGCCGCGTCGGGGGTCGAGGTTGACCTCCTCCATCAGCTCCTCGACTGTGTGCTTGCCGTCGCCGACGACATGGCCAGGCACCCGCTTCGAGGCCGCGATCAGCTCGCCGTTGACCACCAGCAGACGGTGATCGAGCCCTTCGATGTAGCCTTCCACGAGCACGGTGCGGCTGTGCTCCCGAGCGTGGGTGAAGGCGACCCGCACGGCGTCCTTGTCTGTCAGGCCGATGGCCACCCCGCGGCCGTGGTTCGCGTTGAGGGGCTTGACCACCACGGGAAAACCGATGCGCTCTGCGGCCCGTGCCGCCGCCTCCTCGCTGTAGACCATGCGCTGGCGTGCCACTGGAAGGCCGAGGTCACCCAACAGCTTGTTGGTCTCTTCCTTGTCCGACGCGATCTCCACGGCGATGTGGCGCGTCTCCCCGGTGACCGTGGCCTGGATGCGCCTCGCGTACTTGCCGTGGCCGAACTGCACCAGGCTGTAGCGGTTCAATCGCAACCAGGGGATGTCGCGCTCTTCGGCGGCTCGCACCAGGCTCGCGGTGCTGGGCCCCAGCGCTCGACGCTGGGAAGCCCGGATGAACTCGTCCCGCTCCTCGTCGAAGTTGAAGTCTTCCTCACGCACGCTGGCCGACTGCAGCTGCTCCGGCAGCAGGTGCATCAGCAAATCCATGGCCAGGGCCCCCGAAGCGATGCCCACGTCCTCCTGCTCGTAGGCGTACACCACGTCGTACTCGCCCAGCACTCCGGTGCCCCGGGTCTTCCCGAAACTCACATCCGCGCCCGCGATGTTCTGTAGCTCGATGGCGACATGCTCGAAGATGTGCCCCATCCAGGTGCCTTCGCCTTCAGTCAGACGTCGCACGAAACCGCCGGGCTCGCCATATGAGCAGCCGTGTTCATGCAGGCCGGGCAGCGCGTCGATCAAACCCTGGGTGAAGTCGCTGCCCAGTCGTGTCGACGACCACTCTTCCAGCTCGCCCAGCTGGACGGTCAGACGGATCACCGGAAAGAGCGCGTAGGTGCTCGGGCCAAGGTAGACGGAGCGCGAGGTGACCTTCATTCGGTTTCCCCAGAGACCACCGCGGCCCGACGGGCCTGGCGCGTCTCGATATCGTAGGTGCCGCCCTCCACGAGGACGTGCAAGCGGATATTGATCAAGCAGACCGGGTCGTGGCGACTCGCGGAATCCATCGACGAGAACTCCATCTCGGAGGGGTCGACGACCGTAATCGCGCCGCTGCCCACCACCTCCAAGGTGTCTTCTGGGTCGATGAAGGCCGCCGTGTCCTCGTCCAGGCCGACCCCGATGGGCCGAGGGTTGTAGGCAATCGATGTCAGCAAGCGACCCAAGCGGTCGCGTTGCCGGAAGTGCTGGTCGACGATCATGGAATGGGTCAGGCCCAAGCCTGGCACCAGCGTCACCATGTCGCTGCGTGGCGTCGAGCCCTCCTCGCCGCCCGCGATCATGTGCTCTGCCATGAAGGACGCGCCGGCCGAGGTCCCCGCAACGTGCAGCCCGTCTGACTGGTGGCGCTCCCGCATCATCTCCGCCACGGGCGTGCCGCCCAGTGTGGTGGAGAGCCGGAGCTGGTTGCCGCCTGTCATGAACACCCCCGTGGCCGACTCGAGGATCTCCAGGTAGTCGGCGCGCTTGCAGTCGCCGCGCTCCTCGAACGGCAAAGACTCCACCGTCCCCACGCCGATCTCCCGGAAGACCGCCTCGTAACGCGAAGCCGTATCAGTCAGGCGCGATGCTGTTGGGATGATCACGATCCGCGCCTTCTCACCGCCGGCGATTGTCGTGAACCTCTTCAGAATCGTCGATTGGCGGATCTTGTCTTCGGCGCCACCAATCGGGATCAAATAGCCACGTGACATGATGAGTGCGTCTCGCTGCAGTCTTCGGGGAACGGCGTCTGTCTAGTCTTGTGATTCAAAGCTGCCGCTTCGACACAGCTCACCATCGAGCATGTGCCAGCGGCCCGCGACCATCACGCTGCGCGGAAGGTCGTTGTTTCCCAGCACCACGAGGTCGGCGTCGCAACCCGGGTCCAGGCGCCCCTTGCCCTTGAGCTTGAGATGCCGGGCCGGGTTCGAGGTGAAGGCGGGCAGGACGCTCTCGAGCGACCGCCCGGCAGCCAAGAGCTTCGCCAGCGTGGCGGACAGGCAGCCTGCATCGGCCACGTCCATGTGGGTCATGGACCCCTCGGAGTCGAAGCGCGGCAGACAGCCACCGCTGTCCGAACTCATGGTGATCCTGTGCGCGGGCAAGCCCGCATCCAGATAGGCCGCAAGAGCCTCTTCAGCTGGCAGGGCCGGGTCGTCCTCGCCCACGGGGAAGCAGGTGAGGTCGATGACGCAGCCGGCCTTCGCCAGCTCCAGCGCCTCCTCGAACAGAGCAGGTTGGCGGTTCACGTGGGTCGGGTTGAAGACCCGCGCCGGCAGCTCGCTCTGCTTCATGGCCTGTCGCACGAGGTCGAGACCTCGCGCGCCGTCGCCCATGTGCAGGTGCAGCACGCCCGCTTTGCCGCTCAACATGCCACCCACCTGCGCCTCGGAGGCGATGCGCAATAGCTCGTCCAGGGTCGGCTGGCTGGAGCGGAAGTCTGACAACGCCAACTCGCCCACCCCAAGCACGGGATCCAGCTGCACGATGTCGCCGCGCGCGCTCCCCGTCAGGGTGCAGGCTGGCAGATGGTAGCCGCCGGTGTAGCACCACGCCCCCAGCCCCTCGGCGCGCAGCGCCCTGGTGTGCGCCAGCAGCTCTTCCATGCTGCGGGTCTCGGCATCCGTGCCCAGCAGCCCCACCACGCTGGTGACACCCGCGCGGGTGAAGTTCGAGAGCAGCGGCGCAGGCACGCGCGTCTCTGGCCCGGCCTCACCTCCGCCACCGCTGGTGTGAGCATGCCCGTCCACGAAACCGGGGATCACCCGGGCGCCCCCCAGGTCGCGCTCGTCCACATCACAAGGCCCCGACCAGCGGGCTTCCCCGGGGCCGATGCCCAGCAGCAGCCCACCGGCGATGGCCAGCGTGTTGCGGCCCATCGCCTGGGGTGCGAAGAGTTCAGCGTTGTGGAGGAGAGTGATCAAGCAGAGCTCCGAGGTCAGGAGGGGCTGGGCCGATGACCCATGGCGCCCCCCAAGGGCGCGACATTCTAGCCGGGATGCCCCTCGGCCCGCGCCCCCCGCTTCTCGGGAGTCGGCCTCAGCCCTGCATGGCGGCGCACATCTGCGCTGTGTCCAGATACTGTTGGAAGCGGGTGACCTTCCCGTCCCGGAAGGTCCAGGCATGGCACATCTGAGCATCCAGCGCCTGGCCCGTGGCCAGGAAGGTGCCCGTGTAGCGCCCCTCGGCGACGACGGTCTGCCCCGCATCGTGCAGCTGCTCGACCTTCGCCGAGAAGCCGTCCCACTCGCTGCCCAGCCTCACGAAGAGACGCTCCATCACTTGCTCGGGGCCGACCCAGGGCGCACCCGTGGGCTGGTAGGGGTTGCCCTCTGCCTCGCTCCAGGAGACATCCGCCGCCAGGGCGGCGAGCACTGCGGGGATGTCACCCCGGCCGAAGGCCTCGTAGATGCCCTGCACACGCTCGACGTTGTTCATGGGGTGACTCCTGGGAGGAGGCAGGACGATACGCACTCGGGGCGGCCACCCGAAAGTGACCGCCCCGAGACGAACTCCGGGAATTGCTCAGGCTCTACTCGCGGAAGTGCAAGCCATCGATGTCCTCGTTGGTGGAGATTCCCAAGGCTGAGAGATCCAGCTCCAGCGATGCCGAACCCGAGGTGCTCGTGCCATAGGTGCCGCTGAACCTTCCGACATCTTCATCGGCGCCGGAGCCGCCCGAGGCGGACCAGGAGCCTACGGTCGAGAACAGCAGGTCCAGCGCGCTGTCAAAGGTCACGGCCGACAGGTCCTCACCGCCGCTGTTGTTGAAACCGACATCGCTGCCGTCGAACATCGCCGAGAACGAGCCGATTGTCGTCGACCCGTACTGGGTCGCCGTGAACAGCATGACGTCCTCGTCCCGCACGCCCGACAAACCCGTGACTCCGGCGCTGCCCTGCGTGGAGATGGCCAGCCCACCTTCCGGGAACTCGTACACACCGTCGATGTCCTCTCCATTGCTCGTCATGCCGACGTCGCTGCCGTCGAAGACGAACTGGAAGGAACCGGCGGTGTTGTTGCCCGATTGGGTGAAGGTAAAGATCACGAGGTCGCTGTCATCGACGCTCTCGCCACTGGGCCCGCCCACGAGACCGGGGATGCTGATGGCCGCGTTGAAGGAGAGCAGCAAGGAACCATCGGACAAGACGTGCAAGGCGTTGACGTCTTGCGTGACGCCCACATCGCTGCCGTCGAAGATCCGAGCCCAGACCCCCGTCGCCGGGTCGTAGGTGACCACGTCCTCGTCAGCCACATTCCCCACCCCGGGGACCGAAGTTCCTGAGGTGAAGGACATGTACCAGAGCGCGCCCCCGGTGGGCGGGTCGCTCACGACGACGTATCCCGTCTTCGTCTCTCCATCAGAGCCGGCAGGCCCGCTGGCCGTGAGCGACACGTTGTAGGTGCCTGCGGCGGTGTAGGTGTGCGATGGATTCTGCGCCGTCGACGTCCCTCCATCTCCAAAGGTCCACGACCAGCTCGTCACATCGCCCGACGACAGGTCGGTGAAGTTGACCAACAACGGGCTCGTCCCGCTGGTCGGGGTGCCGCTGAACTCCGCTGTGGGAGCCACGGGTGGCGCCGTCACGGTGACGTAGCCGCTCTTGGTCTCTCCATCGGAACCTCCGGGGCCTGTTGCCGTGAGGGTCACGGAGTAGCTACCCGCCGAGGTGTAGGTGTACGAGGGGTTCTGCGCCGTCGACGTTCCCCCATCACCAAACGTCCACGACCAACTCGTCACGGAGCCCGTGGACAGGTCACTGAAGCTCACCAGCAGTGGGGAGTCGCCACTCGTGGGTGTGCCGCTGAACTCTGCCGTGGGGCCGGCGGGCGGCGAACCCACCGTGATGTAGCCGAGCTTGGTCTCGCCGTCCGAACCCGCTGGCCCGGTCGCGGTGAGGGTCACGTCATAGGTGCCCGCCACCGTGTAGGTGTGCGCCGGATTCTGCGCCGTCGAGCTGCCTCCATCGCCAAAGGTCCACGACCAGCCCGTCACATCACCGCTCGACAGGTCACTGAAGCTCACGTTGAGCGGCGTGTTGCCACTGGTCGGTGAGCCACTGAACTCAGCCGTGGGCGGCACAGGGGGAGCACTGACGGAGATGTACCCGACCTTGGTCTCGCCGTCCGATCCACCTGGCCCCGTCGCCGTGAGAGTCACGGTGTAGCTGCCTGCCGTGTTGTAGGTGTGTGACGGATTCTGAGCCGTGGACGTGCCTCCGTCCCCGAAGGTCCAGGACCAGCTCGACACGGATCCCGTCGACAGGTCGGCGAAGCTCACATTCAGGGGTGAGGTACCGCTGGTGGGCGAACCACTGAACTCGGCCACCGGCGCCACCGGAGGCGCTGTCACGTTGACGTAGCCGTTCTTGGTCACGCCGTCCGAACCGCCAGGACCCGTCGCCGTCAGGGAGACGTTGTAGGTTCCCGCAGAGGTGTAGGTATGCGTCGGGTTCTGCGCCGTCGACGTACCACCATCGCCAAAGTTCCACGACCAGCTCGAGACGGTCCCGCTCGAGAGATCGGTGAAGCTGACCAGTACCGGAGCCTCACCGCTCGTGGGAGCACCCGAGAAGTCAGCCACCGGCGCTGACGGAGGCGTGCCCTCCGAGACGTTGCCCGTGATCACGAGCGCGTAACCTTGAGGCACTGAGTAGTTGCCGGAGCCAGGATCGATGGTGGCCGTCCAAGCGCCGGTTGCAGGCGCCGACAGGATCACGTTCTCAAGGTTGTTGAGCGTGTCTGCCGTTCCACCGCTGGTCGAGAGGCCGGTGCTGCCGTTGATGACGTTGCCGCGGTAGACCGTCCCACCCGGGCTGGTCACCAGCAGGTGCAGGTCGTTGATCAACTTCTTGCCGCTGCCGGTACTGCCCGGTTCGTCGGTCCAGGCCAGCGAGACCTTGAGGCCGTCACCCGAGCCGTTCACGTTGAAGGCCCAGACGTCATTCGAATCGCCGCCCGAGGTGAAACCTGCCGCGCTGGGCACGTCCTGCGCGATGAGGTGGCGGGTCCCGAGGCCGAAATCGAGCACCTCGCTCAGGTTGGGCTCACCCCAACCCTGGTAGTCATTGGGGTAGTTGCCGTTGCCGAGGTTGGCCCCCGTGAGGCGGTGGCCCGCATTCACGAGCGTGGCCTTGATGAGCGCGGCCGAGGCATCGTTGAGAGGATTGAAGCCGAGGTAGCGCCCTTCCTCGTAGTACTGATGCACCAGGGCACCTGCGCCCGCGGCGGTGGGTGCGCTGAAGCTCGTGCCGCTCGTGTACTGGTAGCTGCAGGACGCACTCGACGTCCCGTTGCTTTGCGGCAGGATCAGCAACGACTGCACACCACCGGCCCGGCCGAACGTGTCTGTGCCGGGCGCCATGATGTCGGGCTTGAGACCACCGTCAAAACGCGGCCCGGTGCTGGAGAAGGTGGCCCGGTCCTCGGGCTTCAGCACGTCATCGCTCGCGCCCACGGTCATGCCGTTCTTGACCACGGCCTGCGAGGAGAGCTTGTTGCTGCCGGCACCATCATTTCCCGCTGCAATGAACTGCAGCATGTCCGGGTTGTCGAAAGCCGCCGTGTCATGCGCCACGGACGTCTGCGTGTAGGTGTTCGCGGACTCGACGATGCCCAGGCTGTGAGCGGAGGTGGAGACCCCAGCGGCAGCCATGTTGTTGAGCGTGATGCTCATGTTCGTTGGGAACTCGCCGGGGCTCTCCCAACGGAAGCCGCCATTGCTGTCCAAGGCGGGCGTCGCATAGAGCTGTGCCTCGTGGGCGAGGCCAGGGCCCAACAGCCCGGAGTAGTTCGTCGGGGCCCAGGAGTCCCAGGTGTCGGGGTCGTGCTCCCACCACTTGACGTCGTTGTTGCCGTAGAAGTCGGCCAGCGCCGCCCCCGCGACGCCTGCACCGTGCTCGCCAGCAGAGCTGCCCTGCAAGGTGGCGCCGCCCAGCAGGTCGGCACGCGGGATCTTCAGGTTGACTCCGCCAGATCCCACGGCGGGGATCGCCACGCGAGATAGGTTGGGCAGGGCCATGCCGTAGTTGTCGATGGCGATGTCGGGGTAGCCCGTCGCGCACCCGGCTGTCCCGCTGTTGTTCCAGTCGAAGGAGGTGTCCACCACGCCGATCACCTGCCCTTGCCCCTGGAGGTTGTGGGTCAGCCACAAGGGGAAGGTGCTAGCGGCGACGATGGGTGAATCCGCCCCATCGTCCACCGCAAGCTGGCGGTTCTGGAGCTTGCCGCCACCGCTGAGGTCATACAGTGCAGGGCCGTCGCCGCTCTCCTGGATCATGCGCACGCCCTCGATACCTGCGATGGCCGTGATCTGGCGAGAGCTGGCGGCGACCACCAGGAACTGCTGGTCATGAGTGCGAGCACCGCGCAGATCGACGCGCTGCAGCACGCTCACGCCGAGGATCGCGAGCTCCGTCTCGATCGCTTCGAACCGATGGCCCGGAATGATGTCGATGTTCAACTGCCACACGTGGCGGCCCACTCGGTGCGGGCTCGTCAACTGCGCGGACCCCATGGACGGGTCCAGTTTGTAAGCGGGCTCATAGCGCCCCACCCAGTCGATGTGGTTCTCATTGTCGAGGCGGTCGAGAAGCTCGGGCGTGTCCACCCAGGCGATGACCGCGTTGTTGGGGAGATACCAACGAGCGAGGCTCGTGCCGTCGGTGCGGGTCACGCGACCGGTCAGCTCATCCACGTGGCCCTTGTCTTGGGGGCGAAGGTCCGCCTCGAAGTGCAGGATGAAATATCCCGGCTCGAACTGCTCGAGGTCGACGGGCTTTCGCAGCGCCGATGGGATGCGCGGTGGGTCGCCGATGGTGAAGGTCGCCGAACCCGCGTAGACGACGTCGAGCGTGTCCTCGTGCTCGTAGAGTTCGCCGAGGAATGGCGGGCGAATCTCGTGCGGGTACCACGACATGTCGTGGACCGGCGCCGCTTGAGACGGGCCCGGCGTAACAGCGCTGCCTTGAACCGGACGAAGACCAGGTGCTGTAGCCCCCTGGGATTGTCCCAAGGTTGTACTGGCCATGAGCAAGACGATGCCCAACGACGCAACGACGCAATGGATCCCACGCATGTTCGCAAACCTCCTCCAAGGAATGACGACTGGCCATCGATCGGGGTGACGACGACCTGCACCTCTGCCCGGAGATGCCCCAGGAGCCTAAGACATCACTGCGACGCTGCAAGGTTGGAACTGAAACCGATTCGCGCAGTTCACCGCAGCACTCCACGTCATGGTTCGTGAACCGATGTTCCGGGAACACCCGTTCTGTGCGCAGCCAACAAGCGCGCAGTTGAAGCCGGACGCAGTCACCCATCCTTCAGTCAACGCGCCGTTGACGGAGCGATCGTCCAAGACTCCAAGCCCTGCTCCGAAGGCGACCTCGGAACGATCACCCGCGGATCGGTCTTCGCCAGTTGCTCTGCGACCTCATCCCGGTCCGCTGCGGGGATATGACAGGCGATGATGTGCCGTGCGTGGAGATGCTCGTCCACCAATTGTCGACCACCGGCTTCCAGGAAGAACCAGTAGGGCACCAAGGCTACGTCCAGCGAACGCTCGCTCAGGGCGTAAGGCTCATAGTTCTCCAGGCGGGTCGCCGCATCCCCCAGGTGCAACACCCGTTGCCCTCCGAGCGTGATGATGTGCCCCAGGTTTTGGATGCCCTGGAAACGCCCGCCGTGCGCCAGCCTCAAGAACTCCACATGGACCCCGCCCCTCTCCACGGTGCTGCTCTCGCCGGCAGGAGGCAGGTGTTCTTCATGAATGACGAGCTCGCCACCCTCCTCAGCCAGAAGCCGACGGCCTGGACGAACCTGCACGGCGGTGTGGCCGGCCTGCGCGGCGTGCCCGTACTGACTCCCAAGGGTTCGCTGCAGGCGGGCGAGACGCTGTCGCTGGGTCTCGAGCACGCAGCGCCCTTCGCGACGATGCTCGCGTGGCTCTCCTTCAGCTCACTGCCGACGGCCTACTTTGGCGGCACGATCCACGCGTTCCCGCCCAACTCGCAGTTCCTGCGCTTCACCGACGGTGAAGGCACCTGGAGTCAGTCGCTCGTGTGGCCAGCGGGCCTCCCGTCAGGCGTCGATTTATGGCTGCAATTCCTGGCGCAGGACCTCTCGACGGTGCACGGGATCACGCTGTCCAACGCGGTGACGGCGGCGACGCCCTGATCGCACGAAGTGCCTGCAACCCGGTGCCGGGTGCTCCGGCAGTCGAACCTGCCCCCGCGCCGCGCTACCATCGCGCTCCATGACCGCGGCGACATCACCCGACGACAACCTGGCCCCCTGGCGGCATCGGTTGCACTCCGTCATCTTCGAGGCGGAGACGCCCGCGGGGAAGCTGTTCGACGTGGTGCTGCTGATCGTCATCGTGCTGAGCGTGCTGGTGGCCATGCTCGAAAGCGTGACGGCGGTTCGCGTGAAGCACGAGGCCCTGCTGGTGGGCGCCGAGTGGGTGTTCACCGGGCTGTTCACCGTCGAGTATGTGCTGCGCTTGCTGTGCGTGCGGCGCAAGCTCGGTTACGTCTTCAGCTTCTTCGGCATCGTGGACTTCCTGGCCATCCTGCCCAGCTACCTGTTGCTGGTGGACATCGGCTGGCGACACGGAGCGGTGGTGCGCTCGCTGCGGCTGCTGCGCGTGTTCCGCGTCTTCAAGCTGGCGCAGTTCCTGTCGGAGGCCGCGCAACTGCGGCGTGCTCTCGCGTCCAGCCGGCCCAAGATCATCGTGTTCTTCACGGCGGTGCTGATCATCATCTGCATCGTCGGCTCGGCGATGTACCTGATCGAGGGCGAGGGGAGCGGCTTCACCTCCATCCCGCAAGGCATCTATTGGGCGGTGGTGACAGTGACCACGGTGGGCTACGGCGACATCTCGCCCATCACGCCGGTCGGCAAGCTGGTGGCCGCGGTGGTCATGCTCCTGGGCTACAGCATCCTGATCATCCCCGGTGGGATCATCTCAGCCGAGTGGGCCTCGGCGAAGCGCACGAGCGTCTCCACGCAGGTCTGCCCCGACTGCTCGAGTGAAGGGCACGACGCGGACGCGACCTTCTGCAAGGTCTGCAGCGGGCGGCTGTAGCCCACGGACTCCAGCTGAGCGCTCCTGTGCCGCCCAGGGTGCAATCGAATTCACTCTTCCGTGGCCCTCGCTTCCGGCCCAGAGTGCCTCACTCGAAGTGGCCCAGCCACTCCCCCAGAATGGTCGTCAAGAAATCGCCGCGAAGCCGATAGAGGCGGTGACGCCCCTCCCGCTCCACCTCAATCAGCCCCGAGTCCCGCAGCACACCGAGGTGGCGCGTGGTGGTGGGCCAGGAGCAGGCGAAGCGTTCCGCGATGTCCCCCGCCATCATCTCGCCCCCTCGATAGTGGAGCACGAACAGGATCTGCCGGCGGGACGGGTGCGCGAGAGCAGCGAAGACCGCCTCCACATCCGCTAGGCGTCGTGCCGCTGACGTTGAGCGTGCAGCACTCACCCGGACCTAGGGCTTGATGCTGTCGAAGTGCGGGAAGTCCATGGCGCTGCACATCGCCCCCATGGGCTCCCAGACCGCCATGATCTCGGGGGTTTGGTGTGCGACGCCGGGCGCGGCCCCGTCGATCCACTGGAAGATCTCGATGTAGCGTCCCGTGGCGCCGTGATCGCCCCCGGGCTTTTCGGAAGCCCGCCCTCGGAAGATTTGAGGCGGCGCGTCGGTGGTCAGCCCCGCGCCATGCAAGGCCTTCCAATGCACGGAGAGGAGCTTCTCGAACTCAGCTTCCTGGCCGGGCTTCACCTGGTAGCTGCAGATCACTGTTTTTGGTTGGGTTGGGCTCATGACCGAAATTTAGCCTACATGCTAAATATCTGTCAAGCCCTATCTGGCAGCCGCAGAATCGTCCCTTGTGCGTGAGATTCCACGGGCAAGGATGGTGGACCACTCGACCCCGCCCGCCACCACGAACCCTCGCCTGGGCGGATTCCTTCCCGGCGCGACACAGCCCATGACCACACCTCACCTACCCTGCGGCCAGCTGGGCCATCGCCATCACGAGGGCAGCGTGCAGGGGACGCGGCTGAATCGGGCGGAGTACCCCGCAGGGTGGACGACGCCCCGCCACGTACACCCCAAGGCCAATGTGTGCATCGCCTTGGCTGGCGCGTACACCGAACGCTGGGACGGCGGCGAGGCGCACTGCGAGCCCACCGACCTGCTGCTGAAGCCCCCGGGCATCGAGCACGACGACACCTTCGGCCCGCAAAACCTGCTTTGCTTGAACGTGGAGCTGGACGACGACATCTGGGAGGCCTTTGAGGACAGCTGCGGCCCTTGCGCCGAGCCGACCATGGTGCGCGACCTGCGACTGCACCACCTGGGGCGCCGCGCCAATCTCGACCTGGCGGGCGGCACGCAGCTGGAGTCCCTGGGCAGCGGGCGCGAATGGAGCATCAACCTGCTGATCGAGTTCTCCATGACCCACCGGCGGTCGCAGCGCGTGCGCATGCTGCCCTGGCACCGGCGCGTGCGGGAGCTGCTCCAGGACAACGTCGCCCACAACCCATCCCTTGACGAGTTGGCCCAGGCCGTGGACGTGCACCCCGTCTACCTCGCCAAGCGCTTCCGGGAGTGCTTCGGCTGCTCCGTGGGCGAGTACCGTCGGCAGCTGCGTGTGCATGCCGCCATGACGGCCCTCGCCGAAGGCCGACGCAGCCTGGTGGACATCGCAACCTCCCTGGGATTCAGCGACCAGAGCCACTTCGGGCGCGTGTTCCGGCGCGCCACGGGTCTCTCGCCCGGGGAGTGGCGCGCGCGCTCAAGCTGGCGGAACTGACGCCACCCTTCGGTGCGTTCTATCGGCGCACCGGACTCCCCCTCAAACTAGCGCCCCCATCCATGGAGGTGCCCCATGCTGTCCTGCTTGCTGCTGACCCTGCTCCCGCTGCTCAGTCCTGCCACCACGGCGCCCGACGACCGGCTGGAAGGAACCTGGGCCGGAGGCTTCGCGTTGCCGGATGAGTTCGTCTCGCTCATCGTCCGCATCGAGGGCGAAGGCACGGAACCGACTGTCGGCCTGGAACTCCCCGAACGAGGCTTTCGCTTTCCGGCCGAGGTATCCCGTCGAGGGGACGCGCTGAGCTGGAAGATCCAGTTCGGGGAGCTGAGCGGCGAAGCCGACACCACCCTCGCTGACGACACCCTGCGTGGACACATCGAGGGACAGCTCGTGGGCGGTCGCACCAGCTTCGACCTCGTGCGCGTTCAAGAATTGAGCGACCTACAGCAGCAACGCCTGGTCGGCGTGTATCGGCTGGAGGATGGCGCCAGCTTCGAGGTCGCCACCTACCCGCGGGAGTCCGACGAGGTCCTGGCTCTGTTCGGCCCCGAGCCCGGCTTCGTGCGCATCCTCTTCCCGCGCACGAGCACCGACTTCAGCTGGGGACCTGCGCCTGAGCAACCGCTCCCGGTCGAGGGACGGCTGACGTTTGAACTGGGCAGCTCAGGGGAAGTCACGGACGCGGCCTGGCAGCACGGCGACATGAGCCTGTCGGCGCAACCGGATGCCACTCAGCAGCCTCGCCATGCGCCCCGGTCGACGCAGGCCTCCTGGCAGCTGAGCAGCGGCGAGACTGTCGAACACCAGGACGTGCTGATCAAGTCCGGCGACGTGAGCCTGGCTGCCACGCTCTACCTCCCGCCCGGCTTCTCCCCGCCCTACCCCGCAGTGGTCCAATTGCATGGTTCGGCCCCCACCACACGGCGCATGCAGTGGCACTACTACACAAGCATCTGCCTGCGGCTGGGCCTGGCGGTGCTGGCTTACGACAAGCGTGGCTGCGGTGAATCCACTGGCGCCTTTCCGCCTTTCAGCGTCGACGGGAGCGAAAAGGTGTTCGACCAGTTGGCCGGCGACGCCGCCGCTGCGCACGCCTGGCTGCTGAAGCAAGGCCAGATCGACGCCGCGCGAGTGGGACTCATCGGCGGCAGCCAGGCGGGCTGGGTCATGCCTCTGGTAGCCGATCAGACGGAGGACGTGCGCTTCATCATCAGCGCCTGCGGCCCGCCGGTTTCCGCTGGTGAAGAGGAGTGCCATGCGCAGGCCTTGCAGGCAGGGCGCAGTCTGGACGAGGCCGACGACGCCGTGGAACGGTTCGACGGAAAGAGGGGATACGACCCGCGCAAGCTGTTGCGCCGCCTCCCCACCCCGACCCTGTGGATCTTCGGCTCCCGCGACGACGTGATCCCCACCCGCGCCTGCCTGCAGGAGATGGGCAAGCTGGAGCGCGAAGGCCACACGCAACACACGACAAGCGTGCTGGAGGACGCCAACCACAACTTCACGGACAGCCGGGGGCGCCAAGTGCCCTTGGAGCCGGTCCTGAAGAAGTGGCTGCAGGAACAGAAGGTCCTGCCCTGAGGCGGGTCCTGTCGTGCCCGCCCTAGAGCGCTTCCGCTTCAAGGATCGCCACGCACTCCGCCCGGCCCGCCTCCACCGCCTCGCGTTCCACGGGGAGCTCCAACATCCCCGCGATGAACTCGGTGATGTTCCAGGGTGTGGCCGCGGCACTGAGAGCCGTGTCCCCGAGAGCGTTCTTGAGTGATCGGTCAGCGCCTTGCTCCAGCAAGAACTGCAGCATGTCCACGCGGCCAAGGAAGGCGGCTCCGTGCAGAGCTGAGGAACCATCGGTGTTGGCGCCATCGACCCTCGCTCCTGCCTTCACCAAGATCCTGGCCAGCTGCACATTGCCAACCATGGCCGTGATCGACAGCGGGCTGATCCCCACCACCTCCTCCAGCTGGTTCGGATCCGCCCCGGACTCAAGGCTGCGCAGGATCGTGTCGAGGTCCTCGGACCTGAGAGCGTCCCAGATGTTCGCGACAGGCTCGGCCTCGCCGATGTACCCCAGCTCTCTCAGCTGCTCCAGCACCTCCGGGTCCAGCTCCACACCGGTCTCCGGAACAAGTTCGGCACGTTGGCTCTGCACGAAGGCCACCGCCTCCGCCTCCAGTTCGTGCACCAGCTCCGGGTGCTTGTCTGCGAGGTTGGTCCGTTCACCCGGGTCCGCCTCCAGGTCAAAGAGCTCGAAGCGCGGCCTGGGCAGCAGCTGCGGGCCGAGGGCGTTCGAGATGAACTTCCAGCGCCCGCGCCGGATGCTCACCATGTCTCCCGAACCATGCCCAATGCGGCGCAGGATCGGGTCCTCGCGGTGCTCGGAGATGACGTCGGGGACGTCCGCAGCGTCGGTGCCCTCACCACGAACCAGCGGCAGGAGGCTGCGCCCTTGCAAGCCCTCCGGCGGCTGCACGCCCATCAACTCGCAGAGCGTCGGGTAGATGTCGAGCGAACGCACCGGCGTCTTCACGCGCCTTCCCGCCGGGAGCAGCCCGGGTGCGTAGATCATCAGCGGAACCCTGATCATCTCGTCGTACAAGCTGTAGCCATGGCTGGTGGCGCCGTGGTCGAAGAACTCCTCCCCGTGGTCCGAAGTGAACACGAAGACGAAGTCTTCGCCCCAGCCCTCCGTCTGCAGCTTGTCCCACAGCCGCTGCAGCTGGTCGTCGTTGGCGAGGATGTCCGCGTCGTACAGGTTGCTTGCGTGCTCCACGAAGGACGCGGCGTCCACCTGCGTCTGCTCGAAGTTGTCCTGCGTCACGTAGAGGCCCGGGATCGGCGGTCGGCTCTCGAGCAGCGTTGCCCAGTCCTCCCGGAACTGGCCGTGCCGGTCCGGGTCGGCGAAGCGCTCGAGGTACTGCGCCTCGGGCTCGTACTCTTCGTGCGGATCCACCGAATGCACGTACAGCAACATGGGCCACTGGGGGCTTCCGTCCAACCAGCGGAAGACGTGCTGATTGAGCTTCTTCGCGGAGCCGCTCGCGAAGCGGATGGGGTCGCCACCGTTCACTTCCGTGGACTCGACGAAGTGGTGGAACCCCTGGGTGAAGTTGGAGAGGGCGCTGCCCATCACGATGTTGGCGGAGAAGCCGACGGTCTGGAGCCCATGGGCCTGCAGGACCTCCGGCCAGGTGACGAAGCGGTCCGGGAGCTGCTGATCCATGCGGAACACACCCGTGGCGGACGGGTACTGAGAGCTGAGCATGGACGCCATGGAGGGCTTGGTCCATGGCGCCTGGCTTGAGCAGTTCTCGAAGACCACCGAGCGCTCGGCCAGCCACTCAAGGAAAGGCGTGGTCTCGCGCCCGTAGCCATGGGAACTCAAGCGGTCCTGACGACAGGTGTCCATCACGTAGAAGAGCACGCTGCGGGGCCGGGGCTCGGCCGCATCCTGCGCTCGAGCCGCAGAAAGCTGGGTGGCGAGGCAGAGCGCAACAGCGAAGGTGGGCAGCAATCGTGCACGGGCAGCAGTCATCATCGGTCCTTCAACTGTTCGAGTTTCCCAGCCAGCGCTTCAAAGACCGCTTGCTGGGCCGAGCCCAGTTGCGGCAAGAGGTCGACGTTCTGGAAGGGATCCGTCGCGAGGTGGAAGAAACTGAGAGGGCTGGGCGCGCTGCCCTGGGGCAGCTTCTGCCTCAGTTTGTAGCGCTGGTCGCGCACGGCCCGGTCGTGGGTGAGATAGGGCGGCGCCCCATTGGGGTTGAAGCCCTCGGAAAACACATGCTGCCGACGGGCGATACCCGCCGGGTCTCGTAACAGGTTCATGAACGAGATGCTGTCGACCGCCTCGGGTGGCGTGCGCACCCCGGCCATGTCGCAGATGCTCGCGTAGAGATCGGTGACGCCCACTGGGGAGTCCACCTCGCGGCCGGGAGCCACGACTCCGGGGCCGACAACGAGCAACGGTACGTGGATGCCGAACTCGTTCGCCGTACCCTTGGCCTCTGTGATGCCCGGCAAGGTGGAGCCCGGGGAACCGTTGTCCCCCACGAAGACGATCCAGGTGCGCGCCAGGACGGCGGGCCGGATGCTCATCAACAAGCGCCCGATCTCCGTGTCCATGGCTTCGATGGCGGCGCGGTGCTTGCGCGAGTCAGTGCTCAGCCCGGTCACACCCAGCGTCGTTAATTCCGACGGCGGCACATGAAAGGGCGTGTGCGGCGCGTTGAAGGCGAGCCACACGAACCACGGTTCGCTGCCTGCCTCGTCGATGACCTGCAGCGCGTCGTCCACCTGGTCGCTTGTGGCATAGCTCCCTGTCACCTGCACCTGTGTGTTGCCGTTGGCGTCGGCGATGTTCTGCACGTAGTTGACGTAGCCATTAGGGTCGTTGGGAGCCAAGTTGGCTATGGGGCCGCGGTGCAGGTCGAAGCCGTACAGGACGGGGTGTTGGTATTCCGTACCGCCCAAGTTCTCGCGGATGCTCAAGTGCCACTTGCCGATAGCCGCCGTCCGATGCGTCGCCCCAAGGGTGTCGGCCAGGGTGACCTCCGCTGGGTCACCTTCCACCAGGCCGCTGCCGCTGTAGAACCCGACCCCTCGCCCGATGCCCGTCCGGAAGGGGTGCTTGCCCGTGAGGATGGCCGACCGGGTCGGGCTGCAGGACGGCTCCGAATAGGCCTTGCGGAAGAGAACACCGTGCCCCGCCAAGGCCGAGATCCAGGGCGCGGGGCCGTTGTTGACCACGCTCAAGCCGTAAGCTGGAGTGCGCTCGACACCCATATCGTCGGCCACGATCACCAGGACGTTGTCGGCCGGGGGCCCAGGGGTTCCCTCCTGCAGGAGCAGTGCAAGAGGCAGCAGGAGCAGTTGAAGAAACACGACACACACCCAACGAGAGCCGAAAACCGACGCTTGAAGGCTATCACGGTCTTCCTTGGGTGCCTGGGAGCCCGGTGCTGGGGGCGCCCGTGCTGGCGCCAGAGGGGCCCCGGCAGGGCTTGTGATACCTACCTTGAGGGACTCGCTATCTTGAGTGACTCGGGATCGGGCGGGCCTGTGTTTCGGGGGCCCGCCACAAGCATCACCCACGTCATGTGGGGCGCACGGGCTCGACCTCTGCTCTTCGCACGACTCTGGGCGCACCGTCTTTTCCTTGCCCACGACAAGACAGGAGCCGTCTCCGCCATGTTGACCCGCACCAGCACGATGCTCGCTTGCTTCGCCAGCATGCTCTCTCTCGTTCTCTTGGGGTCGCCTGCCCGGGCACAGGATCTCGCCGCCATCCCCAACCCGTCCTCGGTCTTCGACAGTCCGTCGGAACCGATCGTCGACTCGGCTGGCAACATCTACCTTTCCAGCTCGACATCGGACGGCGTCTACCAGGTCGCCGCGGATGGCACGGTGAGCGTTGTCATCGACCGAACGAGCGGCCTGCCCTTGCACGCCTTCGATGCTCCCAGCGCGATGGCCCTCGACTCCCAGGACAACCTCTATGTGGCGTGTTTGAATTCGGACAACGTCTTTCGACGGGCGCCGGATGGAAGTGTGAGCGTCGTGCTCGACGCCACCGGCGACGGGCTCGGCAACCCCCTGGCCGATCCGTTCACGCTCGTCGTGGATGGCTCCGACGATGTGTGGATCGCGGGTCAGGCGAGCAACAACGTCTTCCGTGTCACACCTCTCGGACAGATCATCGTCGAGATGGATGCCAGTGGCCTGGGCCCAGCGGCGCCCCTGAGCGCGGCAGGCGTTCACTTCTCAGGCGGCGAGCTGTTCATCTCTGGTGCCGGCCGCGTGTTCCAACGAGGACTGGGTGGTGTCTTCGAGGAGATCCTGACTCCAGCAGGGGACGGCCAAGCGTCGTTCAGCTTGGCCAGGGAAATCGTCGTCAACACAGCTGGAACGGTTTTCGTTTCGGATCAGCAACAGGTGTTCTCCATTGACGTCATGGGCACCGTGACCCTGATCTTCGCGACGTTCGGCTTCACAAGCCAGCGCATCGCGGCCGACTCGCTGGGCTCACTCTGGATCGTGACCCTCGACTTGTTTGCCATGTCGACCAAGCTTGAGCAGTACACACTGGGCGGAAGCCTGCTGACCCAAGCCTCAAGCCTTGCGGGGTCCTACCGCAGCCTCGCGACGGACAACGCGGGCAACGTGTACTGGATGCACAGCATGAACACGGGCAGTGATTGGCTCTGGAGGCGCGCAGCCGACGGCACCATCACCAAGCTGGTGGGACAGCTGGGGGACGGCATGGGTCACATTGTGCTCGTGACGCATGACCCGCTGATCCTGGCGGACGGATCCGTCGTGCTCTCCGGCGTGGCATCGGACACGGTGCTCAAGGTTGGGACGGGCGGCACGGTCGACCTGCTCGTGGATCCTTCGTCGCTGTCAGTGCCCGTGGCTTTCAACCCCAGCGGAATCGCTGTGGATTACCTGAACCGGGTCTTTACCAGCTCGACCCTCACCAACCGGGTGACCCGCAGCGACAGCGAGTCCATGAACGTGCAGGTCATGAGCCAGGTGGGTGATGGCATGGGCAACCTGCTGCTCGGGCCCACGAAGATGGCCACTGGGAGCGATGGGTCCGTCTACGTCTCGAGCATGAACAACAACAACGTGCTGCGCGCGGAACCCTCCGGGTTAGTGACCCAGATCATCGACGGCCTCGGAGATGGCGCCGGAAACCTGTTGGCGAGGCCGCACGGGATCGCTGTCGACGCCGAGGACAACGTCTATGTCGCAGGCTTCTCCAGCGACAACGTGTTCAAGATCACAGCAGGTGGCGTCATCTCGCAGATCGCGGACGTCACGGGCGACGGCATGGGCAACCCTCTCCAGGTGCCCGTGGACCTTGCGCTGGACGGTGCCGGAAACCTCTATGTCGCCTGCGAATCACACAACGTCTTCAAGATCACACCGGGCGGCGTGATCAGCGAGATCGTGGACTCCCACGGCGCGGGGCCGGGGGCCGAGCTGCTCCTGCCGAGAGGTGTCGCCGCCAGCTGGGCCGGGGATGTCTACGTCACGGGGGCCGCCAGCAACAACGTCCTCCACATCACGCCAGGCGGCACGGTCAGCCAGATCCTTGAGGTTTCGGGCGACGGCTTGGGCAACACGCTCTCCGAACCCTCGGGTGTGGCTGTCGACGCTTTTGGGGCCGTCTATGTGGCCGGTTTCCTCAGCAACAACGTGTTCCGCGTTGACTCCAACGGGACGGTGACGGAGCTGGCCGACCAGGCCAGCGTCTTCCCCCTCAGCAACTTCGTCGCGCCCACGGACATCAAGTTGGATGCCTCGGGCAACATCCTCGTCGCCGCCAGCTTCGTGCTACGCATCTCCCAGAACGACTGGTGGAACGACCTGGGCGGCTCGGCACCGGGCATCAACGGCCGCCCCGCGCTGCGCTCGAAGGGCGACCTCAGCCCCGGCACATCCATGGATCGGGTGCTGACCAACGTGCCGGCCAGCACCCCCATGCTGGCCTGGATCTCCTTCAGCTCAACGCCGCTGGACGCCATCGGAGGCACGGTCCACGCCTTCCCCCCCAACGCCCAGCTGCTCTTCAACTCGGACGTCAGCGGCCAGTCGTCGCTCTCGGTCAACTGGCCCGCCGGCATCGCCTCCGACATCGAGATCTTCCTGCAGTTCGTGGTCCAGGACTTCTCGGTGCCCGACGGGCTCACGCTGTCGAACGCTCTGTTGATGACGACGCCCTGACAGGCTGTAGGATGTCCGCGGGCCACCAGCCGTCACGCTTCCAAACTTCGTGAGTCGCGGGACGATCGACTGGAGCGTGATGATCAGGAGTGCTTGCGCATGATAGAGACCCTGATGGACATCGTGTTCTGGACGATGATGGGGCTGCTGGGGATCGGCGTTGTCGCCTTCATCCTCTACAAGCTCTTCGTCGTCTATGCGACCTGGGACATGAGGCGCTTTCTCCGCGTGGGCGATCCCGCGCTCCGTGAGCTCGTCACCCGGCTGCGCGAGCAGTTCGCTGAGACGGACCCGCCCATCGAGGAGCTCGATGCCAACTGGCAGTACGGCTATCCGTGTGTGCTGGTTCTCTTTGCCAACAAGGAACTCGAGCTGCGCGCAAAGCAAGCTGGCAGTTCAGGTCTGGCTCATCAGATCCGGTCGGCCGTGGCGTCGCTCGTCAGCCAGGAGGAGCGTTTTCGCAAGCAGCGCGTGCCCTTCGATGTGCAGCAAGGAACCTGGTTTCTCCACGACCGGGAGTTCTACGAAAGCCTGCTGCAAGATCGACGCGACAGGCTCGCCGAGCTGGGTCTGCCGGAAGAGACCGCTGACGGACCGACGACCGCAAGCACGCCACTGCAGCCAGATTGAGCCGATGAAGAGGGGGCGCACTCATGCCCAGGTGGTTCGGACCCGCGCTGCCCCACCTACCTCGCGAGCTTCAGCGAGGTCGGCCCGACGTACACAAAGGGCGCCCAGAAGTAGGGATGTCCCGCGAGCTCGCTCCCGCCTTTCTTGCGTAGCGAACCGCCAAGGCTCGATCCTCGCCCCACGCCCCGGAAGGCATCGGGCGACGGCTTTCCGTGACGAATGGCGAGTCTCGCGGCGCGCAGGGAACTGGACACCGTGAGACCCTCGCTCAGCATGCCGTCGTAGAAGACCTTCATGGTGCGCTCGGTTTCCCGATCGTCCACGGGCCACATGCTGCTCACCACGGAGCGTGCGCCGGCATAGAGGAAGGCGCGAGAGAGAGACAAGGCGCCCTCTCCCTTGCGTACGCGCCCCCGAGCCGTTTCGCAGGCAGAGAGCACGGCGAGGTCGGCATCGAGCGTGAGCTCCAGGATGTCGGCGGTCGTGACGAAGCCGTCGTCGCTGGCCGAGGGCGTCAGCGCGAGCCCCGTCAAGCCAGGGTCGTGCACATCCATGTGCCCGTGGGTCGCGGCGTGAATGAGACCGAACTCGCGCAGGTCACCTGTCAGCACATCCGGCGTCAGCTCGCGCCCCAGGACGAGTCTCAAGCTGCGTAAGTCGAGCACATCGTCCTCGACGCCATCCTGCTCCCGGATGTCCAGGGCCCCGAAGTCCGTCGACTCCGCACCCGCCGCCTTCAGCAGGACGCGCGCCAGGGCAAGCGCCTCGTCGCGTGTACCTGGAATGCGCGTGAAGCCTAGGCTTCGGGGATCGCGCGTGCCGCGCAAGGTGGATGTGGACGGCGCGTCATAGACCGGGTCACCCAACACCAACGCCCGACCTGGTGTGGCTCGGGGCCCACTTGATTGAAGCGCAGCGAACACCGGGCCCGACGAGGCGTAGACCACTTCGTGCTCATCCAGCACGAAGTCGACATCCTCGAAGCTGGACGGCTCGTCAGCGCTGGCAAGCACAAGCGCCTCGAAAGGGAGCGTGGACAGCGACCCGCTGGGCACGATCACCAGGCGTGACCCTCCGGGCAGCGGCTGATCGAGGGACCTGCCAATCAAGGCACCCCAGACCTCCGCCCCCGCGTTTGCAATTGTCTCACAGCTCGCAAGTCGCTCGCGCTGAGACAAACCTGCTACAAACTCATCGACTTCCCTGCGACGCGTGGCGACCTCCCCCAAGTCGTGCATCTGTGCCGAATCCCGCGACACGACGAAGCTGTAGAGCCTCTCCTGCCCTTCGACAAACTCGATGTACACCTCGTCGCTCGCCAAGCTGGCTCTGACCTCCGCCAGCCCCCAACTGACCAGACCCTCAAGGGACGCATCCTGCGGCGAAAGCTCGGCGAGCTGTGCGGCGATCTGCTGCGCCGCCCCGTCCAAGCCGTGAGCTTTCTCGGACAGGGTTTGGCGTTCCTCCTGCGAGAGATCCTGCGCCACGGCGGCGAGCAACTCGGAAACAACATCGTCGCGGTCCTGGAGCAGCCGTCGACGCTCCTGCAGCAGGGCGGATGTCTCTGGATTGCTTCCAGCTCGTCGAAAAGTCTGCAAGCCCTCGGCAAGCTCCAGCCCCTTCCATTGGCCGGCTAGACGCAAGCCTTCGTCCAAGGCAGCACGGACCTCTTGTTGAGCACTGGCCTTGCGCACCCGCAAGGCGGTGAGGTCGTACGCCAACTGAGCCACGGTGTGCAGGACTTCGCCAGATCGCAGCGTTGAGACCGCGTGCGCGTCCCCCGCCTTCATCTCGATTCGTCGCGCAATCAGCTCCATGCGATCCATAGAAACCTCGGCGGCGGGCAGATCTCCGCGAGCAATCGCAACTTTCGTCAAAACCTGGGAAGCCACGAACGCCACGCGCTCCTCGTCGAGCCGCATGCCCTCAAAGGTTTCGAAGGCGATCTGCGCCGCGACTTGCGCCTCCTTGAGCCGGCCCCGTTGGAAGTGGACCTCCGCCAGATCCGCGTGCGCGCGAGCCACCTCAGCCGGGAGCTGCGCCCGTTCCATGGATGTCAGATGATCGCGGGTGATTTTCTCCAGCTGCTCGAAATTTCCCGCGAGGTAGTGACAGAAGCGAACGGCAGAAGAAGCGTTGGAGAGCATCGGCCTGTCACCGAGGGTCTGCGCCAACTTGAGAGCCTTCATTGCCTCTGCGAGGGCGAGTTCTCCCTCGCCCATTGTCGAGAGCGTCTCGGACAAGAACGTCATGCACAGGGCACGGTTCCTTGGGTCGCCCACTGTGTTGAGTTCCTTCAGCGCGGCCTCGAAGCAATCCTTCGCGGCGAGCGGTTCGTCCAGGCTGAAGTGGGCGCCCCCCATTCCCATGAGGGCAGTCGCGAGCAAGGCAGGATCCTTCAGCTCCGCCGCTATCTCCGCTGCTTGCCAAAAGGCATGGGTTGCCCCACGGGGGTCACCTAGGAGTTGGCGAACCTGACCCAGCTCACCAAGCAGATTGGCGCGGCTTGCAACATAGGCCGACAGGAGCACAGCCTGCTCAAGCGGAGCTTCGGCAGAGCGCACGTCACCGCTCGCGATATACCATCGCGCACGAGTAGCCAAGGTCTCCGACAGCAGGCGCGGAATGCCCAACTCGCCGGCCAGCGCCTCCGCCGTCTTACAACTCTGGTCCGCCCGCACAATCCAGCCTTGGGCCAGAAACAGGCGGGCCATCTCATTCTGCAGCAGGAGCTCGTTGGCCCGATCGCCCAGCTGGTGCGATAACTCCAGGGCACGCGTTAGGGCAGCCTCAGCCCCCACCTGCTCGCCCGTGCTCGCCATGAGTCGGCCCAAGTCGGACGCCACCAACATCTCAACAGGTGCGATGCCAGCCGAACGCGCCGCGGACAGGGCGGCTTCCAGGCGCTTGCGAGCCTCCCCCAGATACCCCAGGCGATACACGCTGCAGGCATGGAATGCACGCGCATAGGGTCGGACGGCCGCCGCCGCATGCTCGTCCAAGAGCGGCTCGGCTGGGCCGAGCGCCGCCACGACTTCCGCATAACGCTCCACATTGAACAGCAGGCTCGCTGCCTGAATCAGGTCCGAGCACGCGCCAGCGGCCTCATCCCGGGCGAGGCGCCGGTGCCCCCGGGCAGCTCGCCAGCGACCACGTGCGAGCGCCAGCTCTTGCCCCGTGGCCGGCTCAACCACGCCCGCATGCGCACTGAGGCTGACATCCGCCTCGCGTGTGGCCTTGAAGGCTACGAGAAAGCGCAGCTCCGCCCCCTCCGTGATTCCATTGACAACGAGCCGGGCGTTCGTCTCTACGCCACCGTCATCATCCTCGGCCACCGAAGTGCCATCCACGCCGAGCAGCGCCAACAACACATCGCCATCCACTGACTCTGCTTCGACGGTGATGGAAGAGCTGGTGAAACCGACCGAGCCGGGCGCCACGCGGAAGATCCGCGCAGCACCCATGCCCGGTACGGGGTGATCATCGACCGTCAGCTGGAGCTCAAGTCGCTCTCCGAGGAGCAAGCGATTCGAGTCCGTCGAGCCATCGCCGGGCTCATCTTGCGCCGCGAGCGACGGGGCCAGCAGCAACATGCTGAGAGCCCCGATCATCAAGCAGCGGCGATGTGCGCTGAACGTTGCCCGGCCCGACTTCACAATGTCCAAACCGACCAAAGCCGAGTCGATCACCTCTTCGTCAAGACAGCCGACGTCGCACCGCGCGAGATAGTGGCGTTGGAGTACGTGCCACCGGCATACACGGCGCTGAGACTGTTGTTGCTCACGGTGGAGGTGCTGCTCGTCCACCGGGACGAAGAGTTCTCCGAGATGTTGGTCGAGTCCCAACTGACGCTGGACGGCGCCGCTTCGTCCACATTGGGCAAGGCGATGGAGACTCCTGCTCCGGACCAGGTCATTGTCGCGGTGACCGTCGTCGGAGCGGTATCACCCAAGAGCTGGGGATCTTCTTCTGGCTGCATGGCTGGATCTGGCATAAGAATTTTCCTCGTCCTGATTTGGTAGCCGCGGAGACCTAGCCACGACAATCGATGGCTACACCCGAGGCATCACACCGAGACGGAGTCGTGGACCACCGGAACTCACTGCTCCACGAACCCACCCAAGGATGTACCCGTCCTATAGGGTGGCCCGACCCGACTTGACGCACTCAACTTACGGTCGGATTCGGGATTGCGCCAGCAGCTCTCTCGGGCGCTTCATGCAATCCGGATGTCGGCATGCTACCGGTGCGAGAATTCGCCCCTTCGTTGCTTCAGCTCGAAACCCATTGAACGCATGACCCTCAGTGCAAGCGCACGAAGGCGACTCGCCGAGCCGTGCCTTCATGAACTCGACCGGCTGAGCTTTGGCGTGTGTCCGCTCTGCTCAGAAACCAGCGTCCAAGACCACCACGCTGGTGGCCGGACCGAGGGTCGCCGACCCACCCGCGCTGACGAACGCCGACTGCAAGAGCACCAGCTCCGCATCCACACCACCTGGTAAAAAAGGAGCGGTCGCCTGCACCAGAAAATCTCCGCTGATTGGCACGAAGCCCAAGAAGCGCGGGCCGTTGAGGCTGTTGGCATCCAACACCAGCACGTCCTTGAGGGGCGGGATCGGTGCCTGCGCGGACATGCGAGAGGAACAAGAAGACGGCGTCCCCCAGCTCGCCGTCCACCGCCAGGGTCGCCACCTGCCCTTCGCGCACGACAGCATCCATGACCACATGACGGACGGGCGCGAGGGAAGAGACGAGCACGGCCGCTGGCGGCGCCCCGATGTAGGCTGGCGTCATGGACGGCATCCCAGCGCACGACGGCCAGCGAAGCATCGATTGGGGGCGAACGAGCGACGACTACGCGTCGTTCCGCCCTGGCTACCCGGACAGCTTCTACGAGCATCTCGCTGCCCTCGGCGTCCCCATGAATGGCTTGCGGGTGCTGGACCTCGGCTGCGGCACGGGTGCCCTTTCTCTTGGGCTCGCTCGGCGTGGCGCCCACGTCACGGGCGTGGACATCGCCGTCGATCAGGTGCAGGCCGCGCGAGACGTCGCTGCCGGGGCCGGCCTCAAGGCCCACTTCGACGTGCGCCCCGCTGAGGACACGGGCCTTCCTGCCGGTTCCTTCGACCTGGTCACTGCCAGCCAATGCTGGCTCTACTTTGACACGCCACGGGTTCTCGAAGAAGTGCGCCGCGTGACAGCCCCCGGCGGCAGGCTCATGACGTGCCACCTCTGTTGGTTACCCAGGCTGGACAGCATCGCGCGCTCCTCCGAGGCGCTCGTCCTGCAGCACAACTCCGACTGGGGCGGCGCCGATTGGCCCGGGCTGATCGCAGCAAAGCCTGGCTGGACTCCGGACGACTTCCCGTTCCTGGGCAACTTCGAGTACGACGAGGGTCTGTCGTTCACGCACGAAAGCTGGCGTGGCCGCATCCGGGCCTGCCGCGGAATCGGCGCCACGCTCAACGCCGAAGAGGTGGCGTGCTTCGACGCGCAGCACGCAGCCCTGCTTCAACGCACGGCGCCGCCACGCTTCGAGGTGCTGCACCGCATCGACGCACACCTTCTGGGCACAGACCACACCCACGGCAGCTGAGCCGGCTCGCGTCCTCGTCAAGGCGCGAGCGCGTTCATCACCGCCGTGAGCTTGGCCCTGGCGGCGAACGCCACCGGCCCCAGCGGAGTGGCCACTATCGACTCCAGGTCATCGGCCTGGAACTCGTAGAACTTGCGATCGAAGCCTTCTTCTCTGAGTTTGTAGTCCCCGTCAAGGACCGCCGTCGAGGAGTTGGTCCACGGCCCGAAGCCGAGGGGTTTGCGGCGTGTGACATACACCGTGTCCCGAGGGCCCTGCACAGCGCCATGGATCAAGGGCGCAAAGCTGAGCGAATCGCTCATGGGCAGAGGGGGCGTCCCCGTGAGTTCGAGCACGGTGGCATGGAGATCCACAACGTGCACGAGATCCTCGACCACTGTTGGCTGCACGGCGGAATGCCACACAATCAGTGGCACATGGATACCGCCCTGCGCCACGGTGCCCTTCTTCTGGGGCACGCTCGGATCGCTGAAGGCGCTCTGTGGAGTGCCGTTGTCACCCAAGATGATCACCACCGTGTTCTGCAGGGTCGCACGACGGATGCTCACCAGGAGGCGCCCGATCTCCGTGTCGGCAGCTTCGAGCACAGCGTCGTATTTCTCCTCTTCCGTGACCACATCCGCGAGGTCCACGCTCACCAGGTCTTGCGGTGGGAGCGTCCACGGCTTATGGGGTGCATTGAGCGCCAGCCACGTGAACCACGGTGCATCGCCCTGATGCGCGATCCACTCAATGGCATCGTCCACCTGCTTGGTGGTGGCGTACGTGGTCTCACGCATCTGCGTGGCCTGCTGTCCGAAGGCGTGGTTGTACTCGTAGTCGTCGTACGAGGCACCCAGGCTCAGGATGAGATTGGTGATGGGCCCCATGTGCACATCGAAACCAAACTCCACCGGGTGGAGGTAAGGGTCAGGTTGCCAATTGGGAGCCGTCAGATGCCATTTGCCGATGGCCGCGGAGGCATAGCCTGTCGAGTGCAAGAGCTCGGGAATCGTCTCCACGGTGGCGGGGTCCAGCACGAAGGTGTTCGACGTGAAGTTGACCCAGGGGAAGGCGTCCATGACCCCCGTGTGAACACCCAGCATGCCCGTCAGCGCTGCCGCCCTCGTGGGGCTGCAGATGGGGTCCGCGTAGGCCTGCGTGTAACGCTGTCCCACGCTCGCCACGTAGTCGAGCACAGGAGTGCGTGAGCTGGATGCTGAGTAGGCATCCATGCGATCCACGCCCCAATCGTCCAGCAGCACCACCAGGACGTTGGGCCGCTGTGGATCCAACTGCGCAAAGGTCGCAGCGGACAGACACGCCACGGTCACGATCAGGAGCAGTCGCAGCATGAGGGTTCAGACCGAAGGAAAACCGATGGACGCCAGCATCTCCTGCGCACGCCTAGGGTGATCACGACCTGGACGGGCAGGACACATCACAGGCAGTCTATCCCCCTGCTTCAGATCTGGGTGAATGGCGCCGGCGCTGCTTGAATCCGCCCCACAACCCGGGCTATCTGCCGGTTGTGCCACACCCACAGGGACAGCTGCGCGATGATCGCTCCCAGGAGCGCCATGCTCATGTCCTTCTGCGCATCCCAGACATCCCCTTGCGACCCGAGGAAGTCTGCCGCTGCATCGCCTCCGAAGGTCACGGCGTAGCGCCACTCAAAGATCTCGTACAGCGCACTGATAGCCATTGCCGCCGCACAGGCCAGAGAAAACACCCGCAACCCTGGGCGTAGCATCGTGCGACGCAACAGCAGCTCGCGCACAAGCATGGCCGGCATGACGCCTTGGAAGAAGTGCCCCAGCCGGTCGAAGTGATTGCGGCCCCACCCGAACCAGTCGCGCCACCACTCGCCCAAGGGCACCTCGGCGTAGGTGTAGTGCCCGCCCGTGAGCAGGATCAACGCAAACAGGAAGATGAGCGTGTACGAGATCCCTGTCAGGGGAAAGCGTCGGTAGGTGGCCAGCAAGAGGCCCACGCCGACCCAGGCCGGAAGGGTCTCCGCCACCCAGTTGAAACGATCGCTGGGCGCGAAGCCCGAGACCGCGCCCGCGATCAGGAACAATCCCAGGAGCACGGCCGGGTAACGGTCAGTCATCACTTCGAAGCAGTGCTTGCGCCTCTTCGAACACGTCAGACTCCAAGCCAAGGGCGCCCAGGAACGTCCAATGGGTGTCGTCGCCACCTTGGGTCAGGAGTTCGTGCGCCATCTCGCGCGTCATGATGAACCCGAGTTGTTCGCGCAACTGCTCGCCGGTCAGCGTCAACTCCAACTGATCCGGGTCCCATGGATCGAGAATACTGATGGACTCGATGGCGTAGGCATCCGCAAGGCCATCCATGACGTCGACCACCTTGCCGACATCCTCCAGCTTCTCCGAAGGACCTGACGACTTCTTCTTGCCGCCCTTCTTCTTGTCGCCCTTCTTCTTGTCGCCCTTCTTCTTGTCGCCCTTCTTCTTGCCGTCCTTCTTCTTGTCGCCCTTCTTCTTGTCGTCCTTCTTCTTGCCGTCCTTCTTCTTGCCGCCCTTCTTCTTGCCGTCCTTCTTCTTGTCGCCCTTCTTCTTGTCGTCCTTCTTCTTGTCGCCCTTCTTCTTGTCGCCCTTCTTCTTGTCGTCCTTCTTCTTGCCGTCCTTCTTCTTGCTCTTCTTTTCTTCTGTCAGCTTTCGGGCCTTCTTGACCTTGCCCAGGAAGTCGGAGAACTGCTCGGCATCATCCAAGCGCGCATTGAGTTCGTGGGTCTTGATCGCCGCTTGACCCACGGCTGTCACGGAATAGGTCACGCCCGTCACCACCACCGCATGACCGAGCCCTGACTGCACCAAGCCGACGACGGGCATGCTGCCAGCGCTCAGATCGCGAACCATACGGTTCGGCCCGATGTTGAGGAAATCAGCACCTAGCGTGATGCCATTCAATCGATGCTGCGCTTCGAGATCCAGGCAGAGCGCCCGGGTGATGGTGCTCAGGTTTGCCGCTTGGTGTTCCTCACCCCCTTGGAAGTAGTGGGCAAGAGTCTCCTGGCTCAGAGAGACCACCGAGGGATCGTCGCGCCTGTTGTATTCGTTGACCATCCAAGCACAGGCAGCCCAACACCACTCGTCATCGCGCTGAGGCTCGAACGTCTTCCCTTCGAGCTTGAGGTCCACTCGAAAGCGATTGGGGCCCAAGCGCTCGAGAGTGACGCGCTGCTCGTTGACCTCAAGCGGCTCGGCCGATTCCGCCAACTCCTCTTCGCCAGGGATCGGAACGTAGCTGGACGTGTCTAGAACGAGCTGTTCGTTCCAGACGAAGGGTTTTGAGTTCAGCCAGGCATGGTTGGTGTCAGATGCCGTCGTGAGCGCCGGCTCTTCCTCCGCGCAGCTGGGTCGTGTCGGCACCCATGCCGCGGCAGGCTCCACCGCCCCACGCAGACTTGGCAAGGGTGCAAGGAGACAAGCACTGACGATCACTCGCAGCATGCTTCCGAAGCGGTGGTTCTGACTGGTCCTGGTCACTGATTCACCCCCTGAAGATTCGCGCTCTCTTGATGACTCATCCCCGTACACGCTCTCAAGACTACTCACCGCGTGGAGTGTCCATCAAGCTGCCCCAGTGAATGGCCAATTCGAGAGATCCACGCGACCCAACTGGACCTGATACAACGCACGGAGCAAAAGACCAACTCACATCGCAGGGGAAGGGGACCTTACATGAGCACGCACACCTACACCGTTGCGGGACATGCGCCCGTCGATCTGGATCGGATTGCAGCTGAACTGCGCGCGACCATCGACGGCTTACCACCGGGCGAGCCGAAGCTGGCTCATCACCTGCTCACGAACACGCTACCCGTCAAGACCGCGTTGGTGGTGATCCGTGGAGAAGAGCTGCCGCATGTGCACCCGGGGAGTGATCTGATCGTGACCGTGCTGGAGGGTGGCGGCTTCGTGCAACTGACGTCCAACAAAGTCGAGGCCAGCTTGGGCGGCGTGGTCTTGATCCCGAAGGACACCTGCCACGCCTACCACAACACGTCACCCACGGATTCCGTCCTGCTCGCCACCTTCTCACCGTCTGCAGGTTCCGAGCAGGTCAGACCCTGCCCGGCGGGAACCTAGCCAGCGCTCAGGTCACGGGGTCATCGCCGTCATGCCGTTGGACAGGGTGATCTCATGCAACACGGACAGGTCCTGGATCAGGAACTGCATGTAGAGTTCCGTCCCTGCTGGAATCCCCGCAGGCCACGGCACGGACTGGGACAACTCACCCGCCACATCACTGAAACGAAGGACCTGCAGGTTGGGCGGGATGGTGGGATGGATCGTGCCGCCGAAGAAGCTCAGGGGCGTGGAGCTGAAGGACAGCCAGAACAACATCAAGGCGCTGGGCGGAGCCGCCGTCAGGTCCAGTGTGAGGGTCGAACCCGCGGTCAACGGTCCCGACACATCCAAGGTCGGCTGCCCGGCGATGCCCACCGTGCCACCGCCCAGATCCATCCACGGGTCGCCGGCCTGAACCGAAACAGTGCCGTTCATGCCAAAGCCAACGTGCGTCTCGCAGAAGTAGCAGATCTCCTCTGCCGAATTGAACGTCATCTGGAAGACGTTCACCGCGCCGGGGTTGCCCGAGCGGAAGCCTCCGTTCCAGGTCGAGCCCGAGGTCGGAGGGCAATCCGTCTGCGCCACGTTGTGGAACATGCCCGCGAGGTTGGTCCAGCGCACCGTGTCCCCCACGCTGATGGTGAGGTTCTGGGGGCTGAAGTTGGTTCCTACTGCTTCGACAGTGTGGGTGGTCTGGCCCACGGAAGGCGAAACGAGCAGCGCGAAGAACAAGCCCGCGCCCACTCCGAATCTCACAAGGGAACGGCGCAATGGCATGCTCGCGATCATTCTTCTTTCTCCTGGCCCGGTGAACGATGAAGCGACGAGGCTTCATGTACCGGGAATCCTGGAATGATCGAGGAAAATCCCGGCGAACTCCCACGTCGCTTGCGAGCGAAGAGGGGCACTACAAGATCGTACACGTGATCTGGCAGAGCCATCAGGAGTAGTAAAGTCTCCATCTGCGTCCGCGCACGGGGATGGCTCCCGCCTACTTGCCCTTGCCGCGCTTGGCGACCTGAGCGGCGCGCTTCTCCTTTGGCGTCTTCGCTGGCTTCTTCTTCTGGTCCTTCTTGCGGTCTTGTCCCTTGCCCATCGTCGCGCCCCATCTGGACCGATCGTCGAGGGTGATCGGTCGAATCTGATCGCCGACTGACTGCGGCTACTCGAGCCCTGGACGAGGCCCGACCCTACGCTTCGCCTGGCGCCGTAGCCAAGCGAATCATCGGACCCGACAATCGCAGGTAAGCTGGTGGGCGGCCACATCGCAGGACTCATCTCAGTGCTCAACCGGTGCGCCGACCCTCACGATGACTCGCCGCAGGAGGACCAGTCATGACTCGCGAGACGAGACCGATCGTCGTCGAAGAAACCTACGCGGTGGGCGCTGCCGTGCTGTGGCGCGCCATCACGGAAACGGAGGCCATGCGCCAGTGGTTCTTCGAACCGCTGGAAAGCTTTCGTCCGGAGGTCGGCTTCGAGACGAAGTTCGTTGTCCAATCCCAGGGGAAGGACTGGCTGCACCTGTGGAAGGTCAGGGAGGTCGTTCCCTTCCAGCGGCTCGCCTACACCTTCAACTATGCGGGCTACGAGGGAGACGCCCTGGTCACGTGGGTCCTCTCGGAGTGCCCGGGAAGCACGAAGCTGACCCTGACCCACACGGGCATCGAGACCTTCCCTCAGGACGAACCAGCCTTCGCCCGGGAAATGGGCGTTGCGGGCTGGACGTACTTCCTGACGGACAGCCTGAAGAAGTTCCTGGAGCTGGACAGCTGAACTTTCGAGGCACCTGGCTCGTGGAGAGCTGAACAGCCCGCCGCCAGATCGTCGTAGGATGCAGGTGACCCGGGAGTCACGCCAACCATGGACACCGCCACCCTGCTCTGGAAGAACGTACGTGAGATGAACCTGTGTCCGGGGATGGAGTCCCTGGAGGACTGGTTGGACGTGCGCTGGGGTCGAATGAAGATCGGACGCTGGCAGGTTCCGGTGCTGCCCCTCGCGCTGCCTTGGGGGCTTGGCTTGCGCAACGCGCTGATCGTCCACGACGTGCACCATGTGCTCACCGGCTACGACACGAGCTACCGGGGCGAGTCGCAGTTGGCTGCTTGGGAGCTGGCGAGCGGCGGCTGCCGCTTCAACGCCTTCTTCTGGGCAGACCGGCTGGTCTTCGTACTGATGGGGCTGGTCTTGGGCCCGCGCGCACTGCTGCGGGCCGCGCGCCGGGGCCGACACTCGCGCAACCTCTATGGACATCGACACGAGGAGCTGTTGCGCATGCAGTTCGAGGAGCTGCAGCGGTGGGTGCGGCGTGACACAGCGCGCTCTCAGGACTGAGCAAGGCCGTATCGCCAGGCGTAACGAAAGCTGGCCTTGAAGCCACTCTTGGACCGGCTCGGGACAGCAGATCACACGCGCAGGATGCCTGCAGGGGAGTAGACTTGGCCCAGCACCTCGGAGACCTTTCCATGCGCTGCCGTCACAACCCGATCTTCGCTGCAGTCCTCGCCGTCACGCTGCTGCTTTCCCGGGCCTCCGCCGACGTGTTCGTCGTCGATGCCGCCGGTGGCCCTGGCGTCGACTTCGCGGATATCCCCGCGGCGGTCGCGGCAGCCTCCGATGGTGACGTGATCCTCGTGCGCGGGACGGCCACCTACACGTGGCCGACAATCTCCGGGCTCGGCCTTGTCATCGCAGCCGATGGACCACCGGTCGCCATGAGCGGCCCGTTCGTGATCGAGGATGTCCCGGCCGGTAGCTCCGTGACCCTCTCTGGCTTGCAAACCTTCTCGCTCTTCCCAGGCGTCTACGTCCACAGTCCGCTGGTCATCCGCGATTGTGAGGGCCCTGTCTTGGCGCGCGATTGCGTTTTCGTCTCCAGCTCCGCCTCGTCGTCGGCCGGACCTGCGGTGACCGTGCGTGGTGACAGCAGCGTCACGCTCGTGGACTGCACGCTCGTCGAGGGCGGCAGCATCGGCCGCCCCGGCCTGCTTGTGGAGGATGGAACCGTCTTCGTCCAGGGATGTGATCTGTTCGGGGGGGTCGGGCAGGTCAGCTTTGGCCCCCTCGGGGGGGCTCCCGGAGGAGCAGGCGCCCTGGTGCGCGGCGGCCTCGTGCTGTTCGACGGATCCACCCTGACGGGAGGCACGGGACCCGTGAGCGTGCCCGCTGAACCGTGCAAGGACGGTGGCGACGGCGGGCCCGCCCTGCAGGTGGACGGAGCCGCAGGGAGAGTTGTGGTTCGAGACACCGTGCTCACACCCGGGCTCGGTGGTGCACCGAACGACCCAGGGTCCTGCAACCCCGGCCCGCCTGGTCTGCCTGCAGAAGTGGTCGCCGGCCTGCTCACGATGGTCGCTGACACAAGCCGCGGCTTGCGCTTGCCAGCCGTCATCCGCGAACAGACGCAGGTGACCCTCGAGATGGACGCACCCAGCGGCGAAGGCGCCTTCTTCCTGCTCTCGCTCGACTCGGCTCCCCTCTACTTCCCCGGACAGAAGCTCGCGCTGCACCCCGCGGCGGGTTTTCACCTGATCGCAGGGGGCGCCGTGCCCGCCTCCGGATCGACCCTTGTCGGGGCGCCCTTCCTACCGAACGGCACCTCGTCAGTGACGATCCACGCGCAGGGAGCCTTCGTCGACGGTGGTGGCAACGTCCGCCTGGGCAATGCGCTCGATGTGGTCGTGCTTGAGGCAGGGCTCTAGTCACGCCCGCAGGTCAGACGAGGCGGGAACGGCGGGCACTCCTCGCTCGCGTGTGATCAACCATCCATCCAGCCACGCCAAGAGCCCTGCCGCAAGCACGAGATAGGCGCCCGAAAGCGCACGCGCCGTGGCCAGCTCGTTCAACTTGATGAGCACGATGCCGACACCCAGGGCGAACACGTCGAGCATGGCCCAGGCACCGAGCGCCAAGGCCAGACGCGCGCCGCGGCCGGTCTCTCGCGGCCACCATCGGAAGCGCAGCAGCAGCAAGGCGCGCACGGCGGGGATGCCCATCACGAAGACGCCGAGGGCGGCCGCCAACAGCAGTTCTCCGTGTTCGATCAACTTGCCCGTCGACCCGAGCAGGACGAACTCGTTGTGGAACAAGAACGCTTTGCGGACGTCAAGCAGGGGCAGGAAGCAGGCCACTCCCAGCACGATGGCGGAGGCCGTGCTGACCACGCGCCCTCCGGCTCCCCCACGCTGCAGCGTCACCTTCTCCGGAAGATCGGGGTTCTCCAGGCGCAATACCAGGTGGCAGCACAACATGGACGCCAGCACCGTGGCGCCAAAGACATGGATGCCGACGTCCGAAACGGCGTGGGCGATCAATCCCAGGCGGATGGAGGCCACGAAGGCGGTGACGACGAACACGTCCAACATCGACCACTTGCCATGGCGGTCGAGGAAGCGCGTCACCCGGAGCCGCACGGCGGGCTTGCCCCGACCGGTGAGCACCGCAGCCAACAGCACGAGCTTGGCCGACGGAAACACTGCGGAGAAGAGGAAGATGATCGGCGCCAGGATCCAGTTGCCGTCGTCCCACATGCTCGTGACGCCCGTGAGGATCGAGTAGATCTCCACGTCGGAGCCCACCTTGTGGAAGCTGACTGTGGGCAGGGTCAAGCCGAACCCCAGGCCCACCGCGCAGAGCAGCAACAAGAGCAGCGCGAGTTTCAAGGAACCCTCGCCGCGCGCGTCGTCGTGTCCATTTCACCCATGGACGTCAATGTAACAGCGGCCGGGGGGCTGCACAGCAGCTTCGTGCGACAGAGCATGCACGCGGCGCTAGGCTGTGCCCGCCGCCTCGAGCAGTTGAGCGAGTTGTGCAAGGGCACGATGCAGCAGATTGCGAACCGAGGATTCGCTGCGCCCCATCTCGGCGGCAACCTCGCCGCGGGTCAGCTCCACGATGCGCGAGAGCAGGATGACTTCACGGTGATCCTTGGACAGCTGTTCAAACGCGCACTCGATCTGCTGCAGTTGCTCGTGCGCCGCCGCGACACCGCTGGGCGTGCAAAAACTGTGATAGGCCGCCAGAAGCCCTGGATCGTCGATGGCATGATCGCGGCGCACGTCGCGCTTGGCAGCCGTATGAAAGTCGTGCTTGTCGAGAATCTTCCGCAGGGCAGTGGTGTAGAGCCAGCGCCGGAATCCGGCGGACCCGCCATGCTGGAACGTGTGGGCGCGCTCCAAGACCTCGCGGCAGGCCGATTGCACCACGTCCGATTCGTTCTCCCGGGAGCGCAGAACGGGCCCAGCGCGCAACCGCACGAAGGCCCGCAGGCCAGGGAGGTGCTCCACGAGCAGCTGCTCGATGGCGTCAGAGTCGAATGCGGAGCTGCCGTCGTCCAGGGCGGGCATGGGCGGTAGTCTGGAGGGGCCGGTCAGCCTTCATCCTACGCCACCGACCGACCCTCGGGGGGTCATGGAAAACCACGACGTCGACGAACTGGGTGACCTCGTAGTGGAGTGCCTGGATCGCATGGAGCGTTCCGGACTCGGCGCGATCGAGGAGCTCTGCCGCGAGCGCCCCGAGCACGCCGCCGCTCTGCGTTCGCGCATGAGCACCTTGGCCGGCACCGGCCTGCTTGAGGCGGACGCCGATATTCCTGAACGCTTGGGGGACTTCCGCCTACGGCGTCGCCTGGGTGCGGGCGGCATGGGCATCGTGTATGCCGCGCTCCAGGAGTCCTTGGGTCGGGAGGTCGCGCTCAAGCTCGTGCGCCCGGATCAGCTGTTCTTTCCAGGAGCACGGGAGCGTTTCCGACGTGAAGTCGAAGTGGTGGCACACCTCCAGCACCCCGGCATCGTTCCGGTCTACACCGTGGGCGAAGAGCACGGCATCCCGTACTTCACCATGGAGCTGCAACACGGGGCAACGCTGGCGGAGGTCCTCGCTGAATGCCAGGGCAAGCTCCCACACAGCGGCCAAGAGCTGGCCGACGCGCTCAGCCGTGCCGTGCAGCGTCGTAATGGTGAACCGCCCACGCTGAGTGGCGCCCTGTTCGAGGGCGCCTGGGTCGATGCCTGCGTGCAGATGATGCGCGAGGTCGCGCTGGCGCTCGACTTTGCCCATCGCCAGAACGTGCTGCATCGCGACCTCAAGCCGTCGAACGTGATGCTCACGACCAACGGCCGTGCATTGCTCTTCGACTTCGGCCTGGCAAGTGCGCCCGACTCCCCCCGAGTGACGCGCACGGGGTCGCGCGTGGGTTCTCTCGCGTACATGGCTCCCGAGCAGCTACGAGGCGATGCCCTCGACGTGCAGACTGACATCTACGGCCTGGGCGCCATGCTCTGCGAGTTGCTGACACTCTCGCCTCCACACGGCGATTTGCGCGGCGACCCACTCACCCGCGCGATCCTGCAGGGCGACGCCGTCGACATCCGCGCCGCCAACCGCGACGTCTCTCGCGACCTGAACACCGTGTGCCACAAGGCACTGGAGCCCGAACCCACGCGCCGCTACCCCAGCGCAGCGCTGATGGCTCGCGACCTGGAGCATGTGCTCGCGCGCCGCCCGGTCGAAGCACGACGTGCAGGCCCGCTCTCACGCGCGGCCCGGTGGGCGCAGCGCCATCCCGCCCGAGCCCTCGCCTTGGTGCTTGCGATCGGTGCTCCGTTGGCACTGGCGGTACAACGGGATCGCTCGTCCCATCGGATCGAGGAGCAGCGCGATCGCGCCCAGTCCAACCTCGACCAGGCCCTGCGAGCGCTCGACGTCTTCCTCTTCGAGGTCGGCGACAGCTCCCTGGAAGGGATCCCGCGCATGGAGGCCACGCGCTTGCGCCTGCTGGAGGAGGCGCTGGCCCTGTTCGAAGAACTCATGCCCCAGCAGCCCAATGAGCCCGAGATGCGACGGCGTTGGGCAGACATGCAGGGCTCGATGGGCGAAGTGCTGGCGATGCTGGGCCGGTTGCCCGAAGCTGAGCTTTGTTTCGTCAATCAGCTCTCGGTCCTGGGAGAGCACCGGACGCCAGACGCTGAGCAATCCGAGCAACTCGCGAGTTGTCTCAACTCCCTGGCCAATGCGTTCTTCGGACAGGGCCGGAACACCGAGGCCATCGAAGCCTACGAACGAGCGCGCGACTTGTTGCGCAGCGCTACCGACCCGCTCGGGCTCGACCGACTGAGTACGGTGCAGCGCAACCTCGGCCACGCCCTGGATCGCATGGGCCGCGCCACGCAGGCCGATCAGGCCTTCGCCGCCGCCGCCGTTGCGGCTGATCTCCTCCGCCAAGCCGACGGCGGAAGCGCCAACGCCCGATCGCAACTGGGCAACGCCCTGCTGGGGCGCGCGATCTTGCGATCGCGAACGGGAGACTCGAGCCAGGCACGCGAGCTGCTGCGACGGGCGACACCCATCCTGCTGGAGCGAGCGCGCGAATCACCGGAAGACCCAGAGGCCCTGCACGCCGCAGCTCTGGTCTGCATGAACGCCGGTGGCCTCGAACCGCCTGAGGATGCAGAGCCCTTGCTTCGGGCAGGCCTCTCCCTGTCCGAGCAGCTGGTCAAGGACTTCCCTGCAACACCCGAATACGCGCGCACCCTCTCAGGGCTGAGCCAGAACCTGGGGCTCACGTTACGCGCACAGGGGCGCTGGGCCGAAGTCGAGCCGCTGTTGCTGCGTGGCATGCAAGCCGTCGAATCAGCCGCGCATCGCTTCCCCGATGTGCTCGAGAACCAGAGCGTCCTCGGCAGATCCGCCTTGAACCTGGCCAGCTTCCTGGTCCAGGTGGAACGACGAGCGGAAGCGTGCGAGCCAGGGCAGGTGGCTCGGCTCGCCTTCGCTCATGCCCTTGAGCTCCAGCCAGGGGATGCCGGGATCGGAGCCCAGTTGGCCTGGGCCAGCATCCAGGAAGCCTACGGCCGCATCGCGCGCAAACAGTTGGAACAGGCAGAGTCCTTGCTCACTCCGCTGGCCGAATTGGCTCCCGACGATCCGGGCGTCTTCGTGTCCATGGCGGAGATCCTCTCACTGTGCATGAGCCTGGACGAAAGCCGCGCCGCTGAGTTCGAACGCCGAGCACTGGACGCGCTAGAACACGGTCTGGCTCTGGGATTCCCGGACCTTGACTACGTGCGTGGGAGTGTCGAGCTGCGCAACATCGCGCAAACCGGACGTTTCATCAGCATCTTGTCGCACGCCGAGCCCGACCCACAACCATGACCGCGCACCTCGCGCGAGGGCGCTCAGACTCAATTCCCGAGCACCAAGTGCATGCCGCGCGAGAGGGCCACGCCGTGCGGCGCCCCGGCGTCGACCTGCCAGAGCTGCAGGTAGATGTTCAGCCCAAGGAACTGTGTTTCATCGGGAAGCATGATGGGCAGCGCTGAGCTTCCGGGTGCCAGATTCAGCTGCAGGGTCAGATGTGGGTCCACGAGCAGGGTTCCGCCATAGAACGACAAAGCGAGCGGCGCGAAGCCTGCGGCCAGCACGGCAGGAACAATGGCAGGAGCGGAGCTCTCCAACAGGATGCTGACATTCGCGCCGATCGACGGTGAGCCGCTGATGCTGATGTCCGGTTCGCCCAGGGTTCCCGGGAACGCACTGCCGTAGAAGCCCACAGCCGTCAGGAAGTCCGAGCTTGAGACGACCCATGACGCTCCTGCGTTGCTCGCGGCGGAGTCGTTTGAGGGAGCTCCGTAGATGATCTCGTCGCGCCCATCGAGATCCGTCTTCGCACCGATGTCCACTGCGAAGCCGATCTCGCCGCCGCTGAGCGACGACGCCGTGTGCAGCACGACGCCACTAAGCGCGCTGCGCACCTCGATGCGGCCTCGGTTGAGTCCGAAAGGCGGCACGTCGTAGGACGGAGCCCCGACGATGACGTCGAGCAAGCCATCGGCATTGAAGTCTCCGCCCCCGCCGACTGCCGTCCCGAAGCGCTCGCCGGCAAACGCCCCGTCGTAGCTCGTGATCAGGGCACCCGATAACCCAGATCGCAAGGACACCGCGCCGGTCCCGCTGTTGGTGCCGGGCGCGCCCACGAAGAAGTCCGGCACGCCATCGCCGTTGACCAAGCCTGCACCGGCCACCGAGTAGCCAGCCTCCGTACCGTTGACGAAGTCGCCCGGCAACGACAGCAGGATCGGCATGTCATTCATGCTGGTGGAGAACACCACCGCGCGCCCCGAGTCGTTGAAGACCGGGAAGCCCGGCAGTTTCGAGTCGCGATGGGGCTCCCCCACGATCACATCTGCCCGACCGTCGCCGTCCACATCCCCCGCACCGTCCACCGACCACCCCAGGTGTGCCTCGGCCTCTGTGCCCGAAGCAAGTGCGATCACCTGCTGGTGCATCACGTCGTACACATAGACCATGCCCGTCTCGAGACCCTGGACCGTGCTGGTGTAGGGTGCGCCAGTCACGACGTCGTCGAAGCCATCCGCGTTCGCGTCGCCGCAACCTGCGACCGACGTACCGAATCCAAAGGGCGCGCCGAAGGTGCTCGTGGTCTCGAGCGCGACCTGGCCGTCCGGCCCGAAGAAGACCGTGAAGCTGCCCGCCTGCTTGCCGGGGGTGCCCACGATCACATCGTCGAAGCCGTCATTGTTCACATCACCGGCGCCATCAACATCGAAACCGAGGCGGTGCCCGGCTGCGCCCCCGATCCCGCTGATCAGAACCGCGCCGGTGGCTCCCGAACGCACGACAGCCCTCCCGGCGTCGGGCAGGATCTGGCTGGGGAAGACGAAACGGTCGTAGAAAGGCGAGCCCACCACGATGTCGTCGAAGCCGTCTGCATCCACATCCCCCGCGTTGGCCACGCTGTAGCCGTGGGCCTCGCCGGGTGTCGAGCCCTGAAACCCGTGCAGAGTGGTCTGAGCCCTGACGGCCGGCGCAAGCAGGACGCAGGCCAACAGGACGAGCAAGATTCCAGCCATGGGTACAGCGCGCATCGGTTCCTCCAGCAGCGGGTCAGCTAGATGAATCGAGAGCGCGAGGCTGGCGTCTCGCACCGACCAAGGATTTTGTTTGTTGGGCGAGACGTCGACACCGCATTCCCGATTCACTTCCTACGGGTTCCCTCTACTCAGCGCGCCCGCCTATCCTTCGCCAGCACGAGAATCGACTGATGAAACGCCTTGCCCACCGCTTCCTGACTTCTGCCCCCGTGGCCTGTGCGAGCTTGGCCGTGCTCGTCTGCCTGCTCGCCGCCATGTTGCCCAAACCTCCCAAGACCCCGAAGTTCCCCAAGGGAATGGTCCAACGGATCCCTGGCTGGTCCACGGGCTTCGAGCCCGACCAGGGCGTCGGCCGCGTGGACCTTTCTGCCAACGGCCGCTGGGCAGCCATCGAGAGCAACTCGACCAATCTCTTGCTCGGCCCAGCAGTGCAACACGACATCTATCTCTACGACTCCCGCAAGGACGTCACGATCCCGGTCGCCTTGACAGTCGATGGGGGCGCTCCTGCGCTTGGAGCCAGGCGCCCTGCCATCTCGTCCTCCGGGAAGCACGTGGTCTACGACAGCGCGGACAGCGAGATCGTTGAGCCCGATCCGGGGTTCAGCTCCGAGGTGTTCCTCTTCGACGTCAAGAAAGGCAGCACCGAACGCATCTCGGTGGACTCGAATGGCGACGCCGTCAGCGGACACAGCACGAAGGCCGACGTGAACAAGAACGGCAAGCTCGTGGTCTTCCAGTCGACATCCAGCAAGCTGGTTCCCGGCGACACCAACAACAAGTTCGACATCTTCCTGCGGAACCGGAAGAAGGGACTCACCACGCGCCTCAGCCTGGCATCCGACGGCAGTCAGGCGGATGAGGACTGCAAGGATCCGTCGATCTCGGCCAATGGTCGCATCGTGGCCTTCACCACCAAGGCGGCCTTGGTGCCAGAGGACACCAACGGCTTCGAGGACGTCTACGCCGTGGACCTCAAGAAGGGCACGATCGTACGTGCCAGTGTGGCCACTGATGGCACGCAGGGAATGCCGGTAATGGGCTCCGTGCTGCCACCGCGCAGCGGGCCGGACATCTCGATCTCCGCCAACGGTCGCTTCCTCGCCTTTCGCACCGACGCGCATAATCTCGAAAGCGAGTCCAACTACACGGGCGCCGATGTCCTGCTGCGCGACCTCAAGAAGAAGACCACCGTGCTCGTCAGCATAGGCCCCGAGAATGAGCCCATCATTTTTGGGGGCCTGCTGCCCGCGATCTCCCCCGAAGGTCGCTTCGTGGCCTTCCGTAGCCAGTACAACGACCCCATCACTCAGATCTTCTTGCGTGACATGAAGAAGGGCACCAGCGTGCGCATGACCCTCGGCCCGAACGGCATCGACTCCGACGGGAGCAGCTCCTGGCCCTGCCTCTCGGGCCGCGCAAAGTACGTGGCCTTCCCGTCAGAAGCCAAGAACCTGACGGTCGCTGTCGACACCAACAACTTCACGGACTGTTTCTTGCTGAGGCGATGAGCGGGCTCGGGCCTCGCGCGCTACGACGACCCTCGGCCCCCTCAGAGACCGATGTCCACCTCGACGGCGTTGGAGAATCGGAAGCTCGCGCCGTTCGTGTCGACCACCTGGATGTAGGCCTTGACCTGCACCCCTGCGGCGCCCGGTATCGAGAGCTCGACACGCCCACCGGTATCCGAGCTGAGAGGGAACAGGTTCAGCCAGGGGAAGGGCACGAGCGTCCCGCCCATCAGCGGTATCGGCGAGTTGACCAAGCCCACCGGCGCAAAGACGAGTGAACTGGGCGTTGCGTTGTAGACGGAGAGGGTGGCGAGGCTCCCGGCGAGAGTCAGGTCGTCGCCGCACACGGTGAGCGTCATGCCTCCTGCTTGCCCGAAGCCGAGGTTCGTCTGGCACAGCGTGGGTTGGTCCAGCTCGAAGAACTGAAACGTCGTGATGTTGTTGAAGATGTTGATGCCCGTGCGGTAGTCGACCACTTCACCTGCATCGTTCACGAGTTCGATCAAGTAGTTGCCGACCGTGGGTTGCAAGACGAACTCGCCGCCGGACGACAGGCCCTGCGAACCCGAGAACGGGAACTGCCCCCCGAGGTGAGTCACCACGGCCGTCAGGTCTGTCACCGGCGCCCCGGTGCTGTCCTTGACGAAGCCGTGCAAGATCCCAGAGCCTGCAGAGGGTGCAAAGCCCGTCGTCGACATGACGATCACAACGAGCACGACGACATTCATGAGAATGCGCTTCATGCCTGAGTCTCCCGGAGGTTTCCATCGAAGCTAGGGCGGATTCCTCCGGCTGTCCAGGCCGTCCACGGGAGTGTCACCTTCCCGCCTCTGCAGCTTCTCCAGCCCTCAGCTTCTACTGGTACTTCCAGTTCCGGCGCTTGCCTTCGGCGAGCCACTCGAGGGTCGTTGCGAGCCGTTTGGCCCGCGTCTCAGGGCGCTTGGCGGTCTCGAGCCATTCCACATAGTCGCGCTTCGCGCTGAACGGGAACGCGTCAAAGCACGACTTCGCTGCCGCATGCTTCTTCAGGGCCAACCGGGACTTCAGGTCTGCGGGGACGGCGACCGTTCGAACGGCCTTCTTTCCGGCGCCTGGCTTCAAGGCGCCGCCACTCTTCGGCGCCTTGCCTGCTGCAATCGCCGCGTCGAGTCTTGCAGCCTGCTTCAGGAGACGCACGAGCGTCGCCTCCGTGGGCAGCTCGTCGAGCGACTGGACCTTCAACCAACGCGGATCCGGTCCCGTCACCTCGCTGAACAAGCTCTTCGGCAGCTTCATCTCCTTGCCTCGCCAGAAGCCCCACTTCGCATGGCTCTTGAAGGATGCGAGGCCGAAGACCATGCCCGTCAGTTCGAAGCTGGGGCAACCCCACTTGACGGTCTCGCGAATCTCCGGGCACGCCGTGTGCACCACGCGACGTAGATGCTTGAGGATGGGTCGCGCGAAGTCAGGCGCGCGCTTGATGTAGGCATCCACGCGGGGGTCTTTGCTTCCAGATGTCACGCTGAGTCTCGATCGGGAGTGAGGTCGCCGTCAGGTTCAGGCTCGCAGTCTAGAACATGGGGTTTTTCTAGCTTCGATCCGGGCAGTCAGGAACCCTCTCAAGGCCTGAGTCTTCTCTCCTTCTCCCTCGGAGTCCTTGAATGCCTGCTGCTTCCGACGTCGCCGGTCAAATGAAACGCGCTGCGGACTCCGTCATCAAGTGGGCCGCCGAAGACAAGGCAGGGCAGGAGATCCTGGAGCGCTTCGACAAACTACTGGGCACGACGAAGGCGCTCTCCAAGCTCTCCATGGGGCTGGGCCTGCTCGGTGCCGGTCTTGGTTTGATCGGCATGTTCTCGGGAGGAAAGAGCGACACGGATCGAATCCTGGGCGCCATCAAGGACCTGAGCACGAAGGTGGACAGCCTGAAGAAGCTCATGGTGGATCAGTTCGAGAGCCTGAAGGCGCACGGCTCGAAGCTGGCGGCGACGACCCAGATCTCCGACGCCCTGGACAACCTCAAGACGATCCAAGGCCTGGCGAAGATCTACGAGAATGCGCTCAACGCACAGCCAGTTGTGCAAGCCGACGTCGACGCAGCCGCCGAGGCCTTGATCGGATTCGATCGAGGCGTGATCAAGAAGAACGCCATGGCGCTAGCCGGTGCCGCGACGGGGGATGGACACACGCCACTCATCACGTCGACCTATGCCCTCACGCAGGGTGACGTCACCGCGGTCTTCAATGTGGGCGCTGGCCTCTACTCGTCCGCCCTTTATGCGGTGGTTGCGGACGGGTTGGTGTATTCCCTGCAGCTGAACGCGAGCTCCAAGAGCGACGAAGAGAAGATTCAGCTCCTGGAGGCGGAACAACGCCTCTCGGCCAAGTACTACGAACCCTTGCTGGAGAAGATCCAGAAGGCTTGGGATGACTTGTACTGGAGGAGCAGGAGGGACTGGCAGATGAACTTGCCCCTGTGGCTCTTCACTCAAGTCTTCCACACCTTGAGCTCCTCCGACCATGCCGGAACCGCAAAGCAGCTCGTCGAGAAGGTGTCGGAACGCATCTTCTGGATGGACTGGGCTGCAGTTGTCTATGACCCCGTCGCCGGCTGGGGCAATCACGTGAGCTCGATCAGACTCTACAAAGCGACACCCCTCATGGGAGGGCTGGCCAATATCGCGTTGGCTGATGCAGACAAGCATGCGCCTGCGGTCGGAGGAAGGCTCAGCACGCATGTTTCGCTCGCGAATGGGCCCTCAATCCTCACCTACCAGGACCCTGTGGAGCCGGGCAGGAACCACTCCAGCTCCTCCTCCTATGAAGGTCCGGCGGAGCTCGCCATCTGGAAGGCCGACGAGAATCAGGATGAGCAGAAGTACATCACGGACACACGCGTGCTGCATGCGAGCCTCTCCAAACAAGGCGGCAACGCTTGGGTCGGCAAGACGGGGTCGCACGTCGGCTTCGCCACGACCAATCCCGATCGAGCAAAGATGGTCAGCGGATCCTATTTCGACGTCTTCCTCTGGCAATAGACGCCCGGATGACACCTCCCAATCCAGGCTGATGCTCCGGCCCGATCTCGCCGCTCTTTCTCAAACGGAGCGCGGCACGAACCCCCGGTGCGCTCCCAGGGGGTCCGTGTCGCAAACCTGAAACCGTTCGAACGCCCGCATCGCGGCGGGTGTCGTCGACCCCCAACTCAGGCCTGGTAGTAGCGCTCGCGCACGACCTTGCCGTCGTTCCATTGGCGCGACAGCACCTCGTTCCAAATGATCGGGTCGCCGTTGCCGGCCGTCATGTTGAAGGTCCACTCGGTCAGGGTGACGCCCTCGCCGATGGCCTGGCTATGGAGCGTGGCTCCATCGAAGCTCTTCAGGCCACTGAACATCTCCTCGAGACGCTTGGACTGCGTCGCCCGGCCCTCGATGGGCGCGTTGGTGCCTTCCTGGAAGGTGCAGTCCTCGGCAAAGTGCTGCTCCAGGCCGTCCAGGATCTTGCCCTGGCGAACGAGGGCGTTGAGGTCACTGTCGTGCTTCAGAAGTTCGTTGCTGCTCATGGCATTTCTCTCTTTGGGCTCTGTGCTCATTGACAGAGGGCAGGTGATCCGGCCCTCGAGAGCCAACAAGAGCAAGGCCCGTGCCAAAAGCGGATTCGAGACCTAACTTGTTACCTAGGAGTCTATTACAAACACTCCACTCGAAACGCCGCCTTTCGGATCCACAACTTGCTGTGGCTGCCCGCAACCCGTTGCGGGCTGGCTGCTAGAGTCCGATCATGGCGCAACGAGCTCATGGTGACCGGGACAGCTCGAAGCTGAGCTCCACGGCGTGGCAGCAGATGAGCTCCGCGCTCACGGCCCTGCACGAGGTGCCACCCAGCACGACAGGCGAGGAGCTTCGGCGCCAGCTCGTGCAGCGGCTCGCAGAGGCTTGGGGCTGCCAGGCGACCCTGCTCAGTGAAGTGCATGAGGACGCCAACGGCGTGCCGATCTGCAAGCTCACGGTCCACTCACGCACGGCGACGGAGGTGCTGGAAGCGCCCCTGGCGGGCTCGCCCTGCGAGGACGCAGTGCGCGACGGCTGGCTGCAGGTCGACCACGACCTCTGCAGCAAGTACCCCGAGGACCTGATGCTGCTCGACCTGAACGTGCAAAGCTGCTACGGCGTCGCGCTCAAGGGGGACGACGGCAGGTCCGTAGGGCAGATCGCGATCCTGGATGACCGCCCCCTGCTCGACATCGCGAGCATCCGAGCCGTGCTGGAGATCTTCGCCCTGCGGGCGTCTGTCGACATGCACCGCAGGGCGGCCGACAACCGGCTGCGTGACCTCGAAGACAATTTCAAGATCCTCTTCGAGCGCTCTCCCTGCGCCATCGTGTTGTTCGACCCCGACACATGGAAGCCGGAAGAGTTCAACGACCAGGCCGCAGAGATGATGGGTTACTCCCGCGCCGAGTTCGCACAACTCACCATCAGCGATCTGGAGATGGTTCCCAACCCGTCCCAGACAAGCAGCCACGTCGACGCGATCCTCGAAAGCGGAGGAGATGAGTTCGAAGCGCTGCACAAGGCCAAGGACGGCAGCCCGCGCCACGTCATCGTCAGCTTGCGCATCACGGAGTGGAAGGGCCGCAAGATGATGATCACCTTGTGGCACGACATCACGGCGCGCAAGGCGGCGGAGCAGGCCCACGAATCCAGCGAACGCCGCCTTCAGAGCATCTTCGACTCCGCCATGGACGCCGTCGTCATCCTCGACGAGTCCTTTGTGATCACGCGCCTCAACCCAGCGGCGGAGCGGGTCTTCAAATGCTCGGCGAGTGAACTGCTGGGACAGGAAGCGCAGACGTTCTTTCCCGGCGCCGAAGCCGTTCGCGTGTTCTCCTCCGCGCGGCTCGTCGATGCCCAGGGAGGCACCAAATCGGTCTGGGCACCCGAAGGCCTCAGCGCCCGGCGCCCGGGAGGCGGCACCTTCCCGGTCGAACTGACCCTCTCACCCTTCGAGGTCGACGGCGAACCCAGCTACACGCTCATCTTGCGCGACGTGAACGACCGGAGACGCGCGGAGAAAGAGCTCAGCCGCCTACGCGAAGACAAGCAGCTGCTTCAGGAGCAGCTCTCCCAACACACCACCATCGTCGGAGATTCGCCGGCCATGGCCGGAGTGCTCTCGCACGTCGAGAAGGTCGCGGCCACCGACTCCACCGTCTTGATCCTTGGAGAGACGGGCACCGGCAAGGAGCTGATCGCGCGGGCCATCCACGAGCAGAGCGTGCGCCACGACCGCATCATGGTCACGGTCAACTGCGCGGCGTTGCCCAAGGACCTGCTTGAAAGCGAACTCTTCGGTCACGAGAAGGGCGCCTTCACCGGAGCGACCCATCGCAAGCGAGGGAGGTTCGAGCTGGCATCGGGAGGGACGCTCTTCCTGGATGAAGTGGGTGAACTTTCCGCCGAAGCGCAGGCCAAGCTCCTCCGCGCGCTCCAGGAAGGTGAGATCCAACGGCTCGGGGGCGAAACGACAGTGCGCGTCAACGTGCGTATCGTGGCAGCAACCCATCGCGACCTGTCCGAGATGGTGAAGCAGCAGCTCTTTCGCAGCGACCTCTACTACCGGCTGAGCGTTTTTCCATTGCGGGTGCCGCCGCTGCGAGAACGACGGTCCGACATCCCTCAGCTCGTGGAGCACTTCCTCTGCGATTTCTCCGGCAAGTTTGGGAAGCGACTCAGTCACTTCGACGACGCGAGCATGCAGAAACTGCTGGCCCATGAGTGGGGCGGGAACATCCGTGAGCTGCAGAACATCATCGAACGCTCCGCCATCCTCTGCGGCGGGCCCGAGCTGACACTCGAAGCAGGGCTGCTCTCAGTATCAACGGAGAAAGGCGGTCACGACGATCTGGACGACGTCACCCGGCAACACATGCGCCGCGTCCTGGCCGACTGCAACTGGGTCGTGGAAGGGCCTCGAGGAGCAGCCCTGCGACTGGGCCTCAAGCCGGCGACCCTGCGGTTCCGGATGAAGAAGCTGGGGATTCAACGAGAATCCTGACCAACGGAAGACCGCGTGGGCCCGCGGGCCTAGTGGCCGACCTTGACGGCGATGCGGGCTCCATGACCCTGGCCGGTAGCGGCGACACAACACCCAACGCCCCATGTAACTTGCAGCTGCTCAACAGCGAGTCGGGCAGCGGACCTCAGCTGGGCTGGCTGCTGGCCGGCCAGTTCTCGGCAGCCCAGCCCTTCCTGGGTGGCACGCTGATCCCGGTGCCCCAGAGCTTCGTGCCCCTCACGTCTGGCGGCTCGCTTCAGTTCGCATGGCCCGACGGCCTGTCCCCCGGCAGCAGCTTCTACGTCCAGGCCTGGTTCCCCGCGCAGGACAGCAACGGCTCGGCGAGTTCGAGCAGCGCCGTGCGCGTCATCGTGAACGAGCTCGACAGCTAGTCTGGCGCGCCGGGTTCAGCCGCCCTTCGGCACGAGCACCACATCGTGTCGGGTCTCTTCACCCTGCACGACGCTCACCTCGCCCGTGGCAAAGACATGCTCCTGGTCTGGAAGCGGAGGGTAGGCACTCAGGCGCTTGACTTCGTAGCGGTAGAGACCGGTGGCAAGGCCAGACACCCGGTAGTCGCCCTCGAAGGGCACGCCGCCAAAGCCCTGGTTTTTGCCCCCGTCGATTGGAATGAGCGTCATCCCAAGCTCGCCTGCCCCCTCTGCTCCCACCGTGGTCACCCGGCCAGTGAGCACAGCGCTGCGAGAGAGACGAATCGTGCGCTCGACGCGCGCCGCCGGGCCCACCACCATCCCCTCGGGGCCGAACGGGATGTAGTCCCTGTGACGAGCTGTCAGGACATAGGTGCCGGGCGGCAGCCTCTGGAGGACGAAGCGGCCCTCCGCGTTCGTGCGGCCCGTTCCATCCGATGCTCCTGCGAAGTCTCGGTCAGGAGCATTGGGCACGAATGCGCGCATTCGGACGCCGGGGATGGGTTCGCCCGTAGCCTCGTCGAGCACCTGGCCCAGGATGCGCCCGTCGGCAAACCGCAGATCCACGATCTCGTCCCGGTCGTAGTCCAGCTGTACAGAAACGAGAGGTGTGCGAGCCCCACCGTCCCGCGCCTGCAGCATCGACTCCCCCACAGGCAGATCCTCGAGCAGGTACTGCCCGTCACTGTTGGTCTCGGTCTCTTGGGCCGCAAAGGGCAACCCATCCATGTGCAGATTCACGTCGGCCTCGACAGCATGGCCGTCTGCGTCGTAGACCCGCCCTCGAACGCTGGGCGGTCGGCGCAGCTGCAACACGATGTCCGGCGCGAGATCGGGTGCCGTGCGCACGAAGGATTCGGCACCGGGGTACGCACTGACCCGAAGCTCTCCCGGCGGCAGGCTGTCGACCACGAAACGCCCCGCGGCATCCGTGAGAACCTTGGTTGAAGCCACATCCTCCTGCAGCACGCCTTCGGTCTGCGCGTTGACCTCGTGATTCTGCGCCGGTTGGCCGTCCGTCTTGTAGACCGTGCCCGTCAGGATCACTCCGCGCTGGAGCACGATTTCGAGGCCCTCAGACTTCTCTCCATCGACCAGCATGAATTCGATAGCGTCCGGAATGACGAAGCCGCCCTTGTCTACCTCCACCAGGTGCAACCCTCCAGACAACCCACCCGCATGGAAGCGGCCGTCCGCGTCCGTCGTCACGCGCTTCTGCCCGATTCCCTGGAAGCTGCCCGAGTCCTCATCCTGCTTCTGGGGGCGGACTGTGACGTCCGCGTGCTCGAGCGGCTCACCGGAGGAGTCCAGCACAAGTCCAGCAATCGAGGCTGCCCGGTTCAGTCGCAGCGTCCGCTCCAGCACCTGCCCCGGCTCGACACCCGGCAGCTCGACTTCCAGCGGCGCATGTTCGGGCGAATCCGTGCGCACACTGTTCCGCAGGAAGCCCGCCGGCCCAGCGACCACCAGTCCGTGCCCCGAGCCCTCACGCCCCACGCGTATCGCAGCGGCTGGGCCCATGAGGATCTCAAGCCAGGGGTCCATGTCGAATCGCTGCTCTGGACCCGTGAGGGTGCTCCGTCGCCGCACCGTTGCACCGGCCCCCACGATTGCCTCACCGCTCAGGTCGTCCAGCAGGGTGAGCACGATCAGGGCCTCGGGCAGGAGCGCCACTTCAAGCGGCAACGCTCCGGGCTCCACGTCTCCCACAACTTGCGGCTCGAATCCCTCCTTCATCGCGTAGACGCGATAGCTCGTTGGAGGCAGGGCGTCGAAGAGAAACAGACCCTGCTCGTCACTCTGGGTCTCCTCCTCCCTAGCACCGCTGCTGCTGCGGGTGGTCGTGCGCAGGTCGCGCAGGGCAATGTCCTCCCCCGGCCACTGCTGCACGAATTGCTGAGGGCGCAGCTTGATGCGAACATCCGGCAACGGTTCGCCAGTCGTGTCGGTGACGCGGCCCGACACGGCCCCGCCGGTTTGAAGGACGACGTCGCCCAGGTCCGCCACCTTCCCCAGGTGCAGTGTCTTGCGGCCCTGCCACGGTTGCTTGCCGGCAAGGCTGACCTCGAAGCGAAAATCACCGACCCAATTCGTGTCGAGACGAAAACGGCCGTCGGGCCCGGAACTCGTGCGGATGAGATCGCGCAGAAGAGTCCAGGCTTCGGTGACCCGGCCGTCTCCCCAAGCCATGTGTGGCAGACGCACGTCGGCGCCCTCCAGGGGAACGCTGTGCTTGTCCAGGACGCGCCCCACCACCACGACACCTGGGAGCAGCACCAGATCGTCCATGTCCACGGCCCAGTCGGAACCGGGCACGCGTTCGGCGAGACCGCGCAGACCCTGATGCGACACGACGACGGCCGTGGAGCTCGGCAGGTGCTCAGGATTGCTACGCCGACCGTCCATGTCAGCCGCCTCCTCCGCCTCCAGGACAAAGCGGCCCTGAGCATCTGTGACCGTGGAAGGGAAGTCTGCCCACGGCACAGGCGCATTGAAGTAGTGGATCGTGAGGTCCAGTCGCATCCGCGTCCGACGTGAGAGGTGAAGCATGACCTCCGCGCCTGCGATGGGGCGGGCGCTCTCGTCGACAACCCGCCCGCTCACCCGCAGGAGGTTCGTGTCTCCCGCCTCCATTGAGGGCGCCAGGTCGCTGCCTTGATCCGCTGGGTCCAGGGACGGCGAACGCGAGGCACTTTCGAGCGGCTGCGCCTCGCGATCCCCGGCAACCACGGGAAGAGATCCCTCTGGCAGCACCATCGAGCGAGCTGATTCCGCTACACCCCGTTCCATGGGCGAAACGTCAACAGCCTCTTCAGGCTGCAACCAGATCAGGAAGCCACCCACCAGCAGCGTCATCACGATCAGCCCGACAAGCGCTCCCAACCGACCACTCATCTTCGCCTCCCGCGTCCCGGTCACCTCATTCGCTGGTTTGGAGCATAAGCGATCTGATCTGGCTCGTGTGGTGGGTCGGTCTTGCCAGCAAGGTGCACCGCCCTACTGCTGTGGCAGACAGCTTGCCCAGGCGACGTCACCCAGGGTTCAAGGGCGGGAGCCAGGGGAAAACATCCAGCCCCTCTCTCCAGGAGTGAACCGATGATCGTCTCGACCGTGGCTCTTCTTCTCGTTCTAGGCTGCCTGCCATCGACCGCCGTCACCGCCCCTACCACCCAAGACGAACCGCAGACGCCGAAGGACGCCGCGGCGGCCATCGAATCGGCGCTGCGCAAGGGCGAGAACCCTGGCGTCGCGTTGAAGCAGGCCGAGGCGCTCCGGGACGCCTTCGACGACAAGGCGTTCGCCCCGGTCGTCAAGGCGGCCGGGCTGGCATTCAAGAATGACAAGCGCATCCCGCAGTGCCTGGTGATGGAGACCTACGCGGTCCTCTCAGTCCCTGGTTCCACCAAGCAGTTCGCGCAACTGCTCGAGGTTCCCGAGCACGTGGAGGGAACGCTGCTTCGCAACACCTATGCCCTGGCCATCGAGACAGCCGGCAAGCTGCACGAGAAGGAGGCACTGAAGAGCCTGGAGGCGCTGCTGGTCCACCCGGACACACGCTTCGCCCGCACAGCGGCCGAAGCCCTGGCGGGTTATGTCGACCTCCCCAAGAAGGACATGGACAAGCTGCTGAAGCGGCTTGTGAAGACCCTCGACAAGGCGGAACGCAAGTTGGGCAACAAGCAGGAGGACCTGGCCAAGCACGCCGCGGTCGTCACGACGGTCCTGGACGCAACCCTGGGCACGCTCAGCGGAGTGGGTGCGGCGGCCGGCGGGGCGGGCACGCGCAGCGCCGACGACTGGAAGCCGCTCCTGGCTGAACGGGCGCGCAAGAAGTAGCCGTCGGTGGGTGCACGGCGCTCGAACGATGCGATGGAGCGGACCCCGGAAGCCGTGTCCGGGTCCGGGTCCGTTCAGGGAAAGCAGCGCCCGAAGGCCTTGAGCAGTGACAGCTGACCCTTGACCTTCGTCTTCCGTCGCAAGATCGCGCCCAGCAGCCCCGCATCCTTGCGCAGGAAGCGCAGCCAGCTCGCGGCGTCCGTGCGCACCGTGACGTCGGCCTCCCCCACGTGACCCTCAAGGACTTCACAGCGGCCGTCACTGATAACGACGCTCGCTTCACGGGCTTCATCGCCGGTAAAAGTGAAGTGGTAGCGGGCCGAGAGGTCGCCGGCTGCGCCGGGCTGGAACAGGTGTGGGAGGTAGGCGAGGAAGTTGTCGATGGTCGTAGCCCGCAGGCCGCTCTCCACCCGGCGAATCTGCTTGTGCGGGAAGCGTTTGCTCACGTGAGCCTCTGCATCGCTGCCCCGCGAGACATAGACAGCTTCCTGCTTGTCGAGCAGCGGCCGCACGACCTGGCTCACGAAGGCCTTCTTGTTGTCGCGGAAGGGCCCGATGACGTCGTCCCCCGCCGGGCACACGGCGAGGCAGTAGGCGGCCTTGTAGTTGGCGCCGAAGGAGAGGCTCTGCCACATGGAGGCGCTCTCGCTGTCGGAGACCCGTTCGCGATAGCCCTTGGCCGAGCCCGCATCAGCGACCTGCTCGACCCAGTCGGTGAAGCCACCCATGAACTCGCGGTAGTTGTGGGTGTAGCAAGCGCTGAAGTCGAAGGAGCCCTCGCTCTTGATGGCCCCCACCGGGCAGGCCGTCACGCACAGGCGGCACTCGAAACAGGGGCTGTCCTCCAGGAGGCTGCCATGCTCGCTCAGCTCGGCGTCCAGCAACACTGTCCCCAGCAGGACGAAGCTACCGAAGCGCGGGTGGATCACGTTGCGATGCATGCCCATGTGCCCCATGCCGGCCGCCACCGCCACGGTCTTGTGGGCCACGACCCAGGTCCGGTCCGGAAAACGCTGCATCTCCATCGGGAAACCCATGGCCGGGTTGAGCGCCGCAAGCCCGCGGTCCTCCAGGGCGCGCACGAGAGCCCGCCCTGTGTCGTTCACCTGGTCACCCGTGTGGTGAAACTCCAGATTGGCCACCGAGCGCGCCGTGCTGCGGATGGGCTCCCGGTTCATGCGGAACACCAGGCTAATCAAGGTACGGACGCCCGGCCGGACGGCCCGGGCCTGATCAGCCTCGAGGCCCAGGTCGGGGTTGTCGATGGACACGAAACCTACGTCGTCGGCACCGGCTTCCAGGCACAGGGCTCGGAGCTCCTCGGCAGACAGGGCGGACGGGGTGTGCGCGGCCGGGGCGTCCGGCATCGGCTGAAAGGTGATGGTCATGGCTCTCTCCGATAGGTCTTGGTTGTAGCTACAACTCTTAGAAGAAAATGGCCTGTGAACGGTGCACATCTCGGGCGCGGTCGAGTGAACTCTCCTGTCAGCCTTCCCGGAAGAGCCGATCTCCGGCTGCAACGAGGGCTTCCGTACCGCCCTTCCCGAGCAGCCCGGCGGCCCGCTTCTGGGCCCGGGTCCAGGCGGGCAGCGCCTTCACCAACAGGCGACGCCCGGCGGCCGTCAGAACGAGGGCGTGGGAGCGCGCGTCTTCACCGGGCTCCCGACGCACCCAGCCGTGCCCCTCCATGAGCAGCAGATTCCGGCTGACCGTGGACTTCTCGAGGTGCAAGGTCTGGCCCAACTCGCCCGCCGTGGGGCCTCCGATGCGTTCGGTGGCCACGAGCAGGTTGAGCTGAGGCGTGGTGACACCGAGCGGGCGCAATTCATCCTCGTAGACGGCGCTGATGGCCCGCCCGAGGACCCGCGCACGCACGGCCAGGCAAGAGGACGCGATGGTCCGGGCGGCTTGGGCTGCTTGAGTGGGCGGCATGAAGAGGGTCCATTGGGGCGCGAACACTGCAGTTGTATATACATCTTTCGGATCAAATACGCAAGGGCGTGTCTCAAGATACTTGTCCTCAGCGAGGGCCCTCGATCAGCTCGAAGAAGCGCGGGAGCAGATGGCTGACCTCGGGGCTCTCGGCGAAACGTTGCTCAGCGGCAACTTTCTCCTCTTCATCCATGTACTCGGCATACGACTGCATGTAGTGGAAGTAGCGGTCGAGATTCGTCTCCCGATCGAGCTCTGGGTGGAACTGGGTCGCCCAGATCGGCTTGCCCTCCACGCGCAATGCCTGATGCGGGCTGAGCTCGCTCGACGCGAGGTTGACCACTCCCTCGGGCAGGCTCAGCACCCGGTCCTTGTGTCCCAGCTGGGCGTTGAACGTGCGCGGGAGCATTTCGAACAGCGGGTCACCTGCGCCCTGCTCGGTGAGAGCGAGTTCGTAGGTCCCGACCTCGGTGTTCTCAGTGTCGTGGATCAGCTCACCGCCCAGTGCGTAGGCAAGGCATTGGTAGCCGAAACAACTTGCGAAGGTCGGGTGCCCCATCTCGACGACCTCCCGCAGGAATGCGAGGAACTCCTCGAAGTGCGGCAGGTCGCCGCGTGAGACGTAGTAGTCACCTGAGCCGCCCACGGTCAGCGCGTCGTACTCACGCAGGAGGGCGAGATCTGGCGGCGCCCGGCACAGGTCGTGGCAGGTCACGCTCTCGACCGGGAGACCGGCCTGCGCAGCGAAGCACTGGCGCTCGTGCGCAGCCATGGGGTCGTCGGCGCGGCGGGCCTGGAGAAGGAGCAGCGTTTGCGGCATGCCTTCAGATTACCTCAGGCCAGGCCGCTGGACTCCCGCCCCCTGGTGGGTCCATCGACGAACCGCATCTCCAGCCCGTCAGACTCTCGACACGGATGGCGGCTTCGATTCCGCTCCCCACCTCCCCTGGAGAAGTGAGTAGTCCCCATCAATGGAGGTCGAACCATGACACGGATCCACAAGGCAGTGATGACATTGGTCGCCGGTCTGATGACCGCGGGCCTGGGCCTTTTTCCTGTTGCGGCGCAGAGCGCCGAGCCGTCCTCGGGCTGGTCCCCGGGGCAGCCCGTCGTGGTCACCGTCGTGAACGAGCACGGCGCGACGCTGCTGGTCTTGCACGCCGGGCGCATCCCCTTGACGTCCGATGCGCGGGCGCGGCTCTTCTTGCCGGAGCTGGGTGTGCGGGGTATCGCGTACGCCGTGTCGGTGCCAGCACCCACGAGTGAGCTGGGACAAGTAGGCAAGCTGGGCGAGACGACGGGCGGCGTGAAGACCGTGATCGTCCCGACCGCCGCGAGCAACTCAGTCGGGGGAAAGAGCGGAAGCTTCCTCTCCATCAGCGCTAGTGGCTTGCAGGTCAGCACCGGCTACGATCAATCCGGCGACATCGTCTGGAACGACCCGTGCGTCTGGGGTGGGTCCCTGCCCACGGGACCCGCGCACATGGCGCAATCCGGAGAGACCACCCTCGCGCAGGGCACCGGTCTGATGACAGAAGGTGGCATCGGAACCAAGAACGTCTCGACAAGCGTCGGTGCCGACGGGCTCGGGGTCACGAAGCCCGGCAACTGACAGGATCCCAGGGAGGCAAGGCGGGTCGTCCGCAGGAGAGGCGGCGCCCCCCCTCGAACAGCCCGTCCGGCACGCGATGCCGGGCGGGCTGTTCCTTTTCTAGACTCCCTCAGAAAGTCTGTCTGCTGGCTCAGCGATCGCGGATGAAGTCCAAAGGGCATCTGCCCGTCTCGTAGGAACCGTAGCGGAGCACTCAACGAACGCTCCAAGAACGCTCCGCTGACTGCCCAGGTGGTGGACTCAGTCACCCCGAGTGAAGGAACCTTCGACACGGTGGACTTCAGCTTCTCCATCCCTGAGCAGCAGGAGCAACGAGAGGCTCATGAGAGGCAACGCTTGATCGAGGCGATGTCGGTGCCCTGTGTCAGGACTTCCGATCGGCGCGCAAGCGCACGGCGATCTGCTCCTTGCCATCCGGTTCGATGTTGTACATCTCCATCAGGAACTGATCGGGGCCTGGGAACCGGAGCTCGGTGCGCCAGGACCAATCCGGACCCTCGCCCGCGCCATAGCTCACCAAGACCGTGATGGCATCCCCGGTCCGCGTCCCCTTGCAGTGCATGGTCTCGGCGGCATGCCATGTATCGGTCCAGTCGACGCTGACCTGGTCGCCCTCGAAGCTGAACTCCAGCACGCCGGATTGAGGTGCCTCTTTGTACTGCCAGGTGTAACGGATCTGCCCCGCCTCCACTTGGACCTCGGTTGGGGATTCCTCGGGAGCGTCGGGGTCCATGAACCACAGGAGGTTCGTGCCGAAGTACTCCCCGGTGGCGAGTTCCATGAGAGAGGGCATTCGAGTCTCCGGTTCAGGTGGGTTCGGACAACCGACGCAGCCTACGAGTGCGCTGGTGAGCAAAGCCAAGAGTGCGGCTGTCGTGAGGCGTGCTTTCATGTTCCCCAACATAGTCAATCATGACGGAGACCCTTGAGATCCAGGCCCTACGGCAGGGCCACACGCATTCCGTGAGTCGCCGAATAACCCTGGGGCGCACCGGCATCCACCATCCAGAACTGGGTCCATAAGGCAGGGGCCGCCAGGGGCGCCGCAGGCCAAGTCCACGGAAACACGGTCTCACCGGCCGCGTCGCTGAACACCGGAATGAAAGCCGTCGGAGTCGGCACCAGCACGCCACCCAGGAAGGGCGCATTCACTCGCGTGAATCCCGCGATGAGGTATCCGAAGGCTCCCGGGAGCGCACCGGTCATGGTCAAGCTCGCTGGCTGACTGAGCATGGGAACGTGGCTGCCAAAGCTACAAGGAGACTGGCCAGACGTTCCGGCCAGCGATGTCGCAACAGACGGAACCCAGTCGTCCAGCCCCTGCACCCCACGCAAGATGGCGACACCACTGCCGGGGAGGTTCCCGGCCGTCCCGACCACGAGCGTGTCACCCAGCAGGTCGAGTGACCGTCCGAACGCACTGGAATTCGCAGGCAAGCTCGGTTGGATCGTGTGCGTCCACTGCCAACCCGAGGGCGTTCGGGCATAGCGGTAGAGCGCGCCACTGTTCATGCCCGAATCGTCTCGAGCCGGCGCACCGATCAACAGCGTGTCTCCTTGGAGAGTCACCGCATGGCCGAAGCCGTCGCCGGCGCTGGGCGCGGGTGCCGAGAGCAGAGCCGTCTGCACCCATGTGGCACCTTGCAGCTCGAACACGAAGGCCGCACCGGCGCTCTGCAGCAGCACAGGGTCGCCCAAATCGTGGGTGGAGGCGCCGAGCACGATCGTGTCGGCGGTCTGGTCGAGCACGCGCCCTGCGTTGTCGGACACCGCGGCGCCTAAAGTAATGAGCTGCTGCACTTCGACGAAGGCGCCGCCCTGCCGCTCGAACACCCACGCGGTGCCCGAGTTCATGATGGGATCGAAGAACGAGGAACCGCCGATCACGGCACGGCCCGAGACGAGCGAGACCGAAGTGCCGAAGGTCACACCAGCACCCGCGTTGACTGGCATGAGCGTGTCGGTCTGCGACCACGTCCCCGCCGATCGCTCGAAGACGTGGACCGCGGAGTCCTGGAGGTCTCCAATGAGGATCGTGTCGCCTTCGATGGCGACCCGCAGGCCGTCAAAGAGATGGAACAAACCCAGGGGCACCACGAGCACCTGGTCCAGCATCCACGTGCCGCCCACCCGTTCGAAGACGTAGCCTCGAGGGTCCGGGTCGCTCACGTCCTGCCCGGACACCACGATGGTGTCACCGGAGATCGCCACCGAGTGGCCGTAGGTCGTGGTGAGGTTGTCTGGTGGAAGCGCTACCGGGCTCGCCGTCCAACCATCCGCCTGCCGCTCGAACACATAACAGGGTTCTCCCCCGAACAAGCCCGATGAACTTCCGACGACCACACGGTCGCCCTCAACGGCCACGTCGAAGCCGAAGTTGGGGTTGGGCTGAAGCGCAGGATCCAGCAGGCGCCCCAGCTCGCACTGGGCCTGCACGGGCGTGGCCATGCCGAGCAGGGCGGCAACACACACACCTACGAGACGACTGCCAGCCGCGCGACTCAGCAATCTGTCTGCAAGCCGGGTTCCCGCTGGGCAAGTGATCATCGTGGGCCTCCCCTGTGTGGATGGGAGGGCACCGTAACGCGGGCCACCGATCCTGGCCAGACGTGGGCGGCTACCCACTCCGCGCCGCTGCTGTGGGCCGAGCGACCCATGTCGCGAATCTCTCCCGCATGCGATGCATAGGGTGGTCGAACCCGTCAGCCCCACCGTCAGCCGGAGGCGTTGCCATGAAGCGCTCGTCACTCAAGATCGTGATTGTTCTGGTCGCCCTTTGCGTGCCGATCTCCCCCAGCCAAGGGCAGAGCATGCCAGGCGCTGCACCCGGCGGCGCCGCATGGATCTACCTAGACTCCCTGCGCGGCCCCCCTTCAGTCTCCGTGGGTGATGAGGGTGGACAGATCTTCGCGCACTTCCCTGCGCCGTGTTGCGACACGCGTTCGGAAGTAGCGTTGTTCTCCGCCTGGGAGACACAGTCCGCACCGGTGTGGACTCGTTTGACCCGGCACTACCAGCCCGGCAGCGTGGCCTCTGCGATGCGCAAGGATCTGCACGTCTCGGCGGCTCGACAGGACCCCGACTTGGCCGACCCGGGGCCGGTTCGCGTGCTGTGCTGGGGTTCCAGTTCGAATGAGCCGCGCTGGGTCTACGTGCACCCCACGCTCAGCCCCCGCGATCCATGGGTGGGCATCTCTGAGGACGGAAGCCTGGTGGTCGCGGTCATCGCACGGCCCGGCCCGAGTGGTGAAGTGGACGTGATCGCCCTGGATGGCACATCCGGAGCTGTGCTGACGCAGACCGTTGTCGCGCCCACCCTCCCTAGCGCGACGATGTTCGGCCATGCACTCTCCGACGACGGCCGCTACGCCGCCTTGCGCGTGGGCACTCAGGCCTTTGTGGTGGACGTCCTCGCCGCTTCCATCTCCCTCCAACTGGACGGTTTCCAGGCGATCGGAGGCGCGGACAGTTTCTCCGCGGACGGTCGCGTGCTCGCGCTGAGCGACCCTTGGATCGGTGAGGTGCGGATCCTCGAGCGAACCGGGAGCACTTGGCAGGACGCCTACACCTGGACGGGCGCAGCGGTCTCGATCTTCAGCGAGGTGGAGGTCAGCCCGGACGGATCCACGGTGGCGGCGTCCTTCGGCGGCTTCCCGCCGCCGGGCAACGCCATCTTGTCGGTAGCCATCGACGTAGCGAGCCGTACCCAGACGATGTTCCACGTCGCGATCGTGTGCTGCGACCAGGGTTATGGGCCGGTGGATCTGGACATCACGCCCGATGGCTCACGATTCGTGGTCGCCGTCGAGGGCGGCATCGACCTCGACCCGACGGAGCGGGTGCTCTTGTACGCCCGCGATCAGGACGACCCGTTGGCTACCTGGATCGCAGACTCTGCGTTGGTGACTGACATTGCACTCTCGCCTGACGGTCGCCTGATCGCCCTGGGCAGCGGCGACCCCTTCGCCCTGGATGACACCGGCGGATGGCTCTCGCTGTTCACCTACCCCGGAGCGGACTTCCGAGTGATCGGCGCCCCGCAGCTCGGAGCGGAAATCGAACTCGTGCTGGATGGGACACCCGGCGAAAGCGGGCTGCTCCTGCTCGCCTTTGCGCCGGCGACCCCGCCGCTGGTGTTGCCAGGCACAGGCACACTCTTCCTGGATCCCACGGGTCTGCGCACGCTGCCCATGGGTCTCGTGTCGATGACAGAGAGCGCGCAATTGACGCTGAGTGTGCCCAACCTGCCCGCGTTCTTGGGCGTGCCCGTCTGGGCGCAGGGCCTGCGTATGCCATCCCTGACGTTGAGCGAATCCTGGCACAAGCTGACGCTGCTACCGTGAGTCCGGGCTCAGCGTCCATGACGGGAAGTTAGACGAGAGGGTAGTCACCCAAGCGGAGTACGAAGATGCGTGCTCAGAGAACCGTGTCTGACCCAACGCTTTGGAGCTGCCCAAAGTGCCGTGAGCAGTTTTCCAGCCGCAGCCAGTGGCATAGCTGTGGGGGCTTCGAGCTGGAGCCCTTGTTCACGAACAGCCGGCCTCATGTGCGGCCCCTGTTCGACGCCTTCCTGAAGCTCACCCGGACGAACGGTCCCTTGAAGGTGATCCCGCAGAGGAGCGGGATCGCGCTCCAGGTCCGCATACGATTCGCCGCGCTCACCCCACAGAAGGCTGCCCTGAAGGGGTATCTGATGCTCGCAGAACGCGTTGAGTCGCCACGCTTCGAGAGGATCGACACCTATTCGCCAACGAACCATGTGCACGTTTTTCGGATAGCCTCCAAGAGCGAGCTCGACGAGGAGTTTGGCCAATGGGTTGCCATGGCCTACGACGTCGGCTGCCAACGACATCTCGGCTGAGGAGCACCGAGCATGAGCACCAAACAGTCACCCGACACCATCTTGGGGGCGTGGGTCGGGTTTGGCATCGCACTGGGCGTAGCCTTCGGCGCGGCCTTCGATGATGTCGGCATCGGCATCGCGCTCGGCATCGCCCTGGGCGCAGGCATCGGCGCGGAGATGAGCCGGAAGGCCCAGGCCCAGGCCCAGGCAGAGGCAGAGGCAGAGGCAGAGGCAGAGGCAGAGGCCGAGGGCAAGGGCAAGGGCCAAAAGTCATCAGAGGATGAGGCCTAGCAGCCTGCGCCTACTGCAAGCCAAGAGGCCAGTCCACATCCGGCCAGGCTGCGCGCGCCTTCAGCAGGTCTGCGTCAGCTCGCTCGATCTCCCCCAGGGCACGGAGGGCGTGAGACCGCACCCAAAGCCCCAAGGGATGATCCGCCGCGCGCCCCAGCACGCGCTCCGACTCTGCCAAGGCTGACTGAATCTCGCCCTCCCTAAGCAGGAGCGCAGCACGGAGCGACCCGACATGCAGGTCCTCCGGCGCAGCATCGGCTGCCAGGTTCAGTTGTTTCAGCGCCGGGGCTCTCAGCCCCTGCTCTAGCAAGACCTCCGCCATCAAGCCGCGCGCCTGGTTGCTTCCAGTCATGTGCTCAGCTGCAGCCTCGAAATCTGCCAGGGCATCGTCGAGCCGACCGAGGCTGCGCTTCACCATCCCCGTGTTCATCCAGAGTTCAGGGTCATGGGGTGCCAGAACGCCTGCCCGCTCGTAGGCGGTCAGGGACTCGGCATATCGACCCAAGACGTACAGACAGTGACCACGGTTCCAGTGATTCCAGACGTTCTCCGGAGCGCGAACCGACGCTTCATCCAGGTCCTTGAGCGCTCGCTTGTGCTGTCCAAGCCTGACGAGTATCGACGCGCGCAGGCTGTAGGAGTCCGCAGCCTGCCTGTTCACGCGGACAACCTGTTCGCTCAAGAAGAGCGCCTGGGGCAGGTCCTCGAGATGGTCGCGGCGGATCAAGGTCATGTTGAAGAGAGCCTTCGCATCGAGCGGATTGCAACGCAACGCCGCGCGACATGCCGTCATGGCCTCTTCGTAGCGCCCGAGATTCATGAGCGCAGCGCTGCGAGTCCGATGTGCATCCCCGTAAGACCCATCGAGGAGCAAGGCGTCGCTCAGGAGCAGCAGCGCGCCTTCGTTGTCGGCCTGATTCAGGAGCTTGATGGCTTGGTCACGCAGCGCAACGGCTTGCGACGCCGACTCGTTCGAGACCAGAGGTTGGACCGATTCCTGATCATCAGGCGACTCTTGACCTGTTGGCGACTCTTGAACCGGCCCAGCGTGAACATCGCCAGCGAGCAGTGCCAGCAAGGGCCAAATTGCGAACTGTGGCCAGGTGCGCATGATGAGGATCCCCCAAGACCTAGGCTGGGATCATACCTGGGATGCCCAAGGACAACGGACAGTTGAGGGCAGTCCACAGCGCTAGGAAGGGTAACGCGCAAGGGGGAACGAGGTTGCCAGGGGGACAGACCGGCTATGAAGGGTTGGGGTCGGAATCGACTGGCCTACTTCTTCTGTCCGGAGGACCACGATGGCAAACCACAAAGGACGGCCTCCCGGCCCAAAGACCGCCGCCCCAAACGGAGCAAGGAGTGACGGTGCGGTTCAGTGGACCTTCGAGGACATGCTCAGAGATTTGGTCCGGAACAGTCCGGTGTTCTCTTTCGCTGTCGGCCTCCACGCCCTCACGATTACGCTCCTCTACAGCGCCCCGGACGCCAGCCTCGACTGGCTCTCGCCGCAGGTCGTCCTGCTGACGGCAATTCTGGCGTTGGTCCTGACCACGGTCATGGCTTGGCACACGACGTCCGACCTGGGCCTCGTCGTCCTGATGCTCTACGCCTATATCTTCCTGGCCGTGATCTTTGGGTGCCTGTACTACAAGAGCTTCCTGAGGAACCCCATGAGCTACTCCTTCAGCTCCGCGATCCAAGAGGGGCAGGCGCTCGAGTCCTTCGGGCAGGACTATGATGCACTGGCTCGGGTGAATCGCACCTTGCTGCTCGCGTCGCGTCTCCAGCGCTTTCCAGACGTGGCCTGGGAGCTCGTCTCAGCAGAGCCTGGGCTGCGCACGGAACGCCGCCTCCCGGACGGCTTGGTGCTGGGATTCACAGCGCCAGAGGGGCCGCCGGCTGACCCACGACTGGGGCGAGGTGAGTGGTACGTAGGGGCGGATGGTGATCTCTTCCCGCTCATTCCGGTGGGCGGCCCGTCGAGGGTCGAGCGCACGTGGGAGGAGGTCAAGGACTCCGACTCCCTGGACGAACTGCAGGTCCACCTGCTCTCCTTCGTGCAACAGCTACAACAGCACAGGGATCAGTACGAGCAAGAACTCGTCGAGCGCACGGCGGCTCAACCTGACTGGGACCTCTTTGACTTCATCTATCTGAGCACCGTCTCGATGACGACACTCGGCTTCGGGGACATCGTCCCAAACAGCCGTGAAGGGCGGGCGCTGGTCATGGCCCAGGCGATCACAGGGGTCTTCTTCATCGCCTATGCGCTGATGGCCTTCCGAGCTGTCCGGCGCCGCGCGCACCGGGCGCAGGAGGCGGAGGAAGACGACCTGTTCCAGCTGGTGGAAGACGCGGTCCAGAGCGCCCTGAGCAAGATGACCCCACCGAGTTGAACGGCACCTGGCATGGGCAGCATCTGCCAGTTCGACCTCATCGCCGCTCTGAGGGCTTGAGCCTCAGCCGTCGCCCAGGTACCCGAGCGCCCGAAGCTGTTCGATCTGCTCGGCGCCCGGCGAGATCGTGCGGGCCGAGCCTTCGGCCGACGGAGGGTACGTCGCCTGGAACCAATCCAGGCGCCGCCGTAGATCGTCCACGATCTCGGGCAAGTCGGCAGCGCGATTCCGGTGCTCCTGGGGGTCTTCGCCCAAACGGAACAGCCGCACATCGGTCCGCCCGCCGTCTGACTGCATCAACTTGTAGCCGCCGCTGTTGAGCGCCTGGTGCCGGCCGTCCAGTTCGGCCATGCGCACGGTGTCCGCCTCTGGCTCGGCCCGGAGCGAGCGCCCCGGCAGACCCGATTCCGGCGACAGACCCACCACGTCCAGGACCGTCGGAACGACGTCCAGCCCCGAGACGGGGCGGGCGTCCAAGCCCTTCGTGCCGTCCGGGTACTGCACCACCAGCGGCACCCGCAGCATCTCCCCGTGCAGCGTCTTCCCGTGCGACAGCAAGCCGTGCTCCAGGAAACCCTCCCCGTGGTCCGAGGTGAACACGATCAGCAAGTGCTCCGGGTCCACGCTCTCCCCAAGCTGCACGAGGAAGCGCGCCACCGCTTGGTCCATGCGCACCACCAGCGCGTCGTACATGGCCTCCACATGGGCGAGCTCGTCGTCCGAGAGGTCGAGTTTGCCCTGCTCCACCGGCAAGAACACGCTGCGTCGGTTGACCTCTTGCCCCGCGAGGAAACCGCTGAACTCCGGGTCCGCGAACAGCTCGTCGTGCGGGTACGGTTGATGCACGGCATACGTCTGCAGGAAGATGAAGAGCGGCCGCTCGCTGTCGTTCGCCAGGAGCCTGCCGATGGCGGGCTCCCAATCCATGTGGCGCGGCTCTCGGCTCTCGTAGCGATCGAAGCCCAGGGAGCAGCCGTAGCGCGTGTCGAGGAAGGCGCCCGTGACCATGGCCCAGGTCTCGTACCCGGCGTCGCCCAACCTCGAAGCGAGGGTCGCCACACCAGGCCCTAGCGCCTCTTCGTGAGCGTCCACACCGTGCTGGTGTACGGCGAGCCCTGTCAGCATCGACACGGTGGCCGGTAGGGTCCAGGAAGCCGTGGACACGGAGTCGGTGTAGACCATGGCGTGTGCCGACGCCCACGCGTCGATGCCCGGTGTGGTCACCCGGGCCTCGGGTTTGGCGGTCGCTGGCGATCGGTAGGCCGCCAGGCGATCCGCGCGCAGCGTGTCGATGTCGATCAGGACCACATGAGGTCGGCCAGGAGCGCGTGTCGGGCGGCCCACCGCGCGCAGGGAACCCCACACGGCGTAGTCGCCCGTGGCCTCTCCCGCCGGTCCGCCCTCCGTCAGCAGGCGCAGGGTGAAACCCTCGCCGCGTGGGACCGGAATCTGCAGAACCTCCTCCTGCCACATCGTTCCGGCCGCCTCAGGCGGGAGCGTCCGTTCCCAAACGCGCCGGCCATCCAGCTCCACGGCCAAGGTGACGCCATCGCTGCGGGAGGTGGTCCGCAGCAACGATCCCTCTACCTCGATCCAACCCTGGTCCATCAGGCCCAGCGCGATCTCGATCCCGTCGGCCTCCCAGGAATCGACGCTCCACTCGAGCGCGGCGCCCGACGCAAGCAACAAGGCAGGCCGGTCCACGTCACCGAGCTCGAAGCGTTCGAGCATGTCGGCGGGCTGCGGCTCGCGCCCCAAGAGCAGTCGGCCGCGTTCCATCCCACCGAATTCGACGGACGACGCGATGCGCAGCCGGGACTCCACGCCCTCGGGTGGCGCGTGCGCGAGGGCCAAGAGGCCATGCCGTCTCGGATACCACAGCACCGGGGCCGTTCGCAGGCCCTGCGCACTGCCATCCCAGGTTGGCACCGGCACGCCCTGGAAGAGATAGGCGTTCAGCTCCTCGCCGTCCGCCGGCGCCGAGAGGGGCGGCACCGTGTACCAAAGCGTGAGGCCCGGATCGGCGTCCATGAGCGGCTGCACATCCGTGGGCACGTGGTGCTCCGGAGTGGCCTTCCAGACGTCGGGTGGGAGCGGGGCGAACCAGTCCACCAACGCCCCCTGCGCCAGCTCGGCCACGGCTGGCGGCAAAACCGTCTCAGGGTGTTGCACCAATCTCGCAGAGCCCAGGGAATCGAGCAGCGAGTCGCCGGGGCGCAGGACCAGGCGCTCCGCCGCCTCCGGTTCATCCGCCTGCACGGTGTTGGGCGAGCCCCCCGCAGGATTTCCGGGCTCGGAACATCCAAAGCAAGCAACCGACACCACGAGCAGCGCCCAGCCGAAACCCCAGTTGTACCGCCAGGCCGGTGGCGGTGCAGCGGACCACGCCGACGGCGCTCCGACACCGGCTCGTTTGGCAGCCGCGTGGAAGACCCTGCGCTGCTTCCCTGGCCTGCCCAGCACTGTCATGGCGAGAGTCATGAGCACATCGGGTCTCGGAGGTGCACGGTCAGGTCGAGGTCGAGATGGGTGTGGCGTAGAGATCGCCGAGGGTTTGCGGGTGCTGGCTCCCGCAGCGGACTCCCCCGTGCGCTCCAGCAGCCGATGGTAGTGTACCGACCGAGTCGGCTTTGTGGAGGCGTGCCGGGGCAGCCTCAGGACTCTGACCCACCCAAACGGCGGACCACAGATGACGGATCACTTCCACGACGTGCACGCCGCAGCGACCTTTCGCGACGACAAGCTGAGCAAGGTGAACCTGCACGAGTCGCAGCACATGTTCTGCGACGTCTACTGCCTGCGACCCGGCCAGCTGCAGAAGATCCACGCGCACGCGGGCAGCGACAAGATCTACCACGCGCTGAGCGGGTCGACCCTTGTCACCATCGGTGTGCTGACCCGCGAGCTGGCGCCCGGTGGGCTGGCCATAGCCCCCGCGGGGGTGCCGCATGGCGTGGAGAACGTGTCCGATGCCGAGGCCACCCTGCTGGTGGTGATGGCCCCGCACTCCAGCTTCGAGGGCTGAGCCGACAGACCACCCCTCAGCCTCCGAGCGGCGCCCAGCGCACCTCCAGCGGTTCGTCTGCCGCGCGCGGGATGGTGAAGCTCGCTGGCTCCAGGACCAGATCGGGCGGGAAGGCCATCAGGTAATAGCGCCCCGGCTCCAGGCCCCCTTGAACGGCCTTGCCTTCTTCGCGCAACTTCAGGCGTCGCCCGCCAAGCTCGGGGTCCTCGATGAGCACCTCGACGCCGTTGATCCGGTGGTAGGCCCGTTCACCTTCGGCGGGTTGCCGGATGAGGTCGCGCTTGGCCTCGGGCACGACGTACACGAGATGGTCTGCAGGCCGTACCTTCTGACCCGTCGAGACGTCCACGAGCTGAAAGTCGACTTCCGCTCCCTTCTGAAGCAGCACCTCGTAAGGGTGTGGGGACGGCAGCTCGGGCACCGAGACTCCGTGCAGGCGCAGGGGTTGGAAGCCGTCACTCTCCAGGTCGATGGCCAGGTCCACCGCGCCCACGGGCAACTCCAAGGCCGCCTTGCCGTGGATGTCGATGTCCGTGGTCGTGGTGCGGAAGCGCAGGGCTCCTGCTTGGCGCCAGGAGAGCCAGCGCCGCATGAGCCGGGAGCCCTCCCCCTGCACCGGCTCGCCCGTCGCCACATCGCGCAGTACGAGCGTGAAGGTCGAGATGAGTGGCAAGACGAAGTTCACCCCGCGCGATCCGGCCGGCACCGCCTCGCGCAGCACCTCCGTGACGTGAGGAATCCAGACGTCGTAGACGCCGCCCGCCGGGACTTCCAGCACATAGGCCCCCGTCTCGTCGGTCTGCGTGGACGCAATCTGCAAGCCCCGCGCATTGCCTGCAACCCGCGCCCCCACGCCTTTCTGGGTGACGGCTTCGCCATTCGCCCAAGCCACGCGACCCTCCAGCGTGTCCAACGCCTGCTGCTCCGTCTCCAAAGCGATGTCGTGCACGAGCTCTCGGCCTGCCTCTACCGTCAGCACGGCCTCGTACAGCACCTGGCCGTGCATGACACCCTGCACCGTGAGGGTGGCCTCGCCAACACGCAGGTTCTTCAGGGCGAATTCACCCTTCTGTGAAGTGTAGCCGCGCCCGAGGTACTTCCCCTGGGCGTCCGTGCAACGCACCTCCACAAAGTCCAGGGGCTCAGCGTCGCGCATCAAGCAACCGACGATCGAGCCTCCTTGGTGCAGCACGAGATCCACCGACACACGGCCGTCCGGCAGACGCAGCTGGAGCGGTTCCGATTTGGCCGACACATAGTCTGGGTGCCAGGCGCTCAAGGTGTAGTCCTTCTCCGACGGGAGTACGGGCACCTGGGCCACGCCCGGGAGATCGTCCAGCGGGGGCAATGCGTCGGAGGGGTCCCCGTCCGACGCCGAGCCAGGCAAACCGAAGGCCGCCAGTGTCTCCGGCGGCAGCCGCCCCGCCGGGAACAGGTCCAACGAGGCGTACACACCCGCACCCTGCACCAGCTCGCCCTCCACGTCGACGAGGCGCACATCGATCCAGGCCGGGCGCTCCAGAGGCAGACGCGGCGAAAGTCCGGGCGCGACGTCGTCGCCCTGCCAGCTCCATTGCAGCGGGCAGTAGTCCGGGTGGGTCACCGTGATGGAACGATCGCCTTCGCCGTCGTTCTTGCTCAGGCGCATGTTGAAGCGCCCGCTGCCGTCCACCTTCGCGAAGGCATCGCCACGCACGTAGCGGCGGATCTCGGCGCCCTGTACCGGCTCTCCCGATTGCCGGTCCACGACGCTGCATTCCACAAGCACGCCCCGTTCGAGCTCTACATCCACCTCCACCGCCTCGGGGTTCTTCAGCAAGAAGCTCACGACTTCCCGGGCGTAGTCCTCGTGCTGCACCGTGATCCCGGACTCCCAACCCACCAGGACACCGTCCAGGCTGTAGGAGCCATCAGAAGCAGTCTCGACGGGAGTACGGCCGCTCGACACCAGGGCACGCGCGACCGGAGCGCCGGTCTCGACGTCGCGCACCACGCCCGACACCGTGGCCGTCCAGTGCAGGCGCACCTCGAACTCCTCGTCCGAAAAGCCCGTGCCGCTCATGGACATGGGAGCAAAACCCTCAGCCGTCACGGAGAGACGTTCGGCGTCCTCTTGGTGCTCCTGGAACTCGAATCGAAACCGCCCCTCGGAATTGGAGAGCTGAGTGTCGAGGGCGGGTGCGTCCTGGGCGTCCTTCGACAGCACGAGCACGGCGCCTTCCACTGGCGTCCCGTTGGGCGCCAGAACCAGGCCGCGGATGACGAGGGCAGGCTCGGGGCTGCTGACCTTCGCAGCTTGCTCGGGCGCCTCCGCAAACTCCAGTCCCGCAGGCGCCGCCTCCGCCAGCACGGGGAGCTCGGTTGACTCGAGCCCGTCCGGGACACCCATGGCCGGTGCGCCTTGTGGCGCAACCGAGATCACCGGCCCTTCTCCGGCACCGGCGTCGTCGAGCAAGGCGACCATGACAACAACCACAGCCAGCAGAACAGCCCCGCCAATGACGGCCCCACGCATCTTCACGTTCACCTCAGCCCTCCGCTGGATCCGTGCCCCAAGCGCTGACCACGAGCGTCCCCGCCCGCGCGCCGCAACGCAAGAAACAGAGCTCGACCTTTCAGGTTGCGAGGGGATTCGAAATCAACGGGAAGGTGCTGAACGAACGAACACCGGCGTGCCTCGTCTCAGCGGCCCGCAGAATCCAAGCTGCTCAGATCCAGCGAGAACGCCCCTTCGACAGCACCTGCCAGCGTCCCGCGGAACACCAGCAGGTCGTCCAGGGGTGCGAGAGCAAGGGAGCCGCTCTCGGGGCTCAAAGCCTCGAGCAGCCGGCCGCCAATCATGGTCACGCCGGTGCGCACGAGCAGTTGGTTGTCGAGGAACAGCGCCTCAGACGGGCCACCGGGGCCGGACAGATGCGCGTACCAGACCACCTTGCCGTTGTCACCGACAAGCGCCGGGCCGCGCCCGAGGCCGTCGACGACATCCGGGGCAACGGCGGCCGGCGCATCGCCCTCGCGGGCCAGCACCTGGCCGTTCTTCACGATCAGCGCGTCATTGCTGAGATCGCTGTCGTCCAGGGCGGCACGGATCGTCCACTTCCCGTTGGAGTTGATGTCCACCGCCAGCTCCTCCAGCGGCCCCCACGTCCGGCCCGCGACGGGGGACGGGTCGCCCTCCCGCGCCAGGAGCAGATGCACTGCCGAGCCACTGATGTAGCGGAACACGCAGCCGTCCACTTTCGGGTCGCCGCGCAGGTCGCAGCTCCAGAGCAGTCGGCCGCCGCCGGGCGCGATGGAGGCCGCGTCCGGGGCGAGGCGCACGGATTGGATGCGCTCGCTAAGGGTCGGCGCGAGTTGACCCGCGGACACGATGCGGTCCATGGCCACGAGCAGCCCGGGCGCACCGGCCATGTAGCCTTGGGCAAGGATGGACTCGGAGGCTCCGCTGAGGGTGGGGTCGTCGATGCGACCGCGAAGCATGACGACCCCGTTCGCAGAGGACGCTTGCACATCATTGAAGGACAGCCAGCGCGTCCCGTGCGGAAGGTTGGTGTTCAGGTAGGAGTTCAGCGGCCCCTCCTGCATCCACAGCTTGCTCTCATAGAAGAGCGCTTCATCGTCCTCGGTGCCGCCGGGGGTGCCATCCAGGCGGGCGTTCCAGATGAGCCCGCCGAAGAGCTCCGCCGAGATGCTGTCGAAAGCGGCGATGGTCGTGCCCTCAGGAAACTGCACCGGGCTCCCCACGGCTTTCCACGGTGCGCCCGACTTCAGCACGAGCGTCGGATAGTTCGACAGGTCGGTCGTCACCTGCGCGCTCCAGTCACCGAAGTAGTCGACCTCGACGAAGCGGATGCCAGTGACCGTGCCTCCGTCGGGCAGCGAATCGCCAGCCAACACGAGGGGCACGGGCGACTGGGCACAGAGGATGCCGCCCGTGGCGAGGACAGCAAAGAGGACGGCCGAGGCGGTTGCAAGCAAGGGCGGGAGACGAGTCATGGGGAGCATCCGGGTGGCGGGCGCGGGCCGGCGGGCTACAGGCCGCAGCCTGGAGTGTAGACGAGAGCGGCGAGGCGCGTCAGAGGCCACACATGCAGGTGTTGTCATCGCGATCAGACTCCCTAGGCTGGGAGGTCCCCAATCCCCGAGTCGCCATGCCCTCCCCCACCAACAACCCGCAGACTGGTCACTCCGACGTCGTCACCGAGGGCGTCCGCATCAAGGTGGCCTCCCAGTACCTGCCCGACCAGTCCTCGCCGGACGACGAGCTGTACGCATTCGCCTACCGGGTGCGCATCCTCAACGAGGGCAGCGATCCGGCGACCCTGCGCTCCCGGCGCTGGATCATCCGAGATGCCGACGGGGAGGCAGAGATCGTGGAGGGGCCGGGAGTCATCGGCGAAGAGCCGCGGCTCGAGGCAGGAGCAGAGTTCGAGTACATGAGCGGCTGCCCGCTGGCAACCACCTGGGGCACCATGGAAGGTCACTACGTCATGGAGCGCGACGACGGCTCGACCTTCAAGGCCGAGGTGGGTCGCTTCTTCTTGGCACCGACGGTGGCGCCCATCGCATCGCAGGACTGAAGGGGAAGGAAGCTTCCTCGCTCAAAACTACTCTTGCATCAAGAACTCGAAGCTTCCCAGCAGCGCTTCGAACTCCGCGAGCTGCTCGTCGTGCTCGGCCTTCGTGGCGATCATGTTCAGGAGGTAGCCGAAGGAGCCCTGTGTCCAGACGTACTCCGTGATGCCGGATTCGACCTCGGAGCCCTTGGCGACGCCTCGAAAGCAGGTGGTGTGGCCGGACGCGTCGTTCACCACGACAGGCTTGTTGATCTCGACCTCGAAGCCGTCGTAGCTGGGGCTGAACATCCCGATGCGTGACTCCGCGAGCGCCTTCGCCTCCAGCCCTGCGGGGATGGGGAAGGCCACGAAGTGGATGAACGCGCTCTCGGCACCGGGGATCTCGAACCGGATCGTGACGTTGCCGCCAGCCCCCGTCGCGTCGTGCAGCAGCCACTCGGAGCGCGGCGCCGTCAAGCGACACTCGAACTCCGCGTTGGTGTAGGCGCTGCCGGCGATGCCCGTCTCGTACTGACCGCTGAGTGGGGCCTCCGTCGCCGAGTAGTCGGCCACACGGATCTCCAGGCTCTCGGTCAGAGCCCAGCGCAGAGGCTGGGTCCCTGTCACGGTGTCACTGTGGATGAACTTCAGCAACGCGAGCGACGCCCCCACCTCGTTCACGCTGGCGTCCACGGGGATCCAACGCCCCACGTAGACCTCGTTCCACATATGCCCGCCCCACTGACCGCCGACCATGCGCTCCCCGAGCGCGAGACGGGTGGGGATGCCGGAGGAGCGCGCCAGGGAGGCAAAGAGCGTTGAGTACTCCGTGCACTTGCCGACCTTGCGCGCCAGCACCTGAGGGCCGCTCAAGGTCTCGACGATGAGCGTCGCATCCACGTAGTCGAACACCCACGCGCTCAGGGCCTCCACCGCCTCCAAGGCCGTGCTCTTGCCTTGAGTCACGCGCGCGGCCACTTCCTGGATGTCCGGGTGCTGCGGCTTGATGTACTCCGTCTCGGCGAGCGTCGCTTCGAAACCCTCCTTCTGCACCGGGAAAGGAAGTTCGCCCTCAACGGGATCGGGCGCGAAGATGTTCACCAACGCACGCGCGCTCGTCCCCTCGAGCGAGTATTCGAGCAGCCGCTGGCGGTCATCCTCCAGCTCAAAGTCGGCAAAGGGGATGGCGTCCCAACGTAGCTCCACAGTGAGGTCCGTCAGGAGGTGTGGGGCCTTGATGGGCGGCTCCACCGGGAAGGACAGCACCGTGCCACCGGTCTGGTCGCTGGCCTTGATCTGCGAGGCTTCTTCTTCAGAGGAGCGCGTCATCTGCACCTCCAGGGACTCGTAGACCCGCTGCCGCTCGAAGCCATCGGCACCCACCCACAAGGTCATGGCATAGGAGCCGTCCAAAGGCTCCACTCGCCATACAGCTTCACCGCCCTCAGAGGGCTGGGGCGTGGCGCTCAGCGTGGCCAGTTCCCAGGTGGAATCATCGATGACCTGAACGGTCACGGCGGCCGGACTCTCAGGCTGCCGCGTCAACCACTCGGCCAGGCACGAGTCGAAGATCAACGGGTGCTCCCCGTCGGTGGGTGTCTCGGAGGACGACTCCTCCCCATCCATGAGGGACGTCCAGCTCAGCACGTCGCCCACCAGCTCTCCCCGGATCGTCGAGCCACCCGACAGCGCGGAGGTCTCCGAGCGCAGCGACAAAGGCCGCAACTCTGCAGACACCAGGAGCTCGGTGGAGACCGTGGTTTCCTGCTCCTGGCCCAGGAAGTTCACGCTGTTCCGAGACGTCCAGGCGTACCGCAAGCTGCCGTCCTCCAAGAGCGTCACCTCGACGTGAACCGAAGCGATGGGCTCCCCGCGATGGCTCACCACGTACCAGAGGTCGCGCTCTTGAGTCGGTACCGATGCCGCATAGACATGCAGCGCCAGGAGCAAGAACACACAAGGACTCAGGAACCGCCGGCCAATGCCCATAGGGAACCCCACACCGGGAAGGAGTCAGTCGATCAGGCGCGCATGATAACGCAACGGGCCCGCCTTCAAATCCGATCAGATGGTCCACACTCCCCTAGGGAGTGATCACCGTCCTGAGCCCATTGCTGGCGGAGAAGCCGCCGGGGGCGCCCGCGTCCTCGACCCAACCCTGCACGAAGAGCTCGGTCCCAGGGGGCACCGTGGCCGGAACGACGAAGGGCAAGGAGAGTTCGCCGCTGCCGTTCGTGAAGAAGAAGCGGATGACGTCCGGGGACGGCACGAGCGTGCCCAAGTAGAAGGGGATGCTGACTTCGGAGACACCCACGATGACGGCGCTGAACGCGCTGGTTGCCGCGTCGCTGAACTCAAGGGAGTTGGCGCTCAAGACGGCCATGCTGCCCACGCCCTCAAGGCACGGCGTGACCCCGCCCGTCCCCGCAAGACCCTTGCCGAGATTGGTCCAGGGAGCCACTTCCATCAGGAAGGCTCCTTCACGCCCGTCGGCCAACACAGCCTCGAAGGCCACCCAGTTGCCGTCGTCCGAGAGGTCGTAACCGTCCTGGATACCGCGCAGGGTCTGCACGACTGAACCGTCCACCGCGGTGACGCCCTCTTGCACGATCAGCTGGTGGTTCAGGAAGAGCCCCGTGTCCCGGGTCGTGTCCGAGTCGTTCCAGTCGCCGTACCACAGCGTCGAACCGTTGTCCGCCAGGTGGACGGGGCCCGAGCCGAAGCTGGTGAGCACGAAGGGTGCGATGGCGGGCAGGGAGTCCTGGGACTGCACGTGCTTGGCGCCGTTGACGGCGATCAGCAAGGTGGCGAGACCGCCCCCGCCGAGGTTCCCATTCACGACCCAGTCGCCGTTGTTGTTCAGGTCGACCTCCGCCGAACTGAGAATGCTCCATTCGCGCCCGGCGACCGGCGACGGCGAGCCTTCCTGCGCCAACAATGTCCCGTCGAGATAGAGGGCGTGGTCGATCGCGGTGGGCCCGGTGAGGTCTGCGATGAAGAGCGCCTGTCCAGAGTCGTTGAAGGCGAAGTTGTGCGGACCAAACTCGATGTCGGCCACGGCCTCGGACTGCCCCGCCAGGATGTCGCCCTCCTTGACGAGGACCGTCTCAGCGCTCAGCAAGCCGCCCGCCGTGGAGGCAATCACCAGGGCCCGGTCGACAGTGCTCGAGATGGCCGGGTCGTCCACGCTGGCCATGACCAGCACGTCGTCGGAGCTGTTGATCTTCACGTCCAGGAAGCCGCGATAGGTCGTGCCCGCGCTGAAGCCGGCAGCACCGGAAGTGTCACCCTCTTGGATCAAGAGCGTCCCGTTCAGGTACACGCCAGAGTCGTCGTTGCTGCCCACGGTGTTGTCGAGGAAATGGTTGAAGCCACCAGAACCATTGTCGTTGAGCGTGACGCCATCGAAGCTGTCGAGAGTGGCGGCCAGCGGCAGGCCCACCAGGCCACCCTCGGCCAAGACCAGTCCCCCAGCATTCACCAGCGCACCGTCGGCGTTGGTGTCGACGTTGTCCGTGTCAACCTCCACCAGGAAGGCGCCGCTGCTGTTCACAGCAAGGTTACCGATGCTCGTGACGGCACCGACGCCGGCCACCACGTCCCCCTCCACGATGGCTGGGATGATGGCATTCGGGTCTGAGGTGAACGCATGTGCCTGCGGACTCGCCAAGGTGAAGGTGCCCAAGGCTCCGAGCAGTACTGCGAGGCGAGTCGCAGAACGTCGGGTGGAAGGCTGCTGCGCGGCACGCAGGCTTGCGGTCGTGGTCGAGATAGACACAGATGTCACTCCTGGTGGATCCCTAGGTGCACGGCTTCCCGTTGGCTCCTTGCCCGGTCGCCAGCGCACACTCTAAAGCAGGTTGCGTTTTGGCGTCAGTGGACAGCTGAGAGCCGGCAAGGGACTCGGCAGATCCTCACGGAATCACCAGGGAAGCCACGAGCCGCTCAGGAGGCAGCCTGCGAGCGCGGACCTTAGAGCTTCACCGCGTGCAGCACCGCATCCAGGGCATCGCCGTCGTCGTTCAAGTCCTTGCCGTCCGCAGACTCCTGACGACGAAGGATCACCGAGCCATCCCGGAGCGAAACCGGGCCGGAGTTCACGATCTCAAGGTTGCCTGGCGCGACAGGGGTCTGTGCGGAGAGGTTTCCCGCAAGCAGCGAAACAAGCAGGACCACGAGGGCGATGGCGAACACGGTACGGGACCGCATGGGGGGCGCAGCTTCGACCATCACGACCCGAGCCGTGATGTCGTGCTTCGAGATCTGCTTGCTCATGGTTTCCTCCTGCATCGTGTGTGGACACGCTCCCCGCCGCTGTCGGTCTGCTCAGGGCAACTCTGCGGATCCTCGGCCACTCCCGCGGACGCATCACACGGGAAGGGTTCGGGGCCGGGCACCAGACGTACCAGCTCGCAGGTACCTGACGGGTGCACATCGCAGGGCCCGTGCAAGCTCTCCGGGCCCCTCAGTCAGTGCACACACAGCCCCTGGTGACGTGACTGCAGAGAGGGAGACTCGCTCAGCGCACCTTGATGGCAAGCTTGCCCCGAGTGTGCCCCTGCTCGTTGAGCTCCAACGCCTTCACGGTTTCCGAGAGCGGAAAGACCTTCGAGACATGAGGAATCACACGCCCGTCCTTCATGAGCTCCGCGAGCTCCGTGAGGATCTTGGTGTTGGTGGGCGTGCGGTTGAAGCGGCCGCGGATTCCCAGCTCGTCGAGCCGGGCCTGATCCACTTGCTGATTCATGGTGACGATGATGCCGCCAGGCTTGACGACGCCGTAAGAACGGTCCAACACATCCCCGCCGATCATCTCGATCACGACATCGACATCCTTCACGACATCTTCGAACTTCTGGGTGTGGTAGTCGATGACGACGTCGGCACCGAGCCCCTTGAGGAAGTCGTGGTTTCGCAGCGAGGCCGTCGTATAGACGGTGGCTCCGAGCGCCTTGGCAATCTGGATGGCGAAGTGCCCCACCCCTCCAGCGCCCGCCTGGATGAGGACGGTCTGCCCCTCTTTCAGCTCAGCGACGTTGGTGAGCGCTTCCCAGGCGGCAAGCCCGGAGACCGGAACGCTCGCAGCCTGGAGGTGGGTGATGTTCTCAGGCTTGTGCGCGAACACACCCTCAGGCCCTACGGCGTACTCGGCGAAGGTGCCAGCATTGGGCAGATAGGCGAAGACTGCATCACCCGGCTTGAAGGACTTGACTCCCTCGCCCACGGATTCGACCACCCCTGAAACGTCGTACCCCAAGACGAAGGGCATGCTCGCGGTGACGTCACCGAAGACTCCGTTGCGCAGCTTCCAGTCGCCAGGAATGACGGATGCCGCGTGGACTTCGATGCGCAGCTGACCTTCACTGGGCATTGGAATCGGAGCCTGTTCGAACTGGAGCCCCTTGTTCGTTGGCCCGTGGGCGTGGAGACGCACGGCCTGCATCGTGTCGGGAAGCTGTGCAAATGCCGTGCTGGCATGAACGACAAGAAACACGGACAGGACAAAGCGGGCGAGCGAGCAAGGGCGCGGCTGCATGCGTGGTCCCCCAGATGGGTTCAGTGAATCGTGGTCAACGCGATGGTGTGGCCACGATCATGCGTCAAGTCCTACAAGTTGTCGTTGGAGACACCCGTTTGTCATTCCATGACGACCGCCGCCCGCCAGCGCGACCCGTTCCGTCTAGTGGGGCACGCACAGTCGTCCATCCGTGCGAAACGCGATCATCCCCGAAGAGGATTCTTCATGAAGACGTTCGGTTTCATCAGCCTGATGCTGTTCGTGTCGTTGACGCTCGTTCCCACGCTAGCAGCCCAGCTACCCAGCGGCTCGGCCCTGCCCCTAGCCGACTCGACATCAGTGCGTGAGGACGCCGGTGGCGGAGCCATGGTTGTCGGTGGCCCCAGCAGCACCGCCACGACGACCTACACAGCAGGACAAGGCGTCAGCTCGGTCATCGTGATCTACACCAACCTGACCACTGGCGGGCTGACCTCCAACAGCCACGTGCTGAGCGGCCGTTCGACAGGGTCCTTCTCGGACAGCCTGCCCGACACGAAGGCCGGCGACCAGGTTCGAGTGACGTGCATCTACGAACTCGCGAACGGCAAGGCGGCTTCCACGGACAAGACCGTCACCGTCAAGCCCCCCTCCTGAGCAACGGAAGAGTGACACCCCCGGGGCCCTTCCAGCAGATCGATCGGGCCAGGGGTGGAGCTCTTCCCTCGACTCAAGGCTCCGCCAGCATCACGAAGGCCGCCCTAACAGGCGCCGTCCTCGTGCGTAGATCTCGCATACCCGCCCGTTGCCTCACACGGATCCCTGCCATGTTGATCTCGCTTGCGCTCGTGCTGGGGCTGTGCCCGTCGGCGGTCGCCCCTGCAGCACCTGCTCGATATCCCATCGACCCCGTCGGCCTGCGTACGTTGGTCCGATCGGCGCAACTGGTCGTGGTGGCCGAGGTGGAGCAGACCCGGCGGATCCCCGAGCCCGATCAGCAGTTCTGGGGCACCGACGTAGCCGAGCTGCGGGTCCTTCGCTCACTCAAGGGTCCCGCAAGTCACGACGACGCAATCTCCGTGGTGTTCGCCTCGGGAATGCTCTGCCCCTCACCTGCACACTATCCCGTGGGCGAGACGGTGCTCGCGTTCCTGAGTCAGGATGAGGACGACCTGACCGGGGTCTATCGGACCGTTGCGCTGAGCTATGGATCCAAGTCGCTGGCGCCGGCTGACCTGGCGGTCTACGTCACGCGCATCCGCGAGCTCCTGGCACTTGAAGAGGGTTCAAAGTCCCCTGCACGGCAGGCCGGATTGAACGAGTGGATCACGGAAGTGATGGCGCACCCCGCCACGCGCTACGAAGGGCTGATCGATCTGTGGCGCAAGCCCGAGTTCGTGCGGATGTTGGGCGAGCATCCGTTGCGCATCGAGGCGCTCGATGCGGGCCAGGTGGGCCGACTTCTGGATGCCCTGCAGGCGGATTCCTCTGGCGACTACCGCTGGGGCCGCTTCCTTGGAGTGCTCGCGAAGGTCGAGGACCCGCGCTTGGACAGGATCCTCGTAGAGAAGCTCTGGGCCTACACCGGCGCGTCGCAAAGCAGCGGCCGATTCCAGGCGATGCGTCGGCTCGCTGACCGTCGGGACGACGACGTGTTGCGGAGCTTCGCGAAGGGACTCAGTGACCTGCGCAAGAACGCCTCGGCGACCCAGGCGGAGCAACATCAACTCGTGACGCACTTCCTCTCGACTTACGCCGAGCGCCACCCATTCGTGCAAGACCGGTAGGTCTCGGAACTGTCGGACCACGAGCGCCGAAGGCCCTGGTAAGGCCACAGCTCCACCCTCTTTGATAGCTACCCTGATGCACCCCTGCCCATAGCGGCACATCACCCAGCATCAGGAGAGAACACATGTGGAGCGGACTGCTCGGGATCGCCTTGGTCGCCAGCCTGGGTGTTCAGGACACCGCAGGCCCCTCGGTGGCGGAGCAACTGGACGCCGTCTTCCTGGACTACGCCCGGGACGACATGCCGGGCATGGCCGTCGCCGTCATCCACCGCGGCCGTGTGATTCACGCCAACGGCTTCGGAATGGCCAACCTGGAGCACGGCGTTCCCAACACGCCCGAGACGATCTACCGCATCGGCTCCACGTCGAAACAGTTCACGGCCATGTGCATCGCCATGCTCCACCTGCAGGGCGAGTTGGACCTCGACGACGACATCCGGAAGCACCTGCCAGAGCTGCCCGAGCTCGACACCCAGGTGACGATTCGCCACTTGGTCCACCACACGAGTGGCCTGCCGGACTACCCCGGGCTGCACATGATGGAGGGCGTCGGCATCAAGGACCACGTCACGCCGAGCATCACCTACGCGCGCCTCACGGATGTGACCGAGCTCAACTTCGAGCCCGGCACCCAGTTCGCCTACAGCAACAGCAATTACTTCCTGATGTCCCAGATCGTCCAACGCGTGACCGGCAAGACGCTGCGGGAGTTCGCGCACGCGAGCATCTTTCAGCCGCTGGGCATGGACAGCACCCACTACCACGACCGGCACGATGAGCTGGTCCCAGGCCGGGCCGACGGATACTCGCGCGACGCTGACGACATCGGGACCTGGCGCAAAGACAACACGACCTGGGACCACGTCGGGGACGGCGGCGTCTTCACCACCGTGCTCGACCTGGCGAAGTGGGACGCCAACTTCTCTGACAACCAGCTGGCCGGCGGACAGGAACTGATCGAACTCGTGCTCACGCAAGGCGAGCTGGAGGACGGCACCAAACTGCCCTACGCCTTCGGTCTCGGCCACGGCGAATACCTGGGCAAGGCCACCATCTCGCACTCAGGCGGTTGGGTCGGCTTCCGGGCCGAGATGATCCGCTTTCCAAAGCAGCAGCTCTCGGTCGTGGTGCTCAGCAACTGTGGCTCGGCAGATCCGTCGCACCTGGCGCAGCAGCTGGCGCGCAAACTGCTTTAGCCCGGGGCTCTCAGCTCCCGGCGCAGGCTGGGCAGCTGCTCGCGCGGTGCCACCAGGGACATGGCGGCCTCGTCGGCGGCGCCCAGGCGGGCGAAGTTCGCACGCCCCAGCCTGAGCGGGATGTGGTTCGCCGACGACACGCCGTCGATGTCGTCGAGGTCACTGCCGTCGTCCTCCCAGAAGCACACGGGGCAGACGGTGTGTCGCCCGCGGGCAGCGAGCGTGTAGTAGTCACAGCAAGGGCACTGAAAGCGGCGTTCACGAATCATCGCGGGGAGGATAGCAAGCTCGCGGGGGCCAGGCGCCGTGCGATCAGGAGACTCAGGCAGGCGAGGCGGATCATGAGGGCACGTCCCGACCCGGCAAGCGAACCCGAGGGATCTGCTGGTCGAATGCACAGCTGCAGTCTAAGATCCGTCGCGTGTCCATGAGGGCAAGGGGGAACGCACGCTGAGAACGCTTGCCTGTCAATCCGCAGCAGGAAACGCATCGCTGACTGAAGTCATGCCGCTCGAAACTCCGGGAGTCAAACCGTTGAGCCAGTCGTCACCACAACACCGCAACGCGCGACACCGGATTCCTCGCCCCCTGCTGATGCTGGCGCTCTCGCTCTTGCTGACGGCGCCCGGCTGTCAGAATGTGCGCTACGGGCAAGGGACCTGCGATGTGGAGCTGACCACATTCCAGCAGCAACAGGCCCTGCCCGGAGCCACGCCGCAGCCCGCCACGGCCTACGTGCTCGACCTCGACGCATGGGACGCACTGGGTGGCGACGAGCCCTTCAACCGGTTGGAGATCCTCTCCAAGACCGATGAGCGCCAGGCAGCGGAACTCCAGAGCCGGCTACTCACCTCGCTCGTCAAGTACCGGGTGAAGAGCGGCACGACGCCCGTGATCGTGACGCTCCCAGCCCGCCGACACATCTTCGTCGCGGAGTGCGGGGGCAAGCTGAGGTTCATCGAGTTCGACGCCATCAAGAAGCGCGGAAAGCAGGTCGTGCTGGACGTCAGCTGATCGACCGCGAGCGATGACCACCCTCGACACCACAGCTCGACCGGAGGGTGGCTCTGATGACAGGGCCGAGGTCTTTGTCAGCTATTCCACCCCCGATGAGGCCAGGGCACGCGAGGTCTGCGAGGCTCTCACGTCCTCGGGCCTGCGCTGCTGGTTCGCTCCGCGCAGCATCGAAGGCGGCACCGATTGGGCCGCCGAGATCACTGATGCAATCCAGCGCTCGCAAGTGCTCGTGCTGCTGTACTCCTCTGCAGCGGACAAATCGGTGCATGTGCGCCGGGAGTTGCACTTGGCCGCGGAGCACGGCCTGCGAGTCATCCCCGTGCGACTCGAGGACGTCAAGCCGGACGGCAGCCTGGCCTACTTCCTGGCTGGCATCCACTGGATCGATCTCTTCCGCAAGCCCGACGCCATCGACCTGTCGAGCATCGTCCGCAACGCCCTGGCCGAGCAGGGCGGTGTCCTGTTGCCAGCCCCGCCCCCACCCGCGTGGCGCCTCGCGCTGGAGATGCTCAGTGCCCTCCTGCTGACGTTGCTGGCGTCGCACATGCTGCTCGGAGAGCACGGAGGCAAACCCCTTCTCCGCAGCAACTGGAAGGGGGCGATCCTGTTGCTCGGAACGCTGCAAGCGCTCGCCGTCTACGTGGTCATGCGGGCACGCTGCCGCAAGCGCCCCGGCCATCCTCTGAACCGGGCCCTGCTGCTCTACACCCTGGCTCTCGTCGCCTTTGGCGGAGCCCTGCATCACTATCGAACGGTCGCTGTGGCGTGGGTTCCGGAGCGGAGCACCGTGGAGGTCTTGCTCAGCCTGGAGCCCGGGGAGCCCATCGGCGAGGATCAACTCACCCAGGTCGAGGGGCCACTGCACCTCGAGCGTCAGGGCGAAGGTTTCTTCGCCCTCGTCTTCGTCCCTCCGCTCGACTGGCTCTCGCCCAAGACGCGCAAGAAGATGGACTTGCGAGCCAAGCGAGACGACCTCCCGCCCGTGCAAGCCTGCCTCGCCAACGAAGGCGCCTATTTCTTGCAATGGATGGAAGGCGAGACGTCTGCACGAAACCTCTCCGTCTTGCTGTTCCTCTCCCTGTACCTGATCGCCCTGGCCGCCTTCTCGGCCGGGCATGCCTGCGTGCTGACGCTCGTCGAACGCCTAGGATCGAAGTCGACCATCCTCAAGTGACGTGCCCTTGCTTGTGCCCGTCTCGCCGCTCAGCGCTCAGGGCTTGGCACGTGCTGGTCCACGAGGATCATGTTGCCATCCGGATCGACCAGCGTCAGGCTCGCCGGACCGGTGCTGTCGACGTTCGCCTCGGTCGTCAGCGCCACGCCGCGCGCCTTGAGCAGCGTCTGGATCTCGCGCACATCCTGGTACTCCTTGATCTGTTTCGCCTCGCCGTCCCAACCCGGGTTGAAGGTCATGATGTTCATCTCGAACATGCCCTGGAACAGGCCGATGGTGGTGGTGCCGTTCCGCAGGATGAGCCAGTTCTGCTCCTGGACACCACCACGTACCACGAAGCCGAGCTTTTCGTAGAAGGCCTTGGAAGCCGCAAGGTCCTTGACGGTGAGGCTGACGGAGAAGGCGCCCAGCGGCATGGGTTCAAGGTCCGATGTAGAGCTTGAGGCGGGCGCAAAGGGTCTTGCTGCCAGCGTGAAGGCGGCGGCGAGAGCGACGGCAGTAGCGATCGTTGCGAAGGGCTTCATGGCGGATATCCTGGGAGTTGTCCTTGTGACGACCTGTTAAGGACCTGGTGATGGCCTGGTTTTGAGCGAGCCTGCACGGCGGCAGCTCTCGACGGGTTGACCAGGATCTCAGCCCCGGGCCTGGAGCGCTTGCCAGATCTTGCGAAGCTCACAGAAGAACGCATCTGCACCCACGACTCTCTACGTCGACCGGGTGAACCGCGCCATCGACTCCATCGTCACGAACCTCGACCAACCGCTGCGACTCGAGGAGCTGAGCCGGGTCGCAGGCTTCTCGCCCTTCCACTTCCACCGCATCTTCCAGGCGCTGATGGGAGAGACCTTGGCCCAGTTCGTGAAGCGGCTGCGACTCGAACGTGCGCTGTCGCTCATGGCCCGTTCACCGAAACGCTCGCTGACTGAGATTGCCCTGGCCTGCGGCTTCGCGTCCTCATCCGATTTCTCGCGCAGCTTCAAGCAACGCTACGACGTCCCTCCGAGTCGTTTCGACCTCGCATCCTGGCGTGAGCAGCGCCGCGCGGGTGTCGAGGCGACCGTGCATGAGGTGGACGATCGCCTCCACCTGGAACGCCTGCCTGCGGGCGAGAACCCTGACGGCTTCGAGGTCGAGTTGCGGAATCTTCCTGAGCGCACGGTGGCCTACATCCGCGTGCTGGACCCCTACCGCGGGACGGGCGTCGTCGACGCAGGCCAGCGGCTGGAGCAGTGGGCCGAGCAGCGCGGTCTCGCTGACGGACAGTGGCTTGGCTACATGTGGGACGACCCCGAGGTCGTCGCAGTCGAGGACTGCCGCTACGACATGGCCGTGGTGGTCAGCGATGTCGACCTGCAACCGGACGGCGAGGTGAGCGTGTTTCAGTTCCCAGCCATGCGCGTCGCAGAGATCGAGATCAAGGGTGGCGTGGACCTCGAGCTCCGAGCCTTGGACTGGTACTACAGCACCTGGTTACCCACGAGCGGCTACGTGCCTGACGACCAACCGAGCTTCGAGGCCTTCATCGGGCGACCCTTCGCGCACGGGTACGAGTATTTCGAGCTGTACGGCCAGTTGCCGGTGAGGCGAGAAGTCTAGGACTGAGGCTCACAGTCGCCAGGAGCCTCTCGTAGGAGGCTACGTCTCCGGCATTGCGCGTCCTTCGCGCAGAGCTCTCCCCGCGTCCGCTCCCATTTCCGCCTGAGGTTCGCTCGATGTCCGTCTCCCGTTTGATGCTCGCTGCCTTCGCCACGGTCATCCTTGTCAGTGCCCTCTGGATGTCGAGCGCACAGACCGCACCGCTCTGTTTCACCTCCCCCGGCACCGTTGCGGGCCAGGGCGATGGCAAGCAGCTGTCGTCTTTCCAACCGGTGGCCCGAGTGTCCAGCCTCATGAGTGGCTTTGGATCGGCGTTGGGCAAGATCAACGAGGTGCTCCCACAGATCGAAAATGAGCACCGTCTCCGTACGATCACCGCCTGGTCAGAGATCATCGCCGAGCTGTCGAACGTCCACACTCAGCATCGTCGCAAGCCCGACTACCTCGCGATGGCCGCCGACACGGGCTCGATCGCACTCGACCTGGCCCGCGCCACCCGCGCCGACACGCCGGACGAGGACCTGATCACGAAGCTCGTCATCAACCTCGACATCTCCTGCACCACGTGCCACGACGCCAACTGATGATCGGCGCGGCGTAGGCCACAGTCAGCTCAGCCGAATCATGAACCGGCGACCAGCTCGCCCTGCTCATCCTCGCTGGGAGGCGCCGGTGCCGTCATCGGTGCCGATGCCTCCAGCTGGGTCGACGCAGCCTTCGCACCCACCATCTGGAAGTACTGGGCGAGGTTGTCCTTCAGCTGCATCAGTTCCTTGTTGATCTTGCTCTGCTCCGGCCCCTCGTAGCGCAGCTGCTCCACAAGGATCCTGCTGATCGAACGGTTGACGCGCCGGACCGGGGAGAGCATCTGGCCGTACTCCCGGGGCATGGGAACCACCTCCTCGGAAGCCTCGACGGCGGCCGAGAAGCCGCCCGCCTTGGCGGCTGCCACGATCCGACGTGTCTCCTTGGCCGTCTTGTCGGCGATCAGCGGCAGGATCTTCTCCTGCGTGTCCTTCTCGAGCTTGATGATCTCGTTGGTCTTGGTGGCGTTCAGCTCACCCTCGCCGCGCGCTCTCTTCACTGCGTCGGAGGCCAGCGCGTCGCGCTTGATCGCCCCCTTGATCACGGCCTTGGACAAACCGGTCTTCTCGGCCGTGATGGCAGCGAAGGAGTCCTCGTCTTGCTCCTCCCTTTCCTTCTGCTGCAGCTTCTCCTCGCCGGTGAGCTCATCCGCTGACAGATCGACCTTGCTCGCCGCCGGATGGATGGCCTCGTAGATCTCTCGCCCGCGGTTGAGGGACTTCTCAAGCTCGAGGGGGCCCAGCGGAGAACGCACCAGGTTCTCGTCGATGGAGATCAGCTCCTGGACCAGCGCGTCCCGATCGACCACCTGCACGGCGACCTCCTCCCAGCCCAGCTCGCTGACGGCCTGGAAACGGCGCGCGCCCGCCAGCAGCTCGTCGTCCTGGTTCACGGTCAGCGGATGAATCAGACCGACGCTTTCAATGCTCTTCTTCAGGGCACTGACGTCCGTTTCCAACCGGAGGTACTCGCTGTTGAGCGTGAGTTCGGAGAGCCTGCGGGTTGAGACGTTCACGGAGGGTCCTTCAGGGAAATCGGATGGGCGGGAAGGCGCGGTATTGTCCGGCGAGGGGTCAGGGATGCAATGCCCCAGGGTTGCAGCGGGCAACGAAAGCAGCCCGCTCGGCCGCAAAGCCGGGCGGGCTGCACAACCACCTCGCAATCCCGCAAGGTCGTCCCTGTCTCTCTACTTACCCTGCATATCGAGAGTCATACCCTTGTCGCTCAGACCCAGGATGAAGTTGCCCTGACCGAGCGACCCTGCCCCAGGGTTCTTCCACCAGCGTGGGCTGGGAATGGGAACCCAGCGCGTGGGCCGCAGCGCGTGGGGATCGGGTGCTGGCCGATCCGGCACGTTCCACAAGTCGCCCTGCGGTCGGGCTCCAGGATCCATGCTGCGCCGGGCAGCGCCTGGATCCAGCCCCATCACCACGTCCTTGCCACCCAGGACACCGGCCCCTGGGGCCTGGTAGCCACCGAAGGTGCAGTCAGCAGCAGCCGCTGCCTCTGGGGGGCCAGCTCCACCGGGATCAATGCCCGTCACGCCGCCGCCACCGCCCGTCAGGAGATCATCCCCCTGACCGGGGGCTAATCGCCCTGCGTGCGGGAAGCCGTCGATGGGAGTGATGGGCCGCATCACGCGGCGATCGCCGCCATAGAGTTCGTCGGGTGGGATTCCATCCGGCGGAGTCTCTTGAGGTGCCCCGTAGGCGCGGTCGCCATCCATCGAGCGACGCGGCATCGTGGGAGCGAGATTCAGGACATCATCGGCGCTCTTGAGGATGCCCATGCCAGGGACCAGATACCCGCCGAAGGTGCAGCCCGCCAAGCCCGACGCGGCACCTGTGTCAGGATCGAAACTCTCCGGAAGCAGCCCGTGATCCAGGCTGTTCGCACCCACGATCAGAATGTGCCTCGCGCCCATACCCAAGGCAGGGTTGGCGGGAGACAGGAGCACGACCGAGTGAATCCGGCCCACTATCTCCTGCTCCTTCTTGAGCACGTCGTTGGGGAAGCGCACCGGCGGCCGACGGCCCCCGGGATCACCTCGAGTGGACACCACATAGACCAAGCCGGAGTTGCCAAGATCCGGCAGGACGAGACGCGCTCTGGGGTCGGACGCGAGGGGAATGCGTCCGGCATGCACCACCATCATCGGCGTCCCGCGAGGGTCATGGATGGTGACGAGGAAGGGTTGGCCCGGCTCCCACCCTGGAGCGGGGTTGGACAATTGTCCGGCGGCAGGCGCTGCCGCCCAGCCTGCGGCCAACATCAGGGCCGCAAGGACGAGAACTACATTGATGCAACGTTTCATGACGCCACCTCCGTTTCCATGGGCTCCCGGAGGGAGCCCCGAAACACGCGCCCGATGCGTGTCATGGATCATCGACGCGTGTTGACGCGTCCAGAGCAGGAGGCGAGGGGGCTCGCGCCGACTCGACAGCCCGTCAGGGCACGTCGTGTCTTGCTTCGGTCTTCATGCCCCTCAATCTAGCCAGATCCGGTCCGTGATCCATGCCGACTCGTTCGTAGCGGTTCGGCACTCATGGAGTACGGGAGCGGTGCCAGGGCCTGATCCGGCGAAAGGCGGTATGGTGGCGCCGGGCATTCCAGGGAGAGATCAAGGACATGGACGCAGCAAAAGGCGAGCACCCCGTGCAAGAGTCGATCGGTTCGCAACTCCGAAGAGAGTGTGAGGCGATGACGCGCTACGCCCTCTCCTCAGGCTTGGCGGTTCCTGCTCCCATCATTCGGACGCTTGAAGCCGTGCGCGGAGCCGACGCGAAGCAACCGGCCTCCGCGCCGGTCACGAAGGTGGGTTCGAACGCAGCCACCAAGGACGCTCCCGGACAGCTGGCCCGGATTCACGAGCAGCTCGCCGGAATCATCGTCCCCGCCATCCCTCGCACGGTCGTGCTGCTCGAAAAGGAAGCGGCGAAGAGCAGTTTCGGGAGCTTCCTCGGGCCGGTGCCTCTGGTGCGGCGAATGATGATTGCCGCCATGCTGAGCCTCGTCGCTGTGGTCACCATCAGCCTCTCGCCAGACGTCAACGAGAACACCGTCCACCTCGGGCTGCTCAACTCCGACGGCATCACTCTGTTGGTCAACCTGCTGTTCCTGCTGGCCGCTGCAAGCCTCGGCGCCACCTTCGCGGCCCTGTTCCGCGCGAACCGTTACGTGACCGCCGGCTACTTCGACCCGAAGCACGAATCCTCCTACTGGATGCGCTACTGCTTGGGGCTCATCGCGGGCATCATCCTGGCCGAGCTGATTCCGCTCGGTGATGACGAGAACTCGGCGACCCTCACGAAGCCGACGCTCGCCATGGTCGGGGGCTTCTCGGCGAGCGTGGTGAATCGCATGCTGAACCGCCTCGTCGAGACGGTGGAGACCCTCGTGCGCGGTCGCGGCGAAGAGCTCATCGAAGCCCGGGAGCTGGCGGCCCGGGTGCGCATGGAAGGGCTCGTCCTCCAAGGCCGATCGACCCTCGCCGCGAACCTGATGCACCTGCACCAGCAGGTCAGCTCCGACGCCGACCCCAAAGAGGTGCTGGCCAAACTCAACAGCATCCTCGCGGACGTGGCCCCTTCGGACTTCGGCGACATCGATCCCGATGCCGGGAGCGTCACCAAGCCGCAAGGGGAACAAGCGGAGGCATCGGCACCTTCGCCAAAGACGACTGGCTCGAGCTGACCCCAGGGGCACGTGAGGAGGGGCTTCAGGGCCCACCCACCGGCACTCGACCCTACCCTGGGAGGGAGCAAGGGCAAGCTGAGCGGGCCCTTTGACGACACATATCCGTCCGCCGGCGTGCACCGCCCCATGGTCTCGCTCAGGAGTTCCTGAATGACCGAACAACAGATCGAAGACTTCCTCGAGCCGTACAGCGCCGAGATCGCTTCGCTGGCTCAGTCCCTGCGCGAGTACCTGAAGCAGAAAACCCTGCCAGCCTTCGAACTGGCTGGCAACTCGGCGCAGTCATTCAACATCGGCTACGGCTTCACGACGAAGGCCTGGGATTGCTACTGCGCCATCATCGTCTACAGGAAACACATCAACATCAGCCTTCCCTCGGGGGCCCTGTTGGAAGACCCGGACCGCCTCCTGCACGGAACGGGCACGCGCATCCGACACCTCAAACTCAAGAGGCTTGTGGATGTCCAATCACCTGCGGCCAAGAAGCTCCTGTTGCAGGCGCGGAAGAACGCCTTCAGGCTGGTGGAGCGCGGCACGATTGAGCACGAAGGCGTCAGGACGGTGATCAAAGGCGGGAAGTAGGGCGTACTTCTCTCGCGAACCACGCGCCTTGCGACGTCAGACGATCAGTTCATCTCGATCAGAGTGAGCGCGCGCTCGTTGGCCGTGATCAGCTTGGCGGTGGTTGTCCTCCAACGCACCTCGATGGCGTCCGACGCACCGACGTTGGTGATATAGGCCTGCGTCGAGCCAGAGTTGAACGTCTGGCGCGGAAGCAGGATCGTCCGCTCCGAGTTCGCGACCTGTGTGCCACCAACGTAGATACTGAGAACCGCGAACTCAGGACTGCCTCCTGAGTTGGCATCGATGGAGACGGAGGCGTGAACCATGTAGTTGCCTGCGCCGGGCGTAAGACTCAGACCAGTCAACAACACGTCCGTCGTCGAGGCCGTCGTTACCCCGGTGCTTAGTGAGGCCATGCTTCCGCTGGGCGCAGGCCCTGTGGGCCCGGTCGGCCCGGTAGCACCGGGCAAGCCTGCTGCACCGGCTGCACCTGTCGGGCCGCTCGGGCCTGCGGGACCCGCCGCGCCGTCGGCACCATCAGCACCAGGCAAGCCTGCTGCGCCAGCAGCACCTGTCGGGCCGCTCGGTCCTGCGGGACCCGTCGCGCCGTCCGCGCCATCAGCACCCGGTAAGCCAGCCGCGCCTGCAGCACCGGTCGGTCCTGCGGGTCCCGTTGCGCCATCGGCACCCGGCAAGCCTGCGGCACCCGCTGCACCTGTCGGTCCTGCCGGACCCGTTGCGCCGTCCGCACCAGGCAGCCCTGCGGCTCCAGCTGCACCTGTCGGGCCGCTCGGTCCTGCGGGACCCGTCGCGCCATCGGCACCATCGGCACCCGGTAAGCCTGCTGCGCCAGCAGCACCGGTCGGGCCTGCGGGGCCTGTTGCGCCATCGGCACCCGGCAAGCCTGCGGCGCCGGCTGCACCTGTTGGGCCGCTCGGGCCTGCGGGTCCTGTTGCGCCATCGGCACCATCAGCACCAGGCAAGCCTGCTGCGCCAGCAGCACCTGTCGGGCCGCTCGGTCCTGCGGGACCCGTCGCGCCATCGGCACCATCAGCACCAGGCAAGCCTGCTGCGCCAGCAGCACCTGTCGGGCCGCTCGGTCCTGCGGGACCCGTCGCGCCGTCCGCGCCATCAGCACCCGGTAAGCCAGCCGCGCCTGCAGCACCGGTCGGTCCTGCGGGTCCCGTTGCGCCATCGGCACCCGGCAAGCCTGCGGCGCCGGCTGCACCTGTTGGGCCGCTCGGGCCTGCGGGCCCCGTCGCGCCATCGGCGCCATCGGCGCCATCGGCACCCGGCAAGCCTGCGGCACCCGCTGCACCTGTCGGTCCTGCCGGACCCGTTGCGCCGTCCGCACCAGGCAGCCCTGCGGCTCCAGCTGCACCTGTCGGGCCGCTCGGTCCTGCGGGACCCGTCGCGCCATCGGCACCCGGTAAGCCTGCTGCGCCAGCAGCACCGGTCGGGCCTGCGGGGCCTGTTGCGCCATCGGCACCCGGCAAACCTGCGGCACCCGCTGCACCTGTCGGTCCTGCGGCACCCGTCGCGCCATCGGCACCCGGCAAACCTGCGGCGCCGGCTGCACCTGTTGGGCCGCTCGGGCCTGCGGGCCCCGTCGCGCCATCGGCGCCATCGGCGCCATCGGCACCCGGCAAGCCTGCGGCACCCGCTGCACCTGTCGGTCCTGCCGGACCCGTTGCGCCGTCCGCACCAGGCAGCCCTGCGGCTCCAGCTGCACCTGTCGGGCCGCTCGGTCCTGCGGGACCCGTCGCGCCATCGGCACCATCGGCACCATCGGCACCCGGTAAGCCTGCTGCGCCAGCAGCACCGGTCGGGCCTGCGGGGCCTGTTGCGCCATCGGCACCCGGCAAACCTGCGGCACCCGCTGCACCTGTCGGTCCTGCGGCACCCGTCGCGCCATCGGCACCCGGCAAACCTGCGGCGCCGGCTGCACCTGTTGGGCCGCTCGGGCCTGCGGGCCCCGTCGCGCCATCGGCGCCATCGGCACCCGGCAAGCCTGCGGCACCCGCTGCACCTGTCGGTCCTGCCGGACCCGTTGCGCCGTCCGCACCAGGCAGCCCTGCGGCTCCAGCTGCACCTGTCGGGCCGCTCGGTCCTGCGGGACCCGTCGCGCCATCGGCACCATCGGCACCCGGTAAGCCTGCTGCGCCAGCAGCACCGGTCGGGCCTGCGGGGCCTGTTGCGCCATCGGCACCATCAGCACCAGGCAAGCCTGCTGCGCCAGCAGCACCGGTCGGGCCTGCGGGGCCTGTTGCGCCATCGGCACCCGGCAAACCTGCGGCACCCGCTGCACCTGTCGGTCCTGCGGCACCCGTCGCGCCATCGGCACCCGGCAAACCTGCGGCACCCGCTGCACCTGTCGGTCCTGCGGCACCCGTCGCGCCATCGGCACCCGGCAAACCTGCGGCGCCGGCTGCACCTGTTGGGCCGCTCGGGCCTGCGGGCCCCGTCGCGCCATCGGCGCCATCGGCGCCATCGGCACCCGGCAAGCCTGCGGCACCCGCTGCACCTGTCGGTCCTGCCGGACCCGTTGCGCCGTCCGCACCAGGCAGCCCTGCGGCTCCAGCTGCACCTGTCGGGCCGCTCGGTCCTGCGGGACCCGTCGCGCCATCGGCACCATCGGCACCATCGGCACCCGGTAAGCCTGCTGCGCCAGCAGCACCGGTCGGGCCTGCGGGGCCTGTTGCACCGGTCGGGCCTGCGGGGCCTGTTGCGCCATCGGCACCCGGCAAACCTGCGGCACCCGCTGCACCTGTCGGTCCTGCGGCACCCGTCGCGCCATCGGCACCCGGCAAACCTGCGGCGCCGGCTGCACCTGTTGGGCCGCTCGGGCCTGCGGGACCCGTCGCGCCGTCCGCGCCATCAGCACCCGGTAAGCCAGCCGCGCCTGCAGCACCTGTCGGTCCTGCCGGACCCGTTGCGCCATCGGCACCCGGCAAGCCTGCGGCGCCCGCTGCACCTGTTGGGCCGCTCGGTCCTGCGGGACCCGTCGCGCCATCGGCACCATCGGCACCCGGTAAGCCTGCTGCGCCAGCAGCACCGGTCGGGCCTGCGGGGCCTGTTGCGCCATCGGCACCATCAGCACCAGGCAAGCCTGCTGCACCAGCAGCACCGGTCGGGCCTGCGGGGCCTGTTGCGCCATCGGCACCCGGCAAACCTGCGGCACCCGCTGCACCTGTCGGTCCTGCGGCACCCGTCGCGCCATCGGCACCCGGCAAACCTGCGGCGCCGGCTGCACCTGTTGGGCCGCTCGGGCCTGCGGGCCCCGTCGCGCCATCGGCGCCATCAGCACCCGGTAAGCCAGCCGCGCCTGCAGCACCTGTCGGTCCTGCCGGACCCGTTGCGCCATCGGCACCCGGCAAGCCTGCGGCGCCGGCTGCACCTGTCGGTCCTGCGGGTCCTGTTGCGCCATCGGCACCCGGCAAGCCTGCGGCACCCGCTGCACCTGTCGGCCCTGCCGGACCTGTTGCGCCGTCCGCACCAGGCAGCCCTGCGGTTCCAGCTGCACCTGTCGGGCCGCTCGGTCCTGCGGGACCCGTCGCGCCATCGGCACCATCGGCACCCGGCAAACCTGCGGCACCCGCTGCACCTGTCGGTCCTGCGGCACCCGTCGCGCCATCGGCACCATCAGCACCAGGCAAGCCTGCGGCGCCTGCAGCACCTGTCGGGCCGCTCGGTCCTGCGGGACCCGTCGCGCCGTCGGCACCATCAGCACCAGGCAGCCCTCCGGCACCGGCTGCACCTGTTGGGCCGCTCGGTCCTGCGGGACCCGTCGCGCCGTCGGCACCCGGTAAGCCAGCCGCGCCCGCTGCACCTGTCGGTCCTGCGGCACCCGTCGCGCCATCGGCACCCGGCAAACCTGCGGCGCCGGCTGCGCCTGTCGGTCCTGCGGGTCCTGTTGCGCCATCGGCTCCCGGTAAGCCAGCCGCGCCTGCAGCACCGGTCGGTCCTGCGGCACCTGTTGCACCGTCGGCACCGGGTAAGCCTGCTGCGCCAGCAGCACCTGTCGGGCCGCTCGGGCCTGCCGGCCCCGTCGCGCCATCGGCACCATCAGCACCAGGCAAGCCTGCGGCGCCTGCAGCACCTGTCGGGCCGCTCGGTCCTGCCGGACCTATTGCGCCGTCCGCACCAGGCAGCCCTGCGGCACCAGCTGCACCAGTCGGTCCCGTGGGACCCATGACGCCGTCAGCGCCAGCCAAGCCCGTCGGTCCCGTAGGGCCGGTCGGCCCAGCGGGGCCCACCACCGTCGCGGTGGATTGCGACGTGCTGTCGCCGAACTGGATGAAGTTTGTGTGCACGATCGGTGCATTCATGACACCGGTCACGGCCACCGGTCCGTTGACCGTCAGGGAGCCGGTGCCGAAGACGATATCGCCGCCGGACGTCGAAATGTCCGCCCCGGACAGGGAGCCGTCCAGGACATCGTCGCTGTCGACTTCGCTGTAGCCGTCATTCACGTAGCGGTCGTCAAAGTCGATGGTCACGCCTTGCAACCCGATTCCAACTTGTCCGGTGCCCAGCACGCCAGAACCCGCCGTGATAGGACCGGCGGGTGCACTGGCGCTGGCAGTGCCACCTCCGGGCTGTCCGCTTCCGGGGACACCGCTCGTGGGTACGACCTCGGCTGCGGGGCTCGCTGCGTCACGCTCGAAGACTCCACCTCCACGAGCCCAGAACATCACGTCGCCCGTGCTGTTGTGTAGCAGCAGGTCCAGCTCTCCCGAAGCATCCAAGTCCATCCGAACGGCGCTCTGGCCGACGCCCGTATCGCTCAATCCGCTGAGCGCTGTGTGCTCCACGAAGCGACCCGTTCCATCTCCCAACAGAACAAGGTTTGAACTGGAGGTCACCAGGTACAGATCGACGCTGCCGTTGTCGTCCAAGTCGGACGCGAGCACGTACACGGGGCGCCCCTTCGGCAACTCCTGCCAGACGGTCTGGAAGGATTCGTTGCCCTGGTTGACCGCCACGGACATGGTCCCGTCAGCGTCGAAGACAAGCTTGTCCGGGAGACCGTCTCCTGTCACATCCAGAACACGCAGCCGGAGCTGCGGAAGAGCTCCCGCCTCACTCTGGAGGGGCGCTGCAGTCACAGCGCACAGCGCCGCCAGAGCCAGCGAGCAAAGGATTGACATGGACTTATCCCTGACTGCGATGAGTGTGCCCTGCGCCTCTCCCTGGAGATTCCAGGGGGCGCGTCGTGTATGGACCATATGGGCGATATGCAAAACTGTCCATGCGATCTCCTGTCTCCAAAGAGCGTCCGAGTCGATGCCCGGGGCACCAAGTCCAGTCGCACGGCTCATTTGCCCAATGCAGCAGGGCCACGCCTCGCCGAGGAAAGGGCCTGTCGACCGAATTGAACGCGAGTCGAACCCTGGAATCCGGGAGTTCTCGACAGCCGCTGTATGCTGTTTTTTCGTACCAGCAGGCTGTCAACCGCCGCCGGCTGACACCACCGTCCCGATTCCGGAGCGCCCGCATGACTCTCCTCTCGCCCATGTTCACGAGCCTGCTGCCAATGGCCCTGCTCACAGCAACGACGCTGGCCTCCGGGCCGACGACGGTGGACACGTTTACGGGTGGTGCGAACGAAGGGAGTTGGTTGTTCGGTCGCTTCCCGACCTACTTCACGAGCGGCGGCAATCCAGGCGACTACATCGGCTCCACGCTCTCCACCAAGCTGCCCCAGCTGACGACCTCCTTTCACAACGTGTTCGACGGCGACTTCCGCCTACGCAACGTGACCGCACTGGGCGTCGACTTGATCACGCAGTCGACGCAGCTCCCCCAGTCGCGTCCGCTCACACTCATGCTCACCACGAACAGTTGCTCGGTGTACTTCGTGGGACCGGAGTTGGCGCCTGGGCCCGGTGACGGATGGAAGAGCTTCGACTTCAACTTCGACCCGCTGAGCAACACCATGCCTGCGGGCTGGGAACCCTTTGGCGTCTGCACGGATCGGGACATCGCCTGGAACACCGTCATCGAAGACGTCACCCAGGTGGCTTTCCTCCACGGCGACCCAACGCTTTGGTCGACCTACGTCCTCGACGAGTGGATCGTCGGCGCGGACAACCTGCGGCTCACCGAGCAGAATCCGTGGCAGGACCTGGGCGGCGCCACCCCGGACCCCATCGGACAACCGTTCCAGGATCCGAGGCTGCTCGGGGCAGGCCTGCTGACGCCCGGTTCCCTCATGAGCGTGAACCTGTACGACGCAGCACCCAATGAGCTCGCGCTGCTCTGGATCGCCCTCTCACCCGGCGCACCGCTCAGTGCCATCGGTGGCACCGTGTACGCGCTGCCCGCCAACGTGCAGTTCCTCGCTGCCACCGACGCCCAGGGCTCCATCGCGGCAACCACGCCTGCACCCGACCTCCCAGCCGGCACCGAGCTGACCTTTCAGTTCGTCTTCGAGGAGCCGGGCAGCATCCACGGGCTGGGCTTGTCAAACGCCGTGCGTGGCACGGTGCCGTGACCTCAGCAGTCCTCGAAGCTGAGCGCAACTGAAGCAACCTCGGCCTCGCACATGAGCCTGCTGGCGAGGGCATCCCTCAGCTGATCACGGGCGCCGCGCAGCACGACATGCCCCCCCGACTCGAGTTGCTGCTCAAGCAGGTTCGCGAGCGAGGCAAGACCGCCTGCATCGATCAGATCGATCCCTGACAGATCCACAGCCAGCTGTTGGGCCCCGGAAAGACGCAACTCCCAGAAGTTCTCGAGGCAAGTGCAACTGTCGACCTCGAGGTTCCCGCTGACCTTGGCGGCAATTCGGCCAGACGGGGACCGTTCGTAGGACAGCTTCATTCGTTGGCGGCAAGCAACTCGGCACAGACCTGATCGAGCTCCTCGCGCTGGAAGTCGTGGCCCGGGATGGTCTTGATGACCTGCCCGCTGGCATCAAAAACCACGAGACCGTGGTTCCCCACTCCGTACGCCTCGACACCCGATTCCGCTTCCTGTCCTGCGGTCTGGACAACCGAGAACGTGATCTGTCCTTCATGCAACTGTTCGAGCTCGCGCACGGCGGCTCCAATTTTCGTGCAGAAGGGTCACTGGTCAGAGATGGAGTAGTACCGAACCTCTGGCAGTGAACTCTGGGACGCGCAAGCACCGATCAAGGAGATCGTGGCCGCGAGCGCGAAAACCAAGGACGCGATTCTGATGGGTCCACCTCTCAAGGGAATCATGAGTGTTGGACCGCAGCTTACCGGAAGCTCAGGAGCCAGCTGACATCCCACCGCCCTGGCCATCCAAGGTGGTGCCGTCACCCTCGCCGGTGTCGGTGTCGATGTCGATGTCGTCCGCGGGAGGGCTCAGGAGGCCGCCCAGCTTCTTCGCGAGCGGCACGAAGGCCGCGGTGTTCGACCAGCGCGTCGTTCCCGTCGAGGCGTCCTCGGTCACCATCTGCACCGCCATCGGGCGGCCCAGCAGATCCGCGTCCGTCGGCAGCGTCACCGTGAATTCCAGCTGGCCTGACCCGTCGAAGGTCTGGAAGAGCACCACCTGGGCGAGACTCTGGTCAAGCAGCGAGACCATCTCCTGGCTCTTGTCACCTGCACTCCAGGCGTCCGTCCAACCGAGTTCCGGTGAGACGACCAACGCATAGCGGCTGCCGGGGGCACCCTTCAGCGTCACGGTGAACGGCTTGCCGAGCACTACGAACTCAGGCAGCTCGACGTCTGCGTGCGGGCCGCTACCGAACTCGACGAGACTCGAACCGCTCTCGACAACGGGCAGGGCCGGCGAGACACCGGCCGTGCGCACGAGGGAGTTGCCACTGACCTGCAGCAGGCCCAAGGAGCCGCCGCCCACGGTGAGCGAGGATCCATAGGCAACGGACACCGAGCCCATCGCCGTCGAGCGTTGCAAGGCGACACGCGTGCTGGCGAAGATCTCCATCGCGGGCAGGCCTGAACCTCCTGTAACCGTGGTCTCATCCAGGACGACGAGGCCCAGGTTGTCTTCGATGAGGAGGCCGGAGGAGAGTGTGCCCGCAGAGCCGATCAGCAGATCGCTCAGCTCCACCGAACGGGAGGCGTCCAGCCCGGCGATGCGCACCGGGCCCTCCGTGGTGTCGATCAGCACCGGCCCCGTGCCGTCAGCGAGAACCCGTAGCGTGCCCTCGAACACCGGTTCGATCTCGAAGGCCGGGTAGGTTCCAGGCGCGACGCGGATCACCGGGTTGAGAACACCTGCGATGTTCGCCAGCGCTCCAGACAGATCGGTGACCGAAGCGGAGTTTGCCAGGCTCCCGAGGCCGGGGTTCGGCATCAAGGGTGCACCGATGAGCGCGGGCGCGCCCTTGCGCTGGGCGCGGTCGTTCCCGATGCCCGTGACCTGGGGCGTGCTGGGGAGATCGAGCAGTCCACCGGTCGACACGCCCGTCGTGCCCAGCAGACGCGTAGCACCATGGGACAACAACTCAAGCAGTCGATAGGTGTAATCGGTGGAACCGTTCAGGCCGTTGTCGACGTACCCATAGAACCCTGCCCCGAGAGCCGACTGCTGGTTCACGGTCGTGAAGGGGCCGCCCGGGCTGGTCGCGCGCTGCACGATGTAGTCGGTGACATCAACCTCGGTGGAGGTCTCCCAGGACAACGCGGCCGAGGTGACGCCCCCGGTCCCTGAGAAGCCCACCAGTGTCGTGGTGCCTGTGGTCCAGGTGACCAGGCCGCTGGGGTCGTTGTCGAAGGCCTCGCCCGAGAGGTCGCCGCTGGAGTTCACGAACTCGATCGGTGAGCCAAAGAGGGACGAGGTGTTGAAGGTGCCTGTCGCAGCGCCCAAGAAATCGACATAGCGGAACTGCGCGGGTGTCAGCCGGCTGATGTTCAGCAGCGAGGAGCCCGCCGCCGGGGACGGGTTCTCGAAGCGACCAGGATCCATGTCCAGGATGACGGCGGAGGGGCTGATGATGACGCCGTTGCCGTCCATGCCGCCAAAGCGGAAGTGGCTCGCGTCCAAGGTCCCCAGGACGGACAGCGTGTAGCCACCGCCGCCATCCCCTGAGATCTGCGCTTCGCTACCGAAGCTGCCGTTCATGGCCAAAGTGCCTGAGACGGTCATGTTGACCGGGTTGCCCATGGCCACGCCGCCACCCGCTCCGATGTTCAGGGCGCCGTCGATCGTGACCGGCGTCGAGCCGCCGATGCCCGGAACGACGGCCTGGTTGCCCTGTGTGCGCAACTCGCCCGTCACAGCCACGAGCAGCGAGGCGACGTCAAAGGTCACGTCGGTGGTGAGTTCGCGGACACCGTTCTCGATCACCAAGGTCTGGAAGGAGTGTGTGAAATCGGGCGCGAGCCCTGTGAGTGACGTGATGCCCCCACCATCGAGACGGACGGTGCCGTTCCCGGGAGCCCAGGTGCCATTGGCTGACCAACTCCCGCCGCAGGTGATCAGCGTGTTGACGGAGGTCGTCCCGCTGACAGAGGTCATCGTTACATCGCCTTCCACGTCGAGCACCTCGAAGCCGGCGCTCGTATCGGTGAAGGCCAGGACGGCCGCCGCCCCGAAGCTGGCGTTTCCGGAGACGGACACGGAGGCGTTGTCTTGCACGAGCAGCGTGCCGCCGCTCACCAGGAGCGAGCCGTCCACGGCCGTGGTGGACACGCTGCGGCTGCCGTTGGTCGAGAGGACATCTGGGATCGTGTTGACGCCCGTTGCCAGGACGCCTGCCCCGGTCAGCATGATCGTGCCGGGGCCAGTCACCGCGGCGCCGACCGTGCTGCTGATCCAATCACCGACGACGGTTACCGTACGGCTGCCCATGTCCAGCGTGCCGCTGATGGTCACGTCATCCGCAACATCGATATCGGCCCCTGACAGGATCAGCGTCTGGCCCGCAGACACCTGGAGATCCCCGCCGATGGTCGCGTCGGCATCCAGGGTCTTGGTGCCACTGGACACGGCGAGGTCGAAGAAGACAGGGTTCGTGCCGCCCACCGTGGCGACCGAACCGCCATCCAGCTGCACTGCTCCGGCCGTCGGCGAGAAGGCCGCGGTCGAACTCCAGTCGCCGCCGACGCGGAAGCGAGCGAGGCTGCTGCCGCCCCCGTAGGTCGACGTGACTGTCGCGTTGCCAGCCACCTCCAGGATGTCCTGGAATCCAGACGGCGTGCCGAACCAGCGCAGGGTTCCCCCGCTGAGGTTTGCGTCGCCGCCAACCATCAGTGTGCTGTCGTTGTCGATCAGCAGGGTGGCCGCGCCGGTCAGCGCGAGATCGCCGGCGATGGTCGCGTTCTGGGAAGTCCGGAGGCCTGCGGCAACGGTGGCATTGGAGATGGTTCCGCCGCCTGTCGTGAGGCTGCCAGGGCCGTCAAAGGTGATGCTGCCCAAGCCCAAGGCGCTGGCGCCGCTGGAAAGCCAATCGCCGCCCACCGTGTGCACGAAACTCCCGACATCCCAGGACGAGCTTCCGTCACCCAGAATCGCATTGCCGTCGACGTCGATGGCTGCGTCCGTGTCCAGGATGGCACCGCTGATCAGACTGAGGCTACCCGTGATGGAAGAGCCGGTGGTGAAGGTCTTGGTCCCGCTCACGATGGTCACGGTGGAGAAGTTGGTCCCGCTCACCGTGGCGAGGCCACCGTCGAATCGAACACGGCCAGAACTGGGCACCCAGGTCCCGTCCGACGTCCAGTTGCCGGCGCAGTCGATGATGCTGTTCGCCGAGCTCCCACCGGAGGCGGCCGTAAGGAGCACGTCGCCTTCCACGTCCAGTATTTCGAAGCCGCCGCTGGTGTCCACGAAGGTGAGTGTCGAGCCTGTCAGGGTCGCGTTGCCAGCCACCGTGACCGTCGAGTTGTTCAGGATGCTCAGCGTCCCGCCGCTGACATCGAGGTCGCCCGCGAGGGTGCTGGTGGCGGCGGACCGCAGACCGGACGTCACCTGGATATCGGGCACGGAGTTGGCGCCTGTGGCGAGGGTCCCCGTCCCGGTGAAGACAATCGTGCCGGGGCCTGCGACGGACGCCCCGGCCCCGCTGCTGGTCCAGCTGCCGATGACGGTTGCCGTCTGCCCCCCGAGATCCAGGCTGCCGGCGACCGTGACCGCACCGTCCACGCTGAGATCAGCTGCGGAAAGCGTGAACGACTGGCCAGCGACCACCGTGAGGTTGCCGCCCACGGCGACGTTCGACACAGCTGTCTTGTCGCCCGAGGAGACAGACACGTCAAAGAAGGTGGGCGATGCACCGCCGATCGTCGACACCGTGCCGCCGTTCAAGGAGACCTGGCCTGCCGCCGGGTTGAAAGCCGAAGAAGACGACCAGTTGCCACCGACGAGCAGGCGGGAGAACGAGCTACCACCGCCAAAGGCCGCCGTGATGGTGGCATCACCGGCCACATCGATGACGTCGAAGAACCCAGTGCCGGTGCCGAACCACTCCAGCGTTCCGCCCGACAGGTTCAGGTTGCCGTCCACGTTGAGCGTCCCATCATCTTCGATGAAGAGCGTCGACAGGCCGGTCATGGCCAGGTCACCGCTGATGGTCGCGCCCAGGATGGTGCGGGTGCCATCGCTGACCAGCGCGTTGCCGATGGCGCCCGTGCCGGTGTCCAGCGTTCCCGTTCCGTCGAACTCGATGGTGCCGGTGCCCGTGGCACTCGCGCCCGTCGAAGTCCAGTTGCCGAAGACCTGGTGGTTGAAGGCACCCATGGCCCAGCTGGCGGTTGCGTCCAGCAGCGACACATCGCCATCGATGTCCAGCGCCGCTCCAGTCACCAGGGAGGCACCACTCGCCAAATTCAGGTTGCCACTGAGCGTGGCGGCGCCGTTCATGGTCTTGACGCCGTCCAAGATGATCACGGTGCCGAAGCTCGGGCCGTCGATGGTGGCGACGGTACCGCCGTCAAAGCGCACGCGGCTCCCGGCTGGCACGAAGGCTGCGTCCGAGATCCAGTTGCCAGAGCACTCGATGATGGTGTTGTTGGTCATCGCGCCAGCCGTGGCGGCGATGTCGGCGTCACCGTCGAGATCCAGCGTCTCGAGGCCAGCGCTCGTGTCGTCGAAGGCCAGCGTGGTACCCAGCGCCATGGTCGCAGTGCCCGTGACGAGGACCGTGCTGTTGTCGGCGATCTGCAGGGTCCCGCCGGTCACGTCCAAGGGCCCGTCGATGGTGCTGGTCGTGACCGTACGGACACCGCCGCTGATGGTCACGCCTGGCACCGTGTTCGCGCCCGTACTCAGGGTGCCGTCGGCCGTCAGGTCGATGGTCCCTGGCCCAGTGAGCACGGAGCCCACGGCATCGCTGCTCCAGTCGCCGGCCACCGTAGCGGTCTGGCCGGCCATGTCGAAGGTGCCGAGCACGTTCACATCCCCCGCCACGCTGACATCAGCCAAGGAGAGCGTCAGCGTTTGAAGCGCATCGATGCTCAGGGCGCCATCGACCGAGGCGTTGGACACGATGGTCTTGCTGCCGTCCGTGATGCTCAAGTCGAAGAAGGTGGGATCGGTACCGCCGATGGATGTCGCGCTCGCCCCATCCAGAGAGGTCACACCCACCGTCGGGGTGAAGGCCGAGGAGGAGGCCCAGTTGCCAGCCACACGCAGGCGCGACAAGGTGCTGCCGCCGCCGAACGCCGCCATGATCGTGGCGTCGCCCGCGACATCCAGCACGTCGAAGCCGCCCGTGGTGGTTCCCACCCAGCTGAGCGTCCCGCCGGTGAGGTTGGCGTTTCCGCCCACCGAGACCGTCGTGTCGTCGTCGATGAGCAGAGTGCCCGTGCCCGACATGGATAGGTCGCCGGTGATGTCCGAATCCGCCGCCGTGCGGAGTCCGGCAGTGATGTCCACGTTGGAGATCGAGCCGGAGGATGTGCTGAGCGCTCCCGGGCCGGTGAACTCCACCGTGCCCAGCCCCGTTGCCGAACCGCCGACAGCGACCCAATCGCCTGCCACGGTGTGCGTCGAGGTGCCGAGGTCCCAGCCGGAGGTTCCGTCACCCAGGCTGACGCTCCCTGCGACGCCAATCGCTGCACTTGCCACCAGCTGCGCGCCGTTGGAAACGCTCAGGTTGCCGGACACGGAGGACGGTACCGAGACGGTCTTGGTGCCGCTGAGCACGACGACCGTGGGCAGGTTGGTGGCAGAGACCGTGGCCGTGGTTCCGCCATCGAAGCGCACGCGACCCGAAACGGGCACCCAGTTGGCATCCGAGGTCCAGTCGCCAGCCGCGTCGATGAGGGAGTTGGCGGAGGTCGTGCCGCTCGTTGCCGAGCAGATCACGGCGCCCTCGATGTCGAGCACCTCGAAGCCGCCGGTGGTGTCGAGGAAGCTCAAGGTGGAGCCCACCGCGAGGGTCGCAGCCCCGGCGACAGTGACCGTCCTGTTGTCAGCAATGGCGACCGTCCCGGCGGTGACGTCCAGATCGCCACCCAACACCAGCGTGTCCAAGGTACGGACACCGCCGCTCACGAGCACGTCAGGCAAGACGTTGACGCCGCCCAGGGAGGTGCCCGTCCCCGACCATTCGATGGTGCCAGGGCCGGTAAGCACGGCGCCGCCGCCGTCACTCGTCCAATCACCGGCCACGGTCAAGGTCTGGCCGCCCATGACCAGGCTGCCCGCGACGGTCGCATCACCGGCCACGCTGGCGTCCGCACCAGAGAGCGTGAGCGTCTGGCCCGACGCGACAACGAGGTCGTTCGCCACGGAAGTGGCCGCGTTGATGGTCTTGTCACCGTCCAGGATGGCGAGGTCGAAGAAGGTCGGGGAAGCGCCGCCGACGGTGGTCGCCGAGCCGCCGTCCAGCGAGACCGAGCCGGCGAGCGGCGCGAACGCGCTGGTGGAACTCCAGTCGCCAGCGCAACGGAATCGGGAGAGTGAGCTGCCGCCGCCCCAGGCTGCGGAGAGCGTCACATTGCCGCCCACATCCAGGAGATCGAAGCCGCCGCTGGGCGTCCCGAACCATGACAGTGTTCCAGCCAGCAGGTTGGCGTCGCCGGTGACGGAGACGGTCGCATCGTCACCGATCAGCAAGATGCCGGTGCCGGACAGTCCCAGGTCCCCCGTGATGCTCGTCGCGAAAGCCGTACGCGTGCCGCCGGTCACTTCGACGTTGGAGATGCTGCCGCCGCCCGTGGCGAGGGTTCCGGTTCCGTCAAAGGCGATCGCCCCCGTGCCGATGGCCGTACCGCCCGAGGAGGTGAAGTCGCCAGCCACCGTATGCGTGGACGTGCCCATGTCCCAGACGGCGGTGGCGTTGGCCAGGATCACGTTGCCGTCCACATCCAGGGCGGCGTCCGCGTCCAGCGTGGCGCCCGTGGAGACGGAGACATTGCCCGAGATCAACGTCGCCGCGGTGAGTGTCTTCACACCGCTCAAGACCAGGAGGTCGGGCAGGTTTGTCGCGTTCGCGGTGGCGGCTCCGCCAGTGAGCCGGACACGGCCAGCCAGGGGAACCCAGTTCGCGTCAGACGTCCAATTGCCCGTGCAGTTGATGAGGGTGTTGGCAGTCGTCGTGCCAGAGGTTGCCGACAGGTTGACGTCGCCTGCCACGTCCAGCGTCTCGAAGCCGCCGGTGGTATCGATGAAGCCCAAAGTACTGCCAACGGCAAAGCTGACGTCACCGCTGACGGTCAGCGTGGCGTTGTCACCGATGTCTACTGTTCCGGCGGAAGCATCCAGATTGCCCGCGATGCTGGATGTCGCAAAGCTGCGCGTTCCAGCGGAGACGAGCACGTCAGGAACAGCGTTCGAACCCGTGTTCGTTGTCCCGACCCCGGTGAACTCGAGCGTTCCGGGGCCAGACACGACGGCACCCCCTGCGATGCTCGTGAAGTCGCCCGTGACCTCAAGGACCTGGCTGTTGAGGGCCAGGGTGCCGGCTACCGTGGCGTCGCCTGTGACCGCAAGGTCGACCCCGGAGAGCGTGAGGGTGTGGCCGGATGCGACACTCAAGCTGCCAGAGACCGTGGCTGCAGCCGTCAGGGTCTTGCTGCCATTGGAGACGGCCAGGTCATGGAACACGGGGGCCGTGCCACCGATGTTCGCGGCGCTCCCGCTATCAAAAGAGATGGCACCCGCCGTGGGATTGAAGGCGCTTGTCGAACTCCAGTCGCCTCCCACCCGGAAGCGGGAGAACGTGGAACCGGTACCAAAGGTCGACGTGACCGTGGCGTTGCCGTCCACCACGAGGGCGTCGAAGAAGCCGACGGCCGTCGCGGGCCATGAGAGCGTGCCCGCGCTGAAGTTGGCGTTGCCCGCAATCGAGAAGGTCTGGTCGTCACCGACCAGCAGGGTGCCACCCGTCAGGGCGACGTCGCCAGTCACCGCCGAAGTGTTCGCCGTGCGCGTGCCCGAACTGACGGTGACGTTGGAGATGGTCGCGGTGCCCGTATCGAGCACGCCATCGCCGTCAAAGTCGACACCACCCGCGCCAGTGGCCGAGCCGCCGGCCGAAATCCAGTCGCCATCCACCGTGTGCGTGGACGCGCCCAGATCCCACGAGCCGGTGGTTCCCAGCGAGACATCGCCGTTCACATCCGCAACCCCGGTGCTCACGAGCGAGGCGCCCGCATCCACGGTGAGATCGCCGCCGACCGTGGCCGCTCCCGCCGTCCGGGTACCGCTCAAAATCTGCAGGCCAGCGAAGGTTGGCGAGGCGCCGCCGATGGTGCCTGCGCCCGCGCCGTCCATTTCGACGGTGCCGGAACCGGGTGTCCAGGCGCTGGTACTGCTCCAGGCGCCCGCCACCCGGATCACCGAGTCTGCGTTCGAGGTGCCTGCCGTGGACGTGAGCGTGACGGCCCCTTCGACATCCAGGATGTCCAAACCGTTGAACAGACCCGAGAAGGCTAGCGTGCCCCCGGACAGGTTCGCGTCACCCGTCACGGCGACGACGGCGAAGTCGAGGACCTGAAGCGTGCCGCCGGTCATACCCAGATCGCCGGAGATGGTGCTCGTGTTCATGGACCGGGTGCCACCGCTGATGAGCACGTTGGGCACGCTGTTGGTCAGCGTCGTGAACTGACCGTCGCCGGTGAACTCGATGGTCCCCGTTCCGGTGACGGTGATCGAGCCCCCGGACGAGGTCCAGTTGCCCGCCACGGTGTGCGTGAGGCTGCCGAGGTCCAAGCCGGATCCGGTGGCGAGCTCGAGGTCGCCGTCCACGGACATGGCCGTGCTGAGCGTCCTCGTCCCACTCGCAACCGTGAGGTTCTGAAAGGTGGTGGACGAGCTGCCGCCCAGGCTGGCCGTTCCGTTGAGCGTCACGGTCGACCCGCCGTCGGTGAACGTGCCGTTGTTCACCCAGCCACCGATGACCGCGATGTTGCTGGTGGTGGACGTCACGGTGAGCGTGCCGTCGATGGTCAGTCCCGCACTGACTGAGAGGTCCCAGCCCGAACTCAGGGTCAGGCTCGCCCCCGAGTCGATGGTGAGGTCGTTGCAGCTGGGCCCCGTCGTGTAGAGCGAGGGAAAGGCCGCGGCCGAGGACGGGATGACCACCGTGGTCGCGGCAGTTGGCACGCCAGCGTCCCAGTTCCCAGGGTCGTTCCAGACGTTGCTGTTGGTGCCGGTCCAGTTGCTGGTCTGGGAGAAGACGGTTCCGGAGATGGCCAGAACGGCCACCAGAGTGGTCAGGGTGCGCAGCATGAGGTGTCGATTCCTGGTGCCCTTCGCTCGTCGGGAAGCCCGGCCCGCGAGAGAACGGTGTGGAGACGAAGATGCACCAGTCGGGGGAGTGAGGGGACCCGATGGTGCAAGTGAAAAGAGGCTCGACGCGACCGGATGTGCCTGACCCGGCTTCTTTCCGCGAGGCGCCAAGTGTTGCGGCGATCTCTGAATCGCGCAAGCAATAATGCTTCTCGCGGCCGTCCGTGGAAGCTTAGGCGACCACTGTGTCGCTTACCCTCGTGGGGCGTGCGAGCGGAGCCCGTCCCGACGAGTCCAAACTCGACGCCGAGGACGCCTAGAGGACCGTCCGCAGTGTCCTACTGGCGGACCAGCCCTCGGACGCCACTGCGTCCTGGACCCAAGCCTGGATCCAGACCGGGACCGTCGCCGGCACCTCAGCGGGCCACACGCCTGAGCCGTTGAGGCGCCCATTGGCGTCCAGCGTGAAGAGCAGGATCCGGTCTGGGTTGGGCCCAAGCACGCCGCCCAGGAAGGGCTGCGAGAGGGTCGAGAGGCCGAGCACGATGGCCGCTGTGGCGTGCGGTTGACCGCTCGTGAGGAACAGCGACCAGGCCGCGCCGGGGATCGGCGTGCCTCCCCCCGTCAGCTTGGGCGGCCCGGGATGGGCCAGCTGGTCCAGCAGCATCACCGAGCGGGGAACGTCCACCGAAAACGAGGTGTAGGCAAGCGATGCCGTGCCAAACGCCGTCGTCCGAGCCACAGGCGTGTTGCCGGCGAAGTCGTCACCGTCAACGTCCGGGAGCGTGAACAGCTTGGCCCCATTGCTGGCCTCGTGGACACTCAGCTGGCCGCGGCCCAGACCGAAGGGCGGCAAGAACTGGAAGGCCGCCCATTCGTAGGAACCGTCCCCATCGGTGTCGAGCCCACCCTGGAGGCCGTTGCCGAACTGCCGATTCGGATCGCCCCCGAAGGTCGTCTGCATGAGCGCGCCCGTATCACCACTGAAGAGCAGCACGGCGCCAGCCTTCGGAGAACCGAATGGTGAAGTGGCGTCGTGGGCAGATGCGAGGACGTCCGCATGACCGTCGCCGTCAACATCCCCCGCCCCCACCGCGTACTGGCCAAACTGGGTGCCCTGGAAGCCGGAGGGCTCGGGGATCGTGAGAACCTCGAGGCCGCTCGCTCCGCTGAAGACGTGCAAGCCTGTGGTCGTGGTGTAGACCAGGATGTCGTCGACGCCGTCGTCGTCCACATCCTGCGCCGTGGCGACGTTGCCTCCGGGGCTGAGCAGATGCAGCTCGGCGCCGTCCACACCCGAGAGGACCGGCGCGGGGTTGCCCGACACCGCGATCTCGTCGATGCCATCGCCGGTCAGGTCGCCCACAACGGCGACGGTGAAGCCCGCCTGGCCGACGGTGGAGGCCCAAGTCCAGAGGGTGCTGCCGTCAGCGCCGGATTGGAGGCTGACCTCTTGGATCTGGAAGTTGGCGACGACGATGTCCCGCAGGCCATCGCCATTGGCGTCACTCACGGATGCGAGCCGATAGCCGTAGCTGAACGCGCCGTTGCTCGTCCAGAGTACGGCACCGGTGGCGCCCGAATGTGCCTCGACGTGGGGCGAGGTGCCGAAGGGGGTGCCGATCACGACGTCGTCGAGGCCGTCCCCATCCAGATCGCCCGGCAACGCGAGGCCAGAACCGAAGGTCGTGTCCGTGGGGCCCGTTGTCAGGGACTGCAGCAGCCGCGGATCCAGGGCGTTGCCGTAGTCCACCCAGTAGCTCTGGTCGCGTGGATCGAGGTCGTACTGGAAGCCGGTGTAGACGGCGGTGCCTCCACCGTACAGGCAGTCTGCGCTCCCGACACCCAGGCCAAAGGTGGAACCGGAAGGCACCTCGATCGTCACCTCGATCTGGTTGTTGAGGAAGCAGCCCAGGCCGCCCGACCCGTCCGTGGGGATCTTTGTCACGGCGCCATCCAGCACGTAGATGGGCCAGTCGAAGTGACACAGGTCGAGGATCGTCCAGTCGAGCTGAACCGTCACGGCCCCGCCCGGCATGGGCCCGGTCTCGTACCAGACATGGGTTGTGGTGCAGGAGCCGTCCGGACCTACGACGTTCATGGTCGTGTCGTCCAGGGTCGTGCCCACCGAGTAGGCGTCCCCCTTCAGCTGCCACTGAAAGCTGTCGAAGCCGGTCAGTTGCGCGTTGGCGGTGGATGCGCACAGAGCGACCGACAGGACCACCAGATACAGGAGTCGACAGCGCACCGAGCACGCAACCGGGGACGAATTCGAGCGCAAGACCGGGGCCGTTGCGAAGTCGCTGCTCATCAGATGTCTCCCGCTCAGGTCGCTCGAAGCTCGCGCCCACGGTAACACTGCCTGATTGATCGCGCGGTCGTACCGCTCAGTCGTCGTCCTTCGGCTTGTACTCGGCCATGAGCTCCTGCTGGATGTTGGCTGGCACCACCTCGTAGTCGTGAAGGGCCGCTGAGTAGGAGCCCTCGCCTGACGTCAGCGAGTGCAGCACGGTGGGGTAAGTGAGCAGTTCCCGTTGCGGGACCCGCGCCTTGATGACCTGCAGGTCGCCCAGCGCATCCATGCCGTTGATCTGCCCGCGGCGACCGGTCATGTCAGAGGTGATGGCGCCCATGAATCGACTCGGTACGGCCACCTCCACCTCGAGCATCGGCTCCAGCAGCACGGGCCGCGCCTTGGTGAAGCCGTCCCGAAAGGCGCGCCCGCCTGCCAGCCTGAAGGAGGCCTCGTCGGAGTCGACGTCATGGAACTTGCCGTCCTTCACCCGCACGGTGACGTCCTCCACCCGGTAGCCGGCGATGATGCCTTCCTGCATCGCCTGGCGGACGCCCTTCTCGATTGCCGGGATGAACTGCTTGGGCACGGAACCTCCGACCGTCTCGTCGATGAAGTCGAGCCCCCCACCGCGCTCGGCCGCCTCGACCACCAGCGACACCTCGGCAAAGTGCCCACGGCCGCCCGTCTGCTTCTTGTGTCGGTGGTGACCCGGAGAGCTTCCCGTCACCGTCTCCTTCAGCGCGACGCGCGGCACAGCGACGTTGATCACCACCCCGGTGCGCTCGGTGATGCGCTTCAGCACGGTCTCGATGTGGACGATTGACGTGCCGTGCACGATCAGTTCTCCCGTGTATTCATCCCGTTCGAGGGAGAAAGCAGGGTCCTCGGACGCCGCTCGCCGGATGGCCTCAGTCAGCTTCAGATCGTCTGAGTGGTTGGCGGGCTCGATGGCGCGAGCCGCCATGGGCTTCGGCATGGGCAGCGGCTCGACAGTGCGCTCGTTGCCTGCAGAGATAGTGTCCGAGATCTCGAGGTCGTCCAGCTTGGCCACGGCGATGATCTCGCCCGCGATGGCGTCGTGCTCCTCTCTGTGATCCTTGCCCTGCATGAGCTGCAGGTGCGCCAGCTTCTCGTTCTTGCCCGTGCGCATGAGGTGCAGCACCGCCCCCGACGTCAGCTTGCCGCTCACGATGCGCAGGAAGGACAGCTTGCCCATGAAGGGGTCGATGGCCACGTTGATGACCAGCGCCGTGGGGTCCTCCACGGTGGGGTCGATGTCGTTGCCCTCGGTGTCCTTGTAGAAGGGGCCGTCGAGCGGTGAGGGCAACGCGATGGAGGCTGAGTCCAAGAACTCCTGCACACCCTTCCCCGTTGTAGACGAGACGAAGAAGATCGGGACCACATCACCGGTCAGTATGGAGCGGGTCATCAGCGAGTGGACCTGGTCCTCGGCCGGCAAGACATCGTTCTCCAGGAAGTCCGTCATGACCGTGTCGTCGACTTCCACGATGGCTTCGAGCAAGCGCTGGCGGTGCTCCTGCAGCGCGCCGCCCTCGCCGAGCGGAACGTTGGTCACGCCCTCCAGCTTCGCGCCTGTGCCTTGCGGCACGTTCAGCGGGATGCAACGGACACCCAGTTCCTCATTCAGCTGCGCGACCAGTTGCTCGGGGTCGAACTCCACCTCGTCGATGTGCGTGACGAGGACCCCGCGTGCGCGACCCATGCGCGCTGCCAGGTCCCAGATCTTGTGTCCTGGGAAGGTGAGTCCTTGGCCCGCATGCACGCAGAGCAAGGCGGTCTCAGCCCCGGCGAGTGCGCACGTCGCCTCACCGACAAAGTCGGGATACCCCGGCCCGTCGAGCAGGTTGTAGTGACAACCCTTGTGGTCCGTGTACATGAAGGACGACTGGAGAGAATGCTGCTTCTCTTGCTCGGCCGCGCTGAAGTCGCTGACCGTATGGCCGTCACTGATACTGCCCATCCGGTCGATGACCCCGGTCGCGAAGAGAACGGCCTCCGCGAAGGTGGTCTTGCCCGTGGCCGGGCCCCCGATGAGCGCGATGTTCCGCGTGTCGCCCGTCGTGTGATGGCTCATGGTATCTCAGACTAGGGTGGGGTCAGTTGATTCGTCAAGAAGCTTGCTCGGCGGCGGCTTGGGCCGCGACCGAAGCCGCACCGCGAGCGCTTGGCGACCAACCATTTCCAGCACGAGCAGCTGGTGATTCCAGCCTTCCCCTCACGCATCACGCGGGGTCGGGTGCGCCCGCCCCGAAGACAGAACGGCGTGACGTGCGAGGGTGCCCGACGGATGCAAGGTCACGAGACCCGTTACTGCAAGGGCGGCGCCACGCCACCCTGTTTCACGTTCGTACGCACCTTGGGCGGGGCGCAGTCGATGCTGAACACCAGCAGGTCATCGATGGCCGCCTCGACGATGGACAGGGACCCGAAGTCGCTCACGATGAATCGCAAACGCACCGTGGTTGTGAGCTCCACGAGGGAGCCCACGTCGAAGGAGTGCAGGAACCAATTGCCGCCAGACTCCGAGCCGCCGGGGCCGACGGTCTCCACCGGCACCCATGTCTCGCCATTGTCGTCGCTGATCTGCACCCGCAGGACATCCTGGTTGGGGCCGTTACCCTCATCGGCGTCGCTCTGCGAGAAGCTGTTGTGATACCAGCGCCAGTAGCCAATCGTCGCCTGCCCGCTGGCCGAGAGGTCCAGGGCCGGGCTGACGAGGGTGGTTTGCCCGCCGTCGACGTCCGCGTCCCCGATGTTGCCGAACATGGCCCCCTGCCCAGTGACGAAGCAGGTGTCCACCGGGTCCGGGGTGTGGTCCACCTCCGGCTGGGCGTCGGTGGCAATGGGGTCGGCCAGCAGCCACTGCCCCCCCACGGCCGTATCGCCAGGCAGGCCCGCGATCCAACCGTCCGCCACCGCGAGGTCGTCCTCCAGCACGCGTAGTGCCTGATCCGCTGCCACCGCCAAGTAGGTGTCCTGGGGCGCACCCACCGGAGATCGGATGGCGATGCCCGCCGTCGTGGCTGCGCGCAGGTGGTACTGCACCAGGGCACCGCAGGGCAGCGCGCCGAAGCTGGCCCGGTAGAAGTCGCCGCCCATGGGCAGCATGGGGACCTCCACAGGGCCGTCCCCGAGGTCGTACACCAGGCTCGGCGAGCTGGGGTCGAGCACATGGCCGGGGTCCGCAGTGATGCTCACCTCGAAGGATTCCTCGTTGGGCGACACCTGCTGCGGTGCCGCTCCGGCAGCGATATCGAACTGCAGCGGCGCCGGCCCGGGCCAGACCACGAACATGCCGCGCGTCTTGTCGCTGAGGATCACCTTGCCGCTGGGAAGGAAGGGGTAGACGCCCCACACGCCGCCGCTGCCCGGGCTGTCATCGCCGGGGAAGGTGTCGATCCAGCCGACCTGCACGGGGTTCAACGGGTCGCTCGCATCGAAGACGCGCAGGCCCGCACGGTACTCGCCCTCGAAGATGCGGCCCTGGTGCACGAAGACGTTGTGGTCCGTCGCGGTGACGCCCGCCGTGTACGTCCCCACGAACAGCGGGTTGAAGATGTCCTGCACGTCGAAGATCACCGTCTCGTTGACGCTGTCCAGCTCGTCGTTGATGTAGAAGTACTTGCGGTCCTCGCTCAGCCAGCCCTGGTGCGTGTAGGTCTGGTTGGGGTAGGTGCCATCCGAGATCTTGAACATCGAACCCTTGTCGGTGACGTCGAAGATCTCGAGGCCGTCCGTGCCCGACGAACTGAAGGCGATCTGCATGCCCGTGTAGGGGCCGCTGGTGTAGGTGACCACCTGGACATCGTGCGACACACCGCCCTGCGGTGGCGGCAGCGCGTTCTCGAGGAAGGGGTCCGCGGGGTCGCTCAGATTCATCGCCACCAGGCGGCCTTGATTGATGTTCGGCGACGCCAGATAGAGGTAGCCGCTGACCTCGTCGACGGCGATGTTGTGGCAGGTGCCCAGGCCAAAATCGATCACCTGCTGCACGAGCGTCACAACGCCCTCGTCCACCTGGCCCAGGTCGATGACGTCGATGCCACCGCCGGTCTCGTTCACGGCGTACGCATAGCTGCCGTAGGTGCGGATGTCGCACCAGTTGCTGCTCTGGTGCGGGATGCTGGCCACGATGACGGGGCCGCTCGGGTCGCTGAGTTCGACCACGACCACGGCGTCGCGCACACCCAGCAGGGCGTACTCCCGGCCGCTTGGGGACACGTAGCCCCAGCAGTCATTGGCCGAGCTGGGGTTGCTGGGAAAGCCGTTGAGCGGCAGGAACTCCAGCAGCGTCACCTGGTCCGACGGGAAGGTCTGGGCCCGGGCGCTGCCGGAAGCTGCGAGGAACAACGCGCATGCAGACAGGGCGAACAAGCTGCGAACGAGCGAGCAGTGGGCCATGGCGTAGCGATCTCCCGTGGTGCGCCGAGGGTATTCGATTCCGGGCCAACGTGTGCTGGAAGCCATGCCGTCGCAAAGCAGCCACAGGGCAGGAATTGGGCCAGACCCTCTGTCTCGTCAGCCCTGTTCGGCGAGTTCCGCCCTCACGGACCGTCTTTCTCGGCGGTCTGTTCGAACTCCGCGAACACCACGAGGTTCCCACCGGGCTCGCGCACTCCGAGTTCGAGAGAGCCGTAGAAAGTCTTTCGCTGAGGTACCACGATCTCGTAGCCCTCGACCGCCTTGGTGACCGCCTCCAGGCTCTCGACCTCGAGGAACAGGAAGGTGGTGGCGCGCTCGCCTGGTGGATACAGCTGCGGAAGCTCGGCCTCGAGCGCTCCCTTCGTTTGCAGCATGAGTTCGGTGGAGCCGCAGGCCAGACCGACGAACGCGAGCTGCTCACCGTCGGGCACTTCCATGGTCACCGCATAACCGAGCCGCTCGACCCAGAAGGGCAGACAGGCTTCGATGGAGTCGACCAAGAGGACCGGAGTGAGCTTCTGGATGAGTGTCACGGGGGCTTCCACGTGGGGATGGCTGCAGGCGCCGGGGAGCAGCAAAGCGAGCAACGCAGGAAAGAGGGCCAGGTGCAGTACGAGCGTCTTGGAGATCTTCATGGGCACAAAGCATGCCCGGCGAGCCCCGAACACTCTTGCAAGATTGGAACCGGAGCCTGACGAATCCGCGCAGGCCCGCCGCGACGCCCCACCTGAGCCGGGTTAAGATCCGCTGCATGCAGCCCAATCCGGCGCCAGCAGCGCCCCTCCCTCCCTCTCCGTATCGCGAGTACCTCCCGCCGGAGGATCTCTCGGCCAACGTGGAGTGCTTCTGGGTAGCGGACCCGCTCTCCCTGAGCGGTGAAGGGCAACGCGTCTACCCCGACGGTTGCATGGACTTCCTGTTCTGGCTGGACCGGGGACGGGGCGAACTGCTCGGCGCCATGACCCACGCCAAGACAGTCCTGCCCGGCCTGGGTCGGCTGATCGGGATCCGCTTTCGCCCCGGAGGTGCATGGCCGCTGCTCAGCCTTCCGATGCACGAGATGACCGATGCCTCAACCAGTCTCGGTGAGCTGGGCTTCCCATCGAGCCTCGCGGAAGAACTCGCCGAGCTGCCTTCCGAAGGGGCCCGCATCCGCCGCCTGATCGACTTCCTGCGCAGCCTGCTGCAGCAGGCACGCAAAGCGGATTCCGCCGTCATGACTGCCATCGCTATCCTGCGTCAGACCCAAGGTCGCGTGAACGTGCAGGACCTCAGTGCGAGCACAGGCATCAGCCGCCAACACCTGCGCCGCAAGTGCCTCGAATACACAGGCGTCAGCCCCAAGGTCCTGGCTCGAGTCTCCCGTCTCCAGGCCGTCCTCGAGCGCGCCGCCCATGAGCCCACTGCGACCTGGGCCCGGCTCGCGCTGGACACCGGCTACTCCGACCAGGCGCACCTCTGCAATGAATTCCGGGCGCTGACCGGCGGGACCCCTGAGCAGTACCGCCAATTGCAGACTGGTTGAGGCAGGCTGCGCCGCATCCGCCCGACCCTGCCCGGGGCTCGTCGTGGATCAGGTGCCGGGAACCTGCGAGGCTTGGCGTGCCGATGCTCTTCCCGATGCTCTTCCCGATGCTCGCCCGTGGCTTTCCGTCGAGAACCGATGGTCAGGCCGGAGGGCGGCACTGCCGGCTGCAGCCGGCCGCCGTGCTGGTGATAGGTGCACTGCTCCTGCTCGGCTGTGGCGATTCGGACGCCGAGGCCAGGAAGCCTGCACCGAAACCGACGGTGCAGCGCCTGGCCGTGAGCCCACCTGCGGAGTGGGAAGCCGACACCGTGCGCACCGTGAGGCAGATCTTGATCCCTCCGGCAGACGAGCTGGATGGCCGGGTCGTCTCCGCCGACAGCTGGCAGGTTGAAGCCCTCGACCTGCCGGAAGCTCGCGAGGCCCGGGTCTTGCGCGTTCAGGCCGAGGACACGATCAGGGTTCGCCTGCCCGACAGCGGCTTCGACCCCACCGAAGTCAGCGAAGCCGTCTTGAAGGTGGTCGTGCGCGGGCAGGCCAAATTCCAACTGGCTCTGCACCGCGACGGTGAGATCATGTACCTGACGGAGCCGGTCGCGGCGTCGGGCATCAATGTCGTGCATGAGCTCGAGTTCGGGTTCGAACGCTTGAGGAGTCCTGCCCCCATTGACCAGGTGGTCGTGCGCATCCCCGGCCGTTGGTTCCGTGATCAACGAGTCGCCCCCGGCAAGGGCCTGGGGATCATCAGCCTCGAGCTGCGGCATCGACCGGCCTCCCTGCGCCTACCCGATCCGTCCGTAGGCCCCGACCTCGTGCGAGTGGGCACCGAGTCCCGCCGCGCCGTAGGGCTCGTGCCCGAGCGGCCGTTGGAGACCGTGATCGAGGCCCAAGTGGGGCGCTGGTTGGAGTTGATGTGGGCCCAGCCGAACTGGGTTTTCGCCGAGAGCCAGTTGCGCCTCAGCCTGGCGCACGAGGATGGCACCGTCTTCCACGATGCGATCTTCGACGGCGAAGCTCCGCAGGCCGGGCTACCCGAGGCAGGGGCACGGGAAGGCTGGAGGTTTGCTCGACTCGACCTGAGCCCATGGGCAGGGCGCATGCTCACAGCCCGCTTCATCGTGGAGCCTGGGGGTGATGGATCGAGCAGCACTCGCGGCCATGCCTTGGCCCTGGTGGAACCGCAGCTGGTCCAACGCAAGACGTCTCCGCGTACCGTGATGTTGATCACCTCGGACACCCACCGCGCGGATCACATCGGCATGGCGCGCGACGGCGTGGGCGTGCAGACCCCCTTCCTCGACGACTTGGCGGCACGAGGCCTCCTGTTCGAAGACTGCACCTCGCCTTCCAACCTCACCAACCCAGCCCACATCTCGTTGCTGACCGGCCTGAGCTCCCGGAACTCGGGGGTCTTCGACAACGTCACGCCCGTCTCGCAAACAGCCACGACCATGGCCGAGATCTTCCGCGACGCAGGCTTCGCCACCTGGGCGGCGGTGAGCACGCGCCATCTCGCGAACGACCTCTCGGGATTGGGGCAGGGCTTCGACCGCATGTCGGCGCCGGTGCAACCAGATCGCGAGGCTGCGCAGACCATTGCCCTCCTGGACAGCTGGTGGCCAGAGGCGAAGGAGCGCGACCTGTTCGTGTGGCTGCACGTCTTCGATGTCCACGCGCCCTATGTCTCACACCCCGAGTTCGATGGGCTCTATTACCCCGCAGACAAGGACCCCTACGACCCCACCCTGCCCGAGATCCCGAAGGATCGCATCTACCATGCGCTGGGTGGCCTGCGCGATCGGGAGTACCCCGTGGCGCTCTACAAGAGCGAGGTGAGCCACCTGGACCAGGTTCTCGGCCGCTCCCTGAGCCAACTCCCCCGGGACGATGTGGTGCTGGCGTTCACCTCCGATCACGGTGAGGCGCTGCTCGAACACCGCGCCTGGTTCACCCATGGCGAGCTGTATCCCGCCACCTTGCGCGTGCCCCTGATCCTGCTCGCACCGGGAGTGGAGCCGGGGCGTTCGCCGCAGCCCGTGACGAGCCTCGACCTGGGCCGCACGCTGCTCGACCTGGGCGGGCTCGACGATGTCCCGTTCCCCGGCCGCAGCCTCATCGAGCAGAGCGGGCTCCAAGCACGGGCGGCCCGGAACCAACCGCGCTTCGCCCTCGCCCCGCGTGGCGAGGTGGCCAGCGTGTTCATGGACCAGTGGTACCTGGCGTTGCACCTGGTCGAACACCTTCCGGCCAACATCCCGCCTGCCATCCCCAGACATCACGTCGAGCTCTATGATCTGAACGCAGACCCCAACTGCCAGACGAGTGTGGCGAGCGATCACAAGGATGTCGCTCGTCGTTTGCGGGCCTTGCTCTTGGGGTGGCTGGAGCAGGCAAGCCCCTTGGCAGAAGCGGCACCGCGCGCAGAGCTGGATGCGGCGACCCTGGCCGGGCTCGTTGCGCTGGGCTACACCGATGGCGCCGAATCAGTGTCCGGGCTGAGCCCCGTCGACCCGGATTGCCGTTGCGAGAGCTGCCTCGCGCTACGCTGAGCGGGGCGAGTCTCAGTCCCGCCTGAACACGGCGATGAGCTCGTCTTCGAAGAGGGGCTCACCCAGGGCGTTCAGCAGCGCGCGTCGCCGGGAGTTCCACAACGTGCGCGGGATCGGTTGCTCTTCCAGGTGCCCTCTCTGGCGCATGTCCACCAGACCTGCGTCCGCCAAGGCAAAGGGTGCCCAGATCGTGCGGCCGTCTGCGGGACCGGGTCTGCGCTTCACGGGTTCGGTCCGGTGCAGTGCCACCAGGTCGACCTGCTGCGAGTCCATCAGGGCGACGATCGCGGACGCGTTGCCCCGGTCGAGAGAGGCGTCCGCTCGCTTCCAGGCCGCGGCATTCGCCCGATGTTCAGTGGTCAGCGCGAGGTTGGTCACATAGCCGGACGGGATGGCCAGACCGTGCAGCGTCTGGGCGTGGTTGGCACGGGCATCGAAGGGGCTCCCGCCGTAGAGCCGCAGGTCCACGAGCGAAGTCGCCCCCGTGGAGGCCAGCTGTGCAAGGTGAGCCGACACAGGCACCACATGAGTCGCGACGGGAGCGATCGAGAGCTCCGCGCACAGACTGAGGATCGCTGCGCAGCCCAGCACCCTGCGCAGCCCGAGCCGCTGTAGACGTGCAGAGATGCAGACCCACGCCTCGGCACACAGCAAAGCGACGAAGAACTCGATCAGGACGAAGAAGCGATCGGGCTTGCGCAGCAGCGAGAAGATCGGCAGCCCCGAGAGCCATTCATAGGGCAGGGGCATTCCGGTGCTCTCGCCGCCGATCTGGAGCTCGGGCCCCAAGCCCAACAGAAGGAAGACCAGCGCCGCCACCAGCCAGGCAGCTCGCCGCCGCAGGGCCTGGTAGCCGAGCAGCAGCATCGCCACGGCGGTGTAGCCGAACATCGTGGGCCACGAGACGATCACACGCTCCGGCGGCCCCACCCACGAGAAGCCAAGCAAGTCGTTCGAGCGCAGCGCCTGACGCTCCAGGTCGCTTGCGACGGTGGTCGACTCCAGCGCGGGCTCGGCACCGAGCATGGCGGAGACCATGGGCCAGGCGACCAGGACCACGAGCACACCGGCCCCAGCACCCGCCAGAAGCAGCCGGCGAGCCCCCTTCATGAACGGCACATCGGGCGCGATCGAGCGCCCGCCCATCAACAGCAAGCCCCCGAGCAAAGCCGCGTAGACGAGGTAGTAGAAGGATGTCGCCGCCAGCAGCCCGGCGGAGAGCACGACGCCCAGCCCGTCCTGCCAACGGCCGCTGCGCCAAAGCCCCACCATGAACCAGGCCGCGAGCGGGAGGAACTCCAGCGTCGAGACGTTCATCTGCGCCATGTAGAAGGCGTGATAGGGGTTGAAGGCCCACATGCAGCCGGCGAACAGCGCGCCCCCCCGGCTGCCCGTCAAGCGCAGGGCCAGCAGATAGAAGGTCCAAGCGCTCAGCGCCGCGTGCACCAGCAACAGCGTCTTGAAGGCGTCGTGCGGCCCCAAGGGCCCGCTCAAGAGGGCGCCAGCCAGGGAGTTCAACGGAGACAGGGTGTGGCGCGCGAGCGAGATCCCGAGCGGATGGAAGAGCGCGTCGGTGAAGAAGGGTGAGCTGCCGGCCTCGAGCACCGACGTCTTCATCCACCAGAAGTTCCAGAGGTTGATGAAGTAGTCGCCCCGCAGGCTGACCGAGCCGCCGGGCGAGGCCGCGAGGGGCCAGGTCACGAGCACCGCGGCCAGCACGAAGAACAACAGCGCCGCAGCGTCCAGCGCGCGCCCGGGGGCTGCGCCACGGGGGGCTGCTTCGGCTGAGCCGGTCACCGCGCCTCGTTCAACTTGCCCAGCTCATGTGGAGCTGGCCTCTGCCACGGAGTACAGGATGGGCCCGTTGCTCCCGGCGCGGTTCAGTTCCCAATTGAACACCTTCTCTGCCATCTTGGGGGCGACAGGCGCCAGGAAGGGCGAGAAGTGATAGACGCTCCCGGCAGACATCACGCGGAATCCATTGTCCTGCAGGGCGCGCCGCAACATGCGCGGGTGGAAGCGGGCGATGTGCTGGATGCCCCCCATCTCCGCGGCACCACCGAAGTGGTCCACGATCCACTCGAGCAGAGGCCAGGTGCTGCGATAGTTCGGCGTCGTGACCAAGAGCTGCCCCCCCGGCACGAGGACACGCCTCAGCTCCGAGAAGTAGAACGGAATGGTCTCGGCTGGCACATGCTCGATGACCTCCAGCACGATGACCTTGTCAAAGCTGCCGGAGCGGAAGGGCAGCTTCTGGATGTCGGCTCCGATGAAGCAAACGCGCCGGCCCTTCTCACGCTCGAGTTGCTCCGCAAGGAAGTCCAGGGGAGCGGGCGAGAAGTCGGTGGCGCACGACAACGCCACACGGTCGCTGGTGTTGAAAGGAATCTCGGAGGAGCCCGCCCCCACCTCGAGCACCCGGTCCGAAGGCTTGAATTCCAGCTTGGCTTCCACCATGGGCCACTTCTTGGCGTGCCAGAAGCGCTGCACCGGGTGCCCTTCCTTGCGTGCCAGATACTGATAGTCGCCCCGGGTGTGGTCCGCGAACTTGCCTGAGCGCACCAGCTTCTTGACCTTGCGGCGCACCTGCCACAGGCGGCGCAGCATGCGGAAGCCGTCGCGGAACAGCTTCACGGTGCTGGGCTGATGCCGATACACATAGGTCACCGGCAGCTCTGCGATTCGATGCCCATAGTGGTGCAGCAAGGCCAGGATCTCGATGTCGAAGGCGAAGCGCTCGGCGTCCACCTCCGGGAACAGGGAGCGGGCGACGTCGCCGTCGTAGGCCTTGTACCCCGCCTGGTAGTCGTCCACCTTCACCCGCGCGAACAGGCGTGACAGGCAGCCGAACACCCAACCCATGGCGTGCCGCCGGCCGACATATGCGAAGTCGCGCGTGTTCAGCACGAACTGGGTCCGTGAGTCGCGCCGGTTGCCGATGGCCGCGCCGTGCCCCTGGTCGAGGGCGTCGAGGAAGTCCTCGACCGAATCGAGCTGATAGGTCGCGTCGGCGTCCACCGTGAGCACGCGCTCTCCGCTGGAGGCCGCCGCCCCCGTCTTCAGGGCCTCCCCTTTGCCGCGGTTCTGCTCATGGGCGAGGACCTGCAGATAGGGGTGGCCGCTCGCGAACTCGTCGAGGACGCGGCGGGTCCCGTCCACGCTCCCGTCGTCGACGGCGATCACTTCGCACGGCTTGCCCAGCCGCTGGACCACCTCGTCCACGTCGTGCAGCATCTGCGCGAGGCGGGCTTCCCCATCCTTCACGGGCAGCACGATGGTCAGGTACGGACGAGGCACGGCGGCGGGGAACCGGTGGAAAGCGTCGGGGCAGAGCCGGTTCGCGGGGCGCGCGGCTCCGCATCCGGGGCGTCGAGTCTACACCACCCTGCCGGTTCGACAAACGCGGCGGCCCCCTTGCATGGGTACACACGATCGCCAGCTCGGGCGTAGCAGAGCCCGGCCGGGGGAAGGGCATGCTGCCACCCACTGAGGGGCCGAGGCCTACGGGCCCTCGCTCGTACCAAACACGTTGCCGGTGTACGTGTTCGCCCCCTGGCCCGCGGTGTCCTGGAGATCGGCCGTACCGCTCTTGACGGCCTTGTTGTCGGAGAAGGTGTTGCCGGAGGTGATCACGGAGAAGCCGTAGCCGCCGGCCTTGGTCACGGTGTTCTCCAGGTAGGTGTTGTTGGGTCCGTCGAGGTCGAATCCGTCCCCGTCGGGGGCGCGAATCTTCCACCTTTGGAATGTGTTGCCGCTGCTGGCAAAGTCGACGTAGACGCCGTCGCTCGGCTTGGCCATGCGGAAGTCAGTGAAGGTCGAGTTCGTCACCCCGAAGATCGCCATGCCCCTGCCCTCTACCTTGGACAGGCGGACTTTCGTGATCTCCACGCCCTCGCTGTTCGAAATCCGGATGCCATCGTCCTCCACCTGGGCTACGCGCAGGTTGTCGATGACGGCGCCGTTGGCTTCCAGGTCGAGGCCATCATCCTCCACCCGCGAAGCGCGACAGTTGGTCACGCGGATGGGTCCGAGCGGCACGACTCCATCGGCGCTGAGGGGCGGGGCCGTCGCGATGGGATAGAGCTTGAAGCCGTTGTCACCGGCCCACGTGACCGAGACACGGTCCAGGGTTGCAGCCCTCCCTGAGGCGGTGACGCCGTTGTCATCGACGCGCTTGATGACGGTCTTCAACACCGTGAGATCCGTCATGCTGCCGGAGGTCTGGATGCCATCGTCGTCGATGTCACTCAACTTGCAGCGATCCACGAGCAGCGCACCGCCCATGACGCCGCTCGAGGCGTGGATGCCGTCATCATCGATGCGCTTCAGGATGCACTTCTGCAGGATGACATCGGACGAGCTGGCCACATGGATGCCGTCGTCGCTGGTGTCCTGGATGCGCGCCTTGGTGACCGTCACGCGCTCGCTGCTGGAGATGTTGATGCCACCCACGGGTTCCGAGCCCTCCTCGCTGAAGGAGCCCGGCGTGCCTTTCATGCTGAACCTGTCCACGGTGACGTCCGTGGACGAGAAGATGCCGAGGCCATCGTCCGTCATGGGCCGCTCCACGCGACAGAGCTGCAGGGTCACGTCCGAGCAGCTGCTCACGGTGAAGCCATTGGTCTCTACGGGCTCTCGAGCGATGAGCCCCTTCACGAGCACGTTCGAGCAGTTGACGAGCAACAGCCCGCCACTCGCCTCCTCCCCTTCCATGGCCAAGCTCCCACCGAGCAGGACCGGCTTCCCCCGGCCGATCACGCTCAGGTTGGAGAGCCCGATGATCTCCACGAACTCGGGATAGATGCCCTTGGAGATGCGGATCGTGTCCCCATCCGAGGCCGCATCCACCGCCTGCTGGATCGTGCCGAAATCCTGGGGCACACGCAGGGTGTCCTGGGCACCGGCGCTGTTGGCGAGTACGCCCAGGAGCGTGAGGGTGAATGCGAGGCTGCGCATGCTGGTCGTGGTCATGTCTCTCTCCGGCCATCAATAGAAAGGAGGGGGTGGTCGGAAGGCCGCTGCCCTGCTGGGCGGCACGCACGGCTCCCGCGAATCCGTTCCTCAAGGGGACACGCGAAGCACCCTTCGCCCCCTTCAGGCCTCGTCGATTTCTTTTTGGGACCCAAGCTGCCCCGGGTCTCCATGACACATGGGTGCCAAAAAGACGCTCCGAGAGGGCCACAAGGGAGAGAACAGGTAGGCTGCCGGTCCACCGCACCCGTCCACCTCAGAGGAGCACACATGAGTCTTCGCCTTGCCGTGATCATGGTCGCCACGACGCTCGTGGGTTGTGCATCACTCGACACCGACCCGGGCCCCCACGAGGAGGACCTCGCCATGCGTATCCACTTTCTTGAGATCGTGACCCCGGACGTGGACGCGCTGTGTGCGACCTACGCCGCGGCGAACGGCCTGCAGTTCGGCGAGCCCGAACCATTGCTCGGCAACGCACGCAGGGCCTCCATGCATGGAGGAGGCTTTGTGAGCATCCGCGCGCCCATGCGCGAGTCAGAGCACCCGGTCGTCCGGCCCTACTGGCTGGTGGACGACATCCAAGCGGCCTTCGCTGCTGCGGCGGAGGCCGGCTGCGAGCTCGCCCATCCGCCGCTGGAGATCCCCGGCGTCGGAACCTTCGCCATCTACATCCAGGGCGGGATCCAGAGCGGCTTGTGGCAGCTGTAGTCAGTCGCGTCTGCGTTCGCGGGCTCGGGCAAGAAGGTCCGCCGCCAACGGGTCGCTGAATGGCGGCGGCACGCGATCGTCGACGAGCTGCGCTCCGTCCTGGCGCAGTTCGCGCAGCACGTGGACGGCACGAAGAACTACCCCTGGGCGCTTGGCTTCTTCCCCAAGGAGCCCAGTTTCCAGGTGCAGCACAACATGGTGAAGGACTTCTCGGAAGAGCTCGGCGAACTCGACCTCTGGAACGACTGCATCACCATCCGCCGACAGGGTGAGAACCTGGCGGACGACTCCCTGTAGTGGCCCCGGCCCATCGCCCGGACCTGCTCCATCGGTCACACCTCCGTCGACAGAACCACCTGGGCCATGGACTGAGGGCGAGTGGCTGCTGGCCGGGTGCCCACCGCAGCCTGCACGTTGCCAAGGGTGCCGTATGCTCGGGCGATGCCGCACGCAAGCCAAGCCCTCACCCTGATCGCGATGTTCCTGTCGGTGGTTTGCCTTCCACTCACAGCGGGCGCTCAACTGTTGGGGTTCCCAACGCCCACCCACTCCACGTCGGGTCGCACGGCGGCGGAACCTTGGGGGCCCACCGGCGCGCTCTACCCTGGCGAAGGCAGCGGAATCCACCGTTGGATCGACGGCGCGCTAGGCAACGACAGCAACCCCGGCAGCGAGGCATTCCCCTGGCGCACGGTGGACCGCATCGAGAGCGCGAGCTTCGCCCCCGGCGACCTGGTTCACATCAGGGCCGGCACCTATGACATCCAGGGCAGCTTGCGCCTGACAGGCATCGCCGGAGCGCCGCTGGCCTGGGTCGGCCTGGTGGCGGAGGGGCCGGTGACCTTGCGCAACAGCGCCCTGTCCAATGTGATCAACGTGGAAGACTGCCACTACCTGTTCTTGCGCGGCTTCGAGATCACGCATGACAACGGCGCGTTGCCGTATGGCTCGTGGCATCAGGTGGATGGCATCAAATTCCAGAACGCTCCGAGTACGCACGTGTCCATCGACTCGTGCCGCATCCATCACCTGGGCAACGTGGGTGTGAGCAGCCAAGCGCCGGTCATCCGCCACATCCGCGTGGTGGACTGCGAGATCCACGACACCTACACGGGCATCTATTGGGGCTACTTCGAAGCGCCCTCCAAGCGCTATGCGCACCACGGCACCATCGCGCGCAACTACATCCACGACTGCCCGCCGGTAGACCTCGACGGCACGGGCTACGGCATCCAGATCAAGGGTGGCAGTCGAGGCAACCTGATCGAGGACAACGTGCTGGTGCGCACCGCCGGGAACACGCGGGCAGGCATCGCCGTGTATCACATCTCCACGCAGCTCGGTCTGGAGTCCGATCGCAACGTCATCCGGGGCAACCTCATCCGGCTTTCGCGCGCCGAAGGCATCTACGCTACGGAGGGTGCGCTGATCGCGGACAACGTCATCGTGGACAGCGGTTCCATCGGCATCAGCGTCACGCGTCGGGACACGGGCTGGGGCAGCTACTACGGGAACCTCACCGTGCAGAACAACACGGTCTACGGCGTCCAGGCCGGCAGCGGGCAAGGCATGTTCACCGGCGTCGGGCCCTTCGTGGCTCCACAGGTGATCGCCAACAACCTGCTCCTGGTGACAGGGCCTTCCCAGACCAGCCTGCGCCTGCCCCCGGGCTTCGCCGGGGTGTCCTTGCAGAACCACTGCCTCGGCAGCGTGGCAGGGCCCGCGCTGGGTGTCGTCGTGCTGCCGGACCTCTCGGACCTGCTCTCCACCAGCTGGGGCGACGCGGACTTCCTCTTTCCAACGGCCGCGGGCTCCCTGGTGTCAGCGGCGGCTCCCGTGCTGGCGTCCAGTCTGGACTTCCACGGCACACTTCGCGACGGCGCCCCCGACGTAGGCGCGTTCGAGTCACGCGGTCGGGGCAACCCCGGCTGGGTGCTGACAGACGGTTTCAAGGACTAGTCGGCCTGACGCTGGAACACCACCGGTCGGGCGCACGATGAAGGGGGCGGCCGGTTGCAGGTGGAGCTTGCTGCCGAAGTCGCAGAGGTTCACGGCGCCGTCTTCGCCAGCTGCATGCGCTTGAGTTCCTTCATCACAGCCAAGTGGAACAGCATCGTCGCGAACCACATCTTGATCATTCCGATGGCGCTCATTCCGGACAAGAACAGCACGGCGTAGCCGAGCAGCTCCTTGAGGGTCGCGTCGTCCGCCGCATCGACGAAGCTCCAAGCGGACCAGATGGCGAGCAGGCTCATGAAGCCCACTCCGATGGTCGCCATCCAGCGGATGGTGCGGTTGCGCCGGTCGAAGGTCTCCAAGGCCGCGCGCAGGGCCTGTTGGCTGCGCTCGGTGGGAACGGTCTCCGCTCCGGTCAGGGCTTCCTTCAGCAAATCTCCGAATTCACTCATCGGTCAAGTCTCTCAATCAGGGTTCGCAGCTCGTGCCGCGCGTGGTGCAGTCGTGATTTCACAGTGCCTTCCGGGATGTCCAGGATGACGGCGATCTCCGACACATCGAAGGCTTCCAGGTGGTGCAGTTCGAGCAGGGCGCGCCGTTCGGCAGGCAGGTGTTGCAGCGCCTCGCGCAGCAAGCCCACCGCGTCGTCAGGTCGCTCGTCGAGGGCCGGGGGTAGTTGCGGGTCGTCGCTGGCGAGTGCGTCCAACGAAGTGGACGGCTGACGCTGCTGCTTGCGCAGCGAGTCCGCAGCACGCCGCGTCACGATCGTGTAGGCCCAGCGCGGGAAGGCCGCCACCTCATCCAACCGGGCAATGCCACGAGCGATGGCGATCCAAGCTTCCTGCAGGACATCCCAGGCAACGTCATCGTGTCCAGTGAGATGTCGCGCATGTCGCCAGAGGCGCGCCTGCCAGCGTTGCACAAGGGCCTCGAAGGCCTCCCGCTCGCCGGCCTGGCACGCCAGCACGCAGAGCTCGTCGGCGAGGCGCTCGCGGTGCTCGGTTCTGTGCGTCTCATCATCCATCGGTGTCTCATCATCCGCTTCTGTGGTCGGCCGTGACGACTGCCGGTCTGGGCCAGGCAGCGGGTCTTCCGAGAGCGATGGTGGACAAGCCTGGGCGCTGGCCGTGGTCTGGCCACGGTCAGAGCGATCAGCGTCCCGGCGGCTTGCCATGCGATGTCCCATCAGGAGAGAAGTCGCTGGTACGTGGCGCCGGGTTCAAAGGAATCGCAAATTCCTTACGCCCATCGCTCACATGGAACTCCCCGTTGGGATCGCGCGTTGCTCATTGACTGACTTCCTTGCGCAGGTTTTGCTGTAGGCGCTCGCTTGCCACCCACTCATCAGCTGGAGCGAACATGACGACAACCCTGCCAGACGGCCACTACTACCTCGTCAACGTCGCTACCAAGGAAGCACTCGGTGTCGACCGCTTCCTGAGCAGTGACGAAGGCATGTACGCGGGAACTGCGATCAACCAGTACGTGCACAAGGGCTACCCGTACAAGGAGTCGTTCAAGTTCCGCCCCCTACCCGCGGACAGTGATGCGGGCATCCGCTTCAACAGCAAGCGCACCGGGATGTGCATCGGCGTGAAGGGCAACTCCACGACAGACAGGGCGCAGCTCGTTCAGGGATTCGAAGGCAACGACATCGCGGGCACGTCGCTCGACTGGCAACTCAACCAGCGCGAACTCGAAGGCAAGCCTTGCTACGAGATCGTGAATCTCGGCACAGGTGGATCCATGGCTGTGCCTGCGTCGAACGAGGCCGACGATTCATGGACGTTGCAGTCCTTCGCGGAGTTCGGCCCGCTCTCGGCGTGGCACGTGATCGAAGCCAAGACCTTCGAGTACTTCGATGCAAACCCCTACGCGCCGGGGTTCCAGCTACAGAAGGACATCCGCGACAACAACTGGTTCAAGCTGGTGGTACCCAATCCCTCCGACATTCCGTATGTCGGCGCCACGGCGAGCGACAAGATCGACGCCATTGGAAAGTTGCTTGGGATCTTCCCGGATCAGAATGCCTTTGAAGAGCTGTACAAATCACTCGTCAAGGCGATGCAGCAGATCATCGGCCAAGGCTTCATCAAGGACAACATCGATGACGCCTTGGGCCAGCTGAACGCAGCACGGGCCTCGCTCGACACCGTCAAGCAGGAGAAGAACGAGGACATGGTGTGGCAGGCCATGAATCGCGCCAAGCTCAAGTATGACGAAGTCATTGGCCCCTTGATGGTCTCCGTGAACGCATCCGCAGGGCTGTACCCGTTCATGCAGGCAGCCTCAGAACAACTGGCCATCCTGCATTCGATGGCGGGGCTGAGGACGAAGGGCGATGAGGTCGTGAAAGAAAAGGCAAAGCAGTACGCCGACCATCTCGAGGCGACGTATCGCAAGATGTCGGATGACCGAATGGGACTGATTCTGACAAAGCTATTCCTAGTCCCACTGTCTACTCAAACCATTTACTTGGACGAGTACCAGGACACGCGCATTTGCCAGGACACTAAGGAATACATGCCTCTCGACCAGTACCGGAACATCATGCACGAGCACTTCTCCACGGAGCTTGGGCACCCACTGGATCTTGTCTCACAGTGGCGGCAGTTGTCCTCGATCGGTGCGTGACCGAGGAGCACGCCAAGCAAGTGACCAAGGGCGCAGGCGCGTGTGCTCGGCTTCGAGCACTGAGTGAGGATTTCTGGCGCAAGCCGACTATCCTCCTGCGAGTTGGTTGGGTCGGGTGTTGAGCAAACACTGACTCCCGGCCGGACATCTGCGTCACCGAGGCCGACATGAACATCCGACTCCGACTCGCGTTCCTTCCGCTGCTGTTGATCTGTGGCTGCTCTCCCGTCGTCGTGTCGGCGCAGCAATCGGCCGGCGCTGAGCAGCTGCCTGGTCCCGTCGCCCCGCCTACCACGACCGGCCAGCAAGCCGTCCAGATCAGTGAGTACGTGCGCGAGGTGTTCCAGGACCGGGAGGGTGTGTACTGGTTCGGCACCAACGGTGACGGCGTCTGCCGCTTCGACGGGACATCCCTGACGTACGTCAGCCTGGAGCAGGGCTTTGCCGGTGTTGCCGTTCGCGGGATCGTTCAGGCGGCAGACGGCGCCCTGTGGTTCGGCACCAATAGCGGAGTCAGCCGCTACGAGGACGGCAGTTTCACCAACTACACGATGGACGACGGCCTCAGCGACGACAGCATCTGGAGCTGTCTGCTGGACAGCACCGGGACCCTCTGGGTCGGGACGCACGAAGGAGTCTGTCGTTTCGACGGAGACTCCTTCATCCCCTTCCCACTCCCGCGGGTCGAGATCGAGAACCCCAGCTCCCGCTTCAGCCCAAGGGTGGTCTTCGGCATGTTCGAGGACCCGGCTGGCAACCTCTGGTTCGGCACGGACGGCGAGGGCGTGCACCGCTACGACGGAGAGTCCTTCACGAGCTACACCACGAAGGACGGCCTCGCAGGCAACGTCGTCCGCTCCATCGCCGGGGATCGCCTCGGCAGGATCTGGATCGGCACCAACGGTGGCGGCGTGAGTTGCTACGACGGCACGACCTTCCAGAACTTCACGCAGAAGGACGGGCTGAACAACGACCGCGTCTACGAGATCCTGGAAGACAGTGCGGGCAACATGTGGTTCTCGACGCTCGGCGCCGGCGCGTGCCGCTACGACGGCACATCGTTCACGGCCTTCGGTGTAGACCAAGGTCTGAGCATCAACGACCTCCCATGTCCCTGCGGCAGTGGCCAAATCTTCAAGCAGTGCCACGGACCCAACGGCGGCCACGTGCAAGAGATCTTCGAGGACCGCGACGGTGTCCTCTGGTTCGGATGTTCCGGCGGGCTGTTTCGACTGGACGGGACGTCGCTCGTCAACGTCACCCGCGACGGGCCCTGGCCCGTGTCGGCGAAATGAACCGTCAGCTCAAGGCCGGGTGACAAACACGTTCGCTTGGCATCCTTTCAATGACCCAGAGCGGAACCCTCTCGACCTGGCGCAAGTCTTGCACGCCAGTGCGCACGGTGGACCGACGGAATCGTCGTACCCTGAGAACTCACGGCGCGATGAGCCTCGCAGGACCCGCTCGAACCTTGCTAGCTTTGGGCACATGATCACGAGCGCGTTCTCTGCCGTTGCCGTCTTTGCCGCCGTGTGGGCCTATCTAGCCGACGTGGATACTGGCTTGCTCGCCACGCTGCGTCGATTGTGCGTCGCGCCCGGAAGCCTCGTGGCGCAGCAACTTGAGAAGCGCCAGCACGTCTTCCGCGAGCCGCTGCGCCTGTTCGTCTTCGTGAACTTGCTGTTCTTCATGATCGGTCCGCAGGTCGGCTTGTTCCGCTTCTCGCTCGAAAGCCTCGAGAAGTCGAACTCAAGCTACGCCGAGCTGATCGAGACGCAACGCGTGGAGTACGAGCTGAGCCGCGAGGTCTACGAAGAACGCTTTGACAACCATCTCGACTTCCGCCAGCCCACCTTTGCGCTGCTCTTGGTGCCAATGCTCGCGTTGCTCGCCAAGCTCCTCGACCTGCGCCGCCCCTTCGGCGTGCACCTCATGTTCGCGCTCTACGCCGTGAGCTGGATCCTGCTCAGTTGGCCGCTGCTCATCTGGTGCGCAGACACCGTGCTCCGAATGATCGGTGTGAATGATCCGGAGACCCAAGGCTTGACGAAATTGCTGCTGCTCACCGTAGGTACATTGCAGTGGTTCACGCGCGCGCAGCTCAGCGGTTATGGCCGCAGGGCAGGCGTGTCCTTGCTCCAGGGCCTCGGGCTCACGGCGAGCTGGGTCGCTGTGATGATGGCCTACGCGCAGCTGCTGTTCTGGCTGACGTGGGCACTGATGCCCGCCGACTGACCCCACACGTCGATCGAGCGCGAAGAGCCCTCGACCATCAGTCGCCCAGAAGGCGAGGGAAGCTCACTCCGTTGGGTGGCACTTCAGCGAGCCAACACTCATCCGTCAAAAGACCCGGCAGAAGTAGATCTGGATATCTCGCGAGAAGACCCGGCACTCTGATGTCGAATTAACTGATAGAGGATCTGCGCTTCGGGTCAAGGATGATCGTCGTGTCTCCCACGCGTATGGCATTCAGCTCCTCCCCATGCGGAATGAACGCTGAGATGAAGTCTTGGACCAAGTCGTCCTGGATGCCCCCCTGTGTCCCAACTGAGATGGGCATGTAAGTCAAGTCACCGCTGGGGACTCCGTTGGCGTCGACAACGGCCATGAAGAGTTCCAGGTCATTCGTCCCATCGCCGTCGACATTGACGACCCGGCAGTCAGTCGGGTAGGGATCTGTGTTCAACCTGGGGATGGGGATGGGAATGGAGCCTCCGATCCCTCCGCCCCCGGTCCAGTTGGACCGCCCTCCACTTCACCCACGAGCTTGTAGTCTTGCCCGAGGGCAGTGGGAACGGTCAAGGCGAGTGCAGCGACGATCGCGACACAAGGGTCTTGGCCGCTCACTCCTCGAGCTCACCGCAGCATGGCTTGTCAACCGGCGGACGCTGAGGCGCGAGTCGATGACGGCAAGAGAGCCTTGCTCAGCTCCGGGACGAACCTGGGTGGAAGGAGCAGGTCATGAACACGAGCGGCGCGGGACCCGGAGCCTCAACATCATGCGCCGCGCACAGTCAGTTCGCCCTCGGCTCCTCCCTTGCTGCTCGCCTGGTCAGCCCCCCCTCGCTTGCGCGCAGATCGTGGCGAACTTCACGGCCTCTCCCATCACGGGGACTGCCGTCTTCTCCGTCTCCTTCACCAACATCTCCCCGACGTCTCTGGTCCACGACGCCGACTGGGACTTCCGCAGCAGGAGGATCATTCCCGGCGTGCCCGAGCGGACCCGAGCGGATCTCGGAGGGTGCTGGGCTGCTCGGACGACGGAGCGGCTAGCCCTTCGTGGTTCCGAGCACGATGCCGGGGGACAGGGGCTCTAGGTGAATGCCTATGCGGCGAGCCGCCGCGAGACTCGCTTTGTTTGATTCGGCAATCGTCGTCAACAGGGTCTGGCGCGTCGCATGGATGACCTCAAGCAGGCATCGACCGAAGTGTGACGGCATGTCGAACCTCCGATGCCGCCGTGCGATCACCGCGGCCATGAGCGTCCTGCCCATCACTGTCGGTCGGAGGCACGCGTACGCGACGAGTTCCTCACCGTGGAAGGCCCCCACCGAATGAACGGCACGGAATCCCAGGACCCGCCGCACGCCACGCGGCGTGCATGGGTGAGGGATGAAGGCTTGCTCGTCCGAGGTGATTGACTCGGACAAGAAGCGTATGACCTCCGGCGCGTCGTCGATCCCGAGCATCGCGAACCGGTAGCGTCGGGGACCCGCAACGGCTTCGCAGTCCAGCTCGGGCGGCCGCACGCCTTGGAGGGCCCAAACAACGCGGACTGCCCGCTCGTTCGCCCCAAGAATGAGCGGGCCGAGCCAGGGGGTCCGATTCTGTTGAGTGCTTAGACCAGCCAGGATCTTGCGCAGGACAAAGTTCACGGCGGCCAGTCTACTTCAGGCGGGCCGGTCGTGGTGTGGGAACAGCTGCAACCCTCACCGGCCAGCGTTTCTCCTCATAATGGCGATTCCGAAACCTCGGCCCTGGAACGGTGGGGCTCCGAACGTAACCACCGGTTCGTATCGGCGGCGCATCCACCTTCCCACCGCCTTGGCATAGTCCTGACCGAAATAGCGCGCGCCATGTTCCGAGTTGTCCCGGTCCACCAGCACCACATAGTCAGGGGGCGACGAGCGCAAGTCTTGGAGCACGGGATCCTCGCCTCCAAGAATCAGGAAGAGGGCAGGGTTGTAGGTGGTGAACCTCGTCGTGCTCGATCGCTTGGCCAGGACGTTGAGCATCACACCCTCCGGGAACACGACAAACTGCTCGTCCGGCGAGAGATGATTGGAGAGCCATGCGACCGCATCGGAGAAGGGAAGTGTTCGGTTGTCCGTCTGCTCATCGAAGGCGCGGAACGTCCCTGCCACCCAAGTGTTCTTCTTCCCGTACACGTCCAGGGACACCTCGGCATGAACCGTCCAACCGAGAACGAGGAGGGCGACGGCTCCCGCGACGAAACACGGGCCTCCCGCGGACCAGGCCTGCAGGCGTCTCGGCAGGTCGTGCACCAGACCGTGCACAAGCACGAGGGTGGCAGGCATCGCGAGCGCGAAGCCGTAGTGGAACACCTGAGTCTTGAGCGGCATCCGGGCGAGGAGCACCAGCCCCATGGCGCCGACGGCCAGCACCGGCATCCGACGCGCCGCGAACGCGAGGGCATGCTGCTCGCGTTCCGGAGCATCGAGTTTTCGAATGCGCCGAGCCTCGAACAGCTGCGCGACGATCCACCCGGCCAGCAGCACAGGAGCCGGACGCATGGCCCGGTAGAGCCAGTCCTGGGGGTCGAGCAGCAGGAACCCCGGCAGCAAGGTGACCAAAGCACCCGCGACGACACAGGCAGCACGCGGAACGCCGCGCGCGTTCAGCGCACGAGCGACGACCGCCAGGACGCCTAGCAACAAGATCCACGCTCCGGCCACCAGGAGCATGAGGCTGATGTTGCGGCCGACCTTGTCGAAGCCCAGGACGGACAGGGTCATCGGATCGGCACCGACAAGCCGGGACCATCGCGGGTATTCGAGCCACGCGAACAACATGTCCTTTGGATTCACGGTTCCTGAGGCGACTCCGAGGGCTGCGGCAGCCGCCAGCGCCACGACCCCGCCGGCCACCACCCACGCGGCGGCACGCAACACCTCGCGCCGGGAGAGGGCCCCCACGTACCACGACACCCCCAGGCCAACAGAGATGCCAGCCGCACAGGCGGCAAACAGCTCAGGCTTGGTGAGGGCGGCAGCGCCCAGAGTCAGGCCGGAGATGGCTAGCCAGGCGGGCGAGGACCGCCGAGCGAATCTTCCGAGGCAGGCGATCCCAAGCAACCCAAGCAGGATCGCGTGAGACTGCTCGTGGGAATACGGCGTGACGTAGTTGTAGTTGCCCGTGTTGCTGTACTGGGCGGCCGCGAAGACCAACACGAACGTCAGCGACGTGCAGATGCGCGAGAGGCGCGACCCAGCCGTGCCAAAGATCCCGTGGATGAGCAGCGTGAGAGCTACGATGATCGAGACGTTGACCAGAACGAGGCTCTCGAGGCCCACGCCCAGCACGCCGAATGCGGCCCAATTGACCCAAGCTGAGAAGGGTCCCCGGAGATAGACCATCTCTTCGTAGAGGACACGGCCCTCCAGCATTTGCCACGGGACGTACAACTCCTCGCCGAAGTCCACCAGCAGGTCGGGCCAGCGCCACGCGCCCATCCAGAGGACAACCGATAGCACCGCGAGCAGCCCGAGCACCTCGAGCAGCCGTTCTCCGATGCGCTGTGGCTCCACGCTCAACTACGCTTCCGGTAGCGCAGGACGAGCACCCCGCCCCAATCTCCCCGGAACGCCTTGCCGTCGATGCGCTCGAACCACCGAGGCGAGGATTCGAAGGTCGCCCAGAGGTGGTTTCTTCCGCCGTCCTGCGACCCACCCCACGGAAGCACGAGCCAGAGCGACCCGGCTAGCGGCACGAGCGCCGACGCTTCCTGGATGTCCGCGGCTGTGGCAAGCGGGCGGCCCCTGCGCCCCGGGATGGCCTGAGGCTCCACGCCACCCGAGTAGTAGTACGTGAATGGGACGAGGCCCCGTTCATCGGTGACAACGACGGCATCCCCGGGTTGGAGCCCGTCCTCTACCAACCGCGCTGCCTCGCGCCAGTTGTCCTTCGTGCGATAGCTGAGCTCTTCAACCGTCCCCGCCAGGGCAAGACCGAACAGCAGGGCTGACGCCACCCAGAACCGCCACCCGCCGCGCATCAAGAAGCTCGCTCCCAGCATCATGAGCATCGCAAAGAACGGTGCACCGTGGATGTAGTACCGGGGAATGAACGCAGGGGCCGCCACGTAGCTCACCACCAGCGGCAGGAGGATCGCCATGCTGATCATGCCCAGGACCACGAGTGCGCCGGCACGCGCATGAGATGACCCATGACGGTATTGCCGAACGGCCGCGACCAGCCCCACGCAGGCGAACAGACCCCCTACAACGCAAGCCGAGACCGACGGAACGCTGACCCGCAGACCTATGTCCCGGGCAGCGAAGGGGTTCTCGATGAACCCACCCCCCGTGAACACCGCCAGCGCGTTGAGCAGGGAGTTCGCATTGGGCATCGGGACCCAAGACGCCACCGCCTCTTTCTGGGGCAGGAGGAGCAGCGCCGGCAGGAGCGTCACCACGAGCAACCCCTGGCTGAGCATCCACTGGGTCCACAGGCCGGGTTTGCGATCCCGGGCGCAGAGGAACATGAGGTTCTGCACCACCACACCCTCGATTGCGAGGTGATGTGTGAACAGCGCAGCCAGGTTCACCAGCGTGAGGACGAGGGCGTTGCCCACGCTCGGACGATCCAGGAAGCGCAAGGTGCAGAGCAACCCGAGGCAGAGCAGGGCCGTCAGCATCGAGTAGTTGCGCGCTTCCTGTGCGATGTGGACGGAGGCCGGTAGCGCTGCCGTGAGCACGGAGGACGCCAGGCCGACGCGCCAGCCGAAGGCTCGCCCGAAGAGCAGGTAGAGACAGCAGGCCGTGATCACGGACGCGAGGGCCGACAGTGCACGGACAGCAGCCTCGCTCTGACCAAACACAGCCATCCACTCATGCAACACGACGAAGTAGAGAGGCGGACCTTCGCGATTGGACTCGACATACTCTGACAGCGTCACCGAGAGGTCCCGACTGGCCAGCTCGACTGACCAGGCTTCGTCAAACCACAGCGACTCGGCACCCAAATCCCAGAACGCGAGCACACCTGCCACGACGGCGACGACGAGTAGCGGCCATCGTGGGGCGGCGTCGTTCATCGGCTCCCGATGATCTCCCGCACGGAGGACACGGCGTGCCCCACGACCAGGTCAAGGTTGACGGGGCCCTGGTAGCAATGGCTGCTGTTCACCAACCAGATGCCTGGTGGGTCCAAGGCCAGGGGCGGCATGCGATCCCGATACCCCATGTCGAGGATCGGTTGGACGAAGCGGGCGCGCGAGACGTGGCTGCTCTCGATGTCGTCGTCCTGGAGGTCAGGAATGACTCGGCTGACCTGGGAACGAAAGTGCGCCGCCCATTCGCTATCAGATCGCCCCCATGCCGGATCCTCTTGCATGAGGTAGCGCGGTGTGTAGTAGAGGTGGTACCCGTTCATGGCACGCTCGCCCACCAGATTGCTGGTGCCGATGATGCCGGTCAGGTCAATGCCGGGGTCCGAGATGTTCAGGATGTAATAAGGGTTGAGGGCGCGCTTCAACACCAGGGCGCCAACGACGACGCCCATGTAGGCCGTGCTGGCCAGGAGCTCGGACGCGGCACCAGAGACAAGGCGACTGGCCACGGGGCTGCTGACCGTGATGAGGACGTCGTCGAACTCGAACCGCCCGGCATCCGTCTCGACCGCCACGCCGGCGCCGGAGCCGTCGGACGCCCGCGCGATGGACTGCACGGCGACACCGGTCTTGAGCACGGCGCCGTCGGCCTTGAGCTGCTTCACGAGCGCATCCCGAACCCGCGCGTAGCCCCCCGAGACGAAGCCCAGCTTCTCCTCTTTCTTGACGCCCTGTCGGCTGGACTGCAACCGGTTGACGCTGTCCCAGATGAACCGTGCGGAGATGGTGTTCGCAGCCTCTCCGAGTTTCGCTCGCAGAAGCGGGTGCCAGACCACATCCCATGCTGCGTCGCCCGCGTACCTCCGAAGGAAAGCCTCGGCAGTCTGGTGCTCCAGATCGTCTCCGGAAAACATGCGACCGCAGAGGACGCCGAACAACCCGAGACGCACACGCTGAAGAAACGGGAGTGGCTTGAAGGCGAGCAGTTCGGCAGCCGTCTTGAGCGAATACGTCTCGCCACCAAAGTAGAAGCCCGACGAGGTCCGGCTCCAGCGCACCTCTGACGTCAGACCAAGCCTGTCGATCAGACCCAACACGTTCGCATCCCCTGGCAGGATGCAATGATAGAAGCGGTCCCAGACGAACGGCCCGTAGTCCATCGGGGCGGCCAGGCCGCCCAACTCGGGGCCCGCCTCCAGAAGCTCGACATGCACGCCCTGGTCCAGCAGCTCCCGTGCAGCGGCGAGGCCCATCATGCCACCACCCACAACTCCGATGCGCCGGGCCGTCTTCACGGAGTCTCGCTCCGCGAGCGCACTGCACGCTGCCTGGCTCGCCTGTCCTTCAGCTCGACGGTGAAGATTTCTGCGTCCAGCGGTTCGGCATGCAGGGACGTGCCTTCGAGGCACGCGAGGATCGCATGGTTGCTGGCGTAGACCAGTGAGTAGGGCATCAAATCCATGTCCAGCGTCACGTCGACCAGGCTCTCCAGGAGCATCGCGCCGAGCCGACGACCTCGCCTCTCCGGAGACAGCACCACGGCGATCAAGGCGCGCCGCCACGGGAGCGGTCTGCAAAGCCCGTAGCCCACCATCTTGCTTGGCTCATCCTCGAGAAACACCCCGAGCGGACGGAAGCCACGGAAACCGAGCATCATGCGCACCGTGAGGCGTCCCGTGCCATGCGGAACGAAAGAGCGATCCTGCTCGTCGAGACCGGAGATGAGCGAGATGACTGAGCCAACGTCATCCGGTCCCAGCGAGCGGATCTGGGCGCGGCGGCCATCCCGTGCGCGAACCTCGCGACTGAAAGGCAGGGGCCGGTAGCCGCGAAACCACCAGCCCAGGCTGACCAACCAGGCATTCAAGACGAGCAGCAGGGTGAGCCCCGGAGGCCTCGCTCGTTGGACGGTCAGCAGCCACTTCAGGCACATGCGCGCGAAGGTCCTCACGCGCGCTTTCCGTCAGACGGCAGGAAACCAGACAGCTGGATCCACCCCACGCCCCACCAGAGCCGCGAGCGGACGCTCTTGTAGTCATAGCGCTCGCTCCGGGTTCGCTGGACGTCCAGGATGCCGAGACGCGCGAACTCCGCCCTCATCTGCTTCTCTGTGTAGGTGCGACGGATCGGCGCATAGCCCACGTCCAGCAGCCCCATGACCATCCAGCGCGGGAGAATGAGCGACAAGGTCGCGCGCATCCACGCCAAGGGCACGAGCTTTGCCAAGAGCCGCATGCCACCGGTCACGATCGCCTGGCCTCCCTCTCGGCCGACGACAGCGACGTACAGCAGGCCACCCGGTTCGAGCACACGGACGAACTCGTCCATCCCCTGCGAAAGATTCGTGGTGTGATGGAGCACGCCGGAGCTATGCACGACGCCGAAGCTCTCGTCACCGAACGGCAGTTCGAGCACCGAACCCTGCACCACGTGCACCGTGTCGCTGCCGCGGTTCAAGCGTTGCGCGACCTCGGTGTGAGGGCCGATGTCGATGCCCACGACCCGTGAGGCCCCCAGCTCCTCAAGGGCCTGGCAGACGATCCCGATCCCGCAGCCGGCGTCGAGACACGAGACCGACTCGAAGAGCGCCGGAGCGCGCTGAAGCCGGTAGAGGATCCGTTCGGCCTCACCTTCAAGGCTCGCTGGGTCGACGGGCAGAATGCCCGAGAACACTCCCCCGACCTCTCGTGCGGCGCGTCGACTCGTCATTCGTTCAGCGACTCCTTTCGCCGCCGCCCACCACGGGCTTGGCGGCCCGTTCGCGCGCCGCGGCACGCTGCCGCGACCGGTCCACGATCGTCCGGAACGACCTCTTCCCACAGACAAGGAACAAACAGCCGATGGAGCATTGTGCCACGATCTGCAGAAGGTGGAGCAGGGTTACAAAGACCGCCCCACGCGTGGCGACCACATCATCCGTGAGAAACATCGCGAGCGCCAGGGTACCCGCCAGCTCGAAGCTCCCGGTGAACGCGGGACCAGCCGGGATCATGAGCCCCAAGCCCAGAACGGTCATGAACGCACAAGCATGGAGCATGGTCAGTCCTTCGCCGTCCGCAGTCGTGAGGCCGACGCCGCGCATCAGACACCAGATGCCGAGCGCTGTAATGGTCCAGTAGGCGACGGTCGTGAAGACGAGCGCCGGCGCGCTGCGCACCGTGGTCAATGTGGTCAGACCGCGAGCCGCAGCGTGCAGGCCCCGGGCCCACCCAGGTGGCTCGGTTCGTCCGCCTCCAGCGGCCGCCCTTCGACGGAGGCGAAAACTGGCCCAAACGCCCAGGCCGAGCAGCGAACCGCCAAACGCGCCTACGGCGACCCAGGCCGCCGTGAGCACTCCGTCAGAGATTTCGAAAGGCTCGACCGTGAGTGAGACGGACACCAGCAAGATGACCGCGATGCCGAGGCAGTCCACGAGGCGCTCAAGCACTGTGGCCGCCAGAGCCGCGGGAAACGGCACGTCTTCCTCCGAGGCGAGGAACGGTCTCACGAACTCACCGAGCCGCAAGGGGAGGACGAGGACCGCCATGGACCCCACCGCGCCGATCTCGACGAGCTTCAGCAGTCCAAGACGACGGACCGGGCGGATCATGAGGCCCCAGCGCACGTCCCGCACGATGTGCGCGATCCAGAACGTGAGCAGGTAGGGCACGATCCAGATCCATCCCATTCCCTTGACGTCGATGTCTCCGGCCGGTGACGACGATGTCGAGGCGAACCGGACGGCTGCCGAGCCGTCGGCGACGTCGCCTTCCCCGAAGGACAGGCTCCAGCTGCGGACGACTACGCTTTCCGGGACGACCAGCGCCCAGTTGCCGGTGGGGTCAGCGACGTCCGAAGCGTTCACGGCCACGTCGAACGACGCCTCTTTCCATGACAACTCGGCTGCAGACACGAGCCGACCGCCGTGGTGGAGTTCGATCAAGCCGTCCGGCGGCGCTCCCGAACTCTCGACGTGCCATTGCAGGCGCGACGCGTCGAGAGGACGGAGGATCTCAAGGATGCCGTCGAGGTCCCAGCTCTGCATCACCAGCGACAAGAGCCCCGCTCCCAGCAGCAGGCTGATCCACACCCTGAGGGTTTTGCTGCTCACTGTCTCGGTCTCGCATCCCTATCGCTTTCGACCCCGATCACCCCGTCGCCAAGGCGCGATCATAGACTGTGCGGCCGGAGTGCGCACATCGAAGGGCATTGAGCTTTCGTTCGGAACGCGCTGTCCTGTCGTGCGCTGACCCGGTGGCTTTGCAGACCGTGCTACGCTCGATGGTCGGTGACATGGCCGCAACCAACGCAACCGCCGGAACAGAATCCGCGAGACGACGCTCTCGCCGTCGGATCGTCGTAGTAGTCGGCACCCGCCCAGAAGCGGTCAAGCTGGCTCCAATCGTCCGTGAGTTCAGCCGACGAGGGCGCAGGCAGGACGTCTGCCTGCTCGCGACCAGCCAACACCGCGAGTTGCTCGATCAGGTGTTGCCGTTCTTTGGCCTCGTTCCGGACGTCGACCTCAATCTCATGCGGGCGGGTCAGTCCCCGTCTGAGCTGGCTGGACGAATGTTCCCAGCCGTGGATCGCGTGCTCGCAGCCGAGGAACCCGACCTCGTCGTCGCCCAGGGCGACACAACCACGGTGCTCGTCTCGGCCCTCTGCGCGTTCCACCGGCAGATTCCGTTCGCACATGTGGAAGCAGGCCTCCGCAGTGGTGTCCGTTCGCAGCCGTTCCCGGAGGAGATGAACCGGTCACTCACCGGCTGGCTAGCGGAGCTCCACTTCGCGCCGACGCCGGCTGCCCGCGACCAGCTCCTGGCCGAGCGCGTTCCAGAGGACCGCATTCACGTCACGGGCAACACAGTCGTCGACGCCCTGCTGTGGGCCGAACGGCAGGAGTTGCCTCCGTGCCCCGTGGACAGCGGGAGCCGCCCATTGCTGCTGGTCACTGTGCACCGGCGAGAGAGCCTCGGAGTGCCGCTGCGTGAGATCTGCAGGGCACTTGCGGACATAGCCAATTCCCGGGACGTCGACATCCTGATCCCCGTCCACCCGAACCCCGAGGTCCACCGCCTGCTGAACGACGAGATCGGCGCCCACCGACGCATCCATCTCGCCGCACCGATGGCCTACCCGCAGTTCGTGTCCACGCTGAAGTCGGCCCACATCGTTCTCTCCGACTCAGGGGGCGTCCAAGAGGAGGCGCCCGTACTAGGAAAGCCCGTGCTCGTGTTACGCGACGTGACGGAACGCGTTGAGGGTATCGAGTCCGGGAACGCACTCCTGACCGGAGCGGACCGCGAGCGCATCGTCTACGAGACTCTCCGCTTGCTCGACGACCCAGTGGCGTATGCCCGGATGGCCCAGTCGACGAGCCCGTACGGCGATGGGCGCGCCGCGGAACGAATCGTCAACGCCATCGAACGATTCATGAGACTCCCTGCGGCGGTTCCACCAGTGAGCCGCAAAGAGGCCCCCGAGAAGTACCCAGGGCCCGGGCGCAGCTTCGGCTGACGGAAGCTTGCTTCCGATTCGCCCCGTGTGCCCGGGTTACGCGGCCCTCGGACCGCAACGACCGAAGATCCCGAGGACGAGCTGGGAGATCTGGTCTAGACTGCGGGGCAGCGACGCGGCGCCGCAAATGGGAGAGCGCCGCGAAGCATCCGGGAAACACGCGAGCGGCGGACTAGGCGCATTCACCGGGCAGACAGCAGGCAACCTCCCTGAGAAGAACATCAGCCCCTCCGGCGAGTCCTCTCGGCAATTTCCCCCGTGCGTCCACTCCTCAGCGTGCTCGTCCCCTGTTTCAACGAACAGGCTTCGATCGGTCCGCTCTTGGACCGGCTTGAGCCCGTGATGACGTCACTGGGTGAGCGCTACAGCTTTGAGGTCGTCTGCATCGATGACGGGAGTACGGACAAGACCGCCGCCGTCTTGCAGGAGCGTGCGCGCTCCCAGCCCTGCTTGCGCGTCGTCACTCACTCCACCAACCGAGGGCTCGGTGCGGCCATCGAGACGGGGCTCCAGACGTCCACCGGCAGCCTGATCACCATGGTTGATGCCGACGGGACTTTCGCTGTCGAGGACCTGCCGAAGCTGTTGGACGTCCTTGCCGAAGGCCACGACATCGTGATCGCGTCCGCCTTCCACCCCGATGGCGTCATCGAGAATGTGCAGTGGTTCCGGCTGTTCGTCAGCCTGTCGCTCTCCCGGATCTATGGCTTCCTGATCGGCAGCCCGATCCATTCGTTCTCCGGCATTTTCCGGGTGTACCGTCGATCCGTTTTCGATCGGGTGTCGATCACGAGCAGCGGGTTCTCTTCGGTGACGGAGATCCTGCTCCAGGCCCTCGATCACGGCATGCGAGTGACGGAGGTACCGACGGTGTTGTCGCGCCGCGTCACGGACGATTCGAAGCTGCGCTTCTTCGAAGAGGTGCGGAACCACCTACGCCTCTTGCTGCGGATCAGCGCCGGCCGTCTGAAGCGTCGACGCCCTGCCACGACGCCCACAGATCTCGACGAGGATGCGCACACCTCGCCATCAGACTTGCCATGATTGTGCTCGGCGTCCACTTGGGGCACGACGGCTCGGCCGCCATGGTCGTGGACGGTGTGGTCATGGCTGCCGTGGGTGAGGAACGGCTCAGCCGCCGAAAGTCGCACCTGGGCTTCCCGTGGCGCGCCATCCCCGCCGTGCTGAAGCTCTCCGGGGTCGAGCCGCACGAAGTCCAGCGGGTGGCCATCTCGTTCACCTCGTACTTGAACGCTCCACCCTTTCTCGCGACGGCGCTTCTCAACGAAGCCGGGTGCAACATCCCGCTCGACGACCACCTGGGGTTGGCGCACATCGTGGACGAGGTGCGGCGGCAGTGGCACCGATCGAAGACCTTTCGGATCCCCTACCCGAACACCTCGACGCGGTTTCGCAGTCCGACACTTGCCATCTACACCGAGGCACTGGCCGAACTGGGTATCCACGCCCCGGTGACGCCCGTTGACCACCACACAGCTCACGCGGCGTCCTGTGCCTACACCTCTCCGTTCGAGAACCCGCTCGTGGTGACCGCGGATGGCGCAGGCGACGGACTGTCGAGCACCTGGAGCCGGCTCGACGGTTCACGCCTCAAACGTGCCTCGTCGTCGACCGGCGACTTCTCGCTTGGGAAGTTCTACTCGGCCATCACCAAGTTCCTGGGCTTCACGCCCCAACGCCACGAAGGCAAGATCACGGGCCTCGCGGGCTTTGGAGATCCAGAGGCCTGCCGCCAGGAGCTTGACCAGTGCATCTCCTACGACCGCGCGACGCAGTCCTTCGGGACGCTGCTGCCCCTCCGGGCGCGTGCTGCCATCCCCCAGGCGTACCGCTTCTTGCGCGGGCGGCACTGCAGGGACCTCTACTCCGAGGCGGTGCTCCAATTCCTGGAGGAGCGGCTGGCAAACTCTCGGCGCGAGGACGTGGCTGCCGCCGCGCAAGCCATCCTTGACGATTGCCTTACGGCCTACGTACAGGATGCGGCGAGAGCCAGCGGCAAGACCGACGTCGTCGCAGCCGGCGGCGTCTTCGCCAACGTGCGAACCAACCACCTCTTGGCCGAGCAGCCCGAAGTCACGGGCCTCTACGTCCACCCAGACATGGGGGACGGGGGAACGGCCCTCGGCGCCGCGCTGTACCTCACCCAGAACGGGGCCTCGACAAACGGTCATTCCAACCCACGCCCCGTGCTCGCCCCTCCACTCGCCGCGCAGCCTTTCAACCCTTACCTCGGCCCCGAGTATTCCGACAGCGAGATTCGGCGCGCACTCGACGAGGCTGGTATCGCGTACCGCAGCTGCGAGTCCATCGAGGCCGAGATGGCCCGACACGTCACGGACGGGCGGATCGTCGGACGCTTCGACGGTCGGATGGAGTACGGCCCCCGAGCGCTAGGCCACCGAAGCATCCTGGCGGACATGCGTCGCAAGGGCGTCCACGACGACCTCAACCGCCGCCTCCATCGGAGCGAATTCATGCCCTTCGCGCCATCAGTCCTGGAGGAGCGAGCGCCTCGTTTTCTTGAAGGTCTGGAGCCACGGCGACAGGCAGGGCTGTACATGACCACTTGCTTCAACGTCCAGGAGAATCGAAGGGCTGGCCTTCACGGGGCGTGCCACGTCGATGGCACGGCGCGGGCGCAACTCGTTCGACGCGAACTCACGCCGTCCTTCCACACATTCCTGAGCGAGATGGAGCGGCTCACCGACTTTCCGATGGTTCTGAACACGAGCTTCAACACGCACGAGGAACCCATCGTCTGCAGCCCCGCCGACGCGGCGAAGACATACCGCAGCGGGGCCATCGACGTCCTCGCCATCGGCCCCTACCTCGCCGAGAGGGACTGACCACGTCTGCCGAAGAACCCTTCACTGAGCTGCACCCGTTGCTCGTCTCGGTCGACCTCGACGCGACGTATCTGTATGGCTCTGCGTACACGAGGCGCAGCGGCGTTCCCGACGTCGACGATCCGGTGTTCACGACGGCCCTTCCGCGCTTGCTTGACCTGCTCGACACGCTTGGGATTCGAGCCACTCTCTTCGTCGTCGGGCAGGATCTCAAGCGCCCACGGCAGCGCGACGCCGTTCTCTCGGCGCTCGGCCGTGGGCACGAGGTGGCCAACCACACGCAGACGCACCCCCTCGGCCTGGCGAAGGCGACTGGCGACACGGTCGAGCGAGAGATTCGCGAAGCCCACGAGTCCATCGAGGCTCGACTCGGCGTCAGCCCCCGGGGCTTCCGTGCTCCTGGGTGGGACGTCTGCCCTTCGATCCTCGGAGGCCTGCATTCCCTGGACTACACCTACGATTCCTCGGTCGCTCCCTCCTGGTTTGGCGCCGTCCAGGGCGGCGTGCTCAAGCTGCTGTCGGGATTTCGGGCACCGGGCGGATACGGCACGTGGCGCGTAGCGTTCGCGCCACCCCGCCCCTACTACCCAGAGCTCGATAGACCCTGGCGCCGGGGGACCCAGCACTCGCTGCTGGAGATCCCCGCCGGCATGACGCCAAGGTGGCGCATCCCCTACTGCGCGACGGTCCAGCTCGCGTTCGGTCATCGGGGGCTCCAGCGCAGCGCCCAGGCGACGGGGCCCGACCCCTTGGTGTACGTCATGCACGCCCTCGACTTCCTGGGCGCGGACGAGGTGGACGACGCGGCCCGCCGACACCCCACGCTCAAGGTGCCGTTGGAGTCCAGGCTTCGGAAGCTGCGCGAGATCTTGGGAGCCATCTCGGTGGGCAGGACGTCCCGGACAATGCTCGATCACGCCCTGCCCGCCTCGGCTCAGCATGTCACCGATGCCTGACTCGTCAAAGGCGCGGCTCCGCTTGATCACGGCGGGCGTCGTGCTCGTGGTCGCCACGCTGGCTGCCTACTGGCCAGCCATCTCGGATGGCGGGTTCGTGTGGGACGACGACCAGCACGTCACGCAAAACGTACTGCTCCGCGACGGGGAGGGTCTTCGCCGAATCTGGACCGACCCGCTGTCGATGCCGCAGTTCTACCCCCTTGTGCACACGAGCTTCTGGCTCGAGTACCAGCTCTGGGAGCTCTGGGCTCCGGGCTATCACCTCACGAATGTGCTCCTGCACGCGCTCGGTGCGCTTCTTCTGCTCTATTTGCTGACGAGGCTCGAAGTTCCCGGGGCGGTCGTGATCGCGATCGCCTTCGCCCTGCACCCGGTGCACGCTGAGTCGGTTGCCTGGGTGAGCGAACGCAAGAACGTTCTGTCGGGCGTCCTCTATTTCGCCGCGATGTCCGCCTGGTTTCGATGGGCACCACCTGACGACCGCCACGCGCATGGAACGGATGCCGGCACGGGAGAGAGCCGGACCGGGCCGAACCGATTCTACGTGCTCGCCCTCGTCCTGTTCGTCGCCGCGCTCCTCTCCAAAACGGTCACCTGGTCCCTTCCCGCAGCGCTGCTGCTTCTGCACTGGTGGAAGGCCGGACGGCTCCCGCGACGGCTTGTGCTCATGGCGTTGCCCTTGCTTGTGCTAGGCATCCTTGGCGGAAGCCTCACCGCGTACCTCGAACGCACTCACGTGGGCGCTGCGAGCGAGGATTACGGTCTCGCCCCAGTGCAACGCCTGATGTTGGCCGGCCGCGTGCCATGGTTCTACGCAGCCAAGCTCATATGGCCCGCCCAGTTGACGTTCAACTATCCGCGTTGGGAGATCGACCCATCGGACGCATGGCAGGTGATCGCACCCGTCATCACGGTCGGCCTCCTGCTCGCACTCGTGTTGCTCCGAAACCGCATCGGTCGGGGCCCAGCCACGGGAGCGCTCTTCTTCGTCGGCAGCCTGTCTCCCGCCCTTGGGTTCATCGATGTCTTCCCGTTCCGCTACTCCTGGGTCGCAGACCACTTTCAGTACCTTGCGAGCCTCGGTGTGTTCGCCTTGGTCGTGGGAGGGAGCCTGGCCTGTGCACGTCGCATGGGCGTGTCCGAGTCGCGCGCAGTCGCGCTGCTCACGGCAACAGCCGTCCTCGTTCTCGCTCCCCTGACCCACCGACAATGTCGGATCTACTCAAGCCCCCAGGCCCTGTGGACAGACACCATCGACAAGAACCCAGACGCCTGGATGGCCCATGCCAACCTGGGCAAGCTCTACCAAGAGCAGGGCCGTTACAAGCCGGCCCGCCTTCACCTCCGAGAGGCGATCCAACGCAACAGGCCCCACCCCGAGCCCTACTGCACCTTGGGCGTCCTGCTTGCCGAGCGGGGCGACCTCGCGGGAGCGAAGCTGCAGTTCCGACGAGCCCTGGAAAGACAGCACGACCACTACGGGTCCATGGCAAACCTGGCGAACGTTCTCATGCTGCAGGGAGACCTCGACGAGAGCGTCGAGCTGTACGAACGCTGCCTTGTGGCCAGACCGAAACGGCCGGAGCCCCACCTCTCCGTCGCACTCCCACTCGTCAAGCTGGGCCGACACGAAGAGGCGCGAGAGCACCTCGTCATGTTCCTGGACCACGCTCCGGGTCACCCGCGCGCGATCTCGTTGTTGCAATCCTTGGACGCTAGCCCAAAGTCGGGAACCTTGCTGGAGGACCCTGCGGGAGGGCCGCACAACTCGGAAAACCTACCCCCTGCTCCACACGCTACGCCCGTAGGAGACTCTTTCCAATGAACGCCGACTCACCCTCCGACAAATTGACTCGCCCATCGAAGCGTCTGCTGCCCAAGGCTTGCCTGTTCCTGGTCTCCTTGGCGCTCGCCGTGGTCGGCGCCGAACTGCTGCTCGCGCAAACGCTTCCCCAGCCCACCATGTCGCGGCTGGACACGCAGAGTCCCCGCTGCTTCAGGCCGGATCCCATCCTGCCATGGAGATTGCAACCAGGCGCGAGTACGCGACTCGTGTCCACCGAGTTCGACCACGCCATCCACATCAACGGGCAGGGAATGCGCATGGATCGCGACGTCGAGAAAGAGACGCCCGCAGGACGGAAGCGCATCTTGGTGGTCGGCGACTCCTTCGTCTTCGGCTGGGGCGTTGAGGCCCACGAGGCTTTTCCCCAACTGCTCGAGGCTGCCCTGGGCGAACGGGATCAGCCCACAGAGGTCCTCAACATGGGATTCACCTTCGGACCAGCGCCGCCCAGCTACTTCGTAGGCCTGAGGCAGGAAGACATGTTCGAAGCCGACGCGCTGGTCGTCTCTCTCTACGTGGGCAACGACATCGTGACCCCAGAGTACGTCCACTGGGCAGAGACAGACGCGGATGGTCTGCCAACTCGGCTCGAATGCGACCTGGCACGCATCGACGACTTCCACCGCATGCGTTCCAAGGAGCCGCTCGCTCGGTACAGCATCCCAGGCGTGCGAAGTTCACACCTCGCCATGGGGCTCATGCAGGTTTGGGACTATTGGATGGAGGCCGACGAGACTCCGGGCAAGAAGGGCACCCAACGCGTGCGCGCTCGACCGAATGAAGATTCCGGCAAGGTCCTGAACCTCAACCCTCCCGACCTATACAAGAAGCGCTGGTCGCCATGGATCTCCGAGGCGAGCGCCAAAGTCGTCAAGAGTCTTGCGGCCCTGCGCGATTTGTGTGAGCGCCGCGGCCAACGCTTTCTCGTAACAATCGTTCCGACCAAGCAACAGGTCTACGTCTCAGACGTCAGGCCCAACGAGCGTGGGCGAGCTCGCCTGCTGCGAAAACCCCGAGAACCGCTCACGACACTCCCGATGCCTCAGCAACGACTCGTCGCCAAGCTGGACGCCGTCGGCATCGAGGCGTACGACCTGCTCGGCCCGATCGTGGAGGCCCAGCAAGATCAACTCTATTACCGCAAGGACGGGCACTGGACGGATCGTGGACACGCCCTCGTGGCGAAGATCCTCGCGGCCGAAATCGAGCGCCGCGGTCTCCTGGACGACTGATTGGCCCACACGCTCAGCTCATGGCAGCACGGCTGTCGCATGGACGGGCAGCGTCAGGCCCGAGCCCGGGTCGAGGAGCTGGGCCACGGTCGTCACGACCGCGAAAGTCTCCGGGCGGGTCGTTGGACCCGCCCGGAGAGTCGAGAGAACAGAGAGCGAGCGTGCTCGTCTCATGCTCAGAACTGACAGACAGCCTTGCCTTGTTTGTCGAAACGCGCCCAGTAGCTCACATCGGGCAAGATCTGGGACTTCAAGCCGCCGCCGTTGGGCAGCGTGATGATCACGGGCAAACTGACCCTGGTGCCTGGCTTCGGCACCGTCTCGTTGTGCATGCCAACCTGGGCGAAGGCATCAGCAAAGTCTCCCTTCAGGCACTTGAGTGTCAGCAGGTAGAGCGATGGATCCCGCTTGTCCCGTCGTAGGAGGACGCTCTCAGCGCCGACCGTCGCACGACCCGACTTGTCCAAGCTGAAGCTCTTTGAGAGGGGGCCGACATCGATGTCGAGCGCTGCTCCCTCCGGGAGGAAGCCCGGCCCTGCTTGGACCCAGCCTTGCAGGATGACCTTGTCTTTGTCGGCCGAAGCGAAGTTCAGGTCGACGTTCAAGCGGAATCGACGCAACTGAGGAGGTGTCTTTCCGCGAGCAACGCCTCGCTTGGTCTTCGTCGCGTTGTACACGACCGTCATCCAGCGGTTGGTCGTCATGCCATCCATGTTGACACTGATGGGCACACTGGCCGTCTGGCCTCCTTTCACGGTGTCGTAGTTTCCCAGCCCATGGCCGGCGAGTTCAGCTGCGAAGCTGCCCTTCTTGCAGCTCAACGTCAGCCGCTGCAGGGTCTCGTCATGCTTATCCGCTCGGACACGTAGGACATTGGCGTTCAGGACTCCCTTTCCTTTGGAGTCGAGAATGAAGTCCTTCGTGAGATCGCCAACCGTGATGCTGGCCTTCTTCCCACCGGGAGTGAAGCCCGGCTGCACAGGGACCATCATGCTCAGCTTCAGGAGATCCTTCTCCTCCTGTTGGAAGTTCAGCTTGACCCTGAGTGAAAGCATGTCCCGCGCTTGCACCTTCTTGCTCGTAAAGCGCACATGGTCGAGCTGGCAGAACCCTGGGCCTGTGAAGTACTCGGGAACCCACCAAGTGAAGTTGACTCGCACCATCTGGCCTCTGAACTCATCGAGGTCTACGGCCGCGGCAATCAAGCCGGTGTTCGAATTATAGGTGCCCCTGGCTGCTGTCAGGATGTCGAAGGAACGCAGGGCCTTACCACCGCCATTGGGTTCGACCAGCACCCTGAACTCGCGGTCTTGGGAGGCGTAACTTGAGATGGACCAAGCCCCGCCATAGTCGAACAGCAGCAGACTGCCCGACTTCGGGACCATGACGTCCTGGGCGATGGAGATCATGTCGGGCCCTCCACCGTCAAAGCCGTTGTAGGCCACGAGGGAGCCGTGAGTCGGCTGGGTCACGAATGTGCCAGCAGCGCCGATACCTGCCCCACCAACATTCAGTGGGTAGTAGGGGGTCGCCATGTCCTGCGCGATCCAGCCATTGAAACCAGATTCGAAACTTCCGTTCTCGAACTGGGCTGACGCCACGCCGGCCGCAAGCCCCAAGGCAAGCAAGGCGGCGAAAGTGTATTGCAGGTACTGAGTGATGGAACGGTTCATGATTGACCTCTTTCATTGGAGAGAGCCGCCCCACGGCCAACGAGGCCGTCTGGAGATGAGCTCCCGGGGGAATGATCGGGGAACCATCAGGGGACTTCTGGAATCTCCAACAACACTCTCGCGCCCAACCTCCTTCGGCGACATACGTCAGGCATCGGGAGCGCGCGACACAATGGACGTAGGTCTGCGTGCACGGGTGCCACATGGCGTAGACGACGAACGAGCACACGGCTCCTGCGCAGCAAGACATCTCGGCCAGCGCGTTCGCGCGTTGCCCGCTGTGTGCGAAGAGCGCGGAACAGGCGTCGAGGATTCACGGTGGATTGCGCAGGTGCGTGGCGCTCGACAGGTCAGCTCCTCATCACACGTTGTTGCTCCCGGCTTACTGCCTCTGCCGTATCGGACGGCGCGCCTCTTACTCGTAGTGTCCGTGACAGGCAAACAGTCAACTACATGAGCAAGGGAGATCATCATGAACACCATGCAAAGAAGGATCAGGGGCCGCGGTTGGGTACGACTGCTGACCGCGCTCGCCCTCACGGCCTCCTTCCAGGCCTCTGCGCTGACGGCGCAGACCATCGACTTCCCCAACTTCGATTCCACGGACGGACTCACGCTCAACGGCGCAGCTGCCGCAAGCGGCGGCGTGCTGCGCCTCGTGCCCGAGGTCATGGGACAAGCGGGCACGGCCTTCTGGGAGACAGCCCTGGCGACCGACCAGGGGTTCGAATCCGAGTTCCAGTTCCAGATCACTGGTGCCCAACCCATCGAGCTCCTCTCCGATGGCCTTGCGTTGGTGATTCACAGTGATCCACGCGCGGACACGGCCCTGGGCTTTGGCGGTGGAGCCCTCGGCTACTCCGACATCGCACCCAACGGGCAAGCCATTTCACCCAGCGTGGTGATCGAGTTCGACATCTACCAAAACGGCTGGGACCCCGATGATCATCACGTCGCTCTGACTCTCGATGGCGACAAGACCAACCACGTCGTCGCCGTGGCGACTGACCAGCCCATCGACAATGGACTGGTCAAGAACGTGCTGGTGACCTACGACGCCATGTCGAATCAGCTGAGCGTCTCGTATTCCGAAGATGGGATGCCCGTTCAGCTGCTCTTCAGCGAGTCCGTCGACCTCCAGGACATGCTGGGCGACAGCGCCTACTTCGGCTTCTCGGCCAGCACTGGCGGGGGCTTTGCAAACCACGATCTGCTCAACTGGTCGCTCGAGACAGACTGCTCGTCCTTGGCTGTCTTGGGCAGTGGCCTGCCGGGCAGCATGGTGACCTTCGAGCTCACGGGTGGAACGCCCTTCGCCTCCACCTACCTGCTCGTTTCGGGTGCCCAAGGGGTGTTCGAGCTCAGTGTTGCTCCTCTTGGGTTTGTGACCTTGGGAGTGCTGCCGCCCTGGATTCCGCTCCCGCTGGGTATCACGGATGCCAACGGCGATGCGACCTTGAGCGTCCAGCTTCCTGCATCACCTCTGGCGCCCATCCGGCTCTATGCCCAGGCGGTCTCCACCGAGATTCAGGACCCACTAGCCCTGGCCTATTGCACCTCAGACGTTGTCATGTTCAAGGTCGGTGACTTCTAGCCGGGGACCGGTCCCATATACGATCGCGAGAACAAAGGCAGCGGCTCGTAAGGGCCGCTGTCGTTGTCTTGCCCGTCTTGAGGAATCAGAGCTGCCTGGTCGCCTCATCTGTGCAGAGTCAGGGGGAAGCGCCGCCGCCATCGGCAACCGTCAGAGCGTCACCATCCGGTAGACCTCATCGCTCGGCACGCGCATCAGTTCGATGTCGATGATCGTGGTGCGGTGCGCTTGCACGTATTCCGCGAGCTGCTGGGCGCTGAAGTCGTAGCGGAACGGCACGTAACAGATCTCGTCGGTCCCGGGCTCGGTCGCCATCACCTCGATGTGGCAACCGTCCACGTGCGGAATCCGCGGTTCCCACTTCCCCTTGTCCTCATCGAAGGCGTCTGTGCGCATGTAGAAGGAGATGCAGTTCTTGGTGGTTCCGTTGACGTGCTGCGTCTCCATCAGCTCCCGCACGGGGAGCGACTTGTCCGCCTTGGTGGCCACCGAATCGAAGAACACGTCGAAGTGCTCGACGGGACGTCCGTCCTGATCGTGGAAGCGGAACACCACCTGCGCGTGCTTGTCGTACTGAGCACGAGGCTCGGAGATCCACTTCTTCCACCAGGAGGGATTCTGCTCGCTCAACGCCCTCGCATAGGTTTTCGCGGTCTCGTCCTTGAAGCGCTCCACGCGGCCCTGCCAGGTCGCTGGCGTCGACTTGAGCCCCAGGTCGATGAGCCGCAGCACCTGCTTGCTCGGCGGCTCTTTGGAGACGATCCCCATGTCCTCGCCCGAGTGGGCGCACTGGTAGGGAATGGCGAAGGGGATCAGCGGGCGACCACGCTTACCGGGCCGTGATGTCTTTGCGATGCGGTAGTAGGGCTTTCGATTCCGCCCGCGGTCCCGGTGACGCTCGGCCTGGCTGCTGGCCGTTTTCCACTTCAGGTCCAGGGCCTCGTCGGTGGGGACGAAGCGCACGTAGTTGTAATTGAGGTTGCTTGCCGCCACCCGGACCACACCGTCGGAACCATCCTCCTTGCCGTAGCGCACCGGCGCCTCGAACCACTTGACGTCGGCCTGCGTGCCGATGACGACGTGCTCGTAGACACCGTACTTCCGCTGCAGATCGTTGGCACCGTCGAGGAAGTGAGTGTGGAGGTCGATCGTCCAGGATGACCCGAGCTCCAAGGCGTGCAGGATGCGCACGCCGCGCTCGCCGGCACCAAAGATCTTGCGGCCCCACTTCGCGAACTGCGTCTTGCCGATGTGCGCCCAGCCGCTGCCCCAGTTGGCACCCGCCAAGTGCACGAGATTTTGCAGGGGAGACGGCCGAGCACTGTGGTTGCGGAGCCAATTCTTGATGACCAGCGCGCCGGTGCTGTGGACCAGCGCATGGAAACCACCGCTCAGAAGCTGCGGGTAGCGATCTTTGAGCTCACGCTGCATGGCCATCGAGACGTCATCGATGGAGAGCCCGTCGTCCAGCGAGATGTAGCGGGCGAGGTCGATCTCGACCACGTTTGCCTTGCCGTACGCCTGACGGAGTGCCCGAGGCATCTTTCCGTAGATGCCCTTGATGGCCTTCTTCGTGGTTTCCGAACTCTCGGCGCTGTAGCCGTGGATCAGGACGATGGGCTTCATGGCAATTCCTCCAGGACACCAGCGATCGGCTACGCGGCGCGTGGCCGGCAACAACTCTCACATCCCCCCCGAGATCAAGCGTCAGGGAGGCCTCTTCCAGACAGAAGAATCCAAACACAGTGCAATAAAGTCAATCTCCTTCCGACCGTGCCAACTGCGATAGGCCTCTTGACCGACAGGTGTCGGATTCATGCCCCGGCCGCACGTCCGACCGTCCTCACGGTGCGTCGACTGCTACCGCCCGCCGACCCGAGTGTCTCCACCCACGATTCCTCGAGACCCCCATCATGCGCCCTTCGCCGCTAGCCCGACTGCACTGCTCCGCCCTCGTCGCCCTCCTGCTAATTGTCTTGGACCCGCAGCTCAGCGCTCAGGGCGCCCCGCCCAGCTTCCGAATGACCGAGGTCCTGTTGCGACCCGCCTTCCAACCCTCGCCCTCTCAGATCATCGAGATCACCAACACCGGGAATACCTCGGCGGACCTGGGACAACTGCAGCTCTGCATGCAGCAGTTCGTGTCCGTGAAGCTAGCTGACCTCATCGTCCCACCGGGCGGCAGCGTGCGTGTGCATGTGGGCGACAGCGGCATCGACACGGCAACAGACCTCTGGCTCCCGGTCGGCGTGCCGAACCTGAGCATCACAGCCGGCTCGCTCATGCTCAGCTCCTGGCAACCCGTTCCCTTTCCACCTGCGCTTTGCCTGGACCCGGCGAACATCGTGGACTTCATGCAGTGGGGCGCTCCGAATCAGAACGGCGCGACGGTTGCCGTACAAGCTGGCCGCTGGCTGCAAGCGAGCCAGTTTCTGCCCACCACGGACCTCGACGTGTCCTTGGCGCTCGGCACCAGCGGCGGGCTCGCTGGCAATTGGTTCCGCGACGTGACGCCGACTCTCGGCGGGCCGAACGTGACGCCGAGCGCTCGCACCGAGTTCCTGTTCCCCGCCTGCTCGCCCTTGGCGCTCCCACCGATGATGACCTCGGGCACGCCAGCCCTGGGCAACCTCGACTTCACCGTCGACATCCTGCACCAGGTTCCCTTCTCGCCGGCCATCATCTACGTCGGCCTCGGCCACCAAGGGACGCCCATCCCCAGCCCCTTCCTGTGCATCTTCTTCGTGGACCAGATCCTCACGCAGATCTCCACCACCGCGGATGCGGCAGGGCAGATCTCCTTCCCGTGGCCGGTGCCCCACCAGACCTCCCTGATCGGCATCGACCTCTCGCTGCAGACGGTGTTCTTCGACAACCTGTTCCCGCAGCAGCCCTTCCAGCTCTCGTCGGGCCTGGCCATCTCGTTCTGAGCGCGTGTGGTTCCCCGGAGCGCCGATTGATCAGCAGTCTTGCCGCGCGCCAGTGCGTGCAGCACCATTCTCTGCTCAGCGGCGTAGCCTTAGCTGTCGCCTTCAGCCAACTCAGCCCTAGGAGGCCGAATAGAGAAGGCACTCGAGTCAACCGTGCTCATGCTTGAGCCGCCGCAGAAGTCCATGGGACTCGAAACACGGTGGACGATGCGAGGACTAGGCAGTCGCTTGCGGTCCTTCCTTTCCATCTCCACAGCACGTCCCTCGGACAGGGAGAGTGTGCCCAGGTCCAAGAATCGTCGGTGCAGGTTCAACCCTGGAACACGGAAGACCGTCCTGCGATCGTCCCGGCAATCCACACTGAGCCAGAGAAAGTCGGCTGGCGGTGCATCGAGGAAGAAACGCCCCTTCGCATCTGTGAGAGTCGAGAACACCGTGTCGCCCTCGTCGCGTAGCGGGGGCGGATAGTACGGCATGCCGCACCCACTCGAAATACGGAACTGCCAGTACGGGTTCTCGTGGAACAAGACCGTGTCAGGCTCCACGTCGGCGGGAAGAGAGACGCGGGCCCCTTCCAGGGGCAGACCGTTGTCACCCACGAGCCATCCACAAAGGGTCGTCGACGCACGCAGAGGTACATCGCCTACGTCCAGGGAACGCCCATCCCACACTCGACTAACGTCCACCCAGCTCGGCACAGACCCTTCGCGACTCACGAGCAGGGTAGGCCACAGATTGGAAGCGCAGATACGCTCGTTGGCGAAGGCCTTCCAAGGAAGGAACTCTTCCTTCCCCGTCGTGGCAACAACCAGGAACTCAAAGGAGAACCGACCGTCTTGGTCGGATGCAATGACATCCGCGGCAGGGAGATTGGCGAGCACATCGAACCATCCCGGCTCATCCTGGATGGGCCCCCAGTCGTCAGGGTACCTCTCAACCCCGTGCATGCCGAACGGGTAACCCCTCACGGAGGCAACCACGGGTCGACCAGCCGTGTCGACGACGCGACCGCTGATCCGAAAACGCCTCAAGGGCGATGGGGTGTTGGCCGTGTGAACGGTCAGGGAAGTGACATCCGCCTCCACGAGCTGCGGAAGGTCTGCAGGCGCCGGACGAGAGCCCGTCAAGGCCGTGCTCGAAGCCACCTCGGTGGGCAACTCGATCCGCCCCCTCTGACTGGGAGTCCAGAGCGCGTCGCCAGCCGGCGCCAACTCCCCTTGCCCATCGGACAGGAGCCAACCTATTGAGACACAACACCCCACGAGCCCGACGACCGTCGCTTTGGAAAGAAGTGAACACGCTGGCATCCCCATAGGCGTCCCTGGACGCACCGGGCGATCGATGCTGACAGCCGACACTCAACAGCACGAGCTAGCGGCCTGCGAGGAGGGCGTTCCGGCGGACCCGATCGAGGCGCGCCGGGGCGCCTAAATGGTGCCGGTCTACTCAGGCGAGGGCGCACCGGCCGCCGGCGCCTGTGTGGTTGGACCGCTCTCCGGCCCGGTCCGCCGCGCGCGCTGGTAGAGGAAAGACGCCGCTACGAGCAGGCCACCCACACCGAGGAAGGACCCGATACGGTAGAGCGTGTCGAGCTGGGACATGTCGACGAACACGATCTTGCCCAGGGTCAGGGCGAAGACGCCCAGCGCTGACCAGCGGAGGGCGGCAAGGTCGCGTCGGAAGCCGACCCACAACAACACGGCCCCGTACAGGCCCCACGCTACGGAGACCCAGACCTGGGCCCGGAACTCCGCCTCGGCGCGCGACCCCGCGGCGATCTCGGCAAAGCGCCCTGTCGCGAAGATCTCACTGGTCACGAGTGAGAACGCCGCGACACCCACAGCGCTCCAGGCGACGACCCGCAGCTGCCCTCGGAGCAGCCGACCTGCGAACACCGCGGCAGCCGTTGCGAAAAGCCCGGCCCCGAAGATGCTGTTGACGACAGGGGTGAAGCCGGGGCGGTTGCCGGTGACGTTCACGAGCAGCGCCAGGAGCAGTGCGCCCAGGACCGGGCCGATCCCGGCCGTCGGAACGGGGTCGCGCCCGCGCCCCAAGCTGGCCGTGAAGAGGGCGCCGAGAGTCGCGAGACCCAACGACGCGAAGACGAGACCCAGCTCGTGGGCCGCGTCCCCGTAGCGGCCGGGGTCGAGAACGGCGTGGTCCAAGAGATCCGCCGCCACCAGGAAGCCGAGCAGCCACGCGCCAACCGTGATGACGATGGGCCGCACCTGGGTGGTGATGTCCTCTCGAACGCGACGCATGGCGGCGCCCGCCAGGAGCATCGCGACAGCGGGAGAGGCCGCCGACAGGAAGCTGATGTTCACGAGCGGCAGGAAGGGTTCGTGATGGAGCGGCATGCGGTCCGAGAAGACGTGAACTGTCGCCAGGCCCATGAGCACGAGCCCCGACACGAGGAAGGGGCGCCCCGGCATCCGGCAGCCCGCCACGACTGCCGCGAGCCCCGCGGCGGCCCAAGCGGGTGTGAGCGCGTCACCCTCCAGCAGGACGGCAAGGGCGACGGCCAAGGACGCGATGCCCACGACGTCGAGGGTGTCCGTGTCGTCGCCACGTCCGCCGGAGCGGCGCGCGATCCAGCGGGCGCCCGCCACGTACACGGCGCCCGTCACGAGCACCGACACCCCCAGCGCACCGCGCGAGGCGGGGAAGAGCAGCGCGTGTCCCATCGCGAGGGCGGCGACACCGGCTCCGACGGCCGCAGCGAGACTCGTCGGTGCAAGTCGTGCTCGGCGCCAGCCAGCGGGCAGCAGATTCAGGAGGAGCTTCGTCGCGAGGAGCGCGCTGAGGCAAAGGCACGCGACTCCAAGACGGGCAGGTGCCTCTTCAGGCAGGGACAGCGCCACGCCCGTTTGCCGAGCTTCCAAGTCGTACCAGCGCTCGTACCAGAAGGCGAAGTAGACCGCCGACGCGACGAAGGCCATGACGTCCAGGCCCTGCCAGCTGCGGCGCGCCAGGACCGCGAGCAGGCCGAGATCCACGACGATGAGCCACACCGTGAGCGACTCGAGGGCGTCCACGTCCCGGCCGAGCAGCGCCGGCGCGAGGAATGCGCCGAGGAAACCAAGCCAGGCGAGCAGCTTGGCGTCGCGTCGGATCGCGAGGAAGGCGCCGACGGCCGTGACCCCGCCCACGACGACGAAGGCGGTCTGCTGTCCGATCAAGTCGTACCAGGTCGTCGCGAAGAAGTTGGACAGGTAGAGCGCCCCGAGGCCACCGCCCATGAGGGCATGCCCAAAGACGGTGAGGCCCCGCGCCCGAACGCGATCGCCCGCCACGAGCAGCGCGACACCGGCGGCGGCACCGAGCCCGATGCGCATCCCGGGGCCGAGAGCACCCAGCCACCCGCGGTCGATGGCGACCTTGAGGAAGAACGCGAGACCAATGAGCACGACAACGACACCCACGACGAGCAGCACCCGCCCGCCGAGGAAGGCCTCAAGGGAGAGCCGCTCGTCTGCGCGGGTGTCAGCGTCGCGCGAGGACAGATCAGCGGCCGCCGCTTCCTTCTGCCGATCAACCGGCGGCGCCGATGCCGGTGCAGCTGTCGCTGCAGGGGTCGCTCGCACGGGTGGTGCGGCATGAACCGTCACCGGCTTGGGCAGGGGATTGGCCACAGGCTCCGCTTCGACAGCCGGCGCTCCAACCGCAGACATGGCGCTTTTGGCGGCCGGCTCATCGCCGGACTCGACGGCCCCCTTGGTTGTGGCCCGACTCACCTCATTCAGCCGCGAGTCGAAGCGGGCGAGCCGACCTGTTAGGTTCCGCACCTCTTCCTGAAGCACGGCCATGCGGCGCGACGATCGCAGGTGGAGCGCGATGCCCACGAAGGGGGCGATCACCACGGCCAGCCCCAAGAAGATGAACAGCGCGTCGTCCACGAACCTCCCTCCGGCGCACAGGCCGGCGCCAGGCCGCCACTCTACCGCGCCGGCGGGACCCACGACGACTCCATCGGAACCGGGCCCCGATCGCCGACACCTCAGATCGGAGGTGGTCTGCGTTCACAGAGTGATGATTGGGTCGGGTGCCCATCCGCAAGCTCTCGGAGAATAATCGGGACGCACTGAGCTGCACGACGCTTCTGAAAGGAGCCACACTCTCGACGGCCCGACGCCTCCCAGATCAGCAGAGCCCCAATGCTCGCCCCGTACCAGGAGAACTCCATGCCCAGCCGACTCATCACGCGACTCGCGACGCTCGTGCTCTCACTGACCTCGGCTGCCGCAAGCGCGCAAGTCGAGATCAAACTGACCCCCACCAGTGGAGCCCTGGGCGGAGCGTCCTTCGGGACATCCATCTCGGTCGCCGGCTCGACAGCGGTGATCGGCGCCGTGACCGACGATGACAATGGGTTCTTCTCCGGGTCGGCGTACCTCTTCGACACCAGCACCGGCTCCCCGATCATGAAGTTGTTGGCCATCGATGGTGCGGCGGGTGACTTCTTCGGCGACTCCGTCGGCATCAGCGGCAACACCATCATCGTCGGCGCACCGGGCAAGGACGACCTTGGCGCGGATTCCGGGGCCGCCTACCTCTTCGATGCCACGACAGGCTTGCAGACCATGAAGCTCCTGCCCGTCGGAGGTACCGCCAGCCAGGGCTTCGGCAAGTCTGTTGCCATCAGCGGCAGCGCTGCCCTCGTCGGCTCACCGGGTTGGGGAACGAACAACTCGGGGCGTGCGTTCCTGTTCGACACCGCGACGGGGGCCTTGATCGGGACCATCACGAGCCCGGCCCCGGGTTCGGCAGCTCTCTTTGGCTCCCAGGTGGCCTTGCGCGGGACGACCGTGCTCGTGGCCTCAGCCGGCGACGATGAGATGGGCTTCGATGCCGGTGCGGCCTACCTCTTGGACATCTCCGGTGGGGCCCCCGGCGTGGTCATCGAGAAGCTGCTCCCCACAGGGCCGGGAGAGCAGTTCGGGCACACGTCCCTGGACCTCAGTGGTTCGCAGGCCATCGTGGGAGCGCCCGGCGCAGCCGACAACGGCGCCTCCTCCGGCGTGGCCTACATCTTCGACGCGTCCACGGGGGCGCCAGTCTCGAGGGGCGTGCCCGTTGACGTCGTCACCGGCGACCGCTTCGGTTCATCGGTTGCCATCAGCGGGGGACTCGCCCTGGTCGGCGCGCGTCAAACGGACGCACTTGGGTCGGGATCCGGCTCCGCATTCCTCTTTGAGTCCGCAACATGGATCAAGCTCGCAGAGATCAGGGCCAGTGATGGCGAGGCGAATGCGTTTTTCGGACGAGCCGTGGCGATCGACGGCACGACAGCCCTCGCGGGGGCACCCAACCCTACAGCCATGTCTCCCGACGGCGCGGCCTACATCTACGACACGGACGATCTGCCCGGCTTCTGGTCCGACCTGGGCGGGGCCAGCCCTGGGATCAATGGCCTGCCGACGCTCAACGCTTTCGGGGCCCTGACCCCAGGCTCCATCCTGGACATCGATCTGCAGAAGGCCGCACCGAACGCCCTCTTGCTGGCCTGGTTGTCGTTCACGTCCACTCCGCTGAACGTCTTCGGCGGGACGCTCCACGCCAACCCCTTCGACGTCCAGTTCCTGCGGTTCACCGCGACGGGAGCCTCCTCAGAGTCGCTCGCGTGGCCGGCCGGGATTCCCGCCGGCATCGACATGCACCTCCAATACCTGATCAACGACGTCTCGGTGCCGGCACAGATCACGCTCTCGAACGCGGTGATGGCCACGACGCCCTGATCGGGAGCATTCGCCCGGCTGGACGGCCCCGGGTCCCGTCCCTAGAGTCCACGCCTCGCGATCGCACTGCCCGCCCGAGGATCTGCTCATGCTCGCCCGCACGCTGCACCGTTCCACGGTGCTCGCCACGATTTTCCTCGCCGCGCTGCTCGCTCCGCCCGCCTCCGCACAGGACGACGACAGCGACATGCCCGCCGAGAAGGGCAAGGACAAGTCCGACGACGCGAAGATCGAGATCCCCGCCGACGAGGCCGTCACCACTGAAGACACGGTGACCATTGACGGCGTCGAGGTGCCGTACCGCGTCACCGTCGGCACGCAGCCGGTGTGGGATAGTGAGAACGAGATCGTCGCGTCGATGTTCTACACCTACTACGAGCGAAGCGACGTCGAGGACCGCAGCACCCGCCCGCTCACCGTCTCGTTCAACGGCGGCCCCGGCTCGGCGTCGCTCTGGATGCACATCGCGTACACAGGCCCGCGCCTGCTGGAGATCGACGACGAGGGCTACCCGGTCCAGCCCTACGGCATCCGCGAAAACCCCCACTCGATCCTCGACGTGACGGACATCCTCTACGTCGACCCTGTGAACACGGGCTTCTCGCGCATCCTCAACGACGCGGACCGTGATCAGTTCTTCGGCGTGAACGAGGACGTGAGCTACCTCGCGCGCTGGCTCGACACCTTCGTCACGCGCCAGGGCCGCTGGACCAGCCCCAAGTTCCTGATCGGCGAGTCGTACGGCACGACGCGCGTGTCTGGCCTTGCGGCGCGCCTGCAGGGCTCGCAGTGGATGTACCTCAACGGCGTGGTGCTCGTGTCCCCCACGGGCCTCGGCATCGAGCGCGACGGCCCGGTGAACGACGCGCTCCCCCTGCCCTACTACGCAGCCACGGCCTGGTACCACGGCAAGCTTGCGCCCGACTTGCAGGAGCGCGATCTCGACGACCTGTTGCCAGAGGTCGAGGCCTTCACCCTGGACGAGCTGATCCCGGCGCTGTCCCGGGGCGGCGCACTGGACGAACAGGAACGCAGCGAGCTGGAGCAACGCTACGCCCGCTACTCGGGGCTCGAGCAGCGGCTGGCACAGCAGTACAACCTCGCCGTGCCGACCGGCTTCTTCTGGAAGGAACTCCTGCGCGACGAAGGGCTGACGGTCGGGCGGCTCGACTCGCGCTACCGCGGCGCCGACCGCCGCGACGCCGGCACTTCACCGGACTTCGACCCCGCGCTGTCGTCCTGGAACCACGCCTTCGCGCCGGCCATCAACCACTACCTGCGCAACGTGCTCGGCTACGACACCGACCTGCAGTACTGGGTCTTCGGCCCTGTGCACCCATGGAACCGCGACGGCGACCGGACAGGCCGCCAGCTCCAGCAGGCCATGGGCGAGAACCCCTACCTGCACGTCATGGTGCAGTCGGGCTACTACGACGGCGCAACCGACTACTTCAACGCGAAGTACACCATGTGGAACATGGACCCCTCGGGCCGCTTCCAGGACCGCATGAGCTTCAAGGGCTACCGCTCAGGCCACATGATGTACTTGCGCGCCGAGGACCTGAAGAGCGCGAATGACGACATCCGCGTGTTCATCCGCAACGCGATCCCCGCTTCGGGGACGCCAGCGCGGCGGTAACATGCCGGGCGGAGTTCCCAACCGGGCGTCCAACCACCTCACTGACTCATGGAGCTGCCGATGCAGGTTCGCATCGTCCAACGAAGCATCCTGACCCTCACGCTCCTGCTCGCGGGGCTCGGCACGGCGTCGGCGCAAGATCTCGACGGCACTTGGCTCAAGGCGCGCGTCGTCGCTCGCATGCTCGTGCCGAAGACCACCGAGGCCGTTGGGGCAAACCCGAACCCGAATCCAAACCCGCTTACCCAGAAGCCAAAGAAGCGCGTGGTCAAGCAGACCGCGTACCTGAGCCTCCGGGGAATTCTTGGCAACGGCAGCGGCGGCGAAGACACGTACTTCGTGGACGTCTGGACGGAGATTGGCGGCGAGCTGGTCCTGCACGCCAGCGGAAGCTTCGTGCTCACGCCGAAAGGAGTGATCAGGGACCTCTCGTTCGCGCTTCCCGTCGACAGCGACGGAGGCGAGGTCGTCCTCTTCGCCTCGGCGCTCGCCAAAGCGAAGACCGACGGGAACGGCGACCTGAAGCGCGTCCGGCTACGGACGTTCGGCGGCCGCTCCACGGGCGTCATGGCCGGCGAAACCCTGCACGGTTCGGTACGCATGCGCGCGAAGTCGGTACCCGCAGCGTCACTCCCCCCGCTCGCGGACATCTGACATGCGCGTCCCTGCGACACACCCACTGCGCCTCGCCGTCCTCGTCGCCGCCTGCTTCTGGACGTCGGCAACCGTACTCGAGGCGCAGGACCTGTCCGGCACCTGGCTGCGCGGGAAGGCGAAGCTGCGGCTCGTGGAGGTCGTGCCGAACGTGGCCCCGGACTTCGTCGACACGTCGGGCAAGCCGAAGCGCCGCTCGATCACGAAGCGGTTTTGGATCCGCATCGACGGGGCGACTCCAAGCGGCTACGAGTTCGCCCTGTTCGACGATCACCCCAACGGACTGGTGCTCTACAGCAGGAACAACCCGTTGCAGCTGTCCGGGGCCGTCGTCGAGGGCCTGCCTCTCACTCTGCCCGTTGACCTGGAGCTGGGCGACGAGAGCGACGCCCGGCACTACCTGCAAGGTTCGCTCAACGGTCGCTTCCTCGTCGGTCTGGACGCGAACGGCGACGTGGCCTCGGGCACCCTGGTCTCGACGGGATTCGACGGCTGCATCACGCGTCTCGACCCGTCCGCGCCAGACTCAACCGCCTTCGTCGTGGACTCGAAGATCAAACTGTCCGTCGTGGCCGCAGACACCGTGCCCCCGACCGTCTTGCCATTTCCCTCGCTAAGCACGAACCGCCAATCGTTTCTCTCCTTCTCCTTCGCGAGCAAGGCCTCGGCCAACAACCCGAGCGGTCTGCAGCCCGGAGCGACCTACACGAGCGGCGAGGTCACGTTCGTCGCGGCGTTTCCCTCGACGCTCAACTTCAGCAACTGGCCGGCGGACTTCCAGGGTGACAACGACGTCGAGCTGGCCCTCAACGGCGATGAGAACCTCACGATCATCTCGAACAACAAGGTCTTTGCCATGGGCATCGACATCGACGACGTCGCTGGCGGATCCGGCCCGTCGACCTTCTTCGTATCGGCACGGGACGGCGAGACCGAGATCGTGACGTTCCAGATCAATCTGCCTATCGGCGGAGTCACCTTCTTCGGCGTGACGTCCGCCGCTCCGTTCGACCGCCTCGTGATCACCGAGACGACCCGCGCGAACGAAAACGAGTACTTCGGCTTGGTGTTCACGAACCGCGAACCGACGCTGGTTCCCTGAGCGGGGGAACCCGCCGGTCGGCAGGTCGTGCGCCGGCAGCGGCCGCCGTGAGGCTGGCCGGCCATTGACGACGGGCCCGATCTGGACGACGGTTAGATCGCGCACTGCCCCGTCGACACGATGCGCACCAGTCACCACACCGGGGGTTCGGCTACCCTGGTCGCAACGCCACAGGGAGCGGGCACCCACTTCAAGAGAAGACCGGAGACACTATGCGACGGATCCCCCAGTTCCTCGGACACGCACTGCTCGGCTTGGCCCTCCTTCCCTGGCTCTCGCAGCCCGCGTGGAGCGGCATCATCCAGGTGCCACTGCACTACGCGCAGCTCCAGGACGCCATCGACGCCGCGGCGCCCGGCGACGTGATCCTCATCCAGGGCGGCACGTACGAGAACGTCGTGATCGACAAGCCGATCTTCCTGGCCGGCCATGCCACGGACCGCCCGCTCTTCACGCCCCTTGAGTGGGACGGCAGTCAGCCATTCACGACGACGTCGGCGCTCACGCTGGCCGGCCCCGGACAGGGTGCAGTGACGCTCTCCGGCATCGATTTTGGCGGCGTCATCGGCTCCGTCTTCGCGCAGGTGAACGACCCGGCCATCATCGGTGGCGGTTTCGACGAGCTGCGATTGCTTCATTGCGATGTCCACGCCCCAACCTGGGTGGACCCGCAGCCCGGGGACGTGCGCCTTCCGGTGTCGGCCGTGGACGTGGACGTGAGCTGGCTGGTGATCGAGGACTCGGTCGTGCGCGGCACCGAAGGCTTCGCGCTCACGACGTGGTCGGACGACACCCTCGCGGGGGGCGAGCCGTGTGTCGCCAGCACCGGAGACGTGTGCGTCGTCGACTCCGACCTGCGGGGCCTCGATGGGCTGATCAGCCCGCTCCTGTCGCCCGGCCTGAATTGCTCCAAAGCGGGCGGCGTCGGCGGCGCGGGCGTCAAGTCGCCGGGCACGCTGTACCAGGCGGACAGCCTGATCGTCGGAGGCTCTGGAGCCATGGCCTTCCTCGCTTCCTCAGGTGACCTGATCTGTGACCAGCCGGACGGACCCGCCGCGAACGTCGGCGCGCAGATCGACGGTCTCGGCAGCGCACTCACCAGTTCCGGGCCGGCAGTCAGTGGCAGCCTTTGGACACTCAGCTTCGAGGCGGACGACGACAGCGTGTTGCTGGTCAGCGCGTCCCCTTCCCTGCCCATTTCCGTGGGTGCCCCCGGACTGCTCTTCATGGACCCCGCGAAGTTCCTCGTCTTCCCCGTCACGGGAGTCGGGACAGTGGCCCTCGACGTGGAGATCACGGCCAGCCACGGTTCGGTGGGCCGTCCGGTGGTGTGCCAGGTCTACTCACCCTCGCTCGGCCTCAGCCGGCCCGTGTTCGCGAGCATCTTGTTGCCGTAGGGCTGGGCGCCTCCGGCGACGCCCAGGATGCCCTGTCCTTGGTGGCGAGGATGGTCGCGGTGGTGGCAGGGGAGAAGACGTTTGCGTACGTGTCGCTCGGGTGCATCTTAAGGGTGGGACACCTGCAGTGGACGGTGCCCCAGTCGTGGCCGAGTTCGTGCGCGAAGAGATCGGTCAGGCAGGCAAAGTTGGAGGTGTAGTGCTTGACGACCAAGTAGCGCTTGTCGGCGCAAATGCAGTCGATCCAAGCGAGCCCAAGGAAGGCCCCGCCCGGCGTCGGGCCCGTGAACAACTGCATCACGTCGTGATGCCGTGCCTCAGGTCGAACAGCGTCGCGAACTTCAGATTCATCGCATCTACAATCGAACTGATGCGATTCTCGACGTTTGTGACGCTGGCGCGTAGGGCTGGTGATGCTCGAAGTCGGCCTCGCAGACGAGCTCGACGACGCACAGACCAGGACAGTTGGTGCCCAGACTACTCGGTACGTAGGCTCGCGACGACCGCGTCGTGGTCGCTCGGGAACAAGCCGCCGACACGACCGCCGAGGATGCGGGCTCCCACTGGTCGGAGCCCGCGTAGGAGCACGTGATCGATGAGCCGCCCGCCCGACGGGTCCGTGAACCCGTTGAAGCTGCCACGCAAGTCGTCAGGATGAAGCTCGCGCCACGCGGACTGCCAACCCGTGTCGAGGAAGGCACGGAGCGGCGGCTCATCCTCCGTGGCATTGAGGTCGCCCGCCACGACCACGCGCGGTCGGTCGGCTGCATGGGCTAGGAGCAGGCGGCTGGACTCGAGGCGCGCCAGCTCGCCGCGGTGGTCGTAGTGCGTGCCGTACACGCGCAACTCCGGGCCGCCGTCGCGAAGCCGGACGTCGGTCCAGACCGCCATGCGCGGCAGGGCGGCGTCCCAACCGCGGCTCGCGATCTTGTCAGGCGTCGGCGACAACCACAGCTCGCCCCATGCGAGCACTTCGACGCGCGAGTCCCGGATGTAGAGCCCGGAGAACTCGCCCTCCGTACCGCCCTCGCGATGCCGCCCCAGCTTCCGGTATCCGACCAACGCATCACCGAGCTCCTCAAGCTGGAAGGCGAGCCCCTCCTGGAGCGCGAGCACGTCGGGCGCCTGCTCGGCGATTCGCGCGGCGACGAGGTCTCGACGCTCAGGCCAACGATGCTCGCCGTCGTCCGCGGTCCCGTAGCGGATGTTGAACGTCATGACCGTGAGGTCGGAGGCACCGTCGCTATCCGCAGGCGCCGCGCGGCAAGCCGCGAGCAGGATGACGGCGAGGAGAGCGAGAAGTCGCGGAGCGGGACGGGGCAGGGGTTGGTCCATGCGGGACGAGGATAGCGATTGCAGCGCGCCCTCCTCGCTCAGACTGATCTCAGTGCAGGTATCCACCCGTGTGGAGGGAGGACTGTGCGGACTTTGTCGGAGGGACCCTCCCCCAGCACCGTATGCCTCGTTCGGCCTGTCCGGGCGATAAAGGATGAACCGGAGAGGCACGGCATTGGTCCCCTGGCCGGAGCCTTCGTCCGCACTGGTTCTTTGGAGGTCCGCCGATGACCTTGGAGCCCAACGAACTGCTGAAGCTGTTTCTGCAGGACCATCAAGTCCTCGTGCGTGGGTTGACGGCGATCAAGGCAGCCCTGGACGCGGGTGATGATGAGCAGGCCCGAGAACTTGCAGACCAACTCGACGCCGAGGTGGGTGCGCACATCGAGTTCGAGGAACGGGTGTTCTATCCCCTGCTTGTAAAGACCTTGGGAGCAGAGCGCGTCAGGGTCTTCCTGGCAGAGCACGCTTCGGGCCTGGACGCGATTCGTGCGCTGAGGCAAGAGGTCCTGCCCGCAGAGCCGGCCGCTCGAGGCCAACTGGTGGCGCAGCTAGACACCATGTTGGAACACACCTACGGCTGTGGCTCCCTCTCCAGCCATCTCGAAACTCTTGACGAGCCTCAGCAAGCTGAGTTGAGAACCGAGCTTCTGGCCGCACGGGAGCGCGCCAAGCGCTGGACCGAGGTGAGGGAATGATGTCATGTGTCGCCTCTATGGTTTCCTCGCCAATGAAGAGACCAAGGTCGAATGCACGCTGGTGCATGCACAGAATGCGCTGCTGATCCAGAGTCAGCGCGACCAGAGCGGGCGAAGCCACTCCGATGGCTGGGGCATTGCCGCGTACGAGAATGGGTCCGCGACGGTGCACAAGCAGGGGCTGGCGGCCTTTGATGACCTGGCCTTCAGCAGGGCAGCGGAACGGACGTTTGCGCGGGCTGTCATCGCACACGTCCGCCTGGCGACGGTGGGGACACCTTCCCGGGAGAACGCCCACCCGTTCTGTTGGGGGCCTTGGTCCTTCGCGCACAACGGAACCGTCACCGGTTTCAGCAAGCTGGCCTCGCAGTTGGAAGCCGAGACGCTCCCGGCGCTGCGCGGCGCACGCTTGGGGGACACCGACAGCGAGACAGCTTTCTACTGGCTGCTGAGCCAACTGGCCAAGAAAGGCCTCGAGATCGGGAAGGCCGTCGCCGACGGTCCGGTGCTCGCTGAGCACGTAGGAGATGCCGTGCGCCTGCTGGAGGGTCGCTGCCAGGAGGTGGGCGCCGAGCAGCCAGCGAAGTTGAACTTCATGCTCACCGACGGCGCCGTCCTGGTGGCGACGCGGCTGCGCAGGAGCCTGCACTGGGTCGAGCGCCTGGGGCTTCACGATTGCGAGGTCTGCGGCGTGCCCCACGTGCATCACGAGCGAGATCCCTACAAGGCCGTGGTGGTGGCATCTGAACCACTGACCCACGAGGCATGGGTGGAGGTACCGGAGAGCAGCGTGCTGCTCGTGGACCGCGATGTGTCAGCGGCTACGCACCCTCTTTGAAGACGGCCGAGCCCCGGGCTTCCCTCGCGGGCGACTGCTCGATCAGCGTGCGCAAGCGCCTGGGCAGGGTGACGTTCAGCACATGCTTGGCCTCCTCGATGGTGCGTCCCCTCACCACCACATCGAATCCCGAGCAGCCGACCAAGGCGCCGGGGTTGATCAGAAGCAGTTTCCCATGCCCACTGCGGTGGTCGTAGAGCAGATCGTCCAAGGCTTGGACGAGCTGGGCGAAGGGGATGCGATCCAGGCCGGGCATGATCAGGGATTGGAACAGGTAGGGCCGGTTGCTCCAGTCCCCTTGGACGCGGTTCATGAGCAGCATGGGCATGGAGGTGCCACCCCAACGGCCGTTGCATTCCAGGAACTCATGCCGCGCCGTCTTGCGGTCGTCCCCGATCAGCAGCAGATCGAAGGAACAGCGGCCCACGTAGCCCAGGCGTTGGAAGAGGCGGCCCAAGAGCCAACCGTCATCGAGGATGGCGCGTTCTTGTGAGGGCTCCAGCCGCAGGGGGAGATTGCCCGCGAACTGTCCGTTTTCGCCTTCGAAGGTCTGCTCGAAGAGGCCTTCCACGATGGGCAGGCCGTCTGATTCTGGGGGGATCCAGAGTTGGATGGACGGGGCGCAAGCGACGTGCTGCTCCCACGCCCCGACCAGCAAGCGCTGTCGGCCGGCCCAGTGCAGCGGGCCGAGCCGTTCACGCAGGAGGGCGCGGATGTCCTTGACGTGCAGACCCAGGAAGGTGGAGCCCTCGAAGACCAGGTTCCCGCCGCCACCGGCCGAGTCCGGCAGCTTGACCACGATCGTGTGTGCACTGCGGGCGAGCTGCTGCACGGAGTGGGCCAACGCGGCAGTGCTGCCGACGGCTGTGGTCGGTGGGATGCGATGCTCGCCGAGCAGCCGTTTCACCACCATGGCGAACCACAGCTTGTCGTTCACGGCATGGGTGAGTGCCGGGGGCGGAGCGATGACGCTCAGCCGTCGACGGCTTGCGCGTTGGAGCACGAGGGCCGAGTTCCAGACCGCCGCAATCCCCATGTGCGGGTGGATCCAGCGCAAGGAACCGGAGCGGATGGCCGAGACCAGCTCGTGACGCACCGCCCGATCGGTACAGCAGGCGATGGCGGTACTCTCCAGATGTTGGCGTGGTTTCGGATGAAGCCACTTCGCCTCGCCGAGCCCGAAACGCTCGCGGCACAGCGCCTCGTAGCTCTCGGGGGGCGGTATCACGCACGCGACGAAATCCCCGTCCGTCGCCCGCAAGCGGGCACGCTGTTCGATGTAGGTGGTGTCGTGGAAGCGGTTTCGGAGGGGGATGTTGCTCAGGTCGTCGATGTGCAGGGTCGGCCCCGGCTCAAGGTGTTTCGAGACGAGGGGCCGAAGCAGGCTCGGCAGCCGGAGCGCTGGGTTCTCGTCGAGGAGCGTCTCTCCGAAGCTCTCCACGAGCCGGATTCGATCCGGATCCGGGTGAGGGTCGTGATGGGCAATGATCGGAATGGCGAGCATGCGATTGCTCTTCGCCGAAACGTGTGTCGCCGTCTACTAGGATTGTCGGTGCTCCACGAGGAAGTCGCCATGCGCACTCCGACGCAGGGGTTCCAGCGCTGGAGTGCGTAGTGCGGGCGTGGAGGATCAGCGTGACGAGTTCCCGATCGCGACGCTCTCGATGCGGAACGAGTGGCATTCGCGCAAGGTCGGCAGGGAGTAGACCCAATCGTCGGACTCGAAGCAGACGCTGAGGATCTCTCGCTCGAGCAGTTCGCTGGGGAGCGGCCACGAGCGCACCAGCGGGCCTGAGGCCTGGAGCGGAAACTCCGCCACCACGTGGCCCTCGACGGAGACACGCACCCTCCCACCCACGAGCTCCGGGCGATCCAAGAAGGAACCGTGCACCTGGAGTTCATCGCCCCCATCCCGGGCCAGCAAGAGGGAGGCATAGGGAGCCACGAATCCCTCGGCGCTGACCCCCGCGTGCACCTGTGCAGCGCTGCTCTTGCTGAGAGCGCCAAGATCAAAGCGGGACACGATCCTGGGCTTCTGCTGCTGGAGTCGCAGCGCCTCGGGATCCAGGGCTGCAGCACGCGCATCATCGTTCAATCCGTGCAACGCCCAGGTCGCGTCCTTCCAAGGTGCGAGCTTTGCTTGGGGAAGAAGCTGCCGGTCATCGATCAGCCCGAAGCAGTAACGGGCCATCACTTGGTGCCCCTCCGGACTCCAATGATCGTCGCCATCCGCGAGGCGGATGCGCTCGTCGAAGTAGAAGGAGGTGGGCAACCACGCCGCCTGCTCGGCCTGGAGCCGGCTGGCGAGGTGAAGGTTGGCGACCGGGTTCAGCACCCGCCAGTGGAAGACGTGGACGTAGCGGCCACCCTGCTGCTCGACCAGCTCGGCGAGTCGGGCGATCTCGAAACCAACTTCATCCAGGCGCGACCGGCTCTCATGGTCCAGGCCCAGGGCGAGGTGGCCGAAGGCTCCCTTGTGCAACTCCCAATGAGCGAAGAGCTGGCGCACCACCGTGTCGGTCTGCGCGGGCCGGCGCGGCACGTTGCGCGCCATGAGACCCATGCCACGCACGCCCATGGTGTCGTCCACGTCGTTGGGCACCGAGATGTGGATGACCACGTCCGGGTCCAGCAGGGTCAGCTGCCTGCGCAGAAAAGCACACTCGGTGACGAGGTTCCAGGAGGCTGCTCCGATGTGCAGCACTTCGATCTGCTGCGCCCGTGCCCCTGCCCGCTCGCGAAGCTCCCGCTCAAGGTGCACCCCCAGCCGTTGCTCGGCGAGAACACCCTGGCCGAAGACATAGGAATCGCCGAGCAACACGATGCGCAGGCTGGCGGGCTTCTTCGGCACATCGTAATTCCGTTCACGCATGCCGAAGCGGTTGGAGTCGATCGGAGTCTCCCGATACCCCAACTGGCGCGCATCCACCAGGCTTGGCATGAGCACGCGCGCGACGTCGGCATCCGGGTGACTGTCCCAGACCCCCGAGCTGCCCTTGGTGCTCTGGGCGACTTGCAGGCTCTCGGCTGCTCGATCCCGCGAACCCTCAGCGGAGTCCTGCGAGCGATGGGCGTCCGCCAGCAGCACAGCCAGGAGTACGCAAGCCGTGGACAAGATAACCACGGCCTGGTGGCCACGATTCGGGGATACACCCATGCATCTCCTCCGCACAGACAGCAAGACCGGGGGTGGAGGATACGTAATAACTGCGCTGCTAGTATGGGAGCTGCCGGTGGAATTGACTCTTGAGACGGCACGGGCGCGCGAGAATCTGGTTGTAGAGACCAGGCAGCAACCACGGTTGATTCCGGCGCTCGCTGCAACCCGTCGCGCTGCCCTAGTCCGGCCCGCCCATCAGCTCGGGGCGGAGTCGAAGGGCAGCTCGTCGTACAGGCTGATCCGGAAGCTGCGGCTCTGCTCACCCTTGGGCACCGTCGAGGCGTGGTGGATCAGCGAGCGGTTGTCCCAGAAGAGGACGTCACCTTCCGTCCACGGTTGGTGATGCACGAAGCGCTCCTGCTCGCAGAAGTCGAACAGCTCCTCGAGCAACGCGTCGCCCTCCGCGCGCGGGATGCCCTCCATGCGCTTGGTGAATCCTCGACTGACGTAGAGGCTCTTCTCGCCCGTGAAGGGATGCGTGACGACGGCCGGGTGCACGGCGCCTGGCGCTTCCGCGTGCCACTGCTCGATCAACTCACGGATCGCACGATCCATGTCTTTCGGCTGGACCTTGTAGTAATCCCAAGCATCGTGGGCGCAGCGCAGGCCGGTCAAACGCTCGCGAGTCGATGCGGGCAGCTCGCGGTACACCCGTCGCATGTCGATGAAGAGCGTCTCGCGCAGCCCGCGCGGCAGCAGGATCGGCCGGATCATCGTGAAGGCCAGTGGCCGCTCGAAAAACGAGTAGTCGGCGTGCCACATGCGACCCGTGCCCGCCACCCCCACCTTCTGCCCGTCCATGGGCACATTGGTGGAGACGAAGATCTCCGGGTGCACGGGGTGATGATAGTGCGCCTGGAAGTAGGGCTCGATGCTGCCGAGCGCACGCGCGAACGCGAGGTAGCCCGCCGTGTCCTGCGGGTCCTGTTGGCGCACAGCAACAATCTGGTGCACATAGGCCAGCTCGCGCAGCCGGCGGGCGAGCGTCGCGTCGACGTCGTGCAGGTCGAGGCCCGTGACCTCCACCACGGGCGAACGGGCGTCGGGCAGCCGAATGCGGAGCTCCGGCTGAGTGGGGCTGGGTTCGAGGGAGCCGCTGAGTGGCTGCATGAGGGTCCTCCGATGCCGAGGAGTGGCGCGGCCTCATCATTCTACCCGCAAGTCAGCTGACGGTAACAACGAGGACGGGCGCTGCCCGATGAGCCAGCGCTGCGAGCACCGCCGGTCGATCAAACCTGCCCCTCAGCGCTTGCGGCGCTCGTCGGGGTCTCGGACGAGCCTGCGATGGCAGAAAGGTGTCCGTACGGTGAATTCGATACTTCATCATCGACAAAATATATGAAGTGTTGAATCCTGCTTTCCGTCACCCAGAGAGACCCGTATGTCCCCGACCAGCAAGACCAACGATGATGCTTCGGAAGCACTTCTCTCACCACGCCGGCTCGACATGGCGCTGGCGCTCAAGGCCCACGGACCGAGCACCGTTTCTGAGTTGGCCGAGCACACGGGCATGCGGTCGACGGCCGTCTATGCCCACCTCGATCGGCTGCTGGACGTTGGCCTGGTGCGCGAGTGTGGACGTCGCAAGACCGGTCGCCGCGACGGGATCGTCTACGAGCTGACCCACCGCAGGACCACCGTGCGCTACGACCGGAACGACCCCGCCGCGGTCGACCGGACTTGCCGTTACACGCGCATGGTGCTGCGCCGAGCGGCCGCAGAGACATGTGAGTCGTTCACTTCGCTGAAGGCCCGCGCGCAGGGCAAGCTTCGCGATACGAAAGTGAGCTACGGCCGCACCTTGCTTGCACCGGATGAGCTGGAGCACGCCAATGCGCTGCTCGAAGAACTCAGAGAGCTGTTTGATGGAACTCGTTCGCCGGAAGGTCGTAAGGCCTACGCGCTAACCGTCGCCTTGCGCCCCGCGCCCTGCGCCAGCTCTTGATGCCCGTGAGAACCTCGACCCCTCGGAGAACCCGATCATGATCCGCACCTCAATCCTGCTGTTGACACTCACCTCGGCGCTCTCGTGCCCAGAAGAGGCCGATTCCTCAAGCACCTTCGCAACGGACGTCTCACCCAACCTCCGGGTACGAGGCGGTGGGTTCGGGCACGTCCACGTCTGGGCGGAGCTGGACGACGACGTGGCCGGCTGGTTCCTGCTCGACACCGGCGCACAGGGTCACCGCCTCGACAAATCCGTAGCGAAACAATTGGGGCTCAGCCTGCGGACTAGCGGCACGATCACCGGGGTGGGCGGTTCGGTGAATTCCTTCAGCGCCGTTGCCACCACGCTTCGCGTCGGGCCGATGACGATGAGCTCGCCACGCTTCGTCATCGCGGACGTCGACGGCGGCGATCAGGACGATGTGCTCGGGACTTTGGGCAGCGATTTCTTCTGGCAGTCGATCGTCGTCTACGACCAGGCGGGGCCTTCAGTCGCTGTCTACGACCCAGCGAGCTTCGAGTCTCCCCCCGTCGAGTGGGAAGAGTGCCTGCTCCTCGCTGAAAGACCCTTCGCCAGAATGAACGTCGAAGACCAACCGGTGCTGCTGGAGATCGATACGGGTGGAGGCGAGGCCGTGCTCCTGTGCACTCCGGCTGTGGATCAGCTCGGCCTGGTCGACGGCCGTCCAAGCCAGGACAGCCGCATCTTCGGTCCGTACGGCGGAACCCCTGTCTCCCTTGCGACCCTCGCCACTGTAGAGGTTGGTGCACAACGCTTCGACAACGTGACAGGGACACTCGGCGTCAGCTACGAGCATTGGATGGGATCGACCGAACACGATGGTCTGATCGGTGCCCCGCTCCTGGTCTACATGGTCGTGATCTTCGACTACACGAACGAGCGCATCTCATTCACGGACCGGAGACTGTACCCGCACCTCGCGCGCGGATTTGAACAAGCCGAGACATCAAACAAGTCTGCAGCCCAAGCGACCGGCGAACCCGACGCGCTGAACAAGGCGTCGTACAATCAGGCCTGGTGGCCCACCGACGGCCACGGAAAGCACTGGCTGGAACTGACCTACGCCGCGCCGATCCAACCGACGCACCTGGAAGTCTGGGGGACATACGGGCAGGGTGCCCTAACGTCCGTCGAGGCCATCACAAAGAACGGCCAGACGATCACCCTCGACTGGGCTGGCGAGGTGCAGACGATCCTCGTGGACGGTCTCGCCCAGACGACGGCCCCAGTGGATATCGACGTGCCAGTGGTCCAGCTCCGGTTCAACCTCGACTGCTCTCGCATCGAAGGCACAAACGTCATCGATGCGGTTGGCCTTTCGGATGAGTCCGGAACGATGCACTGGGCTCTTGAAGCCCGCGCGGACGGAAGTCGACACAGCGTCGATCGCGCCCAACTCGTGCTGCCCGAGGCGCTGAGGCACCACGCGGAGCGGCTGGAGCAACGGGCACAGCTGCAGGCAGCCGCTAGCGTGCGAGCACAGATCGAGAGCCTAGGCCAAGCCACCGGGGTCGGCATGCAGAAGCGCTGACTTCAACCCAAGAGAACGGACCCACGGAGTGATCTCGACCCTGGAACACGCCATGGGCCTGAGACAGATGGACGCGAAACGAAAGCTCCCGATGTCAGGAAAAGTGGGCAGGCTAGCTGGTCAGGCTCGCGCTACGCTGAGGTCTGGTAAAGCGATCTCAGAGGCAGCACTCAATGGCGAACGAAGACCCGAAGTCCCTGCTGTTCACGATCGTCGCCCCGCACGGGCGGAGTGAACTGAGCGCCAGCGTCGTCATCGGCTCAAACCGGCTGTCCGTCTACAGCGGTGATCAGCTGTCGGGAACCTGGTTTCTCGTGGTCGATCGACGCACTCTCGAAGTCGTCGTGAACGTCACCCAGCCGTTCGACCAGCCCGACCGTGTGCCGCCGGAGGTCGAGAAACTCGCCAGCTCGAACGATTACCTGCTGGTGTTCGTGGGACTCCGTCTCCAGGGTCGCGCCGTTCCGCAGGGAGCGCTGTTCGACTTCTTGCTCAAGAACGGCGCAGGCAGGGATCTGCGCGCCTTGGTGCAGTACGCCGAAGCCATGTCTCTCGATGTTGGTGGCTCGATGGGCTACGCGCTCGTCGACGTGCTCGGCATCGGCGGGAACGGCTTCGAGTCGCTGTCGTTCGGACCCGACAGCTGCGTCATGGCCTTGCGACTGGTCCAGATGCCTGCTCAGGACGACGAAATGAAATACACGCCGCTCCAGCTCCAGTCCTGAGCCACGAGTCCTCGCCTCCGCGTACCTGCCACAAACACCGCCCACCGGGACTGGGTGGTGGAGTCGAACGCGAGGAAGCGGTTCGTTGCAGCGAGTGTCTCGGGGCGTGCCCGCGATGAAGTTGGCCCCCTCAGGCATACTCGTGCACGAGGGGTGCAAGAGAGGCTGGACAGCGTGACCTGTGTCTGCCCCCCTCACTCAGGGGAAGCGAGGGTGCTACCCCGGACCCTTCGGTGGATGACACGGTGCAACCATGACCACGACGACGTTTCAGCCCTTCTATGACCGGCTCGGGGATCGCTTTGCGATGCCCTTCTTGGCCAAGCTGTTGGCCAGCGTGCTGCTCGGCCTGATGTTTCTTGCTCCGCACTTCATAGCGGCGGAAGAGGCGATCTTCTCCGATTGGAGTTGGTTGCTGTGCGTGATCATCATTGCGGCGATGCTGTCGCTCTACTACGCGACGCACACCTTGCGAAGCGTCTTTCCGCAGATGGACTTGCGCCTCGAGGACGCCGGTCGAAGCACGGGTACCGAGGCCTACCAGGGCACGTTACGACGGCGGCTCCGGGATGCGAAGTTCTTGCAGTGGGGCCTGCTGTTCGCCGCCTTGAATTGCCTGGTTGGATGGGTGCTTGGCCCGAAAGCCGACACCCCGCTGACCCTGACCACGACCTACCTGGGCTATGCCCTGGCAGGCTTCGTGTGCGGCATGGCGACGGGCGGGATTCGGGGCGTGGTGCTGGTGCTCCAGTCCTATGTCGATGCTGATCGTCCGCGCATTGACTACACGAACCCGGATGGCTGTGGAGGCACCTTGTTCCTGGGGGACGCCTTGGTCAAGTTCAGTGCAGTGACCTTGCTGATCGGTGTGCTCATCTCCACCTACATCCTCAGGGCAGGTTGGCACAACGTGGAGTGGGCAACAGTCGCTACAGACTCGCAACTTTCCACCTACATCAAGGCCGCAATGTGGCTCTGGATTGCGCTGCCCTTCGTGTTGTCGCTGACCGTCCTTCTGGCGCCAGCTGTTCAGATCAATCGCGCCCTGATGGCCCACAAGATCTCAACCGAGGTCGAGCTCACGGTGCAGCATGAGTTGCGAAGGGCGGAACTGGAGCAACGCATCCGGCAGGTCGCGAAACTGGATGCCGCCCAGGAGGAGAAGCTCCAGGCGTTGTTGCAGGCAGACCTGAACATCTACGAAGCGCGCCGGATCCAACTGCACCGGATGCACACGTGGCCCTTCGACAGGAAGACCAACGTCAAGTTCGTCGGCCTCTTCTTTGGCAACGCAGCCGTGACGTTCAAGAGTGTGGTGGGTGTGCTCGTGGGAACTGCCTGAGGCCGTTCGGGCCAGGATCACGCCGTCACGCAATCTCGCCACCCCGTTGACGAGATCTCGCTAACTACGAGATTTCGCGGCGCCTCCGTAGCCGGCTGAATCAGTCAACTCCTTTGCTGATCAGCTCTTACGGCAACGGCATCGGATTGGCACGGACTTCGCTCTAGGGACCGTCGACGCCACCTACGGCGTGAACCGCTCTCGCGGGTTGACCCGCAGCACCCCCTGAACCGGAACCCAGACCATGAAGACCCTGATCCAGAACCCACGGATGGCCACGCTCGCCGCCACCTTTGCCGCCACTCTCGGCATGGGCGCCGTGCTGATGGGCGCAGCGAAGACAGAGTCCCCCGCAACCACCAAGCTGCTGACGGCCAACTTCGAGCCGCGCCAGGTCGTGCAGGTCGAAATCGGCGACTTCCACTTCAAGCCGGGACAGGTGGCCCCCATCCACACGCACAGCGCACCGGCCGTGGGCTACGTCGCCAAGGGCGCGATCCTCTATCAGGTCGAGGGCGAACAACCGCAGCTGCTGCGCGAAGGCGACGCCTTCTTTGAGCCCGTGGGCCCGCGCATCCTACGCTTCGACAATGCCTCGGCGACGGACGAAGCCATCTTCATCGACTTCAACCTCGAGCAGGTCGACGAGCCGTTCATCGTCTTCGAGCAGCCGCCGACGGAAGCCATCGACCGCCGCACGCTTCCGACGGTCGATCTGGCTGACCAGCCCGTGGACCAGGTGGAGGTGTACGTCACCGAGCTGCCGAAGAGCGGGTCGCAAACGCTCGACGTTCGTGAGCCACGGCTCGGCCTCGTCGCCGAGGGCGTGATCGAGTTGCACATCGATGGCACGCCGGAGCAACTGATCGTTGCGGGTGGAACCTTTTCCCTGCCGACATCCGGCCCGGAGGCCTCGCTCGTCAACCTCTCGTCCGATGTGCCAGCCAAGGTGATCACGTTCCTGCTCCGCTGACCGGAGCAGGAAAGCCTGGACACGCGGCGGGCTGGGTCCAACCCGGTCCACCGCGAACCCACTCATCCGTCCATCCACAAACGAACACAGGAGCGCGTCATGAAGAACTACTTGCTGGTCCACGGTGCCTGGGGCGGAGCCTGGGAATTCAAGGCAACCCTCGACGGCTTGCGCAGGCTGGGTCACCGGGCCCACGCCGTCGATCTCCCCGGCCACGGGCAGAACAACGCCCCGATCCCTGGCGTCACGATGGACACCTACGTCCAGACCGTGATCGACGAAGCCGAGGCCCTGACAGGTCCCATCGTCCTCGTTGGCCACTCACTCGGGGGAGCGATCATCTCGCAAGTTGCCGAGCGCATCCCAGACAAGATCGAGCGCCTGGTCTACGTCGCGGCGATCCTGCCCCAGCACGGTGAGACGCCCATGGATCTGATGCAGAGCGACGCCGATGGACAGCTCTTGCCAAGACTCGAGTTCTCAGAGGACGGTACGTACGTCACGGTCGGGCCAGATGCAGTCAAGGGCGTCCTGCTGCATGACGTCCACGAACCCGAGCGCCTCGAGAGCTTCCTGCCCCACTTTGCGATGAGGCAGGCGACCGCCCCATTCCTGTTCGCGGCCCAGTTGAGCCAGACACGCTTCGGGTCCGTTGCGAAGACCTATGTGCGCGCCTCCCTCGACAAGGTCCTGTCCACTTCGCTGCAGGACAGGATGTTGTCGCACTGGAATGTGGACCAGGTCCTCACACTCGAGTCGGGTCACTTCCCGCTGATGTCCGTGCCCGAGAGCTTGATCGAGTCGCTGAACGTGGCTGGGGGTGTGCCGGCACACCAAGCCTGAGAGCCAAAGTTGCGGCTTCGAATGCAGGACGACCCTCCGCGTCCAGGAGCCGTGAACGCCGCCCCTTCAGAATCAGTCAGCCCACTGCATCCAGTGTGGCGCGAGTCGAACGACTTCGCGATCAAGAGGGCTGGCGATCGAGCTTCGTGCCCCCCCCACGCGGCAGGAGAGAGTGTATCGTGGGTCCGCCGCGAGCCGGAGATCGCACCGGTGCAGTGCACCGGATTTCGGACCGGCGGCGCACAAGACCTGAAGGGAGTCGAACGATGACACGAATCGGCCTGGCGTTCGCACTGATCCTCACGTGCAGCACGACGGCGGGCGCGCAGTTCGCCGCGCTGAACTGGGAGTTCGACAACACCTGTGGCAGTGGCGTGCTGGCCGACGAGCTCATGTCGATCACCGGGTGTGACGACTCCAGTAGCTCCGAGACGTTCTTCCGCAGCGTCGCGCCCTACCCGGGCACCGCCTACGTGCGCGTGGACTTCACAAACCACGACGTGTTCTGGGGCGTCGACTGGGTCGCCTGGGAGATCGACGGCGTCCCGAGCCAGCTGGAGCACAACTACCAGTACTGGCTCGGCAGCCTGGCATTCGACGTGCCGGGTGACACCAGCTTCGGGCTGGGCATCACGACGTTCGACGCACAGTTTGGCCCGGGATCGGAAGACCTCACGGAGTTTCACTTCTTCCCGGACGGTGTCACACAGCGCCACGAACTCGCCGAAGACAGCGCCGACTTCGGCACGGCCTTGGCCTCGACGCCGGATGCGAACGGCGATGGCGTGCCCGATGTGCTCGTCGGCGCGCCGCTCGCCGCCGCCGGCCGGGGCCGCGTACTGCTGCTGTCGGGGGCAGACGGCGCCGTGCTGCTGGACCTGCTCGGCCCCGCGGAGAACGGCGCTTTCGGCAGCGCCGTCGATGCGCTGGCCGATCTGGACGGCGACATGATCCCTGAGCTGCTGGTGGGCTCGCCGAACGAGTCCACCACGGGCGTCGCGCGGGTGCTGTCCGGTGTCGACGGCTCCGTGTTGTTCTCGTTCGGCGGCGATGCACCCTTCGACGCTTTCGGGTCGTCTGTCGCGGGCCTCGGCGACGCCGACGGCGACGGGCTGGAAGATTTCGCCGTGGGCGCGCCGCTCAACGACGCCGCCGGCAACAAAGCGGGTCTCGTGCGCGTCTTCTCCGGCGCCGACGGCTCGTTGCTGCGGCAAGTCACAGGCAATGCCGCCCGCGACGAGTTGGGCACACACGTGGCGTGCGTGGGCGACGCCGACGGCGACACACTGGCCGACCTCCTGCTGGGCACGCCCGCGGCGGAAGCTGGCGGCATCAACCGCGGCCAGGTCAGCGTGATCTCCGTAGCGACGGGCGCGCTCGTGCGACAGTGGAGCGGCGACGTCGACCTCGAAGGACTCGGTGCCAGCGTCGCGGGTCCTGGCGACCTCGACGGCGACGGTCTGGGCGACGTGCTCTTCGGCAGCCCGTCGGACGATCTCAACCAGGCGCGGGTGCACTCCACCGGCGACGGCTCGTTGATCCACGCCTGGGAGCTCACCGACTGGCTGGACCAGGGCGCGTACACCGGCCTGCTGAGTTCCACGTCGACCACCAGATTCGCTACGCACGTTGCTGCGGCCGGCGACCTTGATGACGACGGCGTGCCAGACGTCCTGATACGCGGCACGCAGCGCGACTACCTGAGTCAGAGCAGCTTCGATCCGCAGGTCTTCGTCTTCGCTTTCTCCGGACGCGACGGCAGCCTTCTGGAGGTGTTCACCGGACCTCGCGGCGATAGCCGCTACGGCGAGGCGTTCTGCACCGCCCAAGACCTCGACGGCGACGGACGCAGCGACGTGCTCATCGGACACCCCGGTACCAACCCGGTGCTCGACGCGGTGGAGACCATCACCACGAAGATCGCCTGGGCGGACTTGGGCTTCGCGTTGCCCGGAACGAACGGTGCGCCGCACCTCAAGGGCATCGGCCTGCTCGCCGAGGGCACGCCACTGCAACTGTCGCTTGAAGACGCCGCGGCCGGCGCGCCTACCTTCCTGGTGGTGGGCCTCGCCGCACTGAACCTGCCGTTCGAGGGTGGCGTGCTGGTGCCGGCCTTTTCGCCGCCGATGGGCGTCATCCGCTCCTTCGGCATCACCGACGGCGCGGGGAGCACCAGCATCTCCACCACCTGGCCCGTCGGCATCCCCGCGGGAACCTCGTTGTGGATCCAGTCTTGGATCCTGGATGCGCAAGGCGTGTTCGGGCTCGCCGCGAGCAATGCCCTACGCGCCACGGTGCCGTGAGCTGGAAGGGGTGCCTGTGCCGACCCGCTACAAGGCCTAGGGCTTCAGCTGGAAGCGCTCGCGCATTTCGGCCCGGACCTGCTCGAAACTCAGGTCGGCCGAGCGAGAACCCACCGCGGCGTAGCCGAAGGCCATGGGCGAGTTGTCACGCCGCACGAAGCCGGCGTTCCACCCGTTGAGCCAACGGTTCTCGTCGGCGTGATGGAACCACATGGCGACAGGAGTCAGTCGCTCCATCTCGATCTCGATCACAAGGCAGCCTGGGTCGTCGAAGGCGAGCAGTCGACCATCGACGGTCGTCACTTGCACGGCGAATCCCGGCGCGTCGATGGACATTGTGCAGGAGTCACAGTGTCGCTCACCCCAGGCGATGCTAGCGGGTGGTGAGGTCACCTGCCCGTCTGCCGTAGACAGTATGGGCGAGGCTTGAACGGCATCGCCGAAACCCCCGTCTATTGTCTGCAGAGCAGACTGCCTCGATCCGCAGGCAGCCAAGAGCACCAGCGCCGCGAAGGCCGCAAGGGGAAGGATTCCGCCCTTGAGGGACGACATCATCACAGGCTCTCCACCAGACCTGGTACTTGGAACGATCGACGTAGGCGCGCTATTCCCGAGCGGTGCGCTGCATCGAACATACAGCAGTCTGCGCAGGGCGGCACTTCAGAGGTACCGCTCTGCTAGCCCCGGCTGCCGCGCACCAGCTCGTCCCGCTCGGTCACCGCGCCGGCAGTGGCCTCGCGAACGACGCCGGTGCCAAGACGCCGCCCATCGCGAGCACGACGAGTAGACCGAACTCCAGATTCCTCACGATGTCGCGACTCATTTTACCTTGCTCACGAAGACGTCAATGGAGCCGTTGCCGTCCTGTGGCACGAGGTCAAGCGAGCGAGAGGGCAAGCGTCCCCTCGCGTGCCGCGCTCGTCCGGCTGAACACCGAACCTGCGCAGATTCGAAGCCCCGAGAGCCCCCCCCCACGCGACAGAATCCTGTCGAGGCGACACTTCGCAGCGATTCCTCGTATACGATGCCTGCCCATTGTGTTGGACCCGGAGGAGGAGACGTATGCGGTTTCACCCGTTGTCATGGATCGTTGCGCTGGGCCTGTTCACCGCGCCGCCGCTGCTGGCGCAGTTGGAAGCGCCTAGCGTTGACCCCAAGGGCCGCTTCACCGTGTACATCGCCGATGGCGACACCGACGGTGTTCAGGAGCTCTACCGGAGCGACATCAAGTCGGGTCAGGCGGCCAAGCTGAACGGCCCCATCGCAGCCGGCGGCAGAGTCGAGTCCTTCCTCGTGGATTCCAAGGGTCGAAACGTCGTGTACTACGCCGACCAGGACACCGTGGGCGTTCATGAGCTCTACAGGAGCCTCATCACGACGGGACAGCGGCTGAAGATGAGCGGAAGCATTACCGCCTCTACCAGCGCCGGCAGCTACTGTCTGGATCCCAAGGGCCGGTACGTCGTCTATCGCTCCGAGCAGACCACCCCCGGGGTCATCGAGCTCTACCGCAGTAACCTGAACACAGGCGAACAGCTGAAGCTCAACCCCCCGCTCGTCCCCGGCGGCGGTGTGTTCAGCGGCTTCAAGTTTGATCCCAAGGGCCGATACGTCGTCTACAGAGCTGACCAGGACACCGACGGCATCCTCGAGCTGTATCGCGCTGACCTGAAGAACGGCGGAGTGATCAAGCTGAACGGACCGATCGTCCCCGGCGGAAACGTCGCCGGGTACACCATGGGCCCCAAGGGCAATTGGGTCGTCTACCGAGCTGACCAGGAAACCGACCAAGTCTTCGAGCTCTACGCGAGCAACCTGAAGACGGGCGCCTCGATGAAGATCAGCCCGGAGCTGGCCGCCGGCGACATCGTGTACGCCGATGCCGTCGTTGACCCGAGAGGGCGCTACGCCATCTACCTCGTCCAGGAGTCCACCCCGCCCCGCATCCAGCTTTACCGAAGCGAGCTGGTGTCGGGCGCCATGGTGAAGCTGAACGGAGACCTTGTGCCCGGTGGGACCCTGCCCGCTCAGACCCCGCTGGTGAACAAGAAGGGGCGTTATGTCGTCTACGTCGCCGACGAAGACACCCAGGGTGTGAGAGAGCTCTATCGGAGTGATATCAAGACGGGCCTGTCCGTGAAGCTGAGTGGACCAATGGCAACCAATGGAGATGTGGACCTGCCGGGTCTCGTCTTGGATCCCAAGGGTCGCTACGCCGTCTACCGTGCCGACCAGAACACCGACAATGTGTTCGAGCTCTTCCGAAGTGAGCTGAAGACGGGCAAAAATCTGCGCTTGAGCGCCCCGTTCATCTTTGGGGGCGACGTTCTACCCGCCAACTACCGCGTGGACGCCAAGAGCCGCTATGCCGTGTTCGTCGGCGACGAGAACATCAACGGCGTCAATGAACTCTTCGTGAGCAACCTGAAGACGGGCGCGATCAAGCGGCTGAACGCGCCGCTTCCCTTTGGTGCCGGCACGGGTTTCTTCAACTTCCAGCTGGACCCCAAGGGCCGCTATGCCGTCTACCACATGGACCAGGATACCCAGGGTCTCTACGAACTCTTCCGGAGCGACTTGAAGAAGGCCCAGGTGTTGAAGTTGAACGGCCCACTGGTCCCAAACGGGACCATCAACGGTCCGCAGGTCGTCGTGGAACCCAAGGGCCGCTACGTCGTGTACGTCGCCGATGAGGACACGGACGAGGTGCGGGAGCTCTACCGCAGCAAGCTCTCCAACGCCGGGCACCGCAAGCTCAACGACCCGTTCGTCACTGGGGGAGACGTGACCTTCAACTGAGGTCTTCGTCGCTCCTGCAAACGGAGGCCGCAGCGCGTTACACTCAGCTCGTTCGTCGCCGGGTTGGGCCGGTGGCGTCCCCCTCCGCCAAACCATAGAAGGAACCAGTGCAATGCGTCACATCCTGCTTGCAACGATCGTTTTCCTTGCTCTTCCGGCGGGCCTTGTCTGGGCCGGGACTCACAAGGTTCCTCAAGACTTCGGCACCATCAATGACGCCGTTGATGCTGCTGTGGACGGAGACACGATTGTCGTTTCCAAGGGTCGCTACGCGGAGAGCGTCGTCACAGCCAAGCGCCTCACGTTCAAGGGCAAGTCAGGGGCCATTTGGGACGGTTTCTTCAATGACACGCACAACAATCAACTGACCGTCACAGCCGACGGTGTCACGGTCAGCGGGTTTGCCTTCGAGCAGGGCGGCACGCCCGTTTCGATCACCGGTAACGATGCGTCTGTCAGCAAGTGTCTTTTCCGCGCTTGTGACGACGGAGTCTTCATCGACGGGATGGATGCCGCCGTGACCATGAACGTCTTCAGAGGTCAGGGCTCCGGCAGCTTCTCGATCGATATCGATGGACCGAACGCGAAGGTCGAGAAGAACACCATGCTGCGCGGCTACGCAGGCATCATCCAGGTCGACGCCGAAGGGGCCGGCACCGCGCTCGTCTCCAACAACACCGTCGACACGATGGGCGGCGACTCGTGCTACATCCTCGTCGAGAACGCCGCCGGCGCCAAGGTCCTGAAGAACACGTTCAAGAACCTCTACTGCGGCGAATACATCATCGAACTTCGATCCTGCCACGACGCGCTGGTGTTAGGCAACAGCCAGATGAACGTCAACTACAATGTCCAAGGCGGCGTCTACATCAGTGGCGAAGGCGCAATCGTGATGAAGAACTCGTTCGAGAACTTGAACAACTACGACGACGACATCTACGTTGTCTACGTGGAAGGGAACTCAGCCGTCGTCACCAAGAATACGATCCGCATGTGCGGAGCGGGAGAGGACTACGACACAGTGGCTGTCCAAGTGAACGGCGAGGACGCGAGCGTGACAAAGAACACGATCAGCGACATGGCTGGCGGCGGTGACGAGACGTACGGCGTCTCTATTAGCGGTCACGACGCCACCATCGACAGGAACCGGATCAGCCACCTGAATGATGAATACACCTACGCGATCTACGTCAGCGGTGACCGTTGCATGGTGACGCGCAACCGGGTCGCGTACGTGATGTACGACGCAGAGATCTACATCTCTGGAGACGACTTCCTGATCGAGAAGAACTCGATTTCGGACGGTGCGTACTCCTGCACCGGTATCTACGCGTCAGGCAACGCCACCACACCTGGAGCGGCCGTCATTCGAGGAAACTCCATCAGCTCGCTGGGTGGGGATGCCATCTACCAAAGCGGCAATGGCGTCTTGGTCAAGGACAACAAGGTCAGCGATGTCGCAGGACGTGGCATCTACTCGAGCGGCAACGCCAACACGTTCGACGGCAACACGGTGGTCAATACCTGGCGAGACGCCTTCTATATCAGCGGCGACAACAACCTGCTCATGCGCTGTTCGGCCACGGCGAGTGATGAGGACGGCTTCGACATCAACGGGGATGTGAACACGCTGATGGATTGCAAGGCCACGATGTGCGCGGCCGAGGGTCTCGACAACGGCGGAACCAACACAGAAGCCCTGAAGTGCACCTTCCATGGCTCCCGCATCGACTACGCGGGCAACGGCAACATGGCCGACGACACGGGCACGAAGTTCACCGAAGGCGGAGCGGGCACAGCGCCAGAGATCGATCAGTAACAGGACAGCACGCGCGCCGCTCGGGATCGCCGGCAGGGTCGGGGGACACCTCGCCCAAGCCGGCTTTCCCGAGCAGATCAGCCCAAGAGTTGCGACGCCCGGCTCCCGTCCCGGCTACCATCCTCGGATGCGCCAACCTTCCGATCCGTCCCGCCTGCAAGTCGCCCTCATCCGTACGGGGGGGACCATCGAGAAGACCTACGACGAGCTCGAAGGGATCCTGTCGAACCGCGTCAGTGTGCTCGAGGTCATGCTGAGCAAGCTCCAGCTCGGTGGGGTCGCGGTCGACCAGGTCCCGCTCATGAACAAGGACAGCCTCGACATGAGGCCGGAGGATCACGACCTCATCGCCAGGGAGGCGCACGCCCGGGCCCGCGCCTACGACGGCGTGATCATCAGCCACGGCACCGATCGCCTGGCGGTGACCGGGGAACGCATCTCCGAGCTCGACCCAAGCCCGCGGGTTCCGATCATTCTCACCGGAGCCATCCGCCCGTACGCCTTGCGTGCTACCGACGCGCTGCAGAACCTCACCGAAGCATTGCTCGCCGTCCAGCTCGCAGCCCCCGGGGTCTACGTCGCGATGCACAACCGCTTGCTGGCGTTCCCGGGCGCTCACAAGGACCGCGAGAGCGGGACGTTCCTGCCGGCGTGACCAAGCGGCCGTACGAAACCCTCCGCCCTCCGCCCTACGGCGTGACGCCGCGCAAGCCGTTCGAGGAGACGTAGCCCGAGAGGCCGGCGGGGTCGACGGTCCAGGCCTGGATCCAGAACTCGAAGCCTGGAGCGATGCCGCTGGGCCAGGTGAAGGGCACGGTCCAGTCGCCGAAGCCGGCGGCCGGGCTGCTGGCCAAGAGCGGGGGCAGGATCAGGTCGACCGCGGGCACGAGCTTGCCGCCCTCGAAGGGGATCGAAAGCGTCGAGAACCCGATGATGACGTAGGAGAGCGAGCCGGGCAGCGCCTTGTGTAGGGAGACGGTGCCGGCGGATCCATCGCTGAGAGCACCGGTGCCGGTGAGCACGGGCACGCACTTCTTGAACGGCGACGGGTTGAAGATCGTCGTGCCGGTCATGTTGTAGCCCACGTCGGTCCAGGTGCTGCGATCGCGGACGTAGATGTCCTCGTGGGTGTTCGTGTCGTCGTCGTCCAGGGCCGACCAGGTGGAGAAGGCCACCCAACCACCATCCTCGGATAGCGACGGCCCCCAGGCCTTGACGTTGCCCTCGACACCGTCGTCGTCGAGGCTCATGCGCGTGGTGATGCCCGTTTGAGTGTCGCGCAAGAACACGTCGAAGACGCCGTTGACGTCCTCCATGACCAGGTCGCAGCACGTGCCCGAGCTGTCACCACCGGACCAGGCCACGTAGCGCCCATCGTCGGTCACGAAAGGCGCATAGGTGGCTCCCGTGGGGCCCATGTTCTTGACACCGAGGGTGTTCACATTGATGAGCGTTGTCGTCGCATTGGATTCGTCGAAGAGGCCGTTCTCGTCGGGGTCGCGGTCGCGCAGGTAGATGTCGCCGAAGACGTCCGTGTCGCCGGGCACCAGTGCGGCCTTCGAGTAGAAGGCCACGAAGCGGCCATCGCTCGAGATCGTGGACAGATTGCTCCAGTTGTCGGCCTCGCTCTCGTCGTTGGCCACGCTCACGCGAGCCGTCGTGTCGGCACTGCGGTCGTAGACGAAGATGTCCGACAAGCCGTTCGTGTCACCTGGCACGATGTCCGCGCTGTTGCTCCAATACAGGACGTGGCGGCCGTCGCGGGAGATGTCCTGAAGGATGCCGCTGACCGGCAACCCGAGCGTGTTCTTGGAGGCCAGCGTGTTGATGCCCGTCGCCAGGTCGCGGACGAAGACGCTCGCGCCCGCCGAGCCGGCGGCCACCAGATCGCCGGCGCCGCTGCCAAAGGCAACGATCGTGCCGCTGCCGCTGATCTTGGGCGTGTAACTCCCAGCATTGGGCTGGGCCCCTCCCGAGTCGAGACTGATCTGGGTTGTGGTGCTGTTGGCCTCGTCGTAGATGCCGTCGGCGTCCGGATCTCGGTCGCGCAGGAAGATGTCGCTCACCGTGGCCGGGTCCGCCGGTGGGCCGAAGTTCGTCGCCCACGACTTGAAGACCACGTAGCGGCCGTCGCCCGAGATGTCCGGCTCGTGGTTGCCGGAGCCGAGGCTCGACTGCTCGCCCGCACTGTTCAGGCTGATGACGGCCGTGGTGCCCAGCGAGAGATCGCGCACCAGGATGTCGCGATTGAAGTTCGAGTCGCCGGGGATCAGGTTGGTGGCGCTCGTCTCGAAGACCACGAAGCGGCCGTCGGCCGTGATGGCGGGTTCATAGCTGATGTTCGTGCCCTCTTCGCCACCGAGGCCGAGGCTTGCCCGATCGGTGGTTTGGGAGACGGCGGCTCCGCAAAGGGCTAGTGTGGCGAGGGAAGTCGTCAGGAAGCGACGCATGGTGAGGATCTCCGGAAGGTCTGCCGCCCAGTGCAGACCGGGCCACCTACAGGAGCGGATCGCCGGTCTGGAATGTGACCGGTTTTTCTCGAACCTCGGCGCAGCCTGCCTAACCCGGCGTTCCTGGGGCCCCGTGTGCCTAGCCCTGCTCAGGCGGGTCGGCGGTCATGAGCGCGGTCAGCCGCGCGAGCGCTCTCGAGTAGGCCTTGCGGACGGCGGCGTCGGAGCGGCCGGTTTGCTCGGCGACCTCGCGGCTGGACAACCCGTCGACCTTGCGGAGCAGCAAGATCTCGCGCATCTCCTCGGGCAGAACCTGCAGGCAGCGCTCGAGGCGACCGAAGCGCTCGTCGTCGAGGTAGCCGGGCAGCTTGTCATCGCCATCGGTGAGTTCGGCGAGGTGCGCCTCCGTGAGCGGCACGGCACCGGCCCGTTTCTGCGAGCCGAAGGTATCCGAGCGATCACGAATCTTGTTGAGCACCATGGTCTCCAGGTAACGATCGAGACTCCCCGGCCCGCGGTACTCGAAGCGACCCAGAGCGGTGAGCGCGTCCCGCGCGACGCTCTGGAAGATGTCCTCGCTCTGCAGCCAGCGTCGCAGGCCGGGGCCCAGCCGCACGCGCACCACGAACAGGAGCTGGTCGTGGTAGCGACGGTAGAGCTCGTCGAAGGCAGCTTGGTCTCCCCCGCGGATCCGCGTCACCAGGTCCAGGGACACGCTCTCGTCGGGGCCCTGGGGAAAGGTGGTCATGGCGCCATCGTAACGGGGCCGGTGCGGTTCTCGGTCATGGACTCGTCGCCGCGATCGGGATTCGACGCGCTTGTCATCCGTCGAATCGTGTGGCCTGGGCCTCGGCCTCCCGGGAGCCCGCCGCATCGCCCGTCGCCAACCGCGCGCGGGCAGCGATCTTCCACAAGTCGGCCCGCTCCGGCGCGAGGGCGAGAGCTGCGTCACTCGCCTTGACCGCGTCCAGCGGCAACTCATTCACCAGGTACAGCTCTGCCAGCGACCGGTGGATCTCCACCGCGCCGCCGTAGTGGAACGCCACCAGCTCGAAGGCCCGTTGCGCGTCTTGCGTCCGCCCGGCTTCACGCGCGCCGAGCGCCATCGAAAGCATGATCAGCGGAGTGTTGGGCGCGAGATTCCACGCGATGTCGAACTGACGCAACGCCTGTTCGGTTTGGCCCGCGAGGCGCAGGCGCTCACCTTCCACGAGTGCGCGGACGGCGGGGTCGTCCGACGCGTCAGGCAAGCCCCCCTGCTTCAGATTGCGCAGGTAGGAGAGAAATCGGTGATCGGGCGCCGTGGCCTCGAGCGCGTCGAGCGGCGCGTCCATCGCGTCGAGGTCTCCATCGATCCACGCGCTGACGGCCTGATCCATGGCCTGCGCCGCACGTCGGGCCGCCTCGCCCGGCGGCTCAACGCGGCTCGCGGCGTAGCCCACGAGGCACGCGAGAACGAGCGCACCCGCGACTGACATGAGCAGCCGATGCCCGCTCCAGAGCCGGTGGACCCGCTCCGCCGCCGAGGGGCCGCGGGCGAGGGGCTTCTCGTGACGTAGCAGGCGCTCAAGGTCGTCCGCGAAGGAAGCGGCGTCGGGGTAGCGCCATGCGGGCCGGTGCGCCATCGCGCGCCCTAGGACCAGCTCCAAGTCCGCAGGAACATCGGGGCACACGCGCCGCGCGCGCGGGACGGGCCGAGTCCCTGCTTCGCGGATCAGCGCCAGCGTGTCATGTCCCGAGCGCGCCGCTTGGCCCGTGACCAGCTCATGCAGCACGGAGCCGAGGCTCCACACATCGCTGCGCGCGTCGACGCGTTCGCCGCGTGCCTGCTCGGGCGACATGGACGACGGTGTGCCCAGCATGTCGCCCGTGGCGGTGAGCGTCGGGGAATCCTCGGAGCGGGCGAGGCCGAAGTCGACGATCACTGGCTCTCCATCCGACGCGCGCACGAGGATATTGCGCGGGTTCATGTCGCGGTGGCAGATCCCCTGCTCGTGTGCCGCGGCGAGCGCGCGCGCGCAGAAGGCCGTCAATCTGATCGCAGCGCGCCGGCCATCGTCAGCCTTCGGCCAGGAACCCGCACGGAGTCGTGCCGCGAGCGACGAGCCATCGACGATCTCCATGGCCAGGAATGGTCGCGTGCCGGCAAGCCCTACCTCGTGGACAGCCACGATGCCCGGGTGCCGCAGCCGACTCAGGGCCTCGCCCTCGCGCCTGAAGCGTTCGAGCGCGCGCGGCTGCCCATCGAGGCCCACGTGCAGGACCTTGAGCGCAACGAACTCGCCGGGTCGATCCTCGTGCTCTGCGCGAAAGATGCGGCCCATGCCCCCGCGACCCAGCTCGTCGAGCACGCGATAGGGGCCGACGCGCGTCGGCTGGTCCGGGCCAGGGAACAGCGCCTCCGTACTCTCAAGCGCGGCGAGGGCAGCGGGAAGCCGATCACCCAGGTCCGGATGCTCGGCAGCGAAACGCTCGGCGTCGAGCGCTTCACCGTCCTCGCGCCGTTCGGCGAACTCGGCGAGCAACTGCTCGATACGTTCCTGGTGGCCATGTCCGCTCACGGGATACAGAGTGGCGTATCCGGCGAAGGGATCCTACGCATCACTACGTATCGGCGAACTCGCCGTCCTGAGCTACGGTCGGCTGGCACGGCCTCCGGGGGCGTCAGCCCCCCGTCGAGGTGTCACGGGCACAGCATCCGGGAGAAGAGTCCATGCATCGTTCAACAACCGTCCTCCAGTCCCTCGTCCTGCTCTCCTTCATGTCCTGCGCTGCGCTTCCGCCTGGGTCTGAAGGTGTGCCTCACTACCGGCTCACCTACGTCGGCCCTCCCACGCAGGAGTACGCCGCGCTGGACCAGTGGGAGAAGGAGGAGTTCATCCACCGCGTGATGTCCGGGGAAGGCCCCGGCGACTACAACAACCCCTACCCCTACCACCCTGCATTTCAGCGGCCCGACCAGCGTAGCTACGCGCACGCGATCAACGAGTCCGGGCAAGTGGCGGGACAGGGCACCACGTCCGTGCTCTCTCCAGGCTTCGCGAAGTCGCTCGCATCCGCTCTCTCGGCGCCCAGGATTCTGCGCGCAGGTGTGTGGGAAGCCGGGCAGTACAGCTGGATCTATCCCACTGACTGGTCGGCCTTCCGGTCAAGCTCGGCAGACATCAACGACGACGGCAAGGTCGTGGGTCGATACGTCCTCCAGGACCCCAACACGAACCAGGTGTACTACGAGGCTGCCTACTTCTGGAAGGGCGTTCTCATTGAGGAGATCTACGACTGGGACTCCTTTGGCGTGACGGAAGCCAACGCCGTGAACAACGCGGACCAGGTGGTCGGCGTGGTGCGGTTCCCCACCAATCTGTTCCCGGATGGCAAGCCGGATGCACCGGGTATCAAGAAGGCCGCGTTCCACTGGGCGAACGGAGACTTGACGTATCTCTCGGACGCCTCAAGCACCGCGAACGACATCAACGACAGCGGGCTCATCGTGGGCACTCGCGCACTGTCCCCAATCCACCCGACGCGCGCCGTGAGCTGGACCGCCACGGGCATGAGCGAGCTGCCCGACATCAACCAGTTTCTCTGGTCGGCGGCGACGGCCGTGAATGCGCAGGGGACGATCGTGGGGCAGGCCTACGGCGTGTTGACGGGCAACACCGTCTGCCTCTGGCACGGAGTGAGTCTGACGGCGCTGCCTTCGTACGAGGACCAGTTCACCGTCCCGCTCGGAATCAACTCGAGCGAGGTGATCGTGGGCTACGCGGACGACTTTGGTGGGGCAATCCGCGCGGTGGTCGGTGTCGAAGGAGTCTTCTACGACCTCAACGATCTGGTCGAGGAAGGCGGCGACGGCTGGACGCTCGTCCAAGCCACAGACATCAACGACGCGGGCGCGATCGTCGGCTTCGGCCAGCGGAGCATCGGCTTCGCGAAGCAAGAGATTCGCGCCTTCATGCTCGAGCCGCTGCCGTAGGGCCCGTGCCGGAGGATCACCGCGACCGGAAGTGGGCCAGCGCTAGAGGGGGCCCCGGCGCTGTTGCTGTGTCCGGCAATTCAAACCGTGCGCCGCTTCCTGCCTCGCATCATCAAGGGTAGTAGGGACTCAGGACGACGACGATCGAGCTGCCCCCTTCCATGCCGATCACGAGATCGTCGATTCCGTCACCGTTCAGGTCTCCAGCCGCCATGGAGAGGATCTCGCCTCCTGGCTCATTCAGCCCAAAGATCCGGCGTCGCTCGACGCCCTCCTTGAGTTCGATCAGACCTCCCTCGCTCCGGTAGCCGATTGCAAGCCAGCCATCGACCCCGAAGTCCCCACCGATCATGACAGCGGGGGAGTCCTCGATTTCCTGCTGCGGCAACGTGACGAACTCTTCGTCTTCGTCGGGGTGCCCGTGGAACAAGCTGAATGTGCTCGCCCCGTGATTCACCGCGGCGACGTCGTCGATGCCGTCGGCGTTGAAATCAGCGCCCACGACCGACCACGGTTGGTCACCCGCGTCGAGAGTGACTCCGTCGTCCTCTGAGAGCACGACGACAAGAGAGTCCTCGGACTCTTCGCGCAAGTTGGTCGCTAGGACGAAGACCTCATCCGTATCACGGCTGGCGACGACCAGATCCGCCTGCCCCGAGCGGTCGTAATCAATGGTGGCGATGGAGACCAGATCTGTCGCGCCTGATCTGCCCGTGATGACCGAGTCCCACGATGCAGCGAAGCTGCCGTCGCCGTTGCCCAGGAGCACCGACACGGTCCCACTCCGATTCGGTGTCGCAAGATCCTCGTCGCCGTCCCCATCGAAGTCGGCGTGAGTGATGCCGAAAGGCTGGCTTCCGACTGGGACATGAGCCGCGAGAGAGAACACGTCCGCGGATCCCGTGTTGGCCAGGATTGCGACCTGCCCGGTGCTGTCATCGAGAGGGCCCTCGGCATCGACTTCGAGAGGGACTGCGGCATCCAGGTGGCCGTCGCCATCGAAATCGGCGAGCGTCACGCCGCGCGGAGTCACTTCGCCCAGGTCGACGAACGACACCGGCGCCAAGCCGTCGCCGCGCAAGACCATGAGGTAGGCCGTCGAGTCGCCATCGCCAACGACGACGACGTCGTTCTGGCCTCCTGGGTCATCGACGACGTCGCCGATCGCGACGTACTGCAGCGAACCTCCGACCGAGAGGGCGAATCCCTTGTCTGGCAGCTCCCCGGTGTACTCGAAAGCCTGGGACAGCCTGTCGCTTGCGGGGCATTCGTCCGGATCATTGATCACGATCAGTGGAACATGACCCGCTGGGTGCGCCGTGGTCACACCTCGGATCAGCGTCTCGCTCATGAAGGTGATCCTGATCGGCGACCAGTTGAACTCATTGAAGCCGAGGTTGGCAGAGCTCCCGGAGAAATCCTCCCCGGTGATGGTGACCTCCGTACCGCCGGCAGCCGGTCCGGACGGTGGCTCGATGGAAGTGAGATCGGGGTGTCTGACGAACTCGAACGGCAGGTTGCCGATGGTATGCCACCGGTCGAAGTAGGAGACCTCGACGGAGACGTTTGCGAGCAACTCCGTCATTCCAGGCGTGGCCGGCGCTCGGAACGACAGCGTGCCCATGTCGGGTTCGACTTCGGATGAGTCAAAGAGAATGTCCGCCGGCTCAATCAGCGCCTCCCACGGAGGGTAGGAGAACAAGACCCTTGTGACATGGGCGTCGAGATGCCTGCCCGTGATGGTCACTCGTGCTTGTTCGTGATCGCCACAACAGTCGAACTCGAGACTGCTGATCGTCGGCCAGGGATCGGGAAACCGTTCCTTGAGCGCCTTCTTCGTGATGCACCCCCCCAGCGAAAGAGCGCTGGCGACCAGTACGAGGCACACGGTCTGCAGTCTCATGGCGGATCTCCTCGTCTATCAACTGACTCCAGCATCAGAATACGAGTCAAAGGGTTGGCGAGTCAAATCGGCGCTCCTTGCCCTGAACCCCAGCTGTCCCCACTGCGACTCACCTTCCCGCCTCCGACCCCTCCCCACCGAGCCAGGACGGCGTCTCCAACGCGCCAGCCCGGCGCGAGAAGTACGCGTAGACCGGGAGCCCGACGGCGATCAGACCGAGCCCCGCCAGCGCACGCCCCGGCGTCGCGACGAGCGTGTTCACCAGTAGGAAAGCCGTGACGAGCAGGAACAGCGCCGGCACGATCGGGTAACCCCAGACGCGGTACGGCCGCTCGGCGTCGGGGAACTTTCGCCGCAGAACGAACAAGGCCGCGCCCGTCATGCCGTAGAAGACCCAGAGCACGAAGACGTAGATGTCCGTGAGGATGTCGAAGGTGCCCGACAAGGTCAGCACGATGGACCACAGCCCGATGCCGAGGATGGCGACGGCCGGCACGGCATGCACCGAGAGACGCCCCACGATCTTCGGCAGGAGGCCAGCCCGCGCCAGGGCATAGGGAACCCGCGGCCCCGTCAGCATCGTGGTGTGCAGCGTGCCGTAGGCGGAAACCATGAGGCCCGCAGCCATCACCGCGGTCGCCGCGCTCCCGAGGAACCGAGAGGCTGCCTCCTGGGCCACGGACGACGACTCGGGGACGCTCGCCACCTCGGTCGGAGAGAGCACGTAGAAGAAGGCCGTGTTCAGCAGCAGGTAGAGCGCCATGACGAGCAGGCTGCCGCCCACCAGCGCCCGCGGGAGCGTGCGCGCGGGGTCGTGGACCTCACCGCCCACGGCCGCGATGACGTTGGAGCCGTTGTAGCTCCAGAGCGCGCCGAGCATGGCCGCGCCGAAGCCGCTCAGCCCGAGGCGCGCGCTCTCGGGGACGCCTGCGCAGCCACCCAGTGCGCCGCTCTGGCCAAAGTGTTCCCACGATCCATCGGCGAGCAGGAAGCCTCCTACCGCCACGCACAGCACGAGCAGCACCTTGACGGCCGTCAGCACCGTCGCCAGGTGGCCACTCCAGCGCATGCTCGCCAGGTTGAGCCCCGTGACCACTGCGATCACGACGACCGGCAGCCAGCGCACTGCGTATGCGGGCAACGATCCGCCCACAAGGTCGTTGAGGAACACGACGAAGACGATGGCCACAGCCGCCACCGAAGCACCTTGGGCCACGGTCTTCGTCCAGCCATAGAGGAACGCCCAGCGACGTCCATAGGCGGCGCCGAGGAAGTGAAACTCGCCCCCGGAGCGTGGCATCATCGTGCACAGCTCCGCGTAGATGAGCGCGCCGGCGAGTGACAGCAGGCCCGCTACGACCCAGACGGCCAGCACCATGCCCGGCGTCCCGACGTTGCACGTCATCACGCGTGCCTTCACGAACACGCCGGTCCCGATCACGTTCGCCAGGATTACGGACGCGGCAGGGACCAGCGTCAGAGCTCGGACGAGCTGGCGTCGCTCCCCCGGGGACGCATCGGCCTGGCGGACGTGGGACATCGCCGGCACTGTACCCGCCCGAGCGCCCGGCCCGTCCATCGAACCAGAGCCGACCAATCTTCCCGGGGAACTCCCCGACCGGGGTCCCGCAGGCCTATGATGCCCGCCCGGTCAGGCTCGTCGGCGGCTTCGTCGACCGGCCTCCTGCCGCCTCCCCTTCTGGATGCAAGTCGTGAAGCAAGTCCTCGTGCTCGGGGCGGGCAAGAGCTCGCCCTACCTCATCGCACACCTGCTCAAGCTGGCCTCCGAGCACGACTGGTTCGTGACGGTGGGAGACATCGACATCGAAAACGCGCGCCGCTGCGTCGACGGGCACGACCGCGGCACCGCCATTTCCTTCGACATCAACGACGCCAACCTGCGTTCGGCCGCCATCGAGCAGTCCGATGTGGTCGTCAACATGCTCTCTCCCGTGTTCCAGGGCCTTGTGGCCTGGGACTGCGTGTCCCACGGCCGGCACATGCTCTCCGTAAGCTACGACGACGAGGCCGTGCGCGACCTCTCTCCCGATGCACAGCGCAAGGGCGTGCTGCTGTTGACGGACCTCGGGCTGGACCCGGGCATCGACCACATGTCCGCCATGCAGATTCTGCGCCGCGTCCACGACGAGGGTGGGCGCGTCCACTCCTTCCGCTCGTACGGCAGCGGCATCCCGGCCCCTGAGGGCACGCTCAACCCACTTCGCTACGTCGTAAGCTGGAACCCGCGCAACGTCGTCATGTCCGCCGAACACGGCGCCCAGTACATGCAGGACGGCAAGATCAAGATCGTGCCCTACCACCACGTCTTCCATCACACCTGGGCCGTGGACGTGCCGGGCATCGGCGTCTTGGAGGCGTACCCCAACCGCGACTCCCTCTCGTACATGCAGGCCTTCGGCCTGGACGATGTGCGAACCATGATCCGCGGCACGCTGCGCTACCCCGGGTGGTGCGAGACCTGGGCGCAGATCGTGCGCCTGGGCCTGCCCAACGAGACCCTGCGTATTCCGGACCTCGCGCACCGCACGTACGCCGAGGTGGTGGAGATGCACCTGCCGCTCACGCACACCGAGGCACCGCTAGAGCAACGCATCGCGAACTTCCTGCAGATCAGCCCCACCGGCAGCATCATGGAGAACCTGCGCTGGCTGGGCCTGCTCTCCGAGGACCCGACGGGCTGCCCCGGCGAGACCGCGGCTGCGATGCTCGTCGACCTGATGTCCCGGAAGCTGCCCCTGGAGCCAGGGCAGCGGGACATGGTCGTGCTCGTCCACGAGCTGGAGGTGGACTACCCCGACCAGGACCGACCGAGCGAGACGATCACGTCCACCATGGTCGAGCGCGGCGAGCCGGACGGCTTCACGGCCATGGCACGCACGGTGGGCCTGCCCACGGCCGTCGCCGTCAAGCTGCTCTTGGAGGGTGGCATCCCACTCACCGGGAGCCGGATCCCGACCCACCCGTCGATTTACCAGCCGGTGCTGCGGGAACTCGCGAAGGCGGGCATCACCTTCACCGAGCAGGTCGTGACGCACGGTGACGGGGTGCAACCAGCTCCCGAACCCGCCGCGGACCCAGGACGATGACTGGGCCGAAGACAGGGCTAGGGCTATCCGTCGTCGGGACCTCGCTGCTGGAGAACGAGCGGCGCGTGCCGATCCATCCGTCGCACTTCGAGCGCATCCCGGAGGACCTCCGGAAGCGCATGACCTTCGAGCAGGGCTACGGTGCGCCCTTCGGCATCCCCGACGAGCGGCTGCGGGAGCTCTTCGGCGGTGTGGCAGCGCGCGACGAGCTGCTGAGCGGCGACGGCGTCGTCCTGCTGCCCAAGATGCAGGAAGCAGACCTAGCGCTCGTACGCGAAGGTGGCGTGGTCTGGGGTTGGCCGCATTGCGTGCAACAGGCGGACGTGACCCAGGTGGCCATCGACCGCCGCCTGACCCTCATCGCGTGGGAAGCCATGTACACCTGGCGCCGTGACGGATCGCACGAGATGCACCTTTTCTATCGCAACAACGAGATGGCCGGGTACTGCGGCGTGCTGCACGCGATGGCACTCGCCGGTCGGGACGGCGGGAAGTACGGGCAGCCGCTACGCGCGGTCGTGCTGAGCTTTGGGTCCGTGAGCCGCGGCGCGGTGCACGCACTGAAGGGCCAGGGCGTGGCCGACATCACCGTCTACACGCAGCGACCGGCCTGGTCCGTGCACGACCGTGTGCCCGGCTGCCGCTACGGACAGATGCTCGTGCCCGAGGACGGCTCCCCGATCGAGGTCCTGGACGGGGACGGCCAGACACGGCGCCTGGTCGACGTGCTCGCGCGGAGCGACCTGATCGTCAACGGAATCCTGCAGAACACCGACAAACCCCTGATGTTCCTCTCCGAGGAGGACGCCGACCGGCTGAAGGAGGGCTCGATGATCGTCGACGTAAGCTGCGACCTGGGCATGGGCTTCAGCTTCGCCAAACCGACATCCTTCCAGGAGCCGACCTTCCAGGTGGGCCCCGTGACCTACTACGCCGTGGACCACACGCCAAGCTACCTGTGGCGCTCCGCGAGCTACGAGCTGTCCGAGGTGGTCATGGCCTTCCTCGAGGACGTCGCCGAGGGCCCTGAGACCTGGGCTACCAACGAGACGATCCAGCGCGCCATCGAGATCCGCAACGGCGAGGTGCAGAACCCGCGTATCCTCAGCTTCCAGAAGCGAACGCATGACTGGCCGCACGAGCGCTAGACGGGCAGCGCGTCGTTTCAGGGGGTAACGGCCAGTAGGCCGTTCGACAGCGTGACCCCGTGCGGCGTCGATGCATCGGCGACGAGCATCTGGAGCCACAACTGCGTGCCCGCCGGAACGCCAGTCGGCCATGCCAACGTTGCCTCGAAGCCACCGAACGGACCCGCGCTCAGAAACACCTGACTCGAGAACGGATGCGCCTGCACGGTGCCGCCCAGCGCAGCGAACGGTACGGGCGCGAACGAAACCCACGCGAGCATCAAGGCGCTAGGCGGCGCCTTATGGATCGTGAACGTCACCGGGGAGGCTCCCACCAGCGTGCCCTGGGCCGCCAGCTCCGGAGAGCCTTCGACGCCGGCCGTTGCGCCGGTCAGTTCCGTCCATGGGCCGGGCGTCAAGTCGAGCAGCCATGCGGCGCCCTGGTTGACGGTGCCCCCGACGTCGTGGACCGGTGCGCCGCCCAGCATCAAATCGCCATCGACGGCTACGCTGAAGCCGACCTGGCTCTGGGGGTCGGTGCCAGCGGGTGAGAGCAGCTGCCGCTCCACCCAATCCTGTCCGCTGCAGCGGAAGACGCTCAACGAACCGGCATTGAGCTTCCCGCCCACGTCGTCAAGCCGCGAGCCAGCGACTACCGTGTCTTCATCTGCCGCAACGGCGTAACCGAACTCGTCGCCCGCTGCGCCGAGAGCCCGCGAGAACTCGCCCTCGCTGGCCCACGTGACACAGTTCCAGCGGAAGATCCGGATCGTGCCCTGGTTGGGGTTCACCCCGACGTCCTGTTGGTGAGTTCCCACGACGAGGACGTCGCCGTGCAGGTCCAGGGCATCCCCGAAGCGGTTGGATGCGAGCGGAGGGTTCGCCGTGAGCAACTGCTCGAATGCCCAGGCGGCTCCGTCCCAACGGAACAGATGGACGGAACCGGCGCTGGTCACGCCGCCCACATCGTCGCTCCAGCTGTTCACGGCGATGACGCCGTCATCGATCGCCACCCCTTCCCCGAACCAATCGGAACTCTCCGCTGTCTGGTGAAGCAGGACGACTTCCTCAACCCAGCTCGCGCCGTTCCAGCGGAACACGGTGGCCGAACCCGAGTCGGCCAGGCCTCCCGCATCATCCAGACTCGCACCGACCACGAGCACATCCCCGTCGAGGGCGACGGAGCTGCCGAAGGCTGCCCCCGCCTCAGGCGGGCTGGACGACAGCACCTGTTCCTCGATCCAGTCCTGGCCGTCGTGACGAAAGACGACCACGACTCCGGCGTCGGCCGATCCACCCACGTCGGCACCGAACGCTCCGACGGCGATCACGCCGCCGTCGAGGGCAAGGTCAATGCCGAAGGCATCGCCGTCGGCGCCACCGCTCTGGGTGAGCTTCTGCTCCTGCTGCCACGTCCCGCCGACCTGGCGGTAGACGATCGCGTATCCCTGCGACGGGTTGGGACCTAGTCTTCGAGATCCGATCACCAGGGTGTCGCCCTGGAGGTCCAGCGAAGCGCCAAACTGGTCGCTCGCGACCCCGTTGGTGCCGATGAACTCGACCTCCGACTGGGCGAAGGCGGCAGGCGCACTGCACAACAGCAGCGCCCAGACGAGGGGCCGCAAGTCTCGAGACGACGCGCATCGGGTCATCATGAGGTTCTCCTCTCCCCATGAGAGTAGCAGCTCGCCTGGAGGCCTGTGTCGTCACCCACCCGACGGGCCCTGGTTCTGCCCGTTCGGCCGCGTACGATGTCGCGCCATGCCCGAATCGCCACCGATTGAAGCCGACGTCACGGCCCCTGCCGGACTTTCCGGGCGGTGGGTCCTGGCTCTGTACGCCGTCGCCGCGGTGGCCCTCACGTGGCCGCTGGCCGTGTCGTCGGGGACCATGCCGAGCACGCGTCCCGACGCACTCGTGAACCTGTGGAACTTCTGGTGGGTCCGCGAGGCGGTCTTCGTCCAGGGCCTGCCGCTGTACGCGACGGACTTCCTCCACTACCGCACGGGTGTGGATCTGGGGCTCCACACGCTCTCGATCGTAAACTCCATCCCCGGCGGACTGCTCTCGTTGGTCGCGCCCGTCGAAGACGTCTTCCGATGGCTCACCGTCACGCACTACGCGTTGTCGGGTTTCACCTTCTACCTGCTCGCCCGGTACGTAACCCGACACCCGGGCGGCGCGTTCCTCGCGGGTCTCACGTGGACGTTCTCCGCGATCCACCTGTACTTCATTCCCCAACTCAACCTGTCGGCGCTTGAGTTCCTACCGCTCTTCGTGCTCGCGATGATGAAGAGCTGGCGCGAGGGAGGTGTGCGCAACGCGCTCGGCGTCGCGGCCTGCGCGGCCTTGCTCGCGGCGGGCTCGTCGTACTACCTCGTCTATGGCGCGCTGCTCGGGTTTGCACTGCTCCTGGGAGGGCGGTCTTGGGCAGGCGACATGCCCTGGAAGCAGGGCGCCACGCGGCTGCTGGTCGCGGGTGGGCTCGCCGCGGCCGCCGTCCTGCTCGTCATCTGGCCACTCGCGTCAGCGGTTGTCTGGGGCCCGGAGCCCATCCATGGCACCAGGGCCAACGTCCGCCACTGGAACGATCTGCTGGGCTTCCGGTGGCTCAGCGGCGTGAGTGACACCATGCCTCTCGTCTCTTGGCCGACCATGTTCGGGTGGACGACGCTCGCCGTCCTCATCGCAGGGATCCGCGGAGTCGTCCGACAGCGCGGCTTCCTCGTCTGGAGCACGCTGTGTCTCGTCGCGTTCGTCCTGGGTCTTGGCAGCGAACTCAGCATCCGCGGCGAGCCCACGGGCATCACGCTGCCCGACAAGTGGATCGGGGAGCTCCCGGTCTTGGGGATGCTCCGGGCCGCGCAGCGGATGGTCCTCCTGATGCACCTGTGCCTGGGCATCCTGCTGGCCGCAGCGTGGCGGGACCTCATGCAGCGCCTGCCGTCGGTACGGAGCCGACACATCGCACTCGGCCTGACGGCCGCCCTGTTCTGCATGGAGCGCAACGCCGCACCGCTGCCTGGGTGGCCGGTGGTGCGATCGGCCGCGCTGGAGCAGCTCGCCGACGACGTGTCGATCACGACGGTGATCGAGGTACCGTTCCAACCCAGGGGAGCGAATGCTTGGCACAACCACGCCCAGACCATCCATGCCAAGCGGCAGCCGGGCGGGTACGTCACCAACCTCGCGCTGAGCCGGGGCAACCTCACGAGCCACAACGAGTGGGATGCCGTCTCGAGCAGGTTCCTCGGCGGCGACGTCCGCCCACTGCGATCGCTTGTCGAAGCACGGAAAATCGACGCCGTGATCCTCGACAAGTACCCGCCCCGCGACGAAATCGAAGAGGAGCCGACGCTGCCGCTGCCGGTCTACTGGGCGCCCTTCTCACTGCTCCACGACGAGCTTGTCTTGGGCCGCCTCGACCCAGGGCCCTTCCCGCGAGAGGAGGCGGACGCCCAGCTCAACTCGCTGCGACGCCTCGCGCTCAAAAAGTGGTGCGGGGACCCGCTCTACGAGGACGACCGCGTGGCGGTGTTCAAGGTGCCGTGAGCCTGGGGCGGGGAGGCGGCGGGACGCAGCTGGGTGATGGACCCGGCAGCACCCTTCGAGCGACCTGTTTCCTGAGGCCGCCGACTCCCGACGAGTCCAATGACCCTGGGCACCGTCTTCCGACCCGCCGGACAGCGCTCACTCACTTGCGCCCGGTCTAGCCCATCACATCCTCCATAGACAGTGAAGGGTGCCGACAAGAGCCGCGGCTCCCGCTACCTGAACTGTTCTTGATACCTATGGAGCCTCGTCGTGAATGCCAAACTTCGGTACGCCGCCAGTCGGCGCAAACACCAAAGGTCCGTCCGGACGGTCCCTCACCTGGTTGTCTGCCCAGCTTGCCACCACCCCCTCAGTGCACTCGTTGCGCAGCCTCCGCTCTCTCGGTCTGTTGAACCTGTCCGAGCAACAGCCCCAGGTCGTCGATCACAGATTTCAAGGCAGCGCGGAGTCCGACTTCGCAGGTTGGGTCGAACGATCAAGCGGACCAAGCCGTTGAGCTCAAAGCTGATGAGGCTGCTCGGCTTCTCTCGAACTTCAGGTCGGCGGACTACCCAATCAAAGGGGGCTTCAGCACGTCTCCGAAAGGGTGTCCACCCGGGGGCACGCCGGCGGTTGGCAAGATCCAGCGAAGAACTGTCCAGGCGGCGCCGGCCCAGGTGGACATGAACAGCCAATTGGAGCACCTGCGCGACGCACCGAATCAACACGGCCCGCGGTATCGAAAACTGACGTTCCAGTAATTCGCCGCTCCGGACCTAATTCACGATGGAGGGGCACCAACGATCACCCTCCGAAGCCAGGCTTTGTGCGGCGTGTCCGTTCACCCGTCACTTCCTACCTAAGGTGTAGGCGGACCCTGTCGCGCCATCACCATCCTCCCTGGACCTCGTCATGCGTTCTTTCATCACCTCACTTCTGACCTCGCTCATGCTCGTTTCGGTCTCAGCAGGCGCGGCTGCGTGGGCTTTGAATCCCCTGTTTCAGCGGCTCAACCCGTTACTCCCTGTCACGTCCGCTATCCAGACACTTGGTTCTTGAGGGGAGGCAGCGATGGGCGCCAACCAGGAGAGCTACCGCGACCCAACAATCCTTGACCAACTCGATCTTCCAGCTCAGTGGGCCCCGAACTCCGAACCCGGCACACCCGACAGGAGCGGCGATCACCTGAGAGTCGTGGTCAGGCGGACACGGACCCGGGTGCCGAAAAAGAAGGAGTGCGCACATGCCCTTCTCAACGCACTTGAGAAGTTCGATCGCATCGACATGGACGGGGTGATGGGCGACAAGCGCAGTGAACTGAGCTGGAACGGCCTCAGCGAGGCCATTCAGAACAAACTTGGCCTGAGATTCTCCACCGGGCAGCTCAAGAGAGCGATTGTAGTACTCCAGAAGGCACTACCCGATGACGAGGGCGACTCAGACATGGACATGACCAGCTTAGTTTCAAAGGTCGTCAATCAAGTCGAATCCGTTGCGGAAGCGCTTGCAGGCGGTTCCAACGACATGCAGGTGAAGCAGGAAGACCTCGCCGTCTTGATCGCCAACCTCCAACGACTCGCTGCGAGTCGCCTGATCGTTTCGCCATGGAGCGACAACCTCTCCCAATCCGACCTCAATGACATTGAGCGCCAGTCATTCAACTGGATCCGAGAGCTCTCTGACCAAGGGGACGCGCTCCAAAACAGTGACGTGGCAGGCGTGCTCCGTGAGTTCCTCTTGTGCTTGCAGCGCTACGACGAATCCGTCAACGCTGACTTCGAGATGACGGCATCGGCTGGCCGAATGGTCATGAGTTTGGTGGGCCCTGCGAGTCCGCTGGGGGTCATGGCCCAACACACAATGCTTCTCCCACTGAAGGGAGTCCTGAGCCTGGAGGTCTATACGGCGGAGGAACGCCGCATCGCTGGAGAAGCCGAAGCGTTGCAGAAGACCGAGGCCACGTCCGCGTTCATGCGCCGAAACCATGCCCTTCCCGAGGAGCAGCGCGTTCCGAGCCCTCAGCGGTTGGCGTCCTACGCTCTCTCAGCGGCGGCCTCGCGCATTCTGCATGCAATCGCAGAAGAGTCCGACGAGGTGGGAGACCCGAGACAGTTGTTCGAAGAGGCCGCGACCGACCTCAAACGTATCCGCCATCTCAACCAGGACACCGAATACCCGCTGCTCCCCGTAGCTGAACTGGAGCTGTTGCTCGCAGGTGCGAAGTGTCTCGGCGAAGTCGAACCCCTTGTCCTCTTCGCACGTCGAACACAACCGGAGACCGTTCGCTCCCTCTGCGATCTGATCCTCGAGTACGAGGACTCGGAGGCGGTCCGCGCGCTTCTCGACGAGGAGGCATGCAAGATCCTCGGGCTCAAGGGGGCCAAACGACGAGCCTGACCTGTGGGGCCCGAAGAGTCCGTCCTGCGTCACCTTGGCGTACCCCACACGGCCCAACCTCCAAGGGACGCCGCAGCACTCACGGGCTGCGCACCATCGATTGAGCACTCTCCCCCAGAGGCCTTCAGGCCTCCTCGCCCCCAATGCGGAGCCGCATCCGCGATCGACCCGAGTGCCCCGGACACAATCCGTGGACTTCGCGCCGCGCAGACCGACGGAAATCGTCAACGCTGACATCCCTGCGCCACGCAAGACTCATCAGAACTGGAAGTAGATGAACGCCTCCGCCTGGCCTTCGTAGTAGGCGACGATCAGACCTGCACAAAGGGTTGCCTGAGCCACGCGCCAGGTAAGCGGCCACGAGGCCGTGGGCGCGTAGCGCTCTTTCCAGGCCACCACGAGATGCACCAACAGCATGACGCAGCCCAATCGAAGCACCGGCTGACGCAGAGAGGGAGAGTGGGCGACCTCGCGCACACCCAGCATGCCTTCGAAGACGACGCCGGCATCTCCGAAGGTCTCAGCGCGGAACAGAACCCACCCCATGCACACCACGCCGAACGTCATGGGCACGCCGAGCCAGCGCGTCATCTCGCCGAATCGTGCAGACCACACGCGATGGATCGCCAGCAAGCTGCCGTGGAAGATCCCCCAGACCACGAATGTCCATGCGGCTCCGTGCCAAAGCCCACCCAGGAACATCGTGATCATCAGGTTGCGCGTCGCTTGCAAGCCGCCGCGCCTGTTTCCTCCGAGCGAAATGTAGAGGTAGTCGCGCAACCACGTGGACAGTGAAATGTGCCAACGTCTCCAGAACTCCCGGATGCTCCCCGCCAGATAGGGATATCGGAAGTTCTCGGGCAACTGATAACCGAAGCTCGCCGCCGCCCCGATGGCGATGTCGGAGTAGGCGGAGAAGTCGCAGTAGATCTGCAATGCGAACGCCAACACGCCGCACCACGTGCCAACGAACCCGTAGGCTTCGGGCTCCGAGAACACCTGATTCGCCACGAGCGCGAAGCTGTCGGCCAAGACGATCTTCTTGGCCAGTCCGATCAGGATCCTCTGCCAGGCCGCGAACTGCCGAGACCATTGCAGGCGCTGAGCCACGGACAACTGCGGAAGGAACTCTGAGGCGCGGACGATGGGGCCCGCGACGAGCTGGGGAAAGAACGCTACGAACAGCGCGAAATCCGGGAGATCACGGGTGGGCTTCAGCTTCCCCCGGTAGACATCGATGGTGTAGCTCAGCGTCTGGAAGGTGTAGAAGCTGATGCCGACCGGAAGCACGATCTCCAGCTCCATCGGCTGGACGGCAACACCGAGCGAACTCAACAGCTCTCGCATGGATTCCACGAAGAAACCCGCGTACTTGAAGTAGGCCAGCAAGCCCAGGTTGACGGCCAGGCTCACGCACAGGGCGGCCTTCCGCTTCTTGGACGCCGCGGTGCTTCCGAGAACGAGGCCGACGGAATAATCAACGAGCGTAGAGACGGCGATGAGCCCGGCGAACTCCACATCCCATGACATGTAGAAGTAGTAACTCGCGACGAGCAGGAGCGACTTGCGCACGCGCGCGATAGGCAACACCCAGTAGACGACCTGGAGCACCAGGTAGAAGAGCAGGAAATTGCCGGATGCGAAGCTCATGAAGGAAGCAGGGGCGGGAGAGCGAGGGGGTCGTCAGTTCAGAGATTGCACAGGAAGCTGAGCAGCCAAGATCCGGGCGATCTCCCGGTGTCCCGTTGCGTTCCAATGGCCGTCTGCTGAGAACATCCACTCGCTATCCACCGCGATCTCCACGACCTTGACCTCGCCCCGCAGCGCGCGCGTGATCCAGCCATCCCAATCCTCGGGAATCTGAACCACACACACGAATGCTGCACCCTGATTCTCAGACAGTCGTTTCATGGAACGAATGTTGTTCAGGACTTTCTGCCCTCCACCGGAACGCACCGACGTAGCGTCTACCGGATCCGCCTGCTCGGCGGTGAGACGCGTCAGCAACTGCCCGTCGACATACTCGCGAATGCTGAGCAACGAACTCGTCGTCATGCGCATCCAGGCCCACGAAAGGGTGCGAAGATCATCGAGGACACCACCCGCTGAAGGACGCCCGCGTGGCAATCGGTAACCATTCACGATGTCGACTTCCTTCCCCTGTCCATAGAAGCTCTCCCACTTGCCATAGGGCACGAACGCCACCACGAGCTGGGGATCAAGCACACCGATCTCGCGCGCCAACAGAGAGCGAAGCTCGCGGGTGCGATACCCCGTCTGACTCACATTGAACACCTGCACATCGTCCGGCACGTCCGCTCGGGTTCGCAGGAATTGCTCAAGTTGCCGGTGAAAGAGGTCTTCGTCCTGTGCAAGACCGACACCAAACGCCTTCGACATCCCCAGCACCATCACGCGCGGGACGTCGGCTGCCTCGTTGAGCAACCGGTGGTCGCGATAGCCCAACGCATTCGTCGTCAACGACGCCGGGGGGAGCGCCCCCCAACGACCATGCAGTGACGTCGTGGACGGTGCCTGTCGATAGACCGCCTCGGCATCGGGAATGAAAGCGTGGCGCCCCCAGTAGTTGCGGTTGGCCTCATGCTCATAGAGGCCGACACGCACACCCAGCTCCATGCCAAGCAACCCGAGCACGATGCCGCTGATGATGGAGAGAGGACGCACGATAGAAGGGCACCGGTGGCAAGCGGGCGTGCCAGGGTATCAGAGGAGAAAGTGCCTCAGCGATTCGCCGGAGGCGTTCGCGACGACTTCGAGATCGCCGTCCCCGTCGACGTCGGCCTGTTCGACCTCGCCCAGATTGGTCAAGCTCAAGACGGTCTGCTGCAGGACGCCGAACCCGCCTAGCCCCTCCGCGCCTTCCGATGATCTGCGAACACGCCCCTCGCATGACCGGGATCGGCCGCCGTGGTGGGCGGCGCACATGGCCTGCTCATCCTCGGCCTGAGGCAGGCCAGCATCCCCGGCGTCGGCGGGACCTTCCTGATCGACCCCTCGTGGATGAGGACCCTCCCGTTGCCGATGGGTGCTGCCCCCGGCCAAGCCGGCGCTGGTTCGGCCTCGATCCCGCTGCCTCCAGACGTCAGTGCCATCAAGGGCCTCACGATCTTCCTGCAGTCGGTGTTCCTCGACTCGGCCGGGCCGGACGGCTACACGCTCAGCAACGGAGCCCAGTTCGCTGTGTTCTGATCGGGACGCGGCGCCCGTCGGCGCTCGTTCGCCGGAAGCAGCCCACGGACACCTTCGGGTGTTCGTGGGCTGCTCTGGCTTGCGGCGCAGGCGGGTGGGCTCAGCGCTTCAGTGCCCCCGGTCTTCCGTACCAGGTGTCCCGGCAGGCGTCGTCGCCAGCAGCCGCTTCGCATCGAGTCGCAGCAAGGCCGGTTCGTGACCGTCCAGCACCACCAAGTTCACCTCGCCGCCAGCTCCCCTCATCAATGTTTCCACACGCTGAGCCTCCTCCCGCAGGGCGCCCGACGCCCCCCCGACGAAGAGCGTCACGGGCCGTTCCTCGCTGGCCACGTCCGCGACGTCCTCATCGTGCCAGCGGCCGTAGCCGGAGCTGTCCACCAGCGTGAGGCCTCGCACGAACTTGCGCGACATGGAGGCGTAGGTCGCCGCGGGCCGGCCGCCTTCACCCAGACCGATGAACTGGAAGCGGTCCTCTTCGATATTGTGCTTCTTGGCTATGTCGGTCATGAGCGCGTTCAGTGCGTGGTGTGATGGGTGGTTGATCCAGCCATTGCTGGGCTGGGCCGCGCACACGATGATCCAACCCGCACGATCCGCTGGCTGCGCCCAGATCGTGTCGAGCGTCCAGTCCGTGGACTTCATGCCCATGCCGCCCGGCGCAAAGGCGACTGCGGCCGGGTAGGTCTTCTGCTCGTCGTAGCCCTCCGGCAGCAACACGACGTACGGCACGACCACCCCGCCGTGTCGCAGCGTCGCGTACTCATGGTCCGCTGGCATGCGCAACTTGCCCGCACTGCGCAGGAGCTCCAGGTCCGTGTCCACAGCAATCAGGTCGTAGTTGCAGAAGCCTGCTTCCAGTGCCTCGTTCAGCGCCGCCTCAGCATCATCCTGACGGCCCAACAGCGCCGAGGCACAAGCGACGTTGTAGAGGCTGGTGGCCCGGTGCTCTGGGAACTCCGCAGCATGCCGACCGATCTGCACGGCCTGTTCGTAGTGGCCTGCCACGTGATGGGCCGAAGCCAGGTCGAACCAGCCCAGAGCGCTCTCCGGTTCTGCCTCCGCGATCCTCTGGAAGGCCTCGATCGCCTGCTCGAAGCGCTCTCGCTCCAGCAGCTTCTGGGCCGCCTCACGGGTTGGTACCTCGTCGGCGCGGACCGGCAAAGAAGCGTTCGCCAGCGGGCCGAGGCAGCCCAGTAGCAGGACCAGCACGAGCGCGCAGGCAGCCAGGGAACGGCTCACAAGGGGCTGATCGATGAACATCGGAGGTCTCCAGGGGTGGCAGCGACCGCCCCACGGAGGTGGGAGTCGTTCCGGGCGTCTAGAGAAGAGTGCCGCCGCTGCGGGATGCGTGACACGAAAACCCCGTCGCCAGACTCCCTTGTCCGGAATACCCCCACCGCCAACTCCGACGGGCGCGTTCGGATTCAGCGGCCCCCGGGATTGCAGCTTCAAGATAGGCTTCCCTCCCCCTCCTCTCCCCCGGTCCGGGCTCTCCCCCGGTCCGGACCGCCGCTCCGCCCCCCCCGAGTTCCCCATGCGCCTCCTCGTGTGCGCGACCCTGGTCGCGGCCCTGGCCACCCCCGTCGCCAGTCAGCAGTTCGTTTCCTCGGCCATCCCCGCGGATCCCGCAGTCTGGAGCGAGGCAGCCATCCCGCTCGATGCGGACGGTGACGGGCTGCTCGACGTGCTGATCCTGAACGCCCAGGGCTGGGAGAAGCCCGGCGACTTCCAGGCCCCGAACGAACAGCCGCTGCTGCCGACGCTGCTCCGCAACACGGGTGCGGGTGTGGGCGGTGACCCCATCTTCGTGGACGCGACCGCGACGTTCTTCCCGGCCGGGCTCGTCATGCACGCCAAGTCGGCGGCCGTGGCCGACCTGGACGACGATGGTCACGATGACATCGCCATCGCGGTGGCCTTCGAGGCCCCCCAACGCCTGTTGCGCAAGGACCCGATGACTGGCGCGTGGGTCGACGAATCAAACCGGCTCCCGTCGCCGTTCGTGTTCAACGGGTTCTCGGTCGTTGCGGGAGACCTGGACGACGATGGAGACCTCGACCTCGTGTTCGCCGACGCGGGCTTCCCGACCTTCGGCCCACCCGGCGGCCTCGCACGCCTGCTGTTGAACGACGGGACCGGCTTCTTCACCGACGAGCCCACGCGGCTCGGTGCCGTGCCGAAAATCGGCGCGCAGAACGTGAAGCTGGTGGATCTCGACCAGGACCTCGACCTGGATCTCGTGGTGGACGGCAAGTCGCCGGTCACCCAGGCCTACATCAATGACGGGACGGCGCAGTTCACGCTGGACGGGACCATCTTCCCGACAGCGCCCGGGGGCGACACCTATGAGACCGAGTTCGCCGACCTCGACGGCGACAGCGACTTCGACGCCTTCCTCATGAACTGGCAGACGCCCTTCAGCAACACCTTCCTGCACAACGATCTCGTGCCGGGCGGCACGCTCGCCTTCACGAACCAGCCCACCTACTTCGACGGGCCGAACAATGAGGACGAGAACGACTTCGCCTACCTGGACGCCGACGACGACGGAGACCTGGACCTGCTCGTGGGCGCGCTCCAGTTCTCGACGGGCGGGCCACCCCAACCCGAGAAGCTGCTCCTGAACACCGGCGTGGTGGGGGCCAACTGGTTCAGCTATGTCTCCGGCGCCTTCGACGTCGCGCCGGACGCGACGCTCGACCTCGGGCTCGGCGACTTCGACGGGGACGGCGACTACGACATCGTGAGCGTGCAGGGAGAGTTCCTGCCGTTCGCCAACGTGTACCACCGCAACACAGGGCCGGCGGACAGCCGCGCGCCCGTGATCAAGCAGCTCGCGCTGGCGCCCCAGACACTGGCGCTCTCGCAGCTGGCCGGCGGCTGGGCGCGTCGGGCCTGGATCGAGGACGCGCTCGTGGACGACGAAACCGTCTACCTGACGGCCGACCTCGTGGTCGACACGCTCAAGAGCGGCGAAGTCGGCGGCTCGACGACCTCGATGGACTATGTGGGCGGGGCGCTGTGGCGCGGCGTTGTGGACCCCGCGCCGTCGACCGACGGGCTCGTCGGCATGGACGTGAGCTACCACGTCGTCTCGACCGACCCGATGGGCAACATCGGCACATCGACGACCGAGACCGTGCGCCTGTGTGGCGTCGAGTCCTACGGCGTCGCTGGCCCGCTCCCCGGCCTCCTCTTGGCGCTCGACGTGGAGCCCGTGCTTGGCGCCCCGCTGACGGTGAACGTCACGGGTGGCACGCCGAACAAGCCAGGCCTGCTCATGGGCAGCCAGGTGAAGCTCGATCTGCCGTTTGCGGGCGGGCGGTTGCTCGTGGATCCGTCGCCTGGCGCGATCCTCCTGAACTTCGGGCTCGATGGGAGCGGCGCACTGTCTCTTTCGACGACGCTCCCCAACGATCCGCTGCTCGTGGGCTTCACCCTGCTCATGCAGTACGCGTCCTTCGACGACACCCAGCCTTTCGACCTCGCGCTCTCGAATGGGCTCGAGGTGGTGTTCTGCGAGAACTGATCGCCTGAGCGGCCACGGCCGGGGTACGAGGGCATACGGAGGCGATCCGTGGGCTGTCGTTCCCCTCCTCGCCGCGGTAGGCAGTGAGACCCTGGTGCAGCTCATGGCTGCCCTCTTTTCATTTTTGTGTCCACCGCAAGCGGCCATCGGCCACGGGAGAGTTGGCAGAGCGAGCCGCAGGCTTCGCCGCCACGAACCCGAAAGACCGAAAGGACGGCCGCCATGAACACCCTGCGTCAGCTTTCTCTCACCCTGCTCGCCACGCTCTTGCTCGGGCTGCCGACCTCGGCGCAGCTCGTCTCCGCAAAGGTGTTCCCTGCGGGCCTCGGTCCGAAGGCGCCCTTCGGAGGGAGCCTGCTCATGGACCCCGTCGATGTGGCCGTCATGGGTTGGTGCCACACGCCGGTGTCCTGGGCCTATGTGGCCGACGACGTCAGCCACAAGATCATCCGCTGGGTCATGACCCCCACCGGCTCTGCGGTCCTGCCGTCCGAGTGGACCATGTTCACCGACGGTCCGTTCGGCATTGCGGTGAACGACATCCCCGGCCACGAGGAACAGGAGTTCGTCTATGCCACGGGCACCAGCTTGGGCGGCAATTCCAGCGTGCAGGTGTTTGACAAGTGGGGAAACCTCCAACAGACCTTCCGGGGCAACCCGCTGGAACCCTTCTTCTGGCCGACGGGCATTGCTGTCGGCCCCGAAGGCAATGTGTTCGTGGTCGACGAGTCCTACGGACGCGTCTTTGAGTTCGTAGGTGCCGACGTCCGCGCCGGCGAGTGGGCCTTTCCCGTGAATGAGTACGAGACCGACTATCGCCCGTTCGACGTGAGCGTCGATCACATGCGCCGTGTGCACCTGGCTGTTCGGGCCATCGCTCCGTCAGACGACGACAAGATCCAAACGTATGAGTACGGGAGCTCAACGCCGGAGTTCCCCATGGCTGCGGACGAACTCGCGGGCATCGATGCTCGGGACCTGTTCCAGACCCGCTACAGCCTTACGCTCGACCCTGACGTCACCACGCTCACCTGGAACGATGTGACCGCGCCGTCCTACAGCGCCGACTTCTACTCGAGCCAATCGGTGCCTGTTTCGGCGCCGAGCGTTCCCATGCTGGGTGGCCTGGAGCTGCAACGCACGTGGCGAGTCATCGGATCGATCGACGGCGAGAAGAAGGTCCAGTGCGAGAGGCGCACCTATGTGACCGATCGGGCGGACGGCGAGGTACAAACGCTCTCTTCCAAGAAGAACTCCACGCCACGGCCCGACGACGCCGTGGGCTGGTGGAAGCTGGATGAGGACGGGACAGCGAGCACCCCCATCTCCAAAGACATCATGACGGGTGTCCACGGCAGCTGGGAGGGACCGAATCTCACCGCTAGTGAGGGTGTCGTCCGCTGCGCCCTGAAGTTCGACGGCGGCCTTTCGGGCGTCGATGTGCCACCGAATGCCGCTCTCGAGGTGGGTTTGAATGACTTCTCATTGGAGGCATGGATCCGCGTGACGGCTCCCTCGGCGAGCACCGAGACCTTCCTCGACAAGCGCTCGCTTGTGGGTGTCGGCTACCGTCTGTTCCTGGACGCCGGACAGCCTGGCCTCGAGATGTACGACGGCTCGACGGCCCACATGACGACCTCGACGACGAACATCCAGGATGGTCTGTGGCACCACGTGGCCATGGTCGTCACGCGTGGTGTGGACACGAAGATCTACGTCGATGGGAGCCTCGTCGCCACGAACGACAATTCTGGTGTGATCGGATCACTTTCGTCCGGGATGGGACTCTCCATCGGCCGCGGCAACCCGCTCGACACATCGGGTCTGGAGGGTGGGCTCGACGAAGTCACGCTCTATCATCGCGCGATCACAGCGACCCAGGTGTCCGCGATCAAAAAGGCCGAGTGCGCAGGCAAGCACCTGCCCTTCGCCCTGATCGGCAGCACGCCGTATGTGCCAGGGGCTCTGCACCTTCCTGTGAGTTCGATCAGCCACTCGTTCTAGTGCGGCGTGACCATGCGTCGCCCCGCGTGCTGCGAGCCCCGTTCGACCTTGCGGTCGGGCGGGGCTTGCAGCCGAAGAGGCCGCTCTGGATTCCGATCCCTACGTACGCAGGATTGGTGCCAACGGGCTTGCCGACGGTCCGAGGATGTTTGGTCGGTGGGTTGTTGGTCGCAATGTTCTGAAACACGCGCACTGAAACGCGGTTGCGCAGGCCTACGAGCAGAGGGCCGTCGCCGGGAAGCAGGCTGCTCAAGAAGACGCCTCTCCCGATCCAGGTGGAAGTGCATCAAGCCCCTCGTGAAAACGGAGTTGGCCGCGTGAGCGGCTGACATGCGCTGGTCCAGGCCCAAGAACGACGCGCTGCGAATCTCGAGAGCCGCCCAGCCGCCGCTCCCGCCGCAGCTGCGTTGGACACCGGACGAACAGCGGCGCGGAAGATCGCACGGGGAGGCGGCCCCAACACATCAGGTAGGTGTCTTGGAACTGAGTCCGAACTCACAGGGAACCGACTAGGGCTCGCGATAGTCCATCGACCTGGCAATCTGCTCAAAGCCTGACTTGACGTTCGCTCGGTCTTCGTCCGCCACCTGTGCCACGATGAAGCACATCCGGTCGCCATAGGCCTTGAGACGATAGTCGCGCGTGTGCGGGACTGTAGATGCGAGCACCCTGAGGGTGAACGCCTCTCGGAGAGTCTCGTACCCGCCGGCCGTGCCCGGCGTTCCGAAGGTCGATTCTTGGGGCCAGGGTTTGGACGCAATGGCCGTCGAGGCCGCGAAGTCCCGTGCCAAGGCGGCGATGTCTGCAGGCTGGTGGAACGGGAAGAGCTGCATGACGACGAGCGCGTTTCCCGGTTCCTCGACCAACACGAAGCGATGCGTGGGGAAGTCTTCATCCTCGGTGACGCTCCAGTTCCCCGGCACCTGAAACGTCAGCCCATCCTTGGCATAGGTCGTTGGATGGTCGGTGTCGGCTCGTGTCGCCTGCTCCGCCCCCCCACAGTTGACGAGGAGCAACGCGAACGCCGCGACGAGAACTGTTCTTCGCATGTCGAATCTCCAGAATGCATCCTACGCCAACCGACCGATTGGAGACCGTTCGTGCGATAGTCCGGATCGTAGGCGATCCGCGCGTCCGGCGCCGCTTCGATGCGGCCGGCGCCGCAAGGAGCCTCGCCATTCCCGAGGAGGATGGCACACGGAGTGATGGGCATGACAGCGAGGGCGCAACCCCAGCAGCACGCACGGCGACCCTCCGACGTGGGTGTGCTCTTCACTGTCGGCGCCGGGGTGGGTCTCATCGGACTGGCCGAGGGCGTGTGGGACACGACGTCAGCGGGCGTCACCCATCGAGTGCCCTGGGTGCTCGCGTATGCGGTCGCCACGTGGTGCCTGCCCGCGCTTGCGTGCACTGTCCTGGGCCTGATTCTGACAGCGCCTCTGGCTCGAACATCCTTCGCGCCGAAACGCGCCACCGTCGGAGGAGGGTTGGGCTTGGGAGCGTTGGGCGCCCTCGCCTACTGGCTCGGCGACGGGGGAGCGCTTGCCGCGGCCGCGGTGGGCGTGGGCTGCGCCGTGGGCGGTGCATGGGCCCTGGCTCGCTGTCCGGGTGGCGGCCTGCGCTGCGGGTGCGTTGGCCTCAGTGTGCTTGTGTTCGCTTGGGTTGCGTGCGCTTTGATTCTGCGGCCGAGCGAAACCTATGGGGACGCCGCAGAGGGGACGCCAGTCATCCTCATCGTGGCGGATGCGCTTCGGGCAGATGCCTTGTCCGCGTACGGCGCCGAACAACCCACGCCGCATATCGACAGCATTGGCGCCCAAGGTTGGATCGTGAGCGACAACATGTCGACCTCCTCCTGGACTCTGCCGGCCATGGCATCCCTGTGGACAGGGAGGGAGCCAGCCCTGCACGGGGTGCGCACGTCCGCCGGAGTCCTGACGGATGACATTCCAGTCCTCACCGAGCAACTCAAGGGTCAGGGCTATCGCACGGCAGCCGTCATCTCGAATCCCATTCTCGACCCGAGCCGAGGGTTTGCGCGAGGCTTCGACGTGATTCGGCGGGACACTCACGAGGCGCAGGCCAGCCTCTTCTGGGTGATGCGCTTCAATCGCTGGGCCCAAAAGCAGGGTTGGATCAGCGGCCCCAATGCCAAGCGAAAGCCCATCCTGCCCCTGCTGGGGGCGTCGGGTTGGTACGCGCGCCGCTCCGGCTATGTTGCCGCCGACGAGGTGACGGATGATGCGCTCGCGCTCATCGATGATCTCGGGTCCGCGGGCTTCTTCCTCTACGTCCACTACTTCGACCCGCACGACCCCTACTTGCCACACCCTGTTCCCATCGCATGGAACGAACCGGAGTGCACTCCAGACAACCTCGACTCCTTGCGAGAAGACTACGCCGGTGAGGTCGCCTATCTGGATCAACACATCGGTCGGCTCCTGGAGGGGCTCGAAGCCCGAGGCCTCCGCGACCAGGCACTGATCCTCTTTACCGCAGACCACGGGGAGGAGTTCCTGGATCACGGGAGCTGGCGCCACCGGGCGAGCCTCTACGATGAGTTGGTGCGCGTCCCGCTGCTGGTCTCACTGCCGTCGACGAGCCGACCGGTCGGCTTCACTCCCGAAGACGTCAGCCTCGTGGACGTGGCGCCCACCATCTTGGACATCTTGGGAATGCCGCCCTTGAAGGGCGCTCGCGGACGCTCGCTGAACACTCCGCCCCTGTCTTCCGATCAAGCACCCCAGACTCCCCTAGTGCGCTTCGCCGATCGCATCGAAGAGCAGCACTGGCTCGCCTCGGTTCGTCGTGGGAGCCAGACATGGATCCTGACCATGCCCCGAGCTGCGGCCCCCAGCCCAAGCCTGGCACGTCGTTGGCTCGAGCGACTGGACCAAAACGCCGTGCAGCGACACAGCTCAGACGCGTGGGTCATTCCTGCGGCCTTCGCAACCCAGGCGATGGACGAGGCAGGAGCACTGCGCATCCTACCTGGGGACTACGAGCGTCCCATCCTGCGAACACCCAGCTGGCAAACACCCGCCGAGGGCCTGGTCTGCGCCACGGCGACCGTCGCAGGCAGCGAAGGGCAGCTCGCACTTTTGATCGAGGAACAAACCCCGGAAGGCTGGCGACCCGTCCCAGGAAGCCGGCTCGCCATCACCCACACGGACGCAGCTTCGAGCGAGGTGCGTACTCCTCCCGTCGCTGTTGCAGCCGGAACCACTGTGCGCCTCGCCACCATGCCAATCGAACCGCTCGCGCCGACAACTCATTGGGAGATCGCCGACGCGCAGCTCTCATTGGATGACCCTCTCCTGCTGTTCCAGGTGGAGCTCTACGACGTGGCCGTGGATCCTGAGCAACAGCACGACATCTTCCCTGGCCCACCGGGCGCCTGGGAAGAAACCGTGCGCCTCCTGTTGAACTACCTGGCCAGCGGCGAAGGCGACACAGAGCGCACTCTCGATCCCGAGGAGCTTGATCGTCTGCGTGCCATGGGCTACCTACGCTGAGCAGGGAATATCAGTCACCGCTTTCGGGGTCGAGGGTGAACACAACACCCTTTCCGTGAGCGCCGCCGGACCGTGTCATCCCGATCAGCATTCCATCCACCAGGATCACCGAATCTCCTGGGTTCACGCCCTCACTCTTGGTTGCGAAATCGTAGAGCGTCGCCTCGCTGGTCTCACCACCACTGGCCGCGACACTGAAAGCGGTGCCACCGTTGCCCTTTCCGCCATGGCCGGTGAGACCGTAGAGGGTCTTCCCGTCGATGCTGGCCACGAGGGAGCCCAGGGGGTGCTCCCCATCACCCGCTTGAGACCCGAAGGCGTAGATGAGCTCATGAGCATTCGCTGAAGCATCGGCCGTTGGGTCGTACGAGAACACCACGCCGTGGCCCTTGATCAACCTTGGGTCCGCACCCGAGCTCGCGTGGGAGTGCTCGCCACCGTTGTGGGTCATGGCGTAGAGCAAGCCGCCCACCTCAATCATGTTGCCGTGCAGAGGTTGAGCCCCCGAGTGCTTGTCATCCTTGAAGACATAGACATCGCGCTGCGCCTCACCGCTCTTGGGGTCGTAGGCGAACACGGTTCCGCCGCCCAAGGCCGTGCCCCCCGCGCTTCCGCTCTGGTAGCTCAACTGAAGGTCCCCACCGGAGCGGGTCATCCCGTAGATGCACCCGTTCTCCAGGACGATAGGCGCGCCGTGGGGTTTGTTGCCGGGGCCGGTCTTGTTGCCCGTCGCGCCCGACTCGCTCTTGAACGAGAACACCACCTCATAGCCGCTGGTATTTGAGCCCGCTTCAATCGAATAGACCGTCCCCACGTCGTCGTCCCCGCCCAATTGCGTCATTCCATACAGCTTGCCATCCGGCGCCAGATAGGGCCCCGAGTGTGGCTGATCACCATCGGGCTTGCTGCTGGACGCCGCAGACTCCGGTTTCTGTGTGGCTCCCGAGAAGGCGTGGATGACCTGGTAGCCGTACGGGTTTGAGGAAGCGCCCGTCTTGGTCGTGCTGACCGAGAAGAGAACACCTCCACCGCCGGCAAAGTTGACCGTCGGAACACCGCCGGAGATGGCGGCTCCATACAAAGTCCCAGCGTGAAGCGTCATGGAACCGTGACGCGGAAAGCAGCCGTCCGCTGGGCAATTTGCAGGTTGATCCGACCCAAACGAGTACATGGCCTCATAGGTGTACGGATCGCCGCCGGAAGGGTCGCTCGGCGGAGTCAGCTTGAAGATCACGCCCTTGTTGTTTGCCCCGCCCTTGTACGTCATGCCGTAGAGCGTGCTGCCATCGGCCACAAGAGATCCATGCGGCTCGTCGCCACCGTCTGAAAACTGGGATGACTGCCCCGTGAAGGAATGAATCACCGTGTAGGCGTTAGAAAGGGAGTTCTGTGAAGGCATCGTGATCACCCATGTTGGTCAAGACGTGGTCGCCCGCAGTGGGCGATGAGGACACGGTGTTCCATGGGATTTGCGTGGGAAACCGAAGGCGACGAAAAGCGAATCAACGCCTGACGTGTGACCGAGCTCGGTCGCGTGAGCACCTGACCTGCGCGGATCCAGGTCCCTGAATGACCGGCGCAGGACAACGCTGCGCTGAGCGCGGCCTTCGGCGGCATCAGCAACCAGGCGTCATCGGCACCAGGCATCATCGTGACGCGAACCCGAGGTTTGGTCACGTCCGCAGGATGGGTATCATCTGACTTCATGGTCACTAACAATGCCCCCATCCTCGCTCCGGTGGACTTCTCGCCGGCGGCAGAGGCCGCGTTGATCTGGGGGAGTCGTGTGGCGGGTGCCCTGCGCGCGCCGCTGGTCGTGCTGCACGTTGCTCACGACCCCATCGCCACGCCGGGTGTCTACGTGCGCGCCGACGAGACCGGAGCTGCCCGGCCGCTGACGGAGGTGGCCGACGAGCTGCTCCAGGAATTCATGGAGAGGGTGCGTTCGCGCCATCCCGACTGCGCCGCGCTCCGCGAGGCCAGCGTTCGCCTGATCTCGGGACTGCCGGTGACACGCATCCTCGAGGTGGCCGACGAGATCGACGCGCAGCTCATCGTCATGGGCCACCGGGGGCTCACCAGGCTCGAGCACCTCATGCTCGGTTCCCAGGTGGAGCGTGTCCTGCACCTCTCGCCACGGCCGGTCGTTGTCGTGAAGGCGGAGCCAGCCGCGTGACCCCGGATCTGGAACTGCTGCCGCTGATCATGGGTCTCGGCGGCGGCCTCGCCCTGTTCCTGTTCGGCATGGATCAGATGAGCGACGCGCTCAAGGCGGTCGCCGGAAACCGGATGAGGGCGATCCTCGGGCGCCTGACCAAGAACCGCGTCCTGGGCGTGATGACCGGCGCGCTGGTCACCGCGGTCATTCAGTCCTCCTCAGTCACCACCGTGCTCGTGGTGGGCTTCATCACGGCGGGACTGATGTCGCTCTCCCAGTCCATCGGCGTGATCATGGGGGCCAACATCGGGACGACGATCACGGCGCAGATCGTCGCCTTCAAGGTGAGCCAGTTCTCGCTGGGCATGATCGCCATCGGCTTCGCGCTGCTGTTCGCCTCCAAGCGCGAGACCGTCCGCCATCACGGCTCCGGGATCATGGGCCTGGGCCTCGTGTTCCTGGGCATGTCCATGATGGGCGACGCGATGCAGCCGCTGCGCAGCTACCCGCCCTTCATCGAGTGGATGACGCGCATGGAGAACCCCGCGCTGGGCATCCTCGCCGGCGCAGTGTTCACCGCCCTCGTGCAGTCCTCATCGGCAACGACAGGTGTCGTGATCGTCCTGGCGAGCCAGGGTCTGATCGGCCTCACGGCCGGTATCTCCATCGCCTTCGGCGCCAACATCGGCACGTGCATCACCGCGCTGTTGGCGTCCATCGGCAAACCGCGCGAAGCGGTCCGCGCCGCCGCGGTGCACGTCATCTTCAACGTCGCCGGCGTGCTGGTGTGGGTGGGCTTCATCGACCAGCTGGCCGGATTCGTGACCAGTTTCTCGCCCAAGGCCGAGGGGCTGCCGGCGGCCGAGCGCTTGGCCGCCGTCACGCCGCGCCAGATCGCCAATGCCCACACGATCTTCAACGTCTCGAACACCCTGCTGTTCCTGGGCTTCGTCCCGGTCTTCGCCCGCATCGTGGAATGGTTGGTGCCGGACCGCCCGCTGGCCGAGGAGGACGACCGGGTCCGGGTCCGATACCTGGACCCCGACCTGATCGACACGCCCTTTCTCGCACTGGATCGAGCGCGGCTGGAGCTGATCTTCCTGGGCGAGTTCATCCAGGAGATGCTGGCCGACGCCCTACCGACCCTGCTCGACGGGACAACCGAGCAGCTGCTGGCGCTCGAGAAGCGCGATGACCTGGCGGACCAGCTGCACGGGAAGATCGTGACCTACCTGGGCCAGATCAGCGGGGCCGCCCTCACGGAGGGCGAGTCCACCGAGTTGATCAAGCTCATGGAGGCCGCCAATGACCTGGAGAGCATCGGCGACATCATCGAGATCAACATCGTCGGACTCGGCCGACGGCGGCTGAACGGAAACGTCGAGATCAGTGCGGCCACGCGCGAGGTGCTCCGCAAGTTCCACACCGTCGTGACGCGGGCGCTGGACTCGGCCCTCATGGCGGCCACCCAGAAGAACATCCGGGCGAGCGAGTTCGTCATCAACATGAAGGAAGAGGTGAACCAGCTGGCCGACTCGGCTGCCCTGCACGAAGCGCAACGCCTCGTGGCCGCGGAACCCAACCGGCTGCAGGCCTACACCATCGAGGTGGACGTGCTATCGAACCTCAAGCGGATCTACTACTTCTGCAAGCGCATCGCCCGGACGGTGCCGACGCTGTCGCCGGGCAGCGACGAGCCGCCTAGCTGATCGGCCCGCGGCCAGCACGCTTCAGTCCGGATCCCCCGGGTTCATGAGCTGGTTCTCGATCACCTTCAGGTGGTCGATACCGGACTCGACGTACTCCGGCCTGACCCTGAGCAGCTCGGCGTGGTCCGTCTTGCCCTCGTAGTCCACGTGTGTGAGGACAACGCGGATGGAGTTGAGCCTCGCCGCCCTCTTGTCGTCGGAGTTGACGACCCACCAGGGGGCGATGGTGCGGTTGGTCTCGCTCAGCATCTGCAGCTTGCGAACGGAGTAGTGGTCCCAGTAGTTCTGCGCCTCGATGTCGACGGCCGAGAGCTTGAACTGCTTCAACAGGTTCTTCTCGCGCTCCTTGAAGCGACGTGCCTGCTCTTTGCGTGACACCGAGAAATAGAACTTGAACAGACGGATGCCGTCCTTCACGAGCATCTGCTCGAAGAGCGGAACATCCTTCATGAAGCGACCGTACTGCTCGTCGGTGCAGAAGCCCATGACGGGCTCGACCATCGCGCGGTTGTACCAGCTGCGATCGAAGAACACGATCTCGCCAGCTGCCGGCAGGTGCGCGACGTAACGCTGGAAGTACCACTGCGTCGCCTCGCGGTCGCTGGGTTTCTCCAGCGCGACGATGCGTGCACCGCGCGGGTTGAGGTGCTCCATGAAGCGCTTGATGGCGCCGCCCTTGCCCGCCGCATCGCGGCCCTCGAAGAGCATGACGACGCGCTCGCCCTTCTGCTTCACGTGGGCCTGCAACTTGAGCAACTCGATCTGCAACAACTCGAGCACCTGCTCGTAGTCCAGCGTCCGCTTGCGCACCAGGACGGGCACACGTTCCTTCTTGGACGGGTCGTAGTGGTTCGCGGGTCGATGGTCCTCCGGGTTGACCTTGCCGTTCACTCCGGTGGAGCGCTTCAGCGGCTTGCGCTTCTCCGCCTCGGACCTGGAGTCCTGGCCATCCCGGCTCTCGCCCGCTGTGCTGTCCAGCTTGTCTGCTTTGCCACCCACGTCACATCTCCACGAGGTACCCGCCAAGGACTCATCGACACCGAAGCGCTCCTGGCTTCAGCTGATGAACCGGCCACGCTTGCGACGCTGCTTTTCCATCAGCTTCTTCTCGGTGGTGCCGCTCACCACTACAGCGGAATCAGGCGTGAGATCCAGGCGCCGGCTCCGTCCGCGGTATTTTACCAGCGAGAGGATCAGCTTCATGGTTTCCAGCCGCGCCGCCTGCTTGTCATCCGAGCGGATGACCCACCACGGGTTCTGCTTGGTGTGCGTGGTCTTCAGCAAGTGATGTTTCTTCTCGGTGAACTCTTCCCAGAGGTCCTGGGCCTGCAAGTCCACCTCGCTTAGCTTCCAGACGCGCAGGGGGTCGTTCTTGCGCCGCTCGAAGCGGCGAGCCTGCTCCTTCTTGGTCACCGAGAAGTAGAGCTTGATCAGCGTGGTCTGTCCGTCCGCGACGAAGCTCTCCTCGTAGTCGCCGACCTTCGACAGGAACTGCCGGTACTGCTTGGGTGTGCAGAAACCCATCACGGGCTCGACCATCGCCCGGTTGTACCAGCTGCGATCGAACAGCACGACTTCACCGGCATGCGGGAAGTGTTCGATGTACCGCTTCATGTGGAGTTCGGTGCGCTGGTGCTCGTTGGGCTTGCCCAGCGCCACGACGCGATAGTGCTTCTCGTTCATGTAGCGCGTGACCCGCCGGATGGTCCCGCCCTTTCCGGACGCATCCCGACCGTCGAACAGGATGATCACCTTGCGCCCGGTCAACTCGAGGTGACGCTGCATCTTGATCAGCTCGGCCTGGTAGGGCTTGAGCGCCTCACCGTCCAGGTACGACGTGAGCGCAGCCTGGTAGATCTCCTCCCGGTCCTTCTTCTTGAGCCGGCGCTCCAGCTTGGCCATGGCCGTGGACCGTCCCTTCTTGGACGAATCCACCTTGTCAACGACATCGCGAATGACCGCGGTGCTTCCCTTGGGTTGTGGGCTCTCGCGCTGTGTCGTCAAGGCGTACTCCGGGTGTGCGGGCCCAGATCGCGGTGTCGATGGCCCAGAGGCCACGCGATACACCACGTCGGTTGCCGCGTGGGCACTCGACCCTATGGCCGGAGGGCTGGGACACCCATACGCACTGTGGCGCCCATCGTCTGATCGAATGGCGAAGCTGCGTGCGGGCGCCAGCCCCAGCCCTCACTTTCCGGCGATCTGGTAGTCCAGCACGTTGCCCCCGTTGACCAGCTTGCCGCTGAGCTTGCTCACCTCCCCCGTCTTGAGATTCGCCCTGAAGAGCTCGATCGCCGTCGAGTCGTGGCGCGCACTGAAGACGACGGTCTTCTCCTTGGCGTCAACCTTGAAACTGAAGACACCGTCTCCCGCTGAGTAGGGCGTGTTGAGCCGGAGCCGCTCACCTGTCTTCAAGTCCACCCGGAACAGCTCGAACACGTTGTCGATGTCCTGGTCCGCGCGAAACATCACGTAGCGCCCCTTGGGCCCGAAGAACTTCTGTTGCGACAACACATCGCCGCCCGGCACGAGGCTCCCGTTGAGCTTGGTCCGCTCGCCCGTCTTCGTGTCGAAGACGTACAGCTCGCGGACGCCCTGCGTGTCCTGGTCGGCGAGGTAGGCCACACGCCTGCTCTTGGGCCCGATCTGATGGACAAACACATCCCCCTGGACGGGGAGCAGGCCGTTGAGCTTCGTCACGGTTCCCGACTTGATCTCCGTGCGGTACAGCTCGCTGACGTTGTTGAGATCCTGATCCGCGCGGTAGACGACGCTCTTTCCCCGCCCGTCCAGCTCGAACTCCGCGACGTCCCCGTCCGGGATGAGCACGCCGTTGAGCCGGGTCACCGGGCCCCCCTTCAGCGGTGCATGGAAGAGTTCGTAGACACCACCAGTGCTCTCGATGGCACGGTAGGCAACGCTGCGTGCCTTGGGGTCCACCTGGAACTCCGCGACGATTCCACCCGCGGACAGTGGGGCGTTCACCTTCGAGCTCAGTCCGCTCTTGAAGTCCGCTCGGTAGAGGTCGAACACGTTGTTCACATCCTGGTCGGCATGAAAGAAGACGGACTTCCCCTTGCGGTCGAAGGCGAACTCGCTGGAGGAAGCGTCCCCTCCTTCCACGAGGGAGCCGTTGAGTTTGGTCGCCTGGAAGGTCTTCAGGTCCGAACGATAGATCTCCACCACATTCTTCACTTCCTGCTCCGCGCGGTAGACTATGGATCGCCCCTTGGGTCCGAAGCAGTAGAAGGCCACCGTCCCACCATCAACGAGGACGCCGTTCAGCTTGGTCACGGCAAACGTCTTGAGGTCCACTTGGTAGAGATCGGCAACGTCGGTGCTGTCTTGGTAGGACTGGTAGGCAACGCTCTTCCCCTTCGGCCCAACCCGGAACGAGACGACATGGCCACCCGCCACCAACGGTTGGTTGAGCTTGAGCACTGCCCCCGTCTTCAAGTGAACGCGGTAGAGCTCGAAGGCCTGAACGCTCTGCGTATCCGCCCGGTAGTAGACGTACCGCCCCTTCGGCCCGATCTTGTAGTCGAGAGCGACACTTCCGCCGAGCACGAGCGGGAGATTCAACTTGGCCACAGCGCCCGTCTTGCCATCCACCCGGTACAGCTCGAAGGCGCCGTCGGAATCTTGGTCGGCCCGGTAGACCACATCGCTGGCAGGTGACGCTGCCAGACTTCCAGCCAGCAGGAACAGGCACAGCACGGTTCGCACAGCGGCGCGAGATCGGTTGGTGATGTTCATGGTCCACTCCTCGGTTTTTCACGACACCTTCGGCGGGAAGACCAGACCTCGGGCCAAGGCTGTCGTGGGACTCGGAGGGAGACACGCTGACGGCGTCCAGATCCCTTCAGCAGATTCGGGCTTTTTCCGTCCATTCATGGGCAGCGTCCGCGGCACGACACCACGAGGGCGGAACCGCACGACTAAGGGGACGAGACCGTGCTCACGCCTTCGAGAGTCGCGCCTTCACTCCGGCAGGCAGCGATCTCCTGCTCGATCGTCGGCAGCATCTCCTCGTCGCCGGCCAGCAGCAGGCCCAACTGCTGAAGTCGCTGAGTGCGCTGCACTGCCTCCTCGAAGCCTTCGATGGCCTGTTCCAAGTGCAGCGTTCGCTCCCGATCCGCCAGCGAGGCGTCACGCCCGAGTTCCCGGTGGGCCGCGGCGCAGAAGTAGAAGCTGACCATGGCCATGCGACGGGTCCATGCATGATCGGGGTCGGCTTGCGCGAGCGGTTGCATGAGGTCACTGAAGGCCTGGAACTCGCGCAAGGCGGCAGCGGGCTCGCCTCCATCCAGCTGGATCTGCCCGATGCGCACGTACGCCAGGGCCAGGTCGCGGGCGACGTCAGCGTCCGCAGGGTCGGCTTCCGCAAGGGCAGCCAGGGCGCTGGCCGCGTGGCGGGCCGCCTCGAGCGAGTCGTCTGTGCGGCCGAGCGCCACCAGGGCGTCGGCTACCCTCAGTCGGCTGTGCGCTTCGATACGGAGAGCGGCTGCACCGCCGGCGCCCGCACGGACGACTCGCTGCGAGAAGTCGAGCGCTCGCTCGAAACTGGCCAGCGCACCCGCCCAATCCCCGCCAGCTGCTTGCGACTCGCCGACCTTCTCGTGCGCGAAAGCGAGATCCTGTTGCGCCATCACATTGGCCCGATCATCGGCCGCGAGGGTCTCGAAGAGCTTCAACTGGCGGCGCTGCACCTCGAGCGCCTCGACGATCCGTCCCGTCTCCTGCAACAGCGACCCCAGCTCGCCCAAGCCCAGGCCGAGATCCCGACGGATCTGACCATCCTCCGGCCTGAGCTTCAGCAGCTCGCTCGCCATGGAGACGGACTCGATCAGGCTCCGTTTGGCATCCGCATCCTCTCTCCGCTGTCGCTGGACGATGCCACGCTTATTGAGCACGACTTGCACGGTCCTGCGTGCCTGGAAGTCATCAGGGTGCTCGGCCGCCTGCGCACGTGCCACGAGCAACGCGGCACCCAGGTTCTCGAGCGCCGCCTGGGAACGTCCCATGCCGAGCTGCGCTTCCGCCACATGGAACAGGTCCTCCGCCCGAAGCGCAGCGAGTCCAACCGACCTTGCCTCCGCATGGACGGACTCGAACAATGCCAGCGCATCCGCCGTGCGCCCGAGGCGCAGCAGCAGTGTGCCGATCTTCGCGCGCGCATCGAGCCGCCCGCTGCGCAGGTCCACTCGCTCGGGTGCGAGCTCAGAGGCCTGCTCGAAGAGTTGCAGGCTCCGCTCGTGACTGGCCAACGCACCCTCGAAGTCACCGAGGCTCGCGGCGGTCGGCCGGCCCTGCAGATCGCCCAGCCGAGCATAGGCCGCGGCGAGCTCGACTTGATCGTCCGGGTCTTCGCCCGTGTCGGCCGCGAGCGCCTCCAGGGTGCTGACCGCCGAGCCGATCAGCGCAGTCCGAGCAGGTGTCGAACCTGCGAGGTGTTCGATGGAGTCGTGGATGTCGAACACCAACGACCCGGCCAGGGCACGCATCCTATCGGCATGTTCGCCAGCGGACGCCCACCCTTTCTCAGCACTGTCCCGAGCCCCCTGGGTCTCCAGCAGCAGGTCAGAGATGATGGCGAGGGACACGCCCATGATGAGGAAGAGCGCGGCGGCGGCGCCCACGAGCACAGCATGCCGCTTCACGAAACGACGTGTGCGGTAAGCGGCGCTGGCCTCCCGCGCCAGGATGGGGAAGCCTTCAAGGTGGCGGCGGACGTCCTCCGCGAGGGCGTCCGCCGAGCCGTAGCGGCCAGCCGGCTCCCGGCTCATGGCCTTGGCCACGATGGCGTCAAGGTCCCCGCGCAGGAGGCGGCGTGCGGGCGACGGGCACACCGCGCTCGGTGCGGGGGGCGCGTGTTCCGCAACGGAGCGCGCGAATTCGAGTAGACCCGACTCTCCCTGTTCGTAGGGTCGTTGCTCCGCGAGGATCCCATACAGGATGACTCCCAGGGAGTACACATCGGTCGACGTGCTCACCGGTTCGCCGAGCAGCTGTTCGGGGCTCGCGTAGCCGGGGGTCAGGCTGAAGGTAGCGCCGCGGGTGAACTCGTTCTGTGGCGCTTCGTCATCGACCGGGTCATCGACCGGGTCATCGACCGGGACGTCCAGCGGGTCATCCGCCAGCACGGTGGCGATCCCGAAGTCCAGGAGGCTCGGCCGAGCGTCGGTCGTGACGAGGATGTTGCCGGGCTTGAGATCCCGATGAACCACGAGCTTGGCGTGGGCCGCCCCCACCGCGTCGCAGATCTGCACGAAGAGCTCGAGGCGCTCGGGGATGCTCAGGGCGTTCTGGGAACAGAACCGATCGACGGGGATGCCGTCGATGCGCTCCATCACCAGATAGGGGACACCCTGCTCGGACGTGCCGCCGTCGAGCAGCTGCGCGATGTTCTTGTGCGCCAGACCCGCCAACACCTGGCGCTCCCGCTCGAAGCGCGCCCGCAGCGCGGGTGTCCCGAAGCGCGCGTGCAGCAACTTGATGGCGACCGTCTTCTCGAAGGCACCGTCGGCTCGCTCAGCGAGCCAGACCTCCCCCATGCCGCCTGCCCCGAGGGGCTGCGTCAGCCGCCAGGGGCCGAGGCGCTCACCGGCCACCGCAGCGCTGCCGCCCGTGGTTGGCGTGCGTCCCGAGGGCGTGTCGAGAGCGTCTCCGAAAATCGGAGCGAGCCCCGAGCCGTCGGTACCTGGAAGCTCGAGGAAGTCGTCTTGCGCGCAGTCGTCAGCCCAGAGTTGCGCCACGCGCTGACGCAGGGCGGGGTCGTCACAGACAGCCTCGAGAAACGCCTCGTGTTCCGACGGCTCGAGTTCGAGCAGGCGGGCGAGGAGCGGCTCCACACGCGTCCATTCCTCAGCTTTCATCAGCACCGCCCAGTGCGTCGCGCAACCAGATCCTCGCCAAGCGCCAGCTCCGCTCCACCGAGGAGAGTGAGGTCTCCAGCACGCGCGCGGTCTCTTCCATGGTCAGGCCGCCGAAAAAGCGCAGCTCCACGAGGCGCATGAGCTGGGGGTCCTGCTCGCCCAGGGATGCGAGAGCCTCGTCCAGGGCGAGCACGTCGACGCCTTGCACCTCGTACTGATCGAGAGCCATGTCGAGCGGGACGCGCTCCCGGTCGCCGCCGCGTTTTGCGCGCGAGCGTCTGCGCGCGTGATCGATGAGCACGTTGCGCATGACCCGCGATGCAAACGAGAGGAAGTGCTCGCGGTCCTGCCAGTCGGGCGACGCGCTGCCAGCGAGGCGCATCCAGGCCTCGTGCAGGAGCGCCGTGGGTTGCAACGTGTGGGCCGCCGACTGGGGTGCCATGTGGTGGCGCGCCAGGCGGTGCAACTCCTCGTAGATCAGGGGCAGCAGCTGCTCGCCCGCGCTCTCGTCGCCCTTCGCCAGCCGACGAAGGCAAGCGGTGGCGTCGGAGGGTGGGTCCTGTGCAGTCACGAACGCCAGGGTAGCAGGCGCTGGATGGAAGGCCCCGCCGCGCTTGTTGGCTGACGTTCACGCGTCTCTCCGCTAGGGAAGGCGGCCCGGTCGGCTCCGCACCGGGAGACACGCCATCGCCGTGCCGAGACCTTCACGGTCATGGGCATGGTCATGGGCACGGTTCTGCGCACGGTCGCGAGAACGGACACGGATACGGGTGCGAGTGGCCGGCAAATTCCCCGAAGGGCTCCGATTGCGCTTGGCGTATCCCCTGCTGAATCGGCGCTGAACCTGTGCCGAAGCAGTACAGAACCGGCTCACGCCCGCCATCGCCCTCAACCGACGCTCGCTGCGTGGGTCCACGGAGCCCCACCATGATTCCCCCTATGCCCCCCCACGATCCGCTCCCTGAACCTGAACCGGTCTCTTCTTCACATCCTGCTGGCAAGCGCGACCCTGCTGGTCCTGAGTGCGAACGCCACCGCTGAGACGATCAAGGTGCCGACGCAGCAGCCCACGATCCAGGCCGCCATCGATGCCGCCCAGCCCGGCGATGAGGTGCGGGTCGGGGACGGAAGCAGCGGCATCACCATCCAGGACAACAAGACGTCCGGAGCCAGCACAGGCATCGCAGTGGCCAACATCTTCGGCACCAGCGCCAGCGAGATGTACGTGCTCGACAACGTGGTCAAGAAGCCCGACGGCCGCGGGATCGAGGTGTACCCAGACGTGCTGGGGGCCGTGGTCCAAGGTAACAAGATCAAGAACTCGCAGGGCAACGGCATGATCATCAGGGGCTCGCTGTGCCAGGTCATCGCCAACACCGTGAAGAAAGCGAAGAAATACGGTGTCGAAGCCGACGACAGGGCAAACACCTTCAGCGGAAACGTGGCCACCGGCAGCGGAGACTGCGACCTCTACGACCACGAGTCCAAGAACTAGACCACCAACATCTACAACGGGAACCACTTCCCAGAGGAGTGCTACGGGTCCTGAGGGTGACGGGAAGCTGCGTTCCCCGGAGCTTCCTGTGGAGGGCGCGCGCTGATCGTCGCGCTCGTCGGCGGAATGATAGGAGCCGCGATGTAGACTGCGCGTCATGGCCACTCTCGAAACCATTCGACATGGGAGTCGCGCCCTGCTGGTGCTGCTCGCCGTGGCCGCCCCCGGCTCCGCCCTCCAGAGTGGCGATGACTTGGCCATCAACGAGCTCATTCCCAACCCAACGCTCGACGACGAGGCCAGCGGCTGGATGCTCGACGAGGCGAGCCCGGTCGCAGACCTGGGCCCGGACGACGACCCTGCGGTCTTGCTCGAGGCCGCCTCGGACAGCTGGCCGTCACTCACCGTCAATATCCCGGCTCTGCTAGGTGGGCGACAGCTCGCCTTCAGCGCGCAGGTGAACCCACTCGCCCGTGGGTGCAAGCTGTGGCTCACCGCAGACTCCTGGGGCCACGACCCGGACACGAACAACTGGGAGATACTCGACACCGCCGACTCGGTTCATGCACCCGAGCTGGGTGAGTGGGTGACCGTGCGACTCAAGATCGACGTCCCGTCCGAGGCCCGTGCCCTGGCGCTGAGGGTCACCGCCCAAGGAGCGGCGCCCACCCTGATTGACAACGTCCATCTGCGGTCGCGCAACCCAGCTCCCCCTCAGACCGCGTTGGAACACACGACGTTGAACGAGCTGCGGGCGATCGTGTCCCGGGTCCTGCCCATCATCGCGAAGCTGAGGCAGGCTGAATATCGAGCCGCGCCCCAAGTCAGGCTGGCCACTCGCGAAGCCATGTACCGGCACATTGAGTCAGGCTTCGTCTCGTCTCGTGAGTCCGACGAAGCCATGGGCCGTGCGTTTGGCCAGCTTGGCGCATGGCCGACCGGGCTCGACCTGTACCAGACTTCGGTTGAGACCATGGGCTCACTGGTGGCGGGTACATGGATCGGCAGCAGCGAGGTCCTTCTGCTCTGCGCGGACACGCCCGTCGAGTTCCTGGAGGACCTCATCGCACACGAAGCCGTGCATGCACTGGACGATCACCGACACGCCCTCTGGTCTGGCAAGACGGTCGAACACGCGCCCAGGACTCAGGACGGTTGGCAAGCATTCGCCGGGGCGACCGAAGGCTCGGCCGTGCTGCACCAGATCGCGTTCATGTCGGCGGCCGGGCTCTCCGACGCCACACCCGAGAGCAAGATCAAGCAGATCGGTACTTTGCGTGTCTTGGCTCAGGACATCCCCGATTTGCTCAAGCGCAGGATGTGCTCCAACTACTACCTGGGGGTGAACTTCCTGACCAGGGGGAGTGGCTCGACCACTGATGTCGAGAGCGTTTCCATCGACGTGACACGGGCGCTCTCCCAGCCCCCACTCTCGACTGAGCAGATCCTTCATCCAGAGAAGTACTGGAGCGAAGACGCACAGGACCTGCCCAAGGCGTTCGCATTGGAGGACGGCTCAGCCCATCTGGGAGAGGGCTGGGCTCTCGTGGAAGAGGACACCCTGGGCGAGTTGATGCTGGCCTTGCTGGTGAACGCATCGGTGCCCGACGAAACTTTGGCCAGAGACCCCGCCCGCTGGACACACCCAGCCGTCGCAGGCTGGGGGTACGACGTCTGTCAGCTCTACGAAACCAGCGATGGGCAAAACACAACGGTCCTCGCAACACTGTGGGACTCCGTTGAGGACGCTGAGGAGTTCCGCCAGGCCGTCCGTATCCCCGAAGGGGCGCTCATCCTGCAGCGCGACGTCCGTGTGGTCATCGCCGTCACGGATGGCATGCAGGCGGGCCTCGCAGATTTGGCGGAAGCGGTCATCTCCCAGCTGCCTGAGGGCTGAAACACCCGCCCGCTCAGCTCTGGTCCGTGAGAAAGCGGCCGGCGACAAAGCTCCCGGTGCCCAGGTCGCTGAGGTCCTGCCGAAAGAAGGCCACGCAGGCGCCGGCGATGCCACAGTAGCTGAGCGTGTGGTGGACCCCGAGAGACAAGCTGTCGAAGCCGACGACAAGCCCGCGACGCCGCCGATCCACAGGCCGACGGGCGCGCTAGCGGCGGGCTGTGGGTCTACGAAATCGAGCAGACCGTTCGCGTCCGTTTCCCCCACATCCATCGTCTTTCCGTGGTGCTGGAAGGCCACGCGCAGACCGCTGGCGCGTGAGCCGCTGGCATGCCGAATGCCGTAGTGCCGAAGCACACCACCGGAGCCCCCATCACCGAGCGCCCCGCCATCAGCAGACCCTGGCAAGAGTTGGCGCGGCTCGGCGGGCGATTCAGGTATCGGCCAGTCCTTCGGTGCTGGCGTGCGGCCGCGGCCCCCGACCAAGGGTGATCGGGACACGACGGACTCCGCGCCGCGCTTCTCGTCCTGGTCGGTGAGGAGCCACAGCATGAGCGCGATCACGGCCAGCAGCGACACACCAGTGGTAGCAACGCCGGCCAAGCGCTTCGAGTTTCCCATGCTGTGACCTCCGTCAGTCTGCGGTGCGCTCCAGAGTGTCCAGGGTCTCATGCGCCCTGTTCTAGTGCGCGGCTCGAGGTTGAACTCGCGACTTGCCTTTCAGAAGAGCTGGCAAGGGTGAAGGGATTCGAACATGCGACGAACGGAGCGTCCGCGCGAGCAACACGCCCGGCGATCACACACCGTCACGGAGCGGCCTTCTTCTGCGGGCGGCTGCCGCTCATTGAACCCTCGATCTGCGGAGCACACGGCTCGAGGGTCGCGAGGAAGGCGCCACGGCCGTGAGTGAAGGCCACGAGGGTGTCCTCGTCCCGGAAGTCCAGCGACTCCACGACCACGTTCGCGAGCCCCGTGTTCACCGGCGTCCAGCTCCCACCGCGATCGTCGCTCACGAAGACGCCCAGCTCCGTGCCGACGTACAGCTGGTCGCGGTTGCAGGGCCGCACGGCGATCCAGTGCACCGGGATATCGGGAACGCCCTCGAAACCGATGCCGTCGAGCGAGGTCCACGTGAGCCCGCCGTCCACCGATCCGAGGATGTGCGTCAGGCCGTAGTTCGACGTCGTGGCGTACACCTTGTCGGGGTCGAGCGGATCGACGGCCAGGCTGCTGATCCATCCGTTGACCGCCGGCGCGGCCGGCACGGTCCAGACAGGGAAGGCGCCCAAGCCGTTGGTCGTCCGCACGACGTAGCCGTTCTCGAAACCCAGGTAGACCACGTCGGAGTCAGAGGGCGCGATGGCGATGGCAGACAGCGTGCTCGCGCCCGGGAAGTCGAAACCGGCGGGTTGCCACGACGTGGCGGCGTCCTTGGTGCGCCACGGCCTCGAACCACCGGTCCAGAGCACGTCGGGATCGGCCTGATCCATCGCGAAGGGCGCGATGAACCCCCCGTCGGTGTCGGTGATGCCGTTGGTCGCGTCGGCAAAAGTCTCGCCGCCATCGGTCGACTTCTGGATCGTCGGGAAGAACTGGTACTCCACATAGATGACCTGCGGATCCGTCGGGTCGATGGCCACGTAGCCGCCGTCTCCGCCGAACACGAGGTCCCAGTCGTTGGGCGTGCCCTGGGCCTCGACACGCAGGCTGCCATTGTCCTGGGCGCCACCGACGAACACGTCCGCGACCACGGCACTGTCACCGTGATAGAACTGCGTCACGCCGTAGTTGTTGTTGAGGCGCTCCCAGACCACCGCCGGCAGGGGCAGCGTCCCCGGCAGCGGGCAGTCCTCTTGGCTCGTAGCCGCCCGCGCGTTTTGCGTGCGGTACAGCCCGCCGTCGTTGCCGACGAACATCGTCTGATTCGACACGCCGTCGTAGTCGGGGTGGAAGACGATCGTGTGGTGGTCGGGGTGGATCTGGTACGGCGGTGGCGGATCGATGGTGTAGAAGATCCAGTAGCCCGGTATGCCGAACGTCTGCCCTCCGTCGTCGGAGCGGAAGATGTCCACGCCCCCCACCCACACCACGTCCGGATCGACGGGGTCCACGGCAACGATGTTGTCGTACCAGCCCTGGGAGTAGGTGCCTCCCGGGAGGCAGCCCGTCGCGAGGATCAGGTTGCTGAGCAGCCACGGCCCCGTGAGGGTGCCGAAGTCGATACGGTTCACGAAGCTGTTGCCGCCGTCGTCGGAGCGGTAGAGGTCGACGATCTGCCCGGTCGCCCCGACGCCCCCATTGTCGGCCATCAGCAGGTAGATAATGTCGTTGTCGCTCGGTGCCAGGGCGATCGTCATCCGGCCCTGGTTGGCCGGCACCGTGTAGGCCTGCCAGCTGTTGCCGCCGTCCAGGCTGCGGAAGAGCCCGTCGGCCATGAAGCTGCCGTAGGCGGCGAAGAGCACGTCCGGTGCTGAATCTTGCCGGATGACCAGCTCCGTGCAGCCCACGAGCGATCCGTTCGAGTTGGCCGACGCCGTGAGATAGAAGGGGTTGGCGAGCACCAGCGTCCAGTTGGCGCCGGCATCCGAGCTGCGCCAGACGCCTGTGCGCGTGCCCGCGTAGAGCCTTGCGTTGTCGTTCGGGCTCACCACGATCTTGTTCACGTAGTGGAACGAGCCCTCGGGGACGCTGTCACCGACCGTCCCCGGGAGCTGCGCCCAAGTCGCGCCCGCATCGACCGACTTGAACATGCCGAGGCCCTGCACGAAGGTGCTCGACCCGTAGAAGCCCTCGCCCGTCCCGGCGTAGAGCACGCTGCTGTCCGTCGGGTCCATCGCGATGCAGGTCACCGCCAGGTTGAGCATGAGGTCGTCGGTGGCGTTCCAGCTCGCGCCGGCATTCGTGGACTTCCAGACGCCACCGGCCACGCCCGCGGCGTACATGACGTCCGGGTCACCGGGGTCGATCACGAGCGCTCGCGTGCGGCCGCCGATGTTGCCGGGGCCGAGCCAGCTCCAACCCAGCACGCCCCCCGGTGGCACACTCAGTGCCTGGGACGCGACGCGTGCCTCGCGTTGGCGAAGACGGTCTCGTTCGGCCTCGAGCTGCGCGATGGGCAGCCGGTCGGCACCCGCTGCGAGACGCTGCCGCACGTGGAACTCCATCGCCTCCTGCGGCTTGTCGAACGACTTGGGTCCGCGCGACTCGAGCTTCCGGCGCTTGGCCTCGAGCGCTTCCATCCCGGCGGCGACGAGCACCGCCGTAGGCGCTTCGGGGCGTTCGTCGGACGACGCGCGTGAAGCGTCAGGCATCACGCGCGTGCGCGTCCCGGCGACATCCGGAGCCGGAAGCAACAGGGTCGCGACCGGCGTCGCCGACCCTGGGGTGGGAGCAACCGATCTCTCAACGGGACCCGCGCATCCACTCGACAGTGACACCGTGGTGAGGACCACGGACCACAGAATGGCGTGCTTCTCGACGTCTCGCATGGGCAGATCTCCGGGCGCGGACAGACCCTCCAGGATCGATCGTATCAGGTCCCGAAAGCGTCCTGACCAGAGCCGTCCGGCAACGATCCGCGGCCAGGCCGACTGTCACCACCCTGCTCGGCGTCGTGCGTCTGGCCGACTTCTTGGACAAAGGCGGCAATCAGTCCCGACTGGCGGGTGCTTCCCGCTGAGGGCTTGAGAGGGCGCTAGAGCTTGGGGGCCACCCCGACGTGGACCCTGGACAAGGCCGCCTTGCCGACGCGACGGATGGCCAGCACGAAGGCGGCCGTGCGCATGTCGATGTCGAACTCGGTGGCCATCGCGCGCACCGCGGCGTAGGCCTTGCTCATGGTCTTGTCGAGCTCGTTGTTGATGCGCTCCTCGTCCCAACGGAACTGCTGGATGTTCTGCGCCCACTCGAAGTAGCTGACGGTGACACCGCCAGCGTTGGCCAGGATGTCGGGGATGATCAGGATGCCCCGCTCTTGGAGGATCTCGTCGGCTTCTGGTGATGTAGGACCGTTGGCGCCTTCGACGATGATCGTCGCCTTGATGTCGGGGGCGTTGTCCTTGGTGATGGCGCCTTCCATGGCTGCCGGGATCAGAACGTCGACATCCCAGGTGATGATCTCGCTGTTGTCGAAGGCATCACCGCCGGCGAATCCCTTCACGCCTCCGTGCGCGTCGACCCAGGCGTCCAGCGCGACCACGTCCAGGCCTGCGGCGTTCGAGACGCCACCCGTGTGATCCGCGACGGCCACGATGCGGGCGCCCTGCTCGGCGATCAGCAGCGCGGCATTGCTGCCCACGTTCCCGAAGCCCTGGACGGCGACGGTGACGTCGGCGAAGGCCTTGCCCTGCTCCTCGAGCGCCGCGCCCAGGACGTCCATGACGCCGCGCCCCGTGGCGGCGTCGCGGCCTTCAGAGCCGAACAGGTCCAGCGGTTTGCCGGTCACCACGCCCGGGGAGAAGCCCTCGTACTTGGAATACTCGTGCATGATCCAGCCCATGACCTGGGCGTTGGTGTTGACGTCGGGCGCCGGGATGTCGGTGGTGGGACCGATGACCTCCTTCATCTGCTCCACGAAGCCTGTCGTGACGAGGAACAGCTCCTTCTCCGACATGGTGCGGGGGTCGCAGTTGATACCGCCCTTCGCGCCTCCGTAGGGGATGTCCACGACGGCCGTCTTCCAGGTCATGAGGTTGGCCAGCGCGCCGGCGTGGTCTTCGTCCATGGACGGGTGGTAGCGCAGGCCGCCCTTCATCGGGCCGCGGGCCATGTTGTGCTGGACGCGGAAACCAGTGTACGTCTGCAGCTCGCCGTCATCGCCTTCGATGACGATCTCCACCTTCACGGTGCGACGCGGCGTGAGCAGGATCGTGCGGATGTTGTCCGCCATGCCGAGCACGTCGGCGGCCTTGTGGAAATAGTAGTGGCTGTCGGCAAGCATGGTTTCGTCCCTGGTTGGTGATTGATGTGCGCCTGTGCTTCAACGCTCTGACTTCGCTACGACGCGGCCAGCGACCTACGGGTTGGGCGGCACGAAGTTGATCTGCTTCGCCTTGGTGACCTTGAGACCGGACAGATTGGTCATGACCACGAGAGTGTAGTCGATCGCCTTTTGCGTGGGCTTGGCCAGCTTTGACGGATCCTTGGCCTTCCCCTTCACGAGCGTTTTGATCAGCTTGTCGGTGCCCTTGATGGCTCGCTTGAGGGCCTTCTTCGCGGTCTTGCCCTCGGTGGAGTCGTCGAGCGTTCCCGCGCCGAGCGCCTGCAGCAGATCGGTTTGCACCACCCCGAGCGTGTCGCGGGCTACGTCCAGTTCATCCTCGGCCAGATCGGTACCTGCGCTTCTTGCAGGAGCGCGTCGCGGGCCTCACCCAGGTCGATCAGCGCGCTGGCCAATTCCACGAACAGACCGGTTTCCAGGTCGGGGCCAGGCACGGTGTTGCCGAGGGAGAAGTCACCGAAGTTGAACCGACCCTTCTTGAGTAACCCTCGCGCACTGAACTCCAGCGTGAAAGGCTTGACCGGCACCAGGATGTCCTGGCTCGAGATGACCGTCCTGCCGTTCCCGAGCGAGTCAGTGGCCGGTTCGCCGGGTGGTGTGGAGCGAGCCATGGTGATGAGCTGCGTGTCGGTCTGCTGGATGCGCATGTCGACCTCAGCGGTGCCCACGAACATCTGCGGAACGTCGATGGCGATGTTGCCCTGCTCGAAGGTCTGCAGCTGAAGCCCGAGGTAGCCGCCACCGCCATCCGCCATGTACGTCGCGCGCAACGACGTGAACTGCCCGCCAAACTGCGAGAGCGGACGATTCATCTGCAGGTGCGCGTAGGACACTCCGCTCGACATCTCCTTGCGATCATTGATCGCCGCAGTCAGCCGAACGTCAAAAGTCCCCACGGCCTCGCGCGGAAACTCTGCCGCCCCCTCCCGCCAAAGTCGTGATACGCAGAAATCGTCATGCGCTTGTCGTTCAGCGGCTTGCTAGGGAACGTCAACTCCGTGTTCAGCGACTTCTGCAGCAGAGCCGCGTAGGCAGCAATGCCCATCTTGCCGGCCTTCTTGCTCTTGCCTTTCACACTGACCTGGTCGCCCTTGAAGAAACCCACGAGCGATGCGCTCAGCGGCCCCTTGCCGGGGGTATTGAAGATGTATGCGAAGAACAATGAACTGCGACTGGTCGCCGTAGATAGCCGCGACGAGTTCAGGGGCGTCGCAGGCAAGAACTTGCCCCTCCCTGCCTCCGGCCACGAGCGTGACGACGCACAGGACGCAAATAACCGGGGTTCGTGTGACGCAACGCATGAAGTGGCTCCTAGGCTTGGAGGGGCGCTTCAGCAGCTCGCGCAGCAGCGACTTGATTCGGCCCTGGCTCAAGGGGGATGCAGCTTTCCCGTGGGCCTCGGCGTCTGCGTGCCACTCGGCTCCAATCTCTGAGCAGGAGCCGCCGAAGACGACGTCATCCGACATGATCGTGCCAGAGTGCTTGCCTCGCTCGTCCACACATCGTGTGATGAGAGTTCACCTCCGGAGGCCTACCGTGACGCACCGCCATGTTCTGCTCCTGCTGATTGTCCTGAGCGCATTCACTCCCGCCTGTGTGATCAAGGGCAAGAACGGGGTCGAACGAGACGCCGACTTGACCGACGTCTTTGTCTTTCCCATGAAACCCACGACCGAGGCTCCTGCTGCAGGGAGTCGGTTCCTACCGGCTGTGCGCACCAAGAAGAAGGCCGGCGGCACCGCCTTCGGGTTCACGCGGGTCAATCGCAGGCTCTACCCGCCCTTCACCGTTTCGGTGATTGGAGGCGTGGCCCCCGGTGAAGACAACGCCGGTTTCAACGGCAACGCTCAGGTTTGCATGGAGCTGGACGAACGCAGCACGATCAACGGTGCGCTGAACTTCGAGCTGATTTGCGCGCGCCGCGAAGGCGATGGCTTGCGCGTGCGCGCCCAGAGCCAGTTCTTCACGATCGGCAGCGTTCTCTTTCCGCAAACGGATCTTGTTCTGATGTCCATCACCCACGATGGGACAGACCTCATTTTCGAAGCCAGGCCCGCGACCCTAGGAGAGCTGAGCGAGGGCGGGGCGCTGACCGAGATCGGACGCATCTTCAACTACTCGCCCGCCGACCCCGACGACGCCCTGGTTCCATCCATGGGCGCCAGCTTCCTCAATCACCCCGCCACGCTTGTCTTCGACAGCTTCCGCGTGGATGACGACGGCCCGCCACCGGTCGAGGGCTTCACCCTCACGGCCGAGGAACAGATCGCGGTCGACTTGAACGATGTCATGGATGCCGTGATCGAGGCCTTCCATGTGCTCAACGGCGGATCTCCGGACACTGACGCCGCCCGTGCCTTGCTCGTCGGTGCTCAACCGGATGTCGCGGATGCCATGGTGTCCGTGGACGCACTTGCCAAAAGCAAGATTCAAAAGAAGGCGCGCGGCGCCCTCAAGAAGACGGCCAAGCAGCTGGCGGCAGCCATCAAGCTGATCGACAAGACCAAGCCGGCGCTCAAAATCATCAAGAAGGTCGGCAAGGCCGCGCAGCAAGCACTCAAGGCCACGGACACACTCGACCCAATCGACCCCTGAGCTGTTGCCGTGACGGCGTGCGAACGCCAAAGGCTGAGGAGTGTCGGTTTCTCAACCGGGCGTGGGTGGTTCGTAAGCCCCGTCGAGAACCCGGCACGCCGTCACCTGGCTGACGCAGGCTGCCGAACAGTGCCCTGGGCAACTGCCCACATCGACTCCGCGACGTGCGCACCCCACCCCATGGTGCAGCGCCGCTCCTGACGGTAGATCAATGAGTGGTCTCCCAGTCAGGAGGCTACGCCGTGCGCATGCTGCGTTTGGCGTACTCATTAACAGGAGTCGAACCATGAAACACATCAACGCACTCTTGGCAGTGGCCTCCGTGATATCCGCGGGAGGATTGCTGACGTTCGCGACCGGTCCTCCCGTGCAACAGGCGGGCGTGCACCTAGCGGGTCAGCTTGAGATGGACCCGGGGAGCGTGGTGGGTGGAAGCAGCGGTGGTCAGTTGGGCGCCTTCTTCAACCTCGAGACCGGCACAACGCGGCTCATCGCCCCGGAGATTTCCATGGTCGCACCGTCGGTGGACTCGAACATGGACGGCTTCTTCGAGACTGTCTTCAAGGTGACCCTCGACCCCTCTTCGGGGTACACGAAGATGGTTGCAGTCCTCGACTACGAAGGCGTTCCCGAGGGCTTCACGCTCAACATCGGCGACTCTGCGACCAATGATGGAGGTGGAGGAGATTACTTCACCCAGCAGAGAGACGCCGAGATGCAGATCGTGGACCAGACGCTGAGCGTGTTCGCGAGCGATCTGGGCAGCTCGCCGACCAATTCAACCCGGATTTCTGAGATGTCCCTGGGCCTCCGAGACAGCGGCCTGAAGGTCTCCGTGGGCAACATGTTCCTCAGCCATGGAAGCAATTACACCGAAGTGGACTTCTCCGCCTGCCCGCCGGGCGCTGACCTGCTCTTTGCCCTCGACGGACAGCCCGACAGCGAGGGCCCTCCCAACTACGACATTTACGTGGGCCTGAATCGGGTGGTCTACGACTTCGTCAATCCCGACCGTATCGGCTCGGGGCTGGCCAGGGTCTACATCACGCTGGAGTAGCGAGTATGGCGACAGTTACTTTGTCACACCGGTCGGCCTGGCCGGATCTGGCCAGGCCGGCTCTCCACAACGCTCGCTAGGGCACCGTGGACAGCAGCGCGTTGCTCGCTGCCACGCCCTCGACCGCTTCATCGTCCGGGATCCACGCCTGCCAGGAGAGGGTCGCGCCAGACTCCACGCCGGGCGGCCAGTGCGTCGACAGGAGCAACGTGCCCGCGGAGTCCGCCCGGAAGAGCCGCACGACGTCCGGCGAAGGCACAAGCGTCCCCCCGAAGAACGGCGTCGACACCTCGGACAACCCCAGGATGACGAACACGTCCGCAGCCTGGCGGGCGTCGCGCAACGAAAGCGTCACCGGGCCGCCCTCCACGAGGCTGCCCTCACCGGCGAGCCGCGGCACGCCGCGAGTCCCAGCGAGCCCCTGGAACAATCCGCGCCACGGAAGCCCAGGCCCGTTCTTCATCGCGATGACGGCCGCTGGGAACAGACCCTGCACGTAAACGATCTCCGCCAGACGATCGCCGCCCATGTGGCCCAGTGCGGCAGAAGTCTGGCTGTCTCCCAGGCCGATCCCGTGGATGGCTGCGAAACCGCCGCTCCCATTCCCGAGCAGCACCGCCGCTTCCTCCCCCGAACTGCCCGCAAGCAGGTCGAGGCGACCGTCACCGTCCAGTTCGGCGCAGCGCACCCAGGTCGCCGTCGAATCGAGCAACGTCTGGATGGGAGCAGCGAGACCGCCACCTGGCAGACCCGGGAGCACGGCGACCCCGTCGTTCCCGAGCGCTACGACAACGTCGTCGATCTGGTCGCCGTCCATGTCGGCGAGCAGGATGTCCGTCAGGCTCGCCGGAAGAGCGACGGTCGTCGGAGGAGCGAAGGTGCCGTCTCCGAGTCCGGCCCACAGCTCGAGCTCCGAGGGGGCCCGCCCGACGAGCAGCGACGGGAAGGCATCGCCGTCGAGTCGTCCGAGTTCGTATGGCCCCGAGGTCCCGAGCGGGACGAGCGCGCCGAAGCCGCCGGCGCCGTTCGACAGCAGGCTGAAGAGGTCTGCTGGCAAGGCCACGACGAAGTCCTTGAAACCGTCGTCGTCGAGGTCGGCGGCCGACATGGCGAGACCGAAGTCCCCCAGGTTCTTCGATGCACCCCCGGAGAAGCCACCAGCACCGTCTCCGTACATCACGGACAAGCGGCTCGTAAAATCGAAGGGGTTCACGACGAGCGTCACGAGGTCCGGCTTGCCGTCGTCGTCAATGCGGTCCACGAGCATCTCTTGGTATTCGGCGGACGCGAGCAACTGGACGCTGGCGAACGTGCCGTCCCCTGCGCCGAAGTGGATCTGCCCCGACGGCGGGAACGACATGAACGCCTGGTTGCCCGTCACGACGTCCAGCGCCCCGTCGCCATTGAGATCGCCCAGCGCCAGGGCACCCGGTAACGAGCCAGCCATCGACCGGGACACGCCCAGGTCCCCGCTGGGCGGGACGCGCAGCAGGCCGACGTCCTGCGTCGTCGGATTGAGCAGGGCCAGCCCGAGTGTTCCGTCGCCGTAGAGGTCCCCGGCTGCGATCTCCGTCCCGAACTGCGCGAAGAACGTCTGCTGGAAGGTGCCGAGGTTGGAGATCTCCACGAAGGAGCCGTCGCCGACGCCCTGGAGGAACGCGACGTTGGTGTCCAGCAGGTTGGTGAGCACGATGTCCGGGATGCCGTCGGCGCTCCAGTCGTCCACGACCAGGGCCGGCATGTTTGGCACGAGGAAGCCGCAAGTGATGGGTGAGAGCACGATCAATTCGTGCGGCGCGAAGCTGCCATCACCGAGGCCCCGAGACAGAAAGACACCGCATCCCGCGAGCAGAACGTCGTTCAGCCCGTCGCCGTCAACATCGGCCACCGCCTGACGCCTCGTCGACTGCGGCCCGACAATCGTCGACGAGAAGATGAACCCACCGACGCCGTCCCCGAGCAGCGCGATGCCGCCAGCAGCTTGGAGATCCGTGACGACGAGGTCGAGGAACGCGTCGTCGTCGAGGCGCGCCAGCGAGATGTCAGCCGGCTGGCCGCCGACGAGCACGCTGGATGGGAGGCCGAATGTGCCGTCCCCTTCGCCTAGGAGCACCGTCACGCGCCCCGAGTCGGCACAGGCGACGACCAGGTCGAGCGTGCCGTTGCCGTCCACGTCACCTGCGTCCAAAGCGACCGGGCCGACGTCCACACGGATGCTCTCGGCGGGTGCGAAGGTGCCATCGCCCTTTCCGATGAGCACCGAGACGTCGTCGGAACCGCGGTTCGCCGTGACCACGTCGGCGCGGCCGTCCCCGTCGAGGTCGAGGACAGAGAGACCCGTCGGCGTGACGCCCACGGCAACGTCCGCCAGGTGCTCGAAGGCCGTGACGCTGCGACCGAACACGCCAACGACGCCGTCCGCGAGGGACGTGACGAGCAACTCGGGTCGTGCGTCGCCGTCGAGATCTCCGAGGGCCACGTCTCCGGCCATGTCTCGGAGCGGAACGCGCAGGCCCTGGAACAGAGGGGCGCGCTGGGCGTCGACCGAAGCGGCGAGCAGCACCAGCGCACAGGCGGCCGATTCGAACAGGCGGGGCGTGGGCATGTGGAACTCCCCCCGGAGGTTGACGACCGGACGTCTATGGAACCGTATCCGCGTTCACGGAATCGCGCCACGACGTGCTGCCCCCTCAGTCGGCGCGGCGACACCGGGGGCGACCGAGACTGGCTGAAGCGTGGCCCGACTGCCTCGAGACGAATCGTTCGGTGGTCGGGCTTGCCCCGCGCATGCCCGACCGCGAAGATCCCATCTCTCATCCGATCAGCACGGGAGGCGCCATCCGATGGCATTGGACGTGATCAAGCGTATCTACCAGCACCTCGGCGAGGGCGACCTCGATTCCATCCTCGCGCTCTGTGACGAGGAGGTCGAGTGGGTGGTCAACGGCGCCTCCACGAGCGACGTGACCGGGGCATTCCGGGGGATCGAGGGAGTGCGCAGTTTCCTCGCGACCGTCGACAAGGCGTGGATGCTCCAGTTCTCCGCCCCCCGCGAGTTCATCGAGGCCGGCAACAAGGTCGTCGTCCTCGGCGAAGCCAAGGGCAAGGAGCGAGCCACGGGTGAGTCGTTCCAGAACCGATGGGTCCACGTGTTCACCATGCGGAACGGCCGCATCGCGAGCTTCCGGCTCTTCCTCTGTCAGTGGCTCGGTGACGACACTCCCCCCGCCATGAGCTGGCAGTGAGCCGCTAGGGTCACGCCGGGACGAAGCCGCAGGCCACCAGCGATTCGCATCCTGGCAGTGCCGCATCGCTCAGCCTCGCGCGAACAGGCACTTCAGGTAGCGGCTCTCGTCGAAGTCGAGCGGGTGGTCCACGGCGTGGCCGGTTTCGACGATGTCGTGCAACGGGCGTTGCGCTCGCCGGCTCGCCGCATCGAGCGAGGCTCGGAAGCGTTCTGACGAAACCGGGCTCGAGCACGAGGCGCTGACCAGCAAGCCGCCGGGCTCAAGCACTGCCAGCGCCAGGGTGTTGAGCTGTTCGTAGGCCTGACAGGCCTTGTCGACCTGGGCACGCTTACGCGCGAAAGCTGGCGGGTCGACCACCACGACGTCGAAGCGGCGGCCGTCCGCCGCCAACTCGGCCAAGCGTGCGAAGGCGTCTCCCTGCAGCAACTCGTGGCGTGCGGCGGCCACTCCCGGCTGCTCGGCGTTGAGCGCGAAGTTGCGTGCTGCGGCGTCCAGCGCGGGCGCACTCTGGTCGAGGCTGACAACCTCCGTGGCCCCCCCGCGGGCCGCCGCGACAGAGAATCCGCCCGTGTAGCTGCACACGTTGAGCACCCGCGCCGCCTGGCACAACTCCCCCACGCGCGCGCGATTGTCCCGCTGGTCGAGGAAGAAACCCGTCTTCTGGCCGTTCACCGGGTCGACCTCGTAGCAGAGTCCGTTCTCGCGAAAGACGAGACGTTCGGTGCAGGGCTCACCGAAGATGGTCAGGCCATCGTGCAAGCCGCGCAGCAGCTGAGCGTCCGACGACAGCTGCCGTGAGAATCGAAGCACGAGGCGTTGCAGCGGTTGCTGTTCGAGCAGCGCGCCGAGCAGGCTGGACAAGTGCGGCAACCAGGCGTGGCTGTACAGCTTGACCACACCGGTGTCGGCGTAGCGATCGACGATGCAGCCGGGCAGGCCGTCGCTCTCGCCGTGGATCAGACGGTAGCCGTCGGTGTCCGTGGCGGGCAGCGCCGCACGCCGGGCAAGGGCTGCGGCGACGCGTTCCGCGAAGAACTCCCCATCGATGGGCCCCTGCTCCCGGGCACGCAGCACGCGCATGCGGATGGGCGAGTGAGGGTCGAGCAAGCCCACGGCCAGAAACGCGCGCTTGCGATCGAAGACCACGGCGAGGTCCCCAGCCTCACCGTCTCGGTTCTGCTCCTGGATGCGCTCGGTGTAGACCCAGGGGTGCCCGCGTCGAAGGCTCGATTCCGTCGAGCCGCTGACCCGCAGCCGCACAGCCTTCTCAGACGGCGCGGGCCAATCGGCCACGAGTGGGTGCAGGACAGGAGCGGGCATCGTGCGGAGTGTGGACTGCACGGCACGTCGTCGCAACTCAACGGCGCATGGAAAGCGCGTGTGTTGCGCCGGGCATGCGGCCCCGGGGGGCCAACGGTCAGACCCAGCAACAGCCCGACACCGTCGTCGACGACGAGCTGCACCTGGACGTCGAGGTGATCCGTGCCCCTAGAACGTGGCCGTGCCCTTTGGGTTCACGGCGAGCAACGGTGTGCAGGGGACGACAGGCGTGACACGTTCGCCTGGGTCTGCGGGGCAGGATTTGCTCGGCGCGCAGTGTGGCGCCAAGTGGCGAGTCGTGAGGTAATGGGCATCTGCTCTGGAGGGCGGCTGATGCGCTGGACATCTGAGACGCGGGATCCCGCAGGGCACGGGTGCCCATGAGTCACCTGGCGGTTCACGAGAGTGAATCGGTGAGCGACCGCCGGTTCTTGCGAGCCGTCTTGGTCATCGCCCAGGCGGCGACGCTCTGGATCACTTGGCCGTTGTGGCAAACGCGGGCCTTCCCTCCCAACTTGCCCCTCTTTGGGGGTCTGCCGCAGGCCGATGTCGGTCCGCTGTTGTGCGTCACCCTGAGCTTGATCCTGTTCCGGCCCCGCCTGGGGGTCCTGCTGCATTCGCTGACGCTGATGGTCGCCATTTCCATGGACCAGATGCGCATCCAGCCGCAGTTCGTGTCCATGACGCTGTTGGTCTGGGCCACGCTGCCCTCGCGCTCGGCTGTCTTGATTGGGCGCACGCACCTCGGTGCGCTTTACCTCTACGGGGGGTTGCACAAACTTCTGGGCACCTACTATCGGGAACAGACGGGTCCGGCTTTCTGGCGTGAGCTCTTGCCCGATGCAGCGCATGACTTCGCCAACGAACTGGCCTGGCTGCTCGCGATCGCTGAGGCGCTGGCAGGGCTCGCATTGCTCTGGCCGCGCGTGCGGCCGGCGCTCGCTTGGATGCTGTGTGCCCTGCATGTGGGGATTCTGGGCGGGCTCATGTTGTTCATGCAGGGGCGGAACCCAGCGGTGTGGCCCTGGAACCTCGCACTGGCCGTGGCGGCGCCAAGTTTGATCCTGCGCTGGCGAGCTCCGGCCCTCTCAGAACTCAAGGGTGCGCGGCCCGTCTTGGTCGTTACGTGTGCACTCATGTTGATGACCCCGGCTCTCTATCGGGTGGGCTGGATGGACGCCTATCTGTCGTGGTGCCTGTACGCCGACACGCCTCGCGCTGTCTATGTGACGGCTACCCAGCTCGAGAAACTCGAAGAGGTGGGGCGCCCGGCCGCGCAGATGCCCGCCTTGAACACCATGTCGACCCAAGAGCTGCACGTTCCCTTTCCACCGGCCCACCGTCTCTACGAGGATTGGTTTCGAGCCGTCGCCGCGCCTGGGGACGCCCTGCTTGTGCACGACCCACGGCCCTACCTGGTGTCGCGACAGCGAGACGCTCGGGTCCTGACGATGGGCGGACACGTTGCCCACGTCATTCTGGAGGGAGAGTGGCTGGACTATCACCCCAATGGCACGTTGGCTTCCGTCGGCCAGGCCAGGCAAGGCGTCAAGCACGGGCCATGGACAACCTTCCACAGCGATGGCTCACGTCGCTCAGCAGGTGCCTATGCTGACGGCCAGCGCGTCGGCGTTTGGACGACGTGGATGCCAAATGGACCAGCCAGGCACACGGACTATGGGCATGCGTCTTCCGGGCCGTGACCTGGTCCAGGACAAGCGAAACAAGGCCCCTCGTGTGCATTGAGCCCGCTCAGCCGCCCCCAAGTAGCTGACGGATCGTCGCGTTGCGCGCCGACTCGAGAACCGTCTTGCCTGTACGGTTCCGGTGGTTCGGGTCGGCGCCGTGCTCGAGCAACAGCCGGATGATCTGCAACACCTCGTCACCCTTGCCCGCGGTCCCCGAGCGCCCCGTGTGCGCCACGGCGCGACGCAATGGCGTCGACCGGCGGCCCCGATCCTCGACGTCCACGCTGGCGTCCGCCCGCAGCAGCGCGGCGACCACGTCCAGATGGCGGGCGCGTACAGCCATGTGCAGTGCCGTCACGCCACCCTTGTCGGCGGCGTCGGGGTCGGCGCCCCAGCTGTGCAGCAACGCGACGGCGTCAGCCGCCGCGGCACCGGGGTGGAGGGCGGCCCCGTGGATCGGCGCGATGCCGTGGCTCCTGGGCGCAATGGCGTTTGGATCGGCGCCCGCATCCAGGAGCAGCTCCATCGTCGGCAGGTCGTGCCGTGCTGCGGCGTGGAAGAGCAGGGTCTTGTCGACCTCGTCGGTGATGTGCGCCCATGCGGGTTCGGCCCGCACCGCGGCGACGACGTGCTCGACGTCCCCACAGGCGAGCAGCGAGAACAGCGTGTCCTGCGCGCCGTGGGTCAGAAGCAGATCTCGCATCCCAGTGTCGCCACCGGCAGCGAGCAACGGCGTGTGGTGGGTGTGCCCGCCGTGCACGTCGGCGCCCGCACGCAAAAGGACCTCGGCGATATCCCGGTAGCCCATGCGCGCGGCGATCAGCAGGGGCGCCCCTCGACCTGCGTCGGGATCAGCCCCGGCCGCGAGCATTGCCGCGATCTCGGTCGCCCTCGTCGCGCGGTGGTGCTGATGCTTCGCGTGGCTCAGCAGGGCGATGAGCGTCCAGATGTCGTGAGGGTCGTCGGTCATGCGGGGCCTCGCTGCTGCTCGGTGCCCCCGGCTTGCTCGCCAGTCTCTGCGGCTGCCGGGTCCTCCTGCAGCTTTCGATATCACAGGCCAAGGCGCTCGCGCGAGCGGAGTTTCCGTTTTCCGCCGAACGTCCAGCGAGCCGTGTCGCCCAGGAGTTCGCGCGCAGAGTGGATCGCGCGATCCCACCTCGTCGGCGTAGGCTGTTCCTTCATGCTGACCTGCTGCGAGTTCGACTTCGGCATCAACGACGGATGATCGGTTCATGAAACTCGGCCTCGTCGGTTTCAGTCAGTACATGGGCGTCTCGTCCATGCTGTCCCTCGGGGCGGTCGTGGGCATGGGCATCTGGGGCCTCGGCGCAACCGGCTCCGTGCTGGCCATCTCAGGCAGCGACTCGCCGCTGAGCCTCGCCCTCGCGACGGTGATCTTCCTGCCAGTCATCCTGTGCCTGGTGGCCCGGGCGTCCGAATCGCGCGGGCGGGTACACGCCCTACAGCATCGTGCGCCGCAGCGGTCGCCCGAAGGTGCTCTTCGCCACCGGCTGGCTCTCGTTGGCGGGCTACATCGCCATCGCGTCGCTCATGGTCGAGTCGATCGGGCTGCGCACCGCGAACCATCTGCAGCTGTTCGTCGGCCTCGATGTGCCGCTCATCCTGTTGGTCCCACCCATCACGCTGATCGCCGGACTCAGCGAGGTCATTGCGCCCAACGAGCAGCCGAAGATTCGCAACACCGTACGCTGGCTGCTGATCGCCGCGGTGCTCGGGTACATGGGGTGGGTCTTGGCCGTGCCCCCGCCCGTTACCGAGGGCATCGAGCTGGAGCACCTGAAGGCTCGCCACTGGCTCAGCGCGGTCGCCATCCCCGCCGCCGGCCTGTGGATGGTGGAACTGCTGCTGGACCACCGCCCACAGTTCCGGCGCTCGGACCACAAGCTGGGGCTCGTCATCGTGTTCGGCTGGGTCCTGTGCGGAGCGGTCGGGAGCGTTGCGGCCTACCTTTTCTTGAAGCACCCGGACCTGAGGAGCCGGGCCGAGGGCATCGTCGAGATCGTGTGGGAGCGAGACGTGCTGAAGCTCGCCGCCTCCGTGTTCGCCTACGCGATCTCCATCATCACGCTCGTGAAGTGCCTGACACGCGGCACGCGGCTGGCGGGCGCGATGGCGGTCGATGGTCTACTGCCCGAGACGTTCGAGCAGAAGGAGGCACACGGCCGCCTGCCCAGCTCGGTCCTGGTCGCCCTCTCGGTGATCGTGAGCCTGCTGGGAGCCTATCTGGAGTTCCGCTGGCTCGTCGGCGTCGCCGCGGTCTCCTTTCTCTGGGTCGCGCTCATCGCCATCGGACTCGGCGTGCGTCGCAACCAAGCGCCGCGCAAGAAGGCGCTGCGGCTCCCGTTCCACCCGCTCTTCCCGCTGCTCGCCCTGGGGACCTGCGCCTTCTTCTCGCTGATCGTCCCACAGCCCGCCGCGCTGCTCACGGGCGGCTGGCTGGTGTTCGCGGTCCCCTGGGGAGCAGACGAAAGGGTTGTGTCCGGCGACTCCGTCCGTCGCCGAATCGCCTCGCCCGTCGCCGTGCTCGAGGACATGGACGCCGAGACCCTGAGGCACTTGGGCTACCTATGAGAACCACGGGGCGACTGGAACGGGCGGCGCGGGTCGCCGGTCCACTCCAGCTGGACCACGTGGTCACCGGCAGGTACGAGCACGGCGGTGCCCCGAGCGTTGGCGAAGAACGTCCGCAAGCGCTGTCCGCTTCCGGCCAGCGTCGCCCGGCACCTCGCCATTCGGGGGTCGTGCGCACGCAGGACGAAGGCGGCGTCGGGTGCCAGGATGGTGCCGGCGTGGTGCATCCACTCGTCCTGGACGCAGAGCAGTACCGGGCGCGTCGTCTCCACGTGGACCTCCATCTCCACACGTTGGTCCCGGTTTGGCGGTGACGACGGTAGCAGCACCTCGATGGACGAGCGGTCGGGGTCCACTACGGGGCTTTCGAGCATGTGGTCGAGGGCCTCCGGCCAGTCGCCGTGGTCGTAGCGCTCCAGCACCACCTCGTGCGTCACGTCGACCCCGCCCGAGGCGAGCAGGCGCAGGCTCTCCTCCAGTGAGTCGGCGCGGCGCGGGGCGCGGGAGAGCATGACGGGGGTCACGAGGGGACGGTCGGTGAAGTAGTGCTCCGGCTCCACCAGGCCGAAGCTGCCGTCGCGGCGGTTGCCGATCCACCGACCTTCCGGTGCGTCGACGGGCTGCACGGTGCCGGTGGGCGTGTCGAGGAAGGACACGATGTGGAGGAGGTCCGTGAACGGGCGGCGCAGGTGGTACACGAGGAGCTGGCTGGTGGTCACATGCACGTTCACGGCCACCGACGGCAGCGGCTCCCCCGCGGCCTGCAACGCGTGGACAGCGGCCTCGGCGGCGCTCAGCTCCGCGCCGGCCTCCGCCCACGCCTGCAGCAGCTCGTCCCGGGGTGCGCGCGTCGCCCACAGCGCCAGCACCACCACCGCAACCGCGGCGTACCACGGGGCGGCGGGCCGGCGACCGGGGTGCCTCACCCAGCCGAGGGCCGCGGCTCCCAGCAGCAGGGCCACCGGCGCGGACGTGGGGTAATGCCGGTAGTTGGGCGAGCCGGCGAACACGAACGGCAGGAAGGAGGTGACGAAGTAGAGCACGCAGAACAGCGCGGCCAGCCGACGGCCGGTGCCGAGCAGCGCGATCACCCCCAGCGCACAGAGCGCCAGCAGCGTCGCACGGTTCGTCCCGAGGCCGTCGGCCACCGCCGAGAGCCGCGTGCCGGCGGCCCCCCACGCCGCGGAGGCGTCGCCCACCAGGTCGCCGCCGCTCCCGCCCGGCACCTTCATCAGGAGGGTCAGATGCACCACCAGCAGTGCACCCAGCAGTCCGGCGAGCAGCCAGCACGTCCGGCGCACGGCCCCTGGCGCTCGGAGACCTGCGACGGCCAGCCATGACAGCGTGAGGATGCTCGTCCCGTAGGCCTCTGCGTTGCTTCCCAGCTGCAGGAGGAACCCAGCCAGCAGCGAGGCAGCGGCCGCGCGGGTGGGGCGCGTGCTCACCTGCAGCAGGGCCGCGAGGCTGATCAACGCGCCGGCGGTGGCCAGCGGCCGGTTGACGGCGGCCAGCCACGCCACGGCGTCAGTGTTGGAGGCTCCCAACGAGAACACCGCGCCGACGGCGAAGGCGAAAGCGCGCGACCCTGAAAGGCGGACGGCCAGCAGGAACAGGAGCACCGCGTTCAGCGCGTGCAGCGCCACGGAGGCGACGTGGTAGGGCGCGGACCTCCCATCCGCGAACGGGTTGAGCATCTCCAGCCACAGGTCGGCGACGGGTCGGAAGGTGTTCCGGAAGCCGGCCCCCCCCTGGTCGACGCGCGTCAGGATCCGGTAGTCCTCACCGGTCAACGGCAAGTCGAGAGCCGCCCACCAGACGGAAAAGGTCAGCGCCACCAGGGCCAGCGCCGCGCACCAGCCCCCTTGACGAAGGGCCGCCCGGATGGGGACGCCGTCGTCGTGGGTCTCGTCCGGATCTTGGGAGGGGGGGGCAGCCACGACGCGGAGGATAAGCAATGCAAAGCCCCTCGTGTTCCGGTTCAGGCACGCGGACAGCGGGGCGAGGAGGAACAGCGGAAGAGCGCCAAGCAGATCAGGGAGCCCGAGACAGGGGTCCTTCAAGTCATCGCGCGTAGTCAGTGTGACCCCGGCGGGGACGATTGCTGCGTGATCTGCTAACGTCCCCTCCGCGATGCCGACACGCTCCCCACGCACGCTCCTGTGCTTCATGACCTGGCTCCCCCTGGCGCTCCTGTCGTGCGCCGGTGAGGGCAACGTTGAGGGCAACCCGGGTGACCGCCGGCTCGTCTTGCTGATCTCGGTGGACACGCTGCGCGCCGACCATGTGGGCGCCTTCGGGGGCCCGCCCGACCTCACGCCCCGGATCGACCAGCTCGCCACCGAGAGCATCCGCTTCAGCCATGCCTACGCGCCGGCGCCGTTCACCCTGCCCTCGATCAGCACGCTGATGACGGGTCGCTACCCTGTGGAGATAGGCGTGGTGCGCAACGACTGCGTGGTGCCCGCCGACGTCCCGAGCCTGACGAAGACGCTGGCGGCGGCCGGATTCCAGACGGGCGCCGTGGTGAGCAACTTCGTGCTGCGCGAGGTGTCCGGCCTCGCTCTGGGCTTCGACGCCTACGACAACGCCTTCACCCGCATCGAGGCAAACCGCGACATACCCGAGCGCACCGCCGCCGAGACCACCGATGCCGCGCTGAGCTTGGTCGATCGACTCTCCGCCCGCTCGGACGACCTGTTCGTGTGGATCCACTATCAGGATCCCCACGGTCCATACACGCCACCCGCCGCCCTGCGCGAGCGCTTCCTCGAGGCCGAGCGCCTAAAACCGGACGGCTTGCGGGAGCTGCCTGTCGACGAGAAGCAGTTCGGAATCGGCGCGATCCCCGAATACCAGGTGATCGACGGCAAGCGCGATGTCGCGTTCTACCGAGCGGGTTACGCAGGCGAAGTCCTACACCTCGACACCGAGATCGGCCGGCTGCTGGATGGCCTGGCCGCGCGCGGCCTGACCGACGACGCCCTGATCGTCTTCACCGCCGATCACGGCGAGGGCCTGGGCGAGGACGACTACTGGTTCGCTCACGGCGAGCACTTGAACGAGGCCCTGTTGCACGTCCCGCTCTTGGTGCGCCTGCCATCTGGCCAAGCGGAGGTGCGCGACGACACCGTGGGGCTGCACGACCTGCTGCCAACCCTGGCGCCCCTGCTCGGCGCGCTGACGCCCCCCGGCCTACCCGGACGCAACCTCTTGAGCGACGGCGCGGCGGGGGCCTCCGGCAGCGTTTACCTGGCGACTCTTGCCGGCTCGAAGACAGCGCGCGTCGGGTTGGTGCAGGACAGCCATCGGCTGGTGGTCAGCCAGCAGAGCGACGTGTGGCAGCCGCGACTCTATCGGCTCGGGAGCGAGACCCCGATCGACGACGCAGAGTTGACCGCTCGACTCGGCGACAGCCTGAAGGCCCTGGGTGAGTCCCTGTCACTGCGCTCGGCCACCTATCAGTCAGCCATGTCGGAGGACGACCTGGCCGACTTGCGGGCACTCGGCTACCTGGGAAGCACGCACGAACCCGACGGCGGACGTTGAAACGGTCCCGACGGGCGGGCGCCGCGCAGCGCTAGGGCTGCCGGTCCGCCATCTCGAGCAACAGGCCCAGGTTCTTCCGGAGCTCCGGGTCATCCGGCGCGATGCGGATGGCCTCCTGGTAGTGCTTGATGGCCTCGTCCAGCTTGCCTTGCCGCGCGAGGATGTTGGCCCAATTGCGGTGCGCGTCTGAGAGCTCGGGGTTCAATTCGAGGGCGCGGCGGTAGCGATCATTGGCCTCGTCCAATCGCATCTGATCGAACAACAGGTTGCCGAGGTTGTAGTGCCAGCTCCCCGTCTCGGGCTCGAGTTCGATCGCTCGGCGGGCGTGTTCCATGGCCTCGTCGTGTGCTCCCTGCGCTCGCAGGGCCACGGCCAGGCTGGACTGCATGGCGGCGTCGTCCTGCTTGTTGGCCACGGCGTTGCGGAGCAGCGGCAGCGCCTCGTCGAGCCGCCCCAGACGAACGAGAGCCGTGCCCAGATTGGCGATCGTGTCCACGTCCTGGGGAGAGATCTCCAGCGCGCTGGAGAGATGCTCGACGGCTTCTTCATACCGTCCCTCCCGAAGCAGGCCCGTCCCCAGCGTGAAGTGCATGAGCGGACTCGTGGGCGCCACGCTGAGCGCGTGCTTCATCAGGGTCTCGTTGTCGCGCCAGACCATGACTTGTGATCGGCTGCGGACCGCGAGCGCCCCAAGCAGCACGACAGCGATGACGACGCCTGCCGCGCGCAACGCGGGTCGACGACGCGCCAGGGTCTCCACCTGGTCGGCGCCCCACCAGGTGACCGCCACGAAAATTCCCACCAGCGGGATGTATGTGTAGCGGTCGGCGTGCGCCTGCAGCCCCACCTGCACGAGGCCGACCACGGGAACGAGCGTGCCGAGATACCCGAACCAGCCCACGAGCGCGGCACCCCGTTTGCCAGCCCGCAGCACGACGATCGTCAGCGCCAGCAGCAGCAGCCCGCAACCGATGACGACGCCGGACGTGTGGGGTGTGCCGCCGGGCATGTCCGGATGGACGTACATGATGGACAGATCGGCGGGCCACACGGTCTGCCACAGGTACACGCCCGCGGAGACGACCGCATTGGCGGCGCGTTGGGACAAGCTCACGTAGGCCGTGTCCGCGACGGCGCCACCCGATCGCTGGACGAGAAACGTCACGACGCTCGACGCCACCGCGAGCAGCAGCAACGGGAGCTTCTCAAGCAGCAGGTGGCGTTTGGCAGCGTCGCGATCCTCAAGCCGCCGGAGAGGCCAGACGTCCAGCAGCAAGAGCACCAACGGCAGGGTCACGAGCATGGGCTTGGCCATGAGACCGAGCGCGTACAGCAGCAAGGTCAGCGCGTACCGGGCCACCCCACCACGTCGCACGTAGCTGTACCAGGCGGCCACCGTCGCTAGGCCCAGCAGTGTGCACAGCACGTCCTTGCGCTCGGCGACCCACGCGACCGACTCCACATGCAACGGGTGCAGCGCGAAGAGCGCCGCCACGACTGCGCTCGACCAGAGACGCTTGGTCATGCTTCTCAGCAGCCCGAAAAGCAGCACCGCGTTGAGCACGTGCAGCACGAGGTTCGTCGCGTGATGCCCCGCCGGTTCGACCCCGAACAGCTCCACGTCGAGCATGTGGGACAGCCAGGTGATCGGGTGCCAGTTGGACGCGTGCCCAGTGGTGAATGCCCAGCTCAGGCCGTCAGCCGTGATGCCCTCGAGCACCGGGGCGTTCTCGGTCACGTACTGGGGGTCGTCGAACAGGACGAAGTCGCTCTCCAGCACCGGCGCATACACGGCCCAGGTCGCCGCGACGAGCAGCAGGCAGACGATCCAGCTGCGGTTCACGCGCGCCCCACGAGCAGCACGGAGCCTGATCCGGTTCGCCTCGACGAAGCGATGCTCATGGAGACCTGGTCCGCGGGTGGGTGTGGAGTGGATCCTGGAAGGTGATTGGATCCTCTGAGCATAAGCGAAACAAAGCCCTCCCGTGTTGCGGATCGGGTGCCGAACATCGGTGTGAGCCCGCTGATCGTCGCCCTTCCGCGCAGGGGGCTTCCGGCTCTCACTCGATCCGGAACACGTTGTCGCTGCCCCAGCCCGAGACGTAGACGCCGCCGCGACCCACGGCGAGGTTCTCCGGGTGCATGAGGGGGTGGCCCTGCCCGTCACCGGTGGCGTCGATGAGCTGCGTGATCGTGCCGTCCGGCGCGACCCGGAAGACGTTGTGGCTCCAGACGCCGGCCACGTAGACGTTCTCGTCGCTGTCCACGGCGAGGTCGGCCGGGTGGTGGATGCCGTAGAAGGAGTCGAGCAGGTGACCCTCCCCGTCCCCGCTGCCGTCGATGATCTGCGTCTTCGTGCCGTCTCGCTCGATCCGGAAGACGTTGTTGCTGCCGGCGCCCATCATGTAGACCCCTGCCCTGCCTACGGCCACAGCGGAGCCGTACCAGAAGGGGTTGCCCGTCCCGTCCCCCTCGTAGTCGATGATCTTGGTGGCCGCCCCGTGCCCGTGCAGTTCGATCCGGTGACCCTCGTCGTAGAGGAAGTCCGTGACGTAGAGGGCGTCCGAGGGACCGAGCGCCAGCCTCATGGGCCACCAGCCGAAGTAGATCGGCGTGATCGTGCCGTCTGGGTCGACGCGGAGGACGCCGCCCGGTCCCCTCGTCAACACGAAGAGCCGACCCGAGTCGCTGACGACGAGGCTCTCGGGCTCCACGAGGGGGTTGCCCCGTCCGTCCCCCGTGGCGTCAAGGATCTCGGTGATCGTGCCGTCAGGCGCGATTCGGAAGACGTTGCCGCTCGATTCTCCCGTGACGTAGAGGTTGCCCGCAGCGTCCAGCGCGAGGTCGAAGGGGTTCGCGAGGGTGTTCCCCTGCCCGTCTCCCGAGGCGTCCATGATCTGCGTGATCATGCCGTCCGGCGCGATGCGGAAGACGTTGTGGCTGCCGTGTCCCGCCACGTACACGGTGCCCGCCCGGTCCACGACGAGACCCCGGGCCCCCAGCAGCGGGTGGCCGTGGCCGTCTCCCGTAGAGTCGATGATCTGCGTGATCGTCTGCGCAGAGACAGGGGCAGCGAGCGCGAGCAGGCCTGACAGTACGAGGGCTCTCATCCACATGGCATTGAACTCAGCCGGAGGCGTCGGAGGTGCGATCGCGCCCTGGCGCTGCGAGGCGGCGACCGGCGAGGGGTCCAGTCTAGCCTAGCCTAGCTGGCGTGATGCGCGGGTTCCTGTTGAACCCGCTGCCGCAAGAGTAGAGCCAGGCGCGGACGCTGGTAGTCATCTGCAGCATCCCAGCTCGTAGACCGGCGAGTCCGGGCTGCCGGTCTCCGGCCCCTTCCCTCAAGTTGGGCTGCTTGCCGATCGCCGGGCTCCTTCGGGACCTCAAGTCATGCGGCATGCTCGACGGGAAAGATTGGTCTGCGTTCCGTCAGGAGCAGGCCTTCGCTGTTGCTGCCCTGGCAGCGGTGCTCGCCTTTTGAGCATTGGTGAGGGCAGTACCCGCAACGTTGTTGGCGACCGTTGCGCTTGCTACGGCTGCCACCGTCACCGCGTTCGCGGCGCTGAGCTTTCCAACCAGTGCCGCTGCCGCAACTGAGGCTGCGGCAGTGGTCGCTACATCGGCCGTTGCGGTAGCCGCTGTGGCCACGGCGGCGGTAGCAGCAGCCGTAGCCGCGGTTGCAGCTGCCGTAGCAGCGGTAGCGGCGGCGACAAGCGGTACGGCAGCTGCGGCGTCGACGGCAGCTGCGGCCGCTGCGGCAGCGGCAATCGAGGTGGCTGTGACCGCGGCCGCTGCGGCCGCTGCGGAAGTAGCATCGGCGGCAACAGATGCCGCCGTCGCGGCCGCTGCGAGCGCATCAGAGACTGGGTCCAATCCAAGCTGGGCAGCCGCTACTGCATCTGCCGCAACCATGGCCGCTGTCAATCCCGCTGCAGTCGCAGCCGCGGCGGCAGCCGTGGCATCGGCCACCGTTGCTGCGGCAGCTGCGGTTGCTGCGGTTGCTGCGGTGGCGGTAGCAGCCGCAGTCGCCGTGCCTGCTGCAGCATCGGCGGAAACTGAAGCGACATCTGCCGCTGCTGATGCTGTGGCGGCTGATGCTGAGGCGGCGTCGGCGGCAGTCGAAGCTACCACCGCGGCGGCCGCTGCGGATGTGGCAGCAGACGCCTTGGCAGCTGCTGCTGCAAGCGCGAGCCCCGCGGCCGCTTGCACACTAATTGCCGTGTTGAGGGCAGTCTGCGTGGTCTTCTTCGTAGCCTCTGCCTTGGACAGGCTGGCCTCTGCCTTCGCTTCATCAGCCTTGGCTGCGGTGCAGCCCTTTGAAACTTTGTCTTGCATCGTCTTCTCCCTGGACATGAATGCCCCCTTCGATTCGCGGCTGCTGCTTCTGGATGGAGCGGCACCGAGTCCTGTTCTAGTCTTCACCCCTGGTGCGCACGACTCAAATCGTGCGTCGATTCCCAACGCGATGCGCCTGGCTTCGACGTGACAGCGAAAGGCTCACTCCGAACGGGCTCGCCGTTCACGCGCTTGCCGCGACGGTAGCACAGTCTGCGAAACGGGCCCGAAGTATCCGAGGTCTGGATCGGGGCGGATTCCAGGTCGTTGTCGTGGGTCAGGTCCATGAGCGGCGTGAGGTTGGGGACTCGTGGCGGTGAACCGTCAGAGCGGTGCTCTCTCCCCCGGCTCTTCGCGTTCATGGTCGCGAGCAAGGAAGCAAACAAATCCGCTGGCCAAGACAAATTGAATGTTCGGAGCACGGGTGACGCTGGTCCACCTTCATCCGTAACCACAAGGGCTCGACGATTGCCTGCGACTTCTTAACTGTGCAGATGCGAAGGCAACTCTTCGCCTCGCCAACTGAATCGGGGCGATCTCTAATCAGCGCGCCAGCGTGTCGAAGGTGACGGACCTGAAGGTGGCGCGGGTTGTTTGATCTACCTCCTCGAACAACTCGCGCAGGCGGCACATGGGGTCCATGGTGGGGCACTCGGCGCCAGGGATGTCCTTCAGTTGGCAGCCCCTGCTGGCGTGGGTGGGCTCGAAGCTGTCGATCACGTCCTGCACGCTGACTTCTGCCGGTGAGCGCGCCATCATGTAGCCGCCGCCCACGCCCCGCACGCTGCGGATGAAGCCCGCGCGCACAAGCTGCTGCAGCACCTTGGCCAGCACCGATTCGGGGATCTCCCAACGCGTGGCGATCTGAGCCACGGTCACTGGCCGCTCGTCAGCCCGCGCCAGCTCCAGCATGGAGTGCAGTGCGTAGCGAGTGCTCTTGTGCAGGTTCACGAATCACCGGGGCTCTTGGCCAAGAGGTTGCGGCCGAAGGGCTCGGAAGAGCTTGGCCGGAAGCCCCGGATTATGTCATGAGCGTGTTCTCGCTTCGACGGGCCTCTTTCAGATCCAGGTCGAGGCAGAGTCGGGGCGAGAGATGGAACTGTTCGCGCTGAAAGAAGCCCAGCATCTGGGAGTCATCCCAGGCGGCCTCAGTGCTCAAGGTGCCCACGCCCAAACCCAGCAGGTTCGTCCGCAGTTGCCGCATGAGTTCGTGGCCGATGCCGTGCCCGCGAAAATCGGGGTGTACCCCCACCGAGTCCAGCCGCGCCATCTGCTCCATGGATCCGAACTCACCGTAGTAGACCCGGGCAATCAGGTAGCCGGCGAAGCAACCTTCGTGCTCCGCAGCCAAGGAAATCTCCATGCCCACTTCGGCGATGGACTGCTCCAGCTTCTGTTTGAAGAACTCCTCGCGGCGCCTGCCCGTGTTTCGCGCGTCCAGGGCGATGACCGGCTCAAGATCCGTGGGGCGCAGGCGCCGAATCCGGATCTTGTCTTGTTGGAGATCGTTGCCTTCCATCGTGACCATGTCTGACTCCGTGTTCGGTTGCTTGGCGATTGATAGGGGGCTGTCTCGGCTCAGGCCATGAGCTGGCCACCGTCCACCCGCAGGACCTGCCCCGTGACGTGGGAGGCGAGTCCGGAGCACAGGAAGAGGACGGCGCCTGCCACGTCCTCTGGGCGGCCCGCTTCTCCGAGGGCGGTTTCACTGAGGGCGCGCGCGGTGATCTCCGGCGGAAGGTCTGCTGTCATGCGCGACGTGATGAAGCCTGGAGCGACGACGTTGACACGCACGCCAAAGTTTCCGAGCTCGCGCGCTGCGCTCTTGGCCAGGCCAATCAGCCCGGCCTTGCTGGCGGAGTAGTTGGCCTGGCCAAACTTTCCACGTTGCCCGTTGATGGAGGAGATCAGCACAACGGAAGAGCGTGGCGATTCTCGCAGGTGCGGAGCGGCAGCTTTGAGCAGATAGAATGCCGAGTCGAGGTTGACCGTCAGCACATCGGACCAGTTGCTGTCGGGCATCTTCCAGAGCACGCTGTCGCGGGTGATGCCCGCGCTGTGGACCAGCAGGTCAAGGCGCCCGTGGCTGTCGATGATGCGCTGGACGAGCTGCTGCACGCTGGCCGGGTCGGAGATGTCGCAGACCTCCGAGCCCGGTCTCCCGCTCTGCTCGATGTCTGCGGACACAACCGTGGCGCCCATCTCGGAGAGCTGGGCAGCAATGGCGGACCCGATGTCTCCCGCGCCACCTGTGACAAGGCACACCGAATCCTGGAGGGACAGAAGCGGATCGATGTGTTTGCGTGGCTGCGGGTGGATGGTCATGACGAGGCGGTCAGCGCTTGTCCCAGCTTGTTGAGCTTGCGGAAACGGAACGCGCCCCAGAGAGCCGCACCGATGGATCCGGCCAGGATGGACTTGGGGTGGGCACGGACTTCTACGGGCACGTCTGCCTCTTCAATCAACTCGCGCAGCGCACCTACCAGGCCCTCGTCGGCGGCGAGACCGCCGGTGATCAGCACCACACCCTTGGCACCCACCGAGTTGAGCAGCTTCACGTAGCGACCCGCCATGGAGAGGTGAATACCCTTCAGGATGTCGGCCGTGGAGATACCGCGCGAGACCATGTTGATCACGTCGGTCTCCGCCAGCACCGCACAAATGGAGCTGCAGGCTTCGGGCTTGGTGGACTCGCAAGACAGCGGACCGATCTCTTCCAAGGTGACGCCCAGATAGCGGCTGATGTTCTCCAGGAACTGGCCCGAACCCGATGCGCATTGGCTGGTCATGCGGTAGCCCAGCACCTTGGCGCGCTCGTCGATCAGCATGGCGCGGGTGTGCAGGGCGCCGATGTCCACGGCAGCTCGTGCGTCGGCGTCAAGGAAGAGCGCGCCGCGGGCATGGGTTGTCATGCCGTAGAAGTGGCCGGTTCGGAAGTGAACGATCTCGCCCTCTCCGGTCGTGGCGATGTAGTCCAACTGCTCGCGATTGACGCCGGCCTCTTTCAGCGCTGCGTCCAGGGCGTCTTCGACCACGAGCAGCGCGTTGCGGCGGCGGATCCGTTCGGTCTTGCCGCCGAGCAGCTCCGTTCCATTCTTGGAGCCGTCGTCGCGCATGATGGCGACCTTGACAGATGCAGTGCCGACATCGATGCCGGCGGTCAGCAGGCTGGTGGAAGTCATGGCGTGGCACATTCCGGTTGCGGGGTGGAGGCACTGCGCAGGGCGAACAAGGCCGCACCCAAAGCGCCGGTGTAGATCGAGTCTTCGGAGATATTCATGGTCACTTCGCCGTAGTTGTCCTTGATGAGACCTCTCAGCGCGTCGACGGCCGCGGGGTTGCGTGCCACGCCGCCAGTGAACGTGAACTCATCGTTCACTCCGCCAGAGCGCGCGAGCAGAGACATGGCCCGCACGATGATGGCGCGGTGCAGTCCCGCCAGGATGTCTTCGCGCTTCTCACCCAAGGAGAGCCGTTCGCGCAGCTCGGAGCCGGCGAAGACAGTGCAGGTCGAGTTGATGCGAGCGGGCTTCTCGGATTCCCCGGCAAGCGGACCCAGCTCGTGCAGGCCCAGGTTCATCTCGTCGGCGATGTAGCCGAGATAGCGGCCACAACCGGCGGCGCAGCGGTCGTTCATCTGGAACGACGTGACGATGCCGCTGCCATCCACCTGAATGGCTTTGGTGTCCTGCCCGCCGATGTCGAGCACCGTGCGCGTGTGCGGGAACATGGCGTGGGCGCCCAGCCCATGGCACAGGATCTCCGAGCGGATGTTGCCCTCGGGGAAGGGCAGACGCTGACGCCCATAACCCGTGCCGACACTCCCGATCTGCTCCAGCTGCGCGATGGCCGCTTCCTGCACGGCGCGTTCCAGTTGCGGTTCCGCGCCCTCCATGGAACGCACCGCCAGCAGAGCGACCTCACCGAAGTCATCGTTGGCTGGAGTGTTCTCCACTTCCAGGATGGCCTTGTCGTAAAGGCCGACCAGGCGATCGAAGAGTGACAAGGCGCTGCCTGTCCCCGGATCGTCGTCCGCCATTCCGGAGCAGCTGCTGCGCCCTTTGGTTGCTGCGCGGGCCTGCTCCTCTGAGAGTTTCAGGAAGCGGCTGCCTGCCAGGTCACGGAAGAAGTCGCTCTTGCGCGACGTGCCTTCGGCGTACAGGCCGGGCGTTTCCGAGTCCATGGTGGAGAGGATGGCCTCCACGGCATGGGCCGCGTCTTCACCGCCGTCGCTCTGGCCCAGCAGCCGTCGAATCACATCTGCCAAGACGTTGAGTTGGCCCCGGTACTGTTGTTCGCGGAAGCGATCTGCCAGGCGAGCCACCTGCTTGGCAGCGGTTGCAGCATCCACCCCAAAGTCATCGAGACTGGCTGCGACCGTGCTGAAGCGCGTGTTGATCAGGGCTTCGTTGAGCGCCACCTGGCAAGCGACATCGTAGTTGCTGCGGCTGTTGGTGATGCCGCGCCCCAGCAACTTCGCGTGTTCGTCCAGGATGACCGCCTTGGTGGTGGTGGAGCCCAGGTCGATGCCGACTGTGTATCTCATGAGGAGGCTCCGCCGGCGCGTTTCTGGTCGATCATCTGGAAGTAGGACTCCAGACGGTTCTTGATGTTGGCCGCGGAGAAGTAGCGCGGGTCCACGAGATCGCTCTCGATGAATCCGCCGGGCTTGCCCGTGCGCTTCTCCACTTCGCGCAGGATCATCAGCTGGCCCGCGCTGAAAGAGTTGCAACTCTTGACCGAATTGATCAGGAAGCCGTCGGCCTTGTACTCGCGCACGTAGCGCTCGAGCATGCTGACCCGCGTGGGCAGGTCGAGGTTCGTGTAGCAGCCCAGGCAGTACTCGGCCAGGCTTTCGAGCGGCCGGTCCGGGTCATGGCGGAAACCCGTGTCGTAGACGCCGCCCACCTTGGTGTAGGTGGAGGCCACGGCCACGGCCCCTTCGTCGCTGAACATCTTCCAGAACTCCCGGAAGTGGGTCCAGTTGGGAGGGCCCTCCACGACGATACGGTGGCGCTCGTTGTCGAGCACACCCTCTGGGGTCACGGGGCCCTGGCCCAGGCGCACCCGCTCGTCGATCTCCTCGCGCAACGCGCTGTAGTAGTCGACGGCATCCTGGGTGCCGCGGAAGGCGGTGAAGATCGGCCCAATGTAGTAGACGCCGCCAAAGTATGCGTCGATGGGTGAGGGCGTGTTCTTGGCCGACTCGAGCACATGCACCAGGTCGTCTTCGGCCTGGGCAGACCGGGCGAGGTGTTCGCTCAGGCGATCCTGGTCGTACTTGCGACCCGTGGCGGCTTCGAGTGCGGGGATGACCTTGGTCTTGAGTTGCGCGACCACATACTCGCGCATGGAGTCAGTGATGCGCCCGTCGGCCTGATAGGGCACATGCAGCATGCTGACGGGGCAATCGTACTCCTCCTTGAGCAGCTCGAACCACTTGAGAAAAGTGAAACAACCGGTGTACGAGAGCAACAGCAGGTCGGGCTTGGGCAGCCGTTGCCCTGTCGGCCCGATGTTGCCTGCGCGCTTCATGCCGATGTCGCACTTGACGTAGGTGCAGACGTCTTCGCTGTGGCCGTCCTTCTCGGCGCGAGCAATGTAGTCCTTGCTCTTGCCGCGCATCGCTGATTGCAGCGCGTTGATCTCGGGATGCACGGGCGCCACATCAAAACTGAGCAGCAGCTCGGTGAGGTTGCCCGGCACGTAGGTGTAGACGCTGGTTTCACCGCGCTCTTCAGCCGTGGACAGGCGATCGTAGTGACCAGCGATCATCGCCTTCTGCCGTTCTTGGCTGCTGTCCTTGTGGACGGTGACTGTGTCCTGCCCGTCCGAAATCATGTCCGAGCTCATACTGCGCTCCATAGCTTGATGGAATCGGCGAAGGTCCCGGCCTGTTCACGGATGACTTGGAACTGGCCGGTGTTCTCGCTGTACTTGAATGCGGTCCAAGGAATCTCTGCCCGCTCGATGGCGGCCACCGCCATGGGCTGGTCCAGCAGCGCCGGGTCGCAGAAGCTCGGCGCGCAGAACACCACGCCTTCTGCACCGCTCTCTGCAACGCGTTCGACCAGGTCTTGGCCCTTCTGGCCCTCATCGATGTAGCGCGTGGGGCTTTCGATGGAGTCTTCCAGAAAGGAGTTCACCAGGTTGTCGAGAGGGTCACCGGCCGTAGGCACCTCGTGCCGTAGCCAGCGGGAGACCTGCACGAAGTCATCGTCGACGATGTAGCAGCCCGCGCGTTCGATGGTCTTGATCAATCCCAGCGGGGGTTGCTCGCAGAACGAACCCGCGAGTAGCACACGGGCCTGATCCATTGGAGTGCGGGTCTCGTCCTCCTGAGCCATGTTGAGGTACTGCTCAAGCATGCGCGTGTGTTCGTCGACAGGAATCACCAGGCCGGCGCGCAGCAGCGAGTACAGCTCGCTGGTGGGGACGCGCCAGGGTTCGGCGCGCCGCAGCGCGTAGAGATCGCGCACTGCGCAGTGGTTCCGGTTCCACTCCACGATCGACTGCCGCAGAGCATCGTCGGTCAGCGGGCGTGCGCCCAGGTCCTCCAGGTGTTTCGAGAGCACCTGCAGGTCCCGCTTGTAGAACTCGCCGCCGATCTCGCGGCTGAACTCGTGAGGAACGTCTAGGTAGTGGGACAGCTTGTCCGGGAACATCATCGACCACATGCCGGAAAGGTTGCGAATGACGTCGCAGATGGCGGGGAAGATCATCCCGTCCAGGCAATCCAGGCTGCCATTGAGCCCGAGCTCCACGACGCTGCGAGGCATGTGGCAGATGTAGGATTGGTAGTAGGCGTCGCCACGCACGATCTCGATGTCGCCGGCGCCCATGATGCCCACCGGAAGCACGCCCTGGGCGTGCAGCAGTTCGCGCGGGATGTAGATGGGCAGGAAGCCTACGGCGGGCATGCCGGTGCGCTCCTTCCAGAGCTTGACGCTGGGGAAGGACGTGTCCTTGTAGAGCTGCTCGGCATGCGTTGCCAGACGTGTGGCGGGGTTCTCGTCGGCGTTCATGCGTCACTCCAGACGGGGCTGCGTTTCTCAAGGAATGCGCTGATGCCCTCCACGGCGTCTGCCGTTTGCATCAGTTCGTCGAGGTAGAGTTTCGTGAGCTCTCGGATGTCGCGTTCGAAGCGCATGCCGAAGCCGTACCGTGCTGCGCGCGTTGCGAAGCGCAGCGAGCTGGCGGAGTGTTTCGCTAGATGGCTCGAGAACCAGGCTTCGGCAGCTTGCGCTGGGTCGACTGCCAACTCGTCGACGAGGCCCATGGCGTGCGCCTCGGTGCCGCTGAGCGTGCGTCCGCTGAGGCACAGGTCGTCGGTGTGGCGTTGACCGATGCGGTGGGGCAACAAGGCGGAGGCCGCGGGAGCGATGACACCCAGCACGATTTCTGGCTGGCCCAGAATCGCGTCGGGGGTCGCGAACACGCGGTGGCAGAACGCGGCGAGCTCCAGGCCCCCGCCGAGGCAGCGACCGCGCACAGCAGCAAGCACCGGAATCGCAGCGGCGTGAATGGCGAAGAAGAGCTGGTTGAAGGTCTCGAGCATGCCGCTCACTTGCTCGGGGCTGTGCTCTTGCACGCTGGCGCCGTAAGAGAAGTGATCGCCCTGACCGGAAAGGCACACGCCCTTCAGACCAGGTGTGGCGGCAGCTTCCTCGAACAGCGCCGTGAGCTCCGTGACCATGCTGCTGTCCAGCACGTTGGCGGGTGGGCCGGCCAGTTCGAGGGACCAGAGTGCGCCATCTTGCAGGACGGTTTTTCGGACGCGTTCGCTGACGATGGACGGGCTCATGCTGCGTTCTCCGTTGATGGGGCGGCGTTGCCATCGTCGTCGAGCTCGACCTCGAGCTGAACGAAGGCACCACCGACGAATCCGCTGGAGCGGAACAAGGCCAGCACGGGAATGTCCTCACGCAGGACCATGGTGCGCACCTTGTGCACACCCTGTTGCTTGAAGCGTGCGCAGGCTTCCTTCAGCAGCGCGGAGGCGACGCCCTCGCGCGTATCTTGAGGGTCGACACCGACGGCGAAGATCCAGCCGCAAGCGTCCGAGCCAAACTCGAAGGCACGCACTTCGCCCAAGAGAAAGCCGGAGAAACGGCGGGACGCTCTTGCTGATGAGCTTGTGGTTTCCGCAGCGAGGGCCACGCGGAAGCGGTCATTCTCCGGGCGTGCGAAGAACACCTGCACGATGCGCCTCCAGAATGCGGTGCGCTGCTTGCCGGCATGAGTGGCATCAATCTTGCGTACCGAAGGCATGTCCTTGGGTTGCAAGTCACGCACTCGAACAGCGCCGTCATCAGCCGAGGCTGTGGGTTCCGCCCCTGGCTGAGTTGCTCTGGCCGGCTTGTTGATGAAAGGTGTCATGCGGTGAGCCCTGGTCAGGTGCAGGATTGAGCTGTGCCGTGGGCTTGAGCCAGGATCTCGTCCACGAGATCGCTGCTCCAGACGGCGCCTTCGGCAAGCCGGCGTCGCAGTAGCAGGAAGTCAGCTTCGCGGCACTCCCGACTGCCTTCGTGGAAGGCCCGGAAGCCTGCGCGGCCCTCGTTCATCATGTTCAGGCCGAGCCAGGCGCGGTTGGATTCCTTGTTCTTGTCCCAGTGTTCCAGCTTGTGCTTGCGCACGCTCTCGATGGTCTTGGAGAGGCAGCCGGGCATGGTCATGGCCAGCTTTGTGGCCAGCTCGTCCACGGCGTCATCCAGTGCGCTGAGATCCAGGCTGCCCGCGGCAACCCTTTCCTTGGCGGCTTTCCGGTCCGCACCCGTGTGCATCTCTCCGAGCACGATGTTGCCGAACTCGTCCAGCCAACGATCCGTGATCACGAAGGGGTTGGGCACATACTCGCCATCGATGCGCAGTGCTGGAACAAGCTTGGTGAGCAGGCCCAGGCGCATGGCTTTGTGTGCACTCCAGTGATCGCACAAGGTGCAGCTGTCCATGCCCTTTTCGAGGCCTACGAAGAGCGGTAGGAAGTCGGTACTGCCGCCGTCCGGTGCGCTGCCGTGCTTGGGGCCGGCCTGACCGAACATGGCCATGTCATGGGCTACTGTGAAGTCGCAGGCCATGCCGATCTCTTGGCCACCGCCGATGCGCATGCCGTTGACTCGGCAGATCACGGGTTTGTCGCACATCAGGATCGAGCTGACCATGTCGTTGAACAGCCGCATGTACTGCCGGTATTCCTCGGGGCGGCCTGCGTAGTACTCGGCGTACTCGGCAGTGTTTCCGCCAGTGCAGAACGCGCGGCTGCCAGAGCCCGTGAAGATCACGGCCACACAAGCGCGGTCATTGCTCGCCCGGCGCATGCTCGTGATGACTCCCTTGACCATTTCGGTCGTGTAGGAATTCAGCTGCGAGGGGTTGTTCAGCGTGATCCGCACGTTGTGCAGCCCCGGCGCTGGTTCGCCGTTTGGAGCCTTGACGGGCACCTCTTCGTAGAGGATTCCGGTAACCTCGGCGGGCTCGATCAGGTCATGGTTCTTGAAGGTCATGGTCAGCTTTCCGGAGTGAGCACCACTCGACGGGAGACGCGATGGTCGCGCACGTCGGCGAAGGTTTCGTTGATGGATGAGAGCGGTCGTTGCTCTGTGAAGGGCGCGAGCTTGACCTGGCCGCTGAGCACCAGCTCAAGCACGGCTGGGTAATGTTCTGGAAGACAACCCCAGTTGCCTTCGGCGGTGGCATGCAGCGCCATCAGGTTGGAGAGACGCACGCTGGTCTTCTCTGGCGTGTAGCCCACCAGCGACAGGTAGCTGGCATGCCCCAGCAGGCCGAAGGCCGTGGACTGTCCGGCGGGCGTTCCCGAGGTTTCGAAGATGCGCCAACGCCAAGTGGGGATGTCATGCTCGCGGGCGAACTGCTTGACGGCTTGTTTGAGGTCCTTGAAGCCGAGGCTGCTTGAGTCGAGGGAGAGTTCGACGCCGTGCTCGGCCAGCGCCTGCAACTTCGCGCTGTCCACATCGATGGCGATGACGTGGGCCCCCATCGCCGCTGCGATCTGCACACCGAAGCCGCCCACCCCCCCCGTGCCGATGAACACGGCCAGGTCGCCGCTCTGCAAGTCGGCCCGCAGAGCAGCCTGATAAGGCGTGGAGACAGCGTCGGCAATCACCGACAGGCTGGCGAGGTCGAGGTCCGTCGGATTGACCGACGGGTTGCTGAGGTCGGGGACGGGGCACAAGCCGTGGGCAGGAACGACGAGATGCGAGCCGAAGCCGCCGTGCACGTCGTTGCCGGGGAAGATCTGTTGCTTGCAGATCGGGCCGTGCCCCGTTGTGCACGCCAAGCACCGCCCGCATGGAATCACTGCAGGAACGACGACGTCTTGGCCCACGAGTGCCTCGACCCCCGGCCCGGCTTCCACGACTTTGCCGCTAACTTCGTGACCAAGCGTCAGCGGGTAGGCATGGCGGGTGGGGACACCATCGAAGAAGAAGCCCAGGTCGGTGTGGCAGACGCCGCAGCCAGACACTTCGACCAGCACCTCACCCGCAGCCGGGGCAGCATCCCGCTGCTCCAAGGTCATGGCTTGACCGGGTTGCTGGACGACCCAGGACGAGATCTGCATGGCTGAAACTCCACAAACAGGTAAACGCGAACCTATTTACCTGTTTATCGACCAGAGACTCAGCCAGCAAGCATAAAATCATCGCCAAGTCGGCTTATGCGCGGCCAATACGGGCTCAAATGGCTGTTCTGAAGCTTTCCTCAGCTTGATCCGTCAATCCAGCCGACATCTATAAACCGATAGAGGTATCATTTGATGCCTCGAAGTCAGGTTGAATCGAGGTTCTCACTGACCTCATGCACCTGGAACCGAACCGATGCCTGCCCAGCCCACGGCGTTACCCACGCGCGCTTCTTGCCGTCGCTTGAACCTGCCTCTCGCCGCCCTGCTTCTGGCTCTGCTGTTGAGTCCGACGCTTCCTGCCCAGCAGCTGCCGGCGGGTTTCGATGACCTCCTTCTGCCCGGCACCCAAGCGGGGCAGGTGGGGACCGACGTGATCCAACCCTCCCAGGCCTGCTCGGGCTGCCACGCCTTCTACGACGTGGACAACAGTCCGGGCGACACCTGGAAGGGCAGCCTCATGGCTCAGTCGGGGCGTGACCCGCTGTTCTTCGCGCAGATGACGACGGCCAATCAGGATGTGCCCAACGCGGGTTACTTCTGCATGCGTTGTCATGTCCCGAACAGCTTCGTGACCGGGCATGCCTACGATGCGGACGGCTCGACGCTGGATGACTTTGATCGCGAAGGCGTTGCGTGCCACGCCTGCCACACGATGGTGGACCCGGTGTACACGCCGGGTGTGAGTCCCGTTGAGGACCTCGCCGCGCTTGCTCAACACACGGCGCTGCCCGAGAACTATGGCAACGCGATGTTCGTGTTGGACCCCACGGGCACGCGGCGTGGCCCACGGCCTGACGCGGTGTCCACGCACGCCACGATCTACTCGCCGTTTCACAGCTCTGGCGAGATGTGTGGCACCTGCCACGATGTGGGCAATGTGGCGGTGAGCCGCCAGCCCGACGGCACCTACATCTACAACTCTGCGGGCATGCCTACGCCTGACACGGACTTGCACAGCCAGTTCCCCTTGGAGCGCACGTTCTCCGAATGGCAACTGAGCGCATTTGCCAACGGCGGTGTCGACATGCTTGGACGGTTCGGCGGCGAAGGCGCGAGCACGGTCAGCAGCTGCCAGGACTGCCATATGCCGCGCAGCGAAGCCAAAGCCTGCTTTTTTGGACCGACCCGCCCCGATGTAGCCCGGCACGACTTTGCGGGAGCTTCCGCTTGGGTGTTGGACATCATCGGACTCAATGAGCGTGACAACCCCAATGTAGACCAGCTGTCTTTGCGCGTGGCCCGTGACAAGGCCGTGGACATGTTGGAGCGCGCCGCGAGCCTTGTTGCGCGGCGCGACCGGGGGCTCTTACGCGTGCGGATCATCAATGAAACGGGCCACAAGCTACCCACGGGCCATATCGAGGGACGACGGGTCTTCTTGAACGTCCAATTCTTGGACGGGGAAGGATCCTTGCTGCGTGAGCATGGTGCCTACAACCTCGAGACGGCCGAGCTCGACGAAGAAAGCACGCGCGTCTACGAGATGCACGTGGGGATCTCGCGGGAAGCAGCCATCGCCACGGGCTTGCCGATTGGCGTGACCACGCACATGGCCTTGGCCACCACCATTGAGAAGGACAACCGGATTCCGCCGCGCGGTTTCGAGAACGAGGCCTTCGAGGCGGCCGGCGCACCAGTGGTCGGCGCGGAATACGCCGATGGTCAGTACTGGGACGACCTGGCGCTCAAGATTCCGCGCGGCGCAGCCCACGCGCGTGTGCGCCTGTACTACCAGACCGTGACGCGGCACTACATCGAGGCGCTTCAAAGCGGAAATTTCACCAACGACACAGGGCGCATCCTGCACGAACTGTGGGAAGCCACGGGCAAATGCGCCCCGATCCTCATGACCTCCAAGGAGCTGGACCTGTGATGTCTCATCGTCCTGCAGATTCGCTCGGTGATTGCGCTCTGCGCGCCGAGCCGTTGTGCGTAGACAGCGCGCGGCTCGGGACTCGCTTGGCTACCCTCTTGTGCTTGTGGATCCTGCTCGTCTCTGGGAGCGTTGGGGCACAAAGCACGGTGACACTTTGGGGACAGCCGCGGCCCATGGCACGCCCTCCCAGACTGTTCGCCATCAGTGGCTCCGTGCTTGGTGCAACGGGCGGGGACAGCGTGGTGCTCACGGGCCTGGGGTTTGGTGCCAAGCCAGGCCTCATCGTGCACTGGGGCAACCAGCAGCTTTCGGGCAGTAGCCTGGTTTCCGTTTCGCCACGAAAGGTGCGCTTGTACGCGCCACCGCACTCGGCAGGGGAGATCCTGGTCAGCGTCGAGACAGCCTTTGGGGAAAGTGAATCGCACAGCGTGAGCTATGTCGATGACGGCCCGGTGCCGATTGCCTTCAACTTCACGACCACGGCTTCCAACCTGTGGCCCGAGCAACCCACCTGTGCTGACTGGGGGCCGGATGGTCGCCTGTATGTCGGCACCCTGGCCGGCACCGTGCATGCCATCGGCTTTGATGAGGACTACGCACAAACATCGCACGACACCTACGACGGTGTCTCCATGCTGGCCAATCACGAGATCCTGGGTCTCACGTTCGACCCCTTCGACACGTCGGGCGTGGTGAAGATCCACGTGGCCCATTCAGAGTTGTTCGCCCAGGGTGGAGGGGCCTTCGTTGGGCCCTCCCCCTACCCGGGTCAGGTCAGCGTCTTGAGTGGGCCGGATTTTGACGCTCCGGCGCCACTGATCACGGGCTTGCCTTCTTCCAATCACGACCACGGTGTCAACGGCATGGTCTTTGACAACAACGGCGACCTGCTATTGTGCGTGGGCGGGACGACCGATGCCGGCATCAAGCATGTGAACATCGGGGATCTCCCGGAGTCGCCGCTGGCTGGCGCGATTCTCAAGGCGAAAACCTCGCGCCCGGACTTCAACGGGCTCGTGCACTATCTGGAGCGCGCGGCACCTTACGGCGCGGATGATGACCAGGTGCACGGCGAAGACGTGACGGTGGCTCCAGGCAGTCATGTCACGGTCCACGCGCCGGGGCTGCGAAACCCCTTCGACCTCGTGCTGCACACCAATGGCCTTCTGTATGCCACGGACAATGGACCCAATCCGGGTTTCGGCGGCTCTTCCACAGGGCCAGCTTCGGATGGAGGTGACGTGCTCTCGCCCGACGAGCTCCTGCTGATCGAAGCCGAGGAATACTACGGGCACCCCAATCGTGCCCGCGGGCCGGAGGATGCACGTCAGTACGTCTATCAGCACACCACAGCGCCCGCGATTCCACACGACTACGCGCCGCCCTTGCTCGAACTCGAATCGTCGACCAATGGCATTGATGAATACCGCGCCACGTGTTTTCGCAGCGCCATGCGCGGAGAGCTGCTTGTGCAGCGCTGGATCGGCGAACTGGCGCGCATCAGTCTGTCAGCGGATGGGCGTCTTTCCAGCAGCTTTGACGATGACTTCACCCCCACCACGACCTGGTCGCTGAACATTCGCAATGGCCCGGGAGGGGCGGTGCTCGGCATGCATTTGCAAGGGACGGATGTGAACGTCCTGCGCCCGGTAGACCCCGCGGCCGTGGGTGTGACGGCTTACGACATCTTCCCGTGGCGAGCGTTGCGCACGGGCGGAGCGGCCTTCGTCATCGGGGGCAAGAACTTCGCCGGTCTTGCGCAGACTTCGGTGACCATCGGCGGTCTGCCTGCTGTTCTCACCGAGGTGAGTGGCAAACGCATTCATGGTGTGGTGCCTGCGATGCCTGGGGCGGGCACGGGTTTCCATGACGTGGTGGTCAGATCGGGGCGGGAAACCTCCACCTTGTCCGCAGCATTCCGCTACCTCTTCCCAGGACCGGGCATGGAACCGGGCCGTTGGATGGACATGCCACAGCCGCCCGCGACTGTGGCGGACACAAGCATGTTGGAGCAGGACGGCATCCTGTACTTGTTGGGGGCGGGGGACTCCAACACCTATGTCTACGACATCGCGGCCCAGACCTGGGCTGCCCCAGCGAGTCCTGCACAGCGCTCCTTTGCCGGTGGAGATCATGCGGGCGTTGCCTTTGATGGCCTGCTGTATTTCTTTGGTGGGCTTTCGGGCGGCGCGGCGGGCAAGTTGCAGATCTACGACCCGCTTGGCGACCAGTGGAGCTTGGGCAGCGATATGCCCTGGCACGGTGGCGCCTGCAGTGCGGCGCGCATCGGCTCCCTGATCTATGTAGTGGGCGGACATCTCGACGGCGGGGCGACCTCGGATGCATGCTACGCCTACGAGCCGGCCTCGAACACTTGGAGCGCGGCCCTGGCGCCCATGCCTGCGGCGCGCAATCACGCGGCGGCTGGAACGGATGGCCAGAGCTTGTGGGTCTTTGGAGGCTGCGGCCCTGGCAGTGGCGATCTTCCGGGGGTCGCCAACGGCTTCGCCGATGTGCAGGTCTACGATCCACTAGGCGACAGCTGGTCCAGCAGCTCGGACATGGGAGCAGTCTTGCAGCCCATGCCCATCGGCCGCAGCGGCGCTGGGAAAGCCATCTGGTATGCGGGCGAGTTCTACATCTTTGGCGGCCAGACCGACACGGGCCCGGGGGCTTCGCCCAGCGGTGTCTATCAGCGCGTGGATGTGTACGACCCGCTTACACACACCTGGCGACAAGAAGCCTCGATGCCGACCGCACGGCACGGGGCTGTGCCGGCGCGCTACGGCAGCCGCATCTTCCTGGTCGGCGGAGGCGAAGCTTCGGGTTTCGTCGCTGGGGATGCAGCGGAGGTGTTCACGCGACAGTGACGTCGACTCGTGCGCTGGCCCCCATTCAGTCAGTTGCGAGCGACGCGCTGATCGAGAAGCAGGTCGAGCACGTCTTCGGCTGAATAGCTGTCGCCGTGTCGGTTGAGCAAGGTGGCGACCACCTCCATATCGGAGCCGGAGGTCAGCAGCGGGCGTTCGTATCTTCCGTTGCGGTACACCTGGCCCAGACCGATGTTCGCGAGCAGTCCGTTGCAGACGCACTTTCGTCCTGCGATCTCCTCGGTGTCGCCGCCCTTGTGCAGATAGCTCACATCTGGTTCTGCGGGGCAGCGCCAGCCCACGGAACCAGCGGGCTGCAGGAAGGCCTGCCGCAGGTAGCCCAGGTCGCAGACTTTCTTGCGCTGTTCAAAGACCTCGCCCTCGGACAGCGTTTCTGTCAGCTCGAAGACCTTGAAGGGGAAGCCGGTGGGAGAAGCGAGAGGGTCAGTCCGAACGTGCTGGGTCCCTGTGCGAATCTGCTCGATGGCACGCCGCTTGAGACTTGGTGCAATCCCCGATTGTTCGCAAAAGGCGAAGGCTGTGCCCACTTGGACACCCACCGCGCCCTGTGCTTTGGCTGCTTGAACCCGCTTCGGGCTGGAGAAGGAACCGGCCATCCAGAACGGGACGTCAAGTTTACGGATGGCCTGCAGGTCGGGAACATCGCGGTCCCCAAAAATGGGTTCCCCGTCGCTGTTCAGGCGAAGCTTTCCCCGGGGAGGTGCGTTGTGTCCGCCAGCCAGCGGGCCTTCCAGGATCAGCCCGTCCACGACTCCCTCCGCCTTGCGCGCCATCAGCGTGGCGACCGTGACCGAGGCGACGATGGCCATGAACTTCGGGCGGGGCAGAACCGGCGCCGTGGATTCGAAGAGCTCGTTTGGGTCGAAGTGCAGCAGGTGCTCGTGATCGGCACTCGCGCCATGGACGTGCACCGGAATCTGCACGGCGCGTCCTGCTGCGAGGTCTTCGAGGACACGTGGAATGGCGCGGGGAATGCCGGCACCCATCAGCACAGAGTCCACCTCCGCGAGCATGGCGCCATAGAGCGACGGCAGTGTCGGCAGCTGGATCTTCTCCAGGTAGTTGATGCCAACCACACCACCGTGGCCTTCCTTGGCCAGATGAACTTCAGCGAAGTTGGCCGCCACGATCAGCTCGCTGCGTTCGATGGGCATCTCCACATCAAGCGCTGGCAATGGCGTGAAGGGGGCGTGTTGGGGCTTGCCACCACGGATGAAGTAGCGCTTGACAAGACGCTCGGCGACACCCGCCAAGGGCAAGACCTCGAGCGCCCTGCGCATGTGTCCGCCTGGGTCTCCGAGCTGGAGTCGGCGCGCCAGGATCACGTCCAGGGCGGTGCCCGCCACCACACCGAGCTGGCCTGCCTTGGAGACGGATCGCGCGAGTGTCCAGCCGGAGACACCGGCGCCCATGCCGCCTTGGATGATGGTCGGGAAGTTCTTGTCGCTCAGGCCCGTGGTCATGTTCATGGCAGCAGACTAGGGATTTTTCGCGCGTTCCATGCGCAGTCTGAGCGCCTACGCATTGAACGCTGGTCAACTAAGCACTTCTTCGCGTCGGCCGTTTCCACGGGGCTTTGAAAGATCAGTGGTGCATGACGACGGGGCGACGCATGCCACAGTGCTCCTGAGCCCTCAGAGCCGTACAGAACGGAAGGGAACCGCTTCCCATGTCTTCGCGTGGACTACCCATCATCGAGCCTTTTCGCATCAAGAGTGTGGAACCGATCCGCATCACGGATCGTGAGCAGCGCAAAGCTTGCCTGCGAACTGCCCGGAACAACCTGTTCAAGCTGGCATCCAACGATGTGATGATTGACCTGCTTACGGACAGTGGGACGGGCGCCATGAGCAGCGCCCAGTGGGCGGCTTTGATGCTTGGCGACGAATCCTACGCCGGCTCGCCGAGCTTCAAGCGCTTCGAGCAGGCCGTGCAGGATCTCTTCGGGTTCGAGCACGTCATCCCCACGCACCAAGGGCGCGCTGCAGAGCACCTGTTGTTCCAGGCGCTGGTGCGGCCCGGTCACGTGGTGCCAAACAACACGCACTTCGACACGACCCGCGCCAACATCGAGGATGCGGGCGGAGTGGCCCTCGACTTGCCGTGTGCAGAGAACGATGACACGCAGCAGCGCTTCGCCTTCAAGGGCAACATGGACCTGGCGCGGCTCAAGTCGATTCTGGTGGAACACAGGGGGAACGTGCCCTTCGTGATCATGACGGTGACAAACAACGCATGTGGCGGGCAGCCCGTCTCTCTGGAGAACCTGCGGGCCGTGCGGGCGCTGTGCGACGCGGAGAAGATTCCGTTGTTCATGGATGCCTGTCGCTTCGCCGAGAACGCCTTCCTCCTGAAACGCCGCGAGCCATCGCTTGCCGAATACAGCGTGAGCGAGTTGGCACTTGAGATGTTCAAGTACGCCGATGGCTGCACCATGAGCGCAAAGAAGGATGGCTTGGCCAACATTGGCGGTTTCTTGGCGGTGCGCGATGCCGAATTGGCCACGGACTTGCGCTGTCGATTGGTGGTCACCGAGGGCTTTCCGACCTACGGTGGCATGTCGGGGCGGGACCTGGAGGCCGTTGCCCAGGGTTTGCGCGAGGTGGTGGACGAGAGCTATCTCGCCTATCGCGAAGCGAGCATTCGCTATGTGGTGGAACGCTTGGCTGAGTCGGGCGTGCCGGTGGTCGTGCCTCATGGTGGGCACGCGATCTTTCTGGATGCAGCGCGTTTTCTGGAGCATCTGCCCCGCTCGAGCTACCCCGGACAGGCTTTGGCGATCGAGCTTTATCTCGAGGGAGGCCTGCGCAGTTGCGAAATCGGCAGCGTGATGCTGGCACGCACAGACCCTGACACGGGCGCGGAGATTCCCGCCAAGCAGGAGCTCGTGCGGCTGGCGATCCCGCGTCGCACCTACACCCAGAGCCATATGGACTATGTGATCGAGATCGTGCGCCGTGTGTGGGACCGGCGCCATGCTGTACAGGGTGTGGAGATCACGAAAGCGCCGCCTGTCCTGCGACACTTCCAGGCGGATTTTGAACGCACGGCGCTCGCCCGCCATGCGAACTCCACCGAGGCCTGTGTGAGCTAGCCCTGTTGTCTGGCCCGGTCGGCAGCGAGCGCTTCGTCAGCGTTGCTCGCCGAACCGATTGAACTGATTGCCAATGAGCCGCATGAACCTTCCGACCGTCTGCCCGCCGCGGCTCGTCGGTGGAGAGGTGGCACATCCTGCTCATCATGCCGAGCACCTCGGCGCCGACGGGATCGCCAGCCTCGATCCAGTCGGAGACGGTGGTCCTGAGATCTTCGAGGATCTCAAGTTTCATGGGCGCGTACCTCACTCGACGACCAACTGACGCGAGAAGAACGGCAAGACTTCGGTTGCCAGGCGCCCCTCCTCACCCCACAGACGGTCGCGGTGGTCTCCGTTGTAGTCCTCGAAGACGTGCGGAACCGCTAGCTCTACCAGCTTCTCGGAGAGCGCGAGGTTAGTCGGCGCGATGTGCGTGTATTCGTCATAGCGGCCCGAGTCGAAGCGGATCGCCTTCAGAGCCAAGAGACTGTCGCGATGGTCCGCGACGGTGTAGAGCAGCATCTCGCTCTTCCAACGCTCAAAGGCAGGTGTGGGCTGCAGGATCCCATCGACGACGGCGTAGGGAAGATCCGCGAAGAACGGCGCATGACCCGCATTCGGCGAGAAAGCCTGGGCGACGCACCAGATGGTAGGCACCCAGACTTCGACCCGTGGGTTCAGCTTCGCAGGATCTGCGTCGATCGCGCGCTCGAACGCGGTGTTCTCCGGTAGCAGATCGCCGGCGAACCCAAGGACCCCCGAATTCATGCCGTACACGACCTGATACACGTCGGGGTGCAGCATACCGAGCTTGAGCGCGCCATAACCGCCCATGGAATGCCCAGCGATTCCGCGGCTCTCCGCCCTGGCCAACGTTCGATAGGTCGCGTCGACGTAGCCAACCAGATCGAAGACGGTGAAGTCCTCCCAGTTCCCCGTCACCTCGGAGTTCGTGTAGAAGCTGCCACCACCGCGTGTGAGCTGGTCCGAGGTCACCACGATCATCTCGGCTATGCGCCCCAGCGCGATGCCACGGTCCAGAATCCCCTGAATCGTCCCCCAAGTACGATCCGTCGAACCGGGTCCGATCCAATCGGCATGCGTGCCACCGATCCCGTGCAAGAGATAGAGCACGGGATAGCGCCGCTCCGCCGAGTTGGAATAGGACGGTGGCAAGTAGACGGCGACCGTACGATCTGCGGACTCGCCGGTCACGCTGCCCTCGAGCGAGCGGCCGTGCAGGGTCTCGACGATCAACTCGCCCTGCGCCTGGCTGGTTGCCGGCAGCACAGCGAACGCCACGAACGACAGAAGAGACCGCAGGACGAACGGCCAACGTGTGGTTGTCTGCATTTGAAACCTCACTCTCAATTCCGTTGCTCCAACCACTCGACCAAGAGTGGCCAAGAGCCGGGGACCATCTGCGCAACGCGCAGCCGCTGAAACTAGCGCTTCTCGCCAAACCGATTGAACCGATCGTTGGTGATGAGCCGCATGAAGCTCCCGACCGTCTGCCCGCCGCGGCTCTGGGTGAAGTAGAAGGCCATGACCCGCTCGCGCGGGAACGCCATGGCGATGGTGCCGTCGGAGCCGCCGTGGCCGAAATCGGGGAGGATCTCGGACTCGTCGTCGGAAGCCCCGCCGACGACGACCGGAACCTGCCAGTGCCAGCCGTAGCCGATCCCACCGGTTCCGCCCCTATCCAGACGCGCCGCCTCGGCGCTGTCTGGCGTCACGCGCAGCGCGTCGCGCACGACGCTCTCGGGCAGGAAGCGCTCGCCTTCTCGCACGCCGCCCTGCATCCACAAGTCGAGGAAGCGTGCGTAGTCCATCGGCGTCGAGTAGATCCCACCACACGCCCGGAAGTACGGCAGGCTCTGGGCCTGGGTGTTGTTCCAGTAGCGCCGGAACGTCGTACCACTCGCCCGGTAGGTGCTGGAGACCCGCGGCCGCCGCGGATCGTCGGTGGAGAGGTTGCACATGCTGCTCGTCATGCCGAGCACGTCGAAGAAGTTCTTCTGGATGAAGTCCTCGACGGGCATGCCGGAGAGCTCTGCGACGATGCACCCGAGGGTCGCGGTGTCGGCATCGCTGTAGTTGTACTGCTCGCCGGGCGTCATCTGCGGCCCCGCGGATCCGGTCGCATCGACGAGGTCGCGCAGGTTCGCGTACGACTCCAGGCTGCCGGTGTAGCCGGGCTGGCTGAAGCCGGCGGTGTGGGTGAGGAGCTGCTCGATCCGGATGTCGCGACAGACATCGGTGTCCCAGGCGGGAATGTACTTCGACACGAGGTCGTCTAGGGCGAGCTCGCCCTTCTCTCGCAGCATGAGGATGCTCGTGCCGACTAAGGGCTTGGTCATCGAGCGGATGCGTGCGATGGAGTGTTTCTCCATCGGGACCTCGCGCTCGCGGTCCTTCCAACCGAAGGTCTCGTGGAAGATCGTGCGCCCCTCCTTGATGACGAGCACCTCCGCGCCGACGGGATCGCCGGCCTCGACCCAGCCGGAGACGGCGGCCCTGAGTTCGTCGAGGGTCTCGGCGGAGACCCCGAGCTCGGTCGGGTCGGCGCTGGGGAAGGGATCGTCGCCGGTGGTGTGCGCGAGGAGCGGCGCGGTGGCAAGGGCGAGCGCCACGGCGGCGAGGGCGGGAAGGGTCTCGAGTTTCATGGGGGTATTCCGCTTGGGTGTCTTGACCGCATCACTTGTTCCCGGACCGCGCGACGAAACGGTGTCACCTGCCGTGGGACATCTCGTGTCCCCACAGCTCCACGTTCCCGTTGTCGTAGTCGAGGGCCCGGGTGTCCGCGATGATGAAGGACTGCTGGTTAGACGCGTCCCACGTCTGGGCGGGCAACAATGCGGGGCGCTCGACGACGGCATAGGAGGAGAAAGGAAGGGGCCCGCAACGTGCCTCCTGAGCCGCCATAGGCTGGCGAACAACCGGGAGAGACGTGACGGTTTGAGGGGGCTGTCCTCCGGCCCTGAGCGACGGACTGGGGCGGTAACGACCCAGGGCCGCCCGGCGCCAGAGAACGCGACCAGCCAAGCTGCAAGACATGAGCAATAGCGATCGGGCTGGAGCTCGTGGCCTGAGATCAACGGACCGCAGCAGCCCCGGTCAAACCCCGGATGGACAACCACTCTTTCATGCGATCAAAGAAACCTGGGGCGTAACGGACGGATCCTTCTTCGCTTCTCACAACGAACTTGTGATCGATGTTCGGTAGCACCACGACCGTTGCATCTGGGTGCTTCACGAGAGATTTGTCCAGCACAGCCACAGTGGTCGCCGTCTCCACGTTCATGTCGGTCTCACCCAAGAACCACAAAACCGGTGCGCGCAGAGTCGACAGGTACTCCGCCGGGCTGTGATTGGCGTTACGGACATAGAAGTCCCACTCGGCCAGAAACTGGTCCAGCAGGTCGCCGCTCGGGCTCCATCCAGGCAACCAGCCTTGCGTCCGGAGCGGCTCTAGATTCTTCTGCATCGCCTCGTACGATTCGCTGTTGCGTATGCCGTCGGTGACTAGCTGGTAGAGTTGATCCCACGCCGCCAGTTCTTTTTCGCTCCTCCCTCTCATGCTGGCGATATCGCGGTTCTGATACTGAACGACGTCGGGAAAGGGGACGGCCGGGCCAACGCGAACCAGAACGAATGCGACCTGCTTCCTCTTCGCCGCCGTGATGGGCGCGACGTAGCCGCCCTCACTGTGACCCATCAGTCCGATGCGCTTGCGGTCGATGTCGGGGCGGTCACCCAGAGCATCGACGAAACGAGCCGCATCTTCGGCGAGCACCTCGTAGCTCCCCTCGCGCCAGTCGCCTTCGGACACCCCCACGCCGCGCTTGTCGTACGCGACGACGGCGATTCCGAGATCGACGAAGAAGCTCACGAACGTACCCCAGCGGGCAGAGCAATCCCCCGAACCGTGGATCAGCACGATAGCCGGGTGTGGACCGTCGCCGGTGGGTAGGTGCAGTCGACCGCGGATGCGGTCGCCTTCGTTCTCGATCTCGATCGGTTCGGAGCGTGTCCCCTTGAAGCGGGCCGTGCGCTCGCGGCCGTCGCCGTAGAGGAATTCGGCTGCGACGAGCGTGCCGTGGTCATCGCGCGACCATCCCACCTGTGGACCGGATCCGCCGGAGGCCATCGTGGCTTCGCCAGTCAGTTGAAGCTTGACTACCTCTTGAGTCCCAAGAGCATCCATGTAGATCATCAGACCGGTCTCTAGGGAAGGTCCACCCGTGAGCTGCTGGCCATCTTCGAAGGTCAGGGTGCCGTAGTACTCGTGGTCCTCTGCTGGCGCGGCGGCGGACTGCACCGGCTCGCCGGGCTTGCCTTCTTTGTCAGCATCTTCAGCAGAAGTTTGCCGAGTCAAGAACTGCCGAGAGAACACTCGCCAGGTCTTTCCGCTGTCGAGCGAGTACTCCCCTAGGGCCGCGAACGAGTTTGGCTTGAAGTCCGAATGAGTGAATCTCATGGCCATGGTCGAACCGTCTGAGTCTTCCTGGTCATCGGACGTCCAACGAAAGAGATCGCCGAGATCGCCTCTCATCGCTGTCAGTTGCCCGCCTCCGGTGATCGACGTGTGGCAGTACTTCCCCTCCTTCGGATCGTAGAACTCCCAGGCACGGCACACATCGCCACTCGCCCTGTCGACGACCGAGATCTCGACCACACGATCGCCGTCGATAAACTTTCGTTCACTGTCAGAGAAACTGATACCTCTCACCTCGCCGTCCAGGCCGATGGACTCGGTGCGCGAAGTCCAGCTGCCGATCGCGTAGTCGAGTCTCTCTCTCGCCTCCTTCGGGAGAGGTTGGTCGGCTTCTTGGCCGAGCGCAACGGAGGAGGCAACCAGCAGGCTGAGCGCCAGCGTGATCATGAATCGTTTCATGGGGAACTCCTATCAAATGGTTAGGTTGACTCTTGATCGACGGTCTTGCGCTTGGAGGTTTGGGAGGGTCATCTCAGAGCGGCGCTCCTCGATGACGAGCACCTCGGCGCCAAAGTGATCGCCGGCCTCCACCCAGTCGGAGACGCTGGCCGTGAATTCTTCAAGGGTCTCGGCGGAGACCCCGAACTCGGTCGGGCCGGCACTGGGGAAGGGATCGTCGCAGGTGGTGTGCGCGAGGAGCGGGGGCGAGGTGATGCGCCCCCCCCATGGTCATCACGGACCATTGGCAAGCCTCCCGCTGCATGCCACGTCCTACTTGCTCTTCCGTTCAGACTCAGGGACACGTTTCCAAGTGTGCTGCATACTCTCGTCCCACTCTCCTGCTGCGTTCAGGACAAACGCCGTCGTGACATGCTCGTCCTCGCCCAAGATGATATTGTCCCCGCGACTGGGCGTCGTCGTCCCATCTGCCGCAATCGCGTCCGTGAGTGTGACGAACGTCCGCTCATCACTGAAGTGTGTCGTGCCCATCCGGATGCTGCCACCGGGGCTCACTTCGTGATACTGGACTTCACGACGCCCAGGGTGCCAGAACCAGTAGCTCTTTGAGTGGGGCTGAACCTCGTCGCCGTAGTGAAACACGACCGTCAACTCCAGCACGTGACTCTGTGCCGTGAGTTCAAACCAGAGCCCCACCGCATCCGGTAGGTCTTCGTCTCCGTCAGATGGATAGGGCGCTATCCACTGTCCCGTGCCGCCGGTGAGGTACATGGCCATCGTCCTGATCACGTCCAAACCCTTGGGCGTGTCATCCTCCTGCACCGGTGCTGCAGCCAGGAAGACGCCGATGAACATGCATGCCAGAGAAGCCAGCATGATCCTCGGCGATGGACGCCAGCGCCGTCCAGGCGATGCGAGGTCAGTGCACGTAACGGTTGAGGTCATGATTCTCTCCAGTGGGTGGTCGTAGCGGTTCTCGGATGGTTGTCCCGGTCAACAGTCCCTCGGGGGCGCGGGATCAATTTCTTCAATCGGCGCGATCGGAGACGACCTCGCGCGCGCCGATCTTGATCGTGAGCAACGGGGCGGGCGACTCGCTCAGGTCGAATTCGGCGAGACTCGGTTCCCCGGGCTTGTCGAACCGGAAGACCGAGTCCTTGTGATAGATGAGCCGCACCGCAATCTCTCCGCCGATCTGTAGATAGAGGAAGCCGTCGCGCATGAAAAGGGTGACGTCTGACTCAAGGCCGCGCACTCGGTACGTTCCGACGACGGCGGCAAGGACCTCCGCCGATGCTGTCAGTTTGTCCGTGACCTCGTCGCCGGGGCGCGGCCCGTAGTCTGGTCGCCACAGAAGAAGCTTGTAGTTGGGGTCCAGGCTTACGCTCTTCGGCCGTGCCGGGGTCTCGACGACGAAGGTTTGCGTTCCTTCACGAACTTGCACCGTTTTGACGACTCGGTCCCCATCGGCAAGCTCGACCTCGACGTCCAGTGCCAAGACGAAAGGGGCGCCCGCTTGCACCTGAGCCAGAGTCAGGGTGAGGCCGCTCCCGTCGGTCTTCGCAAACCAATCAATGTCGAAGATCGGCGCCCCAGTGCGGTCCAACCATTGAGCGAAGAATGTCGTCAGGTCGTGCTCCGGCGCGGCCTCGACGAAGCGCTGCCGCATCTCCGCGACCGAGATATTACTGCCGGCCAGTTCCGTGATCACTTCGCGGAGCACGTCGAAGAAGACATCGTCGCCAACGATCTGCCGCAGCATGTGGTAGACCCATACGCCCTTCGAGTCGGATAGGTCGTGGCTCAGGGTGTCTGGCCCCATGCGTGCGAGCGGCCAGTCCTGGCCCTGGCGCAACACCCGGAAGTACCCCGACGCGCTGTGGCCTGCGCTGGAGCCGCTACGCGAATACCCCAAGAATTCGTGCAGGGCGTCGCGGCCCTCAAGCGACTCGATCGCGATCAGCGCCCCGAGTTGCGCCAGCGACTCACCGCACCACTTGCTCCCCGGACCGCGCGGGCCAACGGTGTTCCCCCACCAGCCGTGGGACATCTCGTGCCCCCACAGAGGCAGGTTCCCGTGGTCGTAGTCGAAGGCCCGGCTGGCGGCGATGATGAAGGTCTGCTGGCTGGACGCGTACCACGTCTGGGCGGGCAACAGCTCAGGCCGCTCGACGACGGCGTAGGAGGGGAAAGGAAAGGGCCCGAGGCGTGCCTCCTGGGCCGCCATCGTGTCGGCGATCAGCCGGGCGAGACGCTGCGGATCGAGGGGCTTGTCCACCGACAGCATATAGACGCGCACTTCGCGGCCGTTCGCCCGTTCGACCACCACCGTGTACGGCCCAGCGGCGAACCCTCGAGCGACGCCCTCGGGCGTCTCCCAGATCTCAACCGTCTCCGAGTCAGTCTGACGGCGCTCGACGAGCGTGCCATCGAGGATGCCGATCCAGGTCGGGGGGAGATGCAGTCGTGTGCGTCCCGGCGCCTGCGCGACACCGGCGTTGAAGCTAAGGGCCGCCGCAGTGGGGATCTCCTTCGCGAAGGGGAGCCAGCCCGTCACCCAGGACGCGATCGCCATCTGCTCGTGGACGATCAAGTGCGAAGCCCGTCCGGCCGACGCCGTTGAGAAACGCACCTCGATCTCGTCTCCGCGACTCTTGGGCTGCTCGAAGCGGACAAACGCTCGATCCGTCGTGGCATTCGTGAGTTGCCCAATGTCGACCTCGGCGCCGTCGCACTCGACGTCGGTGAAGCCCAGGGCCGGGTCGCCCGCGTCAGTCAGTTTGAAGTTTAGGTAGAGGGTCGGTCCGTTGGAGTGCTCGAGGTGGTCGAGTCGCAGATGCACGGCACCGTCGCACTGAAGACGCTGCTCGTCCGGCCGGACGTAAACATCGAGATCGATGCGAGTCACCGTCCAACCGGCGCCGTTTGTCGACTGGCCCGCGGACGTCGCACCCACGCCGAGGAGCGCAGGCGTGGAGCTCGCTACGAAGAGCAGCAGTGAGGCAGCCAACATGGGAGGTTCTCCCGGATGGTGGGGTGGGTCGTGACACGCAGCTCCTCCCGTCGCTGACTCGTGGGGCACGTGCCGTCATGGAGAGAGGGCCGCCAACGGACGAGGTGTGACGGATCTGGAAACGAAAACGTGACGACGCGTGCACGCGAGGGGGCCGTGGAGCGAACGATCCTGAAGTGCGCCGGCCCGCCGCCAGGGAGCAGCTCAAACAGATGTCCTGAGCAGCCCCGCGGTCAGAGTTGCGCGGCGAGGATGCGTTCAATGATGCCCAACAGCCCTTGAAGCCCCACATTCCGCTCGTAAGGAGGGACCGCCGTCTTGTGCGCGAGCACCAGATCCAGCTTCGGGATCACCGTGATGAACTGGCCGAAGGCTCCCATGGCCGTGTAGGCCCCCTTCAGCTGTTCCGGAGTCCGTGGTCCGTCCCACACCCACCACATGAACCCATAGCCGTAGGGCCCGCCGCGGAAGTTCTCGGGGTTCATGTCATGCATCGGAGTGAACACGCTGCTGATCCGCTGGGACCACTCCTGTGGAATGACCTGGGTTTCGTTCCACTTTCCCTGGCGCAGCATCAGGTAGCCCAGGCGCGCCATGTCCCGGGTGGAGAAGGTCATGTGATAGGCCATATTGACGGAGAGCGTGCCATCGCCGCTCTTGCGATGTCCCGAGCGGTCAAAGTCTCGCATCCCCAGCGGCTTCACCAGGTCCTCCTGCAAGGCGTCGTAGATGTTCTTTCCGGTCTCCTGCTCGAACACCGCGCCGGCGGCATTGAAGTCCCAGTTGTTGTAGAGGAAATACTCCCCCGGCTGCTGCGAACCGCGCTTCGGCGCCTGGTCCGTGTTGTCGCCCGGGTTGGAGGCCGGGTGATAGATCCCCGAACGAGCCGTGATGAGATCCAGCACCGTGGCCTGCCGCTCATGCTCCAGCAGTCCCTGGACGTCGTCCATCCCCATCTCTTCCAGGGTCATGTCCAGGTCAATGACCCCCTCCTTCACGTAGTTGCCGTAGAGCATGGCCAGGATGCTCTTGCGGCAGGACGCGATGTAGCTCAGCTGTTCCAGGTCCCCGTACTCGAACAGGACACGCCCCCCCACCACCACCATCACCCCGGTGGTATCGAGGCTCTCCAGGAAGGAGCGCACCTGCTTTAGGCCAGCAGCGCTGAAGCCGGCAGCAGCAGGGTCCGTGATCCGCTCCCAGACCTCTTCGGGGTAGACGGGTTTTGCAGAGGCGACCGCCGCACCGTCAGCGGTCACGCCGGAAGCGGGAACCTGAGCGACGGCCTCCACCTCGCCCGTCAGCAGTCCGATCAACAGCAGCAATCTTGCGAGGGCCGGCGAAAGTCTCTGTTGCGTCACCGCCCGGATCGAACTGCTCATCTCACCACTCCAGAAATCGGAAGGCCGGAACCCCGAAGGATCGCAGGGAAACGCAGGGGCGGGGCGCTCAACATGGGAGGATTTCCCGGATGAAGGGGTGGGTCGTGACACGCAGCACCCCCCGTCCCCAATTCGTGGGGCGAGTGCCGTCATGGATAGAGGGCCGCCAACGGACGAGGTGTGACGCTGCGCTTCAGTTGGCCCTTGCGCATCGCCCGGACGACCTGGCCGTTCATCGGGGTGCGGCCATCATGAGTTTCATAAGGAATGACGATCAGGCGCTCTATCCCCATGTTGGCCGGGCGCTCCGAGGCGTGGAGGTGAGTCGTGCTTGCTGGAATCGGTGTCGTCGTGTACGGCTTCAGTGGAGCCGCAAGAGCACGGACTCAGCAGGGCGCAGCGTCGCGAGGGGTTCGGGCCTCGGCGGATCCGAGGCGATCCCCTTGAAGCGAAAGCGTTCGAGCAGCTTCGAGAGCAGGACGCGCGTCTCGGCGCGTGCGAAGAACTCTCCAGGACAACGCCGTGGTCCCAGTCCGAAGGGCAGGAAGGCATGCTGGTCCTGTTCGTTGACGTCCAGGAACCGGTCCGGGAGAAAGCGTTCGGGCTCGGGCCAGTGATCCGGATTGCGCTGGATGGCGAAGATGGGAATGCCGACGAAAGAGCGTCTCGGAATCGTGTAGCCATCGAGTTCGAACGGGTTGAGGGCGCGGCGCATGATGATCCAGGCCGGCGGTGCAAGTCGCAGCGTCTCCGAGATCACGGCGTCGAGGACCGGCACGGGAGCGAGGCCGAGCGCTTCGCCGTTCTCGGGCGGCGGGCGACCGCCCTGCAGCTCGCCGCGTATCCGCTCCTGCAACCCGGCGTCGCGCGAGAGGTGATCGAACGCCCAGGCCAGGGTGTTGGCCGTCGTCTCGTGTCCGGCCAGCAATAGACTCATGGCCTCGTCACGCAGATCGCGGTCCCCAAGGCTTGCGCCGCTCAACGGATCTGTCAGTTCGCGCAACCGCGGCAAGAGGCAGCTCCGGTCGGATGACCCGTCGCGCAGCGCTCCATAGACGATGGTATCGAGCTCCGCGATCGCCGCACGGTAGGCGCGATTGACGGGCGTCGGAACACCCAACGGAAGTCGCACCAGGGATTTTGACCGGTCGTACGCGAGGCGCGCCACCGTCTCCACCGCCTCCGAGATCCTGCCTGCACTGCGACCCAGGTCCAGACCGAACAGCGCGCGACCGATCACGGCGATGGCAAAGTGCATGGCATCGGCGGATGCGTTGACGGGCTCTCCGCGAGCTCGGGCGGCGTCCCAGCGATCGACCACCGCGTCGGCCTCGATCTCCATCGCCTCCACGAGCGGGCCCAGCGCTTGACGCGCGAGCATCGGAGCGATGCCGTCGCGGCGACCCTTCCACTGCGCCCCCTCGCTCACGAGCAACCCGTTGCCGAGCAGAGGAATCAGCTCATCGACCACCCCACGCTTGGTGAGCTGGTCGTGGTGATCGACCAACGCCTCGCGCACGAGTCGCGGGTCGAACAGCGTGTGGAACAGGAGCGGCCCGACGCGCCCCCGCACGACGCCGCCCCACTCCGCTTGCATCTCAAGGAAGTACGCGAGGGGGTCGCGCAGGAAGGACAGGCATCCGCCCAGGTAATTGAAGGCGCTCGGGCCAGGCGCCCGACGAACGACCCTTCCAGAAGAACTGTTCACATCTCCCATCATTCAGCAGCCTCGCGCATCGTCGGCATTGTACGCGCCCCTGAAACTTTTCGAGTCCCCTGTCTACCCCGACGGCGTTCCGACCACTGCGGAGGTGTCAGCGCGAGCCGTGGGTTCTCCGCCACGAACCGGAACATCGGAAGGAAGACTCCTCACCAACTGAGCTGTGTGAATACTGCACGTGGGAACTGCTCTATTCGGGCTGTGCACCCTCCTCCGGTACCGTGTGCCCATGCTCACCCAAAGCCAGCACCCGACTCGTCTCCTGCGTGCCCTGCTGCTGATCGCACTCGCGCCCCTTGGAACACCACCGGCCCCGCTGATCGCGCAATCGATCACCCCCACCCGCCCCAACATCCTGTTCATCTTCGCCGACGACCACGCAACGCAGGCCATCGGCGCGTACGGCTCGGTGATCAACGAGACGCCGAACATCGACCGGCTTGCGGCCGAAGGCGTGCTGTTCCGCAACAGCTTTTGCGGCAACTCCATCTGCGCTCCCAGCCGGGCGACAGTGCTCACCGGGCTGCACAGCGCGGCCAACGGCGTGCTGCAGAACGGCAACACCTTCGACGGCAGCCAGCCGACGTTCCCGAAGGAGCTGCAGGCCGCGGGCTACAACACGGCGCTGATCGGCAAGTGGCACCTGGCTGGCGACCCCACGGGCTTCGACTACTGGCGCGTGCTCCCGGGCCAAGGCCAGTACTACAACCCCGACTTCCGCACGCCCGAGGGCGAGGTGCGCATCGCCGGTCACGTCACGGAGCTGACGACAGACCTCGCGCTGGATTGGCTAGAGACCGTCCACGACGACGACGCGCCCTTCCTGCTCATGTGCCAGCACAAGGCGCCGCACCGCTCATGGATGCCCGGCCCCGACGAACTCGGCCTCTACCGCGACGCCGACCTGCCGGAGCCGCCCACGCTCTTCGACGACTACACCGGTCGCAGCGGGCCGGCCGCGGACCAGGAGATGGAGATCGCACGCCACCTCACCAAGCACTACGACCTGAAGCTCGACCTGCCCGAGGAGATCTCCGCGCTCGAGGGCCCTGACTCCTGGGTAAAGGGCATGCGCGCACGGTTGTCGGAGAAGCAGCTGGCCGCCTGGGACGCCGCCTACGCGGCGGAAAACGCCGCCTTCGCCGCAGACCCGCCGACGGGCGACGACCTCGTGCGCTGGAAGTACCAACGCTACGTGAAGAACTACCTGCGCTGCGTGGCGGGCGTCGACCGAAGCGTCGGCCGGATGCTGGACTGGCTGGCCGACCACCCGAAGATCGCCGCGAACACCGTGGTGGTCTACAGCTCAGACCAGGGCTTCTATCTGGGCGAGCACGGCTGGTACGACAAGCGCTGGATGTACGAAGAGAGCCTTGCCATGCCGCTCATCGTGCGCTGGCCGGGGAACGGCACGCCCGGCCGCGAGGTGACCTCATTCGTCCAGAACATCGACTACGCCCCCACCTTCCTCGAGCTGGCCGGCGTGGACACCGACAGGCCGCTTCATGGCCAGAGCCTCGTGCCACTGCTGCGCGGCGAGACGCCCGACGACTGGCGCGACGCGATCTACTACCGCTACACCGAGTCGCGCGCCACGCACCGAGTCGCGGCACATGTGGGCGTGCGCACAGACCGCTACAAGCTCATGCACTTCCACGAACCGGAGTGGGACAGCTGGGAGCTGTACGACCTCGAGACCGACCCGCTCGAGCTGCACAGCGTCGCCGATGACCCGGAATATGCGGAGATCCGCTCCGGCCTCGAGCGGCGCCTGCGGGAGCTCCAGGCGGAGTACGGCGAGGAGCAGGATTGAGGGCGATCGTGACCTTCTATCTCTCTGGGCAAGGCACCTATTTGTGCCTCCTTGACAGGTGGAACAATACCCCGCTTGAATGGACGGCATGAAGCTCCTCATCGCACTGATCCTCTGCATCCTGCCGTCTTCCTGTGCGGCCATCGAACACGCTGCGCCCAGTCCTGGAGACGTCATGTCGCCGAATCTGTTCCGAATCATCCTGCCCGTCTCCAACATCGACGATGCCGCGCGTTTCTACGCGCGAGTGCTGGCGATCGAAGGTGAGCGCGTGTCGCCGGGGCGCCACTACTTCAAATGCGGTGGGACGATTCTCGCATGCTTTGACCCGCGGGCCGATGGAGACTCTTGGGATGCCAGCCCCAACCCCGGACAGCTCTACTTTGCCGTCGACGATCTCGAAGACACATATTCCAGATGCAAGGCTGCGGGTTGCAGCCAGCTCGACGACGGCATTGCTACGCAGCCGTGGGGCGAACGCTCCTTCTACTTGGTCGATCCGTTTGGCAACAAGATCTGTTTCGTCGATCACGAGACTGTCTTCACGACGAGGGGCGGGCAGTCGTGAGCGACGAGGTCTTTCAATACGATGCTGAGAAGTGCCCCTTGACCGCGGCGCTCCGTGTGATTGGTAGTAAGTGGAAAGGCATCATCTGGTGGCGCTTGAGCAAGGGGATTGGGCGATTCGGGGCGCTCCAGCGCTCGCTTCCACAAATCAGCCAGAAGGTGCTGACGGCCGAACTGCGCCAGCTTCAGGAGCACGGGATCGTGGCTCGTACGGCGCACTCTGAGGTCCCACCCCGGGTGGAGTATTCCCTGACCGAATACGGTCGCAGTCTCGCCCCAGTCGTCGACCTGCTGTGCAGTTGGGGGAGTGACCACTTGAAGCGTCGCTGCGTCAACACACCCACAGTCAGCGATTCACCCGACGGTGCGGCGCCCGCGCCCTCAGGACACGCTGACGACGTCGTCCACGAGTGACGCCCGAGAGTGAGCCCGCTGTAGCAGCGGAGACTCTCGCTGACGGAAACGCGCGAGGCCGAAACCCTCCAGGTTCAAGCGCGACGCCCCCGCCCCGCAGAGGGGCCCGCGGATAGGCCAGAGGCCCTGATCGCCCGACGGACCCGCCGTGGCGCATCAATCAGGAAGGATTCTCGCCCACCCAGAATCGGCCCAATGCACCGAGTGCGCCCTGCTCGATGAGAGCTCGCTCGAATGCCAGTACCGCCTCGACGCCGGCCCGACCGTTTGGGTAACTGGCCAAATAGTGGGCAAAGTAGCGATAGATGTATGGCCCAGGAGCCTCCTGCAGCGTCCTGAACCGCGCCATCAGGCCTTCCCGCTGGGCGCTCCAAGTGTGCAGGCCGTGTTTGCGTTGCTGCCTCAGCCAGTGCGCCAGTGCGTCGTCCTCTAGCCCTGGCCAGTCATCGTCTACTTCCCAGCCAACCCCGCGCGCGTAGGCGACGAGCCGCGCAGTGAGAGTCGCGCTCTTGGCATCGACCTCTTCCCATGCCAGGTCTTCGACGGCGATCCACCCGCCCGGTGCGAGGACCTCTCGCACAGCGTCAAGCGCGGCTCCAACTGATTCCATGTGGTGCAGCGACCGCGTGAACAAGACGACGTCGAATGTTGTGTGGACATCATGCTCCGGCCAAGACGCGTAGCGTGCGTCAGCTCCACGAAGACGCGCTGCTTTGACGGCAGCCGGGTCCGAGTCGAGCGCGACCACATCATGCCCACGAGCAGCGAGCGCTACCGCGAGCCGACCTTCCCCGGCGCCGACCTCCAGGATCCGCACCGGGGTGTCGGGCAGGTGTCGCTCAAGTAGACGGATGGTCTCGTCGGTCGGGAGATCGAGTGACGACATGGTTGATGGGCCCTTCGTGACCGCCTTCTTGAGGTCGTGCTGAATAAGTCAAAGTGTGACAAGGATTGGTTGCTCGCCCGCCGACATCACACCAACTTCCGAATCGGAACTGGAGGCAGCCGAGCGGGCCATGTGGATGCGTCGACGCGGTCGCGTCTTGCTGTCCACCCGTCGCTCACAATGAATGACGTCCCGATAGAACGACAAGATCTCTTGCGGTTTCTTGACGACGGTTTCGTGGCGTCGGACAAGACAGAGATTACCGGAAAGAACTTCTCTCAAGAGCATCCCGCCTCGTGGTGTATGTCTTCAATAGTTACCGCATGGTGCCTTTCACACCACATCCTGCCTGCTTGACATACGGGCGTCGCAGGGTCTTGATTAAGCCGTGGTGAAGATCGTCACGACCGAGGCACTTCCATCCACGAGACCAATCAAGAGAGTTCCGGACATGACGAAGACACAGCGGACAGCCGCTGGAACGACGGCCGACCTCGGACTCTGGGTGGCGGTTGGATCCCTCCTCCTCTTTGGATGCGCAAGCATCTCGGAAGCAAACCCGGTGGCCCCAGCCATGGACTCGGTCATGGCCTCAGAGGAACCCGCGACGTTGGATGAGTGTCCGGAAGCAGAGCGGGTCTGTGCCCAGATGCTGGAAGCCTGGTACGGGGCCGATCCGATCAAGATGGATCAGGTCCTCCATGCCGGGCTCGCAAAGAGGGGCGTGCTCCGGGACCCTGGCACAGGAGTCGTGCGGCTCATCGACGCCGACAAGGAGCGGATGGTCGAGGGAGCGAGTCTCGGCTACGGCCGAATGCCCAGGAAAGACTGGGACATCGAAACACGCGTTCTTTGGCGACACGGCGACATGGCAGGGATTGAAGTCGTCTCCGCCCAACTGATCGACGTCTGTCAGGTCGCCCTTATCGAGGGAGAGTGGCAGATCGTGAACGTGATCTGGAAAGAACGTCGACCAGAGTCAGACGGACCGACATCATCGCCGGTGCGCGAAGTCGTGGCTGATCTCTTCAGTGCCTTCAACGCTCATGACCTGGATGGTGTCATGGCCCACGATCATCCTGATGTCGTGCATATCAATTCGGATCATCCCACGCCCCGAAAGGGGGCGCAGGTGGTCCGCAAGATCTACGCGGACATCTTCCAGGGACTGCCAGATGTTCACGATTCGATTCGATCGATCGCGATCGAGCGCAATCGAGCTGCTATCGAGTTCACGGCGTCTTGGACTGGGACCGATGACAACGACGCGGTCGAGGCCCGCGAGCTGAGGATTGCCGCGTTCTTAACGATCCGGGGCGGGAAGATCGTTGAGGACGCGACCTACTACGGCCCCACTCCCCTGGCCGCGGGAGAGGAGTAGCCTGGTGCACAGCTCTCACACAACGGCACCGAGCTGGTCGGCTGATCGGGTGAATGCCGCGCGTGTCGCTGACTTCCGGCGCCTGCACGTGACGGGGAACGGCGGAGCGTGATCCGCCGCGCGATCGGTAAAGAAGCGGGGATCTCATAGGCCGATGAGAGTTCCCATCCTGGCAGCCGTGGCTCTCGCAGCATGTGGAGCGATGCCCGAGAGGGCTAGCCCAGCGACGACGTATGAGCTGATCTTCCTTGAGACCGGGAAGGACGCGTCCAGCTACTCGCCCGACGAGATCGCGTCGATGCAGGAGCTGCACGTGGCGAACCTACGGCAGCTCGCCGCAGACGGACACAACAGGCTCGCTGGACCAGTGCAGAACGCCCGCCCGTTGCGAGGGATCATCGTGATGGCGATTGATGGGCCAAGACAGCTCTCGGCCGCCTTTGCGTCCGATCCCTATATCGCGGAGGGTTTGATGGTCATGCGCTCAAACTCTTGGCACATGACTGTGGGTGCGCTCGGCAAGCCCTACGAACCCTCCAGCTTGGGTCAGTACGCGATAGGCCTCGTTGGTCCTGGTGAGAACGGCGGTCATGCTGGTGTCGGCCAGGGCTTCGCGCATGCCGCCGCTGTGACGCGCTTGGCACGACACCTCGCCAAGCTCGATGGCGAGAGCGGCCGTCATCTCGCAGTGGGCGGTCCCCTGGACTGCAAAGATCCTTGCGGCATGCTCCTCTTCCGCAGCGCAGACTTGAAGACACTGGAGGAGATCGTCGCCTCCGCACCGGACGTCCGCTCCGGCGAGCTGCGCGTCGAGCTGCGGCCATTCGTGACTTACCGTGGAGCGCTCGACGAGAAAGCACCTGCACTAGTGACTGGTGACCGTTGACTGTTGGACTACCGGCCTGTCGCATGCCAGTTCGCGACCGCGGACCGCCGTAACGACTTCGCAGAAGCCGTGGCCGTCGCCGTCGCCGACCTGGTGCGCAAGGACCACGATTAGAAGGTCCCGCGAGGTCGCGGAATAGCTTCTACCTAGGTATGTACCCGCATCCAAAGAGAACCAAACGATGGGCTTCTCCAAGAGCATTTCACTTCTGACGGTCCTCGTGACGATTGCCGCATGTCGCTCAACAAGCATGGCACCGGCTGGCCGCGACGTGGTGACGACGGTCGATATCCCGGCTTCGCCCGAGCGTGCCCTTTCGGCCTTCCTCAGCGCGGAAGACCTGGCCGAATGGTGGGGGGTCTCTCGTTCCCGAGTCGACGAGGAAGTCGGCGGGACCTGGGCGGTGACCTGGGATCAGTACGGAGAGGACAAGACCTCCCATGTTTGGACCGGCGTGATCCGTGAGATTGGTGCACGACGCGTGTTGATCGGCGATGTCGTCATGGTCGAACCCGGGCATCGTCTGTTCGCACCCCTGGAGATCGAGATTCTCGCCAAGCCCAAGGAGGGTGGCTGTGTTCTGAGTGTGAGTCACCGCGGCTACCAGCATGGAGTCGACTGGGACTGGCTGCACCAGAATGTCGTTGTCGGCTGGAAGCATGTCCTCGCCGATCTTCAGGTCTGGTTCATGTCAAACGATAATTAGGTATCACTCGAACTCTCACGCGGAGTCGTCAAGTGGGGAATATTGCAAGGCTGTTTGCGCTCACTCTCGCCCTCAATATCATTCGCTACAGCGTCGGCGGAGCGATCGAGGGCGCCACAGTCATGGAGCCGATGCATGCGGTCATGCCGTTTTACCCGGAGGTCTTTGACAACAACTTCACCGCCGCAGATTTTTCGATTTCGCTCGTCTACAATTTCATCATGTGGTTTGTTGCGACTGGCGTTTTTCACCTGATGCACCCAAGCCTGCGCGGCTCCATGATCGTCCGCAGTCTCAAGAGCTACCTCATCATGTGCCTGTTTTTTTGCAGCGTGGGCGCGGTCTACATGAACCACTACGTCGAGGCGCTGAAGCCCTTCTATGCTTGGAGCATGGTGAGCTCCGTCATCGTGTTCAGTGTCGTCGGTGTGTCCAACGGATTCCTGTACCCGTGGTTCTTCAGGCAGCGGTGAGGTGAGCAGCAAGGGGGCGCGTCGGGCGCAAAGCGAGGAGGCCTAGAGCTGCCTGGCTGCCATGATGCAGGCCGCGACAACGATCAGGGCACCCGCGAGTTGGTCAAGTGCACTGCGGTGGTGCTCCAAGTGCCTAGCCAGTCGTGAAGAGAGCAGTGCGTAGACCAAGAGTGCGGTGCCATCAAGGAGAACGTAGGTGAGGCCCAGCGCGGCCAATTGGGGCAACTGGGCAGCATCAGGGTCGAGGAAACTTGGAAAGAGCCCCGCGAAGAACAGCACGGCTTTCGGGTTCAGAGCCGAGACTGTGAACCCGGCGATGAAGAGTCGACGACGGGAGAGCAACTCAAGCTCGGCGGGGACATCGTCCGTTCCAGATCGACGTGATGCTCGGACAAGCTTCGAGACACCGACCCATGTTAGATAGGCCACTCCGAGCCACTGAACGGCTTCGAGCGCGGAGGGCCAGACTGCGAGGACGCTGGCTATGCCAAGCCAAGCAGCGAACATTTGCAGTACATTTGCCGTGAGATCTCCGCAAATCGTTGCCGTGGTTCGCAGCGAGCCATGCCGCAAGGCGTGTGAGACCACCAGGAGCACACTTGGGCCGGGAGACACCGCGAGGACGGCTACCAGCAACGTGAACGCCATCCAGGTTTCGAAGAGCATCACGACACGTGAGCCAAGACGCCCTGATCAATAGCGTTCGCGCTTGTCCAGCGAGATCCCAGGAGCCTGAGTCGTGACGGTCGGAATATCAGGTTCCGCGCAACGGGCAAGTGACAGGGTCTGGACGCTGAGACTCGACGGTGTGTGTCGTGGGCATTGCGTGCCGGCGTCAGCAGTGCGTAGGACATTTAGTTAGCGGGTTGATGTTCGTCGTCGAATGCAATCTTTGGCGTCACCGCTTGGCGAGCTCGCGCCTTGAGTGTACTGAAACGCAGCGGTCTCACTGGCAGGAAGCAGCCAAACAGGATCACGCATCTGGGTGAAGTGCGATTCCGTTTCACATTGAGCGGAAACACGTCGGTGGCATTCTTGCGCTTCGTGTCGCTTTCATGCATTAGGCACCATGAGGTGACTGCATGACGGCTCGGGGACCATAGAACCATCTGAAAAAGTGTTGCAGCCGAGTGCTAGGGTGAGACATCTCGTTCACGTCTCCAAGGCGTTCTCGCCCGGTTGCACCCTCTCTCGCAGTAGGTCGGCAACGGGACACAACCAACACGAACTGGTGATCTCATGTTCTGTTTCGTAGCGCTGCTTCTCTTCGCGACCTCACCCGTGCAGCAGGAGAGTGACAGCGAAGCGATCGCTGCACACGTCGATGCGATCTTCAGCGCATTCATCGCCAAGGATCGCATCGGAGTCCAAGAGCGTCATACCCAGGATTGGCTAGGTTTTCAGAGTCGCAGCCTGAGCATCGTCCGCGGGATCGAGGGGTACATGTCAAACGCGGAAGCCGCCTTGGCAGACGGCAGAGGTAGCAGGCATGAGATGCTCGAGATCGTGCCGCGCGTTTACGAAGACATCGCCGTCGCGCCCTACGTCGCTCGCTACTTCATCGGGACAGGGGAGGAAGCGCAGACGATTCTCTATCGCGCGATCGATATCTATCGGCGCGAAGGAGGACGCTGGAATCAATGCGGCACGAACATCTGCGTCTTGCCCGACAACTCGATCGGCTATCCCTCTGCAGCCGCCTTCGAAGCGTTCCCCCGACTGCGGCCCCTGGCGGTCGACGATCCGCCCGAACCGTCCGCAAATGCGCTCGAAAGCTGGGTAAACCGAAGGCCCTCTGAAGCAGACCAGGCCCTCTTGCGCCAGGCGGCGCTACTAGCCCTGACGAGTGTTGGGAACGCCGAGGCGCTGAGCGAACTCAGAACGGACGACTGGGTCGGATTTGAGCTGACCAGCACGAAGGTCGTGGTCCGCGATGGCGCAGTGATCCCCGCCACGGACGAATGGACCGCACGGGTCGCCGGGGGAGCGATCATCGAGTTCGAGGCCCAAATTTACGGCGAGACCGCGCTCGTGTTCGCCTTGCTTCGGGCCACGGAAGCGAACGGAGGTAGCTTCCTCGTACGCGCCGCCGAAGTCTATCGGCGCGTCGATGACGGCTGGCTTCAATGCGCCTCGCACGCGAACCCTGTTCCAGACGTACTGCGCTAGCGGTGTGACCCGGAGCAGCTGACATGCGTGCATGACCCTGCTGCGGGACGCAGCGTAGCCCGTTCTGCTCACAAACTCAGCCGACGGTCCTTCGCAGTCTTTGGCGTGTTGTGAGACCAAATGCGGCAACCGTCATTGCCTTGTCAGGCCCAATACGAGCGGTCTTGGGCAGGACGGGCGATGGCGGTGAGCTAGGTCGCTCTGACGAAGGGGAACGCGCTGCGCTTCCTACCGAGCTGGCTCGCCATGCATGCGCCGCGACAGCGTCCGCCGAGCAGGTCTTACCGGACGAAGTTTGCGCCACGCATGCACTGTCGCCCAGATTTTCGATTTCCCTGATCACGGTCAGGCGTGTGTTGGACTCCTGAGGGCAGGCTCCCACGCCAGGGGGCACGTCCGGGCTTCGAGCCCAAATCCCAGGAGAATGATCATGCTCTCGACCCGATGCCTCGCGCGCACCCTGTCCCTGTCCCTGTCCCTCTTCATGGGCCTGTATGTGGGGCTTGCCGGCAGCGCAGCCGCCCGCAGCCCGGCTTCCGCCCCGGCCCTGTGGGGGCCGCCGGTCCTGTGTCACCCCATTGCCTTTGCCGAAGGTGAGGTGCCGTCCCTGCCCTTCGGGGACAGCGCCTTCGACACCAATTGGTTCTTCGACCGTTCCACGGTCGTCGATCTCACGAGCGAAGCGATCGAAGCCAGGCAGGACACCTTCTTCCACATGGAAACACTGCGTCGGGCATTGATCTACCTGGCGTGGGGAGACGATCCGCAGACCAAGGAGATCGAGAGCCTGGTGCTGATGCTGGAGGGGCGTGTGCAGATTGCCCAACGGGCGCTCGAGTCCGCACCGGAAGAAGGTCAGCTCGTGGCACGCCGCGCTCTGGGTCTGGCGGCCTTCGATCTGGCCTGGACGCTCGAGGGGCTGATCGAGTGTCGGCGCAATCTCAATCCGCGGACGAGCGCAGCGCGCGACGCTGCGCTCGAGTTGGCCCTGGCCCATCGCCCGGACGACCAGGCCGTTCATCTGGGTGCGGCCATCCTGAGTTTCATGAGGGATGACGATCAGGCGCTCTATCACCATCTGGGCCGGGCGCTCCAGGGTGTTGAGGATGAGTCGTGCTTGCTGGCTCGCAACGTGAAGACCAGCATTGGGCCGTTCATGCCTGTCCAAGGGACTCACGCACTCGTGGCACTCTGCGAGCAGAAGTCCAAGCGCAGCTGAGGCGTGTCCCCCACCGGATACACGGGCGTCGCTGGTCGCGCGTGCTTTCCACGAGGCCTGACCCGTGCCCGGCTGAAGCCCGGCCTACCCCGACTCCATCAGGGCATGGTGAAGGTCAGCGCGTTCGACCTCAGAGTCCGGGCAGCCAAGGCGTGAGCCACGCCGGAAGAAAGGCCGCTGGGTCGGGACTGCGCACCGGCACGGACAAGCCCGTCCCAGGTCGGATCGAGAAGGCGTTGTCGCTGTCGCCGCCCGTGGCGTAGACCGTGCCGTCACGGCCGAAGGCGATGCCACCGACGGGACCGTCGAGCACGTTGCCCTGCCCGTCTCCGCTCGCGTCGAGGATCTCGACGGCAGCGCCTCCCGGCCGGATGAGCACGACGTTGTCGCTGCTGTTGCCGGGGACCGCGACGGTACCGTTCGCCGTCACCGCAATCTCGTAGGGCGCGCTGAACGGCAACGGGTCGCCTGGTCCCCCGAAGCCCAGGAGCAGCTTGATCGTCCCGTCCACCGCGATGCGGAAGACGTTGCTGCTCGACGAGGCGGCCACGAACAGGTTGCCGAAGCGATCCGCCCCCAACGCCCGCGGCGAGACGAGCCGCGCGCCGCGGCCGTCGCCGGTGACGTCCATGATCTGCGTGACGGCTCCCTTGGGGTCGATGCGGAAGACGTTGTTCGAGCCGACACCCGCCACGTAGGCGTTCCCCGACCCATCGACTGCCATGCCCTGGCAGAAGAGGAGCGCGTGCGTCCCGTCGCCCAGCGTGTCGATGATCTCGGTCACCGTGCCGTCCGGTGCGACACGGAAGGCGTTGTCGCTCTGGAAGGCCGAGACGTAGAGGTTCCCCTGCGCGTCAAGGGCCAGGTAGTTGGGGCTATCCAGCGGATTGCCCAGGCCGTCGCCCGTCCCGTCGATGAGTTCGGTGCGCGTGCCGTCGGGGTCGACGCGGAAGACGTTGTCGCTCGCCGCGCCGGACACGAAGACCCGGCCCTGGGCGTCCACCAACACGGCCGCCGCGCGGTCGAGGAGGTTCCCTTGCCCGTCGCCCGTGGCATCGAGGATCACCGTCGTCGTCCCGTCGGGCGCGATGCGAAAGACGTTGTCGCTCTGATTGCCGACGACGTAGACCGAGCCGTCCGGCCCCTCCGCGATGCCGAACGCACGGTCGAGCAGCGCGCCGTTGCCGTCCCCCGCAGCATCGAGGATCTCCGTCACCAGCAAGGACTGGGCGAACGCAGGCACGCACAGGACGGCACACAACAGCGCCACGAGGGCGTGGGATGGAACGCGCGTCATCGGGATCTCCAGGTCGATGGATCTGCCCGACGCGGCACCGCGCCGGGGCGTGGATGGTAAGCGAGGAACCAGGATCCGAGAACCCGGTTGCGGTGGCGACCCGTGTGGACGATGGCAGCGGACCGGAAAGTGGTCAGAGCCCCGCCGAACCGCTCATCCCGTTCGGTCCTCACCCTGACCCCGCCGGACGGGGACACACGTGAGCAGCCCGGGGCACAAGCGAGCAGCGGTCGCTAGCTGGCGGCGCCCTCCATCGGGGACATGAGCAGCAGCACCTGGTGCGGCTTGCCGCCCTCACCGGAGGCGCGCTCGAGCAGCAGCTCGCGCACGGCGTCGAGGCGGCGGTTCAGCTCGTCGATGTCGGCCTTCGTGAGATGCGCGGCGTAGACCTGAAAGCGCATGTTCTTGCCGGCGCCCTGACGCACCTCGTTGTCCCGCCCCACTGCGTCCAGCAACTGCCGCTCCGTCTCCCGGATCATGGCCGAGTACGTGCGACGCAAGCCCTTGATGAAGACTGGGCTGCGTTTCGTGGGGTGGAACTGCATGCGGTCGCACGTGATCTCGTAGAGCGCTTCGTCACGCTTCCCCGCCGGACGCCGCCCCTTCTCGCGAACGATGCCAGCCTCCGCCAGGATGTCCATGTGGTAGTAGAGCGTCTCCGCTTTGCGCCCCAGGCGCTCCGCGACCTCACGCACGGAGCAGGGCTCCAGCAGCCGGATGGTCTTGATGATTGTCTGACGCACCTGAGAGTTGATGGCGGCGAATTCCCGGGGCCGCTGGATCAGCTTCAGTTGGGGCCGTTTCTGGCTCATCGGAGGGCTCCTGGCGCGCCACGGGATCGGATCGCTGAAATTGTGCCATGAGTTTCTATTAGAATAATCATCCCTTTTTCTAGTAGACAAGAAAGAGCGGGAGGACCGTCACGCCACTGGAGTCGCCATGCCCAGCCTCGTTCGATCGAACTGCCTCGTCCTGCTCGGCGCGTTGCTGCTCAGCATGGCTCCGGACGCCCTGGCCGCCCCACCCGACGACACGCTGCGCGAGCTCATGGCTGGAGCCTGGGCCCATGTGGAGCGCGACGACCAGCTGCACTTCCTGGACGCCCGCTGCGTGCGCTTCCGTGATGGGCGCCAGACGCTGAACACGGTGCGCTATGCGGACGACGGCGCCCGGCTCTCGAGCATGTGGCCAGCGACGCCTATCCCCGGCACGCTCACCATCGAGGACGACGTGCTCACGATCAGGTACCCCGTGGGTGACCGCGTCGATCGCTACGAACGCCTCGGGAGCGTGCCCCCGGCGTTGCAGCTCGAACCCTACTCGCTGGGCACGCGCAGCACCGATGCCGACGAGATCGAAGCCCTTGCCAAGGAGTTCGAGCAGCGCATGCGCCGGGATCAGGCCCCGCGGCTGCGTGTGGAGGAACTCGAACAACAGGCTCGAGCCGAAGGCCGGCTCTCGACAGCGGAGGGCGCCCAGGCATTCTTCAAATCGCCGGAGATGCAGGCGGTCGGCGAAGAGATGTCCGCCATCGACCGCGACAACACCGCGCGACTCATCGAGCTCATACAGGACGTCGGCTGGCCGTCCCCGGAGCACTTCGGCAAGGCGACTTTTCAAAGCGCCTTCTTCATTGTGCAGCACAGCGGGCATTTGCGGCTCATGATCACGGCCCTGCCGCTGATCGAGGACGAGGCGCAACGCGACCCTTCCGTCGGACAGGAGTACGCGCTGCTCTACGACCGGCTGCAGCTGAACCTCGGCTCGCCCCAGCGCTACGGAACCCAGCTGACCCGCCGCCCCGACGGCACACTGGCCTTCGAGAACCTGGAGCTGAAGGGCGTGGACGAACGTCGGCGCGCACTGGGGATGACGACCCTGGAGGCGTACATCGCCCTGTTTGAGTCGACGGGGAGCACCGTGGAGCGACCTGTGTCCCGGACGCAGCCGAGCGGACGACCCTGGCCGCTCGTCGTGGCGGACGAGGCCTTCGCCGACCAGGCTCAGGCCGGCTACCTGGCCGCAGTCCTCGGTCTGCTCGAACGGGAGAACGAGGCGCGCGCCGACCCCGGTTCCCTGACGACCTACCTGGACACCCTCGGCACCTACCTTGCCCTCGTGGGTGAGCAGGCCCTTGCCACGAAGGTCGGCGACGAGGCCTTCGGAGCCTCCGGCACCCGCACGACGCGGCCCGACGGGCCGGACCCGCTCGCTGGCTACCGGCCGCGGCCCGCGCTCGAGACCCTGCTGCAGGCTGCGGCGGAGCGTCCGCTCGTCATGGTCAACGAGGAGCACCGCTCGTCAATGCAGCGGGCCTTCTCCAATCAGCTGATCGAGCCCCTGCGCGCGGCGGGCTTCGGCTACCTGGCGGTGGAGGCCCTGCGGGAGGACGAGCACGCTCTCCGCGAGCGGGGCTACCCGTTGTTGACCAGCGGCTCCTACCTCCGTGACCCGGCCTTCGGCGACTTGATCCGCCGGGCCCTCGCGCTGGGCTTCGTCGTGTTCGGCTACGACGCGACGCCAGAGCAGTCCCGCAGCGAGCCAGACGACAGCTATGTCGAGCGCATGAACCGGCGCGAGCGCGCGCAGGCCGAGAACATCTTCGAGCGGACGTTCGCCCAGCACCCGGACGCCCGGGTGTTCGTCATCGCAGGCCGGGATCACATCGCCGAGAGCGCGGGACCCGAGTGGACGCCCATGGGCGGCGTGCTCGCCGAGCTCTCCGGCATCGACCCGCTGACAGTCAACCAGTTCTCGCTCGCCGAGCACAGCGCCCGCGAGTTCGAGCACTGGGCCTTCCGACACGCGGTCGACGCCGGCTGGACCGCCGAAGGCCCGACCCTTCTGGCAGACGACGAGGGCGCACTGTGGAGCGCCCAGCCCGGCGCGCTGGACGCCTCACTCATCCACTCCCGCACGGAGCTGCGCGATGGTCGGCCGCACTGGCTAGGTATGGGCGGACTGCGCGCCCCTTACGTGGTTCCCGACCTGGACTTCGACAGGCCAGTGCTGCTGCAGGCGCACCTGGCCCACGAGTCCGGGCAGGCCGTCCCCGTCGACCAGGTCGTGCTCTGGCCCGGTCGCCCCACCCCGGCGCTGCTGCTGCGCCCCGGAAGCTATCGCGTGACCGTCGTCGACCGCGTCGGCCTCGAGTTGTTCCGCGGCGAGCACAGCGTCGATCGCGACTCGCTTCGAGGACCAGGTAGATGAGCTGCTGGACCGCGAGAGCTTCTACACGCTCCGGGAGGCGCAGATCATCATCGAGGGCTGGGGGCGTCGCTACAACACGATCAGGCTGCACAGCAGCCTGGGCTACAAGGCGCCGGCACCACGGACAACGCTCCCGTTTGCTCCCGCCTCCGCTTCGCTCCGACGGGAGGAAGCGGCCGTCCCAAACAGCCATCGACTAACATTAGAAACTGGTACGAACCGTCTGGGCAGGTAGCCCGCACTCAATGCTGCTGCGCTACGGCCAACGACGTAGGGCCTCGCCGTCACGGAAGCGCTAGTGTCCCTGTTGCCGTGGAAGAATCCACGGGTCCGCGGGCGAGCCCAAGGGCGGTGACTCTTGGGCACGCCATGAACGTGCTTGAAAGCCCCGAAGAGGGCCCTGGAAGAGGGAGCTGAAAGATGACACTCATAAACGTTGCCTTGAACTGCATCGGGAAGATCCACGATCACGACTTTGGTTTCTGGGACGCCGACGAAGAGGAATCCTACAACTGGGCGGAGGTGCTCCAGCTCAACGCTGGTGGTGCTGACCGCAACTGGAGTCGCGAGAAGACAGTGGACGGTGAAGTGAAGTTGAAGCTCGACCTCACGTTGAGACTTTCGACCGAATATGTGTTGTCGGTCTGGGGGGTACTGCAGCTTCAGGAAGGGGGCGCGTGGTGGACGATCGACGACTCCGCCGGCATCCCGGCCACCCACATAGGGGCAGGCCAGAACGCGACGCTCTACAATGGCACGCTCGCCAACAGCGGCGGAGACTGGGCGGCCGCACTGCTGACGGCAAACGTTGCCCCGGCGCCCCAGGTGCCGGACACGGGACCGTCCTTCAAGGACGATACGGACGAGACATTCGGTGATCGCGTCACGGTCGTCGCGGAGAGTTCATCGGGCCGCAACATCGGCTTCAAGGACCTGGCGACGGGAAGGATCATGAGCCGCAGAGAGTTCGTCGACGCGACACAGCAGGGGTTCTACGCCAACTACTACGTTCGTAGCATCGATGGTGTGGCGACGCCGGTGTCCAAGCCCAATGAGACCGTGGGCGACAACCTGGGTTGACAACAGGGTTAGTGAACTGGATCGGCAGCCGGTCGTGGCGTCCGGTTATCCCAGTGGCTGCTCCCCGCCACGGAAGCGGAGCAGCCCGATGGCGGGCAGAGCATCGACGCCATCGCGTCCCTCGATCCCATCCTTGATCGTCGTCGTCTCGCCGTCGGATTCGATCTCGTAGTCGGCGCGGGGGCCGGAGAAGGCGGCGACAACCTCGGTGTAATTGACGAAGTGCTTCTGGAACCGGTCGCGCTCCGCTCCTCCTCCGGGTGAGCCGCTAGGGCGTCACAGCCATGAGCGCGTTCGACAGCGTGATCCCCGCGGGCACGCCCTGGTCCTGCACGAGCCATTGCAGGTAGAGGGGGATGTCCGACGCGATGGCCGCCGGCCAGGTGAGCGACTGGCTGAACTCGCCGGCGCCGTTCGTCGTGCGCAGGAACTGTGCGTTGAACGGGTTGGCGTAGACCGTCCCGCCCAGCACGCCCAGCGGCTGGCTCGAGAACGAGAGCCAGAGCAGGACGAGCGTGTTCGCGGGCGTCTTCTGCAAGCTGAGCGTGAGCGGCGAGAGGGGCGCGAGCGTGCCAACCGCCTCGAACACCGGCGTGAAGCCGCCGGTCCCGGTGCTGCCGCCGGAGAGGCTGAACCACGGGCAGCCCACGTACCGATCGGTGATCGTCTGCTGGCTCGAAACGTCGTTTCCGCACCACACAATGTGCGTCTGGCCCTCCCGGGACGCGATGCCGATGTACTCGCCGATGCGCAGGGTCGGCGGCGGGCCGCTGAACCGCAGCGGCGCGTCGAGCTCGGGGTCGAAGGGGGCGTCGTTCACCTTCTCAGGGGGTAGAAAGGTCGCGCCCTCGTCGAAGCTGCGCGTCGTGTAGACGTCGAGCAGGTAGAGGCCGTTGCCGTTGAACGCTCCGCCGCGGTTGTCGTACCAGGCGATGACGATGCAGCCCGTGATCGGGTCGATCGACGCCGTCGGGAAGATCTGGAAGCTGTCGGACGGGCCGGCCTCCACCGTGATGGGTGGCCCCCAGGTCAATCCGTCGTCCGTCGAGATGGCCATGACGACGTCGGCGTCGTCGCCGCTGCCGTGCACGTCGTCCGGGTCGTCGTTGCACACCACGTACAGCTTTGCGGGCTTGTGCGGGTCGGGCAGCACCCAGGCCTGCGGTGAACCCTGCATCCAGCAGTTGGTGAGCGGGATCGTGCCCACCTCTGTCTGAACGTTGTAGGTGACGTCCGCATCTCCGTCCGCGAAAGCCTCCGTCTTCTGCGGGAAGGAGACGCCGCCGTCCACGGACCGGCACACGAACACCTTGCCGCTGGTGCCGTCCGGGTTTCCGACAAAGCCCGTCTGCCCGTGGTAGGAGACGAAGACGTCCCCGTCGGGACCCACCGCGGTGTGGGTGGGCCACACGAAGCCCTCACTGAAGTCGCCCGGCGAGAGCGGCAGCGGGGTGGACCAGGTCGCGCCCTGGTCGCTCGACCACGCGGACAGGACCTGCGTGCCTCCCACATCGAGGAACACGGTCCACGCGAGATACAACCGGTCCGTGAACGGGCTCGAGGGGTTGGTGTCGATGGCGAGCCACTGCTTGTCGTGCTGGTCGAAGCCGACGCCCGGCGTCACGAGGACCGGGCCGTTGATGACGGCGCCGGTCACCGGGTTCAGCTCGCTGACGAGCACCTGCAGCGTGCCTGTCGAGAGGTTGACTCCGAGATAGCTCCAGAAGAGCCGGCCCTGGCTGTCGTAGGCCAGGGAGGGGTCGCCGCCGCCGCCGTATCCGACCGGCACCACCAGGGCGGTCTCGGCCGTCCAGGTCGCCCCGCCGTCGGTGGACACGCGCGACGTGAACAGCGAGGCCATCGCCACGCGGTCGGTGTCATTGGGGTCGATGGTGATCGTGGGTTCGTTCGTTCCGCCCAGCGGAACGTCGACGTCGCCGAGGTCGCTCGTTCCGCCGGTGGCGGGCAGCAGCTGCCGCGCTGACCGGTGATCCGGGGACGTGACGAGGCCGGAGGGGCCGACGGCCGGGCCCGACGGGCCGACGACGCGATCCGTTGTTGCGCCGTCCTCGCCCAGGGCGGGCGAGACCAGGACGAGGACCGTGGCCAATGCGAGCAGCACCATCGTTGAAGCCTCCCGGGAGCGGAGCGTCTCGGGTGCGACGCCGGCGGCCCCCGACCCGGCGTCGCAGCGCCCGCGAGGTCGTCTGAGCGCGGGCCCCGACGAGTCTACGCCGGATCCACCGGAAGCGGGGGCGGCCTTCATGTTGACGCTCGCCGGGCAGTCGGGCGACCTCGTCACGGCATTCCAGGATCTGGGGCCAGGCGTGGAGGCGATCCAGTTCTTCACGCAGCCGTTGTTCGTGGACACCACGGGGTTCGTGACGCTCGGTTCACCGTTCACTGCCGTCGTGTTGGACAGCGCCTTCTAGAATCCGGCAGAGCGCCCACGGTCGCCGCAGACCTCTTCGGTCCTCGGGGTTTCGGGAGCCTGTGGCATGGCCACTCGTCAGTTGATGCTCAGGCATCTGCTGCAAAACCTGAGGGCAAACCCACCGGCCACGTGGTCGAAGCCAGGAGGTCCCCGAACGGACACCGAGAAAACCACGCCCTGGGAACGCCGATGCACGAGCAGAGGCAGCTTGGCAGCCGGGAAGCTCGTCAGCTGCGAAATGCATGAGCGTGCGTACACGCCGGCCAAGCTGGCAAATGGAAGCTGGACCGACGACCGCTTCGGTTGGGTCATGTGCCGGTCGCCAATGTGCTGCGCGCTACCCTAGCAGGAGTCGTAGTGCCGTGGCCGGTCCCACGCACCGGAGAGCACTCAGCTGCGTGCGTGAGCTGTATAGTACGCTCGTTGAGAATGGGACGTTCAAGGCATTCGGAAGGGGGCCCGACCGTGACTCAGAAGCAGTGGATGAAGGTCAACCAGAGAAGCGTTCCAAAGCAGAGTGGGCGCTGGAGAGTGGATGCTGAACGTGTGCGCGATCGTTGCAGCCGTCTCATGCTCGCTGCCTCTGTGTCTCTGTTGCTCGCTGCATGTTGTAGTCCCGTTCCTGTCCCCGTCCCGCCCGACGAACTGAACCTCGGGCACTTCGAGGGAGATGTCGTCACCCATTGGCTCGTCGACCCGGCAGGATCTCACCGGAAGATGAAGCTGGAGGAGTCGTTCACGTATGTCGACCCAGCGGGGAATGTATGGACGGTTCCTCCGGGCGCCGTCGTCGATGGCGCTTCCATTCCAAAGGTCCTTTGGAGTTCAGCCCTCGGGACGCCCTTGGTCGGCAACTACCGTCGAGCGTCAGTGGTCCACGACTACCATTGCAGTGACGACTCGATCGGGAAGGCGCCCCCCCACAATCGACCGGCAACCTCAGAGGAGGCGGCCCGGTTGTTCTATTACGGGATGCGCGCTGACAAGCTGAGCAAGATGCGTGCCGCCCTCATGTACTCAGCGGTCTATCTTTTTGGCCCCAGTTGGGGCGAACAATCGTCGACCGCTACACCTCGCACGTTTCGGCCGGAGACGTGGTCAGAGGTCATGGCCAGGATGAACGCCACCGTCTCCAGTCGAGCAGGGGAGCTGACGGCAGCGGATCGCAAGTGGTTCGACCGGCTCTTGGCGTCTCAGGGTCGGCGCCTCGTGGATCGTGAGAGCGCCGCGGCCCCGTTTCAAAGCCTTGATATCGAGAAGATTACTGAAGAGCTTTCGAGGCTAAGGAAACAGACACAGGCCTATGTCGATGAGCCGTCGGGTATCGCGCCGGTCATGCTTCAACGCTCGGAGGGCGAGCCCATCGCCCATGCACTCGTCATCGACGATGACGAACGAGAGATCTTCGTAGCCGACGAGGTCGGCAACGATCTCATCGTCCGCTGGCCGCTCATGTTCGAACGTCTCGAGCTCAACGACCCTGAGGACATTGCGTGGGACGGCGGCGAGTGGCACTACATGACGACGTCCTTCCGTCGACTTGACGAAGACCGCACGCGCCGGTTGTTGCGTTTCCATGTGCACCCGGTCGAGTGGATGAGCCCTTCCTACGGACTTCGGGCCGAGTGGAGAGACCTCGAGGATGGCAAGCGTGCCGCCCCCCCGGTGCCAGATGATTCTGAGGGCTGGCGACGGCTTTCTGAGTGTCTGAACTCCATGGGAGTCTCTCTCGACAGATCCGACTGGAAGCATAAGGCCGACCCCCCGAACGAACTGGAGTCTCTGTGGCATCCGTTCGCACTGGAGATTGAAGGACTGGCTGCCATCGGGGCCGACCGGCTCGTTCTTGGGTTCAAGTGGCCCCTGGATGCCAACGATCACGCCATTGTTCTCGAGTATGACTGGAACACAGACCTCTTGAGGCCGTTGCCGTCGCTCGACCTGGGTGGCCTGGGGATCAGTGGACTCACGTTTAACCGTGCGTCACAGACACTCTGGGTGGCGGCGAACCCTCCCGCAAAAGAACGTTCCAAGCCCAAAGCCTTCTCGGATTCGGACCGTGAGAAGCTGCTAGGCAAGTCCGAGGTTTTCGTCTTTCGTTGGCAGGGGGACGCTTGGGAGCTGGTCACACGAAAGCCCGTGCCGAGACCCAGCGCCAAGCTGGAGGGCATCGCCCTCAACGACGACCGAGTTTGGCTCACCTACGATGGCAAGCGGTCGGCCATGGTTTCCATGTCTCGGGATGAGTTTGCGCCCTGAGTCTTGCCTCACGAAAGTCCGGCAGACCCGATGCATCACAAGGACACGCAACGCCCGAGAGTCTACCCATCACGGGTGATCGAAGGCTGCACCGCCCCAGACGGGGCGGGTGGGCTCAGTCCAGCGTTCGGCTAAAGTTGGGAATGGCGCGGGTGAAGGGCTCGATCCCTCGACCGCTAGCGTGACAGGACTGACGCCGGCCCTCCCAGAATCGCCTCTGAACCACGATTGCCCGCACAAACAGGCGGATGCGGGAGGAGAGCTGTCGCCCTTGTGACCTTGCTGCCCACATGCCCACGGAAGCGCGGCGAGACCGTAGGGTGCCTCGTCAACTCGCCTGGAGAGAGCCCATGACCACCGTCCGCCCCATCCCCGTGCTGCTGTGTGCCGCGCTACTGGCCGTCAGCGCCGCGCCCTCTGCCGGCGCGCAGGCTCTTGGCGCAGAGGATCGCGCAGAGGCCGTCGCCACCATCGGCAAGCTCATGACCGAACGCTACGTGTTCCCCGAGAAGGGAGCCGAATGCGCGGTGCGGCTCGATGAAGCCCTCGCCGCGGGTGAGCTCAACGCATCCAACAACGAAGCCTTTGCCATGCTGCTCACCGAGACCCTGCAGGAAGTCACGCATGACCTGCACCTGCGCGTCCGGCCGCAGGCACCGCCGCCTCCGGAACCCACAGCCGAGGAGCTGGAAGCCTGGGAGCAGCGTCAGTGGGCACGTGGCCGGATCGAGAACTTCGGCTTCGAGAATGTTCTGCGGCTGCCGGACAACGTTGGTCTCCTGGACCTGCGTTCGTTCCAATCACCGGAGCACGCGCGTGAGACCGCCATGAGCGCGATGAGCTTCCTGGGCAACTCGGACGCCATCATCGTGGACCTGCGGCAGAACGGCGGCGGCGACCCGGAGATGGTTCAGATTGTGTGCAGCTACTTCTTCGACGAGCCGACGCACCTCAACAGCCTCTACTGGCGCGAAACCGAGGAGACGCAGGAGTTCTGGACGCTGTCGACCGAGGACCTGCCCGGTCCGCGCATGCCAGACGTGCCTGTGTTCGTGCTCACCAGCCGCAACACCTTCTCGGCTGCCGAGGAGTGCTCCTACAACCTGAAGTGCCTCGAACGCGCGACGCTCGTGGGCGAGACCACCGGCGGCGGCGCACACCCCGGCGGCAGCTTTCCGGTGAATGACGAGTTGGGAATCTTCATCTCGCTCGGCCGCGCCATCAATCCGATCACGGGCACCAACTGGGAAGGCACTGGCGTCGTTCCCGACGTCAAGTGCAAGGCCAACGACGCGATGGGAATGGCCGTGGACATGGCCCGCAAGGCCGCCCGCAAGCACCAGGACACGCTGGCAGCCAAGGCCTGACCCGCCGGAGACCGTGCTACCCGGGGAGCGCGACTTTATGGGGTCGTCGCGATCAGACCATTCGAAAGCGTAATGCCGTCCACGGAGGTCAGGTCCTCCACGATGAACTGGAACCAGACGTTGGTGCAGGCGGGTAAGCCCACCGGCCACATGGACGTCGCCATGAAGGAACCCGTGGCGTCGGCGACGAACTGCAGCTCGTTCTGGTAGGGGAACGCGTGCACCGTTCCACCCAGCGCCGGGAACGCCGTCGGTGCGAAGGAGAACCAGCCGACCAGTCGCGCATCGGGCGGCGTGTTGGTCAGCGTCAGCGAGTACTGACTGCCGCCGACAAGCGTACCGGTCCCCGTGAGGTTCGGCAGGCCCGCGACACCCGGCGACGCTCCACCCAGGTCCGTGAACGGCGGGGACGCCAGGTCGAAGAGGTACGCCGCGCCGGCCGACGCGAAACTGTTGTCAAACTGGTCGCCGTTCACGCCGGAGCCGTTGCTGTCCTCGTGGGGCGCCCCGATCACCACCATCCCAGCCGAGAGCGCCACCTCGCAGCCGAACTGGTCGCTCTTCCCCGTATTGGAGGCCTTGAGGTATGTCTGTTGATTCCAGGTCGTGCCGCTGCGCGTGAACACGTAGGCCGCACCGGACGCGACGGCGTTGCTGTTGTTCTGGTTGCCGTTCACACCGGTGGCGTCACTGCCCTCGCCGAGCGCCCCGATCAACAGAGTCTCACCGGACAGCGACACGGAAGTCCCGAAGGCGTCGAAGCCGCCGATGTTGGATGCCTTGAGGTAGGCCTGCTGGCTCCACGTCGTGCCGCTGCGCACGAACACGTAGGCGGCGCCTACCCATGTGATCGGCGTGCTCTCGAAGGGCGCCCCGACCACCAGCGTCTCGCCAGAAACGGAGACCGATGCACCAAACCTCTGGTCGAAGGCCGTGTTGGACGCCTTGAGATAGGCCTGCTGGCTCCAAGTCGTCCCGCTGCGAACGAAGACGTACGACGCTCCGGCCTGCGCGGCGCTGTCGTCGGTCTCATCGCCGTCCACGCCGAGTGCGTTGCTGGCTTCCATGGTGGCTCCGACCACCACGGTGTCTCCCGAGATCATCAGGGAGTCGCCGAACGAGTCGGCAGCTCCGGCGTTGGAAGCCTTGAGGTAGGCCTGCTGGCTCCACGCCGTACCGCTGCGCACGAACACGTAGACCGCGCCGGACCCCAAGAGACTGTTGTCGGCCTGATCGCCGTCGATTCCGGTGGCGTTGCTGTCCTCGCGCGTCGCCCCGACAAGCACCGTGTCGCCCGAGACTGAGACGGAGCTGCCGAAGGAGTCACTGACCTCCGTATTGGAGCCCTTGAGATATGCCTGCTGACTCCAGGTCGTCCCCGTCCGCACGAACACGTAGGCCGCGCCGGCGGAGAAGGAGGAGTTGTTGGTCTGGTCTCCGTCGACGCCGGTGGCGTTGCTCTTCTCCCCTCGCGCGCCGATCACCACCGTGTCATCGGAGATGGAAACTGAGGTGCCAAAGAAGTCGCCGACATCGGCGTTGGAGGCCTTGAGCTCGGCCTGCAGGACCCAGCCCAGACCGTCTCGCACGTAGACGTAGGCCGCGCCGGAGTTCGCCGCGCTGTTGTCGCTCAGGTCACCGTTGATGCCGGTGGCGTTGCTGTCCTCGGAGGCCGCCCCGATCACGACCGTGTCACCGGACACTGCCACCGCGCTGCCGAAAAAGTCGCCCGCGCCGGGGTGCGTCGGCTTGAGGTAGCCCTGCTGTGCGATGGGGTCGATGGTCAGCGGGTAAAGCGCGCCGCGCTCCTCCACGGTCAGCCGCAGCCCTTCGGGTGCGAGCTCAAGACGCGCGGGGAGGATCGTCCCGGTTGCATCAAAGACCGTCAGCCCCGAGTACGTGACCACCGTGACGATGCCGTCGGTGAAGCGCACGCTCCGCCCGTCGGACGCCACGCTCGGGATCAGCCCGCCGCGCACCGCGAGCGTGAAGCTGAGCGGCCCACGGTCATCGCCGTCACCCTCCGGCCGATGGTGGACGGTGTAGCCGTGCTCCAGACCGCGCGCGTCGTTGACGTACCACTCCTGCAACGTCGCGTCCCAATCGTAGGCGATGCGCGAGCCCTCGGCGGCCGTGCGCATCGGTCGCACGACGTCACGCTCCTGCCCGGCGAACCCGTAGCGCACCAGCTGCAGCCCCCAGGTCCATGCGCCCGCATCGGGCCGTGTCGTGAAGCCGCTGCCGTCGAAGTGCGTCTGCCACTGCTGGCCCGGATCGTGCACCCGGTAGCCATCTTCCGCGTCGCGCAGCGCAGCGTCGGCCGTGCTGACGAGCAGGGCCAGTGCGAGAGCGAGTGTCGTGATGAGTCGGTGTGTCATGGCCAGAGGCCTCCTGCGATGTGAGACGACGGCCGGCCTGCGTGTCCTCGCGCCGGTGTCGGTCGACGGCTGAGGTCGTTGATCAGGAGTGAATTCGTGCTCCTGCGTGCCGTGCCTCTTGCCGTACCTGGACAGTCAGGCGAAAGTGGGTCGCCGACTCCCCAGGGATTTCGGCGGCTTTCTCGCCTTTTCTTCCGGCGCCGGGCACATGACACGCGATCCAGCGGACCTGATCCCTCTCGTCTACGACGAGCTGCGCGCACTGGCGGCCCACCACCTCGCGAATGAGCGCCCGGGCCACACGCTTCAGGCGACGGCCCTGGCGCACGAGGCCTACATGCGGCTGGCCAGGTTGGACCGCATCCGCTTCCAGGGCGAGCGCGACTTCCTGGTCGCCGCCTCGGGGGCGATCCGACGCGTGCTGGTGGACCACGCACGGACCAAGAACGCCGTGAAGCGCGGCGGCGGCCAAGCCAGGGAACGCGTCACGTTGAGTGGGTTGCCCGAGCAGGCGCCCGAGGAGTGCGTCGACCTGCTGGCCCTCGACGAAGCCCTGGAGAAGCTCGCAGGCCATGACGCGCGCAAGGCACGTGTCGCGGAGCTGCGCTACTTCGGCGGGCTGACCATCGCTGAGACGGCCGCCTCGCTCTCCGTCAGTACATCGACGGTTGAGAACGAGTGGGCGATGGCCCGTGCCTGGCTGCACCGCGAGCTGAGCCGGTCGTGAGCCGATTCGAAGACGTCGAGCGCCTGTTCCACGAGGTCCGCGGCTTGGATCCGGCAGCGCAGACTACTCGGCTGGACGAGGCCTGCGCGCACGACCCGGACTTGCGCCGCGAGGTCGAGGAGCTGTTGCAGCACGCACAACACGACATGCTGGACGAACCTGCTCTGGGAAGCAGCTTCCGGCTCGCGGGCGCCTCAGGGCAACCCGAGCGCATCGGCCCCTACGCCATCGTCGACACCCTCGGTCACGGCGGCATGGGAATCGTGTACCGGGCCGAGCAGGATCACCCGAAGCGGGAGGTCGCGCTGAAGGTCATGCGCTGGCGTCTCGCCGACGAGCGGTTGCTGCGCCGCTTCGAACGCGAGGCGGAGCTGCTGGGCCGCTTGCGCCACCCGGGGATCGCGCGCGTGTACGAGGCGGGTCTGTACGACGGCGTCCCCTTCATCGCCATGGAGCTGGTCAACGGCCAGTCGTTGAACGAGTTCGTGGCAGCGGCCCGGCTGGACGTACCTGGGCGGCTGCGGCTGTTCGCGGCGATCTGCGATGCCGTGGAGCACGCGCACCGCCACGGTGTCATCCATCGCGATCTGAAGCCCAGCAACATCCTGGTCGAGAGCACCGACGCCGGACCGCAGCCGCGCATCGTGGACTTCGGCGTCGCGCGCGCCACCGACGCCAACCTCCAGGGCGACACGCTGCGCACGAACGCAGGCGAGCTGGTGGGGACCATCGAGTACATGAGCCCGGAGCAGGCCTCTGGCAACCCGCTCGCGCTCGACCCGCGGTCGGACGTCTATTCGCTGGGCGTCATCCTGTTCGAGATGCTGTCCGGCGAGTTCCCCTACGACCTCGCCGGGCAGACCGTCCACGAGTCGTCGCGCATCATCCGCGAACAGGACGCCCGGCCGCTCGGGCAGCTCGACGTGCTCTTCCAAGGCGACCTGAGCACGCTGGCCGGCAAGGCGCTCGAGAAGGAGAAGGCACGGCGCTACGCATCGGCCCGTGCGCTGGCCGATGACGTGCGGCGCTTCCTCGGCGACGAGCCCATCGCCGCCCATCCGCCCAGCACCATCTACCAGCTGCGCAAGTTCACGCGGCGCCACCGTACGTTGGTCACACTGGCCGCGGCGGTGCTGGTCACGCTGGCGATCGGCTTCGGCACGACGCTGTGGCAATGGATGGAGGCGCGTGAGCAACAGCAGCTGGCCGAGCAACGCTTCGACGACGTGCGGGAGCTGGCGCACATCCTCATCTTCGACATCGAGGCGGCCATGCGGAACGTGCCAGGGACGCTGCCAGCGCGCGAGATGCTGGTGGAGTCCGGCGTCGAGTACCTGGACAAGCTGGCCGCCGACGCCGGTGACGACCCCGTCCTGCTCGACGACCTGATCGGCGCCTACGCGGCCATCGGGGACATCCAGGGCGCACCCAACCTGCCGAACCTGGGCGACATGGAGGGTGCGAAGCGCAGCTACGAGCAAGCGCTGGTGCTGATCGACCGGCTCATGTCGTTGCCTCCTCCATCCAGCTCACTGCAGCGCAGCCGGTCGCTCACGCTGATGCGACTGGGCGATGTGCTGCTGTGGCGCGGGCAACTGGACGAGGCGCTGGCGACGTACCGCGAGGCAGAGCAGCTGGTGTTCTCGTGCGCGGACGCGACGGTGGACGAGAAGGTGAGGAGCGTGGAGCGCATCGCGGACACGCTGGTCGAGCAGGGGCAACTCGAGCAAGCCTTGCAGCACTACCTGCGGACGGAGGAGATGACGCGCGCGGAGACGGAGCGGCGTCCGGGGGAGTGGGAGCCGGGCCGTGCGCACGCCGTGCAACTGCTGGAGTTGGGGAGCGTATACGTCTCGCTGGGCCGGACCGACGAGGCGCTCGATCACTATCAGCGCTTCCTGAGCTTTGCACAGCCCGCGGCGCAGCACGCGAACGCGGTGGCGCAGCGCGACCTCATGGTGGGTGCCGGGCGCTTCGGGGAGCTGCTGGTCGAGCTCGGGCGGACCGACGAGGCCCTGGAGAAGCACCGCCTGGCGGTCACCGCGGGTGAGGCGCTCGTGGCCGCCGACCCGCAAAACGCCCAGGCGCACATGACCTTGTCGGGAGCGTGCAACAAGCTCGGCGAGCTGTACCTGGCGACGTCGCGTCCGGAGCAGGCGCGGCGGTGTTTCGACCGCTACCTGGGTCTGGCCGAGGAGCTGGTGACCCTGGACGAGACCAACGGTGCGTACCAGCGGAGGCTCGGCGTCGCGCTCTACAAGCAGGGCGAGTGGGAGCGTACGCGCGTGACCAATCAGGCGCTGCCCGATGCGGATCGCCTCGCCGGATGGAGGTCGACGCGCACGTGGCTGAAGCGTTCGCTGGACGTCTTCGTGTCGATGGAGGCGCGCGGTTTCCTGCTGCCCGCGGATGCCGGTGTGCCCGACGAGCTACGGGGTGAGCTGGGCGAGTGCGACACCGCCATCGAGTCGCTGGCCGGCGCGGGTCGCTAGCCGTCCAGGTCGGTCCCCAAGGCCGGACGGAAGACCCCCACGATCCCTGATGCCGGGTAGAGTAAGAGCCGATCTGGTCAGCGGTCCAGCAGCCCAGGGCCAACCGGCAAAGGGAGATCCACATGAAGTCATCCATCGTCATCTCTTGGCTGCGGTTCGTGGCAACCGCCCTTGTCATCTGCTGCTGCGTCGGTTCCACGGCGCGGGCGGACGTCCTCGTGGTCGACGCAGCGGGACTTGCGGGTTCAGACTTCACCGACCTGCCCGCCGCGATTGCCTCGGCAGCACAGGGCGACATCCTGTTGGTGCGCGACGGGATCTACTCGGGCTTCACGCTGGGCAAGGGCCTGGTCATCACCGCCGAGAGCGGGGCGAAGATCCAGTTGTCGGGCTCCCTCGTCGTGGAAGGTCTGCCGCCGGGCAGTACGGCAACCCTGATCGGTTTCATTCCCACGCTCCAACCGGGCACCCTCGACTTCGTCGAGTCACGACTCGAGCTGCGGTCGAACGAGGGTGCGGTCTTCGTGCGCGATTCCACCTTCATGTCGCTGCAGGCACCGGTACCGGCCGTGAGTACGGAGCCGGGCAACGTCTTGAGCCTCATGACGTGCACCGTGCTGGGTGGATCCAAGGCCTTGTTCCCCGGACCATCGATGCGCCTCGAAGGCTCAGAGGTTTTCTTCCACAACTCACAGGTGGACGGCGCCCTCGGCAAGAACATGCCCTTGGCGGTGTTCGGGCCGCCGGACCCGGGCGGACCAGGCGGGGTGGCGATCTTGGTCGTGGATTCTCGGCTCTTCCTCGACAAGGGGGAAGTGCGGGGTGGGAAGGGAGGACGCGGGACCAACTCCCCCGTCTGCACGAATGGCGGCCCCGGCGGCGTGGGGATGGTGGTGACGGGCCCGGACTCCCGAATCGTGAGCAGGGACTCCAACATCTTCGGGGGCCCCGGCGGCAATGCAGGTATCGGGGGGTGCTTCAATGGCCCCGTCGGGCAATCGCTTGACCTCGTGTCCGGAGCGGGAACGGTGGTGCCGGGGGGCGCACGCCTGCTCACGGCGAATTCACCCATCCGGGAGGGACAGCTTCTCAACCTCACAGTCACCGCGCGCACGGGAGATCAGGCCTGGTTGGCACTCTCATTCGTGACGGCACCCGTCTTCGTCCCGGGTCAGAACATGCTGATCGTCCCAGGTGTCCCGCTCAAGCTACGGTTCCTGGGCACGCTCCCAGGGCCGTCCCTCAACGTGTCCATCACCGCGCCCTTCGTCCCTGCGGCGCTGGATGGATTCCCTGTCCACACGCAGGCGTTTTTCGACGGCGTGCTCAGTGGGCTCACCTCCAGCAACGCCCATGAGATCGTGCTGCTGTCCGACGTCTTCTGAAAGCGGTGTGGGCATGCCGCTCGGACCCTGCGCTCCCCACACACGGACGCTTCAACGCCGCCTGCAACAACTTGCCCAAGTTGGGATTCTGGTGAAGCGAGCCTCGACGAAGAAGGCCTACGACACCCTTGCGGACAACGCATCTGGGAGCTCTGCTCGCGGCCAAGGCACGAGTGACGCGCAGCAGCAAGTTTAACTCTTGTCTGCTGCATCATTCCTCGACGGATGCTCTCAATCGCTCGATCGCCTCGTCCCACTGCGCAGAAGCGCGGGTCAGGTAGTCCCTGGCCTTCGCGATAGGATCGGGCCGGATGGTAAACCGGCTTTCCCTGCCGATACGCTTGCATGAGACAATGCCGGCTTGTTTCAGTACATGCAGATGCTTGGTGACGCCCTGGCGCGTCAGATCAAGACCGTCCGCGAGCTGCACAATAGAGTGCTGCTTCCCGTCACTGAGGCGAGAAACAAGCTCGAGGCGGGTCATGTCGCCAAGAGCTGCCAACACGGGGGCAGAACCAAGGGCGTCGCTAGCGTTCCACATGGGCGGCAACGTTCTTGGCCTGAATGTCCCATCCTTCTGTGTTCGAACGCAGCACTTCCAGCCGTTTTGATTCTGGGAATTGTAGAAAGCCCGTTTCGGTAATGGTGAGGCGTGTGCCCCCTTCGGTGGGCTCTAGCCGAAACTCGACCCGTACTTTCGCTTCCTTGTCGTACTCCGTGTCAGGGTCAATAGAACTTGGGGGCCAGGAAAAGGCAAACAAGCGCTCGTGATCCATTTGCTCGGTCACCGACACCCATTTCATATGTTCGTAGCCCGGGTAGGTGATATTCCCGGTGGTTGTCGCCCCGACTTTGAACGGGTTATCGAGTCGAACTCGAAACCACTCTCCAAATTCCGTGTGATCTGTAATGGCCCGCCAAACGCGCGCGACCGGCGCTGCAAGATCGACAACCTTTTCAATCCGGTCCTGCTCTTCGTGAATGCTCATGACGCAACCTCCTAGTCGCGCTTACAGTAGGCGCTGATCCCTCCAACTGCAACCATTTGGTTGCGTTTATTGGTCATCCTAACCCGCTGTTGCGGACCAGGGATCTTGCCCTGGGGGACTACCCCTGCTTCTGCCACGTTCATGGATTCAAGGCCCCTCACGTGCCGGGCTCGACCGCGCGAACACCTGACCTGCGCGGGTTCACGCCCCCCCCCACGATCGCGCGCTTCCCCACGCGCGTCGTGCCGCCTGGCTTCGACCTGGTCACCCTCAGCAGACAAGAGGGTCGCTATCTCTCTCGGCAAGTACGGAGCGCCCGATTCGGGAATCGTGAAGTGCTGTAGCCTGGGTGACCCCAGCCAAGAGCCTCACCATGCAGTTCCAGCGTTGGTCCCTCACCCTCGCCGTAGTTCTTGGCGCTCTCTCCTCTGCTCCTCTCGGCGCGATCCAGTCGGTCCAGTACGGAACGCGGGGGCTTGCGCTGGCGGCACCCGTCGCCAGCGACCACTACCAGCTCAGTGAATTCGGCGATGCCGGAATGGGACGCCTGCACCAGGCGATCGCCCTCATCGGCTCGCAACCGGCAGTCCTGTTGCTCGACACGGACGACACGCTCGGAGACGACGTGACGGTCCCGGCCGACATCAGCCTCGTCCACTTCGGTGGTGGCACGATCGACCTCGGCGGCCAGACGCTGGACGTGAACGGCGCCTTCCTCGCCTCCCAAGCCCGCGTGTTCACGGACACCGGCGGCGCCGGTGAGGTTCACTTCGCTCCAGGCAGCGTCTCACGGGTCGTGCCCCAGTGGTGGGGAGGCAACACGGATGAGAGCGTGCAAAAGGCGCTCGACGCGGCGGCCGAGTGTGGCGCCGAGCTCTTCTTGCCGGCGGGCACCTACGTCTTCGACGCAAAGGTGGAGTTCCTGTTCAGCGAGAGTGGCTTCGATGGCCGCGCCCTGACCGTTCGCGGCGCCGGACCGGGACGCACGGTGATCGACAACCAATCAGCCGGTGAGCCGTCCTTCTCTTTCCGCACCGGGAACCCAGCGTCTGACTTCGCGTGGTTCCTCACCGTGGAGGGGCTGGAGTTGACCAGCTCGACGGGAACCGGGTCGTCCGGAATCGAGGGCCGGGATATCTGGATCGGACGGATCGCCGACTGCCGCGTGTCCGATCACGCGGGTGACGGGATCCTGCTGCTCGCCGAGCTGAATGACTTCGCCACGCCCAAGACCTGGACCATCGAGCGGTCGCTCATCTCCCAAAACGGCGGCTACGGGATCCGTCTGAATTCGGTCAGCAACGAACTGCCCTACAACGTGACCATGGATCAACTCGACGTCGAGCTCAACGCCGAGGGCGGCATCTACGCCGCCTCCGAGCAGATGAAGCTGACCAACTCGATCCTCGCGTACAACGGGAACGGTCCGAACTCGAACGGTGGCATTCACGTCACCGGCATCACGGGCTTCACCCCCTACGGAAATCTGATCGAGGGCTGTGCCTTTGAAGGCAACCGCCCGTATTCCGTCTACGCGGATCGCGCCGCCAACCTGACCCTCGTACGGAACGAGTTCAGCCGTGTCTTGCAGTTCGGCGTCCCTCAACCCGATGATCATTTCATCCGGCTCGACGGCCCGCAGGGCGTCGACAACGCGATCATCGAGCACAACCAGTTCGGCTCGGGTCTCCAGGGACCCTTCACGGCCATTGTCGGCGGGCCTGGACTGCGCAACGCCGACCTCGACAACAACATCTTCAATCTCAACTTCGGCACGGGAGACACCCGCTTCGTCTTTGCGCAAGGGACCCAGACGACCTACCGCCAGTTTGGAGACACGGTGCTGACGAACCAGAGCATCTCGTTCGCCGACCCCGGCACGGGAAGCGCAGACGTGGTCCTCGACCGGGGCGCCCCGGGCATGCTGTCCGTCTCCGGAGGCTTCGTCGATGGCATGCAGACGGTGCAGGCGCAGGGCACTTCACTGTCGATCGACTGCAGACTGGGGCTGACGGTGCTCCACACCCTGCCGAACAACATCGTGGTTCAGCCTCCCGTCAACGCGCCGCCCGGGGCCGTGCTCAACCTCATCATCTTCCAGGGCCTCGACAACTTCACCGTCTCCTTCGACCCCATCTTCAAGCGCGCCGGCCCCTTCAGCGTCGAACAGATCACCTTCTCGACGATCCAGTTCGTCTACACGGGCCTGTACTGGGTCCAACTCGGCGCACCCGCCCTCAGCGCGCCGCTCTGAGAACGAGCCCGGACGCACTCCCTGACAGGCCGGGGCCGATCGCGACGAGTCCACGTCGATCTCCAGCACGCTCGCCAGGTCGCCGACCATCGAGCCCGGGATGATCTGCCCCGGTTCCCTACGCGGACTCAGTCGTTCAACTCGAAGCCACCCGCGGGGAGTTCGACGCCGACCTCGATCCCGGTGACGGTGATCGCGATGGTCCCGATGAACGGGTTGGCCACCGCGCTCTCGGTGCGGAACGGCAGCAGCATCCCCGAGACGTCGCGGAAATCACCGAAGGACGTGCTCACCCCCACGCGCCCGAGCCCCGCCATGAATGGGAACGCAGCGATACGCCGCACCTGACCCGTCTCGGCCTCGATGAAGAACGTCGACGCCGCCGCGGACGTGCCCCCTGTCCGGACCAGGAGGATCTTGCGGCCCGTGTCCTCGAGCTGCTGGATCGCTCGCAGCTCCGGATACCACTCGAGCAGGTTCCCGAAGCGGGCGAACGAGTTGTCCAGGCGGATCGAATCGGCGAGCGGGCCCTCCGGGGTCGAGAGCGCCTGCATCGTGGACTCGTAGCGTACGACCTCTCCGTCGAAGGACATGCGCTCGACGTTGCCGGCCGCCGACGCATCGACGCGAGAGCGGTTCGGCCAGTCGATCCAGCTGGAGATCTCTCCCTCGACGCCGACGGATTCGATGTTCAGCTCGCTGCGGAAGCCGACCGGCCCGAGGGACTCCACCAGGTCCAGACGGTGTGCCTGACCGACCATCACCAAGATGTCCTCGGCCGTCGGCAGCGTGTCCGCGGGCTCGAAGCGGAACTCCCGATGCTCGCCGATGCGGTAGCCCGTCACCTCGCCCGAGGCCGAACGTTCGAAGTCCAGGATCGTCGAAGGCTCTTGCTTGATCTTCCAGCCATCGTCGCCGACGTAGCTCAGCGTCGCGACCGCACGTCCTACGACCTCGAGTGCCAGGTCGTCGCCGTCGCGCACGATCGAGCGATACATGTCGCCTTCATCCTCCCGGTAATACCCCAGGTATTCCTCGAGCGGCGGCACGGTCATGTCCGCGAGGGAGGTCGCTCCGAGGAACAAGCTCGCGAGCGCCTCCTCCACCTGGAGCCCCGTGAGGTTGCCCCGCGACTGGGTGAAGTAGAGCACCATGGCGTCCTGCTCGGGGAAGGCCCAGGCGTAAGTCCCATCGGAGCCGCTGTGGCCGAAGGCGGTGAGCGCTGGGTCGCCGCCCTCGACGCCCTGCTCCATCCACAACTGCATCAGGGATCCGTAGCCGGGTGTCAGGCCCAGGCCGGTGGAGCCGGGGAACGGTTGAGCGCTCGGGGTGAGCGCCTCGTCGATGGAGCGCAGCGAGAGCAGCTGCCTGTCGCCGACGAGCCCCTGGTTCATCCACAAATCCAGGAAGCGCGCGTAGTCCTCGAGCGAAGAGTACAGGCCCTGGGAACCGAGGAAGATGGGGAACAGCGCCTCGTCGTCGGGACTCCAGAAGCGCGTCCACGCCCCACGCGATCCGGCGTACTTGGAGACGGCGCGCTGCCTGAGACGATGGTCCTTCGTCATGAGGCAGGTGCTGTCCTCCATGCCCAAGGGGACCAGCAGACGCGCGGTGACGAAGTCCTCGGCGGGCACGTCGGTGACGGCCTCGATCAGCGCGGTGAGCGTGTCGGTGCCCTGGTCGCTGTACTGGAAGCCCGTGCCGGGTTCGAACTGGAGCTCCGAGCCCGCACCGAGAGCGGCCACGGCGCGAACGCTCTCCAATTGACGCGGATCGGACGCGGCGATCATGGAGAAGCCCAGTCCGCTGGTGTGTGTGAGCAGGTGCCCGACGGTGATGCCGCGCATGCCCTCCACGTCGAACTCTGGCAGGTGCTCGAAGATCGGGTCATCGAGCTCGATCAGGCCAGCCTCGATCAGCATCCGGATCGACGTCCCGATCAACGGCTTGGTCATCGAGCGCACGCAGAACACGCTCCCGATCTCCATGGGGACGCCGGCCTGCTTGTCGCTCAGGCCGTACGCCTCGTGCAGGATCGAGCGACCGTTCTTGATGACCAGCAACTCGGCGCCGACGACCTCGCCGTCCTCCACGAAGGACTGCACGAGCGCCCCCAGGTCGGCGAGACCTCTCCGTGAGATGCCTTCTTCCGATGCGCTGGAGGGCAGGAAGTGATCGCCGGGTGGCGCCGGCTCCAGGACGACCGCGGGAGCGGCAAAGGGCAGGGCTGCGAGCAGTCCGAAGGCGGTGGCGAGGAAGGTCATTGCGGGCAATCGTCAAGAGGGGCAGGAAAGGGTCGGGAAGGGAAGATGCTCGAACCGGCGATGGTCAGGGCCTCAAGCCGTGCAAGGCGGCTCGTACGATGGAGCGCTGCTGGGTCCGCGTGTCGGAGACGCGACCGAGCAGGGCCATGCCTTGCGTCAGCGCGACGAGTTGGCGGGCCACGTCACGCGCTGAAGCACTGGCATCGACCGTGCCCTCACTCTGGGCAGCCTCGACGGTGCGCTGGAAAGCCCGTTCGAGTCGGCGCAGGTAGCCGCGCAGGAGTGCGGTCAGTTCCGGGTCGTCTGAGTCGGTCTGCGCCATGGCGACACCCAGCAGGCAGCCGAGACTGTCGGGCGAGCCATGGTGTTGTTGCAGCCGCCCGAGCACCCGCTCCAGATTCTGCAGGGGTGCGTTCCGCGGGTCGTCCAGCCCGCCGCAGATCCTCTGGATCACGGTGTCCGTGTAGTGCTCGAGCGAACGCAGGTACAGCTCCCGTTTGCTCCCGAACGTGTCGTAGAGACTCTTGCGGCCGATCCCCAGTGCCGACTCGAGCTCGTTCAAGGAGGTGCCGTCGTAGCCCAGACGCCAGAACACGTCACGGGCCTGTTCCAGGGCAAGCTCGGGATCGAATCGCTTGGAGGGTCCGGGAGTCATGACCCGGAGCCTATCACTTACACCGATCGGTCAAGGCTAGGGAGTCGTGAGCTGTCTGTGAGTCTGGGGGAGTCCCTTTCAGGGTTTCAGCGTCACCCGGCCTGCGCAATTTCACGACCCCGAATGACGCCCAGTGCATGACTGCCGCTGCATGCCTACTGGTGCAGGAGGACCCAGGAGAGTGTGTTGACCTCGTTGATGACGATCAGGTCGGGTAGACCGTCGGCATCGAGTTGCCCCACGAGCAGGTCGCGGGCCTTCGGCCCGGCATCGAAGATCTGGCGTTCCAGGAATCCACCGGCGCCGTCCCCGAGCAGCACGGCGACCTGGTTGAACTGCGCGTTCAGGAGAGCGACGTCGACGGCACCGTCCCCGTTGAAGTCGGCGCTGACCGGGCTGGTGGGATCGACGCCCGCAACGGTCTGATCGAAGCTTGTGAGCGCTCCGAAGCTGCCGTCGCCATTCCCAAGCAAGACATACAGAGCGTTGTCGTTGTCGGAAGTGGCGATGATGTCGAGCTCACCATTGCCGTCCAGGTCGGCCAGCTGCAGGCCTCTGGCCACCTTGGGGAATGCGATGAACGGCACGGCGGCGGGGCTGAAGTCCGCCGAACCGTCGTTGATGGAGATCTCGACGCCGCCGCCCAGCAGTTCGAGCATCACGGCATCGAGACTTCCGTTGCCGTCGAGATCGCCGAGTTGCACCAGCCCGGGGCTCACGCTCACCATCTCGTTCGTTTGCTGCACGAAAGTGCCATCGCCGTTTCCGAGCAGAACCGTGAAGTCGGAGGTGAGGCGGTTCGTCACCAACAGGTCGACGGTGTTGCCTGCGTCCAATGTGCCCAGCGCGATGCCCGTGAGGAAGCTGCCCGAGTAGACACTCATGGCTGGGCCGAAGTCGCCATTTCCCAAACCCAGGCGCACCTGCACCGTGTCTGAGTTGGCCTTGAATCCCAGCATGTCGAGGTTGCTGTCCCCATCAAAGAAGGCGAGTGCCACGAAGTCGTTGGTGGAAGGGAGGCTCACGGTGAGCGAGGCGCCGAAGTCGCCCAGGCCGTCGCCCAGCAGCACCTTGGCGCTGCCGAAAGATCGGTTTGCGACGAGCAGGTCGAGCTCGGTGTCCCCATCGACATCGCCCAGCGCTGCCGAGACGGAATCGCTGCCCGTGTCGTGTCGGGGCGCCACCCGGAAGCTGCCATCGCCGACACCCAGGAGCACTGAGACGTCCTTTGAAGTCGTGTTGGCCACGGCCGCATCCAGTTCGCCGTCGCCGTTCAGGTCGGCCACCACCATGTGTCCGGGCCCGACGCCCACTCCATAGTCTTGGAAGGCCGCAAAGGTGCCGTCGCCATTGCCCAGCATGACGCGCACATCCTTGCCGTCGGGCGTGGCTTGCACGAGGTCGTCCGTGCCGTTCTTGTCCAAGTCGAGGCTCAGCAGATCCTGCGCCCGGAAGCCGGCGTCGAGGCCGGCGATCTCGTTGAAGGTGCCGTCGCCATTACCGATCAGGATCCGGGTGCTGCCCGTGTTGGCGCTGCCGACAGCGGCGTCCAGCACCGCGTCGTTGTCGAAGAGCCCCAGCGCGACCTCCCCGGGAGAGCCTGGGAAATCGTGCGGGGTGAGCGGCACGAAGCTGCCCGCTCCGTCGCCGAGCAGGACGCTCAGGGATTTCCCGCCGACGTTGGTGACGGCGATGTCCATGAAGGCGTCGCCGTTGATCAAGCCGGCCTTCATGGAGCGCGGAGAGTTCTCCACCAGAACGGCGTTCGCTGCACCGAAAGTGCCGTCGCCGTTGCCGAGCAAGGTGGTCACATTGCCGCCGTTGGTCATCATGTGCAGGTCGGCCAGCAGGTCGCCGTTGCAGTCGAAGCTGAGCACGTCCAGCGAAGCCCCGACCACGTTGTAGAAGGCGTCGAAGGTGAAACTGCCGTCGCCATTGCCGAGGAAGATGTGGACGGCGCCGGTGTTGTCCGACACGGCGAGGTCCAGCACATCGTCTCCGTCAAAGTCATCCAGGGCCAGGCCTTGGGGGGCTGCGACGGGGGTCACGATCCCTGCCGTCACGAAGCTGCCGTTGGCCTGCCCGAGCAGGATCTCCACGCCGCTCTCAAGTTGCAGGCAGATCGCCAGGTCGGGGCGACCGTCTCCGTCCATATCCCCTTGGTCCATGGCGATGGCCCCTTGGCCGATGTCGAACCTGCGGCCCAGATAGAGTGGGTCGAGGGAGATGTCGAGCAGGACATCGCCCACGTCGGTGGTGCCGTTGGGCACGGTGGCGGTCTGGGCGGAGCTGCCGGCGAAACCACCGGGGGCGGAGCCCAGCACCACGACGGGCGTCAGGCTGGCGGGGAAGGGCGCGAAGCTGAAGTCGCCGCCGCCGTCGGCCGGCGCCTCGAAGAGATCGGTGGAGACACCGAGGATGTGCGCCAAGCCGTTGGCGGGCACGCCGCCACCTTCCAGCATCAGGCTGCCCACGACGGTGGTGGGAGCGTCAAAGACATTGGGGTCGGAGCCGAGGGCGTTCTCGGTTCCGTCGTCGAAGCTGTCGCTGTCGCTGTCCGCAAGAGTGGGGTCTGTGCCCAACTGCAGCACCTCGACGCCATCGTCGAGGCCGTCACCATCGCTGTCTGCCAGGGCTGGATCGGTGGCGTAGAGATTCGTCTCGTACCAATCGGGCAGGCCGTCGCCGTCGGTATCCAGGTCGATGACCACGAAGCCCGCTTGAGTCGTGCCCTCAGAGACCACCGGAACGTCGAGGGTGAATCCGAAAAGCATGCCCATCTCGGCCGACACATCGAGCGTGGCTGAGCTGGCCAGTTCGTCCACCAGGTCGAAGAGACCGTTGGCGATGCTGGTCCCCATGCCGCCTTCATTGGTCGTGACGTCGGCGCCCACCACGGGGGTCATGCTGTTGTCCACCACCATGCCGCTGACGGTGGTGACCGAAGTGCCCGGCGTGATGTTCACCAAGAAGGAACTCACGGAGCCCTCGCGGTTCACGGAGAGCAAGACCAGCCCCGCCTGATGGGCGGTGGCCATGCCGTCGACATCCACGCTGAGCAGCGTCGCGTTGCTGGAGCTGTAACTGAGGCCGTCGTCGAACCCGACCAAACTGGAACTGCTGCCATCGCTGAAGTCCGCCATGACGCTCACCGCCACAGGCACCTCCAGCGTGTCGATGACGTTCAAGCCGCCCATGAGTTCGGCTTCCATGGAGACCAACTCAGCCAAGGGCGTGGCGCTGAGCACGATGGGGCCGCTGTTGGTGCCTTGCTGGGCGACCGTAGCGACGAAGACCGAGCGCCCGTAGAGGGTGATGTCCCCGGCCTGCAAGACAACCTCCACCCGCTGCGGTCCGCCCGTCACGGGGATGTTCGGCACCACGTATCCACCCATGGAGTCCACCTGGCCGGCGTTGAATCCCGAACGCACCGTGGCGCCCTTCATGAGCAGCAGATCATCCAAGCCATCCACGTGCAGGGCGAGCTCGTCGAAGCCTGCGATGAGGTCGTTGAGCGTGGCGGCATTCGCGGCGGCGACGGCGAACAGGTCCGTCAGGTCCTGCAGGCTCGCCCCTTCATTGCCGCTGGCCAGTTGTGCCAGCAGCAGCACGAGGGCGTTGTAGTCATTCTCCACCTGCTGGCGCGCGGCCTCGAAGGCCGCAGGGTCGAAGGCCGTGATGGACGCTTGGAAGTCGTTGAGCGCCGTGTCGGCCAAGGCGATGGGCCAGCTGATGGCGATGCCGAGCGCGTGGGCATCGGCTTGCAAGCTGCGCAGGTCGGTGTAGCTGCCGTGCAACATGCTCATCAACATCTTGTAGGTGATGGCCTCCGCCTCGAGACTCCACGCACCCACGGCCGAGGCGGAGTATCCACTTGCCAGGACAGCCTCCAGATCGATGGCGCACTGCTGGGCACTGCCAGCGCAACTCTGGGTGCTGTCGTCCACGAAGGCAGTGAAGAAGTTGAACGACTCGGAGCCTGGCGCGCCCGTTGCACTCTGCATGGCTGACTGAGCACTGCCCTTGGCCGGCTCGATCTCGTCCGTCTCCTCATCGTCGCTGTCATTGGTGAGCACCATCAGCTCGGGAGGCAGGAGGCAGTTGATGTCGTCGCTGGGGCAGAAGGTCGCCTGGTTCGGGTAGGGCGGGCAGATGCCGCCCCAGCCCGAGACGGTGATGCCTTGGCCAGGGTCCGATGTGATCTTGGTGGCGTCGGCGGAGACCGTGGCATTGCTCACGATCTCGAAGCGCATGGTGGCGTGGTTGAATGAGATGAAATAGGCCACGGCACCCGCGGGCAGGCCCGCCAGATTGGGCATCTCAAGGCTCAGCGGCGGGTCGAAGGTGGTGCCGCCCGGTTGCAGGGTCCAGGCGAAGGGCGGATTGGCTCCGTCCGCGAAGGGCATGGGGATGTCGTCCACATGCACCGGACTGAGGCTCAGGGCGATGGGGTTGCCGGCTGACACCAGGCTGCCGTCGGGGTGTCGCACTTCGGTCTCAGCCGCCAGGAAGAAGCGCAGCCCTTCCACCTCGGGCAGCATCAGCTCGAGGTCCTCGCTGCCGTCGAAGATCAGGGCGGCAGTGGGGTCGAGCGGAGGTAACAAGACGGGGCGCGGCAAGGCATTGGGTGCGCCCGCCACGATGAAGGTGCTGAAGTGCAGCTCGGGGAAACCAAGGATCGCGCTGTTGATGGCATCGCCGCCCAAGGTCGTGGCCGTGTCGCCGTGCACCGCCAGTTGCGCTTGGCCGGCCAACGGCAGCTGGTCGAATTCAAAGCGTCCGTCCACGCCGGTGCTGGTGCTGACGGTGGTCCCGTCGTTGAACGTCATCTCGCACAGTGCGCCGCCCAGGGCGCGCTTGGAGTTGTCCAGCACCAAGCCGTTGAAGCGGGTGGCCATGAACTCCTGCACCAAGCCCTGAGCGCGGAACTTCGCGGAGTCCCCTTGGTTCCCGCTGAAGTCGGCGCTGACTTCGTTGAGGCCCACGGTCTCGCCCAGCACCCAGCGCACGGCCGCGTGGCCCGAGAGGTCGGTCAGGGCGTTCAGTTGTGCGACGGGAGTTCCCGCGCTGCCCACGGCGAGCAGTCCGCCCTCGCCGGAGTCCACGTCGAAGCTGACGGAGACGCCTGCGACACCATTGAGACCATCCGTGACCCAGACACTGAGCGCCTGCGACAGGGTCGAGCCCGCTTGGGCCATCTGGTCGTTGCCCGTCCCGATCGCGAGCTGCTTGGCCGTGGAGCCTGCAGCGGAGGCGTTGAAGTAGAGCGCACCGGGCACTCCGGAGGCGGTGACTTCCACGCGGTTGTTGCCCATGCCCGCATCGCTTCCCAGCTGCCATTGCACGCTGGCCAGCCCCTGGGCGTCGGAGAGGCTCGTGATCAACTGGGCAGCGCTGTCGGTTCCTGTCGAGAGCATGCCGTCGCTCTTCACGACCCGGAAGCTCACGGGGCGACCCAAGAGCGGTGCGTCGGCTGCATTGCTCAAGCGGACCGTCAACGCTGTGGCGAGGCTGCTCTGGACCGAACCCATCTGGTTGTCACCCGCCATGATGTCGAGCGAGGCGCCGGTGGACTCCTTGAAGAGCACGTTGATGCTCGTGCTCGTCGTGTTGCCGAGCACATCGCTGGCGATGGCTTCCAGGGTGGTGGCGCCACTGCTGTCGAGCGGCACGCCCGCCAGGTCGAAACTGCCGTTGGTGCCCACGCCGATGCTCACGGCGGCGTCGCTGCCGTTGACGGTGACGCTGAGGCCGACGAATCCACTGAGCAGATCGCCCACGCGGCCGGAGACATTGGTGCTGGCGCTGCCGAGCACGGCACCGTCCACGGGGAAGTCGATGATCAGGGTGGGCGGGCTGCTGTCCTGCACCACTTCATGAGTGGCGGCCAGACCCTGTTCGCCGCTGAGCAGTTGGGAGACGAACAGCGATTGCACGGCGTTGGGCTTGAGCGGCACGGATGCAGCAAACTCGCCGTCGGCGTTGGCTGACACCACCACGGTCATGGCGCCGCCTTCCACCTGCACCTTGCCGAAAGGCATGACATCACTGCCGCTGACCGGCAGGTTGCTGGCAGCGGTCATGGCCAAGAGTGAGTCGAGGCTCGGCGCGGGCAAGCTGTCGGGGCTGGCGGTCTCGAGGATCTTGCGCTTCTTCTGCTTGATGCGCTTGAGGCTGAGCCTGGAGCGCAGCCCTCCTTGGGTGCCGCCGTTCACCGAGCGCAGCGTCCAGGTTCCGCTGGCGTCCAAGACCGCTTTCTTGAGCGTGTAGCGATCGCCCTTCTTGTTGACCTTGAGGGTGTTGGCGTCCAAGGAGAAGGCGCCGCCTGCGTTGGGGCGCAGCAAGTCAGGTGCACCGGGTAGCGCCCCAGACTTCTTCGGGAAGCGCTGCAGTTTTCCACTGAGTTGAAAGCCTTGCAGGGCGTCGAAGTCCGTGTCGAAGTCAGCGCCGCCCGCCACATCCTCGTCGACCTTGATCTTGCTCACGGTCTTGGAGAGTTTCTCTTTGTAGCCCGCTTGATAGGGCCCGATGCTGCCATCGGAGCTGGAGATCTCCAGGCGATAGGGACCGGTCTCTGGCGCTAGCACCACGAGCTTGAGCTTGGACTTGATGGCGTCGACTTGGGCCACCACCGACGCGTCCGAGAGGTTGACGAGCTTCAGCGAGGCGAGCAGGGCGCCGGGCTTCTTGGCCGCCAAGGAGATCGTGAGCTTGGTGTCACGGAGCGCCTCGAAGATCAGCACGTCCACATCGCTGCCGTCCTCGATGTCGCCGAAGAAGATGTCCTTGGGTAGCAGGCCCGCGTCGAAGGCCTGGGCCTGGGCGGAACCGCTGAAGCACACGAACACTGCCGCAAGCAGCGTGATCAACGGCCAGTCCATGAACCGGTGCATGAACTGATGGATGAAACGCGAAGCCATTCCTGAATCTCCCAGTTGATCGTCTCGAAGCGCGAGCTCGGGTTGGGGTGCCCGGGCCGGTGAAACCCGGCCTCCTTCCCAACTTCGCGAGCTTAGCATGCAAGGCGTTTGCCTCGCTTCGAGGCAGGCCGGGAGACCTTTTTGGGGAGGCATAGGACAGGGGCTCCCCAGCGTCCGCTGCCTCCCCCGACCTCAACGCTGCGGTTCGCCACCGGTGCGCGTCGCTTCATAGAGCCACACCTCGGGCATGAGAGTTCCGTCGTCGTAGAGGCGATCCTTGCGCACGACGAAATGGTCGTCCGTGATCTCCGAAACCACCAGTCGCCCGATGAAAGGCCCGGCTCCGTCGGTGCCGTAGTTGATTTCGATGAAGTGCCCGTCGGAGAACCGGCCCTCGATGCCGAGCACGCTTGAGGCATTCCCGGTGAGCCAATCCACGTCCCATAGTTTGCGTGCAGGGTTGTAGACGCGTCGCGTGGTTCCCGTCACCGCGAAGCCCTGGAACCGGGTGTCCATGTCGGCCAGGAAGGTGGTGCCGTCCACATCGAAACGGGCGTCCATCGTTCCGCTGCCCACGAGGTAGCCGTTGGGCGTACGGATCTTCGCGTCGATCCGCCATTCGCCGACCATGAAGCCCATCCGTGCCCGGATCGCCGCGACGTCTTCCTGGACATCTGGGTCCTGAGCGGGCGGGAGTGGCTGCGCAACACCCGGCGTAGCCCAGAGGGGGCTGATGGACAGGAGCAGGATTAGCGCGCGGGTCAGTCGATTCATGGGTGGGCTCGAAAGGGGGCGGTGACACAGGCTACGAAGTCCCCGGCCCGCTGTGAGGTTGAAGGCGGCCGTCGCAGCAGGCACACCATCGGGCGAGGCTGCTCGCATGACTGCCGCGAACGACGGCTGTTGGTCCCGTTGAGTCCGCCCGCCTCCCCAGCCATCCAAGTCGGCCGACGCCCTACCGGAAGCGGATGCGCATCGCGTTGGTGAACGCCGGCTCCTGGTCGTTGCCAAAGACCACGCTCTGTACGAAGAGGTCCATCGACGTGAGCGCAGGATTGTTGGGCACGGAGGCTGGAATCAGCAGGTCGCCCACGGGGCTGGTCTGCCCGACAGCCATCCAGACCCTCGGCGCGATGAGCTGCACACCGCCGCCGACGATGATGTTGGCGGGGGACAGGCCGATGCCCGCGAAGACGGGACGCCCGGGCGGGCCGTCCACGATCTCCATGGCGAAGGCCGCGTTGCCGAGCAGCGGGAAGGACACAGCCTCCATGACCGGCGCTTCGCCCGTGAACGCGGGCGATGGGTTGCCGTAGGGGCCGGCGAAGCTCCCGTCGAGCACGATGGCGATGTCCGCCTCCGTGCCGAAGACAAGGCTGGTGCCAGCGGGGTCGGACACGAGGACCGCGATCGCGACGCCGCCGACCTGACCGCCGCCCGGTCGGATCTCGACGACGTGCACGCCCGTCCCATCCGTCTGCAGCGTGGGGAACACACTCGGCGCCACGCCGTCGACGGTCACGGCGTAGAGCTTGCCGGAGTTGGGAAGCCACTCGATGTCGGTGGGGTGGAAGACGTAGGGCGCGACGGGCAACTGCAGCTCGATGAGCGGATTCATCCCTCGGACCTTGTACGGGACGAAGTAGATGCCATGCGAATTGGTGTTGACGTAGAAGGTGCCCCAGCGTGGGTGCTGCCAGCTGACGTCGGATCCCGCGTCGCTGCTGCCAAGCGGTTTGCCATCCTCCACGATCGGTGGGCCGTCGACGTACTGCCGCATGAGTGCCTTGGTCGTCATGTACAGCAGCGAGACGGGGTGGTTCACGCTGTCGACGCTGAGCGAGCGCGCCCGCTCGAAGAGTTGCAATGTGAGGTCCGGAGTCGCGCCCGGATTGACGGGGGCGCTGAAACGGAACGCCTGATCGGTCTCGCGATCGAGGGTCCAGACGTCGCCGGTGCTGTGGTCGATGTCCACGTCCACGAGCCGCGTGCCGGCGGGGAGCGTGGCGAGGGTCTGCACGGTCGCGCCACCCGTCGTGTGCGTCTGGACGGTCACGCGCAGCAGCTCGTTGCTGGTGGCCAGATAGAAGCGGTCGGTGTCGGGCTCCCACTCGATGGCGGGCGCGACGAGGGGCCCGGGCACGACGCGGACCGCGGGCTGCTTGCGGTGCAGGAGGTAGACGCCGTTGGTCGTGGCGACGGCGATGTCGTCCTGCTGCAGCACGACCTGGCTGGCTGCTGACGAGGCGAGAGTCCCGAGGGCAGTCAACGCAAGGGCCAGGGACACGAGGCGACGGAGTGGGCGGTCGGTCATGGCGGGCTCGCGGGCATGTTGGTAGGACGCCGAACAGATCCCAGTCTAACGGTCGGCCGGGAACCCGGGCTGAGATTAGTGGCTCGCGTGGCCAGCGCGGGCCACACGGTCACACAACCGGCGCCCGCTCAGAAGATCGGCAGTCGGATACCCGTCGTGTGGCGGGTCTGCCTCGGCCACGCCGACCTGTCGGTGGTTCCCACAACCTCGCCGAGCCGAGCATCCAGCCGTTTGGGTCTCGGGACCTATCCTGGTCCCATCACGACCGTTGATCACACTGCCCGGGGGCCGCGTCTGCATGGAGCGCCCCCACCCGCGCCCGGGTCTCCCGGTCCCGATGCGCTGCCGCTCCGATCCTTTCCGCTCAGAACAGCTCCCGCGGCACACGACAGCTAGAGCTCGAACCTCCCACAGCACAACTGGATCGGGAGTGCGCGAGCGACGAGGTGCGTCTCGAGCCAGCGACCCGACCCTGGAGCGCTGCACAGTCGCACGATTGACGGCGTGTTCTCGCAGGTCGGCATCATGCGCGCTCGAACGGACTCCGTCACAGCTGCTGACCCTTAGCGCTGAACACTCTTCAACATCTCGATCGAGCCCTCTTCTCCTAACTCGCCCACCAGCGACCACACAATCTTCCCATCACGAATCACAATCGTCGTCGGAAACCCGCTCACCCCAAACGCTGCGGCGACCACCCCATCTGGGTCATCCCAGTTCCGATCCCGCAGGCCATCGAAGCTCGCCAACACACCCTGGCCATCCCGCCCGTCAAGGGTCTGCAGCAGGGCCAACTTGGCACCCGCACGATCGAGATCCGCGCGGAGCGAGTTCAACAGCGGTAACTCGACAATGCACGGCCCGCACCACGTTGCCCAAAAACTCACAACCCAGATGCCGTCAGCCATCTGAACCCCGTCCAGAACACCCGGCTCACCGGGTATCGAAAACTCTGGGACCCTCTTTCCCTCTTTGATCAGTTGAACAGTTCGGGAGCGATGCTTGTACGCCACCACTTCATCTCCCTCAGAAACCAGAGTCTGAAACTCCAGCTCTTCGGACTCGTGGCGAGCAAGGCCCCAGACGCGGTACACCCTCCGCATCGGTTCTTGCTGCACCCAGCGTTCCTCCCACACTCGAGGCAGGCCGTCCTCGACCGAGAGCCAAAGAATTCACTCCCGGCCCCCTTCGCCCTCGCTGGCCTGGACGACCTCGCACAACTCACCGGCTTGAATCCCGGGGCCTCGGTATTCGATGACCGGAGCCGACAACAACTCTTGCCACGATTCTTCATCCCACCACCACCACGGAATCAGGGTCCCGGCCCCTCCCAACACGCCCAACATCCCACCATCATGGGTCTCTCGGGTCGCGACCAACGCCGTCCCGCCTTCTGACATCATGACGTTGTCAGCATCGCCCCCGAGCCGCCAGCGCCGCGAGCCGCTCATCCCGTCTCCCGCCAACACCTCAGCGCTGAATCGCTCAGCACGCCGCTTGGCCCCTCCAAAGACGACCTTCACCGTGGCGCTGAGCGGTGGAAACACCGCCACCGAATCCCCGAACACCTGCTTACCCAACGTGCTCGCGTCACATTGAAACGAAACCGCATCGAGATCCATGATCGAAGCCCGGGCCCTCTCCAGCAACACGGACGGGTCCGGCCCTCCCCACCGACTCAGGGCCGAGGCCGGGGCCAAGGCCAGGGCTTGAGCAGACAGACACATCGAGACAAGACAACACACACGGGGCTTCATGATCTGGCAGTCCGAGAGCAGAGGCGAGACAGAGGCCCCTCACGTCCGGGGGAGGGCAAACGCCCCCTGCGCCTCGCGGCGCCGTGCGGGGCACGGGAGATGGCACGCTAGCGCTCCCGAAGAAATGCGGAAGGCGCGTGGGGTGGTGAGGACCGTGCTGGGGTGAGCGGGGCTTGGCTTGGGGCAAGACGGCAGGCCGCTGGGCCGACTCCCGGCAGGCTGTACCTTGCGGTAGTCCTCGATCTCTTTTTCACCGCGCGCAGTCCCAATCGGCGCGCTCACCGACTGCGTAGGGATCCACTGCGTCCTGCGGCGCGGCCGCGGGGCGCGCGAGAACAACAGCACGCACAACAGCGCAGCCTAGCGGTGCAGCATCATGGCGCATCCACTCCGAGCAAGCCGCCCGAGCAGTCGGTGACGCGATGGCCTCCAGACGGAAAACGGCCGCCCCGCGCGTGCGGGACGGCCGTCGAGCCGCCGGGTCTGGCCGGTGCACAGGCACCGAAACTGCCCCCGCGACGACTGTTCCGGGCCTCAGTTGATCTCGGGCTCGAAGGTGAAGTCGCCCGTGTCGAACTTGTTGCCACCACCGTCGACCAGGGTCGCGCCATCGGCGGTCGCATTCGTCAGGTCCAGGCGATTCTTCTGGAACGTGTTCTTGGTCACGGTCGTGTTGCCGGCTTGGTTCTCGAGGCCCTCACCGTGGTTGCCACGGGCCAGGTTCTTCTCGAGCGTGTTGTCGACCGCCGAAGGAACTCCGCCCTCGCCGGACGAAGTCAAGAGGAATCCGTTGTCCGTGTTGTTGAACGACTTGTTCTTCATGAGCGTGTTGCTCGAGCCCGACACTTCGAAGCCCGAGCTGTCGCACTCGCGTGCCGTGTTGCTCTCGATCATGTTGTTCGAGCCGTCGACCCGGAAGCCGCACTCGTCCTCGGAGCCGCAACGGTCTGCGAGGTTCTTCGAGATCAGTGCGTTGAACACGTTGAGGTTGTAGCCCTCCTCCGTCGCTCGATAGACCTTGTTGCCCTCGACGACCGCGCCGGACGTGGAGTACAGCTCGATGCCGTCGTCATCGTCACCCGTGTCGCTGATCGTGTTCTTGCTGATCGTGATGTCGGTGCCGCCGGCGTCGATGCCGTCGGAATCGCCGGCCCAGACCTTGTTGCGCGAGACGACGCCGCCGTCCGATCTGACGAAGATCAACTCGGCACACGTGTTCGAGACATTGTTCCGGTCGATCAGGCAGTTGTCACCCCAGACGTTGATGCCGTTGCCGTCCTCGATGACGTCGATCGTGCACCTGCTCACCTCAGCGTTGATGCCGTTGATCCGCACACCCCTATCGCAGTCGTTCAGCACCGAGGTCTTCGTGACCGTGCAGTCGTCACCGTTGATCAAGATGCCGTTGCCGTTGCCCACGAGCACGCACCCCGTCACCATGGCGTCGTTGCCAGCCACATCGATCCCGGCACTGGCCGAGTTGATGATGTTCACCTTGTCGATAGTCAGGCCGTCGACGCTGCCGACGCCCTCGGTCAGCTGGTAGGCGCTGATCCCTACCGAGCCGGCGTGGCGAATCGTGAGCTTGGAGATGGTGACGTTGGCGGACAGGACGCGAATCCCGTCGGAGCTCTGGAGGCCAATGTGTGCATCGATGACCACCTTGCCCTTGCCGCGGATGGTCAGGCCGTCGAGCCCGGGTGGGACGACGATGTTCTCGACGTAGTTCCCGCTCGAGATCAGGACCTCATCGAGGGGCGCGGCCATGTCGACGGCGCCCTGGATGGTCTCCGAGTCCATTGGGACCCGGATCGTGTCCGCGAGCAAGACCGGGCTCGTGCTGAAAAGTGCAGCCGCCAGGATTGCAGCGAAACGACGACTTGGGATGGCCATGAAAGGTGCTCCTCTCTGAGACGTGTGGGTTGACCAAAAGTTCTAGAGCACAACGGGCTCGCATGGCAAGACTACAAACTCCGATTGAGCAGGAGGGCTCACAGAAGACGCCTGAGGCGGCCGGCCCCTGGACGCTCTCAGTCCACCGAGAACAAGAAGTCCAAATCGCCACGCGTCAACGCCTTCGCAAAGCCGCCCTCGCCGAGTACGTCTCGTGCAAGGCTCGCTTTGCGGGCCTGGAGTTCTCGGATGCGTTCCTCGATCGTGCCCACGGCCACCAAGCGGTACGCGATCACGGTCTGGTCCTGCCCGATGCGGTGGGTGCGGTCGATGGCCTGGGCTTCCACCGCAGGGTTCCACCAAGGGTCGAACAAGACGACGTAGTTGGCGGCCGTCAGGTTGAGGCCGGTGCCGCCGGCTTTCAGCGAGATGAGGAACACTGCAGGGTCCGGGTCGTTCTCGAAGGCCTCAACGATCTCTCCGCGATTGCGGCTGGACCCGGTCAGCATGTGGTACCCGATCCCGCGGCTCTGCATGTCCGAGGCGACGAGTTTGAGGCACTGCACGAACTGCGAGAAGACGAGCACCTTGTGCCCCTCGGCCAGCAGCGGTTCGAGCAACTCAAAAAGCGCGGTGAACTTGCCCGAGCCCAATGCAGCCTCTCCGCCGACGAGAGCCGGGTGACAACAAATCTGACGCAGGCGGGTGAGCACCGCCAGGATCGAGATCTTGTTCCGCTTGACGCCACCCGAGCTTTCGAGATCGCCCATGAAAGCCCGGGCCCGGCTGAGTTCAGCGAGGTAGAGCTTGCGCTGGCCCGGGGTCAACTCGCACTCGCGTTGCTTCTCGATGCGCGGAGGCAGCTCGGGTGCCACTTCGCTCTTGAGCCGTCGGAGCATGACGGGCCGCAGCCTGGCCGCGAGCAATGTGCGCGCGTGGGGCGGTGCGTCCGCGCCGTCGTAACGCTGGGCGAAGACGGCACGACTGTCGAGATAGCCCGGATTCAAGAACGCCTGGATGCTCCAGAGATCGAGGGCCCGGTTCTCCAGCGGCGTGCCGGTGAGCGCAAGCTTGTGCTGGGCTCGAAGTGAGCGCGCTGCGCGGCTCACGGCGGCGTCTGGGTTCTTGATGTTCTGGGCTTCGTCCAGGATCACGGCACGCCAAGCGATGGCGCCCAGCTCTTCGCGGTCCCGACGCAGCAACGAATAGTTCGTCAGCACGATGTCGTGATCCGGAATCTGCGGCCGAAGTGCGTGGCGTTCGCTGCCGGCAGTGAGGGCCAGCACGCGCAGGCCCGGGGCGAAGCGCTCCGCCTCGCGCTCCCAGTTGTGGAGCACGGAGGCCGGGCACACCACCAGGCTCGGGCCGCCTTCGGGCCGCAGGTTGACGAGCCGCGCCAACCACACCAACGCTTGGATGGTCTTGCCCAGTCCCATGTCGTCGGCCAGGATCGCGCCCAGCCCGAGGGAGGTGGCATGGGAAAGGAAGTCGAGGCCCGCCCGCTGATAGGGCCTGAGGTCGCCCTCGATTCCAGGCGGCAGGTCGACTTGGGGCAGCCCCGTGAAGGCTGCAACCTTTTCGCGCAGGACGCGCACGCCCTCCAACGCGCTCGCGCTCCCGGGGGCGCCCGCGTTCGCGCCCTCACTCGCGCCCTGACCCGTGCCCGTCTCCAGACCCAAGATGGCGGCGAGGGCCTCGGGCCGTGCGCGGGCGAGCTGCCAGACACTGACACGTTGCTCTTCGCCCCCCGCTTCGATGCCGAGTTCGGCCAGGGCTTCGTCGCCAGCGCTCCGTGCGTCGGCGGTGTCCGAGCGTACCCAGCCCGACGAGAGCCGGACGAAGCGCGACGTCGCGTTGCGCATCAGGGCAAGCTCCGCGTCGCTGAGAGCGGCGCCCTCGGCCTCCCACTCCGCGGACACCATGAACCAATCCACGCCGCTCGGGGCCACGCGCAGCTGGGGCAGCATGGGCTCCGGTGCCGTGAGCAGCTTGCGCAGCGTGTCGCTGCCGAACCAGGTGACGTCGGCCGGGCGCAGGGCCCAGGCGTCCGCGAGCTGATCGATGGTGCTCGGCGTGAGGCGCATCCAGCTGCCCACGTCCCGCTCACCGGCCAGGGGTTGCTCCCCTTCTGCGCGCGGCATGCTGCCGTGGATCGCGGCCAGCGACTCGAGCCACGACACGACCGGCCCGACGCGGTCGGGCTCGGGAAGTTCGAGCCAGATCGGACCCGAGCCCGAACTCGGGCCCGTCGCCCTCAACGCGTCGGCGGCGACGAGCGCTGGGTCCCCTTCAGTCGGCACCCAGCCACCGGCCCCCGTCCACTCGAAGTGCAGGGCGTCGGTCGAGACGGCATCGCCCGGACGCCAGCCAGGGGTGGCGCTCGCGAAGGCCCGGATCTGGAGCCAGTCGTCGCTCCCGAGGTCCAGGCAGACCGTCGGGTGGGCCGGATGCACCCGGGTGTAGGGTGCGAGTGAGGCACGGAAACCGGGGAACGCGCGGGCCAGCGGTTCGAGCAGGGCGGGGTTCTGGGTCGGGTCGAAGCCGCCCGCCAAGGCGGACAGCCCGGAGCCCGATCGGGACGCCGGAAGCTCGCCGCGAATCGTCCAGAACCGGCCGCTAGTCAGGAGCAGGGTGGGCTCGCCGTGAACGCCTGGCCGCGCCCGGAGCAGCAGCCGCTCGCCGGGTGTGAGCACGGCGCCCTCTGGGAGCCGGTGCTCGAGCACCACGCGCGGGTCACCGGACACACTGGTGAGCACGGGCTCGACGTCGACCATCCCGGAGTCGAGCGTCGGTGGGTCACCTGGGTTGACGCCCGCGGGGCCGGCGAGCTGCGCAGGGAGCCGATCGCTCCACGTGGCGAGCTGCGTCCCTGCGACCGCGAGCAGCACTTGGACCAGAGCTGCTCCCGAGAGCATGCATGCCGAGTCCTGACGGTTGACGAAGGGAGACACCTTCGCTTCGAGCAACACGGCCAGCAGTTCGTGCTGTTCGTCTGGCAACACGCCGCTCCTGCGATTTGCCCTGGCCAGCAACTGATGCAGCTGGAGGCCGGTGCGGGGCACATCGGCGAGACGCTCGGACGTAAGGCGCGTCTGCAGCTTGACGATCACCTCGCCGAGTGGATCGCCCTCGAGCTGAAACTCCATGCGCAGATTGTGAGTCGCGGGCAAGCTTGGATCAGCGGCCCGGGATTCACCGACACCAGGTTCACCGGCCCAAGGCTCGTCGTCGTCGTCGTCGAACTCGTCTTCCAGCTGCGCGTCGTAGCGCTGCTTCAGGTCCGGGCGTTCCAGAAAGGGAGCGAGCGTCCTGGGAAGCCGCGTGCCCATGCGCGAGGCGAGCTCGCGAGCGATGACGAAGCAGCGGATGTCAGGATCTTCCAGCTCCGCCAGATCACTGAGGGGGGCTTTGAAGGCGGCGTAGGCAAGGCGTCGATCGCTGCGCAAGAGATCAGCCAGGGCGCTCGCCCGGTCGACCCAGTCGGAGCAGGTGCGCAGTCGTTCGAGGGCTGCCACCTCACGCGACGCCGGGGGCGTGCGGCCATCGTCGGGAGGCGGCTGCTCGGGTTCGCTCTCTTGCGCGGTTTGTGCCCGCTCGAGTCGACGGCGAACCAACCGATCCGGCAGGAGGTCGCGGAGCCAAGAGAGCTCGAGCAGATCGGTGGGCAGCCCACCTGCGAGTACCACGCACGCGAGGGCGAAGGCGTGCTTGCAGCGCGGCGCCACGGGACAGGTGCACGAGGGCGTCCAGCCAGCTTCCGTCCACTTCCAACGAACGTCATAGGCCAAGCCGCCGAAGACGCAGGCCTGGATTTCGTCCGTCGTCGATCGAAGCCCAGTCACACGCTCGTCGTTGGCGTAGCGCCGGCCCCTCTCGAGTGCGCCGTCCTCAAACGCCTCGACGGTCTCCGCCAGGATCTCGAGCCGCTCAGAAGTCAGCCAATCGTCGGGTGAGGGCATGCTCGCGCGTGTCGGGCACTTGGCTGGGGAGAGGGAAGGCCGTGGGTGTCCCGCGGAGTCTAGCAACGCATCGCCGTGAGTCATGCACCGGGATGAGCGCTCACCGAAGAAGATCCTCCGGCCCGGGCACTCTTCCGTGGGCTGAGCGAACGAATCGATCTCAGGTTCATCCACTCACACTCCCCATCCAGACCTGCTCACCGACAGAACCGCTCGGAGATCGGGCCCGACACGGCTCAGGCCTCCTCCTGGAGAGTCCGTGCCAGCGGTCCTTGGAGGTGCCCCCCCCCGGGGGGGGGGCCGCTTGCGCTTTTTGTCCTCACGGGGGATCCTCGTTCGCACTCAAGAGCACAGGAAGCACCATCCATGCGAGACGACCTACAGAAGCCCAAGACGGAGTACCTCGAAGAGCTCCGAGCCCTGAGGCAACACGTTCGCGAGCTCGAAAAGATGGTCGCCGCGGGCGGAAATGCGGATTTGGCGTCGGACCTCTCCATTTACCGCGAGCAAGCCGAGGAGACGTCGGAGGACTCGGAGCGGAGTCCTCGAGCCTGGCTCGACCACTCACCTGTTTGCACCAAGATCGTCGATCCGGACTTCAACCTGAAGTTCATGAGCCGTGCGGGCATCGAGGCTCTCCAAATCAAGGACATCTCGTCGTTCTACGGAAAGCCGTATCCGTTTGATTTTTACCCCAAGCCCTTCACCGACCTGATGGTGGCGAATCTGAAGAAGGCCAAGGAAACGGGTGAGGTCCATACTCAGGAATCGGCTGTGTACGATCTCGAAGGAAACGAACTCTGGTTTCACTCGACGATCGTTCCTGTGTTCGACTCCAACGATCAAATGGAGTATGGGATCGTCGTGTCCATCGACACAACCGCCGGCAACCAAGCCAACGAGGCCCTCCGGGAAAGTGAACGGGACTACCGCTCGCTTGCGGAGAGCGTTCAGGACTGCATCACGCGATATGACAAGCAGTGCCGGCATCTGTATCAGAATGCTGCAGGCTATAGGTTGTCTGGATTCACCGAAGAGGAGTTCATCGGCAAGACCTATCGAGAGTTGGGGCTGGACGACAAGCTGTGCAGCCTGTCGGAGGAGCACATCCTGCGCGTTTTTGAGACCGGGGAGCCTTCGGACGCGGTTTTCGAATGGAAGAATGAGGATGGCCCCCGCATCTACGATTGGCATGTGTATCCGGAGTTCGGGCCGGATCGTAGCGTCAGGTCGGTGCTCGGAATCTCGTACGACGTGACCGACCGCAAGCGAGCCGAGGAACGAAAACAGGTCGAGAGGCAGATGCAGCAGAGGCAGAAGCTTGAAAGCCTCGGCGTGATGGCTGGCGGGATCGCACACGACTTCAACAACATCCTCGCAGCCGTCCTTGGCAACGCCGAGGTCGCGTTGTCGCAACTGGCGCCGGAGGCTAGTGGCAGAAGGAACCTGCAGGAAATTCGAATCGCGGCCCGGCGCGCGGCAGGCTTGACCGATCAGATGCTCGCCTATTCGGGGAAAGGCGCCCTGGCCATCGAAGACGTCGACGTTTCGCAGTTGGTCAGCGAAATGGCCCAGCTACTCGAGATCTCTCACACGAAGAAAACCGCGGTGCGATACCAGTTTCGGGACGATCTCCCTGCCATCGAGGGAGACGTCTCACAACTGCGCCAAGTGGTCATGAATCTTGTCACGAACGCTTCCGAAGCCGTGGGCGACGAGGGGGGCGTCATCACGGTCTCGACCGGCGTGATCGAATCCACGGCGGACCACCTCGCCGGCACCTATGTCGATGACGAACTCGCCGCAGGCAGCTACGTGTACCTGGAAGTTGCGGACACCGGCTGCGGGATGGACGAAGAGGCACAGCGACGGATCTTCGAGCCTTTCTTCACGACCAAGTTCACCGGGCGCGGACTCGGGATGGCGGCGGTGCTCGGAATTGTCCGCGCCCACAAAGGCGCGATCGACATCCAGAGTGAAGTCGGCCGTGGGGCGAAACTCACGGTGTTGTTTCCGGCTCGGGGTGAGCTCGCCAAAGCAACGGCCAAGAGCGTGCGACGAGACGAACGCTGGACCGGTTCCGGCACCGTTCTCGTGGTCGACGACGAGTCTCAGATTCGAACCGTGACACGGAGCCTCCTGGAAGAGAGGGGTTTCGCGGTTCTGCTAGCCAAGGACGGAATTGAAGCGATCGAAGTGTTCCGAGAGCACAGCGACGAAATCGTCTGCGTGCTCCTCGACCTCACCATGCATCGCATGGGCGGCGAGGAGGCCTTCGTTGCGCTTCGCCGTATTCGGGCAGATGTACCTATTTTGCTCGTCAGTGGATACGGCGAGGCGCAGCTCAAGCAGCGACTAGAAGGGCTCGACTTCGCTGGCTTCCTGAAGAAGCCGGTCCAAGCAAGCGAGCTGCTCGAGAAGGTGCGCGTCGCCTCGCAGCGCGGCCACTAGACGGGGCGAGATCAGGCCTGGAACCGGTCAGTTCAAACCAGCGCGCGGCGTCCCTAGGTGCCGTCCCTACGCGGGGGCGACGATGCGGGCGACTCTCGGCCCCTTGAGAAGCTCGACCGTCTGGGCGGCACACACCAGGTAGTTGCCCACGCCCAGGCCGAAGGCAGCCGCGATCCAGCCATCGACCACGAAGCGCTGATCGGGCTGCGGCTCGAGGGTCATGCCAGGGACGAGGTTGATGACGACCTCGGTCTCCGCGTGCTCGCCAGTGAGCTCCTCGTACACGCCACCGGCATCAAGAACAGCGGAGCGGCCCTGGACGGAGTCGTAGTTGGGTGGCTCAATTCCGGTGAGCTGCCCCGTGAGCCAGAGCGCGAAGAAGCCGCAGCCCATGGGTGCCGGCTCGGCGTGGTCGTCGCCGTGCACGGAGGGAACATGACCCGCGTCTTGCACTTCGCGAACGATGTTGCGCAGACCCACGAGGTCAGTCACACCCCGCAACGAGGCGATGGCGTAGACGCCGCCCAAAGTCTTGGGCCCATTCATGGCGGAGTGGTCCGACGGACGGCCGTCGACGCACTTCATCAGCCCCTCTGGGGTCACCCGAACGAGGTCATCGACCTGGCTCTCGGAGACAGTGCTTGCGGTCCAACCACGGTTCTCCAATGCCGATACGATCTGTTCTGGGGTCATCGATCCTCCTGATCTTCGTAGAAAGAGTCACGGTGCGGCCCGTCGGACAGACCGCAGGGACTTCCTTACTAAATGATTCCGAACCGCACGAGCATAGGGCAAACCAATAACCCCCGGTATGGTCGACCTCGCCCCCCAGACGCTTGTCACCCCATGTCCGAACACGATTCCACCAGGAACCCTTCTCCGCTCGCGGCTTCAAAACAACTCCGGCGGCCCCCGCACCGGATGGCTTGGAAACCTACGTCGACAGGCAGGAGCGCGCGCTCCTGAACCAGGGGAACCAATTGAGTTGCGCCGCTCCCCCGCTTGGCCCAACTCCCTGGGCGACGCAAGAGCGTAGGACCGGAAGAGGATCTCAAAGACATGACGACTCCCTGCAACCTCATCTACTACCAGGGTCAAAGCGTGGACGACCTGGGCGACATCGCGACGAGCTCCTACACCCACGTCCTCCTGTCGGCATTCCACTTTGGAAAGACGAGCGGAGTGCTCAGCCTCAACCAGACGCCGGTTTATGGCTCGGATGGCAAGTCGAACCCGGATCTCGCGTCGTTCTGGGAAGCCGTCTGTGCAGTCCAGAAGACAAATAAGTTCGTCGGAGCGATGGTCGGTGGAGGCGGGAACGGCACCTTCGCCTATGTCTTTGCCAACCCGGATGCTGCCGCTGAGAGCCTGACCCAACTCGTGAACAACATCGGGCGCAAGGGGTCTGGTCTCGACGGTATCGATCTCGACGTGGAGGATCACTACAGCGCGGACGACCTACAGGCATTCACCGTCCGGCTCTCGGGGAAGATCCCCGGCAAGTTCCTGACCCACTCACCCCTCGCGTCGCAGTTGGGGGACTACAACCAGAAGCGCTGGGGGACGTCGCTCGAGATGCTGTCCTGGCTGAACGTCCAGTGGCACCACTGCCCTGGCCGAGAGTGCACACCGCCCGACAACACCCTCGAAGGCTCATTCAAGTTCCTGACCGACGGCACGACGAGCGACCTTGCCATCCCGGCGGAGAAGATCGCCGTAGGCAACCTGGTGGGCAATGGCACGCTGACGGATCGGGCGAACGAGCTGCTCAAGGTCCAGAAGATGTACCGCGGATGGCGTGGCGTCAGCGGCTGGAACTATGGGCTGATCACCGATAGCAGCTGGACCACCTACGCGGAGTGCATGCAATCCGTCCTCGCGGGAAAGCAGGACGAACTCAACTGCGGAAACTGACGTGTCGACCGGCGTGCTAGCCACCGATCAGTTCGAGCGGCTCACCCACACAAACTCGGTGTACGTCCCACCCGTGCTGGTGTAGACGAGCTCGTTGGGCGGAAGCGCGAGGTAGGGCCGCACGGTGGACGAGCCGTGGGCCGGCACGGTCATGAGCGGCGTTCCATCGCTGAGTGCCAACGCCACAGCGGAGTTCCCGAAGTTGACGACCGTGAGGTTGCCGCTGTAGATGAAGTCCGGGTCGCCGCGGACGATGAGCGTTCCCGATGCTTGGCCGCGGGTGCTCACGAGGCCCGGTCCGCTGATCTCGAAACCGCCGACACCGGCGTTGTTGACACTCATGCCTTCGAGCAGGGCAGCCACGACTTGGTCGCGGCTCCCCGGCCCGTCGGAGAACGCAGCCATGGGCCCGGCCTGAGCGCTCTGGAACAGGACGCCTTGGAGGGTCACCCCCATGAGCAGCACAGCGAGCGTGCAGGTGAACAGCTTCCGGATGGACATCGGGACTCTCCGCAGTGTGGTGCACACCCTGACTATGACGTCAACGAGAACAACGCTGCGCCGTCGGGAGCATAGGCGAAACATTGCCCCCCGTGTTGCGGATCGGACGCCCCGCCGCTGAGTTCTCACGCCGAGGTACGTCACGAGATGCGCGCGCGGCGCGAGCGCCCCTGTCCACGGCCGATCGTGGCCGGGGGGATCTGGTCAAGCCGTGCTCCGGTGGCCGAAGGGGATGCTGAGCCAAATGCACGGCTTTTCGGAACTCACAACCGAGGCGCTGCCGAGCGCGGCAGGACGACAAGGCTAGAGCGACTGATCGAGCAGCACCAGGCCGATCGGCGTCCCGAGCGTCAGCGTGCGGCCGTTCACGGAGAGGGCCTGGGAGTAGAACCGGATGGAGTCGATGCTGGGTACGAGCACCGGCAGCGTCTTCGGAAAGATGAGGAAACCCGAGGCGGGGATGGACCCGAAGAACTTCATGCGCACGGGTGGATCGAGGGAGACCAGCAACTGCCCGACACCCGCGACCCAAAGCTGCTCGGGGAGCAGGTGGTAGATCCCCACCGCGAAGTCACCGGGGTTGCCCGTGAACTCCACGAACGTCATCTCGCCTTGGCGCAGCACCGTGGGGAAGGACATCGTCGGCTGGGTCCCCGGGAGCTCGATCACGAATCCCGCCACGACCAGGATCTCTTGGCCGGCGACGGCGGGAGTCGGCCGGGGACAGGAGGGGTCGGACGAGGCCTCGGCGCCCGGCTGCCCGGGAGTGAAGGCCAGCCCCCGCCAGCGAATGCGGGAGCTAAGCCCGTCCACTCGGATGCCGGACCCGCCGTCCCCGGCCGGGCCGGCCCGCGTGCCGCTGCACCCGGGGTCGAAGAACGACGCGCCGTCGCCTCCGTCGCCCCCGTTGAGGGTCGAGCCCGCGACGAACAGCAGCGCCTCGTCGACGGACAGGCCGTGTCCGCCGTTCCCGCCGCTGAACGACATCGCGACCGGGTCGCCGTCGCCGTCTGCGCCGCGGCCACCCTGCACGTCGCACTCGACCAGGGACACCGTCGAGCCGGATGACACGGCGAGGCCCGCACCTCCACCGGAGGACGGTGACATCCCAATCCCACCGAAGAGGCTGCACCCGGAGAGCCCCACATCGGCGCAGCCCTCAATCGAGACGGCCGACGCCGCGCGTGCGCCGGCAGCGCCTCCGCCGGACGCGCCGCGCGCGACGGAATCCTGGATGCGCACGGAACCGTCGAGGCCCGACAGGACGAACGCCTCCTCCGATCCGGCGAGTGATCTGGCGCCGTTCACCTCGAGACCACTCAAGAGCAACGTGCGTCCGGCCGCGAGGTTGGGGACGGAGACGGTGCCTTCGACGATCACGGTCTGCCCGATGTCGGAGACGATCGAGATCGAAAGGTCCGGCACCTGGAAGGACGCGTAGGTCCCGCTGGAGATGAGCACTGCGTCCCCGTCGGCAGCCGCGTCGAGCGCGGACTGGATGTCCGGGAAGGCGCCGGCCGCGCCCACCGTGAGGACGTCCGCGGCGGCGGACACCGGGACGTGCAGGAGCAACGTGAGCGCGAGGACCGGAAGACGCAGGCAACGACTGAGCACGGGCGAACTCCTATGAATGGAGGGGCGGGTGGCGGTGGGATGCCCACTGTGATCTCCCTCAGGTTGAGCATAGGCCAGACAATGGCTCCCGTGTTGCGGATCGAGAGCTAGCATGGCTCGTGGCACGTCGACATCGCCCCGCTCATGGGACTTCCGGCATTGCGCAGCTCCAGCCCACGAGATCGCGTCCTCCGTCGAGTTCTCGTCGGCCTGCTCGTCCTGGTCCCCTTGGGCCTCGTTGCCTCGTGGGTCGTAGGCAGCCAGCTCCTGGCTCCGCAGCCCCGAGTGATTGGGGCTCCGCCGCCCGATCTCCCCGCGATCACCGTGTCCATCGCGCACCAGTCCGGAGCCTCCTTGTCTGGATGGCACATCACTTCAGGGTCCCGCAGCGGCGTGATCGTCCTGCTTCACCCCATCCGCGCTTCGCGTCTCTTCATGCTGGGGCGGGCGCGGATGTTCTACGAGGCCGGCTACTCGATCGTGATGATCGATCTTCAGGCGCATGGTGAGAGCCCCGGCGAGCAGATCACACTCGGACATCTGGAACGACTCGACGTCCAAGCGGCTGTTGAGTTCGCACGAAAGGCGCATCCGGGCGAGCCGATCGCCGTCGTGGGCGTCTCGCTCGGGGGTGCTTCAGCTGTCTTGGCCTCACCCCTGGGCATCGACGCCTTGGTGCTCGAGTCCGTGTTTCCCCGTGTTCGCGACGCGGTCCACAACCGCGTGCGCCTCCAACTCGGCCTGTTCTCATGGGTCCCAGCGGAGCTGTTGTTGGGACAACTCGGGCCGCGGCTTGGGGTCTCGGGTCCAGAGCTGCGACCCATCGACCACTTGGCCCAAGTGGGCTGCCCCGTGCTCCTGGCCACGGGCAGCCAGGACCGCCACACGACGGTTGCTGAAACCAGGGAGATGTTCTCTGCCGCACGCGAACCCAAGGAGTTATGGATCGTGGATCAGGCGGGCCATGTCAATCTGCTGGACGCCTCCCCCCTGGAGTACAGGTCGCGCGTCCTCGGCTTCCTAGAGCGTTCCATGCGCAAGGTCCCGGAGGCGAATTGACGCGCTCCCTCAGGCTCACGCGCTCACCACCCGCCCCTCCAAAGCTGGTGGATAGGTGAGCGTGCACGCTTGGAGGGAGCCTAGGCAGAAGCCGGGAGACAGGGCGGGGCGGGAACCTCTCCGAGAATCTCCAATCGCCCTTGCGTATAAGCGCTCACTAATATAGCCTTTCGCTTAGATGTGCGGGATGAACCATCGCTCGGTTCGAATCGCTTTCCTGTCCTCGTAGCACTTCTCTGTTGGAGCCAGCCCAATGAACTCACTGGCGAGCTTGATGTTCGTTCTTTCCCTGCTTGGCAGCGCCACGTGCCAGGCTCAGGAATCCTTTGATTCGAACGGCACAAAGATTCACTACACGGTTGCCGGAGCGGGCGAGCCAGTTGTGCTCATTCATGGGTTCATCGGAAGCAGTCAGGACTGGATCGCACCACCCCCCTTTCTCCCACCGGCTGAGCAAGACAAGTTCAAGACCGTCTTTGAGACCTTGTCCAAGGATTTCATGGTCATCGCGGCGGATTGCAAAGGCCACGGACGAAGTGGCAAGCCGAAGGACGCGGAGCACTATGGTCTCGAAATGATCGAGGATGTCGTCAGGCTGCTCGACCATCTCAAGATCGAGAAAGCCCACATCGTCGGATACTCGATGGGAGCCTTCCTTGCCGCAAAGGTCGTGGAAGCCCATCCGCAGCGCGTGAGATCAGCCATTCTCGGGGGCGGTGGCGCGATGCTGGAGGGTTCCGCGCAGCTCGCATTCATGGAATCGCTGGGGAGGTCGTTGGAAGCGGGCAGAGGTCTCGAGCCACTCGTCCTCGCTTACACGCCTCCGGGAGCGCCCAAACCAACGGACGAGCAAATCGACCAGACCAACAAGATGTTCCTTGCGAACCAAGACGAGAATGCACTCGCCAAAGTGGCCCTGGGCCACCAACAGCTGACGGTCACCAAGGAGAAGCTCAAAGCAAACGAGGTTCCTGTGCTTCTACTCGTCGGCGGTGAGGACCCTCTCAAGGCTTCGGCTGAAGAGACGAAGGAACTCATGTCCATGTCGCAGCTGGTCGTCCTAGAGGGGCTTGATCACAACAGCACGTTGATGAGCCCGGATTACGTGAAGAGCATGCAGGCCTTCCTCAAAGAACAGGATTGATCAAATGGACTACAGCAACGCATTAGGGATCGAAGACCACGTGGTCAAGGACGGGGAGCACAAGGGGCAGCCGGTACGCATCGTGAGCGGGGCCCGCACTTATGACGTTGACACCGAAGAGTTGTGGGACGCAGTCACAAACGCTGAACGCATTCCCCGTTGGTTCGGACCGATCTCCGGAGAGTTGCAGCTGGGAGGTCGCTATCAGGTGGAGGGCAACGCAGGCGGTGAGATCACTCGCTGTCATCGGCCGGCCGCTTTGGACATCACGTGGGAGTATGGCGACAACGTCAGTTGGGTGACGGTGCGACTGGAGCCCGTCAGCGACGGAACTCGGTTGACCCTTGAGCACCTCATCGGCAAGGACGAACAGAGTGAAGCTCATTGGAAGAAGTACGGCCCAGGAGCGACGGGCGTGGGCTGGGAGCTTGGGTTCTTGGGTCTGGGTCAATACCTGAAGACCGGACAACCTGTTCTTGAGAGCGAAACGAATGCCTGGACGGCGTCCACGAACGGCAAGGTCTTCATTGAGGGCTGTGCAAAGGCCTGGGGTGAGGCCCACATCCAAGCCGGCGAAGAAGCAGGCGCCTCCGAAGCCATGGCTGCAGAAACGGCTGCGTTCTACTGTGGCGTGGAACTAGAACACTGATCAGGGGCGAACCAACATGCAAGCCTTCACGATTCTGAGCGACCCGGTACGGCGACGAATCCTTGAACATCTCAGCGTCCAGGATCTGTCGTCGGGCGAGGTCGCCTCTTCTGTAGGCGAAGAGTTCAGAATCTCACAGCCAGCAATCTCCCAACATCTCAAGGTGCTGCGGGACAACAACTTTGCCAACGTACGTGTCGACGGCGCACGACGTATCTACTCGCTTGAGCCGAGTGGCCTCCAAGACGTGGACCAATGGCTTGCGCCGTTCAGACGCTTCTGGGAACCAAAGCTCGAAGCCCTGGCGAAGGAGGTTGAGCGCGGGAAACAGAAGAAGCGGAAACGAACGGCAAAGAAATGAAGCTGGATGTCTGCGTCTGAAGCCCTGGCGGAAGAGTCGAACGTGGAGGGGCGATTCAAAGCCGCTCACGGACTCGTCGCGCGGACCCCGTTGGTGAGTGTGAGGCCGCAGGGCACAGCCAGGTCCTGCAGCACGAACTGGAACCAGACCTGCGTCCTCGGGGCCAGGCCCGCGGGAAACCGACGACGAGCACGTAACCCGAAACGGCGACCGCGCCGCCGAAGAAGTCCCCAACCGCGGTCGGGCCGTTACGGCACCACGCCGACGATCGGGCCGGTGCCGCCGGGGCTGTACAGCTCCCCCCACGGGACGAGCAGGAAAACGCGCGACTCGCCAGCGAGATCTCCGTTGCCAGTGATCCAGCCCTTGTCGTTGATGGCGACGGCCTGATGGAACACCCAGGGGAGGCTTTGGTCGATCAGCAGCTCGAGCGCTTCACTGCCGGCACTGGGATAGATGAAGGCGTAGTCGCGCCACGTCGTGACGGTGCCGACCACCTGGCCCAGCGTGTTCACGTCACGAGCCTCGGCAGGGAACGAACCTCCCGCAACATCCAGCACCACGCCGTACGGGGTCCAGACGACAGCCCGCGTGCCAAGGCGCCCGGCGATCAGTCCCTTGTCGTTGACGGCGTTAGCCACGGAGTCCACGAGCTTGCCGTCGCCGTCCGTCGTTCCATTCAACGGGGAGATGGCGCCATCCTCCCACTTCACGGCGGTGTTCTTCCCGGCCTGCCGCTCGCGACCCACGATGAGGCCGTCGTCGTTGACGTCGTTGGCGAACGTCCGGTTGAAGGTCGTCGCCAGCTCCTGGAGTTCGCCGTCGACCATCTTGAAGGGCTTGAACCCGTTGGGAGTGCTGCTGAAACCCACGATGGTCCCGTCGTCTGCGATCGCCGTGGCCACGCGCGATTGGTTCGGCACCTGCGGCAGCGACTCGAACTGGCCGAACCGCCCGTGCCACACGAAAGCCTGATTCAGCCCGTCGGTGTCGTTGTACGCGCCCACGAGTTGCAGGTTGTTGTTCATGCCCATCGCCACACCAGAGCTCGGCGCATCGAGGTGAAACACCTGGTTCTTGGAGTAGAGCGCTGGAACGTTGCGGGTGGTGAGTGGCGACAGCGCCTGCAAGGCATGCCCCGCCACGCGGCCTTGCTCATCGATGTCCCTCGCGATGCCGCTCGCCGGTGGCAACGGCCCGCCGAAGGAAGAGCCCACCAGGAGCTCCAGGGCGTCGAAGAAGGAGTCGGGTAGCCCCTCGACCACGAGAGGATCGTTCTTCCCGTGGATCTTCTCGAACGGTGTGCCCTCGAAGGGGCGAGGAGTCCACGTCCTCAGCAGCGGCGAGCGCGGCCCCAGGTCGATGACGTGATACGTGGGCGTGTTGCCGAAAGCATCTTGAGGGCCGCTTGATGCGCAGCCGACGACCGTCAGGAGGAACGCGATCAAAACGGCAAGCCTGGTTCTGTTCATGGAACCTCTCCGTGGGACGGATGTGTGCTCGCAGAGTCGGGTGGTGTCCCAGATCTTGCGCCCGCTTCCATTGCTGACAGGTCCCCCGGACCTCAGGCCTCGCACTATAGAGGTCACCACCTGACGGGGCGAACGAGAAGCTCGGGGGACGACTGTGGCTCAACGACTACGCGCGTCGTGGCACTCGACCATGGGTACCGAAGTTCGTAGGCAATGCGTACGACTCCGGCACCCGCAGAGCCTGGACCCACGGTAGGCTGTTGCCTCCGAAGTCCGCCAGTTTCCCCGAAACGGCCCCCGCCATGCCCGCTCTCCCTCTCGCCGCCCTCGTCCTTCTCTTCGCTCCGGCCCTGACTCCCGCAGTGGGCGCGACGCCCGCCCTCGCCGGTACGACGACCGTCAACGTCGAAGTCGACTGGTTCACCGCTGGCGACCACGACCACGCGCCCTCGATGTGTGAGCTCGACGGCGTCGTGCAGGCCTTCGCGCGCCGCGGCGTGACGCTCAACATCGAGTTCAGCGACTCGATCCCCGAGACCGCCGCGCTCGAGTTCATCGATGGCTCGTTCAGCAGCGGCGAGTGGGCCACCATCGAGACCACCTACCGCGACCATCCCGCTGGAACCGGCTGGCACTACGGCGTCTTCATCCACCAATACGAGTTCGGCGGCACCCCCACGACGAGCTCCGGCCTGGGCGAGCTGTTCGGCGACGAGTTCATGGTGAGCCTCGGCGCCTGGCCCGGGGAGGTCGGCACCCCATTCGACCGGGCCGGCACCTTCATGCACGAGCTCGGCCACAACCTCGGGCTCTCCCACTCGGGCGACCAGTCGAGCTCGCTCGTAGCGCAGTACAAGCCGAACCTCCCGAGCGTCATGGCGTACCGCTACCAGACCCGCGGCGTGCGGGCCCAGATGGAGTGCGAGGGCCTCGTCCCCAGCGGGCACCCCTTCCACCAGCTGGACTACTCGGCGGATCACGTCTGCACGCTCGATATTGACGAGACAGCCCTCGACGAGTCGGTGGGCATCGGCTACGGCCCCGTCGACTGGAACTGCGACGGGGACACGGTCGACGTCGTCGCCGTGGATGTGAGCAGCCAACGCGACTGGTGCACCTCGGCCGGGACGCAGAGCATCGTCGCGGACTTCGATGAGTGGGCCAATATCTTCAGCGTGGCCGACGCGCCAGACTTTGACGTAGAGACCCGCGTCATTCCATGCATGACGCGCGAGGAGGCGGACCTGATCGACGCCTTCTTCGGATCGTGCACCGAGCCTGACCCGTGCGCCCCCGACCTGGACCCGCCCCACACCTGCTGGATCGACGCAGGCGGCGGCTCGGCGGGTGCCGCTGGCACGCCAGAGCTCGCAGGCTCCGGCGCGCTCTTCACCGGCCAGCCCGTCGCCATCTCGCTCGACGCCGCGCCGCCGAACGCCCTGCTCATCGCGTGGCTCGCGTCGGACTCGATGCCGATCCCGCTCGCCGGCGGCACGATGCACGTCTTCCCCTTCACGTCGCAGCTGGTCTACGCCGCGACCCCCGCCGGCACGCTCGACCTCGCCACGAACTGGCCCGCGAGCCTGCCCTCCGGATTCGAGTTCTGGCTGCAGTTCCTCGTGCAGGACGCCACGACACCGGACGGGTTTACGTTGTCGAACGCGTTGCACGCGGGGGCGCAGTGATCGGGGGTCCGTTGCAAGTCGTCGGCACAGCCCTGCTCGAGGCAACCCACCTCCATACTCCTGCGACACCGCCCCGTGCATCGCCGCTCTCGGCCTCGCGGAAAGCGTGATACCCGGCCTGGAACGCCTCGTGGGGGCTGGACCAGTCGGAGCTGGTGTTGCCGATTGCGGAGCTTCTTGGCCTGGGCAGACCCAGATCGACTAGCCTTGATCTGGTGCGCGATGGAGATGTCACACGGCTTCCGCGCGCTCACCTCATGCTGGCTCGCTTTCCGAGCATCGCTCGCATTTTCTCCGATCCGGATCTCTCCCATGAACCACCGCCTGTCGTTCCTCCTCGTTGCGGGATTCGCAGCCGTCTCCTCGCCGGCCGAGGCCCAGACCGTGACGGTCCTGCCCTTCGCCTCACCCCGTGCTTTGTCACGCGACGGTGTCGCGGCCACGGGCTGGCAGGGATCGGCTCCGTTTCTCTGGAAGGAGAGCACCGGACCCGTCGCGGTGACGGGAAGCCTGTACAACCCGCGGGCCGTGTGCGACGGAGGCGCTGTAATTGCAGGTCTGATGGACGACCCGTTCGGCACCAAGCAGGGATCTGGTTTCTGGGCAGAGACCTCGGGCGAGTGGATGTTCCTCGGCGGCTTTCCGGGGGTCGGTGGTTGTCCCGGCTACGGGGAGCCCTACGCCCTCTCCGCAGACGGCTCCAAGATCGCCGGCGAACTCTTCCTGATGTGCAACCTGACACCCTACACGTGGACTCAGTCGGGCGGGTACAACGTCTTGCCGATCACCGGCAGCTTCGGCGCCGTGCGCACGCTGGCCGGCGACGGATCGAGGGTGGGCGGTTGGGACACGCACCCGACCCTCGGCTTCAGGCGCGCCGCCCTGTGGGACTCCTCGAACGTCGAGACTTTCCCACTCGTTTTCGGGCTCAACCCCGATGGCGAGGGCGAGATCACAGCGATGAACCACGACGGGAGCATCTTCGCGGGCCAGGGCAAGGTCCGCGGCGCGTTCGTGAACCGGAACGGCGCCTTCACGGAGATCAACGTGCCCAACAACAACTCGTTGCCGACCGGCGTCAGCGACGATGGAACGGTGGTCGTCGGCTCCTACGGCAGTCCATTCACGGGCAAGACTCCTTGGGTCTGGACCGAGAGCGGTGGCGCGAAGCTAGCCGCTGAGTTCTTCTTCGATCTGGGCATTCCGATGCCCTCCGAAGTGGACCTGACCGAGATGATGGGTGTGTCACGAGACGGACTGACATTCCTTGCGGCGTACGACGGCGTCGGCGCCGCGCCCAACGGGGCCGTGATCATCCAGCTGCCCGTGTCGAGCGCCTGGACCGATCTCGGCGGTGGCACGTCGGGCGCCAACGGCGTCCCGTCCCTCACGGGCAGCGGTCCGCTCACGGCAGGCTCCACAGCGTCGGTCGAGCTCACCGATGCAGCGACCAATGCGCTCATGCTGGCCTGGATCTCCTTCGCACCCACGCCGTTCGCAGCGCTCGGCGGCACCGTGCATTCCTTTCCGTTCACCAGCCAACTCACGGTCTTCGCGAACGCGTCGGGAACGTTCACGGGCGCCACGATCTGGCCGACTGGCGTGCCGGCGGGAACGGGCGTGTGGTTCCAATTCCTGGTGGAGGATGCCTCGACATTGCACGGCATCACGCTGTCGAACGGCGTGAAGGGTACGGCCAACTGACCGGGCGTCACTGGACGCTCGCTGAGAAAAGACCTCTGACTTGGTCCAACCCACACCCCCGTTGACGCCCGCTCAGCGGCTCGAAGACCACACTCATCATGCTTGTCCGGGTGGCGGCTTGCGTGGAGAGGCGGTGAGGGTCTCCGTCGCCCGGGCCGCCACCGGTGCCAGGGGGCTGGGCGACGGCTAGTCGACCGTCGGGAGTCCGACTTCGCGACGCCACTCGTTGATGAGTGTCCGCGTTCGCTGCGCGCGGTCGCCGGTCGGATCAAGTCGACCGCCCGGATGGAGGTACTCCCATTCCTCCGGGTGATTCGCCTCGGCCCAAACCTCGATCTCATCGATCCGATCCGTCGAGGCTTCGTCCGGCTCGCCGGGGTAGGCAGCGGAGATCATGTAACCCTCGATCTGGCCGTGCCGGTCGAAGAAGTAGGTGATGCGATAACGGGAGACACCCTGGCGTTCGATGAGGCTGTAGTACTCGTTCCACTCCGTGGCCACCGCCCAGACCGTGTCGCCCTCCGGATGCCAGGGCCCGAGGTCGCCGGACGAGCGGAATTGCTCGTCCCAGTTGTCGTACCGTCCAGCGCCGAGCGTCCAGGGCATACCCTCGCCCGTGCGCTCGCCGTACCAGACGCGGGGATCGCTGCCGAGGTAGTTGCGGGCCAGTTCGTACTCACTGCTGTCACGGATGGCGCGAAACGACTCGACGGTGCGGATCTTGGACGTCCGGCAGCCCACGAGCAAGATCGTGAGTAGAACGAGCCACCGGGCATGGGCCAATCGTCGCACGGGTCGGAAGTCTGGGACGGATGCATCAGTCATGGGGCCTCCTGGTTGTCACGAGTCTGGAGTTTGAGGATCGTCTGGGGAAGTGGCATCCCCGGATGCTGACGCCGGAGCGCCAGGTTCTCGGCCACCAGGCGCTGACGGGTGCGGAGAGACGCTTGCAGTAGCCCGAAAAGAGCAGTTGCTGTCGACATCCGCGAGTCGTAGCCGCATGGGTCTGGGGTGAGTCTGGAGAACTCGCAGATGGTGAGGAGTGCCCGCAACTGTCGGCAAGTGCCGCGTGTAGGATCGGGCAACATGTTCTGACCTAGCCAGCTCGGCCGGTCCGACGGTCGCCCGAAGCGCACGACAGCAACTCTCTTCGAAGGACCGTGTCATGGAACTGTTCTTCAAGACCGTCCTGCTGAGCTACTTCACTCTGTTCGTGACAATCGCCCTGCTCTTGCGTAGCCGGCTTGTCTTCAAGCAAACCGGAGTCAACGCGCTGACTCAAGCGAACAAGCACACGATCCTTAAGTCCCTGGCGGTCGTCTTCAAGATCCACTTGGTCTTGGCACTGGGCTTGGTCGTTGACTACGTCTTCGGGCTGGACACTCTCAGCGCGAATCGCTTCAGCTTCCTGGCCACCGACACCATCGCAACCGCAGGTAGCTTGCTGCTCATGCTGTGCCTGGTGTTGATTGTCACCGCGCAATGCCAAATGAAGACATCCTGGCGCATCGAGATCGACACCGAGAACTCGACCGAATTGATCGCGAGAGGGTTGTTCCGCCATTCACGCAACCCGATCTTCCTCGCTCTGCGACTGAGCTACTTCGCCATGTTCCTCGTGGTCCCGTGCCCGTACTCACTGATCACCTTCCTGATCGGCGACCTGGCGTTCCAAATGCAGGTCCGCCAGGAGGAGCAGCACCTGCTAAAGGCCCACGGCAGCGAGTACGCGGACTACTGCTCGCGGGTCAGGCGCTGGGTGTAGAGCGCTGCGGGGGCAAGTGTTGAGTTTCCCTGGCCGCGTCCGGCATTTCGGTCACGGCGATGCCGCTACCCTCCAGCTGCCTTCAGACGCTGCTTCAACTCTTCCTCGAGCTGCGCGGCTTCGGGGTAGTCCGGTTCGGTCTCCAGAGTCCGGGCGACGTGCTCCAACCCCTTCTGCAGCCGTCCCTGGTGAAGCGAGATCACAGCGAGATCGAAGTTGGCTCCAGCGTGTTGCGGTTCCAGAGCCAGCGCGCCGCGATAGGCCGTCGCGGCGAGGTCGAGATCATTGTTGTAGTAGGCCACGCCGCCGAGATTGATCCGCGGCGCGACATCCATGGGGTCCAATGTGATCGCGCGTTGCAGCACGATGATCGCCTCCTTGGCTCGATCGCACTGCCCCAAGACGTAGCCGTAGCTCGACAGCGCGGACGCATACTCAGGGTTCAGTTCCACCGCCCGCTGCAAGCAAGTCAACGCCTCATCGCTCTCTCCCGCGAGATGGAGGTTCCCACCGAGATTGTTCCACGCCCGCTCGTTCCAAGGCTGCTTGTCCGTCACGTCTCTCCAGATGGTGACCGTGCTCTGGTAGGCCTCATTTCGCGCGATGGTCAAGGCGCCCAGTGTTAACACGAGAGCCGTGGTCAGTGCGTAGGCCACCGCGCGCCCCGTCGCCGGCCTCCACCTGACCTGCTGGAGAAAGCTCGCAATGGCGACCACCCCCAGGACGATCACGCCGGCCAAAGGAAGATAGAAACGGTTGTCCGCTGCGACCGAGGTGTGGATGGGCACGAAGGACGACGTGGGACCCAAGACCAGGAATACGAACAGGACGGTGAACGGCCAAGCGAGTCGCCGGCGGAAGAACAGCCAGGCCGCCCCGCCCGCGAGAACGGTTAGGAACAGACCGTAGGGCAGCGCCTGCGCCAGGTCGGGTTGCGGCCAGTCGTAGTCCAACGACAATCCCCCCGCCAGAACCGCCGACTTCATGTAGTGCACAATCACCTGCCACTGCATCAGGAAGTAGTCCAGGCTTTGGATCTGCGTCCCCCCCACCGAACCGGAGCGCGGCCACTTCAGCATCAGGGCGGCCAGCAAGATCCATGAGCCCGCCAATGACGCATAGAAGGCTGTTCGACGGCGCAGGACCGCCCCATTCTTCAGCACGCCCCAGTCCAGCATGAGGATCGCGAGCGGCGCGGTGGCTGCGGACTCCTTGGACGCGACACCCAGGCAACAGGCGACCACGGTGCCAACTTGGAGCAGTCGCTTGTTTCTCCTGCCTTCGAAGCTGCAAATCGCCAAGTACAGAGCCAGCAGATAGAACAGGGCCATCAAGGACTCGGCGCGTTGAATCGTGTAGGTCACCACGCTCGTGGCGAACGGGTGCGCCAACCAGAGCAGCGTGGAGGCCAGGGCCACCCCGTCGGCTTGACTCTTGAACGCCGCGGGGACCCCCGAATCAAGCAGCAGTCGACGGACCAACTCGAACAAGATGCAGGCCGCGCCGATATGGATGGCGAGGTTCAGGAGCCGGTAGCTCCACACGTCGAGACCGCTGATCGCATAGTTCACGGCCAGGCTGTAGGCGACGACCGGTCGCCCCCAGGGCGTCTCATCGGCGGCGACGTCCATGACCTCGGCGGGCGGCCACAATTGCCGAACCCCCGGGCTCTCCACGATCCCCTTGATGTCGTCGAAGACGAACGGCGTGTGCCACGCATTCAAGTAGCAGCCGAGGCCGACCACACAGAACAACAGCGGCCGCAGCGCGACCAAGCGCGGGATGAGCTTCTGCATTCTCAAGTGTCGCCGGACCCTGTGGGTCCCGAGAAGGTTGTCCGACCTTCCTCGGCATCCACTCCAGGCCACCGTAGCGCGGCTCGATCGTCCTGACTAGGCCGGCCACAGGCGCCCAGCTGTTAGCATGCCTCTCCATCTTGCAATCAGAGGAGGAGTCGCAAGGGAAGTCGCTCAGTGGTAGAAATCCTTGCGCTGGGCCTGCTGACCGGGCCGCTGTTGGCACAGTCGCAGTCTCCAACCGTCGACCCAAAGGGTCGCTACAGCGTGAACCTCGCGGATGCGGACACGGACGGTGTTCGGGAGCTCTACCGCAGCGACCTGAGGAACGGTCAGGTACTCAAGCTGAACGGCCCCATCGCGGACGGCGGGCAGGTCGAGTCCTACATCGTGGATTTCAATGGTCGGAACGTCGTGTACTACGCCGACCAGGACACCGCGGGTGTGGTCGAGCTCTACCGAAGCGACCTGAAAACGGGTCAGCGACTGAAGCTCTCCGGAACGATTGAGTCGGCTTCAAGCGCTGGCACCTGCGCCGTGGACGCCAAGGGCCGCTTCGTCTGTTACAGAGCTGATGCGGACACCGACGAGGTTCGAGAGCTCTACCGCAGCAAGATCACGAACGGTGCGCTGCTCAAACTCAGCGGCGAGCTTGTCGATGGTGGAGACGTATGACTCACATGAGGCTGTCGTGTCGGCCGGAACAAGCGCAGCTTCACTGACTGAAGAACGAGGCTCGCACGGCCACGTCTGCGGGTGCCGAGGCGAACACGATCGTGTCAGTGATCGGATCGCGGACGGTCCCGCTGGCGCGCCCGTCCCAAGACGATTCGGGTGAGCGAGCGAGCGTTGAAGCACGCCGTTGCAGGGACCGTCTTCACCGAGCCCCTACCGCCTCCAGCCACCCGTACCCAAAGCGCTCGTCCGGCTCGAGGTAGTGCCCCTCCGTCCACTCGTTCAGCGAGGCGACGAAGACCAGCGAGTCCTCCACCTGCGTCGGGGACGCGAACCACAGCGCGCGGCCGAGCGCGTCGTGGAAGAGCTCCGGGTGCTCGCCGGTGACGACGGGCGACCACGGGTAGCGGTCCGGCCGCGTGGCGCCGAAGTCTGCCGCGCGCGGGGAAGCGTCCCAGCCCGGTGCAACGGACGGCATGTACGGCAGGCCCGAGGCATCCGCAAACGACGACCACTCGTCGGCCCGGCGCTCGGCCAGCGCACGGTAGTCCTGGACAGGCGGCCCCTTCCACTCCGGCAGGTGCACGTAGTGGGTGACGCTGTCGAAGCCCACGCGCGCGACCTGCGGCAGCATGCGGACATTCGGTTCGATGGCCGCGAGGTGCAGGTCGGCGTGCCCGTTCGCCGCGAGCCATGCACGTGCCTCCCCGATGGCGCGCGCCGCGTCGTCGAGACCCAGCTCGTCCAGGAAGAACGTCGAGTCATAGATGGAGAGGTAGCTGCGCCCCTCGACGGTCAAGTAGTTGGGCCGCGAGAAGTACTGCTCGGCGAGCATCTGCACGAAGGCCACGAAATCGTCGACGTCTGAGGGCGCGCGTCGCGCCGGGTCGATGACGGGAAGGTCCGCGCGCCGCACGGGCAACACACGTCGCGGCATGCGGTTGGCCCACATGCACGCGAAGGGCGCGGAGGTGCCCACGTCCGAACCGAGGAAGCCCTCGTCGAGCCCGGCCTCGAAGACGCGCTTGCCGCGGCACCAGAACACACCGTAGACAAAGGCGTCAATGCCGTGCTCGAGCGCGAGGCGGATCCTCTGGCCCACCTGCGCCGGGTCGCGGTCGTCGTACGCGCCCAGCAGCGGCACGCGCGGCTGGGCGTGCCCCTCGAAGCGCGGTCGGCAGTCCCGCAGCAGCTCCCACTCGGTGAAGCCGGGGTGGAAGCTCGCGTCCCGTTCGGGGATCGGGTGCCACCCAGAGTAGACGTAGGCCGCTATGCGCACCCGGGGATGGTACCGGGGGATGGTACCCGCGGGCTGCGGCTCCTGTACTCTCCTCGATTCGCCCCGCCCAAAACCCATGGCTCGAATGCTGATCACCGATACCAAGACGCTGGTTTCCTTCTGCAACGACGTGCGAGCCGCTCCCTACGTCACCGTGGACACCGAGTTCCTACGCGAGAAGACGTACTACGCCACGCTCTGCCTGGTGCAGATCGGACACGCCGAGCACTTCGCGGCGGTCGACGCGCTGGCGCCAGGCATCGATCTCGCACCGCTCTTCGAGCTGATGAACGACCCGGGCATCGTCAAGGTGTTCCACGCTGCCAAGCAGGACCTGGAGATCTTCTATCGTCTGTGCGGCCGGGTGCCGGCGCCTCTGTTCGACACGCAGATCGCCGCGACGGTCTGCGCGTTTGGTGAGCAACCCGGCTACGCGACCCTGGTGCACAAGATGCTCGACATCGAGCTCGACAAGGCGTCGCAGGCGACCGACTGGGCGGTTCGCCCGCTCACGCAGCGGCAGATCGACTACGCGCTCGGTGACGTGATCCACCTCTGTCCGATCTACGAGCAACTGCAGCAGCGCCTCGCGGAGAGCGGGCGCGCCGCATGGGTGAAGGAGGAGATGGAGGACCTCCTCGAGGAGGGCAACTACCGTGTCGACCCGGAGCAGAGTTGGCGGCGGATCAAGGTCCGACGTCCGAGCCGAGAGACCCTCGTAGTGCTTCGTGAGCTGGCGGCATGGCGCGAACGCGCCGCCATCAACCGGGATCTCCCGCGCAACTGGGTGATTCGCGACGACGCGCTGGCCGAGATCGCCCAGCACCTCCCGAAGAATCGCCAGCAACTGGCGCGCACCCGGGGTCTGAGGGAGAGCATCGCGCACGGCAAGGACGGTGGCGCGATCCTCGAGGCCGTCGCGCGCGCGCTCGCACGTCCCGAAGACGAGTGGCCAACCCTGCCCGAGCGGCGTGAAGCACTCTCCGGCCACGAGACGTTGGTTGCCCTCTTGCAGGCGCTGCTGAAGTTGCGCTGCGAGGCCAAAGGTGTCGCCATGAAGCTCGTCGCGACTCGCGCCGATCTGGACCTGCTCGCGACGTCAGAAGAGCCGGACATCCGCGCGCTGCACGGCTGGCGCCGAGAGGTCTTCGGCAAGGACGCACTGGCGCTACGTGAAGGACGCTTGGCGCTGACCGGCGATGGCCTCAGCGTGAAGGTTGTCGAGCTGGGCGACTGAGCAGATCGAACCCATGCAGCCCATGTTGCGGACCGGGAGCAGCGCCCCCACTCAGCCTTCCCGCGTGACGTCGGTCGCGGGAATCGCATAGAGGAACGGCAGCGACAGCAGCACCGCGCCGCCCATGGCGAGGAAGATGGCGCTGTAGCCGACATCGCTCAGGGCGTCGACGACGCGCGCGCCGCCGATGCGAGCAAAGTTGCCGGTGGCCATGAAGAGGGTGAACTGCGTGCCGGCCACCGCAACGCTGCAGAGGCGCATGAAGAGCGAGAAGCCCGCCACGAGCATGGCCGAGATGAGGAAGTTGACGCCGACGATGTAGAACACGACGTAGGCGTCCGACGCCCGCAGGGCCTCCGAGAACGCGAGGCCCGCGCAGATGGCCGCGATGGCCAGCGCCACGAGGGTCATGAACTGGCGCATGCCCATGCGGTCCACGAGGAAGCCTCCGAGCAGGGCCCCCACCACCGCCGCCCCAGCGCCCGCGCCACCCTCGATCTGGCTGTACCGTTCCTGCGACCAGCCCACCTGCTGGATGCAGAAGGTCGGGTTCACGGTATTCAACATGCCGATGGTCACGCTGTTGGCGGCGGCGAAGAGCAGCCCGATGAACGGCGCGCGGGAGGCGAAGGCGGAGAACAACTGGCGCACGAGAACGCGGGAACTGCTGGTGGTCGCTTCGCCTTCTTCACGACTGGCTTCACCACGGGACCACGGGAGCAAGCGCTCGCCGGCTCGCTCGCGCAGCAGCAACGGGAATGCGGCGATGCCCATCAGCACGGAGACCTGCAACACGAATGCGGCCTGCACGCCGTAGGCCGCCAGCACCATGCCCATGCCCGCGCCGCCGATGGCCACGCCCAGGTTATTCGACGCCCACATGAGTCCGTTGACCCGGCCGCGCTCCTTGGGCAGCAGCACATCGACGGCCAGGGCGTCGCTCGCCACGTCCTGCAGCGACACGAAGCAGTTGTTGACGAACACCATCCACGCGAGCAGTTGGACGTCGGCCGAGATGTCGTCGATCAGGATCATCGTCAGCAGGGTCAGGCCGATGCCCAGCTGGGCCGCGAGCACCCACGGACGACGGCGCCCCATGGGCCGGAAGGTGAAGCGGTCGATGACCACGCCCCACACGATCTTGAACGACCACGGCAGCGTGGCCAGCGTCATGATCTGGGCCGCTTCGTCCAAGCCCACCCCGCGCTCGGCCAGGAAGCCCAGCAGCGTGATGGTCACGAAGCCCCACGGCATTCCTTGCGCGCAGTACAGCGCGCAGAGCGTGGTGGTGCGGGCGAGGGGGCTCCCTTTCAGTGTCGGCACGGCAGGAGGTTACCGCGCCTGAGTGGTCAATGCTCACCTGCGTTGTCGGAGCTTCGGCTGGCTCATGGGCGGCACGGTGCATGCCGATGTGCGACCAGAGCTCGGCGTCGAACAAGATCGTCATCCGCAGATCGAGCCGGGGCCCTTACGGTACGGCTGTCCACGCACCGACCACCCAGCGAGACAACGCTCATGGCTCCAATGACTGCCCCCCTGCTCACAACCTTGCTCACCGCCTTGGTCCTCTCATCTACCGCTGTGGCTCAGACGGCTCCCGTCGCGTTGGACGACGCCTACATGACCTCGCAGGACGACAACCTGAGCGTCGACGACCCCGGCGTCCTCGACAACGACAGCGACCCGGACGGCGATCCGATCACCGCCGTCCTCGCCAGCTCCGGCGGGACGGTGGGGACCCTGCTGCTGGAACCCGACGGGTCGTTCGAGTACGAGACCAACGGCTTCGTGGGGACGGAGTCATTCACCTACAAGGCCCACGACGGTTTCCACGACAGCAACCTGGCCACCGTCACGTTCACGGTGACGCCGGGCAACGATGCCACCTTCTACACCGACGAAGCGTTGTTCATGACCGCGCTGGCGGCGCACGGGTTCGCTCCGCAGAGCGAGAGCTTCGAGGACGAGGCCGCCTGGGGCGCGGCGCGCTACCCCGCCACGCAGTCGAGCGTCACGAGCCAGGGCATCACCTGGTCGAGTCCCATCGGCACCAGCCAGGTGACCACCGGCCCAGGCCCCGCCATCGAGGGTGCTTACGGGTTCTTCGCCCTCCCCCACGGCGACTACCTGGCGGGCCCGCAATGCGCCGTGCCTGGTAGTTGCACGGACCGTTGGCGCGGCGAAAGCGCCACGCCGCTGGTGGCCATAGGTGGTTACGTCTCGTCCGTCAACGGGGGTGGCAAGGTGGCCATCTATCTGGACGACGACTTCGCCAACCCCATCGGCGAGGGCTTCCCAGGCTACGGCAACTTCCTCGGTGTCGTCGCCCCGGCAGGCTTCAGCAGCTTCGACTTCCGCGAGCTCGAGGGCGTGCCGACAGACGCCTTCTACATCTTTGGCGACAAGTTCACCTTCGCACGTGACGCGACCGGCACCTGGTCCGAGCTCGGCGGCGGAACGCCGGGTATCGCGGGCGTTCCGACACTCAGCGGCACGGGTTCGCTGATCGGGGGCACCGCCACCACAGTCTCGCTCAGCGGCGCACCGCCCAGCGCGCCCATGCTGGCCTGGGTGTCCTTCGCACCGGTGCCCTTCGCGGCGCTGGGCGGGACCGTGCACGCGTTCCCCTACGCGACCCAGATCTTCCTCTTCGCAAATCCTGCCGGAGCCTTCAGCGGCACGGCGACGTGGCCGGCGCTGCTCCCGCCCGGCACGGACGTGTGGTTCCAGTTCATCATCGAGGACCTCTCCTCGATTCACGGACTCACCCTCTCGAACGGGCTGCGCGCCACGACGGCTGACTGAGCGGGCTCGTTCCGCGGCACGGACGACGGGTGCTGGCGTTGGTCGATGCGTTGGAGGAGGACGAAGTGCAGAGCGTGTCGACGTCGTTGGGGTAAGTAGCGCCGCTTCTTCCGGGAACCCACCCCCATCGCCCGCAACACCAAGCCCCGCGCAGACGACTACGCCCATTGGAAACTCTGAGAGGAAGGGATCCTCAGGGATTGACCATCACCGAGACCATCGTCGAGTGCTGGTCGCCCGAATCATCGGTCACGGTGAGTAGTGCGTCGAAGGTCGTGGGCACGAGGATCGGTCCGGTTCCGAAGCGGTTGTAGACGTGGGTGGCCTGCAGGAAGCCCGGATCCAGGTCGATCGGCGGCGAGCCATCGCCCAGGTCGAGCCGGTAGGCGATGAGCTGCCCGTCCGGGTCCGTGCTTCCGCCTGCATCGAAGGTCAGCAGCAGGGGATTGCTGCCGCTGGTCACCGAGACCTGCAGGTCGGCGAGCGGCGGCACGGTCCCCCGACCCTGCTCACCCCTTCGCTTGCTCCTCGCCCCCCACTCCCTTCACCCACTCGTCGAACCACGCGAGTACCTCACGCACCAGGGTCTCCTTCGGCACGAAGTGGCCGCCCTCCTCGAGCACGTAGCGCTTCTTGTCGTCGGCCGTCCCCAGCAAGTCGTAGAGCGGACGCTGGCTGGTCTCCACCGGGAAGAAGTGGTCGTACTTGCCGTTGAGCATCACCACCGGCACCGTCACCCGCGGTGCGTAGTGGATGGCCTCCACCTCCGGACGGCTCTTCTGGAACAACAGGCCCGCCACGTAGAGCGCCGCCGCGTCGAAGCGCGGTTCGATGGCCACCATGATCGGCCCCATGGCTCCACCCCAGCTGGTGCCGAAGTACGCCAGCCGATCCGCGTCGCAGTCAAGACGCTCCTCCAGGTAGTCGATGGCGCGTGACATGTCCTTGCCCCAGGCCACGACGTGATCCCGCCAACGCTGGCTCTCGTCCGGGTAGTCGCTCTTCAGCTCCGTGCCACGCTCATAGGTCGCGAGGTAGATCGGGAGGATCACCGCGTAGCCCTGGCGCATAAGCCAGCCGAAGCGACTGCGCACCAGGGAATCGCTGCTGTCGGTGTGGATGGCGTTGCTGCCAGGGAAGATCACCGCGCACGGGAACGGGCCGTCCCCGCGCTTGGGTGTGTACAGCCACGCCTCGCCGCGCTCGTCACCGTAGGGCAGGGTGTAGGCGACGCGCTGCGCGACGTAGTCTGCATGGCCTTCGTCGCGCAGCAGCACCTCGGAGTCTAGAGGCAGCGGGTCGTAGCGGTAGAGGTCGCGGTAGACTGCGAAGACTTCATCCGAGGCCGGCGTCTCGCCCCGGAAATCCCGCGAGGGCGGGTCCACGGCTGCGGTCACGCTCGCGCCGGGCGGCTCGGAGTAGGTCGCCGTGCGGAAGCCGTTGCTGGGGCTGCGGTCCCAAGGGTCGGCGGCGAAGAAGTCGTTGAACATGTATGGCAGGTCGTCGAAGCCGCCGCCCAGGATGGCGCGCTCCCCCTTGCTGGTGTGGTTGCTGCACCACTCGCGCGCGTTGCCCGCCATGTCGCGCAGCCCGAAGGCCGAGAGCGCTGGGTAACTGCCCACGTCCGCCGGCGCGCCGCCGTCGAAGTGACTGCCGGGCACCACCATCGCGGAGAGCCTCGTCTCGGCCGCGCGATTCCAATGATAGATGGTGGGCAGCTCCCGCCCGGCCCACGCGCAGTAGGCGGCCGCCTCGTACCACGACACTCCTGTCACCGGGTGCCGCGCCGTCCCCTCGGGAGGTGCGCCGGCGATCCAGCTCGCCGGCCCGGGGCGCCCCGTGGCGTCCTGCAGCCGCTGCATCGCCGGCTCGAAAGAGAGCGTCACGCCGTCGTGCAGGAAGGCTTCCGTCCACCACTGCGGATCCGTGTAGCCACCGGCTTCTACGAAGCGCGCGTACTCCCCGACGGTCACCTCGTCCCGGCCCAGGCAGGCGTTGTTCAGCTCCACCTCGGCCAGGTGGTCCAGCCCCGGGATGTTCAACGCGACGCGGCCGCCCGGCACGAAGACCATGTCGTCGGGCACCTCGCCGGGCTTGGCCAGGCGCGTGGTCTGCCCGCGCAGGTAGTACCAGTGCGACGCGATCTCGGAGGTGCGGTAGCCCTGCTTCTCGAAGCGCAGGCGATGGAACCCGTGCGGCAAGCGCACCGTCACCGGCGTGACGCCCAGGGGGATCCACACGGGGGCAGCCCCGGTGTCGGTCCCGGTAGCGGCTCTGTCCAGCGGTTGGCGCGTCACGCTGGCACCCGGCGGATCACTGAGCAGCTCCACCTCCCCCGAGTAGCCGTCCTTCAGACTGACCAGCTGCGGATGGTCGGGCACGATGGCCTCGATCTCCAGGCCCAGCTGCATCGCGTCCTCCCAGGCACTGGCGTCCATGGCGGCCTCGAGCGCGGGCAAGGCCTCTTCGTCCACCCACGCGCGTCGCGAGCGGTCGCGCAGTACGGCGAACAGCACGCCGCCCAGCACGAGCACCACCAGCGCCGACACGCCCACGATGCGCTTCATGCGCCGGCCGCCTTCGACCCGCACCGCGCCGGTGCGCAAGGTGCCGAGGATGGTGTCCAACTCCTCGGCCACGACCTCGCCGTTTGCGGGTCGGTCGTCGGGGCGCTTGGCCAGGCAACGGGCGACCAACTGATCCAGCGCAGGCGGTGCGTCGGCGCGCAGGCTAGCCAGGCGTGGGACCTTCGTCTCGCGATGATGCGCGAAGAGCTCGGCCGCCGAGGCACCATGAAAGGGAGGCCGGCCCGTGAGCATCTCGAACAGCACGCAGCCCAGGGAGTACACATCGCTGCGGGCGTCGGTGGGTTGCCCCCCCGCCTGCTCGGGACTCATGGTGAGCGGCGTGCCCAGCGCGTCACCGGCCTGGGTCAACGCCAGATCCTGCGGCACATCGCTGCTGGCAAGGCCGAAGTCGGCCAGCAGTGGCTCGCCCTCCGACATCAGCACGTTGCCCGGTTTGACGTCGCGGTGCACCACGCCGCGCGCGTGGGCGTGGCCCAGGGCCTGTGCAATGCCGCGGCCCAGCCTGACGGCCTCCTCCAGCGGCAGCGGGGCATGATGCGCCAGGTGCTCGGCCAGCGACTCCCCCTCCACGCAGGGCATCACGTAGTAAAGGAGGCCCTCCGCCTCGCCCGAGTCGTGCAGCGGCAGCACGTGCGGGTGCGAGAGCCCGGCCGCCACGCGCACCTCCCGCAGGAAGCGCTCGGTACCCAGTTGCGCGGCCACGTCGGGCCGCAGCACCTTCACCGCAACGCTGCGATCGTGGCGCAGGTCCTGGGCCAGATACACCTCGGCCATGCCGCCACGCCCGAGCAGCTTCCGCAGTTCATAATGCTCGGCGAGCGCGGCCCGCGTCCGTTCGAAAGTGTCGTCCACGCCCGTTGCCCTGCGAAGGATGGTTGCCCGGCGCGCATCCTAACCGGACGGCGGTGCCGGAGATCGCACCGATGTCGGCACGAACTGGCCCGTGAACCTGCCCTCCGGGCTCACGGCATGCGTTCGGAGCATGGCCTCGATGGTCTCGGCGGCCTCTTGCGTGCTCTGGCCAACGGCGCCCGGGCAGATCCGCTGCAACAGAAGGGCGATCATACTTGTGAGGCGGCGACGTGATTCCGCTCGCGACCGGGTGCGTGTGCAACCTGAGCCGCGCCCGCCAGGGTGTTTGTAGCCGTGTCGCCTTACGGACCGTCGGAGCCGGCATGGTTGGCAATCGGATCGGGACCAACGCGTGAGGAACGTTGACTCTGGAGGCCCAGGAGGGCCGCCGACCCCGCCCCCACCAGCAGCACGGCCCAGGTGAGCGGGACCACGGCCGCGTCCACCAAAGTCTGCCACCAGGCGGCCGACCCTACGATCTCGATGGTCGTGCCCAGGACAGCGAAGACGCCGAAGAGCCAGCGGTAGGGCGAGCGCAGCTGACCCTGCTTGTCGTCATCGTGGATCAACACCGCGATCGCCGTCAGCGTGATCATGTTCCCGACGTACAGGGCGGAGACGAAGTTCTCCACCACGCCGTAGAAGAACAGCCCTCGCGCCAGCGCGGGCAGGATAGGCACGAAGACGGTGCCCACCATGAAGCGTGCATGCAGCTGGACATCTCTGCGATGCTTCATGCCCCGGGTGACGAAGATCGCGAAGAGGCTGATGGTCGTGATGTCCCAGTACACGAACATGTAAGGCAGGTTCGGGTTCGCGGCCTGGAGTTGCAGGTTCCGGGGCGTGATCAGCGCGGCCGTCAGCGTCAGCACCACCGCAATCAGGAGCGCGAGACTCCCGAAGATGCGATGAGCCTTGAGATTGCCCGCGTTGATCAACCAGGGTTGGACGATGAGCGCGAGAAACCAGAGCGTGGCCGAGGCGGCGTGCACGTGAATGGACACCCCGAACGTGCCCAAATCCTGGGACCAATACGAGGGGATGAACCCGGCGACCGCGACGACGAAACCGAGAACGAGGTACCAGTGGGCTCGAGGATAGACATTCATCAGCGCAAGCTTGGGCGCCGTGATGCGTCAGCCGTTACCCACGGGAGTCGCTTGCTTGTCCCTCAAGGACGGAACTGGTCCCGGTGAACCTGCGAGGGCAGCTGCTCGAAGTGCCGCTTGAACGCGGCGGTGAACTTGGACGGGTGGCTGTAGCCCAACTCGTAGCTCAGCTCGGACGGCGTCTTGCGTCGGGCCAGCAGCTCGTTGCGCGCATGGTCCATCTTCAGCTTGTGGTGGTATCGCAAGGGAGCCACGCCAAAGACAGCCCTGAACGAGGCCTTGAACCTGGTCATGCCCATCTGGGCCAGGTCGGCCAGCTCGGAGATGGAAGGCACGTCCGAGGCCAGCGGGTTGCGCAGGGCGGCCTGGGCCCGGAACAACCCTCGCATGTCGTCGGCATGTAATCGTTCGCTGGACTCTCCGGTCTCCCGCGACTCGATCTTGGCCAGGAATCCCTGCATGAACTCCAGGAGCCTGGCGTGGGCACCCAGTTTGTCGGACTTCGATCCAATCACCTCTCGCAGGAGCATCTCCGCGCGATAGTCCAGGTGCTCGAAGAGAACCACGCCGTGTCGGGGGCGAAGCGAGTCGAAGCCCGTATCGAAGTACGCGCCCAGGAATTCGTCGTGGAAGCGGATGAAGACCGACTCGGAGACCACGCCGGCTTCGTTCACGCCCTCGATCGTCGATCCAGGCGTGTGCACGAGCATGCCCGACTGCAAGCAGCGCTGGATCGTGACCTCGTTGCTCCCGACGGTTCGCACCAGCTCGGAGTCGGCCAGGTTCACGTTCAATCCACACCATCCGCTGCCCGGCGGGTTGGTGGACGTGATCTCGAGCGGCTGCTTCAGCGTGCTCGTGTAGTGGTAGAACTCCAGCCCATTCGGAAGTTCCATCAGGTCCATCCTGCCGACACCGATCTCGGCGGGCATGACAAGGCTGTGCCGCGGGCCGTCAGGACGATTCCCAAACACCGAGCAGAACTGCTCCAGGATGTTCTTGCTGATGTCCAGGTGAACTCTCACGGGCGAACCGTAGCACCCTCCGAGGAGAGGCGAAACAAAGCCCCTCGTGTTCCGGATCAGACTCCTGGACACCGGGGCGAGGGGCTGATCGGCGGCCCCGATGCCCCGCGTGCTGCGGCGCTGAACGCATCGAAGCGCTCGATGAGATGGCCGGAGGCGTGGAATCGCGACCGTCTCAGTCGAGCACCCAGACGGCCCGGAAGGGCGCGTGGTCGGATGCCACGGGTGCGGTCAGCACCATCGGTTCTATCAGTCGTCCTGCCGAGGCCGGCGACAACAGGATCCAGTCGATCTTCCGCTTGGGCTTGTCGGCGGGAAAGGTGGACGCGTAGTCGGGATCGGCGGGCAGCCAGTCGGCGGCGAGAAGCCGGGACATGGGCACGCTGTCAGGCGCCGCGTTGAGGTCGCCCACCAGCAGCGTGGGCAGCGCTCCCTCCTCCAGGTGCTGGCGCACCACAGCCAGCTGCGCGAGCCGGTCCGTGTCGTCGTCCGTGTGGTCCAGGTGCGTGCCGGCCACTCGCACGGGGAACGGCCAGCCCGTCGGTTGCACCACCACCACGATGGCGGCGCGCGGCTCATGGCCGGCGGAGGCTGGCAGCTTCAGGACTTTGTGCGAGGAGATGGGCCAGCGCGACAACATGGCCTCGCCGTAGGACCCACCGTCATAGGGCATCGCCTCGGCGAAGACGACGGCCATATCGGTCAGCCGCGCCAGCTCGGCGGCCTGGTCCACGCCGCCGGATCGCCCGGTGCCAACGTCCACTTCCTGCAGGGCGACCAGGTCGGCGTCTGCGTCGCGAATCACCTGCGCCAGGCGTTCCAGGTCGAAGGCGCCATCGGTGCCCTGACCGTGGTGGATGTTGTAGGTGAGGACCGTCAGCTGGCGGGAGCCCGGGAGCGCCGTGAGGGCCGCGCAGCCGGAGATGACGGACAGACAGATGAACGCGCTGAGGATCCTGTGCATGACCCCAGGGTATCCAACGCGTGCCGGGGGACTCATCACGTGATCGAAAAGCTATCGAAGACGAAGCGCGACGTGGCGCTGGAGGTGATGGCCGTGTTGGAGATCTGGTTCTGAGGCCAAGCGTTTCAAAGCCCTTCGTGTTCCTGATCAGACTCCTGGACACCGAGCTGGGCGGCGACCTCGATGACCCGCGAGCGGCGGCGCTGAACGCTCGCTGGCCTGATCTTGATCGCTCGCGGTCGCCAACGGATCTCCCCCACCGCCGCCACGGTCTCCCGGTCACGAACTGGTGCGTTTCCGTTCCCCTCCCGTCAGAACAGCTCGGGCGGCCCTCACGCCCAGCGGTTAGCATGCCTCTCCATCTTGCAATCGGAGGAGAAGTCGCATGGGAAGTCGCTCACTGGTAGGAATCCTTGCGCTGGGCTTGCTGAGCGGGCCGCTGCTGGCACAGTCGCAGTCTCCAACCGTCGACCCAAAGGGTCGCTACAGCGTGTACCTCGCGGATGCGGACACGGACGGTGTTCGGGAGCTCTACCGCAGCGACCTGAAGAATGGTCAGGTACTCAAGCTGAACGGCCCCATCGCGGACGGCGGGCAGGTCGAGTCCTACATCGTGGATTTCAAAGGTCGGAACGTCGTGTACTACGCCGACCAGGACACCGCGGGTGTGGTCGAGCTCTACCGAAGCGACCTGAAAACGGGTCAGCGGCTGAAGCTCTCCGGAACTATTGAGTCGGCCTCAAGCGCTGGCACCTACGCCGTGGACCCCAAGAGCCGCTACGTCGTCTATCGATCCGACCAAGCGACCCCCGGCGTTCTCCAGCTCTACAGCACTGACCTGAACACTGGCGAACAACTGAAGCTCAACACCCCGTTTGTCACAGGTGGCGATATCTTCGGCGGATTCACCCTGGGGCCCAAGGGCCGCTACGTCTGTTACAGAGCTGATGCGGACACCGACGGCGTCTTCGAGCTCTATCGCGCCGACCTCAAGAAGGGCGGCGTGCTCAAGTTGAACGGACCGCTTGTCACCGGCGGCAACGTCGGTGGTTACACCATGGGACCCAAAGGCAACTACGTCGTCTACCGAGCTGATCAGGAAGAAGACCAGGTCGTCGAGCTCTACGTGAGCAACCTGAAGACGGGCGTCTCGATGAAGCTGAACGCGCCGCTGGCCCCCGGCGCCATCGTGTTTCTCGACGCCGTCGTGGACCCGAAGGGACGCTACGCCATCTACTTCATTCAGGAGTCCAACCCGCCACGCCTCGAGCTCTACCGCAGCGACTTGGTGTCGGGCGCCCAGCTGAAGCTGAGCGGAGAGCTCGTCGCCGGTGGAACCTTGATGAGTACGGTCCGGCTCGTGAACTCCAAGGGCCGCTACGCCGTCTACGTCGCCGATCAGGACGCTGACGGTGTGAACGAGCTCTATCGAAGCGACCTCAAGAAGGGCGTGTCGCTGAAGTTGAATGGACCCATGGTCACCAATGGAGACGTCGACTCCTTCGCTTTGCAGTTGGATCCCAAGGGTCGCTACGTCGTCTACCGTGCCGACCAGAACACCGACAACGTGTGGGAGCTCTTCCGCAGCGACCTGAAGACGGGCACCTCGCTGCGGCTGAGCGCGCCGTTCGTTTTTGGCGGCGACGTGCTGACCACCAACTACCGCGTTGATCCCAAGGGCCGCTACGCGGTGTACGTCGCCGACCAAAGCCTCAACGGCATCTACGAGCTCTTCGCGAGCAAGCTCAAGACAGGCGAAGTGAAGCGGCTGAACTCACCGCTCCCCGATGGTGCTGGCATAGGCTTCTTCAACTACCAGCTGGGCCCCAAGGGCCGCTACGCCGTCTACCAGATAGATGAAGACACGCAGGGCCTCTACGAGCTCTACCGGAGCAAGCTGAAGAACGCCGAGGTGCAGAAGTTGAGCGGCCCACTGGTCAAGAACGGGGCCCTTTCCGGCCTGATCGTCGTGGATCCCAAGGGACGCTACGCCTTGTACAGCGCCGACCAGGACACCGACGAGGTTCGAGAGCTCTACCGCAGCAAGATCACGAACGGTGCGCTGCTCAAACTCAGCGGCGAGCTTGTCGATGGTGGAGACGTATGACTCACATGAGGTTGTCGTGTCGGCCAGAACAAGCGCAGCTTCACTGACTGAAGAACGAGGCGAGCACGGTCACGTCCGCGGGTGCCGGCGCCTCGCGGTGCTTCGCGAGCTGGCGGCATGGCGCGAAGGGCCACCATCGACCGGGATCTCCCGCGCAACTGGCTGATCCGCGACGACGCGCTGGCCGAGATCGCCCAGCACCTCCCGAAGAATCGCCAACAACTGACGCGCATCCGGGGTTTGCGGGAGAACATCGCGCACGGCGTGAAGCATTCTCCGGTCACAAGACGTTGGTGGACCTTTTGCAGGCGTTGCTGAAGTTACGCTGCGAGGCCGAAGGTGTCGCCATGAAGCGAGTCGCAAGCGCTTCGAGGACAGCGGTTCGGTGGCGACTCTACCTGTGGACAGCACGGGGTCAGGGAGCTCATCGCGACACTTCGGTGGCGGACGGCATGACCCTGGTGGTCCGACGTCGTCGTCGAATCACCAGGACGCAGATCAGCCCCCAGACAAAGAAAGCGATCCCTGGAACCAAGAGGCGTCCGACGCTCATGGTGTCGGAGAACATCTCCTGGACCCCGCCGGCGGCGACGATGGCACCGGCGTCGAACAGCGCATGCAGGAAGATCGGCGCCAGCAGGGAGCCGGAAACCAGCCTGACGGCGGCGAACATCATGCCCACGCCCGCGGCGAACACAGCCTGACTGACGATGATCTGCCATGGGATTGGGGCGAACAGGCCCAGCAGATGCACTGCGCCGAACAGCACCGAGGTCAGCAGACTGGTGGTCAGCATTCCCCGATCCTCCAGGGCCCGCCAGATCAGGCCTCTGAAGACACCTTCCTCACCGATTGCGACGAAGACCGAGACCAGAATCCAGCCCAGCGCGGCGGCCGTGCCGAGGCCATACGGCGATTCCGGGTTCACCGCCAACAGGGCCGTCAGGAGCAGGAATGGGGCTCCCGGGAGCAGGAACCGCCAACTCCGGCCGCGCTCGAACCCGTAGCCTCGCAAGCCATCCCATTTCGCGAGCATGATCAGCAGCGCGACGGCGAACAGGCCCTTGTTCATGAGGTAGACGGTCAGTTGGTCCGCATCCGGATCCACCAGATCGAAAACCGCCGAGAACGCATGCCCCCATAAGGCGAGGGCCAGGAAGGCGAGGGCGCTCAGCCTCCAGAGGATTCGTCGAGTCATGTCACTTCACCTGCCAATGTAAACGCATGCTCACATTGTACGGATGATTGAGCAAATTGTAAACACCCGTTCACATTTAGTACGATGGCCTCCTGTCCAAGAGCTCAAGAGGCCCTGCACTGGTGCACGAACCCCAACAACAACGATCCCGGGAGACCCAGAACAGGATCCTTGCTGCGCTCGAACGCCTGCTCGAGAACCACTTCTTCGAGCAGATCACCACCCGTCAGCTGGCCAGCGAAGCAGGTGTCGCAGCCGCCACGCTGTACCGGCGATTCCAGGACAAGAGCGCGCTGCTGCCGGCGCTCTATGAGCGCTACGACCAGCGGCTGAACCGCTGGGGCAAAGCGCTATGGGATGAGGAACAACGACGGCGACACACATCGGTCGAAGAGCGTGTCACCCACGTGGTGAGAGAGCACGTCAACTTCTTTCGGGACAACCAGCCGATCTTGCGCACGCTGTATCTCTATCTGCGATTGCATTCCGATATCGAGCTGGGCGAATCGGCCACCGGACGTCAGGCCGGCTACGAAGAGATCCTGGCCCCAATCCTAGAGGCACTCCGCCAACAGGGGCATGAGCTTCCCGACGAGGCCCGGACCAAGCTGTTCTGCCTCGTTCTGATCACCAGCATCAAGGAACGTGCCCTGTTCCCCACAGCGACTCCGGCGCGGATACTTGAGTTGAGCGATGAGGAATTCGTACGTGAGCTGAGCCAGAACCTTGTCGCCTATCTGGTCATGAACCGGGGATGAGCTGTCCATCCCGAAGACCCTGCGCGGCCCTCGCACCCGGAGGGTGTGACAACTCGACCGATTGATGTCGCTCGTGCTTGGCGTGGGCTTCAACATCGACGAGGCATTGGGAAGCCTGGCGAGACCCGATGAGCACGACGTGGAGCACGGGAGCGACGCTGACTCAGAACAGCAAGAGGAGCGCGTCCATGCCTTGGCGCTGGAGCGTCTCTACGAAGCCAACCCCTCGCCCGTGAACATCGGTTCAAAGCTCTCCACCCACCCGGCCCCCTACGACTGCATGCTCGCCAGTGGACTGCAGCCCAGCTAGCCGCGACCCGACCCGCCCCGGGTGGACGAGCGCGTCATCTACTTCGTGACCATTCCCACCGTGGCCACCCTCGTGCTGGCGAGCTCGGCGTCCTTCGTGCTCTCCGGGGTTGCCGACCTGAGCCCCCACGTTGCCTCATGGGCCGTTGTGCTGGGCGGGTGACCGGCGGATATCGCAGCCCTCGGACGAAGCCGGGAAGACAGCGACCCTGAGCGAGCGAACTCCACGCAGACCAGCAGAGTGGCCCTCCGAGCGTGTTGCGCCCCTTCATCGACGACTTGGTGCACGACTTTCGGCACGCCATGGAACACGACTAAGGGCGCGTTGTGAGCCGTGCTACTCTCCGCGCGCGTTCGGCCGCTGCGACACGGCCGGAGAGCACCCGTCCCGGAGGTGTCATTGTGGGGCAGTCTACGATCGTGGTTCATCGCCTGCAGCCCAGCGCACTGCTGGAGGCATCCGGTGTTGACACGGATGTGGACGTCTTCGAGCGCGTCTGGGCCCTGCTTGGCATCGGTGAGGGCAACTGGCGCGGGCACCTCCTCCTGGACGACGAGGGCGGCCTGTTCCTGAAGGGCCTGGCCGTGCCCATGCGCTGCAGCACGCAGATGTGGCGCCGCCGCTGGGATGTCACCCGCGAGGCGCGCTGCCTGGCCCGCGCCAGCCGCGTGCCCATGGAGGTCCCGGAGATCGTCGGTTGGGGCGAGGAGAAGCGGGCTGGCATTTCGCGGCGGTCGTTCCTGCTCTTGAAGCGCATTCATGACAGCGTGCCCTTCAACGAGATTGCCGGGGACCAGTCGGGAGCCCTGGCGGAATCAGTCGGCGCAAACCGCGAGGGGGTTTTCCGCGAGGTGGGCGGGTTGATCCGTCGGGTCCACGAGGCCGGCGTGCGCCACGGCGATCTGGCCTCGCGCAACATCCTGCTGACCCGCGACAGCGACGGCCCACACGCCATGATGATCGACATCCCGCGCGCTCGCTGGCCGCGGACCGCCTGGCACCGCGCCGTTCTGCGGCGGACCGATCTCTATCGCATCACCAAGTCGTCGATCCGGCAGGGCGCGTCCGAGGCAGAAGCCCGCGCGCTGCTCGACGAGGCGGCCGGCAACGAGGCGGCTGGCGACGAAGCGGCGCACGTGATGGCGAAGACCCTGCTCATCAAGGCCATCCGCAAGCGCATGAAGCGCAAGGCCCGCAGCTATGTCTGGCGCTGGACCGGAGCCTGAGGGAGGCCACCGCCCTCCGAGCCGGAAAGCTCTCCAGTCCGTTGCGTGGCCCAGGTGCGAAGAATGGCGAGGGCGAAGGGACTCGAACCAGGACTGCGCGGATCGTTGCGGATTCGCAAACGGCGATCACTCAATGAAGCCGGGGTGGAAGCTCGCGTTCCGCTCGGTGACGTTCGACACCTTGGTGCGGTGAGGGCCCGTCCGCCACGCCCTGCTGTTACGCGTCGGGGATGTACTCCAGCGCGCCGATGTCGCACACCGAGGCCCCCACGTTGGGAACGTCCGCGTAGGCGTTGCCGGCCTGATCGGTGCCCGGACAGTTGGCGTCGTTGCCTGCGTCGATCGCGGGGCTGTCGTCCCGCAGCAAGTGTGTCGGCGCGAAGCCACCGTTGTCGCGGGCCTTCTTGTCCAGCCGCGGATCGGTCCCGCTCTGGTCCGACCCTGAGAAACCGCAGTCGGTCCCCGACTCGAGGTTGCCGCCGCCGGACGTGATCGAGCCGACGCAGTTGACCTTCTTCTTCTTCTTTCCGAACAGGATCGTATTGGTCATGTTCACGACTTCGCCCCCGCCTTCACCGGCAACCGGGCCCGAGAAGATGTTCTGGTCCGCCTTGGCGATGTTGAAGGCCAGCGTGCAGTTGGTGAGGTTGATCGTGCCGCCTTCCTCGTTGTTGATGGCGGCGCCGTTGTTCTTGGCCCGGTTCTTGCTCAGCGTGCAGTTGATGAAGCTCGTCGTGCCGCCGTCGTTCTCGACCGCACCGCCCTCGTCCTTGGCCCTGTTGCGATCGAAGGTCACGTTGGTGAACGTCGTCGTGCCGAAGTCGGAATCGACAGCACCGGCATCGTCGTTGGACCTGTTCTTCAAGAGGTACGAGTCATTGACGGCGAGCACTCCCTCGCAGTTCTCGATGGCGCCGCCGTCGTCGGTTTTCGACAGCGGCCTACACTTGGTGATGACACACCGATTGACCGTCAGGTCACTGAAGTTGCGGATCCCTCCGCCGCCCCCGCCGTCGGCGCGTCCCCCGAGCAGGGTCAGGTCGTTGATCGTGACGACCGCGTCGAAGTGGACATCGAAGATCCGGTCCTTGGCCTTCTTGGCCTTGATGATCGTCGTATCGGCAGCGGCGCCGGTGATCGTGAGGTCATCGGTGATGTCGAGGTCGCCCAGCGCGCCGGCGTCCTCCTCGCCGCCCTTGATGGTGAGCTTGTAGGTCCCAGCGGGGAGCGTGATCGTGTCGGCACCGGGTGTGGCGTTGGCGTGCTGGATCGCGGCGCGCAAGGTGCGCTGTTCGCCTGGCTCATCGAGATCGGCATCGACGACACCGTCTCCGAGGTCGGCGTCGGCTCCGTCACTGAACTCATTGACGTCGATGGTCGGGTTGCCGGCGTAGGCAGGAGCGGACAGGGCCAGGCTCAGCAGGCTGGCCATGGCGACGACGAAAAACGCGGACAGGCGCTCGGACATTCCAGCCTCCTTTTGAAGTGATTTGGAGCACCGACGGCACTCGCACCCACGGTACTTCCTTCAGCACCGTCCCGACGCGATGGTATCCGCCCCGGACGAATCTCGCGACCTCGCCGGGGTTTTGCCCGAGCGACCCAGGGCAGTCTGGACAAGAGCCCGAGTGCATTCCGAGCGAGGAGAGGCCATTCAAAACCCCCTCATGTGGAGGCTGGCTCTCAGCCAAGCCGATCCGTCAATGGGTCTTGAGAACTCGCAGGCGGTGAAGAGCGCCCGCAACGCACGACGGCAGACGGAGGACGGCAGGCGGGCTCAGCGGTAGTCGATCGTCAAATTGACGTCCACGGTGTCCCCGCTGAAAACCTTCACCTCGTTCCAAGCGGTCCCGCCAGACGAATCCCCGGCGATGACCCGGTAGTCTCCCGGCGGCAGGTCGATCTTGACGACGGGGACACTGTCATAGGCGTCTTCGTTCTGCACGTTCACGGTCCTCAGGGGCGGAGAACCTTCGCCGCTCCAGGGCAAACGCCAGACCTTGATGGCCAGGTTCGGGGCGTCCCCCCCATAGACACTCACGCTCAACCACCCGGGGGCACCGGACGCCAGGCCCTTGCCGCCAGCCGAGGACGAGGGGTTCCTGCCCTGGGCCAGTGCGCGGTACTTCTCGAGCGCGAGTTTGAGCGAGGCGTCCTGCGGCGCCAGGGTCACCGCCAGGGTCTGACTATTGAGCGCGCCGGTGTAGTCCCCCAGGCGGTAAGCGGCTGTTGCCTCCGTCACGAGGAATCTCGGTTCCTTCGACTGAGTCAGCTCGACGGCTTTCTTCGACGCCTGCAGAGCCAGATAGGCGCCGTCGTCGGTCAAGGTGGCTCCGGTGCGCGGCTTGACGATGTCCCACGCGAGCCGGTCCAGGTTGTTCACATCCCGTTCATTGGAGTACGTGTCCTTCAGCCCCGTCAGCTCCCCCAAAAGCCCCGAGTTGATGGGATCCGCCACGTACATATCCACCACCCGCCGGGCGTATTCGTCCCGGGCGGCCAGCAGGTCAGGCTCGCCCGCCCCGAGTTGGATGGCCTCGGCCTCCTGCTTCAGCGCCTCCGTGAGTTCGCCCTTATGGGCCAGGATGCGCGCCTCGGTGTGCAGCAGTTTGCTGTGCATGTTCCGAGACGCCGAGAACTCGAAGGCCTTGTCCACAACCTGCTGGGCCAGGTCGAGATCGCGCCGGACCACGGCGACCTCGGGATCCAGAATCTTCCAGGCGATGTTGTTGAGACCGGGGGCATCCCCGTTCGCGGTGGCCTTCTCCACCAGCCGTCCCGCCGCGACGTAAGCCTCGGTGGGGTCGCCCGACTTGAGACCTTCCTCGAACTGGTACTCGTCCACCGACATGCCGGCGCTGACCACCTCCACCCGGAGGGAGGCCGTCACGCCGGGAGCGTCCAGCAGGGAGACAGAGAGCTCGGCTTGGCCGACGCCCTTGCCCGTGGCGGTGAGTGCGCGGGCGTACCGACCACCTTCGAGGTCGCCGGGGTCCACATCCTCGTAGACCACCCGGATGAGATCGTCGGGGTCACCCACAACGTCATCGAAGACGACGTTGTCCGCAGCATCCATCAAGTAGTCCGCGGGCAAGGCGGTGCCATCAGTCAGCGTGCCCGCGAGCCGCAGCTCGGGCGCGACCTGTAACTGCTGCGTGAGGCTGGCTGCGTCGTCCTCCCCGATCGGCAGCTTGTACTCGCCGTCCTGCTGCGGGGCAGCGTCATCCCACAGGCTCAGGCGGACATCCACGGGAAGGTTGGGCGGGGGCGGCAAAACCTCGATGGGCGGGGTGGGCACGGGCTCCACGGCCGCGGTCAGGGTCTCAACGGGCACGGGGGCCACGGCCGCGGTCAGGGTCTCCACGGGCACTGGGGCCACGGCCGCGGTCAGGGTCTCCACGGGCACGGGGGCCACGGCCGCGGTCAGGCTCTCATCGGGCACGGGATCCACGGCCGCGGTCAGGGTCTCCACGGGCACGGGGGCCACGGCCGCGGTCAGGCTCTCATCGGGCACGGGATCCACGGCCGCGGTCAGGCTCTCCACGGGCACGGGGGCCACGGCCGCGGTCAGGGTCTCATCGGGCACGGGATCCACGGCCGCGGTCAGGGTCTCCGCGGGCACGGGGGCCACGGCCGCGGTCAGAGTCTCATCGGGCACGGGATCCACGGCCGCGGTCAGGGTCTCCACGGGCACGGGGGCCACGGCCGCGGTCAGAGTCTCATCGGGCACGGGGGCCACGGCCGCGGTCAGGGTCTCCACGGGCTCCGGGGCTGCGGCTGCGATCTCGGTTTCCAGCGGCGCAACAGGCTTGGCAACGGGCTTGGCAACGAGGCTGACGGCCGACTTCGTGAGCCCCGGGATCACCTTGAGCTCTGGGACCCCGTTGAGGGGGTTGGGGGCGACGACGGCTGGAGTATTGGGGTCATAACCAGGACCAGGATCAGGCAACCAGCTCAAAGAGGGGAGCCAGCCCCCGGACCATGCGGCGACAAGCCCCCCACCGACCAAAGCCGCCGCGGCGACCTTCTTGACCGTCGAACTCCCGCCCGTCTTCGCGGGTTTCTGTTCGACCTTGGCCTGCTCGGGCCCCTCGGGCCCCCACGTGCTGCTCTTCTTGACGCTCTCCTCGGCGTGTCCGGTCGGGTCGAGCTCCAGCACCGCATCGGGTATCGCCTCGCGCCCCAAGCCCGCCAACGGCGTCGTCACCATCTTGCCGCCCGTCACCTTGGGCAGACGCAACTTCAGTGTCCTTTGGGTACCAGGGATCTTGATGGACTTTGGCTTGCTGAGTCCGACGCCGAGCTCGGACGAGAAGGAATCAACCCTGGTCTTGGGCCCGATGCTGGGCTTCGAGCCGAGCTTCGCCTTCCCCTTGTTCAAGAGCTCCTGGGCCTTGCCACCGACCTTTGTGTGCTTGAGCTTCTCCAGCCCCTTCTTCAACAGGGCCCCGGTGGTGAAGCTCCCTATCAGTCCTTCGGGGGTGGCCTGCGCGAGCTGGTGTTGCAACGTAGGGTCGACCAAGTCGCGCATCGAGCCCTGCACCAGGGTGTCAGCCGCCGCCCCGGCTCCGGCCATCATGACCAATCCCGCAGGGCCCATCGCGGCCCCCGCAGCGGCCACGACCGCCGCGGTTGCGGTGCCCACGCCCTTGACGGCGGCGAGCTCGGCGTGTTCGGTGTTGCCCGCTGCAGCGTGGACACCGGCGGTGAGCAGCCCGCCACCGGGGACGTAGTCCTGGAAGAAGTTCGTGACGCTGCCATCCTTGCTGACGGAATCGGCCACGTCCTTGGCAGCGTCCCCGATGTCGCTGGCGGCACCCTCGAGGTCGCCCATCATCGTCTTGCCGACGACCCCGACGGCGCCCAGAGCCGCCTTGCCGGTGGCCTTGAGGACCGTGCCGGTTAAATTGACGAGTCCCTTCCCCAGACCGACGGTCGCCTTGCCCATCATCCCGACCGTCCCGATCGGATCAGTGACCACCTGGACGGCCGTCTTGGCCACGGCCGTGGCCGCCTTCTTGGCCACGTTCACCACGGTATCGACCGCCTTCTTGAACGGTTTCGAGATGACGTCCGGGACGACGGCATCTACGACCTTCACGAAGATCTTGGCCGGGGCCGTGAAAGGGGCCGTGACCACATCAAAAATATCTCCAAAGAGACCCATGTCCTACTCGAACCTCAGACTGGCCAGCATCTCAAGGATGAGGTGGCGGCGATCGTCGCCCGCTGCGGATGGGTGGAGCGCGGAGATCTGGAACAGGTCGTGGGTCGCATGGCTCCGGTCGGGCGCGATCATGAAGGCATCGATCCGGGTCGTGTCGCCGTCTTCCGTGTCGTCAGGGATCTCCATCTCGCGGACGACGTAGGTCAGCTCGCCGAACTCGACCGTGGTCTCCCCCTTCAGGACGGCCTGGGGCACCTCCTGCTTGTAGACGTTCCAGTGGATCCGGGACCGTTCCTCGGCGGTCGTGGTGGGCAGGATGCGCTCGTGGTGGACGATCAAGTTGGACCAGTGTTCGTCCACGAGGCCGCCTTCCTCTCCGACGGGGCTGCCCACCGCATACAGCGCGTCGGGGAACTCGCTGACCACCCAGTGGGACGGCATCGCCAGGATGAAGCTGGGGATCGGCCTGCAGAGCTGGCTCGGGTAGCCCAGTCGCAGGAACTCCACCGACGCGTTCTCTTCGGTCACGGATTGCCCTCTATGCGTCTCTCGAACTCCAGCTCAACCGGTTCTCAGACCTCGTGACTTAAGGAGTCCCCGGCTGCATGACCGCGTGGAGACGGGCCTGGGTCGCGTTGTAGACCGAGACCGCGTCCTTGTACCTCTCCTTCTGGAAGAGGATGAAGTCTCCCGTCATGATCGGTTGGGCGGGGTTGTACCTGAGGTTGTGCGGGGTGATCCCGAGGAAGATGAGCTCGATCTCCCCAGGGGCGGCTGTTCCCAGCGCGGCGAGCGCATTGCTCGCGAACGAGGTTCTGGTCGCTGCACCCGCTGAGGGAGAGAGCCTCATGTGGAAGACGCTGGCCCCGGCCGGATCGGAAGTGATCTCGGTGGCCTCGAGCCGCGCGACCAGCTCCAGCCGGATCGACATGCGCTCGCCGTATTCCATGTTGATTGTCTGAACCGTATCCAGGTAGCCGCGCTTCGAGATCGTGACTCCGAAGGAACCCGGGTCGCGGGCCACCCACTGGAAAAGCCCGGGAGCACTGCCGCCCAGCTTCTTGATCTCCGCGTTGGTGAAGCTCTTCTCCTGCGGCGTCGCGCCCATGAAGCCCAGGTTCGTAATGTTGATGTCGGCACCCGGTGGGTCGGAGTCGATCCGCAGGATGGTCGATTGGGTGCACGCGGCCATGCCCAGGAGGGCGAGAACCAGCAGACGTCGGCAGGACTCAGGAACGCTCAAGGCAGCCATCCTCATGAAGTTGGGTTTTGGATCTTGGATCAGTGCATCAGGATCGTCGATTCCGCCCACGGTCTGGTCGCCCGGCTTGACCCGCAGCGCCCAGGGACGGAGTCGTTCGAAATGTAACGGAGGACCCCAGATGGCACAAGGGAGGGTGGGCCCGGGCAGCGCCTTCAGGTCGACGTCGCCACCGCAGGAGGCCGCCCCCCCTGTTTTGAGGTTCGGCAATGGTTCGGCCGATCAGCACGGAGCGCTCTCAAGCTGGTCCGTCGCGGATCGGGCCCGGACACTGGTCGACGCTGGCTGCTAGACCAGTCTTGCGCCATTGAGCGGCTTCGACGCCATCAATGCTGGTACTCCACAGCATCATCCTGCGTCCCGTCCTCATCAGGGTCATAGCCAGGGTCAACGGCCCAAACCAAGATCGTGTAAGGCAACACAATCGTATCGGCAACGACACACAGCGGGATATCGATCACCCTGAAGATCAGCATCCCCACGCGCCTACCACCTCGACCGGAGCCCAACCCTTCCTCAAAGCTCGCTCGCACACCACCATAGATCCGGTCCTTCTTCGCACCGTTCGCCAGACCCAGGTCAGTGAACGTCATGCAGCCATTCAACATCAAGACGCACAACAACATGACCACCCTGGAAAGCTTCATCCATACCTCCGAAACATGCACATGACACCGCACCAAGAAGAGCCCACGTAGCGAGCCGGCTGACAGAGGAGTTCGCCTTCATGAAGGCATTGGGTCACCGGTGTAATCACGCCGCCGCAATCCTTGACGAAACCGACCGGAGTGGAGCCCTGCGCACTCTCCTGTCGCGGGGATGTTAGCAAGCCACGGCTGCTCCGTGAGTGCCAATCAAAGCCTGGCGTCTGAGAGAAGAGGCGATTGCTCAGCCGCCTGCGGCGTCCTCCCGGAGCGCATCTTGAGGTCCTTGAAGAGCAGCCAGAGGTCCGAAGGGGGGCTGCCGGGCGGCGAGGTCGGCCACTCGGTGAGCCTTGTTCCGTCGACTGGATGGCATGCCTCCCGCACCCCAGGAAACGGGCTTGCCCCTATCTCATGCTGCTCGTAGAGTCCGGACGGGTTATTTGCTCCTCCGTGTCCCGTGACCAAGAGAACCAATATGAAGACGTCCCTGATCGCCGTCGCATGCTGCCTCGCCTTCACCGGCTGCACCCTCCAGGAGCGGACTGGCCCCATCATGACGGCGCCACCAGTTGCTGCGCCGCTGGCCTACACGATCGTCGCTCCGGTCGAGTCGACCGGCACGGCCAGCAGGTTTTGCCCGAGCGTCTGGGGTTTGGGGTTGATCATCCAGGACGCCGCGGAGCAGGCCGTGGGCAAGGCCATCTACGAGCGCGACGACATCGACATCGTCTTGAACCCGAAGAAGAAGATCTCGGTCACCAGCTACCTGGTCTGGGCCACTGCGACGGTCACCATCAAGGGGCGGGGCGCCGCCTTCGCAAATCGGTGAGCCTGTGATTCGGGCCCCCACCCTTTTCGGGTGGGAGGGGAGCGCCCACCGCATGGACGCGCGGCGTTCTCGGGGCCGGAGCGCTCCCATCACCCTTCGGCTCACGATGCTTCTGGCAGTGCTCTGCGTCTGCAGCTCGTGCACCGCCAGCTGGCCTGATCGCCATCGAAGGGCCGAGCCGGCCCCGCTGGCCGCTACCGATGCGACGGAGACGTTGACTGTCTTCAGCAACGGCTTCCACAGCGGTTTCTACATTCGCGAGGAGCTCATTCCCTTCGAGATGTCGCTCGATCCGCGTCTCCAAGGGAAGACGGAAGGTACGCTCGACGATGCACCGAAGCGCTCGGCCTACGTGGAGGTGGGGTTCTCCAACAAGGAATGGGCGCTCGCCGAAGATCGGAGCTGGACCAAGGTCGCACGTCTGCTCTTGGCGCCTGACGACGGGCTCGTCCTCGTCACGAACCTGGACGCCGAGCTCTACAGATCGGTCCGGGAGACCGGGCGCGTCTGGCGCATCCCGGTGACGGCGGGGCAGATGTCTTCCCTGCTCACGGAACTGTCTCTCTGGTTGGATCCGGCAGGCGCATCGATGATCGGGCAACTCGCCGGTGAGCGTGCGGAGTTCTATGCCAGCACCTACGATTATGCCATGTGCTCGAACTGTCACGACTGGACCGCGTACATGCTCACCTGCATCGGAATGCCCATGCCCGACCGTTGGTGGCGGACCGCTGAGACGCTGCACGAGGACCTCGACGAGGTGCTGCGCTTGAGCCGTTCTCCAGCAGTCAACGCCGGCGCGCTGCGCCAGGACTGACCGGGGCCCGTCGTGTCCCCCGTCATCAGGCCGCCATTCGGGAGTCTCGGTGGTGACGACGGAGTGCGGAGCCGGGCTGTGCTCGGCGGCCTGCATCACGTCGACTCGCGCGCAGCGTGACGGACGATCGCGTCGTTCCATCCACGCATGGCGGTCAAGCAAGGCAGGATTCAGGACCCACAGGCGTTCGGCGTCTGCACGTTCAGACGTCGAGGCGCTGCTCATAGGCGACCGACTCGCCGTGCTCCAACTGACGGCGCAGAATCCTCAAGTACGACGCCCAGCAGTTGGACGAGATCCGGTAATGCTCGTTCGCTTCAGGCCACCCGGTATGGCGGAACTGCATCCATGTCACGCCGTCCCGCTCTTCGAGTCGGAAGCCGACGCGGGTTCCGGTCCAGTCGACGTCTGCCCGCAGGATTTCCAGCTCGAACTCCGTGGCCGGCTCGCAGCGCGTCACCTCTGCACGCCACTCGTACGTCGGGCCGAATCCGAGTTCGTACTCGTTGCCCGCTGCGGGGCGCCCCGCTGAGGTCTGGGTCCACCAGCAGTCGAGCCCGGCGGGCGTGCTGATTCCGTCGAACACACTTCGGAGAGTGGCCTTGATGGGGAGGTCGAAAAGGACATCCGGCATGGCATCTCTTCCAGTGAGTGTGGTGACAGCCCGCCTCGGCCAGCGCAATCAGCTCAGCACGCCTGCCCGGCCGATCAGTCGACGGAGAATGCCCAGCTGACCCGCGTGGTAAGCCTCGTGGAACGCGAGGCCGGCCAGCACGTCGAGCAGGGACTTCCCGCCCCCACCGATCGGGGCCCCGGTCGACGCCACCTCGCCCAGCTCAGTCGTTGTGAGTGCCGCGAGCCGTGGCCCGAGTCGCTCCCTGCCTGTCAAGAAGTCGGCGAGCATCCGCTCGAAGCGAACCGCCTGAGCTGGATCGGTCAGGGGCTCGCTGCCACGCGCGTAGCGGGAGTCGTCCTCGAGACTCGACACAGGATCCTCACCGAGGAGGTTCAAGGCGGTGTTCTGGTTCGCGAGGATGTGACCGAAGATCCAGTTCAGGCAGTTCGTGCCGTTCGGCGGTTGGAACATCGAATCGTCGTGATCGATTTCGCGTGTGTTCTCGCGGATCGTGTACGCCGTGAGCTCGAACTGCCTGGTCAGGATGCGAATGGGAAGAGCGGCTGCTGCCGGCGATGCGCTTGTGGGCACTCTATCGCTCCAGGTGCTTGCGGAACTGCTCGAAGACGTGGGGCCAGGCAGCGGAGAAATAATCGAACGTCTCATCCCAGTGAGCCTCTTTTCCAAAGCCCAGGTGGGTCAACGTGAGCTTCGTCGATCCGCCCTCGAGCGCGTCGAACTCGACCACCACCCAGGTGAGCTTTTTGCGGCTCTCGGGTTGGGAGGGCGGCGCACTCCAGCTGAAGCTGATCATCCTGTCGGGGATGTAGCTCAGGACCTGGCAGGCGTTGCTGCCCGTCACTCCATCCCAGAGCCATTCGTAACGCCCACCGATGACGAGATCGATATTGGCCGAGAGTTTGGGGTCTTCAGGGGCATAGGCTTTCGGAAAGACCTCGGCGTCGCCCCAGGCAGCGAACAGCTCGGCGACCGGTGCGTGGATGACGGTCTCCTTCACGAAGGAGCGAACGTGCATGCCGCCGGCATCGAACAGGCTGGTCTCGATCGGCTTGGTTGTCATGTTGACATCGGATTCGGCGTGCGGCCCCAAGACCAACGCGGACAGCGGGAGCAGGAGAGCGGCGAGGATGGGAATCGTCTTGTTCATGATTGCCTCAGACGGTTGAAGTAGTCACGCAGCACGTGAACAGAGTGGTCGTAGGGCGTCAGCTCATGGGCTGCGCGAGCCTGCAGGAGGCCGCCCTCCATGACTGTGAGGACGAAGTGCGAGAGCGGCTCCGTGTCCATGCCAGGCGGGAGTTGATCAGACGCCTCGTCCAACCAGCGCCTGATGCGCGCGGTCCAACTGCGAAGCAGGCCATCGATCCGCGGACGGAGTTCGGGGTATCTGTCGCTGAGCTCGAGCGCCAGGTTGCCGACGGGGCAACCGTTGCGGCACTCGTCCCGCAGCATGCCCGCGCGGTACCAGGCGAGCAGGTCGAAGATGCGTTCGAGGGGGTCCGACTGGGTCTTCTCGATGGGGTCCATCACGAGCGGCCCGAGCTGCTCCTCGTAGCGCTGCAGGACGCCTTCGAGCAGTGCCTGCTTGCCGGAAAAGTAGTGATAGAGGGAGCCCGCGTGCAGGTCAGCCGAGCGCAGCACCTGCGCAACTCCAGTGGCCTCGAAACCCTGCTCATGAAAGAGCCGGCGGGAGCTGTCGATCAGCCGTTCACGTGTCGAGAGGGACATGGGCGTCTTCCGGAGGCGATGTTCAGCACCCTAGTTCGATTTGAGTGATCGTTCAAGCCAAACCTCGACGAAATGCCCGATCGGTGGCTTTCGTGTCCTCAAGGGGCGCGGAGGCGCCGGAGAGAGGGCTCCCGGCTCGCACTCCCCGCGCGATCCGGGCCCGACGGCTGCGTGAACGGCAACCCGGGTCGTTGGCCAGGTGCGACTGATCGCGAGGACGTGACTGACGCTCGACGACATCGGCCGTAACTCTCTCTCGCCGGATCGAGGGACCCGCATCACCGATCGCAGCCTCCCTCAGCGGTATTCCAGGCAGGCCAAGACCCGTTGCACATCATCGGGTGTGCTTCCATCGAAAGAACGCGTTCGCCGATGCGAACCGAGTGACCGCGTTGGTCGCAAACAGCTTGATGCGATAGCTGACGCTTGTCGTTCTCGGCTCCGCTCCCGCTTCGGTCGTCCAGATCCCGTGGCCTGGGAATGGTCCACGCCGGTATTCGTAGACAACGCTGCGAGGGGCGTCGTGCCCTGAGGGATCGGGCGCTGGGTGTGGGCCGCCGTCCCTCGGGAACAATGTTCCGCTTGCCGCGACCGCACGCGTTCCCGGGTGCCTGCTAGGGTGGACCTGGGCGAGGGCATCTGTCAGCCACCACGGCAGGGTGAACCGTCAGGAGGGTGTGCCCTGCCTGCGACGCCGCGCGCGTCGGAGGGAGAGGACCATGGGGATCACCCGGCTCATTCCGGCCGCGTCGCTGGGCGCGGACTGGACCATCCACCCTGGCGCCGGCGAAGCGCCCAGCTGGACCGTCGGCGACGGGGGTGTCCTGCAGCAGACGACGTCCACTGGCACCACCAAGCTCGGCACCGGCTCGCTCGCCATGTCGAAGACACCGCTGTTGCTCACCGCAGGCGAGCTGAACCTGCGCTGCGCGCCCGGCTCGACCTACCAGACCGGGCTCGCGTTCGACGTCGTCGACGCGCAGAACTTCAGTGTGTTCTTCATCGACCGCAAGAGCAGCACGTACGCCAGCTACGACTTCGGCATCGGGCGCGTCGAGAAGGGGCGCTTCGAGTACGACTGCAAGGAACGCTACTTCGACGCGCCGCCTGAGACGGTCGACCTGCGGCTCGTCGTCGAGCCGACGCGACTCGTGTTCCTCGTGGACGGCGTGCTGGTGTACGCGTGGCCCGAACGCCGACTCGTGCCCGGCGCGCACGTCGGCGTCTACACGCAGCGGAACAGCGACGCGCGCTTCGAGGAGCTGACCATCGCCGAGTCGGTGCTGGGACCGGTTCCCACAGGCGTGCCGGCCTCCACTCCGATGCCCCCGTCGCAGCCCCCGGCCTCCGGTGGCTCTCCGATGGTGCCCGTTGCATCCGAGGGCATGACGGGCGGACCGACCAGCCAATCGGCGCTCGCCGACTTCGTGAGCGTCCAGCCACCGCGGGCCCGCACGGTCATCGAGTTCAAGGAGCCCTTCAAGGTCTCTCTCGACTCCCTGTACTCGAGCCTCTACCTCAACTCGAGCCTGGCGCCGGAGCCCGTGACCGAAGCTCCCGGCAAGCCCACGCGGGCTCTGTTGCTCGACGAACGTCCGAAGCGCTGGTACCGCGAACTCAAGAACCTCGATGACGCGATCCGTCTGTCCAAACTCGAGGTCAAGCGCCGAAGCCAGCTACTGGACGACCTGGAAAGCGCCGGCGTGTACCCGGCGGACGTCGTGAAGGACGACGTCCCGGCTCCCGCCGACGACGAGGCCTCGACGGAACTCGACCCGACCTCGGCCAGCGAGGCGTGGATCAACCGGGTCGACGAGCACGACCGCAAGATCATGGAGATCCGCAAGCGCTACCTCCTGGCACACGACAAGCTCGAGGGGCTCGTCGCCGAGCGCAACGTGCTGGTCCAGGAGATGCGCGTCGGCGGGTTCCTGGTGCGTGAGGATCCGGCCCAGGTTCCGCAGGAACTCAAGGACCTCGGATACGACTTCCAGGTGCTGGGAGGCGTGCGCGGCTTCGCCGACTTCAAACCGATACCCACGGGCGGCAAGGACGTCTCGGACTCCAAGACCTGGAGCGACATCGATACAGCCCTCGGCGACGGGTTGTCGGGGCGTCTCTCCGACCAGTCCACCGCCAGCTTCTCGGCCGCGCGCACGCGGGTGTCGAGCCAGGACGCCTTCCTGGCGTCCATCGCCGGCGATCTCTCGGCCCTCGACGCGGAGATCGAGACCACCGACAACACCGTCTCACAGCTCCTGAAGCAGAAGGACGAGATCGAGAACTCGACGGAGCGGTGGCGGGACGTGCGCCAGATCCTCCAGGACGCACAACTGCAGTTCCCGTACTTCCAATGGGCCGACTACCCGGTGGATGGTTCCGGGAGCGGACCTCAGAACAACGACCGGTTCCGCGACTGGCTGTCCAGCCACGCGCAGGGCATCCACGAGTTCCTGTACACGTTCTCGTCGAGCGGCTCCGACTACCAGGTCGAGATCGACCGTTATGAGGGATTCGGTTGGACCCACGGCTACCAGATCCGCGTGGAGACGGTGCCGCTCTTCCGTCCGCGTGCCTGGTTCGAGCCGGGCATCGGGGACATCTGGATCGGCAACCGGCAGGACATCTACTACGACATGCACAAAGACGCGGAGATCCGGAACTTCTTCGCCGTCGGCATGTCCATCTGTGACCACCACATCAATGTGCTCCTACCCCAGGAGGAGGCCAAGCTGGCGGGCCAGGTCGCCGTCCTGTCCAACACGAGCGTGGGGCTGACCCATCAACGGCAGGACCTGGTGGACAACGGACTGCACCAGGCGCGGCTCCAGTTCCTCGACGCATGGAACCGGTCCGACGTCATCGAGTCGCAGATCGATGCCGAGCGCGTGGTGGACCCCAACGCCGACCCGCTCATGGACCTGCTCGCAGAGATCGAAGGGGAGGGCGACCTCGCCAAGGTCTACACCGTGGAGTTCGACGGCGACGGGTACACCACCAACGAGGGCCAGCCGATCCTCGACTTCGTGGAGTCGGCGTCCTCGCTTCCCCACGTCGTGGTGCTGCTGCTGCCGGTCTTCGATCGGCTCGGGCGGGTCCAACCCGAGGTGCAAAATGCCGTGGTGAACCCCGCGCGCTCCACGCGCCTGGCGCAGCTCCCTTCGATCGCGTTCGTGGAGACCTACCGCACGGACATCGTGTGGAAGGGCTTCTGCCTCGGCGAGCTGAGCCGCTCCGTGAACCTGTTCCCGGGCGAGGAGAAGGAGCTGGTCATCGAGAAGCGGACCCGTCTCGCGGAGAAGATGTCGACCAAGGAGGAGCGGTCCACCGTGACGCGTCGGAAGATGACGGCGTCGTTCGAGGAACGGCTCGAGGACGCGTTCACCGAGAAGAACCGCAACGCGTCCAAGTCGTCGCTCAAGGAGATCGACGGCCGGAAACAGACGGTAGGACGCGTGCTGACCGACGAGCATCGCAAGACGGACTCGCTGTCCGTGGCGATGGACCTCACCGGGAACATCTCGAAGTCGAAAGAGGAGACGGCCAGCTACGAGAACATCGACCAAGGAGACGGCGGCGACAAGGAGACGACGAAGTACGACGGCAAGCGGGGCAAGTCGCGATCGCTTGGCGCGCAGGTGGGCTGGAAGGCGGGGAGCGAGACCTCGGACATCAACAAGGACGTGAAGTCCGACGCGCTGACGATCACCCGCCACCAGACGAGCCAGAAGTCGAACGAGGAGTCGAAGGAGACGGTCAAGAAGAGCATCGCGAACCGGTTGAGGAAGGTGGCCAGCGAGGCGTCGGCAGAGAACAAGGTGTCGTTCTCCATGCTCAGCGTCACCGACTACGAGGAGACGAACGCCGAGAAGGAGACGGTGCAGCTGTCCAATCCAAATGCCGGTCGCACGATGAACTACCACTTCTTCCAGGTGCAGAATCTCTACGAGACGAGGACGCACCTCGCCGACGTGCAGGTGGTGGTCGACCCGGGCATCGAACTGGTCAAGGGCGGCGACCTCACGGACACGCGCGTCTTCCAGCTGGAGGAGTTCGGCAAGATCCTGTGCAACATGGACGAGCGGGACGCGCGCGTGGCGCTGCTCTCGGCCATCGTGGCTCGACAAGTCATCAAGACATACACGCGCTTCGAGATGGCGCCGCAGTCCGGGAAGGACGTTCTCCGGATCACGGATGCAGCCCCGGTGGACCTCGAGCTCTTGAGCCTGCTGAACCTCACCAACGAGTGGAGTGAGTGGGACGCGGGCAAGTCGCTGGAACAGAACCTCGTCGGCCCCCTCCGCGAGGCGCTTGCACACCTCAAGGGCCGCTCGTTCCGCTTCCACGAAGTGGACCTGCTTGAGCCCCAGTCGGAGACGGTGAACACGGGCTCCTACTTCATGGACGCCGAGGTGGGTGGCCAGCCGGCCACCGAGCGCTACCTCGAGGAACGGCGGGAGATCGAGACGCAGAAGCAGCGCTCGGAGGTCGAACACCAACGGGCACAGACGGCGGCACGCGTGTTCTTCCCGAAGGTTCCGGAGGGCGTCACCGAGCTGTCGATGGACCCCGGCAGCGGCGACGGCCGGTAACGGCAAGGGAGGTCTGACGATGGGCGCACCCGGGGTCAAGAAGGACGAGGCGGCCGCCGAACGGTCGAAGACGTTCAACCCGGACACGGGGACGTCGAACGATGGGCGAGCCGGCGGAACGCTTGGTGCCCCCAGGACTGGCAGGGCGCCGGTCGACCCCGAGTTCGAGCAGGCGAGGACCAACTGGATCAACCTGGAACGAGCCGCCCTGGCGCGCGGCGTGAAGCACTCGGAGCTCAACGTGAGCATCCCAACGGGGATCACGCTGTCGCTCCTCCCGGTGCACGACGCCAAGCGGAAGATGACCGGGTTGGAGGTCGTGCCGGGCGGGCAGGGGATCTACCTGGGCCCACGTCGCAAGCCCCCGAAGGGCGCAACGCGGCTGTACGAGTACGAGATCTACGAGTACTTCGGGCGCCCTGAGAAGAAGACACACCGCAGTGCGGCATTGAACTGGGCAGAGCTGCCTCTCCGGGAGGGCCAGTACCACATCCACGTGGGCACGGGCAGCTGGTTGGAGCAGGGGCAGTTCCTGGAGGTCACGGCGCTCGGGCTCCCGGGCGGCGTAAGCGTCGGGCGCGTGTTGGCGACGCGACCCCGATGGAGTTTCAGGACCGGCGTCGTCCAGCATGACTGGCCCTTTCGAAAGCCGTGGAGCCCCCTGATCGCCAGGCCCGGGGAGGATCCGAAGCTCCTCGCGTTCCGCAGATACCAGTACACCCGAGCCTCGGCCATCGAGATCGAGACGAACAACGGCCTGATCTTCCCGGATCGCAAGATCACCTACTCGAAGAGGATCCGCTCCACGCCGCCGTGGGAGGGTTTCTGGTACCTCCGGTCGCGTGCGGCCCAGGTCGCGCCGATCCAGCTCCTGAACTTCCTGGCGCCGCCCGCGCCGGCCGCGCCGGCCAGCTCCTGAGCGGGTTGAGGTTGAAGATGTTGTTGTCGAGGTCAGCGTTGCGCAGTCCAGGCCCGCCGACAATGGCCGTGAAGGGTCCCTGGACACCCGAGCCGAACGCTTCAGAACAGCTCCGCAAGATCATCACAGCCATCCACGCAGACGCGACGGAAGTTGTTCGCCTCGGGGATCGCGCCCCCACCTATGGCCTGGGTCTCAAGAAGATGAGCGAAGGCGACGACTTGTTCGGCGATGTGGGTCTGCGAGTCGACACCCTTCACATATCCGCCAAAACCAAACATGGTGGCCTCCTACTACCTGCGCAAGGCGGTCGAGGTCGTCGGCACGCCCTTCGTCAGGACCGAATACTCCGCGTCGCTCTTCCTGTCCCCACGCATGCCTTCGATGGGGACACCACTGGCCATCAACATGCTGCCGTATCTGAAGTCCTCGGCAGCGGACATGCCGATCCTGGCCGAGGGCAAACCCCTGCACGTTTTCTTCTTCGGGACCATCACGTTCCACGAGATGCTGCACAAATACGTCAACCAGCTCCTGCGCAAGCAGCCCTCCACCATCGTCGCAGGCATGCAGGAACCGCTCCTGTTCGAACGACACCTGCATGTGTTCGTGCTCCAGAAACGCGTGTTCGAGGCACTCGGCATGATCGAGCAACTGGAAGCCGTAGGTCGCCAGGAGGCGAGTCATGGGCCCGACTATGTACGCGCCTGGGCACGGATCCACGGCGACGCGGACCTGGAGCAACGCCTGTTCGAAGAGCTGCTCTAGAGGGCGTGCTGAACGATGCGTGGCCCGCGCGCCGGATGGACCGTCGGTAACTAGCGCCGGCGGCTCTCGCCGACCTTCGCTCGGGCGCCGCTGCACTCGCTGGCCCCTCAGCCAGTTCGCCGCTCACTCCAGCTGCTGGAGGTACGCTACCAGCCGTGCGCGTTGCTCCATCGTCAGGCCGGTCGTCCCGCCGTGCGTGGCGCTGTTCAACACGTCGCTCAGCGTCGCGGCCTGCCCGTCGTGGAGGTACGGCGGCGAGGCCCACACGCCTCGCAGCGTGGGCGTGTCGATCGCAGTCGTCATCGGCCCCGAGGAGGTCTGCAGCGTACCCACATCGTGCGAGAGGCCGTCCGTGTAGTTGGGCGCCGGGTGGCACTGCGAGCAACCGAGTTGACCAAAGAGATCCTTCCCGGCGAGTGCCTCGAGCGTCATCTCACCGGCGTTCGGTCGGTAGGGGCTCTTCGGAAACTCTGACAACGACGACACGTACGCCGCCAATGCATCGAGCTCCGGGGACAGCCCGGCCTTCGGTAGCCCGAGCGGTACGCTCGTCAGCGCAAAGTCGTCGTCGGTCATGAGCCCCGTCCCGCCGAACGCGCCCCGGATGTCGTTCTCGAAGTCGTGGATCTCGTCGAAGTTCGCGGTCCAGTGCACGTTGCCGTGCCCCGTCCCTGCGCGGCCGAACAGGTCGATCGTGTTGCGTAGCCCTTCGCCCGACTGCGTGAAGTCCCACACCTGGCCGTCGCTGCCGCCATCGAGATGGCAGCCGGCGCAGCTGATGTAGCCGTCGAGCGACAAGCGCGGGTCGGCCGCGTCATGGAACAACTGCTTGCCGAGCAGGACCTGCGGGCTGAGCACCTCGGTCGCGACGAGCGGAACCTCTGCCAGCAACGGCGCCGCGTTGCTCGTCGCCGCCAGGAGCGCCGTCGTGTCGAACACGGACACCGTGCGCGACATGGCGTTGTGCACGAAGAGTCGGCTGCCATCGCCGTTGAACACGAGCCCCTGCGGCGCACGCCCAGTGGGCAGGCTGGCGACAAACGTCCGTGCGTACGCGTCGAAGACCTCCACGGTGTTGGTCCCCTGCGTCGCAGCGAAGAAGAGGTCGCCCAGCGGACTCCACGCGACGGCTTGGGCCATGTTCCGATCATCGAGGTCGATGCGAGCCGAGAGGTCTTCGACGCCCGCGACGAGATCCAGCTCCGAGACGATGGTCCGCGTCCGACTCTCGTGCGTCAGCAGCTGGCCGTCGACGAACAGGCCTCGCGCCACGTTGTCCTTCTTCGACGGGATGATCACGCGCGTGCCGTCCGGGCTCACGCGCAGGGACGTGATGTAGTTCGGAACGCCGCGGCCGCTGTTCTCGGTGTCCGGCCCGGGGTCGAAGGCGAGCGTGTGCGTCGCCTCGACAGTCATGGTCGCCGCGTCGACCTGCCACACCTCCCCATGGCTACTGGGCGACACGAAGCGCGTCACCAGCACCTTCTGCGAGTCGGCCGTGACGGCGACACCGCGGGGCGACCCGCCCAGGTCCGTCACGCCCAGGACCGCCCCGGCAGAGGACAGTTTCCAGAGTTCACCCCGCGCCTGGAACGTCACATAGGCGGCGCTCTCGTCGGGGCTCACCGCGACGCCGAACGGCCGACTGCCGTACGGGAAATCCGCGCCGCCGACGATGGTCCCGGTCGCCGGGTCGAGAAAGCGGGCGATGGCGTCTTCCTGGAGAACGACCACGAGTACGCCCGTGGGAGACAGGGCGAGGGTGCGCGGCTGGCTGCCGACGGGCGACTCCCACGACACGGCGAGCGTGGTTGCGTCGAGGGCGGTGACCGTCCCGTTGTCCGGGTTCACGACGAACACGCGGCCATCGTCAAAGGCGATCGGCCCGGAACCGGACGGGGGGAGCGGCGTCAGTGGTAGGTGCACGATCTGCACGCCGGCGGCGGACCCAGCCCCGAAGACATTCGTCGCCATGGCGGTCGCGGTGTAGCGTCCCGGCTGTGCGTAAACGTGCACCGCGCTGCCGTCGGTCGAGGGCGCGGAGGGCGGCGAGCCGTCGCCGAAGTCCCAGCTGTAGAGCAGCAGGCCGGGCCCGGTCGCCGAGGCCGAGAAGACGGCGATGCTGCCGGTGGGCGCCGGCGTCAACGGATCGATCGAGACGACCGGCAGCGTCTGCATCGGGTCACCGGTCGTGAAGCTGGACGAGAAAGCTCCGCCTGCGTTGCCCACCGAGTCGCGAAGACCCGCGACCTCCACGACGTAGGTCGTCTGAGGGAGGAGCGGCTGTGCGGGCGAGAGGTTCACGATCCCCTGGGAGACCGAACGCCGGGCGGGCACGCTCGCGCCACCGGCGACGGACAGGCGGAACGTCCCGCCATGCACGGAGTCGAGGTCAATCAGGTCCGACATGGACACCCCAACGCGAGTCGTGAGCGCGAGATCCGAGGCACCATCCTCGGGGTGGACCCAGTCCACCTCCGGTCCAGTCGTGTCGCGTTGCGTGTCGTGCACGATGAGCGCCGAGCCCTTGCCGTGGTCGTCGCCCGCGAAGACCAGGTTGCCCAGCACCTCGCCGAAGTCCTCGTCGCGCCCGGCGATGCCGGAAGTGCCGGTACCGACCTGCGTCAATGCGTCGACGTCGAACTTGGCCACGCTCGTGGAGAAGCCCGAGTGGAAGAAGCCGTCCTGCCACGAACCGTAGCCGCCGTTTGCCAGCCCGCTCCCGATGGAGGCTATGGGCGTGATGACCCCGGTGTGCGACACGTCAGACACGCTCATCTGGAAGGGTGACCCGTTTCCACCGGACGTCAGCAGGAGGCCCGCGGCGAAGAGATGGCTGTAGCCGTTGAGCACCGACGTCTGCTCGAACAGCACCGGGTCGACGGGGTCCGAGAGGTCGAGCGTCGCCACCCCGTTGCCTTGCGCCTCCGTCAGGACCATGAAGTTCCCAACGACATACACCATGCCAGGGCTGATGCCGCCGAGCGCACCGGTGAGCACCTGGTTCACGAGCACGGGCTGGGCCGGGTCCGCGGCGTCGATGATGAACAGCCCTTGGCTACGCCCGGCCACGTAGACGTACGGCGGCTGCCACGTGACCCACCACGCACCCTCGTAGTCGCCGCCGTCAATGCCGGGCAGATCGATTTCGCCCGTGAACGATATCTGCATCGGATCGGTCACGTCCCAGAACTGCAGACCGAGTCGCGATTGGAGCACGACATGATTGCGGCCCGCGACGCGACTGAACGCGTAACCGTGCGCCTCGCGCAGTCCGTGCGTCTTGGCGTTGTCGTACTGCTTGGCGAGCACCGGAGCCCGCGGGTCCGAGACATCCCAGAACTCGATGCCGCCCTCGGTGCCGCTCCCCGAACCGTCGGGGCTGTAGACCACCATCAACCAGCCCTTGACCATCGCCGGGCGCCCGTGGCCGAGCGGGCTCTTCAGCACGCTCATCGGCTGGAACAGTTCGCCGGCGCTGTAGTTGAGATTGCCGAGCCCCGGACCGGAGGTCGGCACAACGGTGCGGAGTTTCGCACGGGTCGACACGCCGCTGACCTGCGCCGCCGCCGAGGAGACGAGCAACAGGATGGCGAGAGCAGAAGGCAGCAGCGACCGGGATGCGAGCATGGGATGGGTGAAGGAGAATTCGGGGTGTCACACGGCCGGCCCGACGGCGTCGGGCACGGTCTCTCGAATGGTGTTTCCCGTCACCGATCATAGACGGGTCCTTCGATCTCGGGGACGGGGCGACTGGACCTTCGGGCTTATCGGCCGACGACCCGGCGCATCAGCAGTCGTATCCTGCGGCCCATCCGACCGGATGACGCGTCAGCACCAGCGGCGTCCTGGATCTCGAGGTCACCGGTCAGAGGGCTCAGGCTATCCACCGCCAGTTGAGGCCCCTTCCCTCGCGACCCTCGGGCTTCTCCCACTTTCGCCCGATGGGCGCCCTGCTGGTCAAGGGAGACAACCCCAGCGAAGGCGAGGGCCCTCCCCATGATCCGATGGCGTGCCGGGCATGCGTCTTCCAGGATCGGATCAGGGTGTGGTCGCCGTCACGGCATTGCTCAGTGTGAGGCCCCCCAGAACGCTCGCGTCCTGCACGATGAACTGCAGCCAGAACTCAACGCCGCTGGCAACCACGGGCCACGTCATCGACTGCGACCAGGCGCCCTGCGCGTCCGTCGAGCGCAGCAGCTGCGAGGTCGGAGGGTTGGCATAGACGGTCCCGCCCAGTACATCGAACGGCACGGAAGTGATCGACAGCCAGGCCAGCACCAGCGTGCTTGCTGGCGCATCAGTCAACGCGAGCGCCAGCGGCTCGCCGGCCTCCAGCGAGCCGAGTACGTCGAGGAAGGGCGTGCCGGAGAGCCCCGGGGAGCCCCCTCCGAGGTATGCCCAGGGAGAGGCGCTGTGAATGCGGCGTACCAGCGGCCGGCGAGGCTCTGGGCCCCGGAGACCACGTCCAGTTCGCCCAGGACCAGCAGCTGATCAACAATGCCTTCCGGGGATACGAATGGCTGCGCTCCGGGCGCGAACGCGTTTCCAGCGTCCAGGTTCTCGAAGTACCGGATCGCGTCCCCCGTCGTCCGGGCCAAGACGTCGAGGTCGCCGTCCCGGTCCACGTCGCCGAGCTCCACGTCTCGGAAACCCGTGGGGTGGATCGTCTGGAAGCTGCTGAACGTCCCCTCGCCATCCAGGTTCTCCAACCACGCGAGTCGGTTTTCCGCCACCACGAGATCCGTGTCGCCGTCCTCGTCCATGTCTCCGGGCCTCACCGCGAAGATCGGTGCAATGCCCGTGCCGATCAGATGTTGCACGAAGGTCGCCTGCCCGTCGATGTTCTCGAACCAGTAGAGATCGTTCGGGCCGGCGGTGCCGACGATGAGGTCGACGTCGCCGTCCCCGTCGAGATCCGCGACATCGATCGACCGCGGGGAGTTGATCGCGGAGGGCACCACTTGCAATGGGCCGAACCCACCGCCTACACCGGCGGACGGAACGAACGAGAGGCTGTCGAAAGCCGTCGACAGCAGCAAGAGATCCACCAGCGCCTCGACGAAGACGAGCGAGATCACACATCTCGTCCGGCATGGTCCGCACCCGCTGGACAACGACCGCCAGCAGGTCGCGTGGCCGCCGGTGGGCATCTGGAACGCCTGACCCACTGGTTCTATGCTGCGCATGTCGGCATTGGCGATCGTCCGCGGGCGATTGCCGGCCGAGCCGGTCCCACCTCCACGTCCAGTAGACCGCAATCCGTTGTTCCAGATCCGCCACCCCAATCGCGCTCAGGTTCTGGCAGTCCTTGAGGATTGCGCTGGCGCGCCCTTCTCGTATCCGGAGATCGGGTCGGCAGGGGGCGCCCCCCCTGAGGGCTACGCCGTCGATCGCTACAGTGCCGATCTCGGCCGAGGCGACGAGGTCTTGGAGCGTACTCGCGCGGCGATCTGGGCGTTCGCGATGTACCCGCCGCGCTGGACCTCGATCATCACGCTCGGCGAGAAGCCGACGCCAGCTCCCGATCTGGTGTTCGCCTCGGTGATTCACCACCTCGGGTTCTGGTCAATCAATCCGGGACGCGTGATCGAGACGATTGACCAGGAGGACTGCGCCGGCTTCTCGTTCGGAACTCTGCCCGGCCACTCCAAGTGCGGCGAAGAGCGATTTCGGGTCGTGTGTGATCACGATGGCACCGTCCGTTTCGAAGCCTTGGCGTTCTCCCGCCCGGCGGCGCTGCTAGCGCGACTGGGGGTGCCGCTCGCCCGGGGGCTCCAGCGGCGCTTCGCCCGGGACGCCAAGCGGGCGATGCGTGACTCGGCGATGGCCGAAACGAACCCTGTGGGTCCCGATTAGTCCGTCCAGCCTGGGCGGTTGGATGTTGTCTCTCGTGTTCCTTTCCTTAGTTCGTCTTGGTGCGACAGACCTACGCAACGGATCCCGTCACCATGCAAGACAGGCTGCTCGAAACATCGCTGGCCTTCGTGTCCCATCGTTAGGCCGCCCGAGATGGCCCTGCTCGGCGAACTCAAGAATGGTCCGCCAGAGTGATCGCTCACCCAAGAAGAGAAGAGGTGCTGTCCACGACTCCCTGATGGCGGATGGGGCGAGTCGCGACGGTCGATCAGCAGTTCCACGGGGAAGGCCTGGCTGCGGTGTTCGTATCTCCGAGGATGGACCGCGCCGACGCACAGGTCGGTGTCTTCGCCGATTCGGGCCTCGTCGTCCTTCTCCAGTGAATGAATCCGTACAGGCGGGCACGCGTCGCTCGACGACTGCTCCGGATACGACCCTCACAGATCGGAGATTCGGTCTAGACTCGGGGCCGAACAGACCCGAACCGGCGGATGGCTCTCCCATTCGTCGCGCTTGTTCAAGCTCGTGAGCGTCCCCCCTCTCCCGGAGGCAGTCTCATGACCGTCTCGCTTTGCCCTGTCCTCGGCCGGTGCGCGAGTCATCGCAGCTCGACGCGTCCCGTTCATGCGGTCAGCAAGAGGAGCATCACGCTGCTGCTCTTCGCCTGCCTCGTCCCCGCGACCTGGGTGACGGCGCAAGTCAACGTCGGCCCCGAGTGGCGCGTGGACTCCGATCCTCTGGGCACCTCCTCGTCCTCCTTGCCGCAGATGGTCGACACGAACGACGGCACCCTGCACATGGTGTGGCAGGACTATCGCGACCCGCAGTGGGTCGTGTACTACCGCCGGGCGCCGAACTTCGGATCGTCCATGCCGACGCCCGAGGTCCCGCTGAGCATCCTCATGCCGGCGCCCATGATCCCGCCGAACGCAGCCGATCCGGTCATCGCCACGGACGGTGCCCTGGCGATCTATGTCGCCTGGCACTGGGTGCTCGAGGACCACGAGGGCCTGGGCTTCTCGCGCTCGACCGACGGGGGGCTCAGCTGGTCACCCGCCTCCCTGCTGGTGGACAGCGTGACGGGAATGGGCGTCGCGAGTGAGTACGCCAGCCCACCGCACCTCGCCGCGGACAACGGCGGCCGCGTCTACATCACGTGGACCCAGAGCAACGGCATACGAGACCAGGTCTACTACGCAGTCTCCTCGGACTACGGCGCGACGTTCAGCGTCCCGCCCATCACGCAACCGGTGAACATCGAGCTGATCGGGCACTCCGAATCCGCCCGGGTGGCCACCGACGGTCGCAGTCATGTGTACGTCGCGTGGCTGGACAACCGCGATCCGCCCTATCGCGACGTCTGGGTGCGACACAGCACCGACTGGGGCCAGACCTGGGAGCCGGGCGAGCAACGTCTCAGCGCGCACGGCGTCGAGATCCAGCTGAACCTGGTGGCCCACGCGACCCAGCTGGACAACCAGACCCAGCACAGGGTGCTCGCCGCCTGGGTGGAACTGGAAGAGGACGACAACGGCCTGCCGATCACCTACGTCAACTCGCGCTACAGCAAGGACGGCGCGACCACCTTTCAGACTCACGAAGGCGCGATCGACAACCGGCACCCGACGGTCATGGGCTCCGGCAACAAGGTCGGGGCTGGCGCGGGATCGGCGCCCCCCGTGGGATCCGGCGTGTCGCAGCCCGGCTCCGGCGGACCCTCGGCGACCGGCGGCGGCAACACGCTGGGGACGCGCAGCACCTTGCCCGGCTTCGACAAGTCCGGCAGCGTCGCCATCTTCCTGGACGTGACAGTGGACGCCGCGGGCAACGCCCACGCCGTACACGGTCGTGTGGACTCCCCGTTCGTGGGCCAACCGACGAGCGTCTACTACAACCGACTCGACGGAAACTCGGGCGTCTGGACCGTCGAACACAAGCTGTCGCGCGGCGGGAGTCCGTACCCCGAAAAGGGCTATCCGACCTTCGCCAGGCCCAGCATTGCCGCGGCGGGGTCGTCCGTCTACGTGGCCTGGATGAGCGCGGATCCCGGATACGGAGAACGCACGGAGATCCTGGGCACCTTTTCGACGGACGGCGGCCAGACGTTCCAGAAGGCAGCGCGTCTGTCCGCGGATCCGTCCGGCCCGGGCTTGGCGCGCTCCGCCTATCCGCGTGTCGTTGCGCGCCCCGGTCGTGGGGCCGTGGTGTGGGACGACCGCCGCAGTTGGACGTTGCCCACAGTCCTACCGCTCCCGCCCGGTGTCCCGGTGGGGGCTCCCGACGTGTACCTCACGACCTTCGGTCCGTAGGGCGCGTCTCGCCGAGTGGGGCCCCGCGCCCGCCGGCCCCGCGCCCACGCACCGCGTCTCTCGAACATCCTCTCTCCCGAACCAGTCACCCGAACCAGCGAGCGATCCCATGACCAACATGCTGCGAATCGCGATACACACCGCACTCGGCCTCAGCCTGATGGCGGCCTCCTCCCCTGCCCAGATCCCCAGTGCGTTCACCCTCGAGAACACCTGGCTGGAGGTCTCGTTCACCACCGACGCCAACGACCTGACGCCCGGAACGAGTGTCGAAGTCACCCAGATCCAGCGGCGTCGCCCGCTGCCCGTACCCGGACCGATGGCCATGTCGCAGGGCTCGGGCGCCTGGACGGTGCGCTTCACGCGCGATCACGCCGAGTACACGGGCGCCGGCATTTGCCCGGGCTCTGCGGCCGATCCGCTCGAGTGGTTCGACGTCTCGATGGATGGCTCCGTCGACCGCTGGAACCCCAGCGACCCCAGCCCGCTCGGCAGCCTTGACGCGCTGACCCTGGACTCGGTGACGCTCACCCCTGGTGGCCTCGGCAACAGCGCCGTGACGATCCAGTGGTCGCTGACCGTGACGCTCGAGGGCCAGACCGCCGACTACCAGGTGGACACCGATTGGCGAGTGCTCCCCGGCCGCCCCTTCACCGAGACCTCCCTGTCGGTGAGCCGGACGTCCCCGGTCGAGCCGGACTACTACGTCGCGGAGGCGGTGCACCCGGAGATGTTCGTCTCCAGCATGCAAGGCCCGAGCACGCCCAAGGACACGCTCGTCCTGCCCTGGGTTATCGGCAACCTCGTGACCAACCCGACCGACGAGACCAAGCCGTTCACGAGCTTCCTCGCGGCGGGGCCCAACTTCTTCCCGGTGAACCTGGCCGCCTACTACGACGGCGAACAGGACGGCAACACCTTCTACATCACGGCCAACGACGGCGACGACTACTGGAAGGAGCTGTGGATCGACGCTACCGGTCCGTCCAACGATCGCAACATGAGCTTCCGCATGCGTCATGTGCCGGACAACATCTTCGACAGCGTGGGTTACGTCATGCCCTACGCCGTGCGGATCGGCGCCCTCACCGGCGACTGGTGGGATGTCGCGGACACCTACCGCAACTTCCTCCAGACCGAGGTGTCGTGGTACGAGGGGCCGGTGGGATCTCCGGCGAACAACATGCCGCAGCACGCCAAGGACCTGGTGGCCGAAGTCTACATGGTCACCGGGTACCAGGGTGACCGCATGGACATCCTCAACCGGCAGATGATGAACATCACGCGTGTGTTGCGTGGTTGCGTGAACGCCGTATGGTACGGCGCCTACTTCCCGGACGAGTTTGCGAAGTTCTTCTACAACGGCGGCTACCTGCCGGGCCTGCCGTCCTTTGTCGGGGCGGTGCGCGAGGCGCAGAAGCAATTCGACACCACCGTGTCGCCCTACGTGAACAGCTCCTCCGCAGCAGACTACCTGGATCCGGAGATCGTGGATCCGCCGCCACCCACGCAGATGCACCTGGACGTGCACGATTCGTTCATGCTCGACGAGGACCTCGAGGAGGAGTACTTCTGCTTCATCGCCAACTCGGCGCCGCGGCACGCGCTGCTTTGCCCGGGCGCGCAGTGGTGGCGTCACGCGTTCGTGAGTCAGACGGCGGCGATCGCCAACTTCACGGACATGCGCGGCCTGTACCTGGACTTCTGGCTGACGTCGGCCTGCTATGCCAGCGACCACGGGCCGGACGGCAAGGGATCCGGCCACCTCCCGGGCGGTGGCAACTGGATGTATCGCAAGCGGCTCGACCAGCTCAAGGAGATCCGGGCGGCCGTCCCCCAGGAGCTGCTCATCACGCAGGAGTTCGTCTTGGGGCGCTACTCCGAGGAGATCGATCTGATGCACCACGACCTGGTGACGGCAGCCATCTCCGCCGAGGATCACCCCGGGACCACGGTGCCCAAGCCCATGGAGAACGCGCGGGCCGTCCCCCTCTTCCGCGCCATCTTCGACAATATCAAGCTCAGTCGCATCGCCTCGCAGGCACCGGCATTGGCCGGGCGACGTTCGTGGATCGAGGCCAACAACACCTTCACCTTCGGCATGATCCCCGAGGTCACGCAGCAGCTCATCGAGCTGTTGCCGGCCTTCGGGCAGCGCTTCAACTACAGCCAGTTCTACGACTTCCTCAACAGCTACCCCGGGCCGAGCAGCCTGCAGGCCTTCTCGACGGTGACGCCACCGACTGGAGGCGGTGCGGGGACCGGGAGTTCGACCACGGACACGGTCATCATCCCACAGAAGAACGCGTTCAACTCACCGTACTACCGCTTCCTGCGCACCCTCGCAGGTGCCCTCAAGACGCATGGATTCCTCACCTGGCACAACGGCACCATCAGACGACTCCCGGACTTCACCGTCACCCCTGTGGCTGGTTTCACCGGCGTCCCCGGCGTGGAGACGGACCTATCCGACGAGCAGAACAGCACGCCCACCTACATAGAGGACTTCTTGACGCCGGGCATGTTCCAGGCGCCCTTCGACCTCGGCGGAGTCAACGCGGGTTCATTGGCCTTCGCCGTCGCCAACCCGTGGGTGGACCCCAGTCAGCTGGCGACTTTTCCGCTGGAGTTCACCTTTGAGCCGGAGCTGTACCCCGGTTGGACGGACCAGACGGTCTACTCCGTGACGCGCTACAACGCCAACGGCTTGGTCGCGCTGCTCGTCCCCAACACGTCGGGCCCGCTCACACTGAATCGGAACGTGCCCTCGGGCGAGATCACCTGGTGGGTGTTCCGGGACTCGACGACGGTCATCGATCCGGATCCGTAATCCCGTAGACGACCGAGGAGAATCGAGAACAGGGCGTGACGCGGCGAGAAGTCGGTCGCGCACCCTGCGTTCCGGCTGGGGCACGCGGAGAGCGTGCTGAGCAGCTGATCGGCGACCTCGCGGACCTTCGAGCGGCGCACCAGCACGAGAACGGTGGCTGGAGTGGGACGAAGGCCTGCACACGCTGCTTGGCGGAACGCATCTCGCCGGACTCGCCCCACTCTTCAGATCACTCGACCTGTCACGCCACTGAGCCCATGACCTCGTCCAGCACGTCGGTCATCAGATCGATCTCTGCATCGGTGATGCCGAAGTGGGGCGTGAACCGCAGCGCATTCTTTCCGCCGTGGATGACACCCAGACCGAGCCGGCGACAGCGCTGCTCGAGACCATCGGCGCCGACGACCCGCACGTCGTCACGGATCACGGAGGCGACGAGCAGGCCCGTGCCCTGGTTGCGGACGATGAGCTCCGGGTAGCGCTGCTTGAGACCGTCGAGGCGGCGCAGCAGGTGCTCGCCCTGGTCGCGGATGTTGCGCTGCATGGTCTCGTCGATGGCGGAGAGGACCGTCACCGCGACCTCGAGCGCACGCGGGTTCGTGGTCATCGTGTTGCCGTAGATGCCCGTGCGGAAGATCTGGGCGGCGCGCGGTCCGAGCGCGAGGACGCTCAGCGGATACTGGCCCGCGTTGAGGGCCTTTGAGTACGTCTCGAGGTCCGGCGCCTCGCAACCCTCGAAGCCGGGGTAGTCGACCACGCTCAAGTGGCCCGTGGTGCGGAAGCCTGCCTGGATCGAGTCCATCAGCAGCAGCGAGCCGTGCTCCAGCGTCAAGCGCCGCGCCGCGTCGTAGAACTCCCGCGTGCAAGCAATGCCCGGGTTGCCTTCGCCCTGCACGGGTTCGATGGCCATCAGCTCGATGAACCGGCCGTCCTTCGTGGCGCTGGCAAACGCGGCCTCGAGCGCAGCGATGTCATTGGCCGGGGTCGTCACGAGCAAGTCGCTCTCACCGTGAGAGGCGAGCAAGTCCTCGTAGATGCCGCGCGACGAGTCACTCAGCAAGGCCGGTCGATCGGTGCGACCGTGGAAGGCGCCCTCGAGCGCGAGGAAGATCGGGCGCTGGCCCGCGTGCTGGGCGCCGGGCGCGGTCATCTGCTTCGCGTGCAGGTCGCTGATGCGGCACGCCAGGGTGACCGACTCCGAGCCGCTGTTGAGGCACTGGAACGCCTCGTAGGGGCACCCGCCGCTTGCCGTACCGATGTTGGCCCGCAAGGCTTCGACCAGATGCGCCTGGCTCATGCTGGGCGTCATCACGTTGGCCATGACCCAGGGTTTCGCCATGGCGTCGAGGACGGCGCGCGGCGCGTGTCCGAGGCCGAGCATGCCGTAGCCGCCGTTGTCGTGGATCACCGCGCCGTGGCTCGTGACGATCCAGGGCCCCCGCGCGGCGAGCGCCACGAACGGGTTGACGGTCTCAGGCGTGTAGAAGTTGAGGTATCCAGCCTGCACCTGTTGCGCCAGATCCTGCTCGGATCCGGCCAGCGCCTCGCTCCACTGGGGCCTCAACGAGCGGTGCATCGCAACCGCCTCTTCGATGGCCAGGGTCAGGTCATCGTTGTCGGCGAAGTGGGCCAGCCGGCTGTCGCTGATCCCTTCCGTGGTGCGGGGACCGCAGAAGTCGCGCAGTTCGGCCAGGCCGTGGAGTGTTTGGGTTTTCATGGGGCACAGGGTAGTCGAGGGACGCCGCCGCCGGAACCCGGGGTGTGGAAAGCGCGCACCGGCTAAGCTGGCGGGTGACTCCGGAGGCCGCAATCCATGGAAGCCACGCATCCGCCCGCCGTCCGCAACGGCCTGATCGCCCTGGCCGTCCAGTCCACAAACTCAGCCGCGTTGTAAGGACATGACGGGGCAGCCCGGCCTGGTCGGCGAAGCACCGACGCTCGTGCGCAGCCATGGGATCGTCGGGGAGGCGTGCCTGCAGAAGCAGTAGCGTTGGGGGGGATGAGAGCAGGCAACTTCACGCGAGGGGCTGCTACGGAGTGGTGGCGAGCAAGCCGTTGGACACCGTGATGCCGTGGATCGAGGACGCATCCTGGACGAGGAACTGGAACCAGACATTCGTACCCACGGGCACGCCGGGCGGCCATGTGGTCGTCGCCGCGAAAACACCGGCCCCGTTCGCGTTGAAGATGAGCTGATTTGCGTAGGGGAACGCGTGAATGGTGCCATCGAGCGCCATGAATGGCGTTGGAGCGAAGGAAATCCAGGCCAGCAGGAGGGCCCCAGACGGCGCGTTCGTCAGCGAGAGAGATGCGGAAGTTCCGCCAACGAGCGTTCCTGTGCCGGTGAGCGTCGGCTGACCCGCGATGCCGGTCGTCCCGCCGCCGAGCGTCACCCATGTCTGTGGGCCAGCGTTGACCAAGCCTTGGTAATTCCCCCCACGGTCCAGATCGATGCTCGAGAACACGAGTGTGTTGAGGTCGATGGCTTGCAACTGATCAGTGCTCGCATCGATGCCGTACATCGTGGTGCCCGTGACCGTGACGTCATTGACACTGACCGACGAGGGGAGTGTCTTGAAGATGGTGACGGAGAACGGCACTTGAGTCACGTCGAAGAAGTCAACTGTTCCAAGCGCCGGCTCGACGTCGCATCCATAGAGGGTTCCGGTGGCTGAGTCATCGCCCAGCCCGTCGAAATCAAGCGAAGCAATTGATGTGCTGTTGGAAATCGAACCATCTAGCGCAAGATCGGCAAGTGTATCCGAGAAGAAGTCGCTGGCCCCCGAGTATCCGATCTTCAGTTGGCCGTTGGCCTGGCCGAGCCCCTCCGCAACGAAGATCACCCCGGGCGCGACCTGGACAGACGACAAGGCAGCTCCTGTCGTCATGTCCAGTTCATGCAAATCCACGCGCACCTGGAAGTCCATATCAAGCCCGAACAGTTGGTTCCCCACCCGGGCGAGATCGATGTTGAGTGCGTCAAAGCCGATCGCCCCGATGACGGTGACGTGACCATTTGTCGAGTCGATGTGGACCAACTCGTCGGTGGCTGCGTCGACGCTGTAGAAGCCCTGAGCCTGGATGAATCCAGGAGTGCCAAACATCAAGAGAAGCACAGCACAAAGAGGATTCAGATGTCTCAACACGAGCTCCGTATTTCCGGTGTGGACGATTTAGGTTGTCATGGTGACACAGCCTCCCAGTGCCGGGTGATTGCTTCTGAGAAGAGGCGATTCAAAAGCCCCTCGTGTTCCAGACCGTCCTCAGCCACGTGCGCTGCCAGTGGGGCACCCAGCCTCGCCGATGAAGAACATCCGTGGCTCGGCTGCCTGTGCGAGGAGTGGGTACCCGCCGAACACCCCCGTCTGCGGATCGTAGTAGAGCGCGTGGTGCTGGACCGGCCAGCCTCCCGCGTCCGCCCCACTCACCTGTTCCGGATGACCTGCGGCTTCACCGGCTCGCCGCGCTCCACAGGCACCCCGTCGGCCAAATAGTCCACGAACTGCGCCGGCATGCCCCGCCCCTTGCCGAAGGTCGGTGTGTCCTGCAGGTGGTAGTGGATGTGCGGCTCGGAGGTGTTGCCGCTGTTGCCGCACAGCCCGAGGAACGTGCCCACTTCCACCTCGTCGCCCACCTCCACAGCCACCGAGCCCTTCTGCAGGTGCGCGAGAAACGAGTACTCGCCATTGCCGTGGTCGAGGATCACGTGGTTGCCCAGCGGGTGCCCAGGGTCCATCTTGCCCGGGACGTTGTCGTCGTGGCCGTCCCCCGCGGCGGGCGGGATCGCGCGGGGTGGCCACGGACCGTCAGAACGCCCATCCATCCGAACCCGGTTGACAAACTGGCTCGCTGCTAAATAATATACATATACTTTAGCAATGAGCAAATCAACGACCCACCGCCTCCAGGACCCGGAGCAGCTCCGCGCCATCGCCTCGCCTGCCCGGCAGCGGATCGTCGCCGCCTTCGAGGCGCTGGGCACGGCCTCGGTCCGCGACCTCGCGGAGCACCTCGATCGCAGCCCGGAGTCGCTGTACTTCCACCTGCGCAAGCTGGTCGACCGGGGCCTCGTCGAGGACGTCGGTGAGCGCCAGGCCGGGCGCCGGATGGAGCGGCTGTACCGCCTCGTCGCTCCCAGGCTGCGGATCGCGGGCGACCTCACACGGCCCGCGTATCGCGAGGCCCTGGCGGACACGTGTCGTTCGATCACGCGCTCCACAGAGCGGGCCTACTGCCGCTCCCTCGAGCTGGGGACGGCCCGCCTGCACGGCCGCGGTCGCAACCTCTCGCTGCAGCACTTCCACGTGCACCTGAAGCCTGTCGATCGCCACCGCATGGTGCAGCTCATCGAGGAGCTGACGGCCTTCGTCCTCGAACACAACGACCCCGAGCGCGGCGACCTGCACTCCTACACGGCGGTTCTGTCCCCTGTCGCCCCACGCCACGGCCCTCCCTCCGGAGCGAATGATGTCTGACCACAGAGCCCTCGCGCTGTTCCCCGCCCTCGCCCTCATCCTTATCCTCGGCCTGACCGCACCAACCGCCGCGCAGCAGGAGGCCACCCACCCGTCGCCGGCCACCTGGGAGCAGAAGCTCGTGCGCGCCAAGGAGCTGACGACCACGGGGGCGATCCCGGAGGCGATCGAGCTGGCGCGCGACGCGCTCGCCGAGGCCGAGCAGCAGCTCGTCAGCGACGAGGACCTGCTGTCACCGCTGCTGTTCCTCGCCACCTTGCAGATCATGGACGGTGACCTCGACGCGGCCGAACCGCACTCCGTCCGGGCGAACGAGATTGCGGAGGCACGGCTGGGGCAGGCGCGCACGACGGTGGCGACGACGCTCAAGTACCTTGGCGCCATCTACTCCCAGCGGGGTGACCTCGACGCAGCCCAAGGCGTCTACGAGCGGGCCCTGGAGATCTCCGAGGAGGCGGTCGGCCCCGACCACCCGGAGACGGCCAAACACGTCGGCAACCTCGCCGCGCTGCTCCTGCAACGCGACCAGCCCGACGAGGCGGAGGCGTTGTTCCGGCGCTCGCTGGCGATCTGGGACGCGCAGAGTGCGCCGAATCCCGTCTACACCGTCGGTGACCTGTGCAACCTCGCCGAGTTGCGCCTGATGCAGGAGCGACCCGACGAGGCGCTGGCCCTCTACGCCAAGGGCGTGTCCATCCAGGAGGCAGTCTTCGGTGAGGACGACCCGCGACTGCACAACACCCTGCTCGGCTACGCCACCGCGTTGCGCAAGGCCGGCCGGTCGGATCAAGCGGACGTGATCGAAGAGCGCGTCTCCGGACCGTGACCCTCAGCCCGAATCAGCGAGCGCGGCGCGCACCTCGCGAATCCACAGGAGCTGAGCGCGGGAGACACCGGGGGCTCCCTGGTTCACCACATCGCTGATAGGATGACCGCCTGCTCAGCTGAGCGTGCTGGCTGTCCTTCCCCTCTCCCCTCTCCGGAACCCGCCTCTGTTCTCCGCGGCGGGTGTGAGCCTCTCCATGAACCGTGTGATCCCCCTCGCCACGCTGGTCCTCTCGGCACTCGCGACCTCAATCGCCTCCGCGCAAGACGTCCCCACCGCTCTCCAGCACGACACGACGCCGCTGAGCGGAATCGAGCACATCGGTGTCGCGGGCATCGACCTCGCCGCCGTCACTCAGGAAGACCTCGAACGTGAGGCGTCCGGACTGCCGCCGCGCTACGCCATCCCGCGCGAAGTGAGCATCACGCCCGCGACGCACGGCACCGTCGACGTGCTAGACGACGGCCGGCTGCTGTGGCGGCTCGCCATCGATGCACCCGGCGCGGCGAACATCAACCTCGGCTTCACCACCTACGACATGCCGGAGGGCGGCCAGCTCATGCTGTACTCCGCGGACGCCGCACAGGTGATCCGCCCCTTCACGCACGAGGACAACGCGAGCCACGGCGAACTCTGGACGCCTCCTGTCCTCGCGGACGCAGTGGTTCTCGAGCTGACCATCCCGCGCGACCTGTTCGGCGACCTTGCGCTCGAGCTGACGCAGATCGGCTACGGCTACCGCGGCTTCGGCAGCAAGGCCGGCGGCCAGGAGTCCGGGTCCTGCAACGTGGACGTGGTCTGTTCCGATGGAGACCTGTGGCGCAACGAGATCCCCTCGGTGGGCGTCATCTCCCTGGGCGGCGGCACGTTCTGCACCGGATTCATGGTGAACAACACCTCCAACGACCGCACGCCGTACTTCATGACGGCCAACCACTGCGGCATCGGCTCTGGCAACGCAGCCTCACTGGTCGTCTTCTGGAACTACGAGACCTCGGTCTGCGACGCCACTCCGGACGGTGTGCTCTCCGACTTCAACACGGGCTCCTTCTTCCGCTCGAGTTACTCGGCCTCCGACTTCACGTTGGTCGAGCTGGACAGCGACCCCAACCCTGCCTACGAGGTGACATTCGCGGGCTGGAACCGCAGCGGCCTCGACGACCCCGGCGCCATCGCGATCCACCACCCCAGCACCGACGAGAAGGCGATCAGCTTCGAGTTCCAGCCGACGACCGTCACGAGCTACCTCGGCACCACTGTCCCCGGCAACGGGACGCACGTGCGCGTCGATGACTGGGACACCGGCACCACTGAGCCCGGCTCCTCGGGCTCGCCGCTGTTCAACCCGGCGCACCAGGTCGTGGGTCAGCTGCACGGCGGCTTCGCGGCCTGCGGCAACAACTCGTCCGACTGGTACGGCGCCTTCGCGGTCTCCTGGAACGGTGGCGGATCGGCCAACAGCCGCCTCTCCGACTGGCTCGACGCGGCCGGCACCGGTGCCATGAGCGTCGACACGCTCGGCGCCGGCATGGCCGTCACGCCCACCCTGCCCGTGCTCCACGAGGGCCCGGTCGGCGGGCCGTTCAGCAACTCGTCGGTGGTCTACACGCTCACCAACAACGGGGACGCCCCCATCAACTACCAGGTGTCGCTGGCTGCGCCCACCGGCCTGCTGCTCATCGACGGCGGCACGGCGCCGCTGTCCGGCTCGCTGGCGGCCCTGGGTGGCTCCGTCCAGGTGACGGCCAGCCTCGACCCGTCGGCTTCCGGCAACGCGGCCGGACTCTACACCGGGTCGATCCTGATCGAGGACACATCCAACGCCGTCATCAACACGCGCGACCACTCGCTCGAGGTGGGCCGCACGACGGTGGCCAGCCTGCCCATGGACGTGGACCCGGGCTGGGCGGAAGGCGGTGCGTGGGAGTTCGGAACGCCCTCCGGGCTGGGCGGCGCGTTCGGAAACCCCGACCCGACGGCAGGCGCCACCGGCACGGGGGTGATGGCCTACAACCTGCTGGGCGACTACCGGAACAACGAAGTCGAGAAGCACGTCACCTCGACCCCGTTCGACCTCAGCGGCCTGACGGGCGCCAAGGTGTCCTTCCAGCGCTGGCTCAACGTGGACCAGTCGTCCGCCGACCACGCCTACTTCCGCGTGAGCACGGACGGCACCAACTTCACCGACGTCTGGGAGAACACCAGTGCGGTCACGGAGTCGGCCTGGAGCGAGCAGGAGTACGACATCTCCGCGATCGCCGACGGTCAGTCCACGGTGTACCTGCGTTGGACCATGGGCAGCACGAACGCCAACAAGGTCTACTCCGGCTGGAACGTCGACGACGTGGAGATCACGGGCTACCCGAGCTCGCCCTTCGTCAACTACGACGCGGGCTCGGCGGGCACCGGCGGGTTCGTCCCGTCACTGACCGGCAGCGGTGACACATCCATCGGCGGCAGCTTCGACATCGACATCGACCAGGGTGTGGGCGGCGCGTTCGGCGCCGTGGCGCTGGGCTTCAACCGGGCCAACCTCCCGGCCTTCGGTGGCAGCCTGCTCGTGGACCCGCCCCTGCAGTTCCTCTACCTGGGGCTCAGCGGCGCGGCTGGCGCCCCGGGTGCCGGCAGCTTCTCGGTGACGACCAGCTTCACGGACCCCGGGCTGGCGGGCATCACGTTCCAGATGCAGGCAATCCTCGAGGACGCCGGCGCGGTCGGCGGCTACAGCCTCAGCCAGGGACTCGAGACGACGATCGGGTTCTGATCCCCCGCAGCGCTCAGAGCTACACCCAGACGCTCCTGGTCTGGGTGTAGTTCTCGAGCGCGTGCTTGCCCAGCTCGCGCGGAGTGCCTGGCTCGCCCACACTCGGCGCGACGGCAAGCCTCCAGAATGGAGCCAGCAGACTACGGCACCGTCAACCGGATGCCGTTGGAGCCTCGCCATGCGTCGGGGAAGAAGCCGTTCCAGTGGACCCAGGACTGGAACACCAGCTCCACGTCGGTCAGCCCCGGAGGCCAACTCACCTCGACCAGCAGGTCGCCGAACGAGCCGCTGACGAAGCCCGTGACGAGGACGTCCGGCGACGGGTAGAGGATCCCGCCGAGGAAGGGCATGTCGACCCGGCTGAAGCCGCCGATCAGGACCGTGGTCAGGTCGTCACCGCCGATGTCGTACTGGCGCAGGGACACGGGCCACCCTGGAGCGGGCCGTCCCCATCCGGCGAGGCGCGGCGTGCTGAGGTCGAGCGGTGCCGCGCCGATCACCGACCACGGACTGGTGCAGTCCAGGTCCAGCGTGTAGACGACGTCCTCCGCCGGCCCCCAGTCGTCGATGTAGGGTGCGCCCCGGGCGCCGAGGTACGCGATCCCCTCGGCGACCGCGATCGCAAGGCCCACGCCATCCTTCACCTGATGATCCGGGCTGCGGTAGCGCTGCCCCTTCGCCCACACGCCCCCCGACCGTTCGTACACCCAGACCGACCCGCCCCATTGGGGCTGCAGGCCGAAGGACGGCTCGCCGATCACGGCGTGATCGCCGTCCACGTCGAGCGATTGGCCGAAGCCTTGGAACACCCAGCCGTCGTCCGCCGAGAGCGTCTGCCCCAGGCTCCAGGTGTCGTCCGACTCGTCGAGGGGCGTGCCGGCGTCCTCCCGGTCGAAGACGAACACGCGACCGTCGAAGTCGTAGCCGGCGGAGGGTGACGACGCGAACACCTGGTCGTTGCCGGCCCACGCCACGGCGCGGCCGAGGCCGCCTCCGTCCGTCCCGGCGGCGAGTTCCATCGGCGCGCCGCGCACCCAGGGAGCCGACGAGCCCCCGGAGCGGTGGAACACTTCGACGCGGCCCGTGACGTCCGTCGGCGCCGCGGGATCTCCCACCACCAGTCGGTCGCCGTCGTCGGTCACGTCGAGGGCGAGACCGAAGGTCGACGAGGATGCCGAGGGCACCAGCGCCTGCACCGGCGACCAGGTGTCGTCCATGGGCGCCGCGGGATCGGCGCCCGGCATGCGGACGAAGACACCCACCCGACCGTCGGAGGACGCGCCTCCCGACGACACGAACAGGTCGCGCCCTGAACAGGCCAGGGCATGACCGAAGAGCTGCGTGCCGCCCGCTGTGGTCGACGGCGGGTCCAGCTTCGTAGGCGCGGTCCAGGTATCGTCGAGGGGATTGAGTGGCGTTCCACCGTCGTCCCGCTCGGAGACGTAGACGGCCCCGGGTGCCAGGCCATCCAGCGCCGGCGCGCCCATCACGACCGTGCCATCCCGGACCGCCAGCGCGGCGCCGAACTCCTGGCCGGCCTGAAGATCGTCCGGCGCGAACGACGCCCGGTGCATCCAAGTGAACGGCGGCCTGGGGCTGCGCACGAACACGTGCACCGCCCCCGATTCGCCCGGGACCAGATCGGCCACCGCGAGGACGTCAGCGTGGAGGGCGACGGTCCTCCCGAACTGGCCCTCACCGGCAACGGGGCCGGTGCTCACGGGCTTGGTGACCCGCGCGAGCGTGCACTGGGCGTGGAGGACCGGGCTCGCGCCGACCGCCGCCACGATGCCCACCGCGACCAGGTGTTTGAGCATGGATGTCATGGAACTCACTCCAATGCGGATCAACGGAGCAGGCCGGGCGACCCCGTGGGAGGCCCCGCCCGCAGTTTCAGCGTGAGCCGTCCCGCACCGGAGCGCCATACGCTTTTGGTCGGAGTTCGCCGATGGGACGGTGCTGCTCGCCGGTGGGTCTTGCGACCAGCGAGCGCTCAAGCTCGACGCGGACGACAGCTTGTACGTGACCGCGTTCAATGGGGCCGCGGTCCGCGATGCCACGCCCAACGGCGAGGCACGATTCGATGCTCGGGCACGCCAAACGGTAGAGAGGGAAACGACGGTCGAGTCGGCGTTCGCTGCAACCGATCACGGGAAGGAGGGACCGCGTGGACAGTGGATTTCAGCCGCTGGGCGCCAAGTTTCGCGAACTTGATCTGTCGATGACTCCCGAGTTTGTGAGAATCGTTGAGGTCGCGTGGGAGATCCAGAGATTCCGGTCGGCAGGCGATAGCTCCCTTTCGCCGCGTGGAATCGTGTCGCGGACGTCGCTGTTCTGCGCGTGCGGGATCCTCGACCCCTCGATCCCCCAGCTCCTGGCGGATGTCGGTCTCGATTATCAAAGGTTCTGTGATTCGGCCGACGTCGGGGTCCCCCGTAGCGGCGAAGGGGTCGGTACGTCCGGCGACTGCCGACACGGCCTGGAGCAGGTGGACATGAGCGACGTGCAAGACGCGCTGCGCGTGCCGCCGGACAGCGCAGAGAGATTGAGTCCACGAACGGGGCTCACCAAGAAATCTGGAGCCCGGCGAAGGGCCCGGCCGGCCGTTGGCGTATCCCCTCCTGAACCGCGTTCCTGGGGGCGACAACCGCCACGTGGACCGTGAACAGTCCGTTGGAAGGAACCCGCCATGCGACACCACGCTCAAACCCTGCTCTGCGCCACCCTGCTGGTGCTCCTGCTTCCCGCCGTCACGCGGGCGGACGTCCTGCGAGTGCCCCAGGACCACCCGGACATCCAGGCCGCGATCGACGCGTCCCAGGATGGGGACACCGTGCTCATCGGCGCCGGCACCTACGAGGCGGACCTCCTCATCGACGGCAAGAACGGCCTGAAGCTGGTGGGCAAGAAGGACCATCTGATCGGCCAGACGGGGTCGCCCGAGGTTCCCGCTGCGGCGCGGCTCCTGGTGGTGAATTCCACGGACATCACGCTCAAGCGGCTCCACTTCAGCAACGCCGGCCCCGTCGCGGCCGTGACTGTCCACGGCTGCACCGACGTGGCCATCAAGCGCTGTGACATCGCGGGGAGCAGCGGTCACGGGATCGAGGTGAGGAGCAGCGTGGATGTCCAGATCACGAAGAACACGATCCACGACAGCGCCGGCTCCGGCATCCTGCTCGGCGACCCGCTGGACCCCGGGCTGGACACCGACGGCGCCAGGCTGCAGAAGAACAAGATCAGCGGTTCTGGAGCTTCCGGGATCCTGGTCTTCGGCTCCGACAACGCCCTCATCCGGAACAAGGTCACAGGCGGCGTGAAGGGCATCTCCCTCACCGGCTCAGCCAACGACGTGCTCCGCAACAAGATCTCGAACACCCTCGAGGACGGAATCATCATGGTCGGCTCGGTCCACCTGATTCAGAAGAACAGGCTGTCCGACATCGGCGGCGATGGCATTGACGTTGAAGCGGATGCCTGCCTCGTCATCGCCAACCGCCTCGAGGACTGCGGCGACGATGGCCTGTCCATCGACGACTCGTTCGGGTCGCTGTTCAAGAAGAACCGCGTCCTCCGGGCCCAGGACGACGGCGTCCGCCTCGCCAGCGGAGGCAACACGCTCATCCGCAACCGGGCCAAGGACAGCGCGCAACTCGACCTGCGGTCGCTCGTGGACGAAGAGGACAACACGTTCATCAACAACGTGTTCCCGAAGTCGAACATCGACTGAGCCGCGCCGGTGTGGCAGGTCTCCCCGACGACACCGACGTGTTCATCCAGCTCATCAGCCAGCACATCAAGACAGCCGACGGGCTGGTGCTGAGCAACGCCATCCGGGGCTTCCCCAGGCACCCTGCGCCGGTCCGGTCAATGTCGATCAGACTGGCGTCTTCTGTTGGGGGACGCGCCGGGTGCGTCAGTAGGCATCGCTGGAATACTCGCCGAGGCCTGCGGACAGGACGGCGCTTGGCCGAAGACGGCAGCAAGGCGCAGGGAGTTCTGGAGCATCATGGCTTGGGGCTCTAAGGGGAGTTCGGACTTCGTCTGCTCCATCCGGAACCCAGCAGAGAAGTCGCGCACGACTTCTCTGCTGGAGAGCCCCGAGTTCCGGGAACGTCGGCCCTCGCGGCTCACGGCGCCTGAGCGACCTCGCCACCGCCGTGCGGACCACACTGCCACCTCGAGCTGTCGCCGCGGAGCAACGACCTCGGCATCGTGATCGACTGATATGCTCTCTGTGTCGACGCGCGGCGCCGAGCGTCGGGCACGCACCCTGCGAAGTCCCTTGGGTGGCGTCGAGCCCGCCAGCAGTCCATCAGGAGGCAGCATGCACCACATTCGTGGGATCAAGTCGACGCGCCTGGCCACAACCATCGCACTGTTGTTCATCAGCGCGCCCTACGCGCTGGGAGGCGAGACCACGCTTGTGTCTCAGGGCGTCGTCGGTGCGCAAGGAGATGGAGAAAGCGTCTGGCCCTCGACCTCCGCCAACGGCCGTTTCGTGGCGTTCGAGTCGAGCGCCTCGAACATGGTTCCGGGAGACACGAACGGCGTGAAGGATCTCTTCGTGCATGACTTGAGAACGGGAACCGTGAACCGGGTGTCGCTGGACTCCGCCGGTGCGCAGGCAAACGACAACAGCTTCGACCCTTCGATTTCCGCCGACGGCCGGCTCGTTGCCTTCGACTCCTTCGCGTCGAACCTGGTCCCCGGCGATACCAACGCTTCGCCGGACGTCTTCCTGCACGACCGGAAAACGGGGGCGACAATCCGGGTGTCGGTGGCCTCCGACGGTGCGCAGGGAATCGGCTCCAGCAAGGCCCCCTCGATCTCCGCCAACGGTCGATTCGTCGCCTTCCACTCGAACGCGTCGAATTTGGTCCTCGACGACACGAACGGCGAAAACGATATCTTCGTGCATGACGTAAGGACGCGGACGACGACGCGGGTGTCCGTGAATTCCGCCGGCGCGCAGGGGGACTCCACGAGCTATCTCCCCTCGATCTCCCGCGACGGTCGCTTGTTGGCCTTTTCGTCGAGTTCGTCAAACCTGGTTCCCGGGGACACCAACCAGGAGCAGGACATTTTCGTGCACCACGTGAAGACTGGGACGACGACGCGGGTGTCAGTGGCCTCCGACGGAGCGCAAGCAGACGCCTCCAGCCGCTTCCCTTCGATCGCTGCCAATGGCGGGGTCGTGGTCTACGGGTCGAGCGCGTCGAACCTGGTCTCCGGGGATACGAACGGCGAGTTTGACATCTTCGCGCACGACCTCAGGACGGGGACAACGACCCGGGTGTCGGTGAACTCCGCCGGCGAGCAAGCGGACGGGTCCAGCTTCGCGGACCCCTCGATCTCAGCCAACGGCCGTTTCGTGGCCCTCACGTCAGTCGCGTCCAACCTGGTGCCCGGGGACACGAACGGCGAAAGCGACATCTTCGTGCGCGACCGGAAGAGGGGGGCGACGACCCGGGTGTCCGTGGACTCCGCCGGCGCTCCAGCAGACGGGTGGAGCAGATTGGCCTCGATTTCCGCCGACGGCCGCCACGTTGCCTTCGGCTCGTTCGCGTCGAACCTGGTGCCTGGGGACACGAACAACGTGCTCGATGTCTTCGTGCACGATCGGAACTGACGCCGACGCTAGCGGCGGGCACGTCTTGCCGTCTGATGACGTGAGATGCAGCGACAGCTCTTGGAGCGGCCTGGAGCAGAGGCGATACAAAGCCCCGCGAGTTACGGACCTCCCCCACCCAGCGCGGAACGGGACTCCTCTGCGACCGCCACCGGTCGCCCGCCCCCGCTCACCGGTTCCGGATGACCTGCGGCTTCACCGGCTCGCCGCGCTCGACGGGCTCGCCATCCGCCACGTAGTCCACGAACTGCGCCGGCATGCCCCGCCCCTTGCCGAAGGTCGGTGTGTCCTGCAGGTGGTAGTGGATGTGCGGCTCGGAGGTGTTGCCACTGTTGCCGCATAGCCCGAGGAACGTGCCCACCTCCACCTCGTCGCCGACCTCCACGGCCACCGAGCCCTTCTGCAGGTGCGCGAGAAACGAGTACTCGCCGTTGCCGTGGTCGAGGATCACGTGGTTACCCAGCGGGTGCTCAGGGTCCATTTTGCCCGGGACGTTGTCGTCGTGGCCGTCCCCCGCGGCGTGCACCCGGCCCCGCCCCGGCGCGAGCACGCGCAGCCCCCAGCAGTGGTAGTCCTCAAGGGACGTGCCGTCGCCCGTGTGCGACACGCCGTCACGCATGATGAGCAGGTCGTAGGCAAAGCGCTGGTCCGGGTACTTGGTGTGGTAGTTCACGTCGAGCGTGCGACCGCCCCAGAACACGTCCCACTCGCCCTCGAAGGGCAGGTGCAGCTCCGTCTTCGTGCGGTAGTCGAGGTAGCCGCTCGGCGCCTCCGTGTTCTCAGGCTGGATGCTGAACCCCGTAAGGGCACCCTCGGCGTCGATCGCGAACACGACCTGGCAATGCTGCTCGAAGTCCTCGAAGCGCGACGTGCGCACGTAGAGGGTCTGCTCGCCTTGCTCGACGAGCTCCTCCCTCAGAACCTCCACCTCCGCGCCCAGCTCCGACTCGACCTGGAGGCGGAAGACCGAGAGCATCACCTGCTGTCCGCCAAGCAGCTTACGCGTGTCTGGCGTGAAGGCCTCCCAGAGCGCGTCGTCCTCGCCCTCGAAGAAGCGGCGCGTGGCCGTCCGGCCGGCCGTGATCAGCGGGTCGGCGTCGGGCACAAGTCCCGCGGCCAGTCCTGTGACGCCCTTTGGACTCCCACGCTCCGGTGCAGAGGTTGTCGACGACTCGATTCCAGAGCAGGCCGAGAGCATGGCGACGGCCAGCGTCGCGATCCACCGCGGGCGGCGAGCGTTCGGTGCGTAAGGTGCGACAATAGCCATGGACGTGCTCCGGCAGGAAAGGTCCCCCCGGCTCGCGACCACGCCGGCTCCACGAAGCGAATGGTGGGAGGAATCATGCCGCGATGGTAGCGAAGCCCGTCGCCCGGAGGTCGGTCGCCCTTACGGTACGGCGCGCACCACCTCGGCATTCGTCAGGCGGTAGCCGCCCGGCACGACGACGAATGCCTGCAGCGCCACGTCGACGCCGGTGGGCACATCGGTGGGCACGACGAGCGGCAGGGTCGCCTCGCCGTTCCCGTCCGTGAAGGCACCGCCCAGGACGATCGGCGGCAGCGTCGCGAGATTGTAGGTGCCGTAGGCCGTGGCGAGCCCCGGCGCGAGCGGCACGCCGGCGGTGAGCCAGAAGCCGCTGGACGGCGCGGCGGTGACGCCCACGAAGACCGTGCCGCCAGGGGTCAGCAGGTGCGGTGGCTGGAGGCCGAAGCCGCCCCGGTTCGCCAGGTTGTCGATGCGCAGCGTCGCGCCACAGCGGGGAGCCTGGACACCGTCGGGCGGGAGGCTCTCCTGGCGGAAGAGGAAGAGCAGGTCATCCAGTTCGTCGACGCCGACGATGTCCACGAAGCCATCGCGGTCGTAGTCGACGATGGTGGCACAGGAGGCGGCGTTCGTGGCGGGCAGCGTGAACACATTGCCGTAGTTGCCAGCACCGTCGTTGCGCCAGCAGGTCCAGACCTCGTCGCTGAACGAACTGCCCACGAGATCGAGGTCACCGTCACCGTCGATGTCACCGAGGTCGATGGCGAGGCAGAAGTTGCCGAGGGGGAGGTTCGTCGCGGTGCCCAGGCCACCGGCGCCGTCGCCACGCACCACGGACGCGTTGTCGCCCGTCGCGTTGCAGGTCGCGACATCCACGTCGCCGTCATTGTCGATGTCACCCGTTGCGGTCATCCACGGATTGAGCCCGGTGTTGCTGACACCCGCTGGCGTGAACGCCCCCGTGCCGTCGTTGAGCAGCGCCCGGACCTGGCTCGAACCATAGCCCGCCACGAAGAGGTCCATGTGGCCGTCGTTGTCCGCATCAGCTGTGCTCGCAGCGGTCTCGCCTGCCACGCCGCCGTTGAAGAGAGCCACGGGCGCAAAGGTGCCGTCACCGTTGTTGCGATGCAGCCCCAGCGTCGAATCGTTTCGGTGAGCGATGACCAGGTCCACGTCGCCGTCGCCCTCGACATCCATGGCCACGAGCGCCCGCGCGCCGTCGCCGCTGGGATAGGTCACGGCGGGCTGGAAGCTCCCGTCGCCGTTGCCGATGAGAACGCTCGTGCTGTCGCCGTTGATGTTCGCGACGGCGAAGTCCACCAGGCCGTCGAGGTCATAGTCCTCGCCTTCGTTGGAGGACGGCGTGAAGAAGGTTCCCAGGGGGTTCAGCGCCGGTGCTGTGAAGGTCGCGCAGCCGTCGTTCATGAAGATGCGCACGTCGTTGGAGATCTCGTTGGGCACGGCGAAGTCCGGAGCGCCGTCACCGTCGAGGTCGCCCGCGAAGAGGCCGTAGGACTGGATGAAGCCCTCACCCGAGAGCTTGGTCGGCAACACGTCATCGAGCACGAAGGCGCCTGTCCCCTCCGCGGAGCGCGTCCAGAACTGCCACTGGTGGCCGCCGGCAAGCGCCCCGGCAACGGTGCCCGCGATGGTGGCGGACAGCCGCACCGTGACCATTTCACCTGGGAAAAACGGGCGCGACGGCTGGAAGCTGAGCACGGTGCCGGACGGGTCGAGCGTGCGCGTGCCCGGCACGGGGCCGGACCAGCGCGCGTAGACGCGCATCGAGTCGGCGCTGACTGTGGCGGGATCGACGGCCGCATCGAACACGACGCTGATCACAGCAGCAGTGGGCGCGGCGGTGCTGTGCCTGGGCGGGTCGACGGAGAGCACGCCGAGGCCGCCAGCGGAGGCGGGGACAGCGAGACCGGTGAGCAGCAGGAGGGCCAGGACGACGAGGGGTGGACGCATGGGACCTCGGCTTAGGGGGGGGGCTTAGGGGGTGCTGAGTGAGGACTGAGCGGGAGAGGATGGGCGCGCGGCACGCAGCTACGAAGAAGCGATCCTAGCAGGGTCCTGAGGGCGTGGCGGGCTCGTGGGCGCCCCATCAACACTCACGCCCGGAATCAGGACACGCATCGACCTCAGTTCCGGATCTCCGTCGCAAAGACGCGCTCGAGGCACTCGGGGCAGATCCCGTGAGTCAGCTGTGCGCCTGCACGGTAGTGGAGGTAGGCCTCCAATTGCTGCCAGTCGCCAGCCTCATCGCGAATGCTCTTGCAGTAGCTGCAGATCGGCAACAGATCTTCGAGACTCCGAATCTTGCCACGTGCCTCTTCGAGCTCGGTCGCGTGGGCTGACAAGCGGTCGTGAAGCACTTCGAGTTTCCCGTGGGCACGACGCTTCAGCATGAAGAGATTCCAACCGAAGGCGCCCAGGACCAGGAGAACAGCTGCTCCCGCGATGGCTGCATTGCGAACGAATCGATCCTGGTTCACACGAAGCGCTTGGGCCTCCAAGAGCGCCTCGGACTCGAACTCCGAGATGCGTCGAACGGTCTCTGCGCGATCCAAGTCCTGAACGATCTCGACGTGACGGCGAAGCGCGACCAAGGCTTCCGGATGCCTGCCCAGGCCCTCCTGGACCTCGGCCAAGCCTTGCAGAATGTGGCTGAGTTCCTCGCGCGCATCGGCGCGCTCGGCGGCCGTCGCCGCTCGCTCGTAGTACTCCACAGACTCCTCGAGTCGTCCCTGCGTCTGATGGAGATCTGCGATGCTCCCGAGCGTGCGCGACAAGCCCCATGCGTCACCCAGTGACTCGTGCAGGATCAACACCGCGAGCATGGTCTCCAAGGCTTCATCGAAGAGACCAATCTGTTCCTGCGCAAAGCCGATGTTGCTCAAGGCCTTTGCCCGGCCCCGATCGTTTCTGAGGCGCTCCTGGAACAGCTGTGCCTCCTCCAGCAGCGGGAGAGCCTCCTCGGCCCTGCCCATTTCGATGAGAACCAGACCGAGGTTGCTCAGCGCCGACGCAAGCCCGGGTTCCGTCCCGAGCGTGCGATACGAATCCACGGCCTGCTCGAAGAACTCGCGCGCGCGGGCGTGCTCACCCAGATTCCAGAAAACGAGGCCAATGTTGTTGCGGGAACGAGCGACGCCAACGGCGTCGTCGTCCTCCAGCGCGACCTCCAGCGCCTCGAAGTGATACTCGACCGCTTCGTCGTAGTCGCTTCGAGAGCGAGACACCGCTCCGAGCAGCGTCAACGTGGTTTCGAGCGCTTTTCGGTCGTCAAGGTCCCGCTGGGCCTCGAGCGCCAGCAGCGCCGCCTCGATGGCGTCATCCGGACGCCCTCCGTACCAGTGGGCAGCCGCGATGTGGTAGTTCGCTCGAGCGACTTCGCCCGCGTCCTTCAATTCCGAAGCGAGTCCATGCGCCAAGCGCGCCTGCTCGAGGCCTGTCTCCATGTCCCCGGTCCGTGACGCGCACCAGCTCAAGTCGAGCCGGACACCAAGCTCGACCAGGGGATCCGGGTACGCCTCGAGCAAGTGCAGCGCCTCGATCCCATGGGCCTGGATGCCGTCCACCGGCTTCTCGCGAGCGCTCTGAAGGAGCTCGGTCAGGAACTCAAGACGGTCGCGCCCTGTGACCTCGACCGGAGCCTGTTCGGATCGTTCGACGCCCTGCTGCGAATAGGAGGTCCCCACCAGCATGGTCGAGACCAGGAACAAGAGCAGGCGGCAGGTGAGTGATTCCATGGTGCCCGATGATAGACCATCTCCAAGCCAGGGCTCCACGGTCTCTCGCTCCTACCCAGGCGCGATTCGGACCGACCTCGATGCGCACTTGCGGGAAGCAAACGCGTCTCCGTTCGTGGTGATGTCCCCCCCTGCGAGAAAAATGTGCTGCAAGGGCGATTGGACTCTGAAACCGTACTTCTTCGCAGCGCAATCACAGGCGAACTGGATCAGGAAGCTCGCTTCGCGATTCCGGCGACAGTCTCGGAGGGTGGCCCTCTTCAGTGGGCCGCGAGCGTGGCCTTTCCGTCCTCTGTTGCACCCACCCTTGAGCTCGGATCTTCTCCCCTCCATGCGGGGGGTACGTTCTCGTGTTGCCGGCGTTGGTGGAGTCCTGGGCTCGTCCACTGAGCGTTATTGTTCGTGACGGCTCCGGTGCAACGTTGGCTGGAGTGCCTGTCCGGGTCGAGACGCGGGAAATCATCGGACAGCTCGGCCGCAATCGAGTGGCTCTCGCAATGACGGACGGAACCCCGCCTGCAGCCTCGCTTTCATCGTTGGGTGTCTGGCGCGAGGCAACGCGTGCACCTCATTCATCAGTGAGATGTGTTCATTGTTCGCTCCCCCCCCCCTTTCCACTCAAAGCCCCTCATGTCCCGATCTGAGCTCCCGCTGACCCGCTCGAACCTCGGATCGGCTGCTCGGGATCCCCGGTCGGTTCCACGGTCGGGTCCTCTCCGCCCCCGCCGACTGTGCCGGGCCGTAGCCCGAGACCCCGGTTGTCGTTTTTGTTCAAGAGTGGCCCGTGGCGATTGGCCAGAATGTAGACATGAAACTCTCGACTCTCGTCCTCCTAGCCCTCGCGGCTTGCCTCCCGCTCTTCGCGTCCGCCACGGCTGCGTCGGCCCCGAACGCACCGTCGATGCAAGAGATGCAAGGCGACGACTTGCAAGCGTTCAGCGGCACGTGGCTCTACGTCGAGGACCGCACCGAGGGCCGCCCCAGGGAGGAGCAAGGCCCCCCCATGATGGTGACGTTCGGGCTGCGCATCGAGGAGGGCAGGGTCGTCCTGGAGCGCGCCAGCAGCGAAGAGCCCTTCCCGATCGACGGCTCGAACATCGAAACCGCCGCGACCGGCGGGAGGACCAAGCGCTACCGAGGGAGCTGGAAGGACGGACTGCTCGTGTACGAGCAGGACTACCTGCACGAGTCGGATCACAAGGTCACCGGACTGCTCCGCAGGGAGTTCCGGGTCACGCCCGAAGGACTGCACGTGCGCGTCCTCCTCGAAGACTATGGGATGGACTCGCACGCCCTCTACCGCCACCCCGAGGACATCCCCCTGCCGAAGCCGGCCCAGGCCGCGATGGTCGACATGGCCTGGCTGGCCGGCGCGTGGACCGGGACGCGCGGCACGTCGTCGATCGAGGAACGATGGAGCCCGCCGTCGGGCGGCGCGATGCTCGGCGTGTCGCGCACGGTCAAGAGCGGCAAGATGCGCTCCTTCGAGTACCTGCGCGTCGTCGAGCGCGACGGCGGGCTCGTCTACGTCGCTCAGCCGGGCGGCTACTCAGCGACCGAGTTCGTGCTCACCGAGCTCGCGGGCCAGCGCGCCGTCTTCCAGAACCCCCGCCACGACAGCCCTCAGCAGATCGTGTACGAACTCTCGGACGAGGGGGCCCTGAGCGCCACGATCGGGTACATCAACGGCGGGCGCGGGACGCGCTTCGAGTTCACTCGCGAGGACGGGTAGCTGGTCATCCTGATCGCCTGGCGGCGAGGGTGATACAGCGTTCGACAAGGGCTATCCCGATCGCCCTGCCTGGCGACCGGGTGCCCGAGGAGGCCTGGGTCGTAAGGGTCGCCCCACGGCTCGGCACCTGAGGTCAATCCGCCCCGAGCCGCGACGCCAAGAATCGCTTTGCGACCGTCCAGTCCAGACGCACCGTGCGCGGCGCGAGGCCCACGACCTCGGCCGTCTCCTCAATGGTCAGCCCGGCCAGGAAGCGCAGCTCGACGATGCGGCACTGGCGCTCGTTCAGCTGCGCGAGCTCGGTGAGGGCCTCGTCGAGAGCCAGCAGGTCGATGCCGTTGACCACCGAGGCCTCCATCGCCCCGCTTTCGAAGGCCACGCGGTTCATGTCGCCGCCCCGCTTGGCCGCCCCCCGGGCCCGGGCGTGGTCCGTGATGAGCTGACGCATGGCCAGTGCAGCCACCGAGAAGAAATGGCGCCGATCGTTGTAGGTCTGCTGCTGGGTCCCGACGAGTCGCAGGTACGCCTCGTGCACCAGGGCCGTCGGCTGCAGGGTCTGGCCTTCCTTCTGGGTTCGGAACAGACGCTGCGCGAGCCCCTTGAGGTCCTGGTAGATGTGCTCGAACAGCTCGTTGCGGGCCATGTCGTCACCGGCCTGCATGCGCTGGATGCAGAGGGTCACGTCCTCGGAGGGCGGGTTCGACATGCGGAGTTCGCGGACGGGGCGCGGAGGATCGAACTCTACAGGCTAACCCAAGACCGGGAATGGGCCGAGGTGTCCGACTGAAGGAAACGACGGTGACGGTGCATGCGTCCATGCCTCCAAGAACGCAAAGGCGGCGCCCAGGTGGCAACTTAGATCGCCCGGCGGTCATGGCCGGTGTGGGACGAGGCGGATACGCTCTGTGACCGGAGCTTCCCCTCAACGGAGTCCTGGAGCCAATGAACGCCGACGAGTACCGGCAGGTCTGCGAGGCGTTCCACGAACTGGAGGCGCTCGAGCAAGAGACGCGCGACGAACGCCTGGCCCAGCTGCAATCGGAACGGGACGCCGAGTTCGTCGCGGCCCTGCGAGAACTGCTCGACGCACCCGACATGGAACAACTGGCCGAGACGCGCCTCGGCCAGTTGGGACGCGGCGTGCTCGAGCGCGCCGCCCAGGCCGCCGAGCCGTGGCACGATCCCGAACGCATCGGCTCATACAGGCTGCTGCGGCGATTGGGTGAGGGCGGCATGGGCATCGTCTACGAGGCTCAGCGAGACGACTCCAGCCAACGAGCCGCGCTCAAGGTGATCCGGCCCGAGGTGGGCAACGTCGACACCTCGGGACGCTTCGAGCGGGAGGTCGGCGTGCTGCAGCAACTGCGCCATCCCGGGATCGCCGCCTTCTTCGACGCAGGCAAGGCCTTGGTGGCCATGTCCTCGGGCGCCGAAGTCTCAGTCCCCTACCTGGCGATGGAGGCCGTGGACGGCGTGCCTCTCGACCGACACGCCGACGCCCGCGGGCTCGACGCCGCAGGACGGCTGGAGCTCATGGCTCGGGTCTGCGATGCCATCCATCACGCCCATGAACAAGGCATCATCCACCGCGACCTCAAGCCCGGCAACGTGCTCGTGCTGCCGCCCCAGGGTGACGACCGCATCGGTCAGCCCAAGGTGCTCGACTTCGGGCTGGCCCGCGCCACGAGCACCGACGACCCGACCCTGACACGTACCCGCACCGGCATGCTCATGGGCACGCTGCCCTACATGAGCCCCGAGCAGGTGGCGGGTCGCATGGAAGACCTCGACCGTCGCTCCGACGTCTATTCCCTCGGTGTCATGCTCTTCGAGCTGCTCAGCGGACAGCTGCCCTATCCCGTCCGCGGCCGGTCACTCGCCGAAGGCGCGCGCGTCATCCAGATGGACGAACCCTCGCGGGTGGCCTCCTTGGTGCCGAGCCTCGCCGGCTCGGTCGACCACGTGGTGAGCCAAGCGCTCGAGAAGGACACTGACCGACGCTACGCGAGCGCGGCTGACTTCGCGACGGACTTGCGCGCCGCCGCGGCCGGGCGTGTCGTCATGGCGAGAGGCCCCGGACTCGTCCGGCGGCTGAACCGCTGGATGGTCCGCCATCCCATGCTGGGCGGCGCGTCGCTCGTGGGCATCGGCTCCCTGGTCGTGCTCAGCTGGCTGCTCACCCAGTCGCTGGAGGCCACCGAGATCGCGCAGCGCGAGGCGACGACGGCCGAACGCGCCCTGGTGTTCATGACGACCATGTACGCCGCCGAGGAACCGGACTTCGCCCGCGGGGAGACGATCACGGTGCGCGAGGTGCTCGAGCGCGAAGCGGAGCGCATCGACGAGGAGCTGGCCGACGAGCCGGCCCTGCGGGCGAGGCTCATGGCGGCCCTCGGCGGCACATTTCACTCGCTCGGGCTTCTGGATCGGTCCGGTCCATTGCTCCAGCAGGCCTGGGACTTGAGCCGCGAGCTGCACGGAGAGGAGCACCTCAAGACGATGCGGATCGCCCGCATGTGGGCCGGGCTCTGTCTCACCGAGGCACGCCACGACGAGGCCGCGGAGATCACGGCACGGGTGCTCGAGGTCCGCGCGCGGCAGCTGGGTCCCGATCACCTCGACACGCTCGAGGCCCGATCGGACTTGGCCCACCTCGCGGTGAGGCGAGCACAGTTCGAGGACGCCGAGTCGCAGTACCGTGCGCTGCTCGCCGACTACGAACGCGTCCACCCTGGTGACACCGTCGAGACGATCACCTGCCGGGGGAACATCGCCCTGTGTGTCGAACGCTTGGGGCGCTACGACGAGTCCGGGCCCATGCTCGACGAGACCCGTGAACGGGCACGTAGCCTGCTCGGTGATCGTCACCCGCAGACCGTCATTCTCACCCGACGGCTGGCGGGCCATCACGTGACGACCGGCCAGCTGGACGAGGCCGCCGAGCTGAGCCAGGCGGCCGTCGACGACGCCCGCGCGGTCTGGGGTCACGACAGCGCGTCCGCCCTCGCCTCCCTCGTCATGCTCTCGGACATCCGCCAGAACCAGGGGCGCTACGAGGAGCAGCTTGAGATCGCCGAGGAGGCTCTCGAAGGATTCACCCGCATTTACAGCGAGACACACCCGTCGACCCTGGGGGCAAAGGTCCGCGTCGGCTACGCCCTGCGCAGCCTCGGCATGCTGGAAGCCTCCGAGATCATCGCACAGCAGGCCGTCGACGCCCTCCGCGAGCAAGTCGCCGACGACCGCCAGCTGGCGAGCGGACTGCTCTTGCTCGCGAGCCTCCGCGAGCAGACCGGCCGGCTTTCGGAGGCCGAAGCGATCCTCCTGGAAGCCCTGCAGCTCTTGCAGCGCATCAGCGGACCCCGGTCCCGCCCCTCCATCACCGCCTGGAACAACCTGGGTCACCTCTACATCAAGTCCGGGCGGCTGAAGGAGGCCGACGCCATCTACCAGAAGGCCACGCCGCTGGCCCTCGACGCACTCGGCCCGGGCGGGACTGTCACGCTCGCCATGCGTGTCAACCGGGCGTACCTCTCCAAGCACTTCGGACGCCTGGACGAGGCGGAGGCCGACCTGGTCGCTGCCGCCCAGGACGCGAGGACCTTGCTCGGCCCGGAACACCCCCAGACGGCCGTCATCGCCAACCTGCTCAGGGAATTCTACATCTCGACCGGCCAACCCGAAAAGGCGGCGGCGGTCAACCACGCACCCTGATCGGGGAGGGGCCTGCCTAGAACGGAAGGGGGCCGTCAGGGCGGCAGAGAATTCCGTGACAGAAGCCGACATGGAAGTTTCCATGCCTGGGTGTGGGTGAGTTCCCGTTCTTCCAGGTGGCGTGAAAGGGCCTCGAGTGCCCTTCAGACCACAGAACTCTGAACGGAATCCAGAACCATGAACACCATCCAGTCACTCCCCCCCAAGCAGCGCCGTCGCGGCGCATCCTTCTTCTCCCTGGCCCTGAGCGGGTTGACCCTGTTCGGCCTGGGCACGGGGGCTACGGCACAGCAGCTCGTCACGGACGGCTCGGTGCAGACGTTCTTCCACGATGCCAACAGCCCGGACGACTTCACGGTCCCCATGAACGCGCCCAAGTACCTCACGATCTCGATCGTGGGGGCCGACGGCGGCAACGGCAAGACCGGTGACTGCGAGTCCGAGGGCGGCCGCGGCGCCACGGCGACGTTCACCGTCGAGGTGGGCAACCAGATCAACCAGATCAATCCGGGCGGGACGCTGCGGTTCATCCTCGGTGAGAAGGGCGAGAACACGTCCCTTGGGGGGTCGAACTCCGCCCCGGGCGGTGGCGGTGGAGGCAGCGCGGTGCTCTACAGCCAGCCCGCTCCGGTGCCCGTCTGGCAGGTGATCGCAGCCGTGGGTGGCGGAGGCGGCGCCTATCAAGGCAACGTCCTCGGCGTCTGCGTTGACTCCTACACCGGGGGCGATGCGCGGACAGGAACCTCCGGACAGGACGGCGGCGGCGAATCCGGCGGGGATGGAGGGAAGAACGGTGGCGCCGGCGAGCCAAGCGCGGCGATTTCGGGTGGCGGGGCTTCGGGGTTCCAACACAGCGACTCAGACGCCCAGAAGGGCTACCCCGTGGGCGGATCTGGCGGCAGCGGCACCGGCGACGGCGGCTGGGGCTACGGCGGCGGTGGCTGGGGGGACCTCGGAGGCGGCGGTGGTGGCGGTTACTCAGGTGGCGGGGGCGGCAGTTTCGCTCGTCGAGGAGGCGGGGGCGGCAGCTACGTGAACACCACCTTCGCGCTGTCCCAGGAGATCAAGGTTGTGAACGGGCCGAGCGACGGCTGGGCGACCTACGTGTGCCAGGACGCGGTCGGCTCGTACGACTGCAGCCAGGCCCCGCCCATCGGCGACGGCACCTACTCCGGGGACACCACCGCTCAGCCCCCCGTCGGGGCGCCCTATGTTGGCTGCGGCACGCCTACGTACGGGACACCGGTCTACTACTCGTACACGAACGACAAGCTGTGGCCGCTCCAGGTCAGGGCCTCCACCTGCGGATCTCCGGTTCCTTCGAGCGTGTCCATCGCAGTCCTGTCGGCATGCGGCTCCACCACGATCGCCTGCCCGACCTTCGGTGACTGCAGCTCGCCGTCGTGGATCCTGCAGCCGGGAGAGTCGTGCATCATCCGCCTGAGCGTGGCCTTCGGCCCCACCTTCCAGAACGGGGCGTATGAGCTGGACGTGACGAGCGTCGCCCAGTCCGTGCCCAACGACACGTGCGCCAACCCCACGACCATCGAGGAGGGCAGCACGCTCGTGGCCACCCTCGGGTCCACCCCGGACGCCAGCGCGCCGTCCTGCACGGCGGCTGTCGACGATGTCTGGTTCGCCTACGTGAACGACGAGCCCGATCCGGTCAGCCTCGTGATCACCGCCACGGGGAGCCTCACCAGTGACCACCTGGCTCTCGAGGCGCTCACGAGTTGTGGCAGTCCGATCGAAGGGACCTGCGCCGTCGCCTCGGGCGCCGGCCAGTCCGTCACGACAGGCTGTGCCGTCGAGGCCGGGCAGACGGTCCTCATCCGCATGAGCAACCTGGACGAGCCGCTCTTCGGGACCTACGTGACTCTCGACGTCTCGGTGACCGGCGACGTGGGCAGCTGGGAGGACCTCGGCGGTGGCTCGCCCGGCGCCTTCTGGATTCCGACGCTCGAGGGCAGCGGGCCGCTCGTCACCGGCGGCACGGTGTCGATGGACCTCAGCAACGCCACACCAGGCGGGCCGGTGCTGGCCTGGATCTCCCTGGCGCCCGTGCCGCTCTCCGCCCTCGGGGGCACCGTGCACGCCCACCCGTTCACCAGCCAGATCTTCGCATCCGCGAACGGTTCGGGTCAGGTCAACTCCAGCACGACCTGGCCCTCCGGCATTCCGTCGGGAACGAGCATCACCTTCCAGTTCATCGTCCAGGACACGACGGTGCCCGACGGCCTGACCCTGTCCAACGGGGTCCGAGCCACGACTCCCTGATCGAGCATCCCCCTTTTGATCACGGGTCCCTTCGATGGGGTCCCTAACGGGCCGGCCCGGGAACAGCACTCCCGGGCCGGCCCCGTTTACGAGGTGACGATCGTCTGCGCCTTTCGCTTGAGGCTCTTGAAGAGCGCTAGCTTCTTTCGTCCGTGGTCCCGACCGCACAAGCCCGCGCGATCAGACGTCTCGAGCTTCTCGGATCGCCCTCTCGAGCAGCGGCAGGTCGATCAACAGCGTGGTGTCCACAAACTCAGCCGCGTCGCAAGGGCATCACGGAACATGTGTTGTGACGGCCAACAATGGCCACATGAACGCCGCGGTCCAACCCCTCCAGCTCCTCCTGGTATCCGTCGCAGGCTGGATGGCCCGCCCGTAGTGTCCCATCCTAAGATCGCGTGAGGATGGGTACTTCAAGCCAATCGCCCCCCATCGCCGCCGCTGGCTCTCGAGGGGGCTTTGAACTTTCTAGTGGCCGAACCAGCGGCCGAGCGCTTCCAAAGCTGCTGAGAGCGGTTGTGTCGCGTGGCGTCGAAGCGTGTCGAATCGCCGTTCTGCGTGCAGGAGACACACGGGCTCCGACCGGACACGAGCTGCGCCGCAGGCGATGGCCATCCTGCCAGCCAGTCGGCGGGATCAGGACGACGTGACCTACGACGGGGCCATGAAACTGGCCAGGGATCGCGCCACTCCAACCAAATGGCGAGGGTGAAGGGACTCGAACCCTCGACCTCTAGCGTGACAGGCTAGCGCTCTAACCAGCTGAGCTACACCCCCGCTCGCCGTCGCAGGTGCGCCCCGAGGGGAGCCACCACAGCGGTGATTGGAACGCGGGATCATAGGAGCGGCACCCGGCCGGAGCAAGCCCGGATCGGAGCCATCTCGAGCCCCGTCGCTCCGCCCCCAGCCCCCACTACAGCAGCCCGGCAGACGGACACTGCCACCACTGAGCCGCAGGGATGCCGGGATGCGCGCTCTGAGACCCCAGTCGAACCCGACTCCACTCCGAGGGAGAGTTCCGATGCGTGCCTTGATTCAGACCTGTGCCTGGACCCGACCCTGTGCCCGATCCTCGATCCACTCACGGATCCGTTCATGGATCCGCCGTTCCAACAGCCTTCGCCCGTCCCGGGCCGCTGCAGCCCTCAGCGCCCTAACCACCCTCCTCTGCCTCACCACCCCAGCCTCCGCCGACATCCTCACTGTCGGCCCCTCCGGCGCCTTCCCGAGCATCCAGCTCGCCGTGGAATCCGCCCAGGACGGCGACACCATCCTCGTGGCCGACGGCACCTATGGCCCGGTGATCCTCGGCGGCAACCTCTCACTCAGCCTGGTGGCCGAGCTGGGCGCCACGGTGCTCATCGACGGCGGCCTGCTCATCGACGGGCTCTCGGCCTCGCGCACCGTCACCATCGCGGGGGTGACCGCCGAGGGCGATGCCGACACCGTCCGCCCCGCCGTCTGGCTGCGGGACAACGAAGGCTCAGTGCGCATCGAGTCCTCGAGCTTCATGGGTGGCAGCACGATCTTCTTCGGCATTCAGACCACCGAGGGCGGCCGCGTCGAGCACAGTGACGACGTCGCCTTCGTCGACTGCATCCTCACCGGCGGCACGGAGCAACTGGATGTCGTGAGCCCCGCCGACGGCGTGCCCGGCCTAGCCGTCGACGACAGCACCGTCAGCATCTGGGGTGGCGTGGTAACCGGCGGCGTCGCTGCCAACGCCATCCTCATCGGCGGTCCGGGCTTCGTGGGCGGCCCGGGCCTGTTGGCCGAGAACGGCAGCTTCCTGCACACTTCGGGCACGCAGTTCGTGGGCGGCCGCGGCGGCGTGGGTGGCACCTGCGACGGCGGGATCCCCAGCGGACCCAGCGGCGATGGCGGCCCCGGCGTGTCCGCCCTCGGCTTCGGCACGCAGTTCCGCAACCAGGACATCAGCGCCCTGGGCGGAGTGGGCGGCGTCCCCAACCCCGACGCCCTCTTCTGCCAAGGCACGGGCATCGGCGGCGCCCTGGGAGCGGACTTCGATCTGCCACGGCCAACGTCACCAACCTGGGCGGCAGCGCCCACGCCATGCAGGCCAACTCGCCCCTGCGCGAACTCGACAGCTTCACCGTAGACCTCGTGGGTGAGGCGGGCGAGCTCGCCGCCGTCCTGGCCAGCGTCGGCACCGACACGTCGTTCCAAGCAGGCGCCCAGGGACAACTGCTGCTCGCAGCCCCGTTTCAAGTGCGCCTGATCGGAACCTTGCCGGGCGGCGAGCTGTCCCTCGGCGCACCCTCTACTGCGGTCGTGCTGGACAGCGCGTTCTAAGGACCGCAGTTACGGCCCGGGCCGCGGATCAGACTCCCGTGTGAGCGCATGAACGCCGGGCCACGAGGACCCGCAAGCGGCTTCGTCGCCCGACCGCCCCCTACCCCCAGAAGGCGATCGAAAAGGTCGTGCCCGTCACCATCTTGAAGCGCGCCGGGTTCGTGGTGCGGGCCACGGCATGGCTGCCTACTCGGCCAACCCAGGCCTGTGCTCCCTTGCGGTCCAACGCGTTATAGACGTCCCGGGTGTCCTTGACCTCTTCCGTCACTTCGTGGTTTTCGTTCGCGCTGTAGATGGCGCTCTCGGCTGGACCCTTGTACGAGGAATGGCTCCAGTGGTCCTTGCCCTGCGGCCCAGGCGTCGAGTAGGTCGGCAAGTCTGGCCCCGACATGGTGACGTGAGTGCTCAAGCCTCCCCCCACCGCTGGATCGTCCAATTCTGCCTCTCCAATGGCCACGTTGAGGGAGCCAAACAAGACGGACTGGCGCTTGTACAGCTTGATCGAAGACACGTGCTGCTCGTAGCGGCCAACGGGGTCATAGACAATGGCGGCCCAGTCCTTCCAGGGCGCCCTCTTCTGGAGACCGTCCACCAGAGTGACTGCTGCAGCGTCGTGTATGGCGGCCGGCATGTATGGAAACACCTTGAATTGGAGCCAGATCTCGATGTTGGTGCGCCAGTTCTGCCGGGCAAGCTGGTAGTACGTGTCCCATTCCCTATGGATCTCCTGAAGCTTGGGATCGAAGTACTCGGCGTTGATGAAGGCCTTGGCGTCCAGCGAGGCAAGTCTGTCCTCGTCCGACATGGCGTCAAGATCCTCGTCCAGCGATCGCAGCAGAGCTGCTGTCACTGAACCCATCAGCGCCGTGGTGAAGAGGCGGCGCCCGAGGTCAGCCATCACCAACACTTCACCGTTGCTGGCCATGTACGTGCCCTGAAAGATCGGCGTGTGGCCCCTTCCACTCGCGGCAGCCGCGAGGGACTCAACAGCCACCTCGATCTCGTGGATCGAGTTGCCCTTCAGGTCCTTGGTGGCTTCCGCGAGTTTGAACGTGTCCTGCGGAACCCTCTGAAGCTCGTTCAGATAGCTGAGAGCATTGCTTCGCGCTACGTTCAGCGTATCGCGCGCGCCCGTGATCTGCGTTATGGCGGCGCTGACGTGAACCTCTGCTTCGAGGTTGGCGAACTGATCCAACATCAGCTTCGAGAGCCCGTCGACCTTGCCCCCCAACCCCTTGATGGCGTCCAGGATGCGATCCGTGTCGCTCTTGCCGCCCAAGATGGCTCCCAGCAGACCCAGACCCGCGCCCACCAGGCCCAAGCCCATGGACAACTTGGACAGGGCCTTCGTCGTGCTCAGGAGCTTGTCGAGCTTGTCGAGGATCTCCTTCCCGTCCTCGTCGGCCGCCCCCCACGCAGCAAGGGCGTCCGTGGCCTTCTTCAAGTTGTCGGTCACAGCCTGGGGTGAGGTCATGGAGCGGATCCGGGGGGAGGGGGGCAGGGACGATGGCGCGGAGACATCCTAATGGGAAATCGGCTTCGCAACCGAAGCCCAACTTCTGGCGGGCTACCCACTGAGCTGACGCGCATCCTTCACTGCGCTGGGCGTGGACAGCGCGTTCTAACGACCGCCCTGACGGCATGTCCTGCTTCAGGAAGGCCTCGATGCGCGCCCGCTGGTCAGGGCGCGGTTGGGCCGCACGGAGTGCCCGCCGGCTCGTGGACTCCCAGCTGCACCTGCTAGCCTGCGTGCCATGACAAGCGCAGCCGCCACACCAGACACCGAACCCGTGACGACCATGTTCGCGCGGCGCGTGCATCCGGACCACCATGATCAGTACGAGCGCTGGCTCACCGGCATCTCACGCTGTTCGTCCGGCTATGCGGGCAACATGGGCACGACGATCCTGCGGCCGGGCGGCAAGCACGGCGACTACGTGGCCATCACGCACTTCGAGAGCGAAGCCAACCGGCTCGCCTGGATGGAGTCGGACGATCGGCAGCAGTGGCTCACGCGGCTCGAATCCATCAGCGTCCAGTGCGAGCGCGTCGACTCGCTCGCCGGCATGGAGAGCTGGTTCACGGTGAATGCGCTGTCCGACGCCATGCCCCCGCCCCGCTACAAGACAGGGCTCATGGTGCTGCTCGGGCTCTACCCCACGGCCATGGCCCTGGGCATCGTGCTCGAGCCGCTCCTGGCCGAGCTGCCGCGGCCGCTGGCCTTGCTCGTATCGCTCTCGTGTTCCGTGACCGCCATGGTCTGGTTTGTCCTACCGCTGCTCACCCGTCTGTTTCGCCCGTGGCTGAACGCATGAGCCGACGCGCTAGCCCAACTGCAGGACGGCAACAAGCGGCAACACCTTCAGCCGTAACCGGGCCACGGGCAACCTGGCAGAGACCGACAACACCTACATCAAGAACAACTTCGGAACGGTGAACGACAACTGAGGGCAGCCTGCGAGCCAGGGCGCGGCACGGGCCAGGCGGTGAATCGCTACCCTTGACTGCCATGAGCGTGCCTCCAATCAAAGCCGGTCTGCACGCGAGGAACCGGTTTCGTGCGGGTTACGACTTCGAGTCGTTGATCACATGCAGTCCGGCTTTGTCTGGATTCGTGGCGCCGAATGCGCACGGGGACATCTCCATCAACTTTGCAGACCCGGGGGCGGTCAAGGCGCTCAACCAGGCGCTGCTCAAGCACGCCTATGGACTTGACTCCTGGGACATTCCACAGGGCTCACTGTGCCCGCCGATTCCGGGGCGGAGTGACTACCTCCATAACCTGGCGGACCTGCTGAGCGCAGGAGAGGAGCCTGCAATCCCCCGAGGTCGGTCGGTCGCGGTCTTGGACATCGGCATGGGTGCGAACTGCGTCTACCCGTTGATTGGGGCGAGTGAATACGGATGGCGATTCGTAGGCACGGAAGTCGATCCGGTCGCATGGCGCTGGGCGACGAACCTGGTGGCTGCCCATCCATCTGTCGCCGATCGGATCGAGTGCCGGAAGCAGGCCTCGCAGGAGTTGTGCTTCGAAGGCGTCGTCGAGTCAGGTGAAGCCTTCGACCTCTCGATGTGCAACCCACCCTTCTACGCATCGCAGGAGGAGGCTGCAGAGGGCAACCAGCGAAAGCGGCGCAACCTGGGACGTGACCCTGCAAGGCGACGGGGACGGCGTCGTTCGGGCGGGAGAGGTCCCGAGACGTTGGCAGAGAGCACGAGGAACTTCGGCGGACAGGCGGGCGAACTCTGGTGCCCCGGCGGGGAGCTGGGATTCGTGCAGCGACTGATTGCGCAGAGCGCCCAGCGGCCGCAGCTGTGCCGATGGTTCACCACCTTGATTTCCAAGAGCGCGCACCTCACACGCCTTCACAAAGCGCTCGACAGGGCCGGGGCGACCGAAGCGAAGACGCTGGACATGGCACAGGGCCAGAAGAAGAGCCGGATCCTTGCTTGGACGTTTGTCGGCACGCGCTGAAGGATGGGCGTGCATCGCAGGAAGCTGTGCTGCGCAATGAGCCAGCGTCAGCGTACTCTGGACCGGGTCGCCCACCACTGAGTTCAAGTTCTAGAGGAGGTTCCGTATCACCACCGAGACGCTTCTGAAGTTGATGGCCGTTGGTGTCTACGCCGCCATTCTGTTGTTCATCGGCTACAAGGCAGCGAAGCGGACGCGCAACATGAGCGACTACTTCGTCGCCAACAAGAGCCTCGGGTTCTTCAACGTGGCCTTCTCGGCGCGAGCGACGGGGGAGAGCGCCTGGCTGCTCCTGGGCTTGACGGGGATGGGCTACGCGGTCGGGGCCAAGGCCTTCTGGGTCGTGTTGGGAGAATTGATCGGGGTGGCAGGGGCCTGGCTGTTCATGGCCGGCCGCTTCAAACGGCTGAGTGATCGCTACGAGTCGATCACGGTTCCGGACTACTTGGAGTCGCGCTTGCGTGACTCCGGCCACAGCTTGCGGCTGATCGCCGCCATGGCCTTGCTCGTGTTCGTTCCCATCTACGCCGGCGCCCAAGTGCACGCCACGGGCGCGGCCTTCCACGCCTTCCTGGGCTGGAACCACTATGTAGGCGCGGCGGTGGGCTTCGCCGTGGTCATGCTCTACATCACGCAAGGAGGATTCACGGCCGTCGTCTGGTCCGACGTCTTCCAGGGGACCTTGATGGTCCTGGGCTTGGTGGCCCTGCCGCTCGTCGCCCTGAATCACGCGGGCGGACTCAGCAGCGTCACCGAGAGCTTGCGAGCCATCGACCCGCACTTGCTGAGTTTGCACGGCCCTGGGCCGGACGGACCGAGCAGCGGATCCTGGAGCGTGGGTGCCATCGTCTCCATCTTTGGGTTCGCGGCGATCGGTATCGGCTTCCTGGGGTCGCCTCAGGTCTTCGTGCGCTACATCTCCATGAAGGACCAGAAGCAGATCGTCCCGGGCACCTTGACCGCCGTGACCTGGACGCTCTTGGCCGATTCAGGGGCGGTCTTGGTGGGGCTGTTCGGGCGGGCCATCTACACGCCTGAGATGCTGAACTTCAACTCGGACAATGTTCTGCCCGAGATGGCACAAGGCCTGCTGCCAGCGTTCTTCGCGGGCATCTTCATCGCCATGGTCTTGAGCGCCATCATGTCCACCATCGACTCGCTCTTGCTGGTGGCTTCGAGCGCCGGCGTGCGTGACTACTGGCAGAAGACACGCGACCCCAACATGAGCGACGAGCGCCTGATGAAACTTTCGCGAAAGGTGACCGTCGGCCTTTCCCTGGTTTCCTTCCTGGTGGGCATCGGCATCGTCTGGGTCGACAAGGACAAGGGCGTCTTCTGGACGATCATCTTCGGGTGGTCGGGCATTGCCGCGACCTTCTGCCCGGTCATGATCCTGAGCCTGTTCTGGTCGAAGCTGACGGCTTTGGGAGCCAAGTGCGCCATGGTCGCCGGCTTCCTGGCTGTGCCCTTGTTCAAGTTTGCCGCTCCCCCGCTCCTGCACTCCTCCGGACTCGACCATTGGGCTCAATACCTGGTCGACCTGGATGTGCTTCTGCCCTCTTTCGTGGTGGGCTTTGCCGTGGCCATTGCTGTCAGCACCTTCGACAAGCAAGGCCAAGCGCAGCTGGTGGGAATGGCCGAGGAACTGCGCGGCTGAGGCCGTCAAGCGAGCGATCCGCGCGACGCAATGCGCGCGCGATCCGCACGAGCGAAGGGCCCGCGTCAGCGCGCGGGTGGCAACGCGCTCCGCACAGCCGTCAGCACCTCCTCCTCCGACGGCCAGGGTTTGCGCGTCAGCAGGGCGAAGAGACCGCCGCGACGGGAGAGGACCGTGCGCCCGTCCACCTGGACGCGGAACTGGCCCTTCTCTGAGATGGCCTCCAACTCAGGGGAGACGTCGAGGGCCTGCTTCAGATGGGCGGCGTAACTCGCCGCCCGCTCCTTGAAGCCTCAGGAATGGCAGTACTGGATTCGAATGTCCATGGTGCGCGCATGCTACCGCGTTGCGGCACACAGCACGTACCGAAGTCGGCTTCACGCGCGGCCTCACGATCGGCGACCGCGCCCCGTAGACTCAGCTCCTGAAACCGGTTCGGCCTCTTTCCCGGCTCCGCGGGCTGCTAGCCTGCCCCACGATGCTGCGCGTCCTGCTCGTCCAACCGCCTCACCGCGACACCTTCGGGTACTCCATGCCCCCGCTGGGTCCGTTGCATCTGGGCGCCGCCGCCCGCGAGGCCGGGCATCGGGTGCGCTTCGTGGACCTGGCCCTGGAGCTGCGCCGCGGCGACCTGACTGCCGACGACAGCCTGATCGAGGCCTGCGCCGAGCGGCTGCTGGCCGAGCGCCCCGACGTCCTGGGCCTGGGGTCCATGATCTCCGCCATGCCTGCCAGCCTTCATCTGGCGGCGGCGGTGAAGGCCCGGCAACCCGACCTGCCCATCCTGCTCGGCGGCCAGGGCCCCGAGACGGTGGAGGAAGCGATCATCGCCCGCTACCCGGCTATCGACGCCGTGGCCGTGGGCGAAGCGGAGGCAACCTTCGTGGAGTGGTTGGCGGCGTTGGATAAGGGCGCTCCCGATCTCATCGCGCGTAGCAACGCTTGCAACGTCCCCGGCCTCGTGCTGCGGCGCGCCGGCGCCCCCCACCGCACCGCGCCTCGGCCCGTCATCGCAGACCTCGACCACGTTGCGCCCCCCGCCTGGGACCTCGCCGAGAGCCCGCGCGACTACGCCCTCGCGGCCCAGGCCAGCGAGTCCCTGTTCCCCATCGACCTGGGCCGGGGCTGCACCTTCGCCTGCAGCTTCTGCACCACGCCCGTCTTCTGGGGACGCGCGGCGCGCCAGCTCTCCCCCGAGCACGCGGCCGACGCCTTCGATCGACTCGCGGCCCTCGACGGCCTCGACTGCGTCTACGTCACCCACGACCTCTTCACCGTCGACCGCGAACGGGTGCTGGCGATCTGCACCGAGAAGGTACGTCGCGGCAACACCCTGCCCTGGGAATGCCGCACGCGCCTCGACCTCGTGGACCGCGAACTGCTCACGGCCCTACGCGCCGCCGGCTGTCGACGCATCCTTTATGGAGTGGAGAGCGCCAGCGCTCCGGTGTTGGCCGACGTCAACAAGGGCGGCCGCGCCAGCACCCTCGACGTGCGCGCCACCTTGCGCATGGCCTCGGAAGTAGGCATGGCCTCGATCCTCGGCCTCATGTGCGGCGTGCCGGGCGAGACCCGCGACGACGTGGAAGCCAACCTGCAACTGGCAGCCGAGATGGCGGTGGTGGACGGCGTCTCCCTCTCCCTGCACTGGTACAACCCCACCCCGGGCAACGGCGCGGCCAACCAACTCGGCGACGAGCTGCAACTGCTGCCGGGCGTGCACGCCGACCTCGTGCGCGGGCATGACATCCCCTTGGGCCACGTGCACCCTGCGCAGGCGCGGCTCATCGCGGAGGACGCCGAGGTCTTCGGAGCGTTCCGTGTGGTCTCGCCCGTGCACACCACACCGCGCGCCCTCTCGCTACTGACCCGCAACGCTCACTTGCTGCTGGAGGTCTTGCCCCGCACAGCCCGCGCCCTGGCAGTCCATGCCGGGGTAAGCCTGCGCGATCTTCTCGATTCCTTTCTCGCAGGCGCCCGCTTTCAGACGGCGATCCCTGCAGCCGAAGCTGGCGAAGTCGATGCCCGGCGCAACGCCGTGGACGACGAGCTCTGGGAAGAGCCCCACGTGCTCAGGCGCGCCCCCGCCGCGCGCCGCTTCGCCGCCGACGCCATGGCCTGCGACGACCCGCGCATCGCCTCCCTTGCGCAGTACGAGTTGGCCCTCTTCGACACGCAAACTCGGCAGGTGGTGCGCTTTGACATGGACCCGCTGCCCCTGGTCCGAGCCATGGACGCCGGCCAGATCTTCGAACCCGTGCAGCGCGACTGCGGGACCGTGGTGGCCTCAACCAACCCTACCGACAACGGCTCGCCCCCCAAGGCCGGCGAACCAATCACCCTCGCCGCCCCGCTCGCTGGCACCGCCCCTCGCGCCGACCCTGAACCCTCGCCGCGCGCAGTGCTCTTCGTACGCCGGAGCGAGGTGGTGCGCGCCATCGCCCTCTCCGACTTCTTGGCCGATGCCGCCGACGAGCGCGACGACGAACGCTTGCTCGCCGCCTGGCCCGCGGCCACCGCCACACACGTCGCCGACGCCCGACAACAACTCCGCGGCCTCGTCTCTCCCGCCGAAGGACACGCCCAGACATGACCAGCCCCAGCACCGGTACCCGCGCCCCCGAGGACCTGCGCGCGCTGCTCATCTTCCCGCCCCAGGGGCACCCGACGCAGCCCTATCTCGCGCTCCCGTCGCTCAAGGCGTTTCTGGCACAAGAGGGTTTCCCCGGCGCGACGGTCTGGGACCTCAACCTCGACGCCTACGAGATGCTGCTGTCCAAGGAACGCCTCAGCCTGGCGACGGAGCGCATCCGCGAGCGTGCCCAACAGTGGCAGGACGCCGGGGGTGTGGAGCTCAAGCCCGACCACTTCGATCGCTTCCGCATGGATGCCGATGCGCTGGCCGCCGGCCCCTACCTCGCTGCGAACATCGACCGCGCCAAGGACATGCTGCGGGACAAGGACAGCTTCTACGACCGACCCAAATACCTCTGGGCCATGCGCACCTTCGAGGCGGGGCTCAAGCACATCAGCACCGAGTACCAACCCTCGTTGTTCACGGCACACAACTACACCCAGAGCACCTCCATCGACAGCACCGAGGATCTCTTCGCGGGCATCGACCACCCCACCGAGAACATGTTCCGGGAGTTCTTCGAACAGCACGCCCTGCCTCGCATCGAGCGCGAGATGCCCGACGTGCTGGGCATCTCCGTCACCTACGGCAGTCAGATGGTGCCGGCGCTGACGTTGGCGAGCATGGTCAAGGAGCGCTGGCCCGGCATCCACATCACCTTGGGCGGCGGCATGCTGGCCTACGTCGGCAACCGGCTGAGCCATGCCGGGCCGCTCTTCGGTCGCATCGACAGCCTCGCCATCTATGAAGGAGAGCGCCCGATCCTCGAGACGTGCCGCGCGGTGGCGGCGGCGGGCGGTGTGGTGCGCGCGGGAGATCCTGACGCAGCGCCCCCTGACGGCGTCACGGCCCACGGTTCGGCGGCAGCCGACTCTGCAGCAAGCACCGGCGCCGACAGCACCTCGGCGAAGCGCGCCGTAGGCACAGCCCGCGGCACACCCGATCTCGCGGGCATCTCCAACCTCGTCTACAGCGACGGCACGACGGTGTACACCAACGGCGAACTGACGCCCATGCCCATCGACGAGCTGCCCACCCCGGACTTCAGCGACCTGCCGCTGCACATGTACTACTCCGGTGAGCTGGTGCTGCCCATCGCGCCGGCCCGGGGTTGCTACTTCGAGAAGTGCGGCTTCTGCACCCTCTACACCGCCATCGGCCCTACCTTCCGGGAGCGCAGCGTCGAGCGCTTGGTGGAAGACCTGCAGACCCTGGTCGAACGCCACGACACGAAGTTCTTCTACTTCATCATGGATGACCTGCCGCCGCTCATGGCCAAGCGCATCCCGGATGCCTTCGAGAAGGCGGGACTCGACATTCGCTGGTGGTGCGACGCGCGCATGGAAGAACGCATCTTCGACGAGCATTCGCTCAAACGCTTGCACGACGCTGGCTGCCGCAAGCTCATGTACGGCTTCGAGGCAGGCAGCCAACGCCTATTGGATCTCGTGGAGAAAGGCGTCGACCTGGAAGAGGCCGAACGCGTCATCCGCAAGACCCACGAGGCGGGCATCTCCGCCACCCTCTACACCATGGTGGGCCTGCCCACCGAGAGCCGCGCCGAGGCCGACGCCACACGCGCGTTCATCGTGCGCAACAAGGACTACGTCGGTGAGATCAGCCTGCAGATCTTCAATCTCGACATGGTGTCGCCCATGTACCGCGACCCAGGGCGCTACGGTATCTCGAAGGTGATCGACGACCCCCGGGACCTGAAGCCGGGCCAGAAACCCGTCAACGATCTCGCGCGCTATCTCGAACACGAGTCCGAGTTCGGCATGTCGCGCACGGAGGTGAAGGAGGCCTTCAACAGTATCCTGGGTGCGGCCACCGACGCCCTGGCAGCCCTACGCGGCGACAACTTCCTGTACTACCGCTACAAGAGCCACATCTTCCTCTACCTGTGCAAGGACGGGGTCGACGTCTTCCGAGTCGAGCAGCACGCAGCCCGCCGCCCCAACCGCGCGCCGCCGCTCCAGAGCACCAAGGACCTGCCCCAGCGCGTCGCCTTGCGCAACGACGCCGGCATCGTGCAACTGCCCTACAGCTACAGCGAGGTGAGCGGCCGTCTGGACCGGGTCTGGAGCGACCCCACCCCGCTCGGGGGCGTCGCCCGCAGCGAGAGCCGCGCCAGCGCCGAGGCCGAAGCCCTACCCGCCAAACCCTCTGCCGTGGCCTATCTGGGCGACGACCACCGGGTGCTGGAACTGGGCGTGGACGCAGCGCGCCTGATCGACAACGCTGTGGAGCAAGGAACCGAGGTGGCCCTGGGCCTCTACGGCGACGACCATCGAGACGGCGCCGCCAGCTTCCTGGCCAAGGCCGTGGACATGGGCCTGCTGGTCTCCGCCGACGCCTAGACTCGACCACTCAACCGCCAAGCAGAAACCGACAACACCTCACGACCACGAGACCCGCCATGACCGGCAAGAAGAACGAGAAGAAGACCGACGCAGCTTTCCCAGTGAGCCCGCCCGTCAAGCCGCCCACCAAGAAGGGTGATGCGGACAAGCCCGGCGCCCCCGATTTCCACATCGAGGAGATCGAAGAGAAGCACATCCCGAAGGACCGCAACATCTTCGACAAGTAGGGTCGGGGCGAAGGGCAGTCAGCTCTTGAGCGCCTCGCAGTTCAACACATCATCCGCCGTGAGCCCCGCACGCCGCGCCGCTGCCACGCCGTAGCGCAGGTCGTCCAGCCCACCGGGGTGGTGGGCGTCCGGGTTGATGGCCACCTTCAGCCCGCGAGCCTTGGCGCCGCGCAGGGCGTCGGTGTCCAGATCGAGACGATAGGGGTTGGCGTTCAGCTCCGGCACCACCTCGCACTCCGCGCAAGCGTCGAGCACCGCCTCCATGTCCAAGGCGAAGCCCTTGCGGGAGAGCAGCAGGCGCCCAGTCGCATGGCCCAGCATGGTGACGGCGGGTTCACGAATGGCGGACAAGACGCGCTCGGTCATGTCCTCCTCACTCATTCCGAAGACGCTGTGCACGGAGGCGACGCAGAAGTCGAGCTCCTCGATGCCCTTGCCTGTCAGGTCGACGCTGCCGTCCGGCAGGATGTCGGCTTCGAGGCCGCGCAGCAGGCGACAACTGCCGTCGCCGCTTCCGGCCGCTGATTCGTTGAACGCCTGGATCGCCTGGCCCTGTTCTTTCAGGCGTTTGGCGTCGAGGCCGTTGGCGTAGACCGCGTAGCCGCTGTGGTCGGAGATGCCCAGGAAGGTCAGCCCGCGCTCGGCGGCAGCGGCGGCCATGGTCTCGAGGCTCTCGCTGCCGTCGCTCCAATCGGTGTGGTTGTGCCACACACCGCGGATGTCTTCGCGGGTGACCAGCTCGGGAGCGGGGCCGTCGGAGGCCTCACGCAACTCGCCCGACTCCCGCAACTCCGGTGGCTGCCACGCCAGGCCCAGCGCCTCGTAGACGGCCGCTTCTTCGGCGGGCATCGATGTGTTGCCCGGGCCGAGGCGCGTGCCGGGAGCCGACAGGGCCGCCGCCTTGTTCAACGCGTCCGATTCCTTGCCGGCACCACGCCGGGCGTCCAGCGCCGCGACATGCTCCACCGAACCCGTGCTCGCCGCGAGCGACCAACCCCAGCTGTCCGGCGTGCAAGCCAACACCTCCACCGGCACCCCACCCACCTTGCCCAACCAGCGGTGAGGTCGGAACTCCGCCGGCTCCGACGTCAGCTCGTCGAGTCCCTTGATCTTCTTCAGCGCGGCGCCCAGGGCTTCGGGTTTGGGATACGCCACGAGCAGGTCCACATCGCGGGTCACCAACTTCGCGCGACGCACACCGCCCACGGCGGCCACGGCCTCCACCTTTGCCAGCCCGCCCAGGACGTCGAGCATCTCGTCGGCCACACCCCAGGTCACGTTCATCAAGTGCAGGCCGCGGTTGCGGTGTGCGAAGTCGATGGCCGCCAACACCTTCTCTTGCGTGGTGGCGCCGAAGCCCTTGAGGTCCACGAGCCGGTTCTCGAGGCAGGCGTACTCCAGCTCGCCGAGGTTGGTTGCCCCCAGGTCCTCCCAAATGGTCTTCACCTTCTTGGGGCCGAGGCCCGGCAGGTCGAGGATGTCGAAGACGCCGTCGGGGATGTCCGCCGCCAGTTCGTCCAGCGCCTCGAAGCTGCCGCTGCTGCGCATGCCGGCGATGTCGGCCGCCAGGCCCTTGCCGATGCCCTTGACCGTGTCCACCTTGCCGGCGTCGATGAGTTCCAGGGCGCCGTCCAGCCGCTTGAGGGTGCGCGCGGCCCCGGAGAACGCCCGGGTCTTGAAGGGGTTGGCGCCCTTCAGCTCCAGCACCACGGCCATGCGCCCCAGGGCGTGCACGATCTGCTCGAGTTCCAAGGTGCTGTCTCCGGCTGGCAAAGGGGGGGGCGGGAAAGGCGGGGCGGGAAAGACGGGGGCGGGCAAGGGCGCAGCACGTCGCGGTGGATCGCGGCGCGACGTCCGAGGTAGCCTCCCCTCTTGGCCGCTCCCCATGCAACGGTCTGACTGTCGTCAGCCCGCTTGCCGCCTCTCGCTCTCGCCCGTCGCCCTCGCCCGTCGCCCCCCTGGAACCCGCCGGCATGTCCGCCTCGGAGGTCTCACTCCTCTTCCTGGTCCAGATGGGCTTCGGCTCCATGCTCACCTTCCTGATCAACGATCGGGAAGCCCTGGGGCCCAAGTACTTCAAGCTCAGCGGCTGGATCATGGTGGCGCTCTACGGTCTGGCGCTGACCCTCTGCGGCGACGCCATGTGGCGCGAGACCGCCAGCGGCCCGGAGCAGCTCACCGCCTGGTCGCTGCTGGCCGCCACCCTGGGCATGCTCGCCTTCAGCTCCGTCTCCGGTTGGGACAAGCCCGGAATCGAGCGCACTGTGCTCGTGCTCAGCACCCTGGCCGCGGGCGTCGTCGTGGGCGCAGCCTCCTGGAGCCGCCTCGGCCCCGACGTCACCACCACCGAACAGACCCTCGTGCTGGCCGGCGCCTACGGCTCGGCCCTGACCCTAGGCTTCAGCACCTGGGGCATGATCCTCGGCCACTGGTACCTGGTCTCACAGGACCTCGACATCAAGCACCTGGGCAAGCTGGTGACGCCCCTGCCGTGGATCTTCCTGGCCAAGACCATCGTCTCGGCCCTAGCCCTGTGGCTCATGTGGGACAGCTTCCTGGGCCCCGGCAACCGCAGCCTCGACGACATCATGATGCGCGAGCCGCAACGGGTGATCGACGTGGCCAACGTCTGGGCGCGCATCCCCGTGGGCCTGATCGTGCCCGCCGTCATGGCCCTCATGACCAAGATCACGGTGCGCATGGAGAAGACGCAGCCTGCGACCGGCATTCTCTACGCCATGTGCGTCCTGGTTTATCTGGGCGACCTGATCGGCAAGATGGTCGAGGGCTCCACGGGCGTGCCGCTGTGAGTCGCGCATACAAGCCCCGAGCGCGCGCATCATGACCGACGAGGTCACCAAGATCCCGGCCCGCGATCACCGCGAGCTGTCGTTCGTGGTGGAGTGCGGCTCGTGCGGGCACTGGACCGAGCGCCGCATCGGCCCGCGCGGGACGGCCCTGCCCAACAGCGCCACCTGCGGCAGCTGTGGTGTTCCCAAGCCCGTCGACCTGCCGAAGCATGTGAACGAGCAGGGCGAGCTCGACGGCTGCCCGGTGTGCGAGTACCACACGCTGTGCATCCAAAAGGACGTGAACCAGAAGCTGGGCGTGATCCTGGTGGTGGTCATCTTCGCCGCGCTGTTCTTCAGCGGTTTGAGCATCCCGTACTTGCTCATCGCCCTGGTGATCCTGGCCTTGCTCGACTGGCTGCTCATGGCGGCCATCGTGAAGCGCTTCCTGATCTGCTACCGCTGCAAGACGCAGTTCCGGGGCTTTCCGCCGGGGGAGCGTTGCCGGCCGTTTGATCTGGCGACCTGGGAGGCGCACGACGCGCCGCCGGAGTAGGCGCAGGATTACAGGTCAGACGTTGAGGTCGGGCGTTCTGGGGCTGGCAGACACCCCCGTTCAGCGCAGCGCCTGAAGTGACGTGATGCTGTGCAGCTCGCCTTCCAGCAATGTCGCGTCGCCCTCCGCCACCACGACATCGTCCGCGAGCAGTCGGACTCGGTAGTCTCCCGGCCGAGCCTGAAGCACGAACTGCAGCGGTCGTCCAGCTTCGGCGCGGCCGTCGATGGGTTCCATGCGCCGCACAACGGGCTGGCCTGCTGAGTCGTCCACCTCGAGGCGCAGTGCGCGCTGGCCGAGAAACTGCGCCCTCACGGCTGCGACCGCGGGACTCTCGTCGAGACCCGAGACCTGGATTCCGTGGAACATGCCTGGCTCGAGATCGATGTGCAGTTCGACCGTAGTCCCCTCGAGGACGTCCACGGAGCGTCGGGCCGTCGCGATTCCCTTACCGTCGATCGAGGCGAAGTAGCGCCCCGGATCCAGGGCGTCCGAAAGCCAACCGTCCTCCACCTGATGCAGGTTGCCGACCCACGAACCGTGCTCATCTCCAATCACCGCCCAGGTTTCGATGTCCGCCAGATCCGGCGGTCGCGAGTCCACGACGTGCACGCGTCCGCCGTCGCCGAGTTCCAAGGAACCCAGGTCGAGGACCTGCTTCGACGTCAGCACGAGACCCTCTCGCACCAGACCGGGCCGCTCGCCGGGCCACACCCGGAGCGTCCAGGTCCCCGGCGGCAGGAGCCGGCTGCGATAACTCCCCGGCGCTTCGCCCGCCACCACGCTTGCGGGCGCCCGCTCGGACCAAAACTGCGAGACGGCCCCACTGATCGGCGCGCCGTAGCGATCCACGAGCGAGAAGCGGATCTTTGCCGAAGCGATGGAGCCCTCCGGCACCACCAAGCTGAGAGGCTCCCGGTCGGGGTGCACATCGTCGACGACCAGGACCGGCACCGTGCTGCGGAACTCCGGCTCCATGAGCACGAGCCGGTGCGCGCCTTCGTTGCAGTTGGTCACCGCGAAGACGCCCGCCTCGTCCGAGACCGATTCGCCGCGCCAGCCGTCATAGGCTCCAATCCGCTCCAGCTGCACGACCCAGCCCTGCAGGGGCGCGCCGAAACTGTCGGTGATCGTCCCCGTGACCTCGAGGCCGCGGGACAGAGTCAGCACGAGGTCTCCCTGCTCGGATCCGGGCGCAACGCGTAGCTCTCGCTCCGCGCGCCCGTACTGCTCGTGGCTTGCGCCGAGGGTCACGGGGCCGAGCAGCACCCCGGCGAGCATCCAACGACCCTCGGCGTCGGTCCTCGTCTCGCTGTACTCCAGGTCGCCATAGCGGACGACCGGAAACTCGCGGGTCACCATGACGCGCGCGCCGGGCACCGCCACCGGTTCGTCCCCACCTGTCAGGACGCGCCCTGAGATCCGGGCAGCGCGCAGCAGCCTGACGGCCACATCCCTCGTCCCACCGTCGTCGAGAACCAGCGACGAGGTCTGGGGCGAGAAGCCCTCGGCCAGCACCGTCAGCTCCATGTTTTTCCCGGGCGGCACGGCGAGGAAGGACGCGACGCCGTCCGCCCCGCTCCGCGCACGCAAAGGGGGCACGACGCCCGTGGACCCGCCCACGGTCTCCGTCTGCGCTCGCTCGAAACCGTAGCGCCCGCCCAGCACGACCTCGGCATCCGGAACCGGGGCCTCCACCCCACTCGTAACCGTCACATGCACCGTGCCTGATTCACGTACCAGCTGCAGCTCGACGTCCACGCGATCCGCCTCCGTCTCCCCCAGATGGACGACGTCCGACGGGCCCCAGGAGTCCGGAGCGAAGGCGCCCACCACATGTCCACCGGAGACGCCACGGATCGACCAGCGGCCCGCCTCGTCCGAGCGTGTAACGACCTGCCCCTCACTCACCGTGCCGTAACCGCTGAGCCAGATGTCTGCACCGGCGAACGGCACACCATTCGGGTCGAGGACGACACCGTGCACCCAAGGGCCCGACGGCAAGGTGATCTCAACGTTGGCCGTCCCACCCTCAGGGACTTCCGCACTCGCCGTGCCACCTCGATCCCCGTAGGCGGTGACCTTCCCTGTGGGCAACCGGTGAATGCGCGCCGTGCCGTCGAAATCTGTCGTCGCCTGCCGCGGACGGCGGCGCGTGTCGGTCCATGCCATGACAGTGACGCCAACCTCTGCAGCAGGCAGCCCGTCGTCGCCCCAACGGACATGCACGAGCAGTGTGCCGCCGGTCGCGACAGGCGGGGTCATCTCGCCGGGCTGCTCAAGCCACGCAGCCTCTTCGGTCCCTGCCGCTGCGAGGGGCATCACATCCACCTGGGATGGCTCCGGACCCTGGGGCAAGGCCATCGGGAGGCGCGCGGCGTCTGACCCCGGGTCCACGAGGTGTGCGCCCCCACCTGCGGGATCCTGGCCATCCTGCATGAGCACTTGGAGCAGGACCAGTAGGACCAGTCCGAGCGCGACCCCCGCGAGCACGGGGATCGACACGCGGCCGGTGCTGGCGGGCGAGCAAGGCAACCGATCGTCGCTCGTCGTTGTCATGGGGCTCCCTTCTGGACCGGGGGCAGGTCGGTCGTCCGACAGGGAGCACCCAGCCCGTTCGTCTGATCATGTCGAGGGCGTCGACGGAGGTCCAGCAGGCGTCGCAGATGCCACTCCAGCAGCAGGGCGAGTCCTCGGGGCCCGTGTCGTCCCCCCGATCCGCTAAGCTCTCGCCCGGAACATTGCACGAGAACACACGGGTTTCAGGGGCGCGTCACGCATGGACTTCTTCATCGGCACCCTGGTCGGCGGCGTTGTCGTGGCCCTGTGGATTCGCAGGCGCCGCTCTCGTCAGAAGCCGTCCGCCAAGGGCACAACCCCCGAAGCCGACGGCAGCACCGCCCGCAGCCGTGCCTCACGAGAGCTCTTGCGTCTGGCCGGCAAGTGCAGCGACTGCTACGAGGAGAGCGCGAGCCCCGCTGACCTGCTGGCGCATGACGACTTCCGCAAAGGCGTGGACATCCTGCGCGGAGAGCTGTTCTCTGCCTCCGACTGCATCTCGTACTACATCGGTGCCAACCTCGTGCTGGCGTGCATGGCGGTGGAGGCCTTGGCGCACCGCTCCGACGACCCTGAGCAGTTCGAAGAGGCACTCATCGAACACGTCAACTCGGTGGGGTACTGGACCCGCGATGTCGTGCTGCGCACGCTCAGCGCACGCGGCACCAGGCCGCTGGTGGGTCGGGTCTTCGCGCGCCTCGACGGAGGTTGGGATACCCGCTTCTCCATCCAGTTCCTGCAGGAGTTCCTGGAGCGCCAAGTGGCGCATGGTGAGCAGCCCTCCTTCGCCCAACATCTTCTGTCACGGCCCCAAGCGGCCGCCGACCTGACCGAAGTCTTGCGACAGCTGCAGGGCGAGGCGGCGGAAACGCTGAGGAAGGAGTATCAGGACTACGCCGCTGTGGCCGTCGACGTGTCCTTCCTGGACAAGTTCGGCCGCCGTCTGGGGCAGGCCGACGCGCCGGAGAGCGAGGAAGTCCTCGAGTACCGCCAGCTGCTGAAAACGGTCGACGACTTGCAGCGCTTGTTGCAGCAGGGCACAGGGTCCGTGCTGCTAGTGGGCGAGGCGGGTATCGGCAAGAGCGCGAGCATCGCCGTGCTGGCTCGGCGCCTGGTGAAGGACGGCTGGACGGTCTTCGAGGCCAGCGCCAGCGACATCATGTCCGACCAGAGCTACATCGGCTCGCTCGAAGGTCGGCTGCAGACCATGCTGAAGGGGATCGGCAACCGCCCGCGCGTCCTTTGGGTCGTGCCCTCCTTCCACGAACTCATGTGGGCCGGGCGCCACCGGGAGAACCCTGTGAGCGTGCTGGACCACTTGTTTCCTCACCTGGAAAGCGGCGCCCTGAGGATCGTGGCGGAGACACACCCCGTCGCTTCGCAGGAGATGCTCCTGAAGCAGCCGCGGCTGCGGACGGCCTTGCAGTTGCACAGCATGACGCCCCTCGATGAAGCGGGCGCACGCGATGTGGTGGCCGAGTGGAGTGCGCACCACAAGCTTCCCGACGGGTCGCCGGGCCTGGCGCCCGGTTGCGAAGCGGAAGCCGTGCAGCTCAGCTGGCAGTATCTGGGCTCCCGCGCGGCGCCCGGTCGCGTGCTGCGCTTCCTCGACGCGACGCGCCGCTCGCTGTCCACCGACGGCCGCCCGACGCGCAGCCTCACCACCGACGACCTGCTGGCCTCGCTCTCCGTGCTCACCGGCATCCCCGTTTCGGTGCTGGATCACCGTGCACGCCTCGACCTGGACACGCTGAAACGCTTCTTCGAGAAGCGTGTCCTGGGCCAGCCCGAAGCTGTGGAGTGCCTGGTCGACCGCGTGGCCTTGGTGAAGGCCGGCCTCACGGACCCCAGCCGACCGCTGGGCGTCTTCCTGTTCACGGGCCCCACCGGGACCGGCAAGACGGAGCTGGCCAAGACGCTGGCCGAGTACCTGTTCGGCTCCGGCGAACGCATGATCCGCCTGGACATGAGCGAGCTGCAGGCCGAGGGCTCGCTGGACCGCGTGCTGGGCGACGAGCAGGAGGGTGGGCGCGGCGGCGCGCTGGTGGACGCCATCCGGCAGCAACCGTTCTCGGTGGTGTTGCTGGACGAGTTCGAGAAGGCCCACCCCAAGATCTACAGCGTGTTCCTGCAGCTGTTCGACGACGGGCGGCTCACCGACCGGCGGGGCCGCGCCGCCGACTTCCGGCACGCCATCGTGATCATGACCTCCAACCTGGGCGGCAAGCCGTCCGCCAGCTCCGGCGTGGGCTTCGGCCGGACCACCACTGCGCAGCGTGTCGACCGCGCACTCGAGCAGGCCTTTGCGCCCGAGTTCGTGAACCGCATCGACCGCGTGGTGGCCTTCCGCCCCCTGGGCCGCGCCATCATGCGCGACATCCTTGAGAAAGAGCTGTCTGACGCGATGCGTCGCCGCGGACTACGCACGCGCTCGTGGGCGGTCGAGTGGGAGGAGTCCGCCATCGACTTCCTGCTTCGCAAGGGCTTCACGCCGGACCTCGGCGCACGACCGCTGAAGCGTGCCGTGGAGCGCTACCTGCTGTCGCCGCTGGCCAAGACCATCGTGCACCACCAGTACCCGGAGGGAGATCAGTTCCTCTTCGTGCGCAGCAACGGGCAGCAGCTGCAAGTGGAGTTCGTGGACCCCGATGCACCGATCGACGCGGAGGCGCCCGCAGGCGCCACGACCGGGGAAGGAACGAACCGGCAGGTGGAGGAGATCGTCTTCCAACCGCACGGGACAGCGCAGGAGCTGGCACTGCTGAGAGACCGGACGCAACAATTGTCGGAGCGCGTCCACAGCGATGCCTGGCGGGAGCAGAAGGAGCAGGCCCTGGACCAGATGAAGGAAGCTGGTTTCTGGGAAGCCGACCTCCGCTTCGCCGTGCTGGGGCGCATCGAGTACATGGACCGCATCGAAACCGGCACGGAGACGGCCACCTCCATCCTGGAGCGCCTGTCCCGCGCCCGCGCCGACGAGAACGGCCGCGTCTCGCAGAAGCTGGTGGGCCGCTTGGCTCAGCAGGTCTTTCTGGTGCAGAACGCCTGTCTTGGCCTGGCGGAAGGACAGCCGGCCGACACCTTCATCGAGGTGACGGGCGTGTCCGACGACGGCGTGGACCCCGACGTCAGCAACGGTTTCGCGCAGCAGCTCGTGGAGATGTACCGCCACTGGGCGCAGCGTCGCGGCATGTCGCTGGACGTGCTGGAGAACTCGTCGGACGACGCGCCCCACGGTCAGGTTCACCGCACTGTGCTGGGCGTCTCGGGTTTCGGGGCCTACCGCATCCTGGAGCCAGAGGGCGGTCTGCACGTGCAGGAGATCCCCGACGAGGGCCGGCGGCAGACCCTTCGCGGCCGGGCGCGGGTCACCGTCGTCCCGCAGCCTGAGCAGCCGGCCGCCGACGTCGTCATGGCCCGCGAGCAGGCCCACACGGCGCTGGCCGCGTGCGAGCGGGCCCAGCGAGTCGTTCGGCGCTACCGCGCGCAGCCCTCGCCGCTGGTGCGCGACAGCGTCCGCAATTTCAAGACCGGCTTGCTGGAACGTGTCATGGGTGGCGAGTTCGACGTGCTGGGAACGCGCTGAGACGAAACTTCGTGGGCTGCAGAGGGATCTTCCCCTGCCCCGACGCACGCGTAGCCGCCTGAGCCCATACCATGCAGCCGTCCGAATCGAAGCCGCCGACCCCTGCCCGCCTCAAGGAGGTACTGCACTTGCGCGACGTGGTACGTGCGGCCGACCCGCGTAGGCCCGTTCGGCCCACGGCGCTCGACCGGCTGCTGCAAGGTTTCCTGATCTGGTTGCTCGTCTACCTGGTTGTCCAGGGAGAAGACGGCGCCCTGGCCAGCACGGTCGACTTCGTGGACACCCGCTGGCTCCGACTCACTTTCCTGAACATCCCGCTGCACATGGCGCTCACCTTGTTGACGGCCGTGGGTGCCAGCAGCAGGAGTTCAGCCGCGCGCGGCATCGGATGGACCGCTGCCCTCTTGGAGTCGGTGTTGCTGGTTGGGCACGTCGTGCTCACGCTCACCTCTACCTGACTTGACACCGAGACGCGAGCTCACGGCGTCTCGCCGAGCAGCGCCTCCGTCACCGGCCCGTACTCCTCGTCGACGGCACCCTCGCGCACCAGCACGCTTCGCCAGCGGTCGAGCACCGGGTGCGTCGTACCCGGGCCGACGCTGGCCACCAACGCCTTGCCCGTCTTGGTGTCGCCCTCGGACGAAGGTGAGTTGCCGGCACCCAGCTGCCCGGCGGCCGCCGTGCGCGCTTCGGCCAGCCACTTGGTCGCCGCGTCGCCCTCGCCCTGCGTCCATGCCAGATAGCCCGCGAAGTAGCGGCTGGGTACGTCGCGGGCGTTGGTGCGCGCCGCGTGCTCGAAACCCTCGCGGGCGGCGGCCAGCTCGCCCGCCAGCAGGTCGGCCAGCGCCAGGTGCAGCACGGGACCGCTCTCCTCGCCGTTGATGGTATGCGCACGCTCGAAGGCGTCGCGCGCGGTAGCCAGGTCGTCGCAAGCTGGGTCACCACCGGGCAGACGCAGCTTGCCTAGCTGCATCCAGGCGCGGTTGCTCTGCGGGTGCAACTGGACCAGCAGCTCGAAGAGATGCACGGCCTCCTGCTCGCGACCCAGCTCGAGCAAGCAGTTGGCGCGGTAATAGGTCCCGTCGTCGTGTCCGGGCCACAGCGCGAGGGCCTCGCCGTAGAGCGCCAGCGCGGCCTGCGTGTTGCCGGCAATGCGCGCGTCGGCGGCCTCGTCCAGCAGACGATGGAAGGCGCGGCGCTGCTCGGGATCGGTGGGCGGCGCGCCGGCCGACACGCGCCACTGCGCCACGCGGCCGGGCAACCATGCCAATTCCGGCTCCTGCCCGCGCACCCAGGTCAGTAGCTGGTCCGCTGGCACATCTGTCTTCGTTTCCGTCGTCCCGTCGGGCCAGGTGATCAGGAGCTCGTCCACCAGTGTGGCGGCGCCCAGACCGAAGGCCGCCTCACCCACGGCGTGCTGCGAGAGGTAGCTGCCCTGGCTGCCGATCCAGCGCACCTGCCGATGCCCGTCTGCCAGCAGCTCCACGCGCGCACCGAGCGCCTGCGTGTTGCCCGCCGGCTGCCGCGGGCGCACCACCAGCCGGCCATGCGCCGCCGCGGGCGTGTCGTTGCGCAGCAGCAGCGGCCGGTCGCCGTGCACCATCACGACCAGATCGGGGTCGCCGTCCAGCTCCAGGTCGAAGCGCGCGCTGCCCCGCCCCACCGTCTCCTCTGCGAAGGACTCGCCGGCGAAGGCGCCCAGCTGGAAGAAGCCGCGCTTCGGCCCGGCGTTCCAGAAGACGTGGTCTTCCTGTGCACCCAGCAGAGAGCGGTCGTCGCGCTCGGGGATCGTGTGGCCGTTCACCACGTGCAGGTCGAGCCGCCCGTCGCTGTCCAGGTCCAGCAGCGACGAACCCCAGCCCACCATCGGCAGGGCCACCTGCCCCAGGCCGTGCCGATCGGCCATGTCCATGAACAGGATCTCGGCGGCTTGCTGCTCCGCGGTCTCGGCGGCCAGGTTCAGATACAGCGCGTTCTCCTGACCCACCCAGTGCGTGATGAACAGGTCGGGGTCGAGGTCGCCGTCCACGTCGCCCACGGCCAGGCCCATGGCGCCGCGGTAGTCGCCCACCAGCGCACGGGTGGTGAGGTCCTCGAAGCGCCCGTCGCCGCGGTTGATGTAGAGCGCGTTGTCCGAGACGTCGTTGGCCACGTAGAGGTCGGGCAGGCCGTCGCCGGAGAAGTCCGCGATGGAGGCGCCCAGGCTGCGGCCGCCCGGGTTGACCACACCCGCGGCCTGCGCGCCGTCGGTGAAGCGCCCCGTGCCGTCGTTGAGCAGCAGCAAGTTGCGCTCCGACTCGAAGGCCGAGGGGTTGATCAGCGAGGGGATGTCCAGGCCGAACTGGCTGCTGAGCGAGCCCGCGTTCACGGCGCTCTCGTCGTAGGCCACGTAGCCGCACACATAGACGTCCACGTCGTCGTCGCCGTCCACATCTCCTGACGCGAGGCCGGTCCAGAAGCCCTGGTGTGCGTCCAGCCCTGCCTCTGCACTCACGTCGCTGAAGTGCCCGGCGCCGTCGTTGTCCAGCAGCCGACAGCTGCCCAGCGAGCTGACCATGAGGTCGAGGTCGCCGTCGCCCTCGCGGTCCAGGAAAACGGCCGCGAAGCCCTGCAGGATCAGGCCTGCTCCGGAGGTCTCGGTGATGTCCACCAGACGGCCATCGCCGGTGTTGCGGAACAGGCGGCAGGCGGCTTCGGTACCGGGTTTGGTACCGGGTTCGGCCTCGACAGCCTCCGGATGCGAGTTCACCAGGAAGACATCCGTGAACCCGTCGCCGTCCACGTCGCCTAGAGCCACGCCCGCCCCCATGTCCTCGGGCAGCCGGTTCGATCGCTCATACGGAAAGTGCACGAACTCGAGGCCCGCCGACTCCCCGACCTCCACCAAGCGGATGGACGGCGTGTCGTCCGGCAGGTTGCGACGCAGCGAGTCGGTCAGGCCGTCAGTCTGTTCTCCGGGGACGTACGTCTCGGCGTCATCGCTGAACACCATCCAGGCCAGGACGCCCGACAGCGCGAAGCCGGAAACGAGCAGCGAGCGGCGCGTCCGACGACGCGCGAAGATGGAAGCCAAGACTCAGTCTCCTTCGTCGTCGCTGGTGGCTGGCGTGAGGGCCGCTGGCAGGTCGGTCCCCAGGGGCCGACTGCCGGGCAGGATGTCGATGGTGGTCTCGTCAGTGGCCATCACCGTGACCGGCGCGGTGAGCCCCGAGTCCGCCCCGAAGGCGAAGTCCAAGAGGTACTGGTCGAACTTGCGGTAGTTCAATGAGGCCTTCACCGTGAGGCGACCGACGGCGTCGCTGGGCACAGCGACCATCTCGCTCTCGATGCGCGGCAGGTCCTCCATCTCGCCGGTCGCCGTGCCGGGGCAGGGGAAGTCGAAGCTGGCCACCTCGCCGGCGCCGGGGAACAGAGCCCGCTTGAAGCGCACGCCCACCATCTCCCACAGGTTGTGCCGGTCAATGAGGTTGCCGTAGCGGTCCACCGGCTCGGCCTTGAACATGTAGGCGCCGGGCTCGATGAACGAGCGCTCGTCGCGCTGGCCCGTGTGGAACACGACCTCACCGGCCTCGTCCGTGACGCTGATCTCGACCCAGGCCTGGATGATGTCCAGCGGGCCGGTGGGGAAGTCGTGGCCCACCTTGTTGTTGCCGATGTGCACGCGCAGCGGCACGGTGTCGCCAGCAAAGACCTCGCGCGGTGCGTCCACCTCGATCGGCACCGCGGGGCCTTCCGTCCAGCGGTCGGCGATCTCCGGGATCGGGTACTCGCCGCGCAGCCACTGCTCGGTGAGGTCCGCTTGTTCCTGGCCGCCGGGCAGGTCCATGAGCACCGGCAGGTACTGGTTGGCGCCCAGGAAGCGGTGGCTGCGGTGCTTGCCGTCGTCCGCGCTGCGGTTCCAGTCGGCGTCGTCGCCGGAAGCCGGGTCGCTGGAGTCCATGAGCGGCATGTGGCACTCACGGCACTCGATGGTGCGGCGCGGGTCGTCCTCGTCGTGCCAGCGACTGGCCTTCCAGTTGTCGTACTGGTTCTGCAGCTGCACCCAGCCCACGCGGTTGACCGTTTCGTCGATGAACTGCTTGTGGCAGGCGGCGCAGAACTCCGGAGTCTTGAACATGCGCCGGCTCAGCATGGCCACGTGCTGGTCCGGGTAGGTGCGGATCAGGAAGTCGCTGAGCAGCTTGGGCAGCGCGCCGTCCAGGCCTTCGTAGACGTAGCGCGGCGGCTGCGTCATCACGTAGTTGGCGTTGCCCTTGACGTCCGTCTCCTCGATGGCATGGCAGGACAGGCACGAGATGCCTTCGTCGTGACCGGGGCGCGCGGTGAGCTCTTCTCCGCCGATGCGCTTGGCCCCCGCGAAGAGCGAGATGGGGTCGTGGCAACCGCCGCAGTAGCGCGTGCTGACCGGCCCGTTCTGCTCTGCCATGACGCCCTGGATGGCCTGGAAGCCGGCGTCCATGGCCGCATAGCGGTGGGCGCTCGGCTGCCACTCCTCCCAGATCTCGGTGTGGCAACCAGAGGTGCCGCAGCCGGAGCTGCCGGCCAGCGTGCGTTCGTCGAAGGCGCCGCCGGTGTCGGTGCGCGCGAGGCTGGGGACGAAAGGCCCGCCCTCCGGCGCCTCGTAACCCTCGGGGAACTCGTTCACGAAGGCCATGGGTGGTAGGGCGACGCAGAAGGCGCCGGTGATCCCGAGGCAGGCGATGGTGGCGAGCATCGCGTAGCGCCCGTGCACAGAGGCGCGCGCCAACAGTTCGGCCGACGCCGGTTGCGTGCGCTTGCGCCGCTCCACCAACAGCACCGCGGCGAGGTGCGGCACGAGGAACAACACGAGGCCCACGGTGGTGACGATGTGCACCATGCGCCAGCTCTCGCTGCGGCGCACGTCGAACAGCCCATTCCAGGTGAGCACGACTCCGGACAGGAGGCAGACCACGGCCATGCCGCCCGACACCCAGCCAGTGAACTTGCCGTGCGTGAGCGGGTAGTCCCAGTAGTCGCGCACGTGCCGCCACGTGTAGAGCAGGAAGGGCGGCAGGAAGATCAGGCCGAGCGCGGTGTGCACCAGGACGGCGTGCTGGTTGAACACGCTCGTCGGCAGCAGCAGCACGCTCAAGCCGGTGATCAGCAGGAACAGCGTCTGGCCGCTCACCCAGCGGGCCAGGAGGGACGTCCAGCCAGCGATGCGCTGTACGCGCCAGTCTCTGCCGGGGGACGGGTCGGCGGAGGGGCCAGCGGACGGGTCGGAGGAGGTCATGGGGGGCTCGGGAGAGGGCCTGGGTCACCTGGATGCCATATATACTGATAAGAGTATCAGGTGATTGATAAGAACGGGCCCAGACCCCAAATCCCGACGGATTCCTGGAGCGGCGCTGTCGCCGGGCCTCCCGCCAGGACGCTGTTGTCTGCCTGGTTGCCATCGACGCCGGAAGGTGTTTCGAAGATCAACACGGTCGCATTGGGCGCCGGATGACCCTGGGCGCCAGCAACGCGAGCGGAGGGACGCGCGACCGTGGCGGGTCGCCCCCCCCAACTCGACTAGAACTGGAAGTAGATGAACGGCGTGTAGCCCGTTGCGACCCAGGGCAGCACGAGGGCCCACAGGATGCCGTAGGCAAGAGCGAACGAGCGCGTTCCCAATGCAGCCAGACGCTCCGTGACGTGCAACTTCCAGAAGCACCAGTGGACGATGCCGCACCCGACGACGTAGGCCCACCAGTTGGGGTCCACCTGTTCGGCTCCTCCGACCTGCAAGCCCACGGTGATCCGGAGCATGTCCATCATCGACCCGAATGACTGTCCGCGGAAGCAGACCAATGACCACAACCAGAACAGGTTGGTCAGCGGGATGCCCGCGAAATGAATGAGACGGCCCGGCAGGCTCTTGGCCGCAGCACTCGGGCTCCACACCCGGAAGATCAACAGGTACGTCGCGTTGATCAGCCCCCAGACGACGTAGTTCCATCCGGCCCCGTGCCACAGCCCGCACAATGCCCAGGTCAGGCAGACGTTGAAGATCAATCTGCCGGCCTTGGAGCGACTGCCCCCGAGAGGAACGAACAGGTAGTCCTTGATCCACGACGACAGCGTGATGTGCCAGCGGCGCCACAGCTCTGCGATGTTCCGGGCGAAGTAGGGGAAGTCGAAGTTCAAGGGCAGCTTGAAGCCGAGCAGCCCGGCACTGCCGATCGCCATGTCGCTGTAGCCGGAGAAATCACAGTATAGCTGGATGTGATACATCAGCAGTGACAGCCAGTTGCTGGAGGTGGACCAGGAAGCGGGATCCGTGAACACCACATCGATGATCTCGGCAGCGTGGTCCGCTACGCAGGCCTTCTTGACGAAACCCACCAGGAACAGCGTGAGCGCCGCCCGCACCTGCACGTGGCGCGCAAAGGTGCGTTTCTCCTCGAGCTGCGGCAGGAACTCGATGGCACGGACGATCGGCCCGGCAACCAACTGCGGAAAGAAGCCGACGAAGAGCGCGAAATCCGAGAAGCTCGAGACGGGCTTCAAGTGTCGACGGTAGATGTCGATCGTGTAGCTCATCGTCTGGAACGTGTAGAAGCTGATTCCCACGGGCAGGACGATCAGCAGCGTGGTCTCGTTCGGGCTGAAGCCGAACCAGCGCAGGAGGTCGGCCGCCGAGTCAGCGAAGAAGTTGTAGTACTTGAAGAAACCCAGCAGACCGAGGTTGGCCGACATGCTGAGTATCAGCCACAGCCTTCGCGACCGCCCCTCCTCGGCGGCGTGGATCCGCCGTCCGACGTAGAAGTCAACGCATGTGGAGAAGATGATCAGCGAGAGAAAGCGCCAGTCCCACCCCGCGTAGAACGCGTAGCTACAAAGAAGCAGCCATAGCTTGCGTGCCCGGAACGACCGCAGCGCCCAGTGCACCCCGAGCACCAGGAAGAAGAAGAGGAAGAACCGCCCTTCGGTGAAGAGCATCTAGGGCGTTGACTCCGGCCTCGTCTCGCGATGAAACATCAGTTCAGGCCGCTGAGAAGGTGGTCCGCGAAAAGCTGGCTGAACTCCATCGCACCCTGCTGATTCAGGTGCCCATCGAAGCGCCTGCTGAAGCGATACAGGTCCGGGTATTGCACGGGATCGTTGAAGACCATCAGGTCCGGAAGATGGCCCTGCCTCGACAGTTCCTGGGCCTGGGCATCCGGGAACATGCTCGGAGGCGCGATGTAGATGGGACGGGCTCCTGCAGCCTTGATCAGGTCGATCTGCTCGGTCAGCGCCTCAAAGTCGTAGTGCTCGAGATCGCAGGGCTGCTGATTCCCCGAAATGATCCCGTCCACCCGCTGCCGATACTTCGAGCGGTTCCGGACGAACGCCTCCCGCCGTCGGATCATCTCAGGCGTACCGAGATCGTCCAGCCCCTGGTATCCGCGATCGCGCGCCACGGCCTCCGCGGACAGAGGCTGCTCAGCTGCGACCAGTCGATTCACGACGAAGTGTTCGCCCTGTCCGTAGGCCGTCGCACGCATCCAGAGCAGCTTCAGATGTGGCCAGGCCAAACGGCTTCGCTCGCCCCATGTCGACGTGGTCACGCTCACGTCCCGAACAGCGCGCCACGTCTGCCGTGGCGTGTGCCAGTTCAAGGCCCGGTTCGTCTCCAGGTCCTCATTGGCGAAGTCGTGCCAATCCGGGGTTTCGATGAAGACGTATTTGAGATGCAGGCCCTCGATCTCCAGGACCGTGCGCAACACATGGTCGATCTCGGGCGCGCTCATCCCGGGACCGCCCAGGTTGAAGGAGCGCATGCGAATGCCCTGCTGCTCGAGACGCTCGTCAATCACGTTCGGGATGAACGAGCGGAACACATGACTCTTGCCGATGAAGAGCGTGTCGTAGTCTTCCGGATGTTCGCGCAGGTGCTCGAGCTTCGCAGTGATCGCGAAATCGTCTGGCCACGGGGCGAGGGTCGACATCGCGAAGGCGACGAGTCCGAAGCCGAGCAGGCTCAAGAGGATCGCACCAAACACTGCGTAGGGGCCTGTCCGTTCGGTGGTCTCAGACTGCTCGACGTTCATCGAGCCCAAGATAACACGGCGAGCTTCGGCCCAAGCACCACGCAGGCGTCGACGAGGCCCACGGTGGTGACGATGTGAACCATGCGCCAGGTCTCGCTGCGGCGCACATCGAACAGCCCATTCCAGGTGAGCAGCACACCGAACAGGAGACGGACCACGGCCATGCCGCCCGACACCCAGCCAGTGAACTTGCCGTGCGAGAGCGGGTCGTCCCAGTCGTCGCGCACGTGCCGCCACGTGTAGAGCAGGAAGGGCGGCAGGAAGATCGGGCCGAGAGCGATGTGCAGCAGGACGGCGTGCCGGTTGAAGACGCTCGTCGGCAGCAGCACCACGCTCAGGCCGGTGATCCGCAGGAACAGCGTCTGGCCGCTCACCCAGCGGGCCAGGGGGGAGGTCATGGGTGGCTCGGGAAAGGGCCTGGGTCACCTGGATGTCTCATCGATTGTCATCCATATCAGGTGATTGACTGATTGGCGAAAAGCGGCCCAGACCCTGGATCCCAGCCGATTCCGCGAATGGCGTTGTGCTGGGCCTCCGGCCGGCCTTCGCCGTCGAAACCTCGGGCCTGCTTCAGCCTCTCGGCGGCACACGCGCGGACCCACCCATCGCGCGGCTGCTGACCTGGCAAGCGCTGCTGGCCGAGGACTGATCCCAGGCAGCGCTCTCAGATCGGGATTCGGAGACGATGCCAGCACCCAGCCTCTGAACGACGAGGGCATTCAACCAAGGGACCCCAGTCGGCGAGTAGGAATTGGGAATGAACAAGATCTAGGACATCTGCAACATTCTTGAGAGGTCGGTCAACCCCGAGCAGTTCCCCTCCGCCCTCCGCCAACCATTGGCCCAATCGAACCGCCCCACTGACGATTCACGACACCCGGGCCGGCAAGCGACTGGCACCGGGAATCCGACGGGCGTGATCCGCGTGTTCATCTCCTCAACCTTTGAGGACATGCAAGAGGAACGCACCGAGCTCCTGCAGGGCGTGTTCCCACGACTTCGCCGTGAGTTCTCCGGTCGTGCCGTCTCCATCGTCGCCGTCGATCTCCGCTGGGGAATCACGCGCGAGCAGTCGAGCCGGGGAGACGTGGTCGAAACCTGCCTCAGCGAGATCGACAATTGCCGCCCGTTCTTCGTGGGCATGCTGGGCTCTCGCTACGGTAGCCGCGCACACTCCATCCCTTCATCAACACTCGAACGACATCCGTGGCTCAGGGACACCGTCGACAGGAGCGTCTTTGAACTCGAACTCCGATATGGCTCCCTGGGCCTGCACGCGGAGTCTTCCAGGCCGCTGCTCTATGTCCGGCACGACGAGACTCAGGCGCCCGATGAGCGCAATGCCCACTCGGGCTTGCCCAGACTCGCTGAACTCAAGGAACAGGTGCGCAAGCATGCGGGCTACCGCGGTCCGGAGTACGAACGCATCGAGGAATTCTCACAGCGTGTGTACTCCGACCTGCGTGAGCAGATTCGGGAAGTGTTGCGGGACACGGAGAACACCGGTGAGGAGGCTGGTCTCGATCGTCATCACGAGCACTTCGCTCGGGTTCAAGCGGCCCAGCATGTCGTACGCAGTTCGATCGAGAAAGCCCTGGATGAGGCCGTCGACGCAGGGCAGGCCGCGTTCCTTGAGGGCCCGGCTGGCATCGGCAAGACCTCCATCCTCGCGCATTGGTCGCTTGTGCAAGCGGATCGATCGCCCCGGGTCAGCGTCTTCCATCACTTCGCTGGTGCGGGCTCCATGCACGAAGCAGCTCTCGAGATCGGTCTCCGTCTCTGTGAGTTCCTACGCACTCGCCACGGATTGGAAGGTGAGGTCCCGTCGGACATGGGTTCTCTCCGACCCGCATTACATGACCGGTTCACGAGGCTCCCGGAAGAACAGACGCTCGTCCTCGTGATCGATGGGCTGGACCAGCTGGACGAATCGAGTTCGTCGCGGGAACTGACTTGGCTCCCGAAGCTCCCAGCCAACGTTCAGATCGTGGCATCTGCGCGGGTGGGCAGGGTCACCGACGTGATGCGAGCCCGGAGTTGGCGGCCTGTCCCCGTCCCACCTCTGTCGGAGGCTGAGCGACTCACCCTCTTGCGGCAGTACCTGTCGTCTCTAGGAAAGCGTCTGGACTCGGCGCATGAAGCGCGGCTGTCGGCGCAACACACCACGCAGAATCCGCTTTTCCTGCGGACGCTGCTTGTGGAACTCCACATGACCGGCTCGTGGCGCAAGCTCGAGGAAACGCTCAACAGCTTGCTGAGTGCGCAATCGATCGAAGGGCTCTTTGGCATCGTGCTCGAGCGATTGGAGAAGCGCTTGGACGGAGACGGTGATGGCCCGGGCCTCGTGGCCACGACGCTGGCATCCCTGGTGTCCGCACGTCGGGGACTGACGGAAGAGGAGCTCCTGGAGATCCTCCCTTCCAGAGTTCAGCTCGACGGAATCCGTTATTCAGTCCTCATGGCGAACCTTGACGGGCATCTCGCAAGGCCTTCCGGCCTGCTTCGCCCCTCTCACGAAAGCCTGGTGGATGCTGTCCGCCGTCGATACCTCAACAGTGTTGAGGCGCGGACCACAGCACATGAACTGCTTGCAACGTACTTCTCAACACAACCGCTTTCTGCGCGCGTCGTTGAAGAGCTCCCCCACCAGCAGATCGAGGCGGGGCTGCTCGACGAAGCATCCAGAACCTTGGGGTCGATTCCGTTCCTGCAGGCCAGCCCCAAGCAACCCGATCGTACCCGCGTCGAACTCATGCAGTTGTGGAGGCGACTCGCCGGTACACACAGCCCAGCCGATGCCTATCAGACGGGCCTGCGTGACTGGGAACCTACCGTGGCCGGCGATGTGCTGATCGCGGGCTTGAACGACCTTGCCTCGTTCTTCGGAGACATCGGCCTCCACAAGGAGCAGGTCCTCCAGTACGAGCGAGCACTCGAGGCAGCGCAGAAACTCTACGGCAAGGGCACAGCTCGTACCGGCGTCTACGTGAACAACCTCGGTCACGCGTACCTACGTCGAGACCGGGAGCGTTCGAAGAAGTACTTCCTGGAAGCCCTCGAGATCTGCAAGCAGGAAGAGCGCCAGCAGGCCGGCGTCATCGGGGCCATCCTCGACAACCTCGGCCAGCTCTTCCACGACGAGCCGGCCGCGTTCGAGTACTACGAGGAAGCGCTGAAGGTCCGCGAGAAACTCTTCGGCCCAAATCACGCGAGCACTGTTCGGACGATTCACAACATTGGCGTCGCCTTCGGCATCCAAGGGCGACAGAAGGAGGCGGAGCCGTGGGCCCGCCGAGCCTATCGGATCTCCTTGCAGACCAAGGGCCCGAATCACTACTCCACCGCAGCCAGCATGGAGAATCTCGCACTCATCCTGGTAGAGCTGCGCTCGTTCGCAGAAGCAACTCGCTACCTCAGCTCTGCGTTGCGCATCTTCGAGGAATCGCTCGGCCCTGGGCACCCGAGAACAGCACAGCTGAAGAACAACCTCGCCGTCGCACTGATTCGTGACCGACAAATCCATCTCGCCACCCCGATCTGCACATCGATTCTCGAGGAGGAACAGTCCCGGTCACCCGTCGAGTGGACTGCGCTTGCAACAGCTCGACACAACCTGGCTGTTTGCAGAAGGTGGCAGCGACGCTTCGAGGATGCGGAATCTGGATCCAGGCGTGCACTCGTGGAGCTTGCGAAAGCCGATGGAAACGTAGGCGCCCGGATTCTGGAAACACAGCGATTGATGTTCGCGAACCAGCTCGGAGAGACACTCACTGCAGCCGGCCGGGTCGATGAGGCCGTGGAACTGCTACAGGACACGCTGAACCGACGCTTGGAACTCCTCCAGCAGGACAACCTGCAGCTTGCGCGCTCCAGGTACGCGCTCGCCATGGCGTTCGAGGCCGCCGGCCGACTCAAGGAGTCCCGAGAGTTAGCCGAATCTTCCGCCCGAGTGCAGGTCGATCGTCTATCGGAAGGCGACGCAGATCGCAGGGAAACCGAGTCACTCTTGAGGCGGTTGAGCGGTGACGAGCCGGCCAAGAGCGACAATCCATAGAGGGAGCGAGGAACTCTTCAAGACTAGAGGCACCAACTCATGCGCGACCAAGCACCGCCTGGAACCGACCCAAACCGACCACGCAGGCGCCTGAGCCTCCTGTACCCTGGCAGCTGGAAAAGGAGGAAACCACATGCACACCCAACACCGATCCCGCCTTCTCGCCTCGTGCCTGCTCGCCCTCTTCGCCACGAGCTGCGCCGGCGACTACACAATCCAGCTTCAGAACGACACGGCAGGCGCCCTCGTCCCCTACCCCGTCGTCACCTCGCCGCCTCCGCCCCACCGCGAGGCTGACTTGGCGAGTGTCGTCGCGGTTGGCAGCAGCAGGTCGATCGACCCCGAGAGCTTCAACCCCCTGTTCTTCAGCGAGCTGCGCAAGATCAGCCTGACGCTGCAGCTCTCCCTCGACCTCGATCCGCCTCAGATCCTGGGTCGCACGATGCTGCATGTGGTGCCCCCCGGGCAGGAGGGCACCGACCCGGCCCTGCAACCGACCCAGCTCGAAGAAATGCTCTTCGAACCGACGTCCAAGAACCTGACGTTCGTGGTCGCAGGCGGCGAAGGCTTCCCCATTTCGATGGTTGAGAACTAGCGGGCGGCTGGCTGGCCGCCCGGGCCCCATTTGCCCACCTCCAAATCCCGGTCTAGTCTCCTCCTCAGAGAGGGTCAGCGCTGGGTAGGTCGACGAGAAGCGACCTCGGGCAACCAGCGCTGGCTTTTCTCTATTTGCCCGGACACGCCCCGTCTGAGCGAAGCGCTGCCGTCCCGCGCGTACGCCCACGCACACGCCCCCGCATCCCGAGCGCAATCTCTGTTGCACGCGCCGTGAAACCGGCCCTGCCGCCCCCTACACTGGCGCGCACATGGTGAGCGACGACAAGACGCGTGTGTGGCCAGGCAAGCCCTCCCCCCTCGGTGCCACCTGGGATGGGCAGGGCGTCAACTTCGCCGTGTTCAGTGCCCACGCCGAGTCCATCGAGCTGTGCCTGTTCCAGCCCGACAGCCCCACTGAGGCGGAGCGCATCCCCCTGCAAGGGCGCACGGGCGACATCTGGCACGGCTACCTGCCAGACGCCCGCCCCGGCTGGCTCTACGCCTACCGCGTCCACGGCCCTTGGACGCCAGAGCTGGGGCAACGCTTCAACAGCCACAAGCTGCTCATCGACCCCTACGCCAAGGCCTTGAGCGGGCCGTTCCGTTGGGACGACAGCCTCTACGGCTACACCGTCGGCTCGGAGTATGCCGACCTCTCCTTCGACCAACGCGACAGCGCGCCCTACATGCCGCGCAGCATGGTGGTGGACACGGCTTTCACCTGGGGCGACGACCGGGCACCGAACATCCCCTGGAACCGCACCGTCATCTACGAAGCCCACGTGAAGGGCCTCAGCGCGCAGCACCCCGATGTGCCGCCCAACATCCGCGGCACCTATCTGGGCGTGGCCTCCGAACCCATCATCGATCACCTCACCTCCCTGGGCGTCACGGCCCTGGAACTGCTGCCGGTGCACGCCTTCCTGCCCGAACGCCCGCTGGCCGAGAAGGGCCTCAGCAACTACTGGGGCTACAACTCCGTGGGCTTCTTCGCACCGGAGGCCCGCTACGCCAGCGGCGACATCGGCCAGCAGGTGAGCGAGTTCAAGACGATGGTGAAGAAGCTCCATCGCGCGGGCATCGAGGTGATCCTCGACGTGGTCTACAACCACACGGCCGAGGGCGACCACCTGGGCGCGAACCTCTCCATGCGCGGCCTCGACAACAGCTCCTACTACCACCTGGTGGAGGAAGACCGCCGCCACTACATGAACTACACGGGTTGCGGAAACTCCGTCAATGCCGCCAACCCCGACACCATGCGCCTGGTGATGGACAGCCTGCGCTACTGGGTCAGCGAGATGCACGTGGACGGCTTCCGCTTCGACCTGGCCCCCGTGCTGGGCCGCGGCAACACCCCCAGCGACCCCTTCGGGCGCTTCTTCGACATCGTGCGCCAGGACCCCGTCCTCGCGGCCACGAAGTTGATCGCCGAACCCTGGGACATCGGTGAGGGCGGCTACAAGCTGGGCGACTTCCCGCCGGGCTGGGCCGAGTGGAACGGCCGCTACCGGGACTGCGTTCGGCGCTTCTGGCGCGGGGACAGCCGCCAGCTGCCCGAGCTGGCCAGCCGCCTCTCCGGCAGCAGCGACCTGTACCGCGCGGGGCCCAATGGCTCCATCAACTTCATCACCTGCCACGACGGCTACACCCTGCACGACCTCGTCACCTACGAGCAGAAGCACAACCTCACCAACGGTGAGGAGAACCACGACGGCCACAACGACAACGCCTCCTGCAACTGGGGCCAGGAGGGAGAGACCGACAGCGAGCAGATCAACACCCTGCGCGCCCGCATGAAGCGCAACCTGCTGGCGACGCTCGTGCTCTCCCAGGGTGTGCCCATGCTCTCCGCCGGGGACGAGATGGGCCGCACGCAACAAGGCAACAACAACGCCTACTGCCAGGACAACGAGCTGACCTGGCTGGGCTGGCCCAGTGAGACCGCCGACCGCGAACTGCTGAGCTTCAGCAAGCACCTGCTGGACATCCACCGCGAGAACCCGGCCCTCCGGCGCCACGCCTTCTTCCATGGCCAGGCCACCAAGAAGAACGGCGACGGCAAGGACGTGGCCTGGTTCCGGGCCGACGGCAAGGAGCTCACGGACACCGACTGGAAACGCGCGGGCCACGTACTCGGCATGCTCATGCACGGCGAGGCCGCCGACGAGAAGGACGAGCGCGGCATCCCCCTGCACGGAGACACCTTGCTGCTGTTGCTGAACGGTGGCGACAAGGCGGTGCGCTTCCGCTTCCCGGAGGTGCAGGGCCCGGGCAATTGGAGCGAAGTGATCAACACCACCTCCGCCGAACGCCTCGAACGCCCCGTGCCCAACAGCCGCAAGTCGGTGCACCTCTCGGCCCACGCGCTGATCCTCCTGCGCCACGGTGCGTCCTGGTGAGCCCCGCCCCAGAACCCAACAAGAAGAAGCCGAGCGTGCGCAAGAAAGCCGTGCGCAAGAAGGCAGCGCCCAAGGCCAGCACGAAGAAGGCCAGTGCAAAGAAGACCGGCGCGAAGAAAGCCTCCGGTCGCGGCGCGGGCAAGGCTGCTGCGAAGTCGAGCGCCGCTCCGGCACCCGCTCCCATCACTGCCCCCATCAAGGAACGCTTCGCCCCGACCCTGAGCGAGACGGACCTGCACCTTTTCGCGGAAGGGCACTTCAAGCGCATTGACAAGAAGCTCGGTGCGCACCCCATGACGCTCATGGGCGAGGTGGGCACGGCCTTCGCGGTCTGGGCGCCCGCCGCCCGGCGCGTCTCGGTGGTGGGCGACTTCTGCGATTGGGACGGCAGCCGCTGGCCCCTGCGCCCGCTCGGGACTTCGGGCGTGCACGAGCGCTTCCTTCCCGGCGTCGAGCCCGGCGTCTTCTACAAGTTCGAGATCGAGACGGCGGCCGGCGACATCCTGCTCAAGACCGACCCCTACGGCGTCTGGACGGAGCAACCCCCGGGGCACGCCAGCTGCGTCATGGCGCCGGACTCCTACCACTGGGGTGACGCCGAATGGATGCAGGCGCGCCGCAGCTGGGATCCGCTGCGCTCGCCCCTGTCTGCGTATGAGGTGCACTTGGGCAGCTGGGCCCGGCGCTCGGAGGACGGCAACCGCAGCCTGAGCTACCGGGAGATCGCCCCGCTGCTGGTGGAGCGCGTGCTGGAGTTGGGCTTCACGCACGTCGAGCTGATGCCGGTCATGGAGCACCCCTTCGGCGGTTCCTGGGGCTACCAGGTCACGGGCTACTTCGCGCCCACCTCGCGCTACGGCACCCCCGACGACCTGCGCTTCCTGATCGACAGCCTGCACCAAGCCGGCATCGGAGTGCTGCTCGACTGGGTGCCGGCGCACTTCCCAGGCGACGACCACGGCCTGGCGAAGTTCGACGGCACGCCGCTCTACGAGCACGAGGACCCGCGCAAAGGCCGCCACCCGGATTGGGACACGCTGATCTTCAACTACGGTCGGCATGAGGTGGCCAACCTGCTTCTGTCCAACGCCCTTTACTGGCTGCAGGAGTTCCACATCGACGGGCTGCGCGTGGACGCTGTGGCGTCGATGCTCTACCTCGACTACAGCCGCGACGCCGGGGAGTGGGTGCCCAACGAGCACGGTGGGCGCGAGAACCTCGACGCCTTGGAGTTCCTGAAGCAACTGAATACGCTGGTGCGCGAAGAAACGCCGGGCTGCATCACCGTGGCCGAGGAGTCCACCTCCTGGCCCGGCGTCACGGCCCCCATCGCCGACGGCGGCCTGGGCTTCCACCTCAAGTGGAACCTGGGCTGGATGCACGACAGCCTCAAGTACTTCGGCACCGACCCGCTGTTCCGGCCGCACCACCACGACGCCGTCACCTTCCCCATGATGTATGAGGACACCGAGCGCTTCCTCATGCCCCTCTCCCACGACGAGGTGGTGCACGGCAAGGGTTCGCTCTACGCCAAGATGCACGGTGACCCGTGGCAGAAGCTCGCCAACCTGCGCCTGCTGCTCTGCTACCAGTTCTCACGGCCCGGCAAGAAGCTGCTGTTCATGGGCACCGAGCTGGCCAGCGAACAAGAGTGGGACCACGACAGCAGCCTCGACTGGCACCTCAGTGATCAGGCCGACCGCCAGGGCATGCACAAGCTGCTGGCGACGCTGGGTGCGCTCTACCGGGACACCCCCTGCCTCTGGCGGGGCGACCCCGACCCGGGCAACTTCGCCTGGATCGACTGCGAAGACCGGGAGCAGTCGGTCTACTCGTACCAGCGCTGGGCAGATGGAGAGCACGTGCTCGTGGTGCTGAACATGACGCCGGTGCCGCGCCTGGCCTATCGCATCGGTGCACCCGTCGAGGGCGCCTATCATGTCGCGCTGAACAGCGACGCCGAAGACTTTGGCGGCAGCGGCAACGGCATGCAGGCCACGACGCAGATCGACACGCAGCCGGAAGGCTGTCACGGGATGCCTCAGTCCGTGGTGCTGGACCTACCGCCCTTGGGCGCGCTGATTCTCACGCCGCCCCCGGCCTGAAGCTCGCCCCGAAACCGGGCCCAAACTCTAGAGCAAGGCGTTGAGCGCCTCGACGCCCTGAACCACGAAGGGCATGGCCACGAACAGCAACACGCATTGCAGCGCCTTGCTCAGCCCGATGTGGTCGAGGATCTTGTAGGTGCCGTAGAAGGCCGTGGCGGCCACAGCCCAGCCCGCCACGACGGCGAGCGGCACACCGGCCAACTCCGTGGCGCCGATGACTCCCTCCTCAGCGGCACCCACCAGGCCACCCACCACATCGTCCAATCCGTTTCGCTCCGGGACGCCCGTGCTGGGCAACTGCCAGGCCGCCGTGCGTCCCGCGTACTCGATGGGCAACGCGAGCACTCCGCCAATGACCCCCGTCATGAGCACGTGCACGAAGTGGTTGCCACGTACGCCGTCGCGCGTTTCCACCAAACCCTTGGTGACGGCCGCCGAGAGATAGAAGAGCACCGCCGGAAGCAGCACCACTTCCGGCCGCACGGCGTCTGGCAGGCGCCAGGACGGGCTGCCCCACAACGCACCGAAAAGCAGACCCGCACCGAGCCAGGTCATGGCGAAGTAGGGCGACAGCTTGCGGTAGGCGTGCACCGCCACCAGGAAAGTCGCCACCAGCAAAGCCAAGCGATAGTCGGCGGCCACGGGGTTGGGCAGGCTGAGGTTCATGCCCCGCCCCCCCGCCGTCCGGCGCGTAGGTAGGCCACCAACAAGACGGCTGCCGGGGCCGTGGCCACGAGATCACCGGCTTCCCCCAGGCCGTTCATGGCCACCAGGGCTCCGAGCAGCACCACCCCCAAGAGGAGCAGCGCGGGAATGCGTGCGACAAGGCGATGCAAGACGACTGCTCCGTGGGTTGGTCCGCGGGGTGGTCAGCCAGCCTGCCGGGGAGCGACCCGACGAACAAGGCCGGGCTGGAGGCCGGCATCACTGGAGATCTGCAGGGCATTCGGTTAACCCAGGTGCCATGGAGATCATCACGACCCCGGCCAAACGTCCGTGGTGGGCGCTGCTGCTGGGGCCTGCCCTGGGTGCGCTCATGGTCGCCCTTTCGCCCGGCGACGACCCCGCCATCGGGCGCATGGCAGGCATCGCCGCCTGGATGGCGGCCTGGTGGATCACCGAGGTCGTGCCCGTGGCCATGACCGGCCTGCTGCCCTTGATCCTCGTGCCCGTCGCAGGCATCGCGCCCATCGCCGAGGTGGCGGTGAACTACAGCCGCTCCACCATCTTCCTGTTCCTGGGCGGCTTCCTGATCGCCCTGGGCTTGCAGACCTCCGGCGTGCACAAGCGCATCGCCTTGTTCATCGTGCACAAGGTCGGCGCGCAACCGCGCCGACTCGTGCTGGGCTTCATGCTCGCCACCTGGGCCTTGTCCATGTGGATCAGCAACACCTCCACCACGATGCTCATGTTGCCCATCGTGTTGTCCGTGCTGGCAACGGCCCGGGAGCGCGGCGCCGAGGACGCCCTGGTGGCGCGCCTAGGGCTAGCGATCCTGCTGGGCGTGGCCTATTCCGCCAACATGGGTGGCATGGCGACCTTGGTGGGCACGCCGCCCAACCTCGCCTTCTCGCGTCTGTTCATCATCCTCTTCCCCGGCGCGCCCGAGGTGGACTTCCTGCAGTGGATGATGCTCGCGCTGCCCTTCTCCGCCAGCTTCCTGATCCTGGGCTGGCTGCTGCTGACGAGAGTCGTGGTGCGCCTTCCTGGGGGAGAGTTGCTCGGCGGCCACGAGACCATCGGCCGCATGCGTCGAGAACTGGGCGCCATGTCCCGGGACGAACGCTGGGCCGCAACGATCTTTGTCGCCACGGCCGTGCTCTGGGTGACGCGCGCCGGGCTGACGTTGGGCGAGACGCGCCTGCCGGGTTGGGGGGAGCTGTTGGGCTTGCAGGGCAAGATCGACGACGCAGTCGTGGCCGTCGCCATGTCGCTCTTGTTGTTCATGATTCCGTCGTCCGAACGCCCGGCCGAGCGCCTGCTCGAATGGCCCATGACGACTCAAGTGCCCTGGGGCATCTTGCTGCTGTTCGGCGGAGGCTTCGCGCTCGCCTCCGGCTTCACCCAGTCGGGGCTCTCCCAATGGGCCGGCGGCCAGTTCGAGTCCCTGCAGGGGATGTCGCCCTGGCTCGTTGTCATCGCAGTCTGCGTCTCCCTGACCTTGCTCACGGAGCTCACGAGCAACATCGCCACGGCCGAAATGGTGCTGCCGATCCTCGCCACGGCGGCTGTGACCCTGGGCGTGGACCCGCGACTGCTGATGATCCCCGCCACCCTTTCGGCGAGCTGCGCCTTCATGATGCCGGTCGCCACGCCCCCGGCCGCCATCGTCTACAGCTCGGGCTATGTGCCCATGCGAGAGATGGTGCGCGCCGGCATCTGGTTCAACGCCCTGGGCGTGACGCTCCTGCTGCTCGTGTTCTGGTTGATCTCAGGCACCGTCTTCGGCGCGGACCTGACCCAACTGCCGGCCTGGGCGACGCTGCCCTGATTCAGCCCTGAAGCTGCGACCGGCGGCGGAAGGCCCTCAGACTTCAGACTTCTTCAAGGTCCGGCACGACGGTGGGTTCAGCCGAACGCACATGGGTCACGAAGGTGCCGATGATGTTGGCGCCCGCGTTGTTGAGCGTCGAGATGGTCGCGTCCGCCTGTCGCTTCATGGTCTGCCCGATGGCCACCACGAGGATCACGCCGTCCACGACCTTGCTCATCTCGGACGCATCACCGAACAGACCGCAGGGCGGCGTGTCGATCAGGATGTAGTTGTACTGCTGCTTCAGGAACCCGACGAAGTCCTGCATGTACTCGGAGGACGTCACTTCGTTGATCTTGTTGGTGGGCCGCCCCGCCGTGATCACCGAGAGGTTGGGCGAGCTGCCGGGCTGCAACACCTTGCGCGGGTTCGTGCGGTCGAGCAGGACGTCGACCACCCCGGGTCCCACCGGCAAGCCGAAGAAGTCGTGCACCTTGGGCGAGCGCAGGTCCATGTCGATCAGACAGACCTTGAGATTCGAGAACTCAGCCAGGCTCAGGGCAATGTTCGCGATGGTGGTGCTCTTGCCCTCGTCCGGTGAGGTGGACGTGAACATCAGGGTGCGCGGCGCATCCCCCGGGTTCATGGCCCGCAGGTTGGTGCGGAAGCTCCGGTACTGCTCCGACGGGAAGCTGCGCGGCTCTTGATAGACCACGAGCTTGCTGTCGAGGGAGGGGTCCATGAGGACGACCAGATCGTCGTCGAGCGGGTCGGGCCGGTTGGCAGCCTCGGCCTCGTCGTCTTTGGACTTCCGCCCGAATGGCAACCGCATGGGCCCATCTCCACTGATTGATCCTGACTTAGCCCGGGGAGGGTTCGGGAACCCCGGCTCGCCCCGCGAAGGGCGAGAGTCTTCATCGACCGGACGTGCCGCTGGGTTGACCCCCAATGGCAGCGTCAGACCGTCGTCAGCTGCCCATAGGAACCTACCGGCGGAGGCGTAACCACCGTCCTCCTGGTGAGTTTCGGGTCCGATTCCCCACCTGGCGTGCGTTCGACCGGGTCATCCCCCGCTCCCGACCCCCGAATCGATGGCAATCCGCTCAAGGCATCTCCGGCAGCTAGCCGATGGAAGCCCAGTTCCGGTGCCAGATTTGGCACTGCCCCCCGAACCGGCCCAGCCATGACGCGCACTCTCGCTCGCAACTTGTTCCACATGATGCGCGGCCGGGCCCAGCGGACCACCCTGGACGGCCTCAAGAAGCGCGGCCACCAGTCGGTGAACGTGCTGAGCTTCCGGGACATCCAGGCCCTCATCGAGCGCGCCATCGAGAACACCCTGCAGCGCCGGGGCCTCGACCTGAACCGGGGCGACATCCAGGACGAGGTGCGCCACGAGTTCCTTTCATTGATGCAGGAGCGGGATGCCCTGCAGAGCACGGTGGATTCCCTGCTGCGCGAGAAGGACGAGCTGGCCGAGAACCGCCAGGCTCTCGCCTCCGAGCTGAACAAGGCCACCGAGGAGTACGAGCACGCCCAGGAGTCGGTGCAGGCCGGCATCCCGAAGGATGTGGCCGAACTCATGCGCCGCATCACGGCCGAGGTGAGCGACACCCAGAACGCAGCGGGCATCCACGAAGACCTCACCAAGAAAACACTCGAGCTGGTGAATGCCGCCATCGAGGAGCACGCGGCAGCGCTCAGCACCAACGCCGCGGCCGCCCAGGCCTCCAACCTGAATCATCTGCAACGCCGCATCTCAAAGCTCAAGCGAAAGCTCCAAGAAACCGAAGACATGCTGGAGAGGGCCCGCGCCGAAGGTGTGGACCCCACCGGTATTGCTGGCGAACAGGTCGATCCAGGCCTCAAATCCGGCGATCCGAACTTTGGAATGAAGAAGGACCTGCTGGGCGAGATCTTCAAATTGAACGTCGAGCTCAGGCAAATGCTCAACAAAGACTGACCGACCGAGGGGGCCCTGTCCTCCGCACACTACACCGAGAGGGTTGATTCACCATGGTCACCACAACTGGCAAGAAAAACGTCCCGAACGACGGCGACAGCTCGACCGCCCAAGCCGCCAAGGCTGGCAAGGCTCTCAAGGCTGGCGAGGAGCAAGCGCTCTCTCTGTCCTCTGACAGTACGCCTGAGGACCAGACCGACGAGTCGAAGGACCAGGAGCAGGCCATCGTCTACATCGGCATGGACCTGGGCACCTCCCGCACCGCCATCGCGGCCAGCAACGGCGTGCGCGAATCCTTCCCGTCCCTGGTGGGTTACCCCAAGGACGTCGTCTCCCGCAAGCTGCTCGGCAAGGACGTGCTCTTCGGCAAGGACGTCATCGCCAAGCGCCTCTCCCTGGACGTCTACCGCCCGCTCGAAGCCGGTGTCATCAAGGGTTCCGACGGTGCCGCTGATGTGGGCGCCGAAGAGGCCAACACCAACATGAAGGCCGCGCGCCAGCTGGTGAAAAACGCCATCCTCGCCGCCAACGCCCCCGCCGACTCCCTCGTCTACTGCGTGATCGGTGCGCCCGCTGAGGCGTCCATCAACAACCGGCACGCCATCCTCGAGGCCGCCAAGGAAGTCATCGACTCGGTCATCATCTGCTCCGAGCCCTTCTCCGTGGCCTACGGCATGAACGTCTTGACCGACGCCCTGGTGATCGACATCGGCGCCGGCACCACGGACCTCTGCCGCATGCACGGCACCATGCCCGAGGAGGAGGATCAGCAGACTCTCGACCACGGCGGCGACGTCATCGACGAGAACCTCAGCAAGCTGATCAAGAAGAACCACCCCGAGGTGTCCTTCAGCCATCAGATGATCGTGGACGCCAAGGAGAGGTTCTCCACCGTGCGCCCCACGGCCGAGCCCATCATCGTGAACTGGCCCGTCAACGGTAAGCCCACCGATATCGACATCACGGACGAGATGAAGGAAGCCTGCTTCACCATCGTTCCGCCCATCGTCGAAGCGCTGGGCAAGCTGGTGGCCTCTTTCGACCCGGAGTTCCAGGAGATCCTGCGGAACAACGTGCTCTTGGGTGGCGGCGGTTCCCAGATCCGCGGCCTCGCCGAAGCCATCTCCACCTACATGGACGAGCACCTCGGTGGCGGCAACGTCACGCAGGTCGAGGAGCCCATCTTCGGGGGCGCCAACGGTGCGCTCCTGATCTCCAAGGACATGCCGGCCGAGTACTGGGAACAGCTCAGCTGAGCTCGGTACCGGTGCTCGGAGCGCTGCGCAGAACCTGAGCTCACCACCCGGTTCTTCGCAGGCCTGAGCTACGGACTCCAAGACGACCCCGTGGATGGCATCTGCCCACCACGGGGTCGTCTTCAATTCGGGATCCCGGACATCGCTCCAGCTTCGCGAACCATCCGCAGCGGCTTCCGGGCTAGAATCCTCGCGTCGTGAATCCCCTCCGCTATCTGCCGTTCGTCAGGCGGGGCCTGCTGCGCAAGGGCCCCCCGTTGCACCTCACCCTGTTCGTGACGGGGGCGTGCAACCTGCGTTGCCGGCACTGCTTCCACTGGGAAGAGGTCGCGGCCGGCATCAAGGGCCCTTCCGTCGAACAGGTGGACCGCCTGGCGGCGTCCAGCCAGCGCATGGGCCCCTTGCTCTGGGTGAGCTTCGGCGGCGGCGAACCCTTCCTGCGCAAGGACCTGCCTGAGCTGGCGAAGTCCTTCGGCTCACGCGGGCTGCGCCACCTGGCCATCCCCACCAACGGCCTGGTGGAGACACAGCAGCAGGACATCGCCGAGCGCATGGTCAGCGAGAACCCCGACACCTACCTCTCCGTGTCCGTCTCCTTCGACGGTCCGCCGGAGATTCACGACTCCATCCGCCAGATGGACGGTGGCCACGAGCGCTCGATGGCGAGCGTGCGCGCCTACCGCATGCAGGCGGCCGGCCACAAGAACATGGGCGTGGGCATCAACCTCACGGTCACCAGCGAGAACCAGCACGTGCTCGCCGAGCACCTGGAGGAACTGGTGCGCGAGCTGCGCCCGGACAACGTCACCATCAACCTGGCCCGGGGCACGGCCATGGAGCAGCACCTGCTCGAGGTGGACGTGGCCCGCTACCGGGAGGTGGTGCAGACCAAGCGTCGCCTGATGGACGAGGGGGCCCTGCCCTACTTCGACTTCCCCTTCGCCAAACTGGCCACCGCGCGCGACCGCATGATGTACGAGCACATCGCGGGCGTCGCCAGCGGGGGCTCCCAGACGCACCTGCCCTGCACGGCCGGCTCGCTCTCCGCCGTCATCTTCGAGGGCGGCGATGTGCATCCCTGCGAGATCCTCGGCAAGAGCATCGGCAACCTGAACGAGGTGGACTGGGATCTCGGCAAGCTCTGGAACGCTCCCCCGTCCAGCGCGCTGCGCGACGAGATCCGCGACACCCTTTGCAAGTGCACGTGGGAATGTGCCCAGGCCGACAACGTGCTCTTCCACCCGCGCAACTGGGGCAAGCTCGCCCTGGCCACGGCCGGTGGCAAATCGACTCCCAAGCCCGTCGGCACGCCGCGCCCGTGAGTGACGCCCTGCGCCTCGGCGTGCTGGTCCCTTGCCGCAACGAATCCGCCGTCATCGGGCGCAAGCTGCGCAATCTCGCGCAGCTGCAGTGGCCGGCCGGCGAGCACCGCCTGATCGTGGTGGATGACGGCTCCATGGACGACACGGCGCCGCGGGCGCGCCAGCTGTTGGAGGAGCTCTTCGCGACACAGGGGATCCGTGCCGAGGTCGTGCCCAACACCACACGACCCGGCAAGGCGGGAGCCATCGCCTCGGGCCTCGCATCCCTCGAGGGCCTGGTCGACATCGTGCTGCTCAGCGACGCCGACGTGGTCTTCCGGGAGCAGGCCCTCGAACACGTGGTGAAGGCCTTCGACTCAGAGAGCCGGTTGGGCATGGCCTCGGGTTCGCAGGAGTTCGTGGCGAGCCTGAATGCTGACGGCAGCCCCAGCTCGGCCGAGGGCGGGCCGCCAACCCCTGCCGCCGGCCTCTACGACCGCATCACCGCCTGGGTGCGAGGGCTCGAGTCGCGGGGCGGCCGGCTCTTCAGCATCCACGGGCAACTGCTCGCGTGGCGCGCCAAGCTACAGCTTGCCGCCACCCCAGGCGTCGCCGCCGACGACATCGACCTCATGCGCCAGGTGCGCCTCCAGGGCTTCGCCGTGCGCAAGCTGGACGACGCCCGCTTCCTGGAGGTCAAGACGCCTGAAGGCCCTGGCCGCCGCTCGCAGGAGATCCGCCGCGCCCGGGCCTATGTGCAGGCCATACGGCTCTGCAAGCTGCCGCCGGGGACCCCGGGAGTCGGCGTGGTCGACCGCCTGCACTTCGCGGCCTACCGGGTGCTGCCGCTCGCCGCACCGTGGCTGGTCCTGCTGGGTGTCGTAGCCTTCTACTGGGTCAGCTTGCTCAACCTGCCCCACCCCGCCGCCATCGGCGCACTCGTTCTGTTCGCGTTGGCCTCCCTCACGCCCCCGGGCCGCAGGCTCATCCGGCTGCTCGCCGTCATCGCCGTGGCCACGCGCCTGGAAGCCGCCGACTCCCTCGACGACCGTTGGGAGATGGAACGGACCGACTGAGCCGTGTCGGAATGCAAAGGGGCGGCCACGCCATGCCGGCACGACCGCCCCACACATTCCTACATCGGACGTCCCAGCGCCCGAGCACTTCGTTGACTTCCCTTAGCCTTCGACGTTCTTCAGCAGGAACCGAAGGGTCTTGTAGGCGTCTTTCGCATCGTTGAACATGTCATCCAAGGTGTCATCACCACTGTTGAGCACCTGTGCCTGATGGATGGTCTGCTTGAAGTTCTTCCACGACGCATCCAGGGCGTCCATGTCGGCAGCGACCTCCGCCTCACTGGCGTTCCCGTTCGACCAATCGTGAAGCCGGCCGTGGATCGCGTCCGAATCCGTCTCCAGACCGTGAGCGCCATAGGAGGATTCGTAGAAGTCATGCAGGTAGCTGTGAAGGGCGGCTGCCGTCTCCTCCATGTGGTGTGAGGCGGACGGTGCGCCCGGATCGATGGAGGCCAGGATGGGAGCGGCGAGCAAGCAGACGAGGGACAAGCTGACGAGAGTCTTCATGGTTTTCATTCCAATGCTTTGTGGATGTGAGAGTCGAAACGACTCGCTAGAAACAGGCCTGGGCTTCGACAGACCGCGAAACCTCGAGATCCCTCGAGGCCCAGAGTCGTGCGCGGACCGGAAGGCTGGGCCCCATGAGGAGCGCTGGCCGGGTCCGTAAGTGGGGAGCGCTTCCCCACGAGGGAGAAGTGCCCCAGAAACGTCTTCGAGCCGCCGTTCACGCTGAGTGAACGGTGCGTCGAAGAGCGTGAAGCTCAGGCGGCCCAGCGAGGCGGGGGAGGCTCGGGGCCCAAGACGAGGGAGGCCGGATCCGGCCCCCAACCGTGGAGTTCATGCCCAATAGGAAGCACACACAGGTCGATCACTTCCCCGAGCGAGTCCCAAGAAGGCACCCAAGTCTTCGACAAGGCGCCCTTGGGGCCGCCCGGTGCACAACACAGGCAGCCGACTTCTACGCGGGCTCCGGCAGGGTGAGAAGAACTGCCCGTGCTGGCCGGAAGGAGCTCCTCGCAGCAGCAGTCGCCCCCGCACTCAGCTTCCGTCGACGCGAAGCTTTCGCTCAGGGAACGGTGCGTCCAGGGGTCGGCGAGCAGCTCAGCGGACCCCAAGGCCACGACGCCAAGCACCAGCCAGAAGATCACCTGCGAACGCACCACGCTCATCCTCACGGTGGTCGCCCTGCCCGGCGCTCTCACGGAACACACGCTACTCGAACCGAGAACGTGTGTCTTCCCAGTAGGGCGCCGATCCTACACCGCATTCGCGGAATGGGGAACCACTCTCCTGGCACCCCCTACCGCACCACCCGTTCGCGCCACCACGAGGCAGCCTCCAGAATCTCCAGCGCCTGCTCCGCCTCCGGTTGCCCGCTGAGGTTGCTGCGACGACTGCGAGGCAACTCCTGGAATCCCTCGTAGAGCGCCGTCGTGACGTTGAGGTAGCTCATGCGCCCAGGCTTCACCTCCACCTCGAAGGACACGCTGCGCAACTGCTTGCCGCTCAACTGCACCGTCACGGTGTGCGTCCCCGGCGGGAGGTTGAGTCGTCGCGCATGAAAGGCCTCCGGCAACAGGGACCAACTGCGCGTGTCCGTCGTGGTGAGCGCTGCGAGACCTTCGTCGAGCAAGAACGAGAGCAGGCCCGCCACTGCGCTCTTGACCGGCTTGTCCTTCTTGGACGACTTCTCCACGGCCGATTTCCGCAGGTCTTCCGTCAACGCCGTGCGCGGGATGGCCTGGGTGATGGCCGCCGCCAGCAGACGGGAGAACTCACCCTTGAAGCGCTTCTGGGTGTGGGCCCCCAGGTTGAACAGCTCAGGGACCCCTCCGAGCAACACACCATCCACCGCCACCGTGGCCGAGGTGAAAGGCGTGTCCCTTCCTACCAGGGTCGGCACATGCAGGCTGTGCAGGCCGCCGCCCACGGGAAACAAATAGACCGACTCCCGTCGCACGGGGACCTTGCCGCGCTGCACCACGAGCAACACGGTGCCCGCCTGCTCGTCCGGGCCCAACTCCCCTGCGCTCAAACTGCGGTCCGCCAGGGGCGAATCCTCGGCAGCCCGCCAGGCGTCCTCGGCCTCCTGCCAGTCCCGGGCCATCTCGAAGGTGAAACCCGCCAGGCTCCAGGCGAAGCGGTTGGCGTAGAGCTCCTCGGCATCGACATCCGAGCGGTCCAGCAGGATCGCCAGGCGCCGGGCCTCCACGGCGGCTTCCTGCGGATCCTCCAGCCCCAGGTAGTTGAGCATGTTGAGGGTGTTCACCAGCACCCGCTCTGGGGGGCTGGCCCGATAGTCGTTGGATTCGCCACCCAGCAGGAAGGACGCCATCTCCGCCAGGGGCATGCTGGTGTAGTCCAGCACCTCCAGGCGATTGTCGGCCTCCTCGAACAACCAGGTCGACTCGGCATAGCGGCCGGCCGCCTGCAGCGCCGTGGCCAATTCCAACTGAGCCACGTGCTTGTCGACGGGCTCAGCGTTGGCCGCCTTCTCCAAGGCGCCGATGGCCGCGTCCAGGTTGCCGCCATAGTACGCCCGCTGCGCCGTGACGATGCGCTCGTCGTAGGTGGCGCAGGACGCGAGACCCGACAGGGCAAGCAACAGACAGAACCGAGACACCATGCTTCCGTGCTCCCCCGCCCTGAGGTGGTGCGTCAGCGTTCCACTTGCTTCGTGATGGGGATCTGCTGCTGGAACACGCGCTGGGTCGTGGCCACTTCCGTCACCTTGAGGAACAGGAAGTACTGCACGCGGCGCGTGTCCGACACCTTCTCGGCCGTCTCACCCACCCGGCCGTGGACGAAGTAGTGGATGCCGAACTCTTTGCCGAGGGCTGCAATGGTCGTGGCGTCGACGTTCTCACCCAGGTCACGCAAGCGCTCCTGGGTAATCGCATCGGCCACCAGGTCGTCGTTGGACACCACCTGGAAGACGCGGTCGTTGACGATCTTGGTTTCCATGCCCTCGATGAGATTGCGCAGGGCCGAGCCGATGTGCTCGCTCGTGTCGTTCTCGATGCTCAGGATGGCGATCTTGCGCTCGTTCTTGGGCACCTCGGCCACGAAGCCCGAGTCGCTGAACTGCTCGTACCAGCTGGCCAGGGCCACATCGAGGTCGGCGCGATCCAGCCGCACGGACATGGCGGGCTCGTCGATGCTCGGGTCGTCCGAAGCCCGGCTGAAGGTGGGACCACAGGCGGCCAGGACGGTCAGGGCGAGCAGGGCAAGCGTCAGACGGATACGGATCATGGTTCGTTCTCGGTTCAGGAGCGGGCCGGGCCGACGAGCGAGAGGGGCAAGCTCAGCGCACATCCACGACTTCTTCGTTGGGACGGCCCGTGATCTCGGCCAGGCAGGCTTCGGCGGCCGCTGCGGCCTCCTTGATTTCGTCATCCCCGCCACTCAGGTAGAGGCGGCCGTAGGCACCGAAGGTCATCACCTCGAGCAGGCGGATGGGGCTGGCCTTCTCCGCCTCGTTGGCCGCGAGGATCGCGTAGCCGGCAGGGTGCGTCTCCAGGATGTAGAGCGCCTGCCCCTTCAGGATCTGGTCGCCGTGCCGGAAGCGGTTGATGAGCATCGTGTGGTACTCGTTCGTACCGGTGATGATCTCGCTCGTGACCACCCTGGGTCGCAGGCGATCCTCTTCGGTCATGCCCATGTGGTCGAGCATGGCTTCGCCAGCAGCGCGCACTTCGCTCTGGTTGAAGGAGTGCAGCTCGAGCACGCCGAAAGCCCGCTCCACGATCTGCATGCCGGGCTGGACGTCGGCCGCCTTGAGCGCCACATCCGTCAGCCGGTTGATGCTGATGCCGGGCTGGATCTCCACGAAGAGCGAGGCCTGCTCCTCGATGGGCAGGTAGCCCTGGCTCACCGTGGCGAGAAAGGACGCCAGCTGGGGTTGGAGGACATCCAGATAGACGTAGGTGCGCAGGGAGATGGAACGCTGCTCGGCCACAAGAAAGCTCCGGAAGGCGGTGAGTCTGCGGCATCCTAGCAAGACAGCTATCATGCGCGCCCGGCCCCGGCCGGGCCCCTTCTCCCGCGGCACGCCCCGCCATGCTCCCCCCACATTTGCAGCGGCCTTCCCGTCCCGTACTGGGCCGAAGCCTGGCCTTGGGCCTGGCCCTGCTCGTGAGCGCCTGCGGCGACTCGGCACCGGCCTCGGCGACCAACAGCCCCCCCGCCGTCTCCCGCAGCCTGCGTGGAAGCATCGACATTGACCCCATCGTCGGCGTGGGTGAGACGCCCTTCGCCTGCATCTATCTCATGGGTTGGCGAGATGCGCGCCAGGGCCCGCCGCAGCTGGTTCGCAAGCTGCCGGCCAAGCCCTTGCCCATGAGCTTCAGCCTCGACGCCCGGCACCTCGCATCGGCGGGCACCATCGCGGGCAACTGGGTCCTGGTGGCACGCCTCGATGCCGATGGCGACGCGGCGGCGGGAGTCGGTGACCTCCAAGGTACGGCCCGGCGCTTCGTCACAGCCGACGACCCGGCGGTGAAGATCTTCCTGAGCGACACCCTCACGGCCGACGATGTGCGGCCCAGCACAATGGGAGCGGGGCTCGATGGCGTGGCCGGTCACGGTGCGGCACCCGTCCACCCGCCAATCAGCGCCGAGCAGCTCGCCGCAGCCAAAGCCGCCGCCCTGGCACCCAAGCTGGGCCCACGCATCCGCGGCACCCTGACCCTGGCCGAAGAGCACGCCGCCTTGAACGGCACCCGCACTCTGTTCGTGATCATCAAGGACAAGGCGGCGCCCCGAGGCATGCCGCGCGCCGTGCTGCAGGTGGACAAGCCTCAGTTCCCGCTGAAGTTTGACGTAGGCGTGGAACATGTTCCGCTGGACGTGGAGAACAAGCAGGATCTCCTGGCCGGGCAGCTGTACCTCACGGCGCGACTGGATGCCGACGGAGGCTTCATGGGCGCGCCCGGCGACATCGAACTGGCGGCCCCGCTGCCCGTCACCGCAACCGAAGACGCCAACCAGAAACCTGTGAGCGCCGAGCTCAACACCCGGAGAAACGATTGAACACTTCGATGGCAGCTGCGCACCGCGCGGCCTTCATGGACGCCTTGGCCAGCCACAACGGCATCGCCCTGGTGCGCACCGGCTCCGAGCGCGTGCGCAGCAACGACACGCACTTCAAGTTCCGGCCCGACTCCGACTTCTGGTACCTGACGGCCTTCCCGGAACCCGACGCGCTGGCGCTCTTCCTGCCGAACCGCAACGAGGGGCGCTTCGTGCTCTTCGTGCGCCCCCGGGACAAGATGCTGGAGATCTGGAACGGCCGCCGGGCCGGGATCGAAGGGGCCAAGGAACTCTATGGCGCCGACGAGGCCTATCGCATCGACGAGCTGGACGAGCAGTTGCCAAAACTGCTGAAGGGTGCCGACACCCTCTACTACCGCACGGGCATGGACGCGGACTTCGACCGAACGTTGCTGACCGGCCTGCAAAAGACCCACGCCAAGACCAGGGACGGCAGCCGTTCACCCATGACCGTCGTCGACCCGGCGACGCTGCTGCACGAGATGCGGCTGATCAAGTCGGCCGACGAGCTGGCCATCATGCGCCACGCCGCGGCCATCACCGACCGGGCGCACCGCGCCGCCATGAAGGCGCTGCAGGAAGGCGTAGGCGAGTGGGCCATCGAGGCCCTCGTGGACGGCACCTTCCGGGCCGAAGGCGGCTGGGGCCCCGGCTACACCACCATCTGCGCCGGCGGCAACAACGCCTGCGTGCTGCACTACACCACCAACCACATGAAGGTAGGTGACAACGACCTGCTGCTGCTGGACGCCGGCTGCGAGCTGGAGGGCTACACCGCAGACGTCACGCGCACCTTCCCCACCTCGGGCCGCTACACCAGTGCCCAGAAGGACCTCTACCAGGTGGTGCTCGACGCCCAGGAGAAGGCCTGCGCCCAGGCTGTTGTGGGCAACACTTTCGACTCAGTGCACGAGCTGGCCACGCGCACCCTGGTCGAGGGCATGGTCCAGCTGGGATTGCTCAAGGGCAAGGTGGACGCCTTGATCGAGTCGGGTGACTCCAAGAAGTACACGGTGCACGGAACGAGCCACTGGCTCGGCATCGACGTGCACGACGTGGGCAGCCGCTTCGAGCCGTCCCTGAATGGTAGCGGGAGCGACAAGCCCGCCTCGCGCGTGCTCGCCCCCGGAATGGTGCTCACGGTGGAGCCCGGCCTCTACGTGGACGCCGAGGACACCGACGCCCCGGAAGCCTTCCGCGGCATGGGCATCCGCATCGAAGACGACGTGGCCATCACAGCTGACGGCCACGAAAACCTCACCGGCTCCATCCCCAAGACCATCGCCGACGTGGAGGCAGCCTGTTGAGCACCACCGAAACACAAGACGAGCTGCTGGCCTGGCGCCAGGAGTTCCCGATCCTCGAGAACACCACCTACCTGGTGAACCACTCGCTCGGCGCCATGCCGCGCAAGGTCTTCGACGCCCTGCACGAGTACGCCGAGATGTGGGCCACGCGCGGCATCCGCGCCTGGTCCGAAGGCTGGTGGACCTCACCCATCACCACGGGCAACCTCATCGCGCGCATCATCAACGCCCCCGATGGCAGCGTGGTGATGCACCAGAACGTCTCGGTCATCCAGGGCCTGATCGCCTCCTGCTTCGACTTCAGCGGCGAGCGCAACAAGGTCGTCTACACCTCCATGAACTTCCCGTCGGTCATGTACGCCTGGGAGTCCCAGCGTCGGCACGGCGCCGAGATCGTGGAGGTTGCCAGCCGCGACGGCATCGGCGTCGAGACCCAGGATCTCTTGGACGCCATCGACGAGCGCACCCTGCTCGTCCCGATCAGCCATGTGCTCTTCCAGACCGGCTACCAGCAGGATCTGGCGGCCATCATCAAGCACGCCCACTCGGTGGGTGCCCTGGTGATCGCCGATTGCTACCAAGCCACGGGCACGGTGCCGCTGGACGTGCAGGCCTTGGGCGTGGACATGCTCTGCGGTGGCTCGGTGAAGTGGCTGTGTGGCGGCCCCGGTGCCGGCTACCTCTTTGTGAACCCGGAGTTGCAGGCGACCCTCGAGCCCGGCCTCACGGGCTGGATGGCCCACGCCGCGCCCTTTGCCTTCGAGACGGGACCCCAGCGCTACGCCGACGATGCCACGCGCATGTTGCATGGCTCCCCCGCAGTGCCGGCCCTCTACGCCGCGCGCTCGGGCTACGAGATCATCGGCGAGATCGGGGTGGACGCCATCCGCGCCAAGAGCGTGCGCCAGACCACGCGCTTCCTGGAACGAGCTGCTGAGAAGGGCTTCAAGACCCGCTCACCCCTCGATCCGGCCCGCCGCGGCGGCACGGTCACGGTGCTCGTGGACCACGCCCCCGCCGTGGTGAAGGCCCTGGCCGCCCGGGATGTGCTCATCGATTGCCGCCCGGATGTGGGTCTGCGCATTTCTCCCCATTTCTACACGCGGGACGATGAGTTAGACCATTGCCTCGACAGCGTCAGTGAGATCCTCGACAAGGGTCTGTGGCAGGAGCACGCGAGCGACACGGCCGCCTACTGAGGGCGGCTGCCGCTCGCAGCACACCGCCGCACGCCCACGTCCGGGCAGCATCTTTTCCCTGCAGTCCCCCTGCAGGCCCCCACATCGAGAGTCCATCGTGACCGCCTACGGCAAGAACTCGCAGTTGACCTACTCCGGCTACCTCAAGGTGCCCGAGCTCCTGCAACAGCAGACGTGCCTCACCGAGCCCGAGGCGCATGACGAGCTGCAGTTCATCATCGTGCACCAGGTGTACGAGCTGTGGTTCAAGCTGGTGCGGCACGAGATCGACGAGATCCAGCGCTTGCTGAGGGCGGGCAGCGACACGGACCTGCGCAACGCCCTGCGCCTCTGCCGACGCATCGAAGAGATCATGAAGGTGCTCGTGGTCCAGATCCACGTGCTGGAGACCATGCGCCCTGCGGACTTCCTCGCCTTCCGCGCCGCCTTGAACCCTGCCAGCGGTTTCCAGAGCGTGCAGTTCCGCGAAGTGGAGGCCGCCTTCGGCTTGAGGGATGCGCGCCTCGCCAGCTTCACCAAGGGCGATCCTCGCCACCCCGACCTCTTGAAACGCATGGAGGCTGAGAGCCTCTCCGACCAGCTCTACAAGATCCTGGCCGAGAAGGGCTACGACGTCCACGCGCCGGGGGAGGCACGCAGCGAAGAGCAGGACGCCACCACCATGGCGGCGCTCAAGACCATCTACGACTCACCGGACGACCACCCGCTCATCTACGAGCTCTGCGAAGGCCTCGTAGAGGTGGACGAGCAACTGATCCTCTGGCGCCGCCACCACGTGATGATGGTCGAGCGCCAGATCGGCGACAAACCCGGCACCGGCAAGGGCACCACGGGCAACGTCGACGGCATCCGCTATCTGCAGACCACCCTCATGCGCCGGGCCTTCCCGGACTTGTGGTCGGTGCGCACGTTGCTGACTGACTGAGTCAGCTGGCGGGATGAGCGGCAAGCCGGGCCCCGACCGCAGTCGGGGCCCGTGCCCGCCGCGCCGGGGCCAGAGGCCGCCGGGGCCTGAGTTCAACGAGCCTAGAGATCGAAGGGCAGCTTGGACGGGTCCACGCTCTTGCCGGTGAGCTTGGCGCCACCGAAGAGGGTTTCGCCCTCGGAGATGCCGTTAGGCACCACGCCGCCCAGGCTCTTGAAGCTGGCCTTCTTCACTGCGCCTTCCTTGTCGGTCTTGATCTTGGTCTTGGCGGTGAAGACCACCCGGACGAACTCGGTCGGAGAGCCCTCGGTGGGCACGGGGTCACTGGTGAGCTCCATGACCATGGAGATTCCGTCGTCGGCGCCGCCGAGGCTCGGCCCCACCATGACGCGTTCGTCGTTGCCCACCGTCAGAAAGCTGAAGGCGTCCACCAGCTGCCAGTTGTCCGGCTCCACTTCGCTGATGACCGTGGCGTCGTAGGGCGTCGTGGCGACGCCGCCCCCCTCCGCGAGCATGTCCTTATCGGCGGTGACGAAGACGTAGGCCACCACCTTGCCTTTGATGTTATCGACGTTGCCACCCAGGGCGGCACCACCCTTCACCGAGGCCGTGACCTTGAACCACAGATTGTCCAGGGCTTGGGCAGAGCTCGTGGGAGCGAGGACAAAGACGGCAGCAAGAACGAGCAAGGAAGAACAGGCGCGACGCAACATGGCACTATCCGCAGGGGGTCGTGGGGACGAGAAGATTCCGAGCGTTGTATCACGCACGGAACACGTTCTCGACCCGACCCGCGTCAGGTGTGCGACGTCTCGAGACGTCTGCTGAATCCGTCCCCACCGACCCCTACGGCGTTGGCAACTTCACCGACCAGTCGCGGCTCACCAAGTAGGCCTCCGTGGGGTGGCCGGTGTCGGCGTTCACGGGGGTTTCGTACCAGTCGGATTGGGAGGTGCCGTGGGAAGCCGCCCAGCCCTTGAAGTGCGGGAAGGCATCGAAGACGGAGATCGACTCCAGCGGGAACTGCCAGGCATAAGGCACGTCCAGCAGCCAGGGGTAGCCCGCGGCGTCCAGGAAGGCCGTGGGCCCCGTCTCGTCGGGGTAGCCCTCCGGGTGGTCGTCGAAGGCATCCTGGCCGGCGAGGTGGATGTCGACCCAGTCGAAGCCGTCGTTCACCAGCCAGTAGATGTCGTAGGGCGCCTGCCCCAGCAGGGCCGGGTCGATGGCCGTGTCGAAGGTCATGAGGAAACGGCTCGAGGCCCCCATGCGGTCGATGGTCCCCAAGGGGTCCGTGTTCACCACGAACTTGCCAGGCACATTCGGCATGGCCAGGCTCGAGTGCGGCAGCACCGTTTCGAGGCGGCGTGACTCGAGGTTGATCAGGTCTTCCATCGGCGTCACCGGCTCGACCACATGGGTCTCGTCGTCGTCGCTCAGGAAGCGCTCCACCTGGATGGTGCCCGTCGCATCGCTTGGCAGGCCAGGAAAGTGGATGCCGAGACGATGGTCGAGACTCGCCCCACGCGCCAGCAGATGGAAGGTGCCGAGGATCTCCTTCACGAAACCCTGGGCATTCTTCACGGTGTCGAAGCGGTAGGCCAGCACGGTGTCGTTGTAGTCACCGTCACCCAGTTGCGGGTAGAGGTCTTCGAGACCCAGGGCGCTCCAGCCAAAGGCTGGGGAGACGGAAACGTGGGCGCGTTCGGCATCGTTGGGGTAGTGGTCGTCCGTACCGGTCACACCATCGGAGTCATCGTCCGGCGGACCCGGCTCGTAGGTGGTGCCGGTGTCGACCGCTCCCGATGCAGAGGCGTTGAGCAGGAAGACGACGTCGTTGAAGTCGATGTCGCCGTTGCGGCGGTCCTGGTCCTCGATGCCCACCACCACGTAGGGCTCGTCGCCCAGGAAACCGTCGCCGCCCGGCTGGGCAATCATGGCCACGTGGCGCGAGATGTCCGGCCGGTTCCCCGCGTTCTCCGGGTTCAGCAAGTCGACGGACGTAAACGTCCCCTTGCCCTTCGAACTCGCCTCATTGGTGGCGGGGTCGAGAGAAGGCAGGGTGGCGGTCAGCGCGTCCCAGTTGGCGATGGCCGAGTCCTTGGGCCAGCTCTTGGCCACCAGGAAGAAGCCCACCCGCTCGCCGGCATGGAAGGTGCGCGGCACGCCCGAGCTGTCTCGCAGCACGGAGTTGTCACCCACCTCGAGCAGGCCGCCTTTCCCGTTCAAGGAGGCGTTGGGGAAGATCAACTGCCGGTCCACGATGGTCAGCGGATCGGTGGTGTAGGTGAAGTAGCCCAGGCTGTTCTTGTAGCCGGAGCCCTCCCACACGAAGTGCACCGTGAGGGTGGTGTCCTCGGTGATGAGCAGGTCGGGGGCGTGGGCTTCGGAGAGATAGGCCGAGCCGGTGTTGGCTCGCTCGGGCAGTAGGTCGCCGATCTCCAGCAGCACCGATTCCGGGATGAAGCTGTTGCCGTCGACAAAGTCCGTCTCGCCGATCTGGGCCGTGGCCGGGGCCAGGCACAGCACCTGGAACACAGAGGCCAGGGCGAGCAGACGCGCAGCGCGTGCAGGCTTCATATCAGTTCATCTCCTGCAGCGACACACTCACGGACGCGAGCCCGAAGGTGCCGACAGTGATGCGCGCGGAGGGTGCGAACACACCCCACTCGCTGCGCAGGGTCTCTTCGGTGTAGGTGCCACTCAGTCCGCTCTTGTCCACGATCACGTCGAAGCTCGAGCGGTGCGGCGGCAGGTGCACGGGGAGCTGGAACACCCCCAACGCATCGGTAAAGCCCTGGGCGTAGACCGCTGGGGTCACGATGTCTTCCAACACGAAGGGCAGGATCACGCCCTTCTTGTTGCGCGGCAACTCCAGCGAGTCACTGATGGTGATGTGCGCGAAGGGCACGGGCAGTCCGTCGCCATCCAGCACCGTCACTTGGGCGCCCAGTTGGTCCAGGGCGACGAAGCCGAAGTCGCCCTCCAACTTGTCGAGGTCGTTCTGCAGGCCGGCGATGACCGCCGCGAGAGTGTCCAGCTTGCCCTGCACCTTCGCCATCTTGCCAATGAGCTTGGCGCCCTTCTTCTGCAGCTTGGTCGTGGCCGAGGCGTTCTTCTTGACCGCCTTCTGGGCCTGGGCGAAGGCCTTCTTCGCCAGCTTGATGGCCGACTTGCGAGCACCCTTCTGCTCGGGCGTGACTGCGGGCAGGTCCTGTGCTGCGGACAGGTCGAGCATGGCCGCCGCGAGGGTGGCCGCCAGGGCGGGGGCCGCTGCCTGCGCCGCCGCCAGACTGGCTTGGAGTCCGGCGAGCTGGGTCTGTTGCAGCGCAATCTTGGCCGAGAGCTTGGCTTCCTTCTTCTCACTCTTGGCCAGCGACGAGGCCGCCTGGGCAGACTTCTTGGCGTTGAGGGCGTCGAGTTCGCCGACACTCTGGGCCGTCGCCGTCCCTGCACCGCCCAGCAAGAAGCTGGCGCAAAGGGCCCAGCAGAGGGTCTGGGCGAGTGAACGGCGCTGTGGGCTGGAGCGCCCGCTTTCGATGCACTTCATGGCTGAAATCCGCAGTGGTGAAAGGCACCCATCGAAACTCCCCGTCCTTTTCTTGATCCCATCGCGCCCACCAAATCCCGGTTCATCGCCCGCCGAACCCCAGGCCGAACGCCGGCCCGACCCCGAGACGGGCACCCGCGCGAAGCCGTTCAAACCAACCATCGCTTGCGGTTGAGACTCGCCCTCAGCCCGGAACACCCAATCCGAGCGCCGCACCTCCCGGAGCTCCCAGGCACACACCCCGCGCCCCCTCGCCCGATTCCGGGAGCCGCGCTACGCTCTGCCCCACTTCGAACAGCCCCCGCGGACACGACGATGTTCCCCGACCACTTCAACCTTGCCGACTATCTGTTGCACCACAACATCGACGCGGGGCGCGGTGAGAAGGTGGCCTTGCGTTGGCGCGAGGAGGCGTTCACCTATGCCCAGCTGGCCGATGCGAGCAGCAGGCTGGCCAGCGCCTTCGTGGACCTGGGCCTGCGCCAGGAAGAGCGGGTGCTGTTGGCCCTCTCGGACCGGCCGGAGTTCAGCCACGCCTGGTTCGCCACGCTCGAGGCGGGCGGCGTCTTCGCCATGGTCAACCCGCTGCTCAAGGAGGAGGCCTACGCCGACTACCTGGACTACACCCGGGCGCGCATCGCGGTCATCGACGCCGAGCTGGTACCGATGTTCGCGCGGCTCAAAGAACGCAGCCCGCATCTCATGGCCGTCGTCGTTGCGGGTGGCGAGAGCACCAGCGATCGCCCGAGCCTGGAGTGTGCGCACCAGTTCGCCATGGCCGACCTGATCGAGGAGTCGCCGCCCGGAGCCGGCCGCGCCGACACCCACAAGCACGACATCGCGGGCTGGCTGTTCACGAGCGGCAGCACCGGCCGCCCCAAAGCCGCGGTGCACCTGCACGAAGACTTCGCCTACAACATCGAGCAGTATGCCAAGGGCGTGTTGGGCATTCGCGAGGACGATGTGACGGCGGGCGTGCCCAAGCTCTTCTTCGGCTACGCCACCGGCACGAACCTCATGTTCCCCTTCGCGGTGGGCGCCACGACGGTGCTCTTCAGCGAGCGCTCCACCCCCGAGAGCATTTGCGAGCTGGTGGAGCGCCACCGCCCCACCATCCTCACCAGCGTGCCCACCATGATCGGCAAGATGCTGGCCAGCGAGCAACGCGGCAGCCGCCTCGACCTGAGCAGCCTGCGGCTCGTGCTCTCAGCGGGTGAGAAGCTGCCCGAAGCCCTGCAACGCCAGTGGATCGATCGCACCGGCGTCGAGATCCTGGACGGCATCGGCAGCGCCGAGTTGTTCCACATCTACATCAGCAACCGTCCCGGCAAGGTGCGCCCCGGCAGCCTGGGCCAGGCGGTGCCCGGCTACGACTGCCGTGTCGTCGACGAGACCGGCTTCGAGTTGGCCAGCGGCGAAACGGGCCGCCTGCACGTGCGCGGCGAAAGCGCCGCTCTCTGCTACTGGCAGGCCCACGAGGCCAGCAAGGAAACCTTCCGCGGCGACCTGGTCATCACCGGCGACCTCTTCCGGATGGACGACGACGGCTATTTCTACTACGAGGGCCGCGCCGACGAGCTGCTCAAGGTGGGCGGCAAGTTCGTCGCGCCGCACGAAGTGGAGGAGTGCCTGCTGACCCACAACGGTGTGGAGCAAGCAGCGGTGATCGGCTGGAAGGACGCCGAGGACCTGATCAAACCCCGGGCCTTCGTGGTGGCCGCCGGGGACGAGCCCCACGAAAGCCTGGCCGCCGAGCTGCAGGAGTACGTGCGCGTGAAGCTGGCGCCGCACAAGTACCCGCGGGTGGTCACCTTCCTGGACGACCTGCCCAAGAACGACCGCGGGAAGGTGGACCGCCGCGCGTTGAGTCAGCGGGCGGTGTAGCAGGCCGCAACGGCGAGCGAGTCAGCGGCCGAGCGGGCCCTGCTCCTTACCGCACCGACTCGTCTTCAGCCTCTTCGGGCGGGATGTTGTAGGTGTCGAAGAAGCTCAGGCCGTCGTCGCCGGTGGGGTCGTAGGTGGTCAGGCCAACCACGAAGTCGATCAGCTGGCCGAAGTTGAAGTAGATGCCGAAGTGCACGCCGATGGGCACGATGGCCTCGACGCCGAAGCGCCAGTAGTCGAGGGGGTGCAGGGGCTCGAAGCGGGTGGGCGGCTCGATCTCTGAGATCTCGGTCCCCAACCTGATGGGTGCCTGGCTGTTGAAGGTGTCGATGATGGCGTCGCCGCCCGGGGCGATACCGAAGTCCGCCAGGGCCGAGCCGTTCACGAGCAGAAGATAGATCTCGGCGCGCTCGTCGGACCAGCCGCCCAGGTTCATGCTGCCGTAGCCGCCGTCCACGCCGATGCCACCCAGGTGCACGAAGGCGAAGCCCTTGCGCTCCATCGACCGACGCCCATACCACTCGCGGCTGTAGCCCAGGGCCGCTGCGCCGCCGCCTGCCCCGACGAACTGGGTGATCTCGACCTTGGCGCCGGCACCGATGGCCACGCCGTACTTGAAGTCGATGATGTCCGTCAGGTCCATGATGCGGTTGCCGGCGTAGCGGGCGACAGCGCAGCCAGGTGCAAGAAGCAGGAGCACGGCCAGGAGCGCCAGCGTCGCCGGTTGCGCAAAGATCGCCGGGCGGGTCGAGGTGGGTCGCATCATCGTGAAGGGCACCGCTTGGGTTGGGGTTGCGGCCGCATGGCGGCAGGGGGCCGAGTATCCCGACGTCCCGCTCCAGTCTCAAGACTGGGCCAAAAGGCTGGGGCTGCTGGGGCTGCTGGGGCTCCTGGGGCGCCTTGGGCACCACACGGCGCCACACGCCTCGGGAACCGAACTGAGACGCCCCGCAGCACGAGTCTCTTCCCGAGCTGGCTATGATGCCGGCCCACGAGAGGCAAAGCCCCCCCGGAGGTCGAATCTGCCATGAGCCCGTCAGACCCCCTAGAGCTGGCCAAGCTCTCCTGGCCACAGGTGCAGGCGCGCATCGAGGCCGGCTGCGCGGCCATCCTACCGGTGGGGTCCACGGAGCCCCACGGCCCCCATCTGCCCCTGGACACCGATGTGACCATCGCCCGGGGCATGGCCCTGCGGGCGGCGGCGAGGCTGGAGGCAGCCGGCACGCCCTGCGTGGTGCTGCCCGCGGTGGCCTACGCCGTGACGGAGTTTGCCGCAGGTTTCGCAGGAGCCCTGAGCCTCAGCGCCGGCACCGCCAGCGCCCACCTGGCCGAGATCCTGCGCGGGGCCGTGCAGGCAGGCTTCTCGCCCGTCGCCGTGGCCAACGGCCACCTGGAGCCCGACCACCTAGTCTCCATCAAGGATGCCCTGGCCCAGGTGAAGCAGGCCACGGGCGTGGAGGTGCTCTTCCCGGACGTGACCCGCCGCCGCAACGCCGAGCGCCTCACCCCCGAGTTCCAGAGCGGCGCGTGTCACGCCGGCAGCTACGAATCCTCGCTGGTCATGGCGGATGACCCCAGCTCGGTCAACGACGCCATCCGCGAGGCGTTACCCGAGGTGGACATCAGCCTGGTGGACGTGATCCAAGCCGGGCAGAAGAACTTCCTGGAGGCCGGCGGGACCCAGGCCTACTTCGGCAAGCCGGCCGAGGCGAGTGCTGCTGAAGGTGAAGCGACCTTTGATGTGCTGGCGTCTCTGCTCGTGGAGTTGATTGAAGGAGCCGCTGGAAGCCCCGGCGCCCCTCCGTCGTCCTGAGCCCCCACCGCTTCGCTTGCCACTCGAACAGCCAGCCGCCCACCCCCACTCAGCCCGAAACAAGCCAGCGCCCATGTCACTCAGCGAACCACTCGACCCCATCGAAGCCCGCATCATTGGTGTGCTCATCGAGAAGGCCTTCACCACGCCCGAGGGTTACCCGCTCTCGATCAATGCCTTGGTGAACGGCTGCAACCAGAAGTCGAACCGCTTCCCGGTGGAGTTCTACACCGAGCAGACGGTGAACGAGGCTCTGCTGCGTCTACGCCTGCACCGCATCGTGAACGAGATGCACACGGCGGGCGCGCGGGTGGTGAAGTACGCCCACACGGCCAAGGAGGTGCTGGAGGTCGACGATCAGGAGCTGGGGATTCTGGCTGAACTCATGTTGCGTGGGCCGCAGACGCACGGCGAGTTGCGCGGGCGTATCAAGCGCATGGCGCCGGTTGCGTCGCTGCCGGAGTTGGGTGTGATTCTGGGGCGGTTGCAGGCGCGGGGGTTGGTGGAGGCTGTTGCGCCCGTGGCGGGGTCACGGGCTGGGCGCGTGGGGCATTGTTTGGGCAGTGGGGGTGGTGCTGGAGGTGGCGGTGCGGGTTTGGAGCCCGCCGGCGTTGGGGTAGAGGAGCCGGTGGCGCGGGAGGTGCGCGAAGCACCGGTGGCAAGCGTCACCGTGAGCGCAGCGCCAGCGAACCCTGTGATTGATGAGTTGGAAGAGCGCGTGCGGGAGCTGGAAGCCGAGGTGGCGTCGCTGAAGCAACGGTTGGATGCGCTTGAGCACTGAAGGAGCCAGTGACATGGGTCCGTGAATCGAACGTACAGGTGCGATTGGACGGCTCCGCCTAGTCCACAAAGTGGCATCCGCAGCCAGGTGGCCCCCCACGCCGTTCGTCGAGACCAAATTGGCATTCCGGCCCCCACGATGCAGCAATAGACGGACCTGCCCAAACGAGATACGCTCGAACCGTCATGTGGGGAGGAATGCGGCAAGCACCCGCATCCTCACGGAGATGGCGCGCATAGCCAAACGGGGAAAGACAATTACGCCGGCGGCGCGCTGGTGCAGGGTTTCGTGGACGCTTCGCAATTGTTAGACGCAGATACGCCGTCTAATTGCAGTTAGGCGGACAGGCAAGCAGGGAGAATGCAATGATTGTTCCAGAGAGGTCCAAGAACGTTCCCCGGAACGCGAAATCTCTTCGCCTGAGATCTAAAAACCTTTACCGAATGTGGTGGGGGGCACATTATTCGATCGGCTTTCTAGGCATTCTCAGTGCCGCGTTGCTTACAGCTCTTAACGTCCCGGGAGGGGCTGATCCAATAGATGGCCTTGTTCCTCTTGTCATGCTTCGGCCAAATGCGTGGTTGCTTGGAGTCTTGGCCACCATTTGCGGCAGCTTGATCACGCTGCTTGGACCGCTTCAGAAGGCGGAGAGGTACTTCGCCGCCTTTCATCTACTCGATCAGGCGATAATGGAGCTGGAGCAAGGACTGATTAAGATGGATGTGTTCGCACGCCGCACGTCTGACGCCAGAAAGGTCCTCCAGCTAGGCGCCGGGGAACTCGAGACTACTACGATTTATGGGATGATCGATGAACAAGTGATGCCACCGAATCGTCCTAACAAGCCGATGCAGACGGACGACCCTTCGAGTCGCCACTGATTGCCGAGCCGTCAGACCAACTGACTGTCGACCCTGACCCAGGAAAGAGAGATGGTTTCCGCAGCAGCCAAGACGATCGCCTCCGAACTCAACGCTGAAGGCACCAAACTCGGCGACATCAAGAAGCGCGGAAAGGCGATCAAGAAGGACCACAAGCTCGCCATGGAGCTCTGGGCAACAGGCAACTTCCACCCACGCCTGCTCTCAACCCTGATCCTCGACAAGGCGCTGCTGACCCAGGACCTGCTCGATGCGCTCGCCGCCGACATGCTCAAGCATGACGAGGCGGAGCGGAACCAGCTTTCCGACTGGCTGCTGGCCAACCAGCTGATGAAGGGCAAGAAGACGGTCGCGCTGCTGGAAAGCTGGGAGCAAAGCGATTCGCCCGTTCTCCGTCGCCTCTACTGGTACCACCAGGCGCGCTTGAGGTGGACGGGGCAGGCGCCCCCGGACAACACGGTCGAGCTGATCGAGAAGCTGGAGCGGGAGCTGGCAACCGCCCACCCCGATGTGCAGTGGGCCATGAACTTCTGCGCCGGTTGGATCGGCATCCACCAGCGGTCGTACCGATCTCGCTGCATCCAGCTCGGCAAGAAGGTCGGCCTCTACAAGGCTGACCCTGTCGCGAAGAACTGCACGCCGTCCTACCTGCCTGAGTTCATTCGGATCGAGGTAGCGAAGCGGGAACAGTAGGGCGCGCGAGGACCGTGAGGGTCGAGACAGGGAAGGAACCCTATTCCGAGGGGAAGGGCGTCACGAACAGTCGGCGCTCGTTGGCTGGCGTGACAGGGTTGGAATCGCGCCGGGCCCGGGGGGGGGGGGGGGGGGATTGGTCAGACAGTGTTCTCGGAACCGACGCGCCGCCGTGAGAAAACTTGAATACTAATGTCCGCTGTCACCTCACTCGAACGCTTCCCTCATTGAGGTGAGAGTAGATGTCGAACCTTCGGGAGCAGGGGAAGAGCCCGTAACTGCAGCGGAGTCCCGAGGAATCATCACTTCACTCAAGGCTCAGGCTACGCATACGCATCCAGTTACCCGGAGACAAACTCATGGCGATTCGTTTTCTACAAACCGTGGCAGTACTTCTCTTAGGAGTGAGCGTTCAAACTTCCGTCGCCGCAAAGCAATTAAATCCGCCCACTCAACAGGTGACTCTCGGACACGGCCGACCTCACTACAAGGGCCAAACCCCGAACTTCCCCGACCCTTCCAATCCGTCCAACGAGGTCGACTTCGTCGGCCAACTGCACAACCAGGCCTTGGACTTCCTCATCAGCAACAAGAACAGCCTGGGAGCCACCCCAAATCTGTGGCGGCTCAACATGCAGAGGCTCACAGCAGAGTTCGTTTGCGCAAACCAGGTCCAGATTGACCTCATGACCTCCATGATGGTCCCTGGAACGCTGCCAGATGATTGCTCCATGACAAGCGCGGAGGTTGGGATCCTGGATCAGCTCTATTCACTTCAGGACGCCGCGACGAGCATGGGGATCACCAACTTCATCAACGCGGTCAAGCAGCTTGAGGCTGTCGCTCTCGCTCAACCCATGAGCTCGCGAGAGAAGGTCAACCTGATGGGGGCTTTCTCGGTGGCCCGATACAGCGGCGCCTACTGGTACGCAGAATCTCAGAAGGCAGCCAGTGCCTGGGCGAGCCCTCCCTTCAATCCACCCGCGCCGTTCTCGACGGACTGGGGGGGCGTCGGCAAGGCCGACCTGGGCGGCGCCATCGGGGGAGGAATGCTTGGTCTAGCGAGCGGGCCCTTCGGCTGGTTCTTCTTGCCGGAAATCATAATCGGTAGTGCGGCGATCAGCTCTGCTGCAGCTGCCTTTGGGTAATGACAGTCTCAGCCATTCACCCCCCCACCCGCAGCTCCGCGAACCTCAACAAGCGCCCCGTCAGCTCCAAATCCTCCACATCCCCCGGCGCGTCCCGCTGTGCGTCCTCGTAGGTCGTGCGGGCGGTCACGAGCTGCACCCTCGCCAGGTCCTCGTCGCCCGAGGCCGCGGTGAGCAAGACCTGGATCACCAACATCGCCTGGGGGCCGTTGGGCTCGAACGAGTAACCCAGCTCGAGGCCCTCGGGCAGCAGCGCGCTGGCCTCGTCGTGGCGGCCGAGCACGTACAGGGCCCACACGAGGGGCTCCCAGGAATCTTGGTACTCGATCCAACCGGCTCGCATGTCGTACAGGATGGGCAGCATGGCCTGGGCCTGGGCTATGGTTTGGGGTGAGCTGGCCAGCTCACTGTCGGGGATGTCTGCGGGCAGCAGGCGCTCCCAGATGCTGACCAGCGCCCGGGGCCCGCTGTCGCCGCGCACACGCATCTCGCGCACGGCGGCCTCTCGCAGGTCAGCGGGCAGGGCGGTGTCGGCCTCCAAGGCCAGCAGCACCTGGCTCATGAGCAGGTGCTCATCCACCAGCGCGTCCACGAGGGCTTGGGACTCGCCCACCCGGCGTGCGAGATGCGAGACCTCCCGGCGGGCGGCGGCTCGGTCGCTGGGCGACACCGTGTCCCACAAGAACAACCTGCCGGCCCGGTCGAGCGCCGCGAGGCGTGCCCCCGTCGGGTCGAAACGCGTGCGCAGGATGGGCGCGTCGCTGGCGGACAGGCTGAACATCTCGCCGCGCTCCAGGTTCCAGAGCCCCACCGAACCATTGCTGACCGTGCCGGCCCAGAGCTTGCCGTCCGGGTGCAAATCGCCGCGCAGCGTCAGCCCGCGCGCGGGGTGCCGCGCGATGAGCTCGCCGGTCTCCAGATCCCAGATGCTGAGGCCGCTGCGGGTCGGGTCCAAGGAGGTCGTGAGCGCGCGCCGGTCGCCGTCGTACAGCTCGAGACCCAGGAGCTCGTCGTCAGTCTGGATCCGACCCACTTCGCTTTCGCTGCGCAGGTCCCAGGTGCGGATGCTTCCGTCCACGGAACAGCTCACGAAGCGCTGGCTGTCGGAGGTGAAGCTGCCCGAGGTGATGGAATCCTCGTGGCCACTGAGTCGAGCAGCCCAAACACCATTCTCTACCACCCGCAGATCGATGCGCGTGTCGCTGCGAGACTCAACCATGGCCAGCAACGAACCGGAATTGTCGAAGGTCGACCAGTCGGCGAACGATCCGCTCGGAGCCGTGCTGAGCAAACGCCCATCGCTGGCATCGAAGCTGAGCAGCCCCTCGACCTCCGACTGGACGTGAATCTCCCGGCCATCGGGCGAGAACGCCAAGCCGCCTATCGCGCTGGTCACCTCGGCCAAGCGGTAGAGCACCTCCCCCGTGATGGCGTCCGCTACGAGCACCGCGCGGATGGAAGGTGTCCAGGCCACCAGGCGACCGTCCGGCGAGAACTCAAGCGCACGCCGGCCGGGATCCCGCCCCAGGCCTTCGACGGCGGCGCGGTTGGCGATCATCAAGGAGGCGGCGCCGGGCCGCCCGTCCCAGACGCGGAGGTTGCCCAGGATGTCGCCCGAGACGAGCTGGTCGCCGTCCGGGCTGATGGACAGGGACAGCACCACCTGATCGTGCCCCGACAAGCGTTCGATCTCATCGAGTGTATGGGCGTCGAGAAAGCGCACCGAACCGCTCGTATCACCCACCAGGACCCAGGGGCCGTCGGGATGAAAGCGCGGAGAATGAGGGACGCCCTCCTCCACCAGATGCTGGACGAGCTCGCGCCCGTCTTGAGCGTCCAGCAGCCGCAGCACCTGGTCTCGGCCGGCCACCACCAGATGCTCCCCTGCTGCGTCGAAGTCCAAACCCGTGACGCCCGGCAAACCGTCCATCTGCACCGATTGGATGTCGGCCAAGCCGAACCCTGGCCGACGCCACAGCAGCTTGCCCTGGGGCAGGGACAGCAGCTCGACCGAGTGGTCCGCGTGGCCGACGGCCAGCCGTGTCCCATCGGGCGAGACGCTGGCCGACGTCATGGCGGGGTTGGCTTCGCGCGACAACTCCACCTCTTGGGTCAAGATGTTCCGAACCTCCAAACTGCTGGTCAGCCCACCACTGCCTGCAACCACCGACAACAGCCGATCGTTGTCGAGGAACTCCAAGCTGTAGCTGCCACTGCCGACCCAATGCCGCGAGCCGAGTTGCCGATTGCGCTGGATGTCCCACAGAACAATGTAGTCATCGGCGCCGAAGGCCAAGACCCGAGCGTCAGGCGAGAAGGCCACTTCGAAGACGGAGCCCTGTGCGGGTATGGAAAGCAGCGTCTCGCCAGAGGTGGCGTCCAGGATGCGCGCCTCGTTGACATCGGCGCCGAACCCGAAGAAGGGTCCGGAAGCCGTGGCGAGCAGGCTCCCGTCAGCGCTGTGCACGACATCGTAGAGCAGGGATTCGGATCCCTCCCACACATGCAGGCTGGGGTCCGCGCGCAGAGAAAGGTGGCGCCAGTCCCAACCGCGTAGGTCTTCCGGGCAGGCGGCCAGGTGTCGACGCGCGGCGGCGCCTCCGCCTACATCTAGCGCGGCCACGGCGGCGGTCATATTGGCCGAGTAACTTTCCGTCCGTGCACGGCGTTCGTTCTGCTCCGCTTCGCGCGCGCTGGCCTCTGCCAGGTCGGCGTTGGATTGGGCCAACTCTGCGTTGGTCAGGGCTCGCTCGGCATTGGCCAGCGCCTCCGCCCGGGATTCTTCGGCAGCAGCGCGGGCGAGTTCGGCCGCCGCGCGCTCTTTGTCCAGGGCGGCGTTGGTGTCGGCCAACTCGACGTTCTTGTCCTCGAGCGCTGTGTTGGCCTGGCCCAGCTGCGCGTTTGCGTCTTCGAGCGCGGAGTTGCTTTCGCCCAACAGCAGGTTGCGTTCCTCGACCTTCGCGCGGCCGCTGGACTCGACCCAGGAGACGGCGCCCAGGGCACCCACCGTGACCACCAGCAGCAAGCCGGCCGCGGCGGCCAGGGGCTTGTTGCGCGTGACCCACTTGCGCGCCTCGGCCCAGGCGCCCGATTGGTACGCGCGCACCACGCGGTCTTCGATGAAGGCCTGCAGATCGCCGGCCAGGGCAAGCATGTTCGTGTAGCGAAGGGTCGGTTCGCGAGCCATGGCCTTATCGATGATGGCCACCAGTTCGGCGGGCGCGTCAGGTGCCAAGCTCGCCAAAGGTTTGGGCGGACCGTCGATGACCCAACGCAACACGCTGTGGGGCGAGACGCGCACGCCCGGCTCGATGTAGGGCGCCTGCCCCGCGATCAGGTGATAGAGCAAAGCGCCCACGGCGTAGATGTCGCTGTGCGGGCCCAAGGCTTCGATCTGGCCGCGCGCTTGTTCGGGGGCCATGTAGGCCGGCGTGCCCACCACGTCCCCGTCGAGGGTGGCGTGGGTGCTTCCGTCTTCGCCCAGCGCTTCCCGCCGGTCGGTGTGCACGATGCTGCGCGAGACGAGACTCTCGTAGCTGGGCTGGCCGTCGCCGGCCGCCGCGCCTTCGTCCACAACCTTCGCCAGCCCCCAGTCCATGACGTAGGTTTCGCCGAAACGCCCCACCATGATGTTGGCGGGCTTGATGTCGCGATGCACGACGCCCTTGTGATGGGCGTAAGCCAGCGCCTCGCAGACCTTCAGCACCACGCCCAGGGCGCGCGTGACCGTCCATCCTTCGCGCGCCTTGCTCACGTCCTGGATCACGTCCAGAAAGGTGCCACCCCGCACCAGCTTCATGGTGAAGAACAAACGCCCGTCGCGATCCAGCCCCAGCTCGTGGATAGGCGGCACGCCCGGGTGGTCCAACTGTCCCGTGACCTGCGCCTCTTCCAAGAAGCGTCCCAAGTCGCGCGGGTCGCTGGCCATGGCGTCGGGCTCGCGCCCCGCCCGGTCCAAGACCTTCATGGCCAAGTCGCGCCGCAGGTCTTCATCCCGCACGCGCATGATGACGCCCATGCCGCCCCGGGCTACCTGCTCGAGCACGGTGTAGCGCGGAGCGTCAACCGGGTCGCCATCCACACCCGTGTCGGCGGGCCGTGAGACGCCGGGGAGATCCAGGCCACGGGAAGCCAAGGCCGCCAGCACGCTGCTGGTGAGCGGCTGCACCGACGAGAGAGGGTCGTTCGCGTCGCCCTTGTTCGCGTCGCCGTCCTGCGCTGGTTCGCCCGCTGCCGTCATGCTGCCTCTCGTTGCCAGTCGTCGCTGATCGTTGCCCAGCACTGTCAAGCGCTGCACTCACTCGATGGACGGACCTGGCTAGGGAAGCCTGGCCCGAGTCGCAGCCCAACGCGCGCCGCAGGGTAGGTGAGCCCAGGGAAACAGTCCATGAAGACTCGGGCGACAAGGCAGCGGCTCTTCTCTCCCAACCGGAGAGCCGAAGACCTCAGTTCCAGAAGTGCAAGAAATGGATCGCCCCGGGCTGTGGCTCCGGCCCGGGCGGGACGGGATCATCTGCGGACTCGAACTCCGGCACACAGCCGCCTGTCTGCTGATCACACCGATAGCCGTCGGCGCACAAGCGTCTCTGGCACGCCCCCGGAACCGTCATGAGCACCGCCAGCAGCTCGGACCACCGAGCGGGCGTTGTCGAGAAGTCCCCGGGTTCCTGATAGCAAGCACAGAGGTCCAGCGGCGAGCTGTCGGGAGGGAGGTCGATGAGCTGGCAAAGTCGGCTGAAGACCCCTGCGCACTGAGTCGCCGCCGCCGGCATCATGAATTGCCAGGGACGACACTCGCTGTCGACCTGTTGGTCGCACTGGTCTCCCTGTGTCAAGGCGACCTGACAGATGCTGAGCGGCAACTCGGCACCACCCATCAGGTCGCGAATCGTCGTCTTGTGCAGGCGCAGCGCCTCCGGCAGACACACGTCGGGAAGCTGGCCCTCGACTGGTGTCGCCACGCGCTCCGTTCCGTCGGGATCGTCCTCTTCCTCTTCCTCGGCGTCCTCGACGATGATGATGACGCCATCCTCGGTACTCTGGCAATTGTCAGGGTTCTCGTGGCAGTACATCGCGTCGCGGAACTCCTGGTCTGCCTGCTCAAACTCCTTGAGGGATTCGTGGCAGGGGTCGCCCGGTCCTTCCGAACCCTCGCAGCCCATGTAGTCGTCTGAGGCGGCCTGAAGTTCGTCAACTGCCCCGGCCACGTTGGGATCCTCGGCAGCGGCGTCGGTGATCTCCTCTCCCGACCAATCCCAGTTCTCCTCGCCAGAGCCCTCCTCGTTCTCCCACCATTCGTGCTTGGAGTACCCGCCTTCCTTAAGGCCTCCCGGCGCACTCCAGCTACCCCCGCCGGACGCAAGCGGGTCGGTTGGAGACGTGAAACGCAGCTCCGCGCAACGCCTCACGGCTTCCACCTCCCGCATGATTCGAGCTTGGTCCGCCGCACCAGGATCCGCACAGGCCATGAAGGAGTCGCCAAGGCCGAAGTTCCCAGCTCCACCACCCGAGCCCGGGCGGCCGGAATCCTCTTCTGTGACGCACGAACTCGAGGCCTCCTGGCAGAGCTTCCAAAGCCGCTGGCCTTCTTCGTCATCCTCGGCCGGGCGCTGCATCCCAGGGCAGTACTCACCCAGTACGACGCCAAGGGCCATGATCTCGTGGGCTCCGCCGCCAGTCTCCAAGCTCGCGCGCCCGGAGTCCGTCTTGACCTTGCAGAAGAACAGATTCGCGAGCTCGAGGGAGAAGATCTCGATCGTCGGTGTCGTACCGAAACGGATCGCGCCGATCGTACGGTCCCGCTCCGGGAGTTTCTTCAGGGGAAGGAACGTCTCGGCAACCATCAACACATCGTCGACGCGCCTCTCCCAGTTCGGAGGTTGCGCGAACGCGAGCCGCTCGATGTAGTGCATCAGGAACGACGCGATCGGCTCGACACCATCACGAATCAGTACATCCAGAATCTCGCCCTCGATGAGCACCAGCTCCTGGATCGACGACGACGATGCCAGCGAGAGGAGCGCCATGTCACGCCCGGGGATGCGCTCAGCCGTCGGCCATTCGGTCAGAAGCTCGACAAGGACGCGCTGGTTCCTCGACAGGACGCGCTCGTCCCTCGACTCGTCAGCGCGCTCCGCGTCGACGACTCGAGCTTCCCGTTGTGGCTCCGCTCGACACGCAGTGAGGAACAACACGAGCAGGACGAACCAAACAGCACAGGACCTTGAGTTTGTCATTCTGATCACGATACGAGTAGAACCTAAACAGACAAGCCGCCGTCCTGGGCTGGCCCGTCCGCTGCCGTCATGCTGCCTCTCGTTGCCAGTTTGAATGGAGCGACATGCCTGGGGAGATCTGCTCGATTCCCAACCCATGGGGCGCCGCAGGGTAGGCAGGCCCTGGGAAACAGTCCGTGAAGAGTGAGGCGGTGGAGGATTGTGCGGGTCCGCATAACGCCACCCGCTCAAGCAGGCTCGGAGGGGTCGCTGCCACGGCAACAGCCCATCGATTGGCCTCTAAGCTCCCGCCAGCGAGCCGGATAGACGGACCCGCCTATCCGAGCTACCCTCGACTCTTCAGGAAGGGCGATCGTCAACGGTAAACGCCAATTGGGGAGAAGAACACGCAGATGGGAAACCGGGGCGACCAAGGTCAAAACGGAGGCACCCCGCGCTGGCTTTTCGCGCAGGATTCACGGGCAGCTTCGCTGTCTAGTTGTAGTTAGGTGGGCGATGCCCAGAACCCTATGACTCCACCAACAGTAAGAGTTGCCATCCTGCTCCTGTTGCTGGGGCTCGGAATCGGATTGGTCAACACCGCTTATCTGTGGCCCTCGGTGCAGGCACGGGTTGGCCTGGGGGGCACGCTTCTCAGCGTCCTTTTCCCGATGGCCCTCTGGATCGGCCTAGTTTGGGCTGTCGCGAAGCAACGAAGTTGGGCTCGGCTCTTGTTAATCATCGTGGTCGCACTTGCCCTACCCGGCAGTTACCTCACGCTCACATCCGCCGACTGGCCTGTAAGCATCAAGGTAGTCAAGGCATCCAGCTCTGCATGCTACATTGGTGCAGCAATCCTTCTTCTCACTCGAAGTGCCAAGTCATGGTATTGCGCGAGACTCGACGCCACCTAACAAGCGCTTGCAGCGGACGGTCCGCTACGCGGCCCTCCGCTGAACGGCAGTACCGTTAGGCCGCCTCGGGATCAACGCGCGCGAACTGTAGGCTCACCCGGCACGTCTTTTCGAGCAGGTCTTGGGTCGCTGCTTCGAAATCGTTGCCGCGATTGCGAGCCCATGTGGACTACGATCTCCAGCAAGTGGGCCTTCACGCGCCACTCAACGTGATGTCAACCAGGACGCGAACCATGAGTGACCCCATTGTCCCGCGCGTCGGCGGAATCCTCAGCGCCGACATCGCCGTTCCCGAACACGAACGTGAAGTGCGCTTCTACTCACGCGTGCTCACCACCGGTGAGAACCCGCTTTGGCGCGAGGATCTGATGAACAACCAGGGCACGCCGATCATCGGCTTGGGCCCGACCAGCGCTGAATATGCTCACATTCCGCTCCAATGGATGCCGCACATTCAGGTCGCCGATGTCGCAGCCAGTGCGAAGCGTGCGCTCGATCTGGGCGGGAAAGAGCTCATGCATGATGAGAAGAGCCAATGGGCGGTGCTACTCGATCCGAATGGGGCGGCGTTCGGGATCATCCCAGTCGTTTCTGCGGAGGAGATCCCCCCGACTGACGGCGTCGCGGCGCATGTGGGGCACATCTCCTGGCTCGACCTAACGGTCTCCGACGCCTCGGCAACCCATGACTTCTACCGACAGGTCGTTGGCTGGTCGGCGCAGGACGTCGAGATGGAGGACGCAAGCGAGCGCTACGCCGACTACAACATGGTCGGCGCTGACGGAAACCCGGCGGCGGGCATTCGCCACGCGCGCGGCGTGAACCTGGGTCTGCCGCCTGTCTGGATGATCTGCCTCCCCGTCGGCGACCTCGCCGAGAGTGTCCGTCGCGTTCAGGAGGAAGGGGGGAAGATCATCAAGGCGACACGGGGGGACGATGGGGAGTACGCACGTGCGGTGGTTCAGGATCTTGTGGGGGCGTGCCTATCGTTGGTGCCGGGATGAAGAATGTGCAGCGGCCTAACAAGGCGTTGCACCCGATAGCGCGCTTCGCGCACCGCAGGTGAACACCAGGGCGTTAGCCGGAGAATGGAAACTGGAATCATGTCACCGCTGTTTGAACTGACGACCAGCTTGGATAGCGAATTCAAACCATGCCGCATTCAGACTCCATGCGGTGACTTTGCACTCCGTTTGTCGGTCGGCAAGCAATTCACCGACGCCACACGAACAAGCAGGCTGGAGCGCGACTTCAGTCAATCGCGCCCATCAGCAGGCCTCTCCACCCCAACAGATGTACCAACCAGGAGCGAGACCCAATGAAAGACATCCCTGGAATCGATGGAGACGGAAATCTCAAAAACGGCCCCTTCAAGCTGTACTTCAAGAATGGCCTTGTCTCTTGCCAGGGTGAGTTCGACAACGGTAAGAAATCAGGAAAGTGGAAGTACTTTCTGAACAATGGCCAGATGCAGTCCTCCGGCAGCTTCAAAGCCGGAAAGATCGTTGGTCGGTGGAAATGGTTCTTCAAGACTGGCGAACCGCGGGGGACGGGTGGCTTCGACGATGAAGAGCAGAAGCACGGTGCATGGAAGCGATTCCATGCCAATGGACAACTCTGGGACGAAGGTCGCTTCGAACACGGCAAGAAGAGGGGCACCTGGAAGGTTTATGATGAGGCGGGCGAGCTCCTAAAGACGCAAACCTTCAAGTAGCGGAGCGGGCGCCTCCGTCTATCCACACGGCTCCCCAACTGGCGTTTCAAACAGCCGGCCGACACCCGCCCGGCTAACTACTCATTGCAGCAGACGGTCTGCTACGCAGCCCGCAGCTGAATGAGCACTCGTTAGGCGGCGTTGCGTTTCTCGGAGTAGGCCCATGGAAGATTGGATTCCCCTTCTACAAGCGTTGATCTGGCCGGCCTTCCTAGGGGTCCTCATCGTAGTATTCTGGAGCAAGGTGCGCGAGATCGCGTCCGCTGTGGCGCGACGAATTGATGCTGGTGCGGAGATGAGCTTCGGGCCGAGCGGTCTATCGGTGGGCAAGGCTCCGGTCCTGTCCTCCGCATCGTCCGAAACCGAGCTGGAGACGGCCGAGGCAAAATCCCCAGCCTCTTCCTTGGCCCAGCAGTTCTATCTTGTTCATGAGGCGCGCTTCGCGCGGACCGCCCAAGGCAAACGCGATTTCGAGATTTCCGTTCGAGTCTATACCGACACGCAACAACTTGAGGACCGCATCGAGCGGGTCGAGTACGTCCTGCATCCGTCCTATCATCGAAGGGTTAGGGTCGCCGAACAGAGAGAGAGCTCATTCGAGCTCAAGTTCCTCGCGTGGGGGCAGTTTAATCTCCGTGCCAATGTGTTCCTGCGCGGAGAGAAAGAGCCTCTTGTGCTGTGGCGGTTTGTCGACTTCTAGTCGACCTAGAGTGCCCACAATATGGTGTACGCGCGGCTTCGGCACTCTCATCGAGGAAGCGCCGCCTAACAAGAGCTTGCAGCGGGCGTCGCTGCGCGCCACCACTGAACCCGACTCCGATCCGGCCGCCGGTTGTGCTCAGCATGCAGCCGATTAAGGCGCGCCTTTCGAGTCCGTGGAGCCAGGACGCATGGGTGACCCGATGACTGGTGCAACCAGACTCTCTGCCAGGTCAACGACTCCGTCATACGGCTCGGTGTTCTCGGTGGTGAGGACCCTTGGCACGCTCATGAACACGAGGACGAGTTCTTCTTCGTGCTGACGGGAAGCCTGGAGATCGAGCAGGCGGCCGGTCTGTCACGCTGGTCCGCCGGAGGGACGCTCAGGCTGAACACCGCCGACTGGTAGACTGTCCCGTTCCGGCGGGGTGACGGGAGCCCGTACCTGACGCCGAGTGAATCCAGTCCGAACACCGGGAGATCCCTTTCATGTCGCGCGCCTGCTTGCGTCAACTCGCATCCATTCGCCTCAGCGTCCTGCTTGCAGCCCTGGCCTTCGTGATCAGCACGGGTGCAGCGCAAGACACCTCAGCCCAGCTTCTCGATGGCCAGTGGTTCAAACTTTCCGTGAACGGAAAGGGCCTCAACGTTTCCTTCGCTGACAACGACGTCGACAAGGAAAAGCGGAAGTTCACCATGTACATGCTCTTGATCTCCCAGGTCGAGGAAGGCTCCCTCACGGGCGGCACCTATATCCCGCTGTTCATGTACGAGCAGAGCCCCGGCGTCTGGGTGCCCACGAACTTCGTCGTGCCTGATGAGGGCGGCGGCATCGGAATCGGGACGGGAATCACGCTCATCGGTGAAGACGAGCGCTACATGACCCCTGCGCTCACCCGTTTCCTCGACAACGACGCCGAAGGAGTCTTCCCAGACGAGGGCACCTTCATCGTGGGCTGGGACGGAATCTGGACGGCGGACTTCAAGACCAAGACGGACAAGCAAGGCGACTTCAAATCAGCCTCCTTCAAGAGCCTGGGCGGCACCATCACCGATGGTGGTGATGAGGAGAACAACCTCATCGGCGGTGGATTCACCGTCAAGGGCAAGACCGTGCCCGTGAAGAAGCTGCCTTTCGACCCCAACCTGCTTCCGTGACGCACTGAACTCGCCGGCACTTCGCACGCGCGGGGTGCCGGCCTCACACGGGTGCGTGCCGTGAATCGTCCTTGAGCAACGTAGTGACGATGACCTCCAAGCTGATCAAGGCCCTGAGCACGGCGGCATACGGACTGGCGAGCGACTCGCCCTAGACTGTCCGACGTTCAACCGATACCCGAGCGGCGCACCTGTTAGTTCCGACGCCTACTCTCCCGATGCCGCCGCCGGTGAGGTCACGGGTAGCGCCTCGACCCGCGCCAGCCCAGAACTCTCAACATCCATGCGCTCGACCAGGTCGCGGATCTCGCGCAAGGCCCCCAGCGAGTTGGCCGTGACCATGATCGCTTGGGAACCCCTCACCTTGCGGACCGCCTCGCCGTTGAACAGCGCCGGGCAACGGAAGGCTGTCATGAGCAGACCGGCATCCACGTGCTGCAGCGGAAACACCGTGCTGTAGAGAGTGTTGGCCTTGCCGAGGCTCTCATGGAGGCGACAAAGCGGGATGAGGATCTGTGACGAGTGCGGCACGCCGACCAAAGCCCGCCGTATGTTCGATTCGACGGCTCGAACCGTCAGCAGTTCAGCCTCAGCCTCGCGGAGGATCCCAAAGTCGTAAGCGCGGAGGATGGCCTCAAAGGCCAGCGCCAGCTGCCTCCGCTGGATCTTCAGCTCCCCGACGATGTGCACGCGCCGCGACCCGACAGCTTCGTGGCGGTAGGCAATGGGCAGGTCGAGCAGGTCCCCAAAGAGCGCGAGCAAGTCGACCATCGGCGTACCGAACTGCTGATCCAGGTGCAGGATCACGATCTCGCCCTCGCTGCCCTGCACGAAACTCGCCGAAGGCACCTCCTGGCCCTGAACGGCCGTGATGAATGCAGAACAGATCCACAAGGCCGCGACGGCCGACAAGCGATGGAAGGTGGTCATGGCGGGCTTCCAAGCGAGAGACAGCTGACTCACCCCCCGTGCGATGGCTTCGCGCGCTTGGACGGTCTGGATGCCCTCACACTTCCTAGACCTCAGCGCCCGGTCTTCAGCTTCTCGCGCTTCTTCTTGACCGAGTCCGGCAAGCCGGCTTCATAGGCGGCGACGAACTTCTTGGCGGTCATGCGCTTGATGGCGCGGCCCACCACCTCGAGCGGGATGTTCTCCAGCTTGGTCACGCGCACGCAGGACTTGCCCATGTTCAGCTTGTTGCCCGTGGCCAACCACTCCTCCCGAAACTGATCGGGGCCGTCATCCTCGCAGTACACACAGAAGAGGTAGATGCCCACGTGATTCTTCTGGCTGGCCACGCCGGCAAACGGCAGCGGCTGCTCCGGGTTGCAGTGGTAGCCAAAGGGGTAGACCTTGTGAGGCAGGTGGTACGACAGCACGCCACCCTCCGTGGACTCCTTGAACGGCTTGTCGATGTTCTTGCGGATCACGGCGCGCAAGGCCTTGACGATCTTGCGGCGGTCCTCGGGCATGGCAGCGAGGAGTTCTGCGACAGTGGCGAGTTTGGTAGGCATGGGCCTGACTCTATCACTCTGGTTGACGCTGGGAAGTGCGAGGCGGCGCGGGGTAGGCAGAGCGAGAGCGGACGAAGAGGCGCCCGAGGTCGTACACTCACAGCCGTCATCCGCCGAACCACGCCCCGCACCAACCGCCGCGCCCTGCGCTCGCCACCGTTTCCCACATGCCCCACCAGACGCCCCTCTCAGGAACTGCGCCATGAAGCTGAGCTTCCCCATCATCTTCGTCAGCGACATGAACCGCAGCGTCGTCTTCTACCGCGACGTGCTCGGCCTGCCGCTCAAGTTCGAATCACCGGGCTGGACCGAGTTCGACATCGACGGTGCGACACTCGCTCTGCACCCGGTGCCCGACAGCGATGACGGCCCCGGGCCGAGCGGCTCCAACGAACACGGGGCACCGCCCATCCCCGGCGCCGCTGGCCAATGCCGCCCAGGCTTCACCACACCCGAGCTCGACGCCTTCCATCAACGCATGCTCGACGCCGGCGTCCCCTGCGTCCGCGAACCGACGGAAGTCTACGGCGTGCGCATCGCCCAGTACGCCGACCTCGACGGCCTGGTGTTCGGCGTCTCTGAGGAGCGCGGCGGCTAGCGCAAGAGTTGGCGCAATATGCGTCCAGACAGAAGACATGCAAGGGATTGGCTTTCGCGGCACCCTGCCCGCTCTGCGGCGACACATTTTCTTCATTGGTTGCTGGGTTCGAGTTCGCGGGTAGAAAGCGCGTCACGACCCTTCCGTCACACCCACCCTCTGGGACTGAGACTCATGCGACTGCTCGTACATGCAAGCCTGCTGACCATGTTGGCTGTTGCCCCCGCCGTAGACGCCCAGATCCTCCATGGCTCCTTCCCCCTGGACGGCGCGCAACAAGTGCCACCCAACCCATCGCTGGAAACCGGAACGGGATTCATGACGTTGAATTCGCAGACCGGACTCCTGAGCTGGGACATCAACTGGACGGCAACTTCCGTCGCGGCGTTTCTCGAGGTCGGGGACCCAGGAGCCGCCGGCGATTTCATCTACTTGTTGTCACCGGGGCACGTCAGCACAGGGAGCCCGAGCAAGGGCTTGACCATCTTGTCGTCCACCAACGCGCAAGCCCTCCTGGACGGCAAGTTGTACGTGAACGTCTTGACTGATGCCTTCCCGGACGGCGAGATCCGCGGCCAGATCCACCTGCAGTTCGAGGACCTCGGCGGCGCCTTCGGTCAACCGGAAGCAGTGCTGACCGGCGGCGGCACCCTGACGCCAGGCTCGACGGTCAGCTTGGACGCTTTCAACCTCCCCGTCAATCAACCGGGTGTCGCTTGGCTGTCCTTCGCACCGGTTCCCTTCCCGTTCTTTTCCGGAACGGTTCATGCCTTCCCGTTCAACACGCAGGTCCTCATCGCCACCGACGCAACGGGTGATGTGAACCTCGCCAGCACGTGGCCGGTTGGAATCCCGAGTGGCTTGCAAGCCACGGTTCAGTTCCTGGTAGCCGACCCCACGCTGAGCGGCGGCATCGCGTTGACCAACGGCGTGCAGCTCACGACACCCTAGAGCCCGTCGACTTCGAGTCGCTCAAGGCGGGTCAACGGCTTGCCCGACACCATGGCCATGAGGTTGCGCTCCAAGTGGCGCACCGTCGCGATGCGCTCCTCCTGGTGTTCGTCCAGGAATTGCGCGAAGAGCTTGCCGTAGTCTTTGCGACTGGCCTTGAGGCCGTCGGGCCCGCTACGGCCGCCTCCCCACGAAGGGCTCTCGCCATCCAGGTTCAGCCCGCTGAGGGCGAAGATGTCCTTCACGTCTGAGGCCGCAGCCTGATCGCCCTGCCCGGAGGCGAGGGCACCCAGGAACAGCGCCCCCCACAGGTTGCCCTCGGTCTGCTCGCACTCGATGTACTTCTCGCCGTATTGGGCACGCACGTAGGTGCTCACCCCCAGCTCGTTGCGATCAATGACGTTGCCGTAGTCGTCCTTCTCCACCCAGGTGCTGACGATGGCACGCCAATCTTCGCCGTGGGATTCCAGGCGCGCGACGCGCTGCACTTCGGTCTTGCCGTAGCGCTCCTGGTAGAGGCCGTGATAGATGCGGAAGGCCGTCTGCAGGTGTTGCAACACGTTTGCCTTGGCCAGCATCGTCCGCGCATCCCCGCGTAACCAAGCCTCGATGAGCTCCTCGCTGTTCACGTTGGGAGCGTCACCGTAGTAGGCGAACTCGAGGAAGGTCGGCACGTCGTAGCGACGCACATCGAGGAAGGGCAGGGGCCGAGACCGGTTGTCGCGCACCAGCTCCCGGGCCCTGTCCTCTGCGGCGCGGATGGCGGCATCGATGGTGTCGTGGCGCTGCTCGGCCGCCGCCAACACGGCCCCGTAGGCCTCGCTGGCATCGTCCCCCGGCACGCTGAACCACGCGCCCTGCAGCAGAGGCAACTGAGTCAGCTTCAGCCCACGAACCTGGCCCACCATCTCCTGCCGCGCCGCCACCAACACCTGCGCCCGTGCGGCGAGGAACTGCTCCCGCAAGCGCTCCAAGGGCGGCCGGCTCCAGGAACGCTGGAAGGCCAGCTGCAGGTCCTCATGCCAGAGCGCCCCCGCCCGGGCCGTGTCCAGGGGGCTCTCTGCCCCTGATGCCCCCAAGGCCGGCATGGACGCGCGATGGGGTTCCAACAACTCGTCCAGGATCCGATCCATGAGCGCGAGGTTGCGCTCTCCGAGGGCCTGCCGATCTGCCGTGCTCAACCAGCGCATGTCGTCCGCCTTGCGGAAGGGCCAGTCTTGGAGCGTGCGCAGGGTCTCGCGCGTGAGCGGTGCCTGCTCCAACAGGTCCAGGCCACGGGCAAGGGCGGCAGCAGCCTGGGCCTTGGCACCGAAGTCCGCCGTCTCGATTCCCACCTCGATCTGCTGACGCCAGAACAGGCCCGCGAGGGGAGACTCCAGCTCCGACTCCAAGCCCTTCACGATGGCCCAACCCTCTTCACCCGCGGGCAGCCCGGCCAGGTGTTCGCTGCGCTCGTCCAACCAGTACCGCAGCGTGCGCAGGCTCAACACCGCCTGCAGCGTGTGCACCCCGGTCGGCGCACCCAGGTCCGAGCGCTTGAACCTCTGCGCCAGGCTGGAGACGGACTTCTCCTCCGCGTCGCCGCTGTTGCGAAAGTCCTGGAACAGCAGCGCGTAGACACCATCCATGGCGCTGTCGGAGAGGCCGTCGAAAGGCACCCCAAAGGCCTGCGAAAAGTGCGCATCCTCGAAGAGCAGCATGAGCTCGTTCTGCTGGAAGCCCGTCACACCGACGGCATTGGACGAGCGGCCATTGCGCGACACCACGTCCTTGGCCAGGCGCCGCGACCACTTGAGTACCGTCACGGGGTCGGGCTTGTCGGGGCCGCCACCGAAAAGCAGCTGCAAGTTCTCCCTCGAGTTGCGCGGTGTGCCCGCCGCCAACCTGCGGATCTTGGGCCCAGGCCCGGCGAAGCGCCTGTACGCCGCCTCGGTCGCCCCAAACTCCTCGGGCCGAGTGAAGCGGAAGCACTGGCTGAACGAGCGCAGGCTGTCACCGTGGATGCCAGCCAAGCGGTGGTGTCGCCGGTCCACCACGCCGCGTATCGACCGGAAGCTCCGGGCGTGGCTGCCGACTCCACCCGTCAAGATCTCCTGCGGCTCGACGGTGAAGGTGCCGGCGGCAGCCTGGTGCAGCACTCGCACCTTGGCGCTGGAGGTGGACACGCGGCTCCCGCGCGCCGGTGGCCCCGAGACGAACCAGGTGGTGTAGGTCGCGGTGCCGTGGAAGGTCTCCTGAACGCTCCCCTCACCGCCCGTGGAGGCTGGCTCCGCCTCAAGCTCCAGGTCCACTTTCACGAACTCCACGCCGCTCATGAACAGCCCGCTCCAGGCGCCGCCCATGCTGAAGGGCTCGGCCACGCGCAGCGCCGCCGCGCGCGCGGCGTCGTAGGCGAGGGGAGATCCGCCGCCGCCGGTACCCGCGCAGCCGCCGAGACTCAACAGGCCCAGCAGGCAGAGCAGGCCCAGGCAGCGGGGGATGCGGGCGGAAATGACAGCGGTCCCAACGAGCGATCGGTTCATACGGTGTCCCAGGCGGCAGTGGTCGCCCCGATTGTCACTGCTGCCGCCTGGGACACCAAGCCCTTGGTGGCTCGGCCTGCCCTCGCTTGCTCTTCACCGGTGACCATTGCCGACAAACGACTCACCCGGCTGGTTCCTGACGCAGCGCAAATCGGAACTACCATTCCGAACCAACTCCGGTAGCGTGGCCCCCTAGGCGTCACTTCACCAGACCTTCCGGGAGGGCAGGGACAGATGGGGGCGACGTCCTTCGCTCACTCAGTCGGAGCAGGGTTCATGCAGATCGATCGCCGCAGGCTCGTCCTCACCCTCGCACTGCTCGCGTTGCTTGTGCCCAATCTCTCGGCACAACGCGCCCGCAACTGGCACGTGTTCAGCAATGGCATGGACGCCACCTACATTGGCGTCGGCGCCGGTGACAACCAGGAGCCGGCCTCCGACGGCATCGGCACCTGGATCGACGGCAACCACCTGCGCGGCAACTACGAGACGGCCTTGGGTGAGTTCGGCTACCGCCAGACGTCCTTCTTCATGTCGGCCTGCGTGAAGGGCCCGGCGCCGGTTTCCCTCGACGTCCCGGCTATCCTCTTCGTGGAGTTCACGGGCCGGAACAACAACCGGCAGGACGTGTTCACACGGCCCGGCTGCGCCGCCAACGGCGTGCCGTTCGGCGTGGACCCCAACGGCTTCCTGCCCTACAGCACGCCGCCAGGGTCGTCCGTCAACTTCATGCTCGCCAGCGTGTCCATCCCCTGCAACCCGGTGGGCGTCGAGTTTCTGCTGCCCAACAACGGCCTGCTGCCCACCTCCAACGGCGGTTCGGCGGAGGTCATCGCCGCAGCCTGCGCCACCATCCCACTGCCTTCCGCAGACGAGTGCTGGATCATAGAGTTCACCTGGATCCCCTCCGCCCTGCAATCCCTCGACCACGTGGACGGCTGGTGGCACTGGCTCACGAACTCCAGCTTCGGCAATCAGTACTGGGCCCTCTCCACGGACGAACTCAACACCTATTCGAGCAACACCGTGGGCACGGACAGCGACCTGACCTTGGTCACGACCTTCTTCTCCAACGTGGAGTACGACTTCTACGCCACCTCCCGCGACCCGGTGCTGCACGAGGTCCTCGCCCCAGTCGGCATCAACGGCTCCGGCCCGTACTACTCGACGTCGTCGTACGGTCCCATCGGTCCGAGCAACCCCAATGGTGGCGGTAACCTCGGCCGGCACGGCGGCGTGTCCATCTCGGGCTTGGGCGGCAGCCTGGGGTTCCTCGGCACGCCCAACCAAAGCCCCGGTGCCTTCACGCCGACCTTCGGCTTCCAGGAGTGGGACAACGAGGTTCTGGGGGGCAGCGCCGGTAGTCTGCGCACGGTGGCCGTGGAGGTGGACTGGGCCGGTGTGCTGGGCATCGACCCCGCGACCCTCACGAGCGCGATCGTCGGCCCACCGATCCAGCGCTTCCCACTCTGCATCCAACCCGTCGCGACCTGGCCTCAACCCATCACGCTAGGGTTCCTAAGCACCTTCATCCACGACACGTCCATTGCCAAGCCCGATCTGGACCCCACGGGCTTCCCCGTTGGCAGCTACGGCATCGCCGGGCATTGGGCAGCCACCACCCAATTCTCCCTGGCGGGACTGTCCCCGGTCTGCAGCATCGGCTTGCCAGTGGCCCTGGACTACGGCTCGGTGGGGCTGAATGCCGGTGCCACCGACTTCGAGTTCGACCCGGCGCTGGCCCGCATCTCCACCACGGGATCCATCATCGTGCTCGACTAGCGGTTGAGCCGCCGTCGCAACGACTCAGCGAGGTGACGCCAGGAACACCGCCTCATGCCCGCCGCCGAGGCTCGCCCGGAAGGCCACGTGCCCGGCGTCACTCAAGGTGTTGGGTTTGCCGTCCCGCCCGCCGGAGCCTCCGACGCCCAGCATCATGTGCAGGTTGGTGAGGGTGACTCCCCCCGGCATGTCGGATTCGTCCAGCACCTTGTGCAGAGTGCTGCCGTCCCAGAAGTAGATGCCCTCGTCGCCGATGCCTCCCGAGTAGCGGGCCGCGAAGACCGCCTGACCGGAGAGGTTGAGCGCCACGCTACCCAGGGCGAAGAAGCTCGCCCCCGGCTGATCGGGAACCTCGTCGCCGAAGTCGAAGACCTTTGAGAGCGTGCCATCCATCCAGTGGAAGAGGCCGCCGTCGCTGGCAGCACCGAACTGCGCGCTGAACAGCACCTGGCCCGAGGCGCCCAACACGGGGAATCCGAAGCCATTGAAGAACTTGCCGGGGTTGTCCGGGACGCTGAACACGCCCGAGTCATCGACCACGCGCACGAGGGGGCCGACACCGTTGCCCAGGTAGAGGCCGCGGGTCCCGAGCCCGCCGCTGTAGCTCGCGCCGAAGGCGACCGTGCCGCTCGCGTTCACGGCCGGGAAGCTGTCCAACACCGTGAAGGAGGCCGAGCCAGCTTGGCCCGGGGGTTGCTGGGACGCGTCGGCGACGCGCAGCAAGCTGCTCGTCTCACGCCGGTAGCGATAGATACCGTGCCCACCCTGGCCACCCGTGTAGGGCGCGTGGAACACCACATCGCCCCCATTGCTGATGGTCATGAACAGGTCGAAGGAGGAGAAGCGCGCCGCCGCACCTTGGCCGGGCGGCACCTGGGTCACGTCCGCGACGCGAACGATGCCCCCTGCCACGGTGCCGGTGTACAAACCGCTACGCTGCACGAAACCCGCATCGAACCAGCTGGCCTCCGTGGCGCCGACGTGGTTCGCCGAGAGCACAGGCAACACACCCGCCCCCATGGGGAAGGTCGTGAAACCCACGGCGCTGGGCTGCCCTGGCACTGCCTGCAAGGGGTTGTCGTCGAACACGAGGCCGACGGAGTTGTTCGAGTGGATGTAGAGCCCCTGGCTGTTGTCCCCGAACGAGAAGTTGCCGTGGAACGCCACGCGGCCATCGTCGTTGATGACCGGCGCGCCAAAGGACGTCCATGAGGTTGCGCCGCTCTGCCCCGGCGGATTGAAGCTGAAGCTGTCATCCACCAGCCGCACGAACTGTTGGGTCGAGGGCTCGAAGACGTAGATGCCCTCGTTGCCCGACAGTGGGCCGTCGAAGGTGCCCTTGAAGGCCACGCGCCCAGTGGCGTTCACAGTCGGGTCGCTAAAGAAGGTGAAGCTCTCCCCCGGTCGCTCCGGCGGCTCATCACCGCTGCGAGCAATGAGCGTGATCTGGAAGCTGAGCGGTGGAACGGGAGGCGGTCCCGGAAGGTTCGGGGCCGCCTTGCGTTGCGGATGAGAGGGCGTGGCAACCGTGGTCAGCGAGGGCGAGACGTCGAGCTGGGCCGCGCCGTGTGTCGCGAGCAGCGCGAGGAACACACACACCCGAAGCCCACCCATCAGGGCGTCACCTTGCTCACGGCATTGCTGGCCGAGAAACCAGCGGGCCCGGCAGGGTCCACGACCCAGAACTGCGTGAAGAGTTCCGTGCCCGGCGCCACACCCGAGGGCCACGGCAGCGCAAAAGAGATGTCCCCCGTGGCCCCGGTGCTGGCGGCTTGGGAGATGAAGAGCGGATTGGGCACGAGGGTGCCGCCCAGGAAGCTCACGTCCACGCGCGAGAAGCCCGCCAACAGGAACGCGAAGCTGGAAGGCTTCGCGTCCGTGAGTGTCAGCCGCAACAAGGCACCAGGAATCAGGCTGCCGAGCCCCTGCTGGGAAGGCGCACCCGCAACGCCCGGCACGGCCTCGCCAAGATCGGTCCAGGGTTCGAGGGACGCCACGCGCAGACCGATGTTGGCGCCCTCGGCGGCCATGTTCAGGTCGGGCACGAAGCCCAAGGGGCTGGCCATGAGCAAACCCGAGCTGGCGAAGTCGCCGCCGCGGATCGAACGAGTGGGCAAGGCCTCAGGCTGGCTGGGCGGGTTCGGGGGGATGGGCGTGCCCAGGGTCTCCGTCACCTCATTGATGTTTCCGCCCAGGTCGAACACACCGAAGGGGCTCGTGGCTGTGGCGCTGCCCACGCTGGTGACGTTGCCGTTCTCACCATTCCAGTCCGCGCCCAAGGAGTGGTTCGCGATGTTCGGCCCAGGGTTGCTCACGTCGCCAGTCGCCGTGGCTGTCGCCGTGGCCGGCTGCACATCCGAGCCGGTGGGATACAGCCAGTAGTCAGGCGTCCCACCCGCATCGGCCCCGGGGTCGACGGGGTCGTAGTAGGCAGCTTTGTACCACTCGTCATGCGAGGGCAGGAACCACAGCGCACCCGCGCGGCGTTCGATGGCGGCGCCCGGCAAAGAAAGATCGTAGGCCCCATCTTCGGTTGTGGTCGGCCCCTGCGCTCCCGACGGCATCCCGTTGTGCAACCAGTTGCAGAAACGCGCCGCGTCGTACCAGCTCGTGGCGTTCGCCGGCTTGTCTTCGAAGTCGGTCTTGATGGAGTAGACGAAGGAGCCGGATGTGCCGGAGCGCAAGATGCCGCCCCGGTCACTGCTCGTCATGAGCGTGTTGTAGAGCCCGTTGGGGTCGGCGGCCGCCACTGCGTTGAGCATCAGCACATACTGCTCGTTGGTCAGCTCGAAGCTGCCCAGGCGGAAGCTCTGGGACACACTGCCCAGGCCCGTGGTGTCGGCCGGGTTGCCGGGCAGGTCGATGAGCGTCATGTCGAGGGGCGGAAGCTGGGCCGCAACGGGAGGCACGCCCTGCCCGCACAGCGCCAGGACGCACAGCACACGACGAACCGCCTGCCAGCTGCCGTGCCGCCGGTTCTTCCTTGTCGATCGGCTGTCCCGTGTCAGCGTCCTTGCCCAGCTCAGCGTCGTCAACTTCACGGCGATGTGCCCTTCACGGCGTTGGAGAGCGTGATGTCATGGATCACCGACAGGTCCTGCAGCAGGAACTGGATCCAGAGGTTCGTCCCCGGCGGAACACCCGCAGGCCAGGCCGTCGACAAGGACAGCGCCCCCTGGGCGTTGGAGGAGAACGGGATCTGGCTGCTGAAGGGGAAGGCGTGCACCGTGCCACCCAAGGCCATGAAGGGAACCGGCGCGAAAGAGACCCAACCCAGCATCAGGACGCTGGGCGGCGCGCGGCGCAACTCCAGGGAGACGGTGGAGGCGGCCGTCAAGGGCCCCAAGCCCCGCAGGTGCGGCACCCCGGCCACGCCTGCTGTTCCGCCGCCAATGTCCTCGAAGGTCGGTGCAAGCGGGACGCGCATCACCCGCAGGCCCACCACCGGCCGGGTCGACGTGGACTCGATGTCCCCGCGGTTCGCAGGCACCACCTGGTTCACATTGGAGCGGTAGCTTCCGCCGGCGATGGATCGGTCGGGCACCGTGCCCACCGAGATCTCCACCTGATCGGTGAGAAACTCCCAGACGTTGCCCGACACATCGAACAGGCCATAGCGGTTGCTGTCCGCAGTCGTCTGGAAGGCGCCACCGTGGTCGCTCCCGTCGTAGTAACCCACCGGCGTAGTGGCGATGACGCTGGGGTCCGGGTCGTCGAAGGGATCACCACTGGCACGGAAGTTGGCGTCTGGGTTGCTCAGGGGGTCCCGGCCGAAGCCGTGGATCCAGTGGTCAGGCAGCACCGTGTGTTGTTCGAAGACACCGGGCAGCGCCGTGCGTTCTACGTCCGGCGCCGCCGGGTCGTAGGCGGCGGCTTTGTACCACTCGTTGAACACCCGCGGCAGCGCGTTGACCGCACCGACAGCGGTGCCGCCCTCGTCCATGGGTAGGCGCCAACCACGGAAGTCGCGCACCAATTCCCAGCGTTCGCCCGCGTCGAGATCCCGCACGGCGTTGGTGGCCTTCTGCGTGCCGCCAATCTCGGTGCCAATGGTCAGGGGGAACCAGTTGCCCTCCCCCTCGCCTTCGGCATAGCAGCGCTCGGACAATCCCAAGCCCTGGTCGATGGTGAGCCAGTTGCAGAACTTCGCCGCACCGATCCAGCTCATACCCACGACCGGGTGATCCCCCTTGCCTGCCACGATGCCGTAGCGCGTCCCCACCGGCAACGCGAAGCTGTAGGTGAGCAGGCTGCGGGAGATGTCGAACACACCGTCCACCTCTGAGCCATCCACCAGGCCGATGTCCCCGAAGTTGAAGGGTGCCGGGCGGAATTTGATGTTCGCACCGCGCTCATCACCAAAGCCCGGGTTCTGCACTTCGTTGTGGAACTCAGCGTCGTTCAGGAAGGCGGCAAACTGGTCGTTACTGACCTCGTGCACACCCATGTCGTAGTCGTAGATCGGCCCGCCGAGCTGCAGATCGGACCCAGGCACCGTCGCCGTGGAAACACTGAACAACTGCGCGGAAGACTCGGCCGACAGCAGGCCTAGCGTGCAAATCGCAGCGGCGGCCAACACGAAGCGTGTGGTCATGGGGATGATTCCGTTCGAGCTATGGAGTCGTTGCCTTGATGGCGTTCGACAGGGTGATGCCCCACAACACGGAGGGGTCTTCAGCAAAGAACTGGAACCAGGCCTCTGTCCCAGCCGGGACGCCGGCGGGCCAGGTCGCGCTGACCTCCAGCTCGCCCAGCGCATCCGCCTGGAACAAGAACTGCTGGGCGAAAGGCATCGCATGCACGGTGCCCCCGAAGAAGAACGCTGGCGTCGAGCCGAAGGACAACCATGCGAGCAAGGCGCTGTTGGGAGGCGCATTCGTCAACGAGAGGCTGGCACTGCTGCCTCCCGTGAGGCTACCTGTGCCGATCAAGGTGACCGGGCCATTGATGCCGACCGTCCCGCCGCCGAGGCCTTGCCAGGGGGCCAAGCCACCTCCCAAGAACGATGCATGAAACTCGTAGGGGTCGTTGGCGTTGGGCGGGAAGAAATCATCCACGCGCCAGGAACCCAACTCGATCCAGACCGACGTTCCCGCCTCCAAGGACACGACGATGAGCGGATCCAAGGAGTTGGGCGAGCCACCACAACCGTCGTCGTCTTCGACCCAGGTCGACGCGGGTCCAAAGCCGCAGCCGTCAAAGTAGACCCGCATGTAGGTGTCCCCGAGTGACCCACACATGTCGAACTGGTAGTCACCACTCACCGTGCAGTCGTAGCGGTAGAAGACGTCGAAGTACGGCCGGTCCACCATGTTGTTGGCGCAACCCAGGAGACCCGATGCCGTCAGCGGCAATTGCTCAAAGGAGAACGGTAGCGCCCCCCCGCACTCTTCGTTGACGGGTGGGACGCACACCTGGGCGTGGAGCTGCCGCGAGTTCACGCACAGCACCGCCAGCAGCGCGGCGGCCCCCACCAGACGTGCGACACGAGAACAGGCCACGTGACCGCTCATCACGGCGTGGTGGCTCGCAGACCATTCGACAGGGTGATGTCGTGGATGGAGGAGAGGTCTTGCACCACGAATTGGAAGAACACCTGCGTACCGGTGGGGATGCCCACGGGCCAAAGCGTCGCGCCCGTGAAGACCCCCGACGGGTTGGCGAAGAACACGATCTGGTTGGCGAAGGGGAAGGCGTGCACCGTGCCATCCAAGGCCATGAACGGCACCGGCGCAAAGGAGAGCCACGCCAGCATGAGCGCACTGGGCGGCGCATTGCTCAGGGTCACGGCGACCGGCGAGGCATCCGTGAGGATGCCGCTGCCCACCAGCTCCGGCTGACCCGCGATGCCCAGCGACCCTCCGCCCAGGTCGAGCCAGGGCTGGAAGCCCGAGATGGCCACCAGGGTTCCCGACGACGACCCGTTGTCGTCATCCAGCGGCGCGCCGACGCCCACGTCGTCATGCCCGTCACCGTTGATGTCGCCCCCAAAGCCCATGACCGCCCGCCCGAACTGATCCCCGGACCCGCTGCCATCGAGCTCGTGCAGCACGCTGCTGTCGGTGCCGGACACGATCACCGCGCGTCCGGTCGTCCCGAAGGGTGCGCCCACCACGAAGTCGTCGTCGCCGTTCCCGTCCACGTCGCCGGCCCCGGCCACGGTCCAGCCGAGGTTCTCATTGATCGTGCCACCGGTGACCGAAGCCAAGACAGACCAATCGGCACCCGAGAACACGGTGGCCTGGCCACCCGCATCGGCATCGCCGTCATCGCCATAGGCGCCCACGAGGATGTCACTGAGGCCGTCGTCGTTCGCGTCGCCGGCGTTGGCCACGGACCAACCGAACCAATCGAAGTCGTCCTCGCCCTCGAAGGTGTGCATGACAGAACCATCGATGCCCGAGAACACGAAGGCCCGGCCGTTGGTCACGCCCCCGGTGCTGTCGAGATAGGCGCCAGCCACGATTTCCGCGAATCCGTCAGCGTTCAGGTCGTCGAGACCAGCCACGGAAACGCCGAAGGACGAATTCGTGCCGGGCGCAGGCACGGTGCGGATCAAGCTGCCGTCGGCGCCGGAGAAGATGCGCACATAGCCATCGCCCGTGGAGTCCTGGGGCGCGCCTGCGAAGAAGTCGGGCTTGCCGTCGTTGTTCACATCGCTGCCGCCCCCCACTGATGTGCCGAAGTCATCGCCGGCAGCGTCGCCGAAGTGGGTGAACAAGACGCTACCCGTTGCGCCGTCGTAGACGCGCACCACGCCCGCGCTCATGCCGTTGGTGTCTTCGAAGGGGGTGCCTGCGATGAACTCGTCGCGACCGTCTCCGTCCCGATCACCGACGCTCGCCACGGACCAACCCAGCTGGTCACCGGCAAGGTTTCCGTGCACCTCGTGGATCACGGCGCCCGTCGCGCCGGACAACACTGTCACCGTGCCCGAGCTGGAACCGTTGATGTCAGCCCGCGGCGAACCCACCAACGCGTCGGGGATGGCGTCCCCATCCACCAGGCCAGCCCCCGCCGTCGACCAGCCCATGCGTTCACCGTTGTCCGGCCCGTCGACATCCCAGACCTCCGTGGGCACTTGGGCGAAGGGCACCACGGAAAACAGCACGACAGCAAAGCAGGCCAGAGAAAGTCGCATGGTGTTCCACCAGGGGAATGGGGTGATGGCAGCAAGCGCGTCGTACGAAGGACAACCCCTTCGAGCAATCGACAAGCGCGCAACATCAGGGATGTCCAACGCCATGGCCGCTGCCGCCATCGAAGACCTCTAACTTTACACGCGCTTCGCGATCCATGGGGAGACTCATCGGTCGCACGCTCATGCTGGAATACTCTCCACCTCGGCGTACATGAACAGCTTCGGGTGACCCGATCCACAAGTCCGGGGCGTTGTCACGACGGCACCTGATCGCCCTGAGAACGGTGCGAGAGATGCAGCAGTCGCGCACTGCGGTCGCAAGTCAGGCGTCCAGTCAGACGTCCACGGCCAGCCCCGCCGCGACAAACAGGATTCGGCAGCGAATGGCGTCCAGCGGCAAACCCGTCATGTGGGAGAGCACCTCCCGGTAGGCATCCATCTGGGGCCGGTATTGCTCCGCACGCTCGGAGGCGTGCGGCAGAGCGTGGGCGATCCCTGCTGGAGCCGCTCGTTCCGCCTTGCCGAACAGGCTCAATTGTCCCTCGGGCATCTGGTCCACTTCTGCTTGAGCCTGTTCCGGTAACGGGCCGGAATCTTCAGTCGACACCGCATCCGTCTTGAAGTCGACAATCTCCGCCGCCACCACACGCTCCCCCTCTCGTTCCAGCAGCACGCGATCGAAGGCCCCGCGCACCAGGGTCGACACACCGTCCAGCGACAGCGACACGGCGAAGGCACGCTCCCGCCACACCTCCACGCTCCCCTCCGGGCGCGAACCGCGGGTCAGGAGCGAGGAGACGACATCGCGGCCGAGCAACTGCCGAAACTCCCGCAAGTACTTCGAGATCATGCCCTCGTTCAACTCGAGGCCTTGTTGCCGCCCGAGCGCCCACGCCTCCGCCCGCAAGGCGTCGTCCGTGGCGGCGTGTTCCTCGAGCCACTCCACGCCGCTGAGCCACGCGTGCACGAGCAAGCCTCGCACGCGCGCGGACTGATCGCCGAGGTCGAGCAGACGTCCGGTCGTGATGGCCTGGCCGTGGGACCGTGACGAAGGCGCCTGGCGTGGCAACCAGCGCGGGCTCGAGGCGGGTACCAAGCGGATCTCGGCGGAGTCGGTGTCAGCCTCCGACCTGGCGGCGTCCCGAGCCTTGGGCGCGGCCCGTGCCGCTGCATCCGCGGGAGGCGCCCACTGGGTCTTGCTGGCGGGGTGCTGCCAAAGCACGCGCACCGGTTCGGCGGCTGCTTCGCTCTCGTCCGCTTCTCGCAGCGTCTCCCTCAACAGGGTCGCCATGGATCTCGGCTCGCTGCGCTTGCCCTCCCTGGGGATCAACATGTCGAGCCGATGCACCGCACGGGTCATGGCCACGTAGAGCACGCAGAGTTCCTCCCGAAGCGCCCGACCTTCGGCCTCCGCCGCGAGGTGTTTCAGCTCGGGGTGCAAGTGGTTCCACTTGCTCGACGGCGCCACCAGGTCCATGGGCTGCCAAGGGTCCGGGCGCTGGGTCAGCAGGGCAGGGCTGTTGGAGATCAAGCGACCCTCCAGGTCCGGCAACACCACCGCGTCGAACTCCAGCCCCTTGGAACCATGAATGGTCATGACCTTCACCGCGGCCTCCGTGGGGGCCTCCACGCGCTCGGTCCAGACCTGCTCCACGAAGGCGCCCGGCCCCTCCGCGCCCGACCCATTGGGCCCCTGTTCGCCAGCGCGCTCGTCCGCTGCGAAGCCCATGTCCACCAGCTGGCCGAAGCGCACGGTGTCCCAGGCATCGAACGCCGCGTGCTCCTTCACTTGGCGTTGAAGGTTCGACAGATAGGGCCCGAAGCCGCGCTCGCTGAGAGCGCGACGAGTCTCCCACGACAGCGCGGACGCCCGCTCCATGGCGAGCTTGCGATCGGCTGGGAAGCTCGTCTCCAAGCACTCCGCCAGGGGCGAGGTGGCCACGTGGAAGAAGGCCGCGCTGTCGGCCGGATGTTCGGCGAGTGTCAACAAGGACAAGGCGATGCGTACGGCATCCGAGTCGGTCAGGGGATTGCCGCCTTCACCGCTGGCCGCGACGCCCTTCTCCATCAGGCCGTAGATGATGGCCGGCATGGACGCCTTGCGACGCACGAGCACGCCGATGCTCGCGCCCGGTGCCTCCACGACCAACTGGGCCACGTGCTCGACTGTCTGTGCGAGCACCGCCCGGCGCCGCTCGTCGATCAGCGCCGCCTCGTTGCCCGTGTCCACCTCCAGCAAACGGACGGCACCCGACAACGAACGCTTGGCCACCGGAGCCTGGAAACCCTCCATCCACGCGAAGGCCGCCTCCCGTAGTGCCGGCTTGCCCTGGAACATGGAGCACTCGCCCAGGCCCTCGAACACCTGCCGCACCGAGTCCAACACCACCTCGGACGAGCGGAAGTTCTCGTCCAGTGTGTGGGACTCCATGCGCGGGTGCTGGTCGGGCAAGCTCTGCAGCAGTCGCGGCTCTCCCTGACGCCAACCGTAGATGGACTGCTTCACGTCGCCGACGCAGAAGAAGGATCCTGCCTCCTCGCCCAGCACCGCCTCCATGAGCGGCCGCAAGACGCGCCCCTGCAGGACCGAGGTGTCCTGGAACTCGTCCAACAACAGGTGCTCGATCCGCCCATCCATGCGCAGAGCCGTGGACTCGCTGGTGAGCTCGTTGTCCGCTCCTGCCGCCAGGGCGTAGGGCAGGTCGTTGAACTCGAACAAGCGCCGCTCATGCTTCAGGGCTTCAAAGGCCCGGTGATAGCGTTCAAGCAAGTCCCGCTGAATCCGTCCTCGAGCGCGCACGCCCTCGATGATCTCCGCAGAAGCCTGACCGACCAGGGTCTGGATCGCCTCGAGCAGCTCGCCCTCGATGGGCTTCTTGGAGAAGACCTCCTCTCCCTCCACGACCTTTTTCACCAGGCCCGTCGACAGGAAGTCCTCCCAGCGCCCCTCGTTGGCTGCAAGCAGCCCGGCTTCCCGAGCCTTCCACCATGTCTTGTTCGGTTCGCCCTTGGCCGTGGTGGGCAGGGGCGCTTCAGCAAGACTCTCCGAGGCGCTTTGGATCGCGGAGTCCGACAGCCCCGGCAAGGGCGGCAAGGCTTCCCAGGCCTCGGGAGTGCTCTGGCGATAGATCTCGTAGGCCTGGCTGATGACCTTCTCCAGGGCTCCGTAGGCGGAGCGCTGCATGTCTTCGCGCGCGAGGCGACGCAGCAGTTCGAGCATTTCCTCTTCGCCCGAATCCGCAAGCACCCGCGCCATGGCCGCCTGGCTCAACACAGCCCGCTGGCCGGCATCGACGATGCCCCAACCGGGCGGCAAGCCCAGCTCCAGGCCGCGCAGGGTGGCCAGCCGCGCGAAGAAGGCATCCAGCGTCTGCACACCGAGGCGATGCACATTGCGCAGGGCGTCGCTCAGGAGCGAAAGGCAGAGCTCGCGGGTGAACTGTGCCTCGGGCAGGAGCTCGTTTAGCTCCGCGAGCTTGTCCGGCTTGTCCGCAGCCTCCACCAAGCGGCCGAGCAGGCGCTCCATGATCTCGCCCGCTGCCTTGCGGGTGAAGGTCGTGGCCAGGATCGACTCGTGCGGCACGTGCCGCACCAACAACTCCAGGGCGCGGTTCGTGAGCTGGAAGGTCTTGCCCGTGCCAGCGGAGGCCATGTAAACGCGGGGTGTCATGGGAACGGTCATGAGCTCGCCCCCCACACATCGACATCGCCATCCTCTTCGCTGCCGACCGAGTGCTCCGACAGCAGACCGCGCCCGGCGATGGCCGACAGCACCCGGTCGTGGTCAGGAAAGCGGCCCAGTTCCTGGAGCGCGCCCTCGCGCACCGAGCGCACCACGTTTCGCGCACACTGCACGGCGTCCGCCAACTCGTCAGCCGACCACTCGCCCTCGATGAAGCGTGTGTCCTTGGGCGACTTGCCGAGCGGAACATAGCCAAGACGCACCACGTCCTCGCTCTCACCCTCACCGGCATCTCGCCGCCGCGTCTCGTCGAGCAACGGCTGCAGCAGCAGGCGGTAGAGCGGCAGTTGCAGGTCCTTCCAGAGGCCCTGCTTGTCCGGCCCGTGGGTGCTGCGTGGCTTGTCCCCCTTCTCGCTGGTCTTGTAGTCGATGACTGCCCACTCGCCCGTGCGTTCGTGGCGATCGATGCGGTCGATGCGACCGCGCAGGAGCAAGGGCGTGTCGTCCACCAGCAGCGACACGGCCTGCTCGTCGGTAGGTTGCCACTCCACTTCCTGGATGCGCCAACCCTCGGCCCGCCACTCCGACTGCCAACGGGCGAAGGTCCGCAGGCGATGGGCCAGCCGACGGCCCTGAATCACGACAGCGGGCAAAGGCCGCGCACCGAATCGGCTGAGCAGCTCTTGATCCAAGAAGCCCAGCAGCGCCTCGCCGAGTTTCTGCTCATCCTGGGAGTGCCGCAGGTTGCTGCGTCCGAAGCGTTCCAACACATCGTGTGCGACGTTGCCGAACACCAAGGGATTCATCTCGCGCTCCTGGGCCTGCACGCTCTCCACACGGGCCAGCCGCCGCAGGTAGAAGAGATAAGGTGAGGCGAGGTAGTCGCGGAAGGCCGTCACGGAAAGCGCCGGCAAGGGGTTCTGGTCGGAGGCCGGTGCTGGCCCCATGGGCAGCTGCCGCCTCGCCGGGGCCTGGCTGCGAGCTGGGCGTGCGCTCTCCGCCGTCCCCTCTCCCCCAGGCAGGCAAGCCTTCGCGCGCAACAGGACGTCCTCATCCGAGCCGAGGAAGGCGAGGCGACTGGGCTGCAGGGGGTCGCCTCGGGAATCCGCTCGGCCGCTGAGCAGGCAGACGTCTCGCCCGGAGTGGAGGATGGACGCCAAGGCGTGGGCGTCGCGGGCGAAGCGCTGGGCGTCATCCGCCATCCCCAAGCGGGAGCGCAGTCCATTGGGAAGGAAGGCGTGGCCTCGCACCGCCGCCGGCACGCGCCCTTCATTGAAGCCCGTCAACACCAAGGCTGGTGCATCGTCGTGGGGCACGTCCAACCAACCCAACATCTCCACGGCCTGCTCGGCTGCGGGGGCGGGGAGGGTCTCCCCCGCCAGGCTTGCCAACAAGACGTCCAGTGCCTCCGCCGCCGTCACCGACAGCTCGTCGGCCAGCGAGCGGGGGAGGACCTGCATCTCTCGCAGTGCGACACCCACGGCATCCAGGGACGCCACGAGCAGCGCCTCGTGGACAGGGCCCGCAGCCAGTTCGTCCGGTTCCCAAGAGCGCTCGCCGTAGACGCGCTGCAGGAAGGAAGCGATGACCGGAGCCCAGGCGTTGAGCGTTCGCTCGCGTGCTGCGAGCTCGCCCAGCACATTGTCCAGTGCACCGTGCACAGCGGCCATCTGGGTCACCTCGCGGGCGTCGGCGGTGCGCTTCAATTCCACGCTGAGCCCGCGGCGGCGAGGGAGGTGCTCTGGTGCGAAGGCATCGCAGCTTGCCACCGCCCCCCGCGCCACGGCTTCGCCCCCGCGCGCGAGGCAGGCCTCCAGGTCGGGGTGTCGAACCAAGGCCGCGGAGCACTCGAAATCTCCTGCGCCCAACTCGCGCGACACGGCGCGCAGAAGACTCAGGACCGGAGACGACGAGAGGGACGGCCCCGCCGCGCGTCGGGTGGGCACGCCCCGACTCGCCAGCTGTCGCTCCAGGAAGGGCACCACCTCGCCATCGGCCACACCCAGGGTGATCTCGGCTGCGGATCGCTGGGCAGCCCACCCGGCCAGGGCGTCTGCCGCCGCCTCCGCCTGGCCCGCGGGATGACTCGCCACCTGCCAGCGGGCCGCGTGCAACGGCATCTGGTAGCTCGCCCAAGCATCCGAGCGAACGCAGCCCAAGTCATCAAAGTGATCCGCCAGCCCCTCCGGCGCGAACACCAGCGTGTGCACGGGCTGGCTCAATTGGGCCAAGGTCGCACGCAGCAAACCGCTGAGGTCGGTCACCCCCGCCAGCACCACCTCGACGTCCTGCCGCAACCGACCTTGCTCGATGGCGGTTCGACGGGAGAGGTGCGGGTCGTCGAAGCCGAGGGCGTCGAGCTGCGCTGCATAGGCTGCCTGGAGCTCCACCAAGATCTTCCAGCGCCCGCGCTCCGAAGCGGGGCCCGAACGCGAGAGCTCACTCAACACGTCCTGGAAGCCCAGGCCCTCACCACCCAGATCAGCGTGCAGGCTGCGCAACTGATCCGCGTGAACCCACCACTCCTGGAACGCCCCGCCCCCTGCGCTGGATGGCCGCTTGAGCAACGGTGCCAGCTTGCTGGCCTTGCACTGCCGCAGCACGTGGGCCCAGGCCAGGGAACGCACCAACCCTCCCGCCGCCGTGCGCTCCAGGGAGAGCAAGCGGTCCGTCAGCCGCCCTGCGGTGGTGACCTCCGGGGGCACGAAGCTCGCGGCGGCGCCGCTCACCTGCTCGCAGCGATCCACCAGCAGCTCCTCGAGGCGACGCCCAGCACGGCGCCCCGGCAAGGCCACCACCAGCCGACCCATGTCCCAGCTGGCAGCGGCGGGAGCGCCGCTGGTATCCACGAAGCGAGCTACAAGCCAATCGGCCACTCGGGGCAGAAAGGCCTCGTCCCAACCCAGGAAGCTCACCTCTGACACACCAAGACCCCCGTCCGACCACCCTGTAACTGGTGAAAAAGCCCGTCAGCTGGCCGCCCCGCGCCGTCGCGGCCGGGGCTGCACACATTGAGGAGGCGCCTAGGCTATCGCGGCGGAAGGCCTGGGACACTCGCCAGCTCGGGAAGGAAGATTGATCCGGGAAAGTGGGGACGCCGTTACCCGCTTGACGCTTCCTCCTACAAGCCGTAGGAGTGAGAAGCACACGGGAGTCTCAGCTCGACCAATCCCATGTCCTCCGCCCTGACTGGTCGGTCACAGGCGCCCTCCCGACGCCTGTCCGCCAAGGGTCTTCCCAGGAAAACGAATGACTCCCACTTCACTCCCCATCAGCGAGACGGAACTCGTCGTGCTCAAGACCCTCTGGGCCCACGGCCCCGGGACGGTGCGCGAGATCCGCGGCCACCTGGATTTGTCAGGAAGATCCTGGGCCTACACCACCGTCCAAACGCTGCTCACACGCCTGGTGGCCAAGCGCTATGTGGTCAGCAAGGCGCCCAGCAAGTCTCAGGGCAGGGCCCACGAGTTTCGGGCAGCGCGTTCACGGGAAGCGTTCCTCGGCGAACAGCTCGACGACCTGGCCGAGCGTGTGTGTGAAGGCACCTCCTTGCCGCTGGTGATGTCCTTGGTTCAAGGGCGCCGCTTCTCGGCAGACGAGATTCGCGACTTCCGACAACTCTTGGACGACATGGAGACCCCGCCGACGCCCCGAAAGCGCCGTCGGAATTCAAAGCCCTGAGCCCCGGGCCGAGATCGCACGAGGAGTGACCCCGATGCTTCACTGGATGCTCGACAACACCCTGGCGGCCTTGCTGCTGTCGGCACTGGCCTTGCCGGTCTGCTGGTTGCTCCGCTCCCGCCCCGCCCTGTGTCACGCCCTGTGGTTGGTGATCCTGGTGCGCCTCGTGCTCCCGCCGCTTCCACTCGAGGCACCCGAAGCCGTGCGCACCGCCCTCGCGCTGGTGGGCCAGCAGGCCCTGCGAATCGACGGACTTTCGGCGCTGCAGACCTCCCTGGCCGGCGCCTTGCTCGCGGCGAGCCAGACCGTTTGGGTTGCGGTCGCCAGCGTCTGGATGGCCGGGGCACTCGCCGTTGTCTGGTGCCAGCTGCGACGTTGCCGGCAGATGCAGCATCGGGTGACACAAGCCCAACAGGCCCCCGCGCCGCTACTTCGCACGGTCTCCTACATGGCACAGGTGCTCTCCGTGCGGACGCCCGACACGCGTCTGCTCGAAGGGCTCAGGTCGCCCATCATCTGGAGCCTGCGTCGGCCTATGTTCCTGTGGCCGTCTTCCAAGCAGCGCGCTGCGGGGAGTCGTTGCGTGCGCGGCATCGTGGCCCACGAGCTGGCGCACGTCCGTCGCCGGGATCACTGGGTGGCCTGGTTCGAGGTGGCCGCCATGGCTGCCTGCTGGTGGAACCCTGTCTTCTGGTTCGTGCGCCGACGCGTGCGCAGCCACGCGGAGGAGGCCTGCGACGCCTGGGCGGTCTGGGCGCTCCCAGAGAGCCGTCGCGACTACGCCGAGGCGCTGATCGACGTGGCCGCCCAAGGGGGGCGAGCGGAACACTCCGGCGCAGGGCTGGGCCCGGCACTCGGGGTCGGGACGTCAGCACCGCGTGCCTTCCGCCGGCGCCTCGCGCTCATCATGAACCCGGACGTCTCACACCGCGCGTCACCGCTGCTCTCCGTGGCTGCTGCCGTGGCTGCCGTCGCCTTGCTGCCGCACCTGGACGCGCTGCGCGAAGCCACCCAGCCGCACATCCCCGGCGCGCATCTGGCCCTGGATGCCAGCTCCGCCGACGTCGAACCAGCGCAACCCGACATCGCAGCGGCCCTCTTGCCTGTCGTCGAAGCCGCCCAGCTCTCCCAGGCTGCGGCCCATGCCTACGACACCAGCGACTGGCTTGGCGCTGTCGCCCTCTACGGGCAGGTGGTCGTTCAGTCGCCCGACAACCCTCGCGCCTTGCACCGCCTGGGCCGGGCGCACCTCGAACTCGAACAACACGAGTTGGCTCTGATCGCCTTCGAACGGCAGCGCGACACCGGCGAGGGGCTCGCCTCTGCAGAGTCAGCCATGGCCAGCGCCTTCGCATCCCGTGGCGACCACATCCAGGCCCTGAGCCACCTGCGGGCCGCGCTGCGGGCAGGCTACGCAGACACCGAGTGGTTGAAGTCTGAACCCCGCCTGCAAAGCCTGCGCGCTGGGGGTCAACTCGCGGCCATCATCTCCGACGCCGATCAGGTCATAGCCCTGCGTGAACGTGCCGACACGGCTGTGCAGCAGAAGCAGTGGGAATCGGCCATCACCGACTTCCGTGCGCTCCGGGTGCTCTGCCCGGAGAACGGCTACGCCACCCTGATGCTGGCGTTCTCCCTGTTTGGCACCTCGGGCTACGAGGAGGCCGAGCAACTCTGCGCAGAGCAGATCGACATGCGCTACTCGGTCGCCACCGCCCAATACAACACGGCCTGCGCCAGGGCCCGTCTCGGCAACCTCGAGGGCGCCATGGAAGCGCTCGGGGCCGCCATCGACCACGGCTTCGACCAGTGGCAGATGCTCGCCGAGGACCCAGACCTCTCACCCCTGCGTCAACACCCCCCCATGGTGCAACTGCTCGCAGAGGTGAGCTCGCGAACGGCACTCTGGAACGCAGCCAGCAAAGCCCAGGATGTCGGCGACTGGCAGAAAGCGGCCCACACCTGGCGCCTCTTCGCAGCGCAGCTGGCACCTAGCCACAGGGCCAACCTGAACCTCGCTGAGAGCCTGATGAACTCCGGCGATCTGGCGGGAGCCGCAGAAGTGCTGGAGGCCTTCACCCTGCACTCGAACCGGAACTCGACCTACGGTGTGCCGGAGGGTCTCTACCAACTGGCCCGGGTGCATGCGAAGGCTCAGGACGAAGGCCTCGCGCTGGCGTATCTCGAGCGCGCCGTGAACACGGGCTTCGCCGACCCAGTACGACTGCAGTCCGACACGCTGCTGGTCGGCCCGCGCAACTCAGCACGATTCGGAAGGATGCTTCGGGAAGTTCAGGAACGTTGCCGGTTGGAGAGCCGGCGGACTTCCACCAAGAGCGCCTGAAGCGCCCACCCTGTTCCACCGCGCCCCCGGTGGGTGGGAGCTCCTTCCACTGCGCGGGTGCCTGCCGTGAAAACGTGCAGGTGCCCGCGCACTTTTTCCGTCAGCCCACGCCGACGTCGGACTCGCTCTCTGCGTCGCACTCGGCTTCGGCTTCGCAGTCGGCTTCGGCTTCGCAGTCGGACTCGGCTTCGCAGTCGGACGTGTCCTCGAACTCGTACTCGAAGTCGGAGCCTTCGTCGCAGTCCTCGGGCTCGGGCTCGTCAGGGTGGGTGCACCCACGGCTGCATTCGTCCTCGCAGTCGTGGTCGCAGTCCCGCCAGGAGGCGGCCTCGATGGACTGCTCGAAGAGGTCTTCATATTCGGCGAAGGCCAGCTCGTACTCTCCTTCGAACCCCTCCATCTCAAACTGCCAGTCCTCCATGCCGAACTCGAACTCTTCCTCGAGTCCTTCCAGCTCGAACTCGAACTCCTCTTCGAGCTCTTCCCACCACAGCTCGTACTCCTCATCGAGCTCCTTCAGCTCGTACTCGAAGTCTTCCTCCCAGGACTCCCACTCGTTCTCGAAGTCCTGCTCCCATTCGCCTTGCTCCTGTTCCCAGGTCTGGAAGAAGTCGTCGAAGGCCTCTGGTTCGTCCCGCAGCTTGCGCTGCATCTCCTCTAACTCTTTATGGAAGTGGCGCAGGACCTCTTGGTTTTCACGGAACAGTGCATCGGTGCCCTCTGAGAACTCACGGTTCCAGAGCTCCAGCGCCTGCTCGTACTCGCGCTGCCCTTCATGCGTAGCCTGCTCGAACTCCCGTGACAGGGAATGTTGCTCGCGGGAGAACCCCCGCTGCAACTCCTCCATCACCTGGCCGAGCTCACGCATGCCCTCTTCGTAGGCCTCTTCAAGTTCCCGACGTTCGAGATCGAACTCACGCAGCACCTCTTCAAGCCCGCGGGCGATCTCATCCTCGAGCTGCACCCAGGAGTCTTCACCTTCATCCTGGGAGTCGGCTTCGACCCAGGAGCCATCGCGAGGGGCACGAGGTTCCCGAGGCTCGCGGGGTTCGCGGGGTTCGCGTGGCGCCATGGGCTCACGGGGCTCGCGGGGTTCGCGCAATTCCTGGGGCGGGCGCGGGACCCAGCTCGACGGTGCCGAGGGCTCTCGCGGCTCTCTAGGCTCTCTCGGCTCCGCCGCGAAGCGCCAGCTACGGCGACCCGCTTGCTCGGAACGCGGGGCACGGCGCAAACGCTCACCCTGCTGGCGGATTTCGATCCGGGGCGCACGCAGCAGCACGGGCCTGTCCGCATCCTCTCCTTCCACTTCGAGCTCGACCAGGGTGTCACCCGTTCCATCGATGACTCGCAAGACACCGTTCTTGAACTCAATGTGAGTGCCGGACTGGGAGCCCGATTGACTGACACCGAGGATGCGGAAGGTCCTGCCCGACGCATCCACACCGGTGACCTCGCCATCCACCACACGGAGCGTGATGGTCTGGGAATCGTCCGCGGGGGCATCGGCGCTGGAAGCCGGGGCGTCCTGGATCCGGAAGGCCGCAACAGGTGCGGGGGAGGCAAAGGGATCCGCGACGGGCGTCGGCCAGCTCAGCGGCTGGCTCACGACTCCGTCTGGAGCCGAGCGCCGGTTCAGCCGACGCTGGAAGGGTTGCGCGGCCTCGGCAGGAGGCGCATCCGGGAACACCACGGGCTCGTCTGCAGCTTGGCACTCGGACGCGTCGGCACAGCTCTCGGCATCCGGATCAGCGAGGGGAGCATCGGCTGCGTCCTGCTTGTCAGCTTGGATGCCCTCCTCGGACACGAGCTCCAACGTCGCCGGTGAGAGCGTCGCAAAGGCGCTTCGCACGAAGGCCTGGAGCTGATCAAGCACACTGCCCTCGGAAGATCCGGCCGAGATGCCTGGCACGCTGCAGGACACGACACCCAAGAGGGTCATGGCCAGCAGTGCGGCCGCCGAGCGGCGCAAGGCCCGCTGCTGCGGCGGTCGCTCGGCGATGCGACGCACGCGCTTCAGCAAGGAGGAGTCCGCCCGAGCCATGCCAGCCACGGGCAAGACGTCACGGGTGTCCTCCACCCAGCTGGCCACTTCGGCCAGGCACTGAGCGAGGGTCACCTTGCGACCTGTGCTGTCCACCGCCCAGTCGTCGCAGAGATACTCGGACACAGCCTGCAACCGCATGCGCGCCAGACGGTTGAGCGGCTGGAAGAAGAACACGGCCTCGAGCACCGCGCACACATTGAGCCAGAACGGATCCTGGCGCCGGATGTGCGCCAACTCATGGGCCAGCAAGGCCTCCTGCTGTTGCGGGTTGAGCTCGGACACCGCTCGGTGCGGCACGCAGATCTCGCGCCGACCAAGGGCGATGGGCCCGGAGAGGAAGGGCGAGACGGTGAGGTTCACGGTGCCGCGGATGCCTGCCTGATGTTCCAGCCGGCCGAAGATGCTGAGCATGCGCACGCTCTCGACGGGCGTGCGCGCCCCCAGGGCGCGCGTGAGGCGACGACGCAGATGCAGGTAGCGCGTCAATCCCAAGCCGGCGAGCAGCAGCCACAGGCCACCCACCACAGGTGCCCAGTTCGCGGCAAGCCAGGGCGTCAGGGAGCCGCGTGTCGTCGAACTGTCCTGGCCAGCGGCCGGACGCTCGTAGGCGGCCTTGCTGCCGCCGTCGAGGAAGGACGCGAGGACAGCCGGGCTGCTTGCGACATTCGCTCCAGAACTCACGAACTCCTTGCGGGCCGTGCTGTCAGGGAGGGTGGACAAGCGGCGGACCTGCTCTCTTGGCACGAAGGCCGGAACGTTGGCCAGCCGTCGGCGTGGCGTCACCGGCAGCTCTTCCAGCGCAAACTGAAGGCCTTGGCCGTTCGCCAGTTGCAGCGTCCCGAGCGCCAATTCAGCAGGTTGCTGCGGCTCATCCAGCTGCTTCGGGGCCCGCGTGATGGGCCGTAGGGTCCGCGTGTCGTCCGAGGAATCGGAACCGAGCGCCGCATCCGCCCCGAGTGTGTAGGTGCCTGAGAAGGGCTCGATGCCCAGCCCCGTCTGGACGGTGGCCGTGAGCAGGGCGCCCACGAGACCGATCTTCCAGAGCACGTCTTCCGTGCCGGCAGAACGCACGACCCGCGCACGCAGCACGAGCCAGATCCCTCCGATCAAGATCGTGCTGTGAAGGGCGTAGGTGAGCAACCAGGCCAGCGTCTCGTACACAAACTGCGGGGGCGTGACGTCAAACATCGTGGGTCTCCGTATCCGTGGCCTCGTCCATCACCTGATCCTGCATCCGATCCAGAATCTGCTGAACGGCAGCAAGATCCCCCGTGCTCACCTCGCGCTTGCTCAAGAGGTGGCTCACCAAGGCGGTGACGTCCCCTCCGAACACACCGTCCGTCACCGAGTCGAGCAGCGCGCTCTGCACCTCGGACTCGGAAACCGTGGAGCGGTACACATGCTTGCGCCCGTCCGTGCGGTGGGTGACGAGGCCGCGTTTCTGCAGGCGACTGAGCAAGGTGGCCACCGTCGTGGTGGCCAGGCCCCGCTCATTCTGGAGCGCGCCGTGTACATCGGCGACGCTCGCTTCCCCCTGGGTCCACAGCTCGCGCAACACAGCGAGCTGGAGTTCGGTGACTTGGAACATGGATGCCTCCTGAGCGATCAACTACGCCTGTAATACTACGACTGTAGTTAAGGCGTCAAGAGCTCATCCATGGCGGTTTCTGGGCAGAGCCAGCTTCAGGAGCCGGCTTCGGCCTCGGAAGCCTCGCCCTCTGCCGCATCCTCTGCCTTGTCCTCATTGGCCTTGGAATCAGCCTCTGCCCCTCCTGAAGCGGCAGCAGAAGCCAGCTCTTCGCTGGCTTCGAGAGTGCCGGGAGCCATCAACTCCGTCACCAGGCGCGCGTAGCGAGCCGGATCCGGAACCGGGGAACCTTCAGCCAGCAGGGCCTGACCGTGCAAGAGCTCCACGAACAGATGGAAGCGCGCCTCATCACCCCCACCGTGCAGGCTGGAGAGCTCGTTGAGCACGGCGTGCTTGGGGTTCAACTCCAGGATGCGCTTCTGCGTGGGCACCTGCTGCCCTGATGCGCGCAAGGCCTGGATCAGCTGAGGCGACAGCGCCCCATCGTCCGAAACCAGGACAGCGGGGCTGGAACGCAATCGCGACGACAGCCGCACCTCCTTGACGTAGTCATCGATGGACTCCTGCGCAGCGCTGAGCAAGGGCTCCAGTTCCGCCTGCTTCTCTTCGCGCTGGGACTCCTCGTCTCCGTCTTCCAGATCGCCTGCTCCGCGATCCAAGGACGTCAGCGGCTTGTCTCCGAAGGTGTCCAGGCGCTGCAACACCCACTCGTCCACGGGCTCGACGAAGAACAGGACCTCGTAACCCTTCGCCCGAGCCGCCTCGATGTGCGGCGAGTTCTCGACAGACGCACGATCGGGGCCGGTTACGTAGTAGATCGCTTTTTGCGCCAACGGCATGCGAGCGACGTACTCAGCCAAGGTGGTGTAGCCGTACGGGCAGACCTCGGACGGAGGAGTGTCTGCTTCGCCCTCCTCCTTCGGCGGCTGGAACACGTCGAGGGGTTCGGCCGGCGCGCCGCCCGACGAGCTCTGGAACAAGCACAAGCCGGCCAGATCCTCCCGGTGCGTTTCATCCAGGTAGAGGCCTTCCTTGATGACCGTACCCAGGGAGGTCCAGAAGCGGGAATAGGCCTCGCGCTTGTCCGTTTGCAGACCCGCGAGGGCCTCGATCACCTTCTTGGTGAGGCGTTTCCGGATCTGGCCGACCTGCCGATTGTGCTGCAGCGTCTCGCGCGAAACGTTCAGGGGTAGGTCGCTCGAATCCACCAGACCGCGCACGAAGCGCAACCACGGCGGCAACAGCTCCTCGCACTCCTGCATCACGAACACGCGCTTCACGTAGAGGCTGAGGCGGCTGTGGTGCTGAGTGGGGTCGAGCAGATCCTGCGGGCGCTGGGACGGCAGGAACAACAGGGCCGTGTACTCGTGCGTGCCCTCCGCACGGAAGTGCACGGTGGCCAGCGGCTCTTGCCAGTCATGGGTCGCGTGCCGGTAGAACTCGAGGTACTCCTTGTCCTCGATCTCCGACTTCGGCCGGGTCCACAAGGGCTTCATGGAGTTGAGGGTCTCGGTCCGGATCTCGGTCGTCGTCTCCGGCTGCTCGGGCGGCTCTTCGCCCTCCTTCGGCTCCACGGGCAGCGTGTGCTCCATGTCCATCTGCACGGGGTAGGCCACGAAGTCCGAGTAGCGCTTGACCACATCGCGCACGGTCATGGGGTCGGTGAAGTCCTGCACAGGGGCGTCTGCCTCGGCACCCTCTTCGGGCACCGCTGGGCGCAAGTGCATGGTGATGCGCGTGCCGGACTCCGCCTTCTCGATGTCCTCCACGGTGAACTCTCCATCGCCAAGCGAGGTCCAACGCACCGCTTCATCCGTACCCGCCTTGCGCGTCTCCACGACGACCTTCTCGGCCACCATGAAAGCCGAGTAGAAACCCACGCCGAACTGGCCGATGAGATCGGGAGTGGACTCCCCCTCCTCAGTCACGTCCTTGCCCGAGCGCGCCGCCTCCACAAACGCCTTGGTCCCCGAGCGAGCGATGGTGCCGATGTTCTCGACCACCTCGTCGCGGGTCATGCCGATGCCGTTGTCATCGACTACCAAGGTGTTCGCCTCGGCATCCGGCTCCAGCCGCACCCGGAGCTCTTCGCTCCCGTCGCGCAGGGCGCTGTCCTTGAGGGCCTCGAAACGAAGTTTGTCGAGGGCGTCGCTGGCGTTGGAAACGAGCTCGCGGAGGAAGATCTCCCGGTTCGTGTAAAGCGAGTGGATCATCAGATCCAGAAGCTCTCGGGTCTCGGCCTGGAAGCTGCGGGTTTCGGCGTTTGCTGTGGTCATGGGCGTATATAGATCCTTCTTGATGCCTGCGTCTGGACCCCATCTTGGGGGCTCGGTTCAAACCCGGCAGTCTAGCGAGGGAGGCCGCTGAGGGCACTGGAGAAGCGGGGGTCTGGGAGATCCTGCCGAAATTGGTGCGAATTCGGGGCCACAGAACGCCGATTGGTAAACCGTGTCGATGAGGCTAGAAGGCCCTATGCCACAAAGAATGCGGTTACAGGGCCTTCTCTCAGATGCTTAAGACCGTATCCTCCCTCGACATCGCTCCCCAGCTGGGGGCGTTTGTTGGCCCGAACCCGGAGTCCCGGAATGCAGCACGTCAAGATCACCACTCTCCTTCTCCTCATTGCGGGTGTCGCCATCGCGGGCACCATCGCCGATGCCGTCCTCAACGTGGGCGACACCTATAAGGGTGCGATCCAGGTTGCCGACGAAGACGTCGTCGAGTTTGAAGGCCTCTCCGGCGAGCGCGTGACCATCACCGCCAAGGCCGACAAGAAGCAGAGCCTGCTCCCGCACGTCATGCTCGCCGACTCAGACGACAACGTCCTGGCCGATGAAGCCTCTGGCAAGAAGAAGAGCGCCATCAAGAAGTTCGAGCTGCCGTCTACCGGCGTCTACCGCATCAAGCTCACGGGCGACGATGGCACCATCGGTACCTACTCCATCAAGACCGGTGGCAAGACCCCCAAGAAAATCACGACCGCCAAGAACAACTCCGGCGTCGGCCCCAAGGAGACCCAGGACACGACCATTGATGGTAAGTCCGGTTGGATCTTCAGCGGCACCATCAACTCCAAGAAGAAGTCTGATGCCATCCCCTTCATGCCCACGCTCACGCTGGAAGGCGGCGAGGAAGGCATGGACCCCGAGCTCCTGACGGGCTTCATCGAGAAGACCAAGAAGGGCGGCTTCAAGATCAAGGACGTGGTGTTGCCGTCCCTCGGCCCTTACAAGCTCTCGGTTGGTAACTCCGGAATGTCCGGCCTCATCAACACGAGCATCAAGGTCAAGAAGCCGAAGGGTAAGGGCCAGACGATCCTCGAAGAGAAGTAAGCGCTTCGACCATCGCTTGGCACCACTCACGGGGCCCTCGATCAACCATGGTCGAGGGCCCCGTGGCAATTGCTCGTGCAAGCCGTCAGCCCACGCCAGGCGTCCCGTCAGCCGTCCCGTGCGGCTGCCTCATCGACGATCCACAACAGGGTGCCGTCCGTGGGGCAGACGAGTCGCGCCGGCCGTTGCTCAGGCGCCACCCGGTCATCCAGGACATCCCGCAACGCCGGCGCTGCCGCCGCCCCAGCCACGGTGAAGATGACCGCCCGAGCTGCGTTGATCAAGGGCAGGGTCATGGTGATGCGATGGGAGCTCACCGACGGTTCGAAACAGGACGCTACCAGCGCCTCCTGCTCTCTCAAGAGCGGACTGCCCGGGAAGAGGGAAGCCGTGTGGCCGTCAGGGCCCATCCCCATGAGCATCAAATCGAAGCGTGGAATCTCCGCGGGGCCGCAGCCGAAGCTGGCCCGCAGTTCCTCCTCATAGGCGGAAGCCACCGCCGCCGGCGGGCCCTGCTCCGTGAGGACGCGATGGACGTGGTGAGCAGCCACGGGGACCCGCCCGATCAGCGTCTGCTGGGCCATGAGGAAGTTGCTGTCGGGGTGGTCCGGCGGAACATAGCGTTCGTCCCCCCAGTAGAAATGCCAACGACCGAAGCGCTCAGAGGTACAACCGGCGAGAATCTCGTGCAGCGGGCGAGGTGTCGGCCCGCCGCCGAGCGCCACGCGAAACACGCCACGGCTTGCGATGGCCTCGTGACTGATTCGTAGGACCTCATCGGCGGCCGTCTCTGCAAGGGCATCGAGATCGGCGACCCGGCGAACCCATTGGAATCGCAGGCCTGAGGCGGCGTCGAGGCCCTGTCGCGGCCCCAAACCGTCCTTCAAGCCGGCCGCCGGGTTCATTCCGGGTGCCTCGGTCATCGTGTTCTCATTCACTGGGGAAGCTCGGACCAAGGCGCCACGATCGTGGCGCCACTACGAGGTCTATCAAGCACGGGTGCCCGGGGCTACAGCACACCCGCTTGGCTTCATGCCCGGGAAGCTCGAATGCCGATGAGGAGAGCGATCCAGCCGCATTCCCGACCGCCTGCTGAGCCTCTCCCCATGTGCCCCATCCTGACGCCCCGCCTGGCCCAAGAGCACCCCGGGCTCATGGCCATGCTCGCTGCCCTGGTCGGCACCCTGCTCGCCTGGACGCCCACCGCCGCCGGGCAACAGATGCCGTTCGCCGTGCAATCCTCCAACGGTGCGCTTCACATCTGGACGGTCGATGAACCCTCGGGCATGGCCGTGTCCGAGATCGATGACGTGACCTTCCTCTCCATCCGCCTCGCGGGCCACGAAGCGATGGATCGCCTGCGGTCCGACCGCCCGACGGTCGCTGGCCTGGAGACACCCGCTCCCCACATCAGGCTGCCCGGGGGTGGCGCCCTCTACCGGGTTCAATCCGGCGTCGAAACGGGCCTGCTGCGCGTGCGTGCCAACGGGACTCCGGAGCTTCTGGTGTCCGTGCCCAGTGACCTCGCGGGGCCGGCGCTTCAGGAGCATGTGTCTGTCTCCGCCGATGGCGGCATGCTAGCCGTCGCCACGGAGCATGACGCAGGCGGGGACGTCATCCTCGTGCGCCTCGATGATGGGGACCTCGCCAGCGATCGGCTGCATCACGTGCTCACCGCCCAGGAGGCCCCGCTGCGCATCGATGCCAGCAGCCTGCGCGCCTCCACCCAAGCCGTGTGGTTCATCGCGTCGGGCGAGCTGCATCGCGCACGACCTGCCGCGAGCCGGACTCAACATGTGGAGTTCGACCTGCTGCGCGCGGAAGTCCTGCCCGAGGTCGTCATGAACCGACAAGGGACCCGCGTGGCGGTGGTGGTCCGTTCGCAATCCGCGAGCGCTCCCGATGCGGGTGAACATCATGTGTTTGCCGTCGACCTCAGCGAGCCCGCGCAGCGCATGAGTGAAACGTCGGGCCACTACGGCTGCTCGAACGCCCGCAGCCTGTTGCAATCAGCGCGCCCCATGGCGTGGAACTCACGGGGCGACCGCCTCGCTTTCCGTGACGCCCAACGTTCCTTCGAGATCCTGACCCGCCGCATCGCACCCGCAGCCCCCCTGCAGCGCGGCCTGCTCGCGCACCCGGGTGCCCCCGCACCCGGAACGCTTCATTCCCTGGACTTCGACCCCGCCGACAGGCTGCAGTTCCTCGAGGTCGGCGGTTCCCTCTGGCGCTGGGATGTCGAGCAGGATGGCTCGCGCCCCGCCCCACTCTCGATGCCCAGCCATGCGCTCAACACGGCGCTCAACCGGGACGTCTGGATGGAGGAGATGGTCACGAGCCCCGACGCCCAGTCCCTGTTCATGGTCGCGAGGCTGCGCACCGAACAGGGGCCGAGCTTCGAACTGCTGGAGCTGGATCTCAGGCAGGCCTCCGACGCGCCGATCTCCAACGAACCGGACACCCTGGTGCGCGGCCTTCGGACCCGCCCCGTCCTGGTGCCCATGGGAACCTCCTTGCTCGTTATCGCTCACCACGGTCCGGACTCCCGCGCTCTCTCCACAGACGCAGCGGACGTGCAGGTGGACGTCCAACTGCTGAAACGGCGGGCTCCCGATGCAGAGCCACTGCTGCTGCTGTCGGCGAACGATCCGAAGGCCGAGCTCAGCCGCTTCGCCGTCTCCCCACGCGGCCGCTTCGCGTCCTTCGTCGTGGAAACGGGACACGAACTGGTGATGCCCACCTATCTCGACCTGATGACGGGTGCGCTGCGTCAGGCCGCGCCCAACAGCCTGCGGGTCTCGCCTGTCCTGGCGTACTCCTCCTCCGGGTCCCTGCTCGTCGGACTGGGCCGGGGCCGTGCGCAAGGTCAGTTCACCTTCAGCAGCCTGCGGACGCCCTCGAACGCAGCCATCACTCCCCTGCCGCAGAGTTACGGTTTCCCCTTGCAGCACTGAGGGCGCCCGCCCAGCGCGGCGAATGCAGCGGCGAACACAGCCAAGTCCGGTGCGGCAGCTGCGCGGTTAGACTCGCTCCCTCGATCCAGCGCCTGGTGACGGAACACCCTCTTGAGGGTTCTGGGCCCGGCAGCCAGAGGGACCCCGCTCCGTGACGCAAGCAGACTCACCGACGACCCAGCTGAGCCTCGCCGCCATCGAGGCCACCCGCGAGAGGTTGGGCTCGCGCGTGCTCGAAACGCCTGTGCATGCATGGCAACACCCGGAGCTGCGGGAGCGCCTCCCCGCGGGCACCGAGGTCTTCGCCAAACTGGAACTTTGGCAGTACACCGGCACATTCAAGGTGCGGGGCGCGTTCAACGTCCTGTTGAGTCAGGAGCCCGGATCCCTGAGCCGGGGAGTCACGGCCATCAGTGCGGGCAACCACGCCATTGCCACCGCCTACGCCGCCCAGCAACTGGGGCTGTCGGCCAAGGTCGTCATGTTGCGCCACGCGAACCCGTTGCGCGTCGAGCTGTGCAGGTCTTTCGGTGCGGAGCTGATCCTGGCTGACGATGCGCAGGCGGGCTTCGCCCTCGTCGAAAAACTGGTGCAGCAGGAGGGGCGCTTCTTTGTCCACCCCTTCGACGGCCTGCACACCTCCCTCGGCACGGCCACCCTGGGCCTGGAGTTCTGCCAACAAGTCCCGCAGCTCGACGCCGTCATCGTTCCCATCGGAGGAGGCGGGTTGGCATCGGGCGTCGCGGCGGCCGTCAAGGCCTGCCGCCCTGGGTGCAAGGTCTATGGGGTCGAACCCCGCGGCGCACCGACCATGACACGCGCCTTTGAGGCAGGCGAGCCCGTGACGCTCGAGGCCATGAGCACCGTGGCCGACAGCTTGGCAGCCCCTTTCACCGGCACGACATCCCTGAGCCTCTGCCAGCAGCATGTGGACGAAGTGCTCCTGCTGGAAGACACAGAGATCTTGGCGGCGCAGGCCTTCGCCTTCCGCACCCTGAAGTTCGCTCTCGAGCCAGCCGGCGCCGCCTCCACGGCTGGTTTGCTCGGCCCCTTGAGAGAGCGCCTCGCTGGCCAACGGGTCGGCGTCGTCATCTGCGGCACGAACATCGACGCCAACACCTTCCACGACCAGCTCAGCTCCTGAGCCTCACCCAGGGTTCAGCACACGCCTGCTAGGCTGTGGTGGAACTCCACCAGGATCACCCGGCCCCCGAGACCCGCCATGTTGCCAGCCCGCCTCAGCGTTCTTGCCGGCGCACTCAGCGCACTTGCCCTGGGCCCCACGCTGCCCGCTCAATCCGCCGCTCCGCACGTGCTGCCGCAGCACGGCGCAACGGAGGAGGCCTCGCTGACGCTGCCCACCGTGCGCACGCAACACACGCTGAGCGAACTGGGGCTCGTGGTCATCGACGAACGGTCTGTCCAGGCTGACGGTTCCGTGCAACGGACAACACGCCTCGCTGATGGGACGCCCGTTCTGCTCGACGACCTGCGCCAGCAAGACCATGCCTTGGCCCTCGCTCGGCGCGGCGGCATGACGCCGGCCCTCAAGGCTGCCGTGGATGGACTCGCTGAGGACGGAACCCTGGAGGTGGCTTTCTGGCTGCACGAGACTGCCCCTGGTCGCACGCTGGGCGCCGAGCTCCGGCAACGCAACGCCCAACACGTGGCGGCGCTCTCCGGGGATGCCCTGGCAGCCGCCATCCGGGGCGAACGAAAGGCCTCTCATGATGCTGCACGCGTGGCCTACGAAACCGGAAACGGGCTGTTCGCCGCGCACGTGGAATCCCTGGGAGGACGCGTGGCACTGGTCGGAGATGCCTGGCCCTTCGTGATTGCCGAAGTGTCCGCCACCCAGACCCGCCTGCTCGCTCGGGATACCGCGGTCGATGAAGCCTATCTTTCCCAACCCCAATGGTTCGAGGAAGGCAACTTCGCCCAAGGGACGTTGCGCACGCCTCAGGTCTGGTCCCAGGGAATCCTGGCGGGCACCCAGGTCAACATCATGGTGAACGACACCGCGCAGGTGCAGACCACCAACGCCTTCCTGCCCCCCATCGTGCTGCTCAACTCGTCCAGCACCGGCTCGCACGCCACCAGCGTTGCCGGAAACATCGCCAACAACCATCCCACCTACCAGGCAGCCAACTACACCATCAACCAGTTGTTCAGCGCGGGCGGTTCCGGCGACAGCGCAGCACCCACCATCTGGAGCAATGCCATCACGCAAGGTGTCGACTACGGCAACTGCTCGTGGTGGAACGGCCTCAAGGGCTCCATTGCTTTCCTCGACCGCTTCTTCGACCACACCATCCGCAACTTCGGCGTGATGATGTTCAAGTCCACGGGAAACCAGGGCAACACCTCCACGCCCTACACCACGACGCCTGGCAACGGCTTCAACATGACCAACACCGGCGCCTACTCCGACGGCGACGACGTGGCCTGGGCCGGGGACACCATGGCAAGTTCCAGTTCGTACTGGGACCCCATGGAGGGTCATGAGAAGCCGGAGATCGCGAGCCCGGGAACGGGTGTCACGACCACAGGCACCGGCGGCACCGGCATCACCAGCGGCTTTGGCGGTACGTCCTCGGCAAGCCCCCTGACCTGCGGCATTGCGGGACTCATCAGCGCCGGGGACACGACCCTCTTGGCGCAGATGACGACGGTCAAGGCGGTGCTCATGGCCTCGGCCTGGCACAACGTCGAGGGAGACAGCCTGCTCAGCGAGTTCGATGGCGCAGGCGGAGTGCATGGCGCTGCGGCTTGGGCAACGGTTCGGGATGGCCAGTGGTGGCACGACGAGGTGGTCAACGCCGACTTCGTAGGCGGGCTGCTCGACATCCCCATGACGGTGCTCGCCGGCGAGGACGTGCGCGTCACGGCGCTCTGGTTCAGCAACCCCAATGCGGCCTACACCACCGACGTGCTCGAGATGGACGTGGACATGACCATCCTCGATCCGTCGTCCAACGTGGTGGCCAGCTCAGCCAGCGCCTTGAACCCCTTCGAGATCGCGAGCTTCCAGGCGAGCGTCTCGGGCACCTACACCGTGCGCCTGACGCGCATCCGTTTTGACGGCAGCAGCGAGCCCCTGACCGTCGCCTGGTCCACACGATCGGACTCGGCCACGGCCAATCTGCAGCTCGCCAGTGGTAGCGCCCCCTTCGCCGTGGGGCAGACCCCCACCATGGAGTTCAGCGAGATCTACGAGGGGGCAGGCAAACCCTATGTGGCCTGGGCTGCCCTGGATGTCCCCAGCGGATTCAGCTTCGGCAGCTCGGGATACACCTTGCCCACGTCCTATGACTTCTTCGCTCGTGCGACGGTCTTCCTGCCCGGCTTCACGGGCAACCTGGACGCGACGGGCAAGGCCAGCGCAGACCTGCCCATCCCGAACCTCGTGCAAGCCGCGAACGTCCCCCTGCACTTCGGGCTGGTCGTGCTTGGCAACTCCGGCTCTCTCGACGATGTGTACACGGTGGCCGCCGACACGGTGTTCGTCATCGCGCCCTAGGAGCGGGCCCAGCAGCCTCGGGAACGCGCTCATTTTTTTGAGTGAGGCTCTCGATAGATCCCGATGGTGTGTCGCGTCTCACCGGGCAGAGGCCGTCCTGCGGCCTCTGTGGACCCGGGCGGCACACCCGACCAGCGCTCCAGCTCGACGCGACACCTTGACGGATGCCCCTCCGTCGTCGCGACGAACGGGCGCCGGGGCGGTTCCCGACCCGCGACACCGAATCGCCTGACACTGCCTTCGTCGGCGTGCTGGCCCGGGTCCGCCCTTTTGCCGTGGACGTCCAGTGCCTTGCCGGGACATCGAGAGAACCGTGACGGAACCCACGCGCGATCGCAATCCAGCATCAACTTGCCGGGGGTGGAGACGTCAACGGTGACGGTTTCGGAGACAACGTCACCGGGTTCGAAACCCCCGGCATTTCTTCCGCTGCGGGGTCAGGCCCTTGAGGGGATGCGGGTGTTGACACCCTCGCCGGGACGCCGGACTAGCTGAGCCCGGGGGCTTGGAAATCCCCCAGCTTCACCACCTCACTGAGGGGCAGACGATCGCTGGGGCGCGCTGCTGTTGCAGCCTTGCCCACGGTCACCAGCATGACCGGGACATGGTCGTCGGGAATGGAAAGTATCTCGGACACCTTGGACGGATCGAAGCCAATCATGGGGCACGTGGCGAGGCCCATGTCCTCTGCGGCGAGCATCAGCGTCATGGCCGCCAGGCTGCCGCTCCGGATGGCCTCATCACGTTTCAGACCATCGTTGGTGGCATAGAAGCCGCCAATCATGGGGACCATCTTTTCTGCAACTTCCGGTGGGGCGCCTGCATAGATCGCGGCGGCGTCCTCGTGGGCATCCAGCTTTCCGCAGACGACCACGTCCGCTGAGGCCTCTCCCAGGTGGGTCTGCCCCCAGGCTGCCCCCATCAGCTGGTCCTTGAGACCCTGCTCCCGAACCACCAGAAAGCGCCAGTGCTGTAGGTTGAAGGAGGACGGAGACCGCACCACCAGCTCGAAGAGGCGCCGAAGATCGTCGTCGCTGAGACTGTAGGAGGTGTCGTAGGACTTCACGCTCCCGCGTGCGCGAATGGCTTCTGAGAGTTCCATGCCATGATCCTGTTGGTAAGAGGTCGTCAGCTGAATCCAGCGCTGCACGTCGAGCGAAGTTTGTACTCCATCCGTTCGGCCCAGCTCCAGCCTGCGTTCTCCACTAAGGCAGTCATAGCGTTGGGGGAGAGACCCCGAGCCTCCTGCGCAGCACGCCTGACCCGAGAGACCACATGCCCATGAGCACCCGACCGACGCTTCGTCTCCTCACCAGCGGCATGCTTCTGGCTGGGCTCGCCGCCACCTGGGCCCAGGGCGACTTCGGCGGCCAGCTGGGCCCCGACGACTCCATCTCCTGGCGGATGAGTCTGGACACCGGCATCGTGCTGACGGGTCAGCCCAGCTTCTTGCAAGACGTGTTGCTCTCCGCTGGGGACATCAACAAGGACGGGCGTGACGACATCCTCGTGGGCTCGCAGTCGAGCGGAACCGTGACGGTTCGTTCGGGATCTGATGGCAGCGTGCTGCTGCAGTTCACCGGCGATCCGAGCAAGGGCTTCGGCCAGTCCGTGGGGCCTGCAGGCGATATCAACAACGACGGCTTCGATGACATCCTCATCGGAGAACCGGGTTTCCTCACCGGCGACGGACAGGTGGGCCGCGTGCTCGCCGTCTCCGGCTCCAAGGGAACAACCTTGCTGCAAATCCTGGGGGATCTCGCTGGCGACGAAACCGGTTTCTCGGTTCATGGCGTGGGCGACATCAACGGAGATGGGCACGCTGACTTTGGAGTGGGCAGCCCCGGGGTCAGTCGCGTGCGAGTGCACTCCGGCGCCACGGGCGGCGTCTTGCTGGACATCAAGGAGTCCCTCCCGCCCACCGCCATCGGCCAGCTCGTGCGCGGGGCCGGTGACGTGGATGGCGACGGTACTCCCGACATCCTGATCAGCCTGCTGGACACCCAAGCACCCGAGTTGGAGCGCTCCGCGCGCGTCGTCTCAGGTGCCGACGGACTCGAGTTGTTCACGGTCGCAGCAGGCCCCGGCAACCTGCAGCTCGACCTCTCCATGGATGCGCCCGGTGACATGAACGGGGATGGCCTGGGCGACATCGCCGTCCTGCTGCGGGACGAGCCCCTGCCACGCATCGGCATCTTCGCGGGGCCCGATGGGCAGCTGATCGATGAGCTCGAACTGATCCCCTCGGTCTTTAACCCATACATCCCCACGCTCGTCGATGTCGCCGCCGCAGGCGATGTGGACGGGGACGGACACCCGGACATCCTGGCCGCCACCCTGAAGGACTTCGTGGGAGGCTACGCCGTCTACTCGGGCGCCACGGGAACCCTGTTGCGACTGGGCCAGTTCCTCGGCGCCCCGCATGCCGTGCTGAGAGCCGCGGTCGCGCCGGCCGGCGACGTCAACGGCGATGGCTACGACGACCTCCTGCTTGGCCTGCATCAGCTCTCGTCTGCCCTGCCAACCCTCCCGAGCACCGGTCGCGTCCTCTTTGGTGGCGACCCGTGGTTCATCCGGCTCGGAGATCGTTTGCGCGACGAACTGACGGTAGGAGCCGTAGACATCGTCCGCTTTGAAGCGATTGCCGGATCCCAGCTCACCCTCAGCATGAAGTCCGTGGGTTCCAACAAGTTCTCTCCAGGCTTCAGCTTGACCGCCCCGAGCGGCCTCGTGCCCCTTCCACCGGAAGCGGATGACGGGCTCGGGCGGACAGCACGACTGCGCAAGTTCTCCCTGCCGGACACCGGGAGCTATGTGCTCACTCTCGGAACGGGGCTCTCGCAGTTCGCGGACGCCGGCCGGTACACCCTGCGCACCAAAGTCCGGACGGCTGCTGGCAAAGGCGCTGTGGTCGCGGGTCTCGCTGGTGATCCACCGGTCCCCTTCCTGCCAGGCAACAAAGTGCTCGGCGAAGTCACCACACAGGAGGGGGCGCCAGCGTCCATCGCCGTGCGCGTCTCCGTGGATTTGAGCGCCGGCAGCCGGCTGACCCTGCGCGCCCGCCCGCTCAAGGGCAGCGACCTGCAAGCCGCGTTGCGGGTGCTGGACCCCGACGGAGCAGAACTCTCCCTGGACGGTGTCAGCCCGGCGCCCGATCGCATCCAGAAACTGATCGTTCCGGTGACCGGCACCTATATTGTCGAGGTGCTCGGGCTCGAGGGCAGCGGCGGTCCCTTCTCCCTGAAGACCAAGGCGCGCACGCCTCGCGGAACGGCTCGAATCCTCGCGCCGACCTCGCTGGACTTGTTCTAGGCAGCTCGACCAGCACGGCGCAGGAACGACCAATGCGCGAGAGCGGCCGCGCGGCTCAGCGCTCGAGCCCGGGAGTTCGCAGCTGGCGCAGGCGTTGAAGGCGGGGCTGGACGATTCCCGGTCCGCAGACCGGCAGCATCTCCGAAGCCAGCTGGCCCCAGACGCTGCCCTGGCCTCCGAGCTCCAGCTCGCGAGCCAGCAGGTCGCCATCGATCTGCACCTTGGGCGTGCGCTGGCTCATGCCAGCAGCAACACCCTCCTCGCCCCGGATCTCGAACCGGCCATCCGGCAGGTAGACCGCGACACCCTTCACGGCACCCATGGAGTCGATCTGGACCGACCCATCCACGGTCACCGTCGGACCGTTCGGGCCCCGTGCAACGTCCGCACCCGGAAGCGCACCGGAAGAGACCACGGCTCCGTGCAGCACCACGTTGTCCAGATAGAGGTGGGCTCCAGGCTCCACCACCAGCAGGCCCCAGAGTTCAGCGTCCTGCAACAGGCTCTGGCCGGAGTAGCGCAATACGGGCGCCTCCGGATTCTCAGCCATCCAACTCGCAAGCCGGCCCTCGATGGACGATTGCTGCAAAGCGTCCCCCAGGGCCACCCGCGCCCTCCGGGTCTCGTTCACCCGCCGCAGGCCATCCAGCTCACCCCCACCGCCCCGTGTGGGCAGGGAAGCGTCCAGGGCCATGCCACCAGCCAACTCAAGGCGGACTTCCACACGTTCGGGAAGCATCAGCTCCTGGGTCGTGCTCAAGAACTGCGTGCCTTTCAGCGACCGCCACACCTGAAGGTCGTCGACACACCAACGATCGAGGGCCTGTTCGCGGCGAGCCACGGGAAAGAGCGTGCTCGCCTCGAACGCACTCGCCGCACCCGCTTCGGGATCCGCCGCCTCCAGCACCAACAGGTCGTGCCCTTGGGCCGTCAGGACCAAAGTGTACGCACGCCCGGGTTGCAACTCATGGCGTAGCGATGCCAGGTCGAGGGTGACCTCTTCCAAGGTGGGTGTGACGTTCAACACGACGTCCGCGTGCCGCTTCCACCAATCCCAGGCCACGCCCCGTCGCGGGTCGAGCACCTCCGGCGGCAGGACCTCCTCTTGGTCCCCCGCGTCGAACCAGTTGTAGGGCGCAGCCGGAAGCTGGGACATGGGCAGTTCCAAGGCGGCCAGCCCCTGGCCAACCGGCCGAGCGTCACCCGGGTAGCGCGCCTCGAACAGCTCGACGCGCAGGCGCCCGCCTTCAGCCGAGTGATCGCTGACGTGAGGCGCTTCCGCGTGCAGGTGACAGAACTCCTGCGTGTGACCCTGGATGCGTCCAGCACGGATCTTCAACAGCTGCGGCACGGCGCTCAGGACTTCTTCATCCGCCTCCGGGACCGTCTTGCGCTCAGGCAGGCCCTCCGCCAGCAGCGTGAAACCCAGCGCGACGTCCTGTCCCGCGGCCATCACGAGCGCACGGGCCACACCTGTGGGCCTGGGTGCCTGACAGAGTTCCCCGCTGAGCGCCTCGGCCGGCGCATCAACCAGGCTGCGGTGGTGTCGGAGCTTGAAGGCGAGTTCTTGGACTCCCCAGGCCAGGTTCTCCACCCGCCCGTCCGAACGCACGAGGCGCAACATCGCGGCCTCTCGCGAGACGGTCGACCAGGAACCCTGCCCATCCAGCAACGCAAGCTCGCCGGGAGATCGCAACTCGACATCGTGTGCTTGCTCGATCAAGGCACGCAGGCTCGCGAAACCCACATCAAAATCAGAGGACATCCCCAAGGCGTCGGCGCGTGGAATCACGAGCACGATCTGCTTGTGCCCCGTGATCCCCACCACGAGGACCGTCAACACCGCCACCAGGGCGATGACGCTCTGCCAACGGCGGCGCCCGAGCTCAGCAACTCTTGGTCGCGGGGAATCCATCATCGGGGCCTTCTCAACTCAAGCACACAGGGTGCCGCCTGCGCTGCAGGCGGCCAACCTGGGCTCATCGACCGTCTGCCCTGATCGAGTTGAGGAAAGCTAGCTGCAGCGCCCCTCGACCAGGAAGGGCACGACTGCCGGGTCAGCCAAGGTCGTGGTGTCGCCGAGCTGATCCACTTCCCCTGCAGCGATCTTGCGCAGGATCCGGCGCATGATCTTGCCACTCCGGGTCTTGGGCAGGGCCGCCGCAAACTGGATCTGGTCCGGGCTCGCGATGGGGCCGATGACCTCGCGCACGGTCTTCACCAGCTCGGCGCGCAGGGCATCATCACCCTCCTGCCCCTTGCCCAAGGTGACGTAGGCATAGATGCCCTGCCCCTTGATGGCGTGAGGCATGCCCACGACGGCAGCCTCGACCACCGCCTCATGGGTGTCCAAGGCGGACTCCACTTCGGCCGTGCCCATGCGGTGCCCCGAGACGTTGATCACGTCGTCCACGCGCCCCGTGATCTTGTAGTACCCATCGGCATCGCGCAGCGCGCCGTCGCCCGTGAAGTACTTGCCCGGGTACTGGGAGAAGTAGGTCTGCTGGAACCGCTCGTGGTCGCCGTAGACACCGCGCATCATTCCCGGCCAGGGGAAGCCCATGCAGAGATAACCGGAGACGGAATTCCCCTCGAGCACATGCCCCTGGTCGTCCACGATCTCGGGGCGGATACCCGGCAACGGTAGCGAGGCCTTGCCCGGCTTGGCGGGCGTCGCACCCGGGAGCGGTGAGATGAGGATGCCCCCAGTCTCCGTCTGCCACCAGGTGTCGACGATGGGGCAGCGTTCCTCGCCCACCACCTGGTGGTACCACTCCCAGGCGTCCACATTGATCGGCTCCCCGACGGTGCCGAGCAAGCGCAGGGTCTTCCTGGAGCGGGAGGTCACCGGCTCGTCGCCGGCCGTCATCAGCGCGCGGATGGCAGTGGGCGCCGTGTAGAACAGGCTCACCTGATGCTTGTCCACCACATCCCAGAAGCGCCCCGCATCCGGGTAGTTGGGAACACCCTCGAACATCACGGTGGTCGCCCCATTGGCCAGGGGCCCATAGACGATGTAGCTGTGCCCCGTCACCCAGCCGATGTCGGCCGTGCACCAATAGATGTCGTCATCGCGGTGGTCGAAGACGAGCTCGTGGGTGTACGCGACGTACACCATGTAGCCACCCGTCGTGTGCAGCACACCCTTGGGCTGCCCCGTGGAGCCGGACGTGTAGAGGATGAAGAGCGGGTCCTCGGCATCCATGCTCTCCGGAGTGCACTCGTCGGCGATGTCGCCCGCGGACACTTCGTCGTGCCACCAGAAGTCCCGGTCGGCCGTCATGTCCACCTCGGCACCTGTGCGCTGGAAGACGATGACCTCCTGCACGCACTCCACGCCATCGACCGCCTCGTCGGTGATCTTCTTCAGGTGGATGGGTTTGCCAGCCCGGACGCCCTGATCGGCGGTGACCACGGTGCGACAACTGCTGTCCAGGATGCGGTCGCGCAAGGACGTCGCCGAGAATCCGCCGAACACGATGCTGTGCACGGCCCCCACCCGGGCGCAGGCCAGCATCGCGATGGCGAGCTCCGGCACCATGGGCATGTAGAGGCAGACCCGGTCACCCTTGCTCACTCCCCGCTTGCGCAGCACGTTCGCGAAGCGGCACACCTCTCGCAGCAGCTCGCTGTAGCTGATGTGCCGGTCGTGGGCGGGGTCGTCCCCTTCCCAGATGATGGCGGTGCGCTCGCCGCGCCCCGCATTCACGTGCCGGTCCAGGCAGTTGACGGTGGCGTTCAGGCGCCCACCCTCGAACCAGCGGATGTGGGCTCGCTCGAAATCCCAATCTAGGACGCGATCCCACGGCCGCTCCCAATCGATGCGCTGGGCGACCTCGGCCCAGAAGGCCTCCGGGTCCGCGACCGAGCGGTCGTAGAGATCCTGATAGGCATCCATGGAGCCAACGCGAGCCCGCTCGGCGAAGGCTGCGGAAGGCGGGAAAACAGGGTCGTGGGATTCGGAGGACTCAGGCATGTCGACCCTCGGCGCTGGGCGCGTCATAGACGGTGCATCTAGAACGGAAACGTACCACAAGGCACCCCATCAGCCAGTGCGCGGGACCTAGCCTGGAGACGGCACGAAACACCCGGGGCTTCTCATTCAGATTCCTCGGGGGGCCGCATAGAATCGGGTCGTCACCCTTCCCAAGAAGCGGTCGTGCCGACGGGCGACGGGTCGAAGCACGTGCGGATCGGCACCCGCACCGAGGGTCGAGAAGGAGCCACTCATGGGTTGGACTGGAGATCTGATCGTCATCGCCGTGGCCGGCGGATTGGTCCTGGGCTTCGGCATCGTGTTCTTCCTGCGCGCCATGGAGAGCCGCAAGACCTATGCCTGCCCGCAGTGCGGTGAACGCGTCCGCGTCGAGCTCATGGAGGCCGCGCACTGCAACAGCTGTGGCGCCACGCTTCAACAACAGGGAAAGAACTGAGATGACGCTGAACAGGGAAGACCTGCGCTCGGGCACCCGGCCTGAGATCGACGGCGGCCGGGTCCTCATGAGCGGTGCCGAAGGCTTCGACGGCTACGAGATCGTCGACTACAAGGGGATGTGCTGGGGCATCTCCATGCGCTCGAAGGACATCGGCCAGGACTGCGCGATGGGCGTCAAGACCATCAGCGGCGGCGAGCTCACCTCCTACACGACCTTGGGCGATGAAGCGCGCCAACGGTCCGTGGATCGCATGCTGGCCATGGCGAAACGCCAGAGCGCCAACGCCATCATCAACGTGGAGTTCGAACTCACGAGCATGGGCAACACCATGACGGTCGTGCACGGCACGGCAGTCGTCATCCAGCCCGTCGTGGGATACGTCCCCACGGGTGCCGTCGGCAACATCCTGTTCGACATCGCCGAGAGCCTGCGTGGACAGCCTCCGGGCCCCCCGGCGTGAACCTGCGCCGGTCGCTCAACCAACGGGCCTCTTGGTGGCGCCACGCGTGGCCGTATCGGTGGGCCCACAAGCCCCTCTGCGAACGGTTCTCCGCGGACGTCCTGCGCTTGGGCCGGCTTTCCCTCTGCCGCAGTTGCAGTGCGCTGTGGGCTGGCCTCGGCCTCACGGCGCTGCTTTCCTGGAACCAGGCCATCCAGCCGGAGGCCGCGCCAAGAGCGTTGAGCGTGCTCTTGCCCACCGTCGCGGTGTTCTCGCACCCCGCGCTCCACTCACGCTGGCCCCGGCTCGTCCGGGACCTGCTGCGAGGCATGGCCGGTGCGAGCGTGGCCCTCGCCGCCCTGGCTACCCTCGGGGGCCAACTGCTCGAGGGCCTCCTGGCCTTGGCCGCCCTGGCCGCGATGATGCGGCTCTACACCCTCCAGCGGGCACCTCGCCGCGCTCGCATGTGCGATGGATGCCCCGAGGCCCTGGAGGCCCACACCTGCTCAGGTTTCAGGCAGCAAGCCGCCGCAACGGCCGCCCACGAGCTGGAAATGGAGCGAGACCTGATCGCCAGTGGCTTCGTCCCGCCGCTGCCACACAGGCTTCAAGGGCCCACGCCCTAACGCGCCATGAGCCCCAGGGCTCCAGCGACCTCAAAAGCTCTCGGCTGAGGGGCCAGAAGTGTCGGCTTTCCGTCGAGCCAGGAGCGACAATCGATTATCCTAGCCCGGATCCTGTGTCCGCCTTCCTAAACAACATCAACACCGCGCAGCACCTGGCGCACTCCCCCGACCCTGCGGAAGCCTTCGAGGTCCCGCGGCTTCTGGGGGATCTTCGCGGCAACTCGCAGACCCAGGGGCACGGCTCCGGGCCCTGCCCCACTCTTGTTTGCGTTGCGGGGCTTCATGGCAACGAACGCTCCGGGGTTTTGGCACTGCAACGGATCCTCGCCACCTTGGGCGAGGATGACAGCGGACTCGTAGGACGCCTGGTCGGGTTCTCCGGCAATCGCGCCGCCCTCAGACAGGACGTGCGCCACATTGCCGAAGACATGAACCGCGTCTGGCGGCCAGAGAACATCGAGTCCGTCTGCGCCTCGGATCCGGCGGAACTCTCCCCGGAAGCACTCGAGCTACGGGAGCTGCACGCCGAGCTGAGCAGGGTCTTGCCGCAGGCGGACTGCCTACTCGACCTGCACAGCACTTCGGGACCGGGCAGTCCCTTCGTGGTCATGGATGACACGCTGCGCAATCGAGCCTTCGCCGGAAGGCTCCCCGTCCCGCGCGTCCTCGGTCTGGAAGAGGAACTCGCTGGCACGCTCACCGGATACGTCATTTCCAAGTACCCGATCCCTGCCATCGCCTTTGAGGGTGGACAGCACCAAGAGCCAAGCAGTGTGGAGCACGCCGCCGCCGCGATCTGGATCGCCATGGAGACTGCGGGAATCCTGGCCCGGGACAGCCGCCCGGAGCCGCGCCAGGCACGCGCGTTGCTCGCCCAAGTCAACGGCGGCATCGCAAGCGTGGTCGAGGTGCGCCACCGCCACGAGGTGCGACCCGAAGCCGAATTCCAGATGGAACCGGGCTTCAGCAGCTTCCAACGCATCTCGCGCGGTGACCTCCTGGCTCTCGATCGGCAAGGCCCCGTGACCGCGCCCGTCTCCGCCCTGATGTTGATGCCTCGTTACCAAGGGCTCGGGTCCGACGGCTTCTTCCTGGTCCGGCCTGTGCATCCCATCTGGCTCGCGGCCTCCGCGTGGTTGCGCCAACTGCAAGCCATGCGCTGGGTGCACCTCCTGCCAGGCGTGCGGCGACACCCCAGCCGACAGGGGAGCTTCCTCGTGGACCGCCAGCGGGCCCGCTGGTTCGTGCGGCAGATCTTCCACCTGCTCGGTTTCCGACGCGAACCGGAGACGGGCCCGGAAACGGTCCTGACCCCCCGGGACAGCTCCCGGGCCGTGCGCTGGGACTAGTCGTCGATCGTTTTCGGGCGCAGCATCTCCAGGACTTCACAGCTCCCGGCGTGTAGCGAACCCCACGTGAAGTCCCCCTCGTGCCCGCTGTCGTACAGCACCGCAAGACGCGCCAGGCCAGCCGTGGGAAAGAAGGCTCCCCGCTCAGGCATCTTCAGTTGGCTGGCCGCCAACAGGGTCGTGAGCATCTCGAAACCTGGATTGTGGCCCACGATCAACACACACCGTGCCGGGGCGGGTATCTCGCCCAGCACGCGCAAGAGCGTGGCCGGCGTCGCCTCGTAGATGTCCTCACACCAGCGCACCGTGTCCAAAGGGATGTCCATCTCGCCCAGCACCGCCTCGACGGTGGAGCGCGCGCGCTGCGCGCTGGAACACACCACGTGGTCCGGCACCAGACCAGCAGCCTGCAACCGCCCTCCGACCGACCGGGCATCCCGCCACCCACGCTCTGTGAGGCTTCGGTCAAAATCGCGTGTGCCGGGCCCGCCCCACGCGGCCTTGCCGTGCCGCATGATCAGGAGTTGGCGAGCGACCATCGGGTCAGGCTCCATGTGCATGCCCTCCAGGGCACCAGGATCGTGCGTTTGGGGTGTTCCAGGTCAGGAGGGCCCAGCCACCAGGCGCCCGCCCGGAGCGGATCAGCGCGAAAGCGGAATCAGGATGATAATCACGTCTGACCGATGAAAGCATCCGGTGACCCACCCCTTGTAGCCCGCTCATGAATCCCCGCTCCTCCCCAGACTCCTCTCGCGGCGACGAAGCCCCGGATGCCGTGGCGAGCGCTGGCCATGACGGGCCCCACCTGGGCATGCCCTCGCAGGTGCCCTGCACACCTGTGGCCCCCGACCCGAGCCCCAAGGCCTCGGCGGACGGAACCCACGATCTGTCCTCCTCCGAGTACTACCTCAACCGGGAGCTCACCTGGCTCAACTTCAACTTCCGCGTCCTCCACGAAGCTGAAGACCCGCGCACGCCGCTCCTGGATCGACTCATGTTCTTGGGCATCGTCAGCGGCAACATCGACGAGTTCTTCATGAAGCGAATCGGCGGCCTCAAGCAGCAACTCGGTGCAGGCCTTCACGCCCGCACCGTCGACGGCCGCACACCCTCCATGCAGATCGAGGAGAGCAACGCCCTGGTGCGTCGGCTCGAAGCCCACAAACGCGAGACCATGCGCACGGTCCTGGCCGAACTGAGCGAGCACGACATCCACATCACCCATTACCAGGACCTGCCCGAGGACGATCAGGCGTCCCTGCGCGAAGACTTCATCGCCAACATCTACCCCCTGCTCACTCCACAGGGGACTGACCCGGCCCATCCCTTCCCCTTCGTCTCGAACCTCTCGCTCAACCTGCTGGTGAATCTGCACTACCCCGATGACCCGAACACATCTCTTGCCCGGGTGAAGGTGCCCAGGGGGTCGGGGATCCCGCGCCTCAAGCAGGTTCCGGATCGGCACACCTTCGTACCCATGGAGTCCATCGTCGCGAACAACCTCGATCTGCTCTTTCCAGGCATGGTCATCGACGACGTCGCTGTGTTCCGTGTCACGCGCAATGCGAACACGGAGACGGAAGAGGAAGACGCAGACGATCTGCTGGAGATGATCGAGACCGAGCTGCGCGATCGGAAATTCGCGCCAGTGGTCCGGCTGGAAGTGTCCAGCGGGATCTCTACCCAGCACAGCGCGATGCTCGCCACCGAACTAGGGCTGGCGGAGGTCATGGACGTGTTCGAGGTGGATGGCATGCAGGGCATGTCCGACCTCACGGACGTCCTGTCTGCCGTCGAAGACCCCGACCTCCGGCGCACGACCCACCACCCCGTGGACCACCCGGACCTCATCACCGACCGCAACATCTTTCACGTCATCCGGGATACCGGCAGCCTCCTGCTACACCACCCGTACCAGTCGTTTTCCGGCTCTGTGGAACGCTTCCTCAAGGAGTCCTGCCGGGACCCCAAGGTGCGCGCCATCAAGATGTGCCTCTATCGCACATCGCCGGGCAGCAAGGTCATCCAGTACCTCATCGACGCTGCCAGGAATGGCAAGCAGGTCGCCGTGGTAGTGGAACTCAAGGCCAAGTTCGACGAAGCCGCGAACATCCGCTGGGCCAGCCGTCTGGAGGAAGTGGGGATTCACGTGACCTACGGCGTCGTCGGCCTGAAGACCCACTGCAAGGTTGTGCAGGTGGTGCGCCAGGACTACGACGGCCTCCGCCGCTACACGCACATCGGCACCGGCAACTACCACTCCGAGACAGCGCGTCGCTACTCGGACCTCGGCCTGCTCACCAGCGACCCGGACATCGGCGCCGACATAACCGAGCTGTTCAACTACCTCACCACGGGCTTCAAGCCCCGGCGCCACTACTCGAAGATCCTCACGGCGCCCAAGGGCTGCAAGACGAAGCTGATCAGCAAGATCGAACGGGAGATGAAGCTCCACAGCGAAGACTCTCCGGGCCTGATCCGGATGAAGATGAACGCCTTGGAGGACTCCGCCATCACCAGGGCGCTCTACGAAGCAGCCCAGGCCGGCGTACGCGTGGAGCTTGTCGTCCGCGACAGCTGCCGCTTGAGACCCGGCATCGCCGGTCTCTCGGAGAACGTTCGGGTGATCAGCGTGGTGGGCCGCTTCCTCGAGCACTCCCGGATCATCTACTTCCGGAACGACGGCCAGGAGGAGTACTACATCGGCTCCGCCGATTGCATGGCACGCAACCTCAACAACCGTGTCGAGGTGCTCGCTCCGGTGGAAGACCCGAAGCTCCAGGCAGAGCTGCACACCCTCTTCGAATTACAGTTCGCCGATCAGCGTTCTGCGTGGGAAATGCAGTCGGATGGCAGCTATATCCAGCTCCAACCACCGCAGGGCAAGAGCCGCAGTTCCCAGCAAGAGCTGATCGCCCTCCACGAGCGCCTGGACAAGAAAGCGCACCGCCTCAGGGCACGGAAACCCATGGGGCCCTCGCGTGGGACGGGCGGCCCGGCCTAAGATGGGGGCTTAACCCGCCGTCGCTGGCGGAGCTCCCCAGTGGAGCGCCCGGTCTCTGGATGCAAGTTTGGGGCGTTTCCCGCACATCCAGGCCCCGTCATGCCCCTGCTCGGTACCGAAATCGACGCCACACTCCAACGTGCTGCCCAGCTGGCGAGCGAGTACCTGGCCTCCCATCACGACCCGTCCACCCCGGTCGCCCGGCCCCTGCCGCCCACCGACCTGCAGGAGGTCCTCGGGCTCGGCCTGCGCGCCCAAGGTAGGCCGCTCTCCGACTTGATCGGCGACATGGAACAGGTGCTCGCCTACAGCGTCCGCACCGGCCACCCTCGCTTCTTCAATCAGTTGTTCGGTGGCTCCGACCCTGCGGCCATCCTGGGTGAGTGGATCACGGCCCTGATCAACACGTCCATGTACACCTACGAGGCCGCGCCCGTCGCCACGCTCATGGAGGCGCAGTTGATCCGCCGCATGAACGATCTGGTGGGCTTCGAACACGGCGAAGGCGTCTTCGCCCCCGGCGGCAGCATCAGCAACCTGATGTCCGTGCTTGCGGCGCGCCACCGCGCGTTCCCGCACGTGAAGAAAGAGGGACACCGCGCCACCGACAAGCCTGTCTTCTTCGTGTCCAACGAAGCCCACTACTCCCTGGCACGCGCCGCTGCCGTGATGGGCCTGGGGACGGACGCGGCTATCGAAGTGGCCTGTGATGCGCAGGGCTGCATGTTGCCGGACGCGCTTGAGCGGGCCGTGCAAGCGGCGCTTGCCGAGGGCCAGACGCCGTTCCTGGTCGCTGCCACTGCAGGCACCACCGTGGCGGGGGCCTTCGACCCGATCGACAAGCTCGCCGACGTCAGCGAGCACCACAAGCTCTGGTTGCATGTCGACGCCTCGCTCGGAGGCACGGTGCTGTTCTCGTCCCGACACCGCAGCCTGATGCGCGGGGTCGAGCGCGCCGACTCCGTGACCTGGAATCCCCACAAGATGATGGGTGTGCCGCTGGCATGTTCAGCCACCCTCATGAAGACGAGCGGCAACCTCTGCTCCACCAACGGCATGGGTGCCGATTACCTCTTCCACAGCGACACGGACGCCTGCTACGACCTCGGCGAACTCAGCCTGCAGTGCGGGCGTCGCGTGGACGCCCTGAAGCTCTGGTTCTCCTGGCAATCCCACGGTGATGAAGGCTTCGCGCGCCGTGTGGATCACTTCTTCCAGATGGCGTCCCAGTTCAGTGACGAGTTGCAGGCCCGGCCCGGCTTCGAGCTGGCCAGAGAGCTGAATTCCATCAACGTCTGCTTCCGCTACGTCCCCCAGCGCCTGCGACATCTCGCGGCTGATGAGCTGAACGAGCCCCTCTCCGCCTGCACCACCGCCAGCCGCGCCAAGCTCTGCGAGAAAGGCCAGTTCCTGGTGAACTACGCAACCGTCGATGACTGGCCGGCCTACCGCATGGTCTTTGTCAATGCGGAGACCAGCGTCGAAGACACGCACGCCCTCTTGGACGAGATCGAGCGCCTCTCCGAAGAGGTCTAGCCGGCCCCTTCACACCAGCACCGCCCCACCAAAGGTCCCCGACATGCAGAACCGTTTCGTGCTTCCCAGCCTGGCGCTCGCGACATGCGCAGCCCTCTCGTTCGCGGTCGCTCAGCAGGATGAAGTCCAGATCCGTGTCGTTCCCGTTGCGGGCAATGTCTCCATGCTGATGGGCCAGGGCGGAAACATCGGCCTGTCCACCGGTCCCGACGGCGCCTTCCTCATCGATGATCAGTTCGCGCCCTTCACCGACACGATCCTGGCCACCGTCGCGACGCTCACCGACGAGCCGGTGCGCTACCTGGTGAACACCCACTGGCACGGCGATCACACCGGCGGCAACGAGAACATGGGCAAGAAGGGCGTCGTGCTCGTCGCTCACGACAACGTGCGCGTACGCATGAGCACCGAACAGTTCATGGAGACGTTCAACAACCGGGTTCCCGCTTCACCCGAGGCTGCCCTGCCCAAGATCACGTTCACGGACACCGTCAGCTTCCACTGGAACGGCGACACCATCCGGGCCTTCCACGTGGAGCCAGCCCACACCGACGGCGACGTGATCCTGCACTTCGTTGACGCCAATGTGTTCCACATGGGCGACACCTTCTTCCATGGCAACTACCCCTTCATCGACACCTCGAGCGGCGGGCGTATCCAGGGTGTCATTGATGCCGCCGACCAGGTCCTGGCCCTCTGCGATGGAGACACGAAGATCATCCCGGGGCATGGAGAGCTCGCCACGCCGGATGACCTTCGGGACTACCGCGGCATGCTGGTGACGGCGCGCGACGCCATCGCCGCCCTCATGGCAGAGGGCAAGTCGGCCGAGGAGATCGTGGCCGCCAAACCCACCGCGGAGCTGGACGCCAAGTGGGGCGGTGGCTTCATGGCCCCAGACATGTGGGTCGGCCTCGTGCACGACTCCCTGCTCCCACGCTGAGCCCTCTCAGCCTGTGAGGACCGTCTCAGCCGGAACGGCTGATGCGCGCGAGGTAGCGCCCCTCGTCCTCGGCCCAGACCACCTCCGTCAGCCAGCCCTGCTCTGCAGCGAGCCGCGCCACGGCAGCGGCTCCGCCGAAGAGCCAGCCGAAGCTCGCCCCCCGTCTGCCTGCGTATTCCAGCTGCAGTTCGGCCACGGCGAAGCCTGGCTCACCCAGATCGCCCTCCGCGCTCAGCCCCGCACGGGGTGCGTCTTCGCAGGCGGAACCCGGGTCTCGGGAGTCGAGCAGGAGACATCCCCCGGGCTCCAGCAGCGCATCGGCAGCCTCAAGCAGCCGACGCAGCCCGTCCGTGTCGCCAGCGAGTCCGAGTCCATGCATCAGCAGCAGCAGCGTGCGGAAGCTCCCAGCCCCCGACGCCAGGTCCTCTGGACGCGCTCGTTGGGCCTCCCGCACTCCCCGCCGGCGCATGACCTCCACATGGCCCTCGCAGCGATCGATGGCCAGGACCTCCACCCCGCGAGCCTGCAGCTCGAGCGCGTGACAGCCCGCCCCCGCTCCCACGTCCAACACCTTGCCGACGCACAGATCCAAGGCGGTCAGCTCCCAAGGCTCCATCTGCTGGGCATCGCGGAAGAAATCCGCGGCATCCACCAGCTCCGGGGGGTGCACGTCCTCGTCCTCACCGACGACGTGCACACGCACCAGCGCTGGGCGGCGCCCTTCCAGGTGGTCCAACATGGCCTCGCCCTGGGGGTCCCATGCGTCCGATTCGGAACTCATGCTTCCGTTCCCTGAGCGTTCCCCCGCGTCCGCGGTGCCCCTAGATCACCGTGCCGTCGGGCACCATCTCGTCCTTCGGGATGATCACCACCCCGTCGCGGATGTAGTAGCAGTTGCCGTCGAAATCCTGCAGGCCCTTCTCGTTGACGATGCGCACGTCGGAGCCGATCCGGCTGTTCTTGTCCAGGATCGCCTTGCGGATGACGGTGTTCTCCCCGATCCCGAGCGGAGGGATTCCGCGCGCGATGGAGGCCGCACGCTCCGTCTCGGTCTCGTAGAAGTCGTTGCCCATGATCATCGCCCCGTCCAACGTGCAGCCGTTCTGCACGATGGAGCGGATCCCCACGACGCTGTTGTGGATGATCGACTTGCCGATCACACTGCCCTCCGCGATCAGACTCTCCTTCACCTCGGAGTCATTGAAGCGGGTCGGAGAGAGATACCGGGGCCGCGTGTAGAGCGGAAAATCCGGGTCATAGAGGCTGAACTGTCCGGGTTTCGCCAACGCGATGTTCGCGCGGTAGAAGGAATCGATGGTTCCGATGTCCTCCCAGTATCCCTGGAAGTAGTGCACGGCCACGCGGTACTTGTCGAGAGCTGCCGGGATGATCTCCTTCCCGAAGTCGTTGGCTTCGGGGTTCGCGGCGAGCAGCTCTTCCAGCACCCAGGGCGAGAAGATGTAGATCCCCATCGACGCCAGGAAGGGTGCCCCGGGAGCCCTTCCACCGGCGACGGCCTTCGTCGGGTCGACGCGCATGGCTTCGAGCGCCTCACCGGTAGGCTTCTCGGCGAAGCTCGTCACCATGCCCTGCTCATCCACATGCAGCAGGCCGAAGCTGGACGCATGCTGCTCGGAGACCGGGCAAACGCTGATGGTCACATCCGCATGGCTCTCATCGTGTCGGTTGATGAAGTTGCGGTAGTTCATCCGGTAGAGATGGTCGCCGGCCAGGATCAGCACGAGCCGGGTGCGCGCGTCAAGCACATGGCGCAGCGAGCGACGGACGGCGTCCGCCGTGCCCTGGAACCAGTTGCGGTTGGACATGGTCTGCTCAGCCGCGATCACATCCACGCCGCCACGGCTGAACAAGCCGAAGTAGTACGTCTGGGAGATGTGCCGGTTGAGCGAAGCCGAATTGAACTGCGTCAGCACTCGCACGCGCAAGATGTCCGAGTTGATGCAGTTGCTGAGGGGGATGTCGATCAGGCGGATACGACCAGCCACTGGAACTGCAGGCTTGGCCCGGTCACGAGTCAGCGGGAACAGTCGCGTGCCTTGGCCACCGCCCATGATCACCGCGACGACATCGTTCATCTCAGGGTGTCCAATCGGCAATGAACACGTTGGTGTCGTGCGCGCCCGTGGCATTGCGGTTGCTTGCAAAGGCCAGCCGGCCGCCACACCACGAGAACATCGGGAAACCGTCGAAGGACTCGCCGTTGTGCGTCACCTGCTCGAGGTTGCTGCCGTCGAGATCGACCTTCCAGATCTCGAAAATCCGGCCTCGCGGGTCCCCGAGGTTGCTGGAGAACACCACCGACTCGCCGTCAGGCGTGAAGAACGGGCCGAAGTTCGCCGCACTGTTGTCGGTGATCTGGCGCACGTTGGAACCGTCCGCATCGGCGACGAAGACTTCCAGCTGTGAGGGCCGGATGATCCCCTCACCGAGCAAGCGGAAGTACTCCGCTTCCGTAGCCGGATCCTCGAAACGGCTGGCCCGCCAGACAATCTTGGATCCATCCCGGTTGAAGAAGGCTCCGCCGTCGTAGCCAGGCGTGTCGGTGAGCTGCTTCAGGTCACCGCCTTCGGAGTTCATCGTCCAGAGCTCGAGATCGCCGGAGCGATCCGAGGTGAAGACGATGGTGCCATCCCGGGCCACGGTGGCCTCGGCGTCATAGCCGCGGCTGTTGGTGATGTTCACCAGGCCGGAACCATCGCGCTCAGCGGTGTAGATCTCGTAGCTGTCGTAGAGCGGCCAGACATAGCCCTTGCTGCGGTCGGGGACCGGCGGGCACTCACTGCTCGTGGCGTGCGTGGACGCGAACAACACCCGCTCACTGTCCGGCAGGAAGTAGGCGCACGTCGTCCGCCCCGAGTTCGTCAACTGGGTCAACTCGCCGCTGGCCAGCTCCAAGCTGAAGATCTGATCGCAACCGAGATCGTCCCGTGTGGACTGGAAGATCAGGAAGCGGTCGTCGAAGGACCAGTAGGCCTCGGCGTTCTCACCCCCAAAGGTGATCTGCTGCACGTTGCTGAGGTGGGACTCCCCAGGCAGAACGCGGTCCGGCGAACTCTCATCCAGCACGCGTTCCCAGCTCTCGCATCCATCGCAAGCAGGCAGGCTGGAGCAGGCCCCCAACCAAGAGAGGCAAGCTGCGACGGCAAGCACTGACCAGCGACGGGCCACCACCGCGCGGCTCAAGACGAAGCCTTCCAAGCCGGCACATAGCGGCCGGAGTAGAAGCCGTGCTTCTTCCAACCCTCCTTCATGTTCGGATTGGTCCCGACCGTCACCGGCCCCTTGATCTCCGCCTGGCAGCTCAGCCGCAGCTCGCCCGCCAACTCGGGCTGGAGCCGCTTGAGGAACTTGGCCTCGCGCTTGGAAGCAGGGCTCAGCGCCCCGGGATCATCGATGTGAACCGCGCAGGTACCGCAGAAGCCCTTGCCGCGACAGGACACCAGCCCCCCCAGAGCGGGGTAGGGGTCGATGCCAGCGTCGATGCAGGACTGGCGCAGGTTGGTCCCATCGGCCACGTAGGCAGTGATGTTTTCTTTACGAAAGTGAACGCGATGCATGATTTCGATCCGAGCGGGCGAACGCAGTGACGGTAGCTGGCGGCCCCTAGGAGGGTCAACGTCCGGGAGCATCCCCTCCGCAGTGGGCTGCCGCCGACGGCTACCTAGGGATCCCTGGAGAATCGGAGCCACGCCCGTTCCGCTTCATCCACGCGCCGGGAGAAGCGCAGCAGCTCGGGGTAGTCCTCGGGCGGGATCGAAAACGGCATGGAGTCGAATCGCCTGGAAAGAGTCCATGAGTCCCCGCTTGTCTCCCCATCCGTGCCGCTCGACGGCTGGCCAGACCGCTCGATGGAGAGCTCGTAGGACTGGCCCTCGTATCCGTCCCGCAGCCCCGTCGGCGGACCCTCGAGCTGCATGCCCTGCGGCAGGTGCAGGACCACGGTGGCCAGCTCGGCGTTCACGCCATCTTGCAGGTAGGGCAAGCTGCGCTCCCCGTCGATGGCCAGGCCCGCCGTGAGGTCCAGGCGCCGGATGGGCAGCGGCCGCCCCCCCTCCCCATCCAGGAAGCGGGGCGCGTGACCCTCGAAGCGGAAGGCCAGGCGCTGGTCGTCCTTCAGCCCGACGATGGAGTAGTCGGCGAGCTCAAGGCCGGGCAACACGCCGGCCGCGATGCTCTCGACGATGCTCCGATGGTGGATCTCGGGCGCCTCCCGCACCTGTTGCTTCACCGCGAATCCCCAGCCGCCGAGGTAGGCCAACTCGCCAGAGACCTGACCAGATCCATCCTCAGCAAGGCGCACGTCGAGGTGGACGGCAACGCCGGGGCGGTCCTCGACACGCCCCTCGGGAAGACGAAGCGGCCGGCCCGCCAGGACGGCGAAGCCGTGAGCACCGGGCGTGTCGCCCATCAGCTCCCCGAACGGCAAGGTGCGCGAACTCATGTCGCACCACACCTCGGGGCCATCCTCCGGCTGGACGAGCACGAGCAACTCGTTCTGAAGGCGCCCGAGCTCCTTGAAGGGTGGCTCCGGCTCCGGGTCGCCCGCAGGCACGACGCCTCGGCTCCAGACGATGTCATGTTGGATCCCCGCAGCCTCCAGCAGCGCGGCATACAGCACCACCGGATTGCCGCTCTTGGAGAGCAGCGCCTGGACGGCTGGCACGGGCCCATTGCTGCGCTGCACCAGCACCTCGTTGACGAACTGATGCAATGCTCGCGCCAGCTCGCTCTGGCGGCCTGCTGCAATCGGGTCCATGGCTTCCGAAACGTCCGCCAAGGCGCGCTCCAGCTCGGGCGTCACTTCGAGGAAGGGCAACAGCTGGGAGCGGTAGACCGCAGCCCTGGCCGCCATGTCATCGTCCATCCCGAACTCGACCCACGGGAGGAACCAACTCACCGGCGCCGCGCCAGGCTCCAGCAGGACCCGTGCCTGTTCCCGGCTCTCGAACACGTGCACCACGTCGTCACCCACCTCATGGGCTTCCACATGCTCGACCTCGCCCCCCATCTCGAGGCGGAGATCCAGGGAGCGGGGAACGGCGACCACATAGCGGCTGACCACGAAGGGCTCGGACACGGACCGGAAGAACCACCGTCCCGGCCGCACAACGAGCGAGGCCCCCGAGGTTCGCGCCCGGGTGATGCGCTCGACGAAATCTCCAGGCTCCAACTGGGGCATGACATAGGAGCCAGCAACGCGCACGGGTTCAAAGGCCTCACCGGTTTCACGCTTCAGGGTGGCCACGCGCAGGACCTCACCACCCAGCCTCAACTCGCCTTCCTGTTCACACGCCGCCAGGTCCCGCACCTGGACGATCTCGTGCGTCACCGTCTCGGCGCTGCCATCCGGAAACAGCTTCACCACCGCCTGGTCCAGCAGGCGCACCACGGAGTCGTCCCGATCCGTTTCGGTGTACAGCGCCATGGCCTGCTCGGAGGTCAGCAAGAAGCGGTCCCGCAGTTGAAGGACGGGGTCCGGCACGCCGAGGTCACTCAAACGGTCGCGCGTGGGCCGATCGGAGGGATCCAGCGCCTGCACCTCGTAGAGAGCCGCTCGTTGGTTCTCGACATCTCCCCGTTCCAAGGCGACATCCGCCAGACGCGCCCAGGGCCGCGCCCAGCCAGGGAACTCCTCCACCAACTCGCGGAACGACAGCTCGGCCCCGTCCAGGCGATGGGTGCTGAGCAGGAAATCGGCATGCCGGAAGCGGCGCGAGCGGGACGAATCCCGGATCATGGCGTCGGCCCATGCCTGGTCGGCAGCAGCGGCCTGCCCCCCGCGCGCCAACTCCCGGGCGCGTTGCTCCAGGCGCTGCGGGCTCTGCCCCGACGCGAGCCGGGCCCGCTCGCGCAGCGGCGCCGCCAATCGGTCCGTTGAGTAGCGGGACATCTGCCGCGCCAGGGACAACAGGGCAGCCGGGCTGTGGGGCACCCGCTGCACGGCCTCGGCCAGCACGGCTTCCTGCCGAGCCTCGAGCCCCAGGATGCCGAGCACCCGAGCCAACTCCAGCAGCACCCGCCCACTGCCTGCATGCAGGACCGATAGGCGGTCAAGCTCGGCGAGTGCATCCTCGTCGCGATCCTCCTGCGTGAGGATGCGAGCCATCGCCATGCCCATCGGCAGATGGTCGGGGTCCTGCTCCAACACCCACTCCACCAACTCGCGAGCCCGAGCGCGACGCCAGCTCTCGGGCAGATAGGACACCTGCAACAGGATGCCGGCCAGCTGTGCAGCCAAGGGTACGGCGATGGGAGAGACCTCGCCCTCGACAGCTTCCAGGGCCGCAAGCTGTGCCCAGGCATCCTGCATGCGATTCAAACCCTGCGCCGGGCGCCGGTCCAGGAGCTGCAGCAAACCCAGCAGGGCTTCACTCGCGGGGCCCCGCTCGTCCATTGCGAGCAAGACCGACTCGGAGCTCTCTGTCGGCGGCGCTGCCTCGCCCCCTTCGGACAAGACCCCCAGATCAGCCGCGACATGTGACCCATTCAGGCCGGGATAGGCATTGCCCTTCTGATCCCGCACCGCGAGCAGCAGCCCGCCGTTGTAGGAGGCACGCATGCGCAGCAACAACTGGTTGCGCCCCTCCCGCAGAACGACGGGCACGCGCGTGCGGGCGCTGCGCTCCGCCCGCCAGGAGTCCACGGTGGTAGAGGCAGCGCCGTTGAGGGAGTAGGCGAAGGAGGCCGTGGGCGGCAGTCGGGAGAAGCTCGAAGACCCGAAGGAGAAAAGCGCGCCCGCCGGTCCCTCTACAGAGCTGCCGGCGCCGGATCCCAGATTGATCTCCAGGGTGGCAGGGCCACCCCGGGGCACATCGAAGCGTGCCGCCAACAGGTACCAACCAGAGCTGGAGTCCAGGACGTCCGTGGGGTCCACGGCTCCCTCAAACGGAGAGCGCCGCACAGGGTGCCAGCGGACATCGCCGAACACGCCCTGGTGGCTGCGATCGAAGCCAGCCTCCGCCAGGATCGCGGGGCTCAACGCCACGGCGATGGGGTTCTGCACCGGGCCCAAGGGGCCGAGCACGTCGTAGTGGGACAACACGGCGGGAAACTGATCGGCTGCGTCCGGCGTGGTGGGCGCCTCGGCAATACGAGCCGCCGCCTGCAAACGGTTGAGCACGGCCCGTGCCGTCGCCGACAAACCGCTCGGCGAACCCAAGGCCATCACTGCCCGGCGGTAAGCCGGGGGATCATCGAGGTCCGCCCGGGCAGCACCCGCCAGTCGCAAGGCAGCTTCCGCGAGGGGATGTGCCGGGGACTGCGCCACCATGGAAAGCCAATGGGCGACGATGGCATCTCGCTGCCCGAAGCGGCCTGCAGCAGGCGCCACGAGCTCGCCAGCCCAGGCCTCCATGTCGGCCGCCACGCGATCCACGGCCGGCGGCGGCCGCTCTGTCCTGGCGGCTGCATTCGCCTGTGCCTCTGCCTGGGCGGGGGCGCTGTCGGCGCGCGGAAGTTCCGTGCAGGCTGCCAGGAGCACCACACCCAGGGCACTACCCAACCACCGCACGGTTCGCTGCGAAGGCTGTGTGCTCGAACGGATCAGTGACTGGGTCATGGGAGGTCGCCCGTTGGCACGAGGATGCGGAACTCACGCGCCTCGGCGAGGCGGATCTGTTGCAGCGCGTCACGGAAGGCGCCGTAGTCCTGCACGGGAATGCGGTGCACGTTCAATCGGAAGCTCCGCTCCACGAGAATCCCCTCTGGGGTCTCACGCAGCCGTTGCTGGTAGTCCACGAGTCCGCGCGCCTGCACCGAGACATCCGGCGGGAGCTCCAGGACCTGCGCATGCTCTGGCAGGGTCCACAACGCCGATGTCTCCTGGGCGAAGGGGCGCGGGAAGACCACCTCGAACTGGCGGTTGGCCGCAGCCTCCTGGGCCACGCGGTCCATGCCGAGCGGGTCAAGGCTGACGCGCAACGCTTTCTCGGCCCCCTCCCCACTCCAGAGGTTGGGCGCCTTGAATGCAGCCTTGAGGCGTACGGGCTGAGAGATGTCCTCGAGCTCGGAGGTCTCCACATCCTGGATGGTCACGGCACCGAAGCCCACGGAGAGCTCCCGGGAAAGCCCCGTGGAGAGGTCGCCTGTCTCGCCGCCATAGCGGTAGCGATGCCTGACCCCGAAGGACCCGTTGCTCGTGTCCTCGAGGCGCACTCCACCCCCGCCCTTGGTGTCCAGCTCGATGCGGTAGTCCCGCCGTAGGGCGTTCTCCTGCGGCGGTGCGAAGGGGATCTCATGCAAGGAGCCTCCCTCGGGACCCACGTGCAGGACCCGCGCCCCTTGGTCATCTGCTCTCAGGTACTCGATCGGGTTGCGGTCCGCCGTGGCATCGAGATAGATGGCTTCGCGATCCTCCGTGGCCGGCACATAGGCGATGCAGTGGTTGAAGTGACCGACCATCGCCGCCGCCAGCGGTTCCTCGGCGCGCGGAGATTCCGCCTTGATGAGCACCGGGAAGGCCTCCACGTCAATCTCGGCCAACAGCTGCCGAAGCAGGATCGACTTGTCCTTGCAGTCACCGAAGCGGCGCTCGAAAATCGTCGGCGCGCTGTAGGGCTCATAGCCGTGGGTGCCAAAGGCCCACGCGTTGTAGCGGATCTCCTGGCCCACGAAGCGCACGATGGCCTCGATGCGCTCGCGCTCGGTCTCCAGGCCTTCCGTCAGCTCGGCGACCTTCTCGCGCATGGCGGGCGTGGTCACGAACTCCTTCTCGATGAAGTGCCACCACCAGGTCGAGAAGTGGTTCCAATCGCGAAAGGTCGTGATGTCCACCGAGGGCGTGAACTCGCTCACAGCAGGCATGGAGGACTCGAGCGGCGGGCGAGCGAGATCGCGCGCCAACCAGCGGCGGATGATCAGGTCACCCTCCTGAGACTGTTCGCGCTCGAGGCCGTCGGCGTTGCGTTCCTGCACGGTGAGCGGGACATCCTCCGGAGCAATGACCACCAGCTCCGACCAGCGGGTCGGGGCCAGGCCATCGATGCGGTCGGGGTAGAAGTCATGCCGGATGCCGAAGTACTGCCCGAAGACATCCGCGGTGTCCTGGTCGGAGCGCCACTCCATGTCCACCACATCCCCGACGGACAAGGGCGGGAAGTCATAGGTCCGGTAGGAACGGCCCGAGCGCCGTGAGGCCGGCGCGTATTCCACCGAACCGTCCCGCCGGAGCACACGGGCGTTGTGCATGTGCAGGGTGCCGCCGCCCGCGCCCGCGACCGGGTAGACATCGAGCATCCGCGCGCCGCCCTCGTTGAGCACGCGCAAGACCACATGCTGGTACTGGTGCTCCGTGCCATCGGGCTGCACGCGCCAGACCACGGTGCGCGCCAGGACCTCGAGCGGGTCGTTGGCGCTGGTGTCGGGCAGAGGGAGCAACACAAGTTCTGCAGCATCCCAGCGGTAGGGCTCCTCGAAGCGCTCCTGGGTGCCCGTGGTCAGCAAGGCCAGATGCCGACGGGTGCGGGAATCAGAGGGATCCAGCCTGAGCAACTCCGTCAGACCCTCGACCGCCTCGTCGAGATGACCGATGCGCTCCTCGATCCGTACGAGCCGATCCAGGGCCCGGGTGCTCTCCGGGCAGACGCTGAGCGCCCGATCCACCAGCTCTCGACCGCGTTCCTGATAGACCTGATCGCCCTGTTCGAACAGCATCGCCGTCTCCAACATGCGATCCACATCGAAGGGCTCCGCTGTCATGGCGCGCTCAGCGATTGTGTGGGCCACGGAGTACTCGCCCGTCTCCACCAGCCCGTCCACGAGTTCGCCGATCAGCCTGCGGTCCAACACGTCCCGATCAGCCCCGACTTGCATGGTCTGGAGTGCCACATCCGGGAGGCCCAGGCTCAGCAAGCGCCGGGCCCGGGAGAGGATCCCCCATGACGAATACGAAGCCTCCTCGCTCGATTCCGCGGTCCGGCGCATGAGGTCCGCCTCGGACGATCTGCCTTGCAAGTCCAGGAAGCGGGCCCGCATCTGGAGCACATCCCATGAGTTGGGAGCCACCTCCAGGGCCCGCTTCGTCATGGCATCTGCGCGAACGGGAATCGGGTTGTCGCTCAGGGAGAAATCCGCCATGTCCAGCAAGGCCGCCACGTGCTCCGGGTTCCGCGAGAGCACCTCATCCAGGGCGTGTAGCCGCTTGTTGACCTCCATCTCGTTGCGGCTTTGCCCGCGGGGCTCGTAGGCCCGCGCCAGCAGGTATCGGCCCCAGACATGGTCTGGATCCGCGGCCACGGCGCGCTGGGCGACCTGCACCAAGCTGTCATCCACCAGATCCTCCGCCTGGATCGACAGGTGGTATTGGGCAAGCAGCCGCTGGGCATGGGCATCGTCGGGCAGCGCTTCAAGGTGCTCCCGCGTGCCGGGTCTCATGGCCGGCAGAGTCTCGACCGCGGAGGCCTCGGGGCTGTCTCCTGCGATCACGACGGCCGTCTCGTCCCGCTCGGGCTCCACGCCGTAGAAGATGAGTGCTGCCTCGTCCTCCGTCGGCGCCGGCCCAGGCCAGGCGCTGTAGACCGACTCGCACTGAACCGCCTGCAGCGGACGCCCGTTCAATTCGGTCAGGCGTGCGTCGAAGGTCCACGCCCCCTCTTCATGCCCCAGCTTCACGAGCAGCGAGTTCCAGCCTTCGGCTAGCTGGATCACGTGACGGTCCTGGTCAGGCTCGTAGCGCCGCTCGGCATCCTGAGTCGCGACGACCTCGCCATTAAGGATGATCTTGTAGGGCCCCGAGGAACCCACCCGCAGCTCGGCGAAACCCGGGTCACGCGGCTGCAGCGATGTGGCCAGGTAGGCGACCGCCTGGGTGTTGGGGCGGAAGAGCTCGTGCAGCGCCACGCGCGCCAGAGGGTGGTGACGTGCAGGAACCCAGCGCCAGGAGACCTCCCGCTCCTTGCCAGCCATGGCCGCCGGCCGGTCGAACTCCTGCTCGGGCTCATAGGGCACATCGAAGCCGCTCCCGCGCTCGTTGTCGAAAGGCCCGACGACGTACCAATCCGAGAAGTAGCCCAGCCGGTCGATGACCCCCCGCGCACTGTTCGCTTGCCCGAGACGCCGCAGACACCGAGCGACGAGGTGCTCCAGGCGAAACGATACCTCGGGTGCCAGGCTCTCAGGCCAGGGACGAAGCACCTGCAGCGCGTCCAGCGTCTCCCGCCACAGACCGGAATCGGCGGTCAGATCCGTGAGCACCAGGGCTACGAGTTCCTGTTCGGCGACGATCAGCTCCTGCGAACCGCCGCCACCCAGGGAGCCGCTGAACCCCCCGGTCACCTCGGCGAGCAAAAGCCGCCAGGCCTCCAGAGGTGAGCCACCGTGCAAGGCCCCGAGGGCGCCCTCCACGGGTGAGGAGGTCGCGCCCTCCGCTGGAGGGGCTGGAGGGGCTGGAGGGGCTGGGCTCGACGCCCACGCCAGGGAACTCGAGAGCGAACTGGCCAGGAGCAGTGCCAGGAGGCCGAGCGGCCTGCGAGCCAAGGAGCAGATGGGGGCCAGGGCGGCCGAAAACAGCGACATGGACTGCGCTCCGGAGGGGAATCGCCGAGAGTACGAAGCCGGCGTCACCGTGATGGGGATGGGAAAAGTGGTGGGCGATGAGGGACTCGAACCCTCGATCTCCTGCGTGTAAAGCAGGCGCTCTAACCAGCTGAACCAATCGCCCCGATCATCCTCATCTCCAGCAGCCCGTGCCATGGGTTCACAAGTCCTGCGGCTATACAGGTTTGTGACCCGTGAGCCAGATTGACTGCTTTTTGATGAAGGGGTATTGTTCGCGCCCCCCTCTGGCCGATCTAGACCTTTTCACAGGTCCAATTGCGGCCGCCCTTCCCGTGACCCGGAGTACCACGGCGGGCGGACCCGGCCAATTCTCGAAGGAAGGTCATCATGCGTATTGCAGTTGTCGGCACCGGCTATGTGGGTCTCGTCGCAGGGACATGTTTCGCTGAGACCGGAAACGATGTCGTTTGCGTCGACATCGACGAAAAGAAGGTGGCTGACCTGCACGAGGGCAAGATCCCGATCTTCGAGCCCGGCCTGGACGAGATGGTGAAGCACAACGTCAAGGAGGGTCGCCTCTCCTTCACGACCGACACCGCCAACGCGGTCCAGGCGAGCGACGTGGTCTTCATCGCCGTGGGCACCCCTCCGGATGAGGACGGCAGCGCCGACCTCCAGTACGTGCTCGCCGTGGCGCGCACCGTGGGCAAGGCTGCCAACGGCCCGAAGGTCATCGTGGACAAGAGCACCGTGCCCGTGGGCACCGCCGACAAGGTGCGTGCCGCCGCCCAGGGCGAGACGAGCCACACCATGTCCGTGGTCAGCAACCCCGAGTTCTTGAAAGAGGGCGCGGCCATCGATGACTTCATGAAGCCCGACCGGGTCGTCATCGGCAGCGACACCGAGCACGCCAAGGAGCTGATGCACCGCATCTACGAGCCCTTCGTGCACGACAACCCGAACAAGATCATCCACATGGATGTGAAGAGCGCCGAACTCACGAAGTACGCGGCCAACGCCATGCTCGCCACGCGCATCTCGTTCATGAACGAGATCGCCAACATCTGCGAGCGGGTCGGCGCCGACGTCACCAAGGTGCGCACCGGCATCGGAACAGACTCCCGCATCGGCATGCCCTTCCTCTACGCAGGCTGCGGCTACGGCGGCTCCTGCTTCCCGAAGGACGTGCAGGCCGTCATTCGCACGGCACGCGAGTACGACTACGACTTCAAGATCCTGCAGTCGGTCGAAGAGGTCAACGCCAAGCAGAAGTTCACCGTCTACGAGAAGGTTCGTGCACACTTCGACGGCGATCTCGCTGGCAAGAAGTTCGCCGTGTGGGGCCTAGCCTTCAAGCCGCGCACTGACGACATGCGCGAAGCGCCGGCGATCTACATCATCAATAGCCTGATCGAGGCCGGCGCCACCGTCGTCGCCACAGACCCCGAAGCCATCGAGCAAGCTCAATTGCGGATGGGCGATCTCGGCGACAAGCTCATCTACACCGAGCATCCCTACGAGACCCTCGACGATGCGGACGCCCTGCTGCTGCTCACCGAGTGGAGCGAGTTCCGCAACCCCGACTTCGACCTGATCCGGAAGAAGCTCAAGAGCCCCGTCATCTTTGACGGTCGCAACATCTTCCCGAAGTCCGAGATGGAGAAGATGGGCTTCGCCTATTACCCGATCGGTTCGGCTCCCACGACCCACGCGCGGCAGCCTGCTTCCACCTAGAGGCCCGTCGCTGTGATCGCCGCCAGCTCAGTAAAAGGCTGACCGGCAAAAAGAAGGGGCACCCTCCTCTCTCTCCCAGAGAAGGGTGCCCCTGATTTTTTGGGCGCCGGCACTCTCCCGGGCCGACGTCCTGCAAGCTCTAACGGTCTTGCGACCGCGAGTAACCTGACTCCCGCAGCTTATCACGAAGAGCGCCCAACGCGCCTTCTACAGCGTCGGTCATGCTTTCGCCGTTCCTCTCGAAAACGGCCTCCAGACGCGAAACAGCCGCGATGGCCTGATCCGGCTGACCCAACTCGAGAAAAGTGTCTGCGAGCAGCTCGGCGTTTCGCACGGCGTCCAGGGCGTAGTCCGGCAGGAAGGCTTCGAAATCCAGCAGAAGACCCTGGGCCTCGACCACGCGATCGTGGCGCAGCAGGGTCTTGCCGCTCCAGGAAATGGCGTGGGTGCACGCACGGACACAGTCAGAGAATCGAATACGTACCGCGTCGTAGAGTTCGAGCGCCTGGTCAATCTGACCGACACGTCGCGCCTGGTGCGCTTGCTCAAGCAGGGCGCGAGAAGCGAACACCCTCACCGACAGATGATCACTTCCCTCACCGAGGCTGAGGCTTTGGGCGAAGCGGCTGTTGGCCTCTGCGGGCAGCCCTCTCGCTCGTAGGATCTCGCCCGATCGGAAGGCAGACTCCACTCGTTCCAGTCGGCCGAACTGCGCGGTGTCCGCCACCTGCCCGTAGGCCCGAGCGGCGGCGAGAAGGCCTTGCTCACGAGCCTCGTCGACGAGGGAGTATGCCTGCTTCTTCAGGGCTGCAGCGGCTCGCACAGCCTCCGCCCCCGCCTCGGTTTCCAAGGGCATCTTCAAGGGAGCTGTCGGGGTCTCGCTGGCAGCCGTCTTGCCAAGGCTCCCTCCAGCAACCTCCTTGTCCTCTCCGTCCCCAGCCGTGGCAGAGACCCCGCCCAACAGCGGCCCGATCAAGCAGGGAAGAAGGACGAGCGAACGGAAGAGTCCAGTTCCAGTCAGTGTTCCAAGGTGCATCTGTGTGACCCCCAGGGGAGAGCAGCACCTCCCGAGGTCCTCCCCCAAGCCGGTGCCGCACGTGCTTTCCATTGATGAGGGCTCTCGGCCAGACGCCCTCCCCGTTACAAGACCCAGCAGAAGCCGGCTCGCCGCAGCCTTCAGGGCCCCGGGGAAGGCCTTGCCGCTGTGATAGGTTGGCCCTCCCCCATGAAGCGCCCTTCGAACCACTCCCGACGCGACACGGGCAGCTCCACCGCTGGCTTCCTCTCGGTGATCGCGCTGGCCTCCTCAGTCCTGCTGCTGGGGTACGTCATGTGGAGCCGTGGGGACCTCAGCTTCGGTCCCCCGACTGTGTCACCGCGGACCGTCACGCCCCGCGGCCAGCTGTCTGCCGCCGAAGAATCCGTGATCTCCGTCTTTGAACGCACGAGCAGCTCCGTCGTGAACGTGAGCCAGATCCGTACCCAGGTGAACTGGTCGAACCGGACCCTCGAAGGCTTCGAGCAGAACGCCGGGACGGGCTTTGTGTGGGACAGCCGAGGCCACATCGTCACCAACTTCCACGTGGTCCAGGAGCCCGGCTCCGATGCGTATCGCGGCGACGTGCGCATCGCCGAAAAACTGCTGGTCGTGCTGGATGACGAGCTGCGCTACGAAGCCCAGGTGGTGGGCTTCTCGGCGGACCACGACCTGGCGGTGCTCAAGATCAACGCCGCTCCCCCGCGCCTGACGCCGCTGGAAATCGGCAGCTCGGCAGACCTTCGGGTGGGCCAGTCTGTGCTGGCCATCGGCAACCCCTTCGGGCTGGAACGCACCCTGACAACCGGGGTCATCAGCGCCCTCAACCGCACCATGCGCTCCCCCAGCAAGCGTCTCATCGGGGACGTGATCCAAACCGACGCCGCCATCAACCCCGGAAATTCCGGTGGGCCGCTGCTCGACAGCGCCGGGCGCTTGATCGGGGTCAACACCATGATCGCCAGCAGCTCGGGGAGCTCCGCCGGCATCGGCTTCTCGGTCCCGGTGGACATCGTGAACTGGGTGGTCCCGGAGCTCATCGCCCATGGAAGAGTCAGCAAACCCGGCCTCGGCGTGGTCCTGGACGAGCGACCGGCCTCTCACTGGTTCGAGGTCGAGGGGGTCCATATCCAGGAGGTGGTGCCCGACAGCGCGGCCGGGCTCGCAGGGCTGCTCGGCATCCGCCCCGTGCAGAACACCTGGATTCGGGGGGACATCATCCTGGCGGTGAACGACACCCCCGTACGCTCTCGCCTCGAACTGCTGGACGTCCTCCAGCAGTTCGAGCTGGGGGACACCCTGACCCTGACCATCGACCGGCTGGGCGAACCCTTCCGGGCCGAAGTCACCCTGCAGGACCTCAGCTGAGCCCAAGCACAGTCCCCGAGGCGGTGCCACGGCAGGCCCGTGACTGTTGGATGTTTGCCTGTGACACGTTGATGGCCCATCTTGTCGTGGCCCGAGTATCCGGCAACATCATTCCTGCAACGGACGATTCACCAGAGTTGACGTCACACTCCTCGAGCCTCACGAGATCGCTCTCCATGATCCAGCTCTCCATGATCCCATCGATCTGGACCACGACACCCAGGCCGCGCCTCCCTGTCGCGCTCCTGCTGTCCATGGCCGTCCTGGCCCCGGCAGCCTTCAGTGCGCAGCTTGCCCGGGTCGTGCCCGAAGAGTCGTTCATGATGAGCCACCGCGTTGCCGACGAGAGCATGGGCTTCGTCGATGAGTACAACGCGGAGGTCCTGGCCGCCGTCCATGACGCACGCTTCGATGAACTCGTGATCGAGGTTCTCGAATCGGGCGGACTCTCCTCGGAGCTGGGCGCACAACTGCGCACCCTGCGCGACGTGATGGCCACCCTGATCCACCGCGTGGATTGGGCCGCGCTCACCGAGCGCGAAAGCGTGTTCTGCATGGACATGCGCCCGATGGTTCCGTGGATTCCCGGTTTGCCCAGCGTGGCCATGGCGTTCAGCACCGACGCCAAGGATGTGGCTGGCCTCGAGAGTTCCTTGAAGAACCTGCTGGCAACCGTTGCCGCCATTTCCCCGGACTACCTCGCCTTCGAGACGATCGCTCACGAAGACACCGGCTCCACGCTGTTCAACCTGCGCGCGCGCCAGTGGAACGACTTGCCAGTCCTGCAGATGGCGGTTCGCGGCAATGAGATCCTGTTTGCCATGGGTGAAGGCTTGTTCCAGTCATCGCTCTCACTCATGGAGGGCCGTGGCGGCATGTCCCTGGTGGACACACCGCGCTTCGCGACCTCCTTTGGCGAACTCAGCCGGACCGCCCCCCAATCCACCTTCATCGACGTCGCACAACTCATCGACGATGCGCAGATGCAGGTGATGCCGTTCATCGGTGATGACTACAACAACAAGATGGAACGGGACATGGCCCGGGAGTTCTTCGACCTGGGCCGAGTGATTGACACGGTGGCCTACACCGTTCACGCGGAGGAGCTCACCGTCGTCGGCGAGACCTGGGTCCGCTTTGATGATCAGGCGGTCGCCAACGGCAACCCCATCTACCAGGCCTTGGCCAGCCCTGCCAGCAACGACCTGCTCGCGTTCGTTCCCGCTGACGCAACGTCCTTCTCTGCAACGAAGGGCTTCGACCTCGTGCCGCTTTATCGCTGGGGGCTCGACATGTACCAGCGTTACGGCGATGAGCGTGAGGTGGAGCAGGCCCTGGTCAGCTGGAAGTCGCTCCAAGCGGTGCTCGACCTCGACTTCGAGACGGACGTACTCGCCGTCATGGCCAGCGATTCCATCAAGATCCAGTTGCCTTCCTCCGTCGCCGGCGGAATGGGTGAAGACTTCGTGGTCCTGACAAAGGCCAAGAACCCCGAGGCCCTCCGCTCGATCATTCGCCGCACCGAAAACGTCTACGCAGCTGCCGTGCCTTGGTTGATGAAGGAGATCAAGGAAAAGGAGCCCAACATGCCTCTGCCGAGCATCAAGATCTCGGATGCGCGCGGCATGTTCCCCGGCATGAAGCGCATCAACGCCAGCATGCGCCTCCCGATGATGTCGATCCCCATCCCGGAAGTGACCTACGGCATGGTGGGCGACATGCTCGTCTTCACCAACTCCGAGCCAGCGCTGGCCACCGTCATGGAGACCGGAGCGGGCGAGGTGGATGGCATCGAGGATCATCCCGCGCTGCTGTCCGGGAACCGTCTCACCGACAACCCCATGGCCTTCGCCAGCCTGACGCCCTTCGGCATGCGCCTCGCCGAGACCCAGACCGCCTTCCAGATGGTCAGTGGCGGTCTCAACTTCATGCTCCTGGCTGCCACCGAGAACAGTGACAAGGCCGAGGTCAAGACCATGGTGAAAGCCATGGCGGGCATGATGCCTCGCGTCGGCAGCATCATCTCGCACCTCGACTTCCTGGAAGACGGGGTCAGCTATTCGCAGCTTAGCGAAGTGCATTCGGCCATGTACTGCCGCAACAGCATCCGCTACCTCGCCCAGAACGAACGGCACTAGGCCGCAACCCTTGACGCCCCCCGGGGCGATCTCCAGGGTGTCGTCCCCACGGCCCCCCGGAGATCTGGCATGCGCGAACCCTCGAAGCCACTCGGCATCGCCTTCCCTTGCCGGGTGAGCTGGGTTGTGTGCCTGGCCACGGTGGCCTTGCTCACGGCCTGCGCCCACACATCGTCCGGCCAGGCTCGAGACGGCGGCGAGGACTCCGAGCGTCGCCAGCAGCCAGGGTTGCTCGACCTGGAGCTGGATGACAACGGCGGCAAGGTGTTCATCACCTTGCCTGCACCCCATGGTCGAGACGATGCGCCGGCCGGTGAGGTCGGGCGCTACCTGTACTTGGAGGGCATTGCCACGGGGCTGGGCCACAACGACGTGGGCCTCGACCGCGGTCAGATCGGCGAAGCGCGCCTGATCAGCGTGCGCCGCCAGGGCAAACGCGTGTTCTTTGAGCAGCCCAACCTGCGCTTCCGGGCCCCCTCTGGAAACCTCGCCGCCGAGCGGGCGACACGAGAGTCCTTCGCCACCTCCGTCTTGTGGGCCGGAACAGTCGAGTCGGTGGACGCCTCGGGACAAGCCAAGCTGGAGATCACGAGCTTCTTGCTGCGGGACGCCCACGGCGTGGCCACGACCCTGGGCAACAGCGGGCAGGGGAACTTCTCCCTCGACCTGAACCGCAGCCTCGTGGACACCACGGCTTGCCTCGCGTTTCCAGACAACCTCGAGTTCGAGGCCTTGCTCACCTTCGGAGCCGACGCGCCCGGGGGCTTGGTGCAAGCCACGGCCCCCACTGCCAACTCCGTCAGCCTGGTGCAGCATCTCTCCCTGGTGCGCCTGCCCGACGACGGCTACACGCCACGAGTCCATGACCCGCGCGCAGGCTGGAACGCCCTGAGCTTTCAGGACACCACGGCCGCCCTCACCGACGCCGTCCGGACCCAGTGGGCAACCCGCCATCGCCTGAAGGCCGTCGACCCCAGTGCTTCCCGGTCGCGCGTCGAAGAACCCATCATCTATTACGTGGACCGCGGAGCCCCCGAACAGGTGCGCGGCGCCTTGCTTGAGGGAGCCTCCTGGTGGGCCGAGGCCTTCGACGCGGCGGGCTTCGTGGACGCCTATGAAGTCCGCCTCTTGCCCGAAGACGCTCACCCCCTGGACGTCCGCTTCAACGTCATCCAATGGGTGCACCGCTCCACCCGCGGATGGTCCTACGGCAACTCCATCATCGACCCGCGAACGGGTGAGATCATCAAGGGCCACGTGACCCTCGGGTCCTTGCGCATTCGCCAGGACCGGCTGCTCTTCGAAGGCTTGCTCGGAACCGCTCACAGCGGCGACGGGAGCGTGCACGACCCGGTCCAATTGGCCCTGATGCGCATCCGCCAACTGGCAGCCCACGAAGTGGGCCACACGCTCGGGTTCGCGCACAACTTCGCCGCGAGCACCGTCTTCAACGGGTCGGTCATGGACTACCCGGCGCCCAACGTCGACCTCGATGGGCAGGGCGGTCTGGACCTCTCGATGGTCTACGGCGTGGGGCTCGGCCCGTGGGACAAACGCTCCCTCTTCTGGCTCTACAGCGAGGTGGACGCCGGTTCGCCCGAAGAGGCGTTCCTGAGCGAGTTGATCGGCGTCTCCCAGAGCGAGATCCCCTTCCTTTCGGATGGGGATGCGCGGGCCGCCAGCGCCGCTCACCCACAGGCCAACCTCTGGGACAACGGTGCTGACAGCGTCGAGCAACTGCTCAAGAGCCTCGCCGTACGCCGCTGGGCCCTGGATCGATTCGATGCCACACGGCTGGCGGACGGACGACCGCTTGCCGAGCTCGAAGAGCTGCTGGCCACTGTCTACTTCCATCACCGCTTTCAGGTCGACGCCGCCGCGAAGTCCGTGGGAGGCATCGAGTACACCCACGCCCTGAACGATGGGGAACTGCACGCCGTGAAGTCGGTCGCGGGGGAGCAACAACGAGCGGCCGTGGCGGCCCTCCTCAGCGCCCTGCGCCCCGAAGCCCTCGACCTCGCCGAGAGCACCTTGTCCCTGCTCCATCCGCGCCCGCCCGGAAGCCCCCACAACCGGGAGCAGTTCGCCTCCAGCACCTCCCCTGCTTTCGACGCCCTTGGCGCCGCTGCGAGCGCTGCCAGGCAGGTGCTCAACGCCCTGCTTCAACCCGCACGCTGCGCACGCCTCGTCGATCAGCACCGCCGCGACGGCGACCTGCCCGACCTGCGCTGGCTCACGGACACCCTCATGGATTCAGCGTTCGGGAGCTCGGCGAGTTCGCCACGACTGCGGGCCGTCCAAGCCGTGGTGCAGTCGGTTCTCGTGGACGAGCTGATGGGATTGGCCGCCGACCCCAGGGCCACCGCCTGGGTCCGCGGCGATGCCGAATCCGCCCTGAGCACGCTCAGCGCCCGCCTCGAGAGCCTGCCGGAACAGGCGGCCCTGCGGCGCAGCATCGAGCGCTTCCTGAGCCGCCCAGCGACAGCCGACCCTGCAGTTCGCCCGGCCTCGCCTCTCCCACCCGGTAGCCCCATCGGGAGCGACTTGGGCGCGTGCTCGCTCCCCATGCATGACTGACTTGCCTTCCGTCCGTCGAGCGGACAGGGTGAGCCCCTCTTCCCGAACCGACTGAGGCAGCCTCGATGGACGTGTTCCCCCTCATCTCCTTGATGATCGTCGTTGCGGCGGTCTTCTCCTGGGTGAACCACCGCTTCATCAAGCTGCCCACGACGGTGGGCGTGATGGTCGTCGCCCTGGTGATGTCCCTGGTGCTGATGGGCCTGGATGCCGTCGGCATCCACTTGGTGGACTCGGTCGAGAGCATCCTCGCCACCTTGGACTTCGAGCATGCATTGATGGACGTGATGCTCGCGTTCCTGCTCTTCGCCGGGGCGCTGCACATCGACCTGAGCGACCTCCTGGGCCAGAAGTGGGTCATCGCTTGCCTGGCCACCGTGGGAGTCGTCGTCACCACGGTCCTGGTGGGCGGAATGATCTACCTGGCGTCTGCAGCCTTCGGCGTCTCCCTGGGTTTCCTGCCCTGCCTGCTGTTCGGTGCCCTCATCGCGCCCACGGACCCCATCGCCGTCCTCTCCATTCTCAAGTCCGCCGGCGCGCCCAAGTCACTCGAGACCAAGATCGCCGGGGAGAGCCTCTTCAACGACGGCATCGGTGTGGTGGTCTTCAGCGTGCTGATGCAGGTCGCCGCGACGAACAGCGGCGGCGCTGGCCACGGTGCCGAGAGCATGGGTGCCTCGGCCATCGCCGCTTTCTTCGCCCAGGAGGTCGTGGGCAGCCTCCTGCTCGGCCTGCTCACCGGCTGGCTCGCGTATCGCATGCTCAAGTCGGTCGACAACTACCAGGTCGAGGTCATGCTCACCCTGGCCCTGTGCATGGGGGTCTACTCCCTGGCCACGGCGGTCCACAGCTCGGGCCCCCTGGCGGTCGTGGTGGCCGGCCTCTTCGTGGGCAACACCGGGCGGGTCTACGCCATGTCCGACACCACCCGGCGACACATCGACACGTTCTGGGAGCTCGTGGACGGCATCCTCAACGTGCTGCTCTTCGTGTTCATCGGGATGGAGCTGCTGGTGCTCGATTTTCCCGCGTCACACCTGGCCTTGGGCGTCGTGGCCATCCCGCTCGTCCTCCTGGCCCGCCTGACCAGCGTGGGCGGCACCGTGAGGCTCCTGAGCCGTTTCCGGCCCTTCACCCCCCACGCGGTGCGAATCATGACCTGGGGCGGCCTCAGGGGCGGTATCTCCATTGCCCTGGCCCTGTCCCTCCCGGCCTCGCTGGAGGCCCGTGCGCCCCTCCTGACCATCACCTACGTCGTGGTGGTCTTCTCGATCCTGGTCCAGGGCCTGAGCATGGGCCGCCTCGTACGGGCCATTCCCCGCCCGAATTCCTAGGAGGGCCGTCAAGCCGGAGCGAGTGCGTTGCCGAAAGACACGCACGACACTCCGTTGATTGAGCGGCCCACTTGGAACATCAGCACCAAGCCCAGAACGAGGCGCTGCGCCTCCCCCGATTGCTCGCAGGAGCCGTCCTGGCTCTCTGTGTGCTTCCGTGGGTCCTGTCCCTGGCCGGAGTGGACCTCAGCTCACCGGCCCCGACCCAGGATGCCACCTACCTGAGAGGCCTCTGGGGCCACCAGCTGGTGGACGCACTGCACGAGTCCGTCGAAGGCGGCTTTGTGCACATGCTCTTGGAGTGGAGCGCGGTCTGCGTGGCCGTGTTCATCGTCATCCTCTCGTGGGTCACGTTCTCCATCCGCCGCGATGTGGCCACGCCAATCCTCGGCGTGGCGCTGTTCACCGCGGGCGTCATGGATGCCTACCACGTGCTCGCGGCGACGCGTTTCGTGGAAGGCTCGACGGCGTCGGGCGATCTGATTCCCTTCACGTGGGCATTCTGTCGCACCTTCAACGCGTTGATCTTGTCCGTCGGCGCATGGCTGGCCATCCGGCGCGCCTCGGGGCCAAGCCGTAGGGGCGTCTGGTTCCTGATCACCGTCTCCCTGGTCTTCGCCGTCGCCTCCTGGGCGCTGATCAACTTCGTCGCCAGCTCGGCGACCCTGCCCCGGACCATCTTCCCCGACGCCTTCATGTCGCGGCCGTGGGATGTGCTGCCTCTCGTCCTCTACCTGTTCGCGGGAGCTGTCCTGCTTCCACGGCTCTATGACAGGCACCCGGGAGCCTTCACCGATTCGCTGCTGCTGAGCATGTTGCCGCAGATCGCCGTGCAGCTGCACATGGTCTTTGGCTCCACGGACCTCTACGGCCACGACTACAACAGCGCGCATGCCCTGAAGATCCTGGCCTACGTGGTGCCCTTCATCGGCCTCTGCCTCGACTACATCCGCACCTATCGCAACTCCCAACGCCAGACGGACACCTTGGCGCGCGAGATCACGGAACGCCGCCGAACCGAGACGCATCTGGCGCGCCAGACCCTCAACGCCGAGCTGCTCAAGGCCGCTGGCGATATCGCCAGCGAGACCGAGTCCGAGGGCGACGCGCTCAAAGCGAGCATCGACATGATCTGCGGCCGCATCGGCTGGCCCGTGGGTCACGCCTATGTGGCCGAGGGCGACATCCTGAAACCCACAGCCATCCGCAACATCGCAGGGTCCGACAAGAACGCCGCGCCGCGCGTGGTGACGGACCTGGTGGAGTTCGAACAAGGCGAGGGCCTTCCCGGCTACGTCTTCAAGACCGGCGAACCGGCCTGGGTCGAAGACCTCCAGGACCACGAGTACGGGAAGATCGCCGAGGTCCCTCCGGGGGTCCAGATCCGCGGCGCCATGGCGCTGCCCGTGAAGAGCGGCTGGAAGACCGTGGCAGTGCTGGAATTCTTCTCCCGACGCATCGAGCCCGAGGACAAGGAGTTGCTGGCGCTCATGAAGCGCGTCGGCGACCAGGTGGGCCGGGTGCTGGAGCGCAAGCAGGCCCTCTCCGCACTCCAGGCGGCACGCGACTCTGCTGAGGCCGCCACCCAGGCCAAGAGCGAGTTCCTGGCCAACATGAGCCACGAGATCCGCACGCCCCTGAACGGCGTGATCGGCATGACCGGCCTGCTCCTGGACACCGAGCTCGACAACCACCAACTCGAGTACGCCAAGACCGCACGCAGCTGCGCCGAGTCCCTGGTGGGCATCATCAACGACATCCTCGACTTCTCGAAGATCGAAGCCGGCAAGCTCGACCTGGAAGTCACCGAGTTCGACCTCCACCAGCTGCTCGAAGACACCATGGACATGCTGGCCTTCGGCGCCCAGGCGAAGGGCCTCGAGCTGGTCCTGGAGATCGACCCCTCGCTCCCGGCCATCGTGCACGGCGACCCGGTGCGTTTGCGTCAGGTCGTCTTGAACCTTGCGAACAACTCGGTGAAGTTCACGCAGAAGGGCATTGTCGCGGTGCGCGCCCTGGTGCTTCAAAGCAAGGGAAGCGCCCTCACGATGCAGTTCGATGTGGCGGATACGGGCATCGGCATTCCCGCGGACCGGGCCGGCCTGCTGTTTGAATCCTTCAGCCAGGTGGATGCGTCCACCACTCGCGAGTTCGGCGGCACAGGGCTCGGCCTGGCCATCTCGCGCAGGCTGACGGAGTTGATGGGTGGCCGCATCAGCGTGACCAGCGAGCACGGCAAGGGCTCGACCTTCACCTTCACGGCAAACCTCGGCCGCGGCGCGCAGGAATCGGGTGACCCAGCCTCGCGCCTTCCCCGCCTTTCCGACCATCGCGTGCTGTTGGTAGACGACAACCCCACCGTGCTGCGCGCCATCATGGCGCCCATCAAGGTGGCCGGCGGCTCGCCCGTCGGCGCCACGAGCTTCGAGAAGGCACAGGGCATCCTGATCCAGGCTGCGGAACGTGGGACTCCCTTCGAGATCGTGCTGATCGACGCCGACCTGGACGGAACCGACGGCCTGTCCCTGGGCCCGGCCCTGCGCTCAGACCCTCGCCTCTCCGACCTGCGTCTCATCCTGTTGACGCCCCGAGGCATGCGCGAAGACGACCCGCGGATTGCCCAGCACGGCTTCCTGGCCACGGTGCCCAAGCCCGTACGCCGGGCCCGCCTGGCGTCTGCCTTGACGGCTGCCATCCGTGGCGTCCCCCTGCCAGCACAGCTGATCCAGGACCAGGCTTCTGCCAAACCCGGGGAACCGGCGGTCGCATCAGCACGAATCTCGGCGCCGGCGCAGGCTCCCGTGCCGACACCAGCTCCGACGCAGGCACACCCAGCGGCGAACGCCACTCCTGGAGTCACGGCCAAGCTGCTCGTGGTGGAAGACAACTTCGTCAACCAGGCGGTCGCCCAGCGGCTCCTGCAGAAGATGGGTCACGAGGTCGCCGTCGCCAACAACGGCGAGGAGGCGGTCAAGGCCGTGACCTCCCAGACCTTCGACATGATCCTCATGGACTGCCAGATGCCGGTCATGGATGGCTATGCCGCCACGGGCGCCATCCGTGCCCTGGAGGGCGACATCTCGGCCTTGCCTATCGTGGCCATGACCGCGAACGCTCTCAAAGGCGACCGGGAACGCTGTCTCGCGTCAGGCATGAACGACTACCTCGCCAAGCCCATCAACGCCAAGAAGTTGAAGAGCAAGATCGAGCACTGGCTCCGCCTCGGACGGACGAGCGGAAAGACCAACAGCGCTACCAGAAGCCCGGGGCCCGCGGGCACGGCCAGCTAGTCGAGCGGCCGAACGCGCGCCCAGAGGGAGGCCGCCGCAGACCCTGTGGGTTCGTCGTCGCCCCCCTGAACCCGCTGCACGGCCTTCGCGATCTCTGCCGTGGCCTGCAGTGCGGCTGAGAGAGGTCCCACCCACGGCTCTCCCTGTGCACGCTCCCAGCCGATCACGGCCGCCTCGATCGCTGCATCACGCTCCGGGCCCTGGGTGCCGGACGTGCTCAGTGTGTCTGAAGGCAGCGCGTCGTAGTGAGCACGGTGATCCGTGGTCACCGCGAGAAAGCGCCGCAAGCCGTAACGATCCGCCAGGGCAGCCTGCAGCCGATGGCACGCGTACTCACGGGTGAGATGCCGCTCGTCCCGGTTGCTGAGCCCCCAGTCGGGCATTGCCCAGGCGTCGGGGCCTTCCACCAAGGCGTGACACATCTCGTGGAACACCAGCTGCGCTAGGCAGTCGTCAGCATCCATGCTCGCGCTGTCGGCGATGCGCAAACACCCGGCCCCATCCCACGCCGCATAGACCTCCGCTGAACGCTGCAGCTCCATCCCCATCCGCGCAGCTGTGCGGACCCAGACAAGATCCAGGGGGTCCTCATAACCGCATTCGATGACACGTGTGCCCGACATGACTGCAGCGTAACCTCGATGGACCGCCGGATCGCGAGGTCACTGACCGTCGCGCCCCACCATCCCGTCCGGAGTTGCCCGATGGCCGCGTCCTCGTCCTTCGCCATGGAATCCGCGCGCTACCTGCGAGACGTCTACCTCCCCCGTCTCCGGTCTGCCGCAGACATCCTGCCCAACGCCGATCTCTTCTGGAGACCCCACCCCGATTGCATCAGCTTCGGCACGATCCTGCTGCATCTCGAAGGCAATCTGCGCCAGTGGATCCTGTGCGGGCTGGGCGACCACCGGGACCAACGGGACCGGGACAGCGAGTTTGCCGCCACCGAGGGCCCACCGGGCCGCGACGGCGAGCAGCTCCTGGGCGCTTTGGAGGACACCGTTCGGGATGCTGCCACGCTGCTCGAAAGCCTGGACCAAAATGCCCTCGGCCGACGGCTCTCCATCCAGGGCTACGACGTGAGCTGCGAAGAGGCGGTCTACCACGTCGTCGAGCACTTCTCCTGGCACACGGGCCAAGCAGTCTGGATTGCCAAGGCGAGGGCCGGAGCAGGCCACGGCCTCGGTTTCTACGACGACGCGACCCTGCACGAGGCAGCTGACTCCGAGCAGCAGACCGACTAGCCGAGGACCGTGCTCCTCACGTCCTGCAAGCCTTCCCGATCCATGCGGGCACCGAAGCGCGTCACCAATCGAGCGGACCCGAGGCTCGCCAACTCGCCCGCCTTCTGGCAGCCGAGCCCCTGGGTGATGCCGTACAGGAAGGCGCCCGCGAACAGGTCGCCCGCACCGTTGGTGTCGATCGCATCCACTGCGTGCGGCGCGATGTCCAACCACGTGCTGCCATCCCAGACCCGGGCGCCCTTGGGCCCCAAGGTCATGCCCAGGATGCCCGCTCGCTCGCGCAAGGCGTCACCCGCCTCTTCGATGGAGTCGCGCCCGGTGAATCCCAGTGCCTCTTCCTCGTTGCACAGCAGGACGTCGACACCGTCACCCAGGACCTGGTCCAAGCCGTCGCGGCAGAAACGCACCATGGCCGGATCCGAGAACGTGAACGCAGTTTTGACGTCGTGCTGGGCCGCCATCTTGCGAGCCGCATGCGCGGTCTCGAGAGAGTTGGGCGTGCTCACCAGATAGCCTTCGATGTAGAGGTAGTTGGACGCCGCAAGCTGATCCTCCACGAGCTGCTGCGCCGTCAAGGTCGCGCTGATCCCCAGGCTCGTGTTCATGGTGCGGTCGGCATCGGGCGTCACCATCACGAGGCAGCTGCCGGTTGCGGCATCGTTCCCCTTGTCGGCGTGCGCGTTCGTCTCGACGCCTGCGGCCTTCATGTCATCGGCAAAGAAGTTCCCTGTGTCATCGTCCGCGATGCGGCACGAGTAGTAGCAACGGGCCCCGAGGTGGGCCAAGGCCATGATCGTGTTTGCCGCAGACCCGCCGCCGGTCCGCCGATGCTGAACGCCGCTGAGCTTCCCCAACAGGTAGGCCTGGCGATCCGGCTCGACCAGCGTCATGACGCCCTTGTCGACCCCAAGCTCTTTCAGCTGGTCCTCCGTGGCTTCCACTTCGATGTCCACCAGGGCGTTGCCCACTCCGTATACGTCGTATCGCTGGCCCATGGTGCTGGTCTCGCCTTGCTGTGAAAGTGGAGGGATCGAGGGGGAGTCGAGGAAAGAGTCGCGCAAACATAACGGCTGCGCCCCGGGGCCGAAACCCTGGGCCAATCCCCCGCCAAGACCAGGAAGCGGCCCTCCAGCGCCCCCACCTCGCATGGGGCCCTTTGCTCGCGCCAGGCTCGTCCGGTCAGTTCGCGACTTGTCCCCGGCACGGTGGTTCAGCTACGTCGTGCTATCGCCGATGATTCAGCGGCCCCCCTCAGCGCCTCGATCGCGTCCCGCTCCTCCACCTCTCCTGAAGTCCTCGCATCTCCATGAGCGTTCAACGGCTCCTCCCGGTCCGGTTCACAGTCCTGTGCACGGCGCTCTGTCTGGCCACCGCCGGTTGCGCGACGTCTCAACCTGTTCAGCGAAACTCCGTCAGCCAGCGTGCCAGCGATGCCGCGCTGGCAGAGAGTCTCTGGGCCGAGGCCACGCGCCTGCTGGACCCGCTCGCGGAGGGGTACGACGACTCCCTCGACGACCTCTTCCCCACCCAGCAGGTGCAGGCCCCCCGCACGCTTGCCCTGCACGAACCACCCGACGATCGCATCCTGCACTTCGCGGGCACGATGCTCGGGCAACAACAGGAGCTGGTCGAATACTCCCGGACCATGGGGGACGCCCTCCAGCCGGCCGGCATTGCGAGCTGGGTCGTCGTGGAGGGGACGCGCGGCGTCAGTGTCGACCGACACCAACTGGATGAGAGCCTGCGCATCGCCCAGAACACGGGAGGGCTGGTGAACCTCGCTCTCTCCTTCGGCGTCGCCTCGGAGGGGGGCAGCACGGGCACTGACTACGCGGTCGCTCACACCACGCAGTACGACGCTCGGCTCGATGAGATCGCGGACACCATCAGGGATTCCGGCGTGCGCGTCCTGCTCCGCATCGGGAACGAGATCAACGGCAGCTGGAACGGTCATCACCCCTATGTGTTCCCGCTTGCCTACCGCAAGGTCGTCGAACGCTTCCGCGCCCGCAAGGCGGACAATGTGGCCTTCGTCTGGTGCATCGTCCCGCACGGCGACCCGGAGATCTTCGAGCGCAACGCGCAAGGTGAGTTCCGCTGGTACCCGGGTGATGACGTCATCGACTGGTACAGCGTCGACGTCTTCAGCCCGCTCCATTTCTCCGGTCTCGCTGGCCACGGCCGCAACCAGGCTGACCGTTTCTACCTGGTCACGGATCTGCTGCTCGAACATGCGCGCCGCGCGGGCAAGCCTGTGCTCATCGGTGAAGCGACTCCCCAGCGCATGGACATCGTCTCCAGCCGCGAGGACCCCCGAGGGGTGCGCGCCGAGGCCGTCTGGACCCAGTGGTTCCGGCCGTTCCTCGCCTTCCTCGACCTCCACCCCGAGATCAAGGCGGTCACCATGCTGCCCGTGGACTGGCGCAAGACGTCTGCTTGGCCCGACTGGGGGGATTCGCGAATCCACACCAACTCGAACCTCGTGGGTCGTTGGCGTGACGAGCTGTCTCGCCAACGTTGGCTGCACCTGGCGGATGTCGCCCAGGCCGTCGGCGCTTCCAAGGCACCCAAGCCTCCGAAAGCAGCGCAGCGACCCGCGAAAGCCAACCGCAAGGCCAAGGCAAAGCCGGCGCGCGGCAACCGACGCTAGTCAACCGGCGCTAGGGAGTCGTGCTGACCACGGCGTCGCTCAAGGACGCGCCGTGAACGGGCACGAACGGATCCACCACCCCCGCCTGGTACCAGATCTGAGTTCCTGAAGGGAGCCCGGCTGGCCACTGGCCGGAACCCTGAGCCGCACCGGCTGCATCGGTCTGCAAGAACAGCAGGCGCGGAGCCGGGAAGGGATACAGCAGACCGCCCAGGAAGGGCGTGGGCGACGACGTGAAGGAATAGAAGAGCACGGCCGTCGAAAGCGGGAGGCCATCCACCAGCTTCATGGAGAAGCTGGACCCGGCAATCAGCGGCCCCTTGCCGATCAACGACGGCTTGCCCACGGTCCCATAGACCCCGCCGCGCAGGATCTCGAAGAGCGACGGTTCGTGGATGGTGTAACCGTGATGCTCTTGCAGCGCGAAGACATGCGCGAGGGCCATGCTCTCCCGCGCGTCCGGATCTCCGAGCAACACGGAGTCCACGGGACTCGTGATGAAGCCCATCTCGGACAGGGAGGCAGGCATCGTGGTCATCAGCAGCACGTAGAAACCGGCCGTCTTCGTCCCGCGGTCCACGAGATTCCAAGCCTGCAGCATCCGGGTGTGCACCCGATCCCGAAGCTGCGCCGCCACCGTGGCCTCGGCCCAGGCGTAGGTCTCGGTGCCCTGGGCAGCAGGGTCGCCGAAAGCGTTCGCGTGCAGCGAAAGGTAACTCTCGGCTGCGAAGGCATTGGCCATCGTGACCCGCTCGGCCAAGGACACGTCGCTGTCGTCGGTGCGCGTGAGCAAGACATCCCAGCTGCCGCCCCCCGACTCATCACCGTTGTCCGTGGCGAGCAGGTCCGCGAGTCTCAACACGACATCCAGGGTGACGTCCTTCTCCTGGAGCCCGTTGCCCAGGGCGCCGGGATCCATTCCGCCGTGCCCCGCATCGAGACAGACCCGCGTCGCCCCGGTCGCGGCCTGGAGCGTCGGCGGCGCCACCCACATTCCCAGCTCCTCGCCGGGCCATGCGGTCCGTGCCTTCAGGCTCCCGGGCTCCAGCACGAAGGCGAGGCTGGTCGAGGTGGTGTGGCCGTCGTCCTCCGTCAGCTCGAAGACCAGTCGCCCGTCCGGCAGGAAGCGGGGCCAGCTCCCGCGGCCCAGACGCAGCTCGGCTCCATGGGTTCCGGGCCATCCCTCGACCCACAGCCCCCGACGCCCTGAAATCCAGGCGCTCATGGAACCTGTTGAGTCAACGGCACACTTCATGGCCGTGCGGAGACCGGGAACGCCCGTGCCCGTACTCCCTGCCTGGGGCGTGGAGGGCATGCTGGGCGTCGTGGGTGAGACGCCAAGCTGCGCACGCGCGACGCCCAGACAGGTGCACCACAGGCACACCAGGAGAACAGGGAGTTTTCGGGAAAACGGCATGGAACCCTCAGGATACACGGGAATCCTGGACAACCTTTCCGGCTCGGCGTCACGGCCGTCGAAGGGCCCTCTTCTGGCTGCTACGGTGAAAGTCTTGCTCCACCCTCGTCCCGTGCTCGGACAGTCTTTCGCAACCCGACCGGCCGCCCCCACCAAAGGGTGAGTCCTCCCATGAGTTCCGACGTGTCGAAGACCCCGCCCCGCCCATTCCGAACCGCTGCCGTACTTGGCGCCGGAGTCATGGGTGCCCAGATTGCTGCACACCTCGCCAACGCCGGGCTGAGCGTCCAGCTGCTGGACATCGCCAGCGATGGGCCCGACCGCAGCGCGGCCGCCCGCAAGGGGTTGGCCATGGCCAAGAAGCTCAACCCCAATCCCTTCTTCACCGCAGATCGAGCTGAGCTCATCACGCCCGGCAACCTCGACGATGACCTGGACAGGCTGGGGCAGGTGGATTGGGTCATCGAGGCGGTCATCGAGCGCATGGACATCAAGCAGGCCTTGATGGAGCGCCTCGAAGGCGTCGTGCGCGAAGACGCCGTCATTTCCACCAACACCAGCGGGTTGCCCATCCACAAGATCTCCGCGGGACGCAGCGAGAGCTTCCGCGGCCGCTTCCTCGGCACCCACTTCTTCAACCCACCCCGCTACTTGAAGCTGTTCGAGGTCATTGCGACGCCGGACACCTCGCCCGAGGTGCTCGAACGTGTCGCCCACTTCGCCCGCCTGCACCTTGGCAAGGGAGTCATCCAGGCCAAGGACACACCCAACTTCATCGGCAACCGCATCGGCATCTACGCAGCGATGCAGGCCATCAGGCAGGTCACGGAGCACGACTTCAGCATCGAGGACGTGGACGTGCTGACCGGAACGCTCATCGGCCGACCCCGCTCGGCGACCTTCCGCACCGCAGACCTCGTGGGCCTGGACACCTTGGTGCACGTCGCCAACAACCTCTACGAGGGCGTGGAGTCCGACGAAAGCCGCGAGGCCTTCCGGCCACCGTGGCTGCTGTTGAAGCTCGTCGAACGAGAAGCCCTCGGCGCCAAGACCAAGCAAGGCTTCTACAAGAAGCAGGACGGCAAGATCCTGTCCATGGACCCGCAGTCCATGGAGTACGCGCCCCCCAGCGGCAAGCGCCTCGAGGTGGACGGCATCAAGAAGGCTGGCGACCTCCCGGCACGGCTGCGAGCGCTCTACGAAGACACGGGGCGCATGGGCGAGTTCTTCCGCCGCACGACCCTCGACCTGCTGGCGTACAGCGCGCGTCGTCTGCCCGAGATCTCCGACGTCGTGGCCGATGTGGACGGCGCTTTGCGACTCGGCTTCGGATGGCGCCTCGGCCCCTTCCAGGTCTGGGAAGCCCTGGGCTTCCAGCTGGTGCTCGACGAAATGCGGGCCCAACGCCTCGCGCTGCCCGCCTGGGTCGACGAGATGGAGCGCCAGGGGCTCGATTCCTTCTACCGCCCGGCACAGGACGCCCTGGGCAGCTGGAACCCGGAAGCAGCTGCCTACACCGACCGCCCACTGCCGCACGACGAGCTCGACCTCGTCAACCTGCGCTCGACCCGCGACGACATCTGGAGCAACGAGGAGTGCGGCCTCGTCGACCTGGGTGATGGCGTCGCGTTGTTCGAGTTCCGCAGCAAGATGAACACGCTGGGGCGGCAAGTGCTCGACGGCCTGTTCCATGCCATCGAAACCGTGGAGTCCGGCCCTTGGGCTGGCATGGTCATCGGCAACAGCGCCGAGCACTTCAGCGTCGGTGCCAACCTGGCCGAGATGGCCGTAGCCGTCATGCAAGGGCATTGGTCCGACATCGACGCAGCCATCGGGACCTTCCAACAGGCGGGCCAGCGGGTGCGCTATGCAGCCAAGCCGGTGCTGGTCGCCACCCAGGGTCGGGTCCTGGGCGGTGCCTGCGAGATGACGATGGCCTGCCCCTACCCCGTGTGCGCAGCCGAGTCCTATGTGGGTCTGGTGGAGATTGGCGCAGGCCTGATCCCCGCTGGCGGCGGCACCATGCGCATGGCAGCGTGGGCGGCTGAACAAGCGGCGTCCCCTGCGCCGGAACACGTCGCGCCCTTCCTGCGCAAGGCCTTCGAGACCGTCGCCAAGGCGCAAGTAGCCACCAGCGCACACGAAGCCCAGGAGCTCGGCTTCATGTCCCGCGCGGGCACGATCGTCATGAACGCCGACCGCCGGCTATGGGTCGCCAAGCGCGAAGTGTTGCGCCTGGCCGAGGAGGGCTACAGAGCTCCCGCCGTGCGCACGGCCATCCGCGTGTTGGGCACCCCCGGTCGCGGCCCCTTTGACGTCGGCGTCGCCCATCTGCTGCAAGGAGGCTTCGTACGCGAACACGACGCCTATGTCGCAGGGCGCATCGCCTGGGTCATCACCGGCGGAGACCTGCCCGGTGCGACCTGGTTGCACGAACAGCAGCTGCTCGACCTCGAGCGGGAAGTGTTCCTCTCCCTGCTGGGCGAGAAGGCCACCCAGAAGCAGATCGCCGAGCTGCTCACGCGCAACCAACCCAAGGCTGCACAGATCGCCGCCAAGGGGCTGGTGAGCTTGACCAGCGTGTTCCGCAAGAAGCGCACGCCCACCCCTCGTTCTTAGTCTGGAATCGCCATGGCTCAGCAAGAAGCCGTCCTCGTCAGCTGTCTGCGCACCCCCGTGGGCCGGGCCAAGCGCGGCTCACTGGCACAGACCATGCCCGTCACGCTCGGGGCATCGGTGGTGCGCGAGGCCATCGCCCGCGTCCCGGGTCTCGCCCCCGAGCGCATCGATGATGTGCTCATGGGTTGCGCCATGCCCGAAGGAGCACAGGGCCTGAACATCGGCCGCCTCGTGGCCCAGCGCGCTGGCCTACCGGACTCGGTGCCTGGGGTGACGATCAATCGTTTCTGTTCGTCAGGCCTGCAGACCATCGCCATGGCCAGCCAGGCCATCGAAGCGAACCACGCAGACATCATGGTGGCGGGCGGCACGGAATCCATGACGCTCGTCCCCATGGAGGGTTTCCACTTCGTGCCGGACCCCACCCTGATCGGCGAGGAACCCAACGCCTACATCAGCATGGGCTTGACGGCCGAACGCGTCGCCGAGAAGTACAAGGTGAACCGCGCAGACCAGGATGCGTTCTCCTTGCGCAGCCATCAGCGGGCGGTGGAGGCCCAGGACGCCGCACGTTTCGAGAACGAGATCGTGCCGCTGCAGGTCGAGCGCATGACCCGCGTCGACGGGAAGATCCAGATCGAACAGGTGGAGTTCGGCGCCGATGAGGGCCCGCGAGCCGACACCAACGCAGAGTCCCTGGCGGCCCTGCGCCCAGCCTTCAAGAAGAACGGCACGGTGACGGCCGGCAACTGCTCGCAGATGTCCGACGGCGCGGCAGCCGCTGTCCTCATGAGCGAGAAGTCAGCCCAGGAATTGAACGCCGTGCCCCTGGCTCGGCTGGTGAGTTTCGCCGTCGCCGGCGTCGCCCCCGACGTCATGGGTATCGGCCCGGTGGAGGCTGTCCCCAAGGCGCTGGCTCGCGCCGGCCTCAAGCTCAAGGACATCGGGCTGATCGAACTGAACGAAGCCTTTGCGTCCCAGGCGCTGGCGGTCATCCGCGCCCTGAAGCTCGACGAGGACATCGTCAACGTGAACGGCGGGGCCATCGCCTTGGGGCACCCCCTGGGCTGCACGGGCACCAAACTCACGGCCAGCCTGCTGCAGGAGATGACGCGCCGCGAAGTCCGCTACGGCATGGTCACCATGTGCATCGGGGCCGGCATGGGCGCGGCTGGCATCTTCGAGAACCTCACGCTGTGAGTGCGGCGGAGCCACCTGGGGCGCCGACACAGCCCTACCGACCGGACCTGCTGAGCGGCGAGCACATCCTGATCACCGGGGGCGGGACGGGCCTCGGCTCCGCCATGGCCGCGCGCTTCGCCGAGTTGGGCGCCGCCATCACCATCTGCGGCCGTCGACGTTCTCCCTTGGAGACCACGGTGGCTCGCATAGCCGAAGCCGGCGGCCGGGCCGAGGGTCTTCCGTGTGACATCCAGAGGCGCCCACGGGTCGACGCCATGCTGGCCGAAGCCGAGCAGCGCCAAGGCCCCCTCACCGGCCTCGTGAACAATGCGGCCGGCAACTTCCTCTCGCTCTCCGAAGACCTGGACCCGCGGGGCTTCGAAGCGGTCATGGGCATCAACCTGACGGGCAGCTTCCACTGCACCCAGGCCTGCGGCCGGCTCTGGATCGAGCGCAAGACCGCCGGTCGGGTGCTGTGCATCGCCACGACCTACACGGACACCGGCAGCTCCTTCGTGATGCCCAGCGCTGCGTCCAAGGCCGCCATCGTCTCCATGATGCGTTCGCTCGCGGTGGAGTGGGGGCCCTATGGCATCCGCCTGAATGCCATCGGCCCCGGCCCGATCCCCACCAAAGGCGCCTGGGAGCGCCTGATGCCCGATGCGAGCTTTGAGGACGAACTTCGGGAAGCCGTTCCCCTGGGCCGTTTTGCCACGCGCGACGAACTCGGAAACCTGGCGGCCTTTCTCATGAGCGACGCCTCGTCTTTCATCACGGGTCAGCTGATCGAGCTGGATGGCGGCGCCCGTCTGGCAGGCCACGGGGCCTTTCACGGAATGAACCGCATTCCGAGAGAGCAACTCGGCGAACACTTCAACAGCCTGCGGCCCCGGCCCAAGCGCCCCGCGCCCGGGGCTCCTACCGAGTCTCCTCCTCAGGATTGAGTTTCCATGCCCCATCTCATGCATCGCAGTGCCCTGCCCCTGCTCCTGCTCGCCTGCCTGGGATGCAGTGGGCCCGAGTCGCAAGGGGCCGCCCCTGAAGCTGGCGACGCAACGGGCTCGAGCGCCGCATCGGCCAGCGGCCTCTACGCCTTGGGTGCCCGCAGCCTGGAGGGAGAGGATCGCCCGCTGATCGAGTTTGCCGGCCGCGTCACGCTCGTGGTGAATGTGGCCAGCAAGTGTGGGCTGACCCCCCAGTACGAGGGGCTGCAGGCACTGCACACAAGCCTCGCAGAACAGGGTTTCAGCGTGCTCGCTTTCCCCAGCAACGAGTTCGGCGGCCAGGAGCCCGGCAGCCCCGAGCAGATCCGCGAATTCTGTTCCGCGAACTACGGTGTCAGCTTCCCCATGTTCGAGAAGTGCGCCACCCAGAGCGGCGACGGGCAATCGCCCATCTACACCTACCTGGTGTCCAAGACGAGCAGCATCCCGAGCTGGAACTTCGGCAAGTATCTGGTCGGCAAGGACGGCGAGACCGTGCAGTACTTCGGCAGCCGGACGAGCCCGGAGGACCCCCAATTGCTCGCCGCGATCGAAGCCGCACTCGCCGCTCCGGACGACGCCTGAGAATTCTCGTTTTTCGCCGTGCGCCTTGCCCGCCGTTCCCCTGAAGCGCTGTCACGACAGTTGCTTCTAACCGGTCGTCACCACCTTTGCTCTGACACCCTGATTGGCCTGCCGGCCGCTCCTCCTGTGCCAATGGGAGCCCGGACAGGCAGACGTCCGGCCTCTTCATCCGTTCTTTGTTTGCCTAGAGTTCCCATTCTCTCGCGGTCTTGAGACCCGAGGCCCCCTGTACCTGTACCGGATGTCGCCTGCTTCCCTGGCGGATGGCATCCATTGGGCTCGATCGCGAACCCGAGGAACTTGACGGTTGTACGAGAAGGAAGCGGCTGCCAACGACAGTGTGGCGCCCCGGAGCGGTCCCTGACAGCCGCTTCGGGGCGCGCTTTTCGTTGTGCGCCGAACCGTGGTGCCCCGCCCACCTCCGCGGGATGACGACAACGATCTGAGGGCTCTGAGTGGTCACAACGCTCCTCGCGCTCTTGTTGGCTGCCCTGCTGGCGGCACTGTTTTTTCAACAGGGGAAGAACAGCCGGCGCGAACAGCTGCGCTCGCGCCTCTCAGAGGTCAGCGAAGCCAAGCAAAGGGGCAGCCACCGGGCTCGGCTCCAGTTCCCCAACATCGACCTCAGCCGCTGCTTTGGCTGCGGGCTGTGCGTGAAGGCTTGCCCGGAAGAGGGCGTGCTCGACCTGATTCACGGGCAAGCGGTCGTCGTGCATGGGTCGCGCTGCGTCGGTCACGGCCTGTGCGCCAGTGCCTGCCCGGTGGACGCCATCACCGTCACCCTGGGCGATCTCTCCAGTCGCAGGGACATCCCGGCCCTCAGCCCTGAATGGGAAGCCCACCAGGCCCCGGGCGTCTTCCTTGCGGGCGAAGTCACCGGCTATGCCCTGGTGAAGACGGCCATCTCCCACGGCACCGCCGTCGCCGACGCGGTGCACCAACGGCTGACGGAACAGCCGGCGCTGCGCCCCGCCCTGGACCTGTGCATCGTCGGCTCAGGGCCTGCGGGCCTGGCGTGCTCCCTGCGAGCCAAGGAGCTGGGTCTCGACTTCGTCACGCTGGAACAGGAGCTGAGCTTCGGCGGCACGGTCGCCAAGTACCCGCGCAGCAAGTTGGTCATGACCCAGCCGGTGAGCCTGCCGCTACACGGGACGCTCAAAGAGCGTTCCTATGCGAAGGAAGAGCTCATCGACATCTGGGAACAGGCCCTCGTCACGCACGAACTCCCGTTGCGCCTGGGGGAAACCTATGTAGGCCTGGAGCGGGACGGCGACGCACTCGTGGTCCGCACCGCCAACAACACCTATCCAGCCAAGCACGTGTGCCTCGCCCTGGGTCGGCGAGGCAGCCCGCGCAAGCTGGGGGTCCCCGGCGAAGAGCTGCCCAAGGTGCTCTACAGCGTCGAAGATGCACGCTCCTACCAAGGTCGCAAGATCCTGGTGGTTGGGGGTGGCGACAGTGCGATCGAAGCGGCCATCGGGCTCGCTCAGCAGCCGGGCAACAGCGTGACCCTCTCGTATCGGAAGCACGCCTTCTTCCGCCTGAAGGCCAAGAACGAACGCTTGCTGGGCGAGATGCGGGAAGCCGGAGCCATCCAAGTCCTGTTCAGCAGTGAAGTCGAGGAGATTGGCGAGCAGGCAGTTCGCATCAACATCAAGGGCGACGAGGACCCCCGGACGGTCATGCTTGCCAATGACGACGTCATCATCATGGCCGGTGGCATCCCGCCCTTCCCACTGCTGGAGCAAGCAGGAGTCTCCTTCGATCCGGCCCACCGCCCCAACGCCGCCCCCCTGCGGCAACAGGGCACAGGACTGCGTCTCGCGTTGCTCATCAGCCTGGGGCTGGCGTTGATCCTGACGGGCTGGCGCATCTATTTCCGCGACTACTACGGGCTGCCTCAGGAACTACGGTTCGACTCTCCCCAGCACGAATTGCTGCGATCGAGCGGCACCCTCGGGCTCGCTGCAGGCGTCGCCGGCACCGCCCTGATCAGCATCAACTTGTGCTACCTGCTGCGGCGCTCACAGCTCGGAGAGCGACTCCCAGGCTCCCTCCGCGCTTGGATGACCTCGCATGTGGTCACGGGTATCCTGGCCCTGCTCCTGATCGTTCTCCACGGCGCGATGCAGCCGCACAACAGCATCGGCGGCCACGCCTTCTGGTCGCTTGCCATCCTGATCTTCACTGGTGCGATCGGTCGCTACTTCTACGCCTTCGTGCCGCACGCCGCCAACGGCAAAGAGCTCGCCTTGGACGAAGCGCGTGAGCGCTTCACCAAGGTCTCGACCGAGTGGGACACCCGCACACGAGGCTTCGGTGCGCAAGTTCGGAAGGAGGTTGAGCAGCTCGTGGAGCGGCGACGTTGGGAGGGCAAGTTCATCACGCGGGTGAAGAGTCTCATCCGCAGTCAACGGGAGTTCGCGCGCTTCCTTCAGGACCTCGAGCGGCGAGCCGAGAGCGAAGGTCTTCACCCAGATCAGATTTCAATTCTGACGGATCTTTCACGTCGCGCGCACCGCTCAGCCCTCATGGTGACGCACTACGAAGATCTGCGCAGTCTCCTGGGGACATGGCGCTTCGTCCATCGCTGGTTCGGCTTGCTCATGGTGCTGCTGGCCGCCTGGCACATCGTCATCGCCCTCCAGTACTCACCCGTGTTCGACTGAATCGAGCCCACATCCGGAGCCCCCCCCGACATGAGCACGCGGTCCATCATCGCACTCGTCACGATTGCCTTGATTGCCGTCTTTCTCATCGCCGACACGGAGCGGGTGTCGCCGGGCGACATCTCACGAGCGCACGCTGACCTGCCGCAGTTTGCTGGGTCCAGTGACTGCTCCATGTGCCATGGAGGCTTGCTCGAGTCCATGGCCGGCGCGTGCCTCGACTGCCATGAAGGGCTACGTGGCCAGCTCGAACAGGGCCTCGGCCTGCACGGCCAGCTCGACGGCGAACTGGCTTCGCGGTGCGCGGAGTGCCACAGCGACCACCATGGTGCCGACTTCGATCTGATCTCCGATCGAAGCTTCACCGAAGCAGGATTCAGCGGTCGCAACGGCTATGACCACAGGGGCCTCGGCTATGAACTCACGGGCTCCCACCTCGGCCTGACCTGCACGGAATGTCACCAGCACGCGGACAACCCGTTCATCCCTGATGGCTCACGACGCTTCGCTGGCCTGAGCCAGAGTTGCGATGCCTGCCATGAGGACGTGCACGATGGCGAGCTGGGGAATCGCTGCGCTGACTGCCACGGGCAATCCGAGCCCTTCGAGACGGTCAGTGGAGCGGCACATGACGGCTTTGCCCCGCTCGTGGGCTCCCACGCCGAGCTGACGTGCACGGAGTGCCACGAAGAGGACTCGCAGTGGTCGGTGCAAGCGCTCGTTCAACGCCACGGAGCGACAGAGGCAGACGTCGAGAACCGCAGCTGCGCGATCTGCCACGAAACACAGCACAGCGAGCCCTTCCTGGCTGCGGTGGCCACGACCCACGGGCGCTACCCAGATGCGCAAGTCTGTCAACACTGTCACAAGGCCGATCACGCCTCGTTTCTTGGCACTGACGCGGGAATGACACCAAACCTGCACGCGGCATCCGGCTTCGAACTTGAGTTCCCTCACGAACAGGCCGACTGCGTTGCATGCCATGCAGGTTTCGGCGACGGGCTGCGCCCGGATCACCCCAGCGCCCGACGCGAAGCTTCTTCCACGGCATTCCCAGGCCGTTCCGCAGACCAATGCTCTTACTGCCACATGGATGCACACAACGGACAGTTCGACGAAGGTGCGTTTGCCGACCAGGGCTGCCTCGGCTGCCATGAGCGCACGACCTTCTCTCCGACGAACTTCGGCGTCGCCCATCACGCCCAAACGGCCTTCGCCCTGACGGGAAGCCACGAGGCGGCGACCTGCCAGGAGTGTCACTTCGAACCCGAGGGGCAGGCACGCATCACGGACGAAGGCCTGCTCAGCACTCAGTTCGCAGGCACGCCCACCGACTGCGTGGACTGCCACAGCACCCCACACAGCACGGGATTCCTCGCGGGAGTGGCCGACCTGCTCCAGCTCGCGGCGGAGGCCAGTTGCACGCACTGCCACGACGCTCGCCACGACAGCTTCCTTGGAAACAACAGCCCAGCGAAGATGACAACTTTGCATGTGGCAAGCGGTTTCGAGCTGGCTCCCCCTCACGGCTCCATGCGCTGTGAAGAATGCCACCCAGACTTTGAAGACAGGCTTCCTTACAAAGCCTCGCCGCGGGTTCCATCGCAGATCGCCAGCGCCAGCGCCTTCCTCCAGGACTTCCCTGGACGCGACGCACAAAGCTGCGAGCTGTGTCACACCGACCCTCACCAGGAGCAGTTCGCCGGGAGCGAGCTCGCGGCTCAGGACTGCCTGAGTTGCCACGATTCCCTGGAGTTCCGGCCCGCCCTCTTCGGCCTGGAACAGCACAGGCAAACCAGCTTCCCGCTCACCGGTGGCCATGAAGCCGTGGGCTGCAGTGAGTGCCACGTCCTTCCGGCGGACAGCCCCCACGCCCTCACGGGCGAGGGCCTGCTGACCCGCATCTTTCAGGGCACGCCCACCCACTGCGCGGAGTGCCACACCAATGTGCACGGTGGCTCCTTCGACCGCCCTCGCTCTCCCCAGCGGGTCGGTGGCCACGAGAGTTGCGCGCGTTGCCACACCACGGAGAGCTTTGATCTGCAGCTCTACGAGACCTTCGACCACGGTGTCTGGGGGGAATCCGAGCTGCTCGGCGCCCATGCCACCTTGGAGTGCGCTGACTGCCACACGATCAAGGCCTCGGAGGACCCGCCGCGCCTGGACTACTCCCTCCTGCGCGGCGAACAGTGCTCCGACTGCCACGAGGATCGGCACGTGGGCCAGTTCATCGAGAACGGCGTGACGGACTGCACCCGCTGCCACCAGAACGCCGAGACGTTCTCTGAACTCGTCTTCGATCACCAGCTCGACTCACGCTTCCCGCTCGACGAACGCCACGCGGAGCTGGAGTGCGCTGCGTGCCACATCTCAACCCCACTCTCCGACGGCAGCGAGGCCGTGCGCTACACGCCGCTCGGCACCGACTGCAGCGACTGCCATGACCCCGAAGGCCTTCGGGAGCTGGAGGGTCGCGGTCGGTGAACAGTCAACCCTGGACCCGGCGCCCGCTTGCCGGGCGTCGATCTCATTTCCATGGACTGCTCGTCCTGATGCTGGCCACGCTTCTCCCGGCTGCCTCGGGCAATGACCCCGCCATCGAGATCATCGCCGCCGAGGTCACTGCCATTTCCGGAGGAAGCGTCTATCTCGACAAGGGTCGTGACGACGGCGTGCGTGAGGACGACCGCGTGCTCTTCTACCCCAGCGGCGCCTCGCCCTTCGAAGCCGTGGTCCGCAAGGTCTCCAAGTCGAGCTGTCGTATCGATCTCCCGAGCACAGCACGCAAGCTCTCCGTGGCCGACCGCGCCGAGGTCCTGGTCCCTGCGGCGCGTCTCGAGCAACTGGAGGCCACGAGAGCCGCAGACGCGGCGGCCGATGCCGAGGCCGAGGCGGCGCGCGTCATCCCCGATCACCCCGAGTGGACGGCGAAACCCAAGGAGTGGGACGGCCAGACACCGCTGCTCGCCACGGCTTGGAACCAGCCGCCCGAGGACAAGCCCAGCCGGCTGCGCGGCCGCATTTTCTTCCAGGGGCAGAAGATCTGGGACGACGAGTTTGGCAACAACGAGTTCACGACCGGACGTCTCGGCACCGAGGTCTACCTGGAGAACCCTTTCGAGCACGGGGGTGAGATCCACGTCGACGGCGAATTCACGCTGCGACGCACGCAACTCGAATTCGGAACGGACTCGTCCACGACGCGCGGCCGACTGGATCGGCTGTCCTATTCCTGGGGCGGGCGCAGGCAGGAAGAGCAGTTCTTCGAAGCAGGGCGTTTCCTGCAGAACGAATTCCCCGAACTCGGCGTGCTGGATGGTGTCGAGTACGTGCAACGCACCCAGTCCGGTTCTCGCTTCGGCGCCAGCCTGGGCTACATGCCCGAACAGTTCCCGCACATGACCACGGGCGAGGACCTGCAAGTGGCCGCCTTCTATCGTTCGCAGACCGATGATCCTCGCGACCTCTCTGTGGGTGTGGCGTACCAGAGCACCTGGCACAAGGGCAGCCGTGATCGGAACCTGTTCCTGACCACCCTCGACTGGAATCCCACGGAGCGGCTCTCCCTCTACGGTTCCGCCTGGGTCGACTACTACGACTCCTCGGACAAGATCAAATCCTCGGGCTTCGAGCTCACGGAGTTTCGACTGAACGGCCTGTACCGAGTGGACAAGGACACGGGCTTCGGGGCGCACGCCTCCCACACCCGCTGGCCGGAGCTGCTGCGCAATCAACTGCAATCAGCCACGGCTGCGCAGATCCTGGACAACGAGACGAGCCGCTTTGGTGTCAGCGCCTGGCATCGGCCGAACGAGCACGTGCGCATCGACACCCGCGTCAACCAATGGGAAGACGAAGACGATTCCGGCGGCAGCGGCGACGTCCGCCTGGCGCTGCGCAACCTGCTCTACGAAAGGGGCGAGGTCTCGATCGGCTACTTCACCACCATGGGCTCGTTCACCGACGGAACGGGCATCAGGCTCTCCGCCAATCGGTCCTTCCTGGGGGGCGCCTTCTTCACCATGTCCTGGGAGGATGCCCAGTATGATCGGGACACCCAGGGCAGCGGTTCAGAAACGCTGGACCAGCAAACCCTGCGCGCGAGCGTCGACATGATCCTCAGCGCCATGAACAACCTGTCCGTCTACGTCGAACAGCGCTCGGGAGACGGCCAGGACTCCCAGAACGTCGGCATGTTCTTCCAGCAGAGATTCTGAGATGCCGCCCCACAGTGCAGTGCTCACCCGACGTCGTCTCACGCAGATCGTGCTCGCTGGTTTCGCGACGTGCCTGCTCGTCAGCGCCTTCGCTTGCGAGACACGCCCGCTCGCGAAGCCCCATGACACGCCCCCTCAAAGCTGGTGGGAGCGCCGCGGGCCTGTCGTGCCCCATGATTCCTTTCCCTCCGACTGCTCGGAGTGCCACCAGGGCGAAGGCTGGCACAGCATCCGCGAGGACTTCAGCTTCGACCACGGCGCCGAGACGGGTGTCTTCCTCGGTGGCGCCCACGGGCAGGCCGAGTGCCTTCGCTGCCACAACGACATCGCACCCGTCGAGCTGGTGGCCAGTCGCGGCTGTCGGGGCTGCCACGAGGACCCGCATCGCCGCATGCTCGGCGTGAACTGCCAGGACTGCCACACGGAGACGTCCTGGTCGGTTCAGGGCGAGATCGGCCGACACAACCAGACCCGTTTCCCGCTTGTGGGAGCCCATGCGGCCACGGCCTGCTTCCGTTGCCATGAGGGTGCCGAGGTCGGCAACTACTCCCAACTCGACGTCGAGTGCATTGCATGCCATCAGGCGGACCTCAAGGCCGCCCAGAATCCCGACCACATCGCCCAGGGTTGGGTGAACGATTGCGATGACTGCCACACCGCGACCCAATGGGCAGGCGGCGCCTTCGTCCACAACAGCTTCCCGCTCGTCGCAGCCCACGCTGCGGCGGACTGCGAGGCCTGCCACGTCGGCGGGGTCTTCGCGGGGACCCCCTTCGACTGCGAGGCCTGCCACCTGCCCGAGTACCAGGCGACGACGGACCCCAATCACATCGCAGCGGGCTTCCCCACGGACTGCGAGCTGTGCCACACGCCCACCACATGGGACAGCTCGAACTTCGCGCACAACACCTTCCCCCTCACCGGCCAGCACCTGAGCTCTGACTGCAGCGACTGCCATGAGAACGGGGTCTTTGGTGGCACGCCCACCGATTGCGCGGCCTGCCACATCGCTGAGTACAACCAGGCGAGCGACCCGAACCACATCGCTGCGGGCTTCCCCACCGATTGCCAGCTGTGCCATGGCACCGGCGGATGGGAGGGTTCCAACTTCGACCACGGCTTCTGGCCGCTGACCGGCGATCACCTGAGCGTGAACTGCAGCGACTGCCACGAGAACAACATGTTCGTCGGCACCCCCACCGACTGTGCGTCCTGCCACATCGACGACTACAACCAGACGAATGACCCCAACCACATCGCCGCAGGCTTCCCCACGACGTGTGAGATCTGCCACGACACCAACGGTTGGGAGGGGGCCAACTTCAACCACTCCTTCCCGCTCGTGGGCGACCACAACCAGGACTGCAGCGTCTGCCACACGACCCCCGGGAACTTCCTGCAGTTCTCGTGTATCGACTGCCACGAGCACAACAAGCAAGACACGGATGATGACCACGACGAGGTTGGTGGGTACATCTACAGCAGCCCCGCCTGCTTGAGCTGCCATCCCGACGGGGATGACTAGGAGCAGAATCGCCGCCAGCGCGTGGTGCAAGACAGCCGTTCGTCGACGGGGCCTTCGCCGCTACCATGGGCCCCCATGTCCCTCATGGATCGCATCGCCGAGTGCACTCGGCTCGACCTCGGCCAGTCCATCCCCTTTCGCGCGGCGGGGGAAGACCTGGGCTGGGTTCGTCGTTCGCTGGTGCCGACCCTCCGGCCTCTGAAGGGCGAGAGCGGGGAGCGGGTCTTCGACGCCTCGGAGGAGAGGCTCGAGCTCACGGCAGGTCACGAGACCTTCGAGCAGAGGTCGTCGGCCATGGCGGGCGTCGTCCACACCCTGCAATCCCTGGATATCGTCCCGGAGATGGGCCATGAGCTCTACCCCGTCGCCCGGGACCAGAGCGCGCCGGCGTGCTTCGCCCTTGAGCGCGCGGCCATGCCCACCTTCGGCGCCCGGGCCTACGGTGTGCACATGCACGGCTTCGTACGTCGGGCCGACGGCCTGCACCTGTGGGTCGCGCGGCGCTCCCGACACAAGACGACCTTTCCCGGAATGCTCGACAACCTGGTCGCTGGCGGACAACCCATGGGCCTCTCGCTCGAAGACAATCTGGTGAAGGAGTGTGCCGAGGAAGCAGACATCCCTGAAGCACTCGCCCGCCAAGCCACGCTCACTGGACAGGTGAGCTACCGCATGGACATCGATCGCGGCCTGCGCAACGACACCCTCTACCTCTTCGACCTCGAACTGCCGGCTGACTTCGAGCCGCGCAACACCGACGGCGAGGTGGAGTCCTTCGAGCTCTGGCCAGCGCGGGACGTGCTGAGGCAGATCGAGACGACGGCTGACTTCAAGTTCAACTGCAACCTGACGCTGATGGACTTCTTCCTGCGCCACGGCCTGCTCACTGCACAGCACCCGGAGTACGAGGCGGTGAGCTCTGCCCTCAGCGCCGAGGGCGGCCGCCAACCAGTGCTGTGAGCGGTGCCGTCAGCCGGCGCCGTCAGCCGGCGCGGTGAGCGTCGCCATCAAGACCGCACCAGCCGCCGAGACATTGAGGGAGCCCACCGCTCCGCGCGAGGTCAGGCGGCAGACATCGTCGCAACTCTCCCGCGTCAGGCGCCGCAGCCCGCTCTCTTCGTTGCCCAGCACCAGCAACCAGGGGCGGTCCCGGGGCACGAGCCGGACGTCGCGCTCAGCCTCCTCAGCGGCGCCGAGGATCCAGAGCCCAGCCTCGCGCGCCGTCTTGAGAGCTCGATCCAAATTCGATGGGCTGGCGTAAGGCACCGATTCCAGCCCTCCGCAGGCCACGTCGTACGCCACGGCGCTCAAGGGCGCCGAGCGATCCCGGGTGAGCAGCACGCCGCGCACCCCGAAGAATGCCGCTGAACGGAAAACGGCTCCCAAGTTGTGAGGGTCTTGGACGCAATCCAAGGCCAGCCACAGCCCGGGTGGCCCCTCCCCAGCGCGAACCCCGGTGAAGAGCTCCTCCGGCTCCACCCCCTTGAGGGGCTTCACCCGGGCCAGGAACTTGCCCTGACGCCCCCCTCGATCGCCCTTCCTGCCGCTGTTCTTGCCCCCACCCTTGGCTCCCCCCTTGGCTCCCCCCTTGGCTCCCCCTTTGGCGCCATTGGCTGAGTCCGAGCCTCGCTCGGCATGACTGATTCCGCCTGAGCGCTGTTGAACGCCTGCAGCTGGTGCCTCTGTCACAGCGACGCCGCTGTCCACCGCCTTCTTGGCAACCCGCTGCCAAGCATCCGTAGGGCGCCCAGCAGCAAGCTGGACCTCCATCACGTCCTGCGGCCGACGCTCCAGGGCTGCCAAAACGCTGTGAGGGTTGGTGAGCTCGAGAATCATGTGACGGCCCAGTGGTCCGGCGTGTGATCGAACACAGCTTGCTCCTGTGTCGGAAACACGCGCGAGGTGTTCGGACGAGGTGTTCGGATTTGAGCCGGTGTTATACCCCGCCTGCCCCCGGCCAAGGATCTTGTCGGGTGGGCAGCCACCCACCGCCTCTCCTGCGTATAATCCCCAGCCCCCCTCGGGTCGCGAGTCCTTCTCCTCCGATCTGACACGCAGACGCCCCATCAAGCGCTGCTCGTGCCTTCTCACTTGCCCGGCTCTCCCGATATGTTGAGACCGCTTCGGTCGTTGCCCAACTCGCGCCAGCTCATCTCGCGCACGTTGTGCGCCTTGGCGCTGATGACGGCCATCTGCACGTCGTCTCCAGGGCTTTGCGCCCAGGCACAGCCCGGTGACCTCGCCGACTCCCTGCGCATCGCCGACATGGCAGGGGGGCTCGAGGCTCCCCTCGCCAACTTCTCGGGTTTCGGCGCAGCCGTCGTTCCAATTGGCGACCTCGACGGAAACGGCGTTGCTGAACTCGCAGTCGGTGCGCCGAAAGATGATGACGAAGGCGAGAACCGCGGCGCCGTCTGGATCCTCTTCCGGGACAGCTCCGGCCAGGTGATGCAGCACCAGAAGATCAGCTCGAGCGCTGGAAACTTCGAAGGCCGTCTCGACGACCTCGACCACTTCGGCCATGCCCTCGCCAACATCGGCGATCTGGACGGGGACGGCCTTCCGGAACTCGCCGTGGGAGCCCCGGGCGATGACGACGGTGGCTCGATCATCTTCCCTGACCCATCGGTCGGCGCCGTGTGGATCCTCTACCTGCGGCGAGACGGCCGCGTCCGCGCACAGCGCAAGATCAGCGCCCTCAGCGGACAGTTTGCTGGGCCGCTCAACGAGCTGGACCGTTTCGGTTCGTCCGTCACCCAGATGGGTGATTTCAACGGGGACGGCGTGCCGGACATCGCTGTCGGCGCGCCTGGGGACAACAACTTCGGCATCAATGCCGGAGCGTTCTGGCTCCTGACCCTGAACCCCGATGGCAGCGTGACCAGCCAGGTGAAGAACCCCTTGGGCACGTCCTCCTCGGGCACCGGCGCCGCGTTGGCCTTGATCGGCGACCTGAACGGCGATGGCGTCCCAGACGTCGCCACCGCCGGCGAGAAGCCCGACCCGCAGACAGGTGAGCCGGAGGGCTACGCCATCGTGGCCTTCCTGGCAGCCGACGGCACGGTGCAAGCCGACGTGCAACTCCAGACGCCTCCAGGCGCCACCGACGACTTCGGGAGTTCCATCGCAGCCATCCCCGACCTGGACGGTGACGGCTTCCAGGAGCTCGTGATCGGCGCCCACAAGCACGACGGTGGCGGCATGGATCGCGGCTCCGTGTGGATCGCCTTCATGCTCCCAGCCGGCTTCGTGAAGAGCTACGCGCGCATCGGCAGTGACACCAGCCTGTTCAACCCGAGCCTCTCCGACGGCGACGCCCTGGGCATCGCAGTGGCCGGAGTGGGCGATGATGATGGCGACGGCATCCCCGACCTCTTTGTAGGCGCCGTGGGTGACGATGGCCTGGGTCAGGACCGGGGCGCCGTCTGGCGACTGTCGCTGTCAGATGGCACCTGGACTGCCCTGGTGCCCGGGATCCCAGGCACCGACGGCACCCCGTCCTTGCACGGCCGCGGCAGCCTCAAGCCCGCGACGCCGATCAACCTCAGCTTGCACCAAGCCTCACCGGCCAGCGCCACATGGCTCGTCGCTGGATCGAAGTTGCTCGGCCAACCCTTCCTGGGTGGTGTCCTGGCGCCCGGCCCCGGTGTCATCAAGGGTCCGTTCATGACCGAGCACGACGGCACATTGGAGCTCGGCGGCCTGTGGCCGCTCGGCATTGCCCCGGGCACCACGCTCTACTATCAGGCCTGGGTCGCGGACGCTGTCGCGCCCGAGGGCTTCGCCGCCAGCAACGGGCTCAGCTCCACCGCCCCCTGAGCCTGGGCCGCCGTATCCGTCGCGATCAGGCCGTAGGAACCAGGCGACTCACCAGGTCCCGGATGCGCTGGGCACTCTCCTCAGCGCCCAGCTCGTCCACCGATGGCAGCAAAGGTGGGCTGGCTGTCGCCCCGGTCACGGCCACGCGCAAGCCCATGAACAGGTTGCCTACCTTGAGCCCGTGCTCTTCAGCCAAGGCGCGCAGGGCGGTCTCGCGCTCTTCGTCGGCCTGGCCCGCGCTGCTCTGCAGCAAATCCGCCGCACTCATGAGCGCAGCCTTGAGGGCCTCCGGGTCGGCCTTCTTGACCTTCTTGAGCAGGCCTTCCATGTCGGGGTCGACGCGCTCGCGGAGGTAGCGTGCTGCCTTCTCGAAGTCCGGAAGCACCTTCATCCGCTCCTGGAACAGCGGCAGCACGCGCACGATCTCGTCCCGGCTCCAAGGCCCGGCAAAACCCTCGCTCACGAGCCGGTCGGCGAGCACGCCCAGCTCGAGCTTGCGGATCTTCTCGCCGTTGACCCAATCCAGCTTCTGCATGTCGAAGACGGGCCCACCCACGCTGATGTCCTTGGGGTCGAAGCGCTCGATGAAGGTCTCCACATCGAACTCCTCGTCGTCTTCCTTGATGCTCCAGCCTTGGAGTGCGAGGAAGTTGACCAGCGCCTCGGGCAGGTAGCCCTGCTCCCGGTACCAGTTGAGCGAGGTGGGGTTCTTGCGCTTGGAGATCTTGCTCTTGTCCTTGTTGCGCAAGAGCGGCACATGGGCGAACTGCGGCGGGTCCCAACCCAAGGCCGCGTACAACATCACGTGCTTGGGAACAGACGGAATCCACTCCTCGGCACGCATGATGATGGTCACGCCCATCAGGTGGTCATCCACCACGTTGGCCATGTGGTAGGTCGGCATGCCATCAGACTTCAACAGGACCTGGTCGTCGACGTTCTCGTTCTCGATCACGATCTCGCCGCGCAACAGGTCCGTGAAACGCGTGGTGCCCGTCTTGTCGACGGCGAGCCGCACCACGTGCGTCTCCGTCTCGGCACGCTTGAGGGCCTCCTCCTTCGGGATCGACCTGCAGGTCCCGTCGTAACCCGTCGGGCGCTTGGCAGCTTTCTGGAAAGCGCGCAGCTCGGACAGGCGCTCCGCCGTGCAGAAACACCGATACGCATGGCCCGAGTCGATCAGGGCGTCGGTGTACTCACGATAGATCGGCTTGCGCTCGCTCTGGCGATAGGGGCCAGACTCTCCGCCACCCAACGGGCTCTCATCCGGGGTGATGCCCAACCAGGCCAGCGCATCCAGGATCGCCGTCTCGTGCTCGGGCTTGCTGCGCGACTGATCCGTATCCTCGATGCGCAGGATGAAGCGCCCACCGTTACGCCGGGCCCAGGCCCAGTTGAAGAGCGAGACGTAGGCCGTGCCCACATGGGGGTCGCCCGTGGGCGAGGGGGCAACACGCGTGACGACGACCATCAGTTCTGGACTCCAAGTCCCATGTCGTGAAGCACCCGCAGCATGGAGAGACGCCCCATGCATACGAGAACATCCCCGGCTTCCATGGGTCGGGCCGGGTCGGGGTTGAAGCGCGTACTCGCGCCGCTCTTGCGCATGGCGATCACCATGATGTCCATCTTCGCGCGGATCTCAGCATCCTTGAGGGACTGACCGATCAAGGAGCTGCCGGTCTCGACCTTGACCTCGCGCACACGCACATCATCACTGCCACCTTGCTCTTCGTCCTTGAAGATGCGCATCAGGTCGATCACGGCGGGGCGCACGATCTCATCGCCGATCCGCCGACCCGTCTCTTCCAGGGGATTCACGGCGCGGTCCGCCCCGGCGCGCAACAACTTGTCGCGCGCGTGGTCCGAGCTGTGTCGCGCGATGATGAAGATGTCGGGGTTCAGCTCCCGGGCACTCATGGTGGCGAAGAGGTTGTCGCTCTCCGAGGGCAGCACGAAGATCACTCCACGCGCGCGTTCGATCCCGGCCTCCTTCAACACCTCGGGCACGAGCACATCGCCCAGGAGCGTGAGATGCCCATCCTCGCCTGCCAGGCTGACGCGTTCTGACGAGCGGTCCACGATGACCAAGGGGACGCCCTCGGCCTTCAGGTCCCGCGCGACGAACGTCCCCGTGCTCCCGTAGCCGCAGACAACCACGTGGTCACTGGTGGAGAAAAGGTCCATGAACGATATCCCTCGTGTGCGTCAGCGCGCCTTGCTGGCGAGCAAGCGAATGTCCTGAAAGCCGGTCACACCGCGCGATACGAGCAGACCCACATCGCCCCGCAGTGCGCCAGCAGGGTAAGCGATGGACTCGCGATCCTTGCCATCCACGACGACATTGAGTGGCTCGCCGTCGAGGGTCACGAAGACCTCCTTGGCCTTGACGTCGATGCGCAACATCACCCCGTCCTTGGAGTGGATGTCGTAGTCGGCCTTGTAGGACCCATCGCCCCGGAAGTTCCAGTCGCCATCGAAGGAACCGAAGTCGACGTTCTGCAGGGTGCCCTTGCCCGTCTTGCGCAACACGATCGCCTCGAAGTGGTCGGCGTCCTTGGCCCCGAAGCAGAGGCCCGTGATCTCCCAATCGTCGTCAGCGCTGATGCGCGCCTCCAGGCTCCAGTCCCCTTGGACGGCACGGTCCAGGAAGAGGTTGCGGTAGAGCGACACCCCGGCATCCTCGCCCGTGGGCCGGTCCTTGTCGTAGACCCGGGAGTAGTCAGCCTTGAGATCTCCGCCCCGGGTGACGTAGTACGGGCCCTCGCCCCCCGGCGAACGCCAGCCGTCCAGATCGAAGCCGTTGAACAGCCGCTCCCAGCGGATGACGCTCTTGCCCGTCTCGCGCTCCAGCCGATCGACCAGCGCCCGGGCCGACGCCTCGAAGGCATTCAGCTCGAGCACATCGTGCCCCACGCGCATGGCCATCAGCGGCATCTCGGCCGCCGCGTATTTCTGGGCCAGACCCGCCATCCCTCCCACCAGGCTGCGCTGGGCTTCGTCCCAGCTCCCGGAGTGGGGGTCCAGGGCCGAGATGCGGGACACGGCCTTGGGCCGCCGCTTTTCGTCTTCCTCGGAGAGGGCGAGGAAACGCCGGTACATGTACACGGATCGATCGAGACTGCCGAGCTTCTCGCACGTCTCCGCGACCCCGTGCGTGGCATCGATGTCCTCAGGCTCCAAGTCCAGGATGCGCTCATTGAACCGCAGAGCCGTCTCCAGGTCCTTCTTGAGCCCGGCCATGCGCGCGTCCTTGCGGAAGGCGGAGAGGCGCTCGTCCTTCTCACCGAGGTTGCGCTTGAGATCCAGGATCCACTGGCGCCAGGCCTTCTCGAACTGATCGAAGTTCTCGACACCTGTGCTGTCGGCGGTGGGCACGAGGAAGAAGTTTTCGAAGTGCTCCACGGTGTTGCCGGGCGTGCCCTTCTTGAACTCGTAGATGTAGTCCTCGAGCAGCTCGCGATAGATGTACGCCCCTTGGTCGTCCACACACATGCGCAGGTAGTAGAAGAGCCCCCAGCGAGGCGCGTAGAAATCGGGTTCGTTGCCCTTCACGGGGTCCATCACGTCGCGCAGGGACACCAGGCGCCCGGCGCGAATGCGCTGCTCCAGGTCGTTCAGCCGCGACATGACGGGCAGATCCCGGCGAATGGTGCCGTTGGGCAGGATGTCGATGCCCTCGAAGAGACAGGCGATGCCCTCATTCACGAACGACGGGACGTTGCCCACGGCCACGCTCATGAACTGGTGGCTGGCCTCATGGAACAGCGTCTTGATGCTGTCCCGCCAGGACTCCCCATCGGTCCCGCCGCTGTAGTCGTAGGTCGCCACCTCAGAGCCCTTGAACACGCCGCCGCTCCATTCCGGCGCGCCCGAGCGCTTCAGGTAGTTCTCCCGCTCGCGGTAGATGTTCAGGTCGATGCGCGGCACCGTGACGTTGCGCAGGCTGGGGTCCGGCCGGCCCACTTCGGGGTCCGGCACGATGCCCCAGATCTCGCGGTAGAAGGCGTGCACTGATTCCATGGCGCCCGCCGCAGCCATCAGCATGCGCCAGCCAGCGTTGGTGCGAATCCTGTAGTGAGGCGTCTCCACCATGGCCGCCTTGTTCCACTTGGCGGTCTTCTTGTCGTGCGCCGCGATCCAGGCCTCGTCCTTGCCGCCGATCTCCCGCCGCGGCACATCGATCTTCGCAACGAAGTCCCCGCCTTCGAACAGGCAGGTCTCGATGGCATTCAGCGCTGCCACTTCGTCGACGGACCCCTTGGACACCAAGGAGGCCACCTTGCTCCAGCAGACCATGGCGTTGGCGTGCAGGCCGTCAGCCAGGTAGGCGGCCCCGAGTTCCTTCATGTCTTCCAGGTAGTCCTGGAGCAGCTCGGCGGCGTCACCGGCATGGGGGTCGATCTCGCTGCGCCGCTGCTCCATCTTCTTGAGCTCGCGAGCCAGCTTGTTGTCCCCGGCCTCCACCAGCGGGCGCCAGACCTGGATCAACTCGCGCAGGGCCAAGGCCTCGGCATCGACATCCTCACGACCGGCAGCCGCGTCCACCATGCCCTCGAGCGCCACGGCGGAGCTGGGGTCGTACTCGAGCAACACCGTCCAGGCCGCCTCCGCAGCCTCGTACTCGCCCTTTCGGGCGGCGGTCGAGGCAGCTGCTGACTGGGCGGCCACCAACTTCCCGTAGCCATCCCCCAGCGGCGCGCGAGCGGCCGGAAGAACGAAGAGGAGAGCGATCGTCAGGACAGAGAACCGGCATGCAGGGACATTCATCCCGGCACTTTATCGGATCGGCGGATCGCCAAGGAAGGGTGGCAGGCCGCCACAGAAGGCGGAAAGATCCTCGGGCCAGGGCGACTCCAGGCGCATGGGCCCCTTGGTGGGGTGCTCGAACTCCAGCGCATGGCTGTGAAGCGCCTGATGAGGCAGTTCGAGCAAGGCGTGGTCCTCTTCCGTCAGGATCCGCTGGTTGTGTCGGATGAAGAGCCCTTCGTCCCGACCATAGATCTTGTCCCCCACCACGGGGTGCCCGATGGCGGACATGTGCACGCGGATCTGGTGGTGGCGCCCGGTGAGCAGCACGATGTGGCACTGGGTGTAGCCGGCGAAGCGCTGCTCGACCCGCCACTGGGTCCGCGACGCCTGGCCGATGTCATGTCGAATGGACCGGCTGTTGCGCACGGCCGCGGCGTGGTTGGGGCCGATGGGCAGATCGATCAGGCCCGACTCCTGCTCCAGCTCGCCGTGCACCAGCACCAGGTACTCCTTGTGCACGGTGCGCTTCTCGAACTGGCTCTGGACGAAGACCAGTGCCCGGTGCTGCTTCGCCACGAGCAACACCCCGCCGGTTTCCAGGTCGAGGCGGTGACAGAGCTTGGGGACGATGTCGCGCGTCGGATCCTCGAAGTCGCGATACTGCTTGTGGAGCTCCGTGATGACCGTGTGGTGCAGGAGCCGACCCGACGGATGCACCGGGATGTTCGGCGGCTTGTCGATGGCGATAAGGTGCTCGTCCTCGTAGAGCCTCGTCAGCTGGCGCTCCTCCTGCGGCTTGGCGAGCAGCGCCTCATCGCGTAGCGGCCGGGGCAACTTCACGGTCACGATGTCGCCCACGAAGACCTTGCGCGACGCCCGGGCGCTGCGCCCCTCCAGGCCCACGAATCCTTCATCCAGGAGCTTGCAAGCGCTCGTCCGTGAGCGCCAGCTCAGGCGCTTCGCCAGGAATTGATCGAGGCGCATGCCTTCCTCACCGTCCGCCACGCGATAGCGGTAAGCCTCATGGCTCCCGTCCAGCATGCGGACATCGAAGTCGTCACCACGCCGGGCACGGGCCATGCGCTCCCGACGTCTCGCTCCGGTCATGTGACGAACCTCTAGAGATCCGTCACCCGGGCCAGGAAGCGAACCCCGGGACCGCCGATGACTTCGGGCCAGTGGATCTCCGCCAGGCGATCGCCGACGAGTTCCACATCCGATTCATCGGCAGAGCCCTTGATGTTGCGCACGTGGAGCCCCGCCGGGAACGTCACCGTCATCCGCTCGGGTCGGATCTCGGGCTTGAACAGGATCCAGGCACCCGCGAGCGCCTTGCCGGTGAAGTACGAGCGTCCTCTCACAAGCCCGAAGGCCGTGCGCATCCATGTGGTGTCCATCTGCGTACCGCGCGTCACGAGACCACTGCAATTACCAGGAAAGAGGTTGAGAGAATCACCGTGGTCATCGATGAGCGCCGCCCGACCCACGGCCAGCATGCCCAGGGCGTAGCGGCCGTCGATGTTGCGACCGTCCATGCTGCCCATGCCGTCCGTGGTCGCCGCCTTGAACAGCTGTTGCATGGCGACCCACGCCACATCACCTTCGCGCTTTGCGATCGCCCTGCGTGCGGATTGCATCAGGTGAGCAACCGAGCCTTCCTCCAACTCGGGCCAGCGCAAGCGCGACAGCAAGCCCTCCGTGGGCAAGCCGAGCGCCGCGACGACGCCGAGCATGTCCTGGCGCACGACGCGCGGATCGTGCCACGGCTCCACGGCGACGTCGGGGTCTCCCAGCGCGACAATCGCTTGGGCGAGCTCCGGACTGCCCATCGTCAGGGGGTGCAAGCGCACGATGCGCGCCAAGGAGTGCAGGTACACCACCTTGCGCTCGTCGTCGAGGGTGGCCAAGGCTTGGGGAATCTCGCCGAGCATGCGAGCGACATAGTCCGAAATGAACTCTTCGAGTCCGAACTCCGTAAGCGCCGCAAGGATCTCTGCCTCCGCCGCTACGTCCGTGGCGGGCGCACCATAGGGGTTGTCCGAAAACTGCTCCGCTTGGAACTTCCCTGCCTGACCCTGCTGCCGCAGCGTGTGCACACTGCTGCCCAGAACGCGCAGCATCATGTCCGAACGGAACTCCATGGTCGTCACGCGCCCGCGACTCTGGCTGCGCCAGCGGTCCGACTCCTCCAGATAGGCATAGGCCCGACGATCAAAGACGGCACGCCAGGCCGCCTCGTCCTGGGCATCGCCTGATGCATCAGACGGGGGATTGCCGGCCAACTTGATCTCCAAGAAGGTCGTGCCACCCGCTGGGATGTCGAGAGTCCAGACGAAGGTCGCAGCCGGGTCGCCGGGTTCATCCGCGGACGCCGCCAACTCCACCTGCGGCGTCGGCCCCACCCAACCGGCCGCCGCCCGGCCGTCCTTGAGCAGCGTGCGACCGTCCAGGGTCCAGGTCGCACCGGTCTCGAAAGCTACGGATCCGTGGATCCGGGAGTCGTGGGAAGCGAACAGCTCCGCCCCGAGCTGCACCTGGACAGGCGCCGATGTGGGGTTCACCAGACGTATCTGGCTGGCCAGGATCAGGCGCTTGTCGCCCTGCGCTGTCTGGGGGATTCCCAAGGCCACGGACCGGAACTCGACGTCACCGATCATGCCCTCGGCTTCGGCCCAGAGCTGGGGGCCCTTCCCATACTTCAGGTTCGTGAGCTCCAGCGGTGTCGCCTCAGGCATGGAGACGAAGCGAGCCATGACCTGGCCGCTGTCCAGGACGCCCTCACGACTCCAGCTCCCGCTCAGCATGTCCCCGTAGCCCCCAAGCATGAGGGTGGAGGGGCTGAAGTGGGCGCTCCCCCAATCGCTGCCCGGGTTCTCTGCCCCCGTCTGAAGGCTGGTGGAGAGCATCACGGCGAGGGTCAGGATCAAGGCAGACATGGGTCCATCCGAGGGGGTTTCGAGCCACAGAACAACGTTGCATTCGGCACGAACGTGAGCTGGGCCGAAGATCATCCTCGGCTTCCCCTCTCTCTGGCAAGGCCCTGGCAGGCGCTCGCCGGCCTCGATTGCCCTCATGCTGCCGTCCTTCCAAGTCGTCCTAGACTCACAGGAGCCGCCTCAGACGCCGGTTAGGATGCCGGCATGCGATACGAAGGCACCGTCTACCGGCCCCCGAGCGAAGCCGACAGCCTGATTCTCCAGGCCACCATCGGCTGCTCCTACAACCGCTGCACCTACTGCGCCATGTACCTGGAAAAGCGCTTCAGGCAGCGCAGCCGGGAGGACCTGCTCGAGGACATGGCGCTGGCCCAGCGGCAGCTGGGCGCCGGCTCCATTCGCCGCGTCTTCCTGGCCGACGGCGACGCGCTGATCATGCGCACCCCGCGCTTGCTGGAGCTGCTGCAGGACATCCGCGATCACTTCCCCAATTATCAATTCTCCTCCGTCTACGCCTCGCCCCAGTCGCTGCTGGGCAAGAGCGTGGAGGAGATCGTCCAGCTCAAGGAGGCCGGCTTGCGCCTCTTCTATCTGGGCACCGAGACGGGCCACCCCGAGGTGATGGAGATGATCGCCAAGGGCGTCACACCCGAGCAGATGGTGGACGCCGCCAGCCGGGTCACGGACGCCGGCGCCAAGCTGTCGGTGATCATGCTGCTGGGCATCGGAGGGACGGCTCTCAGCCACGAACACGCGGTGGAGTCCGGGCGCATCGTCTCCGCCATGAATCCGCGCTTCGTCTCCACGCTCACGATCACTCCGGTGCCGGGCACCAAGTTCCATGAAGAGGTCGAGGCGGGCCGGATCGTGCTCCCCGATGACCGCGGCATCCTTCAAGAGCTGCGCACCATGGTGGAACACATGGATGTGAACCGCACGGTCTACCGCGGCAACCACGCGAGCAATTCCCTCCCGATCGGAGGAATCCTGCCGCGTCAGAAAGACGAGATCCTCGAAGTGCTCGACAGCGTCATCGCGGACACGCAGATTCCGTTACGCCCCAGGCCTTCGCCCCACAGCCTCTAGAAACTCGACCCTTCAGGCCGCCTGACCTTCCAGGCCCAAAGAGAGACCCTGCATGTTCCCTCCTGCTGCAACTTGCCTCGCCCTGCTGATGCTCCTTTCGTGGGGCCATCCCGTTGCCGCCTCGCTGCTTCTGCAGGACGCCCCGCCAAGCCCCGAGCATGAGCATGAGCACGAGGACGAACATGAGCACGAGCACGAGCACGGAGACCACGACGACGAGCACGAGGATGACGAAGACGACGAACTCGTCGACCAGCGCTGGTTTGCCGGCACCTGGTTCCACTCCGCTTCGGAATGGGGCAAGGACTGGGGCAGCCTCGACCTGGGCGCCAACGGCAGCGGCATCAGCTTCGGCAACTCCAAGCGCTGGAAGGGCCTGCGCTTCAACCTTCGGGATTGGGGCGTGGAAGCGGTCAAGGGCGTCAACATCACCCTGCTGCCTGCGGGCGGACCGTTCGACACGCAGCTCACCGGGCTGTCCTTCGGGCTGGCGGCGCCCATCGGCCGGGATCTCAGAGGCATCAGCGTCGGCGGCCTGGCAGTCATCGGGACCGACTCGGTGCAGGGCATCCAGGCGGCCCTGGGCAGTGTCTGGGGCGGCGACTCGCTGCAGGGCATCCAGCTCAGCGCGCTCACCGTCGGCGGCCTTGGCACGGTGCAGGGCGTTTCCGCGGCTGGCTTGGGCGTGTACGCGGGAGACCAACTGACGGGCCTCTTCGCCAGTGGGCTCGCGTCCGTGAGCCAGGGCCGCATGGCGGGCATCGGGGCCAGCGGGCTGGCGACCGTGGCCGACGATGGCATGACAGGCGTGCAGCTCAGCGGCCTGGCGACGGTTTGCGACGACAACATGACCGGCGTCCAGTTGGGTGGCTTGGCCGCGGTGTCGGAGGGCAACATGACGGGCATCCAGCTCGGTGGGCTGGCGGCTGTGTCCGACAGCTCCATGAAGGGCATCCAGATTGGCGGACTCGCCACCGTGTCCGACGGTTCCATGGTGGGCGTGCACATCGCCGGCTTGGCAGTCGTGGCTGACCGGAGCATGCGCGGGATCAACCTGGCCGGGCTGGCCACGGTCTCGGACGGCGACATGGCCGGCATCAACGTCGCTGGCCTCGCCAGCGTCACGGACGGCTCCATGCGCGGCTTCAACATCGCGGGCCTGGCCACCGTGGCCGAGCACACGATGCGGGGCATCAACCTGGCCGGCCTCGCGGTGCATGCCGACGAGCTCTACGGATTGACGATCGGCGGCCTCTACACCGGCTGCGAATCCATGCATGGCCTGAACGTCGGCGCGGTGAACCGGGCCACCGGCAAGCAGACCGGGATCAGCATCGGCCTCTTCAACCACGCGGGGGACCTGCACGGCATCCAGATCGGCTTGATGAACCACGTCGAGCAAAACCCGAGCTGGGCTCGCTGGCTGCCGATCATCAACGTGGGCCTCTAAGCCCCCCCGGGGCCTGGCGCTGTCACCTCCAGTCTCCGGGCGGCATCCATTGGGGAGCGAACCGGTCATCCGCCGGCCAGCCACAGGAGCAGCCCCATGACACAGCCCAGAGCCTTCTCCCTCCGTTCGACGCTCAGCCACCTGAGCCGCAGCCTCACGCGCCCTGCCACGCTTGCAGCCCTGATGGTGGGCGTGTTCCTGGGCAGTCTGCTGGGAACCGGCTGTTCGCCTGCTGACGCTCACGATGCCGCCTCTGCCTCCGCTGGGAGCTCCGATTGGAGCTACGCCTGGGGCACCGGCGAGGCGGCCCCCGGCCAACCCGAGACGGGATCCACCGCTGCGCTGCCCCTGGCACCTGTCCCAGACAAGAAGTACTTCGCATCCAAGGTGCTGATCAACCAACCGGCGCCGGAACTCTGGGTCAGTGAATGGCTGAGCTCGGTCCCGGACTTCGACGGCAAGATGGTGTTGGTCGACTTCTGGGCCACCTGGTGCCCGGACTGCCGGGAAGCGATCCCAGAGCTGAACGCGCTGCAAGAGGCCTTTGCCGACCGGCTGGTGGTGGTGGGTTTGTCGTCTGAGCCGGCCGCCAAGGTGCTGGCCATGCACGCCGACGATCAGGACGAGACCCCCTCGATGGAATACTTCAGCGCCATCGACCGCAAGGAGCGCATGCACGACGCGATCGGCGTTCAAGGCATCCCCCACGCCGTGCTGATCGATCCCTCCGGCATCGTTCGCTGGCAGGGATTCCCGCTCGACTCACAGCATCCGCTCTCGGTCGATGTCATGGCCGGCCTGCTGGACACCTATCTGCCCGGCTCGAAGTAGATCGAGGCCAGAAGGCCGGGTTAGTCTTGCCGCTCGACATGAGCGACCCCCTTCCCTTCCCCGCCCCGAAGCCCAGCGACGGCGACGCCCGCATCGACGGGAGCCTGGCGGGGATCACCTTCCGGAACGAAGAGAACGGCTACACGGTCGCGCGCTTCGACGCGGACGAACACGACGCCCCGCTGACGCTGGTGGGCGTCATGCCGGGCGTGGAGATCGGCGACAGCTTGTCCATCACGGGCAGCTGGATCGACCACCCCCAATACGGCCGGCAGTTGAGCGTGACCTCCTGCGAGGTGCGCATGCCCAGCGGCCGCAGGGGCCTGATCAAGTTCCTGGGTGGCGGGCGCATCAAGGGCGTCGGCCCCAAGACCGCCGAGAAGATCGTCGACGCCCTCGGCCTGGACGTCTTGCAGCGCCTCGAACGCTCACCCACCTTGCTGGCCACGGTACCGGGCATCAGCAGCGGCAAGGCCAGCACCATCGTTGCCCAGCTGGTCGAAATGCGCGAGTCCTCCGCCGCCCTCGTCTACCTGCAGGAGCATGGCCTGGGGGCGGCCCACGCCCTGAAGGTCTACAAGCAGTTCGGCTCGGAGACGGTGGAGGTCGTGCGCAGCAACCCGTACCGCCTGGCCGAGGACGTGTTCGGCATTGGCTTCCGCACGGCCGACGGTGTCGCCCAGAGCCTCGGCCACGAACCGGACTCCCCCTTTCGCATCGCGGCCGGGCTGACCCATCTCCTGGGGCGCGCCGCCCTCGAAGGACACGTGGGCCTGCCGCCCGAGATGATCGTGGAGAAGGCGACGCCCTTTCTCGAACTGGACCAGATCCCCGTCGAGCAAGAGCTGGCCAACTGCCTCGCTGACGGAAGGCTGGTCCAAGACGGGCTGATCTATCGGCCGGAGCTGCGGGACGCAGAGATCCAGGTCGCCCAGCACGTGACGCGCCTGCAGACCGGCGGCCCCCTGGCCACGAGCCTGGACCCGGAGGCAGCCGCCAGCTGGGCCGAAGAGCGCAGCGGCATGGAGCTCTCGGACGACCAGCGGGTTGCCATCCGGGTCGTCCTCGAACACAAGCTGTCCGTCATCACGGGCGGGCCCGGCGTGGGCAAGACCACGCTGGTGCGCAGCCTCGTGGAGCTGTACGAGAAGCAGGGCCGGGACGTGTCCTTGGCGGCCCCCACCGGGCGCGCGGCACGCCGCCTCTCCGAAGCCACGGGCGGCGACGCCAAGACCCTGCACCGGCTGCTGGGCATCACGCCCGTCAGCTTCCAGTACCGCACCCAACAGGAAGAGCCGCTGGAGATCGATGTGCTCATCGTGGACGAGATGTCCATGGTGGACATCACGCTCATGGCAGCGGTGCTCGCGGCCCTGCCCGACACGGCCACGCTGGTGATGGTCGGCGATGTGGACCAGCTGCCGTCTGTCGGTCCGGGCGATGTGCTGCGTGCCTTCATCTCGAGCGGCAGCGTGGCCGTGGCCCGACTGGCCACGGTCTTCCGCCAAGCGCAGCACTCCGGCATCGTGCGTGTCGCCCATCAGCTCAACGAGGGCGAGATGCCCGAGTTCGATCTGCGCCCCGATGGGCAGGCCTTCTTCATCGAACGCGACGACGCGCGCAGCGCCATCGACGCCCTGTCGGCCGTCATCACTCAGCGCATCCCCAAGCGCTTCGGCCTGGATCCCATGCGCGACGTGCAGGTCCTGACCCCCATGCATCGCGGCCCCGTGGGCACCATCGCGCTCAATGAGGCCTTGCGCGAGGTGCTCAACCCGGCCAGCGGCTCCAAGAGCGAGATCAGCCGCTTCGGCCGGCTCTTCCGCGAGGGGGACAAGGTCATGCAGGTGCGCAACAACTACGACCTCGACGTCTTCAACGGCGACATCGGCCGGCTGATTCATCTCAACGAAGAGAGCCACACGGCGACGGTGATGTTCGGCGGGCGCGACGTGGAGTACGGCCTCGACCAGATCGACCAGCTGGAAGCGGCCTACGCCATCACCTGCCACAAGAGCCAGGGCAGCGAGTTCCCCGCTGTGTTGCTGCCGCTCTTCTCCGCCCAGTTCATGATGCTCAAGCGCAACCTGGTCTACACCGCCTTCACCCGGGCCAAGCAGGTGCTGGTGGTCCTGGGCGAGCAACGGGCCCTGCAGACCGCCATCAGTCGGGTGGACACGGGCACGCGCCACGGCCGGCTCGCGGACCGCTTGCGAGGTGACGTGCTGGAGCCGGGCCTCGACGACGGCCCGCTCTACGCCTGATGGTTCCGCAACCGTCGATGGCTGGGCAACCGTCGATCCCCGCGCGGCGGCTGCTGGAGATCTGCGTCGACTCCCTCGAGAGCGCCCAAGCCGCGTGGAATGGCGGGGCGGATCGCCTGGAGGTCTGCGCTGACCTCTCCCAGGATGGCCTGACCCCGACCAGCGCGCTGATGTCAGCCATCGCGAGCCAGGTCGACCTCCCGCTGCACGTGATGGTGCGCCCCCGCGCCGGGCACTTCGTGTCGGATGCCGCGGAACAGGAGCAGATGCTGCGTGACATCGAGTTCGCCAAGAGCGCTGGCGCCGCAGGCGTGGTCTTCGGCCTGCTCACCCCCGAGCACGAGATCGACCGGGAGAGTTGCGCGCGCCTGATCGAAGCCAGCCGTCCCCTGAGCGTGACGTTTCACCGAGCCTTCGACGCGTGTCGAGACCTCGAGGCCTCCTTCGACACGCTGCTGGCGCTAGGCGTCGAGCGCGTGTTGACGTCGGGCGGAAAGGACAGCGTTCCCGAGGCCCTCGACGTGCTGTCGCGCTTGATCGAGCGCGGAGGGGACAAACTGATCGTGCTGCCGGGCGGTGGAGTGCGTTCGAAAGACGCAGCCCGCATCCTGCTCGAGACGGGGGCACGGGAGCTGCACGCCTCCGCGTCGCTGGGAACGGGGCGCACCGACGTCGAGGAAGTGCGCCGGTTGGCGAAGGCGCTGGCCCAAGCGTAGCGCTAACAACAGGCGTAGCGGCTAGCCATCGGCCAAGCCGAGCAACTCCCGCAGCAGCACACCCAACTCGCGCAGACTGTGGTGCCCCACCAAGCGCTCGCGCCCCACCCCGTCGGCGAAGAGCGGGACGTCCACGGCGGTGTGCCAGAAGGTCCCCCAGCCCACCCCCGCGCGCTTCGCCAGGGGCGCCATGAGCGCCCGGATCACGCCGTTGTGCGCCCGGTCTTCCGTGGCCGCACGGGAGAGACCAGGCACGAGGGCATCGGCGTTCTGGATCCGTTCGGCCTCCTCCAGATCCAGGTCCGGGACGCCGCCCACTTCGCGGAAGACGTCCAGGCCGCGCTCGCCCGCCTTCATGCGGGCCTGCATTTGTTCGAGCGAGGCCGTCTGGCGACTGAGCAACTCCGGGTTCCAGTTCTGCAGCCCCACCAGACCCCGGTTCCGGCCGATGGACAGCCCACCGGTCTCGTGGTCCGAGACGGAGACCACCAGGGTGCGCCCGTCATCGGCTGCAAAGTCCAGGGCGACGCCCAGTGCCGCGTCGTAGTCGAGGATCTCCAGCAGGTGGCTGGCCACATCGTTGTCGTGCGCGGCGTGATCGATGCGCCCGCCCTCCACCAGCAACACGAACGGTTCGTCATGCGCAGACAACAGGGCCAGCGCCTTGGCCGTCATCTGCGCCAGGGTCGGTTGTTCGGACGGCTGCCCCTGCGCGCTGCGCGCCCGCACATCCAGGCGGTACGCGAGATGCCCCGCCGTGAACAGACCGAGCAGCGGCAACTCCGTCGCGGCCTTCAAGGCTGGCGGAGTCGTCACCACATGCCAGCCGAGGGCCGGTGCTTCGTCGAGCAGGTTGCGGCCGTCCAGCCGCTTGCCCGACCCCCACCCGGGCGTCTCTTGCTTCGGCAGAAAGAACTTCTGTCCGCCGCCGAGCAACAGGTCCAACTCGCATCCGAGCTGTTGCAGGGCGATGGCCTGCTCGTCATCGCGCGACATGATGTGGGCGGAGAAGGCAGCGGGGGTCGCGTGGGTCACCGCCGTGGTCGTGACGACACCGGTGAGCAGGCCCGCAGCCTGGGCGCGCTCCATCAGGTTGCCGAGCTGCGCCCCGTCGGGGTCCAGACCGATCACCCGGTTGTTGGTGTCGTGGCCGCTCGCCAAAGCGGTGGCTGAGGAGGCCGAGTCGGTGATGTGGCTGTCCGCAGAGGCCGTCGCCACGCTGCCCACAAGGATCTCGTCCATGCGCAGGGGCTGCTCGCTGGCGGTGCGCGCCAGGGTCAGGCTGGCCGGCCCGAAACCGTCGGCGATCATGAGCACCAACGAACGGGGCTTCGCCGGGATAACGTCCTGTTCGCTGGAGCCTGCCGCTGGCTCTCCCGCCCGCAGCTGGGGAACGGGCACGGCTGCCAAGAACCCCACCAACAGCAGCGCTGGGATCGATCGGCGCAGGGCACGGGCCCGAGTGCCCACTGGACGGGCAGCCTGTCGGTCCATCACAGGGTCGCTGGCACGGTCATCGGCACGGTCCATCACGCGAGTCACAAGCAGTCTCCAGGAGAGCCGCGCCATCTTACGGAGCGCTCGCCCAAACGCTCGTTGACTTAAAGTGGTACGCGTGATACCACTTTACCCATGAAGCTTCGACTCCAGACCGATTACGCCCTGCGGGTGCTCATCTACCTGGCCCGTGCGGGCACCACTGACGGGGCCGAGACCCTGGTCCGAGTGGACTCCATGGCCGAGGCCTACGACATCTCCCGCGAGCACCTGGTGAAGGTGGTCCAGGCCCTGAGCCGCCATGGCTACACGGCCACGCGCTCCGGCCGCGGCGGCGGTGTGCGCCTGGCCATGGCCCCCGAGGACATCGATGCAGCCGCGGTTGTCGGCGATTTCGAAGGCCGCAACGGCGTCCTGGAGTGCGTCGTCGAGCCCACGGTTTGCGTGCTCGAACCGGGCTGCCGCCTGCGCCGCAAGCTCATGGCCGCCGAGGCCGCCTTCTACGCCGTGCTCGAGGGCACGACCTTGGCCGACCTCGTGGCCAAGCCGTCTGCCAGCTCCGGCCTCGCCCAGTTGCCCACGCTGTCCTAGGGCTTCACCCACCAATCTCCCGCTTCACGACAAGCCAGCGCTGCAAGGCCTGGCCCTTTCTTCCCTCCACACGAGACCTTGACCACCGATGGACATCGCCCTGCTCCGCTCTTCCTTCGAAGCCGTCCGCCCCAACGCTGAAGCTGCCGCCGAGGCCTTCTACGGCACCTTGCTGAACACCTACCCGCAAGTGCGCCCGCTGTTCGCCGACACGGACTTCAGCCAGCAGCGCAAGAAGCTCATGGCCACGCTCTCGCTGGTGGTGGAGTTGGTGGACAGGCCCGACGACTTGCTGCCCGCCCTCGACAAGATGGGCCACAGCCACGAGGGCTATGGCGTGACCGAGAACATGTACCCCTTCGTCACGGCCTCGCTGCTGAACACCCTCGCCGGCTACTTCGGTGAGAAGTGGACGCCCGAGATGGCGACCACCTGGGTCGAAGCCCTGGATGTGGTCAACGCCCGCATGATCCAAGCGCAAAGAGACGCCTCCGCCGCCTGAGCCGTGGCAGACTCTGCGGGGTCATGCCTGAGCTCAGCACGATCCAGATCGTTTTCGCAGTCCTCGCCACGCTGGGTTGCCTGGCGTGGATGGCTGGCGCCTGGGCTGGGGTGAAGGTCCAACGGGTCCTGCGCCCGCTCATCGACTGGACGCCGGCTCTCCCGGTTGGTGGTCCGGGTGGCACCGGTCGCGACACTGTGGGCAGCTTGCGCGTGATCGTCCCCGCGCGGGACGAAGCGCACACGCTGCCCGCCGCCGCCGCCTCGCTGCTCGCCCAGGATCACCCGGCCCTGGAGCTGGTCTTAGTCGACGATCGCTCAGGCGATGAGACGCCCCAGTTGATCGATGGGCTGGCGGCCCAGGACCGCCGGGTGCAGGCCGTGCACATCGAGACCCTGCCCGAGGGCTGGCTAGGCAAGACCCATGCCCTGCAGACAGGCCTGGCCGGTGCGACCACTGACTGGTTGCTGTTCACCGATGCGGACGTCCACTTCGCGCCGCGCTGCCTGTCCCTGGCCGTGGCCCATGCCGAGGAGCGCGAGCTCGACCACCTCGTGCTCATGCCCGACATGCCGCCCGAGAACTTCCTGCTCGACAGCACCATCGCCGCCTTCGGCCGTTGCTTCGTTCTGGGACAGAAGCTGTGGAAGGTGGAAGACCCCAACAGCGAGGCCTTCATCGGTGTGGGCGCGTTCAACCTCGTACGGCGCAGCGCGCTGGAAGCCACCGAGGGCTTTCCGTGGCTGGCGCTCGACGTCGTGGACGATGTGGCGCTGGGCAAGATGCTGAAGCAGTCGGGGGCGCGTTGTGGCGTGGCGCTGGGGCGCGGGCTGCTGAGCGTGCGTTGGTATCACTCGCTGCCGGAGATGGCGCGGGGGTTGGAGAAGAACACGTTTGCCGTGGCGGGGTTTCGGTTGAGCGCTGTGCTGGTCATGGCGGGGAGTTTGCTGGCGTTGGATGCGGCGCCGCTTGCTGCGCTAGCTGGGTTCTGGATCCAGGGGCTTTCGTGGTTGGGATGGCTCGGCGTTGTGGCGCTGGTTTCGGGATTGGGCATGGGCGTCAGGCTTGCTCGTTGGAGCCACCGTCCGCTGCTCCCCGCGCTGGCATACCCGATTGGCACGCTGTGCATGGTGGGCATACTCCTGCGCTCCGGGGTGTTGGGTGCTTTGCGCGGAGGCATTTCGTGGCGCGGTACCTTTCACAGCTCCAAGAGCCTGAGGAGTCGGGCACGGGTGCGCTTCCTGTGATCGCCGTCAGCGGAGGTACCTTGGAGTGATAATCTGCGCACAGCAGATCACAACAGCCAAGGCTCTCTTGACCGTTCGCACCCCTGGCCAGCCTTCCTGCTAGGGCTCAGGGCGACCGTGCAAGTTTGGATTCAGGATGCAGGTGCGCCGGGCGGTTGGAGAGCGACAAACAAGCACCAAGATGATGTCGGCACAGTTCCTATCCGTCGAGCTCATCCCGCAGCCGAGTCGCCAGTTGTGCCCGAGCCTTGGCCGCGGCCCGCGTCCAAAGCGTTGCGCGCCTGACCCAGGTGGCTTTGGAACCGGCCGGATCACCTTCCGAGCCCGCATCGATCAGGTTCAGTGCCTCATTGATGGGCTCTATCTGCTGATTCAATCGATCACTCGTCTCGCTCGCCCAGCGCCGCCGCGAGCGGCTGTCCAGCGATCCAAGGAACTGCATCCGTGAGCGCAGCGGGTCCGTGGGTATTCCGATCGCGGCGTCGATGTCCCTGATCCAGTCCCGCAGAGCGGCCAGACCCGGCTTGGTGACGGACAACTCTCGCGTGGCCCGACCGTCGCCGTTCCGTTTGGCGGATGCGATCAAGTTCCGCTCCCGGAGGCGGCGGATCGCGGGGTAGACCGACCCGGTGCTCGCTGTCCAAGAGCTGGTCAGCGAATCGGCGAAGAGCGCGCGCACGCCGTACGCCGTCACGGGCGCCTCGCGCCACACGGTGCCCAGGACAGCGCCTTCGAGTTCAGTCAGGTTCACCGTCCATCTCCATTTATTGCGAATCGCACTATATGCTGAGAAACAGTCTCTTTCCAGCGCCTTGGAGCCACACCTATGCGTTTCCACCAGCAACTCCAGCTTGCCCTGATCGCGATCGTGGCATTCGCCCGGCAGGAGCAGTCTGCAGACGTACTGGAGCTTCGCTTCGACACGCGAAACGAAGTGCTCGGCGCGATCGCCGCGGACTATCTCGACGCGCTCCAGCGCGACAGCGGGGAGGACCTGCGACGGCTCATGGAGACCCGCCTGGCGCCGCGCGAACTGAGTCGCCTGGGGCTCGACGGCTGGACCGAGACGCATCTGGAGATCGCTGCGCAGATCCCGGCCTTCACCCAGGCCGTGGTCGTGGAGGACTCCATGCTGCGTCTCGAGATTCTCACCTGCCTGGCCGCCGGGTTGGACACGGCTCCGGAAGCACTTGAGTGGCTTTCGTGGACCTTCTCACCTGACACAGAAGACCCCGAGAAGTTCAGGGGAGTGCGCGTGGTGAATGCCCTGGCACCGCCAGCGTGGGCGCCGGACTACACCCGCGAGTGCGCTGCGGACAATCCGGCCCAATCCATCGCCGATCGATTGCTGCTAGAGACCGGCTCGGTCATGTGGGCCGTGGGCATCGCGCGAATCGGCGAGCAGCCCGCCAACACGGTCAACGCGGCGACTGCCGGAGCGCGGAAGATCGGCTCATCCGAGTTGGCCCAGGTCTCCGACGCGATTCACGTCGGGTCGTGCACGAAGTCGGCGACGGCTCTGCTCATGGCGACTCTCGTGGCCGAAGGCAAGCTCGATTGGACCGACACGATCAGGAGCCACCTGAGCAAAGCGAACGACGGCGCCTCTGCGATGCACGCGGCGTACGCAGACGTGACGCTCGCAGACGTCTTGCGCCATCGGGCTGGACTCGCAGGGCACTCAGAGGACATCGCCGCTGCTATCGATCGCTACAGCCGACTCGAAGGCACACCCACCGAGCAGCGGGCGACCTACCTGGCTGACGTACTCGCGGCCGCTCCAGAAACGACCGTCGGAAACACGCACTACTCCAACGCCGGTTACTGCTTGATCGCGCACGTTTGCGAACGAGTCCTTGATCAATCGTACGAACAGGCCCTGCAGCAGCGCGTGTTCGAGCCGCTTGGCATCGGGTCAGCTGGCTTTGGTTGGCCAGCGACGGCAGCCAACCCGGGCGGTGTCTGGGGGCACGGTCTCGATCCAGAGACGGGCCTCGTCACCGCGTTCCAGGAAGACCTGGTGCTGGGAGCTTTCCTAGCGCCCGCGGGCGACCTGCAGCTCGACATCAAGGACTTCGCGACCCTGGCGCTGCAACAGGTCCTGGGCCCGCGGGGAGACTCGCCACTGGCGCCAGCTGCGGTGTTTGCCGAACTCCAGCGGACCGACAACGGCAGCCCCTACGCATGCGGCGTCGGCCCCGGGCAAGTGGACGGGCACTCTTACATGGGTCATGTCGGGTCCACCGGAGTTCACTGGGCGAAGTTTCGGGCCTGGCCCGAGCTGGGTCTCGCTGCGGTCGTTGCAACCAACGGCCCCATCAACGAAGTCCAGGAACGACATGTCGATGGGGCGTTGCGGGCGATCGCCCGGCAGGCAGCCGGAGAGTGAACTGGGCCCGCTAGACATCGACGTTGCGGCGGGGTTTCGGCTGAGCGCAGTGCTGGTGATGGCGGGGAGCTTGTTGGCGTTGGATGCTGCGCCGCTCGCTGGGTTCTGGGTTCCTGGGCTCTCGTGGCTGGGTTATCTCGGCGCCGCAGCGCTGGGTTCGGGGATGGCCATGGGTGTCAGGCTTGCTCGGCGGAGCCGACGTCCTCTGCTCCCTGCTCTCGCGTTCCCGGTGTGCATGGTGGGCATCTTCGTGTGCTCTGGCGTGTTGGTTGCCCCGCGCGGTGAGGCAAATGTTATCCAGCGGCAGGAGACCGGCGAACTGAGGCTGGGCGTTCGTGACGGACGCTGGATCTGGATTGGTCTAGTGACTCGGTGCATTCCTGGCATCAACCCGCTGCACGCCCTGCGTTCAGTCGACTCAGCCGGCACATGTATTGAGTTCTGAGCACGCGCCCGCGGAGTATCGGGTTGCACTCGTCAACACGTCCCGGAGATCCGTCCATGCCCCGCTTCATCCTGTCCGTTGTCACCGCGATCGCGCTCCTGATGCCCGGCCCTGTCGTCCTGGCGGGTGTGGCGGAAGGAACCGGCCCCGCCACCTGCAACTGCCTCTCGGTGCCAATTCCATTGACCAAGTGCCACACATCGAGCGTGCTGGTCGAAGTGGGCACCAAAACCCGCGTTGAAGGTTTCGGGCCCGGCTTCAAGGCGTCCGGGGGGTCGTCCACCAAAGTCCAGGTCTCGATCGGTGTTTCGGACTGCGTCGGGCCATTCGACATCCCAGCCGGCAAGTGCGTGTACTTCCAGTACCTGTTTGGCTGCTACAAGATTCCCGTGAGGGGGGTCTTCGGGATCAGCTGGAAGACCGTCTGGTACCTCGTGAGCTACTCTATCGTTGAGCGCGACACGGCGCCGTGGGATTGTCCGTAGGCAGACAGCGACAAACGTGTCGATCGTTCATGGCGGGACGACGTCGCGATGCCCCATGACAAGGCATGGCCTGACATGACGTCGCGACACCCTGCGGCGAGGAAGCGACACCATGACGCGAGGTGCAATGACCGGGTGGTCCGTCGGCGTGTTCGCCGTGATCGTGGCGGTCGCCGTGTGGAGCATGGCGGACGAGGCGATCGAGGAACCGTCCGCCGTTGTCGGATCCGGGTTGGCGGGAGCCGGCGACCCGGCACCGGCGCTGGCAGAGGAGCAGGTACTCCCGCCGCTGCCCTCAAACCTGGCTGTGCCATCGCCTGACGTCGAGAATCCCACCGCACTCCTGCCGGCCGCCTCCGCCGAGAGCGGCTTCGACCTGGTCCTGGAGACGATCTCCGGCTGCGCGTGGGGCGGGCACGCCCTGGTCTCGCTCACTCATGTCGCCAGCGGACAGTTCTCGCGGCTCATCGTGATGTCGGAGCGGGAGGCGTTCCGCGGGTTGGAGCCCGGCACCTGGCGCATCGATGTCAAGTCTCGTCACACCGAGCCCGCGACCACCTCGGTCGACGTGTATGGCGGCGAACCTCCTAACGAGGTGCGGCTGAACCTCAAGCCGGACCTCGTCTTCACCGGCCTCGTGGTGGACGGTCGCACGGGAACCCGCTACGAGGGCCCGCTCCAGCTGAAGATCGAGAGCCGGTCCGATGATCCTGGGACGCTCCCTGAGGTGCACCTGCTCCCCATCGAGAGGAGCGTGGCGTGCAGCGCCGGGAGGTTCTGCCTCGCCGCTCCGCCGCTCACGCTTTCCGCGAAGCGGGTGCGGCTGTCGGTCCACGTCGAGGGCGTGGGGGCCGACAGCACCCCCTGGATCCCGCTGGCGGAGCTGCCGGGTGAGCACGTGTTCGAGCTGCGGCCGCCGCCCGTGGTCACCGGCGTCGTCCGCTGCCCCATGCACCCCGAGCACCTCGGACGCATTGGGCACCCGGGGCATCCCGGGCACCCTGGACTCATAGGCTCGAGCGTGCAGCTCGTCCCCCAAGGCACCGACCCGGGTACTCCCTTGGTGGAGAACGACGACCTGCAGCTCTCCGAGGCGTGGCTCCTGGCCACCCTCGATCCGGCTGCCCGACGCCGGACGATCACGGACGCGTCCGGGCGCTTCGAACTCGACGCTGCGGGAGACGCGCCGCTCCAACTGCTGGTCTGGCATCCGGGGCACGTTCCGTGGCTGGCAGACGTGCGTGCCGGCGACGACGTCGAGGTGGTTCTGTCGCCGGGCGCGACTCTCGCGGTCCATGTCGAGCACGGAGGCGGCGATCTCCCGTGGGTCGCGCTCTCCGCGAGCGAGACGAACCCCGCGTTCATCCGCACGCAGCTGGTGCCGATGTCGACACCCACGATCGGCACCGGGAGCGGCATCGGCTCCGGTGAGGCCGTCTGCGGCGGGCTCCCGCCCGGGTCGTACACGGTGGGGCTGCTCAAGGAAGACCCCGGCGGCAACCTTCACGCGGTGCCAGGCTCTGCGTCCGTCGACCTCGCCCAGGGCGAGAGGCGCGACGTGTGGCTAGGCAGTGCGCCAACCGCCCGCACGCTCCATGGGCTGGCCGTCCTGCCTGCCGGCGGCGACAGGTTGTTCCAGGCGGTCCTGCTGGACGCGACGCTCCACCCGGGGACGGCCGTAGTGCCCGTGGGCAGGGACGGTCGATTCGAGTTCAAGGACTTCACCGGCAATGACGGCATCGTCGTGGTGGGCGCGGAGCCATCGCCCGGCGTCCTCACCCTGGCCCTCGCCGAGATCGAGCTGGACCCCGCCGGACCGGCGCACCTCCCCACGCTCTACATGGACCTCACCGCACCCTCGGTGGTCGTGCATGCACCGAGCGGCACAGGGATCACGACGGTCGTGCTCACGGCCGAGACGGGCTCCCCGCTGATCAACGACTACCTCGCGATCTTCTCGCGAGGCGCCCTCTCCACGGACGCCGAGGGACAGCTCCGCTTGTCGGGGCTCCCACCGGGGCGGTACGTGGTGCGGACGTCCTCTCCGCCGGCATCGGCGACGTTTCGGCTGGATGCGGTCAGTGCCGATCCGGACGAGGTGTGGTTGGAGTCGTATAATTAGGGCTCGGGAGGTCCGGGTGCAGGCCGTGAACATCGAGGCGCTGCGCGACAGGCCGTCGAAGAACGGATCGGACTGGTGGTTCAGCGGAGGGCCCCGCATCGGACCGTCCTCTGCAAGCGCTTGTGAGGCGGAAACATTTAGAATCGCCCCAGATCTGGCCGTAGCTTCTTGTCAATCAAAGCAAAGTGCTTCGCTGTCCGAGCAAACGCCTCGATCGTTGCCTCGCCTTCATGCTCTGCTGCGTGCCACACCGATGCCCCCACACCCAAGCAAGAGCACATTTGCTCCGCTTGATCAAATGCTTGGCTCCAGGAAGACCTGAGTCTGTCTTGAGTCTCTGGTCCAAAGCCCGCGGCCAATTGAACCGTCCCATGGTGCACGTTGGCAAGTCGAACGGCCGGGTGAGGATGGCGCGCCGAGTCGTAGCGTTTCAAGGATGAAGCTGTTCGATCGAAGAGAATGAAGACTGACAGCATTGCGAGAACGAGAGACTCAATAGCCTCGGAGCCCGTTTCAAATGTCGAAGTCGGCGGTAACACCTCAGGAAGTGCAAGTAGCTCCGGTGTCATTGCGATCACGGCATGGCTATCAGCGTTGAGCTCAAGTGCTTGGTAATCCAGGGGTATGAGACTGGATCCTTCCGTAAAGGATGCCTCTTCGAGAGCGCCAAGTTCAGCGCTGCCACGCAGTAACTCGAGATGGCCGTTGACCAAATGCCCGATCTCGTGGAAGAAGAGGAAATCCATAGCTAGAATTGAAAGCCTATGCGCGAAGAGCTTCCTGGTCGGGTCAATCGGGAAGCTCGGGGGAGGAGTCTGGTAGACGTCGATGTTCGCCAGTACATCGGACCAACTGGAGGACCAGTTGCAATGGCGAAGGGACCGTATCCAACGCTTTTCGTCGGATGCGTTTCCAACAGACGGAAGCACTTCCGGATGCGATAGGAGAAGAGTGAAGAACGACGTGATATTCGTAAACGCTCCGGTGAAACACGCAACAAGGTTGACACCATTGCGCGAAGATGCGAAGGCGTTCAACTTGTCGACCTCGACGAAGTCGAAGTGGAATCTATTGAGGCAGCGCTTGTAGAGGTCCTTCCGCCGTAGCTTCTTCGTGAAGTCCCAGTACCGGAGGAGATACCACCGTAAGGCTCCATCGTGCTCACGGAGTCGCCCGCCGAACTCGGCGTCGAAGGCCTGCACGGCAACGGGGTCTTGTTCTTCTAGGCTGCCCGCGTAGTCTCGGATGGGTCGCATAGCCATTCGTTATCGATCCTTGCCTTAGTCGACCAGCAGGCCAGACTAACGGACTGGCGGCTCAGCCGCGGCGCGCAGCGCCGTGCGTTGCAAGCGCTTAATAGGCACCGACGCTATCTCGCAAGCGCTAGAGAACACTTCGAATGTACTCCTGGTAGGGCGCGGCGAAGAACTTGAGGTTGGCGCCGTCGTGACCTTCTACGAATTCTCTGACAGCGTTGTCCTTGGCGAGAGTGGCGCAAAACCAAGTGTCATAGCACTTGAATGACTCTACGGTTAGATTGCCGCGCCACCGATCCATGTATACGCCTTCCATTTGGTTAAGAACAAACCACGCAAATGCCTTGGCGCTTGAGTACTCCCGGCGACCCGAACTGCTCTTCTTGATCTCAGCAAACGTCTGGCTGAACACGTCATGGAATTCGGGGTGTGCGAAGAGCTGTTCATTGAACCGACTAAAGCGGTTGAGCGCCCGGTCGGCAGCGTTTGCATGTCGGCGGGCCAGCGTAATGCGAAGTGCAGTGATAGCGAGTGCCAGCGACACGAACGATACTATCAACGGCAAGTACTGAAGGAATGTCTCCACGCGTTACTCCGTGTGCCTAACGGACCTGCCGTTCAGCGGCCGGGCGCAGCCCGGTCCGTTGCAACGGCTTGTTAGGCACCGACCGTAGGGCGAAAGATTGATCACTGCCAGCGAATCCGGCTAGGCAGGTCGGTGACGATGACTGTCGCGAGCAGACCGAAGACAAGAGGCGTGCACCAGTACACCCACGATCGCTGCTTGGTCAGGAGCACGGCTACTGGAAACCAGCCGCAAGACAGAACGAAGGCCCTGATTGGGGCGTTCCAGTTGTCAGCCGATATGGCAGCGCAGACAGACGTTGCAGCAACAGCAAGCGGGACGGCGACGACCCACCCAATGCCCTTTGCTGTGCTGATGGCCATGAACGTTCCATCGTGTGCCTAACTACAATTGGACAGTGAGCGACTCGTCACCAAACAGAGCGGGACATGCCCCTGCTCCCGCCGTCTATCGATTTGGTCGACTCGCTTCACAAACTTCTCCCACTGCTTGCATCGCGCCAAAACGGCGTCGTTCGTCCTCTTCATGCCTCTGAGCGTAACCGTGATAGGCAGGTCCGTCTATCCGTTGTCTCTGAGTTGATATCCAGCGAACTTCCTCTGCGAAGATCGGCAGCTGTCCAGTGATTCGCTCCCTCAATGCCGCAATCTCGCCGCCCAATCATGGAGGTGAACGACAGGTCCGCCTAACACGCCACAAGCTGCTAGCGCCGAAGACTCTCCACCGGCGGCACGCGCAAAGCACGCCCGCTCGCCGCAAGCCCGGCGGAGACGGCGAGCAAGCCCGTCAGCAGGATCGCCACCGGCAAGATCGCCCAGGGCAGCTCGGCTCCCAAGTCGGCCACGTGCTCCAGGAACGCCCACGCCAACGCGTACGCACCCAGGCTCCCGACGCATCCCGCAAGCAGCCCGCTCAGGGCGTATTCAGTGGCGAACAGCGCAGCCACTCCCCCGCGCGTGACCCCCATCGTCTTGAGCAAGGCCACCTCTTGGCTGCGGCGTAGGGAGGTGGACGCCACGGCGCCCGCCAGGATCACCACACCCGCCAGGGCTGTGAAGCCGCCCAGCAATCGAATCCCCAACGCCAACCGTCCCAGCAGCTCCCCCACCTTCTCGATGATGTCCCGCACCCTCAACAACGTGACGTTTGGATAACGCTCCACGAGCTGCGCCTCCAACGCGTTCTCACCCTCCCGGCTCAATCGCGCCGCGGCAATCCGAAAGTGCGGCGCACTCTCCAGCAACCCCGGCTCGACGATCACGAAGAAGTTAATCGAGAAGCTGCGCCACTCCACCGAGCGGATGCTGCTCACCAGCACGTCGACCAGCACGCCTTGGATGTCGAACACCAACTCCGACCCCACGCCCACTCCCAAGTCCTCGGCGAAGCCCTCCTCCAGGCTCACCTCGGCCCGCTCCGGGTCGGACCAGAGCTCCCCCTCCAGGATGCGGTTGTCCGCGGGAAGGTCCTGGCGCCAGGTCAATCGTTGCTCCCGGCTCAGCACCCAGCGCGGGCTCCCGCCGTCGCGGCCAGCCTCTCCGCCGCCCTCGCGCTCGGCTTCGCTGTCTCCTGTGTTCTCTGACTCGTACTCGGAGCGTGAGCCTGCGTCGGCGCTGGACCCATCGCCTTCTCCCTCGCCCCCTGCCGCACCCCGCCTTACCCGACGTCGCGCCAACAGATCCGCCACAGACGTCCCATCGATCTCCGCCAACCTCGCCATCACCACCGGCACCGAGTCCACCGCCTCAGCACCCTCCGCCAACATTGCGGCGCGCACTCCCATCCATTGGTCCGGTTGCACGTCCACCAGGAAGCTGCTGGGGGCTTCCTCGGGCAAGGCCGTGCGCAGTTCCTCTGCCAGCCGGCCCTCCACGAGCAGCATCGCCAGCACCACGAGCACGCCCAGCCCCAAGGCCACCACCGCCCCCACCGTGCCGGCACCCGGCCGGGACAGGGCGGCCACACCGTGCGCCAGATAGGGGTGCATGCGCTCCCGGGGCAGGGCACGCGACGCGCGCATCAACGTACGGGCGCCGAGCGCGAGCAAGCCGATCAGCACCACCAGCCCGCCCGTGAAGATCAGCGCCGTGAGCCAGTCACCGGATTGCACGAAGGCGCTGCCGAAGAGCCCGAGCAGCAACACGAGCACGGCACTGATGGCCATCCAGCGCGGTGCGGGCAGCGGCGCCGCATCCGCCCGCAGGACCCGCGCGGGCGGCACGCGCCAGACGGCCAGCAGCGGCGGCAAGCTGAACACCAACGCCACCCCCATGCCCAGCGCGAGGCCTCGCAGCACCGGCCACACGGGAGGGGCCCCGAGAAAGCCCGGGGGCAGGACATCCGGAACAGCGCTCAGCAGTGCGTAGGGAAAGACCGTGCCGAGCAAGGCGCCCAACACGCTACCCGCCAGGGCGAGCACGCAGACCTGGGCCACGTACAGCCACAGGATCTCCCACGGACGCATGCCGAGGCAGCGCAGGACCGCCACCCCCTCGGTGCGCTCCGCCATCCAGGTGCGCACGATCTGGGCCACACCCACGCCGCCCAGCAAGAGCGAAAGCAAGGCCACCAGACCGAGGTAGTCCTCCACGCGCTCCAGGGCGCGGCGCAGGGTCGGTTGGGCCTCGTCGAAGGTTTCGAAGCGTAGGAAGCCCGCGTCGGGCAAGGCCTCGCGCAAGCGGCCTTCCAGGGCGGCCAACTGCAGCCCGGTGGCTGCGCCGGGCGCTCGCAGCAGGGCTTTGTAGCGCACCCTGTTTCCAACCCCCAGCAAGGCGGTGCGCTCCAGCCCCTCGGCGGTCATGAACACCCGCGGGCCCAAGGTCAGCGAGAAGCCCATGCGATCCGGTTCACTCACCACCGAGGCAGCGATCCGGAACGACGCCCCGCCCACCAACAACTCGTCGCCTCGACTCAGCTGCAAGGCGGCGAGCAACTCAGGGGCCACCACCACCGACTCGGCGTCCAGGGCCGCGCCCAAGCTGCCGGGCGGGTCCAGGACCAGGTCGCCATAGAAGGGGTACTGCCCCTTCACGACCTTCAGCTCTGTGAGGCGGCTGCGGGTCTTGCCGGTCTCGGCGCCTGCCTCGTCACTCGCCCCCGCACCTGCCCTCGGGCCACTCGAAACCACCGTGGCCAACTCGCGCACATCGGTGCGCTCCAACCCCACCTCTTGGGCGAGCGCCTCGCCCAGCTCTTCCGGCAACGGCCGCCGCGCGCTGACCACCATGTCCGCGGCCAGCAGCTGGCGCGCATTGCGACGCACACCCTCGTCGAGCAAGCCCACCAGCACGCCCACGCCCACCACCGCCGCAACCCCCACCGCCAGACAGCCGGTGAAGAACAGCAGGCGACCGCGGCTCCCTCGGGACTCCCGGCGCATGGCCGTGAGGTATCCCGCGAGCTTCACGAGGGCCCGCTCTCGTCACGCACCAGGCGCCCGGCGGCCATGTGCAGCCGGCGGTCCGCGCGCTGGGCCACCTGGCTGTCGTGGGTCACCAACACCAGGGTGCTGCCCTCCGACTCCCGCAGCTCCACCAGCAGGTCCAGCGCCTGGCTGCCCGTCTCGCTGTCGAGGTTTCCGGTGGGTTCGTCCGCCAACAGCAGGGAAGGCCGGGGGCCAAAGGCCCGGGCCAAGGCCACCCGCTGCTGCTCGCCCCCGGAGAGCTGGCTGGGGTAGTGATGGCCGCGTTCCGACAGGCCCACCCGCGCCAGCAGTTCGTCCGCCCGGGGACCCGCCCCGTCCAGGCCCCCCAGCTCCATGGGCAGCAGGATGTTCTCGCGCGCCGTGAGGTTCGACAGCAGCTGGAAACTCTGGAACACGAAGCCCACCTTCGTCCGCCGCAGCAGCGCCAGGGCGTCTTCGCTCTGGGTCTCCAGGGCCAGGCCGTCCAGCTGCACGCTGCCTTCTGTGGGGCGGTCGAGACCGGCCAGCAAGCCCAGCAGCGTCGACTTGCCGCTGCCCGAAGGGCCGAGGATCGCCACGAACTCCCCGGCCTCGATGCGCAGGTCCACACCGTCCAGGACGGTCAGCAGGTGGTCGCCCGAAGGCAGCCGGCGGGTCAGCCCACGGCAAAGCAGACGGGGCGTTCCGGAGGTTGTTCCGGGGGCTGCATCAGGGCCCGGTTCGGAGCCTCGTTCCGAGGCGGGCCCGGAGGCAGGTTCCGAGGGCGCTTCGTGGGAGGCATCAAGAGGTGCGGTCATGGGTTGCCCATCGTGCCTGATAGGATCGCGGGATGCCCGCCGCCGTCGCTTCCACCCTGTCCTGGATCCTCGCCGCCGTCCTGCTCACCGCCTGCGGTGATGCTGCGACCGAGTCGACTTCGACCGACAAATACCTCGAGAGCGGCGGCGTGCCCCGCACGAGCCCTGAATCGGACGCAGGGGATAGCAGTGCATCCACCGAGTACTCAACAGGTCAGCAAGAACTTCGCGAAGCTCGGGCCGCCGCCTCAGGAGCGACAGCCAACGTGGGCACGGGCCCGCTGGTCTCCTTCCTGGGCGACAGCATCACCGCCGGCCTGCACCTGCCCGCGGACGAGGCCTTCCCCGCCCTGCTCGCCAAACGCTTTGCGGCCAAGGGCCAACCCATCCGCTTCGTCAACGCTGGCCTCTCCGGTGACACCAGCTCCGGGGGCCTGCGCCGCCTGGAGTGGCAGCTGCGGCAGAAGCCGGACATCGTCGTGGTCGAGCTGGGCGCCAACGACGGTCTGCGCGGCATCGAACTCGACTCGGTCGAGGCCAACCTGCGCGCGTTGGTCCGGCGCGCACAAGAAGCCGAAGCCCTCGTGCTGCTGCTCGGCATGAAGATCCCCGGCAACTATGGGCTCGACTACACGCGCGGGTTCTCGGCCATCTACAAGCGCATCGCCGAAGACGAGGACGTGCCGCTGATCCCCTTCTTCATGCAATCCGTCGTCATGGAGGCGGGCATGATGCTGCCGGACGGCCTGCACCCCTCCACCGTCGGGCACGAGGCCCTGGCGGACACCGTGGAGCCTGCCCTGCAAGAGCTGCTCGACGAACTGGCGAGCGCAAAGGGCTGAGATGGCATCTGCCCTGATTATCGGTGCATCGGATGGCATCGGGCGCGAGTTGGCCCGGCAACTGACCGAGCTCGGTTGGGACGTCACGGGCTTGTCGCGCAGCCCCTGCCCCGACCTCCCGGCGCAAGCCCAGCGCATGCAGGACGTGCGTTCGCCGGACTACCGGACTCAGCTCACGGAGCTCGCACAGGAACGCGGCCCCTTCGACGTGTGCGTCTACTGCGTGGGGATCGGCGAGCCTCTGGCGCTGCCCGGCCTGGCCCACGAACGCCGCGTGCTCGAAACCAACTTCCTGGCCGCCGTGGACACGGCCGAGGTGCTGATCCCACGCATGCTCGAGGCAGGCCGCGGCCACTTCATCGGCCTGTCCAGCCTTGCGGACATCGCGCTGATCCCCGACGCGCCCAGCTACTCCGCTAGCAAGGCGGGCCTCTCGTCGTGGCTCAAGGCCCTGGGCCTCTCGCTGCGCTCCTCGGGCGTCGCCGTGACCGTCGTCCGCTTCGGGTTCGTGGACACCAAGATGGCGCAGTCTCGTTGGAAGCCGTTTCTCATGAGCCGCCAGCGCGCGGCCCAACACATCATCAAATGTCTGCGCACACGACCTCTGCAATCCAGCGCGCCCTGGCCCAGCCAGTTGCTCATGAATGCGGCGGCCGCGCTCATGTCGCTCCGGCTCTGGTTCCTCTGAGCCAGCTGTTGATTGGGCTGTCGAAGCGCCCGCTGCTCCAAGCTACCCTGGCCTCCGTTCCGGCGCGGACCACGCGCGGGAACCGACGCACCCTCCCCACCCGAGGCAGCCGCATGATCCCGCGCACGTACTCAATGGCCACGGTGCTGCTCGCCGTCGCCTTCGCGCTGCCCTGTGCCTCGTGCGAGACCACGCCCGTCAACGCGCCCCTCTCGGTTCCGAAGAACGAGGGCGTCCAGACGGAGATCGGCAAACCCCTGGCCGCAGTCAACCAGGTGGCCGCGGCAGCCCTGGAGAGCGCTGGGTTTCTCATCGACCGCCGCGACTACCAGAACGGTGTGGTGCTGCTCGAGGCCGCCAATGCCTACGGCCAACGCGTCCAGGTGCGCATGAGCCCCATGCAGCAGACGCGCACGCACATCAGCGTGCGGCCGCTCGACGACGTGGCCGAGGGCGTGCTGCTGCAGATCATCTCTGCCGTGCGCGAGCGCGTCTGGAACTAACCGCCCTCGCCGATTTCGGGCTCGGTGAAGCTGCCGGTCTTCAAGAAGCAGACCGTGGCGCGGATGACGTCTGAGTCGTTCATGAAGAAGGTGTGCAGCCCGCGCACCAACAAGAAGTCGTCCGCCCCTTCCAGACGGGTCTCTTCGACAGACACGACGCCATCGTCATCACCGGCGATGAGCGGGTTCCAACCGCCGGAACCAGGGCCCCCTGCCGCGATGATCCCGAAGGAGCACTCCGGGCTCGGCATGGCCTCCAGCTCATTCATCTCAGCCACGTCGCCGGCCGAGGGGCCCAGGACCAGTTGGGCGGGCAGGAAGTCTTCCAGCTCTTCCGCAAGGTGCGAGCCTTGGCTGGGCGGCGCCAGCATCACCAGCCGGCCCACCAGGATGCGCTGGCGCCACGCGGCCTCCCGGGCCAGGGCCGAGCGCACCACGAGGCCGCCCAAGCTGTGCGTCACGAAGGACACGGTGGCGACACCCTCCAGCCGATCCAGGATGTCCGTCAGCTGGTCGGCATGCTCCAGCAGCGACCGGCGCGTGCTCGGGTAGGTGATGCTCGCGGTGATGTAGCCGGCGTTGCGTAGCTCCCATTTCATGCGCGACAGGGACTCCCGGGTGCGCCCCAAGCCGTGCATGAGCACCACGACATGGGCGTCCTTCATCACCAGCTTCTCCTTGACCCGGGCACGCTCGAAGGCCGTGCGGCAAGCCTCGCGACTGCCCCACGCGCGGCGCACCTTGCCCGAGTCCAAGAGGCGGTAGTGCCCCGTGTAGACGTTCTCCTGGATGCGCCAACCGGCGAACCAGAACACATCCGCCCAGAACTGCATGCCGCCCGGAGTCGGGATCGCGAGGTTGGGATGCCCGGTCCCCCACGCTTCCTCCAAGGCACCCACCAACGCCCCCTGGCAGACCGCCAGCGAGCCGGTCACGAGCACGGACTGCTGCTCGACGGAGCGCACGCGATAGACGTCTCGGGCCTCGTCCCACTCCATCACGAAGCCCAGGACAGGTGGTCGCAGGGGCTCGAAGTTGGGGTCGGAGTCAGACATGGCCGGGAGGATACCTCCGAGGGCCAGCCCACTCACCAGTGTCCATCTGCGGACATAGGTGGCGACACATGCACGAAGCAGGGATCGCATCGCTATCCTGCTGGCCATGGCCACTCTCCCATTCGTGCTTCGACGCCCTTGGCTGCTGGTCCGCGACCTCGTCGTGGACCGTGGCGACCCAGATCTGGCGGCGTTGGGGCGCATCGCCGATCCCGAGCAGTTTGTGTGGGCCATCCTACCCCACGCTGCGCGGACCTTCTCGGCGTCCATCGCCATGCTGCCCGGGCGCAGCGCCAAGGCCTCAGCGGTGGCCTACCTCTACTGCCGCATGCTCGACACCTATGAAGACCTGGTGCTCGATTCAGGCGCCCGCGAGGCAGCGCTTCACGGATTCGCCGCACGCTTCGACACGCCGGACGCCGACGGCCTGCTGGCGGCCCCGCCCGTCTTGGACGCCCTAGCTGCCCGCAGCGCCGACCCCGCGGACCGCGCCCATGTCCTGCTGCTGGAACGCTGCGCCCTCGTGGACCGCGTGCACGCCAGCCTCGCAGCCGATGTGCGCGGCATCATCCGCGACCTGGTGACAGACATGGCCGCCGGCATGATCTGGGGCAGCGACGTCTTCGCCCGCCAGGGGGGCGTGCTGCAGGACGACGCCCAGTTGCTGCGCTACTGCCGCGAGGTGCTGGGCAATCCCGTGGTCTACGTCGCCCGCTTGTCGAAGCTGGTGGCGAAGGCCTCCCCTGATCTCCCGAGCGACGAACACGAGACCGCCATGCGCGCGGGCGAGTTCGTGCAGCTGGCCAACGTCACCCGCGATGTCGAGAAGGACCTCTCCCGGGGCGTGGCCTACAGCTCTGCCCTGGCGGGTGATCTCGGCCGCCGCTTGAGCCGACCCCGTGCCGTGTTCGGGCGCGGCGACCGGGACCTGCCCTCCGCCTTGCATCAGGTGGAATCCGAGGACGGCGCGGACCCCGAGCTGGTCGAGCGTGTGCGCAAGGTGCGCATGGAGTTCCTGCGCCTCGCCCTCGAACGGGCCCCGGACTACGGCCGCTTCGTGGAGTTGCACCGTTCGCGATTGCTCGGCGCCAGCACCTTGCTCTTGCTGCTGTTCACCGACCGGCACTACCGGGGCACGTGCGCCCGGATCGGTCAAACACCTTGGGGCGACCGCCCCTCCAGCCTGGCGCTGCTGGGCCAGGCCCTGCCCGCCGTCGTCTCCCGGGCCTGGACCCGCCGGGTGGCGCGCCGCATCGTGTCCGACATGACGGCTGCAGCCCAGGCGCTGCCGCCAGCCGCTGAGCCGTGCGATGAAGCCCGCACCCAACCTCAAGCCGTCTGAGCACGCCCTCTTCGACCAGGGCTGCCTGGTCTGGGCCCAGGACCTGCCGGTCGACTCCCACGTGCGGCGCCTGCTGCTGTCGGACAGCCCCGAAGCCATGAACATGCGCCGGGTGCTGGCGCACTGCTGGCAGCTCGCCGCGGACAGCCAGGACGTCTTGCGCAAAGGTCTGCTCAACGAACGCTGGGGGCAACACGCCGGCGCCATGGCGCACCTGCTGGCGGCGGGTGTCATGACCCGGGAGGGCTTCGAACTCGAGTTCGAACCGCGCATCGGCAAGCAGTCCCCCGACCTGATGCTGAAGCGACCCGGTCTGCGCATCCTGGCCGAGGTGCGTTCCATCACGGGCCGCGGCGAGAACCCCTGGGACCACTCCCCGGAGTGCGCCGACTCCTTTGAGCTCCCGCGCGCATCACCCAGCGGGAAGGCTGGCCCAAGCTCGCACGCTCGGCACGACCTGCGCCGCGAAGCGGACAAGCGCGAAGCCCGTGCGCGCGCACGCAAGCGCGCCGCAGAACGAACTGCCGCAGAGCAGGCCGAAGCCCACGAACTGAGCGATTCCGTCGTGCGCGTGCTGGAGAAGAAGGCCGCCGCCTACAAGGAGCTCTGCCTGCGGGAAGCGCTGCCCTACATCATCTGCATCTATCAAGACACGGATTCGCAGCTCACATCCATCATCGCCGACTGGGCGTTCGGAGAAGCCGACCGGGAGCAGGACCCCGAAGGCGAATGGCACTCCACCCACGACCCCAGCGACGGCACCTTCTTCGGGGACCGCTGGCACTTCGGCCACGTGTCGGCCGTGCTCGTCTTCGGCCGTCGCGACGACGAAGAGGGCCGGCTGTTCATGAGGGGCGATCTCATTCTCAATCCGTGGGCAGAGCACCCCTTGCCCAGCAACGCACTCTTTCCGCACCTGCGCATCTACAGGCAGCGCAGCGGAACCGAGCCGCCGCGCATGCACTGGACACCCATGGCGGAGACTCCCTTCGAGATCACGCCCCACCCTTGAGCGACTGCTCGCTCCAGGGGCATCAACTCGTAGACTGGGTGGGATGTCGCGGACATAGTGTCCGGTTCGTCATCGGCTCCCTGCCATCACCTGTCCCCATCCATCGCTCGCCGCCTGAGCCTCCTTCGGAGCACCGCCTTGCGTCTCGAGCTTTGCGACATGACGACTGCGCTGGCACGCCTGGCCACTCGCCTGGCCGTGTGCGCCCTGTCTCTGGCGACGCTCGCAGCAGCGGCGACACCCGCCTCGGCCGCGTTCCGGCCTCAGGACGCCGTTGCCCCTCCAGCGCCGGCCCCTCTGGCCCCCGTGGCCCCGTTTGCTCAAGACGTGCTCTGGAGCGCCGAGGGCCTCGCCCCGGATGATGGCTTCGGCCGCATCGTGCGGCGTGCCTCGCACGACATGGACGGCGATGGTCTCCCAGAACTGCTCGTCGGCGCACCGCGCCACTCCGCGGAGCATCCGGGCACGGTCCAGGTGCTCTCGGCGCGCACCGGTCGCGTCCTGCTCGAGCTGCGCTCCGAACTGCCCGACGATGGCTTCGGCACGGCCCTGGACACAGCGGGTGATGTGGACGGAGACGGGTCCATCGACATCCTCGTCGGCGTGCCGCTCGACACCGAGGGCGCCCTCAGCGGCGGGTCCGTGCGCCTCTACTCAGGCAGCGATGGCGAAGAGATCCTGCGCGTCGTGGGCGAGACGCCCTACGGCAACATGGGCCGGGCCGTCACCGGCCTCGACGACGTCGACGGCGACGGTTACCCGGACCTGGTGGTGAGCGAACCGGGCGATGAGCTGCGCGGCCAGGAAGCGGGGGGCGTCTTCTGCCTGTCCGGTTCCGAAGACGGCGGCCTGCTCTGGTACTCGCCCGGCGGCACCGCTGAAGAAGGCTTTGGCCTCTGCATGGCTCGCTTGCCGGATCTCGACGGCGACGGTGTCGACGACCTGGCTGTAGGCGCACCAGGTGCCTCCAATGAAGGGCTGCGCAGCGGTCGCGTGGCCCTGCTCTCAGGCGCTGACGGGCGCCTGATCCTGCATGCCTTTGGGCCAGCCGCCGGGCGCTTCGGTAGCTCACTGGACCATGCGGGCGACATCGACGGCGACGGCTTTGCCGACGTCGTGGTGGGCGACCCCTCGGCCCTCGTGGCAGGCACGCCGCACGGCAAGGCCTGGGTCATGTCCGGCAAGGACGGCAGCCTGCTGCTCGACATCGACGGGCCCCTGGAACGTGTGCGCTTCGGTTTCTCCGTGGCGGGTGCGGGCGATGTGGACGGCGACGGCACGAACGATCTGCTGGTGGGCGCCCATGACTCAAACCAGGGTGGCCACGCCGCGGGCATGGCGGGCGTCTACTCGGGCAAGTCGGGCGCGCCCATGATGACTGTGCTCGGCGAGCGTCCCAGCATGATGCTCGGATATGCGGTGAGCGGTCTGGGTGACATCGACGAGGACGGTCACGCAGACGTGGTGGTCAGCGCCCTGCAACAAGGCGGCCCGCGCGCCACAACCGGCGTCGTGCGGGTCTTGAAGGGTCGTGCGGCGCCCATCGTCTCCACCGAGACCTCGCCTTTGGAAGAGCGCTGAGATGAACCCGCCGCGCGGGCCTCGCTCGGGCAGCATGACCCTCGACGCAACCACCGTCTGCGCCACGCTTGTGTTGATGCTTGCAAGCGCGTGCGGCGCGCCCGGGGGTCACGCACATCCTTTGGCGCCTGTTCCCCCAGAGACGCCAGCTCCTCCGGTGGTCCCAACCCGTTGGGAGGTCCCCGAGGCCAGCGACATCACCGAACGTCCCTTCTTGGTGAGCGCCGAGCTGCGGGTGTCCGCCGACGGGACCGGCGATTACGCCAGCCTCTCAGAGGCCGTGGCCGCAGCAGCAGCCGGAACGCGCATCCTGATCGCCGGGGGTCGCTACGAAGGCAACCTGCTCCTGGACAAGCCGTTGATCCTGGAAGCCGAGGGGTCTCGCCCGTCCTTGCACGGCACCTCTGTCGGCACCTCTGACAGCACCGGTCAGGGCACCGATCAAGGAACGACCCAAGCGACCCTGCGCATCGAGAACGCTCACGTGATCTTGCGCAACCTGGTGGTCCACGCTCCCGCGGGAGGCGCCGCGCTGCAGGCGGACGCGGGGACTCTCGACGTGGACTCCTGTGTCTTCGTCGGCGGCCAGGGTGACGGCTTGCTGCTCCAGGGCGCAGGCGTGGATGCGCGCCTCATGCGCGCCGCCGTCACCTCCAGTGAAGGTCTCGGCATCCGGCTCAGCGACGGGGCCCGCCTGGCGCTGATGCAGACGGAGTTCTCGCGCAATGGCGTCGGGCTGTCCGTCGAAGGCGGGGTCCTGCGCTCGCGCGACACGCGCTTTGCCTCCAATGGCACGGGGCTCGCCGTTTCGGGCGCCGGCGAATGCTCCCTGGCTGGCGGCTTCCTGTGGTCCAACAGCGTGGCCGGTGTCTGGCTGGAGGACGGCGCCGAACCCCAGCTGCGCGGCGTCACCATCCGTTCCCCCGGCGGCCTGCCAGGGATCCATGCCTCGGGAGGCAGTGCTGGCCTCTTCGAGGGTTGCACCGTCTCCGGCACGCCCATGGAAGCCGACCACCACACAGGCGGCATGACCCGCGATCACATCGCCACCGAACTGCGCGACGGCACGGACCACCACATCCTCACGGGCCTCGTGTTCATCGAGCAGGAGAGCACACCGACCTTCCGGGACTGCACCATCGAGAACGCCTTGGGCCATGGCCTGCTGATCCTGGCGGCCGCACCGCGTTTCGAAGACAGCCGCATCGTGGGCAGCGTCTTCTACAACATCTTCATGACGGACGCGGCCCAGCCCCATTTCTTGCGCACGTCGGTCCTGGACGCAGGGGAGAACGGCATCTTCAGCTGGCTCGGCAGCGAAGGCGTGTTCGACGACTGCACCATCAACGGCAACGGCAGCTACACCGAGGACCGCAATCGCTGGGCGCAGGTCGTGCTCGCCGATGGAGCCACGACACGCTTCCTCAAGTGCCGCATCGAGCAGGGCGGTGGCGCCGCCGTGGTGTCCAGCGGCTTCGAGACCCGAGGTGATTTCCTGGGCTGCTCCATCTCGGGGCATGGAGGGGTCGGCGTCTCGGTCTCTGCGGGCGGCAATCCCAGCGTGGAGTCGTGCACCATCGCCGACAACGGTGGGCATGGCGTGTGGATCACGCGCGGCGGGGCCGGGGTGTTTCGCGCCACCGACATCACGGGCAACAAGGGCCTCGGCCTGCTCGTGGATCAAAGCGCCGACACCTCCTTGATGGGATGCCTGCTCGCGGCGAACGAACAAGGCGGCGTGCTCGTGCGGCGCCAGTCTCATGCGGATCTCGTGGACTGCCGCATCCAAGACAACCTCGGGCACGGCCTGCAGCTGGACTTCGAGGGGCGTGCGCAGCTGGACCGAGGGCGCATCCGGGGCAACACCGGCATCGGTGTCCTGCTGTTGGCGCCCAGCCATGCGCGCTTGCAGGGGACGGCGGTCGAGAGCAACGGCGGCACCCAGATCTCTGTGGAAGAGGGAGCCTCCCTGGAACAAGCGGGGCAGCTGGAGCCCTCGGCGACTGCGCCGGCCTCCCCCTGAGGCGACTTCCCGATGCAGGCTTGGGCGACCGCTCTCGGTTTGGTCTGCTCGTTGCATGAGCCAGCCTGCTGACGCTCCCGCCCACGATGAGTCGCCGACCCCTCCGACCCCTCCGACCCCTCCGACCCCTCCGGCCGGTCCGGCCCGCCGCTGGCCGCGCGTCCTGGGCCTGGTCGCCGTCGTGCTCGTGGCCCTGTTCCTGGGGTTCGCCTGGCCCATCGCTTTCGGTCTGAACCTGCACCCAGTCAACGAGGGCGGCGTTTGGCGCAGCGCCCAGCCGAGCAGCGAGGACATCACGCGCCTCGCGAGCGAGCTGAACCTGAGGACCGTGCTGAACCTGCGCCGGGCGGACAATGACGACGCCTGGTTCGTGGCGGAGCAGGAGCATGTCCGCTCCCTGGGGCTGCAACACCTGAGCGTCGACCTCACGGGCCAACGGCTGCCCAGCCCCGCCACACTTCAGCTCTTGATCAAGCAGCTGACAGAAGCCGGGCGTCCCCTGCTCATGCACTGCCAGGCGGGTGTCGAGCGCAGCGGACTCGCGGCGGCGATCTCGCAGATCCTGGACGGCCGCAGCCTCGCGCAGGCACGCGAGCAGTTCGGTTTCGAGATGGGTTTCGTCCAATCGCTGTCGGGCTCGGACCTGCCCCAGGTGCTGGATAACTACGAGGCTTGGCTGGCCAGTGACCCCGAGCGCCGACACAGCCCGGCCCTCTTCCGGGAGTGGGCCCGCGAGCACTATGTGCCGTACTTCTACCGCGCCGAGATCGTCGTGGAGCCGGTCCCTGAGGTGCTGGCCCCAGGCAGCGGCCTCTCCCTCACCGTGCGCACAACGAACACCAGCCCCCTGCCCTGGATGCACCGTGCGGACAAGGAGTCCGGCGTGCACATGGAAGTGCGCGTGCTCGCCCTGCACGGACGCGTCCTGCATCGGGTGCGCAGCGGCTACCGCGACCAGCGTGTGGGTCCCGGGGAAACCAGCACCTGGGATGTGGAGATCCCGACCATCGATGAGATCCCGATGCGCTCCTACTTCTTGGAGGTCGAGCTGGTGGACGAGTACGTGGACTGGTTCTCGGCCATGGGCAGTCCCACGCTGAGACTGCCGTTCAAGGTCGATTCCAGCGTCGCCCCCAGCGAAGACTGAACCCGAGGCCGCTCAGCCGGAGTCAGCCCGCGACACCCAACAGGATGCGGTAGATGTACTCCGCAGCCCAGCCGAGGCCCGCCAGCGGCGCGCGCTCGTTGTCCCCGTGCATGCGCAGCTCGTCTTCCAAGGGCATGGGGATGGGCAGGATCCCGTAGGTCGGGACGCCCACCGCACGCAAGGCTGCGCCGTCGGTGCCGCCGGTCGACATGAAGGGCACCACGACGACGTCGGGCACCATGGCGGTCGCCGCTTCAGACATCGCACGGAACAGTGCTGAATCCACGGGCGAAGCCGGAGGGGCGGCCTTCGGGCTACCGTCCAGGGCGAACACCACTGTCGGCTCCGCGCCGACGCGGTTCATGTCCTCGACGATGGACAGGATGTTGTCACTGGGCAGCACGCGGACGTTGAAGGTTGCGCTGCCCGAGGAGGGGATGACGTTGCTGCGGAAGCCCCCATCGAGGCGCGTGAGGGATTGCCCCGTGCGCAGGATGGCCGAGTAGTGCGGCACCCCCGACAGCACCGAAGCCGCCCGGTCAAACTCTGCACTGCCGTTGCGCGCCGTGCTCAGCGTCTGCATGGCCGCCCGCAGCAGCGGGTCGCTCTCGATCAACGCCTGCCGCTCCAGGAAGATGCGCGTCGTGGCGTTGAGCCTGACGGGCGCCCGCCATTCGTGCACCCGCGCCACGGCCCGCGCCAGGGCTGCGAGGGCGTTGTCCGGCAGGGGCACCGAGCCGTGGCCGCCGAGACCCTGCGCCGTGGCCACCACGTTGTAGGCCAGCTTCTCGGTGGTCTGGATGTTCACGGAGCGGATGAGGCCGCCATCGATGCGAACACGCCCGCCTTCGTTCAGGGCGAACTCGGGGCCGCCCAGCAGCTCCCGGTGCTCTTCGAGCACGCGCCCGATGCCGATCTCCGGCCCGCCCTCCTCCGCCGCCGTGGCCAGGAAGACGATGTCGCGCTTGAGCTGGGCACGGCGCTTGGCCAGCACCAGGAAGGCCGTCAGCTCCGCAGAGAGCGGACCTTTGCAGTCGATGACGCCGCGGCCATAGACGTAGGCGCCCTCGGTCGTGGCCACGAAGGGGGGCGTGTTCCACTTGGAGGTGTCGGCGCCGACCACATCCATGTGGCCCATGACCAGCACGGGTCGCCCCACCGGATCCACCGCCCGAAGGCGCGCGACGAAGTTGGCGCGGCCGTCGCCTGCGTCCAGCACATGCGTCTCCACGCCGTCCAAGCCCTTCAACTGCTGCTCGAACCAAAGGGCCGTGGCCAACTCGTTCCCGTTGGGGCGCGTGGCCCCTGGGTCGGCCTGCTGCGCATTCGTGGTGTTGATGGCCACCAACTCCTGCAGGTGCCGCAGGGTCTGCGCGGCCGCCCAGTCGCGGTCGAAGCCCGCAGGCGCCGCTGCGTCCAGCGAGTAGGTCTGCGCCGAAAACCCAGGCTCAGGGTCCTGGGGAACGAGCCCTAGGAAACCCACCCACAGCAAGCACGTCACGATCATGCGTTGACTCCTCAGCAGCACGGGTCACCCCACTCTCCAAGCAGGCACACCGGATGCCCTGCCCAAGCGGCTGGCCATTTCACCATACGTAGGCTGCCGGGGCCCCAACTGTGGGCCGCTGGACCAGCCTGCGACCGCCTAGGTCTTGGCGGCGCGCTTCGTGAAGAAGCGTTGCTTGAGGATGCGCATGAAGCTGTCGAACTTGCTGTCTTCGCGCTCGCTGAAGAAGTTGCTGAAGATGCGCATCCAGCGCTTGGGGTTCAGCAGGATCGCCCGCAGGTAGAACGCGAAGACCACCCGGTACTTCCAGTAGGTCAGGGTCCGGGCGCTCATGTTGCTGCAGAAGTTGCGTTCCTTGGTCATCCAGCGGTCGTGCACGAAGAGCGGCGCCAGGATCGTGTCCTGATCCATGCCCACCTTGCCCACATCCTCGAGCTGATTCCAAAGCGGCGTGCCCGGAATGGGGAAGAAGAAGCCCACGGCCACATCGTCCACACCAGCCCGTGCCAGCTTCTTCACCAGCTTGACGGTTTCCTTCATGTCGAAGGGTTCGTCTTCCGGGAAGCCCAGGATGAAGAAGGAGGTGACGTTGAGCTTGTGCTTGATGGCCGCGTTCACCGCGCTCATCAAGCTCTCCTCGGACATCCGTTTCTTGACGCGCTCGCGCACGCGCTCGCTGCCGCTCTCGGGCGCGAAGTTCAGCGACCAACCGCCACTGCGCTGGAGCAGATCGGCGACTTCGTCGTCCACCACTTCGCAGCGCGTGCCCAGAGGCAGCTGCCATGAGACTTCCAGCCCTCGATCCAGGATCTCGTTGCAGAAGTCGAGGATCCACTGGCGCTTGAGGATGGCCGTCAAATCGTGGAACGGGAAGTTGCGCGCACCATAGGTGTCGTAGCTGTGCTGCATCTCGTCGGCGACCAGCTTGGGGTCGCGCGCCACCCACTTGGTGGTCCACATGTTCGACGAACTGCAGTAGGTGCACTGGTAGGGACAACCGCGCGTCGCAAAGATGGGGATCGTGACGCCGCGCCGGATACCGGTGATCCAGCGGTTCTCGTCGTAGGTGATGACATCGAACAGGTCCCACGCCGGCGGCGGGATCTTGTCGACATCGCGCACGCGGGAGCGGCGCTCCTCGTGCACGGGTTCGCCATCGGCCCCGCGATACACCGTGCCGGGGCAACCGCCCAACCACTCGTGCACATGGCCTGCCACTTCCGTAGGAGCATCCGCGTCGCCGCGCGCTTCCACGTAATCCCCGTAGCGGCGCGTGATGTCGAGGAAGGTCTCCTCGCCTTCGCCGATCACCAGCACGTCTGCGGCCGACTCACGCAGGGTGTAGTCGGGCAAGCCCGTGAAGTGCTCGCCCCCTGCCACCAGCAGGATGTCCGGCCGCGCTTCCTTCACTGCGGCCAGGATCTTCTGCACGACGAACCACTGGTAGGTGAAGGTCTCGCCGATGCCCACCACCTGCGTCTCGGGGTCCAGGCGCTCCACGATCTCCTCGACGTTGAGCCCCAGGACTGCCACCGGGCCATCCCGGCGCAAGCGGTCGGGGGCCTCGCCGACGGAGTCGATGATGCTCACCTCGTGGCCCGCCCCACGAGCCGAGGAGGCGATGTACGCCAGGCCCAGGGGGAGCGTCGGTGCGAGGGCCGTCAGGGCCGTCGGGTTGACGAAAGCAGGAGGGTGAATCAGCTGTACGCGCATAGGTCGGAACAGTCTATCCCGAGGGGTCGTATCCCGCTATCGAACCCATGGCTTCTGGAGCCGCAGAAGATCTGCCGCCTTTACGTACTCTTTGGTCGGGATAGTCTCTTGCACGGCTGGCTGTCGCCGCCTCAAAAGGATATGTCTGAGCCTGGAATACGAAGGTCCCCACGCGATCTCCCTCCCCGTCCCTCTTCTGCCGCACCGAGCATCCCGATGCCCTCCACCATGACCCCCGAAAAGACCACCACCCGCACCCAAGTGGTGCTCGTCGCCGACAAGATGGACCCCGCCGGTGTCGCGATCCTGGAAGCCGCCGGATTGGAGGCTCGGGTGCAAACTGGCCTGAGCCCCGAGGAGCTCGTGGCGGCCGCCAAGGACGTGGACGGGATCCTCGTGCGCAGCGCCTCGAAGGTCACGGAAGCCGTGATCGAGGCCGCTCCACGCCTGCGGGCCGTGGGCCGTGCCGGCATCGGCGTGGACAACATCGACCTCGGGGCCGCCAGCCGCCACGGCGTGCTGGTCATGAACACCCCGCTCGCCAACGCCACCACCACGGCTGAGCTGGCCATCGCCCACGTGATGAGCCTGGCCCGCCACCTGCCCGCCGCCGACGCCAGCATGAAGGCCGGCCGCTGGGACAAGTCTTCCCTCACCGGCCGCGAGATCACCGGCAAGACCCTGGTCATCGTGGGCTTGGGCAAGATCGGCCGCATCGCCGCGGAGCGCGGCCTGGGCTTGAAGATGAACGTCCTGGCCTACGACCCCTTCCTCACCGGCGAGTCCCCGGTGCCCGGCGTGGAGCTGGTGGACCTGGACGAAGCCCTGGCACAAGCCGACTTCATGAGCATCCACGTGCCCAAGAGCCCCGAGACCCTGGGCCTGATCGACGCGACAGCCATGAAGAAGATGAAGTCGAACGCCTGCCTCATCAACTGCGCCCGGGGCGGCATCATCGTCGAGGCCGACCTGCTGGCTGCCCTGGACGCTGGCGAACTCGGCGGCGCCGCCCTCGATGTGTACGAGAGCGAACCCCTGGCCGAGGACAGTCCCCTGCGCAGCGCACCCAAGCTGCTGCTCACGCCGCACCTGGGTGCCAGCTCGAGCGAGGCACAGGTGCGCGTCTCAACCGAGATCGCCAAGCAGATGGCGGACTACCTGCTGCACGACGAGGGTCGCTGCTCGGTGAACGCGCCGAGCGTGTCCCCCGAAGACCTGGCCACCCTGCGGCCCTACATGGCGCTAGGTGAGCGCGCCGGCCTGATGCTGGCCCAGGTGGCCAACGACCCCATCGTGCGCGTGGAAGTGAGCTACCGCGGCGACCTGGCCGAGCGCAACACCAACCCCGTCAAGCTGGCGGTGCTGGCCGGCATCCTGAGCCCCGCGCTCGAGACGCCCGTCAACGCTGTCAACGCCGAGATGGTCGCCGCCGAGCGAGGGCTGCAACTTCTGGAAGAGAACAGCCGCGAGCCCACGGACTTCACCTCCCTGCTCAAACTGCATGTGCTCACCAAGTCCGGCAACGAGCACAGCCTGGCGGGCACGGTCTACCGCGGCCGCCCGCGCCTCGTGCGCTTTGAGGGCTTCGGCGTGGACTTCGTCCCCGAAGGCTGCCTGCTGCTCACCCGACACCACGACGCGCCCGGCGTGCTCGGCACGGTGGCCACGTGGCTCGGCACTCAGGGCGTCAACATCGGCGGCCTGCAGATGGCCTCTTCCGAGAACGGGGACGCTGCCATGGCCCTCTACGGCATCAACCGCCCGCTCACGGTCGACGAGCTGTCCGAGCTCTCCGCCCAACCGCGCATCATCAGCTCCCGCACACTTTCGCTCTAAGGGGCAGCCGCCTCTCCGGGGCAACCAGGCGTTCGGCCTCACAGCCGGATTGAACCCACCGCCTCCCTGCCATCCCATGGCCCTGCAACCGCCCTTCGACCGCGTCGTCTTCGACTGCGACTCCACGCTGTCTTGTGTGGAGGGCATCGAGGAATTGGCTGGCACGGATGAGCTCCGGCAAGGCATCGAGGACCTCACCAACCAGGCCATGAACGGGGAGATCCCGTTGGACGCCGTCTATGGCAAGCGGCTCGAGCTGCTGTCCCCGCGGCAGATCGACGTGATCAAGGTGGGCCAGCGCTACATCGACACGGCGGTGGCCGGGGCACGCGACGTGGTCTCCGCCCTACACGGCCTCGACAAGGAAGTGCGCATCGTCTCGGGCGGCCTGAGCCTGCCCGTGGGCGCCTTCGGCCGCTGGCTGGGCATCAAAGACCAGCTGGTGACCGCAGTTCAGGTCTACTTCGACCACCACGGCCGCTACCGCGACTACGACCGCAAAAGCCCCCTCGCTCGCAACGGCGGCAAGCAAGAGGTGCTCGCGGCCATGCCCGAGAAGCACACGGTGTTCATCGGCGACGGCATCACCGACGCCGAGGCCAAAGACGCCGTGAGTGCCTTCGTGTGCTTCGGCGGCGTGGCCCTGCGCGAGGACGTCGCCGCCCAGGCCGACGCGGTGGTCGATGCCTCGGACCTCGCCGCCCTGCTGCCCGTCATCCTTAGCGAAGAAGAACTCGACTACCTCAACCGTTCACCCCGCCATGCGCCGCTCATGCAGCGCGTGCGCACCTTCTAACCACCACAACAGGAAGCTCCCGTGTCTGCCCCCTCCGACCCGTCCGATCTCAAGCTCTTCATCCCCGGCCCGACCCACGTGCGCAAGAAGCTGCTCGAGGCCCAAGCCAAGCCCATGATCGGGCACCGCAGCGAGTTCATGAAAGAGCTGCTGGCCGACGTCCTGCCCGGTATCCGCGAGTGCTTCGGGACGCAGGGCGATGTGGTCGTGCTCAGCTGCTCGTCCACGGCCGCCATGGAAGGGGTCAGCCGCAGCGTGACGCGCCCCGGCGGCAAGCTGCTGCACCTGGTGAACGGCAACTTCTCCAACCTCTGGTTCAAGCTGTCCAGCGCCTGTGGTCTGGACGCGGTGAAGGTCGAGAAGGAGTGGGGTGATGGCTGGGACGAGCAGTCCGTGGCCGCGGCCGTGAAGGAGCACGGACCAGTGGACGCCGTCATGGTGGCCCACTGTGAAACGAGCACCGGAGTGTTGTCCGACATCGCCGGCGTGGCGCGCGGCGTGCGCGCCACCTGCCCCGACGCCCTGGTGTGCGTGGACGTCACCTCCAGCGCCTGCGGTGCCCAGATCGACTTCGACGCCATCGACATCGACATCGCCGTGGGAGGTGTGCAGAAGGCATGGGCCCTGCCCGCAGCCCTCGCGCTGGCTGCCGTGTCCCCGCGCGCAGCGGCCCGTATGGATGAGGTCCCCGGCCGCGGATACACCAACGACCTGCGCTCCGCCCTGCAGTACCAGGACGACAAGGGCATGACCTCCACCACGCCCTCCATCTCCGTCATGCAGGCCTTGCGCGTGCAATTGCAGGACATCGCCGCCAGCGGTGGCATGGCCGCGCGCTTCGAGAAGCACCTGAAGATGCAGCGCCTGGTCCTCGACTGGGCGGCCGCCAACGGCATGGGAACCCTGGCCCAGGAGGAACGCTTCCTGAGCCCCACCGTCACGAGCATCGACGCCAAGGGCAGCTTCCCCATGGCCGAACTGGTCAAGGGCTACCGTGCCGCGGGTTACTTCATCACCGGCGGCTACGGCAAGACCAAGACGACCCACTGGCGCATCGGCCACATGGGCGACCACACGCCGGAGTGCGTGACCGAGGTCCTGGCCGAGACGGACCGCATCCTGGAGCGCATCCGCAGCTGAGCTAGGACGTTCACTCGTGCTGGCCGCCCTGCTGTCGACCTCAGCCGCCCCGTGCAGGGCGTGACGCCAGGCGCTTTCCCAAGGCCTTTAGCGCCTGGCGAAGGGGGCGGTGTGCGTCGAACAAGCGCACGAAGTCCGACTCGTGGCGACCACCCTTGGCGCGCACCACCCGCACCAGACCCCGCCGGGACTCCGCACTCCAGCCTTCCAGGCCAGGAAGCAGGGCGAGCACCGGCGCCCAACGCGCCCAGGCTCTGCGCTCTTCCGGATTCCAGCGGGCCCGGTTCCTGACCCCCAGGCGTTTGGCCGCTTCGTCCCCCAGCTCTCGTTCGCCCCGACGTCGATCCGAGCCGAAGCGCTGGGCCATGAGGTCGGACACCGCGAGGCTCAGAGCCACGCCCGGGAAGACGCCGATGATGTCGTCCCGGGGCGCCCGTGGTGACCAGTAGACGTTGGCCGACGCGAGGGTCGCCAGGGTGGCGCGGCTGCTGCGGTGGGTCGGGTCTCGACGCATCGCCCCCAGTTCCTTCTCCATCAAGCGTAGGCGTTTCTCATCCCGGGGCCGGAAGCCGAGCTTCTGATAGAACCACCACGAGCCCGAGCGCAGGCCCTCTTCATTGCCATGGCCCAGCTGGTAGGGGTAGATGGTGAAGGCGTCGCTCCCGAACAGCGCGTGCAGCATGCCGATCACGCGGCCGTAGACGTAACCGGCCTCGCCGCCGCGCCAGGTCTCGAAGACGTTGTAGGCGATCTCCGACGAGCGGAAGAGCGCGCTGGCCAGGACGTAGCCGATGGGCACGCCGTTCATGAGCGTCAAGAATCCGTAGACGGCATCGAGCACGTTGCGCTGTTCGTGACGCAGCCCGATGCACGCGAACTCCAGGCCCTCGCCACAGTCGATCATGCGCACATCGTGGGGGTCGCCGTAGGCGAAGGAGTCGAGGTCCCGCCCACGGGTCACCATGGCCTCTCGGGCCAGGTCGATGAGCCGCTGACCGTCGCGAGCCGAGACCGCGCGCACGGAACGGGGCGGCTGCCTCCATGCGGACTTGAGATCGGGGCGCGCCCGACGCAGGGGTTGCTGCTGGAAGCACACGCGGCTCTTGGGCCAGTGGGCCGTGCTGCGGGAAGGCCCCTCCGCCGAACCCTCCAGCCGGTAGCCCAGGTCGAGCACCTCCAGCGCCCGGGAGCGCACCGGAGCCGTAGCCGGTAAGCCCGCGAAGCAGCGCACGAGAAAGCCCGCGTCCGATTCGTCCTCGTGCTTGAGCCGCTCGACCCACTCCCGCACCGAGCGCTTCTCTTCGAACAGCCCGAACAACTCCGCGGGGGAGACGAAGGACTCAAGCCAGGCCAGAAGCTGGGCCTCGGCGCGCTCATCCACGCTCTCCCAGTCGATGGTCAGGTGCTGGCCGCAGGTCTTGGAGAGCCAGGCAGCCATGGGCGCGAAGAAGGGGTAGTGGATGTCCGTGCCCGCCACGCCGCTCTCCGCGAGCTCGTCCCGGAATGCCCGGACGTCCCCGCGGGCATGGAAGCGCTCCAGCTGCTGCTCCACCTCCGCCAGGACCTCGCCGTTGTCGGGGTGGGCGCGCAGGAAGCACAGGGCCTCATGGAATTCGAGCACCTCCTGGGCTGTGTCCAAGCGTCGGCGCCCCAGAAAGCGAAGACACGCGAACTTTCGGGCTGCGACCTCACCGACATAAGTGGTGAGCAGCTGTTTCAGCTCGCGCAGACTGGTCCGTGCCGTCACCTTCTTCTGGGCCAAAGGGCCGTCCCTCCGCGCACGATTCACACGACCCCATCATCCGGCCGCTTCGTCCCGCATCGTACGTAACCCACGGGCCCGTCTCTCACACTCCGTCACCCGGAACATGTTCGGAGGGCGCGGATTCGTGTCCGTCAGGCCAGGTGGATCTAGAGTTCCAGCATGTGCACGAAGAGGTCGAGGCTGTCGCCGTCGCCATTGAAGTCGCTCCCGCCTTCGTCTTGCTCACTGACCGTCCAAGCGAGGCGCCGGCCCACCAATTGGAACGATGCAGTACCCGCCTTCAGGTTCATGAGCTGGCCCGTACGCACGTTCATCACGTGCAGGACATGATCCTTCGCATCGCCATCGTGGTTGAGGTTGGCAGAACCATTCCCAGCCTCGGACACCAGGAACGCCACCAAGCCCGAGCTCGTCTCAAATTGAACGACCCCCAAGGGGACTTCGTGGTTCTGTCCGCTGGCCACATGATGAACCAACAACGTGAAGTCCTTCGTGTCGCCGTCGAGGTTTCTGTCCCGGTTGCCCTGTGACTTCTCCGAGATCGTCGTGACCACGACTCCGTCCGCTCCCTTGGCAACGGGTTGATTGAAGATGGGCTGGGTCGAGACGCCCAGATTCGTGGCTGGCGTTTGGGTCTCCACGTCGGCGAGGTGGATCACGACGTCCCCGAAATCGCCGTCGCCGTTCAGATCCGAAACGCCAGACTCTGGCACGTAAACGACTGCAAGGTCTTCCCCAACGGGCACCGGCATGGAATCCACGGTGGCCAGGGTTCCGTCGAGAGTGTTCACCCGCAGTATCTCCCCATCGAACTGGGTGTAGGCGTAGGGTGCGATGGTCGACGTCGTAAACGTACCGAGACCGAGGAGGAGGTCGCTCACGCCGAGATAGTCTGCATTGCCTGTTTCGACATCCAGCAACAGCAAAGCCTTGTTGGTGCTCACGACACCGTCGCCGTCAAAGTCCTCTCCCGAGAAGCTCTCGGAACCCGCCAGGACGATGGCGTCCCCGACGACGACATGCCCCAAGGGTGCAATGCCGGTATTGGTAGCGAGGCCAGCCTGACTGACGAGGTGCATCACGTTGCCAGAGACCAGCCCGTCGCCTCCCAGATCGATTCCTCCTTGGGCGAACTCCCAGACCAACACGGCGAACCCGCTGCCAGTGGCACGCACGTCGAGACTGAATCCTCCCGAGGCGATCCCAACGTTGGTGGTGACCTGACTCTTCAGGTCATGCACGTGAACGACGAAGTCTGAAGCGTCACCGTCTCCGTTCAGATCCGCTGCAGCCTGCTGGGCTTCGGAAACCGAGAAGGCAATGGAGTCGCCAGAAAATCGAATGGAGGACATTTTCACGGCGAAGGGCAACTTGATGAGCTTCCTGAACCGCACGTCGATCAGCATGGCGCCTTCATCTGCAAGGTCACCGTCTCCATTGAGGTCCACCGAGTGATCGGATTCGCGCACGTACAGGGCGATGTACCGACTGAACTCGCCAGTCGAGGGGTCACGCAGCCAGTGAACCTGAGAGATGGCCACTGGAAACAACTGTGACCGGCCGCTCCCGTGATGACGCAAGGACACGACATAGTCTTGCTTGTCGCCGTCGCCGTTGAGGTCGGCGTCGCTTGCGCCTCCTTCGAAGTGCAAGACGAGAAGATGCTCGGGGGTTAGCTCAAGGAGTTGCCCTTGGAGATCCAAACTCCCAGGAGGAACCGGCAGCTGAGCCGCCGACGGGTGCATCAACAACACGCTGGACAGCGCCACAAGGACCAGGGTCTTGAACACGACGACCTCCTCTTTTTCCTCTGCTCTTCTCCTGCCCTTCTCCTGCTACAGGGACAACCCAAACCCGGGTGCCTGCCTCCAGGTTAGGCCCATTCTCAAGAGACGTAACCTCCTCCCGAGATTCCCATCGCGGATGCCGAGGTGTAGCCTCGACCCCCATGACGACTTCGAAGACCAGCGGTTCCTCAGCCAGCGCCACCGGCCCCACGACCCTGCAGAAGGTTGTCCTGGGGCTGCTCGCCGTCCTGCTTGTCGGCTCCATTGCCGTGCGCGCCGCCTTGGCACCCGACGCCGGGGCCGCCACCAGCGAGTCCACCGTGCTCGCGCCGGGTGCCAGTGCCCTCACCGCGGGCGGCGCTACGGCCGAGGCGAGCGAATCGCCCGAGGGCCTCGAGAAGTACCTCCCGTATCTCACCGAGGCCAGCTTCTTCGGTTTGATCGGCTTCGCCCTGGGCTACACCACCCGCAAGATCGTGAAGATCCTGCTGATCTTGATGGCGGTCCTCTTCCTCGGGACACAGGCCGGCGTCCAAGCGGGTTGGTTCGAGGTGGACTGGGACGGCGTCATTGCCCAACTCAATGAATGGGTCTTCAACCTGAAGGAGAACGCCACCTTCACCGACTTCCTCACCGATCGGGTTCCGTCTGCGGCGGCCCTGCTGGCCGGCTGGGTGGTGGGCTTCAAGAAGGGCTGAGCGTCCTCTGCGCGGGCTGGCGACCCAAAGCTCCCGCACTCCAGACTTCAATCAGGGCTTCTGGCGCGCCATGGTGTGTTGAGCAGCGGTACGCTCAGCAGGGGCCGCAAGTCGCTGGAACCACCATGAACGGGAGCCGGAACACGATGAAGCGCACAGGTCTCTTTGCCGCAATCATGCTCGCCGCCGCGCTGGTTGGAAGCGCGGGGTGCAGCACCCCACGCTCCGGCTCCGAGATCGACGTGGTCATGAACCACGCCATGCGCTCATCCACGGAACGCATGGCCCAGGGCAACGCCATCGAATCGTTCCAGTTGGCGCATGCGGTCAGCGAGGTCGACCCCGACTACCCCGGCGTCCAAGCCGCCTTGGCCGGCCTCCCCGCAGACCTCGAGAACCTCTTCAACAACAGTTTCCTCGGCAGCAACGTCGCCATCCGGCAGCCCATCGACGTCGCCTGGTACGAGCACGTGCTGTGGTACATCCCCGACCGCATCCTCGATGTGTTCGACATCGTGTCCTTCGACGTGCACCTCGGCTTCGGTCTCTGGGTCGATGCCCACGTCACCCGCGCCGTGCAGTTCGCCTTTGGAGCGCGCTCGGTCGCTGGCTTGGGTTGGCACGATCACCGTTCGCTGGGCGTGCTGGCCCAGGCCGAGGCGGGCTTCAACATCCTGCCCTTCGGCGTCGAGGTCATCAGCGGCTTCCAGGCAGGCACCTCCGGCGTGCAGGGCGGCAGCTTCGGTGAAGGCGGGCTGCACATGTTCTCCTCACCGCTCTACCGCGACTTCCGCGACTACTGGGCCATCGGCGGCGGCGCCACCGTCCTCTTCGCCGGCGCCGAAGCTGACGTGCACCCGGTGGAGATTGCCGATTTCATCGTGGGCTTGTTCTTCTTCGACCCGCTCAACGACGACTTCGGCTCCACCACGGGCGTCGACTTCTCGTCCCGCGAACGCTCGCTCATGCGTTCCCTGAGTGAGATCTCCGCCAACCAGGATGAGATTGACGAGTACCTGCTGTGGCGTGAGCGCGAGCACGGCCAGTCGGAAGTCATCAAAGAGGTGCCCGTCTACGACGAAGGCCCGGACGAAGTGCTCTAAGCCGAGCCTGAGCTCAGGGCGTGGCCCATTCTGGCCGTCAGTAGTTCAGCTCCACCAAGCGTGCCGCTTCACCCTCTGACACGATGAGCTGATAGGTCCGTTCCCCGAGCACCTCATGCCAGGCCGTGAGGGTGTAGGCCCCTGGTTCCAGCCCCTCGGGCAGCTCGAAGACCCCGTGCTCGTCCGTGACAGCAAACCAGGGATGGTCGAAGACCCCGATCCATGCCCGCTCCCAGACATGGACGTCACACATCACGCGGAAGGGACGCTCTGCGTTCCGAAACGCGAAGGTCTGCTCCCGCCCCGTGTTCGGCATTCCCGGCTCATGGCCGCGGTTGCGGGTCGGGTTAGGGTGGAAACGGTGCATCACATCATCGTGGTTCGTCATGACCACCGACTGGCGTGCCCTGACACCCAAGACCCGAGGCGTGAAGGCGCACTGCCTCGCGTCAAGAAGCACCTCGCCCAGCAGCTCCGGCGACAGGCCATCTGGCAGCCGACCGGCGTGACCGTCGCTCACGAACACCAACACGTTGGCCAAGCCGCCCTCTGAGTCACGCAGCGCGCGCTCCTCGGGCAGCGTCTCGGAGCCCACGGCATCGACGCAGTAAGGTTCAGCCTTCATCGTCACGCGTTTCAGCAGCGGAAACTCACCGTTGAAGAGCACCCGCCCCGAGACCCGGGCAACGACCGGAAGTGGTGTCGTACACCCGAGCAGCGCCACGCAGCACAGAAGCAGCAAGCTCAGAATCCTTCCGCCCAACCGTCCGTCGTCTCCCTGGCGCGTCGAGTCCATTCGCCCGTGCCTCCCACTAGAGTGACCAATTACAACGAGCCGGATGATCAGCGAGCGAAGGGAGCCTCAGCAACCAAGCCTCCGTTGAACGCGATGCTGTAGCGCTTACCCGTATCCAGCGGACCGTGCTCCGTGGTGTTCCCGCCGGGCCAGCGAATGCTCAGGCTCTCGATGCGCATCAGCTCGCCCAGACCCACGATGATCTCGCTGTCGGAGTGGCTCTCGTAGCTGCCGCCTGAGGTCAGCTCGCGCACCCAGCGCTTGTCCCCGGCGCTGAACACGAGCTTCGCGCCCTCGGCATCCGCACGCCCCCCTGGCCCGTGCAGCCGGATGGCGATGCTGTTGCCCTGCGCCAGGTCGTTGCGTAGGACCCACGGGCGCTGGTTGCTGTTGGACACCACCAGATCGTGGTCGCCGTCCCCGTCGAGATCAGCGCGCACAAGCCCTCGACCGACCCGGCCCACTCGCAGGGCCGCCGAGAGCTCCGGTGCCGCCGCGTCGAAGCGGCCACCGCCGTCGTTGAGCATCAGCTGGTCGGGTTGGGCGTAGGTGCTGCTGCTCTCGGTGGCGTCGATGTTGTCCATGATGTGGCCGTTGGCGACATAGATGTCGAGGTCGCCGTCGTTCTCGATGTCCACGAAGACCGTGCCGAAGCCCAGAGCGTCGCGGCTGGGCTGGCCCGTGCCGCTGCTGCCGGAGACGTCGGTGAAGAAGCCGCCGCCGTCGTTGCGGTAGAGGGTGTTGGTCTCGGCCTGGAAGTTCACGACGTAGAGGTCCGGGTCACCGTCGTTGTCCAGGTCGCCCATATCCGAGCCCATGCAGGCCTCGCTCTTGCCGTGCTCATTCAGGTCGGCGCCGGACATGCCACTGATGTCGGTGAAGGTCCCATCCCCTTCGTTGCGCCAGACGAGGTTGGCCTGACTGTCGTTGGCCACGAACAGATCCGTGTCCCCATCGTCGTCCCAGTCGCTGCCGATCACCGCCAAGCCGCGCCGCTTGGCGCTCGAGATGCCCGCCGCCTCGCCCCCGTCCACGAAGTTCCCCGAGCCGTCGTTGACCCACAGGCGGTCGATGATGCCCTCCCAACCATCCACGTGGCAGTACTGGCGGACGTCTGGCGATGGGCCACACACCCGGTGGTCCTTGAGCGACATGTCGATGAAACCGAGGGCGTAGAGGTCGAGGTCGCCGTCCAGGTCCGCATCGAGGAAGGCCCCGCCGATGGTCCAGCGCCGATCGCGCACGCCCGCCGCCTCGGCCCGATTCTCGAAGTGGGCTGCTCCGTCGTTCACGAACAGACGATCCCAACCATAGGCAGCGGCGTAGACATCCCGATCGCCGTCCGCGTCGATGTCCCCCACCGCCAGGCCCATGGCGTAGAAGGGGTCTTCGAGGCCGCTGCCTTCGGTGGCGTTGGAGAAGCGCCACGCCCCCTGGTTCAGGTAGAGCGAGCTGCTGGTGCCCGTGGCATGCCGCGCCTGCTTCAACACGTTCTCGTTGAACTCGTCGGCTGGCAGGGTGCCGCTCTGCAGGAATATCAAGTCGGGTCGACCGTCACCGTTGAAGTCGCTGGCCGCCACACCCGAGCCCATGGTCTCGAACAAGTAGCGCTTCCCGCGGCCGCCATGGGTATGGACGAAGTCGATTCCGGCGGCCTCGGCCATGTCCACGAGCGCCTCGCCCAGGGCTGATCCCCCCGCCCTGGAAGAGTCTGCTCCGGTCGTCACCCCGGCCGACTCAGAAGTCGACGCAGAGCTTGGGTTCTCAGCGCTCACGCCGCCTTCACCGGGTGCGCTCTCGGCCCCGCAACCCAAGGCAGCCATGGAGCTGGCGAGCAGCCAGACGCACGACCACGAAGGCCGGAAGCGCACACGACAGATCGCAGTCCATTTCGAAGAGCAGTCAGGCACGAAGGACATCAAGCACGAAGGACAACGGGCGCGGGACAAGGAAGCAGTCGCACAGCATGCCAGAAGCAACGCGGGCGACCGGAGCTGCGTTTGAAGGAACTGAGCCCGACTCAGGAAGCCTGCGACTCGGGTTTGCCGAACCAGCCCTCGGTCCTGAGACAGAATCGCACCAGGATGAGCATCAACGGCACTTCGATCAGCACGCCCACCACCGTCGCGAGGGCGGCACCCGACGAGAGCCCGAACAACATGGCCGCGGTGGCGATGGCCACTTCGAAGTGGTTGCTGGCGCCGATCAAGGCGCTGGGCGCCGCGTCGGCGTAACGCAGCCCCAGGAGCTTGGCCAGGCCATACCCCAGTCCGAAGATGAGCAGCGTCTGGACCACGAGCGGCACGGCGATCCAAACCAGCGTCAGCGGGTTCTCGAGGATCACGTCCCCCTTGAAGGAGAACAGCAAGACCAAGGTGAGCAGCAAGGCGCCGATGGTGATGGGCGTGAGCACGTGCAAGAAGCGCTGCTTGAACCAGACCTCCCCCTTGCTGGCCAGGAGACTCTTGCGCACGAGGATGCCGGCCACCAGGGGCAGCGCCACATAGACGCCGATGGACAGCAGCAAGGCCTGCCACGGCACCGGCAGCCGCCCCACGCCGAGCAGATAGCCGCCCAGCAACCCATAGAGCACGAGCATGGTCAGGGAGTTGAGCGCCACCATCACGAGCGTGTGGGCGTCGCTACCCCGGGCGAGGTAACCCCAGACCAGCACCATGGCCGTGCATGGCGCCACGCCCAACAGGATGCAGCCGGCGAGATAGCTACGCCAGAGTGGGATCTCCAGCATGCGCATCCCTTCGTGCAGCACCACCTGCCCAGCGCCGTAGTGCGCCCCGAGTTCGAGGTCGAGGCCGAAGGGGATCTTCACGAGGTCGGTAGCGTCCGGTCCGATGAACTCCAGGAACAGGTGCCCGAGGAAGAAGCTCGACAAGGCCAGCATCGTGAACGGCTTCACACACCAGTTGATGAACAGCGTCAACAACACCGGGCGTGTGCTCTTGCCGGCGCGCACGACCTCCGTAAAGTCGATCTTCACCATGATCGGAAACATCATGAAGAAGAGGCAGATGGCGATAGGGATCGACACCACCGGTGCACCACCCACATCGAGGCTCATGCCGTCGAGGGTCTGGGCGAGGCCGGGTGCGAAGCGCCCCAACAGGATGCCCGCCACCATGCACAAGGCGACCCACAGACTCAGCAGGCGTTCGAAGCCCTGCATGCGTCGGTTGCTCATGGCGCGCACTCCCCGCAATCACCTTCGCTTGCGGCCGATGCCAGGTCAGCGTCGGCGCACGCCTCCTGAGGCATGCACAACTCGGGCCGCCCCTGGCAGCACTCCTGGGTGACGAAACCCAGAAGATCCCGGATGCCATCCACGCGCAGGGCGTAGCGCACCGAACGTCCGCTGCGCCGGGAGCTCAGCAAGCCCGCCCGCACCAACTGCGCGAGATGAAACGAGAGGGTGGGTGCGGGGACATCCAGCTGGGCGGCGATCTCACCGGCGGCTATCCCCTCGGGCCCAGCCTTCACCAGCAGGCGGAAGGCTTCCAAACGGGACTCGTGCGCCAAGGCGGACAGGGCGGCAACGGCTGCTGATATTTCCATACTTCTAGAATCATCAAAACATCTTCAAAACGCAAGCCACTCCAACAATTCAGTAGCTCCACCCCTCAGCGGCAGTAGCGACGCAGGAGCGTCTGGCGCTCGACCTCGGTCAGGCTCGTGCCGTGCTGGGAGAAGTAGCCCTGCAGGGTGCTGCACGCTTCGGCCTGTTCCCCGGCTGCCGCTTGGACCTCCGCCAGCTCGAGGAAGGCGTCCGGCCATAGGGGGTGGATCACCGTGAGCCTGGCAAGTCGCTCGCGGTGCAAGTCCATCTCGCGCCGGATGTAGTCGCTGTTCTCCAAGGCCTGGCGTTGGTTGGCCTCGCCACTGCTGGTCTTCTGCTCGCGGGTGAACACATTGTCCTGCAGGCCCAACAGCAGCTCGAGCACCTCCTGCCAGCGTTGGGCTTCGGGCTCCAGCCCCAACCTCCAGCAAGCCGCCGCCAAGGTCTTGAGCACGGCCGTGTCGGAAGGCGCGCCGGCCAGGGCACCGAGCAGCGCACCCCGGGCCAGATCGTGTTGCCCTGTCTCGTGCAACCACTTGCCCAGGATCGTGAGCGCCTCCACGGCCAGCACCGGCTCGATTTCGAGACCGCGAGCGAGCAGAGCCGCGACTTCGTCCGACGCCGAGTTGCCTTGCTCTCCTTCCACCAATAACCGGACTTCCAACAAGAGGACCGAGCCCGCTTCGGAAGGAGCCAGGGACACCTGCTCAAGCAACTCGCGCACCCGTTGATGGCGACCGGCCTCCATGGACTGCAACACCAAGGCGCGCAAGGTCGCCATGTCGTCGGGGCGCGCCGCGAGGGCGACCTCGTAGGCATCCGCGGATTCCGCCGCGAGCCCCATCCGTTCGCACACCTGCCCCAGCATGACGTTCACACCGTAGGCCTCCGGCTTGAGTGCCCGGGCCTCCTGCAACGCGAGACGCAACTGCACATCCGGGGCACCGTTGGCTACCAGGTCAAAGGCCGCATCGCGCACTTCGGAGAAGACCTGCCCCGAAGTCTCGACCTTCGGCTGAACGCTGTCTGGCTCGCTGGCTTCCTCGCCGGGTTGGCAAGCCAGGAGACCCCAGGCGAGACACAAGGCGAGGCAGGTCGCAGGGCCACACCGTCGTTTCCACGGCCGTCTCATGAATCGAGGGGCATCACATCGACGCGGCGGAACTCCACGCCGTGGCTCTCCGCCTGCAGCGACAGGTAGCCGCCGCTGACCCACGTCCTTGGGAAGGTCGGCAGCCGGCGCGCGTCTGCATCGTCGGGGTCGTAACGCAGGCGGGAGTACTCAAGGACCACCCTCCCGTTCACCAGATGCCGCACCCGCTCACCGCCCATGACTTCGGCTTCCACGGTGACCCAGCCGTCGCCATGGAAAGTAGGAGCTTCCGCGTTGATGCAGTGTTGGCTCACCGGCTGTCCCGCGATGTCCACGTCCGTGCCCGGCGTGCAGAGATTCGCCGTCGGCCGCGTGTTCTGTCCGTCGCCACCCAACAGCTGCAGCTCGAGACTCACAGGAAACTCCTGGTCGGTGCCCATGCTCTCGGGGGACTGCCCGTGCAACATGACGCCGCTGTTGCGCCAGGCCCAACCGGGCCCGCCAGGCGTCTGTTCGCCCGTGAACCGGTACTCGACGCGCAGACGATAGTGCGAGAAGGGTGTCTCGTAGAAGAGGTGCCCGAACTCGCCTTGAAACTGCTCGTAGTTCTCGTAGGACACCTTCAGAACACCGTCTTCCACGCGAAAGATCTGGCGCTCGTCACGGCCCAAGGCCTGCCCGGCAATCTTGGGCATCCAGCCCTCGAGGCTTCGCCCATCGAACAGGGGCATCCAACCTTCCCGGTCCTCGCCGTCAGGCGCAGTGCCCTGCTCGGCCACTGCATCTGAGCGCGAGTCCGCCGCTGCCAGCAGCCCCTCGGCCGATGCGTCCGTGCTTCGAACCGTCGGCGCAGCGCCACAGGCGAGACAGCCTGCCCAGAGGCAGAGACCCAAGACCGCCGGCCGGGTCGACTGCGTCCTGCGCCAGCTCAGGGCCATGCGAGAGAACGTCATGTAGCACAGACTCCAGGAAGAACGGCGAAAGGGGACGAGGCATCTTAACGGACCCCAGGCTCTCAGGCAGCGTCGCTGGCAGGACAGCCGTCAGCTGGCGCTCGCTGGGTCCGTCCGGTGCTGCCCCCCCATCCCGTTCCCTTGTTTGTCGCCCTCTCGAAACCCAGCCCTGCTCCAGCCCATGCAAACCCTTGCAACACGGTCCCTCTTGTTCGGCTGGATGATCTTGCTGCTCAGCCTGGCTCCGATGCCGCAGACCCAGTTCATCAGCATCTCACCTGATCTGGGCGCGTTGGACACGGTGGTCACCATCACGGGGTCTGGCTTCGGAGCCGAGAAGCCCCGGGTTTGGCTGTCCAAGCCAGGGGCACCCAAACGCTACCGGCTCAAGGTCCTCACCTACGGTGACAAGGTCATCACCGCTCGGGTGCGAACCGGGGTCGAAGGCGAGCTCGAACTCTACGTCAAGCCCAAGGGCGGCGCCGCCTCCCTCTCCCCCACCACTTTCGAGCTGCGCGCGCCCGAGGTCACCTTGGTTCAGCAGGTGCTGGTGAGCAAGGGCGACAGCTTGGATGTGCACGGCAACTTCCTGGGACAACGCCGTGTGTCCATTCGCATCGGCAAGCGTCGGGCCAAGACCTTGTTTCGAGATGATGTCACCGGACACCACATCGTTCGCGTCAGGGGTAAGACAGGTTGCCACCCGGTGACGATCCGTAACCCGCTGGGCACAGGTGCATCCACGGTGGGCCTCGCCGTGCTCGACGCTCAAGGTCGGCTTGGGCCGAACGCCCTGAGCTATCGTTCCGACGGCCAACAACGGCGCTCCACTGATGTGGAACTCCAGCCGAGCCCGCTGCCTCTGCCAGCGCACCTGGAACCTGCAACACGTCTCGTGGGCAGGACACGCGTCAGCTCCGCATGCCAAAAACTGTTCCTCGACTTTGCACTCCAGTCGGCTGATCCCTTGCCGCAAAGCTGGTCTGGTGTCGACCGGGCGGCGCTCGAACGACGGAGCTCCTGTTGCAGTTCACCCAAGAAGAACAAGAACAAGTCGGGTGGCGGCTGTTCGGCAATCCTTTGGTTGGACGTATTGAACCCGGCCCTGCCCTGGCGTGTGGACATCCTGGCGTTCGACGGACAACGGATCGCCGGCAGCTTCATGGGCACCGTGCAAGGAATGAGCTGGGCACCCTCGGCCCTGACCGAAGGCTGCTTCGTCGTCGATGTCCTGCCCTAGCGCCCTCGACGGGGCTGCCGCTCAGTGCGACCCCGGGAGCTGGCTCTCGAACCCACGACCCAGACCCCCAGAATCACGAGTGCGCCGCCCAACAGACTCCGCGGGCTCACCGGTTCATCGAGAACAGCCACGGCCACCAACAAGGTGAACAGCGGTTCGACGTAAAGCATCGAACCCACACGGGTTGCTCCGTGGGACTCCAACGCCTGACTCCAAAGCAGATAGGCGAGCGCGCTGCAGACGAGAGCCAGGAAGGCCACGGCAGCCCAGGCACTGACATCTGGAGTGGCCGTGAGCAGCCCCTGGAAGGGGAGAGCTGGGACGACAACCGCAGCAGCCACTGCCATGGAGAACGCCGTGACCTGCAGCGGGTCGTTGCGCGACAAGACTCCGATCGCAGCCAGGGTGTACACCGTCCACGTCACGCAAGACACCAACTGCAAGGCGTCTCCGAAACCGGCGTCGGTAAAGTCCCCCGGCTGAACGGACGTCACGAGCAGGATGCCCGCCGACGCCACAGCCATCCCCAGCCAGCCGGCGGGTTGCATGCGCTGGCCAAGGAAGCAGTGCGCCCCCAGGGCGATCATGGCGGGGATGATCCCGATGATCCAACCGGTGTGGATCGCCGTGGTGTACTGCAGACCCACGGCCTGGATCAGCAAGTGGCCCCCGAGCACCACGCCGAGCAGGACACATCGCCCCAGGTCTGCACGCGCCGGAAGCCAGCGCCCGCGCCGCGCGCGCATGAGCAAGCCCAGCAAGCTGCTGCCCACCACAAGGCGCAACGCCACGAGCCCTGTTGGAGTGAACGCCGTCAAGGCCACGCGGATCGCGACAAAGGACGCCCCCCAGATGGCGACCGTGATGAGTGCCCGCCAAGGAAACGAAGCGCTGAACTGGTCCTGCGGGTGGGAGACGCCTTCGTGTGGGAGCGGGGCTGACTTCGCCCCAGGCTTCGCAGGCGTGGCGCCCCCGGGCTCCGTCACTCCTGCAGGACCCGCCGGGCATCTGGGTAGCGCGCGATGAGCACATCATTCACCAGGCCGCGCAAGGCGGGACTCAGCCCTCCATCGTTCGACGCGGACGCGTCGGGCTCGGCCTCCAACTGCTTCCAGGCCTTCGCCAGTTCTGCCGAGCGTTCACCCAGGTGTTGGTCCAGGGCTTCGAGCCAGGGGTTGTCTTCCCCGGCCTCCAGCGCGTCGTCGTGGAAGGCCCCGCGCCCCCGACCGAACTGCGCCACGGCGAGGTAGCGCAAGGTGGCTTGGCGCACGAAGCCCGTGAGGAACTCGCTACCCCAGCGCACCGCTGCTTGCTGGCCGAGGCCGAACACCAACTGGAAGCCCTTCGCCAAGCCCGCGCCGCCCAGGGCTCCCAAGGCCGCACCCACCACGATCCCGGACCCGAAGCCGAAGCCGCCGGTCATGACCTCAGCCGTGACTCCAGTCGCAGCCCCAGTGAGCAAGCCTCCCCACAGGGCTCCGCCCTTCACATCCAGCGGGCTCTCGGAGGGCAACACGAAGTCCTCGATGCGCTCCTGCACCTGCGCGGCCGCTTCACCGTCCAAACCATGCGCCTCGATCAGCTGCTCCATGAGAGCGCGAGAGCGCAGCTCCAGGCGTTGAGCCAGGGCCGCCATGGCCCGGTTCTTGTCCGCCTTGGACGCCAGGCTCGAGGGCAGCGCTTCACGATCCCGGGCCGTCTCCAGCAACACGCTCAGGAGCGACTCCATGGCTGCATCGAAGATCTTCAGGTTGCGCTCATTCCAGGCGGCGAGCAGCCCGCTCATGGCGGAGCGGCTGGCGTCCGGGAGGACCTGCGCGACCTTCTCCAGCAAGGTGCCTTCCTGGACCCAACAGCGCGTGAAGGCATCCAACGAGAGCACGCCGCGAACGTGGGGGAAGCGCTTGGCTGCCTCGCGCCAGCGTTCTTCCAGGCGCTGCGACTCATCCGCCGAGCCCGTCTGGTTCAGCAGCAGCAACACCGGGCATTCGAGCCAACCCAGCAGCTCCAGCTCCAGCGGCACATAGGCCGCGTCCTCGGGGTCCTCGGCAGCATTCACCAGGTAGACCACGACGTCGGCGTCCTCGCGAATGTTCCGCACCGCCTCCTGGCTACACCAGAGCGCCCGGTCCGTCGCCTTGTCCCAGACCTCGTGCAGGAACCAGCCCAGCGGGTTGCCCTCATTGCGCAGGCGACGCAAGAGGCGTGCGCTGTCGCCGAAGCCCGGCGTGTCCCACAACGACAGGCGCGCGGCTGGCGTCTCGATCAGCGGCCAGGCCTCGCTGACTTCGGTGACATGTGCCTGGTCAAAGACCGTGCCCACATCCCGGCGCAACAGGGTGCGCGCCAAAGTCGTCTTGCCCACATTGGTGTGGCTGACCAGGCTGAGTGCGATGTTCTCCATTAGCGCGCCGCCTCAGGAGTTGCCGGCCGCATGAGTTCTGCCAGGCGGTTCATGACATCGGGCGGGAGCGACTGCTCTCGACCCTCTAGGCCCTCTCGGCCCAGGTCCACGTGCACCGCCTGCTGGCCCACATCCCGAAGCACACGATCCCACGCTCGCTGGCGTTCTTCGAGCCGGCGAGGTTCCGACATGCGGCGTCGATAGCTCGAGTTCTCGATGAGTACGGCGAGACCCCAGGGGGTGTCCAAGGCCTGGAGCCGCTCGGTCAACTCGCGCACGAACTCTCCATGCACTTCCGACTCGGGCGATTGGGCCAGGCCGAAGACCACCACCGCGCTGCGCCGAGCCTGCGCACTGTCGACGCCAGCCCCCTGGTTGAGAGCCCCCTCGTTGAGGGCGATGCCCGCCGCCTCGTCGCCGTAGGTCAGCGTGTCGTGCACGCGCACTTCGGCCCGGGCCCCCTGCACGTCGTGCATCAGCTCCATCAGGGTCTCCCGGGCTCGCGCATCCAGGCGAGCACCATAGGGGAAGACGTCCACGCTCGAAGCATCCCCCCGGACCGGAACCAACAGGCTTCGGAAGTAGGTCGCCCCCAGATCCAGCTGCACCGACCGGGACAGACGACGCACGCGCACGCCATCCAGGCACCAGAGCGCCAGACGCGGCAGCACGATGAACAGGACAACCGTCGTGGCCCACAAGTGGATCCAGGGCGCCGCCAGTCCGTCAGCCGGAGCCTCCAAGGGCGCCACCTCCGGCACGACCGTGCCCAACAACCAGGCACTCGGCCCCAACAGGCTCTGCAGGACCGACTGGACCTGTTCGGCCGTCAGGAAGGTGCTCTCCCAGCTGGCGCGGTACTCGAGACCTAGCCCACGCACGTACATGCCACCGATCGCTCCCGCGGCCAACAGGAGCGACGCCAGGTGCAACAGGCGCGTGAGCCGACAGGCCATGAGCGCCGTGGAGGCCGCACCCCAGAGGCGCGCAAAGCCCGAGGCGGCTGCCGTCACCAGCGCCTGCTGCTCGGCCTGCTCGGCCAGGGCGCGCCGGAAGTGACGTTGGACGAATCGACTGGCCAAGCCCCCCACGACACCTGTCACCGAGTGCCGCCCAGCAGCTTCGCGCAGCCGAGGCGCGTCCCCTGTGGAGTTGCTCTTCGCAGCCCGTTTGAGTGAGACCACAAGCAGCAGCAGGTAGACGACCAGGTTCCAGGCCACGAGGCCGAGCATCGGCGCGAACAGCACCTGGATCTGACGTGCCGGCCCCAGGGCATTGCCTGCCGCACCCACGAGCAGGGCACCGAGCAACACGAGCGACGCCAGGCTCCCACCGAGGCGGTCGGCACCCAGCAGGCGACTCAAGCGCGGTACCTGCCGCTCGACATCCAGCATCAACACATCTGCGCGATGCACGAGCAGCGCTTCCTCGTCGACCTCGTCGCCGCTCCCATCACCCCAGGCTTCCCGTGCCGCCGACGTCGCCCGGGCTCGCTGGGCCGAGGGGAGCAGCCGCCCCTCCGCGTCCGCTTCCTCGAGTGCCCGAACAAGCAGCACCACTTGGGCGTCGCGGTCATGCATGCGCGCTTCGGTGCTCCCTGGCCAGTGAGCGCGAACTCTCGATGAGGGCGTTCACGGAGATTCCCCGGCGATGGTTTCCGATGATGGACAAGCCTGGCCGCTCGGCCAGCAGCTCATCAATCCTATCTTGGCGCGCCACTTGTTCGAGGTCGTATCGCGGCAGGGCCACGGGCCAGCGCGCCACATGCGTGAAGCTGGGCTCTCCAGAACAGCCGAGGACACCCCCCACTTCGCGCCGGACATGCCCCAGCAGGGTCTCATCGTCCAGCTCCAGCAGCTCCGGCCGCCGGGCGCCACCCATCAGGGTCCTCAGCACCACTTGGCCCGGAGGGCAGCGGCTGGGCGAGATGGAACTGCTGAAGAGGGTGCCCAGATGCGTCATGCCAGCCTTCGAAGGAACCAGGTAACCAAAGCCATTGAGCGGGTGGGCCACGGCCTCCCGCGGCCAGACGTGGGCCACGGAGATCACCGCCTCGCTGACCATGGAGCGTAGTTGTTGGGAGAGGTCCGGCTCGTCTTCCCGGAGAACTGCCGCGGCCGCTGCCACGGGCACGGCCAGCACCAGCTGGCGAGCCAACCACCGGGCCGGGGCGCCGCTCGGGGCATCGGTCGTCACGACCCACTGAGCCCCCCGCTCGGCCTCCGTGAGTGCCTCCTGCTGCGCCACGCGACGCACATGACTCACCGGGCTGCGCAGTTGCGCCCCGTCACCCAGCGCCTTGCTGAGGGCCAGGGGCAAGCTCTCCATGCCTCCCGCGACGGTCAGCAGTTCCGGTGCGCGCCGGGGCTTGGGTGCCTCACCTGACTCCGCCCGGGCACGTTTGCGCGCCTTGAGCTTGGCGAACATCCCTCGGATCAGGGAGCCGTGTTCGGACACGAGTTCCCACATGCTGGGGAAGCTCGCTCGCAGGGAGAGCAGCTCCGGGTCGCCGGCGTAGATGCCGGAAATGGCGGGGTCCACCAGATGGTCGAGCACCTGCTGCCCAAGGCGGTGCCGCACGAAGTCCGCCATGGATCCGTCCAGCGCCGTGCTGCCGCTGCGCCAGGGTTCCGAGCAGGCCCGGAGCTTTCCGGCCACGCTCAGGAGTGGTGAACGCAGAAACGCACCGGGCCCTGTGGGAACATCCACCAACCCCTTCGGCAGGAGGATGAAACGTCGGTGGGCCGACGTGTGGGCCGCACAGCGTTCCAACCCAAGTTCCTCGATGAGCGCGAGGGTTTCGGGGGCGTTGTCCTGCAGGGCCTCGGGGCCGCACTCGTAGTGCAGGCCTTCCCAGGTGCGCGTGCGCACCAGACCGCCCCAGCGCTCGCCGCCCTCGAGCAGGACCACATCGGCCCCAGGCCCCAGACCATGGGCGTAGGCCAGGCCGCTCATGCCGCCGCCCACCACCAGGGTGTCGACGAAACGGCTTTCCTCGGGTGCGGTCAACTCAGAGAGTCTTGCTGAAGCGTGGGCCATCCTGGGAGTCCCCGGCCTTGGCCGCGGCCCGCTGCCGGCGCAGATGGGCATCGAACACCATGGCCATGTGCCGCAGGAAGAGCCGCCCCATGGGGGTGACATCCAGTCGCCTGGCGCTGAGGGTGCAGAAGCCCTGATCCGCCAGCGGCTGCAACTCAGCCCACTCGGTGGCGAAGTGCGAGGCCAGGTCGCTGCGGCCCAGCTCCTGCTCCAGCTCGTCGAGGTCCAGACGCATGCGGCACATGAGCGACAGGATCATGGTTCGCCGCAGCTCGTCCTCCTCCGTACGGAGCAGCCCGCGCAAGGTGGGCAGATGCCCTGCAGCGAGAGCGGCTTCGTAGGTCTTGGTGTCCCTCGGGTTCTGCAGGAACGCGCCGGCCACATCGCCGATGGCGCTCATGCCCAGGCCCACCATGTCCGGGGCAGGGCGGGTCGCATAACCCATGAAGTTGCGGTGCAGCTCCCCCGCATGCAGGGCCGTGACCATCGGGTCCGTCTCGAGCGCGAAGTGATCCAGGCCTACAACGGCGTAGCCCGCACCGCTCAGGGTCTTGAGCGCGGCCGAGAACAAGCCCGTGCGCTGCGCGGCGTCCGGCATGGCATAGGACTCGAGCACCTTCTGGGCCGGCTTGAGCCAGGGCACGTGGGCGTAGCCGAAGACAGCCAGACGATCGGGACGCAGCTGAGCGATGAGATCGAGGGTCCGGGAGAAACCGTCCATGGTCTGCTCGGGCAAACCGTACATGAGGTCGACGTTGACGCCCTGCATGCCCAGTTCGCGGCAGCCTTCGATCAACGAAGTGGTCTCGTCCACCGTCTGCTCCCGACGCACCGCCTGCTGCACGGCTGGGTCGAGGTCCTGCACACCCATGCTGACCCGATTGAAGCCCAGGTCCGCCAGGCACTCCAGCTGCTCGCGGGTCGTGACGTGCGGGTCCACTTCCAAGGAAACCTCGGCGTCGCCCTGCAGCCGGAACTTGTCGGTCAGCATCGCGAACAGGCGACGCAGCTGGGTCGTGGAGAGGAAGGTGGGTGTGCCTCCGCCCCAGTGCAGTTGCACCACATCGCGGCGCTCGCCCAAGGCCTTCGAGACGAGGGCGATCTCCTGCTCCACGGCATCCAGGTAGCTGTCCGCTCGGGACTGCTTGCCGTTGATCTCGACGGTGCACCCGCAGTACAGGCAGAGGCGGGAGCAGAACGGCAGATGGACGTAGAGCGAGAGGGGTTCATCGGCTTCCTGGGCCGCGCGCCCGTAGGCAGCCAACGCATCCGCCTCACCGAAGTCGTCCGACCACTCGGGCGCCGTGGGGTAGGAGGTGTAGCGCGGCCCAGCGACAGCCAACTTGGCCAGCACGTCCTCGCCGACCTGCAGCGGCGCTTCCGCCGGCCTCGACGATCCGCCTCTTGAGTCACTCGTCGCTTCACTCACCTCAGGCTCCCTTCACGCTTGCACACGAAAAAGCCTTCACCGTGTCGACGAATGCCGCCACGCATTCGGGATCCGTCTCCTTGTGCACACCGTGCCCCAGGCCCATCACATGGCCCGGGCGACCACCCACCGACTCCAGGATGGCGCGTGTGCGCTGCGCCACCAGCTCGGGCGTACCCAGCAGGAGAGAAGGGTCGAGGTTGCCCTGAAAGGCGACCTGGTCACCCCAGCGCTCCATGCAGTCGGCAATGGAAACACGCCAGTCCACCGCCACCCCTTCGCTTCCGGCGGCGACTACCTCGTCCAGGACGTGCTGTCCGTTGAGCACGAAGTGGATGCGGGGCACATCGCTCTCGGCGGCGACGATCTCCAGGGCGCGCTTGGACCAAGGGAGCGCATGGCGCAGGTAGTCCTCGCGACCGAGGGTCCCTGCCCACGTGTCGAAGAGCACCACGGCCTGGGCACCCTGGGACGCCTGGTAGGCGAGATGTCGGCCCGAAGTCTCGGCCAGCTTCGACATGAGCGACTCGAAGACCGCGGGTTCGCGGTACATGAGCTGCCGAACCTTCGCGTGGGCCTTGCTGGTCCCCCCTTCGATGGCGTAGCTGGCGAGGGTGTAGGGCGCACCACAGAAGCCGAGCAAGGTGGTCCCGCTCGGCAAACCGGCAGCCGTGCATTGGAGCGCCTCACCCACATAAGCCAGCGATTCTTCCGGCACGACGGGCTTCAGGGCAGCGACATCGTCGGCGTTCCGAAGCGGCTTCGGCAGCACCGGCCCGCGCCCGTCTTGGAACTCCAACGGCATCCCCATGGAGGCCAAGGGCAACAGGATGTCGCTGAAAAGAATGGCTGCGTCCATGCCGAAGCGCCGGATGGGTTGCAACGTGACCTCGGCCGCCAGCTCCGGGTCGTGGCACATGGCGAGGAAGCCCCCCGCTTTCTTGCGCACCGCCTGGTACTCAGGCAGGTAGCGGCCTGCTTGGCGCATGAGCCAGACGGGTGGACGGTCTACGGGCTCTCGGCGCAAGGCCTTGAGCATCAAGGTGTCGTTGGAAGTCATGGCGTCAGGCGGTATCCAGTTCCACGGACGGTGTGAATGTAACGAGGGTTGCGGGGGTCGGGCTCGAGCAGGCGGCGCAGACGGACGATGAAGTTGTCCACGGTGCGCAAGGTCGGGAAGACGTCGTAACCCCAAACGCGCTCCACGATGTCGGCTCGCGCCACCACCACTCCCGGCTGCTCGGCGAGCAGGCGCAGGATCATGGTTTCCTTCTGGGACAGTTCGACGGAGCGCTCACCGGAAGTCACCGTGTAGGTGGCGAAGTCGACGCTGGCGTCACCCAGCACGAGGGTCTCGCCGGCGGTCGAGGACGAGCTGTACCACTCGCCACGGCGCAAGATGGCACGCACGCGCAGGATCAACTCTTCCAGATCGAAGGGTTTGCCCAGGTAGTCGTCGCCACCGAGCTTCAGGCCACGGACCCGGTCGTCGCGGCTGCTCTTGGCGGTCAGGAAGAGGATCGGCACCCGACATCCTTCGGCGCGCAGGGTGTCGCAGACGGTGAACCCGTCCAGCCCAGGCAGCATGACGTCGAGCAGGACGAGATCCGGAGCTGACTTGCGGATGCGCTCCAGTGCCAGCGCTCCGTCGCCCACGACCTCGACCTCCCAGCCTTCGAGCTTGAGGTTGTCGGCGATCACCTCAGCCAGGTGGGCTTCGTCCTCAACCACCATCAGCCGCGCAGCGCTCATGATTCGGCCTCCCCGGATGAAGCTGCCGGGAAACTGAGGCTCACGCGCGTCCCGCCTGCGGCCAGACCATCCTGCATGCTGAGCACGCCACCGTGCGCTGATGCGAACTCGCGCACGATGAAGAGGCCGAGGCCAGCACCGGGCCGGGTGCGCACTTCTTCGTCGCCACCGCGCACGAAGGGCTCCATGAGTTGAGCTGGGTCCACGCCGTTCAAACCGGCCCCATGGTCGCAAACGCTCAGCACGACCCACCCGCCTTTCGAGTGCCGTCGAGCCTTGCCCAGGCGATCGATCCCCGAGCTCTTGCTACCCGTCGTGACGGGAGACGTCCTCGACTCGATCGAGATCTCCACCACTCGGTCTTCGCCGCCATACTTCAAGGCATTGGAGACGAGGTTCTCGAGCATCTGCGGGAAGGCTGTCGGATCCACCCTGCAGAAAGCAGGCGCACCCTCCAGCAGCCGCAGCTGCGCCCCCTGCTCACGGTGCAGATCCGCCAGGCGTTCCAGCTCGGCCTCGGTGCAGGCCCGCAAGTCCAGGACATCGGGCTCCACTTCGATGCCCGCATCGCTCATGCGCCGGGTCAACAAGATGTCCTCGATCAAGGAACCCAATCGATCGAGATCCTCTCGGGCATGCCGCAGGTAGCGCTCCGTCTTCGACTCATCGGTGCGCTTCATGAGGATGCTGTCGATGTACAGCCTCGCCGAAGCCAGGGGGCTTCGCAGTTCATGAGTGACGGCCGACACGAAATTCCGCTGCTGCATCGCGAGGGTGCTCTCACGCTGCACAGAACGCATGACCAAGTACACGCTGAGCAACACCAGCAGGCCCAGGAAGCCGCCCTCGAAGATGAACATGCGCATGGCTTCGTCGGCCGTCTGATCGAGCGCCTGCTGCTGCGCCTCGCTGAGCGGAACGCCGACAGATTCCATGCGCTGGGCCAGTTGGTCTCCGAGGCGGGAGAAGAAGAACACCCACCAGGACAGCAGCAAGCCGTAGAACACCACGATCGCGAAGTAGACCCGCAGGGGCTTGCCGATCACTCGCTGGTTGATGTCCAGGCGCACGCTCACGGGCGCTGCCCACTGGCCACGAGCAGGCCGTGGTGGAAGGCCGCGACGGCCTCATCGATGTGCGCCTCCTCGTGAGCCGTGGAGAGGAACGCCACCTCATAGGCCGAGGGCGCCATCCATGTCCCGTGTTCGAGAGCGGCAGCGTGCAGGCGGCTGTAGAGCTTGGCTCCGCCCTCCTCGATGAGATGGTAGGCCCGCGGCGTGGGCCCGTCCTGCAGACAGGCCCAGAGCACCGAGCCCACTCGCGCGATGCTGCCCGGCACGCCCGTTTCGCTCAGGGCCTGCCTCCAACCCTGGGCCAGGCGGGCGCCCAGCTCGTCCAGGCGTTCGTAGGTGCCCGGCTGCTCCAGGACGTCCAACGTCGCCCGGCCCGCGGCCATGGCGATAGGATTCCCGGACAGGGTTCCTGCGTGATAGACGGGCCCCAAGGGAGCCAGCTGATCCATGACGCTGGCCGTCCCCATGAAGGCCCCCACCGGCATGCCGCCCCCGACGATCTTGCCGACCGCGACCAGGTCCGGCGTGATACCCGTGCGCTCGGTCATGCCGCCCGGCGCCACGCGAAAGCCCGAGATCACCTCGTCGAACATGAGCAGCGCGCCGTACTGGCTGCACAGGATTCGCAAGTGCTCCAGGAAAGACTGTCGCTGAATGAGCAGGCCGGCGTTGGCGGGCATGGGCTCGACGATGACCACGGCAATTTCGTCACCCTTCACAGCGAAGAGATCGCTTGCCGCCTGCTCGTCGTCGAGGGGCAACACTTCGGTCAAGGCGGTGAACTCCGCAGGCACGCCAGCAGAGGAGGGCGTCCCGAAGGTGGCGAGGCCCGAGCCCCCTTTGACCAGGACCGCGTCATGGTGCCCGTGATAACAACCGTCGAACTTCACGATGCGCGAACGCCCCGTCACGCCCCGAGCCAGGCGGACGGCGCCCATGGTTGCCTCGGTCCCGCTGCTCGTGAACCGCACCCGCTCACAACTGGGGAAACGCGAGAGGATGCGCTCCGCCAACTCGACCTCCGCCTCGCAGGTGGCGCCGAAGGTCAGGCCGTCCACGAGCGCGCGCTGCACGGCCTCCAACACGATGGGGTGCCCATGGCCGAGGATCAGCGGGCCCCAGCTACAGACGAGATCCACCGAGCTGCGGCCGTCTGAATCCCAGACGCGCGCCCCCGCGCCCTTGGTGACGAAGGGCGGGTCGCCCTCCACCGCCCCGAAGGCGCGAACGGGGCTCGACACACCGCCGGGCATGGCAGCTCGGGCCCGCTCAAGCAGGTTCGTCATGACAACCATCCTTTCTGCACGGCGTCGCGGGCGTGATAGCTGATGATCAGGTCCGCCCCCGCACGAGCCATGGAGCCCAGGATCTCAGGGACGACGCGTGCCTCCTCGACCCAGCCGCGCTCGGCTGCGGCCTTCACCATGCTGTACTCGCCCGACACGTTGTAGGCAGCCAGGGGGATCAACGCCTCCTGGGCGATGTCCGCGATCACATCCAGATAGCTGAGGGCCGGCTTGACCATGAGCATGTCGGCGCCCTCCTGCTCGTCGAGCAAACTCTCGCGCAAGGCCTCGCGACGATTGCGCGGATCCATCTGGTAGCTCTTGCGATCGCCAGCCTGGGGCGCACTCGAGGCCGCATCGCGAAACGGCCCGTAGAAGGCAGAGGCGAACTTGGTCGAGTAGGAGAGGATCGACGTGTCGACGAAGCCCTCCTCCTCAAGGCGATCGCGGATGGCGGCCACGCGCAGGTCCATCATGTCGGAGGGCGCCACGACGTCAGCCCCGGCCTGGGCGTGAGCAAGCGCTGCGTCGGCCAGCAGGCCGAGGCTCTCATCGTTCTGGACCACGCCGTCCCGCAACACACCGCAGTGGCCATGGTCGGTCGCCCCGCACAAGCAGACGTCCGTGATGATCAGCAGATCGTCGCCGAGGGCATCGCGCAGGGCGCGCACCGCCCGGGGGATCAGACCGTCCGGGTCGGTGGCAGCCTTCGCCGCCGCGTCCTTTTGTTCGGTGACTCCGAACAGAAGCACGTTGGCGAGCCCTGAAGCGTGGTCGGCCTGGACCTGCTCCACCAGTCGGCCGATGCTCATGCGCGCAACCCCTGGCATGGAATCGATGGGCACATCCGCGCCCTGCCCTTCCATGACGAAGTGCGGCACGATCAGCCGCGAGGGGTCGAGTCGCGTTTGGGCAACGGCCTCGCGCATGCGGGATGTGGTGCGCAGGCGTCGGGGGCGAATGGTCATCAGGGCGTTCTCCTAGAGCTTGATGCAGAGACCTCCCGGCCACCGGCACGGCTGACGAGCAGGGAGGCGGCCAGCGCGAGGGCCGCGGCAGGCCCCGAAGACGGAGGTGCATGGTGATCCAGCCCCGCTGCCGACAGAGCCTCGCACGTCGCCGTCCCCAGACCCAAGCGAAGCGCGGCGGGGCGTGAAGCCTCCCGGCCGAAGGCATGCGAGGCCGTCACCGCCGAGGGGCTCATATAGAGCCGCATGTCGGCATCACCTACGGGTGCCCCCCCATCGGCGGGCACCGTGCGATAGACGGGCAACAGCTCCACCGGAATCGATCGTTGCTCCAGACCGGCGCGCAACTCGTCCCGAGGCTGCTCGGCGCACACGAACAACACGCGTGCATCCGCCGCCAGGGGTAGGTCTCGCGCCAGCTCGGCAGCCCCACCCTCGCCCACATGACTCACCTCGATGCCGGAGCTCGCCAGGGCCCGGGCCGTTGCAGGACCCACCGCAGCCACACCCACTCCCGCCGGGACCGTGTGCCCCGCCAGGCGGCGTGCCGCTTCCTGACTCGTGATGGCCAAGGCGTCTCCCGCCGACAGCGCGGCCAGGCGCTCGCTCAGCTGCGGCTGAGGCAGCTCTTCATGGGCGAGTACCTGGTCGTGGCTCACTCGAGCGCCCAAGGCTTCGAGGGAGTGGGCCAGTCCGCCGCCCTTCGGGGCGCTTGTCCCCGCGCCGAGATCGGTGCTGAGGCCCGTCCCCACCAGGACCACGTGCGTCCCGGCCAAGGGGCCGAAGCCCGTGGGCGTGGGGCTCATCAAGAGCTCCAGCACGGCGTCGGCGGCAGCCTGGGGCGTCTCGCCCGTCGCCTCTGCCCAGCGCAGAGGTGCCTCCGGCGTGGGACAGCCAGCGCCCAGGAAGGCCCGGGCGCGCACGCCATCCTCCAGATCAATGTGCACGCCGAGTGGCATGCTGCAGCCGCCGCCGAGGCGTTCCAGAAGCGAGCGTTCCGCTTCCACCCGGGCCGCCGTGGCTTCGTGGTGAAGGTGAGCGCGACAGAGGTCGGCCAGCGCCTTGTCGCCGTCACGAATCTGAATGGCCAGCGCACCCTGAGCTGGCGCGGGCACGAAGTCATCCAGAGAGAGGGCCACGCAGGTCAGCCCCTCGGTCGACAACTCCAGGCGTTCGATGCCAGCTGCCGCCAGGACGACGGCGTCATACAGCCCCGACTGGCAGCGGCGCACGCGCGTGGGGACATTGCCGCGCAGATCCGCGACGTCCAGGTCGGGGCGCAGGGCGAGCAGCTGTGCGCGACGGCGTGGCGCGCTGGTGCCGACCCGCGCACCCGCCTTGAGCGGCAGCAAGGGTGCGCCGGGATCGTAGGCAGCCTCTTGGATCAGCAAGACCTCGGCCACGGGCCCGCGCTCGGGGACAGCCATGATGACCAAACCGTCGGGCGAGCTGGTGGCAAGGTCCTTGTGGCTGTGGACAGCGAGATCCACCTCGCCGTCCAGCAGAGCCTTCTCGATCTCAGCGGTGAAGAACGCCTTGCCCTCGACGTTTTGTAGCGGCACGTCGTCGATGGTGTCACCGCGCGTCTTGATGATGCACAGCTCGACCTCCACCGCTCCGCCGCCGCCTTCCGTCAATCGCGACGCGATGTGGTTCGCCTGCCACAGAGCCAGGTCCGACCCACGTGTTCCAATCCGAATCTTCACAGGGACTCCTCTTCAGGGCTCTCAACCTTGTCTGCTGCCATTCGCTTCAAGGCGGTCACTGAGGGGTGCATGAGCCTCCCGAACGTGGCTCGTGCCCAACGTTGGATGGCCTGACGATCCTGGCCATCCAGATGAGCGAGGCGCCCGCTCAGGAGCGACTGCAATTCGCGCACGAGGATCTCCTCAGCCGCCTGCTTCAGCTCCGAAACAGCCGGCGCTGCCGCCTCCTCGTTGAAGCGTTGCACATAGCGATCCAGCTTGTCGCGAACGAGGGCCTCTGCCTCGCCAGCCGCCTCGGCACGCCGCCCGCGGTTGAAGTCGGCGATGCTGCGCAAGGCATCCAGATCCATGATCTCGACACCCGGGCCCGCCTCCGCGGGCAGGTTGCGTGGCACGGCGAGGTCGATCCCCAACAGGGGGCCGCCGCCGGGGCATTGCCTGGCGAGTTCTCCCAAGCCCGCTGCAGGGAACAGCACCTGGGGCGAGGCGGTCGCGGTCACCACGACATCCACCGGGTGCTCTCCGGCCAAGAAGGACTCCAGCGACACGGCAGCTGCACCGACTTCGCGCGCCAGGCCCACGGCCTTGTCCAGGCTGCGATTCACGAGGAAGGTTGGCGCCAGGCCGGCGGTCTGCAAGGTGCGCGCCAACAGGCCACCCATCTCGCCTGCACCCACCACAGCCGTGCAAAGCTGCGCCGCGTCCTGCTCCTGGGCAAGGCGCTGAACCGCGAGGTTCACGACCGAGACCGGGTGTCGGGCCAACTCTGTTTCGCTGCGCACCTTCTTGCCGATCTGCAACGCGTGGTGGAACAGCGGGGCCAGGAGGTTGCCCACCAGACCGATGTCCGCCGAGCGACCGTAGGCCGAACGCACCTGGGCAATGATCTGGTCCTCACCCAACACGAGCGAGTCCAGGGAGCAGGTCACCCGGAAGAGATGCTGGATGGCCTCCCGCCCTTGGCGCAAGACGAAGGGGATTGGCCCGTCCGTCTTCTCCGTCACCAGGAACTTGTTGAGCTGGTCCAGGTCCTCGGCCCCAGGGGGGTCCCCCTCCTCCCGGGCGTAGATCACCTCCACCCGATTGCAGGTGGCGAGGAGCACCAATTCCGAGGCCCCCAGTTCATCACTGAGACAGCGCAGGAAGGCGTTCTCCTCCCCGACCGCGGGGCGCCGGACGCGTTCCAAACCGGAAAGATCCGTATCGTGAAGAGTCAGGCCGGCGACGGCGATGCGTTCCATGACAGCAGTCTAGAAAGGACGGCGGGGCGGACTGTCATGCCCGTGTCATGACGAGAACTCAAAAGCCACTGGGGTTCTAATTATCGGAGGGCTTCCAATCGACATCGCCCATGAGCTTCTCAATGGTCTGCTCAAAGACCCAGAGCGCGGGCGGCCCTGCCCGTGAGTTGTTGCGGACCACGCTGCGCTCTCCTCGGCGCACGACGCTCGTGAACACCGCCGATTGATCCACGATCGTCCCGAGGTAGGTGTGCTCGAGTTCCCTGAAACCCATGGACTCGGCGAACTGGGCCAAGGCATCGAATTGCCAGCGCGCGAGCGTGCCTTCGTAGAAGCCCATACGCTCGCCATGTCGTATGCCCATGAAGCGCGCGGCACCGTCTGAACTGAACGACACGGCGTACGCAGGGCCCACTCCCGCAAGGTCGTCCCGTTCCAGGGAGATCTCCGTCAGGCCATGGGCCGCGAAGTTCACCTCGTCGTAGTCTCGGGACTGGCTCCGGTCGAAGGGCTTCTCCGTTGCCCACTCGTCATGGATCCGTTGCAGGCGCCCTTTGAAGAGGGTCGCCCCGGGCACGGACACCATCGCCAGGACCAAAAGCGTGCAGAGACGGAACATGGCAAACTCCTTGTGTGCTTGACGCGGCGGGCCCACGATATTGCCCCAGTCACAGCCATCATGCTTCAAGTCTTGGGCCCCTGCTTGGGCCCCTGCCTTTCGAGGCCACCTGCCCCCGCTCCGCCCCTCTCCACGGCCCTGCCCCTGACGTGCTTTCGCCGACTCTCGACCGGCTCACCACGCCCCTGCAGGCGCCCCCATACCAGAGCGTGTGCGCGCTGCTTGCGGCCCTCCTCAGCTTGCTTGCGGGGTGCTCGGAGCCCTCGTCTCCCACACCCAGCCGCCCCCAAGGCGCCGTCTTGATCCTGGTCGACACCCTGCGTCCCGATCGTCTGGGGTCCTACGGCCACCCTCGCAACACGAGCCCGAACCTCGACCGGCTTGCCGCGCAAGGCGTGCGCTTCGAGCAGGCCGTGAGCGCTGCCCCGTGGACCATGCCCAGCGTGGCTGCCCTGCTCGCCGGCCGTTCGCCGGAAGCCGCCTTCAACCGCAAGCTGAGGTTGAAGAGTTCGCTCATCGAGAGCTTCCAGACGGCAGGCCTACAGACGGCTGCCTTCACCGAAGGCGCCTTCGTCTCCAAGCACTTCGACATGGACCGGGGCTTCGACACCTTCTCCGAAGAGAGCGGTGCTTTTCATGCCGTCGTCTCAGGCAAGCGGCTCAACGCAAAACAGCCGCTCGTGGGCGGCGTGGCCCGCACCTTCTCCCAGGCCCGCCAGTGGCTCGCCCAGCATGGCGACAGCCCCTTCCTCCTGGTGATCCACACCTACGAGGTCCACACACCCTACGAGCGCCCACGCTTCACACAGGGCGAAGGTGGACGCATTGGCGATCACTTCGACATCGAGCTGCTTCGTGCCACCGAGCGAGGAGAGATCAAACTCACCGAACAAGAGCGGGAGCACATCCGTCGCCTCTACGATGGCGGCATCGCCAGCACCGATCGCCACATCGGCAACTTCCTCGGCTTCCTCGACGAGCTGGGGTTGCGCGAGAGCACGGTGGTCGCTGTCACTTCCGATCACGGGGAAGAATTGGGCGAACATCCCGAGCACCTGGCCTTCGACCATGGGCATTCGCTCAAGGACAACCTCCTGTTGGTGCCTCTGATCATCCATGACCCCACGCGCAGCTGGGCCGTGAAGACCGTGAGCACCCAGGTGCGCAGCATCGACATCCTGCCCACCCTCGCCGAGCTGCTGTCCGTGGAGCTGGAGACTCCAGCCGCCCCGGTGGCTGACAAGCCGGGCCGCGGAGCCAGCCTCGTCCCACTCATGACAGGCGAGGAGACGGCCCACCGCATCGCCGTCAGCAGCCAGGTCCAGAAGGGCGGGCGAGCCGAGTCCCTGCGCGACGGACGGTTCAAGCTGATCACGCCCCTGGTGGGCGTAGCAAGCCAAAGCCCGCCGGACATGGAGGAGCCGCGGCTCGTCCAACTCTATGACCTGGAGCAAGACCCGACGGAAAGCCACAACCTCGCCTCAGAGCGCCCGGACCTCGTGCTCTCCATGCAGGCCTGGCTGGCCCAGTGGCACCTACGTGGGACGCCCTTGCAGGGTGCCGAAGAGTCCGGATCGGGCCCACTCGACGTCCAACCTCAGGCCATGGACGAGGAGCATCTGGAGCAGCTGCGGGCCCTGGGCTACCTAAAGTAACGGCCGATCCCGCTGCAGCCCCCCTGAGCAGTGGATATGGGATTAGGATCCACCTGTGAAGGCGGGGGCCTTCGACCCGGGCAACGGAATCCCATTCAGGGCCATCGCGGCATCCTCGCGAGCCTGGATGGAATCATGTTCCAGGGTGTCCCCTTCTCACTCGCTTGCGGTGTCGAGTCTCCGGTCCGGTCGGAGCCCGACCCCCTCCCGCAAGGATCTGGCCAAGAGTCTCCGTCATGAAGAAGCGTCCTGCAGCCCCCTTCTCCCGGTTCACTTCCCGGCCCTCTGGCCGGTCCCCTGGCCGGTCCCCTCGTCCCCAACCCAGGTCCCTGGCGAGCCCGCTCTGGGTCGCCGCGGTCCTGGTGTCCATCCTCGGCTCCTCCTCTGCCACGGCCCAGGCGCCCCTGGGCGAGGTGAACTCGCTGCAGTTCCTGGCCGAAGGCTCGGGTGGCTTCCTGGGCAGCATCGACCCTGGCGATGACTTGGGCGTCTCGGTGGCGGCCCTGGGTGACATCAATGGGGATGGCATCGACGACATGGCGCTCGGAGCCGATGGCGATGACGACGGCGGCAAGGATCGTGGAGCCGTGTACGTGCTCTTCATGGCTGCCAACGGCACCGTCTCGTCCACGACCAAGATCAGCAACACGACTGGCGGCTTCGGCGCCGCGCTCTCGAACAACGACGGCATCGGACGCTCCCTCGCAGGCCTCGGCGACCTGAATGGGGATGGCGTCCCCGACCTCGCGGTGGGCTCCAGCGGAGACGGCTCGGGTGGCAACAACCGGGGAGCCGCGTGGATCCTGTTCCTCAACAGCGACGGGAGCGTGGCCTCCCACGTCAAGATCACCGAGGGCTCCGGCGGGTTCACGGGAACCCTTCAATCCAACGACGGCTTCGGGCGATCCCTGGCCAATCTGGGTGACTTGAATGGCGATGGCATCACCGATCTCGCCGTGGGCGCCGACCGCGACTCCGACCAGACCCTCGCACAGGGTGCTGTGTGGTTGCTGTTCATGAAGGCCGACGGAACCGTGGACAGCCAACGCAAGCTCACGGGCACAGACCTCGGCGGTGCACTCAGCAGCAAGGACGGCTTCGGCAGCGCCGTGGCGTCCCTGGGCGACTTCGATGGCAACGGGACGTCGGACCTGGCCGTAGGCGCCGCGGGAGATTCCGACGGCAACGATTCCGGCACAGGCCGAGGTGCGGTGTGGATCCTGGAACTCGACGCTCAAGGCGCCGTGCTGACGCACTCCAAGATCAGCGAGACTGCCGGGGGCTTTAGCGGATCCCTGGATGCGGGGGATGAATTCGGCAGCGCCCTCGCGCTTCTGGACGATCTGAATCAGGACGGTGTCCGCGAACTTGCCGTGGGCGCGCCGGGCGACGACGACGTCTCCCCCAACAACGCTCCGCAGCCCGATCACGGCGCTGCCTACATCCTGTTCCTCGCGGCTGACGGCACGGTCAACGACCACACCAAGATCAGCGAAACCTCTGGCAAGCTCGGTATCGAGTTCTCCAACGACGCGGCATTCGGCTCCTCGCTGGCCGCTGTGGATCTCGACGGCAACGGCTTCCTCGAGCTGAGCGCCGGTGTGCCGGGCTCCTCCGGGGGAGGCGCCAGCACGGTCTTGTTCCTTGTCACGCCGGCGGGCGATGACGGCAACCAACCCTACGAGGGGGCCGTCACGACCCTCACCGGTCGCCCCGGCCGCCCCACCCTCGTGGTGGTCCCGCCGGACGCCTCCCTGCCTCCGCCTCCAGACTTCATCGGCACCCCGATCATCATCGTGCCCAAGAGCGACGGCGACCTTGTCCGGGCCCAGGGCGTGGATGGGGACGCCAGCAGTGGGTTCAGCGAGGGAGCCAGCTACCCCACGGAAGAATCCCCCGCCCAGGCGGGCGCGGGCAACTTTGACTCGGTCTCGGGCGGATTCCTGGGGGGCGGCCTCACCGCTCTCTCGGATGTCGTCACGGCCAACACGGACAGTGACTCCGTCTCGGTGCTGATCGGACTCCCGGACGGGACCTTCGCCCCTGCGGTGAACACCGCACTCGCCGCCGACACCCAACCCATCGCCATCCAGGTCGGCGACTTCGACGGAGACCAGAAGGACGATGTGGCGGTCGCCGGCGCCGATGGCGTCACGGTCATGCTCGGCGATGGCATGGCCAGCTTCACGACCCAGACCTTCGTACCCGTGGCAGATCTCACGGACCTCGACCTGGCCTTCGTGAACGACGATGCCTTCCTCGATGTGGTGACCACCTCCGGAACGCTGGCTGTGGGGTCGGGCCAGGAGTCGGGCTTCGCGACCGTCCTCCTGGGCAATGGCGATGGCAGCCTGGCCGAGGTGAGCAGCTTCTCCCCGGGCCAGGCCCTGGCGAGCGTGCTTCTGGGCGAGTTGAACCAGGACGGCAACGTCGACGCGCTTATCACCACCCACCAGTTTGATGGTGGCCCCAACGGTGAGCCCCAAGGGGTCATTGAACTCTTCCTGGGCGATGGGAACGGTTCGTTCTCCCTCTCACCCGTCTTCACCGGCTTCATGACTCCGGACGTTGGCGGCGTCCACCCCACCTATGGGTCGCTCGCCGACCTCACGGGCGACGGGCGCCTCGACGCTCTCTACACGAGCACGAGCAGCCTGGCTTACCCGCTGACGGCTTTCGCCAACCAACACCCGCCGGTGGTGCTCACCCTGCTCGAGGCGGATGGTGCCGGCGGTTTCAACGTCAGCGAGCTGGGCACGGCCTACTCAGGCAAGGGCGTCACGCCTGTCATCGAGGACTACAGCCTGCCCACCGACCAGGTGCCTGACGCGGTGCTGGTCTGGCACGAGGACGTGCTGGCGGGAACGGGTTCGGCGACGGAAGAGAACCAGACTTTCCTCGCATTGCTCAGCGGCAACGGCATGGCCTCGATCTTCGACGACATCACGGCCAACCAGTTCGCCACGGGCGATGAGCCCGGTGACGGTGTGCTCGCAGACATCGACGGCATCGGCCAGGACTCGGTCAGCACGCTCGACATTGCCGTGCCGAACCGCGCCGACAACTCCCTCACCATCCTGCTCGGTCAGGGCGACGGCAGCTTCGTGGCCGCGCCCGTCGTGACCAATGTCGATGACACGGTGTCCCCGGGCCCCACCTGGGTCGGCGGACCGCGGGTCGTCTACTTCGGCGGGAAGACCGTCGTGAACGGCTCCGTCTTCGGCTTCCCCCTCGTGGCCTACAACGCATGGGAGGACACCGGGCCGGGAGCCGACCCCACGGTCCTGGCCAGCCTCTCGCTCTTCTCAGGAGGCGTCAGCGGTCAACTGGTGAAAGCACAACAGCTGATGCTCCCCAAGGGCGGTGATTTCGCCCAGCTGGATCTCGACGACGACGCCGTGTCCGACATCGTGGTCACGCAGTTCCTGGGCGCGCCATCGGGCTCCGACAGCATCCATGTCTACATGGGGCTTGGGCCTGCGAGCGGGATGGTCGACACCCAACCCGTCGTGGTACCCGTCCCGGCGGGCTTCCAGCTGACAGGCGGTCTGCACCTCGCCAACTTCTTGGGTTCCGCGCTTCCAGACCTGGTCACCAGCGCGGTGGACACAGCCAGCCAAGAGGGCTTCGTGATCGTGTTCGAGAACTCGGCCGGCAGCTTCCTGCCGGGGCTCGCCTGGCCCATGGGCGACACCTGGTCTCGCATCCGCGGACTCGACGTCGGCGACCTGAACGGCAATGGGCTGTTCGACATCGCCTTGGGCGAGGCGGATGGGCGCCTCTACCTGGCCCGCGGTCAGGCCGATGGCTCCTTCCTCCCCGCGCCACCAGCGCCCATCTTGGGCAACATCGCCGGTGGCGCCTTGGAGTTGGCGGAGATCACAGGCGATGGAGTGCTCGACCTCATCTCGGCCAGCGACCTGGGCCAGACGGGACTGGGGCAAGCCTACGTTCGCACCGCCCGGGGCAGCGCGACGGGGCTCCACTCCTTGCAGACGGTGGGCGGCCTGGCCTCCATTGATGCCGACGGGAAGGCATTGCGACCGCTGGTCGGTGATGTGGATGGAGACGGCAGCGCCGAACTCGTCCTCATCCACGGGCTGTCGGACAGCCTGTCCATCTTCCCCAACGCCTTCCACACCTTCGAGAGCTATGGCCTCAGCAAGCCGGGTGCCGGTGGCATCACGCCGACGCTCGAGGGCAAGGGCTACACGATCCTGGGAGGCACTCCCAAGTTCGTCATCAGCCAGGGTGTCGGGGGGGCACCCTCCCTCGTGCAATTCGGCCTCGGGCGCACGCCCTTGCTGTTCCCCGCAGTCGGCATGGTCATCAACCAGTTCATCCTGCCGCTATCGGGAACGCCTGGCGCACCCGGGGCCGGCAACTTCAGCATCACGGTGACGATGCCCGCGGACCCCGCCTTCCTGGGGATCGAGTTCACCTTGCAGGCCATCATCCTGGATGGCGCGGCAGGCGCACCAGAGCCTTGGGGCTTCAGCATCACCGAAGGTCTGGCGTTCACTTTGGTGGAATGAGGGTCGGAGCCGGGGAATCGTTCTCCTTGATCAAGCGCTGGAGACGGTCCACGGCCGCCTGCCGCTTGTCCCGCTGAGCATCTCCAGCAAGCAGGACGTGCAGTGATCGCTGTGCGGCGTGCAAGGCATCAGGCAGGCGCTCAGCTTGCTCGTAGAGCTGCGCCAGGGTGTCTTCCAAAGCAGAGCCGAAACTGCGCTCAGCGCCGTTTGTGTTGCAGCGCGCCTCCGGGTCGGGCTGGCGAATCCGCACCGCGCGCTCGGCGAGCGCGAGCCCCTCAGCCAACAGCCCTGAGTCCTCGGTGCGCGCCGCCAGCTGGCCCATGATGACGGCCGTGTCGTTCATGGGTTGTGGCTGCAGGCTGTTGAACGAGAGTGCCAGGCGCATCCCGTCCACGAACTCCTGCATCGCCTCGGACGAAAGCTGGTCCATGCCGCCAGCCTCCGTGATCGCACGGTAGAAGCGCGCGAGTGCCAGGTTGTAATGGGATTCAAAGAACGACGGATCCTTCTCGATGGCCTCTTCGCCAAAGCTCACCGCTTGATCCAGATGTTCGCCGCCCTTCTCCGGGAAGTAGATGCGCAACTTCAGGTGCACGGCTGACAGGCCATTGGCAGCGCCGGCCCAATCACTTCGGACACTGCGAAGCTGCGCATAGCGCCGCTCCACATCGAGCAGGCTTTCGCGCAACTCCTCCACGCGCGCCGTGTAGGCATCCAGCTTCCCGTCAGCCGCCAGCTGCCCCAGACCTGCCTCTCGTTCATGGGCGGCCTGGAAGCCGGCATTGGCGCACCACTCCAGGACCTGGGGCTGGTCGCCGAATTCCTTCAGTGCTGCGTTGAGGAAGACCGTTGCCTCTTCGTGCTGGTTGCGCTTGCTGATCAGTTCATAGCGGCGCTGGAGACGTACGAGCAGCGGTGTCTTGGGGTTCTGCTCGAAGACCCGGACGTGGTGCTCGGCGGCTTCCCAATCGTCGTTGGCGAAAGCGATGCGTCGCGCAAGGAAGTTCGCTTCGGGGTCGGTCGGTCGCCAGTGCAAGACGTCCCGCAAACGCTCGCCGGCTGCCTCCCAGCGACAGAGGTCAGCCAAGACCCGCGCCAGGCTCAGGTTCACCAGGTCCCGGTCGGCTCCCTGCGAGGAACCCGCATGTTCGTAGGCCTTGCGAGCCTCGCTCGTCCGACCCATCAGCCGGAACACGTCGCCGATCCGCTTCCATTCCGTCCAGCCGGTACTCTCCGGTGCCAGCTCGAACACTTCAGAAGACCCCGCACCAGCACCGGAGCCAGTGGAATACACCACCGCCTCGAGCAGCGCCGTGTAAACGGGCGCCGTGGTCTCCTTCTGGCCGCGGCGAACCCACTGCTCGGCCTCACCGCCACGCCCTCGCTCCAGGTAGGCCCGAGCTACCAGGAACAAGTCGTCGTCCTCGAAACGATCACCCCACGCTTCGATGTAGTTGAGGACATCGTCCACATCGCGCCGGTCGGCCAGTGCCACGTTCAGGCTCAGGGCATCCCGAGCCTGCAGGTGTTGCCGATGCATGCGTTCGTCGAGCACATTCCAGGCTGCCACGGACCCGAGCCCAACGGCCGCGAGGGTCGTCAAGGCCACGGTCCAGTGCCGCCCACCACTCCAGCGGATGGCCAGCAGGGACAGCGGCCACGCCAGAAGTGCGGAGGCCAGCGCCACGACGCCGATGCGCATGCTGACGATGGCAGTGGATTCGGTTCCCAGCGGAGAGAGCAGGAACACGTCGGCGAGCAGCCAGAGCGTAGGCACCAGCAAGGCCAACACGCTCAAGGTCGACGTGGCCATGCGCGAAAGCACGCGCACGACTTTCACCACACCGCTGACCGGACGAGCGTGCGTGGGTTCCCGGCTGAGGAAGCGCTGCAAATCCTCTGCCATCTCGGCTGCGGACTGGTAGCGGTTCTTCGGCGCCTTCTCCAAGGCTTTGAGGCAGACGGCCTCCAGGTCCCGGTGGATGCCAGGCTGGATGTTGCGTGGCGGGGTCGGGGTCCGGTGCAGGATGTCGAGCAGGATCCCCTCAAGGTTCCGCGACTTGACCGGCACTCGATCCGTGAGCATGCGGAAGAGCGTGGCGCCCAGGCTGTACACATCGGACCGCGCGTCGACGCCGCCACCGTCGCCCGTGTCCACCTGCTCGGGGCTCATGTAGTACGGCGTACCGAGGATCGTGCCCGAGATGGAGAGACCCGCCTTGTCCTCCAGCTTCGCCAGGCCGAAGTCGGCGATCTTGGGCACCCCTTCCTTGGTCATCAGCACGTTGTCCGGCTTCATGTCCCGGTGCACGATCTTGTGCTCATGCGCGTGCTGCAGAGCGTTGGCCAGCTGCAAGACGATCTGCGCCACCCATTCGCAGTAGACCTGGTCGATCTCCTGCAGGCGCTTCCAGCGCTCTTCGAGGACATCGGCCAGGCTCGAGCCCGGGACCAGCTCCTCGACGATGAAGGGGTGCCCCTCGAACTCACGGTACTCGTAGACCGCGACGATGTTCGGGTGGCTCAGTCGTCCGGTGGCCTCGGCTTCGCGCCGGAAGCGCCCGGCCTGCTCCTCGCTATTGACGAAGTCCCGGGACAGGATCTTGACGGCGACCCGGCGGTCCAAGGTCTCTTGGCGAGCAGCAAAGACCACGGCTTGCCCGCCCCGGCCCAGCTCCCACTCCAGCACGAGGTCGCCGATCCGGACCCCTTCCTCGAAGGAGAGCGTCGAGCGGCCAGCCGCATCACCCGGCCGGGCAGATTGGCTCTCCTCGTTGGATGGATCCGACCCTTGGTTGTCCTCGACCACGCTGAGACCCGCTGAGAAGGAGGCCCGTCCGCAGGAAGCAGCGATCCCGCGAATTCGGCCTCTAAAGGCCGAAGGGGAAAAGATATCCGGCATGGCAGGCCGTCCGGGAGAATTTTGGATTCTTCCGTGAGGCAGGCCGCAAAACGTCGCCCAGTGGGGTATGGCAACCCAGACTTTCGCGCTTCCACTGCCCGCGGCACCCACCGCATCAGGGCCGGAAGTGCGAATGGGACGCCGGCCGAGGCTCGTGCCCTTTCCCGCACCGGGGTACGGGCCTCGTCCCTTGTTCGCGCAGCGCGCAGTGGCCCAACGGCCCGGCGTCACCCTGAACTCCGCCGCCCCTGCGCCATCCAACAGTTTGGCGGACCGCTACGCCTTGAGAGGGCATCATGGAGTCGGGCTGGCTGCTGGCAATCGACACGCAGCGACCCCCAGCTTGCAGCCGGCTCCCGTTTCTCCCCTCCCTCGACCCGAAATCTTCTTGGGCCCCTCCCCCTCCATGAGCATGAGCAACAAGCAAGCCGACATCCTGCTTGGGGATGAGCTCGTCGTGAGCTGCGTTGAGGGGGACCGGGAGGCCTTGGTCAAGCTGCTGGAATTCGTGGGCCCGGGCGTTCGGGGCGGTCTGCAGATCGGGAACGCGTGGCGCACATCGCTCGACGCCGACGATGTCATGCAGACGACCTACATGGAGGTGTTCCTACGGGTCCACCGTCTCGAGAACCAGACCGTGTCCGGCTTTCGCTCTTGGATGCGCAGCGTTGCCGAGAACAACCTGCGCGATGCCATCAAGTCCCTGCAGCGACGCAAGCGCCCCGACCCGCGCCAGGCGCTCTCCCAAGACGGCAACCCGGGCAACCCCGAATCCACGGTGGAGTTCCTCGACCGCATCGGCTGCATCAGCCACACCGCCAGCCGGGACGCCGTGGCACGGGAGGCGGAGAGCCTGTTGAAAGAAGCTCTTGAGCGCTTGCCGGAGAGCTATCGACTCGCCGTGCAACACGTCGACCTCAACGGCGAATCCGTCGAAGCGGTCGCCAGGCAGTTGGGAAAGTCGCCTGGTGCCATCTACATGTTGCGCGCCCGGGCCCACGATCGCCTGAGAGAGAACCTCGGCCCACGCAGCCGCATGCTGGGCTCACACACCTAGCAGAACCACGACACCAGCCCCCCTGTAAACCCGGTGAAGACCCGCCGACGAAGCCGCCGGCGGACCCAGTAGGAGCAGCACCATGGATGACGAAAGCAAGCTGATCGACATGGCGCGTCGCGAGATCGACGCCATCCCTCGCACCACCCCGACCACCATGGCTGAGATCAAGGGCTACAGGCTCCTCAGCGAGATCCACCGGGGAGCCCAGGGCGTGGTCTATCGCGCCGTGCAGGAATCCACAGGGCAGAGCGTCGCGGTGAAGGTCATGCGCGAAGGCCCCCATGCCGGGGAAGTTGACCGGGCGCGCTTCGACCGCGAGGTGAAGGTCCTGGCCCAGCTGCAGCACCCCAACATCGTCTCCATCCTGGACACCGGCTCGAGCTCCGGCAGCTTCTACTTCGTGATGGACTACATCCACGGCCAGCCCCTGGACGTGTTCACGGCTGGGGCAGAGCATTCGATCCCCGACACGCTCGCGCTCTTCGCGGATATCTGCAGCGCCATCCAGGCGGCCCATGTGCGCGGTGTCATCCATCGAGACATCAAGCCCGGCAACATCCTCATCGACGAGGACGGTCAACCGCACATCCTCGACTTCGGCTTGGCCAAGGTCGAAGAAGAAGACGCCCCCATGATGACCATGACGGGGCAGTTCGTCGGCTCCATCCCCTGGTCGTCGCCAGAGCAGGCCGACGCCCCCAGCCTGGTCGACGTCCGCAGCGACGTCTATGCGCTGGGGGTGATCCTGTTCCAGATGCTCACGGGGCGGTTCCCGTACGACGTCACCGGCAACTTGCGTGACGTGTTGGAGCGCATCGGCAGCGCAACACCCATTCGCCCCCGCAGCCTGCGGAGCGACATCGACGACGAAGTCGAAACCATGATGTTGATGTGCCTGGCCAAGGACCCCGACCGTCGCTACCAGACGTCCGGCGAGCTGGCCCGCGACGTCGAGAGCTACCTCGCTGGCGATCCGATCCAAGCGAAGCGCGATTCCACCTGGTATCTGCTCGGCAAGCACTTCCAGCGGCACCGCATCTCCATGGCCGTCGCAGCCGCCTTCTTGCTCGTGATCACGGCGGGCTTCCTGGTGTCCTTCACCTTCTGGCAGAAGGCGGAGCACCATCGCGCGATCGCGGAGTCTGCACGCCAGGAGGCCGTCGACGCACGCCTGGTTGCCGAGAACCAGGCAGCCACAGCGGAGACGGTCAGCGGCTACTTCGAGGAGCTGTTGCAGTCTGCGGCGCCCTCGGATCCGGAGGGTGTGCGCCTGGCCTCGCTGGGCAATGACCCGGCCCCCACCATCGTCGAGATCCTGGAGCGGGCCAGCCACGACCTGCCGTTTGGGCTCAAGAGCTCTCCCGAGGCGGAAGCGCGTATCCGTAGCGCCATGGGCGCGGCCCTCGTGCGCTATGGCCGCTTCGATGAGGCTCGTAGCGAACTGGAGTTCGCCTGGAATCTCCGCCGAGAGAACCTCGGGGATCTCCACCCCGAAACGCTTCGCACGGCCGGCCTGCTGGGTGCCACCTTCGTCTACTCGGGAGAGAACGCGGAGGCCGAGGCCTTCCTCTCACCCATCGTCCTGGATTTCCAGTCCGTGCTGGGCGAGGAGCACCCGGACACCCTGCTGGTCCAATCCCAGTTGGGGCACGTCCTGGCCGCGCAGGGCCAGACCGAGGAAGGCGTGCGCATGCTGCTCAAGGTCAAGGAGTCGCTCGACTCCCATCTCGAGGGTGAGATAGAGGAGCTCCTGGAGATCAGCCTGGAGCCGGCGTTCTGGCTGAACAGCGCCGGCGAGACGGAGGCGGCTGCCGACCTGGCTCGGCGCCACCACAAGGCCTCCGTCCGGCTGTATGGGGCAGACCACGTGAGCACGCGCAGTTCCGACCGGGTCTTCACGCGCTTCGTGACACGGCACTCTGTCGAAGGAACGAGCCCTGGCGGCTTGGAACGGGCACTCGACCGGGAAGTCCATGGGAACCGGCAGGTCTTCGTGATGTCGTCGGACTCCGAGAACCAGAATGAGTTCGAAATGGTGACCTGGCCCTCAGCCACCAACGGGGAAGACGCCGGTCAGCCGGAAGCCTTGGCCGTGGCCGCCCATCAGTCGGTGATGCGCATGCAGCAGCGGTTGGGCGCCGAACACCCACGAACCCTCTCGGCCAAGGGCCGCCTGGCTTGGGAGATGCGTTCCGTGCCGGCGCTCCTGCCCACGGCGGAGGATCTGGCCCGGGAAACCTACGAGTGCACCTTGCGCATCAAGGGCGAGAACGACATCGACACCTTGCTCAACCAGCAGACCTTGGGGGTCATCAAGCACCTGCAAGGGGAGTCAGAGCAGGCCGACGAACTGCTCGGGGACCTGCTGCTTCGTGCGCGGGCCCACATCCCCAGCGAGAACGGCGTGCTGTTCCTGTTCCAGTGGACCCACTCGGCTGCCCTGCGCGAAGTGGAGCGGGACGGCCGCGCGCAGGAAGTCCTGCGCGAGGGCTGCGAAGGAATGCTCAGCACGATCGGCATCGAGAACGACAAGACGCGCCGGGCGCTCATCGAGTTGGCAAGCCTCTCCGACCTGTTGCAACGGAAAGGCGATGCCCACTGGGCCCGCGAGCAACTGGCGCCTCGCCCGCGTCAGACCCTCGACGCCGACAGCTGAGACGAACGCTCAGCGAGCGCCGCCCAGCCTGCACCGAGCACGCTGCCCAGCGCCGTGAGGCTGGCCACGATGTGCACGCCCTGCGCAATGCTCGTGCAGGAGTGCACCAAGCCGAAGCGCGAAAGCATCCAGTTCCAATCGTGGATCTCGCCCCCCACCAGGGGTAGCTGCATGAGATAGGCATCGCCCAGATAGGCCGCCGTGTACATCAGGCTCTCGGCGAACCACAGCAGGCAGATCGCTGCATCGAACCGCCGGCGACGCCACCAGAAATTGCCCACGAACACCAGCGGCACCACCAGCTGGAGCAGCGTCCCTCCCAGCATGTGAACCGTCTGGCCGAAGGGGCGGGCGAGCAGGTGCCCTGCCTCATGGATGGCCAGGTTCACATGGTCCAGGAAGTGGTACTCGTAGCTGCCCACCAGCCAGGCGAGATAGGGCAACAAGGCCGCCACGAAGAGGAGTCGAAGGACGAGCATCGACTTCCCATCGGCACGGCGAAGAGCTTCCTTCAGCCTCGTTCCCGATCCGGCCGCTTCTTGCGAGCTGCCCGGGCAACCAGCTTCCGCTAGCTGAGCTCGTCGATCACCTTCTGCAGGCGCTTCTGGGTGGGTTCGTCGTCCACCAGCTCGAGCGCGCGGGAGTAGGCCGCCTTGGCGCCGTTTCTGTCACCCGACTTGAGGCTCGCCTCGCCCAGCTGATCGTGAGCCTTCCAGGACTTCGGGTTGTTGCGCACGCTCAACTTGAAGATCGGAACGGCCTCGGAGTACATGCGGTTGGACATGAGCTGCCCACCTACCCGGCTCAGGTCTTCCTCCGTGGCCACCATCCAGGCTTCCTTCTTCAGCGGGGCGGCCTCTTCGGTTCGACCGAGCTTCTCCAGCACCTGCGCCTTGATCCCCAGGTTCGTGAAGGTCTTCTTCTGGTCCACGGCCTGGCTGATCCAAGCCAGTGCGTCTTCGAGGCTCTCGCCCTTCGAGACGGCCCACTCGGCCGCGCTCTGCAAGAGAGCGGGATCCTCGGCACCGCTCTCTTCGATCAGCGTGCGCGTGGCGTAGAAGCGCGAGGTGTCCAAGTCCACCTGGAGGGTCATGAGCAAGCTGACCTCGGCCCAGTCCAGACGCAGCTCGCACAGCTCGTTGTCGACGGGCGAGAAGACGAAGTTCATGCGTTCGGTGAGAGCAGAGTCTTCCGGCTCGATCTCAAGGCGCAAGGCGTCCTGCTCCTTGGCGTAGCCCATACTGCCCCAAAGGTTCGTCTGCTTGCTGAAGATCACCGTCCACGCCTTGTCGCGAAACGGGATGACGTGTACCCCATAGGTTCCCGCATCCAGGTCCTGTCCGTTGACGGTCACAGGCGACGCCAGCGAGAGGGTCGTGTTTTCGTTGGCACCCACGCGCCAGAGTTGGCCGAACGACACCAGGCCCCCAAACACTTCACGACCCTTCACACCAGGCCGGTGGAAGCTCACGGTCACGTCCGTGTAGCCAATGGTCTGGGTGACACTCGCTGCGGGGCTCGCGCGCAAGGCGGGCAGGCCCGCCTGGGCCAAGAGGGGGGCACTGTCGACGCACAACATGGCCAAGGCTGCGAGGCAGAAGGCGCGCGAAAATCGGGTAGCAAGCACGGGCGAAACTCCGAAGTCTCGGGAGAGAGAGGGGGAGGAGGGAGACTCGGTCCGTCGGTCCGATCAAATGTCCGATCAAGGGTCCGGTCAAAGGTCCGAAGAGGGTACCCGTTTTCCAGTCAGGAGACTGGCCGCCTCGGCGGCGATGTCCTCGACACACGCATCCACTCGATCCTGGTGCGTTCGGAAACAAAGGACACACACTCGCGCCAGGTAACGGCCCGCCACCATGCAACCGGTGATCATGACCCGTCCACGGGCGTTGACCCCATTCAGGAGGTCTTCTGTCGCCCGATTCTCGGAATCCTTGTCAGCCCCTTGCCAGCTGAGATGGAAGGCGAACAGGGACAGCTGGGGTTCCGCATCCATGACCACTCCCGGCAGGGCTGCAACCCGCTGGGCCGCATCCACGGCGAGCTCGCGCTTCTCGAGCAGCGTCGAACGGAAGGCCGCTACCCCGTGGAGTTGCAGTGGCAACCAGACCCGCAAGCCACGATTGCCGCGGGACAACTCGGGGCCGTACTGGCTCGGGTCGTAGAACTCCTCGTGCCCCGGCGGTGGTGGCAGATACTCCGCGGTCGCGGCATGGGCAGCCCGCAGGGCTTCGCCATCGCGCACCAGCAGTGCACCCGAACCATAGGGGAGGAACAGCCCTTTGTGCGGGTCGAGCGCCAAGGAGTCCGCGCGCGACAAGCCCTTCAGCAAGGGTTGTAGCTCAGGGCACAAATGGAAGAACGCACCGTAGGCTCCATCCACGTGGTGCCAAATCTGCTCTCGCTCGCAGAAGTCAGCGATCTGCTCCAAGGGGTCCACGGCACCGGTGTTGGTGGTGCCCGCGGAGGACGCCACCAAGAACGGGCGCAGTCCCGCCACGCGATCCTCGGCTACGAGTTCTGCCAGCGCATCCATCCGCATGCGGTAGTTGGCATCCACCGGAACCAGGCGGACCCGGTCAGGGAGAATGCCCGCCAGGCGAGCCGACTTGCGGACACACAGATGCGCTTGTGATGAGGTGTACAACACTCCGTCACGCAAGTCCGTGCCAAGCACACTCTCCCGTGCACATACGATGGCGCTGAAGTTGGCCTGCGAACCACCGGTCGTCAGCAGGCCACGGGCGCTGCCCGGCATGCCCATCCATTTGGCGAACCAACGCAGCACGTTGGCTTCGAGTTGCACCAGGACGGGTGCCGCTTGCCAGACCCCGGTGTAGCGATTCGTTCCCGCAGAGATCAGGTCCGCAAGAGCCGACGCGAACACCCCACCTCCGGGGATGAACGCCAGATAGCCGGGCCCCGGTGTCGTGAACGAACGCGGGATCCAGTCATCGAACAGGGAGTCCAAAAGCGGCTCCAGCTGTGTGCCCTGCTCGGGGCTCTCGGCCTGGCCCAGTTGCTTGCACAACTCCTCAGCTGCCACATCGCCACAAGCTGGCATCTGCGCCAGAGCCGCCAGATGTTCCGTCACCCGAGCCAGGGCCTGACGCCCCATGCTCTCCATCTGTTCCACGTCGGGCTCAAGCGGAACCGCGTCTCGTGATTCGGTCACCTTAGATTCCCAAGTGCCTTCGTGAAGCCGCCAGCCTAGCTACGGGTTCAGCCACGGGCTGTCCCCAAGTCCAGTCCTATCGGGCCAGGGCACTCCAGAAGGCCTGCCCCGCCCGCTTCCGCGAACTGTCCCGGGTCGGGTAACCGGGGCTGGCCTCAAAGGCAGCGCGGGCTGCCAGATCCAAGGCCTTGCCCAGCGGCTTCCACTCGTGCAGCTGCTGGTAGTACTCCGCCTCGAGGATGAGGCGCCACAGCTCATTGCGCGTGTCCCATTCCAGGTCCTCGGGAGACTGCCGGAAGAGCCAATCCGCTTGCAGCCGATGGTCCGCCAGATCCAAGAGCGCCTCGCCCCCCAAGGCCTCGATTTGCGCACCGATCTCTGGCCGCTCGATCACCTGGATCAACTCGCGTAGGGGCATGGCCTCCAGGGCGTCCACCTCAGGCACGCCCCCCAGCAAGCGGTTCAGCACGACCGTGATGGGGTCGGCATCGGGCATGCCACTCGGAGGCGTGGAGGGAATCCGGTCCAGCTGCTCCGAGAGGAGGCCTTGCTGGCTGGGCGCGATCTCCATCAAGAGGTGCAGCAGGCATCTCGCGTACGCACGATCCCGCGGCAAGAAGCTCTCGTGCTCCGCCATGAAAAGGAAACTGGCCGGTGCCTCGCTGTCGCCGTCCGCCACCAGTTCCGTCCAATGCCGCGTGCGGCTGTTGGCGCGGTGCTGCCAACTGTCGCCCGTCTTCGAGACAGTGACCGCCAGGTTGGCTGGAGGCCCTGTGACCGGTGGCGGTGGCGACGAGCCCTGGGGAACGAAACCGGACCAACCGGGACGAAACCACCCTTCCGTCTGTCGTTCCCACCAGTCACCACCCACCCAGGCCTCGCCGTAGGCAGCGATGTCCAATTCGTCGATGAGCCCCTGGGCCAACCAAGGAGGCACCAAGCCCCACGAGCCCTGGCGCAGGACGCGCGCTGCCACATGCGCCAGGCTGTAGTAACCCAGACCGTGCTCGAAGAACGAGCTGCCGTGCCCAGCCACAGTTTCATGGGCCAGGTTGAAGAGCTGCACTTCCCAGGTCCGTACGGTCTCGGCCTGCAGGAGCTCCATGTCCCAGACCGCATTGCCGGCGGGCTTCCAGGCGGTGTAGTCATCCTCCGCCCAGTCCAGCAGCGCCACGAGTTGGGCGAAGGCCGGCTGGGAGTCACTGCCGTCGGAGCTGGCCAGTGCGATGGGAAAGCGTCGGCCTGAGACGAGACCTGCCTCGCCGCCGAAGTAGCGACGCATCACCCTCACTGCGGGTTCGAGCCCAGCCGTGGCCTGGGTGAGCACCTTGCGCGCCTCTGCCTCGGAGGCCAGGGCGTCTGCCTTCATCACGAACACATCGAAGGGCCCGATGGCGGCGTGGAGGAACAGGTCACTCGAGAGCAGGTCCAAGAAAGCCTCCCGACTGCCGCTTCCGTGAACGTTCACCGGGGGCCGGCCCGCCGGGAAGGCGGACTTCATCAAGGAGGACAGGGCCTCATCCCGTGCCACGTCCCCGTCTTCGGAAGTCACGGTGGCGGCCAGGGCCGGGACCGAGGCCAAAGCCAGCGGGGACGACAGGAGTGCGCTGCACAGGAGCCCCTGTGCGACGGCAGCCAGATTCATGGTGTGTTTCTCTCCGGGACATTCCCAAACAAGGGCCGAGCACTTTCGCATGACGGCAAAGGTCGACGCGAGTGACAGGGATAATCTGAGCCAGCGACGGGGCTGCCCCATGGCGCAGGCTGTCAGCCGAGGTGGTCCATGGCCCATAGGAACTCCTGCTCGAGACAGTCCGTGAGGGTATGAACCCCCAGCGCCGCTCGACGTTCCGCCGGGATGGCATGCCAGGTGTAGGTCTCGATTTCTGCGTGTAACGGCCCCTCCTCGGCAGCCAGCAGCGCCATGAGCTCCTCCAGCTGCGGCCGGGTCGTCATCAGTCGGCTCTCGGCGTCCAGGCGATCGGCAAAAATGGGCACGTGATAGTGAACCCGCCACTCATCCGCAGCGGCTTCCGAGGCGTCCGCCAAGGCCACGGGCAAATCGGGGTAACGCACCAGATCGCCGTCCGTCATGCGTGCGACCACCTGATGGAACCAGCGGTCCTGGGAGAGCGGCTCCAGCAGCGCACGATCCGTCTGAGGCGCGGGAAGGCGGATCGCCGAAGACAACTGCACCTTGGCCAGCGGGACACCCGCCTCGCGCAGGGCTCGCAGGGACTCGGCCATGTCCTCGAATTCCACCGCCTGGTGGCAGGCGTCGTAGCAGAGCCCGAGGTAACGGCGCGCAGCCTCGCCCGTCGGATGCAGGTGGCGCTCGAAGAACCGGATCACCTCCGGGGTCGTTTCAAGAAAGGAGAGAGGCTCCGGTTCGAGGCCCAAGACGATGCGGCGACCTGTCTCGTCCTCCAGGCGGGCCAATCCGTCCGCGGCCTTCAGGAGCCCCTTAGCAATGGCCGCCCCGTCGGCGAGAGGCGGTCCCCAAGCCTTGTAGGCTCCCGTGTGGGTGCTCAGGGAGCCGGTCGCGCCCTCGGGCAGGAGGCCCGCCAGGGCTCGCGCTGCCTCCAAGGTGTAGCGCAGTCGTTCGTGCTCACCCCACGCCGGCCGGAAGACCGCATCCTTCACCACGTCTCCATGGAAGACGCCGTGGGGGAAGGCGTTCACCGTGAAAGCGTCCAGCTTCCAGCGCTGCAGATGAGCTGCAAGTGGGCCGGGATCCTTGGCAACCTCTGCCGCCACGGCTGCGGGAAACCAGAGACCGACACCCAGGGGCTCATCCGAGCCCAGTCGGCCGCGGGCCACGAGTCGCTCCCGAACCGGTGCTGCGCAGCTCTCCAGGGCCTGGAGCATCCCGGACAGGTCGGAGTAGGGGTGCACATTCGTGCAGTAGCCGAGGCGCCGGGAGTTGTCTTGGGATGTCGTCACAGCGGCTACCGAGGGCTCCGGGAAACGGGCTGGGTGAGGATAACGGACCCACCTCTTTGAGCTTCGAACCCCTCCGAGACTTGTGAAAAGCGCTGTTCAGACGGCATCGTGTGTTGTGCAAGACCGCGTGTGCGCCTGAGGCGCGCCCGTCCGATCCCCCACTTGAGTTGGACATGTCCGAGGAATCTCCCCGCAAGCCGGCCCGTACGCGGCGTCGTCGCCGCTCGTCCCCTCGTGCCGGAGGCGCTGCCCCCTCGTCCGAATCAGCCTCGGGGCCGGAGGCTGGCTCCCCGGCGGATTCGACTTCCGCCGAGGGGAACGACCAACAGGTCGACAATTCGACTGAGCAGAAGGACGAACAGATCGGCGTTCCGGTCGAAGACTGCGCCTTCGCCGAGTTCAACCTGAAGCCCGAGCTGGTCCGAGGCCTTGCCCGCACCGGCTACAAGACGCCCTCGCCGATCCAGGCTCGCACACTGCCCCACGCGCTCGAAGAGCGTGACATCATCGGGCAGGCACGAACCGGGACGGGCAAGACCGCCGCCTTCCTGGTCCCCTCTTTGCAGATGCTCACGGATCGACCGGGCCCACGTGTGCTCGTGGTCGTCCCCACCCGCGAGCTCGCCATGCAGGTCGCCGCCGAGGGCAAGCGGCTCGGGCACTTCATGGACGTGCGTTGTCTCGCCATCTACGGCGGCGACCCCATGAAGAACCAGCTCGACGAGCTGAAGAAGGACCCCAAGGTGCTGGCGGCCACCCCGGGTCGTCTCATGGATCACATGGGACGCGGCACCATCAAGGTGTCCGACCTGGACATGCTCATCCTGGACGAGGCGGACCGCATGTTCGATCTCGGCTTCCGGGACGACATCGACAAGATCATGCGCCAGGCTCCTGGCCGGCGTCAGACCATGCTGTTCAGCGCCACCCTCTCCGATGAGGTCCTGAACCTCGCCGCGCGCTACATGAACGACCCGGCGCAGGTCTTCCTCGCGCCCGACAAGATGACCGTGGAGGAGGTGGACCAAAGCCTCTTCTCGGTGGACCGCACCCTGAAGACCAAGCTGCTGATCGAAATCCTGAAGCGCGAGAAGCCTGAGCGCTCCATCATCTTCACGCGCACGAAGATCGGCGCCGACCGCCTGGCCGAGCGCCTGCAGAAGCGCAATCTCGGGGCGCAGGAGATCCACAGCGGGCTACCCCAGAAGAAGCGCGAGCGGATCCTGGCTGACTTCCGGGAGGGTAAGTTCCCGTACCTCATCGCGACGGATGTGGCGGCGCGCGGCATCGACATCTCGGATGTGAGCCACGTCATCAACTTCGACATCCCCGAGAACGCCGAAGACTACGTGCACCGCATCGGCCGCACCGCGCGCATGGGCAAGCGGGGCCGGGCCGCGACCTTCGTCACCCCGGAGGACGGTCAGTTCCTGACGGGCATCGAGAAGCTCATCAACCAGATCATCCCTTCGGCCCAGTACGACGGCTTCGAGAGCAGCGTGAGGACCGTCACCGCCGAGACCAAGAAGCCGCCAGCACCCCCTGCGTACAAGCGCACGCTCCAGGGCTATATCCGCCCGCGCAAGCGTTGAGCATGGGTCAGCGGGTCACGGCATCTTGGGCAGCGGACGGCATTTCGTGACGTCTGCGGGAGATGCGGGCGGCACGCAGCAGGGAATCGTCACTGAGGTGGGCTCCCGCTCCATTCGTGTCTGGCTGGATGGTGCGGCGGCTTCGCCGCACGAGAGTGCAGCGGCTGTCGAGCCAACCCCCGACACTTCGCCCGCTGCGCACAAGGGGCTGCGCTGCACCCTGCGCGGCAACGTCTGGGCAGCCGAGCGGGACGAGAGCCGGCCCGTGGCCGTAGGCGACCGGGTGGTCGTGCGGGTGCACGGGGACGACGATGGCGTGGTGGAGGAGATCTGCCAGCGCCGCAACCGCCTCGCACGCCCCCAGCCCGCAGGTCGCGACGGCTCCCGCTCCAAGGGGCGCGGCGGCCGCACGTCCGCCGTGCAGGTCATCGCCGCGAACATCGACCGCCTGATCATAGTCTCTGCCCTCTTCGACCCACCCTTCCGGCCGGGCCTCGTGGACCGCTTCCTGGTGGCCACCGACATGGAGGGCATCGATGCGGTCATCGTCGTGAACAAGGTGGATCTGGAAGAGGACGGCATCGAGCTGGCCGCCCAGTGCCTGGAGCCCTATGCCCGAGAGCGGTTGCCCATGCACATCACCAGCGCCGAGACTGGCACGGGCATCGAGGGCCTGCGCGAGGAGATGAGTGAGGGCATCAGCCTGCTCGTGGGCCACTCAGGCGTGGGCAAGTCCAGCCTGCTCAACGCCGTCAGCCCCGGCCTGCGCCTCAGCGTCGGCCGCGTCACGACTCATCACGGCCGAGGTCGCCACACCACCACGCGTGTCTCCCTCAAGCCCCTGCAGGCAGGGGGCTGGGTGGTGGACACCCCGGGCATCCGTGAGTTCGGCCTGGATGACATCCCCCCGGCGGAGCTCGCGCGACTGTTCCCGGGCTTCGGCCGGCTGCCCGAGATGTGCAAGTTCACCAATTGCCTGCACCAGGACGAACCCGAGTGCGCAGTGATCGATGCCGTGGACGAAGAGCTCTTCGACCCGGCCCGCTATGAGGGCTACCTGCGCATCCTCGAAGAGCTGGAGGGCACGGCCTAGGAGCCGCGCAGCCGGGCCCGAACGACAGCGCGGCGGCACCATGCGTTGTAGGCATGGCACCGCCGCGTGTTTGTCAAAACGGAGGAAGCGTGACTGGTGGCCCCGCCCGACGGCGGGAAGCAGTGCTCCCATGCTAACGCATGGTGAGCGCACGTGGCCTAGCGCACGTGGCCTAGCGCATGGGGCTTAGCGCATGGGGCCTATGGCGATTGGGGCGAATCCAGCTAGGAGCTAAGAGTCTCCTGCCGCATCCATGTGCTTCAGATAGTGCTGCACGGCGCGCACGCGCTCGGCCCAATCGTCGTAGTACGAGGTGTACTCGTTGTCGCCGAACTCGCCGAAGAAGTTCGGCATCCGGGTTCCGGGAGCGAGCTGTTGGGGATCTTCCAGCCAACCGTGAACCCAACCGGACTTCAGGCGCTCCGAGGCCAAGGCCAGGTCCGGGCCCCAGTTGCCCTTCTCCGGGTTGCTGGGCAAAGCGGCACCCGAGGGGTGGCACTGGTTGCACTGGAACTCGTTGAAGACGGACTCGCCGAAATCGAAGAGCTCTTGATCCAGGACGGGGTCGTCATCCACCTCGAAGGGCCAGGGCTGGTCATCCTGGGCAGCGAACCAACGCACCAGGGCCAGGGACTCGGCAGAGGTGAGACCGAACGTCGGCATGCGCACTTCGACATGCGTTCGGACGATGTACGGATCGAGCAGAAACTCGAAGAGCCAGTCGGGGTTCACCTTGCCACCTTGGCCGCGGAAGACCGGCGGACGCAGGGCCGCTTCGTCGATGTAGTTGCCCATGCCGCCCTCACCCAAGCCGTAGACGAGCACGGTGTTGGGCAACGGCCGGTTGTCCGGATCGTCCTCGAAGAACTCGAGGATGTCGGCGTCCTCCTCAAACTCCTCGCTGTAGTACTCGTCGAGCAGCCAGTCGCCCTTGTTGAACAGCGTCGTGCCATTCACCACCAGAGGCTCGGCCAACCAGAGGCCGTCGTCCAGCCCCTGCTCGATGGCGGTCTCCACGTTGGCCAGGTGCTCGTCCCAATCGGTGTTCGCAAGATCCAGCACCTTGGGCAACTGCCCCATGCGGTGACAGCCGATGCAGTTGAACTTCGTGATCAGGCGTGAGCCCTCTTCGATCATGGCCGCATCGGCGTCCAAGGTCTGCATCATGGAGGCATCGATGCCGTCGGCGCGGGTACCCATCAGGAACTGAACCAACAAGCCAACCTCCCGGTCGTCGAGACCGAAGTTCGGCATCTTCAGCTTCTCGCCCGGCCGCTTGACCTTCTGCTCGTAGTGGCTGACCGCCGCGTCGCCTTCGGCATCCGACACCACGACCGGCATGCGATCGTAGACCCGAGGGTCGACGAGCTTGTGCTCGTAGAACGCACGCCGTGAGTGACCCACGGCCTCTGGGTTGGCGTGTGCCGCCTCGTGACCGAAGTCGAACTTCGAGAGCTCCTTGAGGCTCTCGTTGGTCAGCTCTGTGCCAATGCCCACATCGTCGTAGTGCCCGGGAACCAGGTGGCAGCCCGCGCAGCCAAAGCGGCTGAAGAGCTTCTCACCCACGAAGAGTTCGACCGCCTTCTCGCCACCCTCTGCGCGCATGGCAGCAACCTCTTCCTTGGCCCAGTCGTCGCCGGCCACAGCAGAGAGCTGCTCCACGGCAATGCTGCTGAGCGTGGCGGAGTCCGACGAGGGCGCTTCCAGCTCAGCCCACTCATCGCTCTTGAGGGACAAGAGCCAAGCGGTGATGTCCCAGGCCTCCTGGGGCGTGAGCCTCAGGTCGGGCATGACCGTGGTCTCGAAGTAGGACTTCGGGTCCATGATCCAGCTGTACAGCCACTTGGGCTCGACCTTGTTTCCGATGCGGGAGAGGTCGGGGCCGTGGTCGTTGGCGAGCCAGTCTTCGGTCTCCACGCTGTGGCAACCGAGGCAGCCGCGCTGCTCAAACACATCGCGGCCGTTGTCGGGGTCGCCATCACCGCTGGGCGGCGTCAGAGGCTGCCAGCCGTCCCGATCCGCCGCCATGGCCTGGCGGGACTGATCGAAGATGTAGGCCACCACGGCCCGGGCCTCGACGTCATTGCGAGCGCGCCAATCGTCCACGAAGTCGTCCGAGTTGTTCTCGTGACGGCGACCGTGATCCTGCCGCTCGTCCCCTTCGCCGCCCACGTTGGACAGGTTCCAGAAGTGCGGCATGCGCGTGCTCGGACGGAATTCCCGGGGAGAGATGGCCCACTTCTGGGACCACTCTTCGCTGGTCTTCGCCGCGATGTTCGTGAGATCCGGGCCCGCCTTGCGCAAGTGCTGGAAGCCGTCGATCTTGTGGCAGCCGTAGCAGCCCAGCTCCTCCACCAACCCACGCGACTCGTTGTACTCGGGCACGCCCGGAATGCGATCGGTCTCGGTGTGGCACTGATAGCAGGACGAGTAGTACGTACCCGACGGCGCCATGGGCCAGTCCCAGTAGTGCCGCTCGGGGTCGTAGTTGTAGTCCGCGACCCAGCGCGCTTGCTTCTCTTCGGCCGTCTCCCACTGGTCGGCGCCCGGGGTGTGGAAGGTGCGCTCGAACTCCACGGCCTGGCCGCGACCCTGGTGACAGGTGGTGCAGCCGAAATCACCCATGGGGTGCGGGCTGTCGTCTGCCACGAAGAGATCGAGACGCGGGTGGGCGTTCAGGACGCGCTCCCCGGTGAAGCTGTCGTTCTGCTTCGAGTTGTCGGGATCCCAATCGCTGTAGTAGGGGTCGGCGATGGACACGTGGCAGGTGATGCACATGTCGACCTTGTCGACGTACATGAAGTTGTAGTTGTCGTGCAGCTTGTCGAGCACGATCTTGTCGATCTTCAGGGTCGGCGCCAGCATGTCGGCCACGGGCGCGTTGCGGATGAAGTCGTTGAAGATGCCGCGGTCGATCTTGCCCAGGGTCCCCTCGAGCCTGGACTTCGACTCCACCAGCGCGTCGCGCTCGCGACCCAGCGTCGTGATGTCGGAGCTGAGTGACGCGAGAGTTTGCTTGGCTTTCAGGAACTCGTTGTTCGCGTTGTCCGCGGCCAGGCGCAGGGCGTCGACCTCTTCGCTGTTCTGGCGGATGTCCGCGCGGCTCTCGGCCAGCAGCTCGTCGTCGTCACCGTGGGCGAGGCGGTACTCCTCGAAGGCGTAGCGCACCGCGTCGAACTCGGACTTCGCGATCTGGAACTTCTGATTGGCGCCGTAGTAAGTGCCGTCGCGGCGGTCCACCTCGGCCTGCAGCTCTTCGCGCTTGTCCTCATTGCCCTCGAGGGCGGCTTCGGCCGCAGCCAGGCGGGAGTCCAGGTCGGCGAGGCTCCCCGAGTCCACGGCCGCGTCGGCGGCCTCGATCTCGGCCGTCAAGCGCTCGATCTGGCGCTCCCGGTGGGCGCTCTGATACTGCTTCCAGTCACGAATGTGGTCGCGCCCCCACATCATGAACACGGACACCGTGAGCACGAGGCTGCTGAGGATGAACACCTTGCTGACGGAAGTGTCGCTGTAGAGCCGGTCGTCGCCGAAACCCGTCTTGTTGATGGGCTGCACGGGGTAGACGTTCTTGCCGCCCTTTTTCTTGGCTGCCGGCTTGGCGGCCGCCGCAGCGGCGGGCGCGTCCTTGCCCTTGCCCAAGTCGACCTTGGCCTTGAGCGCGGCGATGCGAGCCTGCATGTCGTCGCCCGCAGCGGCCTCGCCACCGGAAGCGCCTGCGTCGTCGGCGCCTGCAGCCTTCTTGGCCGCCCCACCGCCAGCGGCCTTGCCACCGGCCAGGCGGGCCTTGATGGCTGCCATCTGCGCTGCCTTGGCGTCGGCGGGGTCCGCGGGTGCAGCCGCCGCCTCGGCGGGGGCGTCCTTGGGTGCTGCGGCTTCGCCGCTGTCAGCACCACCACCGCCACCTTGCATGCGCGCCTTGATGGCCGCGATCTTGGCGGCCATCTCCGGGCTGATGTCCTTGTTGTCGCTCATATCGGCTTACCGTCAGTCACTACGGAGGGAACGAGGCTCCTCGAACAGGCGCCCCGCAGGCTTCAGATGTTGAAGAACCACTCAGGGATGGCCACCAGGTACTTCAGGTTGATGGTCCAGCGCAGGAACATCTTGATGGGCAGTGAAGCCATCATCAGGAGCAGCAGCACGAGGATGCTGAAGCGCGCGAAACCCAACTGGTGGAAGAACTTCTTGAGCACCGTGCGCGCGAGGATCGCGGGCACGACGAGCATGTAGAAGAGGATGCCGATGATGCCGGGCGCCTCCCTGATGAGTGAATTCTCGGGCAGCTTCGTGTCCAGCATGCTGACCCAGAAGTACTCGGACAGGTTCACGTTCACGAGCGCTTCGATCTTGTGCGGATCCCAGTACTCGAAGGGCCCGAAGAAGTTCCAGTTCGGCCCGCGCAGGAAGGTGCCCATGATCACGAGCACCACCCACAGGATCAGGAAGCCGAACATGAACATGAAGATGGCGAACGGACGCTCCTTGAGCGTGTAGTAGCCGTTGCCCTTCGGGTTCGTGTCGATGTACGGAATCGCCATCAGACCCACGACGATCATGCCCGGCAGGACGACGCCTGCCAGCCACGGGTCGAAGTACACGAGCATCTCTTGGAGACCCAGGAAGTACCACGGCGCCTTGGCCGGGTTGGGTGCACGCGTACCACTCGCGGCCTCTTCCAGGGGCGCCTCCACCATCACGCCCCAGATGATGAAGACCGCAGCCAGCGCGACCGTCACCACGAACTCGGGGTACACGAGGTCAGGCCAGACGAGCACCTTCTTGTTGCTCTCGGCCGCCTCGTTGGGGGGGAGACCCTGTTCGATCCGCATGTCGTTCAACGTGGCTTGACGGAACGCAAGCCAGAGGAAGAACAGGATCGAGAAGATCATGATCACGATGGGCATGTTGTCGCCCTTCGTGATGATCTTGAAGAAGTCGTGGTTCTGCGAGCCGATGACCAGGAACAGCGCGGTCAGGCCCATGATTCCGAAAGAAACCCGCGGCTGCATCATCGTCCGCATGCGGAAGAAATACAGCAGGAAGACGCCGGTCGAAATAATGATGACCAGCGACGGCGACGCGAGCGAGTTGAAGAAGGATTCGAAGGCTGCCAAGGGAGCGTTCCTTACATCGGGCCCGAGATGCCGCCGTCCTTGCGGACGCGCCAGAAGTGAATCGCCATCAGCAACCCGGCCGCAAGCGGCAGGGCCACACAATGGAGCACGTAGAAGCGCAGCAAGGCTGCTGCGCCGACAAAGCGCCCGGCCAGGAGGCCGAAGCGGATGTCACTAGCCGGCGTCACCAGGTTCACGTCGCCGACGGCCAACAGGCTTGCGCCAGGACCTTCGTGACCAATGACCGGGTGGGCGCGAGCCATGTTGCTACCGACCGTGATGGCCCAGATGGCCAACTGGTCCCAGGGAAGCAGATACCCCGTGAACGAAAGCAGCAACGTCAACAAGAGCAGGATGACGCCAATGTTCCAGTTGAACTCGCGCGGCGGCTTGTAGCTGCCCGTGAGGAACACCCGCAGCATATGCAGCCACACGGTGAGCACCATCATGTGGGCGCCCCATCTGTGCAGCTCGCGCATGATCCCGAGCGGCACGTGTTCGCGCAGCGCGATGATGTCGTTGTAGGCGTACTCGATCGTCGGGCGGTAGTAGAACATCAACAACACGCCTGTGATCGTCTCCAGCAGGAACAGGAAGAACGTGATCCCGCCCATGCACCAGGTAAAGGAGAGGCGGATGCCACTCTTGCGAGCCTTCACTGGGTGGAGATGGAGGAAGATGTTCGACAGTGCGGCCAGAGCCCGGTTTCGCGGGGTGTTGGGATAGCCGTGCCGGAAGATCGACCTCCAGACCTGCGTCTCCGCGATCTTCTTCAAGAGGGTCAACGCTGAGCTCCGTAATCGGTGCGGTGTTCGGTGTTCGGGGACTGGTCGTGGCGCGCCTGCATCAGACCGCGACGAAGGATTCGGGGTTCACCCACTGACCCTTCTCCCACTGGTACTTCTGGTTCTTGTCGACGATCAACTCGCCTTCGTCGAGCACGACGCGCCAGCGCTCGAGCGGGCGGGGAGCAGGGCCTTCAAAGTTCATGCCGCTCGGGCGGAAGCCGCTGCCGTGACAGGGGCACTTGAACTTGTTGTCCGCCGCCTGCCAGTTGGGGATGCACCCCAAGTGCGTGCAGGTGGTGCTCAGGGCGAACATGCCGGCGATGCCGTCGCGACCCGAGAGCGGGTCGGACTCCGTGCGCACCAGCCAGGTGGAGTTGGTGTTCTTGAAGGTCTCGTCCACACCCACACCGAAGTTTGAGGGCGGCCCCGCCTTGAACGTTGCCGGCGGCTCGTAGAGCACATTCGGGAACAGGAAGCGGACGCAGCCGAGCAAGCCGACGCTGGCGGCCATGCCGAAGAGCGACCAGCCTGCGAGTAGCTGCCCGACAGCTGAACGCCGCGTCGGACCCCGGGGGTCCCGAGACGGGTTCTGCTGCGTGATCGCGCGCTGGGAGGAATCAGAAGTGGCCATATCAGGTCTCTATCAGGACGAGCCCAGCTCATGCAGGGCATCGATGGCGGCGGATCTTACTTTCAAAGAGGGGTCCGCCTCACGCAAGTTCTCGAGCGGCGGCACGGCATCCAGGTCGCCGAGCTCCGAGGCGGCCTGGCAGGCCATGACGAGAAAGACGTTCACGGCGTGATCTCGGGCCGCTTCCCGGGAGGCGTCATCCATCAGCTCCCGCAGCGGGCCGTCGAGGGTGGGGTCGTCTGCGTAGCCCTGGCGATTGAGCATGCGCAGCAGGAAGGGCTTCACCGAAGCATCCTGGTGTGGCGCCCGAGCCAGCAGCAAGACGGCGTTTCGCGCGACCACAGAGTCCTCGGAGCGCAGGCTCTCCGAAAGCGCCGAAAGCGCCTCTGGGTCGTCAATTTGCGACAGAGCGCCCAAAGCCAGCAGCCTCTGGTTGGGGTCGCTGCCCCTCAGTCGGTTAAGCAGCGCCGGCACGGCAGCCGGGTCTCCCAAGAGGCCCAGGGCCTCGAAACCCGCTTGGCTCAGGGCCTGATCGCTGGAGGCCAGGGCCTCGAGCGCCTTGCCGGTGAAGCGCGGGTCCTGCTTGCGGGCCACGACGCGCAGCAGGTACTCGGACATGCGCGCCCGTTCGGCAGGGCTGCTGCCCTCCCTCTCGTACTTGGAATACAGACGCTCCAGCTCGTCCGCGGACACCTCGTCCAGGTTCAGGCTGCCGTTGCCCAGCCCGGTGGCCAGGGAGTTGAGCACCTGCCAGCGGCCCTTGGGCCCCGCAGCCTCCAGATCCGCCAGGAGTTCCGGCACATTGTCGGGGGTGCTGCCCGCCAGAACCCTCAGGAGCAGATAAACCGCGGTCAGGGTCAGGACGAGGATGGCCGGGAAAACGAAGAACTGGGGCAGCGCCGAGAGGAACGACCCGGGCGGTTCCTGCCTGGGCTCCTCGTCGAGGAGTGTCTCAGGCAGGTCCGGAGGAAGGGCCTGATCGTCTTGGAATACGGGCTGCGGGTCGGCCACCAGATTCCCGAATTTTGGGGAGAGTACAGAAACTGTGGTGATCGTAGACAATCAGCCGTCGGCCTGTGAAGCCACTGGAACCCCTGTTTTGAAGACCGGTTTGGCGCTAGGTTTCGCGGCCGCGCAGGACGCCGAGGCGCCGTATCTCGCCGCACCGGCCCCCTGCTAGGCTCAGCCGCCGATGACTGCCCTGCGCATCGACTCCCTCTCCAAGCGATACGGCCCCGCCATCGGCGTCCGCGATGTGAGCCTGAGGGTCGAATCCGGCCAGATCTACGGCCTGCTGGGCCCCAATGGCTCAGGCAAGACCACGACCTTGAGCTGTGCCCTGGGTCTCCAACGACCGGACAGCGGGCAGATCTCCATCCTGGGGCAGCCGCCGGGCAAGCTGCACCGCTCTCGGGGTCGGGTCGGCGTGGTCTTCGACGATCCCGCCCTCCTAGGGGGGCTCAGCTGCCTCCAGAACCTCGTGTATGCCCAGAAGCTCCTGGGTCATTCGGGAGGGTGTGCCCCGCTCGAGGCCCTGCAGAGAGTGGGCCTGGCCGAACGGGCCGGCGCTCGAGCAGCCTCTCTCTCGCTGGGCCAGAAGCGCCGGCTCTCCATCGCCCGGGCGCTGCTAGGGAAACCTGAGCTGCTCGTGCTCGACGAACCCTTATCGGGGCTCGACACGTCGGGCGTCCGACTCGTCCTCGAACTGGTGCTGCAGCTGAGGGACGAGGGGCTGACCCTGTTGCTCTCCAGCCACCGGCTGCATGAGCTCGAACGCGTCGTGACCCACATCGGCATCTTGATGGGCGGGCGCCTTGTGCGCGAAGACGCGCTGTCCGAGCTGCTGGGTCGTGATGCTCCACGGCTCGTGATTCGCAGCAGCACCCCGGAGCAGACGCGCCGCACCCTCGAAGACCTGCGGCCGGGAGCGCTCGGAGACGGCGATACATCTGGCGAATACTTCTTCGACCCGGGCGACCTCTCCGCCGCGGATGTCAATGAACGCCTGGTGAATGCCGGCTGCAGGATCTCGGCCCTCAGCCAGGAGCGGCGCACCCTGCAAGGCGTCTTCGAGGAGCTGCTCGACGAACAGCTCGCCCCGGGGGGGCGCTGAGATGTTCGGTGCGCTGCGCGTCTTCCGCGCCGAGTGCCAGCGCCTGCTGCACAGCTGGTCCGCTGCTTTCGTCGCCCTCGTGCTGATGCTCATCCCGGCCCTGCGGGTCTTCGGCGCACGGGTCGCCATGGCAGGTGAGTCGGGAGAGGCAGGGAATGCCTACGCGCCACTCGTCGATGGGTGGAGTAGCGGCCTCGTGCTGGGTGCCTTGCTCATCCTGGCGTATGCGGCCCGCTCGCTCGCAGCGGACAGGGCGCAGGGACTGCTGCGCCTGGCCACGACCCGCAGCGTGTCCCGTCCTGCCTTGGTCTGGGGTCGCGCGCTGCTCGGGGTCCCGTTTTGCCTCGCCGTGCTTTTGCTCACGGGGCTCGGTGCGGGCCTGGCCGCTGCCCTGCTCTTCGAGCTCGGGCCGCTTGTGGAGCAGGGCTACGAGCTCATGTCCCACGAGGAGCTCCAGGCGGAGCTCTGGAAGGCGGTGGCGGCGAGCGTGCCTCCGCTGCTCGCACTCTGGGCCTTCGGGCTCGCCGTGTCTTCGGCGTCCCGCTCGGGGTCCTCTGCCCTGTTCGTGGCCTTGGCCTCCTTCATGGGTTTCGACCTCTTCAAGGAAGTGCTGGGGGACGCGGCGGACTTCTGCTTCGCGCGCTTCTGCCCCAGCCTCGTGGACGATTCCTGCATGGCGGAGATGTCCGGCGTGGCACGCGGGCTCTCGGACGCCGGCTTCAGCCAGGAGCTGTACCGCATGAACCTGCTGCTACCGATTCCGCAGGCTGTCCTGCTCTGCGGGCTCGCCGCGTGGATCCTGTCCAGGAGATCACTATGACATCGTGGATCGAACGGCCCTGCCGACGCAGCGCGGACATGGCGACAGCTCGCCGTCAGCCTTTGTGCAGCTTCGCCTGGGGCAGCTTGCTCGTCGTCCTCGTGGGCTGCCAGAGCGTTCCGGTTCAACCCGTCCCCGCGCCCCTGCCCGAGCACCTCGAGGCCTGGGCTCTCGAAGATGCGGCGGCGCCTGCGGGTGCCTTCCTCGGCGTCCGTGGCAGCGAAAACGACAGCGGCTCCCTGGATGACTTCTTCTCCGACCCCGGCGTGCGCGTGGACTCCGTCGTGGAGAATTCCCCGGCGGCGCAAGCAAGGATTCGCCCTGGCGACATCCTGCTGAAGCTCGCTGGGCGGACCTTGGAGGATCCGCGCAGCCTCCAAGCGATCCTCGAACGGCTGCCCACGGACGACCGCGTCACGCTGGAGTTCCGACGAGGAGATGCTGTCGCAAGCAGCACGATCCAACTCACGGCGCGGAGCTCTACTCGCTCACCACCCGACCCTCTCTTCCTCTACGAAGCGGCACGCGTTCGAGCGGGCTTCATGACGGCGCCTGAGGGGGTGCGCGTCGTGAGCCTTGCCCCTGGCTCTCCCCTGGCAACTGCGGGTGTGAAGGAAGGCGACCTGCTGTTGTCCGTGGACGGCGAGTCCCTGGCGTCCGACCGCGAACTCATCCGGCATCTCAGCAAGTTGCCAGAAGGCGCGCGCACCGCGTTCGAAGTGCTGAGCCCGGGCGCACCCGCCTCGCGCATCACGCCCGTGCGACTCATCAAGGTGCCACGCCGCGTCACCAAGGCCGGCCTTCCGATCCTCTTCAACTACGCGGCCAGCGTCGACGGTGAGCACAGCAGTTTCTCACTGCTCGACCTCTGGGTGTTTCAACTGCTGCAGTGCGAGCGAACGGGCGCGGAGACCCGCTGGGTGCTGCTGGAGCTCTTCGGGTTCGACCTGATCGAGTATGGCAGCGGGCAGGGGGAGCTGCAGTGATGCGCTCCAGCTTGTTCGCCGGCTTCGCCTGCTGCCTATTGGCCGCGGGAGCAGCGAGGGCCCCGGACGCACAACATGTCGATGCCAGCTTCAGCCTGGACGCGGAGTTGCTCAACGGGCGTTGGGTCGACCTGGAAGGCGATGGCGAGCTGGAGCTGATCCTGTCCACCCTCGATGAGGGTGGCGGCCGGGAGTTGCGCATCCATCGCTGGGGCACCGACGGCTTGCTGAACCCAGTGGCAACGCAGCGAGTTCCGGTCAAGAAGGATGTCTTGGCCTGGGCCGTGGCGGACGTGCGCGACGAGGCGGGAAAGGAGCTGGTCTTCCTGACACGCAGCGGGGCCTATTCCTACTCCCTGCAACACCCCGGTTACGGCAACAACATCCGCCGGCTGGTGGAAAGCGATCTGTTCTTCGACATCGTCAACCAACGAGACCTGCCCGAGTGGCGCTACGTGCTTCCGCGTACGGCCGGTGATGCGCTGTTGCTCCCCGGGCCGTCCGGTTTGGCTGTCTGGGGCCCTGGCACTTCGTCCGATGCGACCTACGTGCTGGAGTGCGACCTGCTTCACTCGGAACCAGCCGGGCTCTCCCGCGAGCAGGAAGAGCAGGCCCGGGTCGAGATCAGCGCAACGAGTCTGCTCCTCTCCACCAACGGCGGGGTTGGCCAGAGGGGCCAGTTCCCGAGTTCCGTGGGGGAGCTGCCTTGGCAGGCCTTCCTCTCCACCGCACACGAACTGCATGCACCAGCACTGGTCGATGTGGACGGGGATGGGCGCATCGATCTGGTGCGTCGCGACAAGGAGCGCCTGCTTGTCCATCTCTGCGGGGCGCAGGGGATTCCCACCCGCCCCACCCGCGTCGAGCCCTATCCGGAGGTCATGAAGTCGGAGACCTTGCGGCGGGACCTCGCCTTCCATGACCTCGACGCCGATGGCGATGCGGACATCCTCGTGCGTCTGCGGGGCGAGCGCGGAGGACTCGCCGTCGGTGAGATCAGCGTGCGCTTCCTGATCATGTTGAACGATGGCGAACGGCTCCTGCACGAGAAGCCCCAGCAGGTGCTCAGCTTCGACGCCATGCGGGTGGCCGCGGAAGTGGCTGACCTCAACGCCGACGGCTCGCCCGACCTGGTGATGGCCAAGTTCGGTGCGCCGGGGCTTGGGAATCTCCTCACCCTCGCGGATGGCCTGAAATTCACCCGCACCAGCTTGGCCTTCTTCGGGCTCGGCAAGGGGAAGTTCTCACGTTCACCGGACCTCGACCCGCCCCCGATCACCTATGACGAGCAGAGCATCCAGGGCGCTGTCAGTCGCCGGCGCCTGACGCACGACTTCGATGGAGACGGCATCGCTGACCTCGTCGAGCTCGATTTCTCTGGAGCCGTGTCCATCCAGCGCGTGAAACGGGAAAGCGGGTTCTTCAGCGGTGAGACCTGGGAGCTCGAGCAGACACCCTGGAAACGATTCGATGTACGCGGCGACATGCGCGACATCCAGACGGACGACGTCAACGGTGACGGAATCGGGGATGTCGTCTCGCTCGGCAAGAACGGGGTGACGCTGCTCGTGTCCCGACGCCCGGGGGGCGGACGATGATCGTGCCCCCGCTTTGGCTCATCGTCTGCTTGTCGAGCTGGTGCTTGCCGAGCCGGGGCCTGCCCGAGGAGGACGAGTTCTTCGTCCTGAGCGAGCTGTCCATCTCAAATATGGACCAGCTGCTGATGCTGGACATGGACGGAGACGGTGCCAGGGACCTGGTCCGCGTCAGCGAGACGAGCGTGCTCGTGCACCTCATGCGCAGCACGGGCACCTTCTCCGTCTCCGCGGATTGCGAACTCCCCTTCGACGGGGAGCGCACGGCATGGCAGCTGGTGGACACCGACTCCGACGGCACTCATGAGGTCTTGCTGTTGTCGCCCAACCAGGGCCAGCAGTTGACCGAGTACCACGTGAGCGAGAAGACCTTCGTGAAGCGTGCAGTCCTGCTGGAGGAGGCGCAGGCCGTGCTGCCACGGGGCGTTCATCGCGTGCCATTTGCGCGGGACATCGACGAGGATGGCAAGGCAGACATCGTCATCCCGACGGCCACGGGCTTCCGGATCCATCGATCGGGACCGGGCCACGCCCCGCAGCCTCCCATCGAAATCGACTGCGACGTCAAGGTAGAGCACACGGTCGGCGCCCCGCAGCGCGTCGACGGCCGATTCCGTCAGGAGGTGCGCATCCCGTGGTTCACCGTTCGTGATGTGGACGGTGACGGCCTCAATGACCTGGTGGCCGAGACGGACGATGCAGCCCACTTCTACATCGCAACACCGGAGATCCGGCAGACACCCACCTGGACCCTCGACCTGAAGGACCCGGAAGCAGACGCGGCGGTTGGTGTTCTGGGCGTCGACCTCGACAATCTGCTCGGGACCCTCGACGACAGCCTCAGCTGGGCCGTCGACGACCTTGACGGAGAAGCTCCCAACGATCTCCTGCTGCACCGCGACGGCGTGTTCCGTGTGTTCCTCGGCGGCTCCCTGGGCGCGATCCAGCGCACGCCCGATCAACTTCTCAAGGTCAGTGGCAACGTCATGCACTCCCTCATGCGTAACGTCACAGGCAGCTCATTGACCGACCTCCAGGTCATTCGCGGCCCGCGAATCTCGCTCGGAGAGGTGGTGCGGCGCTTGCTCGTTCCCGGGGCGCTCGACTTCGACGTGTACACCTATGCCAACGAAGCCGGCACCTTGAGCAAGCGCCCTGCGAAGCGCTCCCGCTTGCGGCTGGAGATTCCGAGCATCCTGTCCTTCATGAACCGAGACGACGGCGAGCAGGATGAGACACCACCCCCAGCCAGGCGACTGCGTCTGAACAGGGCCGGGGAGCCCAGCGCCATCGTCGATGTCTTCGAGGGAACGCTCGCCATCTATGCAGATGCGGTGCCGGATGACCTACCTCCCTCGGTGCTGGATCGGGTCGTGTCCACGCAACCGGACGACTTGCTTGAGACCTTCCTGCTGCGCGATCTGGATCAGATGAAGGACGGCGCGACGCGCACGATCTCCTTGGAAGAGCTGCTCGACACGGAGTTCACTTCCGGCGGAGCCCTGCGAAAGGCGACGGTCGGCCGCGAACCTGTCTACAGCCGGACGCTCCCCTGCGCGGAGGTCACGAGCCTGGCGGTGCTGGACCTGGACAGCGACGGTTTGGACGATGTGATGTTCACCGGCTTGAACTCGGACCAGCAGACTCTCGCATGGATCCTGGTGGCTCGGCCGTAGGGAGGCCTGCGGGCGCAGAGGAGCAGGTCAGTTCAATGGCGCTGCACGCTTCAGGACCAATCGTTCGCTTGCGGACGCTGAGCAGGGTGCACCGGGACGATAGGTCATCGCCACCTGATGGGCATCGACGGTCACCGACGTGAAACTCACCGTCGAGGCTTCCGACCGATGCATGCACACCGACGACGCATCTCCGCCAGGGTCGTCACCATCGTGAGAGGCGTGCCATCGGCTCTGAGCGGCCAGGAGAGCGTCGGTGCCCAAATCAATGGACTCCCGCGCGAGGGGCTGGAACCAACGCGTCCGGCGCCGCGCAACGCCGGTGGGGTCAAAGGAGTTGGACACCAGGACGCAAGGTGGCTGCAACTCTCGACAGGTGGGCTCATGAAGGCCATCCCATTCCAGGAGGTCAACGCGGTTGGGATGGTGATCCAGCCCTGCCTCCACGATGAGCAACTTGAACGCCCTCTCCTTCAAGCGTTGCTCGACGAAGCGGCGGACCAGGTCTCCCAGCATTGCTTCACCTGAGGAAAGCTGCGCGAGTTCCAGCAACAGGAGTCCCCGGCTTGGAGCATCTGTTGGGACCGGGGCCGCCGGCTGGTCGCCGTTCAGGATGCAGAGGCATCTGCCCCGGGAATCTGCGACGACCCAGCTTCCACCGGCGTCGGCATCCTGCGGCATGAGCCAGGCCCGACCGCCGGCCTCATGGACCATGGGCGGGCGCGCCGGAAGCCGCTTGGGGCTTTCGTCCCGATTGGTGCCGAGCACGAAGCCACCGCCCGGGACATTGAAAACGCTCACCGTGCACACGAGTCAGGGCCTCAGGTGCCGGAAACCGTGCTGAGTCCCGCATCGATCCAAGCGACCGTGCCACCCACGACGTTCGAGAGGCTCTGGAAGCCCGCGCGCTCCAGCAGGCTCGACGCGGCGCTCGACCGGTAGCCCGTCTGGCAGATCACGGCGATCTTCGCTGTTGGATCCAGCTCTCCGAGCCGTTCAGCCAGGCGTTCAACGGGCACGTTGAGGGCACCTGGTACGTGGGGCCCATCGAACTCACCGGGGCGCCGGACATCGAGCACGAGCAACTCATCGGGGAGTTGGTGCTGCAACGCATCAACGGTCAACTGCGGCAGGCAGGTCGATTCGCCGCCGCCTTCCATCCAGCCCTTGATTCCACCGCGCACCATCCCCGCGACGTCCTCGAAGCCGACCCGAGCCAACCTCAAGACGGCCTCGTCTGCGGCAGCATCGTCTTTCGCCATCAAGACGAGCGGCGTGTCGACGGGAATGAGCTGCCCCACCCAGGAGGCAAACTGTCCCCCGAGGCCGATGTTGACGGCGCCCGGGAGGTGAGCTGCTCCAAAGTCCTGCGCGTCCCGAACGTCGAGCACAAGCGCTCCAGCAGCCAGGCTCGCCGTCACGTCACTCACTTCGAGTTGCTTGAGGGGCGGGAGTTCGGACAAGGGCCTCGCCCCCTGTCTGTTCATCTCTGCGCTGTGCGGGAAGTACGGCGGCGGTGCAGCCAGGCCCTTCGTCATCAGCTCCACGAACTCCGACTGCTCCATGGATTGCAGGGCGTAATTGGTCAGGCGCTGCTGCCCGATGGTGCATGAGAGCGCGCTGGAGATGTTCTTGCCACAGGCCGAGCCGGCGCCGTGACTGGGGAACACCTGCACCGAGTCTGGTAGCGGCAAGAGCTTCCCATGCAGGCTCTCGAACATCATTCCGGCCATGTCCTCGGAGCTGTAGCCCTTGCTGCCCACCAGATCGGGGCGGCCAACATCCCCGATGAACAGGGTGTCCCCTGTGAGCACGCGTGACGGCTGTTCATCGCCAGGGGCATCGAACACCAAGACACAGATGCTCTCGGGGGTGTGGCCCGGAGTCTCGAGGAACTTGAGGCGCGTGCCCCCCACCTGGATCTCATCACCCTCCGCCACGGGCACATGCGGGTAGCGCACTTTTGCCTGCCTGCCGATGTGGACTGTCGCACCGGTGCGGCGCGCGAGCTCGACATGCCCGGACACGAAGTCGGCGTGCAGATGGGTTTCAACGATGTGTCGGATCACCAAGCCCCGGGCCTTCGCCTCCTCGATGTACTGATCGACATCGCGTTGGGGGTCGATGATGACGCAGGCGTCGCCATCCCCGATGAGATAGGACGCGTGGGCCAGGCAAGACAAGTAGAACTGCTTGAAGTGCATCGGTGCTCTCAAAGGCGACAGGAGACCCACAGCCTATCCGGACCCTGCGAGGCGCGACCAGGAGGGGCTGCTTGTTATCATCCCGCCCCATGTCATTCGCTCGTCGAAAGTGCTTCGCTCCGCAGCTCCTTGCCCTCCTGGTTCTCGGCTTCGCTGCCCTGAGTGCAACCGCCAGCGCGTCCACCTCCTGGCAGGATGAGCCCACGAGGGCCCAGTCCACGGACGCCAACCCCATCCCTGCGGAGCGAGCCAGCGCGCGCCGCACCTTCGTCACCTTCCTCACCGCGATGAATGATGTCGCAGGTGGCCTCGGTGACCGCATGTCGGACGCGACCGCGTGCCTTGACCTGTCGGGCATCAGCGAGCTCATCCGCGAAGAACGCGCCCCAGAATTGGCGATCGATCTCAAGGAGATCATCGACCGACTCAAGCGGGTGCATCCAACCAGCCTGCCGGATGAGCCGGAGGGAGCGCCCTACCAGTTCCACAAGCGCCCTGAAGGACGCATCGTCCTGGAGCGCATGGCGAGCGGGGAGTGGCTCTTCAGTGCGGAGACCATTGCAGCAGTACCGGCCCTCATTTCAGCCGTCGAAGGCCTTGACCGCGTAGCGGGCCAAGCCATCGACCACTCCTTCCTGTCCGCGAAGTGGATTCGGGCTCGTGTCCCCACGGCGATGCGCGAAGTCGGTTTTCTGTTGGAGCACTGGCAGTGGCTTGGGCTGCTCCTGATCGTCTTTGCGGGTGTCCTCATCGACCGCGTCTTCATCCTGCTGCTCGCGTTCCTGACGGGAGCCGTGCTCAAGCGGGAGCGCCTCACGATCCGGGCCGAAACCATGCGCAGCGGCCTGCGCCCCTTCGGCTTGTTGGTGATGGCCTTGGTCTGGCAGTGGGGCTTGCGACGCCTTTCCTTGCCCGACGAGAGTTACGTCCTGCTCAAGGTGGCGGCAGAATTCATCGTCGCCCTCGCCGGTGTCTGGGGCGCCTATCGCCTGATTGACATCCTTGGCGAAGGCCTGGGTCAGTGGGCAGCAAGCACCGACAGCGCCCTCGACGACCTGCTCGTCCCTTTGGCCGTGAAGTCCCTGAAGGTCTTCGTGATCGCCACGGGCGTGGTCTTCCTGGCCCACCAGCTCCGCTTCAACATCCTCGGGTTGGCCACAGGCCTCGGCCTCGGCGGCCTCGCCTTCGCCTTGGCGTCCCAGGACCTCCTCAAAAACCTCTTCGGCTCGGTGATGGTGATCGCTGACCGAACGTTCCAGGTGGGCGATTGGGTCGTCATCGACGACGTCGAAGGAACCGTCGAACGGGTGGGTTTCCGCAGCACCCGCATCCGGTCCTTCTACAATTCGTTGATCACCATGCCGAACAGCGCGCTCATCACTGCCTCGGTGGACAACCTCGGATCGCGACGCTACCGCCGTTGGAAGGCAACGGTGTCCGTGACCTATGACACACCACCTGAGCGCATCGAGGCGTTCTGCGAAGGCATTCGGGAGCTGGTTCGTCGTCACCCGTACACGCGCAAGGATTACTACCACGTCTATCTGAATGCCTTCGCGCCGGCGTCGCTCGACATCCTCCTGTACCTCTTCTTTGAGTGCCCGGACTGGAGCACGGAGCTCCGTGAGCGGCAGCGACTCATGCTGGATATCATGCGCCTGGCGGGCCGGATGAACGTGGAGTTCGCTTTCCCGACCCAGACGCTTCACGTTCACCAGTCGGAGTCGGAGTCAGACCCCAAGCCGACCGACTTTGCACCGCAGCAAGATGTGAACCAGGCCTCCATGCGGGGCCGGATGGAGGCCCGATCGATCCTGGAGGCCTTCCATCTCGACGGTGACAAGCCGCCGCCAGTGCGTATCGACGTCCCCTCTGACGAGAGTCGCGGCAGCGCGGGAGGCGAGTGATCGCCCGTCGTGCCTAGCCAGCCCCGTATCCGGGTGTGTGCTCGGGGGGAACATCAGCGAGAAGTGGGGCCTGAGCGTCCTTCTCCGACAACACACATTCGTGTGCTGCGACAGGCCAGTCGATCCCGATGGCGGGGTCGTCCCATCGGACGCCGACCTCAAAACCAGGGTCATACAGGTCCGTGCACTTGTACTCGACCTCCGCGGTCTCGCTCACGACCACGAAACCATGCAGGTAGCCGGGCGGAACGTAGATCTGCTTGAAGTTCTCGCTGGTGAGCGTCACCCCGACCCATTCGCCATGAGTCGGCGACCCCAGCCGCATATCCACAGCCACGTCGAAGATCTCGCCCTGGATGCAGCGCACCAGCTTCCCTTGGGGCTTCCTCCACTGAGCGTGGAGCCCCCGCAGCGTGCCTCGAACCGAACGGCTGTGATTGTCTTGAACGAACGGAAGATCGATTCCCGCCTCTGCGTAGCTGTCGGCGCGGTAGGTCTCCAAGAAGAAGCCCCTAGGGTCCTGGAACACCTTCGGCTCAAGAAACAGGACCCCGTCCAACTTGGTGGTGATGACGTTCACGACAGTCTCTGGCCGATTGATTGGATGGCACGTCGCACAGCCGGAGAGCGGCTGTGGCTAGCGGGCAGGTTGTACGCGAAGCGCGCCCGGACGCCAAGGCATGCGTCTCCGCTGACCTGTCCATGTAGAATCCCGCCCCATGCCCGACTCAAACGACTGGGAGGTGCAATCCTCCTTTACGGTTCGATCCTACGAGCTGGACTCCTACGCCCATCTCAACAACGGTGTCTACCTGAGCTGGTACGAGCAAGGCCGGCTCGACTATCTGCGTGCCCTCGGATTCAGCTACGACGGCTTTGCAGATCGCTCCGAGTGGTTTGTCGTCGGCCGCACAGAAGTCGTCTTCAAGCGAGCGCTTCATGAGGCTGAAACCGTGGATCTCTTGAGCTCCGTGGAGTCCCTCGGGAGGTCCAGTGTCAAGTTCCGGCAGGTGATGCGACTTGTTGAAGCGTCCCCGGCTGAGCACGGAGCTGGACCACTCGTCAGCCAGTCGAACACCGTCATGGTGTTCTCGGACCAATCACAGTCCATTCCCATCCCTGGCGACTTTCGAACGGCTGTCGAATCCGCCAATCGTCCCCGCTGAGATGGCCCTTCGCACTTCTTGAAACGACCACAATTGGAAGCTCCGTCGCACACCCTTCCGGGCGTGCGACGGAGCGAGTCATCCAAGGCGGCCGCGAAGTTCTCGCGGTGCCCGTCGGGAGGCTCAGCGGACCTTTGGTGAAACCACGTCGTCCGTGGTGTAGAGCAAGCCTTGTGCCGGGAACTCATCCGGAACCGGGCTCGAGCGAATCAGGCCCTCCTGTGAACCGATCTCCATTCGAGCGATCTCTTCGTAGTTCGTCGCGGAGTCCTGCCCGGTCAGCACGTCCAGCTCAGCCTGCTGGCGTGCCCGCACTTCTGCCAGCTTCGAGACCATCTGGTCGAGACTAGCCACCTCATAGCGGCTGCACTCCTCGATCGTCCTCTTGCGCTTCTCGAGCATGCCAATCAGCTTCTCGTTGCGTGCAATGGCGTCCACTTGGCGATCCAGTTGCCAGAGCTGTGACTGGAACTGGCCGCGCTCGGTCTCAAGCTGGACGAGCAGCTCAGAAAGACGCTCATCCTGCTGCTCCAGGTAAACCAGGTCGTGCGCCGCGTCGGCCGCCCGGTTTGCGTAGGCAACACGGGTATGGGAGATCTGGTTCGCCTTCGAGCGGGCCTGGTCGAGCGTGTAGAGATGGTTGTCGAAGCGAACGCTCACCACGTTGCGCACGTTTCCGTAGGAAGCCTTCTGCACGTGTGCAGCATCAGCCTCTGCCAGGAGTGGCTGGATGGCAGCGAGGTCTCTGTCTGCCAGGGCAACGACCCGCTCGGAGACGGCTCGATCCCGCTCAAGCTGACGAGATTGCTCGCGCAGCTCTGCGAGGTCACCTCGCACCTGTCCGATCTTTCCTGGGTACTCCCGTTCCAGTTCCCGCAACTGGGAACGCAGCGCTACGGGGTCATCGATGGATTCGTCGATGTGGGACATCACGCTCTCGTGAGCCTGGCTCACGAGCGCCGCGGCGCGGTGAGGACCAGCGATCAGCACGGCAACACCGGCGCCGGCGGCCGTAATGACGCCAACGCGAATCAAGGTCTTAAAGATACCGGCCATGGGATTGTTCCTTCTGTGGGGAGGCAAGTTGAATGCGCCCCTCTTGGGCGTCGACGCGTTCTTGGGGAGCGGGGCGCCTCTTTTTCACTCCAATTCCAGCCAGCCCGTGGCGATTTGGAGGCCGGCCTGACATCCCCAGCGCCCGATGCCCTACAATCGCCAGCAATGCTCAGCAATCTCACAACAGGCTTTATTGGACGGCTCCGCGCCCAAGACCCAGCGGCGTGGTTCGAACTTTGGGAGACATTCGGGCCCATTCTCCGCGCCCAGCTCTTCAAGTGGGGTGGTGGAAGGATCGGTTTTGAGACCGTTGAGGATGTCTCACAGGAGACCCTGGCGGCCCTGTCCCACTCCATCGATCGACATGACCCCAATAAAGGAGCCCGGTTCTCGACGTGGCTGCTCGCCATCGCCAAGCACACGCTGTGCGGGGAGTTCGATCGGCGCATGGCCCTCAAGCGCGGCGCAGGCAAGAAGCCCGTTGAACTGGATGAGGCCTGGGCCGGTGCCGACAGCGGGGCGTCCCCGAGCAGCCGCTACGAGCAGGCAGTGTTCGATGCCAAGGTCGAGGCCGCCATTCGCATGGTGGAGCGGGAAATCGAGTTCATGGACTTCTCGGTCTACCGCATGAGGGTCTTCGATGGGTTGAGCGGAAAGGACGTCGCGAAATCTCTCGGCGTCAGCGAACCCACAATCAGCCGGCGACTCGGCAAGGTGCGAGAACTCCTGAGACAACGCTTGGCCGAGGTCATGGCGAAGTTCAGCTTCACCGAAGAAGAGATGGGTGAGGCGGGGAGAAACGGTATCGACCCCAATCCCACCAAGGCCGCTGACACGCTATTCGACGAGGCGCTGTCCGACATCTATCACCGGCAGATGACACTCCGCCAAACTGATGAGGCCGGCCAGCTCGAATAGCCTCCGCTTGGCCATTTCGGGGGTCCCGAAGGCATGAACCCACTCGCCTTCCCCATCCAGATCTTGTTGGTCGTCGCCGCCTGCGTGGTTGGCGTCTGGTTCCTCATCAAGGCACTCGCAGGCCTTGGCTGGGCCATTGGGCGTGTGTTCAGCTTCATAGCCACCGTCCTGGGCCGCATCGGGTCCTTCATCAAGGGCATGGCCTCCGACACACTCCGAGTCATTGGGGGAGGCCTGACGGCGGTCTTCTTCGTGCCGTTCATCGTTTCCAACATCGCCCTCGGCCGCTGGTCTCGCGCCAACCACTATGGGAAGGCGTTTGAGCGCGAAGCCGTCGGTGTCGGCACCAGCCTCTATCGCTTGGTGATCGGCCATGTGGGCCGCCTGCTCGGCCTCACCAGTCTCACGGACGGCATCGAGCGCCGGATCCCCGAGGCCATGGCTCGCGCTCCGGGCCCCGACACCCCCCGCGGCCGACCGGACGCCTTTGAGGGATACACAGTCGTCGGTTCGCTTCCATCCGGCGGTTCCGGAGCGAAGCTCTACCTCGCCAAGCCACTTCCGGACAAGCTCACACAGCTACAACGTGGTGGACGCGTTGTGGCCGAAAAGGTCGTAATCAAGTCGTTCTCCCTTGCGGACGGCTCGACCATGCCGCAGATCGTGCGGGAGAGCCGGGCGCTTGAGGCAGCCCGCAACATGGGCCTCGTCCTGGAGCACGAACTCGGCGCCACCCGCTTCCACTACGTCATGCCCTACGTTCCGGGCGATGACCTCACGCTGGTCACACAGCAACTCCACGACAAGTCGGGAGCGGAAGGCCTCAAAGGTCGGCAGCTCGGGCTGGCCATCGAATACATCGCCGACTTGCTACAGACGGTGCAACGCTTTCACTCAGCCGGTCTTTGGCACAAGGACATCAAGCCCAGCAATATTATCGTTTCGAGCGGCCGGGTGCATTTGGTCGACCTGGGTCTGACGACGCCACTGCATTCGGCGATGACGCTCACGACTCACGGCACCGAGTACTTCCGCGACCCAGAGCTCGTGCGCCTCGCCCTGCGAGGCGTCAAGGTCCAGGAAGTCGACGGCGTGAAGTTCGACATCTACGGCACGGGAGCAGTGCTGTTCTCGATGCTCGAGAACGGCTTCCCCGCTCATGGCAGCCTCTCCCAGATTCACAAGGCCTGCCCTGAAGCCCTGCGCTGGATCGTTCGCCGAGCCATGGCCGACATGAACAAGCGGTATGCGTCAGCGACTGAGATGCTTGCCGATCTGCGAGTCGTCATGAACGCAAGCGACCCTTACTCGGTCACTCCGGCTGCGCTCCCGTCTGTTTCAGGGCGAGGCTACGTCCCGGAGGACATTCCGGCTGCAGCCACCTTGGCCTACCAGGCTGACTTTGCGCACGAGGTTCCAGGCATTCCAAGAGATCGCGCATCCATCGCAGCAACTCAACGAGGTGGCGGCATGCGCTGGGGATCCGTGGCAGCCCTCGTCTGCGTAGGCGTGCTGGGCCTTGCCTTCGTGGGAAGCCTAGTGATGGGCGTCAGAAACCATCGCTGGTCGGCGGACGCAATCAGCACCCCCACCGGGGGCGATTGGCAGGAACCTGTCCCGCTCCCCATCGAACCGGCGAGCACGCGTGCCGCTTCGAGCAGCTCCGGCCGAACGCCCTCCCCGACACTCGCGAGCGTGCTGGGGAAACACCGTCAGGAAGCGAGCGTGATCCTGGTGCTGGACGACGTCGGAAGCGCCGCAACCCAAGCTGCTGATGCACGCCTGACCGCACTCTACGCATCGCTCGAGACGGCGAACTTCGAGGTCGCCGGAATCGGCCGCACCCAACATCTCAGCCCAGACCAGGAAACGTCGCTGCTCGGCAGCATCCGGCTCCTCATTGGGCAGAGTTCTTCATGGGACGAAGGGCTGCGGGTTCAGATTGGCCAGTGGATCGGGAAACAGGCTCCGACCCTTGGAGCGGTCATGCACTTGAGCCGTGGCAGCAGCCCTGAACAAGTGCTTTGCCAGTTCGTCACACTCGACGAGGTCGATGACAAGGACCTGCGCAAGCTGCTCGGCATTCAGGGCGGTCAGAGCGGCTCGAGCAAGCCGACAGTCAAGAGCGGTGAATTCCGCTACGACATCTTCTGACATTCGTCGCGAAGAACACGACTAGTCATCCTCCGTCAGTCGCCAGTCGTTGCCCCACCAACCCGTGGCCAGAACGCCGCCATCCCCCGCCCGCAGCACCGTCGAGTCGAACACCGCATAGTCGGGATAGCCGACACCGGAAACGAAGACGGCCAGGTTGTAGCCAAGGCGCGCACCCGGGACACCCGTGGAACCAAGGACACCAACAAGCGCTTCCGGATGATCGCGCCGAGGCGTAACGAACAGCGCGCCAATGGCATCACCTGTATCGCTGCGGGCACCAAGGCGCACTTGGCCTGGCAGCACCTCGAGCGGACATGTGCTGGGCACCACGTCCGGCCAGGCCGTGTTGCTCTTCGCGTTGCCAAACAAGATGACGTTGCCCGCAACTTGCTCGACCGCCAGGAACTCCCGGTCCGTCATCAGGGAGACCTGCCCATTGCCTCGATACCACCAGACCTGGGCCTCGTAGCGCGCACGTGCCAAGAGCTCGGCATCTTCCGCCGCCGAACCGCCCGTACCAACCACGAACACGAAGCCCCGGTCGAAGGCGCGCTTGAAGGGCCCCATGCGAGTCGCTGTTTTCTGTTCCACAGGAACGGGACTCGTGGCGATCCAGTTCCTCGACTCGTCTCGAAGGAAGTGAGCGAGACCCGTGGGTCCGGGCCGACCCCGTTCGATCAACTGGCCATCCAACTCGAGCGACGCACCGTTCCAGCGCGGGGACGGTTCCACCAAGAGGTGGCGAACATTCTCAGTCACCACCCGAACCACGCGCCGATCTCCACGGCTCTCCAAGTGCGCAGCCACCCGAAAGCCCCTCCCCGGCACCAGCACCTGCTCGACACCTAGTTCCTGGTGGCGATTGTCCACGGATGGCCCGGCGCTCACCCAGTCAACGCTGTCCGTCCCTTGAAGCTCATCGAGGGACGCTCGCGAGGGATGCGCCCGAAACAGGTCGAAGACCCCGGGCCAGTCGACACAATCGGCCCCGGGGGCCGCAGGGCCATCCCACCAATGACCGGCGCCCTCCTGCAGGTGCACACTCGGAGGAGCGCCAGCGGCGGTGAGTGCGGAGATCATCGCCTCCGCCTCGCTCAAGGGCACGTTGTTGTCTGCAGTGCCGTGCAGGACAAACGCTGGCACCTGCGCGAGGCCCGTCACATAGTCGAGCGTCAGACTCGCTGCATCGGCCGCATGCCAGGTCTCGGAAAGCGCCCCAACCGGCCTGCCGCCGTAGGTGTCAAAACTGCACCACCCAGCGCTGGGAGCGATGGCAGAGAACGCATCGGTGTCGTTTGCAGCCAGGTGCCAGGTGCCATGCCCACCCATCGAATGCCCCGTCAGCTGCACCCGGTGCGGATCAACCCCCGAGATCTCAAGAGCTTCCGATCTGACTTCATAGGCATCCTGGCGCCCCCAATCCTGCCAATCGAATCCGAAAGGCCTCCGGTTTGTTGGAGCTGCGATCCAGAAGTCCGGCCGTTGAGAATAGCTCCTTGCCTGGCCCAGGGCGTCGACCCCCGCTCCATGCAGCGACAACACCAACGACGGTTCTTGCTTCATCCCGGGATCAGATTGCGAGGGAGGCAGCAGCCCGAAGAACTGCGCGGACCCGTCGATGGACGACTGGAAGGTGACGCGTCGCGCGACATCCAGCCCCACGATCCTCAGTGCAACTCTCGAGACCGCCTGCCCTGCCTTCGGCGCCTCAGCCAGCAGGGTTCGCACGATCATCTCGACGTCCGAGGGCACGCGCATTCCTGCGCGGATCGGCTGCTCGACCAGCACCTTCTTCACCTCCAAGGGGCGCAAGACCCCAAGATCCAGTTGCACAGCCTCGAAGAGATCGTCACCCGCCATGCGAATGGACGGACGGACATCGTGATCCGTCGCATTGGCAATCAGGACGCCAAGTGGCCCCGCCTGGTCAGCCCCGACCAGCAGATCGGGTCGCGTGCCGTCGTACTCATCGAGAATCAACGCGCCTGACGGCTCTTGGAGTTCAAACTGGAAGGCACCACGAATACCCGTCACATAGATTTCGTTGCGCCCGGCGCGAAGCGCCACCGGAACTCCCGGCCAACCGTAGCGATAGACATCGCCCACGAAGCCGTCGCCGTTGACGAACAGGGTCGATGCGCCTTGCAGGCGTGCCAACATCACCCGCGGCCTGTCGACCTCGACGGTTGCGAAGGCCCAAGCAGCGCCAGTCCCGGGCGACCCACGCTCATCCGTGGTACGACGTTCCCACAGCCTTTCGACCCCTTGCTCACCCCGAACTCTCTCTCCTTCCTCGGGTGCGGCTGACGCTGGGTCCAGGAGATGGCGCTCAAACACGGCATCCGGACGAAAAGGCCGCCGCCCGCGCTGGTCGACGGACTCAAGCGTCAACCAATTTGCCGGCGTCAAGCGCTCTTGCTCGCCCTCGACCTGAACCGGACAAGCGAGCAGCAACACAGCATGCGCAACAATGAGTGAGAGCAAGGGTCGTCTCCGGAGAAGCAGCGTGCAGGCCATCATGCCTGCCCGATCGCGGCGACACCTAGAGAGGCAACGGACAGCTCAGATGGCGGAGGTGCGCCAGGCCCTCAACGCACCTGACGTCAGCGGTCACCGATGGGGCGAAAGTCCCTGACCGGGGACCCGACGTAGTTTGCCCGGGGGCGGATCAAGCGATTGTCACTGTGCTGTTCAAGCACATGAGCCAGCCAGCCGCTGGCTCGGGACACCGCGAAGATCGGCGTAAAGATCTCCGGATCGAGACCGAGGGACGCGTAGACCGAAGCCGAGAAGAAGTCGACGTTGGGAACCAAGCCCTTCCGGTCCAGGACACGTTGCTCGATGCGGCAGGACATGTCGAACCACATGCGATTGCCCGACCGACTCGTGAGTTCGTCAGACATCCGGCGCAACACCGTGGCCCGGGGGTCATACACCTTGTAGACCCGGTGCCCGAAGCCCATGACCCGGCCCTTGGGCTTGTCGAGGATGTTGTCAACGAAGGCATCCGCTTTGTCGACGGCCCCAATCTCCTGGAGCATCTTCATGACGCGCATGTTGGCTCCACCGTGCAGACGGCCACCGAGAGCACCGACTGCCGCCGTGATGCACGCGTAGATGTCGGCCTCCGTGCCTGCGGTCACCCGGGCGGCGAAAGTCGAGGCGTTGAAGCCATGATCGGCATGCAGGGTGAGAGCGGCATCAAAGATCCGCTCCTCATATTCACCAGGCGCCTCACCCGTGACCAGGTAGAGGAAGTTGCCTGCAAGCGAAAGGTCATCACGCGGCGACAGCGGCTCCAGCCCCTGGTGCAAGCGGTAGGCCCCCGCCACCAACGGGCCCATCTTGGCCATCACTCTCGTCGCAACACGGAGCTCGATGGCATGACGCCCGTCCACCTCGTCCCGAGTCGCAGCGACCTCATCATCGAAAGCCGAGAGGGCCGACACGCCCGTGCGCACGAGATCCATCAGCGACTGCTTGGCCGCCACCTTGCGGAGCATCTCCCAGACATCCGCGGGGATGTCCTGTTGGGCAGCCAGATCCGCCTTGAGGCCTGCCAATTCGCTCGCGGTCGGTAGCTCCAGGTTCCAGAGCAGCCAGATGCACTCCTCGAACGTCGACTCCTCAGCCAACGGTTCGACGGGGTATCCGCAGTAGAAGAGCTTGCCCTGGGCGCCATCGACGCGACTGAGAGCCGAGTTTCCGGCCGTCACGCCTTCGAGTCCTGATGGTGAGGCTGTCGCTGGCGATTTGGTGGTCACGGGGCTCCTTCCGCGGTGTGATCGGCGCGCCTAGAACGGCAAATCACACCCAATATGGGCATCTGAGGGCGGAATATTCTACGGATCAACGCCTCTCGACGCTACGCCCCTGGGCTCATTCAGGTCCCATTCGATAAAGCATCACGTAGACCAGCACCCCCGTCACGGACACGTAGAGCCAGACGGGCAGTGTCCAACGGGCCAGTCGCTTGTGCTGTTCGAGCTGCCCTCGTGCAGCGTGGACGAGCAGGATGACGATGGGAGGCACCATCAACGTCGCCAGCACGATGTGCGGCACAAGGACGCTGAGGTACAGGGTGCGGATCCAACCCTCACCCCAGAATGGAACCGAACCCACGCTGTAGTGGTACTCGAGGTACGACGCCAGGAAGACGGCCGAGGTCGCCACCGCGGCGATCATCAGCTTCTTGTGAAGTGCCTCGTTGCGCCCACCGCGCGCAAAGGGGCCCTTGCCTAGGACGGCCAACCAACCCGTCGTCAGGAACAGGGCAGCCAGGCCATTCAACAGGGCGTGGAACGCCGGTTGGCTCACGGATAGGAGACAGCAGCCAGTTTTGCGACGCCTTCACGAAGACGCTTCAGCTCCAGCTCGTCCCGGTAGTCGTAGTAGCCGCGAACCCGAGCGTGCTTGTCGACAAGCGCGAACTTCCCGCTGTGAAACAGTGGCGGCATGCCAGCCACTTCCTCGACGCCTGCGTTCACAGGCAACCGGAATCCGGCCTCCGCCAAGAACTGGATGTCCCGCGAAGTCCCCGTCAGCAGTCGCCAAGCCTTCGCATCTCCCGAGTACTTCTTTCGATAGGCGACAAGTTGCTGTGGCCCATCATTCCTCGGATCCACGGTGACCGACAAGAACCGGCTGTCCAGACCCTCCTCCATGAGCAGGGCGTAGACATCGCTCATCTTCCCGCAGGTGACAGCACAACGCGTGAAGATGAAGTCCACCACCCAGACATCGCCGAGCAGGCTCTTCCGCGTGAAGGTCTTCGCATCGTCTCCGATCAAGGAGAACTCGGGCAGCAGGCCGTGATCGGGCAAGCCCGTCTTGTCGGCCGGGCCAGCATCTCCCGAGCCCCCTTCCAGAGGAGCCGCGGCTGCGAGCGGGGCGCCGAGCGCATCGGGGTCTTCGACGTCGACACAGTCCTCACAGACAGGCTCTTCGGGTTGCGCAGCGCACGCCACGTCGAGCGTCAAGGCAAGCAACACGAGGGGGAGGTAGATCACCGATGCGACCACGACTCCGCGAGCGCGCGAACGGTCGGGCTGCGCCCGGAACGCGAAAGCAGCCACGAGGAACATGGCCCCAATCGCCAAGGCCGCCAGACCATAGGAGGGGCGAGCTGAACCGATGAGAACGGGAATGATGGAAACAAGCATGACGGACATCACCAGGAGGGGCATCTGCCAACGAAGGAGCGAGTCGTCGGGATCATCGCCGGACAGCATCCGCATGCCTCCGGAGGAGTACTGCTCCCGGTACATGGAGGCGATAGCGAAGAAATGCGGCAACTGCCAAAGGAAGACGAGACCGAAAGCCGCCCAGGTCAGGGGCGAAGGGCCGCCGGCTGCGGCAGCGCCGACCAGCAAAGGCAGGGCGCCGGGCAAGGCACCGACCCAGGTGTTGCTCACCGTCCGGCGTTTCAGGGGGGTGTAGATCAGGAGGTACGTGACGATGGCGACAGCCTGATAGATCAGCGCTGTCCATCCCGCACCGAAGCCGATCATCAGGAAACCGATCACGAGTGACAGAAAGGACCCTCGGAGTACCTGGCGCTCGGTCAACGCGCCCGTCACGAGCGGACGAATCCGCGTGCGCTCCATGCGGCCATCCGCTTCGCGCTCGATGTAGTGGTTCAGCGCACAGCCGGCACCAGCAACGAAGAGCGTGCCCAGGACTGCCCAGGGCAGCGCGGCGAACCCAGCCGGCCGCTCAAGGAAGTAGCCCACGGCTGTCACCAGCAGGACCAGGACGGCGATCCGAGGCCGGATCAGCCCGGAGAAGCCCGCCCAGTCGAGTCGAGGTTTCATCTCACGCGCCCTCGGCCGTTTGTACGGACGACAACTCCTGAACGTCGTCGCCCGCCAATCCGAGGCAGCGCCGCGTCCGAAGCACCAGCAGCCACACCGTCGCGAGCACGGCCGCGCCGTTCATCACGTGCAGCGACGTGATGATGGGCGCCTTCATTTCCCAGACGACCAGCGCGCCGAGGATGACTTGTATGAGGATGAGCGAGCCCGCCAAGGTCGCGTGCACGCCAAGCCTCGGCACCCGCCGCGACACCGAGGCGGCCGCCCAGAGGACCACCGTCGCGGCGATGACTGCAAAACCGCGATGCAGCATGTGGATGACAACCAGGTCGTCCACCACTTCAGGAAACAGGTGGCCCGCTGGTGAGACGGGGAAGAAGGGCACCGCGAGACCGGCCTCGCTGTGTCGCATCCAGGCACCAAGCAGGAGTTGTGTGAAGACCGCGATCACGGCAATCACGCACGCGCGGAAGGCGGGGCGAGCCTCGCCCACGACCTCCTGCATCGACGACCCGCTACGGCCAAAGACCGGGCCGGGCGCACTCCACTCGCGGGTGCCGGCGTATGCCAGCCAACCCACGAGGCACAAGAAGGTCTGCGCGAGAGTCGCATGCATCGCACTGACTGCGGGGGGCAGCTGCTGGCGCACCGTGAGGCCGCCCAGGAGCCCCTGGACGATGACGGCACCGAGCACAACCCAGGCGAGCGTCCTCACCCAGCGCCGCGATTCGGTGCGAGCCGTCCAGATGGTGAGGATGACCGTGAGGAAACCAACGGCTGCCGCCACCGTGCGGTGGCCGTGCTCATAGAACACATCGCCGACCATCTTCGGCCACCACTGGCCATAGCTCAGGGGCCAGTCGGGCACGGACAAGCCGGCGTGACGGCTCTTCACCTCCGCACCCGCGAAGATGAGAAACAGCGTCGAGCCAAGCAGCGCGAAACCAAACCGCCGCCTGGCTGGAGACACAACCGCCCCGGACAGTGCCGGGGCGGTTGATGATTCGTCAGTCACGAGTCCGATTCCCATCGGGCCGCGGGGGCCCGAATCGATCAGAGTTCGTAGGTGAAATCGTAGGTGGCCTTGCCGTCAGCGACGGAGACCTTGCCTTCCTTCTCACCGAGCGACTCGTGCCACAGCTTCACTCCGTACTCGCCATCGGGCAGATCGGAGGTGTCGATGGAGAACTTGCCGGACGCATCGCTCACCCCGAAGTACGGGTGCTCCATGACGAAGCAGAAGGCCTTCATCCAGGTGTGCACATCACACTTGAAGAGCACGGCCTCTTCGGCCTTCTTGAACGTCTTCTCGATGGTCATGCCCTGGTTGGGCATGCCCACGTTGAACTCACGGTTCTTGGAGGGCGTCGGGTGGATGTTGTGCAGGGTGTCATCGCTGTTGATGATCTTGATGTCCTGCTTTTTGACCATACCGAAGACGTGGGGCTTGTACTCGCAGCCGACCTGGTCGAGGGTGACCGGATCCTTGGGAGCCTTGTAGCGTTCGTCCGGCACGCCGGTGAGCTGCACGAAGACGTCGGCCAGGCCGCCGTTCTCGCCGCGCACGGTCGCCATGTGGAAGCCGCCCTCGCTCAGTCCTTCGCAGACGGGGTCACTGGAGACATCGACGGCCTCGGGGGCGGGGATCTCGCCCTTGAGCTTGATGGTGCCCGTCACAGCCCCAGCGGCCGCTGCGAGCTCGGGCTCGTTGAGGGGCGCCGTGGCAACGATGGCGGGGGAAGCGGCCGCCACAACTGTCTCGCTCGTGGCGGAGACGTCGTCGGAAGCCAAGCTGTCACCGCAAGCGATTGCGGTCAGGAAGGAGAAGGCCAAAGCGGTGTTGCGAAGCATGAAGATCACCTCTGTCGAGGACATCACGAGGACATCGTTGGGGGTGACGCCCACTCTTTGAGCGTCAGTCGGGTTCCCTGAGTACCGGGTTTTCGACCGGTCCACAGTCACGGTCCCAGCATAGGAAATTGAAGGGGGTGCGGAAAGCGCAAGGAGCCCCCCCAGACACCCGCCTGGGGGGGCTCCGACCGGCAGCAGGGGCACCAGGCCCCCACCCGCACGGTGGGGTCCGATTAGTACATGTCATCCATGCCGGCACCTGCAGGCATGGCGGCCTTCTTCTCGGGGATTTCCGCCACCAGGGCGTCCGTCGTCAGGAGCAGGGTGGCCACGGAGGCCGCGTTCTGGAGAGCGGAGCGCGTGACCTTGGCGGGATCAATGATGCCCACCTTGACCATGTCGACCATCTTCCCGTTGGCGGCATCGAAGCCCATGTTGCCCTTCGCCTCGGACACCTGGTTCACGATGATCGAGGCATCGAAACCGGCGTTGTCAGCGATGTGGCGACAGGGCAGGTGAATCGCCTTGCGGATGATGTCGACGCCCAGCTTCTCGTCGCCGGTCACCTTCAGCGTGTCCAGCACCTTCACGGCCTTGATGAGCGCCGTCCCGCCGCCGGGCAGGATGCCCTCTTCGACAGCTGCACGGGTGGCATGCAGGGCGTCTTCCACGCGCGCCTTCTTCTCTTTCATCTCGACCTCGGTTGCGGCACCGACGTTGATCTGCGCCACGCCGCCGGACAACTTCGCCAGGCGTTCCTGCAGCTTCTCCTTGTCGTAGTCGGAGGAGCTGCGGTCGAGCTCGTTGCGGATCTGGGCGATGCGACCGCGGATGTCAGCCTTCTTGCCGGCACCCTCGATGATGATCGTCGCGTCCTTGGTGATCACCACGCGCTTGGCCTGGCCCAGGATGGACGCGTCAGCCGTCTCGAGGTTGATACCGAGGTCTTCCATGATCGCGGAGCCGCCGGTCAAGACAGCAATGTCCTCGAGCATGGCCTTGCGGCGATCACCGAAGCCTGGCGCCTTGACGGCACAGGCGGTGAAAATTCCGCGCAGCTTGTTCACCACGAGCGTGGCCAGGGCCTCGCCCTCGATGTCCTCGGCGATGAGCAGCAAGGGGCGGCCCGCCTTGGCCACCTGCTCCAGCAGAGGAAGGATATCCTTGATGCTCGAGAGCTTCTTCTCGTGGCAGAGGATGAAGGGGTTCTCGAGTTCGCATTCCATCTTCTCGAGGTTCGAGACGAAGTGAGGCGACAGGTAGCCCTTGTCGAACTGCATGCCCTCGACCCATTCGATCTCCGTGGCGAGACTCTTGCCCTCTTCCACGGTGATCACGCCATCCTTGCCGACGCGCTCCATGGCGTCCGCGATGCGCTGACCGATCTCGGGGTCACTGTTCGCGGCGATCGTCGCAACCTGCTCGATGTCCGTGCGGGTCTTGACGGGCGTCGACATCTTGCCGAGCTGCGTCGTGATGGCCTTGACGGCCTTCTCGGCACCCCGCTTCAGCTGCAACGGGCTCGCTCCGGCCGTCACGACCTTCAAGCCCTGCTCGAAGATGGCCTCGGCCAGGACGGTCGCCGTCGTGGTGCCGTCACCGGCGACGTCGGAGGTCTTGGAGGCGACCTCCTTCACCATTTGGGCACCCATGTTCTCGTAGGGATCCTCGAGCTCGATCTCCTTGGCAACGGTCACGCCATCCTTGGTGACCGTGGGGGAACCGAAAGAGCGCTGCAAAACCACGTTGCGGCCGCGCGGGCCGAGCGTGACTTTCACTGCGCGTGCGAGCTTGTTGACACCGGCGCGGATCATGTCGCGAGCTTCGATGTCGTAGGCAATCTTCTTGGCAGCCATGTTCAGTTGTTTCCTGTATTCGTGGGGTCGTTGAGTGCGGAAAGGGTCAGGAGACCACGGCGAGGATCTCGTCCTCGCGCACGATCAGGTAGTCCTCGCCGCCGAAGGACACTTCCGTGCCGGCGTAGGAGGAGAAGATCACACGGTCGTTCTTGCTGACCTGGGGAGCCGTCCGGTTGCCGTCCTCGGTGACGCGACCTTCACCGGCGGAGATCACCACACCCTCACGCGGCTTCTCCTTGGCGCTCTCGGGCAGCACGATGCCCCCGGCGGTGATGGACTCGGCCTCGAGGCGCTTGACGAGGATGTTGTCGCCCAGGGGGGTGATGCTCGCCTTCTTGGACGTCTTGCGGGTCTTGGCAGTCTTGGTCGCCATGTTGCTCTCTCCTGTTTTGCAGAGTGTTGGTGCGATGGAGAGGCGCTCAGCGCCTTGGGTCCATCGCGTGTGAGTTGAAGGGTTGAGTCAGAAACGAATCAGAGCGACAGCTCTGAGAGAATGCGGCTGACCGCCGAGCGCATGTCTCGCGCTGCGAACGGTTTGTTGAGGAAGGTGCTGCCCAGGGTCTCGCAGGCGCTGCGGATCTCCTCGGCGGGGTTGCCCGACATGAAGATGGTGGGCATGCGACGGGGAGCCATGCGCTCCGGAGGAGTCCCTGCCCCGGCGATCCAAGGCCCACTGGCATAGCGCTCGATGACCTGGAGGCCGGTCATGTCCGGCATCTCCACATCGAGAATGCTGAAATCGATGCGCTCCTTGAGCAGGATCTGGAGGGAGCTGCTCCCGCTCGGTGCCGTGTGAACCTCCAGGTTCAGGGCCACCAGGACCTCGGCAACGGACTCACGAATCGCGCTATCGTCGTCACCGACGAGCACGGAAAGCGCGCGTGTGTTGCGTGATGGGTGCATGGAATCCGCCCGGAATGGGAACGAGTGAAAAGCAAACGCAGTGCCAACCGCCGCTCACGCACCAGGAACGAGCCCTGGAGTCCCTTTGGAGCCCAAGGACTGGAGTCCCTGCCTGCAGCCGCCGGCGCCCCCAGGCTCCCGCTGCCAGAATGGCTGCCAATTGAGGCGCTGGAGGGCGAAGGGGCGATGCCGAAATGACAGCCCCGACCCTCCAGCCGCGTCTCGAACGCCTGTCCCGAGCCCAGATCTACCTCATCGCCACCCCGCCGCTGGCCGCCGAAGCAGCTGATTCGGAGGCAGGCAGGGCCTGGCTCGGGAAAGTCGGCCAGATCTCCGAGGCAGGGGTAGGCCTCGTCCAGCTTCGAATCAAGTCGGGCAGCAGCGCCGAGCGGCTGCGCTGGCTCGCGGCGTTCCGGGAGCGGCTGGCGCCCCAGACCCTGCTGATCCTGAACGACGACCTGGCGGCCCTCGTAGCGGGTGCTGGCCTGGCCGACGGGCTCCATCTTGGCAGGGGCGACGCCCGACTGCTGGGAGAGGGGGACATCCAGCGGGGGCTCCAGCGAGCCCGCCGGGAACTGGATGACGAACTCCTGCTGGGGACCTCGACCCGCACTCTCGAGGAAGTCACACGCGCCGTGGCAGCCGGCGTCGATCACGTGGGCTTTGGCGCCATGGCCCCCTCCGGCACGAAGGCCCAGACGACCCCCGCTGAGCCCGCCGAGCTGCGGCGCTGCCTCGAGGCGTATCCGACCTTGCCCATCTACCCCATCGGGGGCATCTGCCTGAGGACCCTGCCCCTGCTCACGGCTGCCTTCGCCCCAGCGATGGAGGGCATGGATGCCTCGGACCGAGCCAGCTCCGAGCAGACCCCCACCCGACACCTTCGACGAGCGGCCATGGCCAGCGCGCTCCTAGACGCCGTCAACCCCGGCGAGGCTGCCGCGCAAATGCTCGACTGGTCACGCGGATCCTAGGTCTAGATGTAGGACGACACGGGCCCCAGGGACCGTCGCACGAGGTCGAACATCTGGAACTCGACAGGCGCCTTCCAGAGACGGTTCCGCAGGCGGACGCCGGCAGACTTCCGGAGCAGGTGGGAGATGGGACCCTTGCCTCCGGCGATGCCGTCGAACCAAGGCGCCATCTGCGTGAAGCGTGCCCAGACCTTTTGCACCTCTTCGGGGACGGGCCCCCACCACGAGTTGAACTTGTAGTCGAAGAAGCGCCCCCACTCCTCGAAGGAGGTGGGCACCGGGTAACCGTTGTCCTCGACCGACGGCTGCCAGAACTCGCTGCCGGGGATCGGGCGATACGGGAAGACCTCGACGGAACAGGACGGGTAGCGCGTCTTCATGAGCGCAGCCTCGTGGATCGTCTCGTACATCGACTCCACCGACTCACCGGGGTACCCGATGATGTAGGTCAGCCCCGACTTGATGTCGAGCTCGTGCATGCGGCCCATGGCCTCGTTCGTTTGGCCTTCCTTGATGGCCTTGCGGATGAGCTGCTGCGTTTCCCAGGTCGAAGCCTCGGCGCCAAACCACATGAGGTGGTTGCCGGACTGCTTCATGAGCTTCAGCGTGTCCCAGTCGTACTGGCAGATCTGCTTGATCTCGATCGTGCCGTTCCAGTTGATGTTCAGGCCCTTCTCCAGCAGCCCCTCGCAGAACTGGGCCATGCGCTTCTTGGCCACACCGAAGTTCGCGTCCTGGAAGCGCAGCACATCGAAGGGCGCCTGCTTGTGGATGACCGCCAAGCGATCCACGAGCAGATCGGCATCCAGCGCCATCCAGCGCCGGCCTGCAATCTGCGGTGAGCAGCAGAACCCACAGGGCTCCGGGCAACCGAAGCTCGAGAAGTAGCTGAAGCCCCGGTGCGGCCGACCAGCCAGATGGTGCGGAGGCGGAAGCCGATTGCGGACTCGGTTACCGAACTGCGCCACGCGCTTCTGGAGGTCGTAGTACTTCTGCAGTTCGATCAGGTGGAACGACGGCTCGGGCAAGTCGTTCAGGTGCGTGACAGCGCGCTTCGGGGTCCAGTAGACCTCTCCCTCGCGCTTGATGACCATGCCGGGGATCTCCGAAAGATCCGCACCGCGCCCGCCATCCTTCCAAGCGTCCAAGAGCTCCCCGAAGGTGAGCTCGCCTTGCCCGTGCACCACGGCGTCGCAGATGTTGCTGCCGAGGTACAGCTCGGGGATGGCCGAAGGGAACCAGCCGCCCCACACGATGGGTAGATCAGGGAAGCGCTGCCGAACGGCCTCAGCCACGGCGGCCCCATCCCAGACCTGGTACCCGAGAATGCACGAGCTGCCGAACACCTGGGCGCCTTCGCAGGCCTCAAGCACCTGGTCCATGTAGTCGGGCTCGGTCATCGCATCGATGACCACGACCTCCCAGCCCTGCTGCTCTGCCACCGGAGCAATGTGCAACAGCTCCAACGGCAGCAAGTCCGCAGACGGCAAATCCCCGAATTCGGGATCGACCCGGGACGGCAAGAACAGGACAACCTTCGGCTTCTTCACGGAATGAGGGAAACCCGGGGAGTGTGTGAGCAGATCAGGCCAGAACCGGCGGCTGGTTGCCGGTGAGAATGGCATCCACCTCGCCATCCTCGGGAAAACGTCCGCACTGCAGCTTGGAGAAAACCAGCTCTCCATTCTTGGTGACTTCGAATCGACCGCCATCACTGGGCAGTAGATTCAACGAATCGATCCCACTCTTGTGCTTCTTGAGCAATTCCTCCGCCAGACCGACGGCACGGGGCTCGTAATTTCAGACGGCGCAGTAGGTCAGTTCGATCTTCACAGGCGCTCCAGAGGAAGAATTTGGAACCCTTGAGTCTAGGCCGATATGTGCAAGGACGCCAGTCGCCCCCCTGGCCCGCTCAAGCTACTGCGAGGTCGATTCACGCACCATTTTGAGGAAGGCCTGCTCGTCCATTACCTCGATGCCGAGGGCCTCGGCTTTCTTGAGCTTGCTCCCGGGCTTCTCCCCGACCACGAGCACATCCAGGTTCTTGCTGACGCCGGAGACCAGCCGCCCGCCCGCAGCCTTGACCATCTCGTTGGCCTCACGTCGGCTCATGTCCACGAGCTTGCCTGTGAACAGGAAGCTCCGCCCGCTGAGCGGCCCATCCCCCACCACGACCGGCTCGGCAGCCTTGGGCGACAGCCCAGCAGCGAGCATGCGGTCCACCTGACCCTGCTCCCAGGAATCGCCCAGCCAGGCGATCAGGCTCCCTGCCACCGTCGGGCCGATCTCGTTCACATCCTCGAGCTGTTCGGACTGGGCGGCCCGAAGTTCCGGGAATCCCTGCCAGCGTGCGGCGATCACCTCGGCGACGTGGCGGCCGACGTGGCGGATGCCGAGCCCGAACAGGACCCGCGCGAAGGGACGTAGCTTGCTGGCCTCCAAGCCGGCGACGACGTTCTTCGCCGAGAGTTCGCCCATGCGCGGCAGAGCGGCCAGCTGCTCATGGGTCAGGTCGTAGAGGTCAGCCAAACCCTCGACCAGGCCGTCGTCCACGAGTTGCGCCACGAGCTTGCTGCCCATGCCGTCCACGTCCAGGGCGGTCCGTGACACGAAATGCTCGATGCGACGTGCGAGGACTGCCGGGCACGTGCGATTCGGACAGCGCACCACGACTTCCTGCTCGTCGTCGACTACATCCGTGTCGCAGGCTGGGCAGCGCTCGGGCATGCGGAAAGCCGTCCCGCCTCCGTCTTCCGTCAGCGCGAGGATCTTGGGGATCACGTCGCCAGCACGCTCCACCAGCACCCGGTCGCCCACCTTCACGCCCAGACGGTCGATCTCGTCCTTGTTGTGGAGCGTGACGTGCTCGATGGTCACGCCCCCCACATAGGTGGGTTCGATCACCGCCTTGGGGGTGATGGCTCCCGTCCGACCGACCTGCACCAGGATTTCCCGCACGATGGCCGTCGCCGTCTGTGCCGGAAACTTGAACGCGATGGCCCAGCGCGGAGACCGGCTCCGCTCCCCCAGACGCTGTTGCAGCGCGTGCGTATCGACCTTGATGACCGAGCCGTCCACATCGAAGGGCAAGTCCGCCCGCTTGCGCAACAACGCGTCGTGATGGTCCATCACCGCTGCCAAGGACCCGCGCACTGCCAGGGGCCTTACCGTGCGCAGCCCCAGGGATTCCAGGGCCTCCAGCATCTCGCCATGCCCGTCTGTGTCCAGGCCCTCCACCTCACCGAGGCCATAGGCCATGAAGTCCAGGGGCCGTTGGGCCGCGAGCCGTGGGTCCAACATCTTCAGGGTGCCTGACGCGAGATTGCGCGGATTCACGAAGCGGTCCTCGCCCTCCTCATCCCGCGCACGATTGACCATCCGGAAGTTCGCGTGGGTCATGACGACTTCGCCCCGCACCTCCAAGAGAGCCGGCGGTTTGGAAGCCACAAGACGGCTGGGGATGTCACGGATGGTGCGCACCGTGTGCGTCACGTCATCGCCGACCTTCCCATCCCCGCGGGTGATCGCCCGCACGAGCTCTCCCTCTTCATAGACGAGCTCCGCGGCGACGCCGTCGAGCTTGGGTTCGATGTGGAAGACGCAGTCCTTGGCGCTCTCGCCCAGGAAGTCCTCGACGCTGCCAAACCACTCCACCACCTCTTCCCGGCTGTAGGTGTTCGAGAGCGACAGCATGGGCTTCCGGTGCGCGACCGAATGCAAGCTCTCCACCGGCTGGCCAGAAACGCGTTGCGACGGCGAGTCGGCCGTGATCAGGTCGGGGTGCTCGGCCTCCAGCTGCACCAACTCCCGCAACAGGGCGTCGTACTCGGAGTCGGAGATGGAGGGGGCCTGCTGGGTGTAGTAGAGCTCGTCGTGGCGCCGGATGTCCTTCGCCAGCTCGGCATGGCGCCTGGCAGCGGCCTTGGCAGCCCTCGCCGAATCCTCATTGGGAGCAGTCATGGCCGACACTCTATCGCGCTGGATTGGTCCAGGAACATGGCGTCGCCGTAGGAGAAGAGTCGGTAGCCAGCAGCAACGGCGTGCTGGTACGCGCGCATCACGGGTCCATGGCCACCAAAGGCGCTGACCAGCACGAGCAGGGTGGAGCGGGGCTGATGGAAGTTCGTCAGCAGGGCATCCACGGCTTGGAAGCGATGCCCCTCGCGCAGGAAGAGCTGTGTGCTTCCCGGGCCAGGCGACAGGCTCAGCCCATCGGATGAGACCGCCGACTCGAGCGTCCTGACCACGGTCGTCCCCACCGCCACCACCCGACCACCAGCCTCCCGGGTCTCCCTCCATGCCCGCGCCGTCTGCTCCGGAACATGATAGGTCTCCACGTGCATCTCGTGGTCGTCGAGACGCTCCGCGCGGACCGGTCGGAAGGTGCCCTCACCCACATCGAGACGGATGGTGGCCCGTCGCACGCCACGCTGCTCCACCGCGGCCAGGAGCTCAGGAGTGAAGTGTAGACCCGCCGTGGGAGCTGCCACAGCCGTGGCGCGCTCCCCCCTTGCGAAGACCGTCTGGTAGCGCTCCCGATCGGCCGCGTCACGAGCGTCCCGCTCGGGCTCCCGTCGGATGTAGGGCGGCAAGGGCATCCTGCCTTGCTCGCCCACGAGTGACAGCACCTCTTCACCACCGACACTCTCCACCACGAAGTGCCCGCCGCCCTGGGACTCCACGATGCGCCAACGGAATCCTCCGACGTCCAGGATCTCCCCGGGCAAGCAGCGGCCCCGCGCTCCGAGCAGGACGGTTGCTCGCGCCCCCTCGGCCTCTAGCACGAGCACCGACACCCTGCCACCCGTGCTGCGATAGGCCACGAGCCTGGCGGGCATCACGCGAACCTCGTTCAACACCAGCAGGTCGCCGGGCTTCAACAGTTGCGGAAGGTCCAGCGCGAGCCGGTCCACGGGTGGCCCACCGTCATGGCGCACGACGTGCAGCAGTCTCCCGCCGTCACGGGCTTCCGGCGGTTCTTGGGCGATGGACGCGAGCGGATGCTCGTAGTCGTATCGGTCGATCTCGCTGGTCACGGGGGACTACGGCTCCAGGGCTGCGCTCAAGGCAGGCCGCAGAGTCTACGCGAGCCGGGCCAACATCTGATCCGTGAGCTGATGCGCGTAGACGCTCTGGCCCAGGCGCTCGAGGCAACTGAGAAGGGCCAAAGCGATGTCCAAGCCGAGCGGGTCCAACAGGAACGCCGCCTTGAGCGCCACCTCCGGAGCCAAGGGCGCCTCGGAAAGAGCCAACTGAACGGCTGCCGCCTCCTCGGGCGTGCCGCCGGGAGCGTCGCCCAGGGCGACGATCAGCGTGGCCAGACGCCCGACGTCCTTCGCCCGCGCCTCCAACGGGCGGCAGGTCTGCCCACGTCCCAAGGCGAGCAGGTCCCGTGCCAACCTGGCCAGCAGTTCCCGCGCCAGGGCCCTGCGTGCACAGCGCTCGAAGTGCCGCTCCCCGGCGGCCGTGCCGAGGCCCCGCTGCTCGAGCTGCTGACGAGGAGAGCGCGCCGCCTCGAGCCATCGACGCAGCCTCCCCAGCTCGTCGACGAACTCATCGCATCGGGTGCACTCCCGGACGTGCCGGGCGACGGCCGTGGCCGCAACGCTGAGTGGGACATCGGCTGCCATGTGACAAATGTGCCCCTGAACGGCTTCGCACAGTCCTGGTGGCACCGGAGCGGTCGCTGCCAGCAAGCCAACGGAATGAGACATGGAATGGTTCCTCCACAAGGTGGCCCGCCGAGGATGCCGGGACGGCGCCCCGCTCTGCCCTGCCCGACGGGATGACGGCGCCCCCCGGCGCTCGCATCGCGTGGAGGCTGCCGAGGAGCTCAGCGAGTCACGAAGGCCTTTTCCCATAGGGAATTCGAACAGCACGCCGACACCTGTGCACCCGGCCCCCCCCCGTCCGCCTCAAGTCCGCACGCTCCTACCTTTCAGCGGCCTTGAGGCGTGCGTTACCATGCCTCGGAATTCGCACGGGCCTCTCCAGCAGGACCGTCGCCACCGCACGCCGCGCCCTCACGACGAGCCATGAAGGCAGTTGAGGCCGCCACCAGGAGAACGACGTTGACCGAAGCACAGACCCCGCTCCGCCTGAAGACCGGCCTCGCCGAGATGCTCAAGGGTGGAGTGATCATGGATGTCACCACCGTTGAGCAGGCCAAGATCGCCGAGGAATCCGGCGCCTGTGCCGTGATGGCCCTCGAACGGGTGCCGAGCGACATCCGCAAGGACGGCGGCGTCGCACGCATGGCGCGCATCGACATCATCGAGTCGATCATGAACACGGTGTCGATCCCGGTCATGGCCAAGGCCCGCATCGGCCACTTCGCCGAGGCGCAGGTACTCCAGAGCCTGGGCGTCGACTACATCGACGAATCCGAAGTCCTGACCCCCGCAGACGACAAGTTCCACATCGACAAGCACGCCTTCGATGTGCCCTTCGTGTGCGGCTGCCGTAACGTCGGGGAGGCCTTGCGCCGCGTCGGTGAAGGCGCCGCCATGATCCGCACCAAGGGTGAAGCGGGCTCGGGCAACATCGTCGAAGCCGTGCGCCACATGCGGCAGGTCATGAAGGACATGCGCGAACTCAAGCTCATGGGTGAAGAAGAGCTCATGACCGCCGCCAAGGATCTCGGCGCTCCGTACGAGCTTGTGCGCATCGTGGCCAAGTCGGGCAAGTTGCCCGTACCGAACTTCGCCGCAGGCGGCGTCGCCACGCCCGCCGATGCTGCGCTCATGATGTCGCTCGGTGCCGAAGCCGTGTTCGTCGGCTCCGGGATCTTCAAGAGCCAGGACCCGCCGACCTTCGCAGCCGCGATCGTCAAGGCGACGACCCATTGGAACGACCCGGCCCTGGTGCTCGAGGCCAGCCGCATGGTCTCCTCAGCAGCCATGGTCGGACTGGACATGGACAAGCTGGACCCGAGCGAGATGCTCCAGACGCGCGGCTGGTAGTGGCCACCGTCGGGATTCTCGCTCTGCAGGGCAACTTCGCAGCGCACGCACGATCGGTCGAAGCCCTGGGTCATGTGCCACTCTCCATCAAGACGGCCAGCGACCTGGACGACGCCGAAGCTCTCCTGCTTCCGGGCGGGGAGTCGAGCACGATGCTCAAGCTCTTGCAGGAAGAGGGGCTCTTCGAACCACTGAGGGCTGCCTGTCTCTCGGGCCGCCCCGTGCTGGGCACATGTGCGGGAGCCATCCTGCTGGCCAGCCGGGTGACGCACCCGGACCAGACCTCGCTCGCTGTCCTGGACATCGAGGTCGAGCGCAACGGCTATGGGCGTCAGCGCGACTCCTTCATCACGCACCTCGACGCCTGCACCCTGGCCGGCGATGCACCTGATGGCGCGGCGGGCGCAGGGCAGGACGCGCCACTTGAGGCCGTGTTCATCCGTGCGCCTGTCATCTGCAAGGTTGGTCACGGCGTCCAAACCGTCCTGTCCCACGACGACCGCCCGGTGCTGGTGAGGCATGGCTCGATCTGGGCCGCCACCTTCCATCCCGAGATGTCGCAGGACCTGCGCGTCCTCCAAGCCGTCCTCGCTAGCGGTGCGGCGTGAACGCATCCAGCGGGCCCAAGCGTTCGCGCAGCGGTCGCCGCCGCCCGGGGCCCACCGAACGTGAGCGCATCACACGCATCGTGGACGCCCTGGCTGCACGCGACCCGAACCCCAAGTGCGCCCTGGACCACGCCAACGCGTTCGAGCTGCTGGCTGCCACCATCCTCTCGGCGCAGTGCACGGACGTCCGCGTGAACATGGTGACCCCCGCGCTCTTCACCCGTTGGTCGACACCGCTGGAGTTGAGTCAGGCTGAGCAGGCGGACGTGGAGGAGGTCATCCACAGCACCGGTTTCTTCCGCAACAAGGCCAAGAACCTGATCGCCATGGCTGGCCAACTCGTGTCCGACCACGAGCGAGAGGTCCCACGCGAGATGGACTCCCTGCTGAAGCTGGCAGGCGTTGCACGGAAGACGGCCAATGTCGTTCGGGGCGAGTGCTTTGGCTTGGCCGAGGGGGTCGTGGTCGACACCCACGTCAAGCGCACCTCAGGCCGGCTGGGGCTTACACGCGAGACGGATCCTGTCAAGGTGGAACGAGACCTGATGCAGCTCATCCCCCAAGATCATTGGATCGCCTTCAGCCACCGCCTGATCGGCCTCGGGCGCACACTGTGCAGCGCACGGAAAGCAAAGTGTGACGAGTGCTATCTCGCGGTGGACTGCAAGCAGCGCGGGGTCTAGCGCGAGGACCGGCAAGGCGGAGTCGTGACATCTCGGCGTCGCCTCGCACGACACGTACTCCCGTCGCCCCACCCTGCTGCGGCGAGAAGCCCAAGACTGCTATCGTGGCAGCGTGCCTACTCCGTCGGATGAAGCCCCTGTCTTCCCCCTCCCGCGGGGCGCCATCCTTCCTGGCGAACTCTTGCCGCTGCACATCTTCGAGCCACGCTACCGCGCGATGATGGATGAGGTGCGTCGAGGCGGCCACCTGATCGCCATCGGAACCCTTCTGCCCGAGCACGGGTGCGACGGAGAAGGCCGCCCCTGCATCTCACGTATCGTGGGCCTCGGCCGGCTGGTGCGCGACGAACTCAACCCGGATGGAACCTCAGACATCGTGCTGCACGGGACGGGGCGAGGCAGGATCCTCAGCGAGCTGCCGAGCGCGCCCTTTCGACTGATCCGCTTCGAACTCCAGTCGCGCCCCGAGGATCGCCACCCCGCGGTCGACTACCGCCACCGGCGTCGCTTGCTGCAGGGGATCGCAGAACGCTCTGCATGCCCGCTGCGCTTCGACGTCACCGCACAATTTGATGTAGGGACCCTGGCCGATCGCATCGCCAGCTCCCTGCGCCTGCCCTCCTCTCGCAGGATCGAAATGATGCAGGCTTTCTCCATCGAAGGACGCATCCAGACTCTTCTCTCGCTGCTGGAAGAGCCACGACACCAGCAGCGCCTGACCGAACTGATCCCCTCGCTCGCCGATTTCAGCCTGTCGCTCGCCGATGGCAAGGACACCTCCCGATGAAAACCGTTTTTGCCGCCTTGGTCGGTGCCGTAGGCACCACGCTCGCCTGCTGGCGCCTGATCCTCATCCTTTGGGCAGTGACGGCCTCCATGGCCTGGCTCATGTCGACGCCCGTGCGTTCGGAGATCGCCGCCACCTTTGACCACAGCCCCATGTCACAGGGCTTGCTGCAAGCCTTCGACAACGAGGCGTTCGTGGACTTCTGGGACTCGACAGATGACCCGGTGGGGCAATCCGCCTCGTTGGTGCGGGAGAACATCTTCGCCTGGATCGTGCTCTGGACGATCCTGTCTGCCGGGGTCCTCGCCCGCGTGGCCGACAAACAGCGCTTCGACGGCTTCTTCTCGAGCTGCGCGCGCTTCGGTCATCGCTTCGTCTGGTTGCTGGGCCTCTCCCTCGTGGGCTGGTGGGCACTGAGCTGGTTCAACGATCACTTGTCGAGCTGGGTCACATCTGCACTCATCGGGGACGACAACAGCAGCGGTGCCAGCGTTCTCGGTTGGAGCATGACGCTGAAGTCGCTCTTCATGCTGGCGCTGGTAGGCATCGTCGTCACGGCTGGCCGCTTTGCACGCCTGCGGGTGGTGTTGCTTGGCGAGCGCTTCGTGCTCGCGAGTTGGCTGAAGGCCCTCGTGTCGGTGGTGCGCCACCTGCCATCCATCGGCCTCGGCCGCGTGCTCTCCCTCTGGCCGCTCGTGCTCGCGTTCTTCATCTACAAATGGGGCACGGAGGCTGCCCTGAGCGGGCGCGAGTTGATCCCTGGCCTGCGCCTGGAGTGGCACCTCGTGCTCGTGATGCAGGTCTCGCAGATGGTGCTCGTGGCAGCGCTCGTGTATCGCATGGCCGTGGATGCCCGCCTTTGGACGATCGTGGCTCCGAGCGAAGCCACACCAGCCGTGGCAGCCCCTGCGAACTCGCCCGCCGCAACAGCCCCGGCCGCCAGCGCGGAAGCGCCCGCGGGCGGCGAAGGTTCAGGGGCAGGGGGACCCCAATCCTCTGAAGGGGGTAGCGAGGTCTCGGATGCCGCACAGCCCTCTGGCGAGCCTGCAGAGAGCAAACAGTCGCCCGGCAGCGGTAGCTCCGCGACGGCCTTCGCCCTGGCACTGCTGGCCGTGGCAGGGCTCTCGAGCCCACTCAGCGCCCAGGAGCCAGCCGACACCGAAGGCGCCACCCCGGAGACGGTGAGCCTCTCCACGCACCACAACGCCTACGTGATGGATGTCACCGTGGACGTGGAGGCGCGCACCGTTGGCGGCACGAACCGTGCGACCTTCATCAACACGACTTCGGAACCCGTCCAAGACCTGTGGATGCATCTCTACGCCTCGGCCTTCAGCAATACGCACACCAGCTGGATCCAGGGCGGCAGTGAGCAGGACGTCAGGTCCCGAGGCGAAGCCCTCGGCGGCTACTTGAACATCCAGTCAGTCCAGCTCGGCGATGGGACGGACCTGGCAACCGACACGAACATCCGCGACACGCTCATGCAGGTGAGCCTGCCTCAGCCCGTCCTGCCGGGCGAGCGCATCGAAATCAGCATCGCCTTCGAGACGCGTTTCCCTGACGTCATCGCGCGCATGGGCCAAGAGGGTCGGCACATCGATGGCATGCAGTGGTTTCCCAAGTTCTGCGCCCACGGCGAAGACGGATGGAAGCAGCGCCCCTTCTATCGCACCGGTGAGTTCTTTGCAGACTTCGGAGCCTACGACGTCACCTTCCGTTACCCCGTGAGCATCGACGAGGAAGCGCTCGTACTCGAGGCCACCGGAATGCCTGGCCCCGTCGAGCAGGACGGCGAGGGCTGGGTGAAGCAACGCTTCGTCGCACAGGATGTGCACGACTTCGCGTTCTGTGCCGACACGGCCTTTGAGCGCTTCGAGTCCACCTTCGAGGATCCGATCACCGGTCGGACAGTCGACATCGTCTACCTCTGCCAACCTTATGCCGTGCCCAAGGCGCAGCAGGTGTTGGACGCCATGCAGACGTTCTTGCGGACGGCGGGCGAATGGTGGATGCCCTACCCCTATCCGCGCGTCGTCATTGACGGCCTTCCACACAGCCAGGGCGGCGGCATGGAATATCCCATGCTGTTCACCATCAGCCAGCGCTTCCCCAACCACCTGGACAGCCTGGTCACGGGCACCGAAGACCCCGTCAGCGTGACGGCCCACGAGTTCGGCCACCAGTACTGGTACGGCATCCTCGCCTCCGACGAAGTCGACGAGGCCTGGCTCGACGAAGGCCTCAACACCTGGGGGACGACGGAGCTGGTCGAGGAGCACTGGCCGCTGGCCCAGGAGACCAATGCTGGGCAGACGGACGCCGTCACCTTTCTCGACAGGATCTTGCTGCAAAAGACGCTGAACGGGGGCCTGCGCGGGGCGTTGCCCTTCTCCAGGAGTCCGCTGTCACTGCAGTCCGCCATCGGCTGGACCGTGAGCCCCTTCCACAACACCCCTCCTGGCAAACCCGCGACGAAACCCACGCTGTTGGGCTTCACGATGCCGAACGTCGGCAGTCAACGACTGCCGGACATGAGCGCCAACCGGCCCGCGTGGTGGAAGTCCAGCTACCGAAAAGTGGCGTCGGCTCGGCCACTCTCCGCTCCGTCACGAGAGTTCACGAAGGGCTACGGGGGCCTGGTCTATCGCAAGACGGCCCTGTCGTTGGAGACTCTCGAGCGACACGTGGGCAAGCCCATGATGCGCGACATCATGCGCACCTACGTGCAGCGCTTCGCATTCCAACACCCCACAGGCGATGACTTCATCGCGGTGATCAGTGAAGTCACCGAGGGCGCGCACGACACGCTGATGAATCAGCTCCTGCGCACCTCAGGCACCGTGGACTGGACGGTGGAAGAGGTGAAGACCCTGCGTGTCGATCCCCTGGAAGGATTCACCTCGCAGCAGAAGCCTGGCGACCCCATCACCTGGGTCGGCTCTTCGGACAGCGCGGCAGAAGACGACGGCAAGGCGAAACCGACCTTCCAAGCTCTGTGGTCCTTCTTGTTCACGACAGCTCACCCCTTGGCATCGGCCCCGGCTGCCAATGCCGATGCCGATGCCGACCGAGGGGCGCCCGCTGATCCTCAGGACGAGCCAGCACCCGTTGAGTGGCTCAGCAAGTACGTCGTCCGCCAGCTGGGCACGGTCGAAGCGCCTGTGGAGATCAGGGCGACCTTCGCCGATGGCAGTCTGGTCGAGAGCACCTGGGACGGCATCGGAGGCTACAAACACTTCGAACACCGCACCTCCGCGAAGCTCACGTCCGTCACGGTCGACCCGCGACGCCTGTTCCTGATCGACCTCGACGTCAACAACAACGGTCGGGTCCTGCAGGCCAATCACGAAACGACCAGGGCACTGCAGGCTTACTCACACTTTTGGACTCAGAACGTCTTGTCTGGATGGTCACTCATCTTTTGAACGACTCGTACGCAGGCCCCCACGCCGAGCCGCACGCAAGAAACCCAGCGCTGGCTCCCGTCAGCTTGGGGTTGAGCCTCTTGCTTGTCCCGTTCTTGCTCCCCGCGTGCGGCGACCCGACTCCGCCCAAGGACATCAACCTGCTGCTCGTGAGCTGGGACACCCTGCGGGCTGATCGCCTGGGTGCCTACGGAAACGACGAGTGGGACACGAGCCCCTCTCCCCGGGTGGATGCCCTCGCTGAGACAGGGGTCGTCTTCGAGACGGCCTACGCTCCTCGAGGTCAAACGCACCCGTCCATCGCTTCCATGCTCACGGGCAAATACCCGGCCACCACCGGCTTGAGGGAGAACGCCTTCCCCCTGCCGACCGAGCACACGACGCTCATCGAACACTTGAGCGGCGTCGGTTATCAGACGGGCGTGTTCATCGCCAACTTCGAGGTGAGGCACCCCGTGGACGGCTGGGTTGCCCGGGGCGCGGACGTGGCCTCGGACGGGTACGGCGGGAGGCGCAACGCCCTCAAGCGGGGTGATGAGGGTCGCCTGCAGGTCGAGTGGGACGACCGGGTCGAGCGGGCCACCAAGAACTACCTCAACACGTTGGATACGGACAAGCCCTTCGCGGTCTGGACGCACTTCTACAACATCCACAAGCCCTACAACCCGCCGGCCGGTTTCATCGACAGCTACGGCAAGACCAAGGGGCTTCCCGACGCCATCCGGTCACCGGGCCCCAACTCGGAGCTCAAGCTGGACGGCTACCTCAACGGAATCACCCTGGGCAAGAGCCCTGAGGCTTCCGAGCTGGAGTTGGCCCGGGTCCGCGGGTTGTACGACGGGACTGTCCACGCAACCGACGATCGCCTGGCCCGCATCCTCGATCAGCTGGCGGAACTCGGCGAACTGGAGAACACCCTCGTCGTGTTCACCTCCGACCACGGCGAAGAGCTGTACGACCACAACCGCTACTACTATCACGGCGCGTCGATCTACGACGGTGTGGTGCGAGTGCCGCTCATCATCTCAGGGCCCGAGCTCCAACGGGGGCTGCGCATCCAGAACGTCGTCCGCAACATCGACATCGCACCCACGGTGATCGACCTGCTCGACCTGCCCCCAGACCCTTCCATGGAAGGCATGAGCCTCGGCCCCATGCTGCGAGGCGAATCGGGCGCGGCCGCGCCCACCCACGCCATCATCGAATGGCAGGACCTCATCTACGCCGTGAGCGACGGGAAGCACAAACTCATCTACAACCCCGACCACGTCTTCCCTCGCAAGAGCCCGTATCAGAACTCGGCCACGGGCTTCGAGATCGACTGTATCGAGGCCTATGACCTGCTGGCAGACCCCCTGGAACAGCTCAACCTGCTGGACGGCTTCCAGCTGTCCGCACTGGAAGGCGGGCGCGGGTTGCCCGAAGAGCTGCAGCCGCTGTGGCTCATGCTGCGCGACTTCCTCGCGGACCCCCGGCACCAGGGCGAGCTGAAGCTGGACACACTCGACGCAGAGGCCCGGGAGCGCCTGTCCCAGCTGGGCTATGTCGGCGCAAGCCGCTCGGTGAGTTCAGGCCGCTCGGACAGCATGCAGTCGACACCCTGTCTCAAGCGCTAGCGGGGTCGGGCGCTATCGGATCGGGCGAAGTCTGCGACAGATCGCTTGACCGCCTGGCCCGGAATTGAAGACGGGCGCCGCAGCCATGAAGCCGCGACGCCCGTCTCCCGTTCGGCCTAAGCCGAACGCTCGTCGAGAGTCAGATCAGAGGATCTGGATCTCCAGACCGTCCGTGCCGTAGATGCCACCGGGCGGCACCGCACCCGGATCGGCGACGAACCACTGGGCGTAGAACTTGAAGCCCGCGAGGATCGCGTCGTTCGGGATCGGCATGTTGAAGCTGGCCAGACCGTCCGCGGTGGTGGTGGTCGGCGCCTTCACGAAGATGGAACCGATACCCACGTTGACCGGCACGGGGAAGCGCGGGTCCGGGTAGGGCGTACCAGCGAGATCCTGCCCGAAGGAGAGGATCAACTGGGCTGCCTTGTTCGGACTTGCATCCGTGAGGCCGATCACGAAGTTGCCGTTGCCGCGGTTGGCAGGGCCGTTGGTGTAGACACCAGCGAAACCACCGATGCTGTCAGCACTGGCGACACCGTAGTTCGTGTTCAGCGAAGGAAGCTCACTGCGGAGCGTCGGACGCGTGAAGGGGAACACGTTGGAGGTGAGGCGAGCGTCCGTCATGCCGTTCTCGACGAAGTCCACCAGGTCCAGCTTCTCCTGAGCCGTCAGGTTCAGCACCAGGATGTTGATGTCCAGGTTGCCATCGTCGAAGTTTCCACCCACGTCGTAGAAGTCGATCAGCTCGGTGATGGAGTTGATGGAACCGTTGTGCATGAGCGGCAGACGAAGGGCCGAGTTGCGGACCATCGGCGTCTTGAACTTGGCAACGTCAGCCGGATCACTCGTGAAGTCCATGCGACCCGCATCGTCAGCGTCCGGGCGGACACCGATGTTGTGGTAGTCGTTGTCCATGGTGAACGGAAGGGTGTGGCAGGTCGCGCAGTTGGCGTCGCCCTGGAACAGGTCGAAACCAGCCTGGAAGGGGCCGAGGTCCGGGGTGACGTCCTTGAGGAAGTCATCCAGGGCCGTCTCGTCAGCAATGAGCGTGCGCTCGTAGTTGGCGATGGCGAAGCCCACACGCTTGGAGGTCACGGCACCATCGCCGTAGACCGCGGCAAACATGTCCGGGTAGGTCGGGTTGGAATCGAGGAAGTCCTGCATCTCGAGCGGCAGGTTCGTGGCCAGGGCCATGGGGGTCACCCCCTCCAGCTTGGCGGTGATGTCATCCCAAGTACGACCCACAGCGGACATCTCGACGTCTGAGCCTGGGGGTCCCACAGCCTGGCTCTCCAGAGCGCCGAGGTAGGCGATCTCGACCATGTTGGTCTGAGGATCGGTGAAGGCCGAGGTGGCACGCCCATCCCAGAAGATGTCGTTGAAGTAGGCGGCGTTGATCGTGGACGGAGCCTTGCGGCCCGTCGCCTGAGCGGCCGTGCCGTGCGACGAGGAGAACAGGAGGTCGTTCGAGGCGAAGTCGATGCGACGCACGCCAGGCGAGCCATTGATGTCGTCGTCGGTTCCGAACATGTTGTCCGGGCCGGGGTGGGTCGCGGCTCCGATGGAGCGCGGGTCCGTTCCGCCATTCTCGTGGATGTGGCAGGTGCCGCACGACATGGTGTTGTCGTGGCTCAACTGCTCTTCCCAGAACAGGAACTTGCCCAGGATGTCCTGGTCAACCAGCAGCGGGTTCTCGAACGGGAACTCGGGCGGGTTGGGGAGTGGCGCGTCAGCCTGCGAGATGGCCGCCGGCGCCATGATGGCGGCAGCGAGGGCCGCGCAGGCGCTGAGCTTGCGGAAACGGAAGGAGTTCATTCGGACCTCTGCGATGCGGAAGAGAAGGAAGGGATGAAGAATGTCTATGTCAGTGAGACCGGGACCAGCAAGCGCGCCGCAGAGAAGGGACCTACGGACCGCTGATTGGCTGGAGAAGTCTACCTCGGGATCAAGAAAGGTGTCAATGCATAATCACGCAACGCAAGGCTATGCGAATACACGACTTATGGCAACCATATGGACAACCCGATGAATAGCCACAAGCCCCAACCATCGAACTTCGCCGCTGTTTCCCTGCCTCAGTGGCGCAAGACGGCCAGCGCCTGGAGCGAGCACGCCGAGCTCATCGCCCAGATGACGCGCGATGCTACGGACGCTCTCCTTCAGCGCCTGGGAGCCCAGGCCGGTGAGCGGATCGTCGATCTGGCCTGTGGCCCAGGCGACCCCTCGCTCCGCTTGGGCTCGCTCGTAGCACCCGGCGGGAGGGTCCTGGCACTGGACGGAGTCGAAGAGATGGTTCGCACCACGGCTCAGCGGGCTGGCAGCGCCGGACTCTGCGTCGCACCCATCCAGTCGCGTGGAGAGCAACTGCCCTTCAAGACGGGAAGTGTCGATGCGCTCACCAGCCGCTTCGGCATCATGTTCTTCGACGAGCCACTGCGCGCCTTGGAGGACGCCTTGCGCTGCCTACGTCCGAACGGGCGCACTGTGTTCGCCGTTTGGGGGCCGCGCGAGAACAATGCCTACTTCACAGTGACGGTGAAGGCACTCGAAGAGTCCGGCTTTCCTGCGGCCCCACTCGAGCCCGGAACCAAGACGCCCTTTGAGTTCTCGGAACCGGAGTCGCTCTCGGCGCTGCTTCGGCAAGCTGGCTTCGAGAACGTGCGCGAAGAAACCGCGGCGATCCAGATGCGCTTCGAGCAGATCCAGCCTGCTCAACTCGTCGACGTGCAGCGCATGATCTCCCCGTCCATTGGAGAACGCTTTGCGGAGCTCGACCCGCTGGACGTCGAACGCATTCGCCAAGCGGTGGCGAAGCGCGTTCTCCCCTGGCACTCCAACGGGAAGCTGGAGCTACCAGGGGAGATCTTCCTGATCTCCGGCACCAAGCCGGCGTCCTAGGGCGTTCCGTCGGACATCAGGAGCGTCGCCATCTCGGCCAGATCCATGACCAGCGGTACGCGCGGGTCGTTGCTGTTCAAGGTGACCTCTCGCACCCGCAGGTTCTGGGCCGCTTCCATGGCCAGGAAGATGGAGCCACCCGTGGAGTTGAGGATCTCGTTGCGCAACTGGTTTCGCAGCGCCTCCGCCTGATCCACCGCGAGCTGTCCAGCCGCCTCCCGCGAAATGGATTCCGCTTCACCTTCGGCGCGGACGCGGCTCTCATAGACCAGAGCCTCTGCAGCAACCTCAGCGACGAGCACCTGGTAGCGACTCCGCTCCTCCTGCAACGTCTTGTTCCACTCCTCGGTCTTCGACTTGATCTCTGCTTCGATCTGCTTCTCGATCGAGTTGGTGACCTTCTCCTCGTCGGCCTGCCCCGTCAGCGCGATGTCGAGCAGCGCCTTCTGGGTGTAGAACTGCTTCTCCTGGAGCTTCCCTTCGTACTGGTTGCCGAAGGAAACGCGGCGGATCAGGATGGTGTCCGCCTGCACGTAGAACTCGGCCAAGGTCTCATTGAGAAGAGGCAACACCTCGGCAGCCCTGAGCAGGCGTTTCTCCGTGCTCTGGAAGTCCTCCGACGTCAGCTTGGACAACTTGCTCCTGAGCACGCTCTCTACCTTGGATTTCACATTCTCCGTGTAGTCGGCCTTGATGCCGTCGGAGACGATCTTCCACGCGCCACCCTCGATGATCCGATAGGGCACCGTCAGGTCGATGGTCGTGAGGTTGCCGTCTGTCGTGCGTAGCTCCATGGGCTGGTTCCACATCGTGGAAGCCAATCCATGTGAGCCTTGCCCGGTGGAGTTGATCCCGCGACCACTGGCAGCACCGGTGAAATGGAGGAAGTGGGTCCGACGCGGAAGGTAGTGCCACTTGTGCACTCCCGTGATCCCCAGATACGTGCCCGTCGTGAAGTCTTCCTGGCTGATACCTCCGCCCCAAAGCGATTGTCGCACCCCGATGTCCATGGGTTGAACGCGCTCGAAGAAGAGCATGCAGCCGACTGCCAAGACCACGAGAATGGTCACGGTTGTTGCGAGCGACCTGGCGAAACGAGTCATCGGTTACCTCCCAGCTCGAGAGTGCCGTCCGAGCTTTCGAGCTCAACTCTCTGGGGTTGTGCATCACGGGTATAGGGCACGAGCTTGAAGGTGATGTCCGTCAGGCGTTGCGCAAGAACTTCGCGCACGAGAACCTCACCTTGCTTGGCCAGGGCATCGGTCTTGGCCCTGAGACCCTCAGCCTCCTTGACGGCCTTCTCTGTCATGCCCCTGGCCTTCTCAACGAGCTGCGCCCTGGCGGATTCACCTTCAGAGACGACCTTGGTCTTGTAGGCATCCGCAGATCGCTCGATGCGGATCTTTTCGCGACCCGCGGAAATGAGCTCGGCCCCAAGAGTTCCCTTGAGCACCTCGTACTCGACGGCCTTGGTTGCGTCGATCTCTGCCACCAACCGCTCGCGCTCGCGCCGAAGCTGCTCCGCGCGAGCCTTGATGCGTTCGACCTCCTGGTTCGCGACCTTCCGGTCCTCGATGGCCGTCTCATAGCGCTCGTCGAACTTGGGCTTCGGCGTGATGATCTGGATGATGTCGATGCCGTGCTCGTGCAGCACCTCATTGAGCCGCGCGCGCGCATCCGCAGCGGCAATGTTGTAGTTGGTGGGGTCGGCGATGTCGGACGATGAGAACTTGCCGAACTCATCCCGGAGGATGGACCGGGCGTAGGCACGGACCCAGTTCCGCTTGAACTCCTCCTGCTCACCCGAGTCAGCCAGCACGATATCGGCCATGTTGGGGATGATCCGGTACTGCAGCTGCATCTTGTCGAACCAGAGGTTCGACCCATCGTTCGCTCGCACCGTCAATTTCTTCACATGGTTGGCGTCCCGATCGACATCGCCCTCCATGACGAACTCCTGCACGCTCTTGTCAAAGAGATAGCCCTGCTGGAGAAAGGGCACGAAGAAGCGGTAGCCGGGGGAGAGGACCACTTCGGTCTCCCCGCTCAGATAGCTGGCAATCACGGCCACCTGATCAGCTTGCACCTCGATGACTCCGCCCTGCCCGCTCGCCAGGACGGTCACCCCGAGCAGCAGGAGAGCGCCGATCGCTGCGAAGAGAGCCACCTTACTGCCACCCGTTGGCTGCGGTCGAGACGGCCCCCCTCCCGGTGGTTCGCTCGATGCAAAGACCTTCTCGAATTCATCAGAGCCTGCCATGGCACTTCCTCACGGACTACGGGTGTGGCCCACCGTCGCAGAGAACCCCAACGCACGATGATGCCTCGGCACCATTGTTGTGAATCAGACGCCCGGATTGCAGCACTGAATGCCAACACGACCCGAGCTTGTGTCCAGCTCGTGGCCGCTGCGTCCCTAGGTGCGCCTAGGTGCGCCTAGCTGCGCGCCTAGGTCAAGCCCGGCAGATTCATGCCTCGCTCCTTGGCGCACTCCAACGCCTCTTCATAGCCCGAGTGAGCGTGACGCATCACTCCGGTCCCTGGGTCGTTGGTCAGCACACGCTCCAAACGCCGGGCGGCCGCCTCGGTTCCATCGGCCACCGTGACCTGACCCGCATGCTGGCTGTACCCCATCCCGACACCGCCGCCGTGATGAAAAGACACCCACGTCGCACCGGAGGACGTGTTCAACAGCGCGTTCAACAACGCCCAATCCGAAATGGCGTCGGACCCATCCTTCATGCCCTCGGTCTCCCGGTTGGGAGAGGCCACGGAGCCGCAGTCGAGATGGTCTCGCCCGATGGCAACGGGTGCAGAGATCTCGCCCGTCGCGACGAGTCGGTTGATCTCCAACCCCAGCTTGGCGCGGTCCCCATAGCCGAGCCAGCAAATGCGTGCCGGCAGGCCTTGGAAGGCGATGCGCTCGCCGGCCAACTTGATCCAACGTGCCAAGGCGGCGTCTTCCGGAAAGAGGCGCAGGACCGCCTCATCCGTGACCGCGATGTCCTTCGGGTCGCCACTCAAGGCTGCCCACCGGAACGGCCCCTTGCCGAGACAGAAGAGCGGCCGGATGTACTCCGGCACGAAGCCGGGAATCTTGAAGGCGTCGGGTGACCCAGCCTCCGTCGCGAAACCGCGCAGGTTGTTGCCGTAGTCGAAGGTGACGGCGCCCTTGTCCTGCAGCGCGCGCATGGCGGCAATGTGCGCCACCATCGTGTCGAGGGACCTGCGCCGGTAACCGTCACGATCCCTGCCCCGCAGCGCGACCGCCTCCTCGAAGGTCATCCCCGTGGGGACATAGCCATCGACAGGGTCATGGGCACTCGTCTGGTCGGTGAGCAAGTCGGGCACGACATCCCTGTCGATCAAGGCCTGCAGCAGATCGACCTGATTCCCGACCCAACCGATGGACTTCGCGGCGCCCGCGGCCTTCCATTCGAGGGCCGTCTTGATGGCCTCGTCGAGGTTGTCAGTCATCTTGTCGATGTAGCGCGTCTCCAGGCGCTTCTCGATGCGCCGGGGATCGACGTCGGCCGCCAAGAAGGTTGCGCCCGCCATGCACGCCGCCAGGGGCTGCGCGCCGCCCATGCCACCCAAGCCTCCCGTCACGACGAGGCGCCCCGTGAGGCTGCCGTCGAAGTGCCGGTCCGCCGCCGACATGAAGGTCTCGTAGGTGCCCTGGACGATTCCCTGGCTGCCAATGTAGATCCACGAGCCGGCCGTCATCTGGCCGAACATGATCAAGCCTTGGCGCTCCAGCTCGTTGAAGTGCTCCCAGGTGCTCCACTTGGGGACCAGGTTGCTGTTGGCAATCAGCACCCGGGGGGCGTCTGCGTGAGTCTTGAACACACCCACCGCGCGGCCCGACTGCATGAGCAGGGTCTCGTCGTCCCCCAGCACCCGCAAGGCATCACAGATCGCATCGAAGTCGCGCCAGCTGCGCGCCGCCTTGCCTGAGCCGCCATACACGACAAGCCGCTCGGGCTCCTCTGCAACCTCCGGGTCGAGGTTGTTCATGAGCATGCGCAAGGGCGCCTCGGTCAGCCAACTCCGACAGCTCAGCTCCGCGCCGCGGGGGGCGCGCACGGGCGTGTAGGGACGGTCACTCATCACTGGATTCCGTTGTTCGAGGAGCGCGCAGCAGGGTGCGCAACTAGTCTGGGCGGACAGGGCGCGCGGCGTCCGATCATACGCATGAAGTGCACGAAACCCGAAAACGCCCCACCGATTCCGCTGCGCCTAACGACCCGAGGAGTAACCCTCGGTGGAGAAGGCGGGGCGTTGAGGCCAGGCGTCAAGCCGGAAGAGATCAGACGTCACGGACACCGTTTGCTCGGCCAGGACCTCCACCCCCTCGTCACCCAGGGGCCGATACAGCATCAGTGAGTATTCCCGGGGCGGAAGTTCCGGCAGGTGGAAGCGGCCGTCCTTGTCGGGACGCACACACCAATCGCTCTCCCCCACCCACTCGGAGCGCCAGGTCGGCACGGCGTCTCCCACGAACGCGAGGCAGAGGTCAGGCCAGTCCCCATCCGCAAACCAGCGGAGCTCACCTGAAACGGAGCGCAGCGGTGGGATCTCGATCCGTTGCGTCTGGATGTCTTCCAGCTCCAACCACCCGGTGCTGGAGGCGACGGGAGCCGACACGGGCCCACGGTCCACACGCACGTCGAAGAATGCCGCACCCTTGGTCGCTGTCTGAACGGAGATCGTGGCCCACCCCTCGCTTTCCACCGGAAAGGGAACAGCCCCCGACCAACTGCTCTGCGTCCAGGGGTTCCAACTGGTCTGCTGCACCAGGTAGCGCCGACCCTTCTCCAGCCCGCCCACATCCACGGTCACACTCTGCCCATAGGACTGCAGGAAACTGATGCCGCCAGCAGCAGCAGAGAGAGGCTGCGGCCCCCACTGTCCCAGGTGCAAGGCACCCTCCGGCGCAGCCATTTCCGAGATCACGACGAGTCTCGTGGAGGGGTCGGCCGTCGCGATGAAGCTGAAGGCTCCCGCATCGTCGCTCACTCCTTCCCAGACCAGCTCGAACTCACTGGGCAGTCCATCCTCCAGGACCCAACTGCCGACGGGACCGCCACGCGTTGCGATGTACGCACGTACCACGACACCTTCGGCCGGTTCGCCGGGCCCCGGATGCTCGAGCACTTCTGCCTCGCTGAGCCCACCTGACAACAACTGGACCACTCCATGGATTCGCTGAGTACCCAGGCCCGGCGAAAGGTACTCCGGCAGTTGGTGGGCGCGCAGCCGGGGCTCGACCGTCGTGTCCCGCGTCCAGCGCTCATAGCCCACCGCCGAGAGCCTCAGCTGCACCCTGCGTCCGATGTCCTCCGGGGGAAGCAACAGCTCGAAGTGTCCCTCGGCATCCGACAACCCGCTCGCCAGCGTCAGCCCCTGCCCTGCCCTAAGCACCGCGCGCCCATCCCGGATGGGTTGACTGCTGGCTGCGTCGAGCAGCTGGCCCGCCACCATCCCGCCCGGGTCGAGCACCAAGGTCACCCAAGGGGCCCCGGGTTCCACCCGCACCCAGCCATCCCGAAGAGGCAACTCCTGCCCCTGGGTACGCCCTCCGAGAAACCAGCTCCGGTCCTCCGTCACGCGTAGATGCTGGGCAGAGAACACCCGGTTCACCCGGAAGCGCCCCTCGTCATCCGCCACCAGCGACTCTTCGATGTATCGATCCTGTCCCGGGCCCCTGTCCACCTGAAGCACGGCATGAGGAACCGGGTAGCCGCTGCTGTCCACGACCTGCCCCGTCAGCGGAGACGCGCCGAAGGTCACGAGGTCAGGAAGCTGCTGTCCCACGAACGGCAGCGGTATGTGGACCCGCTCAGAAGCGAACTGCTCGTCCACCACGGACAACACCAGATCCACCACGTTGTCGTCGCGAAAAGGCTCCACGTAGAAGTGACCGGTCGCGTTGGTGACCCCGCCCGTCTGGGCCGGCGCCGTGGCCTGGACGCTCGTGAGATGCACCTCGCCTTCCCCATCGTCGAGATAGGCGGGCCTCGGCGGCCAGTACCTTCGTGCAACGACATGCGCCCCGGCAAGCGGGACTCCATGGGACGACACCACGCGCCCGATCCAGCCCGTGGTCGGTCGAAGCTCCATGAGGACGGTCCTGCTCCCCAGGTCCTCGACGAGCAGGCTGCGCTCCACGCTTCCATGCCCGGGGGCGCTCGCTGTCACCGTCAGCGCCTCGATTCCATTGGGCACCCCGAGTTCCAGATAACCATCGAGGGATGGTCGCCCTTCGGCGGCGAGCAAGTGATCACCCGATGCCACGCGCACCGTAGCTCCCGCAACGCGCTTTCCATCGGGCCAGCGCACGATGCGCAGTGAGAGTCGCGACGCTGGCGCAGCTGCGCCTGCTTCTCCCGTCGCCGGGCTCTCCCCCACATCAGCCGTTGGCGAGTCCACCGTGCCAGAAGCCGGTTCACCTGCGACCTGTTCACCGGCGGGCTGCCGATCCGTCGTCAGCGCCGCATCCGATTCTCCGCGGCCACCGATGGATTCCCACAGGGCGACGGACAGGATGGCCACCGCAACCAGGGTCACGGGCCAGAACCACATCGTCCGCCGAGCTTTCCGTGCCATGACATGCTCCCTCAGGCGCCCGCGACTTCAGGGGCTCTACCTTACGCACGTCCACGACAAGCAGGGGTGACAACCCACGCCCAAACACGAGTCGGCCCGGCGCCCGTACGCCTAGGCCCCGGCGCTTCTAGTTCTAGGGGCTCCTAGTCCAGCGCGCCGATCTTGCGCTCCACGGCCGCCACCAAACTGCCATCGTGAACGAGGGCAGCCACAGCTTCCATGTCGCCTGACAAGACACGATCCCGAAGGAGCGGCTTCAGCACTGTGCGCAAGTGCTTCCGAGCCGCCTCGACACCGTGTCCAGCCTTGTAGGTCTTCTCGAAAGCGAGGCCATGGAAGGCCGACATGAGTTCCACTGCAACCACATAGGTTGCGTTGTCCACGATCTGCCGCGCTTGCCGTGCCCCATGCGTGGCCATGGACACATGGTCCTCCTTGCCCGCTGAGGTGGGGATCGAGTCCACCGAGGCCGGATGCGCCAGCACCTTGTTCTCCGACACCAGCGCGGCAGCCGTCACCTGGGCGATCATCAAGCCGCTGCGCAGGCCGCTGCCCTCGGCCAGGAAAGCTGGTAGGCCGGAGAGGTCGGGATTGACGAGGTTCTCGATGCGGCGCTCGGAGATGTTGGCCAGCTCGGAAACCACGATCTTTAGGAAGTCCGCGGCGACGGCCACCGGCTGGGCGTGGAAGTTGCCTCCGGAAAGGACATCACCTTCGGGAAACACGAGCGGGTTGTCCGTCACTGCATTCGCTTCGCGAACCACGACTCCCTCGATGTAGCGCAATGCATCCCAGGTCGCCCCGTGCACCTGGGGCGCGCACCGAATGCTGTAGTTGTCCTGGACGCGATCGCACTCCTGATGCGACTCGCGAATCTCGCTTCCTGCGATCAGCCGCCGGAGGTTCGAAGCCACGGTCGACTGCCCCTCATGCCCCCGCACCTCATGGATGCGCGCATCGTAAGCGGCGTCTGTCCCCTTGTAGGCCTCGAGGGTGCAGGCCGTGGCGATGTCCGCCGACTTGGCCAAGCGCTGAGAGTGCAACAAGGCGTCGTACAAGATGGACGTCGAGACCTGGGTTCCGTTGAGCAGCGACAGGCCTTCCTTCGAGTGCAACCGGATGGGCTCGATGCCCGCCGACTCGAGCGCCGCCCCCCCATCGACGATGCGCCTCCCCTTCCAGGCCTTGCCCTCACCGAGCAGCACGAGGGCCATGTGCGCCAGGGGAGCGAGATCGCCCGAAGCTCCGACGGAGCCTTGCCCCGGAAGCACGGGCACGATCCCCGCATTGAACACCTCGACAGCCCGCTCGAGCAGGACACGCCGCACGCCCGAACGCCCACGCGCCATGTTGGTGATGCGCAGCGCGAAGGCCAACTGGCACACGGACCGACTCAGGGGCTGGCCGACACCACATGCGTGGCTCCGGACCAGGTTCACCTGGAGGGCACGCAAATCACGGTTCGGGACCACGACATTGGCCAACTTGCCGAAACCCGTGTTGATCCCATAACAGACGTCGCCCATGGCCATGGCCTGTTCCACGACCTGGCGCGAGGCCCGGACAGCCTTCATGGCCTCCGGATCCACGGCCAATCGAGGAGGCCGGGGCCCCAAAAGGCGTTCGAGATCGTCAAGTTGAAGCCGATTCTGGCCAAGTACGAGGGTGGTCATGCGCCACACAGTGATGACCGCCGCGCTCTGGGTCAACGGCATCTTGCGTCGGCAGCGCCGGGGCGGATCATGACCCCATGAAAGCGCCCCTCGCCCGCCATCTCCTGCCGTTCGTAACCCTGCTCTGGGTCGCAGCGCCGTCGGTGGCGGCAGAGCAGGTCGAGGCCGAATTCGACCTGTTGGGCTGGAGTCGCCTCGGGGGGCTCGAGATGGAGAGCAGCCCACTGCAGCGAGGCAGCTGGCGTGACTTGATCGATCGCAGTCATGCCACCACCGTCCAGACTGCGGACGCTTCAGCCACCTTCACCATCACCTTCACGTCCACCCACGTCGTGCGCGAGGTGTCCGTGCGCCCCGCTTCCCGGGATGCACTCCAGGTCAACCTCGTGGTGATCGGGCAGGACGGGCGCCGCTTCGCCGCAGGAGAATCCCAGGCGGAGCGCAACCAGCCCGCCAGCTTCCATCTCAAGGATGTCGCCACCAAGCAGCTCGAGATCTCGGTCGCTCGCGTGGACGGAGAAGGAACGTGCAACGTGTCCGAGATCCGCGTGTCGGGCGAACTCGAAGTCGACCGCATCGATCTGGAGAACGTACCGGAGACACTGCCGGAAGGAGGCAGCTTCCCGGTCATCGTCAGCGGACGCGATTCCCTCGGAGGTCGCCCGGATCTCACAGCGCTGGCGCGACTCGTGGCTGCGCCTCAACGAGCTGTTCAAGTGGAAGGCAACCGCCTGATCACACGCGCCGGCGGCCCCGTCACCATCACGGCCCACGTAGGCCAACTCGAGAGCCAGCGTCGGACGCTCCTCGTCCAGAAACTCGAAGCTGCACCGCCAGCTCCAGTCGCTAGGCCCGGCTATCAACAGGTCCGGTTGACCTTCGAGGGCGCGCCGCCCTTCGAGGTGTTCCGACGTGCCCCCGGTGACAAGGACACCAAGTCAATCGGCCGCGCAGACCGCGCGCTGTACTTCGATGACATCGAGCCTGGTTCCGCCCACCAATACTCGGTCCGTCGCGTGGACGTGTTCGGAAACCCGCTCACGTCCATGAGCCCGGAAGCCCGGGTGCGCGCGCAGTCCACCACACCTGAGGGCTATCGGAACCTCGGACGCCTTCCTGTGCTGGTCGCGACCTATGTCGACTCGCTCCCAGGCGGCGCGGCCGAGGCTGACCGTATCGAGCAAAGCCTGGAAGCAGCCCGCCTGTTCGTCTTCCGGCACAGCGCGGGCAAGTTGCTGCTGGACCTGACCTTCCTGCGCCGGCACGGGCCCCATCCATCGACTCTCGGCCCGAGCATGGCGCTCATCGAGCGGGACCTGAGCTCGCAAGGCATCCCCAACAACGCCTACGGCATGGTCTTCGCCGTCGTCGGCGATGCGGGAGGTAGCTGGGGCAACTTCACCCTGCTCGGCAAGTCAGCGGGTGCCTTCGGGCGCTCGGGGGGTGTCCCGACCCCCCCCGGTGCCTTGGGCCCCGACCCCGCCATCGCGTGGGACTTCATTCACGAACTCCAACACGTGTTGAACGAAGGCTTGGCCAGCACCCTCGGGCTCTCGGGTCTTCCGACGGGGCACTTTGACCAGGACTATGCCGAGCGGCGGCTGGGAGGAAACTCACTGGTCTTCGATGTCGGCGAGGACTGGGACGGGCAGGCAGCCCTGTTGCGATTGACCGAATTCTGGAGTCAGCTCTCTCCGCCTTACCGGATGCGTTTCGAGGTCTTGGACCAAGATGGAGATGGGCTGCCTGATGCGGACGCCGATGCGCCCATTGATGAAGTGCGCTTTGGCAGCAGTGACCAGGCGGACGACTCCGACGGGGATGGTCTGGGGGACCTGGCGGAGCTCATGGTCGGGCTGTATCTCAGCTCGGACCCGGCCCAGGCCGACACGGACGGCGACGGCCAGGACGACGGCCAGGACCCCTGGCCGCTGAGCGACTTCACCGGCACGATCCCCTACGGCAACGAGCCGCGCTTGCTCGCGACGGGGCCGTCGCTCGCAAACCGCGAGTTGCGCCTCTTCGCCAGTTGGACGGAGTCACACCTCACCCTGGCCATCGAGACCCTGGCACGGAGTGATGTCTTCCTCGAGATCGATGGCAGTGGTCCGTTCGGGCGCTGGGTCACCGATGCCGTCGTCGAGACCACGGACGGGACGCTAGGCTCCGATGTCTACATGGGTTCGGCGAAGCTCTGCCTCCGGGCATACGCCGACCCCCAGGGTGTCTTCGTGGGGACGCGCCGACTCGAAGAGACCTCCTTGGAGGTCGGCACCGACGGCACGTGGCAACGTCTCACCGTCCGGCTACCGGCAAAGCTCGGTGCCGGTGCCGCAGACGTCCATCGGCGCGAACCTGCGATCGCCACCGAGGGTTTGCGCCTGCGGGAAGGTACGCGACTTGGGCTCGGTGTCTTCTCCCGGCCGACGCGCTCGGAAAGCCCGTTCGACCCTCACCGGCATGGCGAAGGGACACATAGCCTCTTCGAACTGCATCGCCTGTACGACGCCCAGCTCATGGCACCCGTTGCGGGTGACACCGCAAGCCCATCTGGCGGCTAGGTCGCCAACCGACATGGTTCAGGCTGCGACCCGGCGCTACTCGGGGCTGCTACCCATGTCGCCCTCGGGCTCGCCGCTCGACGAGGAGGGCAGGTCGGCGCGACGCATGTTCTCGTAGTCGCGATCGTCCGCGGCGGGATCGAACTGGAAGATGCCCGCGACGAAGTCGAGCACCTCACCGACTCGCACTTCCAGGTCGACACCCAGGAAGAACATCGCGGTGCCGCGGAAGGTCAGCAGGTCGAGATCGAGACCGCCGTTGGCCGTCTCGAAACCCATCCCGCCCTCTCCAAAGGTCCAGCCGTAGTTACCCGCGTAGGTACCGATGGGCTCGGAGATTTCTTCATGGGAGTGCCCAACCAACAGACCCCAGCTCACGACACTCTCACGCCAGGAACCGATGGCCCGATTGTGCCAACCCCATGCGAAGGAGTTGTGGGTGTACTCACCGCCCGCGTGGAGCAGCCGTGTGGCTTCGATCTTGGCCGCGATGCCCGGCCCAGCCATGACATGAACCCTCAGAATGTCCGAGAGATCGGCCACCCGATTCACGAGATAGTTGTCTCGGGAAGCACAGCCGGGCAGAAGCGTCAGGGAAAACAACAGGCAGGCGGCAAGGGCTCTCATGGGTACGTCTCTTCGAAGGATGAACCGAACGGGGGTGGGCCCTCGCAAGGGCGGATCCTTCTGTAACACCCCGCATGGAGCGAACCAACCGGCCATCTGGACCGCGTCCCCTGACACGGCCCTCGCTGGGAAGACTCGGGTGCATCACGGCACAAATACATGCGCCGACATTGATTCGAAACTTCCCATTTTCCTTAAAACTTGGCGTTTCAGGCGTCTGAGGCCGGTATTCTCCGCTTCGGTCACAGTCGTGACCCCATAACAACCACTAGGTCGTCGCCGCGAGGTGGTCGCCTAGCCACTCGCCTGCGTCCCGAAGGAGATCGAGATGTCCGACAAGGAAAGCTACATCATCGGAAGCAAGGTCAAGGCCTTCCTCAAGGCCAAAGGCCTGATGTGCTCGGGTGAGCTGCCCGACGCTGTCTCCGCGAAGGTGCGTGAGATGCTGGAAGCTGCCTGCCAGCGTACGACCGCGAACAAGCGCTCCACGGTTCGCCCGCACGACCTCTAAGCGGTTCCCCGGAAACGGGGGCAAGACCCGGGCGGGGGAGGCCACGACGGTTCCCTCGCCCGGCGACGCTTCACGATGGCCAGCCCCCTGCGTTTCCACTACGCGCCCGTCGACGCCGCTCCTGAGAGCACACTCTTCGTCGACGGCACCCAGAGCGGTTTCCGCAGCCTCAGTCATTGGCCCGGGAACGACACGCCTGCGGAACTCAAGCGCGACCTGAGCACTGGGATCGCCCTCGCCTGGGCAACCCTGGCCCCCGAAGAGCGCCTGCGCTTGCGCGGCACCTTCGACAGCGTGGCCAACAACCACTACGACACAGATGGCGTGCTCTCCGTCTGGGCGGTGCTGCAGCCAGAACTCGCACTGGGCCACAGCGACCTGCTGCTGCGGGCGGCAGCCACGGGAGACTTCGGAACCTGGAACGGTCCTGAGGCTCTCGCGCTGGAGCTCACGCTCATGTGCCTGCCCTCCCACGCCCAGTCCCCGGTGCCGCGAACGCCTGGAGAGAGCGACACGGAGCGCAAGGGGCGCTGCTACGCCTGGGCCTTTGTACACCTGCCGGAGTTGCTCGCGGCACCGTTCACCTACGCGGGCCTGTGGCAGAGCGACTATGACCGCATGCTCGAAGACCTCCAGTGCGTCGAGCGAGGGAACGGTCTGCACGTCATCCGCGACGACTCGTTGAGTCTCGCCATCGTTCGAACCAGCTTCGAACACACGCGCCTCGGCCTGAACCTCGCCGCCGGTGCCTGCACGCGCGTGCTCCAGCTCAGGGAATGCGAGGGCGGCACGCGCTATCGACTGATGGAACGCGTGGAGTCCTGGTTCGAGCTGGTGAGTTGCTCACCCCCAGCACGCCGGGGTTTCGAAAACCTCGCAGCTGCGTTGGGCGAGCGAGAGGATCCACAGGAGTCCGCCGCTTGCCCGAGTTGGTGGTCCACCCCCATGAACCAACCCGTGGCACAACTCGGCTTCTCATCGCCCTCGCTGGCCGGGGATGGATTCTCGGCAGACCCGAACCTCAAAGACTTCTCTGAGAGCCGCATCGCCCCCGATGAGGTCGTCGCGCTCATCCGTGCCTACCTGACCACCGGCTGACGCACCACTGGCGAGCCGCGCCGAGGCGGCCTCTAGAACGGAAGCGTGCCCGACGACGAATCGCTCTCGTCATCCGCGTTGGCTTCTGCCTCCTCCGCGCTGTACTCCACCGTTTCGCTCACGTCTGGAACGCCTTCAACGCCGTTCTCGGCGCTGGGCTCGGCAGCCAGGTCGGCGACGACGTCGCGCACCTCGTGCCGGGCAGCCGACAGCCTCTCGCGACAGAGTCGAATCAACTCAGAGGCTTCCTTGATCCGTGAGGCCAACTGATCCACATCGTCGGCCTCCCGCTCAAGCGCTTCGAGAATCTCGTCCAGACGCGCGCGGGCTTCGGAAAAGGTGAGCTTCTTCTGAGACTTGGAGGCAGCCTTCTTGGCGGTCATCAGAGAGTTTCCAGATCGTGTGATGGCATGTCAGTCAGTGTCCTGTGAATCGCGTTCGGGTGGCGAGCTAGGCTCTGGACGTGCGCCAAGAACCTTCAGATCCAATTCGCCGTCGCGCAAGACAGCGGTGAGCGGCGCTCCCGTCTGCACCTTGCTCGAGTCCATGAGAATGCGGCCGTCGGCTTGCCGCAAGTAGGAGTAGCCCCTGGCGAGGACCGAGCGTGGGTCGAGCAAGCGCACCCGTGAGGCCATGGACTCCACCGCATCCTCGGCCCGAGTGAGCGCCAGGTCAGCGCGGGATTCCAGCCGCTGGCCATCTCCCTGCAAGCGAGCCTCCAGCTGGCCGATGCGCTCGATGTGCAGTCCGCTCATGAGCCGGGCCCGATGCTCGCGGATGATTCCCTCAGCGCCATTCAAGACATCGTGGCCTCGCTGCAACAGCTCACGCCAGCGGCCATCGAGAGCATGCTCTGCCAGTTGGAGTGCAGCGTGTGCGCTCCGGCGCAAGTCCTTGCCACTGCGCTCGAGCCGCGCCTGCTGTTCTGTCAATGTCCGCGAGACACACTCCAGCAGGCCCAGTCGCTGCCGCTCGACGTCCTCGGCAGCCTGCCGCACCCGAGTCACCAGGAACTCTGCTGCAGCCGTCGGGGTCCGGCACGCCGTGTGGGCCATGGCATCCGCGACCGAGGTGTCGATCTCATGGCCGATGCCCGTCAAGACAGGCACTGGGCTCTCCGCGACGACCCGCGCAATCTCCTCGCGATCGAACCAGGAGAGATCCAGCCGCGAACCGCCGCCGCGCACAAGCAGGATGACGTCAGGCTCGAGACGCCCCAGGGTGCGCATGGCTGCACACACGGAGCGCGTGGTTTCTCCACCCTGGGTCCTGGCATCCGAGAAGAGCACCTCGAAACCCAGCCCCGACCCACTCAGCGTCTCCATGACGTCGTGGTGGGCCGCGCTCCCGCGTGACGTCACGAGCCCGAGGCGCAAGGGCACCTCGGGGAGTTGATGGGCCTTGTTCCAGGTGCCTGCACCTTCGGCTTGGAGTCGCTCCAGCACCTCGCGGCGCATGGCATCCAGGTTGCCGAGCGTGTGCTCGGGGTCGATGTCTTCGATGGTGAAGCTGAGCTGGCCGCGGGGCGCGTAGAAGTCCGGCTTCACCAGGGCCTTGAGCACGAGCCCGTCTGCAGGCTCGATGCTCGACTTCAGCCGCCCGTTGCGGCCGAAGAGCTTGTCCACCGTGCCCTGCCACATCTTCACGCTGAGAGATGCGCGGCGGTCCCCCTTGGCCTGGTCATCCACCAGCTCGAAGTACCAATGGCGACCACTGCGCCGGCTGGACGCTGAAGCCCGAGCCCGATCCCAACCGACGGCCTCGCCCACCAACCAGAACGGGCGCGGGAAACCCCGCTGAAGCATCTGCTGGATGCGCTCCCCAACCTGGGGAACCGTGAGGACCTCCTCCTCTGACCCAGGCGGGCTGCCGCCGACGGCCTCGGGCTCCGCAGACGGCCAGGCAGCGGAGCTCTGAGTCCGCCGCCGACGACCTGGGCGGGTCGGTGTATCCGGGTCCAAGTTCCAGTCATCAGAGAGCGCCATCTGGCCATTGTAGCCGTCTCGTGCCGCTCACAACGAGCGTGCTACCATCCCGCCCCCCAACGCCCAGCGCCCTCCCAGGCGCCTCGAAAACGGAGTCCTCAAGACATGTCTCACAAGGTCGTGATCATCGGTTCCGGACCTGCCGGCTACACCTCGGCGCTCTACACCTCCCGGGCCGACCTGGCACCCGTGCTCTATGAGGGCCTGCAGCCCGGCGGCCAGCTGACCATCACCACCGACGTCGAGAATTTCCCAGGCTTTCCGGAGGGTGTGATCGGCCCCGATCTCATGGAGCGCATGAAGGCACAGGCGGCCCGCTTCGGCACCGACATCCGCCCCGGCTTCATTCAATCCGTCGACTTCTCGAAGCGCCCGTTCGTCCTCAACGACGGCAAGAACGAGCTGCTCGCCGACAGCGTGATCGTCTCGACGGGCGCCACGGCACGCCTGCTGGGGGTCAAGGGCGAGGACCACCTCATGGGCTACGGCGTCTCGGCCTGCGCCACCTGTGACGCCGCCTTCTTCCGCGAAGTGCACGTGGCCGTGATCGGCGGCGGCGACAGCGCCATGGAAGAGGCCGACTACCTGACGAAGTTCGCGAGCAAGGTGACCATCATCCACCGCAGCGAGAAGTTCCGCGCCAGCCAGATCATGCTGCACCGCGCCCAGGACAACCCGAAGATCGAAATGCTCATGAACACCGTCGTCGACGAGATGGTCTCACTCGACGAGAAGCGCCGGCTGGGCTCGCTCAAGCTGCGCAACACCGTGTCGGGTGAAGAAACCGAGATGGAGATCAACGGCTGCTTCGTGGCTATCGGTCACAAGCCCAACACCGAGATCTTCAAGGGGCAGCTCGACATGAACGAGGTGGGCTACCTCAATCTGCACGACGGCACGAACACGAGCGTGGAAGGTGTGTTCGCTGCAGGCGACGTCGCCGACGCCGAGTACCGCCAGGCCATCACGGCCGCCGGCACGGGATGCATGGCGGCCCTGGATGCCGAGCGCTGGTTGGCCAAGCAAAGAGACTGACCGCGCGGAGTTGCCTGCGGGTCTTGAGCGGCAGGCTCAGGCGATGGGCGGCATCAGGGTGAGGCGATAGGAGGCCGCTTCTTGGAAGCCGATCTTCTCGTAGACCCGGCGGGCAGCCTTGTTCTTCTCGTCCACATGCAGGGCGATGAAGGGCACCGTCTCGCGGTTGAGCAGATCACGGCAGAGCGTCCACACGGCCCGCGTGGCGAGGTTCTGCTTGCGGAGATCCTTCGGGGTGAAGACACCCTCGAGCAAGCCGCCTTCGGTGCCAGCAACGGCCATGTCCGCCTTGAAGATCGAGCGACCGTCCTTGTCCCTGCAAAGGAAAGCCCGCCCCTCAACGACCTTCTCGGTCATGCGCAGGCGAAACTCACGGCGGTCGATGTCCTTGTCCTCGAACTTGAGGTCCTCCATCACCATCGAGCACGCGAAGTCCGTCAGCTCATCGATGGAGTCGAGGCTGGCCTGCTCCATGTCGATCTCCTTGATGCCTTTCCGGACGATCGTCGAGGAGTCGATGGTGTAGAAGGACTGCTTGCGGTCCAGGATGGGTTTGCGGCCGCTCCGCTTCTTGTACTTGGAGAGGAACTCACGGCCCGCGTTGAACTCGCTGATGCAGGTGCTGAAGAGGTAACCAGACTCCAGCATGGGCTCCACGAACTCACCGGCCACCCACGGCTCGTCGGCGCTGATCACGAGTGTCCCCGTGTTGCCGATGAAGAGCAGGCCCCGGAGGGACTGGTCCTCGTCATAGGCGCCGATGAAGCGCCCATGGGCAGGGTGCCGGGTGTCCGTCATCCCACCGCGCTGGATGCGCGAGATGAGGAAGACGTTCTCGCGCGGATCTCCACGGAGGAACGCCAGAGCGACGGCCGCGGGGACCTTTTCGGTCACGCGGAGCGAATGAATAGAGTCAGCTGCAGTCATGGCCATGGCAAAATCCCCCCCCGCGCAACACCTTGTGAGAGTGTCTCAAAGTGAGTCAAGGCTGCCCGAGGGGCGGTAGTGTATCCCAATGTCAGTAGACGGGGGGCTCCCTCCGAAAGGCTATGTCCGGGCACTGAAAGACCAGAACCGCCTCATCCCGGGGCAGCCTCGTGAGGCCTCTGGGAATAGCGCGATTCTCAGCCCTCGCCTCTGCCAAGAAGCAACTTTTAGGGGGGAGATCAAACCCGTAGGGAATACGGGGAAGTGGCCGAGATGGCAACCCCAAGCTGCAGAAAAGCTCTCCTGGGAAGGATCGGCCGCAGTCTTGTCAGACGTTGAGCGCGCTATCCAAGCCCGCCAGCAACGTGGACATCCGATGGCGCCGGTCGCCAGCCTCGCTCACGAAGCGCTCGATGCCTGCCCGGATGCCCTCCGGGTCAATCTGCGCCTCCGTCGTGATCTGGCTCACAGACCCGCCCGTTCGCCAGTTGTTGTCCCAGTCAGGGGACACGATGTAGTCCTTGGCCACCGCATGAGGAACCCAGTTCCCCATCAAGCGCGCCGCCGTGTTGGTCACCACCATGGAGTTGGCCCACTCGCCGTCGGGCAGGACCCGTTCCCGCCATTCCGGCGGCTGGCGCCGGAAGAGGGCGTGTGAGATGGCCGCCACCACCTTGATGTTGGGGCCCTCCCCCTCGAGCCAGGGCAGCAGCTTCATCATGCTGGCCGTGGTGGAGGTCCCACGGATGATCACCGTGCCCTCGGGAGCCCGGTTCGGATCAAAGGGCCGGATGACGTAGGCCCCCTTGGCCGCTTCCATGTGGCTGTCCATGCCGAGTGCAACGCGATCGGGGATCTCGATCGGCGGTCGCGTTAGGTGCAGGACGATGATGGGGATGCCACTTCCCAGGGCGGCCGAGAGCACCACAGGCACCTCATTCGCCTCCCAGGGGTGCAGGTTCACCACGTGGTCAGTCGGGAAGAGCGAGGTCACCCCGGGGCTGAAGATGCCGAAGTGCGTGCGGCTGTCCTCGGCCGTTTCCGGCCCACTGTGCCCGGCGACCCAGATCACGCGCCCCAGCTTCACCTGGCTGTCCTGGCACATCTGGCTGAAAAGCCGCATGAGGCCGTACTTCAGGTAGCTGAAGGAACCGTAGGTGGAGCAGCCCGCGAGATAGCCGCGATAGGATTCGAAGGGCTTGTCGGAGAAGTTCACCGAGGCGATGCCGCAGACCAGGCCAGCGTTGGTGAACTCCGTGATCTCCTGGGGCAAGACGGCGCCACCCGGCGCCTTGGCCCGCTCGTACCATCCGTAGCCCTCGAAGCCATCCCAGGCTTTGCCGAAGCCCGCGATGTTGGTGCTCTCAGCCAGATCTGCTGAGCACACGAGGAACAGCGGCCGCCCATACCTGCTGGCCCCCACGGCGTTCGCGTAGGCGCCAAAGCTGGCGAAGCCCTTGCGGTTCGGCGCCATGGACCCCGGCTTGACGAACACCTCTTCCGGCAGCTGCGCCGGGTCCGTGAGGGCTGGGTCTTCGAGCGGATCCTTGGCGAGATCCCAGTTGAAGCTCGGCAGGTCAGCCGGCACCGAGGCGCCGAGATCAGCGAGCCGATTCGTGAGCAACTCGAAGGTCGCTTGATCCTCCATGAGCACCGAGAGCGCGCGCTGCATGTTGTCTCGCGTCTGGGCCACGCGCAGGTCGCGGTCGCCCGACGGCTCGACCCCCTTGCCGTCGTAGGAGATGCCATAGGTTTCGCAAAAGGCCTCCCGCGCTGCCCAGAAACCGGCGTCGTTGTACTTGTGGGGCGCCCCGTGCGAGGCGTTGTCGTACTTCCCATAGCCGCGCCCCTTGCGGGTCCGGAACCACACGCAACTGGGGACGGCCTCGCTGGCGTCGCGCGCACCCAGGACCTCGTGGAAGGCATCGATCAACTGGCCGAAGTCCGCCCCGTCGTCGCAACCCGTCACCCGCCAACCGTAGGGCTCGAACCAACTCTGGGGGGTTCCAGGCACCACGCTGCTCACCGCCTGGTCATCGATGCCGTAGTCGTTCCAGTCCAGCAGGTAGGTCAGGTTGCCCAGCCCAAGCCCCCAGGCGCTGTTCTTCACCTCGTGGTGGGCGCCGGCGGTGTGTCCGCCCTCGCCCTCCATGGCAAAGACGCGCACATCTCCAGCACCTGCGTGCTTGAGGGCCATCGCTTGGCCACAGGCGAAGGGCGCGCCATGGCCAGACGGCCCCGTGTTCGCCTTGAAGAAGAGGGTGCGCCCCTCCATCTCGGCGTGGCCCGGCAGCCCGCCGTGCTGGCGCAAGGTCAGCAGATCCTCCGGCAGGAGAGTGAAATCCCTTCCCAGGGGAGCGGCGAAGCGCGCGTCCCCCGTCTGCTCGTGCCGCAGGCGCATGGCCTCGTTGAACACGCCCAGGAGCGCATAGACCACCGGGTTCGTGTGGCCTGCCACGAGCACGAAACGGTCCGCGAAGCGCTTCTGCGGGCTGCCGATGTCCCAACGCATGGCACCCGAAAGGAGCAGGGTGAGCATCGCATGCACCTTGGATCGACTCCCTCCAGGGTGACCACTCTGGGAGAGGTTCAGGGTGAAATCGAGGCACTGGTCAACCACATCCTGGATGCGAATCCAGTGCGGGATCTCGGCGTGGAGCTTCTGGGGAGTCAGCATGGATTCTAGGTTTCTGTTGAAGATGCGGATGCGCGCGGGATTATAGAGGGACTGAGCAACAAGTCTCTCCATGTCCTCGGAGACGTTCCATGGACGGCGCCAGCAGTTGGCTGTCTGATATTGCCGCGATCGACTGCATTGCCCTGATGCTCATGCTGATGGGTGTCATCATGGGCCTGATGCGTGGCCTGGGTCCGGTCTTCGGCATGTTGCTCTGGCTCATGGTCAGCCTCTGGTTGGCCCAGGTCCTGACCCCGACCGTGCTCGGCTGGATGCCCAACAGCCCGAACGACAATGCCTCCCAGCTGACCGCCTTCGGCTTCATCTCGGGCGTGCTGTTGATCCTACCCGCCCTGGCACGCCTGCTCGGCGGTGCCGGCGGCAAGAAGAAGATCGATCCCGTAGCGACCTATCGACCCTTCGGTGTGCTCGTGGGCATCGCCTGCGCTGCCATGCTGTTCACGCTGCTGGCCCCCTTCGCGAATCGCGTCAGCTGGGTCAGCGAGTCCTTCGGAGAGGGCGCCGCACCGCTCGTGGCGGAGGAAGTCTCCGACCGCGCGAGTTGGTTCTTCCCCCTCTCGCACCGCGATGCGCTCGAACAGGCTGGCGTTGGAACATCCAGGCGGGCGGGGGCGAAGACTCGGCGCTGATGGCGGCGCCGGGGATCTCGTCCCCGTCCGGCTTTCCCAGCCGGACCATCGGGCACCCTAGAAGAGGGTGTAGATGAAGGGCGAGAGCACCGGGGAGGCAGCGGCAGCCACGAGCAGCAGGCCCACCGTCATCAGGATGAAGATGACCGGCAACATGTACCAGTGGCCGCGATCCCAGGCTGACAGGACGACACCGCCCACGGTGGCGAACTTGCGCCGGGAGTGCCAGGCCACAAGCACCAGGATGCCCACGACGAAGTAGGTGAAGGCGGAGCCCATGAAGGGCACCCGTGACCCACCCACTTCCGCAGCCGAGAGCAGACCCCAAAGAGTCAGCACTTCTTCAGCCGGGACAGCTTCCTGCATCCAGTCAAAGACGCGGATGACGGAGTAGACGAAGCCCAGCAGCAAGCCCACCTTCACGGCGGACATGGGCAGGTTCTCCTGCTTCTTGTACGCCGACCAGTAGAGCGAGGTGAACAGCAGCCACAGACCCAGGAAGATGAACTCCATCGTTCCGAGGGCGCTGTCTCCGTCCGCGAGAGCGAACACCGCAGGCAGGTTTTCGAGGTTCGAGAGCAACATCAGCTCACCATCTCCGCAACGCGATCGCCCTCATGCCGCAGCATGAAAGGCGTGCTGTCGATGATCTTCTTGGCGTCCTTGATGACGATGTAGTTGCCCAGGTAGAGCACGTCCATCTCGCTGCGGCTGAAGGTGTTGAAGGCCTGGGCGGGCGTCTCGACGATGGGCTCGCCCTTCAGGTTGAACGAGGTATTCAGGATGACGGGCACGCCGGTCTTCTCGGCGAAGCGCTCAATGAGCCGGTGGTAACCGGGGTTGTACTTCTGGATCACCGTCTGCAGGCGGCCCGAGCCGTCCACGTGGGTGATGGCCGGGATCTCGTCACGCTTCTCTTCGCGCACCGGAACCACATAGAGCATGAAGCGGGCAGCCCAGCATTCGTCGCCCTCCTCGAGCTCGAACCACTCCCGGGCACGCTCTTCGAGCACGCTCGGCGCGAAGGGTCGGAAGGCCTCGCGGAACTTGATCTTGGCGTTGACGATCTCCTTCATCTCGGTGCTGCGTGCGTCCGCGATGATGGAACGGGCGCCCAGGGCCCGGGGGCCCCACTCGAAGCGCCCACGGAACCAACCGCCCACCTTGCCGGCGATGAGATCGTCCGAGACGCGGTCGTAGAAGGCTTCGTTGTCCTCGATCCGCTCGAAGGGGATGTCGTTGGTGGTGAGGAACTCCTCCACCTGGGCATCGCTGTACTCGCTGCCGAGGTACGCGTGCTCCAAGGGACCCACGCGCGGGTTGCCCAGAAGGTGGTGGTAGGCCCAGAGGGCTGCGCCCGCCGAGCACCCGTCATCGCCCGCAGCCGGGTGGATGTAGAGCTGCTCGGCGTCCGTCTCCTTGGTCAGCTTGCCGTTGGCCACGGAGTTGAGCGAGACACCGCCCGACAGGCAGACGTTCTTGCAGCCCGTGGTCTTGACCAGGTGGTTGACCATCTTCTTGACGATGGTCTCGGTCACCTTCTGGATGGACATGGCCACATCGCAGTAGAAGGGGTCGAGGCTCTTGTCTTCCAGGGCCGGGTCACGCGCGGGGCGGCCCATGACCTCTTCCAGCGCCGGCGTGAAGCTGCTCGTGGCCGACCAGTGGTAGGCGAAATACTTCATGTCCTGCCAGAGCGAGCCGTCGTCGTTGATCTTGATCATCTTCATGATCCGATCCACGTACTTGGGTTCGCCATAGGGCGCCATGCCCATCAACTTGTACTCGCCCTCGTTCACCTCGAAGCCGCAGTAGGCCGTGAAGGCGGAGTAGAGCAGTCCTACTGAGTGCGGGAAGCGCATCTCCTTCTGGATCTCGATCTTGGTGTCGCGGCCCACACCCATCGTGGCCGTGGTCCACTCGCCGGCGCCGTCCAAGGTCAGCACGGCCGCTTCATCGAAGGGCGAGCAGAAGAAGGAGGCCGCCGCATGGCTCATGTGGTGGTCCGCAAAGAGCATCTTGCTCTTGGGGATCTTCAGCTTCTCGATGATGTGGCTCTTCACCCAGAGCTTCTTCTGCATCCAGGTGAGCATGCTCTCACGGAACACGCGCAAGGAACTCGGGAAGGTCTGGAAGGCCGTGAGTAGCAGGCGCTCGAACTTCACGAAGGGCTTCTCGTAGAAGACGACGTAGTCGACGTCGTCGATGGTGATCCCTGCCTGGTCGAGGCAGAACTGGATGGCCATCTCCGGGAAGCCCGGATCGTGCTTACGACGGCTGAAGCGTTCCTCTTCGCCGGCGGCCACGAGGTGCCCGTCCTGGACGAGGGCGGCGGAGCCGTCGTGGTAGTAGAAAGAGAGTCCGAGGATGTTCATGGAGTCAGTCCTGCCGCCGTGCGTCTTCGAGCGTCTCGTTGATGGAATCCCAATCCCGGAAGGTCGTGGTCGGGGCCGTCTTGGTCAGCAGAACATCGGCCACCGAGCGGTAGACGATGGCGACCGGCGCCACTGCGACGAAGTACACGATCGTCAGCAGGAAACGTCCGATGACGTTGCCGAAGCGCTCCAGGAAGGCGAGAACAGGCTGGAACATAGGGGTCTTCGGTGGAGGAGGGGATACGTGGGCCGAGGCACGCCGGACGGAAACCGCGGAGTCTAGCGGGTCCGTCGATTGCCCGGCAAGCAGGGCTCAGGTTGTCTGGCATTCCATCGGCAAGACGCCTACCCGGCCTTGTGCCCGGTTTGGGTAGGCCTCAGCTCGATTGCCCAGCGTCCCTGGCCTGGCGAATGGCCCGCTTCACGAAGACGGGAACCATCTCCCGACGGTAGGTGGCATCCCCATCAATGTTGGTGAGTGGGTGGCACTGCTTGAAGGCCGCTGCAGCCAGCTCCTCCAGCAAGGCGTCATCCAGCACCCGACCCTCGGAGAGCTCCCCAACACGCTTCAAGCGGGTCGGGCGGGCAGCCAGGGCGGAGACCACGATCTCGAGCTCCCTGACCAGGTCGTTCTCCAGCCGGAACGCCACCGCCACGGACAGCCGAGGGAAGTCGATGCTCCCCCGGGGCCGGAGCTTCTCATAGGCCGAATGCAGCCCGGCCGGCGGCGGAGGGATCACCACGCACTCCAGGAGTTCGTCGGCCTCCAGCAGCTTGTTGTGGACGCCGTCCAACACGTAGAAATCTGCGATCGACAGCTCGCGCACCCCACGGGCATGGCTGCGCAAGCGCAGGCTGGCACCCAAGGTCGTCAGCACCGGGGCGGTGTCATTGCTGGCCGCCGCCACGCAACGCTTGCCACCCTTCACCACATGGCACGCCTCGCCATCCTTCTTGAGGCAGTAGCCCAAGGACTCGCGCCAGAAGTGGCTCTGGTTGATGTACACGCAGCGGGTGTTGAGGCAGACGTTGCCGCCCAGCGTCCCCATGCGTCGATGGTGCGGTCCGGCCACCAAGCCCGCCGCCGTCGCCAGCGCCGGATAGCGCGCCAACACCAGCGGGTGCTCGGCCAAGGCCTCGAGCGAGAGCATCGCCCCCAGCTCGAGCCCGCCCGCCGCCTGCCCACTCTCGACCTCCCGGACCGCGTCGAGCCCCTTGAGCTTGGCCAGGGAGACGAGCACGTCAGCCTCTTCGATGCCGTGCTTGAGGTTGGGCAGGATGTCGGTGCCACCGGCCAGCAGGCGCGCGCGGCCAGGGTGTTCGGCCAACAAGGCCACGGCTTCTTCGACGGTCGCAGGCGACTCATGGCGGAAGCTCGGCAGACGCAGCATCAGCGAGCCTCCTCTTCGGCAGCATCACGTGACTTCAAGGCCGCCAAGACACTTCCAGGCGTGAAGGGCAACTTGGTCATCCACACCCCGCAGGCGTCATAGATGGCGTTGGCCACTGCGGGCAGTGAGCCGTGCAGTGGACCTTCGCCGGCTTCCTTCGCCCCATACGGCCCCTCGGGGTCGATGGACTCCACGATCAAGGCCTCGAACTCCGGCGTGTCGACCGTGGTAGGGATCGTGTACTCCAGCAAGGAAGGCCGCCTGTGCAGCCCCGACTCCGCCATCTCGCCCCCGTACACCTCGTGGTGCTCGAGCTGGATCTCCGCCACCCCCATGTAGGTGCTGCCTTCGATCTGCCCTTCCACCTGCACAGGGCTGATGGCACGGCCGCAGTCGTGGGCGATCCAGAGCTTCTCCACGTGGATCTCACCGGTCTCAGGGTCCAGCTCGACTTCGGCGACGTGCGCCGTGAAGGAGTAGGCCGGTGAGGCGCCGATGGTGCCGCCGCGGTAGTCGCCCCCGCGCTCGGGCGTGTTGTAGCTGCCCGAGGCCGAGAGGGTCTCGAACTTGGCCTCGGCGAGTTGGAAGGCTTCCTGGGTCGTGAGGCGCTGGTCGCCGTCTTCGCGGTCGAAGGCGAAACCATCCGCCAACATGACGCGCTTCGTCGGGATGCCCAGCTTCTCTCCCACCGCCTCCTGCACCTGCTTGCGCAACTTTCGCCCGGCGTCCACGGCGGCGTTGCCGGCCATGAGCGTGATGCGGCTGCTGTAGGCGCCGAGGTCGACCGGACAGAGGTCGGAGTCCGTCGTAGCCACGCGCACCTGGTCGAGGCGCAAGCCCAGCTCTTCGGCGACCAAGGTGGCCATCACCGATGTGCACCCTTGCCCGATGTCGGACGTACCGGTGAAGACCGTGGCCAGCCCCGAACGGTCCAGCTTCACGAGGATCCCGGCCTGGGGCATGTCGTTGGGATAAACGCAGTAGTTGGTGCCCGAGATGTACATGGAGCCGGCGATGCCGATGCCCCGGTTGGGCGGGAGCTTGCCGCGCTTCTGCTTCCAACCGCTGGCCTTCTCCACCGCCTCCAGGCACCGCAGGAAGCCGTTGGAGGTGACCGTCTGCCCATTCACGGTCTTGATGTGTTCGCCCTGGCAGTTGAGCCGCCGGAACTCGATCGGGTCGATGCCGAGCTGCGTCGCCATGCGATCCAGCTGGATCTCCAGGGCAAAACGCGGCTGCACCGAACCGTGGCCACGCTTCGGGCCGCAAGGCGGCTTGTTCGTGAACACGCGCGTGCTGTCGAATCGATAGGTCGGGAAGTCGCTGGGCCCACACAACAGCTGGCCCGAGTAGTAGGTGGTGACCAGGCCGAAGGAGGAATAGGAGCCCCCGTCGATGAGGATCTTGCTGTCCACGGCGGTGATCTTGCCGTGCTCGTCGCACCCCGTGCGGAAATTCATCTGCATGGGGTGACGACCGCGATGGGTGTAGAAGGTCTCCTCGCGGGTGAGCAGCATCTTCACCGGGCGCCCGGCCTTCTTGGCCAGCAATGCCACGCAGAACTCGTGGCTAAAGGGGTCGCTCTTGCCACCGAAGGCGCCGCCCAGATAGGGCTGGATGACCCGGATGCGGTGCGCAGGCATCTCCAGCACCGACGCCAGCAGCCGGTGCACATAGTGCGGGATCTGCGTCGACGACCAGAGGGTGAGCACGCCATCGCCGGACCAGCGCGCCACGGCGCAGTGCGGCTCGATGGGCGCGTGGGCCGTACCGTGGAAGCTGTAGTCGTCTTCGATGCAGACCGCGCTGCCGTCGAGGGCCTCGTCGACGGCGCCGAACTCGAGCAGCACGTGCTTGGAGATGTTGCCCTTGCGGTTGTCCTCGTGGATGGCGGGGTCGTGTTGCTGCGCCGCCTCCTGCGGGTCGAAGTACGGCTTCAGCAGCTCGTACTCCACATCGATCAGCAGCACCGCAGCGTTGGCCGTGTCCTCGTCCACCGCGGCCACCGCGGCCACCTCGTCACCGATGAAGCGCACCTTGTCCACGGCCAGCGCGGTCTCGTCCATGGTCCACGGGATGACGCCGTACCCGATGGGCAACTCGCTGCCGACGACCACGGCGTGCACGCCGGGCAGCGCCTCGGCCCGGCTCGTGTCGATGGACAGGATCCGCGCGTGGGCGTGGGGGCTGCGCAGGAACTTCGCGTGCAGCATGCGCGGCAGCTGGATGTCGTCGGTGTAGATCGCCTGGCCCGTGGCGACGGCCATGCTGTCCACCTTGCGGGCCCGCTTGCCGACCCTGCTGAACTCTCCAAAGGGAGCATCCGGGCCATGGGTGCGGTTGATGCTCTTGCGCTCGTTCACGAGGCAGCGCCCTCACGCTGCCGGCGGCAGGCCTCCTCGACCGCAGCGTAGATCTTCGTGTAGCCCGTGCAGCGACAGAGGTTGCTGGAGAGCGCCGCCTTGATGTCGTCGCGAGTGGCACCGGGCTTCTCGGTCACCAACTGGCGCGCGGCCATCATCATGCCCGGCTGGCAGAAGCCGCACTGTAGGGCCCCCGCCTCGTCGAAACAGTCCTGCACGACGTCGGGGCCTTCGGGGCCCACCAGGCCCTCGATGGTGGTGACGCTGCGACCGTCAACATCCGCTGCCAGCGTCAGGCACGACAGGATCGACTTGCCATCCACATGCAGGGTGCACGCACCGCAGTCACCCTTGTCGCAGCCCTGCTTGCTGCCGGTCAGCCCGGCGCGGTAGCGGATCACCTCGAGCAAGGTCCAGTGGTCCGGTGCGGCGATCTCGACGTCGTCGCCGTTCAGCTGGAAGTGGAGGATTCTCAAGGTGGGGCTCTGCCGGACCCTCCTCAGGCTCGTGGAACACTCCGCGACGCCAGCCAAGGGGCGCGCCACTCTAGCAACCTGATCGGGTCGGCATCGAGCCGGCTCAGTCGCGGCTCAGTCGCGGGACAGGGCAGCTGTCATAAGCGGCAAAGAACTGTCGAAGCGATAGCTGACACCCATGTGCCCACCGTCGAACTCCTGGTGCTCCACAGCGACACCGTGCCCGCGGAGGGCATCCACCACCTGGCGTGCGCCGAACTGGAGGTGGTACTCATCCGACAGGCCCGCGTCCACGAAGACGCAGGCGTAGTCCTTCAACACGGCGCCACCACGCTCACACATGCCCACGGGGTCGTGTTCCAGCCAGCGGGCCCAGACGTCGTCACGCAGGGTCCCCGTGCGCAGGTTCACAGGCAGGGCCAAGCCGAAGGGCTCGCTGGGGTCCGGCGAATAGACCGATGCCATGGCCAGCACGCTCATGGCGATGAACATGGGCGTCGACACCTTCTGGGCTGCCTCGAAGGCCTTGACGAAAGCCTCGACCCCGCCGTGCTTGTCGAGCATCTCCAGCAGGCGCCCGAACTCGGGTTTGTAACCCAGCTCGAAGTAGGCATCGCCGCTGTGGCTCGCGAGGGCCGAGAACTCACCCGGACGATTGAGGCAGGTGTGCAGGGCACCGAAACCCCCTGAGGACTTGCCCATGAGGCCCCGCCGTTGGGGCCTGCCCCCCACACCGCACTGCTGCTCAGCGAACGGGAACACCTCGTCCACCAACCAATCTTCGTAGCGACCGGTGGCGTTCGAATTCATGTACTGGCTGCCGCCGAAGCGCGTCCACGCGTCAGGAAAGATGAATGCAGCCGGTTCGCATTGCCCGGCTTTCAGCAGCCGTTCGTAGCGCTCGGGAAAGGATGGCCCCCAGGGCGTCCCGTGCAGCGCACTGCGCCCATTGCCGCCATAACCCGCAAGAACGGCAATCAGGGGCAAGTCCGTGGCAGCGCCAGCAGACTCCGGCGGGAGGTAGATGGGCAACTCACGCAGCGACGGGTCACCGAGGGGATTCCCGGCGAGAAGAGAGCTTTCGTGCACGAGCGTGCGCAGCGTTCCGGACAGCATGGGCGTGAGGTTAGAGCCCCTGACGCGATTTTGAAACCTCCGGTATCATCCGACGCGCGGGGGAGCCGAAGTCCTTGGCCCCGAACATGTCAGAGGTTGCGTCCACGCAGCAATCAGTCCATCGCAGGGAGTTTCACGTCCATGGCCGTCGGCAAAGTGAAGTGGTTCAGTGACAGCAAGGGGTACGGGTTCATCGAGGTCGAAGGTCGGAGCAAGGATGTCTTCGTCCACTACAGCGACATCGAGGGCGAAGGTTTCAAGACGCTCGAAGAGGGCATCAGCGTCGAGTTCGAGATCGAGGCCGGCGACAATGGTGACCGCGCCAAGGGCGTTGCGCGCATGGCGGAAGCCTGAGCCGTGCCGATTGAGTCCATGAACCCCGCGTCCGCACATGCAGCGATGCAGGGTGAGACCGAGTGCCGCTTCCTCGACGTACGCACGTCGAGTGAGTACGAGCAGGGCCACCCGGCCGGCGCCATCAACGTGCCCTGGGCCACCGTGAATCCTGTCAGCGGGCAGATGGCGCCCAACCCGGACTTCGCGCCCACCGTGCAGAAGCACTTCCCGGTGGACACGCGCATGTACCTGTCGTGCCAAGCCGGCGTGCGTTCGCTGAACGCGTGCAACGAGTTGGCCGCCGTGGGTTATGAAAACCTCGTCAACGTCGAAGGCGGATACGGCGGCAAGCGCGACCCCATGGGGCAGGTCATCAGCCCCGGCTGGGCCGACTCCAACCTGCCCGTCGAGAACAACGCCTCGACCTACGAAGAACTCTGCGGCTAGGAGGCGTCCAGCTTCCGAGCATGCTCAAGGTGCGTTCCGGCGAACCGCATCGAGCGCCCTTCAAGGCGTCGTTCAAGATCGATCAGGACTGCAACTGGGTCGCCAGATCGTTGGCAGCCGTCACCGGCGCCGTACACGTCGCGCCACGACAGACGTACGCCGCGGCCTTTCCCTCCAAGGCTGCCTTGCTGGCCAGCAAGGGCAGGGCCGCCTCATCCGACTCCGACAACGTCTGCTCGGGTAGACGGAACACGGACGCCCAGGGCTTCGCGTTGCCGTTGGCCACGGCCAGCAGGGCATCGCCGCCCTCCTGCGCAGCCCCTGCCACCACCACCGTGGGACTGCCCGACGACACCCGCTGCAGCGCCAGCAACATGCGCGAGAAGGCCGACGGCGCCCGGCGCATGAAGGGCTCCATCATCGCCAATGCCCGGTCGGACTCGTTGCGCAGCTCGACATCGCCGCTCAGGTCCGCCAGGCGGTAGGCCGCCTCCAACATGACGGCATTGCTCGAGGGAAGTGCCCCGTCTTCGAGGTCACGAGGGCGCGCCACGAGTGCCTCGTGGTCGTCCGCCGTGAAGAAGAAGCCCGCCCGTTCCTTGTCGGCGAAGTGCGTGCGCACCACATCGCAGAGCTCCAGGGCCGCCTTGGGCCAACGCAAGTCGCCGTCGGCCTCGAAGAGATCGAGCAGCCCGTTGCACAGGTAGGCGTAGTCCGCCAGGGTCGCCTGGATGTGCGCCTTGCCCTGGCGATAGGTTGCCAGCAGCCGCACGCCGTCCGGGCGCATGGTGGTCAGGCAGAAGTCGGCCGCCCGCTGGGCCGCCTTCAGGAAGCGCGGCTCGGCAAGCGCCGTGGACGCGCGCGACAGGGCTGAGATCATGAGCCCGTTCCAGGACACGAGCACCTTGTCATCGGTGCCGGGGTGCACCCGCTTGTCGCGCGCCTCGAACAGCAGCGGACGCAGCGCATCCAGGCGAGCCGTCATCTCGCCCACCGTGCAACCCAGCTCTTCGGCCAACTCCACGTCGGGCTTCGGTCGCAACAAGACCCAGCTCTGGCCCTCGAAGTTCCGGCTGTCACCCAAGCCCCAGCACACATCCACGAGCTGGGCGTGCTCCTTGCCCACGAGCTCCAACAGCTCGTCCCGTTGCCAGGCGAAGAACTTGCCTTCCTCACCCTCGCTGTCCGCGTCTTGCGTGCTCCAGAGACCACCGGCCTCGTCCACCATCTCGCGCAGCACCCACTCGCAACACTCCCGAGCCACGCGCAGGAAGTCTTCGCGCCCGGTCATGCGCGCGGCCTCCAGGTAGGCGGGCACCAGCAGGGCGTTGTCGTAGAGCATCTTCTCGAAGTGCGGGATGGCCCACTCGCCGTCGGTGCTGTAGCGCGAGAAGCCGCCGCCCAGCTGGTCGTAGATGCCGCCGCGGGCCATGCAGTCCAAGGTGTGCTCGGCCATGCGCAGGGCTTGGGGGTCGCCGGTCACCGCGTGCTGCCAAAGCGCCAGGCGGATGTTGTCCCCGTGAGGGAACTTCGGCGGGCCGCCAAAGCCACCGTGGCGCGGGTCGAACAACTGCCCGAGCTGCTCCATGGCCACGTCCATGACGTCCAAGCGCGGGCGCTCCACATCCGGGCCTAGCGCTGGCAGGTGGTCGCTGCTCAAGGTGAGCTGCTGCAGGTTCTCGAGGATCTTCTCCGCCCGCTGCTCCACTTGCTCCGGGGAGTTCGCCCAGGCGTTGGACATGGTGCCCAGCACGTCGGTGAAGGCTGGCTGCCCGTAGCGCCCCACCAGGGGATAGTAGGTGCCAGCGAAGTAGGGCTTCTTGTCCGGCGTCAGGAAGACGCTCATGGGCCAGCCACCGTGCCCGCTCAACACCTGCGTGGCCTTCATGTAGATGTCGTCGAGGTCCGGGCGCTCCTCACGATCCACCTTGATGTTCACGAAGTTCTCGTTCATGAACGTCGCCACGTCCTCGTTCTCGAACGACTCGTGCTCCATGACGTGGCACCAGTGGCACGCGCTGTAGCCGATGGACAGGAAGATCGGTTTGTTCTCGGCCTTCGAGCGCTGCAGCGCCTCCTCGCCCCAGGGGTACCAGTCCACCGGGTTGTGCTGATGCTGCAACAGATAGGGGCTCGTCTCCTGGGCGAGACGATTGGTGAAACGGGGCTTCGTGCTGTCGCGGCTGTCAGTGCTCATGGCGAAGGTTGTAAACGATTCGCCGACTCAGGCCGACACAGGCCGAACGAAGCCGCGCCGGGCCGGAACGACTCAGCGCACATCGCCTGCTGCGTCGGTCAATCGCCTGACGCGTCTGTCACCTGAGCGGCGTCGTGCCGGCTACCCGCGGTGCTTCCACCCACCGGTGAGCAGGCGCCAGTTGTAGCGGATGACCTTGCCGTTGATGTAGTTGCTACGCAGCCCCATGCGCGTGAAGAAGCGCTTCCGGATCGTCGCCGGGTAGTGCATGGCTGCACACACTGAAGTCCCCATGCCGAACACCACATGCCACCAGAAGATGGGGATGTAGAGCATGTCCCCGGGTTGAGCCGTCACTTCGTAGGGCCGAGTTTCGGCCATCAACGGGTACTCGTTCAGGTCGGGCCACTCTCCCGTGCGCTCGAAGACTGCCTTGCTGAAGGTCACGTGCGCTGAATGCCAGACCACGGGGTAGATCTTGGGCGAGGCCTCCGGCGGAAAGAGCAGCACGCGCTTCGGCCCCACCAACTGGCACATGAAGGCCTCGGTCGCCGGGTGGTAGTGCAAACCGCAGCGGCTGTCGCGACCGGCAAACACATGGGTCGAGATGTGGTCGGCCGGGTCCAGGAATGGAGCGCGACCGAGATCGCCCTTCAAGTTGCCAAGAACACCGTCCTTGCCGCGCAGCTCCACGATGGCGTTGATGTAGGCGTGGGGATCCTTTCCGTCGGTGCAGATGTTGTTCCAGAAGTCTGCCAGGGAGACCTGCGCGTGGCCGCCGGACTCCACATTGGTGGCGTGCACACGCCGCTCCCCCGCCTGGCTCTTGAGGTAGGCCAGGTCGTTCCAGGCCTCCAAGGCCTTCCAATCGTCCATGGCGCCCTGGATCAGCAGCGGCCTGCCAGCGGTCACGTAGTCGCGCAGGAAGGTCTCACGGTCCAGTGAGTCGACATGGACCGTGTCAGGCACCTGCGTCTGCGGCGGAACAAGATTGGTCTGCGTCATCTTCTTCTACGACTCCATCTCGATGGCTTCGCCCCGGACTCACCCGTGAGCCCCTGCCGTGAACCAGTACTGCGAACCGGTCCACGAGTCTACGTCAACAATTCCCCCAGGGCGCTGCAGGTCTCAACTGCGAGCCCGAGCAACTCCCGACGGGATGCGAAGATCCCAGGCCCGGGCCCCGACCCAGCTGGCCCCGGCGGCGAAGCCTAGGAGCGGGAGGGGCGCCCAGCCAACCGGCTCAGCCGCAGGAAGGCATAGCCGGCAATCACGCCCAGCATGCCCACCGAGGAGAGCACGCGGTAGATCGCAGGAAAGCCCCAGCGCTCCTCTGCAAACAGCGTCGCCACCAAGACCGCCGCCGGCGACGCAACGAGCAGCGCCACCACGAACTTGAACGCGAAAGCCGTCGCTCGCCGACGCGCCGAGGTGTAGACGGCAAGCAACTTGTTCTCGATCGGCTGGGTCATGAAATTCAAGAACGCAAAGCTGCCCATGAGCATGAAGGGCCAGGCGGGCTCGCCCAGCGACTGGGCCAGGCTGAAGAGCGTCAGCGGCTGCAGTACCAGCAGCACGGCGTAGCGTGATGCCGCAAACTGATCCCGGGCGAGGAAGCCGCCCACGTACTGACCGAGCGCTCCCACCGCCATCACACTCGCGATGAGTACGTGCTCCTCGACGATCCAGGTGCCCAGACTGTTCACCGTCTCCGGGAACATGACAAGGAAGCCGTCCATGGAGAACGCATTGATACCCATGGCGGCCAGGAGCGAGACGAGCAGGATGATCCGGGCCCTTCCCGTACCAGCCAGGGACGCCGGAGCCGGTGCCCTGCCCGGAGATGCCCCCGGGGTCGTGGCCCCAGCCGACCCCTCCGGCGTGCTGCCATGTTCCGTGGTCCCCCACTGGACGAGGCCCCGAGCGACCATCACATGGGTCACGACAGCACCCAGCGCGCTCGCCGCTGCGATCACCTGGAAGCCTGTGCGCCAACCCATGCCCGTGTTCATGAGCAAGGGCACCGAGAACCAGCCGAGGCCACCGATGAGCCCGAAGGAGCCCATGGCCCTGCCCAAGCGGGAGGGCTCAACGCTCAGGGACACGAGGCTCAGTCCGGCGGGATGGAACAGACCCGCCGACAGGCCCAACAGACTGTGCGCGATGAGCAGCAGCCCGTAGGTCGGTGCGAAGGCGCAGCCCAGCGCTGCGGCCGCCAACAACCAGAAGAAGGCCGCCAGGACCTTCGTCGGCCCGAAGCGGTCGCCGAGCAGCCCTGCCGGCACCGAGGACAACGCCATGCCCACGGTGTACGCCGACAGGGCCAGCCCGATCTGCGGCTCGCCCACTTCGAAGTCCCGCGCTGCCACGGACAGCGTGATGGCCGGCAAAGCCATCTTGGTGCCGTGACACAAAGCGTGCCCGGCACTGCACAGCCCGAGGGTTGCGCGCGGGTTGGGGGTCAGCTCGCGCTGACGGCGGAGAGCCGTTCCTTGAGCTGCTCGAACTGCGTCCACATCTCGGCGGGCATGCGCTCACCGAACTGCTCGAGGAACTCCTTCTGGCCTTCCAGCTCGGACTGCCACGCCTCGGGGTCGACACCCAGCAGGCGCTCGAGGGTGATCTCGTCGATGTCGATGCCTTCGAGATCGAGGGTGCCCGGAGCAGGAACATGACCGATGGGCGTTTCCACCGCGTCCGCCTCGTCGGCGCAACGCTTCAGGATCCACTCCAACACACGCATGTTGTCGCCGAAGCCGGGCCAGATGAACTTGCCCTGGTCATCCTGGCGGAACCAGTTGACGTGGAAGATCTTCGGAGCCTTGTCGGACTTCTTGCCCATCTCCAGCCAGTGGCTGAAGTAGTCGGCGAAGTTGTAGCCACAGAACGGCTTCATGGCCATCGGGTCACGGCGCACGACACCCACAGCACCCGTCGCGGCGGCCGTGGTCTCGGAGGCAGCCATGGCGCCGACGTAGACGCCGTGCTCCCAGTTGAAGGCTTCGAAAACCAGCGGTGCGGTCTTGGCGCGGCGGCCACCGAAGATCATGGCATCGATGGGCACACCCTGCGGGTTCTCCATCTCGGGCGAGACCACGGGGCACTGCTGGGCAGGCGCCGTGAAGCGGCTGTTCGGGTGAGCAGCCGGCGTCTCGGTCGCGGGAGTCCAGGCGTTTCCACGCCAATCCGTCGCGTTGGCCGGTGGTTCGCCGAGGCCTTCCCACCAAGGCTGGCCATCGGAGGTGATGGCCGTGTTGGTGAAGATGCTGTTCGTCTTGAGCGACTCGAGAGCGTTCTTGTTGGTCTTCTCGGAGGTGCCGGGGGCCACACCGAAGAAGCCAGCCTCTGGGTTGATGGCGTACAGGCGACCGTCTTCGCCGTAGCGCATCCAAGCGATGTCGTCACCCACACACCAGGCCTTCCAGCCCTTGTAGTGTGCCGGGGGAATGAGCATGGCGAGGTTCGTCTTGCCGCACGCGCTCGGGAAGGCGGCGGTGACGTACTTCACCTCGCCCTGCGGGTTCTCGAGACCGAGGATGAGCATGTGCTCGGCCAACCAGCCTTCGTCGCGCGCCTGTGCAGACGCGATTCGCAACGCATGGCACTTCTTGCCGAGCAGGGCGTTGCCGCCGTAGCCCGAACCGAAGGACCAGATCTCGCGGGTCTCGGGGAAGTGGCAGATGTAGCGGCGCTCGGGATCCAACTCGCCGGTGCTGTGCAGACCCTTCACGAAGTCCGTGCTGTCACCGAGCTTGTCGAGGGCCTGCTGACCCATGCGGGTCATGATCTTCATGTTGGCCGTGACGTACGGGCTGTCGGTGATCTCGACGCCCACCTTGCTGTAGGGCGAGCCCACCGGACCCATGCAGTAAGGCACGACGTACATCGTGCGGCCCTTCATGCAGCCATTGAAGAGGCCCGTCATCTTCTCCTTCATGACGGCCGGGGCTTCCCAGTTGTTGTTGGGGCCCGCGGTCTCCTTGTCTTCGCTGCAGATGAACGTGAGGTGCTCGACACGCGCGACGTCCGAAGAGTCGCTGCGGTGGTAGTAGCACCCGGGCCATTTGTCCTGGTCGAGCTGCTCCATGGTGCCGTTGGCGAGCATCAGCTCGATCAGCTTGTCGTACTCCTCCTGCGAACCGTCGCACCACTGGATGGCGTCAGGCGTGGTGAGGGCGGCGACTTCGTCAACCCAGGTCTTGAGAGTCTGGTTGGTGGTGGTCATGGAATCGGCTCGTGTGCTCGTCGTGTCCGCGAAGAGGCGCCCAGCGGGCGCCAGTCGGAAGAGGGGATGTGTCCGTGGTGAAGGACTTTTCTGACAAATGGAAAGCGCCGCATCCTAGCGAAGCCATGGGGGCCTGAACACCCGTCCAGGCAGTCGTTTTTCATGTTCCCAAGTAGGCCTGAGCCCTGTTGCGCGACCGTCAGGCCGAGCCACGATCAGGGCACCTGCAGGGCCAAACCGTTCGACGAGACCGGCAGCGCGCCCCGCTCACCGGGCTCGAGCCAGACTTGCAGCACCAGCTGGGCGCCACTTGGGAGGTCCGCAGGCCATCGTTCCAGTTTCAGGGTGAGCGCACCACGGGCATCTGTTCGTAGCGGGAGCAAGGCTTGGGCGGGCCAGGCCATGAGCGTTCCACCGGCGAGGGGGATGTCCGAAGCCGTACGCGAGATGAGCAGGAATCCGTCCCGCCGCGCCGGCGCTGAATCCAGCACCAGGGAGAACGGTCGTCCCTTCTCCAGGGAGCCATGAGGACGGAGGGTCGGTCCCCCCGCGCCGCCGAGCGCCCCCGTGCTCAACGGCAAGTACTCGAAAGGCGGCAGGGACCAACGGGCCAGGAAGGAGTCCCCGGCGCCATTGGCGGTGCTGTCAAAGCTCGCACCCGGTGTCGGCAGATCGAGGGAGGTGCTGGCGCCGCCCATGAGTGCTGAGCCGAACCCGTTCACGTCCAAGGCCACGCCCGCATCGTCCGCGCTCCCGCCGTGCAGGGTCGCGTACAGCAAAGTCGTGCCCCCGAATGTCGTGCGTACGAGGAAGGCATCCTCGCCGCCGTTGAGGCTGTTGTCGTGAGTCGGGGTGACGCTGCCGCCCGCAGCCGGCGGGCTACTAACGGGGTTGGGGGCAGGAACGCCGCTCGTTGCGGCCGTGCCCGGACTCACTCCCGTGGACCCACCCGGAACGCCCGACGTCTGGATAGGCGCCGCGCCGAGCGTCGGAAAGTCCTGTGAGTTCGTGCTGCCCACAACCGTGGGCAAGCCACCGTTGGTCAACACCACATCCATACCCTGCTCGTCCCCTTCGCCTCCAAGGAAGCTGGACCAGAGTAGGCTGGACCCATCGGCCGAGAGCTTCGAGAGGAAGGCGTCGGATCCGCCGCCACCAAAGGCGTCCTGGAAGGCGCCGGGGGTGGTAGGGAAGTCATCCCCCACCGTCATGCCCGTGAGCACGGCATTGCCCGCGTCATCGAGATCCACGGCGCGGCCTTCCACGATCATCAAGCCGCCCAGGAAACTGCACCACTCCAGAACGGCACCGCCAGGCGAGATGCGCAGGACGAAGGCGTCCGTCTCGCTCGGGATGTCGCCGTTGAAGCTCTCGTCATAGGCCCCAGGCGTGCTCGGGAAATCCGGTGAGCCCGTAAGACCTGCGACGACAGCCGAGCCGTCGCTGTCCAGGGCGACATCCAAAGCCTCATCTCGCAGCGAGCCGCCCACATAGGTGGCGTACTCAAAACTGCTGGCATCGGCCGACAAGCTCACCACGAAGAGGTCGTTCGTGAAGAAGATGGAGTTGAAGCTCTCGTCGTAGGCGCCGGCAGTGACGGGAAAGTTGTTGGAGAAGGTGACGCCCGCGACGATGGAGCGCCCTTGGCTGTCGACCTCCACACTCGTGGCGTAATCCTGGTTGGAGCCGCCCACGAGGGTCGACCAGACCAGGGCCCCGGAGGCGTCGAAACGTGCCACGAAGCCGTTGGCACCGCCGGGATCCACGACCCCGACCGTGTTGGCGGTCCTGGGGAAACCCGCTGAGTCGGCGCGTCCCACAACCGTGACGGAACCGTCGGCGCTCACCGCCACATCCCGGGCACCCTCGGGATCGAAGGTGGTGGTGTCGGCCCCACCGAAGAAGGTCGCGTAGACCAAGCTGCCGTCCGTGGCGTCGATGCGCGCCACAAAGGCGTCGTTGTTCCCAGCGCGCATGCCCTGCTGCGCCCCAGGGCTCGTGGGGAAATTGGAACTGCCCGTGGTGCCCACCAGGATCAGGTCACCGTCGGGGGCGAAGGCCACACCGGAAGGACTGTCCAGGAGGCTGCCGCCCACATAGGTGCCGTAGTTCAGGCCGGGGTCGATGACCAGCGCCCGCTCCGGGTGGCGTCCCTCGACGCTGAACCCGAAATGCGTGTCGTCCAGCAGTCGGAAGGACGCCTGGACCGGGAGCTCTTGGCCCGCTGCGTCCACCTCCCACGCTGCGGGCAAGCTCTGCTCCAAGGGGCCCAGCTCGGTGTGCACGAGCAGCCGATCGGGGGCGACCAACTCCAGCCGCTGGGCACCATCGCACTGCAGCACCACCTGCTCCAGATCAGCACCAGCTTCCAACAAGAGGTCGTAGGCCAGACGACCGTCACGCTCCAGCAAGCGGACATCCACGCCCTCGTAGAGGCCGCGCCAACGGAGGGTCGTGAAATTCGAGGCCCCCTCCACCCAGGTGTCGGCCGTCGCACCGCGGTAGGAGTTGACCATCCCACCGTCGCTGTGCTCTCCACGAACCGCAGCCCCGGAGTCCGCTCCCTCAAAGCCCAGGTGCAAGGCAACGGCCTCATCACCCTGAGACAGGAGCAGCACCAAGGAGCGGTCGGTCACGAAGGCTTCCACCGCACCGTTGCGGGCTGTGAAGCGCACGGGGGATCCGGCAGCCGCTGCGCCTTCGCCAGCGGCTGGATGCACGGCGTCCCGTTGCAGGTTCTCGAGGAAGCGCACGGGCTGCGGGCCAGAAACTTCACCCACAGCGGCAGGGAGAGCCGCCGCAAGCACGGCGGACATCAGGCAAGTCAGAAGCATCGGTTGTACGTCACGGGAGAGGCCGCCGCGCCGCCAACTGAGCTGGCGGGGCAGATGCAGGATCGGGGGAGTCGGCCCAGAATACAGCCGTTCCCGATTCCGTCATCCCCTTGATGGAGGACGAAGCCCCTGGGATGACGGGCGCGGCCGGGAAACCGATGCCCACCGGCTCAATGGCCTCGACCGGTTCCGGCCACTCCTGGAGCAGCAGTTGGGTGAAACCGGGCAAGCTGTCCAGGTCGATGCGCAGCTCACCCTCGGTCAGGCCGAAGACGGGCCGATTGCGCTGGAGAAACTCGCGCCCTGAGCCGGACAGGGATCGGGGGCCGATGTCCTCCACGATCAGGCGCACTAGCTGGGGCGCCATCTGGCGCCCGATGGCCATGAGCTCGCCGTAGCGGATGCGCCGCACAATGATCCGTCGCCAGATATCGGTCGGTCCAGTCAGCCGCGCGGCGCTGAGCAAGCGTTCTCCCGGCACCTGGTCCAAGCCCTCAGCCGCAGCATCCACGCACAGCTTGTGCAGACCCTCGACACCCCGTTCTTCAATCACGCGCGAGACCACCAGGTAACCCACGCCGTACAGCCGAGGGTCCGAGACCGCCACTTGATAGGGGCGGAAGAAGTCCGACATGGAGCCCGTGTCCTGGGCGAACGACGCAGCCAGGTCCAGCGGAGCCGCGTCTTGGACGAGCTTTGGAAACACGGCCGTGCCCAGGCGCCGTCCGCGCCGCCTGCGCTCCCGCGACCAAACTCCGAACTCCAGGCCGCCCACCGCGGCCCCGGCCTTGGCCAGGTGATCCGCCCTGAGCGAAGCCGCCACCGGACGGTTGAGTTCCTCCTGCATCCAGTCGGCCAAGCCTTCCTCAGCCACGGACGGCAAGGTCTTCCAACTGGGCCCAAGCATGGCGTGCACCAGCTCATGACTCAGGGCCGCTGCAAGCTGGACGTCATCCCCTTCCAGCAGGTGGATGCGTCGCTCGTCCTCAACGGTGAAGGCCGGGACCTGCGGGCCCACCGACCAGCCACGATAGACCGACAGCTTCTCCTGCACCCAGACTTCCACAGCCTGCTCCAGGGTGTCGGGCAGGCGGCGGCGCACTTCCGGAACCAGGGCATCCAACAAGTCTGCGGTGGTTCGCCCAGGTCGTGTGTGATCCGAACGCACGCTTCCGTGGCCGGACTCCACTTGCAAACGAGGTGGGGCCACCAGGCAGGCGCTGGTACACAACCCCAGCGCAAGCAGCAGCAAGAGGTTTGCCGGCCGAGAACGGAGCCGGACCCCCGGCCGAGGGCCCAACCTGGGACTCGTCGCGGCCACGGACGAGGTACGAATCGAGGAGGTCGGCAAGAAGGGCTCCGGGAGATGAGCGTCCTTCAGAGTAGCCCCAGATCGGGGACCGCGGGTCCCCAGCGCCTAGTAGCGCCCTGCCTGGACCGCTCCGCCTGCCGCATCAAAGCGCACGAAGTAGCGGTGGGGTTCCCAGAGATAGGAGAAGCCGCCTGGGGGGGCCGTGTTCCGTACACGGGTCGGATGGGACAGCATCGTCAGCACCACCTCGAGTTCGTTCATGCCGACCGTGATCTGCCCCGCCAGGATGCGCCGCACCTGGTCGGGCTTGGTCTGGTCCAGGTAGGGCAGGTGCTCGTCGCGTCGCTCCCGCACCGAGTGCTGGGCCAACTCGTTCACATCGTCCATGGGCACCTCGAGCAGCACGAGGCCGGGCAACAAGCTGGGCGGCGGCGGAACAGCGGGCAAACGGGGGTCGAGGACGCCACAGGACGTGGCGGCGAGCATCAGCAGACAAGCAAGCAAGGAGATCTTCACGGGCCGAATCATACGCTTCCTCAGCGGGGTGTTCTGCCCCGCACAGAACCTCGCGTGGCCTGCCTGGTTTCGGTCGATGAATCCGCCTCGCACAGGTCGTCAGTCCGCCACCGTGACGAAAGCCGCTGTGGGGTATGTTGGGCAGCTTCGGCGTGGCTCTCCGGGCAAGGCCCTCTCCTGGGCCTCTCTGCTTGAGCACCTGAATCGGGGTCTTGGAGCTCTCCCATGAAACCACTTCCGTGGATCCTTGCCGGCATGGCCCTGATCGTGGTCGCAGGCGTCTGGCTACTGCTCGAGGACGACAGCTCGTCCAACGGCGAGGGCATGAGGACCTCCGTCATCGCCCCTCAGGGCGGGACAGAACTTCCGGCCGTGGCCCCCGATCTTCCGACCGGTCGCGACCAGCCTGTGGAAGCCAAGCCGCTGAGCATCGCCAGCTTGGACAACGAGCTGGAGGCCACCGAGAACGTCCTGCCGGAACGCTACGCCAAGGCCTTGGGTGGGCTGACGGGACGCATCGTGGAAATGGATGGCACGCCTGTCCCCGACTTCCGGGTGTCGCTCGTCGCAGGTGGGTTGAGCACCCTGCCGCTGGCAATGGACGCCGCCATCAGTTCGGCACGCGGCGGGGACTTCGGCGCCCCCATCTCCTTCGATCCGATCCTCGGCTCGGACATCACGGGTGAAGACGGCCGCTTCCGAATGCCTGGAATCCCGACCCGCGTGCTGGGGGTCTTGGTGCTCGACCCGGGCGGCCCGCGTTCCGCCATGCACGTCATGGAAGAGAGCCCGGTGTCCGGCGACGAGCGGGATCTGGGCGACATCGTGCTGCTCGCGGGTGTGAACTACATCGGTCGGGTGATCGACGAGAACCAGGAACCGATGCCCGGTGTGCGCGTCCGCGCCACCAACTTGCCGAGCATCGCCGTGGCCTCGGGGGTCGCGGACTTCCGCATGGGCGGCGGCGTGCTGGTGGACACGGGCGACGCGGACATCGGGATGTTCACCTACTCGCCCCCTGCCTCCATGGCGCGCCTGGAGAAGATGTTGCCGGTGCCCACCACACACACCGATTCAAAGGGCCTGTTCGAGTTACCCGGTGTGCCCCAGGGCCTGATCACGCTGATCCTTGACGACAACGTGCACCTGACGGTGGTGACAGCCGCCAGCCCCAGCGGCTCTCCCGGCACGACCCGGGACATGGGCGACATGACCATGCCTGACGGGTTCACCCTCGAGGGGCAAGTGGTCACGGCGGACGACAAGCCCGTCCCTGGCGCCGAGGTCATGGCTGGCAACACCATGGCCATGGGCCCCGTCACCATCCTGCGCCCGCCGGTCACTGCCGACGCCGAAGGCCGCTTCGCCATCTCGGGGCTGGCACCTCGCACCGCCCACGCCGTGGCACGCGAAGAGAGCGGCGACAGCTTCGTCCCCAGCAACACGGCCACCCCGGGAAATGTACCCGCCAAGGTCGTGCTACCTGCTAAACGCACTCTGACGCTCACCTTGCTCAACGAGAGCGGCGAGAAGGTGGCCGGGGCGCGTTTCCTGGGACGGAACCTTCCCGATGACGATGCCGAGGACATGCCGGACTTCATGTTCCCGCCCAGCTCCCTGGATCGCCTCGTCACCAAGGATGAGTTTGAGCGATACGTCTTCGAGGGGCTGGCGCCGGGCATGTGGGACCTGATCGTCTACGCCCCCGGTTACGGCATGTTGCGAGAGGTCGTCCAGCTGGACTGGGAGGACGCCGAGCGCAGCATGACCTTGCAGACCGGCAAGCAACTCCGGGTGCGCGTGTTGGCAGAGGCCGAGGACATCGACCCGTTGGAACACGCGCTCGTCTACGTCTTCGAGCAGGAGAGCAACGACCGCCCCATCTCGAGCCAGCGCACGGACGAGGACGGGTACGCCACCTTCGAGGACATCATCGATGGCGCGTACCGAGTCGAGGCTGAGTTCCCCGGCTTCGCCATCGCAAAGGAAGTCGCCGAGGTACCGGCCGAGGCTCCTGTGGAGCTGGTCCTGGCGGGCGGCGGCACGCTCATGGGCAGGGTCGTGGACAACGGCGAGCCTCCCACCGAGCTGCTGATGATCACGCTGGTGCACGAAGGCGATGTGGCCACGGGTGACCAGATGCCGCGCATGACCCTGATGGCGCCCGACGGAAACTTCACCTTCTACAACGTGCCCGAAGGAGACGTGGAGGTTTCGGCCCGGGAGCGCATCGACCTCGCGAACCTCACGTCGTGGTGGGAGCCCTTCGCCATGACTCCCATGGCGGAGGCCAAGTCCTACGTCACGCCTGGCCAGGACTCCGAAGTGCTGCTCATCGTGGGCAACACGACGGCGAACATTGCCACCGGCAGCGTCGAAGGTCGCTTGATCGTGAATGGGCAACCAGCAGAGGGTTGGAAGGTGCGCACCTGGGGTGAGATCCGTCGATCGGTCAGCACAGGCCCCGGCGGCCGCTTCAACATGGGCCAGCTGGCCACCGGCAACGTGACGCTCATGTTCAGCCCCGAAGGCCATGCGGGCATGTTCGCTGGTGGAGGTGCCGTGGACGTGATCAACCTCGAACTCGAGGAGGCAGCCCACGAGTTCGTGGACCTGGCCATCACCACGGGAGAGGTGCGCGGGCGGGTGTTGTCAGACGTCGACGGCCGCCCCTTGGCAGGCACGGCCGTGGTCCTGGTCAGCGAAGACAAGCAGGACAAGGCCACCATGTGGATGAGGCGCCGGCACATGTCCGCCACGGACGCCGACGGCTTCTTCGAATTCACGCCCGTCGCCGAGGGCACCTACTCGGCGCAGGCCGAAGGAGAAGGCTTCGCCAAGCTCAGCTCGGAGCCCTTCTTTGTCTCCCGTGCCTCCGGCCCCAACAACCTGGTGCTGCGCCTGCGGGCCGGCCTCAGCTTCTCTGGAGTCGTGGTGTTGGAAGACGTGGAGCGCCCTGCTGATTGGATGTGGCTGACGGCCGAGTCCGACACCGGCTCCGAAGTCGCAGCGCGCCCGGACACGAGCGACGGCAACAAGTTCGGCTTCAACGACCTGTCTCCAGGCACCTGGACCTTCACCCTGTACAGCGACATCGGCTCGGAGATGGAGGAGATCACCCTGCGCATCACCGACAGCGATGAGGACGTCGTGCTGGTCTTCCGGCCGATGGACGAAGAGCCCATGCCGGAGCCGGACGTCGACCTGATCGACGTCCAGGTCAGCTCCGAGGACTCGCACTAGCCCCGGCCCAGCTGCTCGTCGATGGACCTGGTCTTTTCCAGGATCAGGTCGCCGGTGTGTTGCGTCGTAACCGTCTCGACGAGCACCACCAGACACTCCTGATCACACACGGGGTTGTGCATCACGCCGCGTGGCACCACGTGGCAATCGCCCGCGGCCAGCTCCACGACCCTGTCCTCGTACTCGATCCGCAGCTGCCCCTTGAGCACGAGGAACATCTCATCCTCAGCGTCGTGTTTGTGCCACGCCAGGTCCCCCATGATCTTCGCGACCTTGATGTACTGGTCGTTCACACGGCCCACGATAGAAGGAGACCAACGCTCCGTCAGGGCCGCCGCGCGTTGCGTCAGGGGGATGACATCATCCTGGGCGCTCATGTTGCCTCCCGCCCGGCACGCCGCACGCTGAGCACCAGGCCGTTCAGCGCGAGAGAGGCCATGGCGAGCTTCATGCCGATGACGGCCCCATGCGGCAAGCCTGAGATGTCATAGGCGGTCGTGCTGGCCAGCTGTCCGAACACGCTGTAGTAGATCCCCCCGCAGAGCACACCCCACGCGGCGGCCAGCAAGGCCAACCCGTGGGGCCGCTTGGCATGGGCGGCCCGAGCCGCCACCAGCAGCAGGGCGCCCACGAGGAAGTCGTCCACATAGGCCGGCAGATCGCTGAAATCCGCGCCGCGCCTCGCCGTCTCCAGCACGGGCAGCGCAACGCCCATCACGTAGGCGGTGATGACCTCGATCGGCGGCTGCTCGCTGCGTGTCATGGGGATCTCCCTCGGTCGAACTCTTCAATCAGCTTCACCGGAGCACTGCGGCGCCAGGAGTGAAGCAGAACGTCCTGTAGCGCCTGCCGTTCGACCTGCTTGAGGCGCACCAAGAGACTCGGCGTGCCGGCGTAGTGTTCCGTGATGAAGAACGTCTCCGGGTCTGCCTTCAAGAGCGCGACCCGATGCTGCTCATCCACACGGACCACCAGGGTCTCAGCGTCTTCCCAGAGCCGGGTCAGCAGCTTCTTCCGGACGCGAAAAGCTGCCGTGCCGTAGCAGGTCCCCTCTTCCACCCCGGGCAGCGCCAGGAGGATCTCGCGTACGGACTCATAGACGCGTCCTTCAGGAGTGTGGCTCGCTGTCATCTGTGGAAGGTACCACTCCCCGATCAGGCTCTGGGCACCCAGGGCTCGGCTGGGCGGCCAGCGCGATCCCCGTTAGGATCGCTGTCCGTCGCCCCCTCCCGTTCCCTTCTCTCCCCTACCTGACAGGCGATCCACCGTGCAGCGCTGTGTCCTCTTGTTTGTCGTGAGTCTCGGTACCTGGGGGCTGACGCCCATGGCCCTCGCCCATGACGGCCTCGATGAGCGCGTCGAGCGGCTCGGCAATCAACTGGAAGAAAGCGGGCCCCGCGCCGACCTCTTCCTCAAGCGGGCAGAGGTGCATCGGCAACTCGAACACTGGGAGCACGCCTTCGAAGACCTGATCCACGCGGGGAAGGCCGACCCGGACCACGAAGACCTGGAGTTGGCACGTGCGCGATTGTTGCTGGATGTGGGTTGGTGGCCAGCAGCCCGGGCCAGTCTCGAGCGACACATCCAAGCACGCGGAGAGGATGCCGAATCGCTGACGCTGCTGGCGGAGTGTGCCCGTGGCCTCGGGGACACGCGGCAGGAGCTGGCCCTGCGCACCCGGAGCCTCGCCCTCCACACTCAACCGGCACCCGAGCACTATCTGCAACTGGTGAAAGCGCAGCTGACGGCCGCCCCCACCGACTCGATGACGGAGGCGTCCAGCTCGATCGAAGCCGCGCTCGACACCCTGGACGCTGGCATCCTGCAACTCGGCCCCGTGCCCGCCTTGCAGCTGCGCGCCATCGAACTGGAGCGGGCTGCGGCTCGCTGGGACGCCGCCTTGGCCCGACTTGAGACTCTCACCAACATCGCGCCGCGAAAGGAACACTGGTTGAAGCAGACGGGAGATCTTCTGGCGGAAGCGGGACGCCACGCTCGAGCGCGTGAGGCCTGGTTGGCGGCCCGCGCTGCTCTCGACACCCTCAAACCCCATCGACGCATGAACGCCCAAGCACAGGCCCTTGAGGCTCAGCTTTCGGCGGCGCTTGCCGCTCCGGCTCCCGTCGCCCCCGCACCCGTCGCCCCCGCACCCACCGGCTCAGCGCTCCCTGCCCGAGACACGCCATGAGATTCGCCGCGATCCTCGTCGTCCTTGCCCTCAGCCCGGCCCTCATGGCCACGGATGTCCTCATCCCGCGCGGCGCCACCTGGCGCTACCTCGACGACGGGAGTGATCAAGGCTCGAGCTGGGTTGCACCCGCCTTCAATGACAGTGCTTGGGGCATGGGCCCTGCTCACCTGGGTTACGGCGACCAGGACGAGATCACCCCTCTTTCCTTTGGCGCTGACCCCGACGACAAACACATCACGACATACTTCCGGCACGGATTCTCGGTGCCGAACCCGGCTGCCTACACCAAGCTGCGGCTGCGCTTGGCGCGTGACGACGGGGCAGTGGTCTTCCTCAACGGCCTTGAGGTTGCTCGTAGCAACATGCCGGTGGGGCTCATCGCTTTCGACACGGGGGCGCTCGCTTCCCAAAGCGGTTCGGATGAGGACGTGTTCCGGGTCATCGACCTCTCGCCGTCAGACCTGCTGCCGGGCAACAACCTCATAGCCGTGGAGGTGCACCAGATTGACGGCACGAGTTCTGACATCAGCTTTGACCTCGACCTGCGCGCAACGGACAAGCAATTCGTCATCCGCGGCCCCTACCTCCAACTCGGAACCTCCGACAGCATGGTCCTGCGTTGGAACACCGACGACCCCACGGATTCCGTGGTGCGCTACGGCACGGCTCCGGGAGTGCTCACCAGCAACGCGTCGAATGCCGTCGTGATCAGCAGCCACCTGATCACGCTGACCGGCCTCGCACCCGCCACCCGCTACTGGTACTCGGTAGGCAGCGCCAGCGACGAACTCGCCGGCCCCGACGCTACCCACACCTTCATGACGGCCCCGCTGCCTGGCAGCCCGACGCCCATCCGTGTCTGGGCCATCGGCGACTCGGGCACCGCGGACAGCCTGGCTGCCTCAGTGCGTGACGCCTACGCCAACTTCACCGGCTCCCAACACACCGACCTGTGGCTGATGCTCGGCGACAATGCCTACACGGACGGCACCCTGCTTGAGTACCAGAACGCCGTCTACGACACCTACCCCAGCATGCTTCGCCAAAGCGTGGTCTGGCCCACGCGCGGCAACCACGACACCACCGGCGTCTATGCAGGGACGTTCAGCTTGCCTTCCAACGGTGAAGCAGGCGGCATGCCGTCCGGCACCGAGCTGTACTACAGCTTCGACTACGCCAATGTGCACTTCATCTGCCTCGACTCGGAGAGTTCGACGCTGACCATGGGCGGCGCCATGTGGACCTGGCTGGGCGCAGACCTCGCGTCCACCAACCAGGACTGGGTCATCGCCTATTGGCACCACCCGCCCTACACCAAGGGCTCTCACGATTCGGACACCGACAACAAGTTGATGCTCATGCGCCAGAACTTCCTCCCGCTCTTGGAAGCCAACGGCGTGGATCTGGTGCTCGGCGGACACAGTCACAGCTTCGAGCGCAGCTTTCTGCTCGACCGGCACTACGGGCTCAGCTCCAGCTTCGTCGACAGCAAGAAGAAGGACCCGGGAGATGGAGCGACCGCAGGCGACGGCGCCTACAACAAGGCCTTCGGCGCCCACAACGGCACGGTCTACTGCGTGGCGGGAAGCTCGGGCAAGACGAGTACACCCGATGGCGTGCACCCGGCCATGCACCACTCCGAGGAGACTCTCGGCTCGCTCGTCATCGACGTGGACGACCTCCAACTCCAGGTGCAGTTCCTCGACTCCACGGGCAGCGTCAACGACGGCTTCACGATCCAGAAGGGGGACTTCGCCACCTGGGATGTGCTCGGCGGCGGCACGCTGGGAGTGCTGGGTCCACCACAGCTCATCGGCGTCGGCACCCAAGAGGCCGGGTCGCCGCTCAAGATGTTCGTGAGCCAGGCAGCGCCCAACGCCCTCGGCTTCCTGTTCCTATCGGGCGCCTCGGCGCCGGCGTCCTTCCTGGGCGGCACCCTGCACGCCTTCCCGCTGCTCAACAGCTTTGCGTTCTCCACCGATGCCCTCGGGGCGTGGACGACGACTGCACCGTGGCCCTCGGGTATCCCCAGCGGTCTGCAAGCCTGGATCCAGGCTGCCGTGGTGGATGCCTCGGTCCCCGTCTTCGGGGGTTCCCTCAGCAATGGCGTGAAGAGCACCGCGCCCTAGCGGCCCATCCCGTGGTGAGTCGCTCCTAGGGCGTGGTCGCCTTGAGGCCGTTCGACAGAGTGATGCCCCAGACGACGGACGGATCCTGCACCAGGAACTGGAACCAGGCCTCCGTACCGGGCGGCAGGCCTTCAGGCCAGTTGGTGTAGGCCGAGAACTCGCCCGCCGCATCGGCGAAGAACAAGAACTGGTTGGCGAAGGGCGTCGCGTGCACCGTTCCGCCAAAGAAGGTCGCTGGCACGGACGTGAACGAAATCCAGGCCAGAAGCAGGGCGTTGTTAGGCGCGTTCACAAGATCGAGCGTGGCGATGGAGCCGCCGATCAGCAGCCCCTCTCCCGCCAGGGTGGGATCTCCCGCGGCACCACTGGTGCCTCCGCCCAGGTCAGTCCAAGTGCCCGGCGCCTTGCTCAGCGCCAGGTTCGGGCGGTAGTGCTCGATGCTGCAACGCATGCGCAGGATCTGCTCGGCGGTGAAGCCCGTCATGCACGGGTCGCCGTAGCTCATGTAGTTCTCGAACGGGTCGGGCACCCCACAACTGTCGACGGGGTCACACACGAAGGCCGACGAGCTGGAGGGTGGCGTGTCGCAGACGCGATCGCCGTTCGACGCGCAGCCGCCCTGGGACGCGCAGCCGCCGTTGAAGGTGTGAAACAGGCCGAGGTAGTGCCCGACCTCGTGCGCTGCGATCGTGCCTTGGTCATAGGGGAAGCCGATCGGCGCATTGGCTCCCACGGTGGACCACTGCACCACCACGCGGTCCAGGTTGTTCCCGGCGGGAGAACCCTGCTGCGGAAGCGCGGGCACATAGCCCAGGAAGCCGCCCGCATTGTTGAGATAGATGTTCAGGTAGCGATTGGTGTCCCAGGCCAGGGTGTTCCAGTACTGGCCCCCATCGCTGTACCACTGGTCATTGGCGCGGTACTGGATGCCGTCGGTGGGCAGTCCGTTCGGATCTTCGGTCGCCAGGTGGAACTGGATCAAGGCATCCACACCTGCGCCACCCACACTCCCACTGAACGCACGAAAGCGTTCGTTCAACTGCAGGATCTGGCTCTTGATCGCTGTCTCGGGCACGAAGCCTGTGCCATCGACCTTGTACATGCAATGCACCACGACCGGGATCTCCACCAAGCTCGTGGGTGCGTACTCAGACGAGGGGTTGGTGAAGTTGTAGGTGCAGTCCGAGGGGTCGGCCTGTGTGTAGGCCTCCCCACTTTCGTGCACGAGCTTGCAGCGCAGACCAGCTTCGCGAAACAAAGCCGAACTCTTGTAGTCATCCCAGGTCTGGAACGCCTGCCCTTGGACAGTGATGACGGGCTGACTCCCTCCTGTGCTCTCTTGCAGCGCTAGGGTCGAAGCGCAGGGGAGCAGCAAGGCGGTGACCATCACGAGCGGACGCAAGACATGCATGAGCAGACTCATCGGACAGGAGCGCTCCGGCGACTGCAAGCCGCACCAGAGGACGAGCGATCCTAATCGAGATGCTTTGAATCAGCTACGCCTTGTCCAGTTGGGCGGGACCAGCTGCCGCAGCAGCCCTAGCGAGGCTTCTTCGCGCTGAGCGCGTAGCTTTCATCGAGCCACGCCTTCCAAAGGGTCTTGGGCAGGGGTTCCTCCGCAGTGAAACGCGCCGTCACCCAACCCATCGACCCCACCTCGAAGTCCTCGGGGCGCTTCTTCGCAAGGGCAGCCGCCTCCTTCAAGGACGCGTCCAACTTGAACATCGCCTTGAAGCGCCCCTTGGCCGAGCCGATGTAGAGGAAGGCCTTCTTGCCCGCCTTGAAGGAGGTCTGAGTGCAGGCGGTCCCTTCATCCACGCCTGCGTACTTGCCGGCGGCCTTGCAGATGGGCTCTGTGGGGTCTTTCTTGGATGGGCTCACCACGGCTCCTCCGCTCAACAGGTACCAGACACCAACAACCGGTCGGGCAATGCTCACACCAAGCGTACCGCAGCATGAAGAGCGGCCTCCCGGAGTTCAATCCGGGAGGCCGCTGCCCAGCAGCATGCGGGGTTCGTTGTGAGAAGCCTCTGCACCCCGCGACGACGACACTAGGGCGTCGCGCTGAACCCCAGCTCCAGCCAATCGGTCGCGGGCTGCTCCAGCTCCACCACGAACCAACCGTGCCCACGCTCACTGACCCAATAGCTGCCGCCCGGGTTGCCGTAGAAGGTCAGCACGGGCAGGGAGTCCGCAGCGAGGCGGCCGTCCTGCACGACGAGGCGGCTCTGCCCCGGCTGGAACTGTGCCGTGCCCACGAACAGCTGTGAGCGCTCCAACTCCGCCAGACCCTCGAGCAGATCGGCGGCGCCCAGACCCCCACCGCTGCTGGCGTCCGGCGAGTGGTCGAGGCCCAGGAAGACGACGATGCTCTCCTGTTGCGCGCTGCCGTCGAAGGCCTCCATGGCAATGCCGATCACCGGGCCGTAACCGGTGTAGCGGGCTGCCATCCCAGGCTGGGCGCTCATGCCGAGGCGGTCACCCGCAGCGATCACACCACCCGTCAAATCGACCCGAACGGGCACACGACCCTGCAAGGCCACGGCGATGCGATCCACCCGGGCGTTGTTGACGGCCCGCCACTGCGTCTCAAGGGCGACCGACAGCTCGAACTCGTCCTGCTCCTGGGCCCTGTCCGCGGCGCGCAGCAGCTCGGGCTGCAGACCCATGACGCTGCCCGCACCCATGAGGAGACCCGGTGCCGTGGGCACCACCCCCAGCACCAGCTCGGCCTGGCCCAACTCCGCCCGCTGCACGTGCTCTGGGAGTTGGGGGTCGAGGGCCACCAGCGTGCCGGGCTTCAGCTTCAACATCGATGTGGTGGTGGGGAAGTACTCCGCCAGGTCTGCGCCACCCGACGAGTAGCTGCCGTCGATGGAGAGGTCGCCGTCCTTGTCCAGCCGCATGGCGACGAAGCCACCGAGTCCAGGCGGTGCCTGGTTCCAACGGAACTCGTCGTTGGCTCCCCCGGTGATGTCGTTGTTGACTTGGAACACCATGTCCTCGTCGGTGCGGATCTCCAGTTGTTCGCTGCCATTGGCGTCGTCGAGCACGATCAGACCGCCGCCCAAGAAGATGTCATCGTCAGCGATCAGGTCGTCTGTGGCGGCCACATCGCCGGTGGATGGAGAAATGCTCGGAGTACCGGTCTGGATGTGTCCCCCTGCGATGACGTCATCTCCGATAAGCGCATCGTCGTCGGCCACGAGATCGTCCGTGGCAGCCACGTCCCCCGCAGCAAACGCCGAGCTTGGTGAACCAGCCGTCACAGAGCCGTTCTTCGTGTTGATGTCGCTCGTTGCGGTGAACGCGCTGCTGGTACCCAACGAACCCGAGACGTTGGCCGAACCGCTGACTGTGAGCGAACCACCTAGGGAAGCTCCGCCGTTGGCATTGATCGAGCCCCCGGCGAAGACGTCATCCCCCGCGATCACATCGTCATCGGCAAGCAGATCATCATCGGCCACCACATCGCCTGCGGTGGTCGCCGAACTGGGTGAACCGGAGCGCACAAGGCTCGACCCGCGCACTTCAAATGCGGACATGAGCGCCCCTCCTAGCACGTTCCCGCCGGCAACGATATCGTCAGCGGCGACCACGTCATCATTGGCGAAGACGTCGTTACCGGCAAAGATGTCCGTGTCCGAAACCAAGCCCGACGTCACCCTGAGCTGCGTCTCGATGGTCACCTGTTGAGCGCTCTGCACGATCAGGGAATCGCCGAGTGTGTTCGCGCTGTCGAAGACTGCGAGACGATTCGCGGTGCCTGTGACACCGGAAACATCCGCAAAGGGCTGCCAGGTGGCGTTGCCGCTGGCATCGCTCGTCAGCACATTCCCATCCGCCGCGCCACCGGTGACCTGCAGCTTCTCCGTTTCGACCCGGGCCGGCTTCAGGTTCTGCCCATGGACGATGCCGCTGACGCCGAGCGGCCTGGGCGGCGAGCGCTCGAAGGGCGTCTGGGCCACACCCTTCTTGAAGGTGGTAAGCCGGGTCGTGAAGACGACATCTCCTTCGAGCAGATCCGGTGGCAGCTCGAGGGTCGAACCCAGCAGGACCGTTGTCCGCCCCGCGATCTTGCTCGGCTCGCTCAGCAACCCGTTGGCCGGGTCGCTGGGTGCCGCCGTGTTGGACGTGACCGTGAAGGTCTCTGACCAGGGCGTCGCACCATCTTGCTGCAGCAGGGGGGCCCCGCTGTCCGCATCGAAGAGCTCGATGGTCACCTGGAAGGCTTCCTTGCCGCTCTTGTAAGGCGAGAACTTGATGCCGTTGGCCTTGGCCTTCGACTTGAGCAGGGGCACCTGCAGACTCAGCGTGCCGGTGTCGGCCGCCTGGACGTCGGCGCTCACGCCGAACAGGATCGCGGCCACGAGCAGGGCCTGTGGGATACGGAACATCTGAGTCCTCCAAGAACACACTTGAGTGGGCCAAAAAGCCCAGTTGGGATCGGCCTCTCACTGGGCCTTCACCCTGGGAAACGGAAGGACCGGCCCCAGCCCTTCAAGCAGCCCCGTTTCTACTGAGGGCCGCAGCCCCCCAAGTGCGTGTTCCCTTGTATGCGGATCCTCGGACAAAGCTCTGTCGACGCTCAGCGGGAGGGCAGCCCCCTGGCCGGTGTAGGATTCCTGCATGTCGTCCGCCCCCAACACGCCCGACGCCACGGAACTCCTACGCCGGGTCTCCGGTGGGGAGCAGGACGCCGAGGCTCCGCTGCTGGCGGCCCTCTACGACGAGTTGCGCCGGATCGCCCGACAACACATGAACGCCCAGTCTGCCGCGCACACCCTGCAACCCACGGCCTTGGTGCACGAAGCCTGGTTGCGGATCAGCAAGGGGGTCAGCTGGAACGGGCGCGAGCACTTCCTGTGCTTCGCCTCCCGGGCCATGCGCTCCGTCCTTGTGGATCACGCCCGCTCGCGGCTCGCCACCAAGCGCGGCGGCGATCGCGAGCGCGTCCCCCTGGACGTGGCCGTCGAAAGCTACGAAGCCAACGGCCTGGACCTGCTTGCCCTCGAGGAGGCCCTGCAACGCCTGGCTCAGGAGGAGCCCGACCTCGTGCGCATCATCGAGCTGCGCTTCTTCGGCGGTCTCTCCATGGAAGAGACCTGCGAAGCAGCGGGCTGCTCCCTCTCCACCGCGGAGCGGCGTTGGCGCCTCGCACGCATCTGGTTGCGCACCGCCCTCGCGTCAGAACCGGACGACCCGCGCGGAGAGCCAACCGACCCGGAGCGAGGCCATGAAGGCTGACGTCTGGGCACGGGTGCGCCCCGTACTGGATCGCGTCCTGGCAGCGCCCGCAGCGCGCCGCGACGACGAGCTGGCTGAGGCCTGTCAGGGGGATGCCGAGCTCTTGTCCCTGGCCCGATCCGTGCTCGATGAAGAGCACTCCGATCCGGATTTCCTGGCCCCACCCGCGCTTGAGGAGGACCCACTCCCCGCCCCGAGCATGCTGCAGCAATGCGGGCCCTGGCGCTTGCACGAACAACTCGGCAGCGGGGGCATGGGGACGGTCTACCGCGCCGAACGCGCCGACGGTTCCTTCGCCATGAGCGCAGCCGTCAAGCTGCTGCACCCCAGCTTGCTCGGTGAGGGTTACCGGAAGCGCTTCGGCGTGGAGCGCGATGCCCTGGCGCGCCTCAACCATCCGAACATCGCCCGCCTGTTGGACGGCGGGACCGAGGAGATCTCGGCGGGCGACTCCACGCTGGCCGGGCTCGGTCACCCCTGGCTGGCCATGGAGCTCGTGCACGGCACGCCCATCGATCGGCACGCCGACGAGCACGAGCTCGCAATCCACGAGCGCATCGACCTCTTCCTGAAGGTCTGCGATGCCGTGGAACATGCCCATGGGCAGCTCGTCGTCCACCGCGACATCAAGCCGGCCAATGTGCTCGTCACTCCAGACGGTGAGCCGCGGCTGTTGGACTTCGGCATCGCGGGCCTGCTCTCGGAGACAGGCCAGGCCGGAGAACGGACCCTGGAGGGCCCACGTCCTCTCACTCCTCGATACGCCAGCCCGGAGCAGTTGCGCGACGAGCCTGTCAGCACCGCGTCGGACATCTACTCCCTGGGCGTGGTGCTCTACGAGCTGCTGACGGGTGTGGCCCCTCACGCGGACCGGGGCACCAGCCTGGTCCAGCGAGCCGCCTCCGTGAACGAGGAACCGCCCCCTGCCAGCGAGGTGGTGCGGCGCGAGCTGGACGGAACGCTGCCTCCCAAGGACCGCGCGGCCCATCGCCACACCGACGCAACCCGCCTCGGCCATGCACTCCGGGGCGACCTGGACGTCATCTTGGCCACGGCCCTGCGCGTGGACGTGGAACGCCGCTACGCCTCGGTGGGCGCCTTGGCCGCAGACCTCCGCCGATACAGGGCGCAACTGCCCGTGCTCGCCCGCCCCCACTCCACCAGCTATCGCTCTCTGCGCTTCGTTCAGCGCAACAAGCTCTTGGTCGGTGGTGTCGCACTCCTGCTGGTGGTCCTCAGCACATCCCTGGTCGTCATCCTGCAGCTCTACCTCGACGAAGGCCTGGCCCGCAGCCGCGCCGAACGCGCCGAGTTCCGGGCCGTCAGCCGCTTCGATCAGATTCGTTCGCTGGCCGGCGAACTCTTACACGGCCTGCACGACGAGATTGCCGCCCTGCCCGGTGCGACCCGCGCGCGCGCACGCCTGGTGGAGACGTCCCTGCACTACCTGGACGCCTTGAGCCTGGAGGCCGGCGACGATCAGGCGCTGCTCGCCGAGCTCAGCGCAGGCTACCTGCGCATGGGAGATGTCCAGGGTCGCGCCTCACGCGCAAGCCTGGGCGATGCAGAGGGAGCCGCCGCGAGCTACGCCAAGCATCTCCAGCTCGTGGAACGGCAACTGGCCCAGACGCCCGGAGACGTTGACCTCACGGAGGCGCGGGTCCAGGCACTCCAGCGTCTTGCCAAGGTGGAGCAACGGCAGGGTCGAGTAGACCGCGCTCTCGACCGCCTTCAGCAAGCAGAACAGTTGGTGCACGAGCTGGGCGTTGCACAGCAACCCGACTCTCCGCTGCTGGTCACAGCTCTCGTCGAGAAGGCCGAGGTGCTCGGGGTCTTGGGCCGCAGCAGCGAGTCCTTGACCGAACTGAACCGGGCGCTGCAGCTCGCGCGCGACGTGGCCCAAGCCGACCCCAAGAACCCTCGCGCCTTCCGCCCCCTGCTCGCGGTCCTGGTCTCTTCCGGCGAACTGCACGAGCGAGCAGGCAACCTCGACGAAGCAAAGCGTTGTGGTGCGGACGCCGTGACCCTCGCTCGCACTTTGCACAAGAGCGCGCCGGGCACCCCTCTCGCCGAGCGCGACCTGGCCATGGCCGAGCGCTTTCATGGGCGGATCCTGAGCGCCACCGGGGGAGAGCGTGAAGCCTCTGAGCTGTTCGCCGATGTTTGGAAGCGCCTCGAATCACTGATGCTGGCCGACCCCCTCGACCTGGGTGCAGCCCGGGAGGCTTGGCTGGTCAAGCAGGACATGGCGCGCACGTCGGCCCGGCTGGGCGAGTGGGACGCCGCCGTCGTCCACAATGCCGACGCCATCAACCGGGTGGAATCGGCACTGTTGCGCCATCCCGCAGACCTCGATGCCCGTCGCGACCTGATGGCCTTTCTCGTGGATGCCGGAGAGTTCCGGGTGACGCGCGGTGAGCCGGCGGTCGCCACGGAGCTCTTGGAACGTGCGTTGGTTGAAGCCGACGCAGTCCTGGCCCATGCTCCCGACGACCTCATCGCGCGCATTCACCGTGCGCTCGCGGTCCTGAAGCTGGGCATGGTGGCCATGCAAGCCGGCGACCCCGCCGAAGCCATGGCGCGGGCCCTCGACTTCCGCAACCAACTCGACCTGGTCCTCCAACAGGACCCCACGGACCGTTGGGCACAGCGCATGACCATGGTGGGCGCTGCGCTCCGCGCGGACGCACACCGAGGGCTCGCTCAGTGGGAACTTGCCTGCGAGCACTACGAGTTCGCACTCCAACGTTTCGACGAGCTGGGCGAAGCCGACCTGCTGCTCGACTCCGATCCCACGAACATCCTGTTCATCAGGCAAGGCCTGGAAGATGCGCGCATCGGCCTGGCCGAGCTGTAGGCTGCTCGCGATCCAGGGCAGCTCCATCGCGCCCTCCTCCACAGCGAGAACGACGCCATGAGCGGAACCGTGAGCGAACAACGAGTCGCCATCGTCACAGCCGGCGGCAGCGGCATGGGAGCGGCTGCGGCCCGCAAGCTCGCAGCGGACGGGTTTCACGTCGCCATCCTCTCCTCGTCCGGCAAGGGTGAGGCCCTGGCCAAGCAGCTGGGTGGCCTGGGAGTCACGGGCTCCAATCAATCCCAGGCCGACCTGCAGCGCCTGGTGGACGACGCGATGGCGACTTGGGGTCGCGTGGACGTGCTCGTGAACAGCGCGGGGCACGGCCCGAAAGGCCCGCTCTTGGAGCTCTCTGATGAGGACTGGCACCAAGGCCTGGAGGTCTACTTCCTGAACGTCGCCCGGCCCACGCGACTGGTGACGCCCATCATGCAACGCCAGAAGTCCGGAGTGATCATCAACATCTCCACCTTCGCGGCCTTCGAGCCCGACCCCGTCTTCCCCACCTCGGGTGTCTTCCGCGCCGGCCTCGCGAGCTACGCCAAGTTGTTCTCGGACACCTACGCCGCCGAGAACATCCGTATGAACAACGTGTTGCCGGGCTTCATCGACAGCCTGCCGGAGCGTGACGAGTTCCGGGAGCGCATCCCAATGCAACGCTATGGCAAATCCCAGGAGATCGCCGACGTCATCGGCTTCCTCGCGTCCGAGGGCGCGGGTTACATCACCGGGCAGAACCTGCGCGTGGACGGCGGCATCACGCGCTCGGTCTAACCGACGCATGGCCTAGCCGGTACTCAGGCCAGAGTGGGCCCGGCCCAGCGCCCCATCACCTTGCGCAGCTCCACGAGGCTCAAGGGCTTCGTGACGTAATCGTCCATGCCTTCGACAAGGCAACGCTCACGGTCGCCCTTCATGGCGTTGGCGGTCATGGCCACCACGATCGTATGGCGCGCCTCCCCCTCGCGTTCCCGCAACTGACGCGTGGCCTCGTAGCCATCCAGGATCGGCATTTGGCAATCCATGAACACGAGATCGAAGTCGCGTTCTGCCAACATGTCGAGGGCGCTCTGCCCGTTGTCCGCCGTCACCGCCTGGACTCCACATTTCTCGAGCAGCAGGCGCGCCACGCGCTGGTTCGTGACGTTGTCCTCGACAATCAGCACTTCGAACTGTCCGCCCGTGGACTGGCTGAGCAGGACAGGGGAGTCGTCCTTTCGACCGCCCTGAACCCCCGTCTCCACGGACGTGCCCTTCGGGAAGAGACTCGAATTCGTTTCGTTCTGATCGGATGTCGGACCCTCATCGCCTTGGCCGCGGACGAGCCGGTGGACCAGATCCGTCAGGATCGGTTGCACCAGGGGCCAATGCAGGCGCGCGCCGTTGCGCTGCCCCGAAGCGCTGCGGCGTTGATTCTCCAGCACGACCATGGGCACGCCCAGGGTGTCGGCGCAGCGTGTCGCCCGCGCCTCATGCTCTTCACCGTCTGCGAGCACGAGATCGGCGCGGCTCAGCTCACTGGTCGGTATCTCCTCACCATCCTGGGCGATGTCCACCACGGCCCCTTCGAACTCCAGGGCTTCCTGCAACATCTCCAGGGCAGCCGGTCGGCTTCCTAGCACGAGGACCCCCATGCCATCCAGGCCCGGCCTCTGAACGCTCGGGGCCAGCGCGGCGCTCGACTCGGTCGCACCCTGATCATCGAGCGCGCCTTCCGGCCCCTGCACGGGCACCTCAAACCAGAACGTGCTGCCCTTGCCGACTTCGCTGTCGAGCCCAAGGCGCCCGCCCATCATCTCTGCCAGCTGCACGGAGATGGACAGGCCGAGGCCCGTGCCGCCGAAGCGTCGGGTGGTGGAAGCATCCGCCTGGCTGAACGGACTGAAGATGCTCTCCCTCACGGCGTCGTCCACACCGATTCCGGTGTCCTGCACCTCCACCCGTAGGCGGCCTTGCTCACCGAGGCAGAGGCGCAAGCTGACGCTGCCCGACTGAGTGAACTTCACGGCATTGCCTGTCAGGTTCATCACGACCTGGCGGAAGCGCAACGGATCGCCGCTGACGAGACGCGGGGTGCCGGGCGCCACGAGCACACCCAGGGCCAGCTTCTTCTCGCGTGCCTGGGGTGCAAGCAACTCGGCAACCTGGCTGATGGTTTCCACTGCGTCGATCTCGGCGCGCTCCAACTCCAGGGAGCCCGCTTCGATCTTCGAGAAATCGAGAATGTCGTTGAGGATGCCCAGCAGGCTCAGCGCGGAAGCATGAATCGTCTCGAGGCCGTCGCGGACTTCCTCCGAGGCCTCATCCATCAGCATGATCTCTGACATGCCGATGATGCCGTTCATCGGAGTCCGCAGCTCGTGGCTCATGTTGGCCAGGAAGCGCCCCTTCGCGAAGTTGGCGCTCTCGGCTGCCTCCATGGCGTTGCGCAGATCCTCTTGCCGCCGCTCCAACGCGCGCTGCGAGGCTTCTGCTGCCGCCAACTCCATCTCGCTTTCGTGCAAGGCCAGCAGCTCCCGCTGATCACGGGCCAGCACCACGAGGTCTGTGCCCTTGCGGACCTCTGACGACACATGCGCGCAGGACAGGGTCACCGGCACATGCTCGTCGTCTCGAGCCAACAACACGGCGTTCACGTTGCGCACTTCCTCGCCACTCCGGGCGCGCGCCAACATCCTCTCGGCGTCGTCGCCCGAGCGCACACCGCTCACGGAGACGAAGCTCAGGAAGGAGCGGCCGACCAGATCGGACGCCTGCCACCCCAGGAGGTTGCAGGCTTCGCCATTGGCTCGCTTCAGGTTTCCCTCGGAGTCCACCACCAGCAGCGGGTCGGCCATGGAGCCCACGAGGCTCTCCACGTACTCGCTTTGAGCCCTGATCTCCGCGTTGCTCTCGTCCAGGTCATGGGCTGTACGGCGCAAGCGATTGACGGTCCAGAAGATGTACAGGCCCAGCACGGCAGCCAGGGCCACCAGCAGGCGGCGCAGCCTCGATGCCTCGTGAAGCTCCTGCCGACCGTGGGCCAGTGAAAGCTCCATCATGTCCTGGAGCAGGGCCGGGGTTGGAACATCCAAGAGCGCCACCAGCAGCTCGTCGGTATGGGGTTTTGTTTCCAGGATGGTCTTGGAGTGGGCCAGCAACACGCCCACTTCGCGGGTTCGCCCAGCCAGCTCCGCGGCCGACGCCAACTCAGAGAACCCGATGTGCGCCGCTTTCAAGGTGTCCTCGTCACCCGTGACGAGATGCCGAAGCACCTGCTGCTCCAGCTCATCACAGAGCTCCGCAAGGTCCCGTGTCCCCTCACCAGGAGGAAGCTTGCTCAAGCAATCTGAAAGAGCCCGGGGCAGGAAGCGCGTGGAGTTGCGGAGCAAGGAGTCAGCCGACGGGTAGTCCTCGGCGATGAGCTCGCGCTGTTCCACCAGGGAGGAGTAGCGCTTGACCATGGGTTCCAACGAAGTGCGCATGTCGGACGGCAAGCTCCCGAGCTCGTCCCCCAGCCGCATCTGGACATCGCGCAACTCAACGACCTGGTAGGCCATCGAATCGTAGGAACGCCCCAAGCCGCTCTGCAGTTTGAGCAGCTCTTCGTTCAGGTCGACTTCCCGTTGACGCAATTCGAGGATCAGGCCATCCACGCCGCCGAGCGTCGAGCGCTCTGGCCACACCAGAACGGCGAGCGAACACGCGAAAGCGAGGATCGCCAGGCCTGAACCGAGACGGGCTCCTTTGCCCCTCATGGCGTCTCCGGCTGCTCACCAGTCAGGGCATGCAGGAAGCTCACCAGGCCGGCCACCTCATCCGAGGTGAGTTCCATCCCCAGCTCGTGCCGCGCCATGATCTGCACGACCTCCTCCAGTGTCTCCACCGAACCGTCGTGCAGATAGGGAGCGGTCAGTGCCACGTTTCGCAAGGTGGGCACCTTGAACTTGTGCAGATCCTCTTCGCGGCCGGTGATGTTGAAGCGCCCCTTGTCGGCGTAGCTGATCTGCTCGTCGTCTGCAAAGAACGACTGCATGCGACCGAACACCTGGAACATGTTGCCGCCGATGTTCACGCCCTGGTGGCACGTGACGCAGCCAAGTTCGAGGAACAGCTCATAACCGTGCAGCCCCTGCGCATCCAGTGCGTCGGTCTCACCTCGCAGGAATCGATCAAAGGGGGAGTTGGGTGTGATCAGCGAACGTTCGTAGGTCGCGATGGCGTCGGAGACCGTGTCTTGGCTGATCTCTCCGCCGTAGGCCGCTTCGAACAGATCGCTGTAGTCCGCGTCACTCTGGAGGTTCGCCAGGATCGTCTGCCAATCGGACCCCATCTCCGAAGGATGAGTGATGGGCCCGTCGACCTGGTCTTCGAGCGAGGCCGCACGCCCGTCCCAAAACTGCCGGAAATTGAAACCGGAGTTGAAGACGGTCGGCGCATTGATCTGCCCCAGGAGACCGTTGACGCCCAGCGACACGGGGCGACCATCGGCGCCGCCGCGTTCCAGGTCATGGCAACTCGCACACGAGATGCTGCCATCGACGGACAGCTTGCCGTCGTGGAACAGCTTGCGACCCAGCTCGCGTCGCCTGGGGTTCAAGAGCACCGCCTTGGGAACAGGCTGGAGCAGGCCGAGGATCGAGGGCGAGCTGCTCGCGGTAGCCGCCTCACTGGCGCCTGCGCCCTCCGCGTTCACGGCTTTTGCCACGGAGCCAGGCTCCTGAAGCATGAACCCCACCAGGACGACCAGGGTCGCCACCCACAACAGGTGGTGAGTGCGGGAAGGGCTGGTGCTCATGTGAGTCTCCGGTCAGGTCGGACGAAGAGGCCCTTGAGCCCCCGCGTCCGCGCCTCCCCTCATCGGAGGTGTGCTCCGGCAGCTTGACGCCGTCCGCCCCCCGCGCCTGCATGGCGTGCGGTTCGCTGCAGCGGGGGAATGGGGTTCTGAACCGGACTGCGACATGGGCCGCGGGGAAGGCCCGTTCGCCCCTCGATACCCCGTGCGCCGACTTTTTCGCTTTTGACGCGGGAAACCCCTTCGCGCCCTTCCCTGGTGACAACACACCAGACCCTCCCAGGTTGACCGCGGTGGTCTGCGATCAGCCCCCAGCGGGGTGAGCGCGCACCTCAGCTCTTCTTGGTCGAGGTCGCGCGATGCGCACCGACGCCGACAGCAAACGCCCAGGCGAACATGAACAGCTCTTGGGTTCCGTTGACCTCGTCGTGCTTCAGCCACGAGGGCAGGGCCTAGACCTGTTGCATGGCGCTGCCCATCCAGACGCACAGGGCACCAAAGCCCAGGCTCACGACCGCCAGGCCGATCATCCAGATCCAGGACTTCATCCCTGCACCTGCTTGGCTGTCGTCCGCTCGGGAAGCTCCTGGGTTTCCAACAGCTGCGCGAGCGCCTCGAGGGTTGCGTGGAAACGCTGGAGCTCCGCTTGGAACGACCCGAGCTGATCCGGACGCATGGGCTCGCCACGGAACAAGCTGGCGGCGTAGCCGATGACGCCCGTCATGTGCCAGATGAGCTCATGAGGTGTCCGGACGTTGGCCGCGATACGGAACTCGGGGTAGGACACAGGCGCATCGCGAACCGCTTTCTGCGTGCGGTAGGCAAGGGCAGCAAGGAAGTGCTGCAACAGTTGAGTTGTCGGGTGCGCCGTCATGACTTCAAGCGCCCAGCGCAAGCTGGACGTGAGGGCCCAACACGAACACACCTACGGCAACCGCGCCCAGGACCGTGATGAGAACCGCGCCGGCTGCGACATCCTTGGCTTTCCCGATGACGGGGTGAACGTCTGGCGAGACGACATCCGCGAGAAGCTCCACGGCCGTGTTGAAGGCCTCCGCAGCCCAGACCGACGCGATGGCCATGAGCATCAACGCCCATTCAAGAGCCCCGAGGCCGAGCCCCAGACCCAGCCCGAGCACAGCGAGCGTCGCCGCGGCATGAATCCAGGCATTGTGCTGCGACTTGAGCACATGCCAGACGCCGTGGAGTGCGCATCTCACGCTAGCGATTCGTCCGGCAAGGCTCAGCGGCTCAGTCATTGTTCTGCACCCTGCGCCAGCGCCAGAGCAGGCCGTGGTCATGGCGCTCAGGAACACTCATGGGCACCACCACATTGCCCCTGCGTTCCGCGCTCGTCCTTGGGCTCTTCCGTGAACGGCAACCATTCCAAAACCACCTTGCTGGGCTTGGCCTCCACGACGCGGAACTTGACGGCGAACTTCTGCTGCTCGTCTTCGATCTGCATCACGTACAGCGCTGACTTTCGCGGCGTGAAACACCTGGTCAACCATCCGCTGGATGGAAGCTCGCTCACCTTCTCCAGCTTCTTGCCTTCCACCTCGGCGACCCGATTGGTCGCACCACCGCTCAAGATGTGCACGTTGCCACAGCCGTTGAAGACGAGGTCGACCTAATTTCGATGGCCCTCAAGCTTCTGGCTGCGATACCGGAAGCTGTAGGCGCTCTTGCCGTAAGGGCCGTTGTCCCCCCGGCTCTCAAGCGTGATGCGCTCGGCCTTCAGCGCTGGGATGGCCACGAGTGCATTGGCCCCTAGCGCGACCAGACAAGTCGCCGAAACCAGGAGACGGATGAAACGTCCAGCCGTGTGCATGGCCCTCTTCTCGCTCGGGGAGCGACTTCGATGACCGACAGGTGCAACCACGTTGACCCATCGCTGAGGGCAGCCCGCTCCTTTTCCATCACCGTGCCCTTGGCCTCGAAGATAACACCTCTCGAACGGCCGCTGTTCCCGTTCCGCTCGGTGCTTGAGCCGTGCCCACCCTTCACCAGCGAGACCTCCAGGACGCGGTGCCGGACGCCTGCTGTTCGGCACCCATCAGGTCTCCGAGAACCGCAGCCGCAGGACCTGCTGCCCCGTCGGTTCGTGGAGATTCTCATGCATCAGCTCGAACCCGTAGCTCGCATAGAAGCTCCGACCGAGTGCGTTCTCCTTGAACACCTCCACTTCGAGCTGGCCTCGCAAGGACTGCGCGTGGTCCATCAAGGCACGACCAATGCCCTTTCGCTGCTGCGCGGGATCCACGAAGAGCGCTCCGACCTCATCTCCCAGAAGTGCGATGAAGGCCACGACGCGACCCTGCTCCTCCCAGACCCAGGTTTCCGCGTTCGGAAGATAGAGGTTCGGGATGTTGAGGCGCTCCTGGGCCTGAAACTCGGCCGTGAGGAACGGATGCGCCTGCGTCGAAGCGGCCGCCCAGGTGTTGAGGAGAGGCTCTAGATCCGGGGCTTGGTACTCACGTAACACAGGCGTTCCCTCACCCAGGCCAGGCGTTCGAAGTGGTCGTGCACGACGGCGACAGCTTGCCAGCGGGAGCGCCGACAAGACAGTCGAAGCCCGGGCCGGAAAGCAGACTTTCCGACCCGGGCTCCGGGGTTACTCAAGACATCGGATGCTTCGGGTTTCTCAGGTACCGAAGGGATCCAGGTTGTTCAGGCTGAAGCTCAAGCGCAAGAACATGTTGCCGATCACCTTGTCGTACAGGTCGGCCGTGGCATCGCCCTGGCCGAGCACACCCGCAAGAGCGATGCTCTGGGTGTAGCTCAAGTAGGCGTTGTCGAGCACGACCTTGAAGCCGAACAGATCGGCCTCGGTCGTGAGCCCGCCCGCTTCCCAATCGAGAAGGCCCGCGTAGAGATCCGTGGCCGCCTCTTCCAAGCCGTGTGACCCGAAGGATGATCCGTACTCATCGTGAAGCCACTCGTGCTGAAGAATGGCGACCGACTCCAACACGCCAGCGGCGGTGCCAGAAATGGCTCCCACGGAAGCGACGCTGGCCGTGGACATGGCGAAGAGAAGAACTGCGGCACTGAGAATGATCTTCATGGTGTTGTTCCTAGGAAAGATGAAAGTACTGAGATGACCGCTATGAAACGGTGATGTGCAGATTTGGGGCGCGACCGGAAAAAGTTCACATCGCACCGGTTGCGAGCGCGGGCGTTCTCAACACTGAGGACTGCTGGCGCTTCGCGGAATCGCGGGGGCAGCGACACACGGCGTGCACGAAACAGTGCACGTCGAGCGAGCGGTGCCTCAGCCTTCACTCAAGCTGGGACCGATTGCCGCTCCAGATCAAATCGCGCATCGGGGAGGAGGCGGTTCCGGTCCATCGCGATGTTCCTTCGGGTCTTCCCCGATTCCGTGTGCGCGCGGAAGCGGCACCAGAAGCGAATCGTGAGTGATGCCCACAACGAATTGCAGACGGCCGAGTGGATCCGGCAGGACGGCGCTTCCTTCTCCAGCAGAACCGCAGCCGCAACCGCAACCCACCAGCATTTGCACGCTGGAGGGGACGGATTGCGCTGGAGTGATCAACTGCTCATCACTCGAGCAGCAGACGGCGTCCGGCGGAATCTCGCAGTTGCAGGCGTCCGCAGTCGCGCTGCTCGACGAACCCAAGCCGACCTGTCCCCAAGTCGGGAGGCCATGCATGACCATCGGAGCGGGCACGAGAAGTGCCCCGATGAGCAACCAGGCAAGGGTGCGGCAGGTCAGCACAAAAATGTCCATGGAGAGGGTTCCAGTCGACCTGCCCGGCGACCGGATGGCGCGAACACCCCTGATGCTCGCAGTGCAGCAGCACATGTGCGGCAGAGGATATTACTCCGAGATGCCCGATCAGCCAACCTCAGCAACAAGCCACCCGAGCGTCCAACTGTTCGGAGAATGCCCAGAATGTCCCCAGAGAGCCGGATCGGGGGCCTAGCCCCCGCCTTGAGAGGCGCCCCGAGAGATCACTGGCAAATTGTCGCTGAGTCATTTGACCCGTGGAAGCGCGAGGAGCAACTGCCCCGCCAGCTCGGAGACAGACCATTCCTCGGCGATCTTCTCGCCCTCGAAGCGCGAGACCATCATGTCCCGCCATTCCACCCGATTCCCGCTGGCCGGGATCCCCTTCAGGGGTTTCGCATGCGTGCCGCTCAAGGTTCGCTCCCAGGCCACCGTCTTCCCGTGCCGCAGGAAGAACTCCACCTTCTCGACGCGCACATCCGGCAGCGCCACACGAAGCTGGCGAATGAAGCGCTTCACGAAGTCGGTGCCCGTGGCCCGCTTGCCACCGGAGTGCAGGATGTAGTCGGGTGCAAAGATCTCCCCCACCATCGCGAGCCTGCCCTTGCTGATGAGCTCGTCGTTGGCGAGTCGGATGCGTTCTTCGTACGCCAGGGTCATGGGGTTCTCCGCTCGTCAATCACAGCACGGTGCCAGCGCACACTGGCCCCAGTCTACGGCACTCCGCGAAGGTCGTTCCCGGAAGGCCGGCAGCCATCACATCCGCGCCAACGAGCGCTGTCGAGCGCTTCAGCAAGCATCTTCAGCAAGCACGTCTTGTGTAGAAGCAAGCTCAGCTGCAAACGCCAAGACGTGCCCATCAGGGTCCAGGCAATAACCCGCTGCGTGTCCCCAGTCTCGTGGCTGGACCTCGCTCAAGAGCCTGGCCCCTCCATCAACAGCCCGTTGGAGCGCGGTCATGGGGTCGGGCACGACCAGGTAGAGCTCAGCACGCGGAGCAGCGTTGGCATTTGCAGGGTCAGGGAGAACATCGCCCAGCAAGCGCCTGACCCCAGCCTCTGGCATCAAGCCGAGCAACGCGTCCCCCGGCAATTCGAACTGGGTCATGCCAGGGACATCCAGGGCCGGTTTTGCAGCCAGGGCGAGCGCGTAGAACTGGGCGCTTCGCTGTTGGTCCTGGACGTAGAGGATGAAGTGCACAAGTCGGGTCTTCTCGATGGTTGAGCCCCCTCGTGATGGGATCGTTGCTCACAAACCCAGCCAGCTTCATGCGCTCAGTGTGCTCACGACTCAGCCGCCCGCGCCGACCACTGAGTGCCCCAGTCTAACGGGTGTCGGTCTACCGGCCCTCTGCGCCTTCGACCAGGGCCAGGAGCTTCTCCATCGTCTTGAGGTTCCGTGACGTGCCGGCGTTGCCAGCGAGTCGGTTCACGGCAGGACCGAGCCGACTGTCGAGGATGCCGTTCGGGCACCACAAGTACGCGAAACGCTTCCCAACCTCCAAGGCCTCCGGCGCCCAGCTCTGCTTGAGCAGTGGCTTGATCTTCGCACCGGTCTTCGAGTCTCGCAGTGCCATGATCAAGAGGCGCGACGGGTTGTCCGCGACATCGTTCAGCGGGTTCTTGCGCACCGCCTCTGCGACTTCCTTCCCCGTGAGCACCGTCACCTTCGTCTCGACGCCCAACTGATCGGCGATCGCCTTCTCGATCCGGGCGCTCTCGTCGCCAGCACGCTTCTTGGCCACGGTGAAGACGACGTTGCCGCTGTTCAGCAGCGTCCGGACGTCGAGGTAGCCCAGCTCGGCGAAAAGCTCCCTGAGATCCGCCATCGCAATGCGCTTCGCCTTGCCGACATTGATTCCGCGGAGCAGTGCTACCCGTCGATCAGTCATTGCCATTCTCCAGGACCACCCGCGCCACACCTCTAATAGATGAAGGGAATCAGCCTCTTGGTTCTCTTCATGTACTCCTGATACGCCTGTTGAAACTCCTCGCCCAGCAACTCCTCTTCCAACCTGACCCTGTTGAGGATGACCGGGATGAGGACCAAGGCAGTCAAGAACCCATACAGGCTTGCTGCGTAAACAGGCAGACCCAGGAGGCCCATGATGAGGCCGAGATAGATGGGGTTCCGGGTGAAGCGGTAGATGCCGTGCGCGATGAGCCGGTGGTCCTTTCGAATCAGCACGGTGCCTGAATAGTTCCTCCAGAGCGTGATCTGGCCCACCAGCATGGTGGACAGCCCCGCAACGAAGAGACCCAGCCCGATGAGGCCGTGCACCGGAAACTCGAGCAGGGTTGCCGGATGTGTGATCAGCCCCCAGAGAGTCCCCCAGAACCCCCTCAGACTCTCTCGTCCGCAGAACTGCAGCTCGATGATGAAGAGGGTCATTCCAGGCAACGCGAACTGCAGCAGGTCTTTCTTGATGGAGCTCCGCACGACGCCGTGCCTCTTCAGGAATCCGTTGTTTGTCATCGTGACACGCTCGACGCCCCCACGAAGCTCCCGTGGACGGTGAGCGGCGCCGACGGCCACTCGATGGCCTTCTGCGACTCCGCAATCTCGCAGCTGGCGAATTCGACCAGGAAGCTCCCGTCGAGTTCGTCCGAGTCCTCCCGCGTCGTAATGATGAGTTCGGCGGAGGCCAGCGCTTCAGGTCGACAGCGCAGGATGCGCTGCTGACCCCCGAGCTCCAACGGGAACACGATGCGCGTTCCTGGAGCGACCCTCCCTTCGCCGTCCGTCTCGATCAGCAGTTCCCAACCATTCCCGCTGAGCTCGAGGCGATCCTCTTCAACGCGGCGGATCTCGGCGCCAAGGCCCGTGTGATCGAAACGCAGCTCGCTGGAAGGAAGTCCGAAGATGCCGTCTGGGAGCAGCCCTGCAAAGGGTCGGTTCACGCGGGGCTTCACGACGTACACCTCGAAGGCTGGACCTCCCGAAGGGTCCAGCCCGCCCGGTCGGACCAGGCTGCCCGGAGGGACCCGCTTGTCCGAGATGGATCCGAGCACGAGAAAGGCGCCGAGCAACGCCAGCGCGATGAGGGTCAACAACGTCTTCATGCCACCCACGCTCCACGTCGATCCGCAATGCCCAGAGACGCCCCAAGGCCTGGCGATAGCGACTCCTGACCTCGATTCTGCTGCGATCGCCACTCGCAAACAAGCGGAGTCGTGTACCGATGTTCGCTCTTGCCTGGCTCTCGGATGAGATTGATGGACTGCACGGTTCACTCTTCGAGGCCGAGGGTTGCTCGACGGCCCGCCAGCGTCGAGGACGCGTTGCCGACCTTCTCATGGCGTCAGTCAGCGAGCCACTCCAGAAACGCCCCCGGATCTTTGACCAGGGCGAAACACACGAGCAGATAGCCGACGGCAAACACGGAGAGCGCGCGGCGCACTGGCCTCCCCCGTAGCAGCGCCGTGCGACGTAGAAGAAGACTCAGGCCCAACGCCACGGGCGAGAGGAGTGCCGCCCCCAAGAGCAACCAGACGAGCTCGTGGTGGAGCACGAACCCCAGGTCCTTCGGGTCGGGCCGGTACGGCTGCGGCCAAACCCCCAGCGCGAGGCGCGCCCGCGCGACAAAGCTGTAGAAAGCGAACAGACCTGCGGCCGGAATCAACGCGCAGGCCCAGAGCACCGGGTCGGTGGTCGATCGTTGGGCTGCATCCCGCATCACATCCTCCCTGCTGGGGGCGTGTCGATCAGCTGCCGGACCGATCTCTCACTCGGTGTCTTCACTGGAGGTCTTGCTCGTCGCAAACCGCGATGCACTCGATCTCGACACGCGCTCCGAGCGCCAGCCCGTTGGCACCGAGCGCACTGCGCGCTGGCGGGTGGTCCGGAAAGAACTCGAGGTAGACCGTGTTGAAGTCCGGCCAGTCCGCCATGTCCGCGAGGAAGACGGTGCACTTGACCACGCGATCCATGCTTGAGCCACTTCGCACCAGGATCGAGCGGATGTTCTCGAGTGCTTGCCGCGCCTCTGCCTGCATTCCGCCCGAAGCCAGATCCAGGGACCCGGGCAGATTGCCGACCTGACCAGAGACAAACAGCAGGTGGCCGACTCGAACGGCGTCCGAGAATGGCAGAGAAAGCGAAAGTGTCTCTTCGGACGTCAGGAACTCGACGCTGGGGGACCTCGTTCCAGCGGAACTCCCGCAGGCGACCAAGAGCAGAGCAAGGGCCGCGAGGGCTGGGCTGCATGGCGCCACGCGCTCGGGCGCTCGCCTCATGGCCTTCTTCCAAGCCGTGGCCAGATTTCTCATTCTGAATCTCATCGAGTGCTGTCCTTGCCGGAAGAGTCGCATGCTGCACGGTAACTTGCACCGTACTGGAGCAGGAGGCGTGCAATCGCCGGTCGGTGCCGCTACGCCACTCGGATTTTCCTGTCCAGCTGTCGCCGCTCCCGGTCACCAGGAAGACAGACGCGCTGGTCGCGCGCCCGACTGGAGACCTCCCATGCTGTCCCGCCCCACCCTCATGGCCTCTCTCGGAGCCCTGCTCCTCGGCCTGGCCGCCCCGAATGCCCATGCCCAGCGCTACTACGGCGTCGACCTCGTACAGCGGGAGCTGCTGGAGCTGACACCCTACCCCGGCTGCCCGGGGCCCTGGCCGTTCTACGAGACGTGCTCCCTCGCTGCCTCCGCCTGCGGCGTGCCGTCGCTGGGTGGGGTGCCCCCGGGCAGCCTGCTCGGCGATGTCGCGGCCGACCGCGTGAACGACACGGTGCTCGTGACGGACGGTCTGGTGGTCTACGAGTTCGTCGGGGACACGCCCTGCGGAAGCCCGGCGCCGTGCACGGCCCTGAGCGCCTTCGAGGTACCAGCCTCGCTCGGCATGGGCCCCCTCACGGGCATGGGTCTGGACGCCTCGGGCTCGCTCACGAGCGGCACGCCAACCCTGTGGGTCACGGACGGCACGTCCATCGCGGGCCTCGGCTACGGCCCGTGCTCGGTAAGCGTGCTCGTGCCGCCCTGCGTCGTGGCTGACACGGTGCCCGGCGCGACCATCACGGACGTGGCGTGGAACACCGGGACAGTCTTCGGCCAGGGTCTCTTCGCATGCGACGACTTCGGGGCCGTCTACTTCATCGACATGCCGGGCTGCACGGTGAGTTGGTTGACGGCTCCCGCCTGCGTTGTGCCGCCACTGACCGGCATCGCCTACGACGTCACCACTCCCAATGCCGTGGACGGCACGCCGGACTCCATCGTCGTGACGGACGGAAACGGCCTCGCCTACATGAATGTGCCTTCGGGATTCGACACGCCCTTCCATCACCCCATCGACTGCACCACCGCCGCCTTCCCGGGCAACGAGTCCCAGGGCCTGGCGATGAATCTGCACGGGGTGAACATGTCCAACTGGGTTCCGGAACTTGGCGACATGCACGTGGACGCCTTCGGATCGAGCGTCTCCCCCAGCCCGGGCTTCGGTCTCGAGGTGCACAACGTGCCGCCAGACACCTGGGTGGTGGGCGTGGCCAACAGCAACACCGCCGTGCCGTCGGGCTACATCTGCCCGCCGCTGCTCGGACTCGGGGCTGAGTGGCTCGTGGACCCGTTCATCAGCCCCGGGGTGATCATGTTCTTCGGCTCCATGGGCCCAGGTTGCAACGTGCTCCCGGCGGCGCTGCCCCCCGGCCTCCCGGTGGGCTATCAGGTGTACGTGCAGTTCATCGCCTTCCCCTTGAGCGGACCGCTGGTCGCGGAGGCGTACTCGGAGGCGATCGCACTGACGATTGGCGAGGGCTGAGGGAAGGGCCAGCGGCCAACAAGATCAGCCCACAGCACCGACTTGCTATGCAAGCCAACCTCGGAGCATCACGGGCCCTCCGACCTCAGCATTTGATCGTCTTGCGTTTCTTCCCGGTCCTTCCCGACTTCGCGGCCTTGGTGATGACCTCGCTGGCGAACGGCACCTTGCAGGATGTTCCACCCATCTGGACGTCCACCTTGCCGATTTTGCGCGCCGTCGCCGCTGCGCGCTTCGACAGCGGTTTGACGTAGGTGCCGACAGCGATCACGAAGCCGTTCATCGTGTACTTGACCCGGTTCATTGCCGCGTCGATGCCGCCCTCGATCTGCCCCAGGGTGCCTTCGATCTGGTCCAAGTCGAGTTCGTCGTCCGGCGTGACGGCCACGTAGCCGGAGTAGGTGTTCCAGCCGCTCGTGGCGACCGACTCCTTTTTGGCCTTCATCCACTTCAGCGCCAATGACTGCGCGTGCTCACTCTCGGTCGCGACCCAGGGCACGGTGTACTCCGCCACCATCGACCAGCTCGCCTTCCTGGCCCACGCATCGAGCAGACTCTTCGTCATGAGCGATCCGTCCGCCACCATGCCTGCGAGATACTGCGCGTCGCCGTTGCAGGTCGCGTACAGCTCATAGGCAAGCTCCTGTTGCCCCTTGATCTTCTTCGCGATGACCTTCATGTCGGCCACGCTCACGCCGAACATCTGCTCGGGCGGTGCGCCGTGTTTGGCGTATGTCTGGATGCGGAGCGGATCGCCCGCGTTCTTGAGGGCAGCCATGACCTGCTTGGTCGTCTTCATGCTCATAAAAGTGTGCTCACGGAATGACATCGGTGAAGCCAGCGTCGCACGCATCCTGCGGGAGTGAGGCTGTTCCTGCCAGCAGTGGATCGCTCACCGAACCCGACTTTCGGCTCACGGTCCGAAGGTCTGACTCTTCCGAAGCCCAGTCGACGGGGGGCCGGCATGGCGGGTGTCGACCACGGGCAGCACATGGCGAACAGATGACGCTTCCAGTTTCTCAAAACAGCACCCCGCTGCCGTCCGTATCGCACAGTCTCCCACGCCACCGGAAGCTGCCATGCTCGCTGCCCTGATCACCTGTGCTGCCCTGACAAGCTCGCTGCTTGCCCAGACGCCCTCCATCACGCGAGAGCTCGAACAGAGTGGTGCAACAAGGGTGCTCCGCCAGAGTTGGCCCGAAGTCGATGCCCTCATGGCGGAGTTCGACTCCTCCGCTGCCCCCGGTGTGGCGGTGGGCATCCTTCGCGATGACGAGCAGCTCTACGTCCATGCCGTAGGCATGGCGGGTATCGAAGAGGGCGTCGCCTTCAGCACGCAGACACCCACCTACATGGCGTCCAACGACAAGCAATTCGTCGCGCAAGCCGTTCTCATGCTGGTGGATGACGGCGAGCTGACCCTTGAGGATGACATCTCCGAACATCTGCCGGAGATGCAACTGCGGGGTGTGAGCGTTCGCCATCTGCTCACGCACACGAGCGGCATCCGTGAGCACTATGAGCTGATGCGCATGGCGGGCCATCCGTGGGGTTGGGAACCCTACGAAATACTCGTCGAGCAAACCGCGACGAACTTCGAGCCCGGCACTGCCTTTCACTACTCGAACTCAAACTATGTCCTGCTGCGCCGGCTCATCCAGAACATCACCGGCGCGCCCTATCAAGCCACGGTCCAAGAGCGGATCTTCGAGCCCTTGGGGATGAGCAGCTCCACCTATCTCGTCGAGGATCGTCGACTGCTCAGCCAGGGTGCGCACCATTACGGGAGCGATCAGAACGGCAAGCCGGTACCGGTACGAGCACACGGAGGCACCGGCCTCTACTCGACGGTCGAAGACATGCTCCGCTGGGCACGCAACACCTACGCCCAGAGCATCGGAAGCCCTGGGTTGCAACAAGATCGCTACCGCTCTCCAGAGGTCGGGGACGGCCGCAATGGTCAATACGCCTGTGGGATCTGGGTGACCCAGTTCGCAGGTGCCGTGAGCTACGAGCACGGCGGCGGCACGCCCGGCTGTTCAACCTACTTCGCTGTCTCGCCCGACTCTCGCGACGCCATCGTCGTGCTGTCCAACACCGACATGCTGAACGCGCAAGCCTTGGCTCGATCGATCCGGGGAGTCGCCGACTCGCAGGCAGGCGGCACGTCAGGCAAGTCGAGCCCGGACGATCTCGCGCGCGTGCGCATGGACCCGGAGCAAGTGCCCGACCTGAGCGGTGTCTACTACGCCTTCATGGATGACACCTATTACGAGCTCACGTTGAGCAGCAAGTTCGGGACGTGGAACGCTGAGTTGCCCAACGTGATGCCAAAGCTCCCCTTGGACACCCATCGGCAGGGAGAGACCGTCGTGCTTTCAGTCAGCACGGTGGAGTTCCGCGCGCCCATGGAAGACCAACCAACTGCCCTCGATTGGTTCTACGAGGGCGAGTACCTCACCAGCTTCGAACGCACCGCTCCGGTGGATTACGTCGCGGAGGACTACAGAGGCGTCTACACCGCCCCTGAGTTGTTCGACGCCGAATGGACGGTGGAAGCGAAGGGCGGCAACCTGAACATCGTGCCTCCCAAGGCCGGAGATCCTGCAAGTCCGTTGGAGTCCGTCGGCGCGGACGTCTTCGTGTGCGCCAACCCGGCTCTGAAGATCAGCTTCCGTCGATCGGCCGATGGGGTTGTCGCTGGCATGAGTGCAGAGACCGCAGGCATCAAGCGGCTGCAACTCGACCGCCGGTGACCCCACCTCTGAGCACGAGCAGGACGGCTAACCACGGTCGTCTCGTGATCTTTGCCTAAGACCCCGCGCGCATCTCCAAGACGCCCTCCACGCCCTCAGTCGACGGGAGGACGGCACGGCGCACCCGCTTCGTAGCGGGCCAAGGCTCGCTGCAAGCCCTGCGCCAGGCCGTCGTCGCCTGCGGCCACGGCGGCCTGGATCGCTTCCCGTTGCCAACGCGCCGCCTCCGTGCAGCGCTCGAGTTCGGCCAGCGCCAGCGCCACCGTTTCCGCATGGCCCGGCGTCGGTGAGCTCGCGTGGACCTGGAGCGCCAGCTCCAGCGCTCGGGCACCGTCGCGCAGCTTTGCCTCGGGGCAGGCCGCCAGCAGTCGCGCGAGGGCGCGGGCGATCGGCCCCTGCCAGGGCATCAGGGCGTGCGCGTCTTCCAGTCGTTCAAGCGCTTCGGCGTAACGGCGAGACTGCACCAGAAGCTGAGCCTCGGCCAGGCGCGCCCGCTCAAGGGTCGGCTGCGCCATCGACAGAGTGGTGTACTCCTGGAGCGCTTCCGCGCTGCGCCCTCGACTTCGCAGCAAGTCGGCCAGCCCGAGCCGCGCCGCCGTGTCGTCCGGATCCAATTGGACAGCCTGTCGCAAACTCGTGGTGGCCTCCTCATCGTCTCCGGCGCGTGCCAGCAGCAACCCGAGGTTGTAACGCGCGTCCACGCTCTCAGGGTCCAAGCGGACCGCCTCGCGCAGTTGAGCGACCCCTCCCTCCAGGTCGCCGAGGCCGGCCAGCGCAACCCCGAGATTGACACGCGCCCGCCGACTCTCGGGGGAAGCGTCAACCGCTCGGCGAAAGGAGGCGGCCGCCGACCTGTAGCGCCCCGCCGCATAAGCCTGTCGTCCACGCAACAGGTGCAATCGTTCGCCGGTCTCAAGTGCTTGCAACTCGGCCACCATGGGCGAGGCCACCGTGACGCCCACCTCGCCGCTGGCCGCCAAGTGCTCCCGCGCACGACCGAGGTCGCCCAACGCGCGATAGGCCATCCCCAGCGGATAGTGCAGGCGGTTGGCCTCGGGCGCGTGTTCGAGTGCAACAGTGAGCTGGTCAACGGCCGCTTGCGCGTCACCGCGCGCGAGCGCGATCCGGCCCAAGAGAGCGCGCGCCGCCGCGCAGCCCTCGTCGATCTGCAGCGCTTGCTGAAGCGTGAGCTCCGCGTCCTCAAGGCGGTTGAGCGTGTACTCCAGGTCGCCCAGGTGCACCAGCGCTGCCAAGTCGTCCGGGCGCAGCACGAGGACCTGCTGGTAGTGCGTCCGCGCAGCGTCGAGCCGGCCTTCCGAGCGCGCAAGCTCGGCGAGGGCATAGTGCAAGCGCGGATCCCCGGGCGTCAGCCGCAAGGCGTTCTCGTAGCAGGTCGCCGCCGCAGCCCACAGGTCGTAGGCGTGATACAGCCGACCCAGGTGTGCGTAGGCCGTTGCGAGCAGCGGGCCACGCTCGGCTTGCTCGTCGCCCTGGCTCTGCTTGATAACCAAGCGCAGCTCATCCTGGGCTTCGCTCAACTGCTCTCGCACCGCGTCTTCGAGATCGCCAATCACGGGCAGCGGCACTGACAGCAGGCCGGGGACGCCCGGGCCGATCTCGCCCAACCTGAGTGAGGCTGCGGCTGGCGGCGGCGTGCCGTCTTGCGTTGCATGCCATGCGGAGCGAGCCACAGGGCTGCTCACGCCGATCACCAGCGCCACGAGCCCCGCTGTCAGGCGCAGCCTCGATACATGTTTCTGTGCACACCTCGGTGCGCTCATCGGGAGGGTTCTCCGCTGCCCCTCACGAGCGTGGTGTAGGCGTCGACAGCGGGAGACGGCCACTGCTCGCTGAGTCCGTCGGGCCAGATCGCGCGCACACTTTCGGCCTGTGGCGTCGCGCCGAGCCCGACCACGAGTCGCGGGTCGTTCGAGGAGCAATAGCTCCCATCCCGTCGGGTCCGTCTCCAGAGAGTGCGCCCATCGGGGAGCGACACGGCGACGCGCACACCAACGACGTCCAGGCCCCCTTCGCTCTGAACGAACCTCAGCCCCAACCAGTGATGGCGCGCCGCGCCCGTGTTCCTGAGCAGTCGGCTCCGGCCGTTGTTGTTCATGATCAGCACGTCGATCCGCCCGTCGTCGTCCAGATCGCCGAAAGCGGCTCCACGACTCACCTCCCGCAACAAGAACGCTGGGCCGGCGCGGTCAGTCAGCTGCTCGAAACGCTCGCCCCCCAGGTTTCGGAACAGCTGGTTGCGCTGGTCGAGGGGGTGCCTGTCGCCCTCCCGCACGAGGTCGTCGAGCACCCGCACGGCGCCGTTCATGGCCATCAGATCCAGCCAGCCGTCGTTGTCGTGGTCCACCCAGTGCGTCCCAAATGCCGTGGACCCAAGGCTCGCGCTCGCGAGCCCCAGCGGGATGGAGCGGTCGGTGAACAGGCCTGCGCCGTCGTTGACGTAGAGGGTGTTGCTCTCCCCCATCAGGTGCGTCATGAAGAGGTCGTCGTCGCCATCGCCGTCGAAGTCTCCGGCGTCGATGCCCATGCTGGCCTCGGGCTTGCCCTCGGCGTTCAGGGCCACACCCGCCAGCAAGGCGTCGTCTCGGAAGGTCCCGTCGCGCTGGTTCAACCACAGCTGGTTCGGGGCGCCGTCGTTCGCCACGCACAGGTCCGGCCAGCCGTCCGCGTCGAGGTCGGCGGCTACCACGCCCAAGCCGGGCCGCGGCCGGTTGCCCACGAGCGAGCGGCTGGTGACGTCCTCGAAGCGGCCGTCGCCCGTGTTCCGGTACAGCGTGTCCGAGACTGCGGGGAAGGACAGGGGGCCGCAGTAGTCCAGGCGGCTGCTCGTGGCGTAGCAGTCCACGTCGTCGGAGAAGCGCACGTAGTTGGCCACGTAGAGGTCCAGGTCGCCGTCCCGATCGATGTCGACGAAGGTCGCGCTACTACTCCAGCCGGGGTCCGCACAGCCGGCCTCGACGCTGACCTCCTCGAAGCGCCCCGCGCTGCTGTTGCGCCAGAGCTGGTTGGGCCCGTGGTTCGTGACGTAGATGTCCGGGGTGCCGTCATCGTCAACGTCCCCCACGGCGACGCCCATGCCGTAGCCCGTGGCGTGAATGCCGCTGGCTTCAGTCACATCGGTGAAGCGCAGCGGGCCTCGCTGCCCTGCGGATTGGAGCTCGTTGCGAAACAGCCGGTCAGCGGTCGGCAGCGGACCGACGGGTGGGAACCATGGCTCGTCCTCCGGATGCAGCGCCGCTCCCTGGACGAGGTACGCGTCGAGATCCCCGTCGCGGTCGTAGTCCAGCAGGGCCGCCCCCGACCCGCTGATCTCAGGCAGGGCAAAGCGTCCGGACATGCCATTGAAGTGCACGAAGTCGAGGCCGACGGCGTCGGCGACGTCCGTGAACAGATCGGCCTCGATCTCCCCCTCTGCCTCCCCTGCAATCGTTGCCTCGCGTGAGGCTTCCGACTCCACGACCGAGAGCGCAGTATCCAGCTCGGCGGTGACGGGCCTAGCGTCGGAGACACCGTCACAAGCGACGAGGCAGCTCAGTGCGAAGCCGAAGCACAGCGCACGGATGCTGCCACGCAACATCACCGCGCCTCGCTTCGCCCTCACCTACGGGATCTCGACCGTGCTCTTTCCCTTGGGGACGGAGAGTTTGGCCAACGCCTTTGCGTAGCCGATGCTCCCGTCGTCACCGCCCACTTCGAACTCGTAGGTTCCCACGAGCGGGAGGTTGAGGTTCTTCACGGTGACCTTGCGGCCCGACTTGTTGGCGGTCGCTTCGAAGACGAGCGGGTCGCCGTCCGGATCCATCCCCGGCAGGAAGACCGGGAACAGGTCGGCCGGTAGCCCGTCGATCATGGCGAAGTCACCCTTGGGCTTGAGGCTCGCCACGGTCAAGCGCTTGAGGACGGTCCCAGCCACGGCGTCGAGGGCGAAGACGGTCGACGTCCCCTCCACGGCCCCGATCGAGAGGATCTCCTTCACCTTGGTCACCGCCTTGGCCTTGCTCTTCAGGGAGTAGGGCCCGCTGCCCGCCTGGCTCATGACATCGACCACATAGACACCGGTCTCCGTCAGGGGAAACTTCTTGGTGCCCGCAGCCTTGCTGGACAGCACGCTGACGGCAGGCGTCAGCAGCACGCCCCCGCTGGGAGCGGTGAGCATGATCCCCGGCTGGAGGTCGCCTCCGGAACGCACTGCCTTGAGCGACAGCAGGGTCCCGGCGGTTGCTTCGAAGCGGAATCGGGAGCCGTCGCCCTCGCTCACCATGCCCTTGACGCGGTCACCCAGCACGATGGTCGGGGCCGCCAGGCCGAGCTCGAAGTCGTCGACGTATCCACGGGATTGAAAGCCGCTGTCCTGGTCGTTGCCCATCAACGCGCTGAGGGTGAACACCGTCGCCCCTGTCGAAGCCGGGAACAGCTCCAGCAGATCGGCGGAGACGTCGAAGCGCTGCGTGATCGGCAACTCTGGGTAAGCGCTGGAGAAGGCCACGGGCAGCTCTGCCGCCAGGAAGCTGTCCATGTAGAAGAGGTTCACGGTGGTGATCCCATCGCTGACGTCGACGCTCATCCAATCGTTGATGATGTCGTTGCCTTCCCCATCCAGGAAGCTCGCCGAGAACGAGAGCCCTGTGCCCTCCGTGCCGTAGCTGAAGTTTTGCTGGATGCCTCTGCCGCCCGCGGACGGTGTCGTGACGCCCCCGGGGTTGTCGGGCGGTGTCGTGTTCGTCGAACCCATGGTGGTCAGCGACGCCCACTGGTCGCCCTGCTTGGGCATGCCCCCGTCGTCGTCCGCCCCGTCCGGGGCCGCGACCTGGAAGATGTTGCCCACGATCCAGGGCGCGGCCAAGGGCACTGAGGCGGTCTGGCCTTCGAAGCTGCCGTCGAGCACTTGGGCTGCGGCGGCCTGCGTCATGCCTAGACCGAGGCAAAGGGTGAGGCAGAGGGACGTCGTCCAGCGGAACGCGGTCGTCACGGCAGAAGCTTCCTGGGGAATCCTGAGACCTCGCATCTGCGCGGCCCCGGTTGTTTGGTACAGGTCGTTGCGGCACTCGGTGTCGTGGTGCTTGCTCATCACTTTGCCTCCGACTGCGCGGCTTCGAGTGCTTCCAGGCGGGCGCTGAGTGCACCCACCAGGCTCTCCAACTCAAGGATCCTGCTGTTCAACTGCTGCACCGCCACGAGAGTGACGCCGCTCACGTCCATGGGTGCGATGTGTCGTTCATCGGCGCCCAGCGCAAAGGCCGCCCTGAAGTCCTGCGCCATGGGCCCGAGGTGGCGGGCCTCGGTGTCGTCGTGCCGGTAGCTCCAGCTGCTCAAGGGCAGGCTGACCACTTTCTCCAGGATCTCGGCGCCGTCCACGGGCTCGAAACCGTGCTTGGCGCCCACATCCGAGAGCTGGTTCATAGCTCCTGGCACGGACAGGTTCCCGTCGTCATCCAGCCGGAGCTGGGTCAACCCGTCGGTGGTGATACGGAACTCGTCGGCGTTGCTGGTACCCAGCGACCACATGTTGCCCAGGCGGGTGTTCGTCAGGTCGATGGCCACGCCGCCTTCGTTGCTCAGCTCCAGCAGCGACCGGTCGTCAGGCGTGCTCGTAAGCTCCTCTACCAGGATCTTGGCCGTGCCGTCCAAACGCCGCACGTGGATGGGATGTTGGGGAGAGGAACTGCCGAAGCCCACATCACCATTCGATCCGATGTGGATGCTGCTGGATGGAGCGCCGTCGATGAGCCGGAACGGCAGGGTGGAACCGTTGGTCACATCGCGGATGAAGAAGCCAGCCTCGTTACCGGCGACGTCCCATGTCTGGGGCGTGAAGCCGTTGCTGCCGTCCTGATCCAGACGCAGCGTCGGTGTGTCCCCGTCGACGACGTGCAGTTCCACGACGGGCGCCGCCGTCCCGAAGCCCACCTTGTTGGACGTGAGGAAGAGCGCGTCGTCCTGCGCGCCTGCCAGCACCCGGAAAGGCATCCTTCCCGCAGTGGTGTCCTCGATCCCGAAGTAGTCCGCTCCGCCGTTTGCGTCGTCGTTGACCTCGATCCTCCAGTCGTTCCGGGGAAAGGAGGCCGAGCTACTCGTGTCGTCGAAGTGGATGCGAAGGTTGTTGGCCTTGAGCCGGAGGGTGTCTGTACTGAAGGACTCGCCGTCCACACAGTCAATCCCCGCGCACAGGTTACCGTCCACGATCAGGTCGTCGAGGATGACCTGGTCCTCCGGGATCCCACCGTCCCCGGGCCAGAAGTCGTCGCCGTCACCGTCGCCATCGCCGTCGTCGTCGTCGTCCCCGAACGGAGGCTTGGACACGGCCGGATCGCCGACGTCCACCTGGGGGCCGCTCGAGACAGACGCCGTGGACTCGCTGAGCGAGTCGGGCGTCACGATCAAGCCCTCGTGCACGCGGAAGAATCCTGTCTGCTTCGTCGCAGTGGGCGGTGTGCCCTCGCTCGCCAGGAGCGATTGGACCAGCGCCTCATCGCCCGCTTGCCGCGCCGAACGCAGACCCGCGGCGAGGTGCGGGGCGAACTCCAGGCGCTCCACGAACTCATAGCTGTAGAGGCCGTCCGGCAGCCGTTGCCCCAAGCTGTTCACGAGCGGCAAGAAGGGCGTGGCGCCCCGCTCGAACTGCGCTTGGTGCGAGAAGTCGGCAGGCCCAGAGACCGACAGCGTCAGCGCACCGGACGAACGCGCGGTGTGCCAGAGCAGGCCGGCCGAAGCCTCGGCATGCATCTGGACGAGCGGCGCAGCCATTCGAGAGGGCTGCTGAGAAGGCTCTTGAGCGCCCGCCTCAGTCGCCGGAATCAGGATCGCCAGAGCGATGGAAAGGAACGCGTGCAGCCTGTTGGTCATCGTGCTTCCTCTTCTGGTTCATGTTCCGACGAACGCAAAGGGAGCGCAACGCGCACGGGCAACGGCCTCGCGCATGTCTTGCCCTGACTGGGGTGCATTCGTCGGTCCCGCCCGACTGAAGCGACCTGCCGCAGGTGACTCCGGAGCGGCTGATCGAATCAGCCTGTTCTCCCACAGGGGGCCGGTCTTGTACAGGGCACCAGGGATCAGGGGGCAGGACTGCTTGCATGGCTGGCTGGCCATACGACCGATCAGAAGGACTCCAAGCTGAGCACCCAGATGCCCGGTGTGGCGACCGTTAGAACCCCATCGGCATCGACACGACCATGAGCAGCCCTGCCACCAGGAAGGCTACGCCAAGCCCTGCGGCGATGAGGCAGATCGCCAGGCCCCCGACCCATGCGGCCGAGGCGCGGTCACGTCGCTGCGCCCACCGGACGCGCGCCCGGTCGTAGGCCTTTGCCAGGAAGTGGACGAGGACGCCGACGACCAGCAGGCCCAAGGGGACGCCGAATTTCAAGAGGGGTGGGATGGTGGGCTCCGCCGGGCTGGGCAGAATTCTAACCCGCTCAGATGGCAGGGAGCGACGCCCATGCTCGGCGTCTCCTTGATGCCCTATGCAGGAGCCGAAACCGGTCGTCACGGAGCACGATACGCCCACGCTTCCTCACCATCGATGAAGTCCTTGGTCATGCGCAGACCAGCGTTGTGCGCCACTCGTCGACTGGCCGTGTGGCCCAGGTTCACACACGCCCGAATCTCTTGCACACCTAGTGCAACCAGCCACCTCACGAGAGCCGTTGCCGCTTCAGACGCATGGCCAAGACCTTGCCACCGCGTGTCAACGAGCCAAGCCACGTAGGCGTGCGTCGGATGGACCGTTGCCTGCGTGTATCCCACGGCCTCCCCTTGCTCTGACTCCCACATGAGCCAGTTGAGCCAAAGTTGGTCGCCACCGGGCGATCGACGCGATTCCCGTGAGGCGTAGACATCCGCAAGCGACTCTTCTGAAGACGGAGGGGAACCGCCGATGAACTCGTAGAGCTTGGCGTCCGACAGAACGGGGAACATGATCGCAGCGTGCACGCTGCGCATCGGCACCAGTTTCAGACGCGGCGTGAGGATCTCAAGGTCGCTGTCCGAAGGCAGTTCTGGGAGTTGTCCCACAGATACCTCGTCCGGTTGGGCCAGCGACTCTAGAACTCGTGCTCTTCAACAATGAACGCCGAGGACTTCGAGTGATCGATGAAGTTGCCCTCATCCTCCAGCAAGGCCGCGCCCAGTCGTTGCCCTTCCGGAGAACTCATTCCCTCCAGGAGTGCTTCTTCTGAATCGAACCAGACTTCCGCAAGACCATCATATTCAGGAAGCATACCCCTGGAAGTCCTGAGGCCTTCATTCAGTGGCGTATTCAAGGTGTAAGACTGCACGTATTTCTTGGCACCCATCTTCTCTGCATTCTTCATGAAGAACGGGCCGTGCTTGTTCTTCCAGTACTCCTTGAAGTCCTCGCGGGTCATCCCTCGGCGGCGCCTCAAACACATGATGAACTTGATCAATTGCCCTACTCCGTGGCTTACGTATCTGCGATTCAGCGGTGGGGCGCACAGCGGACGATTCGCTGCAAGCGCATCTCAGGCGGAAGGCGTCTTGGGCGAGGATGCATGCACGAAGAAGGCGCCAATCAGTATTCCGAATGCCCCACCACCGAAGCGATACATGGCGAGGTTGTCAACGAGCCAATACTGAATCAGGTCCCTCCACAAATCGATTGGAATGAACAGAAGGCCGATGCCAGCGAGAACGGTCAGGCCGCCGACGACCCGAATGCCCGTGGGAGACCTCGTAGACGAAGCGGACAGGACCAGGACAAGCCCGATCACGACCCTCATCCCGGCTGCGACGTAGAGCATTTCTCGCGATTCCCAGTCCGTGAGCGACACGAGTTGCTCCGGAAACACCAGGACCCACAGACTCGCGAGAATAATGAACACGCCGAGGCCCATCACGAGTTTGGACATGCTTCTCCTTGCCGCTCAGAATCACCGCCTAACGGACATGCGGTTCAGCAACGGAGGCCTTGTCGCGTCCGGTTGCTTCCACGCACTTCACGCACAGTATCGCGCTGGGGCAGCGGGTTTGACAAGGACTCCGTCTGCCCCAGGGGGGTGTTGGCTCACCGGCTTAGCCTGGTCGGTGGTTCATTCGCTCGATGCTGCCCAAAGCTTCCTCCGCAAAGCCAAGCCTGCGAAGAATCGCGACCAGGAAACCGGTCTTACCCTCTATGTACCCGTCCATGTCGTGGGGGAACTCTTGAGCAAGACGCCTCTTGAGGTCCCCGTAGGCCATTGCATCCGTAGGGTGAGCGCGAAGATGGTCACGGATTGCGATGTGGTTGGCGTGTGCAGGACTCGTCGGCAGGCAGAGGTAGAGATGGTGATGCGGAGAACCCTTCGGAGGACGGAACGCCTCCCGCTGCGGCACTCCCAAGTCACCCCGGTGCACGTAACCAAGCGAAGAGAGTCGCGCGATAGCCTCTGCTTGCTCGCTTTGTGGGACGACCACGTCAAAGTCAATCACGGGCTTGGCTGCCAGGCCCGGGACGGCTGTGCTCCCAACGTGCTCCACGGAGATCGCGATGTCAGAAAGAGCACTCCACACAGGTAAACGCAACCCCTGGAAGACCGTGGCCCAGGCCGCGTCGTAGTCAAGAACTACCACCCGTTTCAACTCGTGCACCTACCGGAAAAGAACAGATTGAGGTCGGACCAACGGACATGCGATTCAGCTGCGCCCAACAGCGTTGACCGCGAACGCTTGGGCGCAGCACCCGCCGCCAGAACCGTACCACGGATCGATTGAGGCGAACTGTTGGTCGTCACCTGCAACCGCTTGTTAGAGGGCGACCCAGCGCGTGGATTCCTAACGCTCTCTGAGGTGATCAATGCCGCGGGCAACGTCCTGTCGAAACGCAGAATCGGTCGTATACAAATACCCGACACCGCCTCGCTTCGCCCAGGCGTCGAGGTTGGATTTCTTGTTGTCGATCAGCAACGCGTGAGAAGGGTCAGAGTCGAAGTCCATGCGTTGAAGGGCTCGGTGACAGAGCTCACCCTTGTCAATCGTCCCTTCTTCTCCCGAAACGACGATAGCGTCCGTGACGTTGTCCAAGGCGCAGCCGGGCACAACGACCTCGGAGAAGAAGGTGGGATTCACGGTCACGATGGCCTGGGGAAGGTGGCGGTCGCGAAAGAACGCATAGGTGAACGGAAAGAACTCGAAGAGATCGGTGCGGTTCAAGTGCGCGAGGATCTCCGCTTCGGCAAGCGGCATGCGCTTGGCCAACTCAGCCACGAAGCCGGGAGTGTCGAGCTCGCCCAGGCTCCAAGCGGCGCCAAGCCCATCGTCGAACGAGCGGTAGACATCCATCCATTCGGGGGTCGCGCGCCAGAGCGAGAGCTCGTCGCAGAGCGTGTCCCCGAAGTCCCAGAGTAGACATTCAACTCGCACCGGAGCCTCCCGCAAACTGATCTCTGTCGTCCGAAGCTCTCTTGAGCCACGGGGCCGCTCGCATCACCACCCAGAAACCGAATGCGTGGAGAAGAAGGACTGGGGCCATGACCCTACCCCACCAGCCGAGCCTCTCGTCCCTCATGGCACAGGCCGTGGTCCCCCAGATGACCATCCCAAATCCAACGTCCGCAACGACGATCGCGGAACCTGACATCAGGACTCTTGGCGACATTGGACCCAAGGTTGAATGCTCCGTCCAACGTCTCAGTGGTTCAGCGGTTAGGTGGAGCGGCATCCGCTGCAAGCTCTTGTTTGACAGGGTTGGATCTTGTGACGGCCTTCCATCCTGCTCGACGCCTTTCCAGGGCAATGATGAGAGAAACGAAGATCAGTGCATCGAACCTCAGATGGAATCCTGGTTCAGTGAACTCGATGACGCTCGGCGCCATGGCGACGCCGACAATGCTGAGGAAGCTCGCTAGACCAAGAGCCCACACATCGCCGCGGAGCAAACCAACAGCGGAGACACCCAGCGCAATGACGAAAACCTGGCTGGCCAATGCGGCGGGCTGTGAAAGCGCGCCGTAGGCGATGCCGAGGAGCTTCAAGTCGAAGGAGTCGGGCTTGAGAACGCCGGTCGCGAGAAGCGCTACGGTTGCTAGCGAGAGTGGAACCACGAGAACGCAGATGGACCTCAACCACGAAGGCAGGAGATCTCGCCTCGCTTGGGCAGCGCGCTGGACGGACGAGCCGTTGCTGTCAGCCATCGTGTTCCTCCTCTCTAACTCTGTCTAACACATCTGCGGTTCAGCGGCGGGGCGCGCAGCGGACCGTCCGTTGCTTGCGCGTGTCAGCCGCTGGAACCGCCGTCTCCTTGCGAACGGCGCCAGAAGGCGGCCAAACCCCTCCCTTGGAAGAACAGGAGGACTCCAACCACCAACTGCAAGAGGGGGACCGCCGTGAAGGGCCATGGCCACAACTCTGCTCCGAACGCCTCGGATCGAAAGTAACTGTCGGCGAAGGCCTCAAGGCTGCGCACGATGACCATGATGCCGATTGCCGAGAAGGCGATGGCCTGCCAGTCCGTGACAGACAATGCTTTCGCATCGGAGGGCTTGCCAGGGCTCGGAGCGATTCGACTGCCGAGCGGCCGACTCCAAACAATGAGGGCCACTCCAACAAGGACAGACGCCGTCAGTGGTCCCAAGCCGGGGCCCCCTTGGTCAGCAATGACGGCCATCGCAATCGGAATCGAGGTCACGAGCAATAAGACGCCCAAGAGCCTCAGTACGAACGAGGCAACATCTTGGCTAGACATATCGAACACCCCTCCCTGATCCGGCTAACGTATCTGCCGTTCAGCGGACGGGCGTAGCCCGGTCCGTCCGCTACGGCTGGTAGCTGGCTATGTGGCATCTTGATCTCCTCGGGTTCGCCAGACTGAAACCCACCCAATCGCAGCTCCAGTGATGACCCAGAACCCGACACTGGAGGCAGCCGCAAGCAACTCGTGATCTGTTGGCAAATAGCCTGCCGACTCAAGTACCAACAGCGGAACGATGTTCGGGAGGAAGAAGATGTACGTGTATGGATCACCATGCACGCTCAACTGGTGCCCCCCCAACAATGGAGCTGCCAGGAGCATCGCGATCACCGCCATCACGAGCGACAGCTTGGCTGGTTTGGACACGGTCGCTCCTTGGCCCAGCTAACGGACCGGCGCTCAGATGCCAGCGGGATTTGCCCCCGGCCTCGAAACGCCTTCGTGTTCGAGAGACTACCAGAACCTGGGAACGCCGACGCATGAGCCGGTCAGCTGCAGCGCCTTGTTAGCCAGCCCTTGGCGAAGGTCCAATCTCACTGCCCGGCTTAGATTCTCTCAGTAGCCTCTCTCCCCATGCGACCGCCTTCGCTAGTTTTTCCGCTAGGTCGACAGACTCTCCGACAAACATGATGCCCCGCAGCTCATCGTACACAGGACCTGGAAGATCTCTCTGCAGATAGCGCATGCCGAAGTCCCATCGTGCGGGGCAATACCGCATGCGAAGAATTTCCACGAGTGGCTTGAGCGTGTAACCCCAGAACGCCGCCAAGGCCTCCACCTCGTGGCCGCGCATGATTGCCTTGCGGACAAAACTCTGACTCACGGAAAACCACTCTTCGAGATCGTCCCGACGCTTGGCTCGGGTAGCTCGCTGGGACACCACGCTTGAGGTCTCGCTGCGTAGCCACTGCCCCTTGTCGAAGAGCTGCCGAATTTTCCCGTGACGATCAACGTCGAGGCACTCGCTGAGCGACCCAGGCTGGTAGATGCACACATCGACCAGGAGGAAATCTCCACCATCCCTCAATTTGTAGTAGCGGCCGGGGGGCTCAAAGTGGGTGGTAGAAATCGGCGACACAGTCTCGAGTGCAGACTCGACAACGGCATAAAGGGAATCGACCAGGGCCGCGTCATCCAACAAGAAGTTCAAGTCTATGTCGGAGTACTCATCCACGAGATCGAAGGCAGCGCTCCCGCCCTCCCATCCGGCGAACACATGGGGCAACGGCCGTAACGCTTTGCACACGGCATCCGTTATTCGACATCGGAGATTGCTGGGAGCAGTGCCCACGATAACCTCAGTTGATCTGGCTAACGGGTTTGCCGTTCACCTGTCGGCGAAGCCGGTCTGGTGCAACGAATGGTTAGATAGTCCAACGAAACCAATGATTGCCCGAAGAGAGACGGTGCAGTCGCTTAGCATTACAGATCTTCGACGGTCGATGGATCAATCTCACCTAACAATTCGAGGAATTCGGTTTTGCTCATCCTCCCGTGGTTCCGTTGCAAGACATTCCCTTTTGAATCCGTGATGATAGTGGTTGGCGTTAGGCCAACACCGTACCGACTCAATGCCGAGGCCGCATTAGGGTCATCCACGTCAATCGTCACAGGGATGAACGCCTCATTGACCGCAGCCATCACCTGTTCATCCGCCCAGACTTGACGTTTCATGATCTGGCAGGGTGAACACCACTTGCCAGTGAAAAAGAGAATCATCGGTTTGTCAGACTTGACTGCCTGTTGTTGCGCAGCCGTGAAGTTATCGGCCCAGGCGATGCGGTTGGAAGGCGCATAGAAGGAGTACCAAGCGTAGGCAAGTGAAACCACTAGGAATATAAGCCAGAACCCTTGCCAGAACCGGCCTGACTTGCCCTTACCTGGTAGAGATTGGGACTCAGTGGATGGCATTATTCGTGGTTGCTTTTCGTTCATTAAACACCGTTCATATATCTACCGACTCAGTGGGTCAGCTGCGCCGCAGAGCGGTGTCCGCTGCACGCACTTGTTAGGCAAGGCGCGCATGGGACTCAATCCCTTTGATGATCGCTACAAGCTGCTTCTGAAACACGTCGATCTCAGCCGCAACGGCTGCGACGTTGGCTGTGACCGTGTCCCAGACAGGAGCGCCAAACTGCCCTGAACCCGACCCAAGGCTGGCTGCAACGCGGACATGCCCCGATCGATCGATGCAGGAAACTTCGAAATCGGCAAACCTGGCTGCGTGCCGGTCGACGAGCCTTGCCGATTCAACCTGCTCTGTTGACCTCGGAAAGCCTGCGAGCTGCTCAACAAACGAGAGAACTTCAGCTGTCTCCAATTGCAGGTCGAGCTCTCCTGTGAACTCACCGCGTAGCCGCACCCGAAACCAGAGCTGTGGCTCTTCTGTCCCGTCCGAGGTTCTGGGCAACAGCTGGAATTCGATCATCGTCAGTTGCTCTGCCTAACGTCGTTGCGATTCAGCGGCGGGACGCGCAGCGGACAGTCCGCCGCAAGCGCTTGCTAGACGCAATGCTACGCTCGCGCATAGTGGACCGTCACCCACCGAAACCTGGAGTAGATCCAGAGGCCAATGCAGGCGACGGTTCCATTGGCGAGGCCGGATCCGAGCCCTGCGCCTACGCCAAGAGGCAGAGCTACAAGCACGGCCATGACTCCAGTCACGGGTTCGTCATTCCACGTTACCGACCAGCCCTCGAATCCGAGGGCTGCCCCAAGCCCCACGAGCAGAAAAGCCGGAATGCAGAAGCAGAGGTGGCCGATCAGAGATAGTTGGAGAATCGTCCGTGCCTGGATCCGCCTCACGGTGAAAGCCTCAGCATGTGGTATCGACTCCGCCGGGGGCCCGTCAGCGATCGTCGGCGCTGGGTAGCCCCCTCTTTGCGACGGCTCATAGGTAAGTCCTCTGCGCTCCGCCGAAGCAGGTACCTGCACTCGCGCGCCGCATGATGGACATTCCGCAGTCTCTCCAACGCGCATGAACGACGAGATGTCCTGTCCGCATTTCGAGCATTCGAATCGAACGGGCATCAGTACTCCCCCTTCGTGCGCCTAACGGACCTGCCGTTCAGCGGCCGGGCCCAGCCCGGCCCGTCTGCTACGGCTGGTTAGCTACTGGGTTCACGATACCACTCGGGAGGGTTCTCGCTTCCCGACCATCCCCAGTCTGAGAGCATCTCCATGAGGGCTTCGTCGTCGTCGGGGTGGCTCACTCCGTCAGGCTCACTGAGGCACGAGAACCCAAAACCAAGGCTCACGAGTTCCTCCCAGTGGGGAGAGATCAGGCCATAGTCCGTAACAAGTAGCATCCCGTGAGAGGCGCCGAAGTCTCGAAGAAGCACAGGGACGGTGACTTCTCCGTGAATGAGTTTGACCACGAACGGCGCCTTCACGTAGAGGCCCCACCGCACTGCGATCTCATTCCATTCCTCTTGGAACTTGGTGACCGGCATCGCCTCCATCCGGCTAACGTATCTGCGGGTCAGCGGCGGGACGCGCAGCGGACCGTCCGCTGCAAGCGCTTGTTAGCTAGTGCGCTCACGGCGGCCGCGCTCCTGGAGACGATTGGACTCGTGCACGTTGTCTACAACCCAGACTACGAAGATGGCGACCACAACCAAGCCCAGAAGAGGATGGACCAGCCAAAGGCCTCCAGCAAAAGCTGGTACGACAAAGAGCAGCATGAAGACATGGAGATCCCAGTTCTGGACATGCCTGATCCGTCGTCCTTTGCCCTGCTCCCTCATGACTGTTCCGTCTAGCTAGCGGACCTGCGGTTCGGCGGCCGGGCGAAGCCCGGTCCGTCTGAAAAGGCTTGTTGGGCGTGCGGCGTAACGCCTTGGCTCTCTTGAACTAGTCGCCATTCTAGCTACCTAGGTCCGGTGGATCGACGCCGTATTGCACACTCTCGTCTACGTATTCACCGCTTCCCGAAGCGGCTGCTGAAAGAAGGGTCATTATTGGTCCAACTATCGGAATTGCCAATGCACAGACGACTGCGAACTGTGGGCCACGCGTCCAGGTAGACTTCTTTCGTGCGTAGCGAATAGCCGCGAGAGCAAGAACCACATGCACTACAACTAGCACTATCGTCCAGGTCATGGCCATTCCACTCTCCCGCGGTCAGTGACTCCGTCCGCCCAACGGACTGGCGGTTCAGCGACGGGCCGCGCAGCGGACCGTCCGCTGCAAGCGCTTGTTAGGCGGAGGCCCAGGGATCGTAGGAGCCGAAGTTCCAAACGTGCCCTTCGGGATCGCGACAAGAGTAGCCTCGGCCCCCGTAATCCTCGTCCCTAATTTCAATCACGATCTCTGCGCCCGCCGCAACAGCTCGTGCGTAGTGTTTGTCGGCGTCGTCGACGATGATGTACGGGCTCTGAGATACGGCGTCGCCCAGGGCGCTCGGCAGCTTGTGAAGGTTGTCGAACTCGCTCGCGCGCGCTGAGGCGAGCATTACCATTCCATTCCCGAAGACGAGCTGTGCGTGGGCGATTGTGCCGTCTTCACCGGGAACGACCAGGTGTTTCTCGAATCCGAACGCTTCGCAGAGCCACGCGATGGCTGCCGCTGCATCGTTGTATCGCATGGTCGGAATCACCGTCGCCGCTGTGGTCTTCACATTGTCGGCCAATAGTTCTCTCCTGTGTGGTGCGTCGGTCCAATGTTGCCGCCTTGCCGACTGGCGTTCAGCAGCCGGGCGGAGCCCGGTCCGTCTGGTGCGGCTTGTTAGATGGCATTCACTTCCTACCTGCCTCTCGACTTGCGCCGATGGCCACGCCCACCGCAACGCCAATAGCAATGCCGAGGCCAATGTTGCTCACCGCCACGCCGAACACGGCCCCAACAGCTGCCCCAATCGAAACACTCGTAGCCATTGCGGTGCGCCGCTTCTTCGGTTGCTCTCCGTTTGGTTCATCTAACACTTGGAGACCCTGTGTGTTGCACCTTCCTGCGTAGATCCGCCCATCTAACGGACCTGTGGTTCAGCGGCGGTCCGCGCAGCGGAACGTCCGCTGCAAGCGCTTGTTAGGTGGTGTCTCAGAGACGCCTTCACTCTGCCTCCCTCAATGTATCGAGGAGATTCGCAAGGTGCCTTTCCTCCCTACGCTGGCGGGTGCTCATGTAGCCAAGAACTACGGCTAAGGCTAGATGCCCAAAACTGCTAACCGCCCAAATCCACACAGAGTTGCTCCTTGGCCCAACGAGGAGCACCACGAAACCGATGACTGCCGCAATACCACTCCACCTTGCGCAGTCGCCTACGCTGTCACTCGCAGTACTGTGCAAACGCTCCAGAACTGGCGCGAGTGCTCCCTTGGCAATCAGCTGTTTCTCCGCATACGTCAGATCGTAGGTCACGACTTCGCATCGCACTTTCTCGATCATCGATGGTTGAGCACTCACATCCGGCATTACGTCCACCTAACGGACTGGCGGTTCAGCGGCGGGCCGCGCAGCGGACCGTCCGCTGCAAGCGCTTGTTAGGCAGACCGTCATGCGCTGGCCCCATCACGTTCGCTTGCCGTCACTATCGTGATCTTAACGCCACCGAGCTGCCCAGCAGCCCAGTTGTATGCTAACGCAATAATGCAGCCATTAATGAGCCCCCAGAACCCTGCAACCACGGGACTGAGCAATAGCCCATAGAATCCCGTCATGTCCACAATGGAGGTGATGCTGAACTCGCCCCACAACTCGGAACCTGGCCCCTCGAACACGGTAGCGAAAAGCATCGGCACGGCGCGCACTAGCGCAAGAGCTGCCCAAATAAAGGCCTGCAGCTTCCCGAGAGGTAGGGGCTCTATTCGGCGCAATTCGACCATCGGCCCAACTCCAAGAGTGTGGTGCTGCCTAACGGACTGGCGGTTCAGCGGCGGGCCGCGCAGCGGACCGTCCGCTGCAAGCGCTTGTTAGCCAGTTGGCTTGGCACAGAACCTCTTCCACGTGTAGCCCCCAAGGAGTGCGGCGGGAACACAGAGTACTGCACCGGCAAGGACTACGGTGAATGCTAGGTCTGCAGCACTCTGACCGTTGGCGAACAGCAGCATGGCACCCCATGCCCCGACGAGGCACGAGGCCAGAGCGAAACGCCCTTTTGAAACGGCTCCGGCGGCCGTTCCGCCGACTAGCGCCGCTACGACGAACATGCACGCAAGGATCACCCACGACACCAGAGGATTCTCGTCGGGTAGTGGCGCAGCTCCTTCTTGGACGACTTGAAGTGTCACCGTCTGCGAAACGACGACAGACAGCACCAGAAAATGCACCAGCACACCTGCCAGAACAGCAAAGACCGTTCGCATCACTCAACGCTCCATCTGGCTAACGTACCTGCGGTTCAGCGGCGGGGCGCGAAGCGCCCCGTCCGTTGCTAGCGCCAGTTAGGCAAGCGTCAGGGCTCACCGAGGCGCTCCAGTGCTTCCTCAAGCATGATGAGAGTGTAGTGACGCCCGCGTGCGAAGAGCGTCTCGGGCGTTAAGAACCCCATGTTGGGTACATTCTTGGTGTCGTCGCGAATCTCGCGCCACAGGTAGTTGACCAAGTCGGAGTTCTCCGCGAACTGACGCCCTGAACCTACCAAGTGATCAACTCTATGCAGAGCCGTCTCGTATTCGAAGTAATGATCGTAGATGGCTGGAATGACCACGTACCAGCACAGCAAGGCAGTTGCGAGTGTGACGGCCACCGCAGCCCATAGTCGACTGATCTTCTTCGCCATTCGGCTGCCTAACTCCAATTGGACAGCGTGGCTGTCACGCAAAGACGGAACGAAGCCCCCACGCGGCCATCGACCCACAGCCCGTGTTCTCTCTCCCCGTCAATGGCGACTTCCTCCTCTTCCGTTCCGGTTTTCTGGCCTGAGGCGCCAGATCGAGAATCGACCCTAACCCCGATAGGCAGGTCCGTCTATCACGCGACGGTGTTCAGCATTATCCAGCACCGGGAGGTCCTTCCTCGGCCTCATCGGCTGGTGGATCCCGTGGACCCGTTGGATCGGCGGCACCGCCCTTCCGTCCCTCCCCCTCCAGCTGCACCTCCTCGCCCAGCTGATCCAGTGGGCTCACCACTCCCATGGGTCCGCGGTTCAGGACGTGGGTGTAGATCATCGTGGTCTGCACGCTCTTGTGGCCCAGCAGCTTCTGGATGGTCCTGATGTCGGTTCCGGATTGCAGCAAGTGGGTTGCAAAGGAATGACGGAAGGCGTGGCTTGTGATGCGTTTCGAGAGTCCCGCTCGTCGCGCGGCAGCGCGCACCGCCTTCTGCACCACTGTCTCGTGCAGGTGATGGCGCCTTCGTTCTCCCGTCTCCTGGCAGGTGTAGATCCGTGTGGCGGGGAAGACCCATTGCCAGGGCCAGTCCTGGCCGGCGTGGGTTGACTTGCGCCCGAAGGCGGCGGGGAGCTCGACCCATCCTGCGTCGTTCTTCAGGTCCTGCTCATGTTGGTAGCGCGCCTGGCGGAGCTGGTGCCTCAGGGCCCCTTCCACCGAGGTGGGCAGCAGGGCCCGGCGGTCCTTCTTGCCCTTCCCCTGCCGCACCAACAGCTGACGCGCGCCGAAGTCGACATCCTTCACCCGCAGGGTGAGGGCCTCCAGCAAGCGCAGGCCTGACCCATAGAGCAAGGCACCCACCGTGGCAGGCACCCCCTCCAAGGCACCCAGCACCTCGCGTACCTCCCCCTGAGTCATGACCACCGGCAGGTAGCGGGGCCGCCGCGCCCGCACCACGTCCGCCATCCACGGCAGGTCCTCCTGCAACACCTTCCCGTAAAGGAACAGCAGCGCCGCCAGCGCCTGGTTCTGGGTCGACGCGCTCACCTTCATCTCGGTCGCCAGGTGTGAGAGGAAGCCCGTCACCTCCTCACCCCCCATCCCCCTCGGCGACCGCATCCCATGAAACCGCAGGAAGCGCCGCACCCAGTGCTCATAGGTCTGTGCCGTCCGCGGACTGTAGCTCCGCACAAGCAGCTCCTCCCGCAAACGCACCATCAACCAAGGGGACCGAGCCCGCTGCCCCCGCCCCGCCGCCCGACGCCGCGCCATGAACCGAATCCCCCGACGAATTAGACAGACCCGCATAACCAACCCCACCGACGGCCCAAGCCTCGATCTGTTTCACCCCAACCCGAGCCGGGTAAGAGGCCGGTGCTTCGGCCCTGGGTGCGTGCTGGGGCCGTCAGATCAAGGCGGCGAGCCGCAGGCGATGCAGAGCATCGTCGAGGACGAGCCAACGCCGAGCTGGCGACCCCCGTGCGTGCACAGGCCCGAATGACCGGCCTCTCGCCCGGCGCCGCTCAGATGTTCTGCAGAGGCGTCTTGGGGAAGAGCCCGCTCAGGCTCTCCTCCAACCACAGATCACTGGACTCGCCATCGGCGGGCGGGCCCTCGTCGTCGTCATCGTCTCGTCGGTCGTGGCCGATGATCATGATCCGCGCGCGAGAGATGGCGTTGCGGGAGACGTGGGCGTCGACACCCTTGATGCCTTCGCCCTCCGGGTCCACGTTGTGCAGCACCACCCGCACACCGGTCACGCCCACGAAGTCGTGCTCGGCCACGGCCTCGGGTTGCATGCGCGAGATGTGACGTTCGAAGAGCAATTCCAGCACCTCGCTCACCTGCTCCGGTGTCACGGAGTCCTCGATGTAGAGCACGTCGATGTCGGCCCGGGCCATGACGTCGTAGAGAAAGCGACGCAGGCGGGTGCCGAAGGCGATGCGGAAAGGCTGGCCGAAGGTCAGCACGGGGCTGCGTTCGAGACTCCCGCGCTCGTCGTCCCGGGTGAGCCCCACCACCAACCAACAATGGGGCACGAGGAACGTCCCCTCGCCGTGGTCGCCCATGCGCGGTCGGGTGGCGTTGAGCAAGCCTTCGATGGCCTCGCTGGCGCGCTCGGCCTTGTCCCGCTCCTCGGCTTCGGCCAGCAGGGCCGCAGGGTCCTCGTCCACCAGGAAGATGGCGGGCGGCACTTGGGTCAGAGGCACACCGCGCGGAGGCAAAGGACTCGTGGGAACACCCACCAGCAAGTCGGCGTCTTCGGGGCCGGGCAGGCTGTCCGAGACCACGAGCCGCCAGCCAGCCTCCTCGACCGCGTGCCGCTCCTGCTCCAAGGCACGGGCCTCCGGGCCGGGCACCGCCCACAACACCCGGCTGCGGGGGAAGGCCGGGTCGAACAGACGTCGCCGACGGTTGAACTCACCGATGCCCAGGCAGGCACCGCCCGTGAGCAACCAGGCCGCCGACCAGCCGAAGACGGACAACAGCAGGTCCGTCACCGGGAAGGTGGTCGCGGACAAGGCCGACTCGCCCGGCATCAGCAACGCCACGATGGAGAAGGCCACCAATGACAACACGCGGTAGGTGTCGGTCAGCAGCTGCCCGAGACGGATCGTACGCGGGGGCCCGTTGCGACCCATGGCGATGTTCAGCCATTGCCCCCGGGGCGGGTCGATGGGCCGCACCACGGACGGCAGCAAGGTGGCAAAGGCCAGCACACCGAGGCAGCCCGTCAGCCCCGTCTTGGCGTTGAGCACGACCAGGAAAATGGCCACCAGCACCGAGCCACCCGAGACCAACATCACGCGCCCGAAGCCCTCGACCCCAAACCGCCTGCGCACCACCTCGAGGATGGCCAGCAAGCTGGCAGGCACCGCGATCACGGTGCCCAGGATCAAACCAAACCAGGCCGTCCCGATCATCAGGTTGTGCAGCGTGTAGAGCCCTTGCACGCGCGTGGCTTGCAGGACGTCGCGACCTAGACCACGCCCCGCCAACAGCACGGCTGCTACGAGGAACAAGATGAAGACGCCCTTGCGCAGGGTGACGAAGGGCGCGAGCCGCGGCGCCCGCTCCGGGTGGAAGTCGAGGCCCAGGCTCACCACCAGGTTGCGCCGCATGCGCTTGAAGAGCTTGGAGGCCCAGGTCACCAGGCCGCTCATCAGGGGCAGGTGTTGGTGCGTCGCCATGATGCAACCCAAGCTCAGCAGCATGGGCATCACGATCACCCATGTGATGTCGTCCACATCGCTTTCGACCGTGGGCGCCATGAGCTCGATCATCAGCACGAAGGTGGCCACCACCAGCCACTCCGGACCCACCAGGAGTCGGCGCAAGGAGCGGAGCGAGGTCCTGGGGAGCATGCGAGCCATGGGGGGTATCCTACCCCGCGACAGGCCCCCGGGCTGGGGCCCGCCGCCAGGGGCAACCCGGCCCCGCTCTGCAACCGGCGCGGCCTGCTAACATCCCCCGCCATGCGCCCCGACGTCCTGCTGCTCGACCTGGATGGCACCCTGCTGGATGCCTCCGACGCCATCGTCGAAGGGGTTTTGGAGCTGGCCGAGGAGGCTGGATTGCCCGTCCCCGAGGCCGCCTGGGCCCGCAGCAAGATCGGCCAGCCGCCCCACACCGTCTGGGAGCAGCTCGGGGCGGACGACCCCCACGGCATGGTCAGCGCTTTCGCCAAGCGGGTCCTGCCGCGCCTCGCCGCCCGCAGCCGGGTGCTGCCCGGGGTGGCCGAGACCCTGCCCCTGCTCACGGCCGCCGGCTTCCGGCTGGCGGTCGCCACCACGCGCCTGACCCAGAGCGCCCAGGACGGCCTGCAGGCCACCGGCCTCGCGCCGCACATCGCCCACGTCTCGGGCCGCGACCTCGTGTCCCACAGCAAGCCCGCCCCGGATGTGCTGCTGCACGCCCTCGAGGCCCTGGGCGCCCCGGCATCGGCCGCCCTCATGATCGGCGACTCCGATGCGGACGTGCTCGCGGCGCATGCCGCGCACATCCCCTGCTGGGTCGTGCTGGGTGGGGTGGGCGAGGAGCAGGCGTTGCGCGAGGCGGGCGCCGACCGCATCCTGACCGGCGGCTTCGCGGATCTCCCGCAACAGCTCGACCTGTCCCCTTCGTGAGAGGAGCCCCATGGGCCTCTTCAGCAAGAAACCCAAGCTGCTCAATGTGGGCGACGACGCTCCCGCCTTCGAGCTCCAGGACCACACCGGCGCCACCCGCAACCTGGAGGACTTCTCCGGCCAGCGCGTGCTGCTCTGGTTCTATCCCAAAGCCGACACCCCTGGCTGACGCGTCCAGGGCCAGGGGTTCCGTGATCGAACCCCAGAACTGAACGACAAGACCGCCGTCTTCGGCGTCTCTTTTGACAGCGTGGCCGACAACAAGGCCTTCGCCGACAAGTTCGACTTCAACTACCCGTTGTTGTGCGACACGAGCAAGGCCATGAGCGTGGCCTACGGCGCCTGCGCCGACGACGGCGCCAAGTACCCGGACCGCATCACCTACATCATTGATGCCCACGGCAAGATCGAACACGCCGAGAAGGTGTCCGACATCAAGGAACACGTGCCCGCCGCCATGGCACGCCTCAACGGCGCCGGTTGATCGCCGGTTTAAGGAGCCACCATGCCCGCCACCGCTGAAGATCTGCTGACCCTGCTCGACGCCCCCATGGGCCACGCCGCCGCTGTCGACCTGAGCGACGCGTCGGCCGCCCGCGCCGAACTCGAGCGACGCTATCCCATGGCCGGCCCCGAAGCCGTCGACTTGCGCAAGGCGCTCATGGCTGCCTTCGCGGATGGCGTCATCTGCAACAAAGGCAAGGACCCGGTGCGCTTCTCGCGCCTGGCCAAGCCCGGCGACACGCCCCACGACATGTCCGTGGACTTCGTCTGGATGACGGGCGGCGGCATCAACCACCGCCACCCCAAGGGCGAAGTGAACATCTGCTTCGCCGTGGAAGGGGACGCCAAGTTCGACGGCCAACCGGAGGGTTGGGTGGCCTTCGCGCCCGACTCGGCACACGTGCCGACCGTCACCGACGGCCGCATGCTGATCGTCTACTTCCTGCCCGGCGGCGAGGTGGAGTGGATCAACGAGGGCAAGGCCTGAAGGGCGCGGGCTTAGCCTGACGCGCGCGCCCGGCGCACGATCTCCAACGCCAACACCCAGAACAGCGCATAGGTCGCATAGATGTGCACGCCCAGCCCGCGCAGGGGCGTCACGGCGAAACACACGGCGAAGGCGACACCGCCCCACAACACCAGGCGTTGCCGCTCATGCAGGAAGACGGCGGCCGGCAACACCCAGAGAAAGTAATGCGTCCACACGATGGGTGAGATGAGCAGGGTGCCCAAGCACGCCAGCGCGAACAGCCCGCCCCACGCACTGTGACGGGCTGCGGCCTCGCTTGAAGCCATGAGCCGCCGCACCGCGAACAGCCCTCGCCACACCGCCACCACGAGCCCCGCCAAGAGGGCGCCGTACATCCCCCACGCCACCGACAGTGGCCACTTGGCCAGAGACACGGAGCCCTTCGCCTGCGCCGGGCTGATGTCGCAGTAGGTCCGGGCGAGTACAACGCCCAGCCCTTCGTTGTTGTGACGCAGGCTGCGGTTGTTGGCCACCAGCGCCCAGGGCGTCTGCTCAGCGCGGGTCTTCGTGACCCATTGCTGCGTCGTGTCGCGCGTGTCCTCCCAGCCCACCACGGCCACGAGCCCAGCCGTTGCCAGGAGCAGGGCGAGCAGCGCACCCGCCACGAGCCGCAGGGCTGCCTGTGTTCCCCGAGCAGCTTCGTCGCCGGCCTCGCCACTGCCGCCACGCACGCACAACAGGATCGGGATCGCCAACATCACGACGGGCAACACCTTGAACAGGGCGAGTACACCCAACAAGAAGCCGCTGGCGAGTCCACGCCCCTCCCGCGCCCAGACCAGCGCCAACGCGCACAGGCACACCAACACCGGCGCGCTCTGCCCGAGGTTCAGGTTGTCCACCACCAGCGGCAGCATCACGCAGCCCGCCACCAACTGCGCGGAGACCGGGACACCCATCAGGCGTTCGAGCAGGCGCGGCAACTTCCACAGAGCCACGACGCTCAACACCAACCACAGTCCCGCGGCCACCTTCAATGGCAGCAGACCGAAGGGCAGCATCAGCAATTGGAAGCTGGGCGGGTAGCGCTGCACGTCCTTCACCCGGCTGAGCGTCCCGGTGTCGAGCACGTGTTGCGCCGCGCGATGGAAGCCGTCGAAGTCGTTGTCGCCAGACAGGGCGCGGGCCAGCACATAGGCGACCAGCACGAGGCCGAAGGCCATGAGCGCGTTTCGCTGTCCCCTGCTCATCGATCGATCACCGCTGGGTCACCGCCGCCTCGCCACTGGAGCCCGCCCCTGGCGAGCGCTACCGTTCGCTGCATGGACACTCTGATCCTACGAGACCCGAGCTGCCTGGAGCACGACCCGGGTCCCGGCCATCCGGAAAACGCTGCCCGACTGGCCGCGGTGCTGGACGACCTGGACGCGCGCCCCGTGCCCGGCACCCGCCAGGACAGCCCGCGCCGAGCCACTCGCGCCGAGCTGCAACGGGTGCACACCGCCCAGCATGTGGATGTGGTCGAGGCCACGGCGGGTCAGGCCCCTGTCGCCCTCGACGGCGATACCATCACCAGCGCCGGCTCCTGGGAGGCTGCCCTGAAGGGTGCGGGGGCGACCCTCGCCGCCACCGAAGCCGTGGTCGCAGGCGAGGCCGCCGGCGCCTTCGCCTTGGTGCGCCCCCCCGGCCACCACGCCGAAGCCTCCCACGCCATGGGCTTCTGCCTCTTCAACAACGTGGCCGTAGCCGCCGAACACGCCCGAGCCGAGCTGGGCTGCGAACGGGTGCTGATCCTCGACCCCGACGTGCACCACGGCAACGGCACCCAACACGCCTTCGACAGCCGCAGCGACGTGCTCTACGTCTCCAGCCATCGCTACCCCTTCTATCCCTTCACCGGCCCGCTGACCGAGGTGGGCACGGGCGAGGGCGCCGGCCACACCGTAAACCTACCGCTGGGCGCGGGCATGGGCGACGCCGACCTCCTGCACCTCTATCAAGAGGTGGTGGGCCCCGTGGTCTCCGACTACCGCCCCGACCTGATCCTCGTTTCGGCCGGTTTCGACACCTGGCACGCCGACCCCCTCGGGGGTTTGGCCGTCAGCCGCTCTGGCTTCGACGCCCTGTTCCAACTGTTCCGCAGCTGGTCGGACGAGCACTGCCCCGGTCGCCTCGTGTGCACCCTCGAAGGGGGCTACGACCCGCAAGGTGTGGTGCAGGGTGTGCGCGCCGCCCTGCACGCCAGCAGCGGCGCCGAACCCGGTGTCCCAGGCCGCGACTTCGGCTTGGACGCCGCGCCCTCCATCGACGCAACCGTCACCGTCGGCAAGGCACGTCAGGCCCTCGCCCCCTACTGGGACAGCGTGTCCGACGGCTGAGCGCGCGTCCCAGGGCGCTGATTCCAAGGCGCACGCGCCAGGAGCAATCCCATCCCGCACCAGTCCGTGACCCCGGCGAACACCAGACCCGCTCCCACGAAGCCCGACAAGCCGAAGAATCCCGGGTGCAGCAAGAAACCCAGGATCACCCCGAGCAAACTCAGGGAACCGGCCGCCACCCGCACCTGTCGTTCGAGCGACATGTGCGAGCCGGCGGACACGGTGCTGCCTCCCGCGGCCCGGTAGGCCTCCAGCCCACCACTCATGACGCTCAACCCGTCCACTCCCAGCGCGGTCAAGGTCTCCATCGCCTTGCCAGCCCGAGCACCCGAGCGACACAACAACAGCCGCGGCGCCGGCACCGCCCGCACCTCGTCCAGACGCGCCTCCAGTTGATCCAGCGGCACCGCCACCGCCCCCGGGACCGACTCCCCAAGCACTTCCACAGGAGAGCGCACATCAATCACGCTCCCCGCCCCGACCGCACGAACCCGCCGCACCACCTCATCCGCACCCACCAAAGCAGGCAGCAAGCCCCGCCCCAGATCCTCACGAGTCGTCTCATCCATGACCCAACCATAGCTCCCCCAAACCCCGCCGCGATCACCCCAACCCCACAGCGCCAAGAGCGACCGCTACGCGGGAGCACACCCCACCCCACGATGGCCAGAACCCACGGAACGACTGGAGCGACTGCGTGGCGAGCACCCCCAACCCACCCACGTGACGATTGGAGCTGGTGGTGGGCGAGGCCCTTCAACCCGGCCATGTAGAGCGAGCCCCAAAGCAGCCGGTTTCGGGCCTGAAGCCTCAGCAGATCCAACAAGCCTCAGGCCCGAAACCGGCGGAGGCAGCCCACCCTCCCTCCCGAGCGACCACTTGGCCGGGTTGACGGGCCTCGCCCACCACCAGCGCCAACCATCCACCCGTCCCCCCCATCCTTGAAACCCAAACCCCCCGCATCCCAAAGTGTCCCCCGCCAGCAGCCACGCTGCCAGCCCAGCCCCCCCGAACCGGAGCCCACCCCCATGCCCACCAACTCCCACGAGATCGACTACGTCATCCACGGCGACGACATGCAGTTCGTGGAGATCACCCTCGATCCGCGCGAGACGGTCATCGCCGAGGCGGGCGCCATGATGTTCATGAACCCGGACATCCACATGGACACCAAGATGGGTGACGGCAGCAACCCGCAAGCTGGCTTCATGGACAAGATCTTCAGCGTCGGCAAGCGCGTCTTCACCGGCGAGAGCCTGTTCATGACGCACTTCACGGCAGAGGGCACGGGCCGCACCCAGGTCGCCTTCGGCGCGCCTTACCCGGGCAAGATCGTGCCCATCGATCTCTCCGCCGTGGGCGGCACCTTCCTGTGCCAGAAGCAGGCCTTCCTGTGCGCAGCCATGGGCACCGAGCTGTCCATCGCCTTCAACAAGCGCTTCGGTGTCGGCCTGTTCGGCGGCGAGGGCTTCATCCTCCAGAAGTTGCGCGGCGACGGCCTCACCTTCATCCACGCCGGCGGCACGGTGGTCAAGAAGGAGCTGGGCCCCAACGACCGCCTCAAGGTGGACACCGGCTGCATCGTCGGCTTCGACGCCGGGGTCGACTACAACATCACCATGGTCAAGGGCATCGGCTCCATGCTCTTCGGCGGTGAGGGTCTCTTCCTGGCCGAACTCAGCGGCCCCGGCACGGTCTACCTGCAGAGCCTGCCCTTCAGCCGCTTGGCAGACCGCATCCTGGCCAGCGCTCCTCGCCATGGGGGGAGCAGCAAGGGCGAGGGATCCCTCCTGGGAGGTGTCGGCCGCCTCCTGGGCGGCGACAACCGCTAGGCTGGAAGGACACTGCAACAAACTGACGGCTTGCGCCCTGTTTCCATCCCCGACGATCTCTTTGCGAAGTCACGCCATGTTCAAGACCCTGATCCTCGCTGTCCTGCTTTCCCTGACCTTCGCCTGCGTCACCTCAAGCAACGCTGACGGGAACAGCGCCACGGCCTTCGAAACCCCCGACGTCTCTGCCCTGGCGATCCAGAATGTGCGCACGCCCTACCCGGGCGTCGTCACCGGCGGGCAGCTCACCCCAAGCCAGGTCGAAGAACTGGAAGCACTCGGCTTCGGCACCTTCGTGAGCCTGCGCCCCAGCTCCGAGGACGGCGCCGGCTGGGAGGAGGACTTCTTCGCGGGACGCACGAGCCAGTTCCGACGCCTCCCCGTCGCTGGCAGCGAGGGAACCACAGAGGGGAATGCCCGGCGCCTCGCACGGGTCCTCAAGGGCTCCGCCCGACAGGAGCAACCCGGCGTGGTGGTGTACTGCGCGAGCGGCAACCGGGTGGGCGCCCTCTTCGCGCTCAAGGCGCACTTCGTAGACGGCTTGCCCGCCCTCTGCGCGCTCGAGGAGGGCAAGCAGGCGGGACTCACGCGGCTCGAGCCGTACGTGAGTTCGCTGCTCGGCCTCGAAGGCTCCGAGCCCTAGGACCGGCCGCCCTACTGACGCGTCAACGTCACGCGCCCGCGCAAGCCATCCTCCTCGAAGTCGATGCCGAGGTCGGCACTGCCGATCCCCTTCACCGCGCTAGGGAGCACCGGCCCGACGAGCGGTCGGCCGGGGTGTCCGTAGAGACTTGACTCCATGCGTTGGTCGTCCGCATTCCAGCGGTACTCACCACCGCCGGGGCACAAGAGACGCCGCCCCCACAGGGTCTCGTGCACGTCGACCGGGTCGTGCTGCGGCCAACGGCGCTTCCACTCGTTCAGGATGGGCAGGTTGTTCCACGAGAGTTCCTGGAGCGGCTGGATGCCCTGACGGATCATGCCCGCCTCCAAGAGCTCCACCACGTCTCGCGAGACGCGTAGGCCCAGCTGCTTGCCGAGCCAGGGGTTCGACGCGTCAGCGGCGTTCTCGATGCCTGACGCGTCGTCTTCGGCTGCGCCTACCTCCGCACGCTCTGTGCCGCCATCCTCTGCGCCCGTGTTCTCAGCGCCCACGCCCCGCCGCGCCTGGGATCGGTCGATGGCACGCTTCACCAACTCTTCGTTGAGCGACAACGTGAGACCGCCGGGCCCGGGCACATAGTAGAGAGCCAGCTGATCCCAGTTCTCAAACTCATCCACCTCGGAGCGCATGTCTTCCAAGGCCAGATCGGAGGGACCCACGCGCACATAGCTGCGCCCCGCGTGCTTGCGGTTCTCCCACAACAACATGTCGGGGATGGTCTGCTCAGCCACGGCGCGCAGCCCCGTCAGCGCCACCGCCAGCTTCATGACGTTGTCGATGTCGACGTGCACGGCCATGGGCAAGCGATACAGCTCCTCGAACAGGAAGGACTCTCCGTCTTCGGCGGCTGCCATCTCCGCCCAGAAGTCGTCCTTGTCGATGTAGAGCGAGTACGAACTGCCGACCCAACCCAAGGGGTCCAGCTTGGGGGCCAGCATGCGCGCCAAGCCGAGCACCTCCGCGCGACTCAGGCTGGGCGAGTTCCTGTTGAATGCAGAGACCCAGTGGACGAGGGCCTCCTCGTGGGGATCACCGCTCAGCGCATCCAACTCGGCGCCCGCCGACAACCCAATGTAGTCCCGGTAGTCGCTGCCAGCGATGAGCGGACGCACCGTCATGTCCATGGCGAGCTGCTGCTCGTCGACGCTGAAGCGAATGCCGATGGGATCGAAGAAGTTAGACCAGTTTGATTCATACCCCCGACGCCAACGCTCATAGAGATCGGATTCGTCCTCCGTCACGAGGTCGAGGTCCAGCTCGACGATGGGCGTCGCGAATCCCAGGCTGCCGTAGTCCTCCGAGCGCACGCCGCCCGCCGTCAAACTCATGGGGCCGGCGCCGGGCAGGAGGCCGTACTCAGGTAGTGCATGGCCGCTGGGCCCGAGGTCCGCAGCATCCTCTGCCATGAGGGCGTCAACGGAACGCGCTTGCCACTCGGCAACGACCGCGGCCGCCCGACTACGGCGGGAGCTGCCGATGCGCCAACGCGGGCCGCACCAGCGGCGAATCGTGGCGTCGGAGATCATGGCGAAGGCCGACTCACCCTCCTCGCCGCGCTGATAGCGATCCCGGAACCAGACGTACTCATCCAAGGACGCGAGGGCCGGGCCGTCGCCGCGCGCCGTGGCGAACAGCCGCTCCAGTTGGGCCAGGGAGTTGCAGACCACCACTGCCCGATCACCCAAGGCCGCCACATAGCTGCAGAAGGAACGGTCTTCGCTGGTGAAGCCCGTGTAGCTGTCGTCGCCTATCTTTCCTTCCACCGCGGTGACACCCGGTACTCCCTGGGCAGCGAGTCGCACCCGAGCCACCAGCAAGGGCTCCACCGCAGACGTCGAGCCCTCGAAGATCAGGGCGACATCGGAGCCGGTGCGCAGATAGGGGTCGGAACCCGTCATGGCCACACTGTCCAGGATCGCCGGCCCGAGCAGTCGGCTCAAGGCGCTCATGGGCACTCCCAACTGCTGTTCATAGCGCTGACGCGTGTTCGCCGATTCCGAGCGCGGTTCGAGCGCAGCCAAGACCGGCGTGCCGTGTTCTTCGGCGTGATCTGCCACCGCCACCAGCGCTTCGAAACTCGGGAAGAAGACCGCGTGTTGGTCCGCGGGGATCAGCTGCGCCAAGGGATCCAGCTCTGGCGAGAGACCTTCGATGAGCGCCGCCCAGTCGTAGGCCGGTGTCGTGATGCCCTGCACGCTGTCCACCGGAACCGTGTCTTCACCCTCGGGCGACGCAGGCAGCGTGCGATCCAACTGCAGATTCTCGCTCACCGCGCGGCCCCCGCTGAACAGCTCGAAACTGTCCTCGACGGTCGAGCGCGACCGGTTCAGTATGCGGTCAGCATTCCGCAGCTGCGGGCTCGCCCCCAGCTCACGCCCCTGCTCCACGGCCGCCGCCAACCAGCGCGCCTGGGCAGCGTCATGCTGGTGCCGAAACCACGCCGCCCCCGGAAGATCACGGTCGAGCATGGCACCGTAGTGCCCGCGCTCCAGGATCGAGTACGGCCCTGCGTCCTCGCTGAAGGCCTCTGCCGGAATCTCGAAGGGCACCTCAATGCCCGGCCCCCCCTCGCTGCCAGGAACGTGCAGCGTACCCGTCACGGAACCCACCGCCGACTCGTCCACGGCTACGCCCAACATGGTGTGGCCCCAGCCGCGGCCCCACGTGGTGTCTGGCCGACCGTCGCCATCGGGAGGCAAGAGTTCCGGCACGCCCTCGGCAGCCTGCTTGTGCAGCGGACTCACGTAGGCGTCCCCCTCCACGTCGAGCACCACGTGCACCCGCCCGACGTTTGCTGCGAACGACCACTTAGGGCTTCTCGGGTTACGCACAACCAGAGCGTCGACCAGCTCATCCAGGTGCAGAACGGCGTAACGATCACCAGTGGGCAGCGCTGCAGAGACGGAGCTTGAGAATGCGGCACCCAGCAGGGCGACAGGCAGCAGTCGAGTCACGAACATGGCAGACCCCTTCAGAGGAAGGGCCCCAGCCTGACGGCTTTCGCGATGCCGTGCCAGCGGCGGGACTGGGACGAGTCGGTCGGCTACTGCCCGGCGCTCGTGACCGTGGTCGCCACGGCGTCTGCCACGAGCGCTGCGATACGTCGCGCGCCAGCCTCCGTTGGATGCACGTGGTCGGCGAAGACCTCGGGCCGCCCGCTCAGGGTCGTCACGTCGATGACACGCTCGGCAGGAACCTCCGCATCGATGACATCGTAGAGCGCCTGGTAGGCCGCCAGGTGCGCGTCGTGACCGAAGCCGTGGTAGTCGTAACGGCAACGATCCCGTTGCTTGTCGTCCAGGCCCGGCACGATCAGCGTGGCTTGCTTCGCCACGAAGAGCTCGGCGTCCATCATCTCGCAGGCCTGCTGGATCAACTTCAGGTTGAAGCGGAAGACCTCGGGCCCGTCGCGACCATAGTCATCGCTGAGTGTCTTGCTGCCGCCCACTTCGCCTTCCAGGCTGCCCGCCCATTTGGCCAGGCGGATCCGACCGCGGATGAGCAGTTGGCTGTACTGGATCAGGTGGTCTGCCCACCAGGGTTCCAGCTCCCTGGTCTTGCCGCGCTTGCGGTCCAGCGTCCAGCTGCCGTCGGGCAAGGTGCGCCACTTGACGAAGTCCTCGGGCGCCGTCTTGTCGAAGTAGTACATCTCGTTCCAGCCGTGATACATGACGAACACGTCCGGCTCGTACGCGCGCAGTCGACTCCACAGCCGGCCGTAGGTCTCGAAGGTGCTGTAACCCCCGAGCGCCGCGTTGATGAACTCCAGCTTGCGCCCCGCAGGCATGGCCGCCCGCAGCTCCTCGGCGACGTGCCAGGGCCAGGTGTCCACGTCCGCCAGGTCCTGGCCCGTTCCAGCAGTGGACGAACCGCCCAGGAACACGACGCGCACCGTGTCCGCCGGCTTCTGCACCGTGAGCTCCGGGGTCGAGATGAACCCGAGGCTGTTGATGGTCTTGCCGATGCCACCGGCGCCCGCACGTCCTCGGTAGGCGCTGAAGGCGTCCACCTGCCCCCACTGCTTGATCGGGTTCTCGCCCAACTCCCGCCCCGTCATGGACCACAGGTCGTGCTTCTCCTTGTCCATGCGGAGATAGACCTCAAGGCACAAGGCCGGCAGCAGCACCACGACCACGCTCAGCGCAGCTGCGAAACCCAGGCGGCTGCGCTTCTTGCGGGTGCGGGGCGCTGCGGGAGTGTTGCTCATGGTTGCAGAGGGGTCGATGAGGAGACCGGGCGTTGCTCGATCTATCGGCGGCGGGGCCAGCGAGCCTGAGCAGCGTATCGGGAGCCCTGGACCGGATTCCACGTCGCTCCGCAGCTCATCCGCAGCTCTTCGGAGGCTGGGAGTGGCCGGCGGTGCTGGATCCCCTGGCGCACGAGGCGTTAGCGTTGCAGCGATGACAACCATGGCACGACACATCCATGTCTCCGGACGTGTGCAAGGGGTGGGCTTCCGCTGGTCCGCCGAGCAGGAGGCCCAGGCCCTCGGCCTCCGCGGCTGGGTCCGCAATCTCAGCGATGGGCGGGTGGAGGCCTGGGTCCAAGGCGAGCCGGAAGCCGTGGAGAACCTCGTGGGCTGGATGGCCGAAGGGCCGCCCCAGGCCCGGGTCGACGAGGTGGATGTGCGGGCCGTCGAACCCAAGCCCGATGCGCACGACCCGTTCCGACACATCGGTTAGCCTGCCTGCATGCAGATTCCCACCGGCAGTCCCACCGCTCGTCCCAGGTCGCCCGCAGCCCGTGCACGCGTCGCCCTGCAGTTTGCGTTGCTGCCCCTCGTCCTCGCGCTGCTCGGCCCGGCCTGCGCCATGTGGCCACCCCGCTCGAACATCACCAATGCCTTCGTGCGCGACCCCGAGGTGGCCATCCCCGCCATCCTCGCCTTGGGCCAGAGCGAACGCCCCGAAGCGGAGTCCGTGTTGTTGCACATCCTGCACGACCCGGACCCCTTGCGGCAGCGCACCGCCTCCCAAGCCTTGCAGGACCTGAAGCAGCGCAGGGATGCGTCCGCCGCCGCAACCGCCGCACCGGGCAAGGACGCGGAGCAGCAACGTGAAGCCGCTGGGCTCAGGTCCAAGGCCCAGGCCGAGATCCGTGCGCTCAACGCCGCCATGGAGCAGGCCATGCGCCATGGTGACCTCGCCGCCGTCGCCGCCTTCTATGCCGACGACGCCCTGCTCATGGACAAGAGCGGCCGCACCGTCGCCGGGCGCCAGGCCATCGACGAGTACTGGGGCCGCCTCGAGGGCGCACAGGATTGGGAGCTGAGCATCGCCAGCCTCGAGGGGGCCGACAAGCTCTGGATCCAACGCGGGCACAGCCGCTTGAGCGTCCTACGCGACGGCGTCCTCCAGCACTCCAATGTGGAGTTCATGCTGGTCTGGCGGCGTCAGGAGAACGGCCAGTTGCTCATTGGTCTGGACGCGTACTGGTGATGCGTTGCAGCACCCGCTCCAAGCGCTGCTGAAGGAAACGACGCTCCGTCAGGTTGCTCGCCAGCTCGATGGCCCTCTCGTAAGCCGCGCGTGCGGGCTCCCAATGCCCAGCCTCGCTCAAGAACTCCGCTCGGGTGGCGTGCAGATAAAGGTAGTCCTGCAAGCTGCCGTCCTGCTCGATCACAGCCAGGGCCGCGAGCCCTGCCTCCGCCCCTGAAGCCATGGACACGGCCACCGCCCGGTTGAGCGCCACCACCGGCGACGGCTCCATCTCCAGCAGCACATCGTAGAGCCGCACCGCCTGGGGCCAGTCCGTGGAGGGCCCGTCCGGGGCTTCGGCGTGCAGGGCCGCGAGCGCCGCCTGCACCTGGTACGGCCCCGGCCGCCGAGCCTGCAAGCTCGTCTCCAGCAGCGCGAGCCCTTCGGCTACGGCTTGCGCATCCCACAAGCTGCGGTCCTGGTCGCGCAAGCGGATCAGCTCTCCCTCGGGGCCGACCCGAGCCTCGCGCCGGGCATCCTGCAAGAGCATCAGGGCCAGCAGCCCCGCAGCCTCGGTCTGCTCCGGCATCAACTGCAGCAACAAGCGCCCCAGCCGGATCGCCTCCGTGCAAAGCGGGCCGCGCAGCAGTGCCACGCCCTCGCTGGCGGCATAGCCTTCGTTGAACACGAGGTAGACCACCCGCAGCACGACGCCCAAGCGCTCAGGCAATTGCTCTGCCTCGGGCACCCGGAAGGGGATGCCTGCCTGACGGATCTTGCGCTTCGCGCGCACCAGGCGCTGGGCCATGGTGGCCTCGCTGGTGAGGTAGGCCCGGGCGATCTCGCGCGTGCTCAAGCCACCCAGGGCGTTGAGCAGCAAGGCCGATTGCGCATCCGCCGACAAGGCGGGGTGGCAGCAGGTGAACAGCAAGCGCAGCCGGTCGTCGTTCGCGGGGAAGGCGTCGGCTTCTTCCCGTTCGGCCGGGGCCTGGGTCGTGCTGGCTTCGGGACGAGCGACCAACGCTTCCTTGTCCGGCCGGCGCGCATCCCGACGCAGCACATCGATCAATCGGTTCTGGGCGGTGCGCAGGATCCACGCCGCGGGCGTGTGCGGCATGCCGTCCTTCGGCCAACGCTCCAGGGCCACAGCCAGAGCATCTTGCAGAGCCTCCTCGGCCCGCTCGAAGTCGCCGCAACGACGGATCAGCGAGGCGAGCAGGAAGCCGTGCTCCTCCCGAAACACGGCCTCCACGGTCTGCGCTGCCTCTCTCACCGAGCGAGGTCCCCGGACGGCAGCTCGTAGTCCTCGGGCTCCCAGAGCGGGCGCACTTCCACGCCGCCGAAGGAGGCCGAGGGGATCTTCGCGGCCCAGGCGATGGCGGCATCCAAGTCGGGTGCCTCGATCAGGTAGAAACCGCCCAGGGTCTCCTTGGTCTCCGCAAAGGGGCCGTCCGTCGTGCTCAGCTTTCCGTCCCGGATGCGCACGGTGGTGGCGCTGGCTGCTGGCTGTAGCCGGGCCGATTCGAGGCTCGCCCCAGCAGCCTCCAGCTCTTCGCCGAAGCGGCCATAGCCCTCCATGATCTCGCCCATCTGCTCCGGGCTCATGTCCGTTTCCAGCGTCTCGCTCGAGTTGATCAACAACAGGTACCGCATGGTTCTCAGCTCCATCTGCGTGGTTTCCAGGCAGCTCTGTTGCCACCTTCAATCACCCGTCGAAAGAGGGCCCGGCCTTTCGACAGCACTCCAAGAAGAATTCCGGTCCTGATATCGTACGGCCTTCGCGCCGGCTGACACTCCGGCGCATCACCTCCCGGGGCAAGGCCATGGCAGACCTGGACGACATCCAGGCCACGTTGATCGAGATCCGTGAGCTGGTGAAGACTCAGATGAAGCAAGAGCGCGAGAGCGCGGAGCGCAGCGCCAAGTACACCGAGACGGCCCTGGCGCGGCAGTCCATCGCCGTGCGCAACCAGCGCCTCTCCATGATCGTGCTGGTCGTTGTGATCGGCTGCCTGTACTTCTGGATCAGCACGAAGTTGGGTCGCTGATGAAACGCATCGTGCTAGGAGGCCTCGTCGGCGGGCTGATCGTTTTCGTGTGGGGCATGGTGGCGCACATGATGCTGCCCTTGGGGCATATGGGCATCGGCGCGCTGCCCAACGTCGAGGCCGTGGCCTCGGTCCTCAAGGACTCCGGGGTCGAAGCGGGCATGTACATGGTGCCCAACGCCGAGGCGGGCGACAGCGACGAGCAACGGGAGGCCTGGAAGGAGCAATACCGCGCCGGCCCGCGTGCGCTCATCGTGTACAGCCCGGAGGGCGACGACCCCACCTCCCCCAAGCAGCTCGGTATGGGGCTGCTCATGGCCGTAGTTGCCGCCTGGGTGGCGTGCTTGATCGTGGCCCAGTCGGCCACTTTCTACGCGGCGCGCCTGATCGTCGTCACGCTGTTGGGAGTCTTCGCCTGGCTCGCCATCGAGCTGCCCTATTGGAACTGGTACCTCTTCCCCAGCGACCGCATCGCAGCCAGCTTCGTGGAGCACGTCGTCGGTTGGTTCCTTGCAGGCCTGGCCATCGCCGGCATCGTGAAGGGGCGCTTTCGCTAGACGGGCTTCGCTCCCAGCCTTTCTGAGGGGTGATAAACTCAGCATGTCGTCCTCTCCCAACTGGCGTGCTTCGTGTCTCTCACCCTGGCTCTACTGCTTGCATGCCTGGCGCAGCTGTCGCAGCTGGGGGAGCCCGAGGGTTCGCCCCCGCCGCCCAATGTACTGGTGGTCATCGCGGACGACATGGGCGTGGAGCGCACCCCCGCCTACGGCCTGGGCACCGTGCCGAACCCACCCACGCCCACCCTCGACCTGCTGGCCCGGGCCGGCGTGCTCTTCCGCAACGCCTACTCCGAGCCGCTCTGCAGCCCCACCCGCTCGGCCATGCTCACCGGGCGCCATCCGTTCCGCACGGGCATCGGCCGGGGCGTCTCCTGGAGCGGAGGTTCGGGCGGCATCGAGGCAGACCCTGCCGAGCTCAGCCTCGCCGACGTGCTCTCCGCAACGCACCACAGCACGGCCGTGGGCAAGTGGCACCTCAACATCAAGGAGTCCTCGGGCGGCACCGGCTTCCAGCACCCCATCCTCTTCGGCTTCGATCGCCACACCGGAATCGGGCTCAACCCCGGCAACGACCCGCTCAAGTACTTCAACTGGACCAAGAACGTCGCCGACGGCTCCGGCAACACCCAGTCGGTCGTCACCAACACCTATCTCACCACGGACCAGGTCGATGACGCGTTGGCCGCCATCCAGGACGCGGGCCAGGAACCCTGGTTCGTGTGGCTGGCCTTCAACGCTCCGCACACGCCGTACCACGTTCCGCCCGCCGACCTGATCACGGTGGACGTGGACACCAACAGCTCCCCGAGCGAGCTGCACCAGGCCGCCATCGAAGCCATGGACACGGAGCTGGGGCGCCTGCTCGGCAGCATTCCGGCCGAGGTGCTCGACCGCACCTGGATCGTGTTCGTGGGCGACAATGGTTCCCCGTCGGCAGCCCTGCCCGGCGTCTTCAGCGCCAAAGGACACGTCACGGAGTACGGCATCCACGTGCCCTTGATCGTCACCGGGCCCGGCGTCACACACCCGGGTCGCGAAGAGCCGGCGCTCGTGGGCGTCACGGACATCTACGCCAGCATCTGCGAGATGGTGGGTGCGCCCATCCCAACCGAAGCCGAGGACAGCGTGTCCTTCTTCGCGAACCTCATCGCGCCGCGCCAACCTTCTGCCCGCAACGCCGTCTATTCCGAGACCTTCCGGCCCAACGGTCAGCCGCCCTACCAGCAACACCGGCGCGCCGTGCGCAGCGAACGCTGGAAGCTCGTCAAGAACCAACCAGCGGGCCCCGTCCCGCCGGTGGGCTTCTTCAACATCCCCCAGGACCCCTTCGAGGACGACAACCTCTTCCCCGGCAGCACCCAGGCACAGCAGGATGTTTTCGCCTGGCTCAACGGGCTGATGGACAGCCTGCAGTTCTAGCGAAGCCCGCAGCCACTCACACCAGCAGGCGCTTGGTCCGGTACTTGGTGCCGTTGTTGGTGAAGGTGATGGAGGCCACCACCTCGCCGCCGACCCAGGCGAAACAGGGTTCTGCGGTCGGGAAGCCCGGAGGTGTGCGCAGGGATTGGCCGCGACTCAGCAGGTGCCGTTGCTCCAGCGGCACGTTGAGGCGCGGGAACTCCTTGAGCGCTGACTCGATGCCCAGCACATGCTCCAGCTCGACCTCGTCGGGCAGGATGGCGTCCTTCAGCTCTAGAGAACCCACGCGTGTGCGCACCAGGTTGGACATGTAGCCGCCGGTGCCCAGGACATTGCCCAGGTCGCGGGCGATAGCCCGGGCGTAGGTGCCCGCGCCGCAGCGCATGTGCAGGTGTACTTCGGGCCATTCGTACTTGCTGAGGGTCAGCTCGTGCACGCTGACGTTGCGCGGCTTGGCCACCACGGGGTTGCCCTTGCGGGCCTCGCGATGCATGCGCTTGCCGTCCACCTTCACGGCGCTGTAGGTCGGGGGCAGCTGCTCGATCTCACCCCGGAACTGTTCCAAGGCCTCCTCGATCGCCTCGCGCGTGGGTGGCTCCGGCGCGGGTTCGGTCATCTGCAACTCGCCCTCGGCGTCGTCCGTCACGGTGCGCGCACCCAGCGTCGCCGTGATCTCGTAGACCTTCTCGCCGTGCACCACCAGGTCCTGGATCTTGCGCGCCTTGCCCACCACCAGCACGAGCACGCCCGTGGCCAGGGGGTCGAGGCTGCCGCAGTGGCCCAAGGCGCCGATGTCGAGCTTGCGCTCCACCACGTCCAGCGCCCGACGCGAGGTGAGACCCCGAGGCTTGTGCACCACGATCAGACCGCGGCTCGGGATGTCCTCGGGAGACCGTTTGTCACCGTCGCCGACGGGTGGCTCGGTGGAGTCGGGGGACGCGTCGTTGGTCACGGCTTGCTCGCTGTCTTTAGGGCGGTCACTGGCTGGAACGGTGGCTTGGGGCTGCCGCCGCATCGTCGCGCCGCCGGGGCCACCGACCCTCTCACCACGAACAGGCCACGCGCCCCTTCCTGAGCCCGCTAGAGCGAACCGGTCACTTGCAGGAGCGGGGCGTGCTGGCTGTCCACGGTGATGGTCAATTCACCGGAACCGCGAACGATCCAGCGTAGCCTTTCGGAACCGTGGCCGGGAATCCCCCTCTCCAGGCGCAGGCGCTCCGGCTCATGCTCCACGGCCTGGAAGCGCGTGAGGTCAAAGCGGTCTGCGCCAGGGCCCCCGGCCATCACCGTGATGTCATCACCCGAAAGGGTCACGAAGTCCGGCAGGCCGATCTTCTTGTCAGCCGCCACCCCGGCCCGGGTGGGGATCCAACGCTCGTTATGCACTTCCAGGGTGACCACCTTGGCGCCGCCTGCCAGCTCGCTGATCTCCAGCGGCCCGGCCCGCAGCTTGGGCATCTGCTCCGCGTGGAAGATGCAGAAGGCAGCGTTGCGGTGCAGCATCTCCTCGATCATGAAGGGCGGCGGCACACGGCCGGTCATCTTCCGGAAGCCGCCCACTTCGACGGTGCCGTAGTCGGGGTGCTCCACCTCGTGCCAGTCCACGTGGGTCTCGCCAAACAGCACGTGGTCATCGAAGGCCAGTTGACGTTCCGTCCTGTTCTCGAAGTCGAAGCCCCCGTTGGAGTCGTTCGGGTCGCCGAATGCCTGGGTGCCAGCCCACAGCTCGTTGGTGAATGAGATGATGCCCAAGCCCTCAGCGGTCCAGTCCACGAAACCACCGTGCACGTCGTAGAGGTCCTTGAAGATCACGAGCGAGCGGTAGTGGGGCAGGAGCTTCTCGCCCTCCTCTGCGATGGCGTCGTAGACCCGCAGGTCGCTGCGCGGGTAGTAGCTCTCGCGCACCGCGGCGCCCGGGCCGCGTAGGATCATGCCGCCCGAGTTGTGGAAGGACTGCACCGCCGCGATGTTCGGCCGCGCCAGGATGAAGCGCCCGATGGCCTCGGTCTCAGGGAAGCTGAAGGGGTAGTCGCCCGCGCCGTATTGGATGTAGGGCGGCATCCAGCCGCTGCCCCAATTGCGGTTCATGTCGTAGCCGCCGGGGCCGTCCTCATTGGTGCGGCCATCGTTGTCGTTGTCGATGCCTTCCTGTCCGAGGCGGATGTAGTCCGCCCCCGCTTCCACCCGCAGCTCCGACGGCACCGAGATCATGACCCGCTTGTCGTTGGGGTCCAGGCGGTGCGTGCCGGTGCCCGGCGCGACCCTCTTGCGCATGGAGAGCAGTTCGCCATCGCCGTCCAGGTCGTCCGGCCCGTCCTCGTCGAAGAGGCCGTCGCCGTCGTTGTCCAAGGGCTTCTTGCCACTGCGCGAACTGTTCATCGTGTTGGGCGCGTCAAACCAATACTGGCGCCCGTCGGGGTTCACCATGGGCAGGATGTAGAAGACCCGCTCGTCCACCAGCTCGGTGATGTTGTCCAGCTCCTCGTAGCGCTCCAGCAGGGTCCACGCCAGGTAGACCGCCGCTTCTGCGCCCTGCACCTCGTTGCCGTGCACATTGCCGTCCACCCACATGGCGGCCTTGTCCGCCTGCGCGCCCGTCTTGGGGTTCTGGATGGTGAGCAGAGGCATGGGGCGCCCCTCGACGCTCTCGCCGATGAACTCGAGGGTGCACAGCTCCGGCGCACTCTCCGCCAACTGCCGGCAGAGGTCCGTGATGCCTTGGTAGTCGTAGAAGCGGTTCCAGGCGATGGACACCTTTGGCGTGCGCACGGCCTGCGCCGACGCCGAGACAGGAACCAAGGCACTGAAGGTCAGCGCCAGGGCCAACACGAACACGAAGGGTGAACGGCTCATGGAAAGTGCTCGGGAAGACAGAGGCTGAAAAAGAAACGTCTTGGCTGCGTTCGTGTCGTGCTTCGGGCCTGCAGTGATCGATGTCGTCGAGTAAGTCATGGGAGCACCACCTCCAGCTCGATGTCTTCCACGCTGTCGGCATCGAGTTCGAGCACGAGCTTGCTGCCCGTGCCGCCTCCCGCCACCATCCAACGCAACTCGCTGCGGCCACCGCCTCCTTCAAGGCGGCGGATCAACTCTTGCTTCGAGCCTGTCAGGCGTTGCATGTCGTCAGGCAAGTGCAGCCGCACGCGCATGGGTCGCGTGATGCGCGCGTCTGCCCCCAGCTTGCTGGCCGTGGGCAGGACGCCCGTGTTCACAACCGCCACCTCGATGGCGTAGACGCCGCCGCCGTGGTCCGTGATCTCCACGTCTTCGAAGGCCACCTCGGGGAACCAGTCGAGAGCTTCGAGCAACAGACTCTCCAGACGCGCTGCGAAGGCGCGCTGCGCGTCCGGGTCACGCCCCACACTGCGCAGGGTGGCGTCGGTGAGCCCGCCGATCTCCACCTCACCCAGCTCCGGGTGCTCGAAGCTGGTCCACTCCCGGAAGCCGGCGCCTTCGCGATGGGTGTCCAGCCACTGCAAGACCGCCGCTGGCACCGGGCTGTCCGTGTCGCTGGTGGGCTGATCACCCGCCTCGTCGGCGTCCTTGGCGTCCATAACGTCCTTGCCGCGCCTGGCCTTGCCGCCCTTCTTCTTCGGGAGCTTGGTGTCTGCATCCGCATCGGCATCCGCGTCGGCATCCGCGTCGACCCCGGCGTCGGCATCCGCGTCGGCGCCATCAGCCCCATCTTTCTCGTCGTCCTTCTTCTCCAGCTTCTCGGGCGCTGCCCAGGGGCGTAGGCCCAGGGGCCAACGACCCGCCTGGTGGTACGCCCAGGCGAGCAGCCCGCCGTCCGAGGGGCCGTCGGCCTTCACCTCGTGCTTGTCCTCACCCAGCTCGTCGAAGCGGCGCTTGATCTCTTTCAAGCTGGCCACGTCCTCCTTCAACAAACCGTCCAGGGCATTGCGGAAGCCACCGCCGAAGCCGCCCCGCTCCACCTTCTTTGCTTCCGGGGGCAGGGACACCAGCGTGTCCTCATCGCCCACCACCACCACGCCCAACAGGCCGGGGTGCTGGAGCACGAAGTCCACCAACGACCGATTGGCGGGTTCGCTCAGGGGATAGGCACCGGTCTGGGCCGGGTACTCGTCCCAACCATGGGGGTAGTTCTCGTTGAGCAACACGCCCTGGCCGTCGTCTTCGTACCAGGTGCCGTCGCCATCCTGGTCCACCCCTTCGCGTAGCAGGCGATGGGTCCCGCGCTCGCCGCGTTCGGTGCGCGCCTTGCGCATAGCCCGCGGGTCATGCTCATCCATGACCCATTCGCCCGCCCCATCGGGGATGCGCATCCAAGTGATGAAGCCGTCGCCGTCCAGGTCCGACGGCCCATCTTCATTGCTGCGACCGTCCCGGTCCCGGTCCAAGGGGCGACGGTTGCCCGCCACCGCTCCTTCGGGGATGGCATCGCCCATGGTTTGGTTGCCAAAACCACCCGGGTTTGCACGGGGCACGAAGACCAGCATGCGGTCACCGAGCCGTGCCGCGAGGTTCTCCTGGGCTTCCAGGCTCTCGATGACCCGCTGCATCATGCGCGCGTCGCCCACACGTCGGCCGTCCAGGCCCGACACAACCAGCAGGCCGCGCCGCTGGCTCAGGGGGCGGTCACCGGGGGCCAGGATCGTGGCCCCCACGGGCAAGCCAGAGAGACTCGGCCCCAGTGACTTGTCCCGGGCGGCCACGCCCGATCCGCTGTCCGCCCCGCCTGCCTGTTCTGGGGAGGGCGCGTCCTGCGCAGGGGCTGCCGAGACGAGCAGGGCCGCAAGAGCGACCAAAGACCAAGAGATGGACATGAAGGAGTCGCTCCGATTACAGGATCTTGCCGCTGCGCGACGATGGAGGGCCCGTGCGATCTGCCTGGGCTGACTCCCAGGGGATTGCCGCCCGATCACTGGCCTGCGCCGACAAGGGCAGGCATTCTAGCCGTCCGCATCACCCCCAGGGCAAGCGCCCCAGGCGCTGACCCCCTCCGCCCCTCTCCCTGCCGCCCCCCGGATTGAGCCCAGCACCGCTCATGAGCACCCACAGCTTGAACGTCCCCACGCGCCCGCCCGAGCATCTGGACCTCCCGGCACCGATCGCCCGGTTGACGGACCTGGCCTACAACATGTGGTGGACGTGGCATCGTGAGGCGCGCGATCTCTTCAGCCGCATCGACCCGCATCTGTGGTCGCGCTACCTGAACCCTGTGCGTTTGATCCATCTCAGCCGCACGGCGCACCTGGAGGCCCTGGCCCAGGACGAGAGCTTCCTGGCCCAGATGAACGCCGTGCTCGAGAAGTTCGACGCGGACCTCGCGCGCCCGAGCGAAGACGGCGACCCCATCTGCTACGTCTCCGCGGAGTACGGCCTGCACGAGTGCCTGCCGATCTACTCCGGCGGTCTCGGCATCCTCAGCGGCGACCATCTCAAGGCCTCATCCGACATGGCTTTGCCATTGATTGGAGTCGGTCTCTTCTACCGCCGCGGCTACTTCAACCAGTTGATTGACGCCGACGGCTACCAGCAGCACAACTACCCCGAGCTCGACGGCCTGCGCGTGCCCATCCTGCGCGTGCGCAATGCCGAGGGCGGCACCCTGCGTGTGCCCGTTGAGCTCCCCGGCCGCACCATCTACCTGCGCGTGTGGGTCAGCTTCGTGGGCCGCGTGCCGCTCTTGCTACTCGACAGCTACTCGTCGAAGAACGCCTTCGAAGATCGCTACATCACCTCCATGCTCTACGTGGGCGGCCGCGAGATGCGCCTCGAACAAGAGGTGGTCTTGGGCCGCGGTGCCGTGGCCGTGATGGAGGCCCTGAACATCTCGCCCCGCACCTTCCACATGAACGAGGGGCACTCGGCTTTCCTTGCGGTGGAGAACATGCGCCGCAGCGGCCAGGAGTCCATGGCCTCCGCCGTGGAATCCGTGCGCCATCTGCACGCCTTCACCACCCACACTCCGGTGCCCGCCGGCAACGAGGTCTTCGACCGCGAAAACGTGCGCCCCTACCTCGAGACCACCGCCCAGCACCTCAACAGCAGCACCGACGAGCTGCTCGATCTGGGCACGGTGGATGGGCAGGACGGTTTCAACCTCACCAAGCTCGCTCTCAACGTCTCCTCCGTGAACAACGGCGTCTCGCAGCTGCACGGCGAGGTCAGCAGGGAGATGTGGCCGGAGTACGAGATCGGCGCTGTCACCAACGGTGTGCACATGGCCACCTGGCTGGGCCCCGAGATGTCCAAGGTGCTGCAGGCCGAAGCGGACACGCACCCGCAGACCCTCGCCGAGCGCGCCGCGCTGCTGTCTGACGAATCCATCTGGGCCGCGCACAACGCCCAGAAGCACCGGCTCATGCGCTTCGTGCACATCCGCGGTGTGCGTCAGGCTGCGCGCCACGGGCGCTCCACCGCCGATCTGCGCCGGCTCAAGCAGATGGTCAACACCCAGGCTTTGACCATCGGCTTCGCGCGGCGCTTCGCCCCCTACAAGCGCGCCGACCTGTTGTTCTCCGACCCCGATCGCCTGCGCGCGCTGCTCACCAACGAGACGCGCCCGGTGCAATTGATCATGGCCGGCAAGGCACACCCTGCCGACCGCCCGGGCCAGGACGTCATCCGTCGTATCTGGGAGATGGCCGATACGGACGAGCTGCGCGGTCGCATCGTGTTGCTCGAAGGCTACGACTCCGGCGTGGCGCGCCTCATGGTGCGCGGCGTGGATGTCTGGCTGAACACCCCTGAATGGCCGCGCGAAGCCAGCGGCACGAGCGGCATGAAGTCCGTGGCCAACGGCGGCCTGCATGCGTCGGTGCCAGACGGCTGGTGGGCCGAAGCCAACCTGCCCGAGTGCGGCTTCACCATCGGCAAGGCCGAACTGCCTGACGGCCCCCGGGACTCCGAAGCCCTGCTCAGCCTGCTCGAGAACGAGATCATCCCGCTCTACTACGAGCGTGGCCCCGACGGGTTGCCCCGGGACTGGATCGCCAAGGTGCGCGCGTCCATGGTCGCCTTCCTGGGCCAGTTCTCGGCGCGGCGCATGCTCGAGGACTATGTGAAGGACGTGTACAGCACGAGCTTGCCGAGCCGGGTGGGGTGAGGGGCTGACGGGGCCATCCGGCGACACCTCGGCCGTCGCTGGCCCCAGCGCCCCAAGTTCGGAAACCCGACGTACACTGCTCCCGGAGATGGTCGCGGCAGCTTGCTGCGCACACTCGAACGGGAGATCAGTCCATGGGCCCTTCGCTGGATCGAGTTCGGAAGAGCGTCCTCTGCCTCACCTTGGCCTTGGCTGCTGCGGCCCCCGCCTTCGGCCAGCTGGTCGCTGACTTCAGCACCTCCGCTACCACCGGCCCCATCGCGCACACTGTGAGCTTCACCAACCTCGCGCCGACCGGGCCGGGTTTCACGCAACTCTGGCAGTTTGGGGATGGCAACGTCTCCTCGGCTGACCACCCGGTGCACCAGTACACCGAGCCGGGCACCTACAGCGTCACACTGTTCGTCACCAAGGTCTCACCCTTCGAGACGGACATCGAGGTCAAGGTGGACCTCATCGTGGCGCAGCCTGTCACGATCGCGGCGGACTTCACAGCCTCGGTGCTGCAGGGCAACCAACCCCTCCAGGTGAACTTCACGGACACGTCTTCCGGTGCGAACCTCACCTCTTGGGATTGGGACTTCGGCGACGGCAACAGCTCGACGCTGCAGCACCCCACCCATACCTATCAGTTCGTGGCCGCCCCCACGCTCTACACGGTGAGCTTGGTGGCCAACGCGGGTAGCACGACGGACACCGTGGTGAAATCGGAGTTCATCACCGTTCTCCCCAAAGCCCTGGGATTGAAGCAGATTTTCAGCCTTACGATCGAGGAGTTGTGGGCCATCTCCGCAGCCGACCTCGACTCGGATGGCGACCTGGATGCCCTCTGTACTTCGCGCGACGACGACACCGTGGCGTGGTACGAGAACATCGACGGCCTGGGCAGCTTCGGCCCGGAGAAGGTCATCTCAACAGCGGCCGACGACGCCCGCGGCGTTGACGCTGCCGATCTCGATGGCGACGGCGACATGGATCTGCTCTCCGCGTCCTTCAACGATGGGAAGCTGGCTTGGTACCGGAACACGAACGGCCTGGGAAGCTTCGTGGAGCAACCGCCGATCAGCATCGACCCCATGGGCGCACACGAGGTCCTCGCCAGGGATGTCGATGGTGACGGAGACATGGATGTCATCGCGACCTTCGAATCCGACCTGTCCGTGGGCTGGTTCGAGAACACGGATGGTCTCGGGACCTTCGGACCACTGAACCTGATTGCTGGATTCTTCGAGGGCGCCGGGGCGCTGGCTGTAGCCGACATGGACGGCGACGCAGACCTCGACGTGCTCTTCCTCACGGCGAACCTGCATTGGGCGGAGAACCTCGACGGAGCCGGTAGCTTCGGCCCCGCCCAAACCGTCCTCGCCGTGCCCATCTTCGCCAACGATGTGCACACGGACGACATGGACATGGATGGCGACACGGACGTGCTCATCGCGCACTTCGCCAACGACACCGTGATCTGGTACCCGAACTCGGACGGCTTGGGGAACCTGGGTCTCGGTCAGCTCGTGACGGATCAAGCTTTCGGCGTGCGTGCAACACACACGGCCGACATCGACGGGGACGGCGACCCCGATGTGCTCGCGGCTTCCTACCTCGACGGTTCCTTCACCTGGTACGAGAACACGGATGGTCAGGGGGGCTTCGGCCCGGAGCAAGTCATTGGGGGTGGGGGTGGTCAGCCCAGGGCCATCGTGGCCGCCGACTTCGATGGCGACGGCGACCCCGACGTGCTCACCGGCGCCTCCGGGCTCGACATCCTCGCGTGGCACGAGAACTCCTTCGTCGAAGCACCTTGGGTCCACCTCGGCGGCAACGCAGGCAGCACGAACCATCAGCCTGTTCTGCGGCCCCTGTTCGGCTCACTGGCCCCCGGCTCGCTCCTGACTCTCGACCTGAAAGGGGCGCCGCCCAGCACGGCTCTCCTGGCTTGGCTTTCGTTCGCTTCGACGCCCCTCGACATCTTCAACGGCACGCTCTTCGCCAACCCGCCCAGCGCACAGTTCCTGCGCTTCAGCGACCCCAGCGGCGTATGGACCCAGTCCCTGACCTGGCCCAACAACATCCCGGTGGGCACAGAGTTCTGGCTGCAGTTCCTGGTCCAGGATGCGTCGGTGCCCGCTGGCATCACGCTGACCAACGGGTTGAAAGCCATCACGCCCTGAGCAGCGGGGAAGTCGCGTGACTCGCGCCACGAGCAACAGCTCACAACTCCAAGCGCGCGATCACATAGGCGTGGTCGCTGGCCTTGGCGACGGTCTCCCCCGGGCGCACTCCGAGCAAGGCGTTGGTGTGCAGGATCTCGTAGTCAGCCTCACGGCCGTCGAGTTGGCGCTTGGCCACGATGCCGTGCATGAGCGCCTGGGAGATGCCCCTGTGGTTGTAGTCGTAGCGCAGCGCGGCCGGCACGTGATCCACCAGATTGACGCTGCTCTCACCCACCAAGGCAGCCAAGGTCTCACTGAATTCGAAGTCGTTGAAGTCGCCGGTCACGTAGTAGTCCACGCCGGCCGCCCGCAGGCTCGCCATGTGCCGGCCCACGCACTCGGCCTGCCGCACCCGCAGGCCTAGACGTGAATCGAAGCCCGGCCGCTCGGGGGCAAAGAGCCCGTTCTGATGCCGCTTGGACGCGAGGTGCACATTGATGATCTCCAGCTCACCGCCCCCGCCCTGCATGCGGAAGCGCGCGGCGAGAGGTTTGCGCGAGTCGGCGAAAACGTCGTCGTCTTCGCCGAGCCGCTGCACGCTGACGTCCACTAGCGCCACCCGCGTCGGTTCGTAGAGGAAGGCGTTGCGGATGTTCCCGCCCGGCTGCCCACCATCGGCGCCAGCCTCCGGCGGCGCATCCACCCAGCGGTAGCGGGGCCCACCCGCGCGCAGCACGGCATCTGCCAGGCTCTCCAAGGTGTGCCCCGCGCTGACCACCGCTGAGAGCTCCGCGCCGTCGTCGTCCTGGATCTCCTGCAGCGCCACGATGTCCGGCGCCCCGGCGTCCCGCACGATGGCCTCGGCCAGGCCGGCGAAGCGCCCGCTGCCGAGGTCGTCATCGATGTCGCGCCGTGGGTCCTTCACCCGCTCGGCACGCTCCAGTTGCGCGTCCAGATTGAACACGTTGAGGGTCAACACCGTCACGCGTGAGTCGTCCCCCCGCAGCGATGTGCTCGGGCGCTTCACCTGCGCAGCACCCACGCGGATGGGACCCTCGGTCGCGATCTGATACGAGGCCACCCGGAAGTTCAGCGGGCCGGTGATGGGCTCCAGCAACTCCGCGCCCACGTGCACCTGGGGCGCGTCGCCGTAGTCCAACACGCGGAAGCCCGGCAGCCAGCGATCGGGTTGCTGCGGGTCGATCAGGACGCCGCCCTGGGTCGTACGCGTGAGCTGGATCTGCGACGTCCCTTGCGGCGGCAAGACCACGTAGTCGCCGAAGGGGTTGCTCGGCGCCACGAAAGACGAGCCCGCGGGCACGCCCACCAACATGCCTTCCAGCCCGTTCAGGTACGCACTCAAGCGCGCGTGGGAAACCAGCAGGCGCTCCATCGTGAGCCAGACGGGCTCGATGCGCGGGCCCGCTTCCGCCAGGACCTGGGTCGCCCGCTCCTCGATCTGCGTTGTGGGGCGCGCGTTCTCCCCGAAGCTGTAGTCGATGGCCTTGCCGAAGACTTCCACCAAGCTCCCGATCGGGGGCCGGCGTTTGCGCTCGTACACGAAGATCCCGTGCGACACCTCGTCGTCCAACTCACCCTCCGGGTCCTGTACGAAGAAGCCCCGGCGCGTCTGTCCGATCACAACGCCCCGGGTGAGGACGTCCTGGCCGTTCAGAGGCGAGAAGAGGCCGGTCCCCTGGATCCGGTGAATGGGCGTGAGCTTCAAGCTGGGTTTCCGGCGACGCGCTGCGGGCGGCCGATGCTACCTCGCCCGGCACACATCGGTGTGGACGGAGCATGCCCGCAGCCGCCGATCCGGCGCCCAGGAGCGTTTTTCCGTGGTAGCTTTCCACTCATGGTGTCGCCCCTGCGCAAGATCCCCCTTCTCTGTGGCACAGCTGTGCTGCTTGCGTGCAGTCTCGGGCTGCTGCGGCCCCTTGAAGCGCTGGCCCTGCATCCAGTCCCCGGCCCCGGTCCCGGCCCCGGTCCACCCTCGAGCCCGCTCTTGAATCCGGGCCTCGTCCAAACCGGTGATGCCGACTTCATCATCGCCGAAACGCTGATGACTCCCACCCACGAGGGCGTCACCCTGAGGATGACACCGCGCACCGACGTCGTCGCCTTCGTGCGCTACGGCACTTCCGCGCAGCGACTCGATTCCCAGAGCATGGAGTACAGCCTCACGGCGGGACAGCCCCTCGAGCTGATCCTGAAAGGCCTGCAGCAGAACACCCGCTACTTCTACCGGGTGCATGTCGCCACGGTCGCCAGCAGCGGACGCTTCCTGCCGCGGGCGCTGCACAGCTTCCAGACGTTGCCACAGCCGGGCCGACCCTTCAGCTTTGCCTACGCCACCGACTCGCATCACTACGAGGCCTGGGCCGACATGCAGTTCGCCGCCAAACCCGGGGCCCAGCAGCGTTTCCAGAAGACCATCGCCAACATCCGGAAGCGCAAACCGCACTGGCTCATGATCGGCGGCGACTTCGTCCAGACCCAGTGCAGCTGCGAGGGCGGTACCCACGAGGGGGTGACCTACGCCCCTGGCTCCGCCTTCACCGTGCAGGAGGCACAGAACAGATACGACGTGTCCTTCGGCCCGGATGAGTACGGCCAGATCACCAGCGACATCCCCTTCGTGTATGTGCTCGGCAACCACGACGGCGAAGGGGGTTGGTTCTCCAACGCGCTGCGAAGCTCCAGCGAGACCGCCCGCCTCAACACCTTCACCAATCCGGCCCAGGTGTATCCGGGTGACGCCGAGGGCCACTACTACGCCTTCGAATCAGGCGATGCGCTGATCGTCGTGATCGACGTGATGCGCTTCACGGTCACCAAGCCCCAGACGGCCAACGACTGGACCCTGGGCGATGCCCAGATGCTCTGGCTGTCCTCGGTGCTCAGCGCCTCTCAGGCCAAGTGGAAGTTCCTCTTCGCGGAGCATCTCGACGGCGGCGAACCCACGCCCCTCCTGCTCGGCGCCAACTACTACTACGGGCGGGGCGGGTTGCGCGCCACGGTCGACGACCCCAGCACGCCCCTCACCGATGAGACCAACAAGGTCACCGGAGTCTTCAAGGGAGAGCAGGCGGTCATCCAACTGCTCGAGGAGCAGCACACGACAAACGGCGGCGCGACCTTCTTCTTGTCGGGGCACGACCACCTGGCCATCACCCCCACCGAAAAGCTCGACGCTGCGGGCCAGGGCACGCGCACCTTCCACGTGAAGGGCGGGCGCGCGGGTTACTACGGTGCCAGCTGGGCCCAACCCAACAGCTTCAAGAAGGAGATGGATTGGGACGGGAACGGCGTCGCGGACTACGACGAGCCGGCCCTCGGCTCGCGGCAGGCCGGGTTCTTCCTGATTCACGTGAACGGCCAGCAGAGCGTCACCTTCGAGTACATCCTGACCAACACGCAGGATGAGAGCCTCGACAACACCGTGGGCTTCTCCAGGACGATCCAAGCCCTGGACCGCTGAGGCGGTTGCCGGAACAAACGTTCTGGCCGCAAGCAGCGCCCGGGCCTGAAAAAGCCCGTTATTCTCGCTCCGTCGGGGCAGCATCCGGTTCGACGGCCCAGCGAGGAGCCGTTGCGCCGGTCAGGCGTCCTTGGATCACCGGGTTGAGGGGCTCGGCCCAGGGGCGCCCCCGGCCACTTGGTCTGGCCAGCGCGAGGGCCCCGGTCACTTCGGGGCACGACGGGACTATGGCCAGGACACAGGACAGGGAGTCGAGCGAGTGACAGGAGCAGATGCCCAGAGCGGAGCGGCACCGAAGCCACGGGCTTCAGCCATGGCGTCGCTCGTGGAGCGCCTCCGCCACGGACCGCTGAGCCCCGCTCTCAACGTGCCCACCCCCTACGACCCGCGCAACGACGAACACCTCGAGTGCCTCGCGGGCCAGCTGCTCCAACAGTTCAGGACTCATGACGACGTGGAGGCCTTCACCGCCTTGGTCGAGCTGACCCAGCTGCGACTCTTTCAGGTGGCCTCAGGAGTCGCGCGCCGCCTGGCCCTCGTGATCGAACCCGAAGACCTGGTGGCGTCCTTCATGGCGCGCCTGTTCACGGACGTGCGCAAACACAAGCTGCAGACACAGGCACCCGTCCGCCGCTTCCTGGCCTTGGCCTACACCATGATGCGCTTTGATGCCCTGAATCAGCTGCGCCTCATGCGCAGGGCGCGGGCCCGGGCCATTCGTTACGAAGAGCGCGAGGCTCCTCAGCGCCACACCGTCGATCCTGCATGGTCCGCAGAAGTCCGAGAGCGGAGCGGCCCCCTTCCCAGGCTGGGCACCTTGATGCTTGCCGTGGTCGGGCGCTGCTTCCATGGCCTCAAGGTGCGCGACCGCCGCATCCTCATCTGCCGCGAGTTGGAGAGCTTGAGCTACGACCAGATCGCCTTGGTCATGGAGCTGCCGCGCTCCCAGGTGGGCATGGTCTTGAAGCGCGCCCGAGAGCGCCTGCTGCTGGCCATCGACCGTTCCATCCCCGCTCACCCTTCTGTTTCCGCCGCGGCCTCCCCCACCCGCGCACACTTCCAGCCCAGTCACGACCCAGGGGCCCGGTCCAAGGAGCTCACCCGATGAATTATCATCGCTGCACGGAACTCTCCCGCGCGAAGCTGTTGCACTTCGCCCTCGCAGAACACGAGCTGCCCGCCCCCATGCAGGAGCGACTCAGCGCCCACGCCCGAAGCTGCGGCCGGTGCTGTCGCCTCGTCCAACGACTGCGCAGTTCGCGTGCCGCGCTACGTACCCTGGGCGAAACGCTGCAGGACCTGCGCGGCATCCTGTGCCCTGCTCAGCTCGAAACAGAACCCGGTTCGGAGTCGCACGCCCTGACGGAACAGCGACAAACACTTCTCCGGGGTCGCATTCTCGGCGCCGCCCGGGACCGGGCCTGGGGCCAGCTAGCAAGGCGACTCCAGGCCCTGCTGACCGCGAGCCGTGCGGGCGGTTCGAGTCGCCGACCTGGCACAGGCCCCGCTTCCTGCATCGACACATGGGAACTGAACCGTGCCGAAGCCGGCGCCCTGGCGCTCAGGCTGCGTGGCCTGGGCGTCGAGATCCAACTGGCCGACATCCCGGCTCAACGGCCATCGACCCAGGCCCTGCCTTGGGTGACCCGCCACCTCGAAGACCTCGTTTCGATCGTGGGCGGCCCCGCCGAACTGCACGAAGACTCCGAGGACTACCAGCCCAGCGCGGCGCCATCCTTCCTGGATTCGCTGGCTCCTCTGTAGACGCGCTTCGGTCTCCCAGCGGCTCCCCCACCTGATTCGTCAGCACTGAGTCGGTCGATCCAGATGGCTTGGTAGCCACCGTAGCCGCCGCTCTGGATGCTCAGGGTGTGGCCGCGGGCTGCGAGAGCATCTCGCAGCGCCTGGGGCACACCACTCTCGAGGTGCACCACGCCGCCGTCGGTCATCTCGCCACCGTCCGGTTGTGACGAACCGCTGTGACGCCAGCGCGGGGCGTCACCCGCCTCCTGCACATTCATGCCGTGGTCCACGATGTTGGACACGACCTGCACATGGCCCTGGGGTTGCATGGCGCCGCCCATGACGCCGAAGGACATCACTGGCAAGCCGTCACGGGTCATCATGGCGGGAATGATGGTGTGGAACGGCCGCTTGCTGGGCGCATAGATGTTGGCGTGGCCTTCCTCCAGGTGAAACAGCTTGCCGCGGTTCTGCAGTCCGAAGCCGAGACCCTCGGGAACCAGCCCGCTGCCGAAGCCCGCGTAGTTGCTCTGGATCCAGGACGCGACGTTGCCCTCAGCGTCCGCCACGGTGAGGTAGATGGTGTCGCCGTGTTCGATGGGGAAGTCGCCGGGCGCATAGCTGTCGGCTGCCTGCTCATCGTCGATGAGGGCGCGTCGCAGTGCGGCGTACTCCTCACTCAAGAGCGAGTCGATGGGGGCGGGCGCGAAGTCCGGGTCCGTGTAGAAACGCGCACGATCTTCATAGGCCAGCTTCTTGGCTTCGATCAGGCGGTGCCATCCCAGGCCATCCCAGGCCCCGGCCTGGGCGCCGATGGTCTCGCCGTACCCTTCCAGCAAGCGCAGCATCTGCAGCGCTGCGATGCCCTGCCCGTTCGGCGGCAGCTCCCACATCTGGTAGCCGCGATAAGGGACCGAGACCGGCGCGACCCATTCCGAGCGATGGGTGGAAAGGTCGCTCGCCTCCATCCAACCGCCGTTCTCGCGCACACAGGCGGCGATGCGCTCGGCCATCTCACCTTCGTAGAAGGCCTCCCGCCCTCCGGCGGCGAGGGCTTCATAAGTCGCTGCGAGATCGGGATTGCGGAAGAGCTCACCCTCGCGAGGAGCGCGGCCGTTCGGCATGAACACCCGTTGAAACTCAGGGAACTCGCGGAAGCTCGGCTCCGACCAACGCCAGTAGGTGCCGATCACCTGGGTGACGGGGAAACCCTCCCGGGCGTAGCGGATGGCGGGCGCCAGCACATCCGCCATGGGCAAACGGCCGTAGCGTTCGTGCATGCTGAACCAGCCATCGACGCAGCCAGGCACCGAAACCGGAAGCGCACCGCGCATGGGGATGTCCGTAACACCCAACTGCTCCAGCTTGCTGCGCATCTGTTCGAGCGTTGCGCCCGCCGGCGAGCGACCGCTGCCGTTGAGACCGACCAGTTCTTTCTTCTTGTTGTCCCAGTAGATGACGAAGAGATCGCCACCAATGCCGTTGCTCGTGGGTTCCATGAGACCCAGCGCTGCATTGGTGGCGATGGCTGCATCCACCGCCGAGCCGCCCGCCTTGAGGATGTCGAGACCCACTTGCGCGGCCAGAGGCTGGCTGGTGCAGACCATGCCGTGCGTCCCCAAGACCGGCGAGCGCGTGGCAAAGGCTGCGCCGGTGATGCGGTCGCCACTGGAGACCGGGACGTCGGGGTCAGGAGCTGACTGGATCTTGGCGCTGGCGTCGGTGGGGTTCTGAAGAGTCATGAGCAGGGCAATCGCAGCGAGCTGGTGGACGGTGGAGAACATGGGCGCAGCTCCAGGAGAAGCGCGCCAGTATCAGGAGAGCCACGGGATCCAGCCACCATGATCCGGCAACTCAGCCCCCGAAGTAGCCTCGATCCAGGAGATCTTCGGCCAGCAGCACTGCCCCTCCAGCAGCACCCATGACCGTGTTGTGGGACACAGCGAGGTACTTCACGCCGCCCAGCACGGGTTCCGGGCGGATCCTGCCCACCACCGTGGTGAAGCCAGCACCCGCCTCGCAATCCATCAGGGGTTGGGGCCGATCCTGCTCCTCACGTACGTCGATCCAGCGCTCGGGAGCCGACGGCAAGCTGCGCCCTGCGAAGGGATCCGCCGCACGCCAGACCTGGGCGACGTCGGAGGGCGTGACCGCCTGATCCAAGCCCACGGCAATGGACAACGTGTGCCCGTCCTGTACGGCAACACGTGTGCAGGTCGCGCTGACGGGAAAGCTGGCGGCCTCGATGCCGTCCGCGTCGATGGCGCCCAGGATGCGCGCGCACTCGCGTTGCACCTTCTCTTCCTCGTTGCGGATCCAGGGCAGGATGTTCCCATCGACGGCGGCGCTCACCTGGGGCGCACTCGAACCGGCACCCGACACCGCCTGCATGGAGGTCAGCTGAACACAGCGCACACCGAACGCATCGCGCAACGGTGCCAGGGTGAGTGCCAGACCCACCGTGGTGCAGTTGGGGCCGGGTGCCACGAATCCCTTCCAAGTGCGAGCGGCTTGCTGGCGGCGCAACTGTTCGAAGAGCGCTGGGTTCACCCCGGCCAACAGCAGCGGTGTGTCCGCCTCCGTCCGGAAGGCTGCGGCCGTGGAGAACACTGGCGTGGATTCCGCGCAGCGGGCTTCAAGCGGAGCAGCCACATCGGACGGCAGCATGGAGAACACGACGTCCACCGAGCGAGCGTCGAAGTCGGCAGCATCCTGCAACCGGAGAGCGCCAACCGTCGGCGAAAGGTCCTCGTCTGCCACGACGTCCTTGAGCAAGCGACCCGCGGTGCGGGGGGACGATGCCACGGCCGCGATCTCGAACCATGGGTGGGAGGCCAGGGCACGCAACGCCTGACGGCCAGCCACACCCGTGGCGCCGAGAACGGCGGCCGTCCGCTTGCTCATGCGCGACCGTCGCCGCCTCGGAACCCGACGCGCTCAGGCTCTCCGACTCCCTCTTCGAAGAACTCCGCGTGCAGCATCTCGAGGGCCTGGCGATCCAGGGCAGCCGGAACCGCGCAACTCAGGCCCACATCGCCAGGTCCATGGGAAATGAGCTCGATGGGCTCACCTAGCTGTTCGAGACAGGCCAACATGCGCGCTGCCACGGTCGGGTCCGACGCCACCCCATCCCCCACGACACCCATCAGGACGACATCCCGGTGCACATCCAGCCGCTCGATGATGTCGTCCTGCTCCGCTTGCAGCAGCCGCAAACAGCGCCGTACCAGCGAGACCGCACTGTCGTCGACCGTGAAGGAGAGGGACGTCATGGAGCTGGCCACGGCGTCGACATTGACACCGGCGTCGCCCAATGCGCTGAAGATCCGGCCCGCGATGCCGGGCTGGTTCACCATGGCAGAGCCTTCGACCCGAACCACCGCCACGCCGGAGCGGTGCGCCAATGCTGCAACGGCCGGCTGCTTCCCGCCCCGTCGTTCGACCACGCGCGTTCCCACGGCGTCCACATCACGCACCGAGCGGAAGCTGATCTTTTGCTTCCCTCCGCGCAAGGGTTCGAGGCAGCGCGGGTGCAGGATCCGGGCGCCGTAGTAACCCAGCTCGCAGGCTTCGGCGAATGAGAGCTCGGGCACGAGGCGCGCAGCGGGAACGGCCCGCGGGTCGGCGCTCATGAAACCGGGCACGTCCTTCCAGAGTTCGAGGGCGTCCGCGTCAATGCCCGCGGCGACCACCCCAGCGGTGTAGTCCGTTCCGCCCCGCCCGAAGAGCACCACGTCGCCGTTTCCGTTCACTCCGTAGAAGCCGGTCAACACGATGACGCGGTCGTGCAGTTCATGCGACAGACCCTGTAGGCCCTCGCGGCTCGCCTCCACGTCGCAACCGCCCACCCGAAAGGGGCCGCGTGCCACGAGGCCAGCTTCTTCGGCCGTCACAGCGCGCGCGTCCACCCCGCCGACGCGCAACGCCTCCGACAACAAGGGTGCACTCAGACGTTCACCGTGGGCGAGCAGGAGATCGTGAGTGCGTTCGGTGAGTTCGCCCGTCAATCGGATGCCGGTCAGCAAACGCTCCACGCCATCGAGCGCCACGCGCAGGCCGAGCAAGACACCCTCGGCGCCAGGCCGCCCCCGGACCAGCCGTTCGTGCCGGCGGTGCAGGCCCTGCACCAGGGCTCGGGTCATCTCGGCCCCCGAACGTGGATCCAGCGCGTCCACCGCTGCAGATTCCAGGGTGTCGGTGACCCCCTTCAAGGCGGACACCACCACCAGGATCCGCTCGCCTCGACGACGCCGGCTGATCAGGGCCTCGACCACGGCATCGAGGTCGGCTGGCCCATCCAGCAGGGCACCTCCCACCTTCACGACCGTCAGGCTCATCGGGGACCGCCTGCCAGCTCCCGGGAGGGCTTCTCCATCTGCTGGGTCGCGTCCAACAGCTGCGCGTCCCCCGCGCACTCCGGCTGGCCAAGCTCGAAGCTGGCGACCAACTGACGCAGCCCGTCCAAGGCACCGGGCCCTGCCCGGCGCTCCAGCTTGGTGATCACGTTGGCGACCTGGGTCCGACCGCGCGGGCCCAGCTCGTCGAGCGGCCCGCGGCACACGCCCACGTCGAGGCCAAGCTGATGGCAAGCCTCCTTCAAGGGCACCGGATTGCGGGCGCGCTGAGGCACCGACAGGGGCACGCCGCGGACGGTCACCGTCTCCACGGCCGTAACGCTGATCAGGTCGAAGAGCGCTTCCAGATCATCGTGCACGCGTCTCGCGTCCACGGCCTCACCCGCCCGTGCATGGTCCACTAAGGCACGCATGGCGGCCGGCGCCAGGTTGGAGACGACGCTGCACACCCCGTGGGCCCGGATGTTGGGGTCCAGCAGAGAGTCCCGCGCCTGGGGATCGTCGCCACACAAGAGCTCGAAGTCGTCGCCACACAGCTCGCGCACTCGCAGCATGCGTGCGAGGCGCCCCGTCGCATCCTTCACACCCACCACGTTCGGGTGGTTCTCTGCGAGCGCCGCCAGGTCATCGGGAAGAAGCTCGGTGCCAGTCCGCCCCGGGACGGCGTATGGGTAGAGCAAGGCGTCCCGCAAGGCCTCCGCAGCAGGACCGTGCCATGCGGTCCGTAAAGCAGCACTCGAAGCGCCACTGTAGGGGCAGTCCACCAACAACAGGTGACGCACACCCATTGACAGTGCGTCGCGTCCCCGGGCAATGACATCTTCCAGCCGACCTGCCGCAAGCCCCAGCATCAGCTGGTCAGGGGTAGCCACATCGAGGGCAGCGGCCAGCATCTCGCGCCGCTCAGCCTCGCCCAACGCACCGCCTTCGCCCGTCGTGCCGCCGAGCAGGACCCGATCCACACCGGCATCCAGCTGGAAGCGGATGAGCCGCTGGAGCAGCGGTAGATCCAACGCCCCGCCCGGAGCCCGGTCCAGAGTCTGGCCAGCGCGCTGAAAGGGTGTGAGCAGAGCGGTGATGAGCATGGTGCGAACCTCGTAGCGCGCCCCATGCCGAGCATGAACGCGGCCTCTTCGCAGCCGCTGCCGAAGCCTTCACTACAGGCCGGCTTGCAGGCTGCATGTCGGAGCTAGTCTAGGACGCTGCTCAGACCGATTGAAGCAGCGCTTGAAAGCCTTTCGAAGACCGAGTGAGATCGGGCACTCCCCCTGGAGTTCCTCGATGACTGTCCACCCGCACTTCGACGACGGCGGCACCTTGGACTGGCATGTGCGCTGGTCCGACGCCCTCGCCGCCGCCCAAGCCGGCGACAAGAAGATCCTGATCGAGTTTGGCCGCGAACTCTGAGGTCAGTGCCGCACCCTCGTGCAGGGTGTCATCCCCCAACCAGCCATCGCAGAGCTGCTGAAGCCCCATTTCGTGGGCCTCGCCTCCGATTGTGACGCGCCCGAGCCCGCCGTCATCGATCTGATTTCCGAACACCTCGCCGACGGCATGATGCTGCCCTTCGTGCTCGTCACGGACTCCCAGGGCGCGTTTCTCTGGGGTTCTCACGGCGCCATGAATCCGGACAGCTTCAAAGAGACGCTGCTCGACATCCTGGGATAAACAGGGGCGTGGCCCGAATGGGCCCCGCCTGATCCCCTTGAAACACGGGCTTCATTCGCCCCGTGCGAATTTCTGTTCAAGGCCGCGCGACAGCGGAGAGGCTCCGTTCGAATTGCCGGCTGCTCCCGATGACGCTAGGAGGCGCGAAGAATGTTGTGGCTGCGCCCCCCGGCCTGACGATGCAGGTGTAAACTCCTGGAGTTCAGGCGGTGCTCATCCGGTCCGACTATCGATCGCTGAGCACACCCTTGAGGGGCGGAGGCCCCCCTGAGGCCCGGGATCTCGCGAATCCCGGGCCTTTTTATTGTCAATGAGACGATCAACTCTCCTCCAACGCGCGCGTGCGCGAGTGCCTCTCGCACACGCGCAACCCGACCTGCCGCGGACACGGCCCGCATCCGTCCCGCTGCACTCTGCGAACAACTCACCATGACTCCTCCCAGCCGTCTGTCCGGCACCGGCTCCCCGTTGCGTCGCTGCGCGCTGGCGTTGGCGTTGGGCCTGGTTGTGGTGCTTGCCCCGAATGCCGCAAGCGCCGCAGTGGCCGCACAGAACACACCGGCGCTGGCCACTCCCAGCGACCCCACGCTGCTCAGCCTGCAGCCGCGACGTCAGGTGCTCGCTGCCGAACTGAGGCAGGCGATGGATCAGATCGAGCCGGGCGAGATGCTCGGCGTCTACGTCGTCATGGCGGATCAGATCCCCGGACAAGAGCTCCAACAGCGGGTCGCCCAGCAGATGAAAGCGCTGGCTGAAGAGGTCGCGGTCGGAGACAAGACCGGCGCAGGGGCGAGCGCCCTCAAGGGTGCTGCCGGCAACCGCACCCGCCGCCGGCTCGTCAGCGCGGAGCTGAAGGCCCACGCCACCGCAACTCAGGTGCAGGTGCGCGCACAGGTCGAGGCCGCCGAACAAGCTGGTCAGGCCCAACTTCTGGACGTGCTCTGGATGGGCAACGCCCTCCTGCTCAAAGCCAGGCCCCCGGTACTGGAACTGTTGGCTGCAATCCCGGGGATCGACCGCATCCGCCTGCTGCCTGACACACCTGCGGAGCGCGCCCAGGACGCCCTGCCGCCCAGCACCCTTCCGGGCCCTCAAGTCGCGCCCCCCCTCAAAGCGCCCAAGGGAGCACGAGCCATCTTGCATGGCCCCATGGCGCCCAAGCCAGGCACAGGCCTCTACCCCTTCATGGATGACTTCGAGTCCGGAACCCTTGAAGGACATTGGACCGTGGAGACCACCGGCGGCGGCTACGCCCTCGTGACCACGGACGAGGAGCCCGTCGGCGCATGGCACGTGGTCATGGCGACGAGCACGAACTCCTTGGACTCCACCGCCAGTCTCACCGTCGAGCTGGACCTCGCTGGCCAGACCGACGTGGGCATCCGCTTCCGGCACAAGGAGTTCGGCGACGAGAACCACCCGGAGGACGGGGTCTTCGTCAGCACCGACGGCGTCACCTGGCACGAGGTCATCTCGCTGCAGAACGCTGACCGCGAATACGTCTGGAAGTACGTGACTCTCGATCCCTTGCTCGCGGGCTTCGGAATCGGTTTCACCAGCAACTTCCGGGTGCGCTTCCAGTGGCGCGACAACTTCGACATCCCGTCCGACGGCTTCGGCTTCGACGACATCGAGATCGCCCCCGGCGTGGGCGTGAAGCCGCCGCCGGAAGTGGAACCGCACCTCATCGCGCTCCAGGCCCCCGACCTCTGGGAGATGGGCTTCCGCGGCGCCGGCGTCCTGATCGGGAACATCGATTCAGGCTCCGACTGGCAACACCCCGACCTCATCAACCGCGTCTGGACCAACCCGGGCGAGATCCCCAGCAACAGTGTCGACGATGATGGCAACGGTTTCGTGGACGACATCCACGGCTGGGACTTCGAGTTCGGCGGAGCAAACGTCACCTCCACCGACCCGCACGGGACCCACACCGCCGGCCTGATGGTGGGCGATGGTTCCGACGGCCGCATCACCGGCATGGCCCCCGAGGCAAGCTTCGCCATCTGCGAGGTCTCGACAGAATCCCAATACTGGCAGGCCCAGCAGTACATGCTGGACCAGGGCGTGGACGTCATCAGCAGCAGCTACAGCTACAAGTGGCCCGACGGCCCCGATTACCACATGTTCCGGCAGCTCTGCGATGTCGAGCTCGCCGCCGGCATCATTCACGCCAACTCCATCGGCAACCAGGGCGTGCTGCTGGCAACGCACCCCATCCCTTTCAACATCTCCACACCCGGCAACTGCCCCACACCCTTCGCACATCCTGATGGGCTGGGCGGCGGCCGCAGCAGCATCATGGCCTGCGGAGGCATCGAGCTGCCGGACGACACCCACTACAACCCCTCGGGTCGCGGCCCTTCAGCCTGGGAGGACATCACCCTCTACGACCCGACGTATCCGCACACACAAGACCCCGCCGCCTGGGATTACCCCGTGGGCGGCTTCGGCGGGAATCTCCCCGGCCTCATCAAGCCGGACGTCATGACCTACACCAACAGCGTCATGACCACCAACCTCGGCAGCGGCTACACGCTGTTCAGCGGCACCTCTGCGGCGACACCACAGCTCGGTGGCGCCATGGCCCTGCTGCGCAATGTGCAGCCCAATGCCCAGCCGCGGCACATCGCCGCCGCCCTGGAACTCAGCGCCGTGGATCTCGGGGCACCCGGCAAGGACAACATCTACGGATCGGGCAAGGTCCAGGTCTTCGACGCGGCTCGTCGCCTGCGCGTGCTCTCGAGCTTCTCCATCAATGCGGCAAGCCCCGGGCAAGCCTTCGACCTGGACGTGTTCGGCCTGCCCAACACGGTTGCGTACGGCTTCTACCAGGCGAGTCTGGTGACGACCTTGGGCGAGCTGAACCTGCCGCTACCCTTGTTCTTCCTCGGCATCCGTTTTCTGGACGCCCAGGGTGAAGGCACGTGGAACCTCGCGGTGCCGAACGACCCCGGCCTGATTGGCTTGACCGTCTGGTTCCAAGCGGCCAGCGAGGCACCCGACGGAACCTGGGGTGCAGGGCCGTTTCTCTCGGTACCCGATTCGCTGACTGTCATTCCCTGACCGTCGTCCCCCGGCACTCGGCCTCGGCCGTCTGTCCCTGCCCCGGTTCACGCCCCGGTTCACGCAACGCCAAGCTTTCGCCCTTCCTGGGCGAACGAGTCCCTGAGGCTTGAATGGTAGGGTCCTGCGTTTGCGCAGCCCACTCCTTGACGGTCCGTGGAACACTCGCGGACGGTGGGCGCGACTCGCCGACCGGGAGTGGACGCCATGCCAACCACCAAGCGCCAGAACACCAGGCGCAAGCCCGCCAAGAAGCGGCTCATGACAGCAGAGGATCTGCTCAGCCTCAAGCTCGTGGGCGGCCCCCGACTCTCTCCTGATGGCGAGACGACCGTCTTCACCGTCAAGACCTTCGGCGAGAAGAACGAGTACCTCACGAACCTCTGGCTCGCAGGCCCCGACGCCCCCGCCGCTCGCTTCACCCACGGCGACAAGGACAGCGCCCCCGAGTGGGCGCCCGACGGTTCCCGCATCGCGTTCGTCAGCCATCGCAGCAAGGGCCAGCCGCAGCTCGCACTCATCGATCCTCAAGGTGGAGAGGCGCGAGTGCTGACCAGCTTCCCGGAAGGCACTCTCGGTGGCTACAAGTGGTCGCCGGACGGTCGCTGGCTCGCCGTGAGCTTCCGCGAACAAGACCCGGACTGGACTGAAGCTGCGTGCGAGGCTCGCAAGAAGAGCGGCGCGTGCGACCCGCCGCGCGTGCTCGATGATCCATGGTACCGCTACGACGGCGACGGCTACTTCAATGGCCAGCGCTTCCACCTCTATGCCGTGGATGCAGAGACGGGCGCGCACCGCCCGCTCTACACCAAGGACAAGCTGGGCATCTTCAGCTTCGACATCTCGCCCAATGGCAGGGAGGTCGCTCTCTGCCTGTCGCGCGACAAGCACTTCTACGCCAAGCCCTGGACCTCGGAGGTCATGCGCCTCCAGGTAAGCAACGGGAAGCTCAAGCCCGTGCGAGGCATGCCGGGTGGCTCGAAGAGCAACTTCCAATGGTCACCAGACGGCAAGCGCCTGGCGTTCGACTGCTCCGACAAGGACGGCAAGAACCCCGGCGACAACACCGACCTGTGGGTCGCCGACCTGAGCAAGGGCACGGCCAAGAACATCACGGGCCGCGAGGACTACTGCCTGCTGGCCGCGAACATCAGCGACAGCTCCGAGGTCGCCTTCGCATCGACCTATTGCTGGGCTCCCGACGGAAAGCGGCTCTTCGTACAGATCGGTTGGCACGGCGAAACCCACATCGCCAGCGTCTCAGCCAGGGGCGGCGCCCTGCGCTTCCACACCACGGGCCACACACAGAACAACCTGGGCAACCTGTCTGCCAAGGGATCCCGGCTGACCCTCGTGCGTGGTGACGCCACGCATCTCGGCGAGGTGCACGTCGCCGAAGTGCCCGCGAACACCCTGCTCGAAAAGGGCGCGACGCTCACCCTGCGCAAGCTCTGCGACCTGAACGCACCCTTCTTGGCGACTCTCAACCTGAGCAAGCCCAGCTCGCATTGGATCAAGTCGAAGGACGGCACCCGGGTCCAGGTCTGGACCATGCTCCCGCCAGGCGCGAGCAAGACCCGCAAGCGGCCCACGCTGCTCCAGGTACACGGCGGCCCTCACGCACAATACGGTTGGGCCTTTTTCCACGAGTTCCAGGTGATGGCCGCCGCCGGTCATGCCGTGGTCTTCAGCAACCCCCGAGGCAGCAAGGGCTACGGGAAGGCGTTCACGGACGGCAACACCCACGCCTGGGGCACCAAGGACTGGGACGACGTCGAGGCGGTCGCCAAGGACATGGCCACCAAGCCCTTCTGCGACGTGAAACGCATGGGCATCTCGGGCGGCAGCTTCGGCGGCTTCATGACGCTCTGGGCCATCGGCCACACGCGCATGTTCCGCGCTGCCATCTCCGACCGCTGCGTGTCCAACATGGTGAGCATGTGGGGCGCCAGCGACGTCTACATCTGGCCCGACAGCTATCTGCCAGGCAACGCGTGGGACGAAACCAAGGCGCTCTGGGACATGAGCCCCCTCAAGCACCTGGGCAACGCCCGCACACCGACGCTGATCGTCCACAGCGAGGGTGACCTGCGCTGCAACGTGGCTGAAAGCGAACAGGCCTACTCAGCGCTCTCGATGAACGGCGTGCCCACCCGCTTCGTACGCTACCCGCGCAACACGAGCCACGGCATGTCCCGAGCCGGACCGCCCGACATGCGGCTACACCGCCTGCACCAGTACCTCGACTGGTGGGCCCAGTGGATGAACGGCAAGCGCTAGCTGCTCAGCGCCTCTCGGCCGGGCCGGCAGGCAACGAGAATCACGCTCACCAGAGCCAGGAACAGCAGGGGTGACAGGGCCGCTGTCGGTGGATCGAAGCGCACATGCGTCACGGTGGCTCCCACGAGGATGCAGGCCAGGAGCATCCCCCCTGCGAAGGGGGCGCCCGACACCGGCAGCAGCAGCGCCACGGCGCCAGCAATCTGCAGCCAGGCGGTGAGCTGACGGAACCAACCGGCGTAGCCCCAGCGCTCGAAGTCCGCGGCCATGGCCTCGTCGCCCTTCAGGTTGCGCACGGCGACAAACACGAAGAAAGCTGCCAGTAGAATGCGCAGGCCCAACACAGCCCAGTGCTGCCACGGCGCTGAGGATGAATCGGTCATGAGGGACATGTTTCCGTCTTTCCGAGAGGGGGAGCTACAGCGACTGACTCCGCCGCTGTCGAGGATGGGTGTTCGAGCTGCTTGGCGCGGCGCAGGACGGCGGCCTCGGCGAACGGGCGGGCCTGCTGAGTCTGCTTGGCCATGAGTCGGTCGACCAGACGCGGCCAACGCGCGTTCAGCTTGACGAAGATCGATTCAGGCTTCCCGATGTAGACATCCTTCGCCGAGCGCTGGATGGCCTCGACGATGCGTGTCGCCACGTACTCGGGTGTGTCGAGATGCATCTTGGTCGCCTCCACCATGTCGGCATAGGCACCCGTTTGTCGGGTGTCCGTGGCCCGGGGCGCGACATAGGTGACGTCCACACCGGTGCCTGCCAACTCGCGGCGCAGCGCTTCACTAAAACCACGCATGGCGAACTTCGTCGCCGAATAGGCCGCGAAATGCGGGAACCCAACAGACCCGAAGATGGAACCGACCTGGACCAACTGCCCCCGCCCTTGTTCCTTGAAGTGCTCCACGGCCGCTCGACTCAGCTCCATCGGTGCCAACACGTTCAAACTCACAAGGCGCTCCAGGCTCTCGGCCGTCTCGGCCTCGAAGGGCCCGAAAGGGGAGCTGCCCGCTACGTTGACCAGGGTGTCCAAGCCCCCCATCCAACGCACGGCCTCGCGGATGAGATAGGCCCGTTCTCTCGCATCCGTCAAATCGGCCGGCAAGGCGTAACCCGTGCCCCCGGCCTGGACGATCTCGTCGGCGAGCTGCTCCAAAGCATCCGCCGAACGGGCGACGAGCACAACGCAGGCTCCTTGGGCCGCCAACTGCAGGGCAGTCTGACGCCCGATGCCGTGGCTTGCCCCCGTGATCATGATGCGGCGGTTCTTCATCCTTCACTCTCCCAGGGTTCAGTAGGTGACAGCGAGCGCAGCACATCTCCGTACAAGCCGTAGAAGAGCCGCGCCCTGTCGGACACGAGCGCCATCTCGTCCAGCTCCAAGAGGTCGAGCACGCCACCAAAGAAGTCCACGTGATCCAGGTCGAGGGACCCGTGGCTTGAGAGGTAGGTGAAGGCGCTGTCCGGCAACTGCAGGGACTTTTCGAGAGCTGCAGCTGCCTGGCTCGCGGCCAGCACGCTGGTGCCCTCAAGCACATGCACCATGCCGAGGAAGGCCACAGGCCCCCGGCGCCGGATGACGTCATAGGCGTAGGACACCAGCAACTCGCAGGCATCACCTGGCTCTGCCTCGCACACGGCCTGCGCATCGCCACCGCAGGCTTCGATGTCGTTCAGGATCCACTGCTCATGGCCGCGTTCCTCCTCCACGTAGTGGACGAAGGCTGATTGCAACTGCGGGCGCTCCGACCCAAGCGCCGCACCCGAGGCCATGAGCAACGGCACCGTGTGCTTCACGTGATGATAGGCCTGGCCCAGGAAGGCGACGTACTCGCCCAGGCTCAGCTCGCCGGCCACAGCGGCTCTGACGAAGGGTATCTGGAGCAACGCGTCCTGCTCTTTGCGCGTGTTGAGGCGCAGGTGATCCAGGCGGGACAGGGTGGAGACGGGAGACAACATGAGGACAACCGGAAGGGGAGGGGAAGTGACTACGGGCACACCGGAGCTTCTGAGAAACGTAGGAAGGGTTCGAAGGCCTGAAAGATGGCTGCTCGCTTGGGCCGGCCCGTGGCACACCACAGGCCTTGCTCGACCGAGAGCGGCACAGGGCTCACGTGGAAGCGATGCAGCCGTGCATAGGACGGCAGGGATTCATTCAGTTCGTGGACTTGGGTCGCGATGTCTTCGGCCCCCTCCGGCCACAGGCTGAGGACCGCCACCGGCGCAGGGAAACCCTCGCCGAAGACCACCGCCTGCTGGACCGCTGGGAGTGCAAGTAAGCGCGACTCCAACCACTCCGCTGAGACGTTGCGCCCCAACGGCGTCGAGAAGACGTTGCTCTTCCGACCACGCAGATGCAGGAAGCCCTGGTCGTCCAGGAAACCCAGGTCGCCCGTGTGCCAGGGCGTGACCTCGCCCGATCTGCCGTGCTGGTGGCACGCATCTCCCACGTACCCGCGAAACAGGTGTCCACCCACGAGCACTTCGCCGTCCTCGGCAATCGAGACGTCCAGGTGCGGCAGCGGGCGGCCCACGCTTCCCACGCGATTGGCGCCGGGCCCATTGAGGGCGATGACCGAACCACATTCGGTCGCCCCATAGCCCTGAAAAACCGACAGCCCCAGGGCCTCGCTCCTTCGCAGCAGGGGTCCGGGCAGAACGGCACCACCGACGCCCACGAAACGCAGCGCGCGCGTAGCGGCCGTAAGCTCGCCAGGCTCCGCCGACTCCAGAACCCGCACCAGTTCGCCCAGCATCTCCGGAACCAGGATGGCGGACGTGGCACGGGCCATGGCTAGGCCTCTAACGATGGCGGGACCCTCGGAACAACAAACCAGTCCCGGCTCCAGCTCGGGCAAGTGCACCTGGGCACCAGCGCGCAGCGGCCGCAGCAAGCCTCCCACCAGTTCCAGCAGGACCGCAAAGGGGTGCAGGCAGAGGTGACGGTCGCTGCCGTTCATGGCCGTCGCGCCCTGCAGGGCTGCCGATGTCGCGTCCAGCGTTCGAGCGTCCAGACAAGCGCCCTTGGGTCTGCCCGTGGACCCGGAGGTGAAGGTCACCAGCGCGGGTGCATCATCGCCGGCCAGCTGTGATCCCAAGCCGCCCGCGGGCGTCTGCTTGGAGAGCCAGAGCATGCCCTCTGTGCCGAGCAGTCCCGTGGGGAAGGGAAGCTCCTGGCAATCCGCTCCCCGCGCGTAGCTGGTCACAGCCTCCGGAGCATCCCGCACCGTCAAGATGCAATCGGGGACGCAGGTCGCCAGGACGTGAGCCATCTGCTCCGAGGAGGCGAAGGGCGCCACGGGGATCAGAGTCACACCGGCGTCCAAGGCTCCCAGCAGTTGCACGACGGTGGCGATGCTGTTGGGCAGGAAGCAGCAAACCCGCTGCACACCGCGCTCGCTGAACTGCGCCGAGGCTCGCTCCAGCTGCTCCCGGAGGGCGCCGTAGGTCAGCGACCGTCCGCGAGCATCGACCAAGGCCAGATGCTCTTCCGGCTGGAAACGCAAAGAGTCCCAGAAACCCTTCATGCCGGTCGCTCGATGGGCAGAGCAGTCGACCACCCGAGCCGCGCCCGGGTCCACAGGCTTCGCAACCGCTGCGACAGGGGCGTGTCCCGCTCGAAGCTGGCACAGAAGGGAGCCAGCTCCACGGCGACGATGCGCGGGTCATGCTCGTAATAACGGCCCCACTCGCCCTGCGCCGCCCCCAGGTCAGATCCCTCGGCAGGGCCAAGGTCCACCAGCTTCGCGCCCAGCTTGCGCAGGATGTGACGGACGCGAGTGGTCCCGGTGAGGACCACCCAGCGGGTGCCTCGCTCGCGGAGGTTTTCGGCAAGGCTCGTCACCAGCCCGCGTGCCGCCCCGGCGCGCTCGGCGGCCAGGTTGCCCACCTCGAAGATGTCGCCCCGCTGAACCGATCGACCCGTGCGATGAGCCAGGACCATCTCCACCGGCTCCCGCATGTACGATTCCAGGAACAGCTCCGCGCTCTTGGCGGCCGTCGCGCCGATCACTCCGAGCAACTCACCCTGTGCATTGGTTGCACCGAGCAGCAGGTCGTGGAAGTGGCTGATTCTTGCGTCGTAGCTTGAGGCATAGACTCGGGCCACGCAGGACTCGAGGCGCTGTCGTGACGCCTGGGACGATGCGGCCCACAGAAGGCTGCAAGGCGTCTCGGCGATCCGGCGGGAGGTTGGATACATGGCGTCACGTCTCGGTGTCATGAGCGCAGACATCTGCGCAAGGAGAACACTCATACGAATGCTGGCGCCTACAACTGACGTGAGGACAGGTGACGGTGCCGTCACCTACAACCGCGGGCGCTCAACACACCTACTTTCGTGTGGAACGGAACCCAGGAGCCATGACGGTTTCGCCACCAGCGCGGGTCGACGGCGCGCGTCGTCGAGTCGGTCGCGACGCAGCGTTCTGGAGTGAAGGCCACCGTCGCTAGAACAGCTCTTTCGGCTGTGCTCAGCAGACCTCGATGACAGAAGCGTCAGCTACCGGCGGGTAAGCGCAGGCTCTTCGGGTTGGTGAATTCCCGGAAACCCAGCTCCCCCAATTCCCGACCAAAGCCGCTGGCCTTGATGCCGCCGAAGGGCAGGCGCGGGTCAGAGATCACCATGCTGTTGACTGCCACATTCCCGGCCTGCAGTTCGTCCATGGCAAGACGCTGCCCGCGCGCCTCATCTGCGGTGAAGACCGCAGCACCCAGCCCGTATGGCGTCGCGTTCGCCAGCTGCACGGCCTCGCGCTCATCGGACACTGGAACGATGGCTGCCACCGGCCCGAACGTCTCTTCGTCGAAAGCCGGCATGCCGGGCTGCACATCTGTCAGGACGGTCGGCGGATAATACGCCCCAGAGCCCTCGGGCAGCTCTCCCCCCAGGAGCAGGCGCGCCCCGGACAAGACGCTGCGCCTCACCTGTTCATGCAGTGTGTCGCGCAGATCCCGCCGGGCCAACGGGCCCATGTCCACGGCGGCCTCCCCCAGCGGGTCACCCCAGCGCTTGGCGGCCATGAGGGACGTGAGTCTCTCCGTGAACACCTCGCGCACGGCATCCACGACGAGAAAACGCTTGGCTGCGATGCAGCTCTGCCCCGTGTTCTGGAGTCGGGAATCCACGCAGCACTTCACGGCATGCAGGACGTCGGCGTCCTCCAGCACCAGGTAGGGGTCACTGCCACCGAGCTCGAGCACACATCTCTTGAGGGCATCCCCCGCTGCAGCCGCCACGACAGAGCCGGCGCGGGTGGATCCCGTGAGCGTCACCGCCGCAACCTCTGGGCGTGCGACCAGCCGTCCCACGCGGTGCTCATCGATGAGCAGGTTCGCGAACAGGCCATCGGGAATACCGGCCTCCTGTGCGATGGCTACGATGGCCTCTGCGCAGCCCTGGACGTTGGGCGCGTGCTTCAACAACAAGCCATTGCCCGCCATGAGCACCGGCGCCAGGCAGCGCACCACCTGCCAAAGAGGAAAGTTCCAGGGCATGACCGCAAGGACCAGGCCCAAGGGGCGGTAGCTCAAGAGCGCCTGCCCCTGCTCGACCTCGATCACCTCGTCTGCGAGGTGCACGGCCGCCTGCTCCGCGGCCCAGCGACAAACCCAAGCACATTTATCCACCTCGGCTCGCCCCTGCGGGACGGGCTTGCCCATCTCCCGGGCCATGAGTCGCGCCAGGTCATCCACCCGGTCTTCCAGGAGCCCGGCCATCGACTGCATGGGTAACGCCCGCTCCTCGAACGGCAACGTCCCCCAGAACTCCTGGGCTCGAGACGCGGCTGCGAGCGTCCGATCCAGATCGGCATCGGAGGCTTCAGCCCACTCGCGCAACACCGAACCGTCTGCGGGATTGATGGATTGAATCGGCATGAGACCCCTCATGTGGGCTGACCATGCTACCGACGCGCTGGGCAGTCCGTCATGTTCCTGCCACGACTCTCTGGCAGGCATGTCCAAAGATCGATGTCACTGCCCCAGGAGGCTGTGCTAGTTCCCTGCGCAACGTCATTGCGAGAAGCCTCAAGACAGCCCCGGTGCTTGGTGGCACCACCCCGAGCACCGGGCTGTGCTTCAGCGCCGCTGCGCGTCAGCGCCCAGATCCTCGCCTGCGCCCTGATCGGTGCCGTTCTGATCGGTGCCCTCGAGCTGCCTCTCCAAGCGAATCCAGCTGGGATAGATGCGCTGCCGCACCCAGATCGAGGGTTCGATCTCGCGCTCTTCGCGGGTGCTGAAGCGGTCGTCCACCAGCGTGGCTCGCACCCCATGCGGGGTCGATCCGAGCGGAGGAGCTTCGGCCAGCAGACCCCAAACCGAGGGCTCCCCGGCCAGCAGCTTCTCCAGGAATCGCCCGAACCAGGCGCTCGGCTGATAGGGACGTGGCGGATACGCGTGGGCCTCCCAACGCAAGGCTTCGAACCAGAGCTGCCAGTCGAGGCGCGGCATATGGGGTTGAACCCAGCCGGGCCGCTCGCCCACATCGTCCACCTGCCAGTGGAAGTCGACGTCGATCCAGCGTTCGCCATCGTCGCTGTACTGAATGCGGATGTCAGGACGCCGGGTCGTCATGACCCGGAACAAGCCGTAGGCGTTCACGCTGAGCCAGGGCTGTGCGCGCAGCTCCGCGAGTCGAATGGCTGCTAGCGGGCCGTGCCGATCGAGGGTTTGCCACAGCCCCTGCTCGACATGCTCGCTCGTCACCATCGAGCGCGAGGCCGCCCGATCCGGGTCCAGGTCCAGCAGCTGGGAGGTGCCCAAGCCGAGCAAGGGAACACAGAGCATCACGCTCAAGACCTGCCGCAGCCAATGCGCTCGCGCCGGCTGGCTGGGTGATGCTGCGCGAAGCACCCGGTCATCCAACAGGGGCAGACACAACACGCAGGTGAGCAGGCCGAAGAAGCCGTAGTTGCCCGTCGAACCGATCGCCACTTGCAGCGCGACGAAGCACACGAAGGCAGCCCGCCGGGGCAGCAGCACGACCCACGGCTTGAACCGAGGGATCCGGGCCAGCACCCATGGCAGGAAGACACACCAGGGCATCACCAGCTCGACGAAGAACATGCCCTGGGCGGAGATCCTGTGAATCCAGAGCGGCATGTTGTGGGCCGCCCAACTCAACCCATGCGGAAGCGGCTGGGTCATGTAGTGGAACGACATGGCTGTTCGGTCCGCCCACGTCGGGTCGCCCGAGGTGAGCTTCACCACCCCCGACTCGAACATGAAGCGCAACAACAGGAACCACAGCATCCAGCGCGCCGCGGGCCACTCGGGGTCACCAGCTCCATCCGCTCCCTGCTCGCGCTTCTCGCGCCTGAGTCGCCAAGGGAGCCACAGGCTGGCGAGCAGCAGGACCTCCACCAGCAGGATGTCCCACTGGAAGTTCATGAACACTCCGCCCGCCCAGCAGAGCGAGAGATACACGACCCACAGGCCTAACGCGCACAGGGCGGGGGCGACATCCAGGAACAGGAGGGCCGCCAGCGCCAGGCCCGCCGCACACAGGCCGTGCAACATGACGTCGGAGCTGGCCAACCACAGCAGGGTCGGCCGCCACGTCCAATCCGCACCCCACGGCCCCGCCTCGAAGGCGGACTGAGTCTCGGCCGCCGGAGAGATCCCCTGACTGCCCACGAGACCATCCATCTGCAGCCAGAAGGACCCCACGGCCACGGCAGCCACAACGGCCAATCCACGACGAAAGAGCAGCCGTGCCTTGCGATAGGTCGGCGGCGCTCCGATCCCGGCGTTCATCGCTGCTGCGTGCCTCCGCCCTGACTCTCTCCGCGCGTGCGCACCAAGTCTTCCGGCGCCAGGTCGATGAAGGCGTAGGTCAGTAGGCGTAGCGCTCCCTTTGGGCTGCCCCAGCGGTAATCAAAATCGACTTCGGGCCGGGACGCCAGGAAGTCCTGCGCGTGCTGACCGGCATCGATCGCGCCCTGCACACGTAAGAGCGCCCCGGCCAACATCTCCCGATACGCGACGACATCTGCGCGGCTTGAGATGGGGCCGTGGCCCGGCACGAAGCGCGTCTCTTCGTCGGAGAGTTCCAACAAGCGATCCATGGCCGACACCAGGCCCGGCAAGCTGCCGCCGTGCCAGATGTCCAGGAAGGGATACCCCCCCACCTCAAACAGGTCCCCGGTGTGGATGACGTTGGCAGTCTTGAGATGCACGACCGTGTCGCCAGCGGTGTGCGCGGCCGGCATGTGGTGCAGGTCCACGACCTCTTCACCCAGGCGCAGCCGCAAGCGCCCCTCGTAGGTCAACTGCGGCAAGGCTTCGGGCGGTGCCGCCTCGATCGTCCAACCCAAGGCGGCCACTTCGCTGCGCCGACCCATCTCCTCTCGACAGGCGCGGTGGCTGATCAGGGTGGCGCCCCGCTCGGCGAAGGTCGCGTTGGCCCCCACGTGGTCGGGGTGGTAGTGCGTGTTGACGACGTAACGCACAGGCACATCGGTGACGGTGCTCAGCGCGGACAACACGGCCGACAGCTTGTCGACGGCCTGGCCGTCCACCAACAGGGCAGCACCCTCCTGGACCAGCACGAGCACGTTGCCGTCGGGCCCACCACTCAAGACATGGACGTGGGGCCGCACCTGGTTCACTTGCAGCGCGAACTGCTGCTGTTCTTGCTCCTGGGCCTGGGCCGGGCTCGCAGGGAGCAGTGCGCAGAGGAGCACGAAACTGACCGACACCCAGCGTCGCAGCAGGTGACGCACTGGTTTCGTCATAGGAGCGGTGAACACAGGCGGAGGTGGGCTCATGGCGAACAGAATACGTTCGTCACGGCCCCGACGCTCTGCGGCTCCCGCAAAACCGACTGGACCGCTCAGCAGGGAGTGTTAGGCTCCGCCTTCGCTTGACCCAAGGACCACGATCTCATGAACTTCCCACTGACTCTTCTCGCTGGCACCGCCGCTCTCTGAGCAGCTGCCGCGCGGCCGACCCCCATCGGCTTGCTCGGTCCCGTCGGCATGAGTGCCCCCCGTCAAAGCACGGGTCGCACCCCAGGGCCCGGCCCATCTGCTTGCAGATGGTCCGCTCACCCAGGCGGCACTCCGGAATGAAGGCCTCTTGGGCCGCGAGTCACACCACACGAGATCACCCTTGTCCTCTTCTCTTCCTGCTTCCGAGCCCGCCGAGCCTTCCAGCTGGTGGGAGTCCGTGCGCGATTCGCTGCGCGGTCATCAGCACGACTACACCTCCGGCAACCTGAATCGCGCCATCACCCTGCTGGCCATTCCGATGGTGCTGGAGATGGCCATGGAGGCCGTCTTCGCCCTGGCCGACGTGTTCTTCGTCGGGCGCCTCGGCCCGCATGCCGTGGCCACGGTGGGCATCACCGAGTCGGTCATCACCCTGGTCTACGCCGTAGCCATCGGTCTCAGCATGGCCACCACCGCGACCGTCGCCCGACGGGTCGGCGAAGGGGACCACCCCGGTGCCATCCGCTCAGCCACACAAGCCCTGGCCTTGGGCGGACTGCTCGCCGCATTGATCGGGATTCCCGGCGCCTACTTCGCCCCGCGCATCCTCGAACTCATGCGGGCCGACCCCGAGGTGATTGCCATGGGAAGCGGCTACACCTCCGTCATGATGGCCACCAACGCCGTCATCCTGTTCCTGTTCCTGAACAACGCCATCTTTCGCGGCGCCGGCGATGCGGTCATCGCCATGCGCAGCCTGTGGATTGCCAACGGCATCAACCTGGTGCTCGACCCCTGCCTCATCTTCGGCTTGGGACCCTTCCCTGAGCTGGGGCTGACCGGTGCGGCCATCGCCACGACCATCGGCCGCGGCACCGGTGTGCTCTACCAGTTTCGCGCGCTGCGTCGAGGAGATGGGCTGCTGAAGCTCGCTGGTCCTGAGTTCCGGCTCCACCCTCAAGCCATGTGGAAGCTGCTGCGGGTCTCCGCAGGCGGCATCGGCCAGTTCCTGATCGGGACCTCCAGCTGGATCATCTTGATGGGCATCGTCGCGGCGTTCGGAGCCACGGCCGCGGCAGGCTGGACCATCGCCATCCGCGTCGTGATGTTCGCCCTCATGCCCGCCTGGGGTCTGTGCAACGCCGCGGCCACTCTCGTCGGCCAGAACCTGGGCGCCCAACAGCCTGAGCGCGCGGAACGGGCTGTCTGGCTCACGGGCTTTTACAACATGATCTTCCTCGGGACCGTCGCCGTGATCTTCATCTCGTGGGCGGAGCAGATCGTGGGCCTGTTCCTCTCCGACACGGACGCGGCATCAGACGCCGCCGTGCTCGCCATCGGGAGCAAGGCGCTGCGCACCCTCAGCTACGGCTATGTGTTCTACGCGTGGGGCCTCGTGTTGCTGCAAGCCTTCAATGGTGCGGGCGACACCGGAACCCCGACCCGTCTCAACCTGGTCTGCTTCTGGATGTGCCAGATCCCCCTCGCGTGGTGGCTCTCGCACCAAGGCGGCTGGGGGCCGGACGGCGTGTTCTGGGCTGTCGTCATCTCCGAAGCCCTGCTCACGGTCCTCTCGCTCTGGGCCTTCCGTCGGGGCAAATGGAAGGAGCAGGAGGTCTGACTGGCGGCGACAGCTCCGCTCAGAACGGGTTGGTGGCCCAGACGCTGAGTTCAGGAATGAATCCGCGGTCATCCATCTCCAAGGCACTGACCACCGCCGAGGCGATCTCCTTGGCTCGCAGCTTCTTGGGCGAGGCTTCCTGCTCGAAGCCGGCCGCGCTGGCGAAGTCGGTGAGCACTTCGCTGGGGTTCACCAGCATCACCCGCACGTTGTGCTTGCGCAGCTCCGCACGCCAACACTCGGTCATCCCGCGCAACGCGAACTTGGACGCCGAGTAGGCGGATGCACCTGCGCCGCCGCTCAAACCCGACGTGGACGAGATGTTGACGATGTTCCCCGAACTCTGCTCCACGAAGTGCTTCGTGGCTTCGCGTGCCATGAGCATGGCACCCGTGACATTGGTCGCGAAGACCGCCTCGAAGGCCGTGCGATCCATGTCGACCAGCGGCGCAAAGTGCCCGAAGCCCGCGTTGTTCACGAGCACATCGATCCCGCCGAAATGCTCGACGAAACGCTGCACGGTCTCCACGCATTGCTCCTCGGCGCTGACATCGCCGGTCAAGGCCAGCGCGCCCATGTCCTGGGCAGCGGCCTCCACGAGCGCCTCGCGTCGACCGGTGATCCCCACGGAGGCTCCCTTCTCCGAAAGCGCCTCGGCAATCGCCCTGCCGATGCCCGTGCTCCCACCCGTGATCAAAACCTTGCTGCCTGCACTCTTCACGATCAGCGCTCCACTCTCAGAATCCTGACAGGAAGGCGGCGATCCTAACCCTCTCCCAGCCGGTATCGTGTCCTCCTTTGCTGGCCTATGTGTTTCCGCGCCCGCTGCATGCCGCCCCACGACCCTTCTTGCCCGATCATGATTGACGAGCTGACTCTCGACTGCATTCGAGCTGCGGCGAGCCGCATCGCAACGCACATCGTGCGCACCCCACTGCTCGTCAAGCGTCACGGGGAGAGCGAGCTGTTGCTCAAGCCGGAGTCCCTGCAGCCAACGGGCGCGTTCAAGCTACGGGGCGCGTTCAGCCTCATGACGACGCTGTCGCCAGGGATTCCCGGCGTGGTCGCCCACAGCTCCGGGAATCACGCACAGGCCGTGGCCTGCGCAGCGAAGACCCTGGGGCTCCGGGCTGTGATCGTCATGCCTTCGGACGCCCCCGCCTTGAAGCGTCTGCGCACGGAAGCCTGGGGTGCAGAAGTCGTCATCGTGGGGCCCGACAGTGATGAGCGCGCGGCAAAGGCAGAAGAACTCGCGCAAAGCCAGGGCCTGATCCCCGTCCCGCCCTATGACCACCTGCTGGTGGCGGCAGGGCAAGGCACCGCAGCCTTGGAGCTGGTGGAGGACGCTGTGGCAGCGGGCCATCCGAGCCTGGATCGCTTCTACGCGCCGGTCAGCGGCGGGGGCCTCATGGCAGGCTGTGCCACCGTGCTGCAGGCGCTGCAGGGCGAAGCGGAAATTATCGGCGTGGAGCCCGCCGACGGGGACGATACGGCCCGCAGCCTCGCCGCTGGTGAACGTGTCTCGGTTCCTCCACCGAAGACGTTGGCCGACGGCCTACGGGTTCGCCGACCCGGGGCCCTCACCTTCGAGGTGATTCGTCAGCGTGTGTCCCGCATCGAACTGGTCAGTGACACCGAGCTCAGGGAAGCCATGCGTTGGGCTCTGGATGAACTCCGCCTCGTGCTCGAACCCAGCGGGGCGGCTTCGCTCGCGGTGGCTCTACGAGAAGGGCGCGGGCTGTGCGGCGTCCTGCTCAGCGGCGGCAACGTGGACCCCGAACTGCTCGCCGAAGTCGCGAAAGTCGGCTGACTCCCACAGCGTCCGCTAGGGAGCGTCGTCACCAAGGGGCACAGCAGCGGAGTTCGGCTCGGGGCTCGCAGCGCTCTCGGCGTCCGTCATGACCGCATCAAAAGCCTCGATCACGGTCTCCAAGGACTCTCGCGGCGGAAGCAACATCGCCGCCGAAGGATGACCCACGCTTCCCATGCCCGTCGGCAGAGGTTCGGAAACGAGTTGGTCCATGAGCTGTATCTGTCCCAGCAACGGCTCCAGCACCTGGTCGGACACCAGGCTGGCTGTACTCGCCAGGGCCACCTGCGAGGAGTGAGCCGGGTGCGCCAGCACGAACAGTGCCCCCACCAAGACAGCAGCCGCCACCACGCTCGGGGCGCTCTTGACCGGCTGGTTCAGGAAACTCTTGGACCACTTGGACCACATGGGACGCGTCTCGGTTTGGAGGGAGTGCGGCCCCCGAACTTCGTCTCCAGCCAGGGGTGACTGGAGCGCGAAATCCGGGGGCCAGCGTCTCGCCTCGAGCAGCGACCTCAGGGCGTGCTTGCCATCACGCCATTGGTGAGGGTGATCTGCTGCGGCACGCTCAGGTCCTGCACCAGGAACTGCACCCAGAGATCCGTTCCCGGAGCGATGCCCACTGGCCAGGTCAGGCTCTGCTCGTAGTCTCCGGACGCATCTGCGAAGCGCAGGATCTGCAGGATCTTGGGGTTCGCGTGCAGCGTTCCGCCCAGCACGGAGAGCGGCGCCGAACTCAAGGACAGCCACCCCGCCATGAGCGCGTTGGGAGCGGCATCACCCACAGCCAGGGTGATGGAAGCACCCGCTTCGAGCTCGCCCGTGCCCACCAGCCGAGGCACACCCTGAACGCCCGTCGTTCCGCCGCCCAGGTTCTCCCAGGGCTCGCGCACGAGCACGAACGCCCGGAACAAGCCGTTGACCAGGGCCGTCCCCGCAATGTCTCCTGCCTCATTGATCTCGGTGGCTTCGAACAGCACGCCAGGAACTCCCGCAGGCATGTAGTCGTTCAGGTCACGCAGCGCGCTGCCGTCCCAGAAGATGGCGCGCTGCTCCGCGGGAAAGAACGGATCGTAGGAACGGCCCACTGCCAGCCCTGCTTCGTTCACGGAATAGAGTTCGGAGGTGTCATGCCCAGCGAGCACGCCAAGGTCTTGCGCCCCCGCCGTCGTCCACAGGCAAGCGTGCCAGGAGCCTGACGGAAAGGCCTGCAGGCCGCACACCACCCCTGCATCGTTGAGGTCGAAGGCCTCGGAGTTCTGGAAGGGGCCGTCCACGCCACCGATGGTCTTCCATGAGCCGTCGAAGCGGATGGAGTCATTGGGCGAGAACAGGTTCCAGGCGAAGCCCACAAGCGCGCCTGATTCGTTGACGCCGTAGCCTCGGTTGTAGCTGTGACCCTCGGGTTCGCCGACGTTGGACACCACGCCAGCCGACCAGCTCACCACGCGGTCGCGCAGCAGGACGGGGTCCGTTGAGTAACCGACGATCAACCCGCTGTCGTTGACGTCGTTGGCGAAGCTCTGGCCTTCACCCAGATCGGCGAGCGACGTCATGGATCCGTCCCAGCTGAAGCCATGGAAGGTCCCGCTGCCGGACACCACACCGCTCTCCGATGTCCCAACCACGAGGCCAGCGTTGTTGATGGCGCGGGCGACGCTCTCCTCGTCACCGGCCAGGATGCCGAGGTCCGTCATGACCCCGTCGTCCCAAAGGAAGGCTCGCCGGCAGGGATGTCCCTGGGCCGTGCAGCCAGAGATGTGGGACCAGCCCACAACCTGACCCATGTCGTTCATGCCCATGGCCACGGATTCGGGGCCTCCCAGGGTCCCGAGGTCCACATAGGTAAAGGTGGGTTCGCCAGCCCTGGCAGGGGCCAGGCTCAAAAGCGCTGCACAGGCGAAACCCCATGAGAGGCGCAGAAAACGGGTGTTCATCACGATTGATCCAAGGAAATGGGGGTTGAGGGGCCGGCCAGGGGGAGAGACCTGAGCGATTCATAGATGTTCTATCGAGCACCTGGTGTGCAATATATTACATATAGATCGCCAAATTGTTGGCGATTCTCTGGCACGTCCCTCGATCGGGCTGCAACAGTCCCCCTACCCATGGCCTCACCGTCTCGATCCGACACCGATCCCGAGCTCGACATCGAGGAGCGCGCCGAAGCGCCTCCAGAGGTGGATGGACGCATCCGCGCCGTAGGCACGGCCCTCGGGCAGGCCCTCTCCGATGTCCTGGCAGCCCTCCCCGACGCCCCCCATCGCCCGAATCAACTCGCCCGCGATTTGGGGGTGAACCGGGCCGTTGCCAGCCGGCTGCTCAACGCCACAGGCCGCCGGGACCCACTCGAGGTGCTGCACTACGTGCCGGGCCTGGAACCCTTGCGCAAGGTCGTCCGCGCAGCCCGGGGGCTCGGCGTAGCCCACGATCTGGCCCAGGCAGCCGACCTCGCCATCGCCCGCTTCGATCGGCTCATCCGCGATGACGCCGGCACGCGCCCGGCTCTCGACGCCATGATCAGCTCCAACCTGCCCGGTGCCCGGGAACGCTTCGAGCTGGCCAACAAGTACTCCGTCTTCAAAGGCCTGAGCCAACTCAAGGGTGTCTGCGCCGATCACTGGCTCGGCACTGCCGTCATCTGGCCTTCTGCCGAGAACCCCGAGCGACTCGACCTGGTCTGGCTCAACGGGGCCGTCGCCATGCAACGGATCCGCCCCGGAGTCACGGCTCGCTTCGGCTATCGCTACCGAAGCGGTGACGAGCCGGACAACAGCGACGAAGGCGATGCCGTCGACGACGAACCCGGCATCGAGCAGTTGGATCGCTTCTGCGTGAACCCTCCGGCCAAGCTCGAGGCCACACGAATCGGCAAGACCGTGCAATACACGCTGCCCGACGACATCCTCGGCCCCAAGCAGGCGGTCGACATGTTCGTGGTGGACCATCACCTTGGCGCCATGCGTCGCTACGCGGCTGACGACCCCCTCGCCCGCAGCGCGCTCTTCGTCGAACCCGCCATGCCCGTGGGCACCCTGCTATTCGACGTGTTGCTGCATGAGCAAGCGTTCCCGGGCTCAGATCCGGAGCTCGTCGTCTTCGACACGGGCTACGACGGCATCGCCAATGTGAACGACCGATCTCGGGACATGGATCGCGTCGACATCGAAGAATCCGTCGAGTACCTCGGCGTGGATCTCAGCCGGGTCAGGGCAACAGAGATCGCCAACTACCCAGCGATGCTCCAGCATCTCGGTGAGCGCTTCGGCTGGAATCCAAAGGACTTTCGCGGCTACCGCACCCGGGTGCGCTACCCCGTCTATGGCTGGCAGGTCTCCATGAGCTTCAAGACGCCGGCGGCTCCGGGTAGCGCAGGACAGGAGGATTCCTGAGCAGGGGTGCCTAGCCAAAGCTCACCCGGTCCTCATCCCAGAGCACGACTTCGATCTCGTAGCCGGTCGGGTCGACGACATACCAGGCATCGCTGTGTGGCCAACGCACCACGCCGCCGTACTCCACCGGGATCCTCTCCCGCTCGAGCATGCTGAGCCATGCTTCACGATCCGTGATGCGCATGCCGAAGTGGTTGAAGCCGTGGATCTGGCGCTGGTTCAGGGCAACGCCATCCAGATGCTCCCGATCGGGATACTCATAGAGGCAGAGCAAGGCTTCCCCGCTCTTGAGGATGGCCCAGGGCGCGCCGTTGTAGACGCCCGTCTCGTGCACTTCGAAATCGAAGACGCGCTGGTACCAGTCCCGCGTCGCGTCCAGATCGGCGACGGACAGGTTGAGATGGTCAAGGTGGGCAACAGGCATGACAGCCTCCTCTCTCAGGGTCGGGCAGTGGCGGGCAGGACACTTCGCTGAAGTGCATCTGATTCGTTTCAATAGCCGTGCCTTTCTTTATCAACGAAGCCTCGGATCTTTGCAAAGCATTTCCTGTGTTTATTGAGGGACCTTGTCTAGACTGGTGGCCATGCGCCCACCGTCCTCCACAAGCCCGCGGGGCAAGCTGCTCTTCTTCCTGAAGACAAAAGGCCCCCAGAGCACCGGCCAGCTCGCCAAGCGACTCGGCGTCACCCCCATGGCCATTCGCCAGCACATGGCCGCGCTCGAGGAACAGCGACAAGTCCAGTCCGAGGACGAGCGAGGGCATGTGGGCCGACCCCGGCGGATCTGGCAGCTCGCCGACGGCGCCCAGGAGCACTTCCCCGACAGCCACGCCGAACTCACCCTCGACATCATCGATGCTGTGCGTTCCACCTTCGGCGAGCAGGGGCTCAGCAAGCTCGTCCGCACCCGGACCAAGACGCAGAAGGAACTCTACAAGCAGCGCATGCCAGCACCCACGGCCCCCTTGGCCGAGAAGGTCGCTGCCCTGGCTTCCCTCCGACGGGACGAGGGCTACATGGCCGAGTGGTCGCGTCTCGCGGACGGCAGCCTGCGCCTGATCGAGAACCACTGCCCCATCTGCGCCGCGGCCTCGGTCTGCAGCGGGCTCTGTGAGGGCGAGCTACGGCTCTTTGAAGCCGTGCTGGGCCCGCGCGCCCACGTCGAACGTACGGAGTACATGCTGGGCAGCGATCGCCGCTGCACCTACGTCATCCACGAGAGCTGACTCGGACGGGAGAGACGCGAGGTCTCGCTGGCCTAGAGGCCGGGCTCCGGCTTCACCCAGCGGTCCAGCCAGTCGGTCATCTCTGCGAGCGTGTGCATCACGGACTCCCGGGCGCGGTAGCCATGACTCTCCTCCGGGAGCATCACCAGGCGCGCCGTGCCGCCATGCCCCTTCACGGCGTGATACATGCGCTCCGATTGGATCGGGAAGGTCCCGCTGTTGTTGTCCTCCATGCCGTGGATCATCAGCAGGGGTTCGTTGATCTTGTCGGCGTGCATGAACGGCGAGAGCGCGAAGTACGTCTCCGGCGCTTCCCAGAACGTGCGTCGCTCAGCCTGGAACCCGAAGGGAGTCAGGGTCCGGTTGTAGGCGCCGCTGCGCGCGATGCCCGCCTTGAACAGATCGCTGTGCGCCAGGAGGTTCGCCGTCATGAACGCACCGTAGGAGTGTCCGGCGACCGCGGCGTGCCGCCCGTCCGAGACGCCGCGCTTCACGGCCTCCTGCACGGCAGCCTCTGCGCTGGCCACGATCTGATGGATGAAGGTGTCATTCACCGTTTCCGGGTCGTCCCCGACCACGGGCATGGTCGCCCCATCCATGATGGCGTATCCCTGCGTCAGCATGAACAGGTGGGAGCTGCCTCCGAACAAGGTGAAGCGCCAAGGAGACCCACGCACCTGGCTGGCCAGGGCGGCGTCGTTGAACTCGCGCGGGTAGGCCCACACGAGCAACGGGTGCTGGTCGCCAGCCTCGTGCCCCGGAGGTAGATACAGCGTTGCCGACAAGGCCACGCCATCTGCCCGCTTGTAGGTCACCAGTTCCTTCTGCACCTCGAGCAACTCGGGCGCGGGATGCTCGAACTTCGTGATCGCCACCCGCCGTGAATCGCCGCCGCCGCGTGGCACCGTCCGGCGGTAGTAGTTCGGGGGCTCCGTCGGCGTCTCCCGCCGGGTCAGCACCTCCCAACCCGACTCATCGGCAGCGAGGAACTCCACGACAGTCTCGTACTCGTCGCCCGAACTCCGCCAAAGTCGGGTCGTCTCCAAAGTCGCCAGGTCCAGGTGATCAAGGAAGGGTCGATCCCCTTCGTCTGACGCGCCCGAACCCTTCAGCAGGATGGTGCCTTCCAGGACCCTGACCACTGACTGCCCGCCAGCGTTGCGCTCCATGATTGGGCTGCCCGGGTTCGCATAGGCGTCTTGCACCGAACGCTCATGGAGCAATTGCCGACCACCCTCTCCCTCACCCTCTTGAACGACATCGACCAACCAGGTCCGCGACCAGCGCGCATCCCGGTCGTACTCCGTCACCCACGCCAGATCCTGGTCGCCGATCCAGTTGATACCGCTGTAACGGTCTTCGAGCCGCACCAGTTCCCGGGGCCCGCCATTGAAGGGCGCCCCCAGAATCATGAGGCGGTCGCGATGCTCGGCCTCCGCCTTGGGGTCCCCTCCATCGAGGGCTTCGACCCAGACGACCTCAGCCTTGCCTTCGGTCGCTCGCCAGCCGTGGTTCCGGGCGCCCGTGATGACACCCTGGATCGGGATGCGCTCCGCCAACGGCAGCTGCGCGAGCTCCGCGACCCGGTTCCCTTTGAGGTCCCAGATTTCTACGTGACGCGGAAAGCGGTACCAGGGCACGAGGTAGCTGAAGGGGCGCTCCAAGCGTTCCACCAGCAGGAAGCGGCCGTCCGGCGACGGCACCGCCTCCACATACAAGCCCGGAGGACCGATGTTGCGACGCCTGCCGGTGTCCACATCCACCACCGCCAACTGGGTGTCGAAGTGGTGCTCGAAGAGGGCTTCGTCGTGCGTGTTGCGGAGCAAGTCCTGGTAAGTGCGGACAGGTGCAGGCACACCACCGAGGTTCTCCTGGATCACCGGTCCGGTGGGAACCAGGGGTTCCGTCGGTGGCAACCGCCGCTCAAGCCTGCCCCCGCCACCCTCGGCCGCCCCGACCCGGACGAAACCCACGAGCAAGGACCGCTGGCCCGGAAGCCATTGCGGGGAGACGCCCAGCGTGTTCAACGTCGCGCCGGTTACCACCTTGAGCGACCCGCTGCGGAGTTCCAGAACCTGCAAGCCGACGCCCGAGCGATCCGGCCCCGCCTCCGTCACCGTGAACGCCGCCAGCTCCCCATCCGGGGACCAGTTGGGCCAGCCCAGACCGACACCCGGGCCAGCCTGATGAACAGCTAGCTGCTTACCCCCGGCGCCCAGCGCGCGAAAGCCGACGATGCTCCGTGGACCGAAGGCCGCGTTCGTGGCGGGGTTCACCCGTTGCCCAGCCAGCTTCAACATGGGCTGCGCCATCTCCTGAATGGGCGGCAGGTTCTCGCGCTTGAGGAACAACAAGCTGTCGCCCGTGGGGCTCGCACTCACCCACGGCAAGGGTGCGGCGTCGAGGATCTTCACGATCTCTGGCGGCGGCAAGCGATACCCCTCTTGCGCCGCAACACCTGGCGCTCCCAGCAGCAAAGCGAGGGCAACGATCCATGCGGAACCAGCCGAGGCAAGGCGATTCGTTTGCAGCACGAGGCACTCCGAAACCGAGGAGGTGAGAAGGGGAGAGGCGCTCGGCCGGTAGGCCCAGGCAACCTTCGTGAAGGCAGGGCGACCATCCTAACGCCACAGGTGCGACTCGACGTGGCGGCCCGCTGAAGGGGACGGCGGAGACGAGCAAACATTCAACGGTCACCGGATCGACAGAGGCGCGCGTGCGGCCCCTGCTCCACCCTGTGAGCCGCGCTGATTCGACTCCTCCTGCTCGGAATCACCTCATGATCGCCCTCTCACGCCTCATCCCGATTGCGGCAAGCAGCCTCGCCCTGCTCGGCAGCTCGACTCCCGTGGCCGCGCTGTGCGGCCCACTCGCACTCCCCGCCCCTGTGACTCCCTGCACTCAAGAATCCGACGACGAGCAGGTGCAGGCCGCCGAGACACTGCTCAAACAACTTCGTGCAGAAGCAGCTTCGCTGACAGCCCTCGTTCAGAGTGATGCCGGCAAGGCCTTCCTGAAAGCCGTCGAACATCTTCCGCCTCCGGAAGCCCGCACCATCTACCGCTCGCCAAGCACGGGCCGCGCCCTCTCTCCAGCGGCCGCCTCTGCTCTTCCCGAGCAGGAGCGCTCTGCCCTCGACGAGCAGTCCTTCGGCCCGGAGACCTTCTACCTCACCCGCTACGGATCTCCCCTTGCGTACAGCCGCCCGTTGGACCTGCTCGGCGCCGCCGGCGTGTCCTCCTGGCATGGCCTGCGCGTTCTCGACCTGGGATACGGAACGCTCGGCCATTTGCGCACGCTGGCTCTCGCAGGGGCGGACGCTCGCGGAGTCGACGTGGACTCATTCCTCAAGGCCCTCTACTGCGAGCCCGGCGATCAGGGGCCAGTCGCCGGAGCCGCCAACCAATCCAGCGCGTCTGCACCCGGCGGACGCGTCACCCTGATCGAGGGGCGTTGGCCAGCGGAGCCCGGGGTCGTCGACGAAGTCGGCGCCGGCTATGACGTGTTCCTCAGCAAGAACACCCTCAAGCGGGGCTACATCCATCCGGCGCGTGAGGTGGACCCGCGCATGACCATCGATCTGGGCGTGGGCGACGAGCAGTTCCTGGCCGAGTTGCATCGCATCCTCAAGCCAGGCGGGTTGGCGATGATCTACAACATCTGTCCGCCCGAAGCCGCCGAGGATGAGGCCTATATCCCCTGGGCCGACGGTCGCTCGCCCTTCACGCGGGAGGCATGGGAGGCCGCCGGTTTCGAGCTGCTGGAGTTCAGCCGCGAGGACAACGAGGCGACCCGTCGCCAGGGCATGCTCCTGGACTGGGGCACCGCCGAAGAGGTCGAGCAAGAGTTCTTCGCCTGGTACACCCTCGCCCGGAAGTTGCCGAATCCGTGACGGGTGAGGAGTATCCTCGCCCCCATGAATCGAGGCATGACGGTGGTGGCTGGAGCAGTGATCCTGCTCGCCCTGGTAGCGACCCTCACGGTGCTTTCCGACGACGGACAGGAGTCCGCGGAGAGTTCGCCGGGCGACCGCGGTTCGCACGCGACTGAGCAGCAAAAACCGGGCATGGAGCTCCCGCCCGCACTTCCCGGCACAGAGGCTGCGGAGGTCCGGTCGCTGGAGCTGTCGGAGAAAGCCAGAACCCCACCGCCGACGGCCACCCTGACGGCAAGCGACAGCGAGGCCATGGCCAGGCTTGAGGGGCGCGTGACCTACGCAACCGATGATCTGCCCGCCACGGATCTGCAATTGACGGCGCATGTCACACCCTCCAGCGCACTCGAGCAGAGCCTCTCGGATTCGAAGGCCTCCACCACCCTCGTCACCAGGACCGATGAGGACGGCCGCTACTCGTTCGCGTTCGAGGGTGCCGTGACGATCTCACAACTCGTCATCCAAGCCGGCTCGCGCTCACCCACCCAGAAGCAGTCCGAGAGGCGGGAGCTCGAAGCCGGGAGTGTCAGCCACTTCGACTTCCAGGTGCACGGCGGCTCCAGCTTCTCGGGCACCGTCTTCGATCTCAAAGGTCGGCCGGTGCCGGGCGCCATTGTTCATGCCTGGTCCCGGCGGCACTACAGGATGAATGCCGACGCCTATGCCGCCCCCGAAGTCAGCCTGGAGACGGACAACAGCGGTGCGTTCCAGCTTCCGCACCTGGGGCCGGACGTCGTCCTGCTCGCCCGAGCTGAAGGCATGGCACCGCACACAGGTCTGAACGGCAGCGTGCCGCTCGAATCAAGCCTGACCGGATTGCGGCTGGTGGTCTCCAAGCGACGAGACGTGGGCGGATCGGTCCGCGGCAGCCACGGCGAGGACATCGTGAAAGCGGAGGTCCGTCTCAGCACCAGGCTTCCCGCAGCCCAGCGCATCACCAAGCATGAAGGCATGTTTGCCTTTGGCCCGCCGCCGCGCAGCGCCGTGAGCAAGCCGGACGGCAGCTTCCTGATCGAAGGGCTCTGCCAACGCTCGTATGCAGTGAGCGCCCGGCACGACGCCCACCGCGAATGGACGGGAGAGCACAAACCCGGCGACGGCCCGCTGGAGATCGAGCTCATCACCGGCTTGAGGCTCACTGCCCGGGTCACCGACCCCACCGGCGCACCACTACCAGGGGCTCGCGGACGTCTCGGATCACGAAGCGGACCGGGCTACAACGCCGACAACACGACTGCGGATGAGCAGGGCCTGCTGAGCTTCGAGGGCCTGGCGCCTGACACGGGCGCGTCCCTCTCCGTGACGGCACCCAGCCATGCCGTGCACGTGGAGCAACCCATCGTGCTCGAAGAGGGCCGAGCCCATCATGTCGATCTGACGCTGCGCGCCGAGCGCCCCCTCGCCGGAGTGGTCGTCAACCAGGACGGCGAGCCGGTGGAAGGGGCCACCCTCACGGTCGAGGGGGATCGCCTCGTGGACTACGGAAACATGACCATCTTCCCGAAGCCCACCTGGGAAGCCCAGTTCGGGAGGCCTGTGCTGCGCACCGATGCCAGCGGTGCCTTTGCCGTGCACAACCTCTACGACGGTCTGTTCCGCGTGGATGCAACCTCTCCTGATGGCAACACACAGGCGAGTGTGGATGTCCGCTCCGGCAGGGAGGACCTGCGCATCGTGCTGGACCCCAACGCCGTCCTCGGCGTCACCTTGACGGGTGTGGCCCGGGATGGTGTCACAGGTCTTCCCATCACGGAGCGCTTCCAAATCTCACCAATGCACGCCGGAGCGGGCGGCGGCTTCGCTGGCAGCAGCTACAGCTTCGAGGACCTTGAGGGGCGCTTCCGCATCACGGGCCTCGACGAAGGCATGATCCTGATCAACGCTGGGTCCGAGGGCTACGCACCGTGGTCTGCGGGAGCCCGGGAGTACGACGAAGGGGAGCACCGGCTGGACATCGAGTTCCTTCCGACGCGACGGGTGGGGTTCCATGTCGTCGACAGCAGCGGCGCACCCGTCGAACTGAATCTCACGTTCGAGAGCCAGGACGGCGAATCCCTCATGGTGGAGAGCGGGCCCGGTAGCCGCAATTCGATGCTGCGCACGAACGAGGATGGCAAAGCCATCGCCGGGGGGCTCCCCGCCGCGCGCATCGTCGTCCACGCCAAGCGTGGTTGGCTGGGGCCGCGCCGGGAGTACCCGGTCGACTTGCGCGCCCAACCCAACGAGCCCATCGAGTTGGTCTACGGCGAGGCCAGCCAACGCACCGTGCTGCTGCTGATCCTGAGCGGCAGCCCAAGCGAGCCCGCCCCGGTCTCGGGGACCCCTGGATGGCAGTTGGGTGCCTGGCTTGAGACCCAGATCGCAGAAGGAAGCCTCCGACCGCTCAACACACCCGTCCAGGTCCTGGCTCTCGACGAGGACGACGCCCAGGTGGCCAGCACCAGCCTCGACCCAGCCGGCGAGAATGCCCAGGCCTATCCCGTGCCCGGGCTCGAGAGCCCTTTCGTCGCCAAGTTGTTGCTCCCCCCCAGTCCCTTGAAGCTTGTGGCCTCTGCCGAAGGCCACGCGACACTGCAGCGCAGTTGGAGCCCCGACGACGCCGAGATCCTGGTGCTCGTCCTGTCCCCCCTGTAGTCCGGCAGGAAGCCTGCCAGGACGCGCTTCCGACTTCGATCAGGCGTCGGGCGCCGTCGAAGGTCCCTCGCCCGACGCGCGCACCGTTGCCTCCATTTCGTCCAGCTGCTCGGGGGTGGCCTGGTGTGCTCCAGGCACATGCTTGCCGCCCCACAGAATCGCCTCGCGCATGAGCGGAAGCAGGTCCCGCCCCTTCTGGGTCGGCGTGTAGCGGTAGCGGACGGGCCGATCCTGATAGGGCTCCCGCTGCAGGACCCCCGCGGCCTCCAAGCGCTTGAGACGGTCCGCCAGGGTGTTGCTGGAGATCCCCTCCGGGCACGCCAGGAACTCCTGGAACAGGGATTTCCCGAACAGCAGCACGTCTCGCAGGACCAGCAGCGACCAGCGGTCTCCGAGCAAGTCCAGGGCGGCAGCCAGGGGGCAGGCGGATCGCAGACAGGGCTCGTCGGATTCAGGGGACATACCCAAAGCCTAACCGGAAAGCAGTCACTTGCCTTTTTGAAGTGACTGCCCTAGAGTCAATAACTCCTGAAAGTGAAGTGACTAGCGCGATCTCACGAATCCCTACCGAAAGGCCCCCCATGACCACCGCCTCCCTCCCCGCAGCTGCTGCCCTGCTGGCCGAGCTGGACCAGGAGTCCCAAGCCACCCGGAGCGTTCTGGCCGCCCTTCCCGCGGACAAGTTGGGCTGGAAGCCTCACCCCCGTTCCCTCTCCCTGGGAGAGCAGGCCCAGCATGTGGCGGACATCCCGGGGCGGCTGGCAGAGATGCTCGGCCAAGACCATTTCGACTTCGCCGATGGCCAGGGCTTCAGCGAGGCCAGCTCCAGCGAAGCGCTGCTCCATGACTTTGATGCCAGCCTGGCCACCGCACGCCACGCGCTCCAGAACTGGTCTGCCGAAGAGCTCGCCAGCGAGTGGAAGGTCGCCAAGGAGGGCAAGCACCTCATGAGCCTGCCTCGCAGCGCGGCTCTGCGCAGCTTCCTGTTCAACCACCTCTACCACCATCGGGGGCAACTGACGGTCTACCTGCGTCTGCTCGACGTGCCGGTCCCCTCCGTTTATGGCCCCACCGCCGACGTGGACCCCTTCGAGTCCGCCTGATCTCTGCTTCCCAACGCCTCGCCCGGCCTTTGTCGGGCGGGCGTTGACTGGACAGCGCCTGCGCCTCACCGCTAAGTTCCTTGGCATGGCACACGACGGCGTTTTTCACCCAGGGCATGACGACCTCCACGGCAAGACCGTGGTGGTGTTCACGAACGGCACGCGTACCTACATCGGGCGCTGGGGCGAAGAGTCAGAGGGCGTCGTCCACATGATGGGCGTGGCCGTCCATGACACATCCCATGACCCCGACAGCTCGGATGACTGGGTGGCCAAGAGCAAGAAGTTCGGTTTCGCCGTCTCCAACAACGGGGCCGCCATCCCCCGCGCCGAGGTCACGCGAGTCGTGCACCTCGTCGACGCCTGACGCCGCACGAGCACACCAGTTAGCGCACCAGGTACACCACCGGGTGCTCGCGTAGCAAGACACCCAGCGCCCGAGCCTGCTGCCCCTCCTCCTCAGTCGTGCCCTCGAGGTCGGGCTGCGTGACGCGCAGCTCCTGGCTCGTGCAACTCTGGGTGTCGTAGGCAGTCGCCGTCATGCCAGCAGGCAGCACGAGCTCGGCGCGGTGCTCCTCGACCCTCCGGTTGGACCATGCGGCCAACAGCCAGCTGCCGTCTTCGCGCTGATACGCATCCTGTACGAAATCGTCACCCTCCAGGAAGACCGGTGCGTTCGGCACAGGTTTCAGGTCGCCATCGAAGAGTGTGGCCAGGAGACGCAAGGAATAGAACGCGGGGTAGGGATCATCCACGGCGTCCAACAAGCCGCTGAGGCCGTCGAGGCGCAGCCCGAGCCGGATGCCTTCAGCTTGCGAGCGAAGGAATGCACGGGCCACGCGCAAGGCGCCCAGGGCAGGAGCGCCCGACACCTCCAAGGGCCGCAGATCCAGCGACCACTCGACATCGGGATGGGCACGAAGGAAGGGCCGCAGGTATTGGAGCATGCTCAGGAGCGCATCGTCGCTCGTCACCAGCTGGTCCTGGGGGGGGTCCACAGAGAGCCGGTCCACCATCGGGCCTAGCTGCTCGATCAGGCTCGTCAGCACGCGCGGGTTTCCGAGCGGCAGTCCGCTCACGGCGAAGCGTGTCTGGGGCAGCACCGCCAACACCTCGATCCGCATGGCCCTGAACAGGCGCACGAATTCGTCCGCATCCAGGGTCCGCCCAACGGGCAAACCCAGCTCGTCTCGCTCCACGAAGGGCAGCTCCCAGAACGCGACGTCGTCTCCGAGCTCCGTTGCGAGCCAGCGACAGTAGGCAGCGAAGGCGAGCAAGCGCTCGTCCTCGGACTGCGCGCTGTAGCCGTGGTGCTCCCAGGACAACGGCAAGCACAACTCCAGACCCTCACGTCGTCCGGCATCCAGGGCCCGTCGCAGCGGGTGTGCCAGTTGGTAGGCGCCGAGCCGATGCTCTACGGCCTCCCAACGGCTCTGCCCTCCGGCTGAAACACGCACCTGCCGATTCGCCATGTCATAGGCCGCGAGCCAGGCCTGGTCCCGATACGTCTCCCTGGGCGTGCTGCCGAACGCAGTGGACCAGGCTTTGGCCCCCTCCTGCGCGGCCGCCCAGTTGATGCCCTCGGAATCCAGGGCCTCCACCTCCGACAACATCAAGCGTGCAAAAAGACCCGGCGCTGGCATCTCGTCTTCGACCCGCAGCCGCACGAAGCGGGCTGCACGGGACTCCAGCTCCACAGACACATCGCCCGCTTCGCCCACCTGTCCAACCGCGAGCAGGCTGGCCAACTTGCTCGCGTTGCTCCCGGCCATCGCGCTGGCTTCGCCCTGGCCTTCCCCGCGCCCCGCGAACTCCCAGGTCGAACCATCCCGGCTCGTCTCGAGAATCCAATCCAGCTGGAAGCCCAGGCCCCGCAGCTGCACCCGTTCGAGCATCCGCTCCTGCGCCAGCTCCACTCCCAACTCCACCGGAAGCTCCACCGCGCCGCTGCCGACGAAAGTGCGCCACGCGTGGCGGCCATCCCGAACCCCAGGCTGCTGCAAGACCAGGCCGTCGATGAGGTCGTGTGCCTGCCAACCCGCCTCGACGTGCTCCGGGATGGGTGCGTCCAGCAGCAGGGAAGCGCCCTTTGCTTCGGCAGATTGCAGCGTCAGCACGCGCAACGGCGCGGGCAGGACACCTGCCTGCGGGCTCTGGGCCGCGGGCAAGCCCTCCACGACGCGCAAGTGGTTCGTGATGACGCGGCCGTCGCCCACGCGCACCAAGAGGTACGCCAACTTGGCCGCGTCCATGCTGCGCGCAGGCATGTGCGGGTAGAGCGCCCAGGTGTTGCGCGCAAAGGCAGTGGAGGGCGCAGTGATCAGCTGTGACTCGCCATACCTGTTGCGGAACATGTGGTGGGTATGGCCGGTGAACACCGCGTCGACGTCATAACGCTCGACGAGCTCCAGAAGCTCGGAGCGGGCGGGCTCGTCGATGACTTCGTAATTCCGGAAACCGATGTCCTCTGGCGAGGCCCAGTACAGGGCCACATGCCCGAACAGGAAGATGTGCTCGGCCTCCTTGGCTGCCTCCAGATCCGCTCGGAGCCACGCCCATTGCTCGGCATCGCAAGCGATGCCGGAGTTGAACGCCATGGTATTCAGGGCGATGTAGTGGCTGCCTGCGTGGTCCCAGGAAAGGAAGGGGTCCCCGAAGAAGCTGCGGTAGAGCTCGGTGTTCTCGTCACACACCGTGCGTTTCATGGGAGGCTTCTCTGCCAACCCCATACTGGGCTTGTTGCCGATGTCGTGATTGCCCGGCGCTAGGTAGTAGGGCGCTTCGAGCTGGCTCAGGATGTCGAGCGAGAGCTGCGCCTCCAGGTCGAAGCTGACGCCGAACGGCATGGAACGGACGATGTCCCCCAGATGCACGGTGAAGTCGGCACCGAGGGCATTGATCTGCTCCACTGCACGAACGAAGCGCGCGTTGTTCGTCAGCGACGGCGTGCCGATCCGGAATTTCAGCCGGGGGTCGTCGATGCCCTCTGCGCTGAAAGGGGCCGGGGTCGGCTCCACGTGGGTGTCCGACACGATGCCGAACAGGGTGTCGGCCTCTGGCACGAGCGACAGATCGAATTTGCGAAGCGAGGCCGCAGGGATCCGTGCGCGCCTCCACGCCGGCTCCTCCTGCTGGTCCTGTTCATGGCCCGGTTCAGCACTTTGTGCCGCGAGGCACGGCGAGAACGTGCTCATGAACAACACGAGCAACGCAATGCGTGAGAAACGCGCGGCCTCAGCGGGCAAGGGCGGCATCGATGGTGGCACGAATCGACTTCTCCTCGTGGGAGCTGAAACCGCGGGAGGCATGCACGACGACGCCGGCCTTGTCGATCACGTAGAAAGTCGGCAGGGCCGTCACGCCATAGATGGGAGCGACCCGCTCCCCCTTCAGGAGCAGCCCGTACTCGAAGCCCTTCTTCGCCATCATGCGTGCCGGGTCACCGCCACGCTCGCTGGTGCTGACACCGATCACGCGCACGTCCTGACCAGAGTAGGCCTCGTGCAGGGCCTGCACGTGGGGCATGGCTTTCCGGCAGGGAGGGCACCACGTGGCCCAGAAGTCCAAGACCACCACCTCGCCGCGCAGGTCATTCAAGGACACTTGCTCGCCGCCAGGGGTGGAGAGTTTGAAGTCGGGCGCCTGCTCACCGCGCATGAGCAACCCGTCCGGCATGCGGCGCGGCGCGGGCGTCGCGAAGGGGGACACGTTCAAGGCGTTCACGTCGACCGTCCTCCAACCTGCGGGCGCCCTCAGCTTGAAGTCCTCGGGCTGCAGCTCACCGGTCGTGATCAAGGAGTGGATGTCCAGGCGCACCACTCCCGCACCAGCACTGGTCCGGACATCCCGCTCCACGGCTCTCGGCAGCGAATCGGAACGGGCGAAGAACCAGCGGGCGATCACGCCTTGCTTGCCGGGGATCACGAGGATGTCGCACAGCTCGCCAGCCACGGTCGCGGTCCCAGCCAGAGACACCGTCTCCCCCTCGCCGGCCACACCCAGGGGCGAGGTGATGATGAAGTTCTCGATCAGGATGGGATCCGTGAAGCTGATCATCTGTGAACCGACCTCTTCGCCAGAGGCCAGCATCAGCACGCGCTCTTCACGGTTCGCCACCTGGTAGAGACTGCCAATCCGACCGACGGTGAACTCAAGTGGCGGCTGCTCTTGGTCTGACGACGTGAGGGTGCCTGCCATGAAGTGGTAGGGGCCTCCCCGTTCATCAGTTGGTAGCAAACGCACCATGCCATCGATTGCAGCCGTTTGGGCTGCGGCCGTCCCCGAGTTGCTCAACCGGAACGAATACTGGATCTGCGGAACGGCGCGGAAAGCCGCGCGCGCCTTCTCCAGGACTGCAACCGCCTGGGGATCGGAGCTGCCAGCCAAGACGACCCCGGCTGAAAGGACCGAGGCTCTGAGGACCACCAGGAGCGAAGCTAGGAGTGCGAGCATGGGTGCGCATGAAGAGAGAGGGAACAAACGGGCCGCCATCATAGGGGAGTGAGTGACATCCAGGGCAGGCTGCCCTACCTGAGCTCCGCTCCCTTGCTCGTGTAGTAGGCGTGGAGATGCTCTCGCACCGGCTTGGCGAATTTGCGCCAGATGCCGCCGGTCCAGTTGCGTCCGGGCAATCCCCGCTCGGCATAGTGCTCGGACGCCCGCCGATCGTGCTCATCGATGAACACGTCCATGCTGGCCTGCTCGGCGTAGCGGCCCTTCATCCAGACCGCCTCCACCGGCAAGCGCGGGCGCACGCCCGTCGGATGGCCGGGGTCGGGCGTCCCCACGCACAAGCCGAAGAGCGGCCAGACCCCATTGGGGATCTCCAACAGGCGATCGACCTCCGGCAGGCGCGTCCTCAGCCCACCGATGTAGCAGGTGCCGTAACCCATGGACTCGAAGGCCAGGGTGAGGTTCTGTGCAAACAGACTGGCGTCCACGACGGCCAACAGGAAGGTCTCCAGGTTGCTCGAATACGGCTTCTTGAGCCGCTCAGCGACACGCCGATGCCGGCGTACGTCCGCGGCGATCACGAAGAAAGCCCCCGCAGCAGCGACTTGCTCCTGCCCACCCGTCAGCTCGACCAATTGTCGGCGCTCCTCCCGATCCTCGACCTGAAGCAAGGAATAGGCCTGGATCCAGCTGGAGGTGGCAGCCTGCTGGGCCGCTTGCACGGCTCTGCGGATCTCGGCGTCGGGGACCGGGTCGGGGCGGTAGGCACGCACGCTTCGGTGGCGCGCCATGATCTTCAGGGTCTCGTTCATGAGTCAGGGCTCTCCACAAGATGGACTGCTGAACAAGCGTGGCCGTTTGAAACGGATTCGCGATACACTTTCGAGCCGACATGTCCGAGACCACGCTTACACTCTTCTCGAAGTACGTCGCCTACCTGGCTTTGGCGCTGTCCCTGCTGGGCAGTTTCCAGCCGGTGCTTCCCGCGTCCATGGGTGTCGGAGCATCTGACGGGTCCGTGAGCTGCGTTGACATGTGCGGCTGCCCACCTTCAGCGGAACCCAGCTGTTGTTGCGAGACCAGCCCCACCGGCTCCGTGACAGGGTTCAACAAGCTCGTCAGTGGCTTCGGCTGCACCCCGCCCGCTCCGCGCAGCGCGCCAGCCTCGCCGGCCGGCCCGTTGCAGACCGAGTGGGCCGACGTGGTGCTGGTCGAAATGGCCCTGCTCAACACGCCAGGCGTCTCCGAGACGTACACGCCGGACAGCCGCAAACAGCGGCCGCCCGTGCCTCCGCCCCGCAGCTGAGTTTTCGGCGGCGATGTAGCGGACGGCGCGGCGACTGCCCTTGTCGCGTGGGCTTCTGGTTCCTGGCTCCGATTCCTCGGTGTCTGCGTCCGTCTCGGAATCAACCGGCTCGACTTCGCCGCCGGTTGACCACTTGGCCTCGGCCAAGTGGGCGCTGGACCCGCGGGCGGATTGTGGCCTTCTTGGCGCAGTCCGCCCGCACTACATTCTTCTCGATGGTAGCCAGCGCGCGCCATCTCCATATCAGCCCTCGATAACTCGTCATGATCCGATCTGCTCTTCTCACGACCGTCACGTTGCTCGCTGTCTGTGCTCCCATCGCTCACGCACAACTGGGCCGTGGACCCTCCCTACGCCTCGACCGGCTCCCCATGGGCACCATCGCCTCGGGAAACGTGAACCGTGGCTCAGCCCATGCTGACGAGCATGCAGGCTCCGACGGTGAACTCCTCTCCTGCTGCAGCAAGGACGGCTACACCGCACGGCCCGACGCCCACGGCCCCATGGGTGTGCTCTTCAATCACATGCACCGGGAAGGGGAATGGATGGTTGGCATCAGCCACATGTCCATGCACATGGACGGGCTCCGGGATCGCACGAGCAGCATCACTCCCGCTCAGAACAACGCGAAGGGCTTCCCCGTCTCCCCGACGGAAATGGACATGGACATGACCATGATCCACAGCATGTACGCCCCCAGCGACGACCTGACCGTGATGTTGATGGTGCCGTGGGTCGAGAACAGAATGAACCACGTCACCGGCACCGGCGTGCGCTTCAAGACGGAAGCCGAGGGCCTGGGCGACGTCACCGTGGGCGGCATGTTCCGCGTCCACGAGGAGGACAACGAACACGTCCACGTGCAGCTGGGCTTGAGCCTACCCACGGGCGGCATCGACAAGAAGGACGTCACGCCCGCCTCGGCCGGCAAGGGCGTCATCCTGCCCTACCCCATGCAGTTGGGCACCGGCACCTACGACCTCATGCCGGGCGTGACCTACAGCGCCGCGTCGGAGCACTGGTCCTGGGGCGCGCAGGCGCAGCTGAGGTTCCACCTGAGCCGCAACAGCAACCACTATGCCCGGGGTACATCAGCCAATGTCACGGGCTGGGTGGCCCACGCCTTGGATGAGTCCGCCAGCGTCTCCTTGCGCGTCGCGCACTCCATCCGCAACGACATCCGTGGCGACGATCCGGACCTTTCACCCACCATCGTCCCCACCGCTGACGCCTCCCGTCAGGGTGGGGAGCGCACAGATGTCTTCCTCGGCATGAATCTTCAGGGCACGGAAGGCGCTTTCACTGGACATCGCTTCTCCTTCGAGTTCGGCCTCCCCGTCTACCAGCGCTTGCATGGCCCGCAGCTGGAAGTGGATCGCACACTGACCCTGGGTTGGCAGAAGGGCTTCTAGAAGCGGCAAGGCTCGACGCGCTGCGTAGGCTGGTCTCGGGGGTATCATGCGCGCCCCCGCTCCCGGCCAGCCTACGCAACGCTGCGCAGGCTCCCATCCGACGCCGGGTGTGGGGAGCACGTGGAGCCACCATGCCTTCAGCTTCGACCGATCCGCTGCGCCCCTCGAGTCCGCGCTCTGCGTCCCAGGGCGCCCCTCCTGACACGCACTCGTCGCGACGAGGGTTCCTGAAGGCGACGGCGCTCACCGGTGCGGGCCTGGCGTTCAGCCCCTGGGCGTCGGCAACCGTCGCGAGCGGCGCGGCTTCCGCTCCACAGGAGGCTTCACAGACATCTGCCGCCCGGAGCGAAGAAGCTTCCTTCGAGATCTCCCTGGCCCAATGGTCCCTGCATCGCGCCCACTTCGAGGGCCGCATGTCTGCATTGGACTTTGCCCGGACCGCCAAGGGCCTTGGCATCCACGCCATCGAGTACGTCAACGCCTTCTTCAAGGACCGCGCCACCGACTTCGACTACCTGAGCGAACTCAAGGCGCAGGCCATCCAACACGATGTGCGCAGCCTGCTGATCATGATCGACGGTGAGGGCGAGCTCGCCCATCCCGATCAGGCTGCACGGCGCACGGCCATCCGGAATCACCTCAAATGGATCGCCGCGGCCTCCTTCCTGGGCTGCCATGCCATTCGCGTGAACGCCGCGGGCAGCGGCGAACCTGACGCCATGCGTGATCGGGCTGCCGATTCCCTGCACCAGCTGGCCGACTACGGAGAGCCCTACGGCATCCACGTCATCGTCGAGAACCATGGAGGCCTCTCCTCCGATGGCGGCTGGCTGGCGAGCGTCATGCAAGCTGCGGACCACCCGGGGGTGGGCACCTTGCCGGACTTCGGCAACTTCCGCATCGACGCGACCCGGGAGTACGACCGATACCTCGGTGTGGAAGAGCTCATGCCCTACGCGAAGGCGGTCAGCGCCAAGTCTTATGACTTCGATGCCGACGGCTCAGAGACCAGCATCGACTTCTTGCGCATGCTGAAGCTCGTCCAGGCTGCTGGCTACCACGGCTTCGTGGGCATCGAGTACGAAGGCAGTCGACTCCCGGAAGAAGACGGCATCAAGGCCACGAAGTCCCTGTTGGAGAAGGTCCGTGCGGAACTCAGTTAGGACGGCAACCGCCATCGGCCGCGTGGCATTCGCCATGGCGCTCGCTCTCTGCCTGGCAACCGAAACCGCTGCCACGCAGGACGCGAGCCCCGAAGCAACGGGTGTTCCAGCCGCCGGCGCCAACGCCGATGAGGGTGACTACTCCCCCACGGTCGAACAGGCTTCCGACGAGGGCACCGCCGCCATCGCTGATTTCGACGTGGCTCGCGGCCTCGACGTCCGGCTCTGGGCTGCGGAACCCCTGCTCGCGAACCCGGTCTGCATCACCCTGGATGAGCAGGGCGCACTCTACGTCGGTGAGACCTTCCGGCATACCGACGGAGTGCTCGACATCCGCGAGTACACCAAGTGGCTCGCAGACGACTTCGCATCCCAATCGGTGCAGCAGCGCGTCGAACTCATGAAGCGCATGCTCGGTTCGGAATTCGATGCGATGGACGATGAACACGAACGCATCAAGCGCCTCGTGGACACCGACCGGGATGGCACGGCGGACAGCGCCAGCGTCTATGCCGACGGCTTCGCCCAACCGGCCGTGGGAATCGGCGCCGGTCTCTTGGCGCGCCACGGCGAGGTCCTCTACACCTGCATCCCGGCGCTCTGGTCCCTGCGCGATACGAACGGCAACGGCGTGGCCAACGAACGCCAGGTGCTCAGTGAGGGCTACGGCGTCCGCATCGGATACCTGGGCCACGACCTGCATGGCTTGCGGCTCGGCCCGGATGGACGTCTCTACTTCTCCATCGGTGATCGCGGCCTGAACGTCACCACGCCCGAGGGCCAACTGCTGTTGCCCAACACCGGTGCGGTGCTGCGCTGCGAACCGGACGGGAGCCAATTGGAGATCGTCCACATCGGCCTGCGCAACCCGCAGGAACTGGCCTTCAACGACTTTGGGGACCTGTTCACAGGCGACAACAATGCCGACAACGGCGACCGCGCCCGCATCGTGCAGATCGTCGAAGGCGGCGACACCGGTTGGCGAGGTCCCTACCAATGGGTGTCGGGCGCAGGCTTCTGGAACTCCGAGAAGCGCTGGCACAGCTGGCATGCCGAACAGCCGGCCTTTCTCCTACCGCCGGCAGGCCATCTGACGGCCGGCCCCTCGGGCATGACCCACGAACCCGGGACAGCGCTCTCCGAGAAGTTCAGCGACCACTTCTTCCTGTGTGACTTCCAGGGCACCCAGAGTGGGAGTGGTGTGTACGCCTTCCCCATGCGTCCCGAAGGAGCTGGCTTCCACATGGGCGAGGCCGTCCAGGCCCTCTGGGGCTTGCTCGCCACGGACTGCGAGTTCGGCCCCGATGGCGCGCTCTACGTGAGTGACTGGGTCGCCAGTTGGAGCAAGACGGGCAAGGGTCGGGTGTATCGCCTGAGCGAAACAGACCAGGACTCGGACCGAGCCGGCCAAGCTCGCGAGACAGCGGAGCTGTTGGGGCAAGGCATGCGTGCCCATCCCGCAGACAAGTTGGCCGAGTACCTCTCCCACGCTGACAGCCGGGTGCGTCTCGAGGCCCAGCTCGAACTCACCAAGCGCGGCGTCAAGGGCTTCGCCGCCCTGGCGCTCGTGGCCCGCGCCGACCACGAGGCAACCCAACCCACCGGAACTGCAGACGCTCCCGCGAGCCTTGATCGGACCGAACTGCCCACGCTGCACGCGGTCTGGGGCTTGGGGGTCCTCGCCCGCCGCGACGAATCGCAGCGTGCCGCAGCCGTGGACGTGCTGCTGGCCGTTGCCTCGGATCGCACCGGCGAGGTGCGGGCACAAGCCCTCAAGACGCTGGGCGATTTGCGTGAGCCCGCCGCCGCAGGGGTCGCCCTGGCCGGCCTCAGTGACGAGGCTCCACGCGTCCGCTTTCAGGCAGCCTTGGCCTGCGGTCGGCTGAGTCTGACCGGCGCCGTGGACGGCCTGGTCCAACTTGCGGGCGAAGTCGGCGACAGCGATCCGATGCTTCGACACGCCGCAGTCATGGGACTCGACGGGTGCGTGGGCACAGGCCGCCTGGACGAACTCGCACGCGACGAGAACCCGCATGTGCGCATGGCCGCCCTGCTTGTCATGCGCCGCCGCGCCAGCTCGGGCCTCTCCCGTTTCCTGGATGACCCACAACCCCAGATCGTCCACGAAGCTGCTCGAGCCATTCACGACGGCCCCGTTGCTGCGGCCTTGCCTGTGCTCGCGGACCACCTGCTGGATGACGCGTGGCACCGCCGCTTCGGCCTGGAGGCCGAGGAGCTGGATCTCGAACTGGACCACACGCTGCTCTGGCGCCGCGCCATGAACGCTGCCTACCGGCTTGGCGGCGAGGATCGTGCCCGCAACCTCGTCTGGCTCGCTCGCAGGGAAAGCGTCGCAGCGGAGCTCCGGGCCGAAGCCGTGGATCTGCTGGGCATCTGGGCGCAGCCGAAACCCCTCGACCGCCTGACCGGCTTCCACTGGCCCTTGGCCGAACGCGCCGACGACTTCGTACTCGAGCTGGCACTCGCCCTGAGCCAGATGGCCGAAGACGACACCCCTGACGAAGTGCTCACGGCCTGGTCCACGCTCGCGCGGCAGTTGGCAGAGGGTGGAACCAAGGACGAGCAAGACGCCGCCCGGGCAAGGTTGCAAGCCATGCCGCAGGAGCTCATGGACCGGCTGGCGCTCATCGTCGACAACGACGACTTCGGCGTGGATGCGCGTATCGCCGCGTTGGAAGCGCTCGAAGTGATGGAACCGCCGATGCTCGAAGATGTGGTGGCCCATGCCTTCGAAGCCCGGGACCCGTCCCTGCGCGCGGCCGCGCTGGGGGCCCTGAAGGGCCTCTCGCTCACCGACGCCATGCCTCGCCTGCCGGGCTTGCTGGCGGAAGGCGAGGTCCCCGAGCAACGCATGGCCCTCCGCATCCTGCGCGACGCCGACGACGACCGGGCGGAGGAATGGATCGCCAACGAGCTGCGCCGACTGGCCTCGGGTGCGTACCCCGCCGAGCTCGTCTTGGACCTGGTGCTCGCGGCCGAGGAGCGTTCCTCACCTTCAGTGGACTTGCTCTTGGCTCGCCACCGCGAGCGCTTTGGGGCCGACGCCCTGCTCGACCCATGGCTCGACTGCCTGTTCGGCGGCGACACAGAGCGCGGCAGGGAGGTCTTCGAGCTCACCCAGATGCAATGCATTCGCTGTCACGAAGCTCCCGAGGGAACCACCGCCGTGGGCCCCGACCTCGACGGGGTCGGCGGTCGTCTCTCGCGACTCCAGATCCTGGAGGCGCTGCTCGACCCGAACCGGCGCATCGCGCCCGGCTACGGCGCCATGAAGCTGGTGCTCGACGATGGCCGCATCCTCTCCGGCCGCATCATCGAAGAGAGCGTCGATGAAAACGGAGAGATCACGCTGCATCTGCAGGACGCCGACGGCAAGGTGACGGAACACCTGGAGAGCCACGTCCTGGAACGGCGCCCCGGCATCTCGGCCATGCCCGAAGGCCTCGCTGCCGGCCTCAGTCGGGCGGAAATGCGCGACCTGATCGAGTACGTCGGAAGGCTCTAGTCCCGGATCCGCCCGGGCTTGCGGCGACCGTCACCAACCACGCCCGTGAGCTTGTCGCCCAGCTCCCGGCGCATGGCATCGGTGGGCACCACCAAGGCCTTCATCAGCTCCATCTGGCCGCGCGAGACGTCTGTGCGTTCGCCCGGGTCCGATGCCAGGTCAAACAGCTCGACACCGATGCGATCCCCGATCCGGCGATCGTAGTCGTACTTCCCGGGGATGCCAGCGGCGCCCGACTCGCGCCCTTCCATCGATCGGTAACCGTGGGCGAAGTGCATCTTCCATGACCCGACCCGCACCGCTTCGAGGTCGTTCCTTCCGTAGTAGAAGAACAGGGCCTCGTGCGGGGACTCGGCTCCCTCGTACCCGGCCATCAACGGCCAGATGTCCAAGCCATCAATGGGCAACTGTCCTTCGAGGCTGACGCCCAGCAGGCGCGCGACGGTGGGATAGATATCGATGGTCATGGCTGGCTCGCTGCAAACCCATCCCGCAGGGATCTTGCCCGGCCAGCGGGCCACGAAGGGCACGCGCACGCCCCCCTCGAAGGTCGTGCCCTTGCCTTCGCGCAGGGGGCCGACAGAGCCCGCGTGGTCACCGTAGCTGAGCCACGGGCCGTTGTCCGAGCAATAGAGGAAGAGCGTGTTGTCCTCCTGCCCAGTGCGCTTCAGGGTGTCCATCAAGCGCCCCACTGAAGCGTCGATCTCCTGCAAGACGTCCCCGTAGAGACCCTGCTCACTGCTGCCCACGAAAGCCGGCGATGCATGCAGAGGCACGTGCGGCATGGGGTGGGCGAGGTAGAGGAAGAAGGGCTGGCCCGCTTCCACCGAGCGTTCGATGAAGTCCTCGGAGCGTCGGGTGAAGTCCTCCGTGAAGCGGGTCTGGTCCGGGTTGAGCTCGATCACCTCCGAGCCCTCGATCAACGGGAGTGGCGGCCAAGCCTCCGGGTTCTCCGGATGGAAGGGCCACATGTCGTTGGAGTAGGGAATGCCATAGAACTCGTCGAAACCGTGCCGCGTCGGCAGGAACTTCGGGTGGTCCCCGAGGTGCCACTTCCCGAAGTGCGCAGTGGCATATCCCGCCTGCGAACAGAGCTCCGCCAGGGTGGTCTCGGCCTGACTGATGCCGACCTTCGAGCCCGGCCCCAGCGCTCCACTGATCCCGATCCGGTTTGCATAGCAACCGGTGAGCAAGGAGGCACGCGATGCGCTGCACACCGGCTGGGACACGTAGAAGTCCGTGAGCCGTGCACCCTCTGCAGCGAGCTGGTCGATGAAGGGCGTCTCGAACCCCTCCGCACCCTGCAAGCCGATGTCAGCCCAGCCCTGGTCGTCCGTGAAGACGAGCACGATGTTGGGCAAGGCACTCGCGTCCTGCTGCGATCCCGTGCCGCCTTCGGAACCACACGCACCGAGCACGAGACCCATCAGGGCCCACGCGACAACGGGCTTGGACGGCAGCCCCAACACAGGTGCGTTCAGTGCTCGTCCCCTTCCTGATAGGCCTCGTGCCCGGCTTCACGCATGGCGTACAGCGGTCCCGTCACGATCTTGATGGCGTCCTCGCGTCGCCCCTCGAGCAAGGCGACTTCCAGCTTGAGCGTCTCCACCAGGACACGCGCCATGTCCGCGCGATAGGCCGAGCGATGTGCGTCCCGGGCGTCGCGGGCCATCTCGCTCAGGTTGGTCGGGTCGAAGGCCTTGCTAGCCAACAACAGCGTCTCCATCTCGACCAAGGCGGCCAAGGCGCGCGCGTCGGCCGCGGGATCCTGGAGGGACTGCCCCACCACTTTCAGGTTCTTCTTCACGGCCTTCATGAGGTCGTGCAGATCGGGGCCTTCCGTCGTCGTAGGTGCGGAGACACCCCACGCGATGAACACGGAAGCGAGAGCCAGAACGGCGACTAGACAGCGACGGGATGCAGTCATGTTTTCTACCGAAGGGGCGAGCTACGAAAAGGCGGGTCGTGCCGAGCGGGACATGATACTCAGCCTCAACGCACGTAGCCCAGCTCCCTCAGCCGCTCGAGGGTTTCAGGGTCGGCTTCGCTGCCGCTGAATGGACTGAAGGGCCCCGCCTCCTGGGCTTTCCGAAGCTGCTCGAGGACCCGCTGGAGCTCGGGGTCGTCGCCCACAGGAAAGGGGTTTTTCTCGCCTGGGTCCAAGCGCAGGTCGTACACCCGGGGCTCCCTGTCGAAGCCGTGCTCCACGTCCAGCAAGGGCAAGACGAGCTTCCGGCCGTCGGGCAGCAGCGCGCCAAGCGCTTGCTGGCAGGAGGTCGTGGCCCACACAGCCGACGCGACAGGCGAGCCCGTCAGCAGCGCAGCGGAGAGGTCCCGCCCGGCCCCCAGGCTCGACGGCAGCCCACACAAGCCGAGCAAGGTCGGCCCCACATCGATGTTGGCCACCAAGGCTGGCTCCCGCAGCGGCCCGCGGATCCCTGGGCCAGCCAGGACGAACGGCGTGCGCACTAGCTCCTGGTAGACAGTCCCGTCATGTTCCTTCTTGAGCAGGTCTTCGAGGTGCAGAGTCAGCCCGTTGCGCTCTTTCCAGGCCACCATCTGCTGCGTCCGCGACGTGATCTCCCGGCGTTCGAAAAGGGTCTCGCCATGATCAGCCACGAACACCACGTAGGTGTTGTCCGTCCAGGAACGGGCGTCCAATTCCTGCAGCAGCTGACCGAGGAACTCGTCGACCACCGCGACCTCACCGTCGTAGAGATCCACGGACTCAGCCAGTTCAGGGATCTGTGCTGCAAGCGCCGGGCGCATCTCTGTGGAAGCTTCGTCGAGCACCTGCCGGATGAGCGCCTGCTGCGACTCGTCAAAGACATCTGTTGGTTGGCGCGTCCAGGGAACGCTAGGCGGCTCGTAGGGCGTGTGCGTGTCCATGGTGTGCACCCACAGGAACCAGGGGCGGTCGTCCGCCTCCGCCGCGTCGAAGAAATCCACCGCTTTGCTACGGATGTCTTCGGCCTTCCATTTGTTGCGCTTGCGTTGGCGCACGGCCCACTGCTCGATACCGCGCGCAAAGCCGGCTTCATCCGCCAACAGCGAGTTCCCGACGAAGGCTCCCGTCCGATAGCCAGCCTCTGCGAAGCGCTCCGCCAGAACGGGAAATCCGTCGGGAATCCGATAGAGCGTCGAGAACACCGGCTGCCCCGTCATGAGCGAGATCATCGAGGGCATGGTCCAACTCGCCTGTGCCGTGCACTGCAGGAACGTCACGCCCCTGCCTGCCAGCTGGTCCAGGTTCGGAGACGTCGGCCAAGCGTAGCCATAGGCCGACAGGTGGTCGGTGCGCAGGGTGTCGGCCACCACAAACAGCACATTCGGAGCGCGCCGATCGGTGTTTGCCGACTTGGCCGCTCCGGCTTCCTCGTCATCTGGCCCGGAGCCGCAAGCTGACAGCGCGACGACGAGGGCGCAGCAGACGAATCCTGGGCCCCAGATCGACCCGCTTAGGAGTTGTGCCAGCTTCGAGATGTTAAGCACCTTGAAACACAGACCCAGGAGAAGAGCGAGAACACCGGGCGAAACCCCGGTCGGAAGCCGGACCAGTGTGCAGGATCCCAGCATCACCGCCAGTCTCGGAGTTATGGTGTTCACAGCTCTTCCCCACCCGCCCTTTGGAGAGCGAGACCCAGCCCTCCATGCCCAAGACACCACCCACCCCGTCCCTGCCTGACGAGCAAGCCGCCCTCGAGCAAGAGGTCAGTGAACTGCGGGCACGTCTCGCTGAGATGGAGAGCGGTCTCGAGCACGAAGCCCTCGGCGACGAGCTGCTGGCGAAGCTGTTTCCGGGGCTTGAGCGGGAGTTCAGGCCCCTGATCCAGGGCATCGCCGAAGTGGTCTGGATCCTCCGCTCGAATCGGCACGAAACGCTTTTCGTCAGCCCCGCGTTCGAACGGGTCTGGGGGCGCTCCCGTGAAGAGGTCATGCGCGACCCCTGCGGCTGGGCCTCTTCGCTGCACCCCGATGACCTCGAGCGCATGCAGGCGCAGGCCATGCACATGCGCGACGGGCACTACGACGAGCAGTACCGCATCGTGCGCCCGGATGGGCAAGTGCGCTGGATCCGTGATCGGGCATTCCCCTGCCGCGACGCGAGCGGCGAGGTCGTGCGTCTGGCGGGGATTGCCTCGGACATCACGGAGCAGAAGCTCACCGAAGAACTCATCCAGAAGCAGCAGAGTGTACTGCTCAACCTCGCACTCTCACGCGTCGATGCCGAAGGCGGCCTCCCCGCCTTGCTGGAACGCGTCACCGAGGCTTGCGCCCATTGCCTCGACGTCGAACGGGTAGGAGTCTGGCTCTTCACTGACGACGGCGTGCTCACGCGCGTTGAGCTCTATCAGAAGGAGCAAGGTGAGCACTCATCCCAGACCGAAGCCTGCCAACAGAACTACCCGAACTACTTCGCAGCCCTGCACGTGGAGCGCGCCATTGCGGCCGACAACGCCCTGACGGACCCGCGTACCCGCGAGTTTGCCGACGACTACGTCAGTTCGATCGACATCCAGGCCATGCTCGACGCTCCCATCCGCGTGGATGGCACCTTGCGCGGGGTGCTCTCCCATGAGCACATGCTCCAACCGCGCCACTGGACGACTGCGGAGCAGTCCTTCGCGGCCTCCGCGGCGGATCTGATCTCGTTGGCTATCTCCAATATCGAGCACCAGCGTGCAACGCAAGAGAGCCTGCGCCTCGAGAGCAAGTTCGCTCAATCGCAGAAGATGGAAAGCCTCGGTTTGCTCGCAGGTGGCGTCGCCCACGACTTCAACAACCTCCTGCAAGGCATTCTCGGCAACACGGAACTCGCGAGACTGCTCGTGGCGGCGGACTCCCCGGTGCAGGATCGTCTGCAGGCCGTGTGCGAAATCACACAGCGGGCGGCCGAACTGTGTGAGCAGCTGCGTGCCTACTCCGGGCAGGGCGAGGTTCAGGTCGAGCAGCTGAACCTCGGGAAGACCGTCCAGGACATGATGAGCCTGCTCGAAACAACCTTGCCGAAGAACTGCCGCATGAGCTGCAGTTTGGAACACGACCTGCCGCTGATCCGGGCAGACATCACCCAGGTCCGTCAGGTGGTCATGAACCTGATCACCAATGCATCCGAGTCCCTCGGGCCCGAACCCAGCGAGCTGCGCTTGCGGACGTTCTCGAAGCACTGTGAAAGCAGCGAACTGAACACGGCCGCGGTGAGTGCGTCGCTGCTAGCTGGACGATTCGTCGTCTTCGAACTGCAGGACAGCGGCTGCGGAATGGATGCCAAGACCCTGCATCACATGTTTGACCCCTTCTTCAGCACCAAGTTCGTGGGCCGAGGCCTCGGCCTCGCGGCCACCCTGGGCATCATGCGCACCCATACTGGTGCCGTTAAGGTGGAGAGCACCCCCGGCCAGGGAACCACGGTTCGCCTCTACTTCCCTGCGCTGCCGGATGGAAGCCAAGCGACGGAACAGCGCACCACCGCCTCCAACAGCGTGATGGCTGGTGGGACGGTGCTCGTCGTCGACGATGAAGACATGGTGCGTCTCACGGCGCAGGCCCTGCTTGAGCAAGCCGGCTATGAAGTCCTCCTGGCAGAGGACGGGCTGCAAGCACTCCAGGTGCTGGAAACCCACGGCCAGCAGATCCAGTGCGTGTTGCTCGACCTGCTCATGCCCGGTCTCGATGGCGAGCAGGTCCTGGGCTCCCTGCGAAAGGGCTTCCCCAAACTCCCGGTCATCATCTCCAGCGGGTACAGCCACGGGCGCTTGTCGAGGCTCATTGAGGGCAACCCGCTGACGCAGTTCGTCAAGAAGCCGTATGACATGCGTCAGCTCCTGGAAGCCGTGGGACAAGCTATCCGAACGCTTTAGGTCAGCCGGAGCTGTCGCCGGTATCCTCCTGCCCTCGCCCCGGGAGTTCGGCCCATGTCAGTCGCGTTCAAGATTCTGTTGATCCTGGTCCTCGCAGCCCCCGAGCCGACGCTCAGCACGAATCTCCAGGGCTTCCGTCTCACCACCGGCGACACCATCTGCCTGATGGGAAGCGCCCTCGCAGAACGCATGCAGCACCACGGTTGGCTGGAGACACGCCTCCAGTGCAGGCTGCCGCAATCCGCTCTGCGGGTCCGCAACCTGGGCTTTGCCTCTGACGAACTGACAGTGCAACAACGCACCAGCGGCTTCGGCACGTGGCAACAATGGCTGGAGCGCAGCGAGTCCGACGTCGTGCTGGCCTTCTTCGGAAACATGGAGTCCTTCCGGGGCACCCAGCATCTCCCGCAGTTCCGCCTGGACCTCGCGGAGTACATCGCCCAGCTCGGTGCGCTCCGCACCGCGGCCGGCGCGCCTGTGCGCCTGGTGCTCTGCTCGCCCATCCCCGTGGAAGACACGCGCGACCCGTTGCTCCCGGACGCGGCCGAAGCCAACCAACGCCTGCTTCCCTTTGTCCAGGCAATGGCTGAGGTCGCCGCCCAACACGAGACGCCCTTCGTGGATCTCTTCACACCCATGCAGGCGATCTTCGATGCCGCGGCGTCACAAGCCAGCTCAGCGGCGCGCTGGACGGGACAAGCCCTCGCGCCGGGGAAGCGCGCTCTCGGCGACGCCAGCGCCAGCGACTTGACGCTGAACGGGACACACCTCACGGAGCTTGGCAATCAGCGGCTGGCAGAGATCCTCGAGGCGGCCCTGATCCCCTTGGGGGAGCAAGCAGACGCCCACGAGGGCTTGGTGCGGTTGCTCGCCCCTCGGCGCCTGGCCACTGTGCGCCAGCGCGTGCTGGACAAGAACCTCCTGTGGTTCAACCGCTACCGCGCCACGGACGGATACAACGTCTACGGGGGCCGGTCGACCCTCAGCTATGTGGATGGCGTCACCAACCGAGAGGTCCTGCAACGCGAGTTGGACGTGCTGCATGCTTCGGCGAACGCACTCGACGAGCAGATCCACGCCCTGGCGCGAGGTGAGACCGAGCCGGTGATCGCCGAAGCAGCGATCCCTGAACTCATGCCGGTGGTCACCAACCGCCCGGGCCCAGGAGAGGACGGCGCGCATCTCTTCCGGACGGGGGAGGAAGCCCTCGATGCCATGACCCTGCACGACGGATTCGCGGCCAACCTGTTCGCAGACGAGCAGATGTTCCCAGCCCTCGCCAACCCTGTGCAGATGGCATGGGACGCGTCCGATCGCCTGTGGGTGGCCACCTGGCCGACCTACCCCCACTGGGTACCCGGGCAACCCATGAATGATGCGCTCATGGTGCTCGAGGACACGGACGGCGATGGGCGCGCCGACAGCGCAACCCCCTTCGCGGACGATCTGCACAACCCCACAGGCTTCGAGTTCTTCAACGGCGGCGTTCTCGTGGCCAACCCGCCCGACCTCTTGTTCCTCAAGGACACGGATGGCGACGGCCGGGCCGACCTGCGTCAACGCGTGCTGCATGGGCTCGGCAGCGCGGACACCCACCACTCAGCCAACAGCTTCGTGTTCGGACCGGACGGTGCGTTCTATTTCCAGGAGGGTGTGTTCCACCAGAGCCAGGTGGAGTCCGCATGGGGGCCGGTGCGCAGTCGCGACGCCTGCGTCTGGCGCTTCGACCCGCGCACCTGGCAAGTGGAACGCTTCATTCCCTACGGCTTCGCCAACCCTCACGGCCACGTCTTTGATCGCTGGGGACAGAACTTCGTCACAGACGGCACCGGCAACCAGAACTACTGGGCCCTGCCCATGAGCGGCTGGCTTCCCGAGCCGCTCAAGAAGCCGGGCATCGACACCTTCTTCGCCCAACGCAGCCGCCCCGCAGCCGCCACCGAGATCCTCAGCAGCCGCCACTTCCCCGAAGCTCTGCAAGGCAACTACCTGGTGGCCAACGTGATCGGCTTCCAAGGCATCTTCCAGTATCAGATGAAAGACCAGGGTTCCGGCTTCGGGGCCACCGAAGTCGAGCCCATCGTGCACAGCTCCGACCCGAACTTCCGGCCGGTGGACATCGAGGTGGGCCCCGATGGAGCACTCTATGTTCTCGACTGGCAGGCGCCGCTCATCGGGCACATGCAGCACCACCTGCGGGACCCCAGCCGCGACCACACCCACGGCCGCATCTACCGCTACTCAGCCAGGGGTCAACCTGTCAGCGAAGCGCCGACCATCGCCGGGGCCACGGTGCCTGAGCTCGTGCAGCTCCTGACCCACTCCGTGGATCGAGTGCGCGCGAAGGTGCGCAGCGAGCTCAGCGGCAGGGACCGCGATGAGGTCCTGAAGGCATCTCGTGAAGCAGCCCGGAAACTGGGCGACGGCAGGCCATCGTCGGACGCCGAACACGAACATCATCTGCTCGAACTGTTGTGGCTCACGCAGCAACAGGGTGCGACAGATGGCGCCCTCCTGGATCGCATGCTCAACAGCGCGGCGCCGGAAGCACGGGCCGCAGCCACCCGCGTCGCTCGCCAGAGCCAGCGGTCTATGGGCCCGCTCAGCGCGCGCTTGTTTCCTCAACTCTCGGAGGGCGCGGACATCGCCACGCTCTCCGATCTGCTGTCGGAGGTTCCAGCGCGCGTGCAGGCCGAGATGCTCGTGGGACTCAGCTTCGAGCCCTCGCGCACAGCGGCGCTCTGCGCGCTGCAGTTTCTCGAGCACCTGGGCGACGACCGGTTCATGGACTACGCCTTTCGCGAGACCATGCGCGCGCTCGAGCCCCATTGGCGCGCACCGCTGGCTCGTGGCGAGCGCCTGCCGGGCCTGAGCGAGCGCGGGTTGGCTTGGGCGCTGGGGCAGATGGACACAGCGGAACTCGAAGGTGCGGCCCCCAGCCTCGTCCTGGACGGGGTCCTGCTCAGCCGTCACGGTCTGCCCCCTGCAACCTACGGCGCCGCGCTGCGTCGACTCTCCGCCCACAGCGGCCAAGCTCTCGCCCAGGAGTTCCTGGCCGCCGTCCTCAAGGCAGACTCCCGGGACGTGGGCCATGTGGACCACCTCCTGTCGGGGCTGTTCGCGAGCCTGGGTAGCCTGTCGCCCGACGAGCTCGCCGCCTTCGAAGCACCCCTGAAGACCCTCAGCCAGGACGCTCGCCGGACGAGCACGCGCCGCCTGGCCATGGCAGCAAGGCTCGAGCAACAAGCCAACCCCAACGCTGCGTGGCTTGAGGCCAGCTCCTCCTTCCGGGGCATGATCGACCTGCTGGAGGCGCTGCCGCTCGTGGACGACATCCCAGCCAAGGAAGCGCTCTTCGAGCGGGTCGCGTCGCTCATGACGGCGCTGCCCGCTGCCCTGACGAAGTCGATGAATCCAGGTGCCGAAACTCCAGGTAGCGAGTCAGCGTCCGCTCTCCTCAAGGGCCGCTATGTGCGTGTCCAGCTGCCCGGCCCCGAGCGCACCCTCACCCTGGCTGAAGTCCAGGTCTGGTCGGGTGGCCTCAACGTCGCCCTCGGTGGCAACGCAGAGCAATCGTCGACGAACTGGGGTGGACTGGCCGCCTTCGGCATCGATGGCGAGACGTCGGGTGCATGGGGCGACGGAGCCCAGACCCACACCATCGAGAACCGGCCCGACCCCTGGTGGGAACTGGACCTGGGAAGCGAGCGCAGCATGGATGCGGTCGAGCTCTGGAATCGAACCGACGGCAACCTCGGTACGCGGCTCGACGGGTACCGGCTGACGATCCTCGATGGCGCTCGACGCCCGGTGTTCGAGGCGCTCGACCAACCCCAACCCCGCCCGTCGACCCGCCACGAACTCGCCCCCCTGGACGTGGGCTTGCAGCGCGCCGCCGCACGCTGCCTCGCCGCCCTCGGTGTGCGCAGGAGCGCGGCCGTCTCCCTGCTGCTCGGGCACTGGGGTTCCGCGACCCTGCAGCCGGCCCTGCTCGACGCCTTGCTGCAAATCCCAGCCAGCGAGTGGCCCGCCGGAGCCGTGGACCCCTTGGCACAACGCCTGATCACGGAACTCGCAGCGGCCTGGACGACGGGGCATGCAGCCGCCGACCCGCGCCTGCTGGCCCTGGCCGATGCCATCGCTCCCAACGTGAGCGGCGACCTCGCGGGCCCCTTGCATGTGGCAGCTCGCCGCCTCGGGCCTACACGCATCATCCTGCGCCCCGTCCCCGACGCGCTGCTCTTCGATCGCACGCAGTTCACTGTGGTCGCGGGGCGTTCCGTCGAACTCCACTTCGAGAACACGGACATCATGCCCCACAACGTGGTGGTCACCGTGCCCGGTGCCCTCGCCGAAGTGGGGTTGGCGGCCGAAGACATGGCCGCGGAGCCGACAGCGTGGGAACGGAGCTTCGTGCCCGATCGTGCCGAAGTCCTCTTCGCGTCCCGCCTTTTGCAACCGGGAGAGTCGCAGACCCTGGCTTTCCAGGCACCTGAGACTCCTGGGGACTACCCCTATGTGTGCACCTTCCCCGGCCACTGGGTGCGCATGAACGGCACCATGCAGGTGGTGGATGAATCAGAGGAAGAGCGGCTGCTGCTCGGTGAGCTGGACGAGGTCGCGCACGGTGGAGACGATGCGACCGTGGACGTCAAGGCTGCGGCGCAACGCAGCTACGTCGCCTTCTGGTCCGTCGACGATTTCACCGACCAACTGCACGGGGTGGATCAGCAGCTGCCCGAACGCGGTCGCTCGCTGTTCGAAGTCGCTTCCTGTGGGCTCTGCCACGTGGTGGACAACACGCCGAGCGCATCAGGTGGGCAGCGGCCGCAGACGGGACCGCCTCTGAACGAAGTGGTCCTGCGCCACGATCGCGCAGCCCTGCTCACCCACATCCTCGATCCGTCTGCCGAGATCCTCGAGGGCTATGCCTCCGAGACCTTCGTGACCACGGGGGGCGGCGTCCTCTCAGGCAGGGTCCTGGCCGAAGACGCAAACCAGGTGGACGTGCAGGTCGACCCCTACAAGGGCACCGTGCGGGAGCTCCCCAAGAGCGAGATCGCACGCCGCCGGCCTTCCCAGATCTCGACGATGCCGGAGGGACTGCTGTCCACCTTCGAGAAGGACGAGGTGCTGGCGCTCATCGCCTATCTGGAAAGCCTGCGCGACAACTGAGGCGTGGCACCCCTCAACGACACGCGCCCGCCGGTGAGGGGCTCTCACCGACGGGCGCGCTGACGACCGCTCAGTGCGGGGTCAGGGGGTCACACCGTGCACGGCGTTGCTCATGGTGATGCCGTGGATGGACGTGTCGTCCGCCACGAACACCTGCCAGTAGTGGTCAACTCCAGCCGGCAAGCCCCCGGGCCAGGTGCTGCTCACTTGGCGCAGGCCACCCGCCGTGGTGGTGATGGCAATCTGGTTCGCAAAGGGTGCCGCGAACACGGTGCCACCGATGGCGTTGAACGGTGAGGACGTGAACGCGAGCCAGGTCAGCGCCAGGGCGTTGGGACGGGCGTCGGTCAAGGAGAAGGTCACCTCGCTACCGCCCACCTGCGGACCACCCATCGCCAGATACGGAACGAAGCCATTCAGACCCACCGTGCCGCTGCCCAGGTTCTCCCAGAGCGGGGCGCCCGAGCTCGCTTGCAGATAGTTCACTGACGCAGAAACGCCGGTGTTACCGGCGTCATCCGTGGCTTCGACCCGATAGCTGATGGCACCGTTGACGCCGCCAGGAATGACGCCGCGGAACTGCTGGCCATGCTGCGAGAACATCTGCACGCAGACCTCGACGCCACCGTTCACCGTGTACAGCAAGTTGGCGCTGTAGTAGTCGACGATGTAGTACGGCGCGTTGTCCCGGACCTGCGCGCGGATGACCGTGTCGCTGCCATCCGTCTTGGTGCCTTGGACAGTCACCTGATGGAAAGTCGGCGCATGGGTATCCGGCGTGCCCAACTCGTTGATCCACAGACGGTTCGGCTGGTTCCCGTCATTGGCCAGCATGAGGTCGGGGTCGCCATCTCCGTCCACGTCGGCCACCTCTCCATCGAGGGTCGTACCGCTGTTGTTGGCGGAGGGGGTTTCATTCCAGTTCGCGCCGGCGGTCCCGGTGCGTGGCATGACCATCGAACCCTGGGCCGACCCGTTCTGGTAGATCCAGTTGGTACCCGAGAAGTTCGCCAGGAACGCGTCGAGGTCGCCATCACTGTCGTAGTCGATGAAGTCGATCTCGTTCTCGTCGTTGTTCGGATCGCCGGTGATCCACGTGGTGCGCGTGAAGGTCGCGCTTCCGTCGTTCTCCAGGATGTCGTCGGCAACCCCGTTGTAGTTCTTGGCCCACACATCGAAGTCCCCGTCGCCGTCCACGTCCGCGAATTCCGCTTCGTAGTTGGCGCCGCCTGACAAGCCCGCACCGGTGTCCACCAGCGCCGTCTGGGTCACGTCCACGAAGGCGTCGCCCGGCCAGGTTCCGCTGGCAAGGTCCAGCTGGTTGATCCAGACGCGCGCCTGGCTGTTGCGGCTGCTCGCGAACACGTCCAGGTCAAAGTCGCCGTCAAAGTCGGCCATGTCGATGTCGAGGGTGTGCAACTGGATGTCGCCACCGGCAGCCATCCAGGGCCACATCTCGTCGAACTGCCCCATGCCGTCATTCAAGAAGATGCGGGAGTCGCGGTTGCCGCTGATGTTGGGGCCATAGCTGCTGTGGAAGAGATCGAGGTCACCGTCATCGTCGATGTCCGCGAAATCACAATCGCAGCTGAAGTCACGGAACGGCCCCTGGCCGTCCTGGACGCCGTCTTCTTCAGCGAGCGGCACCGAGATGAGGTTGCCCCAGAAGGCATCGGTCCCCTCGGAGAAGAAGCCGATGCTGCCACCCTGGAAACCACCCTGGTTGACGTGAGCCCGTGACACCTCACCGTTGTTCACGGTGTTGCCCCGGTTGGAGATGTAGACGTCGAGGTCGGAATCGCCGTCGAAGTCGGCGAACTCGATGTCGCGGCTCGTGTCGGCCGGCAAACCTGCGAAGCGCGTCGGCGTGCCATTCTCGAACACGCCCTGCACGCCGCCCTGCGCGTTCCCGTTGTTCACATAGATCTCATTTAGCTGAACCGCGCCGTCGCCGCCGTTCGCAACCCCCACGTCGTAGTCGCCATCGTTGTCGATATCGCCCACATCGATGTTCTCCGAGCGACCCGATGTGCCAAAGGCCACCACGGCATTGGTGAAATTCCGGCCGGGCTGGATGTCCGTCAGCTGGCCGACACAAAGAGGCGTCAGCAAGAGTGAAGCGACGAGGGGTGCAAGCATCCGCATCGGATGGGCTCCGTTGGGGGGGGAGAGGGGAGGGGGGGAGGGTTGGGAACGAGAAGGCCGACCACTATGGCGCACACTTCGCAGCTTGTGTGCCTCCGACTTCGTGTCTTCAGTCGTTGAGGGCGTGATCCTCGGGGCGCACCCTCGGTTTGAAGCCGCCGAACCCGAACATCGTGGGCTCGTAGACCCCCACCAGGCGCGCGTCATTGCGAGCAGGAATGGCCGCCTCGGATCCCACACACCAGTAAACGGCGTTGATCAGGAAGCGCCGCAAGCCTTCACTCTGCATGTCGACGGCAGCGGCGAGGGTGGATGTGACAAGACGCTGCCTCTCGGGGGCGGGCTCAGGCGAAGCCGCAAAGTCCCGTTCACGCAACCAGGCAATCGGCATGCGCGGGTCATTCTTCGGCCCCTCCACGGCTGGCGCGTCGGGTGTCATGCCGGCCCGGACCGAGCCCTCCAGCAGCACGACGGCATCCTCCGGCAGGTCACGAATGCCATAGACATCGCTGGGCCCCCACACATCCTCCACCCCTCGCAGGATGGGGTGCGAGCGCACCCCATCGGGCACCACGCCCCGCGTGCTCTCCTGCCCGTGGTGACCGTGGTGGTTGACCCATGTCTCCCCCAACACCTGGCGGCCGAAACCACCCGGCCATGGCTCCCCGTGATTCCAGGACCAGTGCGCGTAGGGGCTCGTTGACTCCGCCTCATAGGCAAAGGCGTGGGTTGCAGTCCGCAAGGCGATGAACGGCCGGCCCGCTTCGACGTAAGCCACGATGTGCTCCATGTCTTCGTCCGGCAGACGCCGAAAACGCGTGAACAACACGAGCGCGTCCGCCTCGTCCAGCAGCTCAAGCCCCGGGATCCGTGAGCTCGCCGTAGGGTCGATCTCGCCCTGCTCGTTCAAGGAGAACAGAACCGTGCAGCGGAAGCCGTGACGCCGCGCCAGGATCTTCGCGAGCATGGGCAGGGCTTCCTCGGACCGGTACTCCTCGTCGCCGGCGACCAGCACCACATGACGTCCAGCTCCGGGCAGATCGGGTGCGGGCTCATAAGTGAGATGGTTCGTCATCACGACGGCCTCGTCCTCCCTGCTGGGCGCTTCCTCCTGCACCGAAACGAGAAGCGGCAGCACAACGGCACACACAACGCTCGCAAGCACACCCACGGGCAGCTCTCCACACGATCCGTGACACAAGGACCCGTACCCTACACCCCGCCGTGGCATCATGCGGCGATGCTTGAAGAACACATCTACACCTGCGACTTCTGTGGCGAAGACATCGTCGTGGGTGTCGACCTCAGCGCCGGCTCCGAACAGGAGTACGTGGAGGACTGCCCCGTCTGCTGCCGCCCGCATGTCCTGCACGTGCGCATCGAGCGCGACGGATCCATCTCCCTCAAGAGCGAGGCCGAGTAGGCCCGCTTCACTGCACGCGCGCCACGCCCGCGTACATATAGGACGAGATCTTCGGGCCCGGCATGTAGAAGCGGTCCAGCGCCTCCAGTTCGAAGCCCGCCTCCCGCAGCAGCTCATCGATGGGCAGCTGCAGACGACAGCGGCCGAACACCAGGCGTTGCAGCGGTTCGAGGCGCCGTTGCCAGCGAGCGACCTTCGGGTCAGGGGCCAGGCCGTGGTCCACGAAATGCAAGGCACCGCCGGGCTTCAGGACCCGGCGGATCTCAGCGAGGGCCTGCGGCGGACTCACCACGCTGCAGATCGTCCAGGTCGACAAGGCGCAATCGATGCTGCCGTCCTCCAGAGGCACCGACTCGGCATTCTCGGCCACGAAGGCGACGTCTGCGTGGCAGGCATCCATGCGCGGCAAGGCGATCTTGCGCCCACCCTTCGCCGGCTCCACGGCCTCGACGCGCTCGACCTCCTCCGGCAAGTACGCCAGGTTGCGCCCGGAACCGAAGCCGATCTCCAGCACCCGCCCGTGCAGACCTGCAGTCACCTTCTGGCGCTGCGCCTCGTGCTCCTCCCCCGACAGTGCCTTGTCGACGCCGCGCGGAAGGATGTAGTCGCGATAGAAACCCACAGTTCTCCTTCGTGTCGGCTGGTTCTGGTTCAGCGCTCAGTGCCGGGACGGCAGCAGGCCGTACAGCCTAACTTGGGTGCAATCTTGGGGTCGCCTTCATCTCTCTCTACCCGCTGGTCGATAGAGGCAGCATGTCTGAGCCCCTGGAAGATCGCCTCGCCCGCCTCGAAGAATCCGTGTGTGAACTCGAGCAAGTGGCGCTGATGGATGCCGCCCGGAAGCAATCCGGGCGCTGGATCCGGCTGGGCATCCTGGGAGCCGTGGCGGCCTTCTACGCTTACTACATGAGCAACGTCACAGACATGCTCGGCGGCTAGAGAGCGCCGACCACCCTCATGAGCCCGCTGCTCTCGTTGGGGAGCACGCGATGGGGGCGCGCGCCCAGCACGGCTCAAACGTCACGAAGCTGCCGCCTTGAGACGCCCATCACGGATTTCAGCAAGACCTGGACCGTCGCCTGCTGTTTCACGGTCATCCCACACTGTGGGAGCTGCATCCGTTTTCAGCTCACCCCATCTCGGCGCCCATCGCGCACCCGCCTGGGCGACTCCACACGATCATGCAGATCAGCCCCATCCATCCCCGACCGAGCCGTGATCCGCAGGCTGTCCCCGACAGCTCGGCTTCCGAACCCGGCTCACAACGGCAACGGGTCGTGCGCCGGGTGCACCATGCAGAGCGCGTGCGGAAACGACACGGCTCCCGGAGTCAGCGGGTGTTCACGGTGCAGGCGGACCGCACGCGCACCTGGCTGGCCCGTGGCCTCGCGATCGCAGCCGCCCTACTCTGGGCCAGCAAGACACTCCTCCGCTAGAGCTCTGCTTGCGGCGTCCCGTGTCGCGCTCCCCCAAGGCGTCGTATGCTGGCGCGCTCAAGGCCGTCTCCGTTCCATGGACTGGAAGTCGCCGATCCCATGAAGTCCTTCTTCAGCTACCTGGCCTGCAACAAGCGCTATTGGGTGACGCCCATCCTGCTCTTCGTGGCGCTCTTGCTGTACCTGGCCTTCAAGTCCTCGAAGACCCCCGTCGACCCCTTCGAGTACCGGCTCTACTGAGTCGCGCGTCCGACGCGCGCTGGCCCTCAGTCCAACAACACGCGGACAGCCAAGGTCTCGCCGTCCACGAGGCTCACCGCTTGGCGCCGCTCCCGTCCATCGGGGCCCACCGCGACCAGTGTGTAGTCCCCCGGAGCCAACAACTCAGAGGTCGCTTCCTCTCCCAGGGCGAGAGTCGACAACAAATGCAGACCTGCGGCGGATGTACCCTGCTTGGCCTCACGCAGGAAGAAGACCTCTTCGGGCCAGCGAGCCTCGTGCTCGAGGCGCAGTGCCACTGAGAGTGTTGGCTCACCGAAGTAGACCTGGCGCAGCGCCCGTGCCCCCGGCCCCATCCACGACACGGATGCGCTGGCAGAGTTCGATGGTCCGCCCGGGTTTCCGACCACAGTCACAGCGAGCCGGGAACCTGCGTTGAGCTGCAGGGTCACTTGCTGTTCACGGCCAGGCTCCACGTCCACGACCCGCTCGGCACTGCCGTGGCTCCGGCTGCCCGTAACGGTGCCGTGCCAGAAACTGCGCGACGCCAAGCCGTCCACGCGTAGGAGGTATCGCCCCGTCGGCAGCACGGCGCGCTTTTCCAAGCTGCCTTGCCGCGCCGAAGCCGTGGACTCGAAGAGCACCGCACCGGTCCCAGGCTCTTCCACACGCACGCGCACGGGCCCCTGCGGTGCCTCACCTCGCCGATCCAGGACGTGCAGCACCAGCACACCGGTCGACGTTGGCTCTGGAAGGACGAGTTCCACATCAACCCGCCCTCCGCCCTGTGGCAGGGCGACTCGTCGGGACCGCCAAGGGATTCCCTCGCCGATCAAGCCGACATCCACGACGGATCCGGGCTCGACGTCCACGAGGAACTCTCCTTCACCCACCCTGTCAGCGACCAGTCGACGTTTCTCCCCACCGGCACTCCAGGAGAAAGAACCCGGAGCGTGCATCACGGACAGCATGGGTGAGTCCCCTTCGGCGCGCTCTCCGACCGGAATCGCCAGGCCCAGTTCTTGGCCACGATGAAGTGGGCCCGGCAGCTCTCCATCGGAGCGGCGCACATGAATCGCGAGGTGCGAGCGGACGTACGTCAGCTGGAACGGCGCACCGTTGGCCGGAATGGCCTGCTCAGTCAGGCGTTGCCAACTGGTGGCAGCACCTTCCGCTGGTGGTTTCACCCGCAGGTGATAGCTGCCCCCACGAAGCCCCTGGATCAAGAACCTGCCGTCGGGGCCCGTTTCAGCGTCGGCGAACACATGTCCGCCGCCCTGCAGGCCCAGGTCGGATGCATGGACCACCGGGTCGCGGCCCACGCGCCCCGAAAGCTCTGCGTCCTTCTCCGCCAAGACAGCAATCAGCAGGTGTTGGGGCACGGCCCGCCCTGCCCCATCCAAGAGCCGACCACGCAGGACACCTGGGCCCGAGACAGCGAACTCGATGAACGGCGGCTGCTCATCGAAGCGCACACGAAACTCCTCGGACGCACCGGTGCCCACGTCCGCCGCGCCAGCTTTCAGATCGCGATTCCGACCGAGGAACGTCGAACGCCCCATGGCGTACAAGCGCAGCCGGCCTTGCACGCTGAGCTCGCCGCTGAAGAGACCGTTCTCATCGGCGTTGCCCAGGAATCCCGTGACGCGGGAGCCCTCCTCGAGCGACCACCAGTCGACCCGTGCGTGCGTGGGCTCGCCGTCCGGCCCGATCACCCGCCCCCAGACCTCAACGCCACGGATCGCCGACACCTGGATGCTGACGCCTTCAGCGGGAAGCAAGGGAACCTGCCCGAAGCGCACCCGTTCCAGCCAGCCCTCACTCTTCACGCGAGCCCAGACAAACCAGCGAGGCGAACGCGACTCGTAACGAGCGCGCCACGGGAGATCGACTCGAGCCACGCCCTGATCATCCGTCACGAGCTGGTGCAGAGGCTCGGAGAGATCCGTACGCGAGGTACTGACCCCCAAAGCCACCGGGAGTCCCACCGCGGGGATGTGTCCCGCCTCCCCTTCGAAGCTCTCCACGAACACCTCGACCTGCAGCACAGGCACAGAAGACGTGTTGAGCGGCAGGGGATCGCTGACCTCGTCAGCTTCCACCGGCAACGGGCGAAGCCCAGCTCCCGCTTCGGGCTGAACAGACATCTCCCGCGCCGCCTGTGCACGCCGGGTCGCATCTTCCCTCGACACCGGCGGGCTGTCCGACCTGGGCGTCTCCTCGTCCAACACCACCCAGAGCACGGCGGACAAGACGGCGAACACCAGCAGCGCCCAGCCCGCACGCTTCATGGCGACGCTCCGATCAAAACTGGAAGTAGAGGAAGGGCGAGTAGCTCACGAAGAACAGGTGGCACACCGCCAGCGGGAAGAGCATGGCTGCAGCCACCCGGGGCCAACCGAAGCCCTCCCTGTTGGCGAGCTGTTGGCTGTTGGGCAGGAACCAGCAGATGGCAGGCGCCAACCACAGCATGAGCATCTGCAGCGCGTCGATCTGGATCCTCGAGCCCGTCGCCGCGGCGCCTTCGGTCACGCCCCCCTCGATCACACCCCCCAGGCCGAACATGGCTCCCAGGAATTGCCCGGCCTGGCTCATGCTCTCAGCGCGGAAGAACACCCAGCCCACGATCGCGATCAGGAAGGTGCACAACACCTGGCCCGCGGACGGCAACATCGAGTAGAGCGAGCGCTTGCCCAGCCAACGCTCGAAGGCCAGCCAAGCCCCTTGGTACGCGCCCCAGACGATGTAGGTCCAGGCGGCCCCGTGCCACAGGCCGCCCAGCAACATGGTCAAGGACAGGTTGAGGTAGGTGCGCCGCGGCCCGCGCTGGTTGCCCCCCAGCGGAATGTAGAGATAGTCCCGTAACCAAGTGGACAGGGACACATGCCAGCGGCGCCAGAACTCAGTGATGCTCTTGGACTTGTAGGGCGAATCGAAGTTGATGGGAAAAGTGAAACCGAACAGGTAGCCCAGGCCGATGGCCATGTCCGAGTAGCCAGAGAAGTCGAAGTAGATCTGGAAGGTGTAGGCCACCGCACCCAGCCAGGCCTCCGTCGCCGTGGGGTCCGACAGATCGAAGGCCTGCGCCGCCACCACCGCTACCGTGTCCGCGATGAGCAGCTTCTTGATGAAACCCACCTGGAACAGGAAGGCGCCGCGCGCGAACTTGTCGAGGGTGTGGTCCCGCTGGGTGAGCTGATGGGCCAAGGTCTGGTAACGCACGATGGGCCCGGCCACGAGCTGCGGGAACAGCGAGATGTAGCAGGCGAAGTCGATGAAGCGCGAGACGGGCGGCGCGTCCTTGCGGTACACATCGATGGAGTACGACATGGACTGGAAGGTGTAGAAGGAGATGCCCACGGGCAGCACGATGGCCGCCCACTGGATGGGCGCCACCTCCCAGGCCTCGAGCAGCACGTTCAGGCTGTCGATGCCGAAGTTCCAGTACTTGAAGTACCCCAACAAGCCGAGGTTGGCGCACATCGAGAGCAGCAGGAAGCGTTTGCGTTTCTTGACAAGGCCCGCCGCCGCTGCGTCATTGGGCGCGCTGTCCACGGCCGCGTGCATGCGCCCGATGCCGCGCCCGCACCAGAAGTCGATCAGCGTGCTGACCAACATCAGCAGCACGAAGTCCGGGCGCCACCAGCCGTAGAACAGGTAGCTCACCAGCACCAACAACCCACTGCGGAACTTGAACGGCAGCAGGTAGTAGAGGAGCAGGATGCTCGGCAGGAACCAGAACAGGAATATCTGACTCGTGAAGATCATGACGTCACCGGATCCCGACTAGCGGGTCCACAACTCCGGCGGGCCCAGGTGAAAACGCGCAAACTTGTCGAAGGGCTTGATGTGGATGCGCCTCACCGGCGAACCGTCCTCGGTCTTGAGTGAGACGATCACAAGGTGCGGAAACTCGGAGTTGCGCAGCAACGTCTTGCGCACACCGCCCGACCCCACCTTCGCGCCGGTGTCCCAGGCCGTGGTCTGGAAACCCTGGCCAGAGACGAGCACGGGGAAGGCCACCACCGCCGAGCCATCGCCCGGAACCGGCCGTTCCAGGGTGTAGACCAGCGAGCCGTTGGGAGCGCTGATCGTGCCCGACAAACCCGACTCATCTTCACCCGTCACACGGATGCCCGTGACCGTGCGCTCCTTCACGGGCAGCGCCCGCTTCGTGTAGGGGAAGCCGTCGGCGACATCCGTCACGCTCGTGAGCGGCTGCACGAAGTACGGCACTGTCTGAATCAAGAAGTCCTCGGGGAACTCCCACACCAGCAGCTCGGGGAAGTCACGCAGGCCCAGCAACAACTCGCGGCACAGGTCCGCCATGCGGTAGCCGCCGGCGAGACCAGCCTTGGAGCGGTTCTCCACCTCGCGCCCCAGATACCCCATCAGCAGGGAGGCCGTGTGGAAGCCCGCGGAGAAGCTGGTGCCCAACACCGTGATGGCCTGTGGTTCGTCCGAGCCCGTGAACGGTCGCGGCGAGCCGGGCGGAAAGGCCCGGATGCGCGCACGGTCAACGCTGAAGCGCTCGTACATGTAGCCGTCTTTTTGAAACCCCAGCATGTCCACCAGGTTCCCGGCAAACCGGTAGCTCTCGCTGGTGCGGATCTCTGCATCGACGGGCGTGCCCGGAAGATCTCCGTCCGGGTAGAGCGCCTTGATCTCCTGCGCCACTGCCTGGGCGGCGCGCCGCGATCCCTCGTGGTTCCAATGGTCGTCATTGGTCAGGAAGAACGCGCCATCCCGGGGGCCCAGCGCTTCCCGCAGGTCCACCACGTGCAGACCGGCCGCCTGCATCGCCGCCAAGAGCTCCGGGAACACTGGTTCATAGGGCGGGTTCAGGGCCTTCGGCAATTGCTCCGGGTAGAGCGACTGCTTGCGGGGGATGAACTCGAAGACGACGTGGGTGCCGTTGCGCTCGAACCAATCCACGAGCACGGCAACCTCAGCGCAGGTAGTGGACAGGCGGTTCATGGCGGCGTTGGGCCGAGCCCCAATCCGCGACGCGAGAAACAGCCAGTCGTCCTGGCCGATCAGCACCCTGGGTGAAGCAACACCTAGGCCCAGGAACATGAGTTCGTTGTAACGGGGTCTGATGCGCTCCGAGAGCAGGGCGTTCGCCTCGAGGGTGCTCTCCACTTCCTTGGCGACGCTGCCGGTCAGCAGGGCCTCGGTGGTCACCTCACCCTTCATGCCAGCCGTCGGCCAATTGCCCCCGGCGATCTCGTAGGCCGGTGCGCCCAGGATCACCAGAAACAGACTGCCAATCACGAGCAAGGCGGAAAGCCGGTTCATGGCGGCGGATTCTAGCAACGGAAGGAGGGGAAGCTCGCAGGCATCACGGCGCTTCTGTCGGCAGCGCATGCGCTGGGGCTGGAGGCTATCACCGGCCGACGCCCCGTGCGCTGGGAACCCGAACTCCCGTATGCTGGTGCACCAGCTGCCCGTACGAAGAGCGCCTACAACTCGTCCGCCCCTGCCAGAGGCTCATGAGCGATCACCCAGAGAAGTCCCTGCGGCCCCACAGCTCGACTGCCGCCTCCCTGAGCCCCGAGGCACGCGAACTGCGAGCGGGCCTCACCAAGGCCTTGCCCGAAATCCCCTGCAGCCTGCTGTACGACGAGCACGGCAGCGAGCTCTTCGAGCGCATCACCCACGAGCCCGAGTACTACCAGACCCGCACTGAGCTTGCGATCCTGGAAGAATACGCGGGGGCGATCGCAGCAGAGATCCACCCCACCGAGTACATCGAGTTGGGTGCCGGCAGTGGCCGCAAGACACACGTCCTCCTGGATGCCCTGCACGCTCCGGGCGACCTCACCCACTGCACCTTGCTGGACATCAGCGGGGACTTCCTCCAGGGCTCGGTGGCACGCCTCGCCGCCGCCTACCCCGAGCTGCGCGTACGCGGTCTCGAGGCGGACTTCCTGCATGACCTGAAGACCCTGGGCGCGAACCACGAGCCCGGCTCGCGGCTCGTCACCTTCTTCGCTGGCACCCTCGGCAACCTGCACCCGGACCAGGTTCCGGCCTTCCTTACCCTCGTTGCCCAGCAACTCGCGGAGGGCGACGGCTTCCTGGTGGGCATCGACCTGATCAAGGACAGTGCGCGCCTCGATGCGGCCTACAATGACGCCGCCGGCGTCACGGCCGCCTTCAACAAGAACGTGCTCACCGTGCTCAACCGGCGCTTCGGGGCCGACTTCCCCGTGGACGCCTTCGAGCACCACGCCTTCTACGACGCCGCGAAGGCCTGGGTGGACATCCGCGTGCGCGCCACGCGCGCGGTGGATGTGCACATCGATGCACTCGACTTGCGCATCCGGCTCGAAGCAGGCCAAGAGATCCGCACCGAACTCTCCTGCAAGTACAGCTCGGAGAGTTTTAGCGCCGCAGTGCAGGGCACGGGCTTCGAGGTGCGCCAGGCCTACACGGACCCCGAACGGCTCTTCGCCGACGTCCTGTTGGTCCGCACCCATGCCTGAAGCGGCCACGCTCCGCTCGCCGGATGTACTGGATCAGCTGCAAGCTGCCTGGCGACGTAGCGACGCGCTCTTTGCCTTGCTTGAGGAAGGTGCTTGGTTGCAGCGCCCCATCGCCCTGCGCCAACCGCTCATCTTCTATGTGGGGCATCTTCCGGCCTTCGCCTGGAACCAGCTGAACCGCGGCCTGCTGAAGGAGCCCAGCTTCAACCCGGGCTTCGACGCCCTCTTCGAGTTTGGCATCGACCCCCTCGACGAAGGCGATGTGCCCGAGGAGCCCGACTGGCCGGACATGGCGGACATCCTGGCGTACCGCGACGAGATCCGTCATCGGGTGCTGGTTGCGGCCCCGCTCGTGGACGCCCTGGCCGAGCGGGACGCCGGAGAGCGCGTTGCCCAGGGTCGTCGCATCTATCACGTGCTGCTCGAACACGAGGTCATGCACCACGAGACTCTGCTCTACATGGTGGCGCAGCTCGACGAGTCCCTGAAGGACGCACCCGCTGCCTCGCTGGCTGGCCGGCATGCGGCTGCGGGGGCGATCCCCCAGGCTCGCATCGCCATCCCTGCAGGGACCACGACCCTCGGCGTCCCCTTCGACGAGATTCCCTTCGGCTGGGACAACGAGTTTCCCGCTCAAGAGGTGGACGTGCCGGCCTTCGCCATCGATGCGCTGCCGGTCAGCAACGATGACTACCTCGCCTTCGTCGAGGCTGGTGGGTATGCGCAGCAGGAGCACTGGTCGGAAGCCGCTTGGGCCTGGCGTCTCGAACAACAACTGGAGCACCCCCACAACTGGGCTCGCCACGACGGCCATTGGTTGGTGCGCGGCCCCTTCGATTCCCGACCCTTCCACGAAGTCGCCAGCCGCCCGGTGCAGGTGAGCCAGGCCGAAGCCGCCGCCTACTGTGCCTGGTCGGGCGCGCGCCTGCCCACGGAAGCTGAACTCAACCGCGCCGCCTACGAGACGCCCGAGAACACACGCCGCCTCCATCCTTGGGGCGACGCACCGCCCGGTCCCGAATACGGCGCCTTCGACTTCCTGCTCTGGGAACCGGCTCCGGTGGGTTCCCACCCTGCGGGCGCCAGCGCCTGGGGCGTGCACGAACTGGTGGGCAACGGCTGGGAGCTCACCTGCACCCCCTTCCGCCCGCTGCCCGGCTTCGAGGCCTGGGTGCCCGGCTATCCCGGCTACTCAGCGGACTTCTTTGACGACCTGCACACCGTGGTCTTCGGCGGGTCCTGGGCCACCGGAAGGGCGCTGCTCCGCAGGAGCTTCCGGAACTGGTTCCAGCCCCACTACCCCTTCGTGTTCAGCAAGTTCCGCCGCGCCTGGCCCTGAGGGCAGCAAGCAGCCGTCTGCGCGCCGTTAGTTCGCCAGGGACTCTGCCAGGCCCGCCAGCTCCACGAGCACCTCGAAGCGCTGCCGCCCGATCGCTCGCGCGTCATCGGTGTTCACCTGCAGGGCTGCCGACACACCCGAACGCGGAAAGTGCGCCAAGGTCGTGAGGTGCCCGGGCATGAAGCCGTCGTGGAAACGCATGGGCCCCGCGTCCGTTTCCCGCAGCATGACACCGAGACCGTAGCGTGTGCCGGGCCACAGGCCGGGTGCTTCCACCGTGTCCAAGAGCGTTCGGAGCGAAGAGCTCTTGAGCGCGGTGCCGCCGTAGAGTGCCCCCGCCCAGCGGGCGAGGTCCCCCGGCGTGCTTGCCCACCCACCACCACACCACTCGAATTGCAGGTTGTAGGTGGCCTTGCCCTGCTCGTCGAGCAACTGCGTCCCGATCCCCATGCCTCGACCATTGATCACCTGGCCCTGGACCAGGCCCGGCACGCGCGCGGAGTCGGTGGGCAGCGTGTCCTTCAAGCCGAGGGGCACCACGAACATCTCCTGCGCCAGCTCGTAGAAGCGCCGCCCCGTGACGCGCTCGATCATCATGCCCACGACGATGTAGTTGGTGTCCGAGTAAGCCCAGCCCTCCCCGGGCGCAAAGAGCGGCGGCCGGTCGAAGACGAAGGCGAGCAGTTCCTCGGGCCGCCAGACCCGATCCACCTCGCTGGACAGGGTCTGGGTGAACGCCTGCTCGAACACATAGCGCTCCAGGCCGGTCTGATGGCGTAGGAGGTTGCCGAGAGTGAAGTCCCGGGCGTGGGGCAAGCGCTCCAGCCATTCAGGGGCCTGCTCGCCAAAGAGCTCCGCGGTCGTGGTGTCGAGGCTCAACACGCCTTGCTCCATGAGCCGGTGCGCTACCGCAGTCACGAAGGTCTTGCCGGTGCTGCCCACGAGCATGCGGTCGACCGGGGTGAGATCCCGACCACCCTCGCCGCTCGTCTTGCCCGCCACAAAAGTGTGCAGGGAGCCGTCGGACAGCACCACGGCCGCGGATGCCCCAGGCAGCCCGGCCGACACCAGACCGTTCACCAGCTCCTGGCAACGGACCTTGAAGCCCACCAGCGCCTTGGAGGACGGCGCCTCGTCTTGGGCGCTGCCCCGCGAGGCAGGCGAACCTTTCAGCACGTTGAGGGCCGTGTCGACCCCCGGCGCAGCGGGGTCCGGCCTCACGTCTTGTGCGCTGACACCCCAGGCCAGGGAGCCACCGACGAACGCTGCCACCCAAGCAGCGAACGCAGCGGCGCGGAACGGGACAGGCAGTCGGGTCAACGATGGGATCAAAAGCACACCTCCGGGCACATCATGCCCAGGCACGACTCCGTGACGGCCCCTGAACGCACATCGCCCCCGCTTCGTCATATTCGGTGACGGAAGCGGGAGCGATGCGCGCGAGCGTCCGCGACGAAGCCTAGGGCGTGGTGGTCATCACGCCGTTGGACAGCGTGATGTCTGCGGGAACCGACAGGTCCTGCACCAACAGCTGCAGGTAGAGGTCGGTGCCCATGGGCAGACCACCCGGCCACGTGCCACCCTCCGTGAACGCGCCGCCCCCGTCACTGAGACGGAAGAACTGCAGGTTCATGGGGTTGGCGTGCAGGGTGCCCCCCAACACATTGAGGGGCATGCTGCTGAAGGACAACCACGCCAGCATCGGCGTGTTCGACGGCAAGTTGACGCCGTCCAGCTGGAAGCTGGTGCCCATCACCAACGTGCCCATGCCCGTCAGGGACGGAACGCCGTTGATGCCGATGCTTCCTCCACCGAGATTCGTCCATTCGTTGGCGTCGGGGGCACTCACCATGAGCGAGCCGCCCACCGTGTCCGTGGGGCCGTCCCAGACGAGGCTCGAATCAAAGGACAGGGTGCTTCCCGGCGTCGCGCCCGCATCGATGGTCATGAGCAGCGGAGCCGCAGCGTTGTCCGCCGACGTGAAGCCTGCAATGGAACCGAGAGCTTCATTGCCGCTGGTGACGTTCAAGTCCGCGTGGGTGGAGCCCAAGGTCACGCCCGCAACCCCTGCGCCACGCCCGCTGTTGCGCACGTTCACCGACACGCCCACGGTCTCACCGGGCTCGAACTTCCCGTCGCCATCTCCAAGGTCGGTCAGCGTCGATCCCCGGTGCCGCAGGTAGTCGCCAGCGCTCAGGGCCGTGGTCTGGAAGCCTTCCAGCACGCTGTCCGCGAGCGGGACGATGTTGCTGACAGGCGGCCAGAAGCCCTGGGACGAGCTGCCGATCTCCGGTGTCCAAGAGAAGGTGTCGTTGGGGCCATAGTCCTCATCGACGGTCACACCGTTGGCCGGATAGAGCAGCACGAAGGCCGGGCCGAAGGGGAACCCCGAAGAGGCCGTGGCCAAGGCGCCGACCTCCTGCAGGTCGGCGTGGTCCGGCGGGAAGATGTTGTCGTAGCCCCAGGGCGCCAGCCACAGGTTGGAGTAGCTGTGCGAGGACAGGGCCGTGCGGAAGTTGCGGCTCGCGAAGAAGGCCACCATGGCTTGGACTTCCGGTTCGCTGGCCGGTGCAGTCCCGCGATAGGTCGAAGACGACGCGCTGGGGCTGGAACCCGAGTCGTCGAAGCCCCAACGGAAGGGGTAGTTGCGGTTCAGGTCGACACCGAAACTGCTGCCGGGGTTGTTGCGCCGGTTCTTGCGCCACATGCCACCGCCGTTCGGGTTGGTGGTCTCGTTGTAGACGTAGCCGTCGGGGTTCACGACCGGCACGAACCACGTCTCGCGCTCATTCACAAGGAAGGTCGCCAGGGGGTCGGTGCCGTAGTTCTCCAGCAGCCAGATCATGTAGTACAGCGACGACTCCATGCTCATGGGCTCGCGCGCGTGATGCAGCGAATCGAAGCGCACTTCGGCTTCGTTCTCATCCACCCCAGGGTTGTCGCTGATCTTGACGGCCCACACGTCCCGGCCCTCGATGGACTGGCCGAGGCTGACCTTGGCGCCCATGATCTGCGGATACTGGGCGGACAATTGGTCGAGGATGGACACGACCTCCGTGAAGTTGTGGTAGCCGCCCATGCTGCCCTGCCCGAAGGCGGGCGTGATGGATCCGCCGACGCTGCTGAAGACCTGCTCCACGTCTTGCATGCGGGACGCGTAGTGGGTCTCGAGGTCCGGAATGTTCACGGAGTAGCTGAAGCCGCTCTCCGCCAGGATGGCGAGCTCGCGGTTCTGGGCGACGACCTCGACACCTTGGCCGTCGGGGGTCGGCCCCACCACGTCGACGTCGAGGCCGGCGAGGGCCCCCATGGCGAAGGCCGGGACATCCACGATGACGAGCCGGTAGGGGTTGCTCGGGTCATGGGCGAGGGACCCTTCGGGAGCCGGGAGAGCCGGCTTCGCTACAGGCACGGCGGCCGGCTGGGACGGTGGAGCAAGCACCGAATCAGACGTCAGGGCAGCAGCGGGAGAGAGAAGGGAGGGAATCAGGACTGCGGAGAGAAGTGTTGTGATCATCCCTGCAATCATGACACAGCCAGCCCAAGTGACCAGAGGTCAGCTGGGCTCTCGAGGGCGGCCGGAATTCCCGTGGCACGAATCGCGCGCCGCTCGCGCTTACAGGGACAGACACCCTCTGGAGCTGCCCATGCCCCCCGCCACCCGCCGTGACTTCCTGACCCGCGCCGCCGCCTGGTCCAGCATCGGGGCCGCCGCCCTCGTGGGCTGCGCACCCCTGGCCGGAACCAAGGTCGCCCAAGGGGCCGCCGGCAACCTCGGTTCGAATCCGAAGCGGGACGAGATTCCACCTGCCCTGCGGGACGCCTTCCTGGACGCGGTGGCCCACGGCCGGGAGGGCGAGGTTCGGGAAGCCCTCCGCTCCCACTCCGAGCTTGCTGCCGCGACCCACAGCGACGGCCGCTCAGCTCTCGTGCTGGCCGCCAGTGGCGGGCATGGCGCCGTCGTCACCGCCTTGCTGGAGCACGAGCCACCCATCGATCTGATTGAAGCCGTGATGATCCCCGATTGGGAGAAGGCGCAAGCGCTCTGGACCGCAGACCCCACCTGCTTGGAGACGTGGCACCCGGTGGGCGGCACCGCGCTCTACGCGGGCGCCCTTGCCGGCCATGGCTCCCTGTACCAGCTGCAGTCGGCGGGCGCCCATGCAGACGGCAACCCGCTTGGACGCAACGGCGTCACGCCTGCCTATGGCGCCGTGCACTGCGCCTCGCCCAGGCGCGCCCTGTGCTCCTCGGTGGAGCTGCTCAGCAACGGCGCACACGTCAACGCTCCCCAGCGCGCGGGCGACACCCTCCTGCACGCCGCGGCGCGACGCGGCGAGTTGCCCATCGTGCGCTACCTCATGCGCCGGGGCGCAGACCTCAGCGCGCGGGATGCACGGGGTCGAAATCCGCTCCAGATGGCCGAGGCGCATGGGCATGCCGAGGTGGCCGACCTCCTGCGCCACCCCGAGCGCGTGCCGCGCGACGACATGAGCACCCGCTACGCTTGGGACGTTGACGGCGGGGACGTGCAGTGGCCGGACCTTTCGGACCTCGGTCGCGAAGAACACGGCGCCGTCACCAGCCCTGCCCACTTCGACCATTCCACGTTGCGCAGCCTGGTGGACCCAGACCCTCGGCGAGCCTTCTGCCGCTCGACCCAGGACGAACTCGCCGTCGAAGCCTGCGGACACACCGGCTTCCGCGACAACATCAACTACCTGTTGGACCACGGCGCACCCATGTCCTTGTGCACCGCCATCTCCGTGGGCAGGCTCGACCGGGCAGCCACCATCCTGAAGCAGCACCCCAACGCGATCCATGAGCGCGGGCCCCATGACTTCGCGCCCATGCTCTACCCGGCCATCGGGCAGGGCAGCATCGAAGCCGCCCAGTTGCTGCTGGATCACGGCGCCCCCATAGACCAGGACACCCTGGGGTCGACCGGTCTCTGGGAAGCGGCCCAACGGGGGCAGATCGACCTGGCCGCCTTTCTGATCGAAAAGGGCGCCGACCTACACGTCGTAGGATACAAGGTCGATCGCGCGGGGCTGAGCCTGTTGCAGGCCGCCGAGCTTCGTGGCAAGGACGAGATGGTTCGATTTCTCAAGGACCGCGGGGCGACCTAGATTCCCGACACGCACCAGCAGCCGCAGCCCCACCGCGACGCCGAGCTCCGCGCCGACGTCTACGCCCGGCTGCGCGACACCGCGGAACGCTTCCTGGCTGTCGAGCGCGTAGACCACACCCTGCAACCCACAGCCCTCGTGCACGAAGCCTGGCTGCGCCTGGACGCCTGGAAGAAAGGGCGCTCGAACGATGCGCAGCTCGACCCTCACGACGAGCACCTCTTGGCGAGCCATATCATGCGCCGCGTACTCACGGACCACGCCCGACGCCGCACGACGGCCAAGCGTGATGTCCGTCGGCACGAGGCGGGCATCGACCCGGACCAGCTGGCGCCCAGCGGTTCGGCCTTCGTGCTCGAAGTGGACGACGCCCTGCGCGACCTTGCCGAACTGGACGCCGAACTGGCCGAAGTGGTGGAGCTCCGATTCTTCGGAGGACACAGCCTGCAGGAGGTCGCCGATCTCCGGGGGCTCTCCCTGCGCACCATGAATCGCCGTTGGAAACTCGCCCGAGCCTTCCTGCTCACGGCCTTCGACGACCCCGTGGGGTCCACAGCATGAGCGCCTATCACGAGCGCTGGGCCGAAGTGCGCCAGCTCTTCGAACAGACGGTCGATCTCGAACCCGCCCAGCGACGTGCAGCGCTGGCGAGAGTGCAAGCGGGTCAGGACGCAGACTCCATCGGCACTCAGGTGCAGCGACTGCTCGATGCGGCAGACACGGAAACCTCCGTGCTCGACACAAGCGCCGTGGCGGTCCTGGAAGGCGAGCTCCCAACTTCAACTCCGTCCGAGGCAGCCGACCCGTTGCTCGGCACGACGGTCTGCGGGTGCGTCCTGCTTGAGCGCCTCTCCTCGGGGGGCATGGGTCATGTCTATCTCGCGGAACGTCAGGCCGGCAGCGCGCGCCACACGGTGGCGGTGAAGATCCTCAAGCGCGGGCTCGACACCGACACCCTGCTCGCACGCTTTCAACGCGAACAGGAAACCCTGGCCGCCTTGCGTCACGAGCACATCGTCGGCTTCCTTGACGCCGGCAGCCTGCCCGACGGCCGCCCGTGCCTGGTGATGGAACACGTGGATGGCAGGGGCCTGCTCCAGGCGGCGCACGCGCTCGGACTCCGGGCGCGCCTGGAGCTCTTCCTCCAGATCTGCGGAGCCGTGCAGTTCGCGCATCAGAATCTCGTGCTGCACCGCGACCTCAAGCCCTCGAACATCCTGGTGAGCGCCCAGGGCACACCCAAGCTCCTCGACTTCGGCGTCGCCACCTTGCTGCACCCGACGCACGGTGGGGCGCAGACCGACATCACCCAATCCCCTGCACCGCTGACCCCCCGCTACGCAAGCCCCGAGCAACTGCGCCAGGAGCGCGGGGCGGTCTCCACCGATGTCCACGCCCTGGGCCTGATCCTCTTCGAGTTGCTGACAGAGCGCCCCGCCCGACTCGGCGACACCGTGAGCGAGGTGCTGGCAGGGGTGGACGACCCGCTGCCATCCGCAAGCGCCGTCGCAGGCGGTCCGGAGAGTCGCGCCTGGGCGCGCCGGCTGCGGGGCGACCTCGACGCCGTGATTCACAAGGCGACCCAGCCCGAGGCGTCCCGACGCTACCGCTCTGCCGAGTCCCTGGCCCACGACCTGCGTTGCTGGTTGGGGGGCGAAGGGGTGTCCGCACATCGCGGCACCCGCTGGGAACGGGCAAGACGATTCGCCCGAAATCATCGCCTCGCGGTGGGGTCCGCAGCAGGCCTGATCATCCTGCTCGCCGCGGGACTCGTCGGCACATGGTTCGGCAAACAACAAGCGGTCCAACACGCCTCGCGCGGTTGGGGCGCCCACAGCGAAGCGCGCCTGGCAGCCCACTTCATGGAGGGCTTGCTAATCGACAACGCCGCCGCCGGGACCTTCGATGCCCTGGCCGCCTTGACGAACCCGGCCTTGCTGACTCAAATCGACGAACAACTGCGCGACGACCCGGAGGCCGAAGCCATCGTGCGCATGAGCCTGGGCCGCCTTGCCTTGGAAAGCGGCCAGGCGCAGCTCGCGCTACCACATCTTGAGCGGGCCGAAGAGCTCGGCGCCCTGCCGATCGCCCTGGGAATCCGCGGCCACGCGCAGATCCAGTTCTTGCTGGGCAGCGCCCGAGCGGCGCTGGGTGATGCGCGGGCCGAGGAGCACCTGAGCGAAGCCGTGCAGCTGTATGAACAGCTCAGCCGGCCCCAGCCGTTGGAGTCGCAGGCAGCGCGGGACGCCCTGCAGGAGTTGCAAGACAAGCGCTAGGGTTCCCGGATCAGGGTCACGGTCTGTGGCTGGGAGCCCAGCGTGATGAACTGCGCTCTGGCGAACACCAGCTCTTCATCCATCCCGGACCGATAGAGCACCTCCCACGAACCGGCAGGCACTTCAGGCAGGGTGATCACCCACAGCTCCATGGAGGACCCTGGCTCGTTCTGGCCGACCCCTTCGATCTCCAGTTGATTCGAATCGCCGAGCCGACGCGCCACGACCTCACCCACGGACTGGTTCGACGTGGGAAACAAGCCCGTCACGCTCACCTGCGCCGTGTCCTCGACTTCCAGCACGGCCTCTCGTTGACCCGGCTCGCGCGTCAGCACGTAGTCGGTGCCACGGAAATAGACATGGATGTCCACGGGACGATCAGGCAAGCCCGGGATGTTCCACGTTCCTTCTCCCAGCCATTCGGCCCTGCCCCCCGTGAGACCCTTCCATCGCGTGCTGATCTTTGCGGTGTACGCGGGCAGACCATCACCCGCGTGCACGATGCGCAGGGTGAAGGGTGTCTCGGGCTGCAACAACACGTCAGGCACGCCGCCAGCCTCGAGCGAGACACCCTCCCGCTCGTACTGCGCATAGCCTTCGCACGTCACCTGCAAGGTCACGAAGGAGGCCAACACCTCGGGCAACTCGTAGCGCCCGTCCTCGTCGGTCGTCTTCCAGAAGTAGCGGCCCGGCTGCCCGTTCTCGGGCCAGATGAACACGCGCGCGCCCTGGATCGGGAGACCAGCTGTTGACGTCACCCGCCCCGAGAGGCTGCGAAGCGGCTGATCCACCACCATGCTGACCACGCGATGCTCTCCGGGGAGCATCCGCACCAGGGCCGTGTCCACGTTTTCACCCCCAGCACCCTGCACCGAAACCTGGATCTCGACATCCGGCGCGAGACCCGGGACCACGAAGACCCAGTCGCCAGCGGGAGTCGAGGAACGCGGAAGCAAGACCTCCATCGATCCGTCCGCTCCGACGATGGTCGTTCCATCGACACCCAACTTCTCCCGGGCTGGAGAGTCGAACCCGAAGTCGGCGTGTTCATAGATGTTGCCGGGCGAACTCAGGGTCACCATCAGGAACCTCGGGCTCGGTTGGCTACGCACGTCCAGCCGCACTTCGAGTACGGCCACTCTCGACAGCACGACCACGTGTGGTGAGCCCACCATCTCCTTCACGAGGAAATTCACCGGCCGGTGCATGGGCGCGGCCACCGTGAAGCCAGCTGGACCCTGCTCGTTGGCCCGCTGCTGGGTCGTCCATTCCATGAGCCCCTGCGCGTCCGAAGTGGGCGAGGGCCGCCCAGCATTCCCGCCACGCCGGCGGGTCGACGAGTCGAACATGAAGGCGTCGGGCAGCGCCCGCCCCGCTTCGTCGATGACCCGCACCAGATAACGAAGGGCCTGTGGCTTGTCCTGCACCAGCTCCGTTGACATCGGTGCAGCCTGACTCCCCTGCTCCGGTGTCTCGAGCGGGCGTGCGTCCTTCGTCACGACGAGAGGCTGGTCATAGCCCAGCGGCAAGGCCATCTCGTATCGAGGTGGCTGGGTGGCGCCCGGCACCCGCTCTGCGAGCTCGACGTCCAAGCCAGTACCCATCCACAGCCAGCCCACACCGACGACCACCATGATGGTGAGCAGGACGAAGGCCGACGCCCTCATGGCGAGTCGTTCAGGGACTTGAACCACTGCTCCACCGTGAGTTCATCGCCGGTGCGCAGGGCTCGCACCAGGATCTCAAACGCCTCCACCCGATCCGTCAGCTTTCGGCTGACCACGACGAGCTGTGCTTCGAGCCCATCCTCGAGTTGGAACTCCCCCGTGCGCAGGGCGTCCAACTCTTCCTGCGAACGGCGATCGTTGAGGGCCAGGGCCTCGACGATGCTCGCCAGGCTTTCGTCGTCCAGACGATCGGCCTGCCGGTCTTCCACGGCCGCCTGGAGCTCCTCGGCGTTCTGGGCTTGCTGGAGATCGAACTCCAGGAGCACTCGCGTCACTTCGCCGCCCTTCTCAGGCAGGGCAACCAACATCCAGACCATGCCGAGGCCGCACAGGGCCGCCGCCAGCAGGTTGCGCGCGCCGCGCCCCTCGGAGCTGAGCAGGATGTCTGGGCGCATCATGATCACGCCGCACACCAGGCCGCCGACGAGCCCACCCATATGGGCTGCCATGCCAATGCTCGGCACGGACATCCCGAGCACGATGTTGAGCATCAAGAAGGTGCCCAGGCTCTTGCGCAAGCGGGCCAGGGTCGCGCGCGGGATGACGCCCTGCCCGAGCAACAGAGTGCCCACGAGCGCACCGATGATGCCGAAGATGGCACCCGAGGCGCCGGCGCTCACCGAGCCAGGGTTCCACCACGCGCTGGTGAGGCTGCCCAACAAGCCGGACGCCAGGTAGGTCACCAGGAAACCGGTGTTGCCCAGCATCCGTTCCACCAGGGGCCCCACCTGGCGCAGCACCCACATGTTGAAGGCGATGTGGATCAACCCATAGTGCAGGAACATGCACGTGAACAACCGCCACCATTCGCCGTCCCGGGTGTAGGGCGTGAAGTTCGCACCGAAGGGCAGCAGATCCTGAGCGCCGGGCTGCATGAGCGGCACGCCGAACACCAGCACCAGGATGGCGAAGACGCCCACATTCAAGCCGAACAGCAGGTGCGAGTAGATGACCCGCGGCGTCACCTGGCGCAACGAGAGCAGGAACTCCAGCTCGTCGGCCATCTCGGGTGAGAGGTTGCGCTGGGGAGGTCCAGCGTTGCCGGAAGTCGCGCGCTCTCCAAAGGGACCCTGTCCGACCTCGATCAACTCGGGCTGGGGGCGTTGCGGGTCCTGGTCACTGTCAGACATGCACGTTCTCTCGATGGCTCACGGCCGCGGCGTCGATGCAGCGCGCTGGCGCGCGCTTCCGACTCAGGGAGGACACTCCATAGCATGCCCCTGCTCGCCCCTCCGAAGCATACGCAGGTGAGGCCTCTCCTACTCCAGGTGTGCCTTGAGCACCTTGTAGAGGCCCGCGTTGGCTGAGATGAAGAAACCCATGAGGCGCTTGTAGTCGGGCGTGTCGCGATAGCCCATACCGTAGGAACGCAACCGCGTGAGCTGCGGCCCCATGCTCTCGAAGAGGATCGTGTTGGTGAGCCGCTCGGCGTCCTCCTGCATGATCTCAGGCCAGTTCTTCTGCAATTCCGCGCGCAAGGTGAGCAGGGCCTGGGGCGCGTAGTTGAGGATGTGCAGGGTGTTGGTGTCTTCATCCTCCAGACTCGCGCCCGGGGAGTAGTTGGTGCGGATCAAGCCGCCCACACGCAGGTCCACGTCAGCGGTCGGCGCAGCCCATCCCTCCCAACCAGCGCTGGTGGTGTAGGCATTCCAGACCGCCTCCAGCGACGCCTCGATCCAGACCTCTTCCACCAAGAGGAGATCACCGCTCGTCGTGGTCTCGACCCAGCTGCTGATGTCATCTTCAGGCCGTCCGGCAGTGCTGCCAGCGGACGCACGCGCTTCAGCCGTCATGTCGTCGGCGACGACCGGCTGGGAGTCTTGCAGCAGCACACCCATGCAAAGCACGGGTGCTAAAACGAGTTTCCACATCACGATGTCTCCAGAAGGGTCGGCCTGTCGAGGGCAGGCTCAGACGTAGCGTGCCCATCCGTCGGGCTGGGCACGCTTCCAGGTGCGGTAGGCCCGACACGGAAAATATAGCAACGCGCTGGCGCCGAGCCCGCCCCACCATGCTGAAGCGAGCCCCCCGCCCTCTTCACCGAGCCCCGTGGCCATGCCGGACAGGCGAGCGAAGCCCAGGATCAAGACGAAGTGCGCCACGTAGAAGAACATCGCCGTCTGCCCCAACACCACCAGCGGGCCGTTGCCTGACCCAGCCTTCAGCACGCCCCGTTCCTCCAGCCGCAAGAGACCTGCCAAGCCAAGGGCCATGCCACCGAGGGTCAAGGCCGTGTAGGAGAGGCTCGGCGGGTACTTGCTGACGTGCAGCCAATGGGCCCAGCTGCTGTCGTCGCGCAGCAGGAACATGTTGCCGTAGCCGTTCAGGCCACGCACCAGCGCGAAGAGAGCCAGGCCGGCGAGCCCGCAACCCAGGAGCGTGGGAACAGCAGAGCGCTCGGCTCGCCGCAGCTTCAGCAGGCGTCGGCCGAACGCCCAACCCAACATCATCATCGCCAACCACGGCAAAAGCGGGTAGACGTTGGCGACTGCGAAGGACTCTCCCCCAAGCTCCAGCGCATCGGGCCAATAGAAGGGAGCTTGCAGCAGCCCCGACCAAAGCGGGGCGCCCCAATTCAAAGCACCCACGGTCTGCGTCACGAGCCACTCGGAGCCCACCAGGTAGAGCGCACCCAGGGCGACCACGACGACAGCAGGAAGCCGTCGCAGGAAGACCATGGCCACCATCGCGAGGCCGATGGCGTAGAGCACCTGGAGCGCCAGCATGTCCTGCCCCACCATGAGCCAAAGCACGGAGATGAGCAGCGGATCGAGGGCCGCGATGAACAGGCCCCGCTTGACGTTGAACCAGTCCACAGCCCGCTGGGCCGCCGTCTGGCCTGGGGCCTGCCTGCTGCGGGCGTGGCGGCTCAGGGCCATGGACACGCCGGCCAGGAAGACGAAGGTCGGCGCGCAGAAGTGGGTGATCCAGCGGGTGAGGAAGGCGGCGCCGGGGATCTCGCCACCGGGAGACCACAAGAGCGCTGAATCCGTCGCGAAGTGCGTCCCGTCCATGGAGGCGCCTGCGTGATCGATCGCCATGAGCACCATCACCAGCCCGCGCAGGCGGTCCAAGGCCAGCAGTCGTCCTGCCCCCATGCGTTCTTCTTCCAAGGATGGTGTTGATGTCGTGCGTCTTCCTGGACGAAACATCATGCATCAGTTCTCAAGCTTCGTCCCATGCCCTCTTTCATCGGGACCTGGGGTCCCTAGAATCTCCAAGAGAGGCTGCGCCCGTTCGGCTTCTTCTTGGCCTGCCCTCCCGAGCCCTCCGATGCACGCGTTCGACAGCTGGCCCCCCCCGCGCCGCTCCTTCGAGGAGCTGGGCTCCCGTGCGTGGCTGGCGGCATGGAGCTGCTTGATTTGCTGCGCCTCGCTGCTCGGTCTACAGCCCGTCGCGATCGCCCAGAGCGGCGGCATCGAGGTCTTCGCAGCCGAGACCATCTTCGACCAGGGTGTCCGCGTGTCCGTGACGCGCATCGTCGAGCGCAAGACGGACCTGGTCCACGGCAGTGGCCACGCCAGTGACCCACTGCATCGCCGCAGGATCGAACAGCGCACGGTGCTCGGTATCGACTATGGCCTAGCCACCGGCATGAGCCTGTCGATGCTGCTGCCGCGGGTGAGCAAGACCCTCAAGTCCAGCGCGGGCACCCTGCGCAGCGACGGCCTGGGTGACCTGGCGCTGCTCGGCAAATGGCGCGTGCACAAACAGGACTGGAAGCAGGGGACCTTCCAGGTTTCCGTGATCGGCGGAGCGGAAACGCCCACCGGCGAAACCTCCGAGTGGGACGCGGGTGCTCGCCTCCCGGCGCCCTTGCAGCCAGGAACGGGCGCCTGGAATCCCTTCCTTGCGGTGTCCGGCATCCTCAGCCAGGGGCGGCAGCGCTACGACGCTCGAGTCTTCTACAAGGCCAACACCCGAGGCTCGCAGGGCTACGAAAAGGGCGACTTCTTCGCCGCCGAGATCGACGCCGCCTACCGCTTTCTGCACACCAAGTACCCGGGGCCCACCGCCAGCGCCAAGGTCGGCTTGCAGTGGCGGCATGAGGGTCGCGCCCACCAAGCGGGCAGCTCACTGCACAACAGTGGCTCCAGCGCGCTCCTCCTGCGCACGGGCCTCGGCTGGCACCCGACGCCGGCCGCTGATATCAGCCTCGCCGTGGACCTGCCTTTGCACCAACGTGTTGACGGCAGGCAGTTGGGCCTCGACGATCGCATCTTCCTGGCCGTTGGCCTTCGTTTCTGAACAGGAGCAGTTCTCATGGCAACGCACACGTCCCCGAGATCTCGGGGCCTGGCGAACTGGGCCTCGACTGTGGCCTGGACGAGAGCCTGGGCGGTGGTTCCGCTACTGGCACTGCTCGCCTCGCTCAGCAACTGCGCCACGCTCAGCAACACGGTCTCCTTCGACGCTGCCCCCATGGTGGTGTCCCTTCACTTCGACAGCTGAATATGAAACGACAAGGCCTTTGGTCTCGACCAGGCCTTGCGGCGTCAGTTAGACGCCGACTCCGTCGACCTCGACACGATCCTGGGCCTGGCGCACTACGCCTACACCCAGCCGATGCGGCTCGACATGCAGGCGATCCAAGCGGCCGCCCGACGCGCGGACTACGTCGTGACCCAGGTCGACATACGCCTCCAGGGCACAGTGCTGGACGAATCCTGCGCGAGCTGTGAGCAGGCCGGCTTGGTTATCGAGGTGCAGGGGACAAAGCAGAAACTCCATCTGCAGCGGAGCGCCGAGCAGGGCCAGAATCCGCCCGTGGACACGCCCATCACCCTCAAGGCGTCCAGTGTTTCCTGGGGTGAGGAACACATCCTCTTCCGCCCGACCAGTTGGACCGAACTCTAGTCCGTCGTGGGCTGTCGTAATTCTTCAAGACGGTGGGAAGTCGTTCTCCCATGCTGTGGGTTCGTTCGGCGTACGCCCGGGCGAGGACCGACACCCGTCTGCGGAGCCCGCCATGAAGACACCCATCCTTTGCATCTCGGCCTTGGCCCTGGCCAGCGTGGCTTGGACTGCGGCGGAACCTGTACCCGTGCACGCGAGTGCGCAGGACGAAGGTCTCCCCGTGGTGCAAGAACCAGAGGGCGAGCGCCTCGACATGGAGGTGCGCATGGCCGACCTCGACTTCCTCGCAGGTGTCTGGGCCGGCAGCGATGGACAGAGTGATTGGGAGAGCAGCTACACCACCGGCGCGGGTGGCCAGATCGTCGGTGCCAGCAAGGAGATGCGCGACGGCAAGGTCGTCATGATGGACTTCGAGCACTTCTACTCGCGCGACGGCAAGCTGCGCATGACGCCCTACCCCTTTGGCACGCGCAGCGTGGAGTTCACCCTCACGAACTTCGACGCCGAGCAGCAGCTGGCCGTCTTCGAAAACCCGGACCACGACTTCCCGAAGAGCTTCGTCTACCAGCGCATGGGCAAGAAGACGCTGGAGATCGTCCTGCAAGGCGACATGGGCGGCCAGGACGCTCGCTTCCTGCTGGAGTTCACCAAGCAGGACGTCTGAGACGGGACGCGCTATGCTCGTGAGATGCGCTATCGCGAGGTCTCCCCACCACCTGCCCTGGCCCCGCATCTGCGTTGCCTGTGGTTGCTCGAACATGAGGGGCCTGATCAGCAGCAGGACCAGGAACCCGAGCGGATCTTGCCCGACGGCACCGTCGAAATCGTGGTGCACTACGGCGCGCTCATGCTGCGCCAGTTGGACGATGGATCCTACGAACGCCAGGGCCGGTCGGTCGTGGCAGGCCAGATGCGCAGCGCCACCCATCTGATCTCCACGGGACCGACCGGTATGGTGGCCGCTCGCTTCGAGCCCTGGGCTGCCGCGCCTTTCTTGGGTGAGGCACTTGCTGGCCTCACCTCCCAGATCGTACCCCTCGACGCGCTCTGGGGTCGCGAAGCGCGCCAGCTCGAAGAGCGCATCGCTGAAGCGGCCGACGACACAACTCGCTTCGCGCTTCTTTGCAATGCGCTCTACGCGCGGATCCAATCGCTCGACGACACCTCGCACGCTCTTCGGCAGGCCGTGCAGTGGATCACGGAAGCGCGCGGCGTGCTCCCGGTGCGCGAACTCTCGCAGCGGCTGAGTTGGAGCCCGCGTCGGCTCGAACGACAATTCGCAGCGCGTGTCGGCCTCTCCGCCAAGGCCCTGTGCCGCATCGAGCGGTTTCAGCACGTGGTGCAACGGCTCGGGCCTGCGTCGTCGGAGTTGCAGAAGCCCGACGCGGGGCTCGTCGCTCCGCCCCTGGCTCAACTCGCCCTGGAGGCGGGCTACGCCGACCAGGCGCACCTCGCACGGGATTTCCGCCAACTCGCCGGGCTCTCAGCGACCCAGTACCGCGCGGAGCAGCACGCTCTCTCGGATTGCTTCACGGCTGGTTGATGGTCGCTTTGCCTCCCCGGAGGACTCCACCCTGGCCGCCGGTTGATTGAAGGCCGGGGCCAGTCGCACAATCCTCACTCGCTCTTCCGGGCTCCTCCTCCCTGCTGACTTCCTGTCATGACACCTCGCATCGCACTTGTTCGCACCCTGCTCGCCCTGGCCATCGCCACCCCCTTCGTGCTCGACACGCCAAACCCCTGGCCGCGAAAGAAGACCCAGCCCGACGCAAGCCAAGGCGCCGTGGTCGCCCAGGTGCTCGGCATCGACACCTGGGTCCAGTTCGCCTACCACCGGCCGGCCCTGCGCGATCGCGACGTCTGGACTGCCAAGAACGCACACGGTGGGCCGACCGTGCCGCGCAATGGGGAGCCCTACCCCTGGCGTGCAGGCGCCAACGAAGTGACGACCTTCGAGGCCTCCGCCGACGTGCGCATCGAGGGCCTCGACGTTCCCAAGGGCAAGTACGCCCTCTTCATGATTCCAGGCGACAAGTTCTGGACCGTGGTCCTCAACAAGCAACTCAACCAGGCCGGCAGCGGCAGGGACTACGACGCCGAGCACGACCTGCTGCGCTTCAAGGTGGCCCCCCAGCGCGCGCCCAAGACCGAGTTCTTGACCTACGCCTTCAACAACTGCGAGGCCTGGTCGACCATGGCGTCCATGCAGTGGGGCAAGATCCGCATCGCCTTCGAGATCGACAAGCAACCGACGCGTTGAGGGGCAAGTGTCGCGCCGGTAGTTAGAGAATCAGCAGGCTGCTGCTCCCCGAGAGCCCTTCCGCGCGCAGTTCCCACAGACCTCCGGAATCCTCGGACACGAAGAGTTGGCCGGACTTGTCCACCAAAGCGACCGTCTCCCGTCGTGTTGCCAGGCAAGCCGTGTCCACGATGCCCCCTAGCCAGTGAGGCAATCCCGCGTCGACGCGCGTCAGCTGGGCGTCGCCGCGCTCCGCACTCTCCAAGTCGCAGCGGTAGACAGTACCTTGCGCCGAAAAGTGGTGGTCGGAGGCGGCGACGAGGATCTCATCACCCGCGAAAGCCACGGCGGAACAATAGGTCGCGTGCAAGCCGTTCGTCTGGAGCGTCCAGCTTTTGCCGGCGTCCCAGCTGATGGCCAGACCCACAGCTGTTGCGGCGGCGAACAGGCCTTGACGAATGGAGTGAGCGGCCACTTCGTGCACATCCCAGTCGACGTCGAAGCTTGGGTGCCACGTCATGCCACCGTCGAGGGAGCGAGGCGCTCCACCGACGTGAACAGCTGCCAGCGTCACGCTCCCATCGGCACTGCACGCCATGGACCGAACGCCCAGGGGCGGTCCCACGACCTGACCGTCGATCACAGCCTGCCCCGCATACCAGGACGAGCGCCCCTGCACGGCATCGAAGCCATCCAGCCGGGAAACGCAGCCGCTCTGGTCGAGGCGAAGCAAAGCGGCTTCGCTGTCCGTACCAATGAGCAGTGCGCCTTGCATCGGAGAGCAACAGGCCAGGTCCCACTCGCAGCTGGCGAGGGTCACCCAACGATTCTCACCGGGTGGCGAGACGCCCTCATCTCCAGGGCGACTACAGATGCTGTGCCCACCGACAAGGGCCACCACACGCCCCTGTTCATCCCGCGCCAGCCCGCGCACGGATTGGCCGACGAGTTCCTGGCCTTGGGATCCATCGGCCAGCACATGGACACCGTCAGCCCACGTCCCGACGAGCAGTGTTTGCGACATCAAGAAATCCTACCAGCGGAGGAACCGGTGACGGAAACCTGGGCTCCATCCAACTGCTCTTCGTCGTCCGTTCCTCATGAGTGCTTGCGGTGGCTGCTCAAGGTCGAGGCACGCCATCCCAGTGGTCACTCAGTTCACCTGAGCTCCGCCACCGAGGAGCTCCCGCAACTTGAGCCGCCTCTCGACATCCCCGATGCGCACTCCCAAGCGGGACACGCGCGGGAGGTCCGCCGTCATTCCGTCCGACGGATCGATATGAGGCAACACCGGAAGCACCAACCTGCCGGGCGTGTCCAGCTCACCAATGCGCAGGGTGATGCTCGAACCTGATTCGGGAAGACCGTCGAGGTCGAGGACCTCTGAGGGGATGAACCCGACCCCACTGCCGTCGAAGGAGTAGTCGAACAGCTTGCCCGGCACCACCCGCCCGCCATCCTCCAACTCAACCTCCGCAGCGAGGCTCTTGCGAATTCTCGGCATGTTGCGACTTCGAGAACCGTCGATCCAATCGTAGATGTCGTGAATCCGCGAGCGAACGCCGAGAGCCTGCTCGGACAAGAAGCGGGTGTACCCTCGTGGTGATTTACCCCCGTTGACAGTCAGCGCGCTTTCGAGCGCACGGTAGTGACCAACGACCACCGCTTGCCACATGATCGCGCAGGAATGGATGGACAACAGCCCCCCCTCCAACATATCCACGCGACGCATGTCGTCCTGCCGTACGGCGTTGACATAGAAGATCACCATCAACAGCCCTACGACGCCCACCATCATGAGCACAAACTGAAGCGTGCTGGGATTGCTTGTCGTGAAGAACGAGTTGGTGGCTGAGCCCACGGAGAACACGAAGGGAACCAACGACAGGTACATCAGGAAGTGCAGGCTCTTGACCACCTTGCGCAGAAACGATCCCGCATAGTAAGTGGTGCCTTCCTCGACCAGTGATTTGGGCTCGTACCATCGCTCGGCAGGTAGGGGGACGCCTGCGTCCAAAGCTCCAGCAAAGGAGCGGGCAGGTTTGTGGAGCCCGAGGTATTCGAAGACGGTGGCCTGGATCACCCTCCATGCGCGCATGGCTTGTTCCCACCCGATCTCCCGATAGGCATCATGCCAACCTTCCCGGTGCTCGGGTGCATCCAGGGTCCGGTAGAGATGCAACTCGTACCCCAGGTTGCGATTGGCCGACCCATACTTGTGGACCCCGACGCGCGTCACGATGCGAAGGATCAGCAGCAAGGGAAGGGAACACACCCCCAGCCAATGAGCCTGACCCTGCACGCGTGCAAGCACGCCGATGTAGAGGATGCAGAAACCCGTCGCCTGGAAGGAGAACCGGGTGAAGCAGTCCTTGAGCTCGATCGCCTCTTCGCGAAGTTGCCTGAGAAGAGGTCCCTGCCCGTCGGGCAACGAGTCCACCGACGGCTTCATACGACCAACGGAACTCATGGCTCCACTCTCCCCGAGACGCCGATGCACCCATGACCGAACAGCGATGATGCGGCAGTTGGAGGACGCCGTGCAAGACACATCGAGCGGACTGCGTTGGGAACGAACAGTCCCGACCTGGAACAGCGCCTAGGGTCTGTTCACGACGATCCATCGGATCTTGTCGTTCCAACTAATGTGGCCCGTGACGGGCTTTCGGCGGCCACCAACTGCAGCTCGATCACCCAGCCTGCTTGGGTCAGCTTGGGGTTGGGGTTCGCATCGGCCACGAAGGTGTCCGTCCCCCAGACCAGCGCCATACCCGACGCGTCGAAGATGGCCGTTCAACGGCCTGCAGGGCGCAACGCCAGAGCACTGCCCGTGGCCCCCGACCCAGTGATATCATCCGCACCCACGGCTTCCCGGAGACTCACGATGCCCATCCGCAACGACTTCAAGACCGGACAGTTCTGCTGGATCGATCTGGCTGCCCACGACCTGGCGGCCGCCAGCACCTGGTACGCGGATCTCTTCGGGTGGACCGTGGTGGATCAGACGGCCCCGGGCGCCCCGCCCTATGCCTTCTTCCTCAAGGGCAAGGCACCGGCTGCGGCCGGCGGCCAGCTCAACGACGAGATGATCGAGGCGGGCATCCCGCCCATGTGGAACAGCTACGTGAAGGTGGACGACTGCGCGGCCGCTGAGAAGAAGGCCGTCGAGTTGGGCGCCACCATCACCGTGCCCACCATGGAGGTCCCCGGCCACGGCAAGCTGTGCTTCTTCATGGACCCGGGGGGCGCGTCCCTCGCGCTGTGGCAAGCCGTTGGCGACGACCCCGGCCTGCACGTCGCCGAACACGGCGGGCTGTCCTGGAACGAACTCATGTGTCGCGACGTCGCCAGCTCCCGCGAGTTCTACAGCCAACTCTTCGGCTGGGAGTACGACGACATGCCTATGGACGGCATGACCTACACGCTGATCAAGGCCCACGGCGAACAGGCCGCCGGCATGATGGGCATGGACGGCGAACAGTTCGAAGGCGTGCCGGAGCACTGGATGGTCTACTTCGACGTGGACGACTGTGCAGCCGTCACCGAGAAGGTGGCCGCCACGGGAGGCAGCGTTCGCGTGCCGCCCACGGAGATCCCCGTCGGCATCTTCAGCGTGCTGGCCGACCCCCAGGGCGGCTGCTTCTCCTTGATGCAGATGAAAGGGGAGCCCTGCTGAGAGGGCTGGGGCGGCAGTGGCCTCTGCTTAACCGTCAGACCCAACCTCTAATCGATAAGAGGGATGACGCGGCGGTACTTCAAGAGCCGCACAGCGTCGCCGATCTCGAGGACAAGGACGTCGTCGTGAGTGAACCAGCCCGAAGACTCCCTGCGCACCGAGATCGAGACTCCTCCCTCATCGAGCAGTGATTGGACCGACGGGCCGGGTGGCTTCTCGAACTGGAGCACCGTCGAAACTTCCTTGGACCCCGCGAAACCCATCGTCAGTACGGCCGAATCAGAGCCGATGGTGATGGCAGCGTGGATCAGTCCATCCGAAGTGCTGACATCCTTGATGAAGACCGCCCGCCACGCCCGATGCCGCTTGGGATTCAGGGGTTCCCCTTCTGAAACGGCGTTCAGTGCCCAGCGCCCCCCCAAGAAGGACGGGTCTTGGTGCAAGTCGACGAGGCTCCCGGAGCCATCCGACAACCAACGGAAGAGACCGAAGGCAACGAGCAAGGCGAACACGAGCAGTGCGACGCCCTGGGCGCCTCCCCGCTGTGGGTTTCGATGGGCGGCTTCGCTGTTTTCATCCATCGACATCAACAAGCTCCCACGCAGAGATCCGTCTCTCCTGCGCAGCTCACTTGGGCTTCGAGAACACCAGGATCATCTCCTGACGACCTTGGATGGATGAGCCGATGTCCGAGGACATCAGACGCCAACCCTGGATCGAGAGTTCGTTGGCCTTGGCCCGCGCGCTCTGCAGGTCTCCGCCCCCATCGACCCGCTGAAAGCGGTACTCGAGCACAGGGGATTGCTGAGGAGTGAAGGCCATGACAACCAACGCCAGGAACATCACTCCAACGAGGACACTCGTTCTCTTGGTCATGCTCTTCTCCTGTTTTCGCCGTGGATTGACTCGGGTTCCCGCTTGGCTGCGAACGGTGAGTCGAGTCTACAGCACCGTCGTGAACAGCTGAGAGCTGCCAAGATTCGGCAGGAATCACTGAAACGAAGAGCAGCCACGGGCATCCGACCGCCCTGTACGACACGTCGTGGAACGGCGCACATCCAACCCATCCCCTCCGACTGTAGGCAGCACACAATGGAAACGAACACCGTGAGCCAGAACGACCTCCGCACGCGCCTCAACGACATGCTCGCCATGCTCGCCGAGGGGAAGTTCCTCGAGACCATGGAGGAGTTCCTGCACGACGATGCGGTGCTGCAGGAGGGCAATGACGAACCCAAGCGCGGCAAGAAGCTCAACATGGACCTCGAGGCCAAGCTGCTCGCCGACGTCGTGAAGTTCGGTGGATACAAGGTTTCGTCCATTGGCGTCGGCGAAGACCACACCTACTACGAGGCAGTGCTGGAGTTCACGCTGAAGGACGGCACCGAAGTCAGCATGCAGCAGTGCGTCGTGGACACCTGGCTCGACGGCAAGATCATCCACGAGCGCTTCTACCACGCCTGATTTCAGTGATGCGTTCCTGCCCCTCGTGTCATCTCCCCCTGGCCGGCCGGCGCACGTTCTCGGTGCGAGGCCGGGCGGGGCAGCTCATCAAGTGTGCAAGGTGCAGCTTCATCGACCGGGATCTCCTTAGGAGATCCGCCACCATCGCACTGGTCGTGGGCACGGCGCTCGTCGCCCTCAACCAGGGTGATGCGTTGCTCGACGGCAGCTTCCGCTGGTCGTCCAGCTGGTACAAACTGCCTCTCACCTATCTGGTCCCATTCTGCGTCGCAACCTATGGGGCCTTGTCCAACGGTTACCAGGGGAAGGCCACGTCATGACCCGCTACGACGCGATCATCATCGGCACCGGACAGGCGGGCCCTTCCTTGGCCGGCCGCTTCGACGCGGCGGGCATGAAGGTCGCCATCATCGAACGCGACAAGGTCGGCGGCAGCTGCGTCAACGTGGGCTGCATCCCCACGAAGGCCTTGGTGGCCAGCGCGCGGGCGGCGCACATGGCACGACGCGGCTCCGACTTCGGCGTCGTGATCGACGGCCCCATCCGCGTGGACATGCCCAGGGTCAAAGCACGCATGAAGAAGATCTCGGGCCAATCCTCCACGGGCGTCACCAACTGGCTCGAAGGCTTGGAGAACGTCGACCTGATTCGAGGCCACGCGCAGTTCCAGAGCCCGAACAGCGTCGAGGTCAACGGGCAAGTGCTCGAAGCCGACAGCATCTACGTGAACGTCGGTGCGCGCGCCTTCGTCCCAGACCTGCCCGGTCTCGACGAGATCGACTACCTCACCAGCTCCAGCATGATGGAGGTCGACTTCCTGCCGAAGCACCTGGTGATCATCGGCGGCAGCTACATCGGCCTCGAGTTCGGGCAGATGTACCGGCGCTTCGGCAGCGAGGTGACCATCATTGAACGCGGCGACCGGCTGATCCCGCGCGACGACCCGGACGTGTCGGCAGCGGTGCTCCAGTTCCTCGAGCGCGAAGGCATCACGGTCCGACTCAACGCCGAGTGCTTGGAGACGCGCAAGACGCCCGACGGCGTCGCCGTGCAGGTCGACTGCAGCCAGGACCCGTCGGACGTCGAGGGTTCGCACCTGCTGCTCGCCGTCGGACGGGTCCCCAACACCGACTCCCTCAACCTGCCGGCGGCAGGTGTCTCCAGCACGAGCCGCGGCTTCATCGAGGTGAACGACGAGCTCAAGACGAACGTGCCCGGCATCTGGGCCCTGGGCGACTGCAACGGCCAGGGCGCCTTCACCCACACGGCCTACAACGACTTCGAGATCGTGGCCGCCAACCGCCTCGACGACGATCCGCGCCGGGTGAGCGACCGCATCCTCTGCTACGGCCTCTACACCGACCCGCCTCTGGGCCGCATCGGCATGACCGAGCAACAGGCCCGCGACTCCGGCCGCAACGTGCTGATGGGCAAGCGCCCCATGAAACATGTCGGCCGTGCCAAGGAGCGCAGCGAGACCGACGGCTTCATCAAGATCCTGGTGGACGCCGACAGCGAGGAGATCCTGGGGGCAGCCATCCTCGGCATCAACGGCGACGAGGTGGTGCACGGCCTGCTCGACGTGATGTACGCGAAGATGCCGTACACGGTCATCTCAAGGGCGGTGCACATTCACCCGACGGTGTCGGAGTTGGTTCCCACGACGCTGCAGAGCTTGAAGCCGTTGGGGTGAGGGGCGCTCGGCCTACCAACCCTTCCGACGAATGCAGATCAGTATTAGATCGGCCTCGAAGCGCTCGCGCGTTGGAAGAGCAGGGACGATCCGACCCAAAGCCCGGCGAAGATCACCGTGGCAGCCAAGACATCCCGCGACCAGATGGGCCCCGATCCACCCAGATCGCCAGCGACCGCGATCACGCCGACCAGGACCTGGGCAGCTGCTGTCGCGCGCAAGGCGACCGCCATGCCGTGGGCTTGGAAGCGTGCGATCACGGCCCCGAGAGCTCCGACGGTGAGCACGCCCAGGAACATCAAGTTGGCGGGCTCCACCGCACGGCCAATGAGACCGACGGCAAGAGTGACCCAGACGAGCAGCAGCGCGGCTGCCACGGCGAGACCGACGGCGGCCCGGTACGCCCTGTTCCCAGCTCTGCCTGCGATCAGCTCATAGGTGAGCCCCGCGCCCATCAACAGCCCACCGGCGACAGCGAAGTCAGCCAGATCCCAGCGCACCTCTTCGCTGAACCCCATCGCCAAGGCGGGCAACATCAGGACGCACGCCGTTGCAAGCGCGACACGGGCCATGCTTCCCCTACGCACGGCAACACGTGCCCAGTTCTCCCTGAGACACCCCGCAAAGGTTTCCACGAACATCCAGACAGCCAGGCCGAAGAGCCCCTTCCCCTGCTCTGCCCGAGCCCCGAGCGCGTCGTTGAAGGTCTGTTGCATGGGTGCCCCGAAGCGCTCGCGATAGCGCTTCGGATAGAGGCGGAGCAGTGTTGCGTACCAGCCCCGAAAGCGTCGTTGCGTGTGTTCGTGTGCCATGCGCATGAGGACCCAGAGAGATTCGATTCGGGGAGGCGACCACTACGGCCGCGAGGGCTCTTCAATCACCTTTCGTGAACACCTTCCCTCGCCCTCCCCGCAGGAGGGTCATCTGGCCCGTCGTGGCGTCGAACTCGAGGGCCATTCCCATGTTCGCCATCTCGAACCTGTTCATGGCGGTGGCCTCGAGTGGGACGGCGGATTGCCCACTCATCTGGAGGAACAGCGTCGCGTCCTCCCTGGTCACCACGAACTGCACCGGAGCCTCCGGGTTGGAATAGACGCCGACGTAGCTCTCCAAGACCTCAGGGCTGACAGCGAGCGATTCAAAAGAAGGAATCTCAAACGGATCGCCCCAGTAGATGTCGAACACGCCCTGCACGATGTCGGCCACCGGGTAGACCTTTGCGTTCGAGAGATAGGCGACCGCCAGCTTCTCCCGAGGGTCGTACGCCAACCACGAGCCGAAGTTGTCGATCCCCCCGGTGTGCCCGTAGCACGTCGCACCGTTGTAGGTGAAGGTCTCCATGCCGAAGCTGTGCTGCACCATCTGATCGAGACTGTCCTGCGAGACCAGTTCGAGATCGAACAGGCCTCGGATGAACGCTGCCAGGTCGGTCGGTGTGGAGATCAGGGCGCCAGCCCCGCCCGCGATGCTCAGATGGGTCTCGACTTGCCGCTCCCAATCGCTGACCCACCGATAGGAAGCGCTCTCATGTTCGCCCTCACCTGTGTCCTCGATGCCGCAGGTCGTCGCCTTGAGCTCGAGCTTCGAGCTGATGCGCTCACGGAGGGCTTGCGGATAAGGCGCAGCTCCCACCTCTTCGACGATGTAGCCCAGCAGCAGGAAACCCGAGTTGCTGTAATCGGTGAGCGCGCCAGGCTCGAACTCCGGCTTGCCGCCCGCGATGACGGCAATCATCTGCTCCTTTGTCTTCGCACGCGTCCTCCATTCAGGGTCAACGCGGCCCTTGGTGAAGTCGTGGACTCCGCTGCGGTGCCCGAGCAGCTGAGCGATGGAGATCCGCTCGGCATTCCGGATCTGTGGGTAGTAGTTGTCGAGCGTGTCCGAGAGCTCCAGCTTTCCTTCTTCGATGAGCTGGAAGACCATCACGGCCGTGAACATCTTCGTGATCGAAGCCATGCGATAGCGGGTCGAGACAGTGGCAGGGGTGCGCTCAGCACCGTCGATCAGGCTGTAGCCAAAGGCGCGACGGTAGACAGCTTCGCCGCCCTTGGTGAGGGCGAGACTCCCCATCGCCTGGTTCTTCTGGCTGAGCCTGTCCAGGAACGCGTCGAGCTTGGCTTCGTCCAGGGCTTGCGCGAAGCCGGGAGCGCTCAACGCCAGCGTGAGGACAGTCGCCAGGAAAAGGCTGAGTTTCATCTGATGATTCGTCGTGGGAGCTCGGGTGTCGTGGGCTTGGGTGTTCATGTGCCGTACGCAAGAGTGTCCGGCGAGAGTCGTCGCTGCCTGGCCACGGCGACAACCCCCCGGTAGCGCTGCAATTCAGCAGCCAGCGCCTGACTGCCTGCCCCACTGATCTTGTAATAGACACGTCGCTCGTCACCCGATTCTGGCTCGGGTTGCTTGTCACTCTCCCGGATCAAGCCGGCGTCGATCATTCGCCCTATGGAACCGTAGAGCGTCCCCGGCCCCATGTTGACCTTGCCTTGGGAGTCCGACTCGACCTGCTTCATGATCCCGTAGCCGTGCCGATCCTCGGCGGAGAGCGCCAGGAGGATATGGAGCACCGCGGGAGTGAGCGGCGCCTTCGTTTTGCTCTTTGCCATGCCTCGACACTATATCCGTTGCGGATATAGTGCAACCCCGAATCCCGAAGACCTCGTAGCCCTGGTAGTCGGAGTTCCAGCTGCTGAAGGTGCCCAGGAACCCGTTGAGCACTCCCCGAAGTGACTTCCTGCGCGTCATGTGGCGACCGTCTCGGTATGCGGCTCAGGTAGCCAACTTTCTCCTGACGATGTTCCCACCCAGGCCGATCCCGAGATTCAGCCCACCAAAGAACATCAGGAACTCGAAGGCATGCTCGCTGCCAACGAACTCTTCGCAGAGATAGCCCGCGAGAGTGAGGGCGAGGCCAAACCACACAGCCGACCCTTTGAAGAGGGAGAGGACTCCCGTTCCTTCGGGTGATTCGTTCATAAGGTCTCCTGAGCGTGGCGAGCGAGTCGGCAGATGGGCTTCGAACTCGAAGCGCCAAGTTTGGCCCCCGCCCTCGTTGAGCCACGAGCCTCTCAGCGCGCGAGCATACGACTCGCCTCCAAGCCTCGCGAGTCGCTGAGGCCAAAGAGAGTCGACGCAACGACGGCCATCAAGGCGAACGGATACAAGATCAAGACCGGCACGAGGCAGACTGCGATTCGAGACCTCTGCTTCGCCGGCATGTACGCGGCCTTGACGGCAAAGAACCCCGAGAGCCAAAAACAGAGCGCCTCAGGGGCGAAACCGGACATCAGCAGGAGACCCGCCGCGAGCCCCTCCGCCGCGCCGCCTGATCCTGACAGCCCGCAAGGCTTCGATCTCCTCCTCGTGCGATCTTGGGCACTCAGCACCGGGTCTTGGGATGAGGCTCACCGCGTTGGGTAGGTCCGTCTATTCCTGGGACCGGGAGGTTTGGCGAACGGAGCATTTCTTGGCTTCCTTCTGTCTGGGGCGCGTTTGAGGGGTCGTGCAGCGATCACGCCGCATGTCGCTGGGGATGAAACGCGGGTCGGCCTGTCCATTCGGCACCTGATGCCCGCCGGCTTTGCGGGCGTGCCGTTTCAACTTCCTGAAACCGCTCGGTTGGCCCGCGACACCTACGCGCTGCAATCGGCCCCCTCCCTCGTTACAGGGTCATGAACCATGCTGCGTCGAAAAAGCCTGCGCGCCTTTGCGTGCCTGTGTCTCTCTGCACTCTTCCTGCCGACACCCGTCGCCTCTGCCCAACAGGTGACTGTGACGCGCTCGGGCGCGGGCCCGAACGCCAACAGCACCGTGGAAGGATTCCGGCCGGCCCGAAATGCACAGGTAGACGACCTGGACGACATCGCCGGCGTCTCGCTTCACAACGGCGAAGTGTCCTTCGGTAGCAGGATCTTCGAGACGTCTGCGCTCGGCATGTACCTGCCCTTCGACATCCACTACAGGAGCCAGATCGATTACAGCGGCCCCATCGGCCGCAACTGGTCCCACAACTGGGAGCAACGCGTCTGGCTGGACGGCAGCGAGTTGGTGCACTTCGACGGTGTCCGCTTTGCCGTGGACGAGTATGAGGTGAACGGCACGCTGCAGGAGTGCTCCACCCCGGGCGTCTATCGCAAGGCGCGCCTGGTGGGTAATGAGTGGCAGATCCGCTTCTCGGAAGGCACTGTCCTACGCTTCCACACCATCGACGCGAGCGCAACATCAGGCAAGCTCGAGAGCATGACCGACGCCTTCGGCCGGTCCATCTCGCTGGCCTACACCGCCGCCGGTGACCTCCAGACCCTCACCGACTCTTCGGGGCGTGACGTCAGCCTGACGTACCACGCATCCACAGGCCTGCTGGAAACCATCACCGACCATGGCGGCCGGACCTGGACCTTCGCCACGTCTGCCGACGACCTCGTCTCTGTCACGACCCCCGCCATCACCGGCACGCCGGTCTTCGCACCGGACGGCTCCAACAACGACTTTCCCGCCGGCCGCGCCCTCGGCTTCACCTACACCACGGCCAGCGAGACCGACCCGCGCCTGCGCCACAACTTGACCGGCGTCATCTATCCCGCTGAGGCGGCGAGCGGCGATGCCGCCATGGAGTTCGCCTACAACGGAGACGTGCTCCAAACCCTGACCCGCGAGTGGCACAACGATTGGGGCACTCTGGATGGCGGCAACACGGTCTACACCATCGACCCCATCGCCAAGACGGCCTCCAAGTTCGATGCCTTCGGCGTCACCACGGACTACACCTTCAACGATCTCGGCAACACCCTCACCTACGAGCTCTTCACTGCGGGCTTGCACCCCAACGACCCCGGCAGCTTCCTCAAGACCTGCACCTTCAGCGCAGAAGGTGAGCTTGAATCCCTGGCCTATCCCTCGGGCGACTCCCGTCAGTTTATTTATCTGGCGGACACGGACCGCTTCCAGGCCGGCAACGTCGACGTCATCCGCCACTTCTCCAGCATTGCGGAAGACAAGCGCTACTCGATCGTTCACAACTACGAACCCATCTACAATCGGCGCACGCCAACCAACCACGCCGAAGTCGCCCCCACCTTCGATTACCAGGAAGGTGATCCCCTGCTGACCGGCCTGCAGGCCATGGTCGATGACTGGGGCATCGATGTCGGCAGCTATCCCCTGAACCTCGGCGACCAGAACGGCGATGGGGTCACGGACCAGATCGCTGGCCAGCAGATCGTCACGACGTCCAGCCCCGTGGTGGACGTCTTCACCGGCGCCTCGAGCCAGATCATCCTGGTCAAGACCTACAAGGATGACGGTCGCGTCCTCACGACCTGCACTGCCGAGGGCGCCTTGACCCTCTACACTTACGGCAGCGACGCCAGCGGTGGTTACCTGCAGGAAGTCATTGCGGACATTGATCCGCTGGCCGCCCCGCCCAACGGCGGTACCGCCTACTGGACCAAGCCCGCGGGCGTTGCCCACGTGGCCGCCTCCAGCAAGTGGGTGCGCGACACCTGGGGCTACATCAGCAGCGAGCGCAACGCCCGGGGCATCCGCACGGTGTTCACGCGCAACGTGCTGGGCGAGGTGCTTCGCGCTCGCGAGGCCGTGGGCATCGGCACCAACATTGACCCGGACCTCGTGGCCCTCTGGAGCTTGGCAGGGCACATGGTGCTGCCTGCATACGAGACCTACGGCTTCTACGACGCCAATGGCAACCTCGTGCGCAGCGAAGTGGAAAACCGAAACGCTGGCTTCGAGACCAACCCCTGGTCCACCACCACCTGGAGCTACAACCGCCAGAACTTGCAGAACTCCATGGTTCAGGAGTTGGACTCCTCCACGGACGCCCTGACCCGCTACCTCTACGACGACCGCGGCAACCAGATCTCGGCCACCTCCCCGGAGGGCAACGAAGATTCCTTCGCCTACGACGAGCGCAACTTCCTTTGGAAGTCCATTGCAGGCAGCTCCGACGGCGACGTCAGCGGTGAGACCACCTACCACTACACGCCCAACGGCAAGATCCGGGAGATCGAACACCCCGACGACCTCGACGGCGACGGCCTGCGCGAAAAGACGCTCTACGTCTACGACGGCCGCCATCGCCTCATGGACGAGATCAGTCCGGTGGGCACTGTCCGCCGCCAACTCTACGACGGCAAGGACTTCAGCGACGGCTTCCAGGTACTCGGTGCCTTGGGGGGCCCGAGCAAGACCCAGAACGACACCACGGGCAATGTCCTGCTGTCCGAGATCCGTTTCACCCGCGATGCCCTGAACCGCATCGTGACCCAGACAGATGTGGCCTTCGTCCCCGACACCAACCTGAGCCTGCCTTACACCTACAACCCGGGCGACTCCGTCACGCTCTACCAGTACGACCGGGACGGCAACATCACCCGCACCCGCGACCCCAATGGGGACGAGGTGAGCTTCACCTATGACGGGCTCATGCGGCAGATCACGGCCCTCGACCCCGTGGGCAACTACACCCTCAACACCTACGACAAGGGTGGCAACCTCCGCTTCACCCGCACGGAAGAGGTGGACCACCTCGGCAACCCGAACGGTGAAGAGAAATCTGCCTGGATGCTCTATGACGGCCTGGGTCGTCTGGTGCGCACCACCGACACCGAAGGGCGCTGCGAGTACAGGACCTACAGCAGCCAGAACCAGGTGGTGGCCCAGGCGGATTCCCGCACGGCCTCCGCCCCCACCCTGGATCCGCTCGGGATCCTTCCTCCCTACTTGCTCATCGGCAGCCCCGGAAACGCCAAGCGTTTCAGCCGCGACGCCTCGGGGCGTGTCCGGACGGTCGCATCCGACCTCCATGTGGATGGGCTTGGCAACAGCATGGCCATGCTTTTCGCCAACTTCAATCCGAGCACGCCTCTCGCTGCGGCAGAGGCCGTCACGCAGATGGTCTACGACAGGAACGACCGCCTCACCAGCACGACCACGGGCGGCAAGACCGTCTCCATGCTCTACGACGATCGCGACCGGATGTTCCGGCGCACCTTCCCTGACCTCACCTACTTCGACCTGGAGTTCAACCGCGACGGCAGCATTCTTGAACAGCGCGATTACGACGCGCTGTTCAACTTGCACGGGGGCATGACCCTCAGCCGCGACGGGGACAGCCGTGTCGTGTCCTCCGAGTTGAACCAACTGAGCTTGCCAGGCAGCTCGGGGACTCACTATGAGTATAGCGGCCTCAACCAAGAGACGCGGATGGTCGACGACAACGGCCCGCTGCCCGATTCGGTCGTCACCCGGAGCTGGGATTCCCTGGGCCGGATGCTGGTCGAAACACAGGATGGCTACACCGTCACCACCGAGTACGACGCCCACAGCAACCGGGTCGGCCTCTGGTACCCCAACGGGCGCCACCTCACCCGGGGCTATGACGAGCTGGATCGCCTCGAGTCCATTTTCGATGGCCTGCAACCCGTCGCCCAGTCTGACTACTTCGGTGTGGGCCGCCTGGCCCACCGGACCCTTGGCAACAATGTCAGCCTGAGCCTCGAGCAACCCCTGCCGTCCACCAGCGACGTGACGGGTTACAGCCCCGACGGCAACCGCCGCAACGCCTTCCACCTGGACCCCGGCGGGCTGATGATTGACCGCTACGAGGAGGCCTACGACGTCAATGAGCAGCGTGTCGCCGAAGCCCGGGAGCTCTACTCGCCCCCCGGCGTCGGCGCCTCCACCCTGTCCGATGCCATGGAGTACGACAGCCTCGATCGCCTGCGGCGTTTCGAGCGCGACGATGACGGCTTCCAAGCCGACAGAGTCCAAGAGTACGACATCGACCAGGATTCCACCTGGCTCTCAATGACCGTCAATGGTCTCAGCCATGCGTTCGGCACCGGGCTCACTTGGGCCTACGACTCCATCGCCGGTGAAGCGCTGCAACACGACTCCGCAGGCAACCGCACCGGCGACCGTTGGTTCACCTATATCTACGACGGTTTCGATCGCCTGATCGAGGTGAAGCGCAACGACAACAGCCAGACCTTCCTGCGCTTCGGCTACGACGCCTACGACCGTCGCATTCGCAAGGAATTCACCAACACCAAGAGCCAACTCGTCACCACTCGTTATCTGTACGACCGGGACGAAGTCGTCGAAGAGCGCACCGGCCTCGGCTCCCTGGTCGCCCAGTACGTGCAAGGGGACATGCTCGACGATGTGATCCAGATGCGTCGCGACCTGGATTCCAACGGCAGCTTGGACGATGTCTACTACCTGATGGACCCCTTCGGCAACGTCAGCGCGCTGACGGACGACACAGGCAACGTCATCGAGCGCTACACCTACGATGCCTACGGCGCTCCGCGCTTCCTGAACAGTGCCGGTGTCGACCAGGACCTCCTGTCGAGTGCCTGGAACAACCCGCGGCTGTTCACCGGTACGTACTACGACCACGAATTCGCCTCCATGAAAGAGGCCATCGACGTCGTGCACTCGTACTTCACACCGTGGAGCCGGGCTACGGGGCAGTACTACTTCCGCTCCCGGCACATGGACCCGGCCGAAGGTCGCTTCCTCACCCGCGACCCGATGTCCGTCGACGGCAACACCACCATGCAGCCCCATCTGCTGGTGGGTCGGATTCTCGACAAGGGCACCAATGAGTCGCCCTACGCCTTCGTCGCGAACTCTCCCCACAACCGCAAGGACCCCCTGGGGCAGCAAGACACGAGGCCGCCGGTCATGCCCGACGGCTCACTGGCTGAGCAGTACTGGGACGACAAGGTGCAACGGTATCGGTGGCCCGCCGGAGCTCGCCGCCCGGACGGCGGGCCGGCTGCCGGAGGACAGTTCGCTCCGCCCCCGGAAAAGCCTGCTGGTCGTGTGCCCAGACCCAGAGGAGGCGGAGGCTGGAGAAAATGGGTCAAGGGGGCCGCCGGGCTCATAGGTGTTGTTGACATCGCGGAGTCCCTTTGGGCTTCGGGGCTCACAGGAATCCTCAACCCCGATGTCTGGGTGGACACAACAGGCAGCTGCGTAGCGAATGTCCTCAATCCCGCGGAGCTCGTCACCGGGAAGCTCTGCGAGCCCTTGGAGGCCGAGGTGCTTCCAGGAGGAGGTTTGATGGGTGGAACACCCAAGACCAAACCAGTCCCTCCGAAGACCGGTGCGTCGAACTACTCGCTCAAGCGCTTCAAGCTCTTCGGCCGCACGTGTGCCCCAGGCGACACGGGCCCGCGAGCACCAGGACCTGGAGGCGGCGCGGGACCCAGAGGCAAGGGTGGCGGAACACGTCCGCCACCGGTGACGCCCGCCAACAAGTCCATGCGCATGGTCATGACGGGTCGGAAGTGCCTGCCAGAGAATCAGGAGCACCCCGATGACCCGGTTTCCCTCCCGCCCGGCGGTGGTACGACTGCGCCGGGACCGGTGACCCCCGGCAACCCTGGTGAGAGCTTCAAGGTCAACAAGCGCAAGAAGCTCAACGACCCCTTCTATGTCCCCAGTTCCTGCAAGACGGATGAGTGCGACGGCGACGAGTGCGATTGCGCACCGAACGGTTCTCACACCGGCGGCTTCGGCAAGCTCGACCTAAGCACGGAGAAGCCCGCGCTCTTGGCCCTCGACATCTCTCCGGGTGTGGAGAGGAACAGGTTGAGCTGGGCCTTCGAGAGCCGGGGAGCAGGAACGTCCTACTCCCTGCAGACCCTGTGCCCTGGTTCGAACGAGTGGGTCGCCCTCGGTGAAGGTGTGCTGGAGGGCAGCGCTCTTCAGACCGCGACGGACACCGATGCCGTCGCGGGCTCCCAGTACCGCCTGCTCGTGGCAGGCCCCACGGGAAGCTCGTGGGAGTACGGGCCCTTCGAGGCACGCAGTGCACCGCTGGAGGAGGACGGCTCGGGGCAAGTCGCCCTGCTCAGCCTGGCCTCCATGGCCGCCCTGTTGTTCGGCTCCGTCACCCGGCGCCGCAAGCACACGAGCGCCCAGGACAACTGAGTTTCGGTTGGCGAGCGCGACACGAAGAGGAGCTGGACCATGATCCGATTGCACACGTTCCTGTTCGTCGTCGCGCTCGCCAGCTGTTTTCAGTTCCTGTCCGGCAATGTGCCGCTGCCCAGCACGCCGATGTTGCGGCTCGCAACTCTGGCGGTGCTCTTGGCCTGGCCCTTGGCTTGGGCCGATCGCGCGGGTCGCCGCGCGCTGCTGGGCTGGCCCGGCCTGTTCGTTATGTTCGGCCTCGCGGTCCTGCTCAACGGAGAAGACTTGCGCAGCGCCTACGCCGCCGGACTGCTGCTGCTCTGCGCCCTGCCCCGCTTGCTGCCCAGCCAAAGGGGCCTGCTGTCTGGTCTCGCCGCAGGCGCCGCGCTTTACCTTTGCTTGTGGCTCAGCTACCTCGCCATGCCGCAGCTGCAGCTCGCTCTCTCGCTTGTTGCCGAGCGGCTGGATGCAGCCCAAGGCCTGGCCTTCGGTCGCAAGGCACTACAGTTGGGGGCCGGTGCCCAAGGGTTCTTTGTGGCCGGGCTTCTGCTGTGTCTCGCGGTGGGTCGCTTCCTTGTGATGGAACGCGACCTCCGTCGCCTGGGTTGGACGACGCTCGCCGTTGGTGCCGGACTGCTCACGAGCTGGGTGTTGGAGCGCTTCGCTCCCGAGCTGGCCCTCGGCCGCAGCGGCATCAACTGGCTGCCGGGCGGCATCCATCTCCTGTGCGTGGCGTGCGCGGGTTGGACGCTCTCGGCGATCCCATCATCGACCCTGGCGCCCAACAGCGAGCGACCCTCGACGCGACGCCCACGCGCACGCCTCACCGTCGCTTGCGTCACCCTCTCCATGCTGCTGTTGTGCTTGAGTCTGCTCGCACTCCCTTCCGACGCACCGCGCGTCCTCTTTGCCGACCGAGGTGAAGCCGCCATTCTCGACTGGTCCCGTCCCAGCTATGACAACCTCAGCGGTGACCGCTTCGGCATGTTCGGCCTCATGCCCCATCACTTGGTCGCCCACGGTTTCGAGGTCGAACGCAGCAGCGCGGCCTTCAGCGACGAGCTGTTGCGCGACGTCGACGTGCTGGTGGTCATCAACGCGAATGCCACCTGGCAAGCCACGGAGCTGGAAGCCTGCGCCCATTTCGTGGAGCAGGGCGGCTCGCTCGTCGTTCTGGGTGACCACACCAACGCAGGCGGTCTGCAGGTGTCCCTCAACGAGCTGCTCCAACCCTATGGCATCGCCTTCCGCTTCGACTCTGCCCTACCACCCAACGCCGTGGGTTGGGCCGGTGCCGACCGGACCCTCAGCGCCCTGCTCGCGACGACATCCTCCACCAACGCCTTGAACATCGGCGTTGGGGCCTCCCTTGAGTTGTCCCAGCGGGCCACTCCGCTCATAACGGCCCGCTTCGCGGTGGGCGACCTGGGCAATCTGGCTGCGACCGACAAGGCCTACCTGGGCGACTACACCTACCAACAGGGCGAACGCAGCGGCGGGCTGGTGCTGGCCGCGGAAGCCATGGCGGGCGAGGGCCGGGTCGTGGTCTTCGGCGACACGAGCGGATTCCAGAACGTCTCCCTCCCCACGACCTACGACACCTTCGTCGGGCCGCTCTTCCGCGCGCTTTCAGGGGAGCCCCTGATCGGGGGCCTTGCCCTGCGCAAGATGGCTGCACTCGGTGTGCTGCTCGGGACGCTGTGGCTCGCGTGGTCCTGTGCGAGCTCCGGGCCCCTTGTCGCTGCGGCCTTCCTGCTGTCGCTCGTGGTCTCTGGGTACGAAAGGGGGCAGGCCCAGCTGCTCGCGGCCCCGACCGGCGTGGCACCCACCGCCTGGTTGGACACCGCCCACAGCCCACGCATGGACTCAGCCGGCGGCGGCAAGAACTGCATCTACGGCCTAGTGCTGAACCTCGATCGCCTCGGTTTCGTGGTGCGCGAGCTCGACACCTTTGACGTGGAACGCATGGCCCCCCACGACTTGCTCGTGTCCCTGGCGCCGGTCGATGCGCTCAGCGAGTCAGAGACAGAAGAGCTCATGGGCTTCATGAAGTCCGGCGGACGCGTGCTGGCCGCCGCCGGCTACCCGCATCGCGAGGGCCTGGCCCCGCTGCTCGCCAGCGCGGGTCTCGAGGTGGGCGACTCCCCCATCGGCCCCATCCCACTCATGAAACCGGAAGGCCGCCAGCGCCGTGAGGTGGAGTACGTCGAAGCCTGGCCCCTGGAGCGCATGCAAGGCAACTGGTTCGACAAGCCCGAGAACTTGCAGGTGATGGGCGCCTTCCAGGGCCGCCCCCTCAGCGTCACGGCTCGCATCGGAAAGGGCGGCTTCTTCTACGTGGCCGATAGCCGCTTCTTCAGCGCCGAGAACCTGGAGATGTTGAAGGATATCTCGCTCCCCAACGTGCAGTTCTTGCGCGACGTCGTCACCAGCCTCGGAACAGGAGCACAAAGTTGAACACCTACCTGCTCACGGTCGGTGTGGGCCTGACCTCCCTCGCCTGGTTGTTCCTGCTGGGGCATGACGCTGCGCCCTCCAGCGTTTCCTTCGCGTGGATGTGGCTGCCCGGCGCCCTCGCCCTGGGCTGGGGGCTGCGCAGCAATGCCGGGGGGCGCGCCCTCTTCGCCAAACTCGGCCTGCTGCTCTGGAGCCAGGCGGCGCTGTTCCTCTTGCTCGACCCCATCGCCCTGCAACTGGCCGCCCGCACGTCCACCGTGCCCGTGCTGCCCCATGTCCTCGCCTGGATGTTGGACCTGCTCGGCCTGCGAGCCGCGGCCAGCGACGGCTTCTTGCACCTGATGACGGCGGCCTATCACGTGCCCATTCGCATCGGCTGGGAAGCGTTCGGTGTGTTGACCATGTGCTGGTTGCTCGTGAATCACTTCGTGGCTGCCCGCATTCTCAATCTGCCCGATAAGTTCCGACACGTGTTGCGGGCAGGCGTTTGGCTGCTCGCATACGCCCTGCTGCGCTTCACCGTCCTGGCCCTGTTGATTGTGCTGCACGACGACCCCCTCGCCGTCGGTAACCACTCCCACGACCTCGCCATTCGTTACCTACAGGAGCCCTGGACCCAGGTGCTGAGCTGGTTGCCTGTGGTGCTGCTCGGCATGCACCGCTTGCTGCTGTCTGCTGACTTTGGCGAGCAAGGCATCGAGTCGTCCTCTGCGCGAGTCAGCGGGCGGAACCCAACGCGCCGCGCTACGCGCCCAGCGACCATGGCCTGCGCTGCAGCACTCATCCTCTGCACGGTGGCCGCTCTCTCGGCCGCGATGAACTGGCCCACGACAGGCCAAGCGCGCGGAGGCCGGGTGCTCATCGACGATGCCCACAGCGTGGGTTGGTCTCCTTCCGACACCGAGCTCAACCGCAGTGAGTACGGGCGCGAGACCGTCTACAACTTCGCAACCTTCACCGATTGGCTCTCCCGACATTTCGAGGTGGCGGTCCACACCGACGGCCGCTTCAGCGAGGAGCAATTGGCCAACACCGATGTGCTGGTGATCAAGACGCCCACCATCCCCTTCACCGAACAGGACGTGGCCCTCGTGGAGCGTTTCGTTCAGCACGGCGGCGGGCTGTTCCTGATCGGCGACCACACGAACCTGCTGGGCATGGGCTGGAATCTGAACCAGCTGGGCGAGCCCTTCGGCCTGGAGTTTCGCTTCGACGCGGTGAACAACGTGGAGGACGGACGCCTGCACACGGCGGCACCCAACTGGGCCTGGCCCCACCCCATCACACGGCGCGTGGAGCAGCTGGACTTCATGACCTCCTGCAGCCTCGACGTCTCGCCCGCCTGGTCCGCCCCCCTGATCGGCGAGGCGCTCTTCGCCGACCCCCTGGACTACTCCCAGAACTCCTTCTTCGGCCACGTCGTTCCCGATGTGGGCGATGCCTTCGGGCCGCTGGTCCTGATGGCGGCCCGCGAGTATGGCGCGGGCCGGGTGGTGGCCTTCAGCGACAGCACCATCTTCTCCACCTTCAGCGTCCTGCGCGGCGACACGCCGGACCTGCTCATCGACACGGTGGACTACCTCAACCACATCAACGACCCCGCCGACAGTGGCGCGGCCCTGTGCCTGCTCTTGGCTGGGCTCTCCGCCGTGGGCCTTGGTCTCATGTACAGGCGCGGGCTCGTGGACGGTTCGCAACTGGCACAGCTGGGACCAACCGCGGCCTTGGCAGGTCTGGCCCTCGCGTCGGTCGCCGTCGACTCCCTCATGGACACACGCATCACCGACCGGCAGCCCTACGAAGAGATCACCACGGTGGCCTTCGTGGAGGGAGTGGGCGGGGCGCTGTTCCCCTCCCCCATGATCGAGAGCGACTCCGTTCCAGATGCAGCGTCCTTCGACGTGTTCTTCACGTGGGTGCAACGCCTCGGCTGGTTCCCAAGGACCTGCACGCTGGAAGAGGCGCTGCAGCACGACGCGGTGGTGGTCATCAATCCCGACACCAGCCTGCCCGCCCACGCGCCCGCACTGCTCGAGTCCTATGTCGCGGGAGGCGGAAAGCTGCTCGTGCTCGATCGCTGGCGCGATCCACAGTCGTCGGCCGGACGCTTGCTGGCGCCCTTTGGCTTGGGCGTCGGAGAGCGCTCTCGCCGCGAAGACAATCACGTGCGCGAAACCGCCCTGCGATCCATGCAAGAGCAGGGCTCGACCAACGCGCTGGGTGCTGCCGACACCGCGAACCCGGCGGACACTCCCGCGCTCGACTTCGACGGGGTGTACGCGGAGCCGCTTTCACGCCGCGTGCCGGTGCCCGCCCCCGCCCTCTTCGGCGGAACTTCGGTGTTCGAGGGCGAAGGCGAGCGCGTGCTCGTGACAACAACCCAGCACGGCGCCGGGCGAGTGATCGCCGTCGCCGACTCGGCGCTGTTCAGCCGCGTGCACATGGGCAGCCAGATGGACACGCCGGAACCGGGTGACGACTGCCTCGCGGTTTTCGAGCTGGAGTACCGGTTGTTTGAGGACTATCTTTTGCCGGAGTTCCAGAGCTGGGAGTGAGCGAGAAGCCCTACGGCTCCTGCATCGCAATCCCAGCCGTGGACGCCGTACTCATGGTGCCCGCGGGGTCCACGAACCACCACTGCATGACCAACTCATCGCCTGGGCCTACCACGCCCGGATAGGAGCTCGCGTACTCGGCGTTCCCGTTGTCGTCCGTCGTGACGAAGCTCCATTGATAGAACAGCGGCACGAGCACTCCGCCAAAGAAGGGCGTGTAGGCCTGGGACACGCCCTCAATGATGTAGGCGTCCTCGTTGGGGAGTGCGTTCTCGAGCCCCACCCGGTAGGGCCCACCCGAAACAAACTCACCGATGCCCCAGGCGACGGGGTCACCGTTTGTACCGGCCTTGGAATACCCGAGGCCGACCCAAGAGTTCGCCACCGGGTACTTGTCGCCGTGGAACAGGTAGACGCGACCGGGCTCCGACATGTTGTACGTGGACGTGGATTTGAGGTTCCACGCCATGCCGCTCACCACCAGGTCCGGCACGCCGTCGTCCGTGATCAGCCCGGCCGCCACGGAGAAGCCCATGTGGTCCTTGCGGTGCTCGCCTATGATGCGGACGCGCTTGTCCCCCCGCACGCCGCCACCGTCCGCCGGCTTGGTCTGGATCACGTAGACCGAACCGGACTGGTCCCAACCCTGGCTCGGGTCAATGGTCGTGTCTGGCAGCGTGTAGCCCAGGTCGGAGCACAGGACCGGCGGGCAGGTGTGTCCTGTCATCGCGATGTCGTCGAACCCGCAGAGGTCTTCCTGGTAGGCACCCACGGCGAACTCGGCGAAGTTGTCGTTGCCGAACAAGTCGTCCACAGGGGCCACCGAACTGCCGAACATGCCCCGACCCCTGTCGCCCGTCACCCAGTAGCGCTCGGCGTCGGCGACCTCTTGCGCCGTCGTGGCCGCTGCCAGGGCAGCGCCGGAGTAGACACGCACGCGGCCGACGCGGGTGCGCATCCCGTCCGTGAATCCCGGTGCACTCACATAAACGTCCGAAACACCGTCCTCGTCCACGACATCCGCCATGCCGCCGATGGCGTAGCCGAAGGCCTCACCCGCTCCGAGTCCCGGGATCGTGCTGCCGGGTGTGTACTGCCCGGCCGACCCTGCGATCGTTGTGGGCAGGTCCACCGGCAGGAAGGTCACGACGGCGGGGCTCGGTAGGAGTGCGTAGGTGTAGAGGCGTGCGAAGCCGGGGCCCTTGGCCACCTCCTCCTCGCACGGCTTGCCTGGCATCTGCATGCCGCACTCGTCGTAGTTGTTGACCTCCCGCTGCACCCATTCGGTGGCGCCGACGGCGATCTCATCCCGAAAGTCACCGTCGAGGTCACCCACCACGGCCAGCCCCTCGCCGAAGCGGTCCTGGCCCGTGCCGGAGGTGAGGTGCGCGGAGAAGGCCGCATTGTTGTCGAGGATGGCCGTGGTGCTGCCCATGCAATCGTCGTCCTGGGTCAAGCTGGCCAGGTCCGCGCCCAACATCACGTGCACCTCGCCCGCGTAGGCCACGGCGCTGTCGAGACTCCCCGGCGCACCGATGAAGAGATCTGCCAGACCGTCGTCGTCGAAGTTGGGGGCCACGGCAACTTCGGCGCCGAAGCGACCGCCCCGGGCGCGGCCTTGGAACACCAGGGTCGCGCAGGTCTCCGCCGAGGCCGACGGGCTATAGGTCGTGTCGCTCCCGAAGAGATACACCCGCCCCCGCCGCTGATAGCCGGTGGTGCAGCCCGAGCCATTGACGTTGGGGTTGTTGGGCCAGTTGGGTGCGCCCACCAGGAGCTCGGGTCTGTTGTCCCCGTCGATGTCCGGCATGAACGTCAGGCATTCACCGAACTGATCTCGCTGGTTGTTGCCCACGAACTCCGCTATGGGATCGGTGTCGAAAGACCCCATGACCGGATCCCAGGCGAAGATGAAGACGCGACTGGTTCCCATGTCCTCGCAAACCGTCGGGGGGCAGCAGGGCTCTGCCAGGACGGAGTCATTCTTGACGCGCCGGAAGCCCCCCACCGCCAGATCGAGGTAACCGTCCCCATCCCAATCGCCCAGGGCGAGCGAACGCCCCATGTGGTCGTCCTGGATGCCGTAGTCCCTCAGCATCAGTTCGGGGTTTTCGATGGTTTGCTGGGCCTCGCACGGCATGGCGAGGAAGGGCGCCCGGTTGTGGTCGACGGTGACCTGGCCGAGAAAGGTGCAGGATGCAAGCAAGAGCAGCGAGAGCAGCGAGAGCACGATGAGCCTCCGAGTGAGCGAGAACGGTCAACAGCCGACCGGCCTTTGGCGGAGGATCCCACGCACTCGTGCAGCTTCTCTTCCCCGCGCGGCGGGCAACCGGCGCGAGGGTTAGGTTAACGCGAGTTGGGCGGTGTGTGGGCTGTGGGTGATGGGCGGAAACTCGGCATCGGGTCGCCCTCGAACCCTCGACACAAGCCGCGTGCTGATCTCGCACCGAGACATCCCGTGCCAATGAGCTACGAACTCATTGAGTGACCGAGGGGTCTTCTGCCTCCCACTGAACTAGCTCCTGCTGTCGCTTGGAGAATTCCACATTCGAGAAAGAGGCGCCACTGAGGTCGGCCCGGTCCATGGTCGCTCCGCCGACTTTTGCGTAGTCGAGCCGAGCCCCGGAGAGATTCGCATCCGTGAGATTCGCTCGTCTCAGGTCAGCCCATCGAAGATCTGCCCCCGAGAGATCGGCCTTGTAGAGGCCGGCAGCTGACAGGTTCGCACGGAACAGCATCGCGCCCTGGAGACACGCCTGACGCAGAATGGCCCCCGACAAGACAGCCTCCTTGAGCTTCGCGCCGGGAAGGTGAGCACCTTCAAGGTGCGCATCGACAAGGCGAACCCTGAACATGTCTTCCCCTTTCTCTACCAACGCCTCCATGGCGCGGACTCTCGAACCTCCACTTGTCGAGGACAGGAGCCGCCAGGCCTGATCCGCTGCCTGAAGTCGCCTGTCATCACACTCCGCCACCCAGAGAATGGCAGCAATCAAGATCGTGGACTTTCCGGCGTACTCAAGAAGCCTGAAGACAGCTAGCTGCCCCAGAGCGTGCGCAGCTTGCTTCATCACCCAGTTGCACCACATGAACGGCACGACCCACTTGCCATGGCCCGCAGCTCGGCGACGCTCCGAGGACCACGGAAGGGGCGGCTGATTGGCTTGCTGGAGCTGAGCAGGAGCGCTGCGCCGGCCACCCGACAACTTGGTTTTTCTCCCTCTCATCGTCCCGCCCCCACGGTGTTTCCAAGGACCCGCCAACCCTTACGGCCAAGTGCTCTCTTCGGTTCAATCGGAGACGAGCTCTTCCTTCCCGCCTATCTCTTCCTTTCCACCGGGGAATGGCCCGATGACGGCTCGTGAGGCTACCCGCGATGGACACGCCCGTCTATTTTCCGCAAGACATCAAGAGCCACAGCTGGTGGCCAATCAAAACACATCGCAGCACCAGCACGACCCACGCCTCCAAAACCCGCTGTGTCCTGGCCAACTCGCCGCGCCGCGCGCACACCCTGGGGGAGTTGAGCCATGCCACACCTGCTTGCCGTCTCCAGCGCGATGAGTCTCGCGTACTGCCTACTGACGCTCGCCCTGCGTCACGACCCTGAACCCGGCCCCGAGAGCCAGCCCGGCGCCATGCTTTCTCGATTCAAGACACTCTCGGGCCAGAGGGGGCCGGTCGCTCGTCAGTGGCCTGACGTATCCGCCGTTCAGCGGCTGAGTGAAGCCCGGTCCGTCTGCTACGGGTTGTTTGCCAGGGCATCATACGCCGAGCTCGCCATCACGGAGGGCTTCCCATCCAGAGGGTGCAATCGCGTCGTGCCATCCTCCAGAAGACCTGCCCGATCGAATATCCACCGTGAACGATTGCCATTGATCATCCATCGGCGAAGACGCGCGCCCAGAGAGCACGTCGCCGTGAACTGCAAGTTCATCGATTCCGTCCCAAGTCAACCTACGGCGTGACTCCAAGCAGCGCATTGCTGATCGAGACACCCGCCACGGCCGTCACGTCTTGGATCGCCGCCTGCAACCAAAGCTCCGTACTCGCCGGCACGCCCGCTGGCATCACGAAAGGCAGAGTGAGACCGCCGCCGGCTGTGGTCGTGGTGAACAACAAGGTGGTCCACGGCACGGGCTTGAGCGTGCCCCCATAGAAGAATGTCGGCGTGTTCGTGAACCCGAAGAACATGGCCATCGTCGAACTCGGCAGGGCATTGCTCAGCTCAAGGCTGTTACTGCTCCCCGCGCTGAGATCACCGGACCCAACGAGCACGGGGTCACCGGCGAAGCCAGCGAGCGCGCAGCCCTCATCGCTCCACGGGCCATCCGTGAGCGAGATACGGATGCGCATGACAAGAACGTCGAAGTCACCGTTGGCTGTGACGTCCGGCCCCGAGACGACAGGCACAACACTCTCGTCGAGACTCGTGGTCGAGCCGAACCAGAAGTCGAGCGAATCAGGCGGCGTGAGGGAAGCCGGCACTTGAGCCATGAAGCCGACCGTCACGCCCGGTGGCGTGAGCGTTTCGATCAAGTCGTAGCTGGCGCCCGACGGTTCGACGCGCGCGAGCGTCGACTGATGGTCGGTGGGTCCGCCATCGTTCTTTGGCGTGACGACCCAGACCGTGTCGTCGTCGTCGACAAAGACAGACCCGGAGAAACCCGTTCCAGTGAACCCCGACCATTCGTAACTCTGCCCGTCCGGCGCAACCTTGAACACGAACCCGTCGGTCGAACCACCCGGCACGAGCTCGGGCCCAACGAACACCGGGAAGGTCGACGAGTCGACGGTCGCGCCGGCCACATACACCGCGCCGCTTGAGTCGAGCGCAAGGGAGCCCGGGACGTCGGTGCTCGCACTGCTGATCATGCCGCTCCAGAGAAGCGTCGATCCGCCCGGCGACACGCGCCCCACCACCGTGTCGGCTCCGGCGAGGTACGTGCCCCCCAACCCGCCGACGAGCGGAAAGTCGGTCGAGCCCGTCCAGCCTGCGAAGACAGCGCTCCCGTCGCTGTCGGCCTTGACTTCCGTGATGTCGTCGAAAGAACTCCCGCCGATGTACCCGCAGTACTCGTAGGACAAGCCGCTCGGCGAGAGGCGCGCGATGAAGCTGTCGGTGGGCCCGCCCGGCGGCGTGAGGTCGGGGCCGACCAAGAGCGGTAGCGTGGTGTCAATCGACTTGAAGCGACCGACCAGATACGTGCGGAACTGATCGTCCACGTCGATGCCGAACACGCGGTCCTCACTGTTCCCGCCGACGTACCCGCAAAAGTCGAGAGAGGTTCCGTCGTTGGAGACGCGCGCCACCCAGCCATCGATACCTGCTTGGTCGAGCGACGGGCCGCCGATGGCGGGGAACCCCTGCAATGGGCTCGATCGCGTGTGACCACCTACGTAGGCGCGCCCCAGCGAGTCGACGGCGATGCCTGAGCTGAAATCGAACTCCGTGCCGCCAATGAAGCCCGCGTAGATCAGCGTGGTGCCCGTGGGATCGAGCTTGGCCACGAACGCGTCGCCTTGAGACGGGTCTCCCGCCGCCTGCCAGATCAGCTCGGGCCCCACGACAACCGGGAAAGTCACCTCGTCCGAGAGTGTCCAGCCCGAGATGTAGACGTAACCGTCTTCGTCGACGGCGATCCCCGTGCAGTAGTCGGCGCTGACGCCCCCAAGGAAGCCCGCCTGCACGATCACGGCGGGGTCGAGCCACAACGCGACGCTCGGGTCGTGCTCGGCGAGGGTGAAGGACACATCGACGGCGCCGTCGTCCGCCGGCTCAACCGCGAAGCTCACCGCCACGTCGCGCCGCTCGCCATGGATCTCTTGCCAAGCCACCGGCGCCGAATCAACAAGCTCACCCGCCGGCGTCAGAATGATGAGACGGCCCTCGGCGTCGATCGTCACGCTGTCGGCGCCATGATGGCGCAAACGCACCGCCTTAGGGTCGGCTCCTGGTGCGACAACGTAGGTCCCCTTGAACGTCTCGCCCTGCGCCTCAAGGAGCAGGTCGACGCCTTCCCAGAGTTCGGGATAGCGCACGGCGGCGAACGTGCGCAGGCCGGTACGCCACTCGTCGGGGCTCCCGTGAAAGCGATTGATGGTGCCCGGGAGTCGCTGCTCGCCGACCGGCGCCACACCGAGGCGCGCATCAACAGGTTCGATGTCCACGACGGCGAGCGCGGTCGCTTCACCTGCTTCGCGAGTGAGCATCCAGCGCATGCGTCCGGTTTCGAGCGAGACGGCGAGGCCGTCGCCTTGCATCATGAAGCCGGCGTCTGCCTCGACGAAGCTCTGCGGCAAGGCGATACCCACCGGTTCGGACATCGAGGCGCCGGTGAGCGCGCTCAGGTCCTCTGTTGGATCGGCCGACAACGCGGCGAGGCAAAGGACGGCGAGCGGGATCAACGAAAACATGGCGGGTTCTCTCCAAGACGCGACAGCGCGACATCTCCGGTCGCGCCTCCCTTAAATCGGGATCCGCGAGCGAACGTCCCGGAAAAAATCAGATCTCGAGGTCGCGGCTCAGGTGAACCAGCGTTCGGTGCAGCAGATTACGCACGGAAGCCTCACTGCGGCCCATCTCCTCGGCGACCTCGGCGCGGGAGAGCCCGATGATTCGCGAGAGCAGCACGACCTCGCGCTGGTCGCTTTCGAGTGCCGCGAAGGCGTTCTCGATGCGATCGAGCTGCTCGTGAGCGCTGGCCACGCGGCTCGGCGTACAAAAGCCGGCGTAGGCTGCGAGCAGTTCGTCGTTCGCGACACCGACGTCTCGTCGAGCGTCGCGCCGAGCTGCGGTGTGGAAGTCGTGCTTGTCGAGGATCGTGCGCAGCGCAGTCTTGTAGAGCCAGCGGCGAAAGTGCCCGGCGTCGCCGTGCTGAAAGCGATCCTTGTGTTCGAGCACTTTGCGGCACGTGGACTGGACGACGTCCGACTCCGATTCGCGCGCGCGCACGAGCGGCCCTGTCTTGAGGCGGACGTACGCGCGCAGGCCAGGTAGGTGCTCGGCGAGCAAGCGCTCGATCGCTGCGTCCTGACTGCCTGCCTCTTCCACGCGCTGGTACCCTCTGGCCAAAAGATAGACAGTCTATCAGCCTCGCTCATCCATCGAGGCGGCCGTTCTGCGCCAAGCTAAGAGGTCGAACGATTGGCAGATCCAATGCACGATGTCCTCGACCAACTCGTGCACCGTTGCCTCGATCGCATTGAACGCGAGGGTTCGGCAGCACTCGACGCGCTCTGCCGCGAACACCCCGAGCAAGCCACGGCGCTGCGCTCGCGAATGAAGACGCTGGTCGACGCGGGGTTGCTTGGTGAACCGGACTCGCCTCCGGAACGCCTCGGAGACTTCCGGCTGGGGCCGCGGCTCGGCGGCGGCGGAATGGGCGTGGTCTACGCGGCGGTACAGGAGTCGCTCGACCGTGAGGTCGCGCTCAAGATCGTCCGCTCGGATCAACTCTTCTTCCCCGACTCACGTGGACGCTTCCGGCGCGAGGTGCAGCTCGTGGCACGCCTCGCGCACCCCGGGATCGTGCCCGTCTATACGGTTGGCGAGGAGAGCGGCGTTCCGTACTTCGCCATGGAGCGTCTGCAAGGCGCGACGCTCGCCGAGGCGCTCGCGCGCTGCGACGCGCCACCCCACCAGGGCGTGGATCTCGCGCGCGCCGTCGCCGAAGTCATCGAGGAGCGCGACGGTTTGCGCGCCGACGTCGGTGGAGAACTCTACGCGGGCAGCGGCGTCATGACGTGCGTGCGCATCGCCGAGCGCATCGCAGATGCCCTCGCGCACGCCCACGAGCGCGGCGTGCTTCACCGCGACCTGAAGCCTTCCAATGTCATGCTCACGATCGATGGGCGCGCGCTGCTCTTCGACTTCGGTCTCGCGAGCTCCAAAGACGCCGCGAGCCTCACGACGAGCGGATCACGGGTGGGCTCGCTCCCGTACATGTCCCCCGAACAAGTGCGCGGTGAGGAAGTCGACGCTCGCAGCGATGTGTACGGCCTGGGCGCGCTGTTGTGCGAAGCGCTGACGCTGCAGCCCCCGTATGTGGGTGGCCCAGAGGTGTTGAGCGCATCGATCCTTCGCGGAGAGCGCGCGTCGATCCGCGGTCGACGTCGGGAACTCGCGCGCGACGTCGAAACACTTGTCGAGACTGCGCTGGCTCACGCCCCCGAACAACGCTACGCCACGATCTCGGACATGGCGAGCGAGCTGAGCCGCGTGCTTGCCGGACAGCCGATCGAGGCGCGCCCGGTGAGCGCGCCGGTGCGCGTCGGCCGCTGGGCGCAGCGTTACCCAGCGCGCGCCGCGCTGCTCGCGCTCGTTGTCGTTGCCCCGATTGCCTTTTCGATTCAACAGTTCGCGGCGCGCCAGCGGGAAGTGGTGCAAAGCAACCGCGCCGAAGCGAACCTCGATCGCGCGCTCAAGGCGCTCGACGTGTTCGTCTGGGGGCTCGGTACCGGTGTGCTCGAGAACGTCCCGCACCTGGATGGCGACCGCCTCACCATGCTCGAAGAGGCGGTCACCTCGATCCAGAGCCTCACTGCGCAACGACCCGGCGATGGCGCGCTCCAAGAACGCGCGGTGCGCTTGCACACAGCGCTCGGCAACGTGTTCATGAGCATGGGACGGCTTGAAGAGGCCGAGCATCAATTCCGCGCCGCCCTCGAGTTCAGCGATTCAGCGGAGCTGCACCAACACGAGCTTTCGCCGCCGCTCAACGGGCTGGGCAACCTGCTCGAAAAGCGAGGGCGTCTGGTGGAGGCCCACGCGGCCTTCGTGAAGTCCGCTGGACTCATCGAACCCGAGCCGCTCCTCGAACCGCGGCTCACGGCAAGCATTGTCTTGCGCAACCAGAGCCGGCTGGAGCGGCGGCTAGGCAACCTGCCTGGAGCGATCGCCGCAGCTGACGCGGCGGTTGCGGCGGCAGAGCTCGCGCTGGCCCAGGCCTCCACCGAACCGGAGCTCTTCGAGGCCCGATACACGCTCGCCACAGCGCTGAGCCAGCGCGCCGTTCCAGCGAAGGCCGCTCCGGGACACGCGCTGTTCGGTCGAACGGACGAAGCCACGCGCAACACATTCCTCCGCGCCCTACCGATGCTGCGCGACGCAGCGATCGCACAGCCACGGCGCAGCGACGTGCTGCACTCCGCAGCGGGGGCCTGCACCAACGCGATCTACTACATGAGTGCCGACGAAACCGAGAGCGCGCTCACCGAGGGCTTGGCGCTCATCGCCAGACTCCGCCTGGACTATCCCACGCGCGCCGCCTACGCCCGAACGCACGTCGTGCTCGCAGGGAACATGGGCCACTTGCTTGTATCGCAGGGTCGTGTTGAAGCGGCGCGCACCTGGTTCGAGGTGGCGTGCGACGTCACGAAGCCCTGGCTCGAGCAGGAAGAAGATCTCACGTTGCTCATGATGGCTGGCCGCGCTGACATCAACCTTGCGACGAACCTGGTTCATCTTGAACAGCGCGCCGAGGCTTGCGAGCCCGCCGCGCGTGGAGCTCGGCGGGTCGAGCGCGCCTTGCTCCACGCTCCGACCGAACCGTTCTTGCGCCACGACCTCGCGTGGGCGCGCATCCAGGAAGGCTACGGTCAGATCGCACGCGGCGACGCAGCACGCGCGCGTGAGCTCGCGGCAGCCATCCCCGTCGAGGAGCTCGCGGACGAGCTGATCGCCGTTGGCGCCGGAGAACTCCTCGCCGGCTGCGCCGACCTCGCGTCCGACCCTCTGGAGGCCGAGCAGCTCCGCTCCGAAGCTCTCGATTTGCTTGAGTGCGGGCTCAAGCTCGGCTTCTCGCGGCTGGATTACTTGCGGATGACGCCCGAGTGGGAGTCGGCGCGAGAGGACTCACGCTTCGACGCCTTGCTGAGCGAAGCCTCCGAGGCTGCGCGCAGAGTCCCGAGGGATGGCCGCGAACCCTGAGAAGACGCGACCCGTACCGAGTCTCGCTGCAACTAAGATCGGTTTGCAGCGTTGAGGCCCCGAACTCGTTCCCCCTGCTACTGCCCGGGGGGGGGGTCTCAGGCGCCCTCGTCCCGGAGAACGGGCGGCTCAGCGACGGGCCGCGCAGCGGACCGTCCGTTTCTGCGGCTGGTTAGCTGTCGCGCCGCCTTGCGCTCTCGGACGAGACCGAGCACAACGAGTAGCAATCCCACGCTAGCCAGGATGGTTCCCAGAGGCGGCTGCATGTCGATTGTCGTGATGACCAGAAAGAAGGCCCAGCCAACCCCCTGGAATGCGGAGCCAGAGACCGAAAAACCTCGGAGATGACCTGGCTCCACCCTGGCAACTCCAAGCAACCAGCACTGCAAGAAGCAGACGGAAGCAAGCACGCTGAAGAGGATGACAGGGATCATTGTCTTGCGTCCAGCAAGCGACCACGCTGCTCAGCTGCGACGCGAAGCGCCGTCTGCTGCAGCAGCCTGTTAGGCATCTGCCGTCCAACTCGATCTCGGCCTGGTTCGCCGCTCGACCGCACCTCCTGCCAGGCGTCGCCCGCTTGCCCCACTAGTCGCGCTCCCAGCGATGGATCACACCACCCTTCATGACAAACTGCACGTCAGAAAGCACCGTGACGTCGTCGAGTGGGTTGCCTCTGACCGCGATGAGATCAGCCCACTTGCCGACGCTGACGCTGCCCACCTGTTCCCCTACACCGAGCAATGCGGCGGCCACGTTCGTCGCTGAACGGAGCGCGTCCTCCGGGGCGATGCCGGCTTCGACCATCAGGGCGAATTGCTCGGCGCCGCGCCCGTGTGGCGTAGCCCCCGCGTCGGTACCGAAGGCGAGACGGACGCCAGCGCTGTGGGCGCGCGCGACGCGCTCGGCATAGGCCTCATACTCGGCTGTGCTGTTGGAGATGCCCTTCTCGCTCCAGTCCTTGTCACCCTCGACGAGGTCGTACCAGGCGCCGAACAAGTCCGCGACAAGGAACACATCGTGCTGCTTCATGAGCCGGATCGACTCGTCGTCCAGCAGGCTACCGTGTTCGATCGAGCGTGCGCCCGCGGCGATCGCGTTGGCGATACCCGACGAGCCGTGAGCATGGGCGGCGACGAACCGGCCTCGCTTGGCCGCCTCCTCGACGGCTGCTCGCATCTCTTCCACGGTGAAAGACGCAGCTCCTGGCTGCGTACCCTCGCTTGAGAATCCACCCGTCGCCGCGACCTTGATCCAGTCGACCCCGTGGCGCAGCTGTTCGCGCGTCTCTTTTCTCACTTCGTCGGGCCCGTCGGCCACGGCCTCGGCCGGGGTCGAGCCGTCGTGCGGGGGGCCCATCCAGCTGCCCCAGTCCCCGTGGCCGCCGGTCATCGTGATCATCGGCCCACTGGCGAGGACGCGCGGCCCGGGGACGTCCCCCTGGCTGATTGCGTCTCGCACGGCGACACCCGCGTAGAAGGGCTCGGACATGTTGCGAACGGTCGTGAATCCGGCGTCGAGCAGCTTGCGGGCGTTAACCACGCCAACGATGCCGAACGCTGGCGCCGAGAGCGCCCAAGGATCCCAGGCCTCGCCCGTGTGCGTGTCGTCACAGAGGTGGGTGTGGGCATCGATCAAGCCGGGGAGGAGCGTCCAAGCGCTGAGGTCGATGACATCGTCGGGCAGGTCCTGACCCTCGGCCGGGACGATGTCGGTGATGAGCCCGTCATCCACACGGATCAGCGAGGCCGGCCGAATTGCTCCCGCCTCGACGTCGAGCACGTGCCCAGCCAGGATCGTCTGAGACTGCGCACCAACCGTCGCGGCGAGGCCGGCGATCGCCAGGACGACCGCGAAACCCCCGCGCCTCATTCTTCGGTCCGGAATCCTCACACGCTATCCCTCCTCTTTCGCTTCATTCACTCGTGGAGCGACTGATGGCCCGTTGGCGACTCTCGGGGGTTTGCTCGGCCCGCCGTGCACACCGCTCCCAGTATGCCTAACGGACCTGCCGTTCAGCGGCCGGGTGCGAAGCGCCCCGTCCGTTGCAAGCGCTGGTTAGACGCCGGCTGCTACTGAGCATCGAGTGCCCCCGCAATCATGTCTCGAACTTGGCGGTATAGGCGACGCGGCACTTCATCCGGCACCAACCCCTCTGCCAAGATGACAGCGTCCGTGAAGGACAAGGCGTCTGTCGGCGGGTTTTCTGCAAGTCTTTCGATATCTGTTAGAGGCAGGCAGAAGCCAAGCTCGATGCACAGTTTCGACAGCAGACCTCGGACTTCCTTCTCTTTCATCGGACTCGTGCGTCTAACGGACCTGCCGTTCAGCGGCCGGGCGAAGCCCGGTCCGTTGCAACGGCGTGTTAGACCGCATCATGCCAGCACGATCTGGACGATTAATATTCCAATCCCTCACTCGCCTGGGCCCTCGGCTTCCACTTCGGAAGGCGAGTCCGCAACGCCTCGCGCCGCGCCAATGCCCGCCCCTATCGCTACGCCGATGGCGACGGCGTCCAGCGCCGCGCCTATTCCGGCACCGAGAGCCACGCAGACAGCCAAGCTAATTGCGCTCTTGTACCGCTGGGTACTTTGCCTGTCTGTCATGTTAATTCTCTCCACACCCTTGTCGGCCTAACTACAATTGGACAGCGAAGCCATCACACAGAAACGGAACGAGGCCTGCAGTCGGCCTACATCCAACTGCTCGTGTCTCGTCTCCCTGTCCACGGCCACACCCTCCTCTTCCGTTCCCTTGCTCTGACGCAAGCGCCAGATCGGCCTTCGAAGCCTCACTCCGATAGGCCGGTCCGCCTAATCATCGCGCAGCGCGCGTTATCCCGCCAGCCTCCGCTGCTGATATCTGCAGCTCTTCCCCGAATCGCACCCTCAGGCGCCCGGCCACGCTATCTATCCACAGCAGTGAAAGGCAGGTCCGCATACCGCCAGCCGCCCTAAACCGTCACATCCAGCGCCGCACAACGCACATCGGTCTTCACCGAGTTGGCGATGAAACACTGCTCGTGCGCCGACTCATGCAGCGCGGTGAACTCAACATCGCTCGGCCGCCGCTCACCCCCGAACACCACTCGCGGGTGCAGGTTCACGACCGTCATGGCCATGCGACCGCTCGCCTCCTTTCCCAACACGCCGCTCGCTTCGTCGCTGTAGCTCTCCACCACGAAGCCCTGCTTTGCGGCCAGGGAGAGGAACCACAGCATGTGGCAGCTGGAGAGCGAGGCCACGAAGGCCTCCTCCGGGTCCACGGCCTCGGCCACGGAGTACGGCACGGGCACCACGGTGGTGGCCGAGGAGGCCAGCACCTCTGTCCCACCTTCGAAGCTCCAACGGTGGGCGCGGCTGTAGCGGTTGTCGATGAAGGCAGCGCCCTCGTCCCGCTGCCAGAGGATGGATGCGGTGGACTGGCTCATGGTCTGGGCTCCTTCGGCCTTGAATAGCCTCCTATAGACCTAGCGCCTTCACCCCGGGTGCATCCAGCGGAATCCGTGCAGCCCGGAACAATGCCAAGGGCGGCGCCTTGCCTGCGTGCTCCGGCGGCTCCACATCCCCGCCGAACCCATTGCGGTAGTCCCACACCACCTCGCCCTCGGGGGTCACCTCGAAGATGCGGCCCGGGGCCCCGGAGCAGAGCAGCGTGTTGCCGTTGGGCAGGCGCTGGGCACCGGAGATGAACGCAGAATAGAAGTCGTCACCCGCGGAGTAGCTCCAGGCCGGGGCTGCGGGGCCGTAGGGCTGACCGGGCTGGCGTGCGAAACCGCCGCCCGCGTCCAAGGGCAACACCAGCTCGTCGGCTGAACTGTAGTTGCCATCGGCGCGGCCGCGGCCGTTGTTGAACACCAACACACTCAGCAGGCCGCCCGGCCCATAAACAAAGGTCGGGTCGTGCTGGTAGAAGAGCGCCTGGTCCTCGTCCTTGCCGGCGCCGTAGCGGCGGGGGTTGCCCCAGCGCCAGAGGATGTCACCACCCTTTTTGCGTCGGCCGCCGTTGCTGGTGGCTGCCTCGGCGGTGGTGGTGCTGTGGTCAATGATCCACAGCTCGCTGAAGTGCGGCGTGCTCAACACGATCAGGTCGCTGACCGGGTCGTAGTCGATGGCGTTCGTGTGCAACCAGTCGCCAGCCTTCTTGCCGCCCTCTTCCTCGTCGTCCTCATCGCTGCCGCCCACATAACCCAGGGCGCGCATGCCGGCCAACAACTCGGCCTGCTCCTTCAGCTCGGCCTCCGTGAGCGGCGCGTCCCGCCGGTGGTCGCCGTTGATGTCGAGCCGCCCCGGGTGCTCGGCGACCCAACCGTAATTGGGCAGCTGCTCCTGAAAGTCCTGCACCAGGTGATCCCAAGCGTGCCACTGCCAGACCACCTCCACGCCGTTGGTGCCTACGGGCTTCACCTCGAGCACCATGTCGGGCCAGAAGCCCCGCTCGCGATCCACCTCGCGCGGGTCGCGGCCCATGTCCACGGCGTCGCGCGCGCTCTTCTGCTCCCAGCTGATGACCAGCAGGTTGCCGTTGGGCATGGGCTCGATGTCGTGGTGCTGCTGGTGCTGGTCACCGCTCCACTGCCAGTGCCAAAGGACGCTGCCGTCGGGCGCCAGGCGTTGCACACGCCCGCCGATGCCGCCGCCTGCGAAGTGCGGGTCCGCATCCTCGCGCCCGGCGCGCAGCAGCGTGCCGTCGTCGAGCAGGTAACTCCACGCACCCGGCGCCGAATCCGTCTCCCAGCTGTGCACCACCTCGCCTGCCATGTCGACCAGGTAGATGATCTTGCTGTTGAGCGGGCCGAAGAGCGTGTAGCCCGGCATGGCCCCCGGCTTGTTCAGGCGCAGGCCGCGCGGGCCGCCCTCGTCCAACTCGGAGAGGGACATGAAAGCCGCGAAGTCGACGGGCGGCGGTTCTGGCTTGCCATCGTCGTCGTGCTCGTGGGGCGCGTCGCCGTCGTGTTCATGGGGCGCGTCGCGGTCGCCATCGTGATCGCCATCGTGATCGCCATCGTGGCCGGCGCCGTCCTGATCGTGGCCGTGGCCATGATCGTCTTGCGCGTTCAGCCGCCCGACACCCAACACCAGGGACAAGCACAGGCACACCAGAACGAGAACACGCGCGGGGTCCACCGCGCCGCGTGAAGCCTGTCGAAGTCGGATCATGCGCCAGATGCTGGCATGCATGCGCCCGCCGGGGGAAGCCCCTCCACAGGACGGACCCTCAGTTCGTCGCCCACAGCCCCGTTGAACGCTTCGACCGATTCAGACGCTGCATCGAAGTCCGGCCCACAGCTGTCCTTGCCAGATTTTGGAAGCGCCCCTACTCTGGTCCCGGGCGCAGCATTCTGTACGCAGTGATCGGCGTGGGCAGACGCCACCACGAGAGCGATTCACAACCTGAATTACGGTCCCCCTCACTCTCTCGTCTGCTGCATGGGCCGCGCGTTTATAACAACGCGCGGCCCGCGCCCACTTTAAAGAGGGGTGAATCAGAGGTTCAGTCGGGCTCGCCCGTACCCACCAGGCTCGTGGCCAGCAACTGGTTGCGGTTCTTGTGGCCGCGCTCGCGGATGGACCCGATGCCGGGGGCGACCCACAGGCTCTCCGTGGGGCCGGGCTCGAGGTCGTTCTTCTCGGCGATGCGGATCACCTGCTTGTAGACACCGGCGGCCGTCTTCATCTTCAGCCCCGTCTTCATGACGGTGTAGGTCTCGCTGGCACCGGGGAAGTCCTGCAGCTTGAAGCTGTCACCCACCTGGGGGTTTGCGACCATGTACATGAAGGGCGCTTGCACGGACTCGATGCCGGGCGGGTCTTCTGGCATGAGCTCGCCCACCACCCAGCTGTCCACCTCCGGGCCGACGATGATGCCGCCGTCGTACTCGATGGACACCTCGCCGAAGAAGCGCACGTTGCCGGCGTCATCCTGCGCGAGGTAGGAGCGGGCGATCTCCACCAACTGCCCGCCTTCGAACTCCTTCTCTTCCAGCACCACGGCCTCGACCATCTCGCCGTTGAAGGCGAAGAAACGCGTCTCGGTCAGGTGCGACTCCACGACAGCGGTACGCGCGCCTTCGGAGCGGCCGCGGAACACCTTCACGGAGCCCGGGTTGAAGGGCGCGTAGAGGTTGGTGATGGCGGTGGGGTTGCTGAAGGTCGGCAGCGGCTCAGGCGCGAAGCCGAGCATCAGGGAAGCGAGCACTGCGGTGACGGCGATCTTGGCGAACACGGGAGTTCTCCGAACGGTGTGCGACGGCGGTGAAGCAGGGGGCAAACATGGCCATCGGCGTGGAGCGGGTCGCTCAGGGCCTTGGGGCCACCATGAGACTATCCCGCTGCCAGAAACCCGAGATGACGGGAACATGATGGTGAGCCCTGACAGGCTCAAACGAACCCGGAGGGGCCGCTAGAAGCTCGATCCCTGGCCGTTCGGTTGAGGTGTGTCGTTCTGCTGCTGGAGCGCCGCCAGGTCGTCGGGGCCGAACTCCACCGCCACCGAGAAGCGGCCGTCATCCAGCCCCAGCTCCGTGCGACAGCCCAACACCTGCGAGACGGAGGTCACGAGCGTCAGGCCCAGCCCGCTGTGCTTGCCGTCGGAGCGGGCGCTGTCCTTGCGCCAGAAGGCCTCGCGCATGCGGCCAAGATCCTCGGCCTCCAGCTGCACCGCCTCATTGGAGATGTGCACCGTCGAACCCACGCCGCCGTTCAAGTAACACGCGCGGATGTCGCCGGGCGACGCGAAGCTGGCCGCATTGCTCAGCACATTGCCGAAGACGATGCCCAGCAGGCCGCGATCGGAAACCAGCGCGGCGCCCCGGGGCACATCATTCTGGAAACGCACGCCGCGCTTGGCAGCGAGCTCGCCGAAGGGCCGCCACAACTCGTCCAGCAAACGCCCGACGGGGATGCTCTCCAGCTCCGGCTTGTCCTGCCCGGCCTCGAGTCGGCAGTAACGCATGATCGACTCCACCGACTCACTCATGCGCTGCGACACATCGTGCGCCGTTTCCGTCAGGGCATGGGAGAGCTCCGGGTCGTCCGCCCAACGCTTGGCCACATCCGAGGCGCTGCGCAACTCGGCGATGGGTGTGCGCAGCTCGTGGGCCATGGCTGCCGTCATGCGCCGCTCTTTGGCAAAACTGTCCTGCATGCGCTCCAGCAAGTGGTTCAGCTGGGCCGTGATCCCCGACAGCTCGTCGGGCACGCCCTCGCTCTGCACGCGCTTGTCGAGCATGGAGGCGTCGATCTGTTCCACCTCTCTGCTGAGGCGATTCAGGGGCGCGAGGCCTCGCCGTACGAAGACGATCACCATCAGCACGGCCATGGCGAGGGCCAGGCCGCCCAGCCCCCAGATCTGCAGGCCCAGCTCGGCGATGCTCGCGTTGAGCCCCTCGCGGGTGCGGCTCACCACGCAGGTTACGCGGGGCAGTTCGGCAATCTGGTCCGGTGAAAGCAGCACTTCGGCCGGGTCGTAGGCCACGGCCACGCTGATCTCGATGGCGCGCCCGGGCCGCCCGTCCGGCAGCTCCAGGTCCCGGAACTGCGGCTTCTCAGAGGGAGGGAACTGCGGCGGATGCTGGTTCTCGAGGCCCAGGCTCGGGCTGCGCCCGTACTCCTCGCCGCCGGCGATCCAGAGGTCGAAGTACTCCGCGTCCTCCCCGCCCACGAAGTTGGGCATGGCCGCCTCCTGGAAGTCGTATTCGATCTCCGGGCTGCCATCCTCTTCGTAACCGATGAGTTCGAGTTCGTTGGCCACCGCGCTGGCTACCGATTCCAGGCCCAGGTCGAACTGCTCTTCCATGGAATGGGCCAGGTTGGAACGCAAGAGCGCCCCCGCCAGCACGAAGGTGCCACCCAGCCCCACGAGCACACTCATGGTGAGTCGATTGCGAATGGACGTCACGGAATGTCCGCCTGCAACACGTAGCCCAGCCCGCGTCGGGTGTGGATCAAGCGCGCCTCGCCCTCGGCCTCCAGCTTGTCGCGCAGGGCGCAGATGGTGGACGCCACGACATTGCTCAGCGGCAGGGTGTCCTCGTCGTAGAGGTGGTCCTCGATCTCGATGCGCGAGACGATCTCTCCGGTCCGGGAGGCGAGGTACTTGATGAGTGCGTACTCCCGGCGCGAGAGATCCAGGAGACGCTCGCCGCGACGCACGAGGCGCCCGGCGGTGTCGATCTCCAGGTCGCCGAGCTGCACCTTGGGCGTGGAGGGGCCGCGCACGCGCCGCCCCAGGGCCTCCACCCGGGCCACCAACTCCTCGAAGGCGAAGGGCTTGGTCAGGTAGTCGTCGCCGCCGGCTTCCAGACCTTCGACCCGGTTCTCCACGGCATCCTTGGCAGTCAGCAGCAGCACATGGATGTCGACGCCTTCTTCCCGCAGATGGCGCAGGATCGTCAGTCCGTCCATTCCCGGCAACATGATGTCGAGGATGATCAGGTCGTAGGGGTTGTTGCGGGCGTAGCTCAGGCCCCGGGGCCCTTCGCCCACCACATCCACGGCGTGACCACACTTGCGCAGGCCGGCTTGCACCGACTGAGCGAGGCGTTCGGAATCTTCGACAAGCAAGATGCGCATGGGGGCTCCGTCTAATTGAAAGCTACGCGGGAGGTCGGAGGCGCGCAATCCGTCCAGAGCCCTTCCGAGGCTCTCATCACCTTGTCGTAATCTGCATGTCAGCCTGCTCTACGCTGCGAATTGCGGCAGAGGGCGAGTGATCGACGAGCAGCGCCCCTTATCAGTGGAAGGCAGTCCGTGCAGGGCCGGACCGCCCCGATGTCAGATTTCGGGCCGCGACCCTTCAGCTGGGTGACGCGCGAGGCCTACCGCTCAGGACATGGGTTCGGCTGGACGATGACGTTCCCACGGCCTCACACCGTGACGGGCCAGACCGCGCTATCCTGTCGCCTCGAACTTGGTCCTGGTCTTCTTCTCTGCATCCGCCTGTAACTCGGACCGTCTCACGGAGCACCCCGATGGCCCTCGGCAGTCCCAGCACGCCCCCCGACTCCAAGCGCTTGTCCCACCCTCGAAGTCGGGGACTCCTGTTGCTGGCCCTGCTCTTGCTCGTCGCCGCGCTTCCGCTCAAGACCACCCCCCCTGCCTCGACGGGCGTCGATCCTTCCAGCGCGCTGGCTCAAGTCGAAGACACCGTGGGTGGTGAACCCAACCAGAACTTCCAGCCCACCGAAGAGCAGTCCGAGGCCGCGAAGGATCTCGTGCGCCGCCTGCAGCGCGTGCACTACCTGGGCCTCCATGCCGACGACGACCTCTCGCGACAGGTCTTCGACAACTTCATCGAATTCCTGGACCCCGCCCGCTCCGTACTCCTTGAGGACGACTTCGCCGAGTTCGTCACCTGGCGGGACACCCTCGACGACGCGCTGCTGCAAGGCAACCTGAAGCCGGCCTTCAGCATGTTCAACCGCTACCACCAGCGGCAGCTGGCCCGCCTGGCCTGGGTCGTGGAACGCCTCGAAGGCGACCTCTCCGATCTGCCCATCGGCAGCGAGCAAGAGCTGGAGTTGGACCGGGAGGACGCCCCGTGGGCAGAGACCCTGGGAGAGCTCGACGAGTTCTGGCGGCGGCGCCTGGCCTCCCAGGTCATCAGCCTCGAGCTGGCGGGCCGTACCCAGGAAGAAGCCCGGGAGCGCCTGCTGGAACGGCAGCAAGAGCAACTGCGGCGCGCCGGCCAGTACCACGGCCAGGACGTGTTCCAGTTCTTCATGTCGGCGCTCACCGACGCCTATGACCCGCACACGCAGTTCATGGTGCCGCGCATCGCCGACAACTTCGACATGCGCATGAGCCTCTCCTTCGAGGGCATCGGCGCGGTGCTGCGGCCCGACGGGGAGTTCGCCACCATCGAGCGCATCATCCCCGCCGGCCCCGCCGACAAGGACGGCCGCCTGCAACCGGGCGACAAGGTGGTGGGAGTAGCCCAGGGTGCCGAAGGCGAGATGGTGGACGTCATCGGTTGGCGCCTGGACGACGCCGTGCAGCTCATTCGCGGCGAGCGGAACTCCATCGTGCGCCTCAACGTGCGCAAGGCCGACTCCCCCGAAGGCGCACCGCCCAAGGTCATCAACATCTTGCGCGACAAGGTGAAGCTGGAAGAGCAGTCCGCCAGCAGCGAAGTCTATGAGGTGAGCGGCGGTGTGGAGGTGGCTCGGGTCGAAGGCTCCGAACGCGGGGGCCGCGCGTCCCGGCGCGCGACGGACAGCGACGCCGGCACCCAGCAAGCTGCCGATGCCCTGGCTGAGATGCTGGGGGCCGACGGCGAAGCCCTGCGCATCGGCGTCGTGGACTTGCCCACCTTCTACCTGGACACGGCCGCTGCCAACCGCGGCGACGCCGACTTCAAGAGCACCACCCGCGATGTGGCCAAGCTCCTGGACGACATGACGCAAGACGGCCTGGACGGAGTCATCCTCGACCTGCGCGGCAACGGCGGCGGCTCCCTGACCGAGGCCCACGAGCTGGCGGGCTTGGTGCTGGGTCGCAAGCCTGTGGTGCAGGTGCGCGAGAGCAACGGCAAGGTGCAGGTGCTCAAGGCCAGCGGCACCGCCGCGTGGAGTGGCCCGCTGGTGGTGCTCGTGGATCGCCTCAGTGCCTCGGCCAGCGAGATCGTCGCCGCTGCGGTGCAGGACCATCGCCGGGGCCTCGTGCTCGGTGAACGCACCTTCGGCAAGGGCACCGTGCAGGCCGTCACCCGCGCGGCGAACGGCCGGCTGCTCGTCACCATCGCCAAGTTCTATCGCGTGACGGGTGAGAGCACCCAGCACGCCGGTGTCACCCCGGACATCTTCTTCCCTGCCACCTACGACCCGGAGCAGATCGGTGAGAGCTCCATGGATGGTGCGTTGGAATGGGACGTCATCGAGTCCCTTGCCCTGAACAAGCGCCCGGACGAGGACTCGCTGATTCCGTCGGTGCTGCCGGACCTGCGTGCCCGCAGTCTTGCCCGCGTCAAGACCGACCCGGACCTGGACCGACTCAACCGCGAGCTCAACCTGCTGCGCGAAGTGCGCAAGGACACCACGGTCTCCCTCAGCCTCGAAGCCCGCCGCGCCGAGCAGGAAGACTACGACGCCCAGCGCATCAACATCCTGAACGCCTGGCGCGTGGCCAAGGGCTTCCCGGAGATCGAAGACGAATCAGATGACGCCGTGGCTGCCGTCATGGCGGTGGACGACGAGGCCGCTTCCCAAGCGGAAGACCTTGCCGCTGCAGATGACCTTGCCGCTGCGGATGACGAGGCCGTTTCCGAGCCGGGCAGTGAATCCCTCGCTGCTGCGCACGGCGACGCGAACGGGCCCACTGTCAGCGACGAAGCCGGTGAGCCCACGCTCGACACCGAAGTCGCTGGCACCGCCACGCCGGACGGCCCCGAACGGGTGGATGCCTGGCTCCAGGAAGCCGCCCGGGTGCTGGCCGACCTCATCGCCGAGAGCCAGAACGCCTGACCTGAGGCGATCCGTCAGCCCTGGCTGGCCTACTTGCTGTTGGCGGTCTTGGCCCGGATGGCGTAGCGCAGCAGGCGGCAGTCGATGGGGCCGCTGCGTACTTCCCACTTCTTGGTGGCCTTCAGGCCCAGCTGCTTGGTGAGTTCCGGGGAGCCGCTCAGCACATGGACCTTGGCCCCTGGGCATTGGCGGAAGAACGTGCCGAGGGCGTCCCAGCTCTCCTCGACGCCTTCGCTCAGTCGCTCGCCCCAGGGCGGATTGGTGAAGACCCAGTCCGGTGTGCGGGCAGGCTGCCAGTCGGCGGCGTCGCCGGACTTCAGGGAGACCAGCTCGCCCACGTCCGCTCCGTCCAGGGCCTCCTGCGCTAGCGAGAGGGCGCCCGCATGGCGGTCCATGCCCATGAAGCGCGCGTCTGTGTCGGGGTTCACCTTCTCGAGCGCCTCGCCCACGATGTCGTGCCAGAGTTGGCGGTCGAAGTCCGGCCAGTTGGTGAACGCGAAACGACGGTCGAGACCAGGCGCGCGGTTCATGGCGATCCAGGCTGCCTCGACGAGGAAGGTCGCCGAGCCGCACATGGGGTCCACGAGCAAACCCGTGCCGTCGTAGCCCGCCAGCAGCAGCAGGCCTGCAGCCGTCGCTTCATTCAGCGGGCTCTTCACCTGGATCGGACGGTAGCCGCGCTTGTGCAGGCTCTCGCCCGCGAGGTCACGGGCCAGGCTGGCCCTGCCCTTGTTCAGGCGAATGTGCAGGGGCAGCGTCGGGTTGCGCTTGTCCACGCTCGGGCGTCGGCCCTCCTGCGCGCGAATGCGATCGACGATGGCGTCCTTGACGCTCAGCGCCACGAAGCCCGAGTGCGTGAAGACCGAATCGCGCACGGTGGCGCTCACCGCGAGGGTGTCGTCGGGGGTGATCCAGTTCTCCCACGGCAAGGCCCGCACCTCGCGGTAGAGGTCCTTCTCAACCTTGACGTCGAACTCGCCGAGCAGGTCTTGCACGCGGATGGCGGAGCGCAGCCAGAGGCAGGCGCGGTAGCCGAGGGCCGAGTCGCCGGTGCAGGTGGCGCCGCCGCGCCTCGATTTGACGTCCTGAGCGCCGAGTTGATTCAGCTCCTCGACAAGAACGCTTTCCAGTCCCAGGGTGCACGGGATGTCGTAACTGTGTGGGGTGGTCATCCCGGTCAGTCTAGCCAGAACGACTCTTCTAGTCCCAGCGACCTTTCTTCAGAGAACGTTTCAGAGCCAGAGTGCGACGCAGGCCTCTCAAAACGCGCAGCGCCTCGTACGAACGGTCTGGTCTGCTAGCTGGACACCTTTCGAACTCAGGAGCCCCGACCATGCCGCTCTTTCACGGGTCCTTCATTCCCGCCGTGGCAACGTCTCTCGCATTCCTTCTGCTGCCGGCCTGTTCAGCAAAGCCGGCACCAGCTCATTCATCCAGCACGGCGAGTGTCCCAGAGAGTGTCCCAAGCCCTCCCGGCCCAGCCGCTTCTCCTGAGACCCCGGCCGACGAAAACGATTCTCGCTGGCACGAGTTCGCCCTGGGAATCGCCCAGAATTACGAGCGCTGGATGCGCGTCGACAACCTCCTGCGCTGGGCTCCCCTCAGTTGCTCCCTGCCGCTGCTCAAGCCCGAACTCAGCGCCGCAGGCGCAGGCACACCCCACGCCCGCAAGCTCTACGTGCTCTATGCACTCGACGCGGAAGCCTACGGCGCCAAGCCCACCGCCGAGTGGTGGGCTGACCAACAAAGCGCGTCGGCCGAATGGAACGCCCTAGAGAACCAACTGCAACAAGTCCTGGTGAAAGAAGCCTGGCAGCCGGTGGAGAACACCCTCGCCCCGGACCATGTCGACAACCCCACGCCCTTCCCCCGCGAACATCCGCCCATCCAACGGGACGGTCGTTGGTTCCACGCCGGCCCCCGCGCAGGCTTGTTCCTGATCTTCCGCCCCACTCAACCCATCGCCCCCACCGACGAAGGCTGGGTCTACGCCACCGTCAGCCCCGAGGGCGAAGTCACCGGCGCCGGCCGCATGGCATCCTGCATGGAGTGCCACACGAGACAAGCCGACCGACTCTTCGGCCTGCCCGACTGACACCCCAACCCAACCCGACCAACAACCCGCAGCGCCACCCGATCTCCGATCCCAATAAACGTCCCGAGCTGCCATCCAAATCGCCACGCGCATGCGACCCGAAGCGGAAGCCGAAGGCGACCCCGCCCCTCCCCGGCCCACCCGCAGCAAGACGGCCCCGCCTCCCCAACCACCCCCTACGGTTCGTCCATTTCCCACAAAGCTTCGTCCAAAAACGGAGCCACAGGCAACAGCGTGATGTCGCCCCGTTTGCGCAGCTCGCGCAGGAACCAACCCTTGTGCCCCGCGCCGTAGGTGATCAGCACCCGCAAGCCCTCACCGCGATGGGCGTCCAGTGCGGCGGCGATGTGCCCGTAGTGCGCTTCGTTGATCTGCGTCCAGCCGCCGGGGCCCAGCTCCTCGTTGAACAGCGCGTCGTACACCGCGAGGGCGACATCGGCGCAGTCATCGTAGGCGTCGGAGTGGATCAGGAGGGGCTCATCGCCCTCGCCCAAGGCTTCGAGGCAGGCATCGGACGCGGCGTTAGCCTCGGTGTAGGCGAGCCAATCCGCCGCCCGCTCGGGGTCGGCCTCGATGGCCTTGAGGCGTTCGCTGCGGAAGCGCGCCATGGGTTCATTCCAGCCCGCTGTCGGCACGATCTCGAAATGGAGTTCGTTCAGCAGCGGATAGATCACCGACACGTACTCAGGGAAGCGCAGCACCCGGGGTTCGCTGACGACAGCATCCGCCCGGAAGCCGCGCATGGCTTCTGCGGCGCGGTTGGGGGGGATCTCGGCCAGGATCAGATCCGGCTGGACAGCCCTGACCAACTCGCGCAGGAGATCGAGGCTGTAGCGTTCGCTCTCGAGATGGCCCGAGTGGATGGTCCCGACCACGACCAGCTCGTTGAGTGCATCCCCCGCAGGCCTTCCCCGTGGTTGAGCAGGCAGCTCCAGGATGCTCAGCGTGCCGCTCAGCTCATTGCTGACCCAGGCCTGGTGCCCATTGGGGTGCATGCGCACCACGATCGGCTGCTCACCCACCTGCACCTCACCCACCAGCTTGCGCGTGGCCACGCTCACGATGCTGAGGGTCGAGCCCCCGGAATTGTTGACGATCAGGAAGCGGCCGTCGGGGGTTGCTGCCACCGAGAAGGGCCCGGGCCCGACCCCCGCCGTGCGCCCCACCTCCTCGAAGGAGGCCGTGTTGATCCAGACGAGCTCGTCCGAGCCGCCGCAGGCCACTACGTAGGTCGTCTCATCGTTCAACAAGGCGCCGCCGGTGGGGCCCGTACCGACCGGGACGCTCGCAGCCGTCTCCTTGTTCAGCAGGTCGATGACGCTGACGGTGTTCTCGTCCTTGTTGGGGACGAAGGCGAGCACGCCGTCGCGGGTCACCGCCGCGGGATAGGGGCGATCGCCGGTGGCGTGCCGCTCGCGCACTTCGCCCGTGCGTGTGTCGAAGACCACCAACTCGTCGGCGAACTCGCAGGCGAGATAGGCCAGGCCGTTCACCACCTGCGGCGCGAAGAGGGAGGGGCCCTTGCCGACGTTCCAAACCTCGCCACCCTCAGCGAGCTGGCGCAGTGTTGCCGCGCGAAACTCGGTGACCAATAGCCGCCCCTCCGTCGTCGCCCCCCCGCTTGCCCCCGCCCCGGTCGCACCGTCCGCCAGAGCCAGCACATCCAAGGGCACCTTGCCCGCCGGGAGCTTGCGCAAGACTTCGAGGCTGGCGCAATTGATGACCGCCAGCTCGTCGTCCCCGGAGAGGGCCACGTAGGCGAGGCGCCCCTCTTCCGAGAACAGGATGCCGTGGGGTGCTGCACCCACGTCGATCGTTGCGGCGACCTCAAAGCCGCCGGCGAGCATCCCCGCCGGGTGAGCTCCGCCGGTTTCAAAGGTCGGCGACATACAGCCCAGGGAGGCCAGCAGAAAGGTCAGGACGCACAGGCGAGTCGTGGGTTGCATGGCAGGAACTCGGCTGGGGGATCGAAGCACGCCCCGCAGTCTGTCAAATCGTCCTGCCGACCCAGCACATCAGCAGCTGCCACGCCTCATTCTCTTGCGTCGGGCAGTTTCTCGCTGAAGGCCACCAGGGCGAAGGTGGCGATGGGGCCCAGGAAAATCGACACAAGGAACCAGTTGCCACCGCTGCGGTTCTTGCCCTGGGCGATGCCCGCGTTGACCAAAGCCAAGGTGCCCCAGCCTGCAAACCATTCGCTGTTGATGACGTCCATGGGTGCTCCTTGTCAGTTTGGGGCGAGAAGGGAAACGAGCGCCAAAGCGCACTGCGCAGAATCGCGCAACGAGCCGTGGGTGGGAAGCGGCACCCGATTCTTTCGGGCAAGAAAAAGACCCGCGGGCTGAAGAGCCGCCACCGGCGCTCCAATCCACGGGTCCTGTGCCCTGCGTGAGCACTCAGCGCAGCACGCCGAAACCGTCCCAAGCTTTGCTCAGGCCTGGAACCGGTTCCGACGCACCGCGTGCTGAATCAGAAATTCACTGTCACAGAGTTGCTGCAGGCACCGCCTGGCTCACACACCTCGTAGGTGAGCGAACCGCCACCCTTGAAGGTGGTGGCATCGGTGTACGCACCATCATTGGACGTGTTCGTGAGCAACGAACCGTTGCGGTAGATGTCGACCGTTCCGCCTGCCGCGCCGCTCCAGCTGAGGTCAGCGTGCCACTTGCCCTTCACCTTGTAGCCGTTTGCGGAGAGGGTCACCCCGCCGCCGCCTATGGGCGCCGTGGTGAAGCTCCACACATCGCCCGTGGTGGTGCCCTGGGCGTTCTCGGAGTCGACCCGCCAGTAGTAGGTCGTGTCGTCAGCGAGGGTGCCCGGATTGAAGCTGGTGCCTGTCTGGTTGCCAGCAAACTCCCCAGCATCCGGCGTGGAATCCGTGCCGAAGTACACGTCGTAGGCGTCAGCCCCGGAACCGGCCGACCAACTCGTTCCCGTGCTCGTCGAGACGCCGGATGCGCCGTTCGAGGGGCTCGGGCTCCCCGCCTTGCCAGGCAGGGTGGGAGTCGTCGGGCCGCCGTCCAGGTCCACACGCCAGTTCTCGAGCGTGCAACGCATGCGGCGCACCTGCTCCACCGTGAACCGCTGCATGCAGATGTCGTCCGAGTAGTCCATGTAGTTGTCGACGGGATCCGACGACGAGCACGTCACCCGCGAGCAAGCACCCTGCGTCATGGGCGACGCCTCGGGGTTCGTGTCGCAGATCAGGTCACCGTTGCTGTTGCAACCGCTGGTGCTGGCGCAGCCACCATCAAAGGTGTGGTAGAGCCCGAGGTAGTGGCCCACCTCGTGGGTCACCGTGCGGCCGAGGTTGTAGGGAGGACCGATGGGACCGTTCAACCCGAAGGACGACCAGAGGATCACCACGCGGTCGGCAATGTTGCCCACCACGCCGCCACCGTTCGGCACGAAGGCGTAGCCCAGGTTGCCGCTGGCGGTGTTGGTGTAGATGTTCAGGTAGCGGTTGGTGTCCCAGGCCAGGGAGTTCCAGTAGGCCTGTTGGTCGTTGTACCAGCGGTTGTTCGCGGAGCGGGTGATACCCGTCGTGGGGTTGCCTGACGGATCCTCCGTGGCCAGGAAGAACTCGATCTTGGCGTCGTAGCCGTTGGCTCCGAGGCTGCCTGGAAGCGCCCCCAAGTCCTCGTTGAGGATGTCGATCTGGCTGTCCACCTGCGCATCGCTAATGGCACCCGACCCGTTCTTGGTGGTGATGATGTGCACGACCACCGGAATCCGGTAGAGCGCGCCACCCGACGGGTCATACTCCGCAGCGGGATTGTTGAAGCTGCTCGAGCAATCGCTTTGGCTCGCGGCGAGGCTGCCGTCATTGAGAACCGGCGGCACACCACACTTCATGTTGTTTCGCTGGAAGAAGTCGGAGAGCGCGTACTCCGCCCAAGAGGTGAACAGCTCGGTGCCGCCCAGGTCGGACGCGAAGATCAGTCCGTCAGGCGTCTGCACCACATCCACGGCCTGCGGCAAACCCGGCAGGTCACCCTTCTGCGGCCCCCCTTGGCCCGTCAGCTGGGCCGAAGTCGGCCCGACCAGCAACATGACTGCAGCAACTGCAGCGACACCAAGTTTCGCGCAGCGCGACTTGGACAACGTCCATGACATCCATGACTTCAAGGTGGAGACCTCACTCATCGGAGAAGTGCCGGCACCGGCCCCTCGGCGCGACGTGGGATCGATCGCACTGCAAGCAATCGACGCGTGGAACGAGACCTGCTCGCACTCCGGAAGGCGAACCCCTATCGAGGTACGCACCGTCTCCTGATGAACTCTCGGCGCTTTGGCCCGGTGTTCTTGGGCCCTGCCCGGCCAAGAGTCCCGCAGAGAGAAGGCTCTCAACCCGGAGAGTGGGAAGAGATCTTTGGGACGCGCTGCACGATACAGGAGGATCCAAAGCACGGGTCGTTTCCTTCGGAGTCATCTCGTGATCCTCACTCAGCCTGTCGTGAAGCCGGTTCAGCCCAAGCAGCTCGTTTCCGTGAGCGGGTCAGCCTGGGCACTGCGTTGCCTGCTGATGCTCATGGCAGCAACAGGGGGCGTGCAGGCTCAAGACGGCAGCTCGGGGCCTGTTCTGCATAACGAATCCTTCGAGGAACCCGCTGGCGAGTCCTTCGATGCTGAGCGAGCCCCTCGCCACTGGCATTCCGCTGTGATGGCTGTTCATGCCGATGGGAACGCCCAGTCCGTTCTGACGCACGACAACTCCGTCGCACATGCAGGGGCTTCTAGCCTCAAGCTGCAAGGAGACGCACAGACGGTTCGATGGTTGGCGGCGCTGCAGTCCGGTCTCGGCGTCCGAGCGGGACAACGCTACCTGCTCAGGGGCTGGATGCGCACGGCGCAGGTGCAACGCACGGGCTCCCAATACCTCAACTGCAACCTCTTCGTGCAGTTCCAGACAGCCGAGGGTTCCGTGATCCCCTCAGAAGGCGGAGCGCCGGTGGTTGCGACCCACCCTCTGGTGGGGACCCATGGCTGGACGAAGGTCGAACGGCTGGTCCGCGCGCCAGCCGGCGCCGCTCACGCCACGGTCGGCTGCTTCCTGACGTGCTCAGGCAGCGCGTGGTTCGACGACGTCAGCCTCGTGCCCCTGGCCCAAGCGGAATGGAAAGAAGCCGACCGTGGCCGCTACATCTACCACTGGGAACACGACGGGACTCCGCCCGACCTCGTGGTCAAGACCAACGAAGCGTTCCTCACTGAGCTGGAACGGCACCTGGAAACGCAGCTCAGCCAACCCGTGCAGTACTACTACTACCCCGACAACGCGCGCAAGGCGGCCATCACGGGGGTTGCCGGCAACGCCCACGTCGAAGGCAGCGACGAGATCCACAGCATCTTCTGGACTGACCGCCACGAAGTGGTGCACCTCCTGACCCGCACCTGGGGGTCTGGTAGCGCCTTGCTGGCCGAGGGCCTCGCCGTCCACCTCTCGGGAAGCTGGCACGCGGAGCCGGTGGACGTTCCGGCCCGCCGCATGCTCGCTGACGGAAGCCTCTTGCCCCTGGAACAGATCGTGGCCACCACGGGCTTCCGGGGCCAGGACGACCTCATCACCTACCCGCAGAGCGGATCCTTCGTGAAGTTCCTGTTCGAGACGCACGGCCTGGAGAAGTTCCGCCGTCTCTACAGCGCGACGCCGCTCGACCCCAGCCCCGAGCTCTTCGACAAGCTGCTGGAGGACATCTACGCCGAGGATCTCGCCAGCCTGGAGGACGTTTGGCGCTCCCACCTGGAAGCCGAGAGCGTTCCCAGCCCCACCCGCGGCCAGGACGGCTAGGGCTGATTGCCTTCGGGGTCGATGGTCTTGAAGACGTCCTTGTCGTAGGTGTTGGAGCCGTCACTCAGGTCGGAGAGGTCGAAGTCGCCGCTCTTGCGCGACTTGTTCCGGGTGAAGGCGTTCCCACCGCCCTGCACGAGCACGCCATTGTTGCCGCTCTTGGCTGAGACGTTCTTGACCAGCGTGTTGCCCGAAGACTCGATGTCCAGCCCGTCCTCGTCGCTGCGGCGCACGGAGTTCTTCTCGATGTGGTTGTCGTCTGCGTCACCGCTTCCGCCCTCTGTGTCCTCGGCCTTGGTCTCGATGCCGTCGTCACCGGAGCGCACCACGCGATTCTTGAAGATGGTGTTCCTGCCCCCACCGTCAATGCGGATGCCGTTGTCTCCTGCCATCACGATGTTGTTCTTCTGGGCCGTGACGCCCTGCCCGTTCAAGTTGAGGCCATCGTCCGCTGCGAGACGGATCACGTTCTTCTCGATCGTGATGAAGTCATCTCCCAGCTCGGGAAGCACGCCCTCGACCTCGATGCCGTCGTCCCCCGCAACGATCACCCGGTTCTTGGACACCAGGATGTTCGAACCCAGGACTTCGATGCCGTCATCTCCAGCGCCCGCCACGCGGTTCTTGGAGACTTCCGCCAACGGCAGCCCTTTAGGGGCATCCGTCGTGGCCGTCGCGACCCGGATTCCGTCGATGCCCACGAAGGAGATGCGGTTCTTGGTGACCAGGATCGAGTCGCCGCCTTCCGAGTGCACGCCGTAACCGGTGCCACCCAGAATGGAGTTCTTCTCCACGAAGAGCCCCATGGTGTTGATGGCAGTGATGTTGTCCGCCGTGTTAGCCAGGAAGCGGCACTTGGCGATGGTCACGGTCGTCGAGCCTGTCACCAACGCGCCTGTGAGCGCGCCGCCCGTCACCCGCACCTTTTCGATGGAGATGGTGGTGGAGTCGTTGACGGTGATCGTGTGATCGGCACCGCCCCCGTTGATGACCACCTTGCCCTTGCCCTTCAGCGTGAGGCCATCTCGTCCGTCCACCACGACAGCCTCGTCATAGGTGCCCGAGGAGATCTGGATCGTGTCGCCGTCCGCAGCGCCGTCAATCGCTTCCTGGATAGTGCCGAAGTCCTGCGGCACCTTGACGATCTGCGCCGTCGCCGAACCCATGGCGCACAGTAGAGAGAGGGTGGTCAGGCTGGTTTTCAGGGCATTCACGTGAGGACTCCATTCCAAGGGGTTCCCGCATCCTAAACATTTTGGATCCACCCGTGGTGCACCTGTGCCCCCGCTCTAGCCCCGGGCGCGCGACTCAGGCGATGAAGCCCCAAATGAGGACGATGGCGACGAAGATGCCCACCGCAGTGACCATCTTGCGTGTCGCTTCCAGCTGGGCTGACAACTCCTGATCGCGTCCCTCCACGGCATCCCATTGCTGCATGGACTGATCATGAGCTGCCCGCACGGAATCCGAGACCTTCTTGAGAACAGCCTCCGTCTTGCGCTCGGCATCGCGAAGACTCGCCTTCACGTCGGCCCCCAACGACTCGAGCGCGCCCTTCTGCGTCCGCGCTTCCGCCTGGCTGAGGCGCTCCAACTTGGCCACATTGTCTTCGATGCGGGAGACCCGATCCGACACCGTCAGCACCGTCTCATCCAAGGCGGCCGGGTCCAGCGCGTCGATCTGCTCCACGAAGCCGGACAGGCGCTGCATCGCCGTCATCAATTGCCGTTCCGCTGACTCGAGCCCCCGGGACAACTTGTCCAGCTCGGCACGAGCGTCCGCCAGTTGAGCAGCGGCACCTTCCGCCTGTGCCACCTGATCCCGGACGCGCGCCACTTCCTTCCTGGCTGCCTCCGTCGCCGGATGGGACACGGGCTCCGTCTCGGGATTGGTCATGGCTTCCGTCATCGCTTCCCTCATCACTTTGGGGCTCCCGCCTCTGGGCCGCTCACCGGCTCCTCTGGGGCGTCGATTGTATCGAGCCCTGGGTTCCGTGCACATGGACCCAGATTCCATCACTCCAACGCTGGAGCCGAACAGCGCTCCCAAGCATCCTGTACGCATGAAACTGAACCGACCCCTTGCTGTCTTTGATCTCGAAACCACCGGCGTCAACCCAGCCACCGACCGCATCGTCGAGGTGGCCATGGTGAAGTTGATGCCCGACGGATCCCGCGATTCCCAAAGCTGGTTGGTGAATCCCGGGCAACCCATTCCGCCGGGCGCCAGCAAGGTGCACGGCATCCAGGATGAGGACGTGGCCGAGGCGCCCTCCTTCGAGCAGCTCGCAGCGGAGATCCAGGCCGCCTTCGAAGGCTGCGATCTCTCCGGTTTTCACGCAGAGCGCTTCGACATCCCCCTGATCGCCGCCGAGTTCCGGCGCGTCGGTCTGAGCTTCCCTGCGCCCGGCACCAAGGTCATCGACAGTCGCACCCTCTTCGTGCTCCAGGAGCCACGCAGCCTCACGGCCGCCGTCTCATTCTACTGCGGCCGCTCCCATGAAGGGGCCCATCGCGCCCTGGCCGACGCCGTCGCCACCGCCGATGTGCTCGAAGCGCAACTCGCGCGCTACTCCGAGCTGCCCCAGGAGGTCGACGCCCTGCATGACTTCCTGCACCCCAGCGACCCGAACTGGATCGACAGCGCTGGCAAGTTCGCCTGGCACTGCGGCGAGGCCGTGATCACCTTCGGCAAGCACAAGGACCGCTCCCTGAAGGAGATGGTCGAGAAGGAGGCCAACTACCTGCGCTGGGTCATGGACAAGGACTTCCCGGAAGACGTGAAGTCGATCATCGCCGACGCGCTCGAGGGTCGCTATCCCGTCGAGGCGTCCGGCAGCTAGGCTTGCCCATGACGCTTTGTGTTCCGTTGACTCCCTCTTGAAAGACCGACCGGCATCACGCCCATGCACCGCCCGCGACTCATCACACCCCGCAGCTTGGCAATCGCCTTCCTGGCGTGCGTGCTGCTTGCCCCCGGCTGCGCCTACGCCCACCACGTCGGCAAGGACTTCGGCGAGAGCTTCCACCTCGGCTTGGGGGTTTCCTCGAGCCCGGGGATCAAGGTCTCCGCCCGCGCTTCGTTGTTCACCATCATCGGCGCTTGGATGCCCGACAGCTATTACATCGGCACCGACCACGGCGTGGCCGGCCTCTGGCGCGAACGCAGCTACGCCATCCCTCTCTACCACGGCATCACCGATCGCTGGTACGACGAGGAACCCACCCCCGACGCCGACCAGGTCGTCCCCGCCTATCTGGCGGAGGACGTCTACTTCATCCTGAACGTACCCATCGAGGACGTGCGGCTTGACGATCTCAGCCCGCCGCTGCAGATGCTCGTACGCGGCAGCCAGGTCGAGGTCGGCGTGCACCTCGCATACATCGGCGCCTCCTTGGGCGTAAACGTCGCCCAGCTCTGTGATTGGGTGGCCGCACTCGTCGGCTTCGACCCCCTGGGTGACAGACCCAACCCCTATGAAGAGGCGGACTGAAGCGTGCGACTTGAAGCCCACGGGCACCTCATCGACGCGGGGATCCTCGGCAAGGCGCTCGACGCGGTCACCAATGCTGGCGGCACCTATGAAGTCATGCACTTCGACATCGGGCGCCACAACGACGAGACCAGCCACGTCGCCCTCGAAGTCAGCGCACCTAACCGCAAGAACCTCGACGCCCTGGTGAACAACCTCGGCGCCTTGGGGTTCTCGACTCCCGAGGAGAAGGACGTCGACCTGAGCCCGGTGCTTCGGGCAGGCGTTGCTCCGGACGGCTTCTACTCCACCACCAACCTGCCGACGAAGGTGCGGGTGGATGGGCGCTGGAAGCTGGCGCGCAACCAACGCATGGACGCGGTGGTGGTGGTCGGCGACGGGCCGCCACACTGCGTGAAGCTGCGCGACCTCGCAAGGGGCCAGCAGGTCGTCATGGGGCACAGCGGCGTCGCCGTCACGCCCGACACGCGCCAACGGGATGAGAGCGACTTCACGTTCATGTCCAGCGACATCTCGAGCGAGCGGCGCACGGAAAGCCAGGCTCGGCTGCTGGCCGACATGTGGCGCGAGATGAAGGCCGCGGGCAAGAAGGTGGTCATCGTCGGGGGCCCGGTGCTCGTGCACAGCGGGCAGGCGGACTCCCTGGCGGGCCTCATCCGTCGGGGTTGGGTCGATGCCGTCTTGGCTGGCAATGCCCTGGCCGTGCATGACGTGGAAGCAGCGGTGCTCGGCACCAGCCTCGGCGTGAGCCAGGACACCGGCAAGCCGGTGATGCACGGACACATGAACCACATGCGGGCCATCAACCTGGTGCGCTCCGCAGGCAGCTTGAAGGGCGCGGTGAAGAAGGGACTGATCAAGCGCGGCATCATGCACGCGCTGGTGGAGTCCGATGTGCCCTTCAGCCTCGCCGGCTCCATTCGCGACGACGGCCCCCTGCCCGACACCGAGATGGACCTCATCGCCGCGCAGAAACGCTACGCCGCGCTGCTCAAGGGGGCTGGTCTGGTCGTCGTGCTCGGCACCATGCTGCACGGGATCGGCGTCGGCAACATGATCCCCGCCTCGGTCACCCTGGTGTGCGTCGACATCAACCCGGCCGTGGCCTCCAAGCTGTGTGACCGAGGCAGCTCGCACACCTTGCCGATCGTCACGGACGCAGGACTGTTTCTCGCCAACCTGAATCAACAGCTGAAGGGGCGCTGCAAGCGCTAGCTGTTGGTGTGCCGCCGCAAGTTCACGGCAGGCAGTCGGGCGGCAGGCCCCGTGATCTAAGCGGTGGCCTCAGCGGTGGCTTCGCGCAAGGCGGAGCGGGCGATGCGCCCCATGAGGAACAAAACCACCACCGTGGCCACCCCTCCCAGGACCGCCGTGCGCAGGTCGGCGCTCGACGAGAGATCCAGCTCCGAAAGGCCGGCGCCGGCCATGACGACCGCGACGATGCGCGGGGCCAGGCCGAGCATGGACCCCACGAAGAACTCGTGGAACCGCACGCCAGCGGCAGCCAACAACAGGTTGGTCCCCGCAAACGGCACCACGGGCGACAGGCGGATGAGCAGGACCAGGCACAGCAGGCGCCCCTTGCGCTGCAGCAGGGCGCGATGCACGGCCGCCGCCCGAGGCGCTTCCTCGAGCGTTCGCAGGGCGCGCCCCCCCACCAGACTTCGCAACACCAGGTAGCCGAAGATCGCTGCCCCGCCAATGGCCAGCAATGCGCCTGCGGTTCCGTAACCCACGCCGAACAACAGGCCCGCCACCAGCGAGACGGCGTGCGTCGGTATCAATGACAAGCCCGCGAGCAGTGCGCTGGCCGCCAAGAAACACGCGACTGTCCACACGGGCTGCAGCCCTGCAAGCGGGTCAAACCACTGAGGTCCCGTGGCACTGAGCAACACAGCGCCGAACCCGGGGCCGACCACCATGAAGACCGCGAGAGGCCCCAGCGCCCCAAGCTGTTTCAGCACACTCCAAGATCTCTCGAGCAAGCCCATCGGCATCCACTCCTACGCCCGCCCGTTCAGCTGGCCGACGTCTTCAATCGCCGGGCCGACGGGCACGATGCACGAGCCAAGCATCGGCCAAGACGACCGCCACCATGGCTTCGAGCACTGGAATGACGCGCGGCACGATGCACGGATCGTGTCGCCCCTTGCGCGCGACGTCCGCGATGGACGACGTGGGTTTGATGCTGACCAACAAGCGCAATTCCTCGCCCGTGGACAGGCCGCCCAGCAGACCGCCGAAGTGCTTGCGGTCCGAGATGTACTCCTGCCCCGTCATGCTCGCGGTGTCGAAGCCGGCGCCAAAGGCGAAGCCCGTCACGGCTCCCACGCTCATGACGGCCTGGGCCAACTGCGCCTTGAGCTTGTTGAAGACGGGCTCGCCCAGATAGGGCGGCGGGTTCGCGACACGAATCTCCACCAAGCCGCCCACCGAGTTGCCCTCAGCCTTGAGCTGCAGGATGTAGCCCTCCATCTCGGCAGCGATCGCAGAGTCGGCACAACGCACGGCGTTGCTTTCGATGGCGCTCCGATTGAAGGCCTTCGCCTCCAAGGCACCGATGCGCACGGCGTGGCCCACGATGTCCACGCCCTCCGGCAAGACCTTGCGCGCCACGACACCGGCGATGACCCGAGAGACGGTCTCACGCCCTGACGAACGCCCGCCGCCGCGGTGGTCCCGATGCCCATACTTGCCGGCGTAGGTCTCGTCTGCATGGCCCACCCGAGGTGCGTGTTCCAACGCGTCGTAGTCGGCAGAGCGCTGCCCTTCGTTCTGCACCAGCACGGCGATGGGCATCCCCGTGGTCAGGCCACGGAACACGCCGGACTGGATCGAAGGCGCATCGGATTCCTGCCGCGCAGTGGACAGAGGGCTCTGACCCGGTCGCCGCCGCGCCAGCTCCGGTAGGAAATCCGCTTCGGCAAGTGGAATGCCCGCGGGACAGCCGTCGATGACGACGCCCAGGCTCGGTCCGTGGGACTCCCCGAAGCTGGTGATGCAGAAGAGTTCACCGAAGGAGTTGGCGGACACGGGTCTTCCTGCTGGAAGGGCGGACGGTTGGAAGCGCTGCATGATGCCGAAACACAGCCGAGTCGTCACATCTGGACAAGATGCGGCCGGGCCGCAGCAGGGTCCGTATGATTCCCCTCCCTTCTGCCCGGAGCCCGATCTCGATGCCTGCTCTCTCCCCGAGCCGTTTCTGTCTGGCTGTCTGCTTCTCCTGCACGCTTCTCGCCTCACCAGCTGCGAGCGCCCAGCACGCCCCTGAACCTGTGCCGGTGCCTGACCCTGAGGGAGTCGCGGCCGACGCCGCGCCCCACACCCTCCAGCTCATGGACGTGTTCGAGCTGGAACACGTGCAGGACCCGCGCATCTCCCCCGACGGCAAGCAGGTGATCTTCGTGCGCAGCGGATTCGACGTGCTCGACGACCAGAGCACCTCGCGCCTTTGGATCATGAACACTGACGCGCTGGATGCCAGCGCGGACGAGATCCACGACTGCGACCAGGAGAGAGCTGTCGGCTTCACAGAGCCGCGCCCACTCACGCAAGGCGAGGTGTCCGAGGCCAGCCCGCGCTGGTCTCCCGACGGCAGCAAGTTGGCCTTCGTCTCCACCGCAAACGGGACGATCCAGATCCACATGCGCTGGATGGACACCGGTGTGAGCACGCGCCTGACCCAGTTGCCTCGTCAGCCAAGGAACCTGACGTGGTCTCCTGACGGCCGCATGTTGGCCTTCACCATGTTCGTGCCGGAAGCGCCCGAGTCCTTCGTCGACCTGCCCGAAGCACCTGAGGGCGCGCAGTGGGCCGCGCCGCCTGTGGTAATCGAGAACGTGAACTACCGGGCCGATGGCGCTGGCCTTGTGGAACAAGGACACACCCAGGTCTTCGTGCTGCCTAGCGACGGGGGCACGGCCCGCCAGCTCACCCACGATGCCTTCAACACCAACGGCCCCTTGGCCTGGACGCCCAGCGGCGAGCACCTGATCGTCTCGGCCAACCGACGTGATGACCACGAGCTGGAGCCCCTCGACAGCGAGATCTGGGAGATCACCCTGGCTGACGGAAGCCTGCGCGCACTCACGGAGCGCTATGGCCCGGACGACAACCCGGCCGTCTCGCCCGACGGTGAATACATCGCCTACACGGGTTTCGACGACCGGCACGAGACCTATCAGGTGCAGCAGCTGTACCTCATGAATCGCGACGGCTCCGGCAAGCGCCCCCTCACCACGCGCCTCGACCGCGACGTGCAGTCGCCCGCCTGGGCTGCGGATGGCAGCGGCCTCTACTTCATGTACGACCACCACGGCGACACGCGCCTCGCCTTCGTCAACGTGCAGGCCCAGCTCACGACCCTGGACGACCACCTCGGCGGACTCTCCCTGGGCAGGCCCTATGACGGCGCCTCGTTCACGGTGTCCGACGCGGGGCGCTATGCGTTCACGCACACTTCACCCAGCCATCCTTCCGACCTTGCCATCGGCGGTCGCGGTGAGACCCGGCATGTGCGCCTCACACACCTCAACGAAGACCTCTACTCCTTCCGCACTCCCAGCGAGGTGGAGGAGTTCTGGACGGAGTCCGCTCACGATGGCGAAGCCCTGCAGGGCTGGATCGTGCGGCCGCCGGATTTCGACCCGAGCAAGAGCTACCCATTGCTGCTCGAGATTCATGGTGGCCCGGTCGCCAACTACGGCCGCCGCTTCAGCATGGAGTGCCAGTTGTTCGCCGCCGCTGGGTACGTGGTCGTCTACGCAAACCCGCGAGGCAGCTCGAGCTACGGCGAACGCTTCGGCAACCTGATCCACCACGCCTACCCCAGCCACGACTACGAAGACCTCATCAGTTGCGTCGATGCGGTCATCGCGGGCGGCTCCATCGACACGGACCGCCTGTTCGTCACCGGCGGCAGCGGCGGTGGCGTGCTCACCGCATGGATCGTCGGCAAGACCGATCGCTTCCGGGCGGCGGTCGTGGCCAAGCCAGTGATCAACTGGACGAGCTTCTCACTGACGGCGGACGAGTACCCGTACTTCACCAAGTACTGGTTCCCCGCCATGCCCTGGGAAGACCATGAGCACTACTGGAAGCGTTCGCCCTTGAGTCTCGTGGGAAACGTGCGCACGCCCACCATGCTGCTGACGGGCGAGGCGGACTACCGCACCCCCATCGGTGAATCCGAGCAGTACTACCAGGCCCTCAAGCTGCGGGGGATCGATACGGCCCTCGTGCGCATCCCCGGCTCAGGCCACAGCATCGCGGATCGGCCGAGCCGCTTGATGGCCAAGGTGGCGCACATCCTGGCCTGGTTCGAGCGCTACGACGGCCACTAGGGCCGCTTTCTTGGCATTTCGGGATTTTCCCGCTTCTTTGTGTCCTGCGCTTCTCATGAAACACGCATGGGTTGTTGCGAGCCCCAATCAGAGGGCTCCGGAGACACGAATATGCCTCATCAGCTTCTTGCTACCGCATGCCTCCTCGGAGCCGTCCTCGCGCTGTGCTCACCAGCCAGTGCGGCGAATCCTCAGCGCCCGGACTCCATGCCCGAAGCTGCAGCCCGACTGGTGCAACGCGCCCTCGAGCAGAGCCTCGACATCGGGCCGCGCAGCACGGGCCAGGAGGTCTTCCAAAGGGTCCTCCAGAGCGACCTCTTCCTGAGCGACAGCGTCGGCCCCTTCGACATCCATGTGCTTCTGCAGGACGAGCTCGCGAAGTCAAAGAGCGCCAAGCGCCTGCTGAAGGATGTGAAGGAGACGCTCACACCAGCCGCCGAACTCGTCCAGAAGCTCTGGCCCGGGCACGACACCAACCAGGGTGATGACCTGGCCGTCGGACTCATCTCCGATGCGCGCCTGCCCATCGTCCTGACCGAGTCAGGTGACGGGCAGCAGGGGTTCGCGGAGCTCGTCTCCCTCCTGGACTACTGCGAGCGCCTCGGCTACTCCGAATGGATGCCCGCCAACGAGGTGGACACCCCCGCCAACCGAAAGGCCGAAGTGGTACGCACCTGGGACGTGCAGCTGTTCAACATCGCGCACCCCACCATCGCCGACCGGCCCGCCGCCTGGGTCGAGCACGGCATCGGCTACTACAGCTTGGGCTTCGTCGCCAACCGCGCCCTGCGTCGGGGCTCCTGGGGCATGGTTCCGCCTTGGCTCGCCAATGGGCTCATCGACGAGCTGGACATCGCCGCCTATGGCCAGGCGTACGTAGGCCAGGAGAGCTGGTCGCGCCAGACGCCGGGCTGGTACCGCGCTGGCTGGTCTGGCTTCGTCCCCCAAGGGCACAAGCCGCCGCCGCCCGTCATGGGCCCCCCGGCCAATCTGGCCGTCACGGTCTCCAAGTCCGGTGACCCCTGGCTGGGCTTCGACGCCAGCAAGCAACGCCACTGGGGCGAGCTGGTGACGGACCTCAAGACCGACGCCCCCGCCAGCTTCGCTCGCGCAGCGGAGTCCGAGAGCTTCCTCCCGCGTGACCGTGCTGCCGGCCGTTGCCTGGCGCACCTGCTGCTGACCCTCGGGCCCAAGCAGAGCGGCAGCTTCACCTCTCTCCTGGATCGGGAAGTCACGACGCCCCGCGACGGCATGCCCGACAGCGATCCGCTGCCGGCCCTCTTCGCCCAGGCCCTCGGCGGCGTCCCCGAGCTGGATCGTCTCGAGGCCCTCGACAGCCGCGTCCTGCTGGAAGAAGTGGGCCGCACGGACCTCATCCAGCTGCTGGAGTCGCACGACGCGCAGGAAGCGCTAACCCTCAACGACCACCGCGAGCAATCCCTCTGGCTGTCACGCCAGCGCTACAACAACACCGCACGCCTCGTCCTCTTCCAGGCGTTCATGGAGATCGAGTTCGTGCAGCAGATGGCGCAGTGGGAAGCCATCTCGACTCGCCTCGACAACGCCTTGGGAGCCGCGCTGTCGTCCAGCAAGCGTTACCCGCGGCGCGACCGTGATGTGGAGTCCGTGATGACCGCCTTCTGGGAAGGCCTTGCCTTGGACCCTGCCCAGCAAGCCGCCGACGCGCTGTCGAGCAGCAAGAGCAAGAAGCGCAGCAAGCGCAGCCGTCGTTGACCGTGGAGACACACCCGAACCTCCGGGCTCTGTCAGCAGTGTCGAGTACCCAGGGCGCCAACCCGCCCCGGACGTGACCGCGGTATGGGGCATCCGGCAGAATGCTGGGCCACCCCGCTGCGGAGCGACCCATGCGCCCTCTCTCGATCCTCACCACCGGCCTCCTCAGCGCGCTGCTCGCAGGCGCCTGCTCCGCCCCCACGGCCGGTTCGCAAGCCCCCGGCGAGTCCAAGGTCGAGAACCAGGTCGAGAACCAGGTCGAGTCCAAGGCCGAGCAGAACCCCTACGCAGAGATGCAGGCCCAGTTCGAGGAGGACTACGCGGCGGTGCTCAGCAGCGACGGCATCTCCGAAGAGCACGCCGGGCTGGCGAACTACGTCGGCGGTTGGGAGCTGGACATCTCCATGTGGATGGCTCCCGACACGGAGGTCCTGAAGACCGTGGCCAACTCCCGGGGCCGGAGCATCCTGGGCGGGCGCTTTCTCGAGCTCACGACCCACAGCAACTTCATGAACACCCCGGTGGAGAGCCGCAGCCTGCTCGGCTTCGACCAGCGCCACGGGGAGTACACCCTGCTCGAGATGGACACGCTGGGCACCTATTGGATCAGCGCCAAGGGCACGTTGGAGGACGACGGAATCATCCGCCTGCACGGCGAGGACATCGCCCCCGCCGGGAACATGGTCTACACCTTCGAGTACGACCTCCGGGACCCGGACTCCTATGGCTACCGCTTGCTGTTCCATCAGCTGGGCGACAAGCGCTTCGACCCGCCCTACGTCATGGCCTCGGTCAAGACGACCAGGGTGGCGCGCAACGCCTTGGTGGAGACGGCCTGCGGCCAGTGCCAGTTCGACCTGCCCGGGGACGGCTGCGATCTCGCCGTACGCATCGGCACGCAGGCCTGGTTCGTGGATGGCTCGGACATTGATGACCACGGCGACGCCCATGCAGCGGACGGCTTCTGCAACGCCGTGCGCCTGGCCCGCACGACAGGCCGGCTCGCGGACGGCCGCTTCGCAGTGAGCAGCCTGCGCCTCGTAGAACAGGGGCACGACGAGTAGCCGGCTAGGCCCCGGCTTGGCCCCAGCCCTCGGGCAAGCTGCGCACGTGCAGGTCCTGCTGCGGGAAGGAGATCTCGATCCCTTCCTGGGCGAAGCGCTTGTAGACCTCCCGGTTCAGGGCATCGAGCGTACGCCCCCGAAGTTCGGGTTCACGGATCCAGGCCAGGAGCTCGAAGTCGAGTGAACTGGCGCCAAAGGTGCGAAAGCGCACTCGCGGCTCGGGGTTCTTCAGGGCCAGGTCAACCGAGGCCGCCACGCCCATGAGCACGTCCCGCACTTTGTCGATGTCGGAACCGTAGGCCACGCCCACCTTCACGCGGATCCGGTAGCGGGGAGCGCCGGAGGATTCGTTGACGATGGCGCCGGAACCGATCACCGAGTTGGGCACCGTCAGCTCGATGTCGTCTCGGGTGAGGATGCGGGTGGAGCGCAGACCGATCTGCTGCACCCGACCGCGATAGCCCGAGTCGAGGCTCACGTAGTCGCCCACGCGGTACGGCGCATCGGCAATGATGAAGACACCGGCAAAGAGGTTGGCGAGGGTGTCCTTGGCAGCGAAGCCGAGGGCGATACCAGCAACGCCTGCCGATGCGATCCAGCCGCTGGCATCCAGGTTCCAGACCTGGATCAACATGTAGATGGCGATGGCAAAGACGAGCAGTTTGCCGACGTTGCTGAAGAGCGGCATGGTGCGCTCGTCAACGGCGTGGAAGCGGGAGGCATGGCGGGACATGGCCTTGAGCACCAACCCCATGGTGCGCCACACGCCGGCTGTCCAGACGATGAGGATGATGCTGGCAAGCAGGCCATGCACCCAGAGCAGCGGGGCCTCTTTGTCCTCAAGCACCGAGCAGGCCACCCACAAGCCGATCAAGACCACTGTCTTGACCACGGGCCCGTGCAGGTTGCCGAGCAGCTCGTCGTCCAGCTCGGTGCGCGTGCGCTTGGCCACCACCTTGACGATGCCCGTCACGGTCCAGTCGGCGATCTTCGCCAGCATCAGCGAGATGAGGACGATGACTGCAGCCAGCACCCACGGGTTGCCGAGGTAACCCTGGAGCGTCTCGGGGATGAGCCAATCGGGGAGCTGGAGGGCTTGGGTCGTCTCGGCTTCGGTGGCCTCGGCGGCCAGCGGTTCACCGAGCCCCCCTGCCGCGGGATCAACGGGCAACTGGGCCGGGTCTCCCACCGGGGCCGAACCTTCAACCGAGGCCGGGCCCTGGACCTGACTCTGCACCGGCGTCTCCACGAGGGGCTCAAAGTCGGCAGGAGCCGACTGCAGGAACGACGTCACGGGGCGTAGGACCATGGCGTCCTACTATGCGTCGGCCAGCGGGCTGGTTATAGGGGCAGCTTGAGCGGTGGTCTTCGACCGGACGTCAACCCGGGTCCAGGTGCTTGAGGTCCTGGTCCTGGGCCAGCCGAAGACGGGCACGATGCGCCAACTGGCGTGCGTACTCGGCGGAGATGTCCATCTCCTTCGCGATCAGCTTGAACGAGTAGCCGTGCAAGCGCATGCCCATGACCATGCGGTAGTCCATGGGCAGCCCGGCCAAGGCCGCGTGCACCGCCGCCACGGCCTCACCCTGGGCCAGGCCTTCGGGCGGCTCCAGGGAAGCGTCCGCACGGATGGGCTTCGACTCCAACTCGTCCCAGGAGGTCGTCCGCTTGCGCAGGCGCGTTCGGGCGACGTCGAGAGCCGCGTTCTTCCAGACGGTCGTCACCCAGGCGCTCACCGCACGTTCGTGGGAGTGCTTGGGGAACTGGCTGCCTGACTTGTTGCTGAGCCGCTCCTGGAACTTCTCGTACACCTCCACGAAGTCCTGTCCGGCGCAGAGCCACTGCAACTTCGACTCGTTCTGCAGCACGTACAGGTACATGGCGTAGATGAAGTAGGAGCGATGCGCCAGGCTCGGGTGCCCCTCCCAGAGGGCGGCCGTGGTGTTGAGGGCCTGCTCGGCATCGTCCCAGAAGGTGTCGGTGAGCTGCTCTTCGAACAGCTCGCCAACATCCTCCGGCGCCGCCCCGGGGGCTGGTAGGGGTGCTGGAGACAATGGAGGAGAGGAGGGGGCCGCCTTGCGTTTGCCAACGCTCTTGGCGGCCCCCAGCGCCTTGTTGTGCTGCTGACTCATGCCGCCACCGCCACGAGCAGCGCCTGGACCAACGGGTCGCGCAACAGCCGACGGCGGGCCCGTGCGAGCTCGAGCCGGACACGATGGGAGTTCACCCCGTGTGCACGGGCCACCTCCGCAGGTGTGAGGCCGCGGAGTTGGTCCAGGAAGTACGAGGCCCGGAACGAGGGGAGGAACAAAACGGCCGCTTCCGCCAACACGGCCCGGGTCAGGGCGACCATCTCCGGTGACACCCACTTCTGGGGTTCCGGGAGGGTCAGCGAATCCAGGGCGCCTGAGAGCCGCTCTCCCAGGGGCACCGTGGCAGCGGCAAGGGCGTCCCAAGCCGCCTGAATTCGGGCCTTGAAGGCAAGCAGCGCCTGTTCGAGGCCTCCGTGAGCCCGGGCCGCATCCAGCAGGAACTCGTCCAGCAGCCGCTTGGCCTCGGCCTCGACCTTTTGGGCGACTTCTTGCTCGTCGATCCTGGCGCTGACCTCGTCTTCCTGGTCGGGGTCGAGGCCGTCGTTGAGATCGAGGTCGGCAGCATCGTCGCCGAACTCGACGGGCTCGACGCTCAGATCGTCGACGAACGCCTGCTCGGCCTCTTCCAGCTCCGGAGAGGAGCTTCCCTCGGCATCGAGGCGCTCATCCGCTGCCTCCTTGCCGCTTCCCACTTCGTCACCGTCATCCCGACGATCATCCATGGGGTCCCACTCGCCATCATTACGCCCTGCCTCACCTTTCATAGGTCGACTCCAAGGGAGAGATTACTGTGGCGCCTGACTTGCTACTTGCTGCAAGCCATGGCTCCTGATTCAAGCCTGACTGGTGTCTCGAGGAGGGCGACTACGTCGCCCGCCCCCGTTCTTTCATTCAGAAAGATCACGCCGCCCAGAACAGGGCCGTGACGTAACGACTGAAGAAAGAGGAGAGAGCTTTCCCACGCCTGCAGATAGCTTCGTGCTCTGCCGCGTCAAGCTGTTCAACGTCATGCACAACGCGTGTCGAATGCGTTTTCTAAAAATCGCAAACTGCACGTTGTGTCGCAGGCCAGCTTGTTTAATCGCAACTCACTCGCCGTTGTGAGAAGTCGGCATGCGGCGCAGGACTGAAGAGCGCCGCACAAACGAACGATGCACGGCGAGCTGGCCCCGCGAAGGCTTGGCACCGCCCAAAAGCGCGCCCTCTGATTCAATCGCCATGCGGTCTGATTCAATCACCGAGCCCTCGCCCAACACCCAAAGAGGCATGGAGAAACCGGCTGAAGGCCCGACGTCCGGGCGATCGATCAGAAAACGGTCTCGCAGCCGTTGCCTTTGAATCTCAAGGCATTTAGGTCTGTTGAGCGGCCACTCGGCGAACAGTTCGTTCACAAAAGGCCGTCACACTGGCGTTCTTCGGTGCGTGTTGCATGTAACGGCGGCAAAGGGTGCCGCATTCGTCTGTTTGAAACACTTGAGACCTGGGAGACACAGCATGTTCGCCACGAAGACCAAGAAGCACGTTCCTTCCAAGAAGGACAAGAGCCCCGCCAAGAGCCACGAGCCCAAGAAGGCCTCGTCCGCAGCGACCGGCCCCACCGTGGCGAAGAAGACGGACTCCAAGACTGCCCCCAAGCAGAACCCCTCCAAGAAGCTGGACAAGGGGGCGGACAAGGCGCCGAAGAACCCGGTGAAGGCCGCGCTCAAGGCGCCGAAGACGGCCGCCAAGGCCCCCAAGAAGGGTGGACCGGTGGCCGCCACCCCCCACAGGAAGGAGAAGCTCCTGTGAGGGTTCCGGGGTATGACAGTGCGGCGACACGGACAAGGACGCACGACAGGAACGACCACGCCAACTGCCTGGCGGGCAGATGGCGACGGGGAACACTTCGGCATCTCTCGCGATCGCGGCGGGCAGTTGCCGGGAGTCAGGCCTGACCGGCTGACTGAGAAACACGGATACGAGGGATCTGGTCCGCTGATGCTCACGCTCTCGGGCCAGGTTCCTCACCACGGCACGCTGTCGGCTGGGGAGTCGGCAGAGAACAAGTCCTGACGCACTCATACCCCTCGATTGGTACGGGCATCACGGGCTGCAGCACGAAGAGAGAGATCGTCGAACGACGGCAAGGTCGTCGGCGGACGAGTGCTGCAACAGCGTGAACACGAACACCGCACGCTGCGGTGATCAAAACCATCTAGGGCACACATTGAGAATGGAACACTGCACGGAAGAACCTGAGTTCGGCGCGGGCACGCCGGGCGATCACCTTCGGGGCCTGGACCTCGAGTTGAGTCATCCACCTATCCAAGGAGAGCTGCTGCGGCTGCTCGAGGCTCGCTGTCTCGAGACCGTGAAGAAGTACAGGCTCCCACCTCCCACACGGGATCGTGCGTTCGCAAAGGCCTTCCCGTCGGCACGGCGCCGGATGGAGAAGGCTGGCTTGGGGCACTTGGCCCCTCACCGCCTGATCCTGCTCATGCAACGGGAGGTCATCCGCCTCATGGCGGCCCTCTTGGACGCACGCATCAAGAAGGCGCTGCTGAGCGCCGACGACGGCTTGATGAACCTCCTGAAGGACGTCATCGATCCGCAGATGCACGCCGAGCCTCGGGGCTGGCGTTGGGCGACACCTGACTGCTGGGACTACACCGCCGCCTTCTCGGGCCTCAAGGCCTGTGAGACCGAGGTGCCCCTGTCCCAGGCCGAAGCCGACCTGCCCTATCTGGCTCTCAGCCGCGCTGGCTGCATCCTTCACTATCAGAAGAAGGGCCTTGAGCGTTCGGGACGGGGCGGAGAAGCGCTGGCCGCCCTGGTCGACGCATTCAAGGTCGCCGATCCGGCGAACCATTGAGGCACCGAGGACCTGCCACCGGTCGGCGGCAAATGGAAACCGACGAGGAACCCGCAGCGCCGGGAAGCCCACGAGCGGCCATGTTTCGGCACTCGCGTGGGCTATCGAGCGACAGCCCTCTGGAGGAGGCCCATTACCCCTGGGCACCACCTTCGGCTTCTGGACCAGCATTGCGTACGACCGGCCTGGATCGCCGGAAGAGCGCGTCTTCTCCGGATGCCGGGCGGCGGATCACGAACGCCTTCTGAATCTGTACCGCCTTCGTCCTGCCGCTGAGTGCCGCCCAGAGCTTCTTCGCCTCACCTGTGTTCGCCCAGGCCTCGAACCTCGTCGCCTTCTTGCCAAGGAAGTAGTCCAGGATCTGGCGCCCTTTCGTCCCCTTGGGGAAAGGATCGTCCCGGCTCCCAGCCCAACCCGTGACGTCCAACTCGGTGTTGACCTCGAGCGGGTCCCCATCGAGGAGACCCTTGCTGGTGAGCCAGGACTCCACCTCCTCCGCATGGGTGCGGAAAGGGTTGGCGCTGGACGAAGGGTTGCCGCCCTGCATGGATGTCTCCTTGCCAACCCAGAGATCCACTGCCCGCGCCATCTGGCAGATGACGTTGCCTTTGAAGGCGCCCAGTACGAGGACGGCCTGGCCGCCCGGGCGCAGGACCGCTACCAGCTTGGCCAAGCACTCGACATCGATGTGGTACCAGGAGTGCAAGCTGACCGCCAGGTCGTACAGCCGGCGGGGTTTCCAATCCTCGAAGGTCGTGTCGAGGTAGGCGGCCTTGTGCCGGTTCATCTCCTTCGTGGGCTCGTCGTAGGTCCATGAGGGCTCAAGGCCGAGCACGCAGAACTCCCGGGCGCCGCTCTCGCGGAACGCACCGAGCAGGAGCTGGTCACTGGTCTTCATGGAGCCGGGGCCGATCTCCACCACCTCGAGCGGTCGCTTGCCGTCGGCCTGGACGAACTTGCGCAGCCGCTTCACCAACTTCTGGCTCGTCGCGTAGGGAAAGGTGCTGAGTTCGCGCAGCAGCTCGTAGCGCTGGGGCTCGAACTGCTTCTGGCCGGTGTTGCGCACCGTTCCTGGGTGCCCCGCCTTGGTCCAACTCGGGTTCTCCACGGGGATCACCCCGAGCCGCACATCTTCCCAGAGGGCCTTGGCCTCGGCGTTCTGGATCTTCAGCCAGCGGTTGTCAGTGTGGGTCTGATACGGCGCGGTGGCGCGCACCTCCTCGAAGACAACTTTCGGTCCGTTCTGGCGACTGCTCCGCTCGAAGACGAAGGCGACCATGCCGGACACACGCCCCACGCGCATCAGGCTCGTGTCCACGGCGAAGACACGCAGGCGGCTGGCTGCCGCGGGGTCGAGATGCTTCCGTGCGCTGAGCAGGATGTCGTCCGGGACCCAGCCGCTCTTCCCACGTTTGAAGAAGTCCTCCTTCGGCACCAGGAAGGTGACCCGTGCCTGGACGGCGTGCAGGAGAACCTTGATGTTGACGGGCAATTTGCTGGACGGGGATTGGATGAGCAGACGGTCCGCCAACACGACGATGTCGTCCTGCTCCTTGAGTGGGGGAAGGTTGTGCATGAGCTCCACGTTGCTCATGGTGAACCGCAGCGGGTTCGGCGGCGGGTTCGGGGCGGCCTCACCCTTCTCGCTCAAGAACAGCTCGCCCACCTCACACTGCAGGTCGTCGGCGATCTGCCCGTAAGTCTCCTGGCTGCGCGGCAACCGTAGCGCGTTCAACCAATCTCTCGCGCTCTTGCCGAAGGTGCGCTTGAAATCCTGTTCGGTCCGACCGAGGGCCTGGAGCCGCGCACGGATACCCCGGGCAAACTCTAGAGCGGCCCGCGACTTGGCACTCTTCTTGCCCCCACCAGAATCGGCATCGGGCACCGGATGATTCGAATCCGCCATGAGCTCCAGACCCCCCCAGGATGTCTGATGACCAAGTGCTTGATGAACGCTTCCAGCCCGCCACGGGACGCAACCAACTGGAGCCACGAGAAGTCAGGAATCGGGACGCACGACTGGTGATTCCAGGCCATCAAGCTACCGGGGCATCCGCGAACACGCCAGGGGCCGAAGCCAGAGCACTCGTCAGCTTCCGGAACTTGCCCAATACTTCCCACCCCCTCGGGGCCCAACACCCGCGCAGATCTCACCCCGAAAGCACATTGTGACCGCCACCCTCCGCCGACTCACCGCCGCCCTGCCCAGCGCCAGCGCCCAGCAGTTCGTGCCCATGGAGCTTCCCGGCCCCGTGGTCCGAAGCGAGCGAGTCGTCGTCTTCGATGAGATGCCCCTGCTGCCCAGCTTGCTGCTCAAAGGCCTCTCCATCCCCGCTCGGTGTACAACATTCCCATGAAGAAACCCGCCAAGATCGCCCTAGCCGTTGTCGCGACGCTCGCTCTCGCCGCGAGCGCCAGCATCCTCTACAAGGGGAGCCAGCTCTCCCCCGACATCAGCGTCGGCACGCCCGCACCCGCAGTGTCCTTCACGGCCCTCGACGGCAGCCCACTCCCCGTCGCCAGTCTGCAGGGCAAGGTCGTGCTGCTCGACTTCTGGGGTTCCACCTGAAGCGGCTGCATCGAGCTCATGCGTGACATGAGCGACCGCGAAGACGAGTACCGCGAGAAGGGTGTCGAGATCCTCGCCATCAACGCCTTCGAGCCGCCGCAAGCCGGCAAGGACTGGATCGCGTCTTCAGGCCTGGACTACACCTGGGCCTTCGCCGACGACAGCGCCACCGAGGCCTTCGGCGTGAAGTCCGTGCTGACGCAGATCATCCTCGACCGCGACGGCAACATCGCGTGGACCTCGGACATGAGCAGCGCATTCGGCGGTGCGGATGCGGTGTTCGAGGCTTTGGACGGGGTGTTGTAGGCGGGGGAAGGACTGCATTGGGCCGTGACGCTTACCCTACGGCAGCCAGACTTCCAGGTCTTTGCCAGCCTTGACGGGGATGTCGATGGCGTCGGTCCCGATCACATCGAGGCGGTTGCCTGGTAGCACTGGAATGTCGACGATCACCGACCCAACGCGATCAGTGAGACCGACAGAAACAAGCACACCGACTGCATTTCGAACCTGAACAACCCACGGTCCAGTCGAAGAGCCAGCTGTCACAGTGACGAAAGTTGGCACACGAAGGACACCAAGAACTGCTGAGCTGCCTAGCGGTGGGTTCGGATTTGGGGAAACCCCGCTAAAGAACTGCGTGCCCGATGCTCCCCCCACCCGAACGCCGCCGGAGGCTCCAGTAGTAGCAAGCCCCAGCGTGAGCAAGAGAACAGCCAGCGGGGCAGATTCCAACATGCGCCAACGGAGGCTCATGAGTCAGTCCCTCCAGCGATAGTGGGCAGCGGAAAAGACTCGAGGATTTCCTGGCGAGTTCTACCGAGCTCCGCAGCTAGCTCCTGCGCTTCATCTGCAATCAGCGCGCGCCACCAATCGAGGTCCTCCATCCCCGCTTCGCACGAAGAGAACTCAGCACACGTTCGATCGAATGAGTTTCCATCTCCCAAGAACGCGTATGCCGAGGCAGTGTTGAAGATCAAGGACCTGTCATTGGGGCGTGCGCTCAAAGCGGCTTCACCAACTCCGGCCGCCTTTTCGAACTGCCTCGTCCGTAGGAGAGCTGCAGTCAAATGCCAACGCACACCAAGCCACAACCATTCTGGCAGTGACTCCATGAGCATCGGCTCAAGGGCATCGATGACCTCAAGAAACCGCTCTTCACTTTGGAGGATTCCCGCCTCAAGAACCCGGCGCCTCCCTGTCGACCCTTCGATCTGTTCCAGGAGAGCAAGGCAGCTCCGTGCAGCCGAAGCCGCGTTCGTTGGGTTCGGGATCGACGCCGGGATCTCCTCGGAGGCAATCCCCTCATTCGGAACTCGACCGCACATTTGGGTTGCCGTCGCTCCAAGAACGTCCACGGGCAACTTCTCGACCCAGTCCGGGCTCTTGGTCACTTCACCGGGCTTGAGGTCCTCCGGAATCAGGCTGCGGCAAGCGCACGCCATCTCATAAAGCAGATCCGCGACCTTCTCGCGCCCGTCCTCTGCGCACGCTTCCAGAACCTCCGCCACCAGGTGGTGCTCGCCGTCTGCACCAGCTTCACCCTCACCCGCCGCCGTAGACTTTCCGCGGCCGAGCCGGCCCAGCACGTGACTTTGTGCAGACATGGCATCGAGACCATCGCGGCAGGGTGCGCACCGGGCGAGGTGGCGTGCGAGGCGGGGGGCAGACCCGCGCGCGTCGTTCGGCTTCGCGCTTGGTTCGGGGGAAGTCATTCGTCTGGTCCTAGCATGATGTTGGCAATGCCTTCGGCCAGGCGACGGCGCGCCTCCCGGAGGCGAGCTTCCACGACCTCGGGCTCGAGTTCGAGCTGCTTGGCTGCTTCGGCGAGGGGGAGGCCCTGCACGTCAAAAACGCGCAGAACCCTACGAGAGTCTACATCGAGTCTGTGGAAGCACACCTTCAACGCGTGGGCGTAGAAATCGTCTTCCGATCCATTCGGGGTCGCCACGGTGGATCCGTCCGGGCATGGCTCAGGCGGCAGGATTCGCGCCCCTACCTTGGGTGTGTCCAACATCGCGAGATCGCGGACCCACGCTTCGGCATGCTCGCGCATCCAATCCGTGGCCCATGCCAGGAAGTGCTGCGTCGACGGCAAGCGCGGAGCTGTCTCGACGTAGAGCGTCGAAAAGAGCGCCACGATCAGGTCGTCCGGCGGCATGCCCAGGCCGATGTCCTGCGCCACCGCCTCGACACCTCGCACGAGGTGGGGCTGCGTCAGGTCCACCAACAAAACCAGTGACTCCGAGTCGCCGCCGACAACTGCTCTCTGAAGCAGCTCCTGGCACACACGGTCAACGTGGAACGGATTGGCGGTGTCAAACGGCTCCGGACCCTGAAGCAGCTCGGGCCCGAGCTTGCGTTTCAGACGTTCGGGTAGCGCTTCCGACGACAACCGACAACCCCCGCGAGGAGTCTTCGCGCGCCCATTGGGCCCACCCGAGCCCCCGCAGAAGACTTGCGCCAGATTACGGGTGTTGAACTGTGTCGTAAACCCGGCAGTTCGCTGGAATGCCCGTTCTGCGCCCGATTTCCCGGAGCCATGGGAAGCGCTCGAATCGTCCTCCGTGAAAGCACACACCTGCATCTGATCCGACGCATCCGGTCGAACTCGGCACCGTCGCCCAGCGCCAATCGAACGCTCAAACATGCGCTCAAAGCGGACACGGCACGGCCCTCACACACCGATCCAAACCGTTCAACGGCTTCGATTTACAGCCCTCCTGCCCCTTGAAGAACAGGGTGTACACTCGCCCTTCGCCGAGGGCCTGTCGATGGTTCGCCACTTCCTCTCCTTCCATGCACTGATCCTTCTGGCAGGGTCTTTCGTAGGCGATCCCCAGCTACTTCCGGGCCAGCGCCTCGAACAGATCGAACGTGCTCAGCTGAAGATCGAGACGGCGGGCACCTACACGCTCGGGCGCTCGAACGGAGCCTTGGCCCTGGGCGACGAGCAGAGTGCGCAGGGGTGGATCGTGGCCGACTTGGAGCCGGGGCTGCACCTCATCGAACTGCCGAACGGGCCGGGAGATCTGACGGCTCTTGCTGGAAACGTTTCACGGGTGACGCCCAGCGATTTCCTGAACGGTGCCATCAGCGCGCTGAACACCGGCCAGCTCTCCCTGGCGCAGACGGCCCTCCTGGGTTGCCGGGCGGTGCCTGCTCCGGCGAGGCACCACGGCCTCGCCCGACTCTTGTTGGGCGTGGTCTTGCAGCGGCAGGGAGTCCACCTCGACCAGGCCCGGGAGCTGCTGATGTCGGGGCGAGAAGCCGGCAAAGCCTTCGGTGTCGACATCCTTGCCTTGGCAGACAACAGCCTGGGACACATCGCGTTGGACATTGGCGCGTGGAACGATGCAACGTCTCACTACGAAGAGGTGCGCTCGACAAGCACGGACGCCAACTTGCTGGCCATGGCCTCCAGCGGACTGGCCATGGCCGCGGCCGGTCGCAACGAACACGAGCTTGCGGGCACGATGCACGAGGCCGCCCTCGGCCTGGTCCAGGTCACGGATGCGCAGGTCAGCGCAAGCATCACGTCCCTGGCGATCTACTCCGTCCATTTCCAAGCGGGGCACTGGTATGAATCCCGTGCCAACTTCGCGCGCGCCGCAGAGCTTCTGGCCGTCGCCGCCGAGAAGGCGCCTGACTGGTTTCGGAAGGTCAGCGCCCTTGGACAACTGGCCCTCGTCGAACTGGTACGTGGCCGCTACGGCGTCGCCTTGAGCCTGATGGACGAGGCGCAAGCCCTGGCAGCTCCTCATGCGCCCTCGCCCCACGATGCACGACTGCTGCAGAATCGTGCGGCCCTTGCCTACGCGCTGGGTGAGTTCGGCGCAGCCTCGGACGCCCTTGATGAGCTGCTGATGCTCACGTCAGAGCCAGAAGCTCGCGCAGTGATCCTGGCCAACCAGGCGCTCTTGGCGCTGGTCAGGGACGATGATGCAAACTGCGAGCGGCTCTACGACGAGGTCCTTGAGATTGCACCCGCCGACGGTCGAGCCCGATGGCTGGCGCTCAACGGGAAGGCAGCCTTGCTGGTGACGCGCGACTCATTGCAGGCCGGCTCAGCGCTAGCCTTCGAAGCGCTCGCTCATGCGGAACGCATGGACGACCCCCACCTGAGCGCGCTCAGCTTGATGGTTGTGAGCGAATCCCATCTACGCTTGGGAGAGTGGGCCAAGGCACGAACGGCCGCAGAGGAATCCGTCGCCCGTGTGAAGGAACATGACGCCAACGACTACCTCATGTCTGGGCTCTTCAGCGTTGCTGCCGCGGCGCTAGCGCAAGGTGATGACGACACCGTGCGCGAGTTGCTCGCACAAGCATGGGACGATTCGGCGCGCCGAGAAATCACCAGCCTGCCCACGATGGAAGCTGCGCAAGTTCGTTCGCGCCTGGCTGAGCTGTCCGACTGGAGTTGCCTGGCTGTCGATCTCTCCGCTCGAGAGATCGCGCGTCAACCGCAAGCCGCAGCCACGGAACTCCCTCACGTCTCTCGCTGGAAGTCCCGCTCGCTGCACGCGGGGCTGAGGGACGGACAGCAGAGCGCCGACACCTTGCCGCTCCAACTGAATGGAACGACCCTGGTCGAATACGCCTTCGGCCGTGAACAACTCCACGCCTTCGTTCAAGAAGGCGACGATGTTCGCTTCGTTGCACTCGGGCCGAAGGAGCCCATCGAGCAACTGGTGCAGGAGTTCCTTGACGGCATCAGCGACCCGCATCAGCTGGCCAAACCCACCGATGTGGCGCGCCTCGGAGGAGCCTTGCATGAACGGTTGCTGGCACCGCTGGAGCTGACCGGCAACAGCGTCGTGATCGTCCCGAGCGGCGAGCTCTCGCGCCTGCCGTTCGAAGCCCTCGTGACCTCTGCTCCGGCGAAGCCCAAGAATTTTGCGGACATCCAGTTTGTCATCGACAGCATGGATGTCAGCTATGCGCCGTCATCGCATGCAAGCCTTGCTCGCGGGGCGCTTTCACCTGCTACGGACCGTCGTCACGCGCTGCTCCTGGGTGACCCCACCTATTCGAGTGAGGCGCCCGCAGCCCTGCTCGCGACCCGAGGCGAGTCGCCACATCGCTGGGATCGCCTGCCTCAAACGCGATCCGAGCTGTCGCGCATGGCCCGCTTGTTGCTGACCACATCCGCTGGAGACTCCGTGCGCGACGATCTGTACCAACTCGCCCTGCTGGAAGAGTCTCGGAACGTCTCCCTGCACAGCGAGAGCTTCGACTTGCGGCTGGGGAACCAGGCCTCCGCTGCCGCCCTGCGCGAGCTGGCCCCTCTCGCGAGCCTGATTCACATCGCATCCCACGCACACATCGATCGCTGGGACGCGCGCCGCTCAGGCCTCGTGCTGGCTTGGGACCCCACCGACCAAGGGCTGTTCAACCTGGCGGACATTGCCGAACTGCAGCTCAACGCTGAGCTCGTCTTGCTCTCCGCATGCCAGACCGCAGACGGGCGCCTGCTCAATGGAGAGGGTGTTCAGTCCATCGCCAGCGCCTTCCTTGCAGCGGGAGCTCGCAGCGTCATCGCCACACTTTGGGTGGTGCAGGACGAACAAGCCCGTGACCTCATGGAGGCCTTCGCCAGCGCGTACGTTGGAGAGGGCGACGCCCCCGAGAGCGCGCTGCGCCGCGCCAAGCGCGCGCTGCGTTCAGGCCGGCGTTCGCGTGGCAAGTCCTTGACCAACTCCCAAGATGGCAACTTGGGACACCCACACTACTGGGCGCCGTTCCTGCTGACTGGAGTCCTTACCGGAACCAGCGCACGCTGAGCACGCGCGTCTAGTACTGGTGGAAGTCGTGCGGCGTATCGAGCTCGTTCGAGCTGCCCGCGATCCACCGCCACCACAGGAACCTCACCTCCCGGTTGCCTCCACCCACGTTGTGGTCGACGCGCACGAAGACCCAGTACTTCCCGATCTCCTCGTCGTAGTTACGGTCGATGTGCGTCGTCCAGTGGCGGAGGTGCACATCGTCCCCGGAGTCGTAGATCTTCTTTCCTCCGGGCGGAGGGACATCCGATGCCGTCGCAGGGGCCTCTCCATTGCCGCCCCAAGCGGTGATCTCGGCCTCATCGCCCGCGTAGACTGAGAGGTCCTCCACCTGCAGCTTGATCAGGACGGCACCGTTGTCATCGAAGTCCGCGGTCCCAAACACCAGCGCCGGACCTGGGGGGCCACCTTCGGGAAGGATGAACGGCGGCTCCGGATGGGACAGACAGTCGTGCCCATGCCTGTTGCCTGGAAAGATGAAACAACCCTGCAAGAGCAGGAGACTGGCCAAGAGTGCCGCGTAAGCAAGACGCATCAGATCATCTCCTGTGGTGGAACCCGGACTTCCAACCATCAACCTTCATCTGGCTGCTTACTATAGGGCTCGCTTTGGAACGAGGGCAAATCCAGCAGGGAGCCTGAACGATGGTCAATTCACGGGGAGTCCGACTCGATCCGCCACAGGTGATCGTCCAGGCCAAGACAGAAGATTTGCTGACAGCCGATTCTGTCACGCACATCTACCCAGGGGCCGTCGCTGAGCCGCTCTACGACAGTCAACAGTTGGCGAGCATCCGCGCGCTCGTCAGGCGCGCGCAAACACTCAGCCCGGGCTATCGGCCGCCGCGCTTTGCAGATGCGTATCGAGTGCTGCTCCCGAAGCGCGCCTTGTGGTCAGGTAGCGCACCCAGAAGGAACATCGCTGCAAAGGTACGCCAACACATGTTCGATCAACTCCCGGTCGACCGGGTTTCCGTGGAGACACTGCTCGCTCCACTCCCCGTCAGCGACGGCGTAGCACCTGGGGCGAAGGACCTGCAGCATCTGGACCCGGCGGACGCGGGTGTCGGTGCCGAATCAGTGTGGGGCATGCCCGGCGGGCGTGGCCAGGGGGAGGTGTTGGCAGACGTCGAACGCGGTTGGCACACGGGCCACATCGAGTTCAAGCAGCCGGACGTGCTGTTCGACACGCTGCCAGGTGGCGTGTGGGAAGACGACTGGGTTCCGCACGGCACCGAAGCGCTCGCCACTTGCCTGGGTCGGGTGAACAACGTGTTCGGCCTCGGTGTCGCACATGAAGTCGCTCACGTCATCCTGTCAGCGGAGAAACGGGTGGACGGCTGCAAGCACGATACAGCTGCCGCCATTCTTGAGGCCCTCGACAAGCTCTCGGCGCATCTCCCCGGCAGCGTGCTCCTGCTCGAAGTGCAGAAGGTCGTGAAGGACTTCGACTCATCCTTCAAGAGCGGCATTCTTGGCCCGGTCGAGATGGCGTGGCAGGTGTTCGACATGATTCAGCTCGCCGTGGCAAACCATGTCGTGGTGGTGGAGGCAGCAGGCAATGGAGGAACGGCCAACGCGAGCCTCGGGCCGGGGCCAACCCTGGCGTTGAACCAAAGCCCACTCGCCGGTGATTCGGGCGCCATCATGGTGGGCCAATCCCAATGGGGGAGCGACGGCCACAAAGCCATTGAGCAGGGCTGCACCGGCAATCGCATCGATTGCTTCTCGTGGGGTTTCGAAGTCTACGCGGGCACCGCGACACCCAACGGGACCGTCCCAGTCCTCGGTGAAGTCCCCTGCCCTGATCCCGGGGCCGACCCCAATGCCACTGCCGAGGCCACCGTCTTCAAGGACGATGGATCGTCCGGCTTTGGCGGCACTTCCTCAGCATCCGCCATCGTGGCTGGCGCCGCGCTGGTGGTCCAAGGCCTGGTTCGGAACGGCGCTGCGGGTGCGTTGACGTACTTGCCACCCATGCAGATGCGAGCGCTGCTTGGAAACAGGGATCCCGCGATCAACACAACGCTTAGCAACGGCGATGCGCACGTGATCGGGGTGCAACCCAACCTCAAGCAGATTGCCGTCGAGTTGGGCCTGCTGCCTGACCTCTACATTCGCGACAACGTGGGTGACATGGGCGGCCCCCACACCGGGATGCTCTCGCGCAGCCCCGACATCATCCTGCGCTCCACACCGTTGACGTCCTCCACCCCTGACGCTGCCTACGGTGAACCCAGCAACACCAAGAGCAACGACGACCTCAGCACGGACCTGGTTGAGGGGCAGACCGCCGCCGAGCTCTTTGTTCGTGTGCAGAACCGGGGCGGCAGCGACGTCACTGACGCCTTGGTGTCGGTCTACTTCTCCAAGCCAGCGACCTTGATCGAACCCGTGCAGTGGCAGCCCATCGGCACGGCGCTCGTCGACGTTCCGCAAGGAAACACGCTGGCCATCGCTGGCCCCATCGCATGGACGAATCTTCCAACCCCTGGTCACTACTGCCTGATCGCAACGGTGGGGCACGCCAAAGATCCGTTGTTCGTACCAGACGCATTTGCCGACATCGAAGCGTACAAGTCGCATGTGCGCACCGAGAACAACGTCGCTTGGCGCAACTTCAACGTGGTGCCAGCCAACGGTTCGGGTACCTGGTCACTCGCCGCAGGCGTCTTCGGTGCAGCCCATGATGACCCAGCTCAAGAGGAAGAGATGGAGTTGCGTGTCGAAGCGAGGCTGCCCCGCGGCGCTACAGTGGAAGTTGAACTACCCGAGCAGCTTCTCGCCCGGATGACTTCCCCCGAAGGGGCGTTCGAGCCTGGGGCTCGCACACGCTTGAGTACCTCGAGCATCACGAGCCTGGGCACCGCGCGCCTACGCAGCCGCGAGACCCACGACGTCACCTTGCATGTGGCCCTGCCAAAAGCATGCAACGCCCGCACTGCCCGCGCTGCCCGCTACGAAGTGGCGCTGATCCAACTCCACAAGGGGCAAGCCCTGGGGCGCGTCACCTGGCAGCTCGCTGAACGCCCGACGAAGCGCGCTCAGTTGTAGGTCGTGTTGAAGAACACGCGCGTGTTGGCGCCGTCCAGAAAGTTGCTCTCGATGTAGTCAAGGTCGCCGTCGTCATCGAAGTCAGCGAAGCGCACATAGCGGGTGTTGTCCGAGACCGCACCTAGCTGTGACGGAATGGCTTGGGCGAAGCGGAACCTGGGGATGGCAGCCCCCGGCGCGCCGGGGAAGTTCAGGTACACCTTGTCGTTGGTCTGGGCCACGGTGTTGCCGTGCAGGTAGCAGAGCACGACGTCGATGCGCCCGTCGTCGTTGAGATCTTCCAGCGATGCGAAGGCCACCGAACGATTGGGGTCGCCTATGTAGCCGCTCGGGCGGTGGCTACCACCGCCCAGATGACCGGTGCCGTCATTCATGTAGACGCGCACCTTCTTGTTGCCATCCGGGGAGTCCAGGATCGGTTGCACGAGGTCGATGGCGCCATCGTTGTCGAGGTCCGCCACACTCAGGGAGAGCGACGAGCTGCCAAAGCCCTTCGACTGCCATGTGCCGCCCACCTTCTCGATGTCTTCGCCCACGCCGGGCCTCAAGCGATACCAGTAGACGTACGTCCCGCCCGGCACCGTCTGATCGGTCTCGTCAAACTTGTAGACGATGGCCGCCGTGAGCCCCGCATGTTGGCAATCGTTGGAACCATTGGAGTGCATCCGCGCCACGATGAGATCCTGGTCGCCGTCGCCGTCCAGATCCGCCAAGTGGATGTCGCGATTGCCGATACCCGGACGAAGCAGGCCGAGGTTGACCTCATCGGGGTCTGGCGGCAGTGCCTGCGCTTCCGAGAAGCCACCCAAGCCGTCGTTCTTGAAGTAGCGCGGCCGACCGTCGCGATAGCAGGTCACGAGATCCCGGTCGAAGTCTCCATCGATGTCCGCATTGTCCTGGCCCGTCGTCCAACGCCGGTCGCAGAAGTCAGGCAGCATTCCGCTCTGATCCCAGATGCCGGAGCCGCCGCCGGCACACTTGCAGTGCTCGCTCAGTTCGTCGCTGCCCACGACACCTGTCACCTTGTAGTACCCCAGCCCGAAGTCCCACTGCAGCACCGTGTCGCGCTTCTGGTGCCGCACCAGCACCCAACCCGCCAGGTGCGATGCGCCCACCCGGAACTGCCGCATCTCGTACACGCGATCGAACACGCTGTTGGGGTCCGTCGTGGGGTTGGCCTGGATCGACGCCCAGATCGCCGGGTCGAGCACCTGCTGCGTCACGTCCACCAGCCCACCGCCCGTTGCAAACTGGTTGTCGTACAGCTTCACCAGTTGGTTGTTCTGGCCATCCATCGGGTGCGTCAGCGTCAGGTCGATCCACGCCACCATCTGCGACGCATAGCTGTCGTCATATCCCCAGCCGTCGAGCCCACCGTTGAACGGCAGCACCAAGGGATCTTCTTCGATCAGACCGTCGGCGATGAGATCGAAGAGCGGCGTGGCCTGGCCGTGCGCCGAGCTCGAAAGCAAGACGATGATGAACACCAGGACTCCCACGGCCGGAATCACGACGCGCTTCCTCAGAGAATGTTGTTCTGGCGGCAACATGGTCTGCATGGTTGGTTCCCTTGGGCATGGGTGGGAAAGAACAAGAGCTGGGCGCAACCCGCTCCCTCACAGAGAGCGTTCGCTCATGTCGTGAGAGGACAACTTTCTTGCCGCTTTTTTGAAGCGCCCAACGCCCGGGAACATGGGTTGAACGACTCCTGCGTCTCGGAACTTCGGTTCCCATGCATGGCGCAGACCTGTGCAGTGTTCACGGCGTCGTTTGCCCGAACGAGTAGACTCCCCGGCATGTGTTCACGCTCCTGGATCCTGACTCTGCTTGCTACCACCGCTGTGGGCCTTGCTTGCGCTGGATGCAGCGAGGCGCCACCGGAACCCGTCGCCACGCATCATTCGGAAGCGACACCGTCACGCGCTGCCGCCGCCGACACCACCCAACGCCCCAGGCTCCTGCTCATGATCCTGGTGGACACCCTGCGTGCCGACCACGTGGGCGCGTGCGGGTCGGCCAAGGGCCTGACACCGAACATCGACGCCCTGGCCGAGCAGGGCACCGTCTTCAGCAACGCCCTGGCTAGCTCTTCATGGACGCGTGCCTCGGTGGCCTCGCTCTTCACCGGCCGCTTCCCCTCGGCCCTGGGCTGCGTGGGGCGTAACGACGGCTTGGCCGACAGCGCCTCCACACTCGCAGAGAGCCTCAAGGCGACGGGCGACTTCGACTGCATCGGTCTCTACGCCAACGGCAACGTCAGCCCGACGCACGGCTTCGCCCAGGGCTACGACAGCTACCGCACTCCGTCTGACGACTTGCTCGCCGGTTACCCCGACGACGTGCTCGTCCACCCGGCCGAAGCCATCACGCGCGAAGCTCTCGAGGAGCTCGCGGCCTGGCGCGCGACACCGGCTGCCAGCGGACGCTCGCTCTTCCTTTCCTTGCACTACATCGACCCCCACTCCCCCTACCTGCCTCACGGCCCCGAGAACCCGCGCTTCGCAGACGGTCGCTTCAGCGGTTCCCGAACCGACCTTGAGGCCATGGACTCGGAGTCCGTGCACCAACTCAGCGAGCAGGATCGCGGCCGCATCCAAGCCCTCTACCGCGGCGAGGTGCGCTACTGCGATGAGTGGATTGGTCGCCTTCTCGAAGGCGTCTCGCAGCAAGTCGGATCTCTGGATGACGTGTTCGTGGTGTTGACCTCCGACCACGGCGAGGGCCTCTGGGACCACACCCGTCGCGGCCACGGCATCGATCTCTTCGAAGAGCAGATCCGGGTGCCGCTGATCATCAAGCCGCATGCTGCACCCGTGGCGGCACCGGTGGCTGCACGGAGCGACGCGCTCGCGGCCTCCTTTGTCAGCGATCCGGTGAGCCTCTTGGATGTCGCGCCCACGGTGCTCGCCGCAGTCGGCGTCCCCACCGTCGAGGCTCATCAGGGACACGACCTCTCCCCGTACCTGTCCTCGAACAAGGGGCTCCCGCTTGGCGCAACCTCTGAGAGCACATCAGCCCCCGCGCGGGAAAGCGTCTACTCAGAGCTCGACATGGACGAGGCACACTACCGGGTGCTCCGGCGGGGGAGCCAGAAGCTCATGGAGAACCTCGCCTTGCCGGCTGAGCACCGCTACCGCTTCACGCGCTTCGATCTCTCCCGAGATGCCGCCGAGTTGAACAGCCTGTTCGACGTGCAAGCCCCTTCGAAAATCGATCAAGCCCTGCGCCAAGAGCTGGAACAGACCTCGCGCGAAATCAGCGCATCGCGCACCGACGGCCTCCGCGTCGAGCAGGCCGAGTTGGATGCCGAAACCTATGAGAGCTTGAGGGCCCTCGGCTACATCGGCGACGACCGCTAGCTCCAGGCCGCGCCCGAGTAGCGCCCCTTGGGGTCGCAGGCTACCTGCGCGAAGGCAACAGCCGGGTCGTGCGTGAAGAAGACCGAACCCTCCCGGCCCAGCAGGTCCCCGAGCAGCGCCGTCTTCTCGTCGATGAGCCGTTCGGGGTAGCGGTCGTAGCCCATGGTGATCGGCAGGTGCATCCAAGGCATGCCCGGGATGAGGTCGCCCACGAACACAAGCGGCCCGCGCTCCGTCGCGATCTCGGTCATGAGCAGGCCCGGCGTGTGTCCGTCCGACAAGTGGAAGCGGTAGCCCTCGCCCAGCGTGGCGCTCGTCGGCCCATCAACCACCTCCAGCCGCCCGCAGTCCTGCAGCAGGGCGTTCAGCACGGGTATGAAGGACGCCCGGTCCCGGCTGTGGGGCTGGAGTGCCCTCCCCCACGCTTGCTTGCCCACGACATAGGTCGCTTTGGGAAAGAGCAGTGACGGCTGTCCTCCTTCGGACCAGGCCGGGAGCAGGCCGCCAGCGTGGTCGAAGTGCAAATGGCTCAGCACCACGACGTCGATGTCCTCGTGAGACAGACCGTGTGCCCCCAGGTTGTCGAGCAAGACGTGGCACGGGTCGTCGACCCCGAAGCGTTCTTTCAACTTGGGCTCGAAGAAGGCGCCGATGCCGGTCTCGAACAGCACGCGACGGGTGCCGCCAGCGCTCTTTTCCTCCACGAGCAACGCCCGGCACGCCATGTCGATCCGCCCCAGATCGTCGGGGGGTGACCATCGCTCCCACACGGCTCGCGGACAGTTGCCGTACATCGAACCGCCGTCCAGCTTCTGGGAGTTACCGAGGATCGGGGTGAGAGTGCGGGTCGCCGCCATGCGGGCTGCTCCATTCCTGAGGGCCGTCTGGGCGAGACAGGATGCCATCTTCGGCAGGGACGATTGCGCACAAAGCGCGCGCAGGCGCTAGCGGAAAGCGGCCACGATGGGTGCGGTGGCCTTCATGGTGCGAACACTGTCCGCCGCATCGGACGGGCAGCCCACACCGCTCACACCCAAGGCAAAACCATCGAAGGTCAGGTCGGGGTTGGAGAAGAAGTCCACGCGGATGCCAGGCGGGTTGGACATGATCGTCCGGTATTGAGGCCCAACCGTGCGATGGCCGAAGGCATCGCAGAACACCGTTGCAGGCGCGCCTGGTCCGTTGTTGTGGCTGAGCCCCATGTTGTGGCCCACCTCGTGCGCGAACACGAGCCCGGCTGACGCACTCGACAGGGCGCTGAAGGCCTCACTGGCGAAGGACGTGTCCAGGACGTCGAGCATGTAGGCCGTCCCCGCGGAGCCCGCGACCACGATCAGGCTGACGAGGTCGGCCGCCACGCTGTTGCGCAGGGGATGCACCTCATCCATGAAGCCGTCGCTGGTCTTCTTCAGCCGGTCGATGTCCGTGAGCAGATTGCCGGATTCCACATAGGCGGTTTCTGCCAAGCCCACGAGGCGCACGCGATGCTCCACACCACTGTCCGCGTAGACACCGTTGGTGTAGGCGATGTGTCCGTCGGCCAGTGCCTGCATGGCGGACACGCCGCCCACCAAAGACAGCGCCGCGGGGCTGTAGACCACGAGCACGTCGACGAACAAGGGATCCGTCGGTGGGTCGAGGGTACCGAGCGTCGCCCCCCCCGAGCCTGGGAGCAGGGGCGGCGAGGACAGCACGCCGCCCACAGGAGGAAGCTTGCGCACGGGATGTGAGCGCGCGCCCCCCGTCGGGAACGTCGCTGCGCCCTGGACACTCGCCGCTGGTTGCGCAGCAGCCGAGCGCACACCGGCGCCCGTCACCCCGCAAACATGGTGTTCCTCAAGGGGCCACTCCAGCATGTGATGAGCGCCACCCCCAGCGGGGCGGATGCTGAATCGACCGACGCTCAGCGAGGAGATCTCAGCCACCAAGGCGTCCCCGCTGAGAGCCACCTGCACGCGACTGCTCGGCTCACCCACGAGAACGCCCAGCCAGACGGCATCGCTGAACGCAGGGGCCACGAAGGTTTCCAAGCGCACGACGAGCGGGCGGTCGACGAAGGCGTTGAGCTGAAGCAGTCGCCCCACCGACGCGGGATCGCGTAGGAGCTGCTCGAGCGCCGGCGACAGTCTTCCCTGCACGGCTCGCAGCGGGACCGCCGCGTCCGCTGCCGTGCCCAACCGTTCGATCTGCAGCGGTTGCAAGGCGCCGACGGCTGACCACGCGTCGACCAAGGGCTCAGGGAAAGCGTGGCGCTGAACAGGGAGAGAGGACTGCGCCATCACGGCGCTCGAGATCGACACCCCGAGCAAGAGATGGACGAAGACAAAGGAGCTGCGGGAGAACTGCATGGGATCGGCTCAGGAGGTTCGGGAGAGATGAGCGACAGATCCGGGGGGACGCGCAGTCTACACCGGATGGCCGAGGCCATCAGTGCGCCACGGCCTTGAGACAGTTTCCAGCGAACACCCAACTCACCCCATCCCGGGCCCGATGAGTGGGCTGCGCCTGAAGAGGAGGCTCACCACAAGGAAGCCGAACATGCTCTTGATGCCTCCGCGTCGCCGGTCCTCCGGCGGATTCACACTGCTCGAACTACTGATTGGAATCGTGGTCACCACGTTCATCGTGGCTGCCATGACCGATGGAGTTGGACTCGTCAGCGAACAAGTCGCAGAACTCCGTCTCGAGGCGGACAAGGGCCCCGACGAAGTCGTGGCCCTCATGACCGACATGACCCGCCACGGGACGCCTCACCGCCAACTAGCCGAGCTCGAACTCGCAGACGCATCAAGACGCACGGAAGCTCCTCCGCTACCATGCCGCGATGGCCACTCCCAACCGCCCCCGGAACCAGGCCCGGACCCCGGTTGATGGAGAGACGGGACGGTCGGAGAGCCGCCCACTGGGCGGTGACGAGCAGCCCCGCACCCAGCCATCCAGCCCCACGTCAAAGGCTCCGGAGGACCTGCCGAGCCCGGAGCAACTCTCGACCGCACTCAGGGCCGACGTTCCTGCCCTGCAACGCCTGCTGCGGCGCGTCACCCAGGCCAGGGCACGTGGCCAGCCCCACGACAAGAACCTGAGCCGCCTCACCCGCCAGCTGACGGAGAGTGCGCGACTCAAACTCCGTCGCGCGGAGCGCGCACCCACACCGACCTATCCCCCCGAGCTTCCGGTCAGCGCCCAGCGCGGAGAGATCGCCGCCGCCCTGCGCGAGCACCAGGTGGTCGTCGTGTGTGGCGAGACGGGCTCCGGCAAGTCCACCCAGTTGCCCAAGCTGCTGCTCGAACTGGGCCATGGGCGGGACGGCTTCATCGGGCACACGCAACCCCGGCGCGTCGCGGCCCGCACCCTCGCCCACCGCATCGCCCACGAGATGGGCTCGCCGCTCGGCAAGGACGTGGGCTTCAAGGTGCGCTTCAACGACAGCACGTCGGCCGACACCTACATCAAGCTCATGACGGACGGCATCCTGCTGGCCGAGACCCGCGGCGACCCACAGCTGCTGGCTTACGACGCGATCCTGGTGGACGAGGCCCACGAGCGTTCGCTGAACATCGACTACCTGCTGGGCTACCTGCTCAAGCTCCTGCCGCGGCGACCGGAACTCAAGCTCGTGGTCACCTCGGCCACCCTCGACGCCCAACGCTTCGCCGAGTGGCTGGGGCGAGGCGGCGTGCCGGCCCCCATCGTCGAGGTAGGCGGGCGGTTGCACCCCGTCGAGGTCCGATATGAGCAGCCGGATGTCGACGAGGCCACGGGCGAGGTGGACGTTTCCCGGGCCGTGGCGGATGCAACCCAGGACCTACTGCGCGAAGCGCCCGGCGACGTGCTGGTCTTCCTGCCCACCGAGCGCGACATCCTGGAATGCACCAAGGTGTTGCGCGGGCGCCGGCTCACCGACGTCCCGGTGGATGTGCTGCCGCTCTACGCGCGCCTGGCCATCGCCGAGCAGCGCAAGGTCTTTGAGGATGGCGGCGCACGGCGACGCGTGATCCTGTCCACCAATGTGGCCGAGTCCTCGGTGACCGTGCCGCGCATCCGCGCCGTGGTCGACACGGGCACTGCGCGCACCAGCCGCTACTCCCCGCGCACTCGCGTACAACGCCTGCCCATCGAGGACATCAGCCAGGCGGCAGCCCAGCAAAGGGCGGGCCGCTGCGGTCGCCTGGGCCCAGGCGTCTGCGTTCGGCTCTACAGCGAAGACGAGTTCGAGAAGCGCCCCGAATACACGACACCGGAGATCCAACGCAGCAACCTCGCGGCGGTCATGCTGCAGATGGCGGACCTCAAGCTGGGTCGGGTGGAGGACTTCCCCTTCCTCGACCCGCCACGACGCAGCCACGTGGCCGACGGCCGGCGCACCCTGCACGAAATCGGTGCCCTGGGTGAAGGAGAGCGGCTGAGCGAACTGGGCAAGACCCTGGCCCGACTGCCCGTGGACCCGCGCCTGGGGCGCATCCTGCTGGAGGCCCAGGAGCAAGGCTGCCTGCGCTCGATGCTGATCCTGGTGGCGGCGCTCGAGGTGGGGGACCCGCGGGAGCGGCCCCAGGGCAAACAGGAAGCCGCCGACCGTGCCCACGCCGCCTTCGACGACGGCGAGTCCGACCTCATGTCCCTGCTCCTGCTCTGGGACGCCATCGACGCCCTTCAACGCAAGCACGGCCGACGCCGCAAGTTCGCTGCAGCAGCGCGCAAGCTCTTCCTCTCACCAGCCCGTTGCCGGGAGTGGTCGGACGTCCTGGCGCAGCTCATGGACATGGCCAAGCAACAGGGCTGGACCAAGCACTGGAAGCCGGGTGCGGAGCGCCGAGACGACCGGGAAGCCATCCACCGTTCGTTGCTGGCAGGCTTCCCCACGCGCATCGCCGAGAAGACCTCCAAGCACGAGTACACCGCTCCTGACGGCAGCACCCTCTGGATCTGGCCCGGCTCGGCGGTCTTCGAACGCAAGCCACGCTGGATCGTGGCCGCCGAGGTCTTTGAGACCGAGCGACGCTGGGCACGAACCGTGGCGCGAATCGATCCGCGCGACGTCGAGCTCTTCGCCAAGGACCTCGTCAAACGCAGCCACCAAGAGCCCAGCTGGGACCGACCCTCGGGCCGCGCCGTCGCGCTCGAACGCGTCAGCCTCGGCGAGCTGGTGATCATCCCCCGCCGCCGGGTGTTCTACGACACCATCGACCCCGTCATCTCGCGCGAGATCTTCCTGCGCGCCCTCGCCGAGGGGGACGTGAACGCGAGCGCGCCCTTCCTGCGCCACAACGTCGACCTCGTGAACAGCGTCGCCGCCCTGGAGGCGCGCACCAGACGCCGAGGCCTGCTGGCCGACCTCGACGTCCGTTACGACTTCTACGACCGCCTGCTGCCCGAGACCATCACAGGCACCCAGGCCTTGCAGCGCTGGCGTCGCCGGGCCGAGAAGCTCGACCCCGGCGTGCTGTTCATGAACCTCAGCGACCTGCTGCGGGGCGAAGTGGGCGAGCTCATGGAGACGGCCTACCCCGACCACCTGATGGTCGCGGACAAGTCGCTCGAACTGCACTACGCCATGTCGCCGGGGGAGGAGGACGACGGCGTCAGCGTGCGCGTTCCGTTGCCCCTGCTCGAACAACTCCCGGAAGAACGCCTGCCCTGGCTCGTCCCTGGTTGGCTGCGGGAGAAGGCCATCGCGCTCGTGCGCACCCTTTCAAAACCCGAGCGACGCCACCTCGTCCCCATCCCCACCAGCGTGGACGCGGCCATGGCCGAACTCACTTTTGGGGTTGGGCCGTTGCTGCCCGCCTTGGCCCGCGCCCTGACCCGTGTAGGCGGCCTGCCCGTGGACCCCGCGAGCTTCCGCCCCAACGATCTCCACCCGAGCTTGAACATGCGCGTCGAGGTCATCGACGGGGCGGGTGAAGTGCTCGATGTGGACCGGAACCTCGCCGCCCTGCGCTCGCGCCTCAGGGAGGAGACCGCCGGTGCCGTGAAGCAACTCGCTGACAACACCTGGCATCGGGATGGCCTGAAGGCCTGGACGTTCGGCGCCTTGCCGCGACACGTCGAACTCCCGGGCGGCGTCGTCGCCCACCCCGCCCTGGTGGACGCCCGCGACTCCGTGTCCCTGCGCCTCATGCCGCGCGCCGAGCTGGCCGCACGAGCCACGCGCAAGGGCCTGAAGTGCCTGGTGCGCCTGGCAGTCGGCGGTCGCCTCGCCCGCCGACTACGACGGGAGCCCGACTGGTCCGAGCTGCTCTTGATGGCCGCGACGCTGGACGACAACGAGCCGCTTGAGAGTCAAGTCGTGCAGCGCATCGTCCAACGCGCGTGGTTTCCCACTGATGTCGACGTCCGTGACGAGGTGCACTTCCTGGCGCTGCTGCGCGAGGGCGAGACCCGCTGGATGCGCTGCCTCGACGAGACCTTGGCTGTTGCCCGCCGGGTGCTCAAGGCATGGCACGCGCTGCGCGTCAGGCTGGAGGGAACGCCGCGCGCCCGGGACCTCGCCGCGACCCAGGACGTTCAGCAGCAGAGCCAAGAACTCATGGCCCGCCACCCTCTCGTGCACGCTGACTGGGCTTGGCTACAGCATGTGCCCCGCTACCTGGCCGGGGCCGAGCGACGGCTCGAGCGCCTCGACACACGCGGCGCGCTCAAGGACGCAGAGCTCAGCGAGAAACTGCGGCCTCATCAACAGGCGTTCGCCAAACTCGAGAAGCTGCAGGACGCCTTGGGTGAAACGGGCCCGGAGCTCGAAGAGCTGACTTGGATGCTCGAGGAGTTTCGCATCTCTGTCTACGCCCAGGAACTAGGCACGTCGGTGAAGGTGTCGCCGCAGCGGCTGGATGCGCTGATGGCCTCCGCGCGCTCCGCTCAGGCCTGAGCTGGCCCCAGCAGAAAGCGGGCCCACGCCTCGCCCGAACCCAATGAAGCCGCCGACGCCTCGCACTTTCCTACAGCTCTCTTTCTGCAGGGGCCATGCGGCGACGCCAGCGGCTTCTAGGACGCAAGGCGCCCTACGGGGTGATCACGACGTCCACCTGAGCCGTCTCGTAGTGCCGGTCCTTCGGCAACAAGGCGATGTGGGTGAAAGTCAGGGGCAGGTCGGGCGAACCCGCCAGGAATCCCTGTGGCCAGAAGAACGTGACGTTCGCCTGCCCATTGGCATCCAGCATCCCGAATCCTGTCAGCAACAGCGGCGAACCACCCCCGGTACTGGACAGATCGAAGTAGCTGTCCTTGTCCAACACCGTGCGCAAGGTCTCGTGCGGTGCGGAACTCGACGGCGATGCTCCTTGGAAGAAGAACGTCTGACCGTCCTCGGTGCCCGAGAAGGTCCCGCCCACGGCATAGCTCTGGCCCGCCGCAGCGACACCAAAGTCCAGGCTGAAGACAACCTGCCCACCGGCGCTGGCGGACATCTGATTGCCAGAGGTGCTCAAGGTTCCCGGCGCCGGTTCGGCGTAAGGAAACGCATAGAGACCGCCAGCATCCACCTGGACCGAACCGCCGAAGGGCAGCCGATCCAGCCGCGGGGCACCTACGAGGTAGCCATCACGGGTGGCCGCGACGCTCTCGCCGTAGCCCTGGTCGAAGTCGAAGGGCGAATCCACAGGGTTGTTCACCCCCACCACCTGCCACTGATTGAACGGACGACGCTCATAGGTGTAGGCACGCCCCGCACCGAAGCCGGGGTCACCCACCACCACCAGGTTGTGACCGATGGCCACATCGTCCCCGAAGCTGCTGAACTGGTTCTCGGGGTTGGTGATGCGCACGTCGCGCTCGAACTGCTGGGTGGCGGCATCGAAGGTGTAGATGGACACACTGCCTGTCGCCATGCCCAGCACGTTGTCGTCAGGCGCACCCACCACGATCGTGTCGCCCCAGATGTCCACGTCCCAACCAAAGGAGGTGCTGCCCACGTCGGGCGAGATCATCTGGAAGGGCTGCCACGTCGAACCGGCACGGCGCCACACGAAGACCGCACCCGTGCGCGGGTCCGTATCGTCCAGGCGAGGAGCCTTGGAAGCGCCCAGCACGATGAACTTGCCGGAAATGGCTACTGAACCACCCCAGTTCCGCAGGTCGGAGGACGGCAACAGGCTGCCGAAGTCCGCGGGCCGCAGGGTCGTGTTGGGGATCGGCCCCCACTCACCCATGAACCCGTCGCTTGGATCCCAGTCGTACACGTAGGCGAGGCCCACCTGGCCTACACCCGAGGCTTCCTTGTCGTTGACACCGATCACGGCCCAGTCGCCGTAGTGATCGAGAGCCACACCGAAGTCGTTGGTGACCGGGCCGGTCACGAGGGCATCGAGTGACTGGTTGGGGGTGTAGTCTCCGTTGGCGTGCCGCACGTGGCTGAACACACGCCCACTGCCGCCGGGACCACCATCGGGAATACCCACAAGCAAGGTGTCACCGTCACCACTGAGTGCGGCACCAAAACGGCCCACGGAAAGCGGGTCGTTAGGAATGATGACCGAGGTGTTGCTGACATCCGAAAGATCGTCGCCGTGGAACACGAGAATCCGCTGATCTGGGACGCTCGCAAGCACATCGACGCCTCCGAACTCGACGTTGGGTGCGATCTCGATGGCCGTGCCGGCATTCCCGGATGCCGGAGTCAGGAACTCGATAGCGGGGTCACAGTTAAACAAGCTCGCGTTTCCCGCAAGGCAGTGATCGTAGAGCTCAGGCCGGAAGTTGATCATGCTCGCGAACATCCGTTCCACCTGACCCGGCGTGAACGAACTCCGGCACGTGGGGTCCTGCAACGTCATCCAGTTGGTGGCGATGACGCCCATGGGATCGGAGTACGGCATGTTCGGACAGGCGGACTGCGGCTGGGTCACCACTGGCGGATTCACGGGTGGGGAGTAGACACAGTTGGGGTAGAGGTTCGTGGGGAAGTAGGCCAGTGGATCCGGTGCCGCCGGGGTGTCGCAGACGAAATCTCCCGTCGTACTCACCTGATTGGGGATGCACACATCACCGGGGCAATCGGCCGCATAGAGGGGGGGGAACATCCACTCCTCCGAAGGGTGGATCAGGTCGAAGTAGTGCCCAAGCTCGTGCACCCAGACTCCACTGGTGTCGATCCCCGTGCCCGGGCTGTAGAAGGTCCCATTGGGAGTGAAGTGCTTGTCCACCACGACTCCCACGTTCCCGTCGCAAAGACTCACCGTGGCAATGCCGCGCAGGCCAGCAGAGTACAACTGCAGGGAGTCCACCAGGAAGACGTCGATAGCATCGGGTGTCTGGTAGAGACCGAGCAGCATTTGCATGTTGTCACTCGGGGGGACGTCCGCTGCCAAAGTCGAGAGTGGACTCTCGATCTGAGTCAGCAGGGTCGGGGTGTTTGTGAAGTCGATCCCGGTCCCGACAAAGGCCTGCTTCACGGCAGTCAACATGTCCGAGGCATCTGCGGAGCGAAAGTCCTCCACCGTGCCATTGGGCGTGTTGATGCTGTGAAACGCCAAACTCACCACGATCGGGTTCAGGGGGTCCGGCTGCACCGGAAGATTGCCAGTCGTGTACTGGTTCATCTGCACACGGCTGAGGAAATCGTTGTAGGTCTGCGCGTCGAACTGTGAACAAGGCGCCAGCTGTGCTGGCACTTGTGCGGCGAGCAGGACGCCTGCGACGGCAAGTCGCGATAGAGAACGGAACATGAGTCAACATCCAAGTGGGAAGGATGACGTGGGGCGCCTCGTACTCAGGCCGGGACGCCCCGCCGTCATGCGATTGATGGAAGTTGCTCGAGCGCTGCGTGTGTGTCTGCGAAGCGCTCAACGGTCTCAGCAAAGCAGGCGAAGACTTGGCTCCGGTCTCGGCGCGCGAAGGCACTGCAAGCAGCCCCCTCGCCCTCCGGCACGACAGTGGGATCCGGCGTTTGTGTCCGTACGCAGCGCTCCGGTTTGGGCAAAATTTCTGTTTTTCTTTCCCGTTACGTAATGCCCAAGAGCGCACATACTCCCTCCAGAAAGCGCGCCTCGCAGCCTGCCGGAACAACGGGAACCCGCTCGTCGCTGAGACACGCAGGACTGCCCGGGTCCGTCACCTCAACCCCCTTTTGTGAGCATCCCCATGGATCGCCGTCTCTACTCTCTTCTTGTAGGCACTGTGCTGGCGTGCCTGCTCGTCCCCACCGCAGCCGCCGACGAAGGTGAACCCACGGGCGGTCAGACGCCGCCTCCGCAACCCGGAGTTTTCTCCGACGCCCTGTTTGGCGCCGTCGCTGTCGGCGAGTTCACCGACGACCTCGGCATCGACGCCGCAGTCCTCGACTCGGGTATCCTCACCCTGTGCATGACACCGGAAGTCTATCGCACCAGCATTCGTTGGGACGGCGGCATCGCCAACGACATCGCCTCCGTCGAGGTTGCCGGCGCCACCGACCGCCTTTTCGCCACAAGCGCTTCGGGCTTGCATGAACTCGTCTGGAATGGGGCGACGAGTCACTGGGACAGCACCAACCTCGACTCCATCGATTGGCCGAACGCGACTGCTCTCGCCGTCGGTGATTTCGACGGCGTCTACGGCCCCGACATCGTCGGCATCCGTGACCCCGCCGTCGCCACCAACCAGCTGCTCGTGAAGCTCGGAAATGCGCCCTCTGGCTTCCTCGTCGGGAACGCGACCATCACCACCTTCGGGGCTCCCGAATCCGTCATGGCCATCGACTGGGACGGGGACGGAGTCGACGACGTCGCGACCATCACCAGCGCAGGCATCGAGGTCTACTCCTTGCAGTCGACCCTGCTCGCCTCCTTCCCGTGGACCCTCTCCTCCCTCCAGGCCTGCGTGCTGGATGACCCGGAGGTCACGGGAACGAAACAGCGGCTCGCAATCCTGCTGCGATTGTCTCCCGCTGGCGAGCAATACCTGCTCACCTGGAGCGAGACCGTGGTGGACATCGCTCGCTCCCTGGCGCCGCACGAGGTCATCTCCATGACGTCCGCGGACTTCAACTCCGACGGTAACAGCGACCTCGCCATGACCCTCTCCACCAGCGACCAGATGATGGAGCTGTACGCGCATGACGCCACGACCCAGGCTCCGCACGGCGGCAAGACCTTCAACGGCTATTTCACGCTCTATCCCTTCGGGCCGACGAATCGTGACCCGGCGCTGGGCCAGGCGGGCCTCGCCGCAGCGGATTTCGACCATGACGGCGACCTCGAGCTCTTCGCCCCCATTCAAGGCAGTTGGACCGCCGGCTCGGGTGCCGGAACGGCGCCGTACAGCGAGATCTGCGTCGTCGACCTCAACAGCCTGGCAGAAGAGAACCTCCGACCAGAGATCCTCGGTGGCGGCTCGTTCATTGACCAGGTACCAACGCCCGAGGTGGGTTACTGGTTGCTCGACGTGGAAGCCCCATTGGTCACCCTCACCCCCGGTGCCGGTCAGGACCTCCGCTTGCAGGTCACCTTGTGGGACGGGCCCGATCTGTGGGCCCCCACCTTCGACCGTCCGGCCTTCGTGGTGGAGCAGCCCTTCACCGCCGGCGCCACCGTGAATTTCTTGATCGAGGACGACGCGGTGCTCAACCAGACCTTGGATGAGATCCTGAGTTGGTCCGTGCGCCAGGTCCTGCTCGAGAGCGGCGAGGTCGTCGCCCGCGGCCCCGCTCGCGTTGGTATCCAAGGCCGCTCGGACAATGGAGACCTGCTGCATCTCCTGGGTCCCTTCGAGGCCACCGCGCCTTCAACCCACACGACGTCGGGTGGAAGCAGCAAGGCCGACGACGACGTCGTCATCGGTGGGTCCGTCCCCGAGCACGATGAAGACGAACCGCCGATCGAAGACGACCCCCGCGGCGGTGCCGGCTGATCGGAGCCTGACTGCCTAACCCGCGTGCTCGGCAGCGAGACGTCGTTGCCGGGCACGCGCTGTCAGGAAGAGCGCCAAGAGCACGCCGATGGGGACCACGAAGGCCGCGGCCTCCACGGCCGTGAGCCCTGCGCGGGGCGGGCGCACGAAGAGCGGCTCGTGTCCCAAGCCGATCACCAGGAGGGTGGAGCGGAGGAGGGGATCGCTGAATCGTTCGTCCTTCGCCAGGGCCCGTCGCGCACGGCGCAGGCCTTCGGCGGGGGATTCGCCGAGGGCGAGCGCAGCGTGCAGGTGCTTGGAGATGGCCTTCACCACCGACAGCTCCAAGTCGAACGGCGAGTACACAACGGCTTGGGAACCGGCGGCCAGGAAAGTGCCCCCGAGATCTGCGGCACCCGGATCCCCGCGGCGCAAGGGCCCCGAAGCTGCGCGGCAGGCGGTGAGCACCACGAGGGCAGGCGCACCCTCTGTGGGAATCTCGTCGGCCCAGAGGATACCGTCGTCCTCAAGCGCTTGCCCCTCAAGCGTGGCCCGACCTTCGGCCAACGCAGCCAACGCCAAGCCGGCGGGTTGTTCACGCCGGGGGTCATACAGGCCGTGGCAGATGATCTGCAGGACGTTGCCAGGAGCAAGCGCGTCAAAGAGTGCCGACGATGTGGCCTCGGGTCCCGTGAGCAACTGCTGACCTTCATCGGGATAGGACGACAGGAGCGAGAGAGCGTCCTTCTCCTCCACGAGGATCTTCGGCAGGGAACCAGCTAGGGCGATCGCCGCCTCGGAGAGCTCGCTCGCGATCACGAGACGCGCTCCTGATGACGTGCTCTTCTCTCCTAGTCTTCGGAAGAGAGCGTGTCCCACAGGTAGGGACGGAAGCCGGTCCACTGCCCACGCCGCACCGAACTCCGTCTGCTGGTCCAGCCGCAACATCTCGAACGGCAGCTCCTTGAGCATGTCCGAACCGACGATGGTCACTCCCGACCACCCCTCCAACACGCTGCGGACTTCCGCAGGAAACACCAACGCCCCAAGCTCCAGGCATTGAACCGCCTCCGACTGGAGCCTCTGAGGGGTCCGGGGGCGCATGAGGCTTGCGAGAAGGCGATCGCGCTCGTCGTCGATGAGGTCGTCCGAAACCAACGGGACGTGCCTCACCTCCGCCGAGTCGAGCAGCAGCAGATGTGTCTCCCAGAGCGTAGGTAGGAAGACCAGGACGCCTCGGGTCCCGGGCGAGGGAAGAAGCGCAGCCCTGAGTTCCGGGAGACTCGGGTTCTCAGCCCCCAGTGAACGTGCGAGCGTGCCGAGGGATTGGACCCGCATGAGCATGGACAATGCCTCGCCCGCCCCCTCCCCGTTTTCCATGGACAGCCAGAGTCGCTCCCCGAGCAGCATGCGAGTGCGGCCGAAGTGCAGCGGCCCTCTCCCACCAGAACGAGCGGGCATGGCAGACCACAGGCGCTGGAAAGTCTCCAGCAGATCGTCAATCTGCTCTGCGCGCTTGCCCAAGGCCTCGCCGCTCGCCCCGGACAAGCGGTCGAGTCGGGTGCGCAGAGCCAGCTCGTACAGGGGGCCGCGCAACGCACCCAAGGTCGTGTAGTCCGCTGCACCTCTCTCAAGCACGTCCAGCTGACCCAAGGCGGATCGTGCCCCTTCCAGGTCGCCCTCGATCAACGCGATCTGCGTGAGCGTGCGCAGGACACCGCCCCACCGACCCTCGGGCAGGTCTGCCATGCAGGAGCGCAACAGCTGTGCGGCTTCCTTGGGACGCTTGGGGTCGCGCCGCTCGAAGTCTGCCAACCCCGTCGCCAACCGCACTCGCAGCGAGGCCGCCTCGGCTGCCAAAGCCGGGGCACTGTAGACGGGGCCCTCGAGCCACTCCGTCAGCTGGCGTTCGAGGGTCGCGTCGTCGTCCTTGGCCAGCCACAACTTCGCCGAGCGGATGTTCGCGGCCAGCCACTCGGGCAGGATGGCGGTGCTCTCCGCCTGCTCAACGTCGGCGCCCGCGCGTTCCTTGGCGTGGTGCTCACTCGCCAACCCCAGGAGCCCTTGATCCAGGGCCAGCTCCGCGCGAACACCCCACACGCCGCACATCATCAGTCGCTCTTGCCGAAGACCTGTGAGTTGCCGCTCGGCTTCCTTCAGATCCGCGACCGCACCCTCCATGTTCCATTGGTGCCGACGGAGGTCCGCCCGTTGCCACAACATGCGGCCCCGCATGGAGCGCTTCAGGTCGAGTCGATCCAGCGCCGCGGTGAGTTCGAGTTCGGCAGCCTGGACCGAGCCCGCTTGCACCAGCCCGTTGGCCGCCTCGATAGCGGCGATGGCCTGGGCGCGCGCTTCCAGGCCACCGACCTTCGGCGCAGCGGACGCCGGGTCGACCTGAGCCCGTGTGCCGGCTGACAGAGCCGAAGCGAGGGCGGCGAGCAGAGCCCCCTTCGTCAACCCATGAACGACACGAACGATGTGGTCAAGCGCCATGATGGGCGCAGAGTCTAACGCACGCGTCGAGCCTCAACGGAGTCCGCTCCGATGATGCGCCCACTCTTATCCCGGGCCGTGAGATCGATGGTGACCTGCTCGGGCCAGCCTTCCGTTCCACGTGGGTCCCGCCACGCGAGCTCGGTCCAACCGGTCACGCTGCTGACCTCGCCCTCCGAGCCAGACACCAGCACATCAAAAACGAGTTCCCCGGCTCGGGGATGCTCCCACCTCACCTCGCCGAAGCTCACGACGTCTCCGCGTGGCTGAACGATCTTCAAGTCCGACGCACCCAGGATGATCGGCGGTTCCACCTCGCCCCGGGGCCAAAAGGCCCACAGACCCACCGCGATCAAGACCGTTGCAGCGAGTGACATCCAAGGCCGGCTGGCCAGCTGGATGGAAGTCCGGACGGGAACGACGGCTGCCTCACCACGTTCCGTCGCAGAGGAGCCCGCTGCCGCCTCCTCATCTCGCCACAGGCGTTCCAGCGTTTCGTCCACACGACCAGACCCGGGAGCCTCCGTCACGCTTCGAGCCGCCTCCAGGTCTTCAGACTCCGCCTGGGCCAGGCCGTCCAGCATGCGCTGCATCTGTTCATCCTCTGGGCTGAGGCTAGGGCTGATGCTGGGGTTTGTGTCGTCGGGGGTGTCCTCCGGTTTTTCGTTTTTGGTCATGAGTCCACCTCCCTTCGGCCGGGCTCCAGCATACGGCGAAGAACCGTCAGCCCGCGGTAGTAGCGGGTCTTGGCGGTGTTCGGGGAGATGCCCAAGGCCGTCCCGATCTCGGGAAAGCTGAGCTGCCGGAAGTGCTTGAGCCGCAGCACGTCCGCGGTGGCCTGCTCCAGCTCACCCAACGCACGGTGCACATCCTCGAACTCAAGCAAGGTGCTCGTGGTCTCCTGCGACTGATCGTAGGTTTCCACGGTGACATGCACCGGCCGCCGCGCCAGCGAGCGGATTCGATTCGCGAGGTGGTACCGGCAGAAACGATAGACCCAGGTCTCCAGGGACGCACGGCCGCCGAAGGTGTCCAGCCGTCTCCAGACCGTGACCAGGGTGTCCTGCACCAGGTCTTCGATGTCCTCGTTGCTCACGCGCCCGACCAGGCGACGATTCATCACCACCAGCATGCGCGGCACACACTGCATGCGCTGGGCGAACTGGCGGCGAGCCTCCCGATCTCCGGCGACGGCACTCTGGGCGAGTGCCAGGTCGTCGGGATGTGTGGGATCGAAAGCCTCGTCGCTCATGTCACCCCTCGATGTCACCCGCGCTCTTGAGGCCGCAGCAGCTCGGGCACGTGCGGCCGTCGGAGTATACCCAGGTGCCTTGGAGCGGTGACTTCGATGCATGAGAGAGAGCAGAGGGCAACAGGATGAGGCGATACGCGCGCCCACCCCGGTGAGAGCTCGTGCCATCAAGACAAGGGTTGTGTACCAAGAGCGCCTTGCGGTTTGCGGAAAACCCGAGCTGCCACGAGGTGCTGGGTGCCTGGCACGTACAGTGCGCCCCCGAATCACCCTCCATCGGAGCACACCATGCCCTACGAAACGCAACCTTGGGTCGGCACGATCCCCGAAGGCTCTCACCGCCTCTGCGCGTGCGGCGAGTCTGCCAACAAGCCCTACTGCGATGGCAGCCATGCCCGCACCGGCAGCGACAAGACCCCGGTGCTCTACAAGGCCGAGAGCGAAGCCAAGGTGGCCGTCTGTCAGTGCGGAAAGTCCGGAAACCCACCGCTCTGTGACGGGACGCACAGCCAGGGCTGAAGGTGCGTGGGTCACGTCGGCCGCGGACTCACGGGTCACGAGCCGACAAGCACTCGATCCCGACGACGCCTGCGCGATCCCAGACCCACTGTTCGTTTGGCACGTCGCGCAGGCGCCAATACCAGTAGTAGTCAGCAAGTCCAGCGGCGAAGGCGACCCACGCCACCAGCCACCAACGCAGGTCCGCCTGCCAGATGGCAATCAGGGCTGCCACGACCGTCAAGCCGACTCCCGGCCCCAGCAGCACGAGCCGGTAGCGCCGCACGGGGAGCGGCACCAGGGACCGGAAGTACGGCATGAGCTGGGACCAGAGCATCCCGAAGCGGCAATGCCGAGCGGGCACTCCGCCGAGTCGCGCCACCAACCAGTGCGTGCCTTCATGCAAGGGAGTCAGCAGGACGATCGCTGGGGCGGTGACGAGCAGCATCTCTTCCAGGCTGTAGGGCAGCCGGCCCACCTTCGCCAGGATGTACGACACGACAAGCGCCGGCACCACGAGCATCGCCCCGAGCCAGTTCACGCGCTTGTAGAAGGAGCGGTCGGTCACGACGGCCCCTACGAGCAGGAAGCTCGGGAGCTCCGGTGCGAAGTCGCCGATGACGGTTTCTTGGCCCCCCTGGAGCGGCACTCCCTAGAAGACCGTCAGCCCAATGTCGAAGTCCGCGCTTTGGATCACGAGGTTGCCGGCTGCCGGCGATGGCGTTGCAGGCACCAGGGTGAACTGGAAGCTGCCCTTGATGCGTTTCTTGGTGGCCGAGTTGACCGTCACGGAACCCGGCACCATCAAGGCCCCGCCTGTCCACCAGTCGGCGTCGGGCATGTCCTGGCTCACCACGATGTTGAACTGCGGGCTGGTCTGCCCCATCTGGAACGTGAACGGCGTCGGAGTGACGCCCGGTTCGAAGGGGAAACCAAGCGAGATGCCGATGCCCTTGTCGATTCCGAAGATCATCTTCGAGGTGATGATCGTGATGGGAAAGCCCGGCATGCTCTGGTTGATGGCGAACAAGACCGAGCCCCCGTGATTCGGGCCCTTCGCTTCATACTGTGTCGTCAGCAGGGTCTGCTCGACACTGGCGAGCGTCATGCTCAGGTGATCCTTGAAGGACCCGCCTCCCCCTCCCCCGATGTTGACGATGGACAGGCCGGCCTCCAGGAGCCCGAGCCCCACCTTGGTGATGACGGCCACGTCGTAGATCCCGTCGCTCAACTTGGGCAGCTTCACCATCAGGCTCGCACCGTCCGTGAGCTCCTGCACCTTGGCCTTCTTGATCTTGCCGCCTGTCGTAGGAACCAACAGCACCCTGGGCTTGGCCGGCCCGCCGCCGAAGAACTCCCCCGTGATCTCGATCACGTCCTTGGAGTTGGCTGAATCCGGGTCGGCTTCGTCCACGCTGGGGTCGCGCATGGTGAAGGCTGCAGGGAACACCTGCTCGATCAGGCCCTTGCCCTTCGGCTTGACGTGCAGATCGTAGACACCTGCGCCGGTCTTCGTCTTCTTGAACGAGGTCGCGAGGCAGAACAGGCTGCCGCCCATGTCGGTGACCTCGGTCACCTTGAGCTTCGTCTTGCGCGGCTTCTTGGAGTCGTCGTCAGCCAGCGTGAACCACAACTTGGGCTTGCCCTTCCCGATGTCGCCCATGAGCTGCACATCGAGCGGAGTGCCGACGGTGCCTTCTACGGGCAACAGCGAATCCAAGCTGACGTCGGCATGCAGCGCAGCCCCCGTGAACAGGAAAGCGAGCAAGCAGGCAGACAGTCGGGACAGGCGAACGAGCATGGGCAGCTTCCAGCAATGAGAAGGTCGTCGTAGCGACGATGAGTGCGGGGGCGGCAGCATACCCCTGCGTCAGCCCAGCGGGGTGGGGCTGATGCAGGAATCGGAACGCCCAGTCCGGGTGGAGCTTCACGTAGGCCTGGACGCACGCTGGAGGTCGTGGGACTCTGGGGCCCTCGCTGGGGAAGCGAGTGCACACGAACCGGGAGAAGAACCATGACCACGGGAATGGGTCCGTACGTCTTGTCGGATGCGGAAGATCCGCTGCCTACCACGCCGGGCGTCTTCGAGTTCACCATCACCACCTCGCTGCAGACGCGCGACATCGGTGCCGGGGTCATGGCGAATGTGGAGACCTACAACGGCGAGGTGCCGGGCCCCACGATCCGACTCACTGTCGGCGACACGCTCATCGTGCGCCTGAAGAACAACCTGCCCCACGACAGCGGCATCCACTGGCACGGTATCGAGATGCTCAACTCGGCCGACGGTACGCCGGTGACCCAGAATGGCGTCCCACCAGGTGGGACCTACCTCTACATGTTCACGGTTCCGCGGCCCGGCATCTTCTGGTACCACCCGCACCACCACCACTCGACCAACCGGGTGCTGCGCGGCTCGTACGGGATGATCGTTGTCACGGACCCCAACGAGGCAACCCTCGTCTCAGCCGGCACGATTCCCGCTGCGGCCGACACCTTGCCGTTGCTGCTCAGCGACATCACGGTCTGCAAGGCGGTGATGGACAACGACTCGGCAACCTATAACCCCGCGCTCCCCTTCCTGAGCAGCAGCACAGTCCAACCGGGCCCCTCCCCCGAAGACCTGTGCGAACTCAGCCCGCTGAATGAAGACGGCAGTGCTGCGTCGGGGCCCTTTGCCGCCGGCGATGTGCCCAACATCCAACGTGCGGGCCCCGGCCGCACCAACGAAGGCCAGACGATCCTGACCAACGGCGTCAACGTCGGCGCTCGTGCAGGTGAGCCCTCGGCGCCAGGGGCCCTGGGAGCGGCGGCCCTCACCCGCCCCGTCGACGCGGGCCAGGGCCTTCGCATGCAGGTGGTCAACGCGGCGACCACCCGCTTCTTCCGGTTGATCCTCACGACCTCTACGGGAGCACAGGTCCCTCTCGTGCGCATCGGCGGGGAGGGCGGGCTGCTGAATGACGCCGTGGTGGAAGGCGGCGTGCTCAGTGGATTCGACACCAAGATCACCTCCGGCGAGATCATGCTCCCCCCGGCGAGCCGGGCGGATTTCGTGGCCGCCATCCCGGCGTCGGCCACGGGCACTCTCACTCTCTGGACCCAGGACCTGGAGCGCACGGGGGCGGGATACTCGGTCATCCCGACCCAACCCGTGGCCCACTTTGAGGTCACCGGCACGAGGACGCCCTACACGATCGGCGCGGGCACTGCACTGCTCTCCTCAGTTGCAGGGGCGAGCCTGACGTCGCTCCCAGGGCCCTTCGGGTCCGTGCTCGACCCGGGGAGCTTCAGCCCGACCAAGCCGGGCCTTTCGACCCCGGACATCCAGCTCACGAATGCCGGGGGCGTGCTGGGCATCAACGGCATCGGCAGCTCCACCGGTGGTGCCGGCCCCTACAGCGCCAAGCCCCACTTCGGCTCGGCGCGCTACGGCGAGTTCGACACCTCTGTAGAACTCACGGTCAGCAACACCACCGGGGCGCATCACCCCTTCCACATGCACGGCTTCTCGGTGCAACCGATCTCCCTCACCCCAGGGTCGGGCGCACCTGCTGGTTCGGGGAGCTACGTCTGGGCCTACGTCGAATACCGCGACAACATCGATGTCCCCAGCCAGTACGTGCTCACGGCCCGCGTGCACTTCGCCGACCGGCCGCTGCACGACGGCACGACCATGGGCGGGGCCTTTGGCCGCTGGCTGTTCCACTGCCACATCTTCTTCCACGCTCACCAGGGCATGATCAGCGAGCTCGTCGTCACCGCGAACGGCGGCGGCGAGAAGCCCTTCGTGGATGTGGGTGGCTCCTGGGCCTACGCCCCGTTCGATGCCCTTGCCGAACGCCACGGCACCTTCGGCCACCCCGACCCTGGTGAGACCGTCAACCTGACGACCTCGTTGGGTGTGCTGGCCAGCGACCCCGTCGCCGGCACCTGGGATTGGGAGTTCGACAGCACCGGAATGACGGTCGAGCTCATCACTTTCGTCTTCATCACTGCGGAGGACGGCAACGGCCGCAGGGACCAGACCGTCTTCCGGTTGAAGATCGGAGGCACGGACGACGGATCCGACAACGGCGACCCTCATATCCACACCGTGGACGGCCAGCGCTATGACTTCCAGGCGGTCGGCGAATTCATCGCCCTGCGCGACCGGATGGATCTCGAAGTGCAGACGCGCCAAACACCCGTGCTCACGGCCAACCCCATCACGGACAGCCACTCCGGGCTCAAGACCTGCGTCAGCCTGAACACCGCCGTCGCGGCCCGGGTCGGTGGCCATCACCTCAGCTACCAACCGAACCGCGAAGGTGACGGCCTCCAGTTCTACCTCAACGGCAAGCCAGCCCAACTGCCCACGAGTGGGCTTGATCTCCCAGGCGGTCATCGCATCAGCACCTTCGACTCCGATGGAGAGCTGGGCCTGCGGGTGGACTACGCGCAACACGCAGTGCTCACCGTCACACCGAGGTTCTGGACGAGCCACAGCGTCTGGTACATGGACGTCAGCGTCAGCAACACGCAGGCAGACGAGGGGCTCATGGGCAGCATCCCTCAACACAGCTGGCTGCCCACACTTTCGAGCGGTGCGACCGTGGGTTCCATGCCCGCAAGCCTCAGCAAGCGCTACGAACAGCTCTACAAGACCTTCGCCGACTCCTGGCGCGTGGACGATGCCAGCAGCCTGTTCGTCTACGAGCGCGACACCTCCACCGCCACCTTCACCGACAGGGGTTGGCCCGCCGAGTCCCCACCCTGCGTGCTCCAGCCCGGCTTCGAGATGCCTGGCGTACCACTTCCGGCCGGCATGCCGCTGGCACAGGCTGAGCAGGTCTGCCAAGCCGTGACCCTCGATGGCCTGCACACCGATTGCGTCTTCGACGTCGCCACCACGGGGGACGAAAGCTTCGCCGAGGGCTACCTCTTCGCACAGGACCTCAAGCTGCGGGGCACCCGCGTGCAGCTGGTGGAGGGCGCCCGTTGCCCAGAGCTCGCCGGGCGCATCGGCGTCACGGCCATCGTGCTGCGCCTGACAAGCGGCCGTCCAACTCCGAAGGGCCAGGTGCGCTTCTTCGTGGACGGTGTCGCCGAAAGTTCCCTCGCCACCCTCGACGCCAAGGGACGCGCGTGCTTCGACACCAGCGACCTGACGACCGGCGACCATGACATTCGCGCTGCGTACGAGGGCGGGGAGGGCGCCGGGGATGGCCTGCCCAGCTCCAGCCCGACCGTCGTCGTGGACCCCGACAAGCAGAAGCCTTTCGTCCCCCAAGATAGCCCCGGCCCCGACCCTGGGGGCACAGGCTCGGGCGGCGATGACTTGTCCGACGACACGTCGTCGATTCGCATCGGATGGCTGCTGTTGTTGGCTCTGCTGGCCCTGGTGCTCTACCTCATCTTCTTTTCGTAAGCCATCGGAAGCGGGGCTGTCAGCGGGTGTCGATCAGTGCCCGCCGACCCAGTAGAAGTGCACACCCATGGCGTCGAGCAAGGACTCGCCGAAGACCAGACCCACGCTCATGATGGCCGCGGCAGCGAAGATGGACGCCCCCACCAGCATCGTGTCGTTGCCGGCCTTGTCCAAGGACTCGGCCCGAGCGTCGCCGCTCGTACCCTTCGTGTAGAACAAGGTGACGAGGCTCTTCAGCAGGCCGCCTGCAAAGATCGCTGCGCAGGCATCGACTCCGAGCAGCATGCCGATGCCGATACCGAACAGTGACGGCATCCACTTCGCGGTCTTGGGCCACACCGTGAGCCAGGCGTAGCCGCAGAAGAACAGGCTCACGCCGATCAGCCAGGCCACCTGTCCCTCGGGCCAATCGCGCCCGTTCGCCGCGGCCTTGGCCACGCCGGACCAGGCTTGTGCCCCTGGCGCCTTGAGCGTGGTCTCCGGGCCGATACCCCCCATGGTCTCCATGAGCACCGTCAACGTCGGCACCGCCACGGCGGCACCGATCACCGTGCCCACCAGCTGCACCGCTGTCTGGTGCGTCGGGTTGGCGTCCACGAGGTAGCCGGTGCGGTAGTCCTGCAGCATGTCCACGGCCACGGCGGCCATGGTCCCGGCCAGCACCGCCATGCCCATGATCGCCAGCTGGTTGCCGCTCTCCACCATCCAGAAGAAACCCGCCAGGAACACGATGGCCACGAGGCGCACGGGGTTGATGTCCGTGTCCCCGGCCACGCGCCCATTGATGACGCACAGCGGCCAGGCGAGCAGCATCGTGGCGAAGACCACGTACCACTGGATCTCGAAGATGGTCTGCGCCGTCCACGCCAGGACACCCGCCGCCACGATCACGATGAAGGCCGTGCGCACGCGTGCACCATCCGGCGCGTTGTAGGCCGTCTTGCCTGGGTGGAAGCCCGGTGGAATCACCGGCGGCACCTTGAACCTGTAGGCGAAGAGGATCGCCGCAAACGTGGGCAAGGTCATCACGGCGATGGCCATCCACAGATTCCAGTCGCCGAAAGCCGCGCCGAGCGTGTCGTCGGGCACCGTCCCCGCCAACGACGGCAGGATCACGAAGGGCCCCGCCAACGCACCGATCACCATGCCGAGCCCGACGCGCGGGCCCACCACCAGACCGATGCCGTAGAAGAGCACGTCGGTGCCCAAGCCAAGCATCCGCTCGACACCGTTCACCGAGCTCACCTTCCACTTGATGTCTTGCAGCAGGGCGTGCCCGCCTTGGACCGGGTCCTTGAAGGCTGCGAGCTTGAGGGTCGCGAGCACGGCGGCCAGGCTGCCCCAGATCTTCAGCAGGAAGACAGGGCGGTTGCGCTCACCTGGGGCCACGGGCTTCGTGACCGTGTCCTGGATCACCGCGCAGGCCGTACCCGATGGGAAGAAGTAGCCCACCATGGCCCGGCGCACGCTCGAGCCCACCATCGCGCCCATCCAACCCATGACGCAGAACATGAGGAAGAGCGTGAAGGGGTCCGGCTTGTAGGCCTCCACGAACTCGGGGTCCAGCAGGTAGACGGCGGCGTAGCTCGCCATGGCGAACCCCATGGAGCCACCAGCGCTCGCCATGGTCTGGCCCAGGTTGATGGTGTGCACGGAATGCATGCGCCCACCGATCAGACCGAGCACGAGCACCGAACCCAGCACCGCGATGATGGAGCCCGTGTCACCCCACCCGATGAGCAAGGTCGTGTAGATGTTCGCCGCGGCAAGTGCGCCCGCGAGCGCCGCAAAGGTCAGCCACTCACTAGGCCGGAGCTTCGGCCAGAAGGATCCGTGGTTGTCGAGGCGCGTGTCCTGCTCGCCATTCGAGTCGCTGCCGGGGTCGCTCATGCGGGTCTCCTCCTGAGAGAAGGGCACGTTCTACCAGCCAGCGGCTGCTCTGGCGATGCCGGGCCGGGCTCAGCCGTCCAGCACAGGCATGGGGAAGTGCGGGCTCGTCTCGTGTTCGGCGCGCATCAACTGCTCCAGCCGTGCCAACACATCGGGATACTCCCCGGCGACATCGGTTGTTTCTCCGGGGTCCGTCCGCAGGTCGTAGAGCTCGGTGACGATGCTCTGCCCCGCTTCTTGGGCCTTCAGTCGGCGCCGCACCGCCTTCCATCGATCCACGCGCACGGATTGCTGTCCCCCGTATCCAGCGAACTCCCGGTAGAGGAACGGCCGAGCCTCCTGCGACTCACCGCTCAGGGTCGGCAGAAAACTGAGCCCATCCGTGCTGCCTGTGGCCAGGCCGTCTGCACCGGCCAGCGCGAGCAGCGTCGGCAGCCAATCCTCAAAGCCTGTCAGGCGATCCGAGGTCGTGCCGGCCTCGATCACTCCGGGCAGCCGCACGATGCACGGCACGCGCACGCCTCCTTCGCCCAAGGAGCCCTTCAAGCCACTCAAACCTGCGGCGCTTTCAAAGAACTCGCTGTCGGAACCGCCAAGTCGATCGTAGGTGGGCCCGTTGTCGCTCGTGAAGACGAACAGCGTGTCGTTCTCGAGCCCAAGTTCTTCGAGGCGTTGCATGAGTCGACCGATGTCGCGATCCATGCGCGTGATCATTGCCGCGTAGGCCGCGCGCGGTGACGGGTGCGGCAGATAGCCCTTGCCCCCGACGTAGGGTGCGTCTTCCCAAAGCCCCTCGTACTCCGCCAAGGAATCTTCGGGCACCTGCAACGCCAGGTGCGGCACCACCGTGGGCCAGTAGAGGAAGAACGGTTCGTCAGCGTGTTGGTCCACGAACGCCAGGGCCTGCTCGCTGATGAGGTCGGGCGCGTAGTCCTCGCCCACGAAGCGAGCGAAGGACTCGGCCTGCGACGGGTCTTCGTCGTCTCGAAGGCGATCGTGCGCGGGGAAGGCCGGGTTGTTGAGCACCACCGGCTTCGCGTCGTCCCAGAGCGAGGTGGGGTAGTAGTTGTGCGCGACGCGTTGGCAGTTGTAGCCATAGAAACGCTCGAAGCCCTGCTGCAAGGGTTCGCCCACCGAGCCCGGCGCCCCGAGGCCCCACTTTCCGAAGGCGCCGGTCACGTACCCGCGTTCCTGGAGCGCCCTCGCCACGGTCAGCGTGCCCTCGACCAGCGCCATCTGGCCCTCGGGCTTCACCTCCTTGTTATCCCGTACCTGTGCGTGTCCCGGGTGCAGCCCTGTCATCAACACACAACGCGACGGGGCGCAAACGGCGCTGCCTGCGATGTGTTGCGTGAAGCGCATACCCTCCGCAGCCAGGCGATCCAGGTGCGGTGTGCGAATCTTCTGCTGCCCGTAGGAGCCCAGCTCACCGAAGCCGAGATCGTCCGCGAGAATGAACACGATGTTCGGTGGGCGGCTCTCCAGGCCATGACCGGGCGAGTTGCAGGCAGCCAACCCAAGCAGACCCACAACGATCCAAACCCGCGCACGCCATCCGCAGCTCATGCAGCCTCTCCGAGTCGATTCTGTTCAGGGAGTCGTGAAGCGTACGGCATTGGACAGAGTGAGCCTGCAAGTCGAAGGGATCGGCGTGGAGCACACCTCTCTCCTGGCGCTTCCCGGCCCACCCTGGAATGATCGGCCCCCGACGCAGCCTCTCTCCCGAACGGAACTCACGCCATGACCAGCAACACGCCCAGCATCCAGGAAGCCGACCTGATCCTCCGCCTGTACGAGATCCGGCGCGAGGAGGTCATGCGCAAGTCCCGCGACGCCATCAGCTTCGGCTTCTGGCCCAAGACCTGGGACGAGTTCGTCGCCATCCGCGACTTCTCGCACCCCGACAACGCGGCCTTCCGCCAGGTGGCCACCTATTGGGAGATGGTCTTCGGCTTCGGCCTGCGCGGCATCATCGACGCAGAACTGCTGGTGGAGAACGGCGGCGAGGGCATCCTGCTGTGGGTGAAGGTGCGCCCCTTCCTCGAGCAGATGCGCGGCGCGTCCCCCACCGCCTTCAAGGCCGTGGAGTGGGCCGCCACCCAAACCGAGGCAGGCCGTCAGCGCGTGGAGTATTTTGAGCAGAACTTCGGCGACAAGCTCGCGCCGGCCTGAGAGGCGGCCACGGCATGCTCCCTGCGACCCGCTGAAGCACGCTTCAGCCCCTCTGCTACAGCGAATTCCGAGTGCCTTCTTGCGCGTCTCCAGCTTTCGTGTTCTATTTCTTTAGAACCAGAACACAATCCTCGCCAGCCGGAGCACCCATGCCACGCCCCCTCAGCCAGGAACCCACCCAGGGCGAGCTCGAGATCCTGACCATCCTCTGGGACCAAGGGCCCGCCGAGCTGGGCGCCGTGTGCCGCGCCCTGCGCGAATACAAGGAGGTCGCCACAACCACGGTGGCCACCATGCTCAAGGTCATGATGGACAAGGAGCTGGTGAAACGCGCCAAGGGCGACCGGGGCTACCTCTGGTCCTCGCGGGTGAGCCGGCGCGTCACGCAACGCAAGTTGCTGCGCAAGCTCATCTCCTCGGCCTTCGAAGGTTCCGCGCAGGGCCTCGTGGCGCACATGGTGGCCGACGGCAAGCTCAGCGCTGAAGACCGCGAAGAGATCCTGCGCATGTTGAGCGACGGGCCGGACCCCACGCCCCCGGGAGCCGGTGGCAAAGGGAGGTCTGGCTCATGACCGAAACCGTGCTCTGGACTTTCGGTTGGACGCTCATCCACGGGCTCTGGATTGGCGCCCTTGTGATCGGCTTGGCGTTCTTCTCGTGCCGCCTCCCACGCCCCCGCACGCGTTACGGGTTCGCCCTCGTGTTGCTCGCAAGCCTGACACTCTCGCTCCCGCTGACCTACGCCATCGTCGGCGACAAACCAACCGACGCGACCACTGCAGGCACGCTTCCTGCAGCGCCAACCAACACCGAGCCCCTTCCCCCAAGCGCTTCACAGCGGCCAGCGGCAGACAGTCTGTTCGGCGTGATGTCCGCTGCATCGACGCCACCTCAGGCGCGCTGGCTCACACCCCTGAGGGAGTCACTCCCCTACCTCTGGATGGCGGGCACCGGGGGAGGTCTGCTGCTCCTGGCCCTCGGAGCCGTTGCGCTCTGGTCCCTCTCCCGCAAGGCTCGCCGGATTCGTTGCGGGCGTGTCACGGAGCGGGCGGCGATCGTCGCCGGCAGCCTGGGGCTGAAGCGTTCCATTCGCGTTGCGACATCCGATTCCATTGCTTCCCCCTTGGTGCTGGGCATCTTCCGGCCGCTCGTCCTCCTGCCCACCGTTCCCCTCCAACGCTGGTCGGAGGCGGAGCTGGACCTGGTGTTGCTGCACGAGTTCGTGCACATCCAGCGCCACGACAACTTGGTCAACATGGTTCAACGCGTGCTGGGCTGTGCGCTGTTCTTCCAGCCCGCTGCTTGGTGGATTTCTCGCTGGCTGCGTCACGAACGCGAACTCTGCTGCGACGAGATCGTCGTGCGGAAGTTCGGTAGCCCGGACCTCTACGCGCGCACGCTCTTGAGCCTGGCCTGCGCCCCACGACCGGCCGACTCCCTCGCCATCGCCATGAGCCGCACGCCTCTGGTGGACCGCATTGCCCACATCCTCGACAAGGAGCACCAACCCATGAAGATCCCCTTCGTGATGTCCCTGCCCGCAGCAGCTCTCGCCGCGGGCGCCTTCCTGATGATCGACGTCCAGGCGCAAGACCCGCCGCCGCCGGCTGTCGCCGTGGACACGGTGCAAACGACGCAGCCGGCGTACCCGCAAGCTCACAAGCTGCTCCCAGGCGTGGTGAGCGTCGACCAAAGTGCAAAGACCTGCACCGAGTGCCACGCACGAGCGCACAGAGCAGCCAGCGTTTCCCGGGCTGAGTGGCCCTTCGAAAGCACGGCCACATCGTTCCAGCACCCACCCTTTGACGTGTGGCCCGAAGCGTCCCCGACCCCAACACCTTCCGCACTGGACACGAACTCAGCTACGTGCACCAGCTGCCACAGAGTGTTGGTACCGGCCGCGACTCCTCGTGCCAGTTCGCCTCAGGAGCTCACGACCTATGTGGTGAAGCACGGGGACACGCTCTACCGCATCTCGAAGAAGCTCTACAAGAACGTGACACATGTCCCGTTGCTGCTCGAAGCCAACCCGATCTTGAAGCTCGACTCCAACCTCAAGGTCGGCCAGCACCTGAACCTGCTTCCCGGGAGCGTGTACCTGAATGCGAACGAATCCAGCAAGAACGTGCTGGCCGTGAGCCCGACCGTGCTCGAGCCCGCCATGGACGCGGACTTCCATCTGACCCTCCCTCGCAGAGTGGCGGAGGACGATTCCGAGGTCGCGACCCGGCTCCACGAGCGGCTCATGCAGCTGGAGAAGGAAGCTCGGGAGATCCGGGCAGAAATCGATTCCCTGCGTGCCGGACAGCCGCTGCCAGCGAGCGCCTCGGGCGTCGCCCGCTAGTCACGGGGGCAGGATCGGCGGGATCTGCTATACCTGCAAGGCATCGGCTGCAATGCATCGGCGCCAAAGTACCCGTTGCAGGTGCAGCACACGGGCTCTTCGCAGCTCGTTGCAGGAACCGGCAGGTTCCCCTCCCGCCGACCCGATTCGAGCCCTCATCCATGTGCCGTTGCTGCTCCGCTCTGCTTTCCACGCTTGTGAGTCTCGCGCTGCTGAGCAGCGCAGCGTTCGCCGATCTGACCGTCGAGTCCTTGCTGCCTCTTGAGGGGACCACCGGGACGGTCATCGAGATGCAGGTCATGGGCGACCTCGGTGCTGGCAAGCCCAAGCTCTGGTTCACGCGCTCCGACGACGGGTCGCCGAAGCCCAAGAAGACCAAGCTCAAGGTGGCCGAGCTCGAGGACCTGGGAGGCGGCTTGACCGGCCTCAGCGTCTTCTTCAAGAAGACCAAGACGGGCCCCGGGCTCTACGACCTGCACATCAAGCCCAAGGGCAAGCTCCTCGATGAGAAGGTCTTCAAGGGTGCGTTCGTCATGCGCGCCCCGGTCGTCGATGGCCTCGTCCCGGGCACCGCGACTTCCAAAGCCCTTGTCATGATCACGGGCAGCTTCTTCGGAGGTCCCAAGAAGCCCAAGGTGTTCCTGTTGCCTGAGTCCGGGGGCAAGCAGAAGAAGGCGAAGGTGCAGCTAGTCACGGACGGCAACCTGCTCATGGTGAAGCTGCCCAAGCTCGCCGACGAGCTGTACGACGTGGTCGTACAGACCAAGGTGGGCTCAGGCACCCTGGAAGAAGCCTTGACCGTCGACAATGGTGGCGGGGGCGGGGGTGGCCCTGCCGCAGAGACCTTCAGCATGAGCCTCGCGAGCGTGGAGCAGAACCTGCTCTTGAGCCAGTTCGATGCGGGGCCGAATGAGCTGGGCTCGGTGGTCATGGCCTTCAACGCCAGCACCGGTCAGATCGACATCTGCATTCTGACGGCGGGTGTGCTCGTCGGCACCGACTCCTTCGGGATCTCCATGGCCATCCCGTTCAACCCCGGTGTCACGCCCACGCCTTTCACGGTCAACATGGGGCCCAGCCCACCGCTGTTCAACATCGTCGCCTCGCAGACTCAGCCGAATGCGAACTGGGGTGATGGCGGACTGGTACCCGGGAGCATCACCGTGACCTCGGCCAGTGCCTCGCGCATCACAGGGACCTTTCAACTCACCCTCGCACCCGAGTCCCCAAACCCCGCCGCAGGCGACTTACAGGTGACACAGGGGGCCTTCGACATCAGCGTGCAGCAGTGACTGACTGCGAGCCGGGTCACTCGGCGGACAGCACCCGATGCCCCGTGTGCCAGGCGGACAACCGCTGTGCCCTCGCCCGACAGACCGAGCCCTGCTGGTGTTCTCCCAAGCAGGCGACAGCGGCCGACGCACGCGGCGCCCCGTGTCTCTGCCAAGAGTGCGCGACGGGTGCAACGCTCTCCCCTTGCATCCGGGATTGCTCCCTGAACCGAGACATGACGCACTGCGCCGCATGCCTGCGCAGCAACGACGAGATCATGAAGTGGGGCCTGCTGCAGAAGGAGGGGAGGCGTGACATCCTCTGCGCGCTCCGGGAGCGTCGCTTCGCGGGCGCGTAAACAGGTGCCCGATCGCTCCACGCTCAGGAACAGTGGGACGTTCAACGCGCTGCACGTAGCACTCTGCCTCGCCGCGCTGGTCGGAACCCTCTGGGTCAGCAGAGGCCTGCTCCCCGACCCGGTCACTCCCGTGCAGCTCAAGCTCGCCCACCTGGAACAGACGACCGACAGCTACAGCGCTGTGTTCTTCGGCTCCAGCAGGGTCTTCCGGGAGATCGTGCCCTCCACTTTCGAGAAGGAAATGGCCAAGCGAGGTCTTCAAGAGCGGGCCTTCAACTTCGGCATCTCGGGCATGAAGCTTCCATCGACACTGCACGCCCTCGAGCAGTTCATGGCGACGGGTCCCAGTGGTCTGCGCTGGGTCTTCGTGGAGCTCAGCGAATTCACCACCGAGGTTGATCGAAACAACACGCTCGCAGCGCAAGTGGTGGCGTGGCACAACGCGGATGCCATGGCGAGGCTGCTGAAGGGCATCGCCGCCGGGTCGGAGCCCTGGAACGAGAGGGCGCAGCGACTGCTCGCCCACGGGCGACTCTTCCTGCGCAACATCGGCCTCGCCGGGAGGGCCCGCCCGCTGGTCCCCGGACTGGAGCTCGCCACCGGACCCGGGACCGACCCCATGGATGCGTCCTTTCTCCAGGCCAACCAGCAGGGTTGGCTCGCCTTGGAAGCCGAGACCCATCCGAGCTTCCTGGCTCGACGCGCGAGATTCCTCGACAACCCGCAGCGCTTCCAGGACCTGGTCGAGGGGCTCGCGGAGGAGCAAAACTCGCCTCAGGCCGACGCCCATGACCCGCTGGCCCAGAGACTCAGCCCCTATCAACGGCTCTGCGTAGAACGCGTGCTCGACATCATGCAGGGACATGAGGCGCGCCTCGTGTTCGTGATCCTCCCCACGATGCGAAACGAGACGCCCTTCAAGCAGGCGCACCTGGACGGCCTCTTTCCCGACCTGCTTTCCTTCAACGAGCTCGAGCACTTCGCGGAGTTCTACGAAGCAGACAAGCGCTTTGACAATCACCACCTCGCGCGGCCGGCCGCTCGCCGCCTGACCCGGCTGCTCGCGGGCCAGGTCGCGGAGATGATGGAGCAACCCTCTGCTGGCGCGTCCAAGCGCTAGTGCTCTTCGTCGACTTCCAGTTCCTGCTGTTCTTCTGCGCGGCCTTCGTGGTGAGCTGGAGCCTGCGCGGCAACACGGCTCGCAAGGCCTGGCTCCTGTTCTGCAGCTATGCCTTCTATGCCGCTTGGGATTGGCGATTCCTGTCCCTGATCCTGGTCTCGACCTGGGTCGACTACATCGCCGGGCTACGCATTCATGGAGCCAGCAGCAAGGGCGCCAAGCGCGGCTGGCTGCTGGCCAGCATCGCCACCAACCTGGGAATGCTGGGCTTCTTCAAGTACTGGAACTTCTTCATTGAGTCCGCCAACGAGCTGGCTCAATGGGTGGGGTTCGCGAGCGACCTGCCAGCGCTGCACATCATCCTGCCGGTGGGCATCAGCTTCTTCACCTTCCAGACGCTCTCGTACTCCATCGACATCTACCGAGGCGGACTGCGCCCAACGCGCAACCTGCTCGACATCTCGCTCTTCGTCGCGTTCTTCCCCCAACTCGTCGCGGGCCCCATCGTTCGAGCACGAGATTTCCTTCCGCAACTCGCGACCCTGCCTGGGTGGAAGCGCATCGAGGTGCGGGCACTGCTTGTGCTCTTCCTGGTGGGCTTCTTCAAGAAGGCGTGCATCGCAGACGGCCTGGCCCCCTTTGTGGACCAGTACTTCGCCGCGCCCGAACTCTACGACGCGCTGAGCTCCTGGATCGCCGTGCTGTTCTACGCGGTGCAGATCTACTGCGACTTCTCCGGCTACTCGGAGATGGCCATCGCCACCGCTGGGTTGCTGGGCTACCGGCTCACGGACAACTTTGCCCACCCCTACTTCGCCGCCAACATCTCCGCCTTCTGGCGGCGCTGGCACATCAGTCTCTCGACCTGGATGCGGGACTATGTGTACATCCCGCTCGGCGGAAATCGTGGGAAGCACACCAGGACCCTGAGCAACCTCGCGATCACGATGCTGCTCGGCGGCCTGTGGCACGGCGCGGCTTGGAGCTTCGTCATCTGGGGCGCTCTGCATGGCCTTGGTTTGGTTGTGCACCAGCTCTGGAGCCGCAGCGTTGCCGGAACCCGGTACGCAGCCATGAAGCTGTTGGGCACCGGGCTCACCTTCTACTGGGTCTGCCTCTGCTGGATCCCCTTCCGCACAGGGTCCCTGCTGATCGCGGAGCGCGGCGAGCGCCTTCAACACACGACCGCCTCAGCAGCGGAGCTCGTGCCCGGAGCGGGCATGGATGGACTCGCGCACACCCTTTCGATCCTCAAGGCATTCGTGCTCTTCGATTCCCCAGGTGAGCAATCCTTCGGCGCCTCGCGCCTGGGCCTCTTCGCCGCCCTGGCGTCGCTGCATGCTCTCGCGTTCCTCGGCCTTCCGAAGCGGCTCTGGGAGCGTGTCCCCAGCTGGCTCTTCGCGCTCGGCTATGGCGTCGCCTGGGCCATTGCGCTGCAGGGGATCGCCGACACCCAGGCCTTCATCTACTTTCAGTTCTGAGCGCCCGGCATACGCAGCACCTAGCGCCGTGGAAGACTCAACAGGCGTGACCATTCCTCGACAGCTGGAGCAAGGTCGAGACTGGGGGCGGCCAGGCGGAACACCGTGTTGCTGTCCTCGCCGGCCACATAGACGACACCGCCCGGCCCAAGAGCCAACGCACGCGGCGCCTGCAAGGGTTGGACTCCGTCGCCTGTCTGGTCGGCGACGACCATGGCCGTCCCGTCTTGAAGCACCCGGAACACACGGTCGTTGCCGCTGCTCGCAACGTGCACGACGCCGTGTCCGTCGACGGTGACGCCGTAGGGCTCCAGAACCGTGTTGCCCATGCCGTCGCCAGCCTGGCCGAGCAATTGTCGCACCCTGCCCTGTGGGCTGATTCGGAAGACGTTGTTGCTCTGGACGCCCGTAACGTAGACCGCATCACGCGAATCCACAGCCAGACCCCACGGGTGGTGCAAGAAGTTCCCGGCTCCGTCACCGATACCATCCAACACGACGCTCACCACGCCGGCAGGCGAGCGCTTCAGCACCGTGTTGCTGATCGTTCCACTGACATAGAGGTTGTCCTGGGAGTCCACCACGAGTTGCTGGGGGAAGCGCAGCGGATCCTCACCGGTCACGCCCGATGCATTGAGCATTTCCTGGATGGGAGCGAACGGGCTGGGGTCCACACGGAACACGTTGTCCGAACCGACGCCCGTCACCCAGACTCCGCCCGTCGCGTCCACGGCGACACCCCTCGGCGCGTCCAGCGTGTTGTTGCCACTGCCGTCGCCCAAGGAGGAGATGAATGCGGATACCTGGCCCATCGGCGAGACCACCAGCCCCAGGTCCCGCTGGGTGCTGGTGATGTAGAGCTCCCCCGCGGGCCCGAGTGCCAGGCCCCCGGGTCGACGCAGGTCTTTCCCGGGCCCAGGGACACCGTCTGGCCCGACGAGCACGCTGATGACGCCGCCCGAAGCGATCTTCATGACGTTGTTGGTCACGGTCCCGGCGACGTACACATCATGCGCGTCGGAAACGATCAGCGACTGGGGGCCGAGAATGCTCACGGCCCCGGTCCCCGAGTTGTCCAGAATCTGCGTGATCGTGCCGTCCGTGTCGATGCGGAAGACGTTGTGGCTTCCGAGCCCCGAGACGTAGACCGTTCCATCCGGATGCACGGCAAGGCCCTGCGGGTTCCTGAGCGGGTGCACTCCGTCACCGGTGCCGTCAATGATCAACTTCCAGGTCCCATCGGGGGCGATGCTCAGGACGTTGTCGGACGAAGAACCCGCAACGATCAGGTTGCCGGCTGCATCGACACCCATGTCCCAGGGCGTGATGACCGGAACCCCGAAGATCCCCAGGGCGACGACGGTTTCCGTCTCACCGGTTGGCGAGACTCGCAAGATGGCTCCCGAGCCAAAACCCAAGGGCCCGATTCCCAAGGTCCCCGAGCCCAGGACGAGCAGGTTTCCAGCGGCGTCGAAACACATGGCCCGCGGCGATTCCAAGACGGCCCCGTCTGTGTCACCGCCCGCATCCAACCAGAGCGTCGCCTCTCCCGAAGGGGCGATGCGGAAGACATTGTCCGAGACGAGGCCGCTGACGTACGCGTTGCCTTGGCTGTCTACGACGACGGCATTCGCTGCTTCGAGCGGAGCGGTGCCTCCGTTCAGAACTCGCTGGATCGAACCCGTGGGCGTCCGCATGAGGACGCTGTGGTTGCCCTGACTCACGATGAAGACGTTGCCGTTCGAATCGCGCGCCAACCCCGTGGGCCCCAGCAAGGGCGCCACCCCAGGTCCCGTAGCACCGGTGGGGCTGATCAACTGCGCGACACCACCCGCGTCGTCGAGATGGAACAGATTGTGCGAAGACTGGCCCGAGGCCAGGACGGAACTGCCCACCGCCAACAGCCCGCGAGGCTCGAACAGGAGATTCCCAGCGCCGTCTCCGAAGATGTCCAACAACTCCGTCACCGCTCCCGTGCCCGGCTCCACCGAGAACACGTTGTGGGACCCGGCCCCGGCGACCAGCAATCGGCCACTCGCATCCACAGCGAGAGCGGCTGGCTCGCTCATGGGGTTCCCAGCGCCATCACCCAGCGCATCCAGGACCAAGACAACGTCCTGGGCCAGCAGCCCACCCGAGCAACATGCGAGTAAGAGAGCTCGCCCAAGGAAACGGAATCCAAGCATTGTCGTCTCTCCCGAATGAATATGTCTTGCGGCCACCCATGGGCCGCCTCCCGAAGCTCCCGTGACGAATGCACCGGGCAGGATCGTGCGGAGACAACAACTCACGATCTCAGGAACAACGTCCTCAAGATCCCGATCATAGGGTGAGCGAGCCGCACCGTAACGGAAACCGGCGAATCAGGCCTCCAGGCCCGGAGCCTGGTGCGCATGGGGAAACGGCTCGCCCGGCTGCTCTGCCCCCAGAAATCGGCACAACTCCGGCCAGCCCGCGCCCCTCTCCCAACACACTTCCAACAAGGCCTCCGGCCGACCTTGGAACCAGGCGCGCACCGCGAGTACGTGCTCTTCGTAGAGCTTCAGGTGCTCGACCCGGTGGCCCTGGGGCATCTCGTGGCCGTAGATCAGGCGTCGTTCGGGCGTGGGGCCCGTGCGTTCGGCGTGGCCGCACAGGCTACGGAACCAGGTGACGGCATCGTTGCGCGTCGTGAGCACGAAACGACTTCCGGGAAAGCGTTCGTCCAGCTCGCGATAGAGCAGCGGCCAAGGCCAATCCTCGAAGCTGTCCCAAGCCTCGGCGTAGGCCAGCAGCTCGTCCAACTCCCTGGACTGGGCAGCGGCAACGAATCGACCAGCATAGGGTGAGTGCTTGTAGCCCAGCGTCTTCAGGCAGACACCCAGGGTCGTGGTGCCCGTCTTGTTGAGTCCGATCCCGAAGACCTTGCGCATGCCGTGCAGCTCCTGTTGTCGCACGCCGGCGACCCGGAGACCGGCGCACCCGCGACCCCATTCAATGCCTCTGGGCTGCGTCAGTCCAGCGCGAGAGTCAACTCGTCAGCCTCGCTGAGCCCAGCTGCTGCTGCGTCGGGCCCCTCAAGCATGTGGCACGCGCGGCGCTCGCTCCAGAAGGCGGAGTTCTCCCAGCGGCGTTCCTGCTCGTAGAAGTAGGAGCGCTGCCGCTGGAACTCGTCGAAGCGTGTGAACACATTTGCCTGATGTCGCTCGAGCGCCTGTCGCTCACCCGCGAGACATGCGGCGATCGCCCGCCCTCCCTCAAGCCCCTCGGCCAAGGCCTTGTAGATACCTTGGGAAGCGATGGGGTCGTAACTGGAGGCTGCATCGCCCACCGCCAGCCAGCCTTCACCGTGCACGCGCTCCAGTACCGCAGACGGAGCGAGACGCACGGAGTGACTGTCCGGTATCAGTCGACACGACTGCAGCCATTCCGAGAAGTAGCGCGTTTCACCCAGTGCATGTTGCCACTGGCCCAAGTCCTCGGCTTGCTGACCCTGTGAACACGCCATGGCGACCACGACGCGATTGTCTGGCAAGCGTGCCGAGTACCACCATCCCTGCTCCACCGCTTCCAGCAGCGTGGTCTTGGCGAACGGTGAGTCCGCAGCTCGTTCGAAGTAGGCGGAGACGCACACCAGGCGGTCCAGCTCCCGCCGCCGGACGCCTTGTGTGCGGGCGAAACGCATGCCCGGGCCCGTGGCATCCACAACGAAGCCCGCGAACACTTCGCTTTGCTCGCCGGCAGAGGCTCGCAACTCCAGGGCGATGCTGCCGTCGTCACGCCGCGCAGAGCCCACACAACGGACGCCCGTGCGCAGCTCCACGCCGCGCTCCCGGACGCTCTGCGCCATGAACGCATCGAAACGACGACGGTCCAGATGCCAGCCGTTGCCGAAGGGCCGGTACACGAAGTCGTTGTAGCCGAGGGCGTCATCACCCCAAGACGAACAGTTGCCCAGGCAGGGTTCGTGCTTGTCAGCCAGAAAGCCATCCAGCACACCCAGTTGGCTCAGCAGATGGGTGGTGTCGGGTGGGATGGACTCACCGATACGCAAGGCGCTGTAGTCACCGGGCTCGACCACCAGCACGCGCTGGACACCCTGGTCTGCGAGCGACAAGGCCGTGGCGCAGCCGGCGGGACCGCCGCCCAGCACCACGACCTCGTAGCCTTCGCTCCCGGAGAGCGACATGGGTTCAGCTTCCGCTTCCGCTTCCGGCCGGCACGTTCGTGGGCCAGGGCATCACGCCGTCGCTGTCCTTGTCTTCCAGTCGGCTCATGACCTCCAGGAAGAAGGTCGGATCGTAGGGCACCCCATCGTCGATGTTGGTGGCCTGGATCACCGTGCCGATGTTCATCCAGTGGTCGAGGATGCGCATGATTCCCGGCCCGGCACCCTTTCCGGTCGGAGGCTGTTGCTGGTAGCGCCCCACCTCTGCAGCATCTTGAGGGCCGACCTGGGGTGGGTTGGGACTCGAGGTCTTGGTGCCTTCGCCACGCACCGAGAAACGCTGCTCACCCAAGGTCTGCCCATCGCTGCTCACGTCCGCAGCCTTGTGCACGGCGACCGGACGTTGCGCTGGCCACGACCAATAGAGCGTGTTGTTGAACTCCGGGTTGGGCGCCGGCAAGTGCACGGCGCAGGAGTTGTAGTCCGCGTGCCAGGGGATGGCCATGAACTTGCAGAGGTCCCCGGGCTCCACGCCCAGCTTTTCCTTTTCGCGCCGCGGCATCCAACCCAGCGAGAGGCACGGGCCGCCCGACTGATAGTCCAGAGGCTGCGGGTTGATCCGGAACGGCCCGGTGCCCGATGTCTGCCACGACTGCACATAGAGATCGGGCTCACGACAGATGAACGTCAGATCGATGCCCGGACTGAAGCGCCCGCCGAGGCCTGCATAGAACGACGCCTTGTCGAGGGTCTCGCCTGCGTTCAGCGCGAGGGGTTTCCCTGTGGCTCCCTTCACATCCCAACGCTCGAGGTAGTAGTACTGCGTCTTGGAGAGCGAGAGCAGGCTGCGCGCCGAGTCCCCCAGCGAAAGCGGCATGCGCCGATCGTCTCCGGACACCGGCGGGCCCACGCCGAGTTTCTCGGGGTCCACCGGCTCGCGGATCAGGCCCAAACCGTGCAGCTGGGTGTCCGCAGGGTCCTTGCCCGCCGCGATGGCCGCGACCTTGTCATGGGCGCCGATGCCGATCTGGTTCAGGTTGGTGATCCAGCGCTGCAAGCCCGCCGAGAGGAAGATCGGCTTGACCTCGTCCTCAAAGGAAGGCGTGTAGGTGGGCACGAACTTCTTGCCCGTGAACAGCTCCGGCCGGAGCTCCAACTTGCGCACGAAGCTGTCGTAGACCTCATCCCACAGGGAGACCACGTTCAGGATCTGCGGCGCGTAGGCCGGGTCCGTCGCCACCACCCACGCATGCCCCTGCACTTCGAGGCACGAGCCGTCGTCAAACACCAGGCTGGCGTTGACCGGGCCGTCGCCCGTGTCATCGAACCACCAGTCGTTGTTCACGGAATCGATGAAACCGTACTGCGGACCCTCCACGTTGAAGCTGTTCGCCAAGCCGTGCCCGCCCGCAACCACCAGACGCCCGTTCTCCTCCGTCGACAGGTCGCCCAAGGTCGTGATGGGCTCCACCCCCGGCGGATTAAGGGTCTCGAATCCCTTCGCCGGCTTCGGGGGACACTGAGGAAAACTCTTGGGGTAGTCCGGAAGCTCGGTGATCCCGCCCGCGCCACAGCGAAAGATGCTGGCAGGCGTTTTGGCATTCATGGCGACGCTCTCGGAGCTCGTGCCGTGAATGGTTCGCGGCCCCGCATCGATGGTCAGGCGCGCCAGACGATCCTCATCATGGGGATTGTTGCTGAGCGGCGGCTGCACAGGCGGCTGCAGGTCGATGTTCCGCTGGGGCGGCGTCTTGCCGTCCATCCAGGCCACAATGCCCTCGTCATCGGGCGACTGGTACCACGCGGTCTTCTTGTTGGCCATGTGCACGGTCCAGACGATGTCCGCCACCGTCTTGGTGACGCCGCCCACCACCACCCTGCTGCCCAGGACGATCTCCTCACCGGCGTCGCCCATGGGGTAGGTCTCAGCGCTCTGGGCGGCGTAATTGTAGATGCGGAAGCGCGCCGCCTGGCGCTTGAGAGCTCCGCCAGCGTCGCGCAAATCGCTCGCCTTGATGGTCTCACTCTCGGTACCGGGCACGATGGGCAGACCGCCCGTCACCTCGCTGCCCGCCACCGGGTGCCCCGTCAGGGTCTCCGGTGCGAGATTGAATTCCTTGCTCGTGCCCACGCGTGCAAAGCCGATCGCGGGATGAATCTTGAAGACGCTGTCCGTCATGGCGTGCGTACCCCTTTTCTTTCGTTGGATGTCTGTTGCGTGCGCGGACCTACTTCTCGGCCTTGACCTGCTCGACGGCCTGGTAGTTCACGACGAAGTGGCTCAGGTTCACGCTCTTCGCGTTGACTTCGGTGCTGCCGCTGTCGACTGCGATCTCGTGTGCTCCCCCGTTGTGGCAGGCGAAACAGTTGTCCTGTTGGGTGAAGGTCTCCATGGAGGTGTTCGCCAGGGCGAGCGAGCCCAACTGCGTGGCCGGGGGTGAGGCGCCCGGCGCGAAGGCACCGTTGTTGAGAGGCACCGTGCCGTCGGTCCAGACGGCACCGCCCAGCATGTAGTTGCCCCACGGGGCCGTGGGCGGAATGGACGCCACGTTCGCGTTGAGCGTCTTCACTGCCTCCTTGTTGTCTGCATCGCCGCCACCCTGCGGGTTCTCGAGACAGATGTTCACGACCGCCAGAGGGTTGCCTGAATCGAACTGGTTGCACGCACCCGTCGGCGTGCCTGGCTTGTAGAGCGACCACGGGCCCGTGGGGCCTGGGCCACTCGCCGCCGCCTTGCTTGGGTCACTCGCCGCGACCGGCGCATTGTCCACGTGCTCAAAGGTCGCCCAGATGAACTCCGGGTGCCCCTTCACCGTGCCCGCGATGTGGAAGCCGATCAGGGCCATGCGTGCCGGGATCGACTTCGCCCAGTCCTCTTTGATGTGCCCGGCGGCGTCCACGGTCACCGTTGGGATCACCGTGTCCACCACATGGAAGCGACTGTCGGCATCCTCGATCAGGACCTTCTCACCCTTCTTCGCCACGCGCCAGGAGGCCTTGAGTTCCAGCGCCCCTTGGGCAAAGTTCAAAGCTGGCCCCTTCGTCGCCTTCAAGGTCGCGAGGTCGTACAGACTGTTCTTCACGATGAAGTCCCAGAACACCTCGTTCAGGTGGTTGGAGTAGAAGACCACCTCACCATTCTGGTCCACGAGGATCTTGCCCCCGGGGCCGGCCTGGAAGATGTCCTCGATGTCCGCACTCGTGCCTGACTTCTCGAGGCGCGCCAACATGCGCGTCGGCTCCGGCCCCCCGCGACCCGGGTAGGGTTCGCTGGGACCTCCTTGAACAAAGAGTTTGTTGGGGTTCGCGAAGCCCTCGAAGATGGTCTGCCCCGTGCCGGGGTCAGGGCTCGTGAGCCACAGGAAGTTCTGGTAGGACCACTGATGGAACGAACATTGGCTGTTCGGGCTGAACGCCCCGGGGTCCGGTTCGGAGGGCGCCGTCACCCAGGCCGATTCCGCGGTGCAGCCGAGCGGCACGCCACCGAGAAGTGTTTCGGTGTCCTCAGCGACGGCCGAGCCTGCTTCACCCTTGGCGTTGTCGTTGTCCGCTGTCTCCTCCGCCTCACCCGAGCTGCATCCGAGCACGGCTACCGCGAGGAGGGTCCATAGAAAGCCCTTCGGTCGAGCACTGAACATGATCGCGTTCTTCCTTCTCGGTGACGGGAGTGCGAGAGGCGACACCACGACCCCCTTCATTCATTCCCTGGTTTCGATCCCTACTCATGCCGGGCGCCTGGCACCCACAAGCAGACGGACTCCGCCAACTGACAGAGTCCAGAAGCCCACCCCACAAGGGGCAAGGTAGGAGACAATCGAAGCTCCGGGAACCGCACAAATCCGCCGACCGCGTCGGAATGAGCGTTCCGAAAGTTTCTAGGGAGTGGTGCCCTTCAGTCCGTTGCTTGCAGCAAAGCCAAAGGGTCCTGCTGCATCAAAGATCCAGAACTGAAAGAAAACCTCTGTGCCACTGGGCACGCCCACCGGCCAGGCTGCTGTGCCCTCCAAGCCGCCCACACCATTGGTGGGGAAGAAGCGGATGATGTCGGGGCTGGGCACGAACACTCCGCCCTCGAAGGACACGTTCACCTGGGAGAAGCCCGCCACAAGGGCCGCGGTCGCCGAGCCCGCAGCGGAGGTCAAGGAGAGTGTCGTCGGATCCCCACCTGCCAAGGAGCCGCTGCCGGATAACTGGGGCAACCCGTTCACTCCGGCCAAGGCGAAACCCAGGTCCACCCAGTCGCCCTCGAGCAGCCGACCCATGACCGTGTCGATGGCGAAGGTGTAGCCCGCCGGAAGGTCCACCGTCACGGCGAAGGACTTGATGACTGGCGCCGACACGAACAGCGGCTGAACAGAGTTCGCCGAGCCCTGGGGCGTCGCGAAGGCCGAGTCCGTCGCCACCACCGCGCCCGTTGCGTCGAAGGCCGTGAGAGTCATCACACCGCCGCCCGCCGTCGACCCATTGATGGCATCCAACGACACCTGGTCCACGGAGCTGGTGAAGCTTCCAGTGATCATGCCAGGCAGACCCGTCGCGGGCGGACCATCACCCAACCCGCAGGTGTCGCAGGTCGCCAGGATGTTGCTGCCGCTGGTGGCCGCCGAGGCAAAGAGCGCATCGTTCAAGATCACGCCGCCGTCAAAGGTCGCTTGGGCGTACTCCAGGTGCGGGCCATTGGCCAGGCCTGGGAAGATCTGGGAGAAGGCGCCTGGCGCCCCCACGTTGTCGAAGCCGATGCCGAACTGTTGGGCTTCCGCAGCCTGCGAAACAAGGGAAAGGCATAGGAGCAGGGCGCTGAGGCGCAGGAACGTCTTCAAGGTGATGGTCTCGGTTGGGAGGGGCGGCGGGGAAGTGCCAGCTGACGAAGGATATCCCGGACTTCTCACAACGAGGGGTGGCAACGCGGTGACTGGCCGGTTGCCCATCGACCATGTGGCCCCCAGCTCCGTGTCGTATCCAGTGCCCCTTCGCCCGAGGTCGAGAGAGATGCCGTCAGACATGGACGACCCCACTTGGAGCCGCACGAGCTAGCCGTTCTCGCTGTCCGGCGGGACGAAGCTCACGCGCCGCGTGCGCTGGTCGAAGGACACCACGAAATCCTTCAGGATGCCGTAGCCCAGGAGACGGCGGGCAGAGCCCTCCATGAAGGTGACGTTCATCCGGTTCAGTGCGTGCGCCGCAAGCGTCACCGGCTTCGTGAGCCGCGCGCCATAGATGTCGTATGTGGAGTACGCACTGCGCGACTGGCCGACGACCTTGAGCTTGGCGTCCAGGGGCAAGTCTTCCGCATCGGAGGTGTGCAAGGCGAGGGTTCCCCCAAAGCCCGTGTCGATTCCCACTTCGAGCGAGAGTCCCTCCACCTCGACCACGATGTCCGGCGAGCCGCTGGGTGCCTTGAACGGCAGGGAGTACGAGCTCTTCTCCGTCACGCTGCCCTTGCTGAGCACCAACCTGGACTCGGGGTAGTCGAAGCCCAGCACCAGCTCGCGAAACAAGGTGAAGCCCAGCAGGCCATCCACCTTTCGGCCGTTGCGGGTGCCGATCCAATCGTAGTCGTCCACCAGCGTGCGCGCGTTCTTGAACACCGCATCGCCCAGCCGCAGCTCGGGGATGGAGACGAGGTTGCGGGTGCTCGTGTTGCGTCCGTCGCTGTTGAGAGTCGTCCCCACCACGGGGAAACCCAGCTCTTCCGCCAGGTCGTCATCGAGACAGGCGTCGATGCTGGCGTAGGTGTCCACCTGGAAGAGGTAGGGACCCTTGTCACCCAGGTAGACGTCCACCACGACGTGCCCACTGGAGTGGTCCATGGGCACATGGACGCGCGTCTCGGGCAGCTCGACCTCTAGCTGAGTCGCCGATGACTGCAGGGTGCAGGCCGACGAGAGCCCGCCCAGCGCGCCCCCGAGAGTGAGTCCGAGAGCCAGGAGTCCTGCGTGAAGTGTCTTCATGCCGCGAGTCTGCCCCAGCTCGCGACCCAGGGGGTGCGGCGAACTCGTGGCACGGGGGCGACGCGCTCAGTCGAAGTTCAGCAGCACCTGAAGCGTCTGCCCGGGGGCGAGCACGACCTTGCGCTCGAGGCTGCGCCCACCAGCGATGGTGGCGACCAGGGTGTACTCGCCGGGCGTCAGGATCTCAGACACGCCCTCGCTACCCAGCAGCAGGGACGAGAACATGTGCGTGCCCGCTGCGCTCGTGCCGCCCATGGCGAAGCGACGGAAGGAGGGGTACTCGGGCCACCGGCCCTCGCGCTCCAGGCGCAGAGAGACTGAAGGAGCCTCGGGTGGCTTGCTGTCGCCAAAGGACACGAAGCCATCCCGTTTCTCTTCGAGCAGTTTCTGCTCCTCTGCACTCGCTGCACCGACGATCTTGAGGTCCAAGCGTGCTCCCGCGCCGAGGCGCGCCGTGACGGCTAGATCGCCCGCGGACGACAGGAGGATGTCCTGTTCGAAGGCTCCGTGCTCTCGCTGCTCCATGAGTGTCCCGTGGTGGTCTTCAATCCAGGCGTGACCCTCCACCAGCAGACGGTACTCACCCTCGGGGAGCTCCACCCGGAGCGGCCAGTCCCCCTCATCGGTGTAGTCGCAGCCCTTGTCGTAGAGGACCACACCGGTCGCCGGGTCGCTCAGGCGCACGCGGACCTGCTCCACCAAGGGCTCGCCTGCGGAATCCACAACACCCAGCACGAGGGCAGCTGTGCGCACTTCCTCGGCCAAGACGACGTCCACATCGACCCTCCCTGCGCCTGGGGGCAGTGTGACCCGCTGGGGTCGCCACGGCGCACCGCCGCCGATCACGCCGATGTCGACCGAGAGCTCCGCATCGACGTCCAAGACGAACTCTCCGGGCCCCACCTGCTTGGGTTCCAGATAGGGACCTCTCCATTCCCGGGTGTGCGCATCCTCGGGAGCGAGGCTCACGATCAAGCCCGACTGCTCAGGCCATTCATCGAGGGTGTCGTAGAGGCGGGAAAACCGATGGGTCGTGAAGCCCGGCCCCGGGACGGACCCGTCCGCATGCCGCACATGGAGGGCCAGGTGTGGCCGACTCAAGCGCAGGTGCAGAGGCTCCCCGTGGCTCGGGATCGGCTCGGGGGTGAGGAGCGTGGTGGGCCTGCCCGAAAAACTCTCCTCGCTCAGGGCGTAGACGAAGAAGAAGGCGTTGCGCAGGCCGCGAAACTCGAACGCACCTTCGGTGTCCGTCGTCGCCGACACGCCCAGGTGGCCGCCCCCTTCGAGCCGCATGGCGTAGAGCGCCACCTGGGACTCCTCCTGGGTGGATCCGTCATCAATCCCCGACGGAACCACCAGGGCCTGCAGGCGAACCCCAACCGCTGGCTGATCGTCGGCATCGGTGAGCCGGCCATGGATGAGCCCTGGCCCGGACACATGCACCTCCTGGAAGGGCACGGGACTCGTGAAGCTCACCTGGAAGTTCTCCGAGACACCGGTCCCCAGGTCGAGCTGGCTCGGGATCCGGTAGGTCTCCTTGCCGTCCGGATCGCTCGTCGCCTCTGCGTAGAGGAAGGTCTCAGCCTCCTGACGGAGTTCGCCCGAGAACAAACCGTCGGCGGCCGCCTTCGCCATCGTCGAACTCAGCCCGCCGTCGGGGCCGTAGGACATCAACTGCACCTGCCCGGCGACTCCCTCGCCATCCGGGCCCAGGATGCGGCCTTCCATGGTCGTGCCCGCCTGGATGTCCACGCTCAGTTGGACAGCTGCCCCGGCTTCCTTGGGCACTCGCCGGGAGTCGGTCCGCGTCAAGAGCCCCGGTCCCGAGGAACGCAGCCAGATCCAAGGGCGCGAGCCGTCGGCCGCAGGACGCAGATGTTCCCACGACAACTCCATCTGCGCCTGACCCGAGCTGTCTGTCTGAAGGGTGTGCAGAGCCTCGCCGTAGTCCTTCCTCGACCAGCTCACACCCAGCTCGAGTTCCGCCACGGCTGCGGGCCCCCGCCCGCCGTTCGGCAACTTCTGGACGGCGAACATCTTGACCAGGGTGGGTTGGCCGCTCTCCGCTGCATGCTCCTGGAGCGGAACGCTGAGCAAGCTCTCAGCGACCTCCCCCTCCAGCGCCTCGGGCAGACTCATCGTCTCAAGCGGCGCCTGCCGGACGGCTTCCGCCGACTCCGCTGCCACGCCGGAAGACTCTCCACCCGCATCATCCTTCGGCTGCAGCGCCGACAGCGCTGCCCACAGCACCAAGCCCACGACCGCCAACCCCACCCCCAGCACACTCCCTTTACCCATCTTGCTCGCGCTCCTGAGGGGGCATCACCCTCAACCAGCGCGTGCAGCGCTGGTCAGGGCAGGTTCGACGTCTTGAACTCGGTGTCACCAGCCTCGACTTCCAGGCCGTTGTCGCCGGCCTTCAAAATCTTGCTGTTCATCACCGTGTTGCCGGCTGACCCGGTGTTGATGAAGACGCCGTCGAAATCCGGTTTGTTTGCTTTGAGACGATCCACCATGTGCCCGCCGTGCCGTACAGGCCCACAGCATCAGCGCCTGCCCGTGGCGGCGCAGGCCACGGGATCCGCTCATGGCAACGGGCCGTCCCGCTGCTGTATACCAGCCCACCTACAGCCCGGCGCCCAGCGACACGCTGCTGCGGGCTCGCCCGTTGAAGGAGGATTGCCCCATGCGTCTCGCCAGCCTGCTCTTGCTCGTCGGCCTTGTCCTTCCATGCTGCTCGCTGATCGGCGCTGCTCCGGTCCACTACGACATCGGTGTAGTGCACCGGGCGACGAGCACCGACTCGGCCACGGCACAGCTCTGGTTCGATCGCGGGCTCGCGCTCTGCTTCGGCTTCAACCACGAGGAAGCGGTGCAGTGCTTCGACCGCGCCGCGCAGGCAGACCCGGGCTTCGCCATGGCGCACTGGGGCCGGGCCTACGCCCTGGGACCCAACTACAACAGCACCGTCATCGACGACGTCGCGAGCCAGGCCGCTTGGGAAGCCATCCAACGCGCCCAAGCGTTGAAGCAGGGAGCCTCTGCCGCCGAGGCCGCGCTGATCGACGCCATGGCGCAACGCTACGCCTGGCCGGCCCCCGAAGACCGTATGCCGCTTGAGCGCGCCTACGCCGAAGCCATGCAGGAGGTCTACGCGAGCTATCCAGACGATCCGGACGTCGCAGCACTCACGGCCGAGGCGCTCATGCAGTTGAAGCCCTGGGGGCTCTGGAGCCATGAAGGCGTGCCGGCCCCGATCTTGGCTGACATCCGCCATGTGCTCGAAAACGGGATCGCGCGCTGGCCGAAGCATCCGGCGCTGTGCCACCTCTACATCCACGCCATGGAGGCGGGGCCGGAGGTCGCCCTCGCCGGTGAAGTGGCGAAGACCCTGGAGGGCCTCACGCCGGGCCTCGGGCACCTGATCCACATGCCCAGCCACATCTACGTCTGGACAGGGCGCTACGCGGACGTCATCCGCGTCAACGTGGAAGCCGTGGACATCGACGACGCCTTCGTCGAGCACGCCGGCCGCGAGAACTTCTACTCCGCCTACCGCATCCACAACTATCACTTCGTGGCCTATGGCGCGATGTGGGATGGACAGCGCGCCCTGGCCCTCGAGTACGCGCGACGCCTCGTGGACGAACTCCCGCCGGGCCTGCTCGCGGCCGTGCCGGACGTGTTCGACATCTTCGCCGCGACGCCCTATCACGTGCAGGTGCGCTTCGGACTCTGGGAACAGATCCTGAAGGAGCCAGAACCGGCGCCCGAGCTGCTGGCGACCCGCGCCGTGTGGCACTACGCCCGAGGAGTTGCTCTCGCCTCCTTGGGCAAGGTCGAGGCCGCCCTGAAGGAACAGGACGCCTTCCTCGCAGCGCGCGCCGCCGTGCCCGCGAGCCGCATGCTGTTCAACAACTCCGTCTCGGGGATTCTCGCTGTCGCAGAAAAGGTGCTCGCCGGCGAGATCGCCTACCGCCAGGGGGCGCACGAGAGAGCCTTCGTCCTGCTGCGCGAGGCCGTCGCCCTCGACGAGGTCCTGAACTACGACGAGCCCTGGGGTTGGATGGAGCCGGCACGTCATGCACTCGGCGCCTTGCTCACCGAGCAGGGTCAGTACGAGGAAGCGCTGCAGGTGTATCGCGCAAACCTCGCTCGCTACCCCAACAACGGTTGGGCGCTGCACGGAATGGCTGAGTGCCTCGCGGCCCTCGGCATGCCGGACGAGGCGGCCGATGCCAGCCGGCGCTTCGCCAGGGCGTGGCGCCGCTCGGACATCAGCATCCCCGGCTCGTGCTTCTGCCGCACTGGTGGCTAGAGCGTTCCGAACAACCGGTCGCCCGCGTCACCCAGGCCCGGCAGGATGTAACCGACGTCACTCAGCTCCCGGTCGAGGGCCGCGGTGTAGACAGGCACGTCCGGGTGTTTCTCCAGGAGCGTCTGCACGCCTGAAGGCGCGCTCACGAGACACAACAGGCGCACGTCGCGACAGCCGGCCTGCTTGATCTGACTCACGGCATGCTCGGCGCTGTGACCCGTGGCAACCATGGGGTCCACGAGCAAGACCGGCCCCTGGGCCACGTCGGGCGGCAACTTGCAGTAGTAGGGCACGGGCCGCAGCGTCTGCTCGTTGCGATACATGCCGATGTGGCCAACCCGCGCCTCGGGGTACAGCGCCAGGATCCCCTCGGTCATCCCGAGCCCCGCGCGCAGGATCGGCACGAGGGTCACCGGCTGGTCGATGCGCTCGCCTCGGGTCTGTTCGAGCGGCGTCGTCACCTCGGTCGGCGCCGTGGACAGGTTGCTGAACACGTGAAACGTCATGAGCGACGCGATCTGGTTCGTGAGCCGCCGGAACTCTGAACTGTCGGTGGCCACATCCCGGACCCGGCTCAGCTTGTCCTGGATCAACGGGTGCGTGAAGACGTGCAGGTTCGGGTACTTCGGATGCGCGCTGATCATGAGGCCAGTCTAGCGGCTTGACACGGGATGATCCGATCTCCGCCTAGCCAACCCAACTCCTGGCATGATGTCGCCGTGATTCCCGATGACACCCACGTCGAAGCCGTGCACAGGCGCCTGCGGCGCGCCCCCGGGGAGCTCGATCGCCGCACCCTCTGGGGGCAGGGCGGGGTCCTGGTCATGGACAAACCGTGGGGCATCCCCTCCACGGGCAGGACTCTCGACGATCCCGACAGCCTGCAGTTCGCGCTCATGCACAAGCTCGACTGCAAGGTCTGGGCGATCCATCAATTGGATGCCGACACCTCGGGCATCAACGTGTTCGTCACCGAGAAGGCCTTGGTCCCTCGCTGGAAAGAGCGCATGCGCTTTCCGAACGGGACCAAGACGTATCTCGCTGGTGTGCACGGCCTGGTGGATTTCGAGCATCTCCGGGTGGAGGCGCCCATCGGGCTCTTGCAGGAAACTCCTTCCCGGGTGCTGGGTGTCCATGCCGACGGCCAGCGCGCCGTAAGCATGATCCGCCGCGTGGCCCTCGGCCGCGCCTGCAGCCTGCTTGAAGTGCAGATCGAGACGGGGCGCACGCACCAGATCCGGGTCCACCTCGCCTCCCTCGGCCACCCACTGCTCGGTGAAGAGTGGTACTGCACGCCGCCCTCGACCGCACACATCCGCCAAGCCCTGCACGCCTCGCGCGTAGACTTCGATGACGAGCAAACACCCCACGAGTTCCAATGCCCCTTGCCGGAAGACCTCCTGTTGCTCTTCCAAGAGCACGGGCTGAACCCCTCGCTGAACTCCTCCAAGTAGAGCGCCTGACTTGAGTATCCGTCCATCTCCTTCGCCGTCACATGGTGTCGCCTGCCTCGTGATATTGCTCGCGTCTCTCGCCGCCTGCGCGGTGACGACACCCATCCCGCTCGACATCGCCTACGTCACCGATGGGCCTCGGGACCGGGACGCAGCGCGCGTACTCGTGGTGGTCGCCCACCCCGACGACGACATCGCCTTCGCCGGCCTGATGTACAAGAACGCCACCCACCTCGGGGGCTTCACGGACGTGCTCGTGCTGACCAATGGCGAGGGGGGCTTCAAGTACTCCACCCTGGCCGAGCCCCTCTATGGCCTCGCCCTCACGGACGAGACGGTGGGGCGACGGGAGCTGCCGACCATCCGCCGCAAGGAGATGGTCGACGGTGCGCGGGTCATGAATGTCCGTCGCGTGCTCTTCCTGCGCCAAAAGGACCACCGCTACACGACTGATGAGTTGGAGATCCTCGGCGAAGGCGCCGACATCTGGGACGTGGACGGCGCGCGGAGGACCATCGCCTCGGTCATGCAGCGCGGCCGTTACGACTACCTGCTCACTTTCCTGCCGAACGAAGGAACGCACGGTCATCACAAATCGGCAGCACTGCTGGCACTTCAAGCACTTGAGAGCCTGCCCCAAGACGAGAGGCCTGTTTCGCTCGGCGTGCGCTTCGTGCGCAAGGACGACCCGCCCGGCGAGCCGGAAGGCCTGGCCGACTGGCCCATCACGACGCCGCTGGCCGGCGCCCCCAGCTTCGACTTCGACCGCACCCAGGGCTTCGGCTACGAAGACAAGCTGAACTACCAGATCATCGTCAACTGGGCCATCGCCGCCCATCGCTCGCAGGGCACGATGCAGTTGTTCATGGGGCGCGGCAGCGAGATCGAGAACTACGTGCTCTTCGGGCACAACCCCGCGAGCGCCGTCGAGAGCACACGGGCCTGGTTCGAACGACTCGCCGAGCAGCAGTTCACGACGCACACCTACGGGCCCTCCGCGGGAGACAAGCGCGCACCATGAGCAAGCCGTCGCCCCCTTCCTTTGACTTCAGCGGTTCTTCCGTCGCGCGGGCCTATGACACCGGGCTGGTGCCCGCGCTCTTCCGCCCCTGGGCCGAGCGCCTGCGCGATGAGCACGGCCCTTGGGAGGGCTGTCGCGTGCTCGACATCGCCTGCGGAACCGGCGTGGTGACGCGTACGCTGCTGGACGCAGTGGGAGTGCGAGGCCGCATCCTCGCCGCCGACGCCAACGACTCCATGCTCGATGTGGCGCGCGAACGCTGCGCTGACCCTGCTGGACGGGTGAAGTTCCTGCAGACCCTCGCGCACCCGCTGACCCTCGACGCCGCAAGTGTCGACGTCGTCGTCTGCCAACAAGGCCTGCAGTTCTTCCCGGACCGCGGGGCAGCCGTCGCCGAGTTCTTCCGGGTGCTTCACCCCGGTGGCCGCGCGGTGGTCAGCAGCTGGCTCCCGGTGGAGTCCTGCGAGATGTTCGGCGCACTCTGCAGCGCGCTCGAAGCTCTCGAAGAGGCTGCCCTCTCCACCAAGTTGCGCATCCCCTTCGATCACGTGCCGGAAGGCGAGCTCACACAACTCTTCCAAGCCGCTGGCTTCGAACAGGTAGAGGAGTGCATCCAAAGAGCCGACATGGTCTTCGAGAACGGGCTGCCTGAAGTCATCCGCACCCTGCGCTCGACACCCATCGGCCCCGAGCTCGTGGCGCTACCTACCGAGAAGCAGGCGGCTCTGGAAGACTTGGTCGCCAAAGCTCTCACGCCGCTGGCGGATGGCAGCATCCGCACGTCCAACGCGACGCGGGTCGTGACGGCCCGGAAAGCCGACTGATCCCGGACCTACGGCGCCGGTTCAAACAAAGCCAAGGGTGCCACCAGCAGCACATCGTGTGGACGGAATCCCGTGGACACCGGTGGGCCCAGCAAGCTGTTTGTCCCCGTGTCAAAGACGTAGAGCCCGGGCCCGTTGGAAGCGAACCCACTGGGCAGATAGAGGCGCTCGGACGCCGGGTCGTACACCAACACATCCAGCGTGTCGCCCAGCAGGTCGATCAGGCTGCCGGGCTCCGGCCCCTTGTCTACGCTGAACGCCACCAGATGGGTCGACGCCAGCAAGTCCGTGTGGAACACGTAGTAGCCGTGCTGCGCGTCGAGCATCACGAAGCCGCCCATGTCTGAATGCCCGCTGGCTTCACTGATCACGTAGCCCTCGGACGCCAAGCTGGAGAGGTTCACCTTCTCGACCCCGCCGCGGATGTCATTGAAGGTCTCAGTGCTGCTCACGAAGAGCGTGTCGTCGACGATCTGCATCTTGAAGCGAGGCGGCGCCCCGAGCAACGCGATGCCCTGCACGCCGGGCGCAACGGGGTCCACGTCCACCAGCAGCTCGCGCTCCAGGTCGACGACGGCGAGCACCCCGCTGTCACCACCGGGTGCATCCTCGGCGTCGAATACACGCACCTGCACGAACAACGTCGACCCGTGACGTTCCATGAAGCCCAACGCGATGGCGTCGCCCTCTCCCACGGGGCTCAAGTCGATGGACTCGGTGGCGACCCCGGTCTCGAGGTCGAGACGCAACAGCCTCGGTTCGTCACGACGACTCACCCACGCGACACCCACCTTCGACGGCGCACCGGCAACCAACACATCCATGGGCTTGGAATCGCGAGCGAGGCTGTACAGCTGCGGCGCTCCCCCAGCCAAGGGCACTCGCACGACACTGCCCCCTAGTCGGTTCACCACGAAGATCTGCTGCCCGAAGCGGCGCACGTGCTTGCCGCCATCCGTTGCCGCGACCAGTTCCAGCGCAGGCGCCGCGCCATCGGCCAGGGCCGCCACGGCACCGGTCGAGAAGTCGTCGGAGGTCGCGCAGATCAGGACAGGCTCCTTGGCCGGGGAGGGTTCTAGTTGCGGCAACTCTCCAAAGCCGAGCTGAGCGACTGCTGAACACGCCAGGAGCAGAACTGAAGCAAGCGTTCGGACGGAAGGAGCAAGCATGTCAGGCCTCCGGGCAGGAAGTGGGCAGGCGATCGACCGCAGCAGCGGGCTTCCAACGACGAGGTCGACAGCCCCCAGCCTAGTGCACTCTCCAGCGTTGGTGACCACCGTTCACAGTCTCGACAGAGTCGCAGCAGTGAAGGGTGCTCGCACCTGTTGGCGCGGCGCGACAGGCAGCCGGTACGATTGCCCACCATGAAAAAGCCCATCCACGCCGTGCTCCTTCTCGCGCTCTGCGCTTCCTTCTTCTCGACTGGCCCGACACTCGCGGCACAATCCGACGCGCTTGAGTTCCCGGCTGCCAGCCCGCCCGCCCTTGTGCGCGAGCAGGTGGGGTTGACCACGGTCGAGATCAACTACGCCCGGCCCAGCTCCCGGGGTCGCACCGTCTTCGGTGGGCTCGTGCCCTATGGCGAGGTCTGGCGCACCGGTGCCAACTCGGCCACGCGCATCAGCTTCAGCACCGACGTCAGCTTCGGCGGCGAACCCGTCGCGGCCGGCACCTATGCCCTGTTCACCATTCCGGGCAAGGATCAGTGGACCTTCATCCTGAACGCGGCGACGGAACAGTGGGGTTCGTATGGCTACGACGCCAGCCAGGACGTGCTGCGTGTGACCGTCAGGGCGCACGTGCTGAAGAAGCCCGTCGAGACCATGCTCATCAGCGTTGAGAACATGCGTGACGGTGCCGCAGACCTGACGCTCGCCTGGGCGAAGGCACGGGTGCGCGTCCCGATCGTCGTGGACGTCGTCGCCCTCCTCGTTCCGAAGATCGAGGCGGCCATGTCGGCCCCTGGTGAAGCCAAGCCCTACCTCTCTGCCGCGATGTTCTACTACGACCACGATCTGGACCTGGACAAGGCGCTGGAGTGGATCAGCGAAGGCCTTGCCCAGCAGCCTCAAGCGGTCTGGATCCTCTATCGCAAGGGGCTCATCCTCGCCAAGCGCGGCGACACCGAAAAGGCCCGCGACACGGCGAACCAGGCCATCAGCATGGCCGAAGCCATGGGCGGCGAACTGGGTGCGGAGTACCGGCGGCTGAGCGAGTCACTGTTGGCGAGCCTCGACTGACGACGAGGCCTGCTCGGGCGCCGCGCCAGGCGAACTGCCGGTAACGAACACGCGCTCACGCGACGGTTACGGCTAGACTCTCTGGCCCATGCCCCTCACCACCGGTCAGACGCTCTCCTTCTACGATATCCTCGGCCCCCTCGGAGCCGGGGGGATGGGCGAGGTTTACCTCGCGCGCGACACGCGCCTCGAGCGTGAGGTTGCGATCAAGGTCCTGCCGGAGCACTTCGCGGACGACGATGATCGGCTGCGCAGGTTCGAGCAGGAGGCGAAGAGCCTCGCCTCGCTGAACCATCCGAACGTCGCCCAGGTCTATGGCATCGACCAGATCGAGAGCGTGTGCTTCATCGCGATGGAACTCGTCGACGGCGAGGACCTCTCCGAGCGCGTTGCCCGCGGCAAGCTTCCCGTGGACGAGGCGGTCGACATCGCGCGCCAGATCGCGGAGGGACTCGAGGTCGCCCACGAGGCCGGTATCATCCACCGCGACCTCAAGCCGGCAAACATCCGCATCACGCCCGAGGGGGTCGTCAAGATCCTCGACTTCGGGCTCGCGAAGCCGACGGGGCCCTCGACCCTGCTGTCGGGCTCCGCGAGCGCCGAGCCCGACAGCGTGCTCGTCACCGAGGAGGGCCTGATTCTCGGCACGCCGACGTACATGAGCCCCGAGCAGGCGCGCGGCAAGCCGGTGGATCGGCGCACCGACATCTGGGCCTTCGGCTGTCTCTTGTTCGAGTGCCTGGTCGGAGAGCGCGCCTTCACGGGCGAGAGCTTCTCCGACGTCTTGGCGGCCATCGTGGCGGAGGGGCCGGACCTCTCGCGATTGCCCGCCACGACACCCGCCCATGTGCGGACGCTGCTGCAACGCTGCTTCGTGAAGGACCCGCGCGGACGCTTGCGGGACATCGGCGAGGCGCGCCTGCTCCTGGCGGGCGGCGGGAGCGGCTCCTCGGTTTGGGCGCTGGCCGATGCAGTGACGGGGGAGCCCGTGCTGGGAAGCCGAGCGCGCGCGGTCGGTCGCGCGGGCTGGCTCGTCGCCCTCGTGATGGGCCTCGTCGCGCTCGGTCTCTGGCTTCGGGCGAGCTCAGCGGAGCCGGGGGTGTTGCTGACGCGCACGACGCTCGGCCTGCCCGAGGATGATGCCATCAAGCTCTCCGCCTCGCAGTACTCGGCCTGCATGCAGATCTCGCCGACCGGAGATTCGGTCCTGTACCTGGGTGGAGCCCGCTCCGAGCTCTCGCTCCGACGAATCGACAGCTTCGATTCGGTGAAGCTCGCCGGCACCGAGGGGGCCAGGTTCCCCGTGTTCTCACCGGATGGTCGCTGGGTGGCGTACTTCGTCGATTTTGGAATCTGGAAGGTCGCCGTGAGTGGTGGCGCACCGATTCAGGTCTGCACGACCTCAAGCGAGGGGGGCAGCATGCGCGGCCTCGCCTGGGGCGAGGGCGAGCTCTTCTTTCCCGCAGGAATGGGAGGCGGACTGCAGGCGGTTCCCGAGGACGGGGGCGAGCTGCGCGTGGTCTCGAGCTTGGATCCGGGCAGAGAGGAGGTCAGCCAGCGCTGGCCGGACCTGCTTCCCGATGGGAAGCACCTGCTGGTCACGATCAAGACCGCGCAAACGACCAGCTTCGACGACGCCTTGATCGGGGTCGCCTCGCTCGAGACTGGTCAGGTCCAGATCCTGCTCGAGGGCGGATCCTACGCTCGGTATTCCCCCACGGGTCACATCCTCTATGCCCGTGGCTCGACCCTCTTCGCGGTGGCCTTCGACCCCGATGTGCTCGCCATCGAGGGGACCCCGTTCAAGGTCGTGGATGACCTCGCCTTCGACGCGGGGTCGGGCGGTGCTCAGTTCTCTGTGAGCGACGAGGGGACCCTCGCCTACCTCCCGGCATTCGCCGACGCGTGGCTCTTTCGCCTTGCGTGGTTGACTCCGCCTGGCGCAGTGGAGCCTCTCGATCTGGAGCAGGCCAATGTCTATACCGGCGACGTTTCTCCGGCCGGAGATCGGATCGCCGCAACGGTCATGGGAGCCAACGACTCCATCTGGCTCTACGATCTGGAAGACAACACTTCCGTACGGTTGACCTTTACAGCAGGCAATGACCAGGTCCCCGTCTGGTCCCCCGACGGAACGCGCATCGCCTACACGAACGACAGCAGTGGCTCGTGGAACCTCTATCAGGTGGCATCCGATGGGAGCACACCTGGTGAAGAGCTCTTGGCGAGCAGCGCTGACGACACACCGAACTCGTGGTCGCCCGACGGCTCCCGCCTGCTCTTCACCCGCAGCGCAGCTGACGGCGACGTGGACATCTGGGTGCTTCAAATGGACGGAGAGCGGCAGGCTGAACCCTGGCTGCAGACCCACCGTGCGGAGTCCATGGGCGTGTTCTCTCCGGACGGGCGTTGGGTGGCTTACCTGTCCGAGGCTTCCGGGAACTCGGAGGTCTACGTCCGACCCTTTGCGGGCCCTGGTGCAACAACCCGCATCTCGAGGGCCGGCGGCTCGTTCCCGATCTGGGCGCCGGACGGCGCGTCCCTGTTCTATTCGAACGAGGAGGGGCACATTTTCGAAGTCGAAGTGACCATGGGCGAGGAGATGAAGGCGTCCGCTCCGGTGCCCCTCTTCTTGGAGGAGAGAGAGCAGTTCGAAATATCCCTGTCCCCCGATGGGCTGCGATTCCTGACGACCCTCACCAACGTGGATGCCGAACAGAGGCAGATTCGAGTGATGTTCGACTGGCTGCGCTGACGGTAACGGGTTCGGTAACCGTCAACGCGGTAGGCCCACGTACTGGATAGACTCACCGACAACATGCCCCTCACTGCAGGTCAGACGCTCTCTTTCTACGAAATCCTCGGCCCCCTCGGAGCTGGGGGGATGGGTGAGGTCTACCTCGCCAAGGACACGCGACTCGAACGCGAAGTTGCGATCAAGGTGTTGCCCGAAGAGATGGCGGAGGACGAGGAACGGCTGCGGCGCTTCGAACGGGAAGCCAAGACCCTCGCGTCGCTCAACCATTCGAACGTGGCCGGTATCCACGGCGTCGACCAAGAGGAAGACGTCTGCTTTCTCGCGCTCGAACTCGTGCCAGGGGAGGACCTGGCGACGAGGCTTTCGCGCGGACCGCTGGCCGTGGACGAAGCGATCGACGTGTGCCGGCAGATCGCCGAGGGGCTCGAGGCTGCGCACGAAGCAGGCGTGGTGCACCGCGACCTCAAGCCGGCCAACGTGCGCATCACCCCCGACGGCGTCGTCAAGATCCTCGACTTCGGGCTCGCCAAGCCGATCTACCCCAGAGCGACCAAGGAAGGCACCGCCACCGCCGAATCGGACAGCTTCCTCATGACGGAAGAAGGGCTCGTACTCGGCACGCCGACGTACATGAGCCCGGAGCAGGCGCGCGGCAAGCCCGTCGATCGTCGCACCGACATCTGGGCCTTCGGGTGCGTGCTCTTCGAATGTCTCACGGGCTGTCGCGCCTTCGGCGGCGAGTCGATGACGGACTTGCTCGCCATGATCGTCGGGGGAGAGCCGGATTGGGATCTGCTGCCTCAAGAGACGCCGCAGAGCGTCCGGCGTACGCTTCGGCGCTGCCTGAACAAGGACCCGCGCCAGCGGCAGCGGGACATGGGCGACGCGCGGCTGGAGCTATCCGGAGAATTGCTGGAGACGGCTCTCGTCGCGCCGCGCCCACCTTCCTCGAAGCTGAGCGCGTTGGCCGGGTGGATCGTCGCCGCCGGCCTGCTTGCGATCTTGGTGTCGAAACTCGGTGGCGCGGATCCCGAGACGGCGATCCCTGCGCCGTCCGTGCACGCACGAGTGCTCTTGCCTCCGGACGCCGAACTGGCCTTCGGCGCCGCTCAGCTCGGCATCGACAACAACCTGCTCGCTCTCTCGCCCGACGGCACCCTCCTGGTCTACGTCGGTCACTCCGCCGAGGGCAAGACATGCCTGTATCGCCAAGAGCTCGCGGGCTTTGACCCGCCCGTGGCGATCCCCGGCACGGAGGGTGCCCTGCACGCGTTCTTCTCGCCGGGCGGTGACGCGATCGGCTTCCTGACGGACGACAGGCTGAAGCGCGTCTCCCCGGTCGGCGACGGATTGCTGACGATCTGCAAGGCATCCTCTGCCCTGCGGGGGCAGTGGACCGCTGATGACACGATCTACATGAGCACGAACCAGGGCAACACCCTCCAGCGCGTGCCCGCTGGGGGAGGAGACGTGGAGACCCTGGTTTCCTCAAGCTCCGTGATCTTCCTGGAGGTGCTCCCGGACGGGAAGTCGGCTCTAACGCTCGACTTCGCCGGACAGATCAACATGGACTTCGCCGACGTCCTTCGGATGGACCTCGAGACGTTCGAGACCCGGGTGATCCTCGAGAATGCGCAGGACGCGCGCTACGTGTCTTCCGGCGAGCTCGTCTTCGCCCGCGCTGGCAGCCTGCACGCGATTCCGTTCGATGACGAGCGCGGCGAGGTCCACGGAGAGGCCTCGACTGTGCTGCGCGAAGTGGTCATGGACGCCACGATCGGTCAGGCGCAGTTCGCCTTCTCCCCGTCCGGAACGATGGCATTCGTGGAAGGACCGGAGCTGTCCCGCGGTGGTATCGCCTGGATCGATCGCGAAGGGAACGAGGGGTTCCTGCCGGTGCCGGAGCTCACCTACGGCGTGCTCGACCTGGACCCGACCGACACGCACGTGGCAGTCCACGTCGGGGACTTCGAGGACTATGTCTGGTCGTACGACATCCCGGTCGAACGCGGGCGTCGGCTGCCGGGCAAGCAGGCAGGCTGGCCGGTCTGGAACTCCAAGGGCGACGCCGTCGCCTACACCGTCAACAACAGACAGTCGATCCGCATCGAGTCGATGGACGGATCCACCGGTGGCCGCTCCCTCGCGGTGGATCTCAGGGGCATCCCGGGGGCGTGGTCTCCGAACGACGAGCTGCTCGCGGTCTACGGTCTCGAGGTTGTTTCGCAGCTCGGGTTCCTCGACACGTCTGGAGCAGGTGAGGTCGAGTGGATCGAGGACCTCGGCCACAACGCCTGGGGTCCGGTCTTCTCGCCGGACGGCAAGTGGATCGCCTACTCCTCGGAAGAGACCGGCCTGTACGAGATTGCGGTGCGCTCCTATCCAGATGGTTTGGTGAAGCATCAGATCTCCGAGGGCGGCGGGATCGAGGCCGTGTGGTCTCCCTGTGGTGAGCTCTTCTACCGCAGGGGCGACAGCTGGATGAGCGTGGAGATCCAGACGGAACCCGAGCTCACATGGAGCGCGCCGCGCCTCGCCTATCAGACGGACTTCGTCGACACGCTCGGCCGCTCCTACGACGTCACCTCGGACGGGCAAAAGCTCTACGTGATCAAGCAACCGAACCCGCCCGACGGGAGTCGGATCAATGTGATCACGAACTGGAGGGGCCAGCCCTGAGGCGCGCTGGAGAGGCTCCGGAGCTCGCCCACGACACCTGCCCACTGCTCGGGCTGGGTCTACGCACAGCTACCCAGAGCCCCGTAGACGCGAATTCTCGATAGTGCGTAGCAGTTCCGGTCCAGAGGTGTTCGACCGGACGCCGGGCTCACGAAACCTGGCGCTGAGAGAGCACGCTGGGCTGGGCAAGACCAGCTCGCGCCTACAGCCGAGGAGTCCCTTCGAGACGCGCTTGGTAAATCTGGGCCGCGCCCCGACCGAGTTCTTCATGGCGACGAGAATGAGCTAGGAGGACGTCATGAAGAACCTTATGCGAAGCGCAGCACTGCTGCTGTGCGTCATCGCGATTCCGAACCTCGTTATGGCTCAGCAAACCTACGTCGGTTCCGAGAGTTGCAAACAATGTCACGAAGACAACTGGAACCTGTTCAGGGTCTCAGGACACCCCTACAAGTTGCACAAGCGGGTGGACGTCGAGACGTGGCCCGTGCCGCTCCCTTCGGGTTATGAGTGGGACGACATCAGCTATGTGATCGGTGGTTGGGGCTGGAAGATCCGCTACATGGACCTCGACGGCTACATCATCACCGAGTCTCCGCCGGGAAACGCTGGGAACAACCAGTACAACCTGGCAACCGGAGATTGGGTGGACTACCACGCCGGCGAAGTGATGAAGCCTTATGACTGCGGTGCCTGCCACACCACGGGTTTCGATCCCCTAGGCAATCAGGATGGCCTGGTGGGCATCGAGGGCACGTGGGCCTTCGAAGGCGTGCAGTGCGAGGCCTGCCACGGACCGGCCAGTGACCACATCGACTTCCCCACCAAGCAGAACATCACGGTCGACACGAGCAGCGAAGCGTGCGGCCAGTGTCACGTGCGCGGTGATCCAATGACCGAGATTCCCGCCTCGGGTGGCTTCGTCAAGCACCACGAGCAGTACAACGAGATACTCGCCTCGGGACACGCGCAGTTGGATTGCGTGGAATGTCACAACCCCCACGCCAAGTCGGAGTTCTCGATCCATACCACGTGCATCGACTGTCATGAGGGCTACGCCGATGTGAAGAAGGCCTTCAAGAAACTGGGCAAGAAGCACATTGAGTTCGGTCTCGAATGCCATGACTGCCACATGCCCTACGCTGCGAAGTCCGCGGTGGCCTTCAACAACTACAAAGGCGACGTGCGCAGCCACCAGTTCTCCATCAGCACGGACAAGAACGCCGAGATGTTCAGCCCCGATGGCAAGAATGCCCTGGGGACGCTGACAGCCGAGTTCGTTTGCCTCAGCTGCCACACGAACATCACCGACAAGTTCACGGCCAAAGGAAAGCCTCAGAACGCGGTGACCTGGGCGCGCAAGATGGTCAAGAAGATCCACAAGAAGGTTCCTGACTGACGCCAAGTAGGCGCAGCAGTCGGCAGGCCTGCCGGACGGTCCGCTCTGGCCACTCTCTCCGAGTGGCGGGCGAGGACGCTCCGGTGGGCCTGTTCTCGTATGGAACGGGCGCGCAGCGCGATGACTAGAAGGCGTCGTCCACGAACATCAAGGGCGCCCAGTTGCTCAGGACACCGGTACTCGGGCTGTGCCCGAAGAGCGCTTGAAGGCGGAAGCTCAGGCCCTCGAAACCCGAGCTGATGGCCGGCAAATTCGTGCTGCCATTCAACTCGCCGCCGGGCGGGACCGTGCCTAGGAAGAAGAAGTTCTGCCACGGAATGCTGACGTGCAGCTGTCCGGTGAACTCGCCGAAGTACTGGCTGCCGTCATCCCGGGAGATGAACACGAACACGGGGTCGCCCGTATGCCCCTGCGCACTGAAGCTCAAGGGTTGGAATTCACGGACCACGGGGCTCACCACCAAGCGATGCGCGAGGCCGGGGAGGTCAACGTTCTGCCCGTCCAGGTCTCGCGGAGGACCAGCGTGGGCAGGCGTACCGCCTGCGGAGAAACCCGGGCCTCCCCCAGCGAAGCTGCACTCCAGGAAGCGCGTGGTGCTGTTGAAAGTGCTGGCGGCACCAGGCCCACCGTCGCCCCCGATTCCCTGTGCGAACAAGTCGTCCGCGTTGCCACCGTTGCCTCCGACGAAGGCATTGCCGCTGGCGAACACCGTGGAGCTCAAGACATCCAGCCCAGCACCACCGTCTGGGCCCACGATGAAATTGATGCCCCCGAAACCGCCGGTCAGGCTGGAGTCGTAGACGCTCACTTCGGAGTTCTCCACGAAGAGCCCCGCCCCACCTGTGAAAACCGTCGAAGAGGGGGCCGCTTGGACCTCATACAGCAATCCACCGGAGCCTCCCGTCAGGGTGCAGTTCAAGAAGGACACGTCCGCGCTCGTCCTGACCTGGGCACCTGCGAAACCATCGGGAGTGCCGATCACCGTGCCAGACTGATCAAACGTTGCCAGCGATGCGGCGCCTGTGAGGATGCAGTCCACCACACGGACTGAGCCCTGAGCCGCGGTGATGAACAGGGCGGGTCCGGCCGCTTCATCACCGCCCGGCAAGGAGGCATTCGGATCCCCCATCGCCGTCAACCCGCTGAGCAGCACAGACTGACCCGGCGAGATGTTCTTCACGACGATGTTCCCGTTGACGAAACCTCCGAGTGGGCCGTCGGCGATGATCTCAATGCCAATGCCGTCGATGACAAACGGCCCGCTCTGTCCCGTCTTGAACAGGATCGTGTCACCATTCTGGGCAAGCTCGAGTGCGGCCGGAATGGAGACGAAGGGACCTCCCCCAAAGGGATCCACGACCAGGACATCGGCGCGCGCTTGTGGTGCGAGCACGCTGGCCAACATGAGTGCGACGACGTGCCTTGAGCCCATGACGAGTTCTCCTCCAAGAGCGCTCTCTGACTATTTCCCTGGCAGCGATCTTACAGCCGTTGCGGTTCCTGCGGCCAAATCCACTGCTCCCAAGGGGTGGTGACAGTCTGAAGACGCCCTCGCATCCGGCTTGCCGTCACACCACCCCCTTCGGCGGCCCCCTCTCCTAGGAGAGGGTCCCTCCAGCGAACACACCCCAAACCGCCTAGAGTGAAGACCATGCGCGCTCGAATCGTCGAAACCTCGCTCCCCTTCCGCCGCACGCTTGGCGGCGCCCTCCTGATCGTTTGTGTGGCCTTCGTGCTGGGCGCCTCGGGCCTTGCCCGAGACGAGCCCGCCGAGCTCTATGCACAGACCTTTGACGTCCATTGGGAAGCCCTGCGCGACAACTACCCCTACTTCGAGCTCTACGGTGTCGACTGGGAGGCCGAGCGCGCCGAGCATCGGCCGCACGCCGTGGTCGCTGCCAACCCAGACGAGTTCGCCTGGGAGTTGGCGCGCCTCATCTCGGCACTCCCGGATCCGCACGTCGCCTTCATCCCCGCCATCGAGACCCTCATGGGGCGCTGGGGCATCCCAGACGTGGAGACGAAGACGATCGAGCGTCGCACCTTCGTGTTGGAGTGGCCCGAGAGTGAGACGCAGCAGGTGCCGCCAGCCTTGGTGGCCGACCCTCACGCCTACCCCGAGATCGTCGAGGTGCAAGGCCAGACCGCTGTGGGCAGTGCAGAGATCCTCGCGGCCGGCCCCCTGGGCACCACCTTCGACGTCCGCCTGCGCTGGCCCGATGGCAGTGAGACCGACCACGCGTGGCACCGCCCACAGGAGTCCAACGTCCCACCGCCCAAGAAGCACTACGGCGAGCACTGGCTGGTGACGGGCCGGGTAGGCTCCATCGGCTACATGCACATCAAGACCTTCAACCCCAAAAGCGGCACCATGGGCGCGGACGGAAAGATGACGACCATGTTGCGTGCCGCACTCCGGGAGCTGTCCGACACCGACGCGCTGATCCTCGACTTCCAGGGCAACGGGGGCGGCGTGGTGGCGGCCTCGGACCCCTTCTTGGGCCACTTCCTGGAACGCCGACTGAGCTACGCCTGGGGCAACGGCGGCGGCAAGCGCGTGATCCGCCCGGGCTCACCGCGCTACCGCGGCAAGATCGTCGCCCTCGTGGACGAACGCAGCGCGAGCGGCGGCGAGTGGGCCCCGCGCATCCTGCGCGACGCGGGGCGGGCCAAGGTCGTCGGCGGCCGCACCCAGGGCGCGGAAGCCGCGGTGGACACCTCGACCGGCCCCGACGGCTCCGTGGTGCACTACAGCTCCTGGCCCATGGTCGAGCCGGGCCGCAAGCCCTTCCAGGAGGAGGGCATCGTGCTGGACCATCCGCTGAACCTGACGATCGAAGACGTGCGCACGCGCGGCTACGAAGAAGCGCTCGACCGCATCCGACGCGCACGCATGGCCAAGGCCCTGGAGCTGCTCGGGGGGCCAGCCAACGATCTGGAGGCCTTCATGGAGCTGGCCGATTCGTCGGAGGAGATCGAGGAGGTCGTGACGAGCACACGCTGACGACCGCGCATCCCTGCTACGGGGTGTGTGAGCCTGACGGGGCACGTGCCCTCAGGTCGGCAGCGGAGGGTTCTGGGTGGCGAGCGCGTGGAAGCGCGCCGCGCTGCCCGTCAGAGCGCCTGCAGGCAACGCCCACTGAAACGTGCGCGTGATGGTGAGGTCGAGGCCGGGGATCGGCTTGAGGCGGCCGGAGGCGAGTTCGGTCCCCAGAGCCCAGCGCGAGAGGAAGGCGACACCCATGCCCGCGGCAGCCGCACTCGCGATGGCGCTGCTCGTCCCGAGCACGACGTCGAGACCCGTGGGCGCGCCGCGTACTCCTGCTGCGCGCAGCGCGCGAGCCACCACCGCGCGCGTGCCGGAACCATGTTCGCGCCACAGGATCGGTACCTCGGCGAGATCTTCCGTGCGCCGCACGCGCCACTCAGAACTCGTGCCGACGACGGGCACGAGCGCGTCATCCAACCACGGCGCGAGCTTCACCCCAGCCGCACGTCGCGTCCCCTCCACGAGGCCGAGGGGGAAGCGCCCGCTGCGCACCGCGTCCACGATCTCCGCCGTGTTGCCCACCTTCATCTCGATCTCGACGCTTGGGTAGCGCGCACGGAAGCGCGCCAGGGCGCCGGGGACAACGTGCGCGGCGATGGTCGTGCTCGCAGCGAGCTGCAGCGGACCAGCCGCCACCTCGTCATCGCTCGTGACATCACCGGTGATCTCGTCCAGCAGATCCTGGAGTTCGCGCGCGCGCGCCGCCAAGCGTTCACCGGCGGGCGTCGGTGAGACCCCGCGCACCGAGCGCACGAGCAGCGGCACGCCTACTGCCTGCTCGAGCTTGCGCATGCGCGCAGTCACCGCCGGCTGCGAAAGATGAACGGCGCGTGCTGCAGCCGAAATCCGCCCGTGCTGGACCACGGCCAAGAAGGTGATGACGAGCTGCGGATCAAGAGGGGTGCGCACAGGGGCAACATACTATCAGTCAAACTGATGCCCTATCAGGCATTTCATCTGTTTCACAAATGCTTTGCGAGGCATGTTTCCGACATGACATCGCTCGCAGCCGACTCTCCGTTCCCCCGCATCGCCGGCGGGCCTCACGCTCCTCGGAACCTGGGCCTCTTGCTGGGGGCGCTGGCCTGCTTGGCTTTGCCGGTCCCCGGGTTCGTGGCCCTGCTGCTGGGTGCCCTGCTGGCCTGGGGTCACGACGTCCCGACCTTCGTGCCTCGCGCGGGCAAGCAGTTGCTGATGGCTTCCGTCGTGGCGCTCGGCGCAGGAACCAGGCTGGACGTCCTGCTGAAAACCGGCCTCTCGGGTCTGGGGACCGCGCTGATCACTCTCACGGTCGCCTTCGCAGCCGGCCTGCTGTTGGCGCGCTGGCTGCGCATCGAACGGGACGTCGCGCTCCTGATCACGGTCGGCACGGCCATCTGCGGCGGCAGCGCCATCGCCGCCGCTGCGCCAGCCCTCCGCGCTCGGCCCTCTTCGGTGGGTGTCGCGCTCGGCGTCGTCTTCTTGCTCAATGCCATCGCGCTCTTCGTGTTCCCCTGGCTCGGCCAGGCCCTGGGGCTCGATGCCCAGGCCTTCGGCGAGTGGTGCGCTCTCGCGATCCATGACACGAGTTCGGTGGTGGGTGCGGCAGCAACCCATGGCGACGGCGCTCTGGAAGTCGCCACGGTGACGAAGCTCGCGCGCTCCCTGTGGATCCTGCCGGTGTGCCTCGCTCTCTCCTTCGTGCCAGCCCGAGGCATCGAGACCGGCAAGCGGCGCGCCTTCCCTCGCCCTCCGCTGTTCGTGTTGGCCTTCGTCGCGCTGGCTGCACTCGTCGCCCTGGTCCCCGCGCTCGAGGAACCCGGCCGCCTGCTCGCAGCCGGCGGCCGCCGCTGCCTGGTGCTCGCACTCTTCAGCATGGGCCTCTCGCTCACACCGGCTTCCCTGCGCGCGGCCTCAGGGCGCATTCTCGTCCTCGGCCTCAGCCTCTGGCTCCTTCTGGGTGGCGTCGCGCTCGCCCTGGTTCTTCGGTAGCAGCGATTAAATCGCGGCCCGGCCGTAGGCTCAGCTGGCTCGCCACGGACGTCGACACACTGCGCCCACCCATTCCTGACAATCCGATGCTCTACGGAACAACCTTCGTCATCCTGCCTTATGACGCGAGCCTGAGCCGTTTGTCGCAGCGGGCGCCGCTCACTCGTGAAGCTGGAGCCCTGGCGCGGGCCACACGATCTCCCGTCTCCCCCGTTACCCCACCATCACTGCTAGGGTAGCGAGCGACACGGGACCGGGACTCGAGGTCGTCGGGGGCTCGAGGGATCCGGAACCACACCGCCTCTGGATGACGGAGACTCACGGAGCGTTCGATCACCAGCCGCCGGGTTCGCCGCAACGCGACCCGACCTGCGCTGGCGCAACGGAGTCGACCGGGAAAGCGACCCATGCCTCGCACCACGCTCGCCACGCTGCTTCTCGTCCTGCTCACGCCCAGCTTCGCAAGCGCCCAGCTGAATCCGCGCCTGCTGCTCCACCCGTTCAACGGGAATGGCATCAACAAGCCCGTGGATGTGGTGGAAGACGCTGCGGGAAACGTCTTCGTGGCCAACGAGGTCTCGGACAACGTGATGCGCGTGGAACCGGACGGGACCTCGCGGCTGTTCCTGCCGCTCTTGGGCGACGGCCTGGGCCAGATTCTCAATCACCCGGCCGACATCCAGCTCGACTCCCTCGGACGGCTGTATGTGGCGGGTCAGTTCTCCAACAATGTGTTTCGTGTCGACCCCGACGGCAGTATCACGGTCGTGCTCGACGCCAGCGGCAGCGGCACGGGAGTGACCGTCGTGCAACCGACATCGCTCGCCGTCGATGCCGCTGACAACGTGTTTGTCGGAGACCAGAACCGCGTCTTCCGTATCGACAGTGCGGGGACCGCAAGCATCTTCGTGGACACCACGGGCGTGCCCGGTGGCGCGGCGCCCCTGTTCAGACCGATCCTGGTCCCTGGCGACGGGGCCGGCGACTTCTACATCCTGAGCAACAGCGGCACCGTGGACAGCATCCTGCACGTGCCGTCCGGTGGCGCTGCCACGGAGGTCTTCACGGCCATTGGCTTGAACCCCTCCCTCCTGGACTTCGATGGCGCGGGCAACATGGTCGTGGCTGCCAACACGGGCGAGCTCTACCGCATCACTCCCGGCGGAGTGAGCACCTTCTTGGTCGACGCGCCCATCAGCAACTTCATGACCCTGGCGGTGCACCCGGACGGCAGGATCTGGTTCGGAGGCCGCCAGGTGGTTCAGACCCAGAACTTCGGCTTGCTGCTGGAGATCGACCTGACGAACACCGTCACCCCGCTGCCCATCATCACCACCGCCGGTCTGCGGGATCTGCACCTCGACGCAGCTGGAACCCTCTTCTTCCTGAACGGCAACTGCGACATCAGCACCTGGACGCCGGGCGTCGGCCTGGGGCTCTTCCTGGATGCCTCCTCCTCCCCGCTCGGCGCGTGTCACGGGCTGCGGCGTATGGCTGACGGCAGCTTCATGCTCCTGCACAAGGAGGGTGTGGAACGCGTGGAGACGGACGCGTCCACGGAGACGATCCTCGACGAGACGGCGAACGGCCTCGAGTACTCCTTCCTCGGCATGAATGGCCTGGCCGTGAGCCCGCTGGGCGACGCCTACGTGAGCGGCAAGCAGACGGACAATGTGCTGCGCATCGACGGAGCCACAGGCACCATCAGCACGGTGATCGACGGAGCCTTCGGCGGAACGGGCCACGACCTGGAGTACCCGGAGGACCTCGTCCTCTTGCCGAACGGTGACCTCTACGTCGCGGGTTCTTTCAGCGACAACGTGTTCCGCATCGAGCCCGACGGCACCACCACCATGGTGCTGGACAACACCGGTGCAGGCCCCGGCCAGGAGTACTTTGGCAACGGCAAGATCGCCGTGGACACCCAGGGCACCCTCTATGCGTCCGGGAGTCTCGACAACCTGTTCCGCGTGACGTCTGGCGGCACGGTCACCAACCTCAACACGTTGCTGACGCCCTTCGCCCCCATCGCACCCTTTGCCTTGGCCACGGACAGCTCCGACAACCTCTACTTCTCGGACCTCCTGGGCGATCGTGTCTTCCGGCTCACGCCCGGCGGCGTCGTGACCGAGATCATCGGCCCCGCGGGCGACGGTCTCGGCCACCCCATGCTGAACTGCCAACAGTTGCGGGTGGACTCGAAGGACAGGGTCTACGCGGTGGACTACATCTCCAACACGGTGTTCCGCGTGACGCCTTCGGGCGATGTGTCCGCCGTGTTGGATTCTACCGGTGCCAATGGCAGCCCACTCTCGGCGACCCGTGACGTGGCCTTTGACGGCTACGGCTCCACCTACATCTGCGCGCGAGCCTCCAACAACGTCTTCCGTATCGCGGCCGCACCCGAGCAGATCGCGCTGGTCTACGAGGGTCAGTTTGGGGTCGAGCCGTACATCGAGTGGCCCGAGAACGTCGCCACCGACGATCAAGATCGCTACTACGTCTCGGGTGCCAAGGACAACATCCTCTTCCGCTTCGACGGTCCGGCGACCTGGCCCGACCTGGGTGGTGGCGTGCCAGGCGCCGCGGGCACGCCGGAGCTGGTTGTGCGCGCGCCCCTCACTGCGGGTTCGGTGCTGGACCGCCGCCTCGAGAACCTGCCACCCCAGAGCCTGCTGCTCAACTGGATCGCGGCCACCAGCATGCCCTTCCCGTTCCTGGGCGGCACGGTGCACGCCTTCCCCTTCGTCACCCAGATCTTCTTCGTGAGCGACGCCGACGGGCGCGCCGTGATCTCCGTCACCTGGCCGCCCAACATCCAGAGCGGCGTGGACATCTACCTGCAGTTCCTGGTGGACGACCCGTCGGTGCCCGGCGGCATCGGGCTGTCCAATGCGGTGGTGTCGACCACGCCCTAGGGGCAGTTCTCAGCTTCGCGACGCGACCAATGGAATAGAGCGTCGGTACGCAGCTCTGCGTTCTGTGTCCGGTTGCGGCTCCGAATCCGTCTCCCCACACGGGACTAGGTGTGGGCGTGGTGACGAGCCACCGCCCAAGGAGCAGAACCAGGAGCTATAGACCGTGCCGATCACCAACGTGCTTCGCCCTCTCATCACGCCCCTCCTCGCACCCCTCGCGATCGCACTGCTCGGCGCACCGCTGCTCGCCCAGGCCCTGCACGTCGCGCCTGGCAACACGGGCCTGCCTGGGAACATCACCAGCCTGGAGGTCGGCCGGCTGACGAGCTTCATCTTCGAAACCGCCCAGACGGGTGACCTCAACGGCGATGGGGACGTGAGTGACTGGGTCCCCTACCTGCTCAACACCGAGTCCGACACCAGCCTGACCCTGCCCTTGGCTGGCATCACCTCGCCCAACTACGTGGACAGGAGGTTCGTGCCCGTCCTGGTGAACGAGGGAAGTCAGCAGCTGGACTTGAACGGGGACGGAGACATCGGCGCCACGGAGAATGTCGTCCAGATCCACGACCTGCGCACGGGCCTTGTGCAGAACCTGGGCCACGCGATCACCTTCAGCGACTACCGCGTCACCGACGAACTGGTGGTGATGGGCGTACGCGAGGCCTACCAATCAAACCAGGACCTCAACGGCGACGGCGACAAGACTGACAGCGTGATGCACGTCCATTCCCGAGCCACGGGCCACACAACCAACACCGGCCTCGCCATGACGCGCATGAACACGCTCCACGTGGGGCCGCGCTTCGTCGTCTTCTTGGTGCCAGAGAGTGACCAAGGCGGGCAGGACCTCGACGGGGACGGCGACAGCGATGACAAGGTGATCCACGTGTACGACGCCCACACCGGGCTCACCAAGAACACCGGCCTCGCGGAGCTCATCGGGCTCTCCTTCTGGGCCCTCGCAGGCGACAAGCTCGTCGTGCACGTGAGCGAGGCGGCGCTGGCCGTCGATGTGGATGGCGACGGCGCGCTGAACAGCCTGCTCATCGCGCTGCTCGACCTGTCCTCCGGTGTCGCGCAACCCACGGACATCACCTGGGGCCCTATCTACCGACCGGCGTTCGTGATCCCCGCCGGGGACGCCGCGTTCACAAGCGTCCCGCAGACGGACTCTTCCAGTGCGCCCTGTTTCCTGCAGCGCATCGACGGTCTCACGGGCGAGACGAGCAAGCTGGATGTCTACCTCGGCCCCCTGAGCGATGTGGTGGCTTTCCCCATCGAGGGTTCGCGCGCTGCCCTGCTCGTGCATGAGGCGGCCACAGACCTGAACGGCGACGGCGATCTCGTCGACCTCGTCGCCCACACCCTGGACACCCGGACGCTCAAGCTCCGCAACACGGGCCTGGCGAGCGAGCGCAGCCCCTTCGCTCTCACCCTCGCGGGCGACGCCCTCACGGTCGTCGTCTCCGAGGCTTCGCAGGGCAACCTGGACCGCAACGGCGATGGGGACACCGCCGACAAGACACCGACGATCCTCGACCTCTCGAACGGATCACGGGTCGACCTGCCCTACGCGAGCATCTTTGCCACGGGCGATGAACGGGTGGTGGTCATCTCCGTGCAAGAGTGGTCGCAGGGGCTGACCGACATCAACGGTGATGGCGATATCCTCGACCTCATACTCCACGCGTATGACCGCCGCCACGGCACCCTCACCGTGTTGGGGCCCACCACCAGCTACAACGCCTGGGTCGAGGCCCCCTACGTGGCCTACATGGTCTATGAGGCCTTCGCCTTGGTTGACCTCAACGGCGATGGCGACATGCAGGACAACGTGATCCACATCACGAAGCTGTGACGCATGGGGCCGTGTTCTGGCCCGGCTCAGGTCGCGCCGCGGATCGTCCAGATGGAGTCCGTGAACTTGTCGTTGCACACGTAGTCGTAGCCGATGGTGCCGTAGCCCTGCTTGCCCCAGCTCGAGCCCCATGAGTTGCGGATCATGAAGCGTTGCGAAGCGTCGTCGAAGCCCGTCACGAGCAAGGCGTGGCCGCCCGTGGCCGTGGCGGCATCGCTCGGCGTGGGGATCGCACCTTCGACCGCGCTCGACATGCTGGGGTAGACGTGGATGCCGATGGTGAACGGGAAGCCCTCCGTGAGGCACGCCTTGAACAAGCGCAGCTTGTCGGCGGTCGGCTTGCCGTGCACGTCCAGCTTGGAGTACTTGACCGTCTTGTGGTCCTCGGCGAAGTCGTAGGCATCCTGCGGCGGGCGCTCCACGTATTTCGTGAGCAGGTCTTCCAGGTCATCGGTCCAGTGGTCTTCGCGGCAGAGGCCCCAACGCGCCAAGGCCTTGATCCCGTCGCGCATGTAGACCGGCGCGTTGTGGTCGATGGCGTGCCCGCCCGGCTTCTCCAGCTCGTCGAAGAGCACGCGTTCGTTGAAGTACACGAACAGCCGCGACGGATCGAAGGGCACGTGGACCTTCTCCTTGACGATCAGGTAGTGCACCGCAGCAGCGACCACCTGGGCCGTGCAACTGTTGAGGCTGCCCTGGTTCCAGACGGGCCATTCCCAATTCACGAGGTTGATGCTCGTGGAGCCCGGGCTGGCCGCCGCCTTCATCGCCAGGGGAACGAACAGGGCGTCGCGCGCGTCAGGCTTCTCGCGGCCGAGGCCGAGATGTTGTGGTTCATTCGTCATGTCCGCATGCTAGCAGGTGGGTGAGCAAGGGGCCTGGCGACGTCTCCGCGCAGCCCACACGCCCGAACGCGATGTCATCAGTGAACTCAACCCGCGCCGCCGGCCGAGCCGCGCGCTCTACGCCTTCCCGGTCACGGCACAGGCCTTCGCGTTCACCGAGCCGAACGGTTCACTCGGCGGCACGACCAACTTCGTCGGCGCGCCCTCGGGCACCGCGCTGACCTTCCAAGTGGGCATCGTGGACCTGAGCGTGCACGTGAACCCCGTTCGCGCGGACACGACGCTCACTCTGGTTCTGCCCATGCGGACGGGTCGCGTCAGCGTGCTCGCCGTGCGAGGCCCCCGCAGACAACGGGGCGTCGGCCTGAGCGGTCCGCTTTGCATCCCGCTTTGCATCCCGGGCGCGTGCTGCGTTCTCGCGGCGCTGGGCCCGCGCATGCCGGAAGCCCACCAGCTTGCGTCCGCGCTCGTCCCAGAGTTTCAGGAACATCGTGCGCCAGCTCGCCAGCAGGGTGACGGGTTTGACCTGCTGAAACAGGGGGTGTGAGTCGTGACACGCCTCGAGGTGGTAGTTGGGGATGCGGCTGCTGAGGTGGTGCACGTGGTGGAAGCCGATGTTGCCCGAGAGCCAGCGCAGCGGGGCCGGCAACTTGTAGTACGAACTGCCCTGGAGCGCGGCCACCGTGTAGTCCCAGTCGTCGCCGCGTTCCCAGTAGGCGTCCTCGAACTGGTGCTGCACGTAGAAGAGCCAGACACCGGCGGCACCTGTCACCACGCTGGCCGTGAGCTGGATGAACAGGTACGGGACGAAGCCGAAGACCAGGCTCAACACCGTGACCATGCCGGCCAGGGCGAGATTCATCCACCACACCGAGCGGCGCTCACGGGGGCTGGCCCGGCGCGACGGGATGCGCTGCCGGAACACGAACAAGAACAGCGGCGCGATCACGAACAGCACGATGGGATTGCGCGACAGCTTGTAGGCGAAGCGTTTCCAGAGGCCGGACTCGAGGTACTCCTGCACGGTCATGGTCCAGATGTCGCCGGTGCCGCGCCGGTCGAGGTCGCCGGCGGTCGCGTGGTGCAGGCCGTGCTGCCAACGCCAGTGGTAATAGGGTGTGAAGCTCAGCATCCCAGCGATGAAGCCGGTGATGTCGTTGGCCAGGTGCGAGCGGAAGTACGAGCCGTGCCCGCAGTCGTGGAAGATGATGAAGACGCGGATGATCAGCAGGCCCGACAACGCCGCGAGCGGGATCGTGAGCCACCACGACACGCCCATGCTGAGGTACATCGCGTACCAGACCAGGATGTAGGGCCCGAGCGTGTCGACGATCTGAACCGTCGCCCGCCAACGCGAGGGCTTTTCGTACTGGGCCAGGTGCGTCTTCCACTGGGCGATGGTCAGCCGGTCGGCGGTCGCCCCCTCAGCGTCGGTGTCAGCGTCAGCGTCAGCGCCAGTGCCAGTGCATTCGCTGGCGACAGGCGCCGCCTGCAGCTCGTCGAGCGCGAGGGCTGAGTGGCCGTGGGTCTGTTCGTGCATGACATAGGCTTGCATACCGCCCATCGATCCGGGCTGCCATCCGCAGAATTGCGGAGAGTGGGGTGTTCGACAGCGCTCGCCGTGCGATTCCACGGCGGGCCGCCTCGGGATCGACACAGTCGCCATCGGTGGTCGGGATCGGGGGGGCGGAGCCTCTCGCTGCCCAGCAACCGAGAACTGCGAGCAAACTGACTGGCACGGGATCCAAGCCAGCACCACGGGTGGGCGACTCATGCACCCCATCAAGACCTTGCTGGTCTGCGCATCCTTGTGCGCTCTCAGACCCACGCTTCATGCGGATGTCTTGACCGTCGGCGGTGTTTGTTCGCTCGGCGTTCTGAGGACTGGGCCGCAGAACGGTTTTCCAACGCACGTCCATGAGCGTTCGGAGCAGTTCGCTGGGGGTGTGGGCTTTCTGGATGAGCGACCTAGACCGCGAAGACCCGCCACACTGCCGGCCGTCAAGAATGACCGTTCCGAGTCAGCGACATGCACCGCAGTCTCACAACACTAAGGTGCGCCGCCATACGCGGACGTTGACGTGCGCCAGGAGCCAACTTAGGCTCGCTGGTCGGTGGGAGCATGGCGTGACGGGCCGAAAGCAGGATTCGTGAATCATGCCCAGCCATTGCTCGTAGATGCTGGTCCAGTCGTCGGATCACCGTTCATCACCAAGGGGCGCGGAGCGCGGGACATGCAGGAGGACTTCCTCGAACGCCTGCACGATGTGTTTGGTGCGTCGGAAGTTCCGGGTCTGCCCGAGCTGAACGTTGACGATGACCTGCAACTCGAGCGCGCCGCCGACCTGCTGGTCAGGCGTTTCCAAGCGACAAGCGACATTGCTGCTTATGAGCTCCTGGTAGACCTCGCCGGGCGCCGCCTTTCACGCTTGGCCGCCCAAATCGCGCGCGACATCGGACTAGCCGAGGACCCAGACGAGTTGGTCGTCGCCTTCTACGAAGCCCTGTTCGTGGACGTCGCGCCGCTCCGGGACGACGCGCCTGGCTTTCTCACTCGGGCTGACTCCTCCATGCGTTCACAGGCCGAAACCCGGGTGCGTGACATCGCGCTGTCGAGGGTGTCCGACCCCACCGGCCCCGTGCGCTGGGATGCCGACGGCAAGCCCCAACTGCTGGACGGCCCCGCCGAAATCCACGCCCGTGCAACGCACATTTGCTTGCACCGGCTAGACCTCCCCCACCGCCGAGTGCTCCGTGCTAGCCAGATGGACGGTCTCGGCAATGAAGAGGTCGCCAAGGAACTGTCGATCCCTGTAGCCGATGTGGAGTCGCTGCTGCTCGAAGCCATGGAGCGCCTGGACCAGGCGATCGAGAAGGAGCTGGAAGGAGGTTCGCCATGACTGCGCACGATCTGTTGCTCGAACGTTTGGTGCGTGTCGGCAAGGTGGCTGGTCAGGATGCGCTGGCGCGGGTGGCGTATCAGATGGCGCGACGCTGCTGGTCCATGGCTGCGGAGACCAAGACTCGGAACATCCGATGGTTCGAGGACCCGAAGCCGATTTCGGCCCTCTACTCGGACCTGTTGGTCCTTGAAGCCCGCGTTGGACTGACGCTGGCAAAGGATGAGCTGCCGTTGGCTGACCCCTCCAGCGAGTCGGCGCTTGCGTGCGCTCATGCTTGCTTGGACCTGGGAGTAGGGGTCGAAGGTGAGTCACCACGGCTTCAGTTCCTTCGCGCGCAATGCGTCCGAGCTGACGGAGGTATCGAGGAGTCGGCTGAACGCTTTGAGATCCTGCTCGATCAAGCGCTGTCGCCGTCGTGGTATCAAGTTGCGCAAGAGGAGCGACAGACGGTCCTTCTCCTCTTGGCTCAGTACGAGCAAACGGCGCAAGTTGGAAACACTCTGCTGACGAGCGGCAAAAGTCTTCCCCTTGCAGCTTTCAACCGCTTGACTGCACAAGCTTGGATGGAAATGGGATCAGAGTTCCGTGAATCCGCCGCCCGTCTCCGGGCCGCCTTGGAAGGGGTCGATGATTCTGCATACTTGTCCAGACTGATCGTCGACGAGGCGCCATGGCTGGCGACTCAGTTCGGACTCGATCTCAGCGAAGTGGTCCAGCACTTGTCCCTCCCTGGTCCCTCGCCCTCCTCGCAGAGGCCCAGCTCGTGAAGCCCCTCGCCACACCTCGGAAGCTATGGCGCGCATTGGCGCTCGCCCTGCTCGTTAGCCTTGCCCCCGCCACGTCCGGCGGCACACGACCGTCCTTCATTGCATCCGGGGGCGGCGGCGGTATTGGTCCCTCCCCGCCGAAGGCGCCCGCCTCACCTCTCGGGACCCTAGGCACTGCACCAGGCGAAACCCTCCGCCTTCCGCTGCTCGTCAAGATCGCCGGTACCTCACCCAGCTACAACGTCGTCATCACGGCTCCAAGCGGTCCAGTCGTTGCACTGGGAACGACGAATGCTCACGGCACGATCTCGTTCAGCATCCCGGCCATCCCAGGCTTGGAGTTGACCGTGATGGGCACGAGCGTCGTTGGGCTGCCCGTACAGGCGGGGCAGACCGTAGAGATCCTGGTTCCGTAGGTCGGGAGCTGAGGGGAACGAAGGCGAAGGTGACCTCCGGCCGCGTCTCTGTCCTGAGGGAACAAGAAAGGGGAACGCCGTGGAGAAGGAACCCACGCAGGAGCATCCGCAGAGCGAACAGACACTCTTGAGCGAGAAGCTCCGGCACGAAGTGGAAGCGCTTCGCAAGCCATGGTTCAAGAGAGCCAGCACCTGGTTTCAAGTGGCCACACTGATCGTTGCGCTGGTCGCGCTGAGCTTTCAACGTCGGGCTTACGTCGAAGAGCTGGACGCGCAGCGTGCTGAGTCGGCCCGGCTGGTGAACCAGTACCAAGAGCAAGCCAGTGCCGTCACTGCGCTGGAGTTGAAGACGGAGCTGCTCTCCAGCTCAAACGAAGGCCTGGCGCTGGCTCAAGCTAGCTTGCAGCAGGACATCCAGGATGCGAGGGCAGACCACTCCAAGGCTGTCGAAGAACTGAGGCAGGCTGAACGAAAACTTGCCGACGCGAACGACAAGCGGGAAGAAGCGCTCCAGAAGCTTGAAGAGGCGCGGCAAGCAACCAGCGCCGCCGAGTGGACGCAAATCGAGACCCAACGTGACCTGGATGAGATCACGACAGTTCGCGAAGCGCTCAGCGATGATCGGGATGAGCTCTCGTCGCAAGTCGCGGAGCAACAGGCGAAGCTCGCCGAGCTGGAAAGCGCACAACTTGCGCAGACGGAGTTGATCGCCACACTCGAGCTGGAGGCAGCCGGAATCCAGCACAGGAACACGGCTGCCTTGAGTGATCTTGAGACCCTGGTCGCTTTGATCGATGTCCTTCCTTCAACGCTGAGTCCGGAGGATCGCGAGAAACTGCAAGCATCTGTTGGCCGGGCAGAGGGTTCGCTCGAAGGCCGGGCGGTCGAAGAGGCCTTCCCAGAGAACGACACCTGGATCGCAATCCGTGACTTCGGGGAGGCAGCCAAGTCGTCGTTTGCGTCGATTGAGCTCAGCGAGATCCCAAGCCGGGACATGCCCAAGGGCTACCAGGAAGCGTTCCGGCGAGGGACCTTCTACAACGCGTCACCGTTTCCGGGTGCCATCGCCTCCTTCATCATCCAGCCCGACCGGGACAACGGACCGCGCAGGCACCAAGCGTGGCTGGCCCAAGACGAGAGCTCTGCAACCGTGCGTCAGAAGTACAACGAACTTCGTGACACGCTTGCGCTCAACCTGCCTCCCGGGTGGAAGCTCAGCGCGAACCTGAAGCAGGGAACCACGGAGTACACCCAGATCTTCAACGAGGACCGCGAGCAAGTGTGCATCCTGGCGTACTTCATCGTCGACGGCATGAACAACATGCGCACGGCGTACACACTGGGGTATGAGTTCTTGAGCCGGTAGGCGGGTGTAATGCGTGCTATGGTCGGGGCGTTCGATGTTCTTTCGCCAATCGCAGAGAACCTCCTGCGTGAACTGAGAGTGGTCTCAACTCGGTAAAGCAGAATTGGCTGTCCGGAGAGCCTGGGTTTCGCGCTCCTTAGAGGAACGGGAGGAGGAGGACTTGGACACTCACTGGCGAGAGTGGCGCCATTCCATAAAAACGACGGGAGATGTAAATGAAGAACCCTGTTCATGATTTCCGTGGTGCCTGGATGGCGGCCGGGGCAACTGTCACCTGCTGCCTGTTCCTGCTCACCAGCATGACGCCCCAAGCACTGGTCGCGGCACCCCAACCCACGGGTCTCCAAGGCCGGGCGATCTTTGCAAAGTGTGACCCACGCACACCCATCTCTTCCCTACCCTTCACGATCGACAAGAGCGGCAGCTACTTCCTGACGAGGACGTTGACAGGCATGGCTGGCGAAAGCGGGATTTCGATCGAGTCCAGCAATGTCACCATCGACCTGAATGGATTCAGCCTGCTCGGCGTCCCTGGCTCTCTGGACGGCATCAACTTTGACGGCGGGCCGCATGAGAACATCGCCGTGTTCAACGGAGGGCTCGTCGACTGGGGCCGCGATGGCATTGGTGGGCAGGTCACGGCAGCAACCTACAGCAGCTTCGAGAAGCTGCGCGTCATGAGGTCGGGTCGAAACGGCATCTTTGTCGGCGTGGGGTGCACGATCGCAAGCTGCATCTCACAGGGTAACGCTAGCCAAGGAGTCATCACTTCGGGTCGGGGAACGATCGTCAACACGGTGTCCTCTTTCAATCTACGTGGCTTCGTGCCGAATCCGTCGAGTGTTCTGCGGGGATGCGTTGCAACAAGCAATGCTGAGTGGGGTTTCAGCTTGACCTCGGGAGCAGGTGTCCTACAGACGGTCATCAGCGAGTGCGTCTCTTCGGGCAATGGCACAGATGGCTTCGCCGTCGAACAGGGCAGCGTCCTGGCCCATAGCTCTGCGTTCAACAACGGGTTGGATGGGATCCGGAGCCGCGAGTCAGCCGTGCTGGGATGTGCCGCTCTCAGCAATTCCGATGACTGCGACACCGACGGAGCCAGCTCAGTCGTCGTGGACACACTGAACTGTCCCTAGAAGGTGCGTGGCCACCGGCGCCCGGTCGGAGTTCGATCGGCCCGGGAAGAGGACCGGCACGCATCCGATTTGAAAGCGCGCGAAGAGACGGTCGTCGTGGGGGACGGACACGCCGTCCAAGGCTGGCAGCAAACGGTGCTGGGGCTCTGGGATCGCCAGGAGCACCCGGACGGCGAAAAAGCCAAGCCCCCGCGCCCAGCACTCGCCTACCCTGTCTGCTCGGCGGACACGCGTCCGTTCTTCTTGCCGATGGGGGTGCCCGGGTATGCGCATGCGCTGGTGTGTTCGTGAGATGTCTGGGCGTCTGGTCCCGTTCGCCCTCCTGGCGCTGGGAACGCTTGCTTTGCCGCAGTTGCTGAGCGCTCAACAAGTGAGTCGCGTCTCGGTCGGAGATCGCGCCGAGACGACCGGTGCAAACACTCAACCGGAGATCTCGGCCAACGGCAAGGTCATGGTGTTCGTCTCCTTTGCTGACGACCTCGTGCTGGGGGATACCAACGGCGTCAGCGATGTCTTCGCACGCGACCTGAAGACGGGCCTGACCACGAGGCTGTCCGTGGGCTTCGACGGCAGCGAAGCGAACGGCTTCAGCACGCAGCCCGCGCTCTCCGCGAACGGGCGCTTCGTGGCCTTCCTGTCCAATGCGACAAACCTGGTACCTGGTGACACCAACACCGCGAACGACGTCTTCCTGCACGATCGGAAGACGGGTGTCACGACGATGGTCTCCGTCAGTTCGGATGGCGGCTTGGGAGGCGACCATTGCTCGAATCTGGCCATCTCTTCGAATGGAGCGGTGGTGGCGTTCGTCTCGCGTGCGTCAAACCTCGTCGTCGGAGACACGAACTCCCTGGAAGACGTGTTCGTGCACACACGAAAGACAGGTGTGACGACACTCGCATCGGTGAACAGCCAGGGCGTGCAAGCCAACCAGCCCAGCGAGGAACCGTCCATTTCAGGCAACGGCCGCTATGTGACCTTCACGACCGAATCCACCAACTTGATCGACCCTCCCGCGGAAGCGTCCGAGAGCCAGCTCGGCATTCCGGGGGACGTCTATGTGCGCGACCTGAAGACGGGCGTGACGCAGCTCGTGTCCGTGGGCCTCGGCGGCGCCTTGGGAGACGGCATCAGCTCCGAGCCCGTGATCTCGGCCAACGGTCGGGTCGTCGCCTTCCGCTCGGACGCCACCAACATCGTGGCCGGGGACACGAACGGCGTGAGTGATGTCTTCGTGCGCGATCTCAAGACCGGCGTGACAAGTCGTGCATCCGTCGCTCCCGATGGCGCCCAAGGGGACAGCACCAGCTCCGCGCCGGCGCTCTCAGCCAACGGGAACATGCTGGCCTTCGTCTCGGGCGCGGCCAACCTCGTTCAGGGCGATACAAATGCCACGCTGGACGTCTTCGTGCGCGACCTGAAGCAGCAAGAAACCCAGCGCGTATCGCTCGGGCCCGAGGCGACCGAAGGCGATCAGTTCAGCGCAGAGCCTGCGCTCTCGGCCAACGCCCGCTGCGTGGTCTTCTCGTCGTACGCCACCAATCTGGTCGCGGGGGACACCAACACCACGAGCGACGTCTTCGTGCGCAACCTGAAGCAGCAGCAGACGCTGCGCGCCTCGGTCTCGGGCCCCGGCGCCGAAGGGAACAAGCAAAGCCTCTACCCCTCGATCTCGTCGAACGGCCGGGTCGTGGTCTTTTGCTCGTCGGCCAGCAATCTCGTGCCCGTAGATACGAACGACGAGGGAGACGTCTTCGTCCACGACTCGAAGTCGGGGCAGACGACGCGAGCGTCCGTCGGTGCTGATGGAGTCGAAGCGGATGGGGGGAATTTCGAATCTGTGCTCTCGGCGAATGCCCGCGTCGTGGCCTTCGCTTCGGATGCCACCAACCTCGTGCCAACAGACACCAACGGCAAGCGTGACGTCTTCGTGCGCGACCTGAAGAAGGGCAAGACGACGCGCGTCTCCGTAAGCAGCGACGGCGGCGAGCCCAACGACCACTGCAGGGAGCCCGCTGTCTCGGCCAACGGTCGGGTCATCGCCTTCCACTCGAAAGCGACTAATCTCGTGCAGACAGACACGAACGCCGTGGAGGATGTCTTCGTGCACGATCTGAAGTCCGGCCTGACGACGCGCGTCTCCGAGAGCCCCACGGGTGCCCAGGGCGACGGGGCCAGCTCCCGCCCCACCTGCTCGGCGAACGGGCGCGTCATCGCTTTCTATTCCGCTGCAAGCAACTTCGTGGCCGGCGACACCAACGGCTTCAATGACATCTACGTGCGGGACATGAAGACGGGAACGATGACACGGGTATCCGTCAGCAGCGATGGCACCCAGGCAGACGGGAGCAGCCGCAGCCCCTCGATCTCGGCGAACGGCCGCTTCGTGGCCTTCTCCTCGAATGCCACCAACCTCGTGCCAGCAGACACCAACGGCAAGCGGGACATCTTCGTGCACGACTTGAAGACGGGGCAGACCACGCGGGTGTCCGTGAACACCGACGGAGTCCAGAGCAACCAGGCAGCGTCTGATCAAGTGATCTCCGCCAACGGCCGGATGGTGGCCTTCGCCACGCATGCCACCAACCTCGTGCCGGACGACACGAACAACCGTTGCGACGTCTTCACCCACGATCGGGTGACGGGCATCACTGCGCTCGCCTCCCTGGGCTCCGACGGGGCTCAGGGGGACAACGACAGCGAGGGCCCCTCGCTCTCCTCGAACGGCCGCACGGTGTCGTTCTACTCCTATGCGATCAACTTCGTGCCGCCGGACGGCAACGGGACGAGTGACGTGTTTCTGCGCAAGCCGAAGTGAGTGGGGGGGGTGAGAGCCCCCCTACTCGAACCCCACATACGAAATCGGGTTCTGCGACCCCTTCGCGAAGAGGTGCGCCACGGAGCGATTCACCAGGCGCTCACGAAGCTCGTCGCCCGCGAGGGTGCCCACGAACTCCCAACGTCCCTCGCGTGGCTTGTAACGGCCGTCGTTGCGGTTGTTGAAGGTGCTGCCGCCCGGGAGCCAGTGGGTGATCTCGTAGACCTCGCGCACGACCGACTCGAAGACGGCGATGGCATACTTCGCCTCCTCGGCCCGGGGGCCTACCTTCCAGGCACTGCGCGTCGCGTCGTAGAGCTCGACGTCTGTCATACCGTAGCGGTAGTTGCGGTTGATGCGGATCAAGATCGACGGCTCGTCGATCTTCGCCCGGCGCTCCGAGTAGTGCGCGACCAACTCCGTGACGGGCATCCTGCCGAAGGACCGACCATGCCAACCGCGGACACCATTCGCCAGATTGTCGACCCCGATCAGGTCGATGGCCGCCGCCTCGACCTGCAGAGCCACCTCGGCGCTGGGTAGACCGTGCGACAGGATCTCGATCTTGGGCTCCTGCCCCGCAGCACGAATCTGACGGATGACCTTCTTGACGGGCTCCTTCGCTCCGTCGGTCAGGTGGGCGAGGGCGCGCGAGCCTTTGCCTTTGCCTACGTAGAAGACTGAGCCGTCCAGCGGGTTTACGTAGAGGTAGACGTAGTGGCCGAGCTTGCGGGCGACAGCGGGCGGGATGGTGGGGATGTTGGGCATGTGGGTTAGGAGCAGTGGGCGATGGGGCCGAGTGTGGAGATGGATCCAAGGTTTCTTTCGGCAGCTGCCCATCCCGCGCCGAAGCCGGAGGTAGAAGTAGAATCCGTCTGAGGGAATCTCGCCGACGGGAACGACGCCATGCCTGACAAACGCGCGACAGCCGGTCCACCGCTCCACGAACTGATCGTGCCCGCCCTCGTCCTGCTCATGCCCTTCATCATCGGGGGCCTCGCGTTCATCATCGGCAAGCAGCGCCGCGTGCCCACCGGAGGGCTGTCGAGCTCGCTCTGGTTCGTCGAGCCCATCCTCCTGGGGGCAGGCTTCGGCGTGCTCTGCTCCATCGCCGCCTTCAGCATGAGCGTGGGGCGCGGACCCAGGCTGGCGCGCTGGCCACTGATGGCGCTCGAAGCCCTGGTGTTAGCCAGCGCGCTGTTCCTGCTACATGTGATCTTCGAGTAGCGCACACCCCCCCTGTACGATCCCCGTCAGCGCGACCGCCACACAAGGAAACACATGCCAGACGACGGAAGCACCGCGTACTTCGGGCTCATGACTTCAACCTGGGATCTGATCCGGCCCGGCCAAGAGGATTTCCCTGATCGATTCCTCTTCCAGGAGGTCATCGCACGCTACGGGCAGCCGGCCTTGGACGTCGGCTGTGCCACAGGCCGCTTGATCCTCACCTACCTGAAACAGGGGCTCGACGTGGACGGGGTCGACAACTCCCCCGAGATGTTGGCGCTGTGCCGGGCGAAGGCGGAGCAGCAGGGGCTGGACCCGACGCTCCACCAACAACCCTTCGAGCAGTTGGACCTTCCGAGGAACTACAAGACGATCATCGTGTCGTCCACCACCATTCAGCTGCTGACCGATCGGGACGCGAGCAGCAGGGCGGTCGACCGGCTCTTCGCCAACCTGGAGCTGGGCGGGGCGCTGATCATGACCTTCGAGACGCTCTGGTCAGAGGGCGACCCGACGGTGTCGGATTGGAAGGTGACCGGGGAGGCGATCCGGGAGACGGATGGCGCGCTCGTGCGGCGCTGGACATGGTTCCGATACGACCACGAGACGCAGATGGAGCACTGTGATTTCCGCTACGAGGTCAGCCTGGATGGCGAGACGCTCGAAGAAGAGCTGCAGCGATTCTCGCCCGAGTCGCGCTCCTACACCCAGCAGCAGGCAGTGGAGCTGTACACCGCCGCAGGGTTCCAGGACGTCAGGGTCTGGAAGGCAACCGCGATGGAGCCAGCCGCCGAGGACGACACCTGCTTCGCTGTGATCGGGGTGCGAGGACAGCCGGGCTGACACCTTCGCCGAGCACCTTCGCCCGTTGCGGGCGGGGGCGTCTTCGCGGCCGATCACGCTGTCTCGGCGGGCTGCAGCGAGAGGAGACCGGGCCAGAATTGCCGATGGCCCGCCGGCTGTCCCTGGGTCGGGTGCCATCGGGCCATCTCGCGCCTCGATCATCTCGATGGATGTCGAAGAAATGGTAGCGGGGGCGGGATTCGAACCCGCGACCTTCGGGTTATGAGCCCGACGAGCTACCGGACTGCTCCACCCCGCGTACCGTCCTGCAACCACCTCCGGTTGGGTGGTCCGTTCAAGCCCGTTGTTCTAGCGAGGCCAGCCCCCAGCCGTCAAGGCCTGGAGGCCAGTTGGCGGACCGATTGGCCATCGGAGGACGAACCCTGCCCCCGCCGCCCCCATCCACAATCCCCGTGGACACCCACCCCCGCTCCGGTGACCCTGCCCTCGTGCCCGAGCCCCACGTCCTCGCCCTGCTGCTGGTCATCACGGCCGCCTACACCTGCGCGGGGGCCCTCGGCTTCGGGGCCAACGTCCTCAGCGTGGCCCTGGGCGCCCACCTTCTGCCCATCGAGCTGATCCTGCCGGCCATCCTGCCCACCACCTGGGGGCTCAGCGCGTGGATCGCCTGGCACCAGCGGGACCAGATCGCCTGGCGGGTCCTGCTGCGGGAGGTCCTGCCCCTCGTGCTGCTGGGCTTCCCCTTCGGACTGTTCGTGTTCCAGACCGCGGATACAGGCGTCCTGCCGCGCCTGCTGGGAGGGATCATCGCGGGCCTGGTTCTGCTGGAGCTCCTGCGGCCCGCGGCTGCGGATCGGCCTCCCCGCAAGCTCTTCTCCCGCGCCCTGCTCGTAGGCGGCGGGTTCGTCCAAGGCCTGTTCGCCTCCGGCGGCCCCTTGGTGGTCTACGTCCTCAGCCGGCGTGACCTCTCCAAGGGCAGCTTCCGGGCCAGCCTCTGCGTGCTGTGGGTGCTGCTGAACTCCGTGCTGCTCGTGAGCTACGGCAGCACCGGCCGCCTGAACGGCGAGAGCCTGGCCGTCACGGCCTGGGCCATCATCCCGCTGCTGGTGGGCCGGGTGCTCGGACAACGCTTGCACACACGCCTGGTGGGGCCCGCCTTCCAGCGCGCGGTGCAGCTGGTGCTGCTGGCCAGCGGCTTGGTGTTGTTGTTCCGGGGGTGATGGGCGCACTCGCGTCCCGCCTGCAGCCGCGGACTTGAGCCATCACCCTCCCGCGGACAGCGCCTCCACACTCGGCACGTAGTACTCGAAGCCGAACAGCTCGTCGAGCAAGCGCGCCCGACGCCGAAGCTCCAGCACATAGGCCTCGTCGGCGTAGGTGCTCGGGAGCGCCGCCACCTCTTCACCGGGCTGCTCCTCCCCCAGATAGAGGAGGGCGTCCACCATCACGCTCATGGGGGGCCAATCCTCCGCCTCCAACGGCATCCAGACCAGCTGCCCGTCGACCTCCTCGCGAATGGAGAGGCTCGGCGCGATGAGACCGAAGGAGGCCTCGCCCAGCGGGTGGTCCGAGAGCTCGACCCAGGTCGGGGCCGTCCAGCCGGCGACGCCCTCGAGATCCTGCAGCGCACCCTTCTCGAAGAACGAGTAGATCGTGCTGGATCGCCCCGGGTGGCGCGCCTCCAGCAGCTGCCCAAGCCAGCTGCGCTCGGTGACCTCCTCCACGAAACCGGAACGGGCGGCGCGCTTCAGGCAGTGGCCCGACCCGATGAACACGAGCGCCTTGCGGTCCCGTTCAAGCACCCCGCGCTCGAGCACGTCGACGTAGGAGCCCTCCCGCTCCAGCCAGGGCTCGAGGGCGGACGCGCTGTCGACCACCGACCAATCGATGGGCGGATCCCCGAGCAGCACACGCACGCGTTCGCCCGCCGCGAGCGATTCATTGAGCGCCCGGACGCTCGTGAAGAAGGCCTCGTAGACCGGGGAGTCCCAGACCAGCAGCTGCGTCGTGTCGCGCCAGCAGAGGGCCAGCTCGTCCCGGGGCACGTCCTCCAGTTGGAGCAGATAGCGGTCCATGGTCGGCTGGTGCAGAGCGTTGCCGAACTCGACCATCACGTCGTCGACGCGCGCTGCGAAGTCGGGGTGCGCCACGATCTGCGCATAGACCTCGTGGATGCGACGACCGCGATGAGGGCTCTCGCCCACCAGCACGATGTCGTGGGTCGACAACTGCGCCAGGATCGCGTCCGCCGGGCGAGGCGCGCGTTCGACGACCGCCGCAGTCGCAGGACTCCGGAGGGCCAGGGGAACTTGGGCTGGGGGATCTGGGGGCAGGGGATCCGTGACGGCGAAAGGTGAACCGCCCAGCACGACGGCCATCAACAGGAGGGTGAACAGCGCCTTGGGGGCGAGCATGGACCGCGCGTGCTCCCGCGGCGTGGAGCGCATGGTCGTTTCGTTCGCACTCATCGCACTCATCGCACCCACCTCGCCCATCCCACTCACCGCTCCCTCCGCTGGCGCTTCACCGCCGCCGGACAGGTCGCGATGGTCGCCGTCACGAGCCGGCCCCCGGTCGAGCCCTGCCGGCGGCCGAAGATCGTCGCGATGGCCTCCACGTGCTCGAAGAGCTCCCGCCGATCAGCCTCCTCCAGCCAACCCTTGTAGCGACCGCCGAAGGTGTCCTTGCCCCGGCCCCGCACGCGGCCGGTGCCCTCGCAGAGGGCGGCGCGGAAGTCGCGCTCGGCAGCACGCAGGTTGGCAGCCATGGCGTCGGCGATGGCCGCCGAGAGCTCGGCGTCCGCCGGATCGTGGGCCAGTCCGATTTCATCCGCGGCAGCCTCGTAGACGAGCTCGTCATGGGCCCCCGTCGGACGACGCCCGCCCTCCAAGATCAGACCCGCCTCCACCAGCTGGGCCACGTGGTGGTAGAGCGAACTCGGGGCCCGGCCCAGCAGCTTGCCCAGCTCGGCGATGGAGGCCCGCCGGACCCCCGCCAGGCTGTTGAGGATCTCCATGCGCACAGGGGAAGCCAGCAGCCGGACAGCCTCGATGCCGTCCACGCGCTGGATTCGCGGTCGTCGTCTCGCCATGGGTTGGCCCTCGTCAGCGTGGTTCAAATGTGATTAGATTATTGAACATTAACGAACGAGAGTCCACCCCGCCCCCTGAGAAGCAGCCATGGTCACCATCCAGACCCTCCACCTGGCCCTCGGCCTCGCCGTCGCCTTGCTGCCCCAGGTCGGCTCCGACTCCGTGGACGACGTCCTGCGCCGCGTCCGTGCCGCCACGCTGGGCGAGGCAGCGCCCCCCGACGGAAAGGTCCTCGCCTGCGAGGGGAGCGCCCACTACGCCGGCCTCGACGGCCGCTTCCAGTTCGCCTTCGCCCCCGACGGCCGCTTCCGCATGGAGGTGGAGCACGAGCTGGGGTTCGTCGTGGCCTTCGACGGAGAACGCCTGATGGGCACCGACCGCCAAGGCGTGACGCGGGCGCCGATCCTCGCCGAGGCCGACGACGCGCGCCTCGTGGCTGCCCTGCTCGGCGGCCAGTGGTTGGACCCCGACGCCGACCTCTCCATCAGCCTCCCCGACGCCACGGAGCCCGCCCACCTCGACGTGCGCTGGAGTGGCTCACCGACCCTCGCCCACGCGACCCTCGAGAACGCTCGTCTGGCGAGCTTCGTGCGCCCCTCGGAGGCCAGCGGCACCCGCTGGACCCTCGACGACTGGCGCCAGGTCGACGGCCGGTGGTTCCCCCATCGCCTGGATGAGCTGCAGGACGGAGCCGTCGCAAACCACTACGCCGTCGAGAACGCTCGCTGGATCGACGACGACCCGGCCCTCTTCACGCTGGAGCCCGGAAGCACGATGGCGCACGCCTTCGACGCCGACATCGCGCCGGAGCTCGAGGTCTTCCGCGTGCGCACGGGACACCAGCTCGTGCGCGCCCGCATCGGCGATGACGACAGCGGCTGGTTCATCTTCGACAGCGGCGCGGGCGGCCTCGTCATCACGCCTTCGGTGGCGGACACCCACGCCATGCCGGTGCGGGGCGAGGTGGTGGCCGTGGGCGCCTCGGGAACCTCCACCGCGCGGCTCCGCCGGGGCCCGCCCCTCGGCCTGGGTCCGCTGACCCTCGCGGAGCCCGTCTTCGTCGAAATCGACCTGGCCTTCCTGGAGGAGCCCTTCGGCGTGCCGGTCGCCGGCATCGTCGGCTACGACATCCTGGCGCACGCCGTGGTCGAGCACACGCCCTCGGCGGACCGCATCGCCGTGTACGACCCGGAGACGTATGGGCTCCAGGACGCCACCTGGCACGAACTCCTGCTCGACGAGAACATCCCCACCCTGCGCGGCCGTTTCCTCGACCAGCACGAGGGCCTCTTCCATCTGGACACGGGCGCCGGGGACTTCGTCACCTTCCATGCACCCACCGTGGCGCGGCTCGACCTCCTGGAAGGCCGGGAGTTGCGAGGTTCGCGCAGCCAGGGCGTGGGCGGCAGCGCGAAGGTGTGGAACGCGGACATCACCTCCCTCGAAGTGGCCGGCCATCGCTTCGAGGACCTGCCAGCCCGCTTCGCCACCGCCGAGGTGGGCGCCTTCGCCAGCGCCTACACCGACGGCAACATCGGCCTGTCGCTGATCGGCGACGCCACGCTGGTCTTCGACTACCTCCACGGTCGCCTGGCCTGGGTCGTCGGGGACGACTGACCGGGCCCTTGCCCGCAACGCCCTTCTTCACTCAGCCCTGCCCCTCGAACGCCTCCGCCAGCGCCGCCGCCATGCCCACCGACAGCAAGCGGTTGCCCTCGGTGTTGTAGTGGCAGCAGGCGTCCGAGTAGACCGGGCCCGACACCTGCTGGAAGATCCCACTCAGGTCGCAGAAGACGATGCCGTCCTGCGCGACGAGGCGCTTACCGGCCTCCCGCAGCAACGGATACCCCTGCTCCACCGCGGACTTGTAGGGCGACTCGTCATCCCAAGCGGCCTCCAGCTCGAACTCGTTCAGCTCCTTCGACCCCGTGTCGTACTGGTTTGGCTGCAACACGTGCACGTAGCGGATGCCGTTCGCCCGGCACAGCGCCTCGAGTTGACGTGAGCAGCGCTCCCAGACCCGGGCGCCCTCGGCCACCAGCTCTTCCAGCGGGCCGTGATCCCGCGCGGGTCCGCGCACGAACCATGGCACCTCGTCCAGGGGCAACGACGTCAGCTCGGCCTCGAAGGCCGCAATGCGCTCCGAAACCCGCTCGTCCTCGCGCACGTTCAGCAGGCGCGCCAGGGGTGACCAGGCCCAGCCCGAGTCCGCGAAGGCCAACGCCGCCTCCCGCCGAGCGCGAATCAGGTGCTCGATGGCCCCCACCGTGCGCCGCACCCGCAGGTCGGGCACGTCCAGCGCCACCATGCTCCAGTTCATGGGGAACAAGGGGTGCGTGCCGCGCGGCGCGTTGAGCACCGGGCCCACGGCGATCTCGTTGAAACCGTCCAGGTTCACGAAGGCGTCGAACTCGGCCCCCTGGGCCAACAGGTAGTTGAGCAGGATCGCCTGCTGCGGCTGGTGGTAGCCGGGCATGCCCATCCACACGAACTCCAACTCGCGGTCGGCGAAGACCTCGTGCGCATGCATGGCCGTCTTCAAGAAGTCGGCGTAGAAGGACCCCAGCTGCCCCGCCACCGATCCGCCCGTGAGACCGATCACCAACTTGCCTGGCCCACGCTTGCGCACGACCGAACCCGCAGTCAGGAAGCCCTCCTCGGAGATGGGGAACATGCCCGCGGCCCCCGCGCCGCGCTCCTCGGTTGGTACATACACGAAGCCCAGATAAGGGTGCACGCTCTGGCTGGGATCGCGGAAGCCGAGGCCCGCCTGCTCCCGCGCGGCCTGCAACGCTTCGCTGGACATGGCGTCCGCCGAGACCTCTTGCCCCAGGTTGTCTACGCGCAGTACGACCTCCGGCGACCAGGCCACCTGCACCACGAGTTCGAGCAAGCCGTAGGCGAAGGCGGCGGACGCGAGCAGGCGCAACCAGCTTCGCGCAGGGGAACTATTGACCGTGCTGTGTTTGGCGTCGTGGGGCTTCTCATCCATGGCGGGTCTCTACAGCAACGTAGGAGCGGAGTGTCTTATGGCAGTGCCGACGGGTCGGCCGCCAATCTACTGCCGCGCGTGGGCTTCTGGACCCTGTCCACCCTCTTGTCAAACCTGGGGGTTGAGCGCGGCACACTGCTGTACCTGGTCTCTCTGACTCTGATCGGCACGTCATCCTGCCTCGCTCAGTGAGAGGCCCTGCTGTGCGCCACGAGCCCGCAGAAGGCATTGCCACCCTTCGCCGTCGGAATGACGACCAGCTTCATCTTGCCGGGCGGCTGACTCCAGTCCATCGTGAGCCCGTGACCTCCGAGACCACCTACCTGCTCGACGCCGCCCGTCTCGGCGACCGCCAGGCCCTCGACGACCTCTACGCTCGACACGCGGGGCGGCTGCTGGGCTTCATCCGCGTGAGCATGTCGCAGCCCCTCGCGGGCCGCACCTCGGCCGAGGACATCCTGCAGGAGACCCTGCTCGAGTCGGCGCGCAAGATCGACAGCTTCGAGGCGCGGGGTCCCTTCTCCTTCTACCGCTGGCTGGTGGAGATCGCCCGCTACAAGTTGTCAGAGGCGCGCCGTGCGGGGCGCGCCAAGAAGCGCGCGCTGGAGACCCGCCTGGCGACCGACGCGCAGCTGGGCAACAGCGCGACTCCCAGCCGCTTCGCCATGGCAGACGAAGGCGCCGCTCGTATCGAGGCCGCCCTCGCCAAGCTGCCCGAACGCCAGGCCGAGGCCGTGCGCCTGCGCTACCTCGGCGGCCTGTCCCTGGCGGAAACCGCCGAGCGTTTGGAGAGCACCCAACCTGCGGTGAAAGCCCTCGTCTCCCGCGGCCTGGACGCCCTCTCGCGAGCCATGACGGCGGGTTGAGCCCCCCCGACCCCGCTCCACCCCTTCACTCCACCACCCCACCACTCCACCCCACTTTTTTCCACGCAGCTGCGCGACCTTTTGCACCGAGGCCGCCATGGAACAAGACAGGCCCACCCCTCCACCACCTGAGGAAGGCCAGTCGACCCCTCCGACCCCCACGCTGCATTGGAAACCCCCATGGCTGACACCCAGACACCGCCGCCCGGGAGCCCCCTGGAAGACATCCAGGACCACATCCTGAATCGGCTGCACGCCGGTGAGCCCGTCGAGCAGGGCACCTGGGTTGGCCGCCACCCGGAACACGCCGAGCCCCTGCAGCGCTTCTTCCAGATCCTGAATGTGCTGGAGGTGCCGCCGGACCCGGCCCTCGACAAGCCCGTGCGCTTGGGCGAATACGAGATCGGCCCGGAGATCGGGCGCGGCGGCATGGGCGTGGTCTACCGCGCGCTGCAGATGCCCCTCAACCGGCCGGTGGCTTTGAAGATCCTGCCGCCCGCCCTGCGCCAGGACCGGCGCCTGTTGAAGCGCTTCCAGCGCGAGTCCGCGGCGGCGGGTCGGCTGCGGCACCCGAACATCGTGCCGGTCTACAGCGTCGGCGAAGCAGGGGGCGCGCCCTTCTTCGCCATGGAGTTCGTGGATGGCTGCTCGCTCGCGGACCTTCTGCGGCTTTGGAAACAGGAGCGAGATGAGAGTGAGCCGACGGTGAGCGAGGCGGGGTTGCCCACGGTCTCGGCGTCGGCAGCTGCGTCGGATCCCGCGACGAGCGGCAACACGGTCCACTGCGAGCTGCCCTACCCCGACGCGCTGCCGCACTCGGACGCCGAACGCATCGAGTGGGCCGTGCAGCTCATGGCCAAGGTGCTCGACGCCCTCGACTACGCCCACGCCGAAGGCATCGTGCACCGCGACGTGAAGCCGGGGAACATCCTGACCGAGGCAGACGGCACGCCGCGGCTCACGGACTTCGGCCTGGCCCTCGACCTCGCAGCCACCGAGCTGACGGTCACCGGCGAGGTCTTCGGTTCACCGCTCTACATGAGCCCCGAGCAGGCCTTCCGGCGCGAGGCACCGCTCGATGCGCGCACGGACATCTACTCCGTGGGCGTCACCCTCTACGAGCTGCTCGCCCTGCGCTTGCCCTATGCGGGCGCCAGCCGCAACGCCCTCATCTCCGCCATGGGTGATGGCCAACTCGTGCCTCTCTCGGAGGCCCTGCCCGGCGTGCCCCCCGCGCTCGAAGCGGTCGTGCACAAAGCCCTGAACCACGAGCCCGAGCAGCGCTTCCGCCGCGCGGGCGACTTTGCCACGGCCCTGCGCGACGCCCTGGCCCACCCAACCCAACTGCCGCCCGGCGTGCCGAAGCTCTCCCAACGTCTCGTGGGCGGTGGAACTGCAGCGCGAGCCTGGTGGCGCCGCCACCCGATCCTCACGGCGCTGCTGGTCGTGCTCGCCCTGATGGGCACCCTGGCCACGGTGAGCACCCTCTTCCTGCTGCTCAGCGGAGTTTCGGCCGATCCCAACGAGCTGACGTCCAACGCGCCCTCCACCGAGCAACTCATGCTCATGGCGGACGGCCTGTTGCCCGACGGCGAAGAGGTGCTCGACACCTGGTTCCAGCCCACGCTTCACGTGCGCTCGCTGGTGGCCCGCGACGCGCCCGGAAAGATCAACGTGGCATGGCAGCGCAGCGACCCCGGACTGCCGCCCGACACTTGGGTGGGGATGAGCCTCTCCCTCCTCGTGGATGGTGAAGAGAAGAGCACGGGAGGCTTCATGTTCCGGGCCTCTCCTCCCAAGCAAGGCTTCAGCGAGGCCGGTACAGACAGCCCAAGCAACTGGGTGTTCAGGCCATCCCTCGGAGAGCTCCTGGAAGGACACCTGCACAAGGAGTTCGTCACCCTGAAGGTGAGCGCCACGCTCCGGGTGCAACACACAGACGGCGCCTCACAGGACGGCAACTTCAAGGGCACCGAAGTGGTGCGTGTCTTCCAGCCGCGCACCCTGCTCATTGGCGACACCTATCCCGACGATTACCCCGTTCGGGTGAGCGACCCGCTGACCGACGTCGCCATGCAGAAGGCCTTCACCCCGGACCGCGTCCGCCTCAACGACTGGGAGTCCATGGCGGACAAGGCGGCACAGCTGTTCGTGACCTTCGGAAACCAAAGCCCCACGACCGTGCCCGCTTGCTTCGGCGTGGAGTTGTTGGCACCCGACAGCGACGTCCCCTTGGGTACGGCGCCCTTTTCCATGGGACCCATCCCTCCCATCGACGACATGAGCCGCAGCTTCTTGTTCGCCTTCGACGCGCCGAAAGCAGCGGAGGCAGGGGCGGCCAGCAACATCAGCCCCGAGCATCAGGCCTACCTTTCAGCCCTCGCTGCCGGAGAGGTGGACAGCGTGCGTCTCCGCTTTCGTTCCTCCCGGGAAGTCGCCCTGGAACAGCCCGATGTCGAGCACTACTGGGGTGGTTCCTTCATCGTCGAGCTACCCCTCGATCTCTGACCCTGAGAAGGCGGGCAAACGATGGGTCGAGGCAGACCGATAGCGCCCGAAAACAGGATTCCAGAACCCCCGGTCCGAAACCCGATGAAAGAGGGCTGGGCCCCACCTGTGTGGGCCTGCGTCGAACCCCCACGGCGGGGTCGGCGAGTTCACCTGCGCCCCGCCACGACCGCTCGCCATGCCCAGCTCGCCTTCCTCTCATGGCAGCAGCTCCAGGCCGGGGAAGGGCTCTGCCCAGGCCGACGGCCAAGCCGACGCCGGGGCCGGCAGTTCCGGCACCCACCTCGCCGACGGGCGCTATGCACCCGGCGCCGTGCTCGCCGGTCGCTACCGCATCGTCTCGCTATTGGGCAAGGGCAGCATGGGCCAGGTCTTCCTGGCAGACGACCTGGTGCTCGACGAGCAGGTGGCGCTGAAGTTCCTGCCGATCGAGGCCGCCGAGAACCCGGAGCTCATGCAGCGCTTCGTGACCGAGGCGCGCCTGGCTCGCAAGGTGACGCACCCCAACGTCGCCCGGGTGCACGACATCGGTGAGGCGGACGGCCGCACCTTCCTGTCCATGGAGTACGTCGACGGCGAAGACCTCGACAAGTTGCTCAAGCGCATCGGGCGGCTGCCGGCCGAGAAGGCGCTCGACATCGGCAAGCAGATCTGTGAAGGGCTCTACGCCGCCCACGACCGCGGCGTGCTGCACCGGGACCTGAAGCCCGCCAACCTGATGCTCGACAACCGCGGCCGGGTCTGCATCACCGACTTCGGCCTCGCGGAACTCGTGCGCCAGGAGAACGACGGCCGCGTGATGGGCACCCCCGCCTACATGTCGCCCGAGCAGATCCTGGGCAAGGACGTGGACGTGCGCAGCGATGTGTACTCCTTGGGTCTCGTGCTCTACGAGATCTTCAGCGGCAAGCGCGCCTTCGAGGGCAAGAGCTTCGGCGACTATGTGCGCATGCAGCAGAAGGAGGCGCCGCGGCTGCCCAAGAGCATGTTGGAGCAGGTGGACCCCGGCGTCGTGCGCACGATCCTGAAGTGCGTGGAGAAGAAGCCCGAGAACCGGCCTGCCTCCGCGCGACAGGTGACCTTGGCCCTACCCGGCGGCGACCCCTTGGCGGCCGCCCTGGCCAGCGGCGACACCCCGGCCCCCGAGCTGGTGGCGGGCGCGGGCACCGAGGCCGCACCCGCGGTGCACGGCGTCACCAAGTTGTTCATGGCTTTCGTCTTGCTGCTGGGTGGGCTGCTGGCGCTGGTGCCCACCAACCGCAGCCAGCAACTGGTCTCTCAGGCCGAGCAGCCCCCGGCGGTGCTGCGCGACCGGGTCGCAAGCCTGCTGGCCGATGTGGGCTACGACACCCCGCCCAATGACTACGGCGAGTGGTACGGCACGGACGCCAAGCTGGCCTCCGCGCATCGAGCGGATGGCCACGCCTGCACGGGCCACGACGACCCCCTGCCCTCACCCGTGGTCTTCCACTACCGCCAGAGCCCCAACGCCTTGCAGCGCGCGGGACTGCACCTCAACTTCGAAGACCCTGCCCCGCTCGTGCCGGGCATGGTGGCCGTGACCACCGACGTCACGGGCCGGCTGCTGCACTTTGCGAGCGTCCCCGGCGGCCCCGATGAGAACCCGCTGCTGGCCGAGACGGCCCCGGTGGGTGACGAGCAGTGGGAACGCCTCTTTCATGCCGCCGGTTTTGATCGCGACGAGTGGCAGGCGGTGCGCGCGGACTTCCTGCCCAGCATGCCCGCCTCCGAACGGCGCTCTTGGCGCTCCACCGCGGCGAACACGCGCGGCTGGCGCATCACCGCCGCCGGCCTGAGCGGCCTGCCGGTGTTCTTCCACGTGGACCCGGATGTCGTCCCCGCAGCGCGCGACGAAAGCGCTGAGCGCGTGGCCTATGCAGCCACCCGCCAGGAGGGGCCCGCGATTGGTAGCGGGACCGACAACGAAACGGGGTCCGCCAACGAAGCCGGCCGAAGCGACGGCGAAACAAGCCGCCACCGGCGCGGGAGCCTCGCGCCGCTCGAGATCGAGTCGGCGCCCTTGGGCAGCACCCGGCGCTCCAACGCCGTGGGCTGGATCGGCCTGAGCATCCTGGCGGCCGGCGCCCTGCTCGCCTTCCAGAACGTGCGCCGCGGACACAGTGACCGCAAGGGCGCCTGGCGCCTCGGCCTGTTCGGCTTCTGCACACATCTCGTCTACTGGTTGGGCACGGCCGACCACACCGCCGACGTGCGCGCCTGGGCCGCGACCCTCGTCCCGGCCCTGGGCTACTGCACCTTCATCGGCCTGCACGTCTACGTCTTCTACCTGGCTCTCGAGCCCTTCGCGCGCCGCCGCTGGCCCGCCGTGCTCATCTCCTGGTCGCGGCTGCTCTCGGGCCGCCTCGCCGACCCCATCCTGGGGCGCGACATCCTCGTGGGTGGGGTGGCGACCCTGGCCAGTTTGCTGTTGGTGGCCGGCCTCGACCGCGCCCTGGGCGCCTTCGGCATGGGCGGCGCCATGGCCACCCGCTCAGTGGCCGGCATGGAGAGCTGGACCGCCACCCTGGGCGTGGCCGCCAAGATCGCCGGCGACTCCGTCATCATCTCGCTGCTGCTGTTGTTGACGCTGATGCTGCTGCGATCGTGGATCCGCATCAGCTGGTTGGCGTCGACGATCTGGGTCGCCGCGCTGGCTTCCACCATGGCGGTGGAGTCGCACTACTCCATCTACGCTGTGGCCGCGAGCTGCGGCTTCATGCTGCTCTTCCTCGCGCTGCTCACGCGCTACGGCATCGTGGCCTGCATCTCTGCCTTCTTTGTGCAGGGCTTGTTGCGCACGGTGGATCTCACCGTCGACCCGCGCTCCTGGCATCTGCACACCACGGTGGTGACGCTCGCCGTGCTCTTGGCGCTCGGCACCTGGGCCTACCGCGCGGCGCTGGCGGGCCGGCCGCTCTTCACGACCAACGCCTTCTCGGACGACTGACTAGAGGTCCACGAGTCCGGAGCGGCGGGTCAAAGGCGGTTTACGCAAAAGGCCGCCCGGCGCGAGCAGCCGCTCACTGCATGCTGCTGATGACGGCGATCAGGGCGTCGTAGGATTCCTTCTGCTCGGGCGTGAGGTTGGGCACGGGCAGCAGGCTCTGTTCTTCGAAGGGGTCGAGCTGCAGGTCGTAGAAGCTGCGCAGCAGCGGCATGTTCGGGTACTGCTCCAAGGTCACCTTGTAGCGGGCATCCCTTGCAGCGCGCAGGCGCAGGGTCTTGCTGCCGCCGATTCCATTGGGCTGAAAACGCTCGGTGTACAGGGCCTCGTGCAAACTCGCCTGGGTAGGTGTGCGCAAGACACGCGCCAGGCTCCGGCCGTCCAGCTGCACCGCGGGTTGCCGCCCGCCCACCAGGTCGATCACGGTGGGGAAGACGTCCACGATGCTCACGAGGGCCGCCCGCTCGCCCGCGGCCACGTCGGGGCCGTACACGAAGAAGGGCACGTTGATCCCCTCCTCCTTCACGGTGCCTTTGCTGCCGCCGCCCACGCCGAAGGGCGGGGTGATGGCGTCGTCATAGGTGCCGTTGTCACCCAGCACAACGATGTAGGTGTTGGCGAGACTTCCGGGGCGAAGGCTCGTGAGCAGCCGGCCGATCTCCGTGTCCATGGCCTCCACCATGGCGCGGTACTTGGCCACCGGGCCCTGGGGATTGCCTTGGGTGTGCAATGAAGCGGGCGGCGTATGCACGGGTTTGTGCACCGCCTGGAAGGCCACCCACACAAACCACGGGTCGCTGCCAAAACCGTCGATCACTTCCAGCGCGTCGTCCACCGCTTGGGAGGTGGCGTACTCCTGGGTCACCGCCTGCACGGCGCCCTGGGCATCGGCGTCGTTGCGCAGCCAGCTGGAGTAGTCGCCAATGTTCTTGAAGCTGCCGAGGTGGCGTTCGAAGCCGCCCCAGGTGATGGCATGCCGCCAGGGGTCCGGCTGGTTGTCCGCCGCCAGGTGCCACTTGCCGATGGCCGCCGTGCGGTAGCCCTGCCCCGCCAGCTGTTCTGCGAGGGTCAGCTCACTGTCGGCCAGGGGCGTGTCGTCAGGGTCGATGGAGTTGCCCACGCCGTGCCGGAACGGTTGCCGCCCCGTGAGCAGCGTGGCTCGCGCCGGAGAGCACACAGGCGTGGCCCACGCGTTGCGGAAGAGCGCGGAGTGCCCGGCGATGAGATCCATCACGGGCGTCGGGCCCGCCCCAGGGTGCTCGCCATAGGCCGCGATCTTGTCCACGCCCAGGTCGTCCAGCAGCAACACCAGCACGTTGGGCTGGCCGCGCGCACCCGCTTCCACCACGGCCTCAGGAACCCCGCCCATCCAAGGGAGCAGGCTGAGTGCCATCCAAAGCGTCAAGAATGCCGGGCCGATCATGCGAAGAGTATAGGCCTCAAAAGAGGAAGCGGGGCCAGGACCACCATCGGCCTGGACACCCGCTTCTCTTCAGCTGGAAGCCTGCGCAGCAGTTCACGGGCTGCTAGCCGCCGCTGAGTGCCTCGACCAGCATCTCGAGCCGTGACTGCAATCGCACGAGCTGGGAGCGTCCCACGCCGCCGGACTGCTCCAGGGCTTCATGGGCCTCGGCCAACTCCATCTCGGTGGCATGCATCTCAGCCTTCAGCATGTTCTCGAGCATGGCGTGCTTGCGCTTCAAGGTGTGCAAACGCACCTGCTGCTCCTCCACGTCGATCATGGAGATCGCGCCATCGTCCGCCAGCTCCATGAGGTTGTGCAGCTTCAGCTCCGCGAGGCGTAGCTCACCATCCATCTCGATGGCGGCGTTCATCATCTGCAGCAGATCGGCCTGGCCAGCGCCACCCGAGCCACCACCCACCGAGACGCTGCCACCGCCTGAGTGGGCACGCCCCTGCGCCTCACGGGCCACGTCCGCCCAGCTCATGGAGCCCCCCGTATTGGCGCCTCCAGCGACGTAGAGTCCCTCGGTCGCGGCCAGCTCCTGATACAGGCGCACGGCGTCCTCGATCTCACCGGCTGCCGCGGCCTCCTGGGCGATGCGCGCCACCTCAGCCCACTCCAGATGATCCCCGCGAGCTTCGGCGTAGGCCTCCACCTGAGCATCGTTGACGGCTTGGGAATCCTGGAGCAAGCGCCCCAACTGCCCCCGGACCGAAACACCCTGCTCCCGGAGCTTGGAGAGCTGCTTGTTCTGGGCATGGACTTCCGCCACCTGGCGATCCACGTGCTGCTCCAGCGCCCGGCGCACCTCTTCGGCCTCCACCCGCCGATCGTCTCGTTGCGCCCCGCCGCGCTCCAGGAACCGGAGCGCCGCTTCGTGCGACTGGGCGTTGCTGCGCGCCGCCAAGACCGCCTGCTCCGTGGCCGCCGCCGCTTGGGCGCGCTGCACGGCAGCGATCTCGAGCGCCGCCTTGGCAGAGCTTTGCGCCGAACGGAACTCGGCGAACTCTGCGTCCTTCTGGGCGTCCCGCTGATCCTGCATCTGCGCGCGCATCTCTTCCATCATGGCGCGCATCTCCTGCATCTGCGCCATGAGGGCATCCTTCTCTGCCATGAGCCGCTCGTATTCACCGGCATCCTGCACCGGGCTGGCGAGGGTGGCAGCGGGCGTCGCCTTGCCCTCAGCCGGCGGCGCACCGAAGAAGCCCGTGGCCAACACGACAAGGCCAAGGGATGCAGCCGTCTGCACGCTGCGGCGCACCTTGGAGCACTGGGTGGACAAGCGTCCCGAACGTTGAAGCAACATCTCGATTCTCCTGGAAAACTCGGATGGTGAGCGAAGGATCGTGGGCGCCGCGATGGGCGACGGCACGGTGGGCCAGCCGGTCTCGGCCAGCCCGATGAGTTCGCGTGCGTAGTGCTCGCGCGGCACGACGCCGGCCGCCTGGTCGTCGGCGACCAACTCGGCAGCGAAACGAACCCGCTTGCGGATCCACCAGTACAGCGGGTGCATCCAGAGCACGGGCAGCGCCAAGGCCACCAGCAGCTGGCCTCGACCGTCGCCCTGTCGGGCGTGGGCCAACTCGTGCAGCAAGACGTGACGCAGGGCCGTGGAGCGCTGGGCGACGAGCGGGGCGGGCAACACGATGGTGGGGCGGATGGCGCCGAAGCAGAAGGGCCCGCAGCGTTGGGTGCTGACCACCACTCGCGGGAGCCTGTGCTTGCGGCTCGACGGCAGGCCAGCGTCCTGCTGGAACAGGCGCGTCACCCAGGTCGGAGCCGGCGTGGCGTCCGCCAGGATGCGCCGCAGACGAAGGAAACCCAACAGCAGGTAGAGGGCCGCCGTGGCCGAACCGCCCAAGAGCACCCAAGCGACACCCTGAATCCAGGGCGACACACCTTGCTTTGCAGGCGAGTGCATGGCGGCATCGAGCCCGAGCTCGTCAAGCGCGGCCTCCTCAACAGGCATGGGCTCGTTCGACTCCTGGGCTCCGACGCCCTGCACCCAGCTCATGGACGCAGGCGTGGCGCCGGGGTCGCGAGTTGAAGGCAACAGAGCCGCAGCGCGGGGCTTCGCGACAGCTTCGCGAGCATCGTCGACCCTTGCAGGGAGACGCGCGTCGCGACCGGTCGTCGCGCTCTTTCGCACACCGTTGCCTGTACCGTTGCCTGCACCGGTGCCTGCACCGGTGCCCGCGTCGGTGCCCGCGTCGGCATCCGAGCGGAAGACAGCCTCCCAGAGCGCCGTGTTGAACCCCTGCGGCGGCTGCTCGACAGCTTGGCGACCGTCGGCCCCACTCAAGGCACGGCGCAAGGCGGGCGAAACCGGCGCCGACTCCGAGAGATCTCCTGCTGCCCGACCGGCCAGGCGGTTGGACTCGAAGGGCGTGAACGACCAGTCGAAGCGCGGCATCGGCACGACGGCCAAGGTCAGCCAGACCATGACGCCGAGCAGGGTCAGCTCGCCCACGCGCTGAATGTGGATCGGCCGTTGGTGCATGGACATGGCCAGGGCGCCGAGGCCCAGGAGTGCCGTGCTGCCGAACAAGAGGCCGAGCCCGTGCTCCGCGAACAACTCCACGAGAAAGAGGCCGGGGTTGTTCATGAGCCTGCCCCCTTGCGCGGGGCCTTCGTGGGCGAGGTGTCAGCGCCGTCTTCGGGAGGCTCGGCCCGGCCCTCCATCCGTGCCACAAGCTCCTTGAGGCGCTGCAGCTCGCCGGCCGTGGGCGCCTTGACCGAGAGCGCGCTCTCCACCAGCTCGTCCACGGCACCGTCGAACACCCGGTCCAGCAAGCCCGACACCAGGCGCTGGCTCGTGGGCGCCCGCTGGGACGCAGGACGATAGAGAAAGCTGCGCCCGTCCACGCGGTGCGTCACCAGCCGCTTCTGTTCCATGGTCCGCAGGAAGGCCTGCACGGTGTTCTGCACGATGGGCAGCTCTTCCCGCAGCACCTCATACACCCGGCGCACGCTGGCCTCCCCCTCCGACCACAACACCTTCAGGATGGCGAGCTCGCGCTCCGTGGGGTCGGGGATGTTGTTGCTCTGGGACATGGGAGCAGGCTCCGGACAGGGCGCATGGGAGCGAACGCACAGGGCAATCGCTCAACTGAGGACACTACACTTACTCGACTAAGCGTAGATCGTCAAGCGCTATGGACCGCGTCTCGAAACCGACACAGGGAGCGCACGGGACTCGTGCGGGGGCGTCAACCGGCGCGGCAAGTGCCTGCGCGGGACAGCCTTGGACAGCCATGGACAGCCATGGACAGCCATGGACAGCCATGGACAGCACTGGCGGGGCGACACGCCCGATGACCGCGAGCGGCCACGTTGAGGGAAGATCGGTGGAAAATGGTGCCCAGAACAGGGCTCGAACCTGCACCCGGTTTAACCCGGACTAGGCCCTCAACCTAGCGTGTCTACCAATTCCACCATCTGGGCACCGGCGGAGCGCAGATTCCAGCTGAAGTGCCCCCCCGCGGTCAACCCCCGGCTTTTTCTTCAGCGGCCGCCGACGCTCTCGAGGTGCAGCTCCAGGTCCGTGGAGCGGTCCCCCAAACGGAGGGCCAGGGCCCCCTGCTTCACCAATGGGAGCCAGGCGAAGCCCTCCAACCACTTCTGGGCTTCGACCGGAATCAGCTCGTCTTGGCGCTTGGATTCCTGGGCCTGCAGCAAGGCATCGAGCTTCTCGTTCAGCTCCTCTTCCACGTCCTCGGGCAAGCTGTCCTGCCCTTGGTACTGGCGGTAATCCCGGTTGATCATCTGCCTCCGCTGCCGGACACGCTCCGCACCGAAGTCGATGATGCTGTCCATGTCGGCGATGTAGGCGCCATAGGGTTCCAGCACCTTCATCAGGTTGTCGCTCGACACCCAGGCCGCCGCATTCGCCTGCGCGGTATCGACTCCCGAGTCCTCGAACTGCCGCAACAGGCCAGCGACTTCCGGTGTCCCAGCCAGCGACTTCCGCGTGCCCACATAGGCCTGCACGATCTCCCGCAGCAGGTCGTTGTCGGTGGCGATGGCCAAGGTCTCCCGGTCCAACACGATGTAGGCCAGCTCTTCGATGGACTGGTTCACGAAGCCCAACCATTTGCGGTCACCGACACCTTCCGAAACCTGCTTCATGCGGTCGGCCGACACACCGAAGAGGTCGTGCGCACGCAAGAAGGCGTCTTCCAACGCCGACCACGCCTGCGGGTCGTCCAAGGGCAAAAGGAACGCCATGGCCGGCAGGGGTTGGCTGCCCTCGGGCACCTCGTGGTCCAGGGGACGCACCACCATGGTGATGCGATTGCCCAGGGCGCGGGACAACTCGGCGATCAACTCGGGCACCGTGTCCACCTGCCAACCCACCGTGAGGCTCGCCACTTCCCGCAGGCTCGTGTTCACCAGCTTCAGCACATCGGGCGAGAAACCCGAGCTGACCGTGGTCAGGAAACGGCCCAGGGCCACCTCCATGGTCACCACCGCCGCCACATCCACGGGCATCAGGCCGAGCACCTCTTCCAGGCGCTGGCGCACGGGAAACGCCCGCTGACCGAGCAGGCCGCCCGTGTCGTTGGAGGCACGCCCCACGTCGATTTCGCCGTGCATACGAAGGCCCAGCTCGCCCGGGCCCAGCTCGACCCGGCCCACCACATCGCCGAGCAGCTCCGTGTTGATCAGGCCCAGCAGGATGTTCGCGAGGGCGTCCTCCTTGGGCGTCTCCGTCTCCGGCTGCAAGCCCCAGGCATCGAGCAAGGTGCCCGCCGTCATGGTGAAGCCCGCGCTGAAGCGCTTGGTCGGGTTGTTGGGCCCCTTCGGCATGTGGTCGCCGAAGTTGCGCGAAAGCCCGACCGGATGCTCCGAGCTGCCGTGCACCAGATGCAGCACGTCCCGGATCAAGGACTCCTCGTTGGCCACCACGAGCAGGTCCGTCTCCCGGGCGTAGTAGTAGGTGTCGCCACCTGCGCCCAAGGATGCCTCGGGCAACGTCAAACGCTCGTAGCCCACGCCCGGGTAGTCCGAGTCCACCACCCGTTCGCGGGTGGCGCCAGGCATGGCGCTCTCCAGCGCGCTCTCGAAGCCGAACAGCTCCACCGCAAGCTTCGCCTTGTTGGTCAGTCGCCCCAGGAGCGCCCAGCTACCTGCATCCTTGAGCCCACGCCCGAGCAGCACCACCTCTTGGCCCAGCACATCCGCCACGGGGTCGAAGGGCAGGTCGCGCAGCTGCGGCGCCACGTCGTCTACGATCTGTTCGAGCTCTCCCGGCCACGCCAACTCGCTCCACAACGAACTCTCGGAGAAGTCCTTCCACTCCGCCGTGCGCCGCACGCGATCGAAGACGCGCGGCACGGGGAAGCCGTCGATCTCCACCAGATCTGAGGCCAAGGCCTCGCGCCGCATGAAGAGGTCGACGTTGCGCGGGGCGAGCAGCTGGTAGGCCGGTTGCGGGCTCTCGAAGGGGTCAAAGAAGGTCTTCGTGAACACGAAGTAGCCGATCGCCAGCAGCAGGCCGGCGATCAAGGCCAGACGACCCCCGAGCCCCTTGAGCTTCCCTCGAGATCCGCCGCGACTGCGCCGACGCTTGCGATCCTTGCGTGCCATCGTTGAGGTTCTCGGGTCCGGTGCGGGTGCGGAGGAGGGGTTGAGGCTTGGACGACCCCAGAGGGTCCGAACGTTCCCACCCCTTCGCAAGGCCCAAGCCTCACTGGCCCTGGCAGGCAGGATTGAGATTCACCCAGGGCGGCCCGCCAGAGTATCTTCGCGCCATGCAGATCTCGGCCCGCTCAGCCTCCATCCCGCCCTCCGTCGTCTTCGAGCTGAACGCCCGGGTCGGCGAACTAAGGAAAGCCGGCGAGGACGTCATCAGCCTCGGCGCAGGCCAGCCGGACTTCCCCAGCCCGCCCGAAGCCCTCGAGGCCGCCCAAGCGTTCATCGCCAAGGGCCAAGTGGGCTACACCCCGGCCTCCGGCATCCCCGAGCTGCGTGCGGCCGCCGCCGAGCACCTGAACCAAGTCTCGGGCACAAGCTTCAGCCCGCAGCAGGTGGTCGTCACCAGCGGCGCCAAGGAAGCCCTGGCCCTCGCCATCTCCACCGCCTGCGACCCCGGCGACGAGGTGCTCATGCCCGCCCCGGGCTGGCTCAGCTACGCCCCCATGTGCCAGGCCGTGGACGCGGTGCCGGTCCCCGTGCCGGGCAACCCCGAGCGCGGCTTCCGCTGGGACCTGGACGTGCTCGCCGCCGCCATCACCCCGCGCACCCGGGCCCTGCTGGTGAACAGCCCCAGCAACCCCACGGGCCTGGTCTATTCCCGGGACGAGCTGGAAGGCATCGCCGGCGTCTGCCGCGACCACGACCTGCTGCTCATCTCGGACGAGATCTACTCGCCCTTTGTCTACGAGGGCGAGTTCAGCTCCCCCGGCTCGCTGCCGGGCATGGCCGAACGCACGGTGGTGGTGAACGGGGTCTCCAAGTCCCACAGCATGACGGGCTGGCGCATCGGCTTCCTGGGCGCGCCTCCCCAGGTCGCGGCGGCTTGCGGCAGCTTGAAGAGCCACCTCACCAGCAACGCCGCCACCCCCAGCCAGCACGCTGCCTTGGCCGCGCTGCAAGGGGGCGACGGCCACGCCCAGATGATGAAGGCCGCCTTCGCGCGCCGCCGCACCCTCGCCCTGGACGCCATCGCGTCCATGCCCGATGTGGTCCTGGAAGCACCGGCCGGAGCGTTCTACGTCTTCCCCCGAGTGGACGCTTACTACACGGGCGACATCGACGGCAGCGTCGCCCTCTGCGCGGCCCTGCTCGAGCACAAGCGCTTCGCCGCCGTGCCCGGCGCCGCCTTCGGAGAGGACCGCTGCATCCGGCTCTCCATCGCTGCTGCCGATGAGGTCCTGGCCGAGGGCCTGGGGCGCATGGCGGACTTCCTTGCGTCCCGGCGCTAGGCACCGCAGATGAGTCCTGAGTCGAAAGACTGACCCAAGCCAAGGGCAAGCGGACCATCGGTGCGGCGTTCCGGAAGGCCGATTCGGGGGCGCCACACCCCTAATTCCTTCCAGCGCAGTACGCTTGAGGCATGACTCGTCCACCTTTGGAAGAAGGGGACACGCGACCAGAGGTCCGTCTCGTGAGGGGAAGGTCCATGCAGCACATCCACGCAGCGGCAGCCGCGCTCGCCCTCGTGTTCGCCGCAAGTTCCATGGGTGCCCAGGAGGCTCGAATCCAGCCCGCGCCGGTCGAGGTGAATCGACACCCCGCCATCTCCACGTTGAACGGCTTCGTCGAGAACCGTGGCCAGTGGTCCGACGAGGTGCGCTTCCTCGCGCGTCAGAACGGTATCGAAGCCGTGTTGCTCGACGACCGGCTCGTGCTGCATCCCATGCCGAGGCGTACCGAACGCAGGCTCTCCGAAGAGTTGGGCTTTGAACTCGAGCCACCCTTCGAGCGACCCGCAGAGCCAGAACCCGTCCCCGGCCCGCCGCTGACTCTTCGCTTTCCTGAAGCACCGTCTCTCGCGGGAGAGGGCGTGCTCCCGACTGCCCATCACTTCCTGCTGGGCACCGGTTCCACGCGCAACGTCCCGGGCTTCGAACGAGTGGTCTACCGCGATGTCGTGGATGGCATCGACGTGGTCGTCAGGACAGGTGGCGGCTCGTACGCATACGACCTGCACGTTGAACCTGGCGCAGACCTCGGCGCGCTGACTTTGGAGATCGAGGGCGCATCGGCCGCCGAGTTGCTCAGCGACACCGTGCTCGCATTGGAGACTTCGGCTGGGCGGGTGGAAATGCGCATCGGTGAGTCTTGGGAAGTCGATCCAGCGACCAGTGAGCGCCTCCCCGTTACGAGTCGTTTCCAGCTAGCCGAGTCGGATGACGGTCGTCTGCACCTTGGCTTCGAGGCCCCTGGGCGAGACTCGTCCCGCGCCTTCGTACTCGACCCGAGCCTCGTCTACGCGACCTATGTCGGTGGCACGGGGCAGGACGCCTTTCGCGACATGGACGTAGCAGCCGACGGCTCTGTCTATATCGTCGCTGACACCGGCACGGCGCCCACGACGCCAGGAGCCTTCCAGACGGTCCAGGTCGGTGGGCTGGATGCCTGGGCCGGAAAGCTCTCGCCCGACGGATCCACCCTGGAGTGGGGCACCTACTTCGGCGGCTCCGCATCGGACGCCATCGCCAGCATCGCCGTCGACGAGGACGGAACGGCCGTGCTTTACGGAACCACGTGGTCGCCAGACTTCCCGATCTCGCCCGGCAGCCTCGACACCGTGAACGAGAACGCCCCCAGCAAGTCCGACCTGTTCATCAGTCGACTGCTGCCAGATGGCAGCGATTTCGTCTGGTCAACGTTCTACGGAGGCCCCGATCACGAAGCTGACGGGACTTTGGCGCTCTTCCCCAACGGAGATGTGCTGATCTTCGGGCAACCCGCCATTGCAACACCTCCAGCCACACCGGGAGCGATCGATACCGACTTCGTGGTCGGAGATCGACTCCTGGCGCGCATCACCGCCGATGGCACGCAGCTTGTCTTTCAGACGTACTTTCTTGCGGGCGTCAACGACATCGCGTTCGATGGCGACTCGAACATCTACCTCACGGGAAGTGCTAGCAGCCAATTCACACATACGACGCCTGGTGCGTACAAGGAAGTGATGGGACCCGGCGCGGTCGGGGGCGATGCTCAGATCTCGAAGCTGAATCCGCTGGGAACGCAGGTCATCTGGTCAACCTTTCTTGGTGGAGACCTGAACACGGACTTCCCGCTCGCGATCGCCCTAGATGCGGCTGGAGCGGTCTATGTCGCTGGATGGACCACCGCGAGTGACTTCCCTATCACAACGGGTTCCCCCGGAGGCAACTTCCACAGCGGCTTTGTAACAAAGCTCCTTCCAGGCGGAAGTGATCTGGTGTGGTCCCGATCGCTGTCGTCCTGCTGTGGAATGTCGACATTCCTCTATGGCCTCGTGGTCGATCCAGCTGGAAGCGCCAGTGTGGCAGGCAACTCCAACAGCAGCGGATTCCCAACGACAACAGATGCACCTCAACCGGCCTACATAGGCACCGGAAACAAATCGGACGCCCACTTGACAAAAATAGACCCCTTCGGCGAGTCCCTTGTCTACTCGACCTACTTCGGAGGAGGTGGCAGCGACACACGGCCACAGATCGGGCTGGATGCCAAGCATGACCTCCACATGGTCATGGAGTCGGGATCGGATAGCATTCCCACCACGCGGGGAGTGTACGGCCCGGACTACGCGGGCGGGGAAGACCTGGTCGCCGCAAGTTTCTCCATGCCGGTGGCGCCCTGGCGAGTCCTCGGGGAAGGACTGATGGGCAACGCCGACACACCCAATCTCTCAGGCGCTGGCGACCTCACACCCGGATCGACGACTCGGTTTTCCGTCCGAGGCGGGGCCCCTTTTGCACCAGCGCTTCTCAGCGTCGGATTCTCAAGCCACCTGCTATCCCAGACAGGAGGGATGGCTCTGGCCCCAACAGGGTTGTCGGTATCCACGGCCACGAATGCTCAAGGTGCGCTTGATCTCTCGTTCTCTTGGCCTTCATTGCCACCCGGGCTGCGGCTCACTTCGCAAGTTTGGATTGAGGACTCGGCAGCGCTAGGTGGTTGGAGCACTACCAACAAACTGCGATTGATCTCACAGTAGATTCACCCACCCGAACGGAGAAGGCGTCATGATAGTTCGCTGTACTGACCTAGTTCGCCCTGTCTTTGCACTGCTGCTTAGCCTTGTTGCGACCTTACCTGCCGAAGCCCAAGTTCCTGAATGGCGCCATGTCCAGGGAGGCAAGTATGGCGGGTCTGCATTCGTAGACGCCAATCGAGGGTGGCTGGCAGCCGACGCCCACATTAGATACACGACCAACGGCGGAGCTACGTGGTTGGAAGCCGAGCTCCCCGACGCCATTACGAACGAAGAGGTGCGCGTAGACCTTCGCGGAATGTTCATCGTGGAAGACCCCAACACGTTCGACATCACTGGTTGGGCGGTAGGCGACGGGGGAGTCGTGCTGAAGACTTCGAGCGCAGACGGATCAGAATGGGAAGACCTCAACAACCCCAATGACCCAACGAACCCGGGCACACGCGTCCTCGACGCCTGTCTCGCGCCAGCCATTCTCTACGACATCATCATGTCCCCCCCCGCTCTACACCGATGGCTGGTGCGTCGGCGAGAACGGAGCCGTTGCCACGACCTCTGACGGGGGAATCACATGGACAAATGTTGCGGACGACGTCGACGCTACGGAGTTCTTCTGCAATCCGGTCGACCCGGGAGACCCCGATGACGCCTACATCATTCATTTCTTCTCGAATGATCCGCTCAAGGGAATCCTCGCGGCCGAATACCGCAAGGTCTACACGACGATCGACGGTGGACTGACCTGGACCAAGCTCGACGTCACGACTGATGGTCCAGATCCTGCTGAGCCCGCCATCACGTACATCCACGACAGCCCCATCAACAACCTGGAATGGTGGGGGCTCGAGTTCGACGACCCGACGGACTCGGCATCAGGCGCCTACCTCGTAGGCGGCATCGGCAACCAGAAGGGCTACATGTATCGGACGGAGGGCATCTGGACCGACGACTGGCTGCAAGTCAAGAACTACGAGTTCCTCGACCCCAACGGCATCATGTCGCAGTTCTGCGCACCGACCACGCAGTACGACGTCTTGATCATGGACACCAGTGCCACCCCGGTGCAGGCGCTCAGTGTCGGCTATGGTTCGCAAATCTTCGACTACAAGAGCGGCGTGCCCAACTACGACCCGGGGACGTGCACGGTCCTCCTGCCTGGTTCGACGGTGGACACATGGGTGGAACAACCCCGACCGCCCCTGCCAGGAGATCGCGAACCCCTCTTCCGGGCGCTGGCGAAGCTGTCCGGCACGGAGGCGGTCGCCGCTGGTGGGTTCGGGCGCATCATTCATTACGACACGGCAACGGGAGTCGTCACGGATCAGGGCTCGGTGAATCCCAACCGTCTCAACGATGGACTCTTCTTCGACGTGAGTGGCTCCACCACGGGCGTCGTCACCGGACAGTTCCTGGACATCAACGTCACGACGGACAACGGGCTGACCTGGGACGAAGCCACCGCGGACTGGGCGCCCGACGACAACCACCAATCTCGGGGGATCGCCTTCAATGACACGGGGGACGCGGGCATCGTCGTGGGTGACATGCTCGGGGAACCATTTCTGGCCCCGTACCTTGGCAAGGGCTTCATCGCCCGCACCGTCAATGGCGACGCCGAGAACTGGCAGATCGTGGCGGCACCTGCAGGAGTCAGGGACCTCCATGATGTGACGATCGTTGCTTCCGCGACGTGTGATGGCTCTGCGCAATTGGAGACGGCCTTCGCCGTAGGTGCACTGGGCACGGTCTTGAAATCGACCGACTCCGGCGCGACCTGGACCGACAAGAGCCCTCCCGGGCTCGACGGCAGGTTCTTCGGCGTGTCCTTCTCCGACCCCTGCACGGGCTATGCCGTCGGCGACCTCGGCTCTGCGTTCATCACAGCGGATGGCGGGGACAACTGGAGCTCCACGGGGATTGGAACCGGGGAGACGGTTTACGACATCCAGACCTGGGGCGACGGAAGCCAAGCCGTCGCTGTGGGCGAGAACGGCGGCGTCTGGATCCGGTCAGGGTTCCGGTTCGCCAAGGTGGATTGGCAAGTGGAAGGGCTCTCTGTCGACGAGGATCTCTACGACGTCGAGGTCCTCAACGATGGCGACGAGATCTGGATCAGCGGAGACCAAGGGGTCCTGCTCTACCGGGACCCCACCCTGACCTGGAGCAAGCCGCCCAGCGGCACGACCATCATCCTGCCCAAGGTGTCCTTCCCGACCACTTCGCAAGGCTTCGCCATCGGTGGGACCTTCACCATCTTGAAGACCCTCTAGCCGGGGCACGGTGCCCACAGCCCGTGCAGTAGACTCTCGGGCCGTGGGCACCTCACCTGAACCAAGCCGTGTGACTCAACGCCACGCCGGACCCTCACGCTGAGTGATGATCCGACGATGAAGACGCTGTTCATCCTGATGCTGATGGTGACTCTGGCCGCCTGTGCCGAGCCCGAGCCACCCGTCACCTGGCTCGACCTCGCCCAACGCCCGCCCGCGCCCCTCGACGGTTCTTTCGCCGACGCCCTGCGCAACCTGCACGAGCGTGTTCCGGACAGCCCCGCCCTGCAGATCGAGTCCGTGGAAGACGGGCATGCCCTGTGGATCGAGCGCAGCATCCCGCCCGAGGCCTGGGAGCCCACGGGCACGCCGCACCTCTACAGCACGCAGCGGGTGCTGGCCAACGTGGGCAACCCCGAGCAGGGCGCCCCCGCCGTGCGCGTCTTTGCCGGCGATCGCGAACTCAGCTTCCTGCGCTTCCTGCAACGCAAGCTGCAGACCCAGCCCGACACCTTCTTCACCGAGGGCGACAAGCTCTTCGTGACGCTGGAGACCGCCGACGGTGTGCTGCCGCCCATCCGACACAGCGTCTACTTCCGGTCTACGAAGAAGGGCGTCGCCACCTCGCGCATTGCCCATCGACGCTTCGCCGGCAAGGGCCTGTCGGTGCTGCCGGGCATGCGTGAAGAGTTGCCGCTCTCGGTCACGGGCAACACCAACTTGCGCTTCGCCACAGTGGCACAGGGCGCGGTGATCGATCTCGGGCCGGACGCGGCTCCGCTCGAGTTCCAGATCGAGCTGGACGGTCAACCGCTCTGGTCCCATGTGCAACCAGCGCTCAGGATCTCCCAGAGCGAAGTGGCCTGGCACAATGTGCGGCTGCCCCTCGACGCCCAGGGCCTGCTGAGTTTCGAAGTGCGCGGCCCGCCGGCGCTCACCGCCTTCCTCGCCCCCACCGTGGGCCCCAGCGAGATCGGCACGCCCAGCCAGCGCCCATGGGGACGCGATGGGAATCGCGACGGGGCGCGAGGCAAGGAACACAGCCGCCCCGACATCGTCATCTTCCTGGCGGACACCTTCCGCGCCGACAACCTGGCGACCTACGGCAGCACCCTTGGGCTCACCCCGAACATCGACGCCTTCGCCCGAGGCAGCACGCGCTTCCTCAACGCCTGGTCCCCCGCCACCTGGACGCTGCCCGCCCACGCCTCGCTTTTCTCGGGCATCTTCCCCACGCAACACTTCGCCACGCAGAAGAGCTTCTCCCTGAGCGAGGAGGTGGTGACCATCGCCGAGCAGCTGGCGGCCGCGGGCTACCGCACCGGCGGCATCACCGACGCGATGCTCGTCTCCCACGGCGGCGGCCTGGCCCAGGGCTTCGAGAGCTGGGACGAACACGATGGCAGCCTCGAGCACACCCTCGAGCGCAGCCGCGCCTTCCTGGAAGCCGATGACGGACGCCCGGCCTTCCTGTTCGTGCAGACCTACGAAGTGCACACACCCTATGAGGCCTCGGACGCCACCAAGGCCCAGCACGGTGACAGCCTGCAGCTGGAGGGCATGGACAGCGAGCTGCTCACCGCCATCCGGGCCGCGTCGAACAACCTGCCAGCGGGGGAGGCCCGCAGCGCCGAGGTCGAGGCGCTCATCGAGCAGTACTACGACCTCTACCGCGGCGGCGTGGTGGACCTTGACCGCGGCTTCGGTGAGTTCCTGGAGCTCGTGAAGGAGCAGGGGCTGGGCGAGAGCGCCTACTTGCTGTTCACGAGCGACCACGGCGAGGCCTTCGACGAGCACGGCGTGCTGGGGCACGGCACGGGGGTCTTTGAGGAGCACGTACGCATCCCGCTCCTGATCCGCGCACCCCTCGGCCCCTCCGAATCCCGAGGCCCGGCGGGCTCCCTGGGACCCGGCAGCCGGGGGCTCCGGGGCCCCGCCCTCGCGCCAGGCGACGTGTCCCATGCGGCCTCCTTGCTCGACCTGCCTCGCACTCTTAGTGCCATGGCTGGCATCGAGCCCAACCCCGGCTGGCTGGGGGCCTCGCTGCTCGGCCCTGGCGAGGACCGGCCCGTGTTCGCCCACATCTCCACGGCCAAGAACGCTCAGCCGCCCACCATGGCCATGATCGACCGGGGCCGGAAGCTCATCGCCATCTCCGCCGACGGGCCCCAGCAGCTGGGGGAGATCGCCGCGGCCTACGACCTCGACCAGGACCCGGGCGAGCAGCAGAACCTCCTCCAGAGCACGGCCGCCGAGGCACCAGACTGGGTCCGGAAGCTCGAAGCTCGCCTGCGGCCCATGGCCCAGATGCTGCTGAGGCCCCTCGTGGCCCCCAACACCCGCACGCTCACGGCCGAGGAGGAGGAGGCCCTGCGCCAGTTGGGCTACGCCGACTTCTAGGGGTCCGGCCTCGCTCGCGGCCACCTCGCGCCCGCTCCGCGCTCGCCCAGAGCCGCCGCTCGGCCTGCCAGGCGCGGAACTTGTCCACAGGCGGTGGATAACCCTCTTTCATAGGCCCAAAGCGCGATCTTCCCTTGCGCCGGGCTGCCCCGATGGCGACCTTAATCGCCGTTGCGTTTGGCATCGCCCATCGCCGCCACTGACACACCGAACGGACCCCCCCTCACCGTGACTGTCACCCAGACCAGCGGCGATGTCGCCACCCGCGAGGCTTACGGCAAGGCCCTCGCCGAACTCGGCGGCGAACGCAACGACATCGTCGTGCTCGATGCCGACCTGTCCTGCTCCACCAAGACGGGCAGCTTCGCCAAGCTCTACCCCGACCGCTTCTTCAACATGGGCGTGGCCGAGGCCAACATGATCGGCACGGCCTCGGGGCTCTCGTCCACGGGCCTGACGGTCTTCGCCTCCTCCTTCGCCATGTTTGCCACGGGCAAGGCTTTCGAGCAGGTGCGGCAAGTGGTCGCCCTGCCCGTCGCCAACGTGAAGATCTGCGGCACCCACGCCGGCATCACGGTGGGTGAGGACGGCGCCAGCCACCAGGTGCTGGAAGACATCGCCATCATGCGCGTGTTGCCCAACATGCGCGTCTTCGTGCCGGCCGATGCCCGGGAGACCGAACAGGTCATCCGCGCCGTGGCCGCCAGCCCCGGCCCCGCCTACGTGCGCCTCTCGCGCATGAAGGTCCCGCAGTTCTTGCCCGAGGACTACAAGTTCGAGATCGGCAAGATCAACACGCTGCGCGAGGGCACGGACATCACCCTCGCCGCCACCGGCACCACCGTTTGCCACGCACTGCAGGCAGCGGACGTGCTGGCGGACAAGGGCTTCTCGGCCCGGGTGCTCAACGTCTGCAGCATCAAGCCCCTCGACGCCGAGACCCTCGTGAAGGCCTCGCAGGAAACGGGCGCCATCGTGACGGTCGAAGAGCATCAACGCGCCGGCGGCTTGGGCAGCGCCGTGGCAGAGGTCATCTCCGAACAAGCTCCCTGCCCCGTGCGGCGCCTCGGCATGGACGACCGCTTCGGCGAGTCCGGCGATGGCGGCGAACTCATGAACCACTTCGGGCTCACGGCCCCCGGCATCGCTGCCGCAGCGCTGAAGCTGCTGGGACACGCATCATGACCACCACCGAACCCAACCCCACGCGCACCCTGGACACCGGCATGACGCCTGACTCCACGCCCAACTTCGAGGAACTCGCCACCATCGCCAACGAGCTGCGCGGCGACGTCCTGCGCATGTTGCAACTCGCTGGCTCCGGTCATCCCGGTGGTTCCCTGGGCATGACCGATGTGTTCACCACGCTGTGGTTCGGCGGGCACATGGGCGTCGACCCGCAGAACCCGACCTGGGAAGACCGCGACCGCTTCGTGCTGAGCAACGGCCACATCTGCCCGATCCTCTACGCCATCCTCGCGCGCAAGGGCTACTTCCCGCGCGACGACCTCTGGACCCTGCGCAAGTTGGGTTCGTCGCTCCAGGGTCACCCCGACTTCCACTTCACCAAGGGCGTGGACTGCTGCACCGGCAGCTTGGGCAACGGCCTGAGCGTGGGCCTGGGCATCGCCATGGGCGCCCGGGCGCAGGGCAAGGACTTCCGGGTCTACGCCGGCACCTCCGACGGCGAGTCCCAAGAGGGCCAGGTGTGGGAGATGGCTTCGGCCGCCGCGCACTACAAGGTCGACAACCTGACCTTGATGATGGACCGCAACGGCATCCAGATCGACGGCTTCACCAAGGACGTCATGGACCAAGGCGACCTCGGCGCGAAGTACAAGAGCTTCGGCTGGCACGTGCAGGAAGTGGACGGCCACGACCTCGTGGCGATTCACCAGGCGCTGGAAGAGGCCAAGACCGTCAAGGGCCGCCCGCAGATGATCGTCTGCAACACGCTGCTCGGCAAAGGCGTCTCCTTCATGGAGAACGTCCCCGGCTGGCACGGCGTCACGCCCAACGAGCAGCAGCTCAAGGACGCGCTGGCGGAGCTGGGCCTGAGCTAGGGCAAGCGAACGCAGACCAGCGCCAGATCTCCGCGAGCTTTCGACCCAGGCCGTATGATGGGCCCATGCAAGCTCAGGTGAGAAAAGGCCTCGGTCTGCTGGCGCTGGCACTGCTCGCGTTCAGCCTCACATCAGCGGGAATCCGCTCGCTCGTCCCGTGGCCCAACAAGTTCTTCATTCGCGACAAGCTGCAGTACTTCGCAGACCACCGTGACGACTACGCCATCGTCTTCATCGGTAGCAGCACCACGGACTTGTCCTTCCGCCCGCGGGTCATCGACCCCTTGCTGGAAGACGCCGGGCACCATCTCAGGAGCTTCAACCTCGGTGCCGGCGGGATGGACGCCTTTGCCATGGATGCCCTCTTGCAGGACGTCCTCGCCCTCAAGCCGAAGAACCTGCGCTGGGTCGTGCTGGAGTTCGCCCCCTGGACGGTAGCCGCAACCGAAAGCGACTCCTCGACGCGGCGCGTCGTGCGTTGGCATCGGCCCGACATCACGGCCAAGGCGCTGCAGGTGCTTGCGCTGCCCTCGAAGGCTAGCCTCCGGAGCCGACTGTTCAGCGCTGCACACCACCTGCGGCTGTTCGCACGCTGGTGGGGCAACTTCGGTGAGCTGCCCGACCTCATGAACGAATATCTAGGCAAGCCTCAACGGCTCAGCTTCACGGAGCTCGCCAACGAAGGGGGCTTTCGATTGGCTCAGAAGTACGCGGGCCGCGTCGCCAAGGCGCAGGCACTGTTCCAGGAGAGGCCCACGTCCTACCTGAAGAACGTGGCGGCGCTGCGACGGAAGCCTGCGCTCGACCTCCAGCTAGACAACTATTTCGTCGAGGGGCATCTCGATCAGTTTGAGCGCATTCGCGCAGCCGGGGCGCAACCGTTGTGGGTGATCCCTCCCGACACACTCCCGCGCCCACTCGCCTTCGAACTCGCCAAGCGGGGCGACTGCCCACCGCTGCTCGCCTTCAACGACCCCGACGCCTACCCGGACCTCTATGCCGTGGCTGCGCGCATCGACGCCCGCCACTTGGACCGCGCCGGCGCATCGCGCTTCAGCGAGCTGTTTGCCGCCGAACTGCTGAAGCTCCTCAGCGAGGAGTAGGCCTCCCGAACACACTGCTGAAACCTCGGGCACTCAGGGGCATCAGACCCGCCTGGTACGAAGGGCGGGAACGGAACACGCAGGACTCCAGGAGGACGGGCTGCCGTGGACATCTACGAACGATCTCTCGCCAAGCATGCGGCCAGCCGCGGCAAGATTGGCATCACGTCCCTCATGCGTCTCGACAACGCGGAGGACCTGAGCCTGGCCTACACACCGGGCGTCGCCCGCCCCTGCGAAGCCATTGCCGAGAACCCGGGTGCGGCCTGGGACCTGACCTGGAAGGGCAGGACGGTGGCCGTGGTCTCGGACGGCTCGGCCATCCTGGGCCTGGGCGATCTAGGGCCGCTCGCGGCGCTGCCTGTCATGGAAGGCAAGGCCGCGCTCTTCAAGGAGTTTGCTGGCGTGGACGCGGTGCCCGTCGTGCTCGACGAGCGGGACCCTGATCGCATCGTGGACATCGTGCGCGCCATCGCGCCGAGTTATGGCGGCATCAATCTCGAAGACATCTCGGCACCCCGCTGCTTCGAGATCGAGGATCGCCTACAGGACATCGGCATCCCCGTCCTGCACGACGACCAACATGGCACGGCAATCGTGTTGCTCGCCGCGCTCACCAACGCCTGCGAAGCCCTGGGCCGGAATCTGGGGGAGCTGCACGTCGTCATCGCTGGCGCCGGTGCCGCGGGGCGCGCGATCACCCGCCTTCTGACCTGCAGCGATGCAGACGACCGCTGCATTCCCGTGAGGCGCATCAGCGTCTGTGACAGCCGCGGCATCCTCGCCCCCGGCAGCGCCTCAAAGCCAGGCGGCCAGCCCGACCCCATCAAGGAAGAGCTGGCCCAGCTGACCAACCCCGAGGGCAGGACGGGCAGCCTCTCCGATGCCCTGCGCGGCGCAGATGTCTTCATCGGCGTCAGCCGCGGCGACATCGTGAGTGAAGACGACGTGCGCAGCATGGCCCCCGGCCCCATTGTCCTGGCCATGGCCAACCCGCAGCCCGAGGTGAATCCTGAGGCGGCTCTTCGTGCAGGCGCCGCCGTCATCGGTACGGGTCGCAGCGACTACCCCAACCAGGTCAACAACGTACTCGCCTTCCCTGGGCTGTTCCGCGGAGCTCTCGATGCCCGCGCCTCGTGCTTCACCAGCGCCATGAAGTGGGCTGCGGTGGACGCCATTGCCGGAAGCGTGACTCGCCCCACACCTGAAATGATCCTGCCCCAGGCCTTCGACCGTTCCGTGGCCAGCCGCGTAGCCGCCGCGGTCGCTCGCGCCGCCGCAGCTTCGGAGAACTGCTACCCCCCACTGCAGGCCGTCTAGAAGACCGCCCTACCATGGGCGGAAGTCCCATCGCCCGATGTCGGCCCCCCCCTGGTTATGCTGCGCCGACCGGGTCCCTCCGAATAGTGAATGCCCAAGGCCAGCCCACCCAGACCCTCGTGATCCCATGCATCCCACGAACCGCCCCGTTGTGCATCCCGTCTTGGCTCATGTGGCCAACTTGGAGCTCGGGAGCTTCCAGCCCGCAGCGCTCGCTCCGGCGCGAGAGCAGTTGCACCAGGCCTTGCAGCTCGTGGCCGCCGCAGCCCGCAGCTTCGCCAGCCCACTCCCGGACGACGCCCTCGCGAACCTGAGTTGGAACAGCGAGCACTATGCGTTCGTCAGCCGCCAACTGGGAACGCACGAGAGGGCTCCGCATGTCGGACTGCGTATGGACCGCCCCATGCTGCTGCTTCTGGATGAGCATCAGAACGTCCTCTTCGAACTGGCCATCACCGGGCGCGTGCGCACCGAGATGGCCGGATGGTTGCGTGCCCAGCTTGCCTTGCGCGACCTGAGCGCGGCGCGTTACCAGTTGGACAAGCCCTACGAGCTCCCGCCTCATCCGGTGGCTGACGGAAGCCGCTACTTCGAACCCAACGATGTCGCCCCGGGAACCCCTGCCGAACTGGCCCACTGGTACTCCTTGGCACACGCCGCCCTGGACCAAGTCCGACAGGCCCAAGCCGACGCGTCGCCCTTGCGCTGCTGGCCCCACCACTTCGACCTCGCCACCCTGGTGCCGGTACCGGTACTGGCACCCTCCGGCTCCGCGGAGGACAGCTCCGTGGGTGTCGGCTTCTCTCCCGGGGACGAGGGCATCGAGCAACCCTACTTCTACGTGACACCCTGGCCTGCGCCCGCGAGCGACGCCGCGCTGCCCGACCTGCCCCTGGGCCACTGGCACACGGAGGGCTGGACCGGTGCGGTGCTGCTCGCCGACGAGCTGCTCACGGCGGCCGCACCAACCACGCCCAGCGAGACGCCCGCTGCAGCGGAATCAGACAGCCCCGCGTCTTCATCGGTCCCAATCCGCGCGCCGGTCGGCGACGCGGCCGACTGCCTACGCACCTTCCTCGAGGCCGCGGTTCCTGCGGCGCGAAGCCTGTTGGAGCAGATCAGGTCATGAGCACCGTTCAAGACTCGTCGCAGGTCGCCATCGCCCAGTGGGATCAGTTGGAAGATCGTTTGCCGCAGCACGCACAGGTGGCCAACGTCGATCTCGTGGTCGTGCGCTTGGGCGACGAGGTGTCCGTGCTCTATGGCCGCTGCCCCCATCGCGGGGCCCTCCTGGCTGACGGCGATGTGCGCGGTGACAACATCGTTTGCGGCGTGCACAACTGGGACTTCCGCGTCGACAGCGGCATCAGCGAATACAACAACGAAGAACAGCTGCAGAAGTTCAACGCCTGGGTGGAGGACGGCCAGGTCTGGGTGGATGGCGACGAGATCGCCAGCTGGCACGACGCCAACCCACAGCCGTTCGCGCGCAAGGCCTACCTGGGCGATTACGCAGACACGCACCCCGCCATCGAAGAACCGCATGTGGCCCTGATCCAGGAGCTGGCCAAGCACGGCCTGGAGCGCTCGGGCCACCACGGCCCGGCATCGGCCATGGGCGTTCCCCGCCAGGAAGTCCCCAGCTGGGACGACATCCAGTTCGTGACGGCACAGCTCCAGCGCTTCCCGCACCTGGACGACCATCCGGTGGGCACCGACGTCGTCATCGGTCCCAACGCCAAGAAGCCCCTGCGGCTCGCGCTGCCGCTCTTCGTGTCGGACATGAGCTACGGCGCCCTGTCGGAAGAAGCCAAGGTCTCCCTGGCACGGGGCGCCGAGAAGGCGGGCACCGGCATCTGCTCCGGCGAAGGGGGCATGCTCCCTGAGGAGCAGGCGGAGAACAGCCGCTACTTCTACGAGCTGGCGTCGGCCCGCTTCGGTTTCAAGGACGAGCTGTTGAAGCGTGTCCAGGCCTTCCACTTCAAAGGAGGCCAGGGCGCCAAGACCGGCACCGGTGGCCACCTGCCGGGGGCCAAGGTCAAGGGCAAGATCGCGAGCGTGCGCGGCCTACCCGAAGGCCAGTCGGCCATCTCCCCAGCCCGCTTCCCGGACTGGACGAGTGAGGAGGACTACCGCACTTTCGCCGACCATGTGCGCCAACTCACGGGCGGCATCCCCATCGGCTTCAAGCTCTCGGCGCAGCATGTGGAGAAGGACCTCGACGCCGCGCTGCGCATCGGCGTCGACTACGTGATCCTGGACGGCCGAGGCGGCGGCACAGGTGCAGCACCAAACCTGTTCAAGGACAACATCTCCGTGCCCACCGTCCCGGCCCTGGCCCGGGCGCGCCGGCACCTCGACGCCCAAGGGCGTAGCGACATCACCTTGGTGATCACGGGCGGCCTGCGCACCCCCGCCGACTTCGCCAAGGCCCTGGCTCTGGGCGCCGACGCCGTCGCCCTCAGCAACGCCGCCCTGCAAGCCATTGGCTGCATCGGCATGCGGGCCTGCAACACCAACAACTGCCCCGTCGGCATCGCGACCCAGAAGGAGCACCTGCGCAAGCGACTCGAGATCGAGAAGGGCGCGCTGCGCCTGGAGCGCTTCTTCCGCGCCGCGACCGATCTCATGGTGGTCATGGCCCGGGCCTGCGGGCACAGCCACCTGTCCGAGTTCTCGCACGACGACCTCACCACCTGGAAGCGCGACATGGCCTACCTCAGCGGCGTGGCCTACGGTGGTGCGGTTCCGCTCTAGGCTTCGCGCTCTCGAGTCCCTCGAGTCACGGGCAGCCGGGCCCCCAAGACAGAGGCAGCAGACCATGAACCCGGCATCCGGTACGCGCGTCGACGAGATCGCAGACGGCATCTACCGCATCAGCACGCCGGTTCCTGCCGATGTCATCCCCGACGGCTTCACCTACAACCAGTTCCTCATCGACGACGAGCAGCCGTTGCTCTACCACACCGGGCTGCGGCGCATGTTCCCCCTGGTGCGGGAGGCTGTGGCCTCCGTCATGCCCCTCGAACGGCTGCGCTGGATCTCCTTCTCCCACTGGGAGGCGGATGAGTGCGGCAGCCTGAACGAGTTCTTGGCGGAGGCACCGCAAGCCGAGCCACTGTGCGGCGTGCTCATGCGCGACCTCTCGGCCGACGACGTGGCTGACCGCCCCGCCCGGGGGCTGATCGATGGCGAAGAGCTCTGCCTCGGCAAGCACACGGTGCGCTGGTTGGCGACACCCCATGTGCCCCACGGTTGGGAGTGCGGGCACCTGTTCGAGACGACGACACGCACGCTGTTCTGCGGGGACCTGTTCACGCAGTCCGGCGACCAGCATGAGCCCCTCAGCGAACACGATCCGCTGGAGGCGAGCGAGGCCATGCGCGCGCGCTTCGATTACTTCGCCCACGGCCGCGATACGGGCGACCAGCTGGAGAAGCTGGCCCGCACCCAGCCCGAGCTCTTGGCCTGCATGCACGGCGCCTGTTGGCGCGGGGATGGTGCCGAGCTGCTGCGCCGGCTCGCCGCGCGCCTCGGCTCCTAGGGCGGCGTTCCTGCCAAACGAAACAAGCCCCCGAACCCGAGTTTCCCCGGGTCCGGGGGCCTGCTCACTCTGCTAGCTGACCGCTGGTCAGCTGGAAGAGGCCTTAGTCGTCGCCCTGCACCTCACCGGCGATCACGGCCGGGGGGCCGGTCACGACAGGCTTGTCACCGATGTTCGGCTGCTCGAAGGAGCTGCCGTCAGGCGTGGTCAGGATCAAGGCGTCGTTGGGGTTGAGCCCCGTGCAGGCGCCGTTGTCGGCCGCCAGACGCTGCTCCATCTCGATACCGCGCACCAGGAACTCGTTGCCCTGGGGCCCGATGACCGTGCCATCGGCGATGTCGAAGATGGGGTACCAACGATCGAACTCACCGTCACCGTTGAGATCGACGGCTTCGTGGGGGATGCCCTGCAACTCGCCCTGACCGTAGAACTGCAACTGGAAGGTCTGGCCGTCGTGCTCGGAGGAACCGTTCTTGTCGTTCGCCGTGCTGTGCGTGTAGGTGAACTGCACAGGCGGCTCGAAGTCCAGGTAGTCGCCCTGGCTATCGATGAGCGTCGAGAACTTGTTCCAGTCGTTGGGTCCCGTCTCGTAGACGTAGAAGCTGGGCTGGTTCCAGGCGTCGAACACGTTGGACAGGTCGCCCGTGTCCGTGACCATGGGGCCGCTGCGCATGCCGTCAGCGAAGGGGCCACTGTCGTAGGTCACGCCATTGGCCAGACCCACCACGTTGAGCATGACACCGTTGCCATTCACGTCGTGGTAGAGGGTCAGGTCGTCCTTCTCGAACGTGAACTCGTAGGGCGCCTCGACGTCCATGGAGTTGTTCAGGAAGACCGTGCCCAGCTCAGCCTGCTGGCTGTTGATGCCGGAAGACAGCGCATCCACGAAACCGAAGAGGTCCAGCGAACCGTCCTGGCCGAAGACCGGGTCGTTGCCGCTGACGATCTCTTCGCCGAAGAAGGTCACATCCACATCACCGTAGACGTAAGCGACCGAGCCACCGAGGCCAGCGGACCACATGTCCAGGTAACCCAGGGTCTCGACGTCGATCGCCAAGGCCGGGTTCAGCAGCGTGACGCTCTCGTCACCGTTGAAGGAACCGATCTTCCGGAACTCGCCAGAGTTGTGATCGTACTCCACGATGTACTTCGTGGTGGGCAGATCGAGGTTCGGGCCGAAGCTCGAAGCCGGGGGCGTGCCCTGGCCGGAGCCGGGCGTGGTGTCGCTGATCTCCCAGTACTCGAACTGGGCACCATCGATGCTGGACAAGGCCAACTTGTTCTGCGTGTAGCGGAGCAAACGGCCGGGGGCGTTGAGGACCGTGTAGGTCTCGGGGTTGTCGCCGGCGTCGAAGGTGTTCTTGACGACGTTGTCGCCGGTGACCACCTGCGAGTCCTCTGACAGCCACAGACCGTTGTAGCCGATCCAGCCGTAGTTGCCGTCCTCGGTGGCGATTCCAAAACCGCCGTTGTGCTGCACGGCACCGCCGACGTTGACACCCTCAGCCTCATAGAGGTTGTAGTTCCATACGCTCGTCTCGAAAGTGTTGCGGCTCAGGCAATCCGGAGTCGCGACACCCTCCTGGCGAAGGACGTTGTCGTCATCGAAGGCGAGCAAGTAGGACTGGGCCTCGTCGCCGTTCTCGACAACACGGGCAACACCGGCGCCGTTGGCGTCGATGTTCACGTGCACGGCACGCTCACTGAAGTTGCTCGTGCCTTCGACACCGTTCTGCTCGTAGAACGAGAAGCCGGTGAAACCGCTCAGGGCGTTGGAGGATTCGATGGTGCCCCAGAACAACGGGTCACCGCTCGCATCGCCATCAGCGAGACCTTCGAAGTCCAGGGAGAAGACACCGAAGGGGTTCTCTTCGCTGGGCTCCTCGAGGATCACCATGCGGGCATGGATCGTGGCGGCCGGGCCGTCGTCGTCCATCTGGGGAACCCAGACACCGATGACATGCTGTGCCTCCTCGTCCTTGCGCACGCTGTTGACGGTCCACAGCTCCACGGCCTGCACGTCGCCTTCCTGACCGTCGGCGGAACCGCCGGCGTTGCACAGGTTGGGATCGATCTGGGCCACGTAGGCACCCTCGTTCACCAGGGCCTCGAAGGCCGTCTGGCGGATCAGGCACAGGATGTTGTTGACCGAATCCAGGCTCTCCATGGACGGGTCGTACACGAAGGTGTGCGTCTCATCGGTGTGGAAGTCGGAATCGCTCGGAAGACCGAACTCGGCCGGCAGGGCGCCGCCCTTCTTCATCACTTCGGGCTGACCGTCGTCTTCGTCGTCCTCGATCGAAGCGGTGAACATGGCCACCTGCTCGGGGAGCTCCAGGCCAGGCGTGCCAAGAGCGCCCGGAAGGGGCAATCCACCAATGGTGAGCTCATCGAGCTTGAGCTCGATGGCCGCGACCAACGCGATCTTGTTTGCGATCTGGTTCTGAAGCTTCGCGACCTTCTGCGTCAGCTTGCTGATGCGCTTCACAGCGCGCTTCGCAGCCTTGTTCGCAGCCTTGGTGGCCTTCTTCGCGACCTTCTTCTCGGCCTTCGTGGTCTGCGGCAATCCCTGCGCCGCCACGAGATCAAGCTGGGCCTGGACCAAGTTCGCTTCCTCCAAGGGAAGCTGGAGCTCGGCCGCATCCACCAAGGCTTCCTTGGCCGTGATGCTGGCTTCAGTCTTGTTGAGCTTCTTCTGAAGCTTGCCGATCTTGCCCACCGCCGCATCAGCAGAGGTCGCGATGACGCCAAACGTCACCACAACAATCGCTGCCCGGGCGATCCAGTTCATGGCGCGGGTCTTCAAGCCCGGCCGCTCTGCCTTCGTCTTCACGTTATTCATCCTCACGGGGTACGCATCGGTCGCGATACATAGGAACCGCGCCTATCGGTAAGGATTGAGCACGGCCTTGAGAGGGATCGCCCCGCTTCCCCCGGGAACGCCTCCTGCGGCCAGTCGGGCCCGGGCCGACCGGGGGACCGGCAATCGGTAGGACGGGCCACGACTCCTGGGAACGGAATGCCGAACTGGGCGGCTCTGCCCCCCTTTCAAGGGGTATCCTGGCGCGCCCTCTCGACCGGCAGGGCCCGCGACCCAGCTTTCAGCCAGTGCCTGGCCACCCAGATCGGGCTCGGCCCTCCAAAAAAAACCCACCCCATGACCCTCGTGCTCGGCCTCGAATCTTCCTGCGACGAAACCGCCGCTGCCCTGGTGCGCGACGGGCGCGAGGTGCTCGGGGAGCGGGTCGCCAGCCAAGTCGATCTCCACGCCCGCTTCGGGGGCGTGATCCCGGAGGTGGCCAGCCGCAGCCACCTCGAGGCGCTCTTCCCCGTGGTGGAGGACACCCTCAGCGCAGCCGGCAAGACCCTGGCCGATGTGGACGCCCTGGCCGTCACGAACACCCCGGGCCTGGTGGGTTGCCTGCTCGTGGGCCTGTCGGCCACCAAGGGCCTGGCCATGGCGCTGGGCAAACCGATCATCCCGGTCAACCACGTCCACGGCCACGTCTACGGCGCCCTGATGGAAGCGCCGGGTGAGGTCCTGGAGGACGGCAACTGGCCCATCGCCTCACTGGTGGTTTCCGGTGGGCACACCTCCCTTTATGAGAGCACCGGGCCCACCCGCCACCGGCGCATCGGTCGCACCATCGACGACGCGGCCGGCGAGGCCTACGACAAGGTGTCGGCCCTGCTGGAGCTCGGCTACCCCGGCGGCCCCATCATCGACAAGCTGGCCGTCACGGGCGACCCCAAGGCCTATCCCTTTCCCCGCAGCAAGGTGGACGGCCTCGACTTCTCCTTTTCTGGGCTGAAGACCGCGGTGCGCTATGCCACCCGGGGCCCCAATGCCCGCCGGGGCACGCCCCTGCTGCCCGACCTGAACTTCCCGGACCTCGCCGCCTCCTTTCAGGCCGCGGTGGTGGACGTGCTCGCCAACCGTCTCGTGCAGGCGGCCAGGTCCCTGGACGCCCGGGGGCTGCTGATCTGTGGAGGCGTGGCCGCCAACAGCGCGCTCCGGGCCCGGATGCAGGGGGAAGCGGACGCCCTCGGGCTACCGCTCTACCTCCCCAGCCGCCAGCTGGCCACGGACAACGCCGTGATGATCGCAGGCCTCGGCTACCACCTGCTGGAGCAAGGCGTCAGCGCCGACCTCTCCCTGGATGCCGCCCCCCGAGCGGACTGAGCCACAGAACCCCAGCCAGTGCCTCGACGGGCCGCGCCAGACCCCGGTAGGATGCCGGGATGCGTACCACAAAGCCCTGTCTTCTGGTGTTCGAGGACGGCGACGTCCACAAGGGCACCCACTTCGGCTACGACGGCGAGTCCTGCGGCGAGCTGGTCTTCAACACGGCCATGTCCGGCTACCAGGAGGTCCTTACGGACCCCAGCTACCGTGGCCAGATCGTGCTCATGACCTACCCGTTGATCGGCAACACCGGCATCAACGAGCAGGACATGGAGTCCAACAGCTGCTACCTCGATGGCTTCGTCATCAAGGAGCTGTCGCCCATCGTCAGCAACCATCGCGCGACGACCGACCTCTCCAGTTGGTTGCGGGAGCGAGGCATCGTCGGGCTGCAGGGTGTCGACACCCGCGCCATCGTGCGCAAGGTGCGCGAGAAGGGCTCCATGCGCGCCATCCTCTCGAGCGTCGATGACGACCCCGAGTCGCTGAAGGCCAAGGTGCTCAGCTGGCCTGGGCTGCACGGCATCGACATCGTGCAGGCGGTGACGCGCCAGACCAAGGAGCACTGGTCTTCCGGCCTCGACGAACCCTTCTTGCCCACGCTGGAGCAGGTCTGCAAAGAACGTCCGCGCCTGGCGGTCATGGACTTCGGCGTCAAGCGCAACATGCTGCGCGGCCTGCACGAGGTGGGCTTCGACGTAACGGTCTACCCGGCCAGCACGCCGGCCGCAGAGATCAAGGAGACGGCCCCCGACTGCTTGTTCTTGAGCAACGGTCCCGGCGACCCGGAACCCCTGACCTACGCCATCGAAACCATCCGCGACCTGGTCGAAGGCGGGCTGCCCACCTTCGGCATCTGCCTCGGACACCAGCTCACGGCCCTCGCGCTAGGCGGCAAGACGGCCAAGATGAAGTTCGGGCACCACGGCGTGAACCAACCGGTCATCGACCTGACCACCGAGCGCACCGAGATCACCAGCCAGAACCACAGCTATGTGGTGGACGCCACGACCCTCGACATGGGCATGGTGGAGATCACCCACGAGAACCTGAACGACCGCACGGTGGAAGGTCTGCGCCACAAGGACTTGCCCTTGTTCACGGTGCAGTACCACCCGGAAGCCTCGCCCGGACCCTGGGATGCGTTCTATCTCTTCAGGCGCTTCATGGACCTGGTGCAGGAGCACGGCGGGGCCAAGGTGTCGTGAGCGGGGCCTACCCCTGCGGCACGCCCCGTCCGGACGACGAGCAGGGCAAGGGCGACCCGCAGGCTGATGGATCCGACACGCGCGACGGGCCCTTGAACCCCGAGGACACGACCTCGGCCTCTGAGCCCGCCGCGATCCCGGACGACTCCGACGGCCTGCGCCAGACCCTGCACGATGGCCACGAGGACGGGCTGCGGCCGCTGCACTCCCTCGACCTGGGGGCCACCGACTCGGTGGACGCCCTGGTGCGCGGTATGGGTGGCACCAGCTTCGGTGGTCGCAGCCTCGGTGAGGCGGCGGACGTGCTCGAAGCCATGGTGCGTGACCCCGCCTGCCATGTGGTCATGACCCTCTCCGGGGCCATGACCATCGCCAAGCAAGGCCTCGTCATCTGCGAGATGATCGAGCGCGGCTGGGTCCAGGCCATCGTCTCCACCGGCGCACTCATGGCCCACGGGCTGGTGGAGTCCCTGGGCATGCAGCACTTCGCCCACGACCGCAGCATGCCCGACGACGAGTTGTTCGAGCGCGGCTACAACCGCGTCTACGACACGATCGAGCTGGAGCAGAACCTCGACGACACCGAGCGCATCATGGCGCAGGTGCTGGGGTCCCTCAGCGACGAGCAGACCACAAGCAGCCACGAGATCAACGCCGCCATCGGCCAATGGCTGATCCAGAACACCGAAGGGCGCGGCCCCCTGAAGTCCGCCGCCCAACACGGTGTGCCGATCTACGTCCCGGCCTTCACCGACAGCGAGCTGGGCCTCGACTTCGCCACCAACAACCACGCCCGGCGCGTGGCCGGCCAGCGCCCGCTCAGCTATGACCCCTTCCGCGACCTGGACCACTTCCACAAGACGTTCACGGAAGCCTCGGTGCACGGCATCTTCACCATCGGCGGCGGCGTGCCCCGCAACTGGGCCCAGCAGATCGCGCCCTACATCGACATCCTCGGCAAGCGCGTGCCCAGCATGGCCCGCGAGCCCCTGCGCTACCGCTACGCCGTGCGCCTCTGCCCCGAGCCCGTGCACTGGGGTGGGCTCTCGGGCTGTGACTACAGCGAGAGCGTCAGCTGGGGCAAGATCGTCCCCGCCGCAGAAGGCGGCCGCTGGGCCGAGGTGAAGGCCGACGCGACCATCGCATGGCCGTTGATCGTGCGCGCAGTGATGGAGCGGTTGGGGGTCTAGAACGGGCATGAGAGCTCACCGCAACGCGCTGATCGCGGCACTCGTCTGTGCCATGGCCCTGGCCAACCTTGCCTGCGGGGACTCCCCGGCGGACACGCTGAACGAGACCCCCTCGCGGTCGAGCCTGATCCGCCTCGCGGACCGACTCCACAGCGCCTCCATCAGCAGCCCACTCGTGGATGTACCTGCGGTCACCTCGCTTGAACAGCTGGGCAACATCCCCCGGGACGTCGTCTTCATGGAGGACTTCGAAGCGATCGCGCCGGAAGCAGAGGGCAGCGACACGCCCTCGCTCGGCACGGTCGTTGAAACCGAAGCAGGCCACGCCCTGCGCATGAGCGCACAGACCATGAAGGGCGTCCGCTCCTGGACGGTCCCCGTGCAGCCCAAGACGCATTACGTCTTCGAACGCCGGGCCCGCAGCACGGTGCCAATCGTCGCCGACCTCACGGTCGTGGAAATCCCCGAGCTGATGAGCTTCGAGCAACTGACCACGGCGGTGGGCCGAGATCAGGCGCTCTCCAAGACCCACCAGCTCGACGCGCCGCTGCCAGACGGCAGCTGGCAGGACGCCTCAGTCGCCTTCTCCAGCATGCCCAACACGAAAGCCGTGCTGATCCTGCTGCGGAAAACGCCCGGAGACGCGGCGCGGGGCACGCTTTCGAAAGAGGGCGACGCGGAAGCCTGGTTCGATGACATCCGCCTGACCCGACTGGACCCCACGCCAGAGCACTCCATCGGCTTCTTGAAGGCCCAGGACCTCGCCGAGGATGCGGACCCCGCGCTCGGCATGCGCAAGCGAGGCCAGTTCCCACCCCTGCTGCCCGGCGGCAGCCAGGTGAAGTCCTTGGAGGACAACTACTCCGTCCGCAATGCGCTCTATGCTCCGCCGCCCACCGCCCTCGGCTTCCCCCTGACCCTCGGCCCGAGCGCCACGCTGGGCTTCTCGTATTGTCTCGCGCGACAGACCCAAGCCGGGAGCAGCGCTGAGTTCGCCGTGCTCGCAGAGTGCGAAGGTGAGCAGGACGTGCTCTGGTCCGAAACCCTCACCGCCCGGCCCAGCGAGTGGAGCTGGCACGAAGCGCAGATCGATCTGTCCGCCTATGCAGACAGGCCTTTCACTCTCACCCTGAGAACGAGCTCGGAGACCCGCGACACCCACCCCATGTGGGGTACGCCGATGATCGGCCAGCGCCCGCCCGACGAGGCAGCGCAGACCGTGATCCTGATCGCCGTCGACACCCTGCGCGCCGACCGCCTGTCGTCCTACGGGTACTCGCGCAACACCTCACCGCAGCTCGACGCCCTCGCCGCGGACGGCGTGCGCTTCGATCAGGTCGTCAGCAACTCCACCTGGACCTGCCCCTCCTTCGCGTCGATCCTCACGGGCTTGGTGCCCTCCCAGCACGGCGTGTGGGTGGCCGGTTCGCTCTGGGCCCGGTTGCCCGAGCGCTTCGAGACCTTGGCCGAGCGCTTCCGCGCCCACGGCTGGTCCACCCAGTCCATCGCCTACAAGGCACCGCTCTACAACAGCGGCTACGACCAGGGCTTCGACGTGTCCTTCATCGCACCGCAAGAGGTGACGCACGCGGACGAGAACCTGGGCAAGGCCATGGAGTGGCTGGACTCCCGCACAGGTCTACAGAACTTCCTGTTCCTGCACTTCAACGACCCGCATCAGCCGTTCACTCAACCCGCTCCTTTTGATAACGCCTTCGGCCCCGTCTCCGAGTGGCTCGAACTCCCGTACTACATCGGCAAGCCCCCGGTCTCCGAGAAGACCCGGCAGTTCGCGAAGAACATGTACGACGGCGAGGTGGCCTACGTCGACGATCGCATCGGCGCCTTGCTCGACGAGCTCAAGCAGCGCGACCTCTACGACAGCGCCACGATCGTGTTCGTCTCCGACCACGGCGAGGCCTTCTGGGAGCACGGCAGCTTCGGGCATTCCCTGGGCAAGCTCTACGACGAAGGCATCCGCGTCCCGCTCATCGTCAAGCCCGCCAACTCCGGCGCCGCACGCGGCAAGGTGGTGAAGACCCAAGTCCGCGCTTTCGACGTCATGCCCACGCTCCTGGAACTCGCTGGCCTTCCCGTGCCCAACGACATCCACGCAGAGTCCCTCGCCCCGCTGCTGGCTGCGGACACGGCCGACGCGCCCGACCGCCTCGCCGTCACGGAAACACACAACGGTGGATTGGCCCTGCGCACCCAGGACTGGAAGTACATCTCCAAGTCCTGGCGCCGGCCACGCTCGACCGAGTCCTTGTTCGACCTCCGGGCCGACCCTGAAGAACAGGTCAACGTCGCAGAGAGCAACGCCGACGTGCTCAAGGCCATGCGAACCCAGATCCTCGACTACGTCATGCTGCACCGCCCCGGCCACTACATGGTGGTCATCGGAACCTCGCCTGGGATGCACTACGCCTTCCATGTGAGAGGTGTCGACTCAGCCGTCTCGATCCATGGACTCACGGGCGAGGTCGACGAAGACGGCAGCGCGTCCTTCCAAGGGGACTCGACGGACGACCTGGTCCTGGTCGCCCGCCTGACCACCACAGGCCCGATCGGCGTGGGCAGCTCCAAACCCGTCTCGCGACAGTTCACCCGCTACGAGCCGGGCCAGCTCAAGCGTCTGCTCCAGAGCGGCCGCGCCGGGCTGCACCTGTTCGACGGCCCTGCCGAGGAAGCAGATGTCGACCGAGGCGCACCCAGCATGGACGCCCACCAACTCGACGCCTTGCGCGCCTTGGGCTACCTCGGGGGCGACGAGTCGGACGGCGCCCAGCGCTGAGCGGCGTTGCCCTTCAGCGCACGTTCGTGGCTGTCACGCTCAGCTGGGCTTCCGTTGCGCCGTCCAGCAGCACCCAGGCGTCCTGGTTTCCGGACAACACACAGGCCTCCAAACGCGCGAGAGACAGCGGGCCGTCCAACTGCACACCCTTCTCGCAGCCGCGGATGGTGGTGGCCACCAGATCCGCCCGGCCACCAGCCCGGGGCCGCACACCTGCCACGCGCCCGATGATCTCGCTGTCCCAGACCGTCACCTCGTGGGCGCCGTCGATGCTGACGCCCAAGGCCGAGCTCGTGATGCGGCAGCGGCGCAAGACCACCGAAGCCACCTTCTCCAAAGCGGCTGTGAGCTCGCCAGCTTGGGTCTCTGAGGAACCGGATAGCCTGGGCGCCTCGATGGACGAATCCGATGAGCCCTCGGCGGCCTGGGCCGTCTCCTCACCCGCTGGCGTGGAACTGGAGCCATCGGCAGCGCGTGCGTTGCCGGGCTCGGCAGGGGTCCGCTGGACCGAGGAAGCACCCGCGCTTGCAGCCCCCACTCGATTAAAGGAGGCGTTCCCTACGGCCAGGCCCCGGGGCCTCCAGGCCCTTGAGGACTCACCCGTCTCGATGCGGCAGTCCTCCAACTCCAGCTGCCCATCGCGCACCGACACCGCTTCACTCAGCTGGCGGGGCGAGGCGGGTTCACTGAGCCGGAACGTCAAACCCTTGGCGTAGACCGACACCGGTGCATCGAGGCGCATGGCGAAGGGCTTCGTCCCAGCGTCCACCACCACCGCCTCCCCGTTCGGGGAGTCCGCCACGAGCCGCACGCTTCGGGACGGTCGCAAGCTCTCGCGATAGAGACCCGGGGCGACGCGGATGGTGGCTCCGGCCTCCGCCAACTCGAGCGCACGGGTCACCGTGGTGGTGTGCGTCAAGCCCCTGAGAGCCCAAGACGGCCACTGCTCCTGATCCGCCTCCACGCGCAGGGTGTTGGAACGCTGGATGCGCGCGAGCCGCCCTGCGCTGAGGGTCTCGGGCCCTTGCACATGATCCCGCCCGAACACGCAATCGGTCACACGCACGGAGCGCGGCACGTCGGCCAAGAGGAAGCGGTGCATGCTGCTCCCGGCGTCTTCGCGCCCGGGCAAGCCCACCGCACAACCCGTCATCTCCAGCCGTGCCTCGTCGCTGATGGTCAGGCCGTCGGCGGCAGCAGCCGGGATCTCGCAACGGCGCAGCTGTGCCAGGGCCCCCTTGCCGCTGGCGTGGACGGCGCTGCCGCCCTGGGCAGGAACGATACGGCAGGCGTCCAAGAGCAAGCTGGCCGATTGGAGTCGCACGGTGGCCACGCCCGGGCTGCGGCTGCGCAGTGTGACACCGCTCACCTCCACATCGGAGCCAGCTTCCACGCTCAGGGCCGCGCCGCTGGGCGACACGATGTCCACGTCGCCACCCACGCCGAGCAACACGCGGGAACCCTTCAGGGTCAGGCTCTCGGTGTAGACACCCGGCCCCACCAACACGGCGGCACCCGGCAAGGACTGAGCCAAGGCGCTGCCGATGTCTGAGTAACCGGCCCGACCATCAGCCGTCACCAGCTGCACGCCCGGGGTCGCCCGACCCAGGCGCAGCAGGTCTGCGGCCGCCCGGCGATCAAAGGACAGCGCTCGCCCGTAGGCTGCAGCGGCCTCGTCCAGGCGCCCCTCCAGCTCGAGGCTCTCGGCCTCCTTGGCGTGGCGCACATACAGCTGCGGGCCGAGCCGGTCCCGTTGCGACAGCACATAGTCGGTGTAGCGCTCACGCATGCGCCCTTCCAACTGCCCGTAGAGCACATCCGCCTCGACGGTCTGCCCCTCCAGGAAAGCGCCCTGCGCCTGCTCGTAGAGTTCATGCACATCGGCTGGCACACGCTCCACCGCGATGCGCTCCGCGAAGGCCAGCAGCGCCCGGGTGCTGTTCAGCCCCAAGCGCTCGCCGTGCAAGGTCATCCAGTTGAGGATGCGATCCGATCGGCGCCAATCTTGAGCCGCCAGGCCCTCACCCAAGGCCGTATCCAGCTCTGCCTCGAGCGAGGCGGCGAGCGCCTCACGGCGCATCTCGACGAATGCCAGCGTGCCCCAGGTGCCATTGGCACCCAAGCTCGCCATGGCGTCCAGCGCGTCGGTCCAGCGGCTCTCCTCAGCCAGGCGCAACAGAAGCGTCGCCGCGATGCCGTAGCTGCGTTGCTCCACGGCCTGGGCCAGGGAGTCCCGATAGGGGCCGACCTCGTCGTCGAGCAAGGACAGCGGCACGGCCTGCAGTGCGGCCACGGTCTGCGCGTCACCCGTGCTGGCCCAGGCCGAGGCGCGCTCGAGATACGCGGCCAGGACCCGGGACGTCAGGGCTAGCCGCAACAGCGGCCGGTTGCTCGGCATGGTCTCCCGGCGCGCTTCGATCAGGGCGACCTCGGGCAGGTCGGCGCAGACCTTCAGCTCCACCCAACCGCGCCAAGCCTCCGCCAAGGTCGGGTCCATGCGCGGGGACAAAGCCTCCAGATGCGCCAGGGCCGGGTTCCAATCGAAGGCCTTCACCGCCACCCGGAACGACTTCCAGCGCTCGCTGTCCTGCTCCGAAAACCAGACGGGGGCCACCAGTTCGCTGGGGTCGTCGAAGCCCGACGGCACGGGCAGGGCACCGGCGCCCCCCGCCCGCTCCAACTCATCCGCGGCCGCGTGCAACAGATCCATGGGATGGCCGTCGGGCATGCGCACGGGGCCCAGGTCCATGAGCCCGAGACCTTCCAGGACATCGTCGGGGCCGTTCAGGTAGCGCTCCGGTGCAACCGGTAGCGGCTTGCGCACAATGGCCTTGCTGCCACGGCTCACCACGAGCTTCACCTCGGGGCCCACGGCGGGCAGCCGCAGCTGGAAGCTGCCATCTTCACTGGCGGTTGCGCGCACCACGTGAAAGCCCTCGCGGATGGCGCTCTCGGGCAAGCCGTCCACGCTCACGGTGACGTTGCCGGGCGGACTGACCCAACCCTTCACCTGCACGAGATTGGGCAACAAGCGCACCTCCAGCGGGCGGCCGGAACGCTCCACATCCACCACGAACTCTTCGACGCGGGTCAGGAAGCCCGGCGCAGAGACGCGCAGCAGATGGCGCCCCGGCAGCTGGGCCATGGGCAACGGCCCGTCCCCCCGCGCCTGGCTCATCGAGTCCACGCTCAGGTGCGCATCCCGCACGGGCTCATCGTTGAGGGCATCCAGCACCACCACCGAGCAGCTGATGCGGCGCGGTGCCACCAAGCGAGGCTGCTGGCCCATCCAGGATTCCGGGCGCACCAGCTCAGGCGTGGGGTGCCCCGCCCCTTGGGACACCAAGGCCGAACGGGTGCGTTCCAGCACGAGGCTCACCGGCGCGGCTCGGCCTTCCTTGGCCAGGCTCTCCAGGCTCTGCACGAAGGCTTCCGTGAAGGGCGTGGCGGCCCGGGCGCCGCCGTCCTGCGCGGCATCCCGGCGCACGGCGGACACCATCCCCGCACGCCCGTGCTCGCTCGCGTGCAGCTCCCAGCCGCTGCGGCCTTGCAGGGCCACCCCGGGTGTCTGGATGCTGCGTGCCGGGCGGACCACGTCCGTCACCAAGACCGTGCGCAGGCTGTTGCCTCCCTCGGCCACTTGTTCCGACGCCTCGCTCAACCAGCCGGCCAGCTGGGCCCGTGTGAGGCTGCCTTCCCATTGCCCATCCAGCCGTTGGCGGGAGTGCGCCGTGAGGTAGTGCACCTCACCGCGTTCATCCACCACAGCCTGGCCGCTGAGATACACCATCAGCAGCAGCTCGGGGCTCTTGGCACGGCTCACCACGTCGGCGATGGCTGCTTGCACCGCAGCGGCGTCCAGGGCCTCTCCGCTCAGGGCCGTCTGCGCGTTCGGCGCTACATGACAGCACTCCGTGAGCACCTCGCGCACGCGCTGCAAGTTGGCTTCGACAAATCCCGTCTGTGCGCTCGTGCTCTCGGCGTTGGGTCCGCCACCGGACCCACCGCCCAGCAGGAGCGCGAAACGTTGTTCGCTGCCGGGCAGTTCCGGCGAGGCCTCACCCCAGCGCAGGCCCTGGAGTCGCACGCCCACCATCTCGGCGATGGCGGACGGAGGCTCGGGGATGCCCGCGACTTTCGTCGGTGCAGCATCGGAAGCGCACGCGGACACGAGGCCCAAGAGACCGAGCAGGGCAACGCGGCCCCCGTGCACACGCCCTTGCTTCGATGTTCCGCTAGAGCCGGACCTGCCACGCATCCCAATTGCCATCGCCACCACTCCATGTTGAATGCGCTGCGAAGACGCACTCGGAGCGAGGGCGCTCGCTTCACTGTTGATTCCTACGAGGGCCCCGGTCGATCGCCGATCGACGCCTCTCTCTCACCCGGTTGTATCGCAGGCCGGGCCTAGTGCCGCACGCCGCCGCGGGAAAGATGCTCGATGAGGTCCAGCTTGGAGAGCAGGGTCTTGAGCCGGGCCTTCTCGTCCAGCACCACGGCCACCTCGCCGCGCAGGAAGACTTCCGCCAAGCGGGTCGCTTCATCAAAGACAGAAACCGTCGAGACCTGGCGGCACATGACCTCGGCCACAACGGTGTCCATGGTGCAACGGTCGTCGAAAAGCGCCGACAGCACGTCGGTCTCGGTCACGATGCCCGCCAGGGAGCCGTCGTCATGCAGCACGGGCAGCTGGGAGATGCCGTGCTCCTTCATGTCGCTGACCGCCTTGCCCACGGCCTCGCTGTCCTGAACCGTGTAGAGAGTGCGCTCGGGCATGCCCAGCAGCAGATCGCCCACCTCGCCGTGAGCCCAGGGCTCGTCCACGAAGCGGTTCTCGGCCATCCACTTGTCGTCCAGGAACTTGGTCATGTAGTTGCGGACGCCGTCGGGCAGCACCGTCAACACGCGCTGGCCCTTCTTCATTGTCTTGGCGTACTTGAGCGCTGCCCACACGGCCGAGCCGGACGACCCACCCACGAGCAACCCTTCGCGACGGATCAGCTGGCGCGAGGTGATGAACGACGGCGCGTCCTCCGACTTGATCCACTCGTCCACATACTCGCGATGCATGACGTCGGGGATGAAGTCGTAGCCGATGCCCTCGACCTTGTAGCTGCCCACCTCGTCGTCGGGATTGCCCGCGATGATGGAGCCCACCGGGTCCACGCCCACGATGCGGCAGTTGGGCATGGCTTCCTTGAGGTGTTTGGCGATACCGCTCAGGGTGCCACCCGTGCCGGCCGTGCCCACGAAGGCGTCCAGCTTGCCTTCGCAGTCCTCGATGATCTCGGCGGCGGTGTGCTCGTAGTGCACCCGCGGGTTGTCCTCATTGCGGTACTGGTCGAGGATGCGCGAGCGTGGGATCACTTCGTTCAGGCGCTTGGCCACACCGATGTGGCTCTCGGGCGCATCGAAGGCGGCCTCGGTGGGCGTGCGGTGGATCTCTGCCCCGAGCGCCTCCAGCACGACCTGCTTCTCGCGGCTCATCTTCTCGGGCATCGTGATGATCACCCGGTAGCCCTTCACCGCGGCGGCCATGGCCAGGCCGATACCGGTGTTGCCGCTGGTGGCCTCGATCAGCGTGTCGCCCGGCCGGATCTCGCCGCGCTTCTCCGCCTCGTTGAGCATGAACACGCCGATGCGGTCCTTCACGGAGCCGCCAGGGTTCAGGTACTCACACTTCACGAGCACCTCGGGAGGAACATCCCTGGCCATGTGATTGAGGCGGACGGTCGGCGTACGGCCGACGCAGGACAGGATGTTCTCGTGGATGGTTCCCAAAACGGCGGGCTCCTCATCATCGGGGCGAATCGTCAGATTGTAAGAACGATTGGCCCCCCGTCACGCGTGGGAGTCCCGCGAAACCGAGATCTGCCCCTACAACATGCTCATGGGGTCCACGTCCACCAGGACGCGCATGGCTCGCACCGGCTGAGTGCGCCCCACCAAGGCCCTGAGCAAGGCGTCCACCCCCGAGTCGTCGGCACACTTGGCCACCAGATGCACCCGGTGCTGCTTGTTGATGCGCGGGATGGGGGCGGGCGCCGGCCCCAGAATGACCACATCGAGGGGCTCGTCCGGCACCACGATCTCCGCCGGGCCCCGGCGGCGGCGCGGCTTCGGCTCGGAGGTCGTGACCTCGATCTCCCTGCTAGGCGGCGCTACTGGGTCGGGCATGGTGTGCGCGTCGGGGAAGAGCAGGTTCTCGGAGGCCGCTGGCTTGGAGCGGCCCGGGCGCCGGCTGCCAGGCTGCTTGGGGGCCGCAGCTCGCTCCACTCCAGCCGCTCGAGAGGCCGTTTCCGCCGCCGCCTGCTCAGCCGCTTCGGCCGGGTCCGGCCGGCCAATGGCGGCCCGCATGGCCCGCCCCAGCTCGACGGCCCGCTTCGTCACCTCGAGCTCTTCGGGCCCCTGCACCACCACCCGGATCAGGCGCCCAAAGGGCGGGTAACCCATGGCGTCCCGTTCCTCCAGCTCGTTGCGCGCGAAGGTCGTGTAGTCCTGCTCCACCCCCGTGCGGATGGCGAAGTGCCGCGGGTCGTAGGCTTGCACCACCACCCGCCCGCCCTTGGGCCCGCGACCCGTGCGACCTGTCACCTGCGCCATCAACTGGAAGGTGCGCTCGGCTGCGCGATAGTCGGGCAAGAAGAGCGCCGAGTCCGCGCAGAGCACACCCACCAGCAGCGCGTTCGGGAAGTCGAGCCCCTTGGCGATCATCTGCGTGCCCACCAGCACGTCGACCTTGCCGGCGCCAAAGGCATCCAGCACCGTCTGGTGCGCCCCGCGGCCGGACATGGTGTCGCTGTCCATGCGCGCCACCTGGGCGTGGGGGAAGGTCTGCTTCACTTCCGCCTCCACCTTCTCGGTGCCGAAGCCCAGCGGTGACAAGCGCTGCCCGCACGTACGACATTGCGTGGGCGGCGGCTCTTCATGCCCGCAGTAATGGCACAGCACCCGCTGCGCCCGGTTGTGCAGGGTCATGGACACATCGCAGTCGGGGCAGCGCAGGGCGGCCCGGCACGTCCGGCACAACAGGACCGGTGACCAACCGCGACGATTCAGGAACAGGATCACCTGGCCCCTGCGGGCCAAGACGTCATCCATGGCCGAACGCAGGGCATCGCTGATGTAGGCAAAGCCACTCCGGCGCTCCTCGATGGTGAGATCCACCATGACCACCTCGGGGGTGCGCCCCCCGGCCACCCGCTCGTCGAGGGCCAGGCGCTCGTAGTGCCCGTCCTTTGCGCGCTGGAACGTCTCGAGGGAGGGTGTCGCCGTGCCCAGCAGCACCAGGGCCCCCGTCAGCCGCGCACGCTCCACGGCCACGTCCCGGGCGTGGTAGCGGGGCACATTCCCCTGCTTGAAGCTCGTCTCGTGCTCTTCGTCGAGGATGATCAGCCCCAGCTTCGGGACCGGCGCGAAGACCGCCGAGCGGGCGCCCACCACCACATCGGCCTCGCCCTTGCGGATGGCCCGCCACTGGTCGTGGCGCTCGGCGTCCGTGAGGTGGCTGTGCAGCACCGCCACGCGGTCGAAGCGCTCCCGGAAGCGCCGAACAGTCTGAGGCGTCAGGCTGATCTCTGGCACCAGCACGATGCCCTGCCGACCCGCCTGCACCACCTTGTCCAAAGCCTGCAGGTAGACCTCGGTCTTGCCACTGCCCGTCACTCCGTGCAGCAGGATCGGTCGCGGTGGTTCGGGTTCAGCTTCGTCAAGGCGCAGCGCTTCGACGATGTGGTCGTGCACTCGAGCCTGCTCCGCGGTCAGTGTCAGCGCGGGTCGACGGGGCACCTGCTCGTCGGCGTGCGGGTCGTGCCGTGCGCGCACGCGCTCCAGGGTCACGTAGCCCGCCTTGGCCAGGCTCTGGATCGGCGAACGGCTGATGTGCGCCAGGTTCATGAGCTCGCGGGTCGGCACCAGGCCACCCTTGTCTGCCAGGATGCGTAGCGCCCGCGCCTGCTTCTCATGCTTCGCCTGGAGTTCGTCCACCAGGGGACGGGCGGCGCGCACGTCCATGGCCAGACGTGCCTGCTCCAGCATGCGTCCACCGCGCCCGTCCCGAGCGGCCTTCGGCAAGGCGGCGTCCAGCGCCTCGCCCACCGAACAACCCAGGCGCTGGGCCATCCACTCACCCAGGCGCAGGATGTCTGGGCCGGCGAGCGGGATGTCGTCCACCAGGCGCTGCAGGGCCTTCAGCCGAACGCCCGCTGGCGGTGCCTTGCGCGCCACGTGCACCACCATGGCGGACAGGCTGCGCCCACCGAAGGGCACCATGGCACGCACGCCGGGCACCACCTGCTCGGCGAAGCGCTCGGGGACCGTGTAGTCGAACAAGCCGCCAACCGGCACAGGCGGAGCCACCGAGGCCAGCAAGGGCACTCCTGACTCGGCCCCTGTACCGGGACCTGTACCGGGATCGGCACCGGCCTGGCTCGCTGCCTTCTTCTCAGGCATGGGACGGCGCGCCGTGCGCCGGCTCGGGTTCTGCGCAGGCGCAAGGCGTCGACGCGCAGCGTGGGCAGCCTGCCCCGTACTTGGCCGCCGCCACCTGTTCGAGGTCCACGCCGTTCATGGAGGCCAAAGTCGACAACCACGCGAAGACGTCCGCAAACTCCGCCTCGAGGTTCTCCCGATCGCCCCGGCGCAGGGCCCGGGACAGTTCACCCACTTCCTCGGCGAACCACATGAAGGTGCCTTCCGTGCCCCGGGCCCCGTCCTTGGCGCCATAGAGCTTCTCGATCAGCTGCTGGAACTCGGAGACCTTCACGCATCCCGTCCAAAGCAGAGCAAGGTGACGTCCGGGCCCAGGCTGTCCCGGCCGTGGAACTTGCGCAGGGTCGCATCCATACGCTTCATCATGGTCTCGACGTCCCGCTGGGCCTCGCGTTTCACGAGGGCGGCGAAGCGCTCCTCGCCCAGCACCTGGCCCTGGCCTCCGGACAAGCCCGCCAACCCGGAGGAATAGAGCAGCGCCTTGTCACCGGGCTCGAGCACCGTCTCGGCCACCTTCAAGGTCTGGTCGAACACCGGGCCGTCATCGAAACCGAGGGCGATGCCTTCGCTGAGCACCGCTTCGATACCGTCGATGCCAGCATGCTGGTGAAGCAGCGGTGGGTGCCCAGCATTCGCGATGGCCGTCTTGCCCGTGGCGGGGTCGATGACCGCCAACAAGGCCGTGACGTACATCCCCTGGGGCAAGTCGGCTGAGACCCGCGCGTTCACTTCACGCAGGACCGCACCGGGGTCCGTCTCCCGCTCGGCGATGACCCGCAAGGTCGAGCGGGTGATGGCCGTCACCAGCGCCGCCGGCACTCCTGTGCCAGAGGCCTCGGCCACCACGAAGCCCCAGCGCCCACCAGGCATCTCCAGGACGTCGTAGGTTCCGCCGCCGGGCGCACCCGAGGTGTCGTGCACGCCGGACGCCGCCCAACCGGGCATGTGTGGAAAGCTGCGCGGATACAAGCTGCCCGTCACCTCGGCCGCCACGGCCAGCTCCCGTTGAGAGGCGGCCGCGGCCTTCTGGCCCTGGGCCGCTTCCGCCAAGCTGCGCGTCATGGCATCGAAGGTGCGCGCCAGCTGCCCGATCTCGTCGGAGCTGTGGGGCTTCGTGTGGTGTTTGAGATCGCCGGACGCCACGGCGCGGATGTCGTCCTGCAACAGGCGCACCGGACGCGTGATTTGCCGCCCCAGGACAAACGAAAGCCCCGCCCCGAGCAGCACGAACAGCATTCCCGCGTAGGCCACCTTGAACTTGAACTGGTCCGTGGCCTGGTTGGCGCTTGCCGCGTTCATGTGGATGGCGATCTCGCCAGTCTGCTCCCCTGTCCGGTCCTCGATGGGGTAGCTGCCACGGATCACATGCCAGGTCTCGGCGCCCGCGGTGAGCAGGCCCTCCTGGGCGCGACCCTTCTCGAAGGACAGCTCCGCCCGGCCCTGCCCCGGGGCGAAGCTCGTGTCCTGGGTGCGCCCTTCCTCGTCCACATAGGAGGCGCCCACCAAAGCACCGCGCCGGCCATTGCCCCAGCGGAAGAGCTCGACCGCCACCACGGACGTGCCCTCGCCCAAGAAGCGCGCGAAGCGGCCGCGGTTCCAGGCGATCTGTGCCCGGCGCGCCTCGTCGGTGTCATAGACCCGAAAGTCGTAGGGCGACATGGCATCCACCTTGGCCTGCACCTGCTCCCGGCTGAGCCCCTGGTCGACGGTGTTGAAGTTGGGCGTCCAGGCAGCCATGTCGGCCTGTGCCGCGGTGCGCGCCGCATCCGCCGCCGCGCGCTGCACCTCGGCCAAGACCGTCTCACCGACATTGCCCACGAGCACAAAGCCGAAGACCAGCATGAAGACAGCCACGATCACCGAGATGATCACCGCCATCTTGGCCGCCAGCGGCATGCCCTTGATCTGGCGCACTTCGAGGGCCATGGGGACTCCGAGTCGAGAAGAGGAGGGCGGGGCGGGGGCGAGGACGAGAGCAGGCGCCGCCCATGATAGTCACGACGTGCTGCGAAGGGACCTCGGACACACATCCCTTCCTTTGGTTGCCTGCCGGTTGCCCCCGCCGGCTCACCGACTGCTCAGGCGTCGGACTTTCGAAGCACCTCGGCGGCGGCCGTGACGTAACGGGCGCCTGAGACCAACGTCAGCACGAAGGCACTCCAGATGAAGATGTAGGCCAGCCCCACCGAGAACTGCCAGAGCCAAGGCACGCTGGTGCCCCAGGCCAGATCCACGGTACGAACCACGAACACCGCCGGAATGGCCACGCACTGCAGGATCATCTTGAGCTTGCCGTCCCAGCGCGCCGGGAAGGCGACGCCCCTGGCCTCGATGTAGCCCCGCAGGCCGTTCACGAGGAACTCCCGGGAGACGATGAGCACGGCCATCCAAACGGGAATGTAGGCCCGTGCCCATTCGGCAGATGCGAGGAAGATAAACGCACCGCATACGATCACCTTGTCCACCACAGGGTCTGCAATGCGCCCGAAGTCGGACATTTGGCCCAACTTTCGGGCGTAGTAACCATCCAATGCATCCGTCGCCACGGCCAGGATGAAGATCCCTCCAGCGGCCGCTGGAACCCACCAGTCGGGTCCAGCGCAGGTATCGGTCCAGATCAGCAGCGCAAACATGATCAAAGCGATGCCGAAACGCCCCAGGGTGATCTTGTTAGGGAGGTTCAAGAGGCAGGCATCCCGACGAGGTCGTACCCCTTAACACCCGTGATCTTCACGTCCATGAAGTCTCCTTGGGAAACTGCCTGGGCCTGGGTTGCATCCAGGCTGACCAGGACCTGGCCATCGATCTCGGGGGCGTCCCGGCGGCTGCGAGCGATGCCCATGAAGGCCTTCGTCCCGGCCAAGGCCTCGATGCCGTCCAAGAGAACCCTCTCGTGGCTGCCGGCGCGTGCCTTGTTGGCCTCTTGCAGCAAGTCGCGCTGGAAGCGCATGACTTGGTCGCGCCGCTCTTCGGCAACCTTGCGACTGGGCCGGCCGCCGAGGCTGGGCCCCTCGGTGTTCTCCTCGGGCGAGTAGGCGAAGCAGCCCACCCGGTCGAAGCGCAACTCCTCGAGCAGGTCCATGAGATGCCCGAAGCGGCGCTCGGTCTCCCCCGGGAAGCCCACGAGGATGGTCGTGCGCAGGGTGATGTCCGGGATGGCGGAGCGCAGGTCGCCCACCACCTGGCGGATGCGGGTCGCGGTGGTGCCGCGCCTCATGTTGCGAAGCACCGTGTCGTCGCCGTGCTGAACGGGCATGTCCAGGTAGGGCAAGATGTTGGGCGTCTCGGCCATGGTGCGCGCCAGGTGATCATCCATGGTGGCCGGGTGGGCGTAGAGCACGCGCACCCATTCCAGGCCGTCGATGGCGCCCAGCTCACGCAGCAAGTCGGGCAGGCCGTAGCCCTTGCGCAGGTCCTTGCCGTAGTCGGTGCTGTCCTCGGCCACCAGGGAGATCTCCTTGGTTCCGAGCTGGGCCAGGGCGCTGGCCTCCTCCACCAGGACCTCCAGCGGCTTGCTCTGGAGCTTGCCGCGGATCTTCGGGATCGCGCAGAAGGCACAGATGTGATTGCAGCCCTCGCCCAGGCGCAGGTAGGCCGTGTGCACCGGAGTCAGCAGCGAACGGCCCAGATCAGCCGAGCCGCCCTTGGAGGCCCCGCCCGCTGCACGCGAACCGGCGCGCGACTGACCGCCGCCCGAGAAGTCCACCAGGCCACCGCTGGGCCCATCGCCCTGCGCGCGACCCAGGACGGCGTCCACCACGGAGGGCACCCCCGAGTAGTCGCTCAGGGGCAGGAACGCATCCACCTCGGGGATCTCGAGCGCCAGCTGCTTCTCGTGCAGCTCCACGAGGCAGCCCGTGACCACCAGGCCCCGGATGTCACCCGCACGCTTCATCTCCGCGTAGCGCAGGATCGTGTCCACGCTCTCCTGGCGGGCATCGCCGATGAAGCCGCAGGTGTTCACCACCACCAGATCGCTGTCCTCGGGGTCCGTCATGAGCCCGATGCCGGCCCGGCCCAGGTGCCCGGCCATCACCTCGCTGTCCACGAGGTTCTTGGAGCAGCCCAGGGATACGAGGCACACCGAGCGATCGAGAGGGGGAGAGAGGGGCATGAAACCGCCGGGGTGCGTGGGAGCGCGGCGATTCTAGCGCGCCGTCGGCTGCGGCATCCACTCGTTAGGCCTCTCGACTCGCCGTTCCCGCAGCGTGAGCAACGTCGAGAGCGCCCTTCACTCGCACTCGGACTGCGGGAGGCGCCGTCCCATGCAGAGGGGGAGACGTCAACACCCGGCTCGCGACGGAGCACCCGGGTACCGAGGCAACGGAGAGAATCATCCCGTCAGACGCTACCGTGCTTCTCGGCGAGCTGGCGTAGCACGAACTTCCGTCACCGTTCGGTTCGTCCGATTCGCCCCTGTGCCGTGACATGAATCATAAAGCGGCCGTCGTGCTCCGCCTCAACATGATCAAAGGAAGCCGAGAGGATATCCCGGAAAAACTCAAGCGGCGGGCTCATCATGAGATGCTCTCCGCCGCAGTCCCGATACGACCACCGGGAATAGTCAGGGCTGAGCGGGCTTACCGAAAACCCCGTCTTCCCGGCATACTTTGAATGGTTGAACGACTCAAGATCCTCAGCAAGCAGGACCTCCAAATACAGCGCACCGCCTGGCTTTGTGTACCCAACGGCGTGCCGAAGGAAGGACCGGATGCCCGTGCGAGTCTTTAAATAACAATATGCCCCCCAAAAACTCGTAACTAGGTTAAATGAGTGGGCGCGAAAGACACGTCGTGACATATCCCCGCAGACGAAGCTCGCCATTGGATTCGCAATCCGAGCGTGATGCAGCTGAGCCGAGCTGATGTCCAGACCTGTTTTTTGGATACCGTGAGGTCCGTGCGCCAGCTGCCAACCCTGGCCACATGCGATATCCAGCCATCGCTGGTTGTCAGCTGGACCAAGTTCCTCAACGAGCTTCTGGATGTTCGTGAGATTGAGCTCGTGCTTGGCTGACCACGGGTGGAGGTAGAGAGCAGGATACTCGTCAGCATATGCCGCATTATAAATCGAACGAACGCCCTGCGTTTGAAGGTACGCATCGACCCGGGGCAGCTTGCTCACGTTGCACCCTCGGTGCGCGGCAGTCCGATGTCGTCACTACGATATAGAAAACGCTCAAGATCTCCTCGGTGCTTAAGACCATCCGGCGTCTTCTTTTGAATGCAGCACCAGTGGAACCGGGCAAGATCAGGAGGATAGGGGGAGCCTGCTTTCTCCGCAGCCTCCCACTGGGCCAACACATGTTCGCATTCAGCAAGAGGAATTCGATGTCGAGCATGGTTCCCGTAGAAGTGCACAAACAGGTCACCAGCTTGATAGAGCTTTGGGTGGTTCTGAAGACCGTGCACATAACCAATCCGCTGGTGATCTTCTGGGCTGCTCTTGAGCAGATGAATCATCGCTTCCTGCTCACCGATGCCATCCCAGTGAGCGGGCGACGTGACAAACTGCTCCTGCTCATACGCCCGACGTAGAAACGACTTTGACCATTCTGTCGCTTGAACGAAGAAGACACCTGTGTTGATCGGCATCCGTGCCAGCCCGGCCTCCACACTCAGCCCAATGTGCTGATAGAACTCATCGTGGGATTGAACGATGAGATCGTACTCAGAATTCAGAAAGCTCTCGAGCTTGCGCGAACCGTTCATGACGAGCGTGTCGCTGTCGGCCCAGAGGACCCAACGGTGTTTCTCAAGGGCCGCGAGAATAGCGGGGATCTTTGCCCAGCAAGCCGGTCGGTCGTTGGCGATGGGAACATCGTGTACGAATTCGTAGCCGTGAGACTGGCAGTAGCGATGTCGGTTTTTTATGGCCAGTCTTCCAAGTCGCTCGTACTTGAAGGTGTGGTTCTCGGGCCCAACCTTGTTGAACGTAATCACCGCGATTCGGTCCGGACTGACCTCTTGCACGGTGCTCCTTGAGCTCTTGGTCATCATGCAGCGTCCATGGCGTTGTTGAGGAACAGTCGTTCCGCCGCACATGGTCCCCAGCGTCGGAATCCAGGCCCCCTTGACACACTCACCGTCGGCTCCTCTAATGAATCGCGCAAGAGGAAACCCGCTCACTGTCCGTTGTCTGTTCGCGGCGAGGCGTGGGAGGTGGAAGAAGAATCGTGATGGTTTGAGTCGTGAGCTCCTGGGGAGGAGTTCACGCATAGGTGTGGAGCATGGCGAACGCCATGAGGTCATTTCCGCATCAGGTGTGCGATTTCACAATTGGGAGAAGGCCATGAAGAAGAAAGACTGCTCGGATTCCGAGCCGGAGGCTCCCGACCGTCTCAAGAGATACGGTTTGGAAGCATCCGAAGACGTGGGAGATGCACTCGTCGTCGAGGAGGGGGAACATATTCGCCTCTTCGCCGATGGAAGAGATGATCCGGGACCAGGCCGGATTCGTCTTGAGCCGAAGTCGATGGACGATGTGAAACGCTGGATCGGTGTTCCAGATGAATTGGGCGCGCGCCGCTCCGGGAAGTGCCGCCTTCCTGCGGAAATCCCGGGTCTGGAGTCATCCTCCGACCTTCGAAAGCTGGACCCGAGCAGTCGTCTGAACTTGCAGGATCTCGCACACGAGTTCGTGCACGGAGACTCTCGCCCCCTGAAGTCCTATGAGCCGCTCCTTATGAAGCTGCTGGATCGCTCGTGGATCGTCGGCTGGTACTTCAGGAAGGACATCGACATCTATCCCGGCGCCGTCCTTGAAGTCGGAGGGGGCACCAAGGTCCTCTTCGCTCGGCACATCCGAATATGGACCGGCGGCACTCTGAAGGTCACAGGCGACGCAACGATTGACTGCGTGTCCATCAGGGGCAATTACATGGAGGTCGTTGCGCAGCCCCTCGACGCTCTCGACATCACGGCCAAAATTGAGGCGCGACGGTTGCGCGGAGATAACAAATGACGAACTTCAGCGCGCTCGGTGACCCGGGCACAAGCGGAACACGTGGAACGGACGGAACGGCGGGCGGCCAAGGCAATCAGGGGCCCCACGCGGTGTGTCATTGGGACGGCGATGATGACCCGGGCAATGGCGGCACAGGACTGGGTGGCGGTAATGGAAGCGATGGACAGTCCGGCAACCCCGGTTCCGCGGGCTCGGCTGTCACGTTCGTAGTCGAAGAAACCATGGACCAGCTCGTCATCGACACGTCGGGCGGCGCCGGCGGACACGGCGGTGACGGCGGAACCGGTGGCGGGGGTGGTGAAGGAGGCGAAGGCGGAGGCGGCAGCGGCTGCGAACCCGCAGCCAGCGGCGGTGCAGGAGGAGCCGGTGGCTCAGGAGGAAATGGCGGCAACGCGGGCAATGGCGGGAACGGTGGCAATGTCACCGTCTCGGCGGCGACGGGTTTCAACCTGCCATCCTCCGTTGTGATTCGAGCCTTCGGAGGCGACGGAGGCCTCGGGGGAAGCTCTGGCTCGGGCGGCTCGGGAGGTCAGGGTGGCGAGCACGGTGACAGCAGCCTGCGCGCGACGTCCGGCTCAGCCGGAGCGAACGGCACGAGCGGTGCGGGTGGTCAACGCGGCACGGACGGCTCCGTCGTGATCTGATGGCACCCGCTTTCAAATCGATTCGTCGGACATGATCGACCGGTCCGTTCGAAGGGACGTGCTTCCCGCCCTGGAGCGTATGGCTGCCAGGGCGGGAATCACGTCGTCCGAAGCCGAACGGTTCTGGCGCATCTTTCACCTGCTCACACGGGAATCGCTGAGCTTCGTTCCGCAAGCTGGCCAGCCAGCCTTCTCTGGCATCTGCCGGGACGGTAGCCCGTGGCAATACTGCGCTGTGATGGGCTCTGGCACGACACCGGTGCGCTTCCTGACCGAAGTGGGAGTACCTGGAAGCCCTCTGAGTGTGCGGACGGCGCTCACAACCCAGCGTCTGGCACAGGTGCTCCCGCTGATTGGAGCGGAAGATTCCAGCGGCCTTGCCGAGCTGATGGCCGACCTGACGCCAGGTGATGAGTCCCACACGGGGCTCTGGATCGGCTTGGCGGCGGCCTCAGGCGGCCCACCACGACTGCGCCTCTACGCGAACATCGGCTGGGGCAATGGCACCGAACGCTGGCTGCGCTTGATCGCGGCGCTCCGGGGCCTCGAGGCCGGCGGCTTTGCTGCCAACATCCAACCGATCCTGGGCGAACTCGGAGCAAGTTTCGAGCCGGCCGGCCTGGCCGTCACGCTTCCGAGCGAACCTCGCCTGTGCAAGCTCTATCTCCGACCGTCGACAAAGCCATGGAGCACCCTGCGATCACTGGCGCCAACTCTCCTCGGCACGCACGGCGAGCGCCTCCTGCAGGGAATCGAGGATGCCCTGGAGTGTGGTCTCGAGGAGCTGCCACAGCATGCCTTGGTGATTTCCTTGGCTGGCGCCGCAACGGGCGAGCCCCTAGACCTGAAGCTCGACTTGTGCGGGCATTGCCTCTTTGAAGACTCGGTCGGCGTTGCGCGCGTCATGGAACGCCTGGGGGCCGCATTTGATCTCGACACAACCCCCGTCGAAAGCATGTTTGCGGACCTGGGGGGTTCTGGCTTGCGGCTTGAGGACAAGCGAGTGGCCTTCCTGGGCATCGGCTGTGACGCACAGGGGGAAAACCGCGTGAATGTCTACCTCACTCCAGGCACCGAACTGCGTGTCCCCGAAGCTGCGGCCATACGGGAAGCGTGAGATGGGAGATCGCACGACGCTGCATTACCGGTCGACATGCAGGAAGTGCCGAGTCCTCTCCGGCCTGATCGTTGGCATCACCTTGGGTTGTGTGCGCCGCGTCCCTCTTTCCCACCCGGATTCCGAGCGGATCTACCGCCAGCTCGGTTTGCGACCTGGAAAGCTCGCCCTGATCCGGGGAACACGAGTGCGCGCCGGCTGGAACGTCGTGCCGGGCTTGCCCGAGTTTCTCCTCGCGGGTGTCTTGGAGCGCTTGAGATTCAACACAAGCTGAATCGGCGCAGCGCGCGATTCCTTCTACGCGATCAGACGCACCACCGGCTTGTCGCCCTGGACCGAGTGCGCCCCGAGTGCCGTTGCCTTCAACGGGCACCGCGGCACAGCCCGAGACGCTCGCCAACAAGACCAGGTAGGCAATCCTCTTCATCCGCAGTGACCTCCTAGACCCGCTCCTCCTCCACCCCGCGTGCGTCGGGGTTCATGGCGATCCAGTCCTCCACCGTCATGAGCACCTCGCGGGCCTGGCTGCCCTTGTACTCGCCTAGCACACCCTCTTCGGCCATGAGGTCGATGAGGCGGCTGGCGCGGGTGTAGCCGATGGCGAACTTGCGCTGCAGCAAGGAGGCGCTGCCGCGCTTGGTTTCGATCATGAAGCGCGTGGCGGCGTCGTAGAGCTCGTCCACCTCGGTCGGGTCGCGGTCGCTGTCGCTGCGGGACTGCACCAGCTCCCGCTCGTAGGCCGGGCCCGACTCCACCCGCACCTCGTCCATCATGGCGACCACTTCCTCATCGCTCATGAAGGTGCATTGGCCGCGCAGGATGTTGCTGGTGTGCGGCGGCATGAAGAGCATGTCGCCCTGGCCCAGCAGCTGCTCGGCGCCGTTGGCGTCCAGGATCACGCGCGAGTCGATCTTGCTCGACACCATGAAGGCGATGCGCGTGGGCAGGTTGGCCTTGATCAAGCCGGTGATGACATTGGTCGACGGCCGCTGGGTCGCCAGGATGATATGGATACCCACGGCGCGACTCTTGGCCGCGATGCGCGTGATGGATGTCTCGACGTCCTTGGCGGCCGTCATCATCAGGTCCGCCAGCTCGTCCACCACGATCACGATGAAGGGCAGGAAGCGCGGGAAGTCCGGCTCCTCCACGGCCTCGCCGAAGATCTTGCGCAGCTTCGCGTCACCCAGCTTGTTGTAGGCGTAGATGTTGCGCACGCCCGCCCGGTGCAGCAGGCGGTAGCGCTCCTCCATCTTGGTGACAGCCCACTCAAGGATGCCGGGCGCGCGCTTCATGTCGTTCACCACCGGGCACGCGAGGTGCGGGGCGTTGGCGAACTGGCTCATCTCCACCATCTTGGGGTCGATGAGGATCAGCTTCACCTGCTCCGGCGTGCGGGTGAACAGGAAGGAGGAGATGATGGTGTTGAGGCAGACCGACTTACCGGAGCCCGTGGCGCCGGCCACGAGCAGGTGCGGCATCTTGGCCAGGTCCACCACCATGGCGTTGCCCGCTGCATCCCGGCCCAAGAAGATGGGCAAGGCGAACTTGTTGTCCAGGTACTCCTTGGACTCGAGCAAGGGGCGCAGGCGCACCGTGGCACGGATGGGGTTCGGCACCTCGATGCCAATGGTGTTCTTGCCGGGGATCGGCGCCACGATGCGCACCGAGCGGGCGCGCAGGGCAATGGCCAGATCGTCCTCAAGCGAACGCACCTTCTCGACCTTGATGCCCGGCGCCAACTCCATCTCGAACATGGAGATCACGGGGCCCTTCTGGATCTCCACCACGCGCGCTTCGATCTTGAAGGACAGCAGCGTGCTTTCCAGCACCGAGGTCTTTTCGGCCAGCAGCGCGTCCAAGGCGCTCTGATCGACGTCCTCCTCCTCGTCCAGCAGGGTCAGCTTCGGGAAGACGTAGGCGCCCGGGCTGGCTGCCTTCACGTCCACGATGTCGCCCTGGGGGTTGAGCTCGGCGGCCGCCTTGCCTGCGCCCATCTCCTTCACCTTGGGCGGGCCGGCGACGGAGGCGAGGGATTCGTCTGAAGCGATGTCGTCGTCGGTGGACTCTTCCTCTTCTTCCTCCTCTTCTTCCTCCTCGTACTCCAATTCCTCGCCCTCTTCGGGCTCTTCGTCCTCGTACTCCTCTTCCTCGTCTTCACCCTCGTCTTCGTACTCGAGGGCCTCCTCCTCTTCGTCCTCCTCTTCGTCCTCGTACTCTTCCTCGTCTTCTTCTTCAGGCACCACGAGGTGTTCGATGTCGGCCCAGTCTTCGTCGTCAGCACCGTCGGGCTCAACGACAGCGGGGCGTGCAGAGGGCTTGGACCTGGCGGCCTTCTCCTTCTCCGCGTCCGCCTGCTCCTTGGCTTTGCGGCGAGCCGTGGCTGCCTCGGAGGCTGCCGCCTGCATGACGGCACCCTTCTCACGCATCCACTGGGCGCCGGTCACCAGGGCCGCGTAGTAGGCGATGTCCGTCGCCAGCACGAAGGTGATCAGCGTCAGCACCACCAGCACGATGCGGGTGCCCACCACCCCCAGGCCCCCGGCCTCAATGAGCTGGCCGTTGATGTACTCGCCGATGATCCCGCCCGCGGGATAGCGCCCACTGCTGTCGCCGAAGAGGTGGGACAGCAGCGCCGCCAGGCTCACCATGCAGAGGATCAGGCCCGCCCCGCGGATGCTGAAGGGCGGGACCTCGCTGGCGGTGAAGAGTACGCAGCCCCAGACCGCGAAGCAGGCCACCACCAACCAGGAGGCGTAGCCGAAAGAGCCCAGCAGGAAACCCGCCAGGGCCTCCCCAGCGGGACCACAAAGATTGTCGCCGTGGCCGGAGCTGAGGCAGGAGAGGGTCAGAAAAGTCGTCGCACCCAGCAAAAGCAGGGACAGGATCTCCCGCCATCGGGGCGAAAGTCCGTCGGACTCGTCGCTGCTCCCTAGGCCTCGCGAATATCGGCCACTGCCTGCGTTCTTGGTGTTTCGGCCCGCCTTCGACCGCCCTGCGGACTTGCCGCCGGAACGGCCTTTCTGGGCCGACTTGGTGTTGCGTGTACTGGCCATACCGCCATGGCTCCCAACCGATCGCCCCGAGCTGGCTCAAGGACCGAGCCGCACGAGTCGAGAAAGGACATCGTGGCGGTCCTCGATACGCTCATCAATCTCTTTCCCGGTGCGGTAGCCAGTCTCCAGTTCGTGAAGGACCTCGCGGTCCTCGGCGGAGCAGTGGCCCTCACGGGGATCGGTCTTGCCTGGCTGAAGCGCCTTCAGCTGAGGCAAGCAGTCGCCCTTGAGGCGCGTGGTCGAGGTCTGTCCGAAGGATCTGCGGACTTCCTGGCCAATGTCTTGTGGCGGGAGGGCCCCGATGCCGCCCGCGACATGCTGCGCTCGACGGACTCCGTTCGTGCCCGCCTCACCCGTGAGCTCGCCTCCTTCCGGCACGCCGAGGCTGCCGCGGAGTTCGCCGAGAAGGCCGCGAAGTTCATGGACGAACTTCGGGTCCGGGACCCGGCTTTCGAGGATGCACCCCTCTTGTTCGAGAAGGTGCTGCTGAGCAGCGTCTCGGAGGGCGGCAGCCCGCTCGAGGCCTACGTCGTGCAGATAGACGACGCGAACCTGCATCTGATCAGCAGCTCGGAGTGCCCGTGGGCGGTCCGCAATGAGATGAACCTCGAACGCACGGAGAAGCGCTCCGAACCGCTCGTCGCCACCCTCAAGCTGCGCCCCATGCCCGGCAACCGTGAATGGGTCGTCAGCCTCGACTTCCAGATCAACGGCCTTGACCGTCGGAGAGCTACGCGCAAGGAATGCCGGATCGAAGCCTGGACCCTGCCCACCACGGCCGGGGCCTACACGCTGCGCGGTCGACTCCAGGACGGCGAACCCCTGGACTGCTCAGCGCTTGAGAAGCTGGAAGCCTGGCCCCGCCGACAGCCCGTCGTGATCGAGGACTTTTCGTGCGACGGAGCCCGCCTGCTCGTGGAGCACGACGGCCGCAAGGGCGACCATTTCTATCTCGTGCTCACGGACCCCAACGGATGCCTGGCCGCACTGCCTCTGGTGGAGGTGGTCAGCGCCCGTTCAGGTGACGAAGGACGCTCGCTCCTGGGCACCCGCTTCTGCGCGGTGCGCCTCAAGGAGCGGAACGTCCTCGCGGACTACGCCCAACAGGCTGTCACGACTGCCGGGACGGACTGAGCGACTCAGGCCTTCTCTTCGTCCTTGCTCTTGGCGGGCTTGGCAGCCGCCGGAGCAGCGGCTGCTGCAGCCTCGCTCGCTTCCGACGCACCTGTGTTCACGCGCGTGCGCAGTGCCTCCAGGATCTCCGCCTCCTCGGTGGCGATCTGGCTCTGGGCTTCCAGGGCCTTCAGCTCCTGATCGGAGAGGTCCACCAACTCGATGGCGCCGGCCTCGACCTCGGCCATGGCGATGTTGATCGGGTTCGTGTCGTTGATCTCGACGAGCTTGGGCGCTCCGCCGACGAGCTCGCGAACACGCTTCTGCAACAGAACCGTGAGACGAAACAGGCCACCGGCCTGGTCTGCCAAATGCATGACCTTGGTGCGGTCCATGATGGGCGTCCTCTAATGAGTGCTGGGAGTGTCGTTTGGGGCCGCGTTGGCCCGTTGTTTCGTGGGGCCTGAGAGCCCAACCAGATTCAAGATGTGCGTGACGGCGGCATCCAACTCATCGTTGATCACGATGGTGGCCCCATCCTCTTCTGCCAGACGCCGCTCTTCAGCCGCGCGGCCGAGGCGCGCGGCGATCGCCGTCTCATCGTCCGTGCCGCGGCGACGCAAGCGCGTCTCCAGCACCTCGCCCGAAGGCGGTGCGATGAACAGGTGCGTGCCGGTGTAGCCGCTGGTGCGAATGTTGCGCGCGCCGACCACGTCCACTTCCATGATGTAGCAGACGTGATCTTCAGCCAGGGCGGCATCCAACTCGCTGCGCAGCGAGCCATAGAGATTGCCGTTGGTGAAGACGTCATTCGTCTCCACGAAGAGCCCCTGCTCTTTCATCTCGACGAACTCGTCGCGGCTGACAAAGGTGTAGTCCCGGCCGTTCTGTTCGTTCTCGCGCGGGACACGGGTCGCGACGCTGACGGACACCTTCACCAGCGGGTGCTTGCGCAGCCGCTCGATGATGCTGGTCTTTCCGGAGCCGCTCGGCCCCGAAATGATGAGCAGTTGTCCGCCGCGGCTCGTCATTCGATGTTCGCCGCCTGTTCACGCAAGCGCTCGATACAGCCCTTGAGGCGCACGACGCGTTCACTGAGGGCGGTGTCCGCGGACTTGGAACCGAGGGTGTTCACCTCGCGCCCCATCTCTTGCAGCTGGAAGTCCAGCTCCCGCCCGACGGCTCCACCGCGAGCGATGGACGAATCGAAGGCCTCGATGTGGCTCTCCAGGCGATCCACCTCTTCGGTGACATCGCTGCGGTCGGCCAAGGCTGCCAGCTCCCGCATCAGGGTCGGATCCTTGCGATCCAGCTCCACAGCTCGCCCGGCAGGGGTCGTTCCCAGGAGTGCCTCAAGCCGACGACGCAGGGCCTCGTGCTGCCGGGTGCGGGCTGCAGGGATCCGGCGCTTCACCACCGCCAGGTGCCGACGCAGCGCCTGCATTTCCCGTTCGAGCACCTTGGTCAGGCGTTGCCCCTCACCCTCTCGGCTGGCGACCAGGGCGGCCAAGGCTTCCTTCATGGCTGCCGTCACCGCCCGTTCGAGTGCCCGCACCGACACGCTGGGCTCACCCAAGGTGATCACACCCGGGAGCCGCAACAGGTTCGAGGCGTCTCCGCCGCCCATACGGTCCAGGGCCTTTTGATAGACAGCGAGCACCGTCTCGTCGATCTGGGGCTTGCGCGCCTGGGATGCAAAGCGGATGCGTACCACCGCCTCCACAGCACCACGGCTCACCGCAGCCCTGACCAGCTTCTCGACCCGCGGTTCGAGGCGGATCCATTCGGCCGGCAAGCGGTTGCGCACAGACAGGTGGCGACCATTCACGGAGCGGATCTCAGCCTCGACACCGAGACCTCCCGCCTCGTGCTCAGACCGCCCGTAACCCGTCATGCTGCGCAACGCCAAGTCAGCTCCCCGAAGAAGTTCCGGGCCGGCTGCCCGGCTTCACGGCCGAGGATCCCTCGGCGCAAAGCGGGCATTCACCCGGGTCCCAGGCTGTCACCTGCAACGCGAGCAGCGATTCATAGCGCACATCGAAGGGCGAGCTCGGCGCGCGCTGGACAATGCTGCCAACACCGACGATCTCGCCGCCCGCGTCACGCACCAGCTGCAGGACCTCCTTCACCGAACCGCCTGTGGTCACCACATCCTCGACGATGAGCACCTTGGCGCCCGTCGGAATGCTGAACCCCCGGCGCAGCAGCATCTCGCCGTCCTTGCGCTCACTGAACAGGGCCGGAGTCCCCAGGGCGCGGGCCACCTCGTGGGCGACAACCACGCCGCCCAAGGCCGGACCCAGCACGATATCCACCGTCACATCGGCGAAGCGCGCGGCGAGTGCCTTGCAGACAGCCTCCGCCTCAACGGGGTGCGACAGGAGTTTGGCGCACTGCACGTAGCGGTTGCTGTGCAAGCCGGACGTCAGCTGGAAGTGCCCCTCCAGCAAGGCGCCCACCTTCTTCAGGCGGGCTTCGGTGGCGTTGGCCACATCGAGGTCCGCAGCGGTCACTTGGAGTCGCCCCCTTCGGAGCCCGTCGCCGGTGTCGTCGCCGGTGCCGGTGCCGTGTCAGGCGCGGAACCCGACGGAATGCTGGTGGGATCCGAGATGGGCAGCGTCGGCGCCGTGGAGTCCAGCCCCACGAAGACGGTGTCATCTGAGCGGATCTTCGAAATCACAAGCGCGATCACCACGAGCGCGCCCGCCATATAACCCGTGAACTTGGCGATGCCCTGGGCCTTCACGCCGAAGGTCTGTTGGCCCGCTCCGCCAAAGGCCTCACCGAGCCCACCGCCCTTGCCTTCCTGCAGCAAGATGATGCCGGACACGATGATCGCGATGACCGTGAACACGATCCAAAGGATGCTTTCGAACACCTTGGTCTCTCCGAGAACTACTGGTTGAAATCGGTAAGGGCGGCGAATGAGTCGTGGGCCAGTGAAGCCCCGCCCACGAGCGCTCCGTCCACATCGGGACAGCTCATGAGGGAAGCCACATTGTCCGGCTTGACGCTGCCGCCGTATTGAATGATGACGCGCTCGGCGATCTCGCTGCCGAAGCTTTCGGCCATGCGGCCGCGGATGAGCGCGTGAACGTCTTGTGCTTGTTCTGGCGTTGCCGTGAGCCCCGTGCCGATGGCCCAGACGGGCTCGTAGGCGACGGTGACCCGACGGGCGAGTGTCTCACCCGCCAAGCCTGTCGTGCCCGCATCCAGCTGGGAGAGCACCACCTCAGCGGTGCGTTCCGCCTGGCGCTCCTCGATGGTCTCGCCCACACACAGCACGACATCCAGACCACAGGCCAGCGCGGCGTCCAGGCGTGCACGCACGTCGGCATCCGTCTCGCCCATGACGTGCCTGCGTTCGCTGTGCCCAACGAGCACGTGGGTCGCGCCCACATCCTTGACCTGGACCGCGGCCACTTCGCCCGTGAACGCGCCCTTGGCCTCGGGCCGGCACGTTTGCGCGCCCACCACGATGCCCGTTCCCGCGAGGGCATCGACGACCTGGGCCAGATACACGAAGGGCGGGAAAACCCCCACGGTGACATCGCCGTTCGACGCGCCATTCGCCCGCAGCGAGTCGCAGAAGGCCGTGATCGCCTCCTTGTCCAAGTGCATCTTCCAGTTGCCTGCAATGAATGGACGCCGCATGACGCTATGCCCCCACCGATCGGTTCTGGTTTGGAAGGTCTCGCGGCAGTTGGTCATCAACGACCAAATCGTCTCCGGCCGTGCGCACAGCGCGCACCGCACCCGAAACGCTACGCCCGCTCATGGCCGCCAGCTGACGTACATCACCCATGAGCGCCGCAAACTCCTTGGGCGGCAGGGCCTGGAGCGCATCGCACTGCGTCACTTCCGGCCGCGGGTGCACTTCGATGATCAGGCCGTCCGCACCTGCCGCCACGGCAGCGCGTGCCAGGTCTGGCACCAACTCATGGTGCCCGGCTGCGTGGCTCGGGTCGACGATCACCGGCAAGCCCACACGGCGTTTCAGGTAGGGAATCACGCCCAGATCGAGCATGGAACGCACGTGGCGCCCGGTGCTCTTGACGCCTCTCTCGCACAGGATCACCTGGTCGTTGCCTGCTGCCAGGATGTACTCGGCGGCGAGCAACCACTCGTCCACATCCGCTGCCATGTGCCGCTTCAGCAGCACCGGCTTGCCCAAGAGCGCCACCTCTTGCAGCAGCGGAAAGTTCTGCATGTGGCGCGCGCCGATCTGCACACCGTCCAGGCGCTCGCCCACCGACTCCACCTGGCGTGGGTCATTCAACTCAGTGAAAAACGGCAGGCCCGTTTCCTTGGAGGCTTCTTGCAGCAGCTCCAGGGCTTCCACGCCACCGCCCTGATAACTGTGGGGCGACGTCCGCACCTTGAACACACCGCCGCGCAACACCGCAGCGCCAGCGCTCGCAACGAGCCGCGCCGTGCTGAGCAAATCGTCCCGCGATTCCACCGTGCAGGGCCCGGCGATGATGCCCAGGGAACCGCCGCCGAAGCGCGCCGCACCCAACTGGATCGCCCGCGGCCCATCGGTCAGTGTGGCGTGCACCAAAGGAGCCTTGCCATCCTCAAGCGGCACGACCTTGTCCACACCGGGAACCCGCAGCAGGCTATCGGCGGACAAGCCTTGAGCCCGCCCATCCGATCCGTTCGGACCGTGGGTCACGACGTACGCGCAACGACCCGGCAGAGGGGCTTCTTCCACCGTGAGTCCGAGCGCCCGAAGTGCGTTCAGCACGTCGGCGCGAGCGGGAGCCGTCAGGTCCGTTTTCAGCAGGATGAGCAAGGTGACCGCACCCCGGGATTGGGCTTTCCAGCCCACAAAAGAGCCCCACACCATAGTCCCATGGGTGTTCTGGGGTCAACACGCACCAACCCTCATCGATAGGTCGTTTGGGGGGGGGCTCGAGGGCCTCGGCCGGGGCCTCCAGCTGGGCCATCCGGCAGCAGGATCAGTTCAGATCGAAGCGGGTGCCATCCGAGCGATCGAAGCGGCGATCCGCATGCTCCTCGATGTCCTCGGGAAAATCGCTGAGGCGCCGGCTCTCGGCGATCGGCTCCAGAGGCAGCAGGGTCACGATCCGGGGGTCCTCACCGTCGCTTTCCATGCGCCAGACCACCGTGCGGTAGCTCGCCCGCCGGCCAGCCTCCTCGTCCTGGACCAGGACCTTGATCGTGAAGACGTTGCTGATCACCCCCAAGCGGGAGACGAAAAGCGACTTCTGCTCGTCGTCAGAGAAGACGGAAAGCTCCCATTCCGCCTCCACCTTCGAGAACACCTCGTCCTCGGTCTGGAAGACGTAGTGGGCCGGGTCGTTCTCCTCGTCGTCCTCGTCTCCTTCCTCGGAATCGCCGAAGACGGAGCCCTCGGTGGAGCTCCCGACGTTGTCCTCGTATTCGGCCCTCAGCTCCCGAATTCGTTCCCGGAACTCGATCACCCGCTCCAGGAAGGCCACCGGGATCTCCTCGGGGGCCAGGGCCTGGAGGACCACCAGCGAGGCGGTGTTGGCATTCACCCGGCCGCCCGCCGTCTGCTTGGCTGAGATCTCCAAATCCTCCGGCGGGATCTCATCATCCTCACTGTTCAGTTCGTCATCGAAGACGGATCCGGCGAAGGGGCTGTCCGCGAACTCCTCCTCCTCTTCCTTGGAAGGGTCCTTCAGCTCCAGTTCGCTCCAGATCGTGAGGTAGGTCATCAGACCGGGGTAATGAACATCGTCCTCGATGAAGCCCCAGAGGTGCTGTGGGGTGATGCCCTCGATCAGGCTCAGCTCCGGCAGCGTGAGGGGGAAGTGCACCTCGTCGTTCTCGATGATGTCCGTATCGAGCTCGCTGTCACCCTCAGCCTCATCCTGGGCCCGGCTCTTCTTCAAGGGGGGCAGGGGCGGCTCCCGGAACCGGTTCCGCTGCCCCTTCACCCAGTCATCCAAGTCGTCCAGGATGTCCGACACATCGATGGCCGAGAAGTCGAGGCTGGTGCCCTCGAAGGCCTTGTCCAGCAGGCGCGTGAAGACCTCCCGCCACTCTTCGCGCTTGTCCTCATCCTCGGTCCAAAGGCCCAGCAGGTTGATCTTGGAGTCCTCGTCCTGGATCTCTACGAACACCGTGAGCCCTTCCCCCATGGGGGGAGCCAGGGCCGAGGGGTTCATCCACTCGTCCAGGAAGCTGTCGGTGTTCATGGTGACCTGGGCGGCCGTGTCGCCGCCTTCGTCCTCGCCACCGCCAGCACCGAGGCCACCGGCCCCGAGCGCCCCAGCGCCGCCGCCCTCTTCCTCCCGCTCCTCGACGTCCATCAGCAGGACCGAGCCCGCCTGCACGGCACAGGCCTCCGCCAGGAAGTTCATCTGAGTGTTGGCCACGTAGTACGAAGCCTTGTCCAGCTCGCTGATGGACAGGCTGGACGTCTGGAACACCACGATCAGCACCACAAACAGCACGAGCATCGCCAGGAGCAAGGACAGCCCCTGCTCCGAGCGGCGGTTGGAGTGGATTCGACGAGGTGCCATGGGGCAGCCCAGGGTAAGGGAAACTGCGGCGGGACGGCTTGGACGAGCCCGCTTGCCGCCGTGTTCCCAGAGGGTGGTGAGCGATCTTCTTTCGGCGCGTCCAGGATAGCGCGGTGAACCGCGGCGGACGGTGTCCTAAGATCCGCCCAGCGGAGAGCAGCATGCAACTATCCATCGTCATTCCGGCCTACAACGAGGCAGGGGCCATCCGCCCCACCTTGGAAGAGCTGGCGTCCACCATGGCTTCTTCGGGGATCGAGCACGAAATCGTGGTCGTCGACGATGGGAGCACCGACGGCACCTCGGAGCAGGTTCGCCAGCTGGTCGAGGAGCTGCCCGCCGTGCGCCTGCTCGTCCATGAGCGGAATCGCGGTTACGGGGCCTCGCTCAAATCGGGCATCAACTCCGCCTTGGCGGACGTGGTCGCCATCACCGATGCCGACGGCACCTACCCCAATCAGCGTCTGCCCGAGCTCTATCAGCGGCTGCTCGACGAGAACGCCGACATGGTGGTGGGCTCCCGCACCGGCACCAACGTCCACATCCCCCTCATCCGCCGGCCCGCCAAGGCCTTCTTGCGAGCCCTGGCCAACTACCTCTCCGGGCACCCCATCCCCGACCTCAACTCGGGGCTGCGTGTCATGCGCAAGGCGCCCATCGTGCAGCGCTTCAACCTGGTGAGTGACGGGTTCAGCTTCACCACCACCACGCTCATGGCCTTGCTGGCCCGCGGGCACCACGTGGTCTTCGTGCCCATCGACTACCACCACCGGACCGGCAACAGCAAGATCCGCCCCATCTACGACACCTTCAACTTCCTTGTGCTCATCCTGCGTGTCAGCGCGTTCTTCGAACCCCTGAAGATCTTCTTGCCTGTCACCATGCTGCTTCTGGTCACCGGCCTCACTGTCGGAACCATCCAAGTCGTTCAAGGCGACCTGGGCGATGTCACCGCCACGATTCTGGCCTCGGCATTGCAGGTAGGATTGGTAGGCCTGTTGGCGGACATGATCAGCCGCAGGAACTGACGCCAACCGAGGACAGCATGGACCGCGAACCGGAACTCACCCAGTCGTTCGAGTTGGTGGACCGCGCCCAGGATGGTGACCTCGACGCCTACAACCGTCTGTTCGAACGATACTACTCGCGCGTGCTGCAGATCGTCCGCATGCGTACCGGCCCCCGGGTTCGCAGCTATCTCGAACTGGAAGACCTCGTCCAGGAGACCTTCATCGCTGCGGTGAAGACCTTTGAGCGGTTCGAGATGCGCAACGAATCGAGCCTCATCAACTGGCTCGCGAAACTGGCCGAGCACAAGATCAAGGAAGCGGTCGACTACCACCACGCGCAAAAGCGGGACAAGCGCCGGGAGCGGGCATTCGTCCACGTTCGCAATGCCATGGCGAGCGGGACGCTCATCTTCGATCCGCCTGACAACGTCGACCTGCCCATCGATCAGGTCGAGACCGAAGAACTCAAGCGCATCATGGAAGCCTGCATCAGCGAGCTCAGCGAGGACTACCGCGAAGTGATCCTGCTGCGCCTGTACGCCAAAGGCAGCTGGGCGTGGGTCGCCGAGCAGATGAATCGCCCCACCGAAGGTGCGGCCCGGGAGCTGTTCAGGCGCGCCAAGGTCTCCTTGGTCAGCGCAGTCAGCCGGCGCACCAAGATCTAGCAGGGATAGACCTCAGGCCTGCGCGGCGGATTCCTCGTTGTGCTGTTTCGTGTTCGAGGCTCCGGGCGAGGCAGCGGGTGCTTGCGCACACTGAGCACAGGTGCCATAGAGCACCAAGGCGTGGTCATCCATGCTGAAGCCCTCGGGCACGAGGGATTCCAGCCCGTGGGTGCAACCCCGGACGGTGTACACGGAGCTGCAGCAACGGCAGCGGAACTGGTGGTGGTGTTCGGAATCCGCCAGCTCGTAGCGATCGGCTTCGCCGGGAAGGCCAACGGCCACGAGCCAACCCTCTTCCACAAGAGAGTTGACGGTCCGGTAGACAGTCGTGAGACCGAGTTGAGGAACGAACAGCTGTGCCGCCTTCAAGATCTCAGCCGGCCCCAAGGGACGCCCCGTGTCCTCGAGAACCTTCCGAATGGCGGCGCGTTGTGCCGTGCGACGAGCCATGGATAGACCTTCCAGATTTGTTGGTGCGAGCCGCCCCGCTCGCGGGGCCGCATGATAGCGACGGAAGCGAAAAGGGCGAGAGCAGGCTTGAAACAGAGGGCGACATATGATTCCCACATGCGATTACATTTATTTAATGCACTGGGATGAGTTGCCGCGCACCGCTCACATGACACGCTCAGCCGAACGAACGCGCGGCGAACAGCGACTGCGAATCTCGCGTCGAACCGCCGCCCTCGGCGCGCGGCAGCTGCAACTCAAGATGCTGCTGACCAGTGCCGCCAACAAGCGGCCGCACGCACGCCGGACCTGCGCCACGCGACGGCCGCCCTCCGGCCGCGACACGCCCAAGGCCACGCCCAAAGCACGGTCGCCGCGCCACCGCCTGCCGTGCAGACCTCGGTGCGGAAACCCAGTCCACCAGCGCCTCAGCCCCCGTCTACGGCAGCTGGGAGACAATGAACCCACTGTGACGCTGCCTGCGGGGAGCGCCCTACGAGCCTCAGTCGGACGGGGCCTGCTAAACTTCCCGGCCAGTGATCCGCCCCCGCGGAACCGATTCGGCAAGCGTTCACCCTGTACACGAACGAACGTTTACTCCGGCACCTCAACCAGCGCCGGCTTGCCGCCCCGCCCAGGTGCTTGGGCCCCCAAGAACCATGAAGCCAACACCGGAACACTCTGCTGAACGCTCCCGCTCTGCGGAGGACGCCTTCAGCAAGTACCTGCGCCTGCTCGACGAAAGCCAAGAGGTCGACTTCGACGACTTCTGTCGCGAACACGCCCACATTGCCGAGCCGCTGCGCACCCTGCGGGACGATTGGCAGCGTATGGCCGGCCTCGTCGACGACCTCGGCAGCAGCCTGGACGAAGACTCCAACCACTCCACCCAGAACCTGGCCGCCAGCGAAAACCATCGGCTGAACCCCGACACCCCGCGCAGCTCCAGCGAACTCTCGGCCACCTTCGAGATGGACGTGGAAGGCCGCACCCGGAGCCATGGCCCGGGAGGTTCGGTCGTGTCGAGCGTCATCGAGCGGCTTTCCTCGAACCCCGGCAGTCAGCGCTATTCCGCCCGCGGAGAGATCGCCCGTGGCGGCATGGGCGTCATCCAGCGCATGTGGGATTCCGACCTGCGCCGGAACCTCGCCATGAAGGTCATGCTCGACCGGAAGCAACGCAAGGGCGCCCGGGACAGCTCCACGGAAAGCCGACAGATCGGCCGCTTCCTCGAGGAGGCGCAGATCACGGGTCAGCTCGATCACCCGGGCATCGTGCCCGTCCACGAGCTGGGGCTGAATGACGCGGGCCAGCTGTACTTCACGATGCGCCTCGTGCGGGGCCGGGACCTGCGCGCCATCCTCGAGCTCGTGCACGACGAGCTGGAAGGCTGGACCGTGGCCCGGGCTCTCGGCGTCATTCAACGCGTTTGCGAAGCCATGGCCTACGCCCACAGCAAGCGCGTCATCCACCGTGACATCAAGCCCTCCAACATCATGGTGGGCCGCTTCGGCGAGGTCTATGTCATGGACTGGGGCCTGGCCAAGGTCATGGGCCGCAAGGACATGCACGACCTGCGACCGGTGGTCGATGGCGCCGAAACCGTCAGCCGCGTCCAAACGGACAGGCAGGACGACTACGAACAACACCCGGGAAGCCCGCTGCAGACCATGGACGGCACGGTGGTGGGTACGCCGTCCTATATGTCTCCCGAGCAGGCCAAGGGCCAGGACGATCTCATCGGCCCCCACTCCGATATCTACTCGGTGGGTGCGCTGCTGTATCAGCTGCTGTCGGGGCAGATGCCCTACATCGATTCCGACGAGCGGGTCTCGCCCTACACGCTCCTGAATGCCGTGCGCGAAGGGCCGCCGCGCCCGATTCATCAGATCAACAAGCGAGTGCCGCCTGAACTCGTCGCCATCTGCGAGAAGGCCATGGCCCGGGAGATCGGCCAGCGCTACCCGAGCATGCAGGTCATGGCCGACGAACTGCGGGCCTTCATCGAAGGGCGCGTCGTCCGCACGTATGAGACCGGTGCATTCGCTGAAGCGCGCAAGTGGGTCGTGCGCAACAAGGTACCTGCCACGGTGCTCGCCATCGGCCTCATGGTGCTCGCAGCCCTGCTCATCAACCTCTACAACGCCAACGAGAACCTGCAGCAGAGCAACGAAGCCAAGACCAAGAGCGAAAAAGCCGCCCGCGATGCCAAGACGGAGCTCGAAGGCTCCAACGCACAGCTCTTGGCCGCTGTGGCCGACGCGCGGAAGGCGTCCTTGCGGGCTGACGAGGCAACCCAGACCGCGCTCTACCGTGAGTATGTGGCCAACATCGCGGCCATCGACGCCAGCCTGCGCTCCGATGAAGTGCTGGGCGTTGCCGACATCTTGGAAAAGACGCCAGCCGTACTGCGCGGGTGGGAGTGGCAACACCTCTCCCTGAAGCTCGACCCGAGCCTGGCCACCCTCAGCGGACACAAGGCTCCGGTCGAAGCGATCGCCTTCGCACCCGGCGGGCGCCGATTGGCCAGCGCGTCCCGGGACGGCTTCGTGCGCATCTGGAATGTCGCCACCCAATCCCAGGAGCACGAGCTGCCTCACGGGAATGATTCCATCACGGCCATCGCCTACCACGGCAACGGCCGCACCCTGGCCTGCGCCGGCGCCGGTGGCAAGATCTCCCTGTGGAACGCCGATGAGGGCAGCTCCGTGGGTGAGCTTCTGCCCGACCCGGAGACCGCCCCCAAGCTGGGCGCCATCACTTCGCTGATGTTCAGCCCCAACGGCAAGCGCCTCTACGCGGGGACCAGCGGCAAGCGAGTCTGCGCCTGGAACGTGGACAACGCCGAGTTCAGCGCCTTCCCATCGATGCACGTCCGCAGCGTGACGGCCCTCGCGGTGTCCATGGACGGCTCGCGCATCGTGTCTGCATCCGAGGACAAGACGGCCGCCATCTGGGATGCCGCCAGCGGCGAGACGATCCGCTCGCTCTTCGGCCACGATGAATCGGTGCTGGCCGTGGACTTCTACCCCACTCCGAACGCGCCCTACATAGCCACCGGCTCAGAAGATGGGGCGGCACGATTGTTCGACGCGCAGGACGGGAGCCTGTTGGCGACGTACGACGGGCACTCCGGGTCGGTGAACAGCGTGCACTTCAGTGAGGACGGCAGCGAACTTCTCACGGGCTCCGAAGACGGCACCTTGCGACGCTGGAGCACCTTCTCGGGCGAGCTGCTCTCGACTCTCGTCGGCCACGAAAAAGCCGTGCGGAGCGCAGCGTTCAGCCCGGACGGCGTGCTCATGGCCAGCGGCTCGGACGATCACACGGTGAAGCTCTGGGACCGGGCCTATGGCCTGGGCTACACCCGGTTGCAGGGGCACACCGACAAGGTGCGCTCTCTGGCTCTCTCCCCGGACGGCCTGCGTGCCCTTTCTTCCAGCGCCGATGGGCGGGTGCGCCTGTGGGAGACGGACACCTTGCTCTCTCTCACCGCCACGGACCTGCCTCTCAGGGGGGCCGGCGTCGTGGCCTTCAGCCCCGACGGCACGCAGATCGCCGTGGGTCTGGAAGGCCTGGGCCGTGACACATCGCACCCCATCTACTTCTGGGACGCCTCGGCCTACGACGTGCTCATCGAGTGGCCCGCGCAGGCGACGGGCCACGCCGAACGCATTCTCGCGCTGGCCTACAGCCCGGATGGTCGGCGCGTGGCCTCCGCTTCGGCAGACGACACGGTCAAGCTCTGGAACAGCCAGACCGGGGCCCTCATGCAGACCCTCGAGGGGCACACCGGCGCCGTGCACAGCCTGGCCTTCCATCCCACCGAGAGCCTGCTCGCCAGCGGCAGCTACAACGAAAAGGTCCGGGTGTGGAACCTCGGCACGGGAGAGACGATCCACGAGTACGCGGACGGGGAGGGCACCGTCGGGGCTCTGGCCTGGTCGCCCGACGGTCAGGTGCTCGCCGCCTCCTATGACCAGGTGGTGAGCCTGCGCGACATCGATGCGGGTGAGACCGTGCTCTTGCACGGGCACCAAGATCACATCGACAGCTTGAGTTTCCACCCGGACGGCACGCGCCTCGCGAGCGCTTCCCAAGACGGCAGCGTGCGCATCTGGGACCGCGTGAGCGGGTCGCCCTTGCTGACGCTCCGGGTCGGGAAACCTTGCCGCGCTGTGCAGTTTAGCCCGGACGGTGGCCGGCTCTACGCCGCCCTGGGCTCCGAGATCCGCGTTTTGGAGACCGCTTCACCGGCAGTCACCTTCGAGCTGCGTCGTGGCCGTGCGTTGGCAGCTGAGCGAGGCCAACAGCTGTTTCAGGATCGCCTCGACCGCTACGTGTTGCCGGCTTCGGTCATCGACAGCCTCCGAGACGATGACTCGGTCGACCCCATCGTGCGTGACGAAGCCATTCGCCTGGCGCGCAACTTCGGAACGCAACCCGACCGCTTGGCACACACCGCCTGGCTCACGCTGCGCTCCCGCAACTCGGGCGAGACCGCCTACGACGACGCCTTCCGCCTGGCGAACGCTGCCAGCACGATGCAACCCGGCGACTCCTTCCTGATGTGTGTGCTCGGTGCCGCGCACTATCGTCGGGGCGACTACTCGTCGGCCCTCTCAGCCCTTGAGAACTCCGACCTGCTGCACAAGAAGGGTCAAGAACACCCACGCAGCTGGATCCTGGCTCTCACCTCGCTCGCCCACCAACAGCTCGGCAACACGCGCAAGGCGAGTGAGGCGTATTTGGAGGCATTCGAAGTGGGCAAGAACGATGTGCGTTCCGAAACCCAGAACCTCATCCATGAGGCCGCGGGGCTGCTCACAGACGCCGACACCTAGGCCGCCTACATCCCGGAGACACCCGATGCTCGCACCCTGGTTGGCCCTCGCCCTCGCCGCGGCCGTCACACTCAGCCCCGTCCACGGCGTCCACCCCGCCCTTGCGGACGATGAGGGCAGTGCGGGGGCTCCAGTGGTGGTTGGCGGTACGCTGCTCGTGCTCAACAAGAGCGACGCCACAGCCTCCTTCATCCATCCAGACACCGGGCACACCTGGTTGCAGCTGCCCACGGGAGACGGCCCGCACGAAGTGGCCGTCTCGCCCAACGGGCAGCTCGCGGTCGTCGCGGACTACGGAGGCCAGCTCGGGGCGGGCAACACGCTCACGGTCCTGGATCTCACCACAGCCACGGTGAAAGCGACCGTCGACCTCGAAAGCAATGAGCGACCGCATGGCATCCAGTTCGTGGGCGGCAACGACCTGGTCGCGGTCACCATTGAGACGCGCGCCCGCCTGCTGCTCGTGGACATCCAGAGCGGCCGGGTGCGCAAGTCCATCCCGACCCAGGCCCAGGCGTCCCACATGGTGGTGGTCTCACCGGATGGTCATCGGGCCTACACGGCCAACATCGCCAGTGGCGACGTGAGCGTGTTGGATCTCCAAAGCGGCCAGTTCGAAAAGCTCGTTGCCACGGGCGCCGGCTGCGAAGGGATCGACATCAGCCCCGATGGCAGCGAAGTGTGGACGGCCAATCGCGCCGCCAACACGGTCTCCGTCATCAACACGGAAAGCTTGGAAGTCGTCGCCCAGCTGACGTGTGCCGAGTTTCCCATCCGCCTGAAGTTCACCCCTGACGGAAAACGAGCCGTGGTCAGCAATGCGGTCTCATCCGAGGTGGTGGTCTTCGACACGGCGAGCCGCAAGGAGCTGGGCCGCATCGCCATCGACTTCGACATCGTGGACGGCGCCGGACAACGCCTCTTCGGGGAGGACTTCGCAGGCTCCGCCACGCCCATCGGAGTGCTCATCACCCAGAGCGGTCGCCATGCCTTCGTGGCCGCAGCCAACGCGGACGTCGTCACCTTGGTGGACCTGGAGACCCTGGGCGTGCTGCGCGGTTACGAAACCGGCAAACAACCGGACGGCTTGGGCTGGACCCCACTCACCCGACCCGTCACAGCCACCCCGGGAGCGACCGACAACTCAACGGAACCTGAGCCCGAGGGCGGCCGGTGATTGGTCCGTGAAGGGCCCGTACGTGCCTCTCAGCGCGTGACACGCGCGAGTGCGGGGCGATATCGCAGAGCGGAGGCGGTTGCCTGCGGGACGGTTCCTGTTGTCAGTCCGTTGAATCGCCCCTAGCCGCCTGCCCGCCCTGCACCACCCGAAGGAAGGCGGGTCGACGAACTTGCCAAGGATTCTCGGGTCTTTCTCCAGGGTCGTTCGATCGCCCTCGCAGGCAACCGAAGGATTACAATACCGGGCTTTCCAGAAGCCGGGGCACTTTGTCGGAGAAACCTCCCATGTCGACGCAAACCGCAGCCAAAGCACGCACCATGGCCGATTTCGATCCGGCCACTGGTGAAGAATTCGCATCCATACCGTGCGCTGACGACGCTGCGGTGGGCACAGCAGTAGCCGCTGCGCGCAACGCGCAGCCAAGCTGGGCGGCATTGGGCCTCGATGGACGACGAGCCGCGCTCGAAAAGATTGCCGATCGGATGGAACAGCCGGAGACCCTCACGCGGCTCGCAGAGTTGATCACCAAGGAAATGGGCAAGCCCCTTGGCGACGCGCGACGGGAAGCAGCTGGCACGGCGAAGGGCATCCGCAGCCTGGGCCAATCCTGCGCGGAGGCCTTGGCCCCGACCACCACGCGTGAGAACGGCACCGCCACGCTCATCACCCGTGAAGCGCTCGGCGTCGTGGCAGCCATCACGCCCTGGAACTTCCCGCTGGGCATGGCACGCGAGGTCATCGTTCCCGCGCTCTTGGCCGGCAACACGGTGGTCTTCAAACCGTCGGAGATCGTGCCTCTCACCGGTGAAGCCTTGTACGAGCTCTTTGCTGCCGAGTTGCCCCAGGGCGTGATCCAACTCGTGCAGGGTGACGAGGCCACGGGCAAGGCGCTCGTGGCGGCCGAGATCAACATGGTGGGCTTCGTCGGCAGCGTCGGCGCGGGGCGACACATCATGTCCGCCTGCGGTGCGGGCCTGAAGCGACTCGTGCTCGAGCTGGGCGGCAAGGACCCCATGATCGTCTGCGCCGACGCCGACCTCGAACAGGCCGCCAGCTACGCCGTGCGTGAGTCCATGCGCAACACGGGCCAGGTCTGCTGCTCGGTGGAGCGCATCTACGTCGAGCAACCCGCCGCCGAGCGCTTCACCGAACTCGTGGTGGAGAAGGCCAAGCAGCTCACGGTGGGCAACGGCCGCGAAGACGTCTTCATGGGCCCCATGGCCAGCGAGGGCCAGCGCGCCAACGTGTTGGCCCAGATCCAGGACGCCCGGGAGAAGGGCGCCGACATCCTGCTGGGTGGCGAGGCCGGCGAGGGCGCAGGCTGGTTCATGCAGCCCACCGTCGTCGCAGGCGTCCAGGCCGACATGGCCCTCATCAAGGAAGAGACGTTCGGGCCGGTGGCGACCATCTGCACCGTGGACAGCGCCGAACAAGCCGTGGGCCTCGCCAACGACTCGGTCTTCGGGCTGGGCGCCTCGGTCTGGGCCGGCGACCTGGAACGCGGTCGCCAGCTGGCCTCGCGCCTCGAGTCGGGCCAGGTGGGCGTGAACCGAGGCCTGGGCGGCGCAGGAGACCCGCCCTGGGTCGGCGCCAAGCAGAGCGGCTTCGGCTTCCTGGGCAGCCCGGACGGCTACCGGCAGTTCACGAGCCCCCGCAGCATCTCCTGGAACGAACCAGAGTGAGCGACAACCCCGACCAGCCCCCCTGGTACGTGGAGGGTCTGCGCTTCGAATGCACCGCCTGCGGCAAGTGCTGCGTGAATCACGGCGAAGGCTTCGAGTACGTGTTCTCGACGCGCGCCGAGCGCAAGGCCATCGCCGAACGTCTCGAGATCTCACTTCGGGAGTTCGAAACCCGCTACTGCGAGAAGGTCGCAGGCCAATGGAGCTTCAGCTCCAAGGACAACGGCTGCATCTTCCTGGAAAGCGGCCGCTGCTCCATCTACGAACTGCGCCCCAAGCAGTGCCGCACCTTCCCCTTCTGGCCCGAGCTCCTGGAGAGCAAAGACACCTGGGAGAAGGATGTGGCATCATTCTGCCCCGGCGCGGACCAGGAGGCGGGCAAAGGCCACCTGCACGACTTCAATGAGATCCGCAAGCGACTCGCCGAATACTGACCCCGTGGCCGAGTCGCCCGTCGACACCCTTCTTCACGCACGCCTCCAGAGCTGAGCCAGACCATGGCATCGACTGTCCGCTACCTCTCCTCCGAAGACGTCCGGGTGCTCATGCCGCCCATGAAAGAGGTCGTCGAGATCGTCGAGGAGGCCCTCGGCCACCACGGCGCCGGCAACACCCAGATGCCGGCCAAGATCGACCTGTCCACGGCGCCTGATTCCTTCATGCACGCCATGCCGGCCTACGTGGCGCCCATGCGTGCCTCGGGCATGAAGTGGGTCACCGGCTTCCCAGGCAACCAGGCCAAGGGCCTGCCCTACATCCACGGAACGCTGCTGCTCAACGATGCCGAGACCGGCAAGCCCACCGCCATCATGGACGCCTCGGTCATCACGGGCGTGCGCACCGGGGCCTGCACCGCCGTCACCGCCAAGCATCTGGCAGACCCCAACTCCGAGGTCATGACGATCATCGGCTGCGGCGTGCAGGGGCGCACCAACATCGAAGCCCTGCTTTCGGTCTTCCCCGGTACGGAGCGCATGCTCGCCTACGATCCGAACCCCGAGGTGCAGGCCCAGTTCGCCGACGAGATCATGACCACCTTCGACGTGGCCTCGGTGATCCCTCCGGAGCCGCAAGAAGCCTGCGAAGGGGCGCACATCATCGTCACCAGCGCACCCATCGTGAAGGACCCGAAACCCGTCATCGAAGCGGACTGGTTGCAGACGGGAACGCTCTGCGTACCCCTCGACTTCGACGCGTCCTTCGCCCCCTCGGCCTTCGCACGAGCCGATCTCGTGGTGACAGACGACCTGGACCAGTTCCGCCGCTACCAGGGCATGGGTTACTTCAAGGACATCGCGGAGCCCAGCGGCAGCCTCGGCTCCATCGTCAACGGCAATGGTCCGACACGGCCCGACGGCACGCCCATCGTCATCTCGGCCAACCTCGGCCTGGGCATCCTCGATGTGGCCCTGGGTGCCAAGATCCTGGAGCGGGCCGAAGCGCAGAACGTGGGCACCGAGCTCCCACTGTGAGTGACGAAGCGATCCCGCCCAAGCGACTGCCCACGGGTGAGCGCGGGCAACATCCCCTCACGCTGCTGATCGTCCCGACCAAGGAGGAGCGCCACAACATCGACTGGGTCATGGAGCGCTTCCAGGACCTGAACGACATTGATCTGCACGTGCTCGTGTCCGACGATGACTCCCTGGACAAGACCTGGTCCCGGGCTGGCACCTGGGCCGCGGACGACGAGCGCATCTACCTGTTGCGTCGCCCCGGCCGCTACAAGGGCCGCGGCTTCGCCCTACGCGAGTCCTACAAGTGGGCCGCCGAGAGCGAGAACAACTACGAGTTCGTGCTCGAATGCGCCGCCAATCGCACCGACGACATCCTGCAGATCCCCAAGCTCATCGCGGCGCTGCAGGCGGGTGCCGACGTGGTGGTGGGTGCCCGCAGCAGCAGCGAGGGCGGTGACGACAACAGCGCCCGACGCAGCCAGGGCTTCGCACGCCTCGCGAGCGGCGCCGGCATCTCAGATATCGAGAGCGGCTTCCGCGGCTTTCGCATGGACGCCTTGCGCAAGATCGCCCGGCGCCTGAAGTCCCCCGACCACCGCATCAAGGCAGAGGCCTTGGCGGCGGCCAAGACCGCAGGCCTCAAGGTGGTGGAAGTGCCGGTGCCGTTCACCGCACACGACATGAGCCGCCCGAAGCTGGGCGGCAACAGCGGCGCGATCAGCCTGTGCGGGTTGTGGTTGCGGCGGATGGCCAAGCGGGTTTAATAAGCTTCGGGAATCACATTCCTCGATTGATGCTGTCTCCGAGTCATTCACGTGATCTTTCTAGTCGTGGCTTGGGAAATCGGCGCCGCACTCCCAGCGACCCGTTCGCACAAGCACCTACGAAGAGGCCTTCCAAGGAGTTTCCATTGCGGCCGTGGGGGGGGGGGGGGCGATAGCCTCCTCCTTCAACTCGCAAAAAGCTGCAATGGGTGGAGGCGAGTCGGTCCTGTGGGGGAAGAAACCATGTTGACGCGATCGCTCGTGTGCATCGTCTTGTGCGTCCTTGCCAACAACGACGCAGTTCTCGGACAAGTTTCTGGGGGCTGCAACAATACGGACAGAGAAGTCGAATTCATGGGCGGGACCTACAACCCTGTGGAGCATTCCTGCCCCGTCGTCGCCGTGACGGTCAATATTCTCGCTCAGCAGATCTCTATCGAGACTCCGGGCACCTGCAAGTCGGGGTACAGCCAATACATGGGCACCGTCTACGGGTGTGGCGGTGAAGCCGAGGACGTCGATTGCGTCCCGCAGGGGTTCATGGTCCCCGTCAATGTGTATTCGGCTGCCCCCAACTGCCCCACGATCCCTGCCGACCTCGACTTCAGTTCCCTCCCGGAAGCCATCGCGGCCCTAGGATGCACAGAGCCTCCCGTTGCCTCATCGACATTCGACTGGTCCGCAAAGACAGAACGATGCCCAGACCCGTTGAGCCAAGCCCCCGTTCCCAACGGCACCTGGAGCATCAGCGCAGGAAAGAGCGGACTTCACTGGCAAGGCCCGCTCGACGACGCTCTAACGTCTTTGCAGGCAGCGGCCAGCCCCCATGACCCGTGGCCGGAGAGCAGCGCTCCCGTCGCCCTACCCCTGAACCCAGACCTTCAGCTCGTGTACGGATCCCATGGCAGTCTCAACGCTGTCAGCATCAGGGCATCCGTCCAGACCGATTGGGTTTCCGCAGGGAGTTCGAGGCGCATCAATCTCGAGGGCGTTCTCAGTTCTGATGGACGCTTTGAAGTCAGAAGCGTGTGGCCCGGGGTAGGTCCCGACGGGAGGCCGTGCATTCTTGAACTCCAGTCCGGCTACGACGGTTCGACCCTGACCGTCATGCCAGAGGGAGCCCAGGAAGCGACGGCCTGGCTCAACGACTCCGCCGACTTCGAGAGAGCGCTCACCAGCTGTGCGTCTTGGGCCAGACTGCTGATGTCATGGCTCAACGACCCCTTCGCCCTCTCCGTTCATGCTAGCCCCGACTGGCAGTCGGCGGATCTAGGGGGCCCGGACCGGCAGGTTTCCAGGAGCACCGGCGCCACCCAACAGACCTTGCTTCTGGATCTCGTGAACGGCGGTGCACCCGTCCGCATGGAACGCCTGATCAACGGCTTGCCCTATCTGCGGAGGGACTTCGGCGGCACCTTGGAAGTGACCCCGGGAGTGTCTCGCCCCAGCTCGATCACCGAGTCGGTTTTGCTCGGCTCCACGGGGATGTCCAAGCAAGTCACCCTCGAGATTCGGGAGGTATCGGCTCTCACGACCGTTTCCAGTGCCTTTGGCCGCCTCAATCCACCCGAGGAAACTTGGGTCGTCATGCCCTGACCCGGGACCCCCCCGCGTTCCTAGATCCCGTCGATGATGCCCCGCAGCCGCTCGACCGTTGCAGCCGGCCGCAGCTCCGGCGCAGTGATCACCGCAAACTTGCTGGCCTCGGCGATGGCCGTGTCCCGGGGGCTCGCGGCCACCTTGGGCAGCGCCACCTCCAACAACTTCTTGGCGTTGCCAGCGTTGGCCACCAGGTTGGCGATCACCATCTGGATGTCCACATCGTCGTGGGCCGTGTGCCAGCAGTCGTAGTCGGTGACCATGCACACGAGGCCGTACTCGATACCGGCCTCCCGGGCGAGCTTGCTCTCGGGCAGCGCCGACATGTTGATCAACTGCGCACCCCACGAACGGTAGAGCTCGCTCTCGGCGCGGGTGCTGAAGAGCGGACCCTCCATGCAGACCAACGTGCCGCCCTTGTGGCGGGTGACGTCCAAGCCCTCCATGGCGTCGTAGAGCACGTCGCCCAGGGCGTTGGCGAAGGGATCGGCGAAGCCCACGTGGCCCACGATGCCGTCGCCGAAGAAGGTGTCCGGGCGATGCCGGGTGCGATCGATGAGCTGGTTCGGCACGACGAAATGACGCGGCGCCATCTCCTCACACAGGCTGCCCACGGCGCTGAAGGAGAGGATGCGTTGCACACCCAGGCCCTTGAGGGCGGCGATGTTGGCGCGGCTCGGCACCTCGGTGGGCAGCAGCCGGTGGCCCCGGCCATGGCGCGGCAGGAAGGCGATGCGGTGCCCGGCGAGGGTCGCGAGCGTGATGGCATCCGAGGGCTCGCCAAAGGGCGTGCTGGGCGTGACCTCGGAGATATCCGTGAGGCCGTCCATCTCGTACAGACCGCTGCCGCCGATGACGCCGAGGGTGACGGGTTCCATGCGCGCAACTCCTTCAAACGGGGTGGGCCCCATGCTCTGCGTCCGGCCAATCTGCCGCGCGGGGGCTCAGGGTGTGGGCGGCGAGAATGCCCCGACGTGGGGTTCCTGTCTAGCAGTCTGTGGCGACGGCGCCTCGACGGACCGAAGGGTGCTCTCCAAGAACGGTCTTGTCCGAGCCCGGCGAATCAGGGCGCGAAACAGAGCTTGCCGAGGCGCACGGCCCGCCCCGCACCGGTGACACCCGGCACATTTCCGGCCACCCCTGCGAGGGTGGCGTCCGCCAGCAGGGCGAAGGACACCGCCTCCCGCGCCAGGACGGGCAGACCCAAGGCCGTCGCGCTGTCCACCACCTTGGTCCCGGGCAGCCGGCGGGACAAGCCGGCCATGATGCACGCGTTGAAGGCTCCACCCCCGGACACCACGAGGTCTGCCGGGGCATCGGGCACGAAGTCCCGCAGCGAACGCACCACGGACTCCACGGTGTAGGCCGCCAGGGTCGCCGCCAGGTCCGGGAGCTCCAAGCCGCCGAGGACCGGCCAGTGAGCGTCGAGAAAGGGGGCGCCGTAACGCTCGCGCCCCGTGGACCGAGGTGGCGTTGCGCGCAGGAAGTCGTCGGCCTCCAAGGCAGCCTCGAGCCATGCCTGCTGCACCTGACCAGCGAGACCCAGCGCCCCGCCTTCGTCCATGCAGAGTTCGCCAGCGGTCGCCCGGGCCAGGGCCCCATCGAGATGCATGTTCCCCGGCCCCGTGTCGAAAGCGCTGGGCGGGCCGTCGGGCGGCACGACGGTGATGTTGCCGATGCCACCCAGGTTCAGCGCCGCCCGAACCCGACCCGGCGTGCGCAACAAGCAGGCGTCGGCGAAGGGCACGAGGGGGGCGCCGTGACCCCCGGCGGCACGATCCCGCGCGCGCGTATCGCACAGCACCGGGCAGCCGCTCAGCTCGGCCAACACATCGCCGTCGCCCAGCGAGAGGGTCGCCCCTGGATCGCCAGCCGTGGGAGGGATGTGCAGCGCCGTGTGTCCCGGCGAACCCACCGCACAGACGTCCGCAGCGTCGATACCCGCCGCGGCCAGGGCGCGCACGACCGTCGCAGCGAAGCGTTGCCCCAGTTCGACGTGCAGGCGCGCGACTTGTTCCACCCGTGCATCGGGCAAGGCGAGCAGGCGAGCGCGAAAGGCAGCCTCGTAGGGCGAGTGCTCGTGCGCCAACACATCGACGCTCAAGGGCTTCAGCCCAGCCGGACCGCCCAGCACCCGCACGGCCACGGCGTCCACACCGTCACAGCTCGTGCCCGACATGACGCCCACATAGAGACGCCCGTCTGCCACGAGGCCCCTACTCTTCCGGAAGCAGGAGCCGCTGACCGGGGCGAATGCTCTCGGGATCTTGGACGGTGGTCTTGTTCAGCTGGTAGATCTCTTTCCAGCGGCCTCGGTCACCCAGTTCGTTGCGAGCGATGGCCTCCAGGGTGTCACCAGCTCCCACGACGTAGACGCTTGCGCCTGTTTCTTCGGCCCGTTCGGAGGGCGTCTTGTTCTGCAGACGCGCGGCGCCCTTTACTGGCGCTGCTCCCTTGCGGAAGAGCGGCAAACGAATCGTCCGGCCCTCCGGAAAGTTGTCCGCAGACAGTCCCGGGTTCAGCTCCTGGATGAGGGCCACGACCCGATCGGTGTTACCCGCACCCACCTCCCGGAACGCAAGGCCCCAGAGGGTGTCGCCATCCGCCAGGGTGTAGAGCCGGAAGGTAGGTTCGTCGGAACCGGCCTCGTACTCCTCGTTCTGGGCCGCAGTGGGCTTCAGGGACACGAAGGTCGAGGGGGTCACCCCCTTCTGGGCTGCTCGAGTCGCCTGATCTGCCCCGGCCCCGGTCTTCGGAGCCGTCTTGGGCTCGGTTCCGGTCTTCTCAGAGCCACCCTTGAGGAACTTGTCGCGCTGGAGCTTCTGCTGGCGACGAGCCTCCACCGCATTCAGGCGGCTCTTGTCGAGCTGGTTCAGGGCGCTGTCGTCCAGCACCACGCCACCCGAAGTCGAGTTGCTCGACAGGGGGACGATTCCGCCCCGTCCACCATTCGCCCCACCGGTCACTCCAATGGGATCCAGGTGCCCGTCCGGGGTCGTGCTGTCGTCCGTCGCGCTCCAAGCGAAGCTGAGGATTGCAGCAATAACCGCCAGAATTCCGAGCACCATGACGCGCTCGACGCCATCCACGGCACACCCTCCCAAACAAAACACCTACCGAATGCGCGCGACGATCTGCTTGGAAAGCCGTGCGCGGTTTAGACCTCGATCGTGGGGCGACACACCGCCGAGCGCGCAGCCCACGAGGTAACAGCACCCCGAAGGGTAGGCGTGCGGAATGGGCGTTTCAAAAACAAAACACGACTAACGGCGTTCGCCCAGCAGGCGGCGACGTAGCTTGCGATGCCACGCCTTCCAAGCCCGCCCGCGTCCTTCGCTGTAGCGCTCGACCAGGGCGTCGCGCGTGTCCTCGGGCAAGGTCTGCGGCGCATACTTGGCCCGGAACTTCTCGATCGCCCGGCGATCGATGCGTGCCAGGTGCGGAAACAGCAGGCGGCGCACGACCCCTCGCGAGCAGTCGATGCCCTGACCGAGGTCGATCAGCCAAGCCCGTCCGTCCTCGCCCACGAGGGCGTTCAACTTCTGGTGCAGGTCGAGGTGCACGAAGCGGCGTGCGTGCAAGGCAGCCAAGGCCGCCTCCAGGGCATCCAGGCCTCGTTCCTTGAGTTCGGTGGGCAGTCGACGCCGGATGGGCTGGGCATCGACCCATTCCATGAGGAAAGCCACCTCGCTGTACTGGCCCAGGAAGCGGGGGATGCCGGGAGTGCCGCTGAGAAGGCGATGGTTGCGGATCTCGCGCTTCATGACGCCCCGTGCCCACCAGCTGAAGATGCGGCTGCCGGTGGGAACCCACTCTTTGAGCACCACCGGTCCGCTGGGCAGCTCGTAGCGCACCACCTTGGGGGCGCCCGGGCCCTCGTCCTTCAGCACCTGGGCCGGATATCGCTCCAGTTCGCCCCGAGGGGGCGGTTCGGGCGCAGGGGCGTCACCCGCCCCGGAGGACTCATCAACCGTTCTTGACACGCTTTCCGAGCTTGCTCTATATCTCGACTCTTTCACAGAGCGCGCTGCCGACCGCAGCGGACGCCCTGCCCGCCGACCCCACTCAGGGCCTCAGCATTCATGACCTTTCGGGGTGCCACCCTTTTTTGCTGCCTGTTCATGGCCGCCGCCGCCGCAGGCCTGGGTCTGCCGGCCTGCGCCAGCATCCCGGAAGTGCCCGTGTCCGAGGGCAGCCGCATCGTGATCCGGCTCTACGAGGCCGAGAACGGCGTCGAACTGGCCTTGGCCAATGAGAGCTATCCCGAACTGTCTGACCTCTATTCGCGCGCTCGCAGCGACGCCAGCATGAAGCGCGCCCCGGACCGCCTCGTGGGTCAGCTGCTGGCTTCACTGGAAGCGACGGGCATGGGCCTCTACCAAAGGGATGGCGCCCCAGACGAACTCAACGGCAAGCAGAGCTACCTCTTGGTTGACCAGGACGGACGCCAGCGCCACTTCAACAAACCGGGCCCTGGCGCCTCGGCGGAGGAACGCCGGGCGTACAGCCTCGCCAAGCTCACCATGAGCGAGTACTACAGCCACGTGGGCGGCGCCCAGCATGTCGCCCGGCCCGAGGGCGCCCAGCAACTTTTCCGGACGACACCGTGACGGACCCTGGCCTCGCACCCCTGACCGCTGCCGCGGTGATTCCTGCCCGCTGGGCCTCACAGCGCCTGCCCGGGAAGCCGCTCCTGGCCGAGACGGGCAAACCCCTCATCCAGCACGTTTGGGAGAGAGTCAGCCAGGCCAGCCAGCTGTCCGAGGTGGTGGTGGCCACCGACGATGCGCGCATCGTCCAGGCCGTCGAGGCCTTTGGTGGACGCTGCGTCATGACCCGCGACGACCACCCGTCCGGGACCGATCGCGTGGCCGAAGTCGCCGCCGGCCTCGAGGCGGAGATCCTGATCAACGTGCAGGGCGATGAACCGGAGATCGATCCGGCGGATCTCGATGGCCTCGTCCAACGCCTGCGAGAGACCGACGAGCAGATGGCCACCTTGGCCCGCCCCCTGGGCGAGGCCGAGAGCGACATCTTCCTGGACCCGAATGCCGTCAAGGTGGTGTTCGCGGCCGATGGCCGGGCCCTCTATTTCTCTCGCTCACCCATCCCATATGGCCCCCACGGGTCGTCTCCTGTGGGAGCATGGCTGCACCTGGGTGTGTACGCCTTTCGGCGCGAGGCCCTGTTCGCCTTCGCCGCGGCGCCGCCCACATCCCTCGAACAACGGGAGCGCCTCGAGCAACTGCGAGCGCTCGACAGCGGCATCAGCATCGGGGTCGTCGTCACGGAGAACGACGCTCTGGGAATCGATACAGCCGACGACTACGCTCGATTCGTCAAGCACTGGGCAGGGCTCGAGACCTCTTCTTCATGACCAAACACATCTTTGTAACGGGCGGCGTCGTGTCCTCGCTGGGCAAGGGCCTCACGGCTGCCAGCGTTGGCTGCATTCTCGAGAACTGCGGCCTGTCCGTCCGGATGCAGAAGCTCGACCCCTACATCAACGTCGATCCGGGCACCATGAACCCGTATCAGCACGGCGAGGTGTATGTGCTGGACGACGGCTCCGAGATGGACCTCGACCTCGGGCACTACGAGCGCTACACGCAGGCGCCCCTCACCGCTGACTGCAATTACACCACGGGCAAGATCTACAGCTCGGTCATCGCCAAGGAGCGGGCAGGCGAGTACCTGGGTGAGACGGTTCAGGTCATTCCGCACATCACCGACGAGATCAAGGCCGGCATCGACCGCCTGTGCGGGGACGATGTCGACGTGGTCATCACCGAGATCGGCGGCACGGTGGGCGACATCGAGAGCCTGCCCTTCCTGGAAGCCATTCGTCAGTACAGCATCGAGCACGAGCCGGGCGACTGCCTGTTCATCCACCTCACCTTGCTGGTGCACCTGGCGGCCAGCGGAGAGCTGAAGACCAAGCCCACCCAGCAATCCGTGGGCAAGCTGCGCGAGATCGGCATCCAGCCGGACATCCTCGTCTGCCGCACCGAGCACCCCATGACGGAAGAGATGGGACGCAAGATCTCCCTCTTCTGCAACGTGCGCCCGGACTATGTGATCGAAGAGCAGGACGTGGAGACCTCGATCTACGAGCTGCCCCTGATGCTCGCGGCGGAAGGCATCCACACGAAGATCGGCAACAAGTTCGGCCTGGAGCTCCCCGAACCGGATCTCTCGGCCTGGAGCCACATCCTCAGCACCGTGAAACGCAGCACGCGCGAGATCGACATCGCGGTGGTGGGCAAGTACATGGGCCTGAACGACGCCTACAAGTCCATCTACGAAGCGCTGGCCCACGCAGGCATTGCCCACGAGGTGAAGGTCCGCCTGCACAAGCTCTCCTCCGATGATCTCAGCGAAGACAACGCACACGAACTGCTGGGCAACATGCATGGCATCTGCGTGCCGGGCGGCTTCGGCGGACGCGGCATCGAAGGCAAGGTGCTCGCTTCAAAGTTCGCTCGAGAGAACGGCGTCCCCTACTTCGGCCTCTGCTACGGGCTGCACATGGCGGTCATCGACTTCTCACGCCACGTTTGCGGCCTCACGGACGCCAACAGCACCGAGATCGACCCCACCACCCCACACCCCGTCATCTGCCTGCTCGACGAACAGCAGAAGGTCACCGAAAAGGGCGGCACCATGCGCCTCGGGGCACAGACCTGCCGGCTCATGGGCGGCAAGGCCCTGGAAGCCTACGGCAGCGACTCCGTCAGCGAGCGCCATCGCCACCGCTGGGAGTTCAACAACGCCTACCGCGACCAGCTCGAGGCCGCCGGCATGCTGTTCACCGGCATCGGTGCCGACCAGAACCTGGTGGAGATCGTCGAGATCGCCGACCACCCCTGGTTCGTGGCCGTGCAGTTCCACCCCGAGTTCAAGAGCAAGCCCACGGCACCCCACCCCCTCTTCGACGGCTTCGTGAACGCGGCCGACATGCGGGCCCACGGAAGCCCCGCAGCCAGCGGCGGCGTCCCCGCCTCCGCGGAACCCAAGGCCGAGCCCCAGAGGCACTCATGAGCGACACACAGACCCAGGACTTCCCCGAAGCGACGCTCACGCGGCATCTCTTCGACATGGCTCAGCAAGTGACCATCGCCCTGGGTGAGGTGGAGAATCCCATCACCAAGACGCGCGAGTCGAACCTGCCGGCCGCCCGCTACCTCATCGACATGCTCACCGTGATCGAAGAGAAGACCCGTGGCCAGCGCAACGAGGAGGAGGAGACCTACCTCACCCAGTTGCTGCCGGTGCTCAAGATGGGGTATGTGAACAAGACGAAGTGAGGTTCGCCTTCGACGTCTCCAGCTGCGTGAAGGCCCGGCGCGGCGGTATCGCCACCTACGGCTGGAACCTCGTGCAGGCCTGCGCCCGGGTGGCCCCCGAGCACGAGTTCCTGCTCGGCGTGCGCCCCCACCGCTGGCTCAAGCGGGGTCTGCTCGACGAGATGTTGCCCGGCGTCAAGCCGCGCCTGCTCCAGGACCAGCTGCAGAGCCTCACCCTCGGCAAGCATGTCGATGCCCTGCATGGCGTGGGCGTCCGCCTGCCAGCCGGCGGCTCGTTCGGCAAGACGGTCATGCTGCACGACCTCAATGTGTTCGAGTTTCCGGAGCTCTCGTCGGCCGACTGGCGGCGCAAGCGCCAAGACCGCATCCGGCAGACGGTTGCCCGCGCCGACCTCGTGCTCTCCTACAGCGAGCAGGGGGCCGTCGCCTTGGGCGAACACGTGGGCGTCCCGCGCGAGAAGGTGCGCGTGGTCCCGCTGGGTGTGGACACAGACACCTTCCGGCGTCCGGACGACCACCGCTTGCAGGCCGTGCTCGCGCGCCACGACCTGGCGCAACGCCCGTACATCCTGCTCGTGGGTGAATACTCCGACCGCAAGAACCCGCACGGCCTGCTGGACGCCTTCGCGGATGCGGCGCTCGACAAGGAGTGGGTGTTGGTCATTGGTGGGCCCCGGGACGCCAACCGCGAGGCCCTCCGCGTCCACGCCGAACGCCTCGGCCTCGACGAGGAACGGGTGCGGCTGCCGGGCTGGGTCGTCGATGAGGACCTCCCGGGCCTGCTGGCCGGCGCCGCCTTCTACGTCTGTGCTTCCCTGCACGAGGGCTTCGGATTGCCCGTCATCGAGGCCCAGGCCTGCGGCACCCCCGTGGCCTGCTCCAACCGCGCCGCTCTGATCGAGACAGTCGGAGACTGCGGACTGGTGTTCGACCCCGCCCAACGGGACGATTTCCGGGCAGCCTTGCAGAAATTGGCCTCTGATGAGGGTCTGAGGGCCGATCTGTCGCGTCGGGGGCCAGCCCGGGTCGCGGCCCACTACACCTGGGATCACGTCGCTCGGCTGACCCTCGACGTGATGGCCGAGGCCGCCCGCCATCACCGGTGAACCGGGCTCCAGGAGCCCTCAAGTCTGCGCGGGCTCGCTCTCGATGAATCCTTCGATTCCCTGGCCATTCGCCAGGGGCCCGCGGAGGAGTTCCCCATGCGTTCCGGTATCCCTGGCCTCATGGCCGGCTTTGCACTGCTCGCCCTGAACACCTCGCCTCTTCAGTCACAGGTACCGGCACAGGTTCAGGCCCAGGCCGTTTCGTCCCGGACCCCGAGCGCAACCGTTGCGGACCCAGGCACCGACGGCATGACTCTCGACGTGCGCGACGAACCCGCCGCGCTGCCCGCCGGCGCCACCTCACACAACAACCCCAGCACCGGCTCCCTGCGCCGACTGGACGGCCGCTTCCCCACCACGGGATCCAGCGCGGAGCAACGCGCGACGTCCTTCCTGGTGGAACAAGGTGCCCGCTTCGGGCTCACTGACAACACCAGCCTGCAGCTCACGCCCTCCATGCCGCGCAGCATGGGGCAGCGCGCCATCGACGTCGTTCGGTCCACCCAGCTCGTGCACGGCTTCGAGCTCAGCGGGCATGGCCTGACCGTCGTCCTGGATTCAAAGGGCTTCGTGCGTGCGGCGCACGGTGTCATCCAGCCCACGAGCTCCGTGCCTGCGCCGCCCGCGCTGGACACCGAGACCACCGTGGCAACAGCCCTGTCCGCCGCTGGCCTGAGCCTCGACGACTTGCGCACGACACCCTCAGTGCGCCAGGTGGCACGGCTCATGGACAACGGAGTGGAGCTGGTCCACTCGGTGGACGTCATCCGCGGCTTGATCCCGCTAGCCCTTGAGGTGGACGCCTACTCCGGCGTGCTGCTCCGGGTGCGAGAGAACACCACCCACGGCACGGGCAAGTTCAGCTACGACGACGCCATCAGCCAGTTCGAGACGGGTGGCGGCCGGGGCGGCGTCTACAAGAGCGTCGCCAGCGCCCTCAAGCAGAAGAACGTGAAGACCACCCTGAAGGGCGTGGCCATGGAGGACGCCCACCCCGCTCTCGCCCCCGATGGTTCCCTCACGGGACGCTACGCCCAGGTGGTGGATGACGCCGGCTTCATCGTCATCTCGGGCGCCCATGACTGGATTTTCGATGACGCCTCCACCAAGACGGTGGTGGGCACCGCCGAGTACCAGGTGTTCGACCACGTGAACACCTACTCCTGGCTGCAGCGGATGGGCGCCTACTTCAGCAAGCGCATCGGCATCTTCAACGCCAACTACACGCTGCTCAGCTACGTGAACTACGGCGATGGCAACAACGGGTACGTCAACGCTTTCTACAGCAACTCAGACCCCGATGGCTTTGGCGGCTACGAACCTGGCTTTTTCGTTTTCGGTGAGTTCAGCAACGTCACCGGCGACCCCATGGACGACCTGTCCCGGGACCCCACGGTGGTCTGCCACGAGTATGTGCACGCGGTGGTGGACAAGGAGGGCGTGACCCTCGGCGACCAAGGGCTCGACACGCCCCCACGCGCCGTGAACGAGGCCCTCGCCGACTACTTCGCAGCATCCAGCCTGAACACCGCGGCCATCGGCCTCGTGTTCAGCAAGTTCGGTGGCGAGGTGGGCACCGACGGCATGCCGCTGCGCGACCTGCTCACCACGCGGACGCTCACCGACAACCTGTTCGATCTCGTGGGCCAGAGCACCCTGCTCCCCGAGGAACACGTAGCGGGAGAGATCTTCGCCGCCGCGCTCTGGAAGGCCCGTCGCAGCTTGAAGGCCGTGCCCATGGATGTGCTCGTGTTCGACAGCTTGCCCCTCTGGCCCCTGAGCACCGCCGAGGTTGGCTTCCCCGTCGTCACCCCGGCCAATGCCCAGGCTGCGTATGAGGCATTCTACCTGGCCTGTTTCGAAGCCATGAGCAGCGTGCTGGACGATGGCACGCCCAAGGGCCGCCGCAAGCTGGCCGCCCTCATGGGCCCCTTCATGTCGCACGGCATCATCGCTGCGAACGCTTCCGTGGTGCCCGTGATCGACGCCACGGAAGGTGGCCTCAAGATCGGCATCAAGAGTGAGTTCATGGGCTCCCTCGACGAGCACTTCATCGACTTCTCCCTGGGTGTGGGCCAGCAGGTGAGCGTGACGATCAAGGGCGCCAAGGGCACGCCGGTCGACTTCAGCTTCGACAACGCACCGGCCAGCGGCGACGACCCGGCGGAGTTCACCGCCAGCAAGCCCAAGACGACCAACGCAGCCGGCACCAAGGCCAGCCAGAAGGCCATCCTCGTGAACACGGCCCGGACCTACCGCCTGACCCTTAGCAACACCGATGCCAGCGGCGGCGCCTACAAGCTCTCCATCAAGGTGAAGTAAGCCCGGCACCTGGCCCGGCTGCTCAGGAGGGTGAGTTGGACTCGGCGCTCGAGGGCGGTGTCTCGGGCGGACTCGGCGGCTGAGGTGGTCGCTTCTCCGCGCTCTCACCCCCTGGCGGCTTGTAGTTCTTGACAAGCCGTCGCGGCCGCAGCTTCTCGTAGAGGATGCGCACCTGTTGCCGGGTGGGCGGCGTGATGCCACTGAGCGGGTAGCCGAAAGCCTCCAGCTCGCTACCTGCCACGCCCTCGAAACCCGCCACGAACTCGGGCTTGGCGTCGGTGCGCCAGCGTTCGACCCGGCCTCGGTTCACAGACTGTTGCGTGCGCTGGTGGAAGGACTTGTCGCCCCGGGACACGTGCGTGGTGGCCGACTTGTGGTAGTCGAGCATGCCCTCTTCGAACGCCTCCCCCAGGAAGGCGCAGAGCTTGCGCACCACGCCCTCTGGGTCCGTCGTCAGGTCCTCGTAGCGGATCTCTAGGAAGCGGCTGGGGCCCAGGGTGCGGCGTGCCCGCCGGCAGCAGTGGATGGCGTGTCGCCAGCGCACGGCCACCTCGTAGACGTTGCCCTTGTCGTACAGGTCCGCGAACGGTGGCGTCAGGCAGCTCACGGCCACGTCCCGCCCATCGCGCACGATGTGGATCACCTGGCAGTCGGGGAACCAGCCGTTGACGTCCGAAAGGAAGCGATAGGTGCCCGGAGTCTTCTCGCCCCAGCGCGGCTTGTGCTCCTTCTCGGCCCACAGGGACATGAGCGCCGCGAAGAGCCCGCCGGGGGTCTGGGGCTCGGCCTCCATGCAGCGGCTGTACATCGCCTCCGGGTCCAGGCCCCATTCCTGCATGCGGCGCTTGGCGACCAGGCGCTCCACGATGCGCCGCCGGTTGGCTTCGTTCACCAAGGGACCGAACTTGGACTCGCAGCGCCGCAGGAAACTCACGACGTGCGCCTCAGGCGGAATCACGATGCGCGAGTGGGCGTTGAGGATCAGGCGCAGCAGCGTCGTCCCCGAGCGGGGGTGGCCCACCACGAAGATGGGGGCCGTGCTCTTTCCCAATGCCGGGCTGCTCATGCCGCTGTGCGTTCCCTCGGACTCGGTCTGGCTTCGGATCCTACCTGTTGCCGCCCGCCCTTGCTGTCTCCTCGCGCAACACCCCCGGCGGCAGCTCACGACCCAGGATGCCGTAGAACTCGCGCATGGCGGCGTTCGTCGAGCAGCCCACGTGGAAGTAGATGTCGCTGCAGGCCTCGCGACGAATCGGGCCCAGCCGCTCCGGCTGCGCCAGCTCGCCCTCGATGATGCCCGGCAGGTCCTCGACAGCGTGGCATTCGCGGCCGATCCGTCGCCCCCATGTGTCGAGGTCCGCCTTGCCATCCCAACGCTGCAACTGGTCGGGGAAGGTCATGAAGACCAGCGGCCGATCCACCTGGAGCCACTCGAAGGCCACGGAGGAGATGTCCGTGACCATCAGGTCGGCGGCGTGCATGTAGGGGATGACGTCAAACGTGTCGGGCGCGGCGAAGCGCGGGCCGCTCAGCTCGTCCAGCAGGGCGCGCCAATCCCGCTGGGCGTAGCGCGGGTCGTAGGCGTTGTCGTGCAGCTTCACCAGGACATTGGTGGGCAGCCCCGCCAGGCAACGCAGCAGCTCCTCGCCCATGCGGTCCAAGGAGCTCTCCTGACCCCAGCTGGGCGCGTAGAGCACCGTGGGCAGGGCCGGGTCCAGGCCGTGGCTCTGCAGGAACTCCGAGCGGCTGAGGGTGCCGTCCGTCAGCCGGTCCGTCTTGGGCAGGCCCACGTGCATGAGCTTGGGGTCGCCCTGCTCGAAGAAACCCCGCTCCACGTAGCGCCGGATCATGTACGGCCCCGTGGCGAACACGTGGTCGTAGTCGTGGATGCGCTCGTTGAGAAAGTAGTTCTTGATGGAGACGCCGTGGAAGATCTGGATGCTCGTGCGCGCCCGCTTGCTCGCCAGCAGGAAGTCCGCCGAGAAGAGCACCTCCGGTCGGGTGAACTTCACCAACCAGTTGGGGCGCCGCCGGGCGGGCAGCGCACCAGCCTTGTCGAACAGGCTGGCATCCGAACGCCCCACGGACTTTCCGTAGAGCAGCACCTTCATGCGCGAGTCCGCCAGGAGCCGCTCGTGGTAGGGCCGGAACATCTCGTAGTTCATGGGCCGTTTGGCCCGGAACGCCACATCGGTCACTGCTGACCGTCCCCAGCAGTGCTTCGACCAGCGGGAGTATCGGACGCCCCGGCGCCCGCCCCGCCCCCGGTCCCCAGGATGCGAGGCGCGACCTCGGCCTGCGCCTGGGCCAAATCGTCGGGGAAGTCGATCTCGATGGCGGGCAGGTCGCTCACGTCGACCTCGCGCACGTCATGGTCATCCAGGATGTCGTGCAGGGCCGCTTCGAAGAACAGGTTCTGGTTGTCGAGCTCGGTGTTGTGCCGTTCCAGGCTCTGGATGAAGGCCGCGTTCATGCCCTGCTCGAACTTGGCGATGCCGATGAACTCACCGGCGCAGCGGGCAGGGTCCAGCTTCTTGCCGATTTCGAGCACTCGACCCGAGGCATCCTGGACCACCTTCACTTCTTCCTCGGCGCAGCGCTTGTGGTCCACCGCCAGCCGGCTCCCCGGCGCAGCCAACAAGCGCCCCACCACATCCCGGTGGAACAACACATCGGCGTTGAAGTAGAGGAAGTCCTCGCCCATGAACTCCTGAGCGCGCCAAAGGGAGTTGATGGTGTTGGTGGTCTCGTACTCGAGGTTCTCAACCCAGCTCGCGTGCAAGTCGCCCCGCGCCTCGACGGCCGCCCGGATGAGCTCCTGCCGGTAGCCCACCACCAAGGTCACATCCTGCACGCCATGGCTCACCAAGGCATCCAGCATGTTGTCGAGGATGGTTGTCCCTTCGAAGGGCAACAGGCACTTGGGATCGACCCACCCCGAGGCCTCCAGACGCCGCCCTCGACCCGCTGCCAGCAAGATCGCGCGCATGCTCAGTGAATCCTCGTCTCGTCCAGGTGTGGGCCAATCAATCAGAGCGTACCGGACTGCCCGCTCATGATCTCGTACCCCTTGAAGAGAGGGGCAGCTGGGAAGCCGCCCGCGCGCCTCAGATGGTCTGGCCGCTGGTCTGGCCACCGGTCTGGCCGCCCTGGTGCTCCACCCTCGCATCGGCGGGAATGAAGGGCAGCGTCACCCCGGAGGTGCGCAGATGCAGATCCCGCTGGGGGAAGGCGATCTCGACACCCGCGGCGCGGAACTCCCGGTCGATGGCGTTGTTGATCGGGTGGCTGATGGTCCGAAACAGTTCGGGATCCGTCACGAACATCCGCAACTCAAAGTCCAGGGTGCTGTCCCCGAACTGGGTGAAGATGACGCGCGGCTTCGGGTCCTCAAGCACGTCGGCGTTCTCCGCTGCGATCTTGTGCAGCAGCTGCTCCGCCACGCGGGTGTCCGAGCCATAGGCGATGCCGACCTTCACGATCACGCGCAACACGGAGTCGGACAGCGTCCAGTTCACGAGCTGGTTCGTGATGAACTCCCGGTTGGGCACGATCAGCTCGGTGCGATCCCAGGTCACCAGGGTCGTGGCGCGCATGTGGATCCGGGTGACAGTCCCCGTGACCTCACCCACCGTCACCGTGTCACCCACGCGAATCGGCCGCTCGAACAGCAGGATCAGGCCCGAGACGAAGTTGGCGAAGATCTCCTGCAAGCCGAAACCGAGACCGACGAACACGGCGGCGGCCAACCACTGCACGGTGTCCCAGCCGATGCCGATCACGCCGAAGGCCACCGCGATGCCGATCACGCTGATGAGGTAGCGCGAGATGGTCGTGATGGCATAGCGACCGGCCCGCTGCAGAGGCAGTCGCTGCAGGATCGAGATCTCGAGCAGGCCCGGAAGGTTGCGCGCCGCCGCAACGGTGAACATCAGCAGCACGATGGCGACCACCAGATCGCGTAGGGTGATGGGGTCGATCTTTGGGGTCGTCACCCCATTCACGTCCACTTCGTAGGCGTGGGTCCAGAGCTGAACATCGATGAAGTTGAGGGCGGGCAGCACATCGATCCAGACCAGCAGGACGCCGGCGACGAGGCTGAGGCCCACCAGGATCTGCACGAAGCTCTGGGACTGGGCGCTCACCGAGGGCAGATCGATGTCCTCTTCTTCGGCGTACTCGTCGGCGGACGAGCCCGCAGCGCCGGCTTCGGCCTGGGCAGCCGCGCGCCGCTTGCGGTGTTGTTGCAAGCCCAACTGCCGACGTGCCACGAGCAGCCAACGCATCAGCAAGGCGTGCACGAACACGAGGCCCACGATGATGGCACCCGTCAGCAGGGCGCGGGTCTGCAACTGGTGCGCCGTGTATAGGTAGCCCAAAACGGCCAGCCCCATCAGGGCGATGGGCATGCCCATGGCCAACGGGAACCACAGGAAGCGCAGCCGGTTGGTCCAGCTGTTTGGTTGCCGCTCCAGCATGAAGCGCAACACGCCGTGGGACGGCCGCAACACCTGGTACACGAAGATGGCCAGCAGCAGCTGCCCGGCAATGAAGGCCAGGCGCCCCAGGGACTCGCTGAAGGCGCTGTTGTCCTGGGCCTCCACAGCCCCTACGACGAACAACACCGGAAGACCAAAGAGCATCAGCCAGCGCACATGCCGGCGCAGCAGCTTCAGGCTCACCACGGGCCAGCGGAAGTGGGCCTCCGCTAAACCGCGCCTCCGGCAGATGGTCCAGACCAACTCGCAGGCCAGATAAGCCAGGGCCGACAAACGCAGGCCTGCAGCCACGGATCGTCCGAATACCGCGACGTCCCCGGCACTCGAGTCCACAAGCCCAGCCGCAAACCAGACCACCAGGGGCGGGCCGGAGGCGAGCAAGGTGGTCAGGATCGTCGTGCGCACCGTGTGAATGAACCGGTCCGTGCGAATGCGACCGAGCAGATAGGCATCATCGGCGATTCGGCGGCGCATGAGCGGCCGGGTGAAGACGAGCAGCACCACCAACAGGAGCTGCGCCGCGATGCCTAACGGGTCTCCCTGGACTGTCGCCGGCACCTCCGCAACAAGGCTTCCCCAGCTGCGTGCGTCGAACAGCCAGGCCACCGCCTGCTGGGTCTTGTCCCAGGTCTCGAAGAAGGCCGTGTGCAGGGGCGGCGCAATACGCACCCACAGCACACGCTCATCGATGTAGGCCTTGAACAGCACCGTCTCCCCGATCAGCTCCTCCTCCACGATGGAGAGGTCGATGAGCCCATCGATGTAGGTGCTGTAGTCCTCCAGCAAGGCGCTCAGGATGCCCTGCCGGATCTTCAACTGCTCCCGGACCGCCGCCTCCGCACCAACGCGATCCTCCTCGAGAGGAGGTTCCTCCAACGAGAGCATGAAGCGCTCGACTTCGCGGTCCATGTCGACCAGCTCGTCGGCCTGCTCCACGTAGTCGATCTGTTGCAGCTGGATGGCGCCCAGCTCGGCGTTGCGCCGTTCCGTCGTGGCGCGGTACTCGCGCACGTCGAGCAAGCTGTCCTGGTGGTCTTTCAGGAGCAGCCCGATGGTGGGCGTGTGCCCGGCGACCTTGTACTTGGACTGGACGCTTTCGAAGCGCTTGCGCAGCTCCTGGAGCGTCTCACTCACCTCATCCAGGCGCAGGGCGACCTGCTCGATCTTGGAGCCCAGGTTGTCCCGGCGTTCGGCGGCCAGCTGCCCGTTGTACTCAGCCAGGGGCTTGAGGACGTCCTGGCCCTCAGAGGTGTCATCCAAGGCGGTCTGGGCTGCCTGGGCGTCGGCCTCTGAATCCAATCGACGTTGCTCGTTGACCCGCTCGCGCCAGGCTTTCGCGTGGCGGTCGAGCAGGGTCACGTTGCGCGAGGCCTCGTTGCGCCGCGCGGAAATCAGGTCGTCCCGGGCACCGAGGCTCGCCACCTCTTGCTCGTAGGCACCGATCTCCGCCTCCACCGCCGCCCGTCGGGCGAGGATCGAAAGCCGGACGGCACGGTCGAGTTCGGAATCCTCAGCCGAGTCGGGCAGGACCCCTAGCTCGGCCTCGACTTCTGCGAGACGGCCGCGTGCCTCGGACAGCCGGGTCGGCAAGTCCGAACGGCGCTCCGTCAGGGTGCGCTGCTCAAGTTCGAGGCTCTCACTTTGCTTCTGGGCGGCAGCGAGATCGGCGGTCGCCTGGTCGAGCAGCTGTTGCAGCTGTCGGAACTCGGCACCCTCCGGAACCTCGACGGCCAACTCCTCGGGCTCCTCCGCGAGCTGCTCCTGGATGGCCAGCAGCTGTCCCGGGGCTTCCTCCTGCAGGCGGAGGTCCTCGTCTTGGCGATTGGTCCACTCGACACGCTTCTGGATCTGCGCCAGGGCCTGGGAGTACTTGTCGACGATGCTCGCCTTGTCGTCGTCGTCCAGCTTCGCGTCCGACTTCGTGCGCTCGATGTCCCCCTCGAGGGCCTCGACGGAGAGCTCGTCGACGATGGTGGGGTCGCTGCTGAGGTCCGCCGGATCCTGGGCAGGCACGGGCGTCGCAAGCACGCCTGAAAACAACAGCAGAAGACCGAGAAGCAAAACTGCCCGCATGGGAGTTCCTATCGGCACATCCGCCGGGCAAATGGAGGTTCCACAACCCAATGCGGCCATCGCCCAGACCTGGACACAGCCTAACTCGCCATCCTGCCCGGAACACTCACGGGACCTGGGACGAGTTGGGGCGAGTTTGCCCGCTCAGCGCTGCCAGCGACGCCGGGTGCGGCTCACCGCTTGGGCCGTGGACAACTCCACCCACCAGCGGGCCGGGCCGGCAGCTGCGCACCCAGGCTCATAACCCCATGCCTCCATGCGTCGGGCCAGCAGCCGCGAGACTCCGGTGACAATGGACGCAGGCAGCTCTTGCTCGTAACGCCGCAAGGACACATCGGAGATCTGCGAGGGAGCACCGTCCGTGCCGTAGCTGGAATTGCCGCCCCAGGCCGTTCCACCCCGGGTGGGTGCCACCAGCATGGGGTCCCAGGGGATGTCCAGATGCGTCGCCACCTCGCGCATGATCGCCTCGGGCTGGGCCACGAGGTCCTCGTAGCGCACCGCCATGAAGCCGAAGCCCGCTTGCGTCGCACGCCGCTGGTACTCGCGGGTGAGGGCATCGCCGGTGGCCCAACGCCGGGCGAAGTGGCGCATGCCCTCAGGCGTACGCCCCCGTTCCCAGCGCTTGGCCTGGCTCGCCAACACGGCCCGGGGGTCGCGCACCACGCACACCACCCGCGCCCGGCCACCGAAGCTCTTGAGGAAGTCCGGCACCGCACGCAGGTGCTTGGGCGTCTTCTCTACCCAATGCGTGGCGCTGACGGCTGGCGCCTGCACCCTGGCCATGGCCTTCAAGAATGCCAGCACGGCCCGGGGAGCACCTTGACCGGGGGCGAACTCCGCGCGCAGGACCCGCTCCACCTCTCGCCGCGCATCCGAACCCTCAGGCAGCAGGGCGTCGTAACGCGGCAGCGCCAAAAAGGCTGCCACCGGGTCCGAGGCCTCGCACCAATCCACCGCAAAGGACTCGGCCGACGGAACCCAGAGCTGGGGATGCCCGTCGAGCAGGGCCTTCAGCAACGACGTGCCAGAGCGCGCCACGCCCACCACGAACACGCCTCGCATGTCCTCGATGCGTGCTGCCTGAGCGGTCTCCGACTCGGGCTCCGGCTCACTCATGGCATCAGCTGTAGGCCGGGATGCCCGTGACGTCGTGGCCGAGAACCAGCGTGTGGATGTTGTGCGTGCCCTCGTAGGTGTAGACCGACTCGAGGTTGCACATGTGCCGCATGGCCTGGTACTCGCCGGTCACACCGTTGGCACCCAGCATGTCGCGCGCCATACGCGCAATGTCGAGGGCCATCTTGATGTTGTTGCGCTTGGCGAGGGACACGTGCTGCGGGCGGGCCTTGTTGGCTTCCTTCAGCTTGCCCAGGCGCCAGGCCACCAGCTGAGCCTTGGTGATCTCCGTCACCATCTCGGCCAGGTTGGCCTGGATCAGCTGAAAACCCGCCAGGGGCTTGCCGAACTGCTCCCGGCCCTTGGTGTACTCGAGCACCTCGTCGTAGCAGGCGAGGGCCGCGCCCACGCCGCCCCAGGCGATGCCGTAGCGGGCCTGCGTCAGGCAACCGAGGGGGCCCTTGAGCCCGTGCACACCCGGCAGGCGGTTGCTGTCCGGCACGCGCACATCCTCGAAGACCAGCTCGCTGGTGACGGAGGCGCGCAGGCTGAACTTGCGCTTTTGCTCGGGGGCGCTGAAGCCCTCCATGCCCTTCTCCACCAGGAAGCCCTGGATGACGCCGTCGTCGTCCTTGGCCCAGACCACAGCGACATCCGCGATGGTGCCGTTGGTGATCCACATCTTGGCGCCGTTGAGGATCCAGCTGTCGCCGTCCTTGCGGGCGCGGGTGATCATGCCGCCCGGATCGCTGCCGTGGTCGGGCTCGGTCAGGCCAAAGCAACCGATGAGGTCGCCTGCTGCCATGCCGGGCAACCAGCGCTTGCGCTGCTCTTCGGTGCCGTAGGCGAAGATGGGCCACATGGCCAGGCTGCCCTGCACCGACACGAAGCTACGCAGGCCGGAATCGCCGCGCTCGAGCTCCTGGCAGATGAGGCCGTAGGCGATGGGGCCAAGGCCGGCACAGCCGTACTCCGTGGGCAGGTTCGCCCCCAACATCCCCAGCTCGCCCACCTGCTTGATGAGCTTGCGCGGGAACTCCGCGTTCTCGTACGCCTCCGCAATCACCGGCATGACCTCAGCGGTCACGAAGTCACGGGTCATGTCACGAACCATGATCTCCTCTTCGGAGAGCATGTCGTCGAGGTGGTAGTAATCGAGGCCGCGGAAGGCGCTCATGGTGGTCACCGTTGAAAGGGGGAAGAGGGTCGTCTCAACAACCGGCCCGTTGATGGAGTGAGCTGGGCCTTCGACGAGCCATGCCCCTGCGCGGGAGCCCTGCCAGGGTCCCGGGGAATCGCTCGCTGAGTGCCGCAGACAAGCTCCGTATGGTAGCAACTGCCCAGAGGCTCCGCCTGCCAGGGGCGGCTTCAGCCAGCCCCCTGCCCAGCGCGTCGCCCCGACCCTCTCTCCGGCTTGGAGACTACGGACCATGAGCGACAGCGACCCAGCGGCATCCGCCATCACAAACCTGCGGGGGCCCCGCTGCAATGGCTGTGGCGTGGCAATCGACCAGGCCCTCAGTTGTTCGCGCTGCGGAACGAGCGCCGGCTCCGCGCCCCAGAAGCCGGGTTCGCCCCAGCTTGTGCGGGGCTTCAGCGCACCGTTCCGGGGCTTCGGCTACCTCATGAGCCACAAGCGCCTGTGGGCTTGGGTCTTCATTCCGCTGCTGCTCAACACCGCGCTCTTCGCCGTCGCCCTCAACTGGACCGTGGACAACCTGGCGGACCTGCTGCCCAACTTCGACGAGACCTGGCCGGCCTGGATCGACTGGGCCCGGGTGGCGGTGGGTTGGCTGCTGGAGGTGTTGGTCTGGATGGCTGCCGCCCTAGCCGCAGCCCTCGCAACGCTGCTCCTGGCGGGAGTGATCAACTCACCGTTCTATGACGTGCTCTCCGAGAAGGTCGAGTCGGTGCACTTCGGGCGCGACGACCCGGGGCGCCCCTGGAGCCAGCTGCCCATGGACCTGTTGCGTTCCGTGCGAGCGGCGCTGTCGCTCGCCCTGCGCCAAGCGCTCGTGTTGCTGGTGCTCTTTTTCTTGAGCTTCACCGCCGTGGGGGCCCCGCTCTTCGCGGTGGCCGGCATGTACTACGCGGGGCTCGCCCAGCTGGACGTGACCCTCGCGCGCAAGCTGTACGCAGGCTCCCGCCGGGCCCGCTGGGCGCGACGGCACTGGGGGCTGGTGCTGGGCACGGGCTTGCCGCTCAGCATGCTGCCGCTGCTGGCACCCTTCGGGATCGTGGGCACGACGCTGGCGTTCCTGGAGGAGCCGGACAAGGCATAGGACACCCGTCAGTCCGCCGAACGCCAGTTCACTCCAGGTAGTGCTCATCCCAAGGCGGAGGGAAGAGCTGCACCAGCATGCCCTGGGTGTCGAAGGTCGTCACATCAAGCAGGCCGTTCGAACCGATGTCGATGGAGATGAGCACCGGGCTTGAAGGCCCCTGGTACTTCATGGAATCCCAGGGCCGCTTCCTGGTCGAGATGATGATGAAGCCAGCCGAGGGATGCTTGCCCACCGTCAGGCTTCTGTGGCCCGCAAGACTTCCCATCCCTGCTGCATCAGATGAGTACTTCTCGGACAACTGCAAGGTGCTGAGATTCAGGGCATGCACGCGCGTCACGGGCCCGGACTCAAGCAACCAGAGCTCATCGGCGTAGGGATAACAACCCGCATCCCAAATGGGAGCCATTGAGTTCGCCGGGGAGATCCACTCAAAGGTGGCTGTGATGACAGGCTCCGAAAGCCCCGTGCGCGGTGCCGCACCGGTCGGCGGCACGGTCGTGGTGAGAGTAAGCGGAGCAATGCTCCATTTTTCCACGATGACCCGCGACGTTCGGGGCACCCACCCAACGACGAAGAACTCATTTGTCGAACCCGCGCGTCTGGCAATAGCCGTCGGGTTAAACGAAACATCACGGGACTGATCCAGCACGCCGGAGTACGCGCCCGGCTCCTGAAACACCCAGTGCAGGTCGACCTTGTTGCTGGCAAAGTTCGAGAAGCGCAGGTCGAGCCTCACGATGGCAGCCGGGTTGGGCGTCGGCAGATACATCCGCTCGGCGTAGTTCGTGCTGGGGTTGAATGCGGCTGCCATGTCTGGCGGCAAGGGTTCCTGGCCAAAGGCCGGCACACACATGCTGAGCAGCAACACACTACTGGCGACTGCGCTGCGCGTCGCCCGCCCTGCCTGGACGGTCTCGATCAACAGTCGCATCCGTTCATCCCCCCGGTCCCTGGAGAGCCCGGTGGCAACGGTCCGTTGCACTGGGCACATTCGTTTCCAAAGATGACGATGTTGATGGTGAGGGATTGAGCGTGCTCGTTCAACGCCGAGAGCTTGGCATCTCTTTCCTCTTGTGAGATCTGGTCGTCGTAACAGACCTCCATGTATTCAGCGCAAACCGCCTTCTTCTCCTCTGCGGTTGCGTCTTGCTCATCACAGGGGTTGTAGCCGTTTGATGGGTCGTGCCCAAGCATGAGCAAGCACCCATGAAAAGCAGCGCACGCCGCCAAGTTTGCGGTGCACCAACTCTCGAAGAAGGTGCCGTAGCCGGCATGAGTCTTCTCATGGATCCAGACGGCATAGAAGAGCAGGGATGACTTGTATTCGGAGTTCGCCCCGCCTTCGGGCTCCACAAGCAGTGAGCCTTGCAGGGCAAGGGCGCCGCCGTCGTCACCCAAAGGCGACGCTCCCAGCTCTTCGATGAGCGGTGTGGGCATCAATTCATAAACGGCCGTTCCGCCCATGAAGCTGGCGCCCGCGCTGCCCGTGACCGACGGAACATCGAATCCGTTGGCTTGCGCGCCGACTGCTGCGCAACTCAACGCCGCATGGAAATTCGGGCCCGTGTCCCCGACGTAACCGTCGAAGCCTCCCCATTGATGGTCGCCCGGCCCGAGCAAGCCCATGGCTGCCAAGCATGCAACAAGTGCTGCTACCACTCTCACCCCCCTGATGTGACGCTCCCCAGCGCGGGGGCAAACCCTATCACGAGCGGGGGAAATGCGCCACCGAACCCCGGAACGAGTGTTCTGTGGATATGCGTGGACTATGCGCCGATTGTTAGAAGCAACAAGCCACGCAAGTAAGCGCTGCTTGAGATGAAGACGCTTCGACATGCGCCTGGGGTGAGTTTAGGGAGTGGTCGCCTTCAGCCCGTTGGTCATGGTGATGCCCCACACAACAGAGGGGTCCGCCGACAGGAACTGGAACCAGACCTCGGTTCCTGAAGGAACCCCCACAGGCCAGGTGGTGGAGACGGAGACATCGCCCGCGCCATCTGCCGTGAACAAGAACTGGTTGCTGAATGGCGCCGCGTGCACGGTCCCGCCCAGCGCGTTGAACGGCACGGAGCTGAAGGACAACCAGGCGAGAGTCAGGGCGTTGGCTGGCGCACCGGTGGAGTCGAGCCCTGCCGTCGTACCACCCACGAGCGTGCCGTTGCCCGCCAGGGTGTCGGGGCCATTCGCGCCGACGGTGCCGCCGCCCAGGTCGCTCCACGGGTCGGCATCCGGGAAGGCGATGCTGACGTTGTCGATCACCAGGTCGAAGTCCGTGAAGCCGAAGAAGAAGCCCGGCTGCAGTGTGTGCAAGGCCACTTCGTCCACGCCCGAGAGCACGTCCGCGAAGGTCACGCCGTCGGGCAGGATCGGGTTGGCGAGAGCATCCTCATCGCCGTAACCCTCCCAGCCCGCAGGCAGCGTTGTGGAGCTGGGGTCGTCGATGGTCACCGAGTAGGTCGTCCAGCCCGGGTTGCCCGCCACCGAGATGTTGTCGAAGAGGTACCAGACGCTCGTGTACGGGTAGCCGCCCTGCGCCGTGTCGAAGTCGCGCAGCTCCAACAACCAGGGGCGCGAGACGGGGAAACCAAAGTCCACCTGGTTCACCTCGAGGTCCACGGACAGGGTCACCTCGGAGTGCTGGGTGTAGTCGCCGAGGAACGTCGAGTTGGTGCTTGTGCGGAAGGTGACACCGAAGTTGTTGAAGATCGTGTGCAAGCCACCGCCCCCACCATTGCCGCCGGTGGGATCGAGAAAGGTGGACCCACCCCCACCCTGGGGTCCAACCCAACCCTGGGTCTCCGTCTCGAAATCCACCGTGGTGCCTCCGGCAAAGGCGGAGCCTGCCAGGAAGGAAAGTGCGGCGAAGGCGCTCAGGATGCGCATGGGGGGGACTCCTCGGGTGCGGCCGGCCTGCTGGTTGCAGGGCCCGGCGATCTTGGTGCATGGGGAACGAGAGGGCAGGCAACGCGCCGCGCGGCAGCACCTAGCCCTCAGGAAGTACCGAAGACCATAAGCGATCCCAGGAATGGTGGGGGCCGCTGGGAGCGACACCAACGATCTCGTTTTCAGACTGACTGGAGCCTACCTCCGACCGAGCCCCCGGGCTCGCGGCTGCTGCCCAAGGCCTCTCTCACGACCCCTCGTCGATGAGCAGCGTCAGCGTCTGGAAGGCGAGGTCCGACAGACCGACCCCTTCGGTGTTGGTCATGATCGCCACGGCGTGCCCCGTCTCCGGGCTGCACACCAGGAACGACGAGGCGCCCACCTGCCCGCCACCGTGGTAGATCACCGGGTGCCCTTCGTAGGTGGCCACGTTGATGCCGAGGCCGTAGCCCTTCTTGCCCTCGCCATAATCCGTGCGCATGTGCTGCATCTCCCGCGCCCTGTCGGCATCGAGCAGCTCGTCGCCCATGAGGCCCAGGGCGAATCGGCCCATGTCCCCCACGGTCGAGATCCAGCCGCCCGCCGGCAACTTCCAGGAGATGTCGTCCCAGTTCGTGGGCAGCGGCCCGAGCTCGGTGCTCATGTACGGCACGCCGCGCTGGGGGATGTCCTCCCAGATATAGTCCGGACGGGTGCTGGTCATGCCCAGGGGTTCGCAGATCCGCTCCAAGACCTGCTCCGCGTAGGGCTTGCCGGCGGCCCGCTCGATGACGGCCCCGAGCAGCACGTAGCCAGGCGTCGAGTACATGTAGGCGTAACCCGGCTCGAAGGTGAGGTCCGACTCGATGAACATGTCGAGGGCCACGATGCGGTCGGCCCAGGGGTGCGGCGAGTCGTACTGCTCGGGCGTGCGCACCGTGGTCTGCGTCGAGTGCGGGATGCCAGCCTCATGTGCCAGCAGCGCGTAGGGAGTGATGACGACCCCCTTGTCGTACTCCGGCACGAGCTTGCGCACATCGATCGAGAGGTCGAGTTCGCCCGAGGAGGCCAACTGCAAGGCCGCCACGGCCGTCATGGGTTTGGTGACCGATGCCCAGCGGTACATGGTCGCGGCGCTCGCCGGCAGATCCTGTTCGAAGTCCTGCCAGCCCGAGCTGAGGACGTCGAGCACCTGACCGTCGGAGACGAGGGCCATGGAGAGCCCCACTACGTCCAGCTGCTCCATGGTGTCTTCGATGTTCTCTGCGCACTCGCGGGCGAGGGTGCGGGACAGCGCACGCGTTGCTGACTGGCTTGGTCTCGGTCCCTCGAACTCCAGACGCACCGGGGCAACCGGTTCGCCCAGCGTGCGCTCGCCGACGAAGCTCAGCTGGCCGATGGGCAGGTCCCCCTCACCTGTGAGCTGACCGTCCTTCAGCACGAGGTCGATGGTGGCGGACTCGCTGCCCTTGTGGGCAATCAGCGCCAGCACGCCCGTCTTTGCATCAAAGGTCCCTTCAAAGGGAACCACGACACCGGGGATGGAGACCTCGGCACGGACCGCGTTCCCCTCCCCTTGCACCACCAGCAACTGCACGGTCTCCACCTCCACCACCCCCGGCTTGCGGTGGCTGAGGGTCCAGCGTCCTGCGATCTCGTCCGCTGGCAAGCCGCAGAGGGCGACGGTGAGCGAAGCGAGCAGGACCAGGCAGGCGAGGGGCCAGCGAGTGGGGTGGCGATTCATGGGTCGACGTCCAAGGGGTGGGCCAGCGCCCGGCTCCGATCGAGCCACAGGACGAGCGCATGGGCTCACAAACTAGAACCTTGTTCTTCTTTTGGTCAACAGCGCATGGCTCAGCATTCAGTTGAAACACTGTTAAGCCACAGTGCCTCTCTCTGGCCAACAGGATGCCTTGGCAGCATAAACAGAGGTGTGTTCTAATTTTTGTATGACGATCCTCAGCGCCGTAAGACCTCCGAGGCAGCAACGCAGCCAGCAGACCCTCGACCGGATCCTTGATGCCTCCGAGCGCCTGCTGCTTGAGCGGGAGTTCGACCGCGTCTCCATCGCGGAGATCGTGCGCGCTTCCCGCACCTCGGTGGGTTCCTTCTACAACCGCTTCCGCGACAAGCAGTCCCTCTTGGCTGGGCTCTACGCCCGCTACGACTCGGGCATGCCGGATTGGGTCGACGAATGGCGCGCACGGCAGGGGGCGCCGCCGAGCGATCTCGTGCGCGCCGCAGCCTGGGTCACCCGCTACCTGATCGACACCTTCCAGTCGCGCCGCCATCTCCTGCGCGCCTTGGCGCTTTACGTGCGCAACCACCCCGAGGAACAAGAGGCGCACGTCATGGATCAGCGCGCTGCACAGCACGGCTTCCTGATGGAGGCCCTGCTTGAGCATCGCGAAGAGATGACGCACGACGAACCGGAACGGGCGGTGCAGGCCGCCGTCTTCGGCGCCGCGTCCATCTGCCGCGAGCGGCTGCTGTTCTCCGAGGGCGCCCACGCCAGGACCAGCGAGCAGAGCACTCCCCAGTTGCTCCAGGACGTCACGCGGATGGTGGTTGGGTTGTTGAAGCCGGTCGACACCTTCGACCTCTCAGGCATTTGATGCCCAGGGGCCCGGCATACCTGCGAGTCTTCGCGCTGCTTGGAGCCGGCCTGGTTACTTGCCAGGTCCTGGGGCAGAAAGCGCCCAGCCCGGCCAAGGTCTCCATGACCACCTTGACCCCCAGCGTCTATGAAGCCAGCCGCGGCACCCTCGAGGTTCCGCAGTTTCATGAGCAGCCCGAGGCAGGCTCCTTGCAGCTGGCCTTCGTGGTCCTCAGGAGCGGGGCTCCGGAACCGGGGCCGCCGGTGTTCTTCCTCAACGGAATCCCCGGCTCAGCCACGGCCATGCGCGACTCGCCGCTCTGGGAGGAGCACCTGAAGTCCGCAGACGTCGTCCTGCTCGACCAGCGGGGATGCGGTCAGTCTGAACCACGCCTCATGTGGAGTGGCGAGGGCTTTCGCGCCGAGCGACTCTTCGGCAACACGGCGCAGGCCCTGGACCACGCGCTCCAAACGGCCACAGCCATCCGGGCCTTCGCCGAACAGCGAGGCGTCCACCTCAGCGCCTTCAACACCCGCGAAAGCGCGCGGGACATCGAAGCCCTGCGCGCAGCGCTAGGCTACGACACCTTCGACATCATCGGGCACAGCGGCGGCGCCCACCTGGGCCTGGAGTACCTGCGCCAGCATCCCGAGCGGGTGGCCCACTTCGCCTCCCTGGGGACTGCCGGGCCCAACGACATCCACGCCCTGCCTGCTCGCCTCGACCAGTCCTTGCGCCAGGTGTCAGCCCTTGCCGCGGCCGACTCACGCATCGGAAAGGCCATGCCCAACCTCTTCGAGCGCATCGTCGCGTTGTTGAAGCGTCTGGAGCAGCAGCCCCTCGAGATACCGGTCGCACACCCGAGCAGCGGCGAGCAGCTGACCTTGAGCCTGGGCCGCTACGGGCTGCAGTTCATCCTGCTGCTCGATCTGGGGGACCCTGCGGACTTTGTGGTGTTCCCGCGCCTGGTACACGAGCTCGAGCAGGGGCGGACCGACACGGTCAGCTGGTTCGTACGCCGGCGCTACCGGCAGATGTCGGACTGGCCAGCGGTGCTGTTCATCAATCGCGGGTCTTCGGGCGCCACGGCAGAGCGCTGGGCGATGATCCGCTCTCAAGCCATGAGTAGCCCCTTCGGCATGGTTCGTTGCCTCTTCTCGCCAGAGATCGACGCCGCCTTCGGGGTGCAGGACCTCGGCGACGAGTTCCGCAAGCCGGTCGAGAGCGACGTCCCCAGCTTGTTCGTGAGCGGGAGTCTCGACGCCAACACACCCCCCGAGCGAGCCACGGATGCCATGCGCGGCTTCTCCCAGGCCCAACACCTGCTGGTCGAGAACGGTGGCCACGACTCCCTCCTCGATCGCCCAGAAGTGCACGAAGCGATCCGCGCGTTCTTCGACGAGCAGGCTCAGGAACCAGCAACCATCGCCCTGCCGACTCCGACTTTCGCCCTGCTCGACGGGGCTGACGATCTCGTGAGGCATCCCTCCCTGCCCTGAGTCTGCGTTGGCCCCGCGACTAGTAGACGACGACGCCGAACGGCGCCGCCTGGGGAGCGACCTCGGTCAGATGGCGCTCGTCGCCCGGCCCGAGCTGGAAAGTGGCGGTCTGATGCCACTGGATGCCGCCGTCCTCCTTCTTCACGCCGAACCCGATCATGTAGCGCCCTGGGCGCACGAGGACGAAGCTGGCGTGGCCGGCCGCATCGAAGTTGGCTCGACGGTCGCTCAACCCCGCTTCCGGAGACATGATCCCCGGGGTCGCGGCCTGGAGCACCGGCCCACCCTCCGGGAGCAGTGTCACGAAATCGGAACTCGCCCCGACAAGCAGGGGATCCACCTCAAGGGTCACCCCAGCGTGCAGCTCGGGCCTCGGCGAAGCCACCCAGTAGTGGGTGGTCTCCCCTGGGAACACGCGGAGGGCGGGCGTCACGAACAGGACCCCCCGGGCAATGGACTGGATCTCGACGGCGTAATAACCCGGCTCCAGGTTCTCGAAGCGGGTTTCAGGGAGCCCTTGCTCCCATGCATCGATGTCGACGGTCTTCAGGATCCCGTTCTGCGCGCTCAATTCCATGCGGGGAGCGTGGCTCCCCAGATAGGTGAGCTTGAGCCGGAGCAAGTGATCCTTGGCAGCCTGCTCGTCGAGGCCTGCCCGATCATGACGGGGGTCGTCGACGCCTGGTGCAGGCGTGCTCCAACCCGCCGTCTCCACATCGATCTGCAGCGCGCCTGGCTTGCGAAGCACGATGGTCTTCGGCAGGCCGCGCACACCGTCCAGAAACCAGCTCATGTTCAATGCCACGCCGCCCGACCCCTCCGTCTCGTGGGTGGCGAAGAGATTCAGGTTGCCCCAGGCCGCTTCGGGGAGCTTGCCCAATTCCGAGACCCGGAACTCCCCTCGGGCATCGCTCGCCACGATGTTCAGCGCCTTCGTGACGCTTTGAACCCCCTTCCCCCCCTGGAGCCTTGCCTCGATGCGAGCACCCGCCACCGGCCAGCCGGCCGAGGTCGTGACACGCACGATGTCGCTGCCGAGAACGTCCAACACCACCAGCGCCGGGTCCGAGGCAACCACCGTCTCGGTGACCTGCAAGACGCCGAGATCGTGCTGCTCATCCGCCACGAAGAGCCATGAGCCCAGCTCCGCAGTCAGGGTGGTCAGACCCCGCTCATCCGTGACCTCCGCCGTGCGCAGGGGCTGGGTCAGGCACTGCTCGCGGGTCAGCCCCCTCAAGCGGTTCAGCGCATCGTCCATGACGAGCACTTGGGCGTTGGCGATCGGTTTCCCCGTTCCGCTCTCCTGCACCAGGACGTTCACGCGGTGCGGAGCGGTCGCCCTCAGGACCTCGGCCTCGGAACCCGGCGGCTGGGCACGCAGCACGCCCGTCGCCCAGACGCCCTCTTCCGTCCAGGCGTGCACTCCGTAGCTCGCTCCCACTGCAAGCCCATCCATCCTGAACAGACCACCTTCATCGGTGAGGAGTCGGCTGGCCCGCAAGCCCACGAGATCCCCGGGGTCGATGACGGCGAGGTCGATGCCCGGGTCGAGCGGGCCAAAGAGACGGACATCCGCTCCCGGCACGGCCTCGTCATCAGGAAGCAGCACTCGGCAACGGATCGCTCCGTTGCGGACGAGATCGACCATGAGGATGGTGGTGTCTTCCGCCCGGACCCACACGGGCATGCCAGAGGCTCCGGCCGGCACATGGGTCGAACCTTCAAGGGCCACCAGTTGCCAGGCTCCAGAGGACAATGAGCCCCAGCTCAGTTCGCTGGACGTGTCTGCTCCTTCCTCTCCTGACCCACTGGCAAGAGAGGGGTCGATGGGCTTTCCAACATGTGCGTAGCGCTCCTCGTCGCCCCCGAGGCTGACTTGGGCAACCGTGTCGTCGGTCGGCTCGCAACGCACCAATCCCAGGCGAACATCAGCCCCGGCCGGAACGCTCCCCAGGCGCGCCACCAAGCTCCCAATGCCGCTCGGATCCAGGTCAGCCGCCGGCGAGAAGGACTCATCTTCGAAGGCAGGAGCGGGCATCACTTCCTCGGCGCCATTCGGCAACGTCCGGACAACCTGGCCTCGCTCGACCCGATAGCTGACAGCACCAGCGCCACCTGCCGAACCGGCGGGCTCGAAGAGCCCCAGGAACTGGAGGCTCACGGCGCCCACTCCCAGGACAAGCAGCACCATCACAAGAACAAGACGCCTACGGTTCATCACAACCTCCCTTTCCCATCCTTCCCAAGCTCGATGACCCCTGCGGATGGGCGGTGCGCCACTGTGCACAGACCGTGAGTTGACCTCCAGCCGTACCCAGGGCAACACCGCCACCCCGTTTCACATCACTTCACCAGACTGCTCTGCGAGAACCTCAGCAAGGGCAGATCTCCTGGGGGTTGGTGTTCGACGTTTTCGACAGCTGGCTCTGCACCGAGATGAATCCGATGGTGATGGTCGCGGGCCACGCGACCGTCACCTTGAACGTGACTTCGATGCAACGCCCCTCACCGGCACCGTTCTGAATCTCCCCGTTCGGGCCCTTGAGATTGCACCCATCATTGATGATCTCGGCGCTAATCTTGTAGACCATCTCCCCCGTCTGCTCGACCTTGGCCGATCCCATCGGATCGTCGAGCCCTGGGTCTGACTCATAGACTTCTGCGGAAATGGTGATGTCATCGGCGACCTTCTGACTGTGACAGAGAGTCACCGACTCCCCGTCCTCCAGACAGTTCATGGCAGCCAGCACGCCGTGCTGTGCGGACGCTGGGACCACCAACAAAGACACCGCTGCCATCACCATCATCATCTTCTGAAACATCTCTCTTCTCCCCTTGGGTCATTCGCTTCATTGCAACTCGAGACCCCGCTGCCGGCCCGCCCCGTGAAGCAGCCGGGGAGGCCCAGAACTCACAGCAGGGATCTCACCTTCTGATCTCGGCAGAGCCCCCGCGCCGTTTCATCACCCTCTGATTGCTAGGCTGTCGGGCCGATCCGGAGAGCCCGATGACCACCGACACCCGCCCCTTGCTCGTGACCTCGGCCTTGCCGTACGCCAACGGGTCCATCCACTTCGGGCAGCTGGTGGGGGCCTATTTGCCGGCCGACATCTACGTGCGCTTCCAGCGTTTGCGGGGCAGCGACGTGCTCTTCGTGTGCGGCACGGACGAGCACGGTGTCTCCATCACCGTGAAGGCCGAGAAGGAAGGCATCGACTACCGCGAGTACGTCACCCGCTGGTACGACGACATCACCTCGGTCTTCGCCCGCTTCGGAATCTCCTTCGACCACTTCAGCCGCACCAGCAACCAGGACCCCCACTACGGCCTGAGCCAGGAGTTCTTCCTGCGCCTACTGCGCTCCGGCGCCATCGCGCCCCGCACCACCCAGCAGCACTACTGCACCAGCTGCGATCGCTTTCTGCCGGATCGCTATGTCGAGGGCACCTGTTACCTCTGCCAGGGAGCGGCCCGGGGCGACGAGTGCAAGGCCTGTGGCAGCTGGCTGGACGCCGTGAAGCTCATCGACCCCGTCTGTGTCACCTGCGGCAACACGCCCGAGGTGCGCGACACCATGCAGTACGAGCTGGACCTCTCGCCCTTCTCCAACGAGGCGGATCGCAAGGCCAAGTACCCGCTCTTCGACCGTTGGCTGCGCAACGCCTTCAAGGGTGCGCAGCTCAAAGGCAATGTGCGCACCACGGTCTTCGACAAGCTGCTCGTGGAGGGCGACGGCCTGCGCGCACGCCCCATCACCCGCGACCTGAAGTGGGGCGTGCCCTTGCCCGAGCTGGACCTCGACCGCCAGCCGGTGGAGGGCCACGAAGGCAAGGTGCTCTACGTCTGGTTCGACGCGCCGGTGGGCTATGTCTCCGCCACCATCGAATGGGCCCGGGACATCGCCGGCGACCCCAAAGCCTGGCGCAAGTACTGGATCACCGGCGCGAGCTCCGACTACGAGCCCGCGCTACAGACCGAGGACCGCTGGCCCGGCCCGCGCCTGCTGCACTTCATCGGCAAGGACAACATCCCGTTCCACTGCGTGGTCTTCCCCGCCATGCTCGGTTGGCAGGACGACGCCAAGCAGGGTGACGAGTTCACAGGCCCCGGCGTCGGTGAACGTTGGGTGCTCCCGGAGAACGTCCCCGCCAACGAGTTCTACAACCTGGAGGACGGCAAGTTCTCCACGAGCGACAACCGCACCCTCGACAACGACCGCATGCTCGAGCTGTTCGGCGTCGACGCCCTGCGCTGGTACCTCGCGGTCTCCATGCCCGAGACCTCCGACAGCCGCTTCCGCTTCGGGGCGTTGCAGAACCACGTGAACGCAGACCTCAACGACACCCTCGGCAACTACGCCGCCCGGGTGCTGAAGTTCGTGAAGTCGAAACTGGACGGTGTGGTTCCGGAGCCGAGCGACGTCTTCGAACACCAGATTCCTGTCAGCAGCTCCGACGGCGGTGCGGAAGGGGAGACCCAGTCCGTGCCCACGGTCTCCCGGGTTCGCGAGGTGTGTTCTGCCTTCTTTGATGAGGGTAGCCAGGACTCGCCGACCTTGACCTGGCAGCTCAATCACCAGAAGTTCCGCCGTGCCACGGACGCCCTGCTGGACCTGGGACGCTTCGGCAACGTCTGGTTCGATGCCCACGCCCCTTGGAAGTCGCGCAAGCTCGACGACCTGGCCGAGTGTCGCACCTCCCTCTGGGCCCATGTGCAGATCCTGTCCGCCTTGGCGGTGGGCATGTGGCCCTTCATGCCCGGCGCGTCGGACCGCCTGCGATCGATGCTCGGCCTCGCGCCGCTCACGGACTCCATCCCCGTGCCCCGTCCGCTCGACACGCGCAGCGAAAACCTCTGGCGCTTCCACGAACTGCCCGCCGGCCATGTGCTGGGCGAACCTGGCATCCTGTTCGCGAAGATCCCCGATGAGGTGATCGAGGAAGAACGCGCGCGCCTGGAGGCCAAGAGCTGACGGCGCTGCTGGAAGCGCGCGGCCTCGGGCGGCGCTTCCTGGCCGGCGATGGCACGCCGGTGGTGGCCGTCTCGGGTGTCGATCTGAGCCTGGCCGCAGGCGACATGTTGGTGCTCACCGGCCCGTCCGGCTCCGGGAAAACGACGCTGCTGCACCTCTTGGCAGGCCTCGACGCCCCCACCGAGGGTCAGGTCCGGTTGCTCGACCAGGACCTCGCCCTGCTGGAGACCACCGCCCGGTCCGATCTGCGCCTCGAACACCTGGGGCTCGTCTTTGCCGAACACAACCTGAGCCCGGCGCTCACCGCCGCAGAGAACGTCGACCTACCCTTGTCCGTGCGCGGATTGCCGAGCGTCGAACGAGCCCGCCGGGTGTGCGAATCCCTGCAACGCCTGGGGGTGGGGCAACTCGCTGACCGTTTTCCAGACGCCCTCTCCAGCGGCGAGCAGCAGCGGGTGGCCGTGGCCCGAGCCATCGCGGGAGAGCCGGCGCTGCTGGTAGCCGACGAGCCCACCGCGCACCTGGACGGCAAGACCGGCCTGGCGCTCATCGACACCTTGGCCGAGCTGGTCAGCGAGCGTGGCATGGCAGCGCTGGTAGCTACCCACGATGCCCGGCTGGTGGAACGTGCAAGCCGGGTGCTCGAGTTGGAGGACGGCGTACCGCGCGGCACGACCCCCAGCTCAACCTCGGGCGAAGTCCCCGACCCGGACCCAGGCGCCGACCCAAACGCCGTCTCGGGCGAGGGGTCACCGTGAACTGGCTGCTCGCGCTGTGCCTCGGCGTCGCCCTCGCCTTCGGGCAAGCTGCAACGCCGTCGACGGAGACGAAAGCGCCGCCCGCCGATGCCGATGCCGATGCCGATGCCGATGCCGATGCCGATGCCGAAGAGCTTCTGAAGCGGCTCGCGGCGCGCTCCACGCCCCAGTCCTTTGCTGCCGCCGCCAAGCTCAAGATCCAGCGGCCGGGCAGCAGCCGCGAGATCCTGCTGCGGGTCTACTATCACGGCGACCTCGATCGCTGGTTGCTGCGGGCGGACGGCCGGGTGCGGGAGCGAGGTATGCGCATCCTGCTCGCCCAAGGTCGCGTGCACGTGCGCTTCCCGGCTGCCGATCTGACCGTCGAGTTGCCCGCCTCGCTGGGTGGCGAACGCTTGCTGGGTAGTGATTTTGGCGTTGATGACCTCGCCGTGCTCGCCGACGCAGGGAGGTCCTTCCAGGCCAGCATTGCTCAGCGTGGCGAGCTGGACGGTGTGCGTACCGTCGAGCTGGAGCTGCGGCCCCGTGCCCCCCGCGACACCCTCTACGGGTCGGTGCTGTTGCTGCTCAGCGAGCAGAACGCGGCCCCGCGCCAGATCGAGTTCCGCGACGAAGCGGGCACCCCCATCCGGCGCGTGGAGCTGGAGGGCTTCGAAGCGCTCCCGCGCCATTGGAAGGCGACCACCGTGGGTCGCGAGGGCTGGCAGTCGACCCTCGACGTGGTGCACTTCGACCCCTCGCCCCTGCTCCGCGACGAACAGTTCACTCCCGAGGGTCTGGGCCAGTGAGCAGCGCGACGCCCTGGCCCCGCTTTGCCTGGCGCAGCATCCGTCGCCATCGCCGACGTTCACTGCTCGTCCTGCTGGCCATGGCAGCGGGTCTCTTCGTGCTCATCTTCCTGAAGGGACTGCAGGACGGCTTCGTGGATCAGCGGCTCGAACAGGGCCTCGGCATGATGACGGGCCACGCCCGGGTGGAGCCGGGAGAGAATGGCTCGCCGACCCTTGCTGACAGCGCGCTACTAGTCGAGGCCCTGAGAGCGGTGCCGGGGGTCGTCGCCGCGTCGGCACGCCTGCGCGGCCAGGGACTCGCCCGCACCCTCGACGGAAATGCAGGCGTGGTGTTCCTCGGGGTCGATCCGCAGGACGAAACCGCCGCCACCCTGCTGCCGTCAAAGATCGTGCAAGGCAGCTTCCTCGAAACCCCCAGTCTCGGTGCCGTCCCACCCGCGGCGCTGGGCCTGGCCCTTGCGAAGACGCTCGGGATTGGCCTCGGCGACCGGCTGGCACTGCTTGCCGAAGGCATCGACGGATCGCTCTTTGCGCTGTCGTTTCGCGTCACGGGGCTCTTCGAGACGGGCGGCCAAGCCCTCGACGGCGGCTTCGTCTACTTGCGCCTGGCGGATGCCCGCGAGCTGCTCGCGACCCAGGGCGCCGACGAGGCTTCGGAGATCGTGCTGCGGCTTGAAAGCCCCCGGGGAGCTCCCGAAACCGTGGCCCAGCTACAGACCCTGCCAGCCTGCGCCGAAGTCCAGGTACGCAGTTGGCACGACACCGCGCCCGAAGTCCTGAGCGCCATGGAGATGCTGCGGGTCATGGAGCGCCTGCGGAACCTGGTGCTTTTCATCCTCGTGGGCCTCGGCATCCTCAACGCCGTGGTCATGTCGGTCTTCGAACGCCGCCGGGAGTTCGGCGTGCTGCTGGCCATGGGCCTGCGCCCCTCCGCCATCGTGCGCCTGCTCGTGTGGGAGGTGGCCCTTCTTGCCCTGTTCGGCATCGCCCTGGGTGTGGGCAGCGGCTGGCTGGTGACGGACGTCTGGCTCGGCAACCGAGGCCTCGACGTCTTCGCCCTGGGAGCACAGCTGCCCGGTGCGCTGGAGGGCAGCTCCATCATCTATCCCACGGTGAGCTGGACCAATGTGCTGAGCGCCAGCGCCTGGGTCGCGGCCCTCGCACTGCTCGTCATCGCCTGGCCGGCGCGCGCGATCCTGCGGCTAGATCCCGCCGATGTGTTGCGGGGCCGGGCGTAGGCGTCTCGATCTAGTTGATGAGCAGGGACTTGCCGAAGGTCTTGAAGTTGGCCTTGGCCCAGTGCTCGGCCTCGATGCTCACGGCCGAGATCTTGCCGCCCATCTTCTTGGGCGTCAGCGTGCCCTTCTCCAGGCCAGCTTTGCCTTCCACCACGAGGTCGGTGTCCGAGGGAACGTGGGTGCCCGAAAACATGAAGCGCCCCTTGCCGTCCATCAGGCCACGCAAGACCGTGACGGGCACCGGGTTGCCCTCGGCAATTGGGCCACCGACGGTGTCGTTGGGGTCCGGGGTGGTGGTGAGCCCCCAGGTCGTCGCGTCGTAGATGTACACATAGGCCTTGCCGTCCGCGCTCAGCTCGTCCGCATCGAAATGGGAGGCGCACCCCAGGCCGCCGTCGAGGCACTGGGCGATGGACTTGACGTTGACCTTGTTCTTGAAGGCCTTGTTGCCGGCCGACGCACCGCCCTCGAGATGAAAGAGAGCGCCTCCGCCACGGATCTCGAACACGGCGATCGGTGCCAGGGTTCCTGCGAGGATCGCCGCCGTGTCTTCGTCGGGCTGGGCGACCTCATGAGCGACGGAGACCGGTGCAACGGCCATCGGGCTGGCATGCTTCGTCGACGTCGCGTCGGTTGCGCTTTCCGGCGCATCCTGGATCGGGCTCACGACGGCGGCGGTGGCAAGGCCCGATGCGACAACCAACGAGAGCAGAAGGTGGGAGACACGCATGGAAGCACTCCTGGACGGATCGCGAGCGAGGAAGGATCAGGTTCGCGATCCTAACCTGGGCGAGCTGGCCTCGGAGGCTTCAGTTCAGCGGCCGGGGTCCAACTCCGGGTCTTGTTCCTGGTCTAGCTCCAGGTCCTCGCCCCTCGGTTCCAAGGGCTCCGCCATGGGTCCATCGATGGCAGGCCCCTTCACCACCACCTCATCCAACAGCTTGAAGCGCAGGGTGATAGGCGTTCCCAAGCCAGGCATGCGCTCGGGATGCGGGAAGTAGTACCCGTCCGTCAGGCCATCCATGGAGTTGCGTTCGAAGACGCAAACATCGAGGCCAGCCAGATAGATCGCCACCACGTCGCCCTCGACGTCTGCCTTGAAGCGGCTCTGGGTGCTGCGGCCCTGGCGATACTCGCCGTAGGTGCCGCCGGTGAAGATCCAACCCAGGTCCTCGAGCGTTTCCCCCGTGCGCGCATCGAGCAAGACGGACTCGAGGCTCGGCGCATGCCGCTTGCCGCTGTCGTCCAGCCACTCCATGGTGATCTGCACGAGCGGGCCGTGGTGGGGCGTCACGACCCAGGGCGAGACGAGTCCGGCTTCGATGTCGGCCTCGGGCGGCAGGGGGTCCTTCACTCTCATGACGGTGGCACCACCCGGCTCGGCATCCATGGCCTTCAGGCAGGCGGCGATCACCGACGGTTGGGCCTTCACGATGATGAGCGCTTCATAGGTGCGGCCCAGCTCCGTGACCACGAGGTATTCGATGGGGTAGCCCATGGAGCGTGCGTCGTGGATCGTCGCACCGCGCACGAGCAACTCGCGCGCCGTGAGGTCCAGGTGGATGCCGTGGTCGGCCAGGGCCGCCTCGTACTCCGCTGGACGCGTCTTGATGTCCGCTGGATCCATGGGCGGCTTGTTCAGCCAATCCCGGGCGTGGCCATCGTCATCGAACATCCAGAAATCGGGGTTTGGTCGACCGTCAGGGGCGAACTGCAGGGCAGCTGCGACCGAGGCATCGTCCTGACCACTCGACGCTTCGAGCACATCGGAAGCGCCCTCAGCAGTCGAGTCACCCAGGGCGGCGGATGGCGCTTCAGCTGTTGGAGTGACCGTGTCATCCCCCACCGTCTGCCCAGACACACTCGCCCCGAGCAGCAGGACGCAAAGCAGCCCCGCGCGCAGACGGCGCCACGGGGCTGCTTGTGGACTGACGTTGAGGGTGGCGGACCCGCCGATCACTTGCTGCTCGCCGCAGGCTCTTCTTCAGGTTTCTTGCTGCCCGTGAACACCAGGCCCTTGGGCTTGCCCTTCTCGTCCAGCTCCTCACTCAACTGCGCATTCACCTGGTCGGAGTCCTCCAGCTCGCCCTTGAGCAACACCTCGGACAGGGCGTCTTCCACGAAACGCTCCACGGCGCGGCGCAGGGGTCGTGCACCCATCTCGAGATTGCTGCCATTCTCGATGAGGAATTCCATCGCCTCGCTCGAGAGCTCCAGCTGGATGCCCCGATTCGCGAGACGCGAGCGGATGCCCAGCAGCTCGATGTCCAGGATGCCCACCAGGTCTTCCGTCTCCAAAGGCTTGAAGACGATGGTGTCGTCGAGGCGGTTCAGGAACTCCGGGCGGAAGAAGCGACCCACCTCGTTCATGAGGTTGTCCTTCATGCGACTGAACTTCTTGCTGACGTCGCGGGAGGAGAAACCGAGGCCCGTCTGGTTCTTGATGATCTCCGCTCCGATGTTGCTGGTCATGATCAGCAGCACGTTGCGGAAGTCCACCTGACGGCCGAAGGAGTCCGTGAGACGCCCTTCCTCCATGATCTGCAACAGCATGTTGTAGATGTCGGAGTGGCCCTTCTCGATCTCGTCCAGCAGCACCACCGCATAGGGGCGGCGGCGAATCTTCTCGGTCAGCTGGCCGCCCTCTTCGTAGCCGACGTATCCGGGAGGCGCACCCACCAGGCGACTGGCGTTGTGCTTCTCCATGTACTCGGACATGTCGATCTGCACGAGCGCTTCTTCACTGCCGAACAGGAAGGCTGCAAGTTGCTTGGCCAAGTGCGTCTTGCCCACACCCGTCGGGCCCAGGAACAAGAAGCAGCCCATGGGACGGCGAGGGTCCTTGAGGCCGGAGCGCGAACGACGCACCGCCTTTGAGATGGCGACAATGGCATCGTCCTGGCTGATGACCGTCTTGTGCAGCTGGTCCTCCATCTTGAGCAGCCTCTGGGCTTCGCCCTTGTCCAGACGCGTCAACGGGATGGAGGTCATCTTGCTGACCGTCTCGGAGATCACGTCCTCGTCCACCGTGCCGTCGATCTCGACGGCCTTGGTCTTCCAGTCGTGCTCGATCTGGTCGCGCTTCTTGCGCAGCTTGTCGGCGTAGTCACGCAGGTAGGCTGCGCGCTCGAAGTCCTGATCGGCGACGCACTCCTCTTTCTCCTTGTCCAGCTTCAGGATCTCGACTTCGAGCTCCTTCAGGTCTGGCGGAGCTGTCATGGCCTTGAGCCGGACGCGGGCGCCGGCCTCGTCCATCACGTCGATGGCCTTGTCAGGGTGGAAGCGATTCGTGATGTAGCGAGTGGACAGCTCCACCGCCAACTCCAGCGCGCCGTCGGTGATCTGCACGTTGTGATGCTTCTCGTAGCGGCCGCGCAAACCCTTCAGGATCTGGATCGTCTGATCGGGCGTCGGCGGCTCGACCATCACCGACTGGAAACGACGCTCGAGCGCGGGGTCCTTCTCGATGTACTTTCGGTACTCGTTCAGGGTCGTGGCACCGATGCACTGGATCTCGCCACGAGACAGTGCCGGCTTGAGCACGTTGGAGGCATCGATGGCGCCCTCGGCACCGCCTGCACCCACGAGGGTGTGCAGCTCATCGATGAACAGGATGATGTTCTTGGCGCGACGCACCTCGTTCATCACCGACTTGATGCGCTCTTCGAACTGGCCGCGGTACTTGGTGCCCGCCACCATCATGGCCAGGTCCAGGACCACCAAACGCTGGCCCTTGAGGATCTCCGGCACCTCTTCGTTGACGATGTCCTGGGCCAGGCCTTCCACGATGGCCGTCTTGCCCACGCCCGCCTCGCCCAACAGCACCGGGTTGTTCTTGGTGCGCCGGGAGAGGATCTGGATCACACGCTCGATCTCTTCGCGCCGACCGATGACAGGGTCCAACTGCGTCTCGCGAGCGAGCTTGGTGAGGTCGCGGCCAAAGGCGTTCAGCGCAGGGGTCTTGCCCTTGCCTTTGCCACGCCCGCCACTGCCACCGCCGCCGCCGCCGGCATCCACCTCGCCGCCTTCATCGCCGCGATCCTCTTCCTCGATCTCGCCGCCTTCCTGGGGCGCACCGAGGAACTCGAGCACCTCTTCGCGCACGTCTTCGAGCTTCACCGAGAGGTTCGTGAGCACGCGCGCGGCAATGCCTTCACTCTCCTTGATGAGGCCCAGCAGCAGGTGCTCGGTGCCGATGTAGTTATGGCCCAGCTGGCTGGCCTCCTCGAGGGAGAGCTCAAGCACCTTCTTGGCGCGCGGTGTGAACGGCAGGTTGCCCATGGGAACCATGGTGGCACTGCCCTTCACCAGCTTCTCCACCTCGGCGCGGATGCGCTTCAGGTCAATGCCCATGCCCCGGAGCACGTTGGCGGCGACGCCGCTGCCCTCCTGGACGAGGCCGAGCAGGATGTGCTCTGTGCCGATGTATTCGTGGTTGAGTCTTTGAGCCTCGCTCTTGGCGAGGTTCATGACCTTCCTAGCGCGGTCCGTGAAGCGATCGAACATGGTTCTTCGGGTGTCTGGGGAAGGAGGAGTGAACGGGGGTGCGAGCGCCGTGGCCTCAGTTGGCCTGCAGCGTCTCGCGTATGAGTTCGGCGCGGAGCTCGTCGCGCCGATCCGGAGTGAGTTCGATGCCGGCCTGGTACTGGAGGTGGCCCGGGCGCATTCCGACCATCAGGCTTTGGATAGCCGCAAGGTCGACGGTGTCCAGGACCCCGACGCAAATACCGAAGCGCAGGGCGGATAGGTGGGAGAGGGCTTCGCTGGAAGTCATGCGGCGGGCGTGGGTAAGGATCGCCCAGGCGCGCCAGACGTGATCCTCGATGCGGGGGCGGTTCTCGTTGAAGTGGGAGTCCCGGTTGCGGCGCTCCCAGGCCATGAGGTGGTCCGCCAAGCTTTGGACGCTCTTGACGGTTTCCTCCGGAGTGCGCCCCAGCGTGACCTGGTTGCTGATCTGATAGAACTCGCCTTCGGCCCGGCTGCTCTCGCCGAACAGGCCGCGCACGGTCAAGCCGAGCTGCTGCGCCGAGTTCTGCATCTTCACGATGTTCTGCTCACCGCCCCGCGCCGCACGACCGTCGCCTGAATGAAAGGTCAGGGCGGGCAGGTGCATCATCACGGAGACACGTAGGCCCGTTCCGGTGTTCGTTGGGCAGGAAGTGCGGTAGCCAAAGCGCGGGTCGAAGCTGTAGGTCACGCGCTTCGCAAGGTGATCGTCGATCTCGTTGATGGAGGCGTCGAGCGCCTGGAGGTCCAGGCCGGGGGCGAAGACCTGGAGCCGCAGGTGGTCTTCCTCGTTGACCATGATGCTGGTGGTGCCGTCCTCGCTGAAGCAGACCCCGCGCGGGTGCTCGTCGGCCGCATGCTCGCGGCTGATGAGGTGGCGCTCGAACATCACCTTGCGCTCGGTCGACGACAGCGCCTGCATGTGGTGGTACCGACAGTCGGGCCGCATGTCGTGCAGCACCTGCCGCAGATGCACCTCCAATCGCTCGCATTCCCCGTCGGCAAAGCGCGGCTTGAAATGGAAGCCCTCGAGGTTGCGCGCCAGGCGCATGCGCGAGGAGATGACCACGTCGCTTTCGGGGCCCGTGTTCTTGAGCCACAGCTCGGGCAAGCTCAGGGCGTTGTCCCCGTCGGGATCGGAGGGGAACAACGAGGGTTGGTCGTCGGACGCATCCATGATCAGCGCGCCTCCGAAGCGCCGCCGGCCTGGCTCGATGAGCCCTCGTCGGCGATCTTGCGAATCTCGTCGCGCAGTCGGGCCGCCAACTCGTAGTCCTCTTCTTCGATGGCCGTGCTCAGCTGGTCGCGCACCTCGCTGGCCGCATCCAGCAGCACCCCGTCCAGCACGCGGCCGCCCTCAGGCGTCTTGCCGGAGTACTTGCTGGCCCCGTGAATGCGCTCCAGCAGCGCGATCACCTCTGCACCAAAGACGTCGTAGTCCCGGGGGCAGCCGAAGCGCCCGTTCTGCCGGAACTCCGCGTACGTCATGCCGCACTCGGGGCAGCTCTTGCTGCTGGCCTTCTGGTCCTGCTGGCCGACTTGGTTGGGGTCGAAGCTCTTCAGCAGGTTCTGGAGTTCCTTGTTGGCCTGGGGCACCTGGAGGGACTTCGCGCACTCCTCACAGAGGTGGCGCTCGGACTTCTGGCCATCCTTGATGTCGGTCAGGTGGAAACTGGCCGGACTGTCACAGCGATCACAGGTGTGGAACATGGCTCTGGGTGGGCCTCCAAAGGGCAGCCAACCCCTATTTTTAGCACTCCGCCCAACCTCAGGACAGACTCCTGGGGCCCCCCAACGCGCGCACGGCCGCGCAAAACGCTGCGGCCCTTTCTTCGAAGTGCACGAACTGGTCATGAGATGAGTATCCAGGCGACAACAAGACCGTGTCTCCGGGCCTCGCAAGGGCTGCTGCGCGGTCCACGGCGGCTTCCACGGTTTCCAATTGTTCGGCATCAACACCTTCTCGGTTGAGCCTCAGCGCCAAGGAGCTGCCGAGTTCTCCAATCGTGAGGGCGTGGCGCACCCTGCCAACGGCCGCCTGGACCATGATTTCGGGGTCGAGACCCTTGTCTCGCCCACCCACGATCAGCAGGCATGGCCCCCCTACGGCCTCCAGAGAGGCCGCTGTGGACTCTGGGGTCGTGGACACCGAATCGTCCACCCAGAGCACGCCACCCTTCCGGGCCACCTGCTGGAGGCGGTGAGGCGCTGGCTGGTAGGCGTGGAGCCCAGCTGCCAGGGCCCGCTGGGCCCGGTCGTGGTCTCCCAGGAGCGCCCCGACGGCGAGGCAGGCGGCCGCTGCATCCCAACGATTCATTCGCCCGGGAAGGGGAACATCCTCGCTGGCCATGAGTTGGAGCCCCTGCCCATCCACGAGATGGCCCTGCCCATCGACCCCCAGGTCGGGCTGCCGGCTGCCGCCCACGTCCCCGAACCAGAGCACCTGGGGTGGGGGCACGGCAGCCAGGGCTGCGGCGGGCCCGTCCTGCAGCCCCAGTCCGAAGGGTTCGAGCCAGCAGTCGCCCACGGGCAGCACCAAGGATTCGGCGCGCACCAGGATGCCGGCCTTCGCCTCGCGGTAGGCCTCCATCGTGCCATGGCGGTCGAGGTGGTTGGGGGTCAGGTTGGTGAACACCGCAACGTGCGGGCCCAGCTTCAACTCTCCCAGCAACTCAAGCATGAAGGAGGAGAGCTCGAGCACCGCCACGGTCTGTTCGTTCGCCAGCTCGAGCTGACCCAGCAACGACCCGCCGAGATTCCCACCCCGCACGGCCGGCAGACCTGCGGCTTCGAGAATCGCGTGAGCCATGCCGACGGTGGTGGACTTGCCGTTGCTGCCGGTGACGCCGAGCATCGGCCCGGGCCAACGCTCCATGAGCAGGGCGATCTCGCTCGTGAGGGCGACACCCAGCGCCCGCGCCTCCTGCACCAGGGGCGCTTGCAGGGGCACGGCCGGGTTCACCACCAGCATGTCCGCGGCCGCGAGTTCCAGGCCCTCATGCCCGCCGAGTGCGAGTCGCGCACCCAGGGATTCCAATTCGTCGGCGGCCTCAGCCAGCTCGGCACGGGGCAAGCGGTCGGTGACGGTGACCTCCGCCCCCTGCCCCAGGAGCCAGCGCGAGACACCAAGCCCCCCGCCGAAGCGGCCCAGGCCCAGCACGATCGCATGCCGCCCTCGGCAGTCCAGGGCGCCCGCACTGCCCACGCCGTTGCCCGGCACATTCACGGGCTCTTGGGGTCGGGCGTGGACTCCTCGCGCATCGCTTTCAGCTTCTCGTAGGCCGCCCGGGCCGCAGCCTCTGCGCCCTCGGGGCCCCCGAAGTCCTCGTAGACCTCCAGCGCGATGTGAAAGCGCCGCTCGTCCTCGATGGTGAAGGGCCAGAGCACATCCGTCAGCAGCGACATGGGGAACACTTGCCACCAGGGCCGCCAGATGTCGAGCTCCGTGAAGCTGCGCTGGAAGCCGGGCATGCGCAGCTCGACCCGACGCACGCCGTAGGACAGAAAGTCTGTTTCGTAAGGCGTGCTCCCCACCAACTGGCCATCCAGGATGACCTGGGCACCCGGTGGGTCACTGAGCAGGAAGAGCTTCCGCGTCACGCAGGCCGGGCTCACCGCCAGCAAGAAGACCGCCAGGAGCAGTGTCCGCGAACCCAATGAAAATGGCGGACAGGGAGGGATTCGAACCCTCGGACGGGGAAAAAACCCCGTCAACAGATTAGCAATCTGCCGCAATCGACCACTCTGCCACCTATCCGCACACAGCCGGAGTTCCGGCCGCGGGGAGGGATTCTTCCTGTGCGCCCGGTGTCTTGTCAACGACATCGATGGGCGGAAGTGGATCCAATTCTCCCTGACGCTGCCTCGGTCCCCGGCAGGGTGGGCCATGACGGCAAGCGCCGGGGCGCTCAACTCGGTGGTTGGCAGCGTGGCGAGCCGGGCATCCGCCCAGGAATGGCGGAGGGGGTGGGATTCGAACCCACGAGCCTTTGCAGGCCAACGGTTTTCAAGACCGTCGCGATCAACCACTCTGCCACCCCTCCGTCGAATGCCTGCCAGCCTACTCACTCGACTCCTGCTCGGGCTCAACCACGCCGATCTCGTCCAGGATCTTTCCGGATGCGAAGAGCGGGCTGCGCACACCTGTAGCAATGGCCACGGCGTCCGAGGGCCGGGCGTCGAGGGAGTACGTGCTGCCGTCGGGAGCCTCGAAATTCATGCGGGCGTAGAAGACCTCGTTCTTCAGCTCGGTCACCTCGACGCTGACGAGGTTCAACCCGGCCGCCTCGATCAGGGAGGCGAAGAGGTCATGGGTCATGGGCCGCCGCATGGGCACGGAGTGCACCTTGCGATAGATCTCGGCCATCTCCGTCTGGTGGATGATGATGGGGAACACCCGACCGCCCTCGCACTCGCGAAGATACATGTGACACTCGGGCGACTTGTCCGAGCGGATGATTCGGCAGAGTTCGACCCGTTTCATGCCCATCTCCGTGAGTATAGCGTGGAGGGTGCTCGTCCCCACATGCCCACTCCCAGTCATCTCTCGGAGGCCCGAGACCATGGAACCGCTGCCGCTTCCTGACTTCCCCCCGCGCGCCGCGGACAGTCACAAGGGGAGCTGCGGGCGAGTCCTGATCGTCGCGGGCTCGGCCCGCTATCCCGGGGCCGCCATCCTGGCTGCCCGAGGTGCGGGGCGCGCCGGCGCTGGCCTGGTGCAGGTCGCCGTGCCCCAGGGCATCGCTGAGCTGCTCGTCCCCGCGGCACCCTTCGCCGTGTTGCACGAAGGCCAGGCCGAAGCGGGCGGTGGCTTCCACGCCGGGGCGGCAGGGCCGGTGCTCACGGAGGCCGGCCGGGCCGACGCTGTCGTGATCGGCCCAGGGCTGGGAACGGCCGACTCCACGGCGGCCTTCGTGCACACCTTGCTGGCGGGCATCCAGGCGCCCGTCGTGCTCGACGCCGATGGGCTGAACCTCATCGCCCAGGGAAGCGGGCCACAAACCGGGGCCGACGACCTGCCTGCGGCGAGGATCCTCAGCACCCGCCCGGGGCCCACGGTCCTGACGCCCCATCCTGGGGAGTTCGCTCGCCTGAGCGGCGGCCCCCTCCCTCCAGAGCCCCAGCGCCAGGAGCTAGCCGGCCAGCTGGCACGGCAGCTCGGGTGCGTGGTGGTCCTGAAGGGGGCGGGCACCGTGGTCACCAATGGAACAGCCTTGCGGGTGGAAACCGCAGGCAATCCGGGTATGGCCACGGGGGGCATGGGGGATGTGCTCAGCGGGATCCTCGGCGCGCTGCTGGCTGTGCTGCCGACGCCAGCCTCTGCCGCCGCCCTCGCCGTCCACCTGCATGCCCGGGCAGGGGATCTCGCAGCCCAGGAGCTGGGCCTGGAATCACTGCTGCCCACCGACGTGGCGGATCGCTTCGGGCGGGCCCTCCAGGCCTGGCGGGCTTCCTAGGAAGCTCGCGAGCGCGCACCGCGCGTATCAGATATCCTGGCCGCAATTTGCTGCCCCCTGTCTGATGCAGCCACCTGGAGCAGAACTGGGACCTGGGCTCTGACCGAGCTGGGTCCAGCACCCGGTGGCCACACCCCTGAACTGAGCCCCGCCCGTGCCGCGCCGCGACGACCTCAAACGCATTCTCATCGTGGGCGCTGGTCCGATCGTGATCGGCCAGGCCTGCGAGTTCGACTACTCCGGTACCCAGGCCTGCAAGGCCCTGCGAGAAGAGGGCTACGAAGTCATCCTCGCGAACAGCAACCCGGCGACCATCATGACGGACCCGGAGTTCGCTGACCGGACGTACATCGAGCCGGTCACCGTCGAAACGGTGACGCGCATCATTGAGCGCGAGAAGCCGGACGCCATCCTGCCGACGCTCGGCGGCCAGACGGCGCTCAACGTCGCGGTGGGGTTGTACGAAGCGGGCGTGCTCGAGAAGCATGGCGTCGAGATGATCGGCGCCAATTACGACGTGATCCAGAAAGCCGAGGACCGCAGCCGCTTCAAGGCCGCCATGGATGTGGTCGGCGCAACCGTGCCGCCCTCCGGCGTCGCCCATTCCCTGGACGAAGCCCGCAAGGTCGTCCAGGAGATCGGCTTGCCCGTCGTCATCCGCCCAGGCTTCACGATGGGCGGCAGCGGCGGCGGCATCGCCTACAACCCCGAGGAGTTCGAGACCATCTCGAAGCGCGGCCTCAGCCTCTCGCTCAACACCGAGATCCTGATCGAGAAGAGCATCGCCGGCTGGAAGGAGTACGAGCTGGAGGTCATGCGCGACCGCAAGGACAACGTGGTCATCGTGTGCTCCATCGAAAACCTCGACCCCATGGGCATCCACACCGGCGACTCCATCACGGTGGCGCCACAGCAGACGCTGACCGACCGCGAGTACCAGGAGATGCGCGAGGAAGGCATCGCCATCATCCGCGAGATCGGTGTGGAGACGGGCGGCAGCAACATCCAGTTCTCGGTGAACCCCGCCACGGGCGAGCGCATCGTGATCGAGGTGAACCCGCGCGTGTCACGCAGCTCCGCCCTCGCCTCCAAGGCCACCGGCTTCCCCATCGCCAAGATGGCCGCCAAGCTGGCCGTGGGCTACAGCCTGGATGAGATCAACAACGACATCACGCGCAAGACGCCGGCCTGCTTCGAGCCCACCATCGACTATGTGGTGGTGAAGGTGCCGCGCTTCGCCTTCGAGAAGTTCCCCGAAGCGGACCCCACACTCGGCACGCAGATGAAGTCCGTGGGCGAGACCATGGCCATCGGTCGCAACTTCAAGGAAGCGATGCAGAAGGCCTTGCGCGGCTTGGAGACAGGGCTGTGCGGACTCGGCCTCAAGAAGAACGACCCCGCGCTGCCCAGCTCGCCCCGGCATGTGAAGGCGCCGACTGGTCGCGAACTGCGCCGCCTTCTGGGCCGCCCTCTGCAAGACCGCTTGCAGACGGTGCGCACGGCGCTGCGAGAAGGCATCTCCCTCGAAGACATCTACGAGATCACCAAGATCGACTGCTGGTTCCTGCAGCACCTCAAGGAAATCGTCGAGCTTGAGAACGAGATGCTCGAGTACCGGTCCTTCGAGGACGTACCGGCTGGCGCTCTCGCGCGATTCAAGCAGGCCGGGTTCTCCGATCAGCAGATTGCCAACGTGTTCGGCACCGAGTCCGCGCGTGTTCGCTTGCGCCGGCACGAGCTGGGCCTCGTCCCGGCCTACAAGCGCATCGACACCTGTGCCGCGGAGTTCGAGTCCTTCACGCCCTACCTCTACTCAACCTACGAGCAGGAGACAGAGGTCGTGCCGGCGACCAAGAAGGCCATCATGGTCATCGGTGGTGGGCCCAACCGGATCGGACAGGGCATCGAGTTCGACTACTGCTGTGTGCAGGCCTGCATCAGGCTTCGGGAGCAGGGCTACGAGATCATCATGGTCAACAGCAACCCCGAGACCGTGTCGACGGACTTCGACACCTCGGATCAGCTGTTCTTCGAGCCTGTCACGGTCGAGGATGTCCTGCACATCCACGAAACCCAACCCATCTACGGCGCCATCGTGCAGTTCGGCGGCCAGACGCCGCTCAACATCGCCCAAGGCCTGCAGCATGCCGGGGTCAACATCCTCGGCACCTCGCCGGACTCCATCGACATGGTGGAGGACCGTGAACGCTTCAGCGAGATGCTCGATCGCCTGGATATCCCTCAGCCGCGGAACGGCATCGCCACCAACGCCGATGAGGCTGACGAGGTGGCCTCCCGCATCGGCTACCCGGTCGTCGTGCGACCGTCCTACGTTTTGGGCGGCCGCGGCATGGACATCGTCTACGAGCGTCGCTCACTCCTGAAGTGGATCGAGACGGCCGTTGAAGCCTCTCCCGATCTGCCGATCCTGATCGACAAGTTCCTGGAGAACGCCGTCGAGGTGGACGTCGACGCGGTCTACGACGGAGAGCGCTGCGTCATCGGCGGCATCATGGAGCACGTCGAACCGGCAGGCATCCACTCGGGCGACAGCGTCTGCGTGCTGCCGCCCTTCTCGCTGAGCGAGCCGCTGCAGGACACCATCCGTGAGTACACGGCGCGCCTGGCGGAGGCAGCCTCCGTGCGCGGCGTCATGAACATCCAGTACGCCATCAAGGACGGAAAGGTCTACGTGCTGGAGGTGAACCCGCGTGCCAGCCGGACGGTGCCCTTCGTCTCGAAGGCCATCGGCATCTCCCTGGCTGGTATCGCCGCACGCGTCATGGCCGGCGAGACTCTCGAGCAGATCGGGTTCACCGAAGAGATCATTCCCACCCACCACTCGGTCAAGGCGCCCGTCTTCCCCTTCGCCAAGTTCCAGGGGACCGACATCATTCTCGGCCCTGAAATGAAGTCCACCGGCGAAGTGATGGGCATCGATGACGACCTGGGGTGCGCCATCTTCAAGGCCTTCGATGGCGCCAGCCGCACGTTGCCTCTCGACGGTACGGTGCTCTTCTCTGTCCGCGATCGGGACAAGTACGCCTGCATCCGGGTCGCTGGTGAGTTCCACCGGCTGGGCTTCTCGATCCTGGCGACCCCGGGGACCTGCGACGCCCTGCGCGAAGCTGGCGTTCCCGCCGAGGTGGTCTTCAAGCGGGGCGAGGGCCGGCCCGACGTCACAGATGTGATCGCCAACGGTCAGGTGCAACTGGTCATCAACACGCCCTCGGACGACCGCATGGCCCGCGAGGACGAGAAGGCCATCCGCACCACCGCATTGATGCGGGACATCCCGACGCTCACGTCCATCTTCGGGGCCAACATCACGGCAACTGCCATCGAGTCGATGCGCAAGACGGGCCTTCGCGTGCGCTCCATGCAGGAGTTCCACGCGGACAAGAAGGAGAAAGGCACTGCAGACAGCCGAGCCTAGAGGCTGTCGAGTTCCTTGCGGATGTCCTCCAGCAGGGAATCCACGTTCTCGTTCTCGTCGAGGTCGAGCCCTGCCGGGGGAACCGGCTCGACCCCTGCCACGTCAGCGAGATTGAGTGTGGGACGCCGTGGAAGATCGGACGGCACGACTCCGCTCTCGGGCCCTTCCGCCAGGACATCGGCAGGGCTTTCGGTGTTCTCCATGTCACGGATCTGGGCCGACTGACGCTTCACCGTTTCGAGCAGCTCGCGACTGCCTTCCTTCAGCGACTTCATCTGCAGCGCTTCGCGGATGGAGTGGATGAGTTCGGATTCGTTGCAGGGCTTCGTGAAGAAGCGATAGATCTCGCCGGTGCTCACGGCGTTCATCACGACGTCGACGCGCGGGTCGCCGGTGAGCATCATGCGGATGACATCCGGCCACTTGCGCCGCACCACGCTCAGCAGCGCAGACCCGTTCATGCCAGGCATGTTCTCGTCGGCGATGATCACGTCGACCTGCTCGCTTTCGAGAAGCTTCAGTGCCTCGTCTGCACCGTTTGCATAGATCGTCTTCCACTCGGGCTCGCGACGCAATGAACGACGCAAAGCCTGGTAGATGTTCGGCTCGTCATCGACGATGAGCAGTCTGTATTCCATGGCGATCCTCCTTGGAGCAGCCGACGCAGCGACCATTTTCGTTCACCGCTATCGGCATCTTCGCGTCACGACCTATGACAGAACAGAATTCTCCTTCAGTCGGCGACTCCGGCGCACACACGCCGTTCACCTAGCTGACAATGCACAGTCACAACGAGCCCGCCCCGCGGCTCACGGGATTCGTTGCTGAACGTGCCGCTGCGAGGATTCCGGCCACGCTCTGGGCCGCCCCTGATGGCTGTTTCTCGCGGTCTCCCGAGGTCACGGCCTTCACCACCGAATCGGGGAAGCCGCACGTCGGCAGCAGGTAGGCGAGCACATCCAACCAGAGCTCGTCCTTGTCTCGCGTGAGCGCAACATCAAGGAGGCCGGCGACAAACGCATCCGTGACCACGTCTTCTGGATGGTTCTGCTCCCGCGCGAGCCGCAGGACCTGGGACGCGAACTCCCAGCTGCGTGAGGAGTTCTCGGTGAGTGAGGGCGCCAAGGTCTTGGCCACGCGGGCTACCCGCACGACTGACAGAAGGGTCGACGAGCCATGCGCTTGCGCTGCGTGCTCGGGACCGTCCACCGCTCCATCGAGGCTCAGCATGCTGCTGACCAGCTCCCAGATGTCTTCATCCTGGGTGAGCACCCTCTGCACTTGCTCCAGCTTGACCGAAGGCTCGCAGGAAAGCGCGCTCGTCACGCGGTCAAGGGCTGCATCGCCGGAAGGCTTGCGACACCACAACTGTTCCAGGCCGGGGTCCTGGAGTTCATCGAGAGTTTCACGCACCGAAAGGGCCTGCCGAATCTCCAACTGCAGCAAGTCAGGCGGGCAGGGCTTGTCGAGATAGCGATGGGCACAGGTTGCGGCCAGCAAGAGGCGGTCGGGGTCGGCATGCCCGGAGAGCACGAGGCGCGCGCAACGCTCCTGGACGTCAGCCACATGTTCGAGCAGCTGCGCGCCGTCGAGGATGGGCATCTGCATGTCCGTCACCACCAGATCGAACTGCTGCCCCTCAATGAGGGCCCCGGCATCCGGCCCACCTGGCGCAAACGTCATCTCCCACTCACCGCGTAGCCCGTGAAGCTGCCTACGCAGCCCGCTCAGGACATGCCGCTCGTCGTCAACAAAGAGAATGCGCTTCATGATGCTCCTCGGGCGCACCCTGTTGCTTGAACGGGATGCGGATGATGAAGGTCGTGCCTTCGTTCACGGCCGTTTCGAAACTCAACGTTCCGCAGTGCTTGTCGGCCACTACCGAATGCGCGATGGCGAGCCCCAGACCGGTGCCTCGTCCCACCTCCTTGGTGGTGAAGAACTGGTCGAAGATCTTCGAGCGAACCGCTTCTGGAATGCCTGAGCCCGAATCCGCAAAGCGGATCTCCACCATGTCGCCGTCGGCCCGAGTGGACACCCGAATCGAGCCCAGCTCGCTGCTGTTGTCGCCAATCTTCTCGCGAATGGCGTGCGTGCCGTTCACGAGCAGGTTCAAGAAGACCTGGTTGAGGTCCGCCACCCAGCACTCGACCGGGCCCAGATCAGCGAAGTCCGTCTCGACGTTTGCGTAGTACTTGTACTCATTCCGCGCGACCGCCAAGGTCGTCTCGATGGCCTCGTTGATGTCGGCTGCAGCAACACCTTCGCTGCCCGGATGCGAAAAGTCCTTCATCGCGCGCACGATGGTCGTCACGCGCTGGACGCCCTCGAGCGTTTCGTCGATGGCCATGGGCATCTCATCTGCCACGAAGTCGATGTCCACGTCCCCCAGCATCTGCTCGATGAGGTCCAGCAAGCCTTGGTCAGGCTCGCCCTTCCGTGCCTCTTCGATGAGCCCCGGCACCAACTGCAACACACCGATGATCGGGTTCACCGACTGGGAGAGGAAGCGCACGTTGTCACTCACGAACTGCATGGGCGTGTTGATCTCGTGCGCGATGCCAGCTGCCAGGGTGCCCACCGACTCCAGCTTCTGTGAGTGGTGCAGCTGCATCTCGAGCATCCGCCGCTCGGTGACATCTGCGCCGATGATGGAGAAGCCCTTGCCCTCTTGGGTCGGATTCACGGTGAAGCTCACCACTCGCGGCTCCACATGGGCGCCCATGTCGACGCTGACCTCATCACAACGAACACGGTCGCCGGTCGTCGTGCACACGAGCACGGCCTTCTGGATGGCCTCACTGTCCCAAGCCAGGTTGATGGTCTCGAACTTGCGGCCGAGCGTCTCGCTGCTGCGCAACCCGAACAGCTCGCTGGAGACGACGTTCCACTCCGTGACGACACCTTCTTCATCGACACCCACGAGGAATGCTGACAAGGAGTCGAGCACGCGACGTTTCTCACGCGCCGTGCGCCGCGATCGCTCCTCCGTGGCACGCAAGCTCGACGTTTGCTGCTCGAGGGACTCGTTGGCGTTCCTCAGGGACTCAGAGCGTTCCTCGATGGTGCGGTTGGCTTCCTCGAGGGACGCCGCGCGCTCTCCAAGCAGTTCGGATTTTCGCACCGCGAACGCAATGGCAGCAGCAAGGAAGATGCCCACCCAGAGAATGAGGGTGTTGCTAGCGCTGCGCTTGCCCGCCATGAGGAAGGGGTCCAGTTCGGCGTTCAACAACCAGACACGGTCGCCAAAGGCCAGGCGGCCCGTGAAGGCGCTCGCATCAGCCAGGCTCGTTTCGTCGAGAGTGGCCTGCGCGAGAGCTCCGTTGGCGCGGTAGAACACGCCACCCGTCTCGGTACTGAGGGCGATGTCGAGCGACTGCCCGACACCGTCCGCAAAGATGCCGTCGAAGTAGGTCTGTGCATCGTGCTCAGCGACGAGATGCCCGACCCACTGCTCGCCCTGATGCAGGGGGAGACACAGGAAGAAGGTCCCCGAGCGGCCCGCCTCGTCCGCAGGATCGCTCGCTGAGGGCAGCCCTGTCCGGCGGCTGAGCTGCATGAGCCGTTCCACGACGGGGTCGGCGGCAAGATCGCGCACGAGACCGTCCTGCGGCTTCGTTCCGTCGCGCACGAAGATCGTCTGTCCCAGCCCATCCACGACGCTCAGCCCCACCAGCCCTTCCAGGTCGGAGGAGATCAGTTCGACGTCTTGATGCACCTGCTCGCCGTTCCGTGAGGTCGGGTCCAGGAAGAGCGTGCCCACCTTGCGCAGGTCTTGGATGTGGCCCTGGAAAGCGTGGTTCGCCCGGCTGATGGCGCTTTCATGGGTGCGCGTCATCGCCACCACGCGCAGACGCTCTTCGCTCGACGACAGGCCGACCCAGATTCCGAGGATCAGCAGGCCCACGCCGCCTCCGGCAGCCCACGCCGCCCAGGGCGGAAGCCGGCGATCCAGGGAACGCGTTCCGAAGTGGCCCACGATGCCGAAGAAGGCCACGCCCAGGCCGACGAACGCGAGCCCGGTGTGCACGTCCATCCGGGTGAAGCGCGCCCAGCCCTGAGCCATGTCGTTGTTCAGGATGAAGCTGATCAGGCCCACGAAACCGGCCGCCGCCAGCAGGGAGGCCATGACGCCCATGGTCAGCTTGCGCCACTTCTCGGAGGTGCCTTTGATGCTCGCGACGAGCACCAGACCGCCCGCGATGGAGAAGCAGAGCGCCGTGTTGGGGGCCATCGCCGGTGCGGGCGAGCCCGCAGCCTTGCGCCCCAGGAAGAGCGAGATGAGATCCAGCTGGCGACCCAACGCCTGTTCCGCCAGAGCCACGCTTCCCAATCCTGCAGCCAGTGCGCCAAACGTCAAAGCCGTTCGACGCCGGCCCACGCAGTGCGCCACCACCGCCAAGCCGGTCAGCACGAAACCGATGGCCGTGTTGTATTGCATGGGCACCCAGTTGGTGGGCAGGGTGACCAGCTCAAGGGTGTAGAGGTACCAGCTGATCAGCACGATGCCGCCCAGAAAGGCGACGGCCCCACCCAACATCTTGGGCGCGGTCAGCTTGGCCAGCAGGCTCTTCTTTTCGGGGTCACTCTGGGACACCATCACCTGTCTCGCGGGGAGGATCCGGGCGGATCTCTCCTCCTTCGGCAGGCTCAGCGGCCGGGTGGAACCCTTTTTTGGTTCCCGCCTGCTTTCCCGATTGCGCCTTCCGTGCGAAGGGCCGTTCCTGGCCCTCAGAGCACGGCGGCTCGGCGTTCGACGACCTCGATCAGAGGCTTCCAGTCATCGACTGTGGCGCCGCGCCGGGTCGACAGGTCGAGCTTGATGCGTGAGACCTTCATCAGAGTGGTCTTCGCTTCGATGTAAATCAGGAAGATGCCCAAGGTCTGGCGATCGAAATCGGTGTTGGCACTGGTGGGTTTCAGCTCCCAGGTCGTGTCTGAGTAGCCGCCCCTGTCGTCGGTATTCCGCTTTGCGATTGAGAACTTCTTGCCGATCTTGCTCTTCACCATCTGCGATTCGAGGTACTCGAAGGGCCGCATTCCGCTGGCCATCTCGTCGTCTCGAATGGCACCGCGCAGGGCCAAGGTCTCGTAGACCGTCTGGCCGATGTGAGCCAGCTGATTCTCGGCACGCGGCAGCTGCCGCATCAGATCCTCCGCCACACTGCGCTGCCAGATGATCACGCCAACCCCACCCACGATCAGCAGGGCCATGAAGGCCAGCAGGCCCTTTTCGAAGTCCCAGGCGATCTTCATGCGGAGGTGGCCTCCTTGCGGGCTTCCAACACATCGAGGTTGAGCTGGATCACCGTGTCTCCGAAGGACGACATGCCGTCATCGGTGGGCTTCGCAGCGCCGGGGTCGACCTCCCGGTAGAGGGCGTCGTCCTCGAACAGGTCGAGCAAGGTGTTGAACTTGGAAGCACTCTCCATGATTCCGCTGATGCGAATCTCGGGGTTCTTCCCAGTCACCGTGATGTCGAGGCGTTTCAGGGCGATGCGCCCCAAGGTCTTCTCTGCATTCTTGATCAGCTTCGAGAACTCGATCCAGGCGTGAACTGCCGAGGCCTGATCCGGGATGACGGCGCTGCGGCCGAGCTGCCGAGCCGACTCCTCGCGAATCTCGTCAATGCGATTCGTGACCGCATCCACGCGGCGCGGGCCGAACTCAACGGGCTCCCAAACGCGACGAGCCACTTCGTTGTCCGCCTCCAGCCCCTCGAGCTCCCGTTGCGCCCTCACGGAGACATGGCTGAACTCGCGTTCAGCCTTGCGCACCCTGTAGATGGCGTCGATGCAGCCCAAGGCCACGACCAGGAACAAGAGGAAGGACACCACGATCAAAGGTGACTTCACCTGATCGAACTTGCGTGTGTAGGCGCACTCGTCCTTCCGGAAGTCCGTGGACGTCAGGTTGAAGCCGTTCAGCTTGAAGGCCACACCGAGAGCCACGCCGATGTCAGGTCCGTAGCGCTCCACATCCTCCTCGGAGAGCTTGTGGTCCACGTAGGACAGGAGGTCCAGGGCCTGTGCATCGACCCCAAACGCCTCGCTCACCGTCTCGAGGAAGCCGGGAATGCGCGAACCAGAGCCCGTGACCAGGACGGCTTCGATGGTCTCGAGGCCCGACAAGGTGGTCAGGGTTCGGCGGATCTCGCGCTTGAAGCGGCCTGAGTAGTCATGGATGCGCGCCGACTCCACTTCGGCGTCCACGTCCTGCTCGCCAGCGACATGGATGCCATGCGTCCCAAGGCGCAAGGAGCGCACGGCGTAGAGCTCGCCATTCACCAGGAACAGCAGGCTCGTTGCGGACTCCTGGGCGTTGACCACCACCGACACGGCGTGCTCAGCCGCCACCCCAGTCGCCACCAGCGCGTGCAGCAGGGAGAACACGTCCATGTCCACGAACATGGGGTCGAGACCGGCCTCATCCAGGATGTCCAGCCGATCGAGCAGGTCCTCCTTCTTGATGGAGGCCGCCAGGATGTGGCTCTTGTCCCGGGACTTGCGCAGCACATGGTGCTGCATCACGACGTCGTCGATATCCAGCGGGATGTGGCTCTCCGCCTCGAAACGCACCACCTTGTTGACCTGGTCATCGTTGGTGAACGGAAGGTCGAACTCCCGGAAGAGAGCGCTGCTGGCATCGAAGGCCATGGCCGAAGGATCCGTGGCAAAGCCCGACTCCTTCATCGCATTCGCGATGGCCTCGGCCTGCAGGTCGCCGGCCTCCATTTCGTCCTCGCCCGTGGTGGGCACCTTGAGGTCGACCTCCTCCACGCCCAGAACGCGGACGCGTTTCCCCGAGCCGTCGAACTCGAGGAGCCGAAGGCGGGTGCTGCCGTAGTCGATCGCAGTCTGCGTGGCCATGTTCGTGCCTGGGGGATGGGAGCCCGTTGGGGACCGATAGTAGAGGTCCCCGCCTGCCGTTCAATCCGCGGGTCAGTTGCCCTTCGGGGGCGGGACGGCTTGGTTCAGTTCGTGGTACCGGTTTCGCTGTCCTTCGTCGAGCACTCCGAGGATCTCGGCCTCCGTCTGATCGAGCCGTGTGGCCAGGGGCTCACGGAGCTCCACACGATGGGCCTCCAGCAGCTGGCGAACGTCCGCATCGCTGCTGGTCAGGAGCTGATCGATGCGTTCCACCTGGTCTGCCGAAAGCTCCAACCGCTCGCTGAGCTGGCGAAGATAGTGGCCGGTGGGGGCAGGCGTCGCCACCGAAGCCCGGCCGCCGAGCACATAGCCAAGCCCTGCGGACAGCACGCACAACAACAGGACAGCACCGAGAAGAGGCCCTCTTTGCATCACCGATCCGCCGCCTCTGCCTGTTCAGGTGCCGCGTCCGTGCCGAGGCCGCGCGGGCTCGGGTCGGGCAGCAAGGCATCAAGACCTGCCCTGAGAGCGTCCGCCTTGCTCGCACCCCCAAAGGGGTCCGGGCGCAAGGAGTCCATGAGATGCACGTGCGCCTCCAGCTCATCGTCGGCAGCAGCACCACCGGGAAAACCCAGGTCGAAGGCCACCGTCAGCCCAAGCAAGACAGCAGCCGCCATGGACAGTCGGCGGAGCAGAGGCAGGATCTGAGCCCCTTGGCGCTGCTCCCTACGCTGCTTGCGCAGCACGCTCTCGGTGAATCCCTCCGAGGCTTTTAGCTCGGGTTCCGTTCGGAAGACCTCGCTGAGGGCGGCGAAATCCCCGAGAGCCTGTTGGCAGGATGGGTGCGTCTCCGCCCAGCCCTGAGCCCGGGTCACCAGCGTCGGGTGCAGCGTCCGGCCATCCTTCACGAGGCTGAGAACAAAGAGGCACAGCTCATCCGTCATGGGCTCGTCAGGGCCCAGCGCCGTGGCTGATGCGTGGTGTTGGTGAGCGTCGTCCGTCATCGGTCGTTGGTGCGCGGTGCCATTGGGGATGCCGTCCTGGGCGTCCTTCGGCACAGCTCAATCTGTGGTTGGGGGTTCTTGGTCTTCGAGCAGGATGGCGCGCAGCTTGGTGCGTGCGCGAAAGATCCGCGACTCGACCGTGCCAATGGAAACTTCGAGGATGTTGGCCACCTCTTCATACGTGTGCCCCTGGAGTTCCCGGAGCGTGAGAGTGGTTCGGAAGGGTTCGGGCAGCCGCTCCATGGCGGCGCGCACCCGAGCCCGGAGTTCGCTCGTCTCCATGGCCTCGAGCGGGCCACAGCCTTTGGCAGGAGGATCCACCGTGCCGGGCGGCAGGCCATCGAGGGAGATGGCCGGGCGGCGGCGCTTGTGTGCCACCCAGTCCCGAGCCGTGTTGACCCCGATTCGATAGAGCCATGTGTAGAGCGCGGATTGCCCGGCAAACCGATCGATGGCGTTGAACGCCTTGAGAAAGGTCTCCTGGGTGAGATCCTCAGCATCGGCGTAACCGCCCGCCACCCGGGCCACGACCGTAAGCAGACGGTCCCGATAGGTGTCGACCAGTTCACGATAGGCATCCTCATCGCCCGCCCGGAGCTGAGCGACGAGGCGGGTGTCGTCCTCGTTCATATCCCGCGTCCGTGGTGGGTTCGGCTTGGACGCCCTGGCACAGGCCCATATTCCTGCGGCGGCAAAACCCCAGGCAAGGGCGCAATTCGGTCAGCAGCGGCCGAACAAAACCGTTTCAGGCCTCGAAACCCGGCGCCGGACCTGCAGGGTCTTCTGGGTCCTTGGAGGGCTTGCTGCCCAGATCGAGATCGTGACCCATCTTGTCCCGCTTGGTCTTCAGGTAACCCTCGTTGTGGGAGCTCGGGGTCATCTGCAGCGGCACCCGCTCGGCAATCTGCAGGCCGTAGCCCCGCATGGCGTGGTACTTGGCGGGGTTGTTCGTGAGCAAGCGCAGCTGGCGGAGCCCGAGGTCGCGCAGGATCTGGGCACCCACGCCGTAGTCGCGCACGTCCACCGGCAAGCCCAACGCCTGGTTGGCTTCCACCGTGTCCATGCCCTGGGTCTGCTGAAGGTGGTACGCCTTCAACTTGTTCGCCAGGCCGATGCCACGCCCTTCCTGGGCGCGCATGTAGAGCACTGCTCCACGACCTGCTGCGGCCACCTGGGCGAGGGCCGCGCTGAGCTGGTCGCCGCAATCGCAACGCAGTGAACCGAGCACATCGCCGGTGAGGCATTCGCTATGGACGCGCACCAGCACGGGCTCTTCGAGGCCCGATACGGCACTTGGCTCCAGCCCGCCCATGCTCATCACCACGTGTTCGCTCTGGTCTTCCTTTGAGCGATAGAGATGGCAGCGGAACTCGCCATGTTCGGTGGGCAGGTCCACGCTCACCACATGATCGATGAGGCGTTCGGTCTGGCGCCTGTAGCTGATGACGTCTGCGACGGAACTCACGCAGAGCCCATGCTTCTCGGCAAACCGGAGCAGCTCCGGCAAGCGGGCCATGGTGCCATCGTCGTTCATGATCTCGCACACGACCGCCGCCGGGCGATGGCCCGCCAGGCGCGCGAGGTCCACCGCGCCCTCCGTGTGTCCCGCGCGACGCAAGACGCCACCGGACATGGCACGCAAGGGGAACACGTGCCCGGGCCGCGCCAGATCCGCGGGACCCGAATTGGGATCAGCCGCCACCTGGATGGTGCGCGCCCGGTCGGCCGCCGAAATCCCCGTAGTCACCCCGGTGCGCGCCTCGATGGACACCGTGAAGGCCGTGCTGCGGCGAGCGGTGTTCTGGTCCACCTGCAGCGGGAGTTCCAGCTCGTCCGCGATGGCCTTCTCCATGGGCATGCAGATCAACCCACGGGCATGGACCGCCATGAAGTTCACGATCTCGGGCGTCACGAAGCTCGCGAGACAGACCAGATCGCCCTCGTTCTCGCGATCCTCATCGTCCACCAGGACGATCATGCGCCCCGCCTTCAGCTCTTCGATGGCGCGCGGGATGGTCACGAGCGGATCACTCACGACTCGTCACCGTCGTCATCATCCGTCTCGCCGCCCGTCGGCTCATCGGTCGCATCGCCCTGCCCATCGTTGGAATCCGGCACCGGCGGCTCGGCATCAGCGGACGCCTGCGGGGCGTTGTCGTCGCCCTCGAGCCCCTCCTCATCGTCGCCATCGTCGGGCAAGACGCGTGCCACCGAGGCCACGCGATCGTCCTTCTTGAGGGTCATCAGGCGCACGCCCTGCGTGGCCCGTCCGATTTCGGAGATGTCGCCCGCGGGGGAACGCACCACCTGCCCACCGGTCGTGATGTAGATCACGTCGTCCTCAGGAGCCACGGCACGGATGGCGACTACATTGCCATTCCGCTTGGTGGTCCTGATGTTGATGACGCCCTGGCCGCCACGACCCCGGAGGGGGTACTCGTCGAAGGAGGTGCGCTTGCCATAGCCCATCTCACTGACGGTCAGCAGGGCGGTGTCAGCGGTCACGACGGCCATGCCGCAAACCTCATCGTCGCCCAGGAGTCGGATGCCGCGTACACCGCGAGCGGGGCGCCCCATGGAACGCATCGCACTCACAGGGAAACGGATGGCCTTGCCCGAACGCGAGCCGAGGATGATCTCGTCCTTGTCGTTCACCACCCTCACGTCGATCACGCGGTCCCCGTCGTCAAGACCGATGGCGATGATGCCGCCAGCCTTGGGCCGGCGATAATCGGACAGGGGCGTGCGCTTCACCGTGCCCTTGGCCGTGCAGAAGAGCAGTGAGCCCTCGTCAAAGCTGCGCACGGGAATCACTGCCTGAATCGTGTCCTCAGGCGAGAAGCCGGGCAGCAGGTTCACGGCCGCACGCCCTGCGGCTGTCCGACCGAGGCTCGGAATGCGGTAGACCTTCAGCTGGTGCAGCTTGCCGGAGCCGGTCAAGAACAGCAGCGAATCATGGGTCTCAGCCACGAAGAGCTGCTCGATGAAGTCATCGTTCTTGCTCTCGCTCCCGCGAATGCCAGACCCGCCGCGGCGCTGGCTGCGGTACTGGTCGACACCCATGCGCTTGATGTAGCCGTGGTTCGACAAGGTGACCGTCACGGTCTCATCGGCGATGAAGTCCTCGTCCTCGAAGCCCTCCAGTGCTGGGCCGATCTCGGTCTGCCGCGGTGAGGTGAACTGCGCCGCCAACTTCTCGAGGTCTTCGACGATGAGCGCGTCGATCAGCTTGGGGTCGCCGAGGATCGCTTCGTAACGCGAGATCTTCGCGGCCAATTCCTGCCACTCCGCCTCGAGCTTCTCGACCTCGAGGCTCGTCAGGGCCCGCAACCGCATGTTGACGATGGCTTCGGACTGCCGCTCGCTCAGCGAGAAGGTCGTCTGCAGCTCGAGCTGTGCGCGCGCGGTGTCCGGTGCGGCACGGATGATTCGAATCACCTCGTCGATGTTGTCTTGCGCGATGCGCAGGCCTTCGACGATGTGTTGACGATCCTGCGCCACACCGAGCAGGTACTCGGTACGCCGGCGGATCACTTCCCGCCGGTGGTTCAGGAACTCGGATGCCAGACCGATCAGCGGCAGGGTCCGGGGCCGGCTCTCCACCAACGCAATGTTGATGATGGAGACCGTCGTCTGCAGTTGGGTGAACTTGAACAGCTGGTTCAGCGTGATCTGCGGGTCTTCGCCCTTCTTCAACTCGATCAGCACGCGCATGCCGTGCCGGTCGGAGAGGTCGGCGATGTCATAGATCGAGTTGATGCGCTGGTCCTTCACGAGTTGAGCCATCGACTCGATCAGGCTCGACTTGTTGACCTGATAGGGGATCTCGTGGATGACGATCCGTGCCCGCTTTTTGCCCTCTTCCTCTTCGCAGTCAGCGCGGCCACGCAGCGTCAGGGTGCCGCGACCCGTCTCGTACGCCCGGCGCACGCCCGACTGGCCGCAGATGATGCCGCCCGTCGGAAAGTCGGGACCGGGGAGAAACTCCATCAGCTCTTCGGTGGTGGCATCCGGGTGATCGATCATGTGCCGCAGGACCCCGAACACCTCGCGCGGGTTGTGCGGCGGCATGCTCGTCGCCATGCCCACGGCGATGCCGTTGCTCCCATTGACCAACAGGTTGGGGAAGGCCGACGGGAGGACGGTCGGTTCATTGCGCGAACCGTCGTAGTTCGGAACGAAGTCGACCGTCTCCTTGTCGATGTCGTCGAGCATCGCGGAAGCGGCCGCAGTCATGCGAGCCTCCGTGTAACGCATGGCTGCCGGAGGGTCGCCGTCGACGCTGCCGAAGTTTCCCTGCCCGTCCACCAACGGCACGCGCATGTTGAACGGCTGTGCCTGGCGAACCAGCGTCGGGTAGACAACGCCCTCACCGTGCGGGTGGTAGTTACCCGAGGTGTCGCCGGCGATCTTCGCGCACTTCTTGAACCTGGAGCGAGGCCCCAGGTTGAGGTCGTTCATCGCCACGAGGACGCGCCGTTGGCTAGGCTTCAACCCATCGCGAACATCTGGCAGCGCACGCGACACGATGACGCTCATCGCGTAGCTGAGGTACGAATCCTTCATCTCCTTTTCGATGAGAACGGAGGACTCGCGATGGCTCGCGCTGTCGGTCATGACCGGAATCCAATCGGGGTTGCCTGCCGCTGGGTTGTTCCCCGGGCAGTCGGGCAATAGGCAGTCAGATAATCGCCGATTGAGGCTTCTTTTTCAATGTATGGGGGCCTATCTAAGATCTTGTCACGGCGCGTCTTATGCTTCACTACGGCGTCCGGTTGAAGAGTCAGCGTCCTGTCCCCATCATCCGGTAGGTCCATGCCGCCAACACTCCCCCAGACCGGGCTGATGGAAATCGACGACAAGGTCCTCCTCAAGCGGGTCCTGGATCACGAGACAGGGGCGTTCGAAGCCTTCCTGGAGCGCTACCGATCCCTGGTGTTCTCGGTGCTCTACGGCAAGGGATTCGGGTTTCCTCGGGACTACATGGAGGACATCTACCAGTCCTTCGTCGTCGCCCTGACCCACCGGGACTACCACCGGCTGCGCTCCTACGAGGGGCGTAACAACTGCTCTGTGGCCACCTTCCTGCAGATCGTGACCACTCGCTTCGCCCTGGACGAGCTGCGCAAGTGGAAGCGCCACCCCAGGGGCCGCGGGCAGATCAGCACCGACGACGACGAGATGGAGATGGACGTCGCGGACCCCAAGGCCATCGGACCGGTGGGGGAGAGCCTCGAGCAAGAAGAGCTCGACATCTTCCACAACCTGCTTTTCGGCCTCGATTGGAAGCGCATCTCGGTGGTGCTCTGGGTGTTTAGGGCCATCACCCGCGAGCAGGTGGCCGAGGTCATGGACACCTCCAGAGCCAACATCGACGCCCTCTACAAGCGCGCGAAGGACCAGATGACCCAGCGCTTCGCCGATGGGGCCTATTCCAAGGCACGGCGAGACCCTGACCCAGAGGTCATGACAGTGCCGATCCGGGATCTCTTGAGAGATCTGCTGGTCGTTCCTCAACCCACCCTTCGCAAAGCCCTACTTCAGCCAGCTTCCAAGCACCGTGCCCTGGTGGGCCTGGTCTTGCTCGAATACCCCCATTTTCGCTGCACAGCAGCTGAAATCGGCCGTTTGGCCGGTGGGGAGCCGGTCCCGGAGATCTGCGAATCAGTGCTCCAGGAGCTGGCTGAGAAGGTTCTTCCATGAGCAGGATTTCCACATCTCTCCCCAAGCTCCTGGCCTCTGCCTGTCAGAACGCTCTGCCCGGTCCGTCTGCCGCCTCAACGACTGTTCCGTCTCCCGCAGATCGTGAGGACTCTCCATGAAGAAGCACAACCTGCTCGACACCGCCTTTGCGACGGCTGGCTCCCGGTCCCTCTCCCCGGAACCTGGGCCCCACTGTCCCTCGGATGGACTTCTCGCTGGTTACGTCGACGAAGCCCTCACGGCAACGGAAAAGCGCGGCGTCGAAGAGCACGCCCTCAGCTGCGGCGATTGCCACATGCTCATCAAGGCCGTGGTGGACCTGTCGCTGCCCGCGCCTCTCGCCACGCCCCGGGTCTCCCTGGTGGCCAGGGTTCTGCAACGAGGCCTCGAGCTCCTGAACCCCCTCGAAGTCACCGTCCGCTCCCTCATGGAGCGCGCCGACGGTGAAGCAGACCTCCAGCCCGCAGCTGCCCTCGGTGGTTTGCGACGCAGCGAAGCGGGCTCCTCATCGGAGTCCGTCGCGCCAGAGGTGATTGCCATCGACGGCCCCGGCCAAGGCATCGACGAGCTCCAGATTCGGCTGCAACCGGATGGCCAGGTTCGCCTCCAGGTTTGTGGCAACGAACCCCCGCCGGTCCACGCTGGCGAGATCGCCTCCGTGGTGCTCGAGGTCGATGGTGCCCCACGCGAGAAGCGGCCCTACAACGGCTCACCCATGGCTTTCGCTCCCCAGAACCACGGCCACTACCGGATCCGTCTGGTGGCCCGCGCTCCCGGCGAGGAGCTGCGCGAGTTGAGCGAGGCCGTCATCGAGTTGCGCGCCTGACTCAGTGATCGTGGTCTTCGCCCGGCGAGTCGGTCAGCCCCTGTGGCGCCCAGTCCGCCAAGAGGCGGGCGCGTTCCAACGCCGCGTCGGCTTCCACGTCTTGCAGACCCTCTCGCCGGACGTGGGCTTCCAGGGCAGCGAGCCGCCAGCTCTGCATGCGCTCGGCCCCCACGGCCTGGAACACCCCAGCAAAGCGCGTTGAATCCCCAACCGCCGCCAAGGGAGCCAACAGCTCGGCCAAGGCGTACTGCAGCAAGGGATGTTCCGGCGCACGATCCGCTGCCTGGACGTAGGCTTCGACCTCCCGCTCGAAGGCCTCCCACTCCACATCGTCCACGACTTCGATGAGCATGGCGCCGCTCAGTGCCGACAGCTCGTAGGTGTAGCGCGAGTGAAGCCGCAGGCCCTTCAGAAGCTGCGTCGTGGCAGCTTTGAAGCTCTCCGCATCAGGACCAGGAACGTTCACTTCCCCGGCGCGCAGTCCGGTCACCACCGTGTGGAGTTGGCGACTGTGTTCGGCCAGCGCGTGTACCGCGCTCCAACCCCTTCCCGAAAAAGCTCCCGGGTCCCTCGGGGTCGAACGGGAATGAGCGCTCGAAGAACCTGTGACCGAGCGCACGCCTTCTCCATCCAGGATCAACATGGCCGCCAGGTCGTTCATGCTTCGAAGCCGTGTGCGTCGACCTGTGCGATCCGCCCCGGGCAGTCGGGCCAGCAGCTCATCAGCGTCCGGCTGTCCGGCGGCATCCGCCCAACCCAGGAGCAACAGGAAGGGCGCGTCGAGCCCCCTCATCTCCAGGAAAGCCGCAGACTGGGTGCCAAAGGCGGCCCCGAAAGCGGCCACCCGGGCCGCAAGCGAGCGGGCATCCAGTGAGCCTGTGTCCAACCACGCCAGGCAGCGGCCACCGGGCGCCAGGAGTGCTCGCCAGCGCCGCATCGACTCCTGGGTGAAGACCATGCCGGCGCCGGGCCAGCCCGACTGTTCGGGCGCGATCACGACAGTGGAATGACTGCCGTCGAGGGCAACTGAAGCTGCACGCAACACCTGGGGTCGGACTTCCAGCCCGAATCCCTTGGAGCCGCTCTGCGCAAACAACACCCGCTGGTTGCGTAGCCCCATGGGAAGCGGGCTCGCGCAAATCGCCGGCAGCGCCAGCCCGGCATCCAGCAAATCCGCGGCTGGGAGCTCGGCGCCCACTCCTGCGATGAAGCATGGGCCGGGTCGGGCGAACAGGCGTTGGAGTCGCCCGAGGGATCCCTCGGGGCCCAGGGGGTCGTGACCCGCATGGGCTGGCACACCCGCGAATCGAAGCCCGTACTTCCAGTCCGTCATCGCCTCCATGTCAGCGTCAGCCGAGTCGTCAAACTCCGTAGGCCTAGCCAACAACGGTGGGACATCCGACTGAGCGGCAGGTTCCACCTCCAACGAATGCTCGTGACCCTTTGACCAGGGTTCGCCCAGCAGCTCCTTCACCTCACCCAACGACTCCCGGTCCGTGAACGTCGTCCCATAGGCCCGACGGGATTGCAGCGCAGCGATTTCGGGTCCACCGCTGGAGAACACAAGGACGTCCGCCAAGACATCCCGGCTCCACGATTCCACGCCCGGCTCACCGATCCGCCGCACGGTTTCGAAGGTTGCCCGCTGGTCGATCGGAAAAAGCGCGACCGCCATCACGCCGGCTGGGACCAACACGAGCGCCCATCGATTCCAGGCGCCAACGGCTGCCACGGCGGCCACACCGGCCGCAGCAACGATCAGCTGTTGGGGCCCGAGCGCCGCTTCCCAATGCAGCCAGGAAGCCGACGCGAAGGCGAGGGCCAGGCCGAGTACGAAAGGCGCTCGAGCGAACTTGCCCAACGTGCCCAAGACCACACCGAGCCCAGCCGCTGGCAATCCGGCAAAGACCAGCAACCAGCCGCGCCACTCGGTCACGGGCGCTCCCCAGCGCACAGCCGTCTGTCGGATCTCCGTGTGCACCGCGAGATAGGGCCTGCTCAGCTGGTACAGCCCCAAGGAACCGGCGAGCTTCCACAGGGCATAGCCGAGCGCGAGAAAGCCCACGCCCCGAACGACCCGACGAGCGACCTTGCCGTCCGACAGCACCTTGGCAGGCCAGGCCACGAGTAGCGCGGGCAGGGCCAGGGACAAGACCACTTCTGAGCCTGCGTGCAGCGGCGGCGTCACATAGGCCGGAACGACGCGCTGCAGGCTGAGCCAGGCGACGCCCATGGCGAAGCCGAAGGGCAGCGCCTCCCAGCCCAGCCCAACCGGACGATCAGCTCCATCGTCCCGATGCTCCCGGCGCCCTCGTCCCAGCTCGGCGAGACCCGCGAAGGCCGCTGCAAACAGCAGCCCGGTGGGCAAGCCCGGCAGGTAGGCGACGGCGCCAGCGAGAACCGCGAACTCCCCCAACACCCAACCCAGACACAGGCAGAGACCGCCACCCTGGGTAAGAGGCGAGAGCACGCGGCCAAGCACGAAGCCCAAGGGGACGAGGGAAAAGGCCGCTGCCACATGGGGCGCGGCGTCGCCGGACGAGCAGGCTGCGCCGAGCTCAGCCAACAGCCCGCGCACGACAATTAGCACCGCCAACAAGAGCCCATAAGCGAGGAAGTGCAAACGCACCCGAGCCAGCAAACCCAAGCCCACCGCCGAGACAAACAGCGCGGGAGCCGTCGTCGCCACAGCCAACCCCAATTCCAAGCGCGCGCCGTCGAGCAACCAATGCCCGAGCAGCACCGCGAGGGACACTGCCATCACGGAGATCATGAGTTCGTGCCCTTCAGCGGTCTCACCACGGGCCATTCTCCCTGGAACACCAATTCGGCGGGGCCCGAGAGCCATGCGTGGGCGTTCTCATCCCAACGGACTCCGAGCTCACCGCCCGGCATGCGGATGGTCAGCTCGGCGCCGGGCACCCAGCCGAGCGCCCGAGCCACTGCCGCGATGGCCACCGCACCAGTTCCACAAGCCTGGGTCGCACCTGAACCGCGCTCCCATGGGCGCGCGATGAGCGTGGGCAGCGGCGTGTCGGACGGCCCCATCTGCACCGCGTGGACGTTCGCACCCTGGCCCAGCCTTGGTGAGGCCTGCAAGGATTTGCCATGACGGGCCAGATCGAAGGCCACGAGGTCTTTCACCCGGAGCACGAGATGGGGATTGCCCGTCGATACAGCGTAGGCACCCTCGGCTTGTCCCTCCAAGCCCGGGGGCAGCGGATGGACAGCTGGCAACGCGCCCCCACCCTCGTCGGGAAGATCACAGGGCAGAGAGTCCGGGAGGAAGCTCGGACACCCCATGTCCACCTCTACAGAACCCTCTGGGTCGACCCTGGAGCGCAAGATCCCGGACGCCGTCTCCAGCAACACCTCGCCCGCAGGAACACGCCCACTCTCCAGCAGATACCGCACGACGCAGCGCAGTCCGTTGCCACACATCTGGCCCTCACTGCCATCGGCATTGAAGATGCGCATGCGAGCGACGGGCACTGCCACGGATTGCGAGGCCGCACCCAGGGCATGGCCGGCAACCTCCGCCGTCGAGTGCCCCACGAGCAGCAGGCCGTCTGAGCCGATCCCTCGGTGCCGGTCTGACACCCGGCGCGAAAGTGCCGCCGGATCCTCGATCAGCTGGTCAAAGACATCGACCAGGACGTAGTCGTTTCCGGCTCCCTCGACTTTGGTGAATCGCACGGCCACACATCATAGCGGCACAAGCTCCCGCCTCCACCGAGGTCCGACGAAGAGCCCTCTGCCCGTCAGCGCCTCATCTGTACCAGGCGGTGCAACGAGCGTTCGAGGTCCCGATAGGGGCGGGCAAGGGTCCGTTCGATCTGGTCCTGGTCCATCTTCAGCTCGCGCGACATGTACTCACGGGCCTTGGGTTCCATGAGGGCCTTGGCCACCCGGAAAAAGTCCTCATCCGAGGCCTCCGCGAGCTGCTGCTGCTCGGCCTCGCTGAGACCCAGCACCTCCCCTGCCTCGCCCAGGAATCCTCGCAGCCGCCTCACCTCCAGCATCTCCTCGAGCAGATCCAAGGGGGCCAGGGTCTCCATCTGTGCCGGCTCCCGTTCGCGACGCCCGGAAAACTCCGAGTAGAGATAGATCTCCTCAGCCTTCTGGATCTCAAGCGAGACCCGCACGTACTCCTCCCAAGCCAGGTTCCCCAGCTCGGTACGCTCGTTCAGATCGAGGCGGTCTGCAGCCACGAGGTTGTCGAGAAAGGCATCGATGCGCTCGCGCGTACGGGCGCGCAGTCGAAGCGCCGTGTCTTCATCGCTCTCCTGGGCTTGCGGCTCCAGCAGCCGACGGAGACGGCCCGCCATGCCCTTGAGCACGCGCTCCACTTCATCCGGTCGACGGGTGCCTTCGTCCACCTGGCTGGGATGGGAGCGCAGCCGCTGCAAGGTCGCCAAGCGCCGCATGATCTCATGCTGGACCTCAGGGGGCTGGTCACTGAGCTCCGCCCACTCCTCCCGCAGGCGCTGCTGCTCGAACTCAGGAAGAGCCAACCATTGGATGCGGTTCTTGCGCTGCTGCTCCACCGACACGGGAAAGAGGGTGAAGCCAGCAGCCGCCACCAACAGCGCGGCCAAGACTGCGAGCGTCGCGAGGCGCGTCATCCCTCACCTTCCATTTCGCCTGCGAAGGCATGGAAGACCTCCAGGTCTCCGCGCAAGTCCAGCTCCGCGCCGTAGGCCTGCATGAAATCGAGGTCGCGCAAGACATGCAGGTAGCGAACCACCTCGCGATCGTTGCCGGTGATGCCTTCCAGCGGGGAGCCCTGGCGGTGCATCCAGCTGGACACGCCGACCGCCAGAAGCGCTGCCGCAGCCACGCTGGCAACCCAAGCCAATCGAACCCGCTTCAGCGCAGGTCGACCCACGGCGTCTGAAACCGACTCCCGGAATTCCTGGGACGCCTGCACGTCTTCCGCCTCCGGAAACGCTTCGCCCAAGGCCTCCCACAACAACTGGTGCTCCGCGACGTAGCGGCGGGCATCGGCGTTCCCATCGAGCAGGGACACCAACTCGCCCTGACGTTCCTCAGGCAAGGAACCGTCCAGGTGTTCCTGAAGCAGGCGCTGTTCGAGCTCAGTCATCATCGATCGCTCCAGTGGGGTAGCCCTGGGCCTGCAGGATCGGTTGCAGGCGTTCGCGAAGGTTCTCTCGTGCGCGCCATAACAGCGACTTCACCGCAGGCAGCGACAAGCCCATGGCGGCGGCGATGTCCTGATAACCAAGCCCTTCGAAACGCGAGAGGACCAAGGCCTGCCGCTGGCTATCGGGCAGTGTCTCCACGCTCTTGCGAACGAGCTGGGCCCGCTCGGACAACTCCAGTTCCTCCAGCGGCGCGTGGGCGGTGAGATCCTCCGGCTCATAGCCCGCACCGTCCTCGTCAGCGCCACTCTGGGGCGCGTCCAAGGACCAGGTCCTGCGGCGATTGCTGTATTGGGTGTGGTTCACGCAGAGGTTGAAGATGATGCGGTAGAGGAAGGTCTCGAAACGGGCCGTCGGCTGGTAGCGGGCCCGTGCTCGATAGAGACGCAGGAACACTTCTTGGGCGAGGTCATCCACCGAAGCTCGATCTCGAATGGAACGGGATACGGCCGCCTTCACTCGCCGTTCGTACACCCGGACAAGGGTGTCGAAAGCGCCTGCCTCGTCGGCAGACACAGCCAGCATGAGATCGCGCCCGTCCGGCGCTTCCGTCAAGAGATCGAGCCTCCGGCAATGGGCGAAGTGGGGGACGAAACCCCGCACACGACCAGGGGTTGCGCCTCAATTCGACGCAGCGGGGCAGGGCCGGTCACGGCTGGACTCCTGCCGAGGTCCTCCAGCCCGCACGCTCGATCGGGCGGTAGGTGGCGAAGGGGCGGCCCAACAGTTTCTCCAGGCTAACGGCGCCGAAATAGCGGCTATCTCTTGACTTACGGCTGTTGTCTCCCAAGAGGAAGACATGTCTATCAGGCACTTGGTGGGGCGTGAACACCGCCGCCGGGGGGGCCGCATAGTCCCCTTGAGGGGCGTAGTGGAGGTCTCGGAGAACGGTGACTTCGCGCAGCAACAGCTCGCCGCCCAGCACTCCCAGGCCGGGCACATTGTTGAGCGTCCCGCCGGGGCTCAACTCGAAGTTGGACTCGAGATCGTGGGACAGGACCAGCTCGTCGTCGACCCAGAGCCGAATGCCGTTGTCGACGTTCCAGAACAACACGCGCTGCCCGGCCTTGAGCCCCGCGAAGTCCGGATCCGACTGGACCTCACCTCCGCCCAGGTTGTGGCCCAACAACGCGCCACCCCTGCTGGCCGGCGCGAGACGGGCTTGGAAGGTGTCCGCCCCCTCGCGGAGTTGGAGCAGCAGCGTGCCATCACCCTCCCCGACGAGGACCTCCAGGGCTGTGTCTCGCACAGGCCATCGGCCCGTCTCGTCCAGCTCGCCGTCCCGGACACCGGAGCCGTAGAAGGACCACACCTCGCGCAAGCCCGCCGTAACCCGTGTACCGCCCGTCACGGTCTGGAGGCTAGAACCGGCCCAGGGCAGCTCTAGGCCGAGGCCCCGGTGAACCGGGACCAGAAGTCGGCGGATGAGCATGTCGCCCTTACGGACCAGGCTCAGCTCACGCCCGTCCTCACCCACATAGAGGTCTCCGTCGCGCAGCTCCATGACCTCGCCTGGCAAACCCACGATGCGCTTGGCGATGGCCTTGATGTCGGCAGGAACCTCCTGGTCCACCGATCGATCGAAGAGCCCGACATCCCAACGCTTCAGCGCCCGTTGGTCGACCGCGTCCTGCAGCACGAGCAGGTGATCTCCCGTCGCAACCGCCGGCTCCATGGAGGGAGAACGGATGACGTAGGTGGAGAGCACACACCCGCGCAAGATCAGTGAAGGAAGCACGATGGCCACGACTGTCCACACCCAGCGACGTCGTGACGGCCGCAGCGCCTCAGGATCGCTGGCGGCGTCTGCTGGAGTGTCAGCCACCAGCGACAGCATCCTGGAGGCTGATCGCCACGGCGAAGTAGATCAGGTAGGCCGCGATGTCATTCATCGTCAGCAGGAAGGGCCCCCCGGCGTAGGCCGGGTCCACCTTGACCGCGTGACACGCGAAGGGAATCAGCGTGCCCGCCAGGGCTGCGACCAGGATGGCCGACGGCAGCGCTACACCGACGATCAGGCCAAGGCTCGGCATCTCCGAGTACAGGAAGTGTGTCGCCACACCCACCATCGCTCCGGCAATGACGCCAATGATGAGGGCCAGGGTCAGCTCACCGCGCAGGACCCGCATGGGGCGCGTGGGGTCCACTTCGCCTGTCGCGAAGCCGCGGATCATGATCGTGGAGGACTGGCTCCCCACGTTGCCCGCCATGCCTCCGATGAGCGGAATGAAGTAGAGCAACGTCTGGAAGCGTGTCGCGCTCGGCCCCAGGGCGGACAGCGCCTGGGGAAACCAGGTCTTCTCGACGAACTCGATGATCAGTCCGGCGATGAAGGTGCCTACCAAGGTCACGGACAGCCAGGGCGCCCGCGCCCACAGACGGGTGAGGACGTCCTCGGTCGTGGGGTGGGTGACGCCGGTACCCGCCAGACGCAGCATGTCCTCGCTGGCCTCTTCATCGAGCACCTCGATGATGTCGTCGAGGGTGATGACGCCCTTCAAGCGACTCGCGGCGTCCACCACAGGCACCGAACCCAGGTCGTAGTGCTCCACCAGACGCGCGACTTCTTCCTGGTCTGCATCCACGGGAACCGAGATCACGTCGGCGTTCATGATGCCGCCGACCGAGTCAGAGGCCGCAGCCGTGAGCAGGGCCTTGAGGTCGACGAAACCCACAAGCGTTCCGGCAGGATCCACCACGAATGCACTGCCCATGGCTTCGGGCTGCTCGGCGTCGGCCAGTTTGCTCAAGGCCGATTGAACAGTCTCGTTGCTGCCAACGGCCACGACCTCGGTGGTCATGATGCCGCCCGCAGACTCGGGCTCGTACTCCCCGAGCAGCTTGACCGTGCGCAAGGTCTCGTCATCCAGCCCCGCAAGGATGCTGGCGTGCTCGTTCTCCGGAGCCAGCTCCATCAAGTCAGCGGCGTCGTCCGGGTCCATCGCGTTCAGCAGGCGCGCCACGCGGGCCGGGCCCAGCGAGGCCAACAAATCCTCTTGGGTGTTCTCGTCCGCTTCAGCGAGCACCGCCGAGGCCTTCTCGTCCCCCAACAGCGAGAAAATCAGGAGGATCGCGTCCTCCTCGAGATCCGTGAGCCCCTGGGCAATATCGGCCGCTCGGACTTCTCCAACCGCTCGCCGCACAGGGGGCGTATCGGCCGATTCGAGGCTGTCGAGGATCTTCTGGAGGTCTGGGGCTTCCATGGCGCAGCACCGTCTGTAGAGAGGCAGGAGGGTATCCGTCGATTCCTCCGCCGACCATCCGTCAACCGGGTTACTCCGGCCAATCGAGGTACTTTCTCATGTCGAAGCCCTGATTCATGACCGCGAAACCACCCACGAACCAAGAAGCCCTCCGACAGCTGCTCGATGCGGTGGACGCAGCGCTCCCTGATCGCTTGCGCCAGATCGAAGCGCGGCCGCGCTCGGGCCCCTTCTTCGAGGTGCTTGAGAGCCATGGTCTAGAGAGCGTCGATGTGGCGCTGATCCTGTCGACCCTCGGGGCCCGCCTGGCGGGCGAAGCCGCGAGCTCTGGCAAGGACCTCGCGTTGGCGGTCGGCGATGGAAGTGCATCGCGTCTGGAAGCCCTGGCCCGTCTGGATGCTACCGCCCCCCTCACCAACCACGGACTGCTCATCCCAGAGGTCGTGCCGGAGAATGCAGCCGAGGCACACGACATCCTGTATCGCCTGAGTGACCACCTCTTCCGGTTGGCCTGCGAGATCTTTGGCCAGAGTGCCCCCGCCGAACAGCGCCAGCCCTCTGGGGCCTTCCGCTCCAACACCGAGATCCTGGGGGAGCTGCGGCGCCTGTCCCTGCATTACCGGCGTCGGGCTGCCCGGGTGTTTCATCTCGACCCCTGGACCGGCACCGGCATCGAGGTGCGCGATGGGACAGCCGTGCTCGTTCAGCGGGCCCAGCTCGAGACGCTGCGGATTGCTGATCGCCTCCGGGCCACGCCCGACTCCGCCAAGCTGCCGCTGCTCGAACTCCGTCGCCAGCATTCCCTCCAAGACTCCGATCTCGTCATTCTCGCCACGATCCTCTTCCAGGAGGTGCTCGAGGGAGTTGGTGCGGTCGATGCGGTCGACCTGGTGAAGCTGGTCAGCGAAAGCGAGGCGGAGCTGCTTGAGAACCGGAGCATCCTGACCCCGCTGGCTGAAGCCGGACTGCTGCGACTGGAAGGTGCCTACGCTGGCAAGGACCTCACCGCGGACGCCTCCCTGCCACCCGAGGTCATCGCCGCCATGCTCGGCGAAACGATCCCCATCGACTCGGACCACCGCTTGGACTTCCACGCCTACCTCCAGCAGCTGGACTCGTCGGATCCCTTCTTCGACGACATGGACGGCAGCGGGTTCGGAAGCTGAGCGTCTCAGGGCCTGGCTGGGCCCCGTGAGAGTGTTTCGCGGGAGAGCCTGAAGATCCAAAGTGCCTTGGAAAGCTAGAATGCTGGGCTCAGCGGCAGGTACCCAAGCCGCGACTCACCCCATCCGGTGAGTTCCGTGAATCCAGACGCAGGGCGCCACCCCATGACCGACCCCAGCAGCGAGCAAGGCCGCGAAGATCTGATCTACGACTGGAACCTGGTCCAGGATCTCTACCCGCCGCGCCACACCATCGAGCTGGACGACGAGACCCTGCGGGACGGACTGCAGTGCCCCTCGGTCCAGGCCCCGCCCATGGCCGACCGCATCGAGCTGCTGCGGCTCATGAGCCAGCTGGGCATCCGCTATGCCAACGTCGGCCTGCCCGGCGCCGGCAAGCACGTGGTCGACGTAGTGACTGAGCTGGTCGAAGTGATCCGCGACGAACAGCTGGATCTCGAACCCAACTGCGCCGCACGAACCGTGATCGCCGACATCGCCCCCGTGGCGGAGATCCAGCAGAAGACCGGCGTGCCCATCGAGACCTCGACCTTCATCGGCAGTAGCCAGATCCGGGCGTATACCGAGGACTGGGATCTCAAGACCATGCTGAAGCACTCGACCGAGGCGCTGAAGTTCGCCGAGCAAGAGAACCTCGAAGTGATGTTCGTGACCGAGGACACGACGCGCGCTCATCCCGAGACCTTGCGTGCGCTGTACGGTGCTGCCCTCGAGTCGCCTGCCACCAAGCGCCTGTGCTTCTGCGACACCGTGGGGCACTCCATCCCCGAAGGCGCCGTGAACCTGATTCGCTGGGGCGTGGAACTCGTCAAGGAGAGCGGCCGGGACGATGTGAAGATCGACTGGCACGGCCACATGGACCGCGGCCTCGGTGTCCCCAACGCCGTGGCCGCCCTGCGCGCCGGCGCCCACCGCCTGCACGGCACGGGGCTGGGTATCGGCGAGCGCGCCGGGAACTGCCCCATGGACCTGCTGCTGGTGAACCTGAAGCTCGCCGGTTGGTTCGATCACGACCTCACCAAGCTTGGCGACTACGTCAACCTGACCAGCAAGTCTACCGGTGTGCCGATCCCCGTCGGCTATCCCGTCTTCGGCCGGGATGCCTTTGAGACGGGCACAGGTGTGCACGCGGCCGCTGTCATCAAGGCCCAGGAGAAGGGGGACGAGTGGCTGGCGAACCGGGTCTACTCCGGGGTGCCCGCCGACGACTTCGGCCTGGCCCAGATCATTCGCGTGGGCCCCATGAGCGGCAAATCCAACGTCGTCTACTGGCTCAAGGTGAACGGCTACGAGCCCACGGCAGAGCGCGTCGATCGCCTGTTCTTTGCCGCCAAGGAGTCCAACAAGCTGCTCGAGGATGACGAGCTGCACAAGCTCGCAGGCGTGGCGGCCGCTGAAGCCAGCTGAGTTCGCCGCGAGGCGATCAGCACGGCGTGGGGCTGCAACGAGGGCTGCTAGAGCGCACCCTCGAGCTGCCGGAAATACTCCAGCGCACGACGGGCCGTGTTCACGGGATCGTGCCCGTGGCGCGGCAGCTCCAGGCTCGCCAGACCCTGGAAGTTCACGTCGCGCACGGCCCGCAAGACTTCGGGCCATTGGATCTGACCGTCGCCCGGAAACAGATGCTCGTGTCGTGCATCCCGGCTGTCATCCAGCTGCAGACCGCCAAGCTGGGCTGAGCGTTCACGAAGCACCTGCGCCGGGGGCGCCGTCTCCGTCACGGGCACGTGGCCCACGTCCAACATGAGCTTCAACTCGGGGCGGTCGAGCCTCCCCAGGAACTGGTCGAGATCCGAGAGCGAAGCCACCAACATGCCGGGCTCGGGCTCGAAGCAAAGGCTCGTCGGGCTCCCGGCCCCGGCGTCGAGCAGCACGCGTGCGCCGCTGCAGAGGCGGTCGAACTGCTCGTCACGGGAGGGCGCTGCGGACAGGCCGTCGCCGAAGATCCCCGACCAGAAAGAGAAGCTCTCCGCCCCCAGGAGGTGGGCCAGATCCTGACAGCGTCGCAAGCCATCCAGGCGCTGCTGCGCACCCTCGGGCCCCGACAGCAGCGTCGGCTGGTGCTTGCGCATGGGGTCGTACAGGAAGCGCGCACCCGTCTCCAAGGCCACGGCGAGCCCAAGATCCTGCACGAGCACCCGCAGTTCCCGTGCCTCGGCCTCCGCACCTGCCGAAAAGGGGTTCAGCTGCAGGACATCGGGCGTGATGGAGATGCCGTCGTAGCCGAGGCCCGCGAGGATCCGGCACACATCGGCCAGCTCATGCTGCGGGAAGCCGTTCGTGTTGTAGCCGAGGCGCATGGCGTCAGGCCGAGGGTACGGTCGATCCGGGAGTCTTCACGAACCAGACGAAGGGGGAGCGGGTCTTGAGCAAAGCGTGTTGCTCACCCTCCTCCGGCTCACGACTGCAGCTGGAGAAGATGAGCCGCCCGCCCGGCGCGAGATGCCGCCGCACGGCGTCGATCATGCGCGTCTGCAGCGCAGCCATCTCATCGAAGGTGCCGGGTTCGAGCCGCCAGCGAGCCTCGGGGCGACGTCCCAGCACCGCCGTGTTGCTGCAGGGAGCGTCGAGCAGGATGGCGTCGAACCCCTTGTCCGGTTTGCCGGGGGGATCGTCCTCGGAGAACAGATCGTGCTCCGACACCTCGACGTTCTTGAGCGCCAGCCGGTTGACGGTCTCCAGCACCCGATCCAGGCGCGGCTCGCGATGGTCCGTCGCCACCACCCGACCTTGGCCATCCAGGAGTTCAGCGATCTGGGCGGTCTTGCCGCCGGGAGCAGCGCAGGCATCCCAGATGACCTCGCCGGGGGCCGGGTCCAGGATCTCGACCGCATCCATCTGCAGCACATCCTGCACGGTGAAGAAGCCCTGCCGGAAGGATCGCCCCGTGAGCAAGCTGCGCGTCTTGCCCACCACTTCCACGGCGTCGGCGCCGTCCTCGCGCGACGCCACACCCGCGGTCACCCCTTCCTGCGCCAGCCGCTCCACGAGCCCGGCGGCCTCGGCCAGCCCTGCACGAGGCCGAAGGAAGAGTCGCGGCACGGTGTTGCCCTCCTCCATCCAGGCCACGGCCTGTTCTTCGCCCACCCGCTCCACCCAGCGCCGCACCAGGAACTCCGGGTGGCTGTGATAGGCGGAGAGGTAGCGGACGCGATCGACCTCTGGGTCCGGGAAAACGGCGCGGGTGAAGAAGCACACCATGCGGCCCGGGCGTTCGAAACGCTTGCTGGGGTGGGCGCCCCCGCGGTCGCGGCCGGGCTCCACGATGTTGGCTTCCCGGGCAATCCGGCGCAGCACGCCGTTGGCGTAGGCGCGATGGGAATGCAGCTTCAGGGCACCCACGGCCTCTGCGACGGCCGCATGGCTGGGGATGCCGTCCAGGAAGATCAGTTGGTAGAGGCCGATGCGCACGGCCGCCCGGATCGGCGCATCCAGCTTCGCCGCAGCGCGCTTGCCGTAGGCGTCGTGAATGGAATCCAGGGTGAGCTGTCGGCGCAGAACGCCATAGACCAGCTCGCGCACAAAGGGAGGGTCTTCCCTGTTCAGGAGGTGCTCGGCGAAACCACGGCCGGACTCGACCCGCTCCAGGATGGAAAGGGCTCTCTGTCTCATGGACCCAGCCTCGTGCCTTCTGTCAGTGAGAACCCACGCAGGAAGGCGTCGGCATCAAGGGGTTTGCCGCCGGCTCGCTGCAGCCGGTTGATGAGGTAGGCGCCTGTCCCGCAGGCCACGTAGATCCCGTCGGAGCTGGACTGGATGATCTCACCGGGCAGGTGCCCGCGCGCGCAGGGCACCGGCTCGCCCTTCAGGATGCGCAAGGCGCTGCCATCCTCCAGTATCGCAAAGGCCCCTGGGGTCGGTGTCACACCGCGCACGCGGCAATCCACCTCGCGGTTGGTGTGCTCCCAGCGCACCCGACCGTCGTCCTTGTGCAGCTTCTTCGTGCGGGTGACCTGCTCCTCGTCCTGCGCTTTGCGCAGCACTTCGCCGGACGCCATGTGATTGATGGTCTGCACCAAGAGCCGGGCACCTTCCAGCGCCAGCTCGTCCAGCAGCTCGGCGGAAGTCTTGCGACCGATGTTCGTCTCGCTGCAGGCCAGGGTCGCACCCGCATCCATGCGCTCCACCACATCGATGATGCACACCCCGGTGTGCTCATCGCCGGCCATGACCGCAGCCTGCACGGGTGCCGCACCGCGCCAGCGAGGCAGCAAGGAAGGGTGGATGTTGATGCACCCCCAAGGGGCCACCTTGCGCACGACCGGCCCCAACTTCTGGCCGAAAGCCACCACCACGACCAGATCGGGGCTCGTGGACGTCAGCCAGGCGAGGCCGTCAGGGTCGTTGATGTCCTCCAGCTCCTGCGCCTCGAAACCCAGGGCCGCGACGTGGGCGCCGATCTCCGTGGGGCGCATGCCTCGGCCGCGACCCGCTCGCCGAGCAGGTTGCGTTCCGACAGACACCTCATACCCCTCGGCCAACAAGGCATCGAGAGTGGGGCGGGCGAAGGCAGCCGAGGCCAGCAGCGTGACACGCATGATCGCTGGGCGCTCCGCTGCCGCCCGTCAACTAGACCGCGACGCCGAAGACCTTGGAGAACTCCTTCTTGAAGTCATCCGGGGTCTTGCCGGAACCGACCATGCGACCCACTTCCTTGCCGCCCTTGAAGAGCAGGATGGTGGGGATGGCGGTGACGCCCATGGAGCTGGGCGTCTGCGGGTTGGCCGTGATGTCCATCTTGCCGATGGTGACCTTGCCAGCGAGCTCCTCGGCGAGCGCTTCGATGGTCGGAGCGATGGCCCTGCAGGGAGCACACCAGTCCGCCCAGAGGTCCACCACCACGGGAAGCTCCGACTTGATGACGTCGGTCTGGAAGTTTGCATCCGTGAATTCGCGCGTGTTGCCGGCCATCGATGGTCCTTTCGGGTGTGTCGTGTCGTGCCTGTCTGGCGACAGGGATCAGTACAAAAATAGTCGCCGCTTGGCAGGGCGCGGAAGCGTCAGCTGCCCGCGGCTTCGTCAGCCCGCGGCAAGAGGGGGGATACGATACTGTCCTCGTCCGATGCGGCCAAGCTGTCCGAGGTGTCAGCCTCCTGGACGGCCGCAGGGTTCGGCTGAGGCTCGTCGTCCTCGGACCCTGGCTGCCCTTCCAGCTCGTCATCTTCCATGGGGAAGTGCAGCAGGCTCGGATCGCGGTCCTCGCGCAGAGCGACGCTGATGGGCGCGTTCGTCGCTTCCTGGACCACCACGATCTGCTGCGTCTTCACCAATTCCAGCATCGAGAGAAAGATGCCTAGCACGGCACTCTCGCCGCCAGACTTCATGACGAGGTCCTTGAGGGTCCAGTCCCCGCTGGACGACAGGTGCCGGAGGGTGTCGCGCATGTACTCCCGCAGAGGCTTCTCGAGCGTCAGGGTGTGGAACTCGCGCTTGAGCCCCAGCTCTTCCATGAGCCGCACGAAGGAGCCCACCAGGTCCCAGAGCCCGATCTCGGCCAGCTCCACACCCGGTTCGGGCGGCACTTCACTCGCACCACGCGGGTGGCGCAGGGCGGCGTCAGCAGCCCTGTCCCCGAGTTCCATGGAGAGCGACTTGAACTTGCGGTACTCGAGCAGCTGCTGGATCAGCTCGTCGCCGGGGTCCAGCTCCTCCTCCAGGTCCACTTCCTCTTCCCGGGGCAGGATCGAACGCGACTTCACCAGGATCAGCGTGGAGGCCAACACCAGAAACTCCCCCGCGATGTCGATGTCCACGGCCTTCATGAGCTCGAGCGCCGCCAGGTACTGGTCGCAGAGGCGCGAGAGGTCCACGTCCAGGATCTCCATCTCCTGCTCTCGGATGAGGTGCAGCAGCAGATCCAGGGGACCGCGATAGTTGTCGAGTTCGAAGACCTGGTCAGTCATGGGTGTCGGTCAGGTGGTCGGTCCAAGTGTGCGGCATGAAGTGCGACGCAGGCAGGTTGAGGGTACTCAGGCGAGCGGGTTGTGGTCCATCAACCAGATCAGCAGGACGTCGTATTCCCGGATAACGCCCATCAGCAGACCCATGAACTGATCGATGCCATCGAAGCCGTAGATCAGCAGGAGCACCAACACGATGCCCACCCTGTCGAGGGAGTACCAAGCCCGCTGGGCGACCCTTGGTAGCAACCAACCGATCACGCGCGAACCGTCCAGGGGCGGGATGGGGATGAGGTTGAACATGGCGAGGGCCACGTTGAGCAGCACGCCCAGGTGCAGCACGAGTTCGAACGTGCTCTCCGGTTCACGAGCGAGGCTCGGCTGGCTCACGATGTCGGGCCGGCCCAGATGGCTGAAGTCCGAGACGTTCACCCACTCAGCCCAGGTGGCCACCACGAGCAGCAACCCGAAGAGCAGGGCCATCAGGATGTTGGAGCCCGGCCCCGCCAGGGCCACGAACATAAAGTCCCGTGTGGGCCGCTTGAAGTGCTGCACACGAACGGGAACCGGCTTGCCCCCAGCTAGCGCCACCCCCGCCACCAGGAACAAGACGACCGGCAGGATCACCGACAGGAACGGATCCAGGTGCTTCAGGGGGTTGAGGGTCACCCGCCCCAGCTCGCGGGCCGTGGGGTCGCCCAGCTTGTCCGCCACCCAGGCATGGGCCGCCTCGTGCCAACTGAGAGACAGCAGCAGGACCCCGAAGAACGCGATGTAAGTGATGGTTTCGTCCGTCAGCACGTGGCTTCGTTCTGCGCTCTGGGCTAGGGAATCGCTACTCTAGCCCGTCTTTCTTGCAGCGATCCACAGGGCTCGCTGCAAAGCCGAAAGGATTCGGCTGGCCCTGCGGAGCCCCTCTCTTGACCGACGATCAGGACATCCTCAGCGGGGCCCGCGAGCTGCTCGCCGCCGAAGCGGAAGCCCTCTCGCTGCTGGAGAAATCCCTGGACGGGGACTTCGTGCGCGGCGCCAAGCTCCTGGCGGCTTGCGAAGGGCGTGTGGTCACCACGGGCATCGGCAAGGCGGGGATCATCGCGCGCAAGATCGGCGCCACCTTGGCAAGCACGGGCACCCCGGCCGACTTTCTTCATCCGGCCGAGGCCCTGCACGGTGACCTCGGCCGTGTGACCCGGGCCGACGTGGTCCTGGCCCTCTCGAACAGCGGCACCACCGACGAGATCCTGCGCCTCGTGGGCCCCCTGCGGGATGTGGGCGCTTCGATCGTCGCCATCACCGCCGAGGGCAGCTCGCCGCTGGCCCAACACGCCGACGTCGTCCTGGACTACGGCAAGGTCACGGAGGTCTGCCCCTTGGGCCTGGCGCCCACCACCAGCACGACCGTCATGCTGGCCCTGGGCGATGCCCTGGCCATGGAGGTCCTCAAGCTGCGCAAGTTCTCCACCGAGGAGTTTGCGCGTTTCCATCCGGGCGGCAACCTCGGCCGCTCCCTCATGAAGATCGAGGAGGTCATGCGCCAGGGGGAACGACTGCCGCTGGTGCAGGCGGGCGCCACCTTGGCGGAAGCCGTGGAAGCCATGACCACCACGCCGGGCCGGCCAGGCTCGGTGCTTGTGGTGGGTCAGGACGGACGATTCCAGGGTTTCTACACCGATGGGGACCTGCGGCGTTGCCTGTTGAACGCCCAGGAAACCGGCAACTACGACATGATGATCAAGCCCATCGACGAGGTGATGACCCGCGATCCCATCACCCTGGGGCCCCAGGACCTCGTGGCCGCGGGGCTCCACATCCTGCGTGAACGCCAGATCGACCAGCTCGGCATCGTGGACGAGCACGGCAAGCCAGTGGGTCTGTTGGACATCCAAGACCTGCTCAACATCCGCGCCCTGAGTTTCAGCGACGCCCATTAACGCGCGCCCTTCCCAGCCCTCAGGCGCGCCTGGCTGGAGACCCCCGTGACGACCACCATCCCGAAGGACGAACTCGAGCCGCTCAAGCTGATCGTCCTGGATGTGGATGGCGTACTCACGGACGGCGGCGTCTACCTGGGCGGGCACGGCGACACCGAGATCAAGGCCTTCAACACCCGGGACGGTGCGGGCATGGCCGTCTGGCGGGACGCCGGCTACCACATCACCTTCCTCACCGGCCGTTCGGGGCTGGCCGTGGAGCGCCGTGCGCGAGAGCTGCGCATCAGCCGGTTCTGGGAGGGCGTCAAGGACAAGGTGGCCGTCTTCGACGAGATCCTGGAGCACTTCGGCGTGACCACGGACCAGACCATCGTCATGGGCGATGACATCCCCGACCTCGGCATCCTGCGCCTCGCAGCCCTCTCCGCCTGTCCCGCAGACGCTGCGCGGGATGTCCTGGAACGGGTCGATCTCGTGCTGCCGTCTCCGGGCGGGCATGGAGCCGTCCGCGATCTGGTGGAGTACGTCCTGCGCGGGCGCGGCGAGTGGGACGCCCTGGTGGAGCGACTCTGTTGAAGCCCGCCGTCCGCCGCACCCTCATCTTCATGGCGATGGTGTCCGCGGGCTTGGCCGTGGTTTTCTCCGTGGAGGAGGAACCGCTGCCCACTCGGGGGCCGGCCTTCGGCACGGCCGATGGTGCAGGTCTCGATGCCATCACCATCCGGGACCCAGAAGACGGCACGGCGACCCAGTTCAAGTTAGTGGAGTCCTCCTTCGTTTCCACGCGGAACATCGAGCTGCCCGATGGTCGACTCGTGCCGCGCCCCTCGCACCGCATCCACATCCTCGGGGGAAATCTGGACGATTCAGGGGCGTTCATCCTCGTCGACTCGCCGCACGTCACGCTGCTGGACCCGGAAACAGGAGCCGAAACCGGCAGCATCTCCAGTGAGCACGGCCGTCTCTCTGTCAGCCAAATGGGCGGAGGGCTCGGCATCGGCTTCCAGATGGACGCCGTGGATTCGAAGAACTTCTCCCTGACCGGAAACGTGCACGGCGAAATGCCCCTGGAGCAGGGAGCCCGCGCCACGTTCGACACCCAGGAGCTGCACTACGAAGGGGATGAGCTCTCCGCGCCGGGCGAAGTCACCCTGACCCGGGCGTCCATGACGCTGCGGGGACGTGACATGCGCTGGAACGACGTCCGCCAGGAACTCCGTTTTCAGGAAATCGAGCGGCTCGATCTCAGCGGCGACAGGGAAGCCTGGCTCAGCTCGCCGCGCGGACTGACATGGAACGCTGCCAGCGCGGACACAACCGGAGGACAGGGGCGGCTGCACGGTCCGGTGACGGGGCGTTCCTCAGATGGCTCGCGCCTCTCCTGCGAGACACTCGATTGGGAGGATGGCACGGGCGCCATGGTCATGAGAGGTGAAGCCGTCGTGGGCCTCGTGCGCGACGGTGCCTTGTGGAACATGGAGGCCGACGAGCTCAGCGTCCTGCGCTCCGACAGCGGTGGCTGGGAGCTCGACCGGGCCAAGGGCCATGTACGCCTGGAGTCCAAAGAAGCCGCCACCCCCGGCTGGTTTGAAACGGAGCTGCTGAACAGCCGTGACGGGCAATTCGTCGCTCCTGGCCCGGTCACGGGTCGCTACGGCACGTTCGACCTGGAGGCGGTCGGACTCCGCTGGCACGAGACCGAGGGGACGCTGGATCTGCTTGCGGACGTGCTGATCCAGAACACCGCGTCTGCTGAGGGTGGGCCGACCGCTCTTGCAGGAGCGCGTATTTCCTCGCCAGGTGGTGTGTTTCTCAAGACCCAAGCTGCTGCAGCCGGCGTCGTGGGCAATGGAATCAAGGCCCGCTTCAAGGGCCCGGTCGAGGGTTCCGTGCCCGAGTTGGGCAGCTTCTCCTGCGCGCTCCTGATCTACGACGAAGCCGGGCGCGAGCTGGTGCTGGACGGTGAGTGCCATGTCGAGTTCGAGCTCCCCGATCAACACCGCGACCTCTCAGCGGGCCGCATCACCATGACCTTGGATGAGTTGGGCGCTCCTTCGGCCGTCCACGCCCGGGATGCGGTGACCCTGGTGCAACAGGAGACCGGCGGCACACAGCTGACGCTCACGGGGTCACAGCTCGACGTCACGGCGACCCAGGTCTCCGCGCCCCAGGACTTCCAGCTGAGTTGGAACGACGCGCACATCACCGGCTTTGGCTTGAGCCTCGACGACGTGGAGCGGGTGTTCGAGGTCGCGCGCCAAGCACGCATCACCCAGCCAGCAGCGGGAGGCGGGAACTCCTGGCTCGAAGCAGACGACGGCCTGAGCTGGTGGCTCCCTGAAGACCGGCAGCTCGGGCCCGAAGCCGGGCACGGAGAGTTCCGCGGCCCCGTACGCGCCCAATCGGCAGATGGGCTGGAACTCTCGGCGAAGGCGATCACCGCAGACGGTATGCGACGCATCGTGCGCTTGATGGGGTCCGCTCAGGTCTCCCGCGGCGAAGACGGCTGGGTCCGGTCAGAAGAACTGGAGTTGAAGACTTCGCCCGGCTCGGGGCCCGGGTTGAGCCCCAGCTCTATCCCAGCTGTGCAGAACTATGTGCTGTCCTCACCAGTCGCCGTGAGCTGGTCCAGTCCGGGGCTCTCAGGGCATGGCACGGTGCTCAAGTTCGACCAGCAGAGAGGCCACTTTTCTCTCGAGAGAGATGTGCTCCTGAGGACCGTTGGCAGCGATGGCAGCACGCGTGAGATCCAGAGCGATGGGCCTTTCACCTGGGCGTCGCCCACTGGCGCCGTGGACCCCCTGAGCCAGGGAGTGGGGGAGTTCCGGGAAAACGTCTTCGGACGTGGCCCCAACGGCAGCGGCTTCTCCGCCGACCGCCTGCTCGTGGACATGCCCAAGAAGCGCCTCGAACTGTTCGGCGAATGTGCGATTCAGCGCATGCGAGATGGCAAGCTCTACACCCTCGAAACAGACCCCTCAGCCTACATTCGAGTGGGGCTGGACTCGTTCGACAAGCTGCAGGAACTGGAGGCGACGGGGCGTATCCGCATGAGTGCCGGCGACATGAAAGTTGAGGCCAACGAGCTGAGCTGGGACGTCCCCAACGACCATCTCGTGCTCATCGGAGACTGCCGTCTCGGTGTCCTTGATTCGTGGCAGAGCTCACCACGTCTCGAAGTCTGGCCCGAAGCCTTGCGCTGGTTCACCCCCCAGAACACCTCCAAAATTGACCCCGATCGCTAACCCGGCTGCCGTGCACCCACGCGACGGATTCTACGTGTTCCTGGGCGCCCGGCGCGCACGCTGGGCCGTCCTCCTGGCCCTCGCCCTGGCTTTCCTGGGGCTCGGTGCCAGCGGGCTCCATGCCCAATCGGACCCCATCGTGGTGCGCTCGGAAGGAGGCAACACCGGCTTTCCCGATGCCGACGACCCCGAACGAATCATCTGGGTCTTCTTTGGTGGCGTCGACATCGCCCAGGGCGATCGCCGGATGCGTGGCGACACACTGGTGGCGGTGCTGAAGCGCAGCGCCCACGGGACGGGCAAGTCCAAGATCGGCGCCGGCGAGTCCGTTCTTCCCGGAAGCCGGGTGCTTGAGCTGTTCGTGGACGGAGACGTCACCCTCGAGGAGAAGAACGAGCGCATCGTCGGCGCCAAGTCCATCTACGTGGACAACGAGAAGGGAACCCTGACCGTCCTGGAAGGCGAATCGAGGTCGACCTTCACCGACACGCCGGTCGTGGTCCGGTATCGGATCATGCGCCAGATGGCAGATGGGGTCCGGGAGTTGGAGGGCGCTTCCTACACCACCTGCGACTTCGCCCACGCCCACTGGTCCCTCGACACACCGTGGACACGCATGATCCCCACGGATGAAGGCCGGATCCTCCATACGAGCTGGAACAGCGCCCACCTCGGGGGCATCCCGTTCCTCTGGTTGCCGGCGCTGCACTTCAACATCGACAAGGCCGAGCCGCCTCTGCGGGGAGTCGGTTTCGGTAGTTCGCGCCGGCTGGGGACCGAGATCCGCACCAAGTGGGGAGGGGATGCCTCCCAGCTGGGCGCCGGAGTGGGCAGGCTGCTCGGCACCGACAGTCCCGTGGATGCGAAGTGGGAGCTGGAGCTGAACAACTACTCCAGCCGCGGCGTGTTCTATCAACCCAAGTGGTCGTACGAGACCGAACGCTCGAAGGGAGAGCTGTTCGGCTCCTACATCTACGACCACAACCGCCGGGACGAGCTGGATCAGCCCATCTTCGACAACACGCGTGGGCGCATTGATCTCGAGCACCGGACCCGGCTCGATGACCACCGGACGGTCGACGTCGAACTCTCCTACGTGAGTGACGGTGAGTACCTGAGCGAGTTCTACGAGCACGAAGACCGTGTGGGTAAACAGCAGGAGACGTACGTCAGCTACCGCGATGTGGAGGACAACGAAGCCCTCACGGTGCTGACCCGGGCCCGCTTGAACCGGCACCAGACCCAGGTCGAGTACCTCCCGCGCGTCGAGCGACGCCTGTCGGGTGAACAGGTCGACACCGGGTGGTTCGGAACCGCCTACTTCAACAGCGTCGACTTCGTGGACAGCGCAGCCTTGAGAGCTGAGCAGGTACTCAGACCGGACTTCCCTGCCGACCAGAAGAAGGCCCTGGGCACGGCGACACCCCCTCCGAAGCCGACGCAGCCGGACTCGCAACGCAACATCAGGGCAGGGACGCGCGGCACGCTGCTCTGGCCGCTGGATGTGGGAGACGACCGCGTCACCGTCAGCGCTGGCTATGACATCACCGGCTTCGAGACGTCGGCGCGCACCCAGGACCCCACCCCGGGCAACGCCATCGACACGAGCGTGACGGACCAAGGCGGCGCGATCCGGTATGCCGCGCTGGGAGGCGTCGAATGGGTCCGGACCTACTCCGGCTCGGCCCCCTACGAAAGCGATCTCTGGAACATGCAGGGGGTTCGGCAGATTCTCGAACCGCGCGTCGGATACCAAGGCGTCTTCGAGGCCAACCACGGGCCCGAGGACTTCTTCGCCATCGACACCACGGAGGAGCTGGCGAACACCCATGCCTTCACCGTTGGCGTGCGCCATCGTGTGCAAACGCACCAGAACGACAAGGTGGTCACGACGCTCGACACCGACATCTCCATGCCCTTCTTCCCGAACGAGGACCGGGACAACCTGGTTGCCACCAACACGAAGGCTGGCACACCCGAAGGGCAGACCAGGGGCCTGGTCACCATCGACACGCTCTGGAAACCAGGGGCAGACATCGTCGGCCTGCGCGAATCGGTGGTGCGATGGCGCAGCCGCTACAACCCTCAAAGCTGGGCCAGCGTCGATTCCTTTGCGTCGTACTCGTCGCCCTTCGGCGAGAACCAACGGGTCCTGATTGCGCACAACAAATCGCGGCGCGTCTCCGACTTCCTCACCGCCGGCGTGCAGTGGGTCCTGACGCCCCGCTGGACCTTTGCTGCCTACAATCAACGCGATCTGCTGCTGAACGAGAACAGCAAGCGCGGCATCATCCTCAGCCAGCAAGCCCACCGCTGGTTGATCGACATCGAACTGAGCCGGCGCCGGGGTCGCAGCACCCTGCCCAAGACACCTGGCGGCGGGGCAGACAGGCTCAACAGCCGGGCCGACACCCGCTTCAGCATCAGCTTCCGACCGTCCTTTGCGGCTCAGAGCGAGACGCTTCTGGATCGGCTGGGTAAAGTCCGGTGACCATGGTGCTCGCCATCTTCAATATCGGCCCTCTCGAACTGATGATCATGGCTGCTGCTGCAGTCATGCTCTTCGGGGGCGATCTGCCAGTGACAGCTCGCAAGGCAGCGCGCACCATCGGCCGCCTCAAAGCCCTGGCTTCCGAGCTCGGTCGAGAATTTTCCGGCTCGGACGAGTTGCCGAGCCGCAAGGACCTCAACCTCGATCTGAAGAGCCTGATCAATCTGGATGACAAGCCGCCGGTAGCCCTGCCTCCGCCCGGCCCGCGCCGGGAAGATGAGCCTCTCGACGACCCCACCGCGCCCGAAACGGCAACGCCTATCAGCTATGAGGAGCTGATCGAAGCACCGGAGACTCCAGCCCCAAAGCTGGATGAGGCGGGCCCACAAACCCACTGGCGCGAGAGCTTGCGGGCTGAAGTGGTGGACGACGAACCGGAAAAGCCCGCTCCAGAGGCACCCGCCGATCCCGACACGGACCCGACCGACACGCCCAGCGATGAGGAATCCGCCCGGCGTTCCGTCGACTAGATGTCGAGGTTTCGAACCTCAAGCGCGTGCTTCTCGATGAAGGCGCGGCGTGGCTCCACACCAGGGCCCATCAAGGTCGAGAACAGGTGGTCGGCCTCCACTTCGTCCTGGAGAATCACGGGGTGGAGCGTCCGGGTGTCCGGATCCATGGTGGACTCCCAGAGCTGGTTGGCGTTCATTTCGCCGAGACCCTTGTAGCGTTGGATGTCCACGCCTTGCTCCGCCGCCGAGCGCAACTGCTCGACCACGGACTTGAGCGTCGTGCAAGCCTCGGGGCTCTCTGAGCCATCGAGGTGGATCTCGAATCGGACGGTGTCTCCCGCCTGCATGTCCTCGACGGCGTTGAGGCCAAGCTCGGCAAGCGCGGCGGTCGCCTTCTCCATGGCAGACGCATCGAGATAGTCGCTGCTGTTGAGCAACTGGGCAGCCTCCTCGCCGATGGATTCCCGATGGGCATTGAAGCTCTCGTCGTCATAGAAGTAGAGAGGTTCAGCCGCCTCCTGGAAGACGGCGTGGCGAGGCAAGTGGCCGTTTTCGTCGGCGGCACGCAGATAGGCACTGAACTCCATCCCGCGCATGCCGTGGGCGAAGGACTCTTCGAAGCGGCCCAGATCCACGAGCCGCGTGAGCACGGTCTTCAAGGACTCGCCGGTGAACTCCTCGCCAGAGGACATCACCTTCAAGCGAGCGTTCTCGACCGCGATCTCGAGTAGGGCCTTCTTCAAGCCGAGCTCATCCACGATGTAGCGCTCGACCTTCTTCCGCTTCAACTTGTACAGCGGAGGAACGGCGATGTAGATCCGACCCGCCTTCACCAACTGCTCCATCTGTCGGTAGAAGAACGTCAACAGCAAGGTGCGGATGTGGGAACCATCCACGTCGGCGTCGGTCATGATGATGATCTTGCCGTAGCGCAACTTCTCGATGTCGAAGTCACCCTCGCCAAAGCCGGCACCCAGCGCCTGGATCAGGACCTGGATCTCCTCGTGGTTCAGCATCTTGTCGAGGCGGGCCTTCTCCACATTGAGGATCTTGCCTCGCAGCGGAAGGATCGCCTGGAACACGCGATCGCGCGCGCTCTTGGCCGTCCCACCTGCAGAGTCACCCTCCACGATGTACAGCTCGGTCTCATCGCGCTGCTTACTCTGGCAGTCCGCCAGCTTGCCGGGCAGGTTGCCGCTCGCCAGGGCACCCTTGCGGCGCACGATGTCGCGTTGACGGCGGGCCGCTTCACGTGCCCGTGCCGCCAGCAAGGCCTTGTTGATGATGGCCTTGCCGATGGTCGGGTTCTCTTCGAGCGTCCTGTTGAGGTGCTCGTTGACGATGGAGGAAACGATGCCCTCGATCTCACGGTTTCCCAGCTTGATCTTGGTCTGGCTCTCGAACTGCGGGTCGGCCAGCTTGACGCTGAGCACGGCCGCCAGGCCCTCCCGGAAGTCGTCGCCAGAAGGCGCGACCTCATTGGGTTTGAGGATGTTTTCCTTCTTCGCGTAGGTGTTCAGGGAGCGCGTCAGGCCGCTACGGAAGCCCGAGACATGGGTGCCACCCTCCGTCGTGTTGATGTTGTTGACGAAGCAGTACACATCCTCGCGGTAGGTGTCGTTGTACTGCAGGGTCAGCTCGACGCTGACCGGCGACCCTGCGTTGTCCTCGGTCTCGACATTGATCGACACGAGCTTCTGGTGGATCGGCTGCTTGTTCTCGTTGATGAAGCCGATGAAGTCATCCAGGCCGCCCGGGAAGTGGAAGCGATCGTGACGACCGCCGACCTCTTCGGTGATCTCGATCACGAGATCACTACGCCCCATGAGGAAGGCCATCTCTCGTAGACGTTTCGACAAGATGTCGTAGGAGAACTCGGTTTGCTCGAAGATCTGCGAGTCCGGGTAGAACGTGATCTTCGTGCCGTGCTTCGTCGTGGCCCTCGATGTGGTGAGCTCATTGGCCTTGACGCCCCGCTCAAACGTCTGCTCGTAGATCTTCTCGTCGCGATAGATCTCCACGAGCAGCTTCTCAGCCAAGGCGTTCACGCACGACACACCCACTCCGTGCAGACCGCCTGAGACCTTGTAGGAATCCTTGTCGAACTTTCCCCCCGCGTGCAGCTTGCAGAGGATCACCTCCACGGCTGGGACGCCTTCGGTGGGGTGGACATCCACGGGGATGCCGCGCCCATCGTCCGTTACCGACACCGAACCATCCTGATTCAAGACCACTTCGATGTGATGGCAGTGCCCCGCGAGAGCTTCGTCCACCGAGTTGTCGACCACCTCGAACACGCAGTGATGAAGGCCCTTGCTCGACGTGTCGCCGATGTACATGGCGGGGCGTTTGCGCACAGCCTCGAGGCCCTCGAGCACCTGGATCGAGGAGGAGTCGTAAGTCTTGGTCATGAAGTGATGTGTCCGACTCGAAAAACGAGGCGACGAACCGATTGGATTGATGAATCCGCCTGGAGGCGACCGAGCAGTTCAGCCCCCTGGAATGCTTCCAGTTCGTAGCGTTGGGCGGCAGAAGCCACCTCTATGGTAAGGATCCCGTCGCGAAATTGGGCCACCCGTGACTTGGCGGAAAGCCGCGATCCCGAGGCCTTGGACCAGGCCTCCCGAACGGAGGCCAGCTCCAGCGGCCTGGCGTAGGTACGGCGGCGCATGAGAGACGCCAGGACATCGCCCAATCGCTCAGGCTCGCCCTGAATTCCCTTCCGTTTGGCCATGGATTCCGCCGCCTAGGATGCCCCCGAGAGAAAACCGCTCAGGAGGTGATGGGCATGATGACGTACAGGGAGTTCTGAGAGGCCTCGAAAAGCCCCGCAGACATGCGGTCTCGGAAGCGGAAGGTCACCTTCTCCTCGGTCAAGGTCTTGAGGTACTCGCTCAGGAAGCCCGGGTTGAAGCGGAGCTCCACGGCCTCGCCCTCGTAGGCCACCTCCAGCTCGCTGCGGGAATCTCCAACACCTTCCTGGCGTGAGGCCACGGTCAGTTGGTTGTCGCCGAAGCCCAGTGCCACCGCCGGCCCATCGTCGCCCGCCGTGATGGACGCGCGCTGGATGGACTGGGCGAACTCCGCCCGGGGAATCGCCACCGCCTGAGGGGTGTCGCCGTCCTTCGGGATGACCGCCCGGTAGTCGGGGAATTCACCCTCCACGAGCTGCGCCTGGATCTCCACCGAAGGCAGGCTGAACGCCACCATGGCTTCACGGATTTCGATACGAAGAATCGAATCTTCTTCGAACTGAGCCCTCAGGATCTGCGTGAGGCCCTTCACAGGGACCACCACGGAGATCTTGTCGGTGATGCCGGTGTCCATGCCCTCGAGCTTCGCAAGGGCCAGACGACGGCCGTCCGTGGCCACGAGGCTCAGAGCATCTGACTCGACCTCAAGCAGAACCCCGTTGAACGCGTACCGGCCCATCTCCTTGGCGGCAGCGAACATCGTCCGGTTGACCAGGCTCAAGAAGCTCGTGACCGGTAGCTCCAGCCCCCGTTCCGGTTCGAGCTCCGGGATCGAGGGGAACAGCGTCGTGTCATCGCCGTTGAGGCGAAAGCGGACGCGCCCTCCCGAGAGGACGTGCACACCGTCCTGCTCTTCGATGGTGATCTCATCGGCGTCCATCGAGCGCACGGCTGACAGCAGGGTCGAAGCGGGAAGTGCTGCTTCGCCTTCGCCGGACACACCGTCGGCGGTGTAACGCTTGCGAACGGAGACGTCTCCATCCGTGGCAGTGATGCGTACGTGATCTCCCTCCACGGACACGAGCACGTCCATGAGAATCGGACGCGTGCTGCGAGTGGGACAAACAGATGCCGCGAACTGGAGGTGCGACAGGAAAGGCTCTCGAGGTGTGACCAGCTTCATGGGTCCGGTCTTCCGGGTGTTGTGAGTATCTTTTATCTATGAATTGACCATCATCATCATAGAGGCGTTCGGATTGTCGGTAAGTCAGGTGCTGCGAAACCAAAGCACGCTTGGGACGGCACTTGCGGCGATTTGAGATCGTCGACGAAACTGCACAGTATGCACTGCGGGGGGGTGGTTGTTCCAACCGCAGGTCGGTCGTCGGAGGGGCAGGCGAGGGTGAGCTGGTTCCATCCCCGAAGCCCACACCGTTGGCCAACAGACTGTCCACGAAAGTTCGACACCATTCGATCCCTCGCACGGGGTTCGATTTGGATTCGGACACTAGAGGGGTGGATGGGCGCGAGCATGCTGTTCGGATTCAGCGCTGCAGACGAGCTTCGAACTCGTTCAGGAGCTGGTCAAAGCTCGGCGTTTTACTCATCCGTTCCTCGATCTTGCTGACGGCGTAGAGCACGGTGGAGTGATCGCGGCCGCCGAAGCGAGCGCCGATCTCCGTCAGCGAGAGAGGGGTCAGTTTTCGCGTGAGATACATCGCCACCTGGCGCGGAAGGACGATGGACTGGGTCCGCCGCCGCCCATGCAGGTCGGAGATCCTCACGCCGTAGTGCTTGCAGACCACTTCCAGGATCCGGTCAACGCCCATGACGCTGCGATGGGACTCGTCGCCCGACTGGCCCAGGGCTTCGCGCGCCAGACTGAGATCGATGGTCCGGCCGGTGAGCTGGGAGTACCCAAGCACCTTGGTCACGGCACCTTCCAGCTCGCGGATGTTCCGGTTCATCTTTTCCGCGAGGTAGTCGAGCACATCCTCGGGCAGCTCCAGCGAACGGTCCCGGGCCTTGCGCCTCAGGATGGCCTGGCGTGTCTCGTATCCAGGGGTTCCGATTTGAGCCACGAGCCCCCACTTGAAGCGACTGATCAACCGTTCTCGGAGGGTGGGTATCTCGGACGGAGGACTGTCGCTCGAAAGCACGATCTGACGCTGGTCGTTGTAGAGCGTGTTGAAGGTGTGGAAGAACTCGTCCTGGGTCCGTTCCTTGTTCGCCAGCAGGTGGATGTCATCGATAAGCAGGAGGTCGACGCTCCGGTACTTGTAGCGGAACCGACTGAGGTCACCTTGTTCGATGGCGGAGATGAACTGGTTGACGAAGGTTTCGCTCGATAAGTACAGCACTTTTAGGGAGCGGTTGGAGTCCATGGCCTTGTGGCAGATGGCCTGGAGCAGATGGGTTTTCCCCAATCCCACGGCGCCGTGCAGGAAGAGCGGGTTGTAGGAACCAGCTGGCGCGTCCGCCACAGCCATCGAGGCAGCGTGGGCGAGCTGATTGCTCGGGCCCACCACGAAGTTCTCGAAGGTGTACTTCTGGTTCAGGACGACGTCGGAGTTCTGTTGGAAGTAGCGCTCGTTCTGGCCGCGGATGTCCAGGACCGGATCCAGCATCGGCTTGGGCGGGGCGGGCACGGATTCAGACACCGGGGCACTTGGGGCCGGCGCCGCGTCCTCGACCAGCAGCTGGAACGAGCGATCAGCTCCTGCAATCTGCTCCACGGCCTTCTGGAGCACATCCATGTAGTAGGTCTTGATCCACTCGTGGTGGAAGGGGTTCTGCACAGCGAGATCCAAGCTCTCAACGTGGTCGGAGACCACCCGCAATCCGGAAAACCAGAGGTCGAACTTCCGCTCGCTCACGAGCTCTTTCAGAGCCGCCAGGAGCTGGGTGTTCAGATCTTCCGAGGTCTCGGGCGCGCTCATGCTGCAGTGGGTTTCCAGGTCAACGGCGAACGGCTACGGCGAACGGCTACGGCGAACGGCTACGGCGAACGGCTACGGCGAACGGCTACGGCGAACGGCTGCGGCGCACTGGACGTGGAACGACGCAGGACGACGGGACGGACGGATACGGCGGTACGACGTCTGGTGGAACGCCCGTGGCAGCACGAGCAGCCGTCAACCGACCACCCATGCGAGCGCCGCATGTGTGACCCCTCCGTTGCAATCCAACCGCCGGCTCAAGCTGCTTCGAGGATTCGATGAACAAGAGGCCGACGACGCTGGTGCCCGAGACGCCCTGTGTCACGCCTGCTGCAACGGTGAGTGTGCGCGGTCACTATGGTGGATTTCCGAATGCTGTCAACGACCCGCAGGGGGTCAGCGTCGGGGCTTCCAAGCGTACGAACGCAAAGCGCGATTGCAGCGTTCGTTGTGGCGTCGTCCGCGGCTAGTTTTTTTGCGTGCCTGAGCGCGGCTGAACAGCCTTGAGCGTCGCCGCGAGTCGATCCAGAAACACGTCGAGATCCTCGCGCCCGTGTCCGTGCCCGAAGCTGACGCGGAGCGACGACTCAGCAACTTCATCTCGACACCCCATTGCCAGCAAGACGGCCGACGGTTCGAGGGAACCTGATGCACATGCGGAGCCGTGCGACAGACTCACGCCCTCGAGGTCGAGGCGGTGTACGAGGGTCTGTCCCTGCCGCCCAGGGAAAGCAATGCAAAGTGTGTTTGGCAAAGAGTTTTCGGCGTTTGTGAGGATCTCCAGATCCGGCTCAAGCTGCGGCAATTCGGCGCGCAGGCGGCTCGTCCAGCGCGCCCACATCTGGTGCTCGAGAGCCTGTTGTTCGACGGCCTCCTCGGCAGCGGCAGCAAACATCTCCGCGAGCATGACGCACTCAGTGCCCGCTCGGCGAGATCCCTCCTGGGGACCGCCGACGACAAGGGGTGGTTTGTGCACTCCGTCGCGGATGATCAGTGCACCGATTCCGGTAGGCCCTCCAAGCTTGTGGGCCGTGAGCGTCATGAGGTCGACGCCGAGCTCTGCGAAGGACACCGGAACGCGTCCAAACGCCTGGCTCGCATCGGTGTGCAGGAGCCACGAACGGTTCTCGTGACGCGCGTGCAGCGCGGACAAATCCTGAAGCATCCCCGTCTCGTGATTGGCGAGGGCCAAACTCGCGACATCGCAGCGCGCCAGGAAGGGCGAAGCCGCTTCCATGTCGAGCCTGTGCTGGTCATCGAGGGGAAGCAGCTCGTGTTGTGGTCGCCGCTCTGCAGCGCGCAAGATGCTGGGGTGTTCCACGGGCAGGACTGCGACTCGCTCCCAGCCAGCGAGGGCCCAAGCGTTGGACTCGGTTCCTCCCGAGGTGAACACCAGCTCTTCTGCTTGGCAGCCAGCGAGGGCCGCGATGCGTTCTCTGGACTCCTCAAGCCGGCGTCGCGCCTTGCGACCGTCCTGGTGCGCGCTGGAGGGGTTTCCGTGGGAGACATCCGTGGCCCAGTCCGCAAGCACGGCCCGAGCTTTCGTTCTCAGCGGCGATGAAGCGTTGTGGTCGAAATAGATGCGCTTCATGAGTCCTTTGAAAGCACTCTGCGGTACAGCTCGACATGCTGCTCGAGGCTGGTCCGCAGCGAAAACTCCTCCGTGACGCGCTGGACCCCCGCCTCTCCCATCTTCGCGCAGCGGGCAGGATCTTCGATCAGGGTGTCGAGGCTCGCGGCCATGGCATCCGTGTCCCCCACCTCATGGAGGTAGCCTGATTCGCCATGCACGACCACCTCTGGGAGGCCGCCGACGTTTGTCGTGACCACCGGCACCGCACAGGCCATGGCCTCCAAAGGAGCCAAACCGAAGGACTCGCTTTCGCTGGGAAAGAGAGCCACATCGCTGGCGGCCATGATGGAAGCCACATTGTCGATCTCCCCGAGAAAGTGGACCTGGTCGCAGAGCCCGTGCCGGGTCGCAAGTTCCCGAACCAGGGATTGATCCGGGCCATCACCCACGAGCAGGAGCTTCACGGGGCGCTCGGTCTTCAGCTTCCGGAGGACGTCGATGGTGTCTCCGGTCCGCTTGAGGGAGCGGAAGTTGGACATGTGGACGATGAGCGCGTTGTCGTCACCGCCCAATTCTTGGCGCACGGTGTCGTCGTTGCGGGGTTTGAAGATGTTCTGGTCCACGAAGTTGGGCAGCACATCGATGGGCCCCTGGAAGTCGAAGACCCCCCGGGTCTGGTCGGCGAGCCATTGGGACACGCTGACGACCGCGTCGCTCTGGGCCAATCCGAAGGGGATGACGTCGCGGTAGCTCGGGTCTCGGCCCAAGATCGTGATATCGGTTCCATGCAAGGTGGTGACGATCTTCGTTGTGCAATTAGGGCTCATTTCACGCGCAAGATATGCACAAATTGCGTGTGGAACGGCATAGTGCACGTGAAGGATGTCGAGAGAGCGTTCGCACATCACCTGACGCATGACCGACGACAATGCCAGGTCATAGGGTGGGTAATGGAATAGTGGGTAGGAAGATACGCTGACGTTATGGAACTCGAGGCCAACGTGATACGAGGCCAGTCGCGTGGGGCGGGCGTACGAGAAGAGGTGAACCTCGTGCCCTTCTCGCGCCAGGGCAATCCCCAGCTCCGTGGCGAGGACACCACTCCCGCCGTAGGTGGGGTAGCAGGCGATACCGATGCGCAGGGGTCTCACAGGAACACGCTCTGGCCGCTGTCGCGCACGACCGGGAGCGGGTCATTCACGGCGAGCGGACCATCCACTGTGTAGGCCTCGCCATAGCGCACACCCACCTGGGCTCCGTTGGAACGGTCGCGCGCCTGGATGGCGTCCAGGAAATCGGCAGATGCGATGGACGTGGGCAGCTCCTTGGAGTCGGGATCATGGAGCTGGGACACATGCGCCTTGATGGCTGCCATTTTGCCCTCGTACACATCGCTGACGTCTACAACGAGTGTCGCCTCCACCATCTCCCGCGATGGATAGAAGAGCACGCGACCCGGACGCCAAGGGGGAAGCTCCGGTCCGATCTTTGCGCAGCCGGCAAGGAAGCGTGCTTCCTTCACGAGCAGTCCGGCGCGGGAATGGTCTGGGTGGTGGTCGATGGGGATCGGAGCCACTACAAGTCGTGGTCGGTGGCGGCGAATCACCTCGATCAACTTGTCGCGGCTGGCTTGGTCATTTTCGATGTGGCCATCGCGCAAGCCGAGGCATTCACGGAACTCCAAGCCCAGCAACTTGGCGCCCCGCTGGGCTTCCTCGTACCTCTGCTCAGGCGTGCCGCGGGTGCCGGACTCGCCTGCAGTGAGGTCCAGCCCGCCTGTAGTGTATCCCTGCTTCTTGAGGCTCAGGGCGAGACCACCTGAGCAGATCTCGATGTCGTCCGGGTGTGGCCCTATGAACAAGGCGTCGACCATCAGGGTGTGTCCTCAGCAAAGGAATGCAGCACGTGCACGGGAGGTTCGAGAGGTTGGCTCAGGCCAATGATGCTCTCGGCCCAGTTCTCAGGAGAGTCCGGGCCAAAGGCTTCCGGTAGCCAGCCTAAAACGGCGTCTTGATAGCGGCCTCGAGGACGCAGGCGGGGGTTCTTCCTCACGTGCTTTCCCCGCCAGGCGGGAGCCTCGGCTAGCGCGCGGGCATCTCGAGCGACCCGCACGGCGAAGCGCTCTGTCCGGGTAGCAAGCTGGGTGTCGAGGGCCGCGACCGCCTTCTGGAAGCTCGTCAGGGAGTCGACGAGGTCAGCGAGTGGGCCGTCTACGGGGCTGCTGCTCTCAGCGGAATCCAAGGAGAGGTCGAGTTCATCGATTTCGTCCGCCGAGACTCGCGTGGCTTCCAAGCGTGGGACCAACAAGGGGGCGACCACATCGAAGTGCGCATGGAGTGGGCGGGCCTGGCCCAAGTACACGATTTCCGAGGGCCCGCAGACCTGAGCGATGACGGGCAAGGATGCGGCTTGAACGATGGGGCGGAGTGCGGCATGGGGGCTGAAGTCGTCCGGTCGATCCGTGAGACGCGTGACTGCCCCGGTATCGTCGGGGTCGATCCGCCTCCGACGCGCTTCGCGAGATTCCAGGACCAGCGGTCGGGGGTCGTCTGGGTCGAAGCTCGGAGAGAAGCCTGCGGCCCGAAGTCGCTCCTGCCCCCCCCGTAGCTGATTGGCGAGTTGCTCCGGTTCGAGCAGGGCTCGCTTCAGGACGGGGGTTGAATGAGCCTGCAGGTGGTGGGCTTCGACGAACCTCAACCCCGTGCCCTTGAACGCTTGCTCCATCAAGAGGGCCACGTGCTCAGCAGCAGGGCTTGCTACAAGAGAGTTGCTTAAAATACTCTCATCGACGCAATAATCAGATCCCAACTTATGGAAGAAGTCGGACAGCGATTGGTTGCCCCAACTCGCGCGCGAAAACATCTCGCTTCGCGGGCTGAGAGCACAGCGATACCTCTGAAGGTGGTTTTTTGACGGATGGATGAGATCGAGATGATCGACTTCAGTCGTGTCGTGGTCCTGGGTCGCCAAGAGGAAGACCGGGACCACCTGACGCCCCAACCCCGCTTGCAGTTGGCGAGCCAGGGCAACCGCGGCGGCCGCCTTGTGGGCGACGAGTAGTGCTCCGCCCCCAAGGACAGGTTGCTGCCCTGCGAGCACCACCAGGGCGTCTTCGTCAAGAGCTGGTTCAGGGCTCGACCTCAAGCTCGATGTCCAGCCCGTCGGGCCAGCCAGCCGTGGGGCCAGACTCTTTGCAGCCTCGAGGCTCGGGTGCTCTCCAAAGATGGCTGAGAGCTGAGGGTCACCGCCCCACCAAGCCTCGTTCCAAGCGCCGTGAACGAGGGGGTGTGGAAGACGACGAATCACGGGCCGTTCCGGGCAAGGCTTGGGCCGGCCGCTTCGGCGAGTTGATCCCGCAACACCTTGGCAGCTTCACCGATGGGCGTTCGCCAATCCTTGGTCGCAGGGTCGCCAAAGGCGTAGAGGATCCCGCGCGACGAGTTGATGACAGCACCGAGCCCTCGTTCGTCGAAGGCTGCAGCGACATCGGACGCTTTGCCTCCCTGTGCTCCGACCCCTGGGATCAGGAACCAGGTGTTCGGCAGCATCGATCGGAGCTTGGCGAGCTCTTCCGGGGCTGTCGCGCCGACAACGGCGCCCACGCTCGAGTAGCCATGGCGCCCCACGAGGGTGCTGCCCCATTCCTTGACGAGTTTGGCGACATGTTCGTGGACGGGCTGGCCCCCTGAGTCCAGGTCCTGGATGTCACGAGCAGACGGGTTGGACGTGCGGACAAGGATGAACAACCCGCCATGACAGGCCTGGCAGGCGTCTAAAAAGGGCTGGATGCTGTCGGTTCCGAGGTAGGGGTTCACCGTGATGGCGTCGCCCGCCTCGGGCGCGAGCAGGTGTGCTGCGGCGTAGGCGCTCGCCGTGGAGCCGATGTCGCCTCGCTTGATATCAGAGATGACCAGGAGTCCTAGCTCATGGGCCTTTCGCACTGTGTCCTCGAAGGCCTGGATGCCAGGAGCCCCCCAGGCTTCGTAGTAGGCGATCTGGGGTTTGACAGCGCATGCGTAGGGCGCCACCTGCTCCAGAACGACGTCGTTGAATGCGCGGATGGCCCCCGCGGCCTGTTCCCGGCTGAGCTCATCTGGCGCGGCTGGAAGCAACTCAAGAGGGAACTTCCTGATGTCTGGGTCGAGCCCCACCACCACCGAAGAGCCCTTGCTGAGAACGGCGTTGGCGAGGCGGTCGGCGAAGAGGTTCGTCATGGTGTCTTGCTCTCGGGGGCGGTCGGGTCTTTGGTCATATCCAACCCACTCCGAAATTGCACGGTGGGGCGTGGCTGCACGCCTTCTGGATCGGCGTGCGCAGTCTGATGTTCTAGATCCCGAAAGGTTCGAGCCAAGACGCCGGCAATGCTGTCGGCGCGGGTCAGTGCGGAAGGCGGGACGCGCAGCCGCCGCTCCAATGCGCGAGCATCTCCGGGTTCGACCTCCTCGAGCAGACCGAGCTGAGATAGTTCAGCGAGGCCAGCCTCGATTTCGGTTCTCCACGAGGGTCCGAAGCGGCGGTCGAGTTCGGATGTCGGTAGCCCATCCTTGGTTCGAAGGCCCACAGCAAGGCTCTCCAGCAGCCTCTCCGGGGGGGCCAGTCGTTCTATCCAGCTCTTTGTGCCCATCCCGGATTCGAGCAGGCGCATGTAGTGGCCCGTGTCTCGAACGTTGCTCCACCTGAAGGGGTGTTGTGAGCTCGATGACCCAGGACCTATGCCTAAGTAGTCCCTATTTGACCAATAGGCTTGGTTGTGCCGACTTCTCCCACCGGGCTTGGCGAAGTTGGAGACCTCATACCGCTCATACCCCCGGTATGTCAGTGTTGATTGCCAAATATCATCCAACAGCGCACTTTCCACGCTGTTTAGTGGCTGTTTGCGACCAATTTGGTGTACATGCCACAAAGGCGTTCCCGGTTCGAGGGTGAGTCCGTACACGGAAACGTGCGGCGGCGTGTAGGCAACGAGCGACTGAAGATCTGATTGCAGGTGGTCAGGAGTCTGGTTCTCCCAACCCACGAGCAGGTCGGCCGACCAGGTTCCCGTCCAGTTGTCCGCGATGAGCTGAAGGGCCTGCTTGGCCCTGGCTCCGTCGTGGTGGCGTCCCAGGCGGGACAGGGTTGCGTCGTGGAAAGTTTGGATGCCCATGGAGAGTCGAGTGACTCCCAGCTCGGTCCAGGCCGCCAGGGATTCCAAGCGAACGTTGTCCGGGTTGACCTCGAGAGTGACCTCAGCGTCGTCCTGGAGCGGACCGACCTTGGTCAGCGCATCGAGGAGCTGCTGCAAGTGCCGTGGGGCGAGAAGCCCCGGAGTTCCCCCACCGATGTAGACGGTCTCGAGACCGTCTGGTTTCAGTGAAACCCGGTCATACTCGGCGATCAGGGCGTCTATCAGGCCCTGATGCAGATCGGGCTTGTTGGCGATCGTCGCAAAAGCGCAATAGGTGCAGCGGTCCGTGCAGAAGGGCACGTGCACATACAGATTGCGTAAAGAGGAAGGTGGGCCGCGGTCGAGCAGGTCTGGCAAGTGCTTAGACGGGCTCTCCTTCGTTCATCGCGGAGAAGAGCTTTGTGAGGGCTTCGTTTTGGATCTGACGGACGCGCTCACGAGTCAGGCCCATTTCGTGCCCGATCTCCTTCAGCGTCATGGCGTCATCATATCCAAGGCCAAAGCGCATCCTCAGGATCTTCTGCTGGCGGTCATCCAGGCACTCGAGGTGACCCATCATTCTGGTCAGCTCGGTGTCCTGCAGATGTGTTTCTCGGGGGTCCGGTGAGTTCGGGTCCACGATCACGTCCGCGAGCTTGCCGGACTTGTCGTCCGTGGAGAACGACTGCGTGTAGCGGGAGGCGGTCTTGAGGGCTCCTTGGATCGAGGCAGCGGACTCGGCCTTGATCTCCATGTCCTCGGCAATCTCTTCCGGAGTTGGCTCACGACCCAAGCTCAGCAAAAGCTTGTTGGTGGTCTGCTGCCAGCGGGACATGAGCTCCACCATGTAGGACGGGATACGGACCGTCTTGACGGTGTTGGTCAGGGCTCGTCGGATTGACTGCTTGATCCACCAGGTCGCGTAGGTCGAGAACCGGCAGTTGGCATTGGGGTCGAACTTCTCGACACCCCGCATGAGCCCGACGTTTCCCTCCTCAATGAGGTCTAGCAGGCTCAACCCACGGTTCATGTAGCGCTTGGCGATGCTCACGACCAGCCGAAGGTTGGACAGTGCAAGGTGGTCGCGAGCTTCTGGACAGCCGGCCTGCACCTTGACGGCGAGTGCCTTCTCTTCATCCGCGGTGAGCAGACTGACTCGATTGATCTCCCTGAGGTAGATCTCAATCGACAGGTCTGAGCGTTTCGAAGTCTTGCTGTCACCCATGAGTGCTTGCCCGAGGCTGGAGGAAACCTACCAGAGCGTGTTTTCGGCCTGGATTGGAGGGGAGCTTGAGTCGTTCTTCGCCGGAGACGAGATTCCACGAGGTCGGGTCCGGGACGGCTAAAATCTGCGCGTGATAGACTCCCGCCGCACGGAGCGAGACCTATGAACCAGACCATTCACGCGCGCGATGTCATCCTGCTTGAGGAGGACTTCGTCACCTTGCTCTCAGAGATCGCGACCCCCTTGGGGGAGATGGTGGCGGCTCTGGTCCAGGACCCCACGCAGCTTGCTCAGCCAGGCCCACTTTCGCGGTTGGGGGAAGCAGCGGACGAGCTGGAGACCTACCTCGACGACTTCGGCGCGAGGGAGAATCGCACGTTTGCCACCTTCGGGGAGTTGGTGGCCTCTTTGCGTGGTCTGTCGAGGGTCAGAAGTAGCGGGCTCTACCTGCTTTCCCGAATCTCTCGCTATCAGCTCCTCGGTGAGACGGAGCAGCTCCAAGAGGATTTGGAAGCAGCGGACCATGTTCTAGAGGGCGCGCTCATATCGCTCTGTGGGGGCTTGCTGACATGCGCTGAGGACCTGAAGATTCCGTGGAAGGCTGCGGAGGTCTGGGAAGGTCCGAAGCCGACCGTTCGGCGCCTCCTTCCCCGGAATCTGGATGCAGATGCGTCGAGCGGCGAGCGACAACACATCGCTGAGTTGGGCAGTCGGTTTCAGGCGGTGCTCAAGGCCAGTCGCCAGCTCGAGCTAGGCCACCGGCGCCCTGCAGAGGGCTTGGCTCGCTATGTGGCTGAACACGCCACGGAGGAGCGCTGCCGCTGGTATGAGTCTGCTGTCCACAACATCCAGTCGATGTACGACACCTATGTGCTTCTGACCTCGCTTGAGGGGGAGCACGCTTGGCTCAGGAACCTGCGAGGCCACGTCTCTGTGGCGCGTCACTTACTCGAGATGGCCACTGGGCTCGTCCACTTCTACGAGCGGCATGAGAACGACATTCGCCACCAAGGAGCGAAATCGGAGATCTCTCGGCTCGTCTCCAAGGAGGCTGTGCTCGACGTGGCGGTGAACACCTGCCTGCGCCAGGCCTACATGATCGTGGAGAGCTGCTCTCCGGTTGCGCAGAAGATCATCGAGACCTTTGCGGGGCAGCAGACCGTTTCCTTGCAAATGCCCAAGGGGGTCAGCCTTCACGCCCGCCCGCTGGCTCTGATTGTGCAAGTGGCAAGGCATCACCGGACTCCTCTTGAGATCTCTCTGGAAGGCGAGGCTTGCTCAGCTCTGTCGCTCATGGGCTTGATCATGCTGGCTGGAAAGCACCCCCGCCCTTCTTCCGTCCAGGCACGCGGGGACGCGAGATCGCTGGCCGACCTGCTCATCCTGTTCGAGCATGGTCTGGGAGAGCTGGGTGAGCTCCCCGATGAGTTGAGCTACCTGCGCACGAGTTCCTAGGCCCTGGCTGGAGCCCCAGGGGCTCCTTTTGCCCGGTTCGGCGTGCCGTTCCCTTTGCCTCCGTGGGCCGGGGAGATGTTTCACGTGAAACCATCACGTTGATTGCCCGTCCTGGCCTGCTTATCTTCGGTTCGTCGCCGAGTGCCGGCTTGGGGCGCAGCGGAACCAACGGAAGAGGTGCTGAGCGTGGAATCAAGATTGGGTAGGGGGCTCGACAGCCTGATATCTAGGACAGTCCGCCCGGAGTCGACCTCAAGCACCACAGAAGTCGCTCTGTCTGAGATCCGGGTCAACCCCAACCAGCCACGCCATGTCATGGATGAGCGCGCCTTGGAGGGTCTGGCGACCTCCATCGAGAACCACGGGGTGCTGCAGCCCATCGTTGTTCGCCGGATCGACAGTGGATACGAGCTCGTAGCCGGCGAGCGGCGATTCCGGGCAAGCCACATCGCAGGGCGCACGACGATCCCGGTCTCGGTGATTGACGCCGAGGGCGTTCGTTCACTCGAGCTTGCCCTGATCGAGAACATTCAAAGGGAGAACCTCACCCCGTTGGATGAAGCGGCGGCCTACAAACAGCTCTTGCTCAGCACAGGGGTGACTCACCAGGAGCTTGCCGAGCAAGTGGGTAAGAGTCGGGCCTCCGTGACGAATTCGCTCCGGCTGCTGGATCTGCCCGACTCTGTTCGAGATCACCTGGCAGGCGGGGATCTTTCTGCCGGGCAGGCTAGGGCTCTCCTGGCTGCTGGCAGCCCCGAACGAATGGCCGAGATCGCTGAGACTGCGATCCGGGATCGCTGGTCGGTGCGTCAGGTCGAGCAGTCGGTCCGCGGAGGGCAGCCTCCGGCAGCCCGCAAGTCGCGTGGCAGCAAGGCAGCCCAAGGCGACTCGGGTACGGCACCGGAGCTCAAGCACCGGAAGCACTATGAGGATGAGCTGCGCCTCAGGTTCGGGACCAAGGTCCGCATCGTGGATCGCGGTGGTCGAGGCGACGTCAGTTTCGCCTTCTTCTCGGATGAGGACCGCGACCGCTTGATTCACCTGCTCATGACAGCTGGTGAGACGGTCGAGGGCTAGCGGGCCCCGCTCGCACCTGGGGGTCCAAGAAGCTGTAACAGCCTGCTACTGATTGGCTTATGACAGGGCTGGTCGGCGAACGAGAACGCCGACTACGAGCCTGCAGCTGCCGCGCCGTATGAGTTCAATGCAGGCAAGAGGTCCTTGAGAAGCGTGCTCACGGCGTGTTCCGGGTACTCCGTGAGAGCTGCCTGAGCAACTTGAGCGGCGCGCTTCAGGTCCTGAGCTCCGCCTTTGTCGTAGAGGGCCATCGTGAGGTCGTAGGCGACCCAGGGTTCGCTGGCGGTTCCGTCCGCTGACTCCCGAACACGCTCAAGCGCTTCCACGGCGTCTTCTTGAACCCGAGCCTCGGCCAGGCGGCTCCAGGCATCGGACTCTCCTTGAGCCATGGAGTCGCGGATGAAGACGATGACGATGGCGGCCAGAGTGGCGCCGAGAGCTAGCTTGAACCAAGGATTCATCGTGTGTCTTGCCTTTACGTATGATTTACAGTCACTTTATAGAAACTTTGATGGGTGTTTGTGACCCATATCGCCCCAAGGGGCACCGACTCCTGCTTGTCGCAGCATGTTGACCTCTGAGGACTCATCCGACAAGGCCACAGCCCAATGTTGGATGTCGATTCGGTGTCAGGGGAATCGGCTCTCTTGTGGAGGTTCGACATCGTGGGCAATCATCAGCAGTCGCTCACGGTGCGCGCGTCACGACACTCCGCTTGAGACCCCTCTCCTGTTCTGGGTCCGGCGAGCTGGAAACGCAGCACGTCAGCGGCTATGCCCCTTGCGCGCATTCGCCTTCGGAACAGGGCGGCACGCAATCCATCGCACACCGGAGAACAAGAACATGATCGCCCCCCTCTCATTGACGCTCGCCATGGCCGCGGCTCTGTCGCCGGCCTCCGACCCGGCGGAGCTTCTTCCGTCGAGCAGCCTCCTCTACATGGGGACGGACAGCATCAAGGCGGGTGCGGCCGCTTCCGAGAACACCGCCATGGCGAAGATTCTCGGCGAAGCAGAAGTGCGCGCGTTCATGCACAAGCCCACTGCCGCGGCTGAGTCGATCCTGAACAGCATCCTGGCTGAAGCTGCAGGTTCCATGGGGGACGAAATGGGCGAAGGCTTGTCCATTCCCCAGGACGTGAAGTTGGACTTCGATTCGTCCGCTTCCGGGGGCATGAACATCGGCGCGGCGTTCCTTGCGCTGACGCATTTCACGATGCCGACCTCCGAGGACAACCCTGTCCCGGACATCGGTCTTCTCGTGGGGTTGGAGCTCTTCGATTCTTCGCACGTGGACATGCTTCGGGCTCTCTGGGGGGCGTTCGATGCACCCCAGGAAGAAGGAAACCACGGTGGAATCGACTTCATGGCGAAGATGATTCCCGAGACCCCGCTCGCCGTTCACCTGGCGTTCTTGGGCGACACTGCGATCATCAGTCTCTCCGCTGACGCACTCTTCGGCGTAATTGATCGCTTTCAGGGCACCGCGCCGGAAGGCACGAGCCTTGCGGCCGACGTGGACTACCAGGCGGTCCTGGCAGCAACCGGTGGCTCAAGCATGGGAGGCTCAACGAACTTTGCCCGGGTCGGCGGCCTGATGCAGATCGTGCAGATGGGCGCCACGATGCGCGCTGCCGAATCCGGCGAACCCGAACAGGCACAGTCTATCGCCGAGCTCTTCGCCAGCATCGGCCTCGACGCCATCAAGGTTGCCGGTGGGACGTCGTCCGTGGGTTCTGACGGCCTGATTCACACGATGTCAGCAGTCTCCATCGACAGCTCTGCCCCCGGACTGGTTCCTGGGATGGTGAAGGCTGGCGGCTCCATTGACCGCCAGCTCATCACCCAGGTGCCGAACGAAGCCTTGGGCGCCAGCTTCTGGACCATGGGCACCGAACTCGTCGCCATCTACGACTTCACCATGGAGGCGGTCGAGACCCTGGAGCCCGGTACACGGGGCGAGATCGAAGGCATGATCGACGCCTATCTCAACGGCGCGAGCTTGCGGGATGACCTGCTGGGCAACTTCCACGGGGATTCGATTTCCTACAGCATTCCTGGACAGGGCTTCCCCGGGACTCCCGAGCAGGTGGTCAAGACGAACCTGCACAACGAGCAGGGCCTGGTGACGGTGCTGGAGGCCTTGGCAAAGCTGGTCTCCGATGAGGCCGGCATGCCCGTGAGGCTCACATCCTCTGATCACGAAGGCGGGACCATCTACGAGCTGGATCTCTCGGCGACGCCGGTGGGTGCCGTCATGCAGCCAGCCTTCGCCGTGAAGGAGGGCCAGATGGTGTTCTCCAACCAGGTGCGCCGCCTGAAGAGCACCCTCAACGCGGGCACTGCGCAGGGCGAGACCCTGGACACGAACCCCGGCTTGGCGAGTTTCCTCGACAGCCTCGGGAAGGACGCCCAGCTCGCGTCCGTGAGCTTCACGGACACGGATGCCAGCTTCAGGACGCAGTACGGCCAGATTGCCGGATTCCTGCCCATGGTGGGGGCGATGGCCGGTGACGTGCCGGTCGATTTCTCCAAGCTGCCCCCGGAGCAAGCTGTCGCCCAACACCTCACCGAGAGCTACTCAGCGACGTACACGGACAGCAACGGCTACATCGTTTCGAGCTCCGTCTCTCAGTTCCAGGCTGCTGACTTCGTGCCCCTGGCCATCGTGGCCTGTTTGGTGGGCATCGGAAGGGCAGAGGGCATCCAGATTGAGGAAGCGGAGCAGGCGATCGATCCCGCCGAGCAGGCGACCATCGATCTCCGCGAACTCAAGGCCGCGTGCACCGTCTACAAGATCACGACTGGCGGATACCCCGAGAGCCTCGAAGATCTCTTGGCACCGTTGCCCGACTATGAGGATGGGGCCCTGCCCCGGGACACGCTTCCCGTGGATCCCTGGGGCAACAGCTACCATTTCGCCCTTGAGGCGCCTCCAGGCAAGTCCCGCGCGAAGCCGAAGCTTTGGAGCAACGGGCCAGACGGCGTGGACAACGGTGGAGAAGGCGACGACGTCCTGAAGTTCAACTAGGGCCCGAAGCAAAGCCCTCGTTCAGGGGCGCCTCGTGACGATTCTTGCCCGAGCCGGGCAATGCGCCTTGGTCACGAGGCGCCCAAGCGGTAGCGTCCTCTCGTCATGCCCGGTGAGAGGAAAAGCAAACCCGAGAGCCCGCTGAAGCAGACCCTCGTCAGCATCGTGGCGGGGTTCATGAACTGGCTTCTGACGGCAGTCTGTCGGCAACGCCTTCTGACGCCGACGTACGCGGAGCGGCGGCGGAACGGTCAGCCGGGCCGCTGCATCTACGCCGCGTGGCACTGCCAGCTGTGGCACGGCTGCGTGCCACTCCAAGGGCAGGGCAACTCGGTGATGGTCAGCAACCATCGCGACGGCGAGATCATCGCCAAGATGCTCGCCCGGCGTGGCTTTGAGCTCGTCCGAGGATCCAGCACACGCGGGGGGTCCAAGGCCCTGCGCGACTTCGCTCGCGCTGCCCGGGAGGGCGAGGCAGACCTGGTCGTGACCATCGACGGGCCCAAGGGGCCTAGCCGAGTGGCCAAGCCTGGCGTCCTGTTCACGGCGAGCTTGACGGGCTTGCCGATCGTCCCCATGGGTCTCTGGGTGGACCGTGCGTGGCACCTCAACAGCTGGGATCGGCTCGTCATCGGCAAACCCCTGAGCAGGGTCGTCGTGGCCTTTGGCGACGAGCTGCACGTGCCGCGGGGTACTCCGCGAGAGGAGCTCGAAACCGTCTATCGAGAGCGACTCGAGAAAGCCATGGCAGAGGCTGAAGAACGGGCCCGCCAGGCGGTGATGGCGCCGGCTCCTTGATACACTTCCTGGCTGGCGCGCAGCTCGACCCCTGGTTCGATGGTCGGCTTGGCGTCAGGTCTATCTTGGAGACTTGCTCGTGACGGCCCCTGCCCCCGGCACGCTCTCGTTCGCTGGTCGCGACCTCGTGTCGATGCGCGACTACAAGCGCGATGAGCTGCTCGCCTTTCTTGACGAAGCCGTGCGCTACGAAGGCTTCAACGAGCCGATCCTCAAGGGCAAGGTGCTCGCAAGCCTGTTCTTCGAGCCCTCGACCCGCACGCAACTGTCGTTCGCCGCGGCGATGCAGCGCCTCGGTGGCGGGACACTGGGGTTCGCAGATGGACGCCTCTCATCCGTTGCCAAGGGTGAGTCCCTGGCCGACACCATCAAGGTGGTGGAGAACTACTGTGACGTGATCCTGATCCGTCACCCCCGGGAGGGTGCCGCACGCCTGGCGTCTGAGAGCACCCGGCTGCCGGTCATCAATGCGGGAGACGGCACCAATCAGCATCCGAGCCAGACCTTGCTCGACCTCTACACCATCCGCCAGGAGCGGGGTCGTCTCGACAACCTGAAGATCGCTTTCATTGGGGATCTCAAGTACAGCCGAACCGTGCACTCCCTGATCGAGACGCTGACTCATTTCGACAACGAGATCTTCCTGGTTTCGCCGCAGTCGTTGCGGACGCCCCCGGACTTCATTGAAGAACTGGACGCGCGCGGAACCGTCTACACCGAGGATGAGGACTTCTTCTCCATCGCCTCCGATGTCGACATCATCTACACGACCCGGATCCAACAAGAGCGTTTCCCCGATCCGATCGAGTACGAAAAAGTTAAAAATGCCTACCACATCAATCGGGAAGCGATTGAGCGCATCGGTGCCAATGTCACTTTGATGCACCCGCTTCCGCGGCTCAATGAGATCAGCACGGACCTCGACGACTACCCCGGCTCGGCCTACTTCAGCCAGGCGAAGAACGGCGTCACCGTCCGAAAGGCGATCTTGTCGCTGCTTCTGGGGATTTCGCGATGAGCGACGGGCAAGCTGCAAAGCCGCTGATCCGGGTGTCAGCGCTGTCTGAAGGGACCGTGATCGACCATCTCGTGGCGGGCACGGCGCTGAAGGTCCTGGACATTCTCGGCATCGACTTCGAGGGCGCCGTCACCATCGGCATGAACCTCGAGAGTTCGAAGATGGGTCAGAAGGACATCATCAAGATCGAGCGTCGGGAGGTCACGCCGAAGGAGGTCGCGAAGATCGCGCTGGTCTCTCCGCGGGCGTCCTTCTCCATCATTCGTAACTTCAAGGTGGTCGAGAAGTTCTCACCAACGCCGCCGAAGATCATCGAAGAGTTGATCTTCTGCAGGAACCCTTCCTGCATCTCGCAAGAAGATCGCGTCAAGACCAAGTTCGTGGTCGTCAGGATGGACCCGCTTCACATTCGTTGTCACTACTGTGAACGCTCACAGAGGAAGGAAGAGATCGAACTCCTGTGAATGCGGCCGAAAGCATCGTCATCGATGGGTACGACCTGCTCGCGGAGAACGAGAGACTCGCCTTTCCCGACCAGACTGTCTGCGGCCGGTCCCTGAACCGGGGGACGGCGAGCCTGTCTCCCACGGGCACGCAGCATCCGGACTACGAGGAGGTCAAGCAGGCGCACGAAGCGAGCATCCTGCCCAGCACCCTCTCCCACGACGAGAGCCCGGTCCTGGACCTGAGCTACCCCGTCGCGGGCATGTTCGTGGACTCCCCTTCCGGTGTGTATCTGGACCTCTATCAAGGTGTGGCGCAGAAGCTCATCTGCGAGCACAACCCGGAGTTCTTGCGCAGCATCGAGGCGCTCGTCGCACACGGGCTGACGTTTCGGCGGGAGATCAACACCGACGACTTCGTGTTCTTCAGCAAGCCGATCGAGGGGGTGCACACGCCCCAGGAGCTCGCCGGGCTCATCAATCGGCTGACCGAGGAGGCCTATCCCGGACAGGGTGGCTTCAAGTGCTTCTTCTCGAACAGCGGCGCGGAGGCCGGCGAGGCCGCCCTGAAGCTGGCCACGCTGCACCGATATCGCCAGTTCGTGTCGAAGTACGGAGCCGAAGTCCTGGATCGGGTGATGCAGGATCTGGGTATCGGCCGCGACAGCTTCTACGACGCGGACCAGTCCATGCCGGACGCGGTCTATCGTGACTATCCCTTCTTCGTGTTCGCGTGTGACCGGGCCTTCCACGGCCGAACGCTCGGAGTGCTGAACATGACGCGCTCCAAGAAGGCGCAGCACCTGGGCTACTGGAAGTCTCGCTGGATCCGCAACATTCCCTTCAATGGGCAGCTCTCGGACTTCGCTGATCAGCTGGACACGCGCTCGATCACCGAGATCCTCGATGCGCCCGGGGGCGTGGCTGGCGTGGTCGCTGCGGGGAAGGTCCCCGTCGACCTGGCCGCCTGCTTCCTGACGGAGGTCTACCAGGGCGAAGGCGGCTATGTCATCGCCGACAAGGGCTGGTTGGCCCAGGTGGTGGAGTGCGCCCGTTCGCACGGCATGCTTTTCGGGTCGGATGAAGTTCAGTCCTTTGGTCGCACAGGGCGGCTGTATGCGACCCAGCACACGGGCCTGGAACCGGACATCACCTGGATAGCCAAGTCGGCCGTCCTGGGCATCACGGTGGTTCGCGCGGAGCTCGAGGCCGATTGCCACGTCGGTTGGCACAGCAACACCTTCGGCAGTGGCAAGCTCTTTGACGTCAACATGGCGTACAACACCGTCGACCAGCTCACGCGATCCGCCGACGCGGTCTTCGAGGGCCGCTGCTATCTCGAGAACTCCCGCATCAAGGGGGAGTATCTGCGGATGAAGCTGGCAGAACTCTCAGCCCGGCATCAGGACATCTTCCCTGAGTTCTCCGGGCTCGGAGGCATGTGGGGTCTCAGCGTGCGCTTCCGCGAGGAGATCATCGCGACAGGTTGGCGCATGGGGGTCAAGCTGCTGGGCTGCGGAGGCTCGGGCGAGCTGTCGCGGCTTCGAATCCTGCTCCTGGCGGACGTGCTCACACGCGAGATCGACGCCATGGTGGAAGCCCTGGATCGCGTGTTCGACGCCGTTGAGGCGAACCACCCCGACTAGCCGTCGCCGGTCTCTCGCGCTCTGACGTCCAGCTCTCCGAGCTGGACAGCGTTGGCAGCTGGCTGCCCTGAGGGTGAGGACGTGGTTTCCACGAAGCCGGTCAGCATGGTCAGCCCGTCGAGCTGTTCGTGCTGGAGCGTGGTGGTGACGGTGGAACGCATGGGTCCCGACTCCTGGACGACAGTGAGCCGCTTCAGCACCAGCGAGGCATCCGTCTCCGAGGCGGCCTCCCACTCGTGCTCATAGCTGAGGTTGACGGTCATGCCCCCCTGGACAAACGCCATGCTGAAGCGCAACGGAACGCCATCGGGGTCGAAGAACCAATCCAGCTCAGGCCTGCCTTCGCCGGCTTCCTTGGGATCAAAGTGCACCTGGCTCAATCCCGTGTCCGAGGTGTCCTGCAGGGTGGGTGTGTAGGCCTCCAGGAGTCCGGTGAAGATCTGGTTGTCGATGAAGCGCAAGGTCTGTCGACCCTGGGCCTCGAGCTGGAAGGCAATCGCAACGGATTGCTGCTCCAGGGCAGCGGGCAGGGAGTCCGACGTGAGTACGCTGATCTCCGGCCTCAGCGGCGGCGTCCAGCGGACGGTGACCGTACCCAACGGGGTCGTCTCGCCTTCGGGGTCGGCCATCCGGATCGGGACCTCATACGAGAGGCTCTCCAGTCCGGCTCCCACCACGTCATAGAGGTGCGTTTGAGCGTTGCTGAGCACCTCCCGGGCAGCGGACTCCGCGGGGGGCGTCAGCTCGGGCGCAGTGGCAGTGTCCGCTTGCTCGCCTCCTGGAGCCTCCTGGGCGAGGGAAAAGAGACTCAACAAGAAAAGGCTGAGAGTGGGGAGCATGGGGGACGCCTGCACGGGGGATGGGTTTGCGAGCGTATCGGAGTGTCAGGCGGGCGGCCATGACTGCTCCGTGTCCGTAGCGGTCCCTGGTCCGGATGGCTAGAATCCAACGTCCCTTCCGAGGAGTGACACCAAGAGTATGTGCGGATTCATTGGCATCCTCGGCCCCGAGGGCAGCGACGTTGCGGCAGATCTCGCAACGGGTCTTTTGGCGATCCAGCACAGAGGGCAGGATGCCGCAGGCGCGCTGACTTTCGATGGCCACTTCCATATGCACAAGGCTCGCGGCCTGGTCCGCGACGTCTTCACCCCGGCTGCCCTGAAGGATCTCACGGGCTCGGTCGGGATCGCCCACGTGCGCTACCCCACGGTGGGCCTTGGCGGCGCCGAAGACGCCCAGCCTTTCATGCTTTCCTACCCCTTCGGCTTGGGGATGGTGCACAACGGCAACGTCACCAATTTCGACGAGATCACCACCAGCATGTCGCGCGAGTCACACTGGCATGTGAACTCATCGTGTGATCTGGAGGGCATTCTCAACGTCTTCGGGGACGGCCTGGCGAAACAGCGCATCGATGAACTGGAGCCCGACCAAGTCTTCGAGGCCATCAAGAGCGTCTACGACCGCGTGAAGGGCGCCTACTCAGTGGTGGGCATGATCGCTGATGAGGGCATGTACGCCTTCCGCGATCCCTATGGCATCAAGCCGATCATCGTCGGGAGCAGGACCAACGAAAATGGGCGCACCTCCTGGTGCATCGCGTCCGAAAGCGTGCTGATGGATGTGCTCGACTTCCACCAGACCTTCGACCTGGCAGCAGGCGAAGCGCTGTTCATCGACAAGGCGGGCACCGCGCACCGCCGGCAGCTGGCCGACAAGCCCCACTCCCCATGCCTTTTCGAGTGGGTCTATTTTGCCCGGCCGGACTCCTTCCTCGACCGGGTCAGTGTCTACAAGACGCGCATCCGGCTGGGCGAGCAGATGGCACCGGTCTGGAAAGCGACGGGCTGGGATGTCGATGTGATCATCCCCGTGCCCGAGTCGGCAGTCACCTCTGCCATGGCCATGGCGCGCTCGCTCAAGATGAAGTACCGCGAGGGGTTGGTGAAGAACCGGTACATCGGCCGGACATTCATCATGGCGAGCAACAAGCTCCGCCAGAAGTCGATCCGCGAGAAGCTGAATCCGATCCAGCTCGAGTTCGAGGGCAAGAACGTGCTGTTGGTGGACGACTCCATCGTGCGCGGAAACACCTCGAAACAGATCGTCGATCTCGCCCGCAAGGCGGGGGCCAAGAAGGTGTACTTCGCTTCGGTGTCGCCGCCCCTGCGTTACCCGTGCATCTACGGCATCGACATGTCCACGAAGAATGAGTTCGTGGCCCGGGACCGGACTCCGGAACAAGTTGCTGAATACATCGGCGCGGACGGCGTCGTCTACCAGACGCTCTCCAACCTGGAGAACGCCGTGATGGAGGGCAACGAGCACATCAAGCAGACTTGCAGCGCATGCTTCTCGGGGCACTACCCGACGGGTGACGTGGATGAGTCACGCTTGGACCGCATCGAGAACGAACGCCTCGTAGCGGCCGGACCTGCCGTGCCCACTGGCACGACCCCTGCAGCTCGGTCCTGAGCACGAATTCGGCTTCTTTTGGACCCGTGTCAGATTCGCCCATGACTCAAGAGTTCCCTCGAATTGGTCCACAGAGACGCGGAATCTCCATGGGTGGGACGGACCCGATCAGTTCGGGTGTCATTGCCCCCTTGCCTCTGGCCTATCTCGCCTTAGAATTCTGCGCGGCCTCGAAGTCTGACGTTCCTTGGCACATGCACCCTGCGAGAGATCCACAGCCCGCAGGCTTGTGGGAGACCAGATCATGAAGAGCACCATGCTGAGCTTGCTGAAGTTTGAGTGCGACAACTCGAAGTGTCTCTTCGAGTGCTGGGTCAACCGGAACAACAACATGCTGACCCACTACAACGCCGACATGTCCGCGTTGCTGGATTGGGTTTGCCCCGAGTGCAAGGAAGGCAAGCTGCGCTACGCACCTGCCAACGCCCGTTTCGAGTACGAGCTCCGGAAGAACAGCAAGCAGGCGGAGCTCGAGACCGGCCAGGCCGATCGCAAGATGCTCGGCTAGGCCACGAGCAGCTCGCGGCCGCGAGCGGAGTCGCTCAGCGCGCGGTTGCCCCGAACGACACGCGGCAGGAGATCCGTAGGAACTCCTGCCGCGAAGGTCGATCCCGGATGGGCTCGGTCATCGGCAATGCCGGAGCCGAGCCCCGGCAGATCAGCTCATGGCTGCGCCAAGGCTCTCACCGGGTTCCCGGGGAGAAGCCGACGTCAGACCAACGCCCTCGACGCCATTGCTCATGGCGGCCACGGCACCGAAGCGGAAGGTCACCGTGAGTTCGCCGAGGTCAAAGACGTCGGTGGCTCCCTCAGGGTTCTCGACGCGCTTGTAGACGTTGGGACGGATCGAGTAGTTGATGTGACGACCATCCCTACGGCTGCGGATGATGCCCGCACTGCGCAGGATCGCCAGGTGGTGCGAGACCTTGGGCTGGTCGATCGCAAGCTGTTCGACGAGGTCAGAGACGCAGAATTCGCCTTTGACGAGGATCTCGAGGATCCGGATGCGATTCACGTCGCAAAGAGCCTTGAGGCTCCTGGACATGTTGTTCGCGTGGAGCATTTCCATGCTTTGCCTCCCATACCGCGCAAGAAAAGGCTCGCGTGGACCCGCCATGAGTCCCATCGAGCCTCGACAGATGCACAAGTCTTAACGGGTCGGAGGGCCGGATTCAGGTGGATTTTCTGAGTCTGTACGGATGCGTTGTTCCCAGGGGCGTCCAATCTGGGTGCCATGGAACTGCATTTTCAGCAACGGGGCATCGAACCGGCGAGCTGCGGGAGCCCCGATTCGGCTTCTGAGACCATCAAGAGAGTGTGGATTGAATGTCGAAGGGCGCTGGAGAGAGCGAGCCTCCCTCCGCCGGGGAAGGCTATGATGCCCAGCCTTTTTTCCGCCCGGAGCCTTCCCTCGTGTCGAACACCTCAAAGCCAGGTCCGCACGTGGTCGTGGGCGCCGGGATGGCAGGCATGGGGGCTGCTCAGACCCTTCGCCGGGCGGGTGAAGAGGTGGTCATCCTGGAGCGCAAGGGCGAGGTGGGTGGCCTGGCGCGGACGGTCGAGTTTGACGGCCACATCTTCGACGTGGGGCCCCACTACTTCTTCTTGGATGTCTCGGATGAAGTGAATGAGCTGATCAAGAGCTGCATGCGGCCCGATGAGTGGCGCCCCATCGACTTCAAGATCGGGGCGAAGATCGGCAAGGCCAACGTGCCATGGCCGCCCACGGCTTCCGCTGCCTTCAAGCTGCCCATCCTGGGTATCGCGAGCTACCTGAAGAACTGCATCAGCCAGAACATCCCCGACACCTACGTGGCCCGCGACTACATGCAGGGGATGTTCGGCAGCAAGATGTGGTCCATCTTCCTCGGCCCATACATCGAGAAGAAGGTGCCGGTCCACGGCGGTTCGGCGCAGCTGCACCGGGATTGGTGGAACCAGACGGCGCGCACGGTCCACAACGTGCCCGACGTGAAGCGCGACAAGGTCCTGCAGTTGGAACCGAAGCTCATCGAACGCTTCCTGACCCGCTACCCGGCCGTGAAGGCCAAGGCTGAGGCGGACAAGGCTGCTGGCAACACCGAGCCCCCACCGCCGAAGGGCGCGCTGCGTGTGTTCAAGATCATGCAGGGTCTGACCCGCATGGCCTTTGCCAAGAACTACAAGAAGGTGCTCTACCCGCCGGGGGGCGTCGGCCAGATCTGTGAGCGACTCTCGGAAGACTACCTGGAACGCGGAGGCCGTCTGGAGCTGCGGGCGAGCAACGTGTCCTTCGAAGTGTCGGACCACCATGTCTCACGCGTGAACTGGTCCGGCGGGTCGAGCGGGGAAGGGGGTTCCATCGAGAACCCTGCCTCCGTGATCTGGACCGGCTCCATCCATCGCATGTGTTCGCTGGCGGGCATCGACCGGCAGGAGCTGCCGTTCATGACGATCCTGCTCGGGCTCATGAAGATCCGTAAACCCCTGCCCCAGGGGGATGACCTCTACACCTACATCGCCGACGAAGAGATCGTCTTCAACCGGATCTACTACCCGAACCGATCGGTGGGAGGCCTGTGCCCCGAGGGCAAGGACAGCCTCTGCGTGGAGATCACGCGGCCCGACTTCAGCGACGAGAAGGAGCGCGAAGCGCTGCTCGTCGAGATTGCGGCAGGGCTGTCCAAGTTGGGCGTCTGCGAGCCCGAGGACATCGAGGACATCGAGTACATGTTCGTGCCCGATTCCTACCCGGTGTACCCCCTCGACTACCGCGAGAAGCTCGACAAGGTGTTCGCGGAAGTCGACAAGTTCGACAACCTGAGGTCCATCGGGCGTTCCGGACAGTTCTGGTACAACAACATGGCGCGCTCGCTGCGCGTCGGCCTTGAGACTGGAAGAGACATCCTCGGCACCTACGAGCCCTAGGCTCATGCAGGCCGGACCCAACGTGCTCATGGTCAGTGCCGACCGTTCCGTCGTAGCCGGCGAACGCGGCCCCTTCTACTACATGCTCGAGACCTTCTCGAAGCACTGGGAGCGGGTGGACGTGATCGGCACGCGGCCGGAGAAGGTGGAGCACGAATGCCTGTTCGGCAACGTGCATCTGCATCACCCCACGACAGGCAAGTTGCGGCAGGCGGGGTACATCACACGCACAGGCTTGCGCCTGGCGGCCGAGCGCCCCTACACGGTGATCACGAGCCACGACTACAACCCGTTCTACAACGGTCTGGGGTCGTGGCGCATTTCGCGAGCCACGGGGGTTCCGTACGTGGCAGAACTGCATCATGTGCCGGGTTTTCCGCGCGCGGCCAATCGTAGGGAATGGCTGGACCGCCGCATGACGAGGCTCTATGCCCGCTGGGCAAGGAAGCGGGCGGCTGGTTTCCGCGTGGTGAACGACCTGGAGATGCCGGCGCTGCTGGAGAGCTGGGGCATCCCGCGGGCTTCCATCCACGTGCTTCCGTCGCTGTACCTCGACCAGGGCATCTTTCGCCCGGAGGCCAGCGTCGAACCTGACTGCGATGTGCTTCTGGTCGGCCGCCTCGTGCCGAATAAGGGCATCCTGGTGCTGCTGGAAGCGGTGGACCAGCTGAAGCGAGAGCATGGCCTCTCGCTCAGGGTGCGCCTGCTCGGGCGTGGTCCCGAGGCTGCACGGATCGACGCCTTTGCTGCGGAGCGGGGCTTGGCCGAGCAGCTGGAGCGCATCGATTGGGTTCCTGACGCACAGGCCCTGGCGGACGTGTATCGGCGCGCGCGGGTGCTCGTCTGCGCCTCCCTCAGCGAGGGGGGGCCCCGGGTGGTTCCCGAAGCCATGGCCTGCGGCACCCCGGTCATCTCCACCGGCGTGGGGCTCGTCCCCGACCTCGTGGATGATGGACACAACGGCCTGCTGTTCGACGGCTCGGTCGCCGACCTGACCCGGGCGTTGCGCGCTCTCTTCGAGGATGCGGATCTTGAGCGCCGGATGCGTGGGGCCCTGCCGCCCGACAACGGCGCTCGTTTCGAGCGCGAGGCCGTGATCGCGCACCTGGCTGACGGCCTCAAGCAGATCGCCGCCGGGGCACGCGCCTAGGCGTCTGAGATGCCGGTGTTTCCGAGGCACTGGAAGGGCACGCCGTCGAGCGAGAGGCAGATGACCCCGTCCGTCACGCTGAGCTTCAGTTCCCGGACCACATCGAACTCCTGTTTCACGGCGGCCTCGGAGATGAGGGCGATGACCAGGCGTTCCAAGTTGCGTTCGACGTGCCTCGCGCCGAGCCGCGGGTCGTAGCCACTGCCGGAGATGATCGTGGCGACCTCGTCCTCGAACAGGAACGACTTGCCCCGCTGCTGCCAGCGGATCGCCTCGAGCTCCAACATGTGTGCGGCGATGCGCAGCATGTCGTCCCCATGCAGGACCCGGAAGGGCACGATTTCGTCGATGCGGTTGACGAACTCCGAGGGCAGCACCCGCAAGAGGTGGTCCTGGACCGTGTCGCGCAGGGGATGCGCTTCAGCCTTTGCCTCCTCCTCCTTGCGGCCGAAGCCGATGGACTCTTCGTCGTGGATGGCGTAGAGCTCGCGCCCGATGTTGGAAGTCATGATCACCACGGTGTCCGAGAAGCTCACCAACTTGCCCTTGCTGTCCGTGAGCCGGCCGTCGTCGAAGACTTGCAGGAAGAGGTTGAGGACGCGTGGGTGGGCCTTCTCGATCTCGTCCAGCAGGACTACACAGTGGCCGAGCTGGGCCACAGGGCCCGTGAGGGCGCCGTCGCTGCCGTAGCCCACGTAGCCGGGCGGTGCGCCGATGATCCGGGCGATGGAGTGGGGCTCCATGTACTCGCTCATGTCGAGCCGGACCAGTCGACTCTCGTCGTCGTAGAGCGCGCGCGACAGGGCCCGCGCCATCTCGGTTTTGCCCACGCCGGAGGGCCCCATGAACAGGAACACGCCGTCTGGGCGTTCGGGTTTGCGATCGAGGTGCAGTTTGGAGAGCCGAACCCGGCGGGCCACCGCGCCTGCCGCGACCTCCTGCCCGAGCACCCGCTCTTCCAGGCGCTGTTCGATGAGCTGCAGGCGGGCCCGGTCGAGGTGAGCCGCGGAGGGCCTCTCTTCCGAACAGCAGCGGCGCACGTGCTCGTCCGTGACTCCGGCAGAAAGCTCGGAGCGCGCCATGGCACAGGCTTCATCGAGCAAGCGGATGGTCGAGCCGGGCGGCCAGTACTCGGGGCTCTCCTCACTCATGGTGGCTTCGACGGCAGCCTCCAGGGCCCCATCCTCCAAGACCAGGCGGAAGTGCTGTTCGAGGCGTGGCTTGTAGAGTCGAACGACCTCGCTGAGCGTTTCCCGTTCCATGATGGGCAATCGCTTCACGGTGATCTGCGACGTGAAGAAGGTATCGCCCCCGAACGACTTCTGGTACGCGTCGGCGTCGACCGTGAGCAGGGCGCGCACCTTGCCGCGCGTGATGTGCATCTTCACGGTGTCGATCAGGTCCGACATGAGCGGGTAGCCCTGCTTGGCCACCAGCAGATGCAGGTCGTCGATGACCAAGACGGTCGTCGGGTCTTCGGTGACGGCGCTGAGGATCTGGGCCACCACGGCGTGCGGGTCCTGGCCGCGATGGCTCTGGGCCACGAGGTCCAGGAGCTTCAGCCGCAGGAAGCGGAAACCCTTGAGCGCGGGCAGCGCACCGCTTGCGGCGGCGCGGGCAATGCCTCGCACGAAGCTGGTCTTGCCGGCACCGGGCGGGCTCACCAGCAAGATGGCGGGCTCGTGGAAGCGGAGCAGGATGCGTGCCACTTGGTCGAACAGACCATCACGGCCTACGACAGGCGGATCCTCTGCTGACTCGTCGGCGAGGTCGGCTGTAAGCGGCAAGGGGCTCCTGCCGCCGGAGCGAGGGCTCTGCACCTTGTCCGCACCATCTTGCTCTTGGGAGGCGCCAGCGACGGGAGGAGCGTCCCTGGAGGTCGAGGACGGCAGGGAGTCCTGGAGGTCCTGCAGTGCCTCGAGGGTGATGGTGTCCGGGGGCAGGACCTCTGGTTCGTTGTCCCTGGCGTAGGCCACGGCGCGCCGAATCCTGGGGATGTCGCCCCGCATGACCTCGGCCAGGACCTTCGGGATGGCTTCGCCGCCTTCGATGCGCTTCAGCAGCTGGGCCATCTCGGGTTTGACCCACATCTGTTCCTGGTCTGCCTCGGCCTCGTACCGGAACTGATCCCGATCATCGAAGAGCGAATCCAGCAGGGCCTCTCGGAAGGCGGGCAGGCTGGGAACGGCCCGCGCCATGAGTTCCAGGCCCTGCTCCGCCCCCACCACCATGGCGTGTTCGCAGGTGATGACATTGTGGTTGAGGCGCCGCGCCACGAAGGTCACCGCATCCAGGAGCTCTCGCAGCTCGTCCGGATGTGCGTCGCTCAAGAGCGTGTCGAGCTGCACGAAGGCGGCACTGTCCTCAGGCATTGGAGCTCCATTTACGTCCGCCGAACTCTGCGAGGAGCCGGTCGTCCAGGTGGTCGGCGTGGTGCGCCACGGAGGCGAAGGCTGCACGGAATTCCATGGTGTCCACGGACTCGCCCAAGAGGTTGTGTTCGATGTAGATGGTCTGTTCGCGCACGTAGAACTTGCCGAAGATGGTCGTGTTATTCAGCTCACTCAGTTTCTTGTAGAGCTCGGGCTCGACGTCCACGTCCACCAGGATCGGGGCAAGGATGCGCAACAGGGTGCGCCCCTTGGTCCACTCGATGGGGTGCACGATCACCCGCGTCGATTGATAGGGGATCTCGTAGCGGTCACCGACGGATTCGAATTCGCGCACCGCATGCTCCAGCATGCGCTCCGTCTTTTCGCGCAGGGTGATGAGCTCGTGACTGGCGTCCACGCTAGGGCCTCTACTTGGTGAAGAAGTCTTCCAGGGCATCGACGGAGTCGCCGTAGGTCTCGCCCACGGCGCGCCAATCGATGGGGGCCAGGGTGTACTGGGAGAGGTCGAGCACCCCGTCCGGTCTCGGAACGTCGCTGCGCACGGGGATCTGGGCCGAGGGACCATGGGCGAGCATCTCCTCCACCGCTCGCGAGCAGAGGAAGTCGATGAGCCTGCGGGCTGCCTCGGGGTGGGGCGCGTCGGCGACCATGGCGACGGTGTTGGGGATGACGATCAGGCCGGGGTCACCCGGGCCCTGATCGGGGACGATCTGCACCACCGGGGCTCCAGCGTCGAGGGCCACCTTGGCGTCATCCGTGTCCGTGAAGCCAAAGGCCAGCTTGCCATCCCTCACGAGCTTCATGAGGTGGGCGTTGCCAGGGCCGAAGGCCACGCCGTTGTCGCTCATGGCTTGGAACATCTCCAGGGTCCGGTCGAGGCCCCAGTCCTGGATCCAGATGCTGCCGTGCGCTGCCGTCGTGCCGGTGAGTGGCTCCGCCATGCCCGCGCGGCCCTTCCACGTGGCGGCCAGGAAGTCCGTCGTGCTGCTCGGGCGCAGCGCAGGGTCGGGGCACTCATCCGTGTTCACGATGAGCACTCGGGCGCGGGCACCGAAGCCCACCCACAGGTCGTCCGGGTCCCGTAGGCCCTGCGGGATGTCGGCCGCCTCGGGTGAGGCGTAGGGTTGAAGCAGACCGGCCTCGGCCAACAACACCATCTGCACCACTTCGTTGTTCCAGAAGACGTCGCAGCGTGTGTTGCCTGCTTCCTCCTGGAGGCGGCGGCGGTGCCCCACGGACTTGCTCAGCTCGACGTCGGGCTGGAAGTCCACCGTGAGGCCCGTGGCTGCCTCGAAGGCGCGAACGATGGGCTCGGAGTGGGCGCGGTCCACCGCGCAATAGAGTACGACATCGGCATTCTTGCCCCCACCGACCGTGGCCAGGATCACAAGGCCTATCAGAGCAGCAGCGAAGACTGCGACCACACGAGCATTCATCCGGAACTCCCAGGGCAGGAGGCACGGAGTCTAGCAGGACAGCGCGGGAAAGCAGGGAGCACCTGCTCAGGCGTGGGCCCTAGTCGTCCATGTGGTTCATCACGCGCTCGTCGTTGAGCGACAACTTCAGACCGGTCTTGGAGACGCTGCGCTTGAAGATGGACGAGAAGATGCGGATGACGCCCTTGGTGAACACCCGTTGAGTGAAGTCCACCGGCGGCAGGGTCTTGAAACCCTTCTTGCCCTGGGCGGCGTAGTAGAGCTGGTTCTGTTCCGTCACCAGCCACTCACTCCAGAGCATGTACATCCAGGTGAACGGGCGGCTCATGAGCTTCCAGCGAATGGCCTTGCGCGCGAAGGGCAAGGTCTTCGGGAAGCGCACCACGACCGGGAACCACTTGTGCAGGTTCTCGAAGTAGTGCCGATTGGGCAGCGCGATGGAGGTGGTGCGGTTGAACAACGCGGGGAACTCGTCCCAGGTGTCCGTCGCCAGCCCCATCTCCTCCGTCATGTCGTTGATGTCGGTCATCGGGTACGGCTGCAGCAGCGACGCGAGGGGGTGGTCCACCTTGCATTCGATGTTGAGCAGGATCGTTTCAATGTCGTCGTCGATGGAGGTGCCGGGCCCACCCATCATGTTCAGGCTGCCCAGGCGGATGCCGTGCTGGCGGATGAAGCCCGCCGCGCGAATGAGCTGCTGGCGCGTGGTGTTCTTCTTCATGACCGCATTGCGCATGTGGTCGTTGGCGGCCTCGAAGGCGATGCGGGCGTAGAGGCAGCCAGCCTTCTTGAGCAGCTTGATGTGCTTCTCGGTGACCATGTTGGCCATGAGAATCGCATCAAAGGGGATGCCGACCTCCTTGGGCCAGCGCTCGGCGAACTCCTCCAGCCACTTGTTGTTGATGTTGAAGATGTCGTCCAGGAAGTGGACGAAGGAGAGCGGATACTGCTCCTTGATCTTCAGTGCTTCTTCGATGACGTGGCTGACGCTGCGGCGGCGCACGTACTCGTTGTTCGTGACCTTGTAGACCTTCTTCTTCCAGGCGTGGTGGAAGCAGAAGGAGCAGTTCATGGGGCAGCCGCGGTCGGTCTTGATGACCTTGCGCTCGCTGCTGCGGTAGAAATCCGCGGCGTCGTAGACCACCGAGCGATCACAGAAGCCGAAGACCTCGAGATCTGATTCCAGGGGCCCGGGCTCATTGGTGTGGATGACGCCGTCAGCATCCTTGTAGTTGATGCTGGGGATGTTCGTGAGGTCTTCGCCGGCGTCGACGCGGCGGATGAACTCGACGAGGGCATACTCACCGTCGCCGCGGCAGATGGCATCGATGCCTTCTTCCTGGATGAACTCAGGCACCACGGTCACGTGGGCGCCGCCGGCCACCGAGACCACGTGCGGCATGAGCTTCTTCACACGAGCGTTCAAGCCGAGCACCGTGTTGTGCATCCCGGTCGTGAACGAGAAGCAGACCACCTGCGGGTCGTACTCCAGGAGCTTCTCCTCGAACTGTGAGTCCGGGACGAAGATCATTCGGGTGTCGTGTCCAGCAGCCTTGAGGGCGCCAGAGAGATACATCACACCCAAGGGCTCTTGGGCGAGGAAGGGCGATAGGAATAGGACTCTCATCGCGCGTGCTGTCACTCAAAGGGTGCGGTGTGGGTCGGCAACACACGAGGGGGAGGTGCCCGACTCTTCCGCCTTATCGGCGGAAATGTGAACGGATCAACATAACACGTTGCGCTTTTCTTGGACCTTCTGACCGGGGGGTCGAGTCAGCGAGAAACGCCGCGATTGGGTGCACTCTGGAAGCGACTGGCGATGGTGTCGCCGTAGCCCACCAGCTCCACGTACCCGCTGCCCCGGAGGGGGCGTCCAGCACGCGTTCCCTCGAATTCGCAGAGGCCCTCCCAGTAGGTCACGCCGGTGGTCCCGGGTGTCCGGAGTTCTTGATCGTTGAGTACAGGGCGAACCTGCACGTTCAGCTCAGCACTGGGAACAGTGAGGGTCCATGCGTTGGGGTATCGAATGCCGGTGCGGGGGCTGGTCCAGTGTTCGGAGACGGAGATCCGAAAATCTTCCTCGGCGAGCACGACACGTGTGTCGTCAGGAAGTCGCAGCGTCCCCGAACTGGTGCTGTCGCGGCTGCCGTCAGCGAGTCGCATGTCGTAGAGCATGAGTTCGGAGCCGTCGTCCAGGACCACGGAGAACCAATCCCAACCCTGCTGATCCTCACCGAGTTGGCTGGAACCGAACTCGTGGTCGAACCAGACGTGGCCCTTCACGGGCAGGGCATCCTGGCCCTCGAGCTGCAGCGTGCCCTCCACGGTCAGGCCCGGGAGCGAGTAGTACCAGCTGGCTTGGCCCAGCTCGTTCCCCTTCACGGACAAGCCTGCTTCGCTTCCGTGCAGGAGTGGTGTGACGCTGTCCAGGTCGAGTTCCAGCTGCACCCGGGCCCCGTCGGCGTGCATGGCGAGGCTGGCCGACTCTCCGCGTCCGCTGGCATCCACCAGGCTCTGCTCGAAGAGAGAGACGTCCAGGCGCTCGGGGTTCGACCAGGCCCAGGGCGGGTACGCGCGGCTGGCCTGCTCGACGAAGTGCACTGTGCCCTGGCCTACATCAGCAAGGACTCCGTGGAAGAGCAGCACATCGCGCGTTGCAAGTTTCGATCGGCCCTGCTCGACCTCGTACATCAGGGCCCGCCTGAACCACGTCGCCTGGAAGGCGAAGAGCTCACCGTCGGGACCTTCCAGGGGGCCGGTCAGGTACCACCACTCAGTGCGTGTTTCGGGATGTGCCGCGTGATCCCCGGGAAGCCGGAGCTCTCGGCCGGGCCCCGCTTGCAGGAAGCCTTCGGCGTTGCGCAGCTCAGGGAACGCCGGTCTCTCCCTTGGGGGCGCCGGGACCTGCGCGCGGACCGCCGGGGAGACGCCTCCCAGGCAGAGGCACAGAAGACACAGTGAGAGAGCGAGCTGCGGCCGGAAGCTCATCGTCGACTCTCTAGCAGATCCGCGACCGCTGCCTTGCGCACCAACCACCACGGCACGCAGCCGGCAAGCAGTCCCGCAAGCAGCGCCATGCCCATCAGCCCAGCGATGGGCCCGACCTCCACGAGCATGGGAAAGCTCCAACCGAACGAGCGGGTGTTCACCACCGAGACGAGCACCCAGGCCAGGCCCAGGCCCACGGGGATGGCTGCGGCGGCCGCGACCCCCAGCAGCACGAGCGCCTCCACCATCAGCAGGCGCCCCACCGTGCGCTGTCGGGCGCCGAGGGCGCGCAGCACGCCCAACTCGCTGCGTCGCTCCAGGTGCAAGCAGAGCACCGCGGTCAGGATGCCCACCAACGCCAGGGCCGTGGAGATGGTCTGCAAGACGTAGGTGATGGCGAAGGTGTCGTTGAAGGCCCGCAGGATGTCCTGGCGCAGAACTTCCACCGTGCGGAACTCGGCCTCCTCGAAGCGGCTGGAGAGGGAGCGCGCATAGGCATCAGCATCCGTGCCCGGGCTCAGCAGCAGCGCTGCGTTGCGCACCCCCGTGTCCCCATAGATGGAGAGGTAGCGTTGCTCCGAGAGCAGGGCGTAGCCCCGGTCCCAGGAGAAGTCCTGGAAGACACCGGCGATGGGCATCGAGAGCCCGCCGTCTCGGTCGTCCAGCTGGAGCGTGTCGCCCACGGAGAGGTCGAGCCGGTTGGCCAGGGGCTCGCTGATCAGTGCTTCTCCGGCGTCCAGAAGCTGCATCAGTTCGGGCACGGCGCCCCCGGAGATCACCCGCATGGAGCGCCGGGCGCGGGTGGCTTCCATGGGCGAGCCCGCCACCAGGAAGCTGATGTCCCCGCGGGTCTGTTCCGTGAGTCGCAGCCGGTCCACCGCCTCCACCTCGGGCGAGTCGGCGAAGGCCTGGAGCAGGTCAGGAGAGAGGCGAGCCGTGTCCGCGTAGAGCTCCTGGTAGAGGGGCTTCACGTACACGTCGGCCGACAGGATCGAGCTGGACCAGGCTGTGACCTCTGCTCGGAACGAGCCGACCATCACGAGGATGGCGATGGTCATGGCCAGCGGCATTGCCAGGGCACCGGCCGCAGAACCGGTGCGACCCAGGGAACGCTGGATGCGCCCGAAGGCCAGGGCGAGCACGGGGCGATGGACCCGCCATCGAACCACGCGCCCCAGCAGGTGAGGGAGGCCGTTCGCGCTCGCCAGCAACCAGGCCAGGACGGTGACAGCTGGGAGCAGGACCGCGCTGCCCGACGGAAGCAGGAGCAGCGCACCGCCCAGGAACAGCGCTGCGGGAACCCAAAGGGGTGCCAGGGTGTTGGGCGTGTGCCGGCGACCCGCGATGACTGCGGGCGAGGTGCGTGCGGCGGAGCGCGCCGGTGCCCAGGTGGCCGCCACGGCCGCCAGGGTCCCCACCGCTGCGGCCAGCGCCAGGGTGAGAGCGTCCAGCTGCGGGACAGGTGTTTCGATGTAGCCGTAGAGCGTGCTCACCGTTCGGGCGACATCCGCCACCATCGTGTGGGCCATGAGCCAGCCGAGTCCGATGCCCACAGCGCTGCCCAGCAGGCCCAGGCAGGTGGCTTCCAGCAGGAGCGCCGCCATGAGTGTGCGGGCATCGGCGCCGAGACAGCGCAGGCGCCCCAGCAGGGGGCGACGCCGCACCACCGCAAACTGCGCCATGTTGTAGGCCAGGAAGCCACCCACGAGCACCGCCAAGAACCCGAGGCACAAAAGGTTGGTTCGGAAGGCGTCCGTCATGCTCGCGGCCCGCTCCCCGCGAGCGGCCGGCTTGCTGAGACGCTCACCCGCCAGCAGCGACAGCTGGCTCTCCTCGCCGTCCAGAATGAGGTCGAAGCGTGTGACCCGCGAACCCAGGCCGAGCAGCTCCTGCGCGGTGGCCAGGTCGGCCAGGGCGATGGGCGGTTCGCCCGCAGCCAGGCTTGCTGAAGGAATGGCCTCGACCACCAAGCGCAGCGGGCCTTCGGGCCCGCGGGCGGGGAGCACGGAGCCTGCACCCGAGCCGGGCTCCCACAAACCCATCTCAGCCAGTGAGGACTCCGACATGAGCACGAGGCTAGGCTCGGTCAGCAGCCGTTCGAACAACCCGCGTTCGCTGGCGTCTGCGAGGGTCTGCTCGTCGAGTTGGAGGAAGGGGGCGGAGAGGAAGGGGTCGATGCCCACGAGCCGCAAAGGGCGTGCCCCCCCGCCGGGCAGCTCGAGCAGCAGGTTGGATTCGACGATGGGCTGGGCGGCCTTCACCTGAGGGTGCCGAAGCAAGTCCCCCAGCCGGGCTGCTGGCAGCGGGCTGTTGCCGCGCAGCTCGTGGGTGGCCGCGCCGGTGAAGGTCTGCACCGTCTCCCGGAAGTGAGAGAGGGCGGAGTCGCTGGAGATGCGCACTGCCACGACGACGGCCACGCCCACCGCCACACCGAGGCAGGTCGTGAGGGTCTGGAGCCTGTGGGCCCGGGCGTCGGCCAAGAGGACGCCGAGTACGGTGAGCAGTCGCCGGAGTCGCTGCCGGGGGGGGATCATGGCGCCTGGCCGGTGTCGCTCTGCAGGCGTCCGTCGTCCAGCACCAGGACGCGCTGGGAGAACTCACGCACCTGGGGGTCGTGGGTCGCCACCAGGGCGGCGATCTGCTGCTCCTCAGCCAGCTCGAGCAAGAGGCGCATGATGTCGGCGCCGGAGGCGTGGTCCAGGTTGCCGGTGGGTTCGTCCGCCAGCACCAGGGAGGGTTTGTTGATCAAGGCGCGCGCCACCGCCACCCGCTGCTGTTGGCCCCCTGAGAGAGCATCGGGCAGACGTTGCTCCTTCCCTGCAAGGCCGACCCGAGCCACGAGCTCGGCCGCGCGTTGCTCGGCCTCGGCCGCCGGCGTGCCTCCCAAGCGCCCCGGGAGGGCGATGTTCTCCACCACACTCAGGGACGGGATGAGGTGGAAGAACTGGAAGACGAAACCGAGGTGCTGGTTGCGAAAGCGGGAGGCGGCTTCGTCATCCAGGTCGGAGAGGTCCGCGCCGGCCACGCTGATGCTGCCGGAGGTCGGGCTGTCCATGGCTCCCATGATGTGCAGCAAGGTGGATTTGCCGGAGCCGCTGGGCCCGGTCAGGGCAGTCACCTGCCCGGCGGCTAGGTCCAGGTCCAGGTCCAGGAGCGCCGAAACGGCCGTGGGGCCGGAACCGTAGGTCCGGCAGAGGGCGCGGCAAGAAGCGACGGGGACTTGGACGGGCGCAGTCATGAGAGGCGCCCGCCGTACGCAGTCGCTTTCAGCGCGACTCGAAGTAGCGACGCGCGAAGCCCAGGAAGGCGGACTCGATGAAGCCCCTGAGTCGCTCCCGACCTACCGCTTCGGCAGTCGCCTCGAACACGTCGGGATCCGCGTCGCGATTGCGCACCGTCATGCATCGCGTCAGCCGAAGCTCGTTGGCAGCCACGTCGATGTGGATGCGGAACTCGAGGCGGGAGAAGCTGAGGTCGGCATCTTCGAGCCCTCCAACATGGACACCCACGACCCATTCGCCTCCGTACACCGAACGACGAAGGCGCATGCGCGGCACCATGTCCATGAGTTCGTGCGCGCACTCCTCCACTGCGCGCTCGAGACCTTCGCGGATGCGCGACGATTCCAGCGCGGGCAAGCGCACCTGTGTGGTGGCCTGACCCAGGGTTGGGGCAGAGGGCGTCTCGGACATGATCGGGTGATTCGGGCTGGAAGGGCCGATCAGTGTGGGCTCGCGACGCTGCCAGCTGCAAGCCCCTGCCGCGAAGCTGGTTCAGGCCTTTTTGCCCGCGAGCTGCAGGAAGAGCTGCTCCTTGCGCGTGAACAGCGGGTCACGCGCGAATGAGGCCACTTTCTCGCGGCTGCGCTGCACGTAGAGCTCGGCCAGATCCGGGTCCTCGAGGATGCCCGTGATGGAGTCCACGATGGCGTCCACGTCCTGGAAGTCGAAGCCCCGGCCGTTGACCCCGTCCTGGATGAGCTCGGGGTTTCCGCAGACGGAGGAGACCGCCGCAGGTGTGCCCAGCCACATCACCTCGAGCAAGGTGTGGGAGAGGCCTTCGTAGGAGCTGTTGAGCAGGAAGACATCCGCTGCACGGATCCACTTCATGACCTCGGCGTGCGGGACGTTGCCCAGGAAGTGCACGCGGTGCGAGAGGTTCAACTCCTCGGCCAGCCGGGTCCAACGCTCCAGCTCGTCTCCGTCGCCGGCCACATAGAGCTGGTGGTTCTCCGGCAGGCGGGCCAAGGCCTTGATCAGGCCGTCGACACCCTTCCAGATCATCAGCCGGCAGATGCTCAGGAGCAGCACGCGGTCTTCGGGAATGCCGAGCGCTTCCCGGCAGGTGGACTTGTCGAGCTCAAAGTTCTCGGGGCCGTGGTAGGCGTTGTAGATGAGCTCGGTGCGTTCGGGCGGCACTCCGTAGCCTTCCACGATGCTCTTCAAGAACTGGCTCGGGGCGATGATGCGCTTCATCCAACCCCACCAGAGGCGCTGCAGCCTGCGGGCCCCGGCGACCTTCCAGTCGTAGGTGCGGTGCTGGTAGTCCGTGATGGTGTCTTCGTGCCAACCCAGTCGGTGGCTGATCTCCCAGGTGCCGTCGACGCACACGCGGATCACCATGGGCAGCCCCCGCAGGCGGCCGGCGAGAGCCACGTGCAGCGCCAGGTGCTCGTTGATGTAGAGCACATCGGCGTCCCGTGTCTCGCGCCACACCGCCACGAAGTCCCGCAGGTAGCGCAGGGGCATCCAGCAACGGGCGATGCTCACCACCTTGAAGGGCCAACCCTGGGGTTCGGGGTCGCTGCAGAAGGCCACAACCGTGACGTCGTGCCCGCGCTTGGTGAGGAAGCTGGCCAGGCTGGGGACGTAGGTGGCCGGGCCGCCGAGGTCCGGTGGAAAGATGGGGCTGGTGATGCAGATCTTCACGGTTTCGGGTGCGACGTTCGGAGCGTGTGGGTGGGTTCAGGTGTGACGGGCGAGGACGATCAGCTCTCGGGGATTCTCAGCAGACCAGCTGCCCCCTTCAAAATCGGCATGCAGCGCGTGGAGCCTGAGCCCAGCCTCCTGGAGCAGGCCCTCGATCTCGTCGCGTCGGGTGATGGACATGGTGAATTCCGTGCGCTCGCTCTCTTGCCCGTCGACCAGCCAGCGGAAAAGCACCTGGATCAGGGGCCGTTCCGGGTGGCGTTGCGAGGAGGAGCGCCGCTCGATGAGGCGATCGCCGTCCTGGAGCCGGTAGTCGCTCTGCTCCTCGATCCTCTCGGCGGCCCTGGCAGGGCAGTAGTCGAAGACATCGAAGGCCAGCGTGCCCCCGGGGGCCAGCACCCGCGCCATCTCCCGCAGCGCGGCCACCTTCTGCTCCCGGGTGTCGAGGTGTTGGAACGCCCGGAAGGCCGAGTAGACCAGGGCATAGGGGCCGTCCGCCGGAATCGACGCGAAGTGACCGGGGAGCACTTGGACCCGTTCGCGGACCGCCGCAGGCTCCTGGGCCAGCTTGTCCTGGAAGGCCCGCAGCATGGGCTCCGACGGGTCCACGCCCGTGATCTCCAGACCATCCCGGGCGATGGGCAGCAGCACCCGACCCGTGCCGCAGGCCACTTCGAGCACTGGGCCGCCGCAGGCGCGCGCCAGCTCGCGGTAGTAACGGACGTCGCCCCCTTCGTTGCGCAGGATCTCGTAGTCCTGGTCGTAGTGACGAGCCAGGGCGTCGTCATACGTGAAGCTGAGGTCGATGTCGTCTGCAGCAGGCATGCGGGGGACCTTATCATGGGTCGCTTCATTCATCGCTGGGCCGCAAAGGGGCACCGTGCCGGAACTTCCTGAGGTCGAAACCATCGTGCGGCAGCTGCGTCCGGAGCTGTTGGGGCGACGGCTGGAATCCGCCCAGGTGCACTGGGCGCGCAGCATCGCGAAGCCCTCGCTGCGGGCCTTCCGCGCTGGCGTCGCGGGGCAGCGCATCGAGCGCGTCTGGCGCCGGGCCAAGTACTTCGTCATCAGCTTGGAGAGCGGCCGGCACATCGTGGGCCACCTGCGCATGTCGGGCCGGCTCTACGTGGGCGAGCTGCCCGACCCCAAGCACCTGCGCGTGAGCTTCGCCCTGGACGACGGCAGGCACCTGGCGTTCGTGGATGTGCGCAAGTTCGGTCGCTTGGCCTTGGTCAAGGATGTGGAGTCCTTCTTGCCGAACATCGGCCCCGAGCCGCTGGGGCCAGTGCTCACGCCCGAGTGGTTTCGCCTGGCCCTGAAGGGCCGCAAGCGACTGCTGAAGCCCTTGCTGCTGGACCAGTCCTTCGTGGCGGGGCTGGGCAACATCTATGTCGACGAGTCCCTGCACCGCGCGGGGCTGCATCCCTTGCGGCGCTCCGACAAGGTGCCCGGCCCCCAAGCCGAAGCCCTGGCGTTGGCCATCCGGGAGATCCTGGGCGCGGCGGTGAACGCCGAGGGGTCCAGTTTCGACACCTTCTACCGGACCCCGGAGGGACAGCCCGGGGCCTACCAGGATGAGTTCTTGGTGTACGGGCGCGACGGCAAGGAGTGCCGGACGTGCGGCGCCATCATCCGCAAGCTGTGGGTGGCCCAACGGGGCACCCACGTGTGTTTGCGGTGCCAACCGGCCCCGCGCTTCAAAGCGGCACCGCGCGTTGCCCGCGGCAGCAAGGGCGGGGGCGCTTGAGCTTCCTCGACCCCTACGAAAAGAACCGTCTCGTCTCGTGGTTCACGGCCCTGCGCTTGCTGCTCTGGGCGCTGATCCTGGGCATCGGCTGGCTCATCTGGTGGCTCGTGAGCTGACGCGCTCCCGATCTGGGCTCAGGGTTCCTGTTTGCCGCCCAGCAGGGACTCGGGGTGCTGCTCGAGGTACTCCGTCAACGATCTCAAGGAGCGAGCGGACTCTGCGATCTCGCCCAGCGCCCTGTTCAGCTCGAAGAGGGTCTCCGAGTCCTGGGCCGTGGTCTCGCGCAAGCTGTCGAAGGTGCTGGCCACCTGCTGGAAGGCCTCGGTCGCCGCGTCAGTTGTCCCCGACACATCCGTGCTGAGCGACGCCAGGCGCTGGTCCAGGGTGTCGAGCGTGGTGCGCATGTCCTCCAGGGTGAGGTTCACGCCATCCAAGGCCGAGAAGATGCCCGGGGCAGTCACCAAGGCCTCGAAGGCCTCGATGGCGTCCTGGGCCGATTCCACCAGCTGCGGGAACTGCGCCAGGGTGTTCTCCAGGGACTCGCCGGTGCTGGGGATGGTGGGCAGCTCGCTTTCCTCCGGATTGATGTTGAGCAGGCGAGCGGGGGCGTTCGGGTAGAAGTCGAGGTCCACGAAGAGGGCTCCGGTGACGAGGCTTCCCGTCTGGAGCTGGGCGCGCAGGCCTCGTTCCACGAAGGCTTGGATGGCTTGATCCCGGCCGAAGGTGTCGTCGTCATCGCCCAGGATCTCCACCCGGCCGCGCTGGATCTCGATGTGCACAGGAATCAGCAGCTCCTGGGAGCTGGTGTCGTACTGGATGACGACCTCCGTCACCTTGCCCATCTTGATGCCGCGGAACTCCACGGGGGCGCCTACCGAGAGGCCGCGCACCGAGCCGTCGAAGTAGAGCACGTACTCGTCCGTCTCGGTGTAGATGCGCTCGGTGACGGACTCCCAGTCAGGATGCAGCCAGTACTCGGAGCCGCTGGTGGCCGACGGCCCAAGGGCTTCGTTGGAGGGGCTCTCGAAGGAGATGCCCCCGGTCAGGATCGCGTCCAAGGCGGCGGTGCGTATGTCCACGCCGTCAGCACCCAGGGAGACGTCGATGCCGCTCGCATTCCAAAAGCGACTGTTGGTGCGCACCAAGCCAGCGAACTGCTCCTCGATGTAGACATGGATCATGACGGACTTGCCGTCCACGGCGAGGTCGTGGCCCTCCACCAGGCCGACGCAGACGTCGCGGAAGTACACCGAGGAACCCACGCCCACGGACGCCAGGCGATCCGATTGGAGCTTGAGCTTCAGGCCCGGCGCGTCGTTGGGGCTGACGGGCGGCAATTCGATGCCCGCGAATTCATAGGCGGGTGCCCCTTCCCCCGGCTCCATGGCGATGTAGGCACCCGAGATCAAGGTGCCCAAGCCCGAGATGCCTTGAGCGCCGATGCGCGGTCGCACCACCCAGAATCGGGTCAGCTCCCGCAGGTGGGGTTCGGCCCGCTTGCTGAAGCGCCCGCGGAGCAGGACGCGACTGAGGTCGTCGCTGATGTCGATGGACTCCACCACGCCCACGTCCACGTTCTTCAGCTTGATCTTGGTCTTGCCCGCTTGGATGCCGTCCGCTGTCTCGAACGTCATGCTGACCAGCGGCCCGCGGTTGCTCACGGTGCTGTACCAGAGCCAGGCCCCGATCAGCGCGGCCACCACGGGCACGACCCACACGAGGGACAGGCCGCGGCTGCGCTTCTCCACCACCTGAGCAGCGGCGGGAGGGATGTCGGAGGGTGTCGTTGGGCTCATGGCGAGTCTTCCAGGGCGTCCCAAATGAGACGGGGGTCGAAGCTTTGGGAGGCGAGGATCGTGAGCACGACCACGCTGGCGAAGGAGAGCGCGCCGATGCCTGGGTCGATGGTGGCCAGGCTGCCGATCTTCACGAGAGCGATGAGCGTAGCTAGCATGAACACGTCCAGCATGGACCAGCGCCCCACCAGTTCGATCAGGCGATAGAGCAGCGTTCGGTCCCGTGGGCGCCACGACCAGCGCTTTTGCACGGAGATCAACAGGAAGCTCAGGCCGAACAGCTTGAGGGCGGGCACGAGGATGCTGGCGAAGAGCACGAGCAGCGCGATGGGCACCTCCCCCGTTTCGAAGAGGCCTATGATGCCGCTCATGATCGTGTCCGGGTGGCCCCGGCCGAACTGGATGATGGTCATCACCGGGTAGATGTTGGCTGGGATGTACAGGACGGCCGCGCCGATCACGAGCGCCCAGGTGCGTTGGACGCTTTGGGGCTTTCGGCGGTGCAAGGCGGCTCCACAGCGCAGGCAGTGCGTGGTGCGCACCCCGCCGTCGCCCGGCTGGTGGTGCCTCCCCTCCGGCTGCAACTCAGGGCTCAACCACGTGCAGCGATGGCAACTCACCAGCTGTGCTTGAGCGGCCGACTGCAGGGCGCCGAGGCTGTTGGCGGTCATGGGTCCTGCCTCGCGCCATCCCACATGAGGGAGCGGTCGAAGTTGGTGCGGGCGGCGGCCAGCACGAAGATCAGCGCTGCCAGAGACCAGAAAGAGACGCCTATGATGACCTGCGCCAGTTCGGTCAGCTTCACCAAGGCCACCAAGGCGCCGAGCATGCAGATCTCGAGCATGGCCCAGGGGGCGAGCGGTGCCAGGAGGTGGGACAGGCCTGGGCGGAACCGGGTGGAGTAGCCCAAGACGCGGGGGGCGAGCAGGGCCACCAGGCCGAGCATCTCCACGAGCGGCACGGCGAAGCACGTGACCACGATCAAGACGCTCAGCGGCCACATGCCGGCGCCGGCCAGCTCCCAGGCCCCGTTCAGGAAGCCCGCCGCCTGGGGCCGGCCCTCGAAGTCGAAGGTCATGAACGGAAACGTGTTCACCAGCACGAACAACACCAGGCCGGTCAGAGCCAACGCGAGGGTGCGCTCAGCGCTGCGGCGCGGCGAGCGATAGAGCACGGCACCGCAGCGGCTGCACAGCGCTTTGCGTCCGCCGATCAAGGGACGGCGCTCATGCAGCAGGTCGCAGGAATGGCAGGCCACGAGCGCCCCCGTGCCGCGGGTGGGGCTGAGCGTCGGGGCGTCCGTGGGGCCGTCCATGCCAGGGATGCTACCTGTCGGCGACGTGCGGGCGCACCCAGCGCCGGGGAGGCTGCTCGCAATCGCTTGGCCCACGGGGGATCATGGGCGCATGAAGCCACGTGTTGCAGGGTTGGTCGCAGGGTTGGCCATTAGCGTTCTGAGCGCTTGTGCTGCCCCTCGATGGAACGGTGAGACCCAGCATTGGGGGACGGTGCGCGAGGTCATGGCCCTGCAGCGCAGCCACGGACGGGTCACCTTGGACGATGTCGTGACGCCGAACGTCGTCGGCCTGGGCGCCCTCGTGGATCTCAAGGGCGAGCTGTTGCTCGTGGACGGTGAGTCCTTGGTCACGCGAGCCATGGTGGTTCGGCCCAGCGCGCATCCGACCGAGCCCGGTGAGCGTGCCAGCTTTCTGGTGTTGGCCGAGGTACCGGCCTGGGTCGATGTGCCTGTGAGGGAGGGCGTGCCGTCTGATCAGATGGAACGTTTCGTTCGAGAGGCGGCCGAGCAACACGGCATCGACTGGACGCGGCCCTTTCCGTTCGTGGTACGCGGGGCCATCTCGTCCGCGGAGATGCATGTCATCAACGGACGCTGCCCCCTGGCCGCCGGAGAGCTTGCGCCAGAGCAGGAGCCCTTCCGCGCCTCCTTCGGGCCCGGTGATGGGCTGTTGGTGGGCTTCTACGGTGAGGGGGTGGAGGCGGTGCTCACCCACCACGGATCACGCATGCACATGCACGGTCTTTTGGGCGGCAACGGGAGCGTCAACCGCGCCATCGTCGGCCATCTGGACGCCGTGGGGCTGGACGTCGGAGCCATCCTGCAGCTGCCGGCGCGCTAGTCGTTCGGCGTGCGGGCTCGCCTAGCCCGCAGGCACACGCGCCATCCAGGCGTCCAGCAGTTCGGCCTCCTGGTCCAGCGTCAGGCCTGCACAGACCGGCTCATCCCAGGGGCGGCTCAAGTCCCAGTGGTAGGTGTCGAAGATGGTCTCGACCAAGGGGCGCGTGCGCAGGCGCTTGTCGAACGCCGCCTGGCAGTTGAGCGTCATGAACGCCTCCTGCTGCTTGGGGATCCAAAGCGGCAGGTCCTGCAGGGGCTGAGCGCCGGAATCCAAGAGGAAGCTGTCGTCCACCGCGGTGAAGTAGGCCCCGTCCACATCCAGGGTCTTGCGGCACTGGGCGAGGAACTCGCCCATGGTCAGGGGCTCGGCTGGGCCGGTGGCGAGGTAGGTGCCCTCGTAGCCATCCTCGGCGGCGAGCACGATCCACTCGGCGATGTCGCGCACGTCGATGAACTGCACCGGTTGATCGGGGCGACTCACCAGGATGTCTCCGCCGAACTTGATGCGGCGCAACCAGTAGGTGAAGCGGTCCGACTCGTCCTCGGGGCCCACCACGAGGCCCGGGCGCACGATGAAGGACGGTCCGTCAAAGGTGTCGCGCACGATGCGTTCGCACTCGGCCTTCACAGCGGCATAGTTGTGGTCGTTGACGTCCACGACGCAGGATTCGCAGGGCGGCAGCTCTTCCACGGGTGCCGATTCGTCGGCACCCCGGGCCACAGGCTGTTCGAGCACCGACGCGGTGGAGACGTAGGTGTAGTGGGCGACCTTTCCGGAGAGCCCGTCAGCCGTCGCGCTCACATCCAGCGGCGTATGTCCGCTGGTGTCCAGCGCCACGTCCCAACGGTCGCCTGCCAGCTTGTCCAGATCGCAGGTGCGGTCGCCAATCAGAGTGGTGGCATTCGGGAAACGGTGCGGGTCCGTCAACCCCCGGTTGAAGAGGGTGACGTCGTGCCCCCGATCCAGCGCCGCCTGCACGACGTGGCGACCGAGGAACTTGCTTCCACCGAGAACGAGGATCTTCATGGGATGGCTTTCGGAACAGTCGACCGGAAGTTCCCCTAGATCGGCCGGCAATGGCCAGGTGTTGAGGGTCATTTGCCACAGGTGCAGTTGAGGAGCAAGACGGGGGGAAATGGGGGCTGCTAGAGTGCTCAGTTGGTTCGACCTGCCCGTCTCCCGCTCCGAAAGGCTGCCCCCCGACCCATGCTGCGCCTGCTCTCGATCCTGCTGGGCTTGATCTCCCTGACAGCTCCCGCTGGGGAGGCCGTGGCTCTTGCCGCGCCCGCACGGTCCGTCGGGCAGGAGCTGCTCTCCGGAGACGAGGTGGAAGGGCGCTACGGCGTGTACGAGGGCACCTTCGAGGGCCTCGTGTCCGTGCGCACGGCTGCTTTCAACGAACAGGGCGAGCTGTACCTGGCTGGCGATCATCGGGTGCAGGTCTACGTGCCGGATGCAGACGGCTTGTTGCAGCCGGCGGGCGGATTCGGGCGCAGGGGCAACGCGGCCGGAGAGCTGCAGCGTCCGGGAGGTCTCGCCGTGGCTCCGGGCGGGCTGATCTATGTCGCCGACACGGGCAACCACCGTGTGCAGATGTTCCAGGCGGACGGTCGCTGGCAGGGGCGCTTCGGCTCCCGGGGCCCAGGGCCGGAGCAGCTTGTGGAGCCGGTGGGCTTGGCGGTTTCTGACGAGTGGGTCTACGTGGCGGACTCGGGCAACAACCGCGTGCAGGTGTTCGACCGGCTGGGGCGCCCAGTGCAGAGCTGGCACGCCGACGGATTGCTGCGTCCGACCGGCCTGGCCCGGGACGCTGCAGGTCGGGTCTTTGTCGCGGACTCGGGCAACAACCGCATCGTGGTCCTGGACTCCGAAGGCGGGGTCCTGGCGAGCGTCGGAGAACGGGGCCCCTTCCCGGGGCTCTTCGTGGATCCGCGGGGGCTCGCCGTGAGCGACGGTCGTCTCTACGTGGCCGACACGGAGAACCACCGGATCCAGGTCTTCGATGTGGAGGGGATCTTGCGTGGAGAGAGCGCGCCGCTCTACGAATGGGGCAAGCATGCCCTGGAGCCCCGGGAAGGTGCGGGGCGTCTGCATTACCCCGATGCCTTGGCGGTGGCGCCGGGCGGGGGGCGCGTGGTGGTCTGCGAGTCCTTCATGGATCGCGTGCAGGTCTTCGGCCCGGCGTTGGATGGAGTGGCGGCCTACGCCGCAGACCCCACCGTGCGGACCGGCCTGGCGGCACACTATGGGCCGTCAATCTCGGTGCGGGAGCGGCTGCTGTTGCTCATGGAACCCGAGAGCCAGACGCTCCAGGCCATGGATGTGACCGGCCAGACTCCCATCATGGTGACGCGCCTGGGGGGTTGGGGCGATGCCTATGGTCAATCACGTCGGCTGAGCGGTCTCGGCTTCGGTCCAGCCGGGCGGGTGTTCGTGAGCGACGGCGATCTGGGCCGCATCCAGACCTGGCGCCTGGATCACGACCCTGAAGAGGCCGTCGTGTTCAGGGCTGGAGCGGGGCACCTCGTGCACTCCGTGGATCTGGCGGCCTTGCTCGAGGAGAGCGACCGGCCCATCCGCCCCGGTGCCTTGGCACTGGACGACGACGGGCTGCTCTATGTGGTGGACGACTATGCGGCGGAGGTGCTCGTGTTCGACCGCACCTGGAACCTGGTGCGTCGCTTCGGTGCGGGGCGCTTGCAGCGGCCCATGGACATCGCGGTGATCCCGCCCTTCAGTCTGGAGTGGGATGAGTACAGCAGCAGCGAGGCGCCGCACGAGACGGTGGGCCCGGCCCGGATCGCGGTCGCCGATGGAGACCTCGGCCGGGTGTTGGTGTTCGGGCTCGAGGGTGAGCTGGACGCCATCCTCGGGGCCGGCGTCCTGGACGAGCCGGGCGGCGTCGCCGGAGATTCCGGTGGGCGCGTGCTGGTGACGGATCGTGCAACCCACAAGGTGCACTTGTTCGACATCCTGGGGCTGGAGCTGCTGTCGTGGGGTGGCCCCGGCCTGGGCGCGGGCGAGTTCTACAAGCCACGAGGGATCACCGAGATGCCCCATGGGGAGCTGCTCGTGCTCGACCACGGCAACCATCGCGGCCAGATGTTCCAGGCCGATGGAAGCTTCGTGACTGCGTTTGGGCGCAGGCTGTACGTGGACGCGGCCCAGCAGCCGGAGGCAACGGAGCCGTTGATCGAGAGCAACGAAAGCAACGGAGAGGAACCATGAAGCCCTGGGCGAGAGCGTTGTCGGTGCTGGTTTTGGGTCTCGGCCTGAGCGTGTCCTGTTCTAGCCCGGCCAGCGATTCCGCGGGGCTGAACGGCTCCCGGGCTGGTTCGGCCTCTGGGCCGCGAGAGCTCATTTCCGCCGCCGGGACATGGCGGGTGACCTTGTCCACCGAGCCGTCGCCGATCCCTCTCAACGAGCCCTTTTCCGTCTTCGTCTCCGTGGCGCGGAATGGCACCACCAACGCCTTGCCGGGGATTCCCGTGCGGGTCGATGCAGCCATGCCCCATCACCAGCACGGCATGAATCGTGTGCCGGAGCACAGCCGGGTCTCGCCGGAGGTCGTGCGGGCGAGCGGCCTGCTGTTCCACATGCCGGGCGCCTGGACCCTCAGCTTCGATGTGACCGATGGAGCCATCACGGAGCGCGCCGAGTTGGTCGTGGAGGTGAGGTGAAGCCGGTGCTGTTCCGCTGCTGCTGCGGCTCGCTGGTCTTTCTCGTGCTGACCGTGGGAGCCTGCGGTTCAACGGGCCCCAACGGCGAAGGCTCGCCGGTCCGCTCGCCCGACGCCGACTTGCGTTCCAGGGCGCAGAGCGTCTTCCGGCTGTCGGCCGGTCTCAGGCCGTTGGTATCCGACCCCACCAACAGCGTGGGTGACGACCTGGCCGCGGCGCGGCTGGGCCAGACGCTCTTCTTCCTGCCCGGCTTGGCGGGGCACCCACAGGTGGCGCAGGGGGAAGCTTTGGCGTCTGGGGAAAGCGCCCTGAGCTGCGCGTCGTGCCACGATCCTCAGCGCGCCTTCACCGATGGGCGGGCCGTCTCTCTGGGGGCGGGTATCGGGAATCGCAACGCGCCCACCATTCTCGACGCAGCGCGGGAGCGCTGGCTGTTTCGGGATGGGCGTGCCGACAGCTTGTGGGCCCAGGCCTTGCAACCCCTTGAGGACTCCTTGGAGATGGCGGGAACTCGCACCGCAGTGGTCCAGACCCTGCTCAGGGACCCTGGCCTGCGGGCTGCCTTCGAGGATGTTTTCGGAGCGGAGGCTCGGGCTGTGCTGGCTCGTTTGGAAGGGGCTGGCCTGCCGGAACACGCGCGTCCCCCGGCGCGCGGAGGACTCGCGGGTGCCGCACCTGCCCTGGAGTACCGGGCTTGGGGAGTTTGGGAGGCGCTCGCGCCCGACACGCGACAGGCCATCGACCAGGTCTTCGTTCAGGTGGGCAAAGCCCTGGCTGCGTATGAGCGGCGCCTGCTCACGGGGCCCTCTCCCTTCGATGAGTGGCTGGCTGGCCGGGACGCCGCCCTTTCCGCGGAAGCAGAAGCGGGTTTGGAGCTCTTCGTGGGCGAGGCTGGATGCCTACGCTGCCACTTCGGGCCGCGTCTGACGGATGGTGAGTTCCACAATCTCGGCGTACCCACACCGAATGGCCGGGCCCCGTCAGACCCAGGGCGTTTTGACGGTGCCGCGCGCCTGGCGGCTGACAGGTTCTCGGCGACTGGCGCGTTCAGCGATGCCCCAGAGGGACAGCGGGCTCTGCAGACCCGCACGCTGCGGGTGTCGGGCGAAGACTGGGGTGCCTTCAAGACGCCGAGCCTGCGGAACGTCTCCCAGACCGCGCCTTACATGCACGCCGGCCAGTTCGCGAGCCTGCGGGACGTGCTGCAGTTCTACTCCACCCTGGAGGGGGCAATGTCGGGCGGCCATCACGCGGAGAGCACCTTGCAGCCCGCGAACTTCACGCCGCGCGAGATCGAGCAGTTGCTCGCTTTCCTGGAAGCTCTCACCGGCGTCGACCCACCCGCGGGGTGGGTCGACGCCGAGCGGTGACTAGTCCACCAACTTCACGGCTGTGGCGTTGCTCACCAGGACGACCCGGCCGGACTCGAGCACGTCCTCGAAGACCAGGAACGCGTGGTTCACCGTGAGCCCTGTCAGGGCGGGGTCCGAATCGGCGGGTAGCTGGAAGGCGGCCAGGGCGTGGCCGTGTTCGTCCAGCACGCTCTGGGAGGCGATCAGCGGGGCCGTGTTGGGTGACGCCAGGCCGAAGCGGGTGTAGGCGTCGAAGTGCAGCGGCACCGTCACGAGCGGCAGGGCGAAACCGGGTTCAGTGCCCGAGAAAGAGCCCAGCAACAGGTAGGGCTTCCCAGCGTGCTCTGCCCCGGCTTCGAGGCGCATGCTGTGCTCGCCCCCACGAGAAACAGAGATCGTTGGGATCAAGCTGCTGAGCAGCGGGGGTTGGCTCGGGCTGCCGAGCACAGCCCCGGTTGCAGGCCCGCCGGGGCCGCTGGGGCCACCGGAGACGCCGCCCGCTGGGCCACTCTTGGCGTTGGGGCGACCCACCTGGGTCGTGGGCAGCTCGCAGTAGTCAGGGATGCTGTTCTTGTTGCCGTCCGGGACGCCGCCCAGGATCTCCATGCCGTCGCTCTGGCCGTTGCCGTTGCAGTCCGCGCACTGGGTCTCCGTCACGGCGAAGTCGTCAATGGCTGCCTCGACGATGGAGCCATTGTTCGTGTCGCTGGCGATGAAGCGCATCTGCATGGAGTTGGTGGGCTGGATGAAATCCGACACCCGGAAGGACGTGTGGATCCAGTCGCCCACCTGCTCGAACACCGTGGGGTCGAGGGTCTCCACGTTGGTCCAGCTGTTGCCGCCGTCGTTGGAGATGTCGATCAGGAAGATGTCGTCGGCATCGCCTGCATTGGCCGGTGAATTCACGTACCAGCGCCAGTAGGAGATGTTGGGTTCGCTGAGGCCTTTGAGGTTCATGACGGGGGAGAGCAGCGTGGTAATGCCGCCGTCTACATCGTTGTCACCGAGGCCGCCTCCGCTGGGGCCCTGGCCGGTGTACCAGCAGTCGGTGTTGCCGCCGCCGCTGGTGTGGTCGTCCTCGGGCTGGGCGCCGGTGCCCAGGGGATCGCCCCGCTCCCAGATGCCGGTGCTGGCGTCATCGCCGGGTGCACCGCCGGTCCAGCCCTGGTTGCTCTCCATGTTCTGGGAGAGGGCCGTGGCCTGGCCGTTGGCGGAGAGGCTCAGGTAGGTGAGGCCCGCCGCCAGATTGGGCGTGGTCCAAGTGCTGCCGTCCGAGGCCAGGGCCGAGGCGTAGTAGGGCACCTCGAGGCCGCACGGCAGGGCCGGCAGGGTGGCACGGTAGTTTCCGCCGCCAAGGTTGGTGAGGGGCGCGCTCTTCCAACCCTTGCCGGCGTTGTAGTGCACCTGCCCGCTGCCCATGACGAAGTCGCCGGCCTGGTCCTCACTGATGCTCAGGTCGAAGCTGAAGCCAGTGGGGTCCACCATGGCCGGGAGAGCCGCCAGGGGCGTGAGGGTCACGGGCGCCTTGCCCATGCGCCACACGAAGAGGCCCTTCTCGAGGTCGCTGCCGATGACCGTGCCGCTGTCGAAGAACGGGTAGACGCTCCAGAGGCCGTTGAACTCGTCCAGGTCGTCCTGGGGGTAGACGTCGAACCACGCGATCTCCGGCGGGTTCGTCGGATTGGCATCGATGTCGAACACCCGCAGGCCGCTGCGGTAGTTGGCCTCGTACAGCAGCCCGTCCTTGATGTAGACGTTGTGGCCGATGGCGGCCAGGCCGTTGTCGAAGGTGCCCGCCAGGCTCGCGTTGTTCAGGTTGCTGACGTTGATGACGTGGGTCGTGGTGGGCGTGCCCGGCCCCTCATCCAGCTCGTCGTTGAGGTAGAGCAGGGTCTTGTCGTCATTGAGCCAGAGCTGGTGGCTGTAGACGGGGTTCGGGTAGACGAAGTTGTCCAACAGGAGGATGTTGTTCTTGTTGGTCACGTCGAGGATGTCGAGCCCCGGCTGGGCGAAGTCGCCGGAGGCACAGAAGGCGATCTCCTTGCCGGCGTTGGGGCCGCTCGTGTAGGTGACCACCTGGGCGTCGTGCACGTAGCGGTCGTCCCAACTGTTCACGAAGACCGGGCTGGCCGGGTTGGCCAGGCTATAGATGCGCAGGCCGTGGCTGCTGCCGCCGCTGCGGTAGAGGTAGCCGGAGTCCTCGTTGATGAGCACGTTGTGGGTGGCGCTGGTGGTGCCGTCGTTGAAGTCGCCGAGGTGCGTGACGATGCCGGAGTCGATCTGCGCCAGGTCGTAGACCTGGATGCCGCCGCCCCCTTCGCTCACGGAATAGGCGTAGGTCTGGTAGGTCTTGGTGTCGCGCCACAGGCTCTGGGGCCCGGGTTCCACGGCGACCACGACCGGGTCATCGGCCTGGGTGACCTCCACGAAGACCGTGGCGTGGGAGGTGCCCATGAGGGCGTACTCCCGGCCGCTGCCCGAGGTGTAGCCCCAGCAGTCGTTGCCGCTGACGGTGCCCGGGCTCATGTCGTCGAGGGTCAGCCAGGACATCAGCTGGATCTCGTCGCTAGCGAAGTTGATGCCGGGGGAGAAGACCGTCTCGGGGCCGAGCACGGCGAGCTGCGAACCCTCCTGGCTTGTGCCTGCGTGCTGGAAGCTGGCCCGGGATCCTGCGTCTAGCTTCGCGTCCGTCGGGCCCGTTACGCCCAGGGTGCCCAGCGCGACGCTGGGCATGGTGGCAAAGGCGCCGCGGTAGCCGGGGCCGACATAAGGCGGCTGCTTGTCGAAGATCTTCGGGTCGTCGTCGTGGGCCAGGGCGGCGGGACTCAGGCTGCCGAGGGCTAGGACGAGGGCGGTGAGGGTGACGCCGAAAACAGGACGGACGCAAAGAGAGCTCAACATGGAGCCTCCGGGTGTGGAGAGAGTGGGCGCGACCGGCGGCTTCGGGGGCCGGGCGCACGGGGCCGAGGGAGGGGAGGTGGAGAGGTCGGCGGCGCCAGGTGTTCGGGGGGGAGAGCCGGAGGCCGCCATGGGTCGATCGTTGGACGGCGCCCAAGATACCACGGTCTTTTGGGCCTGGGGTCCGGCCGCAGACCCTGCTCCGGCATCAGAATTGGAACAGCCGCCGGAGACCGTTGCGCGTGTCCTTGGATCGAGCGATCCGAGGGCTCCGCAGCGCCGGTCTCCGGCGGCGTGGTGTTGCGTCCTGGTTTCAGGTGCTCAGCCCAACCACCGTGGCCGGCCAGAACCCTGAGTCAGGGGCTCAGCTGTCGCTGGCCTCTTCGGCGCAGCAGCTGTCCTCTTTGGCAGCGGCCACTTCTTCGGCGCTGCACTCGGACTTGGCGGCTTCGCACTCGGCTGCCTTGTCTTCGCAGGCGGGGGCTTCGGAGATGGTCGTGGTACCGGCAGACTCGCCTTGGGCGGCGGAGCAGGCGGCGAGGGCGCAGAGGCCGAGGGCCAGTCCGAGGTTCTGGATGCTCTTCTTCATGGGAGGTGTTCCGAATGATGGTGAGGGTCGTGATGGTTCTGACGTCAGGCTTCGGGAAGCCGTTGCATGTCCGTCCGAACCCCTAGTGTTCCACAAAACGGCGCGGCGCGCAGGTCGAGGGGTTCCATCGACCCCCGCCTGGGGCGGACTTGAAGGGTGCTGGCGGAGGCATGGAGGGCGGCATGGGGTGGCCGGGCAGCGCTCGTCGCCCCCTGGCGCCCGGGGGCTGGCTGGCCCATGCTCGCGGCATGGCTTCTGCGGCGAATCGACGGTCTCGGACCCTCCCTGCCGTCTCTCTGGACCAGGTCCGCTGCCTCTGGTTCCAGCGCCAGGGGCTCGGCACCCCGCGGGGCGAGACCCCCCTCGGCAAGCGGGCCTTCGTGGATCTCCTGGAGCGCACCGGGGGGCTCCAGCTGGACTCGGTGAATGTCGTGGATCGGGCCCACTGGCTCACGCTCTGGAGCCGCTTCGGGGCCTATGACCGGAAGCGGGTGGAGCGCTGGGTCTACCGGGACCGCTCGGCCTTCGAATACTGGGCGCACGAGGCCTGCATCCTGCCCGCCTCCCATCTGCCGGAGGCCAAGCGACGCATGCGGCGCATCCCCGAGCTGTGGGCGGGGAAGTCCTGGTGGAAGCACTTCGAGACCTCGACGGCCTCCCGGCGACGGGTGCTGCGGCGCCTGCGCGAGGAGGGCCCCTTGGAGAGCTCGGCCTTCGAGCGCGGTGCCCACGAGTTGAAGGTCGACGGCGGCTGGGGCTCGACGCTGCCCAAGGAGGACAAGCGCACGCTGCAGTTCCTGTGGCATTCGGGGCGCATCGGCATCGCGTCGCGCCGGCACTTCCGTCGGGCCTACGACCTGGCAGAGCGCGTGTATCCCGAGCTGCCCGCGGCCACCCGCCGCCAGGAGGAGGACGCCTGGTTGCTGCGCGGTCTGTCCGGCAACGGCGTCGCTTGCGAGGCCCACCTCGTCAACTATCTGACGTCCGCTGGCCTCAAGGCGGGACACCGGCGGCGCGTGGTGGATCGAGCCCTGCGAGCGGGCACGGTGGTGCACGTTCAGGTGGAGGGCCGGTCGAATGGCCGGTCGGACGCCGCCGGGGAGGAAGGGCTGGGCTCGGCACGGGATGGCCGGTGGCTCGCGCTCCCCGAACACCTTGAGTTGCTGGCCGGCGTGCAGCCTGTCCGCGGCACCACGCTCCTCTCGCCCTTCGACTCACTGCTGTGGCAGCGGGGTCGCGCCGAGCAGCTGCTCGGCTTCCACTACCGGGTGGAGATCTACGTCCCGGCCGCGAAGCGCGTGCACGGCTACTACGTTCTGCCGATCCTGCATGAGGGGCGGCTCGTGGGTCGGCTGGACCCCAAGCTCCATCGGGACCGCTCGCTGCTCGAGGTCCGCAAGCTGTCGCTGGAGCCGGGCTTCGAGAGCGAGGCCTCTGGGCGGGCTTTCCAGGAGGGCCTGGGGTCGGCCCTCCAGAGCCTGGCGAGCTTCCTGGGGGCCGACGGCATCCTGCTCCCTCGGGGACTTCCCAAGGGGCTCGCCGGGGCGTGGCGGAAGCGCCTTTCCTGAGCAGGAAGCTACCCATTGGGCTCTAAACGGTGTTTTCAGGCTCGAATACGGCACTCAAGGGAGCTTATTGAATCGATGCATAAGAATCATAAGATCGCTCCACCGAGCCATAAGGTCTGTTGATATGGATCCCCTCGACAACCCCTATCGACCGGGTGCTGGCACCCCGCCCCCTGCGCTCATGGGCCGCAACCGGCTCATCGACGCCTTCGGAGTCACGGTGCGTCGGGCCCTGGCGGGGCAGCCGGGCAAGAGCCTCGTGCCGATCGGCCTGCGAGGCGTGGGCAAGACCGTGCTGCTGAATCGCTTCCGCGAGATCGCCGAGCAGGAGGGCTTCCAGGTGGCGGCCATCGAGGCACCGGAGACCGGCGACTTCCGCATGCTGCTGGCGGTGTGGCTGCGCAAGGTGTTGCTGCGCATCGACCGCAGCGGGGGCACCAAGGCGGTGCTGCGGGCCATGGGGGTGCTCAAGGCATTCAGCCTGAACCTGCCCGATGGTGCGAGCGTCTCGCTTAACGTGGCGGCGATCGGTGGCGAGGCGGATTCGGGCCTGCTGGCCGAGGACCTCACCGACCTGCTGGTGGCGGTGGGCGAGGCGGCGCGCAGCAAGCAGACCGGCGTTCTCCTGGCCATCGACGAAGTGCAGTACCTGTCCGCCGAGGAGTTCGGCGCGCTGATCACGGCCATCCACCGCACGACGCAACTGGACCTGCCCGTGGTGCTCGTGGGCGCGGGCCTGCCCCAGCTGCCGGGGCTGGCGGGCGAAGCCAAGAGCTATGCCGAGCGACTGTTCGAATTCCCGATGATGAGTGACCTGGGCCCCGAGGACGCGCGAGATGCCCTGTCCGTTCCGGCCGAGGCACGGGGCATCGACATCGAACCCGAGGCCCTCGACCTCGTGGTGCAGGAGGCCGGTGGCTACCCCTATTTCCTGCAGGAGTGGGGCTCACATGTGTGGAACCAAGCAACCGGGAGCCCGGTGACGGCTGCGGATGTGCAGGCCGTGCGGCAGACGGTCATCGACCACTTGGACAACAACTTCTTCTTGGTGCGCTTCGATCGCCTGACCCCCAAGGAGAAGCACTATCTGCGCGGCATGGCCGAGCTGGGGCCGGGGCCACACCGCTCGGGGGACATCGCAGCCCAGCTCGGGGTGAGCGTGGAATCCGTCGCCCCGAGGCGAAAGCAGCTGATCGGCAAGGGCATGATCTACAGCCCGTCCCACGGTGAGACGGCGTTCACGGTGCCGCTCTTCGACAGCTTCTTGCGACGGGCGATGCCGAAGGCTTGAGGTCCAAGTCCAGGGCCCCGCTCCAGGCGGCCAACACATCCACAAGGAACCTGTCATGAAGGACGACGACTTGAACACCGCGATGCCCGGCCGCCGCAAGTTCCTGGGCAGCAGCCTGGCGGCGCTCGGCGGACTGGGTCTGGTGGGTTGCGCGGGGTCCAAGGCCCCGGCCGCCTCGGCCAGCACCCCACTTCCTGAGGCGCTCCCGGTCCGTGCCAACCCCGCATCCGCATCCAGATCAGGGCCCCTCATCGGTGCGGGCGATGTCGTGCTCTTCCAGGGCGACTCCATCACGGATGCCGGCCGCAGTCGCGAACGGGCCGGTGAGGTGAACGACCAAGAAGCCATGGGCTGGGGCTACGCCTTCCTGGCCGCCACCAGATTGTTGGTGAAGCGCCCCGCGGATGGACTACAGATCTACAACCGTGGCATCAGCGGCAACAAGGTGCCCCAGCTGGCCGAGCGTTGGGACGCCGACTGCCTCGACATCCAACCGGATGTGCTCAGCATCCTGATCGGCGTCAACGACATCTGGCACACCCGCGGCGGAGACTACGACGGCACGGCCAAGACCTACGAGCGGGACTATGACGCGCTGCTGGCCCGCACCAGGGCAGCCCTGCCTGACGTGAAGCTCGTGCTCTGCGAGCCTTTCGTGCTGCGCTGCGGAGCCATCGACGACTCGTGGTTCCCGGACTTCGACGACTACCGCGCGGCCGCCGCCCGCATGGCTGCCAAACACGGCGCGCGCTGGGTGCCGTTCCAGACGATGTTCGACGAGGCCGTGAAGATCGCCCCGCCGGAGCACTGGGCCGGCGATGGCGTGCACCCCAGCGCGGCGGGCGCAGCGCTCATGGCCCAGGCCTGGCTGGACGTGGTGGGGTAGGGGGGCGACCTAGGGCGCTGTCGCGAGCACACCATTCGACAGGGTGATCTGGTGCACTGACGAGAAGTCCTGCATCAAGCGGGCAACCTCGACGGCTTCTCGCCGCTCGCGCGGCGCGTTGTGTGGCTCCCCGAATATCGGGGTGCACGAGCATGTTCTCTGTTCGTGCGGGCTGTTGTTTGGGGTCCGAATGAGACTCGAACACGAGTGCGGAAACAAGCAGCCGACGACGCTGGCCCAACACACCGTTCACATTTGCCGACCCCGCCTTCTAATCCTACCCATCACTCATGCTCGGAGCCCCGGATTCACGTCGTTCGTATTTTCGGACAGGGCGGTCACTGGGGGGTGTCCACCCGCGTGAACTTCTCATCCCAGGATTGGCCCCGTTGCCACGTGTAGAGCGCTCTGTCTACGCGCCGCTTCCCGTCATTGCCTGTTGTCTCCGTGCTGTCGAGGAACCCGAGCGTGAGCCGATCGCGCGCCCAGCACAGGCCTTCGATCTTCTCACCGTCGTATGTTGCGTTAATGCCCCAGTTCCTCTGGGAGAACCCGGCGATGTGGAGTGTATCGCGGCCTGTCTCTTCTTCGTGCAGCAGGTTCTTCTGCACCACAAAGGCGACGCGATTCTCTGTCTGATGAGTGGCGTATTGTCCGACGTCTTCTACCGTGATCACCACGTTGCCGCTCTCCAGGTGAACCACGTGCAGCGTTCCCCCCGTGCGTCCTCTTGCGGCTGGCTTCGTCGGCTCGTCTCTTGAGTGCCCTTCCTCGTCAGCCTTCGTCTCCGGTGACTGCAAGTAGACCAAGTACCATGACCCAGTCCTCGAGGAGCGGGTCATGTCATAGGACAGGACGGAGTCGAACGTCCTTCGCGAACCATCCTGCGTGTCCAGCAAGACCAGTGTCTGGCCCGCACGTTTGTTCTTCGGCCTGGCAGTCATCGAGTCCTCGAGCGGCTGATTCTGCAGAGCGCTCACCCAACGCGAGTCACGGCTGATGCGCGGGTTCTGTCCGCGTTCAATGGAGAACGTGACGTTGCCTTCCGTCGACCACACGCGAACGTTTTCATCGCCGCGGTCCGAACGCTCCTCCGCTGCCATCCAGGCGCCGTCGGCCGAGATGACCGGGTTGTGGAGGGCAACCGGCTCTTGATCGTCTGTCGAATTTTGCGCCGACGCGACGACGGGAAAAGCAAGTAGTGCAACCAGAAGTGTCCAGTGAAGTGCTGATGTGGTTCGCATTGTGCTTGCTCTGCGCTGGTCAGGTCGGTCGCGTTGCGACCATTGAATTTACAGAGCATAGGAGTTTCAAAGCTCCTCGCGTGGCGGACCTTCCGCTCGCACGCCGGGCCTGCGTCAGGTCCCGCACCTCAGCGAGCCGCGAACGCTGACGACTCGCAGTCCTGGGCCCCTCCTTCCCCTTCGCGAGCGTTGATCACACCGCCCGGGGCCGCACCACCACGGATCCCCCCCCACCGTCGCCCCGTCTCACTAAGCACGATCCCTGCTCCCCCCCGATCCCCTCGGCTCAGAACAGCTCGGGCGGCCCGCGCGCCGGATGGATCACCGGTGCGTCGGCCGGCAAGCCGAGGCACTCCAGGATCGCGCGCACCACGGTTCCTTGCGTGAGGAGCGCCAGGACCTCCCGCCGACCACCGCAGCGGTGACAGCGCAGCACGTCGACGGCGAAGACTCGCTTGAGCAAGTCCGCCCACGGGGTAGCGGGGGAGATGGGTAGCGCGGGGGGAAGTGAGTGGGCCCGGATGCTCTACGTGCCCGCTCTCGACGCCGAAAGCCGAAGCGGGGCTTCAGGCATGGCTGGTACGCCCGGCGGGAGTCGAACCCACGACCTCCGGATTAGGAATCCGGCGCTCTATCCAACTGAGCTACGGGCGCCACAGATGCGTCGCGCAATGCGGCGCGTGAGGGTACCCGGCCATGTCCCGGGCCCCAAGCCTCGCACGGCCGATGGCTTAAGCCTGAAAAGGGAAATCTCTGGCTCCCTGTCGGAATAATCTTCCCGGCTAGAATTTCACTGGTGAAGGGGCTGTTGGCGTCTGTTTTCTTGCGAGGGGGGGGCCAGCTGGCCGACCCCATTCAGCCGAAGCGCACCTTCTGATTCAATTGTCAGCTATTTCGGCCGATGAGTCATGAGCGGCCCAGTGAGGCCACTTTGAGGAAGGCAGGGGAGAAGGCGGTGGTCGGGAGCAGGTTCCCGAACCATCGGAGAAGGGTTCTCGAGTCGGAGTCAGGTCATGCACCACATGACCCATCGAAGGCAGGAGCAGAGCGCGAGCAGCGTCGACTCGCGTGCTCCCAACACACGACCCGCCGTCCTGCTGGTGGATGACGATGTCCTCGTGCGCGACATCCTGAGCGAGCTCCTGCAGAGCGACTACAATGTGCATGTGGCGGCGACTGTCACGGACGCTTGGAAGATCGCCCGCAGCGAAGACCTGCATGTCGTGATCTGCGAAGGAGATCTGCCCGGGGATTCGGGCTTGGAGTTCCTCGCGACCCTGCGCCGCACGCATCCTCTCGTGGGCCGCGTGCTCATGACGTCCCACTCGGATCGGGAGACACTGATCGAGGCCATCAACGAAGGCGGCGTCGGTTGGCTCTTCGAGAAAGGGAGTCGCTTCGACAAGTTGCCACACCTCGTTGCAACAGCAGTCCGGATCGCCAACGAACAGCGGGAGAGCGCCGTGGCGGATGAGACTGTCACCGAGATGCGGGGAGAGCTCGAATCGGTCCCCTTCCTCGTCCAGCGTTTCCGGCAGGTGACCCAGGCCTTTGCTCGACTGACGGTGCTCATCTTCGTCGGGTTGGGCACCACATTCGCAGCGGGCATCGTCTCTTTGTTGACGCTCTACTTCATGAAATCAGCGTTGGGCATCGATCTCTTCGGGGACTCACATTTCCAGGATGTTGTCGCAGAGGCATTCAACTAACAAAACAGACAGGCTGTGTGCACGAATACAGGGAAGTACATTCCGGTTCCCGAAAGGACGTTCGGGACTGACCTCTCCAGGTTCATACTCAACCCCAGGGGATCGGTCCTTTTCAGGACAACCGAGAGGGTGAATGGTGAGCCGTGTGAACAAGATGGGGGACGAGCAAAAGCCCTCCGGTCGTCCTCAGGCAGGCGCGGCGGCGGTGCAGGTGTTGTTGGTTTCCGACCTTCAGGAGCACTGTCGCGACTTCGCCAACTGGCTTGAGCGCTGCGACGACCTCCCGCTCCAGACCGTGTCGGTGGTGGGCGGCGTGGAGGCATGCCAGCTGCTCATTGAGAAGGCCTTTCATGTGGTCGTCCTGGACCTGGGTTTGAGTGGCGACCTGGAGCAGGGGAGCGCGCGGGAGCTCGTGCGCCGCTTCGGGAAGGCGGCCTTCGTGCTGGTCGTGCCGGAAGGCGTCGACCCAGAGGCGAGGAACAGCCTGGGGCGTCCGCCAGAGGTTCTGCTGCGGAGGGAGGACCTCTCACCCGAGCACTTCGTGAGCGGGGTCGTGGGCGCCAACCGCCTCAAGCGGTCCATCTCCCAGCGGGACGCTTTGAGAAAGGAGCTGCGAAGTGTGTGGAACTTCGCCTCCCTGGGGCAGCTCACCGCGGGCATTGCACACGAGATCAAGAGCCCCTTGCAGGTGATCGCCTTCGGCCAGAGGGAACTCGAGCAGTCCATGGGGACCACGGACAGTGGCGTCCAGCGCAACCTCGAGCGGGTGCAGGAGGCCACGGAGCGCGCACTCGCCTTCATCGATAGCCTCCTGGACTTCGGCAACGGCATCCACCTGCATAAGGTCGGTGTCCATCTAGGCACCTTGCTCCAGCAGGTGGTGGACAGTCATGCCGCCGAGACGAGTGCGCTGGGCGTGGAGATCGAGCTGAGGGCGCTCGGGGATCTGCGCGGAGTTCCGGGGGACCCCTTGAGGCTCACGCAGCTGCTCAACACCCTGGTCGAGAGTGCGCTCCGCGCGACGGGCACTCCAGGGAAGGTGTCGGTCCATGCCGATCGGCTCGACGACGACACGGTGTGCATCGAGGTGTGGGACATGGGAGCCGGCATCGCGCCCGGCGAACAGGACCAGCACTTCGAGCCTTTCCATGCCATCGACCATTCCGGACGGGGCGGGGGGCTCGGACTCACCATCAGCAAGTCCATCGTCGAGGCTCATGGCGGAAGCATTGCAGCCATGAACAATCCCCAGGGAGGGACCATTGTGCAGGTGATTCTCCCGGCGAAGAGGCGGGATGGAGTCGGAGCAGGGCCCTCAGATCCGTCGTCGGGAGAGTGCTGACAGAGGCGCCTCCCCAGCCATGGCATCCCGCACTACCATGACCCCGTGACCAGCCCCGAGGACAAGCCCGACGTCGCCGAGCACCCCGGCCCCAAGCCCAGCCCGCCGCGGCCGGAGCACTGCTGCAACACGGCCTGCGACCCGTGCATCTGGACCTACCACCACCGCGCCTTGGCCAAGTGGGAAGAGCGGGCGACGCTCTGGAAAGCGGCCGGTGGGGAGCTCAGCCAGGGTTGAGGATGGGCTGAGCCCGGTGGCGCCCGGCTTTCGCCGGACGAGCCCGCGTTGACCTGGCGGCCTGCCCCGTCGAGCGAGGCCTACGAGATCGTCGCGCCGCCGTCCACATGGATGACCTGCCCCAGCACGTGGTCACTGGCGGGTGAGCAGAGATAGACGGCCGTGGCTGCCAGGTCTTCGGGCTCGCCGTGCTTTCCGCGCGGGATGCCGGCCATGATCTGGTCGTAGAACTCCTTGTTGCCAATGACGCCAGCAGACATGTCGGTGTTGAACAGACCGGGGGCGATGCAGTTCACATGGATGCCGAGGGGGCCCCATTCCATGGCCAGCGAACGGGTGAAACCCATGATGCCGGCCTTGGCGGTGCAGTAGGCCGTGGCCATGCCCACGCCGAATGTGCCCAAGACCGAAGCGATGTTCACCACCTTGCCGGAGCCCTGCTTCTGGAAGTGGGGGGCGACGGCCTTGGCGAACTCGAAGCTGCCCACGAGGTTCACGTCCAGGACGCGACGCCAGTCTTCGGTGCTGGTCTCTTCGATGGGGCCCATGTCCATGAAGCCGGCGTTGTTCACGAGGATGTCGACCCGGCCGAAGCTGGCCAGGGCGGTCTCCACAGCGGACCTAGCTGTGGCCGCGTCCACCACGTCACCCACGACAGCGACGCAACGACGGCCCGCAGCCTCCACGGCGGCGACGGTCTGGGCGAGATCCTCGGCCCGGCGGGCCACCACCACGATGTCAGCGCCTGCCTCAGCCAAACCCACGGCCATGGCGCGGCCCAATCCCCGGCCGCCGCCGGTCACGAGGGCCAGCTTGTCGTCGATACGGAATGCCTTGCTCATCCTGCCTCCTGGTGTGTTGCCGAGCTGTTCGGGTCAGCTGCCGCGAGCGGGAACGCGCCGCACGCTCTTGATGACGTCGCCGATTTCGAGCTGGTTGACGATCTCGATGCCCTCCACCACCTTGCCGAAATGGGTGTAGGCGCCGTCGAGATGGGGCGTGGGCACGTGCGTGATGAAGATCTGGCAACCGCCCGAATGGGCGCTTCCGGCGTGGGGCATGCCCAAGGAACCCGTGAGATAGGAGGCGCGTCCGAACTCGTCGGGAACGCGCCGCCCGGCCACACCCCAGCCGTCATGTCTGGGGTCCAGGCCTTGCACCACGAAGTTGGGTACCACGCGATGGATGTCGAGGCCGTTGTAGAAGCCATCGTCCGCCAACTCGAGGAAGCTCTCCACATGGCGCGGTGCCGCGAGCCGGTCCAGCACCACCCGCAAGGCACCGCGGCTGGTCTCGAGCAGGACCTCCGGTGCGGGGTCCTTGCGGGCCAGGGTCTCTTCCTCGATGAGCCGGTCCAGCAGAGGGCCGCGAGGGCTGTCCCGGGGTGGCAGGGGGTCGAGGTGCGGGAGGCCCAGGGCGCCAGCCAGCTCAGCCCGCGCTTCCTCCATCTCGAGGCCTTCGGAGACGGGTAGCTGTTCGAGATCCTCCAGGGCTGAGGCGACGGCCGTCACCAACCAAGGGGGTGCCGTGCCCTCCCGGATGAGGGGACCTGCGAGCTGCGCGGCGGTGCCGCGGATGGCCGGGTCCTTGTGGGTGAGAGCCTGCTCGAGGCGCTCGCGATCATGGTGCAGCGTGTCCGGGTTGGTGGTGTCGAGGGAGCCCAGGGCGGCAGCCACGACGGAGGGAACGGAGTCCTCCAGCAGCCGGTTGAGCAGCACCCGGTCCCGGATCTCACCGGTGGAGAGCAGTTGGGCCACTCGCTCCCGGTCGCGCGGGTCTGAAGACAGGAGCAATTCGTTGCGTGCGGTGTCGCCCGCGGCCTGCAGCCGTGTCACGGGCTGCTTGGAGATCGGAGCCCCCGTCCAATCCACCTCCCCGGTGACGAGCTCTCCTCCTGTTTCGTCGGAGAATGCGCTGGCCAGGGAGACCAGCATGGCTCGTGCTTCGCGTTGCACCGCGGAGGACGCATCGCGGCGAGCGATGCGCTCGCAGGCGGACAGGAGCGGCCCGCGCCAGGAGCCGTCCCCCGCCGCAGCGATGGGGAACTCCATCAGACCCAGGACCCGCTGGCGAAGGGTGTCGAGGGCCAGGACGCGCACATGGGATGAGTCGGCTTCCGTGAGCTTGAGGACGTCCACGAACGGCCCCATCTGAGCCACGATGCGCGCGGCCTCCAGAGCGACTCGAGGGTCGCGGTCGTTGAGGCTGCGGCGCGCCTGGGCCACGGCCGAGCCGCCGGCCGGCGCCTGGAGTCCAGCCGTGGAGAGGCTGTCCCGCTGAAGGACACCCAGCCCCCGAAGGGCGAAGATGCGGCTCACGGCGCTGCTTTCGTCCCGGGCGCAGCGGCCGAGGATGGTGGACAGGCCGGGGCGACTGCGGATGTTCGACAAGGCGTAGGTTGCTCGCCACCGGACCCCCGGGTCCGGGTCCTGCAGCGCGGCGCGTGCCAGTGCCGCATCGCGCTGCGTCATTTGCTCTTCCGTCAGGCTTCGTTCGTGGTCGTAGCGTCGGCCATCGAGACGCGCCAGGCCCAGGGCGGCAGCGCCACGGACTTCCACGGCCGTATCCTCCAGCGCGGCGACCAGCAGATCCGTGCGGCTGTCGTCGGCCAGCTTGCCGAGCGCCAGGACTGCCGTGGCCCGGATTTCAGGGCGCTGATGAGAGGCCATCCTTCTCAGGAAGTGTCCGCTCTCGGTGGCCTGCCACTGCCCCAACGCAAAGCAGATCTCGACGAGGGTCTCGGGATCGGACTCCGTGTTGGCGGCGGACAGGACGACGGCAACGCTGTTGCCGGCGGGTAGGCGCCCCAGGGCTCGGGCCGCCAGCCGCCGTACGCGTGGCTCGGGGTGAGAGAGCCCGCGGGCGAGGGACCCGTCGTCCGCCAGGTCGGTCAGCAGGTCACGCGGGGCGGACGTGTTCTGCCAGGCGGACCAACTGCAGGCAGTCGGGCTCAGCAGCGCCGCGAGTAGAACAAGCTTGAAGGCGGGGCCTCGCGGCACCCGCTTGGTGGTGGTCTGAGAACCCATGCGTCCAACCCCCGAGTGCGGAATGACGGGCGGGAGTATACTCGGCGCCGCTCGGCAATCTGCTGGCTACACAGGCAATCCATCGCAGGCACACAGACGGGACAAGCGACGCTCCATGAGCACCATCGAGGCAAAGGTCAAGGACGACATCAAGGCGGCCATGAAGGCGGGGCGCAAGGAAGAGCTCGAAGTGCTGCGCATGCTGGTTTCTGACGCCAAGAATGTGGCCATCAACCAGGGGCTGGATCGTTCGGGAGTTGACGATGACACCTTCCTGAAGGTGTTGCGCAAGGGCGTCAAAACACGCACGGAGTCGGCCGATATGTACAAGGAGGCCGAGCGCAAGGATCTGGAAGACAAAGAGCGTTTCCAGATCGAGGTGCTCCGCAAGTACATGCCCGCCGAGCTCGGGGACGCCGAACTCGAGGTGATCGTCGACACGGTCATCGTCGAGCTGGAAGCCAAGACCAAGAAGGAGATGGCCGGTGTCATGAAGGAAGTGATGGCGCGTACCGGAGGGCGTTGCGACGGCCGCAAGGTGTCAACCATCGTCGGCGCCCGCCTTTCCTGACCAACCGTGACCAGCGCCGAGACGGATGTCGCGAGCCTGCGGAGCCTCTTCCCGGCGCTTGACGATGCCTCCCTGGTGGCCCTCGACAACGCGGCCACCACGCATCGACCCCGGGCGGTGCTGGAGGCCCTGAGCCGTTTCTATCTTGAGGCCAACGCCAATGTGCACCGGGCGAACCACCGGCTGGGGATGGCGGCCACGGAGGCCTATGAAGGGGCCCGGCGCCGGGTCGCGCGCTTCCTGGAAGCAGATCCAGAGGAGGTGGTGTTCACCCGCAACGCCACCGAGAGCATCAACCTGGTGGCGCGCTCCTGGTTGGAGCCGAGGCTGAAGCCCGGCGATGTGGTGGCTGTGACGGCCCTCGAACACCACAGCAATCTGGTGCCTTGGCAGCAGGTGTGCAGGCGGACCGGAGCGCAGTTGGTCGTGCTGGATGTGGACGAGCGCGGGTGTCTCCCGGTGCCCACCGAGCTTCCTTCGGGGACCTGCTTCCTGGCGGCCACACGCGTGTCGAACGCCTTGGGTACGCTCGTCGACACCGAGGCTCTTGTGGCCGTTGCCCAGCGCAGCGGCGTCCCCGTTCTGCTGGACGTGACCCAGTCCGTGGGGCACCTGCCCCTGGACGACGGCAGCCGGGCGGCCGACTTCCTCGCCTTCTCGGCGCACAAGATGTACGGGCCGATGGGGGTGGGTGTGTTGCGTGGCAAGGCCGAGCGGCTGGCCGCCATGGAGCCGGTGACCTTCGGTGGAGAAATGGTCAGCTCGGTGAGCGAACAATCCGCCCAGTGGCAGGCGCCACCCTGGCGGTTCGAAGCCGGCACCCCAGCGGCAGCCCCCGTCTCCGCCTTCCCGCCCGCCCTCGACATGCTGGATTCCGTGGGCTTGGCCGCTGTTCGAGCCCATGAGCTGGGGCTGCTCGAACACCTGCTGCACGGCCTTGAAGGGCTGAACGGAGCGACGGTTCTGGGCCCGGCCACCGCCGCCGAGCGTTCCGGGTCAGTCTCCCTGGCGCTGCCCGAGGGGGATCCTCACGTGGCTGGGACCATCCTGGATCTGTCGGGTGTGGCCGTTCGGGCTGGTTGGCATTGTGCCGAACCCCTCTTGCGTCGGATGGGGCAAGGGCCGTCCCTGCGTGCCAGCGTGGCGGTGTATTCGTCCCTGGCGGACATCGACCGGCTGCTGGAGGCGCTGCCCGAAGCACTGGCAGCCTGTCGCGACCCAGCCAAGAATCACTAACCTTGGGGGTTCGGCTTCCGTACAGCTTCGCCTGTCTCAGGAAGCGAACCAGCTGAGAAGCGAGCGGCGGGCCCTGCGACCTGGGCTATCCCGTGCGCCGAATCTCCACCATCTCTGCGGATTGACACTCCATGAAGATCGCCCCGACCCTTTGGCTTCTTGCCCTGCTTGCTGGGGTGTCCGCCTGTGCCGCGCCTCGGTCAGCGGTTGAGGTTTCCAGCCAGCGCTTCCAGGAGCACGTGGCCTGGTTGGCCGACGATGCCCGGGGTGGCCGGGGAACGGGCACGGAGGGTTTGGATGCCACCGCGCGCTATGTGGCGGAGCAGTTTGCTGCGGCGGGCTTGGCGCCCGGCGGGGACGACGGCTTCCTCCAGGGCTTCGAGGCCTCGGGCTCGCGGGCCCTGGGTGAGGGCAACGCCCTGTCCGTGGGGGCCGAGAGCTTCGAGCTGAAGTCCGATTGGACACCCTTCGCTTCCACCGCCACGAGCCAGGCTGAGGCTTCGGTGGTGTTCGCGGGCTACGGAATCCGAGACGTCGACGGCGGCTACGACGACTACGCAGGTCTCGATGTCAGCGACAAGGTCGTGTTGGTGCTGCGGGGTGGCCCCGGTACATCTCTGCGGGCGAACTCCACGGATGAGACGGCTGGAGCGCGCTACCTCGATGCCGCAGGCGCGGGCCGGGGGTTGATCGACTTCACCACCAAGATCAACACGGCCTTCAAGCGAGGCGCGGCGGCCATCGTGGTCATGAACGACCCCGCCAACTACCCGCCGGGCTCCGAGAAGGACGTGCCCCTGGCCTATGGGGCGAGTCGGTCGGCCGGCCTGAGCGCATCCTTGCCCGCAGTCCATGTGTCCGCCGCTGCGGCCATGCGCGCCCTCGGCCCCCTGGGCCTGGACATGGCGGCCATGCAAACGCGCATTGACGAGCGTATGCAGCCGTCCTCCTTTGATCCGGGTGCGCATGGCGGCGACCTCTCGGACTGGATGGTGTCGGTGAACGTCGTGGCCGAGCGCCGCTTGGTCTCCACCTACAACGTTGTGGGCCTGCTGCCCGGGACCCAAGCCGATGAATACGTCGTGGTCGGTGCCCACATGGATCACCTGGGTGACGGGCTGTCTGGTGGGTCGCTGGCTGGAGCGGAGGGTCGGGGCAAGATTCACAATGGTGCCGACGACAACGCATCTGGGACTGCGGGTCTGATGGAGTTGGCCCATGTCCTGGGGGGCCTGGAACAGCCCCTGCGACGCAGCGTCGTCTTCGTCGCCTTCGGGGCCGAGGAATGGGGCCTGCTGGGCTCCCATCACTTCGTGGACCACCCGATCCGGCCCTTGGACCAGTTTGTAGGCATGGTCAACATGGACATGATCGGTCGCAGCGAGGGCGGTTTCTTGAGCGTCGAGGGCCTCGGCACCTCGCCCAGCTTCCCGCGCCTCGTGGAGCTCTGCCACGAACGCTTGGGGGCGCCTTTCGCCAAGCTGGCCGTGTCGGATGGGGTGCCACCCAACTCGGACCAGGCGCCCTTTGCTGCGGCAGGGATCCCGATCCTGTCGCTCTTCACCGGTTTGCACGACGACTATCACCGCCCGTCGGACGACACGCCGCTCGTCGACCCCAAGGCGGGCGCCCGCATCGCATCCCTCGCGGGTGAGTTCGTGATGGCCCTGGCGACGGTGTCCGAACGGCCACGATTCACGGATCCGACGCCGCCGCCGGCTCCGGTAGCGGTCGCCGACCCCCACGACGAAGGCGAGCCCGAAGAAGAACGCGAAGTGAAGGGCTATGGGGTCTGGTTCGGTTCTCAGCCGGACATGACCTACACCCTGGACGACGGCGTGCGAGTTACCGGGTCGAGCGCTGGCTCCCCGGCCGAGCGCTGTGGCCTGGTGAAAGGCGATGTGATCATCAGCTTGGACGGCAAGACCGTGCGCAACCTGCAAGACTATGCGGTGCTGCTTTTCTCTCGCCGACCGGGAGAAGTGATCAAGGTCGGCGTGCGCCGGGATGGTAAGCAGATCGAGCTCGAAGCGACGCTCGAGACCAAAGGCGGAGACAGCTAGAGATGGTGACGCGACGTCCCACGATCCAGGTGCCCATCAGGGACCTCATGATCGGCAGCGAGCATCCGGTCCGGGTGCAATCCATGACCAACACGGTCAGTGCCGATCGCGAGGCGACGGCGGATCAGATCGGGCGCATGGTGGAAGCCGGCTGCGAGTTGGTGCGGGTGACGATCCCGGATCTCGAGAGCGCGGCGAACATCCCCTATTGGCGGTCGAAGATGGGCGTGCCGCTCATCGCGGACATCCACTTCAACCACAAGATGGCGCTGGCGGCCATCGAAGCGGGTGCAGACAAGGTGCGCATCAACCCGGGCAACATCGGCAAGGAAGCCAAGGTGCGCGAGGTGCTGCAGGCGGCACGGTCCAAGGGCACCGCGATCCGGATCGGCGTCAACAGCGGCAGCCTCGAGAAGGACCTGCTGGAGAAGCACGGCTGGCCGTCCCCGGAGGCCCTGGTGGAGTCGGCCTTGCGGCACGTGGCCTTCGCCCGGGAGCAAGGGGTCGAGAAGCTCATCGTCTCCATCAAGAGCACCGATGTGCCGGCGGCCGTGGCGGCCAACAGCCTGTTTGGCGAGCAGTCGGACGTGCCTCTACACGTGGGTATCACCGAGGCAGGGGACCCTGTCTACGGGGCCATCAAGTCGGCGGCCGGGATCGGCGCCATCCTGCTCAAGGGCCTGGGTGACACCATCCGGGTTTCGCTGACATCAGATCCTGAGCAAGAAATGCCAGTGGCCTACGACATCCTCAAGTGCACGGGAGTCAGGGTCATCTCGCCGGAGATCATTGCGTGTCCAACATGCGGACGGATCGACATCGACTTGGAGAAGATCGTCGCAGAGGTGAAGGACCGCCTCTCGGCCTGCACGCTCCCGGTCAAGATCAGCGTTCTGGGGTGTGCGGTGAACGGGCCCGGAGAGGCTCGGGAGGCGGATATCGGGATCGCGGGCGGAGCGGGCGAGGGCCTGCTGTTCCGACACGGCAAGACCGTGCGCAAGGTGCCCGAGGCGCAGATCGTCGACGCCCTGATCGAGGAGATTGCGGTGATCGAAGCCGAGCGGGAGGCCGAGGCGCAGAAGGCGGCTGGCCTCGTGAACAGCGGCGCGGAGCCGACCACTTGAAGCTGGACAGAAGATGGCCGTTGACGGACGGGGGCGTTCGCTCCCCTCGTAGTTGGCGTTGGCACGGCCCCGGTGCACTCAGCCTGGGCTGGCTCGCGCTGGCGCTCATGCTGCTCCAAACGACCACCTCTGGTCAGATGTCCATGTATGCCGCCGGCACGCTGTTCAGTCGCGTGACGGATGGGCACGTGCAGGCTGCGGTGGTCATCGAGATCGAGAATGACTGGCATCTCTACGGCGAGGAGGTCGGTGGGCCTGACGCCACGGGCCTTCCCACCAAGCTGTCCATGGGTGGCGCTGGCATCAGCTGGAGCTCCACCTCATACCCACCGGCGCACAAGCGGGACCAGCTGGGCCTGGGAACCTGGGCCTGGGAGTACGATGGGACCCTCGTGCTGTACGTCTTGGGTGAGTTGGCGGAGGGAGCGACGGGCGACGACGTGACGGCCACGGTAGATGGCGTGACGTGTTTCACGAATGGAACCTGCGTGATCTACGGCGAGGACCTGAAGAGCAAGGGCCCGGGCCCCGACAAGTGGTTCGCGGACTTCCCCACGGATCTGGTTGTGGGTGCTGCGGGCGGTGACTCGACGGACCCCGATCAGGGCGCCCGCGGTCTGCCGGCCGGCGGAGCCCCGGCAGCAGCCAGCGACACCGACTACGCCTCGGTCGAGCTGCCTGACTACAGCCCCCAGATCGAAGAAACAACGCGCGGCTTCTGGGCCTGGATCCTGCTGGCCTTCGTGGCGGGCATGATCCTCAACGTCATGCCCTGTGTGCTGCCCGTCATCAGCATCAAGGTGCTCTCCTTCGTCCAGCAGGCTGGCGAGGACAAGAGCCGCATGCTGAAGCTGGGCATGTCCTTCGCAGCCGGCATCGTGGTGGTGTTCCTGGCTCTGGCTGCGGTGGCGGTGAATCTCAACCTCGGATGGGGCGAGCAGTTCCAGAGCGAAGAGTTCCTGGTGGTCATGATCGGGGTCGTCTTCGCATTCAGCTTGTCGATGTTCGGGGTCTACGAGCTGGGTGTGCCGGCAGGTGTCGGAAACCTGGCGGGTGGGCCTCCCCGGGAGGGTCTCGGCGACGCCTTCTTCAAGGGCATGTTGGCCACTGTGCTGGCGACGCCCTGCAGCGGGCCGTTCCTTGGGAGCACCTTGACCTGGACCCTGAGCCAATCGCCGCTCGTGGTGTTCGCCGTGTTCCTGTCCTTGGGCTTGGGCATGGCCTTCCCGTACGTGGTGCTGACGGCGAACCCCAAACTGCTGGCCTTCGTCCCGAAGCCCGGCGCATGGATGGACACCTTCAAGCACTCCATGGGCTTCGTGCTGCTCCTGACCGTGGTCTACCTCATGATCAGCCTGCGCCAGGACCTGATGCTCTTCACCGTGGCCTTCCTCTTGTTCGTGGGCATGGGCTGTTGGTGGTGGGGGCGCTTCAGTCCGCAGGCGAAGAACAAGGGGCGCCGGATGGTCACTCTGGCCACCGCGCTGCTCGTGGTGGCCCTGGGCGCCCGACTCTCGTTTGTGGAGTTCCGAGGCCTGTTCCTGCCCTCGGGTGAGACCCACGGGTGGGTGGAGTTTGAGCCGGACGTTTTCTTCGAGGCCTCTGAATCTGGCCGCTCCGTCTTTGTCGACTTCACCGCTGATTGGTGCCCCAACTGCAAGGCCAACGAGAAGCTGGTCTACGAGAACGAGCAGGTGCAGCAGGCGCTCCAGCAGAAGGATGTCTTGATGCTGAAGGCGGACATCACCCGCAGCAGCCCCAAGACGGACATGCTGGTTCGGCTGAGAAGCGAGCTCGGGGCGGTGTCCATTCCGTTCATGGCGGTCTTCCCCGCCGACAACCCGTTGGAACCCCACGTGCGTTTCGACCTCGTGGGCAAGCAGGACTTCCTCGGAATCATCGATTCGCTGCCAGCGCCCGGACCCTGAGTCCGTTCGCTTTGAGACACCCATGACTGACGAGCCTGTGAAGGCCTTTGGACCCGACGACCCCCGTGCCGCAGACATCGACCATGCGCGGATCGAATCCGCCATGCGGGAGATCCTGCTGGCTGTGGGCGAGGATCCAGAGCGGGACGGTTTGCTGGACACTCCTGCCCGGGTTGCCCGGATGTATGCCGAGGTGATTCGGGGCCAACGCCTTGACCCATCAAGGCATCTCGATGTGACCTTCGAAGAGGACCACCACGAGATGGTCGTGGTGAAGGACATCCCCTTCGAGTCCCTCTGCGAGCACCACATGATGCCCTTCATGGGGCGGGCGCATGTGGCCTATGTGCCCAATGGGCGCATTGTGGGCCTGAGCAAGATTGCCCGCGTCGTTGAAGAATTCGGTCGTCGATTGCAGGTTCAGGAGCGGTTGTCGTCTCAGGTAGCGGACCTGCTCTGGGAGCGGCTGAACCCTCAGGGCGTCGGCGTGGTGATGGAGGCGACCCACACTTGCATGACCATGCGTGGGGTCCGGAAGCCAGGTGCCACGATGGTGACCTCGGCCGTTCGAGGCACTTTCAAGACCCGCCGAGCGACACGCGCCGAGTTCATGTCCTTCATCGGCAGGGATTCCTAGGGCTTTTTTGAAGAGCGGCCCTTTCTGCACGAGGAGCCCGCAGGCAGGTTCCCAGAGCAGTTCTGGCCCCGGACGAACTCCCGCGAGCGAAGATCCCCAGCGGCGTCTGAAATCAAGAATTCGTACTAGAAATGCCTATTCAGGCCACGAATTCGTGGCAGCTCCATCCCGTCAGAGTTTCGCCACGGATGGCTAGGCAGGTTTGCGGGTCACCCGTATACTTTTCGCGAATCCTCCTAGATCGCCGGATCCGACTCTCACTCAGCTTCGCCCGACAACGAAGCACCTCCCGGGTCCGGTTCTCTCCCATTTGAGGTGTGGTCCATCCTCAACTCTCCACTCCCCGTAGCCCAGGAGTCTTACATGCGTGTCCACAGGTCCGTCCTCGTTTGGTCGGCAGCTCTGCTGCTCGCCATCCCTGCCGTCGCCGCCATCAAGGCGATGACGTTGCAGGAACTCATGGAAGTCACGAAGGACGCAGTCCACGGCAAGATCGTCGCCAAGGACACCGTGCGTTTGAGCCACCCCTGGGACGGTGCGTTGTACACGCAGCTGACCATCGAGGGTGAGAGCCTGCGCACCGGCGAGAAGGGCACCTTCAAGGTGGTCTTCCACGGTAGCCACAGCAAGGACGACTGGTACGGCATCAGCAGCATGCCGACGCTGCAGGACAGCCGCCTGAACGGCGAGACGGTGGTGTTCTTCGCTGAGCATCCGCTGCTCCCGGGCAAGAACCTGGTCTACGACTTCTCCGGTCTGTACCGGGTCGAGTCCGGCTTCGGCGAGGCCGTCGTGGTGGGCAAGGGTGAAGGCCTGGCTTTCGCCGAGAACACCAAGCTCTCCGACGTGAGCACGAACATCCGCGCGACGCACGCCAAGTTGGCTGCGGCGAAGAAGTCCCCAAGCCTCAACAAGTAAAGAAAGGAAAGGACAGATCATGAAGATCCTCAACAAGACCTTGCTGGCCCTTTCCGGGCTCGGCGCAGCTTTCGGGCTGGTGGCTTCCATGTCCACGCCCGTCGACACGGCCGGCTTCACCCTCATCGGTGGCAGCCTGGGCGTGAGTCAGCGTGACTTCCGCGTGTTCAACAACTTCACGGACGCCTCGGCCAACAACAACACGGCCAACAACGTCGCCTTCCCGAGCGCTATGGGTGCGACTCAGGCTATCTGGAAGGGCCACCTTGAGTGGGCCAGTGAGTGGTTCCTGGGCACGGGTCTACAAGACCCGACCCAGTCCCGCCTCGGCACCGGCCAGGCCGACTACGACAACACCTTCCAGGGTGAGACCAACACCACGGGTGGAACGAACGACAACATCCACTCCGAGCTCTTGGACCCGAGCCCCGGCAGCACGCTGGCGTTCACCGAGACGCCCATCAGCAATGGGTGGCGTATCCGGTACCTGTCCGGCTGGACCTGGCACGATGGCCCAGGCAGCGTCGGCAGCGGTATCGATCTGCAGGGTGTTGCTTGCCACGAGATCGGCCACGCTCTCGGATTGGGCCACAGCAGCAATGGTGGGGCGACCATGTTCTTTGCCATCTCCGGCACGGGCCAGGGTCAACGTTCCATCAACTCGGATGACACGCTCGGGCTGCGGACCATCTATGGAAACAAGAGCGCGAACAAGCCGGTGATCAACAGCCTCAGCGGCTCCACGAACCCGGGCCAAACGCTCACGATCACCGGTGCCAACTTCTCGAACTCCGGCAACGTGGTCTGGTTCACGGACACCTCCAATGGTGGTTCCGCCCTGACGGTCTCCGGCGTCTCCTCCTCTGCTGGCGGCACGGTGATCAACGTGACCATTCCAGCCGGTGCAGATGATGGCGGCGTGATCGTGAAGGCCGCCTTCTCAGGCGGTGCCTCGCTGTCGAACGAGTGGTCCATCGACATCGGAAGCGGCGGTGCGGGCGACCCTCCGACGATCACCAGTGTGACGCCCTCCTCGGGTCCTGAAGGTGGCTTCACCAACGTCACCCTGGGCGGTACTGGCTTCACCGGTACCACGAGCGTGACCTTCGGTGGTGTGAACGCCATGAGCTTCGTGGTGAACTCCGGCTCTTCCATCAGCGCGACGACCCCGGCCGGCACCAACGGCAACTCGGTGGACGTGGTGGTGACGGATGCCGACGGTTCTGACACGGAGACGAACGGCTACACCTACACGGCCAACGCGGTGCCGAACATCTCGAGCGTCTCGCCCAACAGTGGTGCGGCGGCCGGCGGTGTGACGGTGACGGTGAGCGGCAGCAACGTGCTGGGTGTGACGGACGTGACCTTCGGCGGCGTGTCGGGCAGCAACCTGACGCTGGTGGACAACACTTCGCTGACGGTGGACACCCCGGCAGGTCTGGGCGCTGTGGACGTGGTGGCGACGAACTCGACGGGTTCGGACACCATCGTGGGTGGCTACACCCACATCCCGAGCGGCACCTTCGTGAGCCTCGGTCCTTCCGGCATCCCAGGCACCTTCGGCGAGCCGGTGCTCACCGGTTCGGGTGACCTGACGCCGGGCAGCACTGCTGGGTTCACGATCTCGTGTACGAGCGCCGAGCCCTTCGACCTGGGCTTCGTGTTCTTCGGGACGACGATCACGCCGACGCCTTTCTTCGGCGGGACCTTCTACCCGATCCCGTTCACGCAGAGCCTGATCTTCCCGTTCAACGGGTCGGGTTCGTTCGCGGGCACCACCACGATGCCGGCGAGCTTCCCGGGCGGCGCCTTCATCGCCATGCAGTTCTTCTTCGAGGACGCTGCGGGCGTGCAGGGTGTCTCCGGCAGCAACGGTTTGCGGCTCAACGTGCCGTAAGGCCAAGTCTCGCACTGTGTGCGAGATCAAAAGCCCTGGGAAGCCTGCTCAAAACGGGCTTCCCAGGGTTGTTTCGATTCTCTCCCAACTCTCCCGATCCACCCCAGACGCACTGGAGCAATCATGCATCTGAAGAGAACACTGACGGCGCTGACCTGTGCCGCACTGCTCGCCATCCCTGCCGTCGCCGCCATCAAGGCGATGACTTTGCAGGAACTCATGGAAGTCACGAAGGACGCAGTCCACGGCAAGATCGTCGCCAAGGACACCGTGCGTTTGAGCCACCCCTGGGACGGTGCGTTGTACACGCAGCTGACCATCGAGGGTGAGAGCCTGCGCACCGGCGAGAAGGGCACCTTCAAGGTGGTCTTCCACGGTAGCCACAGCAAGGACGACTGGTACGGCATCAGCAGCATGCCGACGCTGCAGGACAGCCGCCTGAACGGCGAGACGGTGGTGTTCTTCGCTGAGCATCCGCTGCTCCCGGGCAAGAACCTGGTCTACGACTTCTCCGGTCTGTACCGGGTCGAGTCCGGCTTCGGCGAGGCCGTCGTGGTGGGCAAGGGTGAAGGCCTGGCTTTCGCCGAGAACACCAAGCTCTCCGACGTGAGCACGAACATCCGCGCGACGCACGCCAAGTTGGCTGCGGCGAAGAAGTCCCCAAGCCTCAACAAGTAAAGAAAGGAAAGGACAGATCATGAAGATCCTCAACAAGACCTTGCTGGCCCTTTCCGGGCTCGGCGCAGCTTTCGGGCTGGTGGCTTCCATGTCCACGCCCGTCGACACGGCAGGCTTCAGCTTGATCGGTGGCAGCTTGTCACTCGGTCAGCGTGACTTCCGCGTGTTCAACAACTTCACGGACGCCTCGGCCAACAACAACACGGCCAACAACTCCGACTTCCCGAGCGCGACAGGTGCGACGCAGGCCATCTGGAAGGGCCACCTCGAGTGGGGCAGCGAGTGGTACATGCTGGTCGGTGACCAGGACCCCACCCAGAGTCGTTTGGGCACTGGGGCCGCGGACTACGACAACGACTATCAGGGTGAGACGACCGGCGCGGGTGGAACGAACGACAACATCCACTCCGAGCTGTTCGACCCGAGCCCCGGCAGCACGCTGGCGTTCACCGAGACGCCCATCAGCAATGGGTGGCGCATCCTGTACCTGTCCGCCTGGTCCTGGCACGACGGCCCAGGCAGCGTGAGCGGCACCGACCTGCAGGGTGTTGCCTGTCACGAGATCGGCCATGCCCTCGGCTTGGGCCACAGCGGTGTCAGCGGAGCGACCATGTTCCCCTCGATCTCTGGTTCGGGTGTGGCTGCCCGTTCCATCAACTCGGATGACACGGCCGGCTTGCGGACGATCTATGGAAACAAGAGCGCTGGCAAGGTGCAGATCGACGGTATCAGCGGCTCCACGGGCCCAGGCGGCGTCCTCACCATCACGGGCTCCAACTTTTCCGCGACGGACAACGTGGTCTGGTTCACCGACACGACCGGCGGCGGCGCGTTGACCGTGGCCGGCGTGTTCTCGTCGGGTGGTGGCACGACCTTGGATGTCATCGTTCCGGCGGGTGCCGACGATGGCAGTGTCCTGGTGAAGGGCTTTTTCGCCGGCGGCGCAGCCCTGTCCAACGAGTGGCCCATCGACATCGGTTCCCCCGTCACGGACCCCCCGGCCATCACCAACGTCTCGCCCTCCAGCGGGCCTGAGGGTGGCTTCACCAATGTCACGATCAGCGGTTCCGGGTTCACGGGCACCACGGACGTGACCTTCGGTGGCGTGGACGCCATGAGCTTCGTGGTGAACTCCGGCTCTTCCATCAGCGCGACGACCCCGGCCGGCACCAACGGCAACTCGGTGGACGTGGTGGTGACGGACAACGAGGGCTCGGACACGGAGACGAACGGCTACACCTACACGGCCAACGCGGTGCCGAACATCTCGAGCGTCTCGCCCAACAGTGGTGCGGCGGCCGGCGGTGTGACGGTGACGGTGAGCGGCAGCAACGTGCTGGGTGTGACGGACGTGACCTTCGGCGGCGTGTCGGGCAGCAACCTGACGCTGGTGGACAACACTTCGCTGACGGTGGACACCCCGGCAGGTCTGGGCGCTGTGGACGTGGTGGCGACGAACTCGACGGGTTCGGACACCATCGTGGGTGGCTACACCCACATCCCGAGCGGCACCTTCGTGAGCCTCGGTCCTTCCGGCATCCCAGGCACCTTCGGCGAGCCGGTGCTCACCGGTTCGGGTGACCTGACGCCGGGCAGCACTGCTGGGTTCACGATCTCGTGTACGAGCGCCGAGCCCTTCGACCTGGGCTTCGTGTTCTTCGGGACGACGATCACGCCGACGCCTTTCTTCGGCGGGACCTTCTACCCGATCCCGTTCACGCAGAGCCTGATCTTCCCGTTCAACGGGTCGGGTTCGTTCGCGGGCACCACCACGATGCCGGCGAGCTTCCCGGGCGGCGCCTTCATCGCCATGCAGTTCTTCTTCGAGGACGCTGCGGGCGTGCAGGGTGTCTCCGGCAGCAACGGTTTGCGGCTCAACGTGCCGTGATCCAGGGCTGACGGATCGCTAGAAAGCGGGCTTCGAGCCCGCCACTGGAAGGTCGGTACAGGGTGGCTTCCTTGTGCCGGCCTTCCGTGCGTTTGGGGCCCAGTTTTTCCGGGCGCCAGAGGGGGCGGCCCACCTTGCTCGTGGGAGGCAAAAACCTATAGTCTGGGCCTGACTCTCGCCTGCAGCCGGAGAAAGCTGTGTTCCTCGACTACCACGCCGTTTTGGTCTTCCTGATTACGGGTGCGGGGATGGTTTGTACGCCACTCATCTTGGGGGCCCTCTACCGGCCGAAGAATCCGTACCCCGAGAAGAACATGGCGTACGAGTGCGCCGAGGATCCCATCGGGCCGGCGCAGATTCGCTTCGACATGCGGTTCTACACAACAGCCCTCATCTTCATCATTTTTGAGGTTGAGATTGCCCTTATGTTCCCATGGGCGAACGTTTTGCGGGACTCCCCGAACAAGGCTCTGGCCCTGGTGGCCGGGCTGATCTTCATGTTCATCGTCTTCCTGGGCCTGGTCGTCGACTGGGTCAAGGGCGACCTCGACTGGGTGAAGACATTCCAGAACAAGCGCCGGGTCCAGGACTGACCTCCCGGACCGGCAGAGAGACACCATGGGCCTTCTGAACAACACGCTTCCGAACAACGCCGTCGTCGGTGCCGTCGACAAGGCTGTCGGCTGGGGCCGCAAGTCGTCGGTCTGGCCGATGACCTTCGGCATAGCGTGCTGCGCCATCGAGATGATGGCCGTCTTCGCCGCGACCTTCGACCTCGACCGCTTCGGTGCAGGCATCCCCCGGGCGACGCCGCGCCAGAGCGACCTGATCATCGTGCCGGGCACCGTCAACGCCAAGATGGCGGTGCGCGTGAAACGCCTCTACGACCAGATGGCCGAGCCCCGCTACGTGATCGCCATGGGCGCGTGCGTCTGCGGCGGAGGCCCCTACGTGAAGTGGGGTTACAACACGGTCAAGGGCGTCCACAAGATCATCCCGGTGGACATCTTCGTGCCGGGATGTCCGCCGCGCCCTGAGGCCTTGATGGACGGAATCCTCAAGCTGCGGGAGAAGATCGGCCGCGAGGCTGTCTTCGCGCGGCAAGAGGACACGGCTACCCAGATGAACGCAAAGTACGCGGCGTCCTGACGACCCCCCTATCCACTGAGTGAGCGGACACGGACGCCCTGGGATGAACGAACAACAGCTTCACGACAAGCTCCGGGCCGCAGGCATTGCGGGCATCGGAGACCTGGACACGGCAGCCTGCGACCCCTTCATCGTGGTCGAGGGTGGCAGCTTGCTTGAGGTCATGCAGCTCCTGCGCGACGACTCCGAGACGGCGATGGAGGTGCTGCACAACGTCACAGCAGTGCAGCGGGAATCGTCCTTCGAAGTGGTCTACCACCTCTGCTCCTACCTGCGGCATCACTCGCTGACCCTCAAGGTCGTGGTGCCTTGCCCTGAGGGCGCTGGCGCCGATTGGCACCCCGAAGTTCCCAGCGTGGCATCGCTCTACCGCTCGGCCGACTGGCACGAACGGGAGCAGTGGGATCTGCTGGGTGTGCGCTTCGAGGGCCACCCCGACCACCGCCGCATCCTGCTGCCGGAAGAGTGGATCGGCCACCCGCTGCGCAAGGACTACGTCTACCCGAGCGAACACGGCGGCATCCCGCTTGAGTTGGACGCTATTCCGATCTACGAACTGAAGGAGGGCGAGTCCCAGCCCGCCTCCGAGCTGCGCGAAGCAGGAACGCCGTTGATGCAGCCGCCAAGCCCGCCAAGCGATCGCCCCGACGCCGGCGGCAAAGCCCCCGTCTCCGACAAGAAGAAGGGCAAGAGCTGATGGAAGCCCTCGAGATGTACACGGTGGACGACCGTTCGGACGTCTACACCGAAGAGCTCAAGCTGAACCTCGGCCCCCAGCACCCGTCTACGCACGGCGTGTTGCGCGTCGAACTGGGCATGGACGGCGAGATCATCACCGCCTCGCGCTGCGACATCGGCTACCTGCATCGCTGCGCCGAGAAGATCGGCGAGAACGTCACCTACCTGCAGTTCACGCCGTACACCGATCGCATGGACTATCTGGCGTCCATGAACAACAACCTGGCCTGGAGCCTGACGGTCGAGAAGTTGTTGGGGCAGGAGGTTCCCGAGCGCGCCCAGTGGCTGCGCATGATCTGCGCCGAGCTGAACCGGATCGCGAGCCACCTCATCGCCTTCGGCACCTATGGCATCGACATCGGCGCCAACACGCCGTTCTTCTACGCGTTCCGTGAGCGCGAGTCGATCATGGAGCTGCTGGAGCGGCCGTCCGGTGCGCGTATGCTCTACAACTACATCCAGCCGGGTGGCGTGCGCCGCGACGTCGACGACAACTGGGTGGATGACGTGCTCGCCTTCTGCGACGTGTTCGAGAAGCGCTGGGCCGAGTACAACACGCTGCTCTCGAACAACTTCATCTTCATCAAGCGCACCGCGAACATCGGCATCATCACGCGCGAGACCATCTTCGATTACGGCGCATCCGGCCCCGTCATGCGTGGGTCCGGCATCAAGTGGGACCTGCGTCGCGACGTCCCGTACCTGAAGCCCTACGACGAAGTCGACTTCGACATCCCAGTGGGCGAAGGCACGCACGGAACGCTCGGCGATTGCTGGGACCGTTACTGGGTCCGCATGCGCGAGATGATGGAATCCATTCGCATCATCCGCCAGGGCTGCGCGGCCCTTCCGGGCGGTGACGTCATGGATAAGGGCATGAAGAAGATGTACAAAACGCCGCTCAAGCCGGAGCCTTCCGAGGCCTACGTGCGCTGCGAGAATCCGCGCGGCGAGTTGGGGTTCTACGTCGTCGCCGAGGGTGGGACATCACCCATCCGGGTCCATGCCCGGGCGCCGAGCTTCTGCAACCTGTCGTTACTCGACACCCTGCTTCCGGGAACGATGCTCGGTGACGCCGTCGCCATCATCGGCTCGCTCGACATCGTGCTTGGCGAGGTCGACCGCTAGTGGAAACACTGATCGCCTTCTTCACGGAGACCCTGGGACTGGGTCCGACCCTGGCCCTGAGCGTGGCCTACGCCACGTGCATCGGCAGCCTGCTCGGCTTCATCACGGTCTACGCGATGTTCGCCATCTGGATGGAGCGCAAGGTGGCGGCGCACATCCAGCAGCGCTACGGCCCCATGGAAGTGGGCGGTTGGCACGGTTGGGCGCAGTCTCCCGCTGATGCGCTGAAGCTGATGTTCAAGGAGGACATCATCCCGACGAGCGCCAACAAGGTGCTCTTCTGGATCGCTCCGGCCGTGGTGTTCTGCGGCGTCTTCGCCGGCTTCATCGCGATCCCCTTCGCAGCCGGCGTCCAGATCGTCGACATCAACCTGGGCGTGTTCTTCATCATCGCCATCAGCTCAGTCGAAGTGGTCGGCGTGATCATGGCGGGCTGGGCATCGAACAGTAAGTACAGCCTGTTCGGCGCGGTGCGCGAAGCGGCTCAGGTGGTGTCCTACGAGCTGCCCTCGGCCACGGCGCTGTTGGCCCCGATCATCGTCGTGGGCTCCTTCCGGCTGGCCGACTTCAACACCTACCAGGCCGAGCACGGCTGGGTGATCTTCAGCAATCCCTTCATGTGGATCGCGCTGTTGGTCTACTTCATCGCCTCGCTGGCTGGCTGCAAGCGCGCCCCCTTCGACCTGCCCGAGGCAGAGTCGGAGCTGGTGTCCGGTTTCCACACCGAATACTCCGGCATGCGCTTCTCGTTCTTCGGGCTGGAAGAGTACGTGTCGATGTTCCTGGTGTCTGCGGTCACCTCGACGCTCTTCCTTGGCGGCTACACGCTGCCCTTCAACTTCCTGGACGTCGGCAATCTGCCCGCTCCCTTCCACATGATCGGCGTTGCCGTCCTGGTGGTGAAGGTGTTCGCGGTGATCTTCGTGCAGATGTGGCTGCGCTGGACGTTGCCTCGCATGCGCGTCGACCAGGTGATGGCGCTCGGATACAAGTACCTGCTGCCGTGGGGGCTGTTCGCTGTCGCGGGCACCGCCATCTGGCACGTCTGGATGGAGGGTTAGAACGGTGGGTTCCGTCCGCGACTACTTCTCGAACATCGCCAATGGCCTGGGCAGTGCGGCCAAGGGCATGGCCGTGACGCTGCATCACTTCACGAGTGAGCCGGCCATCACGGTGCAGTACCCGAGAGAAACCAAGCCGATTCCGCCGACGTACCGTGGGATGCACATTCTCGAACAAGAGAAGTGCATCGACTGCCAACTGTGCGCCAAGGCCTGCCCCGTGGACTGCATCGAGATCGAGGCAGAGCACCATGGCCGCACGCTGGAGTGGACGAAGTTCTCGATCGACTACAAGAAGTGCATCTTTTGCGAGTTCTGCATCCCGCCGTGTCCTGTGGATTGCATCCACATGACTTCGGAGTACGAGCTGGCCACCGACGATCCCAACGGGATGGTCGGTGACATGCTCACATGGACAGGCTTGCGACCAGATGACCAGGCGAAGCTCGAAGGCAAGACGGCGGCCAAGAAGGCGCCGGCGGCGAGCGCACCTGCAGCGGGTGGTGGGGGTAGCGACCTGAAGTCGCGAATCGCCGCCATGGTGGCCAAGAGCAAGGCCGAGAAGGGGGGCTAGCGGTGGACTTCATGTTCGTCGTCTTCGCCGGGCTGGCGGTGCTCGGAGGGCTTGTCATGGCCTTCCACCAGAGCATTGTTCACTCGGCCTTCGGGCTGGTGGCTTCGCTTTTTGGCGTGGCCGGCCTCTATTGGACGTTGGGGGCCGACTTCCTCGGTGGTCTCCAGATCCTGCTGTATGTAGGTGGTGTCACCGTGCTCCTGCTGTTCGCGGTGATGCTCTCGACGCGGGATTCAACGCGCCTGGCCATCAGCCGCTATGTGCTCATGGCTCCGATCATCGGGCTCGTCGGCCTCTTCCTGTTCGAGGCCTATCGTGGCGTGCAGATCGCAGTGGCTGCCTTCAACGTCGTGCCCGGGGAACCGGTGCCCACGTCCGAGAAGATCGGCGAGTTGTTCCTGTCGCCCGACCACTACCTGGTGCCCTTCGAGCTCATGGCGATCCTGCTCTTGCTGGTGCTGATCGGCGCCGTGACCGTGGCCCGACGTGGTGACGGGCAGGATTCCGCTGCGGACGGCGCGGGCAGCGAATCGGAGGCGACGTCATGATGAGTCACGTCTTCGCGCTGCTGGCCACCGTGGCCATGCCCGCGGCCCAGCAAGCCGAGGAAGCCGTCATGGCTCCGCTTCAAGAGGGGGCAGCCGGTGGTCTGGTGGGTTCGCTGACCTCCTACCTCGTGGTCTCGGGCATCCTCTTCGTACTCGGTGTGGCCACCATCCTCACGCGCCGCAACGCGCTGTATGTGCTCATGGGCACGGAGCTGATTCTCAACGCGGCCAACATCAACTTCGTGGCCTTCGCCCGCTTCGGTGGCTTTGGCATCGACGGGCAGATGATGGCGCTGGTCGTGGTGATGCTGGCGGCCGCGGAAGCCGCCGTGGCCCTGGCCATCGTGCTGAGGGTCTTCCACGACTTCGGCAGCATCGACATCACTCGCACCGACAGCTTGAGGGACTAGATCGATGGTCACCACAGATCTCGTCGCTGCAGACTCCACATTGCTCGGCATCGGCCTGGGGCTGTTTTGCGTGCCCTTCTTGGCAGCGCTGATCCTGATCTTCTTCGGGCGGAAGATTCCGCGCGGCGGAGACTGGGTGGCTCAGACGGCGATCCTCTCCTGTGCCGCCGCCGGCGTGTGGCTGTTCTGGCAGGTCATCGTGGAGCACAGCCAGCCGGGTTGGTCCTGGTGGAGCCACACCGCGGGCTTGGAGTGGGAGTGGATCAGCCTCGGTGGCTTCAGCACGACTGTGGGCATCTTCTACGACAACCTGTCCGTGATCATGATTGCCATGGTCACCATCGTGGCCAGCTGCATCTTCTTCTTCAGCGCTGGCTACATGCACGGCGACCGGGACTACCCCCGCTTCTTCGCGTACCTGAGCTACTTCTGCTTCGCGATGATGGGGCTGGTGGTCGTCGACAACCTGCTCTTCCTGTTCATCTTCTGGGAGCTGGTGGGTGTCGGCAGCTACCTGCTGATCGGCTTCTACTACGACCAGGAAGAGCCGCCGAAGGCCAGCCTCAAGGCCTTCATGGTCAACCGCGTGGGCGATGTGCTGTTCCTGCTGGGGCTCATCATCGCCTGGCAGCTGTTCGGCACGCTGCGCTACCCAGAGCTGTTCGATCGACTGGCGGCTGGTGAGTTCGCCGCCCTTTCCCCGGACCACATCCTGGCGGGCTGGGACAATCAGGCGCTGCTGACCCTGTCCGGGATCCTGATCTTCTGCGGCGCTGTCTCCAAGAGCGCGCAGTTGCCGCTGCACACCTGGTTGCCGGACGCGATGGCGGGTCCGACACCGGTGTCTGCGCTGATTCACGCCGCCACCATGGTGGCGGCGGGCGTGTTCATGGTGGGTCGGATGTACCCCTACTTCACGCCCAGCGCACTGGGCGTGATCGCCTCGGTGGGCGCCTGCACGGCGCTGGTGGGTGCGACGATGGGCCTGGTGGCTTGGGACATCAAGAAGGTTCTGGCCTACTCCACCATGAGCCAGCTCGGTTACATGATGCTGGGCCTTGGCGTCGGTGGGTACATCGCCGGGCTCTTCCATCTCATCACCCACGCCTTCTTCAAGGCCTGCTTGTTCCTGGGATCGGGCTCGGTGATCCACGCCGTGCACAGCCAGGACATGCGCGACATGGGCAGCCTGCGCAAGAAGATGCCGGTGACCTATGCGACCTTCCTGATCGCGACCCTCGCCTTGGCTGGCGTCCCGATGTTCGCCGGCTACTACAGCAAGGACCAGATCATCGCCAACGCCATGGCCTGGGGGCTGACCGGTGGCGTGGCGCAGTGGATCCCGCTGGTCTTCGGCGCCGTGGGCGCCTTCATGACCACCTTCTACATGTTCCGTCTGGTGTTCCTGACCTTCCACGGCGCGCCGGCGAATCAGGAGAAGTACGACCACGCGCACGAGTCACCGCCCACCATGGCGCTGCCGCTCATCGTGCTGGCGACCTTCGCGCTGCTTGGCGGAGGGACTCTCAACCCCCTGCCGAACAACGACGATCTGTGGTTCAACCGGCTGGTGCAGCCGCCGGTTTCGGCGGCAGCGCTCGGGCTGGGGCTGAACACGGGCGACCTCGCGTCGAGTCATGCTGCCGAAGGTGCCGAACAGCTGGCGCACGGCGGTGAATCCGACGCTGACGGTGAGCATGGCGAGGACACCCACGCCGAAGACGGCGATCAGCACTCCGAGACTGCTCCAGTGGCTGGCGGGCACGGAGACGAGGGCGAGCACGGTGACGGTGACGGTGGCACCCATGCCGGTGGCCACAGCCCCTGGCAGGACGCGCTACACGCGGCGCACTACCCGTCACTGATCCTCTCGCTGATCATGATCGCCGCCGGCTTCCTGCTGGCCCGACGCATGTACCTGACCCACGCCACCGATCCGGCCGAGGTCAGCAAGCGCTTCGGCCCGATGCACAAGATCATCTCCAACAAGTACTACTTCGACGAGATTTACGCGGTCGGGGTCGTGGGTTCTCTGAAGAAGCTGAACCACGCCCTGTCCTGGTTCGACAAGAACGTGCTCGATGCCGTCGTGAACCTCACGGCCTTGATCACCCGCTTCGTGGCATTCGTCTCATCGCTGTTCGACACCTATGTGATCGACGGCCTGGTGAACTTCTGGCGCGGATTCATCCGCAGCGCTTCGGCGGTCTTGCGACTTCTGCAGACCGGCAACGCGCGTGACTACATAACTTGGTCGATCGTGGGCGTGATCATCCTCGTCTTCGTTCTGCGCTGAGGAACCTCGGGAATCTCATGGACATTCTGAGCCTCATCATCTTCTCGCCACTCTTCGCGATGGCGGCGATCCTGCTCATCCCATCCCAGCACAAGGATGCGATTCGCACCGCGTGTGTGGCGGGTACGCTCGTTCCCCTCTGCCTGGCGACCAAGCTGTGGATGGACTTCGACACGGAAGTCGTGGGCTACCAATACGCGGTCGCTGTCGACTGGATCCAGTCGATGGGCATCCAGTATTCGGTGGGCGTGGACGGCCTGAGCATCCCGCTCGTCTGGTTGGCGGCATTGCTCATGTTCCTGGCGCCCTTCGCGGCTTGGAAGATCGACAAGGGCGTGAAGGGCTTCATGCTCCTCGTGCTCCTGCTCGAGACCGGCATCTTGGGGGTGTTCCTGTCCCTCGACCTCTTCCTGTTCTACGTCTTCTGGGAAGTGATGCTGCTGCCGATGTACTTCCTGATCGGCATCTGGGGTGGCCCGCGTCGCGAGTACGCAGCGATCAAGTTCTTCCTCTACACCTTGGCCGGTTCGGTCTTGATGCTGCTGGGGATCGTGGCGCTCTACCTGTGTGTGCGCGACGTGACGGAAACGCCCTTCAGCATTCCCATGCTGTCAGAGATGATCCACAGCGGGCAGCTCACTGGCGAGAACCTGGTCAACGGCGGGACGCTCTTCGGCTGGCCCTTCATGAAGTGGGTCTTCGTGGCCTTCTTCGTGGCCTTCGCCATCAAGGTGCCCATCGTTCCCTTCCACACCTGGCTGCCGGACGCCCACGTGGAGGCGCCGACGTCCATCTCCATGGTGCTGGCCGGCATCCTGCTGAAGCTGGGTTGCTACGGCATCCTGCGCATCAACCTGGGCATGTTCCCAGCAGTGGCGATGGACTTCGCCACCATCGGGGCTGTCATCGGCGTGGTCTCCATCCTCTATGGCGCCTTCGTCGCCATGGCCCAGACGGACTTCAAGCGGATGGTGGCCTACTCCTCGGTGAGCCACATGGGCTACGTCCTGCTGGGGGCTTCGGCCTTCACCAGCGCGGGCCTGAATGGCGCAGCGATGCAGATGTTCACGCACGGCACGAGTTCGGCCATGCTCTTCCTCTTGGTGGGTGTCGCCTACGACCGGGCACATCATCGTGAGATCGAGGGCTTCGGTGGCCTGGCGAACGTGGCGCCCATGTACACCGGCCTCACCACGTTGGGCTTCTTCGCCGCCCTGGGCCTGCCGGGCATGAGCGGCTTCGTCTCGGAGTTCCTGGTGCTCGTGGGCGCCTGGGAGGTCTACCCCGTGATCGCCTCGCTGGCCGTGATCGGCATCGTGGTGACGGCCGCCTTCTTGCTGTGGACCCTGCAGCGTGTGTTCCTGGGCCCGCTCAACGAGAAGTACAAGGACTTCCCGGACATCAACAAGCGCGAGGTCTTTACCATCGTGCCCCTGGCCATCCTTTGTGTCTTGCTCGGTGTGGTGCCTCAGCTGCTCTTGGGCCACATGGACACGACCATCGAGCAGATTCGCGCGCTCTTCAACTAGAGCGCTGAGCGGGAGACAAAGATGACCCCCGAACTGCTCACACAGATCGCGGCCCTCAAGCCTGAGATCTACCTCAGCATCGGCATCGTCGTGACCGTGATCGCCGACCTCGTGTTCGGCATGCGCGGGCGCAACCTCGTGGCCGTGCTGGGCATGGCGGCCGTGGGCATGGCGCTCTGGTGCCTGGCCGACCCTGCGGGGACCCACCCCGAGCAAGTGTTTGGGGTGCTGACCCTCGATGGCTACGCGCGCTTCTTCCGGGCGCTGATCATCAGTGGGACCGGTGTGGTCATCCTGCATGCCGTGGTGTTCCGGGGCATGGAGAACGTCAGCCGCAACGAGTTCGTGCCCATGCTCCTGGGCACGGCCTTGGGTGGGAGCCTGCTGGTCTCCACCGACCACCTGCTCATGCTGCTGTTGAGCCTTGAGGTGTTGTCGCTCAACTCCTATCTGCTGGCCGGTTGGCAGCGCAAGGAGCGCCGTTCGTCCGAGGCCGCGCTGAAGTATCTGGTCTACGGCGCCCTGGCCTCGGCCATCATGGTCTTCGGCTTCAGCCTGTTCTTCGGCCTCGCCGGCAGCTTGCGCCTGGGCGACATCGGCTTGGCCGTCTCTGCTGCTTGGGGCGGTGACCTGCCCCAGCAGTTGGTGGTCGCGTTGGCCACGGTCTTCGTCATGGTCGGTTTCGGCTTCAAGATCTCCGCCTTCCCCTTCCACTTCTGGGCGCCGGACGTCTACCAAGGCGCGCCGACGCCCGTCACGAGCTTCCTGGCTGTGGCCAGCAAGGCCGCCGGCTTCGGTGTTCTGGCCCGCTTCGTCCACGGAGTCTTCCTGGGCGACGCCCTCAATGCCGAGTGGTTGACGCACCTGGGCCAGGTGATCGCGGTCATGGCCGCTGTGACCATGACCTACGGCAATGTGACGGCAGTGCTGCAGCGCAATGTGAAGCGGATGCTGGCCTACTCCTCCATCGCCCACGCCGGTTACCTGCTCATGGGCGTGGCCGTGATGACGAGTGGTGCCGCCACCGACACGGGTCTCGATGCCTTGATGTTCTATCTGGGCACCTACTACCTCGCGACCTTGGGTGCCTTCGCCTGCGTGATGGCCCTGGCCAACCGCTTCGGCGCCGAGGACCTGGAGGACTACCAGGGGCTGGGCTGGTCGGCACCGTTCACCGCCGCCCTGTTCGTGCTCTTCCTGGTTTCTCTCACGGGCCTGCCCCCCACGGCTGGTTTCGTTGGCAAGCTCATGTTGTTCAGCGCCAGTCTGGATGTAGGCCTGTACTGGCTTGCGGTGGTGGGCGCCTTGAACGCGGTGGTTTCGCTCTTCTACTACTTCAAGATCGCTCGCGCGATGTACCTGCGCGGTGACTCCGACTTCGTCGCAGGCACACCCACTCGCGGGATCCTGCCCTTCCTGGCCCACGCGAGCGTGCTGGCCTTGGGCCTGGCCACCGTCTACTACGGCCTCGGGTTCGACGGCCTGAAGCAGTGGGTGGAGAGCGCGCTGCTGTAGTGGCTGCCGCCGGCGACCCACAGACGGGGCGTGGGTCCGTGTCTGTGGCGCTGTTGCTCGCGGTGCTGAGCCTGTGCGCCTACAAGCTGCACGTCCTGGGCAGCTCAGGCTCCCTGGCGCTCATGGAGAGCTACCAGCTGGCAGGGGGGCTCAGCCCCACGCAGACCGTCCTGCTGGAAGACCTCACGGTGCTGGCGGTCGTGTTGCTCTGCGGACTGGTTGCGGGGCGCAGGGGACGCAAGCTGGGGCTCGCGCTGGGCTGGACCCTGGTCGTTCTCTACCTGCTCGACATCCAGGCCGTGCGCTTCTTCAACGCTCGCCTGACCTTCCCGAACCTCATGCGTTTCGCCCTGGACCTGCGCCACGCCCGGGGGCTGCTGCCCACCACTGACTATGTGCTGGGAGGTGTCCTGTTGGTGGTCTGCGTCCTCTTGCGGCGCGTGCAGTGGGTGCTGCCGATCAACCGGCTTGCGACGGCCGCGCTGCTCGTGGGGGTGGCTGCGGTGCCCTGGTTCGTGAACCCGAGCGTCGGCACCCACATGATCCTCGAGCAGGCGTCGCTGAACATGTTTCGGCTGAACCTGCAGGTGGTGGCGCGGCACGAGCCGAGAGGAGAGGCGCTGGCGGAGCTCGAACGGGAGTTCCCAAGGCTCGCTCACGGCGTGAAACAGGCCTACGCCGGTGCTCTCCTGCCTGAGGATGGCCCGGGGCCGTCGCCAGACTTGGTGCTGCTGGTGTCGGAGTCCCTCTCCCGGGTGGACTCGAAACGCAGTGGTGGAACGCGGGACCGCTTGCCGGGCATTGACGGCTTGCAGGAGCTCGGCATCACGTTCACCCACGCGGCGTCCAACGGATTCAACAGCTCTGATGCCCTGGCGTCCCTGCTGCTCGGTGCCGACCCGTTGCCCACCGACCTCATCACCGGCGACATGGTGGAGCGCTTTCCTCCCGAGCGATTCGCCGCCAACAACGTCGTCGCCGCTGCCAAGGCCCGGGGCTACACCACCATTGCCATCTCCAACGCGCCCCTGGATTTCCAGCACAACGACCGCTGGCTGCGGGAGATGGGCTTCGACATCGTGCACGGGGCCAGCTCACACCGCTTTGCCGACGAGACCATCTACTCCTTCGGCGGGCCGAGCGACGAGAGCCTGTTCGAGAAGGCGATCCAGTCCCTGCGGAGTTGGCCCTCCCCGGTCTTCTTGATGGTCTTCACCGTGGGCTTGCACAAACCCTATGTGCTGCCTGACGAAAGTGACCGCATCGAGGGCGACCTGCAGGGGAGCATGCTCGCCTACGTCGACCGAACCACGGTCCAGTTCCACGCGGAGCTGGAGCGTTCCCGCTTCTTCCAGCGCGGCGTCCTCCTGATGGTTGGAGACCACCGACGCATGGACCCGCTGGAGGTGGAGGAGCGCGAAGCCGAAGGGGATCTGGGAGCCCAGGGTCGCGTGGTGGCGACGATCATCGGCCGCGGTGTGCCCGCCGGCGTCCTGGACGACACGCTGCTTGGTCACACCGACATGAACCTCCTGCTGGGGCACCTGGTGCGGGCCTGGCCCGTATCACCCACGCTTTCTCGCTACAGCCGAGCCCTGCGCGGAGGGCTCGGGCGCCCCATGACCTACAGCGTGGTGGACCCGGACCGGGGCCTGGTGAGCTACAGGGTGGCCGGTTTCGAGCCACAGCTGGCGCAGCTCCATGCGGACCATGAGCCGGCAGCTGGCGGGACACCCGAGCCGTTGCGCGCCGCCGAAGCCCTGATGATGCTCAGCGCCGGGGTCGTTGGCGCCGAGCAGGGCGCTCAACAGGGAAGCGTGAGCGAGGACGTCGAGGTCTACGGCGTAGGCGTGCTCGGGAACTTCGAAGTCACGGCCGCGGTGCTGGAGGACGCGGCCCAGACCCAGGACCTGGATTACTCGGCTGCGGGGGTCAGGGCCATCACGCGCGCAGTCCTGGATCGCCTGACGGCCCAGGAGCACGGAGCGTGGACGGCATTGGCTGCCGAACTGCGCTCCGGTTGGGAGCAGCTCCCCGAGCTGCGCATGGACCTCGACCAAGAGGCCTGGAGCCGCGCTGTGTTGGATCGTTTCCTGCTCTGCCTCACCTTCGAGGTGACGGGCCAAGTGCCCTTGACCGAACTGAAAGAACAGCTCGTGGAGCTCGTTTCGCTGACCGCGAGCGAGGTGCAGGCTCGCGAGCACGCCGTGGCGATGTGGCAGGGGCTGAAGGACGGATTGGAGTCAGGCCTCGAGCTGAGTGCCTTGCGGAAGTTTCACTCTGCCTCGCGCGGCGACGGCCGTGCCGATGGGATCGACGGCGAAGTTCCCGGAGGGGGGCACGTCCTGGCGCACATGGGTGCGTTGCTGGAGCGACCCGAGAACAGCATGAGTGCGTTCCATCGGGCCCTGGAACTGGGCGCCGATGGCATCGAGTGCGACCTGAGACTGGCGGCGGACGGCACCGTGTTCGTCATGCACGACAGCTCCCTGCGCCGCATGACCGGCGTCGACCAGAACCTCCGAGACCTGAACCGGGAGCAGGTGCTGAAACTCCGGCTCCGGGACCCGCGTTTTCCCGGGCGGCTTGGCAGCGAGCCGCCCGCACTGCTCAGCCAGGTGCTCGACGAGCTGCCGAGCGATTCCGTGCTCTGGTTGGAGCTGAAGCCAGACGAGCCCGACGCCTTGGCTGATGCTGTCGCCGCGCTGCTGGAGGGGCATGCTCACCGCAACCGGCTCATCGTATCGTCCTTCGCCGGGCGATTGGTGGCCCCACTGGCTGAGCGTTTTTCCGACGTGCGTCTCGCCTTGGAGTTCCCGCGCCTGGATGGAATTGACGTCGAGGCGCTCGCGCAGTCCAAGGACGCTCACCGACTGGTCGTGGGATCGCGCCTGGCGTCCCAGCTGGATCCCGGCGTCGTGAAGCAACTCCGGGCGGCAGGCATCCAGACGTCGGAGTTCGTGCCGAATCGATTCGATGCGCTGGGCAGCGCCTACTCCCACGGCATCGACTACCTGCAGACCAACCGCGTCGAGCGCGCGCTGCGCCTGCGCGCTGACAGGAACTAGTCGGCTGGGGTTGCTTCGGCCGGCGGGTCCTGCGCCTTCTCGGCGAGCAACGTCATGGTGGTGCCGAGCGCTGTCGTGGCGAGGACCGCGCAGATGAACACCCAGGCCACGGCGCGGTGTGCCTTGCGATGGGATGGCGACTCCTTCTTCGCGAGCCGAAGGCCCGTGACCACGAGCAACGGCAGGGCAAGGAACGTCAGGCCCACTGCTCCGAAGTGGATGGTGCGGAACACCCCCGACGCGCCTTCGTAGACGAGATCGGAACCCATGATCTCCGCTTCTCGGATGGCCCAGGTCAGCAGACCGAGCAGGAGCACGACGAGACCATAGTGCAGGCTGCGGCGGGCCTTGACCCCGGACCAGATCACGCCCGCCAGGGCCGCAACGGTGCAGGCGAAAGCGATCAGGAAGGTGTCCGAAATCATCGACGTCTGCCCTGCAAAGTGGTTCGACTGGGGAGGGTCCCGCGCCTCACGTGCCCGCTCTGCGTACGGTCAGCGCCCTGCCCGAGTGTTACTTGGGCGCTGCCTTCTTGCGCGTGGCTTTCTTCTTGGCCGCCTTCTTCTTCGTGGCCTTCTTCGCAGCTGCCTTTGGCTTGGCGCCGTCGTCCTCTTCGCCCTTCTTCTTCTTGGGAGGGGGGACCAACTTCACGTCGGGGTGCGTCTTGCAGCGCATCTTGCCGCCAGCGACCGGTTCCGTCATGGGCTTCCCGCACGCCTTGCCGGTGCGCGATTCCCTTGTGCAGCTGGGAACCGAGAGCGTCCCACGACACTTCGGATAGCGGGTGCAGGCGAGAAATTTGCCTCTCCGGGAGCGCTTGACCACCAACGGCGTTTCGCAGTCTGGGCAGGGCACCGATGTCTCGACCGGCCACAGGGGTTCGCCCGCCTTGCTGATGGAGACCGTGCCGTCGCACTTCTTCTCCTTGAAGCCCGTGCACGCCAGGAAGGCACTGCCCCAACGGTTCACCTTCTTCTCCATCTGCCGCCCGCAGACGACTCCCTTGTCGTTCCGCTTCTGGCAGGTGTGTTCGGTGAGTTCGGCCTCGGCCTTCTTGCGGCCCGTCAGGCTGAGGGTGTTCTTGCAGTCGGGGTAACGCGAGCAGCCGAGGTAGCTTCCGAAGCGGTTGAAGAGGATCGCCATGGGCGCGGTGCACGCCGGGCCGCCGTCTTCGGGGACCTTCCCGCACGCCATGTCCGTCAACAGGATGGGCCGCTCCCAGTACGGCTCCATGTTCTCTTCAGCGTTCTTGAGGTCGCCTGCGAAGCGCACGTAGAAGTCCTGGACGATCTTCTTCCAGTCCACCTCCCCCTCGGCCACACGGTCGAGGTTGCTCTCCATGTTGGCCGTGAATTCGGTGTTCACGATCTCGTCGAAATAGGGGACCAGGAGGTTGGTGACCGCCTCTCCCAAGTGTGTGGCGTGGAAGGCTTTAGAGCGTTTCTTCTGCGGGCCGCGATCATCCGCGGGCGCCTCGTCATCGTCGTCGCTCGGCTCCGTCTCCGCATCGGCGGATTCGGCGGATTCGGCGGATTCGGCGTCCGAGGCGGCCTCCACGGGCGGATCTTCCTCGCCCGCGATGAGGGCTCGACGGGCTTCATCCTCCGTTGCCTCCTCACCGTGGTCGACGTATTTGCGATCGACGATGGTGGAGAGGATGGACGCATAGGTGGACGGCCGACCGATGCCGTGCTTCTCGAGTGAGCGCACCAGCGAGGCTTCCGTGTAACGGCGCGGTGGCGACGTGAAGTGCTGCGTCGCGTCGACGTTTTGCGAGATCATGTCCGCACCCTCGGTGAGGGGTGGCAACTGCTGATCATCGCGGGATTCGCGGCCGTAGACCCGGGTGTATCCATCGAACACGGTGACGCGCCCTGAGGCGTCGAAGGCCGCGCCGTTGCACGTGAGTTCGACACTCGTGACGAGGTACTCCGCCGGCGACATCTGGCTGGACATGAAGCGCCGCCAGATGAGGTCGTAGAGCTTCGCTTGCTCGGCTGAGAGCACGCCCTTGAGGTCGTCGGGGTGGATCGACGGATCGGTGGGGCGGATGGCCTCGTGAGCTTCCTGCGCGCCCTTCTTGCTGCGGTAGGACGCGGGCTTCTCAGGCAGGTACTTCTCGCCGTAGAGCTTCGGAATCAGGTCGCGAGCCGCGGCCTGGGCCGACTTCGAGATGTTGAAGGAGTCGGTTCTCATGTAGGTGATGAGACCGACGGCACCCTTGCCTGGCACCTCCATGCCCTCGTACAGCTGCTGCGCCGTGCGCATGGTGCGCCGGGCCGTGAAGCCGTAGCGGCCGGCGGCCGCCTGCTGCAGGGTGCTCGTGATGAAAGGAGGCCGCGCGCGGTCGAGGCGGGCCTTCTGCTCAAGCTTCGTGATGCTGAAAGGCGTGGCGTCCGTGACGACGGGGAAGCGCAGCACGTCCTTGTCGCTGTCGTCGTTCGGGACGGCGCCCAGGGCGCTGGCCGAGGTGGACAGGCGGGCCAACACGCTCTGGGTCGTCTCGGCATTGATCAGCTTGAGCTTCTCGCCGTCCAGGCGGCCGAATTCAGCTTCGAAGACGTCTTCGCCTTCGCCGAAGCGTGCGATCAGGCGCCAGTATTCCTCGGGGTCGAACTCGCGGATCTCCCGCTCCCGCTCCACCACCAGGCGCACGGCAACGGTCTGCACCCGGCCAGCGGACAGGCCGCGAGCCATCTTCTTCCACAGCAAAGGGGAGAGCTGATACCCCATGAGGCGGTCGAGCACCCGGCGCGTCTTGTAGGCGTCGACGCCGTGCGTGTTGAGCTCGGTCGGGTGGTCGAAGGACTCCTTGATGGCGGAGTCCGTGATCTCGTGGAAGACCACCCGCTGGATGGTCTTCTCCGCCCGCTCCTCCTCGTCCATCAAGGACTCGACCAGGTGCCAGGCAATGGCTTCGCCCTCGCGGTCGGGGTCAGTTGCGAGGTAGATGGTGTCCGTGGACTCCACGCGCTCGCGCAGATCCTTGAGCACCTTGGCCCGATCCTTGATCGGCTCCCACTCCGTCCGGAAGTCGTCCTCGACGTCCACGCCGAGCCCCGATTTAGGGAGGTCTCGAACGTGGCCCATGCTCGCTTTGACAGTGAAGTTCCGGCCTAGGAACTTGCCTATCGTGCGGGCCTTAGCGGGTGACTCAACGATAACTAGTGGTTTTGACACGACTTATGCCTGCTGCTCGGACTGGGGGTCGGCGCCGGAGAGCCCCAAGCCATAGCGAGGCGGATAAGGATGGTCAAGCACGGTGCCTGCATTCCCTTTCGATTCCGCCCTCCCAGAACGCCATCTGGAGGCCCGCTTTGGGCCGTCCCGCCGCTTGTCGAGGGCCCAGTCTGGCGTGCTAGACTCCCCGCCCGCCGGGCCGGCAGCCACTGCTAGATGTCTCGTGCGGGGCGGGCCCCCCCAGGCCCATCGCAGGGAGTGGGCCCCTCGGTCGCTCCCAGCATCGGGTGCGTGTTCCAGGAAGGACACGGGCCTCAGGCCTCCTCGGCCAAAGCACATGTCGAAGAACCCATGGACAGCTCACACGATGAAGATCACGCCGATCGAAGTACCGGGATACGAGAAGGTTGCTCGGGCTGAAGATCCCGAGACCGGACTGGTGGCGTTCATTGCAGTGCACGACACCACGCTCGGCCCGGCACTGGGTGGCATGCGTCTGTGGAACTACGCCTCGGAGGCTGACGCCCAGCGCGACGTCCTGCGCCTCTCCCGTGGAATGACCTTCAAGTCGGCCGTGGCTCGTACCGGCCTGGGTGGCGGCAAGTCCGTGATCGTTGCCGACGCCGCCAACAAGAGCGAGCAGCTGTTCGAGGCGATGGGTCGCTTCGTCGACTCCTTCGGCGGCCTCTACATCACGGCCGAAGACGTGAACGTCGGTGTGTCTGACCTGATGTCGGTCAAGAAGCACACGGCGCACGTCACGGGCCTGCCCATGGACATGGGTGGCAGCGACAACCCCAGCCCCTACACCGCGCGTGGCACCTTCGTGGGGATCCAGTCGGCGGCTCGTGCGGCCTACGGCTCTGACAACCTCGAGGGCAAGGTCGTTGCCCTTCAGGGCGCCGGAAGCGTGGGCTTCGTGGTGGGCCAGATGCTCGTGGAGCATGGCGCGAAGGTCATCGTCGCGGATGTGAACGCCGACAACATCGCCCGCGCGCGCAACGAGTTGAACGCCGAGCTTGTCGATCCCGACGCGGTCTACGACGTCGCCTGCGACATCTACTCGCCCAACGCCCTGGGTGCCACGCTCAACGACAACACCATCCCGCGCCTCAAGTGCAGCGTGGTGGCGGGTGCTGCGAACAACCAGCTCGAGGACGAGAACAGGCACGCCCTGATGCTCAAGGAGCGTGGAATCCTCTACGCACCTGACTATGTCATCAACGCCGGCGGCATCATCAACGTCTCCCTCGAGCTGGAAGAGGGCGGCTACAACGAAGAGCGCGCCATCAAGAAGATCGACAACATCGGTGAGGCGCTCACCTCGGTCTTCGAGACCGCGAAGTCCCGGGACATCACGACCCACGACGCCGCGCAGGAAGTGGCCGAGGCCGTGCTTGTCGAGGGCAAGGCGGCCGCCAAGGCAGCAGCCGGAAGCGCCGCGGCGACGGGCTCCCGGGAGGCAGGCACCGGCGCCTGAAGGCGTCCGCCCCTGACTTCTCTGGAGGCGCCCATCCCCGGCCGGTAGTGTGCCGGGGGTGACGCCCAAGGACCCATCGGATTCCCCTGCGGACGGAGGCTTCCTGCGCTCCGCAGGCGTGGTCTCCCTGCTCACCCTCGCCTCACGGGTGATGGGGCTCCTGCGCGACATGGCCACAGCCCATGTCCTGGGCGCGACGGCGGTCAATGATGCGCTGACCTTCGCCTGGACCCTCCCGAACCTGTTCCGGCGCCTCTTCGGCGAGGGGGCGCTGGGCTCCGCCTTCCTGCCGGTTTTCACCCGGGTGCTTCACAAGGAGGGCCGGGAGCGGGCGCTGCAGGTGGCCAATGCCGTCATCTCCTCCGTCGCGGCTTTCCTGGTGGCTCTGGTCGCCGTGCTGATCGCGGCCACCTATCTGCTGCCCGAGAGCTGGGTCACAGGGGTGCTAGGCCAGGACGACGTCGGGACGGTGCAACTCACTCTGCATTACTCCCGGATGCTGCTGCCCTATCTCGCAGCCATCTGCGTCATCGCCCAGTTCATGGCGGTCCTGCACGCGTCGGGGGAGTTCGGCGTGCCGGCGTTCAGCCCCATCATCCTGAATGTCATCTGGTTGGGCGGTATCGGTGCCGCGGCCTGGTGGGGGAGCGCTCAAGGCCCAGCAGTTGACGGGGCGGGCCAGGCGCGCGGACCCCTGGCGCAACCCATGGCACAACAGGGGACCATCATCGCGGCGTCGATCCTGGTCGCGGCGGCCGTGCAAATCGCCTGGCACCTGCGCGCCCTGCGACAACACGGTGTTCCCTTCCGACTCCAGTGGCCGAGGAGGTCGCCGGAGTTGTCGGAGGTCGCCCTCGTCGTGGGGCCGATGTTGCTGGGCATGGGCAGCGCACAGCTGAACGTCCTGGCGGACCGCACCATCGCCATGCGCAGCCTGGGCGAGGGCGCGGTCACGCACCTCTACCACGGCATGCGCCTGATGCAGTTTCCCTTGGGCCTGGTCGCGGTGGCGCTGGTGACGGCGGTCTTCCCCACCCTGTCCAAGATGGTGGCCATGGGAGACCGCCGCGGAGCCGGGAAGACGGCCAGCTTCGCCTTGCGGACGAACCTGCTTGTGTCTGTTCCGGCTGCCGTTGGCTTGGCCGTGTTGGCGCAGCCGGTGATCCGCTTGCTCTACGAGAGCGGTGAGTTCCGGCCGGTGAACACGGCGGCAACCTCCCAGGCCCTCTTGGGGTACTCGCTCGGTATCCCCTTCGCGGGGACGGCGATGCTGCTGACCCGGGCGTGCTACGCCATGGGCAATGTGCGCCTGCCGGTCCAGGTGGGCCTGGTGACGACCGGGGTCAACATCGCCTTGGACCTGCTGTTGGTGGGCCCCTACGCCGAGCTGGGCCTGGCGGCGGCGACCTCCATCACGGCCCTGGTCACCACCGTCTTGCTCTCCATGGGCGTGCGCAGGCAGCTCGACCTGCGGCCGGGTGAGCGCCTCATCTCGGGGCTCCTGCCTACCCTGCTGCTTGGGCTGCTGTTGGCCCTCGCCGTGGCAGGCGTGGATGCAGGCCTCGCCACCCAACTAGGACAGGGCCGAGGCGCTGCCCTGCTGCGGGTACTCGCCGGCCTGGCGACTGGTCTCGGAGGCTTCCTGCTGCTGGCCCCGCGCCTGTGTCCCCGGGAATGGCAGGAGCTGAAGGGCAAGCTGCGGCGCGAGACGACGTCTGGCCAGTAGACTGTCGGCCCCATGGACTCCACCCGCCCTTCGTCGTTGCCTGCTGGGACCCGCACCCGGGTCATCGCAGTGGTCCGCGCCTTGGCCGTCGACGCGGTGATGGAGGAGCTGCTTCCCCTCGCGCCCGAGCACGTGGCCATCGAGCAGGTGAAGGGCTACGGGCGACAGAAGGGGCACCTGGAGTTCTACGAGCCGGGCCAGTTCGAGGGCAGCTTCCTGCCGAAGGTGCGGCTCGAGTTCACGGTCCCTGCCGAGCAGCTCGACGACGCGCTGGAGGCTGTGTGTCGTGGCGCCCGCACCGGCAGGATCGGCGACGGGAAGATCTTCGTGCACGCACTGAGCGAGGGGGCTGGTGATGGCCGCTGACATCTGGGAGGAGATCGTCGCCTGCCGAGCCCGCGGCGAGCCAGCAGCCTTGGCCACGATCGTCTCGACCATGGGTTCCACCCCAGGCAAGGACCCCATGAAGATGCTGGTGCGCGGGGACGGCACCTTCGTCGGTTCGGTGGGGGGTGGGTGCCTTGAGGCAGAGGTCTGGGAGCACGCCAAGGATGTCATGCGCAGCCAGCGCTCGATGAGCGTGAAGTTCACGCTCACCGAGGAGCACTACCCTGACAGCGGTCTCATTTGCGGAGGAACGGTCATCGTCTTCATCGAGCCCGTGACGGCCCCGGCCCTGCACATCTTTGGCGCAGGTCACGTGGGCGGTGCCACCGCCAGCTTGGCCACGGAGTCCGGTTTCCACGTGTCGCTCTACGACGACCGCCCGGACATGCTCGAGGACGAGCGCTTGCCGGCGACCTCCAAGAAGGTGCCAGGGGACTATGAGCAGACGTCCCGCAACGCCCGGATCGGCGACCTGGATTTCGTGGTGGTCATGACCCGCGGACACCACGATGACGAGCGGGTGCTTTCGGCCCTCGCGGCAGCGGGTGTGGCGCCGCGCTTCCTGGGCATGATCGGCTCCACGTCCAAGCGCGCGACCCTCCTGGCACGCCTCGCGGAGCAGGGGGTCGAGGATTCCTGGCTACAGGCCATCGTTTCTCCCGTGGGTCTGCCGATCGGGGCCAAGACGGCCTCAGAGATCGCTGTCTCCATCGTGGCCCAGTTGATTGGCCTCGTCCGAGGGGCCGAGCAGGCTCCCGATGGCTCGCTCCAAACTCCGCGCGCCGTCCGCAGCACCTTGACCCCTCTCGACGGCCGCCAGTAACCTCTCCTGATTCGACGCCTAACTCAGATTGAGTTCCCTAGATCCGTCCAGCTCGACCCCGGAGTCCAGCTTTGAGCACCCTGAGCCGCACCGCCCTGCTTTTCGTCGCCCTGCTGGCGACACCCGCCTTTGCGGACGATCTCTATCTGCACGATGGCCGGGAGATCCTGGGCGTGGCGGTTCGGAGCGAGTCTTTCTCGAAGGTCGAGTACCGGCGCAAGTCGGTGACCCAGAAGGTGGACAGCAAGGAGGTCCGGCGCATCGAGTACGGCCGGACGTCCCCGAACTTCACCAAGGGCGTGGCAGCCTTGGCCAGCGGTGACTCCCTGGCTGCGGCCAGGGCGTTCGAACTGGCTGCCGTGAACGAGGACCTCTCGGACTTCGTGCGGGCCACGGCCTACGCGAACTGCGGCGATGCGCTGCTGGCCAACAACAACTTCGCCGACGCGGTGGTGATCTTCGACGAACTCCTCAGCACCTTCCGCGACACCCGGCATTACGCCAGGGCGCTGCTCGGCAAGGGCCGCGGTTTGTTCTTGAACCGTCAGCTGGGGCAGGCCAGCCAGGTGTTCACCAAGCTGAAGGCGGAGGTCGAGGGCAAGGACCTGGGTGAAGCTTGGGGTTATGAGGCTGAGTTCGCGCTGCTGTGGGCGGCGGAGGCCAACGGTGAGGACGTCTTGAAGGGATACAAGGACCTTCGCAAGCGCACCGACGATGACTTCAAGAGCGTGGCCAACCAATGCGCCATGCGCATGGGCCGGGTGTATCTGGGCATCGACGATCTCGACAACGCCCTGCCGCTCTTCGACGACATCATCGCGAGCCGCTTGTCCACGGAACTGGCGGTGGTGGCAGGGGCCTTCAACGGTCGCGGGCGCTGCCTCTTTTGGCAGGCGCAGACCGAACTGCAGAAGTCGAAGGAGGCGCAGAGCAAGAAGCAGGACGACCGGGCGCAGGGCTTCCGCGAAGATGCGCTGGCCTCCTTCCGCGCTGCACGGCTCGATTTCCTGCGGGTCCAGACGGTTTACCGCGGCGTGGCCCGCGAGCAGCCAGAGGCCCTGTACTGGGGCGGGCAGACGTTCTTGAATGTCGCCAGCCTCGATTCTTCGGAGCTCGACGCCGAGCGCTTCGGAAAGATCCTGCTGAAGCGTTGCGCCGATGGCTACGCGACGTCCAGCTGGGGTAGCAAGGCTGCTGCCGAGCTCTGAGGAGGAGCTCGACGTGGGCAGTTCTTCGATTGTGGACGGCGCGACGACCGCGACCGGGGCGGGTGATGGATCGACTTCTGTGACTCCAGGCCAACCCAAAACGAAACCGCGCGGCCTCGTGCGACGGGTCGACCCGCTGGAGCCAACGGGCCTGGTCAACGCCATGGGCTACCGCTTCGTGACGGGCGTGCTCTCCTTGGGGATGCGCACCGTGTTCCACACGAGTCGCGCGGACCTGGGCCCCTTCCCGGAAGGCCCTGTGATCCTGGCTCCCAACCACCGCTCCTTCTTGGACCCCATCGTGCTCGGCACGCTGGAGAACCGGCGCATCATCTTCATGATGCATGCCAAGTATTACGACATGCCCCATCTGAACTGGATGTACAGCATGTCGCGCTGCATCCCGGTCGAGACCGGGGCCGAGAACCGACGCGCCCTGCGGCTGGGCAAGCGGGTTCTCGACGCGGGGAAGGCCCTGGCGATCTTCCCGGAGGGCACCATTTCGCCTGACGGTGAGCAGCAACCGGCTCAGCCCGGCATGGCGTGGTTGGCGCGCATGTCCGGCGCCCCCGTGGTGCCGATTCACATCGGTGGGACGCGCGAGGTGCTGCTCAAAGGGAGTGCGCGCCTGCGGTCAGGAGTCATCACGATCCGTTCGGGTGCGTCCCGCTTGCGGAGTGAGTTCCCCGCTGGACGTGGCGCTGACGAGGCTTTCTCCAGCGCCATCATGGCGGACATTGACGCGTTGGGTCGCGCACCCGCCAGGCGCTGACCCCTTCCGCTTCAATCGCCCTGTGACTCCGGCCTGGTGCCTGGCATCTGGCCCGTCCTTCGAGAGGGCGCGGCCAACACGTGTTGGTGGCCCGGGTCAGCACGCGGAGATCACACCAGGGGAGGGTCCGGGCATGGGTAATGAGAAGGAGGTTTGGATGCAGGCGAGCATGCGGCGTCGGTTGGTGGCCTTCGCGAGACGGTTCGTCAAAGACGCACACGAGGCTGAGGACATCGTGCAAGACGTGATGCTGAGGGCCCGGGCACCACGGGCCCGCCTGCGGTCCGATGGCCGGGCCGAGGCCTGGCTGTTCCGGATCTGTCGGCACGCGGCCATTGACCATGTGCGTTCCCGGCGGGTTCGGAGAGGGGTCTGGGCCAGCATGCCGGAGGAGGCGGAGGAGTGGGCCGCGGACAGCCACGGGGCAGCGAATCAGGGCCCTGATGGGGGGATGGGGTCAGAATCCCAGAGGAGTGAGCAGGACGGCTCTCAGGGGGGATGGGGTGAGCTGGCGGGGTTCATGGGACTGCCCGCCCACCAGCGGCTGTTGCTGGAACTCCATTACGGTCGCGGGTTCAAGCAGGCCCTTCTGTGCCGCTTCTCAGGCCTCAGTCCTTCGGCACTTCGGGTGCGCCTCTACCGAGCGCGTCGGTTCGTGGCTGCCTATCGGGAGCAACCCATGTCTCGGGAGACATCTCCCGCGGTTCCGAGCGGGAGCCCAAGCCCGCTGCCAGGTGGTGAAGCGTCAAGCGGGACGTCCGGACGTGCCGATAGAGGGCCCCAGAGGCCCCGACGAGAGGGCTGGCGCCCCGCCGGAGTTCGACCGCCATGTCCCCCAAGACGCGATTCGCCAAGCGTGCCCTGGATCTGACGGTCTCCCTGCTCGGCCTGGCGGTGCTGCTGCCGCTGCTGCCGCTGATTGCACTGCTCATCAAACTCGAGTCCCGTGGACCCGTCTTCTGCAAGGAGCTGTTCGTGGGCCGCGAACGCCGGGCGTCGCGCGGTGACGATGGGAGCACCCGCCGGCTGCACGATGTGCTGGGGATGCCCTTTCGGCTTCGGACGTTCCGGGTGCGGCGGCTGACAGGCGAGCGGACGGCCATCGGTGGTCTGCTGGTGGGCACGGGCCTGGAGCGTTTCCCGCAACTGTTGAGCGTCCTCATGGGCTACATGAGTCTGGTGGGCCCGCGAGCCTCATCGGCAGGGTTCCTGGACGCGCTCAAGCGGCGCTGGCCGACCCTGGAAGCTCGCGTGAGCGGCGTGAAGCCAGGCTTGATCGGATTCGCGACTCGGGTGGATCGAGGCGAGGTCGACGAGGTTTTCTTCAACCGCCTTGCCGACCGGCTCTACCTTGACCAGGTGTATTGCGAACACCTGTCTCGCTGCGGTGGCTTTGATGTGTTGCTCGTGGATCTTTCGGTCATCGTGCGAGGCTTCTTCTTCCGTCGAGCCAAGCGCGGGAAGCAGCTCGTCAAGCTGACGTACCCGGCCCGCTGGGCGTTGGCGGAAGCGGACACCCAAGGCTTGTCCGAGGCCCTGGCAGCCCAGGTCCCCGCACACGCGGAAGCCCGGGTCGATTCCGATTCCGACGGATTGAGCATTTCCTGGCGACAGGGAAGCCGGCCTGGGGTGGGTTGGCCGGCTGTCGATCAGGGCGTGAACCGGCGCCTTGCCCAGCACTGTGACGGTGCCTTCCTGGGCCCCGATGAGCTCCGCCTGTGCTTCGACATGAGCATCCCAGAGGAGCTGCGAGCTCAGCAGGGGAACGACCTGATCCAGGTGGAGTTGCCTGCTGGGTGTGGACGTCTGGGAGAGCTCTGCAGCCAGCTCTCACCCCTTTGGAGGGCCTTGGCGGGCCTTTCAGTGCATCCCGGCCTCGAAGACCGGGTGCAAGCGGGCCTGCTGGAAGGCCTCACTCTCGCCGCCGCTCGCGCCGCTGATCCCGCGGCTGTGCTGAAGCTCTCGATCCTGCTCGAACCGCATCAACTCAGCTTGGCCTTCGATGGTAGGCCCGTGCGCGTGGTCGAGGTGCGGGACACCCGGCCTCAGGTCGCCGCCGTCGGCTGAAAAGCCCCCGTCTTCACTTCTTCGAGCGCTGAGGCCACAATGCGCGGCCCATGACTCGACTGACCTCTGAGTACATCGCGAAGGACAAGGCGGCCCGCGCGGCCCGCAATGTCTACGCGCAGTTGCTCAAGCTCTACGCCGAACAGCGGGCGTTGCTTGAACAGGGTGGCGGCAAGAAAGCCATCGCCCGTCAACACTCCAAAGGCCGGCTCACCGCCAGGGAGCGCATCGGCCTGTTGCTCGACAAGGACACCGACCTCCTGGAGTTCGGTCTCTTTGCGGCCTGGGAGATGTACGAGGAGTGGGGCGGTGTTCCGTCCGCTGGCGTGGTCACGGGCCTAGGCACGGTTCAAGGTCGCCAGTTCATCATCATCGCGAACGATGCCACGGTGAAGGCAGGGGCGTTCTTCCCCATGACCTGCAAGAAGGTCATTCGCGCCCAGCGCATGGCCATCGAGAACCGCTTGCCCGTCATCTACCTCGTGGACTCAGCGGGCGTGTTCCTCCCGCTCCAAGAGGAGGTGTTCCCGGACGAGGACGACTTTGGCCGGGTGTTCCGTCACAACGCGGTGCTCTCCGCCATGGGTGTGCCCCAGGTGGCGGCCATCATGGGTGCCTGCGTTGCTGGTGGGGCGTATCTGCCCGTGATGTGCGACACGATCCTGATGACCGAGGGCTCCGGCATGTTCCTGGCCGGGCCCGCCCTGGTGAAGGCTGCCATCGGGCAGGAGGCCGACCCGGAAGAACTGGGTGGGGCCACGATGCACAGCGAGACCAGCGGCACCGTGGACTTCCACGAGACGGACGACGAGGCCTGCATCGCACGGATCCGCTCCCTGGTCGACCGCTTCGGGCCACCGCCTGCACCCGTGTTCGATCGCCGGCGTCCGCGCCAGCCCCGTTTTGATATCGACGAGCTGGCCGGGCTCGTGCCCGCCGACGGCAAGAAGGCCTACGACGTGCGCGAGGTGATCGCGCGCGTGGTCGACGACTCGGACTTCGATGAATACCGCCCGAAGTACGGCCAGACCCTGGTGACCGGCTTCGCCCGCATCGGCGGATGGTCAGTGGGCATCGTGGCCAACCAACGCATCAACGCCAAGAACAAGAAGCGGGGAGTGGAGTTCGGCGGCGTGATCTATGTGGAGAGCGCCGAAAAGGCTGCGCGCTTCATCATGGACTGCAACCAGAACCTGATCCCGCTCGTGTTCCTGCACGACGTCAATGGCTTCATGGTGGGCACTGAGTCCGAGCAGGCGGGCATCATTCGCGCAGGTGCGAAGATGGTCAACGCCGTGAGCAACTCAGTGGTCCCCAAGATCTCGATCATCATGGGTGGCTCCTTTGGCGCCGGGCACTACGCCATGTGCGGCAAGGCCTACGACCCGCGCTTCCTGTTTGCCTGGCCCTCAGCCCGTTACGCCGTCATGAGCGGCGACGCCGCGGCCAAGGTGCTGGTGCAGATCCGCGAGTCCCAGATGCGCAAGGCCGGCCAAGAGGTGGACGAGGAGATCCACAAGAAGCTCATGCGCGACACCAAGAAGACCTACACGAAGGCCCTGGACCCGCGCCATGCTGCGGCCCGCCTCTGGGTGGACGGGATCATCGGTCCGCAGGACACGCGCGAGGTGTTGATCAAGGCGCTGACGGCAGCTGCCCACAACACCGACGTGCCTCCCTTCCGAACCGGAGTCCTGCAGGCCTGACGGGCCGGCGCGCGGGGTGCCCCATGACTGAGCTCGTGACCATCACCGAGACGGCCCGCGACGCTTGGCAGGGCTTGCCCCACACCCTGGCCACCGCCGACAAAGTCGGATTCCTGCAGCAGCTGCTCAACGCGGGTTTCCTGAGCATCGACATCGGCTCGTTCGTGTCGCCCAAGCGTGTGCCGGCCATGGCCGACACGGCGCAGTTGCCGGCGCTGCTGGATGTGCCGCGGGGTGTGGTGCTCATGGCGCTGGTCGCAAACGAACGAGGCCTGGAAGGGGTGTTGCAGACGAAGGGCATCGGCGAAGTGCTGTATCCCTTCTCACTGTCCGAGACCTTTCAGCAACGCAACACGAACCGCTCCCGGGAGCAGGCGGCCGAGGACGTCGAGCGTTTCACGCAGCGCGTGCATACGCTGGGCCGCAAGATGTACGTGACCATCTCCATGGCCTTCGGCAACAACGAAGGCGAGCCCTTTGAGCTGGCGGAGCTGGTGGATTGGGTGGGGCGCTTCGAGGCTGCCGGTGTGGATCGTCTGGGCTTGGCGGACACCACGGCCCAGGCCACGCCGGAGCGGGTGGGCGAGATCTATGCCGCTCTCGCGCAGGGTCGAGCGGGGGCGGCGGTTCCCGGCGCGCACCTGCACGTAACCCCCGAGACGCAAGAGAGGCTGGTCGACGCCGCCCTGGATGCCGGGTGTCGGGACTTTGATGCGGCCTTCGGCGGGCTTGGCGGTTGCCAGTTCGCCAAGGGTGCCGAGTCGAATGTGTCCACCGCAGGTCTCGTGCGCCAGCTGGTGGCGAGGGGCTTCGCGCTCGCCCTGCCGCCCAAGGTCCTGGACTCCCTGGACGAGCTCGACCGCGCGGCTCGCGCGCTCGCGGGCTGAGGCCCGAGGTGTCGCCGACTCCAACTCCGGAAACGGCACCGGACCACCGACGGAAACCGGCGAGCGGACTCAGCCGCTCGCTGACGGCCTGCACCCTCGTGCTGGGTGTGTTGGTCGTGGGCCTGACGACCCCCTGGCTCGATTCCCTCGTCTCGCAGGCCAGCCAGATCTCCTCTGACTTCCAGATCCTGCATGCGGCGGGGCGGGGGTTGGCGGAGGGCTTGGACATTCATGACCCCGAGGTGCTCGACGGCATTGGCCGCCGTGACGGCCGGCCAGCGACGCCCTTCTGTGCGGCCAACCCGCTGGTCATCCGGCTCTACGGGCTGCTCGCCAGGCACGATCTGCCCACGGCCTATTCCGTCGCTCTGAAGCTGAACCTCGCCCTCGCTGCCCTGGCGGTGCTGCTGCTCGCCTCTGTCCTGGCATGTGCTCTGCGGTGGCGCGATCGAGCTGATCTGGGTCGAGCTGGGAAGCCGTCGCGCGGCATCTGGTTGGCGTGCTTCGCCATCGCCCTGGGGGCCATGGGGCTCGGCGAGGGGCTGTGGATGAGCCTCGCCATGAACAGCACGAACCTGCTGGCGACGGCGGCTCTCCTGGGCGCGTTGCACGCGGCGTGCTTTGGGCGGCCCGTGCTGGAGGGCTTTTGCCTGGCGCTCGCTGCCGTGGCCAAGGTGTCGCCGCTCTGGCTCGTGGTGGTGGTGGCGCTGGCAGGCCGCCGGCGCGCCGTGATCTCGGCGGGGGTCAGCCTGCTGGCGATGGGCTTGGCCTCCGTTGCCTGGAGCGGTTGGGCGATCCACGCCAGCTGGTTCACGCGAGTGCTGCCGGTGCTGGGCTATGCACCGGAGCTGGAGGCGGGGCGCTTCAACAACAGCCTGCACAGTTGGAACCTCGCACCCAATGGCGTGCTTTCGCGAGCGATGCTGGAGGCCGATGCGCCGCGTCTCATGGCGATGATCGGCGCGTGGGCCGTGACGGCTCTCGTCTGTGTCCAGCTCTGGTTCGCGTTGCGGTCGGGCACGGGCCACGGGCAGGGCGCTGCGCCCTCGACGCTGGGCCGGGAACCGGTCTTCGCCCGTCTCAGGGAGTACGGCTTGGGCGTGGTGGCGATGCTGCTGATTTCGAGCGTCACCTGGCCACACCACCTCGTGTTCCTGGCGGTGCCCACAGGCGCTGTCCTCGCACGCCTCCTGTTTCGAGAGCGGTCCCTGGCGACGTGGGTTGCCTCGGCTTGCCTGCTCGTCTTGGCGCTCCCCCTCGGTAGCTTGGACGAGAGCGCGGACCTTGCCTTGGGCATCCCGCTGCGAACCGCTGCTCTGGTGGTCTTGTTTGCTGCCTTGGTCCCTCAGCCTGGGGGCACGACCTCATGAGCGATTCGCCAGACCCAGCTATTGATCATGAGCAGCTCATGGGCTGTGTTCGCCGGCTGCATGAAGCGATTCGCAGCGGTGTCTCGGAGTGCTTGCACAGTGCGCGAACGGCTGCCGACCCGAGCTTGGCGAACCAGCCCGGCGCGTGGGGGGCTGGCGATGTGTCCTACGCCCTTGACCTTCCGGCAGAGGCGGCCATCGAGGCCTTCGCGCAGGAGGTGGCGGGCAGTCAGCCGCTGACGGTGGTGAGCGAGGGGCCGGGCATCAGCCGCTACGAGGGAAGGGGTGCCGACCAGGGTCCCGCCCTGCGTGTGCTCATCGACCCCGTGGATGGAACGCGCTCGCTCATGCACGACATGCGTTCAGCCTGGGCGCTCACCGGCGTCGCCCGCGATCGTGGCGACGCCACGCGACTCTCCGACATCGAGCTGGCCGTGCAGACGGAATTGCCCACGACCACTGCGGCGGTCTATCACGTGCTGACAGCCATCCGCGGGCAGGGGGCGCGCATCGCGCGGCACGACGTGGCCACGGGCGAGGTCCTGGAGGAGGGGCCCCTCAGGGCGCCGCAGCAGCTCCCGCTCAGCAACGGCTACTTCGCCTTCACGCGCTACCTCGCCGTGGAGCGCCCGTTGGTGGCTCAGCTTGAGCGGCTCTTTCTCGAGAGTGCGCTTCCGGCCCATGGTATCGACCCGCGTTTCGTCTACGACGACCAGTACCTATGTAGCGCCGGGCAGCTGTTCCTGGTGACGACCGGGCGCTACCGCATGCTCGCGGACCTTCGGGCCTGGCTGCGTCGCACCCGGGGGCTCGCCAACTTCACGGCGAAGCCCTACGACCTCGCGGCGTTGCTCATCTATCGCGAGGCGGGCGTCTCGGTCCTGGATGCGAACGGCGACGACCTGGATGCGCCCTTGGACACCGAGTCGCCGCTCGACGTCCTGGCCTGGCCGAACGACAGCTTGCGCGCGGCCTTCCAGCCGCATCTCATGGATGCCATGAAGCAGTTGTAGGTGCGCCAGGACGGCGGCGAGATTGCGCCGGCCGCGCCCAGCGATGGGCGACCTACTTGCTGAAGAGCCAGCCCACGAGGTTCTTGTAGGACGGCGTCTGGCCCTGGGACAGGATTCCGATGCGGAAGATCTTCGCGGAGCCGGTGACGCAGGCTGTCGTGAAGGCGAGGGTCAAGATCACCGCGAGGGTCAGCTCCCACCACTCGACACCTGGGGGGATGGCCATGCGCAGGAACATGATCATCGGGGTGAAGGGCGGGATCAGCGAGAGGATCTTGGCCAGGCTGCCCCCGGGGTTCTCGATGATCGGCCCCAGGAAGAACATGGGCATCATCATCAACATCATGGCCGGCATCATCAGGGTCTGGGCGTCCTGCAGCTCGGAACAGGCCGAGCCGAGCGCCGAGAACATGGACCCGAAGATGAGCAGGGCCAGCAGCAGGAAGAAGCTGAACCAGAGCAGGATGCCGGGGCTGATGGCGTCCAGGACCTGGGGTGGAACCCCGTCGACGTTGTGCACGAAGACCAGGGTCGTGCCGATGTAGAGGAAGCCCAAGGTGAGTGAGACGCCCACCGTGGCGAGCAGCTTGCCCATCAGCAATTCGAAGGGCGTGACGGAGGAGACCAGCACCTCCGCGATCTTCTGCATCTTCTCTTCGAGCACGTTGTTCATGAGTGCCGGGACGCTCATGACCACCAGCATGAACAGCATCAGGGCCAGGGCCCCAGGCACGGCGTAGATGGCGAGGGGCTCGTCTTCTTCGGCCTCGATGACCTGGCCCGTGCTCTTGTCCTGCTTGGTGAGCCCGAGGGTGCGCAGGTTCTCGGACCGCGTGAGTGAGTTCACGAGGGACTGATCGAGATTGGCTTCCTTGAAGCGCGCATCCCGGAGGACGGTGTTGACCTTGCGCTCGATCCAGTTGGGCAGGTCTTTGTAGGTGGGCGTTTCGGTGTGCCAGCTGAACTCCCGGTCGAGTTCGCCGTCCGGGTCGTCGCTGGCGGAGGTGAAGAGGTCCTTGCCCATGATCACGAAGCCCAGGATCTCCTTGTCCTTCACCTGCTTCGACAGCTCAAGCTCCAAGGAGCCTTCGGCCTCCCCAGATTCACCGGCCATGGGTGCCCCGTCCAGCTCACCGTCGTAGAGGCTCGGTGTCCACTCGGGTCGCACTTGCGTCTCAGGCTCTTCATCATCCCAGATGAACATCCTGTTCCGTTCTTCGGCGGCATCTTCCAAGGTCTCGTAGAGGGCTTCAGAGCGGTCCACGACGACGAAGCGCCGCTGTTCCACATCTACGGTGTTCTCGTTGAGGGCCATGACGAGCAGGCTGCCGCCGAACATCAACGGCGTCATGAGGATGCCCACGATGAAGGCCTTCGAGCGGGTGGCCTTGACGTACTCGGCGCGGGCGACGGTCAGGATCTTGGACATGGGAGCGCGTCTCTCAGGAGGCCGAGGCTTGGGCGGCGGATTCTTCGGTAGCGCGCTCGGCTTCCGGGCCGGCGATGCGCACGAAGATGTCCTGCAGGGAAGGCCGGGCGATCTCGAACAGCGAAACCCGGGTTTGGGCCACCAGGGAGCTGAGCAGTTCCTGGGGGTCGCCGTTCACGCGCACCTCCTGGTACTGGCCCACGTTGATGACGTTGTTCACGAGCGGATGCCGCTCGAGCAGCTCCTGGCCCGCTTCGATGCGCAGCCGGATTGTGTCCGAACCGTAGGTCTCCTGGATGCTGTCCAGGGTTCCATCGAGAACCTTGTTGCCCTTGAAGATCATGAAGATGAAGTCGCACATCTTCTCGGCCATGCTCATGTCGTGGGTCGAGAAGATGACGGTGGTCCCGCTCTTGCTCAACTCCAGCACCGACTGCCGGATGGCTTCCAGGTTCACCGGGTCGAGGCCGCTGAAGGGCTCATCGAGAATGATCATCTCGGGTTTCGCCAGCACCGTCGCGATGAACTGCACCTTCTGTGCCATGCCCTTGCTAAGGGCTTCGATCTTGCGGTCGGCGGCGTCGGCCAGGTTGAAGCGCTCGAGCCACTCCTCGCTGCCTTGCTTGGCATCCCGCGGGGACATGCCCTTGAGCGCGCCGTAGTAGGCGAGCAGGTGGCGCACCTTCATCTTCTTGTAGAGGCCACGCTCCTCGGGCAGATAGCCCACGCGATCGTTGGCGGCCCGCGCGTCCTTCTGCCCCAGGACTTCGATGCTGCCGGTGTCCGGGTGGATGATGTTCAGGATCATCCGCAAGGTGGTGGTCTTGCCGGAGCCGTTGGGCCCAATGAAGCCGTAGATGGAGCCGGCTGGGACGCTCAGTGAGAGGTCCGAAACGGCGATGAAATCGCCGTAGCTCTTGCTGACAGAGTCGATCTGAACCGCGTGCACCAGGAGGCCCTCCCGCGAAGTGGAGGGGAGATCATAGGGGCTGGATGCCGCCGGGTCATGGCGGCACTGCGGCGGAATCAGCGAGGCGGGGTCTTGGGAGGGCGCGGGCCCTGCTCAAGGGGCGATCAGCGCATGCTGACCGTCGTCACGATGTTGCTCACCCAAGGCGGCAACTCCGACAGGAAGGTCTTCACCTTCTTGCGACGGCTGAAGTAGTACAGCGCCAAGGCTCCCTGGAACAGGGCGCTGATGGCCACCATGGCCCCGAAGATCACGTAGATGAGCTTGGGGCCCATCTCGCTCAGGCTCTGCGCGAAGCCCTGGGCTTCCGGGGGGATCTGCGCCAGCTCGGCTTCGGTCATGGTCATGGCCTGCGCGGTTTCCGCTTCCAGGCCGGAGGCCGTGATGTAGGACGAGCCGGCGATCAGGGCGAAGACGAACAGCTGGTTGAGAGCGAGCTTCGTGGCAGCGGAAGGTTGGGCCTCGGAGAGTTTGGCGGCGCTGTTGCGCTCGACGAAGCCCAGGGCCACGAGCACCACGCCCACGGCGAGCGCCATGGGGTCGGTGGACAGGGCGCCGGAGAGAAGCGCGAGGAAGCCACTGAACAGCAGGAACATGCCGCTGCTGCGGGCAAGGCTCACGCCCTTGGCGATGGGCCGGTAGAGCGCGGCGGCCTGCATGAACCAGAGCTCTTCCTGGTCGCGCAGTGGGGAGAGGGGGAAGCCGTTCTCGTCGCACTCGACGTTGGAGGGGTTCGCCGGGCCGCTGGCCATGGACATGGATGCGGGCTCGTCGTTCAGGTTGGCCACGGGCACACCGTCGTCCAAGGCCATGTTGAGCACGGGGCGGCCTTGGGGCTGAACGGCCTGAGGCTGTCGAGGTTGCGACCCGTCAGTCCGCTCACCCACACCGGCGATGCGCTCGAAATAGACGTCTTCCATGGCCTTCGTTCCAGTCGTTGGTTCTCGCGCGAATCCGCGCTGGTCTGCTCTCTTCGGCAGCCCCAGCCCGGCACTTGAACCGGGGTTCCAGCCCATTGCTGGGGCCCTGACTCCCCCTTGGGCAGTCCACCGGGCCGCCCTCACGGCGGATCGGCCCGGCAAGGGCCGATAGGCGGCCAGAGCCCGCATCGGCCCCTCGACCTCCGTAGGATCGCTGCGCAGGCCACTTTCTCGGGTGACTGACTAAGAAGCACGCCCGTGGCCCGTCTCTTGCGGCAGGACGACCCAAACGGAGACCGATGAAGACCTCGGATGACAGGCTCTGGTTCCGCTCCCAAGTTGTGGAGCATGAAGCCGCCTTGCTGCGCTACGCCGCGCGGATTCTGGGCGACCCCGACCGGGCCCGGGATGTGGTGCAGGACAGCTTCCTGCGCCTCTTCCAACAGCAACGTGGGGATGTCGAGAACCACGTGCTGCCTTGGCTCTTCACGGTCTGCCGCAACCGCGCACTGGATGTGTGCCGCAAGGAAGGCCGCATGAAGACAACCGATGAAACGGGCTTCGCCGCCCTGACGACAAAGGAACCGCCGCCCTCCGCGGCGATGGAGAAGAGCGAGACGCTGGGCCGGGTGTTCGCCCTGCTGGACCGACTTCCGCCGCGACAACAGGAAGTGATCCGGCTGAAGTTCCAGAACGGCCTCTCCTACAAGGAGATCAGTGGCATCACGAGCCACTCCGTGAGCTACGTGGGCGTGCTCATCCACGAAGGCATGAAGACCCTGCGCGCAAGCCTCGGCGCGCTCACCCCCGAGGCATGAGGACAGACCCATGACAAACGAACGCAACGACAAGACGACCAACGAGATGCCCCAGGCACCCGAACCCGGCTCGCCGGTGACGAGTGCGGACGACCCGCGCCTCACCGCCTACGCACTGGGTGAGCTGGAGGCTGGCGCCGACGTCAGCGCCGTAGAGCGCTTCCTGCAAGAGACGCCCGGCGCCCAGGCCCTTGTGGACGAGACTCGCGCCTTCTCCGAGCTGCTCAGCCACGAGCTGGCGGAGGAGATCGCTGGAGAAGACGCACCGCGCCTGCAACCAGAGCAGCGGGCCACACTCACCGCGGCACTGGACAACGGCAGCGCCGGTGCACAGCCCGTGAGGTCCACACGAAGGAGCCGCGGCGCGGTTCTGCGTATGTGGCTCTCTACGGCCGCAGCCCTTCTGATCGTGGGCTTCGCATGGAAGTTCGCGACGGATAGCCGGCCGCTGATCGGCGGCGCGGCGGACGCGGGCCACCCCACGGCAAACGCTCCTTCGGCACAGACTCTTCGGTCACGCAACAGTAACTACGGCATCGAGGAGTCTGAGCGCTCTCGGAGCGCGCCAGGCCAGCAGGTTCTACGGGAGCTCGGTTACACCCGAGGTGCGGGCCTGCCAACGGAGGCGCTCAGCCAGGAGCTCATCGACTCACTCAGCGCCCTGGGATACAGCGAGGGCGGTGGCGGCGGGACCTCCGGGGGAGAGAAGCGTTCGAAAAGTGACGAGCCGTTGAGCAGTCTCAGCTTCGCCCCCGCCCAGCAGCTGACCGACGGGCAGAAGGACGAGCTGGCGGCCCTGGGCTACCTGGGTGGCGGTGGCGGCGGGACCTCCGGCGGGCCTGGCGCGCGGCGTGATGTGCAAGAGCCCCTCAAGACTCTGGCCAACGGCAGGGATGAGCAGCTGGCGAGGCAAAGGATGCCCGCTTCCCTGGCCAGCGATGATCGTGCACTCCGCAGTCTCGGCTACCTCTCTGGGGAGTCTGCGGAGCGCAACCGCCCTATTTCGACTGGCGAGTCCTACGCGCCCATCCATGAGAACCCTTTCAAGCCGCTCACGGACGATGCCTACTCGGCCCTGTCGACCTTCGGCATCGATGTGGACACGGCGTCCTATGCCAACGCGCGGCGCTTCCTGAACATGAAGCAGGCGCCGCCGCCGAACGCCGTGCGCTTGGAAGAGTTCATCAACGCCTTCGACTATGACTTGCCAGCACCTACGGGGGAGCACCCCTTCTCGGTGACGGTGGAGTCGGCCAGCGCCCCCTGGGCACCGCGCCATCGGCTCGTGCGCATCGGACTCAAGGGCGCCAGCTTTGAGAAGGAGGAGCGGCCCGCGAGCAACCTGGTGTTCCTGCTGGACGTCTCGGGCTCGATGAAGAATGACGACAAACTGCCGCTGCTGGTGGCTTCGTTGAAGTTGCTGGTGGAGCAGCTGGACGAGCGGGACCGGGTGGCCATCGTCACCTACGCCAACGGTTCGCGGCTTGTGCTGCCGGCCACCTCCGGTGCGGACAAGGACAGGATCCTGGCCTCCCTCAATGGGCTGACGGCGGGTGGTTCCACCCACGCCAGTGACGGCATCCAGAAGGCCTATGCCATCGCGCAGGAGCATCTCGTGGAAGGCGGGGTGAACCGCGTGCTGCTGGCGACGGACGGCGACTTCAACGTCGGCCTGACCCAGGAAGGCGAGCTGGAAGCGTTCATCACCGAGAAGGCCAAGAGCGGTGTCTTCCTCACCGTGCTGGGCTTCGGCACGGGCAACCTGAAGGACAGCAAGGCGGAGATCCTGGCCGACCGTGGCAACGGCAACTACGCCTACATCGACACCCTCAACGAGGCCCACAAGGTGCTCGTGCGGGAGATGGGCGGCACCCTGGTGACCATCGCCAAGGACGTGAAGCTGCAGGTGGAGTTCAACCCATCGCACGTCAGCTCCTACCGCTTGCTGGGCTACGAAAACAGGAAGCTCGCGGCCCAGGACTTCCGGAACGACAAAAAGGATGCCGGAGAGATCGGCGCCGGACACACCGTCACGGCGCTCTACGAAGTGGTGCCGGTGGGGCTCGCCCCGCTGCCCGGCGCCGTGCAGTTGAAGTACCAGGCATCGCTGGTGGACGAAGCGGACGCCGACGCTGTCGCCGACCGCATGGCGAACCCGGAGATGCTCACGGTGAACCTGCGCTACAAGCGGCCCAACGAGGACACGGGTCGGGAGTTCGCCGTGCCCTTCATGGACGGTGAGCTGGGCTTCGCTGAGGCGAGCACGGACTTCCGCTTCGCCGCCTCGGTGGCTTCCTTCGGCATGGTGCTTCGGCACAGCGCTCACCGCGGCGATGTGGATCTGGGACAGGTCTACGACTGGGCGGCCGAGGCTCTGGGAGCCGACCCCCATGGCGACCGGGCCGAGTTCTTGCGCCTGGTGCGCACGGCGCAGGGCATGTCCGGCTACCAAGCACGCTGACCGACACCGGCCCCTCCCCGGCAGCTTTCGCTAGGGAGGGGCCGGCTGCGTTTCGGGGCCGAGCGGACTGCCGGTGGCGGGGCGCCCGCCGACGCCGAGGCGGTCGGCGTTGTATGCTCCAGCCCATGGACGGCCGTGAGATCAGCACACAGCATGTCGCAGAAATCTCGGCCGCCGACAGCGGTGATTACTGGTGGTACGCCGTGCGCCAGGCTCAGGTGGAACGCCGCCTGAAGCCGGAGGTCTCCAAGCTGGCCGCCTGGTCCTACCTCGACCTGGGCTGTGGTGCCGGCGGTGTCATGCGGCGAGTCGTGGATTCGCTGAAGCCCACGCAGTCGTGCGGCTTGGATGGCACCCAGGAAGCGGTAGACGTCGCCGTCTCGCGAGGCTTGGAAGCGAAGCTGGCCGACTTCCGCGAGCCTCTCGATCTTCCGCTGCAGCCCCACGCCGTGACCTGCCTCGACGTGCTGGAACATCTTGAGGACCCGGTCCTGGCCCTCAAGCATCTCGCGCAGGTGGTACAGCCTGGGGCCTTGTTGGTGGCGACGGTCCCGGCACACCCCGGCCTGTGGAGCCCGTGGGACGAGCAGTGCGGGCACTTCCGTCGCTACACCCAGCGCAGCCTGCACGAGCACCTGACGGAAGGTGGCTGGCGCGTTGAGAGCATGCGCTCCTTCTTCAGCTACTGCGTGCCGCCGGCCTGGTGGCAACGCCGGGTGCGGAAGACGGTGCAGAGTGTCGAGTTCCCGCCCGTCTCTTCAGCGATGAACTCGCTCATGACCTTCGCGGGGCGTTGCGAGCTGGCCCTGGGTAGTCCGCTGCCATTCGGGACGTCGATCATCGTGTCGGCGCGCCCGGCCGCAGCGGGCGACGGGACCCATAACGGGGCCTAGAGCGATTCCCGGTTCGCGAAGCCTTCGTCCACGTGATGCCAGGCTTCGAACTCCTCTTCGCCGCGCTGCCAGCACAGGAAGACGAGCCGGCCTTCGCGCACGTGATAGACGTCCGCGAGCCCTTCGTGCACGTCCTTGACCGTGGCACCCATCTCGGCCAGGCGTTCGATGACCTTGCCCACCGATTCCTGGGCTTCCTTGAGCTGCTCTACCAGATCGAGCCCTTCGCGGCGGTCCGGGCACTCGGAATCGTTGATGCCCTGGCCCCAGATCATCTCGAGAGCGTTGAGCTTCACCTTGGCCGCCTTCATCTGATCCCGAAGGGTGTCCAGCTCATTGAAGGCGCATTCGAGGTCGGGAAGCAGAGCGTTGGCTTCCTCAAGCGTGAAGACGCGTGGTCCGACCACGGGTGCACCTCGGCGGTAGAGACGTTAGGAGTGAAGAGCGCCCGCTGCGCCCTCTCGCGTGGCGGGAGGCTAACCGCTGCGAGAAAAGGGCGCAAACGGGGGGCTGAGGTGGACATACTGCGCACGTGAAGACGCTCGCAGACATCTCTCCTGTTGCTGCTGATCTGCATGAGGCCGCCCTGGTGTTCGACGCCCATGCCGACACCTTGACCGAGATGTCGGACCGGGGCTACGACCTCGACGCTGCCCCTGAAGGCACCCACATCGATTTTCCGCGCGTGGCGCATGGAGTGCTGGACGCTCAGGTCTTCACCTGTTTCGTGAGCCCCAAGTGCCTGCCCGATGGGGCGGCCGATCGAGTTCGGATGCAGCTGGACACCATGGATCGGCAGCTGGCGCGCTTTCCGGAGCGCTTGGCGTTGTGCACGGCCCCCGGCGAGATTGCTCATGCGCGGCAGCAGGGGCAGTTGGCCGGGGTGCTCGCCATCGAAGGGGGCCACGCCATCGAGAACGACCTCGATATCCTGCTCGAGTTTCATGGGCGCGGTGTGCGCACCATGACGCTCACCTGGAACAACAGCAATGAGTGGGCCGATGGCTGCGGTGACGTCGGCCCCCATGGGGGCTTGACGGCGCGCGGCCGGGAGGTCGTGGCGGCCATGGAGGAGTTGGACATGGTGGTGGACGTCTCCCATGCGGCACGCAGCACCTTCGATGATGTGCTGTCCTTGGCCCGTCGCCCCCTCATCGCAAGCCACAGCTGTGCCCGGGCCCTGCGTGATCACCCACGGAACCTCGAGGACGATCAGCTGCGAGCCATCGCCGCCCAGGGCGGGGTGGCCTGCGTGAACTTCTATCCGGCCTTCCTGATGAAGGAAGGCGCAGCCACCCTGACCGATGTGCTTGACCACGTGGATCACTTCATCGAGGTCGCCGGCGTCAGGCACGTGGGATTGGGGACGGACTATGACGGGATTCCCACGACTCCAGTGGGCCTGGAGGACGTCTCGACGCTTCCGCGCCTCACGGCGGGCATGCTGGACCGAGGCCACAGCGAGCAGACGGTGCGCTGTTTCCTGGGGGCCAACTTGATGCGCGTGTTTGACGGTGCTGCGGAGGCTGACGCATGACCCGCCCGCGCAAGACCAACGCCCGACGGCCCCACAAGCACCGCAAGGAGCGCGCGAACCCCAGCGAGGGGCGCGCGGGCAAGGCGGGGGACCCGGAGCGGGGAGAGGGTCGCGGCCGGAGATCCCACGAGAACCTCATCGTGCGCGGTGGTGGGGCTGACCATGAGGATGTGCCTTCGACCTCGGAGCCCGTGGTGGTCCTGACACGTGCTGGCGTGCAGCGCCTGGGGGGCGGCCACCCGTGGTTGTTCGAGGACCACATCGCCGTGAACTCCAGCCGCGATGGAGAGCTGATCCGACTGGAGGGGCCACCGGGGGTCGAACGCGGTGCCGCCTGTCTCAGTGTGGGATCACGTATTCCGCTGCGAGTTGTGAGCCGCGAACCGGGCTTCCTGCCGGCGGGTGAGGCGAGCGACGAGGTGGAGTGGGCCATCACGCGGCTTGAGGCCGCCCTTGCACGGCGAGAGCAGTGCGTGCCGGAGGGCGACAACTCCTATCGCATGGTCCATTCGGAGGCGGACGGTCTGCCCGGCCTCGTCATCGACCGCTTTGCGGAGGTGGCGGTGTTCCAGGCGGGTTGTCGTTGGGCCGATGCCGCGGCACCTGCCATGGCGCGTTACCTCGTCGAGCAGCATGGCTTCAAGGGCGCCCTCGCGCGAAACGATGGAGGCTTCCGCAAGCTGGAAGATCTGCCCGAGGGTGTTTCGTTGCTGGCGGGCGAAGTGCCCGAGCACGTCATCTGGAAACAGGGTGGGATCCGACGCGAGGTGGATCCGTGGCGGGGGCAGAAGACGGGCACCTACCTCGACCAGCGTGAGAACCAACCTTGGGCTGCCGAGGTGCTGCCCGTGGGGCGTTGCCTGGATGCTTTTTCGCACGATGGCGGATTTGCGCTTCATCTCGCGGCGGCGGGCTCACAGGTCCAGGCCTTGGACAGCAGCCAGCCGGCGCTCGAACGCCTGGCCCGCCACGCCCAAGCCAACGAATTGTCTGACGCCATCGAGACGCACCAGGTCAACGTCTTCGAAGACTTGCGGGAACGGGTGGGTGCTGGCGAACAGTTCGACGGCATCGTGCTCGACCCGCCAGCACTGGCGAAGCGAAAGCCCGACCTGCAACGGGCGCTGCGGGCCTACAAGGAACTGAATCTGCGGGCACTGCGTCTGTTGCGCCCCGGCGGCCGCCTGCTCACGTGCAGTTGCTCGTTCCATCTCAGTCGCGAGGATTTCCTGGGCAGCTTGCGTGCCGCCGCCGCCGATGCCCGTCGAGACGTGACGGTGTTGGCGACGCGCGGAGCTGCTCGATGTCACCCGCACCTGCTGACCTACCCCGAGTCGGACTACCTCAAGGCGGTCCTGCTGGAAGTGCGTTAGGCGGGCCGCCCGTCCGTGAACGGAATCAGGCCCGGCTGACACGATGGCCAGCCAGGCCTGAGGTTTGCGCGGGGCGCTGGCCCCGCGGTTGTTGCGAGCTGGGGTTCAGTTCCAGCGCGGGTCGTAGTTGACCCCTGTGACGTTCATGGCGGGGTCGTTCGCCGTAGAGCTGTTCTGGCTGTCGCCGTTGAGGATTCTGGCGGTTCTCCCGATCGGAGTCGGCGCGTGCTTGATCCAGAGTGACGGCGCGAAGGGCAAGGTCCACGACAAGGTGTGGTCCGTCCATCCCGTGGCGATCGGCACGCTGAAGCTGAAGAGCTGGGTGCCGAGGGCCAGGCTGATCTCCAGGGTTGATCCGCCACCGGTCGTGGTGGTTTCCGGGCCGTCAGGCTCCTCATCCAGGCTGTCCTTAGGGTCCGTGTCGATCACGTAGAACGGGCCCCAAGACGCAGGGAGCTTGAACGTCTCGATTCGGATGTTGTCGTCGCTGCAGAAGATGAAGATGTCTGAGATGTTCGAACGACGCTTCAAGTCGATGATGAAGGTGGTGTCGCCGACGCGCGTGAGATCGAAGTGTTTCGTGATCGAGAGAGAGCTAGGGCCCGGAAGGAGTTCTGCATAGAGGATTTCGCGCGTGATGTCATCAGGCACCCCTGTTACGGGAGTGTTGATCGTGATGAGCGGCCCGGGGATCTCACCCTCTCTCACGAAGAAGATGTCTAGGGTGTAGTCCTCCGTCGAGTCGCCATCGATGTTGACGATGTAGGTGTCGTTGGGGACTGGTCCGTAGAGAAGACCCGGCGTGCCCCACTCCGTGAGCGAATCGAAGAACCCTTGTGAGAATGCTGCGGATGACATCAGGATCAGGGCTGCGGAAACCTGGAGAGCAAGAGACTTCATGGCGGACTCCTAGAAAGGGCGTTTTGACCGCGTGATGAATGAGTTCCCCTCAACAGCAAACTCGTGGCGCGGAGAGATCTCTCAGCGAATGTGAAACGAGTCATCAGCTGAGAGTGAGAAGTGAACGACTCTCGGTTGTTGAGTTGTCGTTCGGGCCGAGAGGGTGATCAGGTCTCTCGTGGCTGATGAAGCGTTGAGGGTCGGGTCGCGTCCCGCTTCTTTTCCGCCATTTGTTTCGAGACGGACTGCTTTGTCCCGAGAGACGCGCCGCCGCTCACTGAAGCGTCGAGCCTAGCCGTCCTGACTGGGTTTGTCGGACAGGCGTTCCGCAAAGCGTTGCAAGATGAGCAACGCATCGATGGGCGTCATCTGGTTGGCATCCAGGGAACGAATCTCGTCCACGATGGCTGCCACGGGGCGTGCGAAGAGTGCCTTCTGACGCGCGGCCTCTTCAGAGGAGCTCTTGTCGCTGCAGGTCTCATCACCTGGGACCGAGGGTTCCGCCGATCCGCTCGTGGCTCCGGGCCGCAGGTCGGGCGCACTCAGTTCCAGGTCGTTCAGGACGTGACGGGCCCGTTCAATCACCGTCGCGGGCACACCGGCGAGTCGCGCCACGTGCAGGCCGTAGCTGCGGTCCGTGCCGCCCGGAATGATCTTGTGTTGGAAGACGATGCCGTCGCCCCACTCCTTCACCGCGACGTTGACGTTGCGCACGCCGTCGAACTCGTCGGCCAGGTCCACCAACTCGTGGTAGTGCGTGGCGAAGAGGGTGCGAGCCTTGATGCTCTTGTAGAGGTGCTCGCTGATGGCCCAGGCCAGGCTCAAGCCGTCCTGCGTGCTGGTGCCGCGCCCGACTTCGTCGAGGATCACGAGGCTGCGGTCGCTGGCGCCATTGAGGATCGCGGCGGTTTCCGTCATCTCCACCATGAAGGTGGAGGCGCCTGAAGCGAGGTCATCCGCCGCACCGACGCGGGTGAAGATGCGGTCCACGACGCCGATGTGCGCTTCTCGTGCCGGCACGTAGGCACCCAGCTGTGCAAGCAGCACGAGCAAGGCTGTCTGACGGATGTAGGTGGACTTACCCGCCATGTTCGGCCCCGTGATGAGCACGAGCCGCGCATCCTGCTGATGAAGGTCGACATCGTTGGGCACCAGCTCGCCCGCCGGCAGGATGGCATCGAGCACGGGGTGACGTCCGTCGCGGATGTCGATCTGCGGCCCGTCATCCACCTCGGGCCGCACCCAAGCCCGCTCCCGGGCGGTCTTGGCGAAGCTCGCGAGCACGTCCAACTGAGCTACCGCCGCCGCCAGTTCACGCACCGCCAGGCCGTCCTGCGTGGCACGGGTGCGAATCTCCATGAACAGGTCCAGCTCGAGCCGCTTGCTCTTCTCCTCCGCCGTCAGGATCGAGGTCTCGAGCTCTTTCAACTCGGAGGTTATGTAGCGCTCTGCCGTCGTCAGCGTCTGCTTGCGGACATAGTGATCGGGCAGCGTCGCTTGGGCCGCTTGGACATGGGTGATCTCGATGAAGTAGCCGAAGACCCGGTTGAAGCCGACCTTGAGGGCGGGGATGCCCAAGCGCTCTGCTTCCGCGACCTGGAACGCGGTGATGGCCGCGGCGCCGTTCTCACGCAGGTCACGCAGCTGATCGAGCTCGGCGTTCCAGCCCGGGGCGATCAGCCCTCCCTCTCCCAAGCTGGGTGCGGGATGCTCGGCGAGGCCGCGCTCCAGCAGCTGCAACAACTCCGGCAGTGGCTGCAAGGTCTCCGCAGCGGACGCGAGGGGAGCGCTGGCACAGTTGGAGAGGGCGTCCCGCAAGCTGGGGATGAGCCGCAGGGCCATGCGCAGGGCGGCCAGGTCGCGCGGCGAGCCCCGGCCCGCCAGCAGCCGGGTGGCGATGCGCTCGATATCGGGCATGGCGCCGAGGTACTCGTCCACGCCATCACTGATGGCGCGTTTTTCGACCAACTCGGAGACAGCCGATTGCCGCCAGCGAATGGCCTCGGGGTCGAGCAGGGGTGCGACGATCCACTCTCTCAGGAGGCGTGCACCCATGGAGGTGCCGGTCGCATCGAGCACGGAGAGCAGCGAACCTTCCCGGCGGCCGTCGCGTTGGGTGGCGAGCAGCTCGAGGCAGGAGCGGGTGGCCCGGTCGAGGCCCGCGCGTGCGGTGCCGTCGTGCACTCGGATCGTCGAGACGGGCGGCGCATCTCCGCGCTGCATGTGCTGCACGTAGGAGAGGGCGGCGCCGGCGGCATTCACACACAGGCTGTTTTCGTCGAGACCGAAGCCCTCGAGGGTGGCGACCTTCAGGACCTCGTGCAGGGTCTGTGCGGCGTTGCCGTGTTCAAAGCTCCACTCCGGCGTTGGCACGCGTGGTGCATGGCTGGCTCGGGTGATCTCCTGCACCAACGGTCCCGGCTCGCGCAGCATCGACTCGGGCAGCAGGATCTCGGAAGGGTCGAGGCGGGAGATCTCGTCGGCCACCTTCTCTCGTCGCACCTCAGCCACTGTGAATGCGCCAGTGGAGACATCCAGCCACGCCAGACCAGCCGTTTCCTCCCCCGGAAAGACCGCGAGAAGATAGTTGCTGCTGCCTTGGTCGAGCAGGTCGTCTTCGAAGACCGTTCCTGCGGAGATGATGCGGGTGACGCGTCGCTCCACGATGCCCTTGGCCAACTTCGGGTCCTGGACCTGGTCGCAGAGCGCGACGCGATAGCCTTCGCGGATCAGCGTGTGGAGGTAGCCCTCGTAGGCTTTGACCGGTACGCCAGCCATGGGGATGGCGGAGTCGCCCTTGCTTCGCGAAGTGAGCGTGATGCCCAAGACGCGCGAGGCGATCACGGCGTCCTCGTGGAACAACTCGAAGAAGTCGCCCATGCGGAAGAAGAGCACGGCCTCGCCGACTTCCTTCTTGGCTCGCAGGTACTGCTGCATCATGGGCGAGGGACCGGCGTCCTTGGCCGAACCGCGCTTCCCTTTCGCCTTGGGTTTGGCGGCGGGCTTGGCGGGGGATTTGGAAGAATCCGGCGGGGCGGTCGCCGGCTTCGTCTGAGGCGGCGCGTCCGATGCTGGAGCAGCCGGAGTCTCGGACTCCGCAGGGTGAGCAGCTTCTGGAGTCGCTGGACTCGCAGCCGGAGTGGGCGGTGTCGCTTCTGGTTTGGCTCCGAAGAGCCAGGGTGTCGAATCGTGAGCCATGAGGGCCGGGATTCTATCCTGCATCGCCGCCCCCTTGCGCGGCTTCCCTTCCGGAGGCGCTCCGGGGGGGTGTTCGAATCCGGCTCTTGCTCAGCGAGCCTCGCCGCCGCGCTCCAGGATCATCAGGACTTCCTGCAAGGTGCTGACACCCCGGTCCTTGCCATACCAGGCCATGATGGGCGCATAGAACTCGCCGGCCGTCCCCGCTGTCGGAGCACCGAACTCCGTTCGGCGAGCCCGCACCAGGGCCTGCAGTGCTGCAGGTCGCGGGCCCCAGACACCCAGCCGTTCGCCCTGCTCGTCCGCGACCACCAGCATGGGGATGGCCGAGCCACCATGGGTCCGCAGGCCTTCGATGGCGTCGGGGTGGTCATCGAGCGAGAGGTAGCGGGCCTCGATCCCTGGGGCCTGCTCGAGGGCCTTGGCCAGGGGTGGCAGGCTGCGCAGGGCGTCGCCACACCAGTCTTCGGTGAGGACGAGCACCCGACGCGGACCTGGCAGCGCTGTCAGCCGCGCCTGCTCGGCCGCACCCACCTTGGCCCGACGGTCGTTGGCGAGCCACAAGTCGCGCTTCTGTTCCACGCCATCGAGATACGCGGACCAGGGGACGGCATGCTCCCACTGCTTGGCGAACAGCGCGTCCTGGGTGGAGGGAGGGCTGGCGACAGATGTGTGTGCGGGCTGGTTCATGGGTGCCTTTCGGGTCTCAGCGTGTCGAGGCCCGATGGGATGCCGGCTGAGGCCAAGACGTTGCAACAACACGCCCTGCTGACCACATGGGACGAGCATGCTCCCCGCGCTGCTGCTGCTCTCCGTCTGCTTCCTGGCCTGGTCGAACGGTGCCAATGACAACTTCAAGGGCGTGGCCACTCTGCTGGGCAGCGGCAGCACGAGCCATCGATCCGCCTTGCAGTGGGGGACGGTGTGCACCCTCCTGGGGTCGGTGGCCTCGATCTTCCTGGCGCAGTCCTTGCTCAAGGCTTTTTCGGGCAAGGGACTGGTTCCGGATGAACTCGTGGGTTCGCCCGAGTTCCTGATGGCAGTGGCGAGCGGGGCGGGTGGCACGGTCCTGCTGGCCACGCTCGTGGGGCTTCCCATCTCCACGACTCACGGTTTGGTGGGCGCCTTGGTCGGCGCAGGGCTGGCAGCTTCGGCGGGCGCGGTCGAACTCTCCGTGCTGCTGCAAACCTATCTCGTGCCCCTGCTCATCAGCCCGCTCTTGGCCTTCGCCCTTGGCGCGCTGCTGTGGCTCATGGGACGCCGGTTCCGGCTCGGTGCTGGATTGGATGAGCAGACTCGGATCACGAGCGGCAGCGTCCAGGCCGCGGGGGGCGTGCACGCTTCGGCCGTGGCAGGCAGCGTGGCTCTGCCAGGCCTGCTGCACGGCGTGCACCTGTTGAGCGCTGGGGCCGTGAGCTTCGCTCGGGGTCTCAACGACACCCCCAAGATCGCCGCATTGCTGCTGGCAGTGCCCGCCCTCGACTCGGCGCTGGGGGCTGGGGTGGGTCTGGCGGCGGTCGGCGCTGCAATAGCCCTGGGCGGTTGGTTCCAGTCGCGAAAGGTTGCCCAGACCATGAGCCACGGGATTGCAGAGATGAACCAAGGCCAGGGAGTGGCGGCGAATCTGGCCACGGCCTTGCTGGTGCTCGTGGCCAGCCGCTTGGGCGTTCCGGTTTCCACGACCCATGTTTCGGTGGGCTCGCTCGTGGGGATCGGCGTGGCCGGTCGCACGGCCCAATTGAGGTCGGTGCGGACCATCCTCATGGCCTGGGTGGTGACCCTGCCCTGCGCTGCAGCGATCTCGGCCACCGTGCTTGTGCTTGCAAGCTAGGGGTTCGGGGCACCGACTACGCCCCTTGCCCCCTGTGCCTTCGCCCTCTCCCCACCTGTGCCGACAGAGGCTCGGCAGCACCATGGAAGCGTTGGGATGTTCCCTCTTTTGGAGCCGTGCCATGGATGTCGCCGCGATCATGTCGAAGAACCCCATCACCATCGAACCATCGCTGCCGGTCAGCGAGGCGCGTGAGCTGCTGGACAACGAGGACATCCGGCACGCGCCTGTGGTGCGGGATGGGCGACTCGTGGGCGTCGTCTCCGACCGGGATCTCTACCCGACCGCCGAGGAGCTCTCCAACGTGGTGTCCGGGGCGGGCCCCACCCGGACGGTGGCCCAGGTGATGCATGCCGAGTTCACTGCGGTCTCGCCGGAAGACACCGTGGTGACAGCCGCCGTGGACTTCTCCATCGAGAAGATCGGTTGCCTGCCTGTTCTGAGCGGCTCCGATCTGGTGGGCATCCTGTCCGAACTCGACATGCTCGTGGCATTCGCTCAAGCCTGTCGCGACGGTGGCCTGGTGGACCCCGTGGACCAGCCCTGCGCTTCTGTGCTCATGGCTCCTGAGACCGTGGCCGTCACCGCCGACACCGCGGTGTCGGAAGCGATCCTCATCTGCCGCGACCTGCACGCCCGGCATTTGCCCGTCGTGGAAGGTGATCGCCTGATTGGCATCGTCTCTTCCCGGGACCTCGGCCGTTGCGAAGCGGCTGGGCGGGCCGACGAGGACACGATCGCGAGCATCATGCAGACCGAACCCATCACCGTGGGTCCCGACGACCCGACTCCCGATGTGGCGATGCTCATGGCTACCGCAAAGGTGTCGGCCTTGCCCGTCGTGAGGGACGGCAAGCTGGTGGGAATCTTGACCATCACCGACCTGCTCGACCACTGCATGAACACCCTGCGCGAACCGGACGGTATCCTGTGACGGCAGACCGCCGCACCGAGAACCCCTCCCAGGAGCCGCAGCACCATGCCCAAGCAGCGATTGAGCGAGACCCTGTCCAAGCTGCATCAGGAGTTGGCGGCTGAACCCACCCTCGACTCCGAAACCACCGACCAGCTGAAGACGGTCCTGGCGGACATCGAAGGTCTGCTAGCTGCTTCGGAGGCTGAGGGCCACGAGTCCCTGGTGGAGCGGCTGAGTGAGGCCACCAGCGATTTCGAGACGTCCCACCCGCGCCTCTCGGCGGCGGTTGCCCAGCTGGCCGACGCCCTGAGTGGCATGGGCCTCTAGCGGCTGGATCCTGAATCAGGGAGAGGGATCAGGGAGCGAGGTCGACGGCGTGCCAGATGGTCAGAGCACGGCCCTTGCTGCTGCCGCCGCGCAGGCTCAGCTGGAGCCGGACGGATTCACCGGGTCGCAGGACAGGGGCCGCGCCGCCGAGCTCGTCGACGAACAGCAGCTGCCATCCCTCTGGGGTGGACTGACCGTGCGCCGCTCCGTCCCGGCCCGCTTCATCGGCCTGCGCCCCGCTCCAGCGCCAGCTCCGGCTGCTCGAGTGCGTACTCCTGCCGCTGATGAGAGCTGGCTCGCTCTCCGTGCTGATCTTCAGCGTGAGTTCTGACGGAGCGTCTTGCTCTCCCGCCCCCAAGCCATGGACGCGCACGGCCAGCCGCTGTCCGTCGTGCATGAGCTGAACACCGACGGGATCGAAGTCCGGGCCATCCCAGACGTAGGGCATGAGCGGGAGGCGCACTTGAGGCACGAAGTCCCAGGAGAGTCGCGGCGCGGCGTCGAGACTCAGCGCTGCCCGGCTGCGGGGCGCTACGAGGGTGCGGCGGATCTGCAGCCGATCCTGCTGCGCGCCCGCTTCCACCAGGCTGCGCCCATAGTGCACCACGGCCCAGAGGTCTTCGGCCGGCAGCTCAAAAGACGGCATGGCGGTGCCGGGCATGCCCAGGGTGATCCGCCGCGCCAATTCAACGGGCTCATCGCTGCCACGAAAGAGCCCTCGGCTGAAGTCTCGGGGATGGGAGGGGCGCCCTCGGATGTCGCGCAGATCGGTGCGCACACCGCCTCTCCCGTCCATGCCATGACATTCGGCGCAACTCTCGGCCCAGATCTCCCTGCCCCGCGCGATGTCGGCCGGGGTGGAAGGGGGAGCGGGGCCCACAGGGACGCGCGCCCCGGGCGCGAGCGCGTCGCGGATTTGCCGCTCCGTCTCCGCTGCGCTCGCCGGCGATTGTTGCCCGGCGTTGCTGAGGGCTGTCTCCAGTCGTCGTTGCACGATGGCTTCGCGCACGAAGCCCACCAAGGCGGCCAGGTCGGAGTCAGGCAGATGGCTCCAGCCTGGCATGGCCGTGCCCACCATGCCGAGCCGAAGGGTGTCAGCCAGGTCGTCGTCCGAAGGCACCCCGTTGTCGGTGGAGACCACGTGGAAGGCCCCCAGGCCGAAATCCCGGGGTCGGGGGTCCAAGAGGCTGGCCACTGGGCCGTCGCCCGCACCCGTCTCGCCGTGGCACGCGGAGCAGTGCGTTGCGAAAAGCTGCGCTCCCCGCTCGCCGTCTGGTGTTGCAGCGTCCTGCTGAGCCCAGAGGCCCGTGGCAAGGAGCGTGGCCAAGGCCACGCCGGCCAAGTGGATCACGGAGCGCTTCATGGGGCGTCCTCCTAGGAATGCATGCGCTTGTGGATGCGACGGCAAGCGCACACCCACGCTCTCATCTTCGGCTGCAGCCGATTGAGACGACATACGCCGATCGGGGTAGGGCTTGCTAGGAGTCGCCCCTCAGTAGTTTGAGCGCTGTCTCCAACTGGGCCTCAGCTCCAGGGCGGCCATGGCCTCCATGAGGTCCTCGGCGAATCGCTTCTGAAGCCTCCCCGGCCAGCGCCGGTTGCAGGACTCGAGGATCTGTCCCACCTCCAGGTCGTCGATGGCCAGCGGGCGGTGCCTCTCATTGTTCACCAGCACTTCGGGCTGTGTGCCCTGCCAGCGCATGCTTTCAAAGGGGCTGGCCTTGGAGGGGTGGTCCTGGGCGGCCGAGAACAGAAGGGTGAGCAGCAGCCGGATCTGCATGAACCGTCGACTCCCGGGCATCGGGGTGAGAGGGCCCAGCCTTGGCTCTTCCTGGCCGCTGGATTGGGTCTCGTGGCCTGGCTGGCCATCGAAGCCAGGCTCGGAGGCTTCCCGGCTCTCTTGGCGCCGGGGCTGCCCGGGACTCACGGCGTGTGAGGCGGTCCACGGGAATTTCCCCTGGCGCTGCACGTTGTGGTGGCTCGGCCCGCTGGATAAAGTCCCACCCTGGACTCCGTGGGACGGGGGCCGGATTCGAGGCCGGCCGCCTCACGGGCGTTTCACAACGAATCAGGCGGTCAGTTTCATGCGGATGGTCCAGGCAATCGTCACTCCAGAACGCCTGGATGCCGTCACCTCCCGACTGGCCGATGCGGACATCTATCGCATGACCGTGAGCCAGGTGCATGGCGTCAGCGCCATGGAAGGCCTCCAGCTCTCCGAGGTGTCGCCCGAACCCATGGTGCGCATCGAAGTGGGCGTGAATGATTCCTTCTTCGAGGCTGCCGTACGCGCCATCGAAGAAGGGGGCGTGGACCGCGGTCGCATCTTCTCGTGGGAACTGCACGACGTGATCCGCATCCGCACGGGCGAGACCGGCCCGGACGCCATTTGAAAACCAACGCGCGCTCGAACAGCGCACTCGACACACAAACGCCCGGCCGTAGCCGGCGCACTACGAAAGGAAGTAGCCCGTGGGAATGACCGACGGCATGACCCCGAAGCAGGTCATCGAGAAGCTCAAGACCGACGGCCTCAAGCTCGTCGACGTCCGATTCTGCGACCTCTTCGGTCAGTGGCAGCACTTCACCGTGCCGACTTCGCAGATGAAGGCATCGACCTTCACCGAAGGCTTCGGTTTCGATGGCAGCTCGATGCGCGGTTGGAAGGCCATCGACGAGAGCGACATGCTCGTGGTGCCGGATGCCAACACGGCCGTGGTGGACCCTTTCTACGAGCAGCCGACGCTGGCGATCATCGGCAACGTGGTGGACCCCATCACGAAGGAGGAGTACTCCCGTGATCCGCGCGGCATCGCCCGTCGTGCCGAGCAATACGTGGTGTCTGCAGGCATTGGTGACACGACTTACTTCGGCCCCGAGGCCGAGTTCTTCATCTTCAACTCGATCCGCTTCGCCAACGATCCCTGGGGCACCTTCTATCAGATCGAATCTGACGAAGGGCACTGGATGAGCAGCGACGAGGGCCCGAACAGCGGCTACCGCCCGAAGGCCAAGGGCGGCTATGTGCCCGTGCCGCCGGTGGATCAACTGCAGGACCTGCGATCCGAGATGATGCTCACCATGGAGTCGATTGGCATCGCCATGGAGGCCAGCCACCACGAGGTCGCGACGGCGGGTCAGGCCGAGATCGACATGCGCTTCGACACGCTGCTGTCCATGGCGGACAAGCTGCAGTGGTTCAAGTACATCGTGAAGCAATGCGCCGTGAGGGATGGCAAGACGGCCACCTTCATGCCCAAGCCGATCTTCGGCGACAACGGCTCTGGCATGCACTGCCACATGTCCATCTGGAAGAACGGCAAGAACCTCTTTGCCGGTGACGGCTATGCGGGCATGTCCGAAATGGGTCTCTGGGCCATCGGCGGCATCCTGCGTCACGCCCACGCGATCATCGCGTTCACGAACCCGACCACCAACAGCTACAAGCGTCTGGTCCCGCACTACGAGGCGCCCATCAAGCTGGCTTACAGCAGCCGCAACCGCAGCGCCGCCGTGCGCATCCCCATGTTCTCCAGCGAGCCGGCTTCCAAGCGCTTCGAGTTCCGCACGCCCGATCCCATGGCCAACGGCTACCTGGCCTTCAGCGCCATGACCATGGCAGCCGTCGATGGCATCCAGAACCGCATCGACCCCGGCGAGCCCATGGACAAGAACATCTACGACCTCCCGCCGGAGGAGCTGAAGAACATCGTCGACGCCCCGACCTCGCTGGAGCAGGCCCTCGATTCGCTCGAGGCCGACCACGAGTTCCTGATGCGCGGAGATGTCTTCGACCGCGACTTCATCGAGACCTACATCGCCTACAAGCGCAAGAACGAGGTGCTCGAGATGAAGACGCGCCCACACCCCCTCGAGTTCGAGATGTACTTCGACGGCTAGCCAAAGCCCCCCCTCGTCCTGCTGCTTGTTAGGGCTGGGAGAGGCTGGGGTGGGGCTTGACCCTCTCGTTGGGTCCGCGCGACGCTTAGCTCTCCAGGCCGAAGGCTGTCTCGAGTTTGGAGCGGAAGCGGCGCAGGCGTAGGGCGTTGGTGACCACGAGCAGCGAGCTGGTGGCCATCGCTGCCGCGGCGAAGGGCGGCGCGATCTGGCCACTGAACGCCAGGGGCAGAGCCACGATGTTGTAGGCAAAGGCGAGCCCGAGGTTCTGGCGGATGATGCGCAGGGTGGCTCGCGCCAGTTCGACGGCCACGGTGGCCCGCGCCAGGTCTCCGCTCACCAGCACCAGCGGTGCTGCCGCCTTGGCGAGGTCCGTGGCGGAACCCACGGCGAAGCCCGCGTGGGCCTCGGCCAAGGCCGGTGCGTCGTTGGTGCCGTCGCCCACCATGCCCACGATGTAGCCACCCTTGCGGTAGGCACGGATGCGCTCGGCCTTGCTCTCGGGGGATTCTGCGGCATGCACCTCATCGATGCCTGCGAGGCTGGCGATGGCTTGGGCTGCAGCTTTGTGATCACCCGTGGACAAGACCGGTCGGATGCCCAGCTGGGAAAGGACGCGCACGGCCCGCGAACTGGTGGGCCGCATCTGGTCTCCGATCCCCATGACCAGGACGGCGGCGCCGTCGAGGGCCACGACGGCCAGCGTCCAGCCGCGTTGGGTGTAGGTGTCGCAGATCTCACGGGCGGCCTGCAGGGGGACGTCGTGCCGCTCAAGGAAGGCTGGCGAGCCCACGAGCACCATGCGCCCGTCTGCCAATCGCCCGCTGACGCCGCCCACTTCGGCGGCCAGGCTCGAGCGATCCACGTCGGCGGGTGGTAGCCCCCGGCGGTCCAGCTCTCCGCGGATGGCGACGCCCAGGGGATGGCCGGTGGCAGCCTCGACCGCGGAGGCGGCTTGCAGTGCGTCCGCCAAAGTTGCTGCGGAGTCCGGGCTGTTTCCCCGGGCAGCCGCGGCGTCGCTGGCCGCCAGCAGGTGCAGGTCCTCCACCACTGGGTTGCCAGCGGTGAGCGTGCCGGTCTTGTCGAGCATCAGGATGTCGAGCTTGCCTGCCGCTTCCAGGGCGCCGGCGTCGCGCACGAGGATGCCGAGCTGGGCGGCGCGGCCTGTGGCCACCTGGATGGCCGTCGGCGTGGCCAGGCCCAGGGCGCAGGGGCAGGCCACGACCAAGACGGCGACAGCTGCAAGGCCCCCTCCACCGAAGAACCAAGCCGCGAGGGCCACCGCGAGCACGACGGGTACGAAGACCCCCGCCACCCGATCGGCGAGGCGTTGCACGGGAGCCTTGCTGGCCTGGGCCTGGCTTACGAGCGAGACCAGTTGCGCCAGAGTGCTCTCGCCGCCCACGCGGGTCGCACGCAGGCTGACCAGTTGGCCGCCCACATTGGTGGTGCCCCCCACGAGCCGGTCACCGGGGCGGCGCCAGGCCGGGAAGGACTCGCCGGTGAGCAGGGATTCGTCGAAGCCTGAAGAACCCTCGACCACTTCGCCGTCGGCGGGGACGGCTTCGCCATCTCCCACGAGGCAGAGGTCGTTCACCTGCACTTCGTCGGCAGAGATCCGATGTTCTTGGCCATCCCGGAGCACGCGCGCCTGGCGCGGGGCACGCGCTGCGAGGGATCGCAAGGCGGCCGCGGATCGACGCCGCGCCGAGTGTTCCAGCGCGCGACCGATGAGCACGAAGCTGACGATCATGGCGGCTGTGGCGAAAGGGCCCGTGCCCGTCTCGGTCCAGGACCAGAAGGCATGCAGGAAAGCGCTGCCGGCGCCCATGGCCACCAGGGTGTCCATGGCTGCGTGTCGGGCTCGGGCCATACGCCAGGCTTGCAGGAAGATCGCGCGCCCAGGCAAGGCGAGGGTCGCCAGGGAGGTGACCGCCGCCAGCCACGGGAGGACATGGCCAGTCAGCATGGAGATCAGCGTCAGGCCCACGGCCAGGAAGGCCTGGGTCTTGGGTGACGCTGCGCCCTGATCTGGATCCTGGAGCAGGGCCTCGATGGCCGAGCCCAGGGAGGGCAGCCCTTCGTAGCCCGTGTCCTCGATGGCCTGGAGCAGCGCGTGCTCGCCCACGTCGCTGGTGACCGTGGCGGAGCGCGTGGCATAGCTGACGCTGGCACTCTCCACACCGGGCAGCTTGCTCAGGCCGCGCTCGATGGTGGAGGCACAGCCGGCGCAGCTCATGCCGCGCACGGGAATCACCCGGGTGCGGCTCATCCGTCGGAGGGCTGCGCCTCGTTCTCGGTACTCGTGTCGTCCGAATTGGACGGCCCGCCGAGGATGTCCTTGCCGTTGACGCTCACACGCACCGCGCTTTGGTCCTGCTCCGCGAAGGCCTGCAGGGTGGGCGTGCTGATCAGATAGAAGACCTCGACCATGGCTTCGGTGCGCCCATCCAGGACCAGCTGCGGGTCCAACTCGAAGACGGCCTTGGCCTCCTCGAGGATCTTGGTGTCGAACTCGCCGATGACCTCGCTCAGCACCGGCATCTCGTTGTCGTTGTTCTCCTTGCGCATGAGCTCGTACTCACGGCTGAACGTGTCGAACTCGCCCCGCAGGGGTTCGAGCTGTTCGTCGGCAGCGCCCGCGTCGATGAGGTTCAACGTGGCCCACATCACCCGGCAGTGCCAGCTGAGCTCCGTGGCCGACATCTCCCGTTGCCGCAGCAAGCTGGGCACACTGCCGGTCAGCCCTTGCACGCGGCTCATGCCGGACATGAGCATCCCTGCGAACTCGCCCATGTCGAAGATGCCCAGGTCCTTCTCTTCCAGGTCGTCGCCAAACTTCTCGAAGTCGGCGTTGAGCAACTCGAGTTCCTGGGCGAGCTCGATGCGCAGCTCAAGCACGGAGCTGAAGCGCTCGATGTCCAGCGCTTCCACCTGCGTCTCGTCGAACGGGTAGTCCTGGTCGAGAGCCGTGAAGTCCTGCTGCATGCGTTCAGCCGTGGCGATGGCTTCCTGCACCACGGGTACGAACTGGTAGGCCACATAACCAAGAAAGCCGAGAACCAGCAGGACGAGAACACCGCAACCGATGAAGATCTTCTTCATGAGGCGGGCAGGTTAGCAGTCCACACGGGAAGCGCTCCAGCCTGGAAGGGGGGATGGGGGCAGGAAAGACTCAACGCTTGACGCTGAATGGGTTGGCGATGGCGCTGTCGCCATGGCGTTGCTGCACAGAGGCCAGGAAGGGTTGCCACCAGTGCCAGTCCTTGGAACCGAATTGGACAGGGTCGGAGGAGTGCTTCTGAAGCAGGCCGTAATACGGCAGCAGGCGGTCGACCGGACGGTGATCGCCGGTGATGAAGGCGGCGGCCGCGATGGCCCCTGGAACCCAGGTGGTGACCCCCAGGGGCGAGCTGACCTCTCCGGTGCTGGGTGGCAAGGGTGTGTCGGTCGGCATATCGGGCAAGAATCCTTCGCTGCGCAGTGCCGACATGCAGAAGGCCACGAGGTCGGCAGCCATGGGTGGGACGATGGGGTCCCGGGTTTCGGCCCAATAGGCTGAGAGGCCGTGCAGCGCCACCGCCACCATGAAGGGCGAGTCGTAGTGTTCGTCCGCGAGGTGCCGGGGGTCGGGCTTCATGCGACGCAGATACTTCACGTCGCCCCGGCCCCGCTCGGCGTCGGCCAGGGCCACGTACTGGCGGGCCGCGTCGAGATAGCGCTCTTCGCCCGTGGCTCGGTGCACTTGCACCAAGGCGCGCAGCGTCCAGCCGAAGGTGCGTGAACTGTGGATCGAGCCGTCGACGATCTCCTTCCACGTGAGCACCGCCTCCCCGGCCGAGCGCAGGGCGTCCAGGGCGAGCCAGGAGCCCGTGAGCAGGTAGGCCTCGTAGACATCGTCGAGGGTCATGTGCTCGGGGTCGAATCCGTTGTAGCCGTGACCGCCCCGGGGCAGCTCCTGCTTGTACTCGGGATGGCGGTTGCGGACTCCGCTGCGGCCGAGGCTGTGAGAAGGCTTGTTGTTGGAGTGGGGCAGACCTTCGTAGAGATTCGCCCACGGAGAACGGGACGCGAGGAAGCCGCTGAGGTGGTACGGCCGCATGTCCATGGCGTGCTGGGCACGAGCCAGATTCCAGGCATTCAGGTCCGGGCGGCCAGCTTGCATCGCCTCGAGGAAGACGGAGAGCTGGTTGCGTGGGGAGCCGGACTGATGCGTGTTGAGCGCCTTGCTCTCACCCCAATCCGCCCACCCGGTGGGAGGGTCCTGGGGAGCGGCCAGGCGCTTGCGGAGGTCGATCGGGCTGGGGATGTAGAAGTGGCCGGCATCGCCCCAGGCGCCGGTCGCCAGGACCTCCAGCGGCACCAGGGCTACATGGGCAGGGCGGATGACCTGACTGACGAGCGCTCGGCCCTCTGCGGCATGGGAGGCGCGGATGATGTCGACGGCAAAGGTCTTTCGCGTTCCATCGTCGAGGAAGAAGGTCTGCGCCATCCCCGAGGGCAGGACCTCCAGCTGCAAGGGCCCACCCAGCTCGTGCGAGAGCCGCGACGGATGGTTCTGGGCCGAGTCGACCATGCGAGCAAAGACCGCCGTGCCTTCCTGGGGGCCATCGCTCAGGAGCCCAGCCCAGAGGTCTTCCGGGGCCCGGCCCTGCACGGTCCTTCCTTCGAGCAGGACACGCGTGCCGAGACCGTCCTGCTCCAACAAGAACGAACTGTCCTCGGCCTCGGCGCGAAGTTTCAGGGAGATCCCCGACGGCGCTGTGCCGGGGTCGAGCTGCAGGCCGTAGGAGTCGAACGCCAGGCGACCCGGGGGCTCGAACAAGGGCGTGTTCTCGAGGGTCCATTCCACCCGCGCCCTGCTCTGCCCCGCATAGAGGTGCACGTGGGCCGTGAAGGTGTGGAAGTCGATGGGCAGGCCCTCCCCATCGAGCGAACGGTGCGCTCCCTGCAGCCGCGCCACGGCGCGCAAGGGGCCTCGCTCGAGCCAGGTGAGTGAGCTGGCATCGACCACGCCCTCGTAGTCGTGTCCGAAGATGTCCACGAGTCGGGCGCTCAGCCCGAGCACGCTTTTGCCGCCGGTCTTCTTCGCCTGGGGTAGCAGCAGGGGCCAGACGGTCTGTCCGTCGTCGACGAGCAGGCTGCCGTCCTCACCGCGTTGGATGCGCCAAGGGCTTTCCGGGGCCGGCAGCTCAGGCGCAATGCCCAAGCTGAGACGCACGGTCTCCCGGGCCTGCAGCTCCATGCGGGAGTCCACAAGCACCCAGCGCACGCTTCCGTCGGGCCAGCGGGACAGCACGCGCGTCTGACACGGGAGGGCCACGGCGGTCGTCGCGTTCCACAGCCTCAGGGTCCCGGCGTCCTGCACGAGACCGACGCTGAGGGGCACGCCGAAGCTGAGATGTTCGGAGGCGCGGTAGCGGGAGGCCGTGTCGATGACATCGACATGCGCCAGGGCGTGCCGGCCCGCGCGCAGCTCTTCGGGCGTGGCCGGCGCTTGGGGAGGGCGTTGGAATTGTGCCGCATCCTGCTCAGCGCCCGCGTCCTGCGAGGCCCACGTCATCGCATGCAGGGGGGCAGCCGTGAAGATCATGAAGATCAGGGCCGTCAGCGCGCTCGCAGCTAGCGAGAATCGTCTCATTTGCCGATATGCTCCAGAGCCCTGGCAGGCCAGTTTGGAGTCCGGCTCCGTCCTGAGAACATTCACGCTGTCGAAGATCATGGTCACGGCAAACTCCAGACAACGCATCTTCCCGTTCACGCCGTGGCGAATCCACGTTGCGTGTCTCGGGGTCTGTCTGATGGCTTTGGGCATGGCTTGTGATGCGGCGGGTCTGCAGGACGCGCTGGCCCTCGTGCGGCCGAATGGCGGTGGCGTGCCGGTCGACAGCGCACCGGACATGGACGAGCGATTCTCCCTGTCTCTCGACGGCCCGTGGAATTTCGTCCAGGACCCCGAGAACGTCGGGCTCCAGCAGGATTGGCCAGCAGCCATAGCACGCTCCGGTTCACCCCCGCCCAGCGCGGGGGCGGTTTCCTCCATGAACGTGCCAAGGGCCTTCGAGTCGCGGCAATCTGCAGGGGTCTACGATGGCGTCGTCTGGTACTGGCGCCATGTGGTGCTCCCCCGGCCGACGGGGATGCGCACCGTTCTGGCCTTCGAAAGGGTCAATCACGCCTGCCAAGTGTGGATCAACGGCCACTTCGTGGGGCAGCACACCGGCGGCTATGACCCCTTCGAGCTGGATGTGAGTGAAGCCGTCGCCTCCGCCCGGAAGCTCGAGCTCGTGGTGCGGGTCGTGGACCCGGGGGGCGAAGAGATCGACGGTTTGAGCTTGGCCACGGTGCCCCACTCCAAGGAGAGCTGGTACGAGAACTTCGGGGGCATCCTCGGGCCCGTGAGCTTGCGAGGGCATGCCGATGTGCAGGGGCGCATCGAACGGGTTGTGCCCGACCCTGAAACCGGCCGCGTGCACGTGGACGTCTCGCTGCGGGCGCCCGACGACGGACGCTCGCGGCATGTGGAAGTCGAGTTGCGCGCTCGCCCCCTGGCGCTTCGCTCCGCACTTCCGGAGGGAGACGACTTCCGTCCTCCAGCGCTCGCCATGGCCCGACACCGGGTGAACGTGCATGAAGGGCGGGCTGAGATCTCCATGACGGTAGACGTTCCGGGCCATCAGCTCTGGGAGCCCGAGAGCCCCTGGCGTTACCTGATGGGTCTGCAGGTCCACGGCGATGCACGCGCAGAGCAGGCGGACGACGAGCGCCCCTTCGGCTTCCGAACGGTGCAGCTGGGGACCGACGGTTTCATCCTGAATGGCATCCGCCGATCCCTGCTGGGGGTCCTGTACCAGCCGCACTACGTGGGCCTCGGCGGGCTCTACCCTTCCAGCGACTTCCTGCGGCAGGAGGTACAGCAGATGCTTGAGGTGGGCTTCAACCTGGTGCGCGCCCATGTGCGCCCCGCGCCCACCGCCTTCCTGGATGCCTGCGACCGCTACGGGCTGATGGTGCTCGAAGAGCCTTCCATCGGCTGGGTGGACATGTCGCCCAAGCTGGAGGGCTGGCTGAAGGATGAGGTGGAGTGGATGGTGCGGCGCGACCAGCACCATCCGTCCATCGTGATGTGGGGCGTGCTCAACGAGCTGAGTGGTGACGCCCATCTTCTGGGCTGGCCCGTGACCCAGCATCTGGTGTCCCTGGACGCCACCCGCCCCGTGCTGGAGGACTCGGGCGGTTTCTTCCGTTCGCGTTACGTCCCAGCCGGAGGCGATGCGTTGGAGCTCATGCTCGACGAGCACATCTACCCGCCCTGCCCGATCCCCTTCGCAGAGCGGGAGCGCATGCTCGGGCTGTCCGCCCCCGAAGGCCCGGTCTTCGTTTCAGAGTTCGGCTACGGAGCCCTTCTGGATACGGAAGCCGACGTGGCAGAGTTCGAGAGTCGGGGCGTGCTGGGTGTCGAACGGAACACCTTCGACGCGATGCGGATTCGTACCCGCGCCTCCGTGGCTGCCAGGGACACATGGGACGAACTGGCTTGGCGCGATTCAGCACAAGCGGTGCACGCCGGCATGACCGCGGACATGGTCGAGCTGCTGCGTGCGAACCCGCGTCTCGTGGGAAGCGTGTACACCCAGTGGCAGAGTGTGAGCTCCGAGGCAAGTGCGGGTCTCCTGGAGGCTTGGGGAGACCCACGACCTGCGTACGACGCCATGGCGAAAGCCCTGGCGCCCCTCCAACTGACGGTCCTGCCAGCCCAGGCGTCGTGCACCGTGGGTGAGCTGCAGCGCGTGGACGTCGCGGTGGTGAATGACACGGGCGCCGCCCTGGAAGGCAGCGTCGTGTTGAACGCGACGGGCGCCGTGCGCCATGTGGATGGGGCCGTGGGGCGGGGTTTCGACTGGCAGGTGTTCCCGCCGGGAGTCACCAGGCTTTCCGAAGAGGCCTTCCGTATGTCGGAGCCCGGGACCGTGGAGTTCCGAGCCTACCTGGCAGATGCATCGGGTGAGGTCATGGTGGCGAGCAGGGCCAAGACCCAGGTGGTGGTCTCCGAAGCACCCAAGGAACGTCGCGTCATGTGGGGGCCGGACGGCGACTTCAAGCGGGTGCGGCTGGTCCTGCCTGAGGGCAGCGCGGCCCTGACGGCTTTCGCCCAGCGCGAGGGCTTCGGGCTGAGCACGCTGCTGGACCCGGAAGAAGCGATCCCGGTCGTGGCCATCGAGCAGCCCCTCGAACTCGGCGACTCCGTGTCGGCCGAGGATCTCTTGCGCATCTGGCGCACCGTTTGGGAGGGCGGGCTGGCCGTCGTGTTCATGGGCGACCTGCCACATGATCACATCGGCAGGATCGCGGGCAGTCGTCGCGGAGTGCGTCTGCTGCCACACCTCCCGGTGCGTCTGGGGGTGGGTCTGGCCGCGGGCAACTTCATGGGCAGGACCCACGCCATCCTGGAGCGAGACGAGCCCCATCAACCGGGGGCTCTGCTGCCCATGGCCTTCGAGCGGCCCAGGGGTGAGGAGCCGCGCATTCCTGAAGACTCCCACCCCCGTCTTCTGCAGAGCGATGAGGCCTCCCTCGCACCCGGTGCCATGTTGGTGGGGGCCCCGCCGGAACGCACGCGCGCGGCAGCCATTACGCTGAACCACTTCCGACAGAAGATGGGGACGAGCGTGGCGGCCGTTCCATATGGCAAGGGTCAGCTGTTGTTCGTGGGCATGCCCCTCTTGGAGCCTGTAGCCGGCGCGCCGGACGCGCGGCGCGACCGCGTCTTGGCAGACTTGATCCTGAGCCTTGCCCATGAGGCCTATCTCTCGATGCCGGATGCCGCTTCCCGAGCGCGCCCGTTGCCCTTGGACGAAAGGCAGCTCGCGACCTATGCCGAGCACATGTCCAGGCTCTCACGGCTGTGTGCCGTGGCGGATCGATACAGCTTCGTGACCTTCGGTGCCATGGCACCTCGCTCGCTGGTCACCGACGCCATCGTGAGGCGGGACCAGGCCTTGGCCAGGGTGTTCCATGAAGAGGAGCAGGCATGGGAACTCCTGGAGCAGGCCTTCACCGGAACGTGGTCCGCGGAGACGGAGCACTTCGTCGAGCGTGAGGAGCAGACCCTGGCGCAGCTGAAGCAGCTCATTCTGAAGGCCACCGCAGAGGCTCGGGGCTTGGGGGCCCGGGTCGTGCACGAATGGGGCCACGGAGTCATGGGCTGGATCCGTGGCGATCCCGCGGAGGCGCATGCGCGCCTGGATTTCGCCGAAGAGCTGCTGGAAAGCGCCCCCTGACCACGTGAGCTGGAGCAGTTCGTGGGCTAGTGCTTGTGGCCGGACGCTCGGGCGGATGAGAATGATCGCCTTGCATGCTCCCTGAGCGTCGCCCTCCGAGGTCCTGCCATGCGTCGCGCCCTCTTGCTCGTGCTCGCCCTGCTGCCCTGCTGTGGTCTTGTCCAGTCGGACCAGGTCCTGGATTTCAGCCCGTACCCCCTGAAGGGCGTGGGTCGTGAGGCTGCGGTCCATCTGGTGAACGAGGTGGTGCTCCAGGAATTCCATGCCCTGTTCGGTGGCGGCTACGAGACCAAGATCGACCGCAAGACAGACACCATGGAAGTGACCTGGGCCGGGGATGAGTCCCGGACGCTCACGCTCTACGTCAACTTCGTGCCGGGCGACGGCGAGACGATTGTGGAGATGCTCGCGCTGGTCCGCCATGTGCAGGTGCCGGGCATGCCCGGCGGAAGCCGGATGCCTCCGCAGAAGGACCTCATTCTTGAACAGCAGTTGTACGACGCCTTTGTGCTGGAGGCCGTGAAGCGCGGGGCAGCCCAGCATGCCGAGGCGCAGACGTCGGAGGCTGACCGCTGAGCAGATCGGGCGGAGCTTCGGGCACGCGGATCCTGCTGGCCCTGGTCATCGGGATGGTGATCGTCCTGGGTGTGCTGCGGCCGTGGCGTACGACGCCGTTGCTCGAAGTCGACATCCGCCGGGACATGTTCCTGGATGGGGATCGGCTCGAATTCGTCCAGGGCTTCCTGCAGCCGCCGCAGCTGTATGTCTGGCCCGACCTGCCCAACCCGAACCCCGATCGCGAGCAGGTGGCGATCGTGCCCTTCACCCGCAACTGCGTGCTGCGCTGGCATGTCGGTGCTCGCCCGGGGCGGTTCTCGACGCGGGTGTCACGGCTCGTCCAAGGCAAGGGGGGGGACGCGAGCGCCTGTCGCTTGGTCGTGAGCGTGGTGGGAGCTGGGTCCTCCGGTGGCGTCCCGCGCCGGGTGGAAGTGGATGTCCCGGGCGTGTCCCTGGACATGCATGCAGCGGATGCTCCCTTGAGAGAGGGGCCCTTCGTGTCGGTGTCCTTGGCGCTGCCCGAGGGGGCTGAGACGCTCCAGTTCGAGGTCATCTCCGAGGGCGATGTGCCACCCGGAAGCTTTGTCGCCCTGCTCTCGCCACGGGTCGTGCACGAGCCCTTGCTCCTGGATCCAGTGGACCATCCCCTGGAGTTTGAACAGGAGCAGTGGCTGGCAGCCGCCTGGACGGTCCCGGCCAGCGGAGACGCGCAGGAGGCAGAGCAAGGCGAGCCCGCTGGCGGCGAGCCGGAGACTCAAGTGACCTTGGGCAGCCGCCGGCCGTTGAGTGGTGAGCAGGCCGGCCAGGATCAGCCTGTGGAGCATCCCGCCATCGAGGTGGTGGGCAGCTTCACGGGTCGGATCGGTCGCCACGCCATGGCCTTCACAGGCGAAGCCCAGTTCGACACCGAGGTGGATCTCGCAGCGCAGAGCATGCTGCGCGGCGCGCTGGCCATGGACGATCGACTCCCGAGCGATGCCCGAGGCCGGCTGCTGGTCGTGGTGGACGACACCGAAGTGGCGCGGCTGGAGGTCTCAGGCGTGGACTGGGTGGACGTCGCCGTCCCCTTGGGAGCCTACGCCGGGCGCGGGCGACGGCTGAGCCTGCGCGCCGAGGTCGTGGACGTGGGCTCCGGGGCCGTGCAGCAGCAGGTGGCCAACTACGTCACGGGAGTCTATGAGCCGGTGGAGTTCGTGGCACGCACGACCCGCCTGGGCTTCGCGGCGCCTCAGCTCACGACGCCGGTCGCCGTGCCGCGTCGGCTAGCCAGCGCCGACCAACCGTCCGTCATCTTGATCCAGGTGGAGACCTTGCGCGCCGATGTGCTCGACCCCTTCGGCGGGCTGGAGCCGGGGCTGACGCCCAACCTGGATCGCCTGGCGTCGCGTTCCGTGGTCTACGAACACGCTATCGTCCCCAGCTCTTGGACAGCTCCGACCACCGCGTCCCTGCTGACGGGGGTGCTGCCGTCGGCGCACGGGGTCGTGGCCAATCTCCAGCGGGTGATTCCCTATGCCCTGCCCACCCTCGCGGAGCGGGCGCGCGCCGAGGGCGTGGTGACCGCAGCGTTCGTCACGAACACCCTGCTGGCAGAGGATGCCGGCTATGGGCGGGGCTTCGAGACCTACGGGTTCATGCCCTTCAAGAACGCTCGCCAGGTGAATGCCCAGGCCGAGGCCTTCTTGAAGAACCATGTGGGCCAGCAGTTCCTGCTCTTCCTGCACTACTTCGATCCGCACATGCCCGTGGATGCCCCGGGGGACTGGCAGGATCGCTTCGTCCAGCCCGACTATCTGGGCTGGGACATCTTCGAGACCGAACTCCGCTTGAAGCAGCGTTACACGAGTGGCGAGCTGCTAGGGCCCCAGGACCCTGACGTGCGCTTCTTGCGTCAACGCTACCTGGGTGAGATCGCTTACTTCGACGATCAGTTGGGGCAGCTGCTCGCGTCCATCGACCGCCTGGGGCTCGCGCCGAGCACGGCCATCGTGCTCACGGCGGACCATGGTGAGGAGTTCCTGGAGCACGGGCTCTGGGGCCACGGCAGCAACCTGCACAAGGAGACGATCCATGTGCCGCTGATGGTGACCACGGCCGGGGCGCTGCAGGGCTTCGCCTCGGCTGAGCCGTCGGGGGTGGAGGCCGAGCGCGTGCGGGAGGTGGTGAGCACGGTGGGCGTGCACGCGGAGGTGCTCAAGTTGCTGCAGGTCCCCTTCGAGGCGGACGATCTGTACTACGACCTCACGCCCCGACGCTTCGCGCCCACGGAGACGAACAAGGGTCTCGCCCTCGATGGCCTGGGCGACCCCATGCGCAGGCCCCTGCGAGCCGTGCGCAGCGACACCCATATGCTGCTTCAACGGCTGCCTGTGGAGGGCGAGGAGGGGTCCGGCTCCCTGTGCCTCTTCGACTTGGTGCGGGACCCCCATGAGCTCGACCCCCTGACTCCTACCGGCCAGGAGGCCGACTTGCTCCGGTCGTTCCTGGAAGCCGCCAACCAGTGGATTCTGGAGCACCGGGTCCAGGCTCCGGGGCAGGGCAGCGATGGAGACTCCTTCGAGACGCTGAAAGCTCTCGGGTACATCGGCGCCGGCGGCAGCCGCGAGGACTCCTGCGGCGGCTGAGGCCTGGCGGGCGCGCTGCCCGGGGCCGCGGGGCGCTGTGGCTTGCGACCGGCTCCCGGGCGGTCTAAGGTGCCCCGTTCGGCCTCTCGGGAACCCCCTCAACCATGCCTGCAACCAGCGTGATCGGCGCCCAATGGGGTGACGAGGGGAAGGGCAAGATCATCGATCTGATCGCCGACAAGGCGGACGTGGTCGTGCGCTTCCAAGGCGGTGCCAATGCCGGGCACACGGTCATCGTGGGTGAGGAGAAGTTCGTCTTCCACCTGCTGCCCTCCGGTGTGCTGCACGATGGGAAGCTCAATGTCATCGGCAACGGTGTCGTGGTCGATCCGGTCGTCCTGCTCGACGAGATCGACCAGTTCGAGAGCCGCGGCCTCAAGCTGGGTGAACGCCTGCTCTTGTCCGGCGCTGCGCATTGCGTGATGCCCTACCACCGCGTCATCGATGGCATGCAAGAGGGCGAGAAGGCCGGCGTCAAGATCGGCACCACGGGCCGCGGCATCGGCCCTGCCTACGCGGACAAGGCCAACCGCCGGGGCATCCGCCTCTGGGACCTCGTGGATGAGGACCGTCTGCGGGTGCGCATCGAGGCCAACGTCGCCGAAGTGAACCGCTACATTACGGCCATCCACGGCGCCGAGCCTCTGGCCTCGGACGAGATGTTCGAGACGGCTCGCGAGCAGGGAAGGCGCCTCGCGCCCATGGTGACCGACACGGGTCGCCGGCTGCGGGCGCTGATAGCCGAGGACAAGCATGTGTTCTTCGAGGGCGCACAGGGTGTGCTGCTCGACCTGGACCACGGCACCTACCCCTTCGTGACGTCCAGCAACTCCGACAGCCTGGGGATTGCCGCTGGCACCGGTGTGCCGCCGACGGCTGTGGGGCACCAGATCGGGGTCGCGAAGGCCTACTGCACGCGCGTGGGTTCCGGCCCCTTCCCGTCCGAGTTGCACGACGAGGTGGGCGAACAGATCCGCACGAACGGCGGGGAGTTCGGCGCCACCACGGGTCGGCCTCGACGCTGCGGTTGGTTCGATGTGCCCGCAGCTCGTTATGCGGCCCAACTCTGTGGCTTCGGCGGCCTGGCGCTCACCAAGCTGGATGTTCTCTCCGGCATGCAGGAGATCGGCCTGGTGGTGGGCTACGATATCGAGGGCCTCGGGCGCGTGGACGAGTATCCGGTGGACACGCCCTTGGTCGAGCGAGCCAAGCCCGTGATCGAAATGCGTCCCGGCTGGAGCGAGGACATCCGCAAGGTGCGTACCTACGACGGTTTGCCGGAGAGCTGCCGCCGGTTCGTGGACGAGATCTGCGAGCGGGTGGGTGTGCCTTGGGAGTTGCTGTCGGTGGGCCCCGCCCGGGAGTCGACGATCATCCGGAGCCTGGGATGACGGGTCTCGACCCTGCCAAGCTGCCCCGTCACCTGGCCATCATCATGGATGGCAACGGGCGTTGGGCCGAGAAGCAGGGATTCGCACGGACCCGGGGGCATGAGCGCGGCGCGGACACGATCCGGACCATCACCACCGAGTGCGCGAAGCTGCATCTGGAGCAGTTGACGCTCTACGCCTTCAGCCACGAGAACTGGAAGCGCCCGCGCACCGAGATCAGCTTCCTGATGCGCCTGCTGCGCAAGTTCCTGGTGCGCGAGCGGCCCACGATGATGGACAACAACGTGCGGCTTACAGCCATCGGTCGCTTGGACGACCTGCCGGGCGCGGCACGGGAAGAACTGAACCGTTCGATCGAGATGACGGCGGGGAACGACGGACTGAACCTCTGCTTGGCGCTGTCCTATGGCGGGCGTGCAGAGATCGTGGACGCCGTGCGCGGGATGGCCCGGGAGGTGGCGGCGGGCACCCTGGCGGCGAAAGACATCGACGAAGAGTCCATCAGCGCGCGGCTGTATCAGCCGGGGCGCGATCCCGACTTGCTGGTGCGGACGGCGGGCGAGCATCGCATCAGCAACTTCCTGCTCTGGCAGGTGAGCTATGCCGAGATCTTCGTGACGGAAGCCTGTTGGCCGGAGTTCACGATCGAGGAGCTGCACGCGGCCCTGAGCGACTTCGGGGGGCGCACGCGCAAGTATGGCGGCCTGGTCGATCCGAGCCCTGAGGCCATCCAGAGATGATGGTGCCTTGCTGAGGCGCGTCTTCATGGGCGGCGGCTTGCTCGCCATCACCCTGGGTGCGTGGTGGCTGGATGCGTCCCGGCCCTCATCGCCTGCCTGGGCCCTTGCGAGCCTGGGAGTCGTGCTCACCCTTGGCGCGCTCTACGAGCTGTTGAACATCGGCGGGGCGAGCTCACCGCAACGCAATGTGGGCATGTTTGGCGGAGTGCTGTGGCTGGTCGTCATGGTCCTCGCCGGCCTGCAACCGGACACCCTGCAAGGCTTGTTTGGATCCTCGGAGAGTTGGCACACGGGCTTGCAGGGCTTCGGCGACCTGCTCACGGCGGCCTCGGCCATGGCGGCGCTGTACCTCGCCAGTCGGATTGCCCAGGGACCTGGTCGCTCGGTGATGATGCTCGCCAAGAGCCTGTGGTTCTGCGTGCCCTATGCCGCCGGCCTGTCGTGCTTGCTGTCGCTCTTGCTAGGCGGACGGCTCGAGCTCGTGATCGGCGTGGTGCTCGTGGCGAAGTCTTCGGACATCGGGGCTTACTTCGCCGGCAAGAGCTTCGGAAAGCACAAGTTGGCTCCCGCCATCAGCCCTGGCAAGACGGTGGAGGGGCTCGTGGGCGGGCTGCTGCTACCCACCGTCGTGGCGTCCTTCCTGCTGAACGGGGTGGTCTTGGGAGAGGACCTTGGGACCACGGGTAGTCCTGCCCTGGTGCCAGGTGGATGGTGGGGCGCCGCGCTCCATGGACTGGCCATCGGTGGCCTGACCGTTGTGTCCGACCTGTCCGAATCGCTGCTCAAACGCGCCTGCGACGTGAAGGACTCCGGAACCTTGTTCGGCGAATCCGGCGGCTTTCTGGACCTCGCCGATTCGCTGCTGTTGGTTGCCCCGTTGGTACTGGCCTACACTGCCGTGGCGAGTTGAGACCCACCTGCAGGCCGCGATGAATGTCATCGGGCGCAGTTCAGGTAGCCCGCACACGAGTGCTTCATGAGCGTCACGGTTCCGCTTCATTCCATCGACGAAGAACACACGCTCCTCGGTTTGCGCGACGCCAACGCGCGCGCCATCCGCAACGCCTTCAACGTCACCTTGATGGTGCGCAAGGGGCGCGTGATCATCGACGGCGCGGAGGAGGATGTCTCCGACGCCGTGCGTGTGGTGCGGCAGTTGCTGGAGCGCATCCGTTCCGCGGGCGATCTGCCTCCCGATCTCCTGAGCGACATGCTGCAGACGGGGCGTGGTGCAGGTGCTGCGGAGTCCCTGGCCGAGAAGCAGTCGGAGAAGAGCGACGGTGGGCTCTGGCTGCCGGAGGGAATGCGGCTCCGGAGCAAGGGCCAAGAGCAGTACGTGCGCTGCATGCAGCGGGAGACGGCGATCTTCGCCATGGGCCCTGCCGGGACCGGCAAGACGTTTCTCGCGGCTGCTGTCGCGCTCACGGCGCTCCGTCGAGGGTATTTCAGGAAGCTTGTCCTGGTGCGCCCTGCGGTGGAGGCGGGTGAGCGCCTGGGGTTCCTGCCCGGCGACTACGTGGCCAAGGTCAACCCGTATTTGCGCCCGCTCTACGATGCCTTGAGTGCGCATCTCGAGCCGGGCCGCCTGCAGCATTTCATCGACACGGATGTGATCGAGATTGCTCCCTTGGCCTTCATGCGTGGTCGCACTCTCGACAACGCCTTCATCATCCTGGATGAGGCGCAGAACACGACCCCCGGCCAGATGAAGATGTTCCTGACGCGCATGGGTCAGAAGAGCAAGGTGGTCGTGACCGGCGACGCCACGCAGACCGATCTCGAGCCACATCAGGAGAGCGGTTTGATCGCCTCTGAGAAGCTGCTGCGCAATGTGTCGGGGATCGGTGTGATCCGCTTGGACAAGAAGGACATCGTGCGCCATCCGCTAGTCCAGAAGATCGTCAACGCCTACGACCAGGAAGAGCGGAAGATCGAACGAGAACGGGAGCGGGATCGGGAAGCCCGGCAGCGGGACGAGGAGGCTCGAGGGTCGCGGTGATACCCGTGGCCAATCGTCAGCGGCGTGTGAAGGTCAGCGCGCGGGACGTTCGCCTGGTGGTGGAGGCCGTCTTTGCGGCGGAGGGCGCTGGTTCGGCGGACATCTCTGTCGCCTTGGTGAATGACGCCGTGATCCGCGAGGTCAATCGGGAGCACCTCGACCACGATTGGGCGACGGACTCCATCGCCTTCGATTATGACGACGACCCTTCTCCAGATGCCGTGTCCGGCGAGGTGGTGGTGTCCGCTGAGACCGCCTTGCGCGAGGCACAGGCCCGGGGCAAGGACCCGCGCCACGAGCTCCTGCTCTATGTGGCACACGGCACGCTGCATCTTCTGGGCTGGGATGACGACACGCCCACCAAGCGGGACCGCATGAACGCCCGAGCCGCCGAGATCCTGGGCCTGGCCGGCGTGCAGGGCGCCGAAGGATGATGCTCTTCCAGCGCAGGTTGTTCCTGGAGCTCATGGGCAATGCCCTGACCACGCTCCTGCTGCTGGTGTTGATCCTCTTGTTGATCACGAGCGTCCAGGTGGCCAGCAGCGTGGATGGCCTGTCGCTCTGGCTGTTCCTGAAGATGGTCCCGATGTTCATGGGCGTGACCGTGAACATCGTCATGCCCATCTCCGTCCTGGTGGCGGTGGTGCTGACCTATGGCCGGGCGGCCTCGGACAATGAGGTCGATACCTTGCGCGCCAGTGGCGTGCACCCGTTCCACCTTCTAGTACCGGGGCTGGTGTTCGGGGCCGTGATGTCCTTGATGATGTTGCTTGCCATGGACGAGGGCCGGCCCTACGCCGAGCGCTCCAAGCGGCGCATCACCAAGAGCGTTGACCCCGGTGTGGTGATCGCCCAGAAGCTGGCTTCAGGAGAGCCGGAAGAGTTGACGGATGGGATCACCGTGGCGCCCGCTTGGATCGACGCTGAGGGCGTGGTGCACGACATGGTGATCCAGTGGACCACCGATGACGGTGATGTGATCCAGGAGATCCTCGCAGAGACGGCGGAGATGTTCGTGGACCGCGAACGGGCACTGCTCGTGCTGAAGCTCGGCAAGTTCGAGACGGTCGTGGGGGACCAGGCTGACGGCTTGGCTGAGGGCACGATCATCACGCGATCGCTCGACATCAAATTCGGTGAGCTGAACCTGCAGTCCATGACCACGGCGCAGCTCTATGCCTGGCTGCAGCGGCCTCCAGAGGAGCGCGGGCTGTACAAGACCCTCGACGTGAAGACGGAGGTGGCCATGCGCACCTCGGCGTCGGTGGCCTGTTTCGTGTTTGTGCTGCTGGGGTATCCCGTGGCGCTCAGATTCCGTCGTTCAGACCGGGTTGGGGCTTTCCTGGTGGCCTTCCTGTTGGCGCTTTTCCTGTACTACCCGTCGGTGAAGGTGAGTGGCGCCTTGGCGGCGAGCGGCGCCGTTGCTCCGGAGATCTCGGCCTGGCTCGGGCATGTGCTCCTGTTGGCGGCCAGTGGCCTCATCTGGAGGCGGCTAGAGGCGTCATGATCTCGAGGCTCGACCGATACGTCGCCCGGTACTTCCTCTCGTCCTGGGTGGTGAGCGCCGTGTTTTTCGTGGGACTCTACGGGGTCTACGACGTCTTCGCGCACTTCGACGACTTCCTGGAAGGGCTTGAGGCGGCAGAGCTCAGCTCCTCCGACGTGGCCCGGATGTACCTGCTGCAGCTGCCTGCCATCTTCGTGCAGGTGGCACCCTTCATCATGGTCATGGCGGCGCTGATCACCTTGCTCAGGCTTCAGCGCCACAACGAGTTCATGGCGATGATCCTGACGGGTCGCTCGGCCCGGCGCGTGATCCTCCCCATCCTGACGCTCACCCTGGTGTTTCTTGCGGGGCTCGTCTTTGTGCAGGAGTCTTGGGCTCCGTCGGTGGCCCTGCAACGGGATGATCTGCGCTGGAGCCTGCTGGAGAAGGGCAAGGACCGGCTGGTCGAGAAGATGAAGATGCGGGACGCCGACGGGCGCCTCTTCTCGGCCTTCGACTACAACGTGAGCAGCCAGGTGATCGGCCGGCTGAACGTGAGCTTCCAGGATGCTGAAGGTCGAAACGTCCACATCACCGGCGAGCAAGCCCAGTGGGACGGAGAGAGCGGTGGCTGGCGCCTGAGCAACGGCCGCTCCCAGGTGCGCCAAGACACGCGTGAGGAGGCGCAGGAACAGGAGGTCTTCTTCGTGAAGACGGACATCCGGCCCGAGGAGCTTCTGGCCGAGTCGCGGATGCCCTTCGATCTGGCCTATTCCGACGTCCTGGGTCTCGCCGAGCGCTACCCCCTGTCCCGTCGATACCGCCTGCTGCGGCACTATCACGTGACCTTCCCGCTCTCGATCCTGCTGCTGGTGCTGCTGGCCATGCCCTTCGTGGTGAAGCTGGAGGCCAGCAAGCGCGTGCGCGGGCTCGGGTTCTCGATCCTGATCTGCCTGGCGTTCCTGATCCTGGATGCTTCCCTGCGCGATTTCGGCAATCGGGGCTTCATCCAACCGGTCCTGGCGGCCTGGCTGCCGGTGATCGTGGCCGGGAGTCTGGCCACGGTTCTCTTCGACTCCCTCGAGTCCTGACCGGGGCCCTGCAAGCCCCCGGACCTGAGGGCTCGGAGGGGCTTGCGGCAGAAGGGCTCACCCGTATAGTCAGGAGCCTTTCGCCCTTCAGGGAATCCGACGCTGGGTTCCGGGGCGTTTTTGATCGAAGTCCCCCAGTAGCGAGTCGACGGATATGAGCCGCGTTTGCCAGTTCTGTGGAAAGCGGGTCCAGGTCGGCAACAGCATCGCCCGCCGTGGTTTGGCCAAGCCCAAGGGTGGTATCGGACTCAAGACGACTGGCGTGACCCGCCGTCGCTTCAAGCCGAACATCCAGAACGTCCGGTCTTTCCTGGACGGTCGTATGCAGCGGGTGCGGGTCTGCACGCGTTGCATCAAGTCGGGGAAGGTCAGCAAGGGTCTCAAGCGGCCAGCAGCTGCTGCAGCGCCCAAGAGCTGAGCGGGTGCTGAGCGGGAGCTGAGACGCTCCGCGCGACAAGAGAGGTGCTGGCGCCGGTCACCGGCGTCTGGCGCCTGGCCCTAGAGCGACATCTCGCGCACATCCGCGGGTACTTCGACTGCGCAGGCTGTCTTCTCGAGGACGCTTTCGGCGGTTTCGCCCGGGGCGAGTTCTACGAGTCGCAGGCCCCCTTCGGGTTTGACGTCCAGCACGCACAGGTCCGTGATGATGCGGCTCACCACCCCGACTCCGGTCAACGGGAGTGAGCAGGCCTCAAGGATCTTGGGCTGCCCCTTTCGGTTGCAGTGCTCCATCGTGACCACCACGTGCCTGGCGCCCGCGACGAGGTCCATGGCTCCGCCCATGCCCTTGACCATCTTGCCGGGGATCATCCAGTTGGCGAGGTCGCCGTCCTGGCTGACCTGCATGGCACCGAGGAAGCACTGGTCGATGTGGCCGCCGCGGATCATTCCGAAGGAGTCGGCGCTGTTGAAGTAGCTGCAGCCCGGGATCTCGGAGATGGTCTGCTTGCCCGCGTTGATGAGGTCAGGGTCGACCTCGTCCTCCGTTGGGAAGGGGCCGATGCCGAGCATGCCGTTCTCGCTTTGAAGCGTGATGGTCATGCCTTCCGGGATGACGTTGGCAATGAGCGTCGGGATGCCGATACCCAGATTGACGTACTGCCCGTCCTCCAGCTCCTGCGCGGCGCGGGCGATGATTCCGTTGCGGTCCAGCATGGGTCGTCTCCGGTCCTGCTCAGTTGCCTGCGCGCACGGTGCGCTGTTCGATGCGCTTCTCGTAGTCCTTGCCCTGCACCAAGCGCTGCACGAAAAGCCCCGGCGTGTGGATCTGGTCGGGGTCGAGGCTGCCGGCCGGCACGATCTCCTCCACCTCGGCGATGGTGACCTTGGCTGCCGTGGCCATCAGCGGGTTGAAGTTGCGAGCCGTCTTGCGGAACACCAGGTTGCCGAATTCGTCAGCTTTCCAGGCCTTCACGAGGGCGTAGTCGCCCGCGATGGCTCTTTCCATCACGTAGGCCTGTCCGTCGAAATCGCGCGTTTCCTTGGGGTCGCTCGTCTTGACCACCTTGCCGTCGATGTCGTGCAGCATGGGCAGCCCGCCGTCAGCGATCTGGGTGCCGTGGCCGGTCGGTGTGTAGAAGGCAGGAATGCCGGCGCCACCGGCGCGGATGCGCTCAGCGAAGGTGCCCTGAGGCACGAGCTCCACTTCGAGTTCGCCCGTCAGGAATTGGCGCTCGAAGGTGTCGTTCTCGCCCACGTAGGTGGAGATCATCTTGGCGATCTGGCGCGTTTGAAGCAGCAATCCCAGTCCGAAGTCATCGACGCCCGCGTTGTTGGAGACCACAGTCAGGCCAGTTGCGCCATGGCGAACCAAGGCGGCGATGAGGTTCTCGGGGATGCCGCACAAGCCAAAGCCGCCGGCAAGAATCGTTGCGCCGTCACCAATGTCGGCCAGTGCTTCGTCGGCTGATGCGTAGATCTGCGTCATCGTGTTCTCCCTGAGCTGCGACCAATGTACTCATCTCTCGCCCCGACGTAATCACCCTCGATCGAGGGCTGTCTCGTGGGCTTTCAAGTCCAGCTCCTGAAGCGTTTCGACGAACAGGCGACGCTTGGTGCTGTCCCAGGGTTCTCCGTGAGCGTCGAGCCAGTGCAGGGCTTCGCGGGCAACGTCACCCATGGCCGTCCAATCGTCGAGCTCGCGGGCAAGCCCCAGGGTTCGCCCGTAGTGATCGACGGCATCGGCGAGACGGTCGAGCAGCACGAGGTCCCGGCTCATGGAGCGCGTAGCTTGGAGACGAGCGAGGGGCTCGTTGAGCTTCGCGGCCATGTTCGCCGCACGGGCGTGTTCGATGAATGCCTGCTCGAAGAGGGCCTGGGCCGCGTAGTCGTCCCCGAGGGCCTGGGCGATCTGTCGACGGAGGCGGGCGAGCTCCCCGTCGGGAAGCACGCTGATCTGGAGCGCTGCCCACCTCTGGTGCTTGCGGGCGTCCTCCAGCTGGCCCTGTTGGCGACCGAGGGTGGCGAGCATGTGGTAGGCCCGGGCTTCGGCAAGGGCCCGCTTGTGGACATCTGCCCAGTCAGCGGTGCGATCGACCAGGGGTTCAAGGGTGGCCAGCGCATCCTCAGGCGCATCGTTCTGGATGGCCAACTGGGCGAAGGCAAGGCGGGCCAGCCAGCCTGAGTCCTCTTCCCACGGCACGTCCAACATCAGCTGGGCGGCCCGGTCCAACTGTCCCCGGGATTGGTTGATCAAGCCCAGGACCCCTAGGGCGCGGGCCTCGGAAAGGGCGTCTTTCTGGGCCCGGGCCTGCTCCAAAGCCTGCGTGGCGCTCAGCTTGGCAGCGTTTGGGTCTTTGGCTGAGAGCTGCTCCTCAGCCCGGCTGCAGAGGGCCGGAGCCAGACGGCTCTCCCAGGGCGAACTGGGCTGTGAGGCTGTGCAGGCACCAAGCAGGGCCGCCATAAGAACAGCCGGGAGAAGGGGGAGGGCGCGGGGCGTTTTCATGCTGTCTTGAGGATTCTGCTTGGCAATCGACGCGATCCCAAGTCAGAATAAAACCGTGGAATGCGAGGACGGTTGCTCCCAGAGCGGGAGTGGCCTCTGAGTCGCGGGACCCGCGACCACTCTCGGCTGCCTGGCGGGACGGCCTGGGGACGTTGCTTCCACACAGGAGCTCCTCACCTCTGGCACGAGGTCAGGATTTCAGGCTGCTTGCGCTCAGCGCACGCCGTTTACGCCCGCTTCGGCGGCCCCGGCAGTCCATTCGCAGGATCCGGAACAGAGAAAACCGGACGAAAGGAAGATCGTATGACGCAGGAACAGACCAAATCACGTTCGAGGCGCTCGCGCCGTCGCCGCGGCAAGGGCCGCAAGGGTGGCGGCTACCAGGGCGGCGGTGGTGGTGGTGGAGGCAGTGGTGGTGGCGGCGGTGGACAGCAGAGCCGCGGCGACGACGTGCCCTATGGACCACAGCCGCGCCTCGAAGTCGCAGGCATCCTGGAGCTGAACCCTGACGGCCAGGGCTGGCTGCGGCGGATTTCAGAGAACTTCGTGCCGGACGAGGAAGACGCCTTCGTACAGGCAGCCCTGTCCCGCGCCGAAGGTTTGCGACCAGGCCAGGAGATCGTTGGGTCAGCAGAACGCATCAAGGGCCGCATTACCCTGGTGGACCTGGACAGCGTGAACGGCATGACGCCCGCCGAAGCCCAGGCCATGCCGATCTTCAAGCAGCTCACCTCGATCGACCCCGAGCAGCGCCTGGTGTTGGAAGGCGGTACGTCGGAGCCAGGTGACAACGGTGCGCCGGAAAACATGCGGGTGCTCGATTTGATCACCCCGGTTGGCAGGGGTCAGCGCGGTTTGATCACCGCTCCGCCCCGCTCGGGCAAGACCATCCTTCTGCAGCAGGTGGCCAACCGGGTGAGCACGGAGTACCCGGACGTCCATCTCATCGTCCTGCTCGTGGATGAGCGGCCTGAGGAGGCGACCCATTTCCGTCGCAGCGTCCAGGGCGAGGTGATCGCCTCCACCAACGACGAGCCGGCGGAACGCCACTGCCGGGTGACGGAACTCACCATCGAGCGGGCCAAGCGCCTCGTGGAGCAGGGGAAGGACGTCCTGATCGTGATGGACTCCCTCACCCGCCTGGGCCGGGCCTACAACGTCACGGTCCGGAACTCGGGGCGTACCCTCTCGGGCGGTGTCGATTCCAGGACGCTCGAGAAGCCCAAGGCCTTCTTCGGGGCCGCCCGCAACCTCGAAGGCGGCGGTTCTCTGACGATTTTGGCGACTGCGCTGATCGAAACCGGCAGTCGCATGGACGAGGTGATCTTCGAAGAGTTCAAGGGAACCGGCAACATGGAGCTGGTTTTGTCCCGCGAGCTGGCCGAACGCCGAGTTTGGCCTGCAATCGACATCAACCGATCCGGAACTAGGAAGGAGGAGCTGCTGCTGCCTCCTGATGTGTATCGGAAGGTTGTGATGTTGCGCCGGGTCATGAGCCAGATGCACCCTGTAGAGGCCATGCAACTGCTCATGGCGAAGGTGCGCGAGACGGGGGACAACAACAAGTTCCTCGCGTCGTTCGAAGTCCGGAGGTAGTCCATGTCCATCCCTGATCGTCTTGGCGATTTTCGTATCGTCGAGGAGATCGGACGCGGCGGATTCGGGATTGTCTACCGCGCTGAGCAGATCAGCCTTGCCCGCCCAGTGGCGCTCAAAGTGCTTTATCAGCACCGGGTGCACACGGCTGACGAGGTGGCTCGCTTCGAGCGGGAGGCTCGCGCTGCCGCACGTCTGGACCACCCAAGCATCGTCTCGGTCTATGCCTGGGGGCAGGATGGCGGCGACTTCTTCATCGCCCAGAAGCTGGTGGGCGAGGGGCGAACCGTTGCCGATGAGCTCGCGCTCCTCAAGGAGAAGGGTGAGCCCCCCAAGGGGTACTTCCGGCGAGCCGCGCTCTGGCTCGCCGAGACCTCGGAAGCCATGCAGCACGCTCACGAGCGGGGCATCGTTCACCGGGACGTGAAGCCCAGCAACATCCTGCTGGACGACAACGACCGACCCTTCCTGGGTGACTTTGGCCTGGCCAAGGTGGAGGACGGGCTGGAGCTGTCGAGGACGGGCGAATTCGCAGGGTCGCCGTTCTACATGTCGCCGGAGCAGGCAGACTCGCGACGGGGCTCGGTGGACCATCGCTCAGACATCTACGCCTTGGGCGTCACGCTGTATGAGCTGTTGACGCTCCAGCCGCCCTATCAAGGGCAGAGCTCCCACGAGATCATGCGCAAGATCCTCACCGAGGATCCGAAGCGTCCAACCAAGATCAACCCACGTGTACCGGCCGACCTCGAGACCATCTGCCTCAAGGCGATGGAAAAGGGGCGGGTGCATCGCTACCAGAGCGCGGAGGCGTTCGCGCATGACTTGCGTTGCTATCTAGATGGCGAGCCCATCACGGCCGCTCCGCCCAGCGCAGTCAGTCGGGTGGTCCGCTCGGCGCGCCGGCACCGCACGAAGGTGGGCATGATCGCGCTGTCGAGCATCGTCGTCTTCCTGGCCTACATCGCCTGGCAGAGCGAGGGTCAGAGCAGTGAGAGCACCCAGGAAGCGAACCAGGCCAAGGTGGCTCAACAGACGGTGCAGGTCGGTGACAGCACCTTGGATGCCATTCGGAACGAAGAGGGCGGAAACCTGGATGAAGCCATCGATGCCGCCATCGCGCGCGAGGACATCAATCAAGTCCGGGAGCTGACGGAACAACGCAAGAAGATCGCCCAGATCGTCGAGAACGGCACCAACCTGCTGCTCGACGTGCTGCCGGACATCACCGACAACCAAGCGCTCTCGGACATTGGCGCTGCGATGAAGGAACAGTTCTTGTTCGGTGGTCTGCAGCAGGCCCAGAAGGTGCTGGAGGAGCAGGCACCGGTCGAGGGCGACGCCGACGACCCGCGGCTCGCTGCCGTGAACAACTGGCTTGGGGAGTTCTCCTCCGAGCTTGAGGGACTCGACCTGTCGCAGCTGGGGCTCGTGACCCCAGGCATCGAGCCCAGTGCCGAGTTTGCGTCAGCCCAGGAGCCCAAGGCCGACCCCGAGCCGGTGCCAGTTCCGGAGCCGGAGAACCCCGACAGCCCTGAAGCACGGGAGGCGAGGTTGGCTCGCTACGAGAAGCTGCTCCAGGACCTGAGCCCCGCCATCCTCAAGCGCCACCCGTGGGTGTTGCGGCCTCTGCTCGAGGCCAAGCTGCGTCGCGCAGCCCTGCTCAGCCCGGCTCCCGCCGGATCAGGTCCCTGACCCGACCCGGCAGGCGCCGTCCGGCTCAGCCGTGCCTGGCCTTCCGCATCTCCTCGACCTCCTTGACGATGGACTCGCGCACGGACGCGGGAACCGGGGCGTAGCCCGTCGGCTCCATCGAGTACGTGCCGCGACCAGCCGTCAAACTGCGCAGCTTCGAGGAGTAGTTGAAGGTCTCGGCCACGGGAACCATGCCGGTGATGACCTTCAGGTGCACGCGGTCAGTGATCTCGTCGATGTTCGTACGACGGCTGTTCAAGTCGCCGATCACGTCGCCCAGGTTGTCTTCAGGGCAGAGCACCTCGATCTTCATCATGGGCTCGAGGAAGATCTGGTTGCCGCCCACAGCGGAGTTGAAGGCGAGTTTACCCGCGGACTGGAAGGCCATGTCCGAACTATCCACGTCATGGGACTTGCCGTCGAAGAGCGTGCATTTGACGCCCACGAAGGGGAACGGGTACTCGCGGCCCTTCACCGAGGCAGCCTTCACGCCCTTGCCTACGGCCGGGATGTACTCGCGCGGCACCGAGCCGCCCTTGATCTCGTCCACGAACTCGATGTCCTGGCTGTCGGTGAGACGCTCGAAGCGCATACGCACCACGGCGAACTGACCGTGGCCACCCGTCTGCTTGACGTGCTTGCCTTCCACACGCTCCAGGTCCTGATCGATGGTCTGGCGGTAAGCCACGCGGGGCTTGCCACACTCAGCGTCCACTTTGAACTCGCGGATGATGCGGTGACGAAGCACTTCGAGGTGCAGCTCACCCATGCCGGCGATGATGGTCTCGGTGGTTTCTTCGTCAGTCCAGGCGTGGAAGGTCGGGTCTTCCCTGGCGAGCACGGCGAGGGTCTGGGAGAGCTTGTCCCGGTCACCCTTGGACTTCGGCTCGATGGACATCGAGATCACGGTGTCTGGGAAATCCACGGACTCGAGCGTGATCGGCTTGTTGGGGTCAGCGAGGGTGTCACCGGTGTTGGTGTTCTTCAGGCCCACCGCTGCGACGATGTCGCCCGCCTTGCAGGCGTCGATCGGCTCACGCGAGGCAGCGTGCATGCGGTAGAGGCGGCCGAAGCGCTCCTTCTTGCCGGTGCGCGTGTTGATGAACTGGTCGCCGGCGGTACCCGTGCCGGAGTAGACCCGGATGAACGTCAGGTCACCATTGGGGTCGAAGACCGTCTTGAAGGCCAGGGCCGAGAAGGGCTGTTCGATATCGCAGCCACGCTCGGTGGGCTCGCCTGAGTCGTCGGTGCCAGATACCGGCGGCTGATCCAAGGGCGAAGGCAGGAACTCACAAATTGCGTCCAACGTGGCCTGGACGCCCTTGTTGCGAAGCGCGGCGCCACACAGAACCACGAGCAGCTTGCGCTCGACGGTGCCGGTCCGGAGAGCACTGATGATCTCCTTCTCCGAGATCTGGGATTCGTCCTCAAGGAAACGCTCGAGCAGGTTGTCGTCCACCATGCAGGCGGCCTCGACCATGTTGTGGCGGGACTCCTGTGCGGCTTCCAAGAGTTCTTCGGGAATCTCGCGCTCTTCGAAGGCGGTGTCGTCGCCACCTTCGCCGAAATAGCGAGCCTTCATGCTGATGAGGTCGATGTTGCCGACGTAGTCGCCTTCGAGACCGATGTTCAACATGATGGGCACAGGGTGGACACCCAGGCGCGTCACCATGGACTCGAGGCAGAAGTCGAAGCTCGCACCGGTCCGGTCGAGCTTGTTGACGAAAGCGATACGCGGCACTTCGTACTTGTCAGCTTGGCGCCAGACCGTTTCGGATTGAGCCTCTACGCCTGCCACACCGTCGAACACGGCCACGGCGCCGTCGAGTACTCGCAAGGAGCGCTCGACCTCAGCCGTGAAGTCCACGTGTCCAGGGGTGTCGATGATGTTGATGGTGTGCTTGCCCCAGATGCAGGTCGTCGCGGCAGACGTGATCGTGATGCCGCGCTCCCGCTCCTCTTCCAGGTGATCCATCGTGGCCATACCATCGTGGACCTCGCCGATGTTCCGGCTGCGACCTGTGTAGTAGAGGATGCGCTCGGTGACGGTCGTCTTACCCGCGTCGATATGGGCGATGATGCCGATGTTCCGAAGGAAGCCGAGGGGGTTCTTCTTCCCCTTGGTCGGCGTGTTGGCGGTGGCGTTGGACATGATCTGGAGTTGCCGTGGGATTCGAGCGGTAGCGCTTCTGAGTGAAGTCTCTTGAAGCTGCGGATCACTCTGTTCAGAGGGTATAAAAGCCGCGTATTGCAACAGGTCGCCTGATATTGGTCAACCGGCCAGTGGCCTCCAACTTGCCTAATCACCCTTGCTCGAGACGCATCCTCTCGTGATTCGCCTCCCTCACATCCTGACGGCGATGGTTTTGATCCTGCTGGCCGGGGTGCTGAGCGTGAAGCACCTGGAAGAGCGGATGGGGACTTCGAGCGTCCCGGGGTTGATCCTGGTCGACTGCCCTGCCCTGGGGGCGACCGCCCTGGAGGGTCTACGGGCCCGTTGGGAGGGGGCTACCCTCGAGTGGGTCGCTTCCACCGAGGGCCTTTTTCGGCCCTTCGAACCGTCGCTGGTGGCGTCCTGGTCCAAGACGGGTCACGCCACGACCCTCTTCGCCTCCGGGCAGATCGATCGGAATCCGGGCGGCGACGCCCAGGCGTGGGCCGTGGTCCTCGACGGATTTGAGGGCCAGGACGGCCAGGAAAGGGGAGCGAAAGCCATAAAGTCGGCAGCGGACTTCCTGGGGAATCGTTCCGGTGGCCGGCCCTTCGTCGTCGGCCTCGCGCTGGAAGGCCAACTCGAGGCCCAGGCGGTGGCCGGGTCCGTGGAGGCATTTTTGCAGATTACGCGGGCCTATCCCCCGTCCCGCCGGACCGCGCTCGTCCTGCTGGGTGAGCGGGACCGCGGGGAAGTGGCCGGGCAGGTGGGGCGCCGCTGGTGTCTGAGGATTCCTGTCGGCGATTGGGAGCATCGCTACGAGCCCAGCTTGGAAGATCTCCTGGAGAAGGGCCACGTGCCGTGACGGTCCTGCTCTTGGTGCCCACCCAGTTTGAGCGCGACGCGCTCGGAGACTTTCCCGCCGAGAGCCGCGGGGCCCTGACGGTGGAAGTGTGTGGCATGGGGTTGGTGGCCGCCGCCTTGGGCGCGGAGCACTTCTTGCGTCGTCACGCTCCGTCCCACTGCATCCTCGCGGGCTTGGCTGGCAGCCGTGATCTGGTGCGAGCACCCATTGGCAGCCTGGTGATCGGGACATGCGTCCACAACGAGGGCCTCGGCGCCGGTCACGGGCGAGACTTCGGATCCTTGTCCGACATGGCCCCTCCCGGTGAGCAGATGGCGCCCGACACCTGGCCGCTTGAGGTACCCACGGCCTGGCTTGGGGCGATGCCCCAGCCCGCCACAGCGGCCTTCGGAGAGGGATCGCTGCTCGCGGGTGAGATCGGCACCGTCGCAGCTTCCAGCAACAAGGTTTCGGAATCGGACGACTGGTCCGGCCGGCGCCCCAGCGTGTTGGTGGAGGAGATGGAAGGCTACGCCGTGGCTGTTGCCTGTGGACGCGCGGGGGTCCCCCTCTCCATCGTCCGAGGTGTGAGCAATCGCGCGGGAGTGCGGGACAAGGGTGAGTGGAAGGTGTCGAGCGCGCTAAGCCTGACCGGTCGCTTCCTGCGGCGGGTCACCGAGTTGGCGCCATGACGACGCTGCACGTGGGCTTGTCCACTTGCCCCAATGACACCTTCCTGTTCGCTCCCCTGCTCGAGGGCCGGGTGTCGGTGGATGACTTGGAGCTGAACTTCCGCCTGGCCGACGTGCAGGAACTTAACGAGGCCTTGCAGCAAGGGGCGCTTCACGTGTCCAAGGCGAGCTTCGCTACGGCTCTCGTGCTGGCGGAAGACTACGGGGTGCTGCCGGTGGGATCCGCGCTCGGTTTCGGCGTGGGGCCCGTCCTGCTGTCCCCTTCGCAGTCGGTCGGCGAACCCCTCGGACCGGAGTCGCGGGTTCTCTGCCCAGGGGAGGGGACAACCGCTACGCTGCTCATGCGCTGCCTGCACCCTGAGGTCACCCAGCTTGAGCACCGGCGCTTCGACGAGATCATGCCCGCCCTCGTTGCAGGTGAGGCGGACGCCGGCGTGTGCATCCACGAGGGCCGCTTCACCTATCAGGACCAGGGCCTGGCCCTGCAGGAAGACCTGGGGCAGAGCTGGGAGGCTTGGACACACCAGCCCGTCCCCTTGGGCGGATTGATTTGTCGGCACGATCTGCCAGCGGCAAGCCGTCGGAAGCTCCAGGCGGCCCTGATGGAGTCCTTGGCGCTCTCGCTGGCCGAACCCGAACGCAGCTTGCCGACCATGCGAGCCCATGCGCAGGAGCTGTCAGACGAGGTGATCTGGCGGCATGTGAAGCTCTACGTGAACGACCACACCATGGACCTGGGACAGGTCGGGCGCGACAGTCTCCGCGAGCTGAGCCGCCGGTCTGGAAGCTTGCAGCAGCTGCGGGTCTTCCCCTAAGACACGGAGCCAGCAGGGAGAGATCGGCTGGTGTAGGCTCTCGCGTGCCCGGGGGCTGCGCGACCCAGGTTCGTCTAGAAGCGGAGAACACAGCGTATGACGCCACCAGCAACCAAGACATCCAGCAGCTCGTCGCCCGAGGTGTATCGGGAGTTCTACGAGTACGAGGCGGACACCTATCTCATCTCGAATGAGCATGAGGAGTCATGGAAGCACCGCAGGACGCTGGTGCATCGGATGCTTCCGCCCCAGATCTCGGGCACCTTGCTCGATGCTGGTTGCGGTGATGGTGCGCTGAGCCGCGATGTGCTGGCGAACTCCGGCTTGGACAAGGCCGTCGGGATGGACCTCTCCATCCGCCGCGCCAGTCGCGGTGTTCACGATGTCCAGGATGTGAACTTCACGGCGGGAAGCATCTACGACATCCCGTTCGCGGACGACACCTTCCCCTTGGTCCTGTGCACCGACCTGCTCGAGCATCTTGATGACCCGGCGCGTGCGTTCGCCGAGCTCGTGCGGGTGTCGTCCCAATACGTCCTCATCTCGGTGCCCTACTGCATCGAGATCGAGAAGACGCTCTGCCCGCACTGCCGGAAGGACTACTTCCTGTATGGGCACCAGCATTCGTTTGGCAAGGAAGGGGTCAGCGAGCATGCAGATGCGGCGGGCGCGGATGTCCAGCGCTTCGAACACATCATCCCGATGTTCGAATGTCGTCGATACAAGTGGTTCCCGCCTCTGAAGTGGCTGCTCTGGGATCACTTCAAGAACTCCGGGACCCTCGGTGCCCTGCTCCAGAAGCGCTCACACGGAGCGCCGGCCCGCGGGTCATGACCCTGCGTCCGAGTCGTCTGTCGGCCGCCGTGGGCGATGAGCAGCTCTTGCAGGTCGAGGCGTTTCAACCACACGCGTTGTTGCGCGGGTTCCACCGGATGACGTTGGCGTCGATGTTCATTCGACCCAATCGGAGCAACCCGGTCCCGGCCTTCGTCGAGCAGGTCTTCGATGTGGATGACGGCACGAAGGTGCTCGGACTCTGTTCATGGCAGCAGGGCGCCGCACCGGTGGTGGTCATCGTCCACGGGCTCGCCGGCCATGCTGACCGGCCGTACATGCGCGGTGCCGTTCGCAAGGCCTATGCGGCGGGCTTTCATGTCGTGCGCCTGAACATGCGCAACTGTGGCGACACCGAGCACCTCGCGGGCAGCATGTATCACGCCGGTCTCGTGGACGACCTTGAGGCGGTGGTGCGCGCGCTCGTGCTCGACGAACGTTGTCGTCGCATCCACATGACGGGCTTCTCCATGGGCGGCAACATCGCGTTGCGCCTGGGGGGGCTCTGGGGTGACGATGCACCGGCAGACGTGGCGAGCATCGTGGCGGTCTCGCCTGTCCTTGACCTCAACCATTGCGCGGGGAACCTCGACAGCCTGCCGGCCCTGCGCATCTACAGGGACTCGTTCCTGAAACGCTTGCGAGCCACCTTCCTACGGCGCGCGGAGCTGTTTCCGGATCGCTATGACCCCCGTCTCATAAAAGGCGTCAACACCTTGAGGGGCTTCGATGCCCTGGCCACGGCCCCGGACTGTGGCTACACAAGCGTGGACGAGTACTACGATCAGGCGAGCTGTCGCCTGGCGTTGCCATCACTCAAGATCCCAAGCCTGGTGCTGCACTCCGAGGACGATCTGCTCGTCAACCTGGCTCCGGATCAGCAGGAGATCCTGGAGGCCTGCCCTGCGATCCAGCTGGTCATGAGCAGCCATGGGGGGCACTGCGGATTCGTGGCTTCACGCGCCCTGCGCGAGACCGGGGACCGCTACTGGGCTGAACACTGCCTGGTGGATTACGTGTGCTGGGCTGAGGCCCAGCCCCGGCAGGCTCTCTGAGAGCCCTCCAGGGCCGTTGTTGCGCCCAGATTTTCAGTTCCTGGATCTGCTGCTACTCTGAAGGGCTCGCAACACCGTCCCGTGGCTTGCCTTCCTGCGTCGGGACCGCTGTCCTCCCCTCATGCATTCCCCCTCAAGCGCTATCCCTGCCGCGGTTCGCGTTCTCGTTTGCCTGCTTGCAGCGTTCTTGCCGACGGCATCCGGTCAAGCGCTCCGGGCGCGAGTCCCCCTGGACCCTGGCCCCGTGCGAGCGGTCCCCCTGCCGCCGACCGCCGGGCCGGCTCAACGGCGCCTGATCATCAAGGTGATCGACGGACTTCAAGCCCGCGCCCTCCCCGATGGCTCACTGAGCAGTCTCGTAGGGGCGAAGCTTGCCGGCCTGGGTGATCTGGCGCGTGAAGAGGGTTTGCAGTTCGCACCGTTGCTCGGGACACCCGACCGGCGGTTGAAGGAACTCGCGCTCCGGGCTGAGATCCTGACCGGCGTGGCACAGCCCGACCTGGGTGGCCTGCTCGCGGTGCAGCTTGAGAAGGACGGTCTCGAGGACATGCTGCGCGTGGGTGCCCGCCTGCGCGCCATGCCGTCCGTGGAGTTCGCATACCTGCAGACCCTCGGCGCGCCTCCTCCGGGGGACATCCCGCCGATGACGTCGAACCTGTCCGTCAACCAGCTGTTCCTGGGTGGAAACCCCGGCTTCCAGATCAACTTCGCCTGGAGCCAAGGGTATCGAGGGGCTGGCATCAGGCTTACCGATTGCGAGTACGGCTGGAACACCGACCACGAGGATCTCGTGGATGTCGGCGTGACACCTGAGCCGGGCCAGACAATCCACCCCGACGTGATCAGTATGGGTTGGGATGACCACGGGACCTCGGTCTTGGGTCTGACCTCTGCCAGCAAGAACAGCTACGGGCTCACGGGCATCGCCTGGGAAAGCTCGGTGTTCACCTATCCGGAGTGGACCGTCGAAGAGGGGCCGCGGCGCGAAACGGCGGTGGCGAACGCCCTGGCCGACTCCGCCTTCGGGGATGTCGTCGTGCTCGAGATGCAGGCCTTCGGCCCGGGTGGCGGGCTCGCCCCGGCCGAGGTGGACCCCTCCCTGTTCCTGATCGTGAAGGTCGGTGTGGACGCGGGGGTCGTCGTCGTGGCGGCCGCCGGCAACGGCAGCCAGAACCTCGATTCGGCGGCTTACTTCAACTACCGCGCCATGGGCGACTCCGGGGCCATCATCGTGGGTGCCGGGACGGCCGACGTGAGCCACGACGCCATGAACTTCAGCTCGTACGGCGAGCGAGTAGACGTCCAGGGCTGGGGCGAGATCGTCGTCTCCCTGGGAGGAAGTTGGCTGATCATCGGCGGGGACCCGAATCAGGCCTATACCAACAGTTTCAACGGGACGAGCGCTGCCACGGCCCTGATCGGAGGGCTTGTGTGCCAGCTGCAGGGGGCCGCGGTGGCGTTGGGTGGCGCTCGGCTTCCGCCACGCGACATCCGGCTGTTGCTGGCGAGCACCGGCCTGGCCCAGGGGAGCGGCGGCTGGGTAGGCCCGTTGCCTCAGATGGGGGCGGCGCTGGCCAAGCTGCCGAGTCTCTTTGCCCCTCGTTGGGAAGTGCTGGGTGGCGGCACGCCTGGTCAAAACGGCGTGCCCACCCTCATTGGTGACGGCGATCTCACCCCGGGATCGCCGCTTCAGCTGAGCCTCGATCAGGGCACACCATCGGGCTTGGCATTGCTCTGGCTGTCGGGCGACTCAGCGCCAGCGTCGTTCCTTGGGGGTACGCTCCACGCGTGGCCGTTCTTCGCCCAGATCTTCGTTGCGCTGGATGCGAACGGGTCCGTCACTGGGTCCCTGCCCTTTCCGTCCGGTCAGGCTCCGGGAACCAAGGTCTGGTACCAGATGGGCGTGCTGGATCCGACGGTGTCGACCTTTGGTGGGGCCCTGAGCAATGCGGTGGTGAGCACCGCCCCATAGCGTTCCGGCTGGCCCACGCCCTGGGCTGTTCAGCCCAGGGCCCAGTTGCTGATGCGGCTCGCAATGGTGGGCGCGTCCACGTCCATGGTGTCCACGCTCAGATCAGCTGTGGAGTAGAGCGCCTCCCTTGCGTCGAGCAAGGAGCGCAGCTCGAGCATGGCGCGCGGGCGGTCGTGCATGGGGCGCAGGTCTCCCTGGGCCACCACACGACGCCAGTGCTCCTCAGGAGATGCCCGTAGCCAGACGGTGCGGCAGGTTTCGCGCAGACGAGTGAAGGTCTCGCGGTGGCTTACGAGGGACCCGCCTGTGGCCAGCACCCCGCTGCCATGCTGGGTCAGCCACGACTCGAGGGCTTCGCGCTGGAGCTCCCGGAAGAGCTCCTCACCGTGGATGGAGAAGAGCTGGCGCAAGGGGACTCCGGCGCGTGCTTCGACGAGGGCGTCCAGCTCCACGAACGGGACCTCAAGCTGATGCGCGAGATGGCGCCCCACCGTGCTCTTGCCGCAGCCTCGCACTCCCAGCAGGGCGATGCGTAGCTCGGGTGCGTCGCCGAGCGGGATGTCGCACAGCTGCCCCAGCGGAAGCTTCAGGGTTCGGGCGAGGGCGGCCAGCTTCAGGAGCGACAGGTTGGCATTGCCGGCCTCGGCCATGCGCAGATAGCGGGCGCTGACGGTGGCTCGGCGAGCGGCGTCGGCCAAGCTCAGCCCGCGCCCCTTCCGGGCTTCACGGAGGCGGGTGCCAATTTCGAGGAGCAGGGCTTCTGGCTTCATGCAGGAACTATATTGCCGATATAGGCAGGAATGGGGAAAGATATATTCCCTCGCTTCCCCCGAGGTGGTGCTTTGCCGAGGAGCGCGGCAAGTGGGCCCCCTCACGACCAGGAGAGTCCTTGTGACAGCGACCGAGATGCCCGCAGCCTCCCTCGCGCACTTTGAGTTCCACCGACGGCCGGAGGACTTCATCCACTGGCAGCTCACGGTCGACGGAGCGATCGCCACGCTGCGCATGAACGTGCAGGAGGATCGTGGTCTGCACGAGCACTACCGGCTCAAGCTGAACAGTTACGACCTGGGAGTGGACATCGAACTCGCGGCGGCCTACCAGCACCTGCGCTTCGAGCACCCCGAAGTGCGCTGTGTCGTGCTCACGGGCAACCTGGATCGTGTGTTCTGTGCGGGCGCGAACATCGTCATGCTGCGTACGAGCACCCACGCTTTCAAAGTGAACTTCTGCAAGTTCACCAACGAGACGCGCCTGTACATCGAAGACGCAAGCGAGTTCTCGGGCCTGAAAACCCTCGCTGCGCTGAACGGGACTGCGAGCGGCGGCGGCTACGAGCTCGCCTTGGCCGCGGACCACATCCTCTTGGTGGACGACCGCAACTCCGCCGTCTCGCTTCCGGAAGTGCCCCTGCTGGGCGTGCTGCCCGGTACGGGGGGGCTGACGCGTGTCGTCGACAAGCGCATGGTTCGTCGCGACCTCGCCGACGTCTTCTGCAGCATCGCCGAAGGCATCAAGGGCAAGCGCGCGGTGCGCTGGAACCTCGTGGATGCCGTGGCGCCACTGTCCAAGTTCGACGACCTCACCAGCACGGCTGCGGCGGAGCTGGTTTCCCGCTCCGCCTCAAGCGGTGACGCGAAGGGCATTCGGCTCGAAGCAGCCGGTGCGAGCTTCGACGAAGAGGGCTTCCACTACGACATGGTGGATGTCGCCATCGACGGGGAAGCCCGCACGGCCGCGATCACCCTGACGCTGCCTGAGGCAGCGGGGCCGGATTCTCCGGAGGCCGCACACGCCGCCGGAAGTGAATGGTGGTTCTTCAAGCTCTTCAGGCAGTTCGACGACGCGCTCCTGCACCTGCGTCTGGAGTACCTGGATGTGGGCACGCTGACGCTGCGGGTGGTGGGCGATCCCGCCGTGGCGCTGGCCGCAGACGCGCTGCTCGAGAGCGGCAAGGACCACTGGTTCGTGCGCGAGGTACGTCTCTTCGTGAAGCGTGTCCTGAAGCGCCTCGACCTGTCGGCCCGCAGCACCTTCGCCGTGGCTGACGAGGGGACCTGCTTCGTCGGCACCTTCCTGGAGCTGGCTCTCTCCGCCGACCGTATCTACCTGCTCAACGACCCTGACGCCCCCGTGTCCATGGGGACGAGCGTCATGAATGGTGGCCCGTTCCCCATGTCCAACGGCCTCACCCGGCTGCAGACCCGCTATCTCGGCGCGCCAGATCGGGTGGATGAGTTGCTCGCTGAATCCAGCCTGCTCGACGCAGAGCAGGCCGATGAGATGGGTCTCGCCACCATGGCGCCGGACAGCATCGACTGGGAAGACGACCTGCGCATCGCCCTCGAAGAGCGGGCGTCGTTTTCACCGGACGCCCTCACCGGCATGGAAGCCAACCTGCGGTTCGCTGGGCCGGAGACCATGGAGACCAAGGTCTTCGGGCGGCTCTCCGCTTGGCAGAACTGGATCTTCCAGCGGCCGAACGCCGTGGGGCAGCGCGGCGCGCTTCAGTGCTACGGCACTCCGAACCGTCCCGAGCTCAACTGGACCCGGACTTGATCCCGACCGACACAACGACACGCACATCGCTTCACCCTCTATCTCAAGGAACTCGTCATGGCTTCGATTGACTACGAGAGCAAGATCCCCAACAACGTCGACCTCTCCTCGGATCGTCGGTTGCAACGCGCCCTTGAGCAGTGGCTCCCCAACTACATCGAGTGGTGGAAGGAGATGGGGCCGACGCAATACAACGACAAGGATGTCTACCTGCGCACGGCCACGTCGGTGGATTCCAAGGGGTGGGCGCAGTTCGGGCACGTGAAGATGCCGGACTACCGCTGGGGCATCTTCCTGGCCGAGCCCGAGAAGAACCGCAAGATCGGCTTCGGCGACCACAAGGGTGAGGATGCCTGGCAGCAGGTTCCGGGCGAGTACCGCAACTGGCTGCGTCGCATCATCGTGACCCAGGCCGACACGGAGCCGGCCTCGGTGGAGCAGCAACGCCTCCTGGCCGACACGGCGCCGAGCCTCTACGACATGCGCAACCTGTTCCAGGTGAACGTGGAAGAGGGCCGGCACCTGTGGGCGATGGTCTATCTGCTGCAGACCTACTTCGGCAAGGACGGTCGCGAAGAGGCGGAAGAGCTCCTGCAGCGCCGCAGCGGCAACCCCGACCACCCGCGAATCCTGGGGACGTTCAACGAGCCCATCAAGACGTGGCTCGACTTCTTCTGCTTCACGATGTTCACGGACCGAGACGGCAAGTTCCAACTGCTGAGCCTCGCAGAGTCAGGCTTCGATCCGCTGGCGCGCACTTGTCGCTTCATGCTGACGGAAGAGGCCCACCACATGTTCGTGGGGCAGACGGGCGTCGGTCGTGTGATCCAACGGTGTGCCGAAGTAATGAACGAGCACCCCAACGACGACCCGCGCAAGCACCACGTGATCGACCTGCCGACCATGCAGAAGTACATCCACTTCTGGGCCAGCAGCAGCAACGATCTCTACGGCGCTGAAGTCTCGAGCAACTCGGCGAACTTCTTTGGCAGCAGCCTGAAGGGCCGTGCCTGGGAGATGAAGAACTACGAGGAGCACACTGCCCTCGACCAGGTCAAGGAAGTCACCTTGTGGGAGGACGGCAAGCTGGTCACGGAGCAGGTCCCCATGCGCAACGCCATGAACGAAGTGCTGCGCGAGGACTACATCGACGACAACCAGAAGGGCGTCAACTACTGGAACGCCATCCTCGAGAAGGCAGGGATCAAGGACCGGCTGCGCTTGCCGCATCGTCGCTTCAACCGCAACATCGGCAGCTTCGCCGGGAGCCACTTCGACATCGACGGCAACCCGCTGACCGCCGACGAGTGGGCCGCTCGCAAGGACGAGTGGTTGCCGAGTGAGGCGGATCGCGAATATGTGACGAACCTCATGGCTCCCTGCACGGAGCCGGGCAAGTTCGCCAACTGGATTGCTCCGCCACCGAAGGGCATCAACAGCCAGCCCCTCGATTTCGACTACGTGCGTCTCTAGGCCTGCGACTCGTCGGCGTAGGCGCATGTATTCAAGTCTGTTCGCTCGCGCACCCGAAGCATCGGGATGACGGCCCGCTCCACCTGGGGCGGGCTGTCAGCGAGAGAGAGCCCGAGCGCCGGGGTGAATGACACTGGCGCTCTCGGAGAGAGCAGATGATGGACTTTGATCCGACCGAAACCCTGCAGGCGGTGACGGCTGAGGCACACCGCGAAGCCGAGGCCCGGGGCGTTCACGTCACCCTGTTGAGTGATGCGGAGCTGCCCACGGCCCTGGTGGGCGACGAGGGACGTCTGCGGCGGGCATTGCAGCTGTTGATCGCCAACGCCGTGAATGTCACGCAGCGGGGCACCGTGTCTGTTGCGGCGCGTGTCACGAGCCTTGTACGCGACCGGGTCGTGGTGTCCTTCGAGGTGACCGACGGCGGTGCTGGCCTGCTCTCGGAAGACGGTGGCGCCTTCCCCATCGCCGGTGATATCTCGCGAGGAGAGAACGTCGATCTCGCGTTGTGGAAGCAAACGATGCACCTGCTCGCCGACGAGGTCGGTGTCCGCAGCGGCATGAAGGTCGGAAACACGATCTGGTTCACCGTGGAGTTTCTCGTGGATCCCAAGAGTGCGAGCTCGAAGCGGCGACCGGATTGCCGAGTGCTTGTGGTGGAGGACAACCTGGTCAACCAGAAGGTCGCCATGCGCATGATCGAGAAGCTCGGTTACTCCGTGCAGGTCGTCGCAGACGGCAAAGCGGCCCTGGATGCAATGGACAAGGAAGCCTTCGATCTGATCCTGATGGATTGCCAGATGCCCGTGATGGATGGCTATGCGGCGACCGAGGAGATTCGTCGGCGGGAGGGGGAGGAGCGTCACACCCCGATCGTGGCCCTCACGGCCCACGCCATCGCCGAGAACCGCAAGCGCTGCCTCGAGATCGGGATGGATGACTTCGTCACCAAGCCGGTCACGGCGGACCAGCTGGAGCGCGTGCTCGAGAACTGGATCCAGAGCTCGCCCGAAGAGGCTTCCTGAGGCGGCCGGGCGCGGGCCGGTGTTCTACGCGCCGCGCTTCGGAATCGCATCAAACCCTGAGCTGCCGGGTTTCCCGAACCACATCTCCACCAGCGGGATCGCGCAGAGCAGTACGAAGCTGACGAGCATGGTCCAGCCCGAGATGTAGAGGGCCGGCGCGAGGGTCGCGTTCTCGATGATCAGGAAGGGCAGCAGGAAGGTGGCCAAGAAGGACCCGAAGGCCGCCACGTTGATGCCGAGCTTGAGCCAGTCGGGCAGCCGTGTGAGATGCAGAAGGTGCCCGAGAATGAACAACACGATGGGGATGGTGAAGAGATGCGGGTGGGCGATGTCCACCAGCTCCCGGCGACTCATGCCCTCGTGGGTCTCCGGCTCGAGCCCGGCCAGCGGGTCCCCGAAGGCGTCGTCGGCCGCGCGTTCCTCGCTGCCGTGCACCATCAGCTCGACACCTTGTGCGCTCCAGTCGGCGCGGTCGGTGTACTTGAGGGTCGCGACCCAGAGTCCAGCTCCAACGCTCACGATGTAGAGCGACATCAGCACCTTCATCAGCGGATGGAAGAGCGAGATGTGGAGTCGCTGACGAGTCAGGAAATGCATGGAGAGAGGCTACCGGGATGAGGCGGGCGGGGCACGCCCTGCCTGGAGAGTGGCCGTGGTCGCGCGAAGCTGGGCTCAGGGGCTGGGCGGCCAGTCGCTCAGGGGCTGACCGGCGCTTGCGACGAAGGCTCCCGCTGCCCCAGGGACCGCGAGAAGGCTCGGTCCGGCGACCAACAGGGCGGTGGCCAGGGCATCCGATGCAGCCGCAGAATCGTGTTGAACCCACGCCAGCCGAGCTGCTTCCACCGGCACGCCGCTGAAGGGGTCGAGGACGTGGCCGCGAAGCACCGTGCCGTCTCGATGGGCGCGCAGGGCGCCCCCGCTGACAGAGAGCGCTCCATGAGCCAGGAGGACCTCGGAGACTTGTTCGCCTTCGCCGTCGTGAATGACCGGTACGACCCAACCGTCTTGCCCTGGGGGAGGGCCCAGAGCGAGCAGCGTGCTGCGGAAGGAGAGCAAGGCACTCTGCACGCCGTGGTCGCGAAGAACGGCCGCGGCGCGATCGAGCGCGTACCCCTTGCCGGAAGCTCCCGGGTCGAGCAGGGCTTCCGAATTCAGGCGCGTCACGGTTCCAGCGTTGCGGTCGATGACGAACTGCTGGAGTCCGCAGGCTGCGAGGGCTGCTTCGAGGCGCGTCGCTTCGGGGCGGCAAGGCTCGCGCGAGTTGAGCTGCCACGCATCCACCAGCGCGCCGAGTGCGGGGTCAAAGCGTCCGTGGGATTCCTCTGCCCAGTGCCTCGCGTCCTCAAGCCAGTCCATCAGTGCGGGGTCGATCGGCAAGGCCTCGCCCACGGGAGCCTCATTCAAGGCGGAGAGAGCGGTGTCCGTCCGCCAGTTGGAGAGCACGTCGTCCCAGCGTTCCACCTCGTCCAGCGCGGCGTTCAGGGCGACCGCCAGCTGATCACCGTGGACTCCGCCCACTTCGGGATAGGCCTCGACGCTGACCACCGTGCCCATGATCTCGCGCTCGAGGCGAAGGGAGCCCGCAGCTGAAAGGGTGGCCACGGGAGCCGCCGCCGGGGAGAGGTTTCGCAACCCGCCCGGCGTGACATCGTCGGCCAGCGCGCCGGGCCCCGTCAGGAGTGCGAGAACCTCCGGCCCGGTGTGGGAGAGGAAGACCTCGTCTACGACCGAGAGCGCCTTGCGCACGCCGCGGCAGATGGCATGGCCGGAGAGGGTTGCTCCAGCAATGTTGATGATGTCGCGGTTGATGCGGATCGGGTCGTCGAGCGACTTGCCCTCGTACTGCTCCATGAAGCGCCGGCGGACCACCTCGGCCCCGTGGCTCTCGCGGTAGATCATGACCGCCACCTGGGAGACGTCGCCCTGCGGGTTCACCCCAACGATGTGCGTGATGGGTTTGACCTTGCCGATCTGGCTCACGATGGCGGCGTAGCCGACGGGCTTGCCGCCCGTGAGCCCGGCGTACAGATAGAACCCCCCTTCGTCCAGGCGCCGCCCCATGCTCTTCTCGATGCGCGCCGACTCTTCGCTCGTCAGCAAATAGCGTAGCTCGAGCACCTGTTCGGCGTGGGGGAACACCTGCTGCAGGGCGCCCTGCTTGTCGAGGTGCACGTGGGTTTCACGGGAGGCCGAATTGGCATCGCCTGCGTAGACCGCGCCACCGAGCACGGAGAGCAACATGAGGACGAGCGCGTAGCGGTTCATGCGAGTCGCTTTCGGACGATCAGAAGTATGAGGCAAACGAGAGGGCCCAGACGTTCGCATCGTTGGTGCCCTTGGCCGACCCGTGGTCGTCGTTCATCAGGTAGTCGAGCTTGATGACGGAGTTGCTTTCGTTCGGCCGGAAGTTCAGGCCGAGGGTGGTGCGGCGCATGACGTAGTCGTCGAGGTCGACCATTCCGTAGCGGGTGACGAAGGTGAAGTGGGCGCCGTCTTCTGCGATGCCGCCTTCCGCGATGCAGTCCTCGAGGAAGTCCGGGGTGAAGTGCACGTTCGACTGGACGTAGTGGCCAGTCATGTCGCCCGCCACGCCGCTGGCGCGGGCAAAGGCATCGCGTTCGATGTCGACCCACGCGCCCTCGTAGAGCAGCTCCATGTTGTCAGGCAGGAAGGGCACGGCCTGGCCGTGAACGGTGGCGTCCAGGGCCCAGATCTTCAGGTGGTTGTCGGCATGCTCGTCGTAGGTGTCGACCAGTCCTGAAACACCGGCTTCCACGCCCAGCACCGGGGTCCACGCCAGCCGGCCCGTGTAGGCCAGGTTGTTGTCGATGTTCTCGAAGGAGCCGCCAACCTTGTCCTTGTTGGGCCGAGCGTCCTTCAGGCCCTTGGTGGACGTGATGACGTTGGTGCCGTCCGCAGCGAGGCCCGCGAATCCGTTGGTGACGGTCGTCTGGTAGCTGAGGTTCTGGGTGATGTTGCCCCAGACGCCGATGCCAGCATCCCGCAGGGTGCTGGGGATGACGTATGTGTTGACGAGCGGCCGGAAGGTCAGGTCCTGGATGGGCGAGTCGTGCACCTCATTGAGCTTGCCCAAGGGCAGCAGCTGGATGCCGGCACGCACATTGGCGTGCTCGCTGAAGAGGAAGTCGAGTTGTGCGAACTCGACTTCCAGCTCGTGGCCATGTTCGATCTCGATCTCGGCCGCCATCTTGATGTTGTCGGAGATGTCGGAGTAGATCAGCGGGACCAGGCGGTGTTGGTCGAACTCGTTGCTCGCTCCGCTGCTGGGGTCCGAGAACTCGAGGTCGATGTAACCGCCGATGTAGGTGTTGTCGCCGAGCTGGCTGAGGAAGGGCTTGCTGTAGACGTTGCCCAGGTTGCCGGTGCGACCGGCGCTCTCGTGTTGGGCTGCCTGACGTGGGATGTAGAATTCGTCCAGGCCGTCGCCGCTCGGCGACTGGTTCATCTGGGCCTGCATCTGCTTGTAGAGCGCGAGCAGCTCTTCGTAGGCCGAGCCCAGGGTTCCCACCTGGGCTTCGAGTTCGGCGATGCGGTCGTCCGGGTTGCTTGCTGGCGTCTGTTGGGCGTGAGCCGCCGTGTTGCTCAAGAGGGCGAAGGAGGCGAGAAAGCAGACGAGCAAGAAGCGGAAAGGCATGTCGAATCGAAGATGATTGGGGAGCGAACGAATGGGGGCGGAGAGAGCCTCTCCGAATCACGAGGTCAAGAGATTACTGAGACTGCGTCGCAAAAGCAAACCAGGTGTTCAGAAAGCCATAGGGATTTCATGATGTGTTCGAATATGGGCGATAAAGACCCATTGGATGGCTGTTTTCGAAACAGCTCTGCCCTGAGGTTCCCACCTGGCGGGCTTCCCAGAGCATGATGAAGGGGCCCACAATCGGGGCGCCCTGCTGCTCCCTCAGGTACCCAGGAGCTGGCGGTAGAGCTGCTCCTGGGCAGCCACCATGTGGTCCTGGTCGAACTCTTGAACGTGGTCTTGTCCGGCCAGGCCGAAGGCCTTCCGAAGCGGTTCATCGCCCAGCAACTGCAGGATGCGAGCTGCAGACGCGGCAATGTCGCCGGGCTCCACGAGGAAGCCGTTGCGGCCATCCACGATGGCCTCCGGAATCCCGTCGACCCGGGTGGCAACCACAGCCCGACCCGCGGCCATCGCTTGCGGGCAGACTCGAGGCAGACCTTCCCAGCGGGACGTCAACACCAGCACGTCGAGGGCGCCCATGAGTTCGGGGATGTCCCTGCGCCAGCCCAGCAACCGCAGCCGCGCTTCAAGGCCGAGTTCACGCACCCGTGCCTCCACTTCCTGCCTGAGTTCGCCATCACCGGCGATGAAGAAGTGGGCTGTCGGATTCTCGGCCAGGACCTGGGACGCCACTTGAATGAAGTCGAGCGGGGCCTTCTGCGGTTTGAGGCACGCCACCATGCCGACGACGGGAGCGTCTTCGGGGATCTCTAGAGAGCGGCGTGCTTGGGCGCGCAGTTCGTCGGCCCGTCGGAAGTCCCGCAAGTCGACACCACTGCGGATCACGTGGCGCGGTACCGAACCGAGCAGCCCCAGCTCGTCACCCTCCTGGAAGCCTTTCTCGCTGACCGAGATGAACGCGTCCGTCCAGCGCGCCATGCGACGTTCCGTGCCGAGCACGAGGCGTCGTTTCCAACCAGCACGGATGGCTCCGTGACCGAAGCCATGAATGGAATGGACCACGGGTGACGCGCCGGCCAAGCGCGCCGCCGTGCGCCCGACGATGCCTGCCTTGCTCGAGTGGGTGTGGACGACAACAGGCTGCGACTTGGTCGAGGGCCGCAGCAGGCGGGCGATGGTGCGGGTCGCGGTCAGATCCTTCGGGGGGTGGATCGGCCGCACGAGCTCCGGCACGAAATGCACCGGCAGGTCCAGCGCCCGGGCCTCCGCATCCAGCATGCCGCCGGGGCCACAGATGAGCTGCGGCGCAAATTCATCCCGATTCAGCGAGGCGACGGTGTGCAGGGTGTTCTGTTGCGCCCCACCCAGCTCCAGCATCGTGATGATGTGGAAGACGGGCGTGGGCACGGGGGTCACGCCCGCTCGCCGTTGGTCTTGGTCTTGATCCAGGCCGCCACCTCGCGACCGTGGCGCAGGCTGTCTTCCATCGCCAGGTAGTCCCAGGTGCCGTAGCGGCCCATGGGCACGACGCCCCGCTCCACATACCAGCGGCTGAGTTCGGGCAGGATCTCGCGCCGGCGACGGTCAAAGACGACATAGGCCAACGGAATGTCGACGACGGTCGATTCGACGATGTCGTCGGGGCTCTTCAAGAACCCGCTGCGTTGCAGGGCGGAGATGCTCTGATCGAGCGAGGCCCGGGCGCCGGGGTCCTGGTCGGGTCGGAAGGAGATCTCGGCCACGAGCGAGTGGTGGCCGGACGGCGCCATGGCCGGTGTCAGGGCGGTGGGCAGGCCGACCCTATGGAAGGGAATATCGGGCTCAGGGAAGTACACCCACTGCGCATCCGCGTGGACGGGCTCGCCCCGCACACCCAGGTTGACGGCCCGGATGGACACGTGGTCCAAGTCATTCACAGCTTGCCGCAGGGCGTCGGGCAGGTCCGTCGTCATCCGCGCGAGGGTGGTGAGCGGTAGGCTGCTCAGCACGTGCTCGCCCTGGAGGGTCTCCCCATTGTCGAGGGTGACGCGGCCCGTGGCGGCTTCCAATTCCACCACTGCGCACTGAAGACGCTTGACGCTGTCGGGGATGCCCGCGGCGATGGAGCGGGGCAGGTGATCGATGCCGCCCTCGGCCGGATACAGGAACTGCGGGTTGTAGCCGTAGACCTTGTCCGACTCCGTCAACGCCCCTCGCAAGACGTCGGAAAGATCCGGGCGAGGGATCGACCAGCTGACCCAATCGCCCGTCACTTCGGACAGAGGCCGACGCCACAGCTTCTCGTTGTAGGGCACGAAGAAGTGCTTCGCGAAGCCGCTGCCGAAGGTGCCGTGGATCCAGTCGAGAAAGCTCGGTTCATTCGCCGACGGTGGCGGGCTCACGGCCAGGAAGGGCAAGCCGTCGAAGATGGGTGTTGCTGGCGGGACGCTGCCCCGCTGATCCGCCGGGACCGCCATGGCTTCGATGAAGCCCAGCAAGCACTCCAAGCGCACGTCCAGCGGCAGGCCCGCCGTGTTGGCTTGGAAGGGGTAGGGCGTGAGGACATCCGACGAATGGATCCAGGCGCTGCGGTCCAGGTGCCTGTACCCATCGGGCAGGAGCTGCAGCACCCAGTCGCGGATACTCGGATCTCGCAGGTGCAGCAAGTGGCCAGTGAAATCGAACGTAAAGCCGTTCTGGCGCTGCGAGCGGCAGAGACCGCCGACCTCCTCCTCACGCTCAAGGAGGACCATGTCCCGACCGGCCAGGTGAGAGGCGGCGGACAAGCCGGCGAGCCCGGCACCCAAGATGACGACCATAAGGTGCGCGAGGCTAGCTGAGGAAGGCGGTGGGGTCGACCCCTAGAACCGCTGCGATCTTGCGGATCATGGCGCGCGGGTACTCCGCCCCCGGGAAGCTGCGGGCGAGCAGCGCGAACTGGCCGCCGGCGTCGGCGTAGAGCCCCTTGCGCATGAGATAGTTGCCCAGGAAGAACGGGTGGGCCTTGGCGGGCACGCTGCGGGTCAGGAACCGCCGGGCATCGCTCTTGAACTCCTGGGTGCGCTCCTTGCCCAGCACCTGAAAGTCCGCCTGGCTCACCGGGCCGGTCGTGCGGGTTCCTTCTGGGCCGGGTACCCAGGGCACCAGGGACCACACCACCGGGTCTTCTGGGAGGGAAGGCCAGGCGCGGGGATAGGGCATGGTCACGATGCCCGTGCCGCCGCGGCTGTCCGGGATTTCGATGAGGTGATCGACTTGCTCTTCGTTCCAACCCATGCGCAGGTGCAGGCGACCGGCAGGCCCCGCCCGGTACACGAAGGTCGGTCGGTTGTTGCGCACGATACCCCGCGGCAGCAGTGCCCGGCTCTCGTCGTCGAAGTCGAGCGGTTCGATGTCCTCCATGGAGGGGGCGAAGCCACCGAACTTCTCGGAGACACCTGGGTGGGCCATCGCTTCGAGCGCTCCGTCGAAGTCGCCCAGAGCCAGTTCGCAGAGAGCGATCTGTTCCTTGGCAGACACCACATCCCAGTACTTGGCGAAGGCGGTCTGAGCCTCGGAGAAGCGGCCTGCCTGCATCAGATCCTTGCCACGCCAGAGCGGGTTCACGTCACGGATGGCACCGAACACCATGAAGCCCGCCGCAGCCAGGAGGACCAGGGCGACCACGCCCACGCCGATACCCGAACGCGTGTGATCCGGCGGCTCTTCCAGCCGGGCTTTGAGTCGTTGTTGGACCCCCTCGTCCAGGTTGTCCACCAAGCTCTCGAGGGCCCACGTGTTGGCCCCCGTGTTTGCACCCTGGCTGGGCGGCGGCACTTCGTAGCCCTCTGAAGGTTTCCTCAGGAGGTCGGTGATGGCCAGCTCTAGGCCCGCCTGGCTAAGCTCGGGTTGCTCCTCCTTCGCCCGGTGCAGCGCGCGTCGCATGCGCCAAACCACCAGCGCCGGGTCGAGCTTCAGGGTCTGGGCAACTTCGCCCAAGCGCATGCCGGCGCCGTGCGCCAGGACGAACAGACCGAAGTCCTCTTGCTCCACGCCGTTCAAGAACTCAGCAGCCTGGACCGGGGTGCACGCTTCGACGTTGTCGATGCTGTTGAGCCAACTGGGCTCGTCGAATCCGGTGGCCGAAGCGTGGGAGCCGAGAGCACTCATGATGGGGTGTCCCCCGGTGTCGAAGACTCGGTCAGTGGCCGTTCGCCAGGCGGTGGCATGCGCGAGAAGACGAGCGCTGCGGCCACCACAGCCGTGCTGAAGAAACCGAGCAACCAAGGCACGGCGAAGGACTCGGCGTAGACCAGGCCCACGGCGATCACACCGAGCAGGACGGCCACTCCGTAGCTCTTGCGAGCAATGGCGGGCACCGAGTGGCCGGCGTTTCTTAGGCGCAAGGCGAAGTGGTCGGGCGAGCCCCGGAAGAACGGGATGCCCTTGCGTGCCCGGTGAATGGCAACGAAGACCGTGTCGAACAGCGGGATGGCCAGCAACACGACGGGTGTCACCACGGCCAGTCGGTTGTTCGCGCTGTAGGAAGCGACCATCGACAAGGAGCCCAACATGAAGCCGATGAACAGGCTGCCTGTGTCGCCCAGGAAGATGCGCGCGGGGTGATAGTTGAAGCGCAGGTACCCGAGCAGCGCGCCGGCCAGCGTGATGGCCATGAAGGGCACCATGCGGGGCTCGCCGTAGATGTAGGTCGCCGAGGCCGAGAGCGCGAACAGGAACAGCGAGGCGATCAGCGCCGTGCCCGCTGCCAGGCCGTCCATGACATCGATGATGTTGAAGGCGTTCGCAACGCCGGTCACCCACAACACCGTGATGCCCATCTTCGCCCACTCATTGCCGACAAAGTCAACCTTCACGCCCGCCTTGTAGATGACGACCGCCGCGAGCAGCTGGCCCATGAACTTGACGGAGGGGCTGAGGTTGGTGAGGTCGTCGTAGAGCCCCAGCAGAAGCACCATCAGACCGCCGACGAGGATGCCCGTGGCCTGGTGGGTCGTGGTTGCGGTGGCGGAGAACAGGCCGAAGGCCATCATGAAGGCCGCCGCGATGGCCAAACCCCCGAGATAGGGCGTGGGCTCAGTGTGCTTCTTCAGCCGACCGTCGGGCGTGTCCTGGATCTTGAACGTCTTGGCGACACGGATCGTCAGAGGCGTCACGTAGAGGGCGAGGCCCAGTGACGTGAGGAACGCCAGCGCGTACCAGACGGGGTCGGTCAGCAGCTCAGAGGTCATCGTCGTGGGTCGGCGGCGGTCTCGGACATGGGGCCGCTGTCTTCCTCGGCACTCGAAGCGGCCAAACCATACGCTTCCATGAGTTTTTCCGCCCCTTTCGGGAGGTCGTAGGTCAGGCGGACGGTGTTCAACCCAGCCTCTCCGAGGCGCTGGCGCAGCTCGGGGTTCTCTGCGAGGGCTCGCAGGGCCTCGTACCAGCCGTCCTCGTCGGCAGCCAGGAAGCCATTCTGACCCGGAGAGACGATGTCCCCGTTGACCCCCACGGGGCTGCAAACGACGGGGACGCCCGCCGCCAGGCACTGCAGGACCTTCAGACCGCACTTGCCCCGGGCCCACTCGGAATCGGGCAGCGGCATGACGCCCACGTCACAGGCTCCGAGCTCATCGGCCTCGGTCTCTTCGGACCAGGGCCGATGGACGAGACGCACGGCCCCCCAGGCTGGCCCGCCGACGGGGGCGGCGCTGCTGATGATGCGCAGCTCCAGATCCCAGCCCTCCTGGGCCAGGCGGGCCATGGGGGCTGCCAGCATCTCCAGGAAGGGGAAGTTGTAACGGAGGCCGATCCAGGCCACGCGCAGGGTCTTGCCAGCCGTCCGGCGCCGCTCCCGCTGGATGTCCCGGGCACCGGAGTAGCGCGAGAGGTCGACCGTGGTGGGGATGACGGCGAGCTGCTGGGCATGGGGGCGCGCGAAGTCCGCCAGGAAACGATTGCCCACGATGACGAGGTCGGCCTGGGCGCAGAGTGCCTGCAGCTTGGTTCGGTGTCCCGACGTGAGGTAGATCGCGTCGTCAAACTCGAGCACGGTGGGTGCGAGCTTGGGCCACAGCAGCCGCTCCATCCAGGTGGGTAGGTAGGGGAAGAGCTGCTGTTCCACCAGGACGAGATCCGGGCTGGCGCGGCGCAAACTCCAGACCTGGTTCAAGCGGGCGGCGAGCCGGCCCAGGCTGTAGAGCGCCTTGAGCAGGGTGCGGCCGGGGCCTGGCGGGCGCTCCAGGATGCGGAACCAGCCGGCGCCGAACAGGGGCCTCAGCTCGAGCTCGATACCGGCAGCTTGGAGCGAGGCCCGGTACTGCTCGATGCGGTAGCGCGTCGAAGGCCCCAGGGTCGTGGTGCGGCTGAGTGCGACGACCTTCATCGTGCATTCCTCAACAGCCGTTCGGACGCCTGCTCCAGGGCATCCAGGTGACCCTCCCAGCTGAGGTGCTGCTCGGCATGGGCACGGGCCGAGCGCCTCGCGCTGCGCCGCAGGTCTTCGCTCGTGAGCAAGTGCTCCAGCGCCTTCGCCATGTGCTCCGGCGACAGGGCAGGCACGAGTTGCGCTCCAGGAGCCCGGGACAAGAGTTCACCCGTTGCTCCCGCATCGGTACCTACCACGGCCAAGCCGGAGGCGAGGGCTTCCGCGGTGACCATGCCGAAGCCTTCGAGAGATCGAGTCGGCAAGACGAAGATGTCGGCGGCGCGGTAGAGGTCGGCCAGGTCTTCGTCCGGCACGCGGCCCAGGAATCGCACCCGGTCTCCCAAGCCCAACGCGGCGCACTGGGTCTCCAAGGCGGGGCGATGGTGACCGTCCCCGGCGATGGCCAGGCGGAAGGGCAGGCCTCGGCCCTGGAGCCGGGCGCAGGCTTCGAGCAGATCCTCGATACCCATGCGCGGGACGAGGCGCCGAACCGTCAGCAGCCAAGGGGGCTCGGCGCCGCCCGGCGCCGAGCCGGCACTCGAGCTCAGTCCGAGCTTCTGCTGGCAGGCTCGTTGGTGTGCGTCGTCCGAGGCCGGCGAGAAGCGTGCGAGGTCCACGCCCGCCGGCGCGATGGTCGTGCGTGCCGCCACCTCAGGCGCCAAGCTGGCAATCTGTTCCCGGGAAAATGCCGAGAGGGCCACGACTTCCTCGCTGCGAGTGAGCAGATAACGGTCAGCTTTGCGGAAGATCCCGCCGACCGCGCGCTGGGGCCAGGGAGCGTTTCCGCTGTCCCTGCCCTGTCTGTAGCGGGCGAGGTACTCGAGGTGATACGGCGCGTAGAAACTGTACAGGCGAGGCAGTTTGCAGGGGCTTCCTGGCGAGATCGCCGCCAGAGCCGAGAGCGGCTGATGCAGGTGCAACACCTGGGCATCGCGCCCCGCGCCCTGGGCCAGGGCCTTGCGAACCCCGGTCCACACCGAGCGGTAGAAGCTGGGCGGGCTTCCGGACTGGAAGGGGTAGCGCAGGACCCGCACCCCGTCGCGCAGCTCGTCGTCGGGCGTGTTCTCGCCGTGCCCCGTGAGCAGCGTGACATCGTGGCCTCGGGCAGCGAGGCCTGTCGCCACGACGGACACGACGCGCTCAGCGCCCCCAAAGTATTCCGGGTGAGCAAAGGTGGCGAGCGAGAGGAATCTCACGGGCTGGCCTTGGTGTGGCGAGCGTGGCGCATGAGCAGTCTGTTTTCGTCGGCGGCCTGCATCAGGAGGCGAATCCGCTGGGCGGCCTTGTCGCTGGACCCGCTGCGCGGCAGCTGGCGGCGGGACCAGAGTGCGGAAGGCAGGAGCAGCGCGCCGCAGATCAGGCCCAGCAGAGCGCTGCCTAGCCGACCGCGGCGCGCATAGAGCAGCGTTGCCCTGATGGGCGCCATCACCAGCCAGGGGGCGCGTTCCATCAGCAGGGGGCCGGGAAGGCTACGTGCAAGACAGAGCCAGTGGTTTCGCACCATGTAGAACACATTGCGAGGCGAGTGGTGTCCGACGGTCCCACCCCCTTCGTGCAGGACGACGGCCTGTGGCACCGTGCGGCATTCGTAGCCGGCGCGGTTCAGCCGCAGGGCGATGTCCATGTCTTCCCAGTAGAGGAAGTAGCGGGGGTCGAAGTTGCCGGCGCGCTCCAGTGCGACGCGCCGCCAAAGGGCAGCACCGCCCAGCGGGCCCAAGACCTCCTGCGCTTCGTCCGCCAGGTCGGCCGCCAGCTGATCGTGGTCGCAGTTGATCTGCCCCAGCAGGGACGTGATGCCGATGCCGGTGGCGTCCACGCGCTCGGGGGCGTTTTGCTGGAGAACGCGAGGGGCCACGCTCCCTGCCCGGTGGTCCGCCTCGAGGGCCGCCGAGGCGGCGGCGAAGCAGCCTGGCTGGAGCTCAAGATCGGGATTGAGCGTCCACACAAAGGGCTCCCGGCTGGCTGCGAGCCCAGCGAGGAGGGCCGCTGCAAAGCCTTCATTCGTGGGGCAGCGGATCAGCTCCACGCCCGCCGGCAGGTCGTCTGCCGACCCATCGGTGGAGGCATTGTCGATCACCAGCACCCGGCTCGCCGGGGGCTCTTGGGCGCAGACGGACTCCAGGCATCGGTGGAGTCGATCACCGCTCTCAAAATTCACGATGAGGACCACCGCGTCAGTCACGTCGGAGAGTCTACAGCCGACGAGCCCTTTTTTTGCCGGTGGATGGCCTGTCACCATGTGGGGACCCCTGAGGGAGTCGAGCGTGACGATCCACAAGACCGACCGCAGAGCCCGCGCTGGCTTCGCTGCGGCCCTGCTTCTGACCCTGGCCACCAGCTGCGCTTCGGCTGCTGGTCCCCGGGACCCCATGGGCTGGATGGAAGCCCGGGGTGCCGACTTCATGGACATGTTCGGTGTTCGGGTCGCCTTTGGCGCCGGTTTGAGCGCCTACGTGCGCGCCACCGAATACGTCCAACTCGGCTTCGTCATGCGGGGCCCCGACCAGCGGGCGTTGCCGAAGCCGGAGGACAGCAGCCTGCGCTCCGTGCCCTGCTTCATGGTGGGGACCATTGGCCGTTATGGCGGCGCCTGGTTCGATGCGACGCGGGAGCTCATGTTTCCCGGCTGGTCGAGCCGGGACTCGAACAAGCTCCACATCGACCGAGAGGTGATCGCCGGCTACGTCTCGCCCCACGGGAAGCTGGACAGCTGGCGCGGCTCGGTGGGCCTCGGTGTGCACCTCGTGTTGATCGGGGTCGAAGCCGAGATCACCCCCTACGAGATCTGGGACTTCGTCGGTGGCCTGGTGGGTTACGACCCTTCCGGGGACGATGTGCCCGTGAGTTTCGAGTCCGACGATGTTGAGACTGACTCGGCAAGCTGACGCTCCAGCTCGCGCGCTGCCAGCACCTGCTCGTCCAGGGCGCCCCCATCGAGGGTGATGGGCGCGAGGGCAGCCAAGGCTTCGGCCACGCCGACGGTTTCGGGGGCTGCGGCGGCGATGGTTGCGAGATGGATCCGGGCGTCGAACAAGCCAGGGGCCAGGACGATGGCCTTGCGGTAGTGGTCGGCAGCGGTCCAGGGGCTGGCAGGCACTGCGACGCCTCGCTGCCCGAGCGCATGGGTCCCCAGCATCTCGTGGGCATAGCCTGCGTACACGTGGGAGGGGTCGAGTTCGAGGGAGGCCCGCAACTCATCCATGCAGCCCGTCTGCCCGCGGTCGTGCGTCAGGTGCTGGCCCGCGCGATCCAGGAAGAGGCCGAGGTTGTAGCGCGCAAGTGGGAGGTGGGGGGCAACTTGGGCGGCGTGCCGCCAAAGGCTGAGGTCGGTGCGGAACACCCGGGTCGCCGCACGGCTCATGGGGACGCTGATCACCACGAGCACGACCATCACGGCGACGCTCAGGCCCAGCCCATGGCCACTGTCCACTTCGCTCCGAGCACGCAGACCAAAAGTGGCACCGGCAGCCAGGCAGAAGACCACCGAGGGCAAGTAGAGGAAACGCTCAGCGAAGGCCTCTCCGATGGGCACGAGATTCAGGACAGGGAGCAGGGCGACGGGAATCAGCACCAGGGCGAGGGCCAGGGGCCGGTGTCGCTTCCAGATCAGGACGACGACCACTGCGAGGGCCGCCACGGCGAGCAGGTTGGCGGGGTCTGCAAGCTGGAACTCGTGCCGTTGGTATTCCACCCGGAGCGGGTGAGGCCAGACCAGCAGGCGGAGGGCGCTTCCCAGGATGTTGAGGGCTACCACCAGGCGTCCTCCGAAGCCCGTGTCGGTGAACGGCCCATCGGCAGGCAAGAGCTGGGGCAGGGCCACGAGGCGCAGGGAGAACACCCCGATGACGGTCGCTCCCATGAGCGCCACCCGGCCCCAGGGCATGGGACGTCGCTTGAGAGCGAGGTCGGTCAGCACGAACAGTGCGGGTGCCGCGAAGGCGTTCTCCTTGGAGAGCCCAGCGCATGCCAGGGCGAGCAAGGAGACCGCGACCGCGCCGCGGCCGGAGGATGTCCACGCGCACCAGGAGATGAGCACGAAGACCGTCGCCAGGAGCTCAGCCCGTCCGGTCACCCAGGCCACGGATTCTGCGTGGACCGGATGCACCGCAAAGAGCAGCCCCGCGATGGCCGCAGCCGTTGAGCCGAACTGAAGCCGTCGCGCGAGCAGCAGCACGAGCAGGCTGGCCAGGACGTGCAGCACGATGTTTCCGGCGTGCAGGGCTCGCGGGCTGAACTCGTTCTCCCACTGCATGCGGAAGCTGAGCACAGTCAGGGGCCTCCAGAGGCCCTGCCTGGGATTCCCCAGGGGCGAACTCCAGACCGGGGCGTCCCCTGAGACCGCGGGGTTCTCGACCACATAGAGAGCGTCGTCGTAGACGAAGGAGCCATCGAGGCCTGGGGCGGTTGCACACCAGGCAGCAAGGGCAATCAGCGCAGGTACGAGGAGACGGCGAGTCATCGCTTCGGGAGTCTATAGGATCTCCCAGCGGGCACCATCCCACCGCTCCTGGTGGTGCCCCTGGGGTGGGTTTGAGAATCTCGTGAAGTCCGTCCTAGGCCGCAGTCGATAACCGGAAAACCATGAATTCCGAACCGAAGACAACAGAGTTCTTGCCCCGGGGTGGCGACCGCCGCGTGCGGCCCACACCCATGATTTCCCGCTACACCTTCCTGGGTGGTCGGCGAAAGCAGGGGCGACGCACCGACGAGAAAGAGGACGTCTACGTCGACGTCTACAGCCCCAAGCTGGTCATGCTGCTGCTGGTGTTCTTCTCGCTGACGGTCATCGACTCCGTGTCGACGCTCATCTACCTGGGCAAGGGCGGGCAGGAGCTGAACCCCATCGCTCAGTGGATGATCGACCAGGGCTCCACCTTCTTCGTGGTGATGAAGGGCGTCCTCTCGGGCGTCTGCCTGCTCTTCGTCATGCTGCACAAGAACTTCAAGCCCGCCCGCACCGCGTTGGGCGTGGGCTTCTCGTTCTACTTCCTGCTGGGCCTCTACCACCTGGTTTTGCAGATTCGCGCGCTCTAGCAAGGGCTGGGACGTCCGGGTTGTGGGAGTGGGCCAAGCCGACTCGGCTTGGGACAGGGAGAGGTGTGGAGAGACGCTCAGAGGCCCAAGGTCAGATCTGGGGTCGGGCCGAGATCTTGAGACACGACCGTCGCTTTCTCGGGCGCGTTCACAGCTGGTCCGACCACGCTGGCAGGGTGCGTCGCGCTGGGCTGACGTAGACAAGCCACAGGATCAGACGGTCACCTCCTCGAGCTGACCTGCATCCAAGGGCCGGCTTCCCACGAAGAGTCGGTTGGATTCGTCGCGAAGGCGCAATGGCAGAGAGCCTTGCGACGTCATCTCGTTCAAAGGCCTGCGTTGTTACGGGCACAGCAGGTGCCCGAATGCAGTCTGTTCAACGACCCATGGCGCGACGGAGACACCGCCGACTTTTCTCAACAGCCGCAGAGCAGCTCTCGTAATCAGGCAGCCTTCCTCGGAGAGCCATCACCATGAAGACCCCCGATGTTCTTCCTTTCGATCCCGCCCAGAAGCGCAGCTGCTTGCGTGCAGCTCGTGAAGCGGGTGTCCTGGCATATGACAGTTTGGACAGACTTCTCGTGGACGCATGCGAGACGCCTCAACAGATGGCGTCCCTGCTTCGTTCCCTGAAGGGCGTCCTCATCATCGACGCGGCATCAGCTGATGACGTGCTCTTCGAGCACATCGACGCCAATGCCCAGGCCACCTCGTGGCAGGGGGACGACTACCGCCTCTACGCGCAGCAGGTGCGATCCCTGCGCCGGCTGACCCGCGCTGAAGAAACACTCATCGCGCGGCGGCTTGAGTTTGCCCGGGCGCGGCTGCGGCAGGTGGTGGATCGCTCCGGCCTTCCAGAGGAGGACCGGGAAAGGATTCTGGATCGAGGAGTGAACTGCGACGAACTGCGTTCCGTGGTCGCGCGGAACCGCCTGGACGATCTGGATCTGACGGATCCCGTGGACGACTCGCTGGGCTTGGAGGACACCGACCGGGCGCTCTTTCCCGACGGTTTCCCCTGCGACAGCCATGACCCCGTGGTACGCAACAGCGTCAGGGAATACGGACGACTGCGTCAGCACTTCGTGGAGCGCAACCTTTACCTCGTGATCGGCATGTCCTCGAACTACCGGACTTATGGGCTGCCCGTCATGGACCTCATCCAGGAGGGCAACTCCTTCCTGATTCGTGCCGTGGAGAAGTTCGACTTCCGCAAGAAGGTGCGCTTCCAGACCTATGCCACGCTCTGGATCAAGCAAGGCATGGAGCGGATGATCACTGCGAACCGCGGCATCGTGCGCGTCCCCAACTACATCCAGCAGAAGATGCGACGGTTCCGGCGCGAGGGGAAGCTTCCCCGCAACCACAAGGACATGGATGTTTCGGAGGTGTCCGAGCTGTTCCAGGTCTCACCGGAGAGCGCAGCGCGCCTGATGGAGACGGACCGCAGTTGGTTCTCCCTGGATGTGCCCCTGGGCGGAGACGACAACGATTCCTTCGCTGCAGTCCTTGAGGCCGAAGATTCGGAGTCCGGCATGGTGGCCACGGAGCAGGCGGACCTGGGCCACGCCCTTCAGGACGTCATGAAGCGGCTGCTCTCGACCCAGGAGCAGGACATCATCAGCAAGCGCTACGGACTCGGTGGCGGCGACACCATGACCCTCGATGAAATCGGGCGGGAGATAGGTGTTTCACGCGAACGGGTCCGGCAGATGCAGGTGAAGGCGATCGGCAAGCTCAACACCCGTGGCCTGCTGGACGAGCTCGGGGTCTTCCTCTGAGCCGACTCCCTGAGGCCCCCCCGATCCTCGAGGAGCGCGGGGCCCCAGGGAGCTTCGCTGGGCCGGCATTTGCGAGGAAGTGGAACGAATCTGGGGTTCCAAGCTAGGCTGGCTGGCCCCGTTGGGATCGCCGTGATCACTCGTAAACCCTTGCCGAATGCTTCTGCCAGCACCCTTGCCATGGGGCCGGCCCGGGACATCACCTATCTGCGGATCTCCGTCACGGATCGCTGCAACCTCCGCTGTGGTTACTGCATGCCGGAGGATCAGCTCTTCCTGGACCGCCACGACCTGCTGACCTTCGAGGAGATCCTGCAGATCGCCGGGGTGCTCGTTGAACGGGGCGTGAAGAAGATCCGGCTGACGGGCGGGGAGCCGCTGGTTCGCCGGGATCTGCCGCTGCTGATCGGCATGCTCAAGGCGCTGCCTCAGGCGCCCCAGGTGGTCATGACCACCAATGCGAGCCTCTTGACGCGGCACGCGCAGGCGTTGCGGGATGCGGGCTTGGATCGCCTGAACATCAGCCTGGACACCCTGCGACCGGAGACCTTCAAGCAGCTCTCCCGGCGCCAGACGCTGGAGCACTGCCTCGAAGGCGTCGAGGCGGCCCTGGCCGTCGGTTTCCAACGCACCAAGATCAACACGGTGGTCATGGGCGGCGTGAACGATGACGAGATCCCGGACATGGTGCGCTATGCAGGCGAGCGCGGCATCGAACAGCGCTTCATCGAGTTCATGCCCTTGGCCAGCAACCAGTACGGCCTCAGCTCGGAGCGCGTCCCCCTCGACAAGATCCAGGCTGCCGTGGAATCGGTCGGAGCCCTCAAGCCCGTTCCAGGTGGTTCGGGCCCGGCGCGCATGTTCGAAGTGGGGGAACAGGGCCAGCGGGTCGGCATCATTTCGGCCATCTCCATGCCTTTCTGCGAGACCTGCAACCGGGTGCGTTTGACCGCGTCGGGCGTGCTGCGTAGCTGCCTGTTCGAAGGCGGAGAGGTGGAGCTCCGTGACGCATTGCGAGGTGGCCAGACCGAAGAGCTCGTGGGCGAGGCGCTCGAGTTCGTGCGGCGCGTGAAGCCCGAGGTGCATGACGGCATAGGTCATGTGCAGATGAACCAGGTCGGCGGCTGACCCTCAGCGGGGAGAGCGGCCGCCCCTGAGTTGCTCAAGTGCGTCCTTCCAAGCGGGCGGCACCAGGGCGCCCCGGACATCGTGAGCCCAAAGGTTGAGCGCGGAGTGACGCATCTTGATCCCGAAGCGGCGATGCAGGGCCGCCTGTGCCGGGCCGTGGGGTTCGAGATGCCGGAAGGGCGCTTCCACCGTGAGGGTCACGGGAAGCAGCTCAGCCGCCTGCCAACCCATGCTGATCAAGTCTGCTTGGCGGGCAAGGGAGAGGGGCCCGGACGTCACGAGGCCCACGCTGGCCAGGGCTTCCTCAGGCGACGGCCCTCCGATCTCGACCAGGGTGTCCTGGGTATTGCTGTCCGTGACCAGGGCGGCGATTTGCAGGGCGATCCAAGACTCCACACGGTGCGGGGTCGTGCTCACCTGCTCCCGAGAGGCCCTGGCGGCAGCGCCTGTTTGCCCAGCGGCCAGCTGTGAAGCGACGTGTAGGAACTGCTGTTCGAACGGGTCGTCCGAGTGCAGAGCGGCTTCCGGAGGTCCCAACAACAACCGGGCCACCGCGAGCCCGGGAACGGACCCCTCCAGAGTGGGTCGAGTGCCCTCGCCGACGGCGAGCCAGTGTTGCGCGGAGTTGCGCAGGCCATCGCGCGCCGTTCGCAAGGCTGCATGCCGCCCGGCCTCATTGGGCGTCTCTGCGGCGAACTCCAGGGCCTCCGCCGTGAGTCGTTCGAAGGCTTCGTGGTCTGCTTGAGCCCAGGCTGAGAGGGCGCGTTGAGAGGCGCGGGCTGCCCGCTCGGCCTGGGTCCGCGCAGGCACGAGTGTTTCATCCCTGCAAAGCGCGTCGAACAGCCGTCTCGCGGCCGCTTCACGCCCCCACGCATTCAAGCTGTCCACCCCATTCTCGAAGAGCGCGAGGTTCTCTCGCTCCCGAAAGTCCGCTGCCAGATCGAGCAGCGGGCTGCGGGTTCGCAGGGCCTGCGCGACGCTCAGGAGTTCGGGAGTCTCCAGGCGACCTTGCTTGCCGAGCGGGGCCGTGACGAACACCAGCGGCGTGTCCATGCGTCCGGCTGCCATGACGAGCTCATCGAGCTGGCGGCCCAACGCGGCCAGGTCGATCTCGCGGCTGCTGAGTTCCTTCGGCGCAGTGGGGATCGGCCGGCTGGGGTCGATGTTCTGCAGGATCGAGAGGTTGCCGACGATGACGAACAGCGCCCTGGGGGTCGGGCCCTTCGCGAACTGCTCGGACAGCCCTTCATCGTTTGCCTCCCATCCGGGAAGCAGCGCGACGCGGCTCGGCCCCAGCACGCCCGAGGCCGCCAGCATTCCGTTCAAGGCGTCGGCGACGTGTTGGCTCTCGCCGAAGCTGCGCCCGCCCACGAGCAGGATCGTGTCGGGAACATCCTGCGCAGCGACGCACAGTCCGGCGAGCGCGATCGCGACGCTCGCGAGCAGCGCGCTCACTTGCCGCTGTCGTCCGTGCCTTCGGTCGACCCTGATTCCGATCCCGGTGCCGGGTCGATGTTCTGCCCGGTGCCCTGCTCCGTGCCCGTGCTGGGCACGAGCGTCTCGATCGTCCAGGTGCCGGGCGGGATGCTCTTGCTCCAAGCTGCGATGTTCAAGCTGAAGCCGGCGTCTTCGGCCAGCCCCAGCACGACGAGCACGCGCCACTCGATGCGCGTCCGGAAGTGCTGGTGCTGCTCGTACCACTTGAGGTACTCGGACCCGGCCTTCTGGAGGGCGTCGCGATCCGCCTGGGTGAGGTTGCCCTCCCGAGCCCGTGCCCGCACGCGCTGCACGCGGCGATCTGCCTGTTGCAGCAGTTCGGTGTCCGGGGCGACCCAGGGGTTCGTCACCCATTCGCGCATGTGGCGCGGGATGGAGCGGGCCGACTGCTTGGTGGGGTTGTCGAGGTAGCCGAGGGCCTGCAGGACTCTCAGGTCCGTGGGGTCCGACTCGTTTGCGTCCGGGTCGTCCGGGTCGAAGAACTCGAGCCCGATGGCGTCCGAGGCGGCGTAGTGGTTCTCGAAGATCTGCCGCATCTTCTCCAGCTGCGGCGGACTGTTCGTCGCCAGGTTCTCCATCTCCCCGGGATCGGTGCCCCGGTCATAGAGCTCCTCTGCCGAGGGCAGCACATCCCGCAGGCCCAGGGGGTCCCCTTCCAGGTCATACACCAGCGTGGTGGTCTCGGGCTCGGCACCGATGGTGTAGGTGAGGCTGTCAGGGTTGGGCTTGATGCAGCTCGGCGACTGGGGGCCCAGGTGCCGCTGGGCCATGAGCATCGGCTCGACGCCCACGGGAGTGATGTACTTGAAGCCGTTCTGCACCAAGAAGAAGGCGCGGATGTTCTGGGAGGCGCCCACGATGAAATCCACCTTGCGACGCATGCCACGGCTGAGGCCAACCAGGCTCTCGCCTTGCGTCGTCTCGGGGATATCGAGCCGGGCTACTTCGAGCACCGTGCGGGGAATGTCCACCAGGCCGACGAGCTCATCGTGCCGGCTGCCGCCGCCTACGGCACCCGGGTACTTCACGATGAGCGGAACCCGCAGCTCATCGTCCTTGAGGCCGATGCCGTGGCCCACGTGCAGGCCGTGTTCGAAGAAGGACTCACCGTGGTCGGAGGTGATGATGATCAGCGCGTCGTCGTAACGACCCATGTCCTTCAGGGTGTCGATGACCTTGCCCACGCCTCGGTCCACCTCGTAGACGCCGGCGTCGTAGTCGTTGGCCAGCTGCGAAAGGCGGGTGTATTCGTCCAGCCCCATGCGCGTCTGCTGGTGCATGTGGCTCACGATGGACAAGCCCCAGTCGTCCGGGCCATCAGGGGTGGGCCGCTTGCGGAATCGCTCGATCACATCCTCGTCGCCCTCATCAAAGGGAGCGTGCACGTCGAAGGTGTGCAGGAAGAGGAAGGCGTCTTCGTTGGCCTTGCGGTCCTCCAGCCAGTCGAGGGCCTTGGGCAAGAGGCGCTCGAAGCCGTTGGGGCCTTCGCCCTTGGCATTGCGCACGTCGTCGAACAGATCGAAGCCAGCGTCAAAGCCGTAACGCCGGATGACGAAGCCGCCGTCCGTGAAGGCACCCGTGGAGAAACCAGCCTCCTTGAGGCCCTCAGCGAGGGTTGGCACGCCACTCGACAACTTGTACGCACCGTTCTTGACGCCATGGGCAATGGGGTCGAGGCCTGTGAGCATCGTCATATGCGAGGGCAGCGTCCACGGCGAGGCGGCCAGCGCCTGGTCGAACACCACCGCCTCGCGGCTGAAGGCGTCGATGCGTGGGGAGACCTCGAGGGAACCTGCGGTGTTGCCGTAGATGCCCAGCCGGTCGGGCCGCAGGGTGTCGAGGCTGATGAGCACGACGGTCTGGGGGCCCTTGGCCTGGGGCACCGGCGTGTTCTCAGGCGTCGGCAGAGGAGTCTCCGAGCCCCCGGCGCCCGCCGCCGAGCCGCTGGCCCGCTCTCCGGAACTGGCCGGCTCGGAGCTATCCGAGCAAGCGCTGCCCAGCAGGGCGGTCGTCAGGGCGAGGCAGGTCAGGGAGCGAAGCAGCATGGGCAGCGGTTCATTCTGGCCGTCGAGGGACGGGCGAGCAAGCTAGGGAGAGGAGTGGAGGGGTCCAGAGGCTACGGGGCTTGGTCGGCATGAAACCGAGGGCAACCCAAGGGGTTCCGATGGGCCTCCATCAAATACGACGGCGGAGCCAGCGGTCCAGGGGTTGGAACCAGGCCTTGCGCGACCAGTTGGCCCCCAGGAACTGCGCCCAATTCTCATACAGGGCGAGCTTGTCGGCCCAGCGCTGCCAGTTGGCGCGGGTGGTCGCGTCCACATCCTGCTGCGCCTCCACGAGGCCTTTGTAGTGGGCGCGGGCTGCCTGGACGTTCTGGCGGATGAGGGCGCGCTCGGGCACGGTCACCAGGCCGACGAGATGGCTGAGGTTGCGATGGTCGCAGTAGATGCGCCGGGCCTCATCCCACGGCGTGCGGTCGTGGCTGTGTTCCACGACGGCGGCCGGAGCGAAGGCAATGCGGCCCCCGGCGCGGATGACCCGGGAGGCCCACTCGACGTCTTCCCCGAAGGACACTTCGCCGATCAAGTGCTGTTCCCAGGTGCTGCGACGCACGCAGGCGATGACATGGTCGTAGCGGATGAGCCCCAAGCGATCGAAGGGGTCCATGCTTCCCCAGTCTTGGCCCGCCAGCTCCTGGACCACCGGCTCGTCGCCGCCTGCCCATTCGCCGATGCGTGCCCGGAGCACCGGGTGGCAGCTGTCCCTGGGGACCTGGCGGCCGTAGGTCGCGCAGAGCTCGGGGTCGGCCACCATTGGTGACACCAGCTCGTGGGCCACGGTCGCGCTGAGGGGCAGCGCGTCCTGCACGCTGAGGATGATGAAGTCGGCGCTGGTCTGGTGCAGGGCGAGGTTGCGGGTGCCGCCGTGGTTGAAGTCGCTCTGCGCGATGCCAAAGGCCGTCCCACCGGCCCGACGCACGGCGTCTTTCGTTCCATCGCTGCTGCCGGAATCGGGGCAGACGACTTCCAGCTGCCCCACCCCGGTCTGCGTGCCCCACATCTCGAGGACCCGCTCGAACAAGGCGCCGCCATTCCACGTGGGGATGACGAGCGCCACGTTCGGGGGAGCGCTCTCCTCAGGCATCGGCCTCACCCCCGCCGCGGGCGAGCTCGGGGCTCAGTCGGGCGTGGAGGTCCATGGCCTGGGCTAGGCACTGGTCGGAGTTGTGGTACTCGTAACGACCGAAGCGACCGATGGCATGGAACCCCTCCATGCCATCGAGATGCGCCAGCAGGGTGTTCCGCTTCGACTCGAATTGCTGGTCGTAGAGGATGTAGGCCACGGGGTTCACGTGGGCGTCGGTGACCGTCAGTCGGTCGGTGTGCAGTAGCCCGGCATCCGACAGGCCGTGCGCCACGGCCAGGCGACCGGCTTCATCCGTCGCTGGCGGGCTGCCGGCGTAGGTGACCTCAGCCATGATGGACGCCTTGCCGGTGGGGGCATTGCGCGGGCTGTAGTTCGACAGATAGGTGATTCGGTTGGCAGGGCCCTGCTTCTCGTGGGGCAGGTAGACCCAGCTCCAGGGTTGGGCAAACTCCTCCTCGATGCCGAGCAGGTAGGCCGCGACGCCGCGGTACTGGAGCTTGCTTGCGGCCTGTGCGGCGGCCGGGTCCATGCCTCGCAGCACCTTGGGCAGCACGTGCAGGGGGATGGTCGAAATGACGTGGTCGAAGTCCTCCCCGTCCACCACCCAACCGCCGCCGGCCCGCTGTTCGATCTGCTCGACCCGGTGGTTGAGCTGGACCCGACTGGCGATGGGGCGCGCGATGCGCTCGTGGATCGCCGCGAACCCACCTTGCAGCGGGTAACGGAACTGGGACTGATGCGTGTAGCCCTCGGTCGTCGCGCCCAGGGACGCCTTGAGCACGTCCTCGAGCGGGGCGTCGGGCACCCGGCCCGCAATCCAGACCGTGCCCATGTTCGCCAGATCGCTCTTCCAGATCTTGCGGTTGTAGGGCTCCATGAAGTGTTTGGCGACGCCGGCCCCCATCTTCCAGCGGATCCAGCCCTCGAAGTCCTGGGGCTCCGCCGCGCCAGCCTGTCGTTCGAGGTAGGCCCGGACGACGCCCTCGGTGCACTCAAGGTTGTGCTCCAGGGGCAGCTCGCCCAAGGCGTTCTCGAAGGGGTAACTCACCCAGTGATCTTTGTCGTGCAGGATGCGCGTCTTGCGCTCCGTGACCACGCAGGGCTCGTCCACGAACAGCTCGGTCCAGAAATCGGACACGCGCTGGTCCTTGGTGAACATGATGTGGCCGCCCGCCAGATCGAAGGTGTAGCCGTCCACCACCCGGCTTCGGCACAGGCCGCCGATCTCCCCATCGGCCTCGTAGACGGTGACTTGGTGGCCGTCCTCCGCGAGGAGGCGAGCCATCATGAGGCCGGTGGGGCCACCACCGGCAATGCAGACGCGAGCAGACATGCGGGGCATTCTTCCGGTCTGATGGGACGTCTACAATCCTCGCCTTTGCTGGGAGCAACCTCCTCGATGCCAGCTCGTGCTTGCCAGCGATCCCTGCGCCGTACCCGGCCAGGGGGCTTTCAGCGGACGTGGGGCTCGTGAGGGACACCACCGGGCAGCCCTTGGCAGCGGCCATCTGCTGGCTGGCGGGGCCGGCCGTGCTGTCCTTCCTGCTGCCGAACTTCTATCACGTCAACGATGCGTACTTCCTGAAGGCGGTGGGGCCCGAGGCGACGAACGCCATGGGTCTCTTCCAGATCGTCAGCATTGCCAACTTCGGCTTCATTCTGACCCTGGCCCGGGGCACCCAGAGCCTGGTGGGCCGTCGATTTGGAGCGCGCGATCTGGCTGGCTGCCAGGCCGCCATGGCCCAGGGCATCCGTCTCGCCTTGCTGGTACTCGTCCCGCTCGCCGTCCTGGAGTGGGTCTTCATCCCGGAGATCCTGGAAGCCATGGGGGGGGAAGGCGCCACCATCGTGGCGGGCACGGAGTACATCCGCACGCTGATGATCTTTGCGCCGGTGCTCTTCCTCTCGCCCTTGATCGAGTTCTGCTTCCAGGGCATGGGGGACACCAAGACCCCCTTCAAGCTGCAGGCCATGGCAGTGCTGGCGAACACGGCGCTTAACTGGCTGTTGGTGCTGCCCCATGACTTCCAGTTCGGTGGTGTGTCCTGGGAGGTGGGTGGCCTGGGGATCGCCGGGGCGGCCATGGCGACCGGTGCTTCGCGCCTGCTCTCGGCTGTGGTGGGTTTTCGCCGGCTCGTGAAGCGGGGTCATTTCGAAGGGCTGTTGCAGCGTGTGAGCTACCGCCGGAACCGCCGCATGGGCGCCGAGATCCTGCGGGTGGGCATGCCCTCGGGCGCTTCGACCCTGCTGTATGCGGTGGTGGCGGCCTGCCTCACGGACCTCATTGCACGCTTCGGGCAAGACGCACTCGGTGCCTACGCGATCGGGTTCCGCGGGGTCGAGAGTCTTTCGTTCATGGTCGTGTTGGGCTTCGGCGTGGCCACGGGCACCGTGGCGGCCCACGCCATTGGTGCAGGGGATCTGCCGCGCGCTCGCCGCGCGGGTCATGTGGGTGTGCTCCTGACGAGCGCCGTGATGCTGTTGACGACGGCGATCTTTCTCAGCGTCCCAGGCGCCCTGGCCGGCATCTACACCGACGACCCGGGCATCCTGGAGGCGGCGGCGCTCTACATCAGCATCATGGCCTTCTGCCAGATTCCCCAGGCCATGGAGATGGTCTATGGGGACACGATGACAGTGGCTGGTTCGCCTGTCATGGCCGCCTGCGTCTCCATCCCCGGCAATCTGCTGAGGCTTCCCATCGCTTTTGGCCTGGCGCTTGGGACGACTTGGGGCCTCGCAGGCGTCTGGTATGCCATCGTGATCAGCGCTGCCCTGAAGGGCCTCGTGATGACCTTGCTGTTCATCAGCGGCAAGTGGGAACGAGGCCTACGGGACGTCGCGGATCTGTCTGAGCCAGCCCCTCCTGACACAGCACCGGCGGAGAGCACGTGAGCGAGTTCAGCTTGAACCAGCAAGGCCCCGAGGCTTCGACCGGTGCCGCCCCACGTCCTGCTCACAAGGCGTCTCTCGGCGCCAACGCAGGCTCGCCTGAGGCGCAGCAGCTCCGAGCGCTGATCGAATCCCGGCGCGCCGTGGTGGGTGTCATGGGGTTGGGGTACATCGGCCTGCCTGTCGCCGGAGCCATGGTGGAGGCCGGGCTGACGGTGCTCGGTTTCGACATCGATGTGGCCAAGGTCAAGCGCCTGAGGGCCGGCAACTGTGACCTGGAGCACCTGGGCGCCGGCTTCGTCCGAGCCCTGGATGACACTGGGCGCTTCGAGGCGCTGCACGACATGTCTCGTCTGGCCGCCGTGGACGTTGTCATCGTCTGTGTGCCCACGCCCTTGGGTGTTGGTGATGCACCCGACTTGAGCGCGGTGACGGACACCTGCCGATGCATCGCCCGGAGCTTGCGTCCCGGTCAGTTGGTCGTCCTGGAGTCGACGACCTACCCGGGTACGACGCGCGATGTGGTGCGGCCGCTGCTGGATGAGAGTGGCTTGCGTTGCGGCCATGAGTACTTCCTCGCCTTCGCTCCGGAACGCGAAGACCCCGGGCGCGGCGGATCACGCGCCGAGGTCCCGCGGGTGGTCGGCGCGCTGGATGATGTCTCGCGAATCCTGGCCGTGGCGCTTTACGAATGCGCGGTGCGTACCGTCGTCCCCGTCAGCAGCCCGGAGGTCGCCGAGGCCGCCAAGTTGCTGGAGAACATCTACCGCGCCGTGAACATCGCCATGGTGAATGAGATGAAGATGGTGCTCACCGCCATGGACATCGACATCCATGAGGTGGTCGATGCGGCCTCCACGAAACCCTTTGGTTTCCAGGGCTTTCGCCCCGGACCCGGCTTGGGGGGGCACTGCATCCCCATCGACCCCTTCTACCTGGCTTGGGCAGCGAGGCAGGCGGGTGCGCACTCGCGTTTCATCGAACTTGCGGGTGAAGTCAACCGCTCCATGCCCAGCTACGTGCTGGCGCGTCTCGAGCAGGCGCTGGAGCAACGAGGGGTCCCTCTTGCAGGGGCTGACGTGCTCGTCCTGGGCATCGCGTACAAGCGGGATGTGAACGATGTGCGCGGAAGCCCGGGCCTTGCCCTGCTGGACATCCTGCACGACGCGGGGGCGCGGGTGTCCTATCACGACCCCCATGTCCCGGCGGAACCGGCCTGCGCCCACGGGCGACGCGAGGCGCTCTCCAGTGAAGAACTGAATCGCCAAGGGTTGGAAACATGTACGGCCGTCGTGATCGTCACGGATCATTCCGGTGTGGACTATCCGCTCGTGGTGGAGGCTGCGCCTCTTGTGGTGGACACCCGCGGAGTCACCCGGGGAATTCCAGGTGGTGACGTGGTGGTGGCATAAGCTGGCTGCTTCGGGAACAGCTTTCAGGGCTGGTTAAACTCCGCTTTCGGTTTCCTGGGGTCTCAAGTCCAACGTTGCGTGCTGGGCTTTCGGACATACAGACCGACGTTGGGCCTCCCGTCGATCGTTGGGGGTGGGTTGCCGTTGACAGTCGGATGCGGGCCGCGTCTTGCTTGCGGCTGGTGTCGGGTCTGATCTCATCCAGCGAATGCAGTCTGGGAGTCCTGGGGACTCCTTGGCGGGATCTGCAAGGAGCGAAGCGCAAGGAGTTAGAGAAGTGCATGACGTGCTGTGCTTGAGATCGAGGCGGGCGTGCTGGGCCGCCGTATCCCTCCTGCTGCTGGGGCTCGGGAGCTGCCGTTCACCGTCTGAGTGGGTGGGGGAAGCAGATCGGGAGGTGGATGAGGTCCTCACCGAGAGCACCTTCCGGGTTCTGGATGCCCGCGAGTCGCACCTTCTTCAGCCAGAGCCTGCGGTGGAGATCGAGCAAGAAGCCGTCGAGCCTGGGACCCAGCATGCTGGCCAGGCCCTCGCGACGATGGAGAAGGACCGGGTGGAGTCCGAGGCGGCCGATCGATCAGGTGTCGAGGGTAGGCCCACACGCATCGACCTGGCCTCGGCACTGATCTCGGCCTTCACGACCAGCCGGGAGTTCGTGTCTCGGCGCGAGAGCCTCTACCTGCAAGGGTTGAGCTTGTCACTCACGCGTTTCAACTTCGGGCCGCAGCTGAATGCGACCCTTTCCACCCTCTTCACGGATGCGAGAGGTGGGACGCCAAGCACCACGACGTCCGGTTCCTTCGGCGTCAGCCAGATCCTTCCCACGGGCGGCACGTTTGCCCTGTCGAGCGGCCTGTCTTTCCTGCGTTCGCCGACGCCCTCCGCGCGGGATGTCTACACCTCCAACCTGAACTTCTCGCTCAACCAACCGTTGTTGCGTGGCGCTGGTTACGAGGTGTCCCATGAGGCGCTGACGCAGGCCGAGCGCAACATGGTCTACGAAGTCCGCAGCTTCGAGTTGTTCCGGCAAGACCACGCCATCAGCATCGCCAGCGATTACTTCGACCTGGTCAGCGAACGCACTCAGCTGTTGAACGAAGAGCGGCGCTACGCCGAGGCGGTCTTTGACCGCGAGAAGGCGGAAGCCTTACGGCAGCTGGATCGCAACCAGGATGAGGATGTCTTTCTCGCTCGTCGTAACGAGATCAACGCCGAGAACGGCGTGCTGGTGGCTCGGGCGAACTACGACCTGCAGGTGGACTCCTTCCGCATTCGTCTGGGCCTACCGGACGATCAGGAGATCGACGTCGGCGATGAAGAGCCGCCCTTCCTGGGCGTTTCCCTCGATCCCGATTCTGCGGTGACCGTGGCCCTCGGCAACCGTCTGGACCTGATCACGGCCAAGGAACGGCTTGAGGACAGCGCTAGGTCCCTGCGTTTGTCCCGGGACACCCTGCTGCCAGACCTCGACCTGACCATGGGCTACGGGCTGAGCGGCGTGCACAACTCGAAGACGGGGTCCGTGAGCAAGTTCGATAAGACCGACCCCACGGACGACGTGCAGAACTTCGAACCCAACGGACAACTGCTCTCGGATCGGAACAGCTCCGTCGGACTTTCCCTGGACATCCCCATCCAGCGTAAGTCGGAGCGCAATGCCTACCGCTCTGCGGTGATCGCGCGCGACCGCTCCCAGCGCGACTACGACATCCTGCTGGAGAACGTCGAGCGCGACATCAACGACGCGTTGCGTCAGCTGGAACGGACCGAGCAGCAGATCGATCTGCAGGTGGAGCAGATCGGGCAGGAAGAGCGGGCGGTGGCGGTGACGGAGATCCGCTACGAGGCGGGTGATGTCGAGAACCGCGCCCTGCTCGAAGCACGTGCAGCACTCATCAATGCCGAGAACGCACTCATCTCGTTCAAGGTGAGCCACTTCGTTTCGCGTTTGCGTCTGTATCGGGACCTGGGCCTGTTGTTCATCGAGAATGACGGAATGTGGCGACTATGAAGCTCCCTCTGATCATCGTGGTGCTGCTCCTCGCGGGTGGCGGAACCACGGCCTATCTCACGGGTGTCTTCGATGGCGAAGACGCTGCGGCCGCCATCCCTGAAAACGGTCTGTTCACCGTGCGTCGCGGTCAGCTCACCGTCACCGTGACGGAGAACGGCACGCTCGTCGCCAAGGAGTCGGCCAAGATCAAGACCGACCTGCGCGGTCAGGCCAAAATCACCTTCCTCATCGAGGAGGGGACGCAGGTCGAGGAGGGGATCGAGGTGGCCCGGCTCGACGCCACCAGCTTTGAGGAGAACCTGGAAGAGAAGGGGCTCGACGTGGTGAAGGCCGAGGCGGACCTGGACACCGCCGAGACCGACCTGGAGATCCAGAAGGCGGACAACGAGGCGACCATCCAGAAGGCAGAGATCGCCGACAACAAGGCGCGCAAGGAGCGCGAACGCTACATCGAAGGGGATGCGCCCAAGGAGCGGCGGCGGCTGGAAGTCTCCATCAAGACGGCCGAGACCAACTTCACCCGAGCCAAGAAACGCTTCGAAGACAGCCAGTTGCTGCAGGAGCGTGAGTACATCAACAAGTCGCAGCTCGAAGAGGATGAAATCTCCTACGAACAGCGCACCGTGGAGCTCGAGAGCGCGCAGCGGGACCTCGAACTCTTCGAGCAGTACACCTTCCCCATGACCCTCGCCGAGCGGGATGTAGCGGTGAGCGATGGTAGGCGTGGCCTCGACACGTCCGCCCTGCGTGCCAAGTCCACCTTGCGGCAGCGCGAAGTGAACGTGGATCAGTACCAGAAGCGCCTCGACAAGCTGAACGATCAGGTGGATGAGCTCACGGAGCAGATCTCCAACATGGTCCTCTCGGCGCCGAGCCCGGGCATCGTCATCTACGGCGATCCTCAACGGCCTTGGGAGCGCGACCGCATTCGCGTGGGTGGTGAGATCTGGGGTCAGTTCACGGTGCTGACGATCCCCGACCTACGCATCATGGAGGTCAAGATCCGCATCCATGAGGCGGACATCAGCAAGCTCGCGGTGGGGCTGGCGGCCAAGGTCAGCATGGACACCTATCCGGGCCTCGTGCTGGATGGAACCGTGACCAAGATCGGCGCCATCGCCTCGGGGGAGAACCCCTGGGATGACGACCCCGAGGTCAAGAAGTTCGACGTGGACGTCACTTTGGACACGAAGGCTCTGGACGTTGAACTGAAGCCGGGCATCAGCGCGAAGGCGGAAGTGTTCATCGATCGTCGCGAAGACGTGATCTACATCCCCATCCAGTGTGTCTTCCTGGAGGAGGGCGAACACTGGGTCTACCGGCTAGATGCCGCTGGCCAACCCGAGAAGGCGACGGTGGAGCCCGGCATGAGCAACGACGTCTACATCGAGGTCCTTGAAGGCCTCGACGAAGGCGACCGGGTCTTGCTCTACAACCCGAACCTGGGTTCGGAGTCGTCCGAGGAGAAGGAGCCGACATTCGAGGGCGAGGAAGACGTTGTGGGTGACGATGACGCCGTTGAAGACACCGGCGAAGAAGCCAGTGACGCGGACGATGACGCTGAGGGCGATGACGGCATCGACGACGGCACCGATGACAGCGCCGACGACGACACCAAGGCAGAGCACGGTGACGGCGGCATCGGGGACAGCATCGACTCCGAGGCGCCTGCGGGCGGGTCTGCCGACGGCGAGGCCGGCGCTGTCATCACCGATGGCGCGGCGAGCCCCACAGACGATGCCTCGTCAGAGGCTGCCAGCGGGGCTGCCAGCGAGGGCACTGCCGTCGTGCCGGCCGCCGCTGAACCTGTTGCTGAAGCAGCCGATGCAGCGGGCTCGAACTGACGCATGACCCACGGCGACACGGTCCTCAAGCTGGAAGGCATCGAGAAGATCTACGGTGCCGGTGACACCGCGGTGCGGGTGCTGCGCGGCATCGACCTCGCTGTTGAAGAAGGCGAGTACCTGGCGATCGTCGGGCCGTCGGGCTCGGGCAAGTCCACCATGCTGAACATCCTGGGTTGCCTGGACCGTCCAACTCATGGGCGCTACGAAATCGCCGGCGAAGACGTGGCCCAGCTAGACGACAAACGTCTGTCGAGCATCCGCAACACGCGCATCGGTTTCGTTTTCCAGTCCTTCAATCTCGTCACCCATCTGACGGTCATGGAGAACGTCGAGCTGCCCCTGTTCTACGCGCGCATGAGCCGCAAGAAACGCCACGAGCGTTGCCGAGAGCTGCTGGACAAGGTCGGCTTGGGGCATCGCCTGGGGCATGTGCCGTCCCAACTCTCCGGTGGCGAGAAGCAGCGTGTGGCCGTGGCGCGCGCCCTCTCGAACAACCCCGCACTCCTGCTGGCAGATGAGCCCACCGGCAACCTCGACAGCGTGACGTCCGGCGAGATCATGGACCTCTTCTACGAGCTGCATGATGCGGGTCGCACCATCGTCGTCATCACCCATGACCCGGAGATCGCCGCGGCGGCGCCGCGTCGGGTGATGCTGCGCGATGGGCGCATCGAGGACGACATCGCCCAGGGCAGCGGGGGTCGGGCAGAGGCGGGGACGCCCATGGCCGAGACGCCCACATGACGTACTTCCTGGAGCTCGTGGCGGAAGCGCTGCGGAACCTGTCGCGCCACAAGCTGCGTTCGTTCCTCACGGCGCTGGGCATCATCTTCGGCGTGGCCTCGGTCATGGCCATGATGTCCACGGGCGAGGGGGCGCGGCGCGCGATCCTCGACCAGATCGAGCAGCTGGGCATCCGCAACATCATCCTGAACGCGAAGAAGCCGCCGGTGGAGCAGGACTCCCAGGAGGCCGACGACAGCTGGACCCTCGAGTACGGCCTGACCTGGCAGGACGCGGCGGTGATTGCCGAGACCGTCCCGGCCGTGCAGGACGTCCTGCCGGTACACGACGTGCAGAAGTTCCTGTGGTTCAAGAGCCGTCGCATCGCGTCCAAGGTGCGTGGAGTCACGGCCGAGTACTTCGATCGTCTGCACCTGGAACCGTTCATCGGTCGCACCATCACGCCCATCGACGGCGAACGCCGGCGACGTGTTGCGGTCATCCGGCAAGGGTTGCTGAAGGAGGCGCGCTACGTAGGCGACCCGCTCAAGCTCGACCTGAAGGTGGGCACCGAGTACTTCCGGGTGGTGGGCGTTCTGCCCGAGTTCGAGTTCCAGAGCCCCAACAAGGCCAGCTTGGGCATGGATGATCGGGCCATGGAGGTCTATGTGCCTTACGAATCCGTGGTGGATCGCTTCGGCCTCATGGACGTGAACCAACAGGCGGGCAGCTTCGAGAGCAGCCGGGTGGAGCTGCACCAGATCGTCTGCACGATCGACTCCGAGGAGTCGGTGATCACGGCCGCGCGCTCCATCAAGACCATCCTGGAGCGGCTGCACAAGAAACGGGACTACGAAGTGATCGTGCCCTTGGAGTTGCTGGAGTCGCGCCAGCGTACCCAGCGCGTGTTCAACATCGTGTTGCCGATCATCGCGGGCATCTCCCTGCTGGTGGGCGGGATCGGCATCCTCAACATCATGTTGGCGAGCATCACCGAGCGCACGCAAGAGATCGGAATCCGGCGCGCGTTGGGCGCCACAGGTGGGGACATCACCTGGCAATTCTTGGTGGAGACCGTGACGCTGAGCGTCGTGGGCGGTGTCCTGGGCATCGGTCTGGGCGGTGCCGCCGTCTGGTTGGTGAAGACGCTCACGGAGTGGAACGCGGTGGTCACCCCGGGCTCGGTGATCCTTTCCATGGGCATCTCCTGCCTGACGGGGGTGGTCTTCGGCCTCTACCCGGCGCGGCGCGCTGCGGCCATGGATCCGATCGAGGCGCTTCGGCACGAGTAGGTCCGGGCTGATAGGCTCCACGTCCCCGTTCGTCACCTCACGCCTGCCCCGGAGGCTCTCGTGGCCCGCACCCTGATCTGTCTTGCGTTCGCGTTCCTTGCGACGGCTTGTGCTTCACCACCTGCTTCACAAGCAGGGAAGCACGACGAGGAGAGCGGCACGAAGCCGGTCCCGACCCACCACATGATGCCGGCCGACCCGACGCGTATTGCGGAGGACCTGCGCGACTACAAGAAGGAGCGCAAGGACTACCACAAGGAGCGGCACGTGGCGCCGCCGTCCTTCGACTGGAAGGCAGCAGAGGCCGCCAATGCCGCGGCCCAGCGCGAGAAGCGCAACGCCATGGCGGGCATGATCTCGGCTTCGACGGCGACGCCGTGGGTGGAGCGGGGCAGCAAGAACCTCGCGGGGCGTATGCATGTGGCGGCGCGTTCATCGGATGGAACCCAGCTCTACGGCGGTTCGTCGCGCGGCGGTGTCTGGCGCGGTTCGCTTTCGGGCCAGAACTGGACGCCCTTGGGTGACAATCTCGACGGGGGCGCCCACTGGTTGGTGGTCGTTCCGGGTGTCAACGGCGGTGACCCCGACATCATGGTGCGCGCCACCGACGGCGGCCTCGTGCATCGCTCGACGGACGACGGCGTCACCTGGACGGCGCCCACGGGTTTGCCGACCAATGTGAGTTCGGTGCGTCGGCTGCTCAGCACATCGGACGGCTCCCACAGCATCTTCATCCTGGTGCGCTGGTGGAGCGGCTCCCAATACAGCAACCGTCTGTACCGCTCCACGAACCGCGGCGCGTCCTTCCAGCAGTCGATCGGCCTGGTGGATTGGGAGGGCGATCTCTGGGCTTCCCGTACCGGAGCGAGTGCGCTCTACCTGCTGCGTAACAGCAACGTCTGGGCCAGCTTCGACAACGGTGACAACTGGGCGCTCGTGGGCAGCTTGCCGGTCGTCGGCAACGGCGGCGAGATCACGGGCAGCGAGGCAGGCGCACCCCGGCTGTGGGCCGTGCTGGACGTGGGCGGGGCCAAGACGCTCTATCGTTCCGATGACGCGGGCGTCTCCTGGATCGACAAGGGCGCCGTGAGCGACTACTGGGGCACCCTCAACGCCTCGACGGTGGACCCGGACCTCTTCGCTTGGGGAGGTGTGGAAGTGCACCGATCCGACGACGGCGGCAACAGCTTCGACATCGTGAACCCCTGGTACGAGTACTACGGCGAGGAGGCCACCAAGCTGCACGCGGACATCCCGGGCATGGATGTGGTGCCGGACGTCGGTGGCGGTGAGACCTGGTACATCTGCACGGACGGCGGTCTCTACACCAGCACGGACGGCCTCTCGAGCGTCGCCAACATCTCCCTCGACGGCCTGCGGGTGAGCCAGTACTACACCACCCACACGTCGAACCTGAACACGGATCACATCCACGCCGGCGCACAGGACCAGGGCTACCAGGCGGCGCACGACCCGCCGCTGGGCGGCACCCTGTACGAGTTCGACCAGCTGATCAGCGGCGACTACGCGCACCTGACGTCCGGGGATGGCAGCCACCGCTGGGTCTACTCCGTCTACCCAGGCTTCATCCTGGCCTCGAAGAACGAGAACGGCGAGCAGCTGTTCACGGCGGACTTCCCGGACAACGAGAGCCACCCCTGGCTGCCCTACATCCAGGCCGACCCCGACGCGAACAACGCCTTCTTCTTTTGTGCCAAGCGCCTCTACCGCTACCAGAAGGCGGCCGTGGGGAATGTGTGGAACGCGACCCAGTGGTCCAGCTTCGCCTTCGATGGCAGCTCGGGCGAGTACATGACGGGCATCGCCTTCTCGCCCATGGACAGCAACCGTGCCTATGCCGCCACGAACTTCGGCCGGCTCTTCTACTCCAACGACAAGGGCGTGAACTGGAACCAGTCGGCGACCACGGGCCCGAGCGAGGTGTGGTTGTACGGCACGGCGATCCAGCCCAGCCATGTGGACGTCGACACCGTCTACATCGGCGGCAGCGGCTACGGCAGCCCGGCGGTGTGGAAGAGCACCGACGGCGGCCAGAGCTTCGCGCCCTGGGGGCAGGGCTTGCCCAGCACGTTGGTGTACTGCCTGGCGGAATCTCCCGACGGCAGCACGGTCATGTGCGGCACCGAGACCTCGGTCTACATCCGCGACGCCTCCGGCACCCTGTGGCTGGACGCGGCAAGTGACGACGCACCGATCACCACCTATTGGAGCGCCGAGGAGGTCCCCGGTCTGAACCTGATCCGCTTCGGTACCTACGGGCGCGGCATCTGGGACTACGTCCTGGACGACGGCTGCAACTACGAGCCCTACGGAGTGGGCCTGGGCGGCACCAACACCCTGACCTTGGACACGGCCTCCAGCACCACCGTCGCCCAAGCCCAGACCTTCGACGTCACAGGCGGCGAGCCCCTCACGACGGGCTCGCTGATCGTGGGCATCGCGCCGGTCTCGGGCCCGGTCTTCGGCGGCACGATCCTGGTCAGCCCCAGCAACTGGATCCTGTTCGGCATCGGCGCCGACGCGTCCGGCGAGGTGCACAAGCTGCTCAACGTGCCCAACGACCCTTTGCTCTACGACCTGACCATTTACGTGCAGGCCGCGCTCATGGATTCCACGCAGCCCGAAGGCTGGGTCTTCAGCAACGGGCTCACGGGAACCCTCTGCGAACCGTAAGCTGCTCCGAACTGGGGGCCCTTAGCTCAGCTGGTTAGAGCAGCGGACTCATAATCCGTCGGTCCGGGGTTCGAGCCCCCGAGGGCCCACCATGTTTGAGCACGAATTCGCGCAGTTGGCCATGGGCAGACAGCCAAGTTGACAGCCAACGGGGTGCTACCCGTGTCCCTCCCGGTCACTCCGTCCGCTTCCCCCAAAAAGCTCGCGGCCAACACCACGTGTTCGAGGGCTCACACGAGCGGCTTCGTCTCGCTTACGCTCTAAGAACCCGCCGGAAGAAGATCATCTCATTCACAAGGAGTCGGGCATGCGCAATCCACCCTTCTGGCTGATCTTAGTCCTGCTCCTGGGCTTCATTGCGACGCTCACAGTTTTGACCCTCAGCGCAGAGACACCGTCGGCGCCGTCCTACACGATCTTCGCCCTCGGCCCGCCTCCGCCATTACCCGGAGATCCCGAGTGGATGAGCGGGGCATCAGGCGACGACCCCTTCGGCGACGCGACACCCCCGGTCACGAGCTTTGCGGGCGCGTGGCAGAACTCGGACTCCTGGGCCCACAGCATCAACGAGTTGAACCAGGTGGCCGGCTTGGCGATGACGCTCGACGGGGCTCACGCCGTCTTTCTCTACGGCCCCGGTCCAACGGGATGGGAGTTCTTCCCGCTTGAGAAACACCGGTTCGTGGAGTCATTCAGGGGGCCCAGCGATTTCGGTCCCGAGCTGAATGCCTCGGGGACCGTCGCGATTACGCTGCACCCCGCGGATACCTATGAACCCTTTACGAGCTGGGTGTCGGAGTACTCCACCTCCCTGAGTTCGCCGCTGACGCCGGAGTGGGGGTTCAAGCTCGCCTTGGAGGAAGACGTGAATGTCTTCGTGCGCGGCATCACGACAAGTGGCGGGTTGGCGCTGACTGTTCAAGAGAGCGTTGGGATAGAGATGGCCAACGCAGCGTTCCTCGAGGCCGATGAAACACTCACCGTCATTCAGGAGGGATTCGCCCGCACCGTCGCGGCCAATGCGAACGGCGCCGTGCTCGGCTATTCGGTGGTTCCCGACGAGCAGTGGGAGGGCGAGTTCTACACCGTCTGGTGGACGTGGAAGGACGGCACGATGCAAGAGCTGCCGGGCAAGGTCGGCACCGCGTCGCATTCCCTGAACAATGACATCAATGAGCAAGGAGACGTCCTCAACTACGGCGGGCTCTTGCGCGACGGAGTCATCCTCGACGTCGAGGATCTCCTGAATGAGGCCGGCCTGTCCCCCTACCCTCGGCTGAGCGAAGTGAACAGCCACGGCGACGTGGTTGGATGGGGTTGGAAGGAGGGCGAGCCCTGGCCGCCGTCGGATTGGGACGATTCGCTGGCCTACCTGATGAAGGACGGACAGGTTTACTTCCTGGACGACCTCGTTGCGGACAAGAGCTGGCGGATCAACTACGCGATGGACATCAACGACGCCGGATTCATCGTCGGCTCGGCAGAGCGCAATGGGCGACAGCACGCCGTGATGCTCCTGCCGGTCAATGCCCCGGGCGACGGCGAGTAGCGACACGCCACAGTCTCGCTCGAACTTCCAACCGAGAACTCATAATCCGTCGGCCCGGGGTTCGAGCCCCCGAGGGCCCGCCATCGCTGTAGGGGGCGATGGTGTGCTCCGGCTCGCTCCGAGCTGTTGCCCGCGAGAGTGGCTCCGTGCGCTCTGGCCTGAGCTAGCCCCTGAGGTGGCCTCAGCTTCCGTTGGTCCGGTTGCCGATGCAGACCCCTTCCCCTGAGCGGCTCCCACACCCCTGTTCGCCGTCTCGGCCTTCACGCCCAACCCTCACCCGACCTACCCTGCTCTCCCCATGTCCAGGCGCCTGACTCTCCTGCTGCTTTTTCTGCTGTCGCCCCTCGGAGGGGCCAGCGGGCTGCTGGCCCAGCTGATCCCGCCCGAGAACAGTGAGCCCTGGTCCTACGTCGGCGCGCCGCTGGAAGGGAACTGTCTGCAGACGTACCGGCTCTACCTGCCGGATCCGCAAGTGCTGGAGATGCCCCCCGGCGGTTGGCCGGTGTTGGTCTATCTCGACCTCAAGGCCTTCGCCATCACCATCGATCAGGTTGCTGATGAGAACAACCTCTTCGGGCGTCTGCTCGACGTGGGTTTTGCGGTGGTCGTGGCGCGCAGCACGCCGAGCTTGGAGACGGACTCGGATGCCTTCGACATCGCATTCGGCGCCGAGTGCAACGACGAGTTCGGCGAGCCACCCGACTGGCCTGGGCACGGGCTCTTTCACGCGCCGGGTATTGTGCCGCCGGATCTCGTGGGTAGCGGCGTTGCACCCTACGACTCCAGCGACTACTTCATGTGCGAGAAGGACGCCGTCATGCTCGTGCAGCATGTGCGGCACCTGGCTCGCAAGACGGCGCCCTTCGCCAACATGCAGGACGAGCTCATGTCCCAGCTCGACCACCGGCGTATCGCCGTGCGCGGCACGAGCGCCGGTTCGGCGGCACTCATGTGGGCGGCCCTCGGCCCCGACCGACGAAACGAAGCGCCCTTCGCGGGGTTGGGTGGCCAATTCGACGAGCCCACCCAGCCTCATATGGCGTCCTTTGGCGGAGCGCCCATGTGGTGGCCCATCTTCCGCCCTGATCTGCTTCTTGCCGCGAACCACTTCGGTGACCAGGGTCACTCGGAGTTGCCCGGCGCCCTGCTCGGCGATGCCTCGACCGAGGAACTGCTTGCGGCCTCGCCCCTCTTCTATGCGGACCCGCTTCAGCTCGCGTCTTTCCCGATGTACTTGCACTACAAGGAGACATCGATCTGCGAGGACTACCTGCTGAACACCGACCCTTCGTGCATGCCCTACCCGTTCTGTTTCGACGACCAGGGTTTCGAAGGGGTCAACGGCATCATGGGCGGTTCAGCCTCCATGCTGCACCCGTCCTGGGCGGGCTTCACCTGGAAGACCCAGAACCCCCTGAGCACGCGGCTTGTCATCTATGACGCCGGGCCGTTCTCCCAGGCGGGGGTGGTGCAGGCCGTGCCGCTCTTTGGCTCGACCTTGGACCAGGACACCGACATCATCCTCTGGCTGGGGGATCGCGCGGACGAGCTGCTGAGTTGGGTGGCGGCGCCCGTTGCGACGGCTACCCCGGGCACGAAGATCCGCGGCCTCCTGCCCGAGGACGGTGTGCACAGCGTCGAGATGGACGCGGTGGCCGGCAGCAAGCTCTCCGTAAAGGTGAACAAGAAGGCCGGCAGCTTGCAGCCCGCCCTGCGCGTGATCGCACCGGACGGCTCGTGGTTGGTGGCCTCCGCAGAACAGCTCGGCAACACGAAGGCCTCCAAGAAGAAGGCCAGCACCAAGAAGCTCGTCTTGCCGCAGACCGGCAGCTATCGGGTGGAGGCCTTGGGCGCCAGCCTCGAGGGTGGTGAGTATCGGCTGGGCACCAAGCTCTCGGCGCCCGGCAAGTTCAAGCAGCTGTTCACGGTGGGTTTGGACGACGGCGCCGAGAGCTTCCAGTTCGACGCCGTTGCGGGGTCGTTATTGAGCTCGGCCAAGGTCAGCCAGGTGAAGCCGCCCAAGGGTGCGCCCAGCATGCTCGCTGGTTTGCCCGCCGGCCTGCTGCCCCAGATCGTCTCCGTGACGCCGCAGGGAGGGGAGCCCCTCAACCTGACGGGCCTGGTAGCCCTGTCGAAGTCGGGCAAGACGCTGAAACTGAGCGGACTGACACTGCCCGTGACGGGCACCTACAGCCTGACGCTGGGCGGCGACATGGGCACGGTGGGCTACGCCTCCATGAGCATGAAGCTCAAGCGGCCGAAGCCCGACCCGCTGCTGGAGATTTTCTGAGGCCGCCCGGCGTCCTGTTCGGAGCCTGGGAACGCTAGGGAAGTGGGTGAGCCGATCGGCTCCGCACTGCCAGCCCCTCGTGGATCGCAGACGGCTCTCCCGGATAGGATTCCCTGCCGGCGACCCACTCACAGCCATGGCACCCGCGGGCTGCGCCCCCAGCGCAGGCCCAACCCAGAGCAGGAGCACCCGATGGACACGCACCGCCAGTCGCGACCCGTTCTGCTTGGGGCAGTGCTCGCCCTCTCGTGCCTGGGTGCGTGTGCCCAGGAACCCCAGGAGATGGTCGAACGGCCCGAGGCCGCCGACACCCTGCCCTGGGTCCACAACGGCCTCTGGTCGTCGCTGATCGCGGTGGAGGCCGGCGAGAAGCTGGGTGGCTGCGCCGTGGGCGACGTCGACCCCACGCGACCCGGCAACGAGATCGTAGCGGTGGGTGTGAGCGGCGCCGTGCATCTGGTGGCCTTCGAGAACCAGGCATGGACCCACGAGATCATCGGGCAGGCGCCCGGCGAGATGGTGCAGTGCGTGCTCGGCGATGTGGACATCAACCGGCCCGGCCTCGAGATCGTCACCGTGGGCATCGCGACGGGCGGTGAGGATGACGGCGGTCCCGGTGCGGCGCACGTGCTCTTCCGGGATGCTGGCGAGTGGGTGATGAAGGAGATACACCAATCGCCCGCCTTGCTGCACGCCGCCTGTGTGGCAGAGCTCGACGGCACTCTTGGCGCCGAGGTGGTTCTCGCCGGCTTTGACACGGAGGCCGTGGTCATGGACCTCACCGATGAGGGCTGGGTGCAACTTTCGGGTGGGACCTTGCCAGGCGCTGCCAAGAACGCCCTCGTCTACCAGGACGGCGTGGTCATCGCCTGCGCGGACGGCAGCCTGGTCATGTTGCGTCGGGATGGGACGGGCTACGCCACGGAAGTGATCGACCTGGCGCCAGCCGGCAACGCACGCATGGCGACGGATGGTGAGCGCCTGCTCGTGGCCCGGGACGATGGCAGCCTCGGCCTCTACGAGAACGGCGAGCGGCAGGACATCCATCAAGAGTCCGCCAAGCTGCGCGGCGCCGTGCTGGCGCGCGTGGACCCCACGACCCCGGGCCTGCAAGCGGTCACAGGGGGCTACGAGAAGACCATCACGGTCCTGGGTCTCGACGACGGAGACTGGGACGCCACGGAGATCTACGAGGACACCGACCGCCTGCATCACATGGCAGCGGACTACGTGGGGAACCTCGGTTCGACGCTCTGCATCGTGGCCTGCGGGTACTCGGGCCGCATCATCGTTTTGCGCAGGACGCCGGGTGTCTGAGGACGACCAAGCATCGCAGGAGCCCCGGGCAGCCTGGATCGAGACGGTGCCCGAAGCGACCGCGACGGGCGAGCTTGCAAAGCAGTACAAGGCTGAGCGCGACCCCAACACCGGCCGCGTGGACCACATCCTGAAAGTGCACAGCCTGCTGCCCGAGACCCTGGGAGATCACGCGCGGCTGTACCACAGCATCCTGCATCGCTTGGGGCGCACGAGCCTGGCCGACCGCGAGTTGCTGGGCCTGGTCGTCTCCAACCTCAATGGCTGCAAGTACTGAGTGACGCACCACCGGGCCGGTCTGGCTCGGCGCACACGACGCACGCATTCAGCCGACTGGCTGGCCGCGGTGGAGCAGGATTGGCGCAGCGCCGAGCTCACGGACGTCCAGCGCGCGCTGCTCACCTATGCCGAGAAGTTGACGTTGAGCCCCGGCGCGATGGTGGAGCAGGACCTCGCACCCTTGCGGGCTGCGGGTCTAGACGACCAGGCGATCCTCGAAGCCAATCTGGTCGTGGCCTACTTCGCCTACGCGAACCGCATCGCGGACGGGCTCGGTGTCCAGCTGGAACCCGAGCGCGACTGAGCGGCTAGCGCGCTGTCGCTGCCCGCTCCCGCAGCGGTCTCGACCTCTCAGTCTCTCTTCACCGCGTTGCGCGTCAGGCTCTCCGGCAGGTCCGCCAGGATGTACAGCAAGGAGGCCATGCAGCCTGCGCCCAGGTTGATCTCCCGCGGCGACACCTTGTCGAGCGTGTCTTCGTGGGTGTGGTGCAAGTTGAAGTAGCGCTGCGGGTCGGGTTCGAAGCCCAGCTGCACCACCCCGGAGTCCTTCATGGGCCCGATGTCTGCGCCGCCGTAACCCTGGGCGATGCTCCCTGCCCCGGCATCCTTCAGCAGGCCGGTGATGGCCTCCAGCAAGGCGAAGGTCTCGGGGTTGGCGTTGGTGGTGAAGCCGCGCGGCGTGAACGAACCGGAGTCCGATTCCAGCGCCAGCAGGTGCTGGGGCATCTCATCCCGGTGGGCTTCCAGGTAGCCCTTGCCGCCGGCTAGGCCGTTCTCTTCATTGGCGAAGAGCACCACGCGCAGGGTGCGCTTGGGGCGCAGGCCCATGCTCTTCAGGAGACGCAGGGCCTCGATGGCTTGGCAGCAACCGCCGCCATCGTCGTGGGCGCCCTGACCGACGTCCCAGGCATCCAGATGGCCGCCCACCACCAGGATCTCGTCGGGGAAGTCGGTGCCGCGTAGCTCTGCGATGACGTTGTGGCCCTGCGTGTCGGGCAGGGTCTGGCAGTCCTGTCGCAGGTTGAGCACGACGCGCTTTCCGGCTTTGATCAGGGAGGCGATGTGGTCAGCGCCGTTGGTGCTGATGGCGGCAAAGGGGATCTTCGTCACATCGGCCGCGTAACGCGTCGCGCCCGTGTGGGGGATGTCGTCGTGGTTGGGCGTCATGGAACGCACGAGGGCTGCAACAGCTCCGAGCTTGGCGGCCTCGACGGCGCCTCGGGAGCGTTGCCCCACGGCTTGGCCGTAGGCGTCGAAGGGGGAGATGAGGGCCGCATCCATGGGGCGATTCAGGAGCACGATCTTGCCCCGCGCTGCCGCGCCGAGTTCGGCGACTGCGTCGATGCCATCGGCCAGGATCACTTCGGCCGTGATGCCTTCGGGGGGCGTTCCAACGCTGCCGCCAAGGGCCAACATGGGGACCGAGTCACCGGACAACTCCGCCGGCTCCGCGAAGCGCACCTCGCCCAACTTGCCGCGAACCCAGTGCGGCACCGTGACTTCTTCGAAGTGCACATTCTCGAAGTCCAGGGCGCGCAGGGTCTCCCGGGCCCAGTGCTCTGCGGCCGCGGCTCCTGGTGAGCCGGCGAGACGGCGCGGCGCGACGGTGCAGAGCTCCGAGAGCAACTCGAAGGCTTTGCCCTGGGAGAGGGCCGTGGCCAGGATCTTGTCGACGGTGTCGCGATAGGCTTCCACGCGATCGAGTGCGGGCTGGCTTGCGGGCGCCGACGCTTCGAGGGCGGGCCGGGGGGGCTCGCTTGAGTTGCTGGCCTTCAGGCGATGGGTCGACGGGGCACACGAGACAACGAGCAAGGCCACGGCGAGCAGCAGTCCTGGGCCGATACCGGGGCCGATAGGGGTCGTCCGTATGCGTGGGCTCATCGTTCGGGTCTCGGCGCGGGTGGGCGGGAAGGTCGGGTCCGGGCAGCGAAACCGTTCTGGCCACGCTACCAGTCTCAACAGGCCTTAGGGTGCCGAATTCGGCCAGTCCTGGGTCAGTGCGGACGCCCCGCCCGCCAAAAAATCGGTGACTCCCTTAACTGGCCGAACTTTGTCTCAGGCGCAGAGCGCCCGACGTCCGATCTGTGCCATCCGATCTCCCGACAGACCCTTAGAGGTAATTCACCGTGTTGAAGAAGACGATTGTGCTCGGCATGGCCCTGGCGGCCGGCCCCTCTCTCGCAGCTCAGATCCACCCGCACGATCTGCTCTGGGGCGACCTTCCCGCAGGTTCCATCGGGAGCGACGCCCACCTGAGCCGCGACATCGTCCTGGCCGACTTTGATGGCGATGGGGATCTCGACACCCTCGTTGCCAACCTGGACCAGGAGAACCTCCTCTACGTCAACGACGGCAGCGGTTCCATGAGCGGGCACCCGGCCGCGCCCCTGACCACCGACATCAGCAACTCGCGTGGCATCGCCGTGGGTGACATCGACGGCGATGGCGACCTCGACGTGTTCATCGCCAACTCCATTGGCCAGACCAACGACCTCTATCTGAACCTCGGCACCAACCCCCCTTCCTTCTCGAAGGTGGTGGTCGGCGCGGTGGTCACGGATGTGGGCAACTCCCGCCAAGCTGAGTTCGCAGACTTCGATGGTGATGACGACCTCGATCTCTACGTGACGAACTTCAACGACCAGGCCAACTTCCTCTACATCAACCAGGGCGGCACCCAGGGCGGCACTGAGGGCACCTTCGCCCGCCACCTGAGCGGTGACGCCGCGACCGACATCGAATCCTCCTACGGCCTCGCCATCGGCGACGTCGACGGGGACGAAGATCTCGATATCCACGTCGCGAATCACAGCGGTGTGGTGGGCGGTGTGGGCGCTGCGAACTGGCTCTACCTCAACGATGGCTCAGGCACTTTCACCAAGTCGGCGCTGGGTCTGCAGTCCGTGGACATCCAGAACACCCTGGCCTGCTCTTTCGCCGACGCTGACGCTGACGGCGACCTCGACCTCTTCGTCGGCAACGGCACGGCGCAGACGAACCACCTGTTCCTCAACGACGGCTCGGGCGTCTTCAGCGCTCGCAAGCTGAGCGCCTTGACCATGGACCGTGGCCGCACCATCGGTTCCGTCTGGGGCGACTTCGACAAGGATGGCGACATGGACGCGATCCTTGCCAACCGTTCGCCGAACATCACGAGCGAGCTGTTCGTGAACATCGGTGGCGGAAACTTCGTCAGGCAGTCCTTCGGCCCGCTCTCAGACAACGTCATCGACACCTACGACGTGGCCAGCGGCGACATGAACGGCGACACCTTCGACGACTTGATTCTCGCGAACTACGGCGCCGTCAACATGCAGTACAGCAACCACGGCGGTCAGTGGGCTGACCTCGGTCACCCCCTCAAGGGCAGCATGGCTCTCCCCGTCATGCTCGGGCAGGGCAACTGCCTGGCTGGCACCGACCTGAAGCTGCGGGTCACGAACGTGCCTGACAACAACTTCGCCTACCTGGTGGTGGGTTCGAACATCCAGCTGAACGTCTTCTACGGCGGCGTGCTGGTCATCGATCCCCTCGCGATCTTGCGCATCCTGGGTGCGCCGAACACGGGCTTGGCCAACTTGGTGGACTTCACCGCGACCGTCCCCGGCTCAGGGCTGCCGTCGTACGTCGACCTGGCGTTCCAGGCTTGGATCCAGGACGTCGGCGCTCCCCAGGGCTACTCCGCAACCAACGGTCTGCGGGTCACCACGCCCTGAGGCTGTACTCCCGCCTTCTAGCGGGTCGATCGATCGGACAACGGTGAACTCGGGGTCCGCGTTCCTCTTCCTCACGGACGGGGGGCGCGGGCCTCGTGCCGTTTGCGGCCGCTCCGCCGTTCAGAGTGCGGCGAGTCGCCCGGCGAGTTCTTCCAATGAGACGAGGACATCGCTGCTCGCCACCCCTTGCGCGCTGCGATCGATGAGCCAGCCGGTCATCCCCGCGCGGCGGGCGCCCACCTGGTCGTTCCTCGGATGATCGCCCACGTGAACGGCCTCGCGGGGCTCGACACCGAGCTGCTGCAAGGCATGTCGGAAGAGGCGGGGGTCGGGTTTGTCGGCCCCTACGACGGCAGAGATGGCGATGGCTTCGAAGTAGCGGGCCAGCCCCAGGCTGCTCAAGACATCTTCGAGCCGGTCGCTCCAGTTGCTGACCACGGCGAGCCTGAACCCAGCCTCGACCAGGCTGTCCAAGGCGGGGAAGGTGTCGGCGAAGACCACATAGGTCTCGGGGCGTGTAAATACCTTTTCGAGTTCGGCGCGCAGGGGTTCGGGTTCGCGTTCGTCGCCCGCGCGCAGCAGCAGTTCGCGCACGAAAGCCCTGAACCACGGTCGCGAATAGCGAGCCTCGCCCTCCACCAGGGCGGGGAGTGTGTCGTGCACCGTGGGCATCCAGTCTCGTAGGGAGGCTTCAGAAACCTGGACACCTGCAGCCTGGAAACACTCCGCGTAGAGGGCCGGGCGTCCGAGCCGTTCCTTGAAGAGCGTGTTGCCTGCGTCGAGGCAGACGACGGTGGGCCTCATTCCCGGAGTTGTTCCAGCAGGGCCCGGGCTTCCACATGCTCGGGATCTGCTCGCAGGACGAGTTCTGTTTCCATCAGGGCTGTGCGCAGGTCACCGCGCCCGAAGGATGCGAAGGCCAGGTAGTAGCGGATCTCCAGCTCGTCCGGGTTCTCGGCCAGGCTTCGTCGAAGGTGTTTCACGGCCGCCTCGTATTGGCCCGTTGCCGTCTCGCAGACGCCGAGAATGCGGATCAATGGCACGTTGTCGGGTGTCAGTTCGAGGGTGCGCCGGAAGGCCTCTGCGGCATCCGCGAAGCGCTTGGATTCGTAGAAGCTCGCACCCAATTGGTACCAGGTGTTTGGGTCCTCCGGAGCCGCTTGCGTGGCCGCACGCAGCTCCTCGAGCGCCTCCATGTCGAGCGGCAGCAGTTCGTCAGCAGAGCCGGGTTGAAGCAGCTCACCAAGCTGGCTGCGGTTCCACGTGTCGTGCACCACGAGCGCGAGGCAACCCAAGGCCAGGATGCTGAGCAAGCCGCGGCCAAGGCGTCCGCCCCGCAGGGAGAGTACGAGCTGGGGGCTCTGGGTCGTCAGGAAGCCGAGCATGATGCCGAGCATGATGACGCTCACATGGAAGCGCAGGTCGGGGGAGACCAGCGACTGGCCGAGCATGCCGCCGATGCCTGCCACTGCCGCGACGAAGAGGGTCTTCTCGTGCATGCTCGCCCAGGGTTCGGCAAGTCGTTCGCGGACGAAGGCCCATCCGTAGCCCGCCGCCAGGAGCACGGAGAGCAAGGCGGGCCAACCCAACTCCACGAGCACCTGCAGCGGTTCGTTGTGCGCGTCGTTGATGATCACCGAGCCCATGGGGTGTGCCGCCAGGAGCTCGTCGGATGCGAAGGGCAGGAAGGCCACCGGGAACTGTCCCGGGCCGACCCCGCCCGGGTGCGACTGGAAGAGCTCCCAGCTATCCCGCCAGATGAGGGTGTGCACGCGTTCCCTGAAGATGGCGCCCGGGTCGATCAGCACGATCGCGGCGCCGGAACCGATCACGAGGGCTGCCATCCAGATGCGGCTGCGACGGGTGGGCAACAACAACCACAGGGCCGTCAAGAGGGCGAGCCCCATGCCAAAGCGACTGCCCACGCTGCTCGTGGCCAGGAGGGCGGGGAGGCATAGGCCGGCAGCCAGGCTCGCGAGCCAGCGGCTGGCTCTCGGTGACGTCAGTGCTTCCGCGATCAGGACGGGTGTCACCAGAACCAACCATGCACCGAGAAAGACCGGGTTGCCGAAGCCCGCGAGAGCCCGAGAGGAGGGGTAGATGTGCAGCGTGTTGAGCAGCTCTCCGGGGAACATCCCGCCCAGGCGTTGGAGCATGGCGTGGCCGCCGACGATGAGGCCCGCGACAGCGAGTCCCAGCACGAAACGTCGCCGCCACAAGCTGCTGTGAAGCGCGTAGGAGGCGGCCCAGGTACTCAGGGGGATGAGGGCCAGGCGTTGGATCTCATCGGAGGCCAGGGACTCGCTGGCGACGGCCGTGTGCAGGGGATGCAGCGCTGCCAGAAGTGCGGGGACGACGGCGAAGGCGAGCCAGGTCGGCCATGAGAACCGGAGTCGCCCATGGAGGGCTTGGAACAGCAGCGCGATGGCCGCTGCGCTCAACACGGCGGCGCGAGCCCATGTGACCTTGGGGCGCACGATGGGAGCGTCGGGGATGAGGGCAATCAGCAGCACGCCCGCCACGATCAGAAGGCCCAGCAGGGACTGTCCCGGCGGGTTCTCTACGTCGTCTGTTGGGGTGATTTGGCTGCTCACGTTGTCGACAACTCGTTTTCTAGACGATCCCCTGGCTCTCGACTACGCTGGGCTCTTCGCGTTGAGCCGTTCCTGCCCGCAGTGAACCCGTTCGGTGATACGCGTGGCCGACTCTAGCCGCCCGACCTTCACCGATCGACGGCGGCCAGCCCGAACTCGGCGCACCCCGAACTCGCATCAAGGATCCAAGGCCGTGAACATCCGTCGTGACGAGGTCTCTCTGGGCGCTCTCGCGCTCATCCTTTGCCTCGCTCTGCCGATGGGGGTGCTGAGTCTTTTTGCCCCCCAGACCACCGCCGACGAAGTGGACGCTGCGGATTCCGTTCTGCTGGCCCGAATCACGGCCATGCAGACGGTGCGAGCGAGCGGCGTCACCCTGCTCCAGTTCGAGCGCGAGCGGGTGCTGGCGGGGCGGGAGCCCCAGGAGCGCTTTGAGTTGCAGATTGTGGGGCGCCCTCCGCTGGAGGTGGGTGACCTGGTGCTCACCATGCTCAGCTTCGATCCTCCCAGCCTGCACGGCGCCTACCAGGTCCGGAAGAACCCCCGCAGCCTGGACTACGAAGTGCTCACCGAGGTCACGGGCCTCTCCGGGCAAGGTGTCTACGGTGTGCCGCCCCTGGCTCTGGATTTCGTGGAGAGCGGGATCCGCATGCGACGCGGATTGGGTGCGCGTACGCCCCGCAGTTCTGGCGGGGCCTCCGAGACCAACGATGAGGACGAGGATTCTTCCAGTTCGAGGACTTCGAACTCCGGGCGCAGTCAGAAGAGCGGCACTGCTCCGGCCGTCGGAACCGGTGACGACCACGGCAACGACATCCCTTCCGCGACGCCCGTGATCCTGAAGTCGCCGCATTTGGTGACTGGCATGCCGACCGAAGTGACCGGGCTGCTGACGCCGGGCGATGTGGACTACTTCAGCTTCCAGGCGCCCAAGCTCTCGCTTCTGCACGCTGAGCTGAAGCTTCCCGAAGGAGTCACCTCCCTGGCCCCCGACACCTTCATGGGGCTCTTCAACGGCATGAACGGGGAGCTGCTTGCCTTTGACGACGACTCGGGTGAGGGCACCTACTCGGCTTTCGTCGTGCCGGTGGAGGACACCGGATTGCATGCGGTGGCCGTGGAAGGCGCGCCCGACCCGGACCTGGATTTCTCCGGAAACGAGGGCATGCAGACGGGCCCATACACCCTGTCCCTGGAGCTCGAAGAGGCGGCCTACCTCTCCAACTTCCTGGACATGATCGTGGGCGTCTCCGAAGACGGGACCTTCGTCGAGGACTTCGTGGGCTTCAAGCGCAAGGGCGGCCTGGATGTCCTGCGTGAAGGTGTCATCGGCGACGGTTGGGGGCTCGAGTACGACGCCAACCTGCCGGGTGGCCTGAGCCATGTGTACGGGGGCACCGGCGACTATCTCGTGCCCCCCGCCTTCAACGCACCCGTCGAACGTTCGTTGTTCTCGCTCGGCTGGTTCGGCGACAACCGTCGCGGCCAATCCCAGAGCATGACGACCTTGCCCTACCAGAAGGACCCGCGGCGCGGGGTGAGTGTGGGCTTGGACTACAAGGTCCAGCTGAGCCAGAGCGTGGTGGCTGGCAATATCGAGTTGGGAGTGGGGACCACCGACCGGATCTACAGCTTGGAGTTCCGTCGCTTGCTCGACGTGGACTTGTTCGGCGTGGGCGCCGACACCTTCTACTGGTCGTTCGATCCGGCGGACGACTGGCAGGTCTTTCCCACGGATGTGACCGAGAGCCTGGATGCGCCGACCCCTCCGGTGAGCTCAACAGGGAGTGAGACCGGAGACCTGCAGGTGGCCTTGGTGGCCACAGCCGGCAACGTGATCGGTGGCAGTGTCGACAACCCGAAGCTGGTTCGCTTCCCCATGGCGTTCACCTTGGTGGATCAGTTCGTGAGCGAAATCGATGCGGTGCAGTCGGCGGTCCAGAACCTGCTGGCCTCCGACACCGAGACGTGGACGGTTGCCGTGGATGCGGATCCCACCACCGGCCTCTACACGGCCTTCGGTATCGGTCTGGGTGCTCGTATCGACTGAGCTGGGTTGATGGTGGGTTGCAGCTCCTGCCCTCGGTGAGGGCCCTGCTCTCTTGAACCTCCTTGTCGTTTTATGCGCATTGAGTTATGACTTTGCCCATGAGCGACCCCGACGCTCGCCCCCTGATTCCCGTGCAACCTGAGGCCTGGCCCCGCCCCAAGGGCTACGCCAATGGATGGCGGGTACCCGCAGGGCGCGACCTCCTTTTCGTGGCAGGACAGATCGGCTGGAACGCCGAGGAGCGCATCGATTCCGACGATTTCGTCGATCAGTTCGAGCAGGCGCTGAACAACTGTCTCGCGGTGGTGGTCGCAGCCGGAGGCGTCGCCGAGGACATCGTGCGGTTGACCATGTTCTGCGTCGACACCCAGATGTATGTGGACCGCATCAAGGATGTAGGTGCTGCCTACAGGCGGGTGTTGGGTCGGCACTATCCAACCATGAGCTTGCTGCAGGTGGCGGGGCTGCTGGAACCGGGGGCACAGATCGAGATCGAGGCGACGGCCGCCTTGGCACCGACGGCCTCGGGCAAGGCCTCGGGCGGGGCCTGACGAAAGGGGAGAAGCGCTGATGCCACGAAACACACGAGGGAACCAGGATGCGCGTCGAAAGGCGCTCAAATCCCTGCTCCGCCGCCGCAAGCCGAGCACGCAGCAAAGCCTGGTTGAATCCCTGAAGGCCAAGGGCTTTCACATCACGCAATCGAGCTTGAGCCGCGACCTGCAGTTCTTGGGCGCGCGCAAGACGGACGGCATCTACAGCCTCAATTCGGAGGGCGAGGGCGAGCCCCAGGCGGGCCTGGCTTACCCAACCCTGGCCGAATTGGAGCCCTTTGTGCGCGGGGTGCGGGCCGCGGGCCCGAACCTGCTGGTGCTGGCCACCCGCTCTGGGCTCGCTCAGACGGTGGCCTTGGCCCTCGACTCCATGGCCATGCCAGAGGTCGTGGGCACCATCGCTGGCGACGACATCGTGTTCGTGGCCACTCCAGCGCGGGGCGCCCAGCGCCGACTCGAGGACCGTTTCGAGCAGCTGTTCCCCGGGCGCTAGCCGGCTCGTAGCAAAAACTTGTTCCGGGTCACGGGAGCAGCGGATTTGCGTTCCGGATCGCCTTCAGGTGAGCCCTCTCCCGCCTCAGGCCAATTCTCCGGAACGGCTGTGCGCTCACTGGTGAAACGCCTCGGAACGGCCTTCCGTTGAGTCTCAAGGGGGGTCCAGCTGGGTGTCGATGAGCAGGGAGCATGTTTCTCTCTTCTCCCCAGAATCGACAGCTCGTGGGCGCTCCGTCAGCCGGCGCGTTCACCCGCGGCAGACTGGCGATGGCCAGCTTCAGTATTGCTCAGCAGCGGGCGATGAATGCTCAGCCATTTGGAACGCTGCCTGGGGAGGCCTTCCGGAAAGGGTCTCCCTCGCGCAGTGCGACGCGTGCCTCGGCACGAGTCTGCATGCAACGAACACCGGCATCCTGCAGCGAGGTCCGCGCCTTTGCTCTGGAAGTCGTGACGCTCGGCACCTCGATTGCCGATGTCGTCGAACGCGTCCTGGAGAACCCCTCTTCCCATGCGTCCAGCGAGACGCCCTCCCCGACATGACACCGGCTCGCATTCTCCTCGTCGATGATCAACGGCAGATCCGCTTCGCCAACGAGGCCATTCTGCGCAAGGCAGGCTTCGAGGTGGAGTCGCACAGCGATGCACAGTCCGCTCTGGACCGGCTGGCTCCTGAGCACGGGGTGCATCTGGTGATCTCCGACCTCATGATGCCCGGCATCGACGGCTTGGAGTTCGTCTCCAGACTGCGACTGATGCCTCACAACGGTCTCTTGCCCGTGCTCATGCTCACGGGCAGCACGAATCGCGACGACGTCGTCAACAGCCTGAGCGCTGGCGCCAACGACTACGTGGCCAAGGATGGTGACCACCGCGAATTCCTGGCCCGCGTCCGCAGTCACGCACGGACGGGCATGCTCCAAGAGCAGCTCGACCGCGCATCCCGCACGGACGAACTCACGCAGCTGTTCAACCGGCGTTACGGCACGCAACGTCTCGAAGATGAGATGTCACGCTCGCGTCGCTACGACCGCGCTCTGGCCGTGAGCCTGCTGGACATCGACTACTTCAAGAAGGTGAACGACACGCACGGGCACCAGGCTGGCGATGAGGTGCTTGTCGAGGTGGCCGCCCGTTTGAGTGCTGTCTCGCGCGACTCCGACTGTGTCATCCGCTGGGGCGGCGAGGAATTCCTGGTGTTGTTTCCCGAAACGGAAATCCACGAGGCCGCCAGCATCGTGGAGCGCTTCCGATTCCAGTTGGGCGGCACTCCCGTGCCGGTGCTGGACGATGGTGCGCAGCTCAGCATCACCATCTCCGGCGGCGTCGCCGAGCTGGAAGAGGGCGACACCCCGGAGTCCTTCGTGGCGAGGGCAGATGCAGCCCTCTACCGTGCCAAGGAGATCGGTCGCAATCGCTTGCTGCTTGCGCAGGGCGGAGAGCTGAGCCCTCTGGAAGCCTGAACCGGGGCCCGCTGTCCTTGGGGCGGCGGCTCTTACCAGACCCGGACGGTTTGCCAGATCAGCCCTGGGTGGGGCGTGCCTTCGAGGGTGCTGACCCGCAGTTCGAAGTTGGCCGAAGGCCCGAGTTCAGGGCTTCCGAGACCGCACTTCACGAGGAACGCATCGTCGGGGCCAGACAACTTGACGGCACGCCGTTGGGTCTTCCACGAGCCGTCTGCGTTGGGTTCCTCATCGAAGAGGAGCTCGCCGTCCATCCAGAGCTTGATGCGCCCTTGGTGACGCAGATGGAGGACTGCGGGAAGGTCTTCCTGCGGGATGCCGACGATCTCGTTCCAGGTCAGCAACCACCAGACGTACGCCATGGCCGGGCCGGCCCGGCCCTTGATTTGCGGGTCGATGAGCATGATGTCGCCCTCGGACGTGACACCGCGCCATGGCCGTCGCCCTACGTGACGGTTCTCGGGGATCGCCAGCATGGCCGCCTCGTCGAAGAGCGCACGCTCGAACCCAAGCGGCGCCTTCACGTCCCAGCCGCCCGCGAACATGGCCTTGTGGACGGGGGCACAGTCCGCGGGCCAAGGGAGGGAGTCCAGGGCCGGAAGCGGGCTGCTCGGCTCGGGCCCCTGCTCGGGCTCCGGAGCGATGTCCGCTGCCGCCACGGGATCCCCTTCGCCGACCGGCCCGGTCGTTTCCTGCTGAACGACCTCTCGCGTTGAGCTGCCTTCCTCGTCCGCAGCACAGGACGGGGCGAGCAGTCCCAGGAAGCCGACCAGTGCAGCGCAAGACCAGGTCCGCACGGCGTTCATCTGCCGGTTCCGGTTCAGGCGACTGCCTCCTCGAAGATGGGCTTCTCGGTGAGCTTGCCGCCCTGGCCGAAGAAACGCACCGGGTTGTCCCAGACCAGACGCTGCACGACGTCCTCGGCGAAGCCCGACTGCTGCATCAACGAAGCCAGCTTCGGAACCGAAAGCGGGTCGGAAGGGCCCCAGTCCGCAGAGCTGTTCACAAGCATGCGGTCCGTGCCGTACTGCTTGAAGATGCTCACGGCGCGCTCGGGCGACAGCTTGGTGACGGGGTAGATGGTGAAGCCCGCCCAGTAGCCGGACTCCACGACGGCGCCGATGACCTCCTCGGTGCAGTGGTCGATCTCCACCATGTCGAGATCCATGCCCACGTCGCGGCAGTTGTCGATCAAGCGCTTGGTGCCTTCCAGCTTGTCCACGTGAGGCGTGTGCACGAGCACCGGCAGCTTCATCTTCTTGGCGAGCTCGAGCTGCTCGAGGATGACCTCCTCCTCGATCTTGTCGATGACGTCGTAGCCCACCTCACCGAGGGCGCAGCAGAGTGGGTGCTCCAAGTACTTGGGCAACTCCGCCATGACCCGCTCGCGAATGGCGGGCGTGTGGGCCTCCTTCGGGTTGAGCGCGAAGGTGCAGTGGTAGTTGATGCCCGCCTTGGTGGCCCGCGTGTGCTCGAACTCCAACAGGTGGTCGAAGTACTCGATGCAGGTCTCGGGGTGCTTGCGAGCACGACCCAGCCAGAATCCACCGGGCTCGATCAGGGAGCGGATGCCCGCCGTCGCCATCTCGGCGTAGTCGCGGGTGTTGCGGGAGTACATGTGGATGTGCGGTTCGAAGATCTTCATCGGGGCGTAGCGTTGTGGTTCAAGGGGAACGGAGGGCCGGGCATTCTACAGGTCCTTCGCCTGCACCGCTCGACAGGCTGCAATGTTGCGCAGCAGGCCACCTTTCCGGGCTCGCTCCAGAGGCGTGCTTCCAAAGTGCCGCTTGAACGACTGCTCGGAGCGGCTCACCAGCTCATCGAGGCGGATCCCGTGCAGGTCGGGGCGGGGCTGGAAGGGGCCTGGGCTGTCCCCGGCACCCGGGCTGGCGGCATGGGGAGTCGAGGCGGCGCTGGCCGGGAAGGGGCAGGCTGACAGGCAGTCGTCACAGCCGAAGGCACGGTGCCCGAGCTGCTCGGCCCGCGGGGCCGGGAGCGGCCCACGATGCTCGATCGTCCAATAGGACAGGCACTTCTGGGTGTCGAGGATGCGGTCGGGCAGCAGTGCTTCGGTGGGACAGGCGTCGACGCAGGCCGTGCACGTGCCGCAGCGATCCACGGCGGGGGCGTCGGCTTCGATCTCCAGGCTTGTCAGGACTTCGCCCAAGAGCATCCAGGGCCCATGGCGCTCGTTGAGCAGCATGGTGTTGCGCCCGACCCAGCCCAGGCCCGCCCGAGCGGCGAAGGCGCGTTCGAGCAGCGGGGAGGTGTCGACGCAAACCTTGGTGCGCGCCTCGGGGTGCTGCTGCTGGAGTGCCGCTGCGGCGCGCTTCAGGGCCGCTGTCAGGGTTCGGTGGTAGTCCTCTCCCTGGGCGAAGCCCGCGATGGACTCCCGGGCGTCGGTGGCGGGATAGTTCGCGGCGACGCAGATTACGCTCCGCGCGCCGGGCAGTAGTTGTCCCGGGTCGGTCCGCTGCCCGGGCTCCCGGGCCATCCATTCGAGGGCCCCGTGCCGCCCGGCGGCGACCCATGGGCTGACATGGTCAGGGACGGGCTCAGCGCTGCTGAAGCCCACGTGAGCGAATCCCTCGGCCAAGAAGAGCCGTCGAAGGGACTCTCGTGCCTCGCGATTCAACGCAGGCATGACATACGTTCACGAAGGGAACGACGAGCGGAAGGGGCTACGATGCGATGCATGAGAACGCTCATCCTACTCACAGGCCTCTTCGCGTCCTGCTTCGCCTGCGGTTCTTCCGAGCCGGAAGCGACAGGCGAATCCTGGCCATTGCATGTGAAGGCGCCCGGAGTCCTGGCGTACCTGGCCGTCTCCGCGCCGGCCGAGTCCGTGGCGCAGGCCTTCGAGAGCACGGTGTCCTGGCGACCGGCCGGGCTCTCGGAGGAGGCATCTCTCACGATCCTGATCCTCGACAAGCTCGTGTTCGGCCACGAGTTCACCCTGCTCTTGCCGTTGGTCGACGAGCAGGCTTTCCGCGACTCGCTCACCAACAGTGCGGCGGTGCGGGAGGTAGGCGAGGATCGTTGGGGGTTCAGCCTCCCCTCGAGCCATCCCTTCCTGCAGGTGCTGAACATTGCCCGGCGGGGTATCTCTGGACCCCCGTCGGTGGGTGAGATGCTGGCGGCAGCTTCGGAACCCGTCCCCGCAGAGTGGGAGACGGGTCTGGTGATCGACCAGGGCTACGCCATCTTGGCCCCGTCCTATGAGGCCGGTGTGGTGGCCAAGCAGGTCTTGGGAGAGGTGCCAGGCCTGGGTCAGGACAAGGCGCCAATGGTCCTGAGCGTGCACGCCTCCCGGATCCAGCTCGCCTACAAGGAAGAGATCGAAGGGGCCGTGAACCAGGCGCGAAGCATGCTCCTGGGTGTCCAGATGGCAGGCATGGGCGCGATGTTGGCCGCCATGGCCAACGACGGAGACTCGGGACAGGTCGGCGGCTTGCCCATCCCCGGCCCCGCCATCTGGAGCCTGCTCGAGATGCTGTCGCTGAAGGACGTTGAGGGCTTCCAATTGATGTTGGACATTCCCCAAGGCGGTGAGCGCCTGATGTCCGCGCTGAGTGCGGTGGGCGACGGCGAGTCTGCTGCGGGTCCGGGTTTCGACGACGAGGGCTGGGCCGACGCTTCGAACATGGAACTGCGCACGGCGTGGGCCGATGGCAGCGCGCTCTCGCGTGTGCTCACGGCGACGCGCCCGGCGCGCGCCCGACGCGAGGCCACGGTGTTCGCCTTCGACCCCCAGCTCTTCCCCAGCGCCGTCTCCGAATGGGCACGCCCGCTCGTGGAGTTGACCATGGGTGAAGGAGAGCCCGCCGAGCGTCTCATGGCTCGCATCGCGGAGTTGTTCACGCCCTGCGAAGGCACGGTGGTGGTGGGTTTGGAAGAGGGTGCCGGCGCCCTCGCCTTCGCGGTGCAGCCCGATCGGGAGCTGGACATCGATGGGGCCGCCGAAGTGCTCCAGTTGTTCGCGCGCACCCTCAAACTGGACAGCCTCGACTCCGCTCCAGAACTCTGGGATGTCGAAGCCCACGACTCCGGCCTCGTCCCCAGCGGCCGTTACTGGCAGGCCGACGACACGTTCTTCCTGACGCTGGGCGAGTGCACGGACGCCGGCCTGGCGCAACTCGCGGACCAGGTGGCTGACGCCGTCATCGCCGGTGCTCCTGAGGGCGGCCCCTTCTTCTCCGTGCAGTACAACGAGGCCTCCATGAACCTGTTCCAGCAGTACGGGGAGCTGATCCTCGAACTTCCGTTGGGCGGCCTCTTTGACCAGAACGTTGTGCAGAGCATGGAACCCGCTGGGCGCGGTGAGTTACGCAGCCAGGCTGCCCCGGACGGTGACGCGGAGCCAGCGGCCGGTCGCTGAGCCATGGCCTGCCGCGGAAGCATGACGAGTCATCGAGCCATGGAAGGCTGAAGAATGGAGGGCGAGGATCTCCAAGTGCGGCCCGGGTTGTTGATCCCGGCTTCGGAGCTGTCGTTGAGCGTGAGCCGCTCCGGCGGGCCCGGTGGGCAGAACGTCAACAAGCTCTCGACGCGCGTGAGCGTGCGCTGGAACGTGGCCGAAAGCACGGTGCTCAACGACACCTGGCGCGCGCGGCTGTTGCGCAAGCTGGCGCCGCGGCTCACCAAGCTCGGGGAGCTCGTGGTGCATGCCGATGGTTCACGCAGCCAGTTGGACAACCGGCATGAAGCCTGTCGACGTCTCGCGGAGGTGGTGCGCACGGCGCTCCACGTGGAGAAGGCACGCCGAGCCACCAAGCCCACCAAGGGCAGCCAGCGCCGCCGACTCGAGGGCAAGAAGCAGCGCAGCCAGACCAAGCGCATGCGCGGGCGCCCCCCAGGGGACGATTGAGGCTGAGGTTCGCCTTGGGCCTAGCGGGGGCGCAGCACCGCGGGCGTCACGAGGCGCTGGCCGTCATCCACGGCGGGCAGTTCCAAGACCGCCTCGTAGTCCTGGGACACGGCGTCGACAACGCGGGCGGCTTCGGGCAACTCCCGCGTGTAGAAGAGCACATCGGCTTCACCGAGAAGCACCGCGGGGGGCTCAGCCTGGAAGACGAAGGGGATGCAGCGCCGGTTCGAGATGAATGCCAGCATCTTGGGCACATCCGTCATCACCACGGTGTCGGTCGGTGTGCTGGCCAGGTAGTCCGCAACCTGCTCAAGCACCGGATGCACCTCGATACGCTCCAGCGGGCCCGAGCGAGGCTCGGCCTCCCGTCGCTCCTGGAAACGTTGGACGAGGGCGGGCCACTCCCTGAAGCGAAGCGCACCGAAGGGCACGGCGAAGAGCAGCGGTGCGAGCAGCCAGAGGGCTGGGTGAGCGCGCAGATCCCGGCCCCGGAACATCCACCAGGCGAGGCCCACGAGCCCCGTGCCGCCTGCGAGAAGCAGCAGGGTGTAGGCCTTGCTCCAACGTCCCAGGACGCTGGGGTCGTCCGAACGCTGGGCGGCCAGGATCGCGAGCGCGGCCCCTCCCAACAGCAGGCTCAGCACGCGTAGGGCAGGGCTCTGGGCACACACCACCAGCAGACGCGCGACCCACTGGGCCCCCTCGAAGACGCAGATCAGGAGCAGCGGCAGGAGTGGAACATAGAAGCGTTCCTGCTGGTCGAATGGCCACAGCAGGTAGAGGGCCAGGGTTGCTGCGAGGTAGACGCAGCAAAGGAATCGTCGGTCGTCCACGGCCCCGCCCGGGGTTGCCGCAGCCTGGCTGCGGGTGTGGGTTTCGGCAGCCGACTTGCGCAGCAGTCCCACGGCTCCCAAGAGAACCACCGCGAGCATGGCGAAGCCCACGGGTGCCCGTGCCCCGGCCTTGTCGACGTTGGTCAGCAGGACAGCGCTCGCCCGCGCGAACACGCCGACGTTGCCGAGGATGCGTCGACCGAGCGACCCGGCGTCGAGCTGCGGTACATCCGTCTGAACGACCTTGGTGAGGTCCCGGGGAGCGGCCGCCAGGAACTCCGTGCTGTAGTCCGGAGCGCCTGGCTGCAAGTCCCTGAGGTGCTGGCCCCACATCATCCAGCCCAGAACACCCGCAGCACCCAGGGCGAGTACGATCAGGGCCGCCGTGCGTCGGCCTGCGCTGGGACGTCCGCTGGCACCGCGCAGCAAGGCCACGGCGGGCACGGCCAGGAGGCTGACGCCCGCCAGGCGCACGGACAGGCAGGCCACGACCAGAGCACCGGCTAGCAAGGCCGTTCCCCATGGGCGTTTCGACGTCGCGTCGGGCGAGTCCGCGAAGGCCCGCAGCATGCACAGCAAGGCGGCGAGGCTGAGAGCCAGGAACAAGGGTTCGGTCCGGAGATACCGGATGGAGAGTTCGAAGAGGGTCTGGGACAGGGCCACGCAAGCAGCAACCGCCAGGGCCGGCCACGGCTCCAGGCCGAGACGCTTGCTGAGGGCGTAGGCGAGCAGGACCGCCACGAGCCAGGCCCCCGCCAAGGCGGCATGGAACAGGCCATAGGCCTCGATATCGGCAAGTCTCGCCAATCCTGCCAACAGCAGCGGCCAGCCTGGCGGGTACTTTCCGTGCAGTTCACCGCCCAGCACGTAGCCCTCACCTTGAGCCACCGCTTTGCCAAGACTCAGGTAGGCTGCGGCATCAGGATCGATCCGCCAGACGGGGTCGATCGCCGAGAAGACCAGCACAAGGAAGGTCAGTAGCAGGGCCGGTCGCAGGATGCGCACGACAAGCAACCTGCTTCAAACCGGGTCAGAGAGCCAGGAATTTCACTCTGACGAGATTTCTGGTGTCATTTATGTGACTCGGCGTCACGTCCCGGATACAGACCAAACGAGGCACCGAATGGTCCGGGTCGGGTCTGGAGTCCCCGGGGCGCAGGAATCGGTGTGGAGCCCTCACGCAGGAAGGCGAAGCTTTTGTCCGAGCCTGGCGAAACGAGCGGTGGCGAGGCGGCCGAGCTGGCCAAGGCCTCGGTCCCCAGCAGCTCGAAAGCCCGCCAGGCCGCCGCTTCGACAGCTCCGAGCCCGGCCGCCCAAACCACAACAGCGGCCGCCAAGCCCAAGCCCAAGAAGCGTGCCAAGCCCGCGCCGGAGTACATCAGCGAGGCGACCCTCGAACGGGCGCGTTCTGTGGCCGAACTCACCCGCCATCCGCTCCTGGCCGCAGCCGTCCTCAAGGGAACCGGCTGCGAAGTCCAGGCCCTCAACAACGCGCTCATGGATGCGTTTCGGGAGCTGAAGAGCGTCGAGGCCTACAGCCTGCTCTTCGAACTGAACGTGCGGCCGTTCTCCATGATCGCGGCGCGCATCATGCGCATGAGCGGCTCCCGCGCCGACCCCAACGACATCCTTCAAGAGGCCTTCCTGGCCATCTACCGCTACCCCACCCGCTTCCGCGCCGAGAAGCCGAACGCCTTCCGCAATTGGTCCTATTCCATCATTCGCAACACGGTGTATCGGCACCTTTCGCACTCGGTCCGGGATGGCATTCCTGCGGCGATGCTCGCGGATGTTCTCGAGGATGAGAACACCGCAACCCCCGCGCAGGTCTCCGAGGATGCTGAGACATCTGCCCGCTGTCGCCGGGTCTACGGCCTCATGCTGGCCCTTTACCTGCATGCCTATGAGCACGAGTTGAAGGACCGCGACCGCCTGGCCCTGGAGCTTGTGGAGGTGCAGGGGATGGGTTACCGCGACGCAACCGAAGTGCTAGGCATTCGACTGGAGAACTTCAAGATGGTCGTGTGTCGCGCTCGGAAGAAGATTTTCCAGTCCATGGTCCGCGTCTTGGGGACCCAAAAATCATGAACGCTCCCATCAACACACACACCCAACCCTGCCCCGACTACGTCGAGGATCTCAGCGCGTACGTGGACGGCGAGTTGGGGGCCGAATCGCAGGAAGCTTCGGTTCAAAGTCCGATTCAGCGGTTGGTGGAGCACATGGGTGGCTGCGCGGGTTGCCACGACTACACGACGACCCTGCGCCAGTTCTCCGAGATGAATCGGAACGCCCATTCGGCTGTCGACTCCGGTGCCGAAGGAGGTACCGAAGGAGAGGTCGAGTCCGAGAGTGACAGCCGTCTGGCGGGGCTCGTGAACCCTGCGGGGCTGCTCGCGTCCCTCAGTCGCAATCTGGTGGACGAGAAGCGCCAGAGTCTTGCCCGCCTCTTCTATGAGATCGGCAAGGCCTATGCCCTGGCCGGCAATCGCGCTCTGGGCGAGAAGCGACGTCAGTCTGTCGCTCACACGTCCCGGCCGTTGCCCATGCGTTCCACGGAAGCCAAGGCTCGCCGGGAACTGAAAGAGGCCGAGGCTCTCGATGGCATGGGTGGCGAGCGCAGCGGGACGGGTCTGTTGTTCCGTCGTTCGCGGCAGCTCTTCGGTTCACCTCGCCGGGGGTCGGCCACGCTGACCCGTGCGCGGCGCTTCCTCGAGGAAGCTCTCGCCCTGGACCCCACACTCGACGAAGCCCGGCTGTACCTCGGCTTCCGTCATGCGACCGTCGGCCGGGCCGATCGGGCGCGCATTCAGTTTCGCAAGGTGTACCTGGAGGGGCGGACAACCTTGCTCAAGTTGCAAGCCGTGCAAGCGCTTGGGCGTTTGCACGCTGAAGGAGGCGACTATCGCCGTGCCATCGAGTGCTACGAGGAAGTCGTCTCGAGCGCTTCGAACGATGGAGATGTGGAAGCGGGGCTCTTCCCATCCTTCCTCAACCTCGCAGTGAACTACGCGAAGGCTGGGGAGATTGAAAAGTCTGTCGAGACGTTTGCCGACCTCGCCGGTCGGTTCCCGGCTCGACTTCCACAGATTCGGGACCTGCTCTCCAGGAAGTCCTACTTCCAGGCACTGCTCGACCAGAACATCACCATGAAACAGACCCTCGCTTCGAGGGCACCAGCGCTGTTCGCTGCCTGATTGGACGTGATCATGAAGGCCCTTATCATCTCACCTCGCTTCGGCTTCAGCATCCTCTGTCCGCTGATCTGTGGCTTCCTTTGCCTCTTCCTCGCGACGGGCGCCTCCGCAGGCGATCCCGACGACGACTGGGGGCTGCCGACCGTCACCGACGATCCGTCTGATGGGGATTCATCGTCCTCTTCCGAGGACCCGACCGACCTCCAGATCGGCTTGGGCGTCACGGAGACCGACCCCGACGACGACATGGGTCAGCTGGTTGTGGATCTCTTGGGCGAAACCGGCACGAGCTATGTCGAGAACGCGAGCCCGAACAACGCCGACGTGGGCGAACCCAGCATGACGGCGGGACCTGTCACGGATTTGCCCGTCCAAGTCCTGAACGAAGGCTTGGCAATCCAAGGCCGCATGTCCCTGAACATGCCCTACATGGGCGAGGGTTCCTTGCAGGCCATCCTCAAATCGCCGGTGGACGCCGTGAGCGTGAAGGCTCTCTTCAGCGTCGACACCCTCGATTCCATCGAGGAGCTCTTGGCTGATCCCTCCGGTATTCCGGCGGGTGTCTCCACCGTGCTGCCTGTGGGCGGCGTGGCCACGGTCAACCTGAACGCCTTCCAGAAGCTGGTGGACAGCTATGGCCACCTGCTCACGAGCGGCCACGTCTCGGTTGTGGTCCTGTCAACGGACAACGCCGGTGACGTGCATGTCGCCGCCGCACGGATCGCTGCGACAGGCGGCACCATGGAGATCCTGATCCGCTGAGCCTGTCTTGCAAGGTGGCTCGCTGCACCTGAAAGCTGTGCCCGAAAGCTGCACGGGGCAGCTTCAGGATGCGAGGATGCGCCCGCACCCGCGGAGCCGCATCACGTGACCAGCAGCGACGATCTCCTCGCCCATCTCAACGAGCCTCAGAGCGAGGCCGTCGCCTATGGCGATGGGCCCCTGCTGATCGTGGCTGGTGCGGGAAGTGGCAAGACCCGCGTGATCACCCGCCGCATCGCCAGCCTGATCGACCGAGGCGTCAGGCCTTGGGAGATCCTGGCGATCACCTTCACGAACAAGGCCGCCGGCGAGATGCGGGAACGTGTGCAGACGCTCGTAGGCGACAGCCGCGTGACCCTGGCCACCTTCCACGGTTTCTGTGCCCGGGTGCTGCGCGTGGACGGCGAGGGCGTCGGGCTGGGGCGGGATTTCAGCATCTACGACACCAACGATCAGACCGCGATGGTGCGGGACATCTGCCAGGAGCTCGGGATCGACAGTCAGAGCTTCCGGCCCCGGGCGCTTCTGTGGTCCATCTCACGCCTGAAGAACGACTGCATGGAGCCAGAGGAGGCCGAGGCGGACGCCATGTCGAGTTTCGACCGCGTGGTGGCCAGGGTCTATGCCCGCTACGTGGAGGCGTTGGCCCAGGCCAATGCGGCGGACTTTGATGACCTCCTGCTCAAGGTCGTGGAGCTCTTCGACAAGCAGCCGGAGACCCTCGACAAGTACCGGCAGCGCTACCGCCATGTGCTCGTCGACGAGTATCAGGACACGAACCTGATCCAGTACCGCATCGCGCGCAGCATCGCCGAGGGGCACGGAAACATGTGCGCCACAGGTGACCCGGACCAGTCCATCTATCGCTGGCGCGGCGCGCGGGTCCAGAACATCCTCGACTTCGAGCGGGACTTCCCCGGCGCCCACGTGGTGCGCCTGGACCAGAACTACCGCAGCACGAATCACATCCTGGCTGCGGCTTCTGCCGTCATCGACAACAACTCGGGCCGGCTGCTGGGCGATCTGTGGAGCGAGCTGGGCGACGGCGAGAAGGTCACGGTGCTGTCGTGCGACGACGAGGAGGCCGAGGCCGACGCCGTGGTGCGTCTGGTCGACGAAGCACAGGACGAGGGTATCCCGCTCTCGGACATCGCCATCTTCTATCGCACCAACGCGCTTTCGCGGGGCCTGGAGCGGGCGCTGCGCTTGCGCAATGTGTCCTACGAGATCGTGGGCGCCGTGGAGTTCTACGAGCGCAAGGAGGTGAAGGACCTGCTGGCCTACCTCAAGGTGCTGGCCAACCCCAGGGACGCTGTGTCCTTCCTGCGCATCGTGAACACCCCGACCCGCGGCATCGGCAAGACGTCCTTGGAGCGCCTGCGTGCCTGGGCATTGCCCCAGGGCATCGGCCCCCGGGAAGCCGCGCGCCGCGCGGCGGAGGTGCCGACCCTCTCAGCGCGCCCCAAGAAGGCCTTGCTGGCCTTCAGCAAGTTGATGGACGAGCTGCAGCACACCATCGAAGGCACGCCGGGCGAGACCCTGCAGGCCATCATCGACACCACCGCTTTCGAAGCCTATCTGCGGGACTTCGGTGGCACCGAGGGTGCCGACCGGCTGGAGAACGTGGGCGAACTGCAGGCGGCCCTTGCGGCCTATGAACGCGCAGCCAGCGAAGCCAGCGTGGCGGGATTCCTCGAGGAGACGGCCCTGGTCTCGGACGTCGATCAATACGACGGCAGCGCCCAGCGCATCACCATGATGACCTTGCACGCCGCCAAGGGTCTGGAGTTCCCCGTGGTGTTCATGGTGGGGATGGAAGAAGGACTGCTGCCGCACCAGCGCTCCATGGAGAGCGAGGCGGAGGTCCAGGAGGAACGTCGCCTCTGCTACGTGGGCATCACGCGAGCGCAACGCCGGCTGGTCATGAGCCATGCCGGGCGGCGGGTGCTGCACGGCCAGTGGGCGCCCAGCATGCCGTCACGCTTCCTGGATGAACTGCCGGTCGAGCACATCCAGCAGGACGACCGGCGCAGCGGCAGCCGTGCCGGGCGCGGGGGCGGTTCGGGTGGCTGGGGCGGTTCCTGGGGCGGCTCCTCGGGCAGCGCATGGGGCAGCTCGGGCAGTGACCAGGCACCCCAGAGCGTGGGCGAGGCGGAGAGTGTGTCCTACGTCCCGAGCGCAGACGACTACCAGGACGTGGACATTCCGCGTGTTCGCCAGCGGGTGCGTCACGCCCATTTCGGCCAGGGCGTCGTGGTTGCCGTGGCCGGGGTCGGCGCCAAGGCACGCATCACCGTCAAGTTCGAGCGCTTCGGGGAGAAGCAACTCATGGCGGAGTATGCCCGCCTTGAACCGGCCTAGCTGCCCGAGGTAAGCAGGGGGAACAGCATGACCACACCCACCATCCGACTCGTCGGATTGAAGAAGTCCTACACGCTCAAAGCCGTGTTGGAGGGCATCGACCTCGAGGTGTTCCCGGGGCAGGTGTTGGGTTACATCGGGCCGAACGGTGCCGGCAAGAGCACCACGATCAAGATCCTGATGGGCTTGCTCGACGACTTCTTCGGCACGGTGGAGGTCGATGGCCTGGACGTCCGCCTGGAGCCGATGGCTGTCAAGGCGCGAGTGGGCTACGTCCCGGAGAATGCGCAGCTCTACGACGCGCTGTCGATGCGGGAGCACCTGGAGCTCGTGTCGCGCCTGCACGGTTTGCCCGACGACTTGGGGCGGCACCGCGCGAACGCGATCATGGAGGTCTTTGGCCTGGGCAACCGCATGAACTCGCGCTTGGGTGCGCTCTCTCGAGGGCAGCGACAGAAAGTGCTGCTGGCCTCCGCATTGCTGCACGATCCGAAAGTGCTGTTCCTCGACGAACCGCTCTCGGGCCTAGACGTGGCCTCGACGATCCTGGTGAAGACCCTCATCCGCGCCTTGGCTGACGGAGGCAAGACGGTCTTCTACTGCTCGCACATGATGGATGTTGTCGAGCGGGTGTGCGATCGGATCGTCATCCTGTCGGGCGGGAACATCGTTGCCGATGGCTCCTACCAGGAACTCGCTGCGGCGCGCGCAGGCGGCAGCCTCGAGGACATCTTTGCAGAGTTGACGGGGACCGGCGGCGAAGAGGCAGCGGTGCAGGACGTGCTGGCGGCCATGCGAGAAGGTGGCGGATATGAGCCGTCGGGAGCGAGCGATGCGTAGGAAGCGCGCTACCGAGGCCCCGGAGGTCTCCCGGGATCGCGGGCTCCTGCGAGTTCTGCTGCGCAGCGCTGGAGCGGCGGCTGGCGTCGCAGGCCGCCTCGGCGCCGACCCTGCGGCCTGCAGGGCCATCCTCGAGGCGCGGCTGCGGATCGACATGCGCACAGGCGGGCTGCGGAACCCCCAGAACCCGGACAAGGGCGGTCTGTGGATCTCCTGCTTCATGTTCCTGGTCATGGGGTTGATGATTGCCGCCGCAGTGGCCCTGCTGGAGCCAGACGCTACGCGTTCAATGGCGGCGGTGCAGGGCTTCTTCATGGTCATGCTGGGCATGTTGTTGGTGTCGGACTACCTGCCTTCGCTCATCGATCCGGCGGAGGCCTACCTGCTGGCTCCGCGGCCCGTGAGTGGGCGCACCCTGTTGCTGGCCCGCGTGGCGCATTTCGTGCTCTACATGGCCGTGCCCGTCCTGTGTCTCCTGCTGCCGTCGTGGCTCGTCGGTTTCACGCGCGACGACACGCTGCTCTGGATGCTCACGTTCCCAGTGCTGTCGATGCTGAGTGGCGTGTTGGTGATGTCGGCGCTCATGATCGTGTTCCTGATCTTGTTGCAACGTCTCGACGGTGAGCGGCTGTCTGCCGTGCTGTTGCGAGCACAGATGGTTGCCAGCTTCGCGGTCTTCGGTGGCTACTACCTGGGCCTGGGCCTGATCATGAATGACACGGTGAACGCCTGGATCCGGGAGGACCACGCGCAGCAGGCCCTGATTCCGCCCTACTGGTTTGGGGGTTTGTACGGCGTGCTGGCCGGGCGGCAGGATGTGTTGGCCTACGCTCTGCTCTCCCTGGCCGCGGTCGTGCCTGTTGCGTCGCTGTGGCTCATGCTCCGTCTGGCGGGACCGCGTCTAGCCACGGGGCTGGCTTCCCTGAATCATGGCGGTGGGGATGTGGTCGTTCGGCGCGGCATGATCAGCCGTTGGGCGCAGCGGCTCGTCTTGCCTGGCCTGGAGCAGGCGGGTTTCGATGTGTTCCTGGCGTTGAGTCGACGCGAGAAGGGCTTCCGGAGCCGCGTCTATCCGCTGCTGATGGTGCCCTTCGTGATGTTCCTCTGGTCCGCGCTGTCACCCCACGGAGGCGGCGGACAGACCATCTTCCTCTCGGGCTCGGTGCTGCCCGTGATCTACGGGATCATGATCCTGCTGCAGGTTCGCTTCAGTGACACGCCCGATGCGGCCTGGTTGTATGCCGCCTCTCCCATGGAGCGCCCTGGGCTCTTCGTTTCGGGCGTCATCAAGGGTGTGGCTTTTGCGTTCCTTCTGCCGTGGATGGTGGTGGTGCTCGTCGCGGCCAAGGTGATGGAGGAGCAGGCACCGCTCATGGACATCGTCTTCGGGGGGCTGTTCGCCGTGTGCTTGCTGCTCTTGGTGGCTCGACGCATCGCGGTCACGGCCTTCCCGTTCAGCCGCCAGTTCACCGCGAAGCAGGCTCAGAGTACGGGGCTCATGCTGCTCGGCTTCCTGCTGGTGGGTGTCATGGCTGCAGTGATGCATGGGGTCCAGTTGCTGCCAGCAGGTCAGGAATTCGGGGCGCTGCTCCTGCTGCCTGTCATCTGGTGGCAAGCGCAATCCCTACGGCGCCTGCGCATGGACGCTGACACCCTCCCTGCCGGCTGAACCCCGAGCTGTTTGCCGCCACGCGGGGTCGGTGAACCGGGCCATGATCCGACAGCTCGCCTGGCGGTGGCGAGTCCAGCGCCGTCATCCCACGGAGAGGCCCGCTTCCGCTAGGATGTTGGGCCCATTCTCGCCCCGAGGGTCTGCACTTCATGGCCAGTCTGATCATCAACCAGGGTTCCGGCCCCGTCTCCGTGCCCCTGGACGGGCTCGTGGTCGTGGGCTCCAACCCCTCCTGCGATGTGGTCCTGGACCACGCCACGGCCCTGGGCTGCCGGATCGAGCTCAAGCCCTTGAAGTGGGGCTACCGCGCGAAGCTGCTCAAAGGCGACATGCAGCTCAACGAAGAAGCCTGCGAGATGGCGGACCTCGACCACAACGACACCTTGCGCATCGGCGAAGTCATGCTGCTCTACAAGCAGCCCGAAGGTGCCGAGGGCTTTGCAGCGGGCGGTGATGCGGTGGTCGAGCTGGCGGAGTTGGAAGACCTCGAAGAGTTGGACGGCCTCGAAGAGCTGGAGGACCTCGAGGAGCTGGAGTCTCTCGACGACCTCGAACTCCTCGACGAGGACGAAGCGCCCACCAAGGCCAGCCGTCGCCGCGGAGTCGTCGAAGAGATCGACCTGGGTTCCGCCCCGACCGGCGCAGAGGCCGTTGCGGAGCCGTCGCCCGACCTCGAGGAAGCCCTTGAGCGGGCTCGCTGGAAGCACTTGGAGTCCCTTCGCCGCCTGAAGTTGGCGCGGGAGGGCAGCACCGAGTACTTCATCTCCCTCTCCAAGCCCAAGGCCTTGGATCAGGTGCGTGCCATGAACCTGGTTCAGGTGGCTGAGTTGGAGGCCTTCGAGATGGAGAACGGCCTTTCCGACGCCAGCTTCCGCGAGATCCTGGAGATGGCTGAGGCTGCGCAGGGTGACGCGCAGGCAGCATCCGTTGCAGAACAGGCGGCGGAGCGGGATCGTGCCGCGAGCGAGGCCGCCCTGAAGGCCATTGCCGACCAGAGGGCCCTGGATGCAGAGGCAGAGCGCGCTGCTACGGCTGCTGCCGCTGCCGCTGCCGCTGCTGCTGCTGCTGCTGCTGCTGCTGCCGCGGAGCCCGAGGCTCTGGAAGAACTGGAAGAGCTTGAGCAGTTGGAAGAGCTTCCTGCCCTCGAAGAGCTGGACGAACTCGAGGAGCTGGACGAACTCGAAGAGCTGGAAGAGCTCGACCCCCTCGACGAGCTGGAGCCGGTGGCCGAGAGCACCCCGGAACCCGAGCCCGCTCCAGCAGCCGCTGCTGCAGCTCCCGCCGCCGCTGCTGGAGCGCTCGCGGGTTCAAGTCGCAGTCGCGGTGCCTCGTCGACGCCGGCCGCTCCTCGACGGGCCGCTCCTGCGCCGCTGGTTGCGTCCATCGCGGCTCTTTCCGCCCCCATGCCTAGCGGGCCTGCAGCCATCGGAGAAGGCGTTCGGCCGGTGCCCGAGGAGGGCATCCGTTTCGCCCAACCCCTTCCCGCCGGTTACAGCGCCCCCACGTTCCTGCCGCCTGCTCAGCCGGCTCGGAGATCTGCATGATCAAGGTCAGTTGCGATGCTTGCGGTGCCAGCTTCACGGCGAAGGACGAGTTGGCGGGGCGGCGTGGGAAGTGCCCGACGTGCAAGGAGCCGATCGTGGTTCCCGAGCTGTCTGATTCCGAGGACGACGAGGCTGAGGAAGAAGAGGCCCAGGCAGCACCGGTGGTTTCCAGTTCCGGTCGCCGACGTGGTTCTTCCCGCCGGTCCGGGAGCCGGACCAGCGGCCGGACCCCACGCAAGAAGGACCATCGTGCAGCCGGTGCCATCTTCGCGGTGGTCGCCGTGCTGATCGTCCTGGGCGGCTACTTCGCCCTGAAAAAGGGCGATCCTCCGAGCCCCTACAGCATCGGTCTCGACCTGATGCAGGCTGGGGAATTCGATGCGGCCATCGCCGAGTTCGACAAGGTCGGCAAGGACAGCCCGCTCTACAGCCAGGCCCTGGAGAAGCGCGCCGAGGTGATCAGCCGCAAGGTGAATCTCGACAGGGCCGTCAACTTCAAGAGCGCGGAGAACCTCTACTCGCTGATCGCTTCCGTCGAGAAGAACTACGTCTCGCGCGGCGGCAAGGGGCACCTCGAGCCCAACTACGCTCCCAACACGCGCTACCTGCTCAAGCGCTGCAAGGAGTTCAAGGACCGCTACCCCGCCAGCGACCACGTCTCGGAGATCGAGACGATCGAGTTCCGCTACTCGGACATCGCCTCGCTCTCCAAGCCGCCCACCGAGGCGGACACCCGGGCCGAGATGAACCTGCGCCTGATCAGCCAGAACCCCGGCTACAAGGGAGCGATGGCTGCCGTGGAAGAGTTCTCGCTGGCCTGGCCCGACCAGGTCGAGGCGGCACGCGAGATGCGCAACGAGATCGTCGAGTACAGCATCAACGACTGGAAGCAGATCCGTGCGCAGCTTGAGTCCTCCATGACTCCAGGTTCCGAGAACTGGCAGCGAGTGGCCAACAAGACCAGCACCTACATCAGCAAGCTGGAAGAGGTGCCGGGCCTGGAGCCGGTGGCGGAGGCCCGGGCGCTGTACAAGAAGGCGACGGACGGCTAGGGGATCCGGAACCACATGCCGCGCAGCGCAGGGTGGGAGAGCAGGGGCAAGCTGGACGCCCGCCTGCTCCTGGCGCTATTCGTGGCCGCAGCCCTCTGCTGGGCTGCGTGGGTGTTCGCCGACCGCTGGGGCAAGAAGCAGTTCCACAGCACCCTCAGCGCGTCCTACAGCGTCATGGGGGACTACAGCTTCGCGGAGTACGTGCGCACCACGGCCCGCGTGAACCTGGCCAACCCCCGGGGGCGGCGCCACACGGTGGAGTTTGAGCGAGGCACGGGCCCCGAGGCCGTGGGCGTCCTCTCCCGGCCCGGCGAGACCCCGGCCTTCACCTATCTGATCGGCGAGCGGCCCAGCTTCTTTGTGGATGTTGTGGAGCCCGTCGATCGCTACCTGACCATGGCGATGGCCTCCGAGACGGACGCACAGCAGAGCATGGAGCTGCTGTTCAACGGACACTCCCTGGGTTCGACCCGCCTGCGACGCGACAGGCAGACGGGCGCCGTACGCCTGCTGGTGCCGGCGGCGTTACAGGTGCCGGGTCGCAACCGCGTGCAGTGGATCTTCGAGCAGGTGCAGCCCACCGCCATCAGCGGCGTGGAGGGCGAGCTGCCCCTGGCGGCGCGCGTGCTCACGGTGCGCTTTCTTCCCCCGAACGAAGAGCTGGAGCTTGTGCAGGGTGAACAGCGGGCGCTGGACATCCCGCAGGCGGGGCTCGTCTCCGGTGCAGACGGCAAGACCCTGACGGAATTGGAATTGCCCGGAGGCACCAGCGCGATCGTGGCGCTCAAGTTGCCGGAGGGGCGCGTGGGGCTGCGCTACGTCTTGTCGCGGCTGGCCCTCCCGTTGGAGCTTTGGGCGTTGCCCGACGGGGAGCAGCCCTTCCTGTTGCTGCGCTCCGTTCCGGGCGCTTCAGGGCCAGGCTCCGTTGCCGCCGATCTCACACCATGGGCTGGCGAAGCCGTGCGCCTGGAGTTCCGAGCCGCCTTGGGAGAAGGCACCAACAGCGTGCAAGGGGTGGCGCTCATCGTGCCGGACGGTCACGTCGGGCAGGAGCAACTCGGGCAGCTGGAGATCCTGCGCGACGGCGCCCTGCCAGCGCTCACGTGGACTGAAGGCAGCCTGCGCCTGGAGCTCGACCTCAGCACGCGCCGCCGGCAGTTGTTCGATCTGGCGACCGATCCGCAACAGGCGCGGGACCTCTCCTACTCCCGACCTGCCCTGGGCGCATGGGCCTACCAACGCCTGTGTCAGGACGTGAAACGAACGCACGCGGGCAAAGGCTGGCTGGCGCCACTGAAGGTCCTGCTGATGAGGCAGTAGGCCGGCTGCCGGCCGCCCGACCCTAGCCCGAGAGGGCGCGCACCACCTGACCGGCGTTCTCCGCACCCAGGATGGCGTCCGTCGCGCCCTCTTCCAGCAAGCGCTCTGAGAGCCGCTTGTAGACCTGGAGATACATCTTGTCGTCGTAGGGCGGGCCGACGATGGCGATGACGATACGGATGGGTTCGTCGTCGGGGGTGTCCAACTCGAGCCCTTGCTCGGACAAGCCCACGGCCATGACCAGCTTGCGGGCCTGGAGGGTGCGCACGTGGGGCATGGCGATGCCGATGCCCAGCAGCGAGGGGGCGCGTTTCTCACGATTCACGAGATCGTTGCGCAGCTTGGAAGCGTTGACGATGTCGTCGCTCAGGGCGAGCAGGCCGGCCATGTGTTCGGCGAGGACCGTGAGGCTGGCGGGATGGTCCTCGTCGAAGGCGGCGTCGAGTACCAGGTCCACACGCTCTTCGCGAAGAAAGCGGGCCAGGTTCATGCCGGTGCTCCCACGGGAAGGCATCCCGGTGCTTCGGCTCGGCCACAGAGGACCCTCACCATCTGTTGGGCCGTGGTGGGCGTGGCCTCGTAGGCCAGCAGGGTGTCCGGCCCCGCCGGGAGATCGAGGGCTTCATAGGGCGAACCCAGCACGATGACCACATCCAGTCGCTTGTTCTGCGCGGCCCAGTGCAGGCGCTTCTCCAGCGTGGGGTCGAGCCGAGCCGTGCCCGCCCAGGCCCGCACCGAGGTGATCACCACGCCGATGGCACGGCCACCCGGCGCGCGGGGGATGCCCTCGGACTCCAGGGCCTCGAGCAGGGCGGGGACGACCATGCCGCTGTCGTCTTCTCCATAGACCGTGACGTCCACGGGGGCGCCAGGGACGAGTTGCGGCACCGACCCGCTGGTGCAGGTGATGGAGTGGGCCAGCAGGTTCTCCGCCAGCGAGCTGTCCGGGCGTTGCGTACTGGGGACGGCACCACGGATCCGCTGGCGCGCCACCTCGATGCGGCGCACGGCGGCGTCCAGCACCTCATCGGCCAGGTGCTGTTGCTTCCAGGCCTCGTGCAGGGCCTCGGCGGTGGCCAAGGGGTCGGCAGGCATGAGCAGCACATCAAGCCCGGCTTGCAGTACGTCGAGGCCTGCCGCGGGTTCACTGCGGAAGCCGCCCATATCGAGGGCGTCGGTGATGACCAGGCCGTCGTAGTCCAAGCGACGTCGCAAGTGGTCGAGAATGATGTTGGGGGAGGCGGTCGCTGGGCGCCCAGCGACGGGATCCAAGGCGGGGACTTCCAGGTGGCCCACCATGAGGCCGCCGATGCCCTCCGCGATCAGGGTGCGGAAAGGCATGAGGTCGATGGCTTGTAGCTCGTCCTCGGTGCTGGTGATGCGCGCTAGCTCTTCGTGGCTGTCCTGCACCGTGCTGCCGTGCCCTGGGAAGTGCTTGCCCACGGCAAGCACGCCCCCTGCATCGAGGCCTTGTGCAAAGGCTGAGGCGAAGGCGGCCACCCGCTGCGGGTCGTCGCCGAAGCTGCGTGTGGCGATGATGGGGTTGGTGGAAGCGCTGTTCACGTCGGCCACCGGGGCAAAGACGACGTCGATCCCGGCATCCCGCGCTTCCAGGGCGGTCAGCAGGCCTGCGTCGTGCGCTGCGTCTTCGTCACCGCAGGCAGCGATAGCCATGGCGGGGGGCAGGTCGGTGTATTCACGGACTTGTTGTCCACAACCGCGTTCGAGGTCCGACGCGATGAGCGGGTCGCCAGGGATGCGTAGGCGCAACTTGGCGATCAGCGCATCCACCCGTGCTTCTCCCTCACCAAACACGATCACGCCGCCCGGTGGATAGCGCTCGAACAGCTCGGAGAGTGCGTCCAGCCCCGCTTCTCCCTTGCTTGCGCGCAGGCAAGGCCAAACGACCTGTCCGATCCGAATCTGTGGTTCTCGTGATGCGTTGGGCAAGGCGCGTCCTCAGACCTGTGCGAACGAAGGGGTGCGCGAAGGATTGCAGGCTAGCAAAGCCCATCGGATTGCGAGCATGTACGCCGATGACCGTGCGCGTGTTTTTGCATGCGTTGCGACACGCTTCGCGCATGATGGCACGCCGCAGAGCGCGTCAAAGTTTCTGTGTTCGCGCGCACGAATCTCTTGAATCATGTCGAGCGGTCAACACACTCGGATGGCAACATGGTCGTCCCGAAGTGGTCGACTGGGTGGTCGACTGGCCCCGTGTGCTCGCAAGTGCGCGCACGCTCCGAACCGGGGCCCCAACTCGTACGGAAAGCCTCGTTTGAAACGAGCCACTGCATCCACGCCCGAGAGTCTGTGGGGGAAGTTCCTCCGCACACGCCGGCGTGTTTACAAGGACGAGCTGGTCATCCACTACCTGCCGCTCGTGCGCATGGTGGCCGACCGCTTGTCCCTGCGCCTGCCGCGCAGCGTGGAGCACGACGATCTGATGAGCGCCGGGATCTTCGGCCTCTTCAAGTCGGTGGAGGCCTTCAACCCGGACAAGAACGCCCGCTTCGAGACTTACTGCCGTCTGCGCGTGCGGGGCGCGATGATCGACTTCCTGCGACAGGTGGATTGGATCCCGCGCGAGGCGCGCAACCGGGGTTCACGCCTGCACGAAGCCATCGCCGAACTGCGCGAGAAGCTGGGGCGCGACCCCACGGACCTCGAACTGGCCCGCTTCCTGAAGATGAGCCTCGACAACCTGCGCTCGGCGCTCTCCGAGTTGCACTTCAGCTCGATGGTGCCCTTCCCGGAGAACAAGGAAGGCGAGTCTCATGATGACCGCCCCGACTTCCTGGGTGAGCAGCCGGAACCCTCCGACATACTGCACAAGCGCGAGACCTACGAGCTGGTGCGGCGTGAACTCACCGCCGTCGAGCAGCGCTTGGTGGACGCCTACTACTTCAAGGGCCTGACGCTGAAGGACATCGGCAAGAAGGAAGGCATCTCCGAGAGTCGGGTGTGCCAGATTCACGGCCGCATGCTGGACCGGCTGGCCGAGCGCCTCGAAAACCAGGCCTGACCAGTGCCGCCCACACCGGGCGAACCCTCGCCTCAGCCATGCGTCCTGAGTGACGGCCGCCTGAGCGTGGACGGGGTCGATCTGGGTGAGATGACGCTGGGCCTCGAAGGGCACGCCGTGTGGTTGCTCTCGCACGGCGCCCTGAGCGAGCGCATCGAGGCTTGCGACGGGCCCCGTACCGTGTCTGTGGGACGCGTCGCGCCGGCCACGGTATTGAGCATGCTCGCGTCGGCGGGTTGGTGGGCGCGATGCCACTCGAGTCTCGAGTTGGAACGGGCGCATGCGGCGGGTTTCCCTGACTCACGCTTGGTGGCGTCGGGGCGGGTCAAGGACGACGGCTTTCTCAAGGATGCGTTGAGCCAGCCTGTTGCGGTGCTGGAGCCGTACGACGCCGACGACGCCCGGAACATCGCTCGCATGGCCAGCTTCCTGGAGCGCGAGCTGCCCGACGCGTCCGGCGCAGCGCAGTCGTTGGCCTCCTGCGAGTTAATGGGCTGCGGTGGGCTCCTGTCACCGGTCTTGCGCGGCCCGCCGGAGCTCGCTCTGGATGCACCCTTGGCCTGGCCCCTGCCGCCTGAAGGCGAGGGAGAGGTCGCCGAAGCTCCGGCCCTCTGGCCTGTGGCTGTGAGCGACGGCGCTGTCACTGCGGGCAGCCACCCACTCCGTTGCACCGTGGAGGGTCTTTCGAGCACGGCAGTCCACGCGCCTCAAGCTGCCCGGCTCGTGGCACCCTGCACGCGAGGGGAGTGGGTGTTTCTCCCCAGCGTCCTGGCCTTGGGGCGAGGCTTCGAAGATCCGGCCTGGCCGACCCTTGAGACCGTCATGACGCGCGACGAGATCTGGCGCTTCCTGGAAGAGCCGGAAGGCGAGGTTCGGAACCGAGGGGATTCGGCCCAAGGCTGAGCGCGCTCGCGGGCAGCCCTCAGATCGGGAGTGGCAGCGTGCCCTGCATGCCGGCCAACTCCTTGGCCTCGCCGCGGTCCAGCGCCATGGAGATGGTCTCCCACGGGCAGAGCACGGCGCACAGCGAGCACGACACGCAGGTGTCGTAGTCCACGCGGCAGACCTTCGTGGGCGAGGTGTCGCTGGGCTCCATGGAGGACACCTTGTCGATGGCGTCCACGGGGCAGCTCTCCATGCAGACTTCACAACCCGTGCAACCTTCCTCGTCGATCCAGGCCACCGGGCGCTCGTTGATCTTGAGCTTGGGCGGGATCACACCGAAGGGGTTCTCGATGGCCTCTGCCGGGCAGACCCACGCGCAGAGCGAGCACTCGATGCACTCTTCCGGCGCGAAGATACGGAAGGCCTGCTTCGTCTCTCCCTCGATGATGGAGATCGGGCACTCCTTGGCACACAGGGTGCAGCCGACACACTTCTCTTCGATGATGAAGAAGGCCATGGGGTGGGTCCGGGACGGTCTAGGGGCCGGGCGAGAGGCTCGCATGGCGGTCAGTCGAACTTCGGATCATAGGCGACCCGAGCCTGAGGGCAAAGAGGGTGGGCGCCGGTGGTTAGCATGGAGAGATGAGCCGGCTGCCAGAAGATCTCCTCCAGCACCTCCGGGAGCCCCGCAACGTGGGGCCGCCGGACGGAGGCCCATCCGCCAAGGGCGAGGCGCGCAATGCCGCCTGTCGCGACTTTCTGGTGCTCTACCTGCGGCAGGAGGCGGGCCAGGTGGCCGCCGCGGGCTTCAAGGCCACGGGCTGCCCCGCGGTGATGGGCATGGGCTCGGCGGCCACGGAGCTGCTGCCTGGCCTGGCCTGGGGGCCGGGGTTGGCAGCGGAGCTACGGCAGCGCTTCGTCGAACGTTATGGCGAGCCGGGGGCTCTGCATCGGCATGCGTTGGCCTTGGTGGAGGAGGCGGTGACGTCGGCGCTCTGAGCGAGCCGAAGCCCGCGTGTCCCGGCGGCGCTCAGTCTTCCCGCACCGCCGCCTGCACGCGCTGCAACGTCTTCAACACACCCGCCAGTTCGGCCAGCGGGATCATGTTGGGCCCGTCCGACTTGGCGTTGTCCGGGTCGGGGTGCGTCTCGGCGAAGACACCGTCGGCTCCGGCCGCGACGGCGGCTCGCGCCAGCACGGGGGCCATCTTCCGGTCGCCTGAGGTCGAACCGCCGGCACCTCCGGGCTGCTGCACGCTGTGCGTCGCGTCGAAGATCACCGGGGCACCCAGGGCCTGCATCTGGGGGATGGCGCGCATGTCGCTCACCAGGGCGTTGTAGCCGAAGCTGTAGCCGCGGTCGGTGAGGCAGACATTCTCGTTGCCCGTGCTGCGCACCTTGCCGAGGCAGTGCTCCATGTCCCAGGGCGCCAGGAACTGACCCTTCTTGATGTTCACGGCGAGGCCGGACTGTCCGGCGGCCACCAACAGATCGGTTTGCCGGCAGAGGAAGGCGGGTATCTGGATCAGGTCCACCTTGCCCACGGCCATGGCGCAGTGCTCGGGCTCGTGCACATCGGTCATGACCGGCACGCCCACCTCTTCGCGCAGGGCGCCCAGCAGGGCCAGGCCTTCTTCGACCCCAGGGCCACGGAAGGCGTTCACAGACGTGCGGTTGGCTTTGTCGTAGCTGGCCTTGAACACAAAGGGCATGCCCAACTCGGCCGTCATCTCCTTGAGTTGGCGGGCGATCTCGAAGGGTGCGCGGTCGTCTTCGATGACGCAGGGCCCAGCCATCAACAGCAAGGGGCCGCCGGAGACGAACTCGAGGGAGCCAATGCGCATGGGTGTCAGTTCCGGTCTGCAAGAAAAGGGCGAGCTTCGGGCAGCATGAGAAGGAAGCGCAGGCTGCCCGAGCCGGTCGGTATCCTAGCAGTCGCTTGGCAGCAACCCATTCACGGGAGATCGGGCATGCGACAACTCGTCTTGGCGATGGGCCTGTCTGGCCTTCTGGGCCTCTTGGGCCTGGCAGCGTCTTGCTCGAGCCCTCCCCGATTGCTGCCCGACGCCGGTTGGGTGGAGCGGGTCGCTGCCCTGGTGCAGGAGTGGCCGGTGAGCACCTACAACGTGCTCGACAAAGGCCGCGCCGTGGGGCGCATGACCCTGCGCCAGAGCCTGGTGATGCACGAGGGCGAGCTCTTTGTGCAGCTGGAGGACGCCGCCCGGGTGGACGACCCCACGGGCGAAGCGGCTTCGGTGGACTACGCCTACTCTGCCCGTTGCCTCCTGGACCCACACCTGACGCCGGTACTCATCGAAGCCCAGGCGCCGGTGCGTGAGGACACGCCGACCTGGTCGCGGATCGAGGTGCAAGGCGGACGCGCCGTGGGCCACACCTTCGAGGCCACTGTCGATATGAAGGTCCCGGATCAGTTCGCCATCCGCCAGGGGCTCATGCGCTTGGTGGGCTTGCTGCCGCGCGAGGTGGGCACGGAGACGCGTCTCTCGCTGCTCTCGCTCGGCGCCAGGCCGCGCGTGGACAAGGGGCGAGCGGTGCGCTGTTCCGGTCGTGAGGAGCTGATCTTGGCTGGGCGCCGGGTCATGGCCTGGCGCTTCGAGTACGTGGCCGGCAAAGAGGGCGAACAGCACACGGTGGCGCTTTGGGTGGGCGACGACGGCCGTTTCCTGCGTTTCCACGACCCTCAGGGCCTGCAGCTGGAGCTACGCGACGCTTCGTAGGCGGAACGCGAGAAAGGGCATCTCCCGGGCTCAAGCGGGCCCAAGAAGCGCCCTCGAAGCCCCAGGCGCAGGCATGGCCCAGCAGTGGCTCTGGGGCCTCGCGCCTCCTTAGGGGCTCGCCGTAGCGCCGTCGCTCGGGAACAATGGCCAGCCACGTCCAAGACGTCGACCCCGCGAAGGAGCGAGACCCATGCCCAAGCACCTCATCACACTGGCGACCCTGTGCGCCGTCCTGCTGGCCGGCTGTGCCCACATGAACTGGGGCTACGCCTACTCCGAGCAGCTTGAGGCTCAATCCTCATCGGTCGTTGGCATCGGCCGGGTCCACGTGGAGGGCAAGGCCGGCAGCCTGAACATCGAGATGGTGCCGGGCAGTACCGCGGCTCAGGTGAGCGGCGATGCCATGACCTCCCACAAGGAGAACCTGGCCCAGCTCGAGATCCTGGTGGAGCAGCGGGGTGACGTCCTGCACATCGCCGCCGTGGTGCCCGACGACCTGAACGGCAACAACGGCATCGACATCGTGATCGAGCTGCCTGAAGGCCTGCACGTCACCGTGCTGGATGGCTCGGGAAGTCTGAGCATCTCGGGCGTGGCCGGTGTGGATGTCACGGACGGCTCGGGCTCCATGAGCCTGTCGCAGATCGCCGGCAACGTGCGCGTGGTGGACGGCTCGGGCAGCATCGACATCCATGAGGTGGCGGGCGACGTCTGGCTCACGGACGGTTCGGGTAGCATGGACATCGAGCACGTGGACGGTTCCGTGATCGTGGAGACCGATGGCTCCGGCAGCATGAGCATCGGCTCCGTCGCCGGGGACGTGACCGTGAAGGACGACGGCTCGGGCAGCATCTCCGTGCACGAGGTCCGGGGCGCGTTCGCCGTGCATCACGATGGCAGCGGGAGCATCAGCTACTCGGGCGTCGACGGCGAGGTTTCCGTCCCGAACAGCTAAGGAAGCCCGTCCCCGAGGCAGTCCTTGGGTGCGCAGACTTCTCGATGCGCCCTTTCATGCGGGCTTCGCTGAGCCGAGAATGGCCGGCGGCTCGCGCGGACGGTTTCGTGCACACGGCACAGGCTTCGCCGTGCATCCGGGCCGGTGACCCCGTTCGACGCAGGCAGCGCTGCCCATGAAGGCCCTCATTCTCGTCCCCACCGGGCTTTCGGATCGCCCCAACCCCGCCCTTGAGGGGCGCACGCCCCTGGAAGCGGCCGAGACGCCGCAGATGGATGCCGTGGCGCGGGAAGGCCGCTTGGGGCGCGTGCGGCCGGTTCCTGCCGAGCTGCCCATCTCCAGCGACGCGGCCCTCGTGTCGCTCCTGGGCTACGACCCCCGGCGCGAAACGGTCAGCCGGGCGGGGCTGGAGGCGCTGGGCATGGGGGTCGCGCTGGAGGCCGACGACTACGCCCTGCGCATGAACTTCGCGTCCACCTTCCGGGAGCACTTGGTGGACTTCCAGGCGGGCCCCATCAGCACTGAGGAGGCGCGGGTCCTGGTGCAGTCGCTGCAGGAGGAGCTGGGCAGTGAGCACGTGAGTTTCCACGCCGGCCTGGGCTACCGGAACCTGATGGTGGTGCACGGCCGCGGCGCCCTGGACGCCGAGACGGTTCCGCCGGCGCGCGCCCAGGGTCTGCCCGTGGGTGAACACCTGCCCAGCGGTCCGGACGGAGGTTTCCTCGCGCAGATGATGGAGGAGGCCGCGCGGCTGCTCGGCCATCACGACGTGAACCGGGTGCGCCTCGACCTGGGGGAGAACGCCGCGGACCGCATCTGGCTCTGGGGCGGCGGCGGTCCGCCGGTGATCGAACCCTTCGAGCTGAAGACCGGGCATCGCCTGGGGCTGGTGGCCGCGGTGCCTCTCGTGCGGGGCCTCGGCCTGGCGGTGGGAGCCACGGTGCCGGATGTGGAGGGCGCCACGGGCGACCCCGAGACTCTCTACGAGGCCAAGGTGGAGGCTGCCCTGCAGCTCTTGGAAACCCACGACGTGGTGCTCGTGCACGTGGCCGCCGCCAACGAGGCGTGCCACCAGACCGACGTGCGCCTGAAGCAACGGGTGCTTGAGGACATCGACCGGCGCCTGGTGGCACCGTTCCTGGCAGAGGCCCGCCGCCGGCTGGACCTGCGGCTGCTCGTGACCACCGACCACATGACGTCCTCCCTCGTGGGCAGCGACGATCTGGACCCCCTCGTACCCTTCGCTCTCTGGGGCCCAGGGGTGTCGTCCCATCGCGACGTGCGGTACACCGAGGCCCACGCTGCCACGGGGGATCTCGTCGTGGATCCAGGGCACGGCCTGCTGGAGCTCCTGCTCAAGCCGGCTCCCGCGGGGGTATCCCTCTCGGGCTCCCGTGCTCACTTCCAAGACGCAACCACCGCACCATCCGCCGCTGCACACTTGCCCGATGCCTGAGGAAACCGAGATGAGCACCGCCGACGCCCCCACCGCCCCTGAAGGGGAGATGGCCTCCCGCTACGAGCCGGGAACCGTCGAGGATGCGATGCGCGCGCGCTGGGATGCCAGCGGCCTCTTCACGCCGCCTGCCGACAGCAATCGCCCCACCTACACCATCATGATCCCGCCGCCCAATGTGACCGGCGTGCTGCACATGGGCCACGCGCTGAACGGCACCTTGCAGGACATCGTGGCGCGGCATCGCCGCATGTCGGGCTTCGACACGCTGTGGGTGCCGGGCACGGACCACGCGGGCATCGCCACCCAGGCCGTGGTGGAGAAGAAGATCTTCGCCGAGCGCAAACTCACCCGCGAGGACATGGGTCGCGAGGCTTTCCTGAAGGAGATCTGGGACTGGAAGGAACAGCACGGCAGCACGATCCTGGACCAGTTCAAGCGCTTGGGAACGAGTTGCGATTGGTCGCGCACGGCGTTCACCTTGGACCCCAACCTTTCCCGTGCGGTGCGCGTCGCTTTCGTGCGCCTGTGGAAAGACGGCCTCGTGTATCGCGGCGCGCGGCTCGTCAATTGGGATTGCGTGTTGCAGACCGCGGTCTCCGACGACGAGATCGAGTACGTCACCAAGGCGGGCAAGCTCTGGGAGCTCAAGTACCCGGTGGAGGGTGAAGAGGGTCGCTTCCTGTGCATGTCCACCACGCGCCCTGAGACCATGCTGGGCGACACGGGCGTGGCGGTGCATCCCGACGACGAGCGCTACAAGGATCTCGTGGGCAAGACCGTGCGCCTGCCGCTCATGGATCGCAGCATCCCCATCGTGGCGGACGAGTCGGTGGACGCGAGCTACGGCACGGGCGCCGTGAAGGTGACCCCCGGCCACGACGCCGCCGACTACGAGCGTGGCAAGCGCCACAACCTGCCCATCGTGAACATCATGGGCAAGGACGGCTCGCTGTCCGAGGCCGCCGGCGACTTCGCAGGCATGCCGCGCGAGAAGGCCCGCAAGGCCGTGGTCAAGGCCATGGACGCGCTGGGCCTGCTGGGTGAAGTGAAGGACATCGAGCACAACGTGTCCGTGAGCGATCGCAGCAAGAGCCCCATCGAGCCCATCGTGAGCGAGCAGTGGTTCGTGAAGATGGAGCCCCTGGCGCAGCCCGCCATCCAAGCCGTGAAGGACGGCACGCTGAAGTTCAAGCCGGCGCGTTGGTCAAAGGTCTACCTGGACTGGCTGGAGAACGTGCGCGACTGGTGCATCTCGCGCCAGCTCTGGTGGGGGCACCGGATCCCCGTCTGGTACGACGAGGACGGTGTGCCGGTGGCCTCGACGACCGACCTCGAAGTGGGTTCACGCCCACCCGGAGACGGGCAAGCCCATCGTGCGGCAGGACCCCGACGTGCTCGACACCTGGGCCTCGTCCTGGCTGTGGCCCATGGCCACCCTCGGTTGGCCCGACAACACCCAGGATCTCGCACGCTTCTACCCGACCCAGTTCCTGTCCACCGCCAGCGAGATCATCTACCTGTGGGTTGCTCGCATGGTCATGGCCGGCTACGCCTTCATGGACGAGCGGCCGGAGGGCGAGCGCTGCCCCTTCACCACCTGTTACATCCACGCCACGGTGCTGGATGGACAAGGCCGGCGCATGAGCAAGAGTGCCGGCAACGGCATCGACCCGCTCGACATGATCGGCCAGTACGGCGCCGACGCCGTGCGCTTCTCGCTCGTGATGCTCACGAAGGAGGGGCAGGACACCAAGCTGGCCCCCGAGAAGTTCGAGATGGGCCGGAACTTCGTGAACAAGCTCTGGAACGCGTCGCGCTTCGTGTTGAGCAAGGCGGGGCGCTTGCCGGTCTTTGACGCGGCTGCGGTGACGACCCTTGAGGATCGCTGGATCCTCTCGCGCCTCGCTCACGCCGTCGAGGCCGTCGACGGGCACTTCGAACGCTACGAGTTCAACGACGCTGCCAACGCGCTTTACCGCTTCGTCTGGAACGATTTCTGCGACTGGTACGTGGAGGCTGTGAAGCCGCGCCTGGAAGGGGAGGCCGCCGATCCCGTGGCCGCCGCCGTCCTGGGCCGCGTGCTCGCAGACATCTTGGGCATGCTGCACCCCATCGCGCCGTTCGTGACTGAAGCCGTGTGGGCGCGCCTGCGTGAGGCCAGTGAAGCGCCCTTGCCGGAGTTGTTGGCGGGCGCGAGTTTCCCGAGCGCAGACGGCCTCCCGAAGGATGTCGAGGCTGAGGCGGCCTTGGACGCCGGGCGACTCGTGGTCAGTTCGGTGCGCAAGCTCCGGCAGCAGAACGAAGTGGCCGAGTCCAAGCCGGCCAAGGTGACCGTGGTGGTGTTGGATGCCGGCCGGGGTGCTCCCTTGGCTGAAGCCGAGGCCCTCGTACGCCGCCTAGCGAACCTGGAGAGCCTGGTGGCGGAAGCCAACCCGGAGCGCCCTGCAGGCGCGGCCATCGACCTCGCGGGCGACTCTCCCGCAGCCTTCGAGGTGCTGTTGGACCTGGACGGTCTGGTGGACAAGGAGGCTCAGAAGGCCGACCTCGAGCGAAACATGGCCAAGGTCCAGAAGCAGTTGGATGCGGTCACCGGCAAGCTCTCCAACGAGAGCTTCGTAAGCCGGGCACCAGAGGACATCGTCGCTCGCGAACGCGCGCGGAAGGAGGAGTTGGCGGCTGAGGTTGGGCGCATCCGGGAGCTGCTGGCGGCTCTCTAGGGGCGCGTGGATCCGATCGCGTTTGAGGGTGTCGGCGGTGATCGGGGCGCGGGGGTCTAGTGACTCGTGTCGATCTCGGTGACTCGTTCGCGCCCACCTGGGTCGGCGGAGCTGGCCGAAGAGATCTGACCTTGAGCGGGCGGACCCCGAACAGGGATTGTCCGATGAGAGCGACTTCAGGAATCAACGCTCCATTCAGGCTCAGTGATCAAGCGCTTCCAGGAACTGCTTCACGAGAGGCAGACCGAGCTCATCGCCGTAGGGCAGGCGTTTGTAGTCACCCAGAATGCCGATACAGGCAGCGTTTCCCGTGCGGTAGACGAGAACCTCCATATGCTCCTCTGCGTCCCAATAGAGATTCTGCGGAAACCCCATTTCTGGAAAGTGTGCGTGCGTCTCCGGCTCACCCTTGCGCGCGAAGGCCATGTCGTGGAGCTGTTCCCGGAGGCAGGTATCGATGCGCTCGTCTCTCACATCGCGCAAGATCTGGGCTAGCCGTCCGCGCTCGTGAATCGAATGTGTCGGTGCGCCCAGCACGTTCACCAGTCGCGCGATTTGTTCGTCTGCCATCAAACCGAAGTAGTCCCTGTCCAGAAGGTCACGCTGATGCATCCAGTAGGCTCCTGAACGCCGCTGCGACGATGTCATCATGAGGTCCTTGACGCCCTCCCAGGCTGTAAAGGGGTCCTCCAGCAAGTTCACGAGCCAGGAGGTCATCGCGAGATCGCGTTGCGCCGGGTCTTCGATCTCAAGCACGGTGCACAGCTGCCGAGCATGCTTGGCTTGAGCATCCCTCTCTTCGGGTGACGAGAACTCCCTGATCGGCGGAGAAACGACCAGATATTGCCCGCTGGACTGGCGTTTCAAGAACAGCAGAAGGTCTCGACCTTCGCGGATGTGTTTTGCGCTCACTGGGCTGTCTAGCCAGCCGGACTTTTGAGTGGTCGGCACGATCACCTTGCATTTCCCGTCCTCCGGCGCCTCACCACGCAGCACCTCGAGGATGTGCACGCGCATGTTCCGGCCTTCCGGGTGGACCCATTCTACCTCCACCCTGGCCACGAGATCGCTGCGCTGAACCAGCCGGCGAAGGCACTCATACTCCGGGGCGCGCGGCCCGCAGGCGGTCGTTGCTGTCAACAGCAGCGACAAGACCCCGAAAGCCTCAAGCCATGGCCGAGCAGAGCGCAGTGAGGCACGCCTCCGCTGATCTTGACGTATTGCAATGGCATTCGGGCTCTTCATGATCTCGACCATCTACGGATCGGCCGCTCAGCGGCTAGCGGAGCACGCCATGCTAGCGCTCGCGCCCGCCGGCCTGCTGGGGTGATACCCGGCAAGAGATCAAGGATGCTGTCGGGACGGGCGCGACCGGTGGGCTTCCGTTCCTGCTCGCGGTCCAACGGCTGTGTGGGATCGAGCGCGAAATACGAGTCGTGCTTCGCTTGTCTCGACGCCTCACATGTCTTTGACGCCTAGCGTCACGACCGTCGAAGGTCGCGCCATCGCCCACTTACCCCAAGAGCGAGCACGCAAGCTCGCGTCTCGACCCGGGTGCCGCCTGTCCACCGAGGAGGGGCGTCCTGTTGAGGGACACTTGGTCTGAGGCGAGTTTTCGAGGCGTCAGTTCGCCTCGTTGTCTGAGCTGCAGGCCAAGTGTCCCTCAACTGGACGACCCGGCCCTCAGCCGAGCTCAGTCAGGAGTGCCGAGCCCAGGACCCGCGACCTTGATGGGAAGCGTAAAGCGCGGGACGCGCTTGCTGACCACGTCGAGGCTGAAAGCGATGTCCCACTTCTTGCCCTCGGCATCCACCTCGTGCGTCACGGGTGCGAAGGCGGATTCGGTGATTTCACCGGCGAGGGTCCAGCCGACCACGGCGTTGTTGACGTTGTAGAAGAGGAAGACATCCATGTCCTGGTCGAACTCGATGTCCTCGACGACGTCGTCCACGGCGAAGGGCCAGGGAGCTAGACTGCCGCTATCCCCATTGGGAGCGGGCGGTGCGGGGGGGGCTTCCGCGTCGTCGTCCTTCTTCTTGTCCTTGCTCCTGTTGCGCCGTGCTTCCTTGTGCTTCTTGGATTCGCCGCGCCCCTTGAAGGCGACGACGTAGTCACCGGGCGGGAGCGGTGGCTCAGCTAGGGGCTCGCTCGTGGTGAGCAGGCCCAGGGTCACCGGCTCGTCCTTGGAGGACTTGCGTATGCGTGAGAGGCCCGCTTGGCGAAGCGGCTTGGGGTGGGCGAAGCCGAGGTAGCGGAAGCCGGAAATGATACGGCCGTCGCTGCCCTCGAGGTAGGAGGCGCGCTCCTGGGCGAAGATGTCGGTCTTGTCCAGCATGTCCTCGCCGGTGATGGCGGAGGGGAGCAGGCGGCGGTAGCTACTGCGGATGATTTCGGCGCCGGCGTGCACGGAGCGTGCCGTCCGGAAACCGAGGCCGGCGTCCGCGTCATTGGGGTCGACGCTGACGCGGTAGTCGATGCGCGACATGTCGCGGGTGGAGACGTAGCAGCCGCCCTTGATGACGTAGCGACGAGAGTCGAACTCAGGCGTCAGCGGCACGACCTCGCGCTTGCTCAGCTTGAACGGGATCGGCTCGAAACCCTTGAAGGGGGTGTAGTTGGTGTCTACCCATTCCCAGACGTTGCCCGCCATGTTGACGACGCCGAAGGGGCTCGCGCCCTTCTCGAACTCGTCGACGCTCACAGGCAGCGCGGGTGAACGGCCGCCATAGCTCACGACCTTGGAGTTCCACTTGTCGCCCCAGGGGTAGCTGCGGCTGTCGTCGCCACGTGCTGCCCGGGTCCACTCGGCTTCGGTCGGCAAGCGCTTGCCGGCCCAGGCCAGGAACTCCTCGATCTCGGGCAGGCTCACCAATGTGATGGGGAAGTAGTCCTGTCCATCAGGGATCTTGCTGTTGGGCCAGCCGTTGGTGACGAGCACCGAAGATGGTTCGCGGCCGGTGGCGTCCAGGTAGACCTTCCACTGCAGGTTCGTGACCTCGTTGGCGTCGATGAAGAACTGGTCGACCTCGCGCGTGTGGCGCGGCGTTTCCGCAGCGATCTCAGTCATCTGCGCCTGGAAGTTCTGGCCCAGCTTGGGGACCAGGTCCGGGTCGGTGCCCATGATCACGTCGCCTGCCGGAATGAGCACCATGCCGTAGGGCGCCTCCGGATTGTTCGGGTCGCTGTTCAGCCGGACCTCTTTCTGGAGGTCGCTGCGAACGGGCGCCCGGGAGGCGTGTTGTGCATGTGCGTTCTGTGCTTTGGGAAGCGCGCGCGCTGCTTGGCCAACGACGCAAGCAGAGGCGCAAACGAACACAGAAAGAAAACCTGCGAGGGGGGCTAGCACGTGGGGCTGGGCTCCTCGGGGCGGGGACGCTCGGGGGTGCTGTTCCTCATGCGTCTTATCGGCGCCTTCGGGGGCGTGTGATAAGGGCCTGAAAAACCTGAAGCCTGCTAAAAAAAACGGACCCGGTCGGACACAACCAACCGGTTCCATGAATGTAGTCTAGCGGCCGCGAGACTGTAACAGAGGCCTCTAGACTGTCAACCTGACCGGAATTCTGTACTCCCTCACCTGGCACCCACCCATGGATCCCGCTGAACAGGCCCGCCCAACGTCCGTCGATGAGACGGGCCACCTCCGCCTGGAGGTGACCGCCGAGCAGGCGGGATCGCGCGTGGATCGGGCCCTGGGGCGTGCATTGGCCCCTCACTACTCCCGTTCCTACCTCTCAGCCTTGCTCGCTGAGGGTGCCATCCGGGTCGACGGGCAGGAGGTCCGCGGCTCCCTTCGGGTCATGGAGGGCATGGTCATCGCGGGGGAATTGGGCGTGGCGGCCACCGGGCTGCCCGAGGCCGAGGAGCTGGGCCTGAAGATTCTTCACGAGGACGAATCCGTGATCCTGGTGGACAAGCCGGAGGGTCTGGTGATTCATCCGGGCAGCGGAGCCTCCACCGGCACCATGGTCAACGGCCTGCTGAAGCTCTATCCGGAGCTCGCCGTGGTGGGTCGAGCGGACCGGCCCGGCATCGTGCACCGGCTCGACCGGCAGACCACGGGGGTCATGGTCGTGGCGCGCACCAACGACGCCGCCAAGTCGTTGGTGAACCAGTTCAAGGCCAAGAAGGTGCGCAAACAGTACAGCGCCGTGGTTTGGGGCGAGATGCCCTTCGACAGCGACTGGATCGACTTGCCGTTGGGGGTGCACCCGAAGAAGCCGCAACGCAGGGCCGTGGTGAGCGAAGGCGGGCAAGCCGCTTCGACCTTCTACGAGGTGAAGGCGCGGCTCGGAGTGGCGAGCATCCTGGATGTCTCGCCGCGCACCGGGCGCACGCATCAGATCCGGGTGCACCTGGACCACCTGGGTTTCCCCATCCTCGTCGACCCGAACTACGGCGTCACCCAGCAGGAGTCCTGGCGGCGCTGGGTGGCGAAGCGCGCCGAGCAAGGCAAGCGGGCGCCCTCGATAGCGCGCCAGGCCCTGCACGCTCGCACCCTGGCTTTCGAGCACCCGGGCACGGGGCAAGACGTTCAGTTCGAATCCCCGCTGCCGCCCGACATGGCGGAGCTCGTGGAGATTCTGGAAGAGGCCGCGGCAGAGGCCTGAGCTCTCACGCCCGAGCGCTGCCCTCGCTGCGCGGCAGCCGGACACACAACACGAAGGCGCGTTCCCATGACCGACACTGATCCCGAGGCGCTGCAGAACTGGTTGAAGGATTCCTACAGCCCCTCGCTCCCGAGTGGCGCGCCACGAGAGGTGCGGACGCCGTCGGGCCTGGAGATCGACCCGCTCTATGTGCCAACGGAGGCGGGCGACGGTCTGGGCATGCCTGGAGCATTCCCCTTCACGCGCGGGCCCTACCCGTCCATGTATCGCGGGCGTTCGTGGACCATGCGCCAGTACTCCGGCTTCTCCACGGCTGAGGAGACCAACGCGCGTTTCCGCTTCCTGCTCGATCGCGGGCAGACCGGCCTGAGCGTGGCCTTCGATCTGCCGACCCAGATGGGCCACGACCCGGATGCTGATCTGGCCGCCGGGGAGGTGGGCAAGGTGGGTGTGTCCGTGGCCTGCCTGGGTGATTTCGAGGCCTTGTTCCAGGGCATCCCGCTGGGCGATGTCAGCGTCTCCATGACCATCAACTCCACCGCGCCGGTGCTGCTGGCGTTCCTGGTGGCCGCGGCCCGCAGGCAGGGAGTGGACCCCGGGAAGCTGAGAGGGACGCTGCAGAACGACCTGCTGAAGGAGTACATCGCTCGCGGCACTTTCCGTTTCCCGCCCGGCCCGTCCCTGCGTCTGGTGACGGATGTCATCGAGTACTGCAACAAGGAACTGCCGCGCTTCAACCCGATCTCCATCAGCGGCTATCACATGCGCGAGGCGGGTTGCACGGCGCCCCAGGAGCTGGCGTTCACCTTGGCGAATGGCTTGCAGTATGTGCAGTGCGCCGTGGATCGGGGGCTCGACGTGGACGCCTTCGCGGGCCAGTTGTCCTTCTTCTTCAACGCCCACAACGACTTCTTCGAAGAGGTGGCCAAGTTCCGGGCGGCGCGTCGAATGTGGGCCACGATGCTCAAGGAGCGCTTCGGAGCCAAGCAGGACTCGGCCATGCGCTTGCGCTTCCATACGCAGACCGCAGGCTCGACCCTCACCAGCCAGCAGCCGGATGTGAACGTCGTGCGCGTGACCTTGCAGGCCCTGGCGGCCGTGATGGGTGGGACGCAGTCACTGCACACCAACAGCCGTGACGAGGCCTTGAGCTTGCCCACGGCGGATGCAGCCCTCTTGGCCTTGCGGACCCAACAAGTGATCGCCGAGGAGAGCGGCGTCACCCACACCATCGACCCACTGGGCGGCTCACCCTTCGTGGAGGCCTTGACCGATCGCGTCGAAGCCGAGGCGCGTGAGTTGATCGCCGAGGTCGACAAGCGGGGCGGGGCCCTGGGGGCCGTGGAGGAGGGCTACCAACAGCAGCAGATCCATCGCGCTGCCTACGAACACCAGCGATGCGTCGAAGAGGGCGAGCGCCGCATCGTGGGCGTCAACTGCTACACGGTGGATGAGGAGGCCGTGCAACCCCTGCTGAAGGTCGACGACCAGCTGGGTGAGCGCCGCAGCGAAGAGTTGGCCGCCTGGCGATCTGCCCGGGACGGCTCCGCTTGCGACGCCGCGCTCTTGGCCTTGCGGGATGCCGCCAAGGGCGAGCAGAACCTGATGCCCCTCATTCTTGAAGCCGTCGAAGCAGGTGCGACGGTGGGCGAGGTATGCGGCCAGTTCGAAGGCGTGTTCGGCAAGCACGCCCCCGTGTCCATCTTCTGAGAAGACCCATGGCGACTCGTCTGTCCCACTTCGGCGTTGCGGTCCCTGCTCACGAAGCCGTGCTGGAATTCTGGCGTGATCTGCTCGGCTTGCCCGTGGAGCACATCGAGCACGTGGCGAGCGATGGTGTCTCCGTCGCCATGCTGCGCCTCGGTGCCGGTTCCGGGGCGGTGGAGCTGCTGCAGCCCGACGAGGGCGAGAACCCCGTGGGCAAGTTCCTGGCGAAGCGCGGCCCGGGCCTGCACCACGTCGCTTTCGAAGTGGACGACATTGCCGATATGCTGGAGCGCATGCGTGAGGCAGGCGTACGCCTGATCGATGAAAAACCCCGGTCAGGTGCGCACGGGACGACAGTGGCCTTCGTCCATCCGGCATCCACCGGCGGCGTGCTCGTGGAGCTGGTCCAGGCCCAAGACGCGCACTGACGGATCAGGCCAGTTCGCGCAAGATGACGAGAGTCGAAGACCCGAAGGACATGAAGCCATGGTGAGCCCAGACCCCGACAGCCCCCTGCGTTGCCCCCGTTGCGAGCGCGCTCTCGATTTCGTGGGCACCAAGAAGTTTCACGAAGGCACGCGTTGGGGCGCATTGGGTGAACTGGGTGAGCTGTTCACCAACCGCGAGAAGTTTGACGTCTATGTCTGCCCGGAGTGTGGGCGCGTGGAGTTCTTCGTGGATGGCATTGGCGAGCAGTATCGGCAGGGGTAGACGCGGCCGGGGAGCCCTGAGGGCCGGGCACCTGGTCTGCTGCTCAGACAAGGAGGCGAGCTGATGCCTCCAAAACTCGCTTCAGACCAGGTGCCCGGCCCTCAGGGCTCCCCTCCTCGGTGGACCTACCCCGCCGGTCGGCGAGCAGTGAGGGTCATTGCCAGTGGACGTCTTGGCCTATGGGGCATTCCACGCTGAACGAGTAGTCGACTTCGGTTCGTTTGCCGGCGGGCATGGAGAGGTTCCAGATGAGGGCGCCGGTTTCTGGGTAGAGGGTGTGGGGTTCTGTGGAGTTCAGGAAGCTCACCTGGATCTCGGCGGTCTTGCTGATGGGGATCTGATCGACGACGTGGACTTCGACGTCCCGGTCGTTGAAGTTTTCGACGGTGATGGCGTAGTGGTACGTCAGGACCTGTGATTGCCTGAAGGCTTCGGGGCCTTTGACGCTTCGGGAGATCAGCCGGCGTTTCACCACCAGCGCGTCGTCGGGGCCGAAGCTGAAGGAGATGCCTTCGTTCTGTGCTGCGCCGCCGAGTTCGGAGGCTCCCGCGTAGGCGCCATCCACATAGAGCGCTGCCGTGCCTGCCAGCATCGGGTGTCCCGTGGAGTTGGTGGCCACTGCCTGAAGCATGACCGTGTCGCCGAGGGCGGGTGTGGCGACGTAGCGCAGCTGAGCAGGGACACGGGCCGCGAAGGTCACGACCTTGTGGGGCGAGCTGTCGAAGGGAATCGTGGCGCGCTGCGCAATCTGGTAGCGAACACCAGAGAAGCGGTTGATGAGGTGAGACAGGGCTTCCTCGAGAATCTCCGGGCTGAGGCCCAAGGCCGTCATTCGATCCCGAGGCAAGCGCGCGAGTTGTTCGAGATTGCGTCGGAAGGTCTCCCGGTCCTGGCGTCCGGCGAACCGGCCGGCCGCCCATTTTTGGGCGGCCTGGCCCTTCGAGAGGCCGAGGAAGGAGGCCTCCTTGGCGAGCTTCCTGAGCGCGGTCTGATCGAGACTGGCGACGAGGGGCGTGAGGGCTGGCAGTGCGAGTTGGTGATCCGGTCGGCTCATCGCCAACGAGAGATCGACATCCGTCCAGGACTCACCTGTCCACTGCTTGATGTGTCCGTAGCCGATGATTTCGAGTGCGCCCGTGGCGCGATCCAGGTGCACGTCGTAGCTGGGCTTCCAGATGACGTCCGACACCATGTAGTGCACGTTCACGGTCATGGGCCCCGCTTGTTCGGCCTGGAAGGTGACGGCCACCTGCTTCTCCGTGTGAGCTTCGAGCCCTGCGTAGCCCTGGCGCTCCGCTCTGGCTGCGTCCCGTCGGCCGAGCAGGGAGCGCCGCTCAAGTCCGATCTCGACGAGTTCCTTGTCACACCCAGCGAGGCCGTCGCCCACGAACCCCAGGACCTCGCTCCAGCTGGTCACGGGAATGCTGCCGCCGACGAACTGGGCTTCCATGTCGCTGGCAAGGCGGCCCTTCACGGAGCGATAGAAAGCGGCGCGTTCTTGGACGCGCGTTTCTTGCATGGCGCGCTCCGTGAGAGTGTCCTCGAGATCCTGGATGGCCTGATCGAGGTCTGCGATCTGTTCGGTGCTCGACTGTTCCAAGTGGAGTGTCTTGATCTCCGTTCCGGTGACCCGGGCGCCCTCGCTCACGCTGGCTCGCAAGGTTTGGGGATCGAGGTTTGGTACGAGACCGCCGAAGAGCAGCCGATTCTCACCGGCCTGGGCTTCGACCTGAAGCGTGCGAGTCAGCTGAGCGTGGGTTGGGAAGATGACGACCGTGCTCACTCGGGAACTCTTGGGTTCCAGCTCGCTCCAGTTGGTGATTGGCGATGCCGGTTCTGGCAGGGGGGGCGCTGCTTCCGCCGGGGCGCAGGCGCCGAGTAGGGCGAGGGCGCTCAAGAGGCCCAGCCAGAGCCGTGGGTGTGCTGCGGGCCGCGCGCGCTGGGCGCAGACGGATTCTGTCCAAGGGTTCACGACTTCATCTCGAGGGCCGCGTCGGTCGGGCGCTCGGGGTACTGGCTCGAGTGCAAGCTCCGCGCCGTCGCGCTGTCAAACCGACGGGCGTAGTTCGGGTTGCGTGGTGGCCGCCGCTATTTGCCGCGCGGCTTGGGGGGGCGTTCGTCGTCGTTGGCCAGCATCCACGCCGTGCTGAACACCAGCCGCGCCGTCTTGGCGATCTTGTCGACATCGACCTCGTCGAGGGTGTCTCGCCAGGTGTGATAGTCCTCGTTCTTGCTGATAGGAAGGCCTTCGAAGAAGAAGAGCACCGGCACGCCGATCTCATGGAACGGGAAGTGGTCGCTGCGCTCGAAGAGCTCCTGGCCCTGGCCGGTCACGATGTTCTTGATCTTGGTAGGCAGCTGTTTGCGGGCTTTTTCGAGCAACTTCTCGAAGCCGGGGTTCTCGTTCACGCCCAGCACCGCCACTTCCTTTTCCTTGCCGCGGCCAAGCATGTCCATGTTCAGCATGGCCACCATCTTCTCGCGTGGAATCGGTGGGTTGCTGCAGAGGGCCTTGCTACCCACCAGGCCGTCCTCCTCCGCGGCAAAGGCACAGGCCATGATCGAGCGGCGGGGCGGGTTCTTGGCGAGAGCCTCTGCGATTTCGAGCAGGGCTGCCACGCCCGAGGCGTTGTCGTCGGCGCCGTAGCCGATCCGGCCCCGGGTGTCGACGCCGATGTGGTCGTAGTGCGCGCCGAGCACGATGTACTCATCGGCTAGTCCTGGATCGCTGCCTGGAAGCACGGCCACGACGTTGTCGATGGGCGTGCTGCGCATGACCGAAGCGCTGCTCATGCTCACCGAACGCTCCGTGAAGATGGGCTTGGGCGGCTTGGCCTTCTTGTCCACCACGGCGGCGCGCGCGAGCAGGTCCACGCCCGTGAGTTGTTCTGCGACCTCCGGTGAGATCTCCAGCACGGGCAGACCCACGTCACGTGTGTTCTTGGTGCGCTCGTTGATCCACGTCGCCCAGGTGTGGCGGAAGCCGAGCCGTTCCGGCTGGGGGATGGGCTCGCCGTTGACTCCTGCTTCGTGGCCCACCGGCCGACGTACGACGAGCACGCCGGAGAGTCCGGCGCTCTTCAAGGAGCGGAGCTTGCTGTAGAGGTCGGCCGCGTCGGTGACATCAGGCCCCTCGAACTTCTTCCGATGGCGCGGCTCGCCGCTGAGGATCACGGCGACCTTGCCCGACAGTTTGCCTGTGATGTCGTCGTACTTGTCAGAGTCGGAATCGATGCCGAAGCCCAGCACCACGAGCTCGCCGCTTGCCTGCCCGTCCGCCTTCCAGACCGGCACGAAGTGCTCGCCGTAGATGAAGGGTGTCTCGTTTCCCTCTGCGTTCGTCAGCGACAGCGAGCAGGCTTCGATCTCGGGGCTCGGAAGATCGCGCGAGAACGCTGACAGGAAACTCTCCGAACCGGGGGCCGGCTTGAAGCCCACCGCTTGCAGGCGCGAAACGATGTACTCGGCGGCGAGGGTGAGGCCAAGGCTCGGTGAGTCCCGCCCTTCGAGGGCCGGAGCCGCCAGGATCTCGAGGTCGCCCTGCAGGTCGTCCTCCTGGATCAGGGCGAAGCCCGCCTTGGGGTCGGGGGGGCTTTCCCCGCCCGATTCAGGGACCTCAAGCAGGCCAAGAGCGAGCAGGAGCAGGCAGGTGGGCACGGCGGAGGGGGCAGGCATGCAGGGATTGTGCGGTGTGGAGCGGGATTGCGCCACGCGGCCTGGTCCACAGAAACGGCTGGGGACTGATCGCTTCCGATCACGAGGGACGCACACCTATAATCCCGCCCTTTCGCGGATCCATGGGCCCGACCCACTCGCACCCTGACCATGCGTTCCATGGAAGGGGCGCGGTTCCGCAGCGCCACCTGGAGTTCGTCATGTCTGACCGTCTCGAAGACCTTCGCCGCCGCACCGAGGAGGCCTTGGCCGGGGGTGGTGAGAAGCGGGTCGCCGCGCAACACGAGAAGGGGAAGCTCACGGCGCGAGAGCGCCTGGATCTGTTGCTGGATGAAGGCTCCTTCGAGGAGTACGGCCAGCTGATTCGCGGAGACATCACGGCCTTCGGCACGAAGCCCCACCTCACCGACGGCGTGATCACGGGCTTCGGCACCATCGATGGCCGCCCGGCGGCGGTGTTCAGTCAGGACTTCACCATCAGCGGTGGCAGCTTGGGCGAGGCCCACGCACAGAAGATCGTGGCGCTCCTGGAGAAGGCGCTGAAGGTGGGCGTGCCCGTGCTGGGTTTGAACGACAGCGGCGGCGCGCGCATCCAGGAGGGCGTCGTTTCCCTGGGCGGCTACGCGGACATCTTCCTGCAGAACACCCTGGCCTCCGGCGTCATCCCCCAGCTCTCGGCCATCATGGGGCCATGCGCAGGCGGGGCGGTGTACAGCCCGGCCATCACGGACTTCATCGTGATGGTCGAAGGCAGCTCCTACATGTTCGTGACGGGCCCCAACGTGGTGAAGACCGTGACCCACGAAGAGGTCACGAGCGAAGAGTTGGGCGGCGCGCGGACCCACACCCGCAAGAGCGGCGTGGCACATTTCCGGGCGGACAACGACGCCGACTGCCTGGCGTTGCTGCGCCGGCTGATGAGCTACCTGCCGTTGAACAACCGCGAGGATCCGCCGCGCGTGGCCTGCCACGATGAGGCTTCGCGGGCCGATGAGGCGCTCGACACGCTGGTGCCCGAGAACCCCAACAAGCCCTATGACATCCGCGAAGTGATCACGCGTGTGGTGGACGACGGCGAGTTCCTGGAGGTGCAGCCGGACTTCGCGGGCAATCTGACCGTTGGGTTTGCGCGGCTGGACGGTCGCAGCGTCGGCATCATCGGCAACAACCCCATGGTGCTGGCAGGGGTGCTCGACATCGACAGCAGCGACAAGGGCGCTCGCTTCATCCGTTTCTGCGACGCCTTCAACATCCCCCTCGTGACCTTCGAGGATGTGCCGGGGTTCCTGCCGGGCACCGCCCAGGAGTATGGCGGCATCATCCGCCACGGGGCGAAGCTGCTGTACGCCTACTGCGAGGCCACGGTGCCCAAGCTCACGGTCATTTGCCGCAAGGCCTATGGCGGTGCCTACGACGTGATGAGCAGCAAGCACATCCGGGGCGACCTGAACCTGGCATGGCCCCAGGCCGAGATCGCGGTGATGGGGGCCAAGGGCGCGGTGGAGATCATCTTCCGCAAGCAGATCGCAGGCGCGGAGGACAAGCAGGCGGAGATGGATCGCCTGGTGGCCGAGTACGAGGCGAATTTTGCGAACCCCTATGAAGCAGCGTCCCGCGGCTACATCGATGCGGTGATCGAGCCCCGGCAGACGCGCGCCAAGCTGATCGCCGGCTTGCGCCTCCTGGAAACCAAGCGCGACCGAAACCCGCCCAAGAAGCACGGCAACATCCCGCTGTAGGAGTCGTCGTCCCGCGTCCTGCCCCTGCCTTCGGACGTTCCTGACAGGAGACCGATCATGGAACACCTTGAGATCCTGTCCCGGACGCCGAAGGTCCTGGCCGCCCAGCTGAGCGGCCTTGCACCCGAATGGCTGCACACCCGGGAGATTGCCGAGGCCTGGAGCCCCTTTGAGGTGCTGGGCCACCTGGTCCACGGCGAGCAAACCGACTGGGTCCCTCGGGTGGTGCGCCTGCTGGAGCACGGCGAGCAGAAACCCTTTGAGCCCTTCGATCGAAGCGCCCATCTCGATCAGTTCGAAGGCGAAGACGTGGAGGTCCTCTTGCGACACTTCAGCGAGCTGCGTCGGGTGAGCCTGGCGAGCCTCGCCGCGCTCCAGCTGGATGCCGCCCAAATGGAACGCACGGGTACGCACCCGGCCTTCGGGCGCGTGAAGCTCTCGGAACTGCTGGCCACCTGGGTCGTGCACGACCTGGGCCACCTGGCCCAGATCTCGCGGGTCATGGCCCGCCGCTGGGGCCAGGAGGTGGGGCCCTGGGTCGAGTTCCTGCCGGTCCTGACGCGCTAGCGAGCAGCTGCCAGCATGGCCTCAAGACGGTCGAGGCCGAGCACCATGTTGTCCATGGGCGGGCCGAAGCTGAAGCGCATCCACTGGGTGTAGGGCGACTCGGCGCTGCGGCGCTTGCCGGGGTTCACGTCGAAGAACTTGCCTGGCACCGTCATCACCTTCTGCTCAAGAGCGGCCCAGAAGAAGGACATGGCGTCGTTGAACGGTGCTGGAAGCTGGTCGAGGCAGCCCCAGGCGTAGAAGGTCGACTCCGGTGTTTCTGCGAAGCGCACGCCCATGGCGCTCAGGCGCTCCACCATCAGGTTGCGCTTCGCGGTGAAGACTTCGCGCAGCGCCGTCGTCTCCTGGTCCGCAACCTCTGGCACCAAGGCCTGGAGGGCGGCGCGCTGTGCCAGCCGGCTGGGGCCGCCATCCATGGCGCTGCCCACGCGGCCCATGGTGTTGATGACTTCAGAGGGGCCGAGCACCCAGCCGATGCGCCAGCCCGGGTAGCGGTGGTTCTTTGTCAAGCCATCGAAGATGAGCACCTGGTCCTGCTCGACGTCGTCGATGTATGCCGCAGAGCTCACGGGGCCAGCGCCGGGAACAAACTGACCGTCGGCGCCCTGCTCGTAGATGAAGTGGCTGTAGAACTCGTCCATCAACATGGTGCAGCCACCCGCGCGGCCCACATTCAGGAAGCCCTTGAGCTCGTCACCGGCGATCACCTTGCCGGTCGGGTTGCAGGGGTTGCTGAGGATGAGTGCGCCGAGCCCTTGGTCTTGGACAGCCGACTCGAACTCTGTGCGGGTGAGGGCGAACCCGTTCGACTCGGAGGCGCGCAGAGGGATGGGAGTGATGCGCGCCAGATGCAGGTCGAGCATGTCCTCGTAGGCGGTGTAGTCAGGCAGCTGGTAGCCCACGATGGTGGGGCCGACGGCCGCGAGGGCCCGGGAGAGGGCGAGCCGGCCCCCTTGGGCGATGGCGACATTCTCGGGGCCGTACTGGCTCGCCTTGCCGACCCGGAAGAGCCGGTTGTAGTAGTCGGCAACCGCGGAGCGCAGCTCAGGCGTGCCTTCAATCGGGCCGTAGGCGTGGTCTTCCGGCGCCAGGTCCACGTGGGAGATGCGCGGGGGTGAGCCGGCCATCTCGCCCACTTCGGGCTGGCCCTGGCCCAGGTTGCACCAATCGGGGTGACCGTTGGTGAAGCCGCGCTTCATGGCTTCGGCGACGACGAAGATCACACCCATGTAGGGCACGTCCCGGAAGACCGAGGGGGCGTGGTCGCGGGGCGAGGGGTGTGGGGCGGTGGAGGAGTCGGACATCGGGGGACGCTCGATGGGTGTTGGTCCAGAGAATCCTGCGAGCGGGGCTCGCCACGTCAATCCCTCAGCTGCGGAACTTCTGGAACTCCGCCCCCCGGCACCCGCTCGGGGGCGCCGGTCTCGCCCCTGGGAGAGGGAGGATTCTCGCGGCAGGGAGGCCGTTGCTATGATCCCCGGCTTGTCAGGAGGCTGAGGGCTGTTCCAGCTTTCCCGGTCCACAAACTCCCACTCCCCCCCCCCCGCGACAGGCGACGGATGGCTGCTGCACGCAAGATCGAGAAGATCCTCGTGGCCAATCGCGGCGAGATTGCACTGCGCGTCATGCGCACGTGCCGCGAAATGGGTATCAAGACCGTGGCCGTCTATTCGGACCCGGACAGGAATGCCCTGCACGTTCGGGCCGCCTACCAGGCCGTGCGGCTGGGGCCGGCGGCCAGCTCCGAGAGCTACCTGCGGGGGGACCTGATCCTGAAGGCAGCCCTCGAGACGGGTGCGGACGCCATCCACCCGGGCTTCGGTTTCCTGTCGGAGAACGCCGGCTTCACCCGGGACTGCGAGCAGGCGGGCATCGTCTTCATCGGCCCTTCCGGCGACGCCATGGAGGCGATGGGCGACAAGATCCAGGCCCGCCGGCGCTTGATCGAGGCAGGAGTGCCCGTGGTTCCTGGGACGGCGGACCCTGTCGAGGACGACGAGACCCTCCTGGCCGAGGCCGGGCGCATCGGCTACCCGGTGATGATCAAGGCCAGCGCGGGCGGCGGCGGCAAGGGCATCCGCATCGTGCACGATGAGAAGGAGCTTCTCGCGGCAGCGAATCGTGCGCGCAGTGAAGCGCAGAACGCTTTCGGCGACGGCACCGTCTACATCGAGAAGTACCTCGAGCAACCGCGCCACGTCGAAGTACAGATCTTCGGTGACAGTCACGGCAACGTCGTGCACATCGGTGAGCGCGAGTGCTCCATCCAGCGGCGCCACCAGAAGGTGGTGGAAGAGCGGCCGTCGCCCATCCTGGACGACGAGCTTCGTGAGCAGATGGGTCAGGCCGCCGTGCGCGCCGCAAAGGCCATCAACTACGAGAACGCAGGCACCCTCGAGTTCCTCGTGGACAAGCACAAGAACTTCTACGTGCTCGAGATGAACACGCGGCTCCAGGTGGAGCACCCGATCACCGAACTGACTTCCGACATCGATCTGGTGCGCTGGCAGATCATGGTGGCGCGTGGCGAACCGTTGCCCATGGCGCAGGACGAGATCGTCCATCGCGGGCATGCCATCGAGTGTCGGCTGTATGCGGAGGATGCCGACAACGGCTTCCTGCCAGCGACTGGGCGTGTGCACCGTTTGGAGATGCCCGGCGGACCGGGCGTGCGGGTCGATACCGGCCTCTTCGAAGGCATGGAGGTGGGGCTGCACTACGACCCCATGCTGGCCAAGATCTCGGTCCACGCAGCGGATCGCGAAGCGGCGATCCAACGCATGGCGCGCGCCCTCACGGAAACCACGGTGGCCGGTGTCACGACGAATCTGCCGTTCTTGAGGCGGGTGATCGCTAGCAAGGCCTTCGGCAGCGGGCAGTACGACACGAGCACGGTCGAGTCCGATCCGAAGCAATTCGCCCCGCGCACCAGCGAGCGCCGTCAGCTGGACATCGCCTTCTTGGCGGCCACCATGGCCCACCTGCTGCGCGGCCGCCGCGGTTTTGCGGCACGCGCTGGAAATGCAGGCAACGCGAATGAAGCTGCGGGGGCGGCCGGCCCTGTGTCGGCAGGGACCCGTTGGGTGGATTCCTTCCGTCCGGGAGCAGGCTCATGAAGTACCACGTGCTGGTGGCAGGCGAGCACTATGAAGTGGACGTGCAAGCCGACGGCGCCGGGGTGCGAGCCACCATCACCGACGACTCCCGGCACATCGATGTGGCAACGCTCGTGGATGGCCGTGCCTATTCGCTCGTGATGAATGGCCGTTCGGTGGACATCGGTGCCGAAGAGAATGGCGACCGCCTCGACCTGCTCATCGGCGGCAGTCGTTACGCGACCGAGGTGCTGGGCGAGCGGGAATTCCTCGCGCGCTCCATCCGTGAGGAAAACGAGGGCGGTGATGCGTCCGTTCGAGCCGTCATGACCGGCATCCTGCGCGAGATGCGTGTCCGCCCTGGCGACGAGGTGACCGCCGGCCAGGTGCTCTTCATCCTCGAAGCCATGAAGATGGAGAACGAGGTCAAAGCCGAGCTGGATGGGGTGGTCGGAGCCATCCACGGCGAGACGGGTACCACGGTGGAGCAGGGCGACGTGATCGTGGAGATCACGGCCCCCGATTCCGAGGGCAGCTAGGCTGCAGGGCGTATGCCGTGAGAGGCAGATTTTCGGGACTTAGATCTGCTGCTCAGACAGCGAGGCAAACAGACGCCTCGAAAACTCGCCTCAGATCTGCGTCCCGAAAATCTGCCTCCCACTCATCGCTGGAGACCGCTGACTCGTGAGTCGGCGGGGGATTGGGAGGTTTCATCAGCCCGACGCGCCTTCGTGCCCACGAAGCGCAAGACTCCCACAAGGCGGATCGTACTCGTCACACCGGCAAGGCTGATTCCACGGACTCGCGGTTTCGTGTGAATCCCGAGTACCTACGAGCCGGACGCTTCTCGCAAGAAGTCCACCGATGAGGGCAGGTCTACATCCAGCAAGCCTGCGTTCGCTCTGCCCGCCTACCCCCCGAGCACATCAGCCAGTCGGGCCAGGGCGTCCGTGCGGTCCGTCTGCTCCTCGTCCTCGCCCTGCTTCAGGCGTGCGATGGCGCCAGCCTTGTCACCTGCCGCGGCGAGTTCCAAGGCTTCGACGACGACCGGGAAGCGATCCAGCTTGAAGAAGCGCTCCTGAGCTGCGGTCGCTCTTGCGAGGGCCTCCGCCGTGTTGTCCGCCCGGAGCAAGGCTTCGATGGAGCGGTCATGGAACGGCGGGTATTGGTTGTTGGTGTGCTCCATCCCTTCCTGGCACAACAGCTCAGCCTGCTCGGCGTCGAACAGCAAGCTGCCAGGAGCCATGAAGAGGTCGGCACGCGTGAGCAGGATGTCGGCCCTCAGGAGCCGCCAGAGCGGACCCTGTTGGTCCAGGCCCTGGAGGATCGCCTCAGCCCTCTCCAGCTCCGCAGCCGCTTCCACATCGCGCTGAAGGCCCAGGAAACTCTTGGCCTTGTTGAGCGGGATGTAGGGGAAGGGGCCCTGGAGTTCGATGTTCGTGAGCGTGGTGGCTTCTTGCTGAACGAAAGCAGCCAGCGCCTCTTCAAACTTCTTGGCGTTGAGGCTGAGCACGCCAAGGTGGCGCCAGACTTCTGGATTCTGCGCTGCCTCGGGATCCACGAAAGCCTGGTTGATGAGGTCCAGGGCGCGCTCGGTGTCGCCCTGCGCGTCGTAGGTGATGGCGGTGTTCAACAGGAGCTCGATGGGGTCGCGCCCGAGCTCCCGAAGTTGATCGCGAATCTCTTCCAGCTCCTGCAGCTCACCCAAGCCGAAATACGCCTCCGCCTTCAGGATGAGCAGGTCGGGGTTGGGGTTCACCGTCTCGAGAATGGCCAGGGTGTCGAGGGCTGCCTCGAACTCGCCCAGCTGCGTGAGGGCCGTGGCCTTCAGGCCGAGCGCCATGTGGTGCAGCGGGTCACGCTCCAGGGCGCGGTCGTACTCGGTGACGGCGTCGTGCAGGAACTGGGACCGTTCGGCCATGTAGCGACCGCGGAAGGCGTAGGGCGTGGCCATGCTGTCGTCCAGCTCGATGGCCTGCTCGAACTTGTCCATGGCCTTGGCGCGGAGAGCCTCGTTCTTGTTGGTCAAGGCCTGGGCATACAGCGTGACCGCCTCCATCACCAGGCCCAGGGCGCGTCCGTCCGGGGTTTCCTTCAGCTGGGCAAGGGAGTCGTTGTAGAGCTCCTGGTCGCCGGTGTTGGCTGCAGCACGACACAGGTCGAACAGCATTTGCGAATCGTCCGGTGCCAGGGCGAGGGCGTTGCGAATGACGGGAATGGAGTCCTCCCACCGCTGCTGGCCCTGCAACATGCTCACGAGCTGGCGATCGGCCACGGAGCCCGCAGAGCTGAGACCCACTGCGCGTTGCACGTCCGCCAGTGCGGCTTCCAGGTTGCCGGAACGGCGATGGGCTTCCGCTCGCTTGGTGAGCACCATGTCCTGCAAGGCTGCCAGGTCGCCCGGATCGGCGTCGACGCCGTCGACGCTCTTGAGGATCAGGCCGTAGGTCTCGATGGCCCGCTCCCAGTTCTGGTCGCCCGAGTGGACGTCTCCCAGCTGAATGGCTGCGCGCACGAAGTTGGGGTCGTACTGGAGCGAGGTCTCGAGTTGTGTGACCGCCGCGTTGAAGCGCCCCAAGTTGTAGTACAGCGTGCCGAGCTGGAAGTGCACACGAGCACTCTCCGGCACGACCTGCTCGGCCGCCTCGAAGAGCGTGATCGGATCGTGGAAGTCGGCGTTGCGCGAATAGGTGCGCATGCCGGCTCCACCGAGGATCAGGACGCACAGCAGGAGACCCACCGGGTTGAGGCCCCCTCCGGCACCGGCCTTGGCGCCGCTGGCTGTCTCGCTGGGGGCGAGCAGGCGGTTCAGGATTGTGGCCGCCGCCAGGCAGAGGCCGATGCTTGGCAGGTACATCAGACGTTCCGCCATGACCGTTCCGATGGGAACGAACATGTTGGAGACGAAGGTGGCGCAGCCCACGAAGAACAACAGGCCCCAGCCGAAGGCCGGCGAACTGCGCAGCTTCGCCAAGCCGAGCAAGACCATCACCGTGATGAGGATGATGCCCGCCAAGGGGCCTGGTGACGCCCAGCCCGGCGAGACGTCGATGACGCTCTTGGAGTAGTCAACAGACAGGTCCTTGGGCCAGAGCACCAGCCACACGTATTTGGCGAGGAGCTTGAAGGCATTGGCGACACGCACGCCCGTGTCCACATTGATCAGCACGTTGTCGAGCGTGCCGATGGCGTTGGAACTGGGCTTGATGTAGCCGATCACCGCGAAGCGAAGCGCGATGTTCGCAGCCATCACCGCCAGCATGCCGCCGTAGGTGGCGATCCGCTGGCTCATGGAGGTGACCCGCCCTCGGAGGGTGAGCATCACATCCGTGAGTCCGACCACGGCGAGCACCAGCACGGCGCCTTCCTTGCCGAGCAGGCCGATGAACATGGTCGCCAGCAGGCCCACGTAGGGGCCGAGCTTCAGCTTGGCGGGATTGTCGGTGGCGCGTAGCCAGAACAGCAGCCCGAGCAAGACAGCGACCGTCGAGATGAGATCGGACAGCCCGGCCACATAGGCCACGGCTTCACTGTGCAGCGGATGCAAGGCGAACAGCAGTGACCCCAGCACGGCCAAGCGCACGGAGCCGAACAGACGCACGATGACTTGGAACAGCAAGTACACGACCCAGACGTTCGCCAGCAAGTTGGCCAGGTGGTAGGGCACCGCCTGGGTGGCGTTCTCGTACTTGAACAGGAAGGAGAGCGTGCCCCAAATGAAGGTGGTCAGGGGGCGGTAGAGGGCCTGTCCCCTGTTCTTCAGCTCCTCCACCCCAGAGGGGTTCACTCCTTCCCAGTATTCTTCCGTGAACAGGTTGAGGGCGACGCCGAAGTCGTCATTCACCCCCTGCATGGAGGCGTTCTGCCCGGGGTCGATGAGGAACCAGTCGTCGTAGACCAGCTCGTGGCCGAGTGTCGGCAGGTAGAGAATCAGCGCGACGAGACTGACGAGCAGGGCCGGAAGGGCCGTGCCGCCGGTCGGTTCGGTTGACGAGGCTCCGGTGGACGGGGACGGAGTCAGAGTCATGGTCGGTAGACCTTCCGGGAGAGCCGATCGAGCGCTTGATCGATGACGGGGAGAGCGCTCTTGTCGGCCAGGGACGTAGAGGCGTGAAGAATATCCTCTACGGCGGCGCTCGTGAAACCGTTGCGGAGAGCACCTCGAATGTGGGAACCGAGTGGCGCGGGCAGGGCGGCCAGCGCCAGGGCGCTGACGGCGAGCAGTTCCCTTTCGCCCAAGCTCAGGCCTGGCTGGGACAAAACCTTGCCGTAGGCGGCTTCCAGGACGTGGCTTGGGAGATCGGCATGCAGCGTGGCGAGCTGCTCCAGGACGGCCTCGGTGTTGTCGCCATAGACCATGCGGAAGACCTCCAGCCCGGCGACTCGCAGGCGATCCAAGGAGGAATCAGCGGAGGGGGTTGCCTGGCTCTGCAGCGCCTCCTCCTGGGGGGCGTTTGGCCGGATCCTGCCCGGATTCGAGCCCGAATCGGTGCTTGCGGGGCCAGATGCCCGTTGAGCCTCCGCAATCAGGCTCAGGGTCTCGATAGCTCTCGGGAAGCCGCCATAGGGTGCGACCTGCAGGCCTGCAGCGGCCAGCTTGGCGGTGGGCAGGCCCAGGGTCAAAGCGTGGGCTGCGAGGGCCTGGACGGCATCAAAACGCCCGATCACCGCTGCACCGTGAAGGAGCGAGAGGCAGCGGAGGGCGGGGTCGCCGCCGGGGCCATCAACGGCCAAGAGTAGGTCTTTCGGAAAGTCAGCCACGCGCCGCCGGACCCTAGCGAGACCTGGCGGTCCGATCAAATCGCGCGCCTTGACAGTTCTTGGCGACCTTTCCTTTGATGTGGCGCTCTCCCGCGACCGATATCCATGGCCAACGTCCCATCCCGAACGGGCGTATGAGGTCGCCCCCGGTGTTCTTGGAGTTACCGAAATGTCCCGTCTGATGTTCCCGAAAGCTGTCTTGAGCCTCGCGTTTGCGTCCACAGCGCTCCCGATGCTTGCTGCCCAGGAGGCGGAGCCGCAACCCGCACCCGTGCTGGTCACCGAGATGACGCCGGTCGACACGCAGGAGGCCCAAGAGGGCCCCGTGCTCGTCCCCGCAATCAGCCAGACGAGCTTTGGCCGTTCCATCGAGGACATCCAGCTGCACCGGATGACCCCCTCGCCCTACGTGCGGCGCCTCGCGGATGTCGTGAAGGTGGGCCTGGGCGATGTCGACCTGGACGCCGACGTGATCATGACGGTGGGCGATACGCCCATCACCCGCAACGATTTCCGCAAGCGGGCCATCATGTTCTTGGGCGTCAACCGCGTCGACGAGGAGATCACACGGCTCGTCACCGAAACGCAGCGCGCTGCCCAGATTGCTGCAGGCATCGATCCCGCCAGCTTGGTGATCTCGGAAGCCGACCTGGACGAGAAGGTCCAGAACATCGTCAGCATGGTGGAGATGCAGGCCCGCGGGCCGAACGCCGAGGCGGAGCCGGAGAAGGCTGCCGAGCTGGCGGCCAAGGCGCGCGCGGAGTTCATCGCGTCCATCGAGAGCAGCATGGGCATGGAGGCCTACCGCCAGATGATGTCGGCGGAGGTGGCCTTCGAGAAGGTGTTCCTGCCCATGCCGACTGAGCCCCAGGAGGGCGAGGTCTGGGGCATCGGTGACGGCCCCATTCCGGAGGACGACCCGAAGCCGGACTGGATGCCGCAGATCACGTGGGATGCCTTGGGCACCAACGATTCCGGCATGCAGCTGCGCACCTTCGTGAAGAGCCACGGCAAGTCGGGCAAGCCGATCCCGTCCTTCTTCCGTGGGCAGATCACGACCACCATCCGTACCGGTGTGATCGCGGCGATCGGTGTGAAGTTCTTCTTCGACACCGACCTCCCTGACGACGTCTTCCTGCGCTTGGGTGACGCTGATTTGGGTGTCGACGGCCTGTGGGACATGATCAAGGACGACATCAGCGACACGGACGTCAACCTGATCCTCCGTGAGTTGCTCACCCTGCACGGCGTGCGCACCACCCTTGGTGCCGTCGATCAGTGGATGGACGAGGAGGAGACCAAGCAGGCCTACGCCGACCTGAACGCCCAGTTCGAAGGCACCCTGTTCCCCCTCGGCTCCATCATCGTGCTGCGGGGCTACCGCTCCTTGGATCGTTACCGCGAGCACTGGCGTCACAAGGAGGCCTACTTCCGCTGGCGCAAGAAGTCGCTGAGCACCGACGAGGTCGAAGAGCACTACCGCACTTCGGGTCGCTTGTTCTTCGAGCGTGGCAGCGCTGAGGTGGATCTGATCTACAGCCGGATTGCACAAGATGGTGGCTTCGGCGAATCCCTGTTCGCCGAGACCACTGCCGCCTTGGCGGCTGCCCTGGACACCCTGGGCGAGGACTCCGGCCCCGATGACTTCAAGGAACTGGCGAAGATCTTCCCCCGCCCCCCGACGCGGCAAACCCAGACGAGTGACGCCCAGGCCGACCGCTACTTCCAGCGCAACCCCTTGCGGATCCGTCTCACAGAGTCCGAGATGTCGATCTTCATCGACGGCTACAGCCTTGCCGACGACATCTACTACCACGGCGTTCCCGGTGAAGTCTTCGCTCCCGTTGCCATGCGGAACCGTCGCCATGCCTGGGGTGCCGAGCTCAACGCCGGCTCCTGGGCGGGGCGCCTCAACGGCTTCACCCGTGACCGTCCTCTGAGCCCCCTTCAAGGGCGCGACGAGGACCAGGCCATCGAGGACTACCTCGACCTCAACTACCAGTATTGGGCGCAGGAGTGCCTGAAGAGCGTGCTGGCGAAGGTCAAGGTCGCCACGAAGTAGACGGGACGGCGTGTAGGCACGTGTCCGCCTCAGGCAAGCAGCCGGCGCGGACATGGAGGTTGCTTCGAAGCGGCTTCGGTCGCCCTCGCTACAACCTGTCGTGTGACGAGGCGCTCCTCCGGTCTCCGGAGGAGCGTCCTGCGTTACGCCTCTATGGCTGGCTCCCAGCCGCGCTGTCCCTGGGCTACTTCCAGCCCCGGGAGGCATTCGAGCAGCGGGCTGCCGAAGCCCAGGTGGAGATCGTCCGTCGACAGACGGGCGGCGGTGCCATCCACCACGCCGACGAGCTGACGTTCTGCCTCGTGGCAACACCTGGTCGAGACGGCTACCCCGCCGAAACCGTTGCCGGCTACGAGTGCGTGCACGCGGTGGTGCGAAACGCGCTCTCGGGGCTGGGTGCCAAACTGGACTTTCGCGGTGGCGAGGCTCCTCTCTCTGTTCACCCGCGCAAGGCCTCCATGTGCTTTGACGACCACACGGCCTTGGATCTCGTGGACTCGTCGGGCAGGAAGGTCGTGGGCTCGGCACAGCGCCGCGCAGGGGGCCGCGTCTTGCACCATGGTTCCATCCCCCTCTCCGTTCCGTCGCTGTCTCCGGATGTGGGCTCAGTGGAGTTGGCTGCGGGCAGGCGGGTGGAGTGGGGCGAACTCGCGGATGCGCTGACGGCGAACTTCCGAGCTTCTCTTTGCGTAGGGGGCCTTGAGTCGGCCGAGCTCTCTGAGAGTGAGGCTGCAGTCGCGAAGAGCGAGTTCCTCGGCTAGCCCTTGTGTGCCCGAACGAGCTCTCTGGATGCCGCGAAGTCGCCACGCCAAGCGAGCCGACGTGCCTGTCCCGGCGGATGGCTTCGTAAAAGATTGGGGCGTGATTCAGGACTAAGGGGCTCACATGGGGCCCTGGCGCAGTTTCTTGGCACCGGCTTTGTCTACACTGACAACCGGAAAATGGAAGCTCGCCAATCTCTTCGGGATTGCTGATATGTGGACGCTAGCTGTCGCTGAATCCGCTCTGAATGACCTGCTCACCTTGGGCGGATTCTTGGAGTCACACGTCGAGTTCTGGCTCTGGCTCACGCTCGTGACATTGACTGCCGAGATCTTCACGGCGGGCTTCTTCCTGGGTGCGCTCTCCATCACTGCATTGCTCACGGCTGGCGTGGCCTACTTCGGTTGGCCGGCACCGGTCGAGGTGGGATTCTTCGCTGCAAGTTCCATCGGCTCCCTGCTGTGGTTGCGCCCGGTGTTCGTGCGTCTCTTCTCTCCGAAGACGGTCCTCACCAACACCGACGCTCTGGTGGGAAGCCGTGGCACCGTGGTCGCCCAGGTTCCTCCCGGTGGAGTGGGCCGGGTGCGTCTCGCCAACGAGGAGTGGCGGGCGACCGCGGAGCAGACTCTGGACGTCGGAGATGCCGTCAAGGTCGTCGCTGTCCAAGGCAACACCCTTTCCGTCGGACCTGCGTCCTAGTACCCCAAGATTCACTCGCTCGATCAGCCCATCTGGCCGTTTCCCGGAGGACTCGCACATGAACCCCGTCCTACTCGCTGTCGACCCGACCACAGCCATCCTGCTCTCATTCCTTGTTTTGGCCGTCGTCCTCGTTGCCCGGGGCATCAAGATCGTGCGTCAGGCCGAGGTGATGCTCGTAGAGCGCCTGGGCAAGTACCACCGCATGCTGACCCCCGGGATCAACGTGCTCTGGCCCATCATCGACAGGCCGCGCCAGCTGGCTTGGCTGACCATCGTTCGGAGTGGGAACCGCACGGCCAACGTGGTCAGGATCCAAGAACGCCTGGACATGCGCGAAGCCGTCTTGGACTTTCCGCAGCAGCGTGTGATCACGCGCGACAACGTGGTGATCGAGATCAACGGCCTCCTGTTCGCCCAGGTCACGGATGCCATGCGCGCGGCCTATGAGGTGAACAACCTCCCCAACGCCATCGAGAAGATTGCCCAGACCACGCTGCGTAACATCATCGGCAACCTGGATCTCGACAAGGCACTGTCCAGCCGCGACGACATCAACAGCAAGATGCGCGCGGTGCTGGATGACGCCACCGACAAGTGGGGCGTCAAGGTGAACCGCGTGGAGCTTCAGGACATCAACCCGCCTCCGGAGATCCAGGTGGCGATGGAGAAGCAGATGAAGGCCGAGCGCTCCCGGCGTGCCGTGGTGCTGGAGGCCGAAGGCGAGAAGGCTTCGCGCGTGTTGCGCGCCGAGGGTATTCGGGATGCCGCCGTGGCCGAGGCGGAAGGGGAGCGCCAACGACTCATCCTCAAGGCAGAGGGCGAGGCAGGAGCCATCCAGAAGGTCACCGAGTCGCTGCGTGATTCGGGCACGACCCCCTCGCAGTACCTGATCAGCATGGAGTACCTGAAGATGATGCGGGACATCGCGCAGAACCCGAGCGCCAACGACACCGTCTTCATGCCCTTCGAATCGGCAGCTGTCCTGGGCTCGATGGGCTCGCTGAAGGAGATCTTCAAAAAGGCGTAGGGTGGGGCCACGGTCTGCCGCAGCCATGACAAGAGCGGAAGCCCTGGCGATGGTTGCGCACGACGGCCCCAGCGGCCAGTCGCTAGGGGGTCTTCGGCTGCTTGCTCGTCGGCGTGACCGTGCCGAGCGGGCCTCCCGGTGTGTCTTGGGGGTCTGCGGGGCTCGAGCCTGCGTCGAGTTCGTCCTGGTCGTAGGCGCCGTCCGTGTCGCGATCGAGAGCTATGCGCGTTTCGCTGCCCTTGGGGACCAGTGTGAGGGTCCGGGTGCCCCCTTGGGAAACCTGTGCGAGCAGCGTGAGGAAGGGCAAGCGCTCGCTGCGTCGATCTGACTGTGCGATGCCTCCAGCGAGATAGGTCCAGCCCCGCATGTGGCCGTCGTGCACGCCGCGCACCGTGAGGCCAAGCGCGCCTGCCTCGGCAAGATTCACCATGTCCTGGGCGCGTTGAGCCTCACCAGCCGTGGGCGGCCAAGCGCTCAGGGTGATTTGTTGGCCGACGCCTGCGTGCGCATCCTGGCTCGGGGGACCCAACGGCTTCATGGGGTTGTCGAGGTCGCCGAGATCGATGCCGCCGCCCGAGAACGAGAGCAGGAAGGCCGTCATGTCGGCGATGTCCTGGTCGCTCGTGAATCCGAAGCTGGGCTTCGAGAGGAATCGGGCGATGGAGTCGACGCTGCCATCGTGCAGGAAGCCGAAGCCTGCGAAGCTCTCCGTGGTGGCCATGTTCATGCCCACCTTTTCGTGCAGATTCCGCAGGTGGGGGATCTTCATGGTCGTGTTCGTGTTGCCGTCGATGCCCACCAGGGCGTGGTGCTTCTCCCCGTTGGGGCCGGCAGGCAGGAGCTCCAGGAACCCACCGACATCGATGGAGTTGGAGCCCAGGCCGGTGGGGGCCGTGTGGCAGGTGATGCAGTCGAACTGCCCGCCCACGAGCCCGTTGGGGCCCACGAAACGCTGTCGCCCGCGCTGGGCGTCTCCCGGCGGGAGCGGTTGGCCCTCCGGCAAGAACTTGCCCGTCGTGAACAGGCCGCTGAGGTCGATGTCCGTCCGCAGGGAGTTGTCCATGTTGCGGAAGGGGTTCGGCGGGAAGCTGAGACTCGCCAGGAAATGCTCGAAGCGTTGCATCTCCGCGGGGCTGAGCATGGCGTCGTCGCCCTGCAAGCTCGTGTAGGCGCCGTTGAAGTCCTCCAAGCCGTTCTTGTCACCGCGCCAATGGAAGGGCTCCTTGCCGACGATGTCCTGCAAGGTCTGGGTCGTCATCGGCCCCTTCATGGGGTGGAAGTCCGCGATGCCCTGGGCCAGGTCGGGGTTGTTCATGCCCTGGTTCTGCCCCGCGACGGGTGAGATGTCGCCCGTCGGATTCCCAAGGTCCCAGGCGAGGCGATCCATGCGGGCGTCGACGTGGCAACTGCCGCAAGACACCTGCCCAAGCCCCGAGCTGTCGTGGGTGCTGTAGAGGAAGGGGCGGCCCAGGCGGACAGCGGCCGGGGTGGGGTCGTAGAACCCCCGCACGTCCTCCTGCAGCTCGTTGGCCAGGTTGACCGTGGAGATGCTCGCATCGAATTTGTTGAGCACGAACAGCCGATTGAGCCCGCCATGCAAGGCGAGTCCCGTGGGGCCATCGCCCACCTCGATCGCTCCATTGAGCCCGGCGCGATTGCCGAAGGCATTCAGCACCACCACGTTGTTGCTGCCCATGCCGGCCACGTAGGCCCTCTGGCCGTTGCTGTTCCAGAGGATCTGCCGAGGGTCGCCGAGGCTCTTGTCGCGCTCGCTCTGCGGCAGCGTGCTGGTGCTGTAGTCCAGGTGTGGGTTGAGGTCGAAGGTCTGTCGGTTGCCTGAGCTGGGGAAGTACCTCGCGCCCAGGACTCGCACGAAGGTTCCGTTGAGATTCGGCTCGTAGCGGATGTGGTTCGTGGCTTCCGTGCCAACGATCGACAGGACACCGCTGGCCGGGTTGACGCCCAGCGCCATGACGATGTTCATCAGCTGATCGACGTAGGTCACGGTCAAGTTCTGGGTCCTGATCACCGCGACGTCGTGGTCGCGCAGCTGCCAGCCGACCTGGCGCCCGGAGAGGCGGGCGTCAGGGCCAGATGTGAGCTTGGTCCAGTCGCCTCCGTTCTCGTCGAGCCAGTCACCCGAGCTGGGGTCCTGCTTCACGATCAGGCCCACGGCGGGTGGGAGCGGCAGGCCGGGCGTCATGGAGGGCGTGATGTTCGCGCCGTCGTTGGGCGGCGGGTTCACACCGGCATAAGGTCCCGAGACATGGCTCACGGCATTCTGGGGAAAGCCGCCGCCTTCGGTCGAGCCCCCGCCCAGGATGGTTGTGCCGTTGCCCGACTCGAAGATGCCCACGTAGACCCGCTTGCCGTTCGTGCTCACGGCCAGGGCGCGTGGGTCCTCCCCATCCAGTTCGATGCGCACTGGCGCGGCCGACAGGTTGGAGGGGTTGAAGACGAGCACCGTGTTGGCCTGGCTGCAGCTCACATAGGCGCGTATCGGTTGGCCCGCGAAGACCACATCCGCCGGTTCGTCATCCGTGAACACCGTGGCTACGACGGTGTTCGTGTCCAGGTCCACGATGCTGATGGAGTCAGACACCTGGTTGACGACCCAGACCGTGTCCGAGTCCAGGGCCCTGACGGTGACGGGCTCCAGCCCGACCGGGATGGATGCCAAGTGGGTGAGAGGCAAGGGCGAGACATCGAACACCTCGAGCCGGTTGTCGGCCGTGTTCACGGCGAGCAGGGTCTGCCCGTCCGGTGCCAGTTCGAGGGGGTGGACGTGAGGCGTCTCGAAGTTGACGAAAGCGGGATCGAGATCGTTCGGAGCTGGCTGGCCTTGTTTGGGTTGCAGGCGTCCCTTGCTGAAGCCGCCGGTGAGAGGCGATTGGGCGGCCAGCTGGCCTGACAGAAGAGCGGCGCAGCCCAGGCACAGGCTGAGCAGCCGGCAGAGGCCAGCCAAAGGAGGACGCGCTTCTGGGGCGGAGAGCATGGTGTGGACGTCTTGGGGTGCGCCGTTGCTGCGAGGTCAAGCCGGGGACCGTTTCGGGGCGGGCCCTGCGGCAGCGGGTGGCGTGGGAGAGAGTACTGGGAGAGGACCACAAGCCTACCGTGGCCCAGCCAAGTCGACAGCCCCCGGGCCATGTGGGTCGGCAATTTCTGCGCCGGGAGGCCCGCGTCAGGGGCCTCGCTTCGCCGGCTCCTGATGGGAAGCGGAGACGTGCGCCGATCGGTAGGATGCGCGCCATGGCACGATGCAAATACTGTGAAAAAGGTGGGCTCTTCCAGAAGGTGGACAAGGAAGGCCTGTGTAAGGCGTGCGAGCCGACGGTCTCGCCCGACATCGAGAAGCACAGCAACGTCATCTACGAGGCGATGCATCTCCACGAACGGGGACAGACCTACGAGGAGAAGCTCGCCGCCCTGGATGACGTCATTGCGAGCGCGAAGCACCTGCAGCAGTACGAGGCGAAGGGCATCGATTCGTGCAATCCGCCCCCGGCCCTGGTGGTCGCAGAGTATTCGGGCTTTCGCGAGGAGCTCGTGAAGCAACAGGGCGGGTGAAGCTCATGCTGCGCTGCCTCTGCCTCGCTCTCGCTCTGTTGGCCATGGCCTCGGGTGCACGGGCTGGCGGGCCCTCGTTCCTGGTCTACTCAGTGAACGAGAAGGGGCGAGTGTTACTCAACTCGACACCGCTCGACACCCTTACGGGTGCCTTCAACCCCCAGGATCTGGATGCCCCCAAGGGCACCGATCGCTGGACGGACTTCGTGGTGGACGGTGCCGACCGCTACTCCCTGCGCCTCGATGGGCGCGTGGAGAAGAACGGCGCCAAGCTCCAGGATCTGCCGTTCTTCGTGTCGACCTTCCTCTGGCGGCGTCTGATCGTGGACGGCGGTGCCGTGCATGCCCTGCGCACCGACGGTCTGTTGTCCGTGAACGGAATCACGGTGTCCTTCAAGAAGCAGGGCTTCCTGTTCCAGGACCTGTTGGCCCAGGCCGGCCGGGTCTACGTCCTGCGTGCGGACGGCTCCGTCTTCGTCGACGACCAGCCCCTTGCGGTGACGGACTTCGACGGCACGAAGAGCAAGCTGGAGAACAAGGAGGGCAAGGGGGTCTTCGGCGAGAGCCTGTGGGTGCGCATGGTGGCGAACCCCGTCTCGGGTGAGTTCGTGGCGCTGCGGGGGGACGGCCAGATGCAGTCCTGGGCCGTGGGAGACCCTGAGCCCACGGTGCTTCCAGACCTGCCGTTTCCCAAGAAGGCCGAGAAGCTGCGCGGCGGCCATCGCTACGTCGACCTGGAGTTCTCGGCGGACGGCACGTGGTACGTGTTGCGCCGGGATGGTCGCGTCTACTCCTCGGCGGATGTCGTGAACGAGCTGGTGGACTATCCGGGCAAGACCAAGACCAGCAAGAAGGCAGAGTCCTTCGTCGACCTGGCTGTCCTGAACGGCGACTTCTGGGCCGTACGTTGGGACGGAGAGCTCTACCGGGGCACGAGCACCGATCTCCAGGTCGACCTCACGGGCAAGCGCTACGTGCGCCTGGCGCTGGGGGATACGGCACCCGATCTGACGGACGTCGACAACTCGCTGCCGCGCGCGGCGGTGTATTCGGTCAAGGCCATCGAAGGTGAGACGATCGCCCTGCCCCTCTTGGCCAACGATCTCGACCAGGCCGAGGACCAGCTGTTCGTGGCGCCCCACTTTGGGGAGCTGCCCGCCGGGGCCTCCTTTGACGCCGGCACCCGCACCGTCAACTGGCCCAGCGCGGGCCCCGTGGGAAAGTACAGCTTCCATGTGAGCGTGGACGACGGCACGGGCGCGCCAGCGCAGGTGTTCACCTACCGGATCCGGATCCTGCCGGTCGACACGAGCCCGAAAAACCGCAAGCCCGTGGCGAGCAAGGTGGCCCCGACCCAGGTCCTCGTGGGCGTGCCCTTCGCGCTCCCGATCCTGGTGGCGGACCGGGATGGCGACCCACTCACGGTGACGCCCGTGATGGGTGTGGGTGCCTTTGCCCAGGGCGCCAGCTACGACGCGATGGCCGGCACATTGCTCTGGGCACCCCAGTTCCAGGATGTGGGCAAGACCTTTGCCAAGCTGCAGGTCAGCGACGGTGTGGCCACCCGGACCCTGCGCCTGAAGTTCGACGTGCGGAACCCGCTGATCTTCAGCAAGCGCTGAAAAGCGCGGCTCTAGCGCCCGGTGTAGCCCAGCGCCTCGAGCCAGCTTTGCATCTCCTGGCCCACGGCTCCGTCGTGTTCGGGTGCGGCGCGGATGGACGCTTCCAACCAGGCGTCGATGGCCCCCTTGAGGCGCGCCACGACGTCGGGATGCTGCGCGGCGACATCGACGGCCTCTCGCGGGTCCTCGTCGAGCTTGTACAGCTGAGCGAGCTCGGCTCCCGGCGTCCAGATCAGCTTCCATGGAGGGAGCGTGGCGCAGAGCCGATCGAGGGCACCCTCGAAGCCCAGCTCCAGCCCAGAGGCGGTGTGCGCAAAGGAGGGCTCCGTGCTGAAGGAGTCCAGCAGCGACCTGCCGGGCAGGTCGTAGGGCGGCGCCTCGAGGCCGAGGGCTTCGAGCAGGGTGGGCAGGATGTCCACGACGCTGGTCGGTGTGTCGACGCGGCGCCCGGGAAAGGCGCTCTTGCCGAAGCCCGTCACCCAGAGCGGCACGCGGATGCTCTCCTCCCAGAGGTGGGTGCCGTGATAGGGACGGCCGTGCTCGTAGAACTCCTCACCGTGGTCGGCGGTGACGACCACCAAGGCGTCGTCCAGCAGCCCTGCGGCTTGCCAAGCGTCGATGAGTTCGCCGATGGCAGCGTCGGTGTAGCGCACCTCAGCCTCGTAGAGCAATTCGTCGAGTCGGACGGAGCGGCCGAAGAGATCGACCTTCTCGGCGTCCCAGCTGGCGTCGACGTCGTCGCCCTTGAGTGCCGTGAGGTGGCGGATGGAGACGTCGTCGAGCGCGGTGCTGACGGCATCGATCTCCAGCTCCGGCCGGAACTCAGCGGGGGGCAGATAGGGGTCGTGCGGGTCGAAGTAGTGCACGTAGGCCATGACAGCCGCGCCTTGCTGATTCTCCGTCCAGAGCATGACGCGCTCGTTGAGTGCGCGGGCCCGGGCCTGAGGCAGGTTGGCGAAGCTCTCGAAACCCTGATGGAAGTTCGTGGCGGAGCCCACGATGGGGTTCGCCACGAAGGCTCCCGTGCTGTAACCGTCTGCGGTGAAGAGCTCGGCCAGCGTCTCGAGATGATCTGCCAGGAACGCTCGCTTGCGGCCCACCACGCCATGGGCATGGGGGTAGAGCCCGGTGAGGATGCTGCCCGTCGCGGGCCAGGTGAAGGAGGACACCGAACGGGACTGGGAGAAGAACACTCCCTGGGCAGCCAAGGCATCCAGACGGGGTGTGGGGTTGCCCGGCGCTCCGTAGCAACCGAGGGCGTCCGCACGCAGGGTGTCGATCACGATCAGCAGCACGTTCGGCCCGTCGCCTGCCGCGCGACGCGGGGTCTCCCCCGCTTCCAGGATGCGCGGATGGGCCCAGGCACCGGCATCGTGCTCGCCGTCCTCTCCCGTTTCGGTGATGAGCTCGAGGCTCACTCGTTGACCGGCCCAGGGCGACAGGTCGAGGGACGCGGGCTTCCACCCACGTTCCAGCTCGACCTCGTGGCCATTGAGGAAGCGCGACCAGATGCGCTCGCCGTTGACCTCGACGGCAAAGGACATGCCATCGCCCGGGAGCATCCAGCCACTGTGGGTGTCCATGCCACAGGCGAAGTCCAGCGTGGCGCTGCGGGGAATGTCGAGCTCCCAGGCGATGCGCGAGGGAGCTGTGGCCGCCAGTGAATTCCGGGGGCCACCGTGGACGTTCACGCCCTCCGCGGCATCGAGCGGCGCGCGCCGGACGGCAGCGGCTGCGGACTCCTGCAGCACCTGGGCTGAGTCGAAGGCCTGCAGCAGGTCGAGGGCGACGTGGCGCGTGGGGACGGCACGTTCTTCCAGGCTCGCGAGGCGTCCCTGGGAGCGGAGCACGGGCTGGAACCATCCCGGCCAGGTGCGGCGGCCCTGGCCCCCGCTGGTGAGGGCAGAGGAGAAGCGCAGGGTCCAATGGCGTTCGGGCCCGTCCCTGTTCTTCGCCCCGGCGTCGTTCTGGAGGACGTCCAAGGCCGGGTCGGGCAGCGTCAGCCGGTGGTCGGTGCGCAGCTCCGGGGCTGGGAAGTACGCCGCCGGGTGGGACTCTTCGAAGACCGTGATGAAGGCGCCGTGCGTTGCATCCGCTTCCATCGCCTCGATGCGGAATGTGATGGGGCCGGGTTTCGGTGTCTGCTGTCCGCCTTGTTCAAGCAGGACGCCGATGCCGAAGCTCAACTCTGCCGCACCGGAGGTGCTCAGCTCGCGAAAGGTGTAGGCCGCTTCGTTCGCGGCGCGGATGTAGACGATGCCATCTCGATCGTCGACCTCGTTGTCGATGTCAGGGCGCAGGCCGAGGGTGTAGGGATGGCGTCCCGTGGCTTCGGCGCTGGGCAGCATGCTGACCAGGTCATGGACGCGCTCCACCCGGAGCGGGGCGCTCTGCTCGGCACATGCGGAGCAGGCGAGCGACAACCCTGCCATGAGCAAGAGTCGGCTCCACCGAGACCTGGGCATCGGCGATGCGGAAGCGTGTTGGCGAGCAGAGGCAGGCATGGGGTCGGCCGTGGAAAGGCGCCGATGGTACCAGCCGTCGCAAGCAGACACGGTTGGCAGCTTGCTAGGCTCTCCGACATGGACCGTGCCGATTCCAGCCTGCGTGAGGTCGCCGAGCGCATCGTGTGTTCGACCGAACTCGAAGCAAAGCTCGAGGCGCCTGCGCGCAGTCTGGTTGATGAGCCAGTCGGCCGGGTGCCGGAGTACTTGCCGCGCGAGCCCCGGCGGGAATCCCGCCTGGCGATCCGCAGCGGCCCCGAGACGAAGGTGCCGCCCTTGGAGGGCATGGCGGATCCGGCGCAGCGGGCGCGCATCCTGCACGCCTTCGCCAATCACGAGCTGCAGGCCGTGGAGCTTTTCGCATGGGCGCTGCTCGCGTTCCCCGAGTCGCCCAGCGCCTTCCGACAGGGTCTACTGAGCGCCCTTCGGGATGAGCAGCGGCATGCGCGTCTCTACATCGAACGCCTGGAAGAGCACGGTGTGCGCTTCGGCGACCACCCTCTCAGCGGCTACTTCTGGGGCAAACTCGAACACTTCTCGACGCCGCTCCGCTTTGTCTGCTCGATGTGCCTGACGTTCGAGAACGCCAACCTGGACCACACCCTGGACTACGCGGCGGCAGCGGAGGCGGTGGGGGACAAGGACACCGCGGCCGTTCTGCGCGAAGTGCATGCCGATGAGATTCGCCACGTACGTTTCGGCTTGCAGTGGCTGGAGCAGTTCAAGGAGGCCGACCAGAGTTGCGTCGAAGCCTGGGAGAGCAGCCTGGTCTGGCCGCTCCGTCCGGCCCTCGCCCGGGGGCGCACCCTGCATGAGGACGTGCGGAGCGCCGTGGGTTTGCCGCCGGACTTTCTCGCGCGCCTGGCCGCCAGCGAGGGTGCTCGCTCATGAACGAGGGGGTGCTGGCGAACCTGGATGTGGAAGCGCGTCTGGGGGGGCAAACCCTGCCCGAGTCGCTGCAGAGAAGGCTCTCTGCAGCGGGCTCCCTCTTGCGGGTGTTGGCACGACCCCGTGAAGGCCTCTGGACCCCCCGGGAGCTGGACGTGAGCCGGGTGCCCGAACTGGCCGGGCTGCCTTCCCCTACCTATCTGAGCGGGGAGGGCCAGCGTCTTCTGCAACCGAGAATCCGTTGGGCGGATGAGAGAGGCAGCAACGCCCGCATCTTCAGTCGCCGGTTCGACCTGGAGTGCATGCAGGTCATGCAGTCGGCCTCCCTGGAAGGCATCCGCTGGGTGCACGACGTCGATGAGCTGTACGCGGCCCTGAGCCAGCGCGGCTGCAGCGAGGAGTTCCCCTGGGTGCTCAAGTCCGAATGGTCTTCGGCGGGGCGCGGGGCCCTGCACGGTCGGGGTACGGCCCTGCGGGATGGGACGGCTGTGGACGAATCGCCAGCCGTGAGGGCCATGCTTGCAGCGCCCGGCGGAGAGGCTGGTGGCGCCCTGCTGGAACCCTGGTTGCCGCGCTTGCTGGATGTGGGCTGCCGGGGCGTGGTGGAGCAGGGTGGCGTGCGTCTCGAAGGAGGGCATCGCCTGCACGTCACCTCCACCGGGGGTTTTCGCGGCGTGGATGTGATGCTGGGTCATGAGCCCTTGCCTGAGCTGTCGACGGCCGAGTGGGAGGAACTTCAACTCGTCAGCACGAGGGTCGGCGGCCAGCTGGCGCAGGCCGGTTACCTCGGGCCGTTCAGCGTCGATGCCTTCGCTTACCGCAAGCCGGATGGAAAGCGAGCCTTCCGCTCCCTGTGCGAGGTGAACCCCCGCTGGACATTCGGATTCGTGGCGCGGGCGTGGGCCGTCTGGGCGGCACAGACCCACGGCTGGGCCGCAGAGACCCGGGTGGGTTTCCGTTTCGGCAAGGTTGCGCTCCCGGAGGAAGCGGAGGTCCCCCTGCTCTTGCCCGCTTCCGTGCCGGTCGAGGGCGGTGACACCTGTGCCTGGTTGCAGCGGGTGTCGTAGGGGCTCGTCGCCCTGTTCGAGTTCGTGCTTGGGTCTGCTCCCGGGGTGGCTCCGAGGCAGCTTCCCTCAGTGCCCGTCGCCTGACGTGCCGTCGACGTAGCCGAGTTGCTGCAGGAACCAAGCCTGCTCGGGGCTGACGCCCGTGTCGTTGGCCCCGCCTTGGATGGCGCTGGTGAGCCAGGCCTCCAGTGACTTCATGAGTCGTTGCGCCTGGGCCGGTTCCGTTTGGCTGAGATCGTTGAGTTCGCCGGGGTCGACATCGAGCCGGTACAGCTCAATGGCCTGGGTGACGGGGGTGTGGATGAGCTTCCAGGGCGGCGAGAGCACCGCCAGCTTTTCCGTCATGCCATCCACGCCCACAGCCTCGCCGTTCATGGAGAGAAAGTAGAGCGGTTCGTCGTGCAGGCGACGGGTCGGCGCGCGCCCGTCAGGGAGCAAGGGCCGACCATCCACGGGGCTGCGAGGTGGGGCGATGTCGCTCAGTTCGCAGAGGGTCGGCAGGATGTCCGTGATGTGCACGGCTTGGGAGACCACGGCTGGCTCGAGCGCGGCCTCGCCATAGCCCGTGAGGATCAGCGGGATGTGCAGGCTCTCGTCGTAGAGGTTGGGGCCGTGGAACGGCCGCCCGTGGTCGAAGAACTCCTCGCCGTGATCGGACATGAGCACCACGATCGTGTTGTCGAGCAAGCCGCGCGCCTTCCATTCGTCGAGCAGCTCGCCGATGGCCGCATCCTGGTAGAGCACCTCGCCGTCGTAGTCCTTCAGGTTTCCGTTGTTCTGGAGCTGGAAGTCACGCTGCTGCTTCTTGTCCCAGATTACGTCGGGGTAGGTGTGCTCCAGGTGCGGGAGGGAGGCGCTGTCGGTCTGGCTGTAGCCGGGCACCGTGTCTTCGCCGGGGACATGGCCCGCAGGAGCGTTGTAGGGGTTGTGTGGGTCGAAGTAGTGGACGTAGGTAAAGAGAGCGGTGTCTTCGCGCCCCTCCAGCCAATGGCTGACCCGGTCGTTGAGCGCCCGGGCGCGCACCGAGGGGGCGTTCACGAAGGTCTCGAAGCCCTGCTGGAAATTTCCGGCGCGGCTGATGAGAGGGTTCGCCACGAAGGCGCCCGTGGTGTAGCCGGCTTCGGAGAACAGCTCGGCCAGGGTCTCCACCCGATCCACCAGATAGGCCTGCCCGTTGCCCAGGACGCCATGGGCGTGGGGGTAGAGGCCCGTGAAGAGCGAGGCGGTGGAGGGCCAGGTGTAGGAGGCGACGGTGCGGGTGTCGGCGAAGCGCACGCCCATGGCGGCCACGGCGTCCATGCGCGGCGTGAGGGCATTGGGGTTGCCGTAGCAACCGAAGCGGTCTGCCCGCAGGGTGTCCATGAGCAGGACGAGCACATTGGGCGCCTCGCCCTTAGCCAGTCGGCGCGTGCTCTTGTTGCCCAAGATGCGCAGGTTGGCCCAGCCGCCCACATCGTGCAACAGGTCGTCGCCGGTCTCCGTGACGAGCTCGAGGTCCACCGTGCGCCCTGCCCAGGGGGTCAGGTCGATGCTCGCCAGGTGCCAACCGCGATCGTTCGTCACGCTGTGTGGATTCAGCGATTGCGCCCAGGCTCGCTTCCCGTCGATCTCCACGGCGAAGCTCATGCCATCGCCGGGCAGGTTCCAGCCCTGTTCGCTGTCCATGCCTACGGCGAAGTCGAGGGCGCTGTCGGGAGGGATGCTCAACTGCCAGCGCACACGGCTCGGTGCGCTAGCGGAGACCAGGGTGCGCCGCCCGCCGAAGACCGGGACCTCCAGCGCGGCGTCGAAGGCGCGGCTGCGCACGACGTCGTCCGGGTTCTCCTGCAGAACCTCTGCCGTGTCCAGCGAGGCCACGAGATCCTCGTGAACCGTGCGCACGACCACCGGCGCCTCGTCTGCGGCCAGAGGGCGGCCATCCGAGCGGAGCATGGGTTCGAACCAACCGGGCCAGTTCACGCTGGCCAGCGCGCCGCCGGATGAGGCTGCGGGTGGCTCCACACGGATCGTGCTGAAGCGCAGTGTCCACGAGGCGTGGGCGCGCTCGGGGAGCTGCAGCTCGAAGCGGCGCACTTCGTCCAGTGTGGCGAGATCCGTGGGGGCCAAGGTCTCGTCGAAGAGGGGGCGGAAGCTGGTCTCGCCCGCGGCACTGTCAAAGCCCTCGACCTGGAAGCGCACCGGAACACGTAAGGAGGCTGGGAGCGGCTTGCCGCTGGTGACTGCTGCGCGGGTCTCCATGGGCACGACCCCGCACCCGAAGCTCAGGCGGGCCGGGCCATGGGTCGCGAGTTGGCGCCAGGTCACGGCGGTGCGGGCGGGCGCATGGATGGAGGCGATGCCGTCCCGGTCGTCCACCTTGTTGTCCAGATACACCAGGCGGTAGAGCAGGACGGGCGGGTCTTCGGAGACGATGCCGCTCTGCACGGCGGCCGTGCCGAAGAGCGCGTAGAGGTCGTGCACGCCCTCGACCCGCAGGTCCGGCTGCGGGGGGCTGCAGGAGCTGGCCACCAGGAGTGCGAGCACCAACATGATCCAGCACGCTGCGGGCGATGCCAGGCGCTGGAAGCCTGCACAGGCCGCGGAAACCCCGTGCGGAGAAGGGCTGCTCAATGCGGAGGGAGGGGGGGCATGCATGGGCTCCGAACTCTACCGCCGGGTCCGAAGAGGTGCCACCGGGAGGGCTCCCGACGGAATTGATAACCTCCCCGGTTCCCGCAAGGGCCTCGAGAGAGGTGTTGCGCGGAACACGTGCCGTTCCCGGCGACTCATCGCCAGCAGATCGGCCACCTCAACTTGTTGTGGCGAGCCCTGCTCGCCGAGCTTTCTCAAGGAACTCTCATGACTGAGATGAATGCAGGCATACAGGTCGGGCAAACGGTGCCCGATTTCAAGCTGACCACCTTCGATGCCTCCACGGGAGACTTCGGGGAGTTCAGCCTCTCTGAGAACACCAAGGCAGGGAAGTGGAGCATCCTGTTCTTCTACCCCGCCGACTTTACCTTCGTATGAGCTACCGAATTCGCTGCTCTGTCAGAGCAGTACAATCGGTTTGTGAAGCTGGGTGCTGAGTTGGTCACCGTGAGCTGCGACACGCAGTTCACTCACCTGGCTTGGCAGCGCGAAGAGAAGCAGTTGGCCGACGTGAAGTACCCCATGGGTGCGGATACGACCGGTTCACTGGCGCGCATGTTCGGTGTCTACCTGGAAGAGGCGGGTCTCCCGCTGCGCGGCACGTTCATCATCAGCCCCGCAGGGCAGCTCATGAACAGCTCCGTCAACTTCCTGAACAACGGTCGGAACATCGACGAGATCATGCGCCTGTTCAAGGCGAACCTGTATCTCGCCAAGAAGACCGACGAAGGATGTCCCTCCAAGTGGAAGGACGAGGGTGACGCCACCCTCAAGCCCTCCGCCAAGATGGTGGGTCGGGTTCACGAGGCGCTCAACGACTGAGAGCGCGCTTGTGGGTCCGCCGTTGCGGGGGCTGAGCGCCCTCCAGAGCGGCTGATGGGCCGGGCCGGCGATTTGCGACTGCAATTCGCTGGCCCGGCTCCCAACAACGGCGCCAAAGGACGACGCGCCCGTTGCTGGAGAGCCCATGGCCACTGCTTCTGCCTACGACCACGTGCAGCGTGGATCCCTGCACTGGTTTCTGCATTTCCTGGTCCTGCCGATGATGGCGGTGGGCCTCGTCCTGGAGACGGGCCTGGAGGCGCTGCCCTGGGTCATGGCGGGCATTTTTGAGCTGCTTGCCTTTTCTTTCCAGCGGCTCAGGGTCCGGGACAAAGGTGAGAACCTCTCCATCGCCTTCGGGCCCCTGCCCCTGGCGCGCAAGAAGGTGCCTTACGGGAACATGCTCTCGGCGACCGCTGGCCGCACATCCCTGATCCAGGGTTGGGGCATCCACTGGCTGCCCTTCAAGGGCTGGACCTGGAACATCAAAGGCCGCGGATGCGTAGACATCAAGCTGGCGAGCGGCGGGACGCTCACGGTGGGGACCGATGACCCCCAGGGCCTGGAGGCCTTCCTCCAGAGCCGGATCGCCGCCTGACGGCTGCCGTGCCGGGGCAGGGTGGATTGCCTCTGCATCAGTGAATGGGTGCCCTGGCAGCATCCTGCCCCGCTCGCGGCCTCCCGGCCTCAATCGCTAGGATGCCCCGCCTGATTGCGCCCCGCGATGCCTGTTCAGGAGCCCGCGGTTTGGCCCACCCACACCCTCATTGAGTTCCTCAGATGATGACCTTGAAGACCGTGCTGTTTGGAAGCCTGCTCGTCGTCGCTTCGGCTTGCGCCACCTCCGACAAGACCATGACCTACGAAGGCATGGATCCCATGGCGGCCATGGAGGCGGCCATGACGTTTGGCACCCCCGGCCCCGCCCACGCCGACTTCGCTAACCAGGTCGGCGCCTGGAACGCCTCCATGAAGATGCAGATGGAGCCCGATGCCCCGCCCATGACGATCCCCGGCACCTCGACCATCCGCACTGCGATGGGTGGCCGCTACTTGATCGAGAACTACCGCTGCGACTTCATGGGGCAGCCCTTCGAAGGCATGCTCATCCAGGGCTACGACAACCTGGCCCAGGAGTACTGGACCATCTGGATCGACAGCATGAGCACCGGCTACACGCTGTCGCGCGGCGTGAAGATCTCCGAAAACGTGATCGAGACGCACGGCAGCATGCACGACGCCCAGACGCCTGACGGTCGCCCCACCCGTTCCTTGATCGAACACAAGGACGGCACCGTGATCTTCACCATGTTCGACACCGCGCCGGATGGCTCGGAGATGCAGGTGATGGAGATCGAGTACACGCGCTGATCGCCTCGGTCCTGAACACCCCATCGGCCTCCGGTCGGTGGGGTGTTTTCGTTGCTGGCCTCTCAGTCGGTCTGACCGTCGTCGAGCTGGAAGTAGGCCTTGATGTCTTCGCGAAGGTCTTCGGACTTGGCCAGCTTGACCACGTCCAGGAGCCGGTGCAGGTCCCGCTCCCGCTTGGCGTCGAGGTCCTGCTCCTGGATCTCCCCTGGCTGCAGCGGGCGCAGGAAGCGGTAGTGGTCGAGGCTGGTGGTGCGCTCGACGATGCCGAGGCTCGTGAAGGTGGTGAGGGCCGCCTCTGCGCGGCGATCCCCGCGATCCCGGTGGATGATCAGAGGGCGCAGGTCGTCGGCGCTGAACTCGCCGTGAGGCCAGGCTTCCAGGGCACGCGAGGCCTCCTCGTAGAGTGACTTCGCGGGGTTGAGCCACTCGATGAACTGCTGCTGGATCGCCAGATCGTCCTGGCAGTAGAGCAGCGCGCACAGCGAGGGCTGGCCATCGCGACCTGCCCGCCCCACCTCCTGGTAGTAGGCCTCCACCGAGCCCGGGAGCTGGGCGTGCACGATGAAGCGGATGTCGGATTTGTCCACGCCCATGCCGAAGGCGTTGGTCGCCAGCAGCAGCAGCCGTTCGTCGGGCTTGGCATCGATGAAGCGGTCGTAGACACGCTTTTTTTCGCGCGGGTTGAGCTTGCCGTTGTAGATGGCCAGCTGCACGGGGAGGTCGAGTTCGCGCAGGCGCGAGGCGAAGTGGTCCAGCTGCTTGATGAGCGAGAAGTACACGATGCCGGTGCCGGGGAAGGCGCTGGCCACGTCGCGGATCTGTTGCAGTTTCTCGTCGTCGTCCCAGCAGTCGCGCACCTCGAGGGTCAGGTTCGGCCGGTCGATGCCGCACGCGAAGAGTGGCATCGCGTCTTCACCCAGCGAGAGCGTGCGCCGGATGTCAGCCCTCACCTCCGGCGTGGCCGTGGCGGTCAGGGCGATGGTGGGAGGGCAGCCCAGCCGCTCCCGGAACTCGCCCACCCGTTGATAGGCCGGACGGAAGTCGTGCCCCCACTTCGTGATGCAGTGCGCCTCGTCGATGGCCAGCAGGCGGACGCCGCCAGGCATGGCGTCCAGCGCAGCCAGGAACTCCGGCTTGTCCATGCGCTCAGGCGTGGCGTAGATGAGCTCATAGGCACCCTCGGCAAGGCGTGCGTAGCGCCGTTCACGTTGCGAGCGATCCAGGGTGCTGTTGATGTATTGGGCCTCGACGCCCTTCTTGCGCAGCGAGGCCACCTGGTCCTCCATGAGCGCGATGAGCGGGCTGAAGACCAGGGTGGTACCGGGGCCTTCCTGGGCCAGGGCCGGCAGCTGAAAACACAGGCTCTTGCCCGAACCCGTGGGCATGACCACCAGGGCGTCCCCACCCGCCATCAAACGCTCCACGACCCTGGCCTGGAGCGGAAAGAGGCTGTCGTGGCCGAAGCGCTCACGCAGCACCGCCGAGACGTTTGAAGGAGCATCGGGCATGGCGCGAAGTCTACCGGGAGCAGCACGAAACTGAAGCGTTGGACAAGCGCCCTACACCTGGGTGCCTCCACCTGCCGAGGAGAGAAACCTCGGAAGGCGAGCTGTCATGCTTCGAATCTTCAACGTCTTGCTCTGGGCGGCCCTGGTGGTGAGCGCATTCGTTGGCGTCGTGGGCTGGCAACAACAGCAGGAGTTGGAGGACGGTTCACCGCTCCAGCTCGCACAAGCGAACACCCAGACCGTCGCCGCCGTCTCAAGCCCCGACCCTGAGGTCGCTCCCTCGCACCCGGCAGCACCTCAGCAAGGAGTGACCCCAGCAACACGCCCCCGGCGCGTCCCCACCGCCTTCTTCATCATCGATGGTGCGGTGCTGTTGCTATGCATCCTCTGCCTCGTGTTCATCCCCCGGCCCTCAGCGAACAGCAAGAACAGCGGGTTGGTGTAGGGGAGGACGAGATGCGAGTTCAGGTGTGTCGCGGGCCTTCCCGCGGCGCTGTGACTTGGCGGGCCTGCGGCTTGGCGGTGTTGCGGACAGGTTGCCCTAAACGCCACATGCGCAGATCCAGTTCAGCTCGCCATGGGTTGCCGTCTCACCCAGCATCCCTTGACACAGTGCCGTCCCGATTTGAGCGCCGGGAAGTCGAGTACGTCTGACCCGAACCGTTTGGGGCGTACCCCAGCGTGTTTGTTCAGAGCTTGTTGAGGCTGATCCAGAGCGCAATGATCTCGCTGCCGGTGGCCACGTCGAGGAAGCCATCGAGGTTGAGGTCGGCCAGGGCGAGACCAGTGACTCCACTGCCGGTGATGAAGGTCTGAATGGCCGCGAAGTTCCCTCCCCCCAGGCCGAGGAAGACCCCGAAGGTCTGGTTGAGGTAGTTGGCGGTCACCAGGTCCGGCAAGCCATCGCCGTTCACGTCGCCGATGGCGACAGAACGGGGGAAGATCCCCGGAAAGGTGTCGTTGGATGCCGGATACGCTGGCAGGGTCTGTGCCATGAGGAAGCTGCCGTCACCGTTGCCGAGGATCACCGAGAGATCATCAGACTGCTCGTTGGTGACGACGACATCGATGGAGCCGTCTTGGCTGATGTCCGTCACGGCGACCCCGTAGGGCGTGTCTCCAACGGGAAGTGCGAGCAGGGAGCCAAAGCTGCCATCGCCTACGCCGAAGAGGATCGAGACGCTGTCGTCATTCTGGGCGGTGACGGCGAGGTCGGCGCTGCCGTCCTTGTCGAAGTCACCGATCGCGACGTCAAACGGCCCGTCGCCGACGAGGTAGTCCTGGGGCGCGGCGAATCCGCCGCCTCCTGTCCCGAGCAGCACCGACACGCGGTCGGCGTTGAAGTTCGCGGTCACGATGTCGGGCAGCGAATCCCCATCGAGGAGGCCGACTGCGAGAGCTCGCGGACCATTGCCGGCGACGAATTGCTGGGCGGCGGCGAAGGTGCCGTCACCAGCGCCGAGCAACACTGAGACATCGTCGGATGCGAAGTTCGCGACGGCGAGGTCCAGATGATCGTCTCCGTCGAGGTCGGCCACGGCGACATCCGACAGGTCTTGGCCCGCAGCGAAATCCTGCGCGACGCCGAAGTTCCCGGAGCCATCACCGAGCAGCACCGAGACCAGGTCGGTCGTGTTCTTCGTGACGATGGCGTCGGGGATGTTGTCCTCGTCGATGTCCGCGATGGCGACCGAGGTGGCGATGAAGTCCGCGTCAAAGCTCTTCGGGGCGCCAAAGCTCCCGTCGCCCGCGCCGAACAGGATCGTGACAGCGTCCGCGGTCTGGTTGGGGACCGCCAGATCCAGCGCGCCGTCTTCATCGAAGTCAGCCACGCCGACGGCCATGGCGAGTTTGCCCGCCGTGAACTCCTGCGGTGCGCCAAAACTGCCGTCACCGGCGCCAATGAGCACGCTGACCTGGCTGGTCAAGTTGTTGGCGATGAGCAGATCGAGCGTCGAATCCTGATCGACATCGGCGATCGAGAGGCCCACCGGCTGATTCGAGAAGCCCGTCCCGGTCGCGAACTCCATGGACGCTGAGAAGCTGCCGGCGCCGTTCCCGAGCAGGACGCTGACCTCGTCATCCGCCTGGCCAACGACGGCCACATCGAGCTTCCCGTCATCATCGAGGTCGGCGATTTCGAGATCGCGAGGCTCGTCGGCCACTCCGAAATCGCTCGCGGCACCGAAGGTGCCGTTGCCGATACCCAGCAGCACGGAGACGCTTCCGGCGCCGCTGTTGGCCACCACCAGGTCAGGGAACAGGTTGCCGTCGAACAAGCCCACTTCGATCGATTCGGGCAGGTCGCCTGTCGCGTAGGTCTGGGCGGTTCCGAATGTTCCATCGCCCTGGTTGAGCAGCACGGAGATGCTGGAGTCGGTCCTGTTCACCACGGCCAGATCGAGGAACGTGTCCTGGTCGAAGTCGGCGGCCGTCACATCCCACCCCTCGTCGCCGGTCGGGTAGTCCTGGGGCAGGCCGAAGGTGCCGTCACCAGCGCCGAACAGGACCGACACCTTGTCGTCGAAGATGTCCGTCACGGCGACATCGAGGTTCTCGTCCTGGTCGAAGTCGGCCACGACCAGCCCGCGCGGGCCGACGGAGTCAAACTGGTCGACCATGGTGCTGAAGCTCTGGCCGACACCGAACCCTCCTTCACCGTCCCCGAGCAGCACCCAGACCTGCCTGTCATCGAAGGGCTCCCCAGTTGCGACGACCACGAGGTCCGCATGGCCATCCTCGTCCAGGTCCGCGATCTCGAACTGCCTCGGAACGTCGCCTGCGTAGTAGGTCGCCGCCTCGAACAGCCCGGTTCCGCCTCCGGAGCCGGAGCTCTCGATCGTGAAGGCGGCGATGATGGTCACGCCATCCGGAACGGTCGGGGTGGCGAGCGACTCGCCCTCGAACACTCCGCTCATGTCGACGAGCTTTGCGGTCACTGTCACCGGGCTGAGGTTTGCCGGCCAGGGTGACGCGAAGGTGAACATCCCGGCGCCATCCGCTGTGGCGGAGAACAGGTCAGTGGGTACGCCCACGATGCTCAGCGAGGCTCCGTCGGCCGGAACCCGCCCGGGCAGCTCGACCTGCCCCATGATGGTGGTGGGCGGATCGAAGACCAGCGGATCCGAGCCCAGCTTGACCTCCTCCCCATCGTCGAAGCCGTCACCATCGGTGTCGGCGAGCAACGGATCGGTAAAGGTCACAAACAGCTCGTACCAGTCCGGGAGCTGATCACCATCCGTGTCGAGATCCAGCACGATGATGCCTGCATCGGTGACACCACCCGCATTGATGTCTGCGACGATGGCAACGCCGAGGAGCTGTCCCATCGAGGCGGTGATTTCCAGCGGCTCGGGGAGCAAGGGGTGATCGTTGAAGCGGAAGGTCCCGTCGCCGTCGGTCACCGTTTCCTCACCGGCCGAGGTGCTGACATCAGCCCCAGCGACTGGCATCAAGTCGGTGTCGACGACGAGCCCTTGCACCGTGGTGAACATCGCGGCCGGCGGCATCCCCACCTCGGTGGTGACATCCACCGTGAAGGTCCCGTCGACGAAGACCGGGGCGCCCCCAGCTTCCTCCGCACCAGCCGCCGTCAGCACGCCCGAGAACGCGCCGACGAGCTTGCTGTCGCCGGACGCGTACAGGTGTGCGGACATGGTCCCAAGGCCAAAGGTCGTCGTCCCACCGCCGCCGACTCCGGACTCCTCGTAGCTCATCAGCCCTGAGCCGGAGGGCACGCCCTCGATCGCGACCGGGATCATGTCGGTGCCGGGGATGTAGGGGATCAGCACAGTGAGGACCCGCTCACCTCCCTTCTCGGGCTTGGTGGCGACGAACTCCACGCCGAAGTCCGAGGAGCCCACGACGAGCTTCTTCTTGCTCACCTTGAATTTCTTGCTGTCGACCGTGATCTTCAGGGACGCCTTGCCGATCTTCTTGGTGCTCCCCGTGACCGTCACGATCGAGTGCGCAAATCCCTGGCCCACGGGCGTCGTCAGCTCCACCGGCCACGTGCCGTTGGGCAGCGACTTGGGGATCTTGATGGTGACGAGTGAAGTGTTGCCGTTGCCCTCGGTGGCCAGGGCGACGCCCCTGACGGGTGACTTCTTGCCGCCCACCTTCACCTTGGGCTGCTTGTTGCCCAGGAAGTCGACGGTGATCTGGACCTCGTCGCCGGGCATGCCACCGACGCCTTTGGTCGATTGGACCATCGGCGCGCGGATGGTGAAGTCGCCGGCCGAGACGATGGGCTCGATGCCTTTGCCCTTCGGCTGTACGACGAGACCGTAGGTGCCGGCCTTGGCCTTCTTGATCTCGACGGTCAGCGAGGAGTCGGTGTTCGCAGTGACCTTGAGCGTTGTCCCCTTGGCCTTCTTGTCCAACTCGAGATCGATCAGTTCGACCTTGGGCTTCTTGGTCCCGAAGCCAGAGCCATCAATCGTGATGACGTCGCCGATGGTGCCTTCGTCCGAAGAGACACGGTCGATGGACTGTGCAGCAGCGCTCACGGTGAACAACAGGACTGCGAACGCGACGTGGAGCAGTCGGGGCATCGTCAAGGACCTCTCATGGCACACAAGCTGAAGACAGCTTCCTCACCCCGACCGTCGAGGAGGGGCGAATGTAGGTGCATTCCCCGGCCCCCGCAAGGCGCCGTGGGCCGCCAGCGCCAGCCGAAACGCCCTATGCCCGATGCCCGACGGGGCCGTCACAGACCATCCCATCAGCAAGCTGTTCACCTCGCGACCGCCGACGTCCCGGGGGCCGCACCCCCTCGCTTTGCCTGGAGCGCCAACCACCGTCACGCCCCCACCACCCCCAGGACGCCGCAGCTAGACCACGACGCGCGGCGACTTCACCGCCTTGACCTCATCCGGCCGCCCAATGCTCCGGGTGTACGGCGCATGCTTGAGCATCTCCGGGTCCGTCTCGCACTCCTCGCGGATGGCCTTCATGGCCGCGATGAAGTTGTCGAGCGTCTCCTTCGACTCCGTCTCCGTGGGCTCGATCATGAGCGCCTCGGGCACGATCAGCGGGAAGTAGATGGTCGGCGGGTGGATGCCGTAGTCGATGAGCCGCTTGGCGATGTCCGTGGCCGTGATGCCGTTGGGCAGGCCCTTGGCGGTGGCCACGAACTCGTGCATGCAAGTCTCATTGACCCACACCCGGTAGCTGTCCTGGAGGCTCACGCGGATGTAGTTGGCGTTGAGCACGGCGTTCTCGGAGACACGCAGCAGCCCGCGCTCGCCCAGCGAACGGATGTACGAGTAGGACCGCACCACCACTCCTGAGTTGCCCAGGAAACCGCGCGTGGTACCGATGCTCTTCTCGGCGCAGCGCACGATGCGGAACTTTGGCTGAGCGCCATCCGCGTCGCTGCCCTCCACCAGCTCCACCTTGGGCACCGGCAGGAAGGGCGCCAGGGCCGAGGTCACCGCGATGGGGCCCGCACCCGGGCCGCCGCCGCCGTGGGGCTGGCTGAAGGTCTTGTGCAGGTTGAAGTGCATCACGTCCACGCCGAAGTCACCCGGGCGCGTGCGGCCCAGGATGGCGTTCATGTTGGCGCCGTCCATGTAGACGAGGCCGCCGGCGGCGTGCACCTTCTCGCAGATCTTCTGGATGTTCGGTTCGAACAGGCCGAGCGTCGACGGGTTGGTGATCATCAGGCCGGCCACGTCGGGCCCGAGCACTGACTCCAGCGAATCCATGTCCACGCGGCCGCGCGCATCGCTCTTGAGCTCGCGGGTGGTGAAGCCCGCCATGGTGCAGGAAGCGGGGTTCGTGCCGTGGGCACTGTCGGGGATCAAGATGACCTTGCGCTCGGTCTCGCCTTTGTCATCGAGGAACTTGCGGATGCACATGAGCGCCGTGAGCTCGCCGTGGGCGCCCGCCGTGGGGTGGATGCTCACAGCGTCGAGACCGGAGATCTCGCACAGGAGCTTCTCGAGCCGCCAGTAGAGCTCGAGCATCCCCTGCACCTGGTCGTCCGTCTGCATGGGGTGCAGCGCGGCGAAGCCCGGCAGGGCCGCGACCTTCTCGTTCACGAGCGGGTTGTACTTCATCGTGCACGAGCCCAACGGATAGAACGCGTTGGCGATGGAGAAGTTGAGGGTGGAGAGGTGCGTGTAGTGGCGCATCACGTCCAGCTCGCCCACTTCGGGCAGCTCGGCAGTCTCGGCGCGCACGGCCGATGGAGGCAGCACGCTCGCCGGGTCCACGTCCGGGACGTCGGTGTGCGGCACGGTCACGCCGTGGCGGCCTTCACTCGACTTCTCGAAGATGGTGATAGGCAGCGAGGCCGGGTCGACGGCGTTCGCGGAGCAGGTGGAGCTGGTCATGTTCGGCACCCGGTTGTCGGGGGTGGTCGCGTCGGTGGTGGTCATCTCAGGCCATCCCTGCAAGGGCGGCGACGAGCTTGTCGATCTCTTCGCGGGTCACCACATCGGTGACGGCCAGCAGCCAGTCGTGGCTGCGGGCGTCGTCGAGGCGACCCAGGTCGTAGCCGCCGATGAGCTGATGCTCGTCCATCAGGCGGCGGTTGATCTCCGCAGCAGGTAGCGGCGCCGTGAGGCAGAACTCCTTGAAGAAGGACTGCCCCGGGTAGGTGAGGGACCAGCCGGGCAGGGCGCTGATGGCCTGCGCTGCGTAGTGGGCGCGGCTCAGGTTGGTGCGACCCAGCTGGGCGAAGCCCTCCTTGCCGAGCAGCGAGGCCCAGATGGTGGCGCGCAGGGCCATGAGCTGCTGGCTCGTGCAGATGTTGCTCGTGGCCTTCTTGCGGCGGATGTGTTGCTCGCGCGTCTGGAAGGTGAGCACCACCGCGCGTTTGCCGTCGTGGTCTGTGGTCTCGCCGGCGATGCGCGCAGGCATCTGGCGCACCATCTCCATCTTGCTGCACAGGAAGCCAAAGCCCGGGCCGCCGTGCCAGGGCTCGTTGCCCATGGGCGTGCCTTCGCCGCAGACCACGTCCGCGCCCTGCTTGCCGGGCGCCTCGAGCACCGAGAGCGAGATGGGGTCGACGGACACCACGGAGAGGGCGCCCAGCTCGTGGGCGGCGTCCGAGAGGGCGGCCACGTCCTCGATGACCCCGTAGAAGTTGGGGCTCTGGAAGGCGACGGCAGCCACCTCTTCGCCCTGCATTGCGCTGGCGGGTGTCGCACCGTCCACGAGGTCCACCTCCACCAGATCGACGTCGATGTGGCGCAGGTAGGTGCGCAGCACGGCGAGGGTGTCGGGGTGCAGGCCCTTGCTGGCCAGGACGCGCTTCGTCTTGCGCTTGGTGCGCAGGGCCAACATGACGCCTTCAATGACAGCGGTCGCGCCGTCATAGACCGAGGCGTTGGAGACCTCCATGCCGGTGATGCGGCACATGAGGGTCTGGAACTCGTAGATGGTGGTGAGGGTGCCCTGGCTCGCTTCCGGCTGGTACGGCGTGTAGGCCGTCCAGAACTCGGTGCGTGCCACGAGGCTGTCCACCAGGGCCGGGCAGAAGTGCCGGTAGATGCCGGCGCCCAAGAAGCTGGGGTGCGCGTCGGCAGCCACGTTGCGCTGGGCGATCTCGCGCATGTGGCGCACCAGGGCGTCCTCAGTCAGCGCGGGGCCCACGTCCATGTGCCCATCGAAGCGGCACTCGTCAGGGATGACCTTCCAGAGCTCGTCCGTGCTGGCCGCCCCCATGGCGGCGAGCATCTCGGCCTGGTCCTTCTCGGTGTTTTGGACGTACGTCACGGTGGTGGCTTCCGTTGTTGGCTCGTGTGTGCCCGTGGGCTGTTTGGCCCGCCGGGAGAAGGCTGGCGCCGTTGTGCCGCGCTTGTCTAGCCGAGAGCTGGGCCAGGCGCAGCGACACCCTGCCCCGCCGCGAGCACGCGCGGCGGAGACAGGGCGCGTGGAGACTCAGGCTTCGGCGGCGACGTGGGCTTCATAAGCGGCCACGTCCATCAGGTTGGCGGGCACGTCGCCCACGGAGACCTTGACCATCCAACCGGTGCCGTACGGGTCGCTGTTGATGACGGTCAGGTCGTCTTCGAGCGCCGTATTCGCTTCGGTGACTTCGCCGCTGATGGGGCTCTTCAGCTCCGACACGGCCTTCACCGACTCGATCTCGCCGAAGCTCTCGCCCGCCGACAGGCTGTCGCCAGTCTCAGGCAGCTCCAGGAAGACGAGGTCCGAGAGGCTCTCGGCGGCGTGGGACGTGATGCCGATGGTGGCGCTGTCGCCCTCCACCCGTACCCACTCGTGGCTCTCGGTGTACTTCAAATCGCTCGGGTTGCTCATCCCGTCAGACTCTCCTGATTGAGTTCGTGTTGCGTGAGTTGGTTGAGTGCCCGGCTCAGCGCGGGCGCTTATAGAACGGTAGTGCGTGCAGCGTGATTTCGTGGCGCTTGCCACGGATGTCCATGGCCAACCGCTCGCCGGGGTTGTCGTGGCCCTTGGCGACATAGGCGGTGCCGATGTTCTTGCCCATGGTGGGGGACGGCGAACCGCTCACCACCATGCCGACCGGTGTGTGGTCGAGGGTGACGAGTTCGTAGCCCTGGCGTGGCACCCGGGCGCTGTCTGTGGTGAAGCCCACCAGGACGCGGCCCGGGCCCGACTCCACCATGGCTTCGATGGCCGCGCGGCCAGAGAAGTCGTGGGGGTGCTTGATGGGCTTGACCACGATGCCCGCTTCCACGGGGTTGGTGGTGTCGTCCAGTTCGTGGCCGTAGAGCGCCATGCCCGCTTCGAGGCGCAGTGTGTCGCGCGCCGCGAGGCCGATGGGCGTGACGCCGTACTCCGCACCCGATTCCAGCAGTGACTGCCAGAGGTCCTCGGCCATGTCGGCGTCGAAGTAGATCTCGAAGCCGTCTTCGCCGGTGTAGCCCGTGCGTGAGATCATGGCTGGAACACCGCCCACCTGACCGTTCTTGAAGCTGTAGTACTTCATGGCTTCCAGGTCGTCGATGTCGACACCCATGAGCGGCGCGACGGTCTTCACCGAGGCCGGGCCCTGGATGGCGATCATGGCCAGTTCTTCGGAGAGGTCTTCGAGGGTGGCGTCGTAGCGCGACACCACCTCGGCCATCCACTCCAGGTCGCGGGCACGGTTGCCGGCGTTGATGCAGAAGAAGACGGTGTCATCTTCCTTGTAGATCAGCACGTCATCCATGGTCGTGCCGTCTTCGCGGGCGAAGAAGGAGTAGCGGATGGCGCCCTCCTTCATCTTGTGCACGTTGACGTGCACCAGGAACTGCGAGGCTTCCACGGCCTGCGGGCCGGAGATGCGGCAGCGCCCCATGTGGCACAGGTCGAACAGGCCGGCCTTGGTACGCACGCGCACGGCTTCCTCGAGGATGCCGTCGTACTGCACGGGCATGAGGTAGCCGGAGAAGTCCACCAGGCGGGCCCCGGCGGCTTCATGCTGAGCCGTGAGGGGGGTGCGTTTCAGGGTGCTGGGCACGGCCATGGGCCGGGGTCTCCGCGAGGTGGCCGGAAGGGGGCCGATCTTCGCGGAAAGGGCGCTCCGACGCCAGACGTGGGTGCCGTCTACTCGCCGAAGAGCTTGCGGGCCTCGACGTCCCAATCGATGTCCGCCCACTCACCGGCGCGGAACATGGGGCGGGAGCGGGCCTGGTCCTTCTCGGCCCGGCTGCTGAAGTCCCCGAGGCTGCCCTGGGTCGGGTCGTCGGATCCCGCGCCCTCGGAGCGCAGGTTGTCAGCATTCACGGCGTCCTGGGCCTGGAGAGGCCGTTGGGAGCCGCTGCGCTGCCTCGGCTGCGAGGGCTCGATGATGATGCGGTACTGGAGCCGGGGGGGCGTGGTGGGGTGCTTGGCCAGGGACTCGATGAAGCCCTGGGGGAAGCCCTCCAGCTCGTAGCGGACGGCATCGGCCCGCCGCGCCAGCCGGAAGTTGTCCATGGCCCGCTGCATGTCCCGCTCGCGGTAGGCCACCTTGCCCAGCAGCAGATGGGCGCTGAAGGAGCTGTGTCCGTTGGCCAGGGCCTGGTCCAGGTGCACCCCCGCGACCCTCAGCCGTCCCGCCCGGTAGGCTCTGCGGCCGTTCCAGACGTGATATCGGGCCCGTAGGCCGCTGAAGAGACGTCGAATAGCAAGGGCGCTCATAGGGTGAAAGCCTAGCACGCGACTGGGGATCGGTCATGTAGAGGGGGGGCGGTCGGGATCGCAGCCGCAGGGCGGGCAACGGGACGCCGGTGTGTGGGGCCCTCGCCCCCCTCGATTCGAAAGAGCGTGCGTCTTTTCGGTGCCCCTCCCGACTGAGAGATCGAAAGGAACCACGACCGCCATGAAGAACCGAAGCTCTGACGTCGACTTTGCCACGATCTCCCGCGTTCATTTCGCCCTCCGGGTGCGGGATCTCGAAGCCTCCGTGGAGTTCTACCGCGCCTTGCTGCAGGTAGAGCCAGCCAAGCAGAAGCCTGGCTACGCCAAGTTCGAACCCCAGGAGCCGCCCCTCAACCTTGCGTTGGTGGAACAGGCTTCCGGGTCCTCTGCGGGCTCCAAGTCCGTCGGCCATTTCGGAATCCAGGTCAAGAGCTCCGCAGCGGTCTCCTCGGAGATCGAGCGCTTGGCGGCGGCTGGCCTCCAGCCAGAGATCGAGGAGCAGGTGAGCTGCTGCCACGCTGTCCAGGACAAGGGCTGGGTACGCGATCCGGACGGGAATCAGTGGGAGATCTTCGTGGTCACGGATGACCAGGGGAGACAGATTTGCAGCGCTGGGTCAGTGTGTTGCTAGGGATGTTGCTGATGCATGCACACCGGCCAACGCGACATCGTCATGAAGCCATGAACGAAACGGACATGTGGACAAGCCTGCTGGCACAACTGCGAGCCTACATCGGTCGCCGAGTGGGGGATCCGCATGCTGTCGACGACATTCTCCAGGACACGTTGCTCAAGATCACGACCAGGCAGGAGGCACTCGGGAATGTGCGCGAACTGGATCGTTGGGCGAACGGCGTCGCGCGCCACGCCATTGCCGACCACTACCGCAAGCGTGGTGGCCAGCCGTACGGCGACCTCAACCATGTGTCGGATGAGGCCCGCAGCGATGTCAACTCGAACGCCATGGTGGCCTCATGGCTGCCGCAGTTCCTGCAGGGCTTGCCTGCCAAGTACCGGGAGGCGGTGGAACTCTCGGACATGCAGGGCCAGAGTCAAAAGGCGGCCGCCCTGCTGCTCGGTTTGAGCTACAGCGCGTTCAAGTCCCGGGTCCAGCGCGGGAGGGCGATGATCAAGCAACGACTCCAAGCCTGTTGCCAGATCGACCTCGACCGACGAGGCAACGTCGTGGAAGTCCAGCGCCAAGCCGACTGTCGCTGTCAGGGCCTCGACGAGTGCGACGCCCCTACTCCAGGTCGCTGAGCTTCACTGTGTGCTTGCCGCTCTTACCCGTGAGCGTCAGCGTGTGCTTCTTGGGCTCCTGGTCCGGCAGGAAGACGGTCAGGTCGTAACTTCCGGGTAGCAGACGGCCTAGGCGCTTCCTGTACTTGTCGCGCTCGCCACCCATGAGCCCTTCAACGGAAGAGAGTTCCACGGGCACTGTGCCCCAGCTGCTGGTGATGAGCACGCTCGCGGCCGCGACGGGATCGGGGTCGCTGTCGAGCCAGATCTCAACGCCCTCCTGCAGCACCACGTCGAGGTCGACGGTGTGCTCTCGGCGCACGTCCACCGTGCGCGTGAGGGTCAGGGCGTGGGAGGTCCCGCCCACGGCGAGGGTCCAAGGGCCGGGCTCGAGGCTGTTCACTTCATAATTCCCTGAGCCGGCGCTGAGGGTCTCGGAGATGACGCTGGTCCATTCGCCCGTGCGGTCGTTGCGCGCCCAGAGCGGGATGTTCCCGAGCGGCTTGCCGCGGCTGTCCTTGATGACGCCTGCGATGGACCCGCCTGCTTCCAGCTCCACCTCCAGGGTGAAGCCCTCGCGATTCTCGGCCACGGTCAGGTCGTCGACGCGGGTGGTGGCCCAGCCGGGGTCGCCCGAGCCCAGGAGGTTCGTCCCGCCGGCGACGATGGCGTAGGTGCCATCCGCCAGGTGGCCGAAACGGAAGGTGCCGCTGTCGTCGCTGTAGGTCTCGCCCACGCGACCACCCACGGCATCCAGGAGCGGGCTGCGCGTGCGGTTCGCATCGGTGCGCTCGATGATCACGCGCACGCCGCTCAGGGCTTCGCCCGATCGCTTGGACACCGTGCGCCCTACGAGTTTGCCACCGGGGATGGAGACGTCTTCGCGCTGTGTCGGGCCCAGGCCCACCTGGATTACCCGGCTCACGGGGGCCATGGGTTGGCTGCCGGCGCCCGCCACCACATCCGTGCTGGGCATGACCTGCAGCAGATAGCCACCGGGCTGCAGGTTGTCGATGGCGTACTGGCCTTTGTCGTCGCTGGTGGCGATGCGCAGGCTGCCGGGGCCGTCTTCACGCACGGCCCAGACCATGGCATGTGCTTCGGGGCCGAGGGTGGAGCGCACCGTGCCCTCGAGGGTCACGCCGCCCGACTCCGCCACGAGGTCCACGCGCTTCTCCTCATCCGCTTCCAGCGTCACCATCTTGAACACCATCTCGTTCATGAAGCCGGCGGGGTCGTCGCCGCCGATGTCCATGGCGAAGTCCATGCGCGTCACGTTGTACGAGCCCGGGGAGAGGCCTTGGATGCGCCAGGCGCCCTTCTCGTCGGTATCCGTGCGGCGGAAGATGGAGCCTGTGGTGGTGGAGGCGAAGACGGTCACCCCGGCGGAGGGCGCGCCGTTGGGTTGGCGCACGTGGCCATAAACGGTGGCCCCCGACGAGAGGCGTAGCACGCCAAGGTCGAGCACTTCGCCCTCCTGCAGCCGCTGTTCACCCAGGCCCAGCGGCTCGTATTCCTGGTGCTGCACCGTGAGCGGCACGGGGTCCGTGCCAAGCCCTCCCAGCTGGAAGCGGCCTTCGTCGTCCGTCACGGCTTGCAGAGAGTTTCCGGTCAAGCGGTCGGTGATGGTGGACATGACATCGCCAGCGCTGGTGCTGATGACGGCGCCCTCCAGCGGCTCACCCGTTCGCCCCGACACCACCTGGCCCACGAGCTTGGCCTCCTCTGGCACGAAGAGGATCACGCCCGAGGCGCCCTTCTCGGGCAGCACCTCGATGCCCTGCACCACGGTCTGCGCATAGCCCTTGGAGGTCAGGGTGAGGTCGTAGCTGCCGGGCGCCATGCCTTCGATGCGGAACTGGCCGTCCTCATCGCGCACGCGGCGCGGCGGCGGCAGGTTCTGCAGGGTGTCCTGCATGTCCATCATGTTCGCCAGGTCGAACAGGCCTCCCTCGGGGGAGATGGTCAGCATGTAGTCGGTGAGGGGTTCGGAATCCTCGAGGGTGATGGCGATGCCCGTCATGGAGCAGGTGGTTTGCAGGGTGACCAGCACCTCCGTGTCACCGGCCTGAACATCCACCTTCCCGGAGATGTACCCCTCCGCGTCGACCCAGATGCGTAGCTTGCCCTCCTCGTAGCCGCCCAGTCTGAAGCGACCTTCAGCGTCCACGTCCTTCTGCTCGCGCAACTGCCGGTCCATGTTGGCCGCCATGTTCATCATGCTAGGCGGTGTGGCGGCACGCACCTCGGCCGTGCTGATGGGGTCGCCATCGTGGTCCAGCACCTGTCCCGCGATGCTGAGGCCCGATTCGGCCACGAGTGAGAGACCCTTCAGCTTCTCGCTGGCGTTCAGCTCGATGACGTCCGAACGCGTCACCAGGTAGCCCTCGGAGGCGAGCAGCAGGCGATAGCTGCCGGCGGTCAACGAGCGGAACTTGAACGCCCCCTCGGCGTCGGTGCGCGTGCGTTCGTCCCCGATCCGGTCCATGGCCTCCATGTTGGCCATCTCGATCTTGGCGGGCTGGAGCAGGACCCGGACGTCCTCCAGCGGTGCGCCCTGTGCGTCGGTGACGGTTCCGCCGATGGTGGCGCCCACCGCCATATCGACATCCAGCGTGTAGGTGGCACCGGGCGACAGGACGGGGATCTCGGCGTGCGTCACCTCGAAGTTCGCTTTGGAGAAGCGCGCCGTGAGGATTGTGCCCGCCGGAACCTGCACAAGCTGATAGGCCCCGTCCGCGGCACTCTTCTCGCCGTAGACCGTGATGATCTCCGGGGTGCCGTCGAACATCATGAAGGCGTCCATCTTGCTGCGCGCCCGGACCCGCGCGTCTTCGAGCGGCGTGCCCTCGTCGAAGCTGACATGGCCCATGACCTGGGCTCCGCGTTCGAGCTTCACCACCAACAGCTCCGCCTCCGACGCAGCGCCCGGGCCCAGCTCCAGCGCGACCTTCTCACGAGAGAAGAGGAAGTCGTCCTCCACCTGCAGCCAGGCCCCGCTGGCGGGGACCGCTGGCATCTCGAAGAAGCCGTTGGCATCCGGAACCGTGCGCGTGGCGAGGCGCAGCTGGCGGTCGAAGCTGGTTCCCTCATCTCCAAAGGCCTCACCATAGTCCGCGCTCTGCTGGTTTATGGAGATGGCTTGGAAGCGCGGCGTCGGCGTTCGGAAGGTGGCGCACAGGCTCAGGTCGGGGGGGATGCCGCCGCCGCCCTCGACGATGAGTTGGCCGCGCACGGTCACGGCTTCGTACTCGGGGAGCGGCGGGGCTTCTTGCTCGGTTTCTTGTTCGCCCGTCGCAGCCAAGCTGGTGTTGGGCTGAAGCTCCTGGACCGGTGAGCTCACGGCCTCGGGCAGGGTCGTTCCCGCTGCGGATGAGCTGTCGCCGGGCTGCAGGCCGCTGCTGCCGCCTGCCTCGCTACCGTCGTCGGAACCGAGCCACCGCACGGCGCCGAAGATTGCCAGCCCCACCGCGGCCGAGGCAAAGATCGTTGACAGGGGCGAGCGCTTGTCAGCGCCGTGCCGTGACCCACGGCGGCCGGACGATGACGTGTGCGGATCGGGAGATGAATCGGACATGAGCGGGTCCTCCAGACAATCCTCCCGGAGATGAGGCCCTGCCACGGGGACTTCAGGCGGCCCGGGGCCTGAGGAGGAGAAGACCCTCATTGTGCGCCGTCACGTCACGATTGCCGATGTCCTATCAGTGTCCGGCCCCCTTTCGTTTGCAGCCTCCACCGCGACCGAAGCTTGACGCCCGTGTTCATGGACGTTCAGGGACTCGGTTAAGGTCGTTCACTCCGAGCCCACGGGCCGTTTGCCGTCTTTCGTCTCTCGCCACCGGATCAGCCCTTGTCCGTACGTCTCCTGCTCTGCGTTTTTGCCCTTCTGGCCCTGCTGGGCCTGACGGTGTTCCTGCTGGAGTCCGAGGCGTCGCCGGTGGGAGAAGCTGCGCCGAGGCCGTCGCCGGGGCGTGTCGCGGAGCCTGATGTGGGGGGAGGGTCCGCGCTTGAGGGTCTTCTCGAGCAGGTGTCCAAGCCGGAGCAGCTGAGCGCGGCCCAGGAGCCGGGACCGACTGAGGGGGAGATCGCTCCCAATCTGGCGATCCCCGCGGACGGCTGGGTGACGGGCAAGGTGGTCGACCCTTCCGGTACGGCGCTGGTGGGTGTCCCTGTGTTGCTCTACGTCGTGAACGACCCCTGGCAGGATGAGCTGGAGGACGGCGAACTCTCGGTCAAGACTGGTGGCGCGCGCACGGGGCCCGACGGTGGCTTCCGAATGCCGGCGCGCTCCGGCTGTCGACACGCGCTGCTCGCTGGCGGCCTTGAGTGGGCACGCGTGCGGGTGGACCACGTGGCCGCCTCGGACGAGTTGCTCGTGAGCCTGCAGGACCCCCGCTGGGTTGAGGGCGTCGTGCAGACCGAGGAGGGCGGCGAGCTGCTGGAGGAGGCGCGCGTGCTTGTGCTGGGCGACGCGGAATCGGTGGCGGGAGTCACCGACGCCGACGGCGCTTTCCATCTGTCGCCGCTGCCCTTCGAGAGCGTCACGGTAGCGGCTTGGGCGCCGGGGCATGGCGTGGCCATCGCCACGGAGGTGCTGCCGGGCTGGGAGCCGCTGGAGCTCACCCTGCCAGCGGGCACGGACATCACGGGGCAGGTGCTGGAGCGCGAGAACAAGCAGCCCCTGGCTGGGGCCGAAGTGCGCTTCCGCATGGACGTGGAAGCGCGCGCCCTTGGCAGCGAGTCTGCGGGCCCCAGCGAACTGGAGAGCCGCTCGGAGACCGTTTTCGAGCAGAGCGTCGTGACAGACGAGGAGGGCCGCTTCCTGCTGGAGGCCATGCCGACCTCGGGCTTCGTGCTCGAGGTGGCCGCGGAGGGCTATGTGCCGCGCCGCATGGCTCACTACGAGAACCGCCCCTTGGCCGACGAGGAGGAGGTGGTGGTCTACCTCCAGCCCTTGGAGCAGGTGTTCGGGCACGTGGCCATCGGCATCGACGAGCAGCGGGTGGAGGCTGCCGCGCTGCAACTCCTGGCGGGTGGTGAGGTGCTGGCGCGGGCCACGGCCGATGCGTCGGGCGCCTTCGCCTTCACCTTGGAGGACTGGGACGGGCAGGCTGCCTTGCGCGTTGCGGCCACGAATGACGACGGCTGGCGCGGTCTGGCTCGTGTGCGCAGCCGCAAGTCTGACGAAGCCGTGATCGTCCGCCTGGCAGAGCCCGTGCCTCTTGAGCTGGTGGTCACTTCGGACGGCGAGCTGTTGGTGGGCGCGCAGGTGGCGGTGCAGTCCGGCACCGGGCCGGATGAGCGCAGCTTGGTGACGACAGGCGCCGGCGGCCGCGCGAGCTTGGTGCACGCCCGGTCTTCGCCGGACGTGGACCGACTCTTCGTGCAGGCGCGCTACGGAGGCGAGCAGAGCTTGCCGGTAGAGGTGGACCTGGCCGACGGCCTGCCCACCGAGGCGGTGACTCTCGACATCCAGACGGGCGTCTGGCTGGAGGGGCGCGTGCAGGACCCCTTCGGCGTGCCCATCCCCGGCGCGAGCGTCTGGGAGCGCCGCTCGATGGCGGTGCACAGCGACGCCGAGGGGCGCTTCCGGCTCGGTCCCTTCGAGGAGGGGGCGAAGGCTCGCGTGGAGGCTGTGGCCAAGGGCTATCGCCAGCAGCGTGAGGTGGTGCCGCAGCTCTCGGACTGGGTGGGCGAGATGGTCATCACGCTCGAGCCCATCGTGAGCTGGGAGGGCACGGTGCTCGACAGCGCCACCGGTTTGCCGGTGGAAGACTTCCTCGCCAGATTGGAGCAGGAGCGGGAGACCAAGAAGGGGCTCGAGTTCAAGGAGATCCAGGCGCAGGTGGAGCGTGCGCCGGACGCGCCCGGTGCCTTCAGCGCCGAGTTGCCAGGGACCGGGCGCTACCGCATCAAGGTCATGTCCCTGGACTACGTCGAGACCCGCAGCGCGGCGGTGCAATTCGACGGCGCCAGCGCACCGCCGGCCGTGCAGGTGTACATCTCACCGGCGGCGGTGCTGCGGGTGACGGTGACGGACACCGCGGGCACGCCGATACCGGGCTTTAGTGTGCGCGTGGTGGAAGAGCTTCCTGCCGACAGCAGCGCGAAGCAGCGCAAGAAGCTGCGCCGCAAGGGGCCCAGCCGACGCACCGACAGCAAGGGCTTCGCCGGCTTCAACCTCGGCGAAGGGGGTGTCTATCGCCTGGCGTCCGGCAACAGCGGCTGGTTGGAGGAGCAACCCCTGTCTGTTCGGCCGGGCCCGGCCATTGAGCGCAGCTACCGATTGCCGGCGACCGGCGACCTGGTGCTGGAGATCACCGACGAGTACGGCGACCCGGTCAAGCGTCCACGGGTGACGGTGCGCACCATCGGCTCCGATCGGGTGTACGAAGTCTTGCGCCGTTCGTCTCCGCGCGGGACACCCGAGCAGGTGGTGTTCGACGTCCTGCCGCCGGGCGAGTACAGCCTGTCCGTACGCGCCAAGGGCTACGACAGCTACAAAGGCACGAGCTTCGTCATCTCCAGCCGCGTCCAACGCGAAGGGGTCGTGCTGTTGCCGGCAGGGACGAGCGACAGCAAGAAGAAGGCGGGCACCTCGCGCGGGCGGAAGCGGTAGGCGGACGGAGTGGGGAGGGTGCCTAGCCTCTCGGCTGCTGGATCGAGATCTGCGAGCTTCCGGGTTGGACGTTCGCTGAACTTTCGTGGCCGTCGGGCCAACGAACGCTGACGCTCACGGGCTGCTTGTCACCCAGCCCGAAGCGAACACCGTTCTCGTGCCCACCCAGGTAGCCCGCGCCTGCCGTCGTGATGGCCGCGAACGTGCTCTCGTCCGCGCAGTGCAGCTCCACCCGCGCGCCGATGGCTGCTGTGTTGGGCGCCTTGCCTTCCAGGACCACGCGCAGCGACCGGCCGCCCGTCTCGTTGCGCAAGTAGACCAGCGGGCCGTTGTTGGCGGTGATCACCAGGTCGAGGTCGCCGTCGCCGTCGGCGTCGGCGGCGGCCAGACCACGTGAGGGCAGTTCGCGCTCGGCCCACGAGCCAGCGCGTTCCGCTTCGACGAGTTCCCAACGAGGCACCTCCTTGTGTGCAGCCAAGGCTCCGGGCTGGCTGACGTTCTCGAACAACTGGTCCCGTTGACCGACGCAGATCATGGTCGTCTCGTAGTCGGGGCTCGTGTAGCCGTTGGCCACGAAGGTGTCGAGGTCGCCGTCGTTGTCGAGGTCGGCCAGCACGCAGCCCCAGCCCACATAGCCCACGGACCTCTGGGCCAGGCCAGCGTGTACGGCGATGTCCTCAAAGCGCGGCATGAACTTGCGCTTGCTGGGCCCGTGACGGTGGTTGTTGCGGTAGAGGGCGTTGGGTTCGAGCTGCCAGTTGGTGAGCAGCAGGTCGAAGTCGCCATCCCCATCGATGTCGCCGGGCGCGAGGCCCATTCCACCGCGCGGGTCGTCGAGGCCCACGAAGAGCGAGAGCTCTTCGAAGCGGCCCGTGCCGTCGTTCACCCAGTAGGTGTTGGGGGTGGTGTCGTTGGCCACATAGAGGTCGAGGTCGCCGTCTTCGTCTGCGTCCAGGAAGGCGGCGCCCAGGCTCTTGCCGTCGGGGGCCAGCAGTCCGGCGGCCTCGGTGACGTCGATGAAGTGTCCGTCGCCTTCGTTGCGGTAGAGCACGTTGGGCTGGCCCGGGAACACATAGGGCAGCATGGCGATGGGGTCTTCGCGCCGGCGCGCTGCCTCGCTGTCCTCCGGCGGGATCAGCGTCAGGTCGAACTCGAGGTAGTTGGTGAGGAAGAGGTCGAGGTCGCCGTCCCCGTCCACGTCGCCGAAGGTGCTGCTGGCGCCCCAGCGGGCATCGCCCGTGCCGGCTGCAGCGGTGATGTCCGTGAAGCGCTGCCCGTCATTGCGCCACATGACGTTGGGACCGTCGTTGCTGACGTAGAGATCCTGGTCGCCGTCGCCATCCCAGTCGGCGAAGCAGGCGCCCATGCCCGAGTCGCCGCGAGCCGTGGCACCGGCAGGCGCCCCCAGACCCCAGTCGGCGGTGACATCGCTGAAGCGCCCGCTGCCATCGTTGAGGAACAGGCGCCCGGTTTGCTCGCGCCCGCCCACCACATAGAGGTCGGGGCTGCCGTCTCCGTTCACGTCGGCCCAGGCTGCGCCCGGCCCCATGGTGGGCCGGATGTCCCACTGCTCCTCGCCCTCGGTGTGGGTGAAGTCGAGGCCGACCTCGGTCGTGGCGTCGGTGAACCAGTGGGCGCCGGTAGAGAGGGAGCCCTCGTCACGGGGCGTTGTTCCCTCGCCGCAGCTCCAGAGGAGCAGTGCAAGGGTCGCGCTGGTCAAGGCAATCGAAGTGTGCATGGCGCCCCTTACGGCATCAGCGTTCCAGGTGCTGGGCCGTGGCTCTCAGGACTCAGCGTGTTCCGACGCAGCTTTGCGTTCCGCGAGGCGTTTCCGGGTCAGCGCGAGATGCATGCGCAGGTTGTAGGCTTCCTCGCCATAGGACGGCGGCACCTTCACCTCCACGATCTCCTTCTCGACTCGCGCCAACTCGGCCTCGAAGGGGCTCAGGTCGGCGCTAGCGGCAGCGCGGTGCACGCCGCTGTCCACCTGGTGCAAGACCTTGTACCAGCGGTAGATCTTGGAGCGGATGCTCCAGCGGTAGAGCGGCGGCGCCACTTTCATCAGCGGCAGCAACAGCGTGAGCAAGGGCAGCAACATGATCTTCAGCCGGTCCAGCATGGCGGCCGTACCGAAGGGGAAGATGCGGTAGAGGAAGGACGGGCCCGACTTGTAGTAGGTCGCCGCGGCGACGCTTGGTTCGACATCCAGGCCCATGGCCGAGGGGAACTGGCCTTCGTCCTCGAAGAGTGCGCCCTTGCCGTGCAGCTTCTCGGCTGCGGAGATGAAGAGCGGCACCAGCGCCGGGTGCAGGTCCTCGGTGGCGATGAGGGAGGCCGTCGGTGCCACGAGCTGGACGTCCCGGTCGGGAACATTCAGGTCCAGGTTCAGCAGGCCTTCGCTGAGCAAGACGGGGCTGAGGCTGCGGAAGACCTGGGTCACGCTGTGGCTGCGGTCCACGTCGAGCAGCGTGAGCGCGAGGCCCTCTTGAGCCATGAGGGTCTGCACCGTGTCGCCCTTGGGGCCGCTGACCACGAGCAGCGCGTCCAACCCGCCCGCCAGGAGGGCGGCTGTCGCCGCGTCGGGGTCGAGCTCCTGGAGCGTGCTGTTGGCCTCGGTGACACCGCAGGCTTTCAGCAGCGTGCGGGACAGGACGTTCGTGCCGCTACCCAAGCCGCCGATCTGGATCCGCAAGCCGGCGAGGTCTGCCAGGATCTCGAGTTCGAGCTCGGCGCGATGGAAGACCCACAGCGGCTCGAAGTAGAGGCTGCCGATGCCCTCCAGCACGCGGCTGTCGTCGCTCCCGTCGTTTGCATCGTTCGCGGGTTCGTCCACGGTGCCGCCTTGGACGAAGGCGATGTCGGCGCTGCCGTCGCGCAGGTGCGCGATGTTCTCGATGGAGCCCGCGGTCGGAAGCAGGCGAAGGTCGATTCCGGAAGCTGCCAATTGCACGCGGTAGAGCTCACCGAACTGGTGGTACGCCCCTCCTTCGGATCCGGTGGCCAAGGTGAGTTCCTTGGGAGGTGGCGGCCCCACGAACTGGAAGGCGACGACGAATCCCACCACGACGAGCAAGATGAGTGGGATGCCCACCTTCCACTTGCTTCCGCCGTCGCCGGATTGCTCTGGTGCTGAGGTCGTGCCCATGTGCTGCTCCTGCCACGTGTCCTTGGTGTAGCCGGCGAGGTGCCCGGCAATGTGCCCTGCAATGTGCCCGGCCGACCATCATCGTTGCGAGGCCTCCCACGTCCAGCGGGCATTCCCGCGCCCCCTCCGCAGTGGTGCCTGGAAACGGGTGGGTTGGGTATCCTGCGCAGATGTTTGAGCTCTTGTTTGCCTTGGGTGCCCTGCTGAGTGGCGGGACCTATGTCGGCTACCGGTCCTCCGGGGTGTCACGCGCTGCGCGACGGGCTAGAAAGTCCGTGCGGGCCGTGGGGTCCGAGACCAAAGCCACTGCCCATGGGCTTGAGCAGCCATCCGAAGCCTTGGGCCGAGCAGCCGCAGCCTACGCCGAGGATCGCCGCGACGAGCTGCGCGCGTCGACACCCGTCGAAACGCTCAAGGATGCGGGCGCGAAGAACGTGCGCTGGGCTTCGTTGCATGACGGTGGCTACCGGAGCCTGGCCGACGTGCGCGGTTCGTCCACCCGTGCGTTGACGGCCGTCAAAGGGGTGGGGGCCGTGTCGGCCCAGCGCATCCGCCAGGCCGCCAAGCGTCTCGATGAGCAGATCGCAGGGCGCTCCGTGGCGGCGCCGGAAGCAGACCTCAAGCAAAGCCACGCCCCTGAGCTGGTGAAGCGCGGCTTGGACATGGCGGCGGCGCGCAAGACCTTGGGCCCCATGACCCAGAAGCTGCGCGAAGAGCACGGTGCTCTGCGCGAGCGACTCACAGACGTCAAGGGCGAGAGCAGCTTCGGCAAGTGGATCTTCGGTTCGGCGGCCCGCGGTGATCGCGATGCCGTCATCGCGCGTTCCGACCAGTTGCACGGTGATGCACAGCTGGTGCTGGAGGATCTGGGCGGCGAGGCGCGGCGGTTGCGGGAGGAGGTGGACCAGAAGCTGCGGGAACCCACCCCCGATCTAGAGACGCTGAAGCGCAGCTACCGCGAGCAGCACGCCGAAGTGGTGAGCGTGTTGGAGGGTGTGCTCTCCCCACGCGAGGCGAAGTTGGCCCCTGTGGACCCCGAAGCGGGGACGCGCCTGCCGGACCAGATCGTCCAGCGTGTGGAGGCCCTCAAGCTCCAGGTGGACGGTCTCTCGGTGGTGCTGCGTCGCTATCAGGATTTCGGCGCGCGTTTCCTGTTGGTGCAGGAGCGCACGATCCTGGGGGACGACATGGGGCTCGGCAAGACCATGCAGTCCCTGGCGGCCATGGTGCATCTGCGAGCCGTGGGGGAGGGCAAGCGCTTCCTGGTGGTGGCGCCCGCGACCGTGGTGCCGAGTTGGGGCCGGGAGATCGCGGCGCGCACGTCATTCAAGGTGCACACCCTGCGCGGCTCGGGTCGCGAGCGGGCACTCAACGAGTGGATCGAGCATGGTGGGGTGGCGGTCACGTCCTATTCCACGCTGCGCCTGATGGAGGTGGATGAATCCCTGCCAGAATCCCTCGACATGCTCGTGGCGGACGAGGCGCATTTCCTCAAGAACCCTGAGGCGTCGCGCACGCAGGCAGTGATGCAGCTGTTGCCCATGACCCGGCGCGTGTGCCTCATGACGGGCACGCCCATCGAGAATCGGCTGGACGAGTTCCGGATGCTGGTGCACCTGCTGCGGCCCAAGTTGCTGGACGACGACGCGTGGGATCCCGACGAGTCGTACATCGACCCGGCGGCCTTTGCGCAACAGGTGGCGGGGGTCTACCTGCGCCGCAACCAGACGGACGTCCTACACGAGCTGCCCCCGCGCCTCGACAAGGAGGAGTGGGTCGAGCTGGATGCTGCAGAGACCACGGCCTACAGCGAGGCGGTGGCCAGCGGAAACATCATGGCCATGCGTCGGGCGTCGAGCATCGGCGACTGGAGCGCGGGGCAAGCGGCGGTGCCGTACTCGAGCAAGCTCGGGCGCCTCGTGGACCTGGTGGACGAGCACGCCGAAGCGGGTAAGAAGGTGCTCGTCTTCTCCTACTTCCGGGATGTGTTGGCTGCACTGGAGCGCCGCCTCGCTGCCTTGGGCACCATCCACGGCGATGTGAGCCTCGAGGATCGCGAGCTGCTCATGCAGCGCTTTCGGGATCACGAGGGCCACGCGGTGTTGCTGGGCCAGATCACCGCTGCAGGAGTGGGGCTCAACCTACAGGCGGCTTCGGTGGTGGTGCTCTTCGAGCCGCAGTGGAAGCCGTCTACCGAAGAACAGGCCATCGCCCGCGCCCATCGCATGGGGCAGACGGAACGCGTGGTGGTGCACCGCCTCTTCGCCCGGGACAGCGTAGACGAGCGCATCAAGGAACTGCTCGAAGGCAAGCAGGAGTTGTTCGTGCGCTACGCCAAGGACAGCGTGATCAAGGCGGCGAGCGCCGAAGCGACGGAAACCTCGCTGGCCAAGCTCGTGGTCGCCGCGGAGCAAGCACGTCTGGGCGCGCCGGTGACGGCCGATGCTACTGCGGGCGATGGCGATCCCACCGAGCGCGACGCCGCCCGCCTGTGAGCCTCTCGTGAGCTCTTGGCAACGACTACTCGTGGCGGCCCTGGCCGTCGTGATCTTGGTGTCCTCCTGGGGCTCATGGGGCGAGGCGGACCCGCGCCGTGCGGATTTCGACCGGGTGCACGAGGGCGTCCAGGACGCGTTGGAGCAGGGGGTGCGCGACGGCGTGGCCGAAGTCGGTGAGTTCGTCGACGCGGCGCTGGACACCGACCTCTTGCACGCGCCGCGGGTCACCGTCGACCTCTCGGGCTGGGAGGGGCGCATCAGTGCCCGGGGGTTCGAGGCACCCAACGCCTTGGCCATCTTGGCCGGCGTGCTCATGGGCTTGTTGGCGATCACGCCGTCGCGGGGGCGCTGGCCGTCCATCCTGGCCCTGCAGTTGGCTATCTATGGCAGCTTCCATCTGGGCGTGCTCACCATCGATCTCTCGGAACAGAGCGGCATGCGCCCCGCGGGCTGGGCCACGCTGGGGGCGTTCCTCTTGTCGACCATCGTCTTGCTGTCGGGTGTCGCGGCTTGGCGCGCCGAGCTGGCCCAACGTGGATGGGGGCGCACGGTGCAGAGCCGCTTGGGCGACGCCTTGGGTCTAGGCGCTGAACGTCCGTCTCACCTGCCGGCCAAGGGAAAGAGCAAGGGCAACGGCAAGAACAAGGCCGGGCGGCGCTTGAAAGCCGAGGTCCCTTCGCCGCGTTTCTCGAGGGCGTGCGCCTACGCACTCGACATCCTGCTCATCGGCCTCTGGCTGGGTGTCCTGACGCTGCTCATGCCGCAGCTCCCGGCGCCGTGGTTGGAGGGCGTCTGGAACGATCCGATGCGTGCGCAGCTGGTCATCTTGGCGGCCCTGCTCGCGCCCATCATTCTCGTCTCGAGCGTGTTCGACTCGAAGTGGGGCATGGGGACGCCCGGCAAGCGCGCCCTGCATCTGAGGGTTGGCCTCGCGGGTGTTGCGGGTGTGCAGCCCCTGCCTTTTCCGAGGGCGCTGCTGCGCAACGTCTTGAAGTACCTGCCCTGGGAACTGGCGCACACCGCCCTGTGGCGCATCGAGGGCTGGCCCGACCAGGTGCTGGAGATCAGCGGTCCACCCCTCTTGCTGTTGGTGGGAATGTGGGTGCTTTTGGCTGCCGACGTGCTCTGCGGCTGGATGCGTTCCGACCGTCGTTCCCTGCATGACCTCCTGTCCGGCGCGAGCGTCGTGCTGCGCTGAACCCTTTTCTGGACCGTGCCCCCGCTTCGGAGGATGATCCAGCCTCCCATCGCCCGCTTGCCCCGGAGTCCGGATTCATGAGAGCCCTCTTCCTGTCGGTGTCCGCACTGCTCCTGCTCGGGGTGGGTTGTGCCAGCCCCTCGTCGTCCACGGGCTCGGACGCCTCCAATGTTCCGGGAGCTTCGGGCGGCCCCCTGCTCCCGGCCCAGGCCGCCATCGATGTGCAGCACTACAAGCTGGAGGTGGCCATCGATCCCATCGAGAAGTTCCTCGATGGCAGGCTGCAGATGACGGCCGATGTGCTCGAACCCCTGCACGAGGTGGTGCTGCATCTGGAGAACACCTTCACCGTGCACCGGCTCGTGGCCCAGGGCCAGCCGCTGCCCTTCACCCATGAGGACGGGCTCATCCGCTCACGCCTGCGCGGTGCACTCCGGGTCGGCGACACCCTGGATGTGACGGTGGACTATTCGGGCAAGCCGCGGGTAGCTCCCCGGGCGCCTTGGGACGGCGGCTTCACCTGGTCACAGAGCGCCGACGGCAGCCCGTGGTTCACCACCACCTGCCAGGGTGAAGGGGCCGACGTCTGGTGGCCGTGCAAGGACCACCCGTCCGACAAGCCCGAGACCATGGACTTGCTGGTGACCGTGCCTGAACCCCTGGTGGTCGCCTCCAACGGAACCCTGCGCTCGGTCCGCAGCCATGACGATGGCACCCACACCTACCGCTGGCACATCGCCTCACCCATCAGCAACTACAACGTGGCGCTCAACGTGGGCACCTACGAGCTGTTGAAGAGCAGCTACACCAGCGTCGCCGGCGTCGTGGTGCCCGTGCACTTCTATGTGCTGCCCGAGAGCGTGGATCAGGGCTTGGCCTTCCTGCCGGAGATCGTCGACCACCTCGAGTTCTACGAGGAACTGGTGGGCCCCTACCCCTTCCGCGCCGAGAAGTACGGCGTGGTCGAAACGCCCCACCTGGGCATGGAGCACCAGACCATCATCGCCTACGGCAACAAGTTCCGTCAGGGCGACCCGGACTACGACTGGCTGCACCACCATGAGCTGGCCCACGAGTGGTGGGGCAACCTGGTGACCAACAGCGATTGGAAGGACATGTGGATCCACGAGGGCATCGGGACCTACATGCAGCCGCTCTATCTGGAGCGTCGCTTCGGCGAGCAGGCCTACCACAAGGAGATGCAGAAAACGCGCGGCGGCATCAACAACCGGCGCGCCGTGGCACCGCGGCAGATCCAGGACAGCAAGCAGATCTACTTCGCGCCCGACGGCTCCCACGACAACGACATCTACAACAAGGGTTCGTGGATCATGCACACCCTCCGCTGGTGTTTGGGGGACGAGGTCTTCTTCAAGGCCCTGCGCCGCATGGCCTACCCCGACCCACGTGACGAACTGAAGACGGACGGCAGCCAGGTGCGTTTCAGCAACACCGAAGAAATCCGCGCCATCGCCGAGGCTCAGGCGGGTGAAGACCTGAGCTGGTTTTTCGAGGTGTATCTGCGTCAGCCGAAGCTCCCGGTGCTCGAATCACGCATCGAGAACGACACCCTGAGCCTGGAGTGGGTTGTGCCCGAGGGCCTGAACTTCCCCATGCCGGTGCCGCTGCAGATCGGTGAGCGTCGCGTGCGCGTGCTCATGCCGTCCGGCAAGGCGTCGATCCCGCTCGGCGGTCAGGCGGTGCTGATCGACCCGGACGAGCGCATCCTCAAACAGCGCCCCATGCTCCCGGAAACTGCAGCTGAATCCGCAGCTGAAATCGGGTCAGGATCCGAGACCGTGGACTCCTAGAGCGAGCCACCGTTGTTGATCATCACCAGCAGGCGCCCCGCGACCACCATCAGGTCGAGCGTGCCGTCGCCGTCGATGTCTCCGAAGCTCACACGCCGTGCGGGTCGCAGGAAGTTGAGCTGACTGAGACCCACGCGCCCGGTGATGTCCTCCCAGCGCATGGCCGAACCCGTGCCGTCCGGGGTGGAGGAGCCCTGGGCGGGCTGGGCCAGCTCGACGAAGATGCGGGTGCCCTTGACCCGGGCCCGGTCGTCGAGGCCATCGCCATTGATGTCGCCATAGGCGACGCGCGGATCATCGGGGGTGAATTCCCCGACCGCGTCCGCCTGCTCGTGCCAACTGCCGATGCCTGAGTACTTCAGGCGCACCCAGCCGTCCCCGCGGCGCGCGATGTAGTCGTCACCCACGGGGTGCAGGGCGTCGACCACCGCCACCTTGGCCAGGGCCGAGGCGCCGGTCTGGTCGGTGTAGCCTTCGGGCGTGTACTCCATGTAGTGCAGGGCAGCCTTGGTGGCCACGACGATGTCCTGGTCGCCGTCCTTGTCGAGGTCCACGAGGTCAGCGTCCATGATCTCCGCGCGCTCGTAGCCCACCTGCACCACCTTGGGGAAGAACACCAGGGGCGGCCCGAAGCAGCCGAAGCCCACCGTGCTTGTGGCGGCAAGCAGCGCCACGAGCTGCAGCGCTCGCGAGGCGGCGCCCATCATCCGCTGCCGACGGGAAGAGGCGAGTTGTGAAGACTGCGTGCGTTGCGGTCGGTGTGCCATGACCAGATGGAAGCGTTCCCCGGCGGTCGGCGCAAGGGGGTCGCGGCGCGGAGTTGGCTGGGGTGCTGCTGTCGGTTCCGCCTGGCTGCTACCTAGCCGCCGCTTCGCTGGGGCCTTGGGATGCCCAGGGCCTTCATGCGCGAGGCGAGGGTCGTGGGCTTGATGCCGAGCAGAGCTGCGGCGCCGGATGGCCCGGACACCCGGCCGTCGGTCAGGCCCAGGGCACGTTCGATGTCGGCCTTCATATCCGCCAGCCGCTCCGATTCGACGCGCAGACCCTCTCCGTCCTCCGCTCCGGCTTGCGAGGGGCTGGTGCCCGGCGACGCCGGTGTGTTGCCGCCCTCGCCTGGTGCGGCGAGGTCGATGTGCAGGCGATCCGCCGTGGAGAGAATGGCAGCGCGCTCGATGACGTTTTGTAGCTCGCGGATGTTGCCCGGCCAGTCGTAGGCCGTGAGCGCTGCCACGTCGCGCTGGCGCAGGATGAGGCCGGATGCGTTGCGTCGGGAGGAGATGAGACGTAGGAAGTGGCCCGCGAGCAGTGGGATGTCCGTCTTGCGCTCCCGCAGCGGCGGCACATCGATGGGGAACACGGCGAGGCGGTAGTAGAGGTCCTGCCTGAACTCGCCGGCCTCTACTGACTTCTGAAGGTCACGGTTGGTTGCCGCGAGAATGCGCACGTCCACGGAGTGGGTGCGGTCGGAGCCCACGGGCGAGAAGGCGCCTTCTTGCAGGACTCGCAACAACTTGCCCTGCAGCTCGAGGGGGATCTCGCCCACTTCGTCCAGCAACAAGGTGCCGCCATCGGCCACCTGGAAGCGCCCCTTGCGATCGCCGGTCGCCCCGGTGAACGCGCCGCGCACGTGTCCGAAGAACTCGCTCTCGAAGAGGTCGTGGGGGATGGACGCGCAGTTCACGCGCACCATGGGCTTCTCGCGCCGGTCGCTCTGTTCGTGCAGGGCCGAGGCGATCAGCTCCTTGCCCGTGCCTGACTCGCCGATGATGAGTACGTTGGCGTCGCTGCGCGCCACCTTCTCGATCTGCGACAGCGTGCGTTGGATGGCGGGGCTCTCGCCCACGATGCCGCTGTGGGAGCGGGCGACCTTCACCTCTTCGCGCAGGTAGTCGCGCTCCAACTCGAGTTGTTCCCGGAGCTGTTGCACTTCCTCGAAGGCCCGGGCGTTGGCGATGGCGACGGCCGCCTGGTCGGCGAAGGTGCGCAACCAGGCGAGGCACTCCTCATCGATGGCTTCGCGACTGAAGACCGCCAGGACGCCCAGCACCTCGCCACGGAACACGAGTGGTTGGCCCGCGAAGCAATGCAGCTGCTCGGCGCGGGCCCACACTGCGTCTGCGATCCACTCCGAGTCGTCATCGATGCGCAACAACTCGGCCTTGCCCGAGCCCCCGATGCGGCCGACCTTGCGCACGCCGAGGGGGAAGCGGCTGAAGCGACCGTCGGTGCTGTTCCAGGTCTGGTCGGGGTCCGCCACGGAGCGCCCCGCGCTGGCCACCAGGTGCAGGCAGCGCGAGCGGTCCGGGCACTCCTCACGCAGGGGGCAGGCGTCGCAGAGGTCGCCCGGCCCCATGAGCCAGACCCGCGCCATGGCGATGCCGGGTTCGGCAGCCACCCCTTCGGAGAGATTCAGCAGCACGCTGTCCAGGGAGCGGGCCGAGGCCACATCGAGGGCCAGCTGTTGGAGGGTCGCGAGATTCATGCGGGCAAGCTAACGAGATTTCGGGTTCGAGGCGCTGACGAATTTCCGTGAGTGTTTCGAGAAGGGAACCCGGAGAAGTTCCGTCCCAAGGGCCGGCGGGAGACGTTCTTGCATGGTGGACCCGCCTGAGTGCACACGATGTTGCGAGTCCGGTCCCCTGAGGAATTGCATGCTTGGCCTCCCCCCAGTCCTCGCCAACACGGCAATCGCCGGGCAGCTTGCGTGGGCGGATGGGCACACCCGATGTGCTTAGGCAGGCACCTGTCGTTCCTCGGAGCAGTGGCCTTGCTTGGCTGCTCGTGTGCCTCGCCGGGTGATGCGGGGTCGATTACCCGGCCGCATTATCAGAACGCCTCGACTCTGTCTGCCAATGCAGAAGCACTCCTACCCTTGGAGGACGTGAACGGAGATGCGATCTCCGAGTTCGCAACACTTGAGCGCCTCAGACAGCAGCCGACCTCCAGTCTCTTCAGTCGAGTGAGCATTCGGGATGGGAGTTCACTGGAAGCTCTCGCCCACTACGACCTGGACATGGGTTGGTTGTCCGGTCACGCAGCCTTCGGACTGTGGGAGGGGAAGCCTGTTGTTGCTGTTGGGGTCGAGCTGAGGGAAGGGTCGGGGTGTCGGGCGAAGTCTGTGAGCTACGAGTTGCGCCTCCTCGACATGAAGGGTGAGTGTGTCCTGCGCTGGGACGGCGCTCAGATCCAGTCCTTGTCGTCACTCGACTACTCGAAGACGATTCGGCCGGGCGGCGCGTGGTTATTGGGCGGGAGGTTCTCGCCCAGTGAAGGCGAAGCCGTTGGGAATGGCGTGATTCTGGTCGCCGGTCAAGCGGCGGGAGTGGAACAGCTGTTCGTGAGTCGAGGACCGGTCGTCACCTGCAGTGCGGGCGACGTGAACCGGGACGGTGTCGCCGATGTGGGTGTTCTTGAGTTGAGGAATCCCCTGCCGGCATCGTCTCAGGTACTCCTTCTCGACGGGGTCAGTGGCCGTCCGCTTTGGCGCATGACAGTGACGGCTGGTCAGACATCTCGCATCCGACGCGTCGGCGACCTATCAGGTGACGGAGTGGACGATCTGGCTGTCTGTTGGCCCAGCGCCCCCATCAACCACGGCCTGCAGAGGCATGCTGGGGTTGTGACGGCTGTCTCAGCGTCTGAGGGAGACGTGCTTTGGTCCCGGCTTGGGGATGCCACGGCCGTGCTGTTCGGCTGGTCCGTCGAACCCATCGCGGATCATGACGGCGATGGGGTTGCCGATTTGCTCTGTGGTGCACCAGGTTCCTTTTTCGGGCCGGACGACTCCCCACATGGCAATCGGTCGTACGCAGCCGTTCTTTCGGGGCGTACGGGAGCCGAACTGCTGCGGCTTCACCCCCGGGATGGGGGCAAGGGCTTTGGGGTGTCCTGCGCGACCTTGCCTTCGGGCGCTGGGGAGATCGGGGTGCTTGTCTCGACCTTCCTCCAGATCAATCCGGAGCGGGGAGTGATCGAGAGACGAGCGTTCACCAAGATGTGAATGCGCTGTGGTTGGGCCGGCTTGCCGCATGTCCACCTTCCGCCGCGGACTGAAACGCCTTCGCCCCCCGCCCTACTTCGGCTCCACCTTCAACAGCGGTGTGAAGTACCGGTAGTAGATCTCCAGCGTCAACACACACATGGCCGTTGTGTACGCCCGGTCGTTGCGGTCGTCCCCGGCGTAGTCGGCGTAGGTGGAGATGGGTGTCCACGAACCGTCCCGCTCCTGCGACGGCAGCAGGGTGTCTTGCAGGCGGCGGTTCCAGGCGTCCCAGGCGGTGCCACCTTGGCGGAAGAGCGCGAGCGTGCCGTAGTACCAGAAGTAGAGGTTGCCCGTGGCCTGGTGCACGAAGGAGTCTTGGCCGCGGTTGCGGTAACCGTTGGGCGCCCGTTCGAGGATCCATTCGTTGACGCTGCTGTAGGTGCTGCTCTCGATGTTCTCGCCCAGCAGTGAGAGGGCGAACAGCCCCGCAGGGGTGGAGCCCGGCAGGGTCCAGTAGGTCGAGCGCAGGCGGTCCGGGTCGTGGTTGTAGAGCAGCACGCCCCGGTCCCGGCGGTGGGCGGCGCGCAAGAAAGAGGCGGCGTCCTCGAAGGCTTTGTCGGGCACCGTCAGCCCACCCAGGCGCGCGGACTCCAGGGCCATGACCTGCCAGGCGGTAATGGAGGTGCGCGGCCAGCGGTCGTAGGTGTGGCCGTCCGGGTAGTAGTAGGCCCAGCCACCGAACATGCGCGAGTCGCGCACATGGCTCTGGTTCTCGAGGATCCAGGCCACTGCCCGCTGCAGGGGCCGACGCAGGCGCGAATCCTTGGTGAGGGCGTAGGTCTCGGCCAGGGCGTAGGTGGTGATGCCGTGCGAGTAGGAGGTGCTGTACCCGAAGTGGCCGGAGTCCGCTTCTTGCGTGCCGAGCAGGAAGTCCACGGCGCGTTCGGTGACGTGCGAATACTGGGTGCGTGACTCGGGGGTGTGGCCGGCGCCCAGGAAGGCGAGCATGCAGAGGGCGGTCTTGCCCACCGCCACGTGACCGTACTTGTCGTCGTAGTCGTCGGTGCTGCCCCACTGGCCCTTGGGCGACTGGAGTTTGGCGAGGTAGGCGAGGCCGGCGGCCACCGCAGCCTCCGTCTCTTCGTTGCCGCCGAACTCCTCGATGGCTTCCAGCTTGGCTTCGCCGAAACGCGTGCGGTACGGCGTGTTGTCCCACTGCTGGGCGTCCCGCTCGGGCAGCTTGGTGGGCGCGGGGGCGGCCACCACGAGCGGCACGAAGGCGGGCGCGTCGGGTGTTGAGAGGGCTGAGGTCGTGGCGCTGCTGGCGTCGGTGTCCCGCGCGGCGAAGCGTTGCGGGCGCCCTGGGCTTGACGGGCTCGAGCTGCCGCGGCTGCGGCTCGATGAACTGGGCGTAGAACTTGCCAGGCCTTCCAACAGCAGCGCGTCCGTCTCGGCCTGGGCGGCGGCGAGGGCCGAGGCTTCCGCCGCAGCACGGGACGCGAGGTCCGCGACCGAGAGACTGGCCCCGTCGGGCGCCAGGTTGGCAAAGGTCGAGGCGGCCTGTCCGCCACTGTCGAAACTACCCCGACTCAGGGCGACCTCGGTGGGAGTGCGTCGGGTGGGCGGTTGCACTCCGCTTGCCTGGCGACGCGTCTGCGGAGTCGAGCGGGAGGCGGCCGATCCCACCAGCCCCTCAGTGAGCAGGCTGTTGGCATTGCTCGGTCGATCCTCGCCCGCATCAGCCAGCGGCGAACTGCCGGGGCTCTGTGCGCTCAAGGAGTCGGCGCCGTCGCTGTCCGTTCCTTGCGTGCTGATCCTGCTGGGGCGCGCGGGGGCCGTGGGCGAGGGCCGGGCGCTCCCATCCGCTGCCGACGAGCTGGTGTTGACGGCCGTGAGTTCGAGCGAGGGTGGGGCGCCGAGCTCGGTGGACGCGCCCGATTCGGCTGCGCTGGGCAGGGCTGCGGGCCCCGACAGTTCCAGGGCAGCACCGCCATCGGTCGCGGGGCGTCGCTCTGGGCGCACGGCCACCTGTCGCCGGCCCGGTGTGGGCACGGCGCTCACCGTGGAGGGCAGGCCCAAGGACACGTGAGTCGGGCCGGCCGCTGTCTGTTGGGTGGCGCTGGCGGGTGCAGCGCTGGCTGTCGCTTCGCGTGCCGGGCGTGCGGCGGCAGTCAAGGATGAGGGCTCCGCCGGCGGACTGCTCACGGCGCGCGCGTTCACGGCCAGCGAAGGGGCCTCTGCCGAGTGACGCGCTTCGGAGGCCTGGGGCTGGGCGACGGAAACGGCGGAGTCAGTGGCGCGACTCTCGCTCTGCTCCGAGCGCACGAACTCCGCGCTGGCGCGAGACGGGGCGTCGGCTGCGGCCAGCTCGGGCTGGGCGAGGTCTTCGCTGCGTGCGGCGGCGGTCCGGTCGGCGGCTTCGGCCAGTTGCGGGTCGGACTCCGCTACCTGCATGGCCTGCTTGCCTGGCGCGGCGGCTTCAGCGATGGCCCCGCGGCTCACTTCCACCTCGCCCGCTCGTTCCTTGGAGCGCGAGAGCGACTCGCGGCTGGGCGCCATGCGCACCTTGAAGGAGGGCGAGGGCGTGCCCAGCTCCACGTCCTCAGGCTCCACGAGAACTTCCCGGAACCAGAGCATCATGCCGGCGTGAACGAGCAGCGACACGAGCAGGCACTTGTAGAGGACGTCGAGGGTTTCCCAGCGCTTGCCGAGCCAGGCCAGCAGGGCGAGCAGCAACAGCAGGCCCAGGATGGTGAGGTCGAGCCAGCCGATGGGGCGCCCGGGAAGTCGGAACAACTCGAGCGAACGCGCGCGGTAGAGGTCGGAGGATCCGTCGGCAGTCGGGGCGCCCACGAACATGAGGCTGAAGCCGTCCGCGGACGGCAGCGGTGCCCGCTCGACGCCGGTGGTGTTGAGGCCCGGCACGCTTTCCGGCGGTTGCCAGGCGTCGAGGTTCTGCACACTGCGCCAGAGGTCGAAGTCCCCGGCGCCGTCGCTGCGGTTCGAGGCGTAGAGCAGGCCCCGCCCGTGGGTGGTGTAGACCGGGTCGCGCTCATCGAAGGGCGTGTTGAGGACGTCGAATGTCTCCACGAGCCAGCCGCTCTCGGGGGCGGGAGCCTCCGCCACGCGCGTGGACAGGCTGCTGGCCGGTGTCGCGGTGTAGAGGTCGTAGTCCGTGCGTTGGCCCCGGCGCCGGTTGCTGGCGAAGGTCAGGGCCTGGTCACCAGCAGCGAATCCCGAGCCCATCCCGGGCACGGGGGCCGGGTCCGTCTCGTCTGCCCGGGTGTTGAGGCCCTCGTCCAGGCGCAGCACGGGGCCGAAGACGCCGTTGGTGTAGAGCGACTTGTAGAGGTCGAAGCCGCCCTCGCCGCCCGAACGATTGGACGCGAAGTACAAGGCGTCGCCGGACATGGCCGGAGCCAGCTCGTCGGCCGAGGTGTTGAGGCGCGTGAGGGGGCGCGGGCGCACGGGCTCGCCGTCCACCAACTCGGCGCGCCAGAGGTTGGCGTTGAGGCCTTCGTCGCCCACGGTGAAGACCAGGTAGCGGCCGTCGGGCGTGGTGGTGGCCCGGCCCTCGCTGCCCTCGGTGTTGATGTCGCCGGGCAGCAGCTCGGGGCTGTCCCAGACCGCGAAGCGCAGGCTGTCCACGTCCGAGAGGGCTTGCTCCGAGCGCCCGTCGGTGTAGCTGTTGCCGCCGCTGAGGTAGGGGGCGAAGCGCAGGTAGGCCGCAAAGAACCCCGCCGCCAGGAGCGCCACGACGATCACGGCGCTGCGACCAAAGTTGGGGGGGATGCGCATGGTTAGCTGCCTTCCATGGTGCCGACAGCCAGGTTCAACAGGCCCGCCTGACCGCAGGCGTCCATGACGTAGACCACCCGTTCGTGGTGCACGAGGCGGTCACCGCGAATGGTCACGGGTCGCTTGGAGTCCGCCTGGGCGGCGGCGCGCAGTTCGCTGAGCAGGTCGTCCGCCTCGATCTCGCGACCCGAGAGCACGATGCGCCCGTCCGCGAAGATGTTGATGACGAGTTCTTGCTTGTCCTCTTCCGCCGCGACGCCCGAAGCCGCCTCCGGCAACTCGATGCCGATCTCCTTCTCCGGGTCCAGGAAGGTGGTGGCGACCATGAAGAAGATGAGCAGCTGGAACACCACGTCGATCATGGGCGTGAGGTTCAGCACCGGCTCGTCGTCATCGCGCTTGCGGATTTTCATGCCTGCGCGCGCTCAGCAGACGGTGTCAGCAGGTCGGAGAGATCCTGGTAGAGGTCCTCCGTGCGGCGGACGAAGCGGTCGACCCGGCCGCGGTAGTAGAAGTAGGCTGCCTGGGTGGGGATGGCCACGGCCAGGCCGGCGGCGGTGGTGACCAGCGCCGTACTGATACCGGCCGCGAGGGACTCGGGGTTGCCCAGGCCGTCGCCCGCAGAGATGTTCGCGAAGGCGTCGATCATGCCCCAGACGGTGCCGAGCAGGCCCAGCAGAGGCGTGATCATGGCGATCACCACCAGCGGCTTGAGGTTGGCGCAGAGGCGGTCGTACTCCCGGGCGCCCGCGTCTTCGACGGCCTTCTCGCGCTCGACCCAGGGGGCGCTGGCGCGCTTGAGGCCCGCGGCCATCACGCGCGCTGCGGAGGTGTTGTTCTCGGCGCACAGGCTAAGGCCGGCATCGGGCCCGCTGCTGGCCACCGTCTCCCGCAATTGCTTGTCGAAGCTGCTGGTGCCGAGGCGCGGGCCGCGCAGACGGATGGAGCGCTCGACGATGAAGCCCAGGGCGATGACGGAGCACACGCCGATGGGGATCATCAAGCCGCCGCCGGCCATCAGCATGTCGAACAGGTTGGTGAGCTGTGGTGTCGCTTCGGTTTGCATCGTGTCGGAGTCTCGTCTGCTGGGGTCTAGAGGGCTGAGAGGCGGCTGCGGGCGCGGGGCGCGAAGGCCGTGTCGGGGTGGCTGGCGAGCAACTCGCGGTAGCGCTCGGCGGCGGTGTCGGGCTGGCCCATTTCCTCGAGGCACTGGCCGGCCATGAACAGCGCTTCTGCGACCTCTTCGCTATGGCTGTAGAGCAGGGCCACCTTGAGGAACTCGGACAGGGCGTCCTCGGTGTCGCCAGCATTCAGCTGCATGTGGCCGAGACCCAGGCGCGCCTGGGCAGCGAGCAGACCCTTGTCGAGTTCGATCACGCGCTGGAAGGCGGAGAGGGCGGCGCGTTCTTGCAGCTGTTCCGCGAGGCAACGACCGCGCCAGAGTTCGGCCTCGGCGATGTTGGGGAAATCTGGGGACTGTTGCGCGAGGCGGGCCAACACGCCTTCGGCTTCGGCGCAACGCCCCGACTGAGCGAGGGCCAGGCCGAGGCGGAAGCGCGCCTTGGGCAACACCTGATGGCGCGGGTGCTCCTGCACCAGGCGTTGGAGGGGCTGCACCGCTTCAGCGTAGCGCTCCATGCGGTACCAGGCTTCGCCCTCCAGGAAGAGCGACTCGCCTACCAGCTCGCTCTTGGGGAAGCGCTTCACCAAGGCGCCGAAGCAGGCAGCGGCGGGCTGGGGTTCTGCGCTGCGCAGGTGCGCGAAGCCCTGCTTGTAGAGGGCCTCGTCCGCCAGGGTGCTGCCTTCGGCGGCAGCGGCGGCGCGGTAGTAGGGCGTGGCGCGGGCGTCGTCGCCCTTGGCGAAGAAGGCCTCGGCCAGGAAGAAGCAGGCCTCGGCCACGGCAGCGCTGTTCGCGTCCTGCCCCAGCGCCAGGTCTAGGCGTTCGGCGGCGACGTCGGGCTGGCCTTCGTCGAGCGCGATCCAGGCGCCCTCCACCAAGGCTTCGGGGCCGGCGCCGGGGCGCGTGCCCACTTGGTCGAGGATGTCGAGGGCGCGGTCAGGTCGGTCAGCGCTGCGCCAAGCTCCTGCCACCATGCGGGCAGCACTGGCCAGGCGCTCGCCGTCCACACCTTCCGCTGCGAGCTGTCGCCAGGCCGCCTCGGCGCCCTGCGGATCGCCCTGTTCATGGCGACACCACACGAGTAACTCGAGGGCTGCCAGACGCAGCGCGGGGTCCACGCTCTGCGCGCGCGAGGCGTTGCGAGCAGAGTTGGAGCGGGGCTTGGTGGTGAGCGGTTGCAGGGCCTCTGCGGCCTCGTTCACGGCGCCGCGCTCCACAAGGCAAAACGCCAGGCCGTAGCGTGCCGAGGGGGCGCTCTCGTGTTCGGGATGCTTGGCGACCAACTCGGCGTAGCGCTTCTCGGCAGCGGCCAACTTTCCGCCTTGGGAGTCGGCTTCGGCGAGAGCAAAGAGCGCGCCCGGGACGTGCGGGCTGTGGGGGTGGTCTGCTGCAAGCTTGTCGAGCCATGTGCGTTGGGTCGCCGGCGCGCTGAGCTCGGCAAGGCCCATGAGGGCCTCGTCGCGCCGCGCCGCGTGGGGCGTGAGAGCTACATAGGCCTTCCAGCTGCGCACGGCCGAGTCGTCCACACCGTTGATGCGGTGGCTGCGGCCCGCCATGAACAGGGCTTCGATGCCTTCGGCGGTGCCGGGTGCGGACCTGGCGAGGGCGTCGAAGGCCCGAGCGGCCTCCCCGTGCTCGTCCGCGAGGTAGGCGCACCAGGCGAGGCGGGCGTCGACCCGGCGTCGCAGATCCTTGTCGTCGGTGGCGCGCGCCTTTTGGAACGACACGCGCGCCTCGGTGTAGCGCTTGAGGGCGAAGAGGGCTTCGGCGTGGGTCAGGGCGACGGAGGCGTCGGCGTCCTCACGCTCGAGCAGGGGTGTGACGAGGCGCAGGGCGTCGCGTGCGTCGCCAGCGTTGAGGCGCGTCACCGCCGCGGCGTGCAGGGCGGCCAGGCTGCCTGCCCGTTCGTAGGCCGCGGCCGCGATCTTGCCCTGACCGAGGGCCGTGAGGGCGTCGCCCCTGGCGGTGTGGATGTGGGGCGCAAGTTCTTCGTCGGGCCGACCCGAGAGAGCGCGGTCGAGTTGCTGCAAGGCATCTTGATGCCTGCCCAGGGCAGCATTTGCCCGGGCGCGCCAATAGAGGGTCTCCGGGTCCGTCCCCAGGTCGCGATGGGCCAGCGTCTGGGCCGCGCCCTCGGCGTCGCCGGCTTGCAGCAGGTGGATGCCCGACTGCAGGCGCGACTCCTTGGCAAAGCGGCTGCCCGAATGCTCGTTGACCACGCGTTGGAAAGCCTGGGCCGCCGCGGCGTTGTCGCCTCGGGCAGACTCTGCGAAACCAAGGCCTCGGAGGGCGGCGTCAGCAAAGGCCCCGCCCTGGACCTTGCGGTACGCCGCGCGGGCCTCGTTTGAACGACCCGCTTCCAGATGGGCCTCGCCTTGCACGAACTGCATCTCCTGGGCGAGTTCCTGGGGCGGCCGGCGGTCGAGCAGCTGTTGCGCCCGTTGCACGGCGAGGTCGTGCTTGCCTAGGCGGAAGGCGCACCAGGCCAGGGACGAGCGGGCATCCTGGCTGTAGTCGCCATCGCTGTCCTTGCGCAGGACGTCGTCGAAGAGGGGCTCGGCCTCGCCATAGCGCCCGGCCCGGAAGTGGACTTCGGCCAGCAGGTAGGTGGCGGGCACGTGCAGGTAGTCAGCGTCCAGGGAGCGGGTCAGCTCGAAGGCCTGGGCTGCTTCGTCCAAATCGTCGAGCTCCAGGGCGCACTGGCCCAAGCGCAGGGCGCACTCGGCGCGGTAGTCGAAGCCGCCGGATTGGGCCAGGCGACGGAAGTGGGGCAGGGCGTCGTCCTGGCGGCCCAGCTCGAAGAGGGCGTTGCCGAGGCGGTAGCGCACCCGGTTCACCTGGGCGTGGCGGGGGTGTTCGTCCAGGAAGTCATCAGCCTCCCGGGCCACCATGTCGTGCAGGCCGCGCTCGTGGAGCCCGTCGATGTACTGGACCAGGTCGTCGGCCTCGTCGGGGGAAGGGCCCGCAAAACCAGCCAGGGGCAGCAGCAGGGCCGCCGCCAAATTCAGGAACCGATGCACGCCTCGCTCCAATTGCTGTTCTTCGTCTGCTGTTCGTCCGGCCTGCCCGTCTCAAGAGGGGGAAACCGGCCCGCTGGGCACCAGCTTAGACCCCCTAGCGGGCGGCCCGACCCTACGCTGAACTACGGGTGTAGTCGAGCCTCGAGGGCTGTCCCACCAGAACCGCCCTGGAAGCGTCACGACTCGGTCGAGGGGCTACGGCTCCCGGAATTTCTCAGGTGGCTCACCGCCAACACGCTTCACAAGCTAGGCGGAGGCTGAGCGCAGGACACGCCGTTCTTCCAGGGCGCTGAACAGGACCGGGACGACGAACATGGTCATGATGGCGATGGCCATCCCGCCGAAGGACGGGATCGCCATGGGCACCATCACGTCCGAGCCACGCCCCTGGGAGGTGAGCACCGGCAAGAGGGCCAGGATCGTTGTCGCCGTGGTGGTGAGGCAGGGTCGGCAGCGACGTTTGCCTGCGGCCACCACCGCTTCGCGTACTTCGGCGACGTCCGTGGGCATGCGCTTCTTGAAGCTCTGCTTGAGGAAGGTGGCGATCACCACGCCGTCATCGGTGGCGATGCCGAACAAGGCCAGGAAGCCCACCCAGACCGCGACGCTGAGGTTGATGGGGTGCACGGCGAAGAGGTTCCGCATCTCCACCCCGAAGACGGAGAAGTCGAGGAACCAGGGTTGCCCGTACAGCCAGATCATCAGGAAGCCGCCGGACCAGGCTACGAACACGCCGACGAACACCAGCATCGTGGTCGAGACCCTTCCGAACTGGAAGTAGAGGATCAGGAAGATGAGCAGCAGGGCGATGGGCAGGACGACCGAGAGAGTCCGCGCCGCCCGCAGCTGGTTCTCATAGGCACCGGCGAAGACGTACGAGGTCCCTGCCGGGAGTTGCCAGTCGCCGCTCTCGAGCTTGGCGTTGAGGTAGCTCTGGCATTGCTCGACCACGTCGACCTCGGCGAAGCCATCTCGCTTGTCGAAGATGACGTAGGCGGTCAGGAAGGTGTCCTCCGTCTTGATCACCTGTGGGCCGCGCGAGAAGCGGATCTCCGAGAGCTGGGTCAGGGGGATCTGTGCTCCGCTGGGCGTGGGCACCAGGACCCTCTCCATGCCCTCGATGCTGTCGCGCAGTTCGCGTTGGTAGCGCACGCGTACCGGGTAGCGCTCCCGGCCTTCGACCGTGGTCGTGACGGGCCGCCCTCCCAGGGCGATCTCGATCACGCTCTGCACGTCCTGGATGGAGACGCCATAGCGGGCGGCCTCCCGCCGGTCCACGTCGATCTCGAGGTAGGGCTTGCCCACGACGCGATCGGCGAGCACCGTCTCCGCCCTCACGGAGGGGACCTGTTTCAGGAGCTGCTCGATCTCCAGGCCGACGCGCTCGATGGTCTCGAGGTCGGGGCCCTTCACCTTTACTCCCATGGGTGCCCGCATGCCGCTTTGGAGCATGACGATGCGCGCCGCGATCGGTTGGAGCTTGGGCGCAGAGGTGGTGCCCGTGAGCTTCGTGACCTTCACGATCTCGTCCCAGATGTCATCCGGGCTGCGGATGTGTGGGCGCCAATCGCGGTAGGGTTGGCCGTCGGGGTCGAGGATCAGCTCCCCGTCGGCATCCCGTTCGAAGTCGTTGGCCCCTTCGTCCCAAGCGAAGTTGAGGCGCTTGCCCTTCGGGTCGCTCCTGAACTCCGGGCGATAGTTGATGACTGTTTCCACCATGGAGATGGGAGCGGGGTCGAGGGCGCTTTCGACGCGCCCGACCTTGCCCACTGCCAGCTCCACTTCGGGCACGGTCTCGATGGCCATGTCCAGCTTCTGCATCACGTCGATGGCCTCACCGATGGAGGCATGCGGCATGGTCGTGGGCATGAACAGGAAGCTGCCCTCGTCCAATGGCGGCATGAACTCCTTGCCGAGCCCCGGCAGAAGCTCACGCCCACGGGCCCAGAGGGTCGTGCTGTAAACCGCTGCCGGTTCCACACCCACCTTCGTCAGGGCTGCGGGAATGAAGCCAAACACGCGGTCGACCCCCAACCACGCGCTGGCACCGAAGAGCATCAGGCTCAGCGGTGCACACAGAAACAGGAGTTTGTGGGCGAGGCACCAGCGCAGGATGGATTCGTAGAAGCGCTGGAACAGGGTGAACACCAGGAGCAGGCTCAGGGTCACGCCCAGGACGAAGACGAGGTTCCGGAGCGGCCCGATGTCGGAGCCCAGGGGTTCCCAACGGCCGGCGAGAACGGTGGCGACAGCCACGATCACTGCCAGGTTGATGAGCCAGCGCCAGCTCATGGTGAGCCGGGGCCGCTTGCTCAGCATGCTCTTGAACATGCGGCCGACACGCCCGCCCTTGGCTGGGAAGAGCGTCAACGCAAAGGGCGGGATCAGGACGAGCGCCACGACGACGGCGCCGATCAGCGCGAAGGTCTTGGTGTACGCCAAGGGCTTGAAGAGCTTGCCCTCGGCGCCGGTCATGGTGAAGACGGGCAGGAAGCTGACGACGGTGGTGGCCACGGCGGTGAGCACGGCCGAGCCGACCTCGTTGGTGGCTTTCCAGATGACCTCGAGCGGGGCTTCCCCTTCACCTGCTTTTTCGAGCCGCCCGAGGATGTTCTCGCAGAGGACGATGCCCATATCGACCATGGTGCCGATGGCGATGGCGATGCCCGACAGGGCCACGATGTTCGCGTCCACCTCGAAGAGCTTCATGCAGATGAAACTGAACAGCACGGCAAGCGGAAGCAGTGCGGCGATGAGCACCGACGACCGCAGGTGCATCAGCATGAAGATGACGACGATGATGGTGACCAGGATCTGGTCGCTGATGGCAGAGTCGAGCGTCCCCAAGGTCTCCAGGATCAGGCCGCTGCGGTCGTAGAAGGGGACCACCGTGACCTGGGAGATGGTCCCGTCGGCCAGTGTCTTGCGCGGCAAGCCAGGGGAGATTTCGTCCACCTTCGCCTGCACGTTCTTGATGGCCTGGAGTGGGTTGTCTCCGTAGCGCACCACCACCACGCCACCGACCGCTGGGGTGCCCCCCTTGTCCAGCGCACCGCGGCGCAGGGCCGGGCCGAGAGAGACCTGCGCGACGTCTGCGACGCGGATGGGGACGCCGTCCACCGCCTTGACGACTGACTGCTCGATGTCCGAGACATCCTCGATCCAGCCCAGGCCCCGGACGAAGTACTCGACCCGGTTGATCTCCAGCACACGCGCCCCGACGTCGAGGTTCGAGCCCTTGACCGCGTTGAAGACCTCCTCCAGCGAGACGTCATGAGCCCGCATGGCGTCCGGATCGACGTCCACCTGGTACTCGCGCACAAAGCCTCCGACGGAGGCGACCTCTGACACGCCGTCGGCTGCGAGCAATGAGTAGCGGACGTGCCAGTCCTGGATGGAGCGCAGCTCATCTGGGTCCCAGCCCCCGGTGGGGTTGCCGTCCGGGTCCCGTCCTTCGAGGGTGTACCAGTAGATTTGGCCCAGGGGCGTGGCGTCGGGGCCCAACGCTGGCTGGACGTTGGCTGGCAGCGTTCCGGCGGGCAGGCTGTTCAGCTTCTCGAGCACACGGGAGCGCGACCAATAGAACTCCACGTCCTCCTTGAAGATGATGTAGATCGTCGAGAAGCCGAAGAAGGAGTACGAGCGCACCGTGTCCACGCCCGGCACGCCCAGGAGGGACACCGTGAGCGGGTAGGTGATCTGGTCCTCGACGTCTTCGGGGGAGCGGCCCATCCACTCGGTGAAGACGATCTGCTGGTTCTCGCCGATGTCGGGGATGGCATCGACCGGGACCGGGTCGCGCGGTAGGCCGCCGAGCTTCCAGTCGAAAGGCGCGACCATGGCCCCCCAAACCACGATGACCAGCAGCAGGATGATGACGACCAGCCGCTGTTCCAGGCAAAAGCGAATCAGGCGTGAGAGCATCGGTCAGCGCTCCTTCGAAACCGGACGAATCCGATCGCCGCAGCTCAGCATCGAGGTGCCGTAGTACGGGTTGGAGGTTTGTTCACCGGCCTGGATCCAGTCGGCGCCATCGCCGAAGGCCATGGGACAATGGAAGACGGCGACAGGTTCGCTGTCTGCGGAATAGCCGTAGCTCTCCAAGGCGCGCAGGAAGGGCGCCGTGACGTCGCGCAGGGCTAGTCTCTGGGCTTCGATGTCGGAAGCCTTGGCCAGCCGCCCCGCGGCCTTCAGCAGTGGCGCGGAGTCGCTCATCCAAGCGAGATGGGTCGAGCCCGTGAGAGCGGCCATGTCGATCGCGCCGAGGGCTCTCAAGAAGGTCGCGCTGGCTGCGGCCACCGTGACGGAGTCATCGGCCGCCAGCGCCTCCTGCACGCTGAGATACGCGGGGAGTGCGGCACCCAGCTGCACGCGAAAGACCTCGGGCACGTCGTGCTGGTGCCCGGGCGCGGGGACGCCACCCTCGGGGCTCATCATGCTGGGCTTGGCGCGAATCTGGAGCTCGCTGTCCAGCTTGAAGGCGCCTTGCACCACCACCAGCTCGCCTTCCTTGAGCCCCTCCGAGACCACATACCAGTCACCTGCTCTCGGACCGAGCTCGATCTCACGGCCTTCGAAGCTGGGCGTCTCGGCATCTGGGTCGCGCACGTACACGACGGCTCGCCTGCCGGTGACCAGTGGTGCCGTGGCCGGGATGACGAGCGGCAGATCTGTTTCCTCCCCCTGGCCGAAGCCGAGCTCGCCGGTGGGGGCCAGATCCATGCCGCAGATGGAACACTGGCCTGCAGACTGTTGAATGATCTCCGGGTGCATGGGGCACATCCACATGTCGGCCAGCTCCGAGTCGAGCATGGTGCCCGAGCTGCTCATGGGCGCATTGACCGTGGCGCGCATGAACATGTCTGGCTTCAACCGTCCGTCGGAGTTGTCGACGTTGAGCCGGACCTTGATGGTGCGCGTCTTGTTGTTCAGCACCGGATTGATGAAGTTGATCCGACCCGAGAAGCTCTCGCCGGGCCAGGCCTCCGAAACCAGGTCCACCTGCTGGCCGTAGTGCAACCAGGCGAGGTCGGATTCGTAGGCCTCCAGCGTCACCCAGACCCGGGACAAGTCTGCGATGGTGTAAATGCGCGTTCCCGTTTCGACGTAGTCACCCTGGAGCGCGTTCTTGTGGATCACGACTCCGCTCGCAGGCGAGTTGATCGTGACGTGTTCGAGCGGCTCGCCGCGTTCGATGATGTCGCTGATCTGTGAAGGGCTCAGACCCCAGAGACGCAGCCTTTCCTTCGCGGAGTTCACCGACTCGCTCTGTCGACTACGGAGGACATCCACAGGTGAGTCCTTGAGCAGCTCCTGCGTCTTGACGGCTTGCAAGAGCTCTTGCTGCGTGGCGATCAGGTTGGGACTGTAGACCTCGACCATGTGGTCGCCGGCACGCACGTTCACGCCGGTGTAGTCCACGAACAAACGGTCGAGACGCGATGGCACCCAGGCGGTGATGTAGGAGAGCAATGTCTCGTCGATGGCCACGCGGCCGACCATGCGGATCTCGCGGTTGACGGTGCGCCGCTCAACGGCCTGCGTCTGGATCTCGGCGAGTGCCATCGCGTTGTCGCTCATCCGCAGCATGCTGGGATTGAGGCCCTCGTCGTCGGAGGTCTGGACCAGAATCAGGTCCATGGAGCAAATGGGGCACTGGCCTGGCTCAGGCATGCGGATCTGCGGATGCATCGAGCAGGTCCAGACCTCTGCCTGGGCTGCGGCCGTGGCGGTTCCCTCACCATGGGTGCCGTGTGCACTGGGCTGGGCATCGGGCGTGCATGCGAAGCGGCCGACGGCGAGGCCGAGCACCAGCATGACCACAGCCGTTCCGAGTCTGCCCGTGGACTTCGCAGGTGCGCTGCCGGGCTTCTTGCTCGTTGCCTTTGGGGCAGCGGGAGCAGGAGCGGGTTCGTGTTCCTGTTCAGGAGTCATCATCTCTCCTCCGGATGGAGCGGCACGCCTGTGAGTCGTTCGACTTCGGCGAGGGCCTGTGCGTGGTCTGCTTGGGCTCGCGCGGCGGACAGCTGGAACTCCAGCAGAACCCGCTCGGCGTCCACGAGGTCCAGGAAGGCCATCTCCCCAGCCTGGTAGCCCACATGGGTGATCTCGACGGACTCTCGCCCCTTGATGATGAGCGTGTCCTTGAAGAGGCCGACGCGGCGTTCGGCGTCGCGCATGCGATACATCGCGTACTGGAGTTCCACCGACAGCCGATTGTGTGCATCCCGGAGCGCCGCTACGGCGGCCGCCCACTGGGCGAGCGCTTGCTGCTCGGCGGCGCGGTTCTTGCCGCGTCGCAGGGGCAAGCTGATGCCCGCGGTCAGCGCGACCGCATCGTCGCCTGAGCCGCGCACGCCTGATGTGCGGGCGGAACTGATCGCCGTGTAGTCGACCCCGGCCGAGAAGCTCGGATTGGAGGCCTTCTCCGCCAGGTCGATCTGGCGCTTCGCGGCCTCAATCTCGAAGCGGCGTGCGCGCAACATGGGGCTCGTTTCACCGATTCCTGCGGTGAGCGCTGCCTCATCGACCACCACACCCAGGGTGCCGTTCAGCTCTGGCTTGGGCAGGGGGGCATCGAGCGGGCGATCGAGCTCGGCGTTGAGTCGCGCAGCGGTGGGCAAGCGCAAATCTTCCAGGGTGCGGAGCTGGTCGTCCAGTTTGCCCAGCTCGACCTGCGCACGGATCACATCCGCCTCATTGGCAAGCCCAGTCGAGTAGCGGATCTGGGCCACGGACTCCCAGCTCAGCAGCAAGTCTCGATGCCCCCGGGTCACGTCGATGGCGGCGTCGACGTAGGCGAGCTCATGCCAGGTGTCGCGGATGCGTTGGGCGACGTCGAGCCGTGCCTTGTCGAAGGACTCGCGCGCCGCGTGCGCGTGTTGCAGGGCCAGTTGGCCGGCACTCTCAAGAGTGCCGAACCAGGGCAGCGATTGGCTCAGGCTCGCGCGCCAGTCCATGGGGCCCGTGCGGGTCTCGACCTCATCGAGGAAGTAGCCGAGGTTGAGGCGGGGGTCCGGCAAGGTGTTGACCTGCGGGACCCGCTCGAGAGCAGCCCTCCAGGACTGGGCTGCGGCGATCACGGCCGGGTTGCGTTGGTCGGCCCAGGCCAGGAGATCAGCAAGGCTCTCCAGGGACTCCGCTTCGGGCTCCTGCTTGGGCTCAACTGGCGCGTCTCCCCGGCTGGTTGTACGGCCTGTGTGCACGCGATCGTTCCATGCGTCCAACGCGTCGTCGAAGTTCTCTGGCGTCAGCGTGCAGCCGACGAGTGAGGCAAAGAGAACGACCACGCATCGGTGGGGAAGCCTGAGGCGAGTGGTCTTTCGGGAGATCACGATCTCAAGTTCTCGGTGGGGACCTGCTGCGGATGGGGCAGCGCCCGGGTCCGGGAGCTGCGGATCATTGGGGGCATCAACTCAGAGTTGAGGATGCAGACGCCTGGAGCGTCGCCCGTGGAGAGCGACCTGTAGCGTCGTCGAGCCCGCGCCTCGAGCTTGCTTGCGAACGGCAGTGCGCCGCTCTAAGCAAGCCTGCCGGCGATCTCGATCAAAGAGTCCAGACGCAGGTGAGCGTGCGTGCCGCTCGAGCCGTCGGTGGTCGAGCGTCGCGAACGGGGGCGCATGCCCGGTGCATCCGGGCGCCTGCGGTGTCGGGGGAGACGTCCGCCCGCGACCACTGGACGTCGGCACTGCCGAAGGGCTTCAACAGTGCATCGGGCACGCGCGTCGGTGTGGGCGCGCTCGCACTGCAGCCGCATGAGCCAGTCGGGGTGGCGCTGGCGACTTCGGGCAAGCCGCTGACTGGCTCGGTGCCCTCTGCGTCACAGCAGCAAGCGCTCCCTGTGCAAGACGCCTGAATCTCCTCGGCCTGGTCGCGTGCGGCATCGAGCGGCACGTTCAACGTCATGGCCAGGGCCAAGAACAGCTGAGTCCAGGTGAGCAGGAGATTCATGGGAGTCAGACGACGAGCAGGGTTAACGGAACAGATCGCTTGGGTACGGTCTGCGCGTCAGTGCACGAGCAGCCGGAAGCCAATTGGACCTCCGCAGGAGAGATTCGGTCAAGGCTTCCCTGTGAATTGGTCGGCATCGCAGACCGTTTCATGGAGTCGGAAGGGGCATCTATTCGCTCAAATCCCGTCGTCTCGTGTGGAAACGACTGAGAAGGCCAGGCTCTGCAGGCACTGGCGTATTGTTTGCGCCCGATCTTCCGCAGCGGACGCCGGGCGCTCCGCTCGTGGCCCAAGCGCCCGTCCACGAGCCCTGCTAGGGCTTGTGCGCCACCACCGAATACCCCAGGCAAAGCGCGTCGTCCTTCGCGAACTTCTCCATCACGAAGAAGAACATCTGGGCCAGGGCGATGACGGGCAGGGTCGCTGCGCCGCGCCACTTGCTCATGACCACACTGCCGTCGTGCTTGCGGTGCTTGGCCGCCCAATGCCGCAAGAAGTAATGGGAGAGGACCGAGGCGGCGGTGGAGGCCACATTGCCGCGGGAGCGGATCTCGTCCACCTCCAGGCCGTGGCGGTTGAGCAGTTCTTCGATGCCGGCGGGGGTGAAGCGCCGGAAGTCGTAGGGCAGCTGATGCAAGGGTGAGACTAGCGGCACCGTGAGCAGGAAGCGGCCGCCGGGTCGCAGCACGCGAGCCACCTCGGCGACGCAGCGCTCGGGGTCGGGGACGTGTTCGAGCACTTCGAGGCTCAGCACCGTGTCGACGCTGGCGTCGCGCACGCCGAGCACATGGCCGTCACCGAAGATGTCGATGATGCCGTGCACGACGTGGATGTAGTCCCACAGGTCCGGGTTCAGGTTGCCGAAGACCACTGGCGGGTATTCGAGACCGAAGTAGTGCTTCACGTAGGGCGTGAAGAGCTCGCCGTAGGGGCGCTCGCCCACTCCCACGTCGAGCATGACGCCCTCGGCGTGCGGCGCCAGGTGACGCACGGCAGCGTCCAGGTGCCGCATGTCCAGCCAGTAGGGGTTGGCCGGGGTCTTCTTGAGCAGGCCGTGCAGGCGCCGCATCCACGGTGGGCGGGTGCTGAGGACGCTTTGCGCTACGGCCGGTGCAGCTGCCGGTGCGGTTGCCGCCGCCGGTGCGGCATCTGGTGCCGCTGTCGCCGGGGAGTCCGCTGGCTGGGCGGCTGGGCTCTCGGTGTCAGCGTCGGGGGTCAAGGGCCCGGGGTCTCGTCAGGAAGGCGTGAGCGTGAGGGGACGCATTGTGGTGCGGAGGGACAATGCCGCAAGGGGCTGGCTCCGACAGCTCCCGTGGGAAATGCTGGGGTAGCGACCGCTGTCCTTGCCAGGCATAGGCCTCTGGCCCCTGTCGACCCTTTCACCTGCGATCTGGAGAGCCCCCACCATGGACCCCCGCGTGGACAGCGACCCGGATCCAGCCGGCCAGGACCCTCGCGAGCCGGTGGCCTACAGCGCTGAGGAATCCAGCGCCATGGATACGTGGTTGGTGCAGGAGCGGGGCTTCAGCATCGAGCAACTCATGGGGCAGGCGGGGGCTCGCCTGGCCGAGACCATCCGTGAGCTCTGCGGGGAACACGAGCTGGACCGGGTGGTCTACCTGGTGGGGCCCGGCAACAACGGGGGCGACGCCCTGGTGGCCGCGGAGTTGCTGGGCCGCGCCTACGAGCTGGAGATCTGGCGACCCCTGAGCGAAGTGAAGACGCCGGTGCTCGACAGCGAGACCCTGGTGGTGGACGGCCTGTTCGGAGTGGGGTTGTGTCGCCCCATCAAAGGGGAAGCGCGGCGGGCGGTGGAGCACGTGAACAGCTCGCCGGCCCGGGTGCTGGCGGTGGATGTGCCGAGCGGGTTGTCGGCCACGAGTGGCGAGGTGGTGGGCGGGGGCGTGGCGGTCCTTGCACACGACACCTTGAGTTTCGTCGGGCCCAAGACCGGCTTCTTCCAAGCAGTCGGGCCGGCGCATGTGGGTTGCTGGCGCGCGGTGGAGATCGGCTTTCCGGCCAGCGAGGCCGAGCAGTGGGTGTTGGCGCGCCGCGCCGCTAGCCCTTGAGGCCTGGGAAGCCCGGCGAGGTCTTGCCCAGGGCCACGCGCAACGGGCACCGCTCGGCCGGGATCGCCTCACCATCCCTGTAGCGACGCAGCATCAGGCGTGAGCGTTCGGCGAGTTCCCGGCGCACCTCCCGGCGCTTGCCGGCCAGGCGGGGGATGCGCATGTCGTCATAGCCGGTGGTCTGGTGCCGCAACCAGGCGATGGTGGCTGCCTCCGCGCGTTGCTGGACGGAGATGCGCTTCGTGCGCGCGACGGTGCCGCTGCCCACGGGCGTGGCGTGCTTCGCGATGGCCGTAGCCACTGCGCGGCCCAGGGCTTCGTAGGGTTTGGCGAAGGCCAAGAAGCGACAGACCGAGGCTTCAAAGTCCTCGACGTACTTCTCCTGTGTGGCCTCACGTCGCACGCGGCCCGCGGTGAGGCGCTTGGCGTAGGCCGGGTCGGCTCGCTCGACTTCGAGGGCTGCACGGATCTCTTCGACCTTGGCTCCGTCTGTCCAGACTCCTAGGGAGGTCATGCGTCGGCCGCGCTTCTCCTTCATGGTCCAGCAGGGTCCGGCCGCCTTGATGCGTCGGGTCAGAGCCGGATCGCCGGGGGGCACGAGCACCCAGCCTTCCGGCACCGTCAGGCGTTGTCCCACCTCGCTGCGCACGCTGCGGGAGTCGGGCCCCGGCCGCACTTCGCGCGAGGTGGGTGTTTCGTCCTGTGGCGCACCGAAGCTGATGTTCATGGGCTTGAAGCTGGAGGCCTGCTTCGGAGGGCCCGCGTCGCGATTCTTGTCGGGGAGCGTCATGGGTCAGGCGTTCTTGCTGCGACGTTTGGCGGGCTTGGCGGAGATCTTCGTGGGAGTGTTCTTGGCCGCCTTGCTAGGCGCCTTGGCTGCGGCCCGGAGCTTCAGTGCAGCGCGCACGCCCTTCTGGGCCGGGAGCCGGACCGCGTGGCGGATCATCCAGTAGCGCTCTTTGCGACGGGCGTCGTCCTCTTCAGCCACCTCATCCAACCAATCTTTGCAGAGTGCGAACGTCCACTCGGGGTGATCCTTGCAGACGTCGCCCAGGTGGTTCGCGATGCTGCGGCGCACGTAGAGTTCGCTGTCATCCTTGAGCGTTTCGAGCAGGGGCAGCGCCAGCTCGGGGTCGGCCGCAAGGGCCGGCAGGCGCGAGGCCCAGGGCAGGCGGGGCCGGGAGCCTTCGGTGCACAGGCGACGCACGTGGGGGTCGGGGTCTCGGGTCCATTTGAGCAGCCGCGCAAGGGCGCGTTGCTGGTGTCGCATGATGAAGGGGCGGATGCAGAACTCTGCGGTGGAGCGGCGCGTGATCTCGTAGCAGGCCTTCATGCCGGCGTCGAAATGCGCGACACCATGCTTCGCGACGAACGCGCTGTGGGGCAGGTAGAAGAAGGTGCGAAGGCCGTTGCCGCTCGTCTCGGCCAGCGTGGGGCCGAGGGAGGCGTTGAGGATCTTCGCCGCGGCGGGGAAGGAGGCGGGCAGCTCGGCGGCCAGGGCGTCGGCGATGTGGGCGGCCCGCTGCAGCATGCTGCCCTGCTCGAGGCCGTCGCAGGCCGCCTTGCGGAAGCGCGCGCGCTGGAAGTCCGGGTGGACGGCCGCGAAGGACGCGCCGATGAGCCCCACCAGTTTGGCGTCGAAGAGCTCCTTCAGCGGCTGGCCCGTGGTGATGGACAGGGGCGCCTTGAAGCGCTGGATGGGGTGGGAGCTTGCGGGCGGCATGGGCGCAGAGGCTAACGATCCCCGTGCCGCTTGTGGGTTGGCCTTTTGCGCCGCCCTGTTGCGCACCCATGCACGCCCCTCGCCGCCGCCTGCCCTTGGGTGATCCTGAGGCTGACCCGGGGGGTTACCCTGGCGGCCGCCAATCTCCCGGGGGAGCTCCGCATGATCGAGAACCTGTCGAAGACTCGCCGCAACGTGGCGCTGGCCGCCATCGCCATCGTCCTGGTGTGGTTCTCCTGGACCGTGCGTTCGGTGCTCAATCCGCTTGTGTTGGGCTACATCCTGGCGTCCACCCTGCATCCCATGGTGCGCAAGGTGGAGCGCAAGGGCTGGAGCCGGCGGGCAGCGGCCAACCTGATCTTCATCGCCTTCAGCGTGGTGTTGGTCACGGTGGGCTTCGGCGTCTACGTGCAGGGTCGCATGATGGTGCGCGACGTCATGGACGCCGACATCGATCTGGTGGGCCGGGTGGAGCGCTCCTTCGATGTCTTCGTGGACGACCATCGCGATTGGTTCGAGACCCTGCTGCCCGAGGACGAGCCGGAGGGGGAGGCTGGCGAGACGGTTGAGGGTGCGCCGGTTGAGGGGGGACCGGTTGAGGGGGGACAGGCTGAGGGGGGACAGGTTGAGGGGAAACCAGTTGAAGGCGAGCCGGTCATGGGCGAGCTGGTGGACGGCGGACCGGTGGAAGGTGCGCCGGGCACAGTCGTGACGCCGGATGCCAAGCAGCTGGCCCAGGGCGCAGACATCGATGCTGCGCACGAGCCGACGGGCGCTGCGAGTGAGGGCGAGACCGATGCGCTGGCGGCAGCGGGTGATGAGACTGCTTCCGACGAAGCGGACGAGTCGGGCTCCTTCGCCGACCTGCTGCGTGGCGGTTGGCAGGCACTGAGCAACGAGCAGGCCGGCGCTGGCAAGATGGCGCTCAAGGGGGCGGGCAGCGCCTGGAGCCTGTTGCAGAGCTGGTTCGGCTCGGTGCTGGGCTTCCTCACACTGATCGTGCTGTTGCCCATCTACACCTACTTCCTGCTGTTCGAGCTGGGGCGCATCCGCCGCTTCTTCCGGCGCTACCTACCCGTAAACGAGCGGCGCCGGGTCTCCCACGTGGCGAGCCAGATCGGCGAGGTGCTGGCCAACTTCTTCCGCGGCCGCCTGCTCATCTGCTTCCTCAAGGGCGGGATCATCGCCGTCGGTCTGGCGCTGGTGGGCATCCCCTATCCCCTGCTGATCGGCATGAGCAGCGGCTTCCTGGCTCTCGTGCCCTTCGTGGGTCCGCTGATTGGTTTCACGGCCGCCTTCTCCATGGGCCTGCTTCCGCCGGACGCGGAGTTTCTCGGGACGCTGATCCGGGCCAGCATCGTGTTCGGCTTGGCCGAGGTCATCGAGGGCTACGTCCTGGTGCCGAAGATCCTGGGCACGAGCCTCGGACTGCATCCCGTGGTGGTGCTCGTGTCGGTCTTCATCGGCGGTGCGGCGCTGGGCGTGTTCGGGATGCTGATCGCGATCCCGCTTGCCGCCTGCTTGGTGATCCTCACGCGGGAGTTCGTGCTGCCAGCCCTGGCGCAGTTTGCGGATGAGGCGGATGACGGTGAGGGCGACGGAAGCACTCCCGCGCTCGCGGGCGCTACCGGCGGCGCGCAGCTCGAGGTGGCGCCTGAGGCTGCCGCGAGTGATGGGGACGAGGCAAGCGCTGAGCCGGAGAGTGGGACGGGGCCAGAGGGGAAGTCGGGGGTCTAGCTACCCCCCAACAATCGCATAGCCAACTTGGTTGTCGGGTCCGAGATGAACGATGACCTCCTGCGCTCTGTACAGGAAGATCCAAGGGGAGGTGTAGGAGATGGACTCGCCGCCAGAGTTCATGCCGATCGAGCCGTCTGGCTCTCCGAACTCATGAACGAACTCGTCGAGCGGGGCGCCCGCGAGTTCGTGCATCTGCACAGCTCGCATTTCGAGATACCAGCCTTCGGCGTTCACGCTCAGCAGGGGATTGATGAGCGCGGCAAGGACGAGGCCGAGGCAGACCACGGCCCAACGTTTGCGCTGCGCGTTGCGCCGTCGGTAGGCGTAGGCGATCGACCACACCACCAGGCCGAGTGACACCACGGTCGCTGCGATGAGAAGGGCGGTGATGGCTGTGTCGCTCACGTCCATCACTTCTTGTACGGCGAGTCCCCACCCTGCGGGCATTTCCTGAAGCGCCGATAGCGCCACAGGTACTGCTCCGGGCAATCACGGATCGTGCGCTCGGTGTCGCGGCAGGTCGCCGCCACCGCGCGGTCCATGTCCGCTGAGTTGCAGTCCTCGCTGGCCGGCAGGTAGTGGATGTCGAAGCCCTGCCCCTTCGGCAAGCGCTCGGCGTAGGCCCAGACCACCGTCGCCCCCGTGCGCGCGGCCAGTTTCGGCAGCAGCGTCGCGATCAGCGCGGGGCGCCCGAAGAGGTGGCACCATTGGCCGGAGCCGCGGGCGGGTACCTGGTCGGGCATCATCCAGACGCATTCGTTGCGGTGCAGGGCGCGGATCAATCCACGCAGGGAACCGCTGGTGGCTTCGAGCAGGGTGGCGCCGAGGTGCGAGCGCCCGTGCCGCATCATCTCGTCGAACTGCTTGATGGGCGGGTGCCGGTAGAGGCCGGTCATGGCTTGCTGGGTGGAGAACCAGAGGCCCATGAACTCCCAGCTGCCGAGGTGTGGGCAGGCCATGAGCAGGCCGCGGCCGTTGGCGCGGGCGGCGTCGAGATGCTCCTGCCCGTGCACCTGGCGCACCATGCCCTGGATGGTCTCGGTGCTGGAGCGCCAGAGCACTGGCAGCTCCATGGCGGCGCGGCTCATGTGTCGCAGGCTGAGCTTGGCCATGCGCTTGCGCTCTGCCGGCGAAAGTTCCGGCATGCAGATCTCGAGGTTGACGAGACTGCGGTGGAACGACGAACTGGGAAGCGCCGCGGTGATCCGGCCCGCGAAGCTGCCCACGATCTGCGCGGAGCGCAGGGAGAGCGCGCCCATCCACCGCATGGCGGTGCAGGCGATGCCGCCGGCGATGGGGCGGCTCACGGGTGCATGGCCGTCGTCGCCTCGCTCTGCAGCGCGTTGCTTGGACTTGGCCTCACGCCGCTGGATGCGGGCGGAGTTGGGGTCCGGGACCAGGGAGGCGAGTTCGGGTGCCGTCGAAACGGGATCCGATTGGGCGCCCTCCAAAGGGTCCAACAATGGTTGCGGGGGTGCGGGCATGGCGCACAGTATGCACGCCGATTCATCAGTCGGTAAGCGGGCAACCGGCTCGCGTGGGGCTGCTTGGCAGAAGCCGACCTTGGCGAGCCTCCAGCAGGCCTGAACGAGGGGTTCGGCCCTTCCCTGTGCGTGTCACTGGTGTCGCGAAAGGGGGGCCGGGGGCAGTGGGAATGCGGCCGAGGTCGTGGCCCAGACCACCCGTCCCACGAGGTTTTTTTTTGGCCAACTACGCCCTATTGCCCAGGGCCGACTCGTGGATTTCGGACGATGCTTCGAGCGGACACGTCCCTCAGCGTGTAGCCGCCCCATCAGGACTGCTGACCAGTTCCTTGATTCGATGGCTCATTCGCTTTGGACAAAGGGGCGCGTCCCCCCCCGACGAGCGACGCAATGACCTCCTCCAGAAATGCGGCGGGCCACGCCAAGGGCCCTGCGTCTGGAGATTACTTCCACGCCTGCCCCAAGCCCCCGCAGCCGGTGGACCACAGCGCGTGTGCCCACGCCGGCGCCTTCGAGATCCTGGAACGCTGTCACGAGCACATCACTCAGCGCCTCGAAGTGCTCGAAGAGGTGGCGCGTTCGCTGCGAGACGCCCAAAAATTTCGCGACGAGCACCTGGCGGTCCTGGGCGACATCATCTCCTTCCTCGACACGGCCGTCCCGCTGCACACGGCTGACGAAGAGCAGACGCTCTTCCCCATGTTGCGCAAGCATCCGCAGTTCGCCGAGGCGACGACCACTCCCATGGATTGCATGGAGAGTGACCACCGCCGGCACATGGACACGCGCCGCACGTTGGATACCGCCATCGTCAAGCGAGATGTGCAGGCGACTGTGCGTTGCGCCATGAACATTGCCGCGTCCTATCGCGAGCATATGCAGAAGGAAAACGAAGTGCTGTTCCCCGTGGCGCGGCAATTGCTCACCGACCCGGCTGTCATCGCATGGATGACGGAAGAGATGCGTGGGCGACGCAGGGCTGCTGGACTCATCGACTGCTAGAGGGCAAAGGCCGTGCGCGTGTTGTTCGTCTCCACCTATCTCGCCCAGGAACCGCTGGGCGTCATGTATCTTTCCGCCGCCCTGAAGGCCGCGGGCCACGAAACCAAGATGCTGTTCGTGCCAGATGCCACCTTTCCGGCCAAGCTCAAGGCCTATGACCCTGGCGTGGTCTGCTACTCCTTCACGACCGGCGTGCACCAGGCGGTGTCCGGCCTGAACACCATCGTGAAGAAGTTGGTGCCCAACGTCGTCTCCCTGGCCGGCGGGCCGCACGTGACGGTGGTGCCAGAGTTCATGGAAGAGGCGGGCTTTGACGCCATCTGTCGAGGCGAAGGCGAAGAGGCCATCGTCGAGTTCGTGAACGCCATCGAGCAGGGCACGGACCCGTCGGGCATCCAGAACATCTGGTACCGCGACGCCGAAGGAACGCTGCACAAGAACGAGCTGCGGCCCCTGGTGCAAGACCTGGACGCCATCGGCCTCTGCGACCGGTCCCTGATCTACGACGCCTCGAGCATCTATCGCAACAGCGATCGCAAGGTCATCAAGACGGACCGCGGCTGCCCCATGAACTGCTCCTTCTGCTTCCACCACGCGTGGAAGACGAAGGTCTACAAGATCTCCAACAACGAGTACGTGCGCCGTCGCAGCGTCGAGCACGTGATCCAGGAAGCCCTGGCCATCAAGGAGAAGTACCCCCTGGGCTTCGTGCACTTCCTGGACGACATCTTCAACGTCAACAACCGTTGGCTGGAGGAGTTCGCGGATCGTTGGCCCGTGGAAGTGGGGCTGCCCTTCGACGCCATCCTCATGGCGAACATGGTCACGGAGAAGCACACCCGGCTGTTGAAGAAGGCTGGATGCGTCTACGCGCGCATCGCCTTCGAGGCGGCGGATGACCACATGCGAAATGCGGTGATGCGCAAGAACACCACCCGCGCGCAGTTGGTGCGGGCGGCGCAGCTGATCCGCAGCGCAGGCCTGCGGCTAGGTAGCCTCAACATGCTGGGCGGCCCGGGGGCGAGCATCGACGACGAGCTCGAGACGGTGAAGCTGAACATCGAATGCGAGGTGGACCACCCCCTTTGCAGCCTGCTCCAGCCCTACCCCATGACCGACATCAACGAGATGACGGAAGAGATGGGCGTGGCCACGGACTCCTGGGACGAGTTCCCGGCGCTCTTCAATCGCACGACGTCCATCGCCCGGCCCGACCGGCACCACTTCGAGAACCTGCACAAGTGGTTTCCGCTTGTGGTGCGCAACCCCAGCCTGATGCCGCTCGCACAGAAGGCCATCCGCTGGAAGTGGTTCAGCCGCCCCTACACCTGGATGTACATGCTCTACAGCGAGTGGTTGGTGACGGAGCAGAACGAGCTCGTGCGCGGCGCCCAAGGCATGAGCGGCGGACGAATCTGGCGCGGCCAGGACTTCCTGCGCCGCGTGGTCACCAAGGGCTTCCTGCGCTTCTTTACGTTCGTGGCGGGGCAAGGCGCGTCGCGGCTGTCAGCGAGGATGCAGATCGGCGACGAACGCACGGTGAGCCACTCGGCGGAGTGAAGGGGGGCTTCGAGGTCAGTCCTCGACCGGTTCCGAGAGCTTCCAGATTTCGTCGAATTGCTCGATCAGATGTATGAACTGGTCGCCACCTGTTACGGGTGAGAGGCGGAAGTACGCCCAGTTGGTGATGGCCGCGTAGTAGTGCACACCGAGCTGAGCCAGTGCGTTCTCCGAAGCTTCGTCACGGACCCAGAGCGAGTAGAAGATGGGAAGCCTTGTCAGCCTCAGGTCGAACTGCCCGGGGTACTTGGCTGAGAGTTCACGAATGAGCGCGACGGTGTGCGATGTGATGGAGATGCCGTCTTCGGGGTTCACGTCCTGTTTGGCGCGCAGGAAACCCAGGAGGTTGTCGCGATTCGCTTCCGAGTAGTCAGCTAGCACCATGCGCACACGAACCCCGCGTTGGAGCATCTCCTCAAACTCCCGTGCGTAGTCCTGGAAGGTGAAGAACTGCACGGCGAACATGTTGAAAGTGTGTTGCGCGCCTAGCAGGTCTTCACGGAAGTTCGTGTTGTCGAGTAGATCCGAGCGGCCGTCGATCAAGCGGACTGTTTCATAGTCGCCGTCCCGGCTTCCGGTGAAGACCGTGGGGTCGTCGAGTGTGTGTAGTCGTGAGAGGACAGCCGAACGGACGAATTCCGACGTCGCGATGAGCGTCAGGGAGCCCAGTGCTGCGATGGTCCCGATCAGGATGAGTACCTGGAGGCGCTTGCGCGCCTTGGCCTCGACCTCGGCGATGGCGCGCATGACGGACGGCAGGACGTGCGGCATGGAATCCGGTCCAGACCCTGCCTGGAAACCCTGGCAGACCCGGGTTCGTTGAATCTCACGCCGCCACGCGACGGTGTCGAGCTCGTCAAGCTTGTTGTACTGAGCTGGCCAACTCGCACGATTGGTGGGCGTGTCCTCAAGCAGGAAGTAGAGGATCTCTGCCCCGCTTGCTTCTGCGGCAGCAACTTCCAGCTGAACGATGCTGGAGCCTTGTGGGTCGCCAACCGCAATCGTTCCACGCTGAAAGGCGACGAGCACGATGCAGAACTGGCAGCCTTTGAGTCGCTTGACCGAAAGGGCGTCGGGCGTGGCCGCATCCGCAGGCCAGTCTTCCATCTGAACGACATCGATATCTGCCTGCCGAAGTTGCTCTGCGACGAACATCCGCTGCTTCTCCAGGTCTGCCTTGGTGGAAGCCAGGAAGACCCGGTACTTGGAACGACTCGCTCTTCCCCTGAGATTCATCGGCGCCTTGGTGGCTGCCTCCTGCCTGGCTTGAGTCGTTTAGCCGTTCCAGCCCGCCCTGGACACGCAGCTGGATCATAGGCGATCCAGGCGCAGCGGATGGCGAGGCCCATCCGCTCCTTCCTCGACTCGAAGGGGGATGTAGCGATCCCTTAGACAAGGAAACAGCCGCCAACCCGTGTCGAGACCCGACACCGGTTGACGGCTGTTGGCTCCACGCGCTCTCGCGTTGGAGGTCCTGCGCAGGGCGTCAGGCTCAGCCTGCGTTGATCTCGAAGGTGGTCTTCTTGATGCTCATGGGCGCCTTGGGGCGGCCGCTGCTGCTGCCCTTGGCTTCGAGGGCCTTGATGACGTCCATGCCGTCGATGACCTCGCCGAAGACGCTGTGGTTTCCGTCCAGGTGGGGCGTGGCCACGAAGGTCAGGAAGAACTGGCTTCCGTCCGTGTTGGGGCCGGCGTTGGCCATGCTCAGCAGGCCCGGCTTGTTGTGCTTGGCCATGTCGCTGGGGAACTCGCCGGCGTACTGGTAGCCGGGGCCGCCTGTGCCCGTGCCGAGCGGGCAACCGCCCTGGGCCATGAAGCCTTCGATGACCCGGTGGAAGCTCAGGCCGTCGTAGAAACCCAGCTTCGCCAGGAAGGCCGTACTCGACGCGTGCATGGGGGTGGTGTCGGTCAGCATGCGCACCGTCACATCACCCTCGGACGTCTGCAGCTTCCAGACGTACATGGTGTCGGCATCGAAGCTCACCTGCGGAGGGCGGGGGAGGCGCGAGCGCCAGCCATCCACGCTGGTGTCGATCTTGGAGTCGGCGATGAAGGTGTCGATGGCGGCGAGTGCTGCGTCGGTCGTACCGGAAGTCATGGTGTCGGAGGTCCGTAAGAGAAAGGGGCGCGTACTGGGGCGAATCAATCCACCAAGCGTGCGCTGATGATGCTGTCGAGTTCGGGGAAGTTCGCCTCGAGGAAGGCGTTGCCCTGTGTCTGGATCTGGGCCTGGCGACCGGAAGCAGTCTCGCCGTATTTGTTGTAGAGGGAGCTCAGGATGTCCATGCCCTCGACAACCTTGCCGAAGGGCGCGAATCCTTGGCTGTCCAGGCCGGCGTTGTCGCCGTAGTTGACGAAGAACTGCGTCGAACGGCTGTGGGGCTGGCCGGTCTTGGCGTAGGTGATGTACCCGGGTTTGTTGCTTTGGGTGACGGGCTCATCCCGCAGCGTGTTGTTGCGCCAGGCCTTGGCCACACTGGGATCGCCGTGGATACCGAACTGCACCATGAAGCCCTTGATGGCCCGGAAGAACTTCACGCCGTCGAAGAAGCCTGACTTGCTCAGGTTGTAGAAGCGGTCAGCGCCTAGCGGGGCCCACTCGCGATGCACCTCGACGACGAAGTCGCCCTTGGTGGTGGTGAAGCGCGTCTTGAAGATGTCAGGCGCCGTCTCGTTCATGGCGGGGTTGAAGGGGTCCTTCAACAGGTCCACGTCGGGCAGGCTGCTGGCGACGGGCGCCTGCTGCTCTGCCGGGCTGGCCTGCTCGGCACCTGACGTTGAGCCGCCTTCCGAGAGCTCGGGGTTCGACGCCGTGTTTCCGCAGGCGGCGAGAAGCGCCAGGCAAAGGGCGGACAGAACAAGATGTTGGGGGCGGCGCATCACTTCACCTCTGGGATGGGGGGTGCTGAGGACGACTGCTGCGCAGCGGAGCCTGACATGCGAACAAAACAGGCGTGCCACGCAAGCGCGGCGGAGGATACATAATCAGCCTGCTATGCCTGAACTCCCCGATGTCACGGTCTATGTTGAGCGCCTGGAGGCGCATGTCGTGGGGCGCACCCTGCAGGCGATCCGCCTGCGCAGCCCCTTCCTTCTCCGCAGCGTGGAACCCCCGCTGAAGGCGCTAGAAGGCTGCACCGTGGGGGGGGTCCGGCGTCTGGGCAAGCGCGTGGTGTTCGAGTTTATTGACGCAGATTCCGGTCATGAGGCGGGTGGCCAGGAGGACGCGCTGTTCGCGGTGCTGCACCTGATGATTGCGGGCAGGTTGCGCTGGAAGAAGCCCGGTGCGGGTCTGCCCGGAAAGATGGGTCTGGCGGCCTTCGACTTCGAGCACGGGACCCTCGTGCTCACGGAGGCAGGCACCAAGAAGCGGGCTTCTCTGCACGTGGTGCGCGGCGAGGCCGCCCTCGCGAACTTCAACCTTGGCGGGCTCGAAGTCATGAGCGCGAGCAGCGAAGAGTTCGCCGCGGCGTTGCGCGCCAAGAACCACACCTTCAAGCGAGCGTTGACGGACCCGCGTATCCTGTCCGGCATCGGCAATGCCTACTCGGATGAGATCCTGCATCGCGCCCGACTCTCACCGTTCAAGCAGACGGCCAAGGCGAGCGATGCGGATCTCGAGACGCTGCGCCAGGCCGTGCAGGACGTGCTCGCTGAATGGACCGATATCTTGCGCGCCGAAGTCGGTGAGGGCTTCCCCGACAAGGTCACGGCCTTCCGGGCGGACATGGCCGTGCACGGGAAGTACGGCAAGCCCTGCCCCGTGTGCGCCAGCGCCGTGCAACGTATCCTCTACGCCGAGAACGAAGCCAACTACTGCGCCACCTGCCAGACGGGCGGCAAGCTGTTGGCCGATCGCGTCATGAGCCGGCTGCTCAAGGACGACTGGCCCAAGACCCTCGAAGAACTCGAGCAGCGCCGGGCAACTCGTTGAGATCCGATAGCGCGTTGAGCTCGTGGCCGACGCGTGGTGTCAGCTCTTCTTCGACGTGAGCTGTTTCACCATCTCGGTGCGCAAGGCGGTGGCTTCCGGGCTGAACCAGGTGGACAACCAGGCTTCCTCGGCTTCTGTTCCAGCAGCGTGGATGGCGGCCCTGGCAGGCGCGCGGATGCCGCGTTTGGCTTGCACATAGGCAGCGGGGGGGATCTCTGCCAGCTCTCGCGCGCGTGCCTGGGCCCGGCTCAAGACGCTGTCTTGTTCCACCCGCTCGTGGAGCAATCCGTAGGCCTCGGCCTGCTCACCGTCGTAGAGCAGGCCTTCGATGGCGATGTTGCCGAGCACCGCAGGGCTCACCTGGGCTCGCAGGGTCTCTGCTACCACGATCGGCAGGCCCACGCCAAGGCGCGTCTCGTTGAGGCCGAAGCTCATGCGGCCGTTGGTGGCGATGCGGGCGTCGGCCTGCATGGCGAGCACGCAACCGCCCGCAACCGCATGCCCGTTCACCGCCGCCACCACAGGGCGCTCGCACCAGAACAGCGACAGCATGACGCGCTGGAAGAGGCGCATGAAGCCCAACATCCCGTCGTGGTCCAGGCGGTCCAGGGTCACCAGGTCGAGCCCGGCGCTGAAGAAGCGGTCGTAGCCCGTGATCACGAGGGCCTTGGCGCCAGACTCCAGGAACTCCACCAAGGATCCGTCGAGCCCCACGAGCATCTCGGGGTTCATGGCGTTGGCCTTGCGGTTGTCCATGCGCAGGGCCGCGATGTCGTCGAGCTGCTCCAGGTCCATGGTCATGCGACGCTAGTCCACGAGGGAGGGCACGACAGGAACCGATGTTGCGCGCGCCATGCGTCTATCATGTGCCGTGGCCGGGCCCAGGTCCATGAGAGCGGCCCGGCGGAGATCCACGAGTGCGCGGCCTACGCGGTGCATCGACCACGGACTTGGCGAGGGTGGCACCCAGCACGAGGGCACCGCCGAGCATGGCCCAGCCCCCTGGCACCTCCCGGTGCACCACCCAGGCCCAGACCGGGCTGAACATGGGCTCGATCATGAGCAGGACCGAGGCCTCCAAGGCGGGCACGCGCTTGAGCCCCTTCGTGACGAACACATAGGCCAAGCCGATCTGCACGGCGCCGAGATACACGAGCAGCGCCAGGTCCTGGCCCGAGACCACCAGCGAGTCGATGGGCGTCGGGAGTGCCATGGGCAGGGCAACGACGGCCGCGATGACGTTGCCGAGTACCACCGGTGCCAGGCCAGCGTCCAGCTTGCGCCGGGCGAGGGCGCGCAGGCCGAGGATGGAGATCCCCCAGCAGAGCCCGGCCCCGGCGCCCAGCAGGTTGCCCGTGGAGGGGTCGGGGGCGCTGGCGGTGGGGGCCTCCTTGCCGACGAAGAAGAGCGCCAGACCCCCGGCGATGGCGAGGATGAACGCCAGGTCCCGGCGTCGGCTGGCCTCCTTCAAGAGCAGCGGCGCCAGCAGCAGGACGTGCAGCGGGGCGGTGGATTGCAGGAAGATCGCGTTGGCAGCGGTGGTGAGCTTGTTGGCCAGCACGAACAGGATCATGGTGCCGGCGAAGGCGATGCCGACCCCGAAGGATGCCCAGGAATAGCCGCGGCGCGCGGCGGGCAGCAGCACCACCAAGGCCAGGGCGGCGATCGCGGAGCGGAAACTGGCCACCTCCCAGCTGCCCAGTTCGGTGGCCTTGACGGCCGCCCCGCCCGTGGAGAAGAGCGCCGCGGCCAGCACGAGTTGGAGTCGCGCGCGCTTCACCGGCTACACTCGACCTTTTTCCTCACCACCCCCCGAAGACAGCATCCCATGGGCGTCAGCACCTCCGACATCTGCTTCACCCTCCACGACGTGGCCAAGTCCTTCGGGTCCCGCGTGTTGTTTGAGGGTTTCACACTGTCCTTCATCAAGGGCGCGCGCATCGGCGTGATCGGGCCCAACGGCATGGGCAAGTCCACCTTGCTGAAGATCATCGCCGGTGAGGACGAGGAGTTCGAGGGCACAGCCCAGGCCACGCCTGGAACGACCATCGGCTACGTGCATCAGGAGCCCCAGCTCGACCCCAGCAAGACGGTCATGGAAAACGTCGAGCAGGCCGTGGCGCCAATCCGCGCGATGGTCAAGGAGTACGAGGCCATCAGCGAGCGCCTGGGTGAGGAGATGCCCGAGCGGGAGATGACCGACCTGCTCGAAAAGATGGCCAAGCTCCAGGACCAGATCGAGGACAAGGATGCCTGGGAACTCGACCGGCACATCGAGCAGGCCATGATGGCCCTGCGCCTGCCGCCGCCCAACAGCCCAGTGACGAACCTCTCCGGCGGCGAGCGGCGCCGCGTGGCCCTGTGCCGCACGCTCATGGAGCACCCGGACCTGCTGCTGCTCGACGAGCCCACCAACCACCTGGACGCCTCGACGGTCACCTGGCTCGAGCGCCACCTCCAGGAGTACAGCGGCACCGTCATCCTGATCACCCACGATCGCTACTTCCTGGACAACGTCGTGGGTTGGATGCTCGAGATCGACCGCGGCACCGCCCGCACCTACGAGGGCAACTACAGCAGCTACCTCGAGCAGCGCGAGGAGTTCTATCGCCAGCGCAACAAGCAGGACGACGAGCGCGCGAAGCTCATCGGCCGCGAGTTGGACTGGATCCGCAAGAACCCCAAGGGCCGGACCACCAAGAGCAAGGCGCGTGTGCAGCGTTACGACGACCTGGTGGCTGAGGCGCGCAAGTCCGTCAAGGACGACATCCGCTTGAACATCCCCTTCACGCGCCGCCTGGGTGACAAGGTGTTGGTCGTGAAGGATGTGAAGAAAGGCTTCGGTGACCGCGTGCTCTTCGAGGGTCTCTCCTTCGAGATGCCCCCGGGCGCCATCATGGGCGTGGTCGGCCCCAACGGCACCGGCAAGTCGACCCTCATGAAGATGATCGTCCAGCAGGAGCAACCGAACGCAGGCGTGATCGAGCTGGGCGCCACCGTGGACCTCTGCTACCTCGACCAGAGCCGCGACGAGCTGCTGCCGGAGAACACCATCTACGAGGAGATCACCGGCGGCACCGAGGTGATCCGCGTGGGCGACATGGAGCTCAACGGCCGGGCCTACGTCTCGCGCTTCAACTTCCGCGGCTCCGAGCAGAGCAAGCTCATGGGGACGCTCTCCGGTGGTGAGCGCAACCGCGTGCAGATGGCGAAGATGCTGGCCAAGGGCGGCAACCTGGTGCTGCTCGATGAGCCCACCAATGACCTGGACCTGCCGACGCTTCGACACCTCGAGCTGGCGCTGCTGGGCTTCCCCGGCTGCTGCATCGTCGTGACCCACGATCGCTGGTTCCTGGATCGTATCGCGACGCACATCCTCGCCTTCGACGAAGACCTGGGCGTGCACTTCCACCCCGGCAACTACGAGAGCTGGCGCGAGAAGCGCAAGGAACTGCGGGAAGAGATCGGACTGTCTGCCGAAGAGAGTGCGGGCACGCACCGACGCTTCTCGGCTGGCTAGGCGACAAGCGGATCAGCGACTGAGAGGAGTCAGGGTGAGCTCGACGCAACGACGTTCGACGCGGGTCGGGTGGGTGCTTGCTTGCTGTCTGTGTGCCCTGGCGATCGCTCCATCCTGTGGCGCTTCCGGTTCGACTACAGGTTCGACAACAGGTGGGAGCGGAGGTGATGTGGTGAACCAACCCGTCTCCACGGGAGGGCTCGTGTGGCCCGAGCACCTCGTGTCGATCGTGGCGGAAGCCCGCGAACGCTTCGGCGTGCCGACGCTCTCGGTGGCCGATCGGAAAACCTTGCCGCCGGAGACCATCGTCGTCGACGTGCGACAGCCGCACGAGATGGCTGTGTCCACCATCGCGGGCGCACGCCGCCTCGAGAGCAAGTCGGCCCGGCAAGCCTTCCTGCGTGAGAAGCCCAACGCGCCCGTGCTGGTCTACTGCACGGCGGGCTGGCGCTCGGCGGAGTTCACCGAAGATCTCGTGGACGCCGGCGTCGAGGCCTACAACCTCGAGGGCGGCATCTGCGCCTGGGTCCTGCACGGCAACACCGTGGTGGACGCTGGCGGTGAGCCGACCCAGCGGGTGCACGGTTACAGCGCAGAGTGGGCGGATTGCGTGCCCGAGGGCTACGAAGCGGTCTGGTAGGGCGCTGCCAAGGTCCCTGATTCTCGGGCTCGGCCTATACTCGGTCGCCCTGCCTCGTGAGCGGTCGTCCGGGCGACGGTCGGCGCACAGGCCCTGTTCTCCGCACCGATACCGGTACCGGCACCCCCAGACGAGGCAGCTCTCCGATGATGCGACGGTTGGTTGGGATTGCTTCCGTCTGGGTGTCTGTTGCCTGCGCCTGGATGTTCGTGTTCGCCGCCCCGCTGCGGGCTGACGTGATCGTCGTGGACCCCGGCGGCGGCGATGGGGTCTTGGCCCTTCGGTCGGCGGTCAGTACCGCGGCAGACGGCGACATCCTGCTGCTCAAGGCCGGCAACTATCTCCCCGACGACTGGGTCCCTGTCACCATCTTCGGCAAGGGTCTCAGCATCCTCCCGGACGAAGGCGTGGGGCCGGTGGCGGTGCGTGGTTTCGAGATCATCGCAACACCAGCCGGCAGCCTCGTGCACCTGCGCGGTTTCGACACGCAGCCCGTGCCGGGGCTCCCCTCCGGGGTACCGGGAAAGTCGGGCCTGCGGGTGAAAGACGCGCTGGGGGATGTGTGGGTCGAGCAGTGCACGCTGCGCGGGCGGGATGCGCTGCCGAATGCCGTCTCGGGTGCCTCGTCAGTGCACCCCGCTGTCCAGATGGAGGCGAGCGCAGGCTTGATCCTTGAGCGTTGCGGCATCGAAGGCGGGCGCGGCGCCGATTCCCTGGGCAGCTTTCCGGCCACGTCCGCTGCCTCTGGCGTGGAGGTCTTGGGCGTGCTCGGTACGACCCAACTCGTCATGCACGAGTGCAGCGTCAAGGGAGGGGATGCCGGCCAGGGCCAATCCTTCATCGCGAATGGTGGCCACGCCTTCGTACTCCTGCAGGGCACGGCTTCGGTGTCGGGCAACACCTTCACGGGCGGCGCCGCGGGCTCCGCCGGCATTTTGATCCCCGACGGAGGGGATGCGGTGTTCGTGGCCGATGACGGTTCCAGCTTGTGGGATCGGGGCAACACACTGGTGGGTGGTGCTGCGTCCCCGCCCGCCATCGTGGGCATGACGCTGAATGCTCCGGCTGGATCCGTCACCACCTTCTGGGCGCCGCCTCGAAGCGCGCAGCTCGCCGGGCTGGTGCGTGAAGGCCAGCCCGTCTCCTTCGCGGCGGAAGGGCTCCCGGGGGATGCGGTGTTCCTGTTCTCAGCGCTGTCGGTGGGCCAGGCGCCCATGATTCCGCTCCAGGGCGTGTTCCTCCTGCCGCCGCCATTCAGCGGCCCCGGCTTCCTCGGTTTCGTGAGCGGCGCTGCGAACTCACTCGTCGTGACCTTGCCGGCGCCCTTGCTGCCGGTCGGCGTGGACGGCACCCTGATCCTCACGCAGTCCGTCTTCGTGAGTGGGGCGGGTCTGCCGACCTTGGGGCCTGGAAGCAGCCTGGTGGTGCTCGACGAGAGTCTCTGAGTTCGTTGCCGGGTGGCTGCCTGCCTGGCCTTCCTCGATTGAGTGAACGATTGGGTAGCGGTGGGGACATTCTGTGCCGCGATCGATGATCCTCCGCCCAGTCAGCCCTGGCACCCCTCAAGGAATCTCGCCCCATGTTCAGCCCTCCTTCCCGTCGAGTTGCGCGGCTGGTCTGCACGGCCGCCGTACTCAGCGCGCTTTGCCTGGCCTGCTCCAGCGCTGGCCGCGCCGAGCGCGTCATGCCCTCCCATCTCGTGGAGGGCACGCCCATGTACGACGTGCTTCCTTTGGATGGCATCCCGTCCATTGATGAGCCCGTCTTCGTGGATGCCCTGAGCGCCGACGCCTTCATGCGCGACAACGAGCCGGTGCTCGGTGTGGTGGGCGCCAACGGCACGGCCAAGTGCTACTCGGCCTGGCACCTCGACGGGCACGAGATCGTCAACGACGAGCTGGACGGGCGGCCCATCGCCGCCACTTGGTGACCGCTGGCTTCTGCGGGAGTCGTGTACTCCCGGAACGGTGACGGCGACAGCAGCTTCGGCGTGTCGGGCAAGCTCTGGAATGGTGTGTTGGTGATGTACGACCGGGAGACGGAGTCGCTCTGGACCCAGGTCGACGGTCGGGCCATCGAGGGGCCCCGTACGGGGGAGCGTTTGTCGCATGTGCCCTCGACCTTCACGAGTTGGGGTGAGTGGCGCGCAGCGCACCCGGACACCCTGGTGCTGGAGAAGCCCACCGACATCCGCGACTTCGAGCACTCGCGCTACGACGCCTACCTGGCCGACCCCGAGCGCCTCTTCCTGCCTGAGTTGTCGGAAGGCCTGGGGGGCATCGGCCCCAAGGACGTCGTCTTCGGGCTGCGGCTCGGGGAGCATCAGACGGCCGTGGCCGAGGCGGTTCTGCAAGAGGCGACGGTCATCAATGCTGTGCTGGGCAAGCTGCCGGTAGCCTGGGTGCGCTTCCCGTCCACGGGTCGTGTCGTGGCGGTGAACCGCAAGCTGTCGGGCAGTCTGCTCCTGCTCGGAGCGGTGGACGGGGCCTCGGCGGGTCGAGAAGGGGAGGTGCGTGACGTGCTCACGGGCCGCGTCTGGCACGTCGATCAACTGGATGCCCTGCGGGTCGACCGCGCGTTCTGGTACGCCTGGAAACGCACGCACCCCGACTCGCTGGTGATCGCTCGATGACGAGCCTCTCGACTCCCACTCCTCGAGCCTTGCCATGACCACATGTCGACGTCTCGAGCGCGCGGAGATCCCGCTCATCTGGGGCATCGACCGCAGCGAGGTGGCCACCCAGGCGTATCGGCTCGAGCAGGGTCGGTTGGTGCTGACGCCACTGGTCTTCGACTTGAAGGGTTGGCCGGCCGGCATGCCGGAGCGTGAGCAAGGCAAGCTCGAGCGCTGCTTCGATCGCGGCGGCGTGTTGCTGGGGATGTTCGAGCAGGAGCTGGCGGCGGTCCACGACGGTCCGCACTTGGTGGGGGTGGCCGTTGTGGACAGCGATCCCCTCGGCCCACGCTCCGATCGACGCCAGCTTTGCTTCTTCTACCTGGACCAGGCCTTCCGGCGGCGGGGGCTGGGACGCCGACTGTTCCATGAAGCGCAGGAAGCTGCGCGCGGCATGGGCGCATCGGCCCTCTACATCTCGGCGATCCCCACTCAGGGGACCGTGGACTTCTACTGGCGCTGCGGGGCGGTGCTGACGAGCACCCCCGACCCGCGTCTCTTCGAGCTGGAGCCGGATGACATCCACCTCGTGTTCCCCTTGACCGACGGAGTCAGCGACCCATGAGTCACCCATGAACGACCCAGGAGAGCAGGGCAACGCGCCCTCCAAGGCGTCCCGCATCAGCCTGCGGGAGATCAACGCCGACACCGTGCGCGCCATCTGCGCCCTGGAACCCCGGGAGGACCAACGCCAGTTCGTGGCGCCCAACGCGCTCTCCCTGGCCGAGGCGTCCTACTCGGATGCGGCCTGGGTGCGGGCGCTCTACGCGGACGAGACGCCGGTGGGTTTCGTGATGCTGTCGGACAACCCCGTGAAGCCCCAGTACTACATCTGGCGTTTCATGCTGGACGCGCGTTACCAGCGCCTGGGCTTCGGCGCCCAGGCCATCCGACTGCTCATCGAGCATGTGCGCGGTCGCCCTGGTGCCAAGGAATTGGAGTTGAGCGTGGTGCAAGGTCCGGGTGGTCCGCAGCCCTTCTACGAAGGCCTGGGCTTCCGCCTGACGGGAGAGTTCCTAGACGAGGAAGCCATGATGACGCTCAGCTTCTAGCGCGTGTAGGGGCTCTGCAGGCGGACGACCCTGTGCAGCAGATGGGGTTCGCCCTGCTCGGCGAGCCTTCCTGCTCTCGCCCCGCTGAGCCCGTGGCTGTTGGATGACCGTGTCAAGTATTCTTGACATGCTGTCGATGTCAAGTATCTTTGACATCCATGCGCCGGGCAAGAACCCCGGTGCGTGGTTCCAACGGGCAGCAAGGCCCGGGGTCTTGAGTGGAAGGAAGAGCGATGAACGCTTCGTTTGAAGAGAAGAGCGTCTGGGTGCAGCTGATCGCGATGCTGCTGGTTATGGGGGGCTACTTCGTCGTAGCAGGCGGCATGATGGCCGAGGGCGTGACGGCGATGCCCGCCTACGCCGGCGTGTTCTTGGTGACCGTGGTCGCGCAGGTGGTGGTGCTGGTCGCGGGCTACACCCTGGTGGCCCTGGCAGGCTTGCCTCGCGAACCCGAGGACGCGGACGAGCGGGACAGGCTCATCGACTGGCGCTCCGAGAGTCGCTCGGCCTGGATCGTCGGCGTGGGTTCGCTGACCGCTGTCACCGCCATGGTCTTCGAGGTGCAGAACGTCTGGGTTGCACACATCCTGCTGCTGTCGATGTTCTTGTCCGAGCTGGTCAAGAACACGCTGCAGCTGATGGCCTACCGCCGGGGCTTCTAGAGATGGCGCGGGAGAAGACAGGTGTCCGCAACCGCATCGCCCAGCTCCGGTTGGAGCACGCCGAGCTCACGCAACAGGAGCTCGCAGACGTGATCGGCGTGAGCCGGCAGACGGTCAACGCCATCGAGGGCGGCAAGTATTCGCCCTCCTTGGAGGTGGCCTTTCGCATCGCCCGCGTGCTGGAGTTGCCCCTCGACGAGGTGTTCCAGTACGTGGAACCCAAGACGACCCGCAGGAAAAAGACGTGATGGACCACAAGAGCGAGGAAGAACTTCAGCAAGAATTGCAGGCCGAACTCAAGCGCGGACTCAGCGTGCTGTCTCCCTTGGTCGGGACCTGGGTTGGTCGGGGGCGCGGGCAGTTCCCCACCATCGACGCCTTCGAGTACCGCGAGGTCTTCTGCGTCTGGCGCGACGAGGGCTCGCCGCATCTCGTCTTTCGCCAGCGCACGGAATTGCTCGATGCCGCAGGACAGCTGGTGGAAGAGGCCCATGTCGAAGTGGGCATCATCCGCCCGCTCGATGGCGAGCGCTGGGAGCTGTCGAACGCACAGAGCGGAGGCCGGGTCGAAGTGCTGCGCGGCAAACGGGTGGAGGCCGAAGGGCCGCATGACCTGCTCGCGCTCCAGTGGAGCAGTGTCCTCCTGGGCAACGACGAGCGCATGCGGGCTTCGGAACGCAACTGGACGTGCGGCGCCGAGAGCCTGCGCTACAGCATGCGGATGGCCACCGGCGATGTGTCGGCAACCACGTTGCACTTGGAGGCCGATTTGACACGAACGACTGACGACCCTGGCCAGCGAGGCTTTTGATCATGACCTGGGACATCAACTGCCCCCTCAGCCAGTCCAAGGCGGAGCGCCTGATGGACGCCTTGGGACTTCAGCGGGGGAGCAAGGTCCTTGACGCCGGTTGCGGCACGGGTGAGTTCCTGATTCAGCTCGTGGAACGCAGCGGCTCCCAGGGTGTGGGCATGGACCGCGATGCCGCAGCCTTGGCGGTGGCACGGGAGCTGGCCGCAGGGCGTCTCGTTGGCGACGCCGTGGAGTTCCAGGAGGCCGACATGAGTGGGTCTGCCTTGCCCAAGGCAGCCTTCGACGTCGCCCTCTGTCTCGGCTCCACCCACGCGTTCGGCATGGGTGAGACGGCCTACCCCAACGCGCTCCAGGCCCTGTCCGATGCCGTTCGCCCCGGTGGGCTGCTGCTCCTGGGCGAGGGCTATTGGAAGCAGGACCCGGCTCCGGGGTACTTGCAACTGCTCGGTGAGCCCTGCGGCCTGTATCACACCCACGCAGAGAACGTCGCTTTTGCCGAGGGGCGAGGCTTGGTGCCCATGTACGCCACGGTCAGCAACGACGACGAATGGGACCACTTTGAATGGTCGCATCGCATGAAGGTCGAACGCGAGGCGGCGCAACATCCTGGCGATGAAGCGTGGGCCGAGAAGCTGCGCCGCAGTCGCGTGTGGCGGGACGGCTACCTACGCTGGGGGCGGACGACCATGGGCTTCGGCTTCTACCTGTTCATGAAACCGGAATCGGCGCGGGCTTGAGGACGGCCGGTCGTCGCGAGGCTGGCTCTCGTCTACACTCCCTCGCCATGTGCCCGCCACCTAACGAAGTGTCAGAGGTCTCTGCCCCTCGCGTCGTCAGCCTGCTGCCCTCCGCCACCGAAATGGTCTGCGCCGTCGGCATGGGACAGCACCTCGTGGGCGTTTCGCACGAGTGCGACTACCCAGCGAGCGTCATCGGGAGGCCGGTGCTCACGAGCAGCCGCCTCAGCGTTGAGCGGGGCTCAGGGGAGATCGACCGCGACCTGCGTCGTGTGCTCAAGGACGCTCTCGCGGTCTATGACGTGGACGCCGAGGCCTTGCAGCGCGCCGCGCCCGACGTGATCATCACGCAGGATTTGTGCGAGGTGTGCGCCGTGGCCTACGACGATGTGCTCGAGGCGGCCAAGGGCCTGACGCACCCTGAACTGCGCATGGTGAACCTGCACCCCAGGGTCCTGGAGGACATCCGGCAGGATCTGCTGCGGGTCGGAGAGGCCTTGGGTCGGGCGGATGCGGCCGCCGAGACCGTGGCCGGAATGGATGAGCGCATCGAGGCGGTGCGGCGCCGGGCGGAAGAAGCCCTCGCAGACGACGCCTCCCCTTCTGCCAGCGGTGCAACGGGCGCACGGCGCCCTGCGGGCGGTCGACCCAAGGTGCTCACCATCGAGTGGATCGACCCCGTCATGATCGGTGGCATGTGGATGCCCGAGCTGGTGAGCCTGGCTGGCGGCCAAGCTCTCGTGACGACACCGGGGGAGTACGCACCGACCTTGGATGCCGAGCAGCTGGCCGCCCTGGACCCTGCGCCCGACGTCGTGTTGGTGAAGCCCTGCGGCTTTCCGTTGGAGAAGACCCTGACGGAGGGCAAGGAGCTGGCGAAGCTGTTGCGCGGCATGCCCTGGCCAGCCGTGGAGCAGGGCGCAGTCTGGGTGGCGGATGGGAATGCCTATTTCAATCGGCCCGGGCCGCGCATGGTGGATTCGCTGGAGGTTCTGGCTGCCTGCGTCCATCCTGAGCTGTTCGGCGACTTTGCCAGCCGGTATGCGGGCGGCTTTCAGCGCTTCGACCTGGGCTGCTAACCTGCGCCGCATGATTCGAACCACTTTGCAGCATCGCGCGTCTCAGGCCGCGCCGTCATTCGTTCTCGCGCTGGTCGTCAGCACGCTCATCGCGTGCCAGGGGGCTCCCCTCGCTTCGGACGATGTGCCACCTGCCCCGGACATGGGTTTGGACGGAAACCTGCGTGCTCACGTGGGCTTCCTGGCGTCTGACGTGCTGCGCGGGCGAGACACCGGCACGCTCGAGTCCTTGCGAGCGGCCAAGTACATCTCCCAGGTGTTGAAGGCCGCAGGTGCCGAGCCCGCTGGCGAGAGCGGCAGCTGGTTCCAGGCCATGGACCTGAAGGGGATGGAGGTGACGCGCCCCCCGGCCCTGTTTCTCATGGGCCATGACGTTGACCCGGCCTCGTGCGTGCACGGCACCGACTTCCGGCTGCTGTCCGGGATCTCCCCCGTCACCAACGCGCGCATCGTGACCATGAACGAGCCGACGATTCCCGAGGGTCTGGGCGACGAGCCCGTGGCCCTGTTCCTGGACCTGGGGGAGCCGGTGCTCGGTTTCCGCTTTGCCCAGGAACACCGCGAGGAACTGGCTGCAGCTGCCGACGTGGTGATCTTCGCTGGCCGCGAGGAGCCGGGCTCGGCGAGGCCCGCACCCAGCCATCTGGTGGGGCGTCCGGGTGCGCCGGCTTCGATCATGTTGGGCGGCCCGGCCTTGGCGCGTGTGCGATCCGGAGAGTTGACGCATGTCACCTTCGACCTGCAGGGCACGGCGCCGGTCGATGCCGTGAACGTCGTGGGCCGCATTCCCGGGGTCGGCAGCCCGTCGCGCCCGGAACTGGCCGATGAGGTGCTGGTGTTCACTGCCCACTACGACCATGTCGGGGTCCACTCTGACCCCGAAGCGGAAGACCAGGTCTTCAACGGTGCAAACGACGACGCCAGCGGCGTGGCAGCGGTGCTGGAGCTCGCGCGCCTCTTCGGTGAGGGGCAGCCCCCCGCACGCACGCTGCTCTTCGTGCTCGTAACCGCCGAGGAGCAGGGCCTGCTGGGGAGCCGTTACTTCGTGAAGAACTCCCCGGTGCCCTTGGAGCAGATCGTCTGCAACCTCAACTTCGAGATGATCGGCGAGGCCGATGAGGGCGCGGGCGGCAGTGGCAAGCTGTTCCTGACGGGCTTCGAACGCAGCAACGTGGGGCAGGCTTGGGTGGACGCCGGCCTGCCCTTCGTGGCCGACCCGTACCCGCAACTGCAACTGTTCTTCCGCTCGGACAACCTGCCCTTCGTGGAGGCCGGGATCCCCGGGCACTCCATCAGCAGCGGCGGCGACGCCGAGCACTACCACCAGCTTTCAGACGAGACCAGCACGATGGAATGGGCCCACATGAAGGCCTGTGTCGAGGCTTCCTACGAGGCCATTCTCTCCCTGGCCCAGGGCACGCTGGACCCGGCCTGGGTTGAAGGCGGCAACCCCAACGGGGGTTGAGCAAAGCCATGACAGCAGCACGCGACGACCTCCAGCGACTCATCGACGGCAATCAGCGCTTTGTTTCGGGCACGACCGCCGCCGTCGCGACAGGCGAGCAGTCCGCAGCCGAGCGCGTGCGGGAGTTGTCCACGGGACAGACACGCCCGGCAAACCTCGCTGCGCAAAGGAGGAGTGATCTCCTAGCGACGCCGCCGGTCGCTGCGCAGGAAGCCTAGGGTCATGCCCGCCAGGGCGATCATGGAGGTCGTGGGGGTGCCCTGCGCGCGGTGGGCTGCGCCGATGCGGAAGGCCCTGGCCCATTGTGAGGCCAGGGTGCGCCAGGCCGTGATCAGTGGTGTCCTGGCGTCGTAGATGTGCGTGGCTTCCGAGGTCAGGCCGTTGAGCTCGATGACCCGCAGCCCCTCACCGCGCTGAAGATGTTCCTTCGAGCGGACCATGATGTCGAAGCGCCCGAAGGAGAAGCCTTTGATGGGACGGCTGATGGCGTCGATGGCGGCTGCGAGTTGCGGGGTGTGCAGGTCGTGGGCGTCGCGGAAGATGGTGCCGCAGGCGTGGGCCCCGATCTCCGTGAGGCGAACCGTCTCGCCCACTTCGGGCACATCGCTCAGGCGCTCGCCCAGGAGTGCGCTGTAGACCTTGTACATGGCGGGGGCCCGGGCGTCGTCGAGCAGCAGCTCTTCGACGCTTCGTGTCCCGTCGCCCGTCACCGTGGGCGTGATCTTCTCGGTGATGGAGAAGACCTCCCCGTCTTCCCCCGGCTGCCGTGCATAGAAGACGCCGAACTCGAGACCGTGCACGAACTCCTGGGCGATGAGATCGACGGGCAGTCGTTCCAGGGCGGCCGGGATGTCCTGGGCGGCGTGCATGATCTCGACGCCCGAGCCTCGCTGACCGGCGTCCGGCTTGAGCACCACCGGGTAGTCGAGGGCGTGCTCGGAGAGGAAGGCGTGTACGCGCGCGAGGCGCTCCTCCGCGGACAGCTCGGCGCAGATCTCGGTGCTGAACGGCAGGACGTTCGAGAGTTGGACGGTTCGTACTGTGGCTTCGGCCTGGCCGAAGCAGCGACGCATGTGTTCGAGAATCTCGGTCTTCGACTCGCCGATGATGCCGCCTGCAGGCATGCAGGGGTTGACGGCCGTGACGACCGCGAGACTCCGGTGCTTCAGGCCCAACCAGGCGATGGCCGCCACGACGGGCGGGTAGAACACCCACGGTGGCCAGAACTCCCAGCGCGTGAGACGCAACCAGCGGCCGTAGAGGAGCCGCCGCCCGCGGTGGCTGAGCATGGGCACGGCGAGCTTGAGCACCAGCATCAGGGTGCCGATCACTGCGGCCACGCCGAGCAGCGGGTGCTCTTCCATCCACCCGAAGGCGTCCAGGATCTGTCCGCCGGCCACCATGGACAGGCCCACCAAGGCGGGGGTCCAGAGCAGGCCCGCAGCCAGGAACCAAAGGCAGAACTTCAGCAAGCCCGTGCCGAGGACTCCTGCAGCGACGTAGGTGGGGAGGCGCATGCCCGGCATGAAGCGACTGAGCAGGATCACGGCGGGGCCGCGTTTGTCGAACCAGCGCTGACTGCGTTCGAGGGCGGCCGCGGTGACGAACCACTTGAGGGGGGCACGGCGCACGGCGGGGCGCCCGAGCAGGCGCCCGGCCAGGAACAACATGATGTCGCCCACGAAGATGCCCAGCAGGCAGGCGGCGGACGCGGCGAGCCACGTGATCTGCCCATTGGCAGCCATGAGCCCGGCACCGATGCACGTGAGGTCTTCGCTGACCAAGGTGGAGAGGGCGATGAGCAGGATCAGCAGGGCCAGGAAGGGGCCTGTCGCAGGCGGCACTGAGCTGGGGTCGAAGGCCTCGGCAGCGCGGGCCAGGCGCGCGGCGCTGGCTTCGCTCCGGTGCAAGGCTGCTCCCGACTCGACAGCCTCCACGAAGGCAACCAGCGGCTCGAGCAGGGCCGGGCGACTCTCAAAGACCATGAAGTGGCTCTGATCGTTCACCCACAAGACGCTTTGGGGAACGATGCGCGCATGTTCTCGTGCGGCCCCCACGGACACGAGTGGGTCGGCTTCGCCATGCAGGATCAGCATGGGCGGCTCGAAGGCTTCCAGCAGACCTCGCAAGGGTCGTTGGTCCGTCTCGTGGAAGTTGCGCGCGTAGGCAACCGCCTTGTCGAGCCACTCTGTCGCACCGAAGTGCGGGAACAGGATGCGCGCCAACTTGAAGGCCGTGAGCTGCAGGCTGTGCAGCGCGTGGTTCATGGTGTAGTCGCCCAGCAACTCCATCTCCTGCACGCCGATTGAGGAGAGCAGGGTGATGGAGGCCACGCGCTCCGGCGCCCGCTCCCACAGATGCAGGGCCGGCCCGCCACCCATGCTGTAGCCGACGAGATGCGCGCGGGGGATCTCCAGCTGGTCCAACAGGGAAAGCAGGTGCCCAGCGTGGGCCTGGATGGAGAGGTCCGGCGCGCCGATGGTGGAGTCACCGAAGCCAGGCAGATCCGGAATGAGCACCTGGAAGTGCTGGGCGAGGGCGCGCGCCATGCCAGGGTTGCGGCTGCTGGGCGTGAAGTTCTCGCTGCGACCGGGGCTGCCGTGGATCAGGACGAGGGTCGGAGGTGCCTGGGGAGCGTCCGGTGTGCTGGGCGAGCTCAGGCGTTGGTAGGCCATTCGCAGCGGCGGGCCCTCCTCCTGCTCGAGAGAGATGGCGTACTTGCCGTCCGGGAGCGAAACCTCTGGTCGCGGGTGGGTGGCCCACCAGATGTTGGAGGCCGTCAGCGTCAGGATGTAGATCGCCAACACGATCCAGCCCAGGCGGCGCCAGATGTTCATGAGGGCTCGCCGCTTTGGGAGTCGGCGTGCGTGGGATCGTGCTGGGATGCCGGTGACTGGGGTACCGGCGTAAAGGTGTTGGAGACGGCCTCATGCAACCGGCTCGCCAGTTCGTGGCGCGACTCACCGCTCAGGCGCTCCGCCCCGAAGCGGATACAGCCGTCCATGCGCGGCAACTGCAGCAACTCCCAGAAGTGCGCGCCGAAGGTCATGTCACCCCACCAGCAAATGGACATGTCTGGTGGGACGCTGCCGTCTGGCGTGGTGTAGGTGATGCTCGCGAAGCTCACGGGCTGCGCGAGCGTGACGGCGGGCTCCAGCAGGGACGAGCGGAAAGGCATCACGTCGACCCCGCGTGAGCTCGTCCCTTCCGGAAAGAAGCAGAGCCCCTCACCGCGGGCGAGCACCTGCGGCATGACGCCGTTGACCCGCATCAGGTCCTTCTTGTTCGCGCGATTCACGAAGACCGTGCTGCCCACCCGGGCCATCAGCCCGAGCAGGGGCCAGCGGGCTACCTCCGACTTGGCCACGAAGATGCTCGGGACCACCGCCATGATGACGACGATGTCCACGTAGCTCAGGTGGTTGGTGACCAGGATGAAGGGCGGCTTGGGGATCTCGCCCTCGGTCTTTAGTCGCAGGCCGATGATCACGCATACCCCTCGGGCCCAGAGCACGGAGACGGCGCGACGCAGGTGTGCCCCAAGCCGAGGAGCTATCTGCAAGGGGATCTGCGCCAAGAGCGCAAGCAGCAGGGATATCACCGACCAGAGCAGGAAGGCGACGAGGCGGACTCCCGCGACAAGCAGCATTCAGTCGCCGAAGAAGGTGGCCCGGGTGCGCGCCGGCAGGGTGGCCGTGTCCATCAGCACCAGATAGTCGATGGTCTTGAACTCGCGGTCGATGGCCGGCGGGCTGCACACGAGTGCGCCGAAGCGCAGGTAGGTGGCGAACAGGGTCGGCAGTTTCACGCTGTTGACGTTCACCACCGAACCATCCGTGTCCTCGCACAAGACCGCTGGTCGCGGTTGCACGACGTACTCCGGATGGATCAAGCCGTCGTGGCGGAGCTTCTCCAGCACCCGACGCCCTTCGTGGGGGTCCTGGCTGGTGAGCGAGCAGCAACCGAAGAGGTAGCGCTTGTTCATGACCGTGACGTAGGCCGCCAGCCCCTTCCACAAGCCAAAGAGCACGCGTTGCTTGCGGTGGGCTTCAGCGACACAGGCGCGGCCCAGCTCAACCGATTGATCCAACACGTGCTTGGGGAAGCCGGACAGGTCGTACTCGTCCTCGGAGTAGAAGCCTCCGTTTCGAGCGGCCATCTCCGCCGACTGCATGCGGTACGTGCCGATGATGTCACCGGAGCGTTCGTCCTGGACGATCAGGTGGTGGCAGCCGGCGTCGAAGCGGTCTTCGTCGTGGCCGCTCAGATGGCTTTCCTCGAGACCCTCACCCAGCTCGAGGTTGAAGATCTCGTAGCGCAGACGCAGCGCCGCCGTCAGCTCCTCTGCGGTCTGGGCGAAGCGCACGAGGTAGTGGCCTTCCCGGATCACGAGGGTGGGAGCGCCGGGGGCGAGGCTGGAGAGCTCTTGGGGATTGGCTCCCGTCGGCTCGTTGTCCTCGGGTGTCGGCGCGTAGGCGTTGCTGTCAGTCATGGATCGTCGGTGCCGGTCAGGCGTCGGTACGTCTCCGGTTCTGCTCGAAGCACGAGCAGGTCGTCGTGCCGCTCCACGACCCCTGTGATCTCAAGCGGCTCCGCAATCATTGCCAATACTTCGCGATTAACCAATCGCCCATCGGTTCCGATGAGGAAGAGGTAGGCGGCGACGCCCCGGGAGTCCCGGACCACCAGCACAGGGGGGATGCCACCGCTGATGCAGCGCGTGGCGCAGGAGCGGTGGACTTTCAGGTCGCCCGGGTTCATGACCCCCAGGAAGCACTTGCTGTCCACGATTTCGCCACGCAGGGTGTGCTGGCCCAGGGAGACGGGGGCCGAAGCGGGCTTTTCGTCCGGCCCTGCAGGGCCGGCGGATCGGATCGAACCCGGCACGAGCTCCACCAGGGTCCTGCCATCCCGATAGGCGAGAGTGCCCATCAGCGTCACGAACTCGCCGTCGCGCCCTGCCACCTCGGCCGCGCTGCCCCACTTGAACTCGCACGCCAGGGGGAAGCGCATGGGGCTTCCGCCGCCGGGGGGGGTCACCAGCAAGCTGGGGACAGGCTGTTCCTCCAGCCGGCCGGTGAATGCCCTGGGCTGCAGGTAGTCGAAACTGATGAGGGCGAAGGGGCGTTGGGCCGAGGCAAGGCTAAGCCCCACCACCCATGCGAAGACCATCACGCTGAGGACGGCCCTGCGGGTGCCCGCCGCCAACCCGCCAGGCATCTTCGGCAGGTAGCCGATGTGGAACTCCCCGTCCTTCGGGTCGCGCCCCGGGCTGGCTGTGGCCTCGTCGATGCGAGCGGGCTCCACGTGGGTTCCGGAGGCCAAGGGAACCGGAGCGACCCAGACACGGCCGTCTCGAACCTCGCTGCGGAAAGTGGGGATGCGCTCCGTGAACGGCTCGGGCGAGCGACCGCACTCCGGCTTGTACTGGTAGCCGTGCCACGGGCAGGTGATGGTCCCGTCCAGGATGCGCCCTTCTCCAAGCGGGCCGTTCTGGTGCTGGCAGGCGTTGGACACGGCCGAGATGAGGCCGTCGTAGCGGAAGATCGCGACCCGCTCCCCAGCCAAGGTCACGATGTGGGCCCGCTTCTCCGGGATGTCGTCCACGGCACAAACGTCTACGAAGGCGTCGCCGGGTGTCGAGCGGGAGACGTCCTTGGCGCGTTCCTTGCGGGCCGCCAAGAGATGCAGGCTGAGGATCGCGAGGGCACCCACGGCCAAGGTTGCAGGCAGAAGGAGGCTCGCCTCGCTCTGCACGGAACCCAAGGCGACGTGCATGAACAGGAGGCCGTAGGCCACGTACACAAACATGTGCAGGGCCTTCCAGATGGGCGCCGTCAGGTTGGCGAGCCAGAAGTCGTGACTCGTGGCCGCCATCAAGAACAGGATGCAGAGGCCGAGGAAACCCAGTGGCTGGAAGGGGAAGTGGGCGAGGCTGTCGTAGCGCGGGTTGGCGGTGAACACGCTCAGCAGCGGGTTGGTGTCCCCGAAGCCGTGGAATTGCAGGATCGCGAACACGCCGTGCACGAGGGCCAACAGGAACATGCACACACCCAGGTGCCTGCGGTTGTAGAGCAGCGGCAAGAAGCGCCGGCTGAGGCGACACAGCGGGCCGATGGCCAGGATCACGTGCAGCAACAGGAAGGCTGCGGTGCCCACGCCGCGGATGATCAGGGTCTCGGCGGTGGCGTTCGGATGCAACTGGGCCGAGACTTGCACGAAGAGGGCGATGTAGCCCACGACACCCAGAGCCAAGAGCAGGTCGTAGACACGCTTCTGTGGGTTCCAACCCACGGCTTGGTATTGGAGGGTCATCGCTGGGCTCCGTCGGTGGCGCTCAGGGATGCCAGCAGCTCGGTGCTCAGGGCGAGGGGTGCCCCCAGCAGCTCGCGGTGCCCGAGGCTGTAGACGAACAGGACGCCGTCGCCGGCGAGAGCAGCAGCAGGGAGCGGGAAGCGGCCAGCGCTGCGGGGCTGAGGGGCGCCGAGCAGGACGGCGTCGGTCGGGAGGACCACATCGTCCACGGTGATGGAGAGGCTCGCCATGGGTGCCCAGTAGAGGAGCAGGCTGGGGCTCGCCGGCAGTTCGCCGAACTCGAGATCCAGACTGCTGTCGTCCATCCCGAGCTGGGCAGCCCGGATGACGCCGATCCCCCCCGGCAAGGCGATGTCGCCCCGCCCGGGGTCGCTCGACGGAAGGGGCTGAACGTCTTGCGTGGCGAGCAGGCTCGGCGGAAAGGACATCTGCGCCAGCTGCTCGTCGGGGCGAGCGAGGAGCGCGGCGGTCAGGAGCACGGGCAAGATCAGCGCGAGGGTCAGCACGTGGCGCGCATGTCGTCGGCGTAGGGGGCGGATCATCAGCCGTTGTCCGCCAAGCTTGCGTCGGAAGGGACGCGGACACGCAGAGTGTGTGGCGTGCGTTGAGCCTCCGGCCCGAGGCGTCCCCTCCGCTTGGCCATCAGGATGGGGAACCAGAGCGCGATGGCTCCCGGGAGGATGGCCAGGCGAAAACCCCAGGTGCCCGTTTTCGCGAGGGGATCCAGCTTGGCCGCTCCCTTGAATACGAACACCACCCCGAACACCAGGCCCAGTGCGAAGTAGCTGAGCGCCGCCCAGGCCATGGCTGGAACGACGATGGTGACGATGAATTGTCCGAACGGGCTTGGCATGAGTCGCTCGCGTTTCCTACCTGCAGTGGGTGCCTGGGGCCGTCATCTCACCCCGCCGTGCTGCGGGTCCATAGCGACACGCGCGTGGGCGTCAGCGCCATGAGATGCGGGACCGGGACACACGTTCCACCCGTTCTCACTCTCGGGGGCACAGAATACTGGGGACGGCCCCAAGATTGCCATGTGCGCGTAACCCTCGCGTTAGGCGAGCATCTGTGAGAGCCATGAGCACCCGGCTCAGCGCTGGCGAGACCGCCAGACACCTGGTTCATTTCGAGGAGAAGCACGATGAAGACCCAGCACCTCGGCGACTTCCTTCGCCCTGTTTGCAGTACGGCATTTGCGGCATTGGCCATCGCCACCGCCCTCTTGGGAAGTGCGGCGCCTGCCAGCGCATTTCCTGCCGGACCCGCAGCCTCGTCGTCCCAGGAAGCCAAGCGAGCCGTGGCTGACTACAACCTGGGCTCGGACACTCTCGCCATCCAGGGTTACGACCCGGTGGCCTATTTCGAAATCGGCGGCGGCGCGCCTCGCAAGGGCAGCGCCAGCATCTCGTTGAACCACCAGGGTGCGACCTACCGATTCGCGACCGAGGAGAATCGCGCCACCTTCGTGGCCTCGCCCGAGACCTACGAGCCCGCGCACGGCGGATGGTGCAGCTTCGCCATGGCGAAGAACATCAAGTACAAGATCGACCCAGCGGCCTACCGGATCGGCGAGGGTCGGCTTCTACTCTTCGCAGACAAAGAGTACGCCGAGTTTGATGGGGATTGGGTGCCCAAGGAGCGCAGCTCCTTGGAGAAGGCCGACAAGAACTGGAAGACGATGACAGGCGAGTCCGCGCGCAAGGCGTCGGCGGATACCTGGCGCGCGATCGACAACTACAACCTCAGCAAGAACGACTTGGCCATCGAGGGCTACGATCCGGTGAGCTACTTCAAGGAAGGTGGCAGCAAGCCAAAGGAAGGCAAGTCGAAGTACTCCCTTCGTCACGGGGGGGTGCTGTACTACTTCGCGAGCGAGAAGAACCGCACGACCTTCCTGTCCAACCCCGAGCGGTTTGAGCCGCAGCACGGCGGCTGGTGCTCCTACGCCCTGGGGGCCAGGAACAAGAAGGTCGAGGTAGACCCTGAGGCCTACCGCATGACCAACGGCCAGCTGCACCTGTTCTTCAACGCCTGGTACGACGACACCCGCGATGGCTGGGATGAGGACACGGCCAACCTGAAGCGCAAGGCGGACGCCAACTTCGCGAGTCTGCTCAAGAAGTCCCAGGCAAAGTACTGAAGCCAAGCCGCACCCAGGAGTGCGACATCAGCCATGAAGGACGCATCGAAGCAGGGCGAGGGAAAGCAGATGGTCGTGAACTGGCATCGCGTCCTGGGCTCGGATGAACTGCCCGAGGGGCGCGTCCGCAGCGTCACGGCAGGGCACCAGAACCTGGCACTGAGTCACTTTGAGGGCAAGTACTGCGCCATCGACAACGCCTGTCCGCACCAGGGTGGGCCGCTCGGTGAAGGCAGCATTGAGGACGGTTGGTTGCGCTGCCCATGGCACGGTTGGGACTTCCACCCGTGTACCGGCCGTTCGCCAGGCTCACACGAGGATGGGGTGCCGACCTTCCAGGTAGAGCACAGGGAAGACGGCATCTACGTCGGCGTGGAAGAAGAAGCGCCGCGTGTTCGCAGCGTCTCGGACGTCATGGCGGAGACCATGGTCAATTGGGGCGTGACCCATGTGTTCGGAATGGTGGGGCACAGCAACCTGGGCCTGGCTGATGCCCTGCGCGTCCAGGAAGAAGCGGGCAAGCTGACGTTCATCGGTGTGCGGCACGAAGGGGCGGCTGCTTTCGCGGCGAGCGCCTACGGCAAGCTCACGGGCAAGCCCGCTGCCTGCCTGAGCATCGCCGGTCCTGGCGCCACGAACCTGATGACGGGCCTCTGGGACGCCAAGGTCGACCGCGCCCCGATCCTTGCCCTGACCGGGCAGGTGGCGACGCAGGTCATGGGCCCCGGCAACTTCCAGGAGCTGGACCTCAAGACGGCCTTTGCGCCGGTGGCCGCCTTCAGTCAAGTGGTCTTGCAGAACAGCGACCATGCCGAGCTCATGACCTTGGCGCTGAAGCACGCCACCCTGAAGCGCGACGTCGGCCACCTCATCTTTCCGGATGAAGTGCAGCCCATGCCGGCCAAGGAAGGGGCAGAGGCCTCGGGGCCCAAGGGACGCATGGGCCTGCCCCAGATCGCACCGCCGGTGGCCGCGCAGGACGAAGCCGAGAAGCGGCTGCGAGCTGCGCAGCGGCCGTTGATCGTGGTTGGCCATGGGGCGCGTTTCGAAATGGACGCCGTGGTGGCCCTCGCGGAGAGCGTGAACGCCCCGATCATCACGACTTTCAAGGGCAAGGGGCTCATCCCGGACGACCACCCCCTCGCGGGAGGTGTCCTGGGGCGCAGCGGCACGCCCATCGCCAGCTGGTTCATGAACGAGGCGGACCTGCTGCTGGTCTTCGGCGCGTCGTTCAGCAATCACACCGGCATCTCGGCCAAGAAGCCCATCATCCAGGTGGATTTCGATGCCATGGCGCTGGGCAAGGGCCATCCCGTGGATCTCCCCATGTGGGGTGAGATCGGCGTCACCGCCAAGCTGCTCAGGGGTCGACTCGATGGGCACCAGGCGGCCGATCCGCGTGAGGAGCTGGCGGAGCGCTGGCGCCTTTGGCGTGAGGAGAAGGCGAGCCGCGTTGTGGATGACCTGGGCAAGGGCGTGAATTCGGCCGCGCTCTTCGCAGCACTCCAACGCTTGGTCCCCGAGGATGCGGTGATGCCCGTGGACGTGGGCAACAACACGTACAGCTTCGGCCGCTACTTCGAGTGCAAGCGGCAAGCGGTGCTCATGTCGGGTTACCTCGGCTCCATCGGCTTCGGGTTCTCTGCTGCCATGGGGGCGTGGGCCGCGGTGGGCGACACTCGCAAGGTCGTCTCCATCAGCGGCGACGGTGGCTTTGGCCAGTACATGGGCGAGATCACCACGGCCGTGAAGTACGGCATGAACATCACGCACGTGCTGCTCAACAACTGCGAGCTGGGCAAGATCAGCAAGGAGCAACGCAACGCCGAGTTCGACGTGTGGCAGACATCGCTCGTGAACCCCAACTTCTCGAAGTTCGCCGAGAACTGCGGTGCCTTGGGTCTGAGGGTCGAGCGACTTGATCAGCTGGAGGAGGCCTTGAAGACGGCCTTGGCGCACGACGGCCCGAGCCTGGTGGAAGTCATGACGGACGCCGAGTTGATCTGAGGGGCCCGTTCGACAGATCAGCCGGGGATCCATGGGTGGGAATATGTGTTCCCGCCAGTGGGAGCATCCGACGGCTGGACGAATCTGGCCATCTCGCCTAGGGTTCTCAGGCTGAGGGGCTGGAGGCCGTCGCCGAGGGAGCTGCTGCCTGAAGTCCCGATTGCCTGGGGGTTTCAGATGGGTGGCCGTCGTGGGTTGTTGCGTCCGAAGGGATGTCGACGTGTGCGCTTCCTGTGCGTCGCGCTGCTTGTGGCTGCCGTCCTCCCGTCCTGTGCCATCCGATACTTCGACCCGGACACAGGCACTGAGCATCTCTTCGGCTTCGGTCATATGCGCATGCGCGTCAGCCCTGAGTCCGAGGGCGTGCGCGCCATCGGGCAGAGCACGGACATGCTGGGCTTGGGGTTGGGCTTGGGCTCGCCCTGGTTCGTCATGGCCGGATGGAACAGGAACACGCAACTGCGCGTGACGAACGCGAACACGAAGTTCCGCCTCGACTGGCCGAGCTCTGATCTCTTGGAAGTGCGGGTGGGGACGGAGTTCCCTGTCGAGTTGTTGAACCCGTCGGACCCGTGATAGACATTCGAATCGCCACGGGCAGACCGTGGCAGTGACTCTGGGGAATGACATGCAGATGAAGACAGCTTGTCTCGCTTTGTTCGGTCTCGCGTTGCTCTTGCCAGCCTGTGGGATCGGCTACAACCGCGCGCTCTTCGTCACGAAGAGCAACGTGGGCCTGGATTTCGACGCGACGCCGCCCACGGCTGAGATCAGCATCGCTCGCCGGGAGGGCGCCATTGCTCCGACCTTCGAGAACGGCAAGACAGTGCCGCTGATGTCGAGCTTCAGCTCGGACTCCAACGCCTTTTCTCGCTTCTTCTTGGGGGCTTCGTCCACTTTCACGGGTGGCGACGCAGCCATCGCCATGGCGGCGCTCTACAACGATCCAGACCCCCAGAAACTTGCCAGCATCAGCGGCGACAAGGGAGTGGAGAACGCCATCGCTCCCTATGACTCCGCAGAAGAGTTGGACACCAAGCCGGTGGATTCTTGGTTCCTCCCCGACAAACTCCTGGAGCCGGGAAGCATCAGGCCCTTGTTCTTCGGGACTGACAGCACTCTCGGGTTGAAGGTGGGCTACAGCGGGCAGGCGGGGTCGCCGTATCCGACGTCGTTGCAAGCCGGCTACATGCGCAAGGAACTGGCTCTTGCACCCGTTTCGATTGAGAAGCTCGGCGCGAAGTACATGGTGAAGATGCCTTCGTTCCTGGCCGTCGCGAACGCTGCAGCCAACGCCAAGGCTGCCGATGCCGACGTTCAGTTGAACTTCACGCAGTATTTCGCCACGGGCAAGGCCGCCACCTTGCTCGCCATGCGCCAGGACATCCGCAAGGCGATGTACGAGCGCATGGACCCCACCTTCCAGAATACGCAGAACGAGCTGGCGGCCGAGGTCCAGACTCTCCTGGATGTTGCTGTCGGCAAGGCCAAGCGCAGCACCGACGCGGCCAAGCTCAAGGAGGCATACAAGGTGTCGCAAGACGAGGGGTTGATCCCTGCTATCTCCGGCTTCGACGGTTTGGGTCTCTCGGCCCAGCAGACGCAACTGTCCAATGCGCTCGAGGCGCAGCGCGGTACCTTTGGCACCGGCGAGCAGGAGCAGCTCCAGAAGTTGATCAATGCTCTTGAGTAGGGCTTCTTCCCCCAGTTTCCAACGGACGATGACATGCCACTCAAACGTGTGACGGCGATCCCCTTCTCGACGACCACCGAGGCCTACAAGGCCATGGAGGAGATCGCAACGAAGTGCAAGGCGATGGGTGACCAAGGCCGCGTCGTGTCGAGCTGGGAGGCCAGCGACGACACCTATGACGACGGGGTGCCCAAGAAGTTGATCCTCTACTTCGACGAACCCTCAAACTGACGGATCTTGCGTTCGATCGCGCGCGGCATTGCGTTGGAGGTGTGGGCTTGGCATGAGGTCAAGCCGACGCCAAACCGAGCGAGACGCTGCCGTGACGATTCCTGCCTCCACCACCCGCCGCAGTGCCCTTGGTCTTCTCTCCGTAGGCCTCTTGGCGACACCAACGCTGTTGCGCAGCAAGATCGCGCAGCAGGAGCCCATCGCGGCTCCGCGCTTCGGCACCGTCGTGTTCGTGCGGCACTGCGAAATGGAGGGCCCGGCATCGAACGACCCGGGCTTGTCGGTGCGGGGCGAGCAGCGTGCCGCGGGGCTCGCGCAACTGCTGAAGGCTTGCCCCGTCACACAGGTCTTCGCCACCGAGCTGCGGCGGACCAAGGAAAGCATGCAGCCCCTGGCAGAGCAGTTCGGGCTCGAGGTCCAGGAATATGGGGCTCGCGACCCCCAAGCACTGGCCACGCGGCTGGAGTCATCCGCGGGCGGTGGGTTCGCCGTCGTGGCAGCCCACGCCAACACGCTGCCGAAGCTGGTGGGTTTGTTGGGTGGTTCGCTCAGCGGATTGGACCAGTGGGGCTTTCTGCCGGAGAGCGAACACGACCGGGTCATCGTGCAGAGCCTGATAGCCGTGCAGGATGCGGCTCCCCTTCGCGCCTTCAGCACCCTCGACTTGCGGGTGTCCGTCGACTCTTGATCAGGGCCCGAGACGTGGGGCCGGCGTTGCGGTTCGCCTCGTGCTGCGGGTCGACTAGCCGGCGAGGTCGCCGTCGCCGGACGCGATCCACTTGCAGATCTGGAACTTCTTCACCTTCCCGGAGCCCGTCAGGGGGAAGGCCTCGAAGACGTGATAGCCCTTGGGTTGCTTGAAGCCAGCGATGCGTCCTTCGAGCAGCGCTTCGTAGCTGCCGATGTCGAGGGCCGCGCCCGGGGCGAGACGCAGCGCGGCGGCGACCTCTTCGCCGAAGGTCTCGTCAGGGATGCCCACCACGGCTGCGTCCACGATGTCCGGGTGAGCGCGGAGCAGGTTCTCGATCTCCGCCGGTGCGATGTTCTCGCCGCCGCGAATGATGATGTCCTTGATGCGGCCGACGACGCGCAGCAGCCCGTCTTCGCCGCGGACTCCCAAATCACCGGTGCGCAACCAGCCGTCCGGTGTCATGGCCGCGGCAGTTGCCTCCGGGTCGTCGTGATAGCCCACCATGATGTTGGGTCCGTGCACCTGGAGCTCCCCTTCCTCGCCGTCGGGAAGCGCCTCGTGGGTGGCCGGGTCCGCGATGCGAACGTCCACGGCATGGATGGGGCGGCCAATGGTCTCGCTGCGCGCTTCAAAGCTGTCGTCGGGCCTGCAGCCAGAGACACCGGGGGCTGCTTCCGTGAGGCCGTAGGCCACCAGAATCCCCTCGCACTGCAGGTCCTCAGCGATGGCGTGCATGAGCGGTACGGGGCAGGGGGCCCCGGCGGCGAGTCCTGTGCGCAAGCTGCTGGTGTCGTACTGGGCGCGATCGGGGTGGGCAAGCATGGCGCCGTACATGGTGGGGACGCCGTGGATCACGGTGCAGCGTTCTTCGTGGATGAGGCGCAACACGTGGCCCGGGTCGAAGGCGGGCAGGCAGTGCAAGCTGGCGCCGAAGGTGTAGGTTCCCAGCACGGCGACCACGCAGCCGAAGCAATGGAAGAGCGGCACCATGAGCACCACGCGGTCGTCATGGGTGAGCTCAATCTCGTCACCCAGGGCGTAGGCGCTGGTCATCATGTTGACGTGGCTGAGCATGACGCCCTTGGGAAAGCCCGTCGTGCCCGAGGTGTATTGGATGTTGATGACATCCATCGGGTCGAGGGAGTCCTCCCGGCGCCGCACCTCGTCGAGCGAGATGGATTCGCCGCGCGCCAGGAGGTCGTCGAGGTTCGTAGCTTCTCCGCCCCGTGGCGCCTTGAGCAGGGGCGCTTCCTCTCCCGACAGGCTCGGCATCCAGAGCCGTAGGCGCAGGTTGTCCAGGGCGGGAGTCGTCTCGCTTGTTCCCTGGCCTTCGATCAAGGAGTCCAAGGTGACGCTGGCTTCCGTGCTGCCGTTGCACGTGGTGTGGATCACCGCAACGGCGTGGCTCTGCTCGAGCACATAGGCCACCTCCTCTTGTTGCAGGGAGGTGTTGACGGTGACGAGCACGGCGCCGATCCGTGCCAGGGCGAACTCCAGCGGAACCCAGGACGGGACGTTCCCCGCCCACACTGCGACGTGCTCACCTCGCCGGAGCCCCAACGCCAGGCAACCCTTGGCCAGCCGGTCGACCTGCGCGTCGAGCTGCGAGAAGCTCAGGCGGAGCGCCTGCCCGCCCTGCGTGAAGGCCGGATAGACCAGCGCCTCCTTGTCCGGGCGCTCGGCGGCCTGGTCGCGCAGGAGGGTGGAGACGAGGCGATCGTGACGCGGCGGTTCTAGGCTCATGGCCGAGAAGTCTACTGCTCGACGCGCCGTCGTGAAGGGCACCGTTTCGGGGTGCGCTCAGTCCCCGGGTGCCGCCGCTTGGGCATCCAGCAGGGCGAGGTTGTTGCGTGCGTCTGTGAGGGCGCTCTCGAGATCCTGCTTCTGGCCGGGGTCGACAGGCTGTTCCGCGAGGGTCTGCTGAGCCAGGTCGATGGCCTGGAGGTAGAGGCCGCGAGCCTGTGCCGCCAGCTCGGCGTCCTCACCCATGAGGTGGTAGTGCAGCACGAGGGCCGTGTCGTTGAGCAGCCGCGGGTCTGGGCCCGTGATCTGCAGCGCCTGAACGTATGCCTTGTAGGACTCGGTGTAGGCGCCTGTGTCGCGGCAGAGCAGGGCGTAGTTGTTCCAGACAGCGCCGCTCTCCGTGCTGGCCGCGCTCAGGGCGGCGTGGATCCTGCGCGCCTGCTCGAGCGTCGAGTCACTGCTGAGCACGGCAAAAGAGAGGCGTTCGCTGAGCGCTCGGCGGTCGTCTCGTGCGCCCACCAGCAGCGAGAGGTCTTGTCCCTGGGCCGATCCCTCCACGAGGCTCAGCAGGGCTTGGGCGGTCGTCTCATTCAGGCCCCGGCCGGCGCTGACGGAGGCCACGTCCAGGAGCGGGGCGGGGGCACCTCGGAGCGCCGCTTCCCGGGCATCCGCGAGAGCCTGGTCGATGTCTCCCTGTTCTTGCAGCCCCAGCCACGCAAGCTGGATCCAGGGTTCGCTGCGTTCGTCGGCGAGCCGCGTCTGGGCAGCGCGCAGGTCGTCCACGGCCCGTTGCCAGAGGAGTTTGGCGGAGTCTGCATCGCCGGACTGGGCCGCGTCCCAGTAGGCGTAGCCCCGGGCGCAGCCGCGCAGGAGCTGGACTTCGCCTGCACCGCTGGCTTGCGTGTCGATCGCGCCCTCGGTGGTGGCGAAGGCGTTCTCCAGCAGCTGGTCGGCGAAGGCCAAGGCGCCGTTGACGTCGCCCAGGGTGTAGAGGCGCACGTTGAGTGCATCCACGGCTGCCGTGCCGTCGCCGGCCGGGGCGAGTTCTACCGCGCGTTCCAAGGGAGCGAGTGCGAGCTCGTGGTGGAAGCTCACGTCCTCGGCGGCGGCGCCTTGTTGCGCGAGGTCGTGTCCAGTGGCCGTGTACGCGCGTCCGAGCAGGAGCTGCGCGTCGTAGGTGTCCACGAGGTCGAGAGGCGTGGCGATCTCCAAAGCGTCAGCAGGTCGACCGCTATCGAGCAGCAGCCCACCCAGGAGCACACGCACGCTGATGTCATCCGTGGACGAGAGCGCGATCTCCTCGCTCATGGCCCACAGGGTGCGTTCTGCGGCTGCGAAGCGCCGTTCGGCGATGTCAGTTCGGACAGCGTCCAGACGGGCGTCTTCGGCGGGCTTCGAGACAGGGCCCGGGTTGATGGGTGGCGCCACCATGGACCCTGTGCATGTAGGGTCGACATCCGATGGGAACTGGTAGCAGCGTGAGCCATGTGCTTGTGCGACGGAGGACAGGCCCACGAAGATGGAGCCCAGCAGAAGAGCTGAGGTCAGCATCCGAAGATGGGTGGCGTGGGATCTCTGCATGGGTTTTCTCCTCGGGGTGCCTTGGAAAACGCAGTTCCCGGCCCAAACGGACGACTCCCGCCGCAGCGACGTGCAGGATCGCCTGATATCCTCGCGTCCTTGGTGTGCCGCAGCGGATGATCGCGACGGCCACCCACTCGCTCCGTTCCCCGTGCGAAGCCCACCGTGAAGGTTCTTCTCGTCCGTCCGCCGTCGATTCTGGGCCGCATGAGCCGCCAGAATCTGCAGCACCCCACGAATCTGGTGGGATTGGCGAGCGAGCTGAACGCCCGGGGGCACGAGGCGCAGGTGCTGGACCTGGAAGTGGCTGAGGGAGGCCTCCACGCCTTGCGGCCGGCGCTCGAAAGCTGGCAGCCGGAGCTGGTGGGGGTGTCCGTGGTCACGCCCCATGTTCCCGGTGCGGCCCTGATGTTGCGTGAAGCGCGCGCGGTCAACCCGGACCTCTTCACCATCGCGGGCGGCCCGCACGCTACGGCCCTGCCAGAAGACCTGCTCGACGAGATTCCCGAACTCGACGCCATCTGTGTCGGCGAGGGGGATGAGTCGCTGGTCGCTCTGTGTCATGCCTTGGAGTCGGGCCGGCGGAGCACGCGTCGCGACCGCCTGTCGGCCATCCCCGGCCTGCATTTGCGGGACGGCGGTTTCACCGGTTGGCGCGACCCGCTCGACGATCTCGACCAACTCGCGCCCCTCGACCGAGACCTGCTGGACTGGAGCGCCTACGAACGCATGGCGGGCTCGAAGGGGGTGGCCAGCCCAGGCATCGTGCGCAAGGGCATCCGCGCTGCGCAGGTGCATCTGTCACGGGGTTGCTACGCGCGCTGCGTCTTCTGCAGCACCAACCTGGTGTGGGGTGAGCGGGCTCGGCCTGGTATCCGTCGTCGTTCCGTCGAACGGGTGCTGGAAGAGATCGATGAGTTGACCGCGCGCGGGGTGAACCACCTCAACTTCGAGGACGACATCTTCCCGCCCACCTTGCGCTACCTGGAAGACCTCGCCGAGGGTCTCCTGCATCGGAACCTGAGCTGGAGTTGCAACGCGCGCGTGGATGGATTGCAGCGCGAACACTTCGAACTCATGGCGGCGTCCGGTTGCAACAAGATCGACTTCGGCGTCGAAAGCGGATCCGAGCGCATCCTGGAGCTGAACCAGAAGCTCGTCACCCGCGATCGGGTGGTGACGGTGTTTGCCGAGGCCAAGCGCGTGGGCATCCTGCGCACTGCCTACCTCATGATCGGAAGCCATGTGGACGAGACTCCGGCCGAGGTGCAGCTCACCCGCCGCCTGGCCCGGGAGATCGAGCCGGACTTCCTGACCTTCACCATTGCGTGTCCCTATCCGGGGACGGAGCTCTGGAACGTGTGCAAGGAGCGGGACTTCCTGGACCTGACGGCTGACGGGCGCCCTGACTGGGCCCACTACGGCTACTACCCGGGGCTCCCTCCCTGGCGCTTCACCCACTTTTCGTCCGAAGAGCTGGTGGGCGTTCAGAAGCGATTCCTGCGCAGCTTCTACATGTCGCCGAAGTTCGCGTGGAGGTCCTTGAAGCGGGTGCGCAGCATGGACCATCTCAGGGCACTCGTGGTGGCGGGGTTGGACGTCTCGCACTTCCTGCGAACGAACATCGGTCCCCGGCGCTAGCTCATCCCGGGTTGTGGCGGGGCCTTCTCAGCCCAGCCTCCGGTGCTACACTCCGCAGCCATGCAAGAGCAGAAAACCACGTGCCTGACGACCGCCGTCTCCGAGTCCCTGCGGAGCGCTTGCCCCAAGGCGCAGGGTTTCGAGCAGTTTGTCGTGGCTGGGCGGCGCGCCATCTCCGAGGCCGTTGTCATGGGCTGTGACCTCGATGCCATGTGGCGCGAGTCGGACCCGGACAAGCGGCTCCCGGGCAAGTATCGCCGGCACCAGGTGGTGACGGACGAAGAGCTGGGCTTCACCGTGGTCGTCCTGCTCTGGGAGCCCGGCGCCGTGACCCCCATCCACGATCACGACACCTGGTGCGTCTTCGGCATTCTCGAGGGCTCGCTCGAGCTCACCGACTACGCGATCATCGAGAATGATGGCAGCGCGCCTTTCCAGGTACGCGAAGTCCGCCGGAGCGTGGTTCGCTCCGGTTTGACCGGGGACAATTCGGGCGAGGACACGGAGGTGCACCGGGTGCGCAACGTGGGCACCGAGCGCGCGATTTCCCTGCACCTTTACGGCGACGACCTCACCGAACGCGAGTTGTTCTTCGGGCGCGGTGTGCAGGTCGACGGCAAGGCCGATTGCTTCGGCCACCAGCAGAAGACGGCCTACTGAGCGCCAGCCTGGTCCTAGAAGCTGACGCTGAATGATCGGCTCAGGATAATCGTCGCTCCGAGCCGCAAGAAGCACATGCCGTCGCGGTAGTAGCGACCGATGAGACGGCGCGGCTCCATGGCCAGCCGGTGGATCCACTCAAGGCCTGACTTCTGCATGAAGGCAGGCGCGCGGTTGATGCGGCCGGCAATGAAGTTGAAGGTGCCGCCCACGCCGACGGCGATCCGGCACTGCATGCGGTCGACATAGCGTTCGATGAAGAGATCCTGCTTGGGGCAACCGAAGGCCACCAGCACGAGGTCGGCCTCGCTGGCTGCGACGTCGTCGGCAATGGCTTGGCAGGCGGCTTCGTCATCCAGGTCGACCATCGGTGACGAGTGCCCAGCGACCTTCAGCCCGGGGTCCTGCTCGCGCAGGACGGCGATGGCTTCCTCGGCCACTCCGTCTTCGCCTCCGAGGAAGTAGACGCTCTTGCCGAGTCGTGCGGCCTCGCTCACCAGCATGGGAACGAAGTCGGCCCCAGCAACCCGTTCGGCGATGGGTTGTCCGCGCAACTTCGAGAGCCAGATGAGCGGTTCGCCGTCGGCGGTCACGATGTCCGCCGTCGCGAGGCACTGGCGCAGGGCGTCGTTCCCCGCCGCGATCTCGAGGAAGTCGAGATTGGCCGTGGCCACCCGCCGACAGGAGCCGGCGTCCTGCAACCAATCGGCGAAGACCGAAAGGGTGGGCTCGAGCCCGAGCCGGGTCACCGGGACACCGCCCAGGATCACCGTGGGAAGGCGCTCTTCGGCGGCCGGTTGGGTTTGCGTTGCAAGGACCATGGCGTGAACAGGTGCGAGGGCTGGGCTGCGGGAGGCGCGGGCTGATTCCGCCACGCCATCCGAGAAAGACCGGTGGTCTTGCATCGGCAGCCGCGCGCCGAGACCTGATGGAAAGGCCGCCCAGCTCAGGCGTTGGGCACGACGCATGGATCTGCACCGTCGTAAACGTTGAATCCATAGGCGATTACGCATGTGTTGCTGCTCAACCCCTGCGAGCCCCGAGACCGATAGGCGAGCGAGGAATCCTGCTCGCCGACTGGGTCCACGATGGACCTCCGGCACAGAGAGAGAGCGAGATCGATGCGTATCAGCCTGTCCCTACTCCCGCTGTATCTGGCGTTGGCGAGCCTGCTCTGGTCCTGTGCGTCCAGTGTCGAGGATCCGCTGATCCACCAGGACATCGCCCTGTCCGATTGGGTGGTCAATGAGGAGGTGCTGAGCATCGAGACGCCTCCTTCGGTCCTGCCGGAGGAGGATGAGCTCCTGGATCGGTACCAATATGCGCTGGGGCCGGGTGACGTGGTGCAGGTGCGCATGTGGGGTGATACCAACGTCAGTGGCACCTACCGCATCGGCCCCGACGGGGACATCACCCTGCCGCTCTTCGGCGGCGTGACCATGGCTGGCTACACCCGCGACGGTGCCGCGCGGATGCTCGAAGAGCTGATGGAAGCGCACTACATCGATCCGCGCGTCACGATCATCGTGGACGAGTTCAACAACAACAACGTGTTCCTGCTCGGCGCGTTCAACTGGCCCGGTGAGTACAAGCTCGAGAGCCAGGCGACCTTGCTCCAGGCGCTGAGCCTCGCGAAGGGCTTCACGCCCGTGGCCGACCGCTCTGGCCTGACGATCACGCGCGGCGACGACACGGTGATCCGCATCAACCTGGACGACTTGCTGCGCGGCGGCAACATGATGCTCAACGTGCGTCTGCGGCCCGGCGATGTCCTGTTCCTGCCCGAGAACACCATGCGCATCGTGCATGTGCTCGGCGAAGTCAACAAGCCCGGCATGGTGCCTGTGGGTCGCGGCCTGGATCTGCTCCGGGCCCTTTCCAGCGCTGGCAGCATGACAGAGGACGCCGTGATCACCGAGGTTCGCATCCTGCGCCGCTTGGGCGACAAGGTGCGCGTCTTCACCGTGGATGTGCGCCAGATTTACGAGGACGGTGCCCTGACGGCCAACATCCCGTTGCAGCCCGAGGACATCATCTTCGTGCCCGAGCGCGGCCTGGCCAAGCTGAACTACGTCTTGCGTCAGCTGTCACCGTCCTTCTCGACCATCTTCGTCCTGGATGAGCTGAGTGGGCTCACCGGCTCCGAGTAACACGTGAGCGACGAGAACGAACAGGTCGATCCGAAGCACGAGCTCGCGTCCACGCGAGCTGGTGGGCTTGGTCACCGTCGGGGCGGTCCGCACGTCGGGCAGTCGTCCGTGCGCAAGAGCGGGGTGGACTCCACCTACCAGAGGTTCAGCCTGAGGTATCTGCTGGAGATCCTGTTCCGCCGCAAGCGAGTGATCGTCCTGCCGGTGCTCCTGGCCACGGGGGTCGCAGCCCTTGCGGCGTCCTTGACGCCCAAGTCCTACAAGTCCAGCACCTCGATCCTGCTGGGGCGGGATGAGGTCCTGAACCCGCTGGTCCGTTGGCAGACAGCCGTGAGCCTCGGTGTCACGGACTACCTCGTCTCCTTCAACAAGATCATCTACTCCAACACCCTGCTCACGGAGCTGGTGAACCGCCTGGACCTCGTCGAAGGCGACGCGGATCCGATGGCGATGGAGAACATGCTGGTCAAGTTGCAGGAGAGCATCAAAGCCAACGCGGTGGGTGCCGACTCCTTCAGCATCGAGGTCAGTTGGAGGGACCCTGTCGCGGCCAAGGAGATCACCGAGACGGTGACCGAGCTCTTCATCGAGAAGTCCTTGGAGGGCGGCCGCAAGGAAGCAACCTCCGCCGTGGACTTCATCCAGAAGCAGCTCGACGCCTACCAGGCGGACCTGAGCCACGCCGAAAACCGTCTGAAGATCTACCGCGAAGAGAACCCCGACAAACTGCCTGACCGACACCACGCCTACCTGTCCGACCTCAAGGACTACAAGAAGCTGGTCGCCAAGGCGGACGTGGACATCAAGGAGTTCGAGCTACGGGTCGGGCTCTTGGAAGATCGGCTGAGCGGGGAGTCTCCGATGGTGGTGGAGTCGGCCTCCTTCCTGAACATCTCGCCCATCCAGCAGCGCCTCGAGCACCTGCGCATCGAGTACCAGGAGATGAAGGTGCGCATGAAGCCGGACCATCCGGAACTGCTGCGCAAGAAGGCTGACCTGGACGCCGTGGGTCGGATTCGCCAAGACGAGATGGAAGAGAATGTCGCCTCGGAAACCACTGAGGTGCGCTCGCCGACGTTCCAGAAGATCCTGGCCCTGCTACAGGATTCCCAGTTGGATCTCGAATCGGCGCAGCTCACACGCCTCGAGTACCTCTCGATCAGCGAGAAGCTCGAGCAGAAGGTGGCCCTGATCCCCCAGGCGGAGATGGCCCTCAAGTCCATCGAACGCGAGGTGGCCATCAACCAGGAGTTGTTCCAGACGCTGCGCACGAAGGTGGAACACGCCCGCGTGAGCCAACAGGTGGAGCTGCAGAGCCAGGAGAACAGGTTTCAGATCCTGGACTCGGCCCAGGTGCCCTTGAAGCATGACGCGCCCAACGTGCTGATGATCGTCATCGGCGGTCTGATGGGCGGTTTGATCATGGGGCTCGGGTTGATCTTCGTCTTCGAGTTCCTCGACCAGTCCATCGTGCGCGAGGAGGAAATGGTGTTCGTGTTCGACGAAGCCATTCTCGCCACCATTCCCAAGATGCACTCCTAGGGGGACGTGATGCTTGCCACCAGGCTGCTGCTGTCGATCCCCCGCCTCTTCCTGGGCGCTCAGCGCTACACGATGCCGCGCGGTTTCCGGCGCGATCGCGTGCTGAGCCCTGAGGACTTCGAGAACACGCAGCCCCGCGGGAAGCAGATTGCGGTCCGCGCCCTGATCGAACACATGCGCAGCTTCTATCTGGCTGCGGTGGAGAAGGTGGGGGAGGACGGAGTGGTCGCGATCTGTTCGCCCTGTCGGCGCGAGGGTCGATCCATGATCGCCGCCAACCTGGCCCTGACCATGGCGAATGACACGGAGTTGGCCATCACGGTCATCGATCTGGCGTTCACCGACCCGGCCCAGGCGACCTTGCTGAATGTGGAGCCAGGCCCCGGCTTCGGTGACTTCCAGCCGGGGGACCCGGTCTCCTCGATCCTGAGCCCCACGGAGCACCCGGGCCTGACCCTGATCCAACCGGGAAACGTGGGTTACAGCAGCACCAAGGCGCTCCAGAGCGGTCGGCTGGAGGACATTCTCACGCAGCTCAAGGCCATGGGGCGCTTCGTGATCATCGACACGACCTCCATGGACTCGGGCGTGGATGCGCGCGTGACCGCCGAGCGCGTGGACGGGGTGATCACCGTGGTCCGGCTCGGCAAGACGAAGCGCTCCGACCTCGCGCCCTACTACCGCGCCTTCATCGATCTACCGCTCCTGGGTGTGGCCTGCAACGACCACGAACGCTGGCTCCCGGGTTGGCTCCAGAAGTTCATGTAGGAGAGTGCCATGAAGATGATCTTTCTCTGGGCGTTCATCACATTCATGTTCGCCTTCAAGGCCAAGGAACTGAACCGCTGGACAGTCGGCGCGTATGCCGTGCTGTGCCTGGCCAACACCGTCTTCGCGTACCTGACCTTCTAGGGCCGGACGATGTCAGCCACCTGGACCCATGACCTGCAAGACCAGTGGCCGCAGATGGCGGTCCGGGGTCTCATCATGGCTTTGGGTGGGATGCTCGTGGGCGTCGTGGCCTGGATTTCCAACGGCAACATCCTGTTCCCCGTGGCCTTGCCTATCGGCCTGGGCGTGATGCTGGCCATCGTCACGCATCCGTCGGCCACCTTCTCGATGCTGCTCTTCTGCACCTTGTTGTTCGAGCAATACCAGATCTTCGGTGTGTCTACGCCGCTGACGTTGCAGGTGCCTTTCTTCGAGAACTTCAACAACTCCATTGGCATTCCGCTGCCCACCAACCCGGTGGAGGTGCTGCTCGGAACCGTGGGCGCCTCGTGGTTCGTCACGGGTCTGGTGACCCGCAAGATCCGCTTCCAATCCAGCCCGCTGCAAGGGCCGATGTTTGCCTTGATGTTGATGTTCGCCACGTTCATGGCCATGGGCATCGGTCGCGGCGGCGTGATCAACATCGCCCTCTGGGAAGTGCGCGCACTGTTCTACATGGGCATCGCCTTCTTCGTGGGTTCGCAGATCATCCGTACCTTCAGGCAAGTGTTGATCAACACCTGGTGCATCCTGATCCCCGTCTCCATCAAGGGCTTTCAAGGGGTCTGGCGTTGGGCCGTGGACCTTGGGTTCGACATCGGGGACATCCACGCCATCACCAGCCACGAGGGCGCCGTCTTCATCATGACGTCCTTCGTGTTCAGCCTCTCGCTGGTCATGTTCCGAGGGCCGATGTCGATGACGCTCTACACCGCGTTGACGGCGCCCACCACCTTCATCACCTTCATCTATGCCCAGCGCCGTATCGCCTACGGCTGTTTGGTCTTCGGCATCATCATGTTGTTCCTGTACTTGCCGAAGCGCACCAAGATGATCTTCGTCAACACGGTGCTGCCGATGCTCCCGGTCATGGCGCTCTACTTTGCCGTGCTTTGGGACTCCTCGAGCGGCCTGGCCATGCCGGTGCAGCAGGTGCGTTCTGTGTTCGGCGAGGACGCCAGCGGTGAGGTCGACTCGAGTAATACCTACCGTGATGTTGAGAAGTTCAATCTGATAGAGACGATCCGGACCTATCCGGCAGGTATCGGCTTCGGCAACAAGTACCTGATCATCATGCCGCTGGATGCCGTCGACTTCCCGCTCTGGGAGTACATCCCCCACAACTGCATCCTGTGGATGTGGGTGAAGACGGGCTTCATCGGGATCACCATGTTCTTCATGTGTCTCGGGCTGATGGTCATCCAATTGACCATCGACTTCAGGCACACCACGCGGCCGCTCTACAAGTGTCTGCTGGTCATGTGCGTGGTGTTCGTGGTCTGCCAGGTGATCGTCGCCTACTACGACCTCCAGCTGACCTTCTACCGCAACATGATCTATCTGGGCTCATTGCTGGCGATGATGGTGCCGATCCATAAGGAGGCACTGCGAAACAAGCGGCAGGGGCTCACCTGCACGGACCCGCACCCCGGGGACGTGAACCAGGAATCGGAGGTTGTTTCATGTCCTTGACCAGTCGCGTTCTCAAGAACGCCGCCTTCCAGGCTGGCAGCCAGGCCATCACCTGGGTGTTCGCCTGGGTGCTCCTGATCTACCTGCCGCGCTACCTCGGGGATGAAGGCTTTGGCCGGCTGTTCTTCGCGATCTCCTTCTCGCTGATCGCGTCCATCTTCCTGAACCTGGGCATCAACACCTTCCTGATGAAGGAAGTGGCCAAGGACCCAGAGCGCGGCCCGAAGCTGTTGGCCAATGCCATGAGCGTCAAGGCTGCTTTGGCCCTGGTGGTCTACGCCCTGATGATGCTCTCGGTGCGCTGGATGGACGTCCAGCCCGAAGCCGTCCTGGCCACGGACATCATCGGCCTCTCCTTCCTGATCGGCAGCTTCGGGCAAACCTTCTCCGCCTACCTGCAGGCAGAGCAACGCGGCAAGGGCCCGGCGTTCGCGCTCGTGATCGAGAAGCTGCTCGTGACGGTGGGCTCGGTGTGGGTGCTGATGGCCGGGTACGGCCTGGTGGCCGTGGCCTGGATGCATCTGATCGGCACCGTGGCGAGCACTGTCTGCACCGGTGTCGTCCTGTATCGCTCGGTCCCCTTCCAACTTGAGTTCGATCGTGCGGTCATGCGTCGTCTCGTTGTGGGTGCGGCGCCCTTCCTGATCTGGATCGTCTTCGGCGAGATCTACGTGCGCATCGATGTGCTCATGCTGACATCGATGGCCGGTGACGATGTGGTGGGTTGGTACGGCGCGGCCTTCCGTCTCTACGGAACCCTGCTGTTCGTCCCCAACATCTTCATGACCTCGGTCTTCCCGGCGATTGCCCGCAAGTTCTCGGAGCCTGGCGAAGGAGCCAACCAGGCCACGCGCCGCACCCTGAATTTCATGCTCTTGGTGGCCGTGCCCATCGGTTTGGGCATGACGCTGGTGGCACGTCCGGTGGTCGAGCTGCTGTTCGGCCTTGAGCAGTTCCACCACAGCGTCGCCAACCTGCAGATTTTCGGCCTGTGCATGATCTTCGTGTGCATCGACGTGGTGCTCGGGTCGGTGCTGATCGCTAATGACAAGCAGAAGCAGTGGTCCATCGCAGCGATCAGTGCCGCCGCCCTCAATCCGGTGCTCAACCTCGTGTTGATTCCCTACACCCAGGCCCGCTTCGGCAACGGCGGTTACGGCGCGGCCTTGGCGACGCTGTTCACGGAGATCTTCATGATGGTCGTGGCCATCAAGCTGCTGCCGAAGGGCATTCTCGACGCGAGCTCCAGCAAGATCGCTGCACGCGTGGGCGCCGCCGGCGTGATCATGATGCTGGCCTTGATGCCCTACCCCTTCCTCGGCCTCATCCCCGCGATGCTCTTGGGTGCCGTGGCCTACTTCGTTGGAGTCCTGCTCTTCCGCGCTTTCCCGCGGCAGGACATCCAGCACCTGATACACGCTGTCCGCGGTCGGAGTGCCTGATATGTGGATCACACGTTTCCTCGCCTACCTGACGAACCACTTCATCACCCATGTGCCCTCGTACACCGTGCGGCATGCGTGGCTGCACCGCCTGCTGGGCGTACGCATCGGCGCGGGAACCTCCGTGCTCATGGGCTGCCGGTTCTACTTCTACCGCCTGCTGGGTCGCGGCGCGGGGGGGCTCGTGATCGGCGAGAACTCCATCATCAATCGCGGTTGCTACTTCGACATGCGCGGCGGGATCCGCATCGGCAACAACGTGTCCATCTCCCCCGAGGTCTCGATGATCACCTCGGAGCATCTCGTGGATGACCCCGAGTTCGGCATCCAGGACAAGAGCATCACGGTGGAGGACAGGGCCTGGATCGGATCCCGGGTCACCCTGCTTCCCGGGGTGTGCATCGGCGAGGGCGCCGTGGTCGCTGCGGGGGCCGTCGTGGCCAAGGATGTGGAGCCCTTCGAGGTCGTAGGCGGCACACCGGCCAAGAAGATCAAGGAACGGAACCGGGAGCTGTCTTACCGCCTGACGTTTCGCCCGATGTTCGAATAGGTTCAAAACGGGTCTCAGGGCCCGAATACATGGAGATAGAGGCCTCTCGATTCTCCCACAGGCAGCGCCTCGAACATGCCGATGAGAGGGCCGATGCCCTGCCTCTCCTCGGTCCCTGCCATGCGCTCCGTTCTGTTCTTCGATACCAACACCGAGGTCGGTGGCGTGGTGACGGTGCTCACCACCATGTTGAAGAAGCTGGACCGCAAGCTGTTCAGGGTCGCCGTGGCTTGCCAGAAGGGGGGGCGGCCCGAGCGCGCCATCTCGCGCATCCCCGAGCAGGAGCTGGTGCGCTGCACCTTCGGCACCAAGCCGGCCGACGTTCGACACCCCTTCGTGCAGTACCTGCACGACCTGGCCATGATCCCGGCCACGCTTTGGACCATCGTGCGCCTGGCGTTCTTCGTCCTGAAGAACCGCGTAGAGGTCCTGCACACCTCGGACAAGATCCGCTCAGTGTTCACGTGCTACTTCGTGTCGCTGCTGACGCGCCGGCCTTTCATCTATCACGTGCACGGCCACTACGTCGCCAACACCTTGAACCGCCTGGCGTTACGCCGTGCCAAGGCGATCCTCTCCAACTCGAACGCCATGAAGGCGGACTACATCAGTCGCCTCGGTTCCGACATGGAACGCATCCAGGTCGTGCACAATGGTATCGAGACAGCCATGCCGGAAGAAGGCCCGGATCTCCGACGCCAACTGGGGATCGATCCGGGCGCCGTAGTGATCGGTGCCGTGTCCCGCCTGGCTCCGAGCAAGGGGCAGGACTACTTCCTGCGCGCAGCCTCGCGCGTTCTGGAGCAAGCACCTGACGCCTGGTTCGTGATCGCCGGTGACGATTCGCTCGAAGATGGCAACCAGGGCTTCGGCGACTACCTGAAGGAACTCGCCGTGTCGCTGGGTATTGCGCACCGCGTGAAGTTCCTCGGCTTCTGCGACGACATGGCGCCGGTTTACCGGACCATGGACGTGGTGGTGGACTCCGCCTGGGAGGAGGCCTTCGGGATGATCGTCATTGAATCGATGGTCCACGGTGTTCCGGTGATCGCCACCAATGCAGGCGGCATCCGGGAGATCGTCGAAAACGGTCGCAACGGCTTGCTGGTCCAGCCAAAGAACCCTCAGGCACTGTCCGACGCCATGCTCTCACTGGTGGTCGACGTGTCGCTGCGACAGCGCCTAGGCGCCGGCGCGAGGAGCATCGTCACGGAGCGTTTCGGCGCGGAGCAGTATGCGGCGCAGATTACCGCAGTGCTCCAGGAAGTCGGCGCAGGCAAGTCAGGAGGAGACTCGTGAAGGTCTTGTTTTTCTCGCCGTACCCGGCTTATCCGCCCACCTTCGGTGGCACGGTCCGCATCTATAACCTGATGCGCGAAGTGGCCCGGGAGCATGAGGTCTACTCCCTCTGCTACGTCTCACCCTTCGATCCCGATGAAGATCGCGGCCCCTTGCTCGACTTCGTCGAGCGGCACGAAGAAGTGCAGCGCCCGCACCCAGAGCGGAAGAGGCTCAACCAGGCCCGCTCCCTGTTCTCGCGCCACTCCTTCCAGCACATCGCCCACCGCACCGAGTCCATGCAGGCTGCCCTGGACGAGATGGTGGCCAGCGAAGCCATCGACGTGATCGTGGTGGAGTTCTCGCAGATGGGTTGCTTCGACTTCCCCGAGGGCCCGGCCATCGTGGTGGACGAGCACAACGTCGAATGGGACCTGTTGCAGCGCGAGTGCGAGTCATCCTCTCCCTCCTTGCGCAAGCTCTACCAACTGACGGAGTACAGCAAGTTCCGCCGCGAGGAGCTGGCGGTGCTTGAGCGGGCGGAGCGGGTCACGGTGACATCACCCCGCGATCGCGAGCTGCTGCTCCAGCATTCACCGGACCTGCTCATCGACGTGGTGGAGAACGGCGTCGATGTGGACTTCTTCCGCCCCGCCCCGCAATCGCTGGCCGAGCCGGACACCTTGGTGTTCACCGGCACGATGCATTACCACCCCAACCAGCAGGCGGCCCAGTGGTTCGTGGAGGAGATCCTGCCCCGCATCCACACCGAGGTGAGCGGCGCGCGCTTCATCGGCGCAGGCGGCCGGGTCACCCCGGAGCTCGAGGTCCTGTGCAACGACCACGTGCACTTCACGGGCTACGTGGAAGACATCCGCGAGTGGTTCCACAAGGCGTCCGTCTTCGTGGTGCCGCTGCTCGTGGGTGGAGGCACCCGCTTCAAGGTGGTGGAGGCCATGGCCATGGGCAAGGCCGTGGTTTCGACGCGCCTGGGCGCCGAGGGCATCCCTGCGACCCACGGCGAGAACATCATCTTCGCGGACGACCCGAACAGCTTTGCCGCCGAGGTGGTGGACCTGCTGCATGAGCCGGAGCGGGCCAATGAGCTCGCTCGCGCCGGGCGGGCCTTCGTGGAGGAACACTTTGCGTGGACCGTCATCGGCAAGCGCATGAACGCCTCCATCGAGAAGGCGGGAGCGAGGGAGCGGGTGTCGTGAACGGATCCGCCATGCCACCGACCGAACCCGCGTCGGCGCACGGCGCGCTCGGCATCTACCGCAGGCACTTCGCCCTCGGCCGTCGATACTCGCTGCCGTCCTACGCCTTGGGAGCCTTGCTACGTTCCCGTTGCACGACGGCCGGCGCCATCGCGCGGCTGCGTGGTCGGCCAACCCCCGTCATCGACACCGGTGGCGGCGAGATCCATCTGGGTGACGTCGGGCTCTACCCGGGCGTCCAGCTGCGCGCGATTCCGGGTGCCACGATTCGCATCGGCGACGGAACCTACGTCAACCGCAACACCCTCGTGTACGCCGAGCGCGAAGTGTCCATCGGCAAGCAGGCCATGATCGCCTGGGACGTGATCATCACGGACACGCCGGGCCACGGCGAGTGCCCCGGCGTGGGCGACGCCCAGCCGGTGGTCATCGGCGACGGTGCCTGGATTGGCGCCAAGGCCGTGATCGTGGCCGGTGCACGCATTGGCGCTGGTGCCGTGGTCGCCGCAGGCGCCGTGGTCAGCGGCATCGTGGAGCCGGGGGCCATCGTCACGGCCAAGCCCGCGCGCGCCATCCATGTCTTGCCGCATGCCGCGCCCAGGGCAACGCAGGGAGCATCCTGATGACCGCAGTCACTGAGGTTCCGGCCCTTCCCGCGCCCAAGACGCTGCTCCAAAAGGCGCTGGGCCGTTTGAGTACGGGCACGCCCGTCATGAACTATGTGCGTGGCATCTTCCTGCGCCGGCCCTTTGACAAGGCCGGGCTCCTGGCAGTCGAGAAGGGCTCGCCGCGCCCGTTCATCAAGAACGAAGGCGGGGAGCTCACGGCCGAGAACATCCTGCTCTACCCCGGCACCCGGTTGTGGGCGCACAAGGGCGGCAAGCTGAGCATCGGCAACGGCACCTATCTCAACCGCGGCGCCGAGATCATCGCCTGGGACCGGGTCGAGATCGGACGCGACTGCATGATCGGTTGGGACGTGGTGATCATGGACACCGACCTGCACCCCGTGGGTGATCGGCCCATGAACAACCGCCCGGTCCTGATCGGCGACCACGCCTGGATCGGTTGCCGCAGCATCATCCTGAAGGGGGTGACGATCGGCGAGCACGCCATCGTCTCCGCCGGGTCCATCGTCACCAAGGACGTGCCGCCCTACACGATCGTCGCCGGTCACCCGGCGCGGGAAGTCGCGCGCGTGGACGCGCATGGAGCAGAAGCTGGAGAGGGAACATGAGTACACCGAAGAGCCAGGACATCGAGTCGTCGATCGCCGCGCGCCCAGAGCGTCGGCGCCGGGCCATGATCGACCGCGGCGTGGAAGCTATGGTCGAAGACGCCGAGCTGAAGTCCCAGGCCCGGGCGAAGGTGGCCGTATTGCGTGGCGCCTACCTCTCGCAGTTCGAGATGCAGACCTACGCCAAGATGTTGCCGTGGATCGACCTCGAAGCCTTCCATCTCACGATCAACCGTTTTCCCACCGATCTGATTCAGGTGCCTCTGCGGCACGTGACCTCAATTGACGAGCCCTTTACCCGCATCAGCGGCAAGCTGGGCTTCTACTTCAACCTGTTCCTGCAGGCGACGTGCGGGCTGGACTACCTGCACCTGGGCCTCGTGAAGAAGCTGCGCGACTTCGACATCGTGCACACCATGGAGACCTTCAACGCCTTCTCCTGGCAGGGGTTGCAGGCCAAGCGCGAGCACGGTTGCAAGCTGGTGACGACGGTCTGGGAGAACCGCCCCTTCGCGGCGGAACGCTTCAAGGCCAAGCGCGACATGAAGTACGCCGTGCTGATGGGCGCGGACCTCCACATCGCCATCACCGATCGGGCGCGGCAGTGCTTGCTGACTGAGGGCGCCGACCCGGACAAGGTCAAGGTCATTCCGGCAGGCATCGACGTCGAGCGCTTCAACCCCGAGGGCGGGGACGGTGGCGTGCGCGAACGCATGGGCATCGGTGAGGACGAGTTCGTGATCCTCAGCGTGGCTGCCCTGCGCTGGGAGAAGGGGGTGCACGACCTCGTGCACGCCGTGAAGCGGCTCTCCGACGACCCCGACTGCCAGGGGCAACGCATCCGCCTGGTGCTCGCCGGTTCGGGCCCCGAGGAGGCGCGCCTGAACGACTTGGCGCAGCGCATCGGGCTCGGCGAGTCGGTGAGCATCACGCGCTTCGCCTACGACGAGATCCCCGACGCCTACCGCGCTGCGGACGTCTTCGCCTTGGCCAGCACGGCACGCCCGGGTTGGCTGGAGCAGTTCGCATACGTGCTGCCCGAAGCCCTCGCCAGCGGCTTGCCGGTGGTTGCGGCCGAGAGCGGCTCCATCCCCGAGGTCGTCGGTGACGCCGGGCTCATCGTGCCGCCGTCGGATTTCCTGGGCCTCTCCAAGGCATTCAAGGCGTTGATGCTGGACGAGGATCGGCGCAAGGAGCTGGGAGTCTTCGGACGTTCGTTCGCGGAGTCCCGTTACGACTCGCGGCTCGTTGCCCGCCGCATTGCCGCTGAGTACGAGCGGCTGGTGAAGGATTAAAGTGACCCGCCGATTGATGTTGGTGCCCACGGATGTCGCCCGGCTCCGCGCCGAAGCGGCGGAGGGCGGACACCCAAGACTCGACTTCGACGAACTGGCCACTGCCCTCGAAGCCGAGGTGCTGAGCTGGTCGGACGTCGAGGCCAGCACCAGCCGCCGCGTGCGCTGGGTGCGCAAGCTGACGGGCAAGAACACCGCCCTGGCCTACATGGGTTGGCAGCGCCGGGCCTCGACCTACTTCACCACGGCCGAGAACGTCGGCATGGCCTTGTCGCTCCTGCTGAGAATCCGGCGCGCGGGCTCCGTGCACGTGATGATCGGGCACATGCTCTCAGCACCCAAGAAGGTTTCTGTGTTCAAGGCGCTCGGCTTGCGTCGCGGCATCGATGCCGTCATCGCCTACACATCGAAGCAGACGGACTTCGCGGCCGAGCAGCTGGGCTTTGATCCCACGCGCCTGCACCGCATCCAGTTCCACTGCGACGCGCGCTTCTTCGTGCCGCCAGCGCTGCTTGTCTCCGACGACCCAGATGTCACGCCGCGCGAAGGCCTGGTGGCTGTGGGGCGCGAGTTGCGCGACTACCCGACGCTCGTCGAGGCCATGGACGGCCTCGATGCAGAGCTCACCATTGTGGGCAACTCCCCCTGGTCCCGCCGGAAGAATCAGCTGGCAGGCATGGGCTTGCCCGACAATGTGACCCTGGCCTCAGGTCTCTCCTACGAGGAGCTGCGGGACCTCTACGCGCGCTCGGCCTGCGCCGTGGTGCCCTTGCAGGACGTGGATTCGCCTGCGGGCGTGACCTCCATCTTCGAGGCCCTGGCCACCGCGACGCCCGTCGTGGTCTCCGACACATCAGGCATCGCCGACTCCATCGAAGGCTGCGATGCCGTGGCTCGCGTTGCCCCCGGTGATGCGGATGCCTTGCGTGAAACCCTGCGCGAGCTCTTGGCAGACGCACCGCGTCGCGAGCGCATGGGCCGCGCCGGTCGGGACGTGGTTGAACTGGACCGTGATCTGGATGTCTTCGTCCGGCGCATCGATGAGATCGTGGCAGAGACGGAAGCCGCCGTGCGCGCTCCGGCGGCAACGGGCAGGAGCTTGCGTGCTCTCTTCGCAGCAGCCTGGCCCGTGCTGACGGCCCGCGTCTGGTTGCGTTCGCTGCAGAGTGTCGGCACGCGCGTGCGGACCTACGGCAAGCCGCGTATCACAAACTTGGGACGCATGGTGGTGGGCGCGCGCACGACCATCTTCTCGAACACCGTGCGCAGCGAGTTCGTCGCACACCCCGGTGGCGAGCTGGAGATCGGCGACGGCGTGTTCATCAACTACGGTGCGTCGCTGTCTGCCCATGAGCGGGTGAGCATCGGTGACGGCAGTCAGATCGGCTCCTATGCCATCATGATGGACAACGACTACCACAAGGTCGGCGCCCTGGATGCCGTCCCGGACTCTGCACCCATCGTGCTCGGCAAGAACGTGTGGTTGGGTGTGCGCGTGGTGGTGCTCAAGGGCGTCACGATCGGCGACAACTCCGTCATCGGTGCCGGCAGCGTGGTCACGAAGGATGTGCCCCCGAACTGCCTGGCGGCCGGTGTCCCAGCCAAGCTGATTCGCCAGTTCGAGAGCCCGGAAGAGGTGGCTGCGGAAGCCGCAGCTGGCTCCGAGAACGAGGTCGAGTTGGATGGCGACAGCGAAGCCGCCAGGGCGTCCATAGGAGTGCCCGACTTCCTGGCGGGTGGCATGACGGACGTGCGCAGCGTGGATCCCAGCGACGCGAACCCATAGGTCGCGTTTGCCCAGGGCATCCCAAAAACGCGGTCTCAGGGTCGGTGGCTCCCGGACTCGACGTTCTACACCAGGGAAGCCCGAACGGGCAAAAGTCCGAAGCCGCGCGAGGCCGATGAAGCAGGTGGATTCCCGCTTCTGAACCCTCTCGCGAGGCCCGTCATGGCTTCCTCGGACTCACAGTCTCTCGACCCTGCCCAGGACCTCGTCGGCGTCATCATGGCCGGCGGCGCGGGGACCCGCTTCTGGCCTGCCTCGACCCAGGACCGCCCCAAGCAGTTCCTCACCTTCTTCGGTGAGGACTCCCTGGTGCAGCAGAGCTACAAGCGGCTCGCGGCGATCCTGCCTCCCGAACGCATCCTGGTGCTCACAAGCGCCGACTACGTGACGCTTGCGCGCATGCAGATGCCCGAGTTGCCGGAGGAGAACATCGTCGGCGAACCCTTGCGTCGAGACACCGCGGCCGCGGTGACCCTCGCGAGCGTGTTGGTTCAGGAGCGATTCGGCGACGCCGTGATGGCCATCGTGACGGCCGACCACCTCATCGAGCCCATCGAAGAATTCCGCAACACGATCCTGTCGGCGGCGCGCGCTGCGTCCGCAGGCGATGTGCTCTACACCTTTGGCATCCGCCCCGATCACCCTGCGACGGGTTTCGGTTACCTCGAGTTGGGCGAGACCATCGCGACCGAGGGCTCGGACAACGAACACGACGCCGTCTCGCATCACCAGTTGGTTCGCTTCGTCGAGAAGCCCAACCTGGCCACGGCCCAGTGCTACCTCGACGGCGGCCGCTTCCTGTGGAACAGCGGCATGTTCGTGTGGCGCAGCTCCGCCATCCTGGATGAAATCGAGCGCCAGCTGCCCGAGCACCTCACGCACATCCGTGAGGCCGTGAAGCATGACGGCGCCCACGACTTCGCGCTGCGGCTGGTGGAGGCTTTCGAACCCCTCGAGAAGGTCTCCATCGACTTTGGAGTCATGGAGAACGCCCGCAACGTGCGCTGCGTCGCGGCCACCTTCAGCTGGCACGACGTGGGCAGCTTCACGGCCCTCGCCGACCACTTGCCTACCGATGCGCAGGGCAACGCCCATCGCGCCCGGCTCTTCGGCATTGATGCCGAGGACAACATCGTCTTCTCCGAGGACGACGAAGAGGTGGTGGCCATCGTCGGCGCCTCTGACCTCGTCATCGTGCGCGCCGGCAAGCGCACGCTCGTGGCACCGCGCGACCGCGCTGAAGACATCAAGAAGCTCGTCGCCCTGCTCGACGACGACATCCGCTGACTCGCCTCACGCTCCCAGGCTCGACCGAGACCCTCTTAGATGATCACGAACGAACGCCGTTTGCCCTGCTTCAAGGCCTATGACATCCGTGGGCGCGTGCCCGACGAACTCAACGAGGCCGTCGCCTATCGCGTGGGCCAGGCCTTCGTGGAGCTGCGCCGCCCTGCGCGCATGGTGGTGGGGCACGACATGCGCCTCTCGAGCCGCGCGCTGACCGACGCTCTCATTGAAGGCATCGTGAGCAAGGGCGTGGACGTGGTGGACATCGGCATGTGTGGCACGGAGATGGTGTACTTCGCCACGGCACACCTCGAGAGCGAGGGTGTCGAGGGCGGCATCATGGTGACCGCCAGCCACAACCCCGCCGACTACAATGGCATGAAGATCGTCGGCCGCGGTGCGAAGCCCGTGCACGGCGGCAACGGCTTGCGCGAGATCGAGAACCTGGTGGCCGACGGCTACCTCGCTGCGGGCCCCTCGCCGCGCGGTCGCGTCGAGCGCCCCTTCATCCTGCCCGACTACCTGAACGTGCTCTCGCGCTATGTGCCCGAGGGCGGCTTCCCGGACATGACCATCGTGACCAACGCTGGCAACGGCGGCGCGGGCCTGGTGGTGGACGCGCTCGAGCGCATGATCCCGGGCACCTTCGTGAAGGTGCACAACGAGCCCGACGGCAACTTCCCCAACGGCGTGCCCAACCCGCTGCTGGTGGAGAACCGCCAGTCCACGACGGACGCTGTGATCGGTCACGAGGCCGACATGGGCGTCGCCTGGGACGGCGACTTCGACCGTTGCTTCCTCTTCGACGAGAAGGGCGGCTTTATCGAGGGCTACTACATCGTGGGTCTGCTGGCCCAGGAGATGTTGCAGCGTGAGCCGGGCGCCAAGATCATCTACGAGCCCCGCCTCACCTGGAACACGCTCGACATGGTGCAGGCTGCCGGCGGCCAACCGGTGCTCTCCCAGACGGGCCACGCCTTCATCAAGGACAACATGCGCGCCCACGACGCCCTCTACGGCGGCGAGATGAGCGCGCACCATTACTTCCGCGACTTCGCTTACTGCGACACGGGCATGATCCCGTGGCTGATCGTGGCCGGCATGATGAAGCGCACCGGCAAGAAGCTCAGCGAGCTGGTGGAAGAGCGCCAAGCCCTCTTCCCCTGCAGCGGCGAGATCAACCGCACGGTGGGCGACATCCAGAAGGTGCTCGACTTCGTGAAGCTGCAGTACGCGAAGGACGCCCTCGGCATCGACGAAACCGACGGCGTCTCCTTCGAGTTCGAAGAGTGGCGCTTCAACCTGCGCGCCAGCAACACGGAGCCCGTGATCCGACTGAACGTCGAGACGCGTGGTGACGTGGCGCTGATGGAAGAGAAGCGGGACGAGCTGCTGGGGTTGATCGAGGGGGTGTGAAGGAACGCCCAGGCGTTGGCCTGGGGCACAAGGGCAGGAACGCCTGCATGAGGACGCCGGAAACCGCTTTCCAGTTCGTCCTGCCGTTCCCCACCCTCTGCGTTGGGCGCTTGGTATTGTTGGGCTAGCCAACCAGTGGCGTATTCATCTGGGCTCTGGGTTGGTCACCCACCTTCCTGGAGAACGCCATGCGCCGCCTCAGCTGCGTCACCGCCTTGTTGGTCAGCCTTCTGTTCGTGTTCAACCCTTCGCTCGAGGCGAATAGCTCGAAGCCCGTGAGTGGCACGGTCCTGGCGCTCAACGCAGGCGCCTGGTCGACGATCCTGATCGGCGGATTCGCGAGCTGCGGCTTTGAAGTTCAGGCGATGAGCAGCAACGAGAAGGTTGCAACAGTCGCGTTCAAGGCTGGGAAGAAGAGCAAGAGCCACAAGGTCATGGTGCGGGGCGAGAGCGCGGGCACGGCCATGGTGACGGTCATGACGGCGAACAGCTCCAACCCTGGGTGCCAGGGTTTCGTGTTTACGTTTCCGGTCGAGATCTCACCCGACAAGAAGGCTTTCCTGAAACAAGGCAAGCAGAAGCTGAAGCAAACGACGAAGCAGATTGGCGCCGACCTGAACGTGCTGATCAAGGAGCTTTGCGACGGAATCAAAGATGGCGAAGGCCTGTTGAAGTCTGGCGCGCTCTCCGTGGGTGAGGCGCTGGCTGCCACGGAACTCGGTGGGGCCATCTTTGCTGGACTGATTCAAACTCTCGTCGATGGGGGGATCAACTTCGCCTACACGGAGCTGTGGAATCGCCCGGAGGCTACGGGATTTACCTCGCTCGACAGTGACCTGATCGGCCTCACCCCGGGAGGTTGCGGCGATTGGGACAACTTTGTTGCTGCGGCGAAAAAGCTCGAGGCCAAGGCAGTCGCCAAGGCCGAGAAGAAGTTCAAGAAGTTCCAGAAGGCCGTGGACAAGGAAGCCAAGAAGCAGCAGATCGAGTTGATCAATGCCTTCCTCATTCTCACTGGGCAACATCCTCTGCTCTTCTCTGCGCCCTTGCCCACACCCACGCCGGGCACGCCCCCTGCCGCGGCGCCCAAGCCTCTCACTCACAACTGGACATCTTCGGCCCGCGAAAGCACCGACGTGATGACGCGACTGCGGTTGGCCGGGACCGGCGATCCCGGCCTGGGTCAGGTCAAAGTGAAGATCGAAGGTGCGGACGGCTTCGAAATGGAGCTGGACCTGGATCTCGATGCCGACTGCAATTTCGTCGCCGACTTCATGAACATCCCCCAGGGCGAGTACACGGTGACGATGACACAGGGGACCCGTTCCACGAGCTTCAAGGCGAACGGAGCCTGAACGCCGTCAGGGTGGAGGGCGCGTAGGAACCTGTTCGACGAGAAGGATGGTCTCATCGAGCGGGTGTATGGCAAGTGATCACTATTCTTGAGCGATGGGTGGGAAGGAGATCACCGCTTCCACACTCTTGTGCATAGACGACGTGATGCGCGGATCGCAGTTGCAGAAGGCCACGTTACATGGCCCGTTCATAACCACGAGCGCTGACGATTCTTCCTTCACTGTCGTTTTGACGTTCAGGTCGAATCCCCCGGTTTTCTCGAAGTACGCCTTGCTGTCCTTGATCTCGTAGATGACGTAGGCCTTGCTCTTCATGGACCCGCGCTGGACGGGGAACGGGTAGCTGATCAGATTCTGGCACTTGTCCGAGGGGCCACCTTGGGGTGTGTCGCTCAGGTCATCTTTCCCACGCATCGTGGGGAACTCGAAGCGCCACCCCGCGTTGTTCTCCCCTCCCTGTCCAGTGGTGGCGACCATCGTGGCATCAGGGATCTTGATGGTCTCGCTTCGCTTCCAGGTGACCCCGGCGGAGATCTCTCCTCCTACGGACGGCCCCTCTTTGTTTTTCCAACCTGCCGTGACCTTGCCGCCAAGGCTGAAGCTCGACTCGAGCGTGTAGGAATCTTCGACGCGAACTGAATCCGGCCCCCAATCGACGAGCACGACGCCTTGCGTATTGACGGGTGAGACCTGAACAGCGAACTGCCGCAAGTATCGGTCGCGAAGGCAAACGGAGCCTCCATCGCCGCGGCAGCCTTCCGTCCCGAGCGTCAGTTTTCCAGGGCCGAAGAGCCCGTGTTTGGCGCTGAGGTTGCTGAAGTTCGCCCCGGACGACGTCATCGAGAGTTCGATCACGATGTAGCTGGCCTCTTGATCTTCCGAGAACGCTCCCCAAGCGGTCGCGATGACCTTGTGGGTGGCGTGGTCCAGGGTCATGAACGTATCCCTCGGCATGCCCGTCAGGAGGCGATCCAACTCCACGGGACCATCAGTGTCCTGAGCCAGGAGAGCTACGGAGTCTGGAAACTGCCCTAGACCGGCTTGGTTGACCAACCATCGCTCGGTTTCCTCCACGATTGCGGGGTCGGAATCCGCCCCATCGGGATTGGGCGTGAGGTCCATGAACGTCGCGACGCGTGGATAGAATCCGTCCAGGTCGATCCCGATGGAATCCACGGTGCCGGAACCCTGGTACAGAGGCATTGCCGTAAGCCCGTCCAAGCCGGTGGCTTGCTCCAACCAGGCCAAGCTCTCGTACGTCGGGTGCTCCACGATCAAGGGAACACCCATCTGGTGGTCGCCTCGTAGGGCAAGAGCCTGCTCCTCGGAGAGGTCTGCCAGTGCGCTCGCATGCACCTTCGCCACGCCGTTCTCGGATCGGTAACCCCGTTGGCGCGCGTCTTGAGTTTGCGAGCACGACGTGAGCAGCACCAAAGCTGCGATGGCGAGCGTTGAGTGTTTCAACACGGTTCTTCTCCTCAAGGGGTGCTTGAGCTGGGTGAGCCGTGAGCCCGCGGAGCGCCTCGATGCTTCACGCAAGCACGCCCGAAACTCTTCTTCCCGGCCCCACCCGGCATTCTGCGATGCAGGTGCATGGACCCTGAGGGCAATTCCGGGCGTGGATCGAAGAGATATTTTCCTCGAGACGGCCTGGGGCGGACGGCCCCCCGGGGTCGGCGCGAACCTCACGCAAGTTCCACAGACAGCCGTCCTCGATGGTTCAAGGCGAACGTTGCCTGGTGAGGCTGATCTCGTCTGCCTGCCGTCAGGTGGTGACGGCGGAGGTCACTCGCCCGGCCGCACCAACAACACATCGAGCCCCGACCCGCGAAGCTCTGCCAGCTCGAACACCAGGAGCGTCTCGCCCGGCTTCAGCTCCGCCTTGGCGCCCTTGCCGTCGCGAGCACCCGCCTGAATCTCCCCCTCGCCCGACAGCACCGTCAACAGCGCGTAGGGCCCTTGGGGATCGACGTCCAGCGTGAAGTGCGGGTTCGCACGGTGCAGTTGGAACGCGGGCGTGTTGAGCAACTCCGTCCACTCGTTACCCACCGCGGGGCGAATCGCCGACGGCGTGGGGCAATCGATCATGGCGTCGCGGGTCTGTGCCAAGTGCACGTCGCGACCGCGGCCCCAATCGTGGATGCGGTACGTGGCGTCCGAGTTCTGCTGCACCTCGAAGAGCGAGATGCCGCCGTCGATGGCGTGGATGGTTCCTGCCTCGACATAGATCGTGTCGCCCGGGGCGACGGACAGGCGGTTCATCAAGCTGCGAACCTCGTCGTCACTGGCGCCGTCCTCGATGCGGTCGAGCAACTGCTGGCAGCTGACGCCGGGGGCCGTGCCCAGGAAGACGCTGGCGTTGTGGTCAGCGTCCAGGACGTGCCAGGCCTCGGTCTTGCCGTTGGGCAGGCCGTGGCGAGCGGCGACCTCGTCGTTGGGATGTACCTGCAGCGAGAGCACCTGCTCGGCGTCGAGGAACTTCAGCAGCACGGGGAAGTCGGCCGCGCCGGGGCAGCCGCACTCGACGCCCACGGCATCCAACCAATGGGCGAGGTCACCGGAGCCATCGCGCAGGGAGGTCTCGGTGCCGGGATACGAGCTCGCCAACCACCACTCGCCGATGGCCTGCTCGGCGTTCCAGCCGAAGCGCTGGGCGATCCGCCGGCCGCCCCAAGGGCGAAGAACCGGGCGGGGCTCCAGGTGAAGAAAGGCGGGCGGGCTTGTGGTCAGCTTGGTTGCTCCGGTCACGACGGGACCTCCGCTACGAACCTAGGGTGGCGAACCGGTGTCCGCCACCTCCCTTTTCGACACATGGGTCGACGCCCTTGAGAGGGGCGAAGGCTCGGGGGAGGCCCCTGCTCGAGCTGCTCGGCAGCCAGGGCCCAGCGCCTGCGCCGAGGGCTTCTCAAGGCGGGCCGCCGGCCTCTTCCTGCTAGCCGTCCAGCAAGGGGAAGCTGCCCGCAGTGTCCCGCTCGAGATCCACCCGCTCGAGGATGTCCGTGTCCCCGATCTCGCCGTAGATGTGCGGGAAGAGCTGCCCGCCGCGGGAAGGCTCTTCCACCAGGCGGCCGCCGAGCTGCCCGGCGTCGAGGCGTAACAGCACCACCTTTTGCGCGTCGGGGTAGTGCACCTTCAAGGTCTCGGCCAACTGCCGCGTAAAGGAGGCATGAATGAAAGGCTCACCGCCGGGCACCAAGCTGGCCGGCGAACCATCCAGCGTGATGTGCCAGATGGTCTCGCTCTCGTCATCGTCGTCGCTGCACCTCATCCGATGGCGGCCTCGAGTTGGTCGATGATCAGCGCGGTCCAGGTCTCGAGGCGATCACGCTCCTTGGCGGCGAGGTCCTTGAGGGTGGCGAGGCTTACAAAGGAGCCCTCCAGTTGGTCCGTCTCGCGCACCGTGACGTCCTGGGTCTCGCAGCGGGCGATCTGTACCAGCCCGAAGTGCACCGACCCCACGTCGCCCGACTCGTCGTTGATGACGCCCACGGGCTCAAGGGTGTAGGGCGTCTCGATGTTCAGCTCTTCGTCCAACTCACGGCGGCAGCCGGACTCGAGGACAGCGGCGGCGTCCGTCACCTCATCGATGGGGTTGATGTGCCCGCCCACACCGATGGACAGCTTGCCGTGCAGCCGGGACTCGCCGCCCGTGTTGAGGCGCTTGAGCAACAGGACCTCGTTGCCGTGCACCATCAAGGTGTAGGGAATGATCTGCTTGAAGCTGCTGTCCAGCTCGGCCCAGCGGCGCTCCACGAAGAAGCCCTTTTCGCGGATGCGTTGGGTCCAAGTGTCGACGCGGTCGTCCTCCGAGCCCGCCACGAAGCCGTGGGGAAAAGAAAGATCGAAGAGGTCGTAGCGCTTCGTGACGTAGACGAATTCCATGGAGAGCGGCAGCCGGCAGGAGATGGAAGGGGCTTGAGGGGGAGACGCTGTCCCCGGTCGCGGCGTATCATAGCCAGCTCGGTCGCAGCTCGGCGCCGGTTCGCTTCGGGGACTCGTGGCAGCCGCCCTGCACCCGAGCAGTTTCGGCGGCCTGCCCTGAGCAGCTTCGCCAGCACACACCGTCCATTGACAGTTTGGGATCTCGAGTCGCAGAGGCGGCCGCTGCCTGCTTGGGCCTTCGGGCCGAGGCGGGGAGAGGAAAGTCCGGGCTCCACAGGGCACGGTGGTGGGTAACGCCCACCGGCCGTAAGGCTAGAGCCAGTGCAACAGAGAGTAGACCGCCCCGCTGCCTCCTTCGGGTGGCAGTGGGGTAAGGGTGAAAGGGTGCGGTAAGAGCGCACCAGCGGGGCGGGTGATCGTCTCGGCTTGGTAAACCTCACCGGGAGAAAGCTCGAATAGGGAGGGATGACGCGGCCCGCGTCGTTTGGACCTCCGGGTAGAGCGTTCGAGGCCGTCGGCAACGGCGGTCCTAGAGTCATGGTCGCCACCTCGCTGCTTCGGCAGAGGGGGACAGAACCCGGCTTATTTGCGGCTCGAGATCCCTCTTTCACTGCGGCAATCTTCTCGCCGGCGATTTCGAACACCCAGCTCGGAAAGCCCTGGAATCAAGCTGCCAGAGGCGGTTTGGCGTGCACGCCCCGGCGGCGAGTGGCAGCGGTTGGCGGAGGTACTACAGCCCAGAGCTGTCGCTGGTCGATGTGCGTCCCTCATCGCAGCGTCCACTGCGCTTGACGGTCATTCCCGACCGACATAGAGTCATTACCAGTTGGGCGGCCGGAGAGATCGGGCGCGTTTCGGTGAACGGGCAGCAGCTTGTTCGGGAGCTTTCACCGGGGCTCACCCAAAAGTTTGACCAGTGGTCTCAAGGGATTCACACAGGGTTCGTTGTGCCTTCATCGGCATCACCGAAGCTTCCTGAGACCGACGATCTCGACCAAGCACACAGGCCCCCTCGCCGAACACACCTAGGTTCTCACCTTTGACCGCGCCACAACGTTCACGGATGTCTTTCCTCACGCTGGTCGTGTCGGCCACCCTCGTGGTGCCTGTGCTGGCCGTCAGCGCCGGTTCGGCGATCTTCCCGGAGCCAGAGCAGGCAGGCGCTGCGGGAGGCCCGCTCATGGACGCGCCGCCGCCGCTGGTGCTCGTGCTGCTGGGGCTGCTGATGGTGGCAGGTGCCGTCGCCCGCCGTTCGCGCAAGTGCGCGGCACCACGTTCGCCCTAGGATCCCCGAGGATCTTTCGGCAGCTCCCCCGGAGCTCTGGCTAGGAGTCCGTCTCCCGGGCCAGGACGGCCTCGAGAATGATGGCCGCCGCGACTGAATCCCTGCGTCGCTTCCGTTCGCTGGGCCGCAACCCCAGTTCCTTGAGCCGTTCTTCGGCCTCATCCGTGCTCAGGCGCTCGTCCTCGTAGCTCACGGGCAGCCCCAGCCCCGTTTCGAGCTGGGCGCCAAACAGCCGGACCTCTTTCGCCATGGGGCCCTCGGTTCCAGACATGTTCAGGGGCAGGCCCAGGACGATGCTCTGGATGTCCCGATCCTCGATGAGGCCTGCGAGGTGACGCTGGTCCTCGGCGGGTTTCGAGCGGACCAGGCAGGGCAGGGGATGGGCAGCCAAGCCCAAGGCGTCGCTGACGGCGAGGCCATGGCGCACGCGCCCGTAGTCGATGGCCAGAATGCGTTGGTGGATGGTCAGTCGCCGAGGGAGTGCTGAGGCAGGGGGGAAGCAGGATGACGACCGGGTCCTGCCCGCGTCGAGGCTCGGTTGGAGAACCTCATCAAGAATCCATGAGAGAGCCTGAGCCCGGAGACCGGAGCCCTTGGAAACCCCAATGGAGCCCCTTTGGAGCCCCCATGGAGCGCTTACAGAGCTCTTACGGAGCGTCTGGACGGCCGGGCGGTGGCGGGGCCGATCCCACGCGGGAACGAAGTGCCGGCGGGGCGCGGCTGTGTCGGGATGGCGGCAAGATATTCGACGACCGGGAATGCCGGTTATCGTGGGCCACGTCTGAGGGTGGTTGTGGTCGGCGCCGGCGAGGTATGAGGGTTTCGCTGGTCGGCGGATCGGTGCCCTCGATTCCCCTGGAGAGTACCCGTGAGCACCAGTCGTTGGGCGAGCTTCGGAGGCTGTCGCGCCTCTTTGGGCATGGGAGTGTTGGTGTTGGCGTCGGCCGGAATCTGCCAGCCGCTGCTCAGTCAAGAAACACCGAAGGCTTCCGGAACCAGCCTCGAGGCGGCCATGGATTCCATGGAGGGCGTCTTCCACATGGAGGGAGCCCAGCGCCTGCTCGAGAACCTCGACCCGTACTACCGGGTGCGCGGCAACCAGGGCTACCTGCGCAGCCTCGAAAGCGCGATGACGCTCATGAAGGAAGCAGGCTTCATGGACCCCTCATCGTCTGAGAGTGACGGCGACACGGTGCGTTTCCGGGACTTCGGTCCCGTGCGCCCCGCCTGGACGCCGTTCTCAGGCAGCCTCGATGTGGTCTCCCCCGACGTGGGGCAGCTGCACTCCTTCGAGACGGAAGCCGGGCTGGAGCGCACCTTCGTGTGTGTGAACTCCTTCCCCACCAAGCCACAAGGTGTGGTGGCACCTTTGATCCGCTTCGACCACGCCAGGCCTGCCGAGAGTTATGCCGGCACCATCGTCTACGGCACCTTGCCGGCGAAGACCTTGTTCGAGCAGGCCGTGGTGCAGGGTGGTGCGCTCGGCGTCATCTCCTCCTACCTGCCGGCCTACAACGAGCCGCAGAACTACCCCGACGCCATCCACTATTCCAAAGTGCCCTACAACCCGGAGCGCCAAGGATTCGGCCTGAACATCTCACCCGCCAAGAAGGACATCCTGGAACGGCTCTTGGGTGGGGGCATGGTCTACGTCCGGGTGGCCATCAAGACGCGCTTCACGGAGGCTCGTAGTCGCACCCTCGTGGGGCAGATCCGCGGCACCGATGAGCACGCGGGAACGATCGCCTTGGTGTCGCACCTGGACGAGCCGGGAACGAACGACAACGGATCAGGCGTCGCCACGACGATCGGGATGGCGACGGGCTACCTCACGGCCATCCGCGAAGGACGCCTGCCTCGCCCCCGGCGCAGCATCGTGTTCCTGGTGGGCACCGAGTTCGAATGCTCACGGGAGTGGCTGCGCGCCAACTCCAACAAGGTCGATCTGGCGCTGGTGATCGACATGGTGGGGGAAGACCCGAAAGAAAACGGGGCCCTGCCTCTCGTGGAGCGCATGCCTGATCCGGGTGCCATCTGGGATCGCCCGCCGCTGGACATCCACTCCGAGTGGGGCCGCGGTGACGTGCGCGAGGGAGAGTTGGTAGGAAACTTCCTGAACGACTACGTCATGGCGGCCATGAACGAACGGGCCAAGAAGACCGACTGGCCCGTGACCAGCAACCCCTACGAGGGGGGCTCCGACCACGAGTCCTTCCTGGAGCGCGGTGTCCCTGCCGTGTTGCTCTGGCACTTCACCGACCCCTACTACCACACCAACCTCGACCGCCTCGACAAGGTGAGCCTGCCGGAGATGGAGAACGTGGCCGTGGGCACCTTGGCCCTCGTGAGCCACTTCGCCTCGGCGGGTCTGCCGCGTGCTCAGGAGGTTCTCGACATCGTGATGAGTGCCGCCCGCATACGGCTTCAAACCGAAGCCGAGACAGCCGTGACACGTCTGTCGGTCGAGGTGGTGCGCGACGACCCGGTCCAGCGAGCGCTGGTGGGCGATCGGGAGCGCACCATCCTCGTAGCGTGGAGCCACTGGTACCGCGAGGCCGTGCTGTCCGTTGAAGACTTCGAGCCGGGCATCCAGAGCAGCGACGCCCGGCGTCAGCTGGAAGAGCACATCGACACGGCGCTCACGGAGCTACGTAGCCTCGAGCGGAATGCACTCAGCAAGCTCGACGAGCACGACGGCTGAGAGGAGCCGCTAGTTCCGGAGCTTCTTGCGCTGCTTCTTGCTCATGACGCCCTTCTTGCGCGCCTTCTTGGCAGCCTTCTTCTTCTTTTTCAGCTCGTAGTTGGCGACCCATTCGTCGCGGTAGGCCTCGAGCTCTTCGATGTTGTTGAAGGTGAGGTCTGACTGGGGGCCGTCAAAGTCGCAGAGTTCGTCGGTGTACTCGCGGCAGATCTGCGGGCGGTTTTCGTAGTTGCCGCACTTGTTGCCGTCGAGCCAGCTGCACTTGCGGAAGATCTGCAAGTACCAGGTGTCGTCGTCCACGAAGATCTTCACGTCTTCGTGGATGATGTACCACCGGAGGTTCTCGAAATCGTCGGGCTCGTCCGGCGTGTCGATCTCCAAGGCGAAGTAGCTGCAGCACAGGGCTGTGCAGCCACCGCACTTGGTCTTGGCGAACGGAAGTGTCGTAGGTGCTTCGGCAAGGGTGCTCATGGCGCCCGGTGTGCCAACTCGGCGGGGTTCGATCAAGTCTTGCCGTTGGCTGCTCGTGCCCGTTGGAGGTTGCGAAGCACCACGGGATCGTCGGGGGAGTGCTCGAGCGCGCGCAGGAACGAGGCCTCGGCCTCCGCCGCCCGGCCCGTCTCCAGCAGCAGGTTTCCCAGGTTGTTGTGGAGGCTGACGCTGTCGATACCTGCAACCGCGGCGGCGCGATAGTCGGCCTCGGCTTCGCTCAGTCGGCCCAGGCGCTTCCAGGCGAGGCCCCGTTGGACCAGGGCGACCGCTTCGTCGGGCTCCAACCGCACTGCGAGGTCAGCAAAGCGCAGCGCCAGCCCCAGAACGTTCTCCGGCGGCAGGTAGGGGACGCTCTGGGGTTTGAGGCGTGGGCTCAGGGCACGGGCTGCGGAGGCCCGGCCAGCGGCGGTGAAAGCGTCTTTGCCGGTGCGGGAGGGAAGGTCGAGCAAGCTCACCGTGGCCTGCGCCACGGCGGCCTCGGGGCCTCGCAGAGCAGCGGAAACATCCCTGCCGGTGCGTAGCCCTTCCATGAGCAGGGCCAGTCGCCAGGCGGCAGCGCGGGCCTCGTCCGGCAGGGGGGCGAGGGCAGGGCCGGCCGCTTCGCAGGCCCACAGCTCCGCCATGCGCGCGGAGGGAAACAGCGGGGCGAGCTCCGTGGCGCGACGCGCCCAAGCCAAGGCCCGTTCGCGCCGGGAGCTGGCCTCGACCGGATCCGTGGCGCGCACGGCTGCGTCCTTCTCGATGGTCGAGGCATTGGACCACGACACGGGAAAACCCTGCGAGGCGGTGGGCATGGGGATTTGGGCCATGGCGAGCGGTAGGCCGACGCCGGCCAGCAGCACGAGGCCCTTGCGCCAACTGGCCGCCGGCGAGCGCAGGGTGTCCCAGCCGGCGCAGAGCGCCCCCGCGGCCAGGATGTTGAGCATGGGCACGGCCGTCAGGCGGTAGCGCCCCATGACGTAGAACAGCACGAGCGACACGGCCACGACCAGGACGCCACCTCGCACCACCAGCAGACCCGGTCGGTGGCGCCACGGAAGGAACATCAGGCCCAGCAGTGCCCACGGGCCCAGCACCCAGAAGTTCGAGAGGGGGGTGTTCAACCAAGGCACGCGTTGCGCAAAGAAGGCCCAGTCCTTCACATCGGGGACTTCGAGCCCGTGCACGAGATGCAGCAGCTTCCAGCCCATGCGCTGCAGGGCCACGACGGGTTCGGCCTGCACCTGGGACGCCACCTGCGCCCACCACCAGGACGACACCTCGCGCCCGCCGAGGCGCGCGCCCACAGCCTCCTCTGCCAGGGCCACGGCGTCGGCTTCCTCGAAGCGGGCGTCGCCGCGCCCCGCTCGCAGGGGCTCGTACATCAGCCCCAGCTCAGGGTCGATCCCAGGCGGCTGTCCCATGGCGGCATTGGTACCGGCCTGATAGGTCGTGAGGACCCAATCCCCGCGCTGGATGTTGTGGATCGTCAGCGGCGAAATCACCACCAGGGCCGTGGCACCCACGAGCACAGCGCTCTGCAGCGTGCGCGCACTGCGTCGTAGGACCAACGAGGCCAGCACCAGGGCCAGCAGCAGGTAGAGGTTGCCTCGCAGCATGATCCCCAGGCCCATGCACAGCCCGAGCACCAAGGATCGGCCGCGGGTGGGGCGCTCGAGAACGTCCAACCAGAGGCCGAGGCACAGGACGACCAACAGCAACGAGAGGCTGGCCTTGAGCAGCATCGCTTCGTGGAAGACGGTGGGCCCGGAGAGCGCCATGAACACCCCGGCCACGAAACCCGCCCGGCGCCCCAGGGCACGCGCCCCCAGCCGCGCCGTGGTCACGGCCAGCAGGATGCCCAGCAGATGTTGGAGCAGGATCACGCCGTCGCGCACGGCATCCCGGGCGATCACCGCCGCCTCGTTGGGCACGTCTGTGGGAGGCCACAGCGAATACACCCGCCCCAGGAGCCAGGCGTAGGCGGGCTCCTGATAGAAGGCCCGTTCGCGATCCAGGCTGCCATCCGCGCTGGCCCGGGCGAACGCATCGTAGGCCCGCTCGTCCCCCAGGAGGTGGGCAGCCAAGGCGCCCGCCGCGCCGTCGTCACTGCGTAGGGAGACTTCGAAGCCCACCCGCACCACGAGCGCCAGCAGCACGATGGCGAGCAGCTGCCACTTCGCAAGCCTCTCGATCCCCACGGATGGCGACTCCCGAGCCGCGTCGCTCGAGCCCGCGACCGAACTCATGGTGCGACGAAAATCGCCAGGTCGGCGTGCAGCGGGCTGGGCACCGTGGAGGGGTGCTCAACGTGGAAGGTCTTCACGCGCTGGGTGAGCCCGAAGAACTCGGCGTAATCGTCCGAAGCCATCATCAGCTGCGCGCCGTCCTGGGGAGATTGTTGGGCCCAGATCTGCTTGAGCTCCGGGCTGTGGTTGCGCGCCCAGAGTGCAGGAAAGACTGCGAGCACATCGGGCTTGGTGTCCAGGAGCCAGTGCCTCGCCAGTTCGGGGCCTGCGCGTTCGGCTGCCAGCAACTTGAAGTTCTGGTGCCCAAAGATGTCGACCACCTTGCGCTTTCCGAAGAAACGGATTGCCCCTGCATCATGGGTGGCGACCACGGACCTCTTGGGGGTGTGGTCGGCGATCCAGTATCCCGCCGCGACGTTCTGCCTCTCCACGTGGTCACATTGGTCGGCGAAACGCGCGCTCATGCCGCTGCCGTGGGCGAACAGGTCGCGCCCGAACCAGGACAGCACCAGGAAGGGAGCGATGAGTAGCAGGGCGTAGTGGGGCCGACAACGCAGGCCGGCGTAGGCGGTGCGGGTCAAGGCCGACAGACCGGTGGCGCCCATGATCAGCAGCAGGGGCCAGGCGATGTGGGTGTAGCGCGCCCAGTAGTACGGGATGACGTCCGTCTCTCCCGCGATCTGCATCGGGCGCGAGAGCAGGACGCCCCCCAGCAGCAGGCCCGCGGCCGCCGCGGTGAGCACGCCCAGGGAGTGGCGGCCGCCCTCGAGCGAGAAGATGCCCACCAGGGAGGCGAGGGGTAGCGCCCAACCCCAGCCGCTGTCATTCAGCAAGGCACCCACGGACGCGAACAGCATGCGCGGCTCGAGCACCATGGCCGCCTTGGCGTCGAAGGTGGCGGGCCAGGGTCGGCCGGAGAGGATGAAGCAGTAGGTCATCCAGGGCAGGATGCAGAGGGCCACTACACCCAAGAAGCGGGTGACGCTCAGCTTGCGCTTGGCGAACCAGCCGGCGCCGAGCACGCTGAGCAGCAGTCCCTCAGGTCGAATCAGCGCCAGGAGCCCAGCCAGGAGCCCCGAGCGCCCGACCCGACCGTCGAGCAGAGCGCCGATGTAGAGCATGGTGCCGAGGCTGAAGAGCGGGATCTCCATGCCGGCGAAGCGGTCGAACAGAAGGGTGGCATCAAAGGTCAGGACGACGGCGGTGAAGGCCGCGGGCCAGCGACCCGCCCCGCTGGTCAGGCGATAGCCGGCAAGGGCCGTCAGCAAGCCCATGAGGCCGCCCAGCATCCGGACCAGGAAATCCGGCCGACCGTCGAAGGGCAGATCCCCGGTCCAGGGCAGGAGCTTGAGCAGGCCCTGGTGCTCCGAGGCGAGCTGCGAAAGCACCACCGGGACGGACAGCATGGCGGTCCAGATGGGAGCTGTGATCCCTGTTTCGGGTTGCCCTGGGTTGAAGGCGAATCCCCGGCCCTCGCCGAAGGATTGGGCGTAGACCATGTGCAGCCAGGTGTCATCCAGCGGAAAGCCGGGACCGACATCTTTCAGAAAGGCGTAACCCGCGAGGCCGTGGGCGACGACGAAGAGAAGGACGAGCCGGAGAGACATCCGGCAGAGGCTAGCAAACGCTACGTTGGAAGGTCGGGCACCCAGACACGCCTTTCGACCGACAGAAAAGATGGCATGCGCCGACTGCTGACAATTCTCGCTGTGGCTTTCCTGCTGAGTGTGGCGTGGTGGCTCACCCGCTCCCCTGTGCGGGTCTTGGATCTCGGTCCGGGAACTCGAATCCTCACCCGTGAGGGCGCGGAGTTCGCCATCGTGGGTGATGCGGCCGGGCACTGGAGAGTTGTGCCGGCCTCGGCCAAGGATCCCAGGTCGACCTTCGCCCTGCCCGACGGGCTGCGTGGCTGGCCTGTCATCGATTCCGAGGGCATCGTTCACGCGCTGCACGAGAACGGTCTGGTGTGCCTCCAGGATGGCGCCTACTTGCGCAAGCTTGAGTTGCCGAGAGACCCGACGGGGGACGGCCCTCAGCCGCCAGCCGTGGCGCCCAAGTCCCTCTCGGTGGATCGCCTGACCCTCGTGGGAGTCGACGCCGCGGACGAGCCCGTCTTGCTTTGGGCATCACCGGCCGGTCCGCGTCTCATCATCCACCACAGTTCCCAGGGAGCCGACCAAGCCCAGAGCGCGCCCAAGGAGTTGTCTGCCAACGGCGGGGGGCACGGTTGGGCGTTGCTGCAGACCGACGAGCGGGAGGCCAGGCCCCAGGGCGGCCTCGAGCTGGAGCAGATCCTGCTCAGCAGCTCGCGGCGGGCCGTCGCGTTCCTGGGGACCCAAGGCTGGGAGGCTTGGAGCTTCGGCTCCGACGGACCCGCCTCGCGCCGGATTGCCACGGGTTGTGTGGGGCCAAGGGCCGTGTTCTCGCCCAGCGGGGACGCCCTGATCGTAGACGGAAAGGTGAAAGGACTGTGGCGCCTGGAGCTGGAGTCCGGGACCTTGCGCTTCATGGCCGAGGGCAACCTGGGGCATCACGAGCGGCTGCCCTTCGCGGTGGGCTTACGGGAGATGCCCTCTGAGGCCGGGCCAGCCGCCGTCCTCGTGGCGCCCCAGCGCGACCAGCATGGGTATCTCCAGATCTTCCAGACCCACCTCTCGGGCGGTGGTCGCTGGAGTTTTGGTGGGGGCTACGTCCACCACTACGCCCCGGCGGTCTCCCGCGACGACCTGCTGCTGGTCTACGTCCAGTCGGAGTTTGACGAGCGCAGCCCGGAGGCTCCCATGGAGGATCTCTACCTCATGGCCTTCGAGGAACCAGATCGGGCTGCCATCCATGTTGCCCACCGGCAGGGCGGGCGCTCCGGCCAGGGCCCCGTGTTCGTCGGGCAGGAGGACGCTCTCATGTACATTGCGGGCGGCCGTGTGAAGCGACTCGAGATCGCCGACGGCTGAACCTCCCGCACATTCATCATCAGGAGTGACTCTTGCGCGCCCTTCTCATCCTCCCCACGCTCCTGCTTGTCGCGCTGCCCGCCTCGGCGCAACAGAACGATCTCGAACAGTACGCCAGCTTCCCCGCGGCCTCGACCACGAGCGCCGCCGAGGATGCAGCGCTGCGCCAACTCCAAGCCCACCTCAGTTTCCTGGCGTCCGATGCCATGGGAGGGCGTGACACGGCCACGGTCCAGGCTGAGATCACCGCGCAGTACGTTGCGGCCCAGCTGCGGATGTACGGCTTCGAGCCCGCGGGTGACAACGGCACCTTCATCCAGACCTACCCCTTGATGCTTACGAGCCTCGACGTGGACGCCCTGCGTTTTGATCTCATGCAGGGCGAGGATCTCGTGAAGGCTTTCGCACCCGACGATGATTACGCGGTGCGCGGATACGGTGGCGCCGGTTACGAAGTGCAGGCGGACGTGGTGTTCGCCGGCCACGGTCTCTACGACGAGACGACGGGCGTGAACGATTTCGCCGGTCTCGATGTGAGCGGCAAGTTGGTCATGGTCTTCGGTGGCGCACCCACTCTGGAAGAGACGGAGCCCACGCTCATCGTCGCCTCCAACTGGCGCGCCAAGCAGGCCCGCGCCAAGACCCTGGGTGCGGTGGGCATGATCCTCATCAATGCCCCCGACGATCCTCGGGCCGACCAGTGGTTTCGTTTCGCCAAGGCGCGCATGCGCGGTGAGTCGATGACCTTGGGCGGCGCAGAACAGATGGCCCAGCCCTTCCCTCGGCTCTACCTGGAGCCCGCCGCCGCCGCTCAGATCTTCAGCGCTGCTGGGAAGGACTTTGACGCCGCCTACGAAGCGCGTGCCGTGACGGCTGGCCAAGGGGGCTTCCCCCTGGACGGAGTGAGCCTCTCCTTGGCTGCACCGGTCACGGCCACCGAGCTTTCGAGCTCCAACACCGTGGGCTTGCTGCGGGGCTCCAACCCGGACCTGGCCGACGAGATGATCGTGCTGTCGGCGCACATGGATCACGTGGGCATCGATGATGCCGGCAACATCTACAACGGTGCCGACGACAATGCGACCGGGACCACCACGGTGCTGATGGTCGCCCAGGCCTTGGCGCGGGACCCCAGGCTCCTCGGTCGCAGCGTGCTGGTTCTGGGCGTCACCGGCGAGGAGAAGGGGCTGCTCGGTTCGGAGTGGTGGGTCGACAACCCCACGGTCGACATCGGGAAGGTCGTCGCCAACATCAACATCGACATGGTGGGCCGAAACGAGTCGGGCACCATCGGCGCGACCCCCTCGCCCACGCACCCCGAGTACAACAGCCTCGTCAGCCTGGCGGAGAGCCTCGCCCCCGAGGCCGGCATCAAGCTCGAGTGGGAGCAGGGCCTGGGCGACCTGCGGCGTCGGGTGGACGACTACTACTACCGCTCCGACCACGTGAACTTCTCGAACGCCGGAATCCCCGTGATCTTCTTTTTTGCGGGTGAGCACGAGGACTACCACAAGCCCACGGACACGGTGGACAAGATCGATATCCGGAAGGTGCTCAAAGTGGCCAATTTGGTCACCTTGCTCACCCGTGCGGCCTCCATGCACCCGGAACAGCCTGTCCGCTTCGGTCAGGCTCCGGCGTCGAATGGCCGATAGGGGGGCGTGATGCCCGGCCTCACTGGCCGTCCTCGCCTTGGTCGGGCCATCTCTCCGATCCCACAGTCGCAGCCCGAGCAAGGTATTCTCCAGCGCATGCATGCCCTGAACCACGCGGACGCCCACCGGTCGAGCCCCTCTCGAGGGCGCCAGGATCCGAGATGGAGCCCACCGGCCCCCGTCCTTGGGTTGGGCCTCCCCGTGGGGTTCTCTTCGGGCCTCTGGATGGTCCTGGTGATGGGCCTGGTGATGGGATTGGCGTCAGGCGCATCGGCTCAGTTGCCGGCTGGGCTAGAGAGCCGGGGTGCGACGGGCCAGGGCTTGGCGGTGCACCACTCCTTCCCCGAGGCGGGCGGCGTGCTACGCATCGTGGCGGAGGGCTTCTGGCCGTCCTCGCCCGTGGAGGTGTTGCTGGCCTCGCCGACGGTGGCTCCGCCCTCGGTCGTGGAAGTTCTCGACAACCTTCAGCTGTTCGTGCCGCATCCGGACGAGACGTTGGAGATGCTGCAACGTCGCACGGTGAGCGACGAATGGGGCCGCGTGACGCTGGTGATCGAGCTCGACGATCCGCTGGATGTCGAGCGCAGCCTCGACCTCGTCTTCAAGGACACGGAGGGCCGGGTCTCGAAGCCACTCTCCCTCATGGTGCAACCGCCGACCTTGCTGCTGCCTGGTGAGAACCACGTGGTTCGCATCGACTTGCGCGACGGCTCGCTGCTGCATCCGCCGATTCCTGGCGCGGGCGGGCTCTTGGCCGCAGCGTTTTCCCGGGACGGTTTCCTGGGGTACCTGCTGCGCGATGGCGGTCAGCTCGAGAGCTGGTCGGCCAGGAACTGGGGCGGTAGCCCCTTCGCCGTCACGCACCTCGACCCCGACAGCAACGATCTGGCGCACGCGGCGTCCACGGGACCTGCCTTCGCGGTGGTTCGCCCCGAGGGTTCACCCTTCGCGCCACCCGGCCGCGTGTCCTTCCTGGACGGACGGGAAGACCTGAGCCTGGACCCCATGGCGGAAGTCATGTCGGGCAGGCGCTGGGCCATCGCGCACGACGGCTTCACGGCCTTCGTCGCCGAGGACGATCTGCTGGTGCGGCAGATCGACATGCTCGGGGGCACATCCCACAGCATGTTCAGCGCAGGGCTGCCGGGCGATCAGTCCCTGGCCGACATGGTCTTGGAGGGGCGTCACCTCTACGTGGCCAGCCGGCGGGCCGATGGCCGGCCAGGCAGCTTGACGGTCCTGGACCTCGACACGGGCTGGCTGACGTCTTTCGAGCTGGAGCTGGATCCGGTGCGGCTGCTGAGCCTGGGTGACGGCCGGCTGCTGGTGATCCCCTCGGCCGAATCCGTCGAAACGGCGAACATGCTGGTGGTCGTGGAGGATGGCGTGCCGGCCATCGCCGATCGCTTGGAGGGCCCGGGCCGCATCTTGGATGCCGCGCCGATTCCCGGCGGCGCCGCCGTCCTGGTGGCGGATGAGACCGGGGCCGGACAACCCACCTGGCGCCTGGAGGTCTGGGATGCCGGGCGTGGCTTGAGCCCCTGGTTGAGCATGATGCCGGAGGCCAAGCGACTGTTGGCTGCCGGTCCGGAGGTGGTCTTGATGCTGGGCGCTTCCAGTGGCCTTGTGCATCGTGTCTTCGTCGAGACCGGTGCCGTGGAGCGCATTGAGGGTGTGAGTGCGACCGGCTCGCCGCTGTTCGCCGTGATCCCCTGACCCGAAGGCCCGCTGGTCCGGTCGCTGATGCCCGTACGTGAACCCAAGGTGACGCTGCAGGTTCTCTGGCAATCGGAGAACAGCATCCGGGTGACGCCCTTCAAGGAGGGCTCGGCGCTCGAGAGCACCATCAAGACCTCGCGCACCTGCCCCTTCCACTCCGCTCTGGTGGCGGATCGTGCCCAGGAGATCCTGGCCATCCTGTCGCGTGCCAACGCCGGGCAGACGGGCTTGCTGGACGAGCTGGTGGAAGCGGGGCGAGCCATCTATGTCGACCTGCTGCCGAGCTTCTTGAAGGAGAAGCTGCAGGAAGCGCGCGGGCCCAACCTCTTGCTGCACCTGGACAAGCCCTTGGTGAGCATCCCCTGGGAACTGCTGCACGACGGCGACGACTTTCTCGGCCGGCGCTTCCGTATGGGGCGCCTCGTCAGCATGGATGCCGAGGCCTCGCCTCCCATGCAACGCCAGATGTCGCCTCCGCTCTCGGTGCTGATCGTGGCGGACCCCTCCGGGGATCTTCCGGCAGCACAGGAGGAGGCGCGCGAGGTGGAGCGCATCCTGGAAGATTCTCCGGCGATCGGGCCCGTCACCACGCTCACCGGGCGGGTCACGTTGCGGACCATCCGGGATGAGTTGCCACGCTTCGATGTCCTGCACTACGCGGGGCACGCGGACTACGACGCGCAGACGGGCGAGGCGCAGCTGCGCCTCGCAGATGGAGCCTTGACCGCCAGCCTCATCGAGCAGGTGGCGGGTCGCGTGAACATGCCGGGCTTGGTCTTCCTGAACGCCTGCAGCTCGGCGGATGAGAGCCGGGCGACCGGTGCCGGCACGGGTGCCGGCCGCGGCCTCGCGGGGCCGGAAGGCGCGGCGGGCGTGGCTTCTGCGCTGTTGCTGGCCGGAGTGCGTCATGTGGTGGGCACCCTGTGGGAGGTGCGCGATGAGGTGGCGCGAAACTTCGCGCGCAGCTTCCATCGCAGCCTGGGTGCCGGCGACACCATCGGCGCCGCCATGGAGCGGGCGCGGCAGTCGGTGGCGGAGCGCTACGGTGAGGATCGGTTGCTGTGGGCCGACCATCTGCTCTACGGCGACCCCACGTGGCGTATCGAGCCGCCCAAGAACCTCACCTTCGACGACATGGATGTGCTGGACGGCCTGGAATCCCGCTACCGCTCGGAGCTCTTCAGCCAGGATGGTGCCACGCGCCTTCTGGCGGCGGCGATGCTCTTGCGTCTCGGGGATCGCAGCGTGGCGGCCGCCGTGCGTCGGGACTTCTCCCTGCTGGAGACCTGGATCTCTCCCAACGCCAGCCGACGAGAGCGGCGCCAGGCCGGGCTCGTGGTGCACGCCCTCGCGTCAGCCGCTGGCTTGTGTCCGGTAGAGCCTCCGGAGGAGCTGCCGGATGTCGAGGCCGTGCGCAGCTTGCTCGACCGCCTCTCCGGCTAAGGGTCTGACTGCGGGTCAGCGGGGAGCCGAGGGGCCGATCATCTGCTAGCCTTCGGCAGCGTTTCACTCACCGGGCCGCGCCATGACCATTCTCGAACAAGACAAAGATCTCTTCGATGAGAGTCACTACGACTCCCATTACTTCGAAGGGCATCTGGCTCGCTACAACAGCCCTGTCTACAGCCAGCGCGTGGCCAACGTGCAGCGCTTCATGGGCGAGGTGGATGGCCTGGACGTGCTGGACCTGGGCTGTGGGGTCGGCTTCTTCGGCGGTTTGGCCCGCAGTCGTGGCGGCAAAGTGGTGGGTCTGGACTTCTCGGAGGCCGCCCTCAAGATCGCCCAGCAACAGCAGCAGGGCATCCCGTTCCTGCGCGGTGATGCCACCTGCGTGCCCTTCCCGGATGCCAGCTTCGACGTGGTGCTGCTCAACGACATCATCGAGCATCTGGCCGAAGCTCCTGGCCGGACGATGATCCAAGAGGTGTTCCGGATCCTGCGCCCCGGCGGGCGCTTGATCGTCGACACCGACAACGATGCCTTCCTGATGCAGCGCAAGGGGCTGAAGCGCCTCAACGAATGGCTCGAGGCGGGCTCCGTGCAGCGCAAGGCCCTGGCCGAGATCAAGAAGACCTACTCGGCACCGACGCTGCACATCAAGATCTACACCGTGCACGAGCTGCGCGCGCTGCTGAGCGGGGTGGGCTTCCGCATCGATGCCTTCGACACCTACCCCTACATCGCGGTGCCAAGCCGGGACACGGTGCTGAACCTGCCCGGCCTGCGCAGCCTGTTCCGCAACGTGAAGGGCGACGTGCAGATCTTCAAGGCCGTGAAGCCCGGCTGACGCGGGTAGAGCTGGCGGCCGGGTGCCGCGGGCAGTTCACGCAGGATCTACCCGTCGGTGCTCTGCAACCTCACCATGCCCTCGTAGATGCCCGCCTGAGCCATGAGCTCGTCGTGGGTGCCGCGCTCCACGATGCGGCCCTGTTCGAGCACCAGGATCTGGTCGGCCTCGCGGATGGTGGACAGGCGGTGCGCGATGATCAGCGTGGTCCGCCCCTGTTTGAGCAGCTCGATGGCTTCCTGGACGATCTGCTCCGACTTGGTGTCGAGCGCCGACGTCGCTTCGTCGAGGATCAGGATCGGCTTGTCACGCAGCAGTGCCCGGGCGATGGCGATGCGCTGGCGCTCGCCGCCGGAGAGGGTCGCGCCGCGCTCGCCGACGCGGGTGTCGTAGCCGTCCAGCTGCTTCATGATGAAGCCGTGGGCGTGGGCAGCCTTGGCGACGCGCTCGATGTCGTCGCGGGTGGCATGCGGCATGGCGTAGGCGATGTTGGACGCGATGGTGCCTTCGAAGAGCACCGTCTCCTGGGTGACCATGGCCATCTGGTCACGCATGGTTTGGAGCTTCAGCCGGCGCACGTCTTCGCCATCGATGCGCACGGCGCCCTCGTCGACGTCGTAGAAGCGCATCAGCATGTCGCCGATGGTGGACTTGCCCGAACCCGTGTGCCCCACGAGGGCCAGGGTCTGCCCCTTCATGAGCTCGAAGTTCACGTCCTCCAGGACCTTGCGCCCCTCCTCGTGAGAGTAGGTGACGTGCTCGAAGGCGATAGAACGCTCGAAGATGTCCAGGGGCCGTGCATCGGGGGCGTCGATGATTTCGGGCTCGGAGAAGAGCAACGTCGCCACGCGGTCGGCGGAGGACATGCCGCCCTGGAACTTGTTGCTCGTGTCACCCAGCCGCCGCAGCGAGCTCACGCAGGTGAACAACGCCACCACCACGGTGAAGAAGTCCGGCCCGTCCCAGTCGCCGGAAATGACGCTGCGTCCGCCGTAGAACAGGAAGGCGGCCACGGCGATGACGCCCAGGATCTCCACCATGGGTTCGGCCCGCGCCGCCAGCTCCGCCGACTTCATGCGCCCATGGGTGAAGGTGGCGTTCACGTCCCGGAAGCGCTGCTTCTCGTAGTCCTGGGCGCCGAAGGCCTTGACGATCTTCTGGGCCCCGAAGGACTCGGCCACCGAGTGGAAGAGCTCCGCCATCTTGCGGTGGTTCTTCTGCTCGCGGTTGCGGATGCGGCGCCCCAGCTGTTGCACCGGCGCGAAGGACACCGAGGCCAGCAGCAGGCCCAGGAACACCGCTGAGCCGCCCTCGACGTAGATGTAGATGATGGACGCGATCACCGTGAACACATCCGTGAACCAGTGGACCATGACGTCCACCAGCAGGTTGCCCAGCTTCGTCAGGTCGTTGGTGATGCGCGCGAGCAGCTTGCTCGAGTGGTTCGCGTGGAAGAAGCGCATGGACAGGCTCATGATCTTGGCGAACAGATCACAGCGCATGTCCTGCACCAGGTTGAGTGCCACGGCTCGCATGAGCAGCTTCTGGCCGTACTTGATGGCCTGCTCGAAAACGACCAGCACCACGATCATCACCGCAGCTGTCTTGAGCTGGGTGAGGGGCAGCGTGGCGTTCCAGCCCGCCGAGAACAGGCCCAGGGCCGCGGCGCTGAAGTCCCGTAGGCCCTCGAGCCACTTGCCGCTGGGCTGAGCGAGCTCAGCGAACCTCCAGAGCATCCTCCGCAAGGCCTCCGCGGGGGCGCCGTCCAGGTTCTCGAACATGGGCCGCAGCAGGCCTGAGATCACGTACAGCGCCAGCACCTTGGAGACGGCGGAGGTCGCGGACATGACCAAGGCCAGGGTCATCTGCGGAATATGGGGCCTGGCGTAGCGGCCCAACTTGCGCGGGATCTTCGGGTCGCGCACGGTGCCTTGCAGCTCGGTCGGCACCTCGCCCTTCTTGATGTTGCGGCGGCTCGCTTCGAGGCGGTCGAGGTCCTCGAGGATCACATTGGGGGTGCGCCCCTTGGGAGGGGTCCCGTTGGAGCCGGCTTTCTTGCGCCCCTTGTCGGAAGATGCTGCGTCCCTGTCGTCCGCCTGGGATGGCTCCCTGGCGGACCGCTTCTTGCGCGGGCTGTCCTTGTCCGGCGGCGTCTTCGTAGGAACCTCGATTCCAGCTCTCTCAGACAGCTCGACCACGAGTCCGGTCGCGGGCCCGACCGCCAGGAACGGTAGGCTAGCAAGCGATGGGACGAGCCACCACTGAGGCCATCGCGCTCCGACGAACGCCCTTTGGCGAGACGAGCCAGATTGCGGAATTCCTGACCAAGGACCAGGGTCGGGTTTCGCTCATCCTGAAGGGGGTCCACCGGCCCAAGGCCCGCAAGGGAGGCGGCGTGGATCTGCTCGACCATTGCGTGCTGACGTATTTCAGTCGCCGTGGCAGCCGATCCCTGGCTCAGCTGGGCGAGCGCCGCATTCTTTCCCATCACCCGGTCATGCGCGGCCGCACCGACCTGCTCCTGGCCGGTGAGTACCTGGTGGAGCTGCTGCAGGCCATGGCCCCGGAGGGACAACGGGTCTCCGCCATGTACCGGCAAGCTACGGCCTATCTGGAGGCCCTGGAGGCCGATCCAGCGCCAGATCGGCTGCCTGCGGTGGTGTTTGCGCTCCAAGGCGGGATGCTTAGACTCACCGGATTCGAGCTTGTCCTCGATCGATGCGTGTCCTGTGACCGGCAGCCCGAGGGCTCCCGGATGCTGCGATGCGACCCAGAGCGAGGCGGGATCGTTTGCCGTACATGCCGTACGGGGCAGGACCACTCCTTCGATCTGTCGACATCAGCCGCGCGGGCCATCCGTTCGTTCCGGCTCGCCGACCCTCGAAAAGCGGCCGAAATTGCGCTACCGATCGGCATCGAACATCAAATGAAGCGTTACTACGATCGGTGTCTACTCCACGTCATGGAGCGACCCACCCGTTGTCACGTGCTCCATCGTTCCGCCTGAGGGCTGCCCGCCTCATGACCTTCTCCCGCGTCTTCGCGCTGTTGCTGTGCTCTGCCCTGGCGGCGTGCAGCTCGGTTCGTCCGTTGGAGGGCATGGATGAGTTGGAGTCGGCTCGCACCTACCTCGAGTGGGGGCGTCATGACGAAGCCCTGGACCTGGCGGAGCGGGTGCTGGTGGACCGCAACCTCGAGCTGGACATCGAGGCGGATGCCAACTTCATCGCGGCCGAAGCGGCGCTCGCCTTGGGGCGACACCTCAAGGCCTACCGGCTGTATCGCGAGGTGCTGGAGAACGCTCCCTGGTCACCCCATGTGGTGGACATCGAAGACCGCCTGTACGAGATCGGCGTCGCCTTCCTGGCGCTGGAGGAGTACGGGGGTTGGTTCGACTCCCGGTCACGGGGCGTGGAGGCGCTGGAGTCGCTCCAGGCCCATTACCGACAGGGCGATTGGGCCGACGAATCCCTGCGCCTGGTGGGCGACTACTTCGGACGCGAGGATGTGCGCGAGTGGCTTGAGGCCGCGCTCACCCATGAGCAGCTGTACCGGCAGTACCCCGAGAGCAAGTGGGCCGAGCGCAGCCTGTGGCTGGCAGGGCACTACCGGCTGAAGCTGGTCTTCGGGCCCGAATACAACCGCGACGAGATGCTGAGGGCGAAGAAGCTGCTCGAGCTCTCGTTGGAGCAGCATCCCTACGGGGCCAAGGCTGTGGAGGCCCGGGCTGATCTGAACCGGGTCACGGAGCTCTTGGCACGGGGCGAGGTCCTGGTCGCCAACTTCTATGCCGCTCGCGGTAATCCGGATGGAGAGCGCGTCAGGCTGGCCAACGCGGCGCTGTTGTTCGGAGGGACCGAGGCCGGCCGGGATGCGCTGGGGCGGCTGCAGGCCATGGGCTTCGACTTGAAGCAACTTCAGAACGAGGCGCGGCTGTCGTCGACGGATACCTTCGTGGTTCTTCCGGACCCCGAATCATGATTCCCCTGAGCCGCTGCTTCCGCAGGAACCGCCTGGCGCTGCTGGGCCTGATCGCCCTTGTAGGCATCGGGGTGCTCGGGGGCTGTGTCCAACTCAAGCGGGGTGGGCTCTTCGCAAAGGACCGTGACGAAGTCTTCGTTGGTTATTTTCTCAACGAAACCTTCTATCGGGATGTGGAGTTTGAACTCACCGAGCACGTTCATCGCGAGATCCTTTCAAGACCCGGTCTGCGCCTGTCGAGCAAGGAGGGAGCAGAAATCCTTCTCTCAGGCCGAGTCGTCAATGTGAGGCAGACCGTGCTATCCGAGGACCCCCAACAAGACGTCACCTCCCGCTCGACGAGCGTGACAGCAGTCATTGAAATCAAGGACGCTCGCACCGGTGTCGTCATCAAGACGAAGCGCTTGACGCAGCGGGGCGAGTTCGTCAATTCCGATTCGGCATCTTCGCCGAATCGGGGCTTGGATGACGCGCGCAGAGAGGCCTTTGCCTTCCTCGCGCGCGACATCGTCAGAGAGTTGGAAACGGAGTTCGAATAGAATGAGCACGCCCCCCCAGAAGCCTCCGCGCCCCCAGCCGAGCCGCATGGGCAACGCCATGACGTTCGCCCTCGTGCTGACGATGGTGTTCATCATCTGGCGCAGCGTGAACTACACGCCTGTGGGTGGCGATGACCGCACGTTCCACAACCTGCGCACGTTGGCCTATTCGGGCGACATCGTGCGCTTGACCATCCGCGGCGAACGCATCATCGATGCCGACGTGGTCTGGAAGGGCGAGGCACAGCTTTGGGAAGGGGTGCAGGTCCCCGAGTACTTCACGGACGAGCTCTCGGAGCTGGCGAGCCTGGCGAACCGTTCTATTCGTGACGGCGTCGGCATCGAATTGGCCACGGAACACGTGGCCGATGGTTCGTGGCGATTGTTGAGCGGCTACACGGTGAACACACCCGTGCGTGGCGGCTACACGGGCGTCTTCATCAACTACATGACAAACGGGCTGTCCAACTGGGCGCACCTGAAGGGCGAGCCGGGCTCCAGGTACGTGGGGGAATTCATTCAGGCTGCATCTGCCAAAGAGGTGGAGATCGCGGCCGCGCCCTTGGGCGAGAAGACCAACGTCTCCTACGAGCCCGACAGCGATCTCTGGGGCGGGCTCTTGTTGACGCTGGTTCCCTGGCTGCTGTTCATCGGCTTCTTCCTCTTCCTGTTCACGCGACAGATGCGCGGCGGCGGCGGGCAGGGCGGGATCATGTCCTTCGGCAAGAGCAAGGTGAAGATGATCCCTCCGGACCAGTCGAAGGTGAGTTTCGACGAGGTGGCCGGTGCGGAAGAGGCCAAGGAGGAAGTGCAGGAGATCGTCTCCTTCCTCAAGAATCCCAAGCACTTCAGCCGGCTCGGTGGGCGTGTGCCACGAGGTGTGTTGCTGGTGGGCGCACCTGGTACGGGCAAGACGCTCTTGGCGAAGGCCATCGCCGGAGAGGCGAGCGTGCCCTTCTTCGCCATCAGCGGTAGTGACTTCGTCGAAATGTTCGTGGGTGTCGGTGCCTCGCGCGTGCGCGACCTCTTCAAGCAAGCACGGGAGAACGCACCGTGCGTCATCTTCCTGGATGAGATCGACGCCGTGGGTCGCAAGCGCGGCGCAGGCCTGGGCGGCGGGCATGACGAGCGCGAGCAGACGCTCAACGCCATCCTGGTGGAGATGGACGGCTTCGAAACCGATTCGGGCGTGATCATGATCGCCGCCACGAACCGGCCGGACGTGCTGGATGCGGCCTTGATGCGCCCGGGGCGTTTCGATCGCCAGATCGCCCTCGACCTGCCAGACATCCGCGGCCGCGAGGCCATCCTGGTGGTCCACTCGCAGCGCGTGATCCTGAGCCCCGATGTAAACCTGACCGAGGTGGCGCGGGGGACACCGATGTTCTCCGGTGCCGAGCTGGAGGCGCTGATCAACGAGGCGGCGTTGCTCGCGACCCTCAAGAACAAGGAGTCCATCGAGCAAGACGACCTTGAGGAGGCCCGCGACAAGGTGCGCTTCGGTCGGCAGAAGAAGAGCCGTGTGCTGATCGACGAAGATCGCAAGATCACCGCCTACCACGAGTCGGGGCACGCCATCGTGGCGGCCAATTTGCCGGACGTCGTGGAGCCCGTGCACAAGGTCACCATCATTCCGCGAGGCATGGCGTTGGGTTCAACCATGCAGCTCCCTGAGCGCGACAAGTACCATCACAGCCGCAAGGAGTTGCTGGGCATGTTGGCCATGCTCTACGGCGGGCGCGTGGCCGAGGAACTGTTCTGCGATGACATCTCCGGCGGCGCATCGAATGACATCGAACGGGCCACGGAGATCGCCCGCAACATGGTCTGCGCGTGGGGCATGAGCGATGTGTTGGGCCCCGTCTGCTACGGAGAATCCCGCGACGAGGTGTTCCTGGGCAATGAGCTCATGCGCAACCGGAACTACTCCGAGGACACCTCCCGAGCCATCGACATCGAGGTGCGGAGTATTCTCGAGAACGCGCACAAGACGGCCCAGGAGATCCTGGGCGCCAACCGGGCCGAGGTGGAGTGCATGACCGAGGCGCTCATGCGCTACGAGACCATCAGCAGCGAAGACGTGCGGCGCATCATGGCGGGCGTGAGCGTCGAGGAACTGCGACCCGTGGTGGAGGAGCCGCCGTCGGTGGATTCCGAGAGCGGCACGCCGAGCGCGCGCGGCCAGGAAACGCCGCAAACAGAGCCCGAGCAGGACGAGGGCTTTGGTGGGGGTTCGGTGCCTGTGCCCGGGCCCGCGTGACGCGTCGCCCACTGCCTTCGCCCGGGCGCACCCGCGTCATGGGCATCTTGAATCTCACGCCGGACAGCTTCAGCGACGGAGGGCAGTTTGCGTCCGTCGAGGCGGTGGTCGAGGCGGCGCGCCGCATGGTCGAGGACGGTGCCGCCCTGCTGGACATCGGGGCTGTCTCCACGCGCCCTGGTGCTGATCCGGTTCCAGTGGATGAGGAGTGGGCGCGTCTCGCCGAGGCCCTCCCCGCCCTGCGGGAGGCGGTGCAGGTCCCGCTCTCCTTGGACACCAGCAGCAGCACGGTCCTGGAGCGCGCGCTGCGCGTGGGTGTCGACCTGCTCAACGATGTATCGGCTCTCCAGCACGACCCGCGGCTCGTCCATGTGGTTGCCGAGGCCGGATTGCCCGCTGTCTTGATGCACCGCCGGGGCTCGCCGCAAACGATGCAAACGAGCCCGTCCTACAAGGACGCCCCGGCCGAGGTGCTGGAGCAGTTGAAGCGCTCAGTCGACGGCGCCGTGAGCGCTGGCATCCCCATGGATCGGCTGTTGCTGGACCCTGGTATCGGCTTTGGCAAGCGCCTCGAAGACAACCTGGCCCTGATGGCGAACCTGAGGCTGTTCACGAGCCAAGGGCATCGCAGTGTCCTGGGCTGTTCCAGGAAGTCCATGCTCGGGAAGCTGACGGGGCAGCCTGTCCAGGGGCGGGAACATGCCACCACCGCCACGACGATCCTGGCCTCTCAGGCGGGGATCGATTTCGTGCGCGTGCACGATTGCAGGGCTGCGTCCGATGCCCTGGCCGTGGCTCATGCGGTCTCGGTGGCTTCGGAATGCGGTCGTGGCTAAGGTAGCCCCGCACCCGGAGCGCTTTTCATGACCGACCTTTCCGCCGAACGCTACGAAGACCCGCAACAGCGATACTCGTATCGAAGTGCGCTCATCGAGCAGCTGCGTGCCGGCGATGGCGAACTCAACGCTGGTCGTGTGCGCGTGCTGACGGCCCGCACCTTCGGGTTCTGCTGGGGGGTCGACCGTGCCGTGGCCATGGTTCGCGATGCCTTGCGCGAGCACCCCGGGAAGCGCACCTGGTTGCTTGACCAGATCATCCACAACCCGCAGGTGAATGCCGACTTCAAGGAGATGGGCGTGTGCTTCTTGCGCGGGCCGTTCTCCGAACCGGGCATCAATGGGGCGCTGCGCCCCGAAGACGTCGTGGTGATTCCCGCCTTCTCGGCCACGGTCGAGGACATCAACATGCTGCAGGACCTCGGCTGCACCGTCGTCGACACCACCTGCCCTTGGGTGATCCGGCCGCACAGGCGCACCCTGAAGTACGTGGAGGATGGCTTCACCACGATCATCCATGGTCTGGTGCAACACGAGGAGACGCGCGCGTCCTGCAGCCTGATCGCGTCACGCGGCGGGCACTACCTGGTGGTCGCCGATCGCGTGGAAGCCCAAGGCTTGTGCGATGTGATCTCCGGGGCGGTGGATCACGAGGCCTTCCTCTCGTCCCTGACTTCCGACGCACACTCCGAGGGCTTCGACCCCGGGCAACACCTGCGGCAGGTGGGCACCATCAACCAGACCACGATGCTGGCGGCGGAGACGCGCGAGATCGAGGAGATGGTGCGTGCCGCTCTCGACGCCAAATTTGGAACGGACGATGAGACGGAGCACTTCCGCGAGCTGAACACCATTTGTCGCGCCACCCAGGAGAACCAGGACTCCGTGGGCGAGATGGCGGGTCGCGGCCCGCTCGATCTGCTGGTGGTGGTGGGCGGCTACGATTCCAGCAACACCAAGAACCTCACGCGCGTGGGCGGGGACGACTTCCCGAGCTTCCACGTGCTGGGCCCCGACGCGATCCACGGGGATGAGATCACGCATCGTTCTCCGGATTCCGGCGAGATCGTGGTGAACAAGGGCTGGCTGCCAGAGGGCGATGTGACCATCGGTTTCACCGCAGGAGCGTCCACGCCTGACACCCTGCTGGGGGACACGGTCCGGGCCGTGCTGGATGCGGCCAACGTGCCCTTGGGGGCGGTCATCGAATCGTGAGTTGGTTGAGTCTTCAGCCCATGGCTCTTCCTGCAGCCGTGATCGACATTCCGTTCCTGGAGCACCTCGAACCGCTCCAGGCCCGGGACCTCGTGGCGGCCGTGATCGAGATCGCGCTGCTCACGTGGCTGTTCTACGTGGTGCTGAAGTTCTTGCACGGCACTCGCGGTCTAGCGGTCATGAAGGGTGTCGCCATCATCATCCTAGGCGTGTTCTTCGCCTTGACCTTGATGGTCGAGTTCTTCGGGTTGAAGTTCCCCCGTCTCGAGGCGGCGGGCGGTGTGCTGCTGCCTATCATCGGCGTCGTGCTCGTGATCCTCTTTCAACCCGAATTGCGTACGGGCTTCACGCGCTTGAGTGAGCGGGCGCGGCTCCTGCGCGGTGAGGCGCCGGCGCAGTTGGCGGAGTTCACGGCAGCCATCCAGGCCCTTGCTGCTTCGCAGACGGGGGCACTGGTGGTGTTCGAGCAGCGCACGGGGCTGGGGACGATCCAGGCTTCCGGGGTGCCGCTGGATTCCGAACTCTCCGGGCCGTTGATCCAGGCGATCTTCTTTCCGAAGAGCCCGCTGCACGATGGTGCGGTCGTCGTCCGTGAAGGGCGCATCGTGGCAGCCTCCTGCATGTTGCCCCTCAGCGACTCGCTCGCCGTCACGATGGAGATGGGGACCCGACACCGGGCCGCCCTGGGGGTCAGCGAGGAGAGCGACGCGGTGACGGTGGTCGTCTCGGAAGAGACCGGGCGAGTGAGCGTCACGCACCGCGGCGTGCTGATGCCCGTGGCCTCGGCCGAGGGCTTGATCCAGCGCCTCACGGAGCACCTCGATGGCTATGACCTGGAGGTCCAGGCCACATGACCGGCGCGCGCCCCAAGCCCAAGCCCCCTCTGGGGCGTCGCATCTGGCTGATGTTCCGCCAGGACATCGGTCGCAAGATCACCGCCTTGATCGTGGCCGTCGCCCTCTGGTACTCGCTGGCGAACCGTCTCACCCTCGAACGGCGCATCCCGTTGCAGGTGCGAGAGGTGGCCACGCGGGCCGAGGCAGATCAACTGCGGAACAACTCCCCGGCGATCTACCTCGTCGTGCCGCCCGAGTTCATCGTGCTCTACAAGTCCCGCGACAGCATTCGGGTCGACGTTCGCGGCAACAAGGATGACGTGCGCAACCTCGACCTCTCGGCGGTGCTGGAGTTCGAGGCGGATGCCTTGGGCGGGCAAGACGAAGCGGTGATCTCGCTTCCCCTGCGGCGGGACCTGTTCAAGGCGCGCGGTGGTGAACCCAGCCTGACGGAATTCCAGGTGAAGCCCGACAAGCTGGACGTGACCCTGGCGCGACGCAGCGAAGCTGAGGTGACCCTCGGGCCCGACAACGTGGTGGTGGTCGGGCGCCCACGCGACGGTTATGCCTTCGACGGCAGCAGCATTCGCGTGGTGCCCAACCGGGCGCGCATCACCGGGCCGGTCTCGAAGGTCGAGCTCTACGCCGCCGACCCGGCACAACTCAAGCTGATGCCCATCGACATCGAACGCCGCATCCTCGAGGTCAGCCAGCAGGTGGGGCTCGATGCGGAGAAGGTTGACCGCAAGGTCACCCTGCTCACTGCGGGCCAGGCCGTCGAGGTGTCCATCCCCATCCGGCCGAAGGACATCACCAAGCAGCTCCTTTCCATCCCCGTGAGCTACGACAACGCGGACGTCCTCACGCTGAACAAGCGGCGTGTCGTGTTCGCCACTGAAACCGTGGACCTGCAGGTGACCGGGCCGCGCTCCGTGCTCGAGGGCCTCACCAGGGAGCAATTGGCAGACCGCATCCGGCCGGTTTTCGACTGGGGGCAGGTCACCCTCACGCTGGGGGATGAGGCGGTGAGGATCTACCGGGATGGGCTTCCGGATTCGGTGAACGTCACGGACCTTCAGGGTCGTCCGCCCGAAATCCATTACAGCCTGGAGTCCGCCACCTCCGATCCCAAGACGATCACCGATGGAGAGCTTCCATGACCCGCCGCTGGTTTGGCACTGACGGTATCCGAGGACGTGCCGAGGAAGGTCCGTTGGCAGCGCCCTTCCTGGTGCGCCTGGGCCGTGCCATGGGCGAACAGGCCATGGAGGATCATCAGGGCGACGGCCCGACCGAGGTCTTGCTGGCCCGGGATACCCGGGAATCCGGCCCGGCCATCGTGTCCGCCCTGGCGGAGGGCCTGTCGCTGGCTGGCATGTCGGTGGTCGATCTGGGCGTCTTGCCGACCCCCGGCCTGCCCATGGCCATGCGGGTGCGCGGTGCCTCGCGCGGTGTCGTGGTGTCGGCCTCGCACAACCCGTGGCGGGACAACGGGGTGAAGACCTTCGGCCCCGGCGGACACAAGCTCACCGACGATCAGGAGCGTGCCTTGGAAGCCCGGGTGGAAGCGCTCGGCGGTGAGGCCGAGACCGAACCCCCAGCTGAGTTGGAGACAGGTCGCATCGCGCCAGCTCCGCTCCTGGAAGACGGTGCCGTCGGATATGTGCGCGCCATGGTGGAGCGCTTCGGCAAGCTGGATCTGGGCGGCCTGAGCTTGGCGGCGGATTGTGCCCACGGCGCAGCCAGCTCCACGGCGCCGTTCGTGCTCAAGGAATTGGGCGCCCAAGTCACGGTGCTGTCCTGCGAGCCCGACGGTCGCAACATCAACGACGGTTGCGGTTCCACCCACCTCGGTCCGATTGCGGCGGCAACTGCCAGCGGTGGCTTCGACCTGGGGCTAGCCTTCGATGGGGATGCCGATCGCGTCCTGATGGTGGATGCCAGCGGCCGCACCTGCACCGGCGACCACATGCTGGGCTTCCTGGGGACGTGGTTCCACGAACAGGGCAGCTTGTTGGGTGACACGGTGGTGGCCACCGTCATGAGCAATCTGGGTCTCGAACGCATGCTCTCCGAGCGCGGAATCCGCCTGTTGCGCACATCCGTCGGTGATCGCTACGTGCATGCAGCCATGCGCGAGGGCGGCTTCGGGTTGGGCGGCGAGGCATCAGGGCATCTGCTGTTCGGTTCCGAAAACGACTTCACTGGCGACGGGCTCTACACCGGCTTGCGTGTACTGGAGGGCTTGGTGGCCACGGGCAAGACGCTCGAGGACGTGGTGAGCGCCGTGCCCGAGGTACCACAGCTGCTGCTCAACGTACCCCTGGAGTCGCGGCCGCCCATCGATCGCCTGCCTGGCTTGAATGAGCGCGTGGCAGCGGCCGAGGCCGAGCATGGGGCGGACATCCGCATCGTGTTGCGCTACTCCGGCACCGAAGACCTGGCGCGGGTCATGGTCGAAGGCGTGGATGCCCAGGTGGTGAAGGACCTGACGGCCGAGCTTGCTCAGATCTGGAAGGAGCAGGTGACGCTTTTCGGCTCCCAGGGCGCCTCTGCGTGACGCACGCCCCAGAGCTGCAGGAGTTGGCGGTGCTCGCCGTGGACGCCTCGGCGCGCCCGACCGTGGCACTTCTGGGACCTGAGGGAGAGCCCTGGGGCCAATGGACCCAGCAGCCCGGAGTGCGTGGCACGGCTCAGATGGCTGTGCAGGCCGAGTCCCTGCTGCAGGCAAGGCAGCTGCAGGTGGCAGATCTGGGCGGTGTGGTCGTGGGCATCGGCCCCGGCTCCTACACCGGCTTGAGGGCGGCGATCGCGTTCGCACGTGGGCTGAGTTTCCCCCATGCGATTCCCTTCGCTGGCGTCGTGTCGGTGGAGGCTGCCGCCCTTGGTGTCCTCCGACGGGGCGTTCTGCCGGCCGAGGCCGCCGTCCCTGTTGATGGTACGCCGAGCGCCGCGAACGACATCCAGCACGTGACCGTCGTCCTGGATGCGCGTCGAGACGAGTGCTACCGCGCCGATTACCAGCGTGACGGCCAGTGGTTGCTGGAAACGGCGCAGCCCTGCCTGGTGCCTGCCTCCGAGATCACAGAGCTTGAGTCAGGGCTGGCGAAGTCGGGCTCTTCACAGATCGTGGTTCGGGAGCCGCACCCGGAGGGCTACGATGTGGCCGCCTTGGGGAGGCGACGGCTCTCGGCTGGCGGCGATGACCCCGCTACGGTGCTGCCGCTCTACCTCAAGCGCTCCCACGCAGAAATTGCCCTCGAGGAGAGAGCACGCCGACGATGAATGCACACGGTCACAGAGTCTGGGCGGATATCGATCTCGCTGCTCTGTGCCGGAACTTTCGTCGGGTGGGCGAGCGGGTCGGCAAGGCGTCGTCGATCCTCGCTGTGGTCAAGGCAGATGCCTACGGGCACGGCGCGGTTCCCGTGGCGCGGGCCTTGGCCGACGAACCAGCCCTCTGGGGCTTTGGGGTCGGAGATTCCGCCGAGGCTCTCGAACTGCGTGCCGCTGGGGTCGAGGCGCCGATCCTCATCTTGGGCACCATCATCGAGGACGAGGTGCGTCAGGTGGTCAGCCACGACGTGCGCGTCTGCATCCACTCGATGCACCGGATCCAGAGCCTCGAGGATGAGGCTCGCCGGCAGGGCAAGCGCCTGCCTGTGCATCTCATGGTGGACACGGGTATGGGCCGGTTGGGGGCCCAGCCGCCCCGGGCCGCAGAGTTGGCGCGGCGCATCGATGCCTGCGAGTGGTTGGAGCTGGAGGGCATGGCCAGCCATGTGTCTTCGTCGCGCCCCGGGCACCCCTTCGCCCAGCTTCAGCATGAGAAGCTGGCACAGCTCATGGAGGAGTTGGCAGCCGAAGGCATCCGACCTCCCCTGACCCACCTTTCGAACACCGCCGCCATCCTGGGCGATCTGGGCACCGGCCTCGCGCTGGTGCGCCCCGGCATCTCGCTCTACGGCGTGCTCGCTCCCGAGCTGGCGCCCCACGCCCCGGACCTCGAGCCGGTCATGTCCCTGCGAACCCAGGTCGTCTATCTCAAGGACGTCCCGCCGGAAACGCCGGTGGGCTACAACGGCACCCATGTCACCAGCCGGGCGACGCGCATTGCCACCTTGCCGGTGGGTTACAACGACGGCCTCGCGTACCGCCTGAGCAATCGCGGACGGGCTCTCGTGCGTGAGACCCTGGCACCCATCGTCGGCGCCATCTCCATGGACTACACCACCTTGGACGTCGGCCACATCCCGGGTGTGTCCGTGGGTGATGTCGTCACGCTGATCGGGCGTGATGGCGCACAGAACATCGGTATCCCGGAGGTGGCCAGCTTGATCGGCACGATCCCGTATGAGGTGGCTTGTAGCGTGGGCAAGCGCGTGCGCCGGGTCTACGAACGCCCGGAGGCGAAACCGCGTGTCGCCGAGCGTGTCTCGAACCGTGAGGCACCATCGCCGGGTGGGGTCGCGGGAGCATCAGAGTCTTGAGTCATCTCTTTGCCGTCCTCATGGCAGGGGGCTCGGGAACACGTTTCTGGCCTGCCAGCCGAACCGCGCGTCCCAAACAGCTGCTGCCCATCGGCGGCGAAGAGGCCTTGCTCGTTCAGACGAGCACGCGCCTTGGCGACCTGATTCCTCCCTCCCGGCAGCTCGTGGTGACCGCGGCGCACACTGTGGACGCCGTGCGCGACCTCTTGCCGGAGATTCCCGCGGCCCAGGTCGTGGGTGAGCCCGCGGCGCGCGATACGGCGGCCTGCATCGGCTTGGCTGCGGGCATCGTCCGCAGCCTGGATCCAGAGGCCACGGTGGTGGCCATGCCAGCGGACCAGTTGATCGCGCCCGCAGCGGTGTTCCGAGACCACCTGCAGGGCGCAGAGGCAGCACTCGCTGACTTCCCGGACAGGGTGCTGGTGTTTGGCGTGGAGCCCACTCGCCCCGAGACGGGCTATGGCTGGCTCCAGCGGGGCGAGCGCGCCGGCGCCTACGGCGGCAAGGAGGTGTTCGCCTTGGACGCCTTCGTCGAGAAGCCCCAGGAGGGTCGGGCCCAGGAGATGTTCGCTGCAGGTGGCTACGCCTGGAATGCAGGCCTGTTCGCCTTCCGCCCCGACGGGATGCTGAACGCCTTCCAGGCCCACCTGCCGGAGCTGCTGGCTGGCTTGCAACGCATCACTGCGGGCTGGGGGACGGAGAGCTTCGCCGCAGATCTCGCGGCCGGGTTTCCTCTGTTGCCAAAGGCGTCCATCGACAAGGGCGTGATGGAGAAGCTGAGCGGCACGCTCATGATGCCGTTGCCGCTCGACTGGGATGATGTGGGTTCCTGGTCTTCCCTGGAGCGCCTGGGAACCGCGGACGGGCACGGCAACGTCGTGGACGGCACCGCCGTGTGCCTCGAGGCAAAAAACAACCTCGTCGCCACGACGGAGGGAGGAGTCGTCGCGCTGAAGGGCGTGGACAACCTGATCGTCGTGCACACCCCCGACGCGACGCTTGTCTGCCGCCGAGATGACGACCAGGGAGTGAAGGCCTTGGTGAAGGAGTTGGAAGCGCGGGGCTTGAAGCGCTTCCTCTGAGCCACGCGCCTCCCGTGCGGGGGCCGCGGCCGACGTGCGCCTTACGCGACTTCTTCGAGGATCTCGACCGTGACCTTGTCGATCCGGCGGTCGATCACCTTGTCGATGCGCAGCACGACGTGCCCCTGTCGCAGCTCTTCGCCTTCTTCTGGCAAACGGCCCAAGGTGTGGAAGATAAGCCCACCCAAGGTCGACCAGTCGTCGTCCTCGGGGAGTTGGATGGAGAGCTTCTCGTTCAGTTCATCCACGTGCATGGCGCCCTGGGCCACGGCATGGCGAGGCCCGATGATTTCGAGCTCCGGCTCCTCTTCCTCGTCGTCGAACTCGTCGTCGATCTCGCCGACGATCTCTTCCAGCACGTCCTCGATGGTGATGATGCCAGCCGTGCCACCGTATTCGTCCAGGACGACGGCCAGGTGTTGGTGCTTCAGGCGGAACTCGGCGAGGAGCTCCGTACAGAACTTGCTTTCGGGCACGAACCAGGGCTCCCGCGCGAGTTCCTTCAGGGGGGCAGCGCCGTCCTTGCTGAGCAGGTCCTTTACGTGCAGGACGCCGACGACCTTGTCGACGGTGCCTTCGACGAGGGGATAGCGGGAGCGACCCGTCTCCTGTGTCATGCTGCGCGCCTCTTCGACGCTGGAATCGATGTCCACGACGTCGATCTCGGTGCGCGGTGTCATCAGGTGGTGAACTTCGGTCGTGCGCAACTCGAGCACGGCTTCGATCATGTCTGCCTGCTCACCGCCCAAGTGCCCCTCTCGTTCGCCTTCCTCGAGTTGGCTGAGGATCTCGTCTTGGTAGAGCTCGGCATCCACCTCCGGCGTGTGCCCGGTGACGCGGCGGGCAAGGCGCCGGAAGACATTGATGGGCGGCCCGAGGATGTACGAGAAGGCCACCAAGGCCGGCATGGTTGAGCGCACGAAGCCTTCCAGGCGTGCCGCGGTCATTTCGCCGGGGAGCACGCGACAGAAGAGCGTGATCCAGAGGAAGGACACAACTCCGGCCGAGGCCGTGGCGGTGATCAGCCGGGAGGCGGTGTCCGTCCCGCCCAGCACGTCACGGGCGAGAAGGGTGAGCAGCGAGATGAGTGTGACCTGGGAAGCCACGCGCAGCACGATGAGTGCGTCTTGAACGCGATCACCCTGGGCCAACATCTTCTCGAGGCGCGATCGCGCGTCGGGTCCGGAGGCCGTCTCAGCCAGCCGAGTTCGAGACAGGCGTGTCCACCCATGCTCGACAGCGGCCAAGACGAAGGACAGTGTGCCCACAGCCACAGCCCACCACAGAGTGGGGGAGTTGGCGGAGAGGCTGCCGAGAACCGAAAAGGTAGGTGGAGGTTCCAGGTTGTCCGCGTGGGTTCGGGGCGGAGCGTCGCCCGCCGTTGGCGGCGGCCCGGGAGCGTCCCGCACCGCATGGTGGAGTATAACGCCTGCCAGCATCGGTGGAACGATGGCGCTTGCCGCCAACCCAGAATCGCCATGACCCCAGTGAGAACAGCATGAAGGAACAGGTCGACCTGATTGTCGATGAGGCGCAGGAGGTGGTCACCGTCAGTGACAGCCTCGACGCGCTGTCCTCGGCCTCGCCCCCTGCCACAGGGGATGCTGCTTCGACCGGGGCCGCCGCCACGGGAAAGGCCATGGATGAGTTGCACGTGATTCCCGACGGTGCCGTGGCCATGCGAGACGGCCTGATCGTCGCGGTGGGCACCGGAACGGAGATCCATGCCTCCTTTGAGGCCGAACGGGAGGTCTCGGCCCGCGGAGGCATCGTCCTGCCAGGCTTTTGCGATGCCCACACCCACCCGGTCTTCGCCACCACTCGCGAGGGGGAGTTCGACCTTCGGGCTCGCGGTGGGACCTATCAGGACATCACTCGCTCGGGAGGCGGTATCTTCTCCTCGGTGAGGGCCTTGCGCGACACGACGTCGGAGGCCTTGCGCAAGCCGCTCACCGAGCGCCTCGATCGCTTCGTCATGTGCGGAACCACCAGCATCGAGGCCAAGAGCGGGTATGGGCTGGATCTGGAATCAGAGGTCATGTCGCTGGAGTTGTTGGCCTCCTGTGACTCGACCCACGCCATCGACATCGATCGGACCTGCCTCGCGGCACACCAGGTGCCCCCGGAGTTCGCCGAGCATCGGGAGGCCTACGTGGAGTTGGTCTCCAAGAAGATCCTGCCGCACGTCGTGGAGCACAGCCTGGCCCGGTCGGCCGATGTGTTCTGCGATGATGGGGCGTTCACGGTGGACGAGGCCCGACTCGTCCTGCAGGCAGCGCGCGACCTGGGTCTGGCGATTCGTGTCCATGCCGACGAACTGGCCGCGGTGGGGGCGTCTGAGTTGGCCGCCGAAATGGGGGCGCAGACCGCCGACCATCTGGTGAAGATCTCCGACGCTGGCATCGAAGCGTTGGTCAAGTCGGGCACGACTCCCGTGCTGCTGCCCGGCACCTGCTTCTCCTTGCGCATCCGCGAGGTGGCCCCAGCCCGACGCATGATCGAAGCGGGCCTGCCGGTCGCCCTGGCGACGGACTTCAACCCGGGCACGTCCTACATTCAGTCCATGGTGGAGATCATTGCCTTGGCGTGTGGGCTGCTCGACATGACCGTGGCCGAGGCCATCACGGCAGCGACACGGAATGCGGCTGAAACCCTGGGTCTGCCCGGAATTCGGGGGCGCATCCAGCCCGGCGCCGTTGCAGATCTCGCAATACTCGACGTCCCGAATCACCTCTTCCTGGGCTACCAGATGGGCTGGAACCCCGTGACGGCCGTGGTCAAAAGTGGCGCGGTGGTCTGGCAGCGGCATGATGACCGGCCCGCAGCACCCTCGCCCGGAGAAGCCCGTTGACCCCTCTTCGCATCCTGTTCGCCTCTCTCGCCCTGCTGGTTCCTGTCGCGGGCGCCCAAGAAACGGGAGAACAATTGTGCGGCGCCTGCAAGACCACGGGCGCCGTGCCGCTTGAGGTCGAAGGCAAGTTCTCCGTCGATCACGAGCATGGGGAGACGTGGCAGGTGCTGAACTGCGCCGACGCCATCGAGGCCAAGGACATGGCCATGGATTGGAAGCCGTGCCCGCGCTGCAAGACCCCCTCGGTCTATGAGAAGTCCAAGCTCAAGTGGGACGGCATCGCTGCGGACAAGCAGGCTTGGCTCGCAGAACGGCGCAAGGTCGACGACTTCCTCGACACGGACCTGGCTCACGTGGAGACGACCCACTTCGTCATCAGCTGGAACGTGCCCAAGATCTCGGTCAACCGCAAGTCGGTGAAGATGCATCACGCCGCCCACCTCTATGCGCGCCGCATGGAAGAGCTCTACGCGACGTTCCAGGAGCTGTTCGAGATCGATGACAGCCAGAACATGCGCAACAAGCACTGGTGGTACGTGCTGGAGAAGGAGCGCCAGGCGCTGACGGCCGGACCCGTCTACGCAGGCCTGCAAGGCAGCGGCACGGTGAAGCGCGCTGGCGGCGCGGACAAGGAGTCCGTGGTGGTGATGTGGCGCGACAAGTCAGCCCACCCAAGCGACGATGACTTCCACCGCCATTGGATCCACAGCGCCCTGCACCAGTTCACCTCCGTCTTCTACGACATCCATTGGTTCAAGACCGGGCAGAAGGGGCTCTCACCGCCGTGGCTGAATGACAAGTACGGCTGGGTGGATGCAGGCCTGGCCCATTGGTTCGAAATGGACTTCGACGGCGAGTGCAGCACCTTCTGCATCCGCGAGCACGACGCCAAGGCGCGCTGGAAGGGCGGGGACTGGCGCAAGAACATCTGGAAAGCCGTGATGGCCGAGGATGCCGCGTCCTTTCCCGAGGTCGTCACCAAACCCACGCAAGCCCTGACGGCGCGGGAGCATCAGTTCGTCTGGTCCTGGGTGGACTTCCTGATGTCGAAGGACGCGAAGGCCATGGGCAAGGCCATGGAGATGGCCAAAAAGGAAGCGTCCACCCGCGACATCCTGAAGCAGTGCTGGTCTCTCAGCACCATCGGCTTCGAATCTGCCTGGGCCGAGTGGGTGCTCTCCGAGTACGCGCCCACCAACAAGGAGGGGCGCATCGATCCACGCAACCAGTTCCCTCAAGGGCAGGGTGGCGACCGTGGGGGGACGGGCCGCTAGGGCGCCTGAACTCGGACCGCCTCAGGCGGCTACATCGCAGCGTCGATGCGCCGCTTCAGGTCATGCGCATCGAAGCGCTCGGGCGAAAGGGCGAGCAGTTGGTCGTTCACCTCCTTGGCCTTGTCGAGGTCGCCGCGCTGCAGGTTCAGGATGGCGATGTTCAGCATGGCGTCGCCGTAGGCCGAGAGGTTCTCCGCAGCCACTGCGTCGTCGACGAAGGGGTTGTCGCAGACGGCCTTGCCAAGATCCCACGCCAGGTAGAACAGCTCTTCGGCCCGTTGCAGGTCGTCCTGCAGGTAGTAGAGCTGGATCAGTCCGGTGTCATTCACGAAGCGCGCGTTGTCCGGCTCGAGTGAGATGGTCTTCTCGTAGGCCCCGTAGGATTTCTCGAAGAGCTCCTGGGCGAGGCTCGTCTGCCCGGCGCTCTGGGCGGCGAGGGCGGTCTCGCGGCACCAGAAGGCGTAGTTGTTCCACCAGTCGGCGACATCGAAGCGCTGAGCCATGCGCAGGAAGAACTCCCGCGCCTGGGCGAGGTCGTCCGTGTTCACCAGGCTCACATCGGCCTTGTCCTTCCAGGTCTCACCGAGGAACAGCACGGCGTTCATGGTGGGGTCATGATTGGGCCGAAGCTGCATGGCGATGACGATGGACTCCTCGGCGGCCCACATGGCCTGCACGGCTTCCTCGGTGTCAGCGCGGTTGGCAAACCAGATGTCCTGGGCGTGGCCCAGGAATGACATGGAGGCGTTGACGGCAGCGTCCGCCCGCTGGGAGGCGATGGCATCGTCGGCCATCGAGCGGGGCATGCTGCCCGAACGGTGCAGGGCCCGCGCCGAGGCATCGAAGTGCAGGCCTGCCAAGCCGAACTTCCGTGCTTCATAAGCAGCCACCCCCATGGTGCCGTGGATCATGCCGATCGTTTCGAGCGAGAGGCCGGACGTCTGGGTGTCGGCGCTGTCCAGCTCCAGGACCCGCACGTTCAGCTGGTTGATGAGGTCTTCGGGGGCCGGCAGCACATCGCGCCACGCCCTGGTCGTCTCATGGAAGCGAACGTCCCTGGGCCAGAGCACGAATCCGCGGGACAGCACGTCCTGGCCTTCGCGATCCCGCTCCAGCTCAAAGAGCGTCTCGATCAGGATCAACGACGTCTGGGGCAGGGTGCCTTCCAGGAAGAACAGGTCGTCGGCAACGCTCGAGAGGTCGCCGACAGGTTCCGCACCTTGGCCGTTGCCTTGGGGGTCGAGGACCTCCTGGCGCGTGAGCAGGGCCGCCAGGGTGCGTTGGGCCGCGAGGCAGAGTTCTTTGGGTGCTCCGGCGTCGCGGGCTGCACGGGTTGCCGCGAGGGCTTCGGCGGCCGTGCCACGGACGTCCAACCACAAGACGGGGTCCAGCTGCTGCAGACAGGCCTGGTCCAGGCCCCTCAGGGCGTCGTCGAGCAAGCTCCACCCACTGGGCGCCATCGTGCTCTCAGCACTGGATTCCGCGCTGATTCCGTCGGGCGGGAGGGCCTGGCTGGCCGCGGGAGACGCGAGGGCGAGACCCACTCCCAGGGCAAGAACGGGCACGAGACGGAGCAGGAGTGAAGAGGTGGGGCGCACGAAGAGCCCTCCTTGGGCGGGTCGGGGGAAGGGGGCCTTTGTATCGAGGGCCGCCCGAGTCGGCAACTGGCGGAAGCTGGCGATGGGTTCCAAGTCGGGGGCACGGCAGCTACAAGAACCCAACAGAACGTCTGCACAGCATCCTCAACAACGCAACTGGCAGGAGAATCGGCATGTCCGCCCTGGCGCTTCTTTCCGGTGGGCTCGATTCCACGGTGGCCTGTGCCCTCTACCGGGCAGATGGCGGGGTACTCCAGCGCGCCCTCTTCGTGGACTATGGCCAGAAGGCCGTGGCCCCCGAGGAGCGGGCCGCGCGGGCTGTGGCCGCTGCCCTGGGCGTCGGCTTTGAGCGCCTGGAGCTCCCGATCTTGGCCAGAATCACCCGGACGGCCCTGGTTGCGGGGGATCAGGAGCTTCCAGAGCCAGAGCCTGAGACCTTGGACGAGACGGCGGTCGCCACGGCGGATGCGGTCTGGGTGCCCAATCGGAATGGACTTTTGCTCAACCTGGCGGCTGCCGTCGCCGAAGCGGAAGGACAGGAGCATGTGGTGGTGGGGTTCAACGCCGAAGAGGCGAAGACCTTCCCCGACAATGGGGCCCTCTTCCTGGAGCGCGTGAACCGCGCGCTGGAGTTTTCGACCCGGGGCATGGTGTCCATCGTGGCGCCAACCCTGCACATGTCCAAAAAGGAGCTGCTGCAGGCCGGACGGGCCGTGGCTGCTCCTGTGGATCTGGCCTGGTCCTGCTATCGAGGGGACGATATCCCCTGCGGCCGATGTGAATCCTGCCGTCGGCGGGAGCGGGCGGAGCTGTCCCTGGGGTAAGACCTGTCGGGCTCAGCCGTTGCGCGTCGTCTGGGCAGGCTGCTAGGATCGCCGGGAATTGTCGACAGGAAACGAAAGTACCCACGAGACAGGCCTTCAGCGGGCACCACCCTTCGTTGGTGGAACACCGAACCCGGTGGCCCAAGCGCTGAAGCCTGACGCCTGAAGCAAAGAAACCGAGTCAACACGCATGACGATCAAAATGGCCGGCAAGGCCGATATCATCCAGGAGTACCAGACCCACGAACGGGACTGCGGCTCCACCGAGGTTCAGATTGCTGTCCTCACCTCCCGGATCCGGTCGCTCACCGAGCACCTCAAGATCCACAAGAAGGACAACCACACGCGCCGCGGGCTTCTGAAGCTCGTGGGCCGTCGGAACAGCTTGCTGCGCTACCTGCGCAGCAAGGATCCGAGCGGTTACGTGGAGATCCTGAAGCAGCTTGAGATTCGCGGCGTTCGCACGAACGTCTGACGATCCCTGCGGAGGCGGCTTTCTTGAAGAGACGCCTCATCACGCCCGGCAGAGTGCTCCAACGAGCGCGCCTGAGTCCCGGGTTCCGTCTTCCGGTCCGAGCCCGACTCCCTTCCATCCAAAGGAACCAGGAGCGGCCGGGCCAACCCTTTGTTTTCGCTGCGGATGTCCCACCCACTCGGGGTGTGACCCAGCCCGCAGCCCCACTGCGATAGGCAGATCATGACCAAGTTGAACAACCCCATTTCCGTCAGCCGCGAAGTCGGCGGACGGACCCTCACGTTTGAAACCGGGCGCATGGCCAAGCAGGCCGATGGCGCCATCTACGCCACCTATGGCGAAACCGCGCTGTTGGCGACGGCCCAGAGTTCCAAGGGCCGCCCCGACCTGGATTTCTTCCCGCTGACCGTTGAGTACCGCGAGAAGACCTACGCTGCCGGCAAGGTGCCAGGCGGCTTCTTCAAGCGTGAGATGCGCCCGAGGGATCCTGAGATCCTCATCGCGCGCTCCATCGACCGCCCTGTGCGACCCATGTTTGCGGAGACCTACCGCAACGAGTTGCAGATCATCGTCCAAGTCGTCAGCTACGACCGGGTCAACGAGCCAGGCATCCTGGCTGGTTGCGCCGCCATGGCCGCGCTGAGCATCTCGACCATTCCTTACCAGGGCCCTGGCGCCACGGTGAAGGTGGCCTGGATCAACGACGAGTACGTCCTCAACCCCACTCTCGAGCAGCTTGCCGAGAGCACCCTCGACCTGGTGGTCAGCGGCACGAAGGAAGCCGTCACCATGGTGGAGGCCGGTTCGCTCGAGCTGGACGAGGAAGTGATGGCTGGCGCCATCCTCTTCGGCCACGAAGCGGTCCAGCAGATCTGCGAAATGAGCGAAGAGCTCATGGCCAAGGTCGGCAAGGAGAAGCAGGTGGTGCCGGAAGCCCCTGAGAACCCTTGGATTGCACGGGTCGAGGAGCAGCGCGCGGCCTACACCGCCGCCATGGACACCGCTGGCAAGTTCGAGAAGAAGGCTGCGATGAAGCAGGTCTCGAACGACGCTACGGATGCCCTGCTCGCTGGTGTCGACGAGGCCGGCCTCATGCTTGCCAAGAAGCAGATTGGCAACGCCTTCCACGACCTTGAGGGTGACATCGCCCGCAAGAAGATCATCAACGACGGCAAGCGGTCTGACGGCCGTGCGCTGGACGAGATCCGCCAGATCGAGATCGAGCTGGGCGTGCTGCCCCGCGCGCACGGTTCGGCGCTCTTCACCCGTGGCGAGACCCAGGCGCTCGTCAGCGTCACCCTCGGCACGGGCCGCGACGAGCAGATCGTCGACGGCCTCATGGACGAGTACAGCAAGCGCTTCATGCTGCACTACAACTTCCCGCCCTTCTGTGTTGGCGAAGTGCGCCGCATGATGGGCACCTCACGCCGCGAGGTGGGCCACGGCAACCTGGCCGAGCGCTCGGTCAACATGGTCATGCCGGCGCCCGAGGAGTTCCCCTACAGCGTGCGCGTGGTCTCCGAGATCCTGGAGTCCAACGGCAGCTCGTCCATGGCTTCGGTGTGTGGCGGTTCCGTCGCGCTCTTCGATGCAGGTTGCCCCATCCGCACGCCGGTCGCCGGTATCGCCATGGGTCTGATCGAGGATGGCAACGACCACTACATCCTGAGCGACATCCTCGGCAGCGAGGACCACTTCGGCGACATGGACTTCAAGGTCACCGGTACTGCAGAAGGCGTCACGGCCCTGCAGATGGACGTCAAGATCCAGGGTCTGTCAGCTGACCTGCTTCGTCGCGCGCTCGCGCAGGCGAAGGCGGGCCGCTTGCACATCCTCGGCAAGATGAACGAGGCCATCAGCACCGCCCGCGAGAGCATCAGTAACTGGGCACCGCAGATCACTTCGCGCAGCATCGATCCCGAGAAGATCGGCGCCCTCATCGGTCCTGGCGGCAAGATCATTCGTGCCCTGCAGGCCGACTTCAACGTCAAGATCGAGGTCAACGACGATGGTTTGGTGAACATCGCGTCCGGCCCCGAGGGCGACATGGACGGCGCCGTCGCGGCGGTCGAAGCCATCACAGGCGATGCCGAAGTGGGCACCGTCTACAAGGGCAAGGTGGTCTCGATCCGGGACTTCGGCGCCTTCATCGAGATCTTCCCCGGCAAGGAAGGCCTGTTGCACATCAGCGAGATGGGCGAAGGCGACCAGTTCGTGAAGAACGTCGCGGACGTCCTGAGCGTGGGCCAGGAGATCGAGGTGAAGTGCACGAACATCGACGACTTCGGTCGCGTGCGTCTGGGTCGCAAGGATGCCGAGGTCCAAGAGGGCGGCGGCGGCGGAGGTGGTGCTGCCCGAGGTGGCGATCGCGGAGGACGCGGTGGCGAGCGTGGTGGCGATCGCGGCGGTGCTCGTCGCGAGCGGAAGCCGGAAGCACCGGTGGATGTGGATACGACCTACGAGGGCACCATCACGGGCATGAAGTCCTACGGTGTTTTCGTCGAGGTGCAGCCGGGCCGGGATGGCCTCTGCCACATTTCCGAGATGTTGCCCACGGACATCAAGGAGCCCTTCGAGGCCTACAACATGGGTGACAAGGTCACCGTGAAGGTGCTTCAGATCGACGACCAGGGCCGCATCAAGCTGTCCATGCGGGCCGCCAAGTCCGAAGGGGCCACAGAAGGCTCCGAAGGCGCGGAACCAGAAGGCTCCGAAGACACGGAAACCGTCGAGAGCTGACGATTTGGGGGCCTCCCGATTTTGGGTGCCACTGAATCTGCTTTCACACGACACCGGCCGGGTCCCCAAGAGGGGGCTCGGCCGGTGGTCGTTTGAGGGCACCGCTGCCCAGCGCCCGTGGGCCTGGAAGAGCGACTTCTCGGAGCACTTGGGGCCTTCCCAACCGATTCCCAGGTGAAAGCCCGTCCAACAATCCAGGTGGAAACCCGTCATCAGGTTTGTCCCCCGTCAGGGCGATCAGGTGTGTATCCTCGCGGCGCAGCATCTCCTCGGTCCGGAGTCAGCCGTATCGGAGAGGTCAGAATGGATTGGTACAGGGTGAAGCAAACGTTGAATCAGGACAGACAGGGCTTGGGGTCCGCGCAGACTCTTGCAGCTGTGTGGATGAACCGCCTCCGTCCGGTTCTCCGTGGAGCGGGTCTCGCGACCCTGCTCAGCACCTTGGTGGCCGCTGCTCCCTGGACACCCGTTGTCCAGGCCCCCGCTCCCGAGCCGCCAGGCATTCCCGCTGTGGATGTCGAGGTCACCGGGCAGGTGCTCTACGGTTCCGCCAACGGCGCACAGACTGCCGCAGTGGTGGACATCCTCGATGTCTACAACAACAACCCCGCCTACATGCGTCTCAAGGAGTTCGGGCTGTCTGAGACCCAGGGGCGCGGCAAGCAGCTGTTCGAGGAGGCGCGGGCCAGCACGAACAAGGCGTTGGCCGCCGTCGCCCGTCGGCACGGCATCGATGTCATCACCGTTCCAGATGGCGTGACGAGCGACGAGGGCGTGTCGGACCTGACCTCCGAAGTCATGGACCAACTGCCGACCTACTGCATCGAAGGCAATCTGCTGCACGGCAGCAACCCACGTCTGATGCAAAGCGTGGGTGAGCTGGATTCGCAGATGGTGCTGGAAGCCATTCCTGCCTACATCGAGTGGACGGGCTTGGACGAGAACGATGCCCAGTTCCACCTGCTTCAAAAGAGCTACCTCGACAAGTTCAGCAAGGCGGTCAAGAAGGTCGCGCGCGACCAGGGCTTGGATGGCCTCGCCGAACAGGGGGATGTGACTTCTCGCCACGGTTCGGTGCCTGATGTGACCCGCGCCGTCATCGAGGCGCTCGCCGGATGACGCGCCCAGCGCGCGTCGGGCAGAAGCTGGGAGTCTTCGCCGCAGCCCTGGCGCTGTTGGCGGGGACCGCCTGCGTCACCTCCGAAGTCGGCCCCGAGCCGGATCGCTGGGAGCTCATGGGCGACCCGACCCCGGTCACCCTGGGCCCCACACCCAGCGCGGCCCAATCGACGGCAGCTCAGGACGCTGCCGACCAGGATTTCGAAGACCAGCTCGACCTGCTGGGCCTGCTGACGACTCCGGCCAGCCCTGACGACCTGGACCCGGACTTCCTGGCCGACCAGCCCCCATCACCGTTCCACCGCCTCGGCCCCAACGTGATCCGCGGCGTCGACGGCAGCTGGACCAAGATGTTCACCGTGCACGAAGGTCGCGGCGCCCAGGTCGTGGAGCTGCTCAAGGCCTATGTGCCCGATTTCCCTAGCGAGCCAGGGGTCCCCAACGATCCCAGCCTCTCGCCGACGCAGCTGACACGCTACGTGCTGCACGCAGGCTTCCTGCAGGACGAGCTCGCCGACACCTTTGGCATGCGCTCCCCGCTCAAGAAGGCGGGTATCGGGGATGTCCTGCACATCACGGCGCCGCCGGACACCCTGCTGTTCATCACCGAGCTCCTGCACAAGGTGCTCGGGGACCTGCCTCAGATCGAACTGCAGGTGCGGGTTGTCGAGGTGAACCTCGACGATCTCGTGGACTGGGACGCCAAGGTCATCGGGCGCCAGCTCGAGAACCCGGGCCAGCCCTTCGACCCCATCGGCAATCCGACGGCCAGCAACTTTGGTTCCGGCATCCCGATCCTGGACAACGGCGCCGAGTCCGGCATCGGTGCAGGCTTCAACAGCTTCGCTGGCGCGCCGAGCCTCTCGGGCTTCCTGCTCAGCCTGCAAGGTGTGAAGGACAACCTGCGGGTCGATGGCGTCATCAGCCTCTTGCAGACCATCGGTTCCGCCGAGCTCATCAGTTCGCCCACGGTGACCGTGTTGAACGGGCACAGGGCACGGCTGACGACCGGCGAGAAGGTCCCGATCTTCAAGGCCAGCGGCAACGCCAACAACCCGAACGTCACGACGTCGTTCGAGCCCACGGGCGTCACCATCGAGATGGTGCCGTTCATCGTGAGCGAGAACCTGATCCGCCTGGATGTCTCCATCGACGTCTCGGCGCAGACGGGCGCAGTGCCCTTCAACATCAGCGGCACCGAGGTCTCCTCTCCCATCATCAGCCAGCGCGCAGCGGGCACCACGGTGCACGTCTACAGCGGCCAGGTGTTGGCGGTGGGTGGGCTGCGGGCCTCGACCCAGATCGAGACCATCACGAAGGTGCCCTTGCTCGGTGACATCCCGATTCTCGGCTGGTTCTTCAAGAGCCGCAGCACGCAGAAGCGGAACTCCGAGATCCTCTTGATGGTCACGCCCATCATCAAGATTCCGAGCGAGACCCTCCTCAACCCGCTCGGCACGTGACGGAAGCTCTCGCCGGGCTCGACTGGCTCGTCATTGGCGCGTATCTCGCGCTCTCGTTGGGCGCCGGCCTGCTGGTGCGCAAGCGCAGCCGCGGGTCCATGGAGAATTTCTTCCTCTCGGGCCGCAACCTGCCCTGGTGGTTGGCGGGCACCTCCATGGTGGCCACCTCCTTCGCCAGCGACACGCCCCTGCTCATCACCGGTTGGACGCGCGAAAGCGGTGTGGCCGGCAACTGGCGCTGGTGGGGCTACGTGGTGGGTTCGCTGCTCATCGTGGTGCTCTTCTCGCGCTACTGGAAGCGCTCTCGCGTCCTGACCGACATCGAGTTCATGGAGCTGCGCTACTCCGGCCGCCCGGCCCGAGCGCTGCGCGGCTTCAAGAGCGTCTACCAGGTGCTCTTCATGCACTGCTTCGTCATGGGCTGGGTGATGCTCGGCATGACCAAGCTCATGAAGGTGCTGTTCCAGGTGGAGGACGGCGACGCGGGAGTGTTCGGCATCCCACCCGAGCTGCTGGTCATGGTGGGCTGCTGCGTGCTGGCCCTCGTCTACTCGGAGATCACGGGGCTGTGGGGTGTGGTGCTCACGGACTTCGTGCAATTCATCCTGGCGCTCACTGGCGCCGTGGTCCTGGCCTGGACGGTGGTGAACGAGTTCGGCGGGCTCGGCCCCCTGGTCGAGGCACTCAAGGCCTCGCCCGTGGCGGCCGGCAAGCTCACGGTAGCCCCCAGCTCTGAGGGCGTGGTGTTCTCGGACCCCTCCACCTGGAACCGGCAGTTCCTGCAGTTCGTGGTGTTCGTGAGTGTCATGTGGTTCGCCACCAAGAACTCTGACGGCAGCGGCGTGATGGTGCAGCGCATGCTCGCCTGCAAGTCGGAGAAGCACGCCGTGGGGGCCGCGCTTTGGTACGCCGTGGCTCACAACGCCCTGCGCCCCTGGCCCTGGATCATCGTGGCCCTGGCATCGCTCCTGGTGCTGCCGCCCACCTCTCTCAAGAGCCCGACCGATGGCGTGGTGACCTCGGTCACGGCCGAGCATGTCCAGGTGACAGCGGCTGACGGGCAGAGCTTCGAGCTGCCGATCCCCGAGACCGGGGTCGAGGGCTGGACCGCCGAGGTGCGTGTCTGGGAGGACCTCGACGTGGCCAGCGGACAGGTGCTGGCGGCCACGGACGACGAGATGGCCTACCCCGCCATGATGCGTCGCTATCTTCCGGCCGGGCTCCTGGGCCTGATGATCGCGAGCTTCCTGGCGGCCTTCATGTCCACGGTGGACACGCATCTGAACCTGGCGTCTGCCTACCTCGTGAACGACGCCTACAAGCGCTTCATCAAGCCGGATGCGGAGCCTCAGCACTACATCCGGGCTGCCCGTATCACCGGGCCCCTGGTGCTGCTCATCGCCTTGGCCATCAGCCTGCACTTCGAGAGCCTGAGCGAGATGTTCAACATCTTCTCGGCCCTCTTCAGCGGCGTCGGGGTGGTGTATCTGTTGCGCTGGCTCTGGTGGCGGGTGAATGCCTGGTCCGAGATCACGGCCCTGGTGGTGGGTGCGGTGGGCACATGGGTGCTCCATCTGAGGGAGGATTGGGCCGTAGCCCTGCTGCCCGACTTGCTGGTGGAGGCCAGTCGACCGGTGTTCCCGGGCTCGCTGCTGCTCGTCATGGCCATCACCCTGCCAGTCACCCTCCTGGTGACGCTCCTGACCCCTCCCGTGGACAAAGACACGCTGCAGGAGTTCCACGACCGGATCCGCCCCATGGGCGCCTGGGGGCCCTTCAGGGCCCCGGACGAAGACCGGGCGCGTTGGGCAGCTCCCAGGGTCGTGGTGGCCTGGATCGGGGCGACCGCCTTCGTCGTCGCCTGCATCCTGCTGCCGGGCGATCTGCTGCTCGAAGGAGGGGCGAACTCGGGGCTCTGGATCGGGGTCGGCTTGGTGGGCCTGCTCGGCCTTTCGGTGCAACCTTCTGTCTTGTCGCGTCACGCCGCCCGGCGGTCTTGATAAATCTCGGGACCTACCTACACTGCACGCCCCCGATTCAAGCGGCAAATCGCCGTCTGATAGAGGGATCGGACCTCGATACCCCATTCCGAGACCGCCCATGTTCCGTCTCGCGCTGCGCGTCTTCGCGCCCGCTCTCGCCCTGACCACGCTCCTCTCCTCTGCTGCCATGGCGCAGGATGCGGAGCGTCTCTTTGAGGCTGGCGTCGATGCCTACCGCCGCGGTGACAACGCAGTGGCCATCGAACAGCTGAAGGCCGCCCTGGCGACCAACCCCGGCAACGATGCCGCCTTCTCGCTCTGGCAGCGCGCCGAGCAGGAAGTGCTGCTCGAGATGCTCATCCAGCGCGGCGAGTTGGGTTCCCTCACGGAACGCTTCCTGACCCTCGCGAAGGTGGGCCGCCACAGCGTGGCGAGCGACCCCGGCGGTGCGTCGGATGTGGTCAACCGTTTCCTCAACGGCAGCGCGCAGGAGAGCCGCGAGGCCCTGCTCGATCTGCAGGCGACCTACGGCGAGTGGGCTGTGCCCGCGCTGGTGGGCCCCCTCGGTGACCGCGCCCAACCGAACAACCGCGTCATGGCCATCCAGGCCCTGCTGCGTCTCGGCGACACGTCGGTTCCCGCGCTCATGGCGACCTTGAGTTCCTCCGACGAGCTGACCCGCACCAACGCGGCTTCGGTTCTCGGCTCCTTGTCCGACACGCGCGCCGCGGCATCCCTCGCATGGATGGCCAAGAGCGACAGCTCGGAGACGGCCCGCAACACCGCGGCAGCCGCACTCCAGAAAATGGACGCCGACCTGCAGGCCATGGGGCTGAACGCTGGCGATGCCACCGCGCTGACCTTGGGTCTCACCGAGGGTTGGTTGCGTGGTGACGCCAACCTCGACCGGCCCTACGCCAGCGGCAGCGTGGTCTGGAGCTGGGGTGACAACGGTTTGGAGGGGCGCACCGTCCCGTCCAGCCTCGCGAGCCTGGCCTTGGCTGAGTCCGCCTTGCGCGGGGCCTTGGCCGCTGGCGCCGGTGACGGGGTGCGCGGGCATCTCGCAGCTGTGCACGCCGTGCAGAAGGCCGAGATCGAAGCGGCCATGAGCCACCCGGGCCTCGCGGACAACGACCTGGTCCAGGCCGTCGCCGGAGATGTCGACACCCTCGGCCTAAACCTCGCCCTGGCTGGTCAGCACCGTGCCGGAGCCCTGAGCTTGTTGCTGTCCACGCGTCAAGCGCCGGCAGCTGCCACGCTGCTCGGAGCCATGGGCCGCAGCCGCCCCGAAGTGCAGGCCATGCGCCGCGCCGTGGGGCATCGGGATCCGACGGTGGCCACGGCCGCCGCCTTGGCCCTCGGTTCACTCGGCGATGCAGATGCCACCGTCGTGGCCCGCCTCGGCACCGCCCTTTCGACGGTGCCGGAACGCCTGGTGATGTCGATCGGCAACACGGGCCTGTCCGGCAGCTCAGGCGGCTGGCAGTTGCTCAGCTCGCGTGATGTGGTCGGCGGTCTGTCCCGCGCCAAGGCCTTCCCGCCCAAGGATGTGATCGTTGTGCAGGACGGGCTCCAGGGCGTGACCCTCGACACCTTGGTGTTCGGTCTCAAGAACGACCCGCGCACTGCGGATGTGCCGATGATCATCGTCACCGCCAACGTGGGCAGCGCCGAGAGCCTCTACGGCGATCAGGCTGCCGCCGTGCTGGAAAGCGCTGACTGGGATGCGGTCACTGCGGCTGCCGGCCCCGCCGGTGAAGCCATGAGCAAGGCCATGCGCATGGCGCGTCATGCGGCGCACGTCCTCTCGATGTTGCCGGCGAGCCGGGTTCAGACGGTGGGCGACAGCGCCGCCGAGGCCCTCAACTCCGGTGCCGATGCGGAGACCAAGGCAGCCATCCTGCACCTCGCAGGCGCCGCGGGTCTCACGTCCTGCCTGACTGCCGCGGAAGCTGCGGTCATGGAAGGCGGCAGCGATGAGCTCGCCGTGGCCGCCATGAAGGCCTGCGCTCGTCTCTGGGCCATCTCGGGTCCTGCTGGCGATCGCGACGCCCTGTCCTCCGCCCTGCAGGGTTCGTTGGGCAGCGGTGATGCAGCCGTGGCGCAGGCCGCCGCTGAAGCGCTGGGCCAGTTGGGCGGCGCCATGCCGCTCGTCGCCGGGCGCTAAGCCAGCCAACGGCACGCAGTCGACAGCTCCGGTTCCGACCAGGGGCTCCGGCCAGGATTCACACAGCAGCACGGCAGACGGGCCCGACCCGCCTTCCGTGCTGTTGGTCGTTGTTGGGAGGGCTAGCAACCCCTTTCGCGCTGGTACAACTTCCGACACAGGCGGTCAGGTCAGCCCACCTCCTGCGACCTGCTCTTCGCCCGGTAGATCACGCACAGCACGCCCACCGCGATGAGCACACCGCCGGTGAGAGCCGCGCCGGTCACAGGGCGACCGCGGCCCACGGCGTCACCGATCACGCCCGCCACCGGCTGCAAGAACACGAAGGGCGCGACGGTTGAGGCCTTGAGGTGCTTCAACGAAGCCGTCCACAGGACCGTGGCGGCGAAGGAGCCGCCGACGCCCAGAGCGAGGGTCCACCAGAGCGCCTCGCTCAGCTGCGGGCCAGCGCTCCACTCACCCACCTCCGTGAGCATGGCTGGCACCAGCAGCAGCTGCGCCAGCACCATGGACATGAAGGTCACGTCCACGGCGCGGTAGCGTACGGCCAGGGGCTTCATGACCGGCGAGTAGAGGCCCCACAAGATGGCGTGCGCGGCGAGGATGATGTTGCCCCGCAGGTGTTGCCCCTCCAACAGCCCATCCACGGGCGCGTCGCGCAGCACGATGAACAGGCCACCCGCCAGCCCGAAGGCGATGCCCAGCAGTTGCAGCCGACGCACGTGCTCGCCCAGCAGGATCCAGGCGAAGAGCAGGATGGCGCAGGGCTCCATGAGGATCAGGATCGAGCCATTGGCGGCGGTGGACCATTGGGTGCCGAGGGTCCCGAGCAGCAGCGGAGAGGCATAGGCAAAGACCCCCAACACGCACAGCCGCAAGAAGACCGGCCGCGGGTAGCGCCAGGTGATGCCACCCCTGCTCTGCATCCAGACAGCCATCATCAGCAGCGCCACGAGATTGCGCAGGAAACTGATGGTGGCGAAGGGCAGCCCGTCGAGGGCGAAGTCCTGGGCCAGGTAGGTGAGCCCACCGAGGATGTTGGCCACGGCGATGGCGATCAGGGCGAAGGTGCGTCCGCTGGAGACGCTGGCGGCGCTCATCGACGGCGTCCCTTGCGGCCTCGACTCCTGGAACCGCCCCGGCCGCCTCCGGGGCTGCGACCCCGCCCGTCGTCGTCGCCGCCGCCGCCCAGGTCACCCAGCAGGTCTTCGGCCCGCCAGGCCTTGGCCCCCAACTGGCGACATTTGCCAGTCACCTCCCGATCGTGGCTCACCACGATGCAGCGGCTCGGGGCCTCCGTGGCGTAAATGGCGTCGATGATGGCGGCGTCCGCGTCCGGCACGTTGTAGGCCGTGCACCAGCCCATGGATTCTTGGGCCGCCAGATGAGGGTTGGCCCGGCGGACGTCCCAGTAGATGTGGACGCTCTCGGCGTCGTGGGGCAGCCGGCCGGCCAGCGCCTGATACAGCAGGTGCCGCATCTCGGTCGGGAGCATGTCCTCGTCGCCAGCGAGCCAGTGCGCGAGGTTGTAGCCGTCCACGAGGTAGTGCACGGCGGGGATGATAGCGGGGCGCGGGCAGGGGCCCGCCGCCTTTCCGTGCGGTAGTGGGGAGACAGGGCTGTGTGGTAGATTTTGCGCCTCATGCGGCTCGTCTTCGGGCGGTTCGCGCCGGGGTAGCTCAGCGGTAGAGCGCGGCTTTCGTAAAGCTGAGGTCGTGGGTTCGATTCCCATCCCCGGCTCCATTCTTCACTGCTTGCAGGGTGCCGGTCCCAAGGCACCGCTCCCAAGGCACCAGTCCCAGGGTGCCCAGGGCAAGACAAGCTGAGAATGGGGCGAGGTTTCATCGAGGTCCCAACGGAGCTTCAGCAGATGGGCATGGACAGCTTCAACTCCATCTTGCTCTGCGTGGACGTCGCGGCGCGCGGCTTCGACGCCGATGAGAGTCCGCCGCTGGAGGTGGTCTCGGCCATCTCCAAGGCCAACTGGATCCGCGAGCAATCCGGCGCCTCGGTGACCATCCAGGCTGTCGTCGAAGGTGAGGACGTGGATGCGGAGACCCTCGACCTCGCGCGCCTTCGTCTGAAGGATTCCGTGCTCTCGCGCCTCGACGGCGAGGCCCAGCTCGTGGTGTCCCAGGGCTCAGCCTTCGTGGAGATTATCCGGCAAGTGCTGCGCGACAAGCACGATCTGGTGATCGTCGCTGCGCGCAAGTCGAGCCTGGTGCACCGCACCCTGGTGGGCAGCGTCGCCCTCAACCTGTTGCGCAAGTGTCCCTGCCCTGTGTGGGTGACGCCGCGCCGATCCGATCCGGGTGAGCGCGTTGTGCTCTCCGCGGTGGCCATGCACGACCTGACATCGAGTGTCTTGGAGCTCTCGGCCGCCATCGTCAAGCTGCGCGGCGGCAAGTGGAACGTGTTCCATTGCCCTGAGTACCCGCGCGAGGGCGGGATGCGCCTGCGCTGTGCGTCGGTCCAGGAGACGGAAGAGTACGAAGCCGGCGTGCGCAAGGAGGCGTGGAAGCAGCTGCATGAGATGTGCGACCCGCTCGCCGAAGAGACAGGCGTGACACCCAAGCTCTACATGAGCGAAGGCCTGCCCAGTGAGCAGATCTCCCTGGCGGTCCGGGAGCTGGGTGCCGATCTGCTCGTGCTCGGAACGATCGGGCGGGCCGGCATCGCCGGGCGGCTCATCGGCAACACCGCCGAGAAGGCGCTGGCTACCATCGAGTGTTCGATCCTGGCGATGAAGCCCGACGGCTTCGAGACGCCGGTGACGCTCGACTAGAGGGGCTCGGGCCGCTCGCAACACCCTGCGAACCCGTCGTGGATCGGTTCGATCGGGAGCGCACAGGTTTCCGGATGGCCTGCTTGCATCAGACTTGGCGGTCGCCTGTTGAGGTACACTGCGGTCCCACAAGCCTTTGAAGCTCGCGACATCGCCGGGACGCTCGGCGCGTTGCGAACCCGGACGAACAGGCTTGTTTCCATGCCCGCGCCGTAACCAGCGGGCGAAGGGACGCCTTGGTTGATTGATCCGCTCGCAGATGTCTCCGTGCGCACCAAGCTGGGGCTGTTGTTCGTCAGCCTGTGTCTGCTGGCGTATGGCTTGGGTGGGTCACTGGTGTCGCGCTGGACAGAGGCGGCCTTGGAGAGCGAGATCCTCGCGCGCATGGACTCGCAATGCCATGTGTATGCGACGACCTTGGACGTCAGCCTGGGTGCCTTGGAGCGACGCCTGGAGGATTTTGCCTCCGACGGATACATCCGCGACCACGCGGCGCGTCTGCAGTCCACCGAAAGCGTCGATCAGCTGGACACCCTGCGCACCGAGTTGCGGCGCCACCTTGACCAGAACAAGCTGCCGCTGGTGGATGCGTTCCTGAACCTCGCCGTCACGGACACGGCTGGGAATCTGTTGACGGTCGTGCACGACGAGCAAGGCGATCAGGCACGGCGCATGCAGCCCCCTCCTCGGGAGCTTTTGTCCGGGCACACCCAAGTCAGTGGTCTCTTGGGCGAGACGGGGGGCGTCCCCAGCCTGCTGCTCTCGACACCCCTCAGCGACCTAGCGAGCGAGCGTGTCGTGGGGCACCTGCATGTGCTGGTCGAGGCGCGCACATGGATGCAGACGGCGTTGTCCGTCAACACCGAGGCCGATGCCAGCGGCGTGCTGGAAGCCACCTTGCTGGTGCACGACGGCCGCGGCCGGCGCCTGGTGTCCTCGCCGGGCTCGGGTGGGAGCTTGCGGATCCTCGAGCACAGCACTGCCCTTTCTGTTCACTCCATGCCCGTGAGCAAAGTGCCTGCATTCGCCCCGGTGCGAGGGACCTATTCGCGCTCCTTCCCCGTGTCCGCCAGCGGTTGGTGGGTCGAGGTCACCCTGGACACAGAGCAGGCTTTGCTTCCGGTGCTGGGGCTCAAGGCGCGGCTGCTGGCGGTGGGCATCGCGCTGGCTGCCCTGTCGCTGTTGCTGCTGTACTTCCCCATCCGCTTCTTCGTGCACCCGCTGGCCCTGCTCACACGGGCCTCGGAGCGCCTGCGAGAGGGGGAGCTGGACACCCGGGTGGCGGTGGCCTCCAACGACGAAATTGGGATCCTGGGCCGCAGCTTCAACGAGATGGCGGGGGCGATCCAGGAGCGCGCAGGCCGCCTGGAGCAGACGGCATCGGACCTGCGGGAGCGACAATCAGAGCTGCGTGCCGAGCGGGACCGTGTTGAGGCGGTGATCGCCTCCATGCACGACGGCCTGGTGGTGCTCGATGCCAAGGGCAGCGTCGTGCTCTCCAACTCGGCCGCGCAGCCCCTGCTCACCCTCATCGAACAAGAGCGAACGGCCACGGGGCACAACGTCTGCCTGGACGAGGCCACGTCCGTGAATCGCGAGGGCCACGGCTGCTTCGCCTGCCTGATGGACACGAGCGGGCCACCGCGTTCCTGTTCGGTGGACGTGGGCGTGCGAACCTTCGAGATCCACACCACGCCCCTGCCCCCTGACCCCATGGGAGGTCGCGGGCGCGTGCTCGTCTCCCGCGAGGTGACCGACCGGGTGAAGCAGGATGAGCGCCAGATCCACAACGAACGCCTGGCCGTGCTGGGCGAAGTGGCTGCCGTGGTCGCGCACGAGATCAACAATCCGCTGGCGTCCATCAGCATGTTCAACCAGATGCTGGACGCCGAGCTGACGGCGGACTCGCCGCTGCGGGAGAACACCGAGGTGATCTCCCGCAACATCGATTCCGCCAAGCGCGCCATTCGCGAGCTGCTCGACTACGCCACGGGCTCGACGCCCGAGGTGGGCTCGCTGGACGTACACGACGTGCTGGAGGACGTGGTGCGCTTCTTGCGACCCCTGAGCGAACGCGCCGGGGTCAGCGTGCAGCTGCTGCGGGAGGCGGAGCGAGCCGAGGTCACGGGCGACGAGATCCAGCTGCGCCAGGTTTTCGTGAACCTGACGTTGAATGCGATCCAGGCCGTGGCGGGGAACCGCCCGGAGACTGGCGATGCTGCAGGCCCCCGCTCGGTCACCCTGCGCAGCTTCGATGAGGAGGATCGTCTGGCGGTGGACGTCGTGGACACGGGCCCGGGGATCGGCAGCGAGCAGCAGGAGCGCATCTTCCGGCCCTTCTTCACGACGAAGCCTCGGGGTGAGGGCACTGGGCTCGGGCTGCCCACCGCGCGGCGCATCGCCGAAATGCACGGTGGGCAGATCGAGCTGGTGGAGTCCTCGCCAATGGGCACGACCTTCCGGGTGCGTCTGCGGTCGCGCGCCCTGATCGAGATGGCACGAAACCCGGGTCCCTACTCATGAGCACCCCAGACAACACACCCACTGCCACCCCGCTCGCCCCGGGGGCTCAAGGCACCCAGCAAACTCTGGGAGCCTTGCGTGTGTTGGTGGTGGACGATGAGGCGGACATCCGTCTCGGCTTGCGCCGACTTCTGGCGAACCTGGGGATCGAGGCCCGGGAAGCCGAGTCCGGAGCCGCAGCCCTGAGCCTCCTGGACGAACAGTCGGCCGACCTCGTGATCACGGACCTCATGATGCCCGGAATTTCGGGCGTCGAGCTCTTGCACGCCGTGAAGCAGCGCCGGCCTGAGACCAAGGTGGTCTTGCTGACGGGTTTCGGCACGGTGCAGACCGCCGTGCGCTGCCTGCAAGCTGGCGCCGCGCACTTCCTGACCAAGCCTTTCGACAACGAGCAGATCCTTGGGCTCGTGCGCCGTCTTGGCCGGCAGATCCTGGCCCGCCGCGCACGTGGCGGGGCAGGCGGCGTCGCGCAGGGCGGGGAGCAACGGATCATCGCCTCCGACCCGAACATGATACGCGTGCTGGAGTTGGTGCGGCGCGTGGCGCCCAGCCCCTTGCCGGTGCTGGTGGAGGGCGAGAGCGGCACGGGCAAGGAACTCATCGCACGCGCGGTGCACAACGCCAGCGCCGTGGCGGGCAAGCCCTTCCAGGCCGTGAACTGCGCGGCCATGGCGGACACCTTGTTGGAGTCGGAGCTCTTCGGTCACAAGCGGGGCTCCTTCACCGGCGCGGACCGGGATCGGCGCGGTCTCTTCGAAGAGGCGAACGGCGGGACGGTCTTCCTGGACGAGGTGGCTTCCATGTCGCCCTCGTTCCAGGGCAAGCTCCTGCGCGTCCTGCAGGAGAAGCTCGTGCGCCCGGTGGGGGGGAGCAGCGACCGGCCCGTCGCCTTCCGGCTGGTGGCGGCCACCAATCGCAAGCTGGAGGCCATGGTGGCGGAGGGCAGCTTCCGGGAGGACCTCTACTACCGCTTGCAGGTGGTCCGTATTCCCGTGCCGCCGCTGCGCGAGCGACCGGCCGATGTGTTGGCTCTGGCGGACTGGTTCCTGGAGCGGGTCTCCGCCGAGTGCCTTGGGCCCGGTGCCACGGTGCCGGAGCTGAGCCCCGAAGCCACCAGCGCCCTGGAGGCCCACCCCTGGCCGGGCAACGTGCGTGAGCTGGAGAACGCCATTCAGCGCGCCTTGGTCGTGTGTTGTGGAGAGCGGATCCTTCCCTTCCATCTCGGCCTTGGCGACGTCTGGGGCGCGCCGCTGGACGGCAGGCTGGAGGCCGCGGTGGGCAGCCTGGGCGCAGGGCCTTCGGGTGTGGATTCGCAGTCGCCCGACTACGCTGCCGCCAAGCAAGCTGCGGTGGAGAACTTCCAGCGAGAGTTCGTGCAGGGCGCCCTGGAGCGCAGCGGGGGCAACGTCAGCCAGGCCGCCTCCGCCTGCGGCATGACGCGCGCGGCGCTGCAGAAGATCCTGCGCCAGCTGGGGATCGACCGGGCGAGCTTCGAAGAGGGCGTCTGAGGTCCGCGCGCTGCATCCTCGGGGTGCCTCCGCAGCAATGCACCCACTGACAACACGCGGAGGCAGTGCGGGCCGCGCCTGCCGTGATGTGCCCCCGAGAGCCGTTGTTCTGCCCGTTCAGGAATCGGCACGCCGCTTGCTCTGCAGGACTCCACTGAAGGAGACCGCAGATGCGAACGACGAGGAACTCATCCAGGCTGCAAGGGCGCACCCGCGCCCCCGTCTTCGTTAGGGCTCTCGCTGGTGCCGCCTGCGCCGTGGCGTTGTCCGCCGTCAGCGCGGCGGCTCAAGCCCCGAGCGAAGAGGCCTACCAGTACTTCGAGCTCAACTGCAAGAGCTGCCACACCATCGGTGGCGGGCGGCTCACGGGCCCCGACCTGAAGGACGTGCTTGAGCGCCGCGACCGCGACTGGTTGGTGGAGTTCATCCAGCACCCCAAGGCGATGATCGACAGCGGCGACGCCTACGCCCAGGAATTGTTGCGCGAAGCACGCGGTGTGTACATGTCGGACCCGCCGGGCATGACGGCCGTCCTGGCCGACAAGTTGGTGGACGTGATGCAACTCGAGTCCACGCTCGAGAAGAGCCGCTTCGCCGGCCTGCAGATCTCCGACCGGCCGCTGACGGAGGTGGACATCGAACTGGGCCGCCAGCTGTTCCGCGGGGAGGCCGACTTCGCGAGCGGTGCGCCGCCCTGCTTCAGCTGCCACACGCTGGCGGGGGCCGGCGGCTTCGGTGGCGGTCAGCTGGGGCCGGACCTGACCGCTGTCTATGCCCGTCTCGAAGGGCGCAAGGGGTTGGCAGCCTGGCTCAGCTCTCCGCCCTCAGAGGTGATGTCGCCCATCTATCGCAAGACACCCATCGAGAGCGAGGAGGTGCTCGCTCTCACCGCATACCTCAAGGACACGGCAGCAGGAGGGCAGGACCTGGCAGAGGACGGCACTCTTGCCTTCCTGCTCACAGGCTTCGGTTTGGCGGCCCTCGTGCTCGTGCTCTTCGACGTTGCTTGGCGCGGCCGCTACGTAGCGACCCGTGAACCCCTGGTCCGCAAACGACTTGCCGGACGGCACGTGATGGAGGGACAGAACTCGTGAGCAAACCCGGCAGCAAGGGGCACAGCCAGAACGGGCAGGGCCAGAACGGGCAGGGAACGAACGGCCACGGATCGCAGGATTCCGGCAACCCCTGGATCCAGGACACCGTCGCCCCCCAGACCCGCTCCTGGGAAGAGTTCTACCGCAACCGTTGGCAGCACGACAAAGTCGTGCGCAGCACGCACGGCGTCAACTGCACCGGCAGCTGCTCGTGGGACATCCACGTGAAGGACGGCATCGTGGCCTGGGAGATGCAGGCGCCGGACTACCCGCGGCTGGAGAAGAGCATCCCGGCGTACGAGCCCCGGGGTTGCCAGCGCGGCATTAGCTACAGCTGGTATCTCTACAGCCCTCTGCGCGTGAAGTACCCCTACATCCGCGGTGCCCTGCTGGACCTGTGGCGCGAAGCGCGCAGTGTGCACGAGGACCCGGTCGACGCCTGGCAGTGGCTGCAGTCGGACCCGGAGCGGCGCAAGCGCTACCAGCGCGCCCGGGGCAAGGGCGGCTTGCGGCGCACGAGTTGGGACACGGTGTTGGAGATCATTGCCGCCTCGACGGTGCAGACCATCAAGAAGCACGGCCCGGACCGGGTGGCGGGCTTCTCGCCGATCCCTGCCATGTCCATGGTCAGCTACGCCGCGGGTTCACGCCTGATGCAGTTGATCGGCGGCGTGTCCCTCTCCTTCTACGACTGGTACTGCGACCTGCCCAACGCGTCCCCCGAGACCTGGGGCGAGCAGACCGACGTCAACGAGTCGGCGGACTGGTACCACAGCAAGTTCCTGGCGGTCATGGGCAGCAACCTGAACATGACGCGCACGCCGGACGTGCCCTTCGCTGCGCAGGCGCGCACCAACGGCACGAAGATGGTGGTGTTCTCGCCCGACTTCAACCAGGTGGCCAAGTACGCGGATGAGTGGATCGCCCTCAACGCAGGCCAGGACGGCGCGTGGTGGATGGCCGTCAACCACATCATCCTGAAGGAGTTCCACCACGAGAAGCAGACGCCCTTCTTCATGGACTACACGCGTAAGTTCACCGACGGCCCCTTCCTGGTCGAGCTGACCGAGAAGAACGGCCACTGGGAGGCCGGGCAACTGTTGCGCGCAGGCCGCCTCGAGAACTACGCCGACGAGGAGAACGGCGAGTGGAAGTTCCTGCAGTGGGACCGCGGCGACAACCGGCCCAAGATGCCCATGGGCAGCTCGGGCCACCGCTGGGGAGCCGAGAAGGGCAAGTGGAACATGAAGCCCGAGGACGGCAAGGATGGCAGCCCCATCGATGCCGAGCTGACCTTCCTCGAGCAGCATGACTCGGTCGCTTCGGTGCGGCTGGACGACTTTGCAGCCGGCGGCTCGTTGGAACGTGGCGTGCCGGTGCGCGTCGTGCAGACCACGGACGGCCCGGTGACGGTCACCACGGCCTACGACTTGCTCATGGCCCAGTACGGCGTGGGCCGCGGGCTGTCGGGTGCCTACCCCGCAGACTACGACGAGGATGCCGTCTACACGCCGGCCTGGGCCGAGCGCTACACGGGCATCGACCGCGCCACGATCATCCGCTTCGCTCGGGAGTGGGCCTCCACGGCCGAACACACCGGCGGCAAGTGCACGGTGATCATCGGCGCAGGCATCAACCACTGGTACCACGCGAACCTCATGTACCGCGCGGCGATCCACGCGCTCATGTTCTGCGGCTGTGTGGGCACCAACGGTGGTGGCCTGGCGCACTACGTGGGCCAAGAGAAGCTCGCGCCCATGGAGTCGTGGTCGTCCATCGCCCTGGCGAAGGACTGGTACGGCCCCTCGCGCCTGCAAAACGCGCCCAGCTGGCACTACGTGCACACGGACCAATGGCGCTACGAACGCAGCTTCCGCGACTACCACACCGTGCCCGAGGATCAACCTGAGGGCAGTCTGGCAGAGGGGCACACCATCGACGCCAACGTGCGGGCGGTGCGCAACGGCTGGCTCCCCTTCTACCCGCAGTTCGAGCGCAGCCCGCTGGAGTTGTGCAAGGAGGCGCAGGCGGCCGGGGCGAAGGACGACGACGCCATCGCCACCTGGGTCAAGAACCAGGTGGTGGACGGCAAGCTGAAGTTCTCCATCGAGAATCCGGACGCGGAGGAGAACTGGCCACGTGTCTGGTTCATCTGGCGCGGCAACGCCCTCATGTCTTCGGCCAAGGGCCACGAGTACTTCCTGAAGCACTACCTCGGGACGCACACCAACACCATCTCCGAGGACATGGCCGAAGGGCACGTGAAGGAAGTCGACTGGGTCAAGCACGCGCCTACCGGAAAGATGGACCTGGTGGTCGACCTCAACTTCCGCATGGACACGTCGGCGCTGTACTCGGACATCATCCTGCCGGCGGCGACCTGGTACGAGAAGGCCGACCTCAACACCACGGACATGCACAGCTTCATCCACCCTTTGAGCAAGGCCGTGCCGCCCTGCTGGGAGAGCAAGTCCGACTGGGACATCTTCCGCGCCATCGCCCAGGCCATCGGCAAGCTGTCTCCCAAGCACCTGCCCGGCAAGACCAAGGACATCGTGGCCCTGCCCCTGGCGCACGACTCGCCGGCCGAGATCGCGCAGCCCCAGATCCGCGATTGGCACCGCGGGGAGTGCGAGGCCATCCCCGGCAAGACCATGCCAGGCCTGAAGGTCGTCGATCGGGACTACGAGCACCTGTACGAGCAGTTCATCTCCTACGGCCGCAACGTGCGCGAAAACGGGCTCGGCGCCCATGGCACGCATTACGCCGTGGACGACATCTACGACGAGCTGATCGAGACGGGCAAGACCCAGGACTGGGGTGGGCAACGCTATCCCTCGCTGAAGTACGCGACCCAGGTCTGCGACACGATCCTCGACCTGGCCACGGTGACCAACGGCGAGCTGGCGTACCGCTCCTACAAGAACATGGAGGAGAAGACGGGCCTGAAGCTGACCGACCTGGCCGAGAAGAACCGCGGCGTGCGGGTCAACTACCGCGACCTCCAGTCCCAGCCCAGGCGCCTGATCAACAGCCCCATGTGGTCGGGGCTGGTCGAGAACGGCCGGACCTACGCGCCCTTCACCTACAACCGCGAAAAGCTCGTGCCCTGGCGCACCCTGACCGGCCGCCAGCATTTCTATCTGGACCACCCCGGCTACCTGCAGTTCGGCGAGCACCTGCCGACCTACAAGCCGAAGCCGATGCCCGCCGACTACGCCGACCTGAGGTTCAGCGAAGAGAAGGGCAAGACGCTACGCCTCAACTTCCTGACGCCGCACGGCAAGTGGCACATGCACTCGACCTACGCGGATAACCACCGCATGTCGACGCTCTCACGCGGTGTCGAGCCCTTCTGGATCAACGACAAGGATGCCGAGTCCATCCAGATCGAGGACAACGATTGGGTGGAGGTGCACAACGACCACGGCGTGGTGGTCACGCGCGCCGCGGTGAGTGCAAGGTTGCCGCGCGGCATCTGCATCATCTACCACTCGCCGGAGCGCACCTACTCGGTGCCCAAGAGCCCGCTGCGCAAGTACCGCCGAGCAGGCGGCCACAACAGCCTCACGCGCACACGCCTCAAGCCCAACCTGATGGTCGGCGGCTACGGGCAGTTCACCTACCACTTCAACTACTGGGGCCCGACGGGCAGCAACCGGGACACGCACATCCTCGTGCGCAAGTGCCCCGAGCTCGTCTGGTAAATCGCAGACCAGGAGACCTTTCATGGATGTCCGCTCCCAAACCGCTCTCGTCTTCCACCTGGACAAGTGCATCGGGTGCCACACCTGCAGCGTCGCGTGCAAGAACATCTGGACCGACCGCAAGGGCACCGAATACATGTGGTGGAACAACGTCGAGACGAAGCCGGGTACCGGCTACCCGACGAAGTGGGAGGACCAGGAGTACTACAAGGGTGGTTGGGAGGTGCGGGACGGCAAGCTGCGCCTGAAGAGCACAGGCCGCGGCCGCATCATCCCGAACATCTTCCACAACCCGTCCATGCCCAGCATGGATGACTACTACGAGCCGTGGACCTACAAGTACGAGACGCTGTTCAACGCCCCTGAGGGCGACGACCAGCCCACGGCGCGGCCCATCTCGATGGTCACGGGCGAGCACATCGACATCAAGGCGGGCCCCAACTGGGACGACGACCTGGGCGGCTCGCCGATCTACGCCGAAAACGACCCGAATCTCGACGAGCTGACGCCCGAGGTGCGGCAGCAGATGTTCGAGATCGAGCGCATGGCGTTCTTCTACCTGCCGCGCATCTGCAACCACTGTCTCAACCCGAGCTGCGTGGCTTCCTGTCCGTCAGGGGCCATGTACAAGCGCGGCGAGGACGGCGTGGTGCTGATCAATCAGGAGCGCTGCCGAGCCTGGCGCTCGTGCGTCTCGGCCTGCCCCTACAAGAAGACCTACTACAACTGGTCCACGGGCAAGAGCGAGAAGTGCATCTTGTGCTTCCCGCGTCTCGAGGCCGGCGAGGCTCCGGCCTGCTTCCACAGCTGCGTGGGTCGCATCCGCTACCTGGGCACGGTGCTCTACGACGCCGACAAGCTGGTGGAGTGCGCCACCAAGCCCGACCTCGAACTGGTGGACGCCCAGCGCGAGATGATCCTCGACCCGCACGACGAGGCGGTCATCGCCGCTGCCAAGGAATGTGGCGTGGCGGACAGCACCATCGAGTCCGCCCAGCTCTCGCCGGTCTACCGCTTCGTCAAAGAGTGGAAGCTGGCGCTGCCGCTGCACGTCGAGTTTAGAACCTTCCCCATGCTGTTCTATGTACCGCCGCTGATGCCGGTGATCTCGAACAAGGATGCCGGTCCGGTGCGCAACGACACCGAGGACCTGTTCTCCGACATCGAGAAGGCGCGCGTGCCCATCAAGTACCTGGCGCGCATGTTCGCCGCCGGCAACGAGGGCAAGGTGCGGACGGCCTTGCGCAAGCAGTACGCCGTGCGGCTCTGGCGGCGCCACGTCACGGTGGGTGACATCAGCCTGGAGGTGGCGGAGCGCGCGCTCAAGGATGCCGAGTGCAGTCCGGACGAGGCGGAGGCCATCTACAAGTTGACGGCCCTCGCCAGCCTGGAAGACCGCGTGGTGGTTCCGCCCGCCCAACGGGAGATGGCCATCGAGGTGCTCGAAGACCCGCTGGACTTCAAGAAGTCCATGGGCTTCGGCTTCCGCAACGCGCCGGCGAGGGGGCTCTGATGCGACCAGACGTCGAAACCCACGACGCCCTGGCTGGCCTGTTGATGTATCCGCGCGAAGGCGTGGAGCAGCTGATTGAGGAGGCGGCGCGCACCGTCGCTGCCTCCTGTCCCGCAGCCGGGGAGAAGCTCCAGCCCTTCGTGGACTTCGTGCGGGACCAGACCCTCAGTGATCTGGAGGAGATGTTCACCCACACCTTCGACAACTCCGCCGACCGGGCGCTCGAGGTGGGCTGGCACACCTTCGGCGAGAACTACACGCGCGGCACCTTCATGGTGCGCATGCGCCAGCGCTTGCGTGAGCACGGGGTCGAGGAGAACGGTGAACTGCCGGACCACCTGAGCCATGTGCTGCCCGTGCTGGGTCGCGCCGAGGAGGTTTGGTCAGGCGACATGGCCCACGAAACCGTGGCGCCTGCGGTGACCAAGATCGAGGAGGCCCTGGTGGCGCAGGAGAACCCCTGGGCGGCTGTCCTGGCTGCGGTGCAAGAAGTCCTGCAGATGCACACGCGCAGCGTACGCCCGCCGGTCGGCGCGTCGGTGCCGTCCAGCTGGCCCCCGTCGCCACCGCCGCTACCCCATGACGCACCCCATGACACACAGGCACCGACCTGTGGAGAGGAGCCCTGTCATGAGTGACACCTTGCTGTTCGGGATCCTGCCGTACGTCGCGATGGGCATCTTTTTCATCATGACCATCCAGCGCTACCGGCAGCGCACGTTCACCTACAGCAGCCTCAGCTCGCAGTTCCTCGAGAACCGCAAGCACTTCTGGGGCTCGGTGCCCTTCCACTACGGCATCTTGTTCGTGCTGATGCTGCACCTCGTCGGGCTGTTCATTCCCGACGTGATCATGGCCTGGAACGCCGAGCCCTTCCGGCTCTTCCTGACCGAGGCGACGGGCCTGGCCATGGCGCTGGTCACCCTGGTGGGCCTGGTGAACATCGTCTTGCGCCGCCTGCAGGTGACCAAGGCGCGCACGGTCACCACGGTCAGCGACTGGATCGTCTACGGGCTGGTGGGCGTGCAGGTGGTGACGGGTATCGGTGTGGCGCTCTTCCATGGTTGGGGTAGCTCCTGGTTCGCCACCTCATTGACGCCCTGGTTCTGGTCGCTCGTGAAGCTCGACCCGGAGCTCAGCTACGTGGGCGCGCTGCCCTTCCTGGTGAAGGCGCACATCGTCAACGCCTGGCTGGTGATCGCCTTCTTCCCCTTCACGCGCCTGGTGCACGTGTTGGTGGTTCCCAACCCCTATCTCTGGCGCCGCACCCAGGTCGTGGTCTGGAACTACGACCGCAAGAAGTCCCGCTCCACCGGCTAGCCCCCCCCTCAGAAGTTCGTGCGACGGAGAACGTGATGAACAACGGCAGCAGTTCCAACAAGCGGCCCAAGAGCGTCCTGCCCGAATGGGACGTCGAAGACGAGGCGTTCTGGGAAAAGACCGGCAAGAGCGTCGCGCGCCGGAACCTGTGGGTCTCCATCCCGAACCTGCTGTGCGGGTTCTCGGTCTGGCTGTACTGGGGCATGGTGGCGAAGTTCGTGCAGAAGGCGCACTTCGCGAACCTCGACCTCTTCAGCTTCACCGGCTGGAACGACGGGGAGCCCCTCGGCAGTGACGACTACCGGGCGCTGCTGTTCACCCTGCCCGCGGTCGCGGGTCTGGTGGGGGCGACCCTGCGCATCCCCAACTCGTTCATGGTCGCCATCTGCGGCGGCCGCAACGTCAAGTTCATGTCGACCTTGTTGTTGATCCTGCCGGCCCTGGGAGCGGGCATCGCGCTGCAGAACCCGGACAGCAGCTTCTACACCTTCGTGTTGCTGGCGTCCCTGTCCGGTGTGGGCGGCGGCGTGTTCGCCTCCTCCATGTCCAACATCAGCTTCTTCTACCCCAAGAAGGTGCAGGGGTTGGCGCTGGGGCTCAACGCGGGCCTGGGCAACGCAGGCGTCTCGGTCATGCAGTTCTTGCTGCCGTGGATCATCACCTTCGGAGCCTTCGGCAGTCTGGGCGGTGAGCCGTACCAGGTGGGCGAGTCGCAGATGTGGATCCAGAACGCCGGCCTGGTCTGGGTGCCGGTGCTGGCCGTGTTCGCCGTGCTGGCCTTCATGCTGATGAACACCATGCCGCAGCACGATTGCGGCAGCACCGCCAAGAGCGTGGGTCGCTACCTGCGGCTCACCTGCATGGGTTTCCTCGGGGGCGGAATCGGCGTGTGGTTGCTGATCACTCCATGGGGCAGCTTCCCGGTGCTGTTGAAGACCTTCTTGATCCTGGTCATCGCCGTGCTGGTCACGCTCTTCGCCATGAAGCGCTTCACCTCGAGAGAGACGCGCGACAGCCTCGACACCCAGTTCGCCATCTTCGGCAACAAGCACAACTGGGTCATGACGTGGCTGTACACCATGACCTTCGGTTCGTTCATCGGCTACGCGAACGCCTTCCCCAAGCTCATCGATGACGTGTTCGGCGTGATCCGTGTGGGCGCGGATGGCAGTCCGCTGCCGGAGGGCATCCTGAACCCCAACGCGCCCCTCTCCTCCTCCTACATCTGGATCGGGGCTGGCGTGGGCGCGTTGATCCGCCCGGTGGGGGGCTGGCTGTCGGACAAGCTGGGGGGCGCGCGCGTCACCCAGTGGGACACGGTGGTGATGATCATCGCCACGATCGGTGCGGGCTGGTACGTCAGCCAGGCGAGCCACTCGCCGAACCCTGAACAGTTCTTCATGCCCTTCCTGTTGCTGTTCATCCTGCTGTTCGCGACCACGGGCATCGGCAACGGCTCCACCTTCCGCATGATCCCCATGATCTTCGAGAAGGAGCAAGCCGGCCCAGTGCTGGGCTGGACCTCGGCCATCGCGGCCTACGGCGCCTACCTGATCCCGAAAATCTTCGCGACGCAGATCAAGAACGGGACGCCCGAGTACGCGCTCTACGGCTTCGCCGGGTACTACGCCACCTGCCTGGGCGTGAACTGGTGGTTCTACGCCCGGAAGAACGCGGAGATCTCATGCTGATCCCGAGCACCACGCACGCGCGCGTTTTCCTCTCGGCCGCCGTCCTCTTCGGTTTGGTGGCGGTGGTGGGGACGACGGACTGGCGCCCACCTGGGACGCACACGGGCTACGCCCCCACGCAACCCATCCAGTACAGCCACCGCCTGCACGCGGGCGAGCTGGGCATGGACTGCATGTTCTGCCACTTCGGGGCGCGCACGAGCCGACACGCGGGCATCCCGCCCACGAGCGTGTGCATGAACTGCCACGAGTCGGTCAGCACGGGCTTCGACGAGGTGCTCCAGGAACGCGAGCTGGCCGAAGTCGAAGGCCGCGATCCCCGTCGTCTGGTGTCGCCGGAGATCCAGAAGATCTACGACGCCATGGGTCTGGACGAGAATCTCGAGCCCAACGGGCTGGGGCCGCAGACGATCCCCTGGGTGCGGGTGCACAACCTCCCGGACTTCGTGGCCTTCGACCACAGCGTGCACGTTTCCCGCGGGTTGGCCTGCCAGGTCTGCCACGGGCCCGTGCAGAGCATGGAGCGCGTGCGGCAGGAGAGCGACCTCAGCATGGGCTGGTGCGTGAACTGCCACCGCGAGAACGGCGTGGACCCGGCGATGGGCACCAGCATGGGCGGCGGCGCCGCCGACCACTTCCGCTTGGACGACATCCAGCACGTCTCCACCGACTGCTCGGTGTGCCACTACTGACTTCGATCGGGACCTCATGAGCAAGCACGAGACAACGACTGGCGGGGCGAACTGGTTCCGCTCTCCTGAGGAGGAGGCCTGCGGCCCGCTGCCGGTGACGCCGGAGTTTCCGAACGCGCCCATCGCCAGCAAGGGTTTCGACCGGCGCGCCTTCCTGCGCATGGTGGGCTTCAGCTTTGCCGCGGCGGGTGTCACGGCCTGTTCGCGGGGGCCCGCCCAGACCGCCATGACCCACATCATGGCGAACGAGGGCGTGCTGCCCGGCCGCGCCTACTGGATCGCGAGCACGTCCTGGGCCGACGGCTCCGGTGGTGGCCTGCTGGTGCGCTGCCGCGACGGCCGTCCGGTGAAGGTGGAGGGCAACCCGCAGCACCCACTCAACGGTCGCGGCCTCACCGCCGCCGCCCAGGCCTCGGTGCTGTCGCTCTACGATGACCACCGCTTCGACGGACCGCAGTTGGAGGGGAAGCCTTCCAGCTGGCAGCAGGTGGACGAGGTCGTGGCTGCCCGCCTCGAGCAAGTGGTCGCTGCCGGCGGTTCGGTGCGCCTGCTGACGTCCACCCTGACCGGGCCCAGCACCCTGGCCTGGATCGACCGCTTCCTCGGTGCCGTGCCCGACGGGCGTCACCTGATGTACGACGCGCTGTCTTGCTCGGCACTCCTGGACGTGACCGAGGCCGCCTATGGCGTGCGGGCGATCCCGCGCTACGACCTCGCGGCGAGCCGCGTGCTGGCGGTCTTTGACGCCGATCCGCTGGGGACGTGGATCTCCCCGGCTGAGTACTCCGCCGGCTATGCGGCGGCCCGCCGACCAGAAGGCCACGACGCGCAGGTTGGGGAGGGCGAGCACGGCGAGGCGCCGGACATGAGCCGACACTGGCAGTTCGAAGCACGCCTCTCGCTGACCGGGACCCGGGCCGATCGGCGTGTGCGCACCTCACCTTGGGAGAGCACCCAGGCCTTGGCCTATCTGGCAGCCGCGCTGGCGGGGCGGGCGGGTGTCGGCCTCCCGGGCCCGGCCCCCGACACGGCTGCCGTGCGGCCTGGCCTGCGCGAGGCCTTGGACGAGCTGGCGCAGGAGCTCTGGGCCCAGCGCCATGACGCCCTCGTGCTCTGCGGCCGGAACGACCACGACGCCCAACGCCTCACGTGCTGGATCAACGAGTTGCTCGGCAACGCAGGGCGCACGTGGCACCTGGCGGGAGCCTCGCAACAGCGCTTGGGCAGCGACGCTCAGGTGGAGCAGCTGCGGAGCGAACTGCTGGGGGGAGAGGTGGACCTGCTGATCACGGCGGGCTGCAACCCGGCCTACGACCTGCCCGGCTTCGACAAGGCCCTGCAGGCTGCAGGCACCCACATCAGCCTGGCCTGCTTGCCCGACGAGACCTCGCAACACGCGGGCATCGTCTGCCCCGAGCCGCACGAGCTGGAGCGCTGGGACGATGCCGAGCCTCGCGCCGGTCTGCTGTGCACGACCCAACCCACCTTGCCCGCCCTGCGTGACACGCGCACACTGCGCGCGAGCCTGGCCCGCTGGTCCGGGGCGCCCGCCGACGAGCGGGAGCTACTCCGGGATCATTGGCGTCGCCAGCTGGATTCCCGGCGAGAAGCGAGCGGCGAGCCCTTCGACATCTGGTTCGACAAGGTGCTCGAGCGGGGCTTCGAGCAGCTGCCGACCCTGCGGGCCGAGGCCCATGCCTCGGCGCAGACGAGCTTCGACCCGGCGTCCATGGCGGGCGCCTTGCGCCGGGTGACGCACGCCGCCACACCCCCCGGCGCCGACCAGCTGCGGCTGCTGATCTACCCCAAGGTGGGCTTGCTGGACGGCCGCGGTGCGCACAACCCTTGGTTGCAGGAGTTGCCTGACCCCGTGGCCAAGACCACCTGGGACAACCACGCCGACCTCTCGCCGGCCACTGCCGAACGGCTGGGCTTGACGTCCGGAGACATCGTCCGCCTGAGCTGCAGCGAGGACCCCACGCGGCCCGAGCTGGAGCTGCCGGTGCTCGTCCAGCCGGGCCAAGACGACGGTGTCGTGGCCGTGGCCGCCGGCTACGGGCGGCTGGGCACGGACCGCTTCACGAGTATTGGCCCGGAGTGGATCGAAGCCGAGGCCACCGTGGAGGTGGGCGGCACCGTGGGCACCAACGTGGCGCCCCTGCTGGCCTTCCGGAATGGGGCCTGGTCCCCGGAGGCGTTGAGCGTGCAGCTGGAGGCCACCGGCGCCCGACGCGAACTCGCCTGCACCCAGGACCACCACAGCTTGGCGGTGCCTGAGCACCTGGCGCCCAAGCGCGGCGCGGTGCGCGACGCCGTGCGCCTCGTGGCGCTGCCCGATCTGCACGGGGGCGGCGAGCATGCCGCCGGCGCAGGGCACGGTGGTGACGCGGAGATCTGGGCCGACGACCACGCGCCGCGCGGCCACCACTGGGGCATGGCCATCGACCTCACGGCCTGCACGGGCTGCTCGGCCTGCGTCATCGGCTGCCAGGCCGAAAACAATGTGCCCGTGGTGGGTCGCGACGAGGTGCGCCGCCACCGGGAGATGAGCTGGCTGCGCATCGACCGCTACTACGCCGACACGGGGGACGGCGATGTGGATGTGGTCCACCAGCCGCTCATGTGCCAGCACTGTGGCCACGCCCCCTGCGAAACGGTGTGCCCGGTGCTGGCCACCATGCACAGCAACGAGGGGCTCAACACCCAGGTCTACAACCGCTGCGTGGGCACCCGCTACTGTGCCAACAACTGCCCCTACAAGACGCGCCGCTTCAACTGGTTCGAGTACAGCAAGCAGGATCGCTTGCAGAACATGGTGCTCAACCCGGACGTGACGATCCGCAGCCGCGGCGTCATGGAGAAGTGCTCCATGTGCCTGCAGCGCATCCAGGAAGGGAAGGCCGAGGCCCGCCGCAAGGGCGAGCCCCTGGCGGACGGCGATGTGCAGACCGCCTGCCAGCAGAGCTGCCCCACCAACGCGATCGTGTTCGGCGACCTGTCGGACCCCGAGAGCAAGGTCGCGCGCCTGACAACGGCCTCGCGTGCCTACAGCGTGCTGGCGGAACTCAACCTCAAGCCGGGTGTGCGCTACCTCGCCGATGTCCGCAACAGGTCGGGAGATGAAGGATGAGCATCCACGAGCTGACAACTCGCAGACAGACGCCGTTGATCACCGCGGCCACGTCTCCCGGCGAGGTGACGCGAGACATCTGCGAACCCATCGAGGCCGGGCCCACGAAGCTGTGGCGCCTGTGCCTGGCGCTCTCCGCAAGCTTTCTGTTGATCGGCGTGGTGTGCGTCGGCTACCAGATGGCGGTGGGCATCGGCACCTGGGGGCTCAACCGCACCGTGGGCTGGGCCTTCGACATCACCAACTTCGTGTTCTGGGTCGGGATCGGTCACGCAGGCACGCTGATCTCCGCCGTGCTCCTGTTGTTCCGGCAGCGCTGGCGCACGTCCATCAACCGCTCGGCCGAGGCCATGACCATCTTCGCGGTCATGTGCGCGGGCCTGTTCCCGCTGATCCACATGGGCCGCCCCTGGTTGGCGCACTGGGTCTTCCCCTACCCCAACATGCGCGGGCCCTTGTGGGTGAACTTCCGCAGCCCGCTGCTATGGGATGTTTTCGCCATCGGGACCTACTTCACCATCTCGGCGGTCTTCTGGTACATCGGCCTGGTGCCCGACCTCGCGACCTTGCGCGACCGCGCGAAGGGTCTGCGCCGCAAGATCTTCGGCTTCTTCGCCCTGCGTTGGAACGGCTCGGGGCGCAGCTGGCAACGCTGGGAGATGGCCTGCCTGCTACTCGCCGGCCTGGCCACGCCGCTGGTGGTCAGCGTGCACAGCGTGGTGAGTACGGACTTCGCCACCGCCATGGTGCCCGGCTGGCACACCACGGTCTTCCCGCCCTACTTCGTGATCGGCGCGGTCTTCAGCGGCTTCTCCATGGTGCTCACGCTGATGCTCATCGCACGGCGGGTCATGCGTCTCGAGGGCTACATCACCCAGAAGCACATCGGCGCCATCTGCAAGGTGATCGTCTTCACCAGCAGCATCGTGGCCATGGCCTACGGCATGGAGCTGTTCATCGCCTGGTACTCCGGCAGCCCCTACGAGCAGTTTGCCTTCAACAACAGGCTCTTCGGGCCCATGGGCTGGGCCTACGGGATCATGGTGGGTTGCAACGTCCTCATCCCGCAGCTGCTGTGGATCAAACGTGTTCGCGAGAACGTCGCGCTGCTGTTCATCATCTCTTTGCTGGTGAACGTCGGCATGTGGTTCGAGCGTTTCGTGATCATCGTCACGTCGCTCAGTCGCGACTACCTGCCTTCGGCATGGGCCAGCTACGCCCCGACCTGGGTGGAGCTGGGCACGCTGCTGGGCAGCTTCGGGTTGTTCTTCACCCTGTTCCTGCTGTTCTGCCGCTTCCTGCCCATGATCGCCATGGCAGAGGTGCGGGCCGTGGTCGCCGAACAGGAATCGGACGGGCACGGGCATGGCCACGGCGAGCAAGCCGTGCTGCCCGAGCCGGCGCCCAACGCGCGGCCGGGCCTGCGACAGGTGGGTGTGTTCGAAGGCCCGGACCCGTTGCTGTCGGCGGTGCGCGACGCCCGCGGACGCGGCCTGCACATCAAGGACGCCTACACCCCGCACCCGGTGCACGGCCTGGATGACGCCCTCGGGCGCCGCCGCTCCCGGCTGCCCTTCGTGACCCTCATCGCCGGCACGGTGGGCCTCGGCATCGCGCTGTGGTTCCAGTACTGGAGCTCGTCCACGGACTGGCCCGTCAACGTGGGGGGCAAGCCCTTCGACTCGCTGCCGGCCTTCGTGCCCATCGCCTTCGAGGTGATGGTGTTGCTGGCGGGTCTGGCTACGGCCGGAACCCTGCTGTACCGCAGCAAGCTGTGGCCGGGGAAGGCTGAGAGCGACGCGCCGCCGGGCGCCACGGACGACCGCTTCGTGCTGGTCATGGAACGGGCGGACGCCTCCATGAGCCAGGAGGAGGTGGACGCCCTCTGGGTGCGTCACGGCGCACTGAACTACTGGACGGAGCATGCATCATGAGCTCGAGCCGCGTGGTCTTCTTGGTCTGGACGGCGGGTCTCTGCGTCGTGCTGGTGGCGCTGCAGGCCGTCTTGCGCCCTGACCCCGACAAGCGCCACTTCGAGATCTTCACGGAGATGGCTTACAGCCACGCCTCCGAGGCCTTCACTCCGAACCCCTGGTTCGAGGACGGCAAGACGCTGCAGCCTTTGGTGGCGGGCGTCGTGCCGCGCGGGAAGCTGCCCTTCCCTTACGGCGAGGGGCCAGAGGAGTCGGCGCGCGCTGGGCGCGAACTGTCGAACCCGCTCGCTCCCGATGACCCGGCGGCGCGTCGAGATGGCGCCGAGCTCTACCGCATCTTCTGCATGAGTTGCCACGACGTGCGCGGCAACGGTGAGGGGCCCGTGGTCTATCGCGGCATGTTGCCGCCCCCGTCGCTGCACGCTGCTCGCGCCACGCAGATAGCCGACGGCGAGATGTTCCACGTGCTGACCCGTGGCCAGGGGAACATGGCCAACTATGCGGCGCAGCTGAACCCCATGGATCGCTGGAAGGTCATCTCGCACGTGCGTGGCCTCCAGCAGGAGGGCCCCTGATGACCACCGTGGACGTACCGCTGCTCGTGAGACCTGCCCAGCGCGAAGGCTCCCAGCTGGCGCAGATCCTGCGGGCCATCGTGCTCGTGACCGGTCTGATCACACTGCTGGGCCTGTTCATCGAGCCGGGCCGGACGTGGGGCGGCTTCCTCATGGGCTTCGTCTTCATCACGGGACTGGCCCTGGCGGGGCCCGTCTTCCTGGCCTTCCTGCGCATGTCCGGCGCGCGCTGGTCCATCCAGCTGGAACGCATTCCGGCCGCGATGTCGACGGTGTTGCCCGTGGCGGGGGCACTCGGCCTGGTGCTGCTGCTCGGCTTGCACAGCCTCTACGAGTGGTCGCACGCCGCGGTTGTGGAACACGACGTGCTGCTCGCGGACAAGGCTGTCTACCTGAACAGCGCGGGCTTCTCGCTACGCCTGGTGGGGGCCTTCCTGCTGTGGATCGTCTTCGCCCGTCGGCTGAGGGTGTTGTCCGCCCTGTACGCGCAGGAACCGAACGAGCAGCTGGAGATCAGACGTCTGCGTTGGTCGGCGGCCTTCATTGCCGTGGTCGCCATCAGCTTCTCGGTAGCCAGCATCGATTGGCTCATGTCCTTGGAGCCGCACTGGTTCAGCACCATGTTCCCCCTGATGCACTTCTCGGGGTTGGCCGCCGCGGGCATGGCCGCCGCCATCCTGCTCATGTTGCGCCATGAACGCCTGGGGACCCTGGGCCGGCCGCTGCGCGAGGAGCACCTGCACGACGCGGGCAAGATCCTGTTCTCGCTGACGCTGCTGTGGTCCTTCTGCTGGTACTGCCAGTACATGCTCATCTGGTACACGGACATGCCCGAAGAGACGGTGCACTACGCGTCGCGGAAAGAGGGGCCGTGGTGGTTGCTGGTCCAGGCGACGCTGATCGTGAAGTGGGCCGTGCCCTTCCTGGTGCTGTTGCCGCGCACCCTGTGTCGCCAGCGCAAGGTCCTGGCCCGGGTCGCCGTCTGCGTCCTGCTCGGGCACGCGCTGGAACTCTACGTTCAGGTCGGCCCTCCGCTCATGGGCGCGACGCCCGTGCTGGGCCTCTGGGAGATCGCGCCGGTGCTGGGTGCCGTGGCGCTGTTCTTCCTGCTCGCGGACGCGGCCTGCCCGCGCGCACCGGCCGTGGCCGACGACCACCCCCACCTCGCCGACAGCCTCAACTACCGCACTCCCTGACACACACGACACAAAGGCGACTGCGACCGGAGCATCGCAGCTTCCACAGACAACCCTGACCCGCAGGAATGGCTGAAATCCATGGACGTCCGCAACAAGGCCACGAGCATCGACCTGTTCTCCCTGAAGACGCGCCCCATGCGCGCCTTCCACATGTCGTGGTTCGCCTTCTTCTTGTGCTTCTTCGCCTGGTTCGGCATTGCACCGCTGATGGCGGTGGTGCGCGACGAGCTGGGGCTGACGAAGGAGCAGGTCGGCAACACCATCATCGCGTCGGTCTCCATCACGATCGTGGCCCGCCTGTTCATCGGCTGGCTTTGCGACCGCATCGGGCCGCGCCTCTCCTACACCTTCCTGTTGCTTGCGGGCGGCTTGCCGGTGATGGGCGTCGGCCTGGCCACGGACTACACCAGCTTCCTGTTCTTCCGGCTGGGTATCGGCGTCATCGGGGCGTCCTTCGTCATCACGCAGTACCACACCTCGGTGATGTTCGCGCCCAACTGCGTGGGCACGGCCAATGCCACCTCCGCCGGCTGGGGCAACCTGGGCGGCGGCGTCACGCAGATGATCATGCCCCTGATCATGGCGGCCTTCGTGGCCTTCGGCTTCAGCGACGAAAGCAGCTGGCGCCTGGCCATGGTGGTTGCGGGTGGCGTCTGCATGCTGACCGGCATCGCCTATTACTTCTTCACGACGGACCTGCCGGACGGCAACTTCAAGGAGCTCCGGGAGCGCGGCGAGCTGCCCAAGGTCGAGAAGACCAAGGGTGCTTTCGCCCTGGCTCTGAAGGACAAGCGCGTCTGGGCCCTGTTCTTCATCTATGCCGCCTGCTTCGGCATCGAGCTGACCATCAACAACATCGCTGCCCTGTATTACATGGATTACTTCGACCTGGGGTTGAAGACGGCGGGGCTCGTGGCGGGTCTGTTCGGGCTGATGAACATCTTCGCCCGCACCCTGGGCGGCTTCGTGAGCGACAAGTTCGTGCAGAAGCACGGCCTCAAGGGCCGGGTGCGTTGGTTGTTCATCGCGCTTTTCATCGAGGGCATCGCGTTGGTGTTCTTCTCGCAGATGCGGGTGATCGCCCTGGCCATCCCCATGATGATCGTCTTCAGCCTCTTCGTGCAGATGTCCGAGGGGGCGACCTACTCCATCGTGCCTTTCATCAACAAGAAAGCCTTGGGTGCGGTGGCGGGCATCGTGGGCGCGGGCGGCAACATGGGCGCCGTGGCGGCAGGCTTCCTGATTCGTTCCGAGAGCATCACCTATCCCCAGGCGCTGCTCATCCTGGGCGGGTTGGTGACCCTGGCTTCAGCCTTTACGCTGGCGGTGACCTTCTCGCCGGCCGAAGAGAAAGCCGTGGCCAAGGAGCACGCCGCGGCCATGGCGGAGAGACGCAAGACGCGCGCTGACCGCAAGCCTTTCAAGGACCTCATCCCGGGCCTCAAGCACGTGCGCCCCATGGACGCGCTGCGCATCTATCTAGGCATCGCGCTGGTGATCAAGGGCATCTACTTCATCACGAACATGTCGGAGCTGGAGGCGACGCTCGGCGAAGGGCTCGGGCAGGAACAGACGATGATCGCCTGGTCGGTGGTCTTCGCCCATGTGATCGGAGGCGCGAGCCTGGCGTTGGGTTTCGTCACCCGTCTCGCGGCCTTCGCCAACGCCGTGATCATGTTCGGCGCCGTGATCGTGCACCTTCTGGGCAATGCGGCGGAGAGCTTGATCGGGTCCAACCTGGACTTCCAGTTCACCTTCTTCGTGTTCTTCTCGCTGATGCTGCTGGTCTGGCGCGGCTCCGGCCCCCTCTCGCTGGACCACCTCTTGAGCCTGGACAGCGACCGCGAACCCGACCTCTTCCCCTCGGAGGCCTGAGGCGTGGCGGCCGCAACCGGAGCCGGGCCTGTAGCTGGGGCGCAGGGCGCGGGCCCCGACCCGGGCCCTCGCAAGGTCTTGATGTTCGCGTTGGTGGGCGCCTTCCTCGTCCAGACCTGGCTGGTCTACACGGACCCAGCCGGGCGCGAAGGGCCGCCTCTGTCGGAGCACGCCTCCCAGGGGCAGGCGATCTGGCATGAGCACAACTGCCAGAGCTGTCACCAGCTTTACGGCTTCGGCGGTTTCCTCGGGCCCGACCTGACCAACGCCGCACGACGCCTCACCGACGAGCGTCTGCAGGCGGTGTTGACCGAGGGTTCCGAGATGATGCCAGCCTTCGAGTTGGGGGCCGAGGATCGCGGCGCCCTGGCGGCCTTCTTCGAGGAGCTGAACCTCACCGGCGAGGGCCAGGCGCGCGCGGCGGAGGTGGTGGCGCCGCGAGAGTTGCTGGACAGCACGTTCCGGGAGGCGGGCGACGAGCCCCCCAGCCCCCTGGAAGAGCAAGGCCTGGAGCTGCTGCTGTCGAAGAACTGCATCGATTGCCACCTGCCCAACCGCGCGAGTGCTTACCGTGCGCCGGACCTGGCGCTGGCGGCGAGCAAGCACGGGCGAGACGGCCTGGCGGCGATCTTCGCGGCGGGAGTTCCAGGCAAGCAGATGCCGCCCTTTCCCTTCACGCAGGCCGAGACGGACGCCGTGCACGCTGCGCTCGCGCGTCTCGAGCGCCACGGCGCGGCTGTGGACGCATCCTTCGCGCGGGCGGCCCAGGCCGCCGAGGGCGCGCTCTTCGACCTGCCCTGGTTCGAGTACCCGCGGTTGGAGCAGCCATGAGCAAGCCCGCGAACCCCGCGCCCAGTCACGGCGAACGGGCGGTCCTGCTGCTCATGGGTTGCGCGCTCCTGTGCGCCTTGCTGTCCGTGGTGTTCGGCGCGGTGGGGGCGCTGACCTACATCCAACCCGTCGCGATGCGCATGCAAAGCGTGGGGCTCAGCCTGGCGCAGCTGCGGCCGCTGCACACCACCTTCGCCTCCTCATGGATCTTCCTGGGTGCCGTCGCCTGCGTGGTGCGCTTCCTCTACCAGGAGAGCGGGGAGCCCAGCGTCGCCGAGCGCCGGCGCTTCCGGGTGCAGATGCTGCTCTGGGGCGCAGCGGGCCTGGGTGCCCTGATCACGCTGCCCCTGGGGATCACCACGGGCCGCGAGTACCTCGGCTTCCACCCGCTCATCTCCGCGCTCATCGCGGCGGGCTGGGTCCTCTTCGCGTGGACCTTCTTCGCTCGGGTGCGGCATGGTTTTTGGCAGCGCCCGGCTTATGTCTACATGTGGGCCGTGGGCGTCCTCTACTTTTTGTGGACCTTCGCCGAGGGGCACGCCTGGTTGTTGCCCGGCGTGCGCGAGCACCCAGTGGTCGACCTGCAGATCCAATGGAAGTCCTGCGGCACCCTGGTGGCCGCCTTCAACCAGATGGTCTACGGATCGCTCATGTACATCGGCGAGCGCAAGTCCGGTGACAAGCGGCCGGCCCAGTCCAGGGCCGCCTTCGCGCTGTTCGGCATCGGCCTGCTCAACTCCTTCACCAACTATGCGCACCACACCTACCACCTGCCCCAATCGCATGTCATCAAGTGGGTGGCCTTCGTGGTGAGCATGTTGGAGATCATCATCCTGGTGATCGTCTTCCGGGAGGTCACGTCGGCCATGGCCAAGGAGCGTCGCCTGCACGAGGCGCAGCCCAGCCTGACCGAGCGCCTGTTCGGTCTGAGCAAGACCTGGAACCTGTGCCTGCTGACTCTGGCGCTGCTCATCTCCGTCCCCCCCCTGAACGCGCTGATACATGGCACTCACGTGGTCATGGCCCACGCCATGGGTTCGGAGATCGCCATCGACAGCTACATCCTGCTGGGAGTCTTCGCTGCCGTGTTGAGCGACCTGTTTCCCAAACGTGAAGTGCTCGAGGCGCTGGTGGACGGACCCGCGGCGCGCCACGCCTTGCGCTGGCTCAACCTCGGCATGGTGGGTTTGGTGCTGCTGCTCTTGGTGCGCGGCCTGGCGACGGGTGTCACTCGTTACTTGGGCCAGCCCGAGCCCGAGTGGGTGGGCGGCTTCTCGATTTGGTTCCCGGTGCTGGGCATCACGGTGGGTTGGTCGATGCTGCGCTTGATCCTGCCGTGGATGCCGTTGTTCCTGCGGCCCAGCGAGCATCGGACCTGGCGTGAGGATCGCTCGCCGGACGGATAGCGGGGTGCAGGGCGCGGCCGCGCATTCTGGTTGGCTGATCAGGGAGTCGCGATCCTTCTAGCCCCCCCCTAACGCCCCCCAGCAAACACCAACACCACCCGCTTCCCCGCCTCACCCGGCAACATCACCTCGTGTCGTTCCGGTTCCGGGAACTTGTGTTTGTGGCGCGTCTTCGCCGCCTCCTTCAGCTCCTCGTCCACGCCCGGTCCCTTGAGCATCACGAGTCGCCGGTAACGCTTGCGCAGCGGGCCGAACAACTCCAGCTGCGTGCGCACCGGACCTACGGCGCGAGTGACCAAGGTCCCTGCGTCGTTGTCTGCGAGCCAAGCCTCCGCCCGGGCGTGCACGAGCTGCACCCGCGGGCCGAGCCCCATGCTCTGCACCATCTCGTCGATGGCGGCGGCCTTGCGCTTGCGCGACTCGATCAACACCACCGGCAGGTCCGGGCGCGCCAACGCCAACGGGATGCCTGGTACCCCGCAACCTGAACCGATGTCCACCAGCGGTGGCGGGCTCGCAGCCTCGTCCAGGGCCGGCACCAGGAACGGCAGGGCCACCACGCTGTCCAGGCAGTGACGAATTGCCATGCCCTCGGCGTCGGCGATGCCCGTCAGGTTGATGGCGCGGTTGGCCTCGCGCAGCGTGCTGCAGAACTGCGCCAGGTCCAGAGCCAGCTCGGGATTGCCCTCGCAGTGCGCCTCTTGAAGGTGGGGGTCGAGGTGCTGGAGCACCAGGTCTTCAAACTCCTCCACAGTGGAGTCGTCCACGGCCCGCCCGCTGCTCTCGCCGCCCTCGTTGGCTGGGGGAGTGCTCATGCGCCCTGCGGGTCGGAGGAGCTGGGTGTATCAGAGCCGCCGCTGTCCCCAGGGAACTGATCCCGGAGCTCGCGGATCTCCTCGAAGGGCTCCTCGTGGTCCTGCTCCGTGGCCAGGCGGGCCCCCAGATCCAGGGCCGCCCGGGCCGGCTCCCACTGCTTCAGCTCCACCAGGCAGCGGGCGCGCTTGATGGCCGCCACCATCCAGTTGGGGTCCAGCTCCAGGCAGCGGGCATAGGCCTGGGCGCCGTTCTCGTGGTCCCCGGCCTGCAGATAGGCCGCGGCCAGGGCGAAGTTGTGGAGGGGATTGTCCGGCTGCTGGGCCACAAAGGTCTTCCAGCGCTCGATCTTGTCGTCGGTCACGGGTGCTCCGGAGAAGTACTGAGAAGGAGGGGCGGGGCTGCGGGCTGGTCGGATGGGGCGCGGGCTCGCCGCAGCCTGGCGGCGGGTTCGGGAACCCTCGGCGGCCGTTGAGGGCGGCCGGTGAGTCTACCGACGTTGGCCCCTCGAAGCTGGGGCGCGTTGCCTCCGCGCGGCGGGACCGAAATTGCCTCCCCAGGAAAGCACTTTGCTGGGCCCGTGGGATTCACGCAGACCGATGGGCTTTGCTAGCCTGTTGCCCCATTCAGCCGTCCCTGATCTCCGGGCGTTTCCCCGACGGGAACAGGAGTTTGCAGCGCGTACGCGCGGCCCCGGACGGCAGCTCGGCCGCAGGCTCAGTCCCCTATCGCTGCCCCCAGAACTCCCCCCAGTAGTCGACCGATGTCCTCCACTATCGTCAACGAATTCACCATCAATGTCGCCACGGTGAACGGTTCGGGAAGTGCTTCCTCGAACACCATCCTGGCCAAGTCCATCTTCCGCATGGGCGTGATGGTCTCGCCGAAGAACCTCTTCCCCAGCAACATCGCCGGCTTGCCGACCTGGTACCTGGTGCGTGTCTCCGAGAAGAAGTATCTGGCGCGCTCCGGTTCTGTCGAAGTGATGGTGGCGCTCAACGCGCAGACCGCGGCGGAAGACGTCCAGAGCCTGGCCACTGGCGGCATGCTCTTCATCGACGAGGCGCTGCCCCAGGCCAAGAACCCGGGGCGCGACGACATCAGCGTGTTCGTGGTGCCCTTCGCCAAGTTGGCCAAGGACTTCGCGCCCGACGTGCGCCTGCGCAAGCTGTTGGCCAACATGGTCTATGTCGGCGTGCTGGCTGAGATGCTGGGCCTCGACCATGACGTGCTCAATCAGGTCATCGCCGACCAGTTCGCCAACAAGGAGAAGGTGGTCAACCTCAACCGTGAGGTGGTCCAGGCGGGCGTGCAGTTTGCGAAGGAGAACTTCGACGCGTCGCAGTTCCGCTACAAGGTCGAGAGCCGCGACCAGACCCAGAACAAGATACTCATCGAGGGCAACCAGGCCGCGGCCTTGGGTTGCTTGATGGGTGGTTGCACCTTCGTGGGTTGGTACCCCATCACGCCCAGCTCGAGCGTGTGCGAGGGCTTCATCGACCTCTGCAAGAAGTACCGCATCGACAAGGACACGGGCGAGCATCGCTTCGCCGCCGTGCAGGCCGAGGACGAGCTGGCCAGCCTGGGCCAGGTGCTCGGCGCCGGTTGGGCGGGCGCCCGGTCCATGACCGCCACCTCAGGCCCCGGCATCTCCCTCATGGGTGAGTTCGCGGGCTTTGGTTACTTCGCCGAGCTGCCGGGTGTGGTGTTTGACATCCAGCGCGTGGGGCCGTCCACGGGTTTGCCCACGCGCACCCAGCAGGGAGACATCTCCATGTGCAACTACCTGTCGCACGGCGACACGGAGCACATCCTGCTGATCCCCGCGGGTGCCGAAGAGATCTACGACTTCTCCCAGCGCGCCTTCGACTACGCCGAACGCTTCCAGACGCCCATCTTCGTCATGAGCGATCTGGACATGGGCATGAACCTTCTCATGTCCGACCGTCTCGCGTATCCGACCCACGACTTCGATCGCGGAAAGGTGCTCGACGCCGAGGCCCTGGAGCAGGTGGCGGAGTTCGCCCGCTACAAGGACGTGGACGGCGACGGCGTGCCCTACCGCACGCTGCCCGGTACGCGCCACCCCAAGGCGCCGTACTTCACCCGTGGCTCGGGCCACAACGAAGACGCCAACTACACTGAGAGCGGCGAGGAGTACATCAAGCTCGTCGACCGCCTGAAGCGCAAGATCGCGGGGGCCATCGCCTTCACGCCCAAGCCCACGCTGACCGGCGACCTCGACGCCGAGATTGGCATCATCCATTACGGCAGCACCCGCTACGCCGTGACGGAGGCGCGCGAGTATCTCAAGGAGCAAGGCATCAACATGCGCTCCATGCGCATCCGCTCGGTGCCGCTGCACGATGAGGTCTACGAGTTCGTGCGCAGCTGCAAGACGATCTTCGTCGCCGAACAGAACCGCGACGGCCAGATGGCCGATCTGCTCTGCGTGAAGGCGCCGGATTCGGCTGCCAAGGTCAAGAAGGTCCTCTACTACGGCGGCATGCCCATGTCCGCTCAGCCCATCATCGACGCTGTGCTGTCGAGCGTGAAAGAAGTGGCCCATGCCTGAAGTGAAGACGAACCACATCGGTCTTGCAAAGACGGACTACGCGGGCGGCAAGTCCACCCTCTGTGTCGGTTGCGGCCATGACCAGATCACGCGCCACATCATCGAGGCGTCCTATCAGTCGGCGGTGAACCCCTACGACGTGGTGAAGACCTCGGGCATCGGCTGCAGCAGCAAGACGCCCGCCTACTTCATCAACAAGGGCTTCAGCATCAACTCGGTGCACGGGCGCATGCCCTCCGTGGCCACGGGCGCCAACGCCGCCAACAAGCACCTGACCACCATCGGTGTCTCGGGCGATGGCGACACGGCCTCGATCGGCATGGGCCAGTTCTGCCACGCGGTGCGCCGCAACGTGAACATGGTCTACATCGTCGAAAACAACGGCGTGTACGGCCTGACCAAGGGTCAGTTCTCCGCCACCTCCGAAGAGGGCAGCCTCAAGAAGGGTGGCGAGGTGAACCCCTTCGAGCACATGGACCTGTGCACCCTGGCTCTTGAGATGGGTTGCAGCTTCGTCGCGCGCAGCTTCTCCGGCGACAGCAAGCAGATGGTCAACCTGGTGCGCGCTGCCATGAACCACAACGGTTTGGCGCTCATCGACTGCATCAGCCCCTGCGTGACCTTCAACAACCTGCCCGACAGCACCAAGGGCTTCAAATGGTTGAAGGACCACAACATCAGCCTGCACGAGGTGGGCTTCGTCGCGCCTTACGAGGCCGAGGAAGTGGACCAGCCCCAGGGTGAGACGGTGGCCGTGGGCATGCCCGACGGCAGCAGCATCAAGCTGCACGCCTTGTCGGACGAGCACGACCCCACGGACATCAAGGCGGCTCGCCGCATCCTGGAGAAGGACCGCCAGGACGTGGAACACGTCTACACCGGCCTCATCTACTACAAGTCCGACAGCAAGGCGCATGATGAAGTGCTGGGCCTGGGCGAGAAGCCCCTCTCGTTCATGGACGAGAAGGACCTGCGCCCGGACGAGGCAGCCTTCGGGGCGCTGCTCGACTCCTACCGCTAACCACCGCTTGTTCCAGAGGTCCGACACGCATGCGTGAGCTCATCAGCAGTCTGCAGGACAAGGTGCTGGCCGGCGGCGATGTGACGGTCGACGAGGCCGCGCAGTTGCTGGAGGACGTGGGCCGCGAGGATTTCATGGACTTGCTGGCGGCGGCGGACCGCATCCGACGCCACTTCGTCGGCAATGAAGTGCACCTGTGCAGCATCGTCAACGCCAAGAGCGGGCGCTGCTCGGAGGACTGCGGCTTCTGCGCCCAGTCGGTGCGTTTCCAGACGGGCATCGAAGAGTACGAGCTGCTGGACGAGAAGGCGGCCTTGCAGGCGGCCCAGCAGGCGCACGAGAACGGAGCCGAGGCTCTGGGGCTCGTGGCGGCCTGGCGCGGCCTGAAGCAGGGCCCGGAGCTGGAGAAGGTCACCAACCTGATTCGCAAGGTGAGCGAGGACGGCAAGGTGCACGCCGACGCGTCGCTGGGTCTCATCGACGATCCGGAAGTGGCGCGCCAGCTGCGCGAGGCCGGCCTGCAGACCTACAACCACAACCTCGAATCGGCCGAGAGCCACTTCGAGACAGTGGTCGAGACCCACACCCGGTCCGACCGCCTGCGCACCATCGAGCTGGTGCGCGAGGCCGGCATGAACGTCTGCTCCGGCGGCATCCTGGGCATGGGCGAGACGTCGCGCCAGCGCGCCGAGTTGGCCGCCGAGTTGCGGGAAGTGAACCCCGACATGGTCCCGCTCAACTTCCTGAACCCCATCGAGGGCACGCCCACCGGCGACGCCTTCGAGGCCATGGCGCCCATGGAAGCACTCAAGTGCATCGCCGTCTTCCGCTTCATGTTGCCGCGACACCACATCATGGTGGCCGGCGGGCGCGAGGTGGTGCTGGGGCAGCTAGCCCCGATGATGTACCTGGCCGGCGCCAGCGCTGCGATGGTGGGCGACTACCTCACCACGGGCGGCATGAGCGCGAAGGAAGACCACGAGGTCATCGGGCAGGTGGGCATGGAGCCCCGGCCGCAGGGTGCTGATTTCGACTCGCCGCGACCGCTCCGCTCGGTGGCGGAAGGCGTTGCGCATGGGACCGCCTGAGAGCAGCCGCCAGGCCTCCGTCGACCCGAGCTGCCGTCAACTTTCGGCGCAGCTTGCAGAGTCCTTGGCGGCCATCGATGCTGCAGGCCGCCGTCGGCAGCTGAGGGAAGTGGAGCCCAGTGCTCGGCCGCGCTCCGCTGTCGGTGCGGCTATCGGTGCCGCTACCGATGCCAGCGCAAACTCTCGTGCCGACGCCCACACCGGTTCCGCTTGCGCTGTGCGCGTGGACGGCATCGAGGCCATCTCCTTCGCGTCCTGTGATTACCTGGGTCTGGCGCGCCATCCGCGTTTGGCGCAGGCCGCGGCGCAGGCCGCTCGCAACGAGGGCACGAGCAGCGGTTCCGCACGCCTGCTGGCAGGGCATGACGGCTCCATCGCGTCCCTTGAGCGCAGCTTGGCCGACGCCTTCGAGCGGCCCGCGGCCCTGAGCTTTTCGTCGGGCTACCTGGCCAACGTCGGGGTGATCACGGCCTTGGCGGGGCCCGGTGACCTGATCCTCTCGGATTGCCTGGGGCACGCGAGCACCGTGGACGCCTGCCGATTGTCCGGCGCGACGGTGCGAGTCTTGCCGCACAACGATCTGGCTGCTCTGAGCGAGGCGTTGGAAGACGCGGGCTCCTTCGGGCGCACCCTCGTCTTGGCAGAAGGCGTGTACTCCATGGATGGTGACCGCGCGCCGCTGGCCGAGATCGTGGACCTGGCCGACGCGGTCGGAGCCCATGTGGTGGTGGACGACGCCCATGGACTGGGGGCTGTGGGCCCCCGGGGCCTGGGCGCCGCAGCCGCAGCGGGGGTTGCCGATCGTGTCGCCGTGCAGGTGGGTAACCTCGGCAAGGCGCTCGGCTCCTTTGGCGGCTTTGCCCTGTGCGACGAGGCCACGCGCGAGCTGCTGGTCCAGACCAGCCGCACCTTCGTCTTCACCTGCGCCCTGCCGCCCACCGTGGTGGCGGCGGCCCGGGAGGCCCTCGATGTCTTCGTCGCTGAGCCCGAGCGGGCCGCTCGCCTGCAGAGCACCGCGCAGCTGCTGCGCGAGGTCTTGAGCGAACAGGGCGTGTCGATCTTGCAGGGCGATTCACCCATCGTGGCCGTGCCCCTGGGCGACGACCGGCGGGCGGTCGATGTGGCCGAGCTGCTCTTGTCCCGAGGCCACTTCGTGCCCGCCGTGCGGCCGCCCACCGTGCCCGAAGGCCAGGCGCGTCTGCGCCTCACCGTCACCGCCGAGCACGAACCCCGGCAGTGCCGCGAAGTGGCGGCAGCCGTGGCCCAGGCCCTGTCGGAGATTCCCTCATGACCGATACCGAGCGCAGCAATGAGGAACTGCGGGAGGCGGATCGCCGTGTCCTGTGGCACCCCTTTACGCAGATGAGCGGCTGGATGAGCGAGGAGTTCCCGGTCATCCGTTCCGCGGAGGGCAGCGAGCTCATCGACGCCGACGGCAAGCGCTACATCGACGGCGTGTCCTCCCTGTGGTGCGCCCTGCACGGGCACCGCGTGCCCGAGATCGACGCAGCCGTGCGCGAGCAAGTGGGGCGTGTGGGTCACAGCACGCTGCTCGGCCTGGGCGGCGAACCCTCCATCGAGCTGGCCGAAGCGTTGCTGGCGGTGACGCCCGGCGAGCTGAGTCGAGTGTTCTACTCCGACAGCGGTTCCACAGCGGTGGAAGTGGCGCTCAAGATGGCCTTCCAGTTCTGGCGCCAGACCGAGGGTGAGAGCACCCAGCGCACGCGTTTCCTGTGTCTCGAAGACGCCTATCACGGCGACACCATCGGTTCGGTGTCGGTGGGCGGCATCGATCTCTTCCACTCGGTGTTCCAGCCGTTGCTCTTCCACACGGGCCGGGTGTCCGTGCCGCGTGGGCCCACGGCCGCCATCCGCGCCGACGATGCCGAGCGCTGCCTTGCAGAGCTCGACGCCGTGCTAGCTGCCGAGGGCGAGCAGTTCGCCGCGCTGGTGATCGAGCCCGGTGTGCAAGGCGCCGCAGGCATCCGCGTCTACCCCGACGGCTTCACACAGGCGGTGGTGGACCGCTGCCGAGCCGCCGGCGCCCTGATCGTCGTCGACGAAGTGGCCACGGGCTTCGGGCGCAGCGACACCCTCTTCGCCTGCGAGCGGGAGAGCATCACGCCCGACATCCTGTGCTTGGCGAAGGGCCTCTCGGGCGGCTACCTGCCCCTGGCTGCGACCCTCTCCACCGAGCGCATCTTCGACGGCTTCGGGGGGCGCTACGAAGAATTCCGAACCTTCTTCCACGGCCACACTTTCACGGGCAATGCCCTCGCCTGCGCTGCGGGCTTGGCCAGCCTGCGCCTGTGCACGGCCGACGGTTTCCTCGAGCGGGTGCAACAGCTCACCGCGATCCTCAGCGGGGAGTTGTCGAAGCTCGCCGAGCATCCGAACGTGCTGGAGGTGCGCGGCTACGGCTCGATGTTCGGCGTGGAGCTCGTGGCCAGCCGCAGCGGCGGCACACCCGCCGGCTCACCCCAAGACACCACCGGTGGCGGCACGCGCGGCGTCGGCAGCGAGACCCCCGTCTGGTTCCCCACGTCCATGCGCGTGGGCCACCAGGTCTGCGTTGTCGCCCGTGATCACGGCGTGATCATCCGGCCGTTGGGCGACACGGTCGTGCTCATGCCGCCCTTCTGCACCACCGAGGAGCAGGCCGTGCGCATCGTGCAGGTGCTGCGCGAGTCCTTGGACGAGTGCCTCACCGGCTTCATGGAGACAGCCTCATGAGCGGACTGCTCATCACGGGAACGGACACCAGCGTCGGCAAGACCTGGGTCAGCTGCCATCTGATCCGCGCGTTGAAGGCCGCGGGCAAGCGGGTCGGCGTGATGAAACCCTGCGAGACGGGCATGGCCGGTGGCCAACGTCCTCTGGAAGCACCTCCGGGCAGCGACGCCGAACGCCTCATGCGCGCCTCCGAAACCGAAGCGCCCCTGAGCGACGTGCTGCCCTATGTGTTCCGGCTGCCCGCCGCGCCGTCCATCGCAGCCCTCGAAGAAGGCGCCGAGATCGACATGGCGGTGATCGAGTCCGCCTACGGCCGGCTGAGCGAGGCCCACGACATCGTCATCGTCGAAGGCGCCGGCGGCGTGCTGGTGCCCCTGGCCCCAGGCGTCAACTACCTCGACCTGGCGGACCGTCTCGAGCTGGACGTGCTCGTCGTCGCGCGCACAGGTCTGGGCACGCTCAACCACACGGCGCTCACCGAACGGGTGCTCTGCTCCGCCGGCCTGAACCCTCTGGGCATCGTGCTCAACAGCCCCAAGAAACCTGTGTCCGGTACGGATCGCGTGAACCTCAGCGCGCTGGGCACGGTGATCGAGACGCCGGTCCTGGCGGAGTTCCCGCACGGCGAAGCGCCGTCTGATGCGGTGATGGCTCCGGTCTTGGACGCTGTGGCGGCTCGCTGTTAGAGGCTTCGTGGCTCGTTGAGTTGGTGGTGGCTGTGGGGGAGCAGCTTCTCCCAGGCTCAGACATCCTCGCGAGGCTGCGCCTCGCTGCGGAACTCACGTGGGAGAAGTTGCTCCCCCACAGCACGCCGAGACACGAGTCGCGGCGCGTTGCGCGCGGCCGTCGGGACGTCCGTGGTGGGGAGCCCTCACCACTCAAGACTCTGGGTGTTGGCGCGCGTGGGGCGCCTTGAAGTCGAGTCGGTGGGTCCCGCGTATGGACTACCCGGTGTTTGTGACGGTTGAGCCGCCGCCGATCACCTCGCCCCCGGCCCCCGTCCCGACTGGAGCGGCGGGGGGCGTGGGGCGTGGGGCGGGAACCACCCCACGCCCCCCAGAGCGCCAACCGACCCGCCGTCGCCGAGCGAACGATCTAGTCGTCCCCTACCCCCAGCTGTCCCCAAGCCGCTCCATTATCTCCCCCGTCATCTTGTCCAACTCCCGCCGCAACGGAATATCCGCTTTCCGCAAGTCGTTCAGCTGCCAAGGGTCGTCAACAAGGTCGAACAGCATCCAAGGCTTATCCTGCTTGCGCGCAAACAGATGCCGCTTCGTGCGCACCCCTCGCCACCCCGGCCAGGGTGTCACGGGCGCATCCCAGACCGCGAGATAGGCCGCCTCTTGGCTGGGCGCATCGGGCAGGCCACGGATGTCGCCCGAGAGATCCATGCCGTCGATGCCGTCCGGCATGTCGATGCCGCTCATACCCAGCAGCGTGGGGAAGATGTCCGGCGCACCGAAGGGCGTGTCGTAGGTGCTGCCTGCCTCGAGCTGGCCGGGCCAGCGCATGAGCAGCGGCACGCCCGTGGACTCGTGGTACGGCATCTCCTTTCCGAGGTAGTTGAAGGCGCCCATCATGTTGCCGTGGTCGGAGGTGTAGATGACCAGGGTGTTGTCGTCGAGGCCGCGTTTATGGAGCTGCGTCATGAGCCGGCCGAACTCGTGGTCGATGGCTTCGATCAGGCCCATGTAGAGGGGCAGCTCTTCCCGGGCGATGCGTTCGGCGTCACCCCCGAGGGGGATGTTGGGGGGCAGCTTGATGCCACTGTAGTGCCGGTATTTCTTGGGCGGCAGGAAGGGGTCGTGGGGCGGGCCCCAGGACAACATGCAGAGCCAGGGCCGCTCGTCGTCCTGCTCGGCGCTCTCGTCGATGAAATCTAGGGCCAGGTCCGCTTCCATGGCGGGGCGGAAGCGGCCGCCGCCGGAGACCCGTTCGTCCTTGCCGGTGAAGTAGGACCAGTGGGTGTACTCGTGCACCGGTTGGACACCCACGGCCCAGCCGTCGTCGAACCCGAAACGCAGGGGGCCCGGGGCGAGGTTGGCCGCGCCCAGGTGCCACTTGCCGACATAGCCGCAGCGATAGCCGGCCTCGCGGAAGCTCTCACCCAGGGTCGACAGCTCGCCCGGCGTCCACTGCCGGCGGCCCTGCACCCCGAAGTTACGCTCGGAAGTGTTGGTGAGCATGCCGTTGCGATGGCCCCAGGTGCCCGACATGAGCGAGGCGCGGTAGGGGCGGCAGAGGGGCGTGTTGGCCACCGAGCTCGTGAAGCGCACGCCTTGCTTCGCGAAGGCGTCGAACTGCGGCGTCATGATCTGCTTGTCGCCGTAGCAGCCCATGGACTGGGCCCGGTGACTGTCCGCCAGCACGAACAGGATGTTGGGTCGCTTGGGCGCAGCCTGCGATGGGTCGACGCGCTCGTCCTGTTCCTGAGGCGCCGCCCCCAGCGTCGGAAAGCCAGCCATGGCTGGCAGGGCCGCCGCAGCGGCTGCCGACTTGAGCAGCTCGCGGCGGGTCGGGGTCACGCGTCGCTGACCCGCGTGAGGCTGTTCTCGTCCGTGTGGTGGAACACCTCATCGTGCCCGTGGATGCGCAGCACCGTGTCCTCGGCATAGGTGAAGCTGCCGTGGGCTTGGATCGTGACGTCGCACTCGTAGCGTTCGGTGTTGGTGAACTCGTGCAGGAAGGGGTTCGAGAGAATGCCGAAAACGTTGTTGCCCGCCTCGGCCTTCATGAGAAAGCGGGTGGCGTCCGCCTGCACCGTGGCGCCCGCGGAGACTTGCACGGCCCGGGGCACCATGAAGCAGCGCATGACCAGGTTGCGCTTGGCGTCCCACAGCCAGTAGCCGAGCTCTTCGTGGAAGGGGTCTTCGGAGCCCAGGGGCCAGGCGGTGGTGGAGTAGCGCAGGCCGTACATCACCTGGGGGCCGTTGACCACGGGGCCCATGGGCGTGAACACCGCGCGCTCGCGGTACTTGGTGACCTCGGTCCCGTTGCTCGTGGGCGAGGTGTCGACGCCTTCGTCCCCCTCCCAGACTCCGGCCAGGTTGGCCAGCGGCCCCAGGTTGGCGAGGATGTCGGGGTCGACGGCAGTGGCTTTGGCGAGGACGTCCATGGGATGCATCCGGTGGAGTGGGGTGGGGCGTGATCAAGAGGGCGCGGTCGTGAGCCCTGCATGATCGGTCTTGGTCGTGCGTGCGTCCAGGACTGCGGTGATAGGCTGGCCACATGACGTGCGCGAAGTCTGTCTTGTTGCCCCTCCTGCTGGTGCTGGCGGCTGCCTGCAGCGAGCCTGCGCCGCCCCCGGCGCGTTTCCCGGAACGCCCGCCGGTGGTGCTCGTGATCATCGACACCCTGCGGGCGGATCACCTGGGTTTTGAGGGCTACGAGCTGCCCACGAGCCCCACCCTGGATGCGCTCGCGGCTCAGTCGCACCGCTTCTCGGCCAACACGACCCAGTGCAACGCCACCTTCGCGTCCATCACCTCGGTTCTCACCGGGCTCTACCCCAAGACCCACCGCAACTACACGGCGGTGCCCGTGGAGGGGGTGTCCAGCGGGAATGGCGAAGCGTCCACCCTCGCCGAGCGCCTCTCGGCCGCGGGTTACTACAGCGCGGCCGTCCTGAGTCACCCGAGCATGACCCAGCGCATGCCGGGCACCGCCATGGACCGGGGCTGGGCTGCCTTCTCCACCTTGCCCGGCTACATCCCGGCCGAGGAGCGGCGGCACGTGGTGGGCAAGGCCGACCACACCAACGAGCGCGCGTTCACGCAGCTGGAACGCTGGAAGGTCGAGGCGCCGCAGAAGCCGCTCTTCCTTTGGACACATTACTTCGACCCGCACACGCCCTATGACCCGCCCGAGGCGCACCGCAATCGTTTCCTCGCCGAGCACCTGCGGCAAGCGGGGCACCCGGAGTACGAGGCGCAGCTGGCAACGCTGAAACCCCGCGGTCGGGAGCGCGAGTTCTTCATCAACGAGATCGAGGACGAGGTTGTTCGCAAGGCGGTGCGCCTCGCCGATGGTCGCGCGCTCTACGACGGCGAGATCAGGGCTTGTGATCAAGAACTGGGGCGGCTCTTCGATCGACTGCGCGGCGAGGGGCTCTTCGACGAAGCCCTGGTGATCGTGTTGGCGGACCACGGCGAGAATCTCGAGGACGAGAGCTGGGGTCACGGCAACATCAACTTCAGCCATCAGCGCTTGTATGAAGGGGTGACCCGCACGCCCTTGCTGATCAAGCTGCCCGGCCAGACCGTGGCCAGCCACTGCACATCCTTGACCCAGAACATCGATCTGCTGCCGACGGTGGTGGAGCTGCTGGGCCTGGAACCCGAACCTGTCAGCGAAGGGCGCAGCCTCGTGCCGCTGCTGGACGACCCCGACGCGCGGGTGCACGAGCAGGTGTTCGTGGAGTCCTCGGACCATGTGGAGAAGGGCTTGCGCACGGCGCAGCTGAAGTACGTGGATGGCTTGGATCCCGAGCCCGCCGTGTTCGCCTGGGCCGACGACCCGCGCGAGACGCGCGAGCTGTCGGGCGAGCTGCCGGCCGCCACTCTGCATGGCTTGCGAGAGAGCATGAAGGCCTTCCGGCCGAAGAACGCCCTGGGCGTGCGGCTGTTGCCCGAGGCGGATGACTACACGGTGTCGCTGGAGGTGCGGCTCGGCTCCGCGCAGCTGGAGTCTGCGCTGGGTGCCAGCGGGCTCGTGAGCGACGGCCAACAGCACCGATTCGAAGTGAGCGTGTCCGACGAACCGGTGGACGTCTTGCTGCTGCTCGACCGCCCCATGCAGCGTTGTGAGTGGAGACTCTCGCGCACGGGAGCCGGAAGCGCGACGGTCACGGGGGCCTACCCGGGTTCCATCTACCTCGGACGGACACCCTTGGCACAGACGGCGGCGGTGCCGCTCTGGGTGGAACGGGACGCGTCGGACCCGTCGGACCTGGGCGCGGTGGGTGCTGCACCCAGCAGCGTCCGCATCGAGCGCGACAACAAGCAGGGCCGCTGGAGCCTTGCTGTCGACCCCGCTCGCGTCGGCGATGTTCTGGTGGAGCTGCAATTCGACGAGGGGGCGCCCACCGGCTTGCGCCTGACGGAGTCCCAGGGCTTCAGCCTGTTGAAGGCGGGGCCCAGCGAGCGCATCGCGCGCCTCCAGGGTTCGGCGGCGACAGGTGCGGAGCGGGTCCAGATCAGCTGGCCTGCCGCCAAGGGACGTCTGCTGGCGGCCCCACTGCTCGACGGGCGCTGGCCCGACTCGAAGGACCTGCTGCTGAACGGGACGCGCGTCTCCACCAACGAGTTCTCCTTCGTGCTCCAGAGGGACGAGCGTCTGATCGGCAAGTTGCTGGCCTCCCGGGAGGGTTGGGACGAACCCGCCGGGGCGCTGGTCTTCTACACCACCACGAGCGCCGATCAGATTGCGATCGACACCAGCGGTATGGCCGCCGAGGACATCGAAGAGCTGCGCGCCCTGGGCTATGTGAAGTAGTCGCCTCAGAGGGTGACCACCACGGATCCGATGGGGCACACTAGACCCATGAGCGCTCCCTCCCAGGCGACGGCTGTGACATCGGGTGCTTCGGCGCAGGCCGAGGCGCTGCGGGGCCGTTGGACCGGGGGCCAATACAGCGCTTTTCGCTTCGTGCTGGGTGTCAGCTTGCTAGGCCACTTCGCTTGGCTGCTGCTGCATCGAGAGCAGCTTGTGGGGGGTGTGAACGCTGGCATGCTCACGGCGGCCCTTGCCGTGGGCTGCGTGCTGCACGTGCTGCTGGCCTTGGGTTGGCAGGACCGGGGAAGCGCGCTGGCGGCGGCCGCACTCTGGGCGGCTCTCCTGGGACGTGACCCCTTCATGCCCGCCGCGGGGCAGGGGGTATTGGTGGTCATGTTGGTATTGCACGCTGCGATGCCTGCGGTGCCCTATGGCTCATGGCGAGCCCGGGGCCGCCTCGATCCGCGCGGCGACTGGCGCCCGGCAGCGCTGCCGTTGCGAATGGCGTGGTTGCTCCTGGCGGGTGGCCTCAGCTTCGCGGCCGCCTGGCGCTTGGGCAGCGAGGTCTGGCGGGACGGCAGCGTGTTGGCGGCCAGCTTGGAAGGGCCCTTGTCCCGGCAAGGCGCTCTCGGTGAGCTCCTGCTCGGCCTACCAGCACTCGTGCTGGAGGCGTTGAGCTGGGGCGTGCTGGGCTTCGCGCTGCTCTTCGGTCCGCTCGCCCTGTCTGCACGCTTGCGTCCGTGGCTGTGGCTGATCCTGCTCGCCCTCAACCTCTGCCTGCCTCTGTTGTTCGACGTCACGGGCTTGGTGGCGGCGGTGCTCATGCTCCAGTTGTTCTGCTTCGACCCTGCTTGGCTGAAAGCGCGAGGTGGTCCGGGCGCCAGCACGGTCTTCTACGATGGGTACTGCGGCCTGTGTCATCGCTTCGTGCGCTACCTCCTGGCTGAGGACGTGCCTGGCGACACCTTTGTCTACGCACCCCTGCAGGGAGACAGTTTCCAGCAGACGGTGCCAGCCGAGAATCGGGTCGGATTGCCTGACAGCGTCGTGGTGCTGACGCCCTGCGGCGACCTTCTCATGCGTTCGGATGCGGCCCTTCACTGCCTGAGGCGCCTGGGTGGTCTGTGGCGCTTCGTCGCCGCCTGCGGGCGGCTTGTGCCCCGGCCGCTCCGGGACGGTGTCTACAACGTCGTGGCTGCCGCGCGCTCCTCGCTCTTCGCCAAGCCGGACGCTGCCTGCCCGATCCTGCCGGCGGATCTCGCCCGGCGATTCCGGGGCTGAGCGGGGCGGCCCCGGACTCCTTGCTGGACGCTGGCCGCTCGCCTGTCCAGAATGCCCCGCTTGGCCGCGCCCTCGCTTTGCCATGAGTGACGGCGAGTGACGGCGAGTGACGCCACCCATGAAGATCCCGTAAGGACCCCAGACCCATGGCCCGCAACATCAAGCCCCGCAGCGAGGACTACGCCCAGTGGTACCTCGACGTCATCAAAGCCGGTGAGCTGGCGGACCACAGTCCGGTCCGTGGGTGCATGGTCATCCGTCCGGAGGGCTTCGCGGTCTGGGAGGCGATCCAGAAGGACCTCGACGCGCGCTTCAAGGAGACGGGGCACGTCAACGCCTACTTCCCCCTGCTGATCCCCCAGAGTTTCCTGGCCAAGGAGGCCCAGCACGTCGAGGGCTTTGCCATGGAGTGCGCCGTCGTGACGCACAGCAAGCTCGAGAAGGATGGCGCGGGGGGCCTGAAGCCCGCGGGCAAGCTGGAGGAGCCGCTCATCGTGCGGCCCACCTCCGAGACCATCATCGGCCACATGTACAGCCAGTGGGTCCAGAGCTACCGCGACCTGCCCGTGCTCATCAATCAATGGGCGAACATCATGCGCTGGGAGATGCGCACGCGCTTGTTCCTGCGCACGGCGGAGTTCCTGTGGCAAGAAGGCCACACGGCCCATGAGACGGCGGACGAGGCACAGGAGGAGACCCTGCGCATGCTCGACGTCTACGCCGACTTCGTGGAAGAGTCCCTGGCACTGCCGGTGGTCAAGGGTCGCAAGACACCCTTCGAGCGCTTCCCCGGTGCCAACGAGACCTACACCATCGAAGGCATGATGCAGGACGGCAAGGCGCTGCAGTGCGGCACGAGCCACAACCTGGGCCAGAACTTCTCGAAGGCCTTCGACATCGACTACCTGGGGCGCGACAACAAGCAGCACCTGGCGTGGACGACGAGCTGGGGCGTGTCCACGCGTCTGATCGGCGCGCTGATCATGGCGCACAGTGACGACGAGGGTTTGGTGCTGCCGCCCAAGGTGGCGCCCATCGTGCTGGCCATCATCCCCATCTTCCGCAAGGACGAGGACAAGGCCCAGGTGGCTGCGGCCATCGAGACCCTGGTCACGCAGCTGGTGGGCGAGACCGAGGTCGCGGCAGCTGAGAATCGCCTCGCCCCGGGCGGCGTGAAGAACTACTTTTTCGACAAGAACACCCACCAGAAGGTGATCGTGGACTGGCGTTCGGTGCGGCCCGGTGACAAGCAGTACCACTGGGAGCAGCGGGGCGTGCCCTTCCGGATCGAGGTGGGCCCCCGGGACGTGGAGAAGCAGACCTTCGTGCTCAAGCGGCGCGTGGACCGCGAGAAGGAGTTCCTGGACTTCGCCATGGCCACGCCCGAATGGCTGCGCGGCATCCTCGACGCCGCCCAAGCCGCGCTGCTGGAGAAGGCCCGCGCTTTCCAGATCGCCAACATCCGTCGCGCCACGAGCTACGACGAGCTGAAGGAGATCCTGAAGACCGAGGGCGGCTTCGTGCGCTGCTTCTTCAAGCCCGACAGGGCCATGGAGCAGAAGGTCAAGGACGACACCAAGGCCACCGTGCGCTGCATCCCCTTCGATCAGGACGGCAGCAACGGACCCTGCATCCTCTCCGGCGAACCCTGCGACGAGGAAGTCATCTTCTCCCAGGCCTACTGAGACGCGCTGCTAGCGCAGCTCTTCGAGCGCTGACCCCACCGACTCGAGCAAGGCTCGGGCCACAAACGCGTGGCCGTCCACGTTCAGGTGGTAGTCCTTGCGCCAGAAGAGCGGCGTGGTCTCCGCCTGCATGCTCGCTTGGAGTTCCACGACGTGGACGCCCTGCTCCCGGAGCAGCTCGGCAAAGCGCTCCGCGAGCTTCCGGTTGATGTCGTACTGCTCGCGCGTGAGTTCCAGAGCTGCCAGGATCGCGTCGGTCTGTTCCCGGTCGTCGTTCGACTCGACGTCGACCTTGGTGGGCAGGATCGCTGCGATCAGCGTGACGTTGCGCTGGCTCGTCAGGCGCTGGAGTTCCAGGAAGCATGCCACCGCGGTGTCGAGAGCGCTCTCTGCCTCGCCGAACTGATGGTTGAATCGGTGGGCTTGGCTGAATCCCTGAGCGACGGGGCTGAGGAACGTCCTGCGCACTTCGGCGTTCCGAAGTCGCTCGCGATGGTTAAACCAACGGGTGGGCTTGCGCCCGAGGAAGTGGTTCAAGAAGGGCATGACGTTTGCGAAATCGTTTCCGGTGAAGAGCGCACAGACCACCACGTCCGGTTGGATCTCCTGGAAGCGCAGATAGGAACCAATGAATTCGAAGGGGCCCGTGCTGCTGACGCCGACGTTGAAGACCTCCGGCGGGGAGACCGCAGGGGCCTGATTGGCTTCGGCGAGCTGGCTGTCGCTTGAAGCGGGGGGGAAGGCGACGGCGGGCGCATTCCAGGGGCCCGGCCCGGCCTGCAGCTGCGCTTGAAGCAGGCTGGGATAGGACTCGTCGTTGTTCACCAGCCCGTAGGTGTGGCTGTCGCCGATGACAAGCACCCGCTGTCCGGTCTTCTCCTGGGGCACGGCGTTGTCGCGACGCATGCTGTATTCATTCGTCACGAGCCGGATCTTGCCGTCTTCGTGTTCCGGCCAGCGCAGGCTGTACTTGTTGTTCGGGTACGGTCGATCCAGGGCGATGGGGTCCCAGTGCTTGCTGACATGGTCACGCAGGATGGGGCGCAGGCTGTAGGAGGTTTCCTCGTCGGGCCACAGGGAGTAGATGATGTCGAAGGGCTCGGGTGCATCCGTCGGCAGCAAGCGCGCGCGCGTGTCGGCGATCATCTCGGCGGACCAGACACGGGCCGACTTTCCGCCGCCGACGTGCAGCAAGCGCGGTAGTTCGTCTGGAACAGCCCACGAACGTCGACCCGCGAGCGTCCTGAGCAGCGACCGGCCCGCATGGGTGCCGAGCAGGACACCCCCTAGGATCACGAGTGTGCCGAGCAGGATGCCGAGCTTGTAGCGGGCCTGCGGGCGCATCGAGGTCTCGTGGGAGGGTCGGAGTCGGGGAAACAGCTGAGAGATCGCATCGACGCGGCTGTGTCCCGATCGGGCATCCCGAGGGCCGCTGGAACCCGTCTACGATAAAGGAAGGAGTCATCTTGTCCATGGCGCCGCACCGTCTCCGTCCTTTCACCTTGGTAGAGGGCGACGCATGATGGGCTCCATGGCCACGACGACCCGAGCAAAGTCTTGCAGCACGGCGGTGCTTCCAGCGCATGAGGCGGACCACGGATGTTGAGTCGGCGCCGACTCCTGCAAGTGGCCGGGCTGTCGTCCGCAGCGCTGATCGCGGCGCGCTACGCCGTGCCACACGCGTTGAGGGTGCCCGCGCCGCGCCCCCTGGAGGGTGAGGCGGCACAGTTCGTCGAAGGCCTGTTTGCAGGGCTCGACCGGCGGCAGATGTGGGACATGCATGCCCATCTCATCGGCACCGGCGAAACGAGCGCCGCGTTGGGTGGGGGTGTTCTCGGCGAGGTGCCTCGCATGGGCCAGGGGACCGGCTGCCGGGTGTCAGAATCCGTTCGCAACCACCTGAACCTCGTGGAACGCTTCCGATACGACATCTACCTGGCGGCGACCGGTGTGGCGGATGCCGCTCCCGGCGACCTGGATCGCGCGTACGTCGAGCGGCTGTTGGCCCTGCAGCGCGGCGCGAACCCCGACGGTCGCATGCTGCTGCTGGCGCTCGATGAGGTGGTCGAGGTCGGGGGGCATGTGCGCATCGGTCAGGTCCCCTTCTTCACGCCCAACGAGTACGTGTTGTCGCTGGCACGCGAGCACCCGGAGTTCGAGGCGGGCGTTTCCATCCATCCCTACCGGCGCGATGCCGTGCAGCGCCTGGATGTCGCCCATGCCGCAGGGGCGCGCCTGGTGAAATGGCTGCCGAGCGTTCAGGGCATCAATCCTTCTTCGCCGGAGTGCGACGCCTTCTACGAACGCCTCGCCCATCTGGGGCTTCCGTTGCTGACACACGCCGGGGAAGAGGCGGCCATGGCGGGGCACGAGCAGGGCTTTGGCAACCCGCTTCTGTTGCGGCGCCCTCTGGATGCCGGTGTGAAGGTGATCGTGGCCCATGGGGCGAGCTTGGGCGACGACGAGGACCTGGATGCGCCGCTCCTTCCCCGGCCCACGGGCCAGGCGCCAGCCCCTTGGGGTCTCAAGGATGCTGGCGAGTCGGAAGCCCTGGCTGCCGAAGCTGTGCCTGGTGAGGCCCCGGCGACGTCACAGGAAGTCGTCCAGCCCGAGCTGCCACCCGCCGCTTCAAGCCCACCTGCTCCGGGTGGCACGCGGCCGCGGAAGTCCTCCTGGCGCCTGCTCCTGCGTCTGATGAATGAGGCTCGGTACGAGCGGCTGCTGTTCGCCGACCTCTCGGCCATCACCCAGATCAATCGCTGCGAGGCCCCCCTGCGGGCCATGCTCAAGGCGGGGCATCTGCACCACCGCTTCCTGAATGGGAGCGACTATCCGCTGCCCGCCATCAACCCGCTCATCAGCACCTGGAAGCTGGTTCGAGAGGGATATCTGACGCCCCGGGAACGGGAGCTCTGCAATGCGGTGTATGACGCCAACCCCTTGCTCTTCGACTTCGCCGTGAAGCGCTGCCTCAAGGTGGAAGAGGACGGGCGCACCCATCGACTCGCGCCGAGTGTTTTTGAGACGTCTTGGCTCTTGAGCTGAGGGGCTGAACTGCCGAGGGGAGAAGTCGCCCCGGGCTTTGTCGTTGGATATTGTGATCCGCAAGCCCAACGGGCTGACCGGAACTGCAATGAGGCTCCGGGATACGTCCTCTACCTAGAAAGGGTCGAGATCGATGGGAGTTCGCTTCGAGGAGCTTCGGCGGGTGTGCCAACGGCCGGTGGCCGATGGCAACGATGTCGCCGGCCTGCTCTTCGGCGACAAGGCCTCGCTGCCGTTCACCAAACTGCTGATCGACAGGGGCTGGAGCCCTAGCGTGGCGACGGTGGGCATGCTCGTGACGGGTGTCGTGGGCTCCAGCATGCAGTTCGCTTCCCAGGGCGTGGCCTTGGTGGGAGCCCTGCTGTTGCTGCTCTACTACATCCTCGATTGCGTGGATGGTGAAGTGGCCCGCTGGCTGCGCATCGAACACGCGCGTTGGGGCTACTACGAGTACATCTTCCACTTCATCGTGAAGCCCGTCTGCTTCGTGAGCATCGGCTTTGCGGCCTGGCTCGAATTCGGCCATGTGATCCTGCTGGTGGCTGGGGTGACGGCCGCTGTCTCGACCCTGTGGCTGAAGTTGTTCTTCGGGCTGCCCAGCATCGTCTTCGTGGGCTCGGTGTTCGGGCGCCGCTTCTCGGGCGACAGGCCATACGCGCAGTACGTGCCCGAGGCCAGCCGCAAGACGCAGGCGGAGCCGGAGGTCGAACCCGAGCGCGAGCCTGAACCCATCGATGAAGAGCCGGAAGGCCAGGCGGCCCCTGCGGTCTTTCGCCTGCGCTTCGACCGCGTCACCCTGCGCTCCCTGGCGACGAACTTCGACGTCGGTCTGCTGCTGCTCGTGCTGGCCAGCGTGGGCGACCTCGTTCTGGAACCGCTGCCTTGGTTGGGCCAGGGCGAACTTTCCTTGCGTGGCCTCTGGCTCCTGTACTACGGGCTGATCCTTCCGCTGGATTTCCTGGATTACGTGCGCACCTATGTGCAGCGGGGTCACTTCGACAAGCAGATGGTGCGGCTCTTGGCGGGCGCCCACGGTTTCGTGCTCCCGCGAAGGCCTGCGCCACCGGCGGATCGCCCTGCGGCCAACGGCCCCGCGGACTGACGGGCAAACGGGTGCTTCTCCGATCCCGAGCGCACGCAAGCCATGCGCGAGGCGGCGTACCTGGCAATGCACGAGGGGCTAGCTGTCGCGCCCGTCTCGCTCGGGGTGTTCCACCAGGAAGGGTCCCAGGACGAGGGCGTCCACGCGACCAAGCAGGAAGGCGCGGATGGCATCCTGCGGAGAGCACACGATGGGTTCTTCGTGCATGTTGAAGCTGGTGTTGATCAGGCAGGGGTTGCCCGAGAGCTTCTCGTACTCGGCCAGGATGTCGTAGTAGCCCGGGTTCATCTCGCGCTTGAGTAACTGTGGGCGAGCGGTTCCGTCCACGTGTACGGCCGCGGGGCAGTTCGTCTTCATCCACTCCGTGCAATCGAAGGTGATGGTCATGAACTCTGCAGTGTGTTCAGCGCCGGCCAGTCCTTCGTAGCACTGGCCGCGCTTTTCCCAGAGCGTGACTGGGGCAAAGGGCATGAACTCCGTGCGACCCAGGCGGCGGTTGAGCCACTGGTTCACGGAGGCTTCGCGGGCGTGGTAGAGGATGGATCGGTTGCCCAGGGAGCGCGGGCCGTACTCCATGCGTCCGTCGAAGCGCGCCACGACCTGGCCGCCGTGCACCCGCTGCGCCACTTCTGCTGCCAGCTCTGCCGGTTCTGAGTAGGCCAGCTGGGCCTCATCAAGGGCGCTGCGCATCTGGGCCGCTGTGAACTCGGGGCCGAGGTAGGCCGTGGGGAAGGTCTCAGGCGAGCCGCCGGGCCAGGACAGGTGCATGGCCAGGCCGGTGCCGCAACCGCCGTCCCCCATGTTGGGGTAGATGAAGATGCGTTGCACCGAGTCGAGCTCGTGCAGTCGTTGGTTCATCTTCACGTTGGCGGCGACGCCGCCCGAGAGCACGAGGGCGTCCGCGCCGGTCTCCTTCATCCAGTGGGAGACCACGGAACGAGCGGCGACTTCGAGCACGTGTTGCCAGGCGGCCGCCACGTCCACCATGGGGAAGCGCGCCGCCAGGTGGCGCGAGAAGTAGACGTTGAGTGACTCCTGCAGCTTGAGGTCGCCGTCGGAGAGATCGAAGCGCTCCAGCAAGACCTCGGACAGCAACTGCGGATCGCCATAGGCGGCGAGGCCGACGATCTTGCCCGCGTGTCGATCCGGGTGATACCCCAGCGAGCTCGTAACCATCTCGTAGAAGCTGCCCAGAGAATACGGGAAGCGCAGGCCGTGCAGTCGTTTCAGCTGGCCGCCCTCCCCCAAGCTGACGGAGCCTGCCAGACCGCTGCCGTAGCCATCCAGGGTGACGACCAGGGCCCGGTCGAAGCCACTGGCGAGGTAGGCGTTGGCCGCATGACTGATGTGGTGTTCGCTGCGCTTCAAGGGTGCCTGGATGCCCAGCCGCTCGAGACCCTGCTCGAGTTCTGTCTGCCACGCGCGGTGGTCTTCCCGCGCTTGGCTCAGCCAGCGCTGGGAGGCTCGCCGGGCCGCGCGCATGGAGAACCTTGGCGTGGCACCGAGGGCCTGGTAGGCAAGGCGCTTGAGGGCACCCTTCTCCATGCGCTGGTCCGGGCTGCTCAAGCCGTGGATGGGGCTGCGCCGCACGGGGATCCGCAGGGCCGCCGCCGCCAGCGCCGCTGAGGGATTGCGGGTAGGTCGCTGCCGAAGCTCCTCGCTCTCGGCGGCGAGGGCGTCCTCCATGAGTCGGGCTTCCGAAGCCGCATCCAGGAAGGGGTAGGCCACCGCATCGATGTCGCTGGCGGCGAGACCCGTGGCCTGCAGGGCGGCGGCCAGTGCCCGCTCGGGGAAGCCAGCGTGTTGCTTGACGCGGCTGAAGCGTTCTTCCGCAGCCGCGAAGAGCACGCGGCCGTCTTGCACCAGGCAGACCGTGGCGTCCTTGTCGAGGGGAGAGATGCCGAGGATGTTCACGGGTCTTCCGTCAGCTGGGCGTGGAGCTCGAGAGGAGTCGTGGCGCGCCCGTCGAGTTCAGCTTGGAACCACTCGATGTAAGCACGCAAGCGCGCTACGAACTCATCACGTTGGGCGGGGGTGCGCACGTAACTCGTGTAGCCGGGGGCGAGCGAGGGTGAGTGAAAGCTCAGCGTGAAGACGCGTTCGCCGCGCGCGAGCAGGGCGCGGGTCAGTCGCTGCATGTCGGCGAGGCCATGGCCTTCGGGGGAGAGGCGCAGGCGCTCGGCCGCACGCAGGCGAGCCAGGACGCCGGGTAGGCGCAGGGCTGAGAGCAGGGGGCGGGTCGCCAGGCGGAAGGCCGTGGCGCTTCCCTCGCCGAGGAAACCGACAAAGGCCCCGGTCACCGGGATCTCCAACAGCTCGCGGCGCACCCAGCTCGGGCCACAGCGAGCGGCGGAGAAGTCGGGACCACCCTCCGAGCGATAGTCGAAGGGCGGGCTGCAACTCATGTCGACCAGGTAGCCGGCCTTCTCCAGCAGCGCATAGCTGTTGCGCCCGATGCCATAGCGCCCGGCCTGGTAGACCCGCGGGGCCACGCCCACCGCTGCCTCGATGGCGGCGCCGAGTTCCCGCAGCTTCCGCTCCTCGAGTTCGGGCGGGAGATTTCCGGGGAAGGAGAGCGGCCCGGAGACCACCTCTTCGAAGGGCGGGCAGACCCAGGGGTGAAGATGAGCGCCCGGCTGCAGGCGCCCCGACGTCACGAACTCACGCAGGATGCTGGCCGAGGTCTCGTTCGCCACGACGGGGTAGCTCATGACGCCGACAGGAACCACGCCCAGCTCCGACAGCGTGTCCAAGCCGAGTCCCAGCTCGGTCACCGCCTGGGCACCGGTGTTCTGGCGCTCGAAGGGGGCCTCCCAATCGAACTCCTCCTCCACATCGATGAGCACCATCAGGCGGGGGCGCTCATGGGGCGGGAGCAGGACGGGGCGGCCAGACGAAGACACGCAGAACTCCTGGGGCTCAGGGGAGGGTCGGAAGCAGGGCAGGGGTTGGGATCGATTTCGGCGGTCCCGACCGCTGGCCACTAAGGAGACCATCGGATGACGGCAGGGGCAACGACAGCCCGAGTCGCAGCCAGGCCCCATTCACTGCTGAAGATCGCCTTGGACTGATGGGTCCGTCGGGCCGGGCGGCTTGGGCGGGCCGGGGCGGGGCTGGATCGGTGGGAGGGGTAGCGGACGAGGGAGTTCAGGGGCCGAGGGGGACCTGGGGCCGTTCGCGGTGGATCGCCTCGGTCTCGCCCTCGACCAGCAGCAGGGCAGCGTCCATGGGGATCTGTCCAAATCGCTGGACGGCCAGGGAGCTGGGCCAGCGCACGAGGACCTCCAGCACCTCTTTGGCGTCACCCAACCCGATCTCCTGTGCGAGGCTGGAGGAACCGAAGCTGCCGCCCGTTCCCACCTGCACGAAGAGGCTGCGAGGGCCCGAGGGGCCCCGGACCCGCACCTCGATGCGGGCACCCACGGCGCTGCGATTGGACCGCACCCCTTGCAGCTTGAGGTTGAGCCAGTGTTGGCCGTGCCCTGGGTTCAAGAAGAGCGCGTTGGGGTAGGCGTCCCCTTCGTAGGCGCCACCCATGACGGCGTAGATGTCCTGGTCGCCGTCGTTGTCGAGGTCGCCGAAAGCCACGCCGTGCCCCTTCTGCGCGTGCCCGAATCCGCCGGCGGTGGTGACGTCCTGGAACTGCTGGCCCCCGGCATTGCGGAACATGCGGTTGGGGTAGAGCGCGGCGTAGTCCGGTTCGCCCGTCGCGCAGTAGAGGTCGAGCCAGCCATCGTTGTCGATGTCGCCGAAGTTGCTGCCCATGGTGAGCAGGATCTCGTCGAGCTTCGCCTGGGCGCTCACGTCTTCGAAGCGCATGCCGCCGAGGTTGCGGAACAGCTTGGCCTTCACGCCCTTCACGTCCTTCTTGCGCTTGCCGCCCTTGCCGCTGGGTGGGGCGGCATCGGGAGCCACGCTGCCCGGGGCACGCTCCTGGGCCCGGGACAAGTAGCCCTGTGCCACGAAGCCGGCCGACTTGTATCGATAGCCACTCACGAAGAGGTCGAGCCGCCCGTCGTTGTCGTAGTCGAAGAGCCATGTGGGGAAGCTGCGGAAGGGCTTGGTGACACCGGCTTGCTCGCCGATCTCCCGGAAGCGCCAGTTGCCGCCGGGGCCCGTGGCGCCATCGTTGCGGTAGAGCAGGTTGGGGCCATCGATGCGGGAAATGAACAGGTCGATGTCCCCATCGTCGTCCAGATCGCCCCAGGCCGTGCCCTTGGCGTAGACCTCGATGTCGAGGCCGCATGCGGCGGACACTTCTTCGAAGCGGCCGTCGCCGAGATTGCGATACAGCTCGCTGCGGTGCGTTTGCACGGGGCCCGTTTCATTGCCGATGAAGAGGTCGAGCCAGCCGTCGTTGTCGTAGTCGCCCCAGGCCGCGGTCTGCGTCGGGTGGAAGCTGAGCAGCCCTGCCGCCTCGGTCACGTCTTCAAAGTGCCCGTCGCCGGTGTTGCGCAGCAGGGAGTTGGGGTGCTGGCCGTCCTTCTCGAACCAGGCGCCGCGCAACACGAGCACGTCGTTGTCGCCATCGTTGTCATAGTCCGCGTGGAGCAAGTTGAGGCCGCCAGTGAGCCCCTCCAGACCCGCCTCCTTGCTGATGTCCTCGAAGCGTCCGTCGCCTCGATTGCGCAGCAGGTGCAAGGGGTCGGTGAGGCCCCAGGAGGAGACGAGCAGGTCGAGCAGCCCGTCTCCGTCCAGGTCCTCCATCACGACGCCGCCAGCTTGGCCGTGGACCGCGACGCCCGCGGCGGCCGCCACATCGGGGAAGCGTCCGGGGTCGTGGTCGCTGGCGAAGGCTTCGCTGGGCAGTCGCCAGGCTTCGGGCACGCCGTCCGGCCAGCTACCCAAGGTCATGGCGGCCAGGTTGATCAACCAACGTGCTTCCCAGTCGTCCGCATCCTGGCTCAGGCGTGCCGTGAGCTTCTGATAGGCAGCTCGCCCGCCCTTGGGTTCAGCGTGCACGCCGCCCCCGGCCAGGGGCAGCAAGCAGGACTCGGCGTTGTGGTGGTCGAGGCAGTTCTGCTCTTCCGCGAGGCGCAGGTACGCCATGATCAGCATGCGATCCAGTTCGCTGGTGAGGGCCCGCGGGACCTGCTGGCCCATGCTCGAGAAGCGCTCGGCCATCTCTTCGAAGGCGGCGATGGCGTCCTCTGTCCGGCCCGCGAGCAGCAGCTGCTCCGCGTAGCGCACCTTGAGCTGGCCGGCGGCCTGGCCGCCCGGGGCCGCATCGAGGCGCGCCTTCAGCAAGCGGACCTGCTCGCTGTTCCGGTAGAGATTGTCCATGGGGTCCGTGCTGGCGGCCGTCTCCAGCAGGCGCTTCGCCATGGCCGCCGTGCCGTCGGCGGACTCGGAGCAGGCAGGTGTGAGGCCCCCGAGGAGGGCCAGCGCCGCGAGCAGGGTTGGGTAGAGACGAGGCACAGCGGTTCAGGGCTGGGTGGCTGGGAGCGGCGGCGGGTCGACCGTGCCGCCCGATCCGGCAGGGTCGAAGCCGCAGCGTACACCACGACAAGACAGGACAAAGCCCGGGGGTATAGTACGGGGGGCCGCCTGTCGATGCGGGTGGTCTCGGTACCCTTTGCCCACTGATGGGCCCCCTGATCCCACGCTCTTCATCCGAAGCCTTCGGTTCGGCCGAAGGCTCCTTCTTTTTGGACCCCGCGACTCCATGTCCAGCCCGATCAACTTCACCGCTGTGGAAGACCGCCCCGAGGTGGACCCTACGCTCGACCTCGAGGCCGAGATCGCGAAGCTCAAGCAGGAGCGCAACGCCATCATCCTGGCGCACTACTACCAGGACGAGGAGATCCAGGACATCGCCGACTATGTGGGCGACAGCCTGGGCCTCTCCCAGCGCGCCGCCGAAACGGATGCGGACGTCATCGCCTTCTGCGGCGTGCACTTCATGGCCGAGACGGCAAAGATCCTGAACCCCGAGAAGACGGTCTTGCTGCCGGACATCGATGCCGGTTGCAGCCTGGCGGACCGTTGCCAGCCGGATGACTTCAGGGAGTGGCTCAAGAACTACCCCGACCATGTGGTGGTCAGCTACGTCAACACGACCGCCGCCATCAAGGCGCAGAGCGACATCATCTGCACCTCGAGCAACGCCGTGCGCGTGGTGGAGTCCATCCCCGCCGACAAGAAGGTGGTCTTCGCGCCCGACCGGCACCTCGCCCGCTGGGTCGAGAAGAGCACCGGCCGCGAGCTGGTGAAGTGGCCGGGCTTCTGCGTGGTTCACGAGCAGTTCGCGGCGCGCAAGCTCATCGCCCTGAAGGCCGCCACGCCGGATGCCGAGCTCATCGCGCACCCGGAGTGCGAAGACTCGGTGCTCGTGCTCGCCGACTACATCGGTTCCACCACGGGCCTGATCAAGTACGTCGAGAACAGTCCCAAGAAGACGTTCATCGTCGCGACCGAGATGGGCGTCATGCACCAGATGCGGCGCTTGCGTCCCGACGCCACCTTGATCGGTGCGCCGCCGGATTCAGGTTGCGAGTGCGCGGTGTGCCCTTACATGCGGCTGAACACGCTTGAGAAGCTGTATGTCTCTTTGCGGGATATGAACCCGCAGATCGAGTTGGATGAGGAGATCCGGTTGGCGGCGTTGAAGCCGGTGGAGCGGATGCTCGCGTTGGGGTGATCCTGCGTTGGTGGGCGGCATCGACTGTCGCTGCTGCCAGGGGCGCGCCAAACCCCGCCACTGATCAGGCTGTGACAGCCTCGCCGCTTCGTCCGCTGATGTGCTGCACCGTGACGAGGCTCGCGTGTTCGGCTTCGGCTCGTTCGCAGCCCCGGTCCACGAGAGACCGCACCAGGCGCAGATCCAGTTCAAGGTGCGAGGGCTGGGGACAACGACTGGCAAGCTGCTCGCAGACTGCGGCCACGGCTTCTCGGCTGAGACGAAGGCTGCCGGGGCGGTTGCGCACGAGTTGCCCCATGAACGCGAGCACTCGGTGTCGGGTGGCGGGCGAATCGGGCACGTGCGTCTCGACATCAATGACGTCGGCCTTGCGCTCGAGCCAGCGTGAGAATTCCGGATCGAGGGAACTGGATGCGCCTTGGTCGACACCCTCACCGAGGACCAGCAGGACCTTGCACGGAAGGGATCGGCTCTGCACGACGCTGGAGGAGATGTTTCGGCCGTGGATGGCGGTCCGCTCGCGCTTCAACGCGTGCAACAACTCCTGCTGAGTGCTGGACGTGAGGGCGGCGAGTGAGTCGATGAAGAGGACGCCACCGTGCGCTCGATGCAGCGCTCCCAGGCTCAGCCGCTCGTGGGGGGCTGCGGGTTGAATGCGTTTGCGAACGCCTCCGAAGAGCTGCTCGTCGCTGAGCTGGCTGGCGTCCTCGAAGGGAGCCGGCTGGAGGACGGAGCCTGAGGCCAGGACCCGCAGCCCGGGGGCTGGAGGGACATGGGTCAGGGAGTGGCGGAAGGTGCACAGGGTCAGCAGCACCACGCTCGCAGCGAGGGGCCAGAGGATCGACGCTGAGATCGGGCCCGCATTGGCGCTCAGCGCACTGCTCAGGACGATGGCCAGGGTGCTCGCAGCGCAGGCGGTCCACCAGGCGATCTGACGGCGGCGTCGCTGGCGGTGGCGACGGTCGTGGGTGTACTCGCAGCTGATGTTGGCCGTGCCCCCCGGGGCCCGCTCCACGATGGGGTGGCTGGGGTCTCGCGGGTTGGGCCGCGCTGTCACATCGTCCGTCCCAGCGGGCAAGGCGTTGGCTGCGGCGTGTGCCAGGCGTCGGCGACTCTCGGTCGTGCCGCCTCTCAGGATCACGGCGCGCCCCTGCACGGCGGAGAGCAACGCGGCCAGGAGTACATGCTCGCGGCAAACGAGAGCCTCGTCCAAGGCGGGCGCGGGGGGAACGTCGGACGTGCTGCGCCATCCGGCCGGGGGGACGGGTGCCTCGCCGACCAGGGTGCGCAGCTGCTCCACGGACAAGGGGTGCCAACCCTTGGTCCACCTGGCATGAAAGCACAGCGAGGCGCTGTTGGACGCCTTCCACTCGGCGCTGAGGGCCTGCGCCCGTTCCGGGTGGGTGCGTTCGAGGTCGAAGCCGAGCCGCCGGGAACCAATCTCGAGCAAGGCTCCCGCCGGAGGTTGCCGGCCTGCCAGGCTCAGCAGCGCGACGGCTTGGTCCAGGGCCTCGGGGTGATGAAAGAAGACCTCGCTGCAGGCATCGAGAAGCGTCTCGCGCAAGACGTCGGGCGTTGCCGTGGAGACCAGGCAGCGTTCGAGCTCGGCCTGGTGGCCGGCGTCGAGCTTCCAGAGCCTCGCCAGGGTCTCGGCCGCAGCTCGGCGCACCACGGCATCGGGGTCGGCGCCCATGTGCAACGCGAGGGCCCAGGCTCGTTCCGTACCGAGCACGCGGGTTGCTTCCCTCAGGCTAGCCCAGCGCCCCTGCCATGTGGGGTGCGTCGAGAGCCGCTGAACCATGGTGGGCGAAGTGCACAGCAAGCGGCGCACCCAGCGCGACCCCACGTCATCCAGCTGGGAGAGGTCGATCCCCTCCAAGAGCCGGAGCAGGAGACGGTGAAGTTCGTTCATGAACGACTGTGCCTGGGGGACGCTGAACGAAGAACTTGCACTGGGGAAAGCCAGCCGACGCTTGGAGGAACGTCGGTGTGGAGCAGACGCTGAAGCGGGCCATCTTCCCAGACGACGTTGCGCGGCCGCAATTCCATCCCGAGTTGATGGGGAGTGTGAGGGGGCGCCTGCTCGACACGGTTGGACGGCAGAGCGGGTGCAAGGGCGAATCAATCACGGCGCATGTCTTTGATCACCCCGCTGCGACCCGCGAGCGTGAAGAGATCAACGGGAGCCTGGATGTCGACGGCCGTGGAGCGGGAACCGATTGCCATCATTGGCATGACAGGCCGCTTTTCGGGTGCTCCCGCAAGGCGACTACCAACCGGTGTGCGGTGTGCTCGACGGGGCGTTCGACTTCGACGCGACCTCTTTCGGCATGACACCCCGCGAAGCCGAACTCATGGACCGTCGGAAGACGATGTTGGGGGGTGAGGGCGCGAAGGCACTTGGCTTGCTGCCGTCGAAGCGTGCTTCAGTTCGCGAGAGACATGGTGGCGACGTTCCACCAGGACACGCAAGGAGCGGTTCACCCGGGTGCGGGCAATGCTGGCGCTGCTGTGGGAGCGATCGATGCGGCACTGCACGACCCAGTCGCTGACCAGGTCGTCGAGGAAGAAGTCCGCGAAGGTGGCGAGCCCCTTGACCTCCATGCTCAGCTGGGCTTCGTGGCGAGTCTGAACATCCGCCAACTCCATCTGGAATCGGGAGAGGGCACGGTTGGCGGAGGAGGCGTGGCGGTGGGCGTCGTCGATGTGACTGAACTTCCCGAAGCTCGAGGCCATGCCGACCATGTCGAGACGGCCCAGGGCCTGGGCCTTCGAGAGGGCGTGCAAGACACCGGTCAGCGCTGCCTTGGCGACCTGCCCAGCCCAGAGTGCTTCATCGAGCTCTCGCAAGGCGTCAGCCAGAACGGCGTTTCGTTCTGCGACGTGCAGAGTGCGGGTCAGGGCATCCGCGCCATGCTCGGTGAGCCAGCGATCCTTGTGGCTGAGGAAACGCGCGTAGTCCTCGTTGGGGTCGGCGTGGGTCCCGATGCGGCGTTCGAGCGCCAAGCAGTCAGCCTTGGTGGAGGCCAGCTCTGCCCGCGCCTGTTCCAGGTGCAGGCATGCGCTGACCCACTCACGCCGTTCCTTGTCCTGCCGTGCCTCGAGATCTCCGAACCACTGTTCCATCAATGCCGAAAGAGTGGCCTCCTCGTAGGTCTCGACATCCGCTTGCTCGCGATCCACCCGAGCCTGGAGTTTCCCGATGCGGGCGTGCAGGAAGGCTTGGTGTCGTCGTGTGGATTCCAGGCGTTTCGTGAGCCGGGCTCGCTCGGCCACGGCAGCCCGCAACTCCTGGAGACGCTCTTCCAAGCTCGCGAGAGTCCACGTGCTGGGTCCTGGGTTGGATGCTTCGTCGGGCATGGCGTCATCCTACCAACGGGGGCTTTGTCGGACGGGTGGGGCGCGGCTGCGAGAATCGGGTGCGTGATACCCTGTTCGGCCCACCGGCCCGTGGCGTCGAAGGCATGTCTTGCGATTAGGGCGCGAGAGATGTCGCACGGCCGTGCCCATTCACAGATCGCTCGCAGGAGTGCGCCATGTTCATTTCCTCTCTCGCGGTCGCTGCTTGCTTGGCAGCGCTTACGCCTTCCGGAGTCACGATGGCCCAGGAGTTCCAGGTCCCGTTTGAGAAGCACGTCCTCGACAATGGACTCGAGGTGGTCATTCACGAGGATCACAGCGACCCGGTCGTTGCTGTCTACGTCGTCTATCACGTGGGCAGCGGGCGGGAAGAGCGCGGGCGGTCGGGCTTCGCGCACCTCTTCGAGCACCTCATGTTCCAGGGTTCCGAGAACGTGGGCGACGACCAGCACTTCAAGCTGGTGAGCGAGGGCGGCGGAACGCTGAACGGCACCACCAATCGTGAGCGCACCAACTACTTCGAGACCATGCCCGCCAACCAGCTCGAGCTGGCCCTGTGGTTGGAGGCGGACCGCATGGGGTTCCTGCTCCCGGCCATCACGCAGGAGAAGCTCGACAACCAACGCGAGGTGGTGAAGAACGAGCGTCGGCAGAACTACGAGAACCGCCCGTACGCCCAGGCGGGGGGCGCCATCATGGCGGGGCTCTATCCCAGCGATCACCCTTACAACTGGACGACCATCGGCAGCCATGAGGACCTGTCGGCGGCGAGCCTGGAAGACGTCGTCAATTTCTTCCAGCGCTGGTATGGCCCCAACAACGCCACGTTGGCCATCGGCGGTGATGTGGACCCCGGCCGGGCGTTGCAACTGGTGGAGAAGTACTTCGGCAGCATTCCGCGCGGGCCGACGGTCGAGGACCCTGCCGTGCGGCGCGTCTCCCTCGATCAGGATGTGCGCCTGTCCATGGTGGACAAGGTGCAACTGCCACAGATCACGATGACCTGGCCAGGCGTGGAGAAATCCCACAAGGATGCTGCGGCCATGATGATGCTGGCGCAGGTGTTGTCGGCCAACAAGGCCGCGCTCCTGGACAAGGCGTTGACCATTGACGAGACGGTGGTGGACTACGTCACGGCCTATCACCGCGGCGACGAGCAGGCGGGCGAGTTTCATGTTTCCCTGCGTCCGGTGTCCGGTGTGTCGCTGGACGAAGTCGAGAGCCGGGTGCGCGACCTGCTGGCACAGCTGGGTCGTGACGGCGTGGAACAGGAACACCTGGATCGCCTGAAGGCCCGCTACGAATCCAGGACCGTCAACCGCTTCGAGACCGTGTCCTCGCGTACCAGCGCCCTGTGCGAGGCCAACACCTTCTTCAAGGACCCGGGCGAGGCGACCCGCAACCTGCGGGAGGTCATGGCCCTGAGCACGGCGGACCTGGACGCGGCCCTGAAGCGCTATGTGTTGAACAAGCCTGCGATCCTCATGTCCGTGGTGCCGGAAGGGCGCATGGACATGGTGGCGTCTGGCCGCAGCTCGACGCAGATCGCAGCCGAGCAGAATTTCGACCGCAGCAAGAAGCCCGGCCCCGGCGCCGCCGTGACGTTCCGGGCGCCGTCGGTCTGGCACGACACCTTGCCCAACGGCATCCCCGTCACGGGCACCAAGTACAACGAGATCCCCGTGGTGCAGATCGAGTTGAGCGTTCCCGGCGGTCATCTTCGTGAGGAGATGGAGACCCTGGGCATCTCGAGGCTCACCGCGAGTCTCATGGGTGAAGGCACCGAGGATCTCGATGCCGTGGGGCTGACCAATGCGCTGGACGGCATGGGCGCTTCGCTCGGGGTGAATTCGACCGACGATGAGATCACCATTTCCCTGCGCACCCTCAGCAAGCATCTGGATGCGGCGGTGAGCCTGCTGGGTGATGTGCTCTTGCGGCCGCGCTTCGCCGTCGAGGATTTTGAGCGTTTGAAGACCCAGGCAACGACCACGCTCGAGACCCGCGGAGACAGCATCAACGGGATCACGGGCACCGTCTGGCGTCGACTCATGTACGGCGAAGGCACCATCGCCGGCATGCCGAGCTCTGGCACGCTCGAGACGGTGGGTCGATTGACCCTGGATGACGTGCGCACCTTCTACGAGGGTGCGGTCGTTCCGGACCAGGCGCGCCTGGTGGTGGTGGGCGATGTGGATCAGCAACGGATCCGTGAGCTGTTCGGGCCACTCGTCGAGGCCTGGTCACCGCGACCGGCCATGGCGCTCAACGTCAGCCCGCAGCCCTCGTCCAGCGAACCGCGTGTCTTCCTGGTGGACAAGGCCGGGGCGCCCCAGTCTCAGATCCGGATCGGACACCCGGGGATGTCTGCCCTGGACCCTGACTACTACCCCTTCAGCATCATGAACTACGCGCTGGGCGGTTCCTTCAGCAGCCGCATCAACATGAACCTGCGCGAGGACAAGGGTTACACGTACGGCGCCCGTTCCTCCATGAGCGGTGGCCTGCACTCGGGCCTCTTCACGGCCTCGAGCGGCGTGCGTACCGATGTGACCAAGGAGTCGCTGACGGAGGTCATCAACGAGCTGACCGGAATTCGTGAGGGCCTCACCGAGGAGGAGACGTCCTTCGCCAAGGACGCCTTGCAGCAGGCCATGAACCGTCAGTACGAATCGGTCAGGGCGCTGCGGGGTGTGGTCAACGCCGTCAGCAAATACGGCTATGCCGACGACTACCTGGACCAACGGCAGGCGCTGCTCAAGTCCATCGGAAAGGACGAGCTGGATGCCCTGGCGCAGAAACACATCCGCCTGGACGCCATGACGCTGCTGATCGTGGGCGACAAAACCAGCGTGCGCGAGAGCCTCACGGAACTCGGCTACGGCGAGCCCGTGGAGCTGGACATCGACGGCAACCCTGTCGACGTCCAGTCCTAGCGGCATCAGGGGGCGTCGGCTCGGCAGCTCACCCCATTGTGGGTAGCGTGCCGGGCGTGCCTGTGGTTCGAACGCAATTCTGGCTCTCAGACAACGAGGCTTCGCCTCGAAAACTCGCTCCAGAGCTTGCGTCCGAACCACAGCCACGCCCTCCCGTGTTCACGGGAGGGTGTACTGTTGGCCTCCTGGGGGGAGGACTGACCCCCAGCGATTGGTCAGGCGTAGACTGCCGCACGATCGTGCGTGAAGTGCGCGGCTTCGTCTCCTCACCCGGCACGACCTAACCGGAGTCAGAAGCCCCGGACGCTAGTCCATGCCCAGCTTCTCGCGTCCCTCGGGCGAGATCATCTCGGGTCCCCACGGTGGCTCCCAGACGATGTTCACTTCGATCTCGTTCACATCGTCGATGCCCTTGATCTTGCGCTCGCATTCCTCGGGAATGGACTGGGCGGCGGGGCAGGTGGGTGAGGTCAGGCTCATGGTGACCTTCACGTCATTGTCATCCGTGATCTCGAGGCCGTAGATCAGGCCGAAGTTCACGATGTCGACGGGCACTTCCGGGTCGTAGACCGTGGAGAGCGCGTCCATGACGGGTTGGCGAAGGGGGTGTTCGTTCTCGGTCATCCGGTGACTCCTTGCGGGTCGCAGGACACTCGCCCGGGGGCAGGGTGTCGGTGGGTCGCGCGGGGTGGATCTTCAGGCGCGGGCGGAGATTAGCACGGCTCGCCCCTGTCCCGCCCTCAACTGACCACCGTGTCACGGCGGGGCAAAGGCCGATCTGCCGCTTGGTTCGGCTGCGTTGGCCTCCGGTCTCCTCCGCGCGCTATCTCTCGGCTGGGAGCCTCCTGTCAGCTTGTCCCTCCATCGGGCCGGGGATACTCTCCCTTCGTCCTCCGTACGCCTCTCCGATCTTTGCCGATGACCGAACGTCAGCCTTTTCTGGAAGCACTTTCTGAGCGGGTCCTTCTGAGCGACGGTGGGATGGGCTCGGAGATCTATGGCCGCGGGATCTTCATCAACCGCTGCTACGACGAGCTGAATGTCTCCAGCCCCAAGCTCGTTCAGGCGATCCACGGCGATTTCATCCAGGCCGGCAGCGTCCTGATTGAGTCAAACACCTATGGGGCCAGCCGTCCGAAGTTGGCGGCCCATGGGCTCGAGGGGCAGTTGAAGGACATCCTGGCCGGCGGGATCCGCCTGGCCCGGGATGTTGCCGGCCCGAAAATCTGGATCGGGGGCAGCATCGGCCCCCTGGGACCGACTGCCGCCGAGACGGGGATGAGTGTGAGCGAGCAGGACGCCGCCTACCGGGAGGTGGCGGAAGCCCTCGCCGATGCTGGTGCAGACGTCCTGGTGCTCGACACCTTTACGAGCATGCACGACATGCAGCTGGCCATCCGCGCCTGCAAGGAAACCAGTTCATTGCCGGTCGTCGCCAACTTCTCGTTCCATCGCGGCTTCGTGATGAACAGCCACGACTTCATGGTGCAGCCGGAAGACGTAGCCATGATGGCCACGGCGGCGGGCGCTGATGTGGTGGGTGCGAACTGTGGTGACGGCCCGCACACGACCCTCGAGGTGGTAGAGATCCTCAAGCGCTCCGGCGAACTGCCTGTGGCCGCCATGCCCAATGTTGGCGGCCCCGCCCTGATCGAAGGGCGCTCGGTCTACCTGTCGTCACCGGAGTACATGGCGGAGTACAGCCGGCGCTTCGTGCAGACAGGTGCGAGCCTCATCGGTGGCTGTTGCGGGGTGACCCCGAAGCAGATCCGGGAGGTGCGCTCCTTCTTGGCATCGATCCAGCCCCGGCGCATCACGGTGGACCCGAAGGCGCCTGGGGTGGAGGCGATGGTGACGCCGAAGCCCGTCGCCGAGCGAAGCCCCTGGGGCGCCAAGTTGGGCAACACCTTCCAGGTCAGCGTGGAGTTGGACCCACCTCACGGTCTGGACCCCACCCGCTCCCTTGAGTCAGCACGCTTCTTGCACGACAACGGCATCGACGCGGTGAACATCGCCGACGGCCCGCGTGCCATGGCGCGCATGAACCCGAGCTCGCTGGCTGTGCTGGTGAAGCAGGCCGTGGGCATCGAGACCATCATCCATTACTGCTGCCGCGATCGGAATGTGCTGGCGATGCAGATGGACCTGATCGGCGCGCACTGCCTGGGCTTGCGCAACCTGATGCTGATCACGGGCGATCCGCCCAAGATGGGGAACTTTCCCGACGCCACCGCTGTCTTCGACGTGGATGCCATCGGGCTGGTGGACTTCGCCCGCAAGCTGAACCATGGCCTCGACCTCTCCGGCAAGCCGGTGGGCAAGAACGAGGGCACCGACTTCGTGATCGGGGTGGGTTGCAACCCCGGCGCCCTGGATGTCGAGCACGAGGTGGATCGCCTGCGACGCAAGATCGAGGCGGGCGCCGAGTATGTCTTCAGCCAGCCGGTCTACGACGTGAAGCGCCTTGAGCGCTTCCTCGAGCTCTCGAAGGACATTCCGCACATCCCGTTCTTCGTCGGCATCCTGCCCCTGGCCTCCCTGAAGAACGCCGAGTTCCTCACGCGGGAGGTGCCGGGCATGGAAGTGCCCGAGCCGATCCTGGAACGCCTGCGGGCGGCACGAAGCAAGGACGACCAGCGGGCCGTGGGCGTGCGCGTTGCCACCGAGTGCCTGGAGGCCGCCGCCGGATACACCGAACGTGTGCGCGGGACCTATATCTTCCCACCCTTCGGGAAGTACGAGCCCATCGTGCAAGTACTCAAGGACGCAGGCGTCCGGAGCTAGCGGGCATCGTGACCGCGGGGGCTCCCGAAGAAGACCCCCTCGGTGTACCGGCCTAGGCTGAAGCTAGGGCTGCAACCGGGGCTGCAACCGGGGCCGTACCCGGGGCTTCCCCGGGTACGTGCTTAGCCGTCCGCGCCGATGGACTCGACCGGGCACTGCTCCATCGCCTCGATGCAGAGGGCGATGTCTTCGTCCGAGGACGGCTGGGTGTGCACGAAGTCGTGGTCGCCGTCCGGGCTCTCTTTGAAGAATGCCGGTGCGATGTCGGAGCACAGGTGGCAGAGGATGCACTGCGTGTCGACGTAGAAAGGTCCGTCGACGTTGTCTGCGTACTTGTCGGTGACGTCAGCCATGTGTCCGTACTCGTTGGGTCTCAAACTTCGATGGAAGGCAAAATGGAGCGGCATGATAGACGGCCCCTCCCATGCGGTCCAGTCAACCATCCTAGTTCAGGGCAAGTTGCTGGCCAGCTTCTCTAGCAGGGCCAGGGGGCCGACGCTCAGTCGCTCAGCCGCAGGTGGACTGCCAGCTCATGGACGCCGAAGGCGGCGACCTCCAGACCCAGGAGTCGGTTGCCCAGGTGCTCGCGCAGGGCCTCGAGGCGTTCGGCGGGGAAGCCTTCGCTGAAAATGCTGATGCCCACCCCTTCCTCGAACTCCAAGCGATGGCCACCGAGGCAGGTGTATGCCTCATGCAGCGGGCTGAGGGCGTGATCCGATGGCAGTGGCTCCGGGAGCACATCCACGTTTTCGAGCCAGATCGAACGGCCGTCGGCGTCGTGCAGAACGCACACCCGGTCCTGCCGCACCTCCGCAAGGAAGCCCCGGCGGTCCGCCATGCCGCGGTCTGCATTGGCCTGCGAGCGGCGGCAACGGACGGCCTGCCCGGGCCGCAGGCCCGCACGATTCTGGTGCGATTCCGTGCCGGGAAAGCGCGCCACCCTCAGGCCTTCCGCCGCAGCAGAGAGACCTCATCCAAGGCCCTGCCTTCCATGACCCACGCCTGCGTCAATTCAGGACTCCGTTGCGCCCGCTGCGTTGGACGGCTCGAGCCCCTCCACGCTGCGCGCAAGAAAACCCCCGATGAAGAGGGCGATGCCAATGGCTGGGTAGAGGATGCCGACGATCCAGGCCTTGATGCCGTCGTCGTAGGGCGAGAGTCGCAGCGCCAGGCCGGCTCCCACCATGATGAGGACGAGCAGGATCATGACGGGGCTGAAGACGGACCAGAAGGGAGCCTGGGCACCTTGCTTTTCGATGTGCGTCACCGCTCGCCGTGCACCCTTGCGCAAGGCCGTGAAGCCCTTGCCGAAGCCCACGACGATGGCGACTGCCACGGCGATCCAGCGGTCATTGCCTTCCAGGCCGACAACATCGGGGAGCTCGCGAAAGCCCGTGTACGGCAGACCGCGCCAGATGAGCATCACGCCCACGGCCGCCCATACGAGAAAGACCACGTTGCGTCGAGCTGAGATGGACATGAAGGGGATCCGGGGGCGCGGGCAGGTGCGCAGAAACGAATGGGCGCTACAGGAAGAAGGTGACGCCTAGCACGACAGCGCACGACAGCACGCCCACGGTGATCGTTCGCGTCCAGGCTTTCGCTGCGGACAAAGGCAGCGAGGGATCGTAACGGGCATTGAGTCCGAGGCCCACCGAAACGAGCACGCAGGCGCCGAGCATGAACGGCAGGGCCGGGGCCTGGCGGTAGCCCTCGGTACCAAAGCGCAGGTAGAGCCAGAGCAGCACGCTTTGTCCCCCGAAGAGCATGCAGATGCGGGAGAGCTGGAAGAGCGGCGGGAGGGCGACGGCCTCCTCTTCCTGGATGAGCTGCTCCATCTCCGGGGTGCCGGGGGAGGGGACCTGGTGCTTGTCCGCCAGCTCGTCCATGAGAGCCGCATTGCGCAGCATGGCCCGTGGCACGAGCACGACGCACACCAGCTGGGCAACGATGGACGCGAGCACCAGGCTGGGGTGGACCCAGTGCGGCACCCGTCCAGTCTCGACCATGCTGCCAGCGATGGCCACGGCCATGGTGATCATGGGAGCGAAACTGAGCGCCTTGAAGGCCGACCCCTTCATCCACAGCTTGTGCCGCTCGGTCCAGTCGTCGCCGGCCCGCGCGGTTTCCGCGAACTTCTTCACCCAGAAATGTGAACCGAGGAAGTAGGCGAAGGGCAGGGATTGCACCAGGGCGAGCACAATGGTGCCCGCCAGGCCGACTCGCAGATGCCAGGCGAGGGCGGCCTGGGAGCCAGCCGGGTCGGCGGCCCCGCCTACGCCGAGGCCCGTGAAGACCACATATCCCCAGACCAGGAGGATGCTGACGCAGAGTGCTCTATAGATGGTGGCCATGGCGGTTGGGGCTTGTTCGCCGCTATCCTGTTGGGCTCGCCGCAATCTCGAGGCGGCGGTCTTGGAAGACCCGGCATTCTCACCTAGGAGGCCCTCCGTGAGCCAGATCGTCATCACCGAAGAAGCCCTGCATTGGAAAGAAGTTGCTCGAAAGGTCGCTGAGGAGGTGGTTCGCCCCATCGCGGCCAAATACGACGAGCTGCAGGAGTACCCGGAGGAGGTGCGGCAGGCGTACATCGAGAACGGCCTGCTCGGAGTCTGGATTCCCAAGGAATACGGCGGGCATGGCGCGGGCATCGTGGCGCTCTGCTATGTCGTTGAAGAGCTGAGCCGTGCGTGTGGCGCGACGGGCGTGGCCTACGCCGTGAATGCCCTGGGCTCCTTCCCGATCCTGGTGGGTGGCACCGAGGAACAGAAAAAATCATGGCTGCCCCAGATCGCCAAGGGCGAGAAGATGATCGCCTTCTGCCTGAGCGAGAAATTCGCCGGCAGCGATGCGGGCGGCATGCGTTGCCGCGCTCACCTGGACGGTGACGAGTGGGTCATCAACGGTGAGAAGAAGTGGACCACCAATGGTGGTGTGGCGAGCTTCTACACCGTGTTCGCCGTCACCGATGAGAAGAGCCGCAGTCGCCGCATCTCGGCGCTGATGGTCGAGAAGGGAATGCCGGGCTTCTCCGTCAAGAAGGTGGAGAACAAGATGGGCATTCGCGCGGTGCCCGTGGTCGAAACGCACTTCGACAACGTGCGGGTTCCTGCCGCGAACCTGCTGGGCGGGCGTCCCGGCTATGGCTTCAAGCACGCCATGGCGACCCTCGACCGGGCGCGACCCGGTGTGGCCGCACAAGGTGTCGGTCTTGCACAGGGCGCCCTGGAGTACGCGGTGACCTATGCGATGCGGCGCGAGCAGTTCGGCAAGAAGATCGCCTCCATGGGAGTGCTGCAGGACATGCTCGGCAGCATGGCGAGCAAGGTCGAGGCCGCACGCAGCCTGGTCCTGCGCGCAGCGACAGCGGTAGACCTTGGCGACACGCCACAGATCACCAAGCTGGCCGCCATGAGCAAGAACTTCGCGACAGACGTAGCCATGGAGGTCACCACCGACGCGGTGCAGATCTTCGGTGGTTACGGCTACATGAAGGACTACCCCATCGAGAAGTACATGCGCGACGCCAAGATCACCCAGATCTACGAAGGCACGAACCAGGTGCAGCGCATGGTGGTGGCCCGCAACCTGATCAAGGAAGCGTCGAACTTCGACTTCCTGAACGACTACATCCCCGTAGAAACCTACGAGAGCTACGGCGCCCCGACCACCGAAGAGGTCTAGGAGCAGGGCGCGATGCCTAGCGCCTCCGGCCCCGACCACCCCCGGAACTCCGCCGTCTCCCACCACTGGACTTCTTCTTCCTGGGCTGCTTCGCCGCAGCCTTGATGGCCGAGGCCTTGGGAGTGACGAGCTTGATGTTCTTGGGCTTGCTCGGCGGCGGCAGTCGGCGGAAGAGGTCCGGTCTGGACCTCTTGACCGCCAGGATGAGGTCTTTCTGGGCCTTGAGGTAGCGCGGGTCGAGGCGTGGTGGCAGGCCCGCCAGGGGGCCGGGGTCGGGGCGGGCCTCCTCCAGGTCACTGATCAAGGTGGCCTGCTCCTCGACGAGCTGCCACGTGCTGTAGGGCGTTTGCAGGTCGAGTTCCGTGTCCTGGAGCTGGGCGTCGTAGCGGTGCGCAAAGAGCGCGCCGCGATGACCCAGCTCGAACATGCTGCGCCGGATGACCTCGTCTTGGGCCGTGAGTAGTCCGCTCAACTCCGGTTCCGCTGGGGGCGTGCGCGTCCATTGGTGTTGAAGGATGGACTGGCGGTTCTGCAGCTCTGACCAACGGTTCGTCTTCTGCTTGCGCTCGGTGGGCGAAAGCGAACTGACACCCCGGTCTGCCAGGCGCAGATCGAGGTCGGCAATCTCCACCTCGATGACCGTCATCTCTTCGCGCAGCTCTCGGAGATTGGAGGCCTCCACGAGGGCCAATCCCAACTCGGGCAGGCGCCCTGCCAGGGTGCGCGAGTCCTCGGTGGGGATGGTGGACACGGTCGGCGTCTTCAAGAAATCCAGCGCTTCGGCGACCACCGTCTGACGCAAGTCCTCGTCCTCGAGCAGCAGGGCGTTTACGTCGGTCTGTTTGGCGAGCAACTGCGGCACCATGCGCCGCAGGGTGACTATCATGAACTCCACCTCGGACGGTTCCACCTCGCGCCGGACGATGCCGCGGCCCACGCCAGCCATGCGCAGCAGCTCGGCTTCCCGGTCGATGATGGCGTCGCGTTGCCGCACGGCTTTCGTGCGCTCGCCCCAGTCCGCCGTGCTGAGGAACTTCTCGTTCCCCGCCATGTAGGCCTTGAGCTCGGTGGGGTTGCGGGTCTTCTGGTACGCGATCTCGAGGCTGGAGAGGGCCAGCAGCTCCTTTGTGGAGAGGGAGTCGCCCTCGCCCGACGTCGGCAATTTCAGTGCCTTGAGGGACACCGTTTCGAGGCGCCCTTCGAAGTCCTGCCTGTCGACGTCGATCCGCTGACGGCGCTTGAGGAGCATGCCGCCCAAACGCTCGATCTCCTCGGCACCCAAGGTGGCCCGCTCATGATTCTGGGCCTTGACCTCCAGCAGGATGGCCTGCTGGAGGAGCTCCGCGAATTGCTCAGCGGACTGGATTTCTCCCTGCTCGGCTTCCGCCTCTGGGGTGGGGACCGCTGTTTTTTGCCCGGCCCTGCTGCCAGGGCTGGGCCCAGGAGCGGCCCCAGGAGCGGCCCCAGGAGCGGCCCCAGGAGCGGCCTGGGTAGCCAGCAAGGGTCCAGCCAGGAGGCTGCAGAGCAGGACGGCGGCTGCGAGGGCCTTCCGAAAGACGAGCTTGAGAAACAGCTCCGGGTGCACCCTGTTGGCAAGCGGGCCTTCATCGCTAAGATGCCCGGCTTTCCCCGCGGCAGCGCCAAGACTTGGCGCGCCGCACGCTCCAAAGCGGAGGTCGTCATGGCCAAGCCAGGTAGAAAAGTCAAAAAGGCCAATCACGGCTCGCGCCCAGCCAACGCGAAGGCTCGCAAGCGGAAGCGCGCACACATCAAGACCTGATCTCCTGCGGTTCTGGAGTTCACCGGCTTGCCGCCGTGGGGCGTGATCATAGCGATCGCCTGCGCGAGATCGGCTTGTCGGCATGGCATGGCCTGTTCCTGTGTGGTTCCTGAGCAAGTCCGGCCCATTCCCTAGCCCGCCTCGGGCTGGGGACCCCCGCCACACTGCGGAAGAGGTCCAAACCGGCGCATCCTGCCCAGGTTGCTGTCGAGGTCCCGTGAGAACGCCCTGCTCTCATCGTCCGGGCCGCTCGGGACCCTTGAGCCCCTTGGAGCCGCCCGTGAGCACCGAGGCGAGTTCCCTCAGCCTGCTGGGGGCCGGCGGTGGCCCTGGGCCAGCTCCCAATAGTACAGGGCGTGCTCTCTGAGCCCCCGCACTTCGTCCTCGCTCACGCTGCGGACGACCTTGCCGGGCACGCCGGCCACGAGGGACCGGGGAGGGATGATGGCGCCCTCCTTCACCACGGTCCCGGCGGCGATGATGCATCCGTCACCGATCTCCGAGCGGCCGAGGACGATGGCGCCGATGCCGATCAAGCAGAGGTCGCCCACGCGCCGTCCATGCACTACGGCGCCATGGCCGATGGTCACGTGGGCACCGATCTCGTTGGGGATCCCCGTGTCCGCGTGAAGCATGGAGAGGTCCTGGACGTTGCTGAACTCACCGACGGCGATGCGAGCACAATCTCCACGGACGACGCAGCCGTACCAGATGCCCACGCCTTGCCCGAGTTCGACGTCCCCCATCACTACGGCGTTGTGCGCCACCAGGGCTTCGCCCCCGGAAGCTGGGCGCGGCAACAGATGCGGGGCATGGGGGAGGGGGTGGTGGGGGGCGGTGTCGTCGGCCGGTGTCATCAGAGCACGGTCTCCACGTTCTGGCTGGCGATGAGCAGCGTGACCCCATTGTGCAGGCAATGAACGAGGCAGGGGGTCAGCAGACTGCCTGTACGTTCGTAGAGCCAGGCCAGGGTCACACCCAGCAGTGCCACGGGCAGCACGGCCGCGCCGTCGTGCAGCACACCGAACAGCAGGCCGGAGAGCAGCATGGCGACCCCCGGCGGGACCAGCCGTCGCAGGCCGCCGTAGAAGGCGCCTCGGAAGATGATCTCCTCGGCGATGGGAATGGCCACCACGATGCAGACCCAGACCACGGGTTGCTGCGCTGCGCCGTCCTCTCCCATGAAGCGCAGCACGTACTCCTGAAGGGCTTCGGAGTCCGAGTTCATCAGCGACTGGTTGATGAGCGAGGCCAGGCTCAGGAAGGGGAAGACCATCAGCCAGGCGGCGGCGGCCAGGGCGGGCGCTGGCGGGCCGACATGGGGGCGCAAGCCAAGGCTGCTCTGAGGGATCGCGAAGCGACTCGCCACGGCCAACACGAAGAGCACCGACAGGCCGGTGGTCAGGGCGTGCACGCTGATCACATCTTCCAGGGGCGCGCTGCGCAGGCCCTCTGCACCACCGGCGGAGACCAGGCTGAGGGCGCCCGCCACGTTGGACAGGACCATCATGGCGAAGAACAGGGTCACGCCGTAACGGCTCGTCTCGTCCTCGCGCAGCGGCTCCAGGCCCTCGGACCCGAGCCAGCGCCAGAGCGCCGCGCCCGCCAGGCCCATGCCCGCCAGAATCAGCCAGGGCATGGCAGCCGCTCCATGAGGGACAGCACCTCGGCGGACGTGTTCCACGCATGGGGCGAGAAGCGCACCCCGCCACCGCGCGCCGCCACGCTCACCATCTGGGCCTCGAGGGCAGCGACCGCCTCCTCCGGAGTGCCAAGCGGAGGCGTGGCGGAGACGATGCCGGACTTCTCGGCGTCCAGCTGGCGGGGGCTGCGGATGCTCCAGCCCCGTTCCGAAAGACCCTCCACCAGCTGGTCGGTGAGCTCGAGGATGCGGGACGCCATGAGATCCACGCCTGTCCTCAGCAACTGGTTCAGACAGGCGTCGAGGCCGAAGATGGCGATGGTGGGCAGGGTGGCGAACTCGAAGCGCCGGGCATCCTGCACCCGGGGTTTGCCAGGCGACCAGCGCGTGAAGGGGTCCTGGACGCTGAGCCAGCTCTGGAAGGGTTCGTCCAGCTCCTCGAGGCGCTCCCGGCGGCAGTAGAAGAGCCCGATGCCCTCCAGGCCGAGCATCCACTTGTGGGAGTCGGCGGACAGGAAGTCGATCTGGGCACGCTCCACGTCCAGGGGAAAGGCCCCCAGGCCCTGGATCGCGTCCACGCAGAGCAGGGCGGGGTGGTCCTTGAGCGCCTCGCCGACGGCTTCGATGTCCAGCCGCTGGCCTGAATCGAACAGCACGAAGGGCAGGGACACCAGGCGCGTACGGGGTCCGAGGCGATCCAGGATGTCCTGGGTCAGGATCCGGCCGTCCCGGCGGGGGACCGTGACGACCTCGGCTCCTCGGCGCCGCTGACGGAACCATGGAATTTGATTTGCAGGAAAGTCATCCTCGACCACCAGGATCTCGTCTCCTGGTGCCATGCGGAGGCCTTCGGCCACCGTAAGGAGCCCTTGAGAGGTGCTCGTTGTCAGGGCCACTTCCTCGGGTTTCGCGCCACCTAGCAGGTGAGCTGCCTGGGTTCGGGCCGATTCACGTCGGTCCAACCAACCCTGGAAACGAGCTGAACCGTTCTCCAGGGCATCCCGGCTGAAGTCCTGCATGGCCTTCGCCACCGGGCTCGACAACGGTGATACAGCAGCGTGATTGAAGTAGAGCCAATGGTCCCTCACGGGAAAGGTGGCTCGGAGCTCGGCGAGGAGGTCGGGCATATGGTTGACGAAACCAACGCAGGGGATCAAAACCGCTCGGTTGTTTTACGAAACGCCGGGGAAGGGGGCCACGTAGGCGGCGCTTCGCCTTTCGAGGAGGCGGTGCAGCTCCTGGCCGAGGGCGAGGCGACGCTGGCGCAGGCTCTGGCCGGTGTGGGGCAGCCGCCCTGGCGCGTCTTGGACACCCACCTGCCCCTGGAGTCTTCCCTGGGCGTCGAACTCCTGGCGTGTGACGAGCTGGGTACGGCCTGTCTGGTGCTCTTCTGTGGCAGTCTCGGCCATCGCCAGCCGGCGGAACTGGGACGGGTGGGTCAGGTTCTCGCGGCCTTCCGACGGGGCGCAGGCTTGCTCGACAGGGCCTTTGTGTCGGGCGGGCTCAACAGCGAGCGCCCCCCACACGTCCTGCTCCTCGCCGAACGATTCTCGGATGAAATGCCGGCGCTGCTCGGACTCTTGGCAGGTGGTGTGTCCGTGGCAGCCCAGGAGTACCGGCTCGTTCCCACGCCCGAGGGGGAGTTGATCCTGCACCTCGCACCGCTTCCGGGTCTGCTGCCTGACGGGGGGGCGGGCCGCACGGCATCACCCCCTGGCCCAAGCCCAAGGCTGACGGATCGGGTGAGCGGCAGGAGGTCAGTCGGTGCCGATCAGGAGGCGGATGGCCACCAGGGTCTCGATCTGGAGCCCAGCGCGGCTGAGGCGCTCGACTGGGATGTGCTCATGGACCGGGCGCGGCTGTCCATCGTGTGCCTCTCCGAGCAGGTCTCCGAGCAGGACGATGGGGATGAGGTGGTGTTTCTCGTGGACGGCAGTCCGCTGGCCACCCTGCGGCACGAGCAGGGCACGACCTCGGTCATGCTGCAGCTGGACGGTGCCGACGGGCCCGAGGCCGACTACTCCGTCACGGACGAGCTGAGCCTGAACCACGCGCTCAACGCTTTGTTCGACAAGTACTTCCAGGGTTTGGACGAAGCGCTCTAGAGGCCCCTGCTCGGGCTGTGCCCGGGAGCTGGGCTGCGAGCGTCGAGGTGACGGCTGCGGCTTGCGGCCGTCATGCAGGCATGAGCCCGACGATGAGCCGATCCGGGAGTTGGGGCGGCAGTCGTGCCGGCGATCCGGGCAGAGGGGTCTTCGTGCTCGGGTTCGTCGCCCTGGTCCTGCACGCTTGGGGACCCTCGGAACGGCTTTCCGCCCGGGAGGTGGGGGTGCCCCTGGAGCTCCGGCTGGAGGAGCTCCAGGGGCCGGGCTTCCGGCTCTTGCCCGGCGTCGGCCCCGTGCTGGCCGTGCGCCTGGAGGCCGCCCGAGTGGCTGCGGGAGGCGTCCTGGACAGGGAGGCCGCGGCGGCGGTGAGGGGGGTCGGCCCCAGCCTGCTCTCACGATGGGAGCAGATGCGTTCTCGCTGAGAAAAACGCGCTGCGATAGCATCTTGGGCCGGCGCGCTGCGCCGGAGGCTCCAGCTCGATGCGCCGACAGCCCTCGGCGCCTCGTCAGGCCCCTGCCTTATCTCCTCTTCAGTTCAGTTCCCACCTCGGACAGCCGCTTCTTCATGCCTCTCCCTCGCTCTGTTTCCGAACTGCTCAGTGCTGCCTTGCTGGAGGACCTCGCTGACACGGGTGATGTCACCACGGCGCTCACGGTGAGCGGTCGCGGACCCCCTGCGCGTGCTCGCGTGGTGGCCAAGGCCACCGGCGTGCTCTCGGGTGTCGAGCTGGCTCGGGAGGTCTTTGCGCGGGTGGATGCTTCGGTCACATGCACCTTGCTGAAGAAGGACGGCGACGTGGTGCAGCCGGGGGACCTCGTCCTGGAGGCGAGCGGCCCATCTGCCTCCCTGTTGGAAGCGGAGCGCACGGCCCTCAACTTCCTGGGCCGTCTCTCCGGTGTGGCCACCCTCACATTCCAATTCGTGCAGCAGGCCGACGGGACCCGGGCGCGCATCGTGGACACCCGCAAGACGACACCCGGCTGGCGCTCGCTGGAGAAGGATGCCGTCCTGCACGGTGGGGGCGTGAACCATCGCATCGGTCTTTACGACGAGGTCCTGCTGAAAGAGAACCACTTCGAGATGTCCGACGGCCTGAGCCACCAGGAGCTCGTGGCCCGCGTGCGCAAGGAGGCACCAGCAGGCATGCGCCTCACCGCCGAGGCGCGGGATCTGGCCGAAGCCGTCGCCGAAGCGCACGGCGGGGCGGACGCCATCCTCCTGGACAACTTCAGCTGTGCTCAATTGGTGGAAGCCGTGCGGGTGCTCGGTGAGCATCCCCGCCGCGCCCAGTTCGAGCTGGAGGCGAGCGGTGGTATCACACTTGAGAACGTGGCACAGGTGGCGGCCACGGGCGTGGACCGCATTTCAGTCGGAGCCCTGACCCACTCGGCCCCCGCCCTCGATCTCTCCATGTTGCTCGAGGCGGATGCAGCATGAGCGACGGCTCGTCCATGCATCGAACCATGGTGGTGGACGGCAGCCCTGAACCGGTGCGTGGATTGCGTGGTGCCCTCTCTTCCTTCCTGCGCGACCGCAACATTGATGAGACCGTGGAACGAGCCGTGGTGCTCGCGTTCTCCGAAGCCCTCGACAACGCCGTGGAGCATGGCTTGGGGCTCCAGAATGGAACGGTCAGCGTGAAGATGCGTTACACGCCCCGCTTCATTCTCGTGTCGTTGCGCGACAGCGGATCGGATCGATCCCCGCTGGGCACGGACATCGTTCCGGCCCAGACGGCGGAGCGTGGGCGGGGCTTTGCCCTCATGAACAAGCTCATGCACTACGTGAAGGTGAAGTCCTACCCTGACGGCGGCACCCGGGTCTCCATGATGCGTCGGCTGGACCTGGAGCTCTGAGCGACAAGCGGGGCATGGGGGAGTCGGGCCAGGCACGGTGGGGGTTGCGGCTCGCCATCCTGCTCGCCTGGAGCGCCGTGATCTGGTGGGCCCTGACGTCCACCCGCAGCGATACGGCGCCCCTGTTCCCCGGCAGCAGCTTCGTCTTCAACCTGGGGCATGCCGTGATCTTCGCGCTGGAAGCCCTGCTGTGGGGGTGGGTGCTGCGGCCGGCGGGGCGCCTGGGTCAAGCGGGTGTTCCCGTCATGGCTTCGATTCTGGCCCTCGCCTATTCGGGGGTGCTCGAATGGCGCCAGGGATTCATCGAGGGGCGCAGCTCCTCCTGGATCGACATGTTGACCAATGCCATCGGGGCCTTTGGCCTGCCCTGGGTGTTGGCGGGTGGGGAGCGGCGTCGGCAGCGGGCGCTTTGGGTGCTCGGAGCCGCCTTGCTGAGCGCCTTGGGCGACACCTTGGCGTGACCGCTTTCGGCCCTTCCGGGCGGGCTGCTATCGTGCCGCGATGAACAGCACCCAAGACAGCACCCCCTCGCCTTCGGCTGCGGCCGTCAACGAAGCTCACGAGACCTGGAGTTCGCCGCTGGCGTCGCGCTATGCGAGCGAGGCCATGCGTCGGAACTTTTCCGATGCCACACGCCACCGGCACTGGCGTCGGCTGTGGCTGGCCCTGGCCGAGAGCGAGAAGGAGCTGGGCCTGGCCATCACCGACGAGCAGATTGCGGCGCTGCGCGCCCACCAGGACGACATCGACTACACGTCGGCCGGGGCCTATGAGCGCGAGCTGCGGCATGACGTGATGGCCCACATCCACGCCCTTGGGGATCAGGCCCCCGCGGCCCGCCCCATCATTCATCTGGGCGCCACGAGCTGCTTCGTGACCGACAACAGTGAACTGATGCAGATGCGCGATGGGCTGGATGTCCTGCAGCCCATGCTGCTGGCGACCATTGCGTCCCTGTCTGAGTTTGCGCGCAAGCACAAGGACCTGCCCACCCTGGGGTTCACCCACTTCCAGCCGGCCCAACCGACGACGGTGGGCAAGCGGGCCTGCCTCTGGATCCAGGATCTGGTGGAGGATGCCCACGCGCTCCAGGCGGTTCGGGATGGCTTGCGGTTCCGCGGCGTGAAAGGCACGACGGGAACGCAGGCCAGCTATCTGGCTCTGTTCGACGGGGATCACGAGGCCGTGCGCAAGTTGGACGCGATGGTCACCAAGCGAATGGGGTTCTCGAAGAGCTGGGCGGTCACCGGCCAGACCTACACAAGGAAGGCGGACTTCACGGTGCTCTCGGCCCTGGCAGGGCTGGCGCAGAGCGCGTCCAAGATGGCCACCGACCTGCGGCTGCTGGCACACCTCAAGGAGGTGGAGGAGCCCTATGAGGCGAGCCAGATCGGCAGCTCCGCCATGCCCTACAAGCGCAACCCCATGCGCAGTGAGCGGGTCTGTGCCCTGGCGCGCTTCGTGCAGAGCCTGCTGCTGAACCCGGCGGAGACGGCGGCCACCCAGTGGTTCGAGCGCACCCTCGACGATTCGGCGAACCGGCGGCTGGCGACCTCTCAGGCCTTCCTGGCTGCGGACGCCATCCTCCAGCTGTTGCTGAACATCTCGGGCGGTCTCCTGGTCTTCCCGAAGGTGATTGGTCGGCGGCTGGCTTCAGAGCTACCGTTCATGGCTTCCGAGACCATCCTGATGGAGGCGGTGCGCCGAGGCGGCGATCGACAGACCCTGCACGAGGCGATTCGCAAGCACAGCGTGGCTGCCGGCGCCTTGGTCAAGGTCGAGGGCCTGGACAACGACATGCTCGAGCGCCTGCGCACGGACAGCTTGTTCGAGTCGGTTCGCGAAGACCTGGACGAGCTCTGCGACTCCCGGCGCTTCGTGGGACGGGCCGCCGAGCAGGTGGATGAGTTCCTGGCCGACGAGGTGGCGGCCCTGCTCGCAGGTTCCGAAGCGGCGATCGCGGGACTCACAGGCGACGTGCGCGTGTGATTCAAGGGCGCGCGTGGCATCTCGCGCCTATGACAAACCGACGGACGAACACACGGGCCAACGATCGCAACACCGATTGGGCCATGCGGGCCATGAACGAACTGCGCGCTGTGGTGGCGCGCCGGGCGGAGCCCATGGCACGTCACCTCGAGGGCCAGGGAGTGTTGCGGGATCCCTTCAGCATTCTCTGCGGCTTGGCGGCGCGGCGCATCGTTCCGGTCGTGCCTCAGTCGTCAGCGGCCGATGCTTCTGCCGGTACCAGGAGCGGTACCAGGAGCGGTACCAGGAGCGGTACCAGGAGCGGTACCAGGAGCGGTACCAGGAGCGGTACCAGGAGCGGTGCCAGGAGCGGTGCCCCGGCCGGGGCGGCCCCCTTGCTACGCAGCGTGCCGCCGATCTGCGCTGCTTTGGAGGCGGTGTCCTTTCACAGGCTTGAGCGAGCAGACCGGGTGAGGTTGCTCACGCGGCAGTTGGCGTACCAACTGGGCCGTATCGAGCGGGAGCACCTGGCGTCGGCACTTCTGCGTTGGACCCAAACGACACAGGCGACGCGCCGGATGACCGACGCGCCGCCTGATGGGTCGTGCGGGAGCTAGTGCTGGCTCAGTTCACGCTGCCAGTCTCCTGGGTGCTTTCTACCTCGCACTCCGCCGCAGCGGCTTCGCACTCGGCAATGACCGCCTCGCAAGCTTCCGCAGCGGCTTCACACTCCACGAGGATCGCTTCGCAGTCCTCTGCCAAGGCGAGCTCGCAGGCGATGACTTCTTCCTCCGAGCAGCAGCCTTCGTTGAGCACGACGGCCGCCTGGCTGTTGGGTGAGAAGCTCAGCGTCCGCACACGGGGCTGAGGAGCGTGGTGGTTGGCTTGCCCGTCGTGGGTGCCGGAGCTGCTCCGGAGCTTGAAGCTGTAGACCGCCTTGCCGTCCTTGCCATCGATCTGATGGAGGAGATCGTCGGTGATGCCCTGGATGTTCAGGCCATGGATATCGAGGTTTTGCAACTCGTCCAGCTCATCCAGCTCGATGACCTGCACGTCCCCATCCCGGTCGATGGTGAGCACGCCATCCTCGATGTTGATCTGCAGGGAATTCTCGTGGTCTCCGAGCTCATGCAGGTCGCTGGAATCGAAGGTGAAGCCGTTGCTGTGACCCGACTTGAGCTGCTTGAGATTCTTGAGGCTCTTCAGTCCCTTAAGGCTCTTGAGACTCTTCAAGCCCTTGAGGTCCTTCAAGCCCTTGAGGCCCTTCAAGCCCTTGAGGCCCTTCAAGCCCTTGAGGTCCTCGAGGCCCTTGAGGTGGACGTTGCCACCGTGCTCCTGGAGCAGCTGGTGGATGTCGACGTCGTGGTCGCCGGGGGAGTCCGAAGTCCAGACGCCTCCGTCTTCGCCGTTGAAGATCATGAAGTGATCGTCGTCGCCGTCGCCATCATCGGTGCTCCAGCTGAACACGTTGCCGTCGTCGTCATCGTCGGACTTGCGCACGAAGAACTGGTTGTGCGGGATGGCCAGCTGACCGTCACCGGGGGCGAGCACGCTCCACGCGCCGCCATTCTCGCTGACGTCGAGCAGGCCCTGGAACGTGCCTGGGGCCATCATGTCGATCACGGCGCCGCTGAGGGCACCGGGCATGGGTGAGCGCGCACCGAGGCGGGCGCGTGCCTTGTGCTCGTCCCCGTCGCGCTCGTAGACGATCTTCAGGAAGCTGCCCACGCCTTGGGAGGCCACGGCGTTCACGACGTCTTCGCCGCTGGTCACCGACTTTCCTCCAATGCTGAGCAGCACGTCGCCGTCGTCCAGGCCCGCATGCCAGGCAGCAGACTGTTCCACGACGCCCACAACCGACACGCCGTCTTCGTCGCCTTCACCCAGCTGGACGCCGAGGAAGCCGCCGCCGTGCGCGGGGCCGTCGGCATGGGGGGCCTGCTTGGACTTCTTGGTCTTCGGCTTGGGCATGGCGGCCTTGAGCTTCACCAGGCCCTCGCCTTCGCGGATGACCGTGAGGGAAATGGCCTGGCCAGGGGCGGTGTCGCGCAGCGCGGCACGCAGGTCGTCGACCTCCAGGATCAGGCGGCCATCCATTTTCAGCAGCAGGTCTCCGGCCTGGACGCCGGCGGCTTCCGCCAGGCTGTCCTCTGTGACCTCGTCCACGAGCAGGCCGTCGTCGGTGATGTCGATCATGACGCCGAGCTTGGGGGTGTCATCCTCGGTGGCGAGGACCACCGGTGCCGCGCTCACGCGATGCTGGATCCCGGGCAGGGCTTGGACTCGCACTCCGGCTGGGAGCTGGGTCGGCACGGGGGCCGTGATGGGGCGAGGTGCTGCAGCGGGATGGGGCAGTTTGAGTCGCGGCAGTTGGAGTCGGGCGCGGGGGGCTGCCGCCTCCGGTGCGCTGACGGCTTCGGGGGCTGCATCCTGGGCGGAGGCCGTGGCCCCCGGGATCCCGAACACTGGGTTGCCGAACATGATGCCCACCATGGTTAGGTGGGCGACGAGGGTGGTCTTCATCGGTATTCTCCGTCACTCGTGCCTGGGATGATGCGGACCCATACCGGGGCCCCTCGAAGGGTGTTTGGACGATTGTGAGCCTCGCATGATTCTCGGGACCCGATGTCTTGCTGAGAACAGCCTGAATGGGCCGTTCATCGTTGAGGCCCTGGCCAGCACCGGCTTGAACAAAGTGCTCATAGAGGCCCACAAGGGTGCCTCCGCTGCAGAATTGCACGAGGTGCCCGCCATGGGAGTGCAGAGCCTCTGGGCCGATCGTGGCGAGGCCGTGGCAGCTGCAAAAGCTTCCGGTGCCCAGCGCCTCGTGTTGGACCTGCCAGAGGAGGTGGAGCTGGATGCAGCCTGCCGCTCGATGTTTGCCTTTGCCCGCCAGGTGTCTGGCCTGGCGCTCGCCGTGCAGACGCCCGCTTCCGGGTCGCTGGCGGAGCCAGAGGTCATGGGGCTGCTCCTGGAGGACCTCACGAACCTGTCCCTGGGCTACTGGCACCGGCCTTCCCGAGCGTTCTTGCTGGAACAGGCCGACACCCTCTGGGTCGATCGGCTGAGCAGCTTCCTGGGCGGGGTGCTCCTGGACGATGTGTCTTTGGGGGAGGCTGGCTTGCCGCCGGGGCTCGGTGAGCTGGACTTTGGATCCATGGCCCAATGGACCACCCGAGGCCTGGACTTGGTGCTGGACGTGGACCCGCTGCCCGAGCCGTCCCTGCTCAAGCCAGCCGTCGACAGCTTGTTGCGCTTGGGGTTCTCATGAGCCGCTCTCGACCGCTCGTTCCCCTGACCATTGCCGGCTCCGACCCGAGTGGTGGCGCTGGCTTGCAAGGTGATCTGAAGGTGTTCCTGCGCATGGGACTCTCTGGTGCGGCCGTTCCCACAGCATGGACGGTGCAGGGCCCGAGCGGCTTGAAGCAGATCAAGGCTCTCTCCGGCAGAGAAGTGAAGGCGCAGTTGGGTGCCCTCTTCGCCGATGTCCGGCCGGCGGCCGTCAAGGTGGGTATGTTGCCTTCGGCGGAAGTCGTGCGCGCGGTGGCTCGCGCCTTGGGCCCACTGGCTGCCAAGCGGATCCCCATCGTCATCGATCCTGTCCTGGCTTCGAGCGATGGCAAGCGCATCCTGCCATCGGCGGATGTTCCCGTGTTCATGCGCCAGCTCTTGCCCCTGGCGACGCTCGTGACGCCGAACATCGACGAAGCGGCCGAGCTGACGGGCACGAGTGTCGCTCACGTGCGCAGTGACACGGAGCCGGTCATTCGAGAGTTGCTGCGGCTGGGTGCCCGCAATGTGCTCATCAAGGGCGGCCATCTTTCCGGGGCCGAGTCGGTCGACATCCTAGGTACGAAGAAAGAGGTCATCCTGTTTTCCGCGCCTCGTGTTCCCCGTCGCAGGTCTGTGCACGGGACGGGCTGCGCCCTGTCGTCCGCCATCGCGGCGCTGCTGGCGCGCAAGTATCCGCTGGAGGACGCCGTGGAGATGGCCAAGCACTACGTGCGTGCCGCCATTGAAGGAGCCAGGACGGTCGGTCGTGGCCAACGCCTCCTGGACTACATGGCAGCGCCAGCAGAGCTGCAGGGGGCGCTGACAGAGGCGGCAGGCGGCCAGGCTTCGCGCTGACCTGCCCGGGCTGGCGAGACCGCTAGCCATCCCGGAGGCGCCCGAAGAAGTTGGCCAGGAGTTGGCCGGTGCCCGGGCCGTCGACTCCGGACAAGCCGATGTGCCCTCCGAAGGGCAGCTCGAAGACGCGCACGTAGGGATTGTCGCCTGCGGCCTCGCGCGCTCGGCGCGCGTGGTGCACGGGCACCAAGGGGTCGTCCACGGGATGCACGATGGCGGTGGGCACCTGCAGGCTGCCCACGACTTCGGGTTGGGCCGAGCGCGCGCTCGACAGGAAGGTGGCCACCTCCGCGTCGGTTGCATCGGCTTCAGCGGTCGCCGCCTGGTCCGCCTGGGCTGCCTGGGCATGTCGTGCGTGCATGGCTTGCGCCGGCAAGAGCACGCGGCGCACGTAGGACTCCCAGAGCCGCGGGCGTTGCAGGCGGGCGCCACGACTCCTCAGGCGTAGGTGCCGTGACATGACCTTCAACACTTCCTTGAAGATGATGCGGTCCATGAAGCTGTCGCCGCGGGGTAGGCGGGAGGGGTCATCGAAGGCCTGCAGTGCTTCCCCGATGTCGAGCGGCCCGCTGACGGCGAGCACGCCACCCCGCAGGATGTCGGCCTCGCCGGCAAGGGTGGCCTCGTGCGCGGCGCGCACCACGCAGTGGGCGCCGTAAGACAGGCCGAGCAGGCCCACCGAGACGCCTTCGGCGCGCGAGAGCAATCGCGCTGCCCTGAAGATGTCGCGACCCTCCTCGATGCCAAGCGAAGGCGGCTGCTCGCTCCCCAGACGCCGGCCGTGGTCCCTGAGGTCCAGGGAGAGGACGTGGAAGCCCATGCGGCGCAGGGTCTCCGAGTACTCCACGACGTAGCCCGTGACGTGGCTGTCGAAGATGCCGTGGATCACCAGGACGACCGGTGCCCCAGGCGCTCCCGTCGAACGGTGCCCCGTGAGAGTGGGCCCGCCCTCTAGCGGCAGCTCCACGGGCTGGAAGCCAGGGTGGGGCGCGTAGTTGGGGGCCCTCCCCGCGGTGTCGGGCTGCTGGTCCGCCTCGCGGGTCAGGAGGTCCCGGCAGCCCATGGCCATGAGCAATCGATATGGGTTGGTGGGCCCCCGGGCCTGGAAATCCAAGGACTCCAGCTCATCGAAGGTCTGGACGGCGCGCGTCAGGAGGTCGTCGCTGGACGCCGGCTCAGGGAGCTCGGGCGGGGGGAGCTGGGTGAGGTCCAGCAGCCGCGGGGCGAGGAGTCGGCAGGCCAGCCAATCGAGCATGGGGCGGAGTCTAGCAGCACGGGTCCCTCTGTCGGTCGGCCCGTCGTGACCCAGGGCAGCACCCGCTGCTGCAGCGGGAATCGGATCAGGACTTGACCAACAGGGGTATTGTGGCGTACTTATCTACGCCTGATACCACGAGAGCGGGTGTAGCTCAGTGGTAGAGCACAACGTTGCCAACGTTGTTGTCGACGGTTCAATTCCGTTCACCCGCTCCATTCTTTCCGCCGTCCCCTGCCCGCCCTGCCCGCCCTGCCCCGCTGTGCGGCAGGGCTTGGCCCTCGGTGCCCAGCGCACCCTCGCGCTGCTCGCCGTCCTCACGGATGTGCTGCTCGTAGCGCTGCTTCCAGTCCACGGGGGCTTCCAGCTGCTCAGGCTCGATCAGTCCGCCAAACTCCCGGGCCAGGGCTCGCAGCGGCTGCTCCGCCCTCTGGGACAGGACCCAGGCCATCCACTCCCGGTGGAGCTGCTCGACGTCCAGCTGCTTGAAGGCCAGCTTCGTTGCTTCGCCGATGTTCTTGGTGCGCTTGAAGTGCCGGATCAAGTCGGGGACGACAGCGCGCTGGGCGGGGCTCTCGTGTGCCATGAGGTAGGCGACCATCGACCAGCCCTGGGCGTAGAACACCTCGGGGTTGGCGTAGTACTGCTCCTGTTCGAACTGAAGCAGGGTGGAGAAGGGCACGGTGTGCCCGGCGCGCAGGGCCTGTTGGACGTCGCGCAGTCGGCTTTGATGGAGCGCTGGGGTTCCGTCCGCCGTGAGCGGTGTGGAGAGCCAATCGCCAACGCCCTCGTCAATCCAGCTGGGCATGGCAACCCAGCTGACGGTGTACTCATGGAAGTACTGGTGCCAAGCCTCGTGGGCGAGCACTTCGGCGAGGTCCGGTGTGTGGGCCAGCGTGATCTGCTGGAACAGTTCTTCGAGACGGCTGTGTTGGGTGGCGTCGAGGTAGACGGAGTCCGGATTGCCCAGGCGAATGGCTGGCGGAGTGTGGGCGATACCGAACGAAACTCCCGTGTCGTAGCAGACGAGTTCCTTCTGGATGGGGTCGTAGTGCGCCACGCTCGTGCCTCCGTACCGCTCGTACGCCGCGCGATTGCGAAACACCTTCAAGACGAAAGGTGGCAGGCGTCGCGTGGAGGGGAGGAAGCTGCGGTAGCGTTCGAGCATGCTCTCGAGATGGGTGGCGAGGCGCTTTGCCGTGTCGAGCCCCACCTCGCTTTGGACCTGGTAGTGCTCCGTCTCGAGCAGCACCCACCCTTCGGGTGGATCCCCGGGTTTCCAGGGGCCGGAGCGAACGGGGACCTCGTCCGCAAAGCAGGGTGTCCCGGCCCACAGCAAGAGGCCGCTGAGGAGCAAGAACACGAGTCCTGCTCGTGGCCGCGAAGAGGGTTTAGCGAAGGGTGCCAGAGCTGTTCCCGATCCTGGAATGCGAGTTGAATGCGAGGGTCCGCGCCGCAGCGGACGCCCCTCAGGGGACGTGATATAGTGCCGCGCCGTTGTTCGAACGGCACTTTCCATTCCTGAAAAGGTGGCGACCGCGCGACATGGACGAAGCTCCCCAGAAGTGGGCTCCCGAGAAGAGCGCGGACCTCTACAACCTGCACGGTTGGGGCGATCCCTACTTCGGTGCGGCGGCGGACGGTTTGTTGCACGTGACCCCTGGCGGTGAGGGTGGTCCGTCGGTGGCGCTCACGCGGGTGGTGGAGATGGCGCGCAAGCAGGGCATGTCGCTGCCCTTGTTGATTCGGTTCGATGGGATCCTGGGGCATCGCTTGGGGCGCTTGCATGAAGCGTTCGGTCGGGCGTCTGAGGAGCATGCCTACACCGGGCGCTATCGACCCGTGTACCCCATCAAGGTCAACCAGCAACGCTCTGTCGTCGAGGGCTTGCTGGAAGCCGGCCGCGAGTCGGGCCTCGGCTTGGAGGTGGGCAGCAAGCCGGAGATGCTCGCCGTGGTGGCGCTCCTGGAGCGGCCGAGCCTGATCGTCTGCAACGGCTACAAGGATGAGTCGTACATCGAGAACGCCGTGCTGGCCACCCGTCTCGGCCACGAGGTGGTCGTAGTCATCGAGAAGCCGTCCGAGATCGAGACGGTAGCTCGCGTGGTCGAGCGTGAAGGGCGCGATGCCTGCCCCTGGTTGGGCATGCGCAGCAGGCTCACGGCCAAGGGTTCCGGGCGCTGGGAGTCTTCAGCTGGGGACCGCGCGAAGTTCGGCCTGTCTTCCACGCAGCTGGTGGAGAGCGTGTCCCGTCTGCAGGAACTGGGGCTCATGGACCGGATGCGCTTGCTGCACTTCCACCTCGGCAGCCAGATCACGGCCATTCGGCCCTGGAAGGAAGCGCTCAAGGAAGCCAGCCGTGTCTTCGTCGAGCTGCACGCCATGGGTTGCCCGCTGGACATCTTCGATGTGGGCGGCGGCCTCGCCGTGGATTACGACGGCAGCAGCACGAACTTCGTGTCGTCGCGAAACTACACCGAGCAGGAATACGCGAACGACGTGATCTGGACGATCCAGGATGCCTGCCGCCATGCGGACGTGCCGATGCCAGACATCGTGACGGAAACGGGCCGGGCCCTGGTGGCGCATCACTCCTTGATGGTCGTCGAGGTGACCGGCTGCTCGCGCCTGTCCCGTGACGGGATCGTCGATGAGGTGACGGAGGGTGAGGCGGAAATCGTGGGGTCCTTCCGCGAGAACATCGAGCGGCTCTCTGCCAAGACGGTGCTCGAGGTCTATCACGACGCCTTGAGCTTGCGGGACGAACTCCAGTCGCGCTTCAAGCTCGGTCTCGTGGACCTGCCCACGCGGGCGCTTTGTGAGAATCTCTTCTTCGCCACATGCGATCGGGCAGCCCAGGTCGCGAAGACGATCGACTTCGTGCCGGAGGATCTGGAGGGCCTGCACCGACGGATCGCAGATATCTATTTCTGCAATTTCAGCGTCTTCCAGTCGGCGCCGGACCATTGGGCCATCCGACAGATCTTCCCGGTCATGCCCATTCATCGGCTGGATGAGGAGCCCACCGAGCATGCCGTCCTGGGCGACATGACCTGTGACAGCGACGGCCGCATCGACCGCTTCGCGGACGTCCGGGACGTGAAGAAGGTCTTGGAGGTCCATCGGCTGCGCGAGGGCGAGCGCTACATGCTCGGCATCTTCCTGGTGGGTGCCTACCAGGAGACCTTGGGCGATCTTCACAACCTGTTCGGTGACACGGACACCGTGCATGTCGGCTTCGACGAACTCGGCCAGCCGACCTTTGCCCACACCGTGCGCGGTGAGCCGGTGGGCAAGGTGCTCGACTATGTCGGCTACGACCCCACCTGGGTGAAGGACCGCTATGACGCCGCGCTTTCACGGCTGGTGACCAGCGCAGAACTGACCGAGACGGAGGCAACGGCCATTCGCCGTGACCTGCACCATGGGTTGTCCGACAACACCTACCTCACCGAACGGTCGGTACGTCGGGTGCGCGAGGATGACCTCGCCGAGGTGGACGATGAGGTGCCGGAGCTGGAGCAGCCTCTCGCCGGTGAGCCGCCCCAAGCAGCGCTCGAAAGCTGACGGCGCCGATGGTCGAAGCGACAGGCGTGCCGATCGACGTTGTTCGCGCCCTGCCAAAGCTTGACCTCCACTGTCACTTGGATGGGGCGGCGCGCACCGGGACCTTGCTGGAGCTGGGCCGGGAGGCCGGCATTGCCCTGCCCGCAGAGACCGTCGAGGGGTTGGCTCGGCATGTCCAGGTCTCACCCAGCTGTCGCAGCCTGCGGGAGTTCCTGCTCACCTTCGAGAGCTTCTACCCGGTGCTAGAGAGCCCCGGGGCCATGGAGCGCCTGGCTCGTGAGTTGATCGAGGATGTCGCTGCTGACGGAGTGGTGCACGTTGAGGTGCGCTTCTGTCCGGCACTGCAGGCACGCCCCGGACATGGGCCGGAGCTGGTGCTGGAGGAAATCCTGGCCGGGCTCCGGGCGGGGGTGGCTGCGCTGGAATCGGCGTCGGCCGCAGGCAGCCAGGTACCGAGCTGGGGCGCCATCATCTGCTGCTATCGAAGCCTGCAGCGTGAGCAGAACGAAAAGCTGATCGACCTGGCTCTCGCATACCGGGAGCAGGGAGTCGTTGCTGTCGATCTGGCCGGACCCGAGCACATTGCGGGAGCCGCCCTGGCTCCGGCCCTGCGGCGTGCCCGGGAGGGCGGCCTGGCCGTCACCATCCATGCGGGTGAGGCGGAGGGCCCGCCGTCTCTGCGCGAGGCGCTCTTCGTGCTCGGCGCGCAACGCCTCGGGCACGGGGTCCGCCTGGCCGAAGACCCGGCGCTCGTTGAGCATGTGCGAGAGCACGCCATCCCCCTTGAGTGCTGCCTGACCAGCAACCTCGCCACGGGGCTCGTGCAGTCGCTGGCACAACATCCCTTCGAGGCCCTGCGCCAGGCGGGTTGCCTCGTCACCTTGAACACCGACGACCCCGCCGTGTGCGTCACGAACTTGAGTGCGGAGTTCGAGGCTGCCTCACGCACCTGGGGCTACGACCTGGACGCACTGCGTGGGTTGTCGCGCAACGCCGTCGAGGCAGCTTTCACGCCGGAGGCCAACAAGCGGCGCCTGCGTGAGTTGTTGGATTGAGGGGCAGACGCGAGCACCGTGCTGGTGGGCGGCAGGCCTTGCCCCCGTCAGTCGTCCTTGAGGTAGCGGTCCATGTAGGCTTCGATGCGACCGTACTCATCGATCCAGCTGGCGGGGTCCGTGAAGCCATGCGCCTGGCTGGGGTAGAGCATGGCATCGAAGGGTTTGCCCAGTTCGATCAGCCGCTCGATGTAGCGGATGGTGTCTTGGGCGAAGACATTGTCGTCGATGAGACCGTGCAGCATCAGCACTGGGTCTTGCACGGCTTCGACCAGGTCGATGGGGCTGCTGCGTTCGTAGTTCTCAGCGTCCCGCTCGGGATGCCCGAGCCGCGGGTTGGTGTAGCCCGCGTGATAGGTGCGCCAGTCCGTGACGGAGCGCAGGGCCGCAGCGCAACTGAACATCTCGGGATAGCGTGAGAGGCACATGAGCGCCAGGAAGCCGCCATAGGACCCGCCGTAGACGCCCACCCGGCTCGGATCGATGAGCCCCAGCTGCTCCAAATGCTTGATGCCAGCCACCACATCGTCCGTGTCCTTTCCGCCCATGTATCCGTAGACATCGGCCCTGAAATCCCGGCCGTAGCCAGCGCTGTGCCGGAAGTCGGGGGCCAGCACCACGTAGCCCTTGCGGGCCAGACGGTGATGGAACAGTTTGTCGACCTCGTAGGACGTGCGCGAGCGCGTGACGTTCTGCAGGTAGCCAGCGCCGTGCACGAAGACGACCAGGGGGTAACGCTGGATGGGGTCGTAGGGCTCGGGCAGATAGAGGAACGAGCGGACGATGCTCCCGTCGTCCGGGTTGGCGTATTCAATGATGTCCGGTTGGACGAGTTCGAGGGCGTCGAGCGCCTTTGGAACGAAGTGCGTCAAGCGCGTCGGCGCCTCGCTCGTCGCGATCCCCGCAGGCAGGCCCGGGGCCACGGGCTGGGAGCGCAGGTCCCCGGGCTGGCCAAGGGTCTCCCACATGTAGACAAGCCGTGAACCGTCCCTGCTCACGCGCGGCCGATCAGGCGAATCGCCCCACGTACGGGAGCTCGCCGCGCAGCCATCCAGCCCCGTGAGGACGGCCTGTTCCCCCGTGCCCAGGTCGAGCAGGCGCAGTTGCCGGACACCCAGGTCGCTGGCAGCATTGCTCACCAGCAGCGCGCGTCCGTGCTTGTCGAGGATGTCGACGCTCTGGACCTCGTACTCGCCGCTCGTCAGGGCGACCTCCCCCTCTCCGTTGGGTTGCACCCGGTAGAGATGGTTGAAGCCACTGCGCTCGGACGTGAAGACCACTTGTTCGCCGTCCTTGGTCCAGGCTGCTCGGGTCGTGGGGCCGCCGATCCAGGCGTCATCCCGCTCGGAAAGCAGGACCGTCATGGCCTGGGTGCGGGCGTCGACAACCATGACCTGACGCACGTGGTAGTCGTTGCTCAGGCGGTCCACGAGCAGCAGCGGCGCTGTGGGAGACCAGCTGTGGGAGAGCAGGTGGAAGCGGTCCTGGGCATCGAAGGGAAGCGGGTGTTCGGTGTTCGACGACGTCTCGAAGAGACGCACATCGAGCAAGCTGGTGTCATCACCCGCCAACGAACTGCGCACGGGAACCACGCTGACCTGTTCGCTGAGGTAGTCGGCCATGACCAACTCACGCTCGATGGTGGACTCGCGTGTGTAGGTGCTGAGCCACTCGCCGTCTGCTGACAGGCGTGCGTTGCCGACCTCCTGGACCTCCGTTTCCTGGACACCGGGGGCGTCGCCGCCATAGGTGAGAAGCCACAGCACACGCGGGGCTTCCTCCTCCCCTTCTTCGACGGGTTCGACCGCAGACGACGGCGCAGCGAAGAGCGCCAGCGTCTTCCTGTCCTCCAGAACCTGGTACCAGCGGGAGCGGTTCTTCAGGGAGGCAGCGGGTGCATGGCGTGCTCCGGTCAGGAGGTCGAGAACCCAGATCTGGTGCTCGTCACCTGCGGAGAGAACGGCGGTCCGTTCGTCTTCGAGCAGCTGCACCTCTCGCAGGGAAGCTCCCTCGAACAAGGGCAGGGGAATGCGATCGCCGGCGATGTCGATGCTGTCGATCCACCCGTCCTTCTCCCGCAGCAGAAGCGAGCCCGAGTGCGTCCAGAGCACCTTCACGCCCTGATCGTGTTCAGCGAAAACCTCCGAAGCCGTTCCATCGGTGGACGCAAGGTAGAGGTCGCGCTCGGGGTCCTTCGTGTTCTCACCCGCGTCCTCACCTGCGTCCTCACCGGCCCATTGATAGGTGATCCACAGACCGTCCGCCGACATGCCGAGCGTCGTGGGGCGGCTGCCTAGCAGGCGCGGTGGCTGGAAGATCTCGTGCAGGGTGGGGTGGACCTCGTCATCGGGCACGGGCGCGGCGTCGGCGCAGGGGACCGCACAGCACAGCGCCATGAACAGCGCGAGGGGCATCGATGAGACAGGCATGGCCGTCCTCCGGTGCGAGGGGGGCAAGCGAGGGGGCAAGGAAGCGAAAGAGGATACTCAGTGGGCTGCGGTTGCGCTGGAGCTGGCCCTCCGGGGTCGGCGCCACAGACTCTCGTTGACTGGAGGCCAGGACTGCGGTGTGGTGAGTCCATGCCGCCCTCGTCTTCTCCGGGATCGCCTCAGCACGCCGCTCCGGGCAGGCGTCCGCGTCTGGCGGAGGCCGGGCTGCTGCTGGTCATCCTGGCCATGGGGCTCGTCCTGAGCCTCGCCTCCGACCCCGTGACCGTAGGTGGGCGCACCGCGAACAACTTCCTGCGCCTCGACAACCTGGTGCCCAATGTGGCGACCACCATGTCGTGGATGGCCATCATGGCGCTTGGCGCGACCCTGGTGATCATCTCGGGCGGCATCGATATCTCCGTGGGTTCCATCTTCGGCCTCTCGGCCCTGGGCACCGCGGCGGTGCTGCAGGAGTTTCCGGCGGACGCTTCGGCCTGGGTCGCCTTGCCAACGGCGGCCGTCGTGGCCATGGGGATCGGCCTGGCGTGCGGACTCATGAACGGGGCGCTCATCGTGGGCCTGCGCATGCACCCCTTCATCGTGACCTTGGGGACGATGAGCATCTTCCGCGGCATCGGCCTCGTGGCGGTGAAGACGAAGACCTTGCCGTCTCTCGGAAAGGAACTGCCCGCGTCGTTCACGGAGGGCTTCGTGGGTTGGCGAATGGATGTAGGTGGGACCTTCGTCCAGCCCGTCCCCATGGTGCTCATGGCCCTGGCTGTCGTCGTCACCTGGGTCTACCTGAGCCACACGGTGGGCGGCCGCGAGATCTATGCCGTCGGCGGCAATGAAGAAGCCGCGCGCTTTGCCGGCTTGCGCACGGGGCGCATCAAGTTGCGCATCTACGCCTTGGCCGGCATGTCCGCAGGCTTGGCGGGCATGGTGTCCGCTGGCTTCTATCAGTCGGCGAACACGGCGACCGGACAGGGCTACGAGTTGACGGTGATCGCTGCGGCGGTCGTGGGTGGGGCGAGCCTGGTGGGCGGTAGGGGGACGGCGCTGGGAGCCATGCTCGGCGCCTTGGTGATCAAGCTCATCGAGAACGGCATCGATATCCTGCGCAGCGTCGACCTGGGGCTGTTCACCCTGACCGTCAGCAAGGAGTACAGCAAGATCATCATCGGCCTGGCGATCGTGGCGGCCGTGGCGGTGGATCGATTCAGCGAGCACGTCCGGGCGCGAGGCCCGCGACGCCCGCGACGCTGATCAGCCCTCGCGAGGGGGGCGAATGTGGCGCATGATGGCGGCGCGCACGCGGGCCGGGTTCCGCGCCGCAGCCTGTCTTGCCAAGGAGCTTGCCCATGGTCGTCTGCCCGTCCACGTCCCCGAAGCCCCGCCGCTGGGGAGCCGTGCTTCAGTCCCTTGTCTGGGCGCTGCTGGTGCTACCAGCCCTCCTCGCGTGCTCAGAGCAGGCCCCAGAGGGTGGAACGGATGGCGGGGCGCTCCGCATCGGCATCGTGGGCAAGAGCCAGGGAAACGCTGTCTTCCAGGCGGCGCGCTTGGGGGCTGAGGCGGCGGCCAAGGAACTGGGCGCCGCTCGAGGTCTCGAGGTGATCATCGATTGGCAGACGCCGCCAGATGAGGATGCAGCTGCCCAGGCCGCCGCCGTCGAACAGTTGGCGCGCAGCGGTGCGGCAGGCATCGCCGTGTCCTGTAGCCACGCCGAGACCCTGACGCCCGCCATCAACCGGGCCGTGGACCTGGGCGCTCACGTGGTGTGCTTCGATTCGGATGCGCCGAAGAGCAAGCGCTTCGCCTTTTTCGGCACGGACGACACCTCGTGCGGCGAGCAGGTGCTGGATGAGCTGGCAGCAGCCATGGGCGGCAAGGGCACCATCGCCATCTTGGCTGGCAACCAAGCCGCCGCAAACCTCCAGGCGCGGGTTGCGGGTGTCACCCAGCAGCTGGCCAGGTATCCCGACCTGAAGTTGCTCGACGATGGTGTGTTCTTCCACGACGAGGTGCCCGAGATTGCGGCGGAAACCGTGGCGCGGGCCCAGAGCACCCATCCGGAGATCGGTGGTTGGGCGTTCGTGGGGGGCTGGCCGTTGTTCACGGCAGGCGCCCTGCGTTGGCCACCCGGTAGCGTGAAGGTGGTCTCCGTGGATGCGCTGCAACCGCAGCTGCGCTACCTGGAAAGCGGACATGTGGAAGTGCTGCTCGCCCAGGACTGTTTTGCCTGGGGCTATCGATCTGTCGAACTCCTGCTGGATCGCATCGTCGATGGCCGTCTGCCCGGAGCCACGCGCGTGGTCGACCCGCTCAAGCCGATCCATGCAGAGGATGTCGATGAGGTGAATGCCCAGTGGAACGACTGGCTGTCCGAGGGCTGAGCGCGCACCCGTGAGCTCCGAGGCCCCCATGATCCGTGTCGAAGGTCTCTGCAAACACTTTGGCGGCATCGCGGCCTTGAGCGGCGTGAGCCTGGAAGTGCCGCGCGGCGCCTGTCACGCGCTGATGGGCGAGAACGGCGCGGGCAAGTCCACCCTGGGCAAGATCCTCGCGGGGATCCACCAGCCCGACCAGGGTCGCGTGCTGATTGACGGTGAGGCCTGCACGCTTCGCTCGCCAGCGGATGCAGCGGCGCGCGGCGTGGCGATGGTGCACCAGGAGTTGGCGTTCTGCCCCGACCTTTCAGTCGCCGAGAACCTGTCTCTCGGCGATATGCCGCGCCGCAAGGCCTGGTGGGGTGGGCGCCTTGTCGACCGCCCGGCCCTTGCGCGGCGGGCGCGTGAGAAGCTGGCCGCCATCGGCGTCGAGATGGATGTCGGCCAGGCCATGGGCGAGCTGTCCACGGCTCAGGAGCAGCTGGTCCAGATCGCGGCGGCGGTGGGGACGGGTGCACGTGTGCTGCTCTTCGATGAGCCGACGAGTTCGCTTTCGGACGCGGAGGCGGAGCAACTGTTCGCCTTGATGGAGCGACTGCGATCGGAGGGCGTGACGATGATCTACGTCAGCCATCGAATGCCGGAAGTCCTGCGTCTCTGCGACCGCATCCATGTGCTGCGCGATGGTCAGCTGTTGGGGAGCCTGGACCGGGACGAAGCGGACGAGGGCTCGCTCGTGAGGCTCATGCTGGGAAGGGATGTGAAGGCCTTCGTGCCGAAGCACTGCGAGCGAGCGCCGGGCGAGGTGCTGCTTGAGGTGTGCGGGCTCTCGTCGCCCGCGGGTTTCCAGGACGTGAGCTTCGATCTGCGGTCCGGTGAGGTGTTGGGCTTGGCTGGACTCGTCGGAGCCGGGCGCAGCGCACTGCTCGAGGCCCTGTTCGGCTTGGATGCCGACGTGCGGGGTCAGGTCCTGATCGGGGGGACTCCCCTGCCTCTCGCCGACGTGCAGGCCTCCATGCGCGCGGGGCTTGGCCTCGTGCCGGAAGACCGCAAGCGGCAGGGCTTGGTGCTGGGCATGGGCATCGTGCCGAACCAGTCCCTGGGTGCGACGGACCGCCACCGCCGGGGGCTGTTCCTGGACGGCCGTGCTGAGCGGGAGCATGCGGCGCGCGCACTGGACGCCGTGCACCTCAAGGCGTCATCCCTTGCCGCCCCTGTGGGCGATCTGAGCGGAGGCAATCAGCAGAAGGTGGTGTTGTCGCGCTGGCTCGATCGTGACCTCAAGGTCTTGATGGTGGACGAACCCACGCGAGGGGTGGATGTGGGCGCCAAGGCAGCCCTGCACGAGCTGTTGGACGAGCTGGCGTGCGCGGGCGTTGCTGTGTTGTTGGTCTCTTCCGAGCTGCCCGAGGTGCTGGGCCTGTCGACCCGCGTCGGTGTGCTGCGCGACGGGCGGCTGTGCGGTCTCTGGGACCGTAGCGAAGCCACGCCCGAACGGGTCCTGGCCGCCATGGCCGGCTCCAGGGATCCTTGACGAGCAGCGCGCGGCGCGTCGCGCCAAAGCGAGCACGGGCTCAAGCATGAGGAAGATGCGCTATCCTCGCGCGCCGCCAGGACCGTGACGGCCGTCCCCTTCGCCCAACCCGATCTGAAGAGCTTGCGCTGATGCTGGGCGTCGTTGTTCGCAACCCGCGATTCCGCACGCTGTGGGCAGCCCAGGTGGTGAGCGGCGCAGGCGACTGGCTCAACCGGGTGGCTGTGTTGACGTTGATCGGTCGCATCAGCGGGCCCGAGGCCGTCGCCGGGGTGGGCCTCCTGTTCGGAGTGGAACTGGCAGTGCGCCTCACGCCGACGGCCGTGGCCGGCCCCCTTGCGGGCCCCATCGCCGACCGTGTGCCGCGGCGCCTGCTGATGGTCTGCGCCGACATCCTACGTGCACTTGTGGTGCTCGGCTTCCTGCTCGTGGAGGATGCCGGGGACCTGGGCTTGCTCTACACCCTGCTGGCGCTGCAGATGGGGGTCGCCATCTTCTTCGACGCGGCACGCTCCGGCGCCTTGCCCGACACGGTGACCAAGGAGGACCTGCACGAAGCGCTGACCCTGTCAGCCGCAACCTGGAGCGCCATGTTGACCGTGGGGGCCTTCGCCGGCGCGCTTCTGGTGGAGCGCCTGGGGGTGGGCGGAGTCTTCGTGGCCGACGCCGCCACCTATGTGGTGAGCGCGCTGCTCCTGTGGGGGCTGAAGCTCTCGCCGGTGTCACGGCACCCGCAGCCGTTTCGCTGGATGGACATCCTGACCCTGAGGGATCTGCGCAGGGGCTTCTCGCACGTGCGCTCGCTGGGGCTGACACCGGTGCTCTTGACCAAGAGCTTCTGGTGGCCGGCCGGCGGCTTCCTCGTCATGTTGTCCGTCGTCGGTCGCGAACGCTTTGGCGCCGTGAGTTCCCTGGACGGCAGCGAGGGCGGGGTCGTGGAGGCCAGCGTGGCGGCGACCGGCTTCGCCACCGGCATGTTGTTCGCTGCCCGCGGCCTGGGCACCGGCTTGGGCCCCTTCGTGGCCCGGCGGGTGTTCGGGAGCCGGGACGGGGATCTACGACGACAGATCGCATGGGGCTTCGCCATCGCCATCGCTGGCTACGCGCTCTTTGCGAACACGCCCTCCCTGATCATGGCGTGCCTCTGGGTTTGCGTGGCGCACATGGGCGGCAGCACCATCTGGGTGGCGTCGACGGCGTGGTGGCAGCGCCACGTCCAGAACGAGTTCCGAGGGCGGGTGTATGCGCTGGAGTTCCTGGGGATGACGTTGTCGTTCGCAATGGGTGGTCTCGCGGCGGGCTTCCTCTACGACGAGACCCTGTCCATCGAGACGGCTGTGTGGAGCCTCTGCTCGGTCCTGGTGGTGATGGGAAGCGCCTGGGTGTTCTGGGCGCGACGTTCTCAGCGCGGGTTTGCGTCCGGAGCGGGATAGGCCGGGAGCCCGCTGATGCGCTCGTCGTGCACCGCGGCCCCCACCGTGAAGTGATAGAGGCTTTGCCAGCGTGTGTCGTTGAGCCCGAAGGCGGAGTGGACGGAATCGTCGAAGAAGCAGCCGATGCCCGTGCCGGACAAGTTGCCGGCTTCCGCCTCCAGGTAGAGCACCTGACCGATGAGGCCGGTCTCCCAGAAGAGCTCGCGGTATCCACAGGCCCCGCGACTGGCCAGGGTGGCGTCGAAGGCAGCGAGCATCCCCAGGCTGAAGGCGCCGTCGCCAGCGATGTCCTGGTTGCAGCTCATGTTGGCGGCGGGGCGACGAAGGTCTCCCTTCGCCAGACGGTAGAGAGGCAGCTGTGCGGAAATCTCCTCCGGGTGTTCCCAGCTGAAAGTCTGGTGCATGGCAGCCTTGAGCTCGTCGAGGGCGCTGTCATCTCGTAGCAGTGCGTACAGACCGGGCGTCAGGCCTTCGACACGGTGCACGAAGAGGCCCAGATGCACCGCCGGCGCGAAGGGCCAGGCGTCCCACAGGGACGGGCTGAGCCGCGGCACCGTGCTCGCGAGCAGGCGCTGGAAGTCCTGGAGCGGCATGGAGCTGCGACCGTCCAGGGACATGGCGCTGCGGCGGCGCCGGACCAGCGCGCGGGCTGCGGGGGGCGTGACGTCACGAGCCGATTGGAGCCATGGGAGATTGGTGGCTGCAGGCGAGGGTTCTGCGGACGCCGGGAGCGAAGAGGCCGGTTCCAAACTGCGGCATGCCGCCGCCACCACGTCTACGAGATCCCAGGGATGGTGTTCGGGGCTCAGTTGGTTCGGCTTGCCTTGCCAGTCGAGGGTGTCGAAGCGTGCGATCAACTGTCGCTCCTCGGCAGCGCTGAAGACCTGCAGGCTGCCGGACGCTGGCGCGTTGGACGGGGAGATCACCGCGAGCACTTCGGCCAGCTCTGGTTCCTGGGGGTGTGCTTGTGGCGCTTGGGCGCTTGTTCCCAGCAAACTCTCCAGCAAGCTGTCAGAGCACGGCAGCACGCGCAGCGTCCATCCCTGGAGGGCCGCCCCGAAGCGGAGGGCACCAAGGGCGTGGCCCACATCGTGTTGGCAGTAACGGTAAGCGCGTTCGCCGTACTTCCAGCTCTCGCGCCAGGGGATGGAGCTCAGCAGCACGAAGAAGGAGCCCTCGGGCAGGGTGCGTCGCAGAGCGCTCCAGAGGCTCGCGTCAAGCTCGGCCCGCCGCTCCAGCCCATGCTCCCGGGGGGCATAGTGGAAAACGCCGGGCTGGGCGAATTCTGGGGAGCCCGTCAGCGCCGGGAGCAGCAGGGTGGCTTCGGTGGGGTGCAGGTTGCCGCTGGATGGGTTCACGCGCAGCGACCAGTGATTGCCCTCTGCGGACTTCCAGGCAGAGAGGGCGAGAGAGTGATAGAGCAGGTCCGAGATGCTCTCGACAGTCAGGGGGCCGGGCGGCTGGCTGCTGCGGGCAAAGAGGTCTCGGTAGGGGATCTCGGCAAACCCTGGATCCGACGGGGCACGCGGCATGTCGAGCGACTGCTCGTCGGTCTGGCGTCCGCCTTCGGGCTCGCACGCCGGGTGTGGGAGCGGGCACAGTCGCGCACCGTGGTAGCGCCGGAAGGGGTCCGGTTGGGAGTCCCAGTCGAGGTAGCCAAGGGAGGCCGCGAAGCGATGGGGGTGGTGCTTCGTGCGTTGGTGGTAGCCCGTGGCGACCAGCACCGGGTCGGGTGGCTGGGGGCGTTGTTCGGCACGGCGACGGCGCAGGAAGGACACGCGAACTCTCGAGGGGGACGCACGGGTTCGGGCGGAGCGATGCCGCGACGAAGCCATGCCGCGCGCTGCAGGGTCATCGTGCCAGCGAAGGGTCGGCGGCGTCCCATCCTACGCAGCCGGTTGGCGGGGCTCGCCTGCTATCCTGCCGGGGCCTGTGGCAGGAGCCGGTTCGGCGCGGCCCACGGATCACCACCCCCCCCTGCGGATCGTCTTCTATGGGTTCCATCGACCTGGACATTGCTCGCGAGGCGAAGATGCAGCCGATTGGCGAGGTTGCCAAGCGCCTGGGGATCGGCTCTGAGGACCTGGTGCCCTATGGGCACACGAAGGCGAAGGTGAGCCTGGACCTCTGCAAACGCATGATGGACAAGCCTGCGGGCAAGCTCGTGTTGGTCACCGCCATCTCGCCCACGCCTGCGGGCGAGGGCAAGACCACCACGACGGTCGGCCTGGGCGACGCACTCAACCGAATCGGAAAGAAGACGGTGGTCTGCCTGAGGGAACCTTCCTTGGGGCCGTGCTTCGGCATGAAGGGTGGCGCGGCCGGGGGCGGCTATTCGCAGATCGTGCCCATGGAGGACATCAACCTCCATTTCACGGGCGACTTCCACGCCATCACGTCGGCGCACAACCTGCTGTCGGCCGCGATCGACAACCACCTGCATCAGAAGAACCGCCTGGGTCTCGACCCTCGGCGCATCACCTGGAACCGCGTGCTCGACCTCAACGACCGCGCGTTGCGCGACATCGTGGTGGGCCTGGGCGGCGTGGCCAATGCGATGCCCAGGGAGACGGGCTTCGCCATCACGGCGTCCTCGGAGGTCATGGCCATCTTCTGCCTGTCGCGGTCGCTCGAAGACCTGCGTGAGCGGCTGGGCAAGGTGATTGTCGGCAGCACCTACGACCGGGCACCGGTCGCGGCCAGTGAGATCAACGTGCAGGGCGCCATGACGGCCCTCCTGCGCGACGCTCTGGCACCGAACCTGGTGCAGACGCTCGAGAACAACCCGGCCTTCGTGCACGGTGGTCCGTTCGCGAACATCGCCCACGGCTGCAACAGCGTCATGGCAACGCAGCTCGGATTGCGACTCGCCGACTACACCATCACCGAGGCGGGTTTTGGTGCGGACCTCGGCGCCGAGAAGTTCTTCGACATCAAGTGCCGTTCCGCGGGCTTGAGCCCCTCGGCCACGGTGATCGTGGCCACGATCCGTGCGCTGAAACTCCAGGGTGGCGCTGCCTTGGAGGACCTGGCCGCGGAAGATGTGGGTGCTGTCGAGCGCGGGATCCCACACCTCGAACAGCATGTCCACAACTTGCGTCGCTTCGGCGTGCCTGTCGTGGTCTGCGTGAACGAGTTCTCCGGCGACACCGAGGCTGAAGTCGCTGTGGTGCTGGCCGCCGCAGAACGCATTGGCTCGCCCGTGGTGCGTTCAGACCACTGGGCACGGGGTGGTGTCGGGGCGACCCAACTGGCGGAAGCCGTGGTCGAGGCGGTGGAAGGCGGGACGGCGGAGTTCCACCCGCTCTACTCCGACCACGACAGCTTGTTCCAGAAGGTGCGCACCATCGCGCGGGAGATCTACCACGCCAACGACATCCTGGCCGACACCAAGCTGCGTAATCAGCTCAAGAAGCTGGAGAAGGATGGCTATGGGGATCTCCCCATCTGCATGGCGAAGACCCAGTACTCCTTCTCGACGGACCCCGCGCTCAAGGGCCGGCCGAGGGACTTCGATGTGCCCCTGCGGGCGGTTGAGTTGCGCGCAGGCGCCGGCTTCGTGCTCGTTCTCACGGGCAGCATCATGACCATGCCCGGCTTGCCGCGGGTGCCCTCGGCGGAGGCCATCGACGTCGACGCCGACGGGAAGATCTCTGGGTTGTTCTAGCAGCCTGTGGGGGAAGAGCTCGGCGGTTTCAGCGAGGGCTCATCCCCGCGGTGTACGCTTCCAGGAAGGCCCGCAGGCTCGCGGTAGGCCGTGCGAGCGTCGTGTTCCCGCTGCTGCCTTCCGTTCGGTGGGTCTTGGAGGAGACGATGCCGATCAGGCGTCCGCTCGCATCCACCATGGCTCCGCCAGAGTTGCCCGGAAGCAGCACCGCGTCCGTTTCGATCATGCTGACGCCGTCGATGCGGCGCACACCGGTGATCGTGCCGCGGGTGACGCACCAGCCCAGGCCAACGGGTCGGCCGATGACGTAGATCTCCGTGCCCAGCGGCGGAGGCGGTCCATCGTGCAGGGCGGGCGGCGCCCACGTTCTGCCAGTTTCCGGCAGCGCCACGAGGGCCAGGTCCTGGATGGGATCTGCTGTGACTACCGTTCCCACCCAGGCATCTCCCTCGAACGACAGCACTTCCACCGAGGTCGCACGCGACACCACATGGGCGTTGGTGGCGATGATCCCGTCGGACGTGAGGGCCACGCCCGCCTCGAGACCGCTGACCGTTTCGAGTCGCACCACATAGCCGGCTACGTTGCGGTACATCAGGCAGGCAGAGCAGTTTCCAGCGCCATGGGTGATGACATGGATGCCTTGATCGTCGAACTCGTGGGGCTGCTGGGTAGCTCCCTCGTGGGTGGTGCCGCAGGCGGAGAGCGCGAGCAGGCCTATCGCCAGCCAGTGTGCCGGGTGCGGCCATGCCTTCCGAAGAGGGAAGCTGCGGCGGCTCATGACCCAGTTTCCGACATGGTGACCACGATGTGCACGATGTGCACCGTACAGAACGCGCACAGCAAGGCCGTGCTGACGACCACCGTGCGCCTGGCCCAGTGGGAGGGCCGCGTGCTCACGAGCGCGGCCCCGAGGCCGACGAGCACGATGAAGGCTGGCAGCCCGTTGAGGATGTAGACGGTCTTCAAGGCGAAGGTGTAGGGGAACTTCCAGGTGGTGAGCACGATGCCAGCCATGACGCCGGCCACGAGCACCGGCATCATCTGCAGCCGCGCGGTTTCGATTGGAACTCCCTCGCGGAAGAGACTCCACTTGCCGAAGACGCAGCGTGCGAGACCGAGCAGCAGCAGCACCCCTGGAACCAGCCCCAGCGCGATGAGCGAGGAACCCATGAAGCGGGTCCAGGTGCTGAGGGCAGCAGTACCAGGCCAGGCGTCGTCCTCGGCCCCGCCCAGGTAGCGGCGGTAGGCGTCCCACCATTCCTCGGATGCGGGGTCGGTGTACTGGAGGAAGCGGGGCTCCATGTCGAACCACGCCCGGGCCCAGAGGATGGTCCACATGGAGTCGCGGTTGTTGGGGGCGAGGATGGGCGTGGCGATGGCCTCCCAGGGCTCCAGGCCGAGGAAGTCCACATCCCGCACGCCGCGTTCCGAATCCAGGTAGTCCTGGTGGAAGAGCTCCAGATTGCTGGGGAAGGCCTTGCCGTAGTCGCGAACGTTGGGCGCCGCGAAGAGCGCCAGGACCACCAGGGCGGGCGCGCATGCTGCCGCCAGGCTCCATGCGACCCTCGTGCGCGAGCAGCTGGCCCGCAGCCACCACGCGGCCCCCATGGATGCAGCAGCCATGGGCAGCACGACCATCGAGGTGTACTTGGTGATGACCGTCAGTCCCATGACGAGGGCCAGGGCCGCGATGTCACGCACACGGCAACCGGTATCGAGGGCACGCACGATGAGCCATGCGCTCGCGCTGACACCCAGGTACGCGATGGTGTCGTTGGAATGAATGGCCGACATGTAGATGTGGCGGGGCAGGAAGCAAAGGGTGGCGAAGGCCACGCACACGGCGAGGTTGGGCAGGCCGAGGCGCAGCAACAACGCCCGCATCACCAAGAGCGTCAGCAGGCCATAGAGGCAGGGCAGGAAGTGCGCGACCTTTTGGACCTGCAACGGGCTGGCCCCAACGGCCTGCGCCGCCTGGGCCACCCAGGCTGAGGACACGTAGAAGGCCGGCGGGTGGTAGCACTCCCAACACGCGTCCTTGGCTGGCACCTGCCCCGACTCCATGTAGAGCGTGATGGGGCGGTAGTGGTCGTCGAACGCGTTGGTCGGCGGGTTGACCGCAAAGAGTGCCAGTCGCAGGGCGACCCCCACGAGCAGGCAGGTCCGCAGGATCGCGGTGGCTCTAGCGTTTGAGAGCAGTTGCATAGAAGCGTGCGATGTCGGCCTTGAGCGCCTCGGCTGAGGGCTCGTGGATGTACATCATGTGCCCCGCCTCGTAGTACGCCATGGACACATTTCCCTGCAGTGCCGGCTCGAGCCCGAGGTGGTCGAAGGTGTATTCCGTGGCGAAATAGGGCGTCGCGAGGTCGTAGTAGCCGTTGGCGACGAACACCTTCAGGTGCGGGTTCTGGGTCATGGCGGAACGCAAGGTTCGGCCCGTGTTCACGTAGCCATCTTCAGGACCGTAGTTCCAGGGATGCACGCGTCCGGTGAGGATCTCGTAGGGCAGGTCGTTTTCGTACCCCAGCTCGCTGCGAACATAGTGGTTCATGGCGGCGGTGAACGGCCCTTGGATGGCTGCGTAGCTCGGGTCGTAGTCATTCGTGCCGCCATAGGCATCCCGGTCCCGTCCCCGGTAGCGAGAGTCGAGACGGCCGACGGTCTCCCGCTCGTCACGAGTGAGCTCCTTCACGAACTCGTGGATCACGGGCCGCAGGTTCGTCTGCTTGATGTACAGCTCGCTGACGCCGAGATAGCGGGCGAGGCGAACCGCGATGCCATCGGCCTCCGTCTCCGAGAGGCGCGCACCCTTGGCGAGTGCGAGCGTGTATTCGTTCAGCGCGAACTTCTCCACTTCCTCTAGGACGTCCCGGAGCTGGGAGTCCTGGAGGTCCGGTGCCAGGCGCCCGTGGTACCAGGCTGTCGCCGTGTAGGTCGGCAGGAACAGGGGGTAGGGCAGGTCGTTACCCGCGTCGAAGCGTGCGGTGCTGAAGTCCAGGATGGATGACACGAGCACGATGCCGTTGAGGAACATGCCGTGGCGCCCCTGCAGACGGCCCGCCAGGCCAGCCGCACGCGTGGTGCCGTAGCTCTCGCCCGAGAGGAACTTGGGGCTGTTCCAACGTTGGAAACGCGTCGTGTAGAGCTGGATGAAATCGGCCACCGAGGCGATGTCTTCGCTGACACCGTGGAACTGCTTGTGGTCCTCTCCCTCGGCGGCGCGGCTGTAGCCCGTGGTGACAGGGTCGATGAAGACGAGATCCGTCAGGTCGAGCAGCGTGTGCGGGTTGTCCTGGATGTCGTAGGGCGGCGGTGCCGGAATGGATGCATCGCTCGGCAGACGCACGCGACGCGGTCCAAAGGCGCCCAGGTGCAGCCACACGGAAGACGAGCCCGGGCCGCCGTTGAAGCAAAAGGTGATGGGGCGGCCGCTGGAGTCGTCTTCGCCGTCCTTGGTGTAGGCCACGAAGAAGATGTCGGCGCGGTCCGTGCCGTCCTCCCGCTCCAGGGTCAGGGTGCCAGCGGTGGTGGTGTAGGCGAGCTCACCGGCATCCAGCATCAAGCTGTTCTTGCTGCGCTTCAGGCTGTCGAGCCAGTTGGTGTCCTCGTCTTCGGCCTTGCTCGCTGCGTCCTCGTCCTCGTCGGCACGGGCATGCATCAGCGCAGGAACTGGCGAGGCGAGAGTGACTGAAGCGGCAGGCCCGACGATCAAGCCCATGGTCAAAGCAAGGGACAGGGCGACGGCAGCGAGTTGGCTGCGGCGGGCGAGTGCGTGCATGAAGGGCCCCTGGATCACGAATCTAGACTCATGGTTCAAACGACGGCTCGGGAACTCCCTGCGTGCGGGGGCCGAGGATTGCCCGCGAAGGGCCGCAACCCTACCCGCAGGCCGCGATCGGGTCGAGTTTCGCCGGAATTGCAAGAGGCCCCCGGATCCTGAGGATCCGGGGGCCTCTCTCGGCCAGACATCAGCCGATGCTGCTGACTACGGCGTCTCGCCGTGCACGGCGTTGGACATGGTCAGGTTGTGGATGGACGCGTCGTCGTCCACCAGCGCCTGCCAGTAGTGGTTCGTGCCCATCGGGAGACCCGCCGGCCAGGTGGTGCTGGCGTAGAACGTGCCAGCATCATCCGTGACGATCAGCGTCTGCGAGTTGAACGGGAAGGCGTAGATGGTGCCGCCAATCGCGTTGAACGGAGCAGAACTCAAGGAGAGCCACACAAGCGCGAGCTTGTTGTTGCGGGCATCGTTGAGCTTCAGCGTGACGGGGGAGCCAGCAGCCTGCGTACCGACGAGCTGCAGGTTAGGCGTCCGACCGTTGAAGCCCTTGGTGCCGCAACCCAGGTTCTCCCACAGCGACGAGCTGGTGGAGGACTGGCCGTAGACCACGGTGGAGGACACACCGGTGTTGCCGGCGTCATCCGTGCACTCAACCCGGTAGGCAACCGAGCCGTTGACGGCACCCGGGATCACACCGCGGAACTGCTGGCCACGCTGAGCGAACATCGAAACACACGCTTCATCACCACCGTTGACGCTGTAGAACAGGTTCGCCTTGTAGTAGTCGATGTTGTAGTAGTTGTTGTTGTCGCGCACCTGGGCAAAGATGACCGTGTCCGTGCCGTTCGACTTGTTCCCCTGCTGGGTGAACCGCTCGAAGGTCGGAGCATGGCTGTCCGGAACACCGAGGGCGTTGACCCACAGGCGGTTCACGGCGTTGTTGTCGTTGGCGAGCAGGAGATCCATGTCGCCATCGCCATCCATGTCGGCAGCTTCACCGTCCAGGGTGGTCGAACCGTTGCCGGAGGCAGGAACCTCGTTGGCTGCGCCGCCCGTACCCGTACGGGTGTACAGCGCACCGGCACCACCGTCGGACAGACGACTCTGGTACACAGCGTTCGTACCGGAGAAGTTGGCCAGGAAGGTGTCGAGGTCGCCATCACCGTCGTAGTCGAGGAAGTCGACTTCGTTCTCGTCCACGTTCGGGTCACCCGAGATGAGCGAGTTGTTCTGGGTGAAGGCCATGGAGCCGTTGTTGATGAGGATCCGGTCCGTGAAGCCGTTGTAGTTCTTGGCCCACACGTCGAAGTCACCATCACCGTCCACGTCCGCGAACTCAGCCTCGTAGTTGCTCGTGCCGCTCAGGGTTGCACCCTGGTTGAGCAGAGCAGCCTGCGTGATGTCCGTGAAGGCGTTGGCCGGGAAGCTGGCATCGCCGTCAAGGTTGCTACGCCACACGCGGGCCTGGCTGTCACGGCTCGAGCAGAAGACGTCGAGGTCGTAGTCGCCATCGAAGTCAGCGAGGTCGATGTCGAGGGTGTGAGTCCGGATGTCACCACCGGCCTGCATCCACGGCCACATCTCGTTGAACTGGCCTTCGCCGTCGTTCAGGAAGATGCGGCTGTCGCGCGTGCCGTTGATGTTCGGGCCGTAGGAGCTGTGGAACAGGTCGAGGTCGCCATCGTTGTCGATGTCAGCGAAGTCGCAGTCACAGGAGAAATCCTTCCAAGAGCCCTGACCATCCTGCGTACCGACCTCTTCGTTGAGAGGCACGGAGATGAGGTTGCCCCAGAAGTTGTTGGTGCCTTCGGAGAAGACGCCCACGCCGCCGCCCTGCTTGGCGCCCTGGTTGATGTAGGCGCGGCTGACCTCACCGTTGTTGACGGTGGAGCCACGGTTGGAGATGTAGACGTCCAGGTCGCAGTCCTGGTCAAAGTCGGCGAACTCGAGGTCGCGACTGGTGTCGTTTGGAACACCGGCCCAACGAGCAGCGGTCACGTTGGAGAACGTGCCTTCCGTGCCACCCTGCAGGTTGCCGTTGTTCAGGTAGAGGACGTTGCCCTGTGCGGCACCGTCGCCGCCGTTGGCCACGCCCACGTCGAAGTCACCATCGTTGTCGATGTCGCCGATGTCGATGTTCTCGGAACGGCCGGAGCCGAACTGAACACCTGCAGTGGGGAAATTTCGGCCGGGCTGAAGGTCGGTGAGCTGGGCCATGGCGGGACTCGCCATGGTTGCCAGTGCCGCAAGACTGATCAGGATGCGCATGGGACTTCCATCAGTGGGATGGGAACGGAGATGAACAATTAGGAATGCGAGGTCACCCAGCTAGCGGGCGAGATCGGGACCAACTACGCGAGCGAGGAGAGACCGAGCATTGGGACTCGGGCGCTACCCTCTAGCGGGATGAAGACCGGGACACTCTACCAGAGGGTGAATACCTGTAAAGTATGCATCGAGAAGCTTCGAGGGCTCCGGTTTTGGCAGGGAAAGCAGGTTTTTGGGACCGTTTTAGGCGCCTTCGGGAACCATAGGTGTGCCTTCATGGGTCCGTCACAGGGTGGTTGAGGGCTGTTCAGGAGTCGTCGTGGGGCCCATCGGTCAGGCCTGGGGGAGGCGCCTTCACGCAGGGGCGATCTGGCCCGGGGGGGGGGAGGCAAGTGCCTCTGAGCCACGGAAGCCTATCCCACACTTCGGCCTCCTGCCGCCAGAGGGGTCTGCTCGAGGTGGCCCTGCCATGGATCCCGCCCAACGCAACGGTGATCCCCGGGCGAGGATCCGCGACACTTCCTGGCGTCGCATTGGGGATTCTCCCCGAGCACCCCTTAATAGGTTCGATCGCAGGAGTCCTCCATGCCCTCACCCCCGACCGCCGCCGACCGCTTCAGTTTTGGCCTTTGGACGGTGGGGAACCCAGGGCGCGATCCCTTCGGCGAGGCCGTCCGCCCTGTCCAGAACCCCGAGCAGCTGGTGAGAGGGCTCGCCGCCTGCGGTGCTTGGGGAGTCAACCTGCACGACAATGACCTCGTACCCTTCGGGGCCTCTGCCGCGGAGCGGGACCGGATCGTGGCCAGTTTCAAGCAGGCGCTGACGGACTGCGGCCTCGTGGTGCCGATGGCCACCACCAATTTGTTCAGCCACCCGGTCTTCAAGGATGGGGCCTTCACCGCGAACGACCCCAAGGTGCGGGCCTTCGCCCTGGCCAAGACCATGGACGCCATCGATTTGGGTGTGGAGTTGGGGGCCACAACCTACGTGTTCTGGGGCGGGCGTGAGGGCACTGAGGCGGACGCCTGCCGCGACCCCAGGGACGCCATGAAGCGCATGCGGGATGCCGTCGACTTCCTGTGCGCCTACGTGAAGGACCAGGGCTACGACCTGCGCTTTGCGCTCGAAGCCAAGCCGAACGAGCCCCGGGGCGACAACTACCTGCCCACCACCGGCCACATGCTGCACTTCATCTCCACGCTGGAGCACGAGGCGATGGTCGGCGTGAACCCGGAGGTGGCACACGAGACCATGGCAGGCCTTTCCTTCGTTCATGGCGTCGCCCAGGCCATGGAGGCTGGCAAGCTGTTCCACATCGATCTCAACGGGCAGCGGATTGGTCGTTATGACCAGGACCTGCGCTTCGGCAGCGAAGACCTGAAGCAGGCCCTCTGCCTGGTGCGCTTGCTGGAGGGCACCTTGGGCGGCGAGCGCTATGAGGGCCCTCGGCACTTCGACGCGCACGCCTATCGCAGCGAGGACATGGACGGCGTCTGGGATTTCGCACGGGGCTGCATGCGGACCTACAAGCTGCTGGTCGAACGCGCGGTTGCCTTTGACGCCGACAGCGAGGTGCAGGAGATCATCGCTGCACAGCAGGACGACTCCTTGGACGGGATGCTCAGCGACTACACCACAGCCAAGGGCAGCTCCCTGCGCGCGCTGACCCTGGACCCCGATGCCCTGGGTGCCCGGGGATTGCGCTATGAGCGTCTCGATCAACTCATGATCGAGCACCTGATGGGTGCGCGCGGATGAGCCTCTTCCTTGGGCTCGACGTGGGGACCCAAGGGACGAAGGGGGTCGTCATCGACGCCTCAACGGGCCGGGTCGTGTCCCGGGCTGCCCACAGCTACGGCTTGCTCGAAGGCTTGCCCCACGGTGCCGCGGAGCAACATCCCCACACGTGGTTGGATGCCGTTGCTCGTGTCATCGAGCAGCTCATGGCCGAGCCACACATCAGGCCCGAGAGCATCCAGGGCGTCGGAGTCTCCGGCCAACAGCACGGGCTTGTGGTCCTGGATGGGCAAGGCGAGGTGGTCCGGCCAGCCAAGTTGTGGTGCGACACGTCGACCGCAGCGGAAGCTGTTGAGCTGTCGGCTGTTCTGGGGCGGTCCGTGCCCACGGGATTCACCGCCAGCAAGATCCTCTGGCTGCGCAGGAACGAACCCGAAGCGTGGGCCCGCGTGCGCCACGTCCTGCTGCCCCACGACTACCTGAACTTCGTGTTCACCGGGCGCATGTCGATGGAGGCGGGCGACGCGTCGGGCACGGGCTTCTTCGATGTGCAACGGCGTCGCTTCGACGAGGCCGCCATGGAGGCCATCGACGGGCGCCTCGCTGAGTATCTCCCGGCTCTGCTTGACCCGGGTGAGCCCGCAGGTCTGCTCAGCGAGGAGGCCGCCAGACGCTTCGGGCTGCCCGCGGGCATACCGGTGGCGGGAGGCGGTGGCGACAACATGATGAGCGCGCTGGGTAGCGGGGCCAGTGAGCCGGGGGTCGCGGTGGCGAGCCTTGGGACGTCGGGCACGGTCTTCGCCTGGTCGCCCGAGCCTGTGGTCGACCCCGAGGGGCTCGTCGCACCCTTCTGTGCCTCCACGGGTGGTTGGTTGCCCTTGCTGTGCGTCATGAACCTGACCGGGGTGACAGAGGAAGTGCACGCGGCCTTCCCTCTGCTCAGCTTGTCGGAGTTGACCGAGGCGGCTCGCGAAGTGGCTGCCGGTTGCGAGGGTCTGCTGTTCCTGCCCTACCTGATGGGGGAGCGGGTTCCGGATCTCCCCCACGCTACGGGGGCCCTGCTCGGCATGCGGCCCGGCCTGCTGCGCCCGGGCCACCTGTTCCGCGCGGCGCTGGAGGGCACGAGCCTCAACCTCGCGCTGGGGGTCGATCGGCTGCGAGCCCTGGGGGTTCCCGTCGAACAGCTGCGGGTCGTGGGCGGGGGCGCCTCGAACACCCTCTGGTGCAGCATCCTGGCCGATGCCGTCGACGTCCCGGTGGAGCGGCTCGTCGAAGCTGAGTCGGGCGCCCTGGGGGCTGCCGTGTGTGCCCTGTGGACATGGCGCCGAGCACAGGGCGAACGGGTCGCAGCCCACGACGTGGCCGCAGCCTTCGTTGCGTGCCACCCGGATGTCATCCAGCCAGACCCCCAGCGGGCGCAGTTCTATCGGGACGCCAAGCTGCAGTTCGCGGAGCGCAGCTCGAAGCTGTTCGCGTGAGACCTGCGACGACCTGCACCCAGGGCGGGGCTACGGCGGGTCCAGGTCCAACTCGAAGTCGAGTCGCCGATACACGCACGTGCCATCCACATCCGAGCAGCTGTTGAAGAGGGCGTAGCCCACTAATGGGAGGGGCTCGGAGCTTCCCTCGGGCAGCCGAAGCTCGAACTCCAACTGCCGCGATTCGTCTGAGACCACATCGGTGGGGACTCCGCCATAGGTCAGCAGGCGTTGCTCCACCGAGGTGCCAGCGGGCAGGGCGGGGTCGCCCAACCACACCTGGAGGGGGCCGGCCTGGTTGTTCCAGTGGGCGCCGCTCCCCGGGCGTGGCCGGAGGTTGAGGTGGACGCGAGCCAAGGGGGCTCGTCCGTACGAATCCCAAGCCACGGCCGTCGCCAGCTCGAATTCGTCGCCCGCACGGTGGATCTGTCCGCGCTCGTCCGGCGCCTGCCCCGGGTCCGTCCCGGGCTCGAAGTCCCGTCGCGGTTGGGCCAGCTCGGCTGCACTGAGTTGGCGGGTCCACGGGCGGGCCGGGACTCCCCGTGACTCCAGCTCCGCGGCCGCCTCTGCAACCCAGGAGTAGAACGGGTAGGGCTTGTCCATGCGCGGGCCGTACTGCTGGATGCGCCGGCGCCAGATGTAGACGTTGGGGTCCGTGGCGAGGGCAGCTCCCCAGGCGTCCAAGGCGGCTTGGAAGTCCGTGGCCTGGCGGCGACTGCTGTCGAAGCGCATGCGATACGCCACGCCCAGCCGGAATTGCGCGGCGCCGTCTCCGGGGTGCTCGTGCGCGACTTCCCTCAGCTCATCGATCGCCTGATCCAAATGGCCTGCGAGGTTTGGCCCGTCGGGGGCGTAGAGCAGGCGTCCCAGTGCTCCTTCGTCGGGACGCACGGGCCAGGCTGGCGGGGATGAGGAATCGCCTGTGGGTGCCGGGAACTCCCGGTCGAGGAACTCGTCGCGTACCCATTCAGGCGAGGGGTTGATGGCACGCACGATGCCCTGCTCATCCAGGGCGAAGACGTTGGGCACCGCAGGAGAGGCCGTGAGGTGGAAGGGGTCCCAGAGAATGGGCCAGTCGAAGCCCTTCCATTCGGCGAACAGCCCGCAGCGTTCAGGGTGTTGTTCCTGGGCGATCCCGAGCAGGGCAAGCCGGCCCTCTTCACGCCATGTCTTGGTGAGTTCGTGCCAGACCGGCACGTGGCGGCGGCACCCCGCTCACCAGGACGCGAACTCGATCAGCAGGACCTTCCGCCCACGATAGAGCTCCAGGCTGAGGGTCTGGCTGCCGTTGAGCGTCGGCAACTCAAGCGGGCCGAAGGGCTGGCCCACCACGGGCGGCGTGCGCGCAGGGAACACGCTGAGCGACGGATCGCCGGGCAGCTGGGCTGGGGCCACCGGAATCAGGCAGCCCAACAAGAGGACACATGAGAGTGCTGGACCCATTCAGGTTCCCTTCCCGTTGGTGATCTGGCGTCGGATGCTGAGCGGCCCTGAGCCCTTGGCCGAGACCATCCCTCCCGTCTCACCCGGGGCCTGCTTGGCCTTCACGCGACCCTTCAGCTTCACCTTCATGATGCGCAGGCTGTCCCGTTCTACCGTCACGACACCGTCGAGGGATGCCTTCATGCTCAGCATGCCCTCACCCAGCTCCATGCTTCCTGAGAAGGCGGCCTCGGCGTCGAAGCTCGCGAGGGGGCTGTCGGGATCCGTGGGTGCGCGCAGGACCAGCTGCAGCTGATCGATATTCAACTGCTCGAAAGGGAGGCCCACGATGCGGCGCGCAGCATCGCCCTCGATTTCCAGGACGTGGCCCACTTCGAGCACCGTCGGCTTCGAGCGTTCGAACAGGGAGAACAGCGCGGGCTCTTCGCCGAGGATGTTCAGGGTGAAGCCCACGTCCCGTGCGAGCTTCTCGTTCACGGGCTTGCCAGAGACATTCAGGATTTCGTGGCCCTCTCCGGTGGAGGTGACGTTGAACGTCTTCCCCGCGACGCGACGCTGCTTGGTCTTCTTGCCGACCAGCGGCAGGGTCTTGGTGGCGCTGCGGCTGACGAAGTGCAGGGTGCGCTGCAAGGAGCCCTCGGCCGAGTCGGCAAGCACGTCCACTTCCAGCAGTTCTTCTTCTTCCGCGACGTAGGTGACCTCCTGCGAGAGGAAGCCCAGCCCGATCTCCGCGTCGAGCTTCAGCTCCATGCGCGTCGTCGATGTGTAGGACTCGCCGGCCTGCCATGCCCGCGCTTGGAACTCGATGCCCTCGGTGGCAACGGCGGAGTGATCCGTGGCGACGGCAGGCTGATCGGGGGCGGAGACGTCGGCCTCCGGTTCCGTTGTCGCGGCTTGCTGCTCGGTCTCGGATGTTGCCGCCGCCTCGACGCTTGCCGTTTGTGACGCGCCCCTCGAGCAAGCCCCGAAGGCGAGGCACGCACTGGCCAGCAAGACGATCGGGAACCATGGGCGCATGACGGGCTTCTCATCCCAGCGAGGGGGCAGGGGTCTGGTGAATGGAGACTGTGCGCCGTGTTCAGGGGAAGCGTCGAGATCTCCGCACGTGTTGTCGCGCCTGCGTACGCGCCGCAACCCATGGTAGCCCGCCCCCGGGCGAAATGGACGCTTGTCGCTCGCGCTGATCGTTGTGGAGCGGGTGAACAGGGTGGACACTCGGCGTCACGCTTGAGGCGCATCTCCCTTCGGACGCGCTCCCCCCCCCTGCATGGAGTCGAAAGCACACATGGATGTCGAGAGCCTGTTCGTGGACTCCACGAAACTGCCCTGGCGGGAGAGCCCTTCTCCCGGCGTGATGTGGAAGAAGCTTCGCTTCGATTCGGAGAGCGGTGAATCAGCGGTGCTCTTGCGGTTTGAACCGGGCGCGCGCTACGGGGCGCATCGTCACCCGCTCGGCGAACAGTACCTGGTGCTCGAGGGAGTGCTGGAGGACGGTGCCGGTCGGTGGGGTGCCGGGAGCTTCGTGCGGCATCCACCGGGCTCGTTACACACCCCGTCCTCGAAAGAAGGCTGCCTCGTGTTCGTGGTCTTGCCTGCGCCGATCGAGATGGTGGGCGCCTGAATCACACCGCGCCGGACTGCTCGATGGAGTCGATGGTCTCGAGGGCCAGGATGAAGGGCAGGTTCCGGTAGAGGCCGTCGTGGTCCAGGCCATAACCCACCACGAAGTGATCTTCGATGGTGAAGCCCACGAAGTCGGCCTGCAGGTCGACCTGACGGCGTGAGGGCTTGTCCAGCAAGACCACGGAGCTGAGGCTCGCGGGTCCAAGCCGTCGTAGTTCGGTTGCGACGGCAGACAGGGTGCGGCCTGTATCGAGGATGTCGTCCACGATCAGGACGTCGCGCCCAGAGAGCGACTCCAGGTCGGACAGGCTGAGCTCCAGCGCTCCAGGGGTGGTGTCGGCGCCTCGATACGAGCGCGCCGTCACGGTCATCAGGTGCACCGGCATGTCGAGCCGCCGGATGAGATCTGCAGAAAACACCAGCGCACCCTTGAGGGCGACGACCACCGTCAACGGTCGCGTGCCATAGCGCTTCCTGATCGCCAGCCCCAGTTGATCCACCGCGTGACGGATCTCGTCGGGGCCGAACAGTTGTCTCGAGTTGGCTGGAGAGATGGGCCCAAACTGCGTGGCGCGTTCGCTCACGGCGTTCCGGCGCCCGTCTGGTCGAAGGCCGCCAGGCGAGGCAGTGAACCACTCAGCAAGACCTGCAGGTTGGCCGAGTGCTGGGCGCTGGCCGCCAGGACATGGTCATGCTTCAGGGTGTCACTCTGCAGACCCGAGCCCAGGTTGGTCACGCAGGCGAGGCCGGCCACGCGCATGCCTCGCTGCCGAGCCGCCAGCACCTCGGGCACCATCGACATGCTCACCACCCGGGCGCCGACGGTCTGGGCCAGTCGGACTTCTGCGGGTGTCTCATAGGAGGGCCCATGGAATTGGGCCAGGACGCCGCGGCTGAGGGTCACCCCGGCCAGCTTGCCGACCTCTTCCAGCGTCCGGATCAGCTCGGGGTCATAGGCGCGGCTCATGTCTGGGAACCGCGGTCCGAAGCGATCCTCGTGTTCTCCGGAGAGGACGCTCGTGCCACTCATGTTGATGTGGTCTTCGACGATCATCATGTGGCCGGGCAGAAGGGTCGTGTCCACGGAGCCCACCGCGCTGGTGACGACAAGGGTGTGTACACCGAGCAGGGAGAGAAGACGAACCCCCATGGCTACTTCCCGTTCGGTGCGACCCTCATACATATGGATCCGGCCGCTGAGGGCGAGCACAGGGACGTCGTTCTGGAACCCATAGATGACGGCACCTGGGTGCCCCACGGTGGTGGGCCGGGGCATGCCCGGGATCTCGCCGAAGGGCATGACCTGAGGGTGCTCGAGATTGTCCAGGCACTCCGACAACCCGGAGCCCAACACCAGTCCGATGGGTGCCCGGCCGAGGCGGGCGCCTACCTTGTCGGCGGCCTTTGCCACCTGATCCCATGCTTGGCCCACGGTCTGGATCTCCTGTTCGATTGGGCAAGGTGACGTGCGCTCGATGGCAGCCGGAGTGCCGCCATCGCTCCGAGCTCTCCATGTTGCCCGAACGAGGTGGGTCTGGCCGAGAGAATCCACGCGCTGGGGCAGAATCGGCTCGCTGTCGGTATTCCTTGTCGGACGGGCCAACTCGGTAGAATCCCGCTCCCATTCCCGAAGAGACGAGGTCTCCGTGAAGCAGCCCGACCTGCGGTCGTTCCTGAAGCAGCTGGAAGCAGCTGGTGAACTCGTGCGGATTTCCGCCGAGGTGAGCACCGAGCTTGAGATCGCCGCCATCGCGGACCGGGTGAGCCGGGCCGGCGAGGGTGCCAACAAGGCCCTGCTTTTCGAGAACGTCACAGGCAGCCGGTTTCCCGTTCTCATCAATGCCCAAGGCAGTGAGCGGCGCATGCTCATGACCTGCGGTGTGTCCTCGCACTCTGAGCTGGAGCCGCTGGTCCACGACTTCCTGACCCTGCTCGAGAAGCCGCGGGTCTCGCTGCGGGAAAAACTCGCGGGGTTGAAGCTGCTGCCACGACTGGCACGCCTGTTCCCGCGCCACAAGGCGGCCGGCGCCTGCCAGGAAGTGGTGCACGAAGGGGATGACATCAACTTGATGGAGGTCCCCATGCTGCGCACCTGGCCTGAAGACGGGGGGCCGACGGTGACCCTGCCGCTCGTGTACACCAAGGATCCGGAGACAGGCGCGCGCAACTGCGGCATGTATCGCCTCCAGCGCTACGACGAGAACACCCTCGGCTTCCACGTGCACACCCATCACACAGCTGCCGAGCACCTGCGCCGGGCCAAGGCCCTGGGGCGCGAGGCGCTCGAAGTCGCGGTGGCCGTGGGGGCCAGCCCCGCCACGGTCTTCTCCGCCGTGGCACCCCTGCCGCCCGGTGTGGACGAGATGCTCTTTGCCGCCTTCTTGCAAGGCACGCCGGTGGACATGGTGCCGTGCCGCACGGTGGACCTGGAGGTGCCGGCTTGCGCTGAGTTCGTCTTCGAGGGCTACGTGCTCGTGGATGAGCAACGACGCGAGGGGCCCTTTGGCGACCACACCGGCTTCTACAGCTTGGCGGACGACTACGGTGTGCTGCACGTGACCGCGATCACCCATCGCAAGGACGCCATCTGGCACACCACCGTGGTGGGCCCACCGCCGCAGGAGGACTGCTACATGGCGGCGGCCATCGAGCGGCTCTTCTTGCCGTTGCAGCGCAAGCTGTTGCCCGAGGTGTTGGACATGCACATGCCCTTCGCGGGCGTGTTCCACAATCTGATGATGTTGAAGATCCGCAAGGACTACCCCGGGCAGGGGCGCAAGGTGGCGCACTCGGTCTGGGGGACGGGGCAGGCCATGTTCACCAAGGTGGTCCTGGTGGTGGACGAGGAGGGGCCCGACCTGCGAGACGATGAGGCATTGATGGAGTTGCTGCTGGAGCGGCTCGATGTTTCCCGCGACCTAGAATTCGTGATGGGCCCGACGGAGACCCTCGACCATGCCAGCCGGGCGCTGCACTACGGCAGCAAGGTCTCCATCGACCTGACCCGGGAGTTCCCCTCCTGTGACGAGCGCACCGCGCGGCCCAAGCGCTGTGCGGACGACGAGCAGGAGCTGGTGAGCACCCTGTGTGCCCTGGCCGGCGTGGACAAGGCCGTGGTGCTCTTGGGCCAGGCGGTGGTGGTCACCGTGGACAAGGCGGCGCCGGGCGTGCCCCGGGTCACCATGGAGCAGATCTGGAATCTCGGCGCTGAACGGGACTGTTCCCCGGCGACGGATCGGGTGCTGGTGCTCGACAAGGGCGAGCGCCTGGATGACCCGGCCCGCTTGCTGTGGTTGGCTTTGGCGCACATCGACCCAGAGCGGGACGTGCATCGCTCGGGCAACCCGACGCTGGACACTTCGCTGCGACCACGGGCCAACTGGCACCCGCGGCGGATCGGCATCGACGCCACGAGCAAGGGGCTCAAGGATGGCTTCGAACGCGAGTGGCCCACTGAGCAGAAGCACCCGACGGAGCTGCTCGACTCCATCCAGGCCAAATGGTCCGACATGGGGCTCGACGGCAGCTGCCCTCGCTGAGGGCGCGCGGCGTCGGGGAGGGCCTCACGAAAAACGGGCTGGAACGCCTCGCGTCCCAGCCCGTTTCAGTGCTGATCGGTTCTCGTGTGTTCGAGAACGATCAGCGCACGCCGATCTCCGACAGCGCGCGGTGCACACCCTGCGTGGCGAGCACCTGGTAGTTGCCTTCGGTCATGTTTTCGAAGGTGACGAGCCAGCGGTTCTGCGGGCTGAGCTGCGACAGCTGGCTGGCCACCACCTGGCCGGTGATGTCGTAGATCTCGACGGTCACCGGACCTTCGGTGGCGTTGGCGCTGCCCGAGGCGTAGAGGAAGCCGTCGTCGTTGAAGTTCGTGTCGGAGTGCGCCATGAGCAGGTCGACCATGAGCATCTCTTCCAGCGGGGACACGACGCCCTCACCGATCACGAGTGCGGGCATGGCGAGACGCGGACCCACAACCGACGTCACCTGCACGGTGGTGTTCTTGCGCAGGTTCTTGGCGAGGCGACGCATCCGATGACGCGTGAGCTTCAGCGACTTGCGAACGATCTCGCGCACGTTGAAGTGGAAGGCGTCGAGATGGCCCTGGTCACCCCGGTAGAAGTTCTCCGGGTAGATGCCGATGGACGGGTCCACCAGGCCACCATTGATGTCCGTGAGCAGTTGGCTGCCCACGGCGCGCATGTCCAACACCGCGTTCTGCACGGCTTCGGAGATGTCCGCCTGCACGCCCTCGATGTCCGTGAAGAGCGACTCGATCTTGTCCGGGCTGTAGGCGGCGCCATTGGCGATGGCCTTGGTGAAGCCAGCCAGCTGAGCGCCGAGCACGACCTTGGTGTTCACCAGGCTCTTCTTGGCGTCCTGGACGAGGCCTTGGGATTGGGACTTCAGGCTCTTGACGGCATTCTTCGGCTTCTGGATCTGAGCAGCTGTCGGAACCGAGAACGCGAGCGTGAGCGCAACGGCGCAGGCCATGGTGCCCACGGTGCGCAAGGAGGAGCGGAACAACATCTGGTGTATCTCCGGTGAGAGCCGTCTGGGTGGGGCCGACAAGGCGGCGCGGGCTGAACTTGTGTCTGTACTGGTGTGACTTCGATGGTGCTGGCTGACGGCCAGGATTGGCCGTCGATGACCGTGAACGATCACGGGCGAGGCCGGCGATGAGCGCCCTCGCGGCCGCCTTGGATCCAGGATGATGGGTCGTCCTTTTGCGGATCCGCAGCCAGGGTCGTGGTGCACACCGCCGGGCGACACCTATGACGCCCTCTGAGCCTAGGAAACCCGAAGGGCGGATACACCTAGGCTTCCCAAACAGATCCAGCCTTTGGGTCCCCCGGCCGAGGCTGGCTTTGCCACAATGGGCGGATGTCTTTGCGCAGCGCCATCAACGCCACGGTTCCCGTCGCAGAGCCCGGGGAGTTCGGGCCCTTGACGCTGACGGAGGGGGTCCAGCTCTGGCCCCCCGTGGTGCTCGCACCGATGGCGGGGGTCACCAACCCGCCCTACCGGTCCCTGTGTCGCAAGCAGGGCGCTGGGCTGTATGTCGCCGAAATGGTCCACGCCAGGGGGCTCGCGGAACGGGACGCCAAGACCCTTCAGCTGGCCTCCTTCGACCAGGACGACGACATCCGTTCCGTGCAGATTTTCGGGGCAGATCCCAGGGCAATGGAGTCTGCGGCCCGTTTTCTGGTGGAGGAGGTCGGTGCTGACCACATCGACATCAACATGGGCTGCCCGGTGCGCAAGGTCACGAGCCGGGGTGGGGGCAGCGCCCTCCCGGCCCGGCCTGAACTCATGCGACAGGTGATTGGCGCCACCGTGCGAGGGGCTGGGGGCAAGCCCGTCACGGTGAAGACCCGGCTCGGGCTGGATGACGGCCACCTCACCTGGCAGGCAGCCGTGGATGTGGCGGCGGGCGAGGGCGCGCGCTGGATCGGCGTCCATGCCCGGACCGCTGCCCAGCTCTACAGCGGCCAGGCGCGCTGGGAGGTCCTGGGCGAGATCAAGCAGCGCTCCACGATTCCCGTGCTGGGCAACGGCGACATCTGGGAGGCCTTCGACGCCCTGCGGATGATGCGCCAGACCGGCTGCGACGGGGTGATCATCGGTCGCGGCTGCCTGGGGCGGCCGTGGCTGTTCCGGGAACTCGCCGAGGCCTTCGACGGTCGCGAGCCCGAGGATCCGCCCGTCCTGGGTGAGGTGCTGCGCATCCTGCTGGAGCACGCCCAGCTGCTTGTGGACTTCTTTGGTGAGCGCAAGGGCGTGCTGGAGCTGCGCAAGTGGAGCAGCTGGTACACCAAGGGTTTCCCCGGCGCGTCGTTCGTGCGCAAGGGGCTGCAGAGCATCAACTCACTGGAGGAGATGCGCGGTTACCTCGCTGAGTTGAACCCCGATTTGCCCTTCCCCCAGAAGTCCTTGCGCGTGTCGCGCGCGAAGCGAGGGGGCAGCCAGGAAAAGGTCTCCCTGCCCTCTGGTTGGTTGGACCTCGGTGCCCAGGAAACCCTCATGCGTGAACGCGCGTCCTCATCCGAGCCGCCGCAGGACTCCTGCTCATGAGCGTTCCCCCCGCCTCCGTCGATCCGGCGGACCCGACCCTGGGACGACCCGTTGAAGGTGCGGCCGACTGCCCGCAGCGCTACGCGCCCGGGGCGGAGTTTCCGCCTTATCGTTTCGTGCCGGGCAAGGCGCCGCATCCCTTCGCCCACGAGGGCGGATGGGGGCACGGTGTCGAACGACCCAACCCCGCCTTCGTGCACCGTGGCGACTGGGAGAACAGCCCGTCCTTCCTTGCGGGTGTCGACCTCTTCAACCGCGGCTGGTGGTGGGAAGCCCACGAGACCTGGGAAGTGCTGTGGCACGTGGTCGAGGGCCGCGACGAGGTCCAGCACCAGCTGCTCAAGGGGCTGATCCAGTTGGCGGCCTGCTCCCTCAATCGCGAGCGCGGCAGTGATGCCGGCGCGACGCGCCTCCTGCACAGTGCCTGCGAACTCCTGGAGCAGGCGCAACTCGGGGCGCGCTCTGCGCAGGTGATGGGTCTGGATCTGGCCGACCTGCGATCCCGCGCCGTGCACGCCCTGGCCGCACCCGTCGCGCGTGTGGAGGGGTTCTACCTCAGGCCGCGTTGACGTAGCCGTCGACCACCGTGCGCACGAGAATGCGCACGTCGAACATCAGCGACCAGTGCTCGATGTAGTACATGTCGTGGTCGATGCGTTCTTCCAGGGACGTCGCCTGCCCCCGGAGCCCGTGAATCTGCGCCCAGCCCGTGATGCCCGGCTTGAACCAGTGCTTGTGGGCGTAGCGCGGGATGGTGCGCTTGAAGTCCTGGACGAACTCGGGGCGTTCGGGGCGCGGGCCCACCAGGCTCATGTGGCCCAGGAAGACGTTGGCCAACTGGGGCAACTCGTCCAGGTTCCAACGCCTCAGGAAGCTGCCGAGGCGGGTGCAGCGCGCGTCGTTCTCCACGGCCATGGTGGGGCCGGAATCGATCTCGGCATCCAAGCCCATGGTGCGGAACTTGAACATGCGGAAGGTGCGGCCGCGCACACCGACGCGCTTCTGGACGAAGAAGGCCGGCCCCGCTGATTCGAGGCGGACCAGCACCGCGATGAGCAGCAGCAGCGGGGAGAGAGCCGCCATGCCCACGAGCGAGAGCACGACGTCGAACAGGCGCTTGGCGCAGCGCGCCCCGAAGGGCAGCTCGGCGGTGATGAACCCCAGCACCGGCACATCTCCCAAGCGCTCCCAGGTGGGGACCAGGTTCGTGGACGGGAAGATGGAGGCGGTGATGTGCACCGAGATACCTTCTCGATCAGCCAGGGCCAGGATCCGATTCAGCTGCTCGCTTTCCACGTCACCGGCGTCGACGAGCACATGGTCCACCCGACCCTGTTCGATCAGCGCGATGGCTTCGTGGGTGGGCAGCCGCGGCGCGACGTCCTCCGGAACGTGGTCGGCATCCACGCCCACGACGCTGACATTCATGTGGACCGTGCGCTGGAAGACGCCCAGCAGTTTCAGGATGCGCGGGGACATTCCGAAGACCACCACCCGGGCGTGGCGGTCGGGGTCTCCGCGCAGACGCGTGCGGGCTACGCTCAGCAGCTTGCGCGAGAGCCCCAGGGCGATGGCGGACATGCCCATGAACATGAACGCGATGGCACGGGAGTAGTGCGGAGCTTCGATGCCGCCGGGGCCAATCGGCTTGATGATGAAGCCCACCAGCACCAGCACGGCGAGGGACAGGAATCCGCCCCAGCACATGTCCCGGATGCGCACCCCTCGGGGCGGGAACTCATCGTCCTTGAGACGATAGAACCCGCAGCAGGAGAGCACGATGGCCAGGATGGGTGCCGCCATGCTGTAGAGGCGGATGTACACCTCGGGCACCAACTCCGGGTCCGGGAGGATGAACCGGACCTTCAACTGATAGGCAGCTACAAACGCACCGGCCAGGAGTGCCTGGTCGAGCACGAACAAAGAAACCCGTGCCGTTTCAGTCCGTTTGGAAAGCATCTGCGTCGTGGGTGGGCTCGGACATGGTGAAGGTTGCGAGCACCCTTCTCATGGCGCGCTCGTGGGCGCCTTGAGAAAACATACCTGCTCTCGAGACAGCATTCGATCTCTCGAATTTGTGTTCCCATGCTTCAAACGTCTCGATCGCCTGCGTCAGGTCGAGGACGCCGTCACCGTGATAAACGATACCCGTCTTCTCATGAACGACGGTTTCGGCAGCGCCGCCCACGCCATAGGCGATGACAGGTCGGCCACATGCCATGGCTTCCACAGGCACTAAACCGAAGTCTTCTTCGCCAGGGAACAGCAGGGCGCGACAGCCTCGGTAGAGCTCGCGCACCTGCAGGTCGTCGGGCTTGCTGATGAAGCGAGTCCGAGGTCCGGCAATGCGGCGCAGGCGCTCGAAGTGGGGGCCGCCGCCCGCCACGATCAGCTCCCGGTCCAGGTCGCGACATGCCCTGACGGCGAGGTCGAAGCGCTTGTAGGCCACGGCTTCACCGAGCAGCAGATAGGGGGCGGTTGCTGACGGGCTCGCGGAAGTGCTCGAGGAAGCAGCGTCTGCGGGATGGAAGAACTCCACATCCACGGGCGGGTAGATCACTTGGGACTCCCGGCCGTAGCAGCGCCGGATGCGGTCGGCGACGTGCTCGGAGATGGCGATGAAGGCGGTGACCTTCTGCGCAGCTTCGCGGTCGGCAGCGGCCAGGCGGTTCAAGACCTGCCGTGCCAGCGGGCGCAAGGGGCCTGGCACCGACTCCCGCAGGTAGACATCCCGCAGGTCGAAGGCATAGCGCACGGGGCTGTAGCAGTAGCAGATGTGTGGCACGCCCTCGGGCACCCGGACCGTCTTGGCGACCGAGGCGTCGCTCGTCAGGACCAGCCCGTAGCCGCTGAGGTCGAGGGCCCGATAGTGCTGGGGGAAGCGCGGGAGCCAGGCGCGAAACCAACGCTTGGCGCCGGGGCGTCGCTGCAAGGGGCTGGTGACGATCCGGCCGATGCCTGGGGGGGCGGGGCAGGCCTCGGGGTCGTGGACCAAGGTGAACAGGTCCGCGCCCGGCAGCAGTCGCGCGAAGGCGTCGAGGCACTTCTCGCCCCCCCTGCGTCGAACCATCCAGTGGTGTACGAGGGCGACGCGCACGGCTGATGGGGCTGCCTTCAGAGGTCGACGATGAGTCCTGTGCGCAATCCATCGGGGTTGCGCAATTCCACGCGCGCCGTTCCTCGGCAGATCTCTGGGACCCAGGCGACGACGCGGCGGTCGTTCTCCCATTCCACCCATGGAGAGGGCACGTTGCGACCATCATCGAAACGAAAGTTGACCATGGGCTGCGCTTCGGCCCGCCGGAAGCCCCGGCCGTGCAGGGTCAAGCGGCGGTGGACCCGGTGGGGGGCGGCACCCGGCGCGGCGGGAAACTGGCGCCAGATGCGCTCCACCCGGATCGCGTCGAGGACGGGGCCCTCCGTCTCCTCGGAGAGCGGGTCGCTGTTGGAGGCCGCGAGAAAGACGGCGGCCCCCATCAGCAGGGCCAAGAGGAAACGGGGAGCGGAAGACATCCCGGCAGTGTAGCGGGATAGACTGCGCCCGTGATCGCCCTCGTTGTCGTCTTCCTCTATGTGGCCTGCCTGATCGGGGTGGGTTGGCGGACGTCGCGCAAGGTGCACGGGTCGACCGACTTCCTCCTGGCCGGGCGACGCCTGGGGCCCGTGGTCCTGGTGGGGACGCTGGTGGCGACCTGGACCGGAACCGGGTCCATCTTCGGCAATGCCGAGGAAGCCTGGCGCGTGGGCCTGCCCAGCTTGCTGCTGCCCATTGCAGCCGTGCTGGGCATCTTCGGCCTGCTGATGATGGCGCCCCGGGTGCGTCGCGCCGACCGGGTGACGCTGCAGGACGTGCTGGAAGAGCGCTATGGGCCGGCCGCCCGGGTGTTGGGCACACTGACGCTCGTGGCCGCCTACCTGGTCATCGTCTCGTATCAGTTGCGCGCCGCGAATGCCGTCCTCGACGGGGTGCTAGGTGGGCTCGTGCGCGAGGGCCAGGCAGCCGCAGCCGATGGGCCGTTGCTGGCCGGGCGCGTGGCGGAGGCCTTCGCCAGCGCCGGGGCGTGGCTCGATCAGGTGCTCCTGAACGTCGGGCTGCCCGTGGAGCACGGCGGCAACACGGCGGGGCTGTTGCTGCTGGCCCTGCTGATCGCCGTCTACACGGCCCTCGCAGGGCTCATGAGCGTGGCCGTCACGGACACCCTGAATGGCGCGCTGATGTTGCTGGGGGTGGGCATCGCCTTGCCCCTGGCGTGGGTGGCGGCGGGCCGTGCCCTCGATCAGGCTGCCCTGGCTGCGGGCGATGTGGTCTCTGCCGCGCCGCTCACGGAGCAGGTCCTGGCGAGCTTGCCCGCCTCGGGCCAGCAGGTGTTTGGCCACTACTCGTGGATCCACCTGATGTCCCTGTTGCTGCCCTCCTTCTTGCTGGTGATGGGCGACGCCAACCTGCACCAGCGCTTCCTCTCCGCCGGTTCCATGAAGTCGGTGCGGCGAGCCATCCTGCTGTTCATCCCGGCCGTCCTGATCATCGACGGGGTGATCCTGCTCACGGCCATCGCTGGGCGCGTGGTGTTCCCCGAGTTGGACACACCGGGGCACGTGATCCTGCGGCTCGCCCTCGAGCCGGGCATCCTGCCGCCGCTTTTGGGGGCCCTGCTGGTGGCGAGCATCCTGGCGGTCATCATCTCCACGGCGGACAGCTACCTGCTGAGCTCGTCGGCCTCGCTCGTGCGGGATGTGTACCAGCGCTTCTTGAAGCGGGACGCCGGCGAGTTGGCCCTCCTGCGCGCCGCGCGCGGCGTGGTGCTCGTGCTCACGGCCGTCGCCTTCCTGATGGCCCTGCAGTCCAAGGACTTCTTCAAGGTCTCCCTGTTCGCCTACACCATCTACGGCGTAGGCATCACCCCCGCACTCGTGGCAGCGCTCTTCTGGTCACGGGTCACGCCAGCGGGAGCCTTGACGTCCATGGCGGTGGGGCCCGCGACGGCCATCATCTGGAAGCTGAACGGGCTGAACGAATCGCTGGCCTCGGCCTTCAACGAGCCGGAGCTCGCCGGGGTGGACGCGGTCGTGCCGGCCATTGCCGCCGCCACCCTGACGTTGGTCTGCGTGAGCCTCGCGACCAAGCCTCGGGCCGCGTCCTAGTGGCCAGCAGCTCGACGGTCACGCTCCCGTTGAATGGTCTCGGAAGAGCGCGATGCTCGCGGTGAGGCCGTGCAGGAAGGGTTGGCCGCCAACCGGTCCCACCTCCCCGGCGGCGAAGAAGCCGGCTGTCGGCAGGTTCTCGAAGGCGGCGTGGATCCGGCCCAGGTCGTGGTTGGGCTTGCCGAACAGATTGCTGCCGCGACCGTTGCACGAGAACAACATCGCGCCGAGCGCGTCGCCCTCGGACGCCGATGCCTGCATGAGGGAGTCCAGCTCCTGGCTGGCGGCCTCGGCGTCCCGGACCATGAACTGGATGGTCTGTCCGGGGCGCAGGTAGTCGCCGATGAGCAGGGCCTTGCTCTGGGGGTCGACCCCCAAGACGTTGCGCACCAGGAAATCGCCCGGCTCGAACTTGGACTTGCGTTCGTCCACCACGCGCCCCACGTGCAGCGAGTTGCGCATGAGGTCCTGGTCCTCCGGCGTGACCTCTGAGGCCACTTGTTGCAGCACGTCCAGGGCAGGCTTGCCCCCGAGCGACACGATGGCGTTGCGGTCGGCCTTGGTGACCACATAGTGCGAGCCCACCGGGCGACAGCCTTGGCTCACGACGGTGTCCATGCTCACGGACCCACTGATGGCGACCACGAGCGCGCCTTCGTCGTGCACGCCTTGTAGGGAGAGCAGCTTCGCATCGCCCGGGCCGCTGCTCCCGCTCGTCATGCCGCCCACCACGGGGCTGAGCGGGAAGCGCTCGTGAAAGCCCATGAGCAGGTCATCGGGCGGGGTGGTGTAGGGGTCGGCCAGGACCATGATTCCTGCGCCCTCGGGCAGCGCGTCAGGCCAACCACCCACCTCAGGCACATCGGTGTCACCCATGGAAAGGTGGAAGCTGTGGAGTTCGGCGCCAGGCCAGGAGGCTCCCCAGAGGGCGAGGCCTGCGCCCTCTTCGATTTCGGCCGCCTCCCCGATGATTCCGAGCGCTGGGCCGCCCAAGAGGACCTGGGGGTCCAGTTTCTCCAGGAGGCGCTGCTGGATGAGTTCGGCGTCTTGAAGGTGGTGCGGGGTGAAATAGACCGTCAGCAGATCGGGTTGGGAGCCGCCCAATTGGTCCAGCAGGCGGTCCATGAGTCCGTCCAGGGCACTGGCCATATCGGGGCTCGTTGTCGTGACGACGGCACACTTCACAGCGCATCTCCAGAGGGGGCTGGGGTGGGGCCGGGCCACTCTATCAGCAGGGGCCGGAAGTCATTCTCCCCGTCGAGAATGCCATCGGGATGGCGCTCTTTGGAGGGGAGCCAGTGCTATAGTCGGGCGCTTGACGTGTGGCTTCCCAGACGCCACCAACACAACGTGGTCGCAGTGCCCGGCGCCCTCAAGTGGATCGCGAGCGCTCCATTGGGGAAGAGGCGGGCTCAGTCCTTTGCACCACGCTCGAACCCAAGCGCATTTCATTCCTAGGAGTACTTGTCATGACCCGTCTTACCAACATCCTGCTGGCCTTCGCTTTGCTCGCCTCCATCGGCTGCGCCTCCAAGGCCGAGTCCGCCGAAGTCGTGAACACCCACTGCCCGATCATGGGCGGCGAAGTCGAAGCTGACGGCGGATCCACCGAGTGGAACGATTCCACGGTCGGTTTCTGCTGTGGCAAGTGTGTCGGCACCTTCGAGGAGATGGATGACACCGCCAAGCAGGCCGCGCTGGACAAGTTCAACAAGTAGTCGTTCGCGACAGTGAACACGGCAGCCCCCGCCTTGCGTCTCACGACGCTTTCGGGGGCTGCCTGCGTTGTCCGGCGATCTCGCCCATCGCCGCTGCCTGTTTCCCCTCTCCGTGGGGGGATTCGAGGGAATAACAGCCACCCATGCGAGACATGGGCCTACCCCGCCTTTTCTTGGCTGCGCTCTTCTGGCGCGCGCCCCTTCCGCTCACTTCACCGTCCTTCTCAGGAGATCCACCCGTGATCCACCTCATCAGCCTTGCCCTGGCTTCCACCCTGTTCCTGTTCCCGTCGACCCCGGCGGAAGAGGACATGGCCCAAGCCCAACTCGCCAACTACCCCATGGACGTTTGCCTGATCACCGGCGAGCCGCTGCCGGCCGACGCCATCAGCTTCGTGGTGGACGGTCAGCTCCTGCGCACCTGCTGCAAGGACTGTGCACGCAAGGTGAAGGCCAAGCCCGCCGAGTTCGTGAAGAGGGTGCAGCGCGCCGCCATCGAACAGCAGGCTGCGCACTACCCGCTCAAGACCTGCCTCAAGCAGCCGTCCAAGAAGCTCGACGACAAGGCTGCCCAGGCTGTGGTCGGTTCGCGCCTCGTGCGCGCGTGCTGCGAGCGTTGCCTGGAGCCGATCGTCGCGAAGCCTGCGGAGTACATGAAGCGCTTGGACGCCGCCTACATCGAGCAGCAGCGCCCGCACTACGCCCTCAAGGAGTGCCTGGTGAGCGGCGAGCCCCTGGGCGAAGACACCAAGGACGTGCTGGTGGGCAACACCCTCGTGCGCGTCTGCTGTGGCGGCTGCAAGCGTGACCTGGCCAAGGACCCGAAGGCGGCTCTCAAGAAGCTGGCCGCCGCCAGCAAGGGCCACGGCCGCGGCGAGAAGCACGGCAAGGAGCACGGTGCCGAGCACGGCGAAGGCCGCGGACATGACGACGGCAAGGGTGGCCACGACGACGACGGCCACGGCCACGGCGAAGGCCGCAAGGGCTGAGACCAGCCCTTTGAGAGGAGCCCCTTGAGAGGGGCGCGCTGAACGGCGCGGTCTCGGCGAACACGCTCACGCCTCCTCCACCGATTCACAGCCGGCCGGCCCCTGCTTGCGGGGGTCGGCCGGTCTGCGTTCCGGGCGTGCCCGGCTGACTCACACCTGCATGAATCGTTACGCTGCGCGGCTCGACCGGGGTGGCCCCGGCACTCAACACCGCACGCAACACCACCTTCATTTGGAGCGGGACGCCATGACGGCCGAAGCGATCCTCATCTGCGGCGCAGCACGCACGCCCATCGGCAAGTTCCTCGGGGGCCTCTCCTCGGTCAGCGCGGTGGAGCTGGCGGTCACGGCGGCCGACGCAGCCCTGGAGCGGGCCGGCTGTCCCAAGGACGCCGTGAGCCAGGTGTACGTGGGCATGGCCCGGCAGGCTGGCGAGGGCCCCAACATCGCGCGGCAGATCACCATCAAGGGGGGCATGCCTCAGAGCGCCGTGGCCATGACGGTCAACCAGGCCTGTGCGTCCGGGCTGCGCACGCTCACCCTGGCGGCCCAGGAGATCCAGGCCGGCAACGCCGACGTGGTGCTGGCCGGCGGCGTCGAGACCATGAGTCGCAACCCCTTCATGCTGACCGGCATGCGCAAGGGCTACCGCCTTGGTGACGCCCCGCTGCTGGACGGCAACTACCAGGACGGCTTCCACTGTCCGCTGGTGGACGGGCCCATGGGGTCCACCGCCGAGACCCTGGCGGACAACTACGAGATCGGACGCGAGGAGCAGGACACCTTTGCCGTGGAGTCCCAGCGCAAGGCCGAAGTGGCCCAGGCCGAGGGGCGCTTTCAGGCGGAGATCGCTCCTGTCACGGTGAAGTCCCGTCGGGGCGACACGGTGGTCGACACGGACGAACATCCGCGGCCCGGCGCCACGCTGGAAGGCATGGCGAAGTTGAAGCCGGTGTTCCGCAAGGACGGCACGGTGCACGCGGGAAACAGCTCGGGGATCACCGACGGCGCTGCCATGTTGGTGGTGGCTTCGGAGAGTGCCGCCAAGCGACTGGGGCTGAACGTTCTCGCGCGGCTCGAAGGGCATGCCATGGCGGGTGTCGACCCGAAGATCATGGGCATCGGCCCGGTTCCCGCTGTGAAGACGTTGCTCGAGCGCACCGGGCTGGCGCTGGGTGACTTCGATCTCGTGGAGCTGAACGAGGCCTTCGCTGCCCAGGTCATCGCGTGCGATCGCGAGCTGGCGTTGGACTCGTCGAAGCTGAACGTCAACGGCGGGTCCATTGCTCTGGGGCATCCCATTGGGGCTACGGGGGCGCGGATCGTGGTCACGCTTTTGCACGAGATGAAGCGCACCAAGGCCAAGCGCGGGTTGGCGACACTCTGCGTGAGCGGCGGCATGGGTATCGCTGCCAGCTTCGTCGTGGACTGATTCGGCGTCGGGCCGGGCGCCTCTGTTTTTTGCACGTCAGGTCTGCTGCTCAGACAACGAGGCTTCGCCTCGAAAACTCGCCTCAGACCTGAAGTGCCAAAAAACAGAGGCCCCCTCCTCGGTGGATCGGGGTGCGACGAGGGTGGCGTGGGGCACAGGTCCCTCTCGTGACGAGCTGGGCGTGGGGTACAGGGCCCTAGGCGGCGAACTGCAGGGGCCTGTCTTGGGAGCGCTAGTGCGCGCACACCCCACTGGGTGCGTCTGGATCCCGATCAGCCGGAAATAAATTCGAGAAAAGGAGGACAACTGCGTGACCGCTGTGCACTCGGTGACTAGAGGGCGCGGCGCCGGCAAGTTCCCGGTCCATTTTAGATGGAAGAACCCTCAGCATCTGGAGGCCAAGGTGATAAGGCAGAACCAGGACTCGCGCGAGGCGCACGCCGGTCACTGTGATGATCGACCACTGGCCCCGATCCCAGGCGTTGGCGTAGACCAACAGAAGCGCGATTCGCTTGAAAGGGGGTCGCTCATGATCGAGTGGCAGTTCACGAGCCGACCGACCTGGTTCATCGTACTTCTAGCCCTAGTGGGGTTAGCCGCAGTGTGGGTGGCAAAGTGAATCCGCATCCCTTCGGTCTAACAGTTGACTCAAGCAGAGGGGCCGCAACTTGGCTTGCCGTTGAAGCACTAGCCCATTAGGCGGCGACGATGAGTTGGGCTCGTTGTCTTGGGTTGAGTTGGATGGCGAAACGTTGGCGGACGGAAGCTGTGCCGTAGACGGCGAGGAAGCGGGCGCCGTTCGCGAGTTGCGGGAGCGGCTGGCCTGGTTTCCAGGAGTCCTGCGCGACGCAGTTGATGGTGCTGGCGTCGAGGGCGTTGGCCCAGGCTTTGAGGGTGCGGCCGGTGGAGACCAGGTGCACGGAAGCAGGGGAGGGCGCGGAGCCGGAGCTGCCTTCCGCGCCCAGCCAGCGTTCGAGGGCCCAGAGTTTGGCGGCGCGGAGGCTGTCCAGGTCGTGGGCTCCGCTGCTGCGGGTGGATTGTTGGGGGTGTTGGCGCCAGCGGTAGAGGACTCGGGGGAGCTTGGCGACGGGGCGGTTGGCTTCGAACCAGCGCAGCCAGAACTCGATGTCGAGGGGCCAGGGGCCGTGGGTCGCGTAGCCGCCCACGGCGTCCAGGGCTTCGCGGCGGTAGAGGCCGGTCTGGTGCAGGGCGGGGATCTCCACGAAGCGCTCTCGCGCCATGGCCTCGCCGCTGAGCAGGCTGTTCTGCCAGTCGAGGTAGCGGCGCATGCCGGGGGTGCGGGCGCCGAACTGGCCCGCGCGGCTGGTGATGCAGTCCAGCTCGGGCGTCAGGGCTGCGGCGAGGCGCGCCAGGCGGTCGGGGGGGCAGCGGTCGTCGGCCTCCATGTGGGAGACCAGCGGCGCGTCGGCCTGGGCCAGGGCCAGGTGCAGGGCGGCTGCGGCACCTTCGCCGGGCCCGTCGATCACGTTCAACCGGGGCTCGCTGCGAGCGGTGGCGCGAAGCCAGGCCCGGCTGCCGTCGTCCTGGCCGTCGGCCAGGGTGTCCACCACCGCCAGCACCCGCACGTCCACGGCCTCCTGGGCGAGGACATCCCCTAGGGCCCAGGGCAGGGTGGTCCGGGCGTTGCGCACCGGGAGCAGGACGTCGATGCGGGGCGTGGGCAGGGGAGTGGCTCGGTGGAGGGGCGAGGGCGGGGCGGTCGGAAGACGGGGCGGGGACGAGGCGGGCTGGGAGAAGGGGTGAACGCCGGGCGTCGCAGGCTACACTCCCGCCCATGACTGAACTCGTGCTGCTGGAAGCGAAGGACTGTCTCCCCCTGCGCCAAGAGGTCCTGCGGCCGGGGCTCCCGCCCGAAGAGTCCGTCTATCCCCAGGATGCGGACGAGCGCAGCACCCATTACGGCGTGCGTCAGCGCAAGAAGACCCTCGGGGTCATCTCCATGCTCCATGACCCCCGAGGGGACATTGGGAGCGAGATGTGGCGCATTCGCGGGATGGCTGTGCTCCCTGATCACCAGCGCCAGGGCCACGGCAGCACCCTGCTGAAGACCATCCAGGCCATCGTCACCAAGCGCGGCGGGGGGCTTTGGGCCAACGTGCGGACGGGGGTGGCCGACTACTACGCCCAGCACGGGTTTCAGGCCGAGGGTGAGGAGTTCGAGCTGCCGGGGATCGGGCCACATGTGGTGATGACGTGGCACCCGAAGGGTGCGCGGCCGGGGGAGTGAGCGGGGTGGCGCAGGTTAGCTAGGCAACCGGGCAACCTGCGCGATTGATGGGACGTGCGCTCTCTTGCTTAGCGATCCCGCCCCCACGTTCAGCGGCAGGACGCAGCCCGGTCCGGCTGCTAGGGTTTATTGACAGCATCTCATCGCTCTTCAGCTCCAGTGGCAGCCAGAAGCCTGTTCCTCGAACACTGTGCTGATGTCTGCGTACACAACGCCGCCCTTTCGCATCCGAACACGCACCTCAGTACCTGCCTCGATGATGCCGCGGATGGCCGGCTTTCCCTTGAACAGAAAGGCCGCCTCTGCATCGAGATTCGTCACGAGTTCGAACGGCTCACCAAGATTGGGTCCAAAGGGAGAGTCTGACCTAGAGAACAGACATCCGGCCACGAAGCCGACACCAATCAACGAAAGCACGCCGAGCCAGCGCCAAGGAGATGTTGTCCGAGCCATGTACGTTTCGTCGACTGTCTAGCGAACCTGCCGTTCAGCGGCCGGGCGCAGCCGAGTATGTTCGCTACGGCTTGTTGGGCGGTCCACTTTCATTGCCACGGAAACTGTACGAGTCGCCAAAAGGCGTCGGACTGCAGGCGGTACGGTTTGGCGTAGTCGTCCTGCGTCTGCGGGTTCGATTTGCTCGGCAAGTAGAGTTCGTCAAGAAAGTTTACCGCGTTCGAACGACACTCGACGTCGCAACGGCGACCGTGCAACTCCAAGTGCCAGACTCCGCCGCCAGGCCCGCCTGCATGCCAATTCATCGAGCCGCCGAGCTTGTTAAGCAAGTCTCTAACCTCGCGGTACACGCGCTTATCGGACACTATTGAATCCCCCTGTCAGTGATCCACCCGGCGGGCAGACCGTCCGTTACTACGGCTGGTTAGGCATCGGCTCATTCGATTTCCCACGCTTTAGAAACAGTCTGGTGCAAACAAACGTGCCTAGTCCGCCCAGAAGGCTGGCGACAACCTCGGGAAGCAACAGGTTGGCGATGCCGGCGAGCACGAAAAAGAGGCCAAGCAGAAAGACGCCAGCAGTTCCATACAGCCCGATTGTCATCATTGGCATGAACACGTCCATCCATGGATCATCTAATCCCCCACTTAGCTTGGGCTCAGGTAGTCCGCGGTGCTGAAACGCTAGCTTGACCATCAGCCATTCGCTCCAGAGCCATGCAATGGCTGCCACTAGCATGAACGGACTGGCGCTGGATGAAATCCATTTGTGCAGTCCGTCAAGGCCAGCCCACTCTGTACCTATCGTTGCATAGCCTGACATCACTTGGCCGAAGCCGATGAACGACATTCCGGCCAGCGTGAGGCTGTAAAATAGGAAGAGAAGGACGCTGACAGGTTTCGATAGTGTTGACATAGGCATCGTAGGCATGTCTAACGGATCGACCTTCAGCGGCGTGGCACAACCTTGCACCACGGGTGCTGGACGCCTGGGACTTCGCGATTTTACCAGGGGCGATATCGGCACAGCGCCGCCACGTCCGCTGCATCGGCTTGTTATGCGGCGCCTGCATCTCGGCCCGGAACCACGGTTGGCCAGGGACGGGCTCAGGCTCGCCTGTTCATCGCTGAGAACGGAGCCACCTATCCAGTGATTGACTTCTCCATCTTGTCGTAGTGCTCGGGATAGTCAGCAGCGTAGAACAGCAGCTTCAGTCCTTCGCGAAATGCCTCGTAGTCGAATTCCTTGAAGTCGAACAGGTTTTGGCCGGATGAGTGCGATTCACGGTCCATGTATCGACAGAAAGCCTGGTACCGATTCCCCTTGAGCTTCGGGTGTTGAAAGACGTTGTTCAACGAGTCTTTCTTCACGAACCCAAAGAAGTACTCGACGATGTTCCGCATGCAGTTTGCCACCATTGCGGGATACTGATCCTTGTTGAGCACCACAGACCAGTACGAATGGTAGTCGTTTTGAATCTCTTCGTACTTCATATCGGCTATTCGGCTGCCTGCCTCACTCTTGGTTAGCCTGAAGAACCTCTGGTTCTTTGCTCGGCGATCATGATTTGTGTCTGCAAGTTCATAGAAGAAGTAGAGGCTATGGGTGAGTACGAAGACCTGATCAAACTGCTTAGAAGAGAAGAAATCATTCTTCAGTAGTTGACTGATGTTGAAGACGAAAACATGGGACAGGCTGGATATTGGGTCGTCGATCACGACGATCTTCCGCTGGGTCGTTTCGTCGGCGCTTTGCTTGCCTTTACAAACTTCGCAGAAGTACAAGAAGCTGATGATCATCTTCTCGCCTTCACTAAGAGATTTGAATGACGCCTCGGAGTCTCCCGGCCGGACGATGCGGTAGTGTAAGTCGCTGTGCTTCTTGATGGAAAAGTCACCTATGCCGAGTTGACCCAGCGACTCGTTAATGCTTTCGATGGCTGCATCGATATTGACTGTTGTCTTCTGGAGATCTGAGATCAACTTGCGTTTCTCGGTGATCGCCGTGGCCGACTGATTGAAGCTGTCACTCTCGACCTTGAGACTTTCACCGAAGGCCGCGTCCTCACCTTGCCAAGTTGAAATAGTTTGATCGTACTCCCAACGCATGAGCGACCAGAATTCATCCTTCAGACGGGTGAGTTCCGCGGCTCGATTTGCGATTCTGTCGTTGTGTCGTTCAATCTCAACGTTTACTGAGGCAATCAATGCGTTGAGTTCTTGCACTGGGGCCTGAGTAATCACGAGTGATACAGGCGAACCCAGGGCCTCACGTTTCTTGTCGATCAGCCTCAGATTCCCCTTAGCGACGGTTGCGAGATTCTGAATCGCCAACCGCAACTCAGCTAGCTTCTCGGATGCGAATGAGTGCGAGTCGTAGGTATCGACTGCGGGAAGTTGATCGATGGCAACCGCATACTGTGACCGTAGCGACGCTATTCGGTTGACTGCCTTCGTGAAGGACTCGTCGAAATAGCTGCGGACCCTCTCGATGAGTGTGCTCGTCAGTGTCTGCTCTTGGCAGAATGGACACGCCGAAATACCGCCAGCCTCGGGCTCCACGACATATTGTTCGATACCTGTTCGCACCCAGTCGGAATTCTGGAGTTCCTGAATGAGCCCGGCGACGGGGCTATCGTCGTTCCCGACGATGGTTGCGGCGAATACTTCATCTTGCTCGAGGAGCGTGCCGTCGAAAGAGATCAATGGAAGGTGGCTTTCCTTCGTCGCCGAGTCGCCACTGATCGATTCCACCTCTTTCTTGATCTGAGCGATATCTTTGCCTGGCTTCACGTCGGGCTTTTCAACTGACGAAAGGTGCTTGAAGAGCATCTCCTTCTTTCCCATCAATCCCTTCAGGCAGTATTCGAGTACTCGATCCCCTCCTGAGTACTCCTTTTTTATCTCCCACACCCTTTCGTATGCCTTTTCCGCCTGCCGCTTCCGTGATGCTTTCTCGGATTCAATCTTGCTCTCCGTATCTTCAAGCGTCTTGGAGAGACCGGCTAGATCTGCCTCGGCACTACCAATCTTCTGATCGGCTTCCTTGTTCTCTTTCGAAAGGCCGAAAATCCCCTTCAGGCTATCGGCTTCATGAAAGTACTCTCTCACGAACCGCTGGTTATAGACGAGAACCTTTGCGGAAGGATCGATCGTCGCCGAGCAGCTTGCGTAGTCTGGGTCGGTGGTGTCGTACAGAAAATTGGAGATCGTGCTTTTGCCCGTTCCGTTCAGTCCGTACACAAGAGTTACGGGCTTGTCGCTCGATAAATTCGCCTCGGTCTTGAAACTCGCGACGTCGTACATTCGGATGACGGTCTTCATGTGCTGCTCTCCGTCGGCTAGCCCAATGGCTCACCCATGCGCCCTTGGAGGACCGGTTTCATGGGACCACTGGGCGCTCGCGTAAGCCGCATAACGGACCGCCAGTTCAGCTGCCGCGCGCAGCGCGGTCAGCCTGCAACTGGTTGTTAGAGAGTCATCGCTAGCCAACTCACGTTCCCTGTTTCGGGGTAGGCTTCGCTGGTTTGGCGGGCTTTTTTTGGGGCTTCTCCCTGCGCTGCTGTGGCTTCTGAGGTTTTTGCTGGCGTTGTTGCTCATGAAGACGCCTATCGCCCTTCCCGTCTCCATCATTCTTCTCTTGGTGTGTGTTCATGTACTCATTTGCTCCAGCGTAATAAGCTCTGTCCTAGTCCAACCGTAGCCGGGTTTCGATTCTATTGGATTGTGTACATGGGCATACAGCTGGATCACTTGCACTTCGCTATCGATAAGGAAGTCCGCGTGCAATCGATCTGACTCCGATGGCTCTAGCTGCATGCATTCCTCATTCCACTCACGGGAGTCGATTAGATCCCACGGGCAATCTACCTCCTCTCCGGAGTTCGCTTCATTGACGGCATTTAGCTTCTCGGCAACACCTGTCGGTGGGGGCGATACCTGCCGGACGCGTAAGTCCACATGCGTGATCGCAACCAACACCTCTCCGATGTTTGCCACCTCTAAGGCCACATGAAGTAGGCGGCTTCCAGGACGCATGGAAGCCGCCTGGCACGTAAGGGCAATCTGGGCTCGAGGGATAGCTTGACGGTATCGCAGGAAGCGAAAAACAGCCCAACAGCCGCCGAGAATAATCGCGACGCAAGTCAGAACCGTCTCGGCCAAGCCTGCCACCTCGACGATGCAATCAAACTCGCTCGGCGTCATTGTCTCTGGATCTCTCTAACTACAATTGGACAGCGAGTCTGCCGGTAGATTCTGCCCGAAGAGCCAGCGTACGCTGCGTGCGCTCCGAAATTCGTCGCCCCGGTTTCGCATGTGCGGCTTCTTCTCCCTGAACTGGCCCGGACCTTGCCGGTTTCCCGTCTTCGAGGATCGAGGGTAGCTCGAATAGGCGGGTCCGTCTATCCAAGCAGTCCGTTAAGTTTCCGACTGTTAGGTCGATGGGCGTTGGCCGTACCAGCTTGGAATTGCGGACCGTGGATCGCGGCGTTAGGCGGACCCGGATCATCCTTCCGAGCCCGCGTTCTCATGACCAGCAACGTGGGGCTCATCCGGTCCTGCGGCGAGATGGACTGGCAACGAAGCCTGCTCCGCTGATCCAGCTTCTGCGCTGCACCCTCCAGTGGGCGGGCTGTGGAGTTCCCTCTGCATCCACTGAGCCGCCGCCAGCTCCGCTTGAGCTGCTGGTAGCGCCCGAGTCGAACCCCGAGGGTTCGGCGCTTGCGGAGCCCGCCCTCCTCCACGGCAAGCTGCTCGCGCCGGACGAACCACCGGACGAACCACCGGTGAGAGGGCAGCGCTGGCCTTCGCCCAAGCGCCTACTTGGAGGTCCGCTTCCAGACGGCGGGGCTGATCCGTCGCCTAGTCGCGGAATCCGGTCCCTAACGCCCATTTCGAGCACAACCCGCCCATCCAGCCCACGCCCTCCGACCCCTCCAGATTCCCCACCCAGCCCCCCGGATTCCCCCAGCCCCCCGGATTCCCCCAGCCCCCTACGGTTGCGTGGAACCCCTCCGAATCCCATACTGTGGCGCCTTTTCGGCTGGAAAGACCGGTTGAAAAGGTCGCTTCGGGGGCCCCCTCCAAGGGGGGATCAGCAGCGCAGGACGGCTCGCAAGAGCCTTGGCGTCCCCCGACCAACCCGATGACCGCCGGTACCCCTCTCGGGCCCGGTTCAGCGGGCAAAGGCGGGCGAGGCTCGCCTCGCAAGCGCAGCACCCTCGGTTTCATCCCGTACACAAGAACAGGAGAACACTGGTCCATGGCCATCCAGAAGGTAGGCGTCGTCGGTTGCGGTCTCATGGGGCACGGTATTGCCCAGGTTGCAGCCCAGGCGGGCTTTGAGGTCATCGTCCGGGAGTCCGCCCAAGGCGCGCTCGACAAGGGCTTGGGCCGCATCGCCAAGAGCCTCGCCAAGCTCGTGGAGAAGGAGAAGCTCACCCAGGAAGATGCCGACGGTGCCAAGGCGCGCCTGAACGGCACCCTCGAGCTGAGCGACCTGGCCGACTGCGACATCGTGGTCGAGGCCATCATCGAGGACCTGGACATCAAGAGCGAGCTGTACGCGTCCCTGGGCAAGCTCTGCAAGCCCGAGACCATCCTCGCCAGCAACACCTCGTCCTTTCCCGTGGCCACGATGGGTGCCGCCTCCGGCCGCCCCGACAAGATGGTGGGCCTGCACTTCTTCAACCCCGTGCAGCTCATGAAGCTCGTGGAAGTGGTGAACACCCCGGCCACCGACCCCGCTGTCTTCGAAGAGGCCAAGGCCTTCGGAAAGGCTGTGGGCAAGGTTTCCGTGGCCGCTAGCGACACCCCCGGCTTCGTGGTCAACCGCCTGCTCGTGCCTTACATGGCGGATGCCATGCGCATGGTGGAGCGTGGCGATTCGACCCCGGCCGACGTGGACGCGGGCATGTCCCTCGGCTGCGGCTATCCCATGGGCCCGTTCACCCTCACCGACTACGTGGGTCTCGACACCACGCTGTCCATTCTCGAGGGCTGGCATGAGCGCTTCCCCGAGGATCCCACCTTCGTGCCACCGCAGATCCTCAAGGACAAGGTCGCCGCAGGGAAGCTGGGCCGGAAGTCCGGCGAAGGCTTCTTCAAGTGGGATGGGGACAAGCGCGCATGATCCGAGTGTGGCCTCTCTGGGCGATGGTGGTTCTTGCGGGTGTGGCGTGCACGTCGACGCCGCCCGCACAGGATCCCGTCTTGTCCGAGGGGCTGCAGACGGAGCTTGCGGGAGAGGCTGCGAGTAAGGATTCCCGTGCCGGCTCGGCCGGGGGCGAGGCGGCTGCCGACTCCGTGGCCGATGTGGCCACGGCTCTTCAAGCGCGCTTGGACACGTCCCTGTCCAAGTCGCGGCTTTCCTTGGCAGGAGTGGAAGCGGCTTACGACTCGTCGCGCAACCATGCTGCCAATGTGTTTGCACGCCTGGGCCAGCTGCGCACCGTGGTCGAACAGGCGAAGCTCGGAGAGGCCGCTCTGACGGAGCTGGAACGGCTTGAGGTTGAGGCGGGCCTGCTCAACCAGCACTCGGAAGCCCTGCTCACGGACTTGCGTCGGGAGCAACGGGGCGTCGCCGACTTCGGGCGCCGGGCCGGGGACGCGCTGCGCCCCTTGCTTGAGCTCGACGTCGTCGCGGCCGCCTCCGCTGAAGGCTCTGCACAGCACGCCGTGCTGCGTTCGCTCGAAGGCGAACTGCAGCAGTTCCAGACCGCGGTGGCTTTGGGCACCCAGAATGCGCTGGAGCGTCGCTCCGACGATCTCGTGAGCCAGGTGGCCGGCTTGGTGAAGCGGGTCGAGGTGGTGGAGACCGCCTTGCAGTCGCAACTGGCGACAAAGCCTTCCAAGACCAAGACCGCCGGCACGTTGCAGGGCGCTGCGCCCGCCACTGCCTCAGGAAGTCCAGGGAAGCAGGCGAAGGCGTTGGCCCGAGCCAAGCTCCGCTCCGAAGCGCAGGACGAGGTCTCGGCGGAAGCGATGGGCGAGATCGCAGAGGTCAGCACGAACGTGGGTGTGCTCCTGCTGCAGTTCTTCCCCGAGGTGGCGCCCAACCACGTCCAGAACTTCAAGCGCCTGGTTGGCCAGGGCTTCTACAACGGCCTGGGCTTCCACAGGATCCTGCCGGGCTATGTGGCGCAGGGCGGCTGCCCCCAGGGCAACGGCCTGGGCGGCCCCGGCTGGCAGATCGACAATGAGTTCAACGAGCGGCGGCACCGCCGTGGCACCCTTTCCATGGCGCGCTTCGCCCACCCCGACTCAGCCGGCAGCCAGTTCTTCATCTGCCTGGACGACCGGCCGGAGTTGGATGGCAAGCAGACCGTGTTCGGGCGGGTGATTCGGGGCGAGGCGACCTTGGCCGCCATCGAGGCTGCGGCAACGGACAGCGGCAAGCCCTCGAAGCCGATTCAGATTCAACAGATCGTGTTGCGGCCTTGGCTGCAGGGCGACAACGAGAAGAGCATGATCGCCGGAAATCCGGTGCGCTGAGCTGGGGGCTTCCCCGGAAGGCAACGAGCATGCGCGAGGCATGCAATCGCGAGTAAGGCGCAAGGAGCGCAATGGTCACCATCAACAGCGACAGTCGGGCGACGATCCGGACCTCCATGGGCGACATCGTCTTGGAGTTCCTCACGGACAAGGCGCCGAACACGGCTGAGAACTTCGTGAAGCTCGCCAACAAGGGCTTCTACGACGGCCTGACGTTCCACCGGGTCCTCAAGGGCTTCATGATCCAGGGTGGTTGCCCCAAGGGGAACGGCAGCGGCAACCCGGGTTACACGATCCGTCCGGAGTTCAACGACACGCCCCACGTGCGCGGCGTCGTCTCCATGGCTCGCAGCAACGACCCGCACAGCGCCGGCAGCCAGTTCTTCATCTGCCAGAAGGATGCGCGTTACCTCGACAGCCGCTACTCCGCCTTCGCGCGGGTGGTGGAGGGCGAGGAGATCGTCGACAAGATCTCCGAAGTCCCCGTGAACATGGAGACTCGCTACAAGGAAATCAGCGTTCCGCGCTCGACCGTGTACATCAACACCGTGATGGTGGAAGGCGTGGAGTTCCCTGAGCCGGAGCCGACACCCGAGCCGCAGCCCAACGCCCCGTCGGGCCAGGGGGGCGGAAGTGCGGACGGCGGTGGGGATGGCGAGCAGGGTGGCGGCGGCAACAGGGGGCGCAGTCGTGGCCGGGGCCGCGGGCGCGGCCGGGGCGGAGACAACCGCAACGACAACCGGAACAACGGCGATTCGCCGGCGCCTGCACAGGCGCAGGATGCCGAGAACAAGCCCCAGAGCGAGTTGCCTTTCCAAGGCGATGACTCCGCGGGTGCCGGTGACGGCGCAAGCGCATCCGATGCCCCTGAGACGGAGGCCAAGCCCGCTCGCAAGAAGGCCGCCGCCAAGAAGACGACCCGCAAGGCTGCCCCGAAACCGAAGGCGGCTACCAAGGCTGACGACGGCGACAAGCCCAAGCCCCGCGCCAAGAAGGCGGCGGCCAAGGCGACCACCAAGAAGACCACGCGCAAGGCCGCACCAAAGAAGACGACGCGGTCCAAGAACAAAGACTAGGAGTCGAGAGACGTGACCTACGAGAACATCCTCCGAGACGACCGGGACGGCATCGCCTTCATCACGGTGAACCGACCCGACAAGCTCAACGCCCTCAACGACCAGACCATCGGCGAGCTGCAGCACGCCTTTGATGCGGTGGGCGACGACGACTCCGTGGCAGCGGTCATCCTGAGCGGCACGGGCGAGAAGGCCTTCGTGGCGGGTGCGGACATCAGCGAGCTGGTGCACCAGACATCCATCACCGCGCGCCCTCTGGCCATGAAGGGCCAGCAGCTCATGGACACGATTGAGTCCACGCCCAAGCCCGTGGTGGCTGCGGTGAACGGCTTCGCCCTGGGCGGTGGCTGCGAACTGGCCTTGGCCTGCCACCTGCGCATCGCCTCCGACAACGCACTGATCGGCTTGCCCGAAGTGACCTTGGGCATCATCCCGGGTTACGGCGGTACCCAGCGTTTGCCGCGCATCGTCGGCAAGGGGCGGGCCATGGAGCTGATCCTCACGGCCAAGCCCATCGACGCCGCCGAGGCGTATCGCATCGGCTTGGTGAACAAGGTCTACCCCCAGGCCGAGCTCATGGAGCGCACCGAGAAGATGGTGCGCGGCATCATGCGTTCGGGCCCCGTGGCCGTGCGCTTCGCCCTCGACGCCGTGAACCACGGCACCGAGATGCCGCTCAAGGACGGGCTCAACTATGAGGCCACCTTCTTCGGCCTGCTGGCGGCGACCACTGACCTCAAGGAGGGCATGGGCGCTTTCCTCGAGAAGCGCCCCGCCAAGTTCACCGGCAACTGACTCTTTCCTGACATCTCTCTGCTCTGTCGCCCCGCGCTGGCTGCGCGGTTTGCATGACGGAGCCCCGCGCGGCCTCCAACTCGCGCCCGCGGACAGTTCGATTCAACAACCCCTTCAACAGAAAGCTCGTTCATGACTTCCCACGACATCGTGATCCTTGGTGGCGCCCGCACTCCCATGGCGGAGTACGTCGGAACGCCCGGCTTCGGCAAGTTGGCCGGTTTCTCCGCGCTGGACCTCGGCGCCAAAGCCTCCATCGCTGCCATGGAACGCTCGGGTGTGAAGCCTGAGCAGGTGGATCACACGGTCTTCGGCAACGTGCTCTACACCTCGGCCGACGCCCTCTACGGCGCGCGAAACATCCAGCTCAAGGCGGGCATCCCCATCGACAAGCCGGCCCTCACCGTGAACCGCCTGTGCGGCTCGGGTGTGCAGTCGGTCATCAGCGGTTGCCATCTGATCATGGCGGGCGAAGCGAAGACCGTGTTGGCCGGTGGCACCGAGAGCATGAGCCAGAGCCCGCACGTGTTGTGGAACGGGCGCGCCGGTTACCGCCTGGGCATGAAGTGGGAGCTGCAGGACCAGCTGATGGGTTCGCTGCAGGACCCCATGTGTGGTTTGTTCATGGCCCAGACGGCCGAGAAGCTCGGCACCAAGTACGGCATCTCGCGCGAAGAGCAGGACGCCTTCGCCTTGCGCAGCCACCAGCTGGGCGCAGCGGCCGTTCAGAGCGGTGCCTTCGCTGAGGAGATCGTGCCGGTCGAGATCGTCAAGCGCGACAAGGTCGTGGGCGTCGTCGACACGGACGACCACATCAAGCCCGACAGCACCATCGAGGGCCTGCAGAAGCTGCGCCCTGCCTTCGGCAAGGACGGCACGGTCACCGCAGGCAACGCGTCCGGAATCGTGGACGGTGCCGCCGCCCTGATGATCAGCACGGGGGAGATCGCGAAGGCCAACGGTTGGAAGCCGCGCGCCAAGATCGTCGCCTGGGACACGGTGGGTGTGGAGCCGTCGGAGATGGGCATCGGCCCGGCCCCGGCCATCCGCAACACGCTCGACAAGGCGGGTGTCGCCCTCGACGACGTGGACCTGTTCGAGATCAACGAGGCCTTCAGCGCCCAGTACCTGGCGGTGGAGAAGGAACTCGAGATCGATCGCGAGAAGGTCAACGTGAACGGCGGCGCCATCGCTCTGGGCCACCCGCTCGGTGCCACGGGCTCGCGCCTGCTGCTGACCCTGGTGCACGAGCTCGAGCGCCGCGGCAAGACCTACGGCATGGCCTCCGCCTGCATCGGCGGCGGCCAGGGCATCGCGATGCTCATCCAGCGCGTCTGAGCCACACCCCATGACATCTCGCACCGTGAAGTTGGAGCCGGGCAAGCGCGTCCTGTTCCTCACCAAGGACCTCGACCTCATCAAGCAGCAGATCGAAGACGGGCTGGACCTCCGCATGGAGGACCTGAGCGTCGAGGACCTGCTGGATGATGTGAACACCGATGCCATGACGCCGGCCTGGGTCTGCTTCAACCATCGGCCGGAGGACATCGCCCTCAACGCCTACGCCGGTTTGATGAAGGACGGCGAGCGGGTGGTGCGCGAGCGGGGCCTGCTGGATGGCAACTTCGGCGTGATCGTGTCGGGCTTCCGCAAGGGCACGGGCAGTTCGCGCGAGACGGCGCCCCAGTGCGAGAAGTGGTGCGGCATCAGCCTCGTGATCGCGGCCTCCTTCGCGCCGATTCACGAGCGCAACAACATCAACCTCGGGCAGATCATGGGCGACCACGATCAGCTCAAGCGCTTGCAGAACGGGGAGGAGATCCCGCTCGATGAGTTCACCGGCAGCTACGACCCGGTGACGCGCAAGATCCTCGAGATGGGCGGCTTGTTCCCCTTCTCCAAGGGGCTCATGGACGGCAGCGTGACGGTGCCGGCGCCCGCGACCGCGGCGCGCCCCATGACCATGGGCGAGAAGATGCTCACCAAGCATCTCGTGGGCGAGGGCAGTGCGGTGAAGCCCGGCGACGCCATCATGGTCAAGGTGGACGGCGGCTACAGCCACGAGTTCACCACGGCGCAGGTGCATCACTTCCTGCAGCAAGAGTTCGGTGAGGGCTACACCATCCCCGACGCCAGCAAGTTCGCAGTCTTCGAGGACCACCTGCTGTACGCCGACGGCGTGACGAAGATGGCACCCTTCGCGGACAAGATCCAGACTCTGCGCACCCTGCAGACGGCCTTCTTGGAGCACACGGGTGTGCGTGACTATCAGTCACGCGACGGCATCAGCCCCGGCATCTGCCATGAGATCGCCCGGCGCGATTTCGTCGACCCCGGCGACTTCATCCAAGCCACCGACAGTCACACATGCATGGGCGGCGGCAACAACGCGCTGACCTACGGCGTGGGCGCCACGGAGTACGCGGCGCTGATCATCTCGGGTGCGACCTTCGTGAAGGTGCCGGAGTCGGTGCGCTTCGAGCTGACCGGCGAGTTGCCCGAGGGCAGCACCGCCAAGGACGTGATCCTGCACATCCTGCACGAGTACGCCCGGCACGAGGTGACCCTCGACCGCATCATGGAGTTCGGCGGGCCCGGCCTGTTGAAACTGTCCATGGACGAGCGCGCGACCCTGGCCAACATGGCCACGGAGTGCGTCGCCAAGTCCGGCATCTGCGAGGGCGACGAAGCACTTGTGGATTGGATCCTCGAGAACCGCCCCGGTACCAATACGGGCGCTCGCTCGCGCGAAGAGTTGGTGGCTGCCCTCACCGCCCCCGATGAAGGCGCGGTCTACGACGGCGGCGTGCACACCATCGACCTCGCCACCATCTACCCCATGGTGGCGACGCCCGGTGACCCGGATGCGGGCATCCCCTCCGACCCCACCAACGGCGCCCTGGTCTCGGGCCTGGGCAGCGTGGCCATCGACATCGCCTACGGCGGTTCGTGCACGGCGGGCAAGGTGGACGACTTCGCCATGTACGCCCGCGTCATGGAAGAGGCCGTGGCCAACGGCCGCAGCGTGGCCGAAGGCGTGGACTTCTACGTGCAGTTCGGCAGCAAGGTCACCGCCGAAGTGGCGGAAGCCAAGGGCTGGCTGGAAACCTTTAAGAAAGCCGGTGCCAAGATCATCAACCCCGGCTGCGGCGCCTGCATCGGCTGCGGCCCGGGAGTGAGTGAGACGACCGAGCAAGTGACGGTGTCTGCCATCAACCGCAACTTCCAGGGGCGCAGTGGGCCTGGGAAGCTCTACCTCGCGTCACCGTTGACGGTGGCGGCGAGCGCGATCGAGGGGCGGATCGTGTCTTACAGCCCGGGGATGTTTCGAGTGGGCGTTGGGGTGACGTAGATGCTCAGTCGTCTGTAAAGGCGTATCCGCCTGAGCGCGAATACCTGAGCGCGAATATCCGAGTTGTTGGAAACTAGAGAGCTCGTGGTGTTGCATGGCTCGTACCAGTCGCGCTTAAACAGCGACAGCGAGTTTCACATTCATGAGTTTGGTTGGCTTGGACCGATGCTGGCTCATCTGATATGCGGCAAGTCGAGAGGGTCTCCCATGCGGCGCGAGGAGCACGAGCCGGCTGGCGAATGATTAGCCCTCTCGCGCTCCGCTGATTGAGTTCAAGTTGAGTTCAATGTGAGCATGAGACTGGGGGCTGTGGTGGCCGCTGGCATTGACATCTGACAAGTGACGTGTACGATCCGGCACGGACAAGGGGCGTCAGGCACGACAGAAGGGGGCAAGGATGCGAGTTGTCGGTGGGCAGCTGTGGGGTGCTTTGATAGGCCTCGTCGTACTCTCGAGTTCAGTCGCGGCTCAACCTCAGCCTCCAAACTTCGGGTTGCTCGGGTACTATATGCAGCCGATGACTCAGGCGACTGGCGGATATTTGATGAGCATGGTCACTGAAGTCAATGCGGCATTCGGGGCCGCATTTGACGTTCAGCTCGGCCCCCCTCCGACGCTCGATGGGCATGTTCTTTGGGAGTTTAGTCCTCTGGAGAGCCCTGAACTTCAAGGGTGGGGAGGGGTGACTTCTGCCGACATCATTCCCTCGATTGCTCTCAACTCCGAGCTCACGGCAGGCTACACAGGGTCCCTGCACTTCCAGGTCGAGACCTTGGCTGTGATCCTTCATGAGCTCGCGCACATCAAGTGGTCCGAACACTTCTGGTCCGTGTATGCCACGGACCCTTTGTACTACGCGGCTCTGGCCAGCTGTCATAGCTCGGGAACGGCAGATTTCGGTCCATGCGACGAGGCGTACGCTTTCGCGGGGGAGGCGCTCGGAGTTTGCCAGGCAGTGTGTGATTGCATCGGCGACGGGGCCCCTCCGAACAGCGCGAAGGTCAAGAAATTGCGGGAGAAGTTCTCAGAAACCGTGAAGGATTGTGTCGATAATTCTACCGAGTGCGACAAGAAGAACGGCACATGCGGGCTCATGCCCATGCCATCTGATTGGGGTGGCTGCCCGGGGTCGACATGCAACTGTTGAGCGGCAGATCGATGATGAAACTGATGATGTGCCTACTCGCTCTTCCCTGCGCGTTTCCTGCGGCACTTGCTTCCATAGTCCCGTTGCCTGAAGAGTTTCACTCGAACTTCGGGCACACCATCGCGGACAGGCTCTACCTCACGGATGGAAGTGGCGGAAACGATGTCTGGGTCGATGTCAAATTCCGGAACCGCAGTAGCAAGGAGATCAACTTCAAGTGGTACTTCAAAGCCAATGGTGCCACCGCGAACGGCGACTCCTCCTTCGAGACCGTGAGTTACCAGCCCACGGCCGTCTGCAAGAAGGCCGGCTTCTCTGACACGCTCTATGTTGCTGGCTGGTCGGAGCGAACGGGTTCGTGCCTCATCGAGGAATGGGTGTTTCAGACTCCCTTCTCGATCGCTTCCGTCCCGAACCCAAACGGTGGCCCTCCCAGCTCTGAACTGACGTTGCCTGTCATCGCGAAGACTGTCGTCTACTCATCGACGACGCTTGGGCCCATCTACGATCTCGCCACGAATCCATTCGCGAATACGCTCTGGATACTTGCGGGGGACAGCCCTCGCTCCATTTGGGCGTTCGACTTCTCGACGACGTCACTCTCATTGCTGTACTCGTCCAGCGTGATGCAGCAGTTGGCAGATCATCACTCGCTTTGGGTGGGCATGAATACGATGCACGGATTCGTGATCTACTCGCAACCGCGCCGAAAGTGGGAGCCTCTCTCGGCATTCGTAGAGCCTTACACGGTCTCCATCTTCAGAGACAGTGATCTCGATGGACAGGTGGAGTTCACCGAGAGCTTGCTGTACGGCGGATTCTTCTCGAGCTACGCGTCCAAGGGATGGGACCTGAAGTACGCGGCGCCATGAAGTGAGAGGTAGGGCAGGCTCAGTGTGGCTCACGTCAAACTGGCCATCGCCCAATGCAGGTCACCCATGCGCTCTCACGGCTACCTAGTGCTCCGCCCAAAGTACATTGCGCGACACACCCGGCCCGTTTGCCCTTCCTGAGTGAATCGGTGAACACCGCTGACTCGAAGGCGTGTCACAGACAGGCGGACACCGCGCACCTACCACCGCGATAGCGGGTGATGCCCAGGGTGTTCAAGGCGTTTTCACCGGCTTCCAACTCGTACGCCTGTCGCGACGCTTCGAGCGCCCGCCGATGGGCCGCCGATGGGCCGCGGAGGATGACAGGTTCCGTGCGGAAGGCGAGCTGTGGGTTCCCGGGAGGTGTTCAGAATTCTCTGAACTCCGAGCTGCTCCACCGACACCCCCAAGGCAGGGCGACGCTCCGCGGCCTCGGGCTGGGGATGCGTGACCCGGAGTCTCCCCACCTCCAGTAAGGAACCCAAGCCATGCAGAAAGCCGTGTGTCGACCCGCCGGACGAACCTCCTTGCTTCTCGTTCAGGCAGCGCTGATGGCAGCGTTTGCCGCCAGTGCCCTTGGGGCACAGGACGTCGCGCCCCTGGGCACTCCGGTGCCAGAGCTCTACATCCAAGGGCTCGTCCCCCCGGATGACGGCAACCCCCCAAGAAGCCCCCCGAAGTGGGAAGAGCCCAAGAAGATGGCGGTCATCCTGATCAGCCTGACTGGGGCGCCCTACCTCCCGGTTGGGACGGACCCGGGGCCGGCGAGGAATGCCATCCGGAAACAGGTCTTCACGAACAGTGACTCCACCAACGCCTTCTGGCAGGACATGTCCTACGGGGAGTTCTCCATCTCGGGCCATCTGAACGTCGACGGCGACGTGTTCGGCCCTGTCCCAATCAACTTTCCGACGACACCCTGTGACCGGCAGTTTTGGGCACTGGCGGCGCAGACGGAACTGGAGGCCCAGGGCATTGGATTCAGTGCCGATAACTACGACCTCATCGCCTACTCGACCAAGGGCCCCTGCCCCAGCAAGGGCGAACCGACGCTCGACCCGCCGGGCGCCTTCATGGGCAACTTCTCGCTGAGGGCGACCACGCACGAGATGGGTCACGCTCTTGGCCTGGCGCACTCCTCGTCCCTGTGTTGCCAGGGGCCGTCGTTGACGGACGATTGCAGTCGCCTGGAGTACGGCGACCTCTTTGACGTCATGGGCCTCAGGGGGAGCATGGGCTACAACCAGCAGAAGCGCGGCCAGGCGGGTTGGTTGGAGGAGTCCGACACGATTCATGTCGACCCCAACGGGGGGACTCAGTCCTTCACCCTGGATCCCTTGGGTCTGGCGTCCAGCGCCACCAAGGTGCTGCGGCTGCCCCGTGTGGATGGACCGTTCGGACGGGAGCAGTTCTATTACGTCGAGTTTCGGCAGCCTTCGGTCTTCGACAACTTCATGCTCAGCGAGCCCATCGCCCTGGGCACCACGATCCGCTTGGGTCCGGGCTACAACCGCCTTGGTAGGACGTACCTGGTGGATTCGGAACCTCGCACCGGCAGCCTCGTCGATGCACCCTTCGTGCCGGTGGGCCCGGTGCCCGCCGTGTACGTGGACCCCTCGACAGGCACGACGATCTCAACAACTCGTGTCGTGCAGGTGGGTGGCTCCGGCCCAGGGTTCGCAGAGGTCACCATCACTCCGGGTGCGATTCTCCCCTGTGCGTACGGCGATCCCGTGCTCACCCTGACACCGGGCAGCTTGCAGGTGGTGGCTGGCCAGGCGGTGCCCTACACCCTGACCCTGCTCAATGGAGACTCGCAGCACTGCCCATGGCGGCCCATCTCCGTGACTGTGGAGGGCGTGCCGACCTCTTGGGGTTCGGAGGCGGTCTTTGGTTTCGAGCAGAGCCTGCAAGGTGCCGAACTCCTCGAGCTCAGCCGACTCATCGTGCTCCCGGTCACTGCGGACCCCGGCTTCGCCACGCTCACGTTCAAGGCCCTCAACAAGTACACCGGGCGCTCGACCGAGGAGACACTCGTGGTGCAGGTCTTGGGCGCACCCTGAACCAGCGGCAGCACGCCCCGGCCATGGGGTTATCCTCCAACGTCGCCCCGCGACCTGGAGGACCCCATGTGCCGCAACATCCGGACGCTCTTCAACTTTGATCCCCCGGCGACGGCCGATGAGGTGCGCGCCGCCTCGGTCCAATTCGTGCGCAAGATCAGCGGGGCGAGCAAGCCGTCCCAGGCCAATGAGGAGGCCTTCGAGCTGGCCGTCGATCGTGTCGAAGCCGTGGTCCACGACCTGCTCGGGAGTCTGGTGACGGCCGCGCCCGCGAAGGACCGCGAGCAGGAGGCAGCCAAGGCCCGGGCCCGTTCGGCGAAGCGCTTCGGCTGAGGGACTGGGCCAAAGGCCGTTGTTCCTTCACTTGCCGATCCCGGAGATCGGGCGTTTGCTCAGGGCTCGCCTGGCCGCACGGAGAGAGCCCATGGAGTCATACCTGGATCGCTTGCACGCATCGGCCCGCGGGTGGCCGGTCTGCCAGAGGCTGGCTGTCCTCTCGCGCATCCTGTTGGCCGCCGCCTTCATCCCCACCGGCATGGTCAAACTGCTCGGCAACCGCTTCACCTTGCTCGGGCCGGAGTCGCCGGTGGGTGCCTACTTCGAAGCCATCTACCAGACGGGTTTCTATTGGAACTTCCTGGGGCTCGGGCAAGTGGCGGCGGGCATTCTGTTACTGATCCCCGCCACGTCGACCCTGGGCGCCGTGATGTTCTTGCCGATCATCATGAACATCGCCGTGGTCACCTGGTCGATCGGCTTCGGCGGCACGCGCTGGATCACGCTGCTCATGCTGTTGGCGAGTGTGTTCCTGGTGTGTTGGGACTACGACCGCGTGAAGGCCGTGCTGTTTGCACCGGCGTCGCGGCCGGTTGCCGCTGCGCGGGCGCCCCTGCCAGCGATCGAGAAGGCTGGCTATCTCCTGGGCTGCGCGGCTGTCCTGGTGGTGTTGCTCGCGCTGCGCGACATGGCGCCCCCGGTGCTGGTGCCCTGGATGCTCGGGCTGGGCGCGCTTTCGGGCCTGTTGGTGCTGGTGGGTTGGGTCCAGGCCAGCCGCAGGCCTGTGCGCGCCTCCGCCTGAGAGCCCCTGCGCCGAGAAGCTCGACGCGCGTGCGGGAAAATCGTGAGCAAGATGTGATGATCGCGCGCCCTCTGCTTGGGAAGCGGGGCTCTCGTGTGATGGATCCAGATGCCAGACGACACACCGCGCGCTCAAGAGGTCGCCATCGTTGGCGGCGGACCGGCCGGCCTGATGGCGGCCGAGCTGCTGTCGGCTGCGGGCGTGAGCGTCACCCTCTTCGAGGCCAAGCGCGCGGTGGGGCTGAAGTTCCTGCTGGCGGGGAGAGGCGGGTTGAACCTCACCCACAGCGAATCGCAGGACGCGTTCTTGGGGCGCTATGGCTCGGCGCGGACGGCCCTCGAACCCATGCTGCGAGCCTTCGGTGCCGACGAGTTGCGCGCCTGGGCCGAGGGGCTGGGCGTCGAGACCTTCGTCGGCAGCTCGGGGCGCGTCTTCCCCACCGGCATGCAGGCGACGCCACTGCTGCGCGCTTGGCTCGCCCGTCTGCGAGAACAGGGCGTGGCCTTTGCCATGCGCCATCGTTGGATCGGCTTCGGTCCGCCGGCAGGGGGGTTGCACACGCTGGGCTTCGACACGCCCGATGGGCAGCGGACAGCCGAGTGCCGAGCGGTGCTGCTTGCCCTCGGTGGCGGGAGCTGGGCGCGGCTCGGTTCGGACGGCGCGTGGGTGCCGCTGCTGCGCAAAGAGGGTGTGGACACGTCGCCGCTGCGACCCTCCAACTGTGGCTTCGATGTGGGGCACCAGCCCGCGCCGCACACCGAGCTGGTGCCGGGTTGGAGTGATCACTTCCGTACGCGCTTCGCCGGGCAGCCGCTGAAGCCGGTGGGCCTCGCATTCGACGGGGGTGCCGAGACCTTCCGCCGGGTCGGCGAGTGCATGATCACCGAGACAGGTCTTGAGGGCGGGCTCGTTTACGCATTGTCGTCTTTGGCCCGCGACGAGATCGAGGCGAAGGGCAAGGCTGTCGTGCAGCTCGACCTCCTACCGGGGAGTGCACTGCAACAGGTGCGCGACGAGCTCGCTCGCCCGCGCGGGTCGCGTTCATGGGCCCATCATCTGCGGGTGCGCCTCGGGCTCCAGGGCGCGAAGGTCGGTTTGATCCATGAGCTGTTGCCACGCGATCTGTTCGACGACACGGAGCGATTCGCAGCTGCCCTCAAGGCCTTGCCCCTCACCCTGCTCGGGCCGCGCCCATTGGATGAAGCCATCAGCACGGCGGGCGGCGTGCGTTGGGAGGCGCTGACGCCAGAGCTCGAGCTGCGTGCTCGACCGGGCGTGTTTTGCGCTGGGGAGATGCTCGACTGGGAGGCGCCCACCGGGGGCTATCTGCTTACGGCCTGCTTCGCGAGTGGGGTGGCTGTCGCGAACGGCGTGCTGGCTCGGGTCAGGGACGGCAGCTGAGGGCTGCTGGAGCCCAAGACCGGGTTGTCTTGAGAATCCCGGTGACATGGACCGCTGCCTGACGCTTTCTTCTCCATCGAACCCTTGGGAGCCTGTGCACACCATGCGAAGCCTCGACCGACTCAGGAGCGCCGGGCTCCCTACCGTAGTGATCCTGCTCGCGCTCGTGACCGTGCCTACCCAGGCCCACGCGCAAGCGGCGGGCAATTGCACACCCTCAGCAACGGCATGGACGTCGTCTATGCAGGCATCGGCGGCGGCGCAGGACAGGTGGGTGAAGTGGATGGCATCGGGTCGTGGGTCGACGGCAACGACCTTCGCGGGAACCAGCTCACGTTGCTGGGAGAGTTCGGCTACAGGCAGACCTCCTTCTGGTCTTCTGCTTGTGTCCTGGGAGCGCCGCCGGCCATCGCGCTTGAGTTCCCAGGCATGTTGTTCATCGAGTACACGGGCCGGAACAACAACCTCCAGGACATCTTCGTGCGCCCGGGCTGCACCCCTGGGGGCGCTCCCGCGGGGATCACTTCGGGAGGCGCTCTTCCGTTCGGTTTCTCACCGGGGGCCTCTGCGAACTTCCTCCTGAGCGGTCTGCCGCAGGATGCCCCCGTTCCAAGCGGCTTGGAGCTGCTCATCCCAAACAATGGTTTGCTCCCAGACTGTATCGGTGGGTCGGCGACCATTGTGGCAGCCGGAAATGCCAGCTTGCCCATCGCTTCCACGGGCTTCTGTTGGGACGTCGAGTTCACCTGGATGCCCACCGCTGTCGTGAGCGAGGACCACATCGATGGTTGGTGGCACTGGCAGGTGAACTCCATCCACGACAACCAGTACTGGGCCATGTCCAACGACGAGCTGAACTCATTCACCTCGAACACGATCGCCCTGACTCAAGGGGGCACCACACTGACGACGTTCTTCAGCAGCACCGAGTATGTCTGGCAGTCCATGACCCGCGATCCCTCGTTGAACGTTGCCCTGAACCCTGCCGGCTTCCAAGGGAACGGGCCCTATGACGTGGCGGCTTCGACCTCGCCCATCAACCCCAACGGGGGTTGGGATGTGGGGCGCAACGGCGGCGTGTCGTTGTCCGGGCTGGGTGGGGTGCTGAACCCGAACACTGGTTTGAGCACACAGAATCCAGCGGGTTCTCCTTTCGGTGGTGTGCCCGCGCTTGGCTACATGAGTTGGGACAACGAGCCCGCCGTGCCCGGCCTGAGAACCGTCTGGCACCAAATCGACTGGGCCGGAATCTTTGGCATCGCACCCAATGTCTCCGCTGCCGTGCCCGACGCTCTTGCCGGTCCGCCCGGAAGGCGCTTGCCCATCAGCATCACGAGCGTGATCTTTCCTAGCCCCGGCTGGCCTCAGGCAGTCACCGCGGGCCAATGGTCATTGATGCTGCACACAGCCGTCGCGGGGCATGCCGAGCCGAATCCGCTGGGCGAGCCGGCCCCGTCTGATCAGTGGGCCAGCACGAACATGCTGCCCATCAGCGGCCTGAGTCCTGTTTGCGCCCTTGGGATTCCCATCGTCATTGACGCGGGCTCCACGGGAGTGCTCTCCGATCACTCCGATTTCGATTTCACGGACCGCATGTCCGTGAGCACGTCGGTCACGATTCTGGATTGATCGTCTGCGCGGGAAGCGTGCTGTCCAGGTGACACCGCGCCCGTCCAGGCCGCTGCTACACTGCCGGGCGTGCCCACTGCCCAGCGCTCTCAACGTCTCGATCTCCCGGACGGCGACGTCGTCTACGAGCCAGGTTTCCTCTCGCTCGAGGAGGCCGATGCGCTGGCCGCCTCTCTGTTCGAGCAGATCGAGTGGGAGCAGCACCACGTGCGCATCGCCGGAAAGCGGATCCCGTCGCCGCGGCTATCTGCATGGTATGGCGACAAGGGCGTGGCTTACGCCTACTCGGGCAACACTTATCGCGCAGACGGTTGGACGCCTGCCCTCGCGGAGTTGCGCAGTCGGCTTGAGCAGCACACCGGTTCCTCCTTCAACAGCGTGCTGGTCAATCGCTATCGCAGCGGGGCCGACAGCATGGGCTGGCATTCGGACGACGAGCGGGAGCTGGGCCCGCAACCTGTCATCGCGTCCATGTCCTTGGGCGCCGTGCGTCGCTTCTCGCTCAAGCATCGGGTCCGCAAGGACGTGCCGAGCGTGCGCCTCGAGCTGGCCCACGGTTCGCTGCTGCTCATGGCCGGCGAGACTCAGAGCCACTGGCGTCACGCGGTGACAAAGACGGCTCGCCCGGTGGGGGAGCGGCTGAACCTCACTTATCGCAACGTTTTCGGATCGGGCTCGTAGGGTGTGGGGACGAGTTCACCGGCCTTCACTTATCGCAGAAAACGGGAAAACCTCGGTGACGCCCAGGAGCGGAGGACGCTTCACACTTAGAGTTCTCACCAGATCCAGATCCGGGCAAGACACCATGATCGCACCCCCGATGTCCTCCGGGCGCGTCACGCGCGCCTTGCTCGTCTCCTTCAGCTTGCTGCTCACGAGCCACCCAGCCCAGTTGATGGCGCAGGCTGCACACAACTGGCACACGCTCAGCAACGGCATGGATGTCACCTACGTGGGCATCGGCGGAGGTGCCGGGCAAACGGGCGGCGTGGACGGCATTGGGTCGTGGGTCGACGGCAACGACCTGCGCGGGAATCACCTCACCAATCTGGGAGAGTTCGGATACCGGCAGACGTCCTTCTGGACGTCGGCCTGTGTCCTGGGGGCACCACCGGCTATCGGGCTGGATTACCCGGCGATCGCCTTCTTTGAGTACGCCGGCGGCAACAACAACCTCCAGAACGTCTTCGTGCGACCTGGTTGCTCGCCAGGCGGTGTGCCCCTCGGCGTGACATCGGCTGGCGCTCTCCCATACGGGCTTGCGCCAGGCACTTCCACGAGCTTTCTCATCACCGGGTTTCCCGACCTCGATGGTGTGCCCACGACTCTGAAGTTCCTGCTTCCGAACGACGGCCTGCCGCCGACTTCGAGCTTCAGCTCGACGACCATCATTGCCGCCGGCGCTGCGAGCCTGCCCATCTCCTCCACGGGGTTCTGTTGGGATGTTGAGTTCACGTGGCTTCCCACGACTCTCGCCAGCCTGGATCACATCGATGGCTGGTGGTTCTGGCAGACCAACTCGATTCACGACAACCAGTACTGGGCCATGTCCAACGACGAGCTGAACACCTACACCTCCAACACCGTCGCCCTCATCCAGGGTGGAACCGCCCTCGCAACCTTCTTCAGCGGCACGGAGCTCGTGTGGCATTCCACGACGTCCGCCCCGTCCTTGAACGTCGCGCTGAACCCAGCTGGCTTCCAGGGCAACGGGTCCTATGACTCCGCGCTCTCGACATCGGCCATCAACCCCAACGGAGGTTGGGATGTGGGGCGCAACGGTGGTGTGTCCCTGTCGGGGCTGGGAGGGGTGGTGAACCCGAACACGGGTCTGGCGGCTCAGAACCCCGCGGGCTCACCCTTTGGCGGCGTGCCGACTCTGGGGTACATGAGCTGGGACAACGAGCCCACTGTCCCCGGGTTGCGCACTGTGTGGCACCAGATCGACTGGGGCGGCGTGCTGGGCACGCATCCCGCGTCACCGATGCTCCCGGATGCGCTGGTGGGCCCGCCCGGAACCCGGCTGCCCATCAGCATCACCAGCGGTCTCATCGCAGGTTCTGTCTGGCCCCAGGCGGTCACCGCGGGCCAGTGGTCGCTCATGCTTCACACCGCCATTCAGGGGCACGCCGAGCCGAACCCCGTGGGTTATCCGGCCATCTTCGATCAATGGGCCAGCACCAACCAACTGCCCATCAGCGGCGTGGCTCCTGTCTGCATCATTGGCCTTCCGCTCGTCATCGATGCAGGGTCTACGGGCGTACTCGCCGACCTCTCCGACTTTGCTTTCGGAGACCGGATGTCCGTGAGCACATCCGTGACGATCCTCGATTGAGCGGGTCTTGCTCACGGGGCGACGGCTGAGGCTAGCGTTGCGCCTTGGCGCCCTCTTGCTCGATCGAGGGTGCGGAACCCTGCTTCGCGAGCAACCCGGCCTCACCAATTTCTTGCCCCACGGCCCGTGCAATGCGGCGATTGCCGGCGGCGGACAGATGCACCGAGTCGACAAAGAACCCCTGGCGAGTTCCCACCGCTTCGGAGACATCGGTAAAGAGAGTGTCCAGGTTGCGAGCCAGCTCTTCCGTGATCGCATTCATCTTGTCGACGACGCGGAATGCGGAGAGCATCCACTTCTTGCGGTGCTTGAGTTCGCGCGTGTAGGCGAAGGACGTCAGCATCACATGCACACCGTTGCCCCGCGCCAAGGAAGTCAGCTCTGTCAGAGTTCGTCGCCAGGTGGTGAGCCCTGTGCGCTCCTCGGATTCTGCGAGCCGCTCTCCGAGGAAGGGCTTCATTGTGGCGTCATCCACCGTGGGTATAGACGCCTGCCCGCGTATCCAGCCATACAAGTGGCTCCAACCGAAGAGCACGTCGCTGCGTGAAGCGACGGGTCGCACCCACGGCATGCGCACGTGCGAGTAGTCGGGCTGAAAGTCGGGGCGATCGATCACACGAGCATCGTTGATGCCGTGATAGAGGATGACGAGATCCGGCTCGAGGGGCATCACACGCATCTTGAAGTTGACGAAGGACTCCATCGACGTGTATCCGACAACACCTGCGTTGATGACTTCGACACTCTTGTAGGGGCTTCCGGCAGGTAGGGAGTTGTTCAACTCTTGTTCCAGCTGCGCTGGCCAGGTTGTGGCGTCGCCCTTGTCCGCCGACCCGTAGGTGGTCGAACCGCCGAGGCATGCGATCCGAAAGGTGCGCGCGGGTTTGCTGAGCGAGATGTTCTCTCCGCGGAAGCCCATCGCATTCACACTGAAATTGAGGATGGAGCCCGGAGGCGATGCCGCCCCGGGACTCAGGATGTAGCCCACGTAGGGATGGGGTTGGAACAGGGACGGCTTGTCGAATTGAGCGTCCAATTGGAGCGCGTAGCTCGTCCCCTTGACCGACTCCACAACACGCACGGCGCCTTCGGCCAACATCAGGCCCACCAGCAAGCTCCCCGCGGCAAGCAGCAGGCGGCTGCTCGCCCGCGAGGCGCGAGCCGCCGCCGTCAGCGCGGGCACAGTTGGGTCGACCATGGAAGGGTGCTCTGCCTTTCGCGAATCGCGGGAGGCGCCGCCGGGCGCCCCGTTACTCAAAAAGCCGCGTCCAGAAAGACTACAGAGGTCGAGGGCCCCAAGACCACTAGCTAGCTGCCGGACTCCGCGAAGGTCGCCTGGAGCTGCGCAATGAAGCCCTCTCCTTGATGGGTGTACCCAGCACCCTGGCGACGTCGCCCGGTTGACCGTCGAAACGGACAGCCGCCGTTCTCGCCGCGCTGATCGGCTGCGAGAACGGCGCGTTGGCCCCCTCTTACCACACGCCGATGCTCGTCTTCCGTCCGACGATCAATCCCTCGGTGGCCGAGAAGAATTCGAGTGAACGCACCTCGCGCTCGAAGCTCGACTTGACGGCCTTCCAAACAGTCCCGTCAAAATGCTGGACCGTGCCGCTCTCGCCGCCGAAGAACCAATCCGCCGTGCCAGGCACCGGCTCGATGTCGTTGACCCGATTGCCCAGGTCGGCGGGCGTGATGGCGGTGACCAGCTCAAGTTGGCCTGAGCCCGTGTTGTACTTGAAGAGCTGTCCGCCCGCATTGCCCGCGTAGATCTGCAGGCCTGGTGCTGAGGCCAGTGCCGTGGGAATGGCTGTCGAACCCACCATGGGCACGGCGGCCACGGCCGTGAAGAGGTTGTTCACGTTGGCTGCGTACATGGTGTGATTGGCCCCCAGGTAGAGCACGTAGTTGTTCATGAGCACCATGTCGGTCAGGTCGGCTGTGACCGGTGAGCCGCCAGACATGAGGGTGTTGGGTGTGAAGTTGGCACCGCCGTCGATGCTCAGGTAGACCGTGCCGCTTGGAGCCGTCACCAGGATCACGCTCGCGTCGTCCGAAATGAGGGCGGCAGTGAGCGTCGTCGGAGTGCTCCAGAGCCCTATGGAGCGGTCCGTCCAGACTCCGGCGTTGTCGCGCACAGCGATACGACCCCGGTCGCCCACGACCACGGCCTCTGCAGCACCAGGCGTCAGCGCGGCGGCGTTGGACTGGCCGAACCATGGGTTGCCCATGGGGTCCAGCGGGATCGTGGGTTCGTCTTCCAGGGTGAAGTCCTGGCCGCCGTTGGTGGTCCAGTAGATCCGCCAGCCCTGCCCGAACACGGTCCCGGTCTGAAGGTCATCGAACTCCCCGCCGCGGATGCGCCCACGGTGCAGGCCAGCCTTCTCGGTCCAGGTCATGCCCTGGTCGTCGGAGCGACGCACCGTGCCGAAGTCGCCCACGGTCCAGGCCACCAGCTGGCTGTCGGAGGTCGAGATGTCGCGCTGCAGGGGCTTGCCGCTGTCGTCGGTGGCCTCGACGGTCATGTTGGCGTCGGAGTCGTTCACCACTTGGGTGAGGGCCAGCGAGCCGGCCGGGCAGTTGGGGCAGCCGGTGACGGCGGCGCTCGTGGATGAGAGGCCGGTGAAGTACACACCAGAGCCGTAGCCCGCGGGCATGCCCTTGGTGGGGTCGTCGAACATCTCGACGCCGTAGAAGCTGGGCGGCGTCAGGCCGTTGCCCGTCGGGCTGAGGTGGTCGTAGCAGCTCGTGTGCAGGTTCCAGGTCGCACCGCGATCCGTGGACTTGTAGACGTAGCCGTCGTTGTTGCCCACGCCGCCTGCCATCAGGCCCGTGTCTCCCACGAAGTCCACGGACCACAGTTCCAGGTCGAAGGGCGGGCTGGCGATCTGCGGCTGGTAGCACTCCTGCGTCACGTCGATGCGGGCGTGGGGCATGCTGCCGCCGGGGAGGTGACGGATGTACCAGCCCTCGTCGGCCACGGCGATCCACTCATCCGGCCCCCAGGCGTAGATCTGATACCACTCGGGGTTGGCGGCGGCGATGTGTCCGAGCGGCGCGATGTTCGTCCAGTTGAGGCCGCCGTCGCTGGTCTCGTAGATGGTGTGGTCGAAACCCACGATCCAGCCGTTGTCGCGGTCCTTGAAGAAGCAGTCCCACAGCTCGGCGGGTGCGAGGAAGGGGTTGAGCACCTGAGGCTTCAGTGTCCAGTTGTGGCCGTTGTCGGTGGAGAAGAGCAGCACGCCGTCCGCACCCACGCAGTAGGCGAAGGGCCCCTGGCCATCCGATGAGATCTGGATGCCGCGCAGGGTGCCGGTGACGCTCGTGGGCACTCGGGCGTTGGTGAAGCTCGTGCCGCCGTCGATGGACCAGCGGATGACGCCGCCGGTATGAGTGGTCCAGAGATCGTTGTCGCCAGTCGACACGACGCGCATGACGACACCGCCGTGGACGTATTGGAATTGCTCGCCAGGCACTGGGGCGGGCACTGGGGCTGGCGCCGAGAGTGGCGTGAGGGCGGCGGACAGTAGGCACGACAGGACACACTCAAGCATCAGACTCTCCAATTTCGGTGAACGGGCGCTCCCCGCGCCGGGGGAACAAGCGCGGGGAAGGATGTTCCCGGACAGGGAAGTTGAAGAAACTTTGTGTGGGGCCGGTGAGGCAGTCGTCACGGCCTTGCTCGTCGAGGTTTGGGGACCCTCGTCAGACGACTCTGGCCCCACAACGAAAGCGGCACGGGAGCAGGGCGCGCCATCGACGCCACTGCCCCCGTGCCCAGGCCTTCAGCGAAGGCCAGCAGGGTATGGAGCACGCCCTAGAAGTGAAACAGATCCTGCGGCAGCGAGATCTTGCTGGAAGAGAAGGTGCCGAAGACGTGGCCGAAGACGACGGGCGGCAGGTGCTTCCCTGCGCACTCGGCGTTGTCGATGGAGGAGAACTCGCTGCCCGCCAGGGCGCGGTGGTAGAGGGTGATTTCATCCAGCCCACCCTGCAGACCGGTGCTGCCCGTGGTGTTGTCTTGGCCCATGTAGAGGCTGGCCCCCGAGGAGAGGGAACCCGTGATACTGCCAATGCCGCCGGTGGCAACCAGGGAACCGTCCACGTAGAGGCGCGTACTCACGCCGCGCTCGACCGCCATGCCCACGTGGTGCCACAAGCCGTCGTCGACCTGGGCCGTGGACTGAGTCAGCTGCAAGTCCACGCCGTCATCGATCTCGAAACCCAGGGCGCCGTTGTCGAGCAGCGCGCGGTAGCCCACGCCGCTGAGTGAGCGGTTGTCGATGAAGGTGAACGTGTCGGTCGTTTCGGGGTCCACGCGGATCCAGCCCTCGAGGCTGAAATCGGAGGTGCCCACCTCGAGCGACGAGTGGTTGGGGACCACGACCCCGGCCGAGCCGCCGTCGAAGGTCATGGCGCAGCGCACGACGCCTTCACTGGGCGCGGCGCCGCCGCTCCAGCTGCCGTGCTTCGAACCCAAGCTGTCCTTGGCGGTGGTGCCGCTGCTTTCGTCCAGCTGCCACCAGGCGATGGCATCGGCAGGGCGTGGGGTCGAGAGCCGCTTGCTGGCCTGCACCTCCACCTCGCCGTCGGTGCGGTCCGTGATGAACACCCGCCGGTCGCAGCGCACGATGCGATCGGTGCCCGACAGGCCGGCGATGCGCCAGGTGCGCTGGGTCTCCAGGCCGCCCAGGTGATCAGCGGCCGCGGCGCCCACAGGGATCGTGCTCATGAAGGGGCCGGAGAAGGTCCAGGCTGGCCAGACCGTTTCGCCCCAGGGCAGCAGGTGCACCTCGGCGTCGTTGTTGGAGTAGCGGCTGCGGTCCAGGCTGCGGGCGTCCACACCGGCGATGCCGAAGGTGCTCGCACCCGTGCCGGCCCCGATCGTGGGCAAGGCGTCGCCGTAACGGAAGATGTCGTACTGGCCCACGGGGAAGGGGAAGTACTGGAAGGCCGAGACGTGCACGCGACGCATGAGGTCGACGCTCACGTCCCAGGGCTCGCCGCCCTGGTTGGGGAAGTACTGGTTCTCGGTGAGGGCCGCGCTGCTGAGGTGCACGAAGAGCGGGTCGAACTCATCCACGACACGGCGCATGGGGTCGGCCACGAAGATGTGGCCTTGCGGGCCCACGGCGATGCCGTGCGGGAACACCAGGTTGTCGGTGTTCTTGCCCTTGAAGCTGTTGAGGAAGTTGCCGTACTTGTCGAACACGAGGACGGCGGCGTCGCCCGCCAGGTCGAAGCCCGTGGCGTAGACCGTTTCCTGGTAGGTGTGGCCCGGGATGTCGTTGACAGCCACGCCGTAGGGTCCGCCCGTGAAGCCCGAAAACTCGACGGCACCGACGGCCGATCCGGAGGGCGTGATGATGAAGCGCGTGATGAGGTTGCTCACCTCGTCCGCCACGTAGGCCCAGGACACGGAGCCGCACCAGGACATGACGGCCACGTCCACCGGCTCCAGCAGCAGGGAGTCTCCAAAGGCGGGGGGCGACGGAGGCAGCAAAGGGTGCTCCTTGGCCGCAAGCAGTTGCGATTGGGCGGTCCCGCCGAGCAGGAGCACGGCACAAAGGGTGGTCGTCAGGCGACCGAGACGGGCGATGGCGGTCATGGTTCTTTCCTCGAATGAGTGGCGGCGGGGCCGAATGCCTCGCCCTTCCACTTCCCCCGTGACCCAGCGGCGCCCCGGGTGGACAGGAATCTCGAGAAAATGAAGCGGCCTCTCGCAGCTGATGACTGCCGCGACAGGCTGCTAGTGGCCGGTGACGCCGTCCCAGAGCTGGAAGGCGGCCCAGGTCGAGATGGGCACGCCTTGGGCGATGGCGTTTCGCCGGGCATGGGCCAGGGCGGCGATGCGGGTCTTGCCCTCGTGCAGCCAGCCCTCGTGGAAGGCCACGATGAGTCGTCGTGCGCCGTCGTCCTGCACCTGCCACAGCGTGGAGAGGACGGCTTGGGCGCCAGCCGCCAGCCCGGCACGCGACAAGCCATCGACCCCTTCGAGGGCGCGCACGGGCCCGGCGTTCGTTTCGCAGGCAGACAGCACCAGCAGATCGCATGAGAGGGGCAGGCGCGCCAGATCGTCCACGAAGAGTCGCCCGTCCTCCGACGGCGAGGGTCCGAGCACGAGGCGCGAAAGAGCGGGAGAGAGGGTGTCGGCTGCCCCATGGCAGGCCAGGTGCAGGATGCGTGCCTCGGAGACTTCCGGGCGCTGCTTGAGTTGGGCTTCCGTCGCTTGGTCGCGCAGCAGCAACAGGAAGTCGTCACCCGCGATGGGTTCGAGGTGATCCGGGGGACCGTCGACCAATCCCTCGATCAACTGGTCGGCCAGGGCATCCAGCGTGGCCTTGTCGTCCGCGCCCTTTGCCAGCAGGCGTGCGACCGCCAGGACTTCGTCGGCTGTGCGAGGCAGGGGGGACCAGGACGAGCGACCCGGAGACTCCGAGGAGAGCGCGTTGTAGAGCGGGTGTGCCAGGGCCACGTACGCCGGACTGCCCGCAGCTTGTTGGCGCGTTTGCCGTTCCAGGGCTCGTTGCCGCAAGGCGAGCCAAGTTGTGCCTGAGTGCACGTGCGTCACGGCGACCTCTGCAACCAGGTAGGGCCAGTGCTTGGGGTCCGCGTCGGCTTCGACGTCCGCTGTCAGCAAGGCTTCGAAGGGCACGCGGCACAGGTTGCCGGAGGGCACGATGAGCAGGCGGCGCAGGGGCTCGCCCTCTTCCGTGATCGCGGCGAGGACGGGGTCGAGCACGAGGCGACCCAGCGCTCGTAGATCGGCCATCAACTCCGTGGGCACCGGTTGTTCACGGATCAGGGCCGGGTCCAGTCGCCGCGCGACGGCTTCTACGGCGGAATCCACGGCTGCCGTGGGCCCCAGCGGGACGAGCCGTGCACCTGACGGCGTGACGACGAAGGCATGAACCTGCTCACCCAAGGCCGAGAAGTGCAGCAGGGCCTCGCCGGCAGACAGTGCGGCGATCACCTGCTCCTGTTCGGCGATGGGTGGGAGCACCACGTCGGGCGTCGCCAGGCGCGCTTCTTCCAGGCGCTGGCGAAGCGAGAGCCGGTGTGCGTCGAGGGTCGCGCTCGCAGCGGCCACGTCGCCGTCCCCGTCCCCGTCTGCTTGAGCCTCCACCAGCTGTTCTGCTGCGGTGCTCAGCGCTTGGCGCGCCGCCTCAAGAGAGATCGCCATCTCGAGCGGGAGGTCGTCGTCGGAATGCAGCCCTTGCTCCGCCACCAGCTGGGCCATGCCGAGCCCCTGGAAGACTTCCAACACGCGCCACGCGCGAGCCAGAGTCGCCTCGTTGCGTGTCTCAGGCGGCAGGCTGAGCAGAGCCGCCGCACTGTCGAGGGCCGCCGGAACCACAGGCGCAAACTCGGCCCGCAAGCTGGACGAGCTGCCCTCGCCGAGGGTGGCTACGTGCCCGGCCAGCAGGTCAGCCAAGCGCCCCGCCGCGGCGTCATAGCTGGCCAGCGCTTCAGCATGGCGGCCCTGCTCGGAGAGCAAGCCCCCGCGCAGCACGGCCACGCGCACGAGGTGTTGCAGCAGGCCCAGCTCTTCCAGGATGGCCTCGTTGCGGTCGTAGCCGGCGAGGGCTCGCGACACGTGGCCCAGGTTGCGGCGGGCTGTGGCACGGGCCAGCTCCAGGTGCGCCGCCGCCCCCAGCCCACCGCTTGCGAGGTAGTCCGGCTCGGCGAGCTTGAGCTCCGAGAGGGATTGCTCGAAGTGCCCGAGGCTGTTCAGGAGTACGGCTCGGTCGAAGCGCAGGACGGCCAGTTGCCGTTCGTTGCCGATGGCCTCGAGCTCGGGGCGTGCACGCTCCAGCGCATCGAAGGCCTCTTCGGGTCGACCGGCCTTGCGCAGCGTGGCCGAACGGCTCACATCCACCAGGGCCAACCACTCGCGGTCGTGGATCTCCTCGAACAACTTCTGGGAGTCGTCGTAGGCTGCCATGGCCTCGTCAAAGCGACCCAGCTCTGAATACAGCTCTGCGCGATCCATGATGGCGCCTGCGGTGTAGCCCCGATGCCCATCGCGGCGGTAGTGCGCTTCTGCCGCCACGTGGAAGCGCAGGGCATCTCCGAAGTGCCCCAGGTTGCGGGATGCCTCGCCCTGTCTGGTGGCGATGCGACCCAGGTGTCGATGCTCGCCGTGGCGCTCCATGATCAGCGCGACCTGCTCGAAGAGTGTCAGCGCCTCGCTATATTTGCCGACGAAGCACAGCAGCTCACCGCGACCTTGGAGCACATAGCCGGCCAGGAGGTCGTCGTCCGCCGGATTGCGTCTCTCAGCCAACTCGAAGGCAGCCAGCGCCTGCTCGAAGCGGCCGAGGCTCGAGAGGGCCTCGCCGCTGTAGATGGCCTGACGCGCCAGCTGCTGGGTGTCTCCTGCGGCGCTTAGCAGAGGCGCCGCAGCATCGAAATCCACAAGCGCCTCTTCCCAGCGATTGAGCATCTTCAGCACGAGGCCGCGCTCGTTGTAGAGCATGCCTAGCTTGGCTTCGTCACCAAGCACCTGCGTGATCTCGATGGCGCGGGTGAACGCAGCGTAGGCATCGCCTGGCCGCTCGGCGGATTCGTAGACGAGGGCCAGGCTGGTGGTGGCCCAGGATTGCCCGCGCCCATCGCCCAGCTGCCGGTAGAGCTGCTCGGCGCGAGACAGGCTGAGTTGAGCGTCCTCATCGCGCGACAGGGTTGCCTGGGAGACGCCGCGATTGAAGAGGGCCAGCGCCAACTGGGCCGGGTCGTCCAACTGCTCGAGCAGGGCGACGGCGATGTCCAGTGCCTCGATGCACTCCGGCTGCCGGCCCAAGCGACCCAGGGCGAGGCCCCGACCCACGGCCGAGCTGGCCGCGTAGTCCGCCCGGCGCAGGCGCGCGCTCCAGGTCTGGGCTTGGCCGAAGGCCGTGATCGCTTGCTCGTAGTGGCCGGCCAGCTCGAACATGGCGCCCGCGTTGTGCAGGCACTTGGTGCGTTCCAGATCGTCGCCGGCCTCGCCAAACTGCTTCGCGGCTTCCATGAAGCCCTTCGCGGCTTGCTCGATGCGGCCGCTTTCCGTTTGCGAGATGGCGAGATCGCGAAGCGCCTGGGCCGCCAGCAGTTGCTGATCGCGCGCAGAGTCCTGGGGCCAGGCCGCAGCAGGCATGGCTGCTGAGATGGCGCCGAGGGCGGCGCTCACCAGCAAGGCACGCAGGAAGGTCCCGCTCAAGGGCGCGCGCTCCGTCGCAGTTCCAGCCACTCGGCTCGCAGGGCGTTGACCGTTTCGGTGCGACCGAGCAGCCCCGAGGCCCAGGCGGAGAGCAGCAGTCGTCGGGCGCGGTCGTCGGACGAGAGATCCGTGGCCTCGTCGCTCGCCGGAGATTGCGGCGCACCGGCCTCGAGTTGCTGGAGCTTGGCGAGCTCATCGAGAGCGGCCTGCCCGAAGCCAGCGTGCAACAAGTGCACGACGCGCAGCTCGGCGTCCAGTGATCGGTTTCCAAGGGTCGGCAGATCGGCGAGCAACTGTTGAGGCGCCTCCAGATCCACCACCTGGAACACCGCCGACACGAGCGGGGCGGCCTCAGCCATGGCCTCGGCCTCGCGTACCGACCAACGCCAGTAGCCAGGGGCGAGGGGGGGAGCGATGGGCAGCTGCCAGCTCATGGACAAGCGTCCCGCCGGCCAAGTCACTTCGTGTGTCATGGCGGCCATTCCGCTGCCCGGTTGTTCGAGCAGGATGCTGAGACGTCGATCCAGCTCGGCCGCCTCTCCAGCGAGGGTGAACTGAGGAACAGGTTCGGCCACGACGCCCGTGGGGTAGCGCGCCTGCAGGCCACCCGCCGTTCCGCGCGTGGCATCGGCGGCATAGCGCACGAAGAGGTCAGCCGCATCGCGTGAGAGGGGTGAGCCCAGGATGACCTGCCGTTCGAGGGTGGCGTCCGTGGGAATGAAGCGCTGCACGACCGCTTCGTCCACAGGATCTGGCGTGCGGTCCTCGCGATGGGCATCGCGCAGCCGCAAGAACGCGGCGTGGGCGGCGGTCTGCTGCTCGTGGCGTTGCTCCCGGGCGACGACCTCGTCCTGCCAACCCTGAGCCAGAATTACCGAGATGAGACTGATCAGCACCAGCGCCGCGGTGGCGCCGGTCGTCCACGGATGGCGCGACGCACGGCGCATGAGCAGCGTCGAGGCGGAGCGGGGCCGCGCCGTCACGGGGCGCCCATCGAGCACGGCCTGGAGGTCCTCGGCAAAGGCCGCCGCCGTGGCGTAGCGGCGTCCGCTTTCGGGCGCCATGGCCGTGAGACAGACCGCTTCCAGATCGCGCGGAATGTTCGGGTTCAGACGACGCGGAGCGAGAGCCTCGCCGCGCAGCACTGCCTCCAGCAACCCCCGCGAACTGGGCGCATGAAAGGGACACTTCCCGGTCAGCGTTTCGTAGAGGGTGACGCCCAGGGCATACACATCGACGCGCCGATCCCGGGCGGCTTCGGGGTCGGTCCCGTGTTGCTCCGGAGCCATGTAGGCCAGCGTCCCGAAGACTTCGCCGGAGGCGGTGAGCGCCGTCTGTTCGTCGGCCCCGTGCTCCAGGAGAGTGCGCGCGAGACCGAAGTCCAGCAGCACGGGTGCACCCTCGGGGGTGATCATGATGTTGCCGGGCTTGACGTCGCGGTGCACCACCCCTGCTTCGTGGGCTGCGTGCAGCGCCCTGGCAATGCGCTCGAACGTCCGGGTGGTTTGCTGGATGTCCGGAGCTGTGGTCGCGCCAGGCTCTCGCTTGCTGCTTGCTGAGTTGTCGGTCACCGAGGCGGCGATCACCGAGGCCAGGGTGTCGCCCGGAACGAATCGCATGGACACATAGGGGACTTCGCCCGAGAGGTCCGCTTCGTAGACGGAGCAGATATCCGGGTGATCCAGGCGCGAGACCACCTCCGCTTCGCGACGCAGGCGTTCCCGTTGTCGTTCGGGGATGGTGCCCAGCGGCGCCGCGAGCATCTTGAGGGCGACTTGTCGAACGAAGCGTGAGTCCTCCGCCAGCCAGACGACGCCCTGCCCACCGCGCCCCAGTTGACGGACCAGGCGGTAGGGTCCGACGCGCAGCTCGGTGGGGCTGGGCTGCTCGTCCGGCACCTTCAGCAGGGCGAAGTACTCCTTGGAGATCTCCTCTTCGCAGCCCGGGTAGCGCGGCAGGTATTCATGCAGCGGACGGACCTCTCCCCGCTCGACGTCGTCCAGCAGACGGTCGACGAAATCGAAGACCAGCGATGAGCTTTGTTCGAGATCCACGGTTGTGTGCCTCCCTTTGGCACGGTTCCTGCGTCTGGACTTCGGGAAGGGCAGCATACGGGCTGCCCTGTCTCTTCAGGGATGTAGTGACAAAGGAGGCCGGTTGGTGGACAGGGCACGAAAAGAAAATCGGGACGCCCTGCGTCTTCTGTCGCTCCAGTAGGTCACGGGGCGCTTGACGGGCGGCACGCCCTGGTCGAGGCTGCATCCCGCCGCCCACCTCTCCACCCATCGAAAGTGACCGCGAGCATGTCGACCGAGCCCCTCACCGCCCAGCTGGCCGCGGGCGCACAGTCTGGCGATCAGGCGGATTTCGCCGCGCTCTACGAACGGGTGGCGCCGGCGCTCTGTGCGTGGGCGCACCTGCGCATCCGGCGCTCGATGCAGTTGTACGTGGACCCCCAGGATCTCGTGCAGGAGGTCTGGATGCGTTCGGTCTCGGCCTTCCCCCGCTTTGATCCGACGTCGCGCAGCTTCCGCGCGTGGATCTTCACCATCGCCAAGAACGTGTTGTTGGAGGGGTTCCGCAAGCTGAGACGCCAGCCCTTCGCGGCGGCCGAAGGCGGGCCGACGACTCGCCTCTTCGCGCTGGCCAATGTGCCCGACGGTGTGACCTCGCTGTCCGTGCGCCTGGGGAAGGACGAGGCAGTGGCCGCTTGTGTGCAGCGCGTCGGCGAGTTGTCCGTTGACGACCGACAGCTGCTCATCCACTGCGGGCTGGAGGGTCTCACATGCGCCGAGACGGCGACACGGCTGGACCTGAGTGAGGCGGCGGTCATCAAGCGCTGGCAGCGCTTGCGGGAGAAGCTGCGAGGGATGGCCTGGGTCGAAGACCTCCTGGGATAGGACGTGACACCGGACAGCGAGACGCGGCTGCTGCGCATCCAGTGCCTGTCGGGCGCGCTCTTCAGTGCGTTCCTGGGTGTGCACCTGGTGAACACGGCGACCGCGATCCGAGGCGCCGAGGCCTACGACGGTTTCCAGCGTTCGGCCCGCGAGGTCTACCAGCACCCTGCCGCTGAACTGTTGTTGGTGTTCACGCCTTTGGTGGTGCACCTGTTCGCCGCGCTGCTGCGGTTGAAGCGCAACGGTTTGCGCCGCCCGACCCAGCCCCTGCGCGCACGGCTCCACCGCTACAGCGGCTGGTTCCTGCTGTTGGTCATCCTCGGGCACGTGTTCGCCACGCGCGGGTCGGGCGCCTTCTTCGATGCCTCACCGATGTTCGGCGGGCTCGCGTTCTCGCTCTGGTGGATGCCGTTGATGTTCTATCCCTACTATCTGCTGCTGTCCGTGTGCGGGCTCTATCACGGGCTCAACGGCTTGGTGACGGCTGCGGGGGTGTTGGGCGTGAAGCTGCCGCGCGGCCTGCGGGAGGGCTGGGGTTTTTGGGTGCCGGTCGGGGCAGGGGCCGTCGTGATGTTCCTGGCGATCCTGGCAATGGGCGGGCATCTGTTCGAGATCGCCGACCCCACGGACAACGACTATGCGCGGCTGTACGAAGAGTGGGGGTTGGTGCAGTTGCCTGGGCGGTAGGTGCTCTTGGTCGGCACGCGGCTCAGGCCCTGCCTGGGTCTTCGCGTGTGCCTAGAACCTCCACCGCATCGCCGAGCTGCACTCTCCCGCCGCAGGTCACCCGCGCGGTAATCCCTCCGAGGCCGCTCAACGCCAGCTTGCCCCCTGGCCCGAGGTTGGCCTCCATCTTGTCGCAGGGCGGGCAGCCGCCGGTGGTTTCCAGGACGACTTCGCGACCGATGCGAAAGCGCTGATTCCGAAGCCCCGCTACGTCCAAGCCCTCCAGCACGAGGTTGCGTCGCGCCAGCCCCGGGTCGATGGGATGTTCGTGCCCGAGTAGGTGCGCAGCTTCGAGCAAGGCGGAGGCCGAGATGAGCGTCACCTGTCGCGTCCCCGCCCCGCCAGGCAGACCGCGAAAGTGATCCCCTTCGAGGCCCTGGCCCACAACGACCGTGGCAGAGTCGACGGCCCGGGGAGCATCGCCTTTGCGCGGGCGGAGGCCGATCCACGTGAGGCGGCCGCAAGGTGATTCGTCCGTTTCTTCAGCCATCGTCTATGGCAACACCATCAAGAAGTTCGGTGGGAACGACCTGCACGTCCGGGCTTCCGACTTCCTCGTGACGCTGCACGACCCAAGCGATGCGGGAGGTTTCGCCCCAAGATTCGGGACATTCGTTCCCCAGCGCGTGCAGGCGTAGGATTCTGTGGTTGCGGGCGACACGGTGCAGCGCATGGCTTCCGGGGGGGAGTGCGAGAGACAAGGGGGGCCCAGATGTTGAGGAAGCTCTTGAGCGGGATGTGCTTGGTGGTGGCCAGTGCTGCCCAGGGAAGCATGCCGGAAGAAGGTGTGCCACCGATCGTGTCCGTTTCCTCTGGCGCCATCGTGATCCTTTGCGAGGGGGATTCGCCCCGTTGGTTCGATGTCGATGTCGCGTTGCACAACGTCTGGTATGAACACGTCTCAGCGGGGGTCATCGATCTGCACCTTCCCCCCTCGACGGGAATTCCACCAACGGGGCGGGTCGAGGTCGCCGGGATTCCCGCAGGGTCTGCGAAGGCCATCGTTCTGGAATCTGTGGAAGTGACGCCCACGGTGACTGTTCGCTTACGAGCTTGGGAGATGAGCGCCTTCGAACGGGTGGTCGTTCGACATCGTCGGGGTGGCACGGACCGGGAACTGCTCTCGTTCGTGCCAGGACTCGTCCGTCTACCGCCTGGCCCTGTACCGACGCTCGTTCTGCGGTTTATCGAGGCGGGCGCTCCGGTCCCCCTTCTTCAGCTACCCAAGGGCCCGGAGTGTCACAAGTCGCAAGCTTCGTCCAATCAGCAAGGCGAGTGCCCAAAGGGCTACACCAAAGTCACGCTGACAACCACTCTCACCGGTCCACCCTTGGTCGTGATGCATACGATCTTGTGCATCAAGTGCACCGTGAACACCTGCACGAAGAGTTGTGTTATCGAGGAAGATGTCGAAGACATCGAGATAGGCGGGCAGAAGCTGGGCACCAAGGAAGTCGCGAATTGCAAATGCGAGTAGTGGCCGCCTAGCCTTCCTCCGCCGCCTCCCACTCCAAGAGATCCCCCGGCTGGCAATCCAGCGCATCGCAGATCGCTTCCAGAGTCGAGAAGCGCACGGCCTTCGCGCGCCCGTTCTTGAGGATCGAGAGGTTGGCGGGGGTGACGCCCACCTCCTGCGAGAGGTCGGACAGGCTGCGTTTGCGCAACGCGAGCATCACGTCGAGTCGTACGATGATTGGCATGGCTCGGCGCATCAGACCGTGAGGGTCTGATCCTCCTCGAGGCTGAGGCCGTGGTGGAAGACCTCGGCGAGGGTGAGCAGCAGGAAGGCGAAGAGGCCCGCCGTGCTGTTGACCTCTCCTTTGAACCCCAGGGTCAAGCCAGGCACCACCAGCGACTCGCGCATCAGGGAGTCGAGGAACTGGGGGCTGAAGAAGCCCGCGAGTTCGTTTGCCAAGACCATCATCGCCAGGGTCGCGATGCGACGCACGTTGGCCAGGGTGAACGGGTCGCCGTGCCGCACATCGCGCAGGATGTTGCGCAGGGTCCACAGGCCAACGAAACCGATGATCATCGTGGCGAGAGCTGGCAGCATCAGGCGCACGAAGGTCTCAGGGGAGCTGGGATGGATCAGCAGCTCGCCCTTCAAGTCCTTGAGTTCGGCCGGGCTCCCGTCGTGGGCCATGGGCTCCACCCGCCAGGACGGCTTGTGGACCGAGACCTCCACCGGGACGCTGATGCCCGGCGGCTCCCAAGGTGCCGAGTCCTGCATTCCGACCAGGGTCGGGGCGTACCAGACGGCGATCGCCAGAAAGCTGGCGACGTACAACACCAGGGCGATCTGCGAGATGAAGTAGAGGAAGCGGATGTAGAGCTTGGTGGGCATGGCAGGCGGCTCCTGGAGCGATGGGGCTCTGATGGCTTTGGAGGATATTGAAAAACGATATGTTGCGTGGTGTTATTCGATATCAAGCGATCGAATTTCATGGAGTTCGGCCATTTTGAAGATAATCTGCTCCCCCCCCCAGTGGATCCCAGCTAGGCAAGTGTCTGCATCGGCCGTCGTCTGTTCCGACGAACCGCCCGTCTGGATCTGGAAAGGCGAGACACAGAAGGGGGGCACCGGATGGCTTCCCGCTCGACTCCTGAAGCAATCTGCCGAACCCGCCCTCCTCAGATCCACTCGGTGGGAACCCAGAGACCCTCTGGGTATGCGAACTCACCAATGGAGTCGGAGATTCCCACCTTTCGAGTGGACGAGATTCTGACCCATGTTGTTCCCCAGCCGTCGAGCGTCTCATCCGTCAATTCGAAAGCTCGTTCAATGATCGCTGAGATGCCCTCACCAACTCCTGGAAGAGCAAGTGCCCGTTGGACTGTCGAGAGGATTTGAGTTCCTGCCTCTTCGAGCTCCTGGGCAGCCTTCATCCGTTTTTCCTTCTCACCGTGCTTCGGCTTCTTCTTGGATGTCTTGAGTTCCTCTTGGTTCTGTCGACGCAGTGCGGTGCGGACGTGATCGTTGAACTCAGGGGTTCCCGGCCTGTGGCGGGAGAAGCAGTCTGAGACAACGCCCAGAATGGCGAGTCCAAGTATCTTGTTTCCTCTAAAAACGGCGTGTTCCTCGACAAGCCTCAGGAAGTACTGGTTCCAGAATAGGAAGACGCTGGCCCAAGGCTCTCGGGACCTGCTTGGACCAGGCACCGCTTTCCAAAGGCATGCAATGAACGAATCGGGGTCTTCTGAAAGAACCGTTCCCAAAGCGCACGCGTCCGGAGTGTTTCGCAGGAATGCTTGATACTCTGACAAAAGGGGGATGCTGGCGAGGTACTTGCCGAGCAAGAATTCTTGAATCGACTTGTGCATGAAATCGTACTGCTCGAATCCACTGAGGTAGATCAAGCCCGTGTGCGATTCAATTTCGCTGAGGATTTCACGCGGAGCTGCTTTTTCTAGTCGAAATCGCGACTTCAAGCGGTCGAAGGTTGCAAGGAACCTGTTGACGCTGAATGTTGGAGCATGATCCAGCTTCACAAACTCAAACGCCAAGTTTGAAAGGAACCGCCTCTTCTGATCTGGGTCGAACCCGGGTGTTGAGCTGCGTCGAGAGATTCCTCTGTCGAGATCCCAGACTCGAACCCGAATGTCGACGATGCGTTCATAGACCCGGGTGTTTTCCTCGGGTAGATCGCCGTTAGCATCGAAGAGCATGCAGAAGTTCGTTGCGTGGAGTGGGGTAGTCGCCAGCCCTCGATACGGTTTCTCTTCAAGGCAGCTGAGGAAGGCCTCGGACTTATCTGAATCGTCTATCCACCATCTCTTGGCGAAGCTCTCGAGCTGAGTCTTCGTGAATCGCTCGATGCTGTACGGCTTGAGCGAGTCAATCTTCGTCGTATACGCTCCATGTCTGCATGTCATGATGAACATGGTGTCGGTCTGATTGATGAGGCGGTCCGATTCGCGGGCAATACGCACAGCTGCGTGTGCGTCGGATTCGTCCAACCCGTCAATGAGTACTAGGGGCTTCGCCTCTGAGAGATACTTCGAGAGCGCCGATTCCCTGATTCGCTGCTCCTCGGAACGAAACGTATCTTTGTTTCGGAGGTCGTCTGGTACGTCGAGCCAGATCCGGATTCCTACTGCTGAGAGAATTCCCTCGGTTATAGACTCAGTTTTGTCGAGATCACGAACGCGTAAGACTATGGGAAATCGAAGATCTTGTTCGCGTTCAGTTGGCTCACATGTCAACAAGTGATTGGCTAGTCGCTGCAAGGAGGTGCTCTTACCCGCTCCTGGCCCACCTAGAATGATTGAACTTTCGCCTTCTTCCAGGAGTGAAAGAACGGGCAGCCTTCGTTCCTCAGTTGAGGATCGCCGGGACTCTCCTTCGTAGAGCTCCAGTGAGACGTACATTCGATTGAGCGCTTTGGTCAAGCCGTGAACAGTTGTTGTGGATGCCCACGATGAAACGAATGTGAGGTGCCGAGACAGCGCCTGCTCTTGCGCGGAAGTATCAACGACGATCTCGTAACCCTTGTGGCCGGTCCGCATTTTCTTGAATGCGCTGACGAGGGATGCCGAAGCTTTTGCTGCGGCAACTACAGCGGTGATGGTCGCTGGATCCATAGCGGATCTCCTTGGTTTGCTCAGTATTTTGGAACGACTCACAAGCGGTGTCCTTTGATATGCACCGGGCTAATGAAATCGCATGCCCTCAGCCACTTTGCTCGACGTCGTTCGCCGCCTCTTCCTGTTTCCACTCTAGTCAGTTCAGCGTTTTCGGGGAAGAGTCCTTGTCGCTCGGCTCTCTTTTCAACTCGTCTGGCTGCAGGCTTGAGAAACCCATGATCCGTTGAGGTGACGTCTAACAACGGTGTGGACGGGGTCAGGCGCGTCATGGGCTGGCGATGACGTGCGCGACGGAGACCCTCGCAGCGGTCAAGCAAGGTCATGAAGAAGGGCTTGCAGCCAGACTCCCGCAGCCCACGGCTCCCACCCCCTGGGTAGCCGCCCATCCATCGCCGCCTGCGACAGCCGCTCATCCCCACCCAACCCTCGCGGGCCGGCCCCCAATTGGTGCAAACTAGGCTCCCTGTACGCGAAACGCGCATGAACTTGTGCGCCCAACACCAGGAGCTGAGCTGACATGTCCCACAAGATCGCGGTCGTCGCTGGCGATGGCATCGGACCCGAAGTCGTCGCCGCAGGTTTGCGCGTGCTGGAGGCCGTGGCCGCCAAGCACGACATCGCCTACGAGACGGTGGAGTACCCCTTCGGCACGGACCGCTGGTTGGCGACAGGCGGCACGAACGGCGGCGAGACCCTGCCCGACTCCGCCTTCAAGGACATCCAAGGCATGGACGCGGTGATTCTGGGCGCCATCGGCGATCCCCGCGCACCCGTGGGCCTGGTGGAGCACGGCGTGATCATGCGCATGCGCGTGGGCCTCGACCTGTTCGTGAACCTGCGCCCGGTGAAGCTCTACGACGAACGCCTCTGCCCTCTCAAGGGCAAGACGCCCGCGGACGTGGACATGGTCATCGTCCGGGAGAACACCGAGGACGCCTACACCGCGCAGCCGGAGTTCACCAACAAGGGCACGCCCGACGAGGTGGCCAGCCAACCCATGCGCTACACCCGTAAGGGCACCGAGCGCGTGATCCGCTACGCCTACGACCTGGCCCGCAAGCGCAACCGCAGCAAAAAGCTGCTGATGATCGACAAGGCGAACGCCGTGCGCGCCCAGGATCTCTGGACCCGCACCATGGCCGAGGTGGGCGAGGAGTACCCGGACATCGAGCAGGACCACGCCTACATCGACGCCGCCTGCATGTGGATGGTGAAGAACCCCGAGTGGTTCGACGTGGCCGTCACCACGAACCTCTTCGGCGACATCATCACCGACGTGGGCGCCATGATTCAGGGCGGGCTAGGCGTCGCCGCCAGCGGCAACATCCACCCCGGCCAGGTCTCGCTCTTCGAGCCGATTCATGGCAGCGCGCCCAAGTACACGGGCCAGAACGTCGCCAACCCCGTGGCCACGGTCATGGCGGTGTCCATGATGCTCGACCACTTGGGTCACATGGAGGCGTCCCAGGAGATCGAAGCCACCGTGTCACGCCTCTTGCAGGAGAACGTGATCAAGTCCCTCTCGGCGGGTGTGCAGTCCACGTCCGAGATCGGCGACTTGCTCGCATCGGCATTGGCCTGATGGCCGACAAGCCGACGGACGGCCAGGGCGGCCACAAGGGCACCCCTGACTACCAGAGCGGCCACAAGGGCGGCTATCAGGGCGGTGATGAGGCTGCAGGTCCGAAGATCGAGTCCCGCGCGCTGAGTCTGCTGGCGGCCCATGGGGATCGGCCCGGCCTGCAGCCCGGCAGCGCCGTGCACGTCGCGCCGGACCGCATCGTGCTCGACGGCGCCGCGGCCGATGTGCTCGTGGCGGATCGCAAGCGCTCCACGGCGGGGCGGCCGCGCCACGTGGAACGCTTCCTGTTCGTGGCTGACCCTGAATGCCCGGCCTCGCGCCGGCGCATCGTGACCCACTTCGCGGGGCAGCACGGGGCGACCCTGTGTTTCGACCCGGCGCGCATGGGCTGGCCCGGCCTTGTGGCCGCCGAAGAGGGCTGGGTGGGCTGCGACGACGTGGTCGTGGGCACCTCCCCTGACGTGGGCGGCCTGGGTGGCTTGGGGGCCTTGGTGCTCAGGGGCCAGCCGGACGAATTGCTCCGCCTGCTGCGCCACGAGACGGTGACCGTCCAGGCTCCAGGCAGCTTCCGGGTCAAGATCGACGGACGATTGCCGCGCTGGGCTGGCCCACATGAGCTGGCCCTGCACCTGGTGCAGGAGCTGAGAGGCACCCATCAGGTTGCTGCCGCCGGCAAGGTGCTCGAGCTGGGTGGCCGAGGCGTCATGGACTTCGATATCGACCAGCGCATGACCCTGTGTGCGTCCCTGGCACGGGAGGGATTCGTGGCCTTGGTGCCGCCGGACACCGCAACAAGGGTCTGGCTGGCGGCGCGCCAGTTGACACCCAAGGTTGAGCCTTCCGAGGCAGCCAGCCCAGCGGACACATCTCCTGAAACCCCAGGCACTTCGGCCGATCTGGTCCTGAAGGGCCAACGCCTCGGGCTGGTGGCGCGTCTGGACGGTTCCCTGGTGAAGACGGACCAGGACGATTCGCCCACCGTGGACGAGGTGGTCGTCGCCGGCTCCCTCACCGTACTGCGCGAGGCGGCTGACGTGATCCGGGAGCGGAGGATCCAGCCCGGCCTGCGCTTCTACGTTCTGCCTGCATCCCGGCGAACCCTGCTGCACGCCGTGGAAGAGGGTTTGGTCAGCGCCTATCTGAGGGCCGGAGCGATCCTGCTGCCGGCGGGTGGCACGGCCCATGAAACGGATCGTGGGGAGCGTCGCGTCGCCACTGTGGCCACAACGCCGAGGGACATCCTCGCAGGGCCTTCCGTGGCGGCGGCCAGCGCCATCTGCGGTCGACTCGCCGACCCGGAAGTGATGCGCCGGGAGCATCGCCGCACCGGCAGCATTCGCTAGAGCAATTGCTCACGGCTTGAGACGCCCAACATCTTCTCGTGTTGCAGCCAGACGCGTGATGGAACCGTGCGTTTTGTTCGGTATGTTTCGTTTGCGCGCTTCGTTCCTGGCGTGAAAGGAGACGGCCGATGGCCACCAGCGTCACTGCTTGCACTCACTGCGAACGGACATTCAAGGTCGCGGACGCATTCCGAGGCCGTCGCGCCCGCTGTCGTGCATGCGGAGGCTCCTTTGTCATCACGTTTCCGGGTGACGCCCTTGACACCCTAGAGGCCGATGCGTCGGCACAGGGCCAAGAAGAGCTCAGCCGGCAGGAAGAACCCGTCGTTGCAGGTCAGGCCGCCGTCCCGGTGTCCGCTGGAGCTGATGGCGGCTCCACGGAGACCGGGACGGCGACCTCCTCTCCGGCGAAGCCGCCACGCTCGACCAAGAAGCAGGGCAAGAAGGCCAAGCGTGGCCAACGCACTGCCGAGAAGCGGCGTTCCGGCTATCGAAAGGCCGCGGATGTCGAAGTCGAGCAGGCACGAGCCGCCGAAGACCGAGGCGCGGGCTTGGGCGTCGAGCCCGGCGCTGGGCGCGAAGCGGCACTCGCCGCGGGCCTGGGCGTCTCCCTGGACGGCGATCGGGGCGTGGACCTTCCGTCGGAAGCGTCCCTGCGACTGAAGCAGGCCGAAGATCGCGAGCGCGACTCCGAAGCCCGTGTGCAGGAGGCCGAGTCGGGCCTCGCGCGCACCTTGGCCCAGGTGGACGTCGTCACGGAGCGCCTCGCTGAGCGGAAGATCGAACTCGCGTCCCGGGAGCAGGAGCTGGAGCAACGCTGCACGCAGCTCGTCACCCGTGCCGAGGGTCTCGAAGAGGCCTCTCGCGAAGCTGAGCTGCGACGGGCCGAGGTGATTCACGAGCTAGAAGCCCTGCACGCCACGCGTGAGGACAGCCAGCAGCTTGTCGAGGGTTTGAGCCAGCAGCGGGAAGCTGCCGAGCAGGAGCTCGACCAGGTCACCCAGCGTGCCGACGAAGTGCGCACCCAGCTGCAGCTCGCCGAGCAGCGTCTCGCCGAGCAACAGCAGGAACTCCAGCAGCTGCGGGAAGACTCGGCGCGTCAGGCGGACGAGGACCGAGCGCTGCGTGAGGAGAGCGAGACGGAGATCGCCAACCGGCGCGGGGAGATCGAGGCGGAGGTCGAGGCTCTACGCAGCGGCTCCCAGTCGGCAGCAGAAGCCACCCGCCGCGAGACCCGCGAAGCCGTTCAGGCATTGCGTGATGCCGCGCAGCAGGAGATCGACGCCCTACGCAAGGATGCTCAGGGCGAGGTCGAGGCCCTGCACGCCACGGCCACGGAAGAACTCGAGACGCTGCGGGCGAGCGCTCACGCTGACGTGCAGGCCCAGCGTGCGGAGGCGGAGGCCGAAACACAGGCCCTGCGTCAGGCCGGGTCGGCCGAGAGCCTCTCCAAGCGCCAAACTGCCGAGGCGGACATCGAAGCCCTGCGCGCCCAGGCTGAATCAGAGCAGAACGCCCAGCGCCAGGCGGCTTCGGCCGACGTCCAGGCCTTGCGGGAGGCAACGGCCGAGGACATCCAGACCAAGCGGGAAGCTGCCGAGGCCGACGTTCTCACGCTGCGCCAGATGGCCCAGGATGAGGTCGACGCCCAGCTCGCGGCCCTGGCCACCGAGCTCGCATCGCGCCAGGAAGCCGCCGATGCTTCCCTGGAAGCGCAGCGAGCGGCGGCCGACCACGAGCGCGCCGATCATCAAGCGGCCCTCGACTCCATGGGCGCCCAGCGGGCGGAAGCCGAACGGACCTTCGTGGCGACCGTCGCCCGCACCCAGGAAGTGGAGCAGGCGCACGAAGCGACCAGCGCCCAGCTGGAGTCGGTGCGCCAGGAACTGCGTACGGCCGAGGCAGCTCTCGAGGCCACCCAGGAACAACAGGGCAAGCTGCTCAAGCGGGTCCAGCAGGAGAACGACCGGCTCGTGCAGGAGAACGCCGAGTTCGAACTCCGCCTCGAGAGCTTGGGGGAGCGCGAGCAGGCCTTGCGCGCCTCCTACGCTTCGGTGGAAGTGGATCGCGTTCGGCTGCAAGCGGCCGTCGACGAACTCCAGGGCCTGGAGGCCCAGCTGCTTGAGAGCACCGAGACTGCCCAGTCTTGCTTGGCCGAGCAGCGCGGCGCGGTGGCTCGCGAAGAGTCGCGCCTGGAAGACCTCGCCACGGACCTCGCATTCCACGAGGCCCAGCTGAAGGAGGTCACCGAGGCCGTGACCCGAGCGCGGGGTGTGCACGACGAACTCGTCGAGAGCACCGAGACGCGCATCCGGGGCTTCGAGCAGGCGCGCGTCGATCTGGAGCTGCGTCTGACCGAGGTGCGTCTCGAACTGGACAAGGCCGAAGAGCAGGCCGTCGAGCGTCGGGCCCATCTGCAGGAGCGGGAAGGTGTTCTTTCGAACCGGGTCGAGGGCCTGGAGTCGGAGATCGAGGGCCTCGGGCTCGCCCGCGAGAAGGCTGCGGCCGAACTCGCCGAGGCGGAGAGCGGTCTGGCGTCCACACGCGAAACCACCGAGCGCAACTTGATCGCGGTGCGCGAGGCTCGCGCCGCACGGGAGATCGCCGAGCAACAACTCGCCGAACTGGAGCAGTCCGCCAGCTTGCGCATCCAAGCCCTCGACACTGAGGAAAGCGGGTGCCGGAAGCGCGTGGAAACCTGCACCGAGCAGGAGGCCCAGCTCGTGCTGCGTCGAGACGAGGCGCAGATCAAGCTGGACGACGTGCTGGCGCGGTTGAGCACCGCCCGGGACGACCACGCACAGATGCTCAAGAGGGTGCGCAGCACGCGCGAGGAAGCGCGGAGCCAGTTCCAGCAGGCAGGAGACATGCTCGCGGCCATCCTCGAGACCCAGCGCCAGGCCGGTGACCTCGTGCGGGCCGAAGCCGACCAGCTCGAGAGCCAGCTGCAGGCCTCGGCCAACGGTCTGGATGAAAGCCTCACCAGTGGCAAGGACGCCGAGCCGGAGTCCCTCGACGACAGCGACATCGAGGATCTCCCCGAGCGCTGAGCCTGGGACCGGACCAGGGCCTTGATCGTCACGCGGGCTTTCACCACACTGCCCGCTCGCTCGTCTGCGTGACGCGCGGGCAGATAGCTCAGTTGGTAGAGCACAGCACTGAAAATGCTGGTGTCCCCGGTTCGAATCCGGGTCTGCCCACCACGCGCCCCCCCCTCAGTCCGGCGGGCTGCCGTGGTCGAGCCGCAGCGCCTGCCGGGCCTGGGCGATGTCCCGGCCGATCTGGGCCACGAGCGCTTCCGGGGATTCGAAGCGCTGCTCCCGGCGCAGGTAGCTGTGCAGCGAAACCTCCATGCGTTGGCCGTAGAGGTCCAGGGTCCCGAGCGTGTCGGAGTGGGGCTGGGTGGCTTCAGGGGCTCGGGTGCGGCCCAGCAAGTGGACCTCGAACACCGCCCGCTGGTCGTCCTGACGGAAAGTGGGGCGCGTGCCGTAGTTCATGACCCCTGCGAAGTGCCCGTCCTCGCAGACGGCCGTGACCGCGTAGACACCCAGGGGCGGGAAGGCCTCGCTGGTGACTTCCAAGTTGGCCGTGGGGAAGCCGATGGTCGCGCCGCGCCCGTCGCCGTGCACGATTCGGCCCAGGAGTGACACGGGGCGACCGAGCAATCGGCGCGCGGTCTGCAGGTCTCCGGAGGAGATGGCTTGGCGCACCGCGGTGGACGAAGCGGGCTGCCCATCCACGATGACCTGTCCCATGGTGACCACCTTGAACCCGTGACGCAGGCCGAGGGTCACCAGCAGTTCGGCGTCGCCGCGCCGGTCGCGCCCGAAGGTGGTGTCGTGCCCGATGATGAGCTCCGCCATGCCCAGCTTGCGCACCAGCAGCGTCTCGACGAAGTCCTCTGCTTCGACCTGCGCGATCTCAGGACCGAACTCGATCACTACGGCGATGTCCACGCCCCGGGCTTCGATGAGTTCGAGGCGGTGTTCCAAGGAAAGGATGTGCTGCGGCGATTTGCCGGTCAGCACCGCCTTGGGGTGCACCGAGAAGGTGACGCACACGCTGGGGGCTTCCCGCAGCGCGGCCGCTGAAAACAGGCGGTCGAGAATGCTCTGGTGGCCCAGATGCAAGCCGTCGAAGACACCGACCGTGACGACGGAGCTGGGCAGGGAGAGTTGCAACTCGTCCAGCGACCGGATGGAGTGACGCTGCACGTTGCGGGCGCCCCGGGCTAATCGCTGGCGAGCATGGCCTTGAGCTCCTCGAGCTCATGGCGATACCGGATGCGATCGACGGGGCTCATGCGGTGCACCAGCAAGACCCCTTCCAGGTGATCCATCTCGTGCTGCACGACGCGGGCAGGGAACTCGTTGATGTCCTCCTCGTGCTGCGCGCCGGTTTCGTCCTGCCATTGCAGGCGCACGCCCGCTTTGCGGGTGACATCCACGACGATCTCGGGGAAGGACAGGCAGCCCTCGGTGTCCTTGGAGCGCCCCCAGGACTTGACCACCTTGGGGTTGATGACGACGCGTTCGGCTTGCTTATCGTCCTTGTCGCCGCTGGGGTTCATGAGCAGCAGCTGCGCGGCCCAACCCACCTGAGGAGCGGCGAGGCCGACGCCTCCCTTCTCGTACATGATCTCCCACATCTCGGAGATCTTCTGTTGCAGCTCCTCATCGAAGACGTCGACGGGGTCGGAGCGCTTGAGCAGAACGGGGTCGGGGTAGATGCGCAGTTCCATGGGGCGCAGAGTATCGCACAGTGCCTGGGGCATGCACGTCACCGGGGACGGGGCTCGTGATAACGTGCGAGACCATGGACGTCACCCGCTTTCTCGCGAAGGCCGAGCAGGCGCTGCGCAAGCGCAACCCGGCCCAGGCTGCTGCTCTCTACAGGCAGGTGTTGGTGGCGTCTCCTGGCCTGGGGGATGCCCGGGCGGGGCTCCTGGCGGCCTACCGTCGGCGGCTGGAACTCAAAGGAGGGGCGTCGCTCTTGGATCGAGCGGCCGCCAAGTCCTTGCGCGCCGCGGCAGCAGGTCTGGCAGGCGCCAAGAAGTGGACGGCCCAGGTGAAGACCTGCGATGCGGGCCTGGAGAAGGACCCCGCGGATGCCTATCTCGCGAGCTGCCTGGCCGATGCCCTGGAAGCGCTGGAACGACCCGAGGAAGCGCTGGCCGTGTGGAGGCACCGGCTTCAGCTCGACGAGGGTGATGTCGATGCGCTCAAGGCCGCAGGCAGCTTGCACTACCGCTTGCGCCAGATGGATGAGGCGCTGCGTTGCCTGGAGCAGGCCCACGCTTTGGCCCCCCAGGACGGCGAGGTGCAGCGCCTGCGAAAGACGCTCGCCGCGGAGGGCAGCCTGGCGGCAACCCGCTACGAGACGGCCCGTTCATCCCGGGAGCTGGCCGTGCCCCAGCAGCAGCCAGCGCCCCCGCTCGGCGAGCGCGTGGCCGAGGCTCCTGAGGACTCCCAGGCTGCTGGAGATGCTGAGGATTTCGACCTCTGCTGGGCCCTGACTCACACCGATTTGGACACCCAGGAGCTGGCCGCGGCCGAGGCCCGGGTCGAGGAGTTCAGCCGTCGTGTGGCCGAGAACCCGGCGGAGACCGCCCTGCGCTTGTCTCTGGCCCGGGCCTGGCTCCGGGCAGGGCAGACGGATCGATCCATCGAGCAATTCCAGGCTGTCGTGAAGGACCCCCGGCTGGAGCTGGAGGCAAGGGCGGGTTTGGGGGCCTGCTTCGCTCGGAAGGGCTTGCTGCCCCTGGCTCGCCGCCAGTTGGAGACCGCGCTGCTCAGCGCCGGGGGCGCGGGGGGTGGCGACCGGGGCAAGGAGATCTGCTACAGTCTGGGGCTCGTCTGTGAGCGAGAGGGAGACAGTTCAGGAGCCCTCAACCGCTTCATGGAGGTCTACGAGGTCGACATCCAACACAGGGATGTGGCCGCGAAGATCGCCGAGCTGACGACGTGACTGTGAACGTACTGGATTGACCGTACAAACGAGCCGAACTGAATAGGACCCGGCGGCCCCAGGCCCCGGACCACTCTGATGCCCAACAGCAAGTCCGCCAAGAAGCGTGTGCGCCAGGACGCGAAGAAGCGCCTGCTCAACCGGACCAAGTCGTCCGCCGTGAGGACGGCCATGCGTCGCGTGCAGACAGCCGCGACGGCAGCCGGCGCCGGTGAAGACGGTGCCGACAAGGCCCTCGAAGCCGCCGTGAGCCATGCTTACAAGCGCATCGACAAGGCCGCGAAGGCCAACATCCTGCACGCCAACACGGCGGCACGGCGCAAGGCCCTGGTGGCCCGTCAGGCGGCTGCAAAGAACGCCTGAAGTCGCGCGGGCCCGTCCGTGTCAGGCCAGTTCTCGGGCTAGGCGACCGCGTTCGCGCGGTGTCGAGGTCGCGGCATGATCCTGCTCGTGGACAACTACGATTCCTTCACTTGGAATCTGTTCCAGGCCCTCTCGATGTTGGGTCGGGACGTGGACGTTCAGCGCAATGACGCGTTGAGTGTTGAGGATGTGCTGCAGTGCTCCCCCGAGGCCGTGGTCTTGGGGCCGGGCCCGGGGCATCCGCGAGCGTCGGGCATCTGCCCCGAGTTGCTGCGCAGGCTGCCCGAAGAATTGCCGCTCCTGGGTGTCTGCCTCGGGCATCAGGCGCTGGTGGAGCACTACGGCGGGGCCCTCGAGCAGGATCCCCTTCCCGCTCATGGCAAAGCGTCCCCCGTCCATCACGAGGACTCCTCCTTCGACGGGATCCCCAACCCCTTCAAGGCGGGGCGATATCACTCCCTGAGGGCGCGACGGGCGGATCTACCCCGCTGCTTGCGCCTCACGGCCTGGACCGACGATGGGCAGGGGGACGCCCTGGTGATGGGTGTCCGGCATCGCGAACTGCCGCGCTTCGGCCTCCAGTTCCATCCTGAGTCAATCCTCACCGAGCACGGCGGCGCCGTCTTGGAGGGTTTTCTGCGGGAGTCTGGCTTGGGGCCTGCGGGATCGCTGCCTCCAGCGTAGGATCAAGGCCCGGCCGGGCGGCCCCTCTTCTCCTCTCTGTGAGTCGATGCTCTTCGACTCCGGACGCCTTGCCGTGCTCCGTCCCCTCCGGAGGCCTCACGCGTCTTGATCTCGTTGCTGATCGCCGGCGTTCTCATGCTGGGCACCGTCGTGCCTGGCGGGGATCCCTACTTCATGCTGCGCTCGAATCTCGAGTCCGCAGATGTGGTGCTGGTGGGCCGAGTGGATTCGGTGAAGGAGGAGCAAGCCGTCATGCTTCCCACTTCCGTCGTCGCTTCCTTGAAGATCGATGACGCGTGGCAAGGTGTTGAGATCAAGACGAACGTGCCCAAGAGCGTGCGGGTGTTGGATTGGTGGGGGCCCGGAGCTGAGCCCAGGCGGAAGGGGCCCTGGATGTTCTTCCTGGAGCGCGTCGAGGTGGGCTCGGGGCGTCTCATCCAGGGCCTGCCGCACAACGCGGGCTTCCGCCTGCAGAGCGCCATCGATCTGGCCAACATGAGCCCGAGTCGGCTCGGGACGCTCCGCTCCCGGGTGCGCTTGTTCCAGGCCATCGGGAAGCTCGAGTCCGAGATCGAGCGCACGGACGCCACCATCCAATGGCTCATGCTTCAGGTGCGCGACCCCGACGCCCGGGAGGGCGCGACCTATGAGTTGGAACGGCCTGAGCTCTCCGAGAAACTGAGCAACGAGCTGATTCTTGAGCTGCAAGACCTCTACTGCTCGCTCCCGACCTACGACAGCACCGCCGGCCATCTGACGGACATCCTCGAGAAGGTGGCGGTGGATCGTGCGCGCTTCGTGCAGTGCACCTTCAACCTGCTGCAGAGTGAGGTGGAGCGGGCGAGCTGGATCGAAGAGGGCCTGGTGAGCGTGCTCGAGGATTGCACCCGCGACATCGAGTTCGCCAACCTCGTGGAGGAGTACCGGGACACGAAGCCTGTCGCCTCGATGCGTGGTTTCCAGGACAGCGCGGAGATGCGTGTCGTGCGCAGCGATGTGTTGCGGCGCCTGTGTTCTGTCGCTCAACGGGTGTTCGATGATGCCCTGCGCCGAAGCCCGGGCCAGGGCGTTAGGCGCAAGTCGGGAACGCCCTCAGCAGTCGAGACCGTCGTTCCGTCCCCAGCGGCCACAGGGGATCTGGGCCGCCTCGGCCAGAAAGTCGAGACCCCGAACCCGAAGCCCTCGGGCGGTTCCGTCGAGGGCATGGACTAGCGGCCGGTGCCCGTCAGCGTGCGTAGCGGTAGTACACCTCAAGGGTCAGCGTGTTGATGGCCGTGGTGTAGACCCGGCCGCCCGCGTGGCCCCAGGGGTCGTGCTGCGGGTCCCAGCTGCCCTTGCGTTCGCCCTCGCGGTGCTGCTCGGGCAGCACGCTCTTGAGCAGCGCCCGTTCCCACAGGCGCCAGTTCTGCCCGCCGAGCTGGTACATGGCGTAGGCGCCGTAGTACCAATAGTAGTAGTCGCGGCGGCCGGCTTCGTTGTCATCCCAGACAGGGGGCATGGCGGCCAGCAGCTCGGCGCCCTTGTCCACCATCTCGCGGTTGTGGGCGTCCTCCAAGTCGGGGTCGGCGAAGATGCGGCAGAGCACCGCCACCGCCGTCATGGCTTCGCTCTGCTCGGCGGGCCAGGCCACGGCGGTCTGCGCCTCCCGGGCCACGGCTCCTCCGTGCTCGATGTAGCCGGTGCGCCCCGTGCTGCTGTCGGTCATCTCGTCGAGGAAGGCCAGGGAGTCGTCCCAGGAGTCCTGATCCACGTAGAGGCCGGCCTTGCGGGCAGTGGACATGGCGAGGATCGCCCAGCCCGTGACGGAGGTGTCCGCCGTACGGGAGGGGATCGCCATCTCGTTGTGGTCGGGCATGTAGCGCCAACCGGAGCCCGGGGTGCGCATGGCGTAGAGGGCGTTCATCGCCTTCTGGGCCGGCTTCTTCAGGCGAAAGGAGGCCGGGCTGTAGAGGTAGTTCTCGCACAGGGCGAGGCTGGCGATGACGTGGTCATAGGTGCCCTGGGTGCTGCCGGGAGGTGCGAAGCTGCCGTCGGCGTCCTGGATGTCGAGCAGGAAGCGGATGCCTTCGTAGACGGTCGCCTGGTAGGCACCGTAGCGGTCCGTGTTGCCGGCGCCCAGGAACGCCAGCAGCGAGAGGCCGGTGACTCCCACGTCGAAGCGCGGGTTGCCGCGGCCGTCGCACGCACCATCGTTGCCCTGCTTGCCGCACTCGTCATCGAAGGCCTCAGCCGACCAGTATCCGTCGCGGTTCTGGTGGTGCTTGAGCCAGCGCAGCGCATCGTCGACGGCTTCCTCGGTGGGGGTGCCGGCGTTGGAGCGGCCGCCCGGGATGCCTCGAATCCCAGGGGTGCCGGACCCCGTGCGACCAATCCCGACCCCGAGGACGCCGCTCGCATCAGCAGTGAACATGTCGGCGGAGGCGTCGCTGTCGGCCAGTGAATCCGGCAGGTCCGTCACGCTGGTGTCGGTGACCTCTGTCACCGTCGGGCTTTCGATCGTGGGTGGCACGTCCTCGACGACCTTCGTCAGGTCCACGGTCGGCGGTGCGATGGGGGGCGCCACGCTCTCGGGGCTGGCCGTGATGATGGGCGCCTCCACCGGCAGCGGGATCACCTGCGTCATGTTCATGAACACGAACAGCACCGCCAGGTGCACCAGCAGGGCGATGCCCAGGTAGGGCGCATCACGAACCGTTGCGCGCAGGCTCTCCTCGAAGGAGGGCGGGCCGGACCTCGGGACGACGATCAGTTCAGGGTGCGCGGCACTCACGGAAGGACCTCCTGAGAACGGGGCTGTGCCCTGCTCTAGGAGGTCCGTGAGGCAGAGTCACCGGGGACCGATGACTTGGACGCGCCAAGGTACGTCTCGTTGCGTCTAGTGCGACCCGATGACGGTGTCGTAGCGGTAGTACACTTCCATCAGCAGAGCCAGGATGGCCGTGCTGTAGACGCGCCCACCAGCGGCGCCCCAGGGATCCACCTGCGGGTCCCAGGAACCCTTCATCTCGCCGTTCCCGATCTGGTGGTCGGCGATGTCCTTGATGCCTTCCTGCCAGGTGTTCCAGTCGCGGCCACCCACCTGGTACATGGAATAGGTCGCGTAGTACCAGTAGTAGAAGTCCCGGCGACCGGGGTTGGCGTCGCTCCACTCGATGGGCAGCTTCTGCATCAGGGCGATGCCCTTGTCGACCATGACTTCGTTGCCCGCCCGCTCGAAGTTCGGGTCGGCGAAGATGCGGCAGAGTACGGCCACGGCCGTCATGGCTTCGGACTCTGTCACTGGGAAGGTGACGTCGAGGCCGGGCAGGCGCGAGCTGCCGCCACCCTGATCGAAGTAACCGGTGCGCCCGTTGCTGTCCGTGACTTCGTCGATGAAGTCGTAGGCATCGTCGAGAGCGACCGTGTCGATGTTGAGGTCGTAGTCCTTGGCCATGGTCATGGCCATGATGGCCCAACCCGTTGCCGAGGTGTCGTTGGGGTACGCGATCATCTGCGGGTCGGATGGGTCGGCGTAACGCCAAGCCGCGCCGGGGTTGCGCAGCTCGTACATGTAGTCGAGCCCCTTCTGCGCAGCCTTCTTGTATTTGAACTTGCCCGTGAGCGCGAAGGCCTCCACCACAGCAAGCGTCGCTAGCATGTGGTCGTAGCTGTGTTCGAGGTGCAGGGGATCCGCGAAGTTTCCGGTCTGTCGGTCCTGGATGGTGAGCAGGTACTTCAGACCATTCTTGACCGTCTCCTTGTGGCGCCCGCGGGTGTCGGTATTGTCCGCCCCGAGGAACGCCAACAGTGCCAGGCCGGAGACACCCACGTCATGGCGGTTGAAGCCGAGGCCGGTGCAAGGCCCATCGTTGCCCAACTTGCCGCACTCGAGGTCGAACTCGTTGGAGGCCCAGTAGCCGTCGGGGTTCTGGTGGTTCTTCAGCCAGATGAGGGCGTCTTCCACGGCAGCCACATAGGGCTTGCCGGCCACCTTGCCGCGCTGACCCGCCTTGCCGCGGCGGCCGAAGCCACCGCCGGCACCGCCGCCCACACCCAGCACATCGTTCTTGCCGGTGTTGTCGAAGGGCAGGTCGCTCGTGATGTTGTCGATGATCTCATCCACCTGGGTGACCACCTCTTCGGCCACCACCGGCTCCTCGATGACCTCCTCGATCTCCTCCGGCTCCGGCTCTTCCTCCGGAGGCTCCGGCGGGATGGGCTCCTCGATGTCCTCGGCCGTGGCCACGATCTTGCGGTTGGGGTCTTCCACCACCACCGGGCTCTTCATGCTGAACATGATGACCAGCACCACGGCATGTAGGAGCAGGGAGATGCCCAGGTAGGGCGAGTTGCGCACGAGATCCCGGAGAGCATCTTCGAAGCTGTGCTCGGGCTCCAGGCCAACGCCATGGGGCTTCTGGGTCACGAGATCCGGGTATTTTTGGTCGGCCACAGGGGGCGTCTCCGCCAAGGTGCTGCCCGGGTCGAGGTTTCCCCGGGCACTAATGGAAGCGGCCGATTCTAGCGGCATGGGCCACGCTGGCAACCAGGGCTTGCCGTTCCTGGACCAGGAAAGCTGGGATTTGAAGCCCGCTGCCCGCTCCAGCAGCCCGTTCTCAGGCTAGCTCGGCGGGGGCTACGACCCGCTTTCCGAGCCCGTTGGGCCTGCGGGGCAAGGCTCTAGCGATCCCGAGCCGGCTCATCGAAGAGGTTCGGCGGGTAGTAGACCGACTCCCGGGCAAGGCCGCGAACGATCTCCTCCTTGGCTTGGACCAGAAGGTTGGACTGGAGCCGATTGCGAAGCTCGTCCTGGATCTCGCCGAAGACGGCCGGCTGGGCGGCCTTGCGACCGGTGACATTCACCACCACCACGATGGGGCCATCCTCGCCCTCGGTGGGCACCGGCTCGGAGACAGCTCCGGCTTCGCTGTTGCGCACGAATTCCGCCAGCTGGGGCACGTAGACGAAGACCTCATCGAGGGCCTCGAGCGGGACCTCCTGGCGGATGGGTGCCGGCCCGACAGGGGTGCGTTGATTGCGCAGCGCGTCCTGGATCTGCTCCGCGGCCTCGGCGTTCGGGGCGGGGTAGGCGGCGAAGGACACCGTGGCGGGGCGATCCAGCTCCTTGCGGAAGCTGCGGAAGTACTCACGCAACTGCTGGGGCGTGACGTCGACCAGGTGCTTCAGGGCCAGGTCGGGGTCGATGCGCGCACCGGGGGAGTTCATCAGGCCCACGCGGTTGTAGACGTACAGCTCCGAGATCACCGTGCGCTTGGCCAGGGCGCGTTGCCGACTGACGGTGGTGCCGGCTGTGGCCGCGCTCTCCTCGTAGTCGGGGGTGAAGCCGAACCAGCTGAGCCAGAACTCATCCACCTGCGATGGGGACAGCTTCAGCCCGAGACGATCGGCTTCGGTGGCGAGCAGGATCTCCTGGGCCATGCGTCGCACGATGCTGGCTTCGAGGGAGGGGTCCGCCGCTTGCCCCCGGGTGAGGACCAACATCGAGTAGGCCACGTCGGAACTGGTGATGGGTTCACCGGCCACGGACGCCACGACCCGCTGGGAAGGATGCGCCGGATCCGTGTCACCGAAGTCGGCGGGGGCCGGTGGGCCTGCGTCCTGCTGAGCCATCGCCGAGACCGGTGCCGTGATCGTTGCCGCAACGATCATCAGAAGAACCAAGGTTTGCACGGCGGTTGGAAGAAGCAACATGCTTGGGGTCTCGTGATGCAGGAGGCGGCGCATCAACGCCGCTTGCTGGGCTGGGCTTTCTGGTTTCCGCTGCGTCCCTTCTCAGGGGCGGCGCTGAAGAGCTTGAGAAGATAGCGAAGCCGGGATGCCGGTGTTGTGACGCGGGTGGGCCACGGGACCCGCAGCTGCGTGGGCGTGATCAGGTAGAGCTGATCGGGGTGGAACGGGTGTCGGTCTTCGAAGGCCTCGCTGTCCGTGACCTGGATCAACATGCCCCCCAGCCCGTCTGCCGCCAGGGACCCGATGCCTGCGAGCCGTACGTAACGGCGCAGCTGGAACAGGTCCAGCAGCTCTCGGGCGGGCTCTGGGAGCGGGCCGAAGCGGTCCGTGAGCTCGGCCTCGATGGCCTGGGCCTTCTTCTTGCCCGACATGGCGAGTCGGCGCAGGACCGACATGCGCATGGGTTCGTCGGGGATGTACTCGTTGGGTAGGAAGGCGGACAGACCGAGATCGACCTCCACCTCGCCCGGCTCGTCCTCCGCCGGCTTGCCCTTGCTCTGGGCCACCGCCGAGCGCAGCAGGCGGCAGTACATGTCGTAACCCACGGACATGATGTGGCCCGATTGCTCGGCGCCCAAGAGGTTGCCCGCACCGCGCAACTCGAGGTCGCGCAGGGCGATGGGCAGGCCGGCGTCGAGGCTGCTGAACTCCTCGATGGCCTTCAGCCGGCGCTCCGCCTTGTCCGCGAACTTCTCCCGGGGCACCAGGAAGAATGCGTAGGCCTGGGTGCTCTCGCGCCCCACCCGGCCGCGCAACTGATGCATGTCCGCCAGGCCGAAGCGATGGGCATCGGTGATGATGATGGTGTTGGCGCGCGGGATGTCGATGCCGCTCTCGATGATGGTCGTGCACACCAACACGTCGAGCTTGCCATTGGCAAAGGTGTCCACCACCCGACGCAGGTCCTTCACGGGCATCTGGCCGTGGGCGTAGTCGGTGCGGGCCCGGGGCACGAGGCTGCGGATCTTCTCCAGCATGCGGCCGATGGACTGCACGCGGTTGTGCAGCACGAAGACCTGGCCACCGCGATTGAGCTCGTGGCGCATGGCGTCCTGCATGGTCGCGTCAGACTCATAGGTGACGCGGGTGATCACCGGCCGGCGGCCAGGTGGCGGCGTGGAGATCTTGGAGATGTCCCGCAGCCCGCTCATGGCCATGTGCAGGGTGCGCGGGATGGGTGTCGCGGAAAGAGTCACCACATCCACCTTGGCGCGCAGAGCCTTGAGTCGCTCCTTGTGCACCACGCCGAAGCGGTGCTCTTCGTCGACGATCACCAGACCCAGGTCGAGGAATTTCACGTCTTTGGCCAGTAGGCGGTGGGTGCCGATCAGGATGTCCACCTTGCCTTCGGAGGCGTCCTTGAGGATGGTCTTCACCTCGGAGGGCTTCTTGAGGCGCGACAGCACTTCCACCCGCACAGGCTCCTCGGACATGCGGTGCTCGAAGGTCTCGAAGTGCTGCTCGGCCAGGATCGTCGTAGGCACCAGGACGGCGGCCTGTCGCCCGGCGAGCACCGCCAGGTAGGCCGCGCGCACGGCGATCTCGGTCTTGCCGAAGCCCACATCGCCCACCACCAGGCGATCCATGGGGCGCAACTTGCCCATGTCTTCGCGCACGTCCCGCCAGGCCGTGGCCTGATCGGGGGTGTCTTCGTAGGCAAAGGTGTGCTCGAAGCGCGAGACCATGGGGTCGTCGGCCGGAAAACTGATGCCGTCGTTGCCGCGCCGAGCTGCCTGCATGGACAGCAGTTCGGCGGCTAGATCCATCACCGCAGCGCGCACCTTGTCCTTCTTGCGGGCCCAGGTCTTGCCGCCGATGCGGTCCAGCTTGGGGCCCTTGGCGTCGCCGCCGATGAAGCGCTCCACGAGGTCGATGCGTGAGGCCGGCACGAAGAGCTTGGTGTCTTCGGCGAACTCCAGCAGCAGGAAGTCCTCCTCGCCCTGCTCGCGAGTCAGACGTTGCATGCCCCGGTAGAGGGCGACGCCGTGCAACAAATGCACGACGTAGTCACCAGGAGTCAGCTCGGCGAGGGAGTCGAGGGCTCGGGTCGCGACGACCCGCCGAGGTCGCCCCCGGCGCACTGCCCTGCGACCGATGAGCTCGTGGTGGTGCACCAGCACCGGGCCGCCGTGGGGGATGGCAAAGCCCGTGGCGAGGCGGCCCACCAGGAAGCGCAGCCCGGGGTCAGCCCCCAGGGGGTGATCGGACAGGGTCCCTTCGAGGCGCTCCCGTTCGCCTTCGCCGTCGCACAGCACGGCCACCTCGCAGCCCGCGTCGCGCCAGGCGCCGAGGGTCTGCTCGATGGGGCGATGGGTGGTCTCGATGGAGCGGATCGACAGGTCGCTGTCCGCTCGGCCCAGGTCCAGTGCGTGCAGGTCGGCGCCGGGCCGCTGGGCGATGCGCGCCATGGTGTCGTCCACCATGCGAGGCGGCTCGCCTTGTTCGAAAGCCACCTCGATCAGCCGGTCCCGCACCTTGGGCGGGTCCACCACCAGCATGAGCGTGCCGGCGGGGACGAGGTCGTGGAACGCGAGGCGTTCACCCTCGCCGCTGCTCAAGCGCACATCGATGCTGTCCAGCACCTCCACCGAGCGCTGGGTGTCCACCTCGAAGCGGCGCAGGTCCTCGACCTCGTTGTCGAAGAGCTCGATGCGCACGGGGGAGGCGGCGGCCCAGGGATAGACGTCCACGATGTCGCCGCGCACGCTCACTTCGCCGGGGGCGGCCACGAGGGGCACCCGATCAAAGCCCGCCTCGGTGAGAGAGGAAAGCAGTCGGTCGCGGTCGATGGTGCCGCCGCGGGTGACGGTCAGTCGCGCGCCGTCGGGGGCGGGCAGGCTCTCCTGCAGGGAAGCCGCCGAGATGACGAGCACGCCGTCGTCGGCTTCCTGCAGACCAGCCAAGGCCACCAGGCGTTCAGAGCGGTTCGCCCGCCGCTCCGGGCCCATCTGCAATTCGGACTCGGCCACGGGCAGCAGATTCACCGGCAGGCCGGGAAACAACATGTCCAGGTCGAGGGTCAGGGCCTCGGCCGCGTCGGCGCCGCCCGTGATGGCCAGGATGCGGCCGCGCCCGGTGGTCGCGCTGCCCACGATGGCAGCGGCGGAGGACCCCCACACCCCGCCGATCTCCAAGCGGGTGGGCGTCTTGCGGCCGGGGCTGGCATCCAGCTTGAGCAGCGGTGCCACCGGAACACTCGACGCCAGGGCGTGCACCGCCGCGCGCAGTTCGTCAGGGCTCTTCGGCACTCGTCGCCTCGTCAGTCGTGCCGGGTTGGACCTTCCACAGCGCATCCAGGCCTTCGGGTGGCGGGACGTGCCCCTCGCGCGCGGAGATCAACATGCTCAGTGCTTCGCGGGCGGCCCGTTGCTCCGCCTGGCGCTTGTTTCGGCCTGTGGCCACGGACAACTTCACCTCTTGGGCGACGGCCGCCACGGTGAAGGTCTTGCGGTGGTCGGGGCCCTCTTCGGCCAACACCTGGTAGTGGGGCGTGCAGCCCAGCTCGGCCTGGGTGAAGGTCTGCAGCTCGGACTTGCTGTTGCGGCCCCGGCGCCCCTCGGCGGCGGCTTCGACGATGGACAGGAACTCCGCCAGGATCACTCGCCGGGCCGGCTCGAGGTGCCCGTCCAGGAAGATGGCCCCCAGCACGGCCTCGACGCCGTCAGCGGGGACGGAGGGCGGGGCGTCCTCGGGCTTGCGGAAACCCGGGCCCAACAACATGAGCTCGGCGAGACCCCAGTGGTTGGCCACCGTCTGCAAGGCGTTGCGGCTGACCGAGATGCTCTTCATGCGCGAGAGCTCGCCCTCGGGGCGGTCGGGGTAGCGCAGGTAGAGCTCCTGCCCGATGACGAGGCCCAACACCGAGTCCCCCAGGAACTCGAGCCGCTCGTTGGGCGGGCGGTCGTCGGAGCGGGCCGACGAGTGGGTCAGGGCGTTGGCCGCGAGGGTCTTGTCCCGGAACTGGTAGCCCACCACCTCCTCGAGGGTGGTGACCCGGGTGGCCGTCTCTTCATCGAGGGGCCCCAGCGCCAGGTGCACGAGCGAACGCGCGGCAGACAGACGTCGCCACTGCTCGACGGCGTAGCGGTCGGTCATGCCGGCCACGTAGTCGCAGAGGGTGCGCTGGATGCCGTCTTCATCGATGCGGTCGCGGTAGTCCAACGGCAACTCGGCCGGGTGGGCGGCGTAGTGGTCGATGATCAGGGCGATGGCCTGCTGAGCGCTGGCAGCGCTGCGCAACACGCGCGGGTGGCGGTAGTAGCACGTGTAGAGGAAGCGCCCGAGCTCTGTGTGCTGCTGGGCGCGCTCGGGGCTGTAGGCCACGAGGCGCTCCGGGTGGGAGAGCGCATGGGCCTGGCTCTGGATGCCCGAGTCGTCGATCCGCCGCGCCGATTCCTTCATCACATCGTAGAGCGAGGTCTTGAGCATGTGGTTCAAGATGCGCTTGGTGCCTTGGGGGCCCTCGGAGAGGCCGCCGATCTCCTCCACGGCCTGGGTCCAGATGCTCGTGGTGGCGAGCTCCCCCGGGGTGAGGATGCCGGCCCGTAAGCCGTCCTCGATGTCGTGATGCTGGTAAGCGGTGCTGTCGGCAAGGTCCGCCACCTGGGCTTCCAGCACGTGGCGTCGGGTGGGCTCGGCACCGCGCCCCGCTTCGCCTCCGTGCTTGAGGATCATGCGCCGCACCACCTGGGTGAGGTTCAGCCCGCGGCGATCCATATAGGGCCGTTCCAGCACGTCCACGATGCGCAGGGCCTGGCTGTTGTGGTCGAACGACACCTCGGTGCTGGCATTGAGGATGCGCTCGCCTTCGTGGCCGAAGGGCGGGTGCCCGATGTCGTGCACCAGGGCCAGCACTTCCCCGAGCGATTCGTTCAGCCGCAGCGCCTGGCACAGGAAGCGCGACAGCTGGCCCACCTCGAGGGTGTGGGTCAGCCGGGTGCGGTAGAAGTCTCCCTCGTCGATGACGAAGACCTGGGTCTTGTCCTTGAGCCTCCGGAAGGCGCCGCAATGAAGGATGCGGTCCCGATCGCGGGTGAAGCAGGTGCGATAGGGGTCGGGCTTCTCGGGCTGTGGACGGGACCAACTCTCGTCCGAGAAGGTGGCCCAAGGCGCCAATTCCCGGCGCTCGATGCCTTCTGTGTCCGCGCGCAGTGCCAGGGGAGGAGTCATGCGATGAGTGTGGCAGCGTGGACGGAGTGGGCGTCCTGGCGTTACGTCCCGTGGGGAGCTTTCAGGGGCCGAGTCTACGCCACGGCCCGCGGCGGCGTCACGGACGGGTCCCCCCGAAGCCGCAAGTCCTTGAAGCGGCGCGGCCCGCCGCGCAGCATTCCCTCACCAGGCCGTGTTTCGCGCAGGGCCGCCCCATCTTCCCGTTCGGGCTGATCGTGACCACGCCACATCTCTTGCTGGTGGGAGGCGGGCACGCACATGTGCAGGTCTTTCGGGATTTTGCCCGGGCAGCTCCCGCGTGCCGCATCACGGTGCTTGCGGACGAGCCCAGCACGCTCTACTCCGGCATGGTCCCGGGTTTCGTGGCGGGGCAGTACGGAGCTTCGGAACTGACCCTCAACGTTGCTCAGTGGGCCCAGCGCATGGACGCGAACTTCGTTCAGGGGCGACTGGTGGGGCTGGACCCGGAGCGCAAGCTGGTTCTCCGGGCCGAAGGGGAGCCGCTGCCCTACGACTACTGCTCCCTCAACATCGGGTCGACGGTCCAAGGCATGGAGGTGCCAGGGGTCCGTGAGTTCACCCTGCCGACGCGCCCCATGAAGGACTTTGTGGCCCAGGTGAACCCGCGGCTCGAGGCAGCCCATGCGAGCGCCGAGGGACGTCCGCTGCGCATCGTGATCGTGGGCGGCGGGGCCGCGGGTGTGGAGCTGGCGCTCTGCCTCCAGCATCGTGCACGGCAACCCGCCGGGTCCGAGCCCCACATCAGTCTCGTGTGTTCGAGCGCGATGCTCTTGCCCGGCAGTGCGCCGGCCCTACGGCGCCGGGTTCAAGCGGAGCTCCGGCGACGGGGTGTCGATGTCTTGCGCGGGATGTGGGTCAGGGCGGTCTCCGCGACCGGGGTCCGGCTGCAGGAGGCTGCCGATGCAGAAGACAGCTGTCGCCCGGCCGATGCCGGTGAGCAGAAGACCCTCGCCGCAGATCTCGTGCTGTGGGTGACGGGCGCCGCCTCGCACCTAGAGCCGGCTGAATCCCTTTCGCCCCGCGCTTGGATTCCCGTGGGCAAGACTCTTCAGCACGTGCAGCATCCGGCGCTTCTTGCAGCCGGAGATTGTGCGCAGCTCGTGGGGCATGAAGACCTCGCCAAGGCAGGTGTCTACTCGGTGCGCATGGGGCCAGTCTTGGCGCACAACCTGCGCGCCTTGGTGGAGGGGCGCAACGACTTGCAGTCCTACACACCGCAGCAGGATTTCCTGGCGTTGCTCAACCTGGGCGACGGTCGGGCAGCGGGTGCCAAGTGGGGCGTGTCTTTTTCGGGCCTCTGGGTCATGCGCTGGAAAGATCGCATCGACCGGCGGTTCATGGCGAAGTTTCAGTAACCGCTGCCGGCCGTGGCCTTCGCTTCACGTGTCACGCGCCGGATGAACTCCGTCTTGCCTTCGGTGTAGGCAACCCGGTCGTTCGGCGAGCAGGCTGCCAAGGACGTCTTCAGCCTTTCGTACTCCCGTGCCAAATCGGGCCGCACGCGCAAGGCATCCCGGAAGAACAAGCGATCCCAATGCTCCTGGAAGTCGCTCTCCAGCATGTGGATGTGGTGGGTGCGTAACCCGCTGTCAGGGTCACGCTTGATGAACCAGGCGTAGAAGGGCGGCACATCGTCGCCAAAAGTCGGGCGCCAGAAGTAGTCGTAGCCTTGCTGCTCGAGAACCGGCGCGATGCGTTGGCGGGTCTGCTCGAGGTTCGTGACTTCTACGAGCATGTCGATGATGGGTTTGGCAGCGAGGCCCGGCACCGCCGTGCTGCCAAAGTGTTCGATGCGGCCCAGGAGCTCTGCCGGGAGGCAGTCCCGCAAGTGTTGCTTCTCGGCGGCGAAGCGCTCGGGGTATGTCTCGTCGTACGGCTCGATGCTGATCAGCTCGCGCACGGCGCGTTGGATGCGCGCGTCGAGCGAGTCGTCAGGCGTCCCGTCAGGCATGGGGCGGGCAACCGCCTTGGCGGTGGACTCTCTTGAGGGATGCCGGGTGCTCGGCCAGGTGCCGTGCCGGGCGACGGGGCCGGGGCACGAAGCCTCCGCCGCAGTTAGGGCAGACGCCTTGCAGGGCGCCCTCCACACAGTCGCGGCAAAACGTGCATTCGAAGGAACAGATCCGCGCGTCCTCGGACTCCGGGGGCAGGTCCTTGTCGCAGCACTCGCAGTTGGGGCGCAGTTCGAGCATGGGAAAGCGTCAGGTGAGGAACTGGAAGAAGAGGACGACCAAGAGCCCGAGCAGGGCCCAGGTGGCAATGCCTGTGAAGGCGACCAGCAGGCCACTTGGATCTGGCCCGCCGGGCTTCTTCTTCCCCAGGAAGCCGAGCACCAGATTCCCCATGGCCATCACCAGTGGTTCGAAGATCAGGTCGATGAAGAAGTCGAAGATCACGTGCATGGGCGACTCATTGGCAAGGGGCTCGCCCGGCTTTCGCTCGTTCGCGGACCGGCTCGCCACTCAGAGCATGCAGGCGCGTCCTCGAGCAGCCATTGAGCGGCCTAGGCTAAGGCATCCCTTGTGGGACGTCCATTCAACGGGGGCGAAGGGCCGCCGGGCGATGTAGCATCTGCGCACCATGAGTGACTCCGAACCTCGTACGCCCGCGACGTCCCGAGCGCGCAGAAGTCGGAGCGCGCTGGTCGTGATGTCCCTGTTGGGCGTGCTGCTCCTGGGGGAGGTCATCACGCGCGCGCTGCCGCTGGACGCCTTCGACCCCGAGCGCCTGCTGCTCGACTTCTCGGACTCACGCTACGAGGCCCACCCCTACTTGGCCTATGTGCCCCGCAAAGGCTGGTCGGTGGAGGGCGGCGAGCACGCGGCGAGCCACAACGCGTTGGGTTTCCGCGGCCCGGAGATCCAGCGCGAGAAGCGCCCCGGCAGCTTGCGCATCGTCTGCGTGGGGGGCAGCAGCACCTACGGCCATGGGCCCTCTTCGAACAGCACCACCTGGCCCATGCAGCTGGCCGAGATGTTGGACAAGGCGCACCCGAACGTGTCGATCGAGGTGATCAACGCGGGGGCCAGCGGCTACAGCACTTATGAAAGCCTGATCAACCTCGCCATCCGGCTCATCGATTTGCAGCCGGACATGGTTCTCGTCTACCACTCCATCAACGATGTGCGCTTGTGGCGCTGGCCGGGTATCCAGCCGGACAACTCCCACTGGCGCGCAGTGTGGCCCGTCTACAAGCAGAGCAGTCTGACGACGGCGCTGGAGAACAGCCGGTTGTTCCTCGTCTTGCGCGGCGCCTTCACCGACTACCTCGAGCAGGAGGAGTTGGGCAGTTGGGTGACCAAGGGCTTCGGTGTGGTGGAGCCCCTCTGGGACAACCCGCAGCTGGAGGGGCTCGACTACTTCCGGCGCAACCTCGAGCACATGGTGGCGCTGTGCCGCACCAACGGCGTGGAGATCGCCTTTGGCCAGCAGGCCTGGTTCCGGGAGGACCTGGATCGCCCGGTGGACCTGAAGGGCATGGCCTATGCGGCGGAGATCCTGGCCAAGGTGGGCTCGGAGCAAGGGGTGCCTGTGGCAGACATCGACGGCGCCATCCCCCAGCAGCGCACGTTGTTCACCAACGACGTCCACGTCAGCGACGAGGGAGCGCGGCACATCGCCCAGGCCTGGGCCGACTTCCTGGCCGCAGAGAGCTTCGTCGAGCGCCGCCAGCAAAGCGTTCGGGACGGGCGCTAGTGCGGGCGCCGAGCCACGGCACCACAGGAGCGAGCGATCCATGAACCCGTTGGGCTTCGACCAGACCCAGATCGACGAGCTCCGCAGCGCGGGAGGCAACGAACTGCTAGTCGCCCTGTGCACGTCCTTCCTCACGAGCAGCGCTCAGCGCATGGAGACCCTGCGAAAGGAGACCGACCCCCTAGCCTTCTCCAAGGTCTGCCACGCCTTCAAGACCAACAGCCGCATCGTCGGTGCCCGAGCCTTCGGCGATGCACTCGAGCAAGCCGAACACACGTGCGAAGACGGCAACCCCATCTCACCCGAAACCATCCCGGAACTGGACCAGCTCTACGAAACCGTCCGGCAGTGGGTGCAAGCACTCCTAGAGAAGGCCGAGTCTGCCCTGAAGTCGTGAGTGTGCTGGCCCTTCGCCGAGGCGCGCGTGAGCCCCCGCCCGCAACCAAGGCTCCCAGGCGAGTGAAGCACCCAGCCCCTAGTGCGCGTCCACCCGCAGTTCGCGCAGCTGCACAACGCCTCCCTCATGGTGCTGCTGCACGGCGATGGAACCCGTCGAATACCTCCGCTCACGGTCGAGGAGGTTGGCTGTTTCCACACCGTTGACCGCCACCCGCACCCGGGTGCCGTCCGCTTCGTCCCGCACGCTCACGTCCAGGTCGAACCAGGTTCCGGCGGGAACGAGCTGCACCTTCACCAGGTCGAGCCCGTGCACACCGCCCGTGCGGGAAGGGTCCGAGAAGGACGTGTTGATCTGCGCCTCGTATCCAGACACCCGGCCATTCTCGTCGGCGCTCGCGCGCAGCAGGAGCCCCGCGTCGCCGCCGTCGTTGATGCGGACCTGGGCGTGCACCGAGAGGTCGCGGTAGTCGCCCCGGGGGCTGAGGATCCAACCGGCGACGCCTTCGCCGATGAGCTCGCCTTCTTCCACGACCCAGTCCTCTTGGTCTTCGTGATCCGGGGGCGTGTCGCCAGGGGTGAGGGTCCAGCCGCTCAGGTCCCCTGAGCTCAGCAGGTTGGGCCAGGTGCTGAAGTCCGGGCGCGGGTGCTCGGGCCTGAATTCCAGGGTGCGCAGGGAGACGGGTCCGGGCTGGCCGTTGATGACCAGGGGGCCGAAGGGCACTTCGCCCGTGAGGCCGATCAGCGAGGGCATCTCGAACTCCACGTCTTCATGGATCACCGTGCCGTCGATGCGCACCTGTCGGAAGCGCGCGTTGCTGGTCTTGGTGGTGGAGCCATCTGGTCCTGTTGCCTCGAACTGCGGGGCCTCGAAGTCGATCTCCAGCACATGCCAGTGGCCGGCACCGGTGTAGGTGTCGCTGAGCGGCGGCCGTGCAGGTGTCTGTTGATCGAGGGAGGGAAGCAAGCTGCCCGTGGGCGAGGCCCCCTGCTCCAGGCCGTGCGTGTCGTCGGACAGGGCGATGCCGTAGCGGCCCTGCACCCAGACTGTCGTGTGCGACTTCTCGGGCAGCATGAACTCCACGTGGTAGGTGCCGCTGCCGAAGTCCCAGCGGCTCGTGAAATGGCTGGCGGGGCCGCGCTCCACGTTCACCAGCGCGTTGACGCCCGGGGTGACCAGCAGGCGGCTGCGGTCATCGGGGTCGAGCACGGCATCCACCAGGGACCAACCGCTGCTGTCCCAGGCGTCCAGCGCGTCGCCATAGCTGAGGCGCAACCAGCCCTCCTTGCCCGACTGCTTGCGCGGCGGTGGGGGAACGGCCTTGCTGACCTGATCTTCGGTGTGGGAGCCGTCCGCTAGCTGGTTCACGGTGTAGGCCACTTCGTCATGCAAGAGGGGCCTGCCGCTGTCGCCGACGATCCCGTGCAAGGCGATGCGGGCCACCATGGCCGCCCGCAGCTCCGGCACCTCGATGCTGAGGGTGCGGCGGTCCTCGGAGAAACGGGCGGTGCTCACGAGCACATCGGTCTGGTGCCGCTCCGGCGAGCCGTACTCCCACCAGTAGTCGTAGTCATACTGCTGGATCGTGGCGAGGGTTTCGGGTGCGTCGACGGCAACGCTCAGTGCCACCGGCTCGGTGAACGTGATCTCGAAGCCGCCCGGTACCAGGTGCACCCGGTCCATCTCCATGGGAGGCACGCCCGTGGATCGCACCCGCAACAGACCGTTGTCGGGGGCGAGGCCACCCCAGCCACGGTTCGTGAGGCCGGCGATGAGGGTGCTGCCGTCGGGTGCGAAGAGTGTGCGTACGACGGAGCCCAGGCGCTGACGAAGCGGGATGACGGCACCTTGGGTGACGCCGCCCACCTCCTCCAGCTGCACGCGCATCAGGTGGCCATTGGTGAGTTCAGCCATGACGAGTTGGTCCGTGAATGGCCCGAAGGCGCCGGCGGCGGGGAGCGGCACCAGGTTGCCCGCCGAGCGCGACCATTCGTAGGGCACCCACAGGGCGGGCGGCGTGCGCGTCGCCTCGGGCGGCTCTTCGAGGCTGGCCCGGAGCCCGTGCTCGCGGTAGTCGGGCGTCCAGTTCAAAGAAGCCGGGTGCCCGTGGAAGCCGTCGCGCTGCACGGAGTAGACGGGCGTCGAAGCCATCCAGTCGCCCTGGTTGTCCGTGAGCAGCAAGCGCCCTTCGCTGTCGATGCCCAAGCCACAGGGGCTGCGGAAGCCGCTGGCCCAGGGGATGGTCTCGCCGGTCACGGGGTCGATGCGCAGGACCCAGCCGCGCCAGGGCACGGCGCTCTGCCCCAGCCACCACTCGGGGTCGAGGAAGCCCACGTTGAGGGAGATGAACACGTGGCCCTGGCCGTCGTCCGGGAGGCCGAACGCAAACTCGTGATAGTTGCCTGAGAGGCCCCAACCGTCGGCGACACGCAACCAGCTCTCGGCGCGGCCGTCGCCGTCCTCGTCCCGCAGCTCGCTGAGCTCCCCGCGTTGCAGCACGTAGAGGGCGTGGCGCGTGCCGCCCATGCCGTCCGGAACCTCGAGCACGTTCAAGCCCAGGCCTTCCTGCAGGCCCTCGGCATAGAGGCTGAAGTGCGCGTCGGCAGGGTCCTCGGCGAGGGCGTTCTCTACCATCCAGATCTGGCCGCGGCGGGTGCTCACGGCGAGACGGCCGTCGGGCATCCAGTCCATGCCACCGACCTCCAGCACGGCACCGGCGGGCGGGAGCAGGCCCTCCACACGCCAGTGCTCCGCCTCGGCGCGGGTGATGTCCGTGTCCGCCGCAAGCGAATCGTCGAGGGCTTTGCGGGCCTGGCTGCCTGTGTTGTGGGCCGCCTGCTGGACTGATCCGTCAGGGGTTGCAGCAGCCACCGTGTCCCGCGGCGCGGTGGCCTCCATCACGGCCTCACTGAGCAGCTCGTGCAGGCTGCCTGTCTCGGGAGGCGTCCACTCGCTCATGAACAGCGTGACGAAGGTCACGTCCAGGGCGTCGGTCGCGTCCGGGACCATCAAGGCGATGCCTTCGCGTTCGCCCACGAACACTGCGCGTCCGTTCTCGATCAGCGCGGCGGTGAACTCATAGCTGCCATCTTCACGCAGCACGAGCCGGCTTCCGAGGGGAGCGGTTGCCTGCTGTTCGCCAGCACTCACGCCATGGTGCAGGACCATCGCCCCGTTGGTACGCGTGCTGACCGTGAGGCGCCGGCCAAAGCCCGAACCGAGCGGCGTGCTGAGAGCGAACACCTGCTCTTCGACGGAGCCCGCCACGCTGCCGTCAGCCTTGAGCGCATCCCAGTGGATGCGAGCGCCTGTCTTTGGTGTGTGGGTGCTGCGCAGTTGAGCCGTGAGAGGGATGCTGGCTCGCGCTCCGCTTTCGGCGGTCATGGCCGGCCCGGGTTCGCCGCGCTCGTTGAGCCACATGAGTTGGCCCAGGGGTTCCAGTGAGCTGCCGCCGCGGCCCGTCCAGTCGGTGCGCCGGGCGAACTCGCCCACGCGCACGCCCAGCAGGGCCAGGTCGTTGACCCGGTACTCAAAACTGAGCCCACCCGGGAGGCCGAGCAGCAGGCCCCGGGGATGGGCTGGAGCATCGGCTGCGATGGGGGGCAGGCCACCGCGTACGACGACCGGGTGCTCGCGCACCATGAGGCGCGTCTCCAGGTCGGTGGCCTCTTCCGCGAGCGGCGTGAGGGTTCGCACGTGCGCGGCGAGCGCGGCAATGGACTCCGGGGGCAGCGCCTCACCAAACGACGGCATGGGCGAGCCGGGGATGCCGTGCCTGATGGTGCGCGCCAGAGCCTCCTCGGTGTTGCCGAAGGAGAAGCCGCCGGCGGTGAAGTCGCGTGCGGGGCGCTCCAGCACTTCGGCCCCCTGTCCGTCACCGCTGAGCCCATGGCAGCGCGCGCACAAGCTGGCGAAGAGCGTGGCGCCATCCGTGGGCAGGACGCCACTCGCTCGGATTGGTTCGCCGTCCTGCTGAGCGCTGCCGCTTGGGTCCTGGCCGTTGGCGAGCGGCGCCAGGCTGACCAAGACGACCGCAAGCGCCGTCAGCAGCAGGAGTCCGAAGCTGGCTCCCCGACGACGAATCGCCGGGCAGGACTGGATGGGGGTACCGCCGTGGTTTGGATCCATGGCCGCGGAGCGTATCAGGCTCCGCGGCTGGGGATCAGCGCAGGGCTGCCGCCTAGTCGACCTTCATGACGATCAGGGAGCGTTCGTGCAGCTCCTTGACGGCGCCGTCGAGGGTCTTCCAGCGTCCCGAGAGGGTCTGGCCCTCGGTCAAGGTGACGATCGTCTGGGTGAAGGCAGTGCCGAAGTGATGCTTCTTCACATAGAAGCTGCGCTCCGTGCCGGGGATGGGGTCCCCATCCACGAAGAGACCCATCGCCACGTGGTCATGGCTGTGCTTCTTGTTGTTTCCGCCGCCGTTGTCAGCGTTGGGGCAGTTGGAGTCGGGCTGCCCGTTGGACGAGTTGACCTGGGCGGAGAGCATCACCACGTAGCGACCGGCGCCGGGCGAGTTGCTGGTGCCCGGCATGTCGATGAAGTTCGTGCTGGTGGTGCTGGTGACCACAACGTCCTGCACCATGGAGGCCTCGATGAGCAGGCCCGGCAGACCCATGGGGCCGGTTGGTCCGGTGGCTCCCGGCACACCTTGAGCGCCCTGGAGTCCCGTCGATCCCTGGGGGCCTTGGGCTCCTTGGGGTCCTATGGGGCCGAGACCACCTTGCGAGCCAACTGGGCCCGCGGGGCCGGTGGGACCCTGGGCACCAGCCGCGCCGGAGTCACCAGCGGGGCCGGTCAGGCCCGTGGAACCCGCAGGGCCCTGAGCACCGTCTTGGCCGGAGGGCCCCTGAATCCCCGCAACGCCGGGAACTCCCTGCGGCCCCTCCGGTCCTTGCGGGCCGATGGAGCCTACTGAGCCCGAGGTTCCGGTGGGACCCATCGGGCCTTCGGGACCCATTGGCCCCATGGGGCCCATGGGACCTGAGTCGCCGTTCGCTCCGTCCAGGCCAGCGTTGCCCGCAGTACCAGTGGGACCTGCTGGGCCGCTGGGGCCTGTCGGTCCCATGACGCCGGGCGATCCGTCTTGTCCAGCCGCGCCTTGCGCACCGCCGGGGCCAGTCGCTCCCTGCTGACCTACGAGACCTTGGGGGCCTTCGGGACCCTGGGGTCCCTGCAAGCCCTGGGGACCCTGCGGTCCCACGCTTCCAGGAGTTCCCTGCGCGCCGGTCGGACCCTGCGCACCGGGAGGTCCTGCTGGACCGGTGGGTCCTGGAACACCTGCGGGACCGGTGGCACCGGGGTCGCCGCCGCCCGTGAGCACGATGTCGAGGTCCGGCGCGCCGGAGCGCTTCGACTCCTTGCTCGTGAAGTCCAGACGCACGTCTCCGTTGGGCACGATGGCCAGGCCGTTGTTGGGCACGAGGCCGTCGATCCAGTTCCGGACCAGGTCCGTCACGTCGAGGTTCACGTAACCGAGTTGGTGCGTCTTGTCGAAGGCGTAGTCATCGATGACGACCAGGCCCAGAGCCGGTGCCGTCAGGCCGTTCACCGTTTCTTCGGACCACGGGCCGTCGAGCTGTCGCACGTCGACGGTGCCCGGCTTGCGCACCTTGCGCACGTGCAGTCGCAGCAGCGCGCGGCCCACGTCGGCACCCGTCGTGGCGTCGGGCAGGTAGGAGAGGTCGAACTTCAGCAGGGCGTTGGAGCGCCCCGCCTGGACCCGCAGAAGCTTGGCGCCGCCGTACACTTTCTTCTGCTTCTTCTCGGATGTGTAGGTGTCATCCGTGGCGATCACGATGCCGGCCAGGACCAGCAGGCAGAGGACGGCCGTGGTGATGAGCCAACGGGCTGTGAGGGTCTTCATGGATCTTCTCGCTGTGGGTCCGGTGTTGTCGTGGGTCCTCGTTCTTGAGAACCAGCTGACTCCGTGTGAGCCATCGACCATTCCCGTTGCCGGGCTTGAGCTGAGATGTGGGCGGCGTCTGGAGTACAACGGTGGGGCTGGCCGTGTTCGCGATGAGGCGCATCTCCACGGCGGGCTTCGGCATCCCCGGAAGGCGGGCCATGGACCTCGACGCCAGCCACCGCAGCTTCCCTCCGCCCCGGCGCGTGTGGGTGCTGAAGCAGAGCTGGCGCGACTTGCTCTTCGCCCATTGGTCGCTGCCCGTGGCCAGCCTGCGGGCGCTGCTGCCTGCCGGGCTCGCGCCCGACGTGTTCGGGGACCGAGCGTGGATCGGCGTGGTGCCCTTTCGCATGGCGGGGGTGCATCTGAGGGGGCTGCCTCCAGTCCCCAGCACGTCGAGCTTTCCAGAGCTCAACGTGCGCACCTACGTGCGTGTAGGCGAGACGCCGGGCGTCTACTTTTTCAGCCTGGATGCGACGAGCAAGCTCGTCGTGGCCACGGCGCGCCGCTGGTTTCATCTGCCCTATCACCTGGCGAGCATGGAGCAGCGGCAGGAGGGCGAGCAATTCCACTACCGTTCGCGGCGCCGAGCCAAGTCGGGCGAGCAGGCCGTGTTCGAGGCCAGCTACTCACCGACGGGCGAGGTGTTTCGTGCCGACCGGGGTTCCTTGGAGCATTGGCTGACGGAACGCTACTGCTTGTTCTCGGTGGCCCCGGACGGGCGGGTGTTCCGCGGCGATGTGCACCACGCACCGTGGCCACTGCAAGCGGCCGAGGCCACGATCCGAACGCAAGAGGGGCTGCTTCCGCACGCACAAGAGGCCGTGGGCGAGCCGGAGTCCTTGCTCTTCGCAAAGCGTATCGATGTGGCGACCTGGGCGCCGCGAGTGGTGTACCGCCCGGTGTCGGCGCGTCGCCGGGAGTGACCAGCCCTAGCGGGTGATCACGGCCGGGATGTCCGCGCCCTCGGGATGGAAGATCATCGAGATGGAATTCACGCAGTGGCGGGCGTTTTTGTCCGTGAAGCCTTCGCCTGTGAACACGTGGCCCAGGTGGCCGCTGCAGTTCTTGCAGACGATCTCGGTGCGCATGCCGTCGGCGTCCGCGTGGTGGCCCACGGCGTCGGCGATCTCGTCATCGAAGCTGGGCCAGCCGCAGCCGCTGTGAAACTTGGAGCTGCTGCTGTAGAGGCGGGCGTTGCACTGGCGGCAGACGTAGGTGCCCTTGTCCGTGGTGTCGGTGTACTCACCGATGCCGGGGGCCTCGGTCCCCTTGTTCAGTAGCACGCGCTGTTCTTCGGGGGTGAGGGGGTTGTAGTCGGGCATGGGCTGGACTCCGGGTGGCGCGCTGTGAGTCGTGGATTGTTCGGATTGCTAGGCTTGCCGTCACCTGGATTCTCAACCTTGGGAGGCCACCATGCCGCCGTTTCGTTGTCGTCCCGTCCGTCGCCTCTCCGTCTGGAAGCGCTCATGGGTGGTTGGCTTCGTCGCGCTGATTGTGCTCGGGGTCGTGAGCGTGCCCGTCTCCGCCCAGAGCCTGAAGCAGGCCGAGAAGCAGGCCGTCAAGGAGCTCAAGGGCGCCACCAAGACGGCCGCGAAAGACTTCAAGGCGAAGCTCAAGACGGAATTGCAGGTGGTCCTCCTGCGCCTCAAGATGTTCCAGGCCGAGGTGAAGTCGGGGGACTTCAGCAGCGTGAACTTCCTGAATCTGCTGGACGATGTGGAGGACTTCCAGCTCGAGGTGGCGGAGGCTATGGAAGCCGCCCTCTCGACGATCGTTGCTGATGGGATGGTCGTCTACGCAGGTTTCGTGGACACGGCACCGGACGACAGCGATCCACCCGCGGTGCTGCACTACGGCCATGGCACAGGACTGGATCAGATATCAGTGGAGATGGGGCGGGAGCTCGACAAGACCTACACCCTGCTGGCGAAGCGCTTCGAGAAGCTCGCGCTGCTGCTGGAGAAGAAGGCGAACATCGGATTCCTCTTTCGCATCAGGTCACCGCTCGAGATCACGCAGCGGGTCCTGTTTGACGAGGCCTTCTCCGTGACCGTGTCCCTCACGGCCTTGCGTTGGGATTTCCTGGCCAGCTTCAGCGACTTGAGTTCTGCGGACGACGCAACGCTTCACCTGAGTGGCCAGGGCGACGGCTTCGAAGGGGACGTCACCTTTTCGGCTCCCGCGTCGCCCGTTCCCAATTCGACAGTTCCGGTCGACTTCACGACACGCCGCTGGGTGGTCGAGTACGTCGACCAACCCGAAGGCAACATCTTGTTCCTCGCCGACCAGGAAGGCGGGGGCAGGGTCGCATTCACCTTCGCGGCCCGCTGAGGGCGGTGCCTGCTCAGGTCGCCTGGGCGCTGCGCTTCTTGAGGTAGTTCACGAAGATCAACGCGATGAGGCCGAAGAACAACAGCTTGCCCACGATCGGCGCGAACTCGGTGGCGGGGATCCAGGACATGGCGTCGCCGCCCACCTCCCAGGCGGGGACGTCTGCCTCGAAGAAGTAGAGCAGGCCCAGGAACAGGGACGCGAAGGCGTCGCCCGTGATGAGGCCGGCGGCGACCAAGATGCCCTCGTGAGTGGTCTTGGCGACGTTGCGGGTGGCCAGGAAGCGGGCTCCGGCGCCGAGCATCATGCCGGTGCCGATGTAGCTGGGCAGGTAGATGCCAACGGCGAAGGCCAACGAGCTGAGGATGATGCCCTTGGCCTTGCCGAACATCTCGAGCGAAACGGCGACGACGCCCAGCACAGCCCCGGCGCCGATGGGCCCCCAGGGGATCTCGGCGTCTAGGAAGAGCGACTGCAGGACCGTGCCGAAGAAGCTCGCCTGGGGAGCGGGCAAGCCGTCGGCGCCCAGCCCCAGGCCGCCCTGCTTGAGCGCCGACTCGTGGGCGAGGTACAGGGTGAGCGGCACTGCAATCGCTCCGCCCAGCAGGCCCACCAGCTGGCCCACGAATCCGTCGCTCACCCGGAAGCCGTTGAGCTGCATGGTCTTGTAGTCCTGGCTGCTGTCGTTGGCAGCACAGATGGCCACGCAGGCGGCCACCACGATGGGCACCAGGAAGATGATGCCCTCGATGCCCGACATGCCCACGCCGAGCGCCGTGATGCTCAAGATCAACATGCCCATGAACACGGTGCCGGACACCGGCGAGGCCGAGGCGCCCACCTGCAGTGAGAGCAGGCCGCCGAGCCCTGAGAGCAGGGACACCAACACGAGCGCCACGAGTCCCATGGCGATCAGCGGGAGGGTGGGGGCGCCCACCATCGCCATCATGGCGAAGAGCAAGATCGCGCCAAGCGCGATGGAGCCGAACAGCATGCGCTTCACGCCTGGGCTCTGTTCGAGCAGCGGGTCCTCGTCGGAGGTGACTTCGTCACCGCCAGCGGCTGCGGCAGCGAGCGCGGCGTTGCGCTTGCGGCCCTCGATCACGTAGGCGATGAGGCTGTAGACCACCGCTACGGTCATGGCCGCGCCGCCCACCCAACGGAAGGTCGTGTCAGGCAGGGCATGGGCCCCTGAGTAGGCCTTGGTGGTGGCGTTCACCAGGCCGCCTGCGAACACCAGCAAGGCCGTGGGCAGTGTCAGCAGGGCGCCGATGCCGAAGTAGAGCGGCGAGACGGGCAGGGGAAGCTCGATGTTCGAGGCGTCGTGGCCGTCCGCCGCAGCGGTGTCCGCTGCGGCCGTGTCGTCGCCACCGCCGAAGGGCGAGCCCGTGACGGCCGTGAAGGCGTGCTCACCCATCCACCTGAGCTGCAGGAAGGTGTTCAGGATCAAGCCGGCCAGCAAGCCGGGAAAAAGCGAGATGGACAGGCGCGGGCGCTTGTCCGGGTTGGCGACGGCGGTGGAGATGAGCCGGTCGGCCGCCACGGCCTCGGGGGCCGGGAGGCGTGGATCGGTGAGGAAGCGCTGGGTGGCGAGCCCCACGAACCCGAAGCCCATGAGAGAGCCGGCGATTGAGCCGACGATCAGCACCGGTACGTCCACGGCGGGGACTTCGAGACCGGCCTCCCGGTACACGATCTGCACGATGGGAGCCGTGAACACCACTCCCGCCGTAACCGCCGAGCCGGCGCTGCCCGTCACCTGGGCGATGGCCAGAAAGCTCTTGAGCTTGCCACGCATGAAAGAGCCGAAGATCACCCAGCCGAAGAGCACCACGAGCGGGCTGACGCCCGGAGTGATGCCTGCCTTGGCCGCCGAATACACCAGAGCTGAGGAAAGCAGCACCGAGATGACGAGGCCAATCAGGATGCCGAGGGCAGATCGCGCTCGGTTGGGTGTGATGCTCTCCATGCTTCGAACGCCCTCCGTCTGCTTGCCGTAAACCAACCCGCCTTCATGCGGGCGCTAGCCTACCGATAGTTGAACAACTCGCCCTGCCCATAGGCCTGGCCCGTCGCGACATTCAGGGCGCGCAGGAGCTTGCCGCGCACGTTGGCCGTCAGCCAGCGCCCCTTGGCACCCCGGGTCACCATCTTGTGGGTGATCTGTTCGGAGGAGGCCTTGACCAGGTCCTTGGGTGCTAGGCCGTGCACTTCGAGCAGGCCGGCCAGGGGTTGCGGCCCCAGGTTGCGGCTGGTCGGAGCTCCTTCCGGGTCCTCGGACGCCTGTTCCTCAGGTGTCAGGTCTGGACGGCTGTCCGGGGTCGTCATCGTGTGTGTCCCATGCGGGCGAGTATGCTATCGAACGCTGCGACTCGCCATGCGTTGTCCGCGCAATCCGCGCGGATCGCTCGGCGATCCTGACCCCTCCACACCACTCACTGAGTTGGAACACTCTCATGGTCGAGCCCGATGAGGCGGTCCTCAAGCAGGTGGTCGTCACCTTGGATGCCCTGGTGGAACGCTTGGACGCCCTGGACCATGAGGCCTTCGATGTGGACAGCGCCGACGGCAAGGTGACCCTCGAGTTCGAGGACGGCACGATCTTCATCATCAACCGTCAGAGCGCCGCCAACCAGATCTGGCTGGCAGAACCCGGGGGCGGGTGGCACTTCGATTGGACCGGCTCGCAATGGCAGTGCGACAAGCGAAGCATCGAGTTGCTGGCTGCCCTCGAGCAGCTGTTGAGCGCCAAGCTCGGTGAGGAGATCGCCCTCCGATGAGCGAGATTGCCCTGCACAGCATGGATGAGTTTCGGGCCGGCCTGGCCGCCCATCGCCGGGTGCTCTTGTTCAAGCACTCGCCCGTCTGACCCACCAGCGCAAAGGCTCACCGTGAGTGGGCTACCTTCCGGACGGCACAGCCTGAGGTGCCGCGGCTCTTCGTGGACGTGATCGGCGATCGAGCAGTGGCTCGGGGCTTGGCCGAGGCGTGCGGTGTGGCACACCAATCGCCACAGGCCATCCTCTTCGTGGATGGCTCGCCGGTCTGGCATGCATCGCACGGGGGCATCACTGCGACCTCCCTCGAAGAGGCGTGGAGTTCGGGTGAGGGGGCGTAATCACGCCTCCTTCCAAATCATCATGATGCGCCGCCTGATCCGCCCAACCCTCAAGGTCCTCGTGATCGTCGTGAGCCTCTTCCTGGTTGGAGAGGCCTTGCAACGGGTCAAGTCCTTCGGTGTCGCGGGGCTCAGCTACGACGAGATGTATGGGATGACCAACCTGCAGCAGTCACCCTATGCGGTGAATCCACCGGTTGAATCCATGCAGCATCTCGCCAGCTGGGGGATGCTGCCGAAGCAGGAGGGGGTTCGCAAAGGGGCGCCGTTCCGGGTCAACAACCTCGGCTTCCGGGGCCCGGACGCCGTCCTCGAAAAGGCCCCCGAACGCTTTCGTATCGCAGTGATAGGTGGGTCGCTCAGCCTCGGTTCGGGGATCGCCTTCAGCGACACCTGGCCAGCCGTGTTGGAGCAGTCACTCAACGCTGCGCTGCCGTCTGGCGGTTCGGACGGGCGGCGCTATGAGGTGTTCAACCTGGCCATGCCCCAGACGGTGCACGGCTTGCCTCGCGTGCTGCGGCGGGTGCTCTATTTCCAGCCAGATCTCGTTCTGTGGCAGATCAGCGAGAAGGGTTCCGAGGGAAAGCGGACCGGCAACCTGATGCATGCACTCGAGATCAGCACGGAGCGCAAGCTGCCCATCGCGGCCTTCATGCTGGGTGAGACGGAGATCCCGCAAGCGTTCCAGCGCCATCTCCAGAACACCCGACAGACGTTCTTTCACAACTTGGGATCCCTGGGAGTGGTCTACGAGGAGGAGTACTACCTGTATCCCGAGGACCCTCACCCCACCGAAGCGATTCACCGACGCATCGCAGGGATTGTTCACGAGGCGCTGAAGCCACGCATGAACCAGGTGCACGCCTTGGTCGCAAAGTCTCAGGCGGATTATCGGACGGCGTGGAAACCCCCGGAGCCCATTCCTTCAGCCAACCGCCGCAACGGTTTCTGGAGGAGCTACTTCGTCAAGCGCCTCTACTCGCTGGTGATGGACATCCAGTGGAGCCCACTGGGTGAGTCCATTCCCTAGGCCCGGCTAGCCCTTGAACCACGGCTTGGCGGCGGTCCCCGGCTTCAAGGAGTGCAGGTGCACTAGCGGGAGCTGCGGTAGGGCGATGCGAAACTCGGGCCCGTTGTACGTGAAGAAGATCTTGTCGCGGAAGCTGGCGGCGACTGCGGGGTTTTCGGTCGTGATGGTCAAGAAGTAGCGGTATGCATGGTCTTCCACGAGGCTTTCGTCGGCACAGCGGTTGGAGGCCTGGTTCAGGAAGTCCGAGCGCAGCGTGAAGTTCTCCCACTCTTCGAGGCGCTCGTTGGTCTGCATCTGTTGCAGCACGTCTTCGAAGCGCAGCGCGTGCTCATCCCAGACCTGGCTCAGCCACGAAGTCTGGATGCCGCGCTCCTTGGCCAAGGCGTCGATGGCTGCAAAGTAGGGCTCGTGGATCTCCGGGGCCACCTTGTTGCAGCGCGCGTGGATGTCCGCCAGGATCAGCTCCAAGGTGGCCAGCGGGCGCCCGGCCGCGTCGGCGATGGCGTCCAGGAAGCTCTTGAGCCGATCCATGGCCACGATGTCGGGCTTGGCGAGTTCTGAGCGCGAGCCCACTCCCCAGAAGCCCGCGAAGTCGAGGGTTCCTGCCTGCACCAGGGCGTCTTGCACCATGCGTTCGATCTGGGGCATGTCATCGCTGCGCGCGCGACGGAAGCGATAGACGTCGAAGCTCTTGACGACCTCGTCGGCCTTCTCGCCGCTAGCGATCTTGCGCAGCTGGGCCAGGTCCGGTTTGCCCATGTCGGTCTTGGGGACCTCACCGACCACGAGGAATTCGTCGGGGTGCTTGTAGGCGGACAGGGCGGCGCGTGCGTGGGCCTGCAGGGCCTCGAGCTGCGACTCGTCCACGACACAAGCGGAGATGATGCGCTCGCCGGACAGTTCGTCGGGGACGCCCACCGTGCACGCATCCCTGGTTCCAGGGAATTGGCGCAGCACGTTGTCAATCTCCTCTGGAGAGATGAGCACCCCGCGTCGCTTGATGATGTTCTTGATGCGGCCGGTGATGAACAGCTGGCCATCCTCATCGATGCGACCGATGTCTCCTGTGCGCAACCACTCTTCGCGGAACTGCTTCTTGGTCAGCCCTTTCCGGTTGTGATAGCGGTTCATGACGATGTCGCCTCGGATCAACACTTCCGAGCCGGCGTTCTCGTCGACGCGAATCTCTGACCCGATGGCGATGCCGGCAGAGTCGTAGCGCTTCCGCTCATCGGGCGGCGTCATGGTGGCCCAGGTGGTGGTCTCCGTGAGCCCGTAGCCTTGGTAGCAGGGAATGCCGAAGACCTCCTCGAAACGCCGCCAGAGCGGTTCCGGGAGGTGCGCTGTGCCCACCAGGCCCAGGCGCAGGCTGGAGAGGTCAGCGTCCGTGCCGTCCGGATTGAGCTTGAGCAGCGACGCCATGATGGAGGGCGTCAGGCTCAAGACGTTGAGGCCGTGCTTCTCCACGAACGGGAAGATCAATCGAGCATTCGTGAAGCCGTAGAGGTCCGTCACCAGCACATGGCATCCGCCAGCGATACAGGCCAGGCCAGTCACGACAGGCGCGTTGATGTGGTAGTAGGGCAGCAAGCTCAGGAAGCGCTCGCCGGGCGCATAGCTGTAGACCGACGCCAGGGTCCCAGCCATGGTGGTCAGGTTCTTGTGGCTCAGGACGACACCCTTGCTGCGGCCCGTGGTGCCGGAGGTGTAGATGATCAGGCCGTCCTGCTCGGGCGGGCAGCTTTCGGGTTCGGCGGCCTGCTCACCCGCGAAGACCTGTGCTTGAAGCGTGGCATCCAGGTGCAGCCAACCTTCGGCGCCCTCGGCATCGCAGAGCACGAGCTTGGGCTCGCAGTCTGCGAGCACGTCGTCCGTTTCGCGGCGGTCGTTGTCCGCGTTGACGGGCACGAGGGCCACACCTCGGTGCGCACAGCCGAACAGGAGCGGGAAGAACAGCGGGTTGTTCTTGGTGATGTAGACGACCCGGTCGCCGGGCTCCACGCCCTGCTGGGCCAGCCAGGAGGACGCAGCCTCGCTTTGGGCCTTGAGATCGTTGTAGGAGAGGCTGCCCTCGGTGCGCAGGTCAGTGAGAAAGGAGCTGGTGCCGTGGCTTTCAGCCGCGGTCGTCAGCAGGTTCCAGAGAGTGTTCACCAGGCGTTCATCCGTAGTTCCAGGCCTTGACGAGATCCAAGCCGCAAAGCGCCGAAACCTGCTCGATTTCGGAGGTTTGGTAGGCCTGTTCAAGGTAGTCCCGGCAGCTGTCTGGCTGCGCGATTTCGGGGCCCTTGAAGATGCGTTCCGTGAAAGGGTATCCGCTCCAGTCGGAGGGTGCCTCGACGCCCAGGTGCTGGAGCACCTCCGTGAGCAGCTGTCGGGGGTCATCCCGAATCTGGTCGTAGAGCCCGATGTAGATCTGCTCGCGAGGGAAGCACTCGGTCCAGGCGCGGATGATGGCGGCGTAATCGCCGCGCTCGCGGCACTGATCGGACTTGAGGAAGCTGAGGTAGTCGTCCTCCATCAGGGCAGCGGCTTCGCGCTCCTGGATGAGGGTCAACTCCATCTTGGCTTCCGACCACGCGCGGCTGCGGGGTTCACGCAGGAGCAGCACCAGCCGCAGCTCTGGGATGAGCTGACGGATCTCGTTCTTGATCTCGGGCGAGAGCACGCTGTAGCTGGCTGTGAACTCGCCTCGCAGCTTGTCCCGACCGGGGGAGAAGATGCGCGAATAGAGTTCGAGCCCCCGCTCGCGGTGGCGATCCCAGAAGAAGACGGGCTTCTGAACCGGAAGATAGAGATCGGGGTGCTCGAACAGGTTCCGATGCAGCCAGGTGGTACCGGCCTTGACGACACCGATGCCGAGGAACTGGGGGAGCACGAGCTCGTCGGTCATGTCACTGCCCTCCTAGCGAGATGAGCTCTACCAATTCGCCCCCCGGGCCCCGGGCGACCACGTTGGCGATGAGTCGCCCGTTGATGACGTACTCAAACGTCTCGCTGACGGAGTGCCCTGCGGCACGAAGGCTGGCGACGTCGGTCGCCAGGTCCTTGCTGATGAGGGCGATGAGGCTCATGCCCAGGTCGTCGACGAGGTTGTCACCGGGCGGGTCGCCGTCCACAGGTGTGATGGACACGTGCAGCGGCATCCCAAAGAAGTTGCCGGGGAAAACCAGCCGATCGCTGTGGTCGGCATCTCGCTGGAAGCCCAGGAGTTCCAGGAAGCGTGCCGATGCCTCCGGCTTGGGGCTCTTGAGGAGCAGGCCCAGCAAGTCGGTGTCGGGGCCGGTGTCGGAAACGGCCTGTCGCTCGAATCGGCACACCCCTCCCAGCTCGTCGACGTACGACTCCTCTGCCTCGGCTACCTCGGCCTGGTGCAGCCGGGTGTCGGCGACGGGCGTGCCTTCGCTCCAGGGGTTCGAGAACACCGGCGTCCACTGCTCCGGCCCTGGATGGCGGGAGCCGTTGATGATCTCGATGGCCGCCTGCTTGCGCTTGAGGAAAGCGATGCTCTTACCGCGCTCACGAAAGTACGGGCGAGCCTCGGTGACGAAGTCGGGGGCCTCAAAGTCGAGCGCCCAACCCCGCGCTTGGAGCGCCGCCACGGCGCCGGCTAGGTCGGGGACAGAGAACTGGATGTGATCAACCGCGATCGCCGCCACCCAGCTTTCCTTCCACGTAGCGGGCGATGGCACCGATGGAGCGGAAGTCGTCCTGGGACACGTCTTCGGGATTCACCTTGATGGTGAACTTCTTCTCGAGCAGGACGACGAGCGAGATCATGCCGAAGGAATCGACGACTCCAGTCTCAATCAGGTGGTCATCGTCCGTGACCTTGTCCGTCAACTTGAAGTCCCGCTCTGCCTCGAGGATTTCGCGAATCTGCGCCACAACGCTCATGCTGGACTTTCTCTTATTGCCCCACGCGAGCGCCGATGCCTCGACCTGCCCGGGGTGGGTTCGGGGGTGCTGGAGGGGCTGGGGAGCCTGTGAGGTCGCCCGGTCAGAACTGGAAGTAGATGAACAAATCGCCTTCCGGCGTGTTCGTTAGCGTCCAGAGTATGACCAGTGTCAGGGAGAATGCCAACTTCCGGTAGCCGCTCTGCCGCAGGATGAGGAACTCATCATCGGCGCGATACTGCAGCAGCTCGTAGGCGTAGATGAAGAGCGCTGGCAGGTAGAGGCACCAGATCATGTCGAAGCGGAACAGCTCTGCCACGTTCACATCGGTGAAGAGGTGCGACGCGAAGGTACCCACCTGCTCCAGGCCATGGGATCGGAAGAACAGCATGGCAAAGGCGAACATGTGGATCATGAACAGGCTTTGCAGCGGCCGCGCGATGGCGGCCTGAACCGGGTTGTTTCGCAGGGCCGTGTGTTTGGTGGCCTGGTGCGCGTAGGCCGAGAGCAGTTGCCCGAAGTAGATGAACATGCCCAGGCAGACGAAGGTCATGGAAGCCCCGTGCCAGAGCCCGAAGGCGATGCGGGTGACCAGCAGCGCCAGGGCCGCCGAAATGTAGAGACGGGTGGCGGTGCTTTCGATGCCGCGGAACCAGCGCATGCGGGGGATGGCGTAGTACAGCGGCATGTAGACGTATTCGCCGATCCACTCGCTGAGGGTGATGTGCCAGCGTTTGTAGAAGTCGAGGTAGCCGCGTGCGAAGAACGGCATGTAGAAGTTGCGGCTCAGGCGCACCCCGAGCATGCAGGCCAGACCGCGAGCCATCTTGGAGTAGCCGGAGAAGTCGCAGTAGATCTGGAGCGCGTAGCCGTAGAGGGCCAGCAGGACACGTGAGCCTCCTGTGTCGAGGCGTATGAGGCTCCCGTCGGGTGCGCCGAAGGCCTGGTTCACCATGTGGCCGACCGGGTCGGCGATGGCGAGCTTGAGGAAGCAGCCGTAGAGGTAGAGGTAGATCCCCTTGCGCCAGTCCACCTCGCTCAGGTGCTTGCGCAGCTGAAGCTGCGGCAGGAGGTTGCGGGCCTTCTCGATGGGGCCCGCGATGAGCTGCGGGAAGAACACCACGAAGAGCGCGAAATCGACCACGTTGGTGGTGGGCTCGATCTTCTTCCGGAAGATGTCGATGCTGTAGCTCATCGTCTGGAAGGTGTAGAACGAGATGCCGATGGGCAGCAGGATGTCCAGCGTGGGGGCGCTGAGCACTACACCGAAGCTGTCCGCGAGCGCAACGGCGCTCTCGATGAAGAAGTTGTAGTACTTGAAGAAGCCCAGCATGCCGAGGTTGACCACCACGCTCAGCGTGAGAAGCAGCTTCCGCTTGCGTGGGTTCTCGGACCGGTGGATCGCGAGCCCGCAGAGGTAATCGAGCGCCGTCGAGGCCAAGATGCAGCCCAGGAACTTCCAGTTCCAGCTGCCGTAGAAGACGTAGCTGGCCACCAGCAACAGTCCGTTGCGGTAGCGATGGGGAGCTCCCCAGTACAACAGCAGAACTGGCACGAAAAATGCCAGGAACTCGATGTTGTGGAAGAGGACGAGCATGCAGCGTCGTGTGGGGAGGTGGGAGCTGCAAGCCGGTCCAGGGGTGCCGGCGCCGAGCCCGTTCAGAGCGGCCGCGCGACCCTACCGCGAATCCGTTCCGTGTGGAATGCTGGGAATTCGGACGCAGGAGCGCCTTCATGACGAGAAAGGCAGCAAATCGTGTTGCGCAGGCCAGGGTTGGATTGCGCTTGGGGGGGGTAGGAGCGGTTCGTGAGCTGCTGCCGAGCCAGCCGTTCGAGCAGCGGCGCTGCCGTGCCCCCAGTCAGTGCCAGCAAGACACCCTTTTACAGTCCAGCGAAGAGAAGAGGTCTCCATGAGCCAGGCATCGAAGGAATCCAATCTCGTTTGTCCGAGCACCCCTGTGGGCCAGGCCGCCCAGCTCGACCCAGGTCGGTGTGGCCGCGCCCAATCCGATCAGCGCCTGCGAGCGTGGAGTGTCGGCGCCTTGCTCGGTTGCGCTGTGCTCGCCTGGGGTGCGCCCATCGGCGCCCAGATTCCGTTTGAATCGCTGGCGGAGTACCCGCTGCTCAACGGCGCGTACTCGGTAGAGCTCGGGGACTTCGACGAGAACGGGACGCTCGATGTGCTCACGGTTCCGGAACTGGACCTTCTGTTCTCGAACAACGTGACCTACAACGTCCTGGCAGGTGTTGGGGACGGGAGCTTGGCCGCTCCGGTTCAAGGGCAGACCCTGACCACGCACCTTCTGGGTTCGGCTGGCGTGGCGGATGTGAACGGCAACGGTCACCTGGACTGGGTCGCCATCGAGGGTGAAGCGCTTGGTCGTGCGGTGTTCTTCGAGGGTTCGGGAGCGATTCCCTTCGGCTCGTTCTCCTACGAAGGGTCGACCCTCTCCGGAAGCGGAGCCTTGGGCCGCATCGTCGATCTGCAAGGGAACGACGGCCACTTGGATGTGATCAAGATCGGTTTCACCGGACCCTTCAGCCCGGGCGATGCCTTCAGCGCCCTGGTGGCCGATGGCCTGGGGGGATTCACCCAGATCGGGGGACACGGCCTGAGCACCGGCGGTGGGCACTCGCTGGCCGTAGGCGATCTCGATGACGACGGCTTCATGGATGTGGTCGTGACCAACTCCTCGTCCCTGTTCACGATCTCTGTCTTCATGGGTCTCAGCACGACGACCTGGGCCCCTGCGGTGGAGGTCAGCGCCGGAGCGGGAACGCCCTACGATGTGGAGCTCGTGGACTTGGACGGCAACGGCGACCTGGACATGGTCGTGGGCAATGGCATGGGCGGCTTGATGTTCTTCCCCGGCCAAGGGGATGGGACCTTCGGGTCGATCGTCTTCAGCCCGGCTGCGGGAGCGTCCACCGCCATGCAGGTGGGGGATCTCGATGGAGACGCTGAGCTGGACGCCGTCACGTCCGACATCAACGGCAGCATCGACATCTGGAAGGGCGCCGGCGACGGATCGTTTGCGCTGGTCAATACTTTCGCGGCGACGATCCCCGCCGACCTCAAGCTGGGCGACCTGGACGGTGACGGGGACCTCGACGTGGTGGTGGCGCTCAATACCGGCTTGTTCGGCACGGATGAGGTGGGTGTGCTCATCAACCGCAGCTATGGCGCCGGCTCACCCTTCACGGACCTCGGCAAGGCGCTGGCCGGCTCGAGTGGTTTGCCGATCCACCTGGCCGAGGGCAGCTTGTTGCCCGGGACGCCCGGTGCCTTCGAGCTGTTCGGCGGGGCGCCCGGCGAACTCGGCTTCTTCATCATGGGCTTCAACGAGGCAAACCTCGCCTTCGAAGGCGGCGTGCTGGTGCCCTCCGTCGACAAGATCCTGCTGCGTGGCATTGACGGCCTGGGACAAGCTGACATCTCGGGGCTTTGGCCCAACAACATCCCGTCGGGGACGACCCTGTTCCTACAGTGGTGGTTCGAAGACGTGGGTGGTGTGTTCGGCTACGCCAGTTCCAATGCCGTGCGCATCGACGTTCCCTGACATCATTCATCATTCGCCGGGAGTCTTTGCTGTTGACCCAAGAGGAGCCCCGCACGTTTGACGGCGCATCGAATGCTTGGCCGGAGGTGTACGAGTGCCTCCACCAGTTGGCTGAGCACGCCATGCGACAAGAGCGTTCGAGCCACACCCTCCAGCCAACGGCGCTCGTGCATGAGGCCTGGCTGCGGCTGAGTGGCGGCAAAGCCTCGAGCTTCAACGACGCCGCGCACTTCCAGGCCGTGGCATCCCGGGTCGTGCGTGAGATCCTCGTGGACCATGCCCGACGCAGACGCGCTGCCAAGCGGGGTGGTGCCTGGACGCGCGTGACCCTGAGCCAGGCCTTCGTAGACGAGCAGGCTCAAGAGTTGGATGTCCTGGAGTTGGAAGATGCCTTGCAACGCTTGGCACAGGACCAGCCGCGAGCCGCTCGTGTGGTGGAGTTGCGCTTCTTCGGAGGGCTCTCCATCCGGGAAGTGGCGCAAGCCCTGGAGGTGTCGCGGCGCACCGTCGACAGCGACTGGCAGTTCGCGCGGGCCTGGTTGATGCGCAGCCTGGCGACGGACGGGCCCAACCCGTGAGAGACCCGTGAGCGACTCGACACGCCTGCGGGAGTTGTTCGAGGCGGCGCGCGCCCTGCCCACTGGCGAGCGCCTGGTCTGGCTTCGTCAACAGCTGGGCGAGCCCTGCGCGGAGTCGGACGCGCTCTTCGCCGAGGTGAGCGAACTGTTGACGTTCGCCACCCAGCAGGACGGCCCGCTGGACACGCCGCTGCTCAACGTGGAGCGGTTGAGGGCAGCCAGGGCTGCCGCGTCCGAAGAGCCCGTTCCAGAACGCATGGGGCCCTATCAGGTCCTGCGAGCCGTAGGTCGCGGAAGCATGGGGACCGTCTACGAAGCCGTGCAGGAGAACCCCCGGCGGCGTGTGGCGTTGAAGGTCCTGCGCTCGGGCATGGCGTCGGAGGCGGCCTTGCGTCGCTTCCAGATGGAGGCGGATGCCCTGGGCCGCTTGGACCACCCCTACATCGCCTCGATCCACGAGGCGGGGAACACGGATTTCGGCGGCGGGCCACGGCCCTATCTCGCCATGGAGTTCGTAGCGGGCAGGCCCCTGACGGCAGCGGTGCGCGCGCTGTCGCCCAACACGCGCGATCGTCTGCAGTTGCTGGCGCGGATCGGTGAAGGCGTGGCGCACGCCCACAGCCGGGGCGTCGTTCACCGCGACCTGAAGCCCGACAACGTGCTGGTGGACGACGCGCTGCAGCCGCGCATCCTGGACTTCGGTGTGGCGCGCCTGCTGGAACCCGATGTGTCCCTCAGTGCCCATGCCACGGCACAGGGCATCCTGGTGGGAACCCTGCAATACATGAGCCCCGAGCAAGCGGCGGGAGATGCGGCTCGCATCGATACGCGCAGCGATGTCTACGCCCTGGGTGTGTTGGGCTACGAGCTGCTCACCGGGCGTGCGCCCTATGATCTGCAGCAGCTCTCCCTACCCGATGCCTTGCGCGCCATTGGCGAGCAGGATGGGCCCTTGGCTGGCGCCTGGAACCAGGAGCTCGTGGGCGATGGCGAGACGATCCTCGCCATGGCGATGCACAAGCTCCCGGAGCGGCGCTACCAGTCGGCTGCGGAGTTCGTGGCGGACATCCGACGGCTGCTCGCCGACGAGCCCATCGTGGCCCGCCCCGCGAGCACCGCTGACCAGCTGCGGCGTTTCGCTCGCAAGAACCGGGCGCTCGTGCTCGGCGCCTCGATCGGCATGTTCCTGCTGCTGGCAGGCCTGGCTGCCATGGCCTGGGGGTTGAGTGAAGCACGCGAGAGGAATACGACGAACCTGAAGCTCTTGAAGCGCGAACGCGCCGCCTTGGCCGAGGCGCAGGAGGCTCGGCGAAGCCTGCAGGCGGCCCTCGAAGACGCCGAGGCCCTGACGGAGTACGTCACCCGCATGATGCTTTCGGTGCACTCGGGCAACGAGGGCTGGGATGTACGCATGAGCGCGGTGATCGACGCTGCAGCGGAACGGGCAGAGAGCCTGCAGTCGAGCGAGCGCGTGCAAGCGCGCATCCAGGAGACGCTCGGGCTCGCTTACCTCGCGTTGGGGCGCTTCCCCGATGCCAAGCGGCATCTCGAGACGGCCTTGGTGGGCTGGCGTGCACTGCTCGGCCCGGACGCGTCGGAGAGCCGATCCGTGCAGTTGAACTTGGGCGAAGCGTCTCGGGCGGCGGGTGATTCCCAGCGGGCCCTGGCCGTTCAATCGGAGCTGCTGGATGCGGGTTTGCGGCTCTTCGGGGCCGAGGATGTCCGCAGTCTTGATGCCGAGCTGAAGCTCTGCATGACCCTGCACAGCCGTGGAGCTCTCGACGAGGCTGAACGAAGACTGAAGGGGATCATCGAGCGGGCGGGCAACGACCTGGGGCCGGAGCACGCAGTGGCGGTGAAAGCGACGTCCACTCTGGGCCGGGTCCTGATGACGGCGAACCGATATCAGGAGGCACGGAGCCTGTTCGAGGAAGCCTTGCAGCTGCGTGCCGAGAGCGAGGACGAAGACCCCCTGGATTCCCTGTACGTACGGAGGAGCCTGGCCGGACTGGACCTGCTGGCTGGTGCGCATGAGCAGGCGCTCAGCCTGACCCTTGAGCTCCAGCAGGATTTCGAGCAGACCTTTGGGCCGGAGCACCCCGAGACCCTCCAAGGACTCGTGGAGAAGGCGCTCATCTACAAGAGTATGGGGCGCTACGACGAGTCCCTGCTTGCCTATGAGACAGCGGTCAGTGGGATGCTGCGGGTCGTGGGGCCGAGCCACCATCGCACCTTGCTGACGCGCCGCCGGCATGCCGCGCTGCTCGTCGACATGGGGCGCATCGACGAGGCAGGAGACGTCATTGACGAGGTCATCGAGGCCAGTGCCCAGCTCTCGCCGCCGCCTTCGTGGTTGCTGAGTGCCCGCCGCGGGCGCGGGTACACGATGCTACGCAATGGTGACCTCGTGGGAGCGCGACGGGAGTACGAGCAGACCGTGGCGCTCATGCGCGAGCACCTGGGTGACAAGCACATCGAGCTGGCCCACACGCTCATGGACCTCAGCAACGTCGACATGAACGAGCGCCGAATGCAGAGCGCCGATCGGCTGCTGCACGAGGCGGAAGCCATCTATCGCGAAGTGCTGGGGGAGAACCACCCGGATCGGCACGCGGCGCAAATGAACCGCGCCTATTGCATGCTGAACTCTGGTCGCTATGCGGAGGCCGAGCCCTTGCTGTTGGAGACGATCCAGGGCCTGCGCACGACGCTTGCAAGCGACCACCCGACGATCTTGCGCTGCCTCCTCTGGCTGGCCCGAGCGTGGACGAACCAGGGACGCGGCGAGCAGGCGTTGCCGCTCATCGAGGGTGCGTTGGAGAGCCTAGTCCCCAGAATGGGCGCCTCTCACGAGTTGGTGGTGGAGGCTCGCACCGGCCAGATCTCCGCGCTGCTGGAGGTGGGGCGTCTGGCCGAGGCTCGTGCCGTGTTCGACGAGCTGTCTGCTGCCTACGGGCAGCTCGACCCGTCGCAGGCGGAGGCTTTGTCCCTGGCGCATCAGGAGGCCACCTTGCTGCGCCTTTCGGGCGACTTTCCGGCGGCGGAGGCGTTGCTCAGCTCAGCCTTGGAACGGGCGCGAGCCAGCGACTTTGCCACGGGGCATCTGCCCTGGGACCTCGGCTTCGAGCTGGCGCGGGTGGCTGCCTGCGACGGGCGCCTCGAGCAGGCGACGGACGCCTTGGAGCTCGCTCATGAAGAGGCACGCAACCGGTGGGGCCCCGATTCGTGGGCTGCCCAGAAGTCCGCCTCGGCCCTGGCAGAATTGTGCGGCTTGCGAGGCCTGTCCGAAGAGGCGGAAGGCTGGCAAGGCGAGCTGGGCCCCGACGGCCGCCGGGCGAGGGCCTTCGTCGATGCAGGCGCTAGAGCGCCGGCTCGGTGACCTCCAGCCCCTGCTCCGTGAGCTTCTGCACGATGAACTCGTAGGCCTCGTCCACCGAGTCCGTCTGGAAGAAGAGGTCGGGGTCCGTCGGGCTGATGGTGCCCGCTTCGATCAAGGGCTCGAAGTGCAGAACCTTGCTCCAGAACTCCTTGCCGAACAGCACGATGGGTAGAGGCTTCTTGATCTTCAGCGTCTGCACGAGCGTCACCGTCTCCATGAACTCGTCCAGGGTCCCGAAGCCACCCGGCATGACGATCATCGCCTTGGCCAGGTAGGTGAACCAGAACTTGCGCATGAAGAAGTAATGGAATTCGAAGGACAGCTCGCGCGTGATGTACGGGTTGTCGTTCTGCTCGAACGGCAGCGAGATGTTGAGGCCCACGTTGAGGCCCTTGGCTTCGGACGCGCCGCGGTTGGAAGCCTCCATGATGCCCGGGCCGCCGCCTGAGCAGATCACGAAGCGCCGGCCATTCTCTTCGGGTAGCGACTTGCTCCATTCCGTCAGCCGGAACGACAGCTTGCGCGCTGCCTCGTAGTACTTGGACATCTTGAGCACGCGTTCGGCTTGCACGACGTCGCCGCCCTCGTCCTTGGCTTCCTGCAAGGCGGCCTTCGCGTCTTCCTCGGAACGGATGCGAGCGGAGCCGAACACCACGATGGTGTCTTTGACGTCCAGGTCCTTGAAGCGCGCGAGCGGCTCGATGTACTCGGACATGATGCGCAGCATGCGCCCGTCGGGGCTGTTGAGGAACTGCGCGTTGTCGTAGGCCTTGATGGCCTGGTAGCGGCGCTTGGGCAAGAGGGCACTCCGGCGGGCGACGTGCCCGCCCCCGTGAACCGACGTCGGCTCGAAGCGTTGGGCGTGCGCGAAGGAGCGATCCTCACCAATGGGAGGGCGTCATTCGAGGGTGAGGATTTCGGCGCCGCCGGTCGTCAGGGCTGGCTGCGGTTCCTGGCCCAGGTGAAGTCCGGCAGGTTGGAGTTGGCCACCAAGTCCGGATAGCCGTCCTCGTCAAGGTCTACGGCGCTCAGCTGCGAGGCATTGCCCATGCCCGCGAGGCTGCCTGCGGCACGGAAGGCCAAGGGAGCGGCTTGCCTGTAGAAGCTGACCACGCCGTCCGCCGCCAGCACGGCGATATCCAGGGCACCGTCGGCGTCGAAGTCGGCCACACTCACGCGCCCAGCGGGCAGCGTGGCGGAAGCCGTGGTCTCGAAGGTCCCGTCGCCGTGTCCCTGATAGACGACCAGGCCTGCGCCCGTGCTGGCCACCAGGTCACCGAAGCCATCACCGTCGAAGTCCTCCAGGCCCAGCGCGAGGGTGCCAGCGCCGAAGTCGAACTCCACTTCGTCAAAGGACCCGCCCCCCTGGTTGATGAGCGAGCGCACTTTCGACGAGAGACTCAAGACGCCGAGGCCGGACAGCACGTCCAGCCGACCGTCCCCGTCAAGATCGCCCGTGACGCTGTTCCCGATACCGACGCCGGTCTGCCCCAGGAAGACACCGGGCTCGAAGGTGCCGTCGCCAAGGCCCCGGTGGAAGATCACCTGGGCCGTGAAGCTGAGGATCATGGCGCGGCTGCCCATGAAGTCGGGGATGCCGTCCCCATCGAAGTCCGCGACCTCGATGCCCATGGTTTGAAGGGCGGCGGGGCTCGCGAGGGGTGCTTCGTACCGCCCGTGGCCCGCCCCGAGGGCGGTCTGCAGGCTGGAGCCCAAGCTGGCGACCAGGTCGCCCTTGCCGTCCAGGTTGGCGTCGGTGGGGTAGAAGACGCCGTTCAGGAAGAAGGCCGGCCGGAGTGAGATGGGAGTCAGGGCGCCGCCCTGATTGAGGGACACGCCGTAGTCCGACGAGAGGATGTAGGGCAGGAGCAGGTCGGTGTCGCCGTCGTGGTCGATGTCCACGAGGACGGTCTCGCCAACGATGTTTCCAGCGGGGCCCGCTTGGGTTTGCGGTGGCCCGAAGGCGATGGGGTCTCCGGGTGACACCAATGGTGACACCAGACTCATGAGAGCGAGGGCGCTTGTGGTGAGGGTCGTAATCATGGTCTCTCCTTCTCCAACTCTTTCGGGGTCTCTTCCTGAGCCCTGGTGGGCTTCCGGGGCACGCGCCTCGTCTACGAGCTCGTGCGGCTCTCTTCGGGGGGAAGGCCGGCGTGCTCTTGTGTTGCAGACTAGGAGACGTGTTTCTCCGCCAGGACGGACGGCCCGTGCGTTGGACTTCTGTCAGGACTGGGCTCTCCTGGCGTGGGTGCTAGACTCCCCACCACCCGACCCGGGGCCGAAGCGGCTTGAGCCGCCCGACATCCCCCGGATTGCCTCCCAGCCAGTGCACGGAACCCTCGCATGAGCGCGCAGCCCGACCCCGACATCCTTGCTTGGTTGCCGGATGAACTGCGCGATCTGCCCTTCGGCAGCCCAGAGTTCAAGGATGCCAATGCGCTCCTGAACCAGCAGGACGCCGACGCCCTGGCGACGGTGGGGCGCGGCATGCCGAGCTGGATCAATCTCACGGGAACGACGGTCTGCAACCTGAAGTGCTTCATGTGCAACCAGTTCCTCGACCCTGACAGCCCCAAGTGGATCATGCAGGACGCGGTGTACGACCGGGTTGTGCGCGAGCTCTATCCCTTCGCCAAGACGGTGCAGTTCTCGGCCTTCGGCGAGCCGCTCATGACGCCGGGCATGGAGCAGAAACTCGACGATCTCGAGCGCACGAACACCAAGCTCGAAATGGTCTCCAACGCCACGCTCATGATGAAGGAGAGCCGCTTCCGGGAGAAGCTGCTCAAGACTCTGGAGCTGGTGACCTTCTCCATGGATGGAGCCACGCGAGAGACCTACAACTCCGTGCGCACCGGCGCTGAGTTCGATGAGGTCCTGGACAACATCACGCGCTTCGCCCAGGCGCGCATGGAGATGCCTGTCGAGCAGCGGCCGGGGATGAACTTCAACTACATCATGATGAAGCGCACCGTGACCGAGGGGCCGCGCTTCGTGAAGCTCGTGAAGAGCCTGGGTGGAGATCACATCGTCTTCAACCATCTCGTGGCCTTCCATCCTTCCCTCAAGGATGAGTCGCTCACCGAACACAAGGCCTTCGCCAATGAGCACATGGATGCGACGCGGCAGGCCGCCGCAGAGTTGGGTGTGAGCATCGCCCTGCCCGACAACTTCCATCTCGACCCCGACGAGGAACGGGAGGCCGCGGGCGTGCGCTCAGGCGGCGTGAACTTCTCCGCGAGCGTGGCGGAGACTGAGCTGGCTCCTGCCCCGGGAGGCGCAGGTCCGGCTGCCCTCGAGGAGGGCATCCTGGAGCGCGGTGCAGATGCCTCGCGCGACGGTACTCCTGCGAAGAAGCCCAAGCGCAAGTCGCCCGGCATGCCCACCGTGAAATGCTGGTTCCTCTGGAATCGCGTCTACATCGGTACCGCGGGCGAGGTGGTGCCCTGTTGCGTTGCGGGCATGCCCTTCTTCGGCAACATGATGGAGCAGTCCTTCCGGGACATCTGGAACGGTGAGACCTACCAGACGTACCGCAAGCACGTGTTCACCGAGACGCCCCACGGCGGCTGCCGCAACTGCTACTTGATCTACCCGAACCTCGAGCAGATCGAGGAAGAGGGCTACCTCAAGTACTAGCCCGCCGGGCCAAGGCGAGGTCATTCCGCAGCGAGGGGCCGTGGGCGACGCCGGCCTGGCGTTATCGGGTCCCCCGTTGCCGGCTCCTCAGCGATGCTTTCGCTTCCGGGCCTCCGCCTTGATCCGACGCCGCCCACGGCTCCTCGGCACGAAAGCACCTCGCCTTGGCCCGGCATTCAGCGGGCTCGGGGGCTTGGGGGTCGGTGGAGGTTGGATGCCGGGGGGGCGGGGATGGGGGCTGGGAACAGGGCGGCATTAAGGGGGGTCGATGGATTGGGGGATCCGGGGTACGGTCCTGGGTCGGGTTTGCCGGGCTGGCTCCGCGGTTGTCGCCATGGAGGCGGTCCACGCTGGCTGGCGGGCCCGATCCGACTTCGATTCATCCCTCAGGAGTTCGTTGTGACCCATTCTCTCCACTCGAAGACGCGTCGCGGCCTTGCCGGCTTGGCGCTCTCTGCCGCGGGCCTCTTTGCGGCCTCCGGCACCCTGGCTGCGCAGGAGGACTTCACCGTCACCCGCATCTCGGTCGTTCAGGTCGTGCAGTACGGCAGCACGCCCTTGGTCGAAGGCAAATCGGCCTACGTGCGCGCGTCGATCCGCGTCTTCCCGGTTCCGGTCTCCCCGATCCCGGTCGATGGCCTCATGCGCGTCTTCGTGGACGGCGTCGAGACGGCGGACTCTCCCATCTTCTCCGACAACGGACCCTACCCGGCTCAGGGCCCCGACCTCTCCATCGAGGACGGTACCCTCAACTTCATCTTCACCCCTCCGCTCTCCGCGAACGTGGTGCTCTCGGTCGAGGTGAATCCCCAGGGACCGAACCAGGTCGCCGAGGCGAATCTCGCCAACAACACCACCGCGACGGGTGCTCTCGACTTCATGGAGCTGAAGGTTCCGGAGCTGACCTTCGTGCCCATCGACTACCGCCCGTCCGGCGGCGGCGCGAACCTGCCCGACCCGCTGCTCATCGAAGCTGGGACCGGCGACGGTTTCGTGCAGGGCATCTTCCCGGCCAAGGACTGGTACTACCACCGCAGCGACGTCGAGTCGAAGCTGTGGACTTCCTCGCTGAGCGGTTCCGGAAGCGCCCTCATCTCGTCGTTGCAGGCCGACCGCCTGATGATGAGCCCGATCCCGGACTACATCTACGGTTGGGTGCCCGGCAGCTTGCCCTACAACGGTCAGTCCACCATCGGTGGCCCGGCCTCCATGGGCAACACCCAGGCCATCCGCCACCAGCGCACCTTCGCGCACGAGATCGGCCACAACCACGGCCTGTCTCACAACAACATCATCGTGAACACCTACGGCATCGATGTTGAGCACCACCTCAACAAGACCCAGGGCCTCAGCCAGCTCAAGCCTTTCACCCAGAACGACATCATGGTGGCTGGCTTGCTGACCCCCGTCGCCTGGGTCGGCAGCAACAACTACAACTTCTTCCTCAACCACAACACCTATCAGCTGCCGCTTGAGTTGACCCAGGTGGACGAGACGCCGACGCTGCTCGTCAACGGTGTCTGGAACAAGTTGACCGGTGGGATCGAGCTGCACCACGTGGTGGAAGTGCCTGCCGCCGAGAAGACCGGCCCTGTGGTCGGTGGCGCTGCGGACTTCGTGCTGCGTTCCTACGTCGGCGAGAACGCCGTCCGGGAGTTGGCGGTTTCCGCAACGGGTGTAACGGACTGCGCCGAGTCGGGTTCTGACTCAGCAACGTCGTCGCCGCTCATCAACTTCCACGCGCAGATCCCTGCCACGGGCCCCAACGGTGCACGCATCGACCGTCTGGTGTTCGAGCAGGCCGGTGCCGCGGACGTGCAGGGTGTGACCCTGACCCGTAGCTCCTCCGCTCCGGAAGTGGCCTTCGTCAGCCCCAACGCCAGCCCCATCTCCAGCCCCGTGCTCACGGTGTCCTGGAACGGTGCTGACCTGGACGGTGACGAGATCGCCTACTACCTGCGTTACACCAACGACGGCACCAACTTCTCGCCCCTGGCCACGGCCATCAGCGAGACGGAGTGGACCGTCGATCTGCGCAACTTGCCGGGCCTCGTGGACGGCGTCGGCTACTTCGAGCTGCGGGCGACCGACGGGTTGAACACCACCGTCGTGAAGTCCCAGCCCGTCACGGGTGGTCAGGCCTTTGCTGGTGTGGGTGGCAATGACCCCTGGATCGAGATGTATCACCCGGACGCTGGCTTCAGCTTCCAGGTGGGTGCCACGGTCATCCTGCACAGCTCCGGTTGGGACCTTGAGGACAACTCCCTCGACGGTGCCAGCATCCAGTGGACGTCCGATCTGGACGGCTCCATCGGCAGCGGCCGGCAGTCCAGCACGGCTAGCCTGTCTGTGGGCGTGCACCAGATCACGGCGACCGCCACGGACAGCAACGGCCAGATGTCCAGTGTCACGAACCAGATCACCGTCACCGATCGCGACCTTCCGGACGTGCTCAACGTGGTCTGCCAGACGGACCTGGGCTTCGGTGGCCCCGGTTCCATGGTGCTGTCCATCTGTGGTGGTGACCTTTCGACGGGCACCACGGCGGATCTGCTCATGACCGGTGGTCCGGCCAACGCGCTCTCCTACGCCTTCGTTGGTTTCACCAACAGCCCGACGCCCCTGGTGGGCGGTATGGTTGTTCCGGTGCCGCCGACGGTGGTGAAGATCCTCGGGACGGACGGAAACGGTGAGATCTTCATCCCCGGCGTTCCCGGTGGTGGGGGTCCGTTCTCGGCCTTCGTGCAGATCGTGAGCGAAGACGGTGGCCAGCCCCAGGGCTTCGCCATCTCCAACGCGGTGCAGGCAGACTTCCTGCCCTGATCCGCTGCGGTTCCTGATCCCCGGCGAGTCGCCGGATGATCACTCGGGGGGCTCGGTCGTTTCGGCGGCCGGGCCCCTCGTTCGTTGACGGCGGGCGCCCACGCTGAGGGTGGGGGCGCGGAGGTGCCGCGCGTTTGCTGAGTGCCCCCAGACTGCTGGCCGGCGCGTGCCTAGCGTTCGGAGAAGCGCAGGGCCTGGGGCGTGATGCCCTCCGGCGCCGCGATCAGCTCCCCGCTGCCGTCGCCCTTGCCACGCATCTCGACGATGGCATGGTAGGGCATGAAGTTGCGCATCGAGGTGGCGACGTCCCAGCCCATCAGGCGGCGCATGATGACCCGGATCACGTGGCCGTGGGCCACCACCACCAGGTGCTCGCCCGGGTGGGCGGCGACGGCCTTGTCGAAGGTTGCGTGCACGCGCGCGGAGAAGGCGGACTCGGTCTCGCCATCCGGCGCGTTGGACGTCTCGGGGTCTGCCAGGTAGGCGGCGATGGCTCCCGGCGACTGCTGCTCCAGGTCCGTGTGGGAGAGGTGCGTCCAGCTGCCCCGGTTGAGTTCGAGCAGGCCCGGGTCGGCCACCACCTCCAGGCCGGCGATGGCGGCCAGGGGCTCGGCTACGGCGAGCGTGCGGGTCAAGGGGCTGCACCAGACGCCATCTGGAGGGTCGTGGCGCTCGACGATCTTCGCTGCCAGGAGCGGCGAGGCGATCTCGCCCGCTTCGGAGAGCGGCACATCAGCAGAGCCGTAGAAGGTGTCCTTGTGCTCTTCGGCCACTTCGCCATGCCGCACCAGCAGCACGTGGGTCCAATCAACGTCCGTCACTTGTCGCTCTCGTCGAGATGTGTGCAACCGGCGGCGACTCGTCGCCCCGGTTTCGGGTCTGTAGGTCAGGCGCCGCCGCCGTCACCGTACTGTTGGGTGGCGAGCCAGTTCTCGATGCCCATGGCGTCGATCTTGCCCAGCTGGGCTTCGAGCCAATCCACGTGCTGCTCTTCGTCGGCCAGGATGGTCTCGAAGAGCTCACGCGAGACATGATCGAACTGGTCGAAGGTCGTCTTGATGGACTGCTGGAGGGTTTTGATGGCTGCCATCTCCAAGCCAAGGTCGTTCTCCAGCATCGACTTGGGGTCCTCGCCCGGCACGACCTTGTCGTAGCGGGTCATGTTCGGGGCGCCCTCCAGCAGCAGCATCCGGTCGATGATCTTGTCGGCGTGGCGCATTTCGTCCATGGACTCATCCCACTGGAACTTGGCCAGCCGGTCGTAGCCCCAGTTGGTGCACATCTTGCTGTGGATGAAGTACTGATTGATGCCCGTCAGCTCCTTGGTGAGAACATCTTGGAGGGCGTCGAGAATGCCGGGCTTGGGCTTCATCGGAGTGGCTCGTGGGGGGCAGCAATCGTGGTCGGCGTGGGCGGGCGGCCCACGCCGGAAGGTGGGTGATCCTAGCGGATCCTGGGAGAAGTCGGAATCGCGAGCCCCGCCGAGCTTCGGCCCGGGGCCCGACGCTGGTCCAGGGCTATCTAGGGCATGATGTCCTGGAACGTTCTGGTCGTTCCAGCCGGCGCACTCAGGTGGAAGCACGGACGCGACCTCGATCACCCTCGTCCTGGATCCCCGCCATGTCGTCCGCCGCCGAGCCGCCTTCGGGTACTCGCCATCCCGCTGGCCTTGCCGAGGCGGAGCTGTTGGCCCAGGTCGAGGAGAGCCGCCACCGCGCCTCGGGGCCCGGCGGGCAGCGGCGCAACAAGGTGGAGACGGCCGTGCGCCTGCGGCACCTGCCGACGGGCTTGCAGGTGGAGGCCAATGAGCGCCGCTCTCTGGAGCAGAACCGCAGCATGGCCCTGCGCAGACTGCGGCTGCGGCTCGCCCTGGACGTCCGCTTGCCCATCAACGTCGAGACCTACCAACCGTCGGCGCTCTGGGCCGAGCGCACCGGAGGCAACCGCCTCGCGGTGAACGAGCATCATGCCGATGTCCCGAGCCTCATCGCCGAGGCCCTCGATGTGACGGTGTCCTACGAAGACGACGCCTCTGCAGCCGCCGAGTGCCTGGGCGTGACGTCCTCGCGCCTGCTTCGTGTCCTGCGGCTGGAGCCCGCGGCCCTGGGTGGTGTGAACCAGCGCCGCAGTGCCCGGGGGATTCGCCCATACCGCTGACCGCGGGCTCCCCCCTGGCACTGCAACAGTTCCTTGGATCTGCCGAAGACGGCAGCCGCGCTCCTAGCCATCGCCCGTCGGGGCGGCCGGGACGATGTAGGTGTTCATGAGCGCGAAGATGGCGTTGTACGTCTGGGTGATCGTCGCGCTGCCCGGGTTCAGCACCCAGTCCGAGGTGGCCACCACCACGAGCAGCTTGCTGGGCACGACGAAGATGAACTGGCCGCCGTAGCCCCAGCCAAAGAAGGTGGGGTGCCCGGCGAAGCTGCCGCGCCACCACCAGTATCCGTAGTCCCAGGTGCCCGTGGCGCCGGGGAAGTTCTTGGGCACCACCGCGGAGGTGGAGTCCGCCACCCAGCTGGCCGGCAGGATGGGAACGCTCGCACCACTCGTGTTCGTCACCGTGCCCTGGTCGAGGAACAGCTGCCCGAAGCGCGCCATGTCCCGCGGACGCATGAAGAATCCGCCTGCATCCACGCCAAAGGGATCACGGTCCCAGCGGGTGGTGCTGATCTCGAGTGGGCCGAGCAGGTGTTCGTCCGCGAAGTCGGAGGCGTGGACCGTGTTGCCCGGGGGTAGCGCGGCAGCCGTGGCCGCGCTCTGGATGATGCCGTAGCCGAGATGGGTCAGCTCAAGGCTGTACTGATGGTAGGTGCCCGGCGTAAACAGCAACGGGCTGCTGAGGACGTACTGCATCCAGTCGCCTGTTGAGTTGTAGAAGGGTCCGTAGCCACCCGTCTGCACATCCAGGCCCGAGCGCATGGTGAGGATGTTGCGCAGGGTGATGGCCTCCTTGGGGTCGCCGGCCGGGACGTAGCCGGGTAGGTAGCTCACCACGCTGTCGTGGATGGTGCCGAGCACGCCGCCTGGCGCGAGGCCGATACCGAACATCGCGGACAACAAGCTTTTGGAGACGGACTTGATGGAGTTGCCCATGGTCGCGTCGAAGCCGTGGAAGTACTTCTCCTTGACCAGGTAGCCGTTGCGGCAGACCACGAGGCTGTGCAGGTTCGTGATGTTCCCCGCTTGTGCGAAGCCTGCGTTGAGGGTCTCTACGGCCATGCCTTGGGCACCGTCCTGGGGCCAAGCGAAGCCGGTGTGTTCCCCAGTGGAGCCCGCGAGGTTCCAGCGACCGGCCACGGGGTACCAGGCGTAGGCTTCCTCGGACCCGTAGAGCCAGGTCACGGGGGCGCTCGTGACGTTGGCAAGCGCGACGTGAAAGGTCTGGATGGCTTGTTCGTAGACGGCGGGCGTGTCCTTGCCGTTGAAGTTCCAGTCGGCGAAGACGGGGAGCAAGGGGGGGCCCTCAGCACCCACTGGAAGGCCGGGGTTCGGGCCGAACTGGTAGTCAACGCCCGCCGTGTGGCTGGCGGCTGGCACGGTGAGGTCGGCGTTCGTCAGGTAGAAGTGGCCGTTGTTCGGGTCGTAGATGCCGACGCTGTCCTTGCCGTTGCCGTTGAAGTCACCCGAAACGGCGTGGCCACCGGTCAGCACCGTGGGAGGTGAGCCTGCGAGCAGCGTGAAGCTGTATTCCGCAGAGCCTGGTGTGGCTGTGTTTCTCAGTGAGAACTGGCCGGTCGTGGGCTGGTATGTCCCGACACCGTCACCGCCGGCGCCGTTCCAGTTGCCCGTGATGGCTTCGCTGTTGAGCGTTCCGAACTGGAAGGTCCACAGCTCCTTGCCCTGGCCGTTCTTGTTGCCGAGGTGCCAGGTGGCGTCGTGGTTCTCGAAGACGCCGACGCTGTCCCGGTTGTTGCCGTTGAAGTCCCCTGCGACAGGACGCGGCGGTTTGGCCGGGAGCAGCCGGCTTCCGTAGTGGAAGCGGCGGGTGTTGGTCGGTGAGATACGCAGCCGGAAGTAGCTGGACTCCGTGGAGTAGATCCCCACCTGCTCACCGGCGAGGGTCGGGTCGATCTCCCCCATCGTCTGTGCGTTGGATGGGGGAGCGAGTGCTCCGCCCAGGAGCAGTCCGGCGAGAAGGAGACGTGGGTATGTCATTGCTGTTCCAATTCGGAGTGAGTGGGGCAAGGCGCTTGGATGAACGACGGAACCGCCCCCGCACCCGAGCGGCCATGGGAGCAGGGAGCGATGGCCACACACGGACATCGCATGAGTTTCCTTTGTGCGTGTCTCCAACCCTCTGCAGGGTTCATGCAATTCGTGCTTCGAGCTGCACTGGGGAAGGGCCGAAAGGGCCAAGCGCACAACTCCCCCTCACAGGGGGTATGTGTCGTGGACAGCGAGCAGAGTTCAAGGAAATACAACGCTACAAAAAGGGTGATGCCCCGCTTCAGATTGGAGTCGTCGGCGGCCTCGGAAACGTCACCTCGCGCCGAATGGCCGGTACACTGTTCCAACCGTTTCCCAATCACCCGGACGCTACTCATGCTTGTTATTCGGTTCCCACTTTTGCGCATGGCGATGCTGTTCGCCGTCGTCTGCTCACCGGTCGTCTCCCAGATGACTGGCTCGCAGTACGGATCGCCTCCCGGCGTCATTCCAGCCCTTGGCGACGCCCAGTTCCGCGCCATCTACGCCGGTCAGTTCACCAGCGTGCTGCACTCCGATGCGGTCTTCTTGGATGACGACGAGCTGGTGTTGCTCATGGAGCCGGAGGTCTTTCGCACCCGCGTGAATGGTGGATACAGCGCGTCCGTGAATGACATGGCCGTGCTCCCGGGTGCGCTCGCTGACGGGCGCGATGGCTTGGTCGTGGTGGGCTCTGCGGGGCTGGAGTTGTTGGGGTGGAATAGCGCTGGAGAGTCCTGGAACATCAGCTCAACCGATGTCGGGCCCTGGCTCGGTGCTCGCAAGGTCCGGGTCGGCGAACTGAACGGGGTGGACGGTCATGACATCGTGGCCCTCGGAAGTGGGGCCTCCTCGACGGAGATCCTGGTGGCCTTGAGCGACGGGCTCGGAGGCTTTGCCAGCACCCTCGTCTTGCAGACGAACTCAGGCCTTCCCGCTCGAGAAGTGCACCTCCTGGACTGGGACTCAATGGCCGCAACGCCCGACGCCCAGTCCGAGATTGTCGTGGTCAGCGACTACGGTATCGAGGTCTTCGACAGTGATGGCACCTTCCTGACCTCCCTGATGTGGATGGCCTGGCCCATGATCGCTACTCCGGTCACGGGCATCTCAGGGATCGAGCGGCTGTGCCTAGTGACGAGCATGGACGGCGGCCTCACCGAGTCCATCTTCCTGGCGGACGAGACAGGGCTCGCAGCCCCCATCAACATCGGCAGCCTGGGTGTCGTGAATCTCACGACCTGGGATCAGGACGGGGATGGGGATACGGATGTCGTGCTGAGCATCCAGTCTGCTCCGGAGCTTGTGAGCTTGCGCTACATCTCGCCCAGCGAAGGGGGATTCACTTCAACCTTCGTGCTTCCTGCGGGTCGGGAGGACATTGCCTTCGGCAAGCAACCGAGGAACGCAGCTGTCAACCAGACCAGTGTGGCCGTGGCGGACTTCGACCATGATGGAGATGACGACCTGCTGGCCCCCGCCCAGGGCACCTACGCTGGCGGTCAGTTGGTGAACCAGAGGCTCAGCGAAGTGATCTTCGTGCGCGGGGACGAACAGTTTGATCACGAGCAAGAGCAGTTCGACGCTGGCGGCGGAACCATGGGGCCGCACATCGAGTTGGGCGGCTACTGGCTGTGGGTCGATCTCGAGCCAGCAGCTCAACCGCTGGTTCCCGCCGTCGGGTTCAGCACGAAGGCCATGGTCTCCGTCTGGAAGGCCGATTCCCTGGGGAGCACGACGGGCGCGGAACCGCTACACCTCAGCGGGCCCTTCGTCTTCTCAGGCAACCCCTACCCCTTCTCCTTGGACCAGACGAGCGAGAGCTTCGACGACATCTACACGGTCGTGGTTCGCCAGGTCATCGTCGACGGCTCAGGCCTGGTCGTGAGGAAGGGGCCGAGCCTCGTGGGCTTGTTCGGCAGCCAGGACACCTACGACGACTTCCAGCAACTCCCGGGGATCGAAAGCCTGTCGCTGACTTACGGAACCGGCCCTGACGAAAACGAGCCTGAGGGCTTCCTGGGCACCGGCCCTACTCCCCCTGATGCGGAAGAAGAAGCCGCTGTGCGCGGCAACACCTAAGCTGCGGCTCGACGCCTGCGTTGGGCCATGCGCGACAGCGCCCAGAGCAGGAGCACGAGCCCAAGGCTCGCTGTGCTGGTGAACCAAGGGGCCACCCACCAGGGGCTGCGGGCTCGTAGCTTCGCGGGGAAGAGCGCGTCGTCGCCGCGGCCGACGACGTGCAGCAAGGAGTGATAGAAGGGATCTGCGAAGCGAGGGTCTGCGGCGAGCTTCTCCCGTGAGCTGCGCATGGCCTCTGCCACCGAGCTTCCATCAGCTAGCGCGCGATGGAACTCCAGCGAGAGGCGGCGGGCAGCTTCGGCATCGAGATCGAAGGACGAGAGCACGACACTTCGGGCACCTGCGCTGAGGAAGGCTCCCGAGAGGTCGGTGCTTCCGGGGTCGCCATAGCGCCGGGGGCCGCGGCCTGTCCGGCATGCCGTCAGCAGCACCACCGGTGGCGGCGAGAGCAGCTGCTCGATTTCGGAGGCGCGCAGCAGTCCGTCGTGCTCGGACTCGGCGGCCAACATGAGTCGGGCGGGGCGCACAGCGAGGGCGTCGTACACACCGTGGGTGAAGAGCTGCAGGACGCGCGCAGCGCCAAGAGAGTCCTGACTCAAGGCCGAGAGGTTTGCCTGCTCTCCGGCGAGGGTGCGCACGGTGGGGCCGTAGGGGGCGAGCAGCTCTTGGGCCTGTTCCGTGCTCAGCGGGATAGGAGCCAGGTCGGGCATGAGTTCACGGGCAGCCGGGCTCAGCGGCGGAGCGGAGAAGATCCACGCCACGGGTCGTTCGTCCCCTGGGCGGTGCTGCGCGAGGGTGGTTCGCCCCAGCTCCACTCCGAAGGGGAGCGACGGCAGATAGGAGAGCGCGTGGCTCACTCCCAGGAAGGGCGCGTCGCCCAGGGGCAAGGACTCGAAGGGCAGCTCGCCGAGCAGGTCCGCGCCAACGACCGTCAGGTGTTTCCAGGACGCCACCTGTGCGACGAGTTGGGAGGGGATCAGCAGACCCGCGAGCTCAGCCCGCTGGCCCGCGGCTTCCTCGACGGCTGAGGCCCCCTCTTCGGGTCGCATGAGCCGACCCACCAGGCGTTGGCGTTGGGCCTCGATGACATCTCGGCTCGCCAGCTCGACGCACTGGAGCGAGCTGGAGTCGAGCACGAAGAGGTGCGTGCGCAGCGGAGTCGGGAGGTAGATCAGCAGGCCCGCATCCTCCGACCCCAGCAGCGTGTCGCGCAAGACTTCGAGCGTCGGCAAGGCTTGAGATGCGGAACGGGAGAGGCCGCCGAGGGCCTGGGCCCGCATCAGTAATCGCAGGCACTCTTCGCTGCCACGCTGCTGGCCATGCAGGGCAAGCGAGAGGCGGATCAGTTCGCTGAGCAGGGCGCGCATCGTGCTGAGGTGCAGCATGCCGTAGCCGCCCTCGCGAGGTTCGATCTGTCTCCATTGGTCGAGGAAGATCTGGTAGGCGCTGCGCAGGCGCGAGTCCCAGGCCACCAGCTCCGCCGTCGGAGCCCCGGAGTCGAGGGCGAGGCGCGTTGCGATGGTCGTCCAGAACGAACTGCCCGGATGAGCGCCCTGCTCCTTCTCGGTGGCACCCATGTGCTCCGCTGCTCGGTCGAGCCATGCTTGGCTGGCTGCGAGGTCATGCCTGCGCAAGGCCAGCTCAGCCAACAGGGTCTCCATGCGCACCCGCTCCGACTGTTGGCTAGGCGCCAGGGCGGCCAGCACCTCTTCGAGCAGCCCCGCTGCTTTGCGTGGGAGCTTCGGGTCGTCGAGTTCGGCGTCGGCGAGGCCGATGGCCAGTCGGCTTTGAAGCATGGCCCGATACTCCGGGCGGTTGTCATAATGACCGCTCTCCAGGGCGCGTTCGACGAGCGCCTCCAGGCCTCGGTGGTCGCCCCGGGCCAGCATCTGCCCCGCCTGATGTTCGTTGGCGGAGATCCACTCGAAGCCAGCCTTGTCGAACCATTGGTCGCCGTGGCCGAGCTTCAGCTTTTCGATCAGCAGGAGTTCGCGGTCAAGCCAGTGTTGTGCGAGGTCCAGCAGGCCCCACTTGCGGTAGAGGAGGCTTCGTTGCCCGTAGGCGTAAGCGGCGGAGCGCAGGTCGGACAGGCTGTCCCCGAGCAGCGACTCGAGTTCGTCCAGCCGGGCGAGGGCGGACCGCGGTCGCTCGAGGAAGATCTCCAACTGGGCGGCGCGGTTGGTGAGGTAGGGGCGCCACTTCGCAGGCACGTCGTCTCGTGTGAGGACGGAGGCGAGGGCTTGAAGGGCGTCTTCGTGCCGACCCTCTGAGACCAGTTGGGTCGCCGACTCGGAAGCTTCGGTGGCGGCCGCATTGCCAGTGACCTGGACTGCTGGTGGCTGCGCCTCGTCCTGCGTTGTGGACTCAGCCTCGGAGTGTCCGTCCTGGACCATTGCCGGAGTGCTGAAGCCCGTGGGCAGTGCTGCGCACGGAGTCGCAGCGAGGCCTAGGGCGAGGAGAACTCGAGCGCATGCGTCAACGTGTCCTGGAGCTCGCCGCCGGCGAAGGCTTGGACCTCGATGATCACGCGTGCTGGCCATGACTCGGGCGCCGAGAGCCTTGAAGGTGGAACGAGCCAGGAGCTGATGCCGAGCTCGACACTGGCAGCGAGTATGGCGGATTGGCCCGACAAAGTGGGGTCGATGAGGCGCGCACGGTAGGTCCAGGCCGGCGCAGCCCGGGGGAAGTCCCAGCGGACGCTCGTGAGGCTTTCAGCCGATCCGACGTTTCCGACCGGGTGCAGCAGTCGCGCGGAGTCCTGTCCCAGCAGGGCGCTGCCAGGACCTGGGGTCGGTTCTTGCTCATCGTCGCGCGTCAGGAAAAAGCCCAGCAGGAGCGCGGCGGCGACGGCGAGCAGCGGAGCGAGGCGGAGCAGCGCTGACCTGCCTGGCGCCACAGGTGCCGTTGGGGCTTGTCCTGCCGGTGCTGGTGCATCCGCGTCGGGTGCAGCTGATTCAGGCGCTGCCGTGGCATCCGTCGCGCGTGCGGCGGCGAGGATCTGCGCCACGCGCTCCACATGGGGCGCCGGATCGTCCGCGAGCGCCTCGCGCATCAACTCTTCTTCTTCGGCGGCCATCTGATCGAGTAGCCCCTGCAGTTCTTCCAGATCGGGGTCGTCCTGTTTGTCGCGGCCTGGGGTGGGATCGTTGTTCACGACGGCAGCCCCTTGGGAGCTGGGCTCAGCAGCTCCCGCAGCCGGTTCAGGGCCCTGTAGTAGCGGGATTTGGCCGTGTTCGGTGAGATGGCCAGGGCGTTGCCGATCTGATCAAAGGTCTGATGGTCGAAGTGCTTGAGCCGGATGACCTGGGCATCGCGGGATTCCACCCGGTCGATAGCTTGGTGCACCTCTTCGTAGTCCATGAACTGGCCCACCACATCGTGCGTGGAGTCGATGGACTCGTCGCTGACATGGCGTGGTCGGCGGCCTCGCGCACGCAGCCGGTTGGCGACCTGATGGCGGCAGAACTGGAAAGCCCAGGTTTCGAGGGATGCCCGACCCGCATAGCTGTCGAGACGCTTCCAGATGGAGACCAGGGTGTCCTGCGTGAGGTCCTCGAGGTCTTCCTTGCTGAAGGGATGACTGAGGCGCGCATTGCGGGCGGCCAGCATGCGCGGCACGCACGTCATGCGGACCGCGAACTCCTGGCATGCGAGAGCGGAGCCCTCCAAGGCCTGTCGCGCGAGGTTGAGGTCTTCCGTGTGCTCCGAGCCATCGGTCGGTTGCGCCCCCCCTGCCTGCGCCGCTGAGGCGTTTGCAGCACTGGCATGGGTTGTTGGGTAGGTCATGGAGGCAATACGGGTGAGGCAACAGTCGCAGGAGGACTGGGGAGTATAGCCCTCTCTCAAGCTGCAGAAACCGCGTTCCCCAGGACTTCAATCGAAGACCAGAAAGAATGAACTTCGTGCCTTCGGCGCGACACGAACAGCAACGAGGAAGCGACCCACGCCTGCTCGTTCGTGGCGTCGCGAGACCTTCAGAGAGGCGGTCAGCGCGAACGCTGCGGGGGGACGTTCTGCAGGAACTCGGCGGTCTGCAGCCGTTCCATGATGAGCTGGGCTCGCACGTCCGCGGGGTTCCGGCGCAGCACCAGCTCGAGTTGGTTGCGGGCCTCCGGCAGCCGCACTCCCCGGTTGATCAGGGTGGAGGCCAGCAGACACCTGTGGTCCATGGTGTCCGGTTCGAGTTCGACGCAGCGGCGCAGGGAGGGGATGGCGTCCGCAGCCCGGTTCGCGAAGAAGAGGGTGATGGCCAGGTTCAGGTGGGCCACGGCGACCTCTGGATGCAGCGCGATGGCCCGACGCTGGGTGCGTTCCGCGGCCTCGAGCAGGCCGGCAGACTGTTGGCAGTTGCCCATGTTGACGAGCGTCTTGAAGTCGCGGGGCTTGAGCTCCAGGGCGTGCTCGTAGAAAGGCAACGCCTCCTCGTAGCGCTTCTCGATCTTGAGGGTGTTGGCGAGCATGAAGTGCGCCATGGAGTTTTCGGGCCGTGCCTCCACCGTGTCTCGCCAGAGTTGCTCAGCGCTACTCCAGGTTTCGATGCGTTGCAGGGTGGGGATACCTGCGAGCAGTGCGAGCCCGAGTACAGCCACGGGGGAGACGAGCCGCGCCGCCGCGCTGCGAGGGGCGGTGGCCTGGGAGCCCGCGGGGAGCCGGCGGGCGGCTGTCTGCAACAAGCTGTTCAGCCCGAGCACGGCCGGAACAAGCAGCGCGAGCAATGGCAGGTACATGCGCCGCTCAGCTGCGACCTCGGTCACGATGGGCACGACACTCGATGTCGGTGCCAGCAGGATGAAGAACCAGGCACCGGCCAAGGCCCAGGGGGAGCGCTTGCTGAGGCCCCAGACCGTGACGCCGAGCAAGGCGACGATGGCCAGGGCCGAGGGCCAGACCTGACCGAGTCCCTCGGCCAGGGGCCATTCGTAACTCAGCGCGAGCGGGAACGGCCACAGGGCCAGGCGCATGTAGTGGACCAGGACCTCCGCTTGCGTGCAGGCCCAGGTCCAGGCACTCACGCCCAGATGGAAACCCACCGAATCGCCGCGTGGCGCCTGCAGCATGAGCGCGCCCAAGGCGACCCAGGACAGGGCAAGGCCGTAGTAGAGACGACGGCTGCGGCGGAAGCTGTTGCGGAAGGTGTCACCGTTGAGAGTGCGGTCCAAGAGCAGCACGAGCACCGGGGCCACGACGACACTTTCCTTGGTGCCGACGCCAGCCAGACAGCAGAGTGCGGAGAGCGTGAACCAGCCTCCGCGTCGCATGCTGTTGAAGCCGCGCAAGGCAGCCAGGAGACAGCCCAGGATGAACGCAGCGGAGAGCAGTTCCGTGCGCTGCACAACGTAGGTCACGGCCTCCGTCTGCAGAGGGTGCAGGGCCCAGAGCAGAGCCGCAGCGAAGGCCACGCGGGTGCGCCTGGCACCCAGCAGCCTGCACAGCAGCGCGAACACCAAGCAGGCGTTCAAGGCATGCAGCGCGATGTTCACCACGTGGTAGCCGAAGGGGCTCAGCTCACCGAGGGCGTAGTCCACGGCAAAGGTGAAGGCCACCACCGGTCGTCCGGCCAGGGTGGATTGCTCCGTGGCCCACAGCGAGGCGTCCGGCGGCCAGAGCTGCTCGAGGTGCGGGTTGATCACCAACGAAACGATGTCGTCGAACACGAAGGGCGCGCGCACCGTGCCGGCAAAGACGGCGGCAACCACCAGTGCCAGCAGCAGCCCGGCGAGGAAGGTGGAATGAACGCCGGAGCGGCTGGAGGGTGGTGTGTTCACGCCGCTCCTTATCGGCGGGCACGGTCGGGCAGCCTAAACCCATGGGGTGCCCTTGATGGGAAGCCCAGGCAGGAGGTCTCCCTCAGGGAGAGTCGGCGCCCAAGGCCTCGAGCACGCGTTCGATGAGGCGACCTTCCTTGAGCCAGAGCTCCTTGCGGGCTTTGGGCAAGCGCTTGAGGCGTGCTTCGACCCGGGTGGCGAGGCTGCGATCGCCCACCTCTCGTGAGACTTCGAGCGAGAGCGGGCCGCGACCACGGAGGGCCTTTGACCCGCGCCCCTCGCCCGCTTCATGTTCGGCCAGGCGCCGCGTGACGTCGGTGGCAATGCCCGTGTACAGCGCCCCGTCGGACCGGCGCAGCACATAGACCCACCAGGTCGGTGGGGGCTCGGCGGGGGGCGTGGCGTCAGCGGTCATGGCGGTCCATTCGTCATGGAAGGTAGCGGAAAGGGCGCGCGAACACGCGGCTGAAGCGGCGCGACGGCGGACAGGTGAGGGCAATGCGGCGCGTGTGCCTCTGGACGTGTGCCAGCCCACCGTGTCCAATCGCTCCATGAGTCCACCCGCCTTGCCTGCTGACGACCTCCATTCCGCGTGGTCCCTCGACCCGGACATCGTCTTCCTCAACCACGGGTCGTTCGGTGCCTGTCCACGCGAGGTGCTGGCCGAGCAGCAGGAGCTGCGGGCCCGTCTCGAGCGCAATCCCATGGACTTCATGTTGCGCTCCTACGAACCGCTTCTGGATGAAGCCCGTACCCGTCTTGCCCAGTTCTTGAACGCGGACGCCGAGGGGCTGGCCTTCGTGTCCAACCCCACCACGGGGGTGAATACGATCCTGCGCGGCCTGGAGTTTCAGGTGGGCGACGAGATCGTCGTGCTGGACCATGGCTACAACGCCTGCACGAACGCCGCCCTGGCCGTGGCGGAGGGGGTAGGGGCCAAGGTCGTGGTGGCGCCCGTGCCGTGGCCTGTCCAAACCTCCGAACAGGTGGTGCAGGCGGTGCTCGAGGCGTTGAGTGATCGCACCAAGTTGGTGTTGATGGACCACGTCACGAGCCCCACGGCGCTGGTCTTGCCCGTGGAGCGCGTGGCCCACGAGCTGCGCACCCGAGGCGTCGACCTGCTCGTGGACGGGGCCCACGCACCGGGCATGTTGCCCTTGGATCTGAAGGCCCTCGACCTGCCCTACTACGTCGGCCATTGCCACAAGTGGATGTGCGCACCCAAGGGCGCGGCCTTCCTCTCAGTGCGCGAGGACCGGCGGGACGCGATGCGCCCGTTGGTCATCAGCCACGGTGCGAACAGCCCGCGCAGTGATCGCTCGCGCTACTGGCTCGAGTTCGATTGGACGGGCACGGCCGACCCCACGGCCTGGCTCTGCGTCCCCGCCGCCATCGACGCCATGGCTGGCTTGGTGGACGGGGGTTGGCCGGCGGTGATGGCCAGCAATCGGGCGAAGGCCTTGGCAGCCCAAGCCATCTTGTGCGCGGCCCTGTGCATCGAGGAGCCCGCTCCCCAGGACATGATCGGGTCCATGGCAGCCGTGCCCTTGCCCCCCGAGCCCTTGCGCATCGACCCGAGCGGCAAGAACCGGTCGCCGTTGCAGTCCTCGCCCCTGCAAGACAAGCTCTGGACGCAGCATCGCATCGAGGTGCCGATCCCGAGTTTTCCGGCGGCACCCTATCGCCTGGTGCGTGTTTCGGCGCAGCTCTACAACAAGGCGGAGCAGTACCAGTTGTTGGCAAGCGCCCTGACGGATGCGCTGGCGGAGGAACGAGTCGCATGACGCGGACCTATGACGTGGGTGTGCCCCAGGGCGCGGCGGAGGCCGAGGCGCTGGCAGAGATCCTGGGTGTCTGCTTCAACGCGGAGGCGGAGCGCTTGCGACACAATTTCGAGGCCGCCGGGGGCCTGGGTTCCTTGCGCTGCGTGCGCGACGTGGGCGCAGGCCGTCGCGTCGTGGGCGGTTTGATGCTGGTGCCCATGGGGCAGTGGTTCGGCGGGCGCTCGGTGCCCATGCAGGGGGTGGCCGCCGTCGGTGTCGATCCCGCCTACCGAGGGCGGGGCGCGGCCAGTGTGCTCATGCGCGAGGCAATGCGCGAGCTCGCGACGCAGGGTGTGCCTCTCTCCACCCTCTACCCCGCCACCCTTCACCTCTACCGCTCAGCAGGCTACGAGCTGGCGGGCAGCCGCTGGGAAGTGAACATGCCCCTCAAGGGCATGGCCACCAGGGCGGGAGAGCTGGAGGTGCGCAGCGCCGATTCTCTCGACTTTCAGGCGATGCAAGCTGCCTACGATCGCTTCGCCCAGGGGCAGGCGGGCCTGCTCGACCGGGGCGACTACATCTGGGGCCGCGTGCGCAATCCGTACAAGCAGGCTTCCAGCCATCACGTGGTGGAAGAGGACGGCGCCATCAGCGCCTATGTCTCCTTCACGCAGGTGGATGACAAGGATGGTTGGTACGAGTTGGCCATCAAGGACCTGGTCATCAACAGCGAGGCGGGGGGGCGTCGGCTGTTGGCTTTCCTCGGCGCGCACCAGAGCATGGCCGGCTCGGCGACGCTCTTCGCCTGCCCCCATCACCCGCTCCTGACGATGCAGCCCGAGTGGCGCTCCAAGTGCACGCTGAACATGCATTGGATGACGCGGCTCGTGGATGTGGACGCCGCCCTGAGCGCGCGGGGTTATCCGGCGGGCTTGGAGCTCGAGCTGGCTCTGGACGTCGCCGACGATGTGGTGGAGCGCAATGCGGGGCGACGGGTGCTGCGCATCCGCGGCGGGCGGGGCGAGGTGGAGCCGGGCGGTGACGGCAGCGTGCGTCTGGATGTGCGCGGCTTGGCTGCGCTCTACACCGGCTTCCAGACCCCGGAGAACCTGATGCTCCAAGGCCTGGTGGACCCCGGTCTGTCCGAGTCCTCGCGCGCGGCCTTGCGCAGCGCTTTCGCCGGGTCGGCACCCTGGATGCCGAGCATGTTTTGACGGAGACGCCTCCAGTCAGCACCCCCTTCAGCAAATGGCTGCTGCGCGCCCTGCTCGTGAAGGCGGCCTTGATCCTGATCCTGGTCACGGTGGCGGACCATGAGCAGGGGGAACCCTCGTATCAGGCACCGCGCGAGGGCAACGCCAACGATGTGGTCTGGTACCTGAGTCGCGGCTTTGACAGCAACGCCTACCAGCGCCTGGCACGCGAGGGTTATTACGACACTTTCAGCCGCAACTACCCCATGGGCTTCCCGTTGCTCATCCGTGGCGTGGACTGGGTGGTGGGCAATACGCAGACGTCCGCCGTCATGGTTTCCAACGGCAGCGCTGTGCTTGCCCTCGGTATGTTCTTCCTGTTGGCGCAGGTCTATGGGCGTCGGCGGCGCTGTTCGGCGGACGGCGCCCTGCTGATCCTGATCACCATGCCCGGCTGGTTGACCTTTGGCACGGTGGCCTACAGCGAGAGCACGTGGATGTGGGTTTCGATGCTTGCATGGTGGGCCTACCTGAAAGCGGAAGCAGTGTCTGCGCGGGAGTCTTCCCAGGATGCTGCCAAGGTTGGCGTGGGCGGCAAGCGGCATCTCGCGTGGCTCGCCGGGGCGTCCCTCCTGGCCGGGGCGAGCGTGATGGTGCGGCACATTGGCGCTCCCTTCTTGCTGGCGCTCGGGGTGATCGAACTCCTGCGAGTGTTGCGAGCTTCGGAAGGCGTCCCACGCAAGCTGCTCGAGGCCTGTGCGGCGCTGTGGGCTGCGCTGCCCGTGGGGGGCTACTTCCTGTGGAAGATGTCTGCCCACGACCTCAATGGCTTGCAGGAGGACATCTGGCAGATGCGTTTCTCCTTCCTGGGTGGCCCCGGCAGCCTCTATGAGCTGGGCATCGAGACCTCCTTCGTGGTGCTCATCTATCTGACCCTGCCGATCGTGATCCTGATGGGAGTCAAGCTGCGCAAGCTGGACGGGCGGCTGGCGTTGCTGGCGCTGCTCATGGGCGTCTTGGCGCTGTCCTACACGGGGCTCGCGGCCCAATCCACGACCCGCTACCTGTGGACGCTCTGGCCCCTGGCCCTGGGCGCGATGGAGTTGCACGACAAGGCCGTCGTCCGCGCCCTGGCCGGCATGCTCTTCCTGCTTTCGGTGTGGACAGGTGTGGGGCACGTGCTGGGAACCGCCGCGCTGTAGGCTGGGCTCCCGGCGCGTCCTGACAGCGGTCGCCACGCCTCAACTTCTGCAAGTCCCCGCACAAGCCCCCGAGCAAGCCCTTGAGCACACTGCACCGCACGTCGTCCTTCGTGACCCATCTCGAGTCGGCCATCGATGGCACGCAGCTTCCCGCCCGCAGCTTGCAGACCGTGCACGAGGGACGCCCGCTGTGGGTGCGCTACGACCTGGACGCCGTGGGTGCTGCCGTCTCTCGCAGTGACCTGGTGGGCCGCGAGTCCGGCTTGTGGCGCTATCGCGAGCTGTTGCCCGTGGACGACAGTGCGCACATCGTTTCCTTGGGCGAAACCACGACGCCGCTCGTGGACTGTCCGAAGCTCGCGAAGCAGGTGGGCGTGGGGCGCCTGCTCATCAAGGATGAATCGCGCTTGCCCACCGGCAGCTTCAAGGCGCGGGGCATGGCGCTCGCAGTCTCCATGGCGAAGCAACTCGGCGTGCAGAGCCTCGCGATCCCCACGGCGGGCAATGCGGGGGGCGCCCTGGCGGCCTATGCGGCGCGCGCAGGGCTCGAGTGCGTCGTGCTGATGCCGGAGGACACACCGGAAGTGAACCGTTACGAGGCGGCCCTCTTCGGCGCCCGGGTCTTCCTGGTCAACGGACTTATCAACGACTGCGGTGCCCTGGTGCGCGAAGGCAGTGAACGCTTCGGTTGGTTCGACGTGAGCACCCTCAAGGAGCCCTATCGCATCGAGGGCAAGAAGACCATGGGGCTGGAACTCGCCGAGCAGATGGACTGGGAGTTGCCGGACGCCATCTTCTATCCAACGGGCGGTGGAACGGGTCTGATCGGCATGTGGAAGGCCTTTGCGGAGCTGGGGGCCCTGGGTTGGCTCGAGAGCGCGAAGCGACCGCGCATGTTCAGTTGCCAGGCGTCGGGGTGTTCACCCATCGCGACGGCCTTCGACGCCGGTGAACGTTTTGCCTCGGCTCCAGCCGACCCGCACACCGAAGCTGCGGGGCTGCGTGTGCCCGTGGCCGTGGGCGACTTCATGATCCTGGATGCCGTGCGCGAAAGCGGTGGCCGCGCCATGGCGGGCGACGAGTCCTGCTTGCGCCCGCGCATGCGTCAGGCCGCTGCGCTCGAGGGCATTTCCCTCTGCCCGGAAAGCGCCGTGTGTCTGGAGGTTCTGCAACGGGCCGTGCTCGAAGGTCATGTCGGTGCCGACGAAACGGTGGTCGTCTTCAACACGGGGGCTGCGCAGAAGTACCTCGAGGTGATGCGCGTGGACTTGCCAAAACTCGACCGACATGCGGTGGACTGGGACGCCTTCGGCGGCGGGGCCTGAAGCGCCCGATCCATGCAGCAAGCTGCTTGCTTTCACGGGTGCGACTGCGAACCGAGCGCACGCCCGTGAAGATTCTGCGACCTCGTGTCAAACTTCGGAGAGATGGAGACGCTGCACGTCTCTTGGCTTAGGATCGGGCCTCGGGAATCTCCAAACGTTCTGCAACCAAACGGGTGGGCACTCAGATGGTGAAGGTGTGCAGTGGGCGCTGGGCGGCGCCATGTGTCGTGTTCTGTGTGGGAGTGTCGCTGGCATTCCTGCTGGGTTCTTCCGCGCTCGCACCGGCGGCGGCTCAGACGGCCCCGGCGAGCGATCTCGTGGCCTTGTTCAATCCGGTCGATGATCTCGGGCAAGACCTCGTTCCCCTGAGCGAGTTCGTCCAGAGCAGTGTGGGCCTGAGTCAGACCTTGCACGTGCGCGCCGAGTTGTTCGGCTCGACGCCAGAGGTCTTGCGCATCGCCGAGTTCCATCCCGCGACGCAGACCGTCAGGCTGTATGTGCCGGCGGCTGTGGTGCTGCAAGATGGGTTGGGGCAGCCGCTGCCCTTCGCGGAGTTCACGCACACGACGGTTTCGGGGCAGGCCTTTCTCGTCGTGGTGCATCCGCTCCTGACCAATCGCTTTGCGGGCGGTGTCGGCATGGTGACGCATTGGAAGCGGGACGCGACTGGCTCGGACGGCTCGTGGTCCATGGGGGCCACCGACGGCATCACCGATGTGGACATCGTGAACGGGCAGTACACCCAGACCCAGGTGGGTGGGGAGGACATGCCTCCTGCTTTGCCGCCCACGCCCTACTTCTGGAACTCGGCGGAATACTCGTTCTTCGAGGACAGCACCGGGAGTCATAGCGAGGCGATGGTGCCGAGCTACGAGCGCTACATGGCCGAGGACTGGTCCCTCAAGGCCTACACCAAGCTGGCCATGATCCGCTTCTCGGATCGGGTTCGTGCCTATTGCGGTATTCCTATCGGCTTCCGGAACTACACGGACGACTCGGAGCCCCTGGCGGAGCAGGACCGGCTGGTGGACGACGACCTGCCTATTTTCCAGCTGCTCGCCAACTATGTGGTGACCTTCGACGACCCTGCGCATGAGGGTTCGGAGAACTGCCTGGCCAGCTTCATCCTGCCGCCCCATTGGTCCAGTACGGCGAGCCCGGGGCACCCGGTGCTGTTCAACAGCGGTTACGACACCACGAGCGTCCTGAGGTTCAGCAACAGCGGGAAGGTGTTCTTCTCCACCTTGGCGGATGTGTACCTGGCCAACCCCAACCACAAGGTTGTGGGCGTGCTGACCAATGGGGGCGGTGCCCGCAGCACGGTGGGGGTCCATGGTTCGGCCATCCACACCATGAACAAGCTCTTCGCGGAGGTGACGGGGCCGTTGGCTCTCGACCTGAATACCATCGTCAGCTCCGGGTTCTCGCGTGGCGGCACGGCCGAGTTGGCGCTTTGGGGACATCCCGACCTGGACCCCTCGCTGCGTGTCGTGTTCATGCTGACCAGTTCGCCCATCACCTACCCGGCAGACACGTTGCTGCGCTACGCCAACCCCACCTATGCCTTGGTGCAGACGGGGCTGCAGGAGTCCACGGGCTACACGGCTTCCATCACCACCGGCTGGGAGAACCCCGATCAAGCGGGGCAGACGGGGCCCGAGTTGGCGGCCTACAACCTGTTGGGAACCACGGCGCCAGAGCTCTTCGACGCGACCCAGGCTTCGGGCTCGTCCACCTTCGTGCAGAACCTGAAGGACCGTGGGACGACGGTCTTGTTCAAGACGGGCACGCACGACCCCACGAAGCCCTTCGCGCACATGGTGTCCTACATCGAGAAGCTGGAGCAGTTCCAGGTTCCCTATCGCTTCGACGTGGAGTTTCGGCTGGGCCACAAGAGCACCCAGCCCTATCCGCGTGAGGCCGATCTCCTGCAGTGGGCCATCGATGGGCTGCCCCTCACCGACGGGGGTATTCACTACCACCACCCGGCGCCGGGGGACGAGTTGGGGACGCCCATCACGCACGAGTTTGAAGCCCTTCGGGCACCCGTGGTCGTCGAGGCGCCGCTCGTTACGGAGCTCGGTGCGCGCAGCACCTTCTCGATCGTGGGGCCGCCGGGCATGCTCTTCCTCGTCCAGGTGCAGCACCTCGGGGAACCGGCCTGGTTGAACCAGATCATCCTGCCCCTGAACCCCCAGAATCGTCCGTTGCTGCTCACCATGGGGGTGCTCACGTCGGCGGCTCCCTGGTCGCCGGTGGCCTCCTTCACCCATGACGCGGTGGCCAGCAACGACCCCGTGGACCTGGGGCCTTGGGAGTACCAGACCTACTACATGGTCCCGGGAGAGAGCCTGCGGGTGCTCACGAGTGAGACCTCGGTACCCCCCAGCAATCCCGTGTTCGACAACTGGCCCAGTTTCTACGTGGGTTCACCCACGGGGCCGGCGCGCTTCAGCGTCGATTCCAGGACGGGCGGCGTGTCCGAGGACACCTTGTTCCACCCCGACTCTTAGTAGGGAGCGAGCCGAGCGCTGCGCTCAGGCTTCGAGGCCCCAGTCCGGGCTGTCCTCATAGCCCATGCGGATCAGCAGCTCGTTGTGCCGCTCCTTGAAGGCCGCCACGTGCTGTTCGTTGAAGTGGTTGCGCCAGTCGCCCGGCTGACCCTTGCGGTAGTGGCTCTTCACGTCTTCCTTGCCGGCTTCGCGGCCCGCTGTCTTCGTCTCGAAGCGGTGGTTGTGGACGATGCCCAACAGGCGCTCCACGGGCAGTGAGGCCATGGGCTTGCCGATGGGCAACTTGCTGTGGCGGCTGATGACGTTGGCGGCGGAGCTCAGGAGGTACTTGGCCTGGGCCTTCTTGCCGTGGTGCGTCTCGTCCAGCACGCCCAGGAAGCGGAAGACCTCCACGAAGCCGTTCAGCGGGTCCTTGGTGAAGATCTCCTGCTTGAGCTCCATGACGTTGGGTTGCTCGTAGTCCCAGGTCCACATGTCCTCGAAGACCTCGGCGTTGAACTCCATCTCGAGGAAGAGGCCCTGCTCCTTGCTGACGGTCTCCAGCTTGGCGCGGTGTTCCACCAGTGCCGGCCAGGCGTCGGTCTTGTGGCTGTGCAGATGGCTGAAGTAGGCGCTGGCCAGGATGTCGCGCGGGTCCCGCACCATGTGGAAGCCACGGAAGTCGGGCAGCTTGCGCACATGACCGATGTTGGCGTTGACAAGGCACAGGAAATCGACCTCGTTCTGCGCGACATAGCCGGGCAGGTCGTGGTTGAACATCCCGTCGTTGGCCAGGTAGCTGCACTGCAGCCCCGTTTCATCACAGACGTTGCCCACGATGTTGTGGATCCACGTGGAGGCGCACTTGTGGTGGCCGAAGTAGGCAATCAGGTGATCGGGTCGGGCCATGAGGAGCGGGTCTGCGCGGGTCGGCGGAAGCGGTGGGAACTGCGTTGCACGAGGGAGATTGGTCTCCATCGGCGAGAATCGCGTCCTGCTGTAACGATAGCGTTTGCAGCGGCCCGGGAGGTGCAGGGGCAATCCTTATTCAGCCCGCCGTTCCGAGTGTCGATGGGGTCCGGTAGACTCCCCCACTCTCCCCTCCAGTCGGCTGTGAATGGGCATTCACAGCACCCTCGCCCCGTCGAATCTTCGCCGAGCAGGCTTCGGCACTGAGGCCGTCGTGAAGATCCTCCTGATCACGCACAAGCTGCCGTACCCGCTGCACGACGGCTACAACCTCCACAACTACAACTACGTGAAGCGGCTCTGCGGGGATCACGAGTTTCACCTGGTGTCCCTCGGTCCTGCAACAGGTCCGGGGTCGAGTTCAGAGGCGGGCCTGGCCAAGGGAGCTGTGTCCGAGGCGGACTTGCCGGACGAGCTCGCAAACCTCTTCACGAGCATCCGGGTGGTGCCGACGCGCACGCCGGTCAAACCGAAGGGGTTGGCGCGCTTGCTGCGCGCACTCTCCCCGGACGAGGTCTTCGACTTCGACCCGGAGGTGCACACCGTGGTGGAGGAGGTGGTGCGTACCATCGGCATCGACTTCGTGTGGACCGCCGGCGCGAAGATGCTGGTGTACAGCCACCTCCTGGGGCTCCCGACCTTGGGAGACATCGCGGACGAAGCAGCGAAGGAAGCCCAGCACGACATGCGCACGGCGCGCTCGCCGCTGGCCTGGGTCAGGGCCTGGCGCACGCTCACCAAGACCTGGCGTTTCCAGCGCAAGTACCTGGCCCACAGCGGTGTCTGCACCGTTGTCTCGCAGATGGATCAGGAAACCCTGGCCGAGAACTGCCCCCAGGTCGACGTGCGGGTCGTGCCCAACGGCGTGGACTACGACGTCTTTGCGCCCCAGGGCGTGCAGGCAGACTTCCCGAGCCTCGTGTTCGAGGGCGCCATGGATTTCCTGCCCAACCGCGAAGGCATCTGCGACTTCGTGCGCGAGACCTTGCCGCTCATCCATGCCAAGCGCCCCGAAGTGAAGCTCTTCATCGTCGGCAAGAACCCAGTGGCCGAAGTGAAGGCGCTGGCCTCCGAGCGCGTGACCGTCACGGGTTTCGTGGACGATGTGAAGCCCTGGGTCGAGAAGTCCTCGGTCTTCGTCTGCCCTCTCAAACGCGGGGCAGGCATCAAGAACAAGATCCTCCAGGCATGGGCCCTGGAGTTGCCGGTCGTGGCCACCACCTTGAGCTGCGGCGGCCTGCCCGTGGAGCCGGGCGTCAACATCGAGATCGCCGACGAGCCCCAGGTGTTCGCCGACAAGGTGCTCGCCCTCTTGGACGACGAGCCCCTGCGCAAGTCCATGGGCGAGGCGGCCCGACGCACCATCATCGAGAAGTGTTCGTGGGAGGTGGCTGCCGAAACCATGAACGACATCCTGCACGGCATCGTGGGCACACAGCGCACTCACGCCTGAGACTCAATCAGCGCGTGTAGCCCAGGGCTTCCAGGGCCGCCCGGGTCTCAGGGTCGGCCGACTGCACCATCTCCGCCATGCGCGCGTGCACTTCCTTCGCGAGGCCGTCGAACAAGCGTTGGATGCCCGCGCGTTCGCTCGCGTTCAGGGTGCCACCCTCCATGTCCAGCTCGGGGGCCACACCCTCGTGGGTTGTGCCGACGCTCGAGGAACCCGTCACGTGCTTGTCCGCCCGCGCCAGGAAGAAGCGCAGCTCGGTCACCGGCAAGGCGCTGCCGTCCATGCGAACATCCTGCTGCACCTCATCGAAGAGGCTGCGCATGCCGAGCGCCCGGGCTGCACTGGGCGCAGGGTCGAGCAGGTTGCGACCCGCGAGGGACGGGTCAGGTGCGATGTCCGCCATGGCCATGAGCGTGGTGGCGACGTCCACCGAACTGGCGACCTCGCTGCGCACGCCCGCCTCCACGCGGGGCGACAAGAGCACGAAAGGCACGCGAATCTGGGCTGGGGAGACGCGCTTGCCGTGTCCCAGGCTGCCGTCCTCGCCAAAGCTCTCGCCGTGGTCCGCGGTGATCAGGATGTGAGTCTCGATCTGCTCGGCGTCCCGCGCCAAGCGTGCCAGCAACCCGCCCAGGACGCCGTCCAGAAAGCGCACGTCGGCGTCGTACAACTTCTCGGCCCGGTCGATGGACTTGGCGAGCCCCGGTGATTGGTTGCGCGCCTTCTTCAGCACCTCACTCAGTTCGAGCGGCGGCGCGCTGGCGCTGGTGCGGGAGTCGCCGTAGGGCGCGTGAGGGTCGAAGAAGTGGAAGAAGAAGAACTGCTGGGCGCCAACCGTCTCGTCCAGCAGGCGCGTGGCGTGGGCCGCCACCTTGTCGGCAGAGGAGCTGAACAAGGACCCCGGGATGTTCTGCTGGTTCCAGGACGTCTTGCTGCTCTGCTGCTCGAAGTCGTCGACGTAGACGTCGAAGCCCTGGTCCACCCGGAAGCGTCGCTCCAGCGGGAAGGACGCCACCACGGCCGCAGTGGCGAAGCCTCGCTCCTGAAGACGCTCTGCCAAGAGCGTGACCTCGTCGCGCACGATGACGCCGTTGCGCAGCACGCCGTGCTCCCAGGGGTGCAGGCCCGAGAGCATGGAGACATGGGTGGGGAGGGTGACCGAGGTGCTGGCGTGGAAGTTGGTGAACACGAGCCCCTGCTCGGCGGCGGCCGTGAGCGAGGGCATGCGTTGAGCGTCGAAGCGGTCGGCGCGCAGGGTGTCGAGCGAGATGAGGACGAGGCGGGTGGTGGGTGAGGAGCCAGTGCCTTCAGCCACGGCGCTGTCGGGCGCCGTGGGACCGCAGCCCCACACCGCAAGCAGCATCACCAGCATCCAGCGCGCGGGCCCTGCATGAGCGTTCGACGCGGGGTTCACGGTGCTCGACCTCCCTCGTCGGTCGCAGGTTCATCGGCCCGCTTGCTCGACCGGCGCGGCTTGTCGGTTCCAGGGGCGGCATCGCCGTCCGCGCCCTTGCCGACCTCAGCGTCCTCCCCGTCGCTCTCATCCAAGGCAAAGGGGTCAACCCACAAGGCGTTCGGGTCGTCCTCTTTCTCGCGCGGGGTCGGGCTGCGATCGATGCCCCACAGGCGGTCGTCCATCGCTTCATCCGCCTGTTGCTTGAGCAGGCGGTCACCGGTGGCCTCCTCCTCATCGTCATCGTTGGGACGAGCCACCAGGAGTGTCAGGGCCGCGAGCACGTAGCAGAATGCGCCGAACAACAAGGTCACCCGGAAGCCCACATGCAGGGCGGCAAGAACGGCGAGCGGGCCGGCCATCACGGAGGCGAAGCCGTTCCAGGTGAAGGCGCTGGCGACGAGTAGCGGGCGTTGGTGCCCGAGGGCGCGCACGGCGAGGGGGAAGCCGGCCCCCATGGCGAGCCCCGGCAACGCCAGGAAGATAGCGATGCTTGCGACGCGCGAGGGGAGGCTCCAATGGCTGAGGGTCTCCACCAGCGGGTCGTGGCCTCCGACCAAGACGGCGGCCACCGTGATCGCAGTGCCCACCATCATGAAGGGGGCAGCGCGCGTGGGGAGGCGGCTCGCCAGCAACGACCCGATGCCCGACCAGGTCAGCAGCGAGACGAGCACCACGGTGACGGCATAGACCGGATTACCCAGCACGAGCGAGAGCCGCTGCATGAGCGGGATCTCAACGAACAGGAAGCCGACGCCCAGGAAGAGGAATGGCACGAGCTGCGCACGGCTCGTCGACCTGTCGGCTTCGGCGTCGGGCGCGCCAGCTGCTTGAGCCCGGACGCCTCGACCAGCCAGCAACAACGGCCAGGCCAGCAGCAGCAGTGCGAGCAGGGTCGCCACCAGCACTTCCTGCCCGCCGAGGCGGTCGTGGATCCAGTTGCCCTCCGAGCGGAACAGCGTCTGCAGTCTGCCGTTCTCGAAGAAGAAGGGGCGGTCGTCGGTGGTGGGGTCCACGCGATAGGGGTAGTTGCGGATCCAGCGATCGGGGTCCGATGCGTCCAGGGCCGCCACCAGCGTGGGTTGGCTAGGGCGCGGGACGGGGTCCCAGGGGCTCGCCCAGGCGTAGAGCTGTTCGAGGCCGCGGGCTTCGGCGGCGACGGCGAGACTGTTCAGCTCTTGGCCCGTGAAGTCGTCGCCAGCCTTCATGAAGAAGAGTGCGTTGCCTGCCTGGGCATTGCCGTCGCGGGTGATGAACATCCGGCGGCGCGGGTCCTCGATGCCTTCCTCGCGCAGGGCCTGGGCGGCGGTGAGGGCCAGGCGCAAGGTCTGGCGCGGCGGGTCGAACCACCAGCGCGTCATGAACAGGCGCCCGCCGGGTTTCAGCCGCGCAAGATAGGTACGCAGCGCCTCGACGGTGTAGAGATAGTTCTCGGAGAGTGCGAAGGCGCCGGCTTGGGTTGCCGCGAAGGTGTCCACGCCAGCCAGGACGATGCGGTCGTAGAGGCGCTCGTCGTTGTCCACGAAATGGCGACCCTCGGCGACATGAACCTCCACCCGAGGGTCTTCGTAGAGCCTGCCCGAGAAGTCGGCCCAACGGTTCTGCACGGCGTCGACAATGCTGCCGTTGATCTCCACGGCGGTGACGTGTTCGGCGCCAGCATTGAGGGCCTGCAACACATCCCAGCCACCGCCGGCGCCGATCACCAGGGCGTCGAAGCCCGGCTCGGCCCCTTCGTAGGCGAGACCCGCCGGGTGCGCGTCCAGGTAGGGCGGGAAATCGTCGGGCCCCTCGCGCTCGGTGATGAAGGTGATGGCCCAGGCGTCGATGGCAGCTGCGATGCTGCGCGGCGGGGGCGGGCCTTGCCACTTGGAGTTGTTGGCGTAGATACCGTGGTGCTGGTCGTTGTCGTAGAAGACCACGTGGCTCGTGGCGGTGTCCCGCTCGTCGAGCACCTGCTCCGGGCTGAGCACGGGGAAGTGCTTGCGGCTGGTGAAGGGCAGCAGCTCGTCCGGCTCGGCGAGCAGGGCTGCCGCCACCGCGAGGGCGGGTAGCCCGACGTAGCGCAGGCGCGGCAGCTGGGGCAGCACCGCCACCAGGGCCAGGGCGAAGGGTGTGCCGCCGTAGTCCATGGCCGTGAGGGTGAGCAGGGCGCCGGCCGCGCCGCCCAGGAACGTGGCGCCATAGACCTGGCCGATGCGCTCACGCCCCTCGTCGAGGGCCGAGCAGACGAGGGTGCCCAAGAAAAGGAAGGGCACGGAGAGCGCGGCGATCATTCCCAGCAGGGCCAGGAGAGCCATGCCCGATTCGGGGCTGTCCATCAGCTCGCTGGTCTGCAGCGGCAAGCGCAAGATGCCGACGAAGGCGGCGGGGGCAGTGAGACCCGCGAGGGCGCCCAACAGGCTGCGATTGAGGCCACCGCCAGCCTTGCCCGTGCGCCTGACCCGGCGGCTCACGATGCGCCCGCCCGCCGCGAAGCCCAGCATGGCGAGGCTCACGGCGAGGAAGCCCAGGTGGTACCAGAGCAGCACGCTGAACACCCGCGGCAACAGCACCTGCAGCCCAACGGCGGCGGCCGTGGCGAAGGCCGCCTGCAGGGGCAGGGAGTCGGATTGGGTCTGCTGCTGCGGCACGCGGCGGGCTTCCGAAAGACGACGTGAGAGCCGTCTTGGCGGAGTCGGCCGCGGGGGCTGCCGGCCTCCCACGACCCGCGCGTGACGGGCTGCTCACACTACCAAGTCCGTACGCGTGGTGTGGGAATCAGAGGTGGGGTTCAGCCCGCCCGCGAGGCGTCTGCCTCCCGGCTCTGGATGGCCCCCATATCCACCTTCGCCGAGAGCCGGTGCATGAGGGCCCGATCGCCATAGAAGCTGCGGTTGATCCAGGTGTTCACTGTCCGGCTGCGGGTGTACCGCTTGCGGAAGATCTCGGCCATCAGGTCCGCGCCCCGCTTGCAGTAATCCGTCGCGCCGAAGTCGTAGGGGCCCTCGTGCAGGATGGGTTCCCAGATCCAGTCGGAGAGGTCACGGATGAATTGCTGGTGCTCCTCCGTGAGATCGGAGGCGTGCTGCACGTTGGTGCTCAGGGCGATCAGGCGATCCATGACGTCCTTTCCACCGTGCATGCACTGCTCGGCCAGCTCGCAGTAGGCCTGCTCTTCCTCGTTCAAGCGGTGCAGGCCGCCGAAGTCGATCACCCCCAGCCGGCCGTCGGGCATGAAGATGAAGTTGCCGGGGTGCGGGTCAGCGTAGATGAGGTTGCCCGAGAACCAGAGCCGGAACGATGTGGTGAGGATGGCCTCGCCGGCCGCGGAGCGTTGGGCTTCGCTGGGGTTCTGCTCCAACCACTCATCCATGTGCACGCCCGGCAGGTAGTCCGTCACCAGCACGCGGCCCGAGCTGAACTCTTCGTGGACCCGTGGCACCACGATGTGTTCTTCCTGTTCGAAGTACTGCGCGGCCTCCTTGTGCAGGGCGGCCTCCTGGCGGTAGTCCATCTCCTGGTCGAGTTTCTTGCGAATGTCCTCGGTCTGCTCCATGAGGTTCGCCCAGTTCTTGCCGAGGCGCATGGGGGCCATGAGCAGCTGGAAGTTCTCCAGGTCCGAACGAATCGACTGGGCGATGCCGGGGTACTGGATCTTCACCGCGACCTCCTCACCGCTGTGTAGCCGGGCGCGGTGCACCTGGCCGATGGAGGCGGCGGCGAAGGCCTCGGTGTCGAACTCTGCGAAGAGCTCCGAGGGGTCGGCACCCAGTTCGTCGTGCACCATCTCGCGCAGCATGGAGAAGTGCATGGGCGGGGCCTGGAAGTGCAGCACGCTGAGCAGCTCCGCCACTTCCTCTGGCACGACGTCCGGCCAGGTGGCCATGGTCTGGCCGAATTTCATGACGGCCCCGCGCATGTAGCTCATGCCGCCGATCAGCTTCAGGGCAGCAGAGAGCCGTGCCTCGTTGAGGGACGCTTGCTTGGCGTCGGCGTCGGCCCAGCCGCTGCGGAGCCAGTGGGCCATGTAGCCGGCGGCAACCCGAGCCTGCAGCGAACCGAGGATCCAAATGCGATGCCAACGGCCCACGGGCAACGGCCGATGGGAGAGGCGCGTGAGCAGCGAGGCGAGATCCGGGCCGGCGGGCGCGTCTTCGTCGAGGTCGGCGGGAAGTGCGGCCAAGGCCGCCTGAACTTTGGCTGATTGGCTGTCCATGGTTTCGTCCCGAGCGTTAGTCCCGGGCTTCGGTGGAGGACGGGTCGATTGTGAGGGAATTGGCGAAAAGTTGCAGGGATTGGTCGAGCACCACGAGCGAATCGCCCTGCTTCTCGGACTCGTCGCCGGACCAGTAGGCGAGCACGCCGAGGTAGAGCGTCCAGTAGAGGTGGATGCTCACGAAGCTGGGCGGCGCCGGCTCGAAGTCGGCCGCGCGCAGGGCGTGTTCGCGCAGGATGTCGCTCACGCTTTCGAGGTGCGTGGCGCGCACGGCATCCCCTTCGTGGCTGACGATGCTGCGAGCGAAGGGGCTCATGGCCGTCTCGAGCACCTCGCCCACCCAGCTGCGGTAGGGGGCCAGGGCGCGCAGGCCCGTGGCCACGTGGGCGAAGAGGTCCTCTTCCAGGCTGTCCTTGGGGCCGCGGCGCGCGAGCCAGACGTCCCGGGCCTCGTCGAGGGCCGACCCCAGCAGGGTCATGGCCAGCGACTCCTTGTTCGGGAAGTAGTTGAAGAGGGTGCCAGCGGCGATGCCGGCGTCTTTAGCAATGTCTCGTGTGCTCGCCGCCAGAAAGCCCTGTTGGCCGAAACGGTCTCGTCCCGCCGCCAGGATGCGGTCGCGGGTCTCGAGCTTGGCTTGGGAGGTGATACGCATGGTCAGGTCCTTTAAGTGAGCGCGCTCATAATGTCGACGCATTGGTGGCGCGTCAAGAGTCAAAGTGAGCGCGCTCACAAAAAAGTTTGGAGCCTGGTCACCCGCCTACGGCCGCAAACTCAAGTCGAGGCATGTGGGAACCGACTTTCACGGGCTTGGGCCGAAGCTGTTTCTACGGCCCCTCCTGTTGTTGGAGGATCCTGCTCGTGATGCCCACCTCTCCTTTGAATCCGCGCCTGATGCGCACCGGCCTGGCCCTGGTGGTCTTGGGTTGGGTGGCCATGGCGGCCGTCGTGGTCTCGCCCAGCGCCCGTTCGCCGGTTGATGCTCCCGCGAGCGTGAGTTCGGCGGACGCATCGCACACTCTGGGTTCGTCTGACGGGCACTCCGCCAGGAACTCCCGTGGCGATCACGTCGCATCGGCTGCCGCTTCGCGAGAGGGATCCTCCAGTCTCGAGCTCGAGTTGTTGTCCCTCGTCGCGGGTCGCGATGCGCTCCCGTTGCCGTTGTTGATGGACACCACCGGCGAAGGGCTTGCTGCGGAGGGCGACAAGGCCGCCAAGAAGCTGGCCAAGAAGATCGCCAAGCTCGACAAGAAGCTGGCCAAGGTCGAAGGGAAACTGGTCGAGGCCGAGGATGCCCTCGATCTGTGGACCGCGAATCTCGCCCAGGCCGACCTGGATGTGATGGCAGCCGAAGCCCAGGTGTTCGCGGCGGCGCAGCAGTTGGCGGCTGCCTTCGCGATGCCGGGCACCAACGCCCAGGAGGTGGCGGCCAAGGCTGCGGCCCTCAAGATTGCGCAGCAGGCGTTCAAGGCAGCCAACAAGGCCTTGAAGGCCGCGCGCAAGGCCCAGAAGAAGGCCACCAAGAAGATCGCCAAGTACACAAACTCCATCGCCAAGAAGGAGGCCAAGATCGTGGGCCTGATTCTCACCTTGGAGGAAGTCGACCCGGGCCATTTCATCAAGACCACGCTGAGTGGCGTGGGGGGCGAGGGCCAGGTGAGCTTCAGTTGGCCACCTGTGGAGGGGGCCAGCAGCTACACGCTGTACTGGAGCCAGCAGCCAGGCGTGGATGTGGCCACCGCCCAATCGGTGCCCGGTGTCAGCAGCCCCTTCGTGGCCAGCGGCTTGGGCGCGGACCTCAGTCTCTACGCCGTGGTCACGGCCACCATCCAGGGTGTCGAAGGCCCGCCCTCCAACGAAGCCACAGCGACTACGGCCTCGGCGGATCTCGGCGGCCCCGGCTCCTCCGAGCCCAGCACCTACTTCCCGCCTTGGGCGGGCGAGGCGGCCACCAATGTGATCCCCATGGTCTTCAACCCGGGCCTGTCGGAGACGGACAACGGTGCGCTCCTGCGCAGCGCCGTGCTCGCCCTGCAACCGGGCGACCGCCTGGAGATCAGCGACGGCACCTGGAGCATCGCGTCCAAGTTCTCGCCCAGCGCCAGCGGCACGGCCAACGACCCGATCTGGATCGTGGCGGCCGACGGGGCCACGCCCATCATCACCCGACCGGACGAGAACCAGAACGTCATGAACCCCCAAGGCAGCTACATGGCCTTCCGGGGGCTCGAGATCACCGGGGGCTCGGCGGGCATCAAGCTCGGTAGCGCCGACAACATCTGGATCGACGAGTGCGAGATCCACCACCTGGGTGAGGCTGGCATCGCGGCCAACTCCGAAGACACCTCAGCGCTCTACATCACGCGCAACCACATCCACCACACCTCGGGCTACGGCGAGGGTATGTACCTCGGCGCGAACAACGGCGCAGTGATCATGAGCGAGTCGGTCATCGCCCAGAACCTCGTGCACGACACGGACGGCCTGCAGGGCGACGGCATCGAGGTGAAGCAGGGCAGCTGGGGCAACTGGATCGCCGAGAACACGATCTACGACGCCAACTACCCTTGCCTGCTGGTGTACGGCACCGACGGGCAGCCGGTGAACCTCATCGAGCGCAACATCCTGGTGGGTTCCGGCGACAACGTGCTGCAAGTCCAGGGCGAGGCCATCGTGCGCAGCAACCTGATCGTCAACGGGGCCACGGGCTTCCAGAGCGGCGACCACCAGGGCCAGACCCGCGATCTGACTTTCGTGCACAACACGGTGCTCAACTCGGGCCAGGCGGTGCGGCTCTCCAACTGGAACAACCGGCCGGGCATGGTCTTTGCCAACAACGCCATCTACAGCCAGAACAGCACCGCGGTGCAGTTCAGCAGCGGTAGCTCAGGCGTGACGATCGCCGGCAATGTGGTGCTGGGCTCGGTGTCGGGTGCCAGCACGGGCGGCGGTTCGGGCTTCACCAACGGCGTGGGCCTCAGCGACTTCGCAGGGGCGGCCTGGACGGGCACGGTGCAGGATGTCTCACCGGCCACGCCGGACAGTGCGCTCCTGGGCGCAGGTGATCCCAGCTACAAGGTCAGTGAAGACCTCAGTGGTGACGGCTTCGGCGGCGGTGCGCCTGCGGCGGGGGCTGTGGCTGGGCCGTAGCGTCGAGAGGTGGTCGCTCAGAAGTGGCCGTCAGGAGATTCACTCAGGGCCCGAAGTCAACTCGCACCGCGTTGGTGGACGAGTATCCCCAAGGGTTGGCGTCGTCGGCCACGAAGGCCTGCAAGGCGATCGACGGCAGCGCGGGTGCCGAGGCCGGGAGAACAACGGGCAAGATGAACTCGCCGGCCGTGTCGAGCGGGACAAGGATTCCCGGCGTCATGACTTGCGACACGAGCGGGGGACACGTTCCCATGGGGACGCCGGCGACCACATCCAGCCCGTACAGAAGCACCGCATAGCTGGAGGGGCGACCCCGAGCGAGGTCGAGGACCACGGTCTCACTGGACTGCGGACATCCGAGCAGCGACAGGGATGGCACGAGCCCTGCGCTGCCTGCGCCACCGCTGCCCCAGTGACTCACCGCCCCGGTGCAAGGCTCAAGGTACGTCATCATCGCGCTCACGAGCTCGGGCTGGGCGGCGGCCAGGTCCTGGGTCTCGGAGGGGTCGGTGTAGGCATCGTAGAGCTGCCACGGCCCGTTGTTGGTTTCGCGCAGTGCCTTCCAGCGGCCGGCGAGCGCGGCTCGCCCTTGCCCGCGTTCAATTGGAAAACCGTCTGCCAGCATCTCCGTGCCCGCCGCCAGTTCCGACCAACGGTCCACGCCGTCGAGCGGCTGATTCAAGACGGGCGGCACGCCCACAGCAGCCGCGAGCGTCGGCAGCCAGTCCACGTGTGAAAGGAATTGCTCGCTGTCCTTGCCGGCGGAAACCCGTCCCGGCCAATGCACCACCGCCGGTGTGCGATGACCGCCCTCGAAGACTCCTCCCTTCCAGCCATTCAGGGGCAGGTTGCTGCCGCCCTTACCTGCCTGCGCGCCGTTGTCGCTTGCGAACACGACGAGCGCGTCGTCGAACAGCCCCTGGCTTCTCAACTCGTCCAACACCCGCCCGATGTTCCGGTCCATGTTTTCGGCCATTGCTGCGTACTCCAGCGCCTGTCCGCTGAGCCCCTTCAGCGCGTACTTGTCCTTGAGCTCTTGAGGGGCGTCGTAGGGCGTGTGGAGTGCGTGGAAGGCGACGTAAAGGAAGAACGGCCGCTCGGGGTCGCGGCTCTGGATCAGCGAGATGGCTTCGCTCGCCATCAAGTCTGTGGACAGCTGGCCGTCGTCCTCGGGCACGTCCACACCGTTTCGCTGCCAGTCGAGATTGCCGGTGCCGGCTGTGGTGTGGGTGGTTTCGTCGATCGACCCACCCAGGAATCCATAGAAGTAATCGAAGCCTCGGTTCTGCGGTTGATAGTCCGGGCTCGTGGTTCCGCCGAGGTGCCATTTGCCCATCATCCAGGTCTGGTAGCCCGCGGACTGGAAGGTCTCCGGGAGCATGTTCTCGTCCAGCGGAACGCCGTCGTCCCCTGGGCCGATGTTGCCGGTGATGCCCACCGTGATGGGATTGCGACCTGTCATGAGGCCGACCCGCGTCGGGCCGCAGATGGGGTAGGTGTGGTAGCGCTGGAGCGCCAAGCCGCCGGCGGCCAAGCTGTCGATGTGTGGGGTCTCGATCACACTGCCGCGAAAGCCCACGTCGGCCCAACCGTGGTCATCGGAATGAAAGAACACCACGTTGGGCTGGGTCGTTGCGGTGAGGGGCTTCTGCGCGGTGTCCAGTCCGAGCGTGTGGAGCTGGCCTGCGGCCGGGCTGGCGAAGAGCATCAGGCAGACGGCGACGACGGTAGGAGCGAAGACCAACATGGGAGAGTCTCTGGGGAGTCGGCCAGTCCAATCGGCCAGTCCAACCGGGGGCCATCGGAGAGAGGCAGGACACACAGAGTCTGCACTGCAGTGCATGAGAGCGAGGTGAGAGGTGAGAGGTGAGAGGTGAGAGGTGAGAGGGGAGGGCGGAGAGGGGAGGGCGGAGAGGGGAGGGCGGAGAGCTAGGTCCAGCGGCTGATGGGCGAGCTGCTAGAGTGGCGCACCAACCCTCGGAGAGATGTCATGCGCCGCGCCGCACGAACCCTGGTCATTTGCACCCTCTGCGTCTTCATGCTCGCGGCCGGGGGCAAGGAAGGGCTCAACCCAACCTGCTCCGCCGAACTCGCTCAAGCGATCTACGGAGAGCAAGGGGAGTTCGGTCTGTTCTTCGCCTACATCTTCAACATCGCTGGCAAGGGTCCCCTGAGCGGGTACATGCTGAGTTTGTTCGAGGGCGATCAGGTCAGCGTGAAAGGCAAGAGCAAGAAGGCCGGCAAGATGGGCCTCGCTGCCTATAAGAGTATCCTTCAGCACGCGATAGAAACGTCGCTGACCTTCCCGACCAAGCCGCTCAAGGACAAACGCATTGTGGTCTCGGCGTTTCACGACTTCGGTGGAGGGACGACCGAGTTTCCGCGCCAGGCCATGGGGACGTTTGACGTTCGCTTGACCGCCGCCATCAACGAACAGAAGGGGATGTCGAGCGGCGAATCCTACGCACTCCTGCAGATGAATCGCCCGCTCTCGCAGTTCGGTGGTGAGTTCACGTCCTTGCGCGCGACGTACATGGAGGACGGTAACGGTGTCTTCCTCGGTTTCGAGCTGCAGACCTTCGAGAAGAACAACGTGGCCGTCGACGTGGCGCAGATGATCGCGGGCACGGCCGAGGTCGACCTGCGCATCCAGCAGACAGACACGCAGCTCATCACCATGGCTCGCGCCACGCCACCCGGTGTTCCGGCAACCGACTCGCTCGGGACCGACTGGACGGTCATCTCGAGCCAGGCTATCCCGGTACCGGCCAAGCCCTTCACGTTGCAGTTCGGTGCGCGGTCGATGCTCAAGAAGGGCCGCATGTTCTTCGACTACTTCTCCCTGGGCAACATTGCGCTGGGCCCTGACCTGGAGACCGGGCTCTTCGAGGACCTGGCGGTCGCCCTGATCGATTTGGGCGAGGCCCGGGATGCGCTCACCCAGGAGGCGCCCAACGTGGATCTTGCGGAGGGCGAGCTCGAAGAAGCGCGGGATACCCTGATGGATGTGCAGTCCGATCTCGTGGAGGCGATGGGTGAGGGAACGCTCGACGACTCCACCCAGGGCAAGACCGCGAACAAGGTCATCAAGCGAGCCATCAAGGGCGCCGAGAAGCTGATCAAGACGCTCATGAAGGGCAAGGCCAAGGACCCGACCAAGCTGGCCAAGCCCACCCAGAAGGCCATCGACGACACCTTGGCGGTCATGGCCAACGTGGCTGGACTGAAGACCACTAAAGCGAAGCAGCTGAACTTCGTGCCGCCTAGCCCATAGGTCGCGGCGCGCCAGCCCTCGGAGACATGTCATGCGCCGCGCCGCACGAGCCCTGCTGATCTGCACCCTCTGCGTCCTGACGCTCGCGGCCGGGGGCAGAGAAGGGCGCAAATCAGCCTGCACCGCTGAACTCGGCGCGGCTATCTATGCAGCTCAGGAGCAGTTCGGGAGTTTCTACGCCTACATCTTCGACGTCCCCACCAGGGGTGAGCTGAGCAAGAGCTTCGTCAAGTTCTTCGTGGGCGACCAGGTCAGTGTGAAAGGCAAGAGCAAGAAAGGCGGCAAGATGGGCGTCGCTGCCTACAAGGGTGAGCTGCAGAAGTCAATGAGTACGGCGCTGACCTTCCCGACCAAGCCGCTCAAGGACAAGCGCATGATGGTCTCGGCGTCTCAGGATTTCGGCGGGGGGGCAAGCGAGTTTCCGCGCCAGGCCGTGGGGACGTTTGACGTTCGGCTGACTGCGGCGATCGACGATCGCAAGGGACTGTCGAGCGGCGAGTCCTACGCACACTTGCAGATGAACCGTCCGCTCTCGCAGTTCGGTGGCCAGTTCACGTCGTTGCGCGCGACCTATATGGAAGACGGTGGTGGCAACTACCTAGGGCTGGAGCTGCAGACCTTCGAGAAGAACAACGTTGCCGTCGACGTTGCGCAGATGTTCGCGGGCACCGCTGAGGTCGACCTGCGCATCCAACAGACCGACACGCAGCTCATCACCATGGCTCGCTCCACCCCACCCGGTGTCCCAGCAACCGATTCGCTCGGGAACGACTGGACGGTCATCTCGAGCCAGGACATCCTGGTTCCGGTCAAGCCCTTCACGCTGGAGTTCGGTGCGCGGGCGATGCTCAAAAAGGGCCGGTTCTACTTCGACTACTTCTCACTCGGCAATGTCGCACCCGGCCCCGACCTCGAGTCCGATCTGTTCGTGGACTTGGCCGGCGCGCTGATCGACCTGGGCGAGGCTCGAGACGCGCTCACACAGGAGGCGCCAAACGTGGACCTGGCCGAGGATGAACTCGAAGCAGCCCGCGACACGCTGGTGGTGGTGCAGTCCGATCTTTTGGATGCGATGGGCGCGGGAACGCTCGACGACTCCACCCAAGGCAAGACTGCGAACAAGATCATCAAGCGAGCCATCAAGGGCGCCGAGAAGCTGATCAAGACGCTCATGAAGGGAAAGGCCAAGGTCCCAAGCAAGCTGGCCAAGCCCACCCAGAAGGCTATCGACGACACGCTGGTGGTCATGGCCAACGTGGCCGGCCTGAAGACCACCAAGGCGAAACAGCTGAACTTCGTGCCGCCTAGCCCGTAGGTCACTGCTTGCGGAGCACTGCGTGTGCGATGAAGCCACGGGCAGCCCTTCACTTCCGGACAGCGTCCGGCGGGTGATCAGCATGAATTCTCGAAATCGACGTGGGGTAACGGGTCGCTCCTGACAATGGCTCCTATGGACGTCATAGAAGTGATCGAGCGCTTTCGGGGGCCGCTGGTCGGGCTGCTCGCCGCCTGGGGCAGGGGGCCCCAGGAGGCCCGGGAGGTTGCCCACGATTCACTTGTCGAGGCCTATCTGTCGCGCGAGCGATTCGAGGGCAGGTGGGACGATGTCGCCGCAGTCGGTGCCTGGATTCGCGGCATCGCGCGCAATGTGCACCGCGCGACGCTGCGGCGCAGCGGTTCGCGGGGGTCACTGCGGCGGCTCGCGTCCCTCGACGCGCTCCCGGACGACGCCCTCGCCATGCCGGCTGAACCCGACGAGCATCCACAGGCTGCCCTCCTGCGCCGCGCCATCGCTGGCTTGCGTGAAGACTGGCGAACGGTGCTTGTCATGCGCTACGTGGAGGGCGCTTCGCTGGAGGAGATCGCCGCGTTGCTGGGGCTCGGAGTGCGCGCGGTCGAAGGGCGACTACGCCGTGCCCGAATCGAATTGAAGACCCGACTCGAGGCCAACCTGCTGGCCGCGACGTCGGCCCCCGATGGGGAGGCATCCCGATGACTCACACACCGAAGCTGATCGACCCTCTCGATGTCGAGCAAGACGAGGCCGAGCTCACCGCTGAGCTGTTCGCCGCCTTTGAGCCGTACCGTGACTCCAAGGGGGATCCGAGTGACCTCAAACGGCGGACGACGCGCGGCCAAGAAAATCCGGAGATGTCTCCCTGGGATGTCCTGATGAAGGCCGCATCTTTGGTGCCGGCCGGGCTCTTGCCCAAAGGACTGCTGAAGGTTGGCGGGGCCACGGCTGTCAGCGCCACGGGCGCGGCGGGTGGAGTCGCTTGGGGTGCACTGAGCACCCTGGCGTTTCCATCCGTGATCCTGGTGATGATCGGGATGGCACTCTGGTCCGCCATTCGTGGGTCAATCGGCGGGCTGCCGCAGCGGGGTCCGACCGACGAGTCTCACATCTTCTCGTCGGTCGAGGCACTCAAGTGGTTACGCGGCAATCTGATCTGGATCGTAGCCTGGGCCGTGGCGCTGCCCGTCGTGTTCCTGCTCGCCTTGTCGGCGAATCACGAGCGCACGATGGACGTGGTCTTGCTGCTCTTCACGCTGTCGTCCGTCAGCCTGGTTCTCGCTCTCCAGCGAGTGGTCCGACTGCGCTGTCTTACGCGCCGCCACGTCGCGCAGGTGACGTTGGTTGTCGCCATACCTCTGGCATTCCTGATGCCGACGCTGGCGGTTGTGGTTCGTGCGGCGGAGCCGAGTCAGCTGTTCGTCGCGAATCGTGCGCTGCCCCCGCGTGAAAACGTCATGATATGCATGATGATCTTCTGGGTCGTCATGCCCCTTGCTGGTTGGATCGCTCACAGCCGCGATGTACGGGCGCGCCGAATCCACCGGTGGAGTTTCGCGTTGCAGATCGCGCTGCTCTCCATCCTCATGATTCGCGGAGCTTATTCCTGGAAGACACTTACATTGGTCACCCCTGAGGACGTGGTGGCGTGGGTTGAGCAGGGGGATCACGAGAATCTGCGCCCCCTCGACTTCGAAGGGATGGCCGACACCGTCGCTCACCTGCGGGCCTCTGGATACGAGGTCAACACCGCGCGTTTGGAGCAGGCCGTCATGAAGAGCTTCGAGCGCGGGCTTGAGCCCATAGATGTCAGCGTGCCTGGAGGCTCCAAGCGAGCGCTGCATCGCATGCACACCGGATGCTTCGCGGGGATGTTCAAGCTTGGCCTGATGACCGACGGGATGCGTGACGCGTGGCTCGCCATGATCACCGTCCCCAGGGATCGACCCGACGCCGAGAGGATTGCCTGGCATCGTCAGCACCTGCTTGAAAAGGAATCGGGGTTCAGCGCCAACGATGCCATCACGCTGCGGTTCGTCGAGGGAGAGCATTCGTTGGTAGGTGATGAGCGCGCCCGTCTCGCTGAACTCCTCGAGCGATCCGCGGTGCCCGGTGAAAAGTGGTACATGTCGTCGATCACACGCCTAGCCTTGTGCGCGCAAGTACTGGGTGAACTGGGCGAGACGGAGCGTGCTGCTGCTGTATGGTCCGATCTGGCCCGCAATCTGGAGGGGTGGTGGATCCGCCTTCCCGACGGCACGGCCGGTTTTACGATGGTCCTTGAGCGCGACAATGGCGAACGGCGCCGCACGGACTTGGATTCAACCAGTGACGCCGTTCGCGTACTCGCGATGGCCGGAACCGATGGCGGTCTCGACATCGATGCGCTTGACGCTTATCTGGCCGCGGCCGCTCGCTGGACAGGGAACGACTTGAGCCGTGCCAATGCGCATCTCGCAGCAGCCACGCGCGCCCGGCTGCATGCAGCCTTCGGCCTCGAACTCCCTCCGTTTGACGTCCTCGGATGGATCCGTCGCTTTCGATTCACTCTCGCTTCGCTCGTGATGTCCTGCGCGTTGCTGATTGCTCTCGTGCGGGCGCCACGAGGCTGACCTGCCCCTAGTTGTCGCGCCCCTGGTGGTGTCTCGACGATGAGGCCAGGGCATGAGCCCACACCCCTCTCAGGGTGTCGAGGCGAGCATCCCGTTCGAGAGGGTGGTGCCGTGCAGGTTTGAGGTGTCCTTGACGCTCGCTGATCAGAGAATCAGAACTCCGTGACGGTTGCCATCAGTGGCGACGAGAGTCCGACGCCAGGTTGCCAGGTCTGCAAGACCACGGTGAGCCCCATGAAGGCCGGGTCGTAGGGAGTGGTGAACACGACGTAGTCCGCCCCAGTGGCCGACGCGGGAAGGATGCGCAGGTGGAAGTTGAGGGGGTTCATGAAGAAGGTGCCTTCCGCAATGGGCGTCGGTGGTACCGGGAAGAGCGACAACGCCAGGTAGGCCGGGGTCATGGGTTCGATGGCGTAGTAGAGTTCCCAGAAATACCCGCCCAGCCAGAGAGAACCGCTCGTCCCGAGTGTTGTCGGCAGGTCGATCCGGGTCTGCACGTCGAGTGCTTCACCGTCTGCGAAGACGCACTGGATCGGCGACGTCGGGCAGCTGAGTACGCCCCCCGCCCCGCCTGCAGCTGCGTCCGCGCCCGTAAACACGCTCGTGCCCAACCACGCGACCTGGGCTCGGATCCCTGTGCCCCCTTGACCTCCACTGAACAGGCCGCACGGGAGCGGGCAAAGCAGCGGGTCGAAGGCCACCTGCGAGTAGCCGATCCCACCGATGACCTCGGATTCCTGAATCACCACGTTGCCCGTGGTGACGATGCCATGACCCGCCTTGGGAATGTCGAACACGGACAGCCCGGAACCATCGTCGGTTCCGGAACCACCGAACACGCCGCTGTCCTGAACAACGAGCAGCGAAACGTCGACAGAGATGGCCGTGCCACCGTCACCGATGCCCGTGGGCATGATCCACTCGGGGGCATCGATACGGCAGTGAGTGATGCGGACCTCGTCGAAGCCCGTTCCACGGATTGCGGAATGGGCCTGACCGAAGAAGGTCCCGTCGATGGTCCCGCCGACCCGGAGCGACGAGAGCGTGAGCACGCCCGCGCCGGGCCCCGCGAGTTGGATGGAGGCATCTCCGCTCTCACCGGGGAACGGCGCCCGCAGGAACGGCCTGTGCGTAGCGACCCCCCACGATCGTCAGCGGACGGTCCACGACGATAGGCCCGTGCGTCCCACCATCCACAAGGATGACGTCTCCGGGATCCGCGAAGTTGATGGCGTCCTGCAGGTTGGCGAACTGCCAGGGCACGTGGATGGTGTCGGCCCGGACCGGTGTCAAATTCACGGCGACGACCGACAAGAACACCATTGCGGCAAGGATGCGGTTTCTCATGACGAGCCTCCACGTCGCCGGCCACCTGGACGCTTTCAGAGGTCGCGTGGGGCGACAACTCAAGGCTAGCTGTGTGTGATCCGGCAGCTATACGGAGACAGGCGGGGTCGGTTCCGGCTGAGTGGGTACGCCTTAGGGGTGCGGCTGCATGCTCAGTCCCTGTGCGGGTAAGGGGGGGAGGCCAGTCACGGGCAGTTTCGCGTGATGGCCCTCGGTCCGTAACTCTCTCGCGGTCCGGGAACGATGTTCTAGCTCTGTGTGGTTAGGGGATAATCGATGCGAGGGGCAGCTCTTTTCCAAGAGACTCCGAAACCGACCCCTTGCCGGATTGTTGTTTTCGCCCGAGGATCAGCGTCACCGGAAGAGTGATGCGACCTATGCAGTCCTCGTGTGCTGGGCTGTGGCTGGAAGCGCAAGAAAGTGCGCTGAACCATTGCCGCGAGGGCTGGTTGAATCGATGGAAAGAATCCGAATGGGAGAGATTGGAATGGGCAAGCAACCCTCTCAGCGCGTGAGCGCGTTCGTGTGCCCGACGGTGGCAAGTTGAACATCCGGGCCTTGCCAGATTGTCAAATCTGCTCGATTATGGGCGTCGTGGCACGCGTGATGGCTGGCAACGACCTCGAAGCTGGATGCCCTCAGAACGCGTGGTGCCAAGAGAGTGCATAGCCTAACGAATATTATGGAAGAATAATGCGGAAGAGAGGGGAGGGCGGCTTGTAGGACAATCCAGCGGGGTGGCTGCAATGCTGTAGCCTCAGAGGTGCTCATGATCGATGGCAATTGATACTTGCCAGCATCGATCTAATACTGCCTGGAATACGCATACTGTTCACACTGCGAAGATTCTAGTCACAGCGTAATCAAGCTGAGCTCATAGACAGAATCCTGGAGGTGCTGGTGGTAAGCAAGAAAGGATTGATTCTTGGCACGCTGATGGCCGTTTTGGTATTGGCTACATCGGCAGTTCTTATGCTTGCCGATCTCTTCTCTACGGCACGGCATGAGTCTCCTCCAGGTCAGGTTCTAGGGGAAACCGTGAGGTCTGTCTCGCTACCTCACATTGAACACAAAGTTACTTCGAATCCTAGCGACCTGTTCGTTAGTTCAACCGCTACGCGCGAATCGAATTACCTTCGCGTCAGGGTGATCGGGAAAATGGGGGAGGTGGTGCCGCTCGCCTCTGTGTATGTCTACGATGAGTCTGGGGATTGGTACCTCCACGACAAGGCGGACGTGTCGGGGCGGGTGACGATTAGGTGTGAATCGGACGCATGTGTTGTTGTAGCCAACGCAGACGGAGGAACGCCTTCCTATGGAACTGCGACGTCAGGCGTAGTCGTGTTTGTTGAGGGGATGGCGACGGAAACCCTGGTCCTCCCGGATGCTAGCTCTCAAATACTAGTGCGGGTGAAGGATGAGCTTCAACGGCCTGTGAAAGGAGTGTTGATCGAAAGTGACGGCCCAAGTGGAAGCGTGCGAGAGGGCGTGGTCGCTACAGATGCTGATGGAGAAGCGCTTTGGACGGCGGTTGTTCCAGGCCGCTGGACAGTCTCTGTAAAGCAGGTTCCGAGAGGCTTCTCTATTGAGGGACGCGATTCCATGGTGGCAGATGTAGGTGTGGAATCGTCGATGACTACTGACTTCAAGTTGTCATCATTTGGGACGTTGATCGTCAATCTGGATCAACTGCAACACATTAAGGACGTGGAGCAGATTCGCATTACGCCAGCTCTTGGTTTTGACAAGTCACGTCGTGTTGGACCCTGGTTGAGCCGCGCTGAAGAGTGGCGATTACCGGCAGGTAAGTATGGATTAATTGTTGACTGGTCATCGGGCTCCGAAAACTATTCACCGAGCCAGCTTGCGATTGTTCAGGCAGGGGGTGTGACCGTCATGGATGTGCCGGTTTTCCATGGCGATACTATTCGCGGGGTAGTAAGAGATGTAAATGGACTTGGCGTAGATGGTGCTCGCGTAACTTTGCGAGCAATGTCTACTAGCCTGAGTTTGGTGGAATTCCATTCATCGCGATTGAGTGCTAAGAAGGAATTTGTGACTCAGAATGGCGGCGAGTGGGAGATCAGCGGTATGCCCAAAGGCCGAATCTGGATAAACCTATATCTAGAGGATTCCGTTGGACCTTACCTGGCCAAGTGGCCAACCCGCATGATCGTGGATGTGGGCGGGCTCATTGTATCCGAGGTTGAAAAGGGGTGCCGAATTCGATGCTTCTTACCTGACGAGTTATTTAAAAATGAGAGTGACAAGTTCGACGTGAAAGTAATCCAATATTCAAATGGCGGTGAGGCTGAGGATGCAGTATGGGATGTTGAATGCTCGGCTTCGGATAAACTCTTTGAATTGGAGAGAGTTCCGTTTGGCCAACATTTTTTGATGGTCGCCAGCAACACCCTAACCGAGCGATCGATCACCTATACATTCGACTCACCACCCTCTGGAGAGGAAGGTGAGGTACTTGACATAGAAATAATTCCAGACGCAGATGGAGGGTAGATTTGTGAAGAATTCTTGCGTGGTCTTAATGGTCGCCATTTTCCTGACGTTCGCCTACTCAGAGGCAATCTCACAATGTGGTTCAACTGGGGCTGGGGGTAATAGTTCACATCCTGACGGCTATCCAGGAGGGGATTGCCCTGGTAACGGCGACGGAGGAGGCGGCGGTGCGGGATACCCGCCAGGCAACGGAGCCGGGGGGAAAGGTGGGGATGCGGGAGATAATGGGAATGGCGGTACCGGTGGAGCTGGAGGGGGCACTGGCAACGGCGGGGATGGCGGTAAGGGCGGGACAAATACCGGAAACGGGGGCACCGGCGGCAACGGGGATGACAATTCAAATGGGAAGGGTGGTGCTGGTGGGAATGGTGGAGACAGCCAGGGAAATGGTAACGGAGGTGATGGAGGCACCGGTGGGGACGGAAGTTCTGGGAACAATGGCGGCAAGGGAGGGGATGGCGGCAACGCGAACGAGGATGATGACGGAAAAGGAGGGAAAGGCGGGAAAGGTGGAGACGGAGGATCGAACAATGGCGATGGGGGCAATGGGGGGGCGGGAGGAAACGGAGCAGGAAACGGAAAGGGTGAGTCAGGTGGTGAGGGTGGCGAAGCAGGAGGGGGGCCAGGTTCGGATGGGGGTACGGGTGGCGAAGGAGGGGATGGTGGCCCGGACGGAGGCGAGGCAGGGCCCGGAGGCAATGGTGGGGGTGGAAACAGCGGAGGTGGTAATGGAGGAACTGGTGGTGAAGGTGGAGACGGTGGGGACGGGATGCCCGGGGGTGAGGGCGGCGACGGAGGGCCCGCTGGTACAGGGGGTGGCGCTGGCGGGGATGGTGGGGATGGTGGAGATGGTGGAGACGACGCGGTCGGCGGTGATGGCGGTGATGGGAAGCCGTCAAGCGGACTTCCCCCTCTCGGTCCCGCAGGAGGCAGTGGTGGCGTAGGAGGGGATGGTGGAGACGGATCAGATGGGCATGATGGCGCGAAGGGTGGAAAAGGCGGGGATGGTGCGTGCGGCGGGCCGGGAGGTAACGGCGGCGCTGGGGGAATCGGCGGTGATGGAGGCGGCAGCGGCTCCAACGGCGGGGAGGGCGGTGACGGCGGCCAAGCTGGCTCTGGAAACGACGCTCTGGCCGGCTGCACCAACAAAGGAGTAGCTGGTGTGGGTGGGGCCGGAGGTGCTTCCGGCGGAGGCACAGGTACTGGTGGGTCAACCGGTGCAGATGGCGCTGAAGGTCGATGCTGTGGAACTGAGCCTGCTCACGGCCATTGATGATTTCATTTTTCCTTTCACCATGAAATGGCAGGAAGGGCGAGTTGCCTTCCCTGCCATTTCATGACCTATTTAAAGGGCTTGACATGAAAGTCTTGCGCACGCTGTTTTTACTTGGGTCGTTCGCTACTGCGCTTTGTTTGCACGACTATGGGCTGGACGGTGATCCGCTTTCGGGTGTAGTTACCTTGTATGCGGTAGATGAATTGTGTAATACGTATTCGTTTAGCTCCGAGCGACATGGTGGCGTTGTGGAGGACGGGGAGCTTCGGGGGTTGGGTCCAGAATTGGAATTTGGAAAATGGTATCCAGGAGAACTCTCTGTGGTGGGTTCTGGCGGTTCTGTAGGGACAATCTTGAATCTGGGTGAGCTGCGGAATGCCAACGGTTCTCTGTATCACTATTTGCAGATATCTGAATCGCGTGACGAGGTGGCCTTTGGCTCTGATTCGTCCGGAAATGTGGAGCTGAGGTTCAGCGAAAGTTCAGAATCCTCCGCCGTCAGCGCTGGTGACGTGTGCGTGCTTAGGATCAAGAACATTGCGCGGCCTGTTGGTGAGGTGGATGTTGGCGGGGTACTGTGGGTCAAGCTTTTAATATTAGAAAGCAGAGGGAGCTCCTCTGTAACCTTTAGGTGGGATCTGCTTTGAAATTGTATTGATGACCGTTTTCTCACAAGGGTTGACACCCTGAGAGGGTCAGTTTGGTCGATGGCACGGAAGCCGAGGCGGCGACGATCAGTGCCGAGCCTTGTGCGAAGGCGCTGAGTTTGGCGGAGTATCTGGTCACTCTCAGCCAGCTGGCACCGGACTAGAAGTAGGGCACTCGTCGCTGGCGTCCTGGTCCAAATTGGCGGCGGGGACGCTGGTTGGGGCTGGACGCTGCGGGTGCCCCGAGCGCGCAGTTCCCACTTACCCCTTCACCCTCCGATCAGTATTCTCCCACACCCTCTACGCGATCTGCGTATCCCGGTGCTTACGGGCCGGGATACTCGGTATCCGGCGACGGCCTTGGAGGGATTCCCGCTAGATCTTTGCGAGATTCGCGGGTTTCTCGTGGTCCCATCGTTTGCTCGGGCGGATCCATCGATCGGTCCAACTCCATCTATCGCAACCTAATCGGAAGACACGTCTCATGTCGGTGCGGGTTGAGATCTCTCATCTCTCCAAGTCCTTCGGCGCCCTCCAGGCGGTGAAGGACATTTCCTTCACGGTCGAACAGGGCGAAGTCCTGGGCTTCCTGGGCCCCAACGGCGCGGGCAAGTCCACCACCATGAAGATGCTGGCGGGCTTTCTGACGCCTACCAGCGGCACCGCCACGGTCTGTGGGCACGACGTCCGCACCGCACCCCTGGAGGTGAAGCGCGCCATGGGCTACCTGCCCGAAGGCGCCCCCTCTTATGGGGAGATGACGCCCCGAGGCTTCCTGGAGTTCGTGGCCTCAGTGCGCGGCATGACCGGCAGCACGGCAGCTGGCGCCGTGGACCGAGCCGTGGGCCTGGCCCAGCTGGGCGGCGTGGTGAACCAGCGCATCGAGACCCTGTCCAAGGGCTACAAGCGCCGGGTGGGCATCGCCCAGGCGATCCTCCACGACCCGTCGGTGCTGATCCTCGATGAGCCCACTGACGGCCTCGACCCCAACCAGAAGCACGAGGTGCGCTCCCTGATCCGGGAGATGGGCAAGGACAAGGTGATCATCCTGTCCACGCACATCCTGGAGGAGGTGGACGCGGTCTGCAGCCGGGCCATCATCATCGCCAACGGCGAGCTCAAGGCCGACGGCACCCCGGACGAACTGCACCAGCACACCTGGGGCGGCATGGCCTTGCGGGTTTCCGTGCGCGCGACGGCCCCGGCCCCGGACACCGCCCTCGAGGCGTCCCTCTCGTCCATCCCCGGCGTCCAGCGCATCGAAGCGGTGCCTGCCGACGCCAAGCAGTACAGCTACCGCCTCTGGACCAGGGACGGCGCCGACCTGCGCGAAACCGTGGGCGCCCACATCCAGAACTCAGCCTGGTCCCTCGTCGAACTGAGCCGCGAAGCCAGCGGGCTCGACGAAGTCTTCCGCGAGATCACGACGAACGAAAAGGCCGCCTCATGAGTGTCACCGCAGCCATCGTGCGCCGGGAGTTGAAGGGCTACTTCTCCACCCCCGTCGCCTACGTCTTCATCATGATCTTCCTACTGCTCACGGGGACGTTCACCTTCAGCAGCGACCTCGGCAACTTCTTCGGGCGCAACCAGGCGGACCTCGTGTCCTTCTTCAGCTTCCACCCGTGGCTGTACATGTTGCTGGTGCCTGCCATATCCATGCGCCTGTGGGCCGAAGAGCGCAACACCGGCACCATCGAGATGCTCATGACCCTGCCCATCTCCATGGGGCAGGCGGTGGTGGGCAAGTTCCTGGCGGCCTGGGCCTTCACGGCCATCGCCCTGCTGGGGACGCTGCCGGTCTGGATCACCGTCAACTACCTGGGCGAGCCGGACAACGGCGTGATCCTCGCCGGCTACCTGGGCAGCCTGCTCATGGCCGGGGCCTACCTGGCGGTGGGGGCCTGCATCTCGGCCTTCACCCGCAACCAGGTCATCGCCTTCGTGGTGAGCGTCATGGTGTTGCTGGGCTTCACCATGGCGGGCTGGCCCACGGTGCTGGACGCCCTGCCCGACGCCGTGCCCAGCGCGGTGGTGGAGACGGTGGCCTCCCTCAGCTTCTATTCCCATTTCCAAGCCATCATCCGGGGTGTGGTCGACGCCCGGGACGTGCTGTTCTTCTTGAGTTTCATGGCGCTCTGGCTCTTCGCCAACGCCGTGGTCATCGACCGCAGGAAGGCCAACTGAGATGAAAGACCTGCTTTCCACCAAAGGTGTCGTGGTCGTCGTGGTGCTCTTCTTGTCCGTGCACTTGCTGGCGGGTGCCGGCCTCAAGTCCGCGCGCTTGGACCTCACTGAGAACAGCCTCTACACCCTGACCCAGGGCAGCCGGAACATCCTCAAGGCCCTGGACGAGGACGAGCCCCTCTCGGTGAAGTACTTCTACAGCCCCACACTGCTGCTGGGCTCGGAGCTGGCGCCGCTCAAGATCTACGGCGATCGCGTGCGTGAGGTGCTCGAGGAGTTCGCGGGCGTGGCTGGCGACGGCATGCGGCTGCAGGTCATCGAGCCCGAGCCCTTCTCGGATGCCGAGGACGACGCAGTGCAGTCAGGCATGCGCGGCGTGCCGGTCACGGCGGCTGGCGACCTGGCCTACATGGGGCTCGTGGTCGAGAACAGCACCGACCAGCGCGGGGCGATCCCCTTCTTCGACCCCAGCGACGAGCAGTTCCTCGAATACAACCTGGCGAAGCTCGTCTACCAGATGCAGTACCCGGAGCGGCCCACGGTGGGTGTGCTCTCGACCCTGCCGGTGATGGGCATCCCCAGCCAGAACTTTCCTGGCGCGCCGCCGCCGCAGCCGGGCTGGTTCGTGTTCGAGATCATCCGCGAGACCTTCGACGTGCAGATGGTGGACCCGTACGCGGACGCCATCGGCGCGGACATCGATGTGCTCATGCTGGTGCACCCCAAGCAGCTGCCGGAGACCACGCTCTACGCCATCGACCAGTTCGTGCTGGGCGGCGGCAAGGCCTTGGTGATGGTGGATCCTTTCGCGGAGGAGGACCGGCCGCCGCAAGACCCGCGCAACCCCATGGCGGGCATGGGCTACCCCCGGGGCAGCGACCTCGGCCTGCTGCTGGAGGCCTGGGGCGTGAGCTTCGATGCTTCCGTGGTGGTGGCGGACCGGCAGTCGGCCTTGCGCGTGATGGGGGCCGACGGCCAACCCGTGGACTATGTGGCTTGGCTCGAGGTGCAAGGTGAGTCGCTCGATCGCGAGGACCCGGTTACGGCGGGCCTGGCGGTGCTGCGCATTCCTGCGGCCGGAGCCCTGCGCCCGGTGGAGGGTGCCAGCACCCGCTTCGAACCGCTGGTAAGTTCGAGTAGCGTGTCCATGGAGATCAGCTCCCAGCAGCTGGGCTTCCGGCCGGACCCGAAGCGGTTGCAGACGAGCTTCCGCCCGGACGACGTGCAACGGACCCTCGCAGCCCGGGTCATCGGCCCGGCCAAGACGGCGTTCCCGGACGGTCTGCCAACGGCAGGCTCTGAAGCCAGTGCCGACGACGGCGCTGGCGCTGCGCCCGGCCAGCTCCTGGAATCCGACGAGGTTCACGTCGTCATCGTGGCCGATGCCGACATGCTCGCGGACACCTGGTGGGTGAGCTTCCGGCAGATGTTCGACATGCGCATCCCGACGCCCAGCGCCGACAACGCAGACTTCGCCCTGAACGTCCTGGACAGCCTGGCGGGCAGCACGGACCTGGTGGGTGTGCGCAGCCGGGGCAGCTTCCAACGGCGCTTCACCGTCATCGACGAGCTGCAGGACGTGGCCGAGCAACGCTTCCTCGCAGAGCAGCAGAAGTTGCAGAGCGATCTGGCCGAAACCAACCGCAGGCTCGACGAACTTCAGAGCCAGCGCGCCGACGGCAGCTCGATGTTCGTGACCCCTGAGCAGGCCGCAGAGATCGAGACCTTCCGCGACAAGCAGCTGGAGACTCGCAAGAAATTGCGCGCGGTGAAGCACGAGTTGGGCAAGGACATCGAGGGCCTCCAGGGCTGGCTCGAGTTCCTGAACATCTTCGGCATCCCCTTGTTGGTGCTGATGGCGGCGCTCGCCCGTTGGAAGATGAGCTGAGAGAGGAGGAGATCCACATGAAGACGTCCAGTTCCCGAGTGTTGCTGCTCCTGACTCTGTTGGCCGCTGGCGCGGCGCTGTGGCTCCTGGCCGGTGGCGATGACGAACAGCCCGCGCCCGAGGGTGTGGGCGAAGCGTTGGTGCCAGCGCTCACAGCGGGTCTCAACGATGTCGACCAGGTCATCGTCGAAGGCGACAGCGGGCCGTTCACCCTGCAGAGGTTGGGCGGCGAGTGGTTCGTGCAGGAGTGGGGCTTCTTCCCCGCCGACTTCAGCAAGGTGAAAGAGCTGGTGGTGGGGGTGGAGCAGCTGGTGCTCCTGGAGCCCAAGACCAAGCGTCCGGACCGCTGGGAGGCGCTGGGGCTGAGAGACCCGGGCCCCGACCACAGCTCGGTGCGCGTGCAGCTCACGGCCTCCGGCGAGCGGCTCGCAGATGTCGTGGTGGGCCGGCAGAAGGGGCGCGACGCCGTCTACGTGCGCCGCTACGGCGAGCCCCAGACCTGGTTGGCCAAGGGCCGGCTGGCCCCGGGGCCCCTCGCCAGCCGCTTCGTCACCACCGACCTCGTGGACATGACGGACGCGCGCATGCAGCGCGTGCTCATCGAGCATCCCGACGGGGAGACCGTGACCCTGGGGCGCGAGGCCGGCGAATCCGACGGCCCCTGGTCGCTGGAAGAGATGACCGACGAACAGGAGCTGCTGCCCAACTCCCTCGCCCCCCTGGCCCGGGTGTTGAGCCGACTGATGTTGGAGTCGGTCATGCCCGAGGAGACGGTGCAGGCCGCGGCGCCGGAGTGGACCAACACCCGCTTCGAGACGAACGACGGCGTGGCGCTGACCCTCAAGTCGGCGAGTATCGACGGCAAGACCGTCGCGCGCTTCGCGGCCGGGGCCCTGCCGGATGACAGTGCAACCTCCGAGACGGAGGGCCCGTCGCTGGAGCCGGCACCAACCGACGAGCCGCGCGACCCGGCCGAGATCGCTGCCGAAGTGGCCGACCTCAACGCCCGCCTCAGCAAGTGGACCTACGTTCTTCCGAGTTGGAAGGCCGGGAGCATCGGAATGCGTCTCTCCGATCTGGTGCAGGCCAAAGAGGTGGATCAGCCCGACGAAGACGACGCAGCCATCGGCGGCGAGAGCGTGGATGCTACCGTGACCGACGGTTGACCAGAGCCCGCCCCAACGCCTCTTCTGCAGCGGTACGTCCGTCCCATGGAAGTCGTGATTCTCCCCTCCGTTGAGGCTGTGGGCCGTGTGGCGGCGGACGTGGTCGAACGGACGCTCACCACGGTCGACGAGCCGGTGTTGGGCTTGGCAACGGGCGGCACGCCCCGGCCGCTCTATGCCGAACTGGCCCGACGGCACCGGGACGAGGGGCTGAGTTTCGCCGCCGCCCGGGCCTTCCTGCTGGATGAGTACGTGGGTTTGCCCCCCGAGCATCCGGCGTCCTACCGCTCCTTCTTGCTGCATGAGCTGGTCGAGCACACGGACCTCGACCCCGCGAAGCTGCGTGGGCCCGAGACCGCGTGCGCGGGCGAAGCCCTGACCCAGGCAGCCCGGGACTACGAGGCCACCTTGCACGAAGCGGGCGGCGTGGACCTGCAGCTGCTCGGCATCGGAGGCGACGGGCACATCGGCTTCAACGAGCCCATGTCCTCCCTCGCGTCGCGCACACGCATCAAGACGCTCACGGCGGACACCCGCCGGGACAACGCCCGCTTCTTCGAGGGCGGCCTGGTCGATGTCCCGCGTCACGTCATGACGCAGGGTATCGCCACCGTGCTCGACGCCCGCCACGTGCTGCTGCTGGCGACCGGTGCGGCGAAGGCGGCGCCCGTAGCGCTCGCCGTCGAGGGGCCCTTGGCGGCCCTCGTCCCGGCTTCGGCCTTGCAGCTGCACCCTCACGCGACGGTGCTGCTGGACGAGGCTGCGGCCAGCGAGCTGCGCCACACCGACTACTATCGGCAGGCTTTCGAGGGGAAGCCTACGTGGCAGGCCTTGTAGGCAGCGGGAATCTCCGCTTGCCTGTACCCTTTGGCTCGCGCCGCGTCGTCTCCTGACCCCGTGCGGCGACTCTCTCCCTCTCCGTCCAGAAGCCTCTCCCATGGCCGTGATCCGTCTCGGGTGCACCCTCGTTTTGTTCGTGTTGTTCGGCCTGCCCCTGGCCGCGAGCGCGCAGTCCTTGGTTGTTGGACCTCTGGCCGCTGGCTCCACGTTGGAAGCCCTGCCCGATCGCTGGGTACGCAGCGGCGAAACGCACACAGTGCTGCTGCCGTCCGGCGATGCCCGCATCGCGAGCCTGCAGAGCACCGGTGCCGTGCTGCGCACCTGGGACTACGACTCCTTCCAGGTCTTCGTCGTGCAAGGCCTCGGCCCTGACCAACTGCAGGCGGGTAACTACCCCGTGCGCGACGAGTTCGACCTGCTGCCCGCCAGCGGCTATCTGCTCGACGGCCGCAACCCGCAGCCCACCCTGGCCAAGCTGCACCCGGCCGAACGCTTTCCCGCAATGGACGACGGCTCGCTGCTGCAGGGTGTCGGCCTGTACTTGTTGAAGTTCGAAGCACCCATCCAGGACAGCTGGCTGGCCGAGCTGGACGCCACGGGTGCGCAGCGCCTGCAGCCCATGCCCATGAACGCCTACGTCGTGCGCGCCACGGGCGACGCGGTGCAGGCTCTGTCGGCCTTCGGGCGCACACACCCTGCCGTGCAACACGTGGGTGCCTGGGAGCCTGCCTTCCGCATGGCGCCCTCCGTGCGCGCGGCTGCTGAGACGGCAGGCGGTGCGCCCATGCCCATCACGATCCAATTCGTGGACGGGCCCAGCGTGCGCGAAGCGGTCTCGATGATGACGTCCTTCGCGAGCGAGGTGTCCCACAGCAGTCGCGTGGGCCCCTACGTGAACCTGGCCGTCAAACTGGACCCCGCACTCTTCCGCACCCTGGCGAGTTGGCCGGAGGTCTTTGCCATCGAGCCGCGCGGCACGCCGGCCAAGAACGACGAGCGCCAGGGGCAGATCGTTTCGGGAAACATCTCCGGCACGAACCCCAGCGGACCGGGCTACCTGTCCTGGTTGGCGGGTGAGGGCTTCAACAGCAGTCAGTTCGGCAGCTTCTCCGTCAACGTCGTGGACGACTCCGTGTCGTTGACCGGGCACCCGGACCTCGCCAACGCGCGCGTCGACTTCTCCTTGAACCCCACGAGCCAGGGCAGCACCGAGGGCGGACACGGGTTCTTGAACGCGCACATTGTCGCGGGCCTCAACAGCAGCACGGGCGGCACGGTGGAGGATGCCCAGGGCTACAACTACGGCCTCGGCATCGCGCCCTGGGCCCATGTGGGGAGCACGGCCATTTTCGGTCCGAGCGGCGCCAGCATCACCAGCTGGGAGAACAGCGCCTACAACCTCGGTGCCCGTATCAGCAGCAACAGCTGGAGTTTCATCGACGGCGCCCAGAACCCCATCCCCGACTACGACAGCAACAGCCAGGAAGTGGACGGCCTGGTGCGCGACGCGCGATCCGGGCAGTCGGGCAACCAGGAGTACACGATCCTCTTCGCCGCCGGCAACGATGGGCCGGGGGCGAACACGGTCTCCACGCCCAGCACGGGCAAGAACATCATCACCGTGGGCGCGTCCGAGAACGTGCGCCAGACGGGCACAGACGGTTGCGGCGTTGGCAACAGCGGCGCGGACGATCTGACGGACATGATCAGCTTCAGCAGCCACGGCCCGATCAACAGCACCGGCGGTGACGGCCGCATCAAGCCCGAGATCGTAGCGCCCGGCACACACATCCAGGCCGGTGTGCCCCAGAGCAACTACGGCGGGACCAGTGTGTGCAACGCCTTCTGGCCAGCAGGTTCTTCGCTCTACGGCTGGAGTAGCGGAACAAGCCACAGCACGCCTGCTGTCGCCGGCGGTGCGGCCCTGGTGCGCCAGGACTTCCTGAACAACGGCATGAGCGCCCCGAGCCCGGCCATGATCAAGGCCGTGCTCATGAACTCCGCCCGCTACATGACGGGTGCCTTCGCCAATGACACCTTGCCGTCGAATGTGCAGGGCATGGGCCTCATGGATCTCGACCGGGCCTTTGACGCGACGACGCGCATGTTGGTGGACCAGTCGGTGGTGCTGGGCTCCACGGGCGCGACGCATGTCGTGCTTGGGCAGGTGGCCGACCCGGGCCAACCCTTCCGTGTGACCTTGGCCTGGACCGACGCCCCCGGCCCGACCACGGGTGCCCCCTGGGTGAATGACCTCGACCTCCAGCTGAGCGTCGGCGGCAACACCTATCGCGGCAATGTGTTCTCCGGCGCCAACTCCATCACCGGCGGAAGCGCGGACTTCCGCAACAACGCCGAATCGGTCTTCCTGCCCGCAGGGACTTCCGGCAACTTCACCGTGACCGTGTCGGCCGCGAGCATCTCGGGCAACGGCCTGCCCGGCAACGCCGACGGCACGGACCAGGACTTCGCCTTGCTGGTCTACAACGCCGGGGCGCCGGGCGGCGGTCCCATCGCAGCCTTCAATGGCACGCCGACCTCGGGCCTGACGCCCTTGAACGTGAACTTCACGGACCTCTCGTCGGGTAGCCCGGACACCTGGGCCTGGACCTTCGGAGACGGCGGCGTCTCGAGCGCCCAGAATCCCTCGAACACCTACACCAGCGCGGGCACCTACACCGTGAGCCTGATGGTGAGCGGCCCGAGCGGCAGCGACACGAACACCAAGGTGGGCTACATCACCGTGAACGATCCGCCCCCCGCGGGCATCTCGGACGGCAGCTTTGAATCCCAGACGGCGGGCACCACGCCCACGACCCCTTGGAGTGTGAGCTTCGGCAGCGGCCATGTGGTGAACCCCACGGGGGTCAGCAGCGACAACGGCATGCCCACCGACGGCTCCCAGTGGGGTGAGATCGCGGGCGACAGCACCAACGGCGCCACACCGCCCAGCAATCCCGGCGGGATCACGACGCCACCCATCGGCGGCGCTGGCATCGAGCAGTCGTTCACCTACCCCGCTGGCAACACGCTGCTCAAGTTCTCGGCAGCCTTCCTGCGCAACGAGGATCCAAACCAGGCCGTCTACAACGACTGGATGTCCGTCGAGCTGACCGATGGCTCGAGCACCTACAACGTGTTCTACAAGGACACCTTCTCGCCCACCTCGGGGACGTCGGCCAAGTGGGGTTATGCCATGACGCCGCTTGAAGAGGTGGTCGTGGACCTGACGAGCCTCTTCCCGTCTTCGACGACAGCGACGAGCTTCACGCTGACGGCGAGCACCGGCAACGGCGACGACGACTTCCAGGACAGCAAGGGCTACCTGGACGACCTACGTCTGGAGCCGCCAGCAGGTGGCCCCGTGGCCGAGTTCAGCGGCGTGCCCACGAGCGGCACGGCTCCGCTGCTTGTGAACTTCAGTGATCTGTCAACAGGCGGTCCTGTCACCAGTTGGGTCTGGGCCTTCGGCGACAGCACGTTCTCAACGCAGCAGAATCCTTCGCACACCTACACCGCGGCGGGCACGTACACGGTGACGCTGACGGCAACGGGCCCCGGTGGCTCGGATGGCGAGACGAAGACGGCGTACATCACGGTCAACGAGCCTGCACCGGTCGCCGAGTTCAGTGGCACACCGGTCAGCGGGACTTTGCCGCTACTCGTGAACTTCAGTGATCTGTCGTCTGGCGGTCCGGTTACGAGTTGGGCTTGGAACTTCGGCGATACAGCAACGTCCACGGCGCAAAATCCGTCGCACACCTACACGACGGCTGGCACGTACACGGTGACGCTGACGGCGACCGGCCCCGGTGGGTCCGACGGCGAGACGAAGGTTGCGTACATCACGGTCAACGAGCCGGCGCCGGTCGCCGAGTTCAGCGGTTCGCCGACCAGCGGCACGCTCCCGTTGCTGGTGAACTTTGGTGACCTGTCGTCCGGTGGTCCTGTGACCAGTTGGGCGTGGAGCTTTGGCGACACCGGTACGTCGACCGCCCAAGACCCTTCGCACACCTACACCACACCGGGCATCTACACGGTGACGCTCACGGCGACCGGTCCCGGCGGGTCCGACGGCGAGACCAAGGTTGCGTACATCACGGTCAACGAGCCGGCGCCGGTCGCCGAGTTCAGCGGTTCGCCGACCAGCGGAACGCTTCCGCTGCTCGTGAACTTCAGCGACCTGTCTTCCGGTGGTCCTGTCACGAGCTGGGTGTGGAACTTCGGCGACACAGCGACGTCCACGGCTCAGAACCCTTCACACACCTACACGGCGGCGGGTACCTACACGGTGACGTTGACCGCCACCGGTCCCGGTGGCTCTGACGGCGAAACGAAGGTTGCGTACATCACGGTCAACGAGCCGGCGCCGGTCGCCGAGTTCAGCGGTTCGCCGACCAGCGGAACGCTTCCGCTGCTCGTGAATTTCAGCGACCTGTCTTCCGGTGGTCCTGTCACGAGCTGGGTGTGGAACTTCGGCGACACAGCGACGTCCACGGCTCAGAACCCTTCACACACCTACACGGCGGCGGGTACCTACACGGTGACGTTGACCGCCACCGGTCCCGGTGGCTCTGACGGCGAAACGAAGGTTGCGTACATCACGGTCAACGAGCCGGCGCCGGTCGCCGAGTTCAGCGGTTCGCCGACCAGCGGAACGCTTCCGCTGCTCGTGAACTTCAGCGACCTGTCTTCCGGTGGTCCTGTCACGAGCTGGGTGTGGAACTTCGGCGACACAGCGACGTCCACGGCTCAGAACCCTTCACACACCTACACGGCGGCGGGTACCTACACGGTGACGTTGACCGCCACCGGTCCCGGTGGCTCTGACGGCGAAACGAAGGTTGCGTACATCACGGTCAACGAGCCGGCGCCGGTCGCCGAGTTCAGCGGTTCGCCGACCAGCGGAACGCTTCCGCTGCTCGTGAACTTCAGCGACCTGTCTTCCGGTGGTCCTGTCACGAGCTGGGTGTGGAACTTCGGCGACACAGCGACGTCCACGGCTCAGAACCCTTCACACACCTACACGGCGGCGGGTACCTACACGGTGACGTTGACCGCCACCGGTCCCGGTGGGTCCGACGGCGAGACCAAGGTTGCGTACATCGCGGTCAACGAACCCGCACCGATTGCCGAGTTCAGCGGCACTCCCACCAGCGGGATCTCGCCGCTGCTCGTGAACTTCAACGACCTGTCGTCAGGCGGTCCTGTCACGAGCTGGGCATGGAACTTCGGCGACACCGGTACGTCGACCGCCCAAGACCCTTCGCACACCTACACCACACCGGGCATCTACACCGTAACGCTGACCGCGACGGGACCTGGCGGCTCCGACGGCGAGACGAAGGTCGCTTACATCACGGTCAGCGACCTGGCACCTGTCGCGGACTTCAGTGGCACGCCGACCAGCGGCACGATGCCGCTTCTGGTGAACTTCAGCGATGCGTCCACGGGCGGCCCGGTTACGAGCTGGGCCTGGGACTTTGGTGACACCGGAAGTTCGACGGCCCAGAACCCCTCGCACACCTACACGGCGGCCGGCACCTACACCGTGACGCTGACCGCCACGGGCCCCGGCGGCTCCGACGGTGAGACCAAGGTCGCCTACATCACGGTCAACGAGCCGGCACCGGTCGCCGGGTTCAGCGCCACGCCTCTCAGCGGCACCACTCCGCTGCTCGTCGACTTCACGGATCTCTCGTCGGGTGGACCGGTGACGAGCTGGGCCTGGGACTTTGGCGACACAAACAGTTCGACCGCTCAGAACCCGTCGAACACCTACACGGCGGCGGGTACCTACACCGTGACATTGACCGCGACGGGCCCCGGCGGCTCTGACGGTGAGACCAAGGTCGCCTACATCTCCGTCGGCGAGCTGCCGCCGGTTGCAGCCTTCACGGGCACGCCACCCACGGGCACGGCGCCCGTGGTGGTGGACTTCATGGACCAGTCGACCGGCGGGCCTAGCGCCAGCTGGCTCTGGGACTTCGGCGACGGCAAGACCTCCACCGAGCAGGACCCCTCGCACATCTACACCAGCCCGGGCACCTATGATGTGAGCTTGACGGTGAGCGGACCCGGCGGTGCCGACCTCGCCACCGAGCTCGACTTCGTTCAGGTGAAGAACCCCAAGCGCCCCTTGGTGGATGGAAGCTTTGAGGGCCAGGCCCCCGGCCTCGCACCGAGCGGTGTGTGGACCGTGTTGGCTGGCGGAGCCCACGTGGTGCAACCCAGCGGCCTGGGCAGCGATGGCGCCATGCCCACGGCGGGGGACCAGTGGCTTGAGCTGGCTGCCGACGGTTCGGACGCGGCCACGCCGCCCTCCAACCCGGGCGGCGCAGGCTCCCTGCCCTTGGGTGGAAACAGCGTGGGCCAGGCCTTCTCCTACCCGCTCGGCCGGCACAGGCTGTCCTTCGATGCCGCCTATCTGCGCTCCGGTGCGGCCAACTCCGCAGCCGCCAACGACTGGATGAGCGTGGACATCACGGATGGCACCACGACCCGCAACCTGTTCTACGCCGACAGCTTCAGCGCCACGCCCAACACCTCGGGCGTCCATGGCCTGCCGATGACGGATGTCTCGACCATCGAGGCCAACTTGAAGGGCCTCTTCCCGGCCTCCAACACCAAGACCGTGTTCACGATCCTGCTCTCGGTGGGCAACGGTGGCGACGCCGCGAATCCCTCCAAGGGCTATGTGGATCGGGTGCAGCTGGATCCCTACCGCAAGCAGGCGGCCGAAGGCACATTGACTCTCCAGTAGAAGAGTGCGCTGCGCCTTGGGCGCTCCTATAATCCGCGGCCTTGCTCCGACCGGTGTCGGAACGATCCGCGGAGTGCCCAGATGATCGACGTCCGAGACGTCACCAAGCGCTATGGAACCGTCACGGCCGTGGACGGTGTGTCCTTTCACATCGACTCCGGTGAGATCGTCGGCTTCCTGGGCCCCAACGGCGCGGGCAAGAGCACGCTGCTCAAGATGCTGTGCACCTGGTTGCCACCCACATCGGGGCGCATCACGGTGGCCGGTCACGATGTTGTGTCCGAGCCGCTCGCCGTGCGCCAGGAGCTGGGGTATCTGACGGAGCACAACGCCCTCTACGAGACCATGGTGGTCGAGACCTTTCTGCGCTTCGTGGGGCGCTTGCGCGGTGTGTCCGGCGCCTGGCTCGATGAGCGAATGGCCTGGGTGTCGGAGAAGTGCTCCATCACCGATGTCTTGCAGAAGCGTGTCAATCAATGCAGCAAGGGCTATCGCCAGCGGGTGGGGGTGGCGGCTGCGTTGATCCACGACCCGAAGGTGATCCTGCTGGACGAGCCGACGCACGGGTTGGACCCGCTGCAGGTTGTCGCGTTCCGGGACTTCATCCGCGAGCTTTCGGAGGGCCGGGCGATCCTGTTCAGCAGCCACAACCTGGCGGAGGTCTCGAGCATTTCGGAGCGCCTGTTGATCATCAACGGCGGCAAGCTGCTCGCCGACGCGTCCTTGGCAGAGATGCAAGCACGAGCCTCTGCGGCGGGACACGGCCTTGAGCAGGAAGTGCTCGACATCGTGCGCTCTGGCTCCCAACCCGTGCCGTCGTCCGCTGGCAGCGCTACGGACGCACAGGCACAGGTTGCCAAGACGGGAGCAGGGGCATGACCGCTTCCCCCACCCAGGCATCGGGTGCCTCGGCTTCGGCCTCAACGCCCGGCCGGCCCCGATCGGTGGGCGCGCTCTCGGGTTCCTTCATCATCGCGCGCCGCGAATTGGCGAGTTCCTTCGACAGCTGGATCGCCTACGTCTACACCATCGCCTTCGTGGTGCTGGCCAACTCGATCTTCATGAACGAGTTCTTCCTGAGCGGCACCGTCGACATGACGGGCTTCTTCGACCTCATGCCCTTGTTGCTCCCGGTGTTCTTGCCGGCCATCACCATGCGGCTGTGGGCTGAGGAGCGGAAGCAACGCACCATCGAGATGCTGCTGACGATGCCCATCCGGCCCATCCAGGCCGTGCTTGGCAAGTACCTCGCGGCCCTGGCGCTGCTGTTGCTGATGGTCGCGGGCTCGTTGCCCATCGTCGTGATGCTGAGCGCCCTCGGCAGCCCTGACCTGGGTCTCGTGTTGGGGGGCTACCTGGGCATCCTCTGCTTCGGCGCGCAGTTCCTCGCCTTGGGCATGTTCCTGTCGGCCCTGGTGAGCGACCAGATCGTCGCCTTCGTCACCACCAGCGTGAGCGTCTTCCTGTTCGTGCTCATGGGTGATGAGCGCGTGGTGGCGGTGGCAGACGGCCTGGCTCCGGACCTCGCTGTGGGCACGTGGTTGTACGAGAACATCTCCGTCATGCCCCACTACGAGGCCTTCGTGCGCGGCGTGGTGGGTTTGCCGGCGCTCGTCTACTTCGCCGGCAGCGCGGCGGTCTTTCTGTGGCTCACGGCCCTGACCCTGGAGCGCAACCGGGCATGAAGGCGCGAGGAGTGGTTGCGCTGGTGCTCGAGTTGTTGCTGGGCTTAGCCGTCGTGGGCGTGGCCATGAATGTCAGTGAGCACGCCCGGGGTGCGCGCCTCGAAGTGGGGCGCGTTCGCCTCGGCCAGCTGGATGACTCCACCCGCAGCTGGCTCGCGCAGCTCGACGACCAGGTCTTCCTGACCTACTACGTGAGCCCCCGGGAGGCGATGCCCAGCCATCTGCGGCGCCTCGAGCGGCAAGTCACCGACTTGCTGGACGCGATGAAGGCTGCGTCCAACGGCCGGCTCGACTACCAGATCGTGGACCCCACCTCCGACCCCGAGCTGGAGACCTACGCCGCCCGCAACAAGGTCGCACCGGTGCGCGTGCGCCACGTCACCCGCGACGCCTACAGCGAGCAAGAGATCTGGAGCACCCTGACCATGGCCTACGGGCCTGGGGCTCCTGCGGTGATTCCCGGCTTGGGCAACGAGCACCTGCCGCGGCTGCAGGCCCTCGTGGTGGCGCAGCTGCAGGCCATGAAGGCGCCTCGCGAACCGGTCTACGCCTTCGCAGCGCCCGCAGGCTTCGAGGGCTTCGCAGGATGGCTGGCAGAGCGAGGCGATGTGCGTCGGGTCGACCTCGACGCAGGCGACGCCGTGCCCGAGAGCGCCGACATCCTGTTTTGGATGGACCCGCAACCGGTGGACGCTGCGCGCCTGGACGAGTTGGACGCGCTGCTCGATGCGGGGCGCACCGTCGTCATCGCAGGGAGCCGCAGGGTTGGTCGCTTCGGCGACGTGGACGGCCTGGACTCGCTGTTGCTGGGGACGACGGGCTATCGCGGGGAGGCGCTCTGGGGGCACTACGGCCTGCGCACCTTCGACGGCCTCGTGTTCGATGAGCGCTGCCAGGTGTTCGGCGATCCGGGCGTCCCCGCACCGCACCGAATCAACTGCATTGCCAACAATCAGGACTTCCACTCCCTGGCCTTCGAGCCCAACGGCAACCTCGTGTTCGAGTTGCCGAGCACCTTCGTGCTGGATGGCGACGCCTTGGCCGCGGGTGGTTGGACGCCAGAAGTCTTGGGCACGACCTCCGAGCTGACGTGGACCCAGTCCACCCAGGCCGATTCGATTCCCTTCGCCCTGCTGACTCCGGAGGCCGGCTCTTCGGTGCCGAAGCAGCCGGTCATGGTGGCCCTGCGTCCCGAGGACCCGTGGCGCGGGTCCATGGTGGGGCTCGCCTCCAGCAGTCCGTTTCGAGACGAGTTGTTTGGTGCCCCGGGCACGGCCCATGAACGCCTGGCCCTGAGCCTGCTGCAGACTTTCGCCTCGCCAGACCGCCTGGTGCTTGCGAGCGCGGAGATCGTGCGCCCGGAGGCGGTGCCTGCCATCAGCCCCGCTGCTCGCGGGGGCTGGCGCCTGTTTTGCGTCGGCTTGCTGCCCGTGTTGTTGGCTGTCGTGGCACTCGTGCGCAGCCGTGGAGTGCCGCCGGTGCAACGAGGCGCGGCGCAGGGTTGGTGGCGTGTGCTCTTGCCGCGTGCCCTGTTCGGCATGCTGGCGGTGGCGTTGCTTGGGATGGCGGCGGACCCTGTCTCGCGAGGGCTGGGTGGGCTCCTGGGTGCGGGTTCCGGGCAATGGGACCTCACCGCTGACGATGTGAATCAGGTGCACCCCTACACCGGCGAGCTGGCGGCGCGGGTGGCGGGTGCCGAGGGTCTGCAGGTGGAGGTCTTCCTCTCCGACCGCAGCCGCCTGGCTCCCGAGGTTCGCCGGCCGTCCGACCGTCTACTAGATGTGATGCGCGAAGTGGGTGTGTCGGCGGGTGAGGGCTTCGACATGAAGCGCACGCGCCCTGAGGATCTTGAGCCCGGCGAGCAAGAGGCCTTGGCAGTCGAGGACATCGAAGCGCTGCGCGTCACCAGCCAGCGCGACGAGGTGACCGAGGTGCGCACGGCCTGGAGCAGCCTGCGCCTCCGGTCGGGCGAGCGGCAGGTGCTGCTGCAATTCCCGAATGTGGCCAGCTACGACAACGCGGAGTTCCGGCTGGCCATGGCGCTGCACGAGCTGAGCACTGGGCGCCGCCCGCACCTGGCCTTCGCCTCGGACACGCCGCGCTTGTCCGCGGCGGAGCGCCATCGCTACTACCAGACCCAAGGCCTGATCTCGCCCCAGGGCAAGGACGAGTACAGCCAGGCCCGGGAGCTGCTCGAGTTGGCGGGCTTCCGGGTGACCCACGTGGACCCGGAGCGGGGGCGACTGCCTGACGACATCGACGCCCTCATCTGGCTGCAGCCGCGGCGCCCCATGGAGCGCATGCTGGAATCCACCGTGGGCCACCTCTACCGCGGCGGCCGGGTGCTGCTTGCGGCCCAGCACTTCAACATCCAACCGCAGCAGTTCCGCGGGGCGAACTTCGAGTTCGTCTACTGGCCCCGGCCCCAGACCACGGATGTCGAGACCCTGTGGTTTCCCGAGGTGGGAATCCAGCTCGTGCGAGAGGTGCTCTTCGACACCGAGTCCCTGCCGGTGGTGCTGGAGAGCCAAGTGAACGTCACGGAGCGCCGGGACTTCAAGAGCATGCGCTCGGCGCTGCCCTTCCTGGTACGCGCGGCCGCTTCGCGCTTCAACCAGAGTGAGCCCAGCGTGGCGGCGCTGGGGGACCAGGCCTTCATCGGCGCCAGCTTTCTGGAGTGGGACGAGGCCTTGCTGCAACAGCACGGGCTGCGCGCCACGACGCTCATGACCACGAGCCCCGACGCCTGGACCTACGCCTGGTCCGGGGGCTTCTTGCCGGACGAGATGCTCATCGGGCCGCTGGCCGTGGATGCGCCAGATGGGGCAGCGGATGGGGCGTTAGATGAGACTGGGGAGGAGACGGCTGCGCCGCAGACCCGTGGCCCCCTGGCGCTGGGTGCCCTCTTCGAGGGGCAGTTCCCGTGGCCTCGCGATGCCTTCTACCGCGCGAACTCCAGCGCGGAGCCAGAGCCCTATCTGAAGCCCGAGCCGAGTGAAGAGGCCGCCTCGGGCACGCTGCTCTTTCTCACGTGCAGCGAGCTGTTCAAGGACGCGCGCCTCGCCGAGCTGGCACCCCAGTACCGCGGTGACCAGTTGCTGCTGGATGCCGTGGCCTCGCTGGCCCTCGAGCCCGAGTTGGCGGCCATCGTGGCGCGCCGTCCAGTGGTGCGCGGCTTCGGCCGTCTGCCCGAAGAGCAACGCACGCGATGGCGGGCTGCGGTGATCCTCGGCGCACCGGCGGCATACTTCCTGATGGGTCTGTTCCGGGCCTTCGCTCGGTGGAGGCGGAGCGCCTGATGCGACTGTCCAGCCTGCGCACGCCCGTCGTCCTGGTGGCCCTGTTGGCGAGCCTCGTCGTCGCCGATCGCGCCCTCGATCGCACGGAGTCCGAACGGCGCGCCTCGCAAGTGAAGGTGTCGCGCTTCTTGTCGGAAGAGGAGAGCGACGAGCTGCTCGTGGCCGCGGTGACTGTCAGCCGTGGCGGCCAGAGCTTCCTGTACGGTCGCACCGAGGGGGTTTGGCGTTGCCTCGATTTGTTCAACACGCCGGCCCGGGAGAGCAGCATCACGCACTTGCTGAACACGGTGCGTGACGCCCGGGGTGTGGTGCAGAGCCAGGATGCCAGCCTCGCCAGCGAGTACGGGTTCGGCACCGACGACACATGGGTGCTTCAATTCCACGGCCCGGCGCTCATGAGCGACCCCGATCGGGACGTGCGGCTCGAAGTGGAGGTGGGCCTGCCGCGCACGAGCGTCGACGGCTGCTTCATCCGTCGGTCCGGTGACAACAAGACCTGGGCAGTGGACACCAACCCGCGCGCGGTCCTGGATGGGGGCGGCCCGAGTCGCGCCGGTACGGGTGCGGCCACAGCGCCGATGCTCGAGCCAAGCCTGGTGCCCTCCTCCTTCCCCGGTGACGGCCGGACGGTGGTGGGTGTCGACGTGGAGCGTTCGGACGGGACGCGCTACGCGCTGGCGATGCGCACGACGGAGGTCACTCCCACCGAAGCGGCGATGGGGAGCTCGGGCATCCGCTGGGTGCTCGTGCCGCCGGACGGCCAGGAGCAATCGGTGAACCCGGTGCTCGCCATCTCCTACCTTTCGTTCCTGCGGCTCGCTCCCTGGGAACGCGTCCTCGACCCCTCGCGCCTGGGTGAGTACGGGATGGAGACGCCGCAGGCCCGGGTGGTGTTGCACTCGAATGACGGCCGAAGCCTGGCGCTGGTCATGGGGCCGGGAGACGCCAACGCCTTGCACGCCGTGGCGAACGTGACACTCAAGTGCGCCTTCCGCATCGAGCAGGAGATCGCCGAGCTGTTGGCGCCGGAGCCCGAGCGGCTGATCTTCCCGGGCAAGAACCCTTGGGAGCGCTGGCTGCGGCCGATGTAGCGCGCGGCGCGGCCTACTTCACCAGCAGCTGCGCCGTGGCGTCTTCCTCCCACCCCAAGAGCGCGCTCTTCACCGACTCAATCATCGCAAGCTGGGTGCTCAACGGGTTCTTGGCCATGGCCTTCTCGTCGATGATCCCGCTTGCTAGCCGGATGGGGGTTGCCTCGGCATCCAGCGAACGAAGCAGCCCGTTGCGTTCGCCTTCGTCCGACAGGGTGGCGATCAGCTCGTTGAGACCCCTGCGAACCAGGAACGACTCGCCGGCCACCACATCTTGGGCCCAGGCGCGTTCGTCTGGGTCATCACCTGCTGACAGCAGCACCATGCCGCCTGCCACGGCGCGCACCATGGAGTCGGGCTCGCTCAGAAATCGGTCCTTCAGGAACTCCTGATCTGCGGGCGATCCGTTCAGCGCCAGGCCGAACAGCGCCCGCTCCCGCAACTCGTTGTTGGAGTCATGCAGGGCGACTTCTTGCAGGCCGGACGAGACCAGATGCGCGGAAGCTCCTGTGCCGCGGCCGTTTGCGGCCAGGGTCAGCAGGCCTTCGGTGGCCATGCGCCGCACGGTTTCATTTCGTGAGCGCACGGCGGCTGCCAACTCGGTTGCGAACTCTGGTCCGCGTCCGCTCATGGCCTGCAGGACGCGGGCGAGGGTGAGATCGTCAGAAGATTCATCAGCCAGATCGTGCAGCAGTTCGTCGGCTGCTTCTCCGGGCAGGGTTCCCAGGGCGACGAAACCGGCCTCGGCCAGCTCGACGTCGGAGATCCAGGAGATGATGGCGCGACGAGCCGTCTCTGGGTCGACCTCGCCGACATAGAAACCGGCTGCGTAGTTGCGCAGCGTGGCGTCGACACCGTGGGCCACCAGATCGAGCAGGGCGGGGTCGACCTCACCGATGGCGGCGATGGCCTCCAAGTAATAGAGGCTGTCTTTCGGCGTGGCGATAGCGATGGCCACCAGCTCCTGGGCGTAGAAGGCCGTGTCGATCAGGCCTTTTTCGCCGTAGTAGCGCACCGCCTCCATGGCGCCAAAGTGGACAAGGCGGCGTGGGTCGCGCAGGCCGCTCAGGAGCAACGGCTCGACTTGCTCGACGGGGAAGAGCACCAACCAGATGTAGACATCCTTGGTGAGCTCCGTCATCCCCGAGTCCGTGGCTTCCCGCCAGAGGTTGTAGGGCGTGATTTCCTGTTTCACCATCGCGAAGCTGAGCGGGTAGATCAGGTGTTCGCCGACCCGTTCATCTTGAGTTGCAACGGTTCGGAGCAGCACCACCCAAAGTGCCTCGTAGAAGCGCCGCTCCCGATCCCCAGGTCCGGGTTCGAAGAAGACAAGAACCGTCGTGATACGGGAGGACGAGAGGGATTCTAAAGTGGTGCACCACTCGCCCGTGAGATCGTCGTCTGTCGAGGCGAGCACTTCCGACGCCCGCTCCCAGATCTCTTGAGTGACATTTGGCTTTCCGGATTCATTGGGAAGCGCCCCCAGTTTCGAGTCAGCCTCTCTGGCTAGCTGAAGGCATTGCTCCCAGTGCAGGTCGCTGTGTCGTGTATTCAGCTCGCTCAGGGAGCGGCCAATCTTCGTGTCTCGAAGGTCACTGGAAGAGTAGTTGCCGAACAACTCATCCAGGTCCTGGTCTGGTATCTCGCGCAGTCGCTGCACGATGTCCCGTAGGCTCTGCTGCAATGACACAACCATCCAATCGGCCGAGCCGATGGGTGCGGCGTTGAGCTTGGAAGGCTCTTGCGTGATCGCAGTCGGATGGGTTCGTTCAAGAGGTTCCGGTGAGAGCTCCCCTCGCGCAAAGTCAGCGAGTGAGACGATCACAGGATCCGGGGTGGCGGCGTCCTGCTGGAACATCACGACCAGCACTGCCGTGACGATCATGAGCACCGCAACGGCGGACCAACGAACGCGTGCCGATTCAGGCTCTCGTTTCATCACTTGGGCTTTCCAACGCTCCCCTTCTTCATGGATTCGCTGTTGGCAGTGCCGTCGGTGCGCGAACCCGTCTTCTTCTTCAGGATCTCACTGTACGTCAACTCCCAGTCGTCGATCGCTTCCTGGTCCTTGGGAACCTGTGCTTGAAGCTCCTTGACGTACTCGAACACCTGGTTCTTGGCGTCTTCCAGCCCCTCCGCCACGATGATTGCGCCGTCCTTCCCGACGATATGTAGCATCCATCCGCCGCTGCTATATCCAACATGAGCCTCGGCACAACTCAGGGCGAGCAATCCGAGCACGACTAAAGCTGTCAGTGATTTCATCAAACTGGCCATCACTCTTCTCCCGAGCCTCACGAAACATATAGGCGCTTGAGAGGCCCTCCCCAGAGGCACCATGGCTTCCCACCTCCCCAAGAGGGCGAAGCTGTGAAGCCTGTTGCCAGGCGGGGGGCGGTGTATCGCGGGAAATCGGGGTCGTGAGAACCCTCGTCGTGCGCGTCACCAAGTCGGAGGTGGAACGGAGCCGTCCAGGCCTCCTGGCGCGTCTGCACGTGCACTTACACGTGCACTTACACGTGCACTGAGGCGTGACGAGTCTCCCAAGCCAACTCTGGGCCTCGGGTTGCTAGCGCGCCTCCAGGCCGAGCTCGATCAACGCCTCTCGCAACGGTTCCACCAAGGCTGCTTGACCCCGATCGTTCCAGTGGGTGTCGGCGGAGAGATACGGCAGCCGACCCTGCGAGGCCAGTTGCCGCAGGGGCGCCGTCGCCGAAAAGTAAGCGATCTTGTTCTGTCGGCAGAGGTTGCTCACCTGGGTGTCGAGCACACCGATGTTGAGTTGGATGGCGTCGAAGAACTCCTGCTTGGAGATGGGGCTCTCCTCTTTCAGGTTGAGCGTCACCATGTCCCAGAGGGGGTCGAGCGGGGAGCTGCTCGACGCGCCGTCCTGTGCGTCGCCCGGTGCGAGGGCTCCCTGGGCGGCAGCGTTCTCCAGCAGCACCGGCAGCAGGGCCTCCACCTTGGTGGGCACATACACGAGCAGCATGGGGATGCCTCGCTCGTCCAAGGCGGCCTTGGCGGCTTTGAGCTCGCGGCTGAAGAGCTCCCAGCCCGTGCGCCGCTTCCAGCCCGGCCGGTCCGTGAGCATCAGACGCACGTAGAGCGGTGAGAACCAGACGTCGACATCGGCGTCGGGTCCGCGTCCCAAGCGCGCGCCGTAGGTCATGCGTGGGCGCACCCGTTCCTCGGCACCCAGGGTGTCGAACCAGCGCATGAGAAAGTCAGCCAGCAGGAAGTTCGGCACGGCTTCGTAGGCAGGGTTGTCGGTGTAGACCTTCGCGCCGGTGTCGAGGCGTGCCTGGGTCTTCTCCACGTCGCTGAAGTCGTTGCCACCGAAGAAGAACCAGACCACGGCCTTGGGTTGCAGCGGCAGGCCCTGGGTCTCCATGAGCCAACGCTCGCGGATGGGGCCGATGCCGGGGATGCCGAGGTTGTAGATGCTCCAGCCGCCCGAGTCGGCCAGCAGGGGTTGCAGGCAGGCCGGGTCCGTGCCGCCCGTGGCGAACGTGAAGGAATCCCCCACGAAGAGGATGTCCGCGCGCTCGGGGATCCGCTCGTTGGGGAAGCCCTTGGCGTCGATGGGCATCACCACCCGCGGGTAACGCAGGGGGTCGGGGTTGGCGGCCGGGTCCACCAGCGGGGTCGGGGCGATCAGGCCTGCGGGCGGCGGCCCCGCGTAGGAGCGCTGGGGCCCTGGCACCGGGTAGCCCTCGATGGGCGTTTGCGAAAGGATCCCGGGCTGAACGAACTCCACCCCCATGACCGGGAACTGCTCCCGGTACCAGGCCGGCAAGGCCGTGGGTTTGAGGTGCAGCACCAACTCCACGGACGCCACGGCAGCGAGTGCGAGGGCCAACACCAAGCCCAGTCGGCGGCGGCGAGGGCGACGACGGGGGGCCATCAAAGGCGGGCCTTCAAAGGAGGGCAATCAACGAGATCGGACGGTGGAAGCGAGGCGCATGGGCACACCGTATCTCCGTGTAGGGCCCCAGGTCCACGCGAGGCTGGGCTGGGGTCCAGCGGGAGCCTTGCGACGCTCCGGTCCAGCTTGCATCGTGGAGCCCCACTGACGGAGGTGGGCCTGATGGACATGGATGGGATCGAGCAGCTGGCCGTGGACGGCTTCGAGCAGGTGTACCGGCTCGAGCTCGGGGGCATGGTGGCCTTCGTGGCCCTGCATGCCGTGCTGGCTGGGCGCGCCTTTGGTGGCATTCGCATCGCGGAGTACCCCGACGAGCAGGCGGCCCTGGAAGATGCCTGCGCCCTGTCTCAAGCCATGAGCCGCAAGGTGGTCTTGGCGGGGATCCGGGGCGGGGGTGGGAAGTCCGTCATCATGGAACCTGCACGGGAACAGCAGCCGGATGTGGACCGCGCCGCTTGCGTGCAGGCGCTCGGGCGCTTCATCGAGAGCCTGGGAGGGCGCTACTGCTGTGGGCCGGACTACGGCTTCACCCGCGCCGACGACGAGGCCCTGCGCACGGCCACCCAATACGTCGCGTGTTCGGGCATGTCGGCGTCGACGGCCCAAGGCGTGCTCACCTCCATGCGGCGCGTGTCGCCTCGCCTCCAGCGCGTGGCCGTGCAGGGCTTGGGCGCCGTGGGCCGACCGCTGGCCGAGATGCTTCAGGACTCCGGCGTGCACGTCATCGCTTGCGACCCGCGCCCCTTCGATGACTTCGAGCGCGTCGGGCTTGAGGAAATCTTCGACGTGGAGTGCGATGTCTTCGCACCCTGCGCTCGAGGCGGCGTGCTGAACGAGCAGACCATTCCGCGACTGCGCTGCGGCCTGGTGTGCGGTGGGGCAAACAATCCCTTCGGCAGCGACGGGGACATGCGGCGTCTCCACGACCGAGGCATCGCATCTGTTCCCGATGTCATCTCCAATGCAGGGGCCACGGTGGTGGGTGCCTCCACCGCCCTGGGGGAGCCGCAGCTCATCGAAGAGCGTCTGGCGGCCATTGGGGACGTCGCAGAGCTGGTTTGTCGCCGGGCAGCCGACGAGAATCGGACCTCCGACGCAGTGGCCCGGGAAATGGCCGACGAGAGGATCGCCGCCCTACGGGCGAATGGTTGAAGCCTAGGGCGATTCGGGCCGAAAAAGGGGACGATGGCCGAGCAGACCAATCATCGCGCAACCCGTCACGGAACGGCGTTCATTCTGATCCTGTGCACCTTGGTGCTCGGGTTGCATGCGTTCACCCTGCGGCCGGGTCACACCTGGTGGGGGATGGACGATTTCACGGCCTATCTGGCCCATGGGCGGAATCTGGTGCAGGGCTTGCCCTACTCCGACATCGACTCCGTGCACGACTCGAACCTGCCGGCATCCAACCAGCGCACTGCTTTCCCACCAGCGTTCTCCTTGGTGGTGGGGGTGGTGGACTTCTTCACTCGGGGAGACCACCTGGAACGGTCCCAGGGTACGCCGGTCCTGGCGCGCTCTGCCGCGGGCCTTGAGACGGATCTCGAGACGCATCTGGAAACGGATCTGGAGACCACTCCGGCGACGGAGCAGTCAGCGCCCCCGGGAACAGAGCCGACGGTCGTTCAGCGCCTGCCCTACGGTGTCGACATCCTGGCCATCAAGCGAGTGCTCGCGTTCTTCACAGCCCTCGCGGTGTTCATGATCTACAGGGCGTTCCGCTTCAGCGCGAGGCCGCCGGTGCTCTTCCTCGCTGTCGCCGCCTTTGCGCTCTCGCCCTACGTGTTCGCGTTCCGGGAGCTCGTGCGCTCGGAGATGATGTTCCTGGGGCTGACCTACCTCTGGCTGGCGCAGGTCCAGTCCATCGGGCAGCGCGAAGAAGAGGGCGAGCGGGCTGACGGCACGAGCGAGCCCCGCAAGACGTGGGGGGCTGCGGTCCTCGCGGGCCTCGTCATGGCAGCTGCCTACTCGACGCGTACGGCAGCCATCGTCTTGCCTGCGGCGCTGGTCGCCATCGATGTCTTGCGCTACCGCCGGCTGCGCTCTTCGTCTGTGGTCATGCTCGGAGTGGCTGCCCTTTGCGTTCTGCTCTTGCGAATGGGCTTCGATTCGGTCGAAGGCGGCTACGTGAACAAGATGGCAACGGAGTGGTCGTTCTCGACCATGACCTTCAACGCCGAGCAGCTGGTGTGGAACTTCGAGCGCCTCTGGGCCAATGGTTTCAGCGGTGCCGTGCAGCGTGGGGTCGGCGCGATCATGGTGTTGCTGGCGGTGATCGGTTTCGTGCTGCGGCTCTGTCGCCCTGGCATCATCGAAACCTATGCCATGGCCTACATGGGCATGATCCTCGTCCTGCCCACGGACTCGGCCTGGATGCGCTACCTGCTGCCTCTGTTGCCGGTGTTCTTCCTGTACGCCTTCACGGGCGCGCAGCTCATCGCAGGGGAGGCAATCCGCCGACGTCGGCTGGTGCTGGGGGCGGTCGTGTTGATGCTGGCAGCGAACGCTGCGACAGCCTTTGCAAACCTGGACCGCGGCCCCTTGGCAGACGGCCTTTCGGACCCGGAGACCGAACAGGTGTTTCAGTGGGTCCGCGAGAACACCGAGCCCTACGACGTGGTGGTCTTCAAGAAATCACGGGCTCTGACCCAGGTCACCGGCCGGCCGTCACTCTGCTACCCCGAGGTCTTCAAGTACGGGGAGCTGTCGCAGGAGCAGGTCTGGGACCACTTCCGGGCCGTGAAACCAGTTGCACTGATCCTGAAGCACTCGCCCGTCGAGCCTTCCAACATCTTCAACATGCTCAGCCACACGGATCAGGGTTTCCTGGAGAGCTTCGTGGCGCACTCTCCGGACGAGCTGGTGGAAGTGCTCAGGAACGACGACTTCAGCGTCTATGAACTGAGGGCATTTCCAGATCAGGGCTGAGGGCACGCGGAATGCGCTCCATGGCTAGACGCGGCATCCTGATCATCAAAGACGAGCCCGACATCGTGCTCGGCCTCCTTTTTGCGATCGTGCGCAACATCGCGCGCCAACACAGTGGGGGGGTGTCCATCAGTAGCCAGCTTGGGCAAGGGAGCACCTTCCGCTTTCAGTTGCTCCGGGCCTAATTGTTCGGTGGGATGGGCGGATGGTCTCTGACCGTCTCTTCCGTAAACTCGACCGCGAGCGCTTCGAAGACGCGCATCTGGGGCAGTTGATGCCCGGCTTGATCCAGGCGCTGGACGCTCTCTCAGGCGCTCACGCGAACTATGCCGCGCAGGGCGCCGTGCGGGTGATGCACCTGGCCTGCCAGCATCTGGTGGATCAATTGGACGAGGGTTTCGACCTGCCGTCCAAGCGGGTGTTCATGCGGGATCGGCCGCGTCCGCATCGGCGCCATCGGGGTCGCGTGGTTTACGAGGTCCACGGGCAATGCGACCCCGATGGGCCGTTGGAGGTCTTCACGCGTACGGCGGCGCAGGCGCGCCCGGTGGCCCTGAAGACCTTGTTGGACACGCTGCTGCACGAGTGGGTCCACCACTACGACTTCGTCCGCTTCGGAGAGTCCGTGCACTGCACGGGTTTCTACGAGCGGCTCGCGCAGCTCTACAAGCCGCTGCGCGATCGTGTGGATGAACTCAGCCGATGCGCTCGTACTGACCGCGACCCACCCGGTTGAAGCGAGGGTCCTTGGCCAGTGCATTGCTCACCATCATGTTGAAGTTCTGGCTCGTGGTCTGAAAACCGTTGGCGCGCACCAGCTCGCCGGCTTCCTTGGGCGACACGACCGCCCGCACTTCCATGGCCGAGCAGATGGCGTCGGGCAGGCTCATGGCGTTCTTGGCGCGACGGCGACCCGTGGTGGCGCCGGGCACCGGGCCGCGGCGCTTGGCCGCGCTGTCTCCAGCGCTGGCCTGACCGGCGATGCCCAGGAAGGAAAGCTCCTGGTCGATGTCCGAGAGTTCGGTCAGCAACTTCTCCCGGCGCGCCATCAACTTTTGAGCGCCCTTTTGGCGTCGGTCGAGTTCTTTCTGGAGTTCGGCAGTGGTGAGGGAACTGAGGGCCATTGTTGATAATCCAAAGTCTGAGAGAGGGGGCTTGGTGTTCGGGACGCACCCTCACCCGGGTTTCCCAGGCGCTTTCCGGATGAAGCACCTTGAGGGGCGGGAAACCTGGGTTTGGTTTGGTGGCGTCCATTCATCTCCCGCGCACCAACGACACCTGACTCATATGAAACGATTCAGGTCGATGTGAAACGGGGACACGAATCATTTCGCCGATTCACGCACGCTAAGTCAAGCCGAGTCGTCTTGCTTTGGAAAGGGGAACACAGGCCGCAGTCCCAGATCCGAGGCTCTCTTGCCTCGCTCTTCGGACAAACGACTCGATACGCGGGACTGGCCGCTCGTGTTGCGGAACCCCCCGCCGCGATAGACGCGCCCCGCAACCGCTCCCGTGTCGGTCTCGGCATCGCCGTCGGGCGTCGAGTTTTCTGGCTGCGCGCCCAGCTTGTAGGGAGTGAGCGGGCCTCGGCACCATTCCCAGACGTTGCCGTGCACAGCGTGAAGTCCAAAGGGGTTGGCGCTGCCATGGTCCACGGGAGCGTGGGTGGTGTAGCCGTCATCCAGCTCAGGCCAGTCGGCGATGGAGGCCCAGCGCGCGCCGCCTCGACGTGCCGCTCGGTCGGCCAGGTTCACGGCGCCCGCGAGAGTGTCCCGTCGTGGGCCGGTCCACCACGGCGTGCTGGTCCCTGCGCGGGCGGCGTACTCCCACTGGCGCTCCTCGGGCAGTGCCAGGCCGAGGCGCCACATGGCCTCCTGGCATTCGTCCCAGCTGACGTTTTCCACGGGGTGCTGGAGGGAGTGCTGCACGCCACCGACCGTGGTGCCCGGCCCGTAGCGGCTCGGGTTGTTGCCCATCACGAGCTGCCACTGGGCTTGGGTCATGCAGTGCTTCGCCAGAAAGAAAGGCGCCATGCTTGCTTCGTGCACGGGTCCCTCGTTGGAGCGCGCCTGGGAGTCGTAGTGGGGCACAGCCGGATCCTGTGCCTGAGCACCCAGGCGCGCGCGCCCGCCGGGGATCAGGACGAAGACCAAGGCGTGGTCCAGAGCGAGGCCCAGGGATCCGTCGGCCCGACGTTGCGGGACCGTACCGGTGTGCGGCATGGCGAACTCCCACAGGCCGCTCTGCGGGTCCTTGCCCACGGGCCGCAAGCCCAGCATGGGTTGCAGCGAGAGGCCGCCATAGGCGGGGCAGCGTTGGGGGTCTGCCACGTCGTCCATGGCCTCGTGCCAGGCCCGCGCCACCCCGGGGCCGGTGAGGGAGCGCTGTTCGAGGTGGCGGGCAACTTCGAGCCTGCGTTGCACGTCCTGCAGCAGCCCACTCTCCGGTTCGAGCAGGCGGTCGATGTCGGCCAGCAGCTCGTCCAAGCTGTGGCACCACCAGGCGAGGTCGACGGCTTGCCACGCTTGGCGCCCCAGGCCGCCGGCGAGATTTGGTTCCGGTACGGGTCCCGAAGCCGGGTCAGCGGCCAGCACCTCCTCCCGCCGGGGGGGCTCGACGGGCTCGCCCTGCTCGTCCTCAACACGGCGCAGGGCGGCCCAGCCTCCTGCTCCCATGACCCAGCCGTGCTCCCGTTCCTCGTCCGTCAGCAAGTCGTCGAGTCGCGCCAGGGCCCGGCGCGTCAAGCGGTGCTCCTCCTGGGTGAGGGCCACGGCTTCGGCCTCCGTCAGCCACTGCTCGTAGGCGCCGGTGTGGGTCGGGTGCGCGGGCCAGAGGGCGTTGGCCCGTGCCGTGAGCTCGCGCAGGCGTTGGCTGTCGGACAGGGCCAGCAACTGGGTCCGGACGGTCTCTGCAGCTTGGGCTTCCGCTCGTTGTTCGCTCGCCATGCGCCGCTGGTCGTGGTGCGCCTGTCGCAGCTTGCTGAGTTCCAAGCGCGCGGCTGCCAGCTGCTCCTGGAGCGAATGCAGGGAGTCCGTGGGAGCGGGCCTTGCCGCCAGCTCCAGCTCGGCCACGAGCTGCTCGGCGTCCTCCGCCCGCTGTTCCGACTGCGCGGCGAGACGCTCGAGTTCTTGCGTGCGGCGCGTGGAGTCCTCCGCTGCCTGCTGGGCCTGGAGCGCGCGCCCTTGGGCCTCCTCGACCATGCGTCGAAAACTCGCGCTGCCCTGCTGCGCCCGATCCCGGGCCTCCTCGGCTCGGATCGCTCGGGTGCGCAGCTGCTCTTCGTGCTCCTGGGCGCTGCGCTCGAGCGGCGCAAGCCCGGCCTGCTCAGGGGCGGGGTCGGGCAGGGCTTCTTCCAACTGCAGGCGTGTGTCTTGCAGCGTGGCCCGCAGGGCGTGCAGCTCGGCGTCCAAACTGCGGACCTGGTCCAGCAAGCTGTCGCGAGCACGGGTGGCGCTATCCACACCGGCCGCCATGGACGCCTGTTGCCTGGCTGCCACCGTGGCTTGGCGCTGGGCCTCGGTCAGCCGTTGGGCTTGGAGCTGCGCTTCGGTGCGCAGGCGTTGCACGGTTTCGCTGGACTGCTGGGCGCGCTGCTCGGCGACCTCGGCCCTGTGCAGCGCCTGCTCCTCCGCCGCTGCCAGCTGCTCCAACTGTTCACTGTTGTGCCGCAGCATGGCGCGCATCAACTGGACGGCCTGCTCACTCGCGGGGCGCCCGGTACGTTCGGAGTCGTGCGTCGATCGCTCAGCCATGGGCAGGTCGCACGGGGACGAGGCCGGGGGGGGCGGGGGCAGCATCGCATGTTGGCCCCAGCCGTGGGGTGAGCCGTGGGGCACGAGGGCGATGTCCCCTAGGCAGCCGGCCTTCGATTGGGCGAAGATAGGCGCATGCGGGCCGACACCCACCCACGACGCCGATTGGGCAGCCTGGTGCTGCTGGCGGCCGTCGGCGCGATCCTGCTCGTCCTGGCGTTCGTGTCGCAAGAGGACGAGGGGCCGGGCGCCTCGGGTGGGGCCCTCGCCCCCACCGCCTCGGCACCTGACACGGAGCCGCTCGCGGAGGATGAACTCCCCCAGGCGCCGTCAACGGAAGAGCCCGCGCCGCTGACCCTGGTCGAGGATGTTGCGGCGGTCGCCCCCGAGCTAGCGACTCCTGTTGCGAGCGGTGCCCGCCTGCGGGTCTTCGTGGTGGACGAGGAGGACGAGCCCCTCGCCGATGTGCCCATCGCCCTGCGCGCGACACATGCCGGGTCGTTCAAGGGTTTCGACCTGGTCACGGCGAACTCCGACGAGAACGGCCAGGCCGTGTTGGAGCTCCAGATGAAGGGCATCGAGAACGGTCAACTCTCCCAACCCGATGTGAGCTTTGCGCTGGCAGTCGCCCTGCCGTTGGTGCCCCCGGTGGTGGTAGATCTCGGGCGGAGCGTGGAGATTGGGCAGCTCCGGGCGCTGACGGTCCCTCGCTCAGCCCTCGCTTGGTTGGAGCCGGTGCGCGTGCTCGTGGTGAACGCAGCGCAGGAACCGGTGTCGGGTGTCGATGTGGAATTGCAGACCGTCCAACGCTTCAACCCTTCCGACCCCCGCACCATCGAACGGGTGACCACGGATCCGTCGGGGATGGCTGTCCTGTCTCGGGCGAGGCTTATCGAGCATCGCCAGTCCATCGCCTTGCTGGACATGCTCGTGGACGAACGTGTGACTTTGGACGGGCCCTTCGATTCGGCACCGGTGGCGAGGCTCGACCCCGTTCCGTCCAGCGAGGTGGTGCGTCTTCAGCTGCCGCCCTCGTGCAGCGTCGAGGTTGTTGTGTTGGATCCCTCGGGCGTGCCCCTGGAGTCGGGGCCCAGCGTGGCCTTGTTCACCCGGCCCGTGGACGCGGATGACGACATGCGCTGGGAACGATCTCATCATCACATCGCGGCGGTGGAGGAAGGCGTGGCGCGCTTTCCGCATGTGGGCTTGGGGCTCGCCCTGCGGCTCAGCGTCAGCCAGTCGGGGTGGCAGGGTGCCAGCCTGCATGCTAACGGCCCCATGGACGCGGGGCAGCTGCTCAGCTTGGAGACGACACTCGGGAATCCCTTGCCCGTGTTCACCGGGCGCGTGGTGGATGAACTGGGTGAACCCGCCGCCGGTGTGAAGTTGGGTATCAGCATCCTCGGCAAGCAGCGCCTGGCGGAGCAGCAAGGCTCGCATCGTTCCGGGGGCTATACGCTCTATGTCACCTGCGATGAGCAGGGGGTCTTCCGCGCGCCCTATGGCGGCGAATCCTTCCTGGAGGGAGGCCGGGTCATGGACGTGGTGGAGCAGCGACCCAAGCGCGGTTTCGCAAAGGGCACCTGGCCACGCACGGCGGAGGTGGAGCTCTCGGCCATCCTCCCCGAGCCCCTGCCGTCGGAAGGCGATCTGGACCTCGGAGTGATTCAACTGGGCCTGCCGCCCCTGCTCGTGTCGGGGCGGGTGGTCAACGCCCAGGGGGGCCGAAGCGGTCAGGTCTACCTCCGCATTCGCTACACCTATGGTTCATCAGGCAAGGAGCAGTGGTCCAACCTGAACGTCGCCGGTTCGTCGCGTATTTCGACGGATGCACAGGGAGTGTTCGAGGTGCGCGGCATGAATCGTGTGCTCGAGCTGATGGTGTCGGCGGGCATTTCGCCGGAGGTCACCGTCCTGCCTGGTGCCACCGATGTGCTGATCCAGATCCCCGACCCGGTGGAGGAGCCGGAGAGGGGGATCGTCACCGGTCGGGTCCTGCTGGACGAGCACGTGCCACCACTGAACCTGGAGGTGTTCCTGAGACGCAAGGGTGCGAACCACGAGAACTATGTGTGGCCTGGCGGGCTCCTGCATCTCAAGAATGTGCGCCCTGGTGTCTACACCCTCAGGATCGAGACCCAGACGAACGACTTCCTGATGGTCGAGCGGGAGGGCGTGGAGGTGTTCTCCGGGGAGACCACGACACTGGACGACATCGACCTGCGCGGTGCCCTGGACGTCGCGCACCTGCGCCTGCTCAAACCGAATGGCAAACCCTTCACCGAGACCACCGGCTGGGTGGGCACCGAGACCGACGGCGGGGGCTCCTTCCGGACCAATCGCGACGGCCAGGTGAGCCTCTTGCTGCCCACCCAGTACGAGCGCTTCATGATCCGCGCGAACGGCTACGAGCTGCTGGAGTTCGCCTGGGCGGACTCAGAGCAGACGCTCATGCTGCAGGTCGAGCAGGACGAGCCGGGCCGCTAAGTGGGGTCCGCGGCGGACCCTACCCCGGCAGCCAATCCAGCAGCTTGTTGCCCACGTCTGCGCGGGAGAAGTAGCCGCTGTGCCAGGTGCTCTCCGTCGGTGGGATGATGAGCGGCTCTGCGATAGGGAAGCGGCTGGAGCCGTTGGGTGAGTAGACCCCCTCGGTAGGCACCACCAGGTCGTTGGGCCGGCTGTCGAAGATGGAGTCGGCCACCCGGTCGGCCACCCGGCGCAAGGCGGAGTCCGCTGGTTCGAAGTCCGCGGCGATGGCTCGGTAGGTGGTTTGCAGTGCCGTGTTGCGGCGTTGGTTGAGTTGCTGGAGCCACTGTCCCTGGGGATTCATGGACTGCAATCCCTCCAGGCTCTTGAGAGCTCCCACCGCCAATTGCTTGAGCACGCTCAAGATGACTTCGAGTGCATCCGTGACCCCGTTGTCCGGCAGCAGGCTGAGCATGCTGGTGTAGGTGTCGAGGAAGGTGCCCATGTGCTTCGGGTTCGCGAGGGCCGTCCCCGCATTGGGCGCGGCCACAAAGACGATGTTGCTGACCTGGACGTTGGGGTCAGCGCCCCGCTCCGAAAGGACGCGGCTCAGGAGCCCACCGCGGGAGTGGCAGACGATGTCCAGGTCGAGGGGCGTGTCCACGGGCTTGGCGTTCAGAAACTCGCGCACGTTGTGGTCGGGGCTGCGCGAAGCGGTGGGGTGGTCGAAGGCGAACACACGGCCGTCGTAACGATCATGCAGTGTCGCGAGCGTCTCTCGGGGAAGGCTGCCGAAGGCGGAGTGGGCACGGCTGAAGGTTCCGTGCACGAACAGCAGCGAGCGGCCGGCCCCGAGCTGGGTCCAATCGGCAGCCGTCAGGGGCCTGCCGCCCTTCGCTGCGAAATCGTCTGGGGTGAACGAACGCATGGCATAGCTGCGCTTGGCAGCTTCCCAGCGCTCCACGAATGCCTCGCCCACCAGCCCGCCCACTACCTCGATGGCCTTGAAGGCGACGATCTTGAGGATCTTGCGCCCCACGAAGCCCAGCAGGCCTCGGTGGCCCGTGGAGGACGTGGGTGGCGGGACCTGCTTGGGGATGACGTAGCGACAGCGCTGGCCCGAGCGCAGCACGGTGGCGGCAGCGGCCATGTCCTCGGGTTCGGGGAAGCACCAGGTGGTCACACCTTGTTCGTCCACGGAGAGCAGCATCTGGTGGAAGCCCTCACCCGCTCCCGGGACCTCCGCCACCATGCCGGGCTCGCCGCGGCTGGTGGAGCGCGTGGCCGTCCCCGGTAGCAGCGGCACCTCCGCCGGCTCGTCGATGACGATGGTGAGCTGCTCGATCAGGTCGGCCCCTTTCAAGGCGTCGCTGAAGTCGCTGCTGATGGCCTCGGCGGAGCGCATACCCGGCCCCGACGCCACGTGGATGTCAGCGACTCCTGCGAGCCCGGGGGTCTCGAGCACGACATCCGACGTAACGAAGACGGGGAGCCCGCCCGGGTCGAGTTTCTTGGCCATCGAGGTTCTCCCCTGGAGATTGCCCGACTAGGGCTCGTCAACGTCTGCTGCAGTGGTGTCGGCGGAGCGTTCGGCCAGCCGGAAGTTGGGATGACCGAAGAACTGGTACGCCAGATGGGTGGCGTTCGTGGACGCCGGGCCGAATCGCGCCCGCTCTTCGCGCAACATCGCGGCCGGTCGCGCCCCCTGCATGCCTTCCCCGTAGAAGCGGGTGGCGATCTCTCGCGCCACGCCGTCGCCTACGGACCAAAGGGGGGAGACGACGGCGCAAGCCCCGGCGTAGAGGAAGGCCGCCGCCATGCCGGCGTACTGTCCCAGCACGTGTTGCCCACCGCTCGCCTGACACGCGTTGAGATAGACGAAGGGGTTCTGGGCGAGTTCGCTGCCTTCCACCACCACTGGGTCGAGGAATTTTCCGTCGGCCAGAACGAGGCCGTCGCGCACTCCGCCTGGGTCGTAGGCCCCGTGCATTGCGAAGTGCAGCAGGCTGCAAGCTGGCGTTCCCTGAAGCAGGCTGAGCACCGCGCTCTCGGTGGCGTCGAGTTCCTTTCCCTGGTAGGTCTGCGCGAGGTCCTTCGCTTCCTGCTCGGCTTCCTTCAAGCGGTTCCAACCGGCGACCTGGGAGTAGTCTCCGGAGACCACGGCCAGCGATGCATCCGGTAGCGGCCCCAGCGGCGGCGTGGGCGGCTTGAGCCCGGAGAAGATCCAGCGGCCGACGTTGGCCTGCGCCCCCAGGAAGGCCTCGGCGCTGGGGTTCGGCGGCTTGGACAGCAGCGCCAACTCCCAGGGCACATGCGGTTCGGACGTGAGCAGGAGGATGGACGCCTCCCGGCCTTCGGAGTCAGCCTCGGCGCAAGCGCCCTCGATCATGTTCATGACCTCCTGCGGGATCTTGCGCGCCACGCGCTTGCCGATGCCCTTCAGGTAGGCGCGCAGCGAGGCGTCGGCCTCATGGGTCGCCACGCCGCGGATCAAACCCATGGCGTAGTCGTTCAGCTGCTCACCCACGCTGGACGTCAGGTCGTCTGGCGCGGCGGGTGCGTTCTCGTGGGGAGAGGCCCAGGTCCACTGCAGCGAACCGGGCACGTGCGCCGCGCCGGGAGCAATGATCACGGTCAGGTCGGGCGGCTCGTCCGTGGTGGGGATGCTCAGGTGACCTTCCGACGTCGGTTCGTCAGATGGTGGCCCCAGTTGATCGGCCCGCTCTACGACCCGCAGGCTGCGGACGGCCACGCCCACCACGTCGCCTTCGATCTTGTAGATCACCTGGATGGAGCGCTGGTCAGCCAACTCCGCATCTTTCAGTGCTCGAAGGGACAGCTCAACGGACGGGTAAGGAGCTTCGGCTGTGATGCGGAGCGAGTGTTGCAGCGCGGCGCCGTCCACGGGCTCGAGGCCGTTCGCGAGGATTTGAATGTCCATGGTGTACGGGCCCACGCTCGAAGGGGGCCGCTTGATCTGGCCCGACGCAACGCCGGGCGTGGGGCTCTTGGCCAGCCCCACAGTGAGCGCGAAGGTCGTTTCGACTACGACCTCTGCCAGGGCTTCGACCCGCGCGTAGGCGGAGCGTGGTGGGTCGGCGGGTGGCGCGGCTTCCGGTTGGGAGAAGGCGACGGCAGGCGGCGAGAGGTACATCGTGGCCTTGGGTTCCGGTGCCGATTCCTCAGCGTCGGCGTCGGCTGGAGCTGACTCTGCGGCGGGCGCGTCCTCGAACTCCTCCTCGGGCTCTGCGCCCTCCTCCTCCTGAAGGTCGTCTGCCATCTCGTCGGAGTCGTCGTCGTCGAGCCAGCTGCCGTCGTAGGACGCGAAGACGTCGTCTTCGGTCCTGCCGCTCGAATGGGTGGCAAAGTTTCCACCCATGTCCTGCATGGGTGGCGTGTGGTCAGCGCTGGCTCGGCCGCTCCCTCCTCCAGGGCCGCGGGGTCGCCGGATGGACACCTTGAGTTTTCGGCCTTGGAACTCGACCCCGTCCAGGGCGTTGATGGCGACCTCGGCGTCGGGGCGGTCCATCTCCACGAAGCCGAAGCCTCGCCCTTGCCCCGAGTCCCGATCGGTGATGAGCTTCACCTCTGTCACCAGGCCGTGCTGGGTGAAGAGCTCGTTCACCTGCTGTTCCGAAGCTTCTGTGGGCAAGTTGCCGACGTAGAGTTCCGTGAGCGCAGGGCCGTCGATGAATCGGACGTCGCCCCGGGCTTCGGCGCTGTATTCGTCGAGCATCTTCTGGGCCGCGTTCAACGTCTTGCCTATCGCGGCAGTGAGGTCTCTGTCGTTTTCGGAGGGATAGACACAGGCACTCAGCGCCACGCCTTCAGTGGCGAGTGGCTGCAGGAGATGCGAGAGAGAGTCCCTGGCTGCTTGGATCTTCTCGGGCGTGGCGTCGCCCGGGAACTCCCAAACGCGAAGGCGGCTGCTCAACGTCTGCACGACCCGACTGGACAATGAGCTCGGCACTTCGTAGTCACCTGGCAGAAGGACAGGGGCGGCCGAGCCACCCGCCGCTTGCTCGACGCTCTTATCAGCCAACGCTTCGGCGACGCTCTTCCAGATCTGCGCGATCCGCTCGTTCAAAGCGGGCGAATCGTCCCCCTCGGGGCACACGAGTCCCAGTGTGATGACAGGACGCTGCAACGACTTCCCCATGCTGACCCCCAGCGTGACTCGGCGGTTGTCTCGAAGTGGCGGCCCCTGACCGCCACTCGACTCGACAGGACATCCTACTGCAAGCGGCCGGAAGCGTGGGAGGGGTCAGAGTGCGCAGGCGATAGTGCGAGGGCACGTGTTGCGGCGATCAGCTCCCGGTGTCGCGGAACATCTCCCTGGCGCGGTCTCGGAAGACATCCAGCTCGGACGGCATTTCCAATTCCTCCTGCGTCAGGAACGGATTTCTTCGAGTCCTACCAGGTGTGGGGGGCGCTGCGGATGCACGTTGGTACCAGAGATCCGCCTGATCGTGCACGCCCAGCTGTTTGAGGATCATGGCGGTTAGCAGCCAGTCGAACTCCTCGCCCCCTCCCGACTTCTCCATGCTTGTCTTGATGGCGTCCAGGGCTTCGCGGTGCTGACCCGATTGGTAATGCACCGTGCTCAGTGTGTTGTAGGCGTTGCCAGAGTCCTCCAACGCCACCAAGGCCTCCGCGTGGTGCAGGGCCTTGGCCATGTCGGGGGCCTGTCCGTCGTTTCGGGTAGCGATGTACCAGGCAAGGTTGTTGTGCTCCATCGTCGGATCGGGGCTGTCCGGTAGGGACGCCTCGAGCAGTGCCAGGGCCGGGTCGTAGAACTTGCGCACGGCGAGGGCGTCCACCAGTCTCGGAGAGAGCCAGGTGGTCATCCAGTCGTCGTCTTCGATCTCTGCGAGGAGGTCGCGCTTGGAGATGAAGTACCGGGTCATCTCATCCCAGCGGTGCAGCAACGAGAGGATGTGCAGCTGCAGCAGGATGGCTCGGCCGAAGCCAGGCCGGAGTGCGTGGGTCGTGTTGGTGAAGGTCAAGGCCTCTGCGAGGTCGCCACGGTCCGAGAGGCGACGGGCGAGGACGTAGGTGATGATGTGATGGGTCGGGTGGCGCAGGTGGCTGGCTCGTAGCAGCGGGATTACATCCAGGTCGTGCCCCAGGTCGGCGACGCTCTCCACGAACATGACCACGGTCTCCGGCGGCCAGGAGTGGGTCTCCTCTGCGGAGGCGATGCTCTCCAACGCCCGACGGTCATCGGCCAGGACGGCGTTGCGCAGCTTCAGCCGCCACGGGTCAGGGTCCACCTCCTTGGCCATGCGGATCAGGCGCCCGAACTCGGGGGTGCCGAACCCGAAGCGGTTGAGCTTGATCCGCGCCCACTCGTCCAGGGCGAGGGCCACCGGGAGGGAGTGGCCCGTCGCCCTGAGCTGCGCAGCGACACTGTTCTCTTCGCCTTCGAAGACAGACACGTCGTAGGCGGCGAAGGCCTGCTGGTATTCCTGATCCCTGCGTTCTGCGACGTCGTCATCATTGCCACCTCCGCGATTCAGCTGGATGTCTTCCAGGCGCTCGAGAAAGGTGCCGAGCCGCTGCTCGTCTTGAGCTTGCTCCTGCTCCGCGATCTGGGCTGCGAGCACGTCGCTGCGTAGACCCTCGACGGCAGGAGCCAGGTCGGCCGTGGCATCTGAGGTCGCGGAGAGCACGGTGTCCGCCTGATCCAGGGCGACCAAGGCGGCGGCGTAGTCACCCATGCCCCGGCGCAGCTGGGCGTCCTGCAGGATGCCGCGCACCTTGGTGTTGACCTCGAGCCGGCGTTGGTCGGTGGCGGAGCGCTGGTCCGCCGCCTGCTGCTCCAGATGCAGGTAGCCCAGGCTGGCGCCCACCACGCCCAACAACACGGTGGCGGCCAGGGCCAGGGTGAGGCGCCGCGCCTTGCGCTCCTGAACGGCCCTCACGCGCGCTTCGGCGGCGGCCAGCTCCGCTTCCCGCGCGCGCTCTTCGCTCGATGCAAGGTAGTCATTGAGTTCCTTCGCCAGGGCCGCGGCGTGACGGGGGCGCAGCTCCTTGCCCGGCGCGAGGCAGCGACGGGCAAGGTCCACCAGTTCGGGGGCGGCGGGGCAGGCGTCGAGTCGCTCGTGAAGTTTGTCTTGAAGTGCACGTGCTGCCTCGGCCACGGGGCTGTCCTGCTCGCCGGTGTAGGCCGGGCGCCCGGTGAGGATCTCCGCCAGGATCGCCCCCAGGGAGAAGACGTCGGTGCGTTCGTCCAGGCGTTCCACCTCGCCTTGCGCCTGCTCAGGGGACATGTAGGCGGGGGTGCCCATCACCGAGCCCACCAGGCTCTGGCTCCCGGCGCCGGTACTCCCCACGCTACGGACGGTCTCGATGATGGAGACGTGCGACTGCTGCTGCGCCCGCCGCTCGTCGGCGATGCCCCCTTCTTGCAGGACCTTCGCCAGGCCCCAGTCCACGACCTGAACCTCGCCGAAGGCACCGACCATGATGTTGGCCGGCTTCAGGTCGCGGTGGATCACCTTGCGCGCGTGGGCGTAGGCGATGGTCTGGCAGACCTGCTCGAAGATGGTCAGGAACCGTCGGGTGTCTTCGCCGGGCTGCGAGCGTTCCGTGAAGAGGGCCGCGAGGGTGCGCCCCTTCACGAGTTTCATGGTGAAGTACGGGCGGTCGTCGTCCAGGAGTCCCAGCTCGTAGACTGGCACGATACCGGGGTGCTGGAGCTGGCCGCCGATCTGCGCCTCCTCCACGAAGCGCTGCAGGATGCTGTCGCTGTCGGCGTGCTGTTCCAGGAGGACCTTCATGGCCACATCGCGGCCGAGGTCGGTGTCGTGCCCCCTGAGCACCGCGCCCATGCCGCCGCGGGCGATCTCACCCATGATCTGGTAGTTGCCCTTGCCGGTGGGCACGGCCTCATGAGCGCCGCCGCCTGCTTGGCTGCTGCCTCTCCCGCGCGTGGTGCCGGACGTCCGCACCAGGGGCGACGCGCCGTGTTCGCTGTCTTCCTCCTTGAGCAGCAGGCGCGTGGCGCGGCCCGTGCGCTGCTCCACGAGATCCACGACGCTGGGCGGCCCCTGGCTGGTGCCGGCGCGGCGAGTGATGCCTGTTGCCGTACGGGTGATGGGCGGTGGGCCGTCTCCGAAAGCAGCTTCCAGGCCGCGGTCGAGGGCCTCGTCGTCCTTGTGATCAGTCATCGGGCTGTCTCCACCGAGAGGCTCCAGCAATGGGGGGGGGGGGCAAAGACGGGTTCCGTGGGCCCGCTGTTTTCGCGCTCGTGAAATCCTGAAAACCCTCAGTCCGCTCCCAGCAGGTCCAGAAGCGCGACGCATTCCGCCTGGATGTGCGCGCGACTTCCCGGGTGGTGGAAGGTCACGACCTCTTCCAGGGCGGCGCGGAACTCGGCGCGTGCACGGGAGTAGGCTCGGTGAAGCAGGGCAGGGTCCTGCTCCCAGGCCCGGGCGATGTCGCGGATGGGTCGGCCTTCCTGGAAGCGCAGGCGCAGCAGTTCGACCCGTTGGCAGGCGGCCTCGTCCGCGGATTCGGCGAGCGCACGCATGCGCTGCGCGGCCTCGCGCATGACGGTGCGGGCCCAGGCCCGGTCGAACACCTGGCTGAGGGCCGTGTCGGGGGAGGGCATGCGCGAAAGGTGCGCGCTTTCGTCCCCCTGTCGGCGGCGCTGGGCGCGCTCCCGCTCCTCGCGTCGGCGCGCCACGTTGCGGGCGACGCCGTAGAGGAAGGCGCGAAAGCCGCCGGGTCGATGCTCGTCCGTCTTGGCCAGGGCTCCGTTGGACTTGAAGCACTCAAGGAAGACGTCCTGCACGGCGTCGTCAACCTCCTGGATCAAGGCGCCGCCTCGCCAGCGCGCGCGGAGGTAGGCCCGCACGGTCTCCTGGTAGAGCGCTGCGAAGCGGGTGCACGCGGAGTCGTCGCCGCGCGCTGCTTCACGAATGACGGTCCAGCAAGTGTCGTCGGTCACCGCATGGTTGTAACCCGAGCGCCCCAAGAGGGCTCAAGGGAGCGTGCCGGGAGCGTCAGTTTTCTAGGGGCGAACGCCGAACCCCTGGGCTCGGATGGCTTCCGCCAGGTCTTCCACGCTTGTGGTGGAACCGGGCATCAACAGCACACGCAGCTTGGCCTCGTCCAGCAGGAGCTCCAGCTCTGCAACGCCCTCGACGGAGACGATGCCGCTGCCCACACGCAACATGCACTCGGCGCAGCGCATGCCTTGGATGCTCAGCTGGAGTTCCTGTCGCCCGTCCGCAGGGCTCGGCGGTTGCGTGCCCGAGGCGGTGAAGCGCGTCTCGTCTTCCATGCGCATGAGCAAGCGCCGCCAGCCACCGAGGGAGCACGAGCTGAGCCGCCCGGTTTCACGACAATCACTACAGCGTTCATCGGAGGCACTGCCGGCAGCTTGCAGCCGTCGCATCGCCTCTTCGCGCGCCGACTGCCAAGACTCCTTGTCGGGTGCCATGTCCGGGACGGGCCAGCCGGCTGCCGCACCCGTCTCGTGCAAGGCGATGGCGAGGCTGTGGGCTGCTCGAAAGTTCGAGGCGTCTGCCCGCTCGCCTCCTAGCTGGTGGAACCATTGGAAGGGAGTGGGGGCGGCGTCGTTCCAACGCGCTTCTGCATCGAAGAGGAGATACACGTCCCACGCCAGATCCTTGAGCCCCAGGGTCTCGGCCCACTCTCGGGCGGCCCACTGCCCGGGGTCATGGAACCAGGAGACGCGTTCATCTGCGATCAGGACCGTCGCCCGTTGTGCGGCGTCGGCGTCGTCGGAGTTGAGCACGTCGACCCAGATCACGGCCACTTGGAGCAACGCGTCTGCGTCGCTCAGGAGGCCCTGTTCCAGCGCGACCGCGCCGGAGAGGCACGCGCCTCAGGTCGCTGAGAGTAGCGCCACCGCTCGTGGGGCCCCTTCCGTTTGCGTGAACCACTCCGTCAACGGGCCCAGGCTCTGGTCGAGTCGGACTGGACGTGAGCCGAGCTCGGGCTTGCTTGGAGACGGGGCGGCCGAGGTGGCCGAGGCAGTCGATGAAGTCGAACAGCCAGATCCGAGGATCATGAGTGCGCCGAATGCCAAAAGGAGCGCGCGCAAGGCGCCACGCGCGGCGCTCAAGCTCCCGGTGATTCGGCCAGTGATTCGGCCGCTTGCGTGCCGGAGGTCTTGGAAGAAGGTCATGTCGTCTGCCCGACGAGGTGCGGTTCGAGATTTGAACATGTCACCAGCTGGGTAATTCGTGGGCACTCTTCCGGAAAGCCACACCTCCCATGGCCGCCACCGATGCACCGGCCCATCGGAACCATCCCGCAGCGCCGAATCCCCGACCCTGCCGGATGGCCGTGTCGATGATCGCCTGGGCGCGCTCCCTGTGTTCGGGCAGCACAAAGGCGTGACGATTGCAGCTCTCACGACGCGTGCGGCGGCTTGTGGCATGCACTCGAGTTGTCGCCTCGAGTTCATGAGCGCTCGGATTCCTGAACCAAGGCGTACACGCCGGACACTCCCTAGGCAGGGAATGCGATGGCACTGACCTCTCGTACTGCTTTGGAGTCTTTGATGATCCGGATTCGAACTTTCGCAAAGGGCGTGCTGTTTGCCCTGCTCATGGTGGCCTCCGTTTCGGTGTCTGCTCAGCAACAACAACAGGTGCCGGGCCTTGGCCACGGTTCTGGTTCCGGGCCCGGGGGAGGCTCGGGTGTCTCGGAACAGGATGTCCTCGACGCCAATCGTGACGTGTACGAAGGGCTGTTCGGCCTTCCCTGGAACATCAACACCGCGGACTACAACATCCTCGCTGGTGGGCAATACGCCGGTGAGCTGGGCACCTTCTCGGGTGTCAACCAGCTCGGCATGCCGTTCGTCCTGGACGTGACGAAGACAGAGCCTATCGACTTCACCCAGGTGGGCCTGCCTCCTCAGGAGATCGCCTTCTTCCAGGCGACGAACGCGGCCTTTGCCAATGTCGAGGTGACCCTGTCGACTGGCCTCGCCTCCTATTCCGTCATGGCCAAGACGGCTTCCTTCATCGACGGATCGAGCACACTCAACAACAAGCTGACCGTCGGTTTCTACACCACGTGGCCCGGCTCTGGCGTGGACGGAATCGAAGAGGAACAGCCGGTCATCCCCCAGGAAGGGGAGTGGTACCCGGAGCCCACCTGCTGGGAGCTGGAGATCAACTGCGTCACCGTCTCCTGGCCCTGCGTGCTCAACACACCGGAGTGCAACGGGTGCGTGAACGCATTCCAGACGAAGATGGCGGAGTTGGGGGTGACTTACACGGAGGAGGTGGGAAAAGCGCAAATCGCTCTCAACGCGGCGAACAGTACGCATACCAGCTGCAAGACAACTTCGCGGAATGTCTACCTCACGGCGGTTGCCGGTTTCGAGGCAACCTACCTCATCGCGCTGAAGGTCTGTGCGGTCACAGGTCCATGGGCTCCGGCCTGTGTGGTCGGTGCCTCAGCGACGGCGACCGTTGCTCAGGTCGGCGCGGCTGTGACCTACGCCATCGTCAGTACGAATTGCGACACGGCTCTCACCATTGCCCAAACGGGCTACAACGCAGCCATGGCGTTGGCCAAGTCAACGCGTGAGGCCAACGAGGCGATCGCGTTGCAGGCCTACTTGAACTGCCTCGACATCTACGGATGCAACGCGACGTGTTGGACGCAGGTCTGCACCTCGACCTGGAAAAAGGTCGAGTGTGAGTGAGTGCTCGGCTGGAGTCTGAAAAGAGAAAGCCTCCCCTTCTGGATGTGATCCAGAAGGGGAGGCCTTCGCCATGCCATGCGTTGAGACCGCGCCAGGAACGTCAGCGCGAGTGCACGGCTCTGGTCAGGGTGTCACGGCCATCATGGCATTGGAGAGAGTGATGCCATCCGGCACGGACGCGTCCTGCACCAGGAACTGCAAGAAGAGATCGATACCCGGAGCCACGCCGGGCGGCCAGTTGAGCGGTGTGCTCCAGTTGCCAGCGCCGTCGGCGATGCGCACGATCTGCACGCTCTGTGGGTTGGCGTAGATGGTGCCACCGAAGAAGTCCAAGGGCACGGAGGTGAAGGAGAGCCAGCCCACCATGAGGGCGCCACTTGGGGCGTTGCTCACATCGAGGGTCAGGGTGGAGCCGGTGGTGAGATCACCGGTGACATCCAGGAGGGGCTCGCCCGCGATGCCCACGGAAGCGCCACCGAGGTCGACCCAAGGGTCATCGTCCACATCGAGGTCCACGACCCAGGCGCCGTTGTTGCCCCAGCCGCAGATGCGCGTGCCGTCGGCGGAGACGTCAGTGCAGTTGCGCACATCGGTGGCGCTCACCGTGATGCCATTGGCGGCGAGGAAGTCCACCATCAGCATCGCGCCCCCGGTGGGGGTCCAGATGACGCCGTCGGCAACCGGGAACTGTAGACGCACACCCACGGAGACGCTGCCGTCGTCCGAGATACCGTTGGCAAAGTACTGTCCGCCGAGGCCTGCGACCGGCTCGAGGGTCTGCGGTTCACTGCCCACGATCCAACGGAAGGCGTTGTTGTTGACCGTGCCGCAGAAGACGGTGCCGTCGCTGTTCACATCCGTCACCTCTCCCAGGCCCTGCGGGTTGCCTGGGGTGGTGAGAGGAAAGATCTGAGTGGTGGGCGTGGTCCAGACGCAGGCGCGCCGGGAGAAGCCCTGGCCAGTAGGCAAGCCCTGGTCCCAACCCACGGCGATCAGACCGTCACCCGAGACGCGGTGAGCACGCGCGCTCGAGGTGGGGTCCTGCTTGACCATGGCGGTCATGCCCGTGCCGGGGGTCCAGCGCACGGGGCTCGTGCGGCAACCGTCCCAGGCCATGCCTACGGACACATCGCCGTCGGCGTCGAGGCCGAAGAGGTGGCTCACGTCCGAGCCGCAACCAGAACCAAAGGGGCTGCCTTGCAGGGCCGCGCCACCACCCGCCGTCCACACACCGCCCTCACTCTGGCTCATTCCATTGAGGAAGGTGCCGGACATGCTCATGCCGTCGTCGGAGACACCCCAGGATTCCACAGGGAAACCGAAGCCCGTCTGCAGGCCGCCCGCCTCGGACCAGATGAACCCGTTGGAGCCGCCGCTGCCGCAGACGTACTCGCCGTTGGGCGACATCCCGATGGCTTGCTCGAAGGTGCCGGGTGGCGTGATCACCGTGTAGCTGACGGTCTGGGTCGTGGCGGGTGTCGCCAGCGCGCCGAGGGCGCCAAGGGTCAGGAGTCCGAGAAGTGTCTTCATGATGGGTGCAGCGCTCCGGCTGATGGGGTGTAGGCCCACGGGTGGCCTGGGACCGTCAGCAGGCTGCCTCTATTAAGAGTGGGCCCAGCGACGGAAGGGCGATCCTAGACGGGGATTCGAAATCCGGCAAGTGTCCCATGGGACATTTACCTGGACGCTTCCCAGGTGGGCTGGGATGCTGCAGACTCAACAGCAGCCCCCCTTCCCTCGCCGAATCACTCTCGTGCCCCTGCCCAGCTCCCCCGCCACCCAGCCCTTTGAGCAGCATCTTCGAGAGGCCTTCCATCGGCTGAGGGCTGCCTTTACGGAGGCCCTGGCTGCCGTTGGTGCGGACGCCCATCGGCCGCGGCCCATGGCGCGCGAGCTGGGCATCAGCAAGAGTCTGGCCTGGCGTGTGTCCAAGGTCGTGGCCGCGCGGGAGCCCGCCGACGCCGTTCCGCATGTGCCCGGGCCCGATGCCCTGGGCGCCTTCATCACCGCGCTGCGCAAGGCGGGTGCGGGAGAGGGGCCGGCCACTGCGCTGCGCGAAGCCATGGCCGCCTACGACAGCATGGTCGCCGCCCACACCGGCGACCGGCAGACCCTCGACCAGCTCACCGCCTCGATGAGCGAACCGCGCGCGGCAGAGCGCCTCGAGGCCGGGCGCCGCCAAGCCTACCTGGGCATGGGCGGGACCTGGGGCGTGCAGGCGCGAGTGCAGTTCAGCACGACCATCCTGCAGCCCTCCACGGAACGGACCACCCATTTGGATGTGGTGGGGCTCAAGGGGCTGGTGGACCTCCGGCGGCTGCGCGGCGATGCCCGCTGGACCCTTTTCCGGCGCACGCGTCGCCTCGACGACGGCAGCGGCCTGCCGCCCTTTCGCACGGAGGCCCTCGACCCACAACTGGGCTCCGAGGAGTTGCCTCTCCTCCGGGAGTTCTGTTCGCCGGGCGCTCCCGACTTGGTGGAACAGACGTCCGCCAACGTCAGCCGTTACATCTTGCCCGCGGGCCCCGTGGGCAACACCAACGCCAGCACCCATGTCTTCGGTGAACTCAACCGCGGGGCCTTGCCCGCGCCGGGCCCCGAAGACGACCGCCTGTTTCGCATCGGCGCCGCGCTGCTGACACCCGTGGAGCGTCTGCAGCTCGACCTCATCGTGAGTGAAGATCTGCCCTGGGCGCACGACCCGGGCATCGCCCTCTACGCCCAGCTGGACGGGGGCGGTCGTTCGCTGGCGGACGACGACGACCAACGCCTGCCGGTCTTCGAGTCGGTGCACGAGTTGGGCCGTGGGCTGGGGACCATGGCGTCAGCCGATGTGCCGCGCTACGGCGAGATGCTGCACTCGGCCTTCGAACGCGCGGGCTGGGAGGGCAGCGGCTTCTGCGGATATCGGTTCACCATGCGCTACCCGCCGATCCCGACGGTGGCGGTGTTCACGTGTGAGCACGAGGAGGGGTAGAGGGGGCGCTGTGGGCGGGGTAGTCCAGCGCTCGTCTATCGGTGCTGGCACGGATTCGGGCGGCCCGATTTTCTTGTCCGCTGAGGGGGAGAACGCACGCTTCCCCTTTCGGGGCGAATCCAAGGGGGAATCGCCCGCTCAGCAACCAACCGGTCCGTTTGGAGGAGGAGAGCCTTGCGAATGATCCGCGCAGTCTTGGTGGTGGCCACCCTGTTCGTGGCCTTGGGGCAGGCGACGAAAGCCCAGAGCAACGCCTGTCTCGATCAGTTGCTCAATGACATTGCCGGGAACATCGGCGCAGGGCCCGGGTACATGATCAACCTGCAGGCCGGCACCATCCAGCGTTGGATGTACAAGGACGGCAAGTGGGTGATCGGTACGTACAAGGGGGCCGCGGTGGGGGCCAACCCCCAGAACCCGGGACCCAATGTGAACCTCTGGCCCGAAGGCTTCGGCGGCCAGTACGGTGGCGGGGCGAACCTGTGTACTCCCGAGTTCCTCGGTGCGATTTTCCCAACCCTCGCCCACGAGATGCTGCACTTCCTGTGTCCGCCTCACTCGGACAAGGGTGTGGGCGCGGGGCCACTCTTTGACTTGACCAAGCCCCCCGCAGCGAGCCCCACACCTCCCGACTGCAACGACATCAACTATGCAGTCAACTCGGCCATGCAGGTGTGCGATGAGATCGGCGCGGTGGGCGAGTGTTGTGCTGACGAAGAGTGCGAGGGGCTGACGGACGACAACGGCGACCCCATCCCGGGCCTCGAACGAGGGAATCTCAAGGACTACTGCAAGTCGCTCTCTGACTCCTACGACAAGATGCAGGACCGCTGGAACACGGAGGAGAATGCCAACACGGCCTTCGGTTGCAATTGTCCGGACCCGTGGGACCCCGGCCCTGGCTATGCCAACTGCCCGACCATGGGCTCGCCCCCAGGAGGCTGCGATGGCACAGCGCAGGACGCCTATCCGGACAACAAGGTGATCCCCGATTGCATGAACTCCTGCCCGGAAGAGTGCTGAACGCGCTTCGGCCACTCGACCTCGAGCGAAAGAGACGAACATGAACGCAACAAACACAGTTTGGACGGGCGCCCTACTGCTCCTGGGGGCCTGGGGGTTTGCCAGCGGCTGCGCAGAGAACGGCGATGGGCTGAGCTCGTCGTCGAGCTCTGGTGGGCTGGCTCAGGCCTCTGCACCCGCCTCTGCACATGAGGAATCCACGATGTCTGACGACGACGCGCTGAACCAACTCGGCTCCGACCAAGAGCTGGTCGGCGCTGAACAGGAATCGGATCAGGCATCGGACGGTGTCGGTCATGATCACGGCGGTGTTGCTGCGGCGTCCGGCGCCTCGGAGCGGGACGGGCACGGCTACATGGAGCCGGGGATGCCCGTCTGGCGAAGCGCGACGCTGCGCCAGACGCTCTTCGCTGAGGAGTTCCGGGACATCGACATCCGGGAGGAGATCCCCGATGGCCAAGGGGGCTGGCTCAGCAAGACCTACAGCAAGACGGCCTCCTTCGACGTGATGCGCCTGGCGTGTGCCAAGAAGGACGTCTTCGCTTTCGCCGGCTTCGATCCGACAACGGGTGACCTGGTCATCCAGCGTTGGAAGTTGAAGGCGCTGAAATTCCAGCTGGCGCCGATTCCCATCGGCGGTGGTCCCATTCCACCCGTGTTCATCAACAAGGCTTTCCGCATCGCCGAGATCTACCGCGGGCCCCTGGCACCGGAGATCAGGGCCTTCGAGTTCGATGCCGAGGCGCGCTTCGTGCTGGCCCTGCTGGACGACGGCATGGGCACGGCGACGCTCTACTCCTTCGACAACGTGGTCAACGCGACGCCCGTGGTGCTCTCCGATTCCAACGCCGTGCCGGAGTTGGCCGAGATGAACCACATGAAGAAGTTCGACCACTCCCAGGTGGGTCGGCTTTGGCGGTTGGACGACCACCCCATCTATGAGAAGCGGGTGTTCCTGGTGGACTTCGACAACGACGGCTTCTTCGACGGCCCGCCCACGGCCCTCGACCGCCTGACCTGGGAGGCGAGCGGCCTGGATGACTACAGCTACTGGAACTCGTTGATGGGGCCGTAGGCGAGGGGCGCGCTCGGCGCACCTGCCCGGGTGCGCGCGCTCGCTTCCAAGAGATGATCAGCCCAGCGCACTGGAGCGGGTGACCGGATTCGAACCGGCGACAACCAGCTTGGGAAGCTGGAGGCCCGCGGTGTAAGTGGTGGCACGGACGTAGCTTGTGGAGGCGGGGCTGGCGGCCCCAGCAGTAGCCCCAGCAGTGGGGAGCAGTCCGGCCGTCAGGTAGACCCGGAGTTGGCGGCCGTGATGGCGGCTTGGGAGGACCTCTCCGCAGCTGTCCGTGTGGGCATCGCGGCGATCGTGCGGGCGGCCAGGGACAACCGAGATCCACCCATCAGCCGATCTGGTCGGAACTAGTAGGCTGGGACCATGATGTCAGCGGAGAATGCACAGGCGCTCTTGGATGTGCCGAACCTAGTCGTGGGCGCCTTCTTGGGTCTTGGCGTTTCGATCCTAGCCGCGACGGTATGGCAGCGACTCCACGTTCCGAAGTTGGTGGTCGAACCGGTTGCGACGCCTGCGCGTCACCCGAACAATTTCGCTTGGTTCAACCTAGAGGTCCGGAACGTCAGCGCGGATTACATCAATCTGACCCGTTCACCAGCCTTTGCAACTCGAGCGCGGTTTCGTGTCCTGAACCCGGACGGATCGCCGTTCATAGACGAGTGGATTGAGGCACGATGGAGTTCGAGCGCGGAGCCTCGGCAGAACGGCCAGTTCCAGCCGGCCGTATGGGTTACGGGACGGGCGCGGGACGTGCATGCGCACTGGCCCGAAACAATTCCACTTCTGGTGAAGTGGGAGGGCGAAGACGCTGCCTACGTCGCTTCCGGCCTGAGTTACCAGAAGGGCGACTACAAGGTGCCCAAGTGGCGGCTGCCAACTGGCACCTATCGGGTACAGGTGATCCTTGAATACGGCGCTGAACCGAGAGATTTCTGGCTCTGCCTTGAGAACAAAGGTCGCCGTATTGAGGACGTGAAGATTGCGAGCTGGACGTGAGTGCAGGCAAGACGGCCCTGCGCACTTCCCGTTCGCTGACCGGTAGTCCGACGGCTATCACTCCTACTTCCCACGCGGCTTCTTTGAATCCTTTGCCTTCTCTTGTACGAATCGGTTGCGGACGTGTCTTGGGAACTGAACGAATTGATCGAACAACTCGAAGTGTTCAGGGTGAAGAATGTGCGTTGGGTTTATCGAATTCGAGTGATTCGGGATCTTGATGCTGCTTCGACGTCGCTTCCCAAAGTAGAGATTCTGCCAGATGAGAGGCTCGCGTCGCGGGTCCTCTGGCTTTTTGAGCACCTTCTCAAGGAAGCCGTGGCATCGATTGAATTTGTGCTTCTCGTCCGATCCTTGCCATTGACGGATTTCGTTCAACTCAAGGTGTAGCAGGTTTCCGGAGCCCTTCAGCTCGTAGTCGATGACGCGACAATAGAGACGCAGTTCCCACACGAGCTTGTCCAGCTTGGGAAGCTCCAAGCCATGTGTGTAGTGCGTTTGCTCCAGGTAGCGGTTGGGGCCGTGCGCGTCCACGTAGGCAAGGAACGCTCTCGACTTGTCCGAGAGGGTAAGTTCGATGCGCTTGATCGACTCGACTCGAAGCAGTGCCATTTCGAGGTTGTGGCTGAGACCCTTCGTGCTGTGTGCGTTGTAGAGCAGGATTGCCTTGAGGTACTTCTCGATTGCCTGCTGCGCCATCCACAAGAACTGGAGCATCAGCCCAGATCGGTAGCACAGCCGCGCCACGATGTAGTCTTGGTCGGCCACATCACGGAACGAACGTGTGGCTATGTTGTTCAGGTAGACCTTCTGTTCCTTAGACGGAATCACGCGGCGTCCTCGTGCGGCAGATTGTGGTTGACGTGACGTTTTGTGTGGTTCGCGAGAACGCTCCGGTTCTTGATCGACTCGACATAGAGGGCCGTCGTGGTGATCTTGGTGTATCCACCGCAGTCCTTGGCATCCAGCGGGCTCGTCCCGGAGTCGATGGCACCCGTGATCGCTGTTCGCCGTTTCAACCGTCCTTTTTGACGCGGCTTAACCAGGTGTCCACTGAACTGGGGGAAGGTCACTCCCACCATAGGCAGCTCAAAGGACCGATGGATGCAACGTGCCGCTGAACAGTTGGGCACCGATGTCGGTTGTCGTGCGATTCCAGCCTTCCAGGCGTCGAGAGCAAGCAGCGGGGCAGGCACAAGGACTCTCTGGAACGTTCGGTGGCCAGGCGCACGTTCTGCCCAGTGTGGTTCCCTCCAGTTGAATACGGCTTGAGTTCGTCCCAAGCTGGCGCGGAACCCAGGTATCTCTGGATACCAAGTCGCGATGGCTGCGCCAACGTTTCCCCATGACAAGCCGAAGTCCATGACAGTCACCTTGCAAGACTTGCTCGATCAGTTCAGAGAGGTCTCAAAGAACGAACGGGAGTTGGGAGATCGTTTCGAGCGCCTGATGCTCGCGTATCTCCGAACCGAACCGATGTGGCTCGCGAAGTTCTCGAACGTTTGGATGTGGAACGACTGGCCTGGACGCCAGGGCGAGGGGGACACGGGGATCGACCTAGTGGCGGAGCATCGAGACGGTTCTGGCCATACAGCGGTGCAGTGCAAGTGCTACCAGTCGACGACATCCCTCGACATGAAGGACTTGGGCACCTTCTTCACGCGATCAGGCAAACAGCCATTTTCAGAGCGGATGATCATCGCCACCACGAATCTCTGGACCTCCAATCTGCGAAAGGCCTGTAAAGGGCAAGACAAGCCGACGGTCCGGGTGGGGGTTGCTGACCTCGAAGGAGCGAGCATCGATTGGTCACAATGGGACCCCGAATCCGAGAAGCTGGCGCGCAAGCCTCGCAAGACACCTCGGCCGCACCAGCAGCTGGCGATCGGCAAGGTCCTGGAGGGCCTCGCCGCGACCGACCGGGGCAAACTCGTGATGGCCTGCGGCACGGGGAAGACCTACGCAGGCCTTCGCATCGCCGAGGAACTCGCCGGTGCGGGGGGGAGCGTGCTTGTTCTGCTGCCCTCGATCTCCCTCCTGTCCCAGACGCTCAAGGAGTGGGCCGCGGATACGACGGTCCCACTGCTCCCGTTCGCAGTGTGCTCCGATTCCAAGGCTGGTAGACGGCGTAAGGCGGAGGACCTCTCACCAAATGACCTGCTGCTCCCGGCGACCACCGATCCGCAAATGCTCTTTGCGCACTGGGGCCTAGCGACGCCAGACCAGATGCGCGTCGTGTTTTCGACGTACCAGTCTACGGCTGTAATCTCAGCCGCCCAGGCCGAAGGAGTCGGGGCTTTTGACCTGGTGATCTGCGACGAGGCCCATCGCACGACAGGCGTGACCCTCGCGGACGAGGAAGACTCGCACTTCACTCGCATCCACGACAACACCTACATCGATGCGAAGAAGCGACTCTACATGACGGCCACGCCGCGAGTCTACGCGGATACGTCGAAGGCAAAAGCCACCGTGGCGGACGCCGTGTTGGCGTCAATGGACGACGAGACGATCTACGGTTCAGAGCTGTACCGCCTGGGCTTCCGGCAAGCGGTCGACCAGAACCTCCTGTCCGACTACAAAGTGCTGATCCTGGCGGTTGACGAGGCCGCCGTCGCCGCGGCCTTTCAGCAGCAGCTCTCCGATGAGAATCACGAGCTGAAGCTCGATGACGCCACGCGCATCGTCGGTTGCCTCAATGCGCTCTCCAGGCGAAACGCTGCCGGCTCGCCCTTCTCGGGGGTGGACTCGCTCCCTATGAAGACTGCAGTGGCGTTCTCCAACACGATCGCCCAATCAAAGAAATTCAAGACCCTTTTCTCTGAGGTGGCGGAGCGCTACGCCCACTACAGCGAGCAGTCGTTTCACGCTGAGGTGGAGCACGTGGATGGGTCGTTCAACGCACTCCAGCGCGAAGAGCTGATCGCGTGGCTTGAGGCCGACTCCGAGGAGCAGCGCTGTAGGATCCTCACGAACGCGCGTTGCCTCACCGAGGGTGTCGATGTACCGGCACTCGAGTCGATTATCTTCCTCGAACCTCGCAACTCGATGGTCGACGTCATCCAGGCGGTGGGACGGGTGATGCGAAAGGCGTCCGGCAAGAGCATGGGCTACGTAATCCTCCCCATCGGAATTCCGGCTGGCGTGTCTCCCGAGGATGCGCTCGCCGACAACAAGCGCTTCAAGGTGGTCTGGCAGGTGTTGAATGCGCTGCGCTCCCACGACGATCGGCTCAATGCGGTGGTCAACAAGCTCGATCTGAACGACGAGACGCCTGAGATGATTGACGTCCAGATCGTCGGCATGGATCCACCCGAGGACGACCGCGTAGCCGAACGGTCGGAGGACAGCTCAAGGCAGCTCTCGCTCCAGTTTCCCGTTGACGAATTGCGGCGTGCGATCTACGCGCAGCTCGTCAAGAAGGTTGGCACACGGCATTACTGGGAGGACTGGGCGCACGACATCGCAGAGATTTCCGCGAGGCACGAGACGCGCCTTCGGGCCTTGCTTGACGACGAGGATCAGGAACTATGCGAGGTGTTCGACGAGTTCGTTACTGGCCTGAGGTCAAACCTCAACGATTCCATCAGCCGCGGCGATGCGATAGGGATGCTTTCTCAGCACTTGATCACGCGGCCCGTGTTTGAAGCCCTCTTCGAGGGCTACGACTTCGTCGGCTCGAACCCTGTCTCTTGCTCAATGCAAAAGATGCTTGATCGCTTGGATCGGCACGCCTTGGACAAGGAGACCGAGACTCTCGACCGCTTCTATGCCGACGTGAAGCTGCGCGCTGAAGGGATCGACAATGCGGCGGGCAAGCAACGGATCATCACCGAGCTGTACGAGCGTTTCTTCTCGAAGGCACTGCCGAAGACGGCTGACGCACTTGGGATCGTCTACACGCCTGTCGAGATCGTGGACTTCATCCTGCGGGCCACGGACGACGCACTCCAGCGCCATCTTGGCGTGGGTCTCTCGGACGATGGTGTCCACGTCCTCGACCCTTTCACTGGGACGGGCACGTTCATCGTGCGGCTGCTCCAGTCTGATCTGATCCAGCGCCACGATCTGGCCCGCAAGTACGCCTCGGAGATCCACGCCAACGAGATATTGCTCCTCGCCTACTACATCGCGGCGATCAACATCGAGTCCACCTACCACCAGCTCACGGCGGGAAGTGGCGAGGGACCGCATCAGGCGTTTCCCGGCATCGTCTACACCGACACGTTCCATCTCACGGAGGAAGGGCCGGGGCAGAGCAAGTTCGAAGTCTTTCCGGTTAACAACCGAAGGGCGGCGAAGCAGCAGCAACTTGAGATTCGCGTGATCGTGGGAAACCCGCCCTACTCTGTCGGGCAGGCATCGGCGAACGACAACGTTGCCAACGTCGAGTACCCGAAGCTCGATGCCCGGATCGGTGCGACCTATGCTACGCGGTCGACGGCCACTCTTAAGAACAGTCTGTACGATAGCTACGTGCGCGCTTTTCGCTGGGCGTCGGACCGCGTCTTAGCGCATACCGACGGCGGTGTGGTGGCCTTCGTGTCGAACGGAGGCTACCTCGACGGCAACACGGCCGACGGCCTCCGGCTCACGCTGGCGTCGGAGTTCCACCAGCTCTACATCTTCAACTTGCGGGGAAATCAACGGACGGCAGGTGAACAGTCACGCAAGGAAGGCGGGAAGGTCTTCGGTTCGGGCAGCCGAGCCACGGTTGCGATCCTGATTGCTGTGAAGGAGCCTGGCACGGTTCCCGATGACGGCGCGGTGATCCACTACCGCGACATTGGCGATTACCTTACCAGGGAGGAGAAGCTCACGGCGCTAGCTACAGCCACCTGGGAGCCGAGCCCGCTCGATGCGGTCCAGTGGCAGCGAATCCACCCAAATTCCCACGGCGATTGGCTCCACCAGCGCTCGGAACGCTTCTACGAGTACGCGCCGATGCACGACTCGGAGGATCCACGGTCGATCTTCAACCTGCGCACGGGGGGACTAAAAACAAACCGCGACGCTTGGAACTACAACTACTCGCGCTCGATACTCGAGGCGAACACGGAGCAAATGGTCGCGTTCTTCAACACCGAGGTCGATCGCTTCGCAGCAATGGCACCTGACGACTCGAGCAACGCGAATGCGGGCGCCGTGAGGCGATTTGCAAACCTCGATCCGAAACAGTTCAGCTGGATTCGGTCAGACTTCCAGCGACTAGCAAGAGGCCAGAAGATTACGGTTAGTATGGACTCAATTCGGGATTCCGTCTATCGCCCATTCCAACGCCAGTATGCAAACATGTCGCCCAAGCTGAACGACGCGGCTGGCCAACTCCCGAAGATCTACCCTGCAGTTAACTCCCGCACCTTGACGATCGCAGTGGCGGGCATGGCCGGGTCGAATCCGTTCACCTGCTTCATGACCGATCGCGTACCGGACACAGTGTTAACCGGCGCGGGTAATGCGATTCAAGTCTTCCCGATCGCCAACTACGAGCCAAGCGAAGATGAGGATGGGCAAGCGATGCTGGCGATGGGAGGCAAGTCGGATGGCTGGCGATCCAGTATCTCTGCCGCGGCGCTTGAGGCATATGGCTCACTCGACGCTGCCATTACTGGTGAGGACATTTTCTTCCACATCTACGGCATCCTGCACTCACCTGACTATCGAGAGGCTTTCGTGGCTGACTTGAAGAAGTCGCTGCCTCGAATCCCCCAAGTGGAGACGCAACGAGAATTCTGGGCCTTCTCGAAGGCGGGGAGGGTGCTCGCGGGGCTCCACGTCGGCTACGAGGACGTCGAGCCTTGGCCTGACCTCGAGATCCGCACCGCCGAGAGCTTCGACCCGAAGGCTCCGGACGCCTATCGCGTGGAGAAGATGCGCTACCCGAAGATCAGCGACTCGGCGACCAGCAAGAAGACCGATGACAAGTCCACCATCATCTACAACAGCCAGATCACTGTCGCCGAGATCCCTTTGCGCGCCCACGAGTACAGGCTGGGCTCCCGCTCAGCGATCGACTGGATCCTCAACCAGTACCAGGTCAAGACCCACAAGGACTCAGGAATCGTCAACGACCCGAACAACTGGGCGACCGACCACGACGACCCGACGTACATCTTTGACCTGCTACGGCGGGTGGTGACCGTCTCGATGCAGACCCTCGACGTCGTCAACTCCCTGCCGCCGCTTGACCTTGCGAAGCCCGTATGAATCCGGAAGTCTCTCCGCGACCCCGTCAGTCTCTATTGCTATGGACGCTTGGAAACTGAATCAGCCAGTCGCGGGGCCCCGTGTCGGCAATGCGACAGCAATGCCGGAGCCCCGCGGCTGGATTCCGATAAGTGGCCGACCCTCGAGGTGTTCAATCAATGCTTGCGATCTGGGAATCGTGTGTGGATGGGGATCGCCACTCCAGGGATCCGGAGAGATTCAATCAGCCGCTGCGGGCCTCGTCGAATGGCCCGAATCGGGCGCGAGGCGCATAACCAGTGTTATCGGACTGTAGCGGCAGCCAGTCACAGTGACCTCGTGCTCGGCCGGCTATCGGGGGCGACTTCGGTCCCGTGCCCCACGTCGCCCTCGATGAGAAGGCGCAGCCAGGATGTCGCTGCGCGTTCAGCGTGTCGTTCGGCCGCGCTGTCCTCGGAGAAGAATCGGTAATGCGATTTTAGCTCGACTTGCCGCGGCTTCCATCGAGCAGCCTTCGGGGGTCTTGCTCGTCCGGACTGGTAGGGCGGCCTTCCCCGATCAGATCAATTGTTTGTTCGGAATCCCTGGGTAAGACCGGTTGTCCGATTGTAGCGCAGTGTCCGGGTGTCCCCGAGCAAGCACCAAGCACCAATGAGCAATGAGCAATGAGCGCCAGGGCGTGCAGGATTCGCACATTTCGGCACCGAGATTTAGTCGAGGAAGTTCGGGGCACTCTGTCGCATCGAGTGCATACTAGCCAACCGAAGGACGCGATGTCCGAAACGGCGTCGCAAGGTGATCGCAACGTATTGCTATTGAAGAACAGCGGGCTGATTAGACCTGCACTCCGCAGTTTGCGAGCGATCACATGATCCCTGATAGTGAACGGCTCATCCCGCTTCGAGAAGTACCGAGTGTCCTTCCGGGCCTCATCAGCGTGCATTGCGCCACGGTCCAGCGGTGGGCTAGGCGAGGAGTTGCTGGTCACCTCCTTGAGGTGCAGTACATCGGCGGCCGTTGCTACACGTCTGCCGGGGCTGTCGAGCGGTTTCAGCGCGACGTAACGGAAGCGCGCACACGATCCCGGTCTTCTCCCGGGTCCGGCTCGCTGGACTTGCGATCCTGACACTCCCCGTGCTCCGAGCGTTCCTCGGAGCTTGTTTGATCTTCGCTGCTGGCGGAGGTCCCCGGGGAAAAAAGAAAACGCGCCCCGGGGGCGGAACCCCGAAACGCGTTCAAAGAAACCATAATGAAGTATACCGCAGACCCTGCACGGCAGCGCTGTCTCTCGTGTTGCAGGCTCATTGATCACAGTCTTCCCGACTCGGGCTGTTCCTGAGAATCTTTCATCGAGATCCCATCGACTACTGAGGGTTGGGGGTCCCGTCTCCGAGTGCCTGGAGGGCCAACCGTCGTCGCACTCCTCGGCATTCAGTCGGGTCGAGAACGATGACCACGCCATTAGATATCTGCATTGAGGCGCTGGAACGACTCTCCTGTGGGCCGCGAGCAGCGGGTGACCGCCAGTGGAGTGCCCAATGCCCTGCACACGATGACCAGGACCCCAGTCTGAGCGTTGGACTCGGCCACAATGATCGCGTGTTGGTGACGTGCCACGCGGGCTGTCCCACCGAGGATGTCGTCGCCGCTCTCGGCCTCGAGATGGCTGACCTCTTTCCCAACAACGACATGGTTCCCCTGGAGCCACGCCGACGACAGGCTACGGGCGAGACGCGCTACTCGATCCGCGACGCAAGCGGGCAAGTCCATGCTGTTCACCTCCGCGTGGACTACGACGACGGCTCCAAGACCATCCGGTGGGAACGAGCCGACGGATCCCCTGGCCTGGGAGGCAAGTCCACCGCCTCGCTACCACTCTATGGCTCGGAGCACCTCGCCGATGCGCTGCCTGGGTCGTCGGTCCTCGTCGTCGAAGGCGAGAAGGCGTGTGATGCGCTGCGGAAGGCTGGTCGGGTTGCAGTTGGAACCGTCACGGGCGCGAGCGGCACTCCGAGTACAGAAGTGCTGCGGAAGATCGTGGGCCTCGACGTGGTGCTCTGGGCCGACGCGGATGAGGTGGGAAGCAACCACATGGCCCGGATCGCTGCGGCTCTTCGAGCACTGGACTGCAACCCCCGGTTGCTCTGCTGGCCAAAGGCGCAGAAGGGCGATGATGCCGCAGACTTCTTCGACCATGATGGCACGGTCGAAAAGCTTGACGCGCTGGTCCAAGAGGCACTCCCTGCTCCCGAGACCTCGGCGGTCTCGAAGAACGGACGGCTCCCGCTCCTCATCAGTCTGGACCAGGTGCAACCGCTTCCAGTCACGTGGCTTTGGGAGCCCTACATCCCGGTGGGCAAGATCACCGTCATCGCCGGTGAAGGCGGGCTTGGGAAGACGACCGTCGCGATCGACTTGGCGGCGCGGCTCACGTCTGGTAAGGGGATGCCCTGCGGCGACCCGGCCAACGTCGGTGATGTCGTGTTCCTCACTGCCGAGGACGGGCTGGCGGACACCGTTCATCCGCGGTTCATGGTGGCCGGTGCTGACCTCAGCCGTGTCCACGTTCTGCGAGACGAGCATTCCATCGTCACTTTTGAGCATCCTGACAAGCTCCGCGAGCTGCTCGTGGATTCAGGGGCCCGAATGCTGATCGCGGATCCGCTGTCGGCCTTCATGGGATGTGACCTCGTGAAGCGAACCGACCTCGTTCGGCAACGGCTGACACCGCTTGCGGCGATGGCCCAGGAACTCGGTGTCGCAGTTCTGATCGTGGCCCACGTCACGAAGGCGGCCGCTGGGCGCGCTCTCCACCGCCTTGAGGGAGCCGCCGCAGTCGGGAACATCATCCGATCGGCGCTGATCCTGGGGCGTGATCCATCTGACGGGGATCGGCTCGTCCTTGCGCACGCGAAGGCCAACCTTGCCAAGCTCGGTCTGTCGTGGTCACTCGAGCGTGTGCCCGATGTGGATACCGAGTCGGTGAAGGTGAAGTGGGTTGGGAGGAGCACGATCCAAGCAGATGAACTTGCAGACGTTCCCAACCCAGGCGAGGCCAGCAAGGGCCGCCAAGCGGAGGAGATGCTGCTGGAGCAACTTGGTGAGGGACCTGTCCTCGTTCCGGCTCTGAAGACTGAAGCCGGGGATCGAGAGGTGAGCTGGCGGACAGTGGAGGCGGCGAAGGCTCGTCTCGGTGTCCTGTCTCAGAGAACAGGCGGCCCGACGAGTCCATACGAATGGAGGCTGCCTGATGACACTGCAAAGTGATGTGAGCTTGCGGTCCTTGCGGAGCTTGCGGCCCAGTGCTTCGTGCAGCCTAAGGCTCTCTATCGGTCAACGTCCGCAAGCTCCGCAAGGTTGCAGTGTCGGGTCGGGGGGCGATCTTGAATCCTGACCAGCCAAACACCGACGCAGGTGCCATGCCACCCCTGCTGACAGCCTCCGACGCGGCCAACCTCTTGGCTATCGGGACTCGAAAGTTGTGGTCGCTCACGAACTCCGGCCAGATTCCCCACGTCCGCATCGGTCGAGCCGTCCGCTACGCACCCGCCGACCTCCAGGCCTGGATCGTGTCACACACCCGGCAAGGCCAATCGCGTGCTTGACGACACGGTAAGTATGGTCCACCATGCAGAAATGCCACGAAAGAAGAAGCTCTCCGCCCAGCTCCGGGACGCGATCAACGCTTCCGAGCTGACCCGCTACCGGATCTGCATGGAGACCGACATCGACCAGGCTTCGATGTCCCGCTTCATGGCTGGGAAGATGGGGATGACGTTGGAGCGGCTCGATCGTCTGGCCGACCTGCTGGACCTGCGCATCGAGTCGGGTCCACCCAAGCAACGAAAGGGGAGGTAGCCATGGCGACCATCTTCAAGCGCAAGGGCACCGGCCCCTACGTGATCCAGTACTACGACCACTCCGGCAAGCGTCGCGAGAAGTCGTCCCGGACGACCGACAAGCGCGCTGCCGAGCGGATCGCCGCCAAGCTGGAGGCCGATGTCGCTCTGCGCCGGGAGGGCGTGGTGGATGCACGCCAGGACCGCTTCGCCGAGGCCGATCGCAGCCCGCTCCGCGATCATGTGGACGCCTACCACGAGCATTGCAGCCACGTGGGGCACGCTCCCCGGCATGTCGTCGAGAAACGGCGTCACCTTGATCGGCTGCTTGCGGGGACAGGCGCGACCCGTCTCTCCGAGCTGACTGCCGATGCGCTGGAGCGAAACCTCCGCGAGATGCGGGCAGAAGGCCTGTCCGCCCGAACCGTGAACATCCGGCGCCAGATCGCCGTGGCCTTCCTGAATTGGTGCGTCCAGACGGAACGCACGGAGGCCAACCCGCTCACGGTGGTCCAGAAGCTCGACGAGAGCCGCGATCGACGGCGCATCCGGCGTGCCCTCACGGACGAGGAGATGACCCGATTGATTGACGTGGCGGCACCCCGGGGACGGAAGGCGTGGTATCTCACGGCCGCCCTGGCTGGGCTGCGCAAGTCCGAGCTGCGGTCTCTCACCTGGGGTGACGTGGACCTCGACGCCAACACGCTGACGGTTCGCGAGGGAAAGGCCCACCGGGTGGACGTGCTTCCGCTGCACCCCCAGCTCGTGGAAGCCCTGAGCGAGATCCAGCCCGAGCTGGCGCTGCCGTCGGCTCGCGTGTTTCCACAGTTGGTGACGGACCGCACACGGCATAAGGACTTCGAGCGAGCCAAGATCCCCCTGGAGGACGACGCGGGCCACGTCGTGGACCTGCACTCCCTCAGGACGACCCTGGGCACCCGCCTGGCGCGTCAAGGCGTCACCCCACAGGTGGGCCAGCGCATCATGCGCCACGCCGACTACCGGACGACCCTCAAGCACTACACGGTGCTCGGCCTCGTGGACTCCGCCAAGGCGATAGACGCCTTGCCCGAGATCGGCACGACCAACCCGCAGTGCGAACAGGCCACCGGAACCGCCGGATCCGACCCCCAGCAGATTCCCCAGCAGTCAGCGCACGAAACAATGCGAAAGCGTGCGGTTCAGTGCGACGAACAACCGTCCGCGACGGCCGACACGTCGAAGGGCGAAACCCCGTCTCCGACGCCCCTGCGCGGCTCCGTGCGACCTGATGCGAGCCAACGCACTGGAGCGGGTGACCGGATTCGAACCGGCGGCAGTCAGCTTGGGAAGCTGACGGCCCAGAGTGTATGTGCTGGTGGGGGTGCGGGTTGTGAGGGTGGGGTGCTCCACCGACGGTGAACGACCGTGAGTGCTGCTGCAGGCCATCTTGCGGGAGGGCGAAACGGGGACCTTGACGTACACCGGCGCGCCGGGCGACCTCGTGTTGGGCATGACCTCACTGAGCCAGGACAACACCGTCTTGTCGGGGGAGCAGGGTGTGCTGCACCTCAGCTTTCCACTCGCCGCGACGGTCTACTTGGGGAATGCCAGCACGGGCACCCTCAACGTGCCCTTTGGAGTGCCGGAACTGGGCCCCGGAATCGACGCGCTCCCTGTGTTCGTTCAGGCCTTGGTGCAGGACGATGACGGTCTCAAGCTCAGCGCGCCGAGCATGACTCTGTTGGTGGATGGCTCGCTCTGAGTTCGTGAGTCCCAGGCTAGCCCTCTTTCGGCTGGCTTGAGTCGATTTGCACAGCGATCGCCGCCAACATCCCACGCAAGACCGGCTCGAAGGCGTCCGCATGGCGCATGAACCCCAGGTCGTTGGGGTGACTCCCGTCGACCGTGGCCTCGCCGTCGTGTCCGAGCAGGTCGTCGCCCTTGAGGTAGTGCAAGCCGCTGACACCCTCCGCCTGCAAAGCGTGGTAGGCGGCACGCAGAGCGGCGCGGCTCTTTCTGTTGCGGTCACGGGGGTCGCGGCGCAAATGGGCGTCGCTGTAGCTCCGGTCCTCCACGAGCAGGATCGGCACGTCGGGTTTCGATGCCCGTAGCATCTGCACTAGCGGCTGGGTGCGTTGTGTGACCTGCTCGGCGTTCATGTTGGGCAGGCAATCGATGACGAAGGCCGCGGCATCGATCTCCAGCAGGTAGGCCATGACGTCCAGCTCCATCTCACCGACACCGGAAAAACCCATGTTGATGACGGGGCGGTCAAGGCGTCGACCGAGGATGGCCGTGTGCGCCATGCCAGGGCGTGAGGCGCACGCCCCTTGGGTGATGGACGTGCCGTAGAACACGATGGGGCGGCTGCGCGCGTCGGGGCGGGGGAACGGCACGACTCGATATCCGCGCGGCACGCCGATCTCAAGCGACTCCGTGCCGTTGTAGAGCGGGAGGTGCAGGAGGTAGTCGCGCGGCCGCCCGTCCGGAGCAGGGTCGAGGTCCCGCCCGATCAGTGCCGTGTTTCCGACTCGTTGAGTGGGGAGCCCGGTGCCCAGCCAACGCCAGTCGGCGCCTTGACGGACGTAGAGGTCCACGCCGCTGACGCCTGTGGCCGGCATGTGCGGCATGGCCAGCTGGTCGTTGGTCAGGCTCCAGCGCGCGTGGATCGTCGTCGCGTCGGTTTGGAAGCGCACGCTGAGGCCGGCGCTGCACCGGCTGAGATCCCAGACCGCGTCGCGCAGTGTCGACTCCGCCCGGGCTGGCAGCCGATCGAATGGAGCCGCGGTGTCCTCGAAGGCCTGGCCCTCGAGGGTCAGAGTCCGGGCGTCGTGCCAGATGAGGGGGTCCTGCTCGCCGGCATCTTGGACCCATGAGAACATCGGAATGAGCAGGGCGACGACGAGTCCGGGCAGTGTCATGGTCAGCTCGGCGGGAGGAGGCAGGGCGGAGTGGCGGCGAGGGTATCGCAACGAGGGTGGCGTTGAGGCCACTCCAACCGCCCGCCTTCTGACTGGATGGGCTGGCGGGCACCCCACAGCACCTCAGAATCGCGAGCCAAAGCTGAGGATCAACGAGCCGAAGGAATGTGGGCCGTCCTGCCGGGTGAACTCGCGGGACCGCTTGATGCGCGTGAACACGACAGTCATCCGCTGGTACGCAAGGGCCACTCCCGCGCGGGACTCGCCCACGACATGCTCCTTGGGCACGCTGTGCCCGTCTCTGCTGAACGAGTTGCCGTCGAGGAAGATGTCGCGCACGACGAAACGCCCCGCGGCGCCGCCGAACACATACCAGGAGAGCTCGTCCGTTCCTGCTGTGCCGAGGATGCCCGTTTCCACAGGCGAAGGCCCCCAGTCGCGCGGCATATGCTTGCCCCAGCGCACGAGGGCCGCGACCTCTCCCATGGTGCTGATGTTGCCGACGGCTCCGCCGAGATGCGTGATGACGTCGGCCCCGTAGTGGTCGGGGTCGCCCGTGAAGTACCAGCGGTCACGACGGGCCATGCGCAGGATGACGCCGGGCTCGAAGTCGAGCTGGTTGTGCCATCCTTGGGGGTCGGTGGAGTCGATCTGCTTGTGCACCAACTTCTGGGTCTGCTTCGCGAGGGACGGTTTGCCCGTGACGCCCAGGTCGAACTCTGCGGAGAGCTGGGTGTCCCGGCGCCGCTCCTCGTCGTCGTCCAGGCGCGACAGGTAGCGGACGACGGCCACGTAGAGCCAACCGGCGTACGGCCTGTCGTTGCCAATGATCCCATCGCGCTTGCCATCCTTGCCGACGTCGAGCTTGTTGGGCGTGTACATGGCCTGTCCGAGGGCCAGGCCCACGATGGGATCCGTGATCGTGTGGTTGTCGCTCTCCTCGAGCCGGATCAGGTCGAGCCAGGGGTCTGCACCTGCAGCGGTGCCCTTGCGCCAGCCCTCTGTGGACGCGTCGTCCGTTGAGCCGGCCGCCTCCCCGTCCTGCGCGGCGTCCTCGCTGCCCATGAGCCGAGCTCGCCCCGTCTCGGGAACCACGTAGTTCTGCTGCAGGCGAAAACCGTTGGTGTAGTTGCGGTCCGAGCCACCGCCGAAGCCACCGACATCGTTCTCGAAGCCGATGTTGAACCCGCAGCCCGGAAGGAGCGCGATGGTGAGCACAGCCATGAGCTGCACGCTCGACGTGAACGGACTCGCGGTGTGTCCCTGCATGCTCTTCCCGTGTTGCATTCTTGTGCCCCCCGGCTCCCCTTGTGGCGTCCGGCCCGCTCGGGAAACGGGCAAGCCTGCAGCTGACCGTCAAGTGACTGCCAAGTATGCTGACACGCGTCCGGGCCGGGCCGCAACGGACAGGCTGCGAAAGAGCTGGAGAGAGCTCCGACACCGCCTTCGACGGGAGAGGGGCGCTGGATGGACGGCACCTCTTCCAACCCTCCACGAAGACCTCAGGATTCTTGATTCATGCGCACACCCACCAGTCTCAGCCGAAGCCAACTCGGGCTCGTCTTCCTCTCTCTGCTTCTGCTGCTCATGCCTGGCTGCAAGGCGAAACCGAAGATCAAGGTCTCCCCGCAGGCGAAGAAGACCACGGCCAAAGTAGACGCCAGGAGGAGGCCGGAGGATTCGGGGCGGAGCTGGGCAACCCAGCCGAGGACGATGCACGAATCCCGCATCTCACGCTCGTGATCAGGAACGGAGGCCGCACGTACACCTTCTCCGATGGCGACGAGGTTTCCTTTACGGTCGATCACTGCTCTCCCATCGAACTGACCGTCGGTTCCTTCCCCCCCCAGGCGACTCGACGCCTCACGATCTCGCCTGATGGCAAGCGGACGATCACAACAGGAGCTGGCAGTGTCACGACGCAAACCTACACGTACCCGGGATACGACACGCGCTCGGCGCAGGAACCTCCGTTGGAGTTCGTGCGCTCGTATGACCTGTCGTCGCAGGCAACTGCAGGGGGTAGCGGCACCTTCATCTCATCCACAACGACCTGGAGCATCACTGCTGCGAACGCCGTGGGGGTGGTGGCCCACGCCACGGTCACCGGTTACTTCGGCGTGGCCTCCGGTAATCCGGTGTTCGTGTCTGGGACTGGGATCTACGTTGAGGGGCCGGGATGGCCGCGGGTGCTGTCAACGCCAATGACAAGGAGGACCTCGTCGTCTTGGCCTATGACGTGCCTGACGGGGCCAATGAATTCCGCTACCGGGTGGTTTGGGATCTGAACTCCAACGGTCAACCCAACGGTTGGTCCAAATGGCACAGGGTGCCAGGGGTTGGGAACAGGGGCGATGGGGTCGGAGTCGATCTGGCCGACCTCAACCAGAACGGCTCACTCGATCTCGTGCTGATGGCCTGCGACGACCCCAATGGGCAGAACACCTTCCGCTACAGGGTCGGGCTGGATATCGACGCGGAAGGTCTGACGAGCAACTGGAGCGACTGGAAGCAGGTCACGGGGGTGGGCAAGCGCGCCGAGGGCGCCGGGCTCGCGATCGCCGATCTCAACGGAAACGGTCGGCCCGAGATGGTGCTCATGGCCAATGACGCGACCGCGCAGTTCCGGTATCGCATCGAGAGTTGGGTGGAGTGCGAACAGTGGCGTCGCGGGTTTGGGGGGGCAGCGTGCGCGACTTGCGAAGCGATGCTCTCAGCGCACTGGAGCGGGTGACCGGATTCGAACCGGCGACAACGCGTCCAACTCGAAACACCCAGGCTCGATTGGGCCGAGCGTTGGCCGCAAGGGAGCGGGTGCGCCCTGCCGCCCCTGAGTCGGCCAGCCTTGCCCGCGGTTTTGAGCGTATGCTCTCGAACGCGTCCGTCACGCCTCACGCTGTTCCGACTTGGGAGTCTCGTCGATCGAGTGTGACGGCGTTCGATTCTCTCGTTGGATCGAACGAGAGAGCCCTCCTAGGGCAGCGGGGGAGAGCATGTCAGCCAACGAGCACTCCGGCGGCAAGACGCCGGCGTTCAGTCCATCAATTCGGGATGTGCCAGCGCCCATCCGCTGGAACAAGCGCATCGGATCCTGGGGGCAATTCGTCAAGGACGGGAACGACTTTTGGGACGACCACATCCCCGACACGCTGACGGCTCTGAAGGAAACCTGGCAGAACCTGGTGATCTATCCCATCTCCACCGAGGAAGAGTGGGGCCAGTTTCAGGACTTGCTCGAAGAGTGCGCAGCGGACACCGATCACGACGTACATGTCTATGCCGCGATGACCAGCCCCAGCCTGTACCTCGATGACGCGGCGCGCCGGCGGCTCGCGCAGCTCGGTTCCATCGGCACCGGTTCGTCGGGTGCCGGGGCTTGTCGCCGCGACACCGGGGGCTTCGAATCGCTATCTTCACGGGCACGATGATGAATGCCAACGCAAGCACCTCTCCGCTCGTCATCGACACGCACGAGAACGGCGCCGGCGTGCCGTACCCGTTCCTGTGCGGTGCACCAGACACAAGGAGCGCATGAGCTTGTCGGTCACGGCGGTCCTGGATGTGGGCAAGACCCACGTCCGTGTCTGTCTGGTGGACCAGGACGGCGAAACACGGGATCAGCGGAGGCGCCCGAACGCCGTCGCCCCCGGGCCGCCGTATCCGCACGTGGACGTCGAGGGTTTGTTCGCATGGGTTTGCGAGGCGCTGGCCGACCTCGTCGGGTCGAACGACACAACAGTCGACGCCATCGTGCCGGTCACGCACGGCGCGACCGCGGCGCTGATGGGTGGGGATGGGGCGCTCGTCCTCCCCGTGCTGGACTACGAGCACGATGTCCCGGCGGTGCCGCGGGACGCGGAGGCCTGGCGCGAGACGCTCTCGCCGTCGCTCCCCGCCGGCCTCAACCTCGGCAATCAGCTCGCGTGGCTGCAGGCGAGCTGGCCGGACGAGTTCGCGCTCGCGGAGCACCTGCTGCCGTATCCGCAGTACTGGGCGCTGCGTCTTGGCGGGCGGCCCGTGGCGGAGTTCACGTCCCTCGGGTGCCACACGCACCTCTGGGCGCCGCAGGCCCGCGCACCCTCGTCGTATGCACGCGAGCGGGGATGGGACGAGCTGCTGCCAACGCTGGTCCCGGCCTGGGAGTGCGTGGGGTCCGTGTCGGAGGAGGTCGTGGCGCGGACCGGGTTGCCGGCGAGCTGTCGCGTGCACGCGGGCGTGCACGACAGCAATGCGTCGTTCCTGCAGCACCGGCTTTCGCACGACGGTCCGTTCGCCGTCGTCGCCACCGGCACCTGGGTCGTCGTCATGGCGCACGGCGTGGACCCGTCGCGGCTCGTCGAGGAGCGCGACATGCTCGCGAACGTCGACGTGTTCGGTGATCCGGTGCCGGGAATGCGCTTCGCCGGCGGCCGCGAGTACGCGGCGATCGCGGGTGAGGATGGGCTGACCGCCGAGCCACGCCTGCACGACGTGCAGCGCGTGCTCGCCGAAGGGCGCATGGCGCTGCCCGCCTTCGCCGAGGAGGGCGGGCCGTTCGCCGGTCGGATAGGCCGGTTGCTGCCCGATCGGCCGCAGGACCCCTTGCGTCGCGCCGCGCTCGCGTCGATCTACACCGCCTTGATGATCGACCTGTGCCTCGACGACCTGGACGCCACCGGCGACGTCATCGTCGAGGGGCCGGTGGCCGGCAACCACTCGGTGATGGCCACCCTGGCCGCGCTGCGCCCCGACGACCGCGTGTTCGCCTCACACGACCCCACCGGCACGACGCGCGGCGCGGCACTCCTGGCCCGCTGGGGACAGCGAAGCCCTGCGCTGGACCTCCGGCGAGCGGCGCACGCACCGATGCGCGGACTGCACGACCACCGCGCCCTCTGGCGCGCTCAGGCCAGGTAGAACACCTCGCGCAGCTCGCGGGACTTCGGGCTGCCGTCGGGGTTCGTCGGCATCACGAAGGTCTTGCGTATCAAGGTGATCTGCCCTGTCAGACGATGCCGGTCGACGTGCCGGAGGTGGCCGGGCGTTCGTGCGCCATCTGCTCGCGGTATCCAGCCCGCCGATAAGTGGCCACGGGATCAATCGCGCCGCCGGCGCGCGCGCGTACGTACGCCAGCATGGGGTCCACGTCGAGCCGGAACGCCGCGCGCAGGACCTCCGCTGCGCCGAGGGCGTCGTTCCTCTCCTGCGCGTCGCGAAGGCGATCCCGGTCCACGAGCAGGGCCTGCGCATACGCGCGCTGCAGCGAGATCGCGCTCGTCATCAGGCTCTCGATCGGGTCGGTGACGTTGTGCGACTGGTCCATGAGGTAGGCCGGGGCGAAGCCGGGGGCGCCGCGCAGCTCGGCCTCGACCAGCTCGTGGAAGATCAGGAAGAGTTGGAAGGGCGCGATGGAGCCCGAGTCGAGGTCGTCGTCCCCGTACTTGCTGTCGTTGAAGTGGAAGCCAGCCAGCTTCCCGAAGCGGATCAGTCGCGCGACGATCATCTCGATGTTCGTGCCGTGCGCGTGGTGGCCGAGGTCCACAAGGCAGCGCGCCTTCTCGCCCAGCTGCGTGGCGGCGAGGTAGCTGCTGCCCCAATCGGCGAGGACGGTCGAGTACAGCGCCGGCTCGTAGAGCTTGTGCTCGATGAAGACCTGCCAGTCGTCGGGCAGCTGGGCGTAGATGGCCTGCATGCTCTCCAGGTAGCGATCGAAGGCTGCGGCCAGGTTCTGCTGGCCCGGGAAGTTGCTGCCGTCGGCGATCCAGACCGTGAGCGCCTTGCTGCCGAGGCGCTCGCCGATCTTGATGCACTCGACGTTGTGGGCCACGGCCTGCGCGCGGACCTCGGGGTCCGTGTGGCAGAGGCTGCCGTAGCGATACGAGAGCTCCTGGCCGGGCAGGTCCTGGAACGTGTTCGAGTTCACGGCGTCGAAGGACAGGCCGTGGGACGTGGCGGCTTCGCGCAGCGCGGCGGTGTCGTCGACGCGGTCCCAGGGGAAGTGCGGCGAGACGGTGGGGGTGCAGCGCACCAGCTGCTGGATCACGCTGCAGTCCTGCAGCTTCTCGAAGACGTCGCGCGGCTCTCCGGGGCCGGGGAAGCGGGCGAAGCGGGTGCCGCCGGTGCCCACGCCCCACGAGGGGACCGCCACGGCGAAGCGCGCCACGTGCCCGGCGACGTCGTCCAGCTCGAGCCCGCGCCGTCCCAGCACGAGCGCGAGATGATCGATGTCGGCATCCAGGTCGGCCTGCCGGGCCGCGTTCTCGCGGGCGACGACGTCCGGTCCGATCCGGCTCATCGTGGGAAGGCCGCGGCGTTCCCGCCGTCGACGTTCAGCATGTTGCCGGTGGAGCGGGACGAGCGGTCGGACGCGAAGTAGTGCACGGCCTCGGCGACGTGCTCCGGTTCGACGCTGAGCTTCAACAGGCTGCGCTTGCGGTAGTGTTCCTCGAGCTCGTCGGGCCGGATGCCGTAGGCGGCCGCGCGCTCTTCGCGCCACGTGCCCGTCCAGATCTGCGACTCCGCGAGCACCGCGTCCGGGTTCACCGAGTTGACGCGGATGCCGTGCTCGGCACCCTCCAGCGCCAGGCAGCGCGCCAGGTGCAACTCGGCGGCCTTGGCGGTGCAGTAGGCGCTCGCTCCGGGCGACGCGGCCACGCCGTTCTTGCTGCCGATGAACACGATCGAGCCTCCGATGCCCTGGCGTTGCAGCAGCGTCATCGCTCCGCGCGCGACGAGGAAGTAGCCCGTGCTGAGAACGTCCTGGTTGCGGGTCCAGAGCTCGATCGACGTCTCTGTGATGGGGCGGCGGAGGCGAGACCGGCGCATGAGACGACGATGTCGACGCCACCGAACGCGCGCGCCACGGTCTCGTAGGCCGCCTCGACGTCCGCTTCGGAGGTCACATCGGCGCGTGCGCTGCGGACGACGTCCGGGCCGAAGCGCTCCCGCAGGTCGGTCACGGTCCCGTCCAGGGCCTCCTCGTCGACGTCCTCGACCAGCACGCAGCAGCCGTCCGATAGCAGTCGTCGAGCTACGGCGTGACCGATGCCCCCGCCGCCCCCGGTCACGACCGCCACGCGCCCCTGCATCGGGGCTGGCGGCGGACGCCGGTCGAGCTTGGCCTGCTCGAGCGCCCAGTACTCGATCCGGAACGCCTCGCGCTCGTGCAGCGGGACGTACTCGTCGAGTGCCGTAGCTCCGCGCATGACGCGTATCGCGTTCAGGTAGAACTCGGCCGCGATGCGCGCGGTGGCCTTGTCCGCCGCGAACGTGATCATGCCGGCGCCCGGGATCAGGAACACGACCGGGTCGCGCCCGCGGATCGGCGGTGAGTCGGCCTCCGCCCAGCGCTCGTAGTAGGCCTGGTAGTCCTCGCGGTAGGCCGCGAGAAGTTCGTCGAGGTCCGCCTCGATGGCATCGAGCTCGGACGGGAGAACGAGCGGGCGGATCTTCGTGCGCAGGAAGTGATCGGGGCACGAGGTGCCGAGGCGCGCCAGCTGCTCGAAGTGCGCCGACGTCGTGAACTGCAGCACGTCTGCATGGTCGTCGAAGTGGCCGACGCGGTGGCCGTCGTCCGACACGCGTCCGCGCAGCAGCGGCATGACGCGCGCGGCGAGGGCGCGTCGGTCGTCCTCTCCGAGCGCCGGCCTGACGGATCCCCCGAAGGGTGCTTCGTCGCTGTGCCGTGCGATCCACGCCTCAGCGCGGCCGATCAGCTCGAGCGTGTTCTCGTAGCAGCTCTTCGCGTCATCGGCCCAGGAGATGAGCCCGTGCCCGCCCATGACGATGCCGCGCAGGCCCGGCCGGGCGTCGATGGTCTCGCGCAACCGGAGCCCCAGGTCGAACCCGGGGCGCTGCCACGGCACCCAGCCGACCTCGCCGCCGTAGATCTCGGCCGTCAGACGCTCCCCGTTCCGTGCGGCCGCGAGCGCGATGACGGCGTCGGGGTGCACGTGGTCGACGTGGTCGAACGGCACGAACGCGTGCAGCGGCGTGTCGATGCTGGGCGCGCGCGGGTTCATGTCGAAGACGCAGTGGGGCAGCAGGCCCACCATCTCGTCCTCGTGCTCCAGTCCGCGGTAGTGCTGCTCCAGGCCCATCACGCGGTCCTGGTAGACCGTCGCGAACCCCGACCTGTCGATCGACCCGAGGTCTCCGCCCGAGCCCTTGACCCACAGCACCGTCGTCGGGGCACCTGTCAGCGGGTCGTTCGTACGGACCTTGGCCGAGGTGTTGCCACCGCCGTAGTTGGTGACCCGTGGATCGGCCCCGAGCAGTCGCGAGCGGTACACGAGGCGGTCCGGCTCATCATCACCGGCTGCTCGGTCGTCCCAGTTGAGGTCGCTCATGGGCGGTGATCGTAGGGGCGTGCGGGGGAGCCGTCAAAGTGCCACACGCTCGAAGGCGTGTCGACTCGGGGCCGCTGATGCGAGGGGGCGACAATCGAGACCGGCTCCACGAAGGCTACCCCGTCATGCCGGCCGGGCATCGACCACGAGCACGCGCACGCCGGCCGACTCCAGCATCTCGCGGTGTTCGGACGAGACCCCTGAGTCCGTGATCAAGACGTCGATGCGGTCGAGGGGGCAGGCCACGAGGCTTCCCCGCTGAGCGAACTTGGAGCTGTCCACGAGCGCCACGAGCTCCTCGGCGCGCGAGAGGAGCGCGAGCTCGTTTCCGATCAGCAGCGAGTCGGTCTGCATCAGGCCGCTGGGCCCGATCGCCTGGGCGCTCATGAACATCCGCCGGGCGGAGAATCCCTCGACGATCGGCTGTGGGAACGGGCTCGCCACGATCTGCTGGTCCCGGAACACCTCGCCGCCGGTGAGGGTGATCGTCGCGTCCGAATGCTCCGCCAGCACGTGGGCCGCGGGGAGTGACGGCGTGAGCACGCGCAGATCGAGGTCGTTGAGGAACTCGGTCATCGCGTGGACGGTGGTGCCGCCGTCGAGGATCACGGCGTCGCCTCGCGCGCACAGGTCGGCCGCCCGCCTCGCGATGGCGCGCTTGGCCACGAGATTGCGTCCCTGGTCGCTTGCGAAGCCCGGCTGGCCCTCGAGGGTGGAGCGCGAGAGATGCTGGGCGCCACCGCGGACGCGGCGCAGTCGCCCGGCGTTCGAGAGTCGAGCGAGGTCCCTGCGGATGGTCGCTTCGGAGATTTCGAGCTTCTCCGTGAGCGTCCGGACCGAGACGAACTCGTTCTCGGCCACCACCCGGAGGATCGCCGTGTCGCGCTGGGCTTCGTACATGGGCACCGAGTGTCGCGGGGCACTCCGCACTCTGCAAGCGCGAATATGATCGAAATTGATTATTTGCGACTGTTCAAGATCGATGCTGCGCCTATAGTCATCGGCAAGCAGACAGTTGGTTCAGGCCGCCCCGCGGCCCCACGGTGCCCAGTCGCACGCCGCCCATCCGGTCCTCGAGAGCCCCCCTGAGGTCGGAAGCGCGCGATCGCCGAGGGACGCCGAATCGATGCAAGAGGACACACCATGTTTCTGGTCATCGCACTCGTCGCATTCACGCTCCCGATCGTTCCCACGCTGCAAGTTCGGGAACCAACGCAGGTCGTGCCCACCGACGAGATCTCGGTGAGTCTGCCGCGCATCCCGCAGGCCGGTGCCCGTCGCCCAACGGGAGCGTCGCCGCGCTTCCCCACGCAGTCCGTGTCCATGCCCGCACTCCCTCCCGGGCCAACTGCCGGGCCCCTCGTCCCTGCCCCGGGCGGCCTCCTCGACCTCGGCCCCCAGCTGGGCGGCGTGACTGCCGGAGCGGGACGCCCAGCCTTCAAGCCGTCACCCGAACCGGGGCCCGATTGCAACGACAACGGGATCAACGACCTGTTCGAGATCTGGCAGGGCACGACCCAGGACTGCAACGCTGATGGCATCCCGGACGAGTGCCAGCTCCCCGCGGAGTGGGTCTACCAACACGACGACGGCATCGCCGAGGGCGATCAGGGCTGGGGCACGCCTTACTACTGCTGGCTGGCCCAGCACGTCGTCCAGCCCGGCCAAGAGGTGATCACCGAGATCGAGATCGGCCGCGGAACGATCGCCCCGGGAACTCCGGTGACGATCGGCCTCTGGAGCGACCCGAACGGCGACCTCGACCCGACGGACGCCCTGGAGATCTGGAGCGTCGACACGACCCTGAGCTGGCCCGGCAGCGCTTCCGCCGTCCGCATCGATATTCCGGACACCTTCGTCGGCCCGGCCGGGACGCCCTACTTCGTCGGCGTGCTCGGCGGCTTCACGATCACCGACCGGCCCTTTTCAGTCGACTTCAGTACTGCCAGCTACAAGAGCTGGATCATTGCGTCCGACACGCCGATCGTTCCCGAGGACCTGGCCGCCGGCGCGCTCTCCGTGGGGCAGATCAACAACGCGGACTGGGTCCTGAGGGCGATCTCCTGCCCGACCGGGCACTGCGGCGAACTCCAGGACACTGACTTCAACGGCACGCCGGACGCTTGCCAGGTACAGGACTGCAACGGCAACGGGACTCCCGACGACCAGGACATCGCACTCGGGTTCTCGGAGGACTGTCAGGGTGATGGCATCCCCGACGAGTGCCAGACCGATCCGGGTCTCGTGACCTATGCCTACGACGACGGCTGGGGCGGCAACTCAGTCGGGACCAACCACGATTACCAGATGTGGCTGACCCCCCACCTGGTCCAGCCCGGCGGTGAGGTCGTCACCGACGTCGAGTTGGCATGGGGCTTCCTGCAGGCGGGCACCGTGGTCACCGTGTGCCTGTGGAGCGACCCGAACGGGGACGGCGACCCCACGGACGCCCAGCTGATCCTGGGTCACCCCGTGATCTCCATCCTCGAGGGCAGCGGCCAGTTTGTCCTCGTGAACATTCCGGACACCTTCGTCGGAGCGGCCGGCACCTCGTTCTTCCTCGGTGCCACCGGGCACTTCGACCAGACCCCTCCGCTTCCGACCCTGTACCCGGCACCATTCGACGAGACGTCTCCCGACCTCAACGCGTGGTTCGTGAGTGCGGACGCTCCCATCGACCTGAACGACCTCTCAGCGGGTGCGGCCGAGTTCGGGCGGCTCAACACGGTCTGCGCGTGCGACGGAGACTGGGCCATCCGCGCCATCACCTGCACGACCGGTCACTGCCTCGAGAGCGTCGATCTGAACCTGAACCTATTGCCCGACGACTGCGAGCCCGACTGCAACGGGAACCTCATCCCGGACGACCTCGACATCCTGTCCGGCCTGGAGACTGACTGCAACTTCGACGGCGTCCCGGACAGCTGCCAGGGCCTCGTCGATTGTGACGGCAACGGCCTCGCTGACCTCTGCCAGGCGGTCACGCCGACGGGCCTGGCGGCCGAGTACTACGCCTCCGACAACCTGAGCGGCTCACCCGTCGCACGGATCGACCCACAGGTCGATTTCGACTTCACGCTGACATCGCCACCACCTGGCATCCCGCCCACCGGCTTCAGCGCTCGCTGGACGGGCTCGATCCTGACCACCGCCAGCGGTGTCCACGGGTTCAGCCTGCTGCACGAGGGTCCCGTGCGCCTGTGGGTGAACGGCGTGCTGCTGGTCGACGAGTGGGTGGAAGCCGGCACCGGCGTCATCGACTCCGAGAACACGATCCTGTTGGGCTCCGCGATGGAGTACCAGCTCCGTCTGGAGTTCCGGGACACCAACGGCGACCAGCTCCAGTTCCAGTGGCAGCCGCCCGGCGGTTCGATGCTGCCGGTCATGCCCGCCGAGACGCGACCGATCTACGACCGCAACCTCGACGGCATCCCGGACGTGTGCCAGCTGGTCAGCGACTGCAACGGCAACCTGGTGGAGGACCTCGACGACATTGTCGGCGGCACCTCGCTCGACTGCGACGCCAACCTGGTGCCCGATGAGTGCCAGCGTTGCGACGACAAGGACGGCAACGGGTGGCTCGACAGCTGCGAGACCGGCGCGGGACCGGGGCTGGTGGGCCAGTACTTCATGCTCCACCCGCTGACGCTCGAGTTCAGCTCGCGCACCCAGACCGTGGTGGACCCGCAGGTGGACTTCGACTGGGGCCTGACGTCCCCCGTGGGCGTCCCCGTCGACAGGTTCGGCGCCCGGTGGACGGGCACCCTCACCACGCCGCCCGTCTCCGGCAACTATGCGTTCGAAGTGCAGAGCGACGACGGTGCCCGTCTCTGGATCGACGAGGTGCTCCTCATCGACAACTGGACCGGCGCAGGCACGTCCTCGGCGAACGTCTCCCTGGACGCCTCGACCAGCCATCTCGTTCGGCTGGATTACTGCGAGACCGGTGGGACCGCCTCCGTGGAGCTGCGCTGGACCGTACCCGGAAACGCGAAGGTGACGGTGCCCTCGAGCGCCTTGTCGCCCGGGACGGACATCAATGGCGACGGCATCCCCGATCCGGCTGACTCGGACTGCAATCTCAACGGCATCCCCGACAGCCTGGACCAGGACCTGGACGGGAACTGTGTCCCTGACGATTGCCAGGGTGGCACCGGCTACTGGCGCTTCGAGCAGGCGATGGGTCAGACCGTTCCCGACTCGACTGCCAACGGTCTCGACGGCACGTTCGGGGGCTTCAGCACTCCCGTGTACATCACGGACGTGCCCGTGGCCGTCATTCCGCAGACCGGCGCGCCGAACCTGCAGGCACTGGACCACGACCTCACATCGGACGTGCGCGTCCCGGACGTCGGAGGACTTCTGAGTGTCCCCGACAACAGCTTCACCCTGGAGGCCTGGGTCAGGGTGTTCTTCGTGAGCGACAACTCCTCCGCCAATGATCGCAAGTGGCTGTTCATGAAGAAGCCGCCGTCGTCCAGCGACGTGCTCCTCGAGTACGGCTTGCTGGTGCAGGCGGGTGATCTGGGAACCACCGGACGGGAGCTGCTGTTCCGCTACGGTGACGGCGCATCGGTGAACAAGATCGTCAGCTCGCTCAGTGTCGATGACACCGAGTGGCACTTCGTGAGCGTGGCCTACGATGCCGATCGACTCGAGCTCCGCTTCGGCGTGGACGGCGTGTTCGAGACGATCCCCTTCGAGAAGCCGACCATCGCCAACGTGGGCACGTTCATCATGGCAGCGCACGAGAATGCGGCGGGCTCGACGAACCAATGGCTCTTCGGGCAGTTCGATGAGCCGAGGTTCAGCCGGGCGTTCCTGCCCCCCGAGTCCCTCCTCGACCAGACCCCGTAGTCCGGCAACCATGGGCAACCATGGGCAACCATGACTCCAGACGTCTCGATCATCATTCCCACCTACCGGCGCTCGGAAGCCCTGGCGCGCACGCTCGATGCGATGGCTCGGCTGGACCACCCGCGCGACGCCCTCGAGGTGGTGGTGGTCGAGGACGGGGAGCCCGAAGCCGGCTTGAATGGCCGGCGTGAACCTCGGCCGGATGGGCTGCACGTCACCTGGGCCTCGCAGTCTCACGCGGGGCCTGCGTCGGCGCGCAACCGAGGGGCGCGCCTGGCGCGGTTCGACGTGCTGGCGTTCGCCGACGACGACTGCCAGCCGCACCCGGACTGGATCACCGAACTCACCCGGGCTCTCGGAGAGGGGCCGAGGAGGATGGTGGGTGGGCACACGGCCAATGCCCTGACGGACAATGCGTATTCGCGAGCGAGCCAGGCCCTCGTCACCTACATCACGGCCTACTACATGCAGAAGAGGGCCCCGTTCCTGGCCTCCAACAACATCGCCATGTCGCGCGCGACCTTCGAGGAGTTGGGCGGGTTCGATACGAAGTTCGGCCTCGCAGGAGGGGAGGACCGCGACTTCTGCGCCCGTTGTCTCGAGCAAGACATCGATTTGCGTTTCGTTCCCGAAGCGATCATCGAGCACCACCATGAACTCTCGCTGGGTCGGTTCTGGAGGCAGCACCATCGGTATGGCCAAGGCGCCTTCCAGTTCCACAGCAAGCGGAACGATCGCGCCACGCCCGACTCCTTCGAGCCGCTGAAGTTCTATTCGGACCTCGTCTTCTTTCCGTTCCGGCAGCCGGGTGAGCCCCACCCCTTCAGGGTGAGCGCACTGCTGTGCGTCTCCCAGGTCGCCAACGCGATCGGGTTCTTCTCCGCCCGCAGGAAGCATCTGCGATAGGCTGATCAGCCTTCGCCCCAAGGACTCACATGGCCAGAATCGTCGTCGCACGTGGCGCATCGCACATCCCCGAGTCGCTCGCTCCACCCGAAGAGCTGCTCGCGGCTGCGCTCGAAATCGCCTCCACCTCGTCGCGCAGAGCGCCCGTGCCGTACGCCACGACCACCCGGCGCATGCTCACGCGGCGCGGTGTCATGTGGCTGGGCCAGACCTGCAACCTGCGCTGCCACTTCTGCTACTTCCTCGACCGCATCGAGGACGCCGAACACATCGAGCACCCGTTCATGACGCTCGAGAAGGCCAAGGAGATCTGCGGTGTCCTGAGGGAGGAGTACGGCAACAACGCCATCGACATCCAGGGTGGTGAGCCGACGCTCTTTCCAGGCATCCTCGACCTTGTCAGCCATTGCCGCGACATCGGCTTGCATCCGACGCTGATCACGAACGCCGTCGTGCTGGCCGACGAGGGACGTTGCCGCGACCTGCAAGAGGCGGGGGTGCGCGACTTCCTGGTCAGCGTGCAGGGTCTCGGCGCGCAGCACGACATGGCCGTGGGGTTGGAAGGCGCCCACGAGAAGCAGATGCAGGCGCTGCGGAACTTCCAGCAGCTGGGCATCCCTTTTCGCTTCAACTGCGTCATGTCCAAGGCCGCCACGCCACAGCTCCCGGCCATCGCCGACCTGGCGATCGCGACCGGTGCCAACGCGGTCAACTTCCTCACCTTCAACCCGTTCGAGGACCAGTTGAAGGCGGGGGTCCGAACAGACGAGAACGTCCCGCGATATGCGGAGGTGAGTGGCCCACTCGACGAGGCCCTCGATCGGCTCGAAGCCGCCGGCGTGGAAGCCAACGTGCGCTACTTCCCGCTCTGCCTGGTGGCTGAGAGGCACCGCAAGTCGATGTACAACTTCAAGCAGCTGTCCTATGACCACCACGAGTGGGACTATGCGAGCTGGAGCTGGACCGGCATGCAGGAGCAGCGCAGCCGCCCTGGACCGCCCACGACACCGCCGCCCCTCGAGCCCCGCGTCAGCACCGGCCGGTGGCGCTTCCTCACCACCCCGCTCAAGCACCTGATCGAGCGGAGCGAGACGCTGGCGTCGGTCGTGAGACGTGGTTATGCCGCCGCCTCCAGGGTCTTCGGTCGGCAGCTCGATCGAGAGCAGCTGTACTGGAACAATGGCGAGCTGCGGGCGGTCGAGCACTGCGGCTACCAGTACGCGTCAGCCTGCAGCCGATGTGATCTACGACGCATCTGCGACGGCTTCCACGGCGACTACGCCGAGATGTTCGGCACGGATGAGGCCCGGGCCGTCACCCACGCCGGGCGCATCGACCACCCTGCCCACTACATCCGGCAGCAGGTGAAGATCGTCGAGGAGGAAGACGAGCACTGGTCACTGCCCGCCGAAGACGGCGGCGCCCGCTGACGAGCGCCCCAGCTCAGACGCCTCGCTGCAACCAGGTGCCGATCACCGAACGGTCGTCCTCGTCGGCACCCAGCCAGTAGTAGAGCAACCCGCAGACGAGTGCGAAGCCCGCCAGCCCGACGAGCCAGAGGTATCCCGGCGTCGGCTCACCCTTCGCAGTTTCCGCGAGCACCGTCACGACGGCGATGGCTGGCAGGGCCTTCAGGCTTTGCGTCGAGAATGGATGCATTCCGAAGATCCGCCACACCTGCACGCTCTGCAGCGACTTGACGAGCACGATACTCGCGCAGGTGGCCGCGGCCGCGCCCATTCCGCCGTACCGGGGGATCCAGAGGATGTCGAGCACGCCGTTGCAGGCCACCATCACGATCAGGTTCAAGAGGCCGAGTCGCCCTCGGCCCGTCGCCACCAGCACCTGCCCACACATGCCGACACTCGCGGTGACGAGGCGGCCGCTCGCGAGCACGGCGAGCGTCGAGGCGCCCACGACGAACTGCTCCCCGAAGAGGCCGAGCAGCTCGTGACGCCAGACGATCAGGGTGCCGGCCAGGGTGGCACCGGCCCAGGCAGACCAGCGGCACGTCGCGCGGTACAGGTGCCGGGCGGCCGACCACTCGTCTCCTGCGATGTGCGTGCTGAGTCGAGCGAGAAGGACGGGGCCGGCCGCACTGTGCAAGAGCAACACCGTCACCGCGAGTCGGGCGCAGGCACCATAGACACCCACCTCGTCGGCGCCCCGGAAGACGCCCATGAGCAGCACGTCCATCCACATGAGCAGGAAGGCAAAGGTGCTCACACCCATGAGGGGCCACGAGTCGGCGAAGAGCTCCCGAACAGGCAGCTTCGCCGGGCTGGCGAGACGCGCGACATCCGGCACGGTCGCGAAGACCAGCCGCGCGCCGACGACGACCCCGGCCAGCGGACCGGCCAAGGTGGCCAGCACGGCCGCTGTGATGCCCCAGTCGAAATACCAGGTGCAGGCCAGTCCGGCGACCGTGACGGCGACGACGAGCAATGGCTCGATGAGCGCCTGGCGGTGGGCGCCGAGCAGCCCTTGCACGAGCCCCGCGGTCCCGCGGCTCAACGCCGAGAGCAGCACGAACAATCCGAACAGCGGGAGGATGCTCGCCAGTGCCGGCTCGTCGAAAGCCGCGATCCCGATCCATCGCCCACCCAGCGTCACGGCCAGCGTCGCTGGCACGGCGCAGATCAGCACGATGACCCAGGTGGCCCGGACGACGGCGGACAGCCGTTCGGCATCGGCTGCCCGCCGCGCCCGTGCCAGCAGCGGCAAGGCCCCCGGCGCGACCCCCATCAACGAGACCATGCCGAGCACGGTCACCACGGTCAGGCCGAGGGTGTAGCTGCCGTACCACGCGACTCCGACCGCCTGGGCCAGGCAGACCGCACCGGCATAGCGCAACAGATGGGTCACGACCTGGGCAGCGAAGACCCCGCCGGTCTCGGCGGCTGCCCTGCTGTGTTGTGGATCCGTCGTGCCGGCGTCTCCCTCCGGAGAGATGGAGGGCGTCACTGGGCGGTTCCGTCGGGGAATCGAGACAGCTCCACCATCGGGGCCAGACTAGCAGGTCTTGCAGCTTGGACAGTCCGGAAACACGGGCAGCGACGCTGGTGTCGCCCGCGATGGCTTGGGTCATGCGGGTATACTTCGCGCATGACGTGCGACATCGACGTGCTCATCCCATCCAACAACCAGCGCGACACCCTGCTTCGTTGCCTCGACTCGCTCTTCGCATCCCAGGAGGCACCACGACGGATCCTGGTGGTCGATGACGGGTCCAGGGATGACACCGTGGCTTCCGTGCGTGAGCATGCACCCACCTGCGAGGTGCTCGCCCTTCCGGAGAACAGGGGCTTCGGTCACACCTGCAACGTCGGGTTCCAGCGACTGGAGGAAGCGGGCGCCGAGTGGGTCCTGCTCTTGAACCAGGACACGCTCGTCGATCCGGAGATGCTTGGCGCGCTGGCTTGCTTCGCCGATCGGCATCCGTCGGCCGGCATCGTGGGCCCCAAGACGTTCTCCTTCGACCCCATGCCCGACGGTCAGCCGCGGCTCATCTATGCCGGATCGTGGCAGGGTCGCCTGCCCCTCGGGCAGCGCATTCCCGGCATCGGACGGGCCGAAACCGAACCCCGAAGCGAGGCCGCCTGCACCGACTACGTGTGGGGCCACGGCATGCTCATCCGCATGGCGGCGCTGCGAGAGGTGGGCGGGTTCGACAGCGAGTTCCCGATGTACTACGAAGACCTCGATCTGTGCCGGCGGATGCGCGCCGCAGGCTACGAGATCTGGTGCGAGCCGAAGGCCCTCATGTGGCACGACCAGCCCGACGGGGCCCGCGCGGTGCGCTCGGAGGCGTGGCGGTGGGCGTGCAAGGTGCGCAGCACGGGAGTGTTCCATCGCAAGCACGCCAGTAGGCTCTCGGCGCCCTTCTTCACGGCCTTGACGTTCGCCGACGACCTCAGGCAGCTGCTCATGCAGGGACACCTGCGGGCCGCGCGGCATCTCTTCATGGCCGCGCTGCGATACGGCCTCGGCCTGTCCGACGAGTTGCGCCCTCCGTCGGCGCGCGCCGTGACGCCGCTGGATGCCGAGCAGATGGGTCCCGCCGAGGCGTCGGGTTGATCATCACGGACCGGTTCGTCTTGCTGAACTATCCGCGCACGGGTTCGACCTTCATGCGTGGCGTGTTGCGCGAGCTCTACGGTCAGTGCGAAGCCGGACCGTTGCGGGAGCTCCGGGGCCGACTGGGTTGGGGGTGCCGCCGGTTCCGCGAGCTGAGTCATCGGATGGACCGCACGCTCCAAGCGCGCCGGGAGGGGCGACGCAGCCAGCACGGGTGCGTCTCCCAGATCCCAGCGCGCTACCGCGACCGGCCGCATGTCTGCGTGACACGCCACCCTCTCGACCGGGCGGTCTCGTTGTACGAGCACGGGTTCTGGCGTGAGCGACCACCGGCTGACCGACGGGCCGTGCAGGACCGCTTTCCGTCCTTCCCCGATCTCGACTTCCGACAGTACCTCGAGCTGATGGATGTCTTCGATCGACCAAACGTGTTGCAGGGCGTCGACTGCCAGGCGGACGTGGGTTCCCAGTCGCTCCACCTGATGCGCTTCCTTGCCCCTGATCCCGACGCCGCCTTGGCCCGCCTCAGCAACGCGAGCATCGACAGTGGCGCCATGATCGAAGACCTCGCCGACGTGCACTTCCTGCATCTGGAGGACCTCGCCGGCGAGTTGGCGTCCTTTCTCCATGAGCAGGGCTTCAGCCCGGACGACACGGCCTTCCTCGCCGAACGGCGGCCCGTCAACGTCGCGCGTTCCCGAGCAAAGCGTCCCTGGAACGAGTACTTCGACGCCGAGCTTGAGCGCTCTTTCCGACACCGGGAGCGGCTGCTCTTTCGTGTCTTCCCGGAGTACGCAACTTGACCAGCCGCGAGCCGCCTGCCGTGCTCGTAGCGGGCATGCACCGCTCCGGCACCTCGATGGTCGGTGGCATGCTCGCGTCGCTCGGGATCGACATGGGCCGGCGGCTGCTGCCTGCGGACGTCCACAACGAGCGCGGTTACTTCGAAGACGTCGACATCGTGACCGTGCACGGGGAGCTCTTCGCGGAGCTGTTGCCCGAAGGCGCAGCGGGTCATGTGGACTGGGGTTGGTGCGAGGAGCACGAGCTCGATGAGGCCAGGCTGGGGGAGTTCGGAGAGCGGGCGCGAAAGCTGGCCGCCGAGCGCGCCGGTGGGGGCGTCGCCTGGGGCTTCAAGGATCCACGCACGACGCTCACGCTCGATGTCTGGGAGGCCTGCCTCGACCAGCCGCGCTACGTGCTCGTCTACCGATTCCCGTGGGAGGTCGCGGACTCGATGCAGCGAGGTGGCGCGCCGGTCTTCCTGGCGAACCCATCGTACGGCCACCGCATCTGGACGCACTACAACGAGCGGCTGCTCCGTTTCTACGAGCGGCACCGCGACCGCTGCCTGCTCGTGTCCAGCAACGCGCTGCCGAGCCAGCTCGAGGACTTTCGCCAGCTGCTCACGGGCAAGCTGGGTCTCGATCTGACCCCCACCGATCTCTCCGAGGCGTTCGACCCCACGATCTTCCAGAGCCAGGCGGACGACAGGCGCGCGGACCTCATGGCCGCCGCCTATCCGGAGTGCGTGCGCTTGCTCGGTGCCCTCGACGAGCTGGCCGACATCCCCGCGCGGGGGCTATGGCGCTCCGAACAGCCGACACGGACGAGCGTGTGTGGGCCTGGAGATGCCGGCGATGTGGCCGTCTCGATCGTGGTGCCGGTGCACGACGACGGTGTGTACCTGCTCGATGCTCTCGCGAGCGTGGAACAGTTCGCTGACGCCTCCCATGAGCTGATCGTCGTCGACGACGGCTCGACCGACCCCGAGACGCTGCGCATCCTCGACGCGATCCGGGCGCGAGGCACGACCGTGCTCCGACAGGTCAACGGAGGTCTCTCGTCTGCACGCAACGCCGGGATCGAGCGGGCCCGTGGCCGGTACGTCCTGCCCCTGGACGCCGACAACCGCCTGCGCCCGGGTTTCCTCGAGCTGGCCGTCGCCGCGCTGGACCAAGCGCCGGACATCGGGGTCATCTACGGCGATCGCCAGCTGTTCGGCGCGCGCAGCGGTGTCTACACGCAGCCCGCCTTCGACCTGCGCAAGTTGCTCGGCGGCAACGACATCGACGCGTGCGCGCTCTATCGCCGCGCCCTGTGGGAGGACGTCGGTGGCTACGACATCGAGATGATCTGCCTGGAGGACTGGGAGTTCTGGCTGCACGCGGGCAGGCGCGGCTGGCGGTTCCGGCACGTGTCCCAGGCAGCGTTCGACTATCGCGTGCGAGGAAACTCCCTGTTCTCCACGATCCACGATCCAGCGGTACGCCGTCACGTCTTCGCCCGGCTGCTCGAGAGGCACGGGCCGCTGCTCCACGAGCACGTTCCGTGGCCGCTCCGAATCGTCTCCAGGATTGCGACTCCATTCCTCTCCGAACGGAGCGCCGACGCCCTCGCGAGCTTCGAGAGGCGCCTGTTCTGGAGGACGCTCTGGTCACTGATCGGTCCCGGCGGTTTCATCGCATCCGATCGGCGTCGTTGATCGCTGACACCGAACGAGGTGAAGGGAGGTGCAACGATCCGCGCTTCCTGCCTCGCCTGGCGACCAGGTAGAACGAAGCGCCTGTCTTCCTGGTGACAGAGTTCACTTCGGCCAACACGTCGGTCACTCGCCGGTCAGCGGGAAGGACTGTGACGGTGTGCGCATGTCGCGCACCAGACCAGCTCGCGCTCGAGGCGTCCGCGTGAATACGCTCGAATCACTGTCCACGGACCCGGGTGCGGTACACTTCTCTACTCGCGGACAGCAATCGCGTGCCGGATCCCTGCCAGGCACGGGTAATCAGACCCCTGCTTGGCATTTCTCGTCTCCACCTGCCGACCCGCCACACCTGCGAAGAGCCGCGCCATGAACCTCGATTGCCTGATCGTCGCAAACACGAACACGAGCACCGATGATCGCCGGAAACAGTCGCTCACGGCGAACAGCCTCAGGGCTCGCCTGCGGCACGGTTTCGATGTCTTGAGGAAGAGAAACTATAATCCCCTGGGCGTCCTCGAGTACGCACGTCAGCGCCGGGACATGCAACAGGTATTGGATCAGCAATGCGGCTTGTTGATAGGGGATCAGCCGCGCGGCTGGTGCCCCACAGACGTGATCAACTATGCGCGTGCGGGCCAGCAGGTGCCGGTCCTGACAAGAGAAAACGCGGACCAGTACATCACATGGCTCGGCGACGTAACGCTCAACGGAGTCATCCTGCTCGACTACCTGTCAAGGAACGACCTTGCGGGAGAAGTCATCCAGACATTCGGATTCGAGTCGGATGAGCGGATCGATCAACTGCTTTCCGAGGAACCGGTCTGCGTGGTCGTCTCGACCACGTTCATCACCATGGACGTGATCCTCGCCCTGAAGGAGATCTACGACCGGGTGGCCAGTCGCTCCCCGCGTTCGAAGGTCGTTGTGGGCAGCAGCACTCTCCACTGGTACACGGACAACTATCCCGAGCTCGTCCCCACGGTCCTGGACCACTGCGACATCATCATCAATGACGCGCAGGGCTTCGGCACCTTGTGTCGGGTTGTGAAGGCGCTGAAGCGTGGCGAAGCGATAGACTCCATTCCGAACATCATCTACCGGCGGCTCGCGAGAGTGCGCCGGACACAGCGTGAGCCAGAGCAGATACCGCTCGACGAGATCACCCCGGATTGGCGGCGGTGTCTCCCCAGGAATTACGCGGGCCGCGTGACTGTTCAGACGAGTCAAGGCTGTCCGTTTGGCTGCCGCTTCTGCGACTTTCGGCTCATGAACCGGACCGACTACAAGTCAATCGAGCTCCTGCGTGAGGAGCTGCGCACCCTGAAAGCGATCGGGGTCACCCGGATCGACTTCGTTGACGACCTGTTCACGTTTCCGGAGGAGAAGCTGCGGGCGACCTGCCGAATGATGCTGGAGGAGAGATTTGACTTCTCCTGGTTCTGTCTCTCGCGATCCTCGGGTTTAAGCGAAGACTCCATTCGATTGATGGCCGAGGCGGGATGCGAAATGGTCAACATCGGGATGGAATCGGCCGACCCGACAGTGCTGAAGATCATGAACAAGCAGACGACTGTTCCGGAGGCCTACAAGGTCGTGGATGCGTTCAGCCGCCATGGTGTGGCAGTCATGACCAATCTCATTCTGGGATTCCCGGGGGAGACGGACGAGTCCATTGGCAGGACAATCGAGTTCCTCAACACGTCGGCCGTCGATGCGTACTTCCTCAATCTGTTTCAGGTTGGTCGTGGCACCGTTGCCGACACGCCGAAGTTCCGCGAGCAGCACAAACTGGAGGGCGAGTACGTGAATTGGAGGCACATGACCGGCTCGTCCAGAGAGATGGCCCAGAAGATCGAGGGGTTCATCGCGCAGGTCTCTGACGATGTGCTCCGCGTGGGAGGTTTGGAGGACATGCAGATGCTCATGAACAACGGCTACACGCGAGAGGACATGGCCTCCCTGGCCCCGATCATGAAAGGCCTCGCGGCCTGGGAGCGAGGCGAGAGGATTCAGCCGCGGGACGTCGCGATGAGCAAGGCATTGCTCGGCCGGCTTGAAGAGTCTGAGCGCGAGCGCCGGGGCAAGCCGCCCAGATCACCCAGGCCGGCATCGTTGAGGCCATCCTGACCGCCCCGGAACCCGGACAGGCCCTCCAACTTGCAAGGGATACGATGGGCCTCTGCACCCTGGGAACGCCCCGCACCCGGGGGCTTTGGACTTCCTATCCGCCAAGGCCCCGGCGGTCTGATCGCGGCCGATCGGCGTGGTTGACCGGGGGAGTTTGCGCTCATGACTCCCGCTCCCAGCCGAAGTCGCGCCCGACGAGCTGATACAGCTCCTGGTTGCTCGTCGCAAAGGTGTGCGCGAGACGCTCGCGCAGGTTGGGCTCGAGCGGTGACTTCCCGCTCGGGTTGTGGCGGGCGTACTCGGGCAGCTCGTAGGGAGGCAGCCCGAGAAATCGGAGCGCTTCCTGCAGGACGACCCCCGGCCTCTCGGTGAGCTCCGCGGCGCTCAGAACGAGGACCTGATCGCGAGGATAGTGCTTCAGCCAGGCGCGAAGCTGCGTCGCATAGGCGCCGCGGGCCACGTACGAGTGGTTGCGATGGTGAAAGGCCGTCCCCTCAGCGATCGACTCGTCGCTCTCGCCGGCGAGCCGCGCCCCCTCGCGGTCGAGTGCCTCTGAGAAGCTCGGCGCATCCTCGAGGCCGTGCTTCATGGCGTGGTGGAAGTGCGAGTGGGCGCGCTCGGCAGGGTCGCGCAAGAGCACGATCAACCTGGCGTCGGGGACGCACGCTCTCGCGCGGGCGGGCGCGAGCGGATGGAAGAGGTAGTAGGGGCTCGATTCACCCGTCAGGGCGGTGCCACCGTGACGGGCCGCGGCACGGGCGAGGGCGCGCTTCGTCGGGAAGTGACTCCGGTACCAGGCCTCTCCGCGGTCGTGTTGCATCGAGAAGTACTGCACCTCCTTGACCAGGGACGGCAGCACGCTGGGGTGCGCCTCGAGGTAGCGGTGCAGCGACGTCGTCCCTGCCTTCTGCGCGCCCAACACGATGTAGTCGGGCAGCGCACGCGACCCGGCAGTGAGCCTCCTATAGGGCTGGCACAGGCGGACCGACCAGGGTCTGGGATGGATGTCGGCCTTGGGCATTGCGCGTGGTCTTGCGGTTGGGGGCAAGCCTCGACCAGGTGCCTGGTCGAGAGATTCTCATTCTAGACGACTTCATACTTCATCATGAACTGCTGCCTGGGGTGCCCCCAATCACCGATATGGGTGGCCGACCAACCGTTGTCTGCGCCGAACACCTCCATCTCACCGCGTGTGTAGCTGAAGCTCGCATGGCTGTGGGAGTCTCTTGTGTTGGCCGACGAGCGACCCTCGGAGTAGGTCGCGAAGAAGACATGGCCCGTTTCCACGAACTCCTTGAGATTCTTCAAGCACAAACAGATGTCCGTCGGATTCAGGTGAGTAAACAGGGACTGAGCCAACGAGAAGTGAGGCTTCTTGCTGAAGGCGGCGAAGCCGAAGTCGTCGGACACGACAAACTCCGGGCGCTTCTCTTCAAGCGTCTCTTCTCCGAGCTCATTCTTCACTCCCGCGTCTATCAACATGCTTTCCTTGTCGATCCCCAGGTAGTTGCCCGCATCCAGGTAATGGACGAAGTGATTTCCTCCACGCAATGAACCGCAAGCGATATCAAGGAGGCAGTGAGAGGGTTCCAGGCCCCGGCTTACGATGAAGTCGAACTGCAGCTTGCCGAGTTCTTCCCACTTCCCGCCAACGTATGCGCGATGACCTAGCTCCTTGATCCCCTCGTCTCCCTCTGGCTTCCATGCCCTGTTCTGGTCGATGACCGACCGAATGACCTTCTTGAGCTTCCTCAACATCCGTCTTCTTTCACTCCTCGCATTCATCACGGCCGCCGATCCTCAGCCGGCGTCTTCCGTCATGCTCGGGGCTGATCGTCCTGCGGCTCCTGTTCATCGTACTCTCCGGCCTGGACCTCTGGCGCGGAGCTCTTGCCAGCCTCCTGGTTCCGTCTTCCCGGCCCACGTCTCATCTGCGTGATGCGTGCATGAGGGGTGCCGGGGTGCCTCCAGTCCTCGGGGCTGGCCTTGCCCTTGCGCTCCTTGGCGATCTCTTCCGCCAGCACGAAGGGGGCCCCCGACACTCCTCCGATCGGTGTCTCGTCGCCATCAAGCTGTCTTCCGAGTGCTACGCTCTTCCGCACGTCAGTTCGCGGTGCGCACCAGTGTCGTTCGCTCTCTGCGCGCAGCTGCGGGCCCACGACTCGCCCCCCGACTAGAACCGGTTCCTCCCTACCGGCACTCACGACAACACCAAGATCCACCACTTCGTCACGATGACTCTCTTCGACGGATCCTCGACTTTCGCGGAACGTACACGTGCGTTCTGGGAGCAACACCGGCGACGCATCCTTGGCGGGATCATCGTGGTGCTCGGCACGGTTGCTGCGATCTGGCTGTCCTACCAATTCTGGCGGCTTGTGCTGAGTTCCCGCCTCGGCAACGGGGCGGTCGACCTCAGGCTTCGCTGGAGCGAAGTCTCGTGGTGGTTTGCGGGCTTCGACATCTATGGCGAGGCGGCGTCGGACGCCGTCTATCCCCCGGCCAGCTATCTGATGCTCTCGCCGTTGCTCGGAGCGCTCAGCCTGTCGGCAGTCCGCTGGTCCTGGGGGTTCTTCACGCTGCTGACTCTCTGCGCGCTGGTTGTTCTCTTCGTCCGCAGCAGTGGAGCCACATCGCGAAAGGAAAAACTGCTTCTGGCCCTCGTCATGCTCGCGGCCTATCCGGTCGGGGCCACCGTCGGCAACGGCCAGACGGGATTGGTGGTCGTGCTCTGCCTCCTGGCGGCACTGCCACTCGTCGCCGAGCGGCACCGCTCCCTCGGCCGGACCGCCTGGATCAGCGCCCTGTTCCTGATCGCGCTGGTCAAACCGTCGATCACCGCGTACTTCTTCTGGATCGTGGCGTTCGCCGCGGGAAGCCTCCGCCCGTCGTTGATGATCTGCGTTGGCTACGCCCTCATGACCTTTGGCGCTTCCCTCTTCCAGAGTCGGGGGCCGATCGAGTTGATGCGACTCTGGCTGGGGCGTGGTCGCATCGGTGCGATCTACGGGTCCCGATTCGGAGAAGGCTCCATCAAGCCTGCGCAGTACTCCGAACATGAGTCACTGCAGATCACCAGCATCAATCTGCACAGCGTCCTCTCGTACTTCCGCCACGTGGACCTGATTTTTCCGGCCACCCTGTTGGTGCTCGGCGCGCTCGGCCTCTGGGTCTGGCTCTACCGGAAGGGGCCGATCTGGATCCTGATCGGCGTGAGCGCGCTCGTCGCCCGCTTCGGCATGTATCACGGCTGGTACGACGATGTCATCCTGCTGCTGCCGCTCATCGCGCTGTACCGGATCTTCAAGGGGGAGGGCTCCCCCGGGCCGCGATTCCGTCTGGCCGCGGGAATCCTCCTCACCACGATGTCCGCCTCCCTGCTGGCGCCTGGGGGGGTGTACTCACTTCCCTTTCCCTGGAACAACGTGAGCGTCATCCTGCAGACGTTGATCTGGCTCGGTGTCTTGCTGTTCCTGTTGCTCTCGGCTCACGCAGCTCGGCCGGGAGGCCGCTGGTCCTTGCAGCAGCCGCCCCTGGCTACAGGTAGCCGAGGCTCTCGAGCTTCTTGATGGCGGCGCTGTCACCCGCACTCGTGGCGCGCTTCTTGCACCTCTTGATGAAGGGCCTGAAGAGCGCGCTCTCGTCAGGAAACTTCTTGGTGCCGGCATCGAGGACGGTGATGGCTTCCAGGTAGCTGCCGGAGTCGGTGAGGTATCCACCCACTCTTCCGTAGAGCCCCGGCGTCACCTGGTCGCCGAATGCACTTTCCAGACGGATCAGCTCTTCGGAGACCTCCTCACCCTTGCCCAGCTTGCCCAACGCGAGCACACGAAACTTCTCCACCTTCCAGGCCTTCTCCTCGCTGGCGCCTTCGCTCTTGCAGCGCTGCACGAGTGCCGGAGCTCTCTCCACGACGTGTTCATAGGCACCGAACTTGAAGGCCGCCATTTGATCGGCGATGGCGTCATCGACGGAAGGTACACCACAGGAGAAGGCCAACAGGCTGGAGCCCAGCAGGGCGAGCAGCAGCGGGATACGAGGGATGAGCCGGTGGCGTGTCATGGCCTGGCTGCGTGCTCAGCCCCGCTTGCTGAGCGTGGTGAGGTAGTCGCCGTAGCGCAGGACCCCGAACTCCCCGTTCACTCCCCAGGACTGGACCTGGGATTCCACGGCGAGCTGGTTCTTGTCGGCCAGATCCTGCACGACCTGCTTCGAGACCTCGGATCTCCAGCCGTCGTCGTCGTTCCAGATCCGCAGCGAGATCAGCTTGTAGAGTCTTCGGCCGATCTTCCCCCAGTTCCGGAGGAAGCCGAGTCCGAGCGTGGCGTGGCGTCGACCGGCGTGGTGCAGGATCGCGCGACCACCGGGTCGCAGCACCCGGTAGATCTCGGCCATGTAGGCGTCGATCACCTTGGGGTCCATGTGGACGAACGAGTCGAACGACCAGATGAAGTCGACGCCAGCATCCGGCAGTCCCGGCAGAGACGTTCCGTCATTCACCACATAGGTGACCTGCTGGTGAGCGGCGAATCGATTCCGACAATGGTCGATGCAGCTCGGGCTCAAATCGACCAGATAGAGCTGCCCGCAACGCTCCGCGAGGGTCTCCGTCCACCGGCCGTGGCCCGGGGCGATCTCGACGGCCGTGGTCTGATCGCTGAGGTGCGGATGGAGAAACACCTCAATGACGGAACGCTTCCAGTCGTCGTAACTCTGTTTGTGGAAACTCGCCTGCCCATCCCACTCGTCGCCATCCCTGGTCCACGTGTGGCGCTCGTTCCACATCTTCAGGTTGTTCTGGATCGTGTTCTTCATGAGCTTTCCAAGGCGGGAGCGGTGGCCTGGTCGTGGAGGTCGAGCTCGTCGCGAATGGCCACGCGGAGCCTACCCCCAAGCGCTGTGTGTGCGCATCGGTTCGGAGAGAAGCGTGCACTCGAGAAATAACGGCGAACCGACCACATCCCGTCAAGGATACTATGGTGAGCTCGCATGGGCGACACTACCGCTGGGGTCGGGGCACCCCCGTGGCGTGGTCGAATCGCCCGACTCCTTCCGTCGTCCGGGCCCGCACATGTCACACCGACTCGCCATGCTCGCGGCCGTCCTGGTGTACCTGGGCGCCGCCATGGCGAACGGGCTCTTCCTCGGCCTGGCCCACGACGAGGGTGTCTCCGTCGACATCGCCGTGGGGTCCCTCGACCCCGAGCCCTATGGCCCCATCCCCATCCGGGAGCTCTATTCAGCCATCGATGGGACGAGACCTCGCACGGCCAGGGAGGTCGTGAGAGAACTCTCCGGCCGGTTCAAGAACCCCAGCCCGCCGGGGTACTACCTGTTGCTCAACGGGTGGACCGAACTGGTCGGAACGCACCGAGTCGCCTTGCGCATCCCGAGCCTCGTGTTCGGTCTCGCGACGCTTCTGGGTCTCGCGCGCCTCGGGCGTCGACTCGTGCCGAGTCCCCTTGTCGGCCTGTGGATCATCCTGCTCGCAGCGCTCTCGCCATGGTTCGTCACGATCATGACGTTCGCGCGGCCCTACGCGATGATCATGGCGGTGGGCATCTGGTCGACGCTGGCGGCCCTCGCGATGGCCGACGCGCCACGCCGGGTCAGGCCTCGCGTGCTGTTCGTCGTGCTCTCGCTCGTCGGCTTGTACAGCCTCTATCACTACGGGTTCGTGTTGCTCTGGCAGGCCATCTTCCTCGGTGTGGTGGCGCTGCGCAGCCCCGAAGGACGAGCGCGGCAGCTCGTCAGCCTGGCGGTCGTCTTCGTGGTGATCGCGGGCGGGTTCGCACCGTGGATCCCGACCCTCATGGGCCATCTGCAGCTCACCGGTGATGTCCCGTCGTACTTCCACGGCCCCGTCCTTTCGGATGCGGCGGCTCGCGCGAGTCAGTTGCTGCTCTCGTTCTTTCTCGGCGAGGGGCTCGGCGGTGTCGGCGGGCGCTTGCACTGGCTGGCCCTCACCGCGCTCGGACTGATCACGCTCTTCTTGTTGTTCCGCTTCCGGCGGCAGCGCGACCAATCCATGGACGACCCGGTCGCCGCGCTGCTGATGCGCACAGCGCCCATCTATCCCGCGCTGATCCTGGTCGGCGACCTGCTGCACGGGACCCGGACCCTGATCATCAGCAAGACGAGCTTCCTGCTCTTCCCGTTCCTCCTGCTGCTCGTGCTGCGTGTCTGGCTCAGCCTCCCGCACGCCCGCGCCCGACTGACCGGCCTCGTCGTCCTGGCTTCGCTGCTCGCATCCGCCATGGTTTCGACGATCGTCAACAACCAACGCTGGGTGGACGATCACTCCGCCGTGGCCGAGACCCTCGTGGTCGCCGACGACGCCCATCACCGGGTGCTCGTGAACTCGCTGATCCGAGGGCACTCGATCCCCCTGCTGCTCACCTTGAAGGAGCGGGGGGTGAAGAACGTCGAGGTCGTGTATGCCCCGCCCGATCAGATGCTCAACATCCTCGGCGGGGCCAGCGCCGACCCCGAGACCGCCCAGCTCACGATGATCAACCTGCACGCCGTCTACGCCTGGGACGAGTCCTCCCAGCTGTGGTCGCCCGATCAGCTCCAGGCCGCCGCCCGGCAGGCCCGCCGATCCGGGTGGGCCGTCCATCGATCGACTCCCGCGGCCATCCTCTTGGGTAGACCGCCCGCTTCGGGTGAGCGCCGCTTGCGAATCATCGCTCCGGTCCGCTGAGCGGGACGGCGCCGATCCGCTCCCCGAAGGGGAACTCCAGGAGAACATCGACGTCCCGGCCCGGTGCCTCCGGACGTGCCGAGCTGCTGCGGACCTCTGTAGGACGGGCGGTCGCAGTCAGGCGCGCGCGCTCGTGATGTGGGATACCGCGTGCGCGTTCATGACGCGGCTCATGCCCAGCGAGCTGGCCGCGCATGCGCAGCGTCAGGATCTACGTCGCCCGTCGACCTCGCCGACGGATCACCGCGTTCCAAATTCGTTCCAGACCAGGAACAGCGACCCTGCCAAATGCACGTTTCAGCCGCGAAAAATGGAGCGGGTGACCGGATTCGAACCGGCGACAACCAGCTTGGGAAGCTGATACTCTACCCCTGAGTTACACCCGCTCTCGCTCGCGCGAGCCTTGCGGCTCCTTGAGAGAGGAGATGATCGCCACGAAGGGTCGTCGGCGCAACGGTGTAGCTGCGAGGGAATCAGATCGGCCGGCACCCGCTTGTATTTCCGCCGGGAACCCCCCTCACCCACCCCCGCTCGTCCACCACAGGGCCCGCGGATCCGGCCGGCGGCTGCGGGACACCGTCAGCCCCAACAGGTCCACGTCCGCGTGGCGCACGAACAGGCCCAGCCAGCCTGGGGCCGTGCGTTCGCCCAGCTTGAGCACGCTGAGGCTGCGCCCGTCGGAGAGGATCTCGAGCCGTTGGCCTTCCACCCGCACCTCCAGCTCAAGCCGACCGCGGATGCCGCGACCGATGGAGCGGCTGGGCCATTCGAGGCGGCCGGGGGTGGCGATCTCGATGCTGCCGGCGGGCGTGGCGAAGACGCCCCAGTCACCCCAGTCGCTGTGCTCCGGTGCGCCGAAGAGCAGGCCCGCGAAGCGTGTGCCGTCGTCGGTGATGCGCCCTTCGCTGTCCTTCTGGAACTCCAGTTGGAGCGACACGCGGTAGGGGGGCTCGAGCAGGGCCAGGCCGCGCAGGCTGGCGGGGGAGACCCGGTCGCCGGCGCGCACCACGAGGCGGCTGCCGCCTTCTTCCGGTTGGAAGAGGTCGCGGTCGCCGGACAGCCCCAGGAGTTTGGGGCCCGGCTGCAGGCGCTGGTTCATGATCAGGTCGTTGAGGCCCAGGGCGCCGTTGAGGATCTCGTCCCGGATGGAGAGGTAGCCCGCGTCCAGGGGCTGCATGCTCAAGCAGGCGTCGAGCAGGCGTACCGCCGCCCGGGGGAAACCCTGTTCGAGCATGTCATCGACGAGCGGCAGCACGGCTTGACGCACGGACTCGTCGTGCGCGGCGAGGGCGGCGCCCAGGGCGGCCTGCACCTCGATGGTCTCGGCGTAGCGGATGCGCGCACTCTGTTCAGCAAGCATCGCAGGTTGGGGTTCCGTGCCTGCGGCGAGGTTCCAATCCCAGGAGGGTTGGCGCAGGGCGGCCAGGTTCCAAGCCGCGAGCAACGCCTCGTCGATGCGATTCGTGCGCTCGGCCAAGTCGACGCTCAGCTTGAGCACTTCGGGGTGGCTTGGGCGCACGGACACGAGGCGGCGCAGCAGGCTGCGACACTCGTCCCAGTCCCGCCGACCATAGGCGTGGCGCGCATCCAGCAAACCCTTGGTGATGGCTTGCTTGTCGCCTGTGCGCAGAGCCATCTGTTCGCCGTCCCACTCACGCCACTCGAGTTCGAGAACGCCCAGGTTGTCGGGGTTGGGTGTGTCGCCCCGCTTGCTCTTGCGGCTCAGCATGACCTTCTGGAAGGCTAGCAGCGGTTCGTCGGCCCCGGGCGCCTCGAGCAGGTCGTCGTAGTGATCGCGCCAGCGCAGGGCGCCGTCTTCATTGCGGGCTTCGCGCAAGAAGCGCGCGAGGGACCAGGCCCAGGTGGGGGCGTAGCGGTTGCCCTGCAGTTGCACCAACACGCTGCCCAGGGGGATCGGGCGCGGCCCCTGTCCCGCCAAGGACGCGCTCACCTGTTGCAGCCGGCTCTCCGGCGCTTCGCCAAAGACGAGGCTGCCGTCGGCCAGGAGGCGCGTGCCTTCCGCCTCGATGACCAGGGCTTCTTCCAACCAGAGCGGAAGGGCGCGCGCCGAATCGTCTTCGGCCTGATCCCAGAGCATGCGTCGGGCGCTCTCCCTGGCCAGCAGCCCCCAGAGTTCGTCGAGAGGTGCGCCGCGGGTTCGCGGGTCGAGCACCACCAGGTGCCGGTTTCCGTCCCCGGTACCGTCCCCGCTCCCCTTCTCGGTGAGGAAGGCGTCGACCCAATCCGCCACGGGCGGCGTGGCGGCCTGGCGCCGGGAGGCGTAGGTGCTTTCGATTCCCAGCACTTCGACCACCAGGCGATCCCGCCCGCGCCAAGGCGAGCTGTTCCAGCGATTGCTCAACTCGGCGTACACGGACTCCACGACGTCCGCGGCCCGTTGCGCCACCAGCGAACCCAGGGGCGTCAGGACGCGGACGTGCCGCGTCTCCACCTCGTGCAGCTCGCCGCTGGCTTCCGCACGGGCGTCCCGTTGGTCGGCGGCGAGGCGCCTGAGGCGTGAACGTACGTCGGCATCGGGTGGCAGGGGCGCACCATAGGCGGCCAGCGCCTTGACCGCATCGCTGCGCCCGGCGAGTTGGGCGCGCCGCTCACCCGCCTGCTCCAGAATCGTTTCGAAGGGCGCGGCCGCGGAGGAGGTGACGTCGTTGGCGACGCGCTTGGCCAGGCCGCTGGCCGCATCGAGCAGCGCCGCTTCGGTGATCCAGAAGCGCTTCTCTTCGCAGAGGGCGGCCAGGTCCATGAGGCTGCCTGCCGCTTCCAGCATCAAGGTCGCTCGGGCATGGCCGAAGGGGTCAAGCTGCACGCGCCAGGCGTCGGCCTTCTCACCTGCACCGCCCATCTCGGTGAACCACGTGAGAGCTTCCAGAGCCTCATCCTTGCGACCCTCCTCGAGCAGGCTGCTGATCAGGGAGTTGAGGGCCGCGGTGTTCGTGGGGGCCGTTTCGAAGGCCCGCTGCTCGGAGCTGCCCTGCTCTTGCTTCGGCTGCTGCACCTGCTCCTGATCCAACAAGACGGGGGCGGCCGGATTCAGGCTGAAGCTGCGCAACCCGGTGCGGGTGCGGCCACTGTCGACGGTGTTGGGCGCGCGGGGGCTCGACGCCAGGGCTGACGTCAGTGCTGCCTGGCCAGTTTCTGCTGGGACGTCGCGGGATGTGAGCGCGTCAGAACCCAGTGCTGCCTCCTGGATGATGCCCGCTTCGGAGAGGTCGACAGCCTCTGAGTCGAGGTCGGGCGTCCGACCGTCGGTGAGCGATGCGCTCGTCCCCAGGTTCTCCGTGGAATCGCTCTCGTTCAGGCCCTCCCCCTTCACCAGTCCTTCATCATCCGACGACTGTTCCCGTATGTCTGGCTGATCCTGCTTCTGGAACGGCGCGAGCAAGCGCTCCCGAAAGACGACGACGCCGGCGAGCAGCATCAGGAAGACCACGAGCGGGAGCGGGCTGCCGCGGCGGTGCTTCGGGCGGGTCGTCGATCTCATGCTCATGGGCGGCGTTCTCCCAGGCGGGTTTGCTCGGCGGGACTGTCCCGCACCTTAGGCGGCTGCGGGTCCGAAGATCACACACTTGGCATCAGAAGTTGCCCGTCGTTGAGACCCCGGATCGCGGCCGCTAGCCTGTGTCCACACCTCGGACTCTGCTCCAGATCGCTCTCCTCCCCGGCCTCTCTCCTTGAAGATCCTGCATCTCTTCGCCAATTGGAAGTGGACCGGGCCCGCCGAGCCGGCCCTGAACACGGCGGCGGTGCAGAGCGAGAAGCACGAGGTGCTGTTCGTGAGCGGCAACGCCAAGGATGGGCAGCCCAGCAAGATCCTGCCCCATGCGCTGGAGCGGGGGGTCAACACCGTGGAGGGCTTTCACCTCAGCAAGCACGCGCGGGTGGCTGCCAACCGCGAGGATGTGCGCCGCCTGATGGGCCTGCTTCAGGAGTTCCAGCCGCACGTCGTGCACGCCCATCTGGACAACGACCACCGCATCGCTTCGCTGGCCATGCGTGCCCTGGGTGGTGGCAAGTTGGTGCGCACCGCCTATGACGCCGAGGGCCTCTCCGGCGGCTTCAGGACCCGGCGCCTGGCTCGCCGCCGGTTGGACGGGCTGATCGTCACCACCGCCCACGGCCGGGCCTTCACCCTGGAGAGCTACGGCGGTTCTGAACGCAGTGTGTCCGTCGCCGGGCGACCCCGGCCCATGGTGCTGATCGAAACGGGCATCGACCTCAAGCGCTTCGACCCCAGCCGCTTTGATCGGGAAGCGGCCCGGGCCGAGATCGGTCTCTCACCCGAGCACGTGGCGGTGGGCATCGTGGCGCGGGTGCAGCCCCATCGACGCTTCGACCTGTTGCTGGATGCGGTGGAGCAGTTGGCTGCGGCGCACCCGGACTTCCGGCTGGTGGTGGCAGGCCGCGGCACGCACATCGAACGCCTCTTGCTCAAGCCCGTGCAGGACCGAGGGCTCTCGGGCGCGGTGATCACGCCCGGCTATGTGCCCGGCGACGCCTACCCGCGCCTGCTCGCAGCCCTGGACGCTTCCATCTTCCTGGTGCCCGGTTCGGACGGCACCTGTCGCGCGCTGCGCGAACAGATGGCTATGGGCTTGCCGCCGCTCGTCACGCCCCGGCCTCCGTTGCCGGAGATCGTCGAGGAGGGTTCGGCAGGGTTGGTGGTCGAGGAGACCTCAGAGTCCCTGCTGCGCGGTCTCGAGCGCGTGATCTCCGAGCCCGCCTTGCGCAAGCGCCTGGGCGAGGGGGCTGCTGCGGCGGCCCGCAAACGATTCGACGGGCACCTGCTGGCAGACAAGGTCTCGCAGTTCTACGAGACGCTGTTGGACTGAAACTGTTGCGCGGAGGCCTGCGGCTGGCGGGTGCTCGACCTACTGGCCGACGCCGCGCTCCACCAGGACCACGGTGCGGCACTCGATGCCCTCGAGACGACCGATGGGCCCCATGCCCTCCGCCGTCTTGCCCTTGACGTTCACGCGCTTGACGTTGATGTCGAAGATCTTTGCGACGGACGTTCGAAGCGCGTCGCGCAGGGGGGCGATGCGCGGTTGCTCGCACATGACCACCGCGTCCAGGCTCAGGATGCGGGCGTCGGCGACCGTCAGGCGCCGTGCCACTTCCTGGGCCATGTCGACGCTCGAGCGACCGCGATTGCTTTCGTCGGTGTCGGGGAACAGGGTCCCGAGGTCGGGCTCGCCCGCTGCGCTCAGCACCGCGTCCAGGATGGCATGCAACAACACGTCGCCGTCCGAGTGGGCATCGAGGCCTTTGTCGAAGGGGATCACGACACCGCCCAGCACGATGGGGCCGCCTTCCTTGAAGCGATGGGTGTCGACACCCAGGCCGATGGCAATGTTATCGAGACTCATGGATGCACCCTCTCTACTGGTCTTCGACTTCGTGCCCGTGCGCTAGTCCGTGCACCAACAGGGCCTGCGCGAGATGCAGGTCGTCGCTCGTCGTGATCTTGAAGTTGATGCGGGATCCTTCCACGATCCGCACTGCCCGTCCAGCGTGCTCGAACAAGCTGGCCTCGTCGGTCACTGTACGTCCTTCCAAGGCCGCATCCGCCAAGAGTTCTCGCAGTTGGCCTGCGTGGAAAGCCTGTGGCGTCTGTGCGGCCCAGAGGCCTGCTCGCGGCACAGTCTGGGTCACGGACACACGGGCTGCATCCGTTGGGTCTTCCTGTGCGGCCTTCAAGGTGTCGGCCACGGGGGTGGCGAGCAGGGCGCAGCCGTCGGAGCTGGCGGCCTCGATCAAGGTGGGCAAGCTGCCCCAGGGGACGAAGGGCCGAGCGGCGTCGTGTACCAGCACCACGTCCACATCGCCGACCGCAGCCAGTCCCGCTTGCACGGAGTCCTGGCGCCGCGCGCCGCCGTCTACGAGCTGAAGCGCGGGGCCGTCTCCGCCCGCTGCCCGCTGTTCTGCCGCGAGCTGTTCCACCAGCGCCGTGAGTGCCGGGCGGTCGTCAGCGTGTCCGACGAGCACCACGGAGGAGAGAGCGGCCTGGCAAGCGGGCGCCGCGAACATCCGCCGCAAGCTCAGCTCCACCAAGGGTTGCTCCCGGCCCTGCTCCTCAAGCAGCACCAGCGCCTTGTGTACCCGGGCGCCGAGCCGACTGCCCACCCCGGCGGCCACCACTACCAGCCCGGCACGGAGAGTCTTGGTCGCAGCAGGATTCATGACATCGGGTCCTCAGATGTGCGGGCACGCATGGTTACCATGATCCCATGATCGCCCTTGGGATCGACCCGGGTTCTCGTCGGACAGGTTGGGGCCTGGTGCGCCAGGAGGGCTCGATGTACGTCCTGATGGATATGGGCGTGATCGTTCCGGGCGCTACGGACCCCCTGCAGACGCGCCTCGCCTACCTGCACGGCGAGCTCACCACGGTGCTGCAGCTGCGCACGCCGCAGCTGATCGGGGTCGAGAGTGTCTTCCACGGACCCAACACCCGCTCCCTGGTGACTCTCGGCCAGGCCCGCGGCGCGTTACTGGCAGCCATCGGTTGCCTCAAGCTGCCCTTCGTGGAGCTCGCACCCTCCGAGGTGAAGAAGGCCGTGACCGGCCGGGGCTCAGCCACCAAGGACCAGGTGGCCCACATGGTGGGGGCGCTGCTGGGCTACCGGGCCACGGAGCAGGCTGAGACCCATGGCAAGCAGGGGCGCTACGACGCGACGGATGCATTGGGTGTGGCCGTGGCGACTCTCCAGCGCCATGCCCAGAACCAGATGCTCGCCCGGCGTTAGCAGGGGGTCTGGCAGCCGAGGCCTGTTGAGGCGCCGGCAGGGTTCTCGGGGTCTTCGGGGGCCCGAGAAAAAGCCATCCAGCCAAGGATTTTCGGGAAAGAAGGGGGGGAGGAGGTTTTACGCGCGTTACGCAGCAACCAAGGCTGAACGACACTCTTTTTCGAACGGATGGTCTTGGCCGCGTTGCTGGCGCCGGGCAGCACGAAGCAAACGCATAAGGGCCACAACCGTTCCGGTCAGCGACCATCCTAGCTCATAAACGACGCATATGCAGTGAGGGTGCGCTGACAATCGAGTTAGTCTTCAGTTTTCTTTGGTCACGCAGAATCTGGAGATCTCCCGGATTCCTGGCCAAGTCCCTGCCCGGTTCCCTTGATGGGGGCGGCCCAGCTCCGATATCCTCCCGCGCCCAACGGCTGCGGCGGGCACTGCCCGAGCACCTGTGGCGGAGTAGCTCAGTTGGTTAGAGCAGCGGAATCATAATCCGCGTGTCGGGGGTTCGAATCCCTCCTCCGCTACCATTTTCGGGCTCTCAGGCTCGGATCGAGCCCCCGGCCCCGCCCCGCGTCAGCCGCCTTGGGACCACATGAGGCGCCCTTCGCCCGCCTCAGCCCTGCTCCGGCACCAGCTGCGTCAGCCGCACGTTTCGGAACTCGATGGCCGCGCCTTCCGACTGCAGCGCGATGTGGCCCGGCGTCTCCTCGGCCCAGCTGCCGGTGTTCATGAGGGTGCCGTTGACCCAGAGCTGGATCAGCGGACCGGCCACTCGGATGCGGTAGCTGTTCCACTGTCCTAGGGGGTACTCGGCGGAGGGTTGTTGCTTCACGGTGCGGCGGCCGCTGGTGCGCCCGGGGTCAGTGCTCAGGACGAACTCGCCGATGTTCCAGATGTCCCCGGCGTCGCCCGAGTTGAGCTGGGCTTCCACCGAACGGGGCCAGACGCTGTCGGGGCCGTTGACCCGCAGCAGCACGCCTGAGTTGCCCGCACCCTTGGCAGGGTCGAAGCGCCAATCGAGATCGAGCTCGAAGTGAGTGTAGAGCGCCTCGGTGCGCAAGTAGCCCACCGGGTTGCCGTCACAACTCAGCACGCCGTCTTCCGCACGCCAGGCGGCGATGTCGCCCACCGCGTGCCAACCTTCGAAGCTGTGGCCGTCAAAGAGCGGCAGGGTCTCACCGCGCGTGAAGGTCGGCAGGGGCGGTTCGGCCAGGAAGGCCACCAGGTCGCGCAGCTCCTGGGGTGAGAGGCCGGTGGCGATGCCGTCGGGCATGACCGACAGCTTCTGCAGGCGGCGCTCCACCACCTCTTCGGCCGGGATGGCATGGCGCACGCCGTTGGTGTCTTCCAGGATCAGCGTGCGGTCGTCGGCGCGCAGGAAGCCGCTCAGGATCCGGCCATCCGCAAGGGTCAGCAACCACGCGTCGTAGCCATAGGCGATGGCGGCGCTGGGGTTCAGGATGGCGTCCAGGATCTGGTCTGCGCCCTGCTTCTCGTGTTGGGTGCTGAGCTCCGGACCGACGTTGCCGCCGCGTGTGGCCCCGGCCAGGGTGTAGCGATGGCAGCGCAGACAACCGCTGCGCGCCTCGTCCAGGAAGATGGCTCGACCGCGGGCCGCATCACCGTCCAGGGCCAGCAGTTCGGCCACGGGCGGGAAGCGCTTGGCTTCTTCGCCAGGGCGCTGGAAGTGTTCCGACGCCAGGGCGCGGATCGCGAGGTTCGGGTGTGCGAAAAGCACTTCCCCCAGCAGCTCCCGTAGGTCGTCGGAGAGCTGGCCCTGGCCCGCCAGCTCCAGGAGCATGAGTGCCCCCATGGTGTCGGCTGCCAACTCCAGCGCCGCTGCTTCCCGTTGATCTTCTGCGTCGTCGCTTGTGGCGTCGAGCTGCGTGTCGAGCAGCAGGGCCCGTCGCGCGGCAAACCACTCGGCCTGGCGCGTGGTGTTGGCGTGCACGCGGAAGTTCAGGCTCGTGTTGCGGCCAGCATTCTGCGACGTGCCTTGGGCGTCTGGGCCGACGCTCGCCAGGAAGCGCGTGGCCCCCTCGGGGAGGTTGAACTCGATGAGTGAGTTGGCGTGACTGCCGATGCCTGCCTGATAGGTCTGATCGCCCACGCGCAGGGGGCCGCCCACGCAGTTGGTGTTGCGGCGCACGGAACCCCAGGCCGCCTCCGCGCTGGCCCAGGGAGCCTCGTTCAGCATCAACACTTGCCCGTCCTCGAACTGCACGCGCGGTTCGACCCAGGCGCCCCAATCGCAGCCGTTGCCGTCGCCGCCATCCGTGAGCTCCAGCCACAGGGTCTGCGCGCCGTGCAAGGCGACGTCGAGCTCGTGCAGCCCAGCGCGCAGGGTGCCCGTGTCGTGCAGCAACTCGGCGTCCTCCAGCTCGCGACCACCCAGGGCGTCCAGCAGGGCGAGGTCTTGCCAGGCGTTGGTGTCATGGTGGCGCAGCCACCAGCGGGCCCGTTCACCCAAGCTGCCGGCCGGAAGTTGCAACGCGAGGTCCAACATCGTCTGACCCGCTTCGGGGCCCGGCGTGAAGGCCAGGGCATCGAGAGCCTGCAGCCGTGCCTCCTCGCTGAGCTTCGTGGACAACGCGCGAGTGCGCCAGGCGTCGGTGAGTTCCGCCGGGTGCAGGCGCCAGGCGAGCTGCGCCAGGTGGTCGCTCCACTGTTCGGGAGTGCCGCCCGGCTTGAGGACCCTCATGAGCTCGCTGGCCCAGGGGTCTGCAGCGAGACCAAAGGCCTCGAGTGCTGTCCGGTCGCCCACCTGGAGTGTACCCGCCAGTTCCACGAGCAAGAGCAGGTCGAGCTCGTCCACATCCCGTAGCCGCAGGGCCAGCTCGCGGCGCACGGCGGGGGACGGGTCCCGGGCCAGGCTGTGCTGGCGCACGAACTCGGGCGTGAGGCGATCGCCGCTGTTCTGGGACCAGGCGCGCAGGGCGGTGATGCGCAGCTCCGGGTTCGGATCGTTGAGAGCGGCCGGGAGCGTGTCCGTGTCCACGAAGGCCGGGCCCAGCAGCAGCCACAGGCAGCGGGCCCGGAGTCGATCGTCCTCGCTCTTCAAGAAGCAGGTACGCAGGGCGTCCCGCGCCGGGGTGCCGCCAGCCGCGAGCGCTGCCCGGCCTGCCTCCCGGCGATGCACGGCTGGGTTGGCCAGGGCGCGCAGCTGGGCGTCGATGCTGTCGAGTGGTTCCAGCGTGCGCACGCGACGTGCTTCGGCGGCGGGGGCAATGCGCAGGATGCGGCCATAGGCTTCGCGATCGCCCATGCCGTGGCCCCCGACTCCGGGGTCGAACCAATCCGCGACGAAGACGCTGCCGTCCGTGCCCACCACCACATCGCTGGGGCGGAACCACTTGGCGCGCGTCCCGTCCTGGCCGGGAGCGGCGCGGATCAGGTCCTGCTTCTCCAGTTGGAAGCCTGCCCCGTCAGCCTGCGGCCGATGGGCGTAGACCACCCCGGCGCCGGCGTCGGCGTTGAGCACCGCGCCGTCGATCCATGGGCTGAGCAGCTGGCCTTCATACATGCACACGCCCGTGGGGCCGCCGCCCCCGTTGATGGTGCCCATTGGCACCACGCCCGGGTCGTCCTGGTGCCAATGGGCGCGGGGGATGGCTTGCTCGGGCCGGCGGTCTGCCTGCCACGAGCGTCGACCCTCCGGCGAGAAGTAGCCGTGGTTGCCGCCTTCCATGCACCACAGGGTGCGGCAGCTGGCATTGCCGTCGTCGTCGTTGTCGCTCTGCCAGAGGTTGCCGAAGGCATCTACGGTCACTTCGTAGTTGTTGCGGAAGTTGTGCGCCAGGACCTGCAGCTCGCTGCCGTCCGCCTCGCTGCGCACGATCAGGCCGCCTGTCCAGACCTTGCCGTCGGCGCTCACGAGTCCAGGGTGGTTGTCCGCCAGCTCGGGGCCGCCGCCCCGGTAGTGGCTGCCGGAGTTGAGCGTCCAGGTCGTGTTCGTGGCATCGCTTGGCGAAGGGGCGCCGGCCTGCATGACTTGATGGGGGCCCGCATTGCCCACGGCAAAGGTGTAGCGCCCGTCCGGCCCGGCGATTAGGGAGTGCAGGCCGTGGTCGTGATCAAAGCCGCCGAAGCCCGTGAGCAACGTCTCCCGTTCGTCGGCCTTCATGTCCCCGTCGGTGTCGCGGTAGACGAAGAGGTGCGGCGAGCAGGAGACGTAGACGGCATCTCCCACGACGGCCACGCCCAGAGGTGCCACGAGGTCTTTGTCTTGTGCGAAGACGGTGGAGGTCTCGGCACGCCCGTCGCCATCGCGGTCCTCCAGCACCACGATGCGATCGCCTTCGGGGTGGTCCCGACCCGGGTTGCGACCATCCCACTTGCGGTAGTTCACCGCTTCGGCCACCCAGAGTCGCCCCTCGTCATCCACGTCCAGGGCAGTGGGGTTGTAGAACAGCGGCGACTCCGCCCAGAGCGTGACATTCAGGCCATCGGGCACCACGAACAGCTGCTGCACCCCGCTCTCTGCGCCGGCCGCGACGGCGTCGACCCGTGCGCCCTCTGGAGCGCTGCTCGCTTGGGGCGCGGCTGAATCGTGCGCGGCTGAATCGTGCGCGCCAGCCGAGGCATCGGCAGCGGGGCTCTGACAAGCCGGGCCGAGCGCGAGAACGAGAAGGACCACAGGAAATGCCGGGAGACGGGGCATGGGGGACTGCTCCTGATGATGGGCGCGGGGGGTGTTGGGGGCGCGAGTAGCCGCGCTGATCTTAGGCCTCTTGGGCTGCAACATCTCGCAGCGACGCGAGCAGTTGTTTCAGGTCGAGGGAGGTCGTGAGGGGGTTCATGAGGGTGACGCGCAACCAGGTCGAGCCGCGTAGCCCCGCCTGCACGATGTAGTACTGGCCCGAGTCGATCACCCTTTGACGCAGATGTTCTTGGTGCCGGTCGAGAGCCAGGTTCTGGGACTGGTCGAGGCCACGACCCTCTCCCGGCGGCAGATGTCGGAAGCAGAGGATGTTGGCTTCGGGCTCGTGGGCCAGTTCGAAGTCGTCTGCCTCACGGAGCATCGCTGCCAGCTGCTCTGTGCGCTCCATGAGCGTGTCGATCTGTTGCCCGAACCAAGCGGTCCCCATGGCTTGGAGCATGCAGTAGGCCGTCGCGCCCATGGCGCGCTTGGTGCACTCCATGCTGCGGCGCCCCATGTTGAACCACTGCTCTTCCGGGTCGCTGTCCTCAAAGAGGTAGGTGGCCTCTTGGGCGAAGGACTCCTGCGCGTGTCGTCGCTGGCGGAACAAGACGGCGGTGCTGAGGGCCGGCATGCCCATCATCTTGTGCAGGTCCCAGACCACGGAGTCGGCGCGCTCAACGCCTGCCAAACGCGCTCGGTGCTTCTGGCTGAGGGCGAAGGACGCACCGTGGGCGCCGTCCACGTGCAACCAAAGGTCGTGCTCTGCGCAGAAGTCCGCGATCTCGGCGATGTTGTCGAAGCTGCCCGTGGCGGTGGAACAGGCGCTGGCCACCACCGCGATGACACGTCGGCCCGCCTTGCGGGCTGCGGCGAGGGCGTCACCGAGGGCACCGGTGTCCATGCGAAAGGCCCCGTCGGTGGGGACCTTCCACGCGCCGGCCGAACCCCAACCCATGGCTTGCACGGAGCGGGCGATGCAGTAATGGGCCTGGTCCGAGACCAACACCGAGAGGGACTCCCGTTGACCGAGCGTCCACACGTCGTGTTCAGCCGTGGCCTGTCGTGCCGCAAGCAGGGCCGTGAAGTTGCCCACGGAACCGCCGTGGGTCAGCACACCTCCGGCCTCTTGGTTGAAGCCTAGGGTGGCGCCCAGGAAGTCGAGCACCCGCCGCTCCATGACGCTCTGCAGCTGGCCCATCTCGTAGACCGCCATGCCGTTGTTGAGCAGGGCGTTCGTCAGCTCGAAGAGGGCGGCGGCGGGCACGGGCACCGAGACCTGGTGCCCCACATAACCGGGGTGGTGCAGCCGTGTGCTGTGTCGCAGCAGTTGCTGGAGCAGCTCGCCCAGGGTGTCGCTCGCGGACTCCGTGCTGGCGGGTTGCTCCCTGAAGGGGCGGTCCCATTGGCTGAGCAGGACGTCGGGGTCGATGGCCGGAAGCACTGGCACAGCGCGCGCCTGAGAGTCGCCGAGATGGTCCGCGAGGGCGTCCACCATGCGGTGGCCCAAAGTGCGAAAGGCCTCCGGGTCGAAGGCGTCATCCAGAGTCATGGCGTGGCTCGGGTCGTGCGCTCAACGGCTCAGGGTCTCGGCCCACCATGCGGCCAGCGAGTCTTCGATCCCGGGAACCGGGCCGAACATTTGCGTGCCGTGGATGCCCGTCTGCTCCAGCAACACGAGTTGCGCCCGGGACCAGGGGTTGGCACCCAACAACGCTTCGTGCAGGGGGCGCGCACCACGGTCCGCTTCCTCCTCACTGCTGACCAGCGCCAAGGGGCGCCCGTCCCAGGCCGTCACTTCCGCCAGGCTGTCGAGCCCCATGTACTTCTTGCCGGGCGTGAGGGTCAGGACGCCCGCGAGACGCGGGTCCGCCAGGCCGGATCGCAGCGCGATGCTGCAGCCGACGCTCGCGCCCATGAGGCCGATGCGCTCGGCCTCGTAGCCTCGCGCTTCGAGCCACTTCACGACGGCCGAGACATCGTGAACCATGCCCTCGTAGAGCGACAAGTCGAGGTCCCGACGGCGGGTCACGAGCACACCGTCCGCGCCGACGCTCTCGCCATGTCCGCGCATGTCCACGGCCACGGTGGCCACCCCCGCCGCGTAGAGCTCGTCACGCACGGGCAACCAGCTGTGCCGGTCGGCGCCATTCATGGGCAGCAGGACCACGACGCTGCCCGAGGCCGGCTTGTCGGCCGCGCCCAAGAAGTAGTCAGCGTGGATGGACTCGCCGTCGAGGGTCGTGACCAACAGCTTTTCGGGGTCGCGGTCGATGTTCCCTTCGTCCCAGACGAAGACGCCACTCATGCGCTCTTCGCCCCGCTGCCAGCCCACGAGCTTGCGCCCTTCGCCCCGGTCCCGCGCGGAGGTGAGCGCGCCTCGCGACTCGTCGAGGGCCTCCCCGTTGACGCTGGTGAAGACGTCGCCAGCCTGCACGCCGAGGGCTTCCGCCTGGCTGCCAGAGGAGACGCCGCTCACGGAGTTGCCGTCCAGAAACACGCCGAGGGTGCGACGCTTCTGGGTCAGCCCTCGGCGCGACAGCATCTCGGGCAGGTCGGCGATGCCCAAGGCCGAGAGAGCCACCACCACGGCCGAGTGTCGTTGGTATTCGGGGATGGCGGCGTCGTAGTGGTCGTGTTGCGTGTGGTGGGTGTGGTCGTAGTCAGCCCGCCCCGACTGGTTCCAGAAGAAGCCCGGCACGCCGTAGGTGATGAAGGAGTTGTGGTCGCTGGCCCCGCTGGGCAAGCCCTGGACGGGGTCCAAGGCGAAGGGCTGTGCGTCCGGGTGCTCCTGGCTGAAGCGCTGCACCGACGCCAGCGCCTGCTCCATCTGTTCCGTCATGGCGCGGGTGACCTTGAGGCCCGAGAGGGCGTTCGTGCCGCCGTCGTGCACCAGCACCGCGGAGATGCTGTCCATCAGGTCCTGGTGTTCTTTGGCCCAGGCGCGGCTGCCCAGCAGGCCTTGCTCTTCGCCGCCCCAGAGCATGAAGCGGATGGTGCGCCCAGGGTGCGCACCGGACTCCACGAGCAGGCGCGCCGCCTCGATGGTCGTGGTCACTCCCGTGCCGTTGTCCGTGGCCCCCGGCGCGATGTCCCAGCTGTCGAGGTGGCCGCCGACGATCACGTACTGCTCCGGGTGAATCTCGCCGATCAGATCCGCGTAGACGTTGTTCTGGACCACGGGCCCTTGGACGAAGCGGTTGTCGATGTCGAACTCGAGCTCCAGCTCCTGTCCTCCGTCGAGTCGTGATCGCAGCTCTTCGAACTGGGAAGCGATGAGAGTGACACGCACATTGGTCGGCAGCTTGTCCCAGCTGATGTTCCGGTTGCCGCTCATGAGCAGCCGCTCGCCGAGCCGCGAGGTCAGGACAACTCCGGCGATGCCAGCGCTCGCGTAGAGCGCGCTGCGCGCTTCGGTGAACGCCTGGTAGTCCCCCATGGCAGAGCGCACCCACTCGGCCCGGGCGTCGGGGTCGTCCCCCAGATCGTCGGGAGCGTCGTCGCCACGTGGGCGGGGAGGCCAATTGGAGGGGCTCAAGACCCAGGCCCCCGGCAAGCTGTCGGCGAGGCCTTCGAATCCCGCTTCGTCAAGAGGTGCGAGCACCACGGGGCCGCGCAGCGGGCCGTCGGTTCCCGCTGACCAGGAGCGGGTCATGAACTCCAACTCGATCCGCTCCGGGCTCACAAGTGCGCCGCTGGAGGGCCCACGGTCGAAGCCCACGGGAACCTCGCCCCAGGGCTCGATGGTCACCTCGAGGCCCAGCTCCCGAAAGGCGTCCGCAGCCCAGTTTTCAGCGGCGGTGAGGTTCGTCGAACCCGTTAGCCGGGCGCCGATGCCGTCCACGAGTTCCTTGAGGCTCTGCATGACCTGGCTCTGGTTCATGCCCAAGTCGATGATTTGCTCGATGACGGCTGGGGGTGTGGCCACGCCGGGGGTGACGTCATCGCCCGCAACTGTTTTCGCTGCCGTGACAGCTGCCGAAGCTGGTGCCAAGAACGGTGATGCCGACAGCAACAAGAGGAGCGGCAAGGCGAGCTTGAGCATGAGCAGTTCTCGGGTCGGGGGGGAGCTGATGTCAGGGGTGCGGGGCGTACGTAGGGATCAGGGTGCTCTCCACCAGCGGCCACACAGGCCTGCTGGCAAGAGCCGCTCGCTTTCGCTGTGTGCCAAGGCGAGCTCACCGGCTTCGATCTGCCCCGGGCCCAGGTCGCCCAACATGTTGGCGAAGGCCAAGGGAGTGGTGCCCACCGCGTAGCAGGACAGCAACACGAAGGCCGGGCCAGGGTTCAGCAACTGTCCGAGGAGTTGCATGAGTTCGACGATCTCCTCCTCGAACTGCCACTTCTCGCCGTCCGGTCCGCGCCCGTAAGGAGGCGGGTCGAGCAAGATACCGTCGTAGAGTTTTCCGCGCCGCACTTCACGGCGCACGAACCCCAAGGCGTCGTCCTGGATCCAGCGCACAGCGTCGCCTGGGAGCTGGGAGAGCTCAGCGTTGTCGCGGGCCCAACGCATGGCGGGCTTGCTGCTGTCCACGTGCGTGACGAAGGCGCCCGCGCGGGAGGCCAGCACCGTGGCTGCCCCCGTGTACGCGAAGAGGTTCAACAGGCGAGGCCGATCAGCAGCTGGTCGTGTCGTCGCCAGGTCCGCCACCCGTTGCGCGGTCCAGTTCCAGTTGGTGGCCTGCTCCGGGAAAAGCCCGATGTGCTTGAAGGGGGTGGGCCGGACCCGGAAGCGGGCGCCCTCGTGCTCGATCTCCCAGTTCTCGGGCGGCGAGCTCGTGCCGGACATCTCCCAGCGGCCCCCGCGATCGGATTCGCGCACGAACACCAGGTCGGCTCGCGCTCGCCATTGGTCTTCCGGGAGCGCTGGCGCCCACATAGCCTGGGGGTCGGGGCGGCGCAGCACATAGGGGCCCAGGCGTTCCAGCTTCTCGCCGTGGCCGGAGTCGAGCAGCTGATAGTGGGCCAGTGTCTGAACGGGGAAGACGCTGGGCTGAATCGGGGGCGCAGACATGGGGCGCCGATCATGCCGATTTCGTCTGGATTTGGGTCTCAATCCCCACCCCAGCCCGGATCGGACTGCTAAGCTGGGCAATGACGATTCTGTGACGCAACGCGACCCGGGGGGGCCGCGGTCAGGAATCGCCGGGCGACTCTCCGAGTCTCGCAGCGGTCCCCTTCGGGCACATCGAAGGCGTTGCTGGGCAGAGGGAAGCGACTCGGGACAGACTTCCAACTCTCCAATCCGCTCACGAGGAGCCAACCTTGGCTCGGGCCCCATCCATGGTCCGTCGCCTCTGGCTTGCCTTCCGTTCCGTGTGCGTTGTCCGGGTGGCTCGCCGCTCCTGGATGGCGGCGGGGATCGGTTGCTGCATTGCCGGTGGCGCGGGTGCACAGATCGCGTCTCCGCTCTCACGCGAGCTTCCGCTCGACCGGGATCTGACGAACAACTCGTCCGCCATCGTGGCGGAGCCTGCGGGCGGTCGAGGATTCCGTAGCCGCACCCCTGAGCAGTCGGGCGTGACCTTCACGCACCATTCGGGGGCCGTGGGCAGCGACAAGCGCTTCATGGTGGAGTGCGTCGGCAGCGGGGTGGGCCTGTTCGACGTGGATGACGACGGCAACCTCGACCTGTACATGGTGCAGGGAGCGGATGTGAACTCCCAGGGCGAGGTGCAGACGGGGAGTGCATCCCGGGACGAGCTGTATCTGAATGATGGTGGCGGGCGCTTCCACAACGTCAGCCAGACGGCCGGAGACCTGAGCGAGGGGTTCGGGTTCGGAGTCACTGCGGGCGATGTGGACGACGACGGCGACGAAGACATCTTCGTCACGAACCTTGGCCACAATGTCTTGTTGGAGAACCTGCTCGAGACCTCTCGTTTCGCGGGTGAAGAAGCGAGCGTTCAGTTGCGCCGGGTGCCCGACGGCGGTGGGCTGGCGGGCGACGAGAATGACTGGAGCACGGGGGCTGCCTTCGGTGACATCGATGGCGACGGCGATCTCGATGCCTATGTGGCCAACTACCTCGCCCACGACCTGTCGCACCGCATGCTCAGCGGGCAGCCCTGCCGCTGGTTGGGCTGCGAGGTGCCCTGTGGTCCCAAAGGGCTCTCAGCCCAAGGGGATCGGCTTTTCTTGAATGATGGCTCCGGGAATTTCTCCGAGATCACCCAGGAGACCGCCGTGGGCAAGGCCCGTCCGGCCTATGGATTCCAGCCGGTCTTCAGTGACCTGGATGACGACGGCGACCTGGACCTGTTCGTGTCCAACGACTCCATGCCCAACAACTTCTATCTCAACAAGGGTGTGGGCGACGACGGCTTGCCGATGTTGGCAGAGCAGGCCATGCGCAGCGGGCTGGCCCTCTCGGATTCCGGCAAGGAGCAGGCTGGCATGGGGGTGGCTGTGGGCGACGTTGACGGGGACGGGCTGTTCGACATGGTCATGACCAACTTCTCCCGGGAGCCCAACGCGCTCTTCCGGAATGCCTCGGCCAAGAAGTACGGCGCCTTGTTTTTTGACGAGGCCGGTCGCTTCGGCATCGGCAGACCGTCCTACTTCGACTTGGGTTGGGGGGTCAGCCTCTTTGATGCGGAGCTGGACGGCGATACGGATCTCTTCATCGCGAACGGGCACGTGTATCCCCAGGTCGAGGGCTGCGACATCAGCCAGGTGCGGTTCGGGCAACCGGACAAGTTGTTCACCTGGGAGGACGACCGCTTTGCGCCCATGGCCGTGGATGACAGTGCGGCGCGCAGCTTCTCCGAAGAGCGTGCGAGTCGTGGGCTCGCAGCCGGGGACACCGACAACGATGGCGACATTGACCTCATCGTGGGCGTGCTCGACGGCGCGCCGACGGTGTTGGAGAACATCTATGAACACGAAGGGCGCTGGCTGAAGGTCGACCTGCGGCCCATGTCCCGCTCGGTGGGTGCGCGAGTGGAGGTCAACGCCGGCGAACGGCGTTGGGTCAAGGAAGTGAGACGAGGCTCCTCTTTTCTGGGGGTCGAATCGCGTGTGGTGCACTTCGGATTGCCGCGCTCCAGTCGCAGCCTGAAGGTCACGGTCCGTTGGCTCGATGGCAGCGAGGATCGGTGGGAGGAGCAGGCCCCCGATCAGAAGCTCGTCTTGGCACACGGTTCAGGCCGATGAGAGGCTTGTGCAGGTTGGCAGCCTTGCTCCTGACTGTCTTGGTCCTGGTCGGGGCGGTGGCCCCGGATCTGAGCGCTCAATCGACGTCCACGGACGTCAGCAGCCTGGTCCGCAGCATGCGCTCCCAACGCAGGGACGGCGCGGCCCGGGATGCCCTGCGAAGCATGCGCGAGGCGCCCGCCGAGGTGCGTGCCAACCTGCGCGTCCTCGGGCAGCGGGCGTTGGCGATGCTGGATCTGCGCAAGATCTCGGAGACTCGGAAGTTCCTGGGAGGCCTGAACTTGGGGCCCGACTCAACCGTCTTGCAACTCGACCTGGCGCGGCTGCGGGTCGTACTCGAGAGTGATGGGCCCCAGGCGGTCAGCGCGTCCGTGATCCAGTTGGCTGCGTTGCACCGGGACAATCTGGATGTGTCGGCCCTGCATGCCCGGGTCCTCATGGCCCTGGAGGATTTCAGTGCCACGCGGCGGGTGCTGGACCGGCTCAAGGGCGAGAGCGCAGAGTGGACCTCCAATGAGCTTGAGGCAGAGCTCTTGGCGGCCCGCGCCGAAAGTCTCATGGGTGATGACTCCTTGCTGGAGCACGCGCTGCCCTTGCTCGAGCAAGCGTTGGGTCGAGCTCCGTCGCGTGGGGACGTCCGCGCACTTTACGCCCAGGCTCTCACCCGTTGGCAGCGCTTCGAGCGCGCAGAGCAAGAGCTGGAACTGGGCCTGCAGGAAGCCGGGCCCGATCGCAACCTGCTGCTCATGGCGCAGGGCGATCTCTTCCGTTCCACGGACCGGCTGGAAGAGGCCGTGGAGTGTTACGAGCTCGTCCTGGAAGACGCGCGTAGCAACCGCGGCGCGCAGGTGGGTTTGGCGCGTTGTCGGAGTCGCATGGGCGAGAAAGATCTCGCCGTGTCCTTGCTGGAAAGTTGTCTCGTGCAGCAGCCGGATCACATCGACGCGCTGCTGGTGCTGGCAGGGATTCGCGAGGACATGGGGCTCCTGGACGAAGCGGAGAACCTGCTGAAGCGGGTGCTGGACGTGCGCCCGAAGCACCTCAAGGCGTGCTGGCGTCTTTCGCGCGTGCTGGCACGCAGCGGCAGGATGGACGAGGTGGACGTCCTCGTGCAGCGCTACGAAGAGCGTCTCGAGAGACTGCGCGCACGCTCAGGCGTGGCCTCGGCACCTGCCAGCGGTGGCGGCCCAGGTCCTGGTCCGGGAGGCGGGGCTCAGGATCGGTAGAGCCGCGCCAGGGTGCGTGGGTCCACGCCGAGGCGGTACAGGATCGGGATGGAGCGCATGAGCAGCGCGGCCTTCAAAGGGTGCGATTGCATACGCCGCCCCGAGACCGTAACCGGCGTCTTGATGCGATGCAGGGGGCGACGTGCGGCGAGTCGACGGGACAGGTCGTAGTCCTCGAGCAGGGGCATGTCCTGAAAGCCGCCCACCGCCTCATAGACCGCGCGAGTCATGAACACCGCCTGGTCCCCATAGGGGTAGCGGGAGATGCGCGAGCGCAGGTCGGCCAACTGCAGCAAGGGGCCCGCCCGGTTGGGAAGGCCGGGCTCCGGCAAGGTGCGCGTCACGAAGGCACCCGCTTCGACGCCGTCTTCATCCAGCGCGCTGGCAAGCAAGGAGAGGCCGTCGGGTGGGAGCCGGACATCGGCATGCAGGAACAGCAGTCGCGAGCCGGTGGAGAGCGCGGCACCCGCGGCGAGCTGCCGCCCGCGACCAGGCGGGCTCAGGCACACGCTGACGTTGGGGCGCGCCGCGGCTCGCTGGGGGCTTCCGTCGCAACTTCCACCGTCGGCCACGATCACATCCAGCGCATCTCCATGAGGCGCGAGGGCGTCGAGGCTGCGGTCGAGAGCTTCCCCTTCGTTCAAGGAAGCCACGACGACGCTCAGGGGGTCGTCCGTGTTGCGCTCGAGTTCGCTCAGGGTCGCGGGGGCGAGGGCTGGCTCGGCCTGCAGCAGGTTGTGCAGGCGGGGGAGATCCCTGGCGTGGTCGATGTCAAAGAATGCAGGGGCCTCGCCCAGACTCCAGCCGCCAGCCCGGGCTCGCTCGCGCACAGGCTCGGCGGTGCCGTCCCGCGTCCAATCGACGCCGTCCAGCCAGTGGGGGTCTCGAGCCGGGCGGTCGGTGGGCGGCCCTGCGACTCGGGCAGCACGAGCACCGAGGCACCAGAAACCGCCGTCTGCTTGCGAACCGAGCACCAGGTCGTGTTGCTCCAGCAGGGACCATGCCTGCCGGAGATGTTCGTGTGGGAGAGCCGGGCTATCCGTACCCAGCAAGAGCACGTGGGTCACGCCCTCTTCGGACAGCGAGGCGGCCATGAGCTGCGCCATGCGTTGTCCGAGGTCACCCGGCCCCTGGGAACGGGTTTGGGCGGCGGGCTGAAGCAGCGGGTAGGTCTCCAGCTCATCGCTCACTGCCAGTTGGAGGTCGATGCGGGGGTCCGCGGCGCACAGGGCGCTGGCCGCACCCCAGGTGTCCCTCAACATGGCCCGGGCCAGGCGTGCTGCGCGGCCGACTCCTACGCCTTGTGCGAGGCGGCTCTTGGCCCGCCCCAGCAGCGGAGGCTTGGCGAGAACGATGAGGCGCCGGGTCTCGGTCTCGGTCATGGGCTTGCGGGAGGGAATCCGCCGCGGGCCGGATCGGCGGAGGGAGTGGGGGGGCCGACGCGCTGGGGCCGGGGCAGACCTCAGTCTGTGGCTGTCAGGGCGCCGCCGCAACTGCTCCCCTGGCCGGCGGTGCATCCCAGGCAGTGGGTTGCCGTGGTGATCGGCGCGTCCGCTAGCAACCCGAGCCTCTCGATGTCATGAATCGTCGAGAAGCCGCCCCCGAGGGGGAGTTCCAGCATCAGATGGAAGTCGCACTCAGCGAGGCGCCCATCCCAATCCACGCTGACCAGGTCGCGGCACATGACGTCGTGCGTGGCATCTGGATTGAAGGCGTCCACCAACAGCTGTTCGTAGCTTGCCAACTGACCGTTGCGTTCGAGGTCGTCAGCGAAGCGGTGGATGGGCATGTTGGCAATGGCCAACAGGCGGTTGAAGACGATGCCGTGGTCGGACGCGAGGCGCTCGCGATAGTCCCGCTCAAGGGCTGCTTGGGGTGGAGGCAGCGAGGGCCCGCCCGGGTTGAACACCAGGTCGAGGGAACGCTCGCGGCCATAGCCATGGGTGTTGAGTTGTCGCAAGGCGCGGATCGATGCGTCGAAGGTGCCACCCCCGCGCTGCTTGTCGACGTTGGCTTCGGTGTAACAGGGAAGGGACGCCACGAGCCGGACGTCGTGCTGGGCGTAGAAGGCGGCGGTGTCTTCCTGCCCCGGTTCGTAAAGGACCGTCAGGTTGCAGCGCACCATGACCTGTCGGCCCAAGGCTCGGACGCCTTGCACCAGGTGCCGAAAGTTCGGGTTGAGCTCGGGAGCGCCCCCGGTGAGGTCCACCAGCTGGACATCGGGGCTCGCACCCAGAAGAGTCAGGACGCGCTCCACCGTGGGCAGGTCCATGAGTTCGCTGCGCCGCGGCCCCGCATCCACATGACAGTGGTGGCAGGCCTGGTTGCAGAGCTTTCCCAGGTTGACTTGCAGCGTCGTGGGGTTGCGCCGGCGCAGGGCAGGCTGCTGGTGTGCTTCCAGCGCCTCCGAGAATCGATTCGTGGTCGAGCTCAGCAACACTCGCCCGGCTCGCAACATGCCGCGCCGTCGGTGGAGGGCTTGGCGCCTTGCTTGAGGTCGGCGGGGTTGCGCCTCTGGCTGCCGCTGCATGCGAAGTTCGCAGCCGCTGCAGCTGCGATGGGAGTGGCCGGCTCCATGCCCACGACGTGGGAGGCGTAGGGCTCGCCGGTCATGATCTTGAAGGTCTTGCCGCACACCGCCATGGGCACCCCGCGCGGGAACTCATGGCCGTCATCGTCGACCACCTTGCTCCACGGGCCCTTGTAGAGGACGGCCTGGCCCTGTTCGAGGCAGGCTCCTTGCTTGCCCTTCCAGGCTCGCACCGTGACGCTGCGGAACTCGATGCCCTCCACCACGTGCCAGGGCTCGGCACTTCGGGACACCAACTCGATGCCATGGAAGCCGGCCTGCTCGAAGGCCTGCAGGAACTCGTCTTCGCGGAAGGCGCCGGAGATACACCCGCTCCACAGCTCCGGGTCGGCAGCCATGTGTGCGGGGATGTCTTCGTCGCACACGATGTCGGAGATCACCGCCCGCCCGCCGCGCTTGAGCACCCGGAAGATCTCGGCGAAGAGACGCTTCTTGCGCCCCGGATCCACGAGGTTGAGCACGCAGTTGCTGACCACCACATCCACGCTGTCGTCCGCCACCAGGGGGCGGACGGCGCGCTCGGTCTCGATCCAGCTCTGGACCCGGGCCAAGTCCTGCTCGTTGCTCACGGGGGCAGCGGCCAGGTGCTTGTCCAGCGCATCGCGGTCCAAGCCCAGGTCTTCGATGTGGGCCTTCACGAACTGCACGTTTTCGTAGCCGATGCGCTCGGCGACCACGGGGGCGTTGCGGCGGGCAACCTCCAGCATGTCGTCCGTCATGTCGACGCCGATCACCTTGCCGGTGGCGCCCACGACCTGCGACGCGATGAAGCAGATCTTGCCGGTGCCGCTGCCGAGGTCGAGCACTGTCTCCCCTGCCGCGAGCCACTTGGAGGGGTCGCCGCAGCCATAGTCCCGCTCCACCACTTCCTTGGGGATGACCTCCAGGTATTGGGCGTCGTAGTCCACGGGGCAGCAGAGTTCGGGCACTTCAGTGGTCGCGCCCTCTGCGTAACGGGTCTGCACGACGTTGAGCACGTCGGAGGGAGCGGAGCTGTTGATGGACGTGGGCATGGTTGGAGCTTCCGGCGGAGACCTACGGGCTGGCCAGCATGGGATGTTGCGATGTACGCGAGGTTGCACAGTATTCCACGGCTGAGCCCCAAATCCCCGCGAGCCCGGGCTACTTCAGGTAGCCCATCTCCCGCATCCATTGCTGAAGCGCTGGATCCATGGCTTCGGACTCGCCCTGCAACGCGGAGGCCCGGCTTTCGCCCATGGTGCGCAGAGCCCACTGCAGCAGGGCATCGCGGGCGCTGCGCTCGGCTTCGCTGAGCTCTTCCTGGAGCTGGCCGGCCTCCAGGCTGAGCCCCTTTTCCAGGGGGTCATCGCCCAGGTGGACGAGGCGCGGAGCTCCCGGAGTCTGGCCGTCTGGCCCCAAGGGCAGCAGCAGCTTGTAGGGAGCTCGGGCCACCACCATCCACTCCGTGCGGTCGTCTTCTTCCACGAAGTGGGAGAGCACCGGGCGCCCGAGGTCCAGGCCCGTCTGGCTGGCAGCGCTGCGGGAGCTCGCGTCGGGGTCCGGGGGAAGCACCAGGGGTGAGAGGTCTCGACCCTGCCAGCTCTGCGGGGCCTGCAATTCCAGCAACCCCAGCAGAGTGGGGGCCAGGTCGAGGTGCCCGGCCCAGGCGTCCACGCGTCGGCCGGCAGCGATCCGCTTGGGCCAACGCAGGAGCCACGGCACGTGCAGCTCTTCCTGGAACAACGATTGGCGGTGGTGACGCTGCCCGTGTTCGCCGAAAGCCTCGCCGTGGTCGGAGGTGAACACGAACACGGTGCTTTCGGCCTGCCCCAAGCTCTCGAGCGTGCTGTCGAGGCGCTCCAGGAAGCGGTCGTTGTGCAGGATCTCGCTGTCGTAGCGCAGCGCCAGGTCGGCCAGTTCCCTGGCCACGGGATCACTAGGCGCTGCGGGCGCGCGACGGGTCATGGTGTAGAGGTCGTCGCTCTCCGGCTCGAAGGGTTGGTGGGGGTCGAGGCTGTGGACGAAGACGAACAACCGTTCGTCCGCGTGGGCCATGAGGTAAGCGTCGAGGGAGTCGGCGATGGCTGCGGAGGTGAGGGTGCTCTTGACCTGGGTGGTTTGATTGGCGGTGGGTTCGCGCGCCATGTCGAAACCCTGATCGAGGCCGGACCAGGTCCCGCCGTGGTAGTTGGTCACGAAGGAGGCCGTGAGATAACCCGCTTGGGCCAGGGATTCCGCCAAGGTGTCGGCTGCGAGGGAGACCTTGCGGTTGTGCGTCACATTGCCGTGGGCGAAGGGGTCGAGGGAGGTGTGCAGCGTGCTCACCGCGGGCCGGGTCCAACTGGAGGCGGCGAAGGTCTGCTCGAAGAGTGTTCCGGCCTGGGCCATGCGTTGCAGATGCGGGTCGGTCGGCAGGCTGTGTCCGTAGCTGCCGAGGTGGTCTGCCCGCAGCGTGTCTTCCAGATAGACGATGACGTTGGGCAAGGGCTGCGGGTCCGGTGCCATGCGCAGCACGCTGCCCACGAACAGCGTCGTGAGGGGATTGCCGTGGGGCGACAGCTCCAGCACCAGCTGCGTGCTCGCGCCGTTCAGGGCTGAAAGGTCGATGGCGACGTCCTGCCATTCCGCACCGGGCTCGCAGCGCAAGCGTCGCGCAGGAAGCAGCCCGGCCGCGTCTCGCAAGACCACCTCCACCGCTTCTGTCGCGCCGGCCAGGGCCAGGCTCAGTCGCAGCCGTTCCCGAGGTGCTGGCGTCCAGTCTGCCCGCAGGCTGCCTGCCCCGCGCAGGATGACGCCATCCCTCAACACACCGCGCTGGGCAAGTCGCAGGGTGGGGACCGGGCTCGTGAAAGGGGTGTCGAAGTCGGACGAGAGCACCACGGATTCGAGGCTCAACGAGCTGCCGCGGCCTTGGAACAGCAGCCGGAACTGGGCCACCCCCTCCGACACATCCCCGGCGGAGAGGGCGCCCCGCAAGCTGGACAAGGGCACGCTCCAGGTCTGGCTCTGCTCCGAGGCGGTGAGGGTCATGGGGGAGCTGGCCCGCTGGTCGGAGAAGTCCTCCCCCTCGGCCCGCCACTGCAGATGGAGCGTCATCTCGCCCTGAGTCTGGCCGCGAAGGGTGAGCCAATGCAGGACATCGGTGGCCAGTTCGGCCCCGAGCGGGCTGTCGAGCCAGACCTTGCCTCGGCCGTCGGGCCGGATGAGCCGTGGCACAGGAGACTGCTGGGCAGAGGTCGGCGAGTTCGCGCTCTCGAGCCCAAATTCCTGAATCCACTGCTCGAGACCTGATTCCGCCGTCCACGCCAGGGTCAGGGGTGGTGCGGCCTCGCCCAGACGTTCCCAGCTGAGGTTACGTCCGAGCACGGCAAAGCGCTCCGGAGAGTCGCCTGCCTGCGCCCCTCCATCGGCGCCCTGGCCGCCACAGGCCGTGAGCAGCACGGTCAACAGGGCCGGCAACAGGACCGGCTGCAGCGTCGAGGGGAGCGCCCGCTGCAGGGCAAGGCACCAGGCCTCGGCCGCGCCCCGCCAGAAAGCGTGGGCCCGCCACGGTTTGTGGCGGGAGGGCAGGGTGGGAGACGGCGCGCAGCAGGGCATGTCTTGGATCATATCGGCTGTGTGCGTCGAACGGCCCGTCAGTGCTGGCATGAGTGCACATGGATTGATGACAATGGCGGCTTCGCCCAACGGAGCTTTGAAACGTGACCACCACACCCATTCGCGTCGCCGTCACCGGTGCCGCTGGCCAGATCGGATATGCCCTCCTGCCTCGCATCGCCTCCGGGCAGATGTTCGGCCCCGATCAGCCGGTCATCCTGCACATGATCGAGGTCCCCGCGGAGAAGCCCATGGCGGCCCTCAAGGGTGTGGCCATGGAGCTCGAGGACTGCGCCTTCCCGCTCTTGCAGGACATGGTGCTCACCTCGGACCTCGATGACGGCTTCCGGGGTGTGAACTGGGCGCTGCTCGTGGGGGCCAAGCCGCGTGGCGCCGGCATGGAGCGCAACGACCTGATCGAAGGCAACGGCCCCATCTTTACTGGCCAAGGCAAGGCCATCAACGACCACGCGGCGAGCAACTGCCGCACGGTGGTGGTTGGCAATCCCTGCAACACCAACGCGCTGATCGCGTCGGCCAACGCTCCGGGCCGGCCGCGCACGAACTTCACCGCCATGACCCGCTTGGATGAGAACCGGGCCAAGGCCCAGCTCGCCAACAAGGCGGGCGTGCACCACACGCAGGTCACGAACCTGACGATCTGGGGCAACCACAGCGCCACGCAATACCCCGACTTCGAGAACGCGAAGATCGGTGGCCGGGCAGCGACGGATGCCATTCCGGATCGCATCTGGCTTGAAGGCGAGTTCATCAAGACGGTCCAGCAGCGCGGTGCCGCCATCATCAAGGCGCGCGGGCTCTCCTCCGCACTGTCCGCAGCCAACGGGCTCGTGGACCACGTGAGCGCCTTGATCAACCCGACACCTGCGGGCGACTGGCATTCGGTCGCGGTGTGCAGCGACGGCAGCTATGGCGTTCCAGAAGGTCTCATCTCTTCCTTCCCGGTCAGCGTCGACGCGTCCGGTGCCTACAGCATCGTGCAGGGTGTCGAGCTGTCTGACTTCGGCCAGGAGAAGCTGGCAGCCTCCGTCGCAGAGCTCGAGCACGAGCGCTCTGTCATCGCGGACCTGCTCGGCTGATGTCGACGCTCGACCGTATCGCCCGGCGGGCCACGATCCAGACGGCAGCGATGATCCACATCGCCAACCACCGTCCGGATGCCCGCAAAACGGATCCGAAGGTGGGTGGCCACCCGGCGTCGTGTGCCAGTTCAGCGCACATCCTCACGGCCCTTCATTGCAAGGTGCGGACGGGTCATGACTTCGTGTGCTGCAAACCGCACGCGGCGCCCTTGGATCACGTGCTGAACGGGATGATGCAGCTCTACCGTCATCCCAAGCAGGGCGAGTGGTTCAGCCAGGCGGAGATCGAGCAGGCGCTGCACGGCTTGCGCAAGTTCTCCGAGAATGGCGAGCCGGTCTTCCAGAGTTATCACTCGCGCTTCGACCCGGACAGTTGGCACTTCTTGCCGTCCGGCAGCGTCGGGATCCCGCCCGTGGCCTCCGGCTATCTCGCCTTGGCGTATCGCTATGCCAAGGACCACAAGGTGGAAGTGCCCGAGGTGCCGACGGACCTCCACTTCTGGTCGCTCATCGGTGACAGCGAGCTGCGCGAAGGCAGCTTGATGGAAGCGATGCCGGACTTCGCCGAGCGGGGTCTGGGCAACCTGACCTGGATCATCGACTACAACCGCCAGAACCTCGACGGCGCGCGCATGCCCAACATGCACGGTCTGCACGGCACCGATGCCCACCGTATCGAGGCCATGGGTGTGGCCAATGGGTGGGAAGTGATCCAGGTGCGTCACGGTCGCAAGCGTTTGGCCGCCTTCAAGAAGCCGGGCGGCGCAGCCCTGCGCAAGGTGCTCGAGGAAGGCCTCAGCGACTACGAGCTGCAGGGGCACCTCCTGCTGCGCGTGATGGACGACACGCGCAAATTGCTCATCAGCCGCGACAAGAAGTGCAAGCCGCTGGTGGACTCCCTGGACGACGGGCAGCTGGAAACCCTGCTCTGCGACCTCGGCGGCCACGACACCGATGTCCTGGTAAAGGCGCTCGAGCAGAGCAAGAAGGACAAGGACCGTCCGTCGCTGATGGTGGTACACACCGTGAAGGGTTGGGGGCTCGACATGTACGCCGCCCCCGGCAACCACAGCGAGCTCCCGAAGGAATCGGAGATCCATCAGCTGCTAGAGGACGAGGGGCTGACCCCCGAGCGTCCTTTCGCACCCTTTGCGGCCAAGACGGCGGAAGCCAAGTTGCTTGCAGCCAAGAGCAAGGAATTCCGCAAGGTGATCCAGTCCGACCGGGCTTGGCGCGACAAGAACCGCGCCGTGGTGCGCCAGCACATCGAGGACGTGGGCGGCGTGCCCGCCAGCCTCGACATCGGCACCAAGCTGTTTCCCCGCGCACACACCCAGTGGATGTGGGGCCAGCTGGCCGCCAAGTTGGTTCGCATCGGCACATCGGCCGAGATCCGGCGTGAAGAAGGCCACGGGATCCCCGATCTCACGGACAAGGAACGCCAGTGGGAAGCCTCTGCTGACTTCATCCTGACCATGAGCCCCGATGTGGGCACGTCGACTCAGCTCAACCCGGTCATGGACGAGAAGGTGTACGGCGTGCACGGCGAGGGCGAGCAGGAGTCGGCCGAGATCGAGGTGCGTACGGGACACAACAAGAAGCGCCCGGCGCTGCTGCCCACGAGCGAACCCTGGACCCGGCACATCCGCTTCGAGATCGCGGAAGCCAACTGCATGTCGGCCGTGGGCTCCTTCGGGATGATGGGCCACTACGCGGGCGTGCCCTTCTTTCCGATCATGACGGTCTACGACTTCTTCATCAAACGTGCCCTCGACCAGCTGTTCTACAGCCTCTACTGGGGTGCGGAGTTCGTGATCCTGGGGACACCTTCGGGTGTCTCGCTGTCGTCGGAAGGCGCGCAGCACAGTTGGAAGTCGGACATCCAGATCCCCAATCTCATCACCTGGGAGCCCATCTTCAGCATCGAGATGGATTGGATCTTGTGTGAGTCCATCCGGCGTCACTTCGCCGATGAGAACGATGGTCGGCGCGGCATCCTGATTCGCGCCGTGACGCGCGGTGTGGAGCAGAAGGAGCTCGTGAAGCGCCTGCGTCGTCACCCGCGTTTCCGTACCAACCCGGCCGATCTCGAGTCCCAGCCACTGGGTGACGAGTTGATTCTCGAGGCCGCGCGCCACGACTGCCTGTCCGGTGCGTACCACCTGGTGGACTTCCGCGGGCAGCCCGACTACGAGCCGGGCGTCAACGTCGTGAACCTGTTCGTGATGGGCGCCGTGGCGCCGGAGGCCTTGGAGGCGTCCGACCTGCTGCGCGGCGAAGGCGTCTACGTCAACTTGATCGCTGTGTCTTCGCCTGACCTGCTGTTGGGGATCCTCGCCGCAGAGAACGACTTCCAGCATCTGCGCCAGGGGCTCGGGCTCGACAGCCACTTGCACCTGGGACTGCAGGAGCCCATCGATTCCGGGGCGGAGCTGGTGACCCTGGCAGGTCGCCGCGTGCCGGTGGTTTCTGTGCACGATGGCGAGGCAGGCTTGCTCGACAACATCGGCAGCGTCCTGGGCGTGCGACATGAGGCCCTCGCCGTGCGCAAGTTCTCCAAGTGTGGTCGACCCGACCAGGTCTTCGGCTACCAGAAGATTGATGCGCCGGCCATCATTGAGGCTGTGGGCAAGGTCCTTTCCGAAACCGCCATGGAGGAGGTCGTCGTGAGCCGTAGCGCTATCCAGGAGTTGGCCCAGCGGGAAGGTTCGACCGTGGGGGACTGGACGGAACTCTGGGATTCCCCGCAACCGGGTGACTCCGGCGGCGGTTCCTGAGCGCCATGACCGACTCCGAGAGCGTGGCCAAGGGCGAATTCGGCGCGAGCAAGGCAGAGGCCGCAGCCGACCCGGGGACGGGCGCCGGGGGGGGCGCTGGCAGCAGCACGGACGATGTGCTGTCTACCGAGGACGTCTACAAGTTCTTTGGCACGGCTGCCGGCAAGTTCGCCGTGGTGCGCGAGGTGAGCTTCAGCGTGCCGCGCGGCAAGCTGGTGACCATCATGGGCCCGTCGGGTTCCGGCAAGTCCACCCTGCTGCACATCGTCTCGGGTCTGGAGCCGCCGTCGGGTGGCACCGTGATGCTGGCAGGCAAGGACCTGTACGACATCTCCGAGCGCAAACGCACCCTGCTGCGGCGCGACACCATCGGCTTCGTGTTCCAGTTCTACAACCTGATCCCGAATCTCACGGTGGCCGAGAACATCAAGCTGCCGCTGATGATTGGCGCTGGCGGTGAAGAAGCCGGTGGCGAAGCGGGGGAGCAGCACTTTGCCGAGCTGGTGAAGGCCTTCGACCTCGAGGGCAAGCTGGCCAGCTATCCGCACCAGTTGAGCGGTGGCGAGATGCAGCGCACGTCCATCGCGCGGGCACTCATCTCGCGCCCCACGATCGTCATGGCCGACGAGCCCACGGGCAACATCAGCACCTCGGCCGGCGAAGAGGTCATGAAGTTGTTCCGGACCTCCTGCGACGAGTTGGGCCAGACCATCCTGCTGGTGACCCACAACCCCCGGGACGCTGCCTTCTCCGACGAGGTGCACTTCCTCAAGGACGGCGAGCTGCACGAGGAGTACCGCCTGGAAGGCGAAGCCGTCACTCCCGAAGGCATCGCTCACTCCCTGACCTCCCTGGGTATCTGAGGTGCACTTCACCCTGCTCATGGCCTGGCGGCAGCTGGCTTTCCGGCCGGGCAAGACGCTGGCCTCGGTGCTCGGTATCGCTGTGGGTATCGCCACGGTGGTCTCGGTGCTGGTGGTTGACCACAACACCCTGCTGACCCAAGGCTCAAGCAAGCCCAAGCTGAACGCGGACGCGGACCTGCTGATCCAACCGGACCTCAGCTCGCCCCTGGACCTGGAGCGGGCACGGGAAGATCTCACGACCCGCGCCCAGCTGAGCGGCGTGACGGCCTTCGCCAGCGGCAACCTCTCGGTCTACTCCAAGGGCAAGGAGGGTCCGGGCCTGGAGCTCATGGGAGTGGAGCCGGGTGCAGCCACCTATCACGGGGCATACATCGTGGCCGAGGGGCGCGACCTGGACCATGGGTCCAACAGCCCGCAGCTGCTCCTGGGTGCCAGCATCGCCGAGCGCACGGGCCTGGTGGTGGGTGACACCGTCGAGCTGCGCCCGCCGTCCCGGAATCGTGCGCCGCGCATCCATTGCGTGGACGGCGAGCTGGTGTCGGAACCCGTGCGCGGCGGCAAGGCGGGTCGCGGTCGGCAGGCTCCGCAAGCCGACCTCGAAGCGTCCAGTTGGCCCTTCGAGGTGGTGGGCATCCTGGCGCCGACGCGCCTCGGCTTCTCGGGCAACCGCGCCCTGACGACTTTCGAGCGTGGGTTTGAGGCCCTGGGCAACCGGGCCAATGTCCGCTTCTGGGCGGACTTCGACTCTGGGTCCACCGACCTGCCAACCATCCAGCGCTCCCTCAGCAATCGCTTCGTGGTCACAGCCCCGAAACAGTCGTTGGCGGGGCTCGCCCCCGAGGAAAAGGCCTTCCGCAGCGGGGTGCGCTTTTGCGGATTCCTGGCGCTCTTCCTCGGGCTGTACATCATCTTCAACACCATGTCGATGTCGCTCGTGGAACGGGTGCGGTCCATCGGCCTGCTGCGGGCCCTGGGCCTGACACGTACCCGGCTCGGCGCTGTGTTCATCCTGGAAGGTCTGGTGCTGGCCCTCATGGGGGCGGCGCTCGCACTCCTGCTGGCGCGCGTCATCATCGACTTCATGGTGGACATGCAGATCACCACGCTGGGCTTCGGCAAGCCTTTGGTGATCAGCGAGTGGCCCATCATTCCCGTGCTGGCCGTACTCACCGCGGGCGTGGTCTTCTGCTTGGCTGGCGTGCTCTACCCGTTCCTGCGCGCCTCCCGTCTCTCGGTCATCGACGCCTTGCGGCGCGGTGTCATCGAACTCTCCCGGGACCCCTTCACCGGCGTGCGACGTTCGGTGCTCGCCGGCCTGCTGGCCCTGGTGCCCGTGGCCTGGATCGTGGGTGCACCCGCGGGTGAGTACGTGCCCACGCCGCTCTACGAAGCGCTGCTCATGGCCTTCGGCCTGGTGGGTGGCACCTTCGCGCTGCTGCTGCTCGCGCCCGGCTTGCTCTCGGCCCTGGCCACCTTCTTCACCTTGCCCTTCCGGGGAGTTGCGGCACGTTTGACCCGGGCCACCCTCTCGGCCTCCAGGCACCGCGTCTTCGGCACCGTGTCGGGCCTGATGTTGGTGTTCACCGCGGTCTTCTTGATCGCCTCCGTGCTGGAGAGCCTGAAGTCGGAGACACGTGACTTCGGTGCGCGGGCACTAGCTGACCGGCTGTTCATCAAGACGAGCCCGGCGGGTGCGCGGAAGCTGCCGGAGCTGCGGGACGCCGAGCCGGAGTTCCAGACGTTGCTGGCGCTCAACGCGCAGGTGACCAGCTCGTTCCTGATCCGAGGTCTCGAATCGCGCCAGCTCAGCGTGGGTTCCATGGCGCGCCAGCACCGGGAGCGGGCGGCCTTCCAGGAAGAACGGACGATCATCCTGAGCACCCGTTGCGCGGACGACCTGGGCAAGCAGGCCCGGGACTTCGTGCGTCTGGCCACGGCCTCCAGCGGGCTGGTGGAGTTCGAGATCCTCGCGGTGACGGACGAGTACGGCTTCGCGCCGGACAACCGGGTGTTCGGCGTGGTCTCCTCCGAGAACATGCTCAACTACTGGTGCGTGGACAGCGCCGGCCTGGGGGATCACTTCGTGGCCTGGTCGCCGGGGCTCGACGAGGCACGTGTCGAAGAGCTGCGGGTCGTGGCGGCGGGGATCCTGGGTGAGGGCAACCTGCTCGAGTTCCGGCGCGGTGAGGAGATCACTGACGCCTACGTCGCCGATCTCGACCGCAACTTCGCCATCTTCTACGCCATCCTGCTGCTGACGGTTCTGCTCGCGGCCGTGGGCATCCTCAATGCCATGGTCATCGCCGTCATGGAGCGGCGTCGAGAGATCGGCCTGCTGCGGGCCGTGGGGCTCACGGGGCAGCAGGTGGCCGGCATGTTGCTCCTGGAGTCGGGTGCCTTGGGGGCGCTGGGCGGCGTGCTCGGCCTGGTCCTGGGTGTGCCCCTGGCGATCCTCACGGCGCGCGCCCTCACTGCCGTGAGTCACCTTGACCTGGTCTTCCACCTCTCGCCGCGCTCGTTGGGCGCCGTGCTGGGGGGCGCCGTCCTGATCGCCCTGCTGGCCGTGCTGTTGCCCGCCTTCCGGGCAAACCGGCTGCGGCTCTCAGAGGTCATGCGCTACGAGTGAGGGCCTGAGAGGCCTTCGCGCTTGCCCCGTCCCATCGCGGGCAGGCCGCCTGACAGACGCCAAATCGGGGGTAGTCTTCCCCTCGTTGGAATCGATCCGTCCGTCGAGGTGTGCATGAGGCTGCAGACAAGCATGTTGGGAGTGCCCGCCGTCCTGGGTCTCATGGCAGCCATCCTGCTCCCGGCCCCGGAGCTGGCAAGGCGCTGGACGCCAGCCAGCGCACCCGAAGTCCCCGTGCAGACCCTCGCGGCCGGGAGCGTGGTCCACATCGGCTGGTCCGGTCGCGCCGTCCCCCTGGCTCCCGCTGAGATCCCCGAACACTTGTTCACGGGCGACGACGAGCGGCCGTTCCTGGCCGCCCTGGCCTCGCTGCCGGAGGGCGGCGAGATCGTCGTGGCCCCAGGCACCTACAGCTTCCGCCAACCGGTCTCCATCACCGCGGACGATGTGCGCATCCATGGGGAGGGTGCGACGCTGCTCTCCAGCGCCCTGTGGGGCGTCGGCCTGTTCGACGTCACGGGCGAGAGCGTGGTGCTCGAAGGACTCGAGCTGGTGGACCATCTGCCCGTCACCGGGCACTCGCTGGTGCGCGTCCGTTCCCAGGGTTTCCAATTGCAGGGCTGCACCTTCCGGGGGCGGGATGCCCAGGGCGCGCTGCCGACCTTCGTCGAGCTGGGTTCGCACACGCTGCTGAAGCACACCAGCGCCTGGATCCACGAGAACGAATTCCATCCCCATCGCGGTTGGACCGTGCTGCGTGCCGACGGCCTCGAGCAGTTGCACATCACCCAGAACACGGTGATGGGGCAGGCCATCGGCGAACGACAGGAGCGGGGCTTCCTGGCCTACGGCATGCGCCTGGAGGACGTCGCCCTGGCGCGCATCTCCGGCAACGTCTTCCTGGAGTTGGGCGACCTGCGGGACCCGGTCCGCACGGCCATCGAAGCCACGGGCGGAGAGGCCGGGCACTGGCTGTCCATCGAGGACAACGTCTTTCATTCGCTGGCGGCGGAGCGCGCCCTGCATCTCGCAGGCGAGCGGCAGCAGTCCGTGAAGCGCAACGCCTTCGGGAGCTTCGAGGGCGCCCAGACGGTGGCCATGGTCGACGTCGAAGCACCGATACAGGCCGGGGCGTGGCGTCACACCAGCGTGGCGAGCGGCTCGCTGCTGAGTGGCAATGTGTTCCATGCCACCGCGGGTGGGCCGGCCCTGCGCATCAACGGCGGCAGCGGGCACGTGGTGGTAGACAACGAGTTCGCGGACGTGAGCCTCGTTTCCTTGCTGGCCGGCGACCGCACCGTCACGGAGGGGGTCAGCATCCTCTCCAATCGCTTCCGGCACGATGGTGATGAGCGTCACGACTACCCCGCGATCCTCGTTCTGGGAGGGGCCCAGCACGTGATCCACGGCAACAGCCTGCGCAACTACCCGGCCGACGGCATCGTGGTGGAGCCCAGCAGCGGTGAGGTCCACTTGAACGGGAACGAACAGCGCTAGGGGCGCTGTTCGGCGTTTCGTTTCCTTCGCCCGCAGACCACAGAGAGTGGGTCTCCGTGGGTCACGGACCGCCGTCAGCCGTCCGCAGAGCTCAGTTCGAACTCGAAGTCGAAGACCAGCTGACGGTTCTCGGGGGCGTCGCCCACCGGGACGTCGACGGACCACGGCGCTCCCAGGCTGAGGTCGAAACTCCCGCTCACCGCCAAGACGGTCTTCCCGGCCTCGTCCACGAGTGGTTCCAGCTCGGCGCGCACCTGCATCGGGATTGTCTGGCCGCGCATGCTGAAGTGGCCCTGGCCCGTCATGGGGCTGAGGCGCCCCCAAGCGAGCGCCTGGTCGAGGGTCATGGTGTCCAAGCTGAAGCGTGCCTCGGGAAACTGCTTCACGTCCAAGACGGCTGCGCTGTGGATCCACTTGTCGAGGTCCGGGTCGCCCATGCTGACGGACGCGCCGCGCGCCACCAGCTCGCCGCCGGCGGTGGGGGTCGAGCTGTCGAGGCGGCCCTGCAGGTCGCTGACCTCGCCGCGGTAGGAGTCGAGCGGCGCTGCGAGATGGAAGAGCAGGCTGGGTGTCGCGTCGCTGTTTGCGTCCGAGGTGTCGAGCGCCCATGACTGGGGCAGCGGCCCGCGGGCCGCCGACGCGGGGGCTTCGGGCGGTGCGTCCGGCAAGTCCAAGCCCAAGGCGGCCCAGCTCGCCAGCGGCGTGTCGTCGCCGAGGGCAGCGAAGCCGTCGCCATGCTCGCTGCTCGCCAGTTGCCGTCGCAGCTCCGCTTCGAGACTGCGGGCAGCGCGTGCAAAGACGCTGGCGCGCTCGGACCACGGCCCGACATGGGGCGCATCCGGCGGGCTGATGTACACCGCCTGCTTGCAGTGGAACTGGGAGAACAGCGCGGTCGACACATACAGCGTTCCGTCCTCGGCCAGGTACGGATAGAAGTCCATGTAGAAGGCCCGGTCCCCGCGGCTGAGCTGGACTTCGGACTCTCGCCGGAACAACTCTTGGGCGTCGTCGATGGCTGCGATGGCTTCCTGTTGGAAGGCGTCGTGCTCGTAGCCTCGGGGCGGATGTCCGGTGACTTTGCCCACCTTGATAGGCGCGGTCAGCGTGACCCGACCGGCCTGCCAGACGAGCGTGTCCTTCGCGGCATGTGTGGCCGGGCCCAGCGGAGCTCGGCGCGCGGTGCGCAGGAAGTTGCGCAGGCGGTCGAGGCTGGCGTAACGCCCTTCGAAGACCGAGCGGCCTCGGTGGTTCTGGAACACCAGCTGGGGCGTCAGGCTCACCTCGGTGGGCGCGGCGGAGGTGGCGTCGACCACCGTCGCCGTGATACCCAGTTCTTGGGTGAGGGCGACGATCTGCGGCAGGTCGTCCTGCTCGAAGGAGCGGGCCAGGTCGGAGCCAGGCTGGACGAACACGATCAAGCGGCCCAGCTCGGGGTCGGCCTCTTCAATCACGCGCGGTGCTGGCGAGCTGCTCACCGATGAGGACGAGGGGCTGCTGCAGCCACTGAGCGTCAGCAGCGAGCCAGCGATGACGACGAGCCAAGCATCCCTGCGCAGCTTCACGGGCTGCCCGGCGCCGTATCGGAGCCCGCCCAGTTGGCCAGCTGGCCTGCCTGCCACACGAGGCGGTCCATCTCGTCTTCCACGGCCACGAGGCGCTGGGCCTCCACTTGCGCATCCATGTTTTGAGGCTGGTTCACCGGGGGGACACCGTAGGCACCCCGCAGGCGGCCGTGCCTGTCCAGCAGGAACCAGTCGGCGCTCTCGCTACCAGCTTCGTGGCGCAGGTCGGCGGTGGTCTGGCGCTTCGGATCGATCAGGAAGACGTTGACGGGTTTGCGGGCCGTCCACTTGTCGAGCAGGGCCGTGAGGTCGTTCGCAGCGCCGCCATGGCAGAGCGACACGAAGACCACGGCGCTTCCCAGCCCCCGCAGCCGACGCCGCAGCGAACGCAGCGTGCGCATGGTGTGCTCGCGTCCACTGCCGCTGGCGAGGGGCAGCTCGGTGACGACCACCAGATAGCCCTGCAGATCGGCGAGGCTGACGAGCGCACCGTTCTCGTCGGCCAGCTCGAATTCGGAGGGGGTGCGCTCCATGCCGGGCAGGGCCTTGGGCAGCTCGGCCCCCAAGCCCTTGATCAGGGGGACGCAGAAAAGCGTGCCCACGAACAGCGCCCAGAACCACGGCTTCGCAAGGAAGGCCGGGCCGGGGGGTGCGCGTCCCGTGAGGCTGTCACCGTCACCCACGGGGTCGACGTCAGCCTTCGAGTTCGTTGGCGTGTTCGCTGGCGAGCACCCGCTTCATCCAGAACATCACGGCGGTGACCACGATGTAGGGGATGGCGAGGAAAGCGCCTATGAAGACGAGGGTCTCGGTGCCCTGGCTCAGGGCGCAGTAGGGGCAGGCCCAGGCGTCGGCCGAGAAGGCCACCACGCCGCCCAGGGCGGTCGCGGCCGTGCGCACGGCGGGGAGTCGACGTGCGAGGCCAGCGAGCATCAGCGGTAGACCGTCTCGAGCATCAGGAAGATGGTGAAGAGACCCATGTAGACCGGCATCAGGGCGATCCACTTGAGCCACGGCTTCTCCCACTTCAAGTGCATGAAGTAGAGGCCCACGAGCATGGCCTTGCCGACAGCCAGGATCACGAGCAGCAACATCTTGGACGTCTGGCGATCCTTGCCCGCATAGACGTCGGGGATGAAGACCTCGATGGCGGTCAGGAAGCCCAGGATCAGGAAGATCGTGACGTAGAGGCCCTTGTTGCTGCCATGGGCGCTGTCGTTGTTTGCGGTCATGGTTCGCGGCCCGATCAGAGCAAGTAGATGAAGGTGAAGACGAGGATCCAGACCAGATCCACGAAGTGCCAGAACAAGCCCACAAGCTCGACGGCGCTGTGGCTGATGCCGCCCTGGGTGTACTTCCCGGCCATGGCGTTCTTGAGGACGCAGCAGAGGTAGATGACGCCCGCCGTGACGTGCATGCCGTGGAAGCCGGTCACCGCGTAGAAGGTCGAGCCGAACAGATCATTCACGTCCTGGCCCTGCCAGCTGCTCGTGGCGAAGCGGATGCCTTCGTGCAGCAGGTGGCTGTACTCGTAGTACTGGATACCGAGGAAGCTCAAGCCTCCCAGGATGGTCACCATCAACCAGCGCACCAGGCTGGCCTGGTTGCACTCCTTGGCGGCCTCGACGGCGAAGACCATCGAGAGCGACGAGCAGATGAGGATGAAGGTCGCCGTGGCGGTGAGCCCGATGCCGAGGATGTCGGCGGGCACGGGCCACTCGGCCGAGAAGATCCGCAGCAGGCCGTAGGCCAGGAGCAGACCGCCGAAGGACATGCCGTCCTGGGCGATGAACATCCACATGGCGATCTTGCCGCCGGTGGCGTTTCCGAAGTGCGGATCGTCGGTGGCACCGTCGTCGGCCATCACCGAATCGGCAGTCGCGCTATGAGCCGTGCTCATCGGGCAGAAACCTCTAGAAGACGAAGAAACTCAGATACATGCCGACCCAGACCACATCCATGAAGTGCCAGAACACCGCGGTGTTCTGAACCGTGGAGATGCGGTGTGCGCCGTAGCGACCAGTTTGGATCCCGAACTGGATCCACAAAAGCGAGATCAGGGCGAGCGCCACGTGTGCGGCGTGTACCCAGGTCAAGCCGAAGAACAAGGACTCGTAGGCACCCGACTGGGGCCCGCTGCCTGCAGCCAGCAGGTCGAACCAGAGCCAGGACTGTGCGGCGGCGAAGCCGAGGCCGAGCAGCGTGCCCAGGGCCCACAGACCAGCAAAACCACTCGCCCCCTTGCGCCCGCGCCGCACCGCGGCGTGCACCGCGACGCTGCTGGCCAGGAGCACCAGGGTCGCGGCTGTGGCCACGGGGAGGCTGGGCAGCACGATGCCCGGCGGGGGCCAGGTGCCGACGCGCTCCCTCAGGATCAAGAAGGAGAGGAAGAGCGTCCCGAACGCCATGGACCATGAGCCGATGAAGAACACCATCCCGAGCGTCGCGTTGACGCGCGACCGGGGGTCTTCTCGAACGGGGTTCGCAGCCAGGGTGGTCATGATGGTCAGGTCGGCAACTTCTCGGTCTGGGAGATCCAGTCCGTGTCCACCAGCTTGGGGTGGCTGAACTCGTGGGGGCCCGTGTGGACCTCCGGGATCTCCTTGAAGTTGTAGTGCGGCACGGGCGTGGGTATGGACCAGTCCAGCGTGCCCACTTCCCACGGGTTGGCCGGCGCCTTCTCGCCCCACCAGCGGCTCCTGATGAAGTTCCACGCGAAGATCAGCTGCGCGGCACCCAGCAGGAATGCGGCCGTGGTGGTGATGACGTTCAGGTGCTGCAAGGGCAGCAGGTAGCTGGCCGATGTGTGGTCGTAGTAACGCCGCGGCATGCCGCCGTAACCGCTGATGAACATGGTGCAGAACACCACGGTCAGGGGGATCACGGTGGTCCAGAAGTGAATCTTGCCCAGGCGGTCGTTCATCAGCCGGCCGAACATCTTCGGGAAGAAGAAGTAGATGGCACCGAACGCACCGAACAGCGAGGAGGCCGCCATGGTCAGGTGGAAGTGACCCACGACGAAGTAGGTGTCGTGCAGGAAGATGTCCGTGCTGATCGTGGCCAGGTAGAGGCCAGTGAGGCCACCCAGACCAAAAACGAAGATGACGCCCAACGCAAACAACATGGGCGGCGTCATGCGCAGGCTGCCTCGCCAGATGGTGTGCAGCCAGTTGAAGAACAGGATCTCACCCGGCACTGAGATGATCATCGTGAGTAGCATGAAGCTCTCACCGAGCATCGCGGACATGCCCGTGGTGAACATGTGGTGGCCGTAGACAACCGCCGACATGATCGTCACGGCGAACATGGCGCCGACCGTCACCCGGTAGCCGAAGGCGGGCTTGCGGGCGAAGAAGGACAGCAGGTCGCCCACGATGCCCCAGGCGGGCAGGATCAGGATGTAGACCTCGGGGTGGCCGAAGATCCAGAACAGGTGCTGGTAGAGGATCGGGTCGCCGCCCGACGCACCGCTCATGATGCTGGCCGGCACGTAGAAGGCCGTGCCGAAGACGCGGTCCATGATCAGCAGCAACATGGCCGAGCCGATGACCGGCAGGAAGAGCACGTTCAGGATGGCGGTGAAGAACAGGCCCCAGACGGTGAGCGGCATGTCCATCCACTTCATGCCCGGCGCGCGCAGCCGGATGATGGTGGTGATGTAGTTGATGCCACCCATGATCGAGCTGAGGCCGATCAAGAAGACGGCCACGGCCCACAGGGTTTCACCTGAGCCTTGGGTGCCGACAGTGGTGGACAAGGTGGGGTAACCGGTCCAGCCCGCCTCCGTCGCGCCGAGCGGCACGAAGAGCGAGTAGAGACCCACCAGGCCGCCCAGGGCCACCGTCCAGAAGGACAGCATGTTCAGCAGCGGGAAGATCATGTCCCGGGCGCCGATCATGAGCGGGATGCACCAGTTGCCGAAGCAACCGATCAACACGGGCGTCAGCCCGAGGAAGATCATGATCGTGCCGTGCATGGTGAACAGCATGTTGTACGTGGACGGGTCGATGACGCCGCCCGTACGCGGGAACAACAGGCCGCCGATGACCGGCACTGGCGAACCAGGGTTCGCGAGCTGCCAGCGGATCATCATCGCCATCAGGCCGCCGATCAGCAGCCAGATCAGTCCAAACCAGAGGAACTGTTTCGCGATGACCTTGTGATCAACGGAGAAGACGTGCCTCTTCCAGAAGCTCGTCGGCACCGGGTGGATGTGGTCGCCACTCATGGATCAGTTACTCCTGCCATTCCCAGGCCCAATGGGCCTCGGAGTCGTTTTCGTCGTAAGCAGTCTGCGCCAGCAAACTCGCTTCCTGCTCCCACGCGTTGAACACATCCTTGCCGAGCACCTGCAGCTTGCCGTGCATCTGGTAGTGGGCGTAGCCACACAGCTCGGCGCACAGGATGTCGTACTCGCCCTCGATGACCGGCTCGAACCAGGCAGCGTTGACGGCGCCCGGGTTCGCATCGCGCTTCACGCGCATGTCCGGCAGGAAGAACGAGTGGATGACGTCCTTGCTGGTGAAGTTGAGGGAGACGGGACGGTCCACCGGCACCGTGAGGGAGTTGGTGGTGAGGATGTCGTCGGCCGTACCGAACTCACCGTCCACGCCGGGCGTCCGGAAGTTCCAGGCCCACTGCTGCCCCAGGACCTCCACGCGGTAGGTGTCGGCATCTGTTGGTGCGGGGATGTTCCAGTAGCCCTCGCGCAGGTCCTTCATGGCGATGTACATCACCCAGGCGTCGAGCACCACGAAGACGATGATCGACACGATGGCCGTGAAGCGCTTGTCGTGCAGGCTTTTGCCGTGATCGTAGTGCGCCTTCTTGCCCGGCTTCGCACGGTCCCTGATGACCGGGATGGCGAGCAGGATGCAGACCAGGCCGAAGCTGACGCTCACCAAAGTGGTGATCATCCAGAAGAGATCGTCGAACTGCTCGCCGAAGGTGGACGCGACTTCGGTCGGCCCCCAGCGATTGATGACGGTCTCCTGGGCACTGACAGCCGCGGAGAACAGGGAGAGGACGGCAGGCACCGCGAGCAAGCGCGCGCTGGCCTTCGTCCACAGGGAAGAGATTCTCAAGGCATTCATTCCTGTCAGGTGCCCCTATTAGTTGCCCTGGCGCAGGCCGGCCATGAACCGGGCGCGATCAGCGGTCTTGCCTTTGTAGGTCTCGATCAGGTCCCGGACGTAGTAGGACATGGCCCAGATCTCCTCGTCGTCCAGGCTGCCCTTCCACTGCGGCATGGCGGTGCCGCCGATGCCGGAGCCGATGGTCTCGAACAGCTCCTCGACGCTGATGCCAGCACGCACGTCATGCCAGGTGAAGTCCGGCGGCAGGAGCTTCATGGGGTGGCCCTGCACGTCGTAGTTCTCGGTGACCTTCGCGATGGGGTAGGTCAGGCCTTCGCGCGGGACGGCGTTGGCACCGCCGATCTCGGCGAAGCGCTCGTTGGTCACGTAGCCGGGGTGGCAGCTGTGGCACTTGGCCTTGCCGTGGTAGATGTCCTCACCCATGCGGATGGCTTCAGCTTCCCGGCCCACGAACGGGTTCGGCTCGTCGGAGGTCACGACGCCACCCACTTCGGAGTAGATGTCGCGCCAGCCGCTGTCTTCGGGGGAGAGCGACTTCACGTACTGGATGATGTCGTCGAGCTGCTCATCCGAGAGGTCCCAGGGCAGCATCGGCGTGCCGTCGAGGCCCTTCTTCACAAGGCTGATCAGAGCGTCATCGCTTGGAAGCAGGCTGCCGGGCACCTTGCTGAACTTGAAGCTGGGCTTCGTGAAGTTGCGCGGTGGGGGCCGCAGGTGCTGGGCGGAGCGGCCGTAACCAGCACCGTCAAAGCCGTGGCAACTGGCACAGAACTGGACATAGTCCTGGCGGCCCAAGGTCAGTCGATCAGCCGTAAGGTGTTGCCAGTAAGCGAGTTCGTCCTCTTCTTCGTCGTAGCGGAGCTCGTACTCGCCCTCGTTGTCGCGGTATCCGCCCTCGAAGTCGCCTTCGATGTCGATGAGTTCGTCGACATATTCGAATCGGCCGGGGTCTGTTTCGGCCTGGGCCTCGAACCACTCCTCATTGGGAGCCCGCAGCCAGGTGCCCTCGAGGATCTCGAGGTTCACGTTGAGCGGTGCCTTCACGTGAGGGCCGGCAGGGGTGATGGCGGCCTTGTCGTGCCCTTGTTCTCCGTTTTCGCCCTCTTCGTCGTCGAAGAACGCTGCGGGAGCAGGGTGGATTGCCTTGGCGGGGGTGCTCACGGGCCAAACGATGCCCGTAGTGACAGCCGCTCCGGCCAGCAGGAGGGTGAGCGTGTTCATCGTCCTCTCACGGTCGCTGAGGTTGGCAAGAAAGCCGATCCTCGGGGGGTCCGATCTGCCACAGCGGCACGTATTCCGTGCCTCAGAACAGAGACGCGAGGAGTCTAGCCGGTGGGGGTCGGCGGGAACAAGCCGGGGATCGAACCGCGCTTTCGGAAGAGTTGCGCAGGCCTAGGGCGAGGCTGGTGGCTCCAGCCGCTCAAAGGGGAAGCTCAACGAGGGTGCCCCCGAGCTGTCGACCTCGATCTCGGCCCGCAGGCGAAGCCCCTGCGCTGCTCCATACGTCTGGCTGAAGAGGGTGCCATCGGGCAGGAGATGCACGGCGAGGCCCGCAGAATGAAGCGCCGGACGGGTGCCGTGCTCGTCGGGCATGCTCACGAGCTGAAGCGTGAACGTCGGGCCCCACTTCCAGGGGCGGGCGGCCGCGCTGAGGGTCGTGGAGGCGCTGTCTTGCCGACCTTGCGGCGTGCCGACCGCCTCCAGCAGCCGGAAGGACGGGGTCAAACCTTCTTTCACCGGCAGCACGTCGAGGACGGTGTCGAGCTGGGTCGCCAGCAGCTGGTCATCTTGCTGAGCCCACGCCGTGCCGGGCCCGCTGCCCACGAGCAGCAGGAAGTTGTTGGCCAGCTCGATGTTCTCGAACCAGGACAGGGTGTTGTCGTTGGCCGAGGCCACTGCGATGTCCGGGTCCTGGTCCCCGTCGATGTCGGTGGGATGCACGACCTGCGCCCCATTCGAGTTCGCCGTGATGATCTGCCGGGAGGCGAAACCACCCAGGCCATCAGTGTTCCGGTACCACGACACGCTGTCGTCGACGAATGAGGCGGAGAGCACATCCGTGAACCCGTCGGAGTCGATGTCCGCCGTGGCGACGGAACGCGCTCCGTTGGCGGTCACGTCGATGGCTTGCTTGGGACCGAAGCTGCCGAGCCCGTCCGTGTTCTCGTACCAGGCGATGGTGTCGTCCATGGACGAGGCGGACAAGACGTCCAGGTCTCCGTCATGGTCGATGTCCGCGGTGCTGACTTGACGCGCCGCGAGGGCATCGGTGGCAATGGCGATGTTTGGCCCGAAAGCATCGGAGCCATCGATGTTTCGATTCCAGGCGACGGTGTCGTTGTTGAGCGATGCCGAGAGCACATCAGGATCCCCGTCGCCGTCCAGGTCCGCAGCATGCACCGAACGCACGGCGAGCACGTCAGACGTCACGATCTGCTCGCTGCCGAAGTTGCCGAAGCCGTCGTTCTTGTTGTAGGCGACGCGATGGAAACCAAGGAACGAGGCCTGGGTTCCCGCCAGGACGTCCCGGTCTCCATCGCCGTCCAGGTCTGCAGAGGTGGCGCTGTAGCACTTGTTGGCCAGGAAGTTCAGGCCCTGCTTGGAGCCGAAGTTGCCGGCTCCTCCGTTCTGGAACCAGCCAACCGCGCCAGCCGTGACGGTCAGGGACCTCCAGGACACCAGGACGTCCCGGTCACCATCTCCATCCAGGTCGGACACGTGCACTCCGGAGGGTTGGTCGAACGAGAACCCTGAGTGGATGGTGATGCCGCTCGAGAAATCTCCCAGGCCATCCTTGTTGCGATGCCAAAAGACTCGCCGCAACACAGGAGAGGCCACGACCAGATCCGTGTCGCCGTCGCCATCGAGGTCCCCGGAGTCCACGTCGGAAGCTCCGGAGATCTGCGAGCCGACGATCTGCTCGGGCCCGAAGGTGCTGCAACTGTCCAGTTCCGAGACGCTCTTGGGTTTTGTGGTCTCCTTCAGGTTCAGGAAGGACTTGAAGCTGCCAGGGCCGCCGATGTTGTCGGCGACCAGGGTGAAGGCTCCAAGGGTGGTGAGCCCCAACGGCAAGTCCCGGATGACGATGGCGTTCACCTGCGGCAACACGAAGCCCGTCAGCGACACGGGGCCGCCTGGCCCGAACATGCGCGCGTTTGCGGGGATGGCGTCGGAGCCGCTGCCCGGGCGGATCTCTGCGTTCAAGATGAAGCCCGCGAGAGCGTCGAAGCGCAGGCTCCAGACCGAACCTGCTTCCACCGGCTTGAGCTTGCTGATCTTGACCAGCCTGTCCGGCAGCCGCTTGTCGGTGGAGAGGGAGTAGGTCCCCGTGCTGCCATCGGCACTGGAGATGCGGATCTCGTAGGCCCCCGTGCTGGGCAGGTTCTGGGTGAGCATCTCGATGCTCGGGCCCGTCGTGCTGAGTTCGCCGACTGTCAGGCCCGTGCTCAGGTCGAACACCTGCACCAAGGGCGTGAAGAGCGGCTGGGCGTCGAGCACGAGATTCAGCTTGGTGGTTTGGAGCGCATCGAAGCGCAGCACGTCCACTTCGTTGGCCTTGCAGATCTCACCTTCGAAGCTGTCTCCGAGATTCAGGACTGCATCGATGGCAGAGCCGCCGAGCGCCATGAGCAAGACGGCGAGCAGCAAACGGATGGGACGGGGATTCATGGTGATGCTCGACAAGATGCGCGGTCGTTCGTGTGCCTGCTTCCAAGCCTGACGGGGAGGGGGCACCTCGTAGCCTCGGAGACGACGCGTCTTTCAGGCGAGAGCTGTGTCACGGGCGATCCCCAACTTCGGGGCCCATGATAGAACGGATATCCGCCGCCGTGTGGGCCGTCGCCCGCTTAGGACACGCCCGAGCTGGGGGGCGCGGGCAAAGCCGGGCCACGGTAGAACTGGATCGAGCCGTCGGGGGCCTCGATGCGCAGACGGTCAGGCCCTTCCGACGAGACCCATGGATGGTCCAGGGGCACCTTGCCATGGCCGCCCGGAACGTCCAGTACGTAGCGAGGCAGTGCGTGGCCGGGCACGGTGCCCCGCAAGGCGCGCATGAGGGTCGTTCCTGTTTCGATGCTTGTGCGCAGGTGGCTCGTGCCGGGCACGAGGTCGGCGTGATGCAGCGCGTAGGGCCGCACGCCAGCTCGCAGCAGGGCCCAGAGCAGCTCGCGATGCACGTCCGCCGAATCATTGAGGCCGCGCAGCAGGACGGCCTGGTTCAGCACATCGACTCCCGCTGCACGCAGGCGACGCACGGCGCGGGTCAGCATCGGCGTCACCTCGACAGCATGGTTCGCGTGGGTGACCACGAGCACGGGCGTCTTGAGTCGAGAGAGCGCCGCGCAGAGGTCCTCCGTGATTCGGGACGGGTTCACGACGGGCATGCGCGTGTGCACTCGCAGGGACCACACTTGGGGCATGGCGTCCAGGCGGGTGAGGATGTCGAGCAGCCGATCGTCACCGAGGGTGAGCGGGTCGCCGCCCGTGAGGATGACCTCGTGCAGCTCGGGTTCGTTGGCGATCCAGTCGAGTGCGACGTTCAGCTCATCGCCCGTCACGGCGTGGGCCGCCTTGCCCACCAACCGCTTGCGGAAGCAGTGGCGGCAGTGGACCGAACAGATCGGCGTCGGGTACAGCAGCACCCGGTCCTTGTAGCGGCGGGTCAGGGCCTTGTGGGGGTGGAGGCCGTCGGCCTCGTCTCCGATGGGGTCGTCGAGTTCGTCGGGGGTCCGCAGCGTCTCCCTCGGTGAGGGCACCGCCAGGGTCCAGATCGGGTCTTGTTCCGAGGCGCTCTGGGCGAGGGAGAGGTAGTAGGGCGTCGCCCGCATGCCGTAGAGGGCGATGGCGTCCCGGATACCCTGAAGACCTTGGATCTGTCCGCTGGACCCGCTCGCGAGGTCGAAACGCCCTGGAAAGAGAGCCTCGATGTCTTCCAGCGAGGTGGCCGCATGGGCGTGTTGCCAGCGCCAGTCATCCACGGCGCCCGGGGGCTCTGGAGCCACCTGGTCGGCTTCCGCCCGCCCAGGCCTTCGAACGTTGCGGCTTGACGAGGCTGAGGACGGCGGGGGTGGGGAGGAGGCCGGAGGGGAGGGAGGAGGCGTCTGCATGGGGGCGGCCATGCTACCTCGCGAGGAACTCTCGCCGCCGCCTTGCCCCGGGGCCGGGGACCTCTAGAATCGCGCGCCCCTCCCGAGCACCTCCCGACTACAGGCTGCACCATGAAGGAATACCTGGAACTGGTCCGAGACGTCCTTGAGCACGGTGTGCGCAAGTCCAGCCGGACCGGCGTGGACACCATCGCCACCTTCGCGGCGCACTACAGCGTGGATCTGGCCCAGGGATTCCCGCTCCTGACCACCAAGAAGATGCGCTGGAAGTCCGTGCTGCGTGAGTTGCTCTGGTACCTCTCGGGCGATGACCACATCCGCAACCTTCGGCAGCACACCAAGATCTGGGACGCCTGGGCGGATGAGAACGGCGTGCTCGAGACGGCCTATGGCAACTACTGGCGGAAGTTCCCCAGCGCCACCAAGGACGCGTCCGGCGCGTGGCACGTGCGGGAGATCGACCAGATTGCCAACGTGCTCAACTGCTTGCGCGAGAACCCCGAAAGCCGGCGCATGGTGGTGACGGCTTGGGAGCCCGGCAACGCCTGGGGCAGCCGCCTGCCGCCGTGCCACTACACCTACGCCTTTCAGGTCTTGGGCGGCAAGCTGAACTGTCACCTCAGCCAGCGCTCGGGCGATGTGGCGCTGGGCATCCCGTTCAACCTCGCGGCCTACGCCACGCTGACCCAGATGCTGGCGCAAGAGGTGGGGCTGGGTGTGGGGCGCTTCGCCCACTCCATCGTGGACGCGCACATCTACTGCGCGAAGCCAGACGGCAGCATGGCTGAGTACGGCCACATCGAAGGCATGCGTGAGCAACTCACGCGCAAGCCCATGGACCTGCCCACCCTGCACATCGCCAAGAAGCCCTTCGAGCAGTTGACCTTCGAAGACTTCGAACTGACGGGCTACGCGAGTCACTCGGCGATCCCCTTCAAGGTGGCCGTGTGAGCGCCAGCCTGATCGTCGCCATGACGAGGGAGCGGCTCATCGGCCGCAACAACGACCTCCCCTGGCATTGGTCCGAAGACCTCAAGCACTTCAAGGCCAGCACCCGGGGTCAGACCGTCGTCATGGGGCGCGGGTCTTACGATTCCATCGGCGCCAAGCCCTTGCCCAAGCGGACGAACCTCGTGATCTCGCGCAGCAAGGCAGCGGACGCAGGGCCCAAAGGCCGAGACGATGGTGGCGTGCGCCTCTTCGGCTCCCTGCCAGAGGCCTGCCAGTGGGTGGCTCGGGAGCAGCCCGACGGCAGTGATCACCTCTGGATCCTGGGGGGCAGCTCGCTGTTCCGGGAGATGCTGGAGCCCCTCGATGAGGACGGCTCGCAGCCCGCGGGTGCCCGCTCGGCTCATGCAAGCCGCGGTCTTCCACTTCCCGAGAAGCTGGTCGTCACATGGGTCCCTTCCGTTCCCGTCCAGGCTGACGACGTTCTCTTCCCGTTCGATGAGGCCTGGATCTTGCGCCACTACGAGCCGCTCGAGAGCCGCCCCGGTGAGACTGGCGAGCTCGAATTCGTGACCTACGGCCTACGTGGGACCTCGATCCCCGCCTAAGGTCGGTCGCCGGCATTTGCTGCGAGAGAGACCGGCGAGAGCCCGGGGGCGGGCGCTGAGGATCTGAGACCGGCGTTGGGCGGCTTGTCGCGAAAGCGTTCTCAGAACCCTCTGTTCGTCTGAACGGCGCGCATTGATGGGTTTCTCTGCCGTTTCGGGCAATGAGTCGGGATGCCCAAAGCGCCGATACGGATGGGGCAGATCTCTCTTCCGACGATCGTTCCCCGGGCGGCGTGGTGCCGTCCACGGGGGCGACGTGTCTCCAGGACGGCCCCGAGCGCATGTTCACGCGACCGCTTCTCCGAGTGCCAATCCAGGCCAGGGCGTTGTTGCTCTGGGGCCTGGTGCTCGGAAGCGTGTGGGGCTGCGGGCCGTCGGAGCAGGTCGAGGCCGCTGAGCAGTTGGGGGTCGTGCTGCGCCCGGCGGAGACCTTGCTGGATCGGGCGGCGGATTGGGAACTCACCAACTACCCCGAGACGGGCCTGCCAGCGGACATTGCCATTTCGCACAGCGACGTCTCAGCACCTGGTGTCCTGCGCGTCCGGCCCGACGAGTGGGACCGCGGTGATTCGCTGCCCGCTCCCTTCCGGCACAGCCTCGAACTACCCGCCGATGCCAGGGTGTTCCGTGCCGTGCCGACGGTGGGCTTCCGACCGGGCATCGAGGCGCCGTCCCTGCGGCACGCCGGCCGCAGCTTGCAGCCGTGGGTCCTGGAGGGGGCGGAGTACCTTTGGCGCGACGACGACGGCGAGTTGATCTTCTGGTGGGACACGGTCAACTCGATGCTCATGGCCATCGGTCGTTGGGCTCCCGGCCACGCACTGCTGACCCAGGGCTCCGAGCTGGTGGGGGCAAGCGCTCATCTGGATGAAGGCACGCTGACCGCCTCGGATCTCGCGCACAAGATGACCGTGGGGACGCAGACCCGTTCGGGGTTGCTCGTTCCAGCACCGTCGAGTCTGGCGCTGGATGTCGCGCACCTGGACGGCTCGCGCCTGCACGTCGTGGTGGCCGTGGCAGAGCGCGTCTATCAGCGCGACGACGGTGGTCGCGTCATGCAGAAGATGTGGAACCAGTTGCCCGTGCGCTTCTCGGTCATCGCCCGGTCAGGGGGCTCGCGCTACGAGCTGTGGACGCGCACGGTCAGCGCGGAAGAGGGCTTCGTGTCCGACGTGGTGGACTTGTCGTCCTTGCCCGCAGGCCGTGTGAGCCTGCGTCTGAAAACAGAGCGTGGGGAGAGCACGGACGGCAGCTGGCCCTTCGGCTTCTGGAGTGATCTCGCCTTGAGCGGCCAGCAGACCCCGTTGCCGTCCTCGGGCAAGCCGCACGTCATCGTCATCAACGTGGACGGACTGCGCTCGGATCGCCTGGGGGCCTATGGCTCGTGGCGCGGGACGACGCCGCGCCTGGACGACTGGGCGGCATCCCACGCCACCGTCTACAAGGACACCGTGTCGGCCTCCAACAAGACCTTGCCGTCCACAGTGTCCTTGCTCAGCGGACAGAGCGTGGCGCAGCACGGCATGCGCGCGTATCCCCAGGTGCTGGGCACCACGACGCCCTTGTTGAGCACCCGGCTTCGCGCGCAGGGCTACCGCACCTACGCGACGGTGGAAGGTGGCGCAGTCAGCGCGGCCTTCGGCTTCGACCAGGGCTTCGATGTCTACGACGAGAGGGGTTTCCAGAGCCCTCGTTGGCACGAGTCCCTGGACTGGTTGGAGCAGCGTGATGACGACCGCCCTGCGTTCCTGTTCATGCAGACGTATCTGGTGCACGCCCCCTGGCAGGCGGACGCACGCTTCGAAGATCCCCTGCAGCCCTACGCCGGGCCGCTCATGGGGCGCGACGTCACACGTGAACGGGTGATAGAACCCTACGAGGCGGGTCGGCTGGAGCTAACCGACGCCGACCAGACTTATGTCAACCGGCTGTACGACGCGGCCGTCGCGCGCCTGGACGACTACCTCGTGGACTTTCTGGAACGCTTGGACGACGTCGTTCCCCCGGGGGATCGTGTGGTGATCATCACCTCCGACCACGGCGAGGAGTTGTTCGGGCATGGGCGAGTAGAGCACGGCACTTCGCTCTATCGCGAACTGCTCGCCGTGCCGCTCATCGTTCAATACCCCGACCGACCCTACGGCTCGGTGCAACTGGCTCCGGCCAGCACCCTGGATGTGGTGCCGACGATCTTGGAGACCCTGAAGTTCCCGCTGGCCGTCGGACTGCCTGGGCGCTCCCTACGCGAAGTGAATGATGAGCCTCTTCCGCGTGTTTCCCAGCACGGGCGCGAAGCTCATTCCGTGCAGTACGACGGTTGGAAACTCATCGTCGGTCGAGTGGCAGGCTCTGCCGACCGGCCCGACGCCGTGCAGCTCTACGACCTCCACGCAGACCCGAATGAACATGAAGACATCGCGCAGGCGGTGCCGGAGTGGGTCCGCCGGCTGCAGGGCATGCTTGACGAATACAACCAGGCGCACCGCCCGCTCGGTCCGGCACCCGTGGAGAGGGTCTTCGACCCGCTGGTCGTTGAGCAGCTGCGACGGCTCGGGGTCCTGAACGACAGCTGAGCCCATTCAGGCACCGATCCCCGCACCGGTTCCGGCACGGGGCCCTGCGTCCTGGCTCAGGCGGGGAGGCCGTTCGCCAGCACATCTCGCATGACATCCACGAAGCGGTCAATCTCTTCCAGGCTGATGTAGACGTTGGGGGAGACCCGCACCCCTTCGAACTCCTCGTGCTGAATACTCGTCGTGAGGATGCGATGGGTGCGCCACAGGTGGCGGTTGAGTTCGGCGCTGTCGATGCCCTCGATCTGCACGGTGGCAATGCCGCAGGCGAAGCCGGGCTTCAGGCTGGTGTGCAGATGCACCCGCTCGTCTTCGAGCAGGGGCAGGGCCCAGCGATCCCGCAACTCGACGAGCCGCGCCTGCTTGCGCGCGGCACCGATGCCCTGGTGGAAGCTGAGGGCCTCGGCGATGGCTAGGGTGTTGGCGGCGGGGTGGGTGCCGATCTGCTCGAACTTGCGGATGTCGCCGTCCAAGGTCTCGTCGGCCGCCATGAGCGGCCAGAGGTCCGGGATCTTCTCCCGGCGCACGTAGAGCAGCCCCGTTCCGTGGGGGGCGCACAGCCACTTGTGCAGGCTCGTCGCGTAGTAGTCGCAGTCGAGTTCCGCGAGGTCGAACTCGAAGTGGGCGAAGGCGTGGGCGCCATCGACGATGCAGGGGATGCCATGGCTGCGAGCCATGGCGACCACCTTGGCGACCGGCAGGATCTGCCCCGTGAGATTGATGACGTGGCTCACCAGCATCAGTCGCGTGCGCGGCGTGATGGCTTGCTCGAAGCGGCGCACCACCTCGTCGTCGTCTTCGCAGGGAGTGGGCAGCGAGATCTTGTTCAGCACGATGCCTTCGCGCCGCACCCGTTGCTCGAAGGTGCTCAACATGCGCGGGTAGTCCTGGGTGCTGGTGAGCACCTCGTCGCCTGGCTGCAAGTCGAAGCCGAACTGGCAGATCTGCAGGCCCTCGCTCGCGTTGCGGGTCAGGGCGATCTCTTCCGGGTCGACCTTCCAGGCCCGGGCGAGGCGCGCGCGCACCTGTTCGCGCTGGGGCTCGAGCACGCGCCACATGCTGTAGGCGGGGGCCTGGTTGCTGAACGCCAGGTGGCGGCCCATGGCTTCTTGGACGATGGCGGGGGACGGGCTCACGCCGCCGTTGTTCAAGTTGACCAGGCTGCGGTCGACGGTGAAGGCTTGGCCGATGGTGGCCCAGTAATCTTCGTCAGCAGCCGTGCTGCTGCGGGGTGACCTGGCCACTGAGGCCAGGGCCGACACCGCGCGCTTGGGGTCCAGCAGGACTCCTGCCGCGACGAGGGGCAGCCCCAGGCCGCCCAAGAATGTCCTGCGATGCATCGTCAACGCCCCCCGCGTGGTGGACGTGCATTGTAGGCACGACCTGCCCACGTCGGGGGGCGTTGATTGAGGGAACGGAGGCGGAATCTCCCAGCGGGAGGCCCGCTTCCCCGTTGAAATCAGCCGCCGATCTTCAGCAGCTCGATCTCGAACACCAGGGTCGCCCGCTCCGGGATCACGCCGGGGTAGCCGCGCTCGCCGTAGGCCAGCTCGTGGGGGATGACCAGGAAGCGCTTGCCGCCGACCTTCATGCCGGCCACACCCTCGGTCCAGCCCTTGATGACACCACTGAGAGGGAAGCTGGTGGGCTCACCCCGCTCAACGGAGGAGTCAAAGACGCCACCGTCGGTGAACCAGCCCGTGTAGTGCACGGTGACCGTGTCAGAGGCCGTGGGCTGGGCGCCGGTGCCAGGCACGGTGTCGAGAGACCAGAGCCCGGTGCTTGACGTGGAACCCTTGGAGACGTCGTGGCCCTTCTGGGCGACCAGGGCGATGCCTTCGCTGCCGTACTTCTCCACGAGCTTCGCGAGAGCTGCCTCGCGCACGACCTTGGCGGCCTCCAGCTCGGCGACCTGGGCCTGGGCGACCGCTTCCCGCTTGCGCACTGCGACGATGGCGCCCGCACACATCTGGGGGTCCGCGCGGGTCACCTTGTTGATGACGACCTGCGTGACGGGGGCTGCTTGCTCGCGGCCGACTCGGGGGTCCACTTCCACGGGCGTGGTGCGGATGGCCTCCAGGGTCTCGAGACCCTCGATGACTTGCCCGAACACGGCGTAGCCCCAGCCGGTGGGGGTGGGCGCCGTGTGGTCGAGCATCTTGTTGTCGGCGGTGTTGAGGAAGAACTGGCTCGTCGCGGTGTGGGGCCCGACGCGAGCCATGGCGATGGTGCCGGAGGTGTTGTTCAGGCCGTTGTCGGCCTCGTTTTCCACGGGAGGGTTGGTGCCCTTGCGTTGGTAGTCCGTGGTGAAGCCTCCGCCCTGGCACATGAAGCCAGCGATGACGCGGTGGAAGATCGTGCCGCTGTAGAAGTCCTCGTCGACGTACTTGAGGAAGTTCTCGACGGTCTTGGGAGCCTTGTCATGGTCAAGCTCGAGGGTCATGTCGCCAGCGGAGGTGGACACGACGACATAGGCGTAGCGGCCTTCAGTCCACTCGGTCGCTTTCGTGACCTTGTCGGCAGCAGCCTGGGCCTCGTCGGCGAGGCCGTCCTGCGCCAGGGTGGGGAGGGTGAGGGCCAGCAGGGAGAACAGGCCGAGGGCAAAGCGTCGGGCGGGGACCATGGGGTCACTCCGGATGGTGGAAGGTCGAATCCGGGAGTCTAGCCCATGAGTGCTTTGCGGATCACCCCAGGGATGTCGTGGGGGCTGGCGTGGGAAGCCCGTTCGGAGGCCGCCAGCTTCTGGATGGCCGCTCCGGTCAGGCCGCGGGCCGGCTCCTGCCGTCAGCGCAAGCCGTTGGGCAGGTCGGTTGGGGAGAGGTCGAGCAGCAGGGGGTCGTGGTCCGAGGGTGCCTCGAGCCGCCCCGCGTGCCGGTGCACGATGCGGTAATCCAGCAGGGCCGGCAGGAGGGCGGAGCTGGCCAAGGCGTGGTCGAGCGTCTGCGTATTGCCCTGGTAGATGTAGCTGCCCCGCTCGCCCTGGGGCACGCCGTCCGTGAGGTTGTGCAGCAGCCCCCCCGCCTGGAATTCCGCAAGGGCCGGGGACCACTCGAAGTCGTTGCAGTCGCCCAGGACGAGCACTGCCGCTTGAGGATCGGCCGCCAGGATCTTCGCGACGAAGTCACGCACGACCCGCGCTTGCGGCAGTCGCTTGGCTTCCGAGGCCAGGACGGGCGGCTGCCAGGCACCGAAAAGTGGCGTGTCACCCAGCTTGGAAGACAGGTGCACGTTCACGATGAACAGCGCTTGCCCACGCCACTCGAACTCCGCCGTCAGCGGCTTGCGACTGTTCAACCAAGCCGGGTCCTCGGGGGCGATCCGCCCAGGGCTGGGAGCGAGCTGCGGCGACCCATCCGCCCCGACCTGCACCAAGGTGGGGGTCGTGGCATCGCCGCCAGCTCGTGCCACGAGACGCAGGTCGCTGTCGGCGCGATAAAGGAAAGCCACGCGGATGTTCCCGCCGGGCTGGCCGCCATCCATGCCGTCGAGCGGAGCAATCTCCACGGCGATGTAACGTGGGCCCCCCAGGGAACGAATCGCACCCTGCAGCAGCATCAAGCTGGGAAGGCCAGACACGACCCCATCATTGAGGGGGCCGCTGCCGTCCTGCACTTCCTGCAAGGCCACCAGGTCGGGGGCGTTCAGCCCGAACACCAGGGTCTTGGCCAGCTCGGCGATGCGCTCGCCGCTGCTCTGAGGCGAGAGGTTCTGCACGTTCAGGCTGGCGACCCGCAGGCCGGCCGTGTTGCTGAGATGTTCTGCCGGCCGACTGCCTGGAACGACTTGGGCCGTCTCGGTGAGCAGCAGCTTGGGGTTCCCGAAGCTGTAATCCAGGACACCGACAAGAGGGCTAGAGAAGCGGTCTCCGAGCTCGGCCTGGGGTGTCGGCGTCAACTCATCGTCCACCAGGATGCGTTCAGGGTTGGCGTCCTCTGCGCTGCGCAAGAGGGCTCCACGCACGGAAAGACCCGTCGCCAGGCGGCCGCCATCGGCCAGCACAGGCAGCTCTCCGAAGGACGTTGTCGCCCCGATGGCATAGGCCTCCCGGACTTGGACGCGCATGCCTTCCAAGGACTCGAAGCTGTCGAGGCCGTCCTGTTCAGGGTCGAAGAGGGTGGCGGTGTTGGACACCTGGCCGCCCCGTGTGTCGTTGTCGATGATCTGCCGCGGCAGCGAGTGGCCTCCCTCGCCCAGCACCACGGGCGCCGGCAGGACGAGCCCCGAGTCCACGAGCACCCACTCTCCCAGCAAGATGAGGCGCGTGGTGCTCAGGTTGCCCGGACTTCCCCCCGGTGAATGCTCCTCGACCCAACCGCTCAGCAGGATGTGGTCACCTACCTCAGGTTGATCTGCCGTGCCCGGCAAGACGAGCAGCGCCTCGGAGGTGTGAGGGTCTTCGTCCTCTGAGCCGGGCAAGGCCTGTAGGTGGAAGCGGTCGTCGCGCACGGCGGTGACGACCCCTTCGACGTCAGCCACGAACGAACCTTCGTAGGGGGAACGATGGCCGGGGCCCTGGATGGCATGAATGGCCACATGATGCAGGGTTCCGTTTCGACGCCCGGGGCTTGGAGCCGAGGGGATGAAGCTCGCCGTGTCGAAGGGCGCTCCGCCATCTGGGCGCCGTTGCAGGGAGCGCTCGCTGGGCCCGAGCCCCGCGCTTTCGTCGCGCATCAGGGCGCCGGGGGTCAGGGCGTCGAGCAGGGCCTGGTCCGGAGCGTCGCCCGTGGAGTGCACCAGGGCGTCGGCGAGGCGCGCCCCCGCGGGGGGCGTGGACGGGTTGGTGCCCAGGAAGTCAGACGCCTTCAGCCCCGGAGCGTGCCAGAGAGCCACGGCATCAGGTCCGTTCTGGATGCCGTTGCTGCTGAAGGCCACCAGATCGACGCTCTCGACGCCCGTCGAACCCAACACGAACAGCCCGTCTTCCCCTGCCAACTGGCCTGTCAGCGCGATGGCGTCGTAGGCCTCGTCGTCTGGGGCAGCCCCGTTGTAGAGCACCACCACCCAAGCGGAGAGGTCCCATCCCTGGGCTGGGGCGAGCAGCTCGATGAACTCCAGCATGTCGACGCCGCTCTGATCCGCGTCCAGCTCGTTGATGAGCACGGAGTTGAGCGGGGAGGCCCCGGTCTCGTTTGCAGGGCGCACCTCGAGCCCGGCGGGGCCACTGGCGAGGGGGCCCGTGGCCAAGAGGACCATGGAGAGGAGGACGCGATGAAACAGCGGATCAGGAGGCATGCAAGCAGGACGGCGACAGTTGCAACGCGTGACTTCCCCAGCGCGCCGGAACGAGCTTCATAAAGGACCGCATCGCCCACGCTATCTCAAGGCTGAAACCTCGAAGCTAGGGCGACGTCTCTCTCAGCGGGACGATCCAGGGAGCGGCGGACCATCCCCAGTGAAGGTCCATGATGTCCCGCGCGGGGTCGATGAGGGCTTGCGGCGGTCGCGAGTTGAGGGAGACGGAAGATGCCACGCGCACCTCGATGGGGTCGCCCGACTCTGCAGCCAGGCGCCGCCCCAGATGCTGGCCATACTGGAGGATCATGTCGGGGCGACCGCTCATCTTGCGCGTCTGCCAGTCGGTGAGCTCGGCCGCCGGATTCACGAGCCACTCCTCACCGGTGTTCCCATTGCGCAGCCGGAAGCTCGTCTCGCTGCGCTTGCTGCGGAGCTTCATGTGCCACGAGAAGCTGTGGCCTTCTTCGGTCCAACTCACGGGGCCTGGATAGGCAAAGTGCCGCAACGGGATCAGGACCTGGAGTCCCAGGTAGATGCCCAGGGCCCACAGAACAAGCCGCTGGCGAGCCCCGGGGGGAGCTTCGGACGGGGCTTCGGACAGCGCATTCGACAGCGGCTTCGAGCGGGGGGGCGACGAGGGCTGCGTCCAGCGTCGGAGCAGGCGTCGTGGCCCGTCCGGGTCCAGGAAGAGCGCTGTCCCGGCGATCATCGTCCAGGGAAAGATGCCGATGCCGAACAGGGACGCATTGGTGAGGTGGAAGGCGCACGTGAGCAGGAAGGCGAACCCGCGCGTGCGCTTCCAGATGAGCAAGGGCCAGGCCGCTAGATCGAGGGCCAAGCCGCCGTAGCTGAAGAGCCAGGGGGACCAGTCCTGCTGCAGCAGAGGGCCCAGGACGGCGTGCTCCTGGCGGCTTCCGAGCCAGTCGGTGAGGGGCCGGGCGCGAAGCCAATCTTCGTTGAGCTTGGCGAGGCCCGCAAAGAGGTAGACGAGGCCGAACTGCGTTCGTAGCAGGGCCAGGCTCCAGGCCGGCACGCTGCCCTCAACCGCCGAGCCCGCCCGTTGGCGTCCCTTGCGCCGTCGCCAGGCCGACATGGACCAGACGCGATCCGCCGGAGCGACTGCCAGCAAGCCGCACAGCAGGATCACCAGGTAGAAGTGGTTGAGGTAGCGCGCCTTCTCCAGCAGGAACACGTAGCTGAAGCCGAGGCAGAAGAGGCTGGCTGCTAGGCGCAGGCGATAGCCGGTGGCGATCCCTGCCGCGCACACACCGAGCCCCACGAAGAGACCTCGCAGACCCGCCGCTGGCAGGGGCGCCACCCAGCCGAAGCCGGCGTAGTGGAAGTGGAAGCGGGGCTCGACGAAGTACTCGGAGATCCAGCCGTGTTGGAAGTAGCGCCCGACTTCCCAACACAAGATCAGGCCGAAGGCGATACGGAAGCACGCCAGGGAGCTGGCAGGGGTCGGCGCGAAGAGCCGCCGCGTGGTGCTCACTACGGGCGCAGCAGCTCGTCAGGCACCGTCGCCTCGATTCCAGGGGGCAGGATCGTCCGGTTCTCGATCAGGAGCAGCCGGCCGAGGAGATCGAAGGCGAAGATGACCTGGGCTTCGGAGGCTGCGTCGCCGGGAAGCTGTTCGAACACCACGGCCACCAGCTGATCGAGAAAGTGCACGCTGCGGGGGCGAAGCTCACCGGCCCCCTCAGGCAGTCCGAGCAGGTCGTCGTTGGCGGCCAGCACGTCAGCGCTGAACAAACGAAAGTCCTCGGCGCCCATCAGGGTGAGCGGGTGCTTGGCGAGCGATGACGTCTCGGCGCCCACGGCCAAACCGACGATGTCGCGCACCCGCGCCACAGGGTGTCGGCCCGGGCGGCTCTCCAGCTCGAGCACATAGTTGGTGAGACGTGCCGTACTTCCGGCGGGCTCGCTGCTGGAGCGGCGGATGGACGTGGCTCGGGAGTCCAAGGGAACGCCGGGACCCAGGTCGAGCAAGCCTTCTTGAAGGCTCAGGAAGTCGGGCGAGAGCGAGGCTCCCCCTGCCGTGGCGTTGAAGTCGTCGTCATCATCGCAGAACGCATCGTTGTCATCGTCGTCGTCATAGCATTGGCTGTCGTCATCGTCTGCGCTCCAGATACAGGTGCTGCCGCCCAGGACGGAAAGAAAGGCGAGGCTGCACAGGAGAACTCCGAGCGCTCGCATGAGTTGGGTTGAGGAGGGCAGGATGCGCATGTCCGGACTCGATGACTGGCCCTGGCCCCATGGCGGTTTCGTCCAGGATGGGCCGCTGGATGCTCGGGCGGGCGAGCCGTGCAGTATACGGTGAGGAACGTCGAAGGCGGGGAATGGAGACCGTGGCACAAGTTGGAACGAGCCCATGAGCGAATCGACGAGTCCTTCCCCGTGCGATCCTGGGCACGATCCTGGGCGCGACCCGTGGAATCCCGCGCAGTACGACCGCTTCCAGCGGGAGCGCAGCCAGCCCTTCTTCGACCTGATGGCGCTCGTGGTGCCCGAACCGCAGATGCGTGTGCTGGACCTCGGGTGCGGCACGGGGGCGCTGACGCGTCGCCTAGCCGAGCAGTTGCGCGCTCGGGAGACCTTGGGTGTGGATCGATCGCCCGCGATGTTGGAGCGCTGCGCCGAGCAACGGGCCGGATCAGCCTCGCTGAGTTTCCAGCAAGGCGACCTGGCTGCGCTCAAGCCAGACGGCAGCTGGGACCTCGTCTTCTCAAACGCAGCCCTGCACTGGGTGGAGGACCACCCGGCCTTGCTCCGGCAGCTCAAAGGCTGTCTTGCGCCCGGTGGGCAGTTGGCGGTGCAGGTGCCGGCGAACCATGAGCACCCTTCCCAGACGGTGGCTGCGGAGGTGGCGCGAAAGGCGACCTTCGCGCAGGCCCTGGGGGGCTACGTGCGCCGCACCCCCGTCCTCAGCGCCACGGACTATGCCCATGCCCTGCATGAGCTGGGATTCGCCGATCAGCACGTGATGGCCCGTGTCTATGCCCACGAGCTACCCGATCGCGAGGCCGTGCTGGAGTGGCTGAAAGGCACCACCCTGACCGATTATGAGCGCCGCATGCCGGCAGAGCTCTATCAGGAGTACCTGGGGGTCTATCGCCGGGAACTCGCCCAGGTGTTGGCCGATTCCAAGCCGTTCTTCTTTCCGTTCCAGCGCATCCTATTCTGGGCGAGGCTGGATCCGTGAGCGATCCCATGGCGCCGGTCTGTTCCTTGCATCCCCATCCACGAGGACTCTTCGGATGATTCGCGACATCGTCGGCCTGCTGCGAGGCAAGGCCACCCCACTGCAGGTCTTCCTGGCGTGTTTGTTGGGGGCGCTGATTGGCTTCGTCCCCAGCTTCTCGACCTCCGGCGGCCTCTTGGTGGCCTACGTCCTCTTGCTGCTGGTGCTGAACGCGAACATCGGTTTGTGCCTGCTGGTGGCGGGCTTCGCCAAGCTGTTGGCCTTGCTGGCCATGCCCGTGTCCTTCTCCATCGGGCGTGTGCTGCTCGAAGGTCCCTCGGAGGGGCTGTTCAGGAGTGCCGTCAACGCTCCGGTCCTGGCGTGGTTCGGTCTGGAGTACTACGCCACGACGGGCGGCCTCGTGCTCGGCCTCGTGACCGGCCTTGTGGTGGGCGGCTTCCTGAGCAAGACCTTGTCGGCCTTCCGAACTCGCATGGCGAAGGTGGAAGAGAAGAGCGAGAAGTTCACCAAGGTCTCGACCACCTGGTGGTCGCGTTCCTTGCTCTGGGTCCTGGTGGGCAGCGGCCACGGCAAGAAGACCTACTCGGATGTTGCGTCCCAGAAACACAGTTCGCCCATTCGCCTGGCCGGTGTGGTGGTCGTGGTGGTCTTGCTCGGCGTCCTCTTCCTTGCGCCGACCCTGATGAGTGGTCCCTTCCTGGGTGGCGCGGCCAAGAGCGGTCTCGAGACGTGGAATGGCGCTACCGTGGATGTGGACGCGGTGGACCTGGACCTCGCGGCCGGAACACTGAGCGTTTCCGGCCTGGCCATGGCCGACCCCAATGCCCTCGGCACGGATCTGTTTCGCGCGCTCAGCCTGGAGGCGGACCTGGGGACGGAAGACCTGCTGCGTCGCAAGCTGAGCATCGACCGTCTCGTGATCGTGGACGGAGCCACAGGCGCCCGCCGTACCTCGCCGGGAAGCCTCGTGGGCCCGGCCCCGGAGCCCGACCTGGGTCCGACGGCCGAGGAGGTCGCTCAGGGTGACTCCAAGAGCCTCGAGGACTACCTGGCCGACGCCGAGCTCTGGAAGAATCGTCTGGCGCAGGTGCGGGAGTGGCTCGACACCCTGAGCTCGGGTGAGGGCGTTGAGCAAGAAACGGAAGAGAGTTTCGAAGAGCGGCTGGCTCGTGAGGTGGCCGCCAAGGGCTATGCCGCCGTCAGTGCGCGCCACCTGCTCACGGATGCGCCCACCTTGTTGATCCGTGAGATCATCGCGGGGGGCGTGCGAAGTGAGCAGATGCCGGGCGAGTTGCTCGACATCCGCCTTGCGAATGTGTCCACGCAACCCTCCCTGGTGGACCAACCGGCTCGCATGAGCATCGTGGCCCAGAGCGGGCGTCTGGATGTGGATGTGGGCCTCGGCGGGGCTTCTGCAGAGCCCGCCGACAACACGCTGAAGTTCATCCTGAAGGGTGTGGCCTCCGAGACGGTGGCTGGTTCGCTGCAGGTGGACGGCAAACCAGCGCTCTCGAAGGGGACCTTGGACTTCTCGTTGAACGGGACGTGGATCGGCGGCCGTGTCGGTGAGCTGGATCTGCCCCTGGACGTCACCCTGCACGGTGTCACCGTCGCCCTGCCTTCCGGTGCCCGGAAGCTGGACGGGCTGACCCTGCCCTTTGGCCTGCGAGGCCCTCTGGACAACCCGCGCATCAGCTTCGATGACGACGCCATGGCCGACGCCCTGTTGGCTGGAGTCAAGGCAGAGCTGACCGCCGAGGTCGACAAGAAGAAGGCCGAGTTGGAGGCCAAGAAGGACGAGAAGCTCGACGAGGTGAAGGACGAGCTGGACGACAAGATCGGCGATGCCTTGGGAGGCCTTTTCGGCGACGACAAGGACGACGAGGAAAAGAAGAAGAAAAAAGCCAAGAAGAAGGCCGCCAAGGCTGCAGCGGAAGCCGAAGCGGCTGCCGAGGACGGCACCGAGGATGACGGCTGAGCGCGGCCCCGGGAACATCGAGATGAGCACACAAGCCAAGGGAGTCGGACGAGTGAACTATCTCCTGAGGACCGTGGTCCTGGCCGCTTTGGTGGGCCTGGGTTGGGTGGGCTACAACACGGCCGGCAATCTCCTGGATGGGCACCGCGCGGAAGTTGCTGAGCGCGATTCGCTCATCAAGGATCTCAACGGAAAGGTGCAAGAACAGGACGAGCACATCGGCGGCCTCAAGCAAGATGTCGCGCAAAGGGATCGGCGCATCGTGAAGCTGGTGGTCGATGTGGAGGAGCGTGACGCCCAGATCGAGGAACTCGACACCGCTCTGCATCTGCTCAAGATCGACCATCGCATTGCACGCTTGACGGTCCTGGAGCAGCGACAGTTGCCCGGAGGTCAATATGAAACACGCGTGCGCTTTGAGGAGCTGGACCCCGAAGGCAATCTGTTGGGCGAAAGCGTGGAATACACGCTTCCGGGCAAGGTGGCCTACATCGAATCCCTGGTCATCAAGTTCAGCGATGACTATGTGGAGCGCGGGGACGTCTGGCGCGGTTCCTCCATCTGTTTCTTCCGGCGTTTGTTCTCCGAGACGCAAAGCCCCGAGCAGGGTTTCCCCCTCGATCGCGTGGGGGAACGGCCGCAGCCCTACTCCGACGACCAGGCACCGGAGCTCGTCAGCCGCCTCTGGTTACGATTCTGGGATTATGCCAATGACCCGGAGCAGGCGGCTGCCATCGGTGTGCGCGCCATCCACGGCGAGGCACCCTTCGTCGAGCTGCGTCCAGGAAGCAGCTATCTGATCGAGCTGCGCTCCTCGGGCGGTCTCAGCCTGCGTCGGGAATAGGCCGCTTTCCTGGGCCCAGGGGCTTCGGCTAACCTCTCTCGCTTCCCAGCCCGAGAGAGGTTCGACCCATGTTCCGCGTCTCCCTGTCCACTGTCGCCCTGGCTGCGGCCGTCTGCCTTGGCTCGCTGACAGCAGCCTGCTCTTCCCTGTGTGGTTGCGGTGATGCAGCCTCCGACCCAGACACCTGGGCGCTGGGGAACGTGCCGATCAACCGCACCGCCGAGCAGCTGAAGGCGGACACGACCGAGCATCTGGCCGCCGCGCGCGTCGTGCGCGAAGCCATTCTCGCCGTCGAGGGGCCGCGTACGGTGGCGAACACCCTCGAGCTGTTGAACCAACTCTATATGCACACCGATGCGGCCTCCAGCGAGAACAACCTGTTCGAGGAGGTGCATCCCGATGCCGAAGTGCGTGAGGTGGCAGCTGCTGGCAGTCAGTCCATCTCCGCCTTCTACACGGAGCTGAGTCTGGACCGGGATCTGTACGAGGCCATCGCGGCCATCGACGCCTCGGGCGAGGACGCCGCCACGCGCTTCGCCGTGGAGAAAGAGCTCGACGACTACCGTCGCGCGGGCGTGGACAAGTCGGACGCAGTCCAGGGTCGTATCTCAGCGCTCAACAACGAGCTCGTGGAGCTGGGGCAGAAGTTCTCCCGCAACATCAACGAGGACGTGCGCGAGATCCTGCTGGACAGCGCGGACGAGCTGGAGGGCCTACCGGCGGACTACATCGCCGCGCACCCCGTGCAGGATGACGGCAAGATCCACATCAACACGACCTACCCCGACTACATCCCCTTCATGACGTACTCCAAGTCGCCGGAGCGCCGGAAGGCGTTCTACCTGGAGTACACCAACCGCGGTTACCCCGACAACGTCGAGGTCCTGGAGACCCTCATCGCCAAGCGCGACGAGAAGGCCAAGCTGCTGGGTTACGCCAACTGGGCCGCCTATGTCACCGAGGACAAGATGGTGGGCTCGCCCGAGAAGGCCGAAGCCTTCATCAACCGCATCGCCAAGGTGAGCCGCAAGGCTGCCGAGAGCGACTACGCGCTGCTGGTGGCAGCCAAGCGCCAGGATTTCCCCGCCGCGAAGGACGTCGCCGACTGGGAGAAGGGTTATTACTCCGAGAAGGTGCGCTCGCAGAAGTACGACTTCGACAGCCAGGCGGCCCGTCCCTACTTCGAGTACGAGAACGTGCGCGCGGGCATCTTCGATGTGACCGGGCATCTTTTCGGCATCCGCTACGAAGCCGTGGAAGGGCTGGAGCTGTGGCATGAGGACGTGAGCGCCTGGGACGTCTTCGACGGGGACGAGCAGCTGGGCCGCTTCTTCCTGGACATGCACCCGCGGCCCAACAAGTACGGCCACGCGGCGCAGTTTGACTACCGCTCTGGTGTCAAGGGTCAGCGCCTGCCCATGGCGAGCCTGGTCTGCAACTTCCCCAACCCCAAGGACAGCGCCGACGGTGTGGCCCTGATGGAGTTCGGCCAGGTGTCGACCTTCTTCCACGAGTTCGGTCACCTGCTGCACACCATCTTTGCTGGCCATCGTCGCTGGACCATGAACACCGGCATCAGCACCGAGTGGGACTTCGTCGAAGCCCCGTCGCAGATGCTGGAGGAGTGGCTCTATGACGCCAAGACCTTGCAGTCCTTCGCCAAGCACTACGAGACGGGCGAGCCCATTCCCGAAGCGCTGATCGCGAAGATCCGTGCCGCTGAAGACTTCGGCAAGGGTGTCGGGACGGCGCAGCAAGCGTTCTACGCGGCGCTCTCGTTCAACTGCTACAGCCGCGATGTCGACGGCCTCGACACGACCGCTCTGGTTCAGGAGCTGCAGGCCAAGTACAGCCCCTTCGCCTACGTGGACGGCGCGCACTTCCAGTGCAACTTCGGCCACCTCAACGGCTACTCGGCCATCTACTACACCTACAAGTGGTCCGAGGTGATCGCCAAGGACATGTTCAGCCGCTTCCAGCAGGAAGGCGTGTCGAACGTCAAGACGGCCCGTGAGTACCGCCAGAAGGTGCTCGAGCCGGGTGGAAGCCTGCCCGCCGCAGAACTCGTGAAGGACTTTCTGGGCCGGGATTACGGCTTCGAGTCCTTTCAGAGTTGGTTGGATGGTGAGACGCCGGATGCCTGAGGATCTCCTGCCAACGGCGATGCCTTCACGGCTGGATTCCTGATGGCGGCCTCCGAGAGCGCCCCCAACAGTGCATCAGAAGAACGCGCCCTGGTGGCGGCCCTCCAGCGAGGTGAGGAGAGCGCGTACGTCCGCATGATCCAGGAGCTGGGCGGCCGCATGCTGGCGGTCGCCCGGCGCTTCATGCGCACCGAAGACGAGTCCGAAGATGTAGTCCAGGAAGCCTTCATCCAGGCTTTCAAGAACATCGAACGCTTCGAAGGGGGCTCCAAGCTCTCCACCTGGTTGCATCGCATCACCGTCAACGCGGCGCTCATGCGGCTGCGCAAGAAGAGCCGGCAGAAAGAGGTGGCCATCGAAGACCTCATGCCTCGCTACATCGAGGATGGCCACCGCGTGGACGTGGGGGAGCCCTGGACCGAGCGGGGCGAGGATGTGGTCATGCGGGAGGAGTTGCGGCAGGCCGTGCGCGACGGGATCGAGCGCCTTCCCGAGAACTACCGAAACGTGTTGCTCCTACGTGACATCGAACAGCTCGACACGGCACAGACGGCAGAACTCCTGGACATCAGCGTGAACGCCACCAAGACCCGATTGCACCGCGCGCGCCTGGCGCTGCGGGAAATCCTCGATCCGCACATGCAGGGGGCCGGGTCGTGAACATGACCTGCAAGGAGTTCATCGACTTCCTGATGGCCTACCTCGATGGGGAGCTGGCCCAGGACGTCGTCGACGTCTTCGAGCAGCACATGGCCCTCTGCCCGCCCTGCGAGGGCTATCTGGATTCCTACAAGCAGACGGTGGAGCTGGCGCAGCGGGCGTGCCGCAGTGGCGGAGACGACCAAGACGTTCCCGAGGAGGTGCCACAAGCTCTCCTGAAGGCGATTCTCGAGGCTCGGAAGAAGCTCTCTTGAGCCGACGCCTGCCGCGCAGTGTTCTGACCCTGGCGAGCCTCGCCTTGGTCGCTGTCATGGCACCGATCCAGGCCCGGACGCCCGCCTTGGCGCACTCGCGGGAGCCTTCCCCACGACAGCCCCAAGTACAGACCCAGGAGCAGACTCCGATGTCGTCGCCTGAACTGCCCCCCGGTCTGTGGTCAGCGGAGTTGCAGAGCCCTGGCGGCCCGCTGCCCTTCGGCCTGGCCCTGGAACAGGGAGCGGATGGCTGGAGTGCCTGGTTCGTCAACGGCGAGGAGCGCATCGCCGTCCCGGTGGTGCGCTGGGAAGGGCGCCGTCTGACCCTGGAGATCACCCATTACGACTCCCGGATCGGGGCCAGCCTGCACGAGGTGGATGGTGCCCTACGCCTGGATGGCATGTGGACCAAGCGCACGGGCCGAGACGATTTTGCGCGGCTCGTGTTTCGAGCACACCCTCCGGCAGCGCCCGTCGACGTGCTGGAAGATCCTGAGGAGGTGCCGCCAGCCGATGTCTCCGGCCGTTGGCGAGTAGCGTTCGAAAGCGACTCCCAGCCTGCCGTGGGGCTCTTCGAGCAGACCGGCCTCAGCTTGCGCGGCACCTTCCTGACCACCACGGGTGACTACCGCTACCTGGCAGGGGGGCTGGACGAGGGTGTCTACCGCCTGTCGTGCTTCGACGGTGCGCACGCCTTCCTGTTCGAGGCCCGCCTTCAGGACGACGGCAGCCTGCTCGGAGATTTCTGGTCCCGGGATGTCTGGCACGAGAGCTGGACGGCTACGCGCGACGAGGGCATCCGACTGCCGGATGGCTTCCAGCTGACCCAGTGGACGGGGGCGGCTCCCTTGGCGGATTTGCACTACCCGGATGTCACGGGTGTCGTGCGGACTCTCGACGACCCGGCCTTTGCCGGTCGAGCGCGCATCCTTCAGGTCTTTGGGAGCTGGTGCCCCAACTGCCATGACGCCAGCGAGTACATGGTGGAGTTGAACGAACGCTACGGCCCCCAGGGGCTCTCCGTGCTGGGCCTCGCCTTCGAGGTGACGGGCGACTTTCGGCGAGACGCCGAACACGTCTTGGCTTACGCCGAGCGGCACGGTGTGAGCTACCCGCTGCTGGTGGCGGGGCTCTCGGACAAGGCCGAGGCGTCCAAGCGCTTTCCGTTGCTGGATCAGGTGCGCTCCTACCCCACGACCATCTTCCTGCATGCCGATGGCGGCATCCGTGCTGTCTATCAGGGCTTCTCGGGCCCGGCGACCGGCGAAGCCCATGCCGTCTTGCGCGCCTCCTTCGAGGCCATCATCGAGGAGCTGCTCGCCGAATCGGCCCCCGCCTCGGATGTCCTTCCGCAGGATGGTTGAGCTGAGCGCGGCTCGCTGCAGCGCCGCGCGTGCGGCACCTCAGCGGACGTAACCCAGGGCACGCAACTGCTCGAGCACGGCTTCGTCCAACGCCCCCAGGGATGCGGGCGCTGCCCGGGATCGCAGGCCAGCCTCGAGGGTTTCCAGGTGCTGGCGAAGCGTGTCCAGGTCCTCTTTCTGCCGTTGAGCCAGGTCGTGTTGCTCAGCGGGGTCGTCGCGCACATTGAACAGTTGCCAGGGCGACGCCGCCGGAAACTCGACAGCACTGGAAGTGTCACCGCGAATGACCTTGAGTGCGCCCACCTGCAGCGAGGAGCGACGGGAGGTGTGCGTGTCGATATGGCCCAGCAGGATCGGCGCTGGGCGCTCAGCCGGTGTGTCGTCGTTCGCATCGCGAGGGACTCCCGGCAGACCCTCCGGAGCCAGCAGCGACGCGAGGGAGCGCCCATCGACCTGGATGGGTTGCGGCACCCCCAGCAACTCCAAGAGGGTCGGGTAGAGGTCCGTCGTGCTGACCACCTCGCGGATCACCCGCCCTGGTGTGCGCTTCTCCGAGCCTGCGGGCTTCGGCAGGCGCACGATCAGCGGCACGTGCAGCATCTCCCGGTGCAGGTTGCGGGCGTGACGCATGCCGCCGTGCTCGCCGAACTCCTCACCGTGGTCGCTGGTGATCACAACGATCGTGTTGTCCAGCAGGCCCTGCTGCTCGAGCCCCCCCAGCAAGCGACCCATGGTGCGGTCGGCGGAACGGATGGAGGCGTCATAGAGGTTGTTCATGTCCTCCAGCTGTTCGGGGCTGGGGGCCAGGTCCTTGCGGCCGTCCGGCCCCGGGAAGAAGGTCAGCGGTCGGTCGGTCGTGCGCGTGTCGAAGAGCTCGAAGTCCTCGGCCTCGGGGCGGTAATCGTGGGTGGCGAAGGTGTGCAGGAAGAGGAACCAGGGCACGTCGGCGTGTCGTCCGATCCAACTTCCGACGGCTCCAGTGCCCGAGTGCGCCTGGACCGCTGGCACGGCAAGAAAGGGGTCGATGCTCGAGAAGCGATCAAAGCCAGACGCGAAGCCGTAGTCGGCAGACACATAGCCACCGCCCGTGAATGCGGCGGTGAGCCAGCCCGAATCCGCCAGCAGCTTGGGCAGGTAGGGAACGGCCACGGCATCGAGGCGGTCCGTCCCCGAATCGTTGACGCCGTGGCTGAGCGGCAACAGGCCCGTGAGCAGGGACACCTGGGACGGCAGGGTGTAGGGCGCGACGCTCTGGGCGTCTTCAAAGCGAATGGCCTGGGACGCGAAGGCATCCAGCCGGGGGCTCGTCGGTCGCTCGTAGCCGTAGCACGAGAGGCGGTCGGCACGCAGGGTGTCGAGCGAGACGAGCAAGAGGTTCGGTGGGCGCTGAGCCGGTGCCGGGGTCAGCAAGACTGGTGCTCCGAAGGCGACCCTTGCCTCACCCTGTACTTCGAACAGCAGCTGGTCCTGGGGCGCCCCCGCCGTCCACGGGCTGGCCGCTGACCCGGCTGCGGCGGGCAGCGGCAGATCCACGTCCTGGAAATGGATGCGCAGGGGTTCGCGCTCGCTGACGACCAGCTCGCCCGAGGCCAGCAGCACGGCTTCGGGGGGTGCACCCCGTCGGAGGCTGACGCGCCAGCGAGCCACGGCCCCGAGCGTCTGTCCGGGAGCGACGCACACACCCATGCTGAGGCGTTCGGCAGCTTCCAGGCTGGCGGGCGCGGGGCGAGGCACGGGCAAGGCCACGGGCACCCCCGGCGGGACCACGAGGCTCACCCGAACCTCGCTGCCTACTTTCAACTCGGACCACACGGCCGTGGCCGTGGTGGCCCAGCCCTCCGGGACTTGCAGCCCGTCCTCGAGTCGTTCGAAGAGCGGCTTGCGCACCACCTCCAACTGATTCAGCTCGAGCTCACCCGCGCCCGATGGGGCCGCAAGCAGGGCCGCCCACAGGGTGCGCTGTTCATGGACCGGCAACACGATGCGGGCGCCGGCGAAGCCATCGGCGGCGGGCGGCGAGGCCCAGCGTGCGAAGGAGGTGGGTTGCCCTGCTGATGAGACACGCAAGGCCGCCTTGCCCAGGGGTTCCCGTCGGCCGGAGGGGTGTGGCAGCCCGCCAGCCAGGCGATAGGCGTCGAGGCTGTGCTGTTCGTCGCCGCCCTCCGCGAGCACGGCCAGGCGCACCAGCTGCAAGCCCTTGCATGCCTCCGCGCTGCGCAGCTCTTCAGCCATGGCCAAGCGGGCGCGAACGGACACCGAATCGCCGGCCCCCAGCTCGAAGAGATGCAGCAGGTGCTGCTGACTGGTGGCGCTGGGCGACCCGGCACGCTGCAACGCGCCTGTCTCGGCGTCCAACCACTCGAGCTCCGCCAGCCCTGGCCCAGCCAGGCGCAGCACGACCGGTGAGCGCTCTGCCACGATGTCCTTCGCCAAGCGCACAGGAGCTCTCCAGGCAGGCGCTGGCTCAGGAGCATCGCTGCAGGCCATGGCGATCAGCCCGACTGCGGAGGCGACAAGGACCCGGTTCAGCATCAGAGGTGGGCCTCGGCCAGGAGCTCGATGGGATGGCGGGTCTCGATGGCGAGCCCCGCTCGGCGGGCGCCGGCGGCCAGCTGCATGAGGCAGCCCGGGTTCGCCGCTGCAACGATGGTCGCCCCGCTGGCAGCCAGGCGCATGAGTTTCGGATCGAGAATGCCGCTGGCCTCGGTGGGGTGCAGCAGATTGTAGATGCCAGCGCTACCGCAACAGCGGTCGGCATCGGCCAGGGGAACCAACTCCAGGCCTGGAATGCGTTCCAGGAGTTCGCGGGGTGCGTTGCGCACGCCCTGCCCGTGGGCCAGGTGACAGGCGTCGTGGTAGGCCACCCGCTGCTTCACTTCCCGAAGCGGTGTCGGCAGGCGTGGCCCACCCTCCGCACCCTGCTGGCCGAGGTATTCCAGGGCATCAAAGGTGCGGGCTGCGAAGGCCTTGGCCCGCGCCGCCCACTGAGGGTCGTCCGCCAACAAGCGGCCGTAGTCCTTGAGGGCCGTGCCGCAGCCGGCGGCGTTGACGAGGATGGCGTCCAACTCGCCCACCTCTTCAAAGGCGGCGATGTTGCGTCGTGCAAGAGCCAGGGCTTCACCCGTGCGGCCGCCGTGGGCGTGTAGCGCACCGCAGCAGCGGCTGGCTGGGGGCACGACCACTTCGCAACCGGCCGCCGCAAGCAGGCTGGCTGTCTGTTGGTTCACGCGCCCGAAGGTCCAGCGCGCAACGCATCCCGGGAGCAAGGCGACTCGTTGTTTTCGGATGCCCACTGCAGGCGTGATATCGGGTAGGGACACGCCGTCGGGCGGGCTGCTCAGCAACAGCCCTGCGGCGGCGGCACGGGGTCCGCTGCCCTGGGCGGCTTCGGCCAGGCGCCGCCCAAGCCCGAGCCGTTCCGCGAGCTGAAGCAGGACGATTCCCACGCGCTGAACTCCCGGAGGAAGGGCCACTGCCCAGGTGATCAAGCGATCGAGCAGCCGTTGGGAGCGGGGGCGCACGGACTTGCCTACCAAGGTCTCGCGCGTCTCCTGCATCAGCTGCGCGAAGGGCACGCCGCTGGGGCAGGCTGTTTCGCAGGAGTGGCACAGCAGGCACAGGTCCAGGTGCTTCACCAGCGATTCCGTCGGCGCGACGCGACCCGTTTCGAGGGCGCGCATGGTGTGCAACCGGCCGCGGGGCGAGTCCATCTCCGTGCCCAGCAAGTCATAGGTGGGACAGGCCGGGAGGCAGAAGCCACAGTGCACGCATTCCGGTTCGCTGAGCAGGGCCGCTGCTGTGGCCTGTGCAGTGGCCTGTGAACCGGGTGGCGAGCTCTCGCTCTGCATCACATCCCTCCCACGAAGCGGCCGCAGGAGAAGACGCCGCTGGGGTCGACGGCATCTCGTGTGCGCTGCATGAGCGGCAGGTCGTCGCCGGGCGGACCCCATACGTCGTCCGCCTCTTGGCGCAGCGCGTCGGGAGCGTCGAGCAACACCGCGGAGGCCTGGCTCCGGGCCTGAGCGAGCACGGCGCGCGTCGTGGCCATGAGGGTCTCGTGATCGCCCTTGTTCGAGAGCCCGACGAAGGCCAGGCCCAGGGCCGGGCGCGCGTCGATGCGCACGGCCAGCCCCGCCTCTTCAGCGGTGCTCCAGCTCGCGTCCAGCCAAGGGGCCAGTTGGGAGGGTCGCCCGCTCCAACGCACCAGGACGTGACCGCTCTGGGTCGCGTGCCCGTTGTCGGCGTCAGGGTCGGCATCGGGCTCGGCGTCGGTATTGCTGTCGGCGTCGGCGTCCGGGCGCAGGGAGTGGATGGGGTCGTCCAAACGCCGGCGCAGACGGAGGCAGGCCTGCTCGTCGAGCAGGAGTCTACCGGTCGCCCCCTCCTGCTCGGCACGAGCGATGGCGCGTTGCTGGCAGGTTTCCACGCGCAGCTCGCTGCCATCGAAGCCGAGGGCCAGTTGCGGAGCGCAGGCTCCCCCCAACACGTTGAGGAAGCTGGGTTCGTCCGGGCCGTCGTGCACGCGTCGAGCGGCGAGCAGCGCGTCGCCCAGGCTGTCAAAGCCCAGCAGCGTCGCGGAGTGTCGGGCCGGGCGCGGGAGCACCTTGAGCGAGGCTTCCAGCAGCACGCCGAGGGTGCCGTGCGAACCGGTCATCAGCCGTGGGATGTCGTAGCCCGCGACGTTTTTGACCACCCGACCCCGAGAGCGGGCCAAGAGCCCATCGGCCAGCGCCACCCGGGCCCCGAGCATGACGTCCCTGGGCCGGCCAAAGCCGAGATCCAGCACGCCGTCGGCGGCGCTCGCCAGCAGCCCGCCCAAGCTGCCCGCACGGCGATAGCACTGCAGGGGCAACCACTGGCCGTGCTCGGCCAGGGCGTCGTCGAGTTCAGCGAGCCCCAGACCGCTCTGGGCCGTGAAGGTCATGTCGCCGGGCTCGTAGGCCAGCAGCTGGTCGAGGTGTGCCGTGGACAGCACGGCGTCCAGACCTCGCGGAAGGGCGCCCAAGCTGCTGCGCGTCCCGCGCCCCTGAGGCATGAGCTTGAGGCCGCTGCCGGCCGCGCCACGCAACATGTCAGCGGCCTGCTCTGCGCTGCCCGGTTGCAAGCTCACGGGTTGCAGGCTCGCAGGTTCCGAGCTCGTGGATTCCCTGGCGTCGCTCATAACGCCGCCTGCCGCGCGCGAGGTGAGAGCTCGCCACAGGAGCTCCCGGTGGGGAGCACCTTGCCAGGATTGCACAGGCCCTCGGGGCTCCAGGCCTCGCGCAAGCGCGCCATGAGTTCGAGATCGCTCTTCTCGAACATGAGCGGCATCCACTCGCGCTTCTCCATGCCCACACCGTGTTCGCCCGTCAGGGATCCGCCCAGCTCGATGCAGTGCTTCAGGATCTCGGCGCCCGCCTGCAGGACGGTGCTCTTCATCTCGGGACCATCGTCGTCGAACAGGATGCACGGGTGCAGGTTGCCGTCGCCCGCATGGAAGACGTTGGCGATGCGCAGCGAGTGCCGGCTGGCGACCTCGCGCACATGCCGCAGCATCTCGGGCAGCTTGGTACGGGGAATCACGCCATCCTGGGTGTAGTAGTGGCGGGCAACGCGGCCCAGGGCACCGAAGGCCTTCTTGCGAGCGGTCCAGATATCTTCCCGTTCGTCCGCTGACTGGGCGCGGCGCACGGAGAGCGCTCCGTGGCGTTTGCACAGCGTCTCTACGGTGAGCGCTTCCTCGTCGAGGCCCGGCTCGGGACCGTCCGATTCCACCAGCAAGAGAGCGCCCGCATCCTTTGGGAACTCGAAGCCGAAGGCCGCCTGCAGGGCACCGACCACCACATCGTCGAGCATCTCCAGGGCGGCGGGCACGACGCCGCCGGCGATCAGGGCGGACACCGCTTCGCTGGCGCTCTCGATGTCAGGGAAGGCGGCCAGCAGCGTGCGCACACCCTCAGGGGTTTGGCACAGACGCAGCTCGACCTCGGTCACGATGCCCAGGGTTCCTTCAGCGCCCGTGAGCAGGGCCAGCAGGTCGAGGCCCGGGCGGTCCGGGCCACCGATGCGCACGATCTCACCGAGCGGGGTCACCAGCTCGAGGCCGACCACGTGGTTCACCGTCACCCCGTGCTTGAGGGTGTGAGGGCCGCCGGAGTTGTGGGCCACGTTGCCGCCCAGTGTGCAGACGGCCTGGCTGCTGGGGTCCGGGGCGTAGAACAGTCCGTGCGTCGCCGCCGCCTCGCTCACTGCCAGGTTGCGCACGCCAGGTTCCACGGTGGCACGTCGGTCTTCTACATCCAGGGAGAGGATGCGGTTCATGCGGTTGAGGGCCACGACGATGCCGCCGTCCAGGGCCATGCCTGCCCCGGACAGGCCCGTGCCCGCGCCGCGAGCGACGAAGGGCACGCCGTTGGCTCGGCAAGCCTGCACCACGGCGGACACCTCCTCGGCGCCCTGGGGGAAGACCACAGCGCTGGGCAGCGTGTTGTGCATGGTGGACCCATCGGCTTCATAGACGATGAGTTCGGAGGGGTCGCGCACCACACGCTCCGAACCCAGTCGGCGAGACAGGCTTAGCAGCAGGGCGTCGAGGTCGGCTGGAGGGGGTGGGGGGGGCGAAGTGGTCACAGGTGAAGCACTGTCCCGCGCCGCCGGGAGGGGGTCAAGGGATGCGGGTGCTGGGACCGGTGCCTGGGCCGAGCGTCCACGCTATGCTGCGCCGATGCCTGACGTTCGTCACACCGCGTGCAATCGTGACTGCCCCGATGCGTGCTCTCTCGTCGTCACCGTCGATGAGCAGGGCCGGGCGACTCACCTGGGAGGCGATCCCGAGGACCCCATCACCCGGGGATTCCTGTGCGAGCGCACCTCGCGCTTCCTGAGCCGGCAGAACGACCCCGCGCGCTTCACCCAGCCCATGCTGCGTCGGGACGGGGTGCTGGAGCCCATCGGCTGGGACGAGGCCCTGGACCTGGCGGCAGCGAAACTCCTGGAGGCGCGAGCGGACTTTGGCCCGGCGTCCATCCTCCACTACCGCGGCGGGGGCTCCCTGGGCATCCTCAAGGCCCTGGCCAGTCGGTTGTTCGAGCAGTTCGGTCCGGTCACGGTCAAAGGCGGCGACGTGTGTTCGGCTGCGGGCGAGAACGCGCAGGAGAAGGACTTCGGGCAGGCGGAGAGCCATGACATCCAGGACCTCCTGAACAGTCGGCTGATCCTGGTCTGGGGCAAGAACCCCCACACCAGCGGCGTGCACCTCTTGCCCGTTCTCAACGAGGCGCGCAAGCAGGGGGCACTGATCCTCGGGGTCGACCCTGTGCGCACGAAATTGGCGGCCCTCTGCACGCACTTCCTCCAACCTCGGCCCGGCGGGGACTTCGCCCTCGCCATGGGCGTGGCACGGCACCTCTTCAACGAGGGGCTCGAGGATCAGTCCGCGTCGGACTGGTGTGATCACTGGGATGGGTACCGCGAGCTGGTGCACTCCCGGCCCGTCGAGGTCTGGGCGCAGGATGCGGGTGTCCCGGAGAGCGAGCTACGCCAGCTCGCCGATCTCTATGGCAACAAATCCCCCAGCGCGCTGCTGGTGGGGTGGGGTTTGACCCGTCGCAGCAACGGCTCCGCCGCGGTGCGGTCCCTGGACGCCTTGGGGGCCCTCTCGGGAAACCTCGGCGTACCCGGCGGGGGCGTTTCCTACTACTTCGGGCGCCGGTCGGCCTTCGATGACTCCGAGCTGGTGCAGGGGGAGTCCGCGGCGCCGCGCGTGTTTCCCGAGTACCGCCTGGGCCGCGAGATCCTTGAGGCCCAGGAAGCACAGGGCGCAAAGGGTCCCCCGGTCCAGGTGGCCTGGGTGACAGCGGGCAACCCCGTGTCGATGCTCCCTGAAGCGACCCTGACTCACCAAGCCTTTCGGGAGGTGCCGTTCACGGTGGTGGTGGACACCCATCCCACCGACACCACCGATTGCGCAGACCTCGTGCTCCCGACCCTGACGCTGCTGGAGGACTCCGACCTGCTCGGGGCCTACGGAAACCACTGGTTGCGGGAGTCGAAAGCGGCCTTGGTTCCTCCGGGCACATGTCGTCATGAGCTGGAGATCCTCCAGCCCCTAGCGGAACGCTTGGGCTTGCAGGACGTCCTCGCGGGTGACCTCGAGTCCTGGAAGCGGCGCGTGACCCGACGACTCGACTCGGCTGGCAGTGGTTTGGATGCCCTGCGCGCGGGGCCGGTGCGCAACCCCTTCGCTGCGGACGTGCTCTATGCCGACCGGCGCGTGCCCACGCCGAGCGGGCGTGTGAATCTCATTCATGAACCAGCAGCGCCCGCCCCGCAGGGCACAGCAGAATTTCCGCTCCTGCTCATGGCGATGTCCGTGCCCGCGGCACAATCGTCGCAGTGGTCGGTGCCGACCGAGGGGCCGCCGGAAGTGCGCGTGCACCCTTCGGTGGAGGGGCTTCCGGCCCACGAGAGCCTAGCGCGTGTGGAGAGTGAGGTCGGGTGCCTGGACGTGCGGGTGTTGCACGACGACAAGGTCCGCCCGGGCCTCGTGCTGGCTGCCAAGGGCGGTATGTTGAGGGACGGGCGTTGCGCCAATGTCCTGATCCGCGCCGTGCCAACGGACGATGGAGGTGGCGCGGCCTTCTATGAACAGCCGGTCCGTCTGGTGAGCGCCTCCTGAGGACCCTCTGCGGGCTGCTAGACTGCGCCCCCGCTTCCAGGCTTCGGTGCCTTGTGACCATGCCCAGTTCGTCGTTCGTCCGACGCCGCGTCTTCCCAACCGCCGGATGGGCCTTGGGCCTCCTGGCGTTCTTCAGGCTGTTGACGGCTTGCACAGCAGCCGCCGAGCCCGAGCAAGCAGCGCAGACCGTTCGACTCATCGCGCCTGAGGAGGCCGGCCGCTTGGACGGCGCCTTCGCGCAGAGCTTGCGCAACCTGCACCTCACGCAACCTGGGGCACCCGAGCTCCGTGTGGAGGCTGTCGAGGGAGGTGAGGCTCTCTGGGTCCAACGCACGCTGAATCCCGCGCAGTGGACACTGACAGGGACGCCCGGTGTGTGGGAAGCCCCGTCCTTGTTGACGAGCATCGGCGTCCCGGCGGATGGCGGCAAACCGATGCGGCTCGAAGCCGATGAGCTGGAGCTGGTGTTCCGTGGGCGCGAGTTGCGACCTGGTCGAGCGGTCGCCGGCTCGTTCTTCCAGACCCAGAGAAAACTCTTCGTCGTGCTGGAACCCGATCAGGAGCTGCCGGTCCTGCGGCACCGGGTCTTTGTCCGTGTGGCTCGGAAGCAAGGCGACATCTGGCGCGTGGAGCAGCGCCGGTTTGCGGGGGATGGCCTGCCCGTGGTGCCGGGTTCCCGGGTGGGGGTGCCTGTCGACATCCAACAGGCCACCAGCCTCCGCTTCTGCACTGTTTCGCAAGCTGGAGTGCTGTTGGCTGAGGCGGGAAGCGAAGTCGTGTTCAAGGTGGAGCTGGACGGGGCGGAGCTTTTTACGCACGCCCAGCCAGCGGGGGAGATGGGAGCGGCGGACTGGCAGGCGCTGGACTTGCCAGCAGGTACCCAAGGTTCGCTCGTGTTCTCCGTGACGGGGCCGCCTGCGCTCACGGCCTTCCTTTCGCCTGTGCTGGTGCCTCTGCCGACAGGGGCGCCTAGCGACACTGCTTCAGCTGAGCCTCCGGACATCATCGTCTTCCTGGCGGATACCTTTCGCGCGGACAATCTCGCGGCCTATGGCAGCACGCTGGGCCTCACCCCGAACATCGACCGCTTCGCGCAGGGCTGCCGTCGATTCCTGGACACCTGGTCCCCTGCTTCGTGGACGCTGCCCGCCCACGCTTCACTGTTCTCGGGCATGTTCCCCCTGCAGCACTACGCTGTGGACACCAGCTTCGGGTTGGCGGACGAGGCCTTGACCATCGCGGAGTTGCTGACAGAAGCCGGATACCGCACGGGGGCCATCACCGACGGTGTCATCGTGACGCACGACGCAGGCCTCGATCAGGGCTTCTCGTGGTGGGACCAGCGCGGTGCCGGCGTAGAGGAGACCCTGAAACGCGCGGAGGCCTTCCTGGAGGCAGACGACGGGCGCCCGACGTTCTTGTTCGTGCAGACCTACGCGACGCACACGCCCTACCGGGTCACGCCCGAAACACGTAAGCAGCAGCGCGGTCGCCTCGACCTGAGCGGCGACGAAGACGATCTGCTGCATCGCATCCGGGCGAGCACATTGGACCTGCCACCAGAGCAGGCCTTGCCGGTTGAGGTGCAGCGGGCCGTCGCCCAGTATCTGGACCTTTACCGCGGTGGTGTTGTGGACCTCGACCGGGCGTTCGCGGGCTTCCTGGAGATCCTGGACCGCACGGGCTTCGGGGAGGATGGCTATCTGGTGTTTACCAGCGACCATGGCGAGGCCTTCTTCGAACACCGTGTGCTGGGTCACGGCACAGGCGTCTGGGACGAGATCGTGCGCGTGCCCTTGCTCGTGCGGGGGCCGGGAGTCTTGGCCGGTGATGTTGAACACGCGGCCTCGCTGGTGGACTTGCCCCGGACTCTCGCCGAGATGGCGGGTGTGACGCCGCACCCCCAGTGGTTGGGCTCTGCCTTGCTCTCCCTGGACAAGGACCGGCCCGTGTTCTCTCATCTCGCCACCGTGCGTCACGGGCAGGAGCCGAGCCTGGCGATCATCCATGGGGATCGGAAGCTCATCACCGTTTCACCCGCCGGGGATCCGCTGGGGGTAGGTGAGATCCGGGAGGCCTACGACCTCAGCCTCGACCCGGATGAAGCCACGAATCTGCTGGGCAGCGATGCGCCCTGGATCCAGGCGCTGGATGAGCGGCTGCGCCCTCTCGCGCTGCAGTTGCTGCAACCCCTGCACGAGCCTGCCAGCCGGGAGATTTCGCCGCGCCAGGCGGAACTGTTGCGCCAACTCGGTTACGCCGAGTTCTAGCCAGGACTCGAGGGCTTCGCTACCTGTCGGTCTGGGCGGCGGGCGGCACGAGGTCGCCAAAGTGAGGCTCCAGGACCAGGACCGTGTCGCCCTCACCCTCGAAACTCTGCACCAGGCTCACCAGGCCCTGCTCGATCCAGTGCGGTTGGTGCTCCAGCAGCTTGTCCTCGTCGAAGACGAGATAGCGGACGTTCTGCTCCTGGACGCGTCGGGCGAAGAGTCGGTCCTTGACGGGCATGCGCGTGGTGATGGCCACGCGGTGCGCGTACCAACCATCCCGATGCCGATGGGTGGCGAAGGACTGCTCGACGGAGGTGTGCTTGCTGACCCAGGCCAGGGCTTCCAAGCGCGGGCCATTCTCGTCGCGCCGCGGCGCCGTCCCCGCTAGTGCGCTGACGACGAGACACAGGACGGCCAGGGTGCGCAGGGTGTTGCGCAGCCAGGGGCGAGCCGCTGCGCTCTTCCCGGCGGTCCAGAGGCTCAGAAGCCCCGCGCCCGCGATGGGCAAGAGCAGCGCGTGCGCCATGAGGAAGTGCCGGTTGGTGATGTAGTCGCTCGTACGTACGTGCCAGCAGCTGACGGCCAACCAGCCCAGCTGCATGGCGAGCAGGCCCATGGCCAGGGATCGACGCTGTCGCAACAGAGGGACGATGCCGAGCAGCGCCAGCAGAACAAGTTCGCCGCGCAAGGCCGACACGTAGCCCTTGAGGGTCACGTTGAGGGCGCGGCCCCAATCGGCCTTCGCCGCGAGGGGCGGGAGTGCGAGTAGCGAGAGCCCCGGCATGGGAAGCCACGTGGTGCCGTTGTTAAGGGTGCCCTGCAGCGAGCCCTGGCGAGGAGGCAGCTCTTCGGCGGCCTTCCGCGCGCGACGTTCGCCGAGGACCGTGGGCACATAGGCCCAGGACATGGGCGAGCCCGCCGGCGCCGGTTGGATCTGCGTGGAGTCGCTCAGGCCGGCGAACTGCAGCGAAGGCTTGAGCGAGAGGCCCCAGACGCCTGTGACCTGATGCAGCGCGACGACGTAGGGCAGCACCAAGAGCAGCGCGCCGCCCGTGAAGAGCAGGACGCCGCGCACGCGGGATCTGAGCGCGCCCGGTTGTGCGACGAGCCACAGAACCAGGGCGAAGCAGACAAACAGGCCTTCAGGGCGTGTGAGATACGCGAGGCCCGTGAGCAGCCCGGCCGCCGCCAGCCGTCGTCCGCAGGCTCCTCGCTGCGCGGCTGAGACCAGGGCCCAGACGGCCGCGAGACTCAGGCCAGCGAAGAGGCCGTCGGACTGCACATCCGAGCTGAACGCCACGAAGCGGGCGGCGACAGCGGCGACCAGAGCGGCACAGGCGGGCACGCGCGGGCTGTTCGGGAACGCCAACTTGGCGAGCCCCCAGGTGGCCACGACCACCAGCAGTCCGCCTGCCACGGACACCGCGAGTGCCGACGTCTCCAGGCTGGTGCCCCCTCCCAGGCCGATAGCGGCGCCTGGGTCGCTGCCCAGCTCGGTGACTCCGCGCAAACCGGCGACGAGCGCCGTGAGTCCAGCGAACAGGGGGTGGTAGGGATGGCTGAGGGCGGCCGACCACTCACCGTCCAGGAAGCGCAGGGCCTGCCAAAGGAAGTCCGGCCCATCGTTCATCATCATGAGCGCGCGCTGCCAGGCGAGGCCGCGCAGCCCGAGAGCCAGGGCGAGGATGCCGAGCAGGGTGATGAGTCGCGGGCGTCCGGCTGCCAGATGGACATCGGTCGGAGCCGCAGTGTCGATCCCGGCCGCACCCTCGGTCGCTACTTCGGCCTCGACATCGACATCGGCCGTGTCGTCCACGATGGGCTCGTGTTCGGACTCGCTCAAGACGTGCTCTTCCCTGGGGATGCTGCCAGTCTTCACCGCCCCCAGAGGCGATGCAAGCGCGGCCGCCCAGGCGTCACACGTAGGGCGCGGTCAGCGAATGGACGGCACCTTGAGAGCCGGGTTCCGCTTGCGGCGCTTGGACAGGATGCGCGCGGCGGCACCCTTGCCGTACTGCTTGCCCGCCAGGCCCCAGAGCCGCTTCTTCCAGCGCAGCACGCGGTTCATCTGCAACGCGTTGGCGCGCAGCTTGTCGATGGTGGCCTTGTCCATGTCGGTGCCCACGAGGCCGGCACCCATGACGACCTCGTCCCAAGTGCTGCCGCTGATCTCCTCACGCTCGATGGCTTCGGCGTGATAGCGGGTCTGGGGGTAGGTGATGTTCACGTTGGGCACGATGGCGAAGCCCAGCTCGTGATAGAAGCGCGCCGACTCCATGGCGGTTTCATAAGTCTCGCCCGGCAGCCCGAAGATGAAGTTGGGGCTGATGGGCAAGCCGATGGATTCGCCGTAGTCGCGGTACTCCAGGTACTCGTCCAGGGTCAGCTTGCTGATCTCGCCCTGCATGTCGTCGCTGCCCGTCTCGAGGCCGGTGTAGATCTCGGCGCAGCCCGCATCCTTCATGAGCTTGAGCAGCTCCTTGGTCATGCCGTTCAGGCGCGTCTGGCAGCGCCATTCGATCTTGGGCGCCAGGCGCCGGTCGATGAGGCCTTCGCAGATGGCGCGGGTGTGCTTGCGGTCCAGGGTGAAGATCTGGTCCTGGAACATGATGCGGCGCACGCCGTAATTCTCGACCACGTGCTGCACTTCGTCCAGCACCTGCTCGGGGTCGCGCTTGCTCTGGCGGTCGCCGAACATCTGCTTGTAGCAGTAGCCGCAGGGCATGGGGCAGCCGCGGGAGGTCTCGAGCATGGCAAAGGGCGTGTCCGGCGCCGCGGCGTCGCGGTAGCGGCCCATGTCCAGGTGGTGCCAGGCCGCAGACGGGAAGTCCGCGTAGGGCACCGGGTTGGGTTCGTCCGGGTTGTGGTGGACCGCGCCTTGCTCGTCGCGCCAGCTCACGGAGTTCACTTTGCTGAGATCGTCGCCCTGGGCCAAGGCGCCGAGCGCCGCAAAGGAGACGGGCTCCGTCTCGCCCCGCAGGCAGGCGTCCGCCATGGGCAGTCGCTGCATGATGTCGTCGGGGTAGATGGAACCGTGTGGCCCTTCCACCAAGACCCACGTCGGCTTGTCGCCCGTCTTTTCGAGCGCCTCGAAGAAGTCGGTGATGTAGGCGAGGTCGGGAATCGGCAGCTCCCACGCATCGGTGCGCTCGGAGCTGTAGTAGAGGACGTCGGGTGCGAACTCCCGGATGCGGCGCGCGGTCTCTTCGTCGCTCCAGCCCATGACGTGGGCATCCAAGAACTGGATCTCCCAGCCCCCTTGTTCTTCCAACCAGGCCGCCACGATGGCCGTGGAGAGGGGCTGCCAGAGGCGGGTTTTCCGGTAGGCGTAGTTCCGCTGGAAGACGGGAATGACCGGATTGACAATGGAGATCTTCATCGGGACGGAGAGGTCCGTAGGCCGCGGGACAGTCGTGCGGGGAAAGCATATCCGACGCCGGGGCAAGATGGGCTGCAGGGAGCGATGAAGGGCAGCGTGGGGGTGGCCCCGGGCCGTACACTGGCGCTCACTTCCTTTCTCGCGCCGAGCGCTGTTCTCAGAGGCGACCTCGATGTCCTTTCACGTGCGCTGTCAACGAGCTGGCCAGGTGGCCGCTCTGCTGGGCTTGTCCTTCCTGATCTGCGTCGGAGACGCGTCGGCGTCTCCGCAGCAGGGCCCCGCCCTGCCTCCGGACCTGGGCCAGCTCACGCCTTGGCGCACGAACGGTGGTCGACTCGCCCTGCACCTCTATCCCGATGCCATGGCCCAGGCTGGGCTCGAGCTCCGTGCTTTGGTGCAGACGGCAGAGGTGCCCGAGCCCTTGGTGGAGGAGGCTGGCGGAACGGCCTATGGCTTCCAGATCCGTGAGGACTCGGACCTGTTGGTACTGCGCAACGACCTGGGGGTTGCCCAACCCTACGGGGTGCTCGGTGGTGCCGTGCGCCTGGACGGGGGCTTCAGCCTGGTGGCGCCCGCCAGCGGACGGGTGGTGGACTTTCACGACTTCGAGATCCACGCCCGTTGGGCCCGCAGCGACGGACCGGGCGGCGAACCGGACCCGGACGTGCTCTACCTGACGGAAGCGGGGGCTCCCAGCGGCGGCATCGGCCCGCGAGACGCTTTCCGGCTCTGCTACGCGAAGGTCTACTTCGCGGCCCCCGATCCGTATGGGACCGGGCCCGATGGCTGGCCTGCACCGGGCGCAGGCGTCGGGCATGCTGCCCTCGAGCTACGCATCCGCGCTTGGGACCTCGTGCTCACGGAGCAACTGGCGCAGCACTTCGGGCGGCCTGAGCTGGCTGGACTCGTGCTGGGCTACGGGCGCATCAAGGCCACGCTGGATGAGTGGGAGGGTGAGTGGAGTTTGCCGCCGGGCCAGAACGTGCTCACCCCGTTTGCGCCCACCCGGTTTGCCCCCACCCCGGAGGCGCCCAGCGAGGCTGCCCAGCAGGCTGCAGCTGTGGGAGTCAGCGGCATCGACATGGAGCTGGGCGGCTTGCAGTCGCTCGTGGTTCTGGGCCATGAGGGGGACTTCCCCGAGGGTCGTTCGGGGCTGTCCCTCACGACCATTTCGTGCAACGCCGGGGACGTCGACATTCCGTGGCTGAAGGCCATGGACCCGGAGCACCCGGGGATCGGGATGGCGCTCTACCGCGAGTGGAACGGCCGCTTTGAACAGGTAGGTCTTTCCTGGATCAAGCACGGCTTCTTTGCCCAGAGCAACAGCTCGTGCACGCCTTGCCTCAGCCCCGGGGGCGGGACGGCGCTGGGACTGGGCTGCTCGGACACCTACGGCTCGGGCAACAACGCCGACCGCTTCTGGCTGGGGCCACGCGACGAGTGGAACCCCTACACGGCGGAGTGGGAGTGCTCCGGCTCCTTCTTCGATGGTGTGCCGGTGGACTGCCTGCGAGACGAGGACGGCAGCACCCTGAGCCCCGTCGACCATCGGCTCGAGGCCTTCGACGCCGATCTTGCCACGCCCGGTGCCAGCTATTGGTACGAGGCCTTCTACATGGTGCGGGACGACGTGAATCCGCAGAACAACATCGGTTCGCGCCGGGCTGAGTTCGTGGTGGATGGGGAGGGCTTCTTCGCCACGACACCGCTCGTGTCGGACGGAAACCCGCTCGTCCAGGGCCCGGCGATCCAGCGTTGGGGACAGAAGCGCAGCTTGGCGGGCCTGGCTCCCGACGATGGCAACGTGATCCTCGCCGTGCAGGTGACACCCGTTGCGGGCGGGCTCTGGCGCTACGAGTACGCGTTGTTCAACTGGACCCTCGATCGCAAGGTCGACTCCTTCTCGCTGCCCATCTCCACGGGCTTGGCCATGGGCGCGAGCTTTCACGACATCGACGACCAAGCGGCCAACGACTGGGTGGTGAGCAAAGCCCAGGGCAACCTGGCCTGGGCTTTTCCAGGCGTGTTCCTGGCAGGGCACAAGGTCGCGGGGCCGTTGGAGTTCGGGACCCTCTACAACTTCGGGTTCACGAGCGACAAGCCGCCCGCAGTGCGCAACGCCGTGCTCGGCATCCATGAGGCAGGCGCCGGCGGTGACCTGCTGCTGGTGGAGACCTTCGGGCCCGACGTGCTGGCATTGACGGCGGATTCCGCCTCACCCGTGGCAGGCGGCGCGCTGGAGTTGCGCGTGCAGGGAAGTGGCCTGGGCGCTGTGGTGGCCGCGCTGTCCGTGAATGGCGTGCCGCTGGCCAGCCCGTTGCTCATCACCAAGTTGCCGCTCATCTACGCGGGCGGGGAGGCGTCCATCGGCGTCAACTTGCCGGCGTCCCTGTCCGGTACCACGGTGGACCTGGTCGCCGTGGAGTTGAACCCTGGACTGACGGTGGGTGGGCTCTCCAATGTCATGACGCTGTCGGTGAGGTAGGCGTGACCGAGAGTCCCCGCGACGATGTGCCGCCCTACGCGCGGCGCAACTTCATCCTCATCTGGTTCAGCAACTTCATCACCTCCGTGGGGATGATGGGCTTCCTGCCGCTGATCCCGCTCTACATGGAAGAGATCGGGGTGGTGGGGGACGAGGCGGTGCGCATCTGGTCGGGCATCATCGTCGCGGCGGCGCCCTTGCCGGCGGCCTTGATGGGGCCCTTCTGGGGTGCCCTGGGCGATCGCTACGGGCGCAAGTTGATGATCCTGCGCGCGAACATGGCCATCGTCATCTTCGTGGGTGCCATGGGTTTTGTGAGCGGGCCGTGGCCCATGCTGGCCTTGCGGTTGGGGCAGGGAGTGTTCTCGGGCTTCATCGCCCCAGCCATGACGCTCGTCTCGGTCAGCACGCCCGCCGCACGGCAGGGGCGCGTGTCCGCGAACCTGCAGACTGCGCTCATGGCGGGAGGCATCGTGGGACCGCTCATGGGTGGGACCATCGCCGACCAGTTCGGGCATCGGGCGGTCTTCGTGGTGTGCTCAGCCCTGAGCGTCGTGGCCCTGTTGCTCGTGGCGCTGTTCGTGAAGGAGCCCGAGGACGATCCGTCGGCCGCGGCCTCCAAGCCCGAGGCGTTGGCGATGTGGCGAGCCGTCATGCGCGACGTGGGCGCCTTCCTTGGCCACCCTGTGCTGCGCATCGTGCTGGCGGGGGCCTTCGCCGTGCGCTTCGGGGCGTCCCTGCTCGACCCCTTGCTGGCGCTCTGGGTCGAGACCCGCACCGGCTTCGAACCGGAGCGGTTGGAGACGGTGACAGGACTGGTGTTCGGCGCTCAGGCCCTGGCGACCCTGATGTTCACGCCCGTCTGGGGGCGCATCGGGGATCGCCTGGGGAACCGCCGTCTGCTGGCGGTGTGCGCCGCAGGTGCAGGGGCGGCCTATCTGGGCCAGCGCTTCGTGGACGACGTCACCCTGCTGGCCCTCTTGCGCTTTGCGAGCGGCGCGTTCGTTGCGGGTGTGGTGCCGGCGGCTTTCAGTGCTGCCGCACGCAACAGCCCGGTGGAGAAGCGCGGCGCAGCCCAGGGCGTGACCTTCTCGGTGGTCGTCCTGGCCCGGGCCACGGCGCCCTTGGGCGGCGGCATGCTGGGAGCCAAGTTCGGCCTCGGCCCGCTCTTCGTCCTGGCGGCGGTCCTGATGTTCCTGACCGCCCTGGCTGCCCTGCGATCTTCGGCCGACGTCCCCTCTGGATCAGGGCCGGGCGCTCCCCCCGGATCGCCAAAGCCTACTCCCCGATGATCTTCACGAGCACGCGCTTGCGGCGCCGTCCGTCGAACTCGCCGTAGAAGATCTGCTCCCAGGTGCCGAAGTCCAACTGCCCGTCCGTGACGGCCACGACCACTTCGCGACCCATGATCTGGCGCTTGCAGTGGGCATCTCCGTTGTCCTCACCGGTGTTGTTGTGCTTGTAGAGGGAGAGGGGTTCGTGAGGCGCCAGTTGCTCGAGCCAGCGCTCGTAGTCCTGGTGGAGCCCGGCTTCGTCATCGTTGATGAAGACGCTGGCGGTGATGTGCATGGCATTCACCAAGCACAGCCCCTCGCGGATACCTGAGTCGCTCAGCGCTTGCTGAACGTGCTGCGTGATGTTGAGGAAGCCTCGGCGTTGGGGGACTTCGAACCAGAGTTCCTGGCGATGGGACTTCATGGGGGCGCTCGTGGGTGAGGAGGCTGGAGGGGGCTGCGAGGTGCCCGCCAGGGTATCCTCGGCCGCCTGCCCCGACCCACCCGCACCCGCGGTCCGAGTGTTCGCCATGCCCGATGCCCTGATTCCTCTTCTCGCCTTGGTTGCCGGCCTCGCCCTCGGGCTCTGGTTGGGGCGCAAGGGTGCCGCGGATGCCAAGGCGGCAGGCCAGCGGGAGTTGGAAGCCGCCGCCCGGGAGCGGGACGAGCTGCGCCGGGAGCGGGAAGAGACACGCGGCCAAGCCCGTGTCGAGTTGGAGGCCCTGCAAACGGAATTGAAGCGGGTACAAGAGGAGTCAGCCCTGGCGCGCGCCGAGTTGGCTGCGGCCGAGGCGCGCCGGGAGGAACAGGAGAACGCCCATCTCGAAGCCGAGAAACGCACCGTCGAGACCTTCCGCTCCACCGCGGCCAAGGTGCTGCAGGAGAGCACGACGCAATTCCTGGAGCTGGCCAAGTCGAAGCTGGAGATCAGCGAGAAGCATGGCGCTGCGGAGTTGGAGCAGCGCAAGCAGGCGATCGAGGCGTTGGTCAAGCCGCTGACCGAGAAGCTCAAGGCGGTGGGTGAGAGCACGCAGCAGCTGGAGGCCAAACGCGAGAAGGCCTACGGTGAGATCCAGGCACAGTTCACCCAGCTGGCCAGCACGACGGCAGAGCTGCACAAGAGTAGCCATGCCCTGACGGAGGCCTTGCGCGGCAGTAGCCAGGCCCGAGGTCGTTGGGGCGAGATGGCCCTGCGCAACGTGGCCGAGCTGGCAGGCATGACGGAGCACTGCGACTTCAGCCTTCAAGTCACGGATGCAGACGGGCAGCGCCCCGACATGGTGGTGAAGCTACCAGGGGGTGGGGCCATCCCGGTCGATGCCAAGGCGCCGTTCACGGACTATCAGAAGGCCTCCGAGACGAGTGACCCCGCCGAACGGGAGCGCTTCCTGGCCCAGCACGCGGTCGCCTTGCGGACTCGGGTGCGCGAGTTGGCCAAGAAGGACTACGCCAAGAGCCTGGACGCGAAGATCGACTACGTGGTCATGTTCGTGCCTGCCGAGCCGGTGCTCGCGGCGGCCTTCCAGAAGAACCCGGATCTGCAGGTGGAGGCCCTGCGCGATCGGGTGTTGATCGCGACGCCGGTCACGCTGGTCGCCCTGTTGCGCACGGTGGGGATTTACTGGAGCCAGGAGAAGATCGCGCTCAACGCCCAAGAGGCCATGAATGTCGCCCAGGAGTTCTACAAGCGCGTGACGGTCTTCACGGACCATCTGATCCGCGTCGGCAGGGGGTTGGACGGGGCGGTCTCGGCCTACAACAAGGCCATGGGCAGCTTCGAGAGTCGCGTGCTGGTGGAGGGCCGCAAGTTGGAGGAACTCGGGCTGCCGGAGGCGGTCAAGCGCGTGTCCTCGCCGCCGGTGATCGAATCGGGTGTGCGCGAACCCACGCCGACCGTGTTCCAGCTGACGGCCGAGAGCAGTGAAGCGGACCTGGACACCGAGCAGGGCCCTGAGAAGGACGCGGGGCCCGAAGAGGAGCAGGGCGCCGGTGCCTGAAGGCCTCAGCGGACGAGCATGATCTCGTCCAGGGGTTTGCGCGTCAGGGCCAGCTTGGGCACCAGGCATTCCTCGGCCGGGTAGCCGATGGGGATCAGCAAGAAGGGGCGCTCGTTGTCGGGCCGCTCGAGCACCTTGCTCAGGAAGGCCATGGGGCTGGGGGTGTGCGTGAGCGTCGCCAGGCCCGCGTGGTGGGCCGCCGCCAACAGCATGCCCGCTGCCAGGCCCACGGATTCTGCGGGGTAGTAGACCTGCCCACCATCGTCATCGCGGATGAGCTTGAAGACGACGATCAACCACGGCGCCACTTCCAGGAAGCTCTTGTCCGTGTCCGTGCCCAGGGGTTCGAGGTCGGCAAGCCAGGTCTCATTGGCACGCCCCGCGTAGAACGCGCGCTCTTCCTCCTCGGCGGCTTCGCGAATGCGCCGTTTGGTCTCGGGGTCCTGGACACACACGAAACGCCAGGGCTGCTTGTTCGCTCCACTAGGTGCCGAACCCGCGGCCCGCACGACCCATTCGATGGTCTCGCGTGACACGGGTCGGTCGGAGTATTCCCGGATGGTGCGACGCAGCCGCATGACCTCATAGAAGTCGCGGGCGGCCGCTTCCGGTGGGGCGTCAGGGGCAAAGCGCTCGGTGAGCGGAACAAAACGGCTGTCAGTGCTCTCAGTCATGCCCGCAGGATACGCAGTCAGCGGGCGTCTCGCAGCAGTGCCTCTGGTTGAGGTGCAGGCGGTGTGCCGGCGGGACCTGATTTTCGGGCAGGCGATCTGCTGCTCAGACAACGAGGCAAACAGACGCCTCGAGAACTCGCCTCAGATCGCCTGCCCGAAAATCAGGCCCCGCCTCCTCGGTGGATCTTTCCGAGGGCACTGTGCTGCTCCTTTCAGGGGAGTGGGTGAATCGATCCGGCTGTCGACTCGCCACCACACTCGTAAAGAGGTGTCGACTCGTCTCCCCCCACGCCCCGATCGTGTCCACCTCCTCCACCGAGGAGGGGAGCGCTGAGCCTGGCCACTAGATCTGAGGCGAGTTCTCGAGGCGTCTGTTTGCCTCGTTGTCTGAGCAGCAGATCTAGTGGCCAGGCTCAGCGATCCCCGGCCCCGTGCGTCGTGCGAGGAGCGGACTACGGCTCAAGCGAAGAGCTGGGAACGAAGTCGGCGACGAGAGTCCGTTCGAGCTCGGCGAAGAGCGGGCCTCTGAGCAGCTTGAGGGCCCGGATGGCGCCGCTCTGCGAGTGCTCGCGGTGGGCGTCTTTGACTTCTTCGGTGCTGAGGGCCGTGACGCGGCCAGAGTCGATGTTGACCAACTCAAGCTGAGCGTAGGCCCGGAACCAGTGCAGTTGATTCTCGAGGCTGCTGTGGCGGGCCTCAGCCCGGCCGCGCAAGAGGACGTCCGCGTCCGGGCCCAGGGCCTGGCGCAGGGCCTGTGGGTCGGTGCTGGTTTCGAGATCGATGGAAGGCATGGAGGCACTGGGCTCCTGGCCCCGGACGCTGAAGCCAAAGCCCGAGAGGTGCGAGGCCAGCTCGCCCTGCAGGACAGAAGGAGAGAGCTGCGAGCCTTCGTAGATTTCACGGACGGCGAGCACCACCGTGGTCCCGGCGGCGGTGGGGAGGTGGTAGACGAAGCTCGCGGCGGGGACGTGCTTGTCTGCCAGGTCCGGAGCCACCGTGCTGAAGCCCGGCTGGACCAGGATCTCGTTGTTCGCCAGGCCGGTGGGGCCCAGGTTCACGACGCGGCAACTGGCTTCCCCTGCGGCATCCGTGGTGGAGGAATCCGTCAGCACATCCGCGGCGCCCTCGATGCGCGAGGCGAATCGGAGTGGAACGTCCTGCAGTGGTTGCACCTCGCCCTTGAGGTCTTGGTACTCCAGGCGCACGCGCAGGGCTTGGGGCAGGCTGCCGCGGACGACACCCGCCTGCCCGTCGCCGGCCAACTTGACCAGACGCACGCCGCCGATGAGCTGAGCCAGGCGAGCGGATGTCTCTGCCATAAGTTGGGACGTCCGCGCGAAGCTCTGATCGGCTTGGCCCCGCTGCCTGGATTCCCGCGCGACGACCTTGGATTTGATGGCGTCTCCGTAGGCGCCGGCCACGACCCGGTAGGCCTCGAGCGTGTTGTGGATGGCCCGGCCGGGGCTGTGCATGCTCAGTTCGTCGGCCGTCAGCAGATAGGTCTCGGCTTCAGCCAGGGCCTGACCGACACGGGGCATCCAGCGGTCGAGCAGGAGTTCCCGGGGCACCTTGACCAGCACGTACACCTCGCGCCGCGTGGGATGCACCCAGCGTTCCACGACTTCCAGTCCGGGCAGGTCCTCCTGCTGGGAACTGACCCGGATGCGCTCCCGTACCTCATCTGTCCAGAAGATGTCGTCGTTGGAACGGCGGCTCGTGGAGTCCAGGTCGATGGTGCTCTGCACGGACACGAGCACCGACGACACGATCTGCTCCAGGGCGCGCTGCTGTGCGAGCTCCCGGGCGGCCTGGCCCGAGCCCGAGGCGATGCCCACGGCGCACAGTGCCTCTCGCCGGTCGCAGCGAGGATGGCTTGCCGGCGCATCCACCCATTTGGGCAAGGAGGTCCCCGAGGTGCTGAGGCAGCCAGGCAAGAGCAGCGCGATGGCGAGCAGACAGCGAAAGGTCATGGGCAGTCCCTGAGGCAGGGGGGGAGGTGCGGAACAGGCGCTTGAATGGTTGCACGCAAGCCGCTTCAGGGGAAACCCGGCCTCCAGCGCTTGCAGGACTTGGACGCAAGGCTCCCGTGTGCTTCCCCGGGTCTGCCCCCTAGAGGCCGCTCGCCGCGTTTGGCAGGCTGGCCACAGACCCAAGTGATGGCTTGCGAAATGCACTCTTCGAAGCCCTCATGACTTGCCGCTTGTCTCACGGACGTCGCGGCTTCAAAAAGGATCAAAACCATGGCACGACCCATCTTGAGCAGACTTTCCCCGGCGACCCTTCTGGCAGGCCTCATGGCTTGCGGGCTGGCCACCGGGTGTGCGTCCACCGAACCCCAGAGTCTCTCGACGGCGTCCAACTCGCCCGAGTGGATTTCCCGCCCCAACCGGATCGGTGAGGAGGGTGAGGTTCGTGCCGTCTACGGCGTGGGGATTGCCGAGACGAACCCCAACCGCGCCATGCAGTTGACACAGGCGCGCACCCGCGCGCGCACTGAGATCGCCCGCACGGTGAACGTGCTCGTGCAAAGCATGGTGACGGACTACATGTCCTCGAACCGCGACTACTACGAGTCCATGGACACGGCCTCGTCGGTGGAATACACCCAGGACATCTCGCGACAGGTGTCGGATCAGATGATCTCCGGCGCCAAGCAGTGGGACGACTTCCACGACCCCATCGCCAAGACCTACTTCGTGCTCTACCGCATGGACCTGGACGATGTGATCCTCACCTATCGCGATCAGATGAACGCGGCGTTCCGTCGCGAGTTGACGCGCAAGCGCATCAAGGCGGACGCAGCGGAGTTCGAGGCGGACCTCGACAAGCAGTTGGACAAGCTCAACGGCATGTCCGCTGCCGAAGTGGACGCGCTGATGGGCGGTGGCTAAGCCCCAAGCAGCTCAGCCGGTGCCTGCACCGGTACATGCACCGGCGCCCAGGGCCCTCGCCGTCGTCATGAACCCCCACGGCGGCGGGGGACGTGCGGCGCATGTGCTCTCGCAGGTGGATGCCCACCTGCGGTCACAGGGTGTGGAGTTGCAGGTTCACGAGACCGAGGCGCCGGGGCACGCGCGCGAACTGGCGGGCCAGCTCGAGTTGCATGAGGGCATGGCGCTCTGTGCGCTCGGCGGTGATGGCACGATCCACGAGGTGGTCAACGGGCTCATGGATCGGAGAGCTGCCGCCGGCCTGGACGCCTGGCAGCCGCCGCTGGCTGTTCTGCCGGGCGGCTCCGGCAACGCCCTCATGCATGACCTGGCTGCCTTGGACCCTCGTGAAGCGGCGCGCCGGATCCTCTCGGGGCGCCGTCGCTCCCTGGATTTGGTCCGGGTCGAGATGGGCCAGCAGATCGTGCACGCCTTCAACATCATCGGCTGGGGTCTCGTCTCGGATATCGGCGCCCGGTCCGAGAAGCTGCGTTGGATGGGGTCGAGCCGCTACACCGTGGCGAGCGTGCTGGAAGTCCTGAAGCAGCCGGCCCGTCGGGGGCGTGTGGTGCTGCAGGATGAGGTCCTGGAGGGGAGCTTGCGCTTCGTGTTTGCGGGCAATACGCGGCACACCGGGGCCGGGATGCGCATCACCCCGGATGCGCGGATCGACGATGGCCTGCTGGACCTGATCGTGGTGCGCGGAGGCACTCGGGCCGCGCTGCTCGGGCTCTTCGCCAAACTACGAACAGCGGAGCACCTGAGTTCGCCGCTCGTGATCGCTCGCCGGGTGTCGCAATTTCGCCTGGAGGCGGAGGGCGCGAGCTCGCTCAACATCGACGGAGAGTTGGTGGGGCAGGCTCCCTTTGACGCGCGAGTTGTGCCGGCTGCCATCAAGCTCCTGGTCTGAGCGTCGGCCGCGCCCCGGGGCATTGGGCCGAACATGCCTTGCCCGCCCGGAGCCGGCACGGTTTGATAGGCGCGAAGCCGTGGCTGCGCGCACCCGACGTCGGCTGCCGACAGCCGCCCCCGTTCACAACCATCCCGTCATTGCCTGAGATGCCTCGTCATGAAGACCCTCGTCCTGCTGCGCCACGGTCAGAGCGAATGGAACAAGGAGAACCGCTTCACGGGTTGGTACGACGTCGACCTCAGTGAGCAGGGAGTGCATGAGGCGAAGACAGCCGGTCAGCTGTTGAAGGAGGGAGGCTTTGAGTTCGACGTGGCCTACACGTCGCTGCTCAAGCGCGCCATCCGGACGCTGTGGCTGAGCCTCGACGAGATGGACCGCATGTGGCTGCCCGTGCATCGCATGTGGCAGTTGAACGAGCGGCACTACGGGGCGTTGCAGGGGCTCAACAAGGCGGAGACGGCGGAGAAGCACGGAGCTGATCAGGTGCTCATCTGGCGCCGCTCCTATGATGTGCCGCCGCCCGCGCTCGACAAGAGTGATGAACGCTGGCCAGGACACGACCGACGCTACGCCTCGCTCGCGACAGATGAGATCCCATTGTCGGAATGTTTGAAGGACACGGTCGATCGTTTCCTTCCCGCTTGGAACGATGTCATTGCGCCGGCCGTGAAGCGGGGAGAGCGTGTGATCATCGCGGCCCACGGCAACAGCCTGCGCGCACTGGTGAAGCACCTCGATGGAATCTCCGACGAGGACATCCTGGGCCTGAACATCCCTACAGGCATTCCTCTCGTGTACGAGTTGGATGATGACCTGACGCCCATCAGCAGCCGTTATCTGGGCGACCCCGAGGCTGCGAAGAAGGCTGCCGAGGCCGTGGCGAACCAAGCCAAGGGGTGAGCCTCCCCAGGGTTTGCGCCAGGACCCCTCGATCCGGCAATCTCCTGCCCATCGTCGGGGCTCCACGGGTGGGTTTGGAGCACGCGTACCAGCGCTTGAGCAGCGCGGATCCGACGATTACCCCGTTTCCGGAGTTTCTCCATGCACGCATTGATGACTGCTTTTTCCTCCGTCTTCGCCTTCCTCCCCCAAGACGCCGAGACCGCCGCTGAAGGTGCCGAAGAGGTCGCACCAAAGAGCGCGGCCGATCAGGCGTCCGGCTTCATCGCGGACGCCCAGGCCTGGTTGACGGACCCGGATGGCGGCATCGCGTTCGCCATCAACTTCGCCATCTTCTTGGTGATCCTGTTCGTCGCGAAGATCGTCGGCAACGTACTGGGCAAGGTGGTCCACAAGGCCATGAGCGGCAAGAAGCTCAACGCCAGTGACCTGCTCAAGGACTTCTTCGTCACCTCGACGAAGAAGATCGTCTTGTTGCTCGGTTTCGTCATGGGCCTCGGCCAGCTGGGCATCGACATCGGCCCGCTCCTGGCTGGGCTGGGCGTTCTCGGTTTCGTGATCGGCTTCGCCCTGCAAGACACGCTCGGCAACTTTGCTGCCGGCATCATGATCCTGCTCTACCGCCCCTACGACATCGGAGATGTGGTCGAGGTCGCCGGACAGACGGGCAAGGTGGACGCCATGAGCCTTGTGTCCACGATTCTGCTGACGCCAGACAACCAGAAGCTCACCGTCCCGAACGGCGCCATCTGGGGCGGCGTCATCCGCAACGTCACGGCGAATGACACGCGTCGCGTCGACATGACCTTCGGTATCGGTTACGGCGACGACATGGACAAGGCGGGTGCCATCATCGAGGAGATCGTGAAGAGTCACGATCTCGTGCTGGCGGACCCGGCGCCGGTGATTCAGGTGGCCGAGTTGGCCGATTCCTCGGTGAACTTCGTCTGCCGGCCGTGGTCGAAGACCGGTGACTACTGGGCCGTGAAGTTTGACGTCACCAAGACGGTGAAGGAGCGCTTCGACGCCGCGGGGATCTCCATCCCTTACCCGCAGCAGGATCTGCACCTCTTCAAGGAGGGCTAGTCCCGGGCCCTCGGGCCAAGGGCAGTCGCGCATGTCGGACGTCTCGGAGTCGTTGCAGGAATCGGATCTCTCGCGCCGGATCGGTCGGGCCTACCTCGAGTTGGAGGGGCTGGCGACAGGCTTCTGCGAGCAGATTCACCCTGCGGACGAGATGTTCCTCACGGCGCGTCTGGCAGAGGCTGTCCATCCCGGCCGTTCCCGGTTGCAGTACTACCGGGACGGCCGGGAGGTCATCCAGTCGTTGCACAACGTCATGCAGGCAGCCGGTCGCAGCCTGGGCACGGCTCGCAAGGTGCTGGAGATGGCCAGCGGCTATGGCCGCGTGACCCGGCATCTGGTGCGGGAGTTGCCTCCCGAGCGCATCACCACGGCTGAGATCCTGGCGCCGGCAGTGGATTTCGTAGGGCAAGCGCTGGCGGTGGACGCGCGCCTCTCGCGCACGGACCCGGCCCGCTTCGATGTGGGTCAGGGCTTCGACCTGATCTTCGTCAGCTCGCTCTTCTCGCACCTCCCACGGGCTCGGTTTGCTCAATGGTTGCAGGTGCTCTACGACGCCCTCTCGGACGAAGGGCTCCTGGTCTTCTCCACCCATGGTCCGGATGTCGTGCGTGAGGTGAGCAAGGATCCCTCCGGATTCACCTTCATTCCCCAGAGCGAGAGCCTGGGCTTGGATGAAGCCGAGTATGGCTCCACCTTCGTGGAGCGGCGGGTGGTGGAGGACATCGCCCGCGAGCAGGGCGTCGCGCAGATCTGCTCGCTGGAGCGGGACCTCTGGATGCTGCAAGACGTCTTCGTGGCCAGCAAGTCGCCGCTGCCGGGCCTGCAGGCCTGGCGAAACGTGTCCTGCGTGCAGGGGGTCATCGACCGCGTCATCGTGCGGGATGGAGAATTCCATCTGGATGGCTGGGCCGCGGACACCCGACGAGCGACGCCCGTGAGAGCCGTGCAGTTGCTGCTGGACGGTCGACTGGTGGCGGAAGTTGCTGTCGATCAGCCGCGCGCGGATGTGGCGGATGCGAAGGCCCGCCCGGATTGGCTGCACAGCGGGTGGTCCCTGCACGGAGCGATGCCAGCCTTGAACTCGGGGATGCACCTGCTCGCAGCCAGGGCCGTCTCAGCCAGCGGCGTCACCGGATTGATCGACATCGTGCCGCTCGGCGCCAGCTGAGCCACTGAACTGGGCTGACTCCGCCCTACTCCTTGCTGCAGATCGACGCCTTCACGTAGTCGCGGTTCATGCCGGCGATGAAGTGGTGGCTGATTTCCTTGGGGCAGACGGCTTCGCACTCGTAGATGTTTCGGCAGTTGCCGAAGCCTTCGGCGTCCATGGCGCTCACCATGGAGATCGCACGGCGGCTCCGTTCGGGCTGGCCCTGTGGCAGGTTGGCGAGATGTCCGATCTTTGCCGAAACGAACAGCATGGCGGACGCGTTGGGGCACGCTGCGACGCACGCTCCGCAGCCGATGCAGGCGGCGGCATCCATGGCGGTGTCGGCATCCACCTTGCCGATGGGGATGGCGTTGGCGTCCTGGGCGCCGCCGGTGTTGACCGACACGAAGCCGCCCTGGGCCTGGATGCGGTCGAAGGCGTTGCGATCGACGCAGAGGTCGCGCAAGACTGGGAAGGCCTTGGCCCGAAACGGCTCGATGTCGATGGTGTCGCCGTCCTTGAACGTCCGCATGTGGAGCTGGCAGGTGGTCGTGGCCTTCATGGGGCCGTGGGCCACGCCATTGATGACCAGCGAGCAGGTGCCGCAGATGCCTTCGCGACAGTCGTGGTCAAAGGCGACCGGCTGCTTGCCCTCGTTCTGCAGCGACTCGTTGAGGACATCGAGCATCTCGAGGAAGGACATGTCCGGGCTCACGTCTGCGAGCGCGTGTTCTTCCATCTTGCCCGCGGCGTCGGGGCCATTCTGTCGCCAGATACGCAGTGTCAGCTTCATGGTTCGTCAGCCTACTTGTAGCTACGGGTTGCGAGCGGGACGTTCGGGAAGTCGAGCTGTTCGCGATGCTCGTTGGGCTTCTTCCCTTCGCCGGTGTACTCCCAGACGGTGGCGTGGCAGAAGTCCTCGTCGTTGCGAACGGCCTCGCCATCCTCCGTCTGGTGTTCTTCGCGGAAGTGGCCGCCGCAGGACTCATCGCGGGTGAGGGCGTCGAGGGCCATCGTCTCGCCGAACTCGAGGAAGTCCGCCACGCGACCTGCCTGTTCGAGAGCGTTGTTCATCTCGCTCTGGCCGCCCACCACACGGACGTCGTTCCAGAACTCCTCGCGCAGGGCGGGCACCTTGGCGAGCACCTCTTCCAGGCTCTCCTTCGTGCGTGCCATGCCGCAGCCGTTCCACATGATGCGGCCCAGTTCGCGGTGGAAGGAGTCTGGCGTCCGCTTGCCACCGACGGAGATGAGGCGCTTGATGCGGTCGTTGACCTCTTGCTCGGTGCGCTTGAAGTCAGGGTGATCCGTTGTGATGGGTTCCGGCTTGTGCGTCGCGAAGTAGTGACCGATCGTGTAGGGCAGGACGAAGTATCCATCCGCGAGGCCCTGCATGAGCGCCGAGGCTCCCAGGCGGTTGGCGCCGTGGTCGCTGAAGTTGGCTTCGCCGATCACGTGCATGCCGGGCACGGTGCTCTGCAGGTTGTAGTCCACCCACAGGCCGCCCATGGTGTAGTGCGGCGCGGGGTAGATGCGCATGGGGACTTCGTAGGGGTTGTCGTCCGTGATGCGTTGATACATCTCGAACAGGTTGCCGTAGCGCTGGGCGATGGTGTCTTGCCCCAAGCGCTGGATGGCATCGCGGAAGTCGAGGTAGACGCCCCGGGCTCCCGGCCCCACGCCGCGCCCATCGTCGCAGGCCTCCTTGGCGCTGCGCGAGGCGATGTCACGCGGCGCGAGGTTGCCGAAGCTGGGGTACTTGCGTTCCAGGTAGTAGTCCCGGGCGTCTTCCGGGATGTTCCCCGCAGGGCGCTGCTCGCTGCCGTCGGTGGGCACCCACACGCGCCCATCGTTGCGCAACGACTCGGACATGAGCGTGAGCTTGCTCTGGTGGTCGCCGCTGACGGGGATGCAGGTTGGGTGGATCTGTGTGTAGCAGGGGTTGGCGAAGCCGGCTCCGCGCTTGTGGGCACGCCAGGCGGCTGTCACGTTGCAGCCCTTGGCGTTGGTCGAGAGGTAGAAGACGTTGCTGTAGCCACCCGTCGCGAGGACGACGGCGTCGCCTGCGAAGGACTCGATCTTGCCGCTCACCAGGTCGCGCGTGACGATGCCCCGCGCCTGCCCTTCGACGGTGACGACGTCGAGCATCTCGGTGCGCGGGAACATCTTCACGTTCCCCAGGCCGATCTGACGGCTGAGGGAGGCGTAACAACCCAGCAAGAGCTGCTGGCCCGTCTGCCCGCGAGCGTAGAAGGTGCGCGAGACCTGCGCTCCGCCGAATGAGCGGTTGGCCAACTGCCCGCCGTACTCCCGAGCGAAGGGCACGCCCTGTGCCACGCACTGGTCGATGATGTTGGTGCTCACCTGGGACAGGCGATAGACGTTCGCTTCGCGCGAACGGAAGTCGCCGCCCTTCACCGTGTCGTAGAACAGGCGGTAAACGCTGTCGCCGTCGTTCTGGTAGTTCTTGGCACTGTTGATGCCGCCCTGGGCCGCGATGCTATGGGCGCGCCGCGGGCTGTCCTGGAAGCAAAAGCACAGCACCTCGTAGCCGAGTTCGGCGAGGGTCGCGGCAGCAGCGCCGCCCGCCAGGCCCGAGCCCACGACCAGCACACGCGACTTGCGCTTGTTGGCTGGATTCACCAGTTTCATTTCGAAGCGATGCTTGTCCCACTTGCCCTCGATGGGACCGTCAGGAATGGCAGAGTCGAGCTTCATCGATCAGGCTCCAGGAAGGTCGACGAGACCGGCGAGCACGGCGACAGGCATGGCCGCGTTGCCGAGGAAGATCACCCAGGCCAAGCCGACGGCCAGCTTGCGGATGAGCGGCTCGTGCTTGGGATGGTTGAGACCCAAGGATTGGAAGACGCTCTGCACGCCATGACTCATGTGCAGGGCAAGGCAGACCATGGCGGCGATGTAGAGGATCGTCACCAGCGGCTGCTGAAATCCGGTCACGACCATGTAGTACACGTCGTGGCGGTTGACCGGCCCCGCCGCGGTCATGATCGCCTCGTCGGCGTTGAAACTCCCCGGGTCCGTGAGGCCGAAGGTGAAGTGCGCCAGGTGGTACAGGATGAACAACAGCACCATGAGGCCCGTGATGACCATGCTGCGCGCACCGCTGGTGCTCTGCACATGCGCGTTGTGCGCGTAGCGCTCCGGCCGCGCCGCGCGGTTCTCGGCAGCCAGCTTCAGGGCCAGCCCGACGTGCGTCACGAATGCGAGCAGGAGGCCAGCGCGCATGGCCCAGAGGAGGGGGCCCAGGCTCTTGATGTTCGCGGCGTAGGCGTTGAGCGCCTCGCGGCCGGCGAACACCTGAAGATTGCCGAGCATGTGGGTGATGACGAAGCCCACCAGGGCGAGCCCGGTGAGAGCGACGAGCATCTTCCGCCCAACGGATGAGCCGAGGGTCCGGGTCAACCAGTTCATGAGTTCCAGCCTCCGTCGCCTGCAAATGGATCAGGAATCCTGCTGGCGGGACCGCGGTGCGCCCGATGGGTGGGCGCGTAAAAGGGAGGTGACCATACCCACGACCCGCACCAGACCCAACCCGGCGCCAACCGAGCGCTCGCCTGCCAAGTCGGCGCGGCGATGCGCCGTTTTGGCCGCATTCTCTCTGCTGAGCTGCTCAGTCCTGGCAGATTCCAAGTGCGAGGCTACCAAGCTGGAGCCAAATGGCCGTTTTGAGGGTGTTCTCGGGCTTGGAGCCTGTTCGGCACGATTGGCACAGGCCTTGCAACTGGGGTACGCGTCCTCGTGACGCCTTACCTCACCAATCGGAGAGTCAACATGTCCGCCCCGTCCGCCATGCGTCGTTCCTCCCTGCCGTTTTTCGCCCGCCCCTTTCCCAGTCTGATGGATGAGATCCTGAAATCGGGAGGCTCCCAGGCTCAGGCCCAGGGCCGGACCGCCGGCCAACCGCCTCTGCGTGTCTGGGCTGATGAGCATGCCCTTCATGTCGAGGTCGAGCTGCCCGGTGCCACCATCGAGGGCCTTCATCTCAGTGTCCTGGCCGATGAGCTGAGCATCCAGGGCGAACGGGATGGCGAGTTGCCCGAGGGGGCCGAACTCCTGCACGCCGAAGGTCATCGCGGTGCCTTCGAACGCCGGATTCAGCTGCCCTGCGAGGTCCAGAGCGAGGGCGTGTCCGCCGAACTCCGGCAGGGGATCCTGACCATCGTCCTGCCCAAGGCGGACGTCTTGAAGCCCCGTCAGATCCCCGTTCAGGTCATCAGCGAGTGAGTTCGCGACTCCCCAGCCATGGTGATTCTTCACCCTCGTCCCAGCGCCTGAAGGGCAAGCTCCTGCGGCCTCGCATCGATCTCATCGAGCGGCCGCAGGACTTTCGCCTGTTCTTTGACCTCCCCGGAGGTCAGCTCGGAAACATCGATCTGGCCATCGAGAAGGGCGTCCTGAGCCTCTCGGCCGAGGTCCAGACGGGTGCCCCAGCGGGGCGCCTCGTGACCTGGCAGCTGAACGTCGACTTCGACGACCTGCTGGCCGACGATGCCCTTCAGGCGGTGTTTGAAGGGGGCGTCCTGCTGATCACCCTGCCCAAGGCACCCGGCGCGGGCGGCCTTGAGAAGGTCCGCTTCGAGTCGGAATAGCGGGCCTCGCGCGGCCGCTTCCTGAGCCCGGGACTGTTGCCAGGGCCGGGCCGCTGTCTATTGCTGCGTGCGGAGCGGGTCTCTGGATCGCTTCCGGAGGATTCCGGGTCTCTTGTGCGTCTCGGATCACCCCGTTAGACTCCGCGCGGCCTTCTCGAGTCCCCGTCTCGAAGATAGGGCCCAACCGTCACGACGTCTCGCAGCTCGGAGATCCAGGTGTTGTCCGGACAGATGAAGAAGTGCTTGGGATGGGTGATTGTCGGCATGCTGCTCGTGGGCACCGTCGGCTGCAGCTACAACCGGCACACGAACATGGGTGACACCGAAAAGTGGGTCGCCTCCGACGTCAACATCGTTCCGAAGGTCCTGGGTGTGTTCCCCCTGGCCATCTTCGACTCGATCGTGTCCCCGGCCACCATGGCGGGTGACCTGATCTTCCGCGACGAGCAGTACAGCCCGAAGCACACCTACCTCTCGTACGCGTCGAGCCGCACCGTCGGTCGCAGCGAGATGGGGCTGGGCTACCAGATCCTCGCCAGCATCTTCACGATTCCCATCGATACGGCTTTCCTGCCCATCACGGGAATCATCGATCTCGTCACCGTGCTGGTGGTGGGTGACGACGGCTCGGAGAGCTAGAGCCCATCGGCTTCGCTTGGTCCCGAACCCGGGACAGGTGAAATCGTGGCTGCTCGGGCGACGGAGACTGAGACGTCGACAGACGTCGATTGAGAGTTCCGGCCACATGAATTCGAGCTGGCAGGGCTGCGAGTCCCCTGCAAGAAGGGTGTCATCAGCGAGAGGTCGCTGAGGGCGCCCTTCTTCACGTTCAGGATGTGGTTCGACAACCTTCAACGGCCAGATCGGAGACCAGCATGTCCGCCAAGCGCCGAGTGATCCTGAGCTGGAGTAGCGGGAAGGACAGCGCCTGGTCCCTGCATGTTCTTCGGCAGCAACCGGAGCTCGAAGTGGTTGCGCTGCTGACGACCGTCAATGAGACACACAAGCGGGTGGCCATGCATGCGGTCCGCCAGGAGCTGCTCGAGGCTCAGGCCGACGCTGTGGGCGTCCCACTCTGGATCGCGCCGATCCCCTATCCCTGCTCCAACGAGATCTACGCCGAGACCATGCAGCGCATGGTGCAGCGGGCGCTGGACGAGGGCGTCCAGGCCATGGCTTTTGGGGACCTGTTCCTGGAGGACATCCGCGCGTATCGCGAGACCCAGCTGAAGGCGAGTGGGCTGGAGGTTCTCTTCCCGCTCTGGGGAAGGGACACGGCTGAGTTGGCGACGGAGATGTGGGCGGCAGGGGTGCAAGCCCGGATCAGCTGCATCGACCCGAAGAAGCTACCCGTGGAGACCGTGGGAAGCGCTTGGGAGCCGGAGCTGCTGGAGGGCTTTCCTGCGGACATCGATCCCTGCGGCGAGAACGGTGAATTCCACACCTTCGTCCACGATGGGCCCATGTTCGAGCGCCCGGTCCCAATCCGGGTGGGGGAGCGGGTCGAGCGGGACGGCTTCGCCTTTTGCGACTTGCTGCCGGCCGCGCCGACCGCCGCGGACTGATCGCCTCCCTTCACGGGGAATCTCAGGCGTTTCACCGCTTCGATTGAGCGGAATCGATGCGCTATGGTGGCGCCGCGTGCCCGCGGGGCCGCCCCATCCGTGACGAGGAATTCCATGACCATGACGCGCCTCAAGGTTCCCCTGCTCGATCTCCAGGCTCAGTACGCTCCTCTTCGTGAGGAGCTGCGCAGCGCTGTGGACGGCGTCTTCGACAAGCTCGCCTTCATCGGTGGGCCCTACGTGCAGACCTTGGAGAAGGAGCTCGCCGACTACACGGGAGCAGCGCACGGGGTGGGGGTGTCGAGTGGGACGGACGCTCTGCTGGTGGCCATGACGGCCTTGGGTGTGGGCCCCGGCGATGAGGTGATCACGTCGCCGTACACCTTCTTCGCCACCGTCGGCTGCATCGCTCGTCTGGGTGCGCGCATCGTGTTCGTCGACATCGAGCCGAAAACCTACAACCTGGACGTCGACAAGCTCGAAGCCGCCATCACCGAGAAGACCAAGGCGATCGTGCCGGTGCACCTCTTCGGCCAGGTTGCCGACATGACCGCTGTGAACGCGATCGCAGCAAAGCACAAGCTGCCCGTGATCGAAGATGCGGCGCAGGCCATCGGTGCACGGGATGCCGATGGGCGCATGGCCGGGTCCATGGGCACTGCCGGCTGCTTCTCCTTCTACCCCAGCAAGAACCTGGGCGCGGCGGGGGATGGTGGTCTGGTGACCACGAACGACGACGCCCTCGCGCACACCATGTCCATCATGCGCAACCACGGCATGGAACCCGCCTACCACCATGAGATGCTGGGCGGCAACTTCCGCCTCGACGGCATCCAGGCCGCGGTGTTGAGCGTGAAGCTGAAGTACCTCGACGGCTGGGCCGAGGCCCGTCGCCAGAACGCTGACCATTACCGCGAGCTGTTCGCGGAGCGGGGGCTGACGGAAGCGGTGGGCATGCCCTACGTGCGTCCTGGCGTTCACCACATCTACAACCAGTTCATCATCCGGGTTGCGGCCGAGCAACGCGATCCGCTGCTGAACCACATGCGCGCCAACGACATCGGCTGCGTGCTCTACTACCCGAGCGGATGCCATGTGCAGCCGGCTCTGAAGGACCACGGGTTCAAGGCGGGCGACTTCCCGGTGACGGAATCGGCGGCCCTTGAGACCATGGCCATTCCGATCTACAGCGAGCTCACCGACGACCACAAGCAGTCCGTCGTCGATGTGATCGCCGAGTTCTTCGGAGCGTGACCCTGATCCACGCGAGCTGACGCTCCATGTGCGGCATCGCGGGAAAGCTCTGGTTCGACGCGACACGGCCGGGCGCCGAGGACACGGTGCGCGCCATGCTCTCGGCGCTCGTACACCGTGGCCCTGACGACGAGGGTCTGTCCACCCACGGGCCCCTGTCCCTGGGGCAGCGGCGTCTGGCCATCGTGGACCTGAGCCCCGCGGGCCGACAGCCCATGTTCAGCGCGGATGGCCGGGTTGCGCTGGTGGTGAACGGCGAGATCTACAACCACCAGGAGCTGCGAGCCTCCCTCTCAGCCAAGGGCCATCAGTTCTCGAGCCGCTGCGACAGCGAGGTGCTGTTGCCCCTCTATCGCGAGTACTGGGAGAGCGAGGGTCCGCACTTCGTTGATCGCCTGGACGGCATGTTCGCCTTTGCGCTCTGGGATGTGGAGGCGCAGCGTCTCGTCCTGGGGCGCGACCGGGTCGGCCAGAAGCCCCTGGTGTATGCGGCTGCGGCGAACGGGCTCTCCTTCGCCAGCGAGTTTTCGGCGCTCAAGTGCGACCCCGACTGGGATCGCCGCCCGGATGATCAAGCCTTGGCCGACTTCCTGGCTTTCCGCTGCATTCCCCAGCCCTCTTCGGCCTGGCTCGGTGCCCGCAAGTTGGCTCCCGGGCATGTGCTCGTCGCGGAGAACGGGCGGGTGCAGACGACCTGCTACTGGAAGCTCCCGCCCGGCCCGGAGCGTGCGAGCTCGCCGAGTCTTGACGAGGCAGCGGAGCGGGTCGGGGGCTTGCTGGAGCAGGCTGTCGGGCGCCGCCTCATGTCCGATGTCCCCTTGGGGGCCCTACTCTCAGGTGGGCTGGACAGCGCTGCTGTCGTGGCCGAGATGGCGCGCCAGATGGGTGGGAAGGTCAAGACGTTCACGATCGGGTTCGAGGACGCCGCCTACGACGAGACGCCCCGGGCGCGGCGCGTGGCCCGGCTCTTCGACACGCAGCATCACGAAGAGCTGGTCCTGCCCGACGCGGTGTCCCTGCTGGACGAGCTGCTCCTCCATCACGGGGAGCCGTTCGCGGACAGCAGCTCCATACCCACCTGGATGGTCAGCCGGCTTGCCTCCCAGCATGTGAAGGTCGTGCTCACGGGCGACGGGGGCGATGAGTCCTTCGCGGGCTACGACCGGTACAAGGCCCTGCGACTGGCGCAGCGTTTCGATTCCCGCTGGGGGCGTCGAGCGCGCTCGGCCCTCTCCCTCGGTCGGCATCTCGCCATGGCGCTGGGCTCGGCGGGCCACCGCTCCCTGGGCACTCGCCTGGACCGCTTCTGCAACGCGCTCGATGCCTCCCCGCGGCAACGCAACCATTTGTGGAGGTTGGCAACGCCGCCCCAGGTGCTCGGTGCCCTGTTGACGCCTGAAGCCCGGGAGCGCTGGGGCACGCCCACGCATTACGGGCCCGACAGCACGGCCCCGCTCGGCATCAACGAGGCCCTCGCTCTCGATGTTCGGCGCTATCTGCCCGACGACGTGCTCGTCAAGGTGGACATCAACTCCATGGCCCACTCCTTGGAGGCGCGTTCACCCTTCTTGGATCGCCGCCTCATGGAGTACGCCGCCTCGCTCCCGGCCGACCAAAAGCTGCACGGCAGGCAGTCCAAGCATGTCCTGCGGGCTGCCCTCCGGCGTCGCCTGCCGGCCGATGTGCTGCATGGACCCAAGCAGGGTTTCGGAGTCCCCCTGGACTCCTGGTTTCGTGGCGCCCTGGGGCATCACGCCGAGCAGGTGCTGCTTTCGCCGGAAGCCCGCAGCCGGGGGCACTTCGACCAGGATGCCGTTGCCGTCCTGTTGAGGGGGCATCGTGAGGGAAGGCTTGCGGCGCACGAGACGCTGTATACCCTTCTGGTTCTCGAACGCTGGTTCCATGCGGAGGAAACGAGTCCTTGAGCTCTGTACGAAGCGATTTGCTGTGCTGGGTCGACCTGGAAATGACCGGTCTCGACCCCAAACGCAACACCATCATCGAGATCGCCACGCTGCTTACGGACGCGCAACTCAATCTCGTTGCTGAGGGGCCGGAGCTGATCATCTACACCACGGACGATCACCTCTCCCGCATGATTCCCATCGTGCGCGGAATGCACGAGAAGTCGGGGCTGACGGAACAGGTGCGGCGCTCGTCCATCAATGTGGCCGACGCCGAACGGGAGACCCTGGCCTTCTTGAAGAAGCACGCCAAGGGGCGCTCGCTCCCGTTGTGCGGCAACTCGATCTGGTGCGACCGCATGTTCCTCAAGATGCAGATGCCTGAGCTGGACGCCTTCCTGCACTACCGCTGCATCGACGTGAGCTCCTTCAAGGAATGTGCGACGCGCTGGAATGTGCATGCCATCAGCGGCGCCCCGAAGAAGGGTGACCAGCACCGGGCCATGGACGACATCCGCGAGTCCATCGCCGAGCTGAAGCACTACAAGGACAAGTGGCTGGTGCCGGAAGACACGTCGGCCAAGGGCTCGACGTCCGAGGCGTCCAAGTCGGTCAAGGCCGGGGAGCCCGGGTCGAACGACCCAGACCAGACGAAGCGGCGGCCTGCGTGAGCGCTGCCAAGAAGCGCTACTGGCTGGTGAAGTCCGAGCCGGACGTGTATTCCATCCGCGATCTGGAACGGGATGGATCCACGATGTGGGACGGCGTGCGCAACTACCAGGCACGCAACCTCATGCGCGACGACATGAAGCTGGGCGACGGAGTGCTCTTCTACCACTCCAACGTGAAGCCCATGTGCATCGCGGGCCTTGCGGCCGTGGCTTCCGAACCCTACGCCGACCCCACGGCATTCGATCGCAAGGACAAGCACTTCGACCCTAAATCCAAGCTCGATGAACCCACGTGGATGCTCGTGGATCTCGAACATGTGGAGACCTTCGAGGCTCCGCTCACACGCGATGCCCTGGCTGCCGAAGCGGCCTTGGCCGACATGATGTTGCTGCGTCGCGGGAGCCGCCTGTCCGTCCAGCCGGTCACGGCCTCGGAGTACAAGGCCGTGTTGAAGATGGCGAAGCGTGAGGCTGCGCAAACCTGACAGGAGTGTGCGTGATGCAACGCGCCAGGAGCTGCTATACAAAGCGGCGCCTTCTCCCGGAGCCCCCTCATGTCCCGCTCTGCGTGCTCTGCACTCAGCCTGATCGCCTTCCTTCTGCTGAGCCCAGCGTGTACGCAGGCGCCCCAATCGACCCAGCAATGCGCCGTGCCAGCTCCCTTGGCGTGCAGCACTCCGGTGGAGCTGCTGGAGGCCGCGAACCCCGTCCGGCCCCTGCCGGAGACCCCGCTGGGTCACGAGTTCGCCCTCGGGGATCTACCGAACGCGCCGGACCCGGAGCGCGCCCGTCTAGGCCGCTGGTTGTTCTTCGACACCCGCCTCAGCGCGGATGACAGCCTGTCCTGTGCGAGCTGCCACCGGCCTGAAAATGCATTCTCCGAGCCCACCCCTGTCTCCACCGGCATCCGCGGGCAGAAGGGTGGGCGCAAGGCGCCGAGCTTCGTGAACGCAGCCTACGCCTTCTACCCCGAGACGTTCTGGGATGGACGGGCCGCCACGCTTGAGGAACAGGCCGTCGGCCCCATCGCCAATCCGATCGAGATGGGCAACACCCATGAGGCCGTGGTGGAGGACATCGCCGCCAGTGAGGGCTACGTCCCCTTCTTCGAGCGTGCCTTCGGGGACCCGGCCGTCACGCTGGACCGCATCGCTCAGGCCCTGGCCGACTACGAGCGCACTCGAGTCTCGGGCAACTCCCGCTACGACCAGTGGATCGACTGGGACGACGAGGAGCCGGGCTACGTCAATCCACTCACCGAGCAGGAGATCCTGGGGGTGGAGGTCTTCTTCGGCAAGGCGCTCTGTGCCACGTGTCACGTGGGCAGCGCCTTCACGGACAGTCTGTTCCACAACCTGGGTGTGGGCTGGGATGACTCCACGGGCGAGCACGCCGATGCCGGACGCATGGTCGTGACGGGCAAGCCTGAGGACCTGGGAGCCTTCAAGACGCCGGGCTTGCGCGAGACCACCAAGCACGCCCCCTACATGCACGACGGATCCATGGCGACCCTGCGTGATGTCATGGAGCACTACAACCAGGGCGGTCTGGCGAACCCCAGCTTGAGCCCCAAGATGGAGGTGCTGAACCTGACCGAGGAAGAGATTGACGCCGTCATCGCCTTCCTGGGTGCGCTCGAGGGCGAGGGCTACATGGACAGCGCGCCCGAGCTCTTCCCCCGCTGAGCTCTTCGAGCAGGCCGTGCCTTTCGGGTCGTCCTCGTGCGCGCCGGAGGGCTAGCGCCTGACCACATCACAGCCTTCGACCGCCGCGTGACGTGGGTCGAGGGGCTCGGAGTCCATGCTGGCCGTGGGCCCGCTCCAGAGTTGGCCTTCGAGGCGATGCAGCGTCGCGTCGGCCTCGGCCAGGAAGGTGCCGGAGTGGGCTGAGTCGCCCGTGGGAAGGTCCTGCAACTTGGGCACGAGCACGTGCTCGTCGAAGAGCGTTTCGCCAGAGACAACGAGCCAGAGGGCAGCGGGCAGGGCGGGGTCGTCCTGCTCCGTGTGAACAGATGCCCTCCACTCCACGCGGACGGGGCCGCCGTCAACGGATTGTGAAGCCTCCAGGTGCACGTCGGCATGGAAGGGCTCGGCGACTGCCGGCGCGTCGTGGTGATGGAGATGGTCGTCCTCCACCTGCGCAGGTTGGAGTCCTTGGCCCCCCGCCACCAGCAGCGCCGCCAGGGCCAGGCCGGCGATTGGTTTCCAATGCCAAGCGGCGCAGACCGGGATGAGCAGGAACAGCACCAGCGTGATGGAGGACTCCACATGCAGGTCTGCGGAGACGGCCAGGGCCAGCCCGCCGAGGGTGCCGAGGCCGCCCAGGGCCCCCGAGAGCACGAAGGCGCTCCGCAAGCCAGTGCGCAGCCGCAGGGCCGCGAGGGGCGGCAGGATCAGCATGGCGAAAGACAGCAGCGAACCCGTGGTGCGCATGCTGACGGAGAGCGCCACGGCCAGGACGAGGAACAAGAGCAGCTGCCAGCGCCGGGCCGCGAGGCCCAAGGCCGTGGCCGTCTCGGCGTCGAAGGCCGAGAAGAGCACCTCCTTGAAACAGAGACCGATCAGGGTGACGCCCGTGAGCAAGGTGAGGGCGACGGTCCACACCGCACCGGATGTCGCGTAGATGAGGTTGCCATGCAAGACGTGGCGCACCTCATCGAGGTCTGCGGCCGAGCGGCTGATGAAGAGCAGCGCCAGGGCAGAGGCCACGCAGAAGCCGGCTCCCAGACTTGCGTCGCCAAGCCGGGCCATCTGCTTCCTGGAGTTGGCGAGGCTCACGACGCCCAGGGTGATGAGCATGCCGAAGGGCAGCGATGGCAGGTCCAGGACCAGGCCCAAGGCCACGCCTGCCGCGGCCACCTGCGCCAGGGTGACTCCCAGGAAGACGACGCGTTGCAAGACCACCCACATGCCGAGCAGGGGCAACAACGAGCCTGCTACGAGACCGCCTGCCACCGCGCCCGGAATGGCCGACAAGGCCGTATCGTCGAGCCAGCCGCTCATGGGCTCGGCTCCCCCGGGCGCCTGTTTGCGGTGCCCGCTCCGGGCAGGATGACGCGGACGCCCTCCACCACCCGCACGCGCAGGGGGATGCCCATGTGTTCGCTCAGGGTCTGGTCATCGAAGAGCTCCGTGACCGGCCCGACGAGCGCCTTGCCATCCTTGAACAAGGCGACCTTGTGAGCGTCGTTGGCCACAAGCTCGAGGCTGTGGGTGGCAATGACGATTGCCATGTTCCGTTCCCTCGCCAGGTCGCCGAGGGCCGACACGAGGGACGTCGAGCTGGCGAAGTCCAGGCCGCGCACGGGTTCGTCGAGGGCGAGCAAGTCGGGATCTGCCACAAGGGCTCGGGCGAGCAGCACTCGTTGCCGCTGTCCTCCGGAGAGCTCGCGGAACGGGCGCCCCGCCAGTGAGTCCACACCGAAGCGCTGCATGGCTTCTCGGCAGCGGGCGCGGGCCTTGCTCTGCGGGCGCCGGAAGACACCGAGGCTGGCCGTCAGCCCCATGAGCACGACCTCTAGGGCCGAGACGGGGAAGATCTGTTCGGAAGCATCGGCTTGGGGCACATAGCCGATGCGCGGATTGGCCTGGCTCCACGAGAGAGTCCCTGCCTGGGCGGGGAGCAGCCCGAGCAGCACCCGCAAGCAGGTGGTCTTGCCACAACCATTCGGTCCCACGAGCGCCGTGACTTCGCCCCGTCGCAACTCCAGGTCGATGCCCAGGAGAATGCGCCGGGAGCCGTAGCTCGCGCTGAGGCCTGCGGCCGACAGCAGGGCCGGCCGGGTGTCTGTTTCGGGCGCGCTCTGGGGGACTTGGGGTTCAGGCATCGCGTGGCTTCAGGGCTTCCGCCAAGGCCTCGAGGTTGTGCTCGAAGTGCTCCAGCAGGCCGTCGACGCCGGCTGGAAAGCCGGGGTGCGTCGAGAGCTCCAACACCTGCGCGCCCGTGGCCCTCGCAACGTGGTCCGCAGCCTCCGGATGTTGATAGGGCTCACGCAGGATCACGTGCACTTCATCCTGCTGCATGAGGCCCTCCAGTTTTGCGAGGTGCGAAGCCGTCGGCGCCACACGCGGTTTGGGCTCCAGGGTGCCCACCTGCTCGAGGCCGAACCGCTCCAGGAAGTAGACCCACGATTGGTGGTAGACGACGACCTTCTGACCCTGCAGTGAACGGTACTTGGTGAGCCACTTCACGAGGGACTGGGTGAGCTCCGTGTGGAAGGCTGCGTGGCGCGCGGAGATGTCGTCCTGGGCGTCCGGGAGTTGGGCGCTCAGGGCATCTCGCACCTGAACCGCCATGCTGCGTACGGCGTACGGGTCGCTCCAGATGTGCGTGTTGCCATAGGCGTGCACGTCCCCACGACTGCGATCCACAACGGCGGGCACGTCCTTCAGTGGAATGCCCACGGAGAGGTCGATGGACTTCGGGTTGCCCGGAAGCAGATGTTGGTTCCCCGAGCCCTGCAGCAGGCTCTCGAGCCAGAGCTCTGCATCCAGTCCGGTGTGCAGGCAGAGGTCGGCACCGATGATCTTGGCCATGAGCGAGGGCGTGGCACTCACCGAGTGCACGTCTTGCGCGGGGCGCGTGAGCAGCACGACTTCGACATGGTCGCCGCCGATGATCTTGGCCAGCTCGGCGTAGGTCGGAATGGTCGCGATGACCTTGAGGGGGGTGGCTGGCAGCTGAGGACTACTGGGCAGCGGTTGGGGGGCGGAGACCCCCGCAGGAACGGCCCATTGCGCTGCGGACGACAAGCAAGTCAGTGCAAGAGCGATCGTGGCGGCGATCATCATCGATTGGTCCAGTACGGGTGGGTCGAGTGGGCTCCGAAGTTCCAGCTGGCCTGCAGGAACACCCGCGTGGCATGGCGGCCGGGGTCCATCTCCAGGTGCTGGCCCTGGACGCGGAGCCTGAAGAACTCGTCCGCATACCAGGAGACGTAGGGCGAGGCCTCCTTGACCTCGACCCCGGTTCCGAGCTCATCGGTCTTGCCGACCCGCAAGCCTGCGTAGACTGAGGGAGTGAGTTGGCGTTGTGCCGTCACGCTGGCGCCGCGCTGACGCTTGCCCTCGAAGACTGAGGGGCCCCTGTACCCGAAGTCGGACTGCAGGAACTCGGCGGACACCAACCAGCTGCCCACGCCGCTTTCGTCATCCCGCTGCCGCCAGGTGGCGTCGACGCCGAACATGCGCGGCGTGACCTCTCCGCCCGTGCTCGTGGTGATGGCGTTCTTGGAGACCCCGTCCAGGTAGGACGCGCCAAACTCCAGGTCCGAGCGTTCACCCAACTCCACGAAGTGGGAGGCGCGTGCCACGAGGATGGGCGCATCGGAGGCGAGGTCGACGCCCGTACCGTCGAAGGCCGCGCCCAAGGCGCCTTCCTCGCCGGTCAGCGCCTCGCCGTTGACCACCGCGAGTTGGAGCGTCGTGGCCTGGCCCAGGCCATCGTCGGATTCGCTGCTCCCAAGCGGGATGGTCACTTCGATGCCGTCGCCGATCAGACCTTCCTCTCCCAGGTGTCGGCTGCTGCTCACAGGTCGATCGACCTGAAGCAGGTCATGGGTGTGCAACTTGTTGTCGTGGCCGAAGGGCACCCGGAAGCGACCGAGTTTCGCACGTGAGGCCGAGGGGTTGTCGAAGAAGGTCCCGAGCGCGATGTCCGCGTAGCCCTCTTCGATGAGGGATTCGAATTCTCCGCTTCCGGCATCTTCGAAGGCCGCAATCAGGACGCCCTCTGCGAAGGGCGAGACAGGTAACCGGAAGTCGACCTCCGTCTCACGGAGAGAGAAGCGGTCGGCATTCTCGCCCGGGGCTTCCTTGACGTTTCCTGCCGTGGCCACGGCGTCCATGAAGACGCCAATGCGCGGGTTGAGCGAACTGGGGAAGACCGTGCGCCGCGGCGGCGCCGACCCCTCGCGGCCGATGAGCCGTTGCAGCTGGGCCTCCAGCGGGTCTTGCGCGGGATTGGCTGCCTCGAGGGCCTCCACCCGTTGTTCCAGGGCGGCGATGGTGGCGAGGGCTTCCCGCAGCGCCTCGAACAGCTCGTCGTTGGATGTCTGCGCCCGGAGAACGGTGGGCGTCAGCAAGACGGCGGCGGCACACGAGAGTCGGAGCAGGTGTCGTTGCGCCGACGATGCGGGAGGTCGTGGGGGAGCGGGGCTTGGAGTGGACGCGGAACGCGGCCACGGACTCTGGGGAAGGGGCATGGGCGGAAACCTACATCGAGCACGAACAGAGCGGACGTCCCCGCGGATTCAGCGCGAGGGTCAAGGGCATGGCCCGCGCGAAGGCGGGCGGACTCTCAACCGCTGACGGGAGGGGCTCGTGCTCCGAGCAGGCTGCGCTTCAGGCTGCCGTGGGTGCTCGCGCACTGTTCGGGTGCTCCCTGCGCGACGCTCTGCAGCGTGCCCAGGCAGACGCTGCTCTGGTCCAGCAAGACCGTGAGGCCGTGGTTGCTGGAGCACTGCTGGCAGTCGTCGCCGCCGGGGTGCTCGGGCAGGTGTCCGCAGGCTCCGTCATGAATCTCCTGTGCCCCCGAGAATTCCACGCCGTGCTCGCTGTGGAGCCACGAATGGAAGGGGTCGCTGGCCAGGAGGGCCAGCAGCGCGACGAGCGCGTGGAGGACGGACCGTGCAGGCATGGGGTCTTTCTATCACGCCCTCGTCGGATCCAGCAAGCGACGAAGCTGTGGTTGGCCTGCACGGGCCGTCCTCGGGTACGGATTAATCGATGGGTTCGATCTTCAGCACGGCGAACAGGGGCGAGTTGCCCGTGGCACCGATCACCGTGTACTCACCGGCACGAATGGTGGTCCTTGTCTGGAAACGCTGGTTGCTGCGGTTGGAGGAGAACTTGAAGACCGCAGTGAGGCTGCGCGACTCCGAGTCGTAGCTCGGCTCCCGCAGGCTGAGCGAGTCGTTGTCATCCATGAGCATCTCCAGGTTGCCGGCCATGGCCGACGCGCGCAGGATGCCCATGCTCTGCAGCTCGAAGTGCGCAAAAGGCACCAGCTTCGAGAGGTTCTGGACGAGCTCCTGGGGGAGCTCCGATTTGGACTCATTGCCCTCGGGTGCCATCCGGTTTCCGCTGATGACCAGGCACGTAATGAACAGCTGCTGCTCTGGAACATCGAGCTTGTTGAGCGTGTTCACCATGGCTTCGATCTGCAGGGGCGTGTCCCGCAGAACGAGTTCGTTCAGTTCGTTGACCACGGAGAAGTTCTGCACATCGGAACGGTGGCCGTACTCGTCATACACCATTGTGTTGCGGCGAAAGGACTGCAGCGCAGCCACCGCGTCGTTGAGGCCGATGTGTTTCGGTGACCAGTTGGTGATGACCGTGGTCGGTGTCGACTGCTCGGGTTGAGCGGACGTTTCCCCTTTCATGGCGACGTCCATCTCGTGCAAGGCCGCGCCGAGCATCTTCGCGTACTCAGGCGTGTCGTAGATCACGATCGTTTCGCCCAGTCGCATCAGGTTCTCGACGGGGTGGGAGAAGATGCCTCCACGATCGTTGATGTAGAGCTCGCGCGCATACAGCTCGTGGGCGAGGTGCTCGAGGTCCCGGATGTTGGTGTGCTGAGGTGTGAAGTAGAACGTCTTCAGTTGCTCGGCGTCGAACACCCTGGGGTTGGCCGGGGCTTGCGCCTGATTCTGATCACGGGCGGCTTGAGGATCTTCTTGGGTGTGCAGGGAGGCGCAGAGCGTCATCAACAGGACGGGCGCCAGGGTCAGGGTCATGAGTTTCATGTGAGTCTCCTTGGTCGGGCAGATATCGGATGAAGGGAAGGCGTTCATGGCGCGAATCCTGAACTGGACGTGAGCAGCACCAGCCGAACAGGGCCCGAGCTCACCTCGAGGTGATCGTTGGTGGAAGCAACCAGGCCGGACGAACCTTCCGCGGCTGCACGAAAGCCCGGGATTTCCAGGCTGGAAGCTGTGCTGTGTCCGGGCGCGTCGAGCACGGGCTGAGGGCGATCTGCCACGCTTCCGCCGGACTGCAAGGCGACGAACTCGCTGCCGGCGTCCTGCGTGAAGCTGTCAACGCGGGCCCACCACAGCGCGAGGGCAAAGGCCGCGAAGGTGGCTGCCGTCGCCAACGAGCGCCGCAGCTCCGGCCGTTGCCAGCGGGGCAAGCGGTAGACGCTCGCGGGTTCTTCCGCCGACTCGGCATCCGTCGAGGTCGAGGGCCTGCGAACGGGGCGCGGCGGCAAGGCGACGTGATCCATGGCGGCGCACATCCAATTCACGACCGCCTGGGTCGTGGCGTCGCTGTTGGACAAGGCCGGCGTCGGATCGGGTGTGGTCAGCGCGTGGAAGGCTGCCTGGAGTGCGGCCAGGGTTTCGTCCGGCCCGCTGTCGCCGTCGGTGTGCGGGCGGGCGTTCGGGTCGTGATCATCGTGACCGTCGTGATCATGGGGAGCATTCATGACACGGCTCCGGATGGAGTACCGGAGAACTCCGGCAAGCGCGGGCCGAGCAGCTTGCGCAGGCGGCGCCGCGCCAAGGTCAGCAGCGAACGCACGGTGGCTTCCGTGACACCCAAGGTCTTGGCAGTCTCGGCCGTGCTGTTACCGGAGAGGTCGCGCAACACGAAGGCCTCGCGTTCCCGGGGAGTAAGGGCGGCGAGCGCGGTGCGCAGCATCTCGGCCAGCTCGCGACTGTGTGCGACCTCTTCGGGGCGCGGCAAGCGTGCAGGCAAGGGCTCACTGCTCTCTGCTGCCCGGCGTGTGGCCTGACGCCGGAGTCGGTCCCGACACAGGTTCAGCACCACCGTGTTGCGCCACGGGCCATAGGCCCGGCTGGTGTCGAAGTGCTGGAGTTTGTCGTGCAGATGAAGCATGGCGTCCTGGGCAGCGTCCTCGGCCTCGGCGGGCTCGGCCAGCAGGCCGAAGCAGAGGCGATAGACCGTGGGGTGGTCGGCGCGATACCAGGTGTCGAGAGCCTCTGGCGTGCCCATCAGGACGGCGCTGAGCAGTTCCGGCGTGACGGCGTTGTCGGGTTTGGGCTCGTTCATGGTTCGCTGGGAGGGGTACGCGACCCGAGCCTCGAACGCTGAAGCGCAATTCTGAAGCAGCGCTCCCAAGCCCCTCAAGCGGCGGGGAGCTGCCGACGTGGAGCTGAGACGGGCACCCCGCTCAGACGAGGGAGCCGGGGGCCGCCTTCCCCTGCGAAACCCTGAACAGAGGCCTCAGACGCGTCTTTGGACGCCCGAGGACGCCCGAGGACTCCCGAGAGCGCTCAGCGACGCTTGCGCGTGCTGGGGCGTTCGGCACCGCTCGGAGCAGTGTCCTTGCGGTTCTTGGTGCGCGGGGAGGTCTTGGAAGCCCCCCGCTTCTTCCCAGTGCGGCTCTTCGAGCGGCCGGCGGGCCGGATGTTCTCACCCTTGCCACCCTGGCCGGGGATCCGGGCGGTCACGGTCGTCGGTGCATCCCACCGGTAGAGCCACTTGGTCAACTTTGCGGCTGGCAGGGGGCGGCTGATGAAGTAGCCCTGGGCGATGTCGCAGCCCATGGATTCCACGAGGTCCCAGGCTTCCCGATTGGCGACGCCTTCGGCGACCACCGTGAGCCCGAGGTTCCGTCCCAGGTCGGCGATGGCGCGCACGACCATCTCGGCCCGCGGATCTCCCGCGGTGTCGATCACGAAGGACTTGTCGATCTTCAACTCCGTGAACGGCAGGGAGTGCAGGCGGCCGAGGGAGCTGTAGCCGGTGCCGAAGTCATCGATGGCCAGGCGCACCCGTGCCAGACGCAAGCGCGCCAGGGTCTCGAGCACCTCAAGCTGTTCGGCGATGGCCTGGCCTTCCGTGATCTCGATCACCAGGCACTCGGCGGGGACCTTGAGCTCTTCGAGCAGGCTCACGACCCGGTCGGCGAAATCGGACTGGAGCAGGAGCGGCGGTGTGACGTTGACGGCGACGCGGAAGTCCCAGCCCTGCTTGCGCCACTCGAGGCACTCCGTCAGGGCGGTGCGCATCACCCAGTCCGTCAGGGGCGCGATCAGGTCGTGCGTCTCGGCCAGCGAGACGACGAGCTCGGGGTTGAGGTGGCCGTACTCGGGGTGCTCCCAACGCAGCAGGGCTTCCACGCTGCGCACGGTTCCCGTCTTGAGGTCGACGAGCGGTTGGTAGTGCAGGACCAGTTCGTTGTCATCGAGCGCCTGGCGGATGTTGGCCCCGGTGATGGTGGGGTCCTGGATACCTAGAGCGCCGAGGATGGAGCGGGCGGAGCTGCTCTCGCCCAGGGGCTTTACAAGGGGCTTGCCCATGCTCAGGCCGCGCTGCTTGCCGACGCTTTGGGCGGCGTCGAGGGTGCGGTCGTCGCAGTGGCTGACGAGCACGACCGGGACCTGCAGGTTGGTGGCGGCGAGGGCGTGCAACATGCGCATGCCGTCGATGCCGTGGGTGTCCAGGTCCAGCACCACCAGATCCACGGTTCCCGTGGCCACCTGGGTCTGCAGGGTGTCCGAGGTTTCCGCGTGCAGAAGTTGGAAACCACGCTTGCGGCACAAACGCTGAATCAGCGCCTGGGTCGCCTTGTCATCGCTCACAGAGAGAAGCTGGGTCTCTCCCATTGTGGTGCTCCTGAGGTGCTTCTGAGGGGAAGCCGAGGGCTGCACTTCTTCGGCTTCGGGGCAACCGGCGCTGGATGCCATTTCAGATGCAGGAGCAGTTGCTCTGGTGAACGTGCTGGGCGCTCCGCTCGGGAACGGCCTGGAACCTGCCCCAAAGGGCAAATCCGCGTTCCCCCAGCTCCGAAACTAATCCTCGTCGAGCTGGTTTGCCTGCGCCGTCACCGGGCTGTCAGCCGTTGCCGCCTGAGCGCTGGGCAACTCCGAGTCTGCGGGGGGCAGGGCAGCCAAGGCGATGAGCGCGATGCCGGCCACGGCCAGGGTCAGGGGAAGCGCCGCAATGCGCTTGATGGGTGAGGAACTCATGGTGGTGTTTCCAAGGTGTGGAACCACCCCATCGAGAACCCGTGCAAAAATCTTGATATCAACCTATGAAGATCTTTGCATTTGTTGGGTGCTGGCTGATTCCGGCACTCAAACGGCTCTTTTAGGACAGCCGTGAACGAGCAGAGCCCCGACAAGCGGGGCTCTACAGGGCACTGTCTGTCCGCGTCCGACAGCCGCCTTTTGGCGCCGGGAGAGGGGGCTGCTGCTGGTTGGCCGCTTAGCCCACCACGGTTGGGGGCGTGGACGCTCCCATGGCGTAGTGCTTGCCGAAGCGGTTCGCCAGGAAGTCGGCGAAGACCACCTCTTCTTGGCGCACGAAACCCGTGGCGGGCAACTTGCCGGCCGCGTGCAGGTCCAGCACGGCGCACAGGCCCGAGGCGGTGGTGATCTGGATGCCGCTCCAGCGCTGACCAGCCAGCTCGGCGTTGTAGATCTTGTTGACGTAGCTCTCCTGGAAGAAGCGGCCGTCCTGCTGGCCCGTCGCCGTCACCACCACCAGCACCACGTCCTCGTGGGTGTAGGGCAGGGCGCGCTCGAAGATCATCTTCATGGTGTCCGGGTCATCGTGCAGCTTCAGGTCATCCATCAGGATTTTCAGGATGTCCCGGTGCCCGGGGTAGCGGATGGACTTGTAGTCCAGCTTGTTCACCTTGCCGGCCAGGGTCTCCGCCAGGCTGCCCAGGCCGCCGGAGGTGTTGAAGGCCTCGTAGGCCAGGCCGTCGATGGTGATGGCTTCGCAATCCTCGAGCGGCGGTAGGCTCACGAGCTTTCCACCCACCACGGCCTCGCAGGGGTGACGGTACTCGTTGATGAGTCCCTCGGTGCTCCAGGTGAGGTTGTAGTTGAGGCGGTTGTGGGGCTGAATCGGCAGGGCGCCGACGCGCATCTTCAGCGCGTCCAGGTTGTCGAAGCGCTTGGAGAGGTCGTTCGCCACGATGCTGATGAAGCCCGGGGCCAGGCCGCACTGGGGGATGAAGGCGGTCTTGGCGCCCGCGGACAACTCGGCCACCTGTTTGGTGACGGCCACGTCTTCGGTGAGGTCGAGGTAGTGCGTTTCGGTGGCGAGGGCGGCCCGGGCGATGGTCGGGTTGCAGTGGAAGGGGGCGCAGCTGAGGACGTAGTCGGCGCTGTGGTCCTTGAACACACCAGCCACGGCTTGCTCGTCGCCGATGTTGGCCACGACAAAGGAGGCACCGGCCATGGGGGAACCGTCGGCGCCGTTGATGGCGGCCTTCGCGGCGGCTTCCACCTGGTCCACGGCCACGACCTTGTAGTCGCCGCAATCGGCCAGGAACCACGTCACGAGCCGGCCGACCTTGCCGGAGCCGAGCACAACAACTGTCTTTTGATCTGCCATGGGAGAGTCCTTCCGAGGGAGCATAGGGCGCCTCGGCGCCTGTCGGGAAACAGCCCCGTTGGAGGTTGGGGCAAAAGGTCGGGGATCCTATCACCCGGGGTGGAGGGGGGGGCAAGACAAGGGCGGCCATCCGGCGAGCGTCAATCGGGGCCGGCTGCCTCGGGGAACCCAAGGTCAAGCCATCCAGCCCAGTTGCCGAGGAGGGAGCTTTCCGTACCCGCCTGCCGACCTCCGGCGCTAGGATCCCGCTCATGGATGACCTCATCGACGACAGCTCCGGCGGCCCGCCGGTCATCAAGCAGCTCTCGGTCTTCGTGGCCAACCGGCTGGGCGCCTTGCTGAAGGTGACGCGCTGCCTGGATGCCTACGCCCTGAGCATCCGCTCCATCAGCATCGTGGAGGCCGCGGACCACGCCGTCTTCCGGCTGTTGGTGGACCGGCCCGGCCTGGCGATGGAGACCCTTCGTTCCGAGGGCTACAGCGTCTTCGAGTCGGACATCCTGGGAGTTGCCCTGCCCTCGAGCAGCATGACCAGCGATGGCATCCGCCAGGTGCTCTCGGCCCTGCTGCTCGCGGAGCTCAACGTGCACTACGTCTACTCGCTGATCACCGCCACCACCAACACGCCGGTGCTCGCGGTGCACGTGGAGGACCTCGAGGCGGCCGCCCGGGCCCTGACCGAGAAGGACCTCGAACTCATCGGGCAGGAAGAGCTGGAGTAGGGTCTTCCGCCCTAGCCGCGCTTCCGGGCGCGGATGATCCAGCTGTCGAACTGCCGGGCCATCCTCGAGCCCAGGCTGTGGTCCATGCTCGTTCCGATCTTGTTCTTGAGCAGCGCGAGCCCGCAGCCCAGCCCGCCGAGCTTCTTCTCGGACAGGGCCATGAACTCGGGCCAGGGGAAGGTGATCTGGTAGTACCAGTGGCCTTCCACGGTGTAGCCGCGCTCCTTCAGCATGCTTTCGACACGGTCGCGGGGCAGGCCGTTGAGTTCCCGCGCGGGCAGCAGCGGGCGGCGCCGACGCCGGGCGAAACCCCTGGACAGCGGGTTGAGGTCGCCGATGACCAGCAGGCCGCCCGGTTCGAGCAGGGCGTCCAGTCGGTCGAGGAAGACGTTCGCATCCGGTGCGAAACTGATCACGCCGCTGTTGAGCACGGTCTGGAAGGGTTGTTTGAAGGGCACGTCCTCCACGAAGCCCACCCGGGCGTCGAGCTCGACCCCGTTCTGCGTGGCGTTGCGCTTGGCGATCTCCACCATGGCGGGGCTGGGGTCGAAGGCGGAGGCCTGGCCGCCGTGCAGCGCGGCTTCGATGCCTACCCAACCTGCGCCGCAGCCAGCGTCGAGTACACGCTGGCCGGCAAGCGGCGAGGCCACATCGGCGAGCAGCTTGCGCATCCAACGGTAATGCTTGTAGGTCGGTGAGCCGGGCACGCCGTTCCAGCCCTCGGCGTTGGCGTCGAACTTGGCGCGGGTGGTGGCCTGACCCAGGGCGTGGCTGAGCGCGCGGACAAACAGGACGGTCTGGGGGCCGTCAGCTTGGATGCGCTCGCCCAACGGGTGCTGCCCCTTGAGTGCCGTGCGCGTGACCTGGCCGTCGCTGCTGATGCGGTAGTAGGCCAAGAGGTGGCCCTGGGGCCAGAGGGCGTCGCGCAAGGCGGCGAGCTCCCGTTCGTTGGGTTCGCCGGGCACGAGCGCCAGCAGAGGGCGTTCTCCACACGCGGCGCCCAGTTCTACGGCTTGATCCGCCAGTCGGCCCGGGGCCGCGGAGGCCAAGGCCACGATGTCCAGCGCCTCACCCTCGAGTTCGAGGTCCGAAACGATGGGTGCGAGATCGGCTGCGGAGGGGCTGGGTGAGGTCATGGGGTTCTGGGGGCTCAACACGGCCGAGGCGCTTCTCTGCAAGGCGAGAGGAGTCTACCCCGCAGATCGCCTCACATCAGGTCTTCTTGAGGCGCTGCTTCGAGCCGGACGTTGCGTGCCCCGCCGCAGGAGGGTCACGATTGCGCCCCTGCTAACTTTGAAAAAATATACTAGGATTCAAAAATGCAGCAAGCAAAACGCAGCATCCAAAAGCGACTGAAGCTCGGCCCCAAGGCGATGTCCGAGCTGGTCAAACCTGCGCGGCTCGAAATCTACGAGAGCCTCCAGTTGGCGGGGCCCTCGTCCATTGCGGATCTGGCGTTGCGCTTGGGGCGTCCCGCGGACTCGCTCTACTACCACGTCCGGAAGTTGCTGAAGATCGGTGTGATCGAGGAGCGGGTGGGACAGAGCCCGCAGCGTGCGGGACCTGGGCCGAAGGGCTCCGTCTACTCGGTGGTGGCCCGCATGCTGGACGTGGAGCTGGATCCGACGTCGCGCACGAGCCGCAAGGCTTGGGCCGAGGGCGGTGCGGCGGTGCTTCGCCTGGCTGGCCGGGACTACGGCAAGGCGCTCGAGTCAGACCGCGTGCGTCCCGAGGGCTCGCAGCGAAACCTGATGATCCGGCGCAGCAAGGTGCGGCTGGATGCCGCGCAGTTGAAGGAGTTGAACCAGCATCTCGACGCCCTGAACGACCTGCTCTACAAGCGCGCCGAGAACACGGAGGGTGAGCTGCACGCCGTCACCCTGATGATGACACACCTCGAGGAACGGAACCTGCGATGAAGAAGGCCACTGAACGACTGGGGACCCCACCGATCCGCCTGGTCCTGATCATCGGGCTGGTGCTTCCGGTGGCGATGCCGCTGCCGCACCTGGTGCCGAACAGGGCACTGGCACCGGCTCTACTGCCAAGACCTGCCCCAGCGCCGGCGACTCTGCACGTCGCTGAATCGGCCGTCACCCAGGCTGCGCTGCGAGCGCCGCGGGCTGCGCTCGACGTGGAGACGGTGCTCGCGTCGGCACGGGTCGCCGCCAACCGCGACGCCTGGAGTGCGCTGCCCGACGGCCTCTCTTTCTCCGGCAGCACGGACGCCGGCGGCGTGGACGCAGACTTCGAGCTCTTCTTCGCCGCGGACGGTCGCTATCGGTTTGCGATGGATGGACGCCTGGCCCTCAGCTTGACCTTCGATGGTCAGGACCTGGCTCAGCGCACGCGCTCGGGGCCTGTGCAGCTGCTGGAGCTCGGAGATCGTGAGACCTGGCACCTGGCCCAGTGGATCCACTCCGGTTACTGGCTCGAACCGGGCTGTCCCCTGGTCATCGAGTGGGAGGCCGAGACCGATCACGGCGTGACGCTGCGGCTTTCCTTTCCCAACTCGGCGGCTGTGTCCCTGCTCGAGCTGGATCGCGAGACGTGGTTGCCACGAGAGCTGCGCTCGCCGTCGCTGGGGTCGGAGATCATCACGGAGTTCAAGCTCTACAAACCGCTCGCGGGTGTTCCCATTGCCCGCGCCGTCCACAGCCACGCGCACGGCGTGGACACAGCGCTGTACGTGCTCGAGGCTGAGGTCGCCGCTGCAGATCCGGGGCCTCGATACGTGATGGACAGGGCCCCGGCTAGCGATGTCCAGTTCGACCCAGGGGTTTCGCCCATCGTCGAGGTCAAGAAGGTCATCAGCGGGCATCTGCTGGTCCACCCGTTGGTGGATGGTCGCGACGTGGGTTGGTTCATCCTGGACTCAGGAGCCGGACAGATCTGCATCGACCCCGGCGTTGCGGACGAGCTGGAGTTGGAGGGCTTCGGTTCGCTCCCAGCAGTGGGCGTTGCCGGCGCGGTCGAGGCCAGCTTCCGCCAGGGCTCCTCCTTGCAGTTGGGGCCGATGCGCCTGGATGACCCGATCTATGTCGAACTCGATCTCTCCTTCCTGGCGCCGATCTTCGGGGTCGAGGTCGCAGGCATCTGCGGCTATGAGATTTTTGCGCGGGCCGTGCTGGATCTGGATCTCGAGGCGGTGACCCTCTCGGTCCACGACCCGAGCGACTTCGAGCTGGACGCCGGTGAGTGGACACGACTGTTCCTGGATGGCGGGACCCCGTGCATCGAGTGCCGCTTCGAGGGAGAGCGGCGGGGACTCTTCAGGCTCGACCTCGGCGATGCGGGGACCGTCAGCTTCTACGCGCCCGCCGTGGAGTCGTTGCGATTGTTGGACGGGCGCGACGTCAGCCCCAGCCAGGTAGGTGGCGTTGGAGGTGCGGGGAAAGCGAGCTCCGGAAACATCGAGTGGTTCGAGGTGGGTGGGAATCGGGTCGAGCAGCTCCCGGTGACGTTCAGTCAAACTGATGAAGGAGTCTTCTCAGGCGCGCATGCCCTCGGCAACCTGGGGTCGAGCATGCTGAAGCCGTTCCGATTGGTGTTCGACTACTGCAACTCGCGCATCGCGCTTGTGCCCCGCGAGTAGGAGCGGGGCTCGCACGCGCGCTTTCTCGACAGATTCGAAAGTCCACGGCAGGCAAGCTGCTCCGGCACCCTATGCTCGGGCCTTCCTCTGGAGAAGGCCATGCGCTGCTCGTCGTCACGAGGTCCTGGAGTTCGGGTCGTTCTGCTGCTGCTCGCAGCGCTCAGCCTTCCAGTTTCAGCACAGACGGGGAAGCTGCTCGTGGCCGACGGTGAGGCCTTCGATCAGTTCGGCTCATCGGTAGCGTCGGGTCGGCAGTTCGTGGCCGTGGGCGCCGAATTCGCGGACGTGGAGGACTTCAACTCGGGCAAGGTCTACGTCTGGCGACGAGTGGGGGGCGTGCTTGTCTTCGAGACAGAGCTGACTCCCTCAGAGACGTATCTCAACGACCGTTTCGGCCGCAGCGTGGCCGCGGATCGGAACGTCCTCATCGTGGGCTCCGACTCCTCGGATGGGCTGCCTGTGGAATCCAGGGGCACGGCCCATGCTTTCCGTCGGGTGCATGGCAAGTGGATTGAAGAACAACGCATCGTTCCCGCCGCGCTGGTGGATTCAGCATCTTTCGGATGGGATGTCGACGTGAGTGGGAACCAACTGATCGTGGGTGCTCCCAACCTCACGACGAGTTTCGATCACGACGGGGCCGCATGGATCTACCGCCATGACGGAACGAGCTGGGTGGAGATGCCCGTGCTGCGTCCTGCCGACCCCGAGGAGGAGCAGTTGTTCGGGCATTCAGTCCAGATCGAAGGGGACGTCGCTGTTGTCGCGGCACTCGGCGACAGCGAGCACGCGCTGCAAGCAGGCGCCGTGTACATCTTTGGACGTCAGCCGACGGGCGAGTGGGTCGAAAAGCAGAAGATCAGTTCGCCGGATATCGATCCCTACGACGGTTTTGGTGAGTCCGTCGCGTTGGATGGGGAGTGGCTCGCGATCGGAACCCCCTCGGACGACGACACGGACACCTCGAGCGGCGCGGTCTATATGTATCGCCGGTCGGGCGGTGTGTGGACCCTCGTCTCAAAGTTGGTTGCCCATGACGGCCAGAAGAGTGGAGAGTTCGGTCGCGATGTGTCCCTGGACGGTTCGCGCCTCGCAGTGGGCGCGCTCAATGCTCTGGCGCGCCCGGCGCTCGCTGGATCCGTCTACATGTTCGAGTGGGGCGGGGATACCTGGCGTGACGTCGGAAAGGTCGTCCCCGAAGGGCTGATGGCCTTCGGCGAGTACGGGATCAAGCTGGACCTGGCCGGAGGGCAACTGGTTGCCGGGGCACCTTTCGATGACGAGCAGGGGGCCATGGCCGGCGCCGCGTTCCTGGTTCACTCTGCCGCCACGTCCTCAGCGACCGACAGTCAACTGAGCGCCCAGCAGGGCCTGCCCGAACAAGGCAGCTCCTGGCGTGAGCTGTTCCTGGGGTGGTGGGCAGCGGGTCGGAGATGACATCCGTTGGGCCCGGCAACCTGACCGGCTCCGACCCTACGCACTCCTTCGCACCCAACTACGCAACTGACGCCAAATCGCTGCCTCCGTGCCCCATTAGGATTGTCGGCGACGCGTCAGCCGGGGCTCGTCATGTGCTGAATCCTGCAGCTGCGAACTAGCGGCCTACGGACTTATTGGAGCGAGCTCGCACGCCGGCATAGCGGAGGAGTTGGCATGACCGCAGGCGTTTCTGAACACCGCCCGAAGCCCATGAAGGGTGTCCCGCTCGCGATCAAGATCACGGTCAGTGTGGCCGTCCTGGTCGCGCTCTTCATGGCTGGCTTTGGTCTCGTGCTGCACAGCTCGCTGGAACAGACGATTCGAGACCAGATCGTGCACGAGGCGATCAACGCCGCGCGAACTGCCGCGCAGGCGGACCTGGTCACCTGGACGAAGAACTTCGCCACGGTGGACGAGGGCCTGACCGGGCGTGAGATCCAGACGCGGGTGGACAGCCAGTCGATCGACGACTTTCAGGTCTACAACCAAGACCCCGTGCGCCGGGCACAGGTGGAGTGGAACTCCGCGCGCTTTCGACGCTTCCTGGGCGAGTCGACCCGCATTCTTGCCGTCGAGGTCTTCCGTTGGGAGGGCGGTGTGCGCGGGCAGACGGTCGGGACCGCCTATCCTATCGTGGAGGGAGCGACCAGCGCCGAGTTCGATACGGGCGGCGACCGTGGTCCCCTGAGCATGGGCGCCGGCATGGCCGAGGAAGGGCTGCTGACCGTGGGCGACTCCCGCTGGCATGTCATTCGCGGCAGCTATCCCATTCTGGGCCGGGACGATGTGCAAGAAGGAGAGGTGGTGGTGCACATCTACGCGGCTGCCATCACGGATGCGGCGGAGGCCTTTAGCAGGCGCGTTGGCTACGCAGGCGTCGTGTTCATCTTGATCAGCACGGTGGTCGCGTTCTTCGTCGCGCGGAAGCTCACGAGCCCCATGCGTCGCCTCCAGGATGACGCCGAGGCTGTGGTGGCAGGGAATCTGCGCCATCACACGCGGCCGCACAGCCGCGACGAGATCGGGCAACTGGCTCAGACCTTCGAACGGATGACCCGCTGGCTGGCAGAGTCCCGGGAGGTGGAGCGCGAGGCGGAAGAATTCCGCCACGAGCTGGAGGCCGCGGCGGATGTCACAGCGAGCTTGTTCCCCAAGACGCTGCCCGCAGTGCCTGGATGGACGCTGGGCGGCTTGCACGACCGCGAAGCCTCACCGGGAGGCGGCACCTACGATGTGCTCGAGATGCCCGGTGGCAAGTTGGGCCTGTTGGTGGCCGAGGCCTCGAGCGGTGGAGCACCTGGTGCACTCATCGCGGCGATGGCGCGTTCGACGTTGCGCTTCGCCGCTGAGCGCAACGCGGACCCGGGTTCTGTGCTGCGTGACGCGAATGCGCGCCTGGCTCCCGACCTGAGTCAGGGGCTCAACGTGGCGGTCCTGCTCGTCGTGCTGGACCCGGCGACGGGCCAAGTCAGCGTCGCCAACGCCGGACACCCGCCGCTGCTGCACTACCACGCCGGCCAAGATGGGCTGGAGCCGGTCTACACCGAGGGTGTTGCGATGGGTTCCGAGCTGGAAGGCGGCTTCGACGCAGCCCTGAGTGTGGCCGACCTCACGGTGGAGCCCGACGACAGGCTCGTGATGTTCGCATCGGGCATCTCTCTCCTACCTGGCCCCGATGGCGAGGTGCTGGGGGAGAAACGGCTGGCTGCCTTGGTGAAGCAAGCGGGTCGTCTGCCCGCAGACGAACTGGTCGAGCGCGTGGCAGCGACCTTGCGCAAGTATCACGACGAGCCGTCCCTGGGTGCAGACGTGACCTTGGTGGCCATCGGCCGCAACGCCTAGGGAGCGTCTCGGGCAGGCAGCGAACCGCTTTCGACCTCAGCTGCCGCTCACCAACGCCTCGCGGAAGACGTTCTCCACCTTGTCCCGGTCGCGCTGCTTCTTCGGGAAGCTCTTGGATGCGGCGAGCGCCGTGCTGGCGGCGCGATCGAGGGCGTTGCCGATGATCTCCCACGCCTGCAACTGCTGGAAGTTCTCCACGCGCACGATGAGCTGGTAGAGCGTCTGGCGTTTGCGGTTGTCGAGCTTCTGGTGGTACAGCCAGGCGGACTGCTCGCGGTGGTCGGCGATCTGCAGCATGCCTTCGCCGCCCAGGGACACGATGCTCTGCATCAGGTCGACACGCTCGATGCGCTTCAGGAAGTCGCCCATGCTGAGGGCCTCCAGTTCGTCGATGCCTGGCAGGCCACCCATGGATTGGGCGAACAAGACCGGCAGCGGGTCGGCGGTGCGGATGCCGCCCTTGCCGACCCGACTCTCCTTTTCGTCCATACCGGACAGGAGTGGGATGCTGCCATCGTCTTCAGCGAGGCCCACCAGCAGATAGAGCACGCAGCGGGCGTAGGCGCGGTCGCGTTTCTCGAAGGTCTGCCCGGCGGCCATGTTGCGAAAGCTCACCGGCACGTCTTCGGACAGGTCCTTGGCGAGCTCCGACCAATGGCGCGAGCTGCTTTTGCGGCGCGCCAACCACTTGTCGCTGACGACCATGCGCTGGGTGCTTGTCTTGAGGCCTGGCGGTGGGCCCAGGACGGGCGGCGGTGGGCTCGCGCCTTCGGGCACGAAACCGCTCCAGCCCCTGTTGGCCCAGCCGCTACGCTTGGACGTGGTTTGCACCGATTCTCCTGCGGCGATCCAGGCTTCGCCGTAGCTGCTGATGTCCAGTTCGTCCACGAGGCCGTCCTTCAGCCAGGGTGGCGGCGGGCCCCACGCACCACGGGCGAAGAGACGGTTCACCAACATGTTGATGACGGCGTAGCCGAGCCCGTGTTCGGACCACTTGCGGTCCTGCTCGGTGATCTCCTCGTGCGCGAGATTGCAGAGCAAGACCTCCCAGGTGAAGACGTCGTCCTGGGTGCGGTTCGTGGCGTCGAAAACGGGCAGGTCCGGTTTGAATTGTGAATACCCCGCGTCCTCACACAGGTCGAGCAACGCCAACACCCGGTCGAAGGACTCCTGCTTGTCTTTGAGCGAGGCGTGGGTGAGGACGACCGGGAAGCGGTGTCCGGCGATGACGCCTTGCTCGCCTGGAAACCAGGCCTCGAGCGAGGCTGCGAGGGGTTGCAGCCCCTCGCTCAACTGGGCCAGGCGCTTCTTGGCCTTGGACTCCTTCTCGAAGCCATCGGAGAGCGCCAGGTAGACGTCGAGCGGGCCCACCGCCTCGTGCAGGAAGTGGTCACTTTGGAGCACCGCCTCGAAGAGTTCGCGGCCGGGTGCGGGGGCCTGATCGCCCAACGTCTCCTGCACGAGCTCCTGGGCCAGGCGATCTCGCAAGCCCTCCTGCACGGTCAAACAGGCCATGGCACGAGAGGCACACGCCGCCCACACGATCGAGAGGGCCACACGCGCTGCCAACTGTCCGCTCATCACGAAGCCTCACCCTGAGTGCCTTTCGACCCGAAGGGCACGCAGCCGATCCGGGAGTCCATCCCATCGTCAGCCAGGGACGAGGCGCTAGCCGTCGGGCTGACAACGAAGGTCGATCAGGCGGACTTCTGCGGCCCGGGTCTGTCTACTCGGGCGCTGTGGAGGCGGGCTGTTTCGGCTTCCGCAACGGAATCCAGATGTCCCACATGGTCATCACCCACTGCAGGCCGAAACCTGAACCCATCAGGATGCCGCCCACGATGATGCCCATGGCAGCAGACGGCTCCACCTTGGTGATCCACCAGTGGGCGACGTCCCACACCATGCCCAGGAACGGCAGGACGACGACGAAGATCTTGAAGCCCTCGTTGAATCGCGTGCGGATGAACAAGCTGCCGATCATGAACATCAGCATCGGGATGCCCAGCAGGTGGATGTGCGTCATGCGCGCGAGCTTGGCGATGTCGACACCGCTGTCGGGCTCCGTCAGGGGCAACGTGTCCTCGTAGCCCGTGATCTCTGGCGGATAGCCACTCTCTCCGTGGCAGGACGCGCAGGACCTCTCGATCACGTTGGCGACCGCTCCCTCATAACCCTCCGGTGTCGCGCCCTCTGCGATCCACTCCTGGATGGAGCTGAACTCCTTGGGGCTTACCGTGGATGCCATGCTGCCCCTCAGAGTCACGAGGATGCGGGGTTCGGCCGTGGGCACGCCGTTGTAGGTGTAAGCCACGCCGTCTACGAGACTGTGGCCCTTGTCCATCATCGGTTTCACTTCCTTGGTGTAGAGATAGACCTGTGCCAGCAGGTATCCCAGACCAAGCACGAGCAACACGGACGTGGCGAACACACGGTGGGAGGCGGGGGAGTTACGGAGGCTCATGAGGGGCTCTCTTGGACGTCAGTCAGCGGAGGAGGTGGACCTCGTCCACGGGATAGTCTTGCCCGGGCGCGTGGCAGATGGTGCATGTCTCGATGCCGCTCGGTTGGGAGGTCTGGGACTGGATGTGCGCCACGGCGCTCGTGGAATCGTGACAGGCCGCGCAGACAACGGCCCACTCCTGCACCGGCAGGCCTTGTTCGAGCGGGTGGTCACGGTCGGCCGGCTGCATCCACGCGCTGTTGCCCGGCCCGTGGCAGCTCGTGCAGTCCGCAGTGCCTGCTGGCTGTTTCGGATAATCGACATGGCTGTAGGTGTGCGTGGAGAAGTTGTCGGGGTAGTTGTTCGTGGGGCCGAAGCCGACCACCGCATAGCTGTCGGCCTGGTCGAGCTCACTCCCGCGGTGGATCTTGTGCACCAGCTCCCGGAAGTTGATCGTGACGCCGTCGGTGGCGGGGGCATTCGGCGCCACGTACTGCGGCCGATCCCCCGAGCCTGCCGTGCCATGGCAGGCGAGGCAAGACTGCCAGCCGAGCCTGCTGTTGCCATGGAAGGACAGCTCGACGTGGCAGGATGTGCAGCTGTTTGCGCTCGCGATGAGGTCATAGGGCTGGACGCTGCTCGCATCCCCGAGCAGGAAGTCCTGGCGCACGCCGGGAGCTCCTTCGCGATAGCTGTTCGTCTCGCCGACGAGGTTCAGCGTGAGGTCGCGCGTGCCCCAGACGAAGGCCGAGTAGGTGCCGTCGACGACGCTCTTGTCGGCCCAGGTTCCGGCGGTGTCGCCCAGGGCGGGCTCAGCGTTGAGTGCCAGGGGGTAGGTCTCCGGCACGACGAAGTCGCTGCTGTAGGTGCTGAGCAGTGTGTTGCCCGTGCCGAAGTCCATCAGCTCGGTGATGCTGCCCGTGGCTACATCCAGGTCGTAGTGCAGCCCTTCGTCCAACTCGATCGTGAACACCTCGCGTACGGTTGCGCCGGCCGTGTGCGTGGTCTTGGGGCCAGGCGCATAGTCCTGGGACTGGGGGGAGGAGAACCAGAGCCTGTTGCCCTCGACGAGCTGGATCCGCAGATACTCCTCGCTGGGTGATCCGTCGTCGAGCACGAGCCAGTCGTCGCGCTCGAAGTTGCTCGCGCTCAGGACGTCGATGAAGTTCATGGCCGCGCTGACGTCGCCGTCGAGCAGCGTGTCGCCCAGCCCGAAGCCTGTAACCACGTGCAGCTCGGTGAGATGCCCGGGCAGGTTCAGGTGGGGGACGAAGGCGCTGCCGAACTCATCCGCGAGCGCGGTGGCGACGCCCAGGATCTCGTTGTAGACACGCATCGGCGGGTTGAAGGTGAAAGGCTGCGGGCCTGTGAGAAGCTCGGCGGGGAGGGCCTGCTGTGGCAGCAGCACATTCATGTTCTGGGACGGACCGGAAATGGCCAGCTGGCGCGAGCCGAGGCTGCTCGGGTCCAACTCTGCTCCCTGGGCGTCGCGCAGGAACATCGTGATCGCCAGCTTCTCGCCGGGGTCCAAGCTGCCGTCGGCATCGTGCACTCCGGCTTCGTTCACGCTGGCAATCCCGAATTGGATTCCCTGTGCGATGGTCTCGTCGAGCAGCGGATGGATGTGGGCCGTGCGCGGGGAGAGGGGTGAGCCCGTGTCGCCGTGACACTGGGCACAGGTGGCGTCGTCGGTCTGCGCCGGCATGGTCTGTTGGTTGGCGGTGTAGGGGCGGTCGAAGACCCAGTCGTCGTGGCAGGAGCCACAGCTGCTGCGCTTCATCTGGGTGTAGGCCAGCTCGCCCTGGGCAGGGGCCTGCAACGGCCCGCTTCCATCTGGGTCGCCATGACACAGCACGCAGTTGGTGACACCGCGCCGCATCCTGTCTTCCAGGGGTTGTTCGCTACTGGGGTCGAGGGTGCTGTAGCCGAAGTCCTTGGGCATGGGCATCAGGTTGTTTGGGTAGGCCGGCAGCTCGACATCCCCATAGTCGTACAACTCGTCGCCAAAGCCGGCCAACTGGTAGGGCAGGGGAGTCGCATTGTAGATGCGCTGGCCGACGACGTCCGTGCTCACGCCCAAGACGCTAGGCAGGTGCGAGCCGTTGTGCAGCTTGTGGATCATCACGGAGAACTCGACGCTGGCGCCGGGAGTCCCGCCACCGATGTCCGGGTTGTTGCGGTCCTCTGAGCCGGCGGTGTGGCAGATCACGCACAGCTGACTCGTGCGTCGCCCTGCCCCATGAAACTGCAACTCCCCGTGACACTGATTGCAGTTGGCGGTGGTCACCACTTCGCGCGGCACCACGAAGTTCACGGATGTGCCCAGCAGGAAGTCGCGGGTTGTCGTCCCCACGTCCTTGAAGGAGTTGCCCTCGACCGAGTAGGGCCAGTCGAACCACAGCGCCACGGTGTAGGTGCCGTCGAGCAGTTTCAGCCCCGAGAGCTCGCCGTCGCTCTTGCCGAAGCTCGCTGAGTCATTGAGCGGCGGCAGATAGGTCGGCGGGATCGGTGCAGAGAATTTGTAGGTGTAGGTGTCGTCCCCATGGTCGATGGACGCCTGTTTCAGGTTGCTCACCTGGGGCACCACGCGCTGGTAGTTGAAGGTGGGGCCAGAGACGGCCGCCCGCGTCGAACCCATCTCTTCCAGGCGCCAGGCGCTGCCGTCGTCCTTCGCCAGGCGAAAGGTCACCCGGATGCGGTCGCCGGGCTGGAAGTTGCCTGTCGCTCCGCTGGCACCACTGAGAGAGAGGATCTGGATGTTCAGCCCCGGGCCCGCCTGCCCCGCCGGCAGGTTCGGGTTGGTGAGGCCGCCGTCGCCGTCGAGCTCGAAGCTGCCATCGAAGGTGAAGCTGCCCGACACCTCTCGCGGTTCGCCACCTTCCGTCAGCGGGTAGAGCGTGCCGCAGAAGGAGCCAGCGACCATGTCGTCGGCGTCGGCGCTGACCTGGATGCTGATGCTCCCTGGCGTGGACATCAGCTCCAGCGTCACGACACCCTTCTGGGTCTCCACGTAGTGCAGCGACGCGGGGTTGTTCGTGAACAGCGCAGGGGCCGTCGACACACCCGAGACGAAGGGCAAGCTCAGGCTGAAGCTACGGGACTTCTTGCCACCGCGTGAACCGGAGACAGTGCTTGGCCCCGTGAAGGAGGTGTCCACCTTGAGCTTCTTCTTGCCGCTGACCCGGAAGCGGGAGAGGCCCTCGATGTCCGCCACGAGAACGGGTTTACCCAGGGGCTTTTCGCTGCCGATCACCGTCAGCCCGCCCTTGGCGACGCTGCTTCCTACCGGGTTGGAGAAGCTCACGTCCCAGGCACCGTTGGGCAGGGCCTTCGGAACCCTGAAGACCACCAGCGAGTGGGTCTCGGTGCCTGCGACCGTTGCCTGGGCCTGCCCCTGTCCCGCGGATGCAGAGAGCGGAACGATGGACACGATCTTCGCCTTCTTGCCGCCCACCCGGACCAACGCACCGGGAGCGCCCGCCTGATCCACGGTCATGCTGACCTCAGCACCTGGCAGGCCATAGTTGTCGTCGTCGAACGCCACGATGCTGGGCGCGACGATCGTCAGGCTGTCCTTGGATTCAACGGGCGGGCTGCCCTTGCCAGCCGGATCCAGCAGGATCGTGAACGTCCCTAGCAGCGCCTTCTTCACCTCCAGCGTCAGCAGTCCATCCGAGCTGGGTGGGATGACCTTGAGCGCCGTCTTGGGCACCTTCTGGCCGCCCATGGCCAAGGCCACCGTGGGCGGCTTGCTGCCGAAGCCCGAACCGGCGATCTCGAAGCGCGTGCCCAACGTGGCTTCCGAGACCGAGATGCCCGTGATCTGCGCCTGCGCCATGAGACTGCCGCCGAGCCAGGCGACAGCGAGCAGCTGGCAGCTGAGGTGCAGCAATGTGTTGGGCAAGCGGGAGGAAGTCATCGGGCTGACCTCAAGGCAGGTGGCAGGACGTGCAGGACGACCCGTCGTCGACGTGCGGAAGGGGGGCGCCGGCGCCATGGCATTGGCGGCAGTTGAGGCTAGGTGAGTGGTCGGAGGGAAGGGGAGTCGCCATGAAGTGGCTGGGGGTGCTCTTGTGGCAGACGGCACAGCTCTCGTTCCGCAGCGGCTGGTGGCAGCCGAAACAGTGGGTGTTGCGCGTCTGTCCGAACATGCCCTTGTGCGAGAGCGGGCGCGTGGACTCGTGGCAGCTTGCGCACGAGTCCTCGCGGTGGCACGTTTGGCAGCTGGCACGGTCCGCCTGGGCTTCGAAGCCATGGCTCTTGAGGCGCCAGAAGTTGGTGTGGCTGTCGGGCTGCTCCGACTGATGGCAGGTGACGCAGGTCGACTCGGTGTGGCACATGGAGCAGCGTTCGGTCAGCACTTCGGAGGGATTCCGGGCGACGCTGCCGTGCAGTTTGTCCCACAGCCGCTCGTGGTTCTCGGGCTGCCACTGCTCGTCGACCTGGGTGTGGCAAACAGCGCAGCCTTCGGGTGCGGCGACGCGTTGGTGGCAGTCGATGCAGTCAGCCATGGCGATCTGGTCGCCAGGACCCAGGCGCTCGCTTTCGCGGATGCCCTCGTGGCAGCTCGTACAGCTGCCGACGACGTCCAGGTGGGCCTTGTGCGAGAAGCGGACCTCCGGGTCGACGCTCAGCACGTTCAAGGGTTGGTGTACGCCGTCTACGAAGAAGACGCTCGCCCGCTCGGGTTCCGGTTTCTCTGAGTCGATCCGGCGATGACACAGCTGGCACAGGGCTTCGGACGGCAGGCTAGGCCGGTCCTGCCCGTCGAGGTCCTTGTGACAGGCCACGCAGTTCATCTCGAGCTCCGTCACGTGCTGGCGGTGACTGAAGCTGGGGCCTGGATCGGGCTCGACGGCCAGCTCGACGAGCATGCAACCCGCCGCTAGGAGCGCGCCCAGCACGCACAGATCGCGCGTCGCCCGCAGGCGCCAGGGTCTTCCAGGGGTCTTGTTCAGAATCGCCATCGCGCAGCCATCCGTATGTTGTGGAAGTCGCCGACCGACGAGTTCTCGAACTCGTATCCGAAGTCCAGGCTGTAGGCCTTGCTGATGTCGTAGTCGAAGCGCATGTAGTAAGTCTGCACGTCCTCACGTTCCGACTGGGCAGAGAAGTCGACCTTGTACAGCGAATAGTAGCTGCCCACCGAGCACTGAAGCTCGTCCGAGATTTGCCGGGTGAGGTCGACGCCCAGCGCCTGATGCTCGTTCCGGTCGCCCTGCCAGTGCTCGCCCGTGACGCTCAATGTGTTGGCTTCGCCGCAGACATTCTCGAAGGAGGTGGTGAGGTAGTAGCGGTTCACGTCCCGGTTGAAGTTCGTCTTGTCGCCTTGGTCCTCGACGATGCGCAGCGACGCTCCGCCCTGCAGGGTCACGCCCTGGCCAATGGCTTGCGATGCCGAGATGTCGATCTGTTCGTACGGGAAGAGGTCGAAGAGCGCGCTCGAGAAGTTGTCCAGCTCCACCGCCCGGGTCCCCTGGGTTTCCAGCAGGCGATAGTAGGAGCCCCTGACGAGCAGCTCATGCTCCGGGTCGAACCAGGTCGCGGCCGTCCGGAAGTCCCGATTGTCGCCTTCGAGCCTTGAGAAAGACCCCTCGAGCCGCAGCTGATCGAAGGTCTTCCAGGCCTGGACGGCGAGCAGGTCGTCCTTGGAGCTACCGAGCGTGCGTTGGTCCTCGGCGTGCAACCAGTCCAGGCGTATGCGCCCATCCTCCCAGGGGCGCGTCTCCAGATAGACACCGTAGAGGCGATCGCCATCAGTGGACGACTCGTAGAGGTGGTTGGAGATGCCTCCGTAGGTGCCGACCTGGGTGTCCCTGTCGTCGAGCGCTTCTGACCGGACATGGATACCGTCGTAGTAGAGCACCTCGGGTGTGTCGTAGTCGGTTTGGCGGCCGACGCGCAGGAGGTCCAACCCGGTGTCGTGGAAATCGATGAAGGCGTTGTAGAGCAGGGCCCGCGTATTGCCATCGCGGGAGTCATCGAGGTCTCCGAACGTGTCCTTGTCCACGCTGAGCGTGCGGGAAAGGCGACCGTCTAGGTGGAACGTCATGCCGTCCGTGTCGGGATTGCCCACGTCCAGCGACAGATAGGTGTGCAGGTCGTCGTCGTGTTGGCCGCCTGAGGAGCGCCGCCTGTAGCGCGCGGAAAGGAAACCCCGCATGAGAGGACCAGGTTGTTCTTCGGGCAGCAACGGGCCGTAGAACGGGCGTGCGTCCTCATCGGGAGCAGACTGAGTGTCCGGCGAGTGCTCAGACAGCGTTTCTTCTGTCGCGGTGGCGGCGGAGTCAGGTTGTTGCTCGGGCAACGGCGGGCCGAAGTCCGGGCGTGTGTCCTCGTCGGGAGCGGACGGGGTGTCCGGCGAGTTCTCAGACAGCGTTTGCTCTGTCGCGATGACGGCGGAGTCAGGTTGCCCGGTGTCTTGATCTTCAGAATAGACACCGATCTGATGCCACATGAAGAGCCCGAAGAGCAGCGCGAGCATGGTGCCATTGCGCACGAAGCCAACAGCCGGCACGCCGTGCGTTGGCCGCTTGGATTCGAAGGTGAGCCTTCCATCACTCATCGATCAGGCGTCTCGCATGCTTCCTGCCGGGCCAGTTTTTCACGCGGTCCCGATGCGGTCACCGGTGCCGTCACCGGTGCAGAGACACGGTCTCACCATAGGCTTCTCTCCGAAGATCGGAGATACGTCCTAGGGCGCAGGTGCCCCTGCGCCCATGCGCAGACTAGCACTCGACACAATGGTGCGAGACCGGCTACGTTTCGCTCTTGAGCACGTTTGGTGGTTGGTCGGCTGGCCGACGGCAGCACGGCCTCTGCCCCCACCTCCGCCACCAAGTACGGCATACTGCTTACTGACCTGTTCCTACGCACTCGTGAGAATCGCAGTCCTGTTCTTCTGGTAGAGACGCCGGGTCTAGGCCGGAAGAACAGAGGAACCTGGAGCGGAGACAGCCGATGTTCTTCACCCATCTGATGACTCGCCGAACCCGTAGCGGGAGCCTTCGGCATTCACAAACCGCACTCCGTGTGCTGCCTGCACTTGCCGCCTTGCTGTTGTTCGCAGGGGTCGCCCAAGCGCAGGACCCGGAGATCACCGATGTCTCAGTTTCAGAAGCGACAGTCGGTACCGAATTCGTGGTGACGGGGTCCGGATTCGGAACCAAGGCCCCCAAGGTCTACCTCTCCTTCAACGGCGCCAAGGTGAAAGGGACGTCGCTCAAGGCAGCCAAGCCCGTCTCCGACGGCATGGTCGTCGTGGTGGTGAAGAAGGCCAAGCGCGGCACCTACAATCTGACGCTCGATCCGGCCGGCAAGACTGCGGGCCCCGTGGAGTCGAAGGACTCGATCGAGATCGTGTCGCCCGAGATCATGGGCATCGACGGTGCAGATACGGTGATGCCTTCGGACATGGCCACCGTCATCGTCGACCAGGTGGGAACAAAGGGCGTGGCCGTGCGGGTCGCTGGCTTCAAGGCCAAGCTGCTCTCGATCATCCCCCTGACCTCGGAAGGCGGCAACACCCAGTCCCTGGTCAGCTTCCGCCTACCCAAGAAGGTGCCCTCTGGATTGTGGGGCGTGGAAGTCACCAACAAGGTTGGTGGCGACATGTTGGCCGGCTCCCTGACGGTCGTGGGCGGCACGCCCAAGCTCGGCAAGCCGCTCCTGCGCGTCGCCATGCCCGATGCACCCGATGTGAACGTGAAGGCCAATCAGATCGTGGTGGACAGTTCCTTCGATGGGCCCACGAGTGTGATGGGTTCCCCCGGGAAGAAGTCCTCCCAACGGCTTGAGCTCTTGCTGCCGTTCTCGCTTGGCTCCGAACAGGCGCCCCTCGCCTTCACTGCCACTCCGGCGATCATTCGTTTCATCGATGACCTGGGCCGGGAGTGGGAGTCGGCGGACGACAGCTTCCTGCTCTCCGTAGGTGCCACGAGCGATGGCCTGGTGGCCGGCTCCTTTGCCGGCGATCTGTTCCCCGTGGATGAAGGTGGGGCGGTCCTGCCGGTCTACGGCAGCTTCATCTATGACGGTGAGTACCAGCTGCCAGACGGTGGCGGCAACACCGATCCGGATCTCAACAAGGGAGAGGCCGCACCGGGTTTGATCATCCAGGTGTTGGAACTGAACGGCGCGAAGGGCCCAACGGGCAACTTCAAGCCGGGCGACACCATGTCGGTGAAGTTCCGTGTCGCCAAGACCGACGGCACGTCCTGGCATCTGGACGAGATGGACTCGACCCGGGCGATCGTGTCCGGACCGACCAACGACTACCAACGTCTGATCGGGCAGGTCAGCGACATCAAGACGGCCGCTACGGACAACGGCGACGGGACGTACACCTACGACTTCCCGACTCCGATTCCTGCGACCTACCTCGCGCCGCTGAATGACAGCCCTGCGTTCGATGAGGACGATGGAGAGCGCACCGGCCAAGCGTTGGTCGATGGCACCTACACAATGGGCATGTATTTCTACTGGCGCTACAACGCCGGGGACGACTCCCATCGCGAGGTGGGGACCACGACGGTCGACTTCCTGATCGGAACCACGGTCGCTGCCATCGAGTCTCGTGCTGTCGTTGCAGAAGAAAACTGCAACGCCTGTCACTCTGACATGCAGTTCCATGGCGGGACCCGGAAGGGCATCGTGCTTTGCCTCATGTGCCACACCGCGGGCTCGGAAGACCGCATCGCCTCCGTGGCGGGCGGAACACCGGGAGTGACGGTCGAGTTTTCCGTGATGGTGCACAAGATCCACAACGGAACGCACTTGCCGTCGGTGAACGGCGTCTTGGCCGATTCCCTGGGCGACAAGGACTACACCGTGACTCCGAAGCCGTATCAGATCATTGGCTTCGGCAACAGTATTCACGACTACTCCGACGTCGAGTTCCCTGCGTGGCCCAACTTCGCGTCGGCCATGCCCAAAGACATGGGGCACTCGGATCTGGGTGCGTTCACGGGCCAGGAGAATGAAATCCTGACCGGTATCACCAGCTGCAACATCTGCCACGGCGACCCCGACGGCGCAGGCCCCATCGAGGCTCCGGAGCAAGGTGAAAACGCCTACACGGTGCTGCGGCGCAACACCTGTGGTTCATGCCACGACGACTGGGTCCATGACCAGCCCTACACCAGCAACCAGCAGTCGATGCCGCCCCAGATCGGAGATGTGACCTGTACTCAATGCCACCCGCGGGATGGGATTCCGCTGGCGGTCGAGGACGCTCACCTGCATCCGCTGCTGACTCCGAGTTTCGCAACGGGCATCAACCTCGACATCCTGTCGGTGGCTGAGGCCGGGCTGAATGACTCCGACGGAACGTTGGACGAAGGAGAGAAGGTGGCGGTCACGTTCACGCTCTCCGACGACATGGGCTTGTCGGTCGACCCAGCGACACTCTCTGGGCGCAGCATCATGTTCACGGGGCCCACCAGCAACGAGAACATCGTCCTGCCTGAGCAGTCGTTGCCCGGGGAGCTGTTCACGGGTGGTCAGCCCTACACCATCAACTTGCCGATGCGCGCTTACTTCGAGTACATCGGCGATGCGACCTCTGGTGACGACGAGTTCAGCACGGTCCACACACCGCACTGGAACGCCACGGGGCATCTGACCGAGGTCTGGCAGCAAACGGGTTTCGGAGATGCCTCCAGCGCCCTGTCGGCGGACGTTGTCGGTCCGGTGAACTTCATCGATGTGGATGACGGTGACGGCTTCCTCCGCAATGACTATGTGCTGATCGATGCTGGCGAGAAGAACCAGGAGTATCTGCTCATCCAATACGTGGAAGGGGACCGCCTGTGGTTCTCCTCGACCTACACCCAAGGCTATGCCCCTGGGCCCGTAGGCGACCACGATGAAGGTGCAACGGTGGATGTCGTGGATCTCCTGCCACTCACCGAGGGCATGGAGTACATGCTGACTGCGGCCACCGGGACCATCACGGAAACGGGTGGGTTCGGCGACGGCAATCCGCTGGTCGTGAGCTACAGCACGGACTTCGTGATGCCTGCGGTGTACCCGATGGCTCTCAACGCCGGCCCGGACCTCGGTGAGCGTTTCGGCGCGTGGACGGGCAAGTCCATCGTGGACGGCACCTATTCGGTGGTCATGTGGGGCTCACGCTCCCAGACCCTCAATCTCTATGGAGAGAGCAACACCTACCGCGAAGGTGCGGCGGGTACCCGGATGGATGTTCTCGTGGGCGGCGCAACCAGCGTCCAACCCTACGACTTGATCACGAGCATCGAGAACTGCAACTCTTGCCATGTGGACATCCAGTTCCACGGAAGCTTCCGTCGCGGTTTCGAGGCCTGCTTCGCTTGCCATGCCACGGCAGGTTCGGGCGATCGCCCGCAGTACGTGGCGGCCAATGCACCGGCAACGGATGGTGTGACGGTCAACTTCCGCGAGATGATCCACAAGATCCATCGTGGTGGTGATCTGGACAAGGCGAGTACCTACTCGGTGAATGGCTTCGGCTCGCCGAGCAACTACCCGGACAACTTCTCGGGCCACATGTACGACCATGTGGAGTTCCCGGCCATGCCTGAAGGTGTTCTGGATTGTGCTCGCTGTCACGGCGAAGGCAACGATGCGTGGGAGACGCCGAGCAACCGTCAGCATCCCACCGAGCAGGTGCTTCCCGCTCAGGAGTGGAACGTTTCCTGTGGCTCGTGCCACGACTCGGACGCCGAGCAGGCGCACATGCAATCGCAGAGCTCGCCCGTCGATGGGGCGGAGTCTTGCCTGATCTGCCACGGGGCGGGTCAGACCTGGGACGTGGAGTCCATGCACCAGGTCCGTTGACAACCCGGTTCGGGACAGCCGCCGGCGCTTGAGCGCAGGCGGGTGTTCCCGGTCGTCCCCTGCGCCGCGCTCGGTTCGTCGAGCGTGGCGCTTGTCGTTGCTGCGGGCCCGCCCATCCGGGCCACCTCGAGCGGCGGCCTCGGGGGAGTTCCCGTGCTAGGCTTCCTGCCGATCTCCGTGCCAGGCACCCCACGCACCGCCTCCCCGCCTAGCTGCCCATGCTCTTCGCGAGTGCGACCTTTCTCTACTTCTTCCTGCCGGCCTTCCTGGTGGCCTACTACGCCACTCCGCGCAGGTTCCGGTCGCTCACGCTGGCGGCGGTCAGCTACGTCTTCTACGGCTGGTGGCGGCCCGACTTCCTGATCCTGATGGCCGTTTCCACAGTGGTGGACTACACGGCGGGTCAGCGGATCCACGTCGCCCGGCAGCGGGGCGAGCGGGGCAAGCCCTGGCTCATGCTGTCGTTGTTCACAAACCTCGGCTTGCTGGCCTACTTCAAGTACGCCAACTTCGGCATCGAGACGCTCAACAACCTGCTGGCCGAGTCCGGGACCGACCCCATCAGCTGGACGCACATCATCCTGCCGGTGGGCATCTCCTTCTACACCTTCCAGACGCTCAGCTACACGGTGGACGTGTACCGCGGCACCACTCCCCCGGTGGGGCGCTTTCGCGATTTCATGTGCTACGTGGCCATGTTCCCGCAGCTCGTGGCCGGGCCCATCGTCCGCTACAACACCGTTGCCGATCAGCTCGCCAACCGCTCGCACACCCTGGGCAAGTTCTTCCAGGGCGTGCTCGCGTTCCAGGCCGGGCTGATCAAGAAGGTGCTCATCGCCGACGTCCTGGCCTCCATCGCCGACGACGTGTTCGCGGCGGAGGCTGTGACCACGGGCGAGGCCTGGCTCGGCACGCTGGCCTACACCTTCCAGATCTACTTCGACTTCTCGGGCTATTCGGACATGGCCATCGGCCTGGGTCTGATGATCGGCTTCCGCTTTCCGATCAACTTCGACGGGCCCTATCGCAGCCGTTCGATCACGGAGTTCTGGCGGCGCTGGCATGTCTCGCTCTCGACCTTCCTGCGGGACTACCTCTACTTGCCGCTCGGGGGCAACCGCCGCGGCCCCGTGCGCACCTACATCAATCTCGCCGTGGTCATGCTGCTCGGCGGCTTGTGGCACGGCGCGGCCTGGACCTTCGTCGCCTGGGGTGCCTATCAAGGCTTCTGGCTGATCTTCGAACGGTCCATCGGCAAGCGCGCGCTCTACTCGTTCACACCTCGCGCCTGCCAAGTCGCACTGACCTTTGGCCTGGCCATCATCGGTTGGGTGTTCTTCCGGGCTGAGACGCTCGGTGACGCCGGACAGATCCTGGCGAGCATGTTCGGTCTGGCCGCCGACGGCGCCCTGCCGATTCCCTTTCTCCTGAAGCCCATCCACCTGTTGGCCTTCGCCGTCGCGGCGATCGTCGTCTGGGGTCTCCCCACCACTCAACGCCTCGTGCGCGAGCCACCTCTCTGGTGGGCGCTCAGCCTGCAGCTGCTGTTGCCCTTGGCTCTCGCACACTTGCACCACGAGAAGAATGTCCCCTTCCTCTACTTCCAATTCTGAGCACGACGGTCTCGTCCCGGCACCCGCCGGGGTGGCTCACAGTGGCTGGCGCCGGATCGGCGCTCCGGTCATCGTCGTGCTGTTCCTGGCGCTGATGGGGGGGGCTGGGATCGTCGACTTGATCGCGCCAGACCCGGGGCCTCGGCTCACACGCTCGGACGAGTTGGCGCGCGATACCCTGCGTGCCAACGCCAGGATGGCGGACGGGACGTGGATGCGTTCAGTGGACCTCACGCTGCAAGAGCGCTCCAACATGCGTGAGACCCTTGTGCCTTGGTACGTGGTCTACGGGCTGCTGCCGCTGGGGGAGGCGGGGACGGATCTGGTCGTGGGTAAAGACGGGTGGCTCTTCCTCAAGGAACGCATCCTGCCCCGCGGAGGTACCCATCGTTCCCAGCACGGCCCCGTGGCCGCCAACCTGCTGACGGCTCTCGACCGCCGCCTGGTGGGGCTCGGCATCGACCCGGTGTTCCTGGTGCTGCCGCGCAAGGCGACGATCATGACTGCCAAGCTCCCTGCGGGCGTCGACCCCCATCCCGAGTACGAGCACGACATCTACAAGTTGCTGGCGGAGCGCCGCGTTCCCCACGTGAACTTGTTCGACGTTTGGGAAGGGTTGAACCCGGACGCGCTGTGGTTGCGCCAGGATACCCACTGGAGCAGAAAGGGCATGTGGCATGCCCTAGAGGCGGCGACGAGAGTCTTGGGCAACTGGGTACCACCGGAGTTGCGCACCAGCAGCATGCGGATCGGCGTGCCGAAACAGGTGAAGCACGGCCTGCTCCAGACCCTGGGCATCGAGATAGACCACCCCGTCATGAGTACCCTTCCCAAGGAGCATCTGCAGGCTCCCCTCGTCAATCCCGATTCGCTCAACAACCTGCCCGAAGAAGCACCCAGTGTGGTTCTGATCGGGACCAGTTTCAGTTCGACCTTGACCGCTACCCAGCAGCTTTCACACCTCGTCGATCGCCAGGTACTGGGGCTTGGTCAGGCCGCCACCACCGCAGGCGTCAGCCTTCACCGTGCACTGGCCTCCGGGAGCATTCCCGAAGGATCGCAGCTGGTGCTCGAGATTCCGTCTTTTCAGCTGCAAGGCTACGGCGCGGCTGAGGTGGGGCCCCAGCTGCTGCAAGCAGACATGGTGAAGCCGATGATCTTCGCCGAGCCGCCGCAGTGGTTTGGCCTGCCCTGCGAGTTCACTCAACCCCCTGGCCGTCGCGGCTTCCTGGCTAGGGGCAAGCTGGCCAGCACGGGCGACGGCATCGTTCACATTGAGCTTTCGGGCCGGCCCACGGACGCCCCGGGGCTTCGCGTCAGCGTGTTCACCGGCAGCACGCGGTACGGCATCTCCTGGCCAGAGGACTCGAACTCGCTGACGCTGCCCGTGCTTGCCGCCGGGACGGGTTCGCCTCTGCTCGTGGTCATGTTCTTGGGGGCACCGGTTCAGCACGACATCCGCATGCGTGCCGTGACGGAGCTCGACCTGGAGCACTCCTTCACACTGCCTCGAGCCCGCATCCAGAAGCGGGAGGACGGAGAGGGGTGGTTGCAGGAGCACAAACTGCCAGCGCGCGCGCTCCGGAGTCGTCACGCCGCCTTGTGGATCCAGCTGGGTCCGCAGGGCCCCAAGGGCCCATTGAGCGTCGAGCTCGTCGACGCCGAGGGTCAGACGCGACCGATGGGCGAATTCTCCCTGGCTCGGGGCGGCACGGCGCTGTTGAACCTCGCAAGCGCGGGTGGGGCGTGGACGGCAGTACGCCTCTCCGGGGCAGGGCCTCAGCCGAAACACATCGGCGGCGTTCGCCTCGTGGATCTGCCGAAGCGCTGACTTCGGTTCGCTGACGATCAGCGGGTGCTGGGCCCCCCTAGGCCCCTCATGCGCTTCATCGATCCAATCGGCGGGTCAAAATTACTCATAAAAGCTTGTTTCAGGCTTGTCTTGATACGATTAGTAAGTAACTATTTACTTACAACTCGATCACGGCGACACGAGACAGCCGACCCCCTGGTTCCTCCCCCAGCCCCTTTCCAGTGCCCAGCACCACCCGTAAGCCCTCCAGCATCCGGCGCCTTGAGATCGCGCGAGCGGCTCTCGCGGTCATCGGCGAGCGCGGCGCCACCTCCCTCACTGCGGCCAGCTTGGCCGAGGAGGTGGGCCTCACGCCGGGCGCGCTCTTCAGGCATTACGCCACGCTGGATGAAATCCTGGGCGCCGCCGTGGACGTGGCCATCGAAGCCGTCGACGCCACCCTCCCCTCGGCGGACTTGCCGCCGCTGGATCGCCTGCGGGCGCTCGCCCTGGCGCGCGTCGAACTGATCGGCGGCACGCCGGGGCTCGCCTGGCTGCTGCTCTCGGACCAGGTCTACCTGTGCGTGCCTGAGGATGCGGTGGGGCGCTTGCGTGCGTTGGTCAAGCGCTCGCGCGCCTACCTGATGGCCGCCTTCCGCGAGGGTAGCGAGCAGGGCGATCTGCGCGCGGACCTCGACCCCGGGACGATGCTGCCCATCTTCACCGGCACCGTGCACGCCCTCATCCAATCACGCGGCGCCAGCAAGAGTGCAGCGGCGGCCAGCAAGGCCCCGGCTGCCGAGCGGGTCATCGACACGCTGCTCGCGCTCCTGTCGACTCCCTGACGTTCCCCCGGCCCCTTCCATGGGCCACTACCAAGGACACAGCCATGACCATCACGGCAGACTCAAAAGTCGGCACTCTCGCTGCGGAGCATCCCCTCGCCACGCGCGTCTTTGCCCGCCGCGGGATCGACTTCTGTTGCGCGGGCGGCCTGGATCTCTCCACGGCGTGCGACAACAAGGGCGTCGACGTCCAGCAGTTCATCGCTGAGCTCGAGCAGGAGATCGCCGCACAGCCAGAAGCGGAGCTGCGCTGGGACGACAAGCCGCTCGACGTGCTCATTGACCACATCCTGGTGGCGTATCATGCGCCGCTGAAGGAGGAGTTGCCGCGCCTCGAGACCATGATGCGCAAGGTGCACAGCGTGCACGGCAGCAAGGATCAGGCGCGCTTCGACGAGCTGCTGCGCACGGTGCTCTGCATCAAGGCCGACATCGAGGACCACCTGCCCAAAGAGGAGGAGATCTTGTTCCCGGCCATCAAGGCGGGCCAGGGTCCCATGGCTGGTGCGCCGATGCAGGTGATGGAGTCGGAGCACGAGACGCTGGGCGGCATGTTGCGCAAGGTGCGCGAACTGACGGGTGAGTTCGTGGTCCCGGAGGGTGCATGCAACACCTGGCGTGCGCTTTGGGTGGGCCTCGAAGACCTCGAGCGCTCCCTACACGAGCACATCCACCTGGAGAACAACATCCTGCATCCGCGGGCGCGCGCCGGCGGCTAGGGGGCTCCCCGCTCAGTCGTCGCGGCCATCCGTAGACGCCTGACAGCGCAGGACGAGAACGGTCAAGTCGTCTTGGAGAGGGTCCTCGCCACGGAAGGCATCCGCATCCTCGAGCAGACCCGCCATGATCTGCTCCGAGCTGGCGGTTCCCTTCGCGTGGTGTTGGAGGGAGCTGATGATGCGCTCCTCGCCGTAGAGATCGTTTGGTTCCCGCCTGATCTCTGCGAGCCCATCCGTGAACGCCAAGAGGGTGTCACCGGGCTGAAGCTCGATCGGCTCGTGAACCAAGTACTCCGCACTGTCGTCGAGGCTGAGTGCCATGCCGTTGCGGGCGAGCCGCTCAATGCTTCCATCTGACCTGCGAAGGACAGGGTTGTCGCAGCCAGCTCCGCACCAGCTCAGCTTGCGTAGGTCGACATTCAGCAGGGCCAGGAAGGCCGTCATGAACATGAAGTCCGGCAGGTCTCGCAGCAATTCCTCGTTGAGCTGACTCATGACCTTGGTGACGGAGCTCTTGCTGCCCGGGTCGGCGCAAGACAGGAACGCCCGCAGGTAGGCACGGAATTCCACGACCCGTAGGCCTGATGAGAAGCCATGACCGGAGACGTCTCCGATCACGAGGGCGGCAAAGCCATCCCTCAACGTGATGATGTCCAGGAAGTCGCCGCCAACCTCTTCGCAAGGAAGGAGTTTGCAGGCGATGTCGAAGGGCCCGCTGAGTGCTTGAGCGCTCTGGGTGCGCACGGTCTCGTTTGAATCGGCCAGCGCAGAGACTTCGGAGAGCGTGCGCTCAAGGAGCTCCTCGGGCGATGGAACGCGGTGTATCTTCTTCTGGAGCTCCTTCACCAGAGAATCCAAAGAAGGTGCGCGGGGCGGGGTGAAGGCGTCGTAGTGCTGCAGGATGTTCAGGTAGTACCCGAGGTCGCCATTCGGTTGCACATCCTCGATACGCAGGCATGCGATGTCCGTGCCCACCCTGCGCGCCATGTCGATTTCTCGATGAACGTCTTCGGAGTCGTTGGCGTTTGCGGAGAGGCAGACCAACAGCACCTGGCATTCATCGATGGCCGCACGAATCGAGCCTGCCCAGGTCGCGCCTGTCGTGATATCCCTCGGCGCGATCCAGCATCGCAGCCTGTTCGACTCGAAGACCGAGCAGACCTCGTCAGCGATCTGCCGGTCTCGAGACGAGTGGCAAATGAACACATCGTAGGGCATGGGGTCTCCCGCGGTCTCCCAACGAGAGAGGCGGAGGGTCGCTCGCTCACGTCTCCTGCGACCTTACTTCGCCGCCGGGGACAGCGCTACGGCAGGCTCGCCACCTCCTCTTCAAGTCGCCTTGCCTGCAGCCCGGCGACGGCCTAGGGGAAGTAGATCGCGTCGCCGCTGGTCTGGCCCGTGATGTCGGTCGCCGAGACCCGGAACTGCGTGGGCGGAAGCTGAGGAATCACCGGGCCCGCCGCCATCTTCACGTGGAAGTCGTCCAGCTCAAGGAACGCGAAGTACTGCAGCAGGTTGTAGAAGTTGCCGGGGACGCCGTTGGAGCTGGCGGTGATGGTCGGGATGACGTGCCAGAGGCCGTTGGGATCGCTGATCTCCAGGACCATGAAGGTTCCGCCGGGGAACTCCTCCATGCTCAGTTCCACCGTCGGGCGACCGAAGGGAACGAAGTTGGAGTTGTTGGCGACGTAGACGGCGTCCACATCGGAGCAAGCGAAGTTCACATCGCCGCAGTCCCAGATCAGGCCGCCGGCGCTGTCCGTGCTGACCCCGCCCTGGATGTCGGTCAGCCGCACGTAGCGGATGTCCTCGAGGTCCACCAGTTGGGACACGACGTTCGGGTGGTCCACCAGGTCTTGCAGGTCGAAGACGTCGCCGCCGCCCAGCACGATGTCTGCCGGGTCCACTCCCAGGACCGGATGGGCTGCCACGGGTGAGACGCCCGCGAAGCCACGGAACCAGTGCATGGGGATGGGCTGGAAGAGGCCGAAGGGCCCAGCCGTTCCGAGGTAGCTGTTGTCGAAGCCCGCCCAGTCCTCACTGTTACTCGAGACCTCGACCTTGAGGGCCTCGACCCAGGTCTCGGAGTCCGCACCACCGATGGCGAGAAAGGGGTTCTCGTAGATGATGAGGTCCGTGCCTGGCCCATTGGCCGCGGGGTCGCCCAGCTCAATCACCACCTCGCCTTGCACGCCGAGTTGGTAGATGTCGGCTGAGCCCATGTGCAAGCCCTCACCTGAGGGTGGGCCCAGCATCTGCAGTGAGTCACCGGCTGCGTTGAACCCGGGTGTGAGGGAGTAGAGAGCCTGACCGTAGGGGTTGATGCCGCCGACGAAGGCCAGGGCGCTGGCGCTCGCCAGCAAGGTCGCCGTGAGTCCGAGCTTGTTCATGGTCTTGAATCCTGCAGTGAGAAGGACGGCCCGGAGGAGTCGCCGAGGGGAGCCAACCCCTCCGGGCCGCGATGTTGATGGGTTGTGATGCTTGAGCACTTGCTATGGAGCTTTGGCGCTTCTCCTGAACTCAAGGAGCGATTGTGAACTCGAGGGGGTTGCCAAGGCCGTAGTCGCCGGCTTGGAAGACGATGCCCTGGATGGCCACGTCCAGACCCACGAGGGCGGGCTGCCCGTGCACGGTGATGGTCCGACTCACGGAGCCCGACGCGCCGATGACCTGCGGCTGGGCGATGAGGAACGCCCCGTTGAAGCCTGTGCACAGATCGCCGATGCCCGAGATGGTCGTCGGGGTGGTGTCGAGCGAGATGATGTGGAAGCCCGCGGCGCCCACGTCGCCCGAGACGACGATGCTGAACATGGAGTTGTTGGCCACGGCGCCCACCACGCTGGTGCTGGCGTTCGGAGCCGAGCGCACGATGCGGTTGCCACCGGGAAAGGTGTAATCGCCCACGTAGAGCTGTCCATCGCCATCGACGCCTGGCTCGAAACCGTTCACGCCCTCGACCAGGGTCAGCGCGCCGGCGAACGCGAAGCCGTCGATGTAGGCCTCGATGTACTCATCCGTGATGCCGTCGTTGTCCCCGTCGGGAGCGAGGCGGGCTATCGCGCCGCTGAAGTCGCCACCCACGAGCACATCCGACACACCCGAGAGGTAGAAGTGTCCATCCTTCGCCTGCACCAGGCCGCTGGCACCGCTGAGACCGGCAGCGAAGTCCACGGCCTCGCCTGCATCCAGGGCGTCGCCATCCGCATTGCCATCCGTCAGGGTGACGACACGGCCAAAGAACGTCGACGAGTTGAGGTCGGCGACATAGAGGTCGTCACCGTCCCAGGTCATGCCGGAAGCGAAGCCCATGCCATCGGCGTAGAGGTTCTCGACCCCGCCGACGAAGCGCGACACCAGGCCGGTGGAGGCCATCATGGGGTCGAAGGGCGTGGAGCCCGTCATGAAGAGCTCGTCCGTCCCGGGCTTGAAGCTCAGGTTGAAGGGCAAGGGGGCGGGGCCTGCGCCTACGGGACCGGGCTGTGCAACATGGGGCAGATGTTCCCCGGCACCCAGGGCGTCGCCGTTGTTGTCGAAATCTCGCAGCACGGTGAGCGCTGGTGCAAAGAGTGAATCTCCCACCACGATGTCGCCCGTGATGGGGGACTGGGCGACGCCAGCCAGGGAGCCGAATCCCGTGGCGAAGGGTGTGGCGCTGCCATCGGGATGCAGGACGGCCAGGCCTTCGGCACCGAAGGAGCCGGTGGCGATGAGGATCCGACCGTCCAGCAGAACGCCGGCCACGGGACCCGAAGAGCCAGCGCTCTCGAGGTTGAAGCCGGTCGGAACGGTGAAATCAGAAGCCAGTGCTGAGCCCGACAGCAGAGCTGCCGAGAAAAGAGCGGATGAGAAACGCATGGATGTCATGACCAAAAGGGGAATGACCCGTGCTCCGGCTCCGGCGTCCTGCTCCTGCCTCTCTTGGTGGCGCGGCCACTGAACGGACCGCAGGCAGAAGGATTCCTGGGGAGGGAACGCCCGAAGGCGTCTCCAGATGTTGAGGACGTTCAGAAACGAAAAAAGCCGCCTCGGCGATCCTGACCCGCGCCCGCTCCCAAAGGAGAGGTCAGAGGTCCTGATTTGCCTGGCGGCCTTCGTTCCGTGAGATTCCCTTGCCTGCCGGGTCCCTTGCATGCATGGCGTGCAGGGGGAGCAGTTTCGGAAATCGGAACGTCCAACGAGTGTTCGGGCCCACCTATCTCCGGGTGGACTTCGAACGATTCGTCGGCTGGGTTTTCTGACTCATGGATCATCCTCGGGGTGCGCCTTCCCATCCGATCTGCGTGGAGGCGATGAGCCTCACACGCGTTTCGAACAGTGGCTTGAGCTTGCTGACGATCGAACAGACAGGATCGTCGAGGGCTCGGTGCACCCTTCGTCACCATTTACAGCGGCGGGACCGTGACGGAATTGCACCGTCTTCCCCGAGGCCGAGAACACGAATCGGACTGATAAAGAACGACGCCACCGGGCATCCGGCGACGGGGGTATTGAGCCACCGATCGCCGCTTGGGTCAAGGGCCGGGTCAAGGGCAAGGTCTCACGGGATGATCCTTTTGCCGGGAGCCCAGAGTCCCGATGATGGGGGGATGACCTTTCCGACCGTGAAGCCGCTCGTTCAGTCCATGTTCCTTGGCCAGCTCGATACGGCCGCTCTGACCCCGTATCCCTTCCTGGATGCCGATCAGGGTGAGCTGCTGGCCATGATGAGAGACGCCTTCGGGCGTTTCGCCAAGGATCACATCGACGCCGAGGCCATCGACAAGGCTCACGCCCTTTCGTCCGAGGTGCTCGACGGGCTCTCCGAGCTGGGCATCTTCGGCATGCGCATCCCGGAGGAATTCGGGGGCCTGGATCTGAACGCGACCCAGTACTGCCGGGTCGGCATGGACCTCTCGGCCGCCGACGGCGCCACGGCCATCACGTCGGGTGGGCACTCCACCATCGGCATCAAGGCGCTGCTCCTGGCCGGGAGCCCCGAGCAGAAGGCGAAGTATCTGCCGCGCATGGCGACGGGGGAGTTGAAGGCGGCCTTCGCGCTCTCCGAACCCGACGCTGGCAGTGACGCGCAGTCCCTCAAGTGCACGGCCATCCTTTCGGAAGACGGCAAGCACTACGTGGTGAACGGCAACAAGCTGTGGATCACCAACGGCGGCATCGCCGACATCGTCGCGACCTTCGTGCGCACGCCTGATCATCCGCGCGACGACGGTCGTCCATCCATCTCCTGCCTGCTCATCGAACGCGAGATGGGTTACGAGATCGGGCGCGAGGAAGAGAAACTCGGTATCCGCGGCAGCTCGACGGTGCCACTCGTCTTCGAGGACGTGATGGTGCCCGTGGAGAACCTCGTGGGTGAGGCTGGCGAGGGCTTTCGGCTGGCCCTGGAGATCTTGAACACCGGGCGCACGGGCTTGTCGGGTGGCTGCGTCGGCGCGTCCCGCTTCCTGTTGGCTGAGACCGTCAAGTACACCCAGGAGCGCGAACAGTTCGGCCGCCCCATCGGCGAATTCCAGCTGATCCAACAGAAGCTCGGGCGCATGGCTCAGGACATCCACGCGCTGGAGTGCATGGTCTTCCTCACCACGGGGCTCTCCGACCGGCACGCGATGAATCTGCCGCTCGAGTCGGCGCTCTGCAAGGTCTTCGGAACCGAGACACTGTGGGCCGTGGTGAACGACGCGGTGCAGTGCGCCGGAGGCAATGGCTTCACCACCGACTATCCCTTCGAGCGCATGCTGCGCGACGCGCGGGTCAACATGATCTTCGAAGGCACCAACGAGATCCTGCGGGTCATGGTGGCCACGAGTGGTCTGCGCGAGGTGGGGGTCTTGCTCGCGAAGGGCGTGCCGGGTCGGGACGACCCCTACGGCCGCCTGCTGAGCGGGGCCGAGGCGCCGGAACCCATGCAAGTACCCGATGAGCTGCGGGCGGAATCCCTGGCGCTCTCCATGACGGTGGCCGAACTGGCCGTGTCCTCAGGCAAGGCACTCCAGGCGCACGGCAAGGGCATCCGGGGCGAGCAGCTCGTCTGCGCGGCCTTGGCCGATCAGGCCCTCTCGGCCTATGCCCAGGCTGCCGTCCTTTCCCGCGCAGCGACCCTCCACGAGCAGGGGGCCGACCGAGTCGGCGCCGAGCGGCTGGAGCAGGAGCTGCTCCTCGCCAAAGGTAGCTGTCAGCGGCTTTCTCGTATGGGACGAACTGCATCTGACTCTCTGCGCGACAATGATCACCCGATTCTGTTGAAGACAGCCGGGCTCGTGACCCGATTGGGAGGCATGCCCGGAGAGCGCCCATGATGAGTGACCCCGAAAACCCGATCGATGGTCCCCAGGACGAGCCCACGCCCGAGATGGCGGACGGCGACAGCCAGGGAGATGCCGCTGTCCAGCCCGAGCCCGGGGCTGACGAGTCCGATCAGGGCATCGACTCGGCTGCCGTGGCTGCCTACGGCACCGCAGCGGGTCTAGTGGGTGCCGAGATCTCGTCGCAACCAATGAGTGTCGCGCCCGAGGAAGCCCCTGCCCTGGGGGATGCCAGCGAGGTCACGCAGGACGAGACGGGCGAACTCGAACGACCGGGCGGGCTCTTGTCGAAGGTGGACGGTCACCTCGTCATGTATCACGACCCGAGCGGCTTGCTGGCGGAGCAGTACCGCGCCTGCCGCACGAACCTCTCGGCCCTCAACCCGTCCGGCGCACCCTGGGCGATCGTCGTCACGAGCAGCAAGCGTGGCGAAGGCAAGTCCATCACCGCGGCCAACCTGGCCGCCTGCATGGCAGAGGTTCCTGGCACTCGCGTGTGTCTGCTCGACCTCGACTCCCGCGCTCCTGGAATCGGGAACGCGTTTGGCATCGAGATGGAGCGCGGCGTCACCGAGTTGATCAAGGGGGAGGTCTCCCTGAACCATGTGCGCATCCCGTCGGTCGTGCCGAACCTCGATCTCGTTTGCGCAGGTGCCGAGCCCGACAGCCCGGCCGAGCTCCTGGGTTCGGACAGCTTCGTGCATCTGATGGACGAGCTGAAGCGGCGCTACACCTGGATCATCCTGGATGCACCACCCGTCAACCCGTGGACCGATGCCTGCGTGGTGTCGGCCCTGGTGAACGGCGCCCTCTTGGTGGTGCGCCTGCAGGACACCGCGCGCAACACCGTCAACCGCAGCATCGAGAACATCCGTGCAGCAGGCGGACGGGTGATCGGCAGCTTCCTCACGGGGCTCGCCTCCGATCCCCTGGACGCAGCCCACTACGGCTACGGTTACGACCGGGACGAAGGCTACGACTGGAGCGGGAGCGGCCCGCGTACGGAGGAGACGTTGGGCAAGGATCGCGCCCGGGCCGAGAAGCGCCTACGCAAGCAAGAGCGCGCCTTGTTGAAGCACCAGAACAAGCTCCGCAAGCGCGAACACAACAAGGACACCCCGGTCTAGGAATTCAGATCGCTCCCACCCCGGGGGGGCCGGGGCAGGAGCGAGGTCCTGACAAAATCCCTCTTTCTGTCCCCACTCAGCCGAGTGATGAATGGGTTCTGCTGAGTTGTGACACCAAGCTCGGGGGGCAGGGTGAGCCTGGCTCTTCCCAAATCGATTGTGGATGTGGAGAGGTCGACCGGCCCCTGCTTGAACGGATCGTTCGGTCGGGGTGGACGGCCTAGCAGATGCTCGAAACTCAACACCCGCCGCCTCGGATCCCTGACACCGCGAGTCGCGGTGTCGTTTCGCAGAAAACCTGAAAAGCGTTCGACTGCTGGTTTTCGCGCTTGGAACTGCCAGGGATACCTCGATGGAACGCCCCTGGTGACGCAGGTTCGGTTGGGCCCAGCTAGTCGACTTTCTCGAACTCGTCGCCATCCAGGACCCAGAAACCGCTGTAGCTCTCCAGGACGATCCGCTCGCCGTCGCGCCAAAGCACGCCCGAGTGCACCCGGTGGCTGGCCGGGTTGAGCAGGACGCCACTGCCGTCCAGGGACTCGCTCTCCAGGAACTCCACGACGCTGTCGACCGGAAAGGACACCCAAGGGGAGTCGCTTTCTTCGCGCCAGTCCCGGGCTTCTTCCTCGTCGGTGAACAAGATGCCGTAGGGCAGCTCATCTTCCTCGCGGGTGATGCAGCCCGGTTCGCCGCCCTTGGGGCCCACGGACCAGAAGTTTCCGTCCACGGGCCAACTCATCACCGGTCGGCTGCCCATGGTGGCCACGAGGCGCTCGTCGCACGCATCGCGGTTCTCGAGCATCTCGATCTCTTCGGCGCCTTCGTACTGCAGCCAGTCGCCGTCCGCATCGAGGATGTCCATCTGCATGCCGCCCGCGTCCGCCCGGCGCACGCGCAGGAACTGCAACTCGTTGTTGGAGTCGATGCAGAAGAAGATCGGCTGCTGGGCATTCCACATCCCGCCGGCGTAGCCCTCTCGCGCCAGATGCGTCAGGAAGTTGGGCAAGTTCGTGATGGGCACGACGATGTCGTCGCCGGCGCGTTCCGCCGCATCTTCCTCTTCGCCGTACACCTTGGCGGCCAAGCCCATGGGCAGGATCGTCTCGAGCGAGCCCACGAAGCCGCCTGTTCCCTGCACGGCCCAGGCGACCGTCGGCAACTCCTGCTGCTCCGAGCGGAAGCGCTCGAAGATCTCGTCGATGAGGGGCCGCTGTTCGGTATACGAGTCCTCCTGCAACGTGATCATGCCCACCGCCCATTGGGAGATGGGGAACCACTCACCCTGCTCGCCCCAAACGACGCGCTGCGCCTTCTCGGGATGGGTGAAGGCTTCGTTCGACGGCTCCGCCAAGAGCGTCACCGTGCGGGTGTCATTGTTGTAGCCGCCCTCCACCAGCAGGTAGTTGCCGCCCGCATGGCGCAGCGGAGTGCCCGGGAGCTTCATGAGGAGGGAGTCTCTTGGTAGCCCTGCCGGAAGGCGATGGATCCCTCGTCGAGGGCCTTGAGGAAACGACGTCGGTGCGCGGCGCGAGTCATGAGGAAGGCGATGAGGTGGAAGGGAATGGACAGGAGGTCGGCAGCGAGCACGAACAGCTGGGTCAGGGTCTCCCAACGCGAGCCCATGGGGGCCGGCTCGGGACGGGCGTGCTCTGGCGGCGGTGCGAAAGCGGTCAAGGGACGTCCTTGGCGCAGCGGAAGCCGATGGGACGGTCGTAGCTGGGAGAGCTGAACGCATCTTGGCCGGGGGCCGTCCAACGTGCGCGCGTGGTGAGCTCGTGCCGTTCGCTGCGGTAGCTGCCGCCGCGGATTGCGATGTTCACGAGGCCGTCCGGTAACTCCGTGATGTTGGTGCCGTCCTCGAGGGTGGCCGTCCACTCCCAGACATTGCCCGCCAGGTCGAAGCAGCCCGTGGGTGAGCGGGCGTGGGGATAGCTCTCCACAGGCACCGTGTCCTCGTTGGCCCCGTCTCCGTTGGCTTGGCCCGTGAAGTAACCATTGCCCCAGGTGTAGGCCCGGCCCTCGACGCCCGCGGCGGCGGCTTCCCACTCGTCTTCCGTGGGCAAGCGCTTGCCCGCCCACGCGGCGTAGTCCGCTGCTTGGGACCAGTTCACGGCCACGACCGGGTGCTCACGTCGGGCCGGGTCGTAGGCGGCCAGCCCGGCTGGCGACAGGGTCCAGCCGCGGGGCAGCAAGGCGGTCCGGAGGATGGCGGGCTGGGCATCGACGAAGGCGCCGTACTCGCGATGGGTCACCTCGTGGCGGTCCAAGGCGAAGGGCTTGAGGGTCTGCTTGCGACGCGGGCGTGACCAACCGGAGTTGGGGCCAAGGGTGTAGGTGCCCCCGGGGATGACGCGCATGCCTGGGGGTGCCGGCTCCCCGCGCGGGCCGTAGCGTTCCGGGAAGCGCAGACGTTCCATCTGCAGCCCGGCATCTTCGTAGGCCTTCAAGGCGGACGAGTATTCGAGGGCCTCGGGCAAGGATTGGTGGAAGCTCCTGTTCCAGAACTCAGGCCAGCTTTCGTCGCTGACGAACAGGCTGTCCACGACGCGCTGCACTTCCTGGGCGTCGACGTCATCCAGGCGACTGCGCGCACCCAAGGCGTCGGCCACCCGCGCAGCGATCCAGTCGGCAAAGCGCACGTCGACTCTCGACGACTTGCGAACGGGATCCTTGAAGACCTCCAAGAAGACCCTCGTGCGGCTGGGTCGCATCATGGATCGGCCCTGTGCAGCACTGGCGGCCATGCGGGAGCGGGCGGTCTCCACGGCGTCGGACATGGCCAGCACCAAGGCCTGGCGGATGCTCGGCGCGTCCCTTGAGTTGTTCAGCAGGGCATAGTCATCGTCCAACGCGTGGACCAACTCTTCGATGGCCTCCTGTGCATCGGACAAGCGAGAACGTGCTCGTTCGAGCAGCTCCTGTGAGCGGGACAGTTCGTCGGCGGCAGCGTCTTGCGCGCCAAGCACCAGAGCATTGAGTGGGGCGTTCGAGGTGCTGCTGGGCCCGGGGCCGGTGGGTGGACCGGTGCGCGGGCTGGGGGTCGGCGAGGCCAAGGCGAGCGCCGAGGCCGAACCGCCGAAACAGCAGACCCAGAAAAACAGGCCACGGCGAGTGAGGTCAGAAGTCATCATCGGCTCCCATTGTGACGCGAAACACCGCTCCACCCCAACGGCTCCTCGATCGATCTCCTTTGGGCCTGCCCGGCGTCGGGCCGGCGCGGGCGGCGTCCTATGCTGCCGCGGGCTTCCTGACCCGGCGGGAATTGCTGTACCACCTGCCTCAGCGCTACCGCCTGAGGCCCGAGGCCGGGCCCGTCTCGGCCCTGGTCGACGGCCAGCGGGGTGCCCTGGTGGGGGAGGTCCTGCGCTCGTCGGTGCGGCGGCGGGGGCGGCACAGCACCGTCAGCCTGAGGGTCCGGGATGCTGCCGGCGACGAAGCCCTCGTGCTGCTCTTCAACCGCGCCTATCTGGCCAAGAGCCTCGGAAAACAACGCCTTTGGGCCGCGGGAAAGGCCGAGGTCGCCGAGGGCCCGGATGCCATCCCGCGTCTGGTCGCGGCGGATTTCGAGCGGCTCCCCGACGAGGCTGAGGGCCCCCGAAGCAGCTGCCTGCCCATCTACCGCCTGCCGCGAGGCGTCCCCCCTCGCACCCATCGAAAGGTGCTGGCGGCCATCCTGGAGGAGTCGCCCCCGGAGGAATGGCGGGCTCTCGAGCCTGGCGAGCCGGAGTTGGCGGCGGCCTTCCGGGACATCCACCTGGCCCAGGATCTGGATCAGGCCAGGGTGGCGCGGCGGCGCCTGGCCTTCGATGAGGCCTGGGCGCTCTCGCTCGAGGTGGGGGCGCGACGCGCGGCACTGCAGGCTCAGCGCTCCCCGGCCGTTCGTGTCAGCGATGCGCTGCATCGCAAGGTGTTGGCCAAGTTGCCGCACGAACCGACGGGCGCCCAGAGCAGGGTGTTCGAGCAGTTGCGCGTCGACCTCGCTGAAGAACGGCGACCCATGGGTCGCCTGCTCCAGGGGGATGTGGGCTCTGGCAAGACGATGGTGGCCTTCTACGCGTTGTTGGCGGCGGTGGCCTCCAAACGTCAGGGGGCCATCATGGCGCCCACGGAAGTACTCGCCCGGCAGCACGTGCAGGCCTTGGAGGATCTGATCGCTGCGGGCTGGCCCCGCGGGCGTGGGCCGAAGGTGGCCTTCGTGAGCGGGCGCGGTACTGCCGCCGAACGTCGGGCGGCGCGCGAGGCGGTGGCAACGGGTTCGGCCTCGCTCGTCGTGGGCACTCATGCGCTGCAGGGCAAGCGCCTGGAGTTCGCAGATCTGGCGGTGACGGTGGTGGACGAGCAGCATCGCTTCGGAGTCCGGCAACGCGTGCGCTTTCGCAGCAAGGGCGAAGAGACGCACCTGTTGGTGATGACGGCCACGCCCATTCCCCGCACCTTGTCGCTGACTGCCTACGGCGAACTCGACGTCAGCATTCTCGATGAGCTGCCGCCGGGGCGTTCCCCGCGCGAGACGCGCTACGTTCCCTTGGCCAAGCAGGACGCCATGTGGCGTTCCCTGCGGGCCGACGTGCAGAGCGGGGCCCAAGGATATGTGGTCTGCCCGTCCATCGCCTCCACTGAAGAGGAGAGCCATTCGGTGGAGGCCACACTGGAGGTCGTGAAGCATCAGCTGGGGCCGAGGGTGCGGGTGGGTTCGGTGCATGGGCGTATGAAGCCAGAGGAACGGGACGAGATCCTCGACGCATTTCGGGCCGGGAAGCTGTCGGTGCTCGTGGCGACCGTCATCGTGGAGGTGGGGCTGGATGTCCCGGCGGCGACCTTCGTGGTGATTCCGGACCCCAAGCGCTTCGGCCTGGCGACCTTGCACCAGATCCGGGGTCGGGTGGGGCGTGGCCAGCGCCCCGGGCGTTGCCTGCTGCTGGGGCCGGTGCCCGCGGCGGGCAAGTCCCGGGAGCGCGTCGACGCCCTGTGCTCCACGGACGACGGCTTCCTGCTGGCCGAGGAGGACCTGCGCTTGCGTGGGCCGGGCGAAATGCTCGGCACCCGGCAAAGCGGCATGCCCGGCTTCCTCGTCCTGGACCCGGTCTCGGACGTGGAGCTCCTGGCTCGGGCGCGGCCCTTGGCGTTGGAGGCAGCGAAAGGTCGTTCAGGGCCTAGCGTTGCCAAGCTTCGGGAGCGGGCGTTCCCATCCACCAAGTTGGTGGTGGAGAATCTGCTGGCAGGTGGCTGAGGGCGCTGTCCCGCCACACTCCATCCAAACAATCCCGGGGGTGGGATCGGTATAGTTCCCGACCGGCCGGTGGGGCTCCAAAGAGCGGGCCCATCGCGCCCTCTGGGGCCGAAAGGCGTCCCGTTTCCTGCTTTCGGCAGTCCTGCCGTCGAGTGTGGGGGGCGCGGCGCGTCGAGGTCTCGGGGGCGGCCCATCCCACCCGGCCGAGACAGCGCCCTGTGGCATGGGGCTCCACCCAGCACCTGATCGTGACCTTGTCGAGGAGAGACTCTTGTCAGACATCCTGGAGCGCGGTGAGCGCATCAAGGAAGAGGCCCGCTTCCTGATCGACCTCATGGACGAGGTGGAGCGGGTGGTGGTGGGCCAACGGCCCCTCGTGGAGCGCCTGGTGATCGCCATGTTGGCGGACGGCCATGTGTTGCTGGAGGGCGTACCGGGGCTGGCCAAGACCATGCTCGTGCGCACCCTGTCCCAAGCCCTGGATCTGTCCTATCACCGCATCCAGTTCACGCCCGACCTGCTGCCTTCCGACGTGACGGGCACCCAGATCTACAACCCAGCGGAGGGCACCTTCAGCGTGCGCCAGGGACCGATCTTCGCAGGCCTGGTGTTGGCCGACGAGATCAACCGTGCCCCCGCCAAGGTGCAGGCGGCGCTGCTGGAAGCCATGCAGGAACGGCAGGTGACCATCGGTGACCAGACATTTGACCTGCCCAAGCCCTTCTTCGTGATGGCGACCCAGAACCCCTTGGAGCAGCAGGGGACCTACCCCTTGCCGGAAGCGCAGTTGGACCGCTTCATCTTCAAGGTGCACGTGGACTACCCGAGCAAGGAGAACGAGCAGCGCATCGTGGAACAGATGGCTCGTCCGCGGCCGCGCACCGAGGTGCGCCAGGTGACGAGCCGCGAGCAGTTGCAGCGCGCCATGGGCATGCTCGACGAGGTCTACATTGACGAGCTCGTTACGGCGTACATCGTGGACGTGGTGCGCGCTACCCGTGACCCTGCTGCTGTGGGGCTGGAGGATCTGGCTCCCCTGATTGACACGGGTGCCAGCCCCCGCGCGTCCATCTCCCTGGGCCTCGCCGGGCGGGCGCACGCCTTCCTGGATGGCCGTGCCTACGTGAAGGGGCACGACATCAAGTCCGTGGCCCACGACGTGCTGCGGCACCGCGTCCTGCTCAGCTATGAAGCGGAGGCGCGGGAGATCCCTGTGGAGCAGGTCATCACGCGCATCCTCGACAAGATCAACGTGCCCTAGGGCCTTGGCGCCGGGCTCGGTCTCGGGGCGCGGATGCGGCCCGTCTGACCGGCCTCGGCTTTTACGACCCGCGAGAGCCTCGGAGTTCCCCAGGTGAGCGACACGACCAGCGACATCGACACCGCTGAGATCCTCGGCGCCGTCAAGCGCGTGCAGTTGCGCACGCGCAAGGCGGTGACGGACATGGTCGCTGGCGGCTTCGCTTCGGTGTTTCGCGGGAGCGGCATGGAGTTCGAGGAGGTTCGCGAGTACGTCCCCGGCGACGACGTGCGAACCATCGATTGGAACGTAACGGCGCGGACGGGGCGGCCATACATCAAGAAATTCGTCGAGGAACGGGAGCAGACCGTGGTCCTGGCGCACGACCTCTCGGCGTCGACACGGCTCGGTTCGTCCCCCTCCGGTGCTGGCCGACGGGCAGCGCGACGCAATGTGCGCCAATCCGCTGCCGAGCTGGCGGCTGTGCTCGCGTTCAGTGCTACGCAGTCGGGGGACCGTGCCGGTTATCTCGGGTTCACGGACGAGGTCGAGTTGGAGCTGCCGCCCCGCAGCGGCAACCGACAGGCCTTCCGCATCATTCGTGAGGCTCTCTATCGGGACACCGAGGATGCTGGCACGGACATCGCCATTGCATGTGACCACCTCGCACACATCCTCAAGCGGCGCAGCTACATCTTCCTGCTCTCGGACTTCCTGGACGACGGCTTCGACCGCTCGTTGGGTGTGCTGGCGCGCCGTCACGATGTGGTGGCGCTGCGCCTGGTGGATCGCCTGCATCACGAGCTGCCGAAGGTCGGTCTGATCCGCTGGCGTGACCCGGAGACCGGGCGCGAACTGTTGGTGGACAGCAGCTCGGCTGCCGTGCGAAAGGCCATGCGGACCCGCGCTGAAGATCGCACGGAGTCTCTCCGTGCCCAGCTTGGGAGCCACCGCGTGGACCTTGTGGACATCCCCGTGGGCGACTCTGTCGTCGACCCCTTGGTGGCCTATCTGAAGATGCGGGAGCGCCGTCGCCGATGACTCGCCGCGCCCCGCACATCCCTGCTGTCGTGCTTGCTCTGGTAGTGCTCGCGGTCTGCGTCGTGACCCCAGGGGCGCGCGCAGCGAGGCCTGCTCAGGACGAGGTTGCAGCGCCAGCGCCTGCAGCGGCAAGTGCGTCCGCCGACCAGGTCACCGTCGAGTACCCGCAGGGGCCGCAGTGGCTCGGCAGCTGGTTTGATCTCGTGGTGCGCGGGCCGGATGTCCAGACCCTGCGTCTCGACACGGAGCAGCACCCTGACGATGTGTTGACCGGGCCCATGGATCGGGTCGATCTGGCCGACGGTCGCGTGGAGATCCGCCGGCCTGTCTGCATCGCCCGCGCGGGCGAGTACAGCTTGCAGCTGGCGGTGGTGACGGCTGCCGGGGAAACCCTGACCTTGGAGCCGGTCCGGCTGCAGGTCGTGCTCGACCTGCCCGATGGGTCTCGGGCGCAAGTCTCCGATCTGCTTCAGGCGGTGTTGATTCCCAAGCCCCCTGCTCCCATCTGGCCCTTCTTGGGGCCCATCCTGGCGGGGCTGCTGCTGTTGGGTTGGCTCGTGGTCCGGGACGGTCGTGAGGTGCCGGTTTTCGTGTACGTGCCGCCAGCGGATCGTGTGGCCATGGACGCCCTGGCAGCGTTGCGTTCGGCCCTTCCCCGCACCCGCGAAGAGATCCGGCCCTTCGTGATCCGTGTCAGTGATGTGTTGCGGGTCTATATCGAGAGCATGTTCCAACTGCATGCGCCAGCCTTGACGACCGAGGAGTTCCTGTCCCAGGTCACCCAGGGGCACGACGCCTTGAGCACGCGGCGAGAGCATCTCGCGGGGTTCCTCCAGCGCTGTGACCTCGTGAAGTATGCGGGCGATCGCCCCGCGCCGGCGACGGCGGAACCGCTGCTCGAAACGGTTGAGGACTTCGTCGAACAGACGCGTGCCGCGGAAGAAGAGGGGGTTCCCTCATGACCTTCGGCGACCCCTGGTTCCTGGTGCTGCTGCTGCCCCTCGCGCTGCTGGCCATGGGGCGCCGCAAGGCCGCTCGGGGCGCCGTCGACGGGGGCAGTGAGTTCGTGCTTGGGGGCTTGCCGCGCAGCTTCAGGTCGCGAACCACCTGGTTGCCCGGGGTGGCGCTGACGCTCGCAGCGGCGCTGCTCATCGTGGCGGCCGCCCGCCCCTTGCGGGGCCGTGAGGAGGCCCGTGTGGTGACCCAGGGCATCGACATCCTGCTCGTTGTCGACACCTCTTCATCGATGCTGGAACCGGGCCTGCAGAACAACGTCACGAACCTCGAGGTCGTGAAGGATGTGATCATCCGGTTCGTCGCCACGCGCGAGGATGACCGCATTGGCTTGATGAGTTTTGCCGCCCTGCCCCGTACGGAGTGCCCGTTGACCCTGGATCAGTCAGCGATCATCCAGCACCTGCGCGACGTGAAGTGTGTCCAGTCCAATGGGCCCGAGGACGGCACCGCCATTGGCAGCGCCTTGGGCAACGCAGCCCGCAAGCTCATGGGGAGCGATGCCGAGAGCAAAGTGATCATCCTGCTCACCGATGGTGAAGAGAACCTGACGCACATCGATCCGAACGAAGCGGCGGCCTTGTGCAAGGACCTCGGCATCAAGGTCTACACGGTGGCTGCGGGTACGCGGCTGCGGCGGGACCTCTTCAATCGCACGATGGACGTTGCCCTGCGGACCGAGTTGCTCGAATCCATCGCGGCTACGACGGGCGGGCGTTTCTTCCGTGCCAAGGACGCCGGCGCCTTGGAGGGGGTCTACGAGGCAATCGACAAGCTCGAACGCACGGAACGCGAAGATGTCCGATACACCGACTACGACGATCTCTATCACATGTTGATCCTGCCCGCTGCGGGCTTGTTGTTGTTGGAGGCTTTTCTGCGGCGCGGCCCCTACATGGAGTTGGCGGCGTGAGCTTCAAGGACCCGTCGTCGCTCGTGTGGTTGCTGGCCGCCCTGCCCATCGTGGGTTGGGGGCTGTTGCAGCTGGCGACGGCGCGCCGGCGTCGGGAGCAACTGCTGGGTTCCATGGCTGATGCCTTGGCCCCGGGTTTCTCTGCACCGCGTCGTGTCGTGCGAGACGGGCTGGCCGCCCTGGCACTCTCCCTGATGGTGGTTGCGCTTTCCGGCCCGCTGGTGGGGACGTCCCTGCGTGAGGTTCAACGCCGGGGCGTGGATGTGATGGTGGTGCTCGACACGAGTCGCAGCATGCTTGCGGAAGACCTGGCGCCTTCGCGGCTGGAGCGGGCCAAGCGCGAGGTTCGCGGGCTGCTCGAGAACATGGTGGGGGACCGGGTGGGCCTGGTGACCTTTGCAGGCGATGCGCGACGCATCTGCCCCTTGACCCACGACGCCACCACCTTCCGTCTCTTCCTGGACGACGTTGACACCTTGTCCAACGGCCTCGGCGGAACGGCTGTGGGCGAAGGGCTCGAGCTGGCTCTGGACTCCTTCGACGAGGAGTACCCGGCGGAAGCGGTGATCGTCTTGCTGACCGATGGTGAGGACCATGCCAGCGACCCTCCGCCAGGGGAGATCGCCTACGAGGCCCGTGCCCGGGGCATCCCCATCCATGTCGTCGCCCTGGGGACGGAGGAGGGCAGCGTGCTCTCCGTCATGGATTCCCGCGGGCGACAGAACGTGTTGCGGGACAATGCAGGCGAGCCTGTCTTGAGCCGCCCCGACTTCGATCTGCTGGAGACCATCGCCGGTATCGCGGACGGCGCCTTCCTCTCGGCCGAGCGCACGCCCTTTCCATTGGATGAGCTGTACGCGAAGCGCATCGCCGTGATGGAAGGCGTGACTCGCGGGAGCGCAACGCGGGAAGAAGGCATCGATCGATTCCAGTGGGCGCTGGTGGCGGCCTTGTTGTGCCTGGGAGTGCGCAGCGTCATGCACGACCGGAGGCCCTCATGAGAAGCCGCGTCGGGTACTGCGCAACTCTTGCAGCGATGGCTGTGTTCCTGCTGACGCCAGGGGCACGAGCCGATGAAGCCCTGGGCCGCAAGCTCACGCGCGGAGCCCAGCAGGCCTTGCGGGACGGCGACCCGGAGCTGGCGCTCGACCTGATCCAACGGGCGCGGGTCGAGTGGCCTGGAGCCCCGGTCGTCGCGCACACCCTGGCCGATGCCCAGTACCGGAGCGGTGACTACGCCAGCGCCCTGCGCGAGTACGACAAGGGCTCCAGCGGCGAGTTGGCGTTCCGGGCGTTCTTCAACCAGGGTGTGACGCTGAACGCCATGGCAGAGGGCGGGCTGTCCGAGTCGGGTGTGCCCCTCGACCCGGCAGGCATTCCGCCCGAGGTCGAACCCGCCCCGCTGATCGAGGCCATCGATGCCGGGCTGCAACAGCTTGGCGGAGCCAGGGGCCGCTTCCTGGATGCGCTGCGCGAGTCCTCCGACCTGGGTGCGAGCGAGGCAACGTCGGCGCGGGAGTCCATCGCTGCATTGAACCGGCGCATGGACGACCTGCGGGAAATGAAGGAGGAGCTGGAGCGCCGGCAGCAGGAACAGCAGGAGAACGAAGACCAGGAGAGTGACGAGCAGCAGGAGTCCGAGGACGGCGAGCAGGACGAGGACGGTGAAGGCGACCCGTCTGAGCAGGAACCCGGTGAGGACGGGCAAGAGGAGCCCCAGGACAGCGAGGATCAGGAGCAAGACGGCGAGCAGGACCCTCAGCAGAATGAGCCCCAGCCGGACAACGAGGAAGGGGACGCCTCCCAGGAGCCCACGGAGCCCCAGGACGTGCAGCCAGTCGATGGGCAACAGACCCAGCTGAGCCCGCAAGAGATGGCCAAGCTGCTGGAACAACTGGAGCAGCTTGAGGAGCAGGCGCGGGCCATGCAGCGGGCCCGACGCGCGGCACGTCGTGAAGCCCTGGAGAAGGATTGGTGATGCGCAGAGCCTTGCCCTTCATCGCTCCCTTCCTGGTGTTGCTCCTGGCAGTGCTGCCGGTTGCCGGCGCAGCGCCTGACATCTCGGTCAAGCTCACCCCCGAGCGCCCGGAGGTCGGCCTCGTGATCGAGGTGCTCGTGAGCGTGTCCGGTGCCGAGGGGGCCGACTGCGACCTGTTGGATGTGCCTGCGGTGGTTGGAGCGCGGCTGAACTTCCTGTCGGGGCCGAGCACGCGCAACTACAGCGTGAGCATCAACGGGCGGACGAGTGGGTCGCTCACCACCACCTGGCGCTTCGAGCTGATCCCAGAGCAGCCCGGGCCCTTGCTCTTGCCGCCCTTCCTATTCAGTTGCCGTGGGGCATCGGTGGAGACGGATGCGCGCGAGCTGGATGTCGCCGACAGCAATCTGAAGGACCGCCTGGTGACCCTCGACGTGCGCCCCTCCATCGAGGAGTTGTGGGTGGGGCAGGTGCTCGAGCTGGAGGTCGAAGCCACGGTGCATCCCGATGCGGAAGGGCTCATCCCCAGAGGTGGGCTGGAGTTGGCATTGCCTTGGTTGGCAGGAGTTCCGGGGTTGCATCCCCGGGACATCCCGAACCCCAGTTGTCGCTCAGTCTTTCCCATGCCGGTGAACGGTGGTGCCGCCGAGGTGCCCCTGTGCCAGACACGGGAGATCGTCGACGGTGAATCGCGCCTCGTGCTGCGGACGCGTGTGCCCTTGTTGGCGACCCAGGCGGGTTTGATCTCCCTCGGTGATTCGCGCTTCAGCGTCCGGCTGGTGGTGGAGAGCCGTCGCGAACGTGACCCGTTCTTCGCGGGGCTCCTGAATCGGAGCTCCGTGGTGCCGACCCGCGTGATCGTCACGGATGCCGTCTCGGGCGGTGCCTCCGTGCTCGTGAAGCCGACGCCTTTGGAAGGGCGGCCCGATTCGTTCACCAATGCGGTGGGGCGCTTCGTCTTCGGTGGCTCCGCGGGGCCCTCAAAGCTGGCGGTGGGCGAGAGCTGCAGGTTGCGCCTGACGTTGCGTTCCGAGGACGGTGCCGCGACGAATCTCGACCTGCTGGAATGGCCAGAGTTTGCGGATCTGCTGGGCGACTTCCGCCTCTTCGGCAAGGATGAGACCAAGGGCACCCTGGGTCGGGTGCTCGAGTTCGAGATTTCGCCCAAGGACTCGCGGGTGAGCGAGATACCCGCCATCGAGTTCAGTTTCTTCGACACGAGCACGGGCGTCTACGAGACGCGTCGGGTGGGGCCGTTCCCCCTGGAGGTTGCCCCCGGCGGTGACGGTGGGCTCACGGAGCTGGCCGTGCCGGAGGAGATCCTCAACGACCTGGAGTCCATTCGCACCGACCTTCCGCAGCCCCAGTCGCCGGCCTGGCCTGCCTGGGCCACTCCGGCGCTGGCTCTTCTCGCTTGGGGGCTCGTGGAGCTGCGTGTGGCCATCCGCCGCTGGCGCGGCCGCAACCCTGAGAAGGTGGTGCGCAAGGGTGCGCGCGCTGCCTTGGAGAAGGCGCTGAGCCAGGCGTCGAGTCCGTCGGAGGTGGGCGCCTCCTTCGCCCGCTATCTGGCAGCGCGGCTGGACGGACCCTCGGGCGGACTCACGGCTGAGGAGGCCGCCACCCGTGTTTCCGATGCGGCCCTGGCGCAAGAACTCTTGCGGGTGGTGTCAGGTTGGGAGGCTGCCTACCTCGGCGGAGCCACCGTCGACCTGAATGCCGTCCGCGCCGAAGCGCGCACCTTGGCCGACGCGCTGGAGGTCAGCGCATGAACAGGCGGCTACCCATGTTCGCGCGACTGTTTGCGGTGATCGTCCTCGCGAGTAGCGGCTTGCTTGCGCTAGCGGCAGCGGACGAGTTTGGCGCCGTGGCTCCCGAGGCGATGTCCGACTTCGAGGCAGCGGTTCAGGCCTACGGCAAGGGAGACTACCCCCGAGCATTGGAACTCTTCTCAGCCGCTGCCGAGGAGGAGGCTGACGCCACTCGTCGGTCCATCCTGCATGCCAATGCGGGCACGGCGGCTGCCAGGGCGGAGCTGCTCGGGGAGGCCGTGTGGCAGCTGGAAGCCGCCTGGCGTGCGAAGCCCGGCGACCTCCGGGTGCAGCGGAATCTCGAGCAGGTGCGGGCGCGCCTTGGGGTGGCCGGGGAGCAGTCGGGTGATTTCCTGAACAGCGTCGCCAGCGTTCCGTTGCAGATCAGCCAGCACCAGATGGACACGACGGTCGGCCTCGTTCTGACCGCTGCGATCGTCCTGCTGATCTGCTGCCGCGTGGGCATGGCCCGGGGTCGGACGGGGTGGGCCGCCCTCAGCCTCGGGCTTGTGGCCGTGGGTCTTGCCCTCGGAACCGAGGCTGCACGGGGGCGGGATGCCCGCCGAGCCGTGGTCATCCTGGGCACTTCGGTGCGCTCGGAGCCCAATGAGGGGGGGAGCGTGCTGTTTCGCCTGGATCCGGGCACGGTGGTGCTGGATGAAGAGCTGCGCGAGGGCTGGAGGCTGGTGGAGACGACGGCCGGTGCCAGGGGCTGGGCCCCCGAGCCACGCGTCCGGGCGGCTGGCGGCCGGGCTCTCGGCGCCTCAGGGGGTTAGGGCAGCCAGCAAGGGTTGGGCATTTTCGCGAAACCGCGATACCTTTAGGCGCTCTCCCACAGGCTTCGGACGGACCCCGCACGGGACGGGTTCGACGCAGGGCCTTGCCATTCACCCTTGTCGAGCATCTCGATGCGCGTGGCTCTTTGCGCCCTGGCCCTGTTGGCGGTTCTCGGAACTTCGTCGGCGCAGACGGTCTATCTGCCGGTGAACGGCAGCCAGTCCTACGCCGGCCCGTCGATTCCCAACCCGCACCCCGACCAGGTGTACCGGCTCTTCCTGCCCACCTCGCCCGGCCCTCCGGCGGGCTATCCCGTCTTGCTCGACCTGGACTTGTCGGGCTTCATTCGCTCGGACATGCCGGACACCATCGAGCATACGGACGGGCTCTTGCACGACGCCTTGGAAGCTGGCATCGCAGTGATCTCCGCCACCTGCACCATCGTGCGGGGTGGTAACACGGGCAACCCGGTGACCTACCCCGGCAATGGCGTGTTCATTCCTCCATCGGCGGGCATCCCCCCGGGCTACACCGGCATCATCGCCCCGTACCTGCACCCGGCTCGGCCCATGCCCGAGAAGGACGCCATCATGTTGGTGCAACACGTGAAGTTCAACGCGGCGAGCCTCGGCATCGACGCGTCGCGCATCGCGGCCTTTGGCACGAGCGCGGGGGCCGTGGTCTGGGAGTGGGTCGTGATGGGCCCCAACCGCAGCGATATCTGGCTCAACCCGCAGGGGCAGGAGCTCGAGAGCACGCGCGTGAGTGCGGGCCTGCTGGGCGGCGGTGTGACCTGGTGGCCTTCGCTTGCAGTCAGCAAACCACTGGCCAACTTCGACTTGTTTCACTTCCCGATCTTCGAGCCGGGTGACTACGACGAGCCTGCGAACGAGCTCGATGAAGTCGATGACGATTGGTTGATCGAGTCGAGCGCTCTCCATTACGGCATGCAGCCGGGCACCTTGGCATTGAATCAGGCCTTGCCGCTCTACATCTACTACGGCGCGAAGAACAACGGCACGAACTTCGTCATGCCACCCTATGACGCGGGCACCGAAGAGGACGCGCACAGCGTGTGGTCGGGATTCGCGTGGAAACTGAGCGTGCCCCAATCGCGGCTCGTGATCGTGAACCCTTCCATCGCGAACGGCGTCGAGGACGAGGTGGTTTCGTCGTCGCTGCCCGAGCTGGTCGCGTGCAGCCGGTTGACGTGGTTGGTGGAGGCACTCAATGTCCCGTTGGCGGACGCCTGGACGACGCTGGGCGGCGAGATCGCCGGGACGAATGGCCCTCCGACGCTGACCGGCTGCGGCTACCTGCTGGGGGGCGACCCCATATCGCTCACCGTCGCGAACGGTCCGTCCCAGGGCTTCGCCTACTTCTTCGGCGGCTTCGGCTTCCTGAACATGCCCTTCCTGGGCGGGGCCATGATCCCGACGCCGGACGTGATCCGCCTGTTCCCCCTCGGTTTCCAGGGCGAGCTCGGCCTGGGGACCACCCTGCCGTCGGGCATCCCGTCCGGCACAACGCTCTTCTGGCAGGCCTGGATGCCCGACATGACGGCGCCCTTTGGCTACTCAGCCACCAACGGACTGGCTTCGCTGGTGCCGTGACCGGTGCCGTGACCGGTGCCGTGACGGACGCTTGAGCCAGGGATGATCATCAAGATGTGCTGGGTTGACGTGCTATTCAATGTCAGTCAGAGTGTCTGACATGCCGCCCCTGTTCAAGGACATGAGTGATACCGAGCTGCGGGTCATGGAGTGCCTCTGGGCCGGCTCGGAGCAGCAGGGTTGCAGCATCCGTGAGATCTGCGGCTCCCTGTATCCCCTGGGCTCGGCTGCTCAGTACGCCACGGTCCAGAAGCTGCTCGACCGGCTGGAAGCCAAGAGCTTCGTCCGCCGAGATCGCTCGGCTCGGGCCCATCTTTTCTTCTCCCTCATGGGACGAGATCAGTTTCTTGGAACTCGCCTGGGGCAACTCTCGCAGCGGCTCTGCGGTGGGTCCGTGATGCCGCTGATCAGTCAGCTCGTGCGAACGAAGCCACTCTCCGACGAGGACCTGGCTGCGCTGCATGCCTTGCTCCGTGAGCATCAGGAAGACGGAGGAAAGGCAGAGGGGGACACATGACTCCTCTCTGGCAGCACAGTCTCGAGCAGTTCCTGGGCGCCTGCTTGTTGGCTGTGGGTGTCAGCTTGCTGGGCTTGCGATGTCGGACCCCTGCCTGGATGCACGTTGCCTGGATACTCGTGTTGTTCAAGTTGGTCATTCCGCCCCTGGTGCGCATCGAGTCGGGTGCCGTGGATCTCTTCGCCACGCTTCTTGCTCACGCTGCCAGTCTGCATGCGGACCCGATGCGCGCCTTGTCCGCGCGGCAGGGCGCCTCCCAGCTCCTGCTCGGGGTCTGGTTGACGGGCGCGCTGGTCAGGGGGTGGCGTGTGATGTTCGCTGTCTCGCGGCTGCGTCGACTGCTTGCCGGCGGCGGGGCAGCGTCTCCCGTCCTGCAGCGGGAAGTTGGCCTGGTTGCGGAGCGACTCGAACTCCCGTTCGCAGGCAAGCCGCCGGCTTTGGTGCTTGTCGACGAGCCTATGTCCCCCTGTGTGGTGGGCTGCGGAGCCAGGGCACGTCTCGTATTCCCACGCGCGCTTCTTGGCGAACTTTCGCCTGAGCAGCGCCAGATGGTCCTGGGCCATGAGTTGCTGCATGTCGCTCGTGGCGATCCATGGCTGCGAGTCTTCGAAGCTGTGTTGGGGGTCATGTTCTGGTGGAATCCGCTTGTGTGGTGGGCCAGCACGCAGCTCAGGCGTTGGGAGGAACTCGCCCGGGATGCTCGCCTGTTGGCCGCCTATGCCACCGGTCGGGCGGCCTATGCCCAAGCCCTCGTGCTCACGGCGGAGCTCGTGTCGGCTGGTTCCCAGCCTCACCGCATGGTGTCTGCGCTCTCAGCGCATTCGTCGCTGTTTGAACGACTGCAGCGGGTGCTTGAGACAAGACCCACTACCCATAGGCGCTGGCGACAGATGGGCACAGGCGGTGTCTCGGGCATCGGCATGGCCCTGGGCCTCGTACTGCTCTTCTTGGCGGGGCCCGCGCTCGCGACGGTTCAGCCTCGGACGGTCTTCGCCACCGACGATGCAGGACCCTTCCAGGTGGTGTTCGATGGGCCTCGCGTACGCAGGGTGGTGGTCGGTGGAGAGGTGTTGGCATCTTCGCGCTGGCGTCAGTTGCCCTCGGCCCTGGACGTTTTGGATGTGGGTGGTGTGCTCGACTTCCGCATCCATGTGGACAGTGACCAGTCCATCCGTTGGCAAGACCGTGGACAGCAAACCCAACCGTGAGCCTGACCCCAGGAGCCTCTTTCATGGGAACCATCCTTCTGTTGCTGACACTCCTGGGTGTTGGTGTGCCGACTTGCCCGCGCCCCGACCCTGGTGCCTCGTGCACTCAGGACTTCGAGGCCTCCAGGGAACCTGAGTTGGCGCTGGCAGCCCAGGCCTTCGCCGAGGCAGAGGCTGCGTCAGCCCGGGACGCGGGCGCGTTGTGGGGCCAATCTCTCGCGGGCCCTATGATCTTCCTGGACCTTCGTGCGGGGCGCATCTTGGCCAACCGTGCAGACCCGGACGGAACCCTGGTCGAGCAGGGCGGCGTGTTCGTGGGGCCCATGACATCCGACCTCAGCGTGGCCAACACCGCCCAGCTCTGGCAGGGGCAGATGTGGAGCACGGTGATCTGGCCGCTACCGAACCAGGAGGAGCCACGCCTGCGACTGCTCATGCATGAGTCGCTGCACCGGATTCAACCTGACCTCGGGAGCTGTGCTTTTCCCGCCAGCCCCAATGCGCACCTCGACACCGGGACCGGGCGCATCTGGTTGCGCATGGAATGGCGCGCCTTGGCCGCTGCTCTGCGCGCTGGTGACGAGCCGGCGCGGAGCACCGCCCTGCTGGATGCGTTGGCGTTCCGCGCCGCCCGGCACGGGATCTTCCCTGACGCTCACGATTCGGAAGTCGCCCTGGAGAGCAATGAAGGCGTGGCCGAGTACACCGGGTACCGCTTGTCCGTGGCCTCGGAGGAGCAGCGCGTGGAGCGCGTCGCCCAACGCCTGCTCGACGACGAGCGCGCCGATCGACACGCGCGGGGTTTTGCCTACGCCAGCGGCCCGGCCTACGGCGTGCTGCTGGACCTCGCCGACGGGGCGAGCTGGCGCGCGGGCTTTGCCGGCACCGTGGACTTTGGTGCGAGCCTGGCCGATGCCTGGCAGCTGACGCTCCCCGAGGATGCCCTGACCTTCGCGAAGACCCGTCTCGAGTCCTACGACGGTCAGACGGTCCTGCTCGATGAATCGAATCGGGAGCGGGCACGGAGGGAGCGTCTGGTTCGCTACGAGTCGGACTTCGTCGCTGGGCCGATCCTCGAGCTCACGGCCTCCCAGGCCGTGCAGTATTCCTTCAACCCCTATGGCGAGGAGAGCTTGCCTGGCTACGGCCAGGTGTACGACTCGCTGACGGTGACCGACACATGGGGCACGCTGAAGGTCGAGACTGGCGGTGCGCTGCTTCTGCGCGACGAGGTCGGCACGGTGGCGGGCTTCCGCGTGCCGCGGCCACAGGTTGAGCCGGAGAACTCGCGAGCAGCTTTGGTGGGGGAGGGTTGGTCGCTGGAGTTGGCGAACGGCTGGCAGGCCCAAGCGGGGCCGCGGCCAGGCGACATGCAGCTCGTGGAGCCCTGAGCGTGCGCCGTCGCGACACCCGGGCGCGAGCAGCCTCCGAGCGCCGGGCCCCAGCGCCGACCAACGTGGCCTAGAACTTGGCGTTGCGCAGACCCAGCAGGAACTCGACGTTCGTGGCGGTCTGCTTCATGCGCTTCAGCAGTGAGTCGATGGCGTCCGGTGGCGTGAGGTCCGCCAAGGCCTTGCGCAGCTGCGTGACGAACTCGGCTTCCTGCGGATCGAAGAGCAGATTCTCCATGCGCGTTCCCGAGCGATGGATGTCGATGGCCGGGTAGATGCGCTGCTCGGAGACGGCGCGGCTCAGCACGATCTCCATGTTGCCCGTGCCCTTGAACTCTTCGAAGATGACCTCGTCCATACGGGAGTTGGTCTCGATCAGAGCTGTGGCGAGGATCGTCAGCGAGCCGGAGCCCTCGATGTTGCGCGCAGCTCCGAACAGCCGCTTGGGCTTCTGGAGCGCGTTGGCTTCGATTCCACCGGAGAGGATGCGGCCCGTGGTGCGTGCCGCTGCATTGAAGGCCCGACCGAGACGCGTGATGGAGTCGATCAAGAGCACGACGTCGTAGCCCGACTCGACGAGGCTGCGTGCCCGCTCGTCCACACGGTCCGACACGGCGATGTGTCGCTGAGGGGGCTCGTCGAAGGTGGACGCAATGACTTCGCCGTCCACCGAACGCATCATGTCGGTCACCTCTTCGGGGCGCTCATCCACCAGGAACACCAACAGCTTGATGTTCGGGTAGTTGGTGGTGATGGCCTGCGCCAGCGCCTTCAGCAACATGGTCTTGCCGGAGCGGGGCGGCGAGACGATCAGCCCACGCTGCCCGAAGCCGATGGGGGCCATGAGGTCGACCACCCGCGCCGAGAAATCCCGGGAGTCATCCGTCTCCAGCAGGATGCGCTTGTCTGGGAAGACGGGCGTGAGGTCGTCAAAGAGCGTGAGGTCCTTGGCGTGCTCGGGATCCTTGTCATTGATCAGCAGGATCTCTTCGATGGCGAAGTACTTGTCCTTGCGCCGACCGCGCTTCACTCGGCCCTTGATGTACATGCCCGGGTGCAGGCTGTACTCCTTCACCAGGGCGGGGGCGATGTAGAGGTCGTCCGGAGACGGCAGGAAGGTGTTCCTGGCGCAGCGCAAGAAACCGTAGCCGTCGGGCATGAGTTCGATCTGACCTTCACCCACCAGGCGCAAGCCCAGCTTGTCCGAGTTGCGCATCAGGGCGACGAGCAGCTTGCTGCGATCTGTCCCCTCGTGGCACTCGATCCCGTACTGCCCGAGGCGGCGCACGAGGTCGGGCATGGGCATGGAGGCGAGGTCCGCCAGATCCGCGGGCTCGGGGTGATCACCCATGCCCGGCAGGGGCGGGGCCTTCTTCACGAACATCTGGCGGGGCGAGGCGTCCGCAGTGGAGTCCGTTGCCTCTTCATCGGCGGCGTCCGAAGCCGTGAGGCGCGGGAGCTCCGCAACATCCTCCACGTGGTGGATGTCCGGTTCACCGGGAGCAGTGGGGCGCTGATGTGGTGGTCGAGCCATGAAGTGCGGAAGCGGGCAGAGGGGCGGAGGAGAAGGGAGTGGTCGGCGAAAGCGACGGGGGAGGGACATGCCGAAAGGCCTGGGATCCGGCCCCAGCGTCCGAAGTCTGGGCATCGGCGTCGGCTGGGGGCGGCGGCCTGATCAGCAGGTTCAGGAGAGGCGGGGCTCTCCCTGTCCGGCCGTGCGAGGGCGCACTGGGTCAGATGGGGACGCCCCACTCCAGGAGCAGAGCGTCAACTCGCCGCCCAAGATCCTCGATCTCGCCGTTGTTTTCCAGCACATGGTGGGCTCGAGCTCGTTTCGCGGTGAGATCCGCCTGGAGTGCTTCCCTGCGAGCTCTCTCCTGCGGGGCCCAATTCCGGCCCGCTGCCCGCTCGTCCCGGGTGCCCTCCTGCGTCTCCAGATAGACCCAGCGGGTCACCAGATTCTCGAGCGGGGAGCCCAGAAGCAGGGGCACATCCAGGACCACGGGCCGCTCACCTGCCTCGGCCAGGGCCTCGGCGATGCGCTGGCGAACCCTGGGGTGAATGAGCGAATTCAGCTCCTGTGTACTGTTTTCGTCACAGAATGCCCGTTTTGCCAGGAGCGCGCGGTCCAGCTGGCCCTGCCCGTCGTAGAGGTCGTCGCCGAAGCGTTGCTCCAGGGCGTGCCGAACCGCCGGTTCCAGCACGACCTCGTGGGCAAAGGCGTCGGCATCCACGTGAACGATGCCTTTCTCGGCCATCAGGCGGGCCACGGTGGACTTGCCACTGGCGACGCCACCCAGAATTCCAATCACGAGAGCCATGAGCCCAGGGTAGTCAGGGACGGCCCGTGGCAGCCAGGGGGCAGGGCCCGGAAGCGCCCTGGAGCAGCCGGCAGGCAGACTGCCGGGCCGGATGCGGGAAGCTGCTTTGGAAAGGAGAGCAATCGGCTCCGTTGCCGCCCAAGGGGCTCCCGCCTATAATCCGCGCCCACTGGAGCCCCGACCCCGCTACTGCACCTTACGTGCGGGTGGCCGACGGTCTTCCTCCCCCGAACAGCGCGACGCCTGCTCAGACTCAGCTTGAGTCAGCCCGGATCTAGCCCAGATGCAAGAAAGAGGACACGTGACCACGCCCCTCCTGCCTTCCCGCCGCCGCGAAGCCGGTGCCGTCAATGCCACCTGGCTCATCGTCATCATGATCTTGTGGCTTGGGACGCTGTACTTGCTCTACGTCGCCAACGACAGCATCGCTGTTGCTGACCAGCGCTCAACGGCCGCTCTTGCCGAGCGGGACGATTGGGAAAGTCGTTTCGACGAGATGAACACGAACTTCAACGCCCTTTCGCAGGTGGCGGGCTACACCGACGGAACGCCCAACGCGAAGTCGGACGTGACGTCCGTGCGCTCAGACCTCGAGTCGGTCAAGACGACCCTGGGTGATGTGGCCGGTGAGGCCAATGTGACTCTCGATGCATCCGTCAAGAAGTTGATGGCTGAGCTGGCCTCGGCGCGCACGGCGTCGTCGGCCGTCGCTGCGGACTACAAGAAGGAGCGCAGCTCACGGCAGGCTGCCGAGCAGAAAACCGTCTCCATCGAAGGCACGTACAAGAGCCAAGTGGCGAGCCTGACCCAGCAGTTGGCGGACGCGCAGGATGCTGCGGACCGTCAGGCTGCAAGCGACCAGAGCCGCATTGACGACATCACGAACGTGAACACATCGTTGGACTCCGACAAGCGGGACGCGGAGCGCGCTCTTGCGGACGCCACCGACGACGCCAGCAAGGCGGCCAAGCTTGCAGCGGACCAGCTGGTTGCCCTCGCAGAGAACCGTGCTCCTCTGGCTCCAGCCGAGCCCGACGGTAAGCTGGTGACTGTGACTGATGCGGGCGATGTGGCCTGGATCGACCTGGGCGGCAAGAACGGTCTCAAGACGGGCACGCGCTTCGAGCTCCTGCGGCGCGGTCCGTCCGGCGAGCTGGTGAGCCGCGGCAAGGTCGAAGTGCGTGAAGTGAGCTCCACGAGCGCCATGGTGGGCCTCGTGGGCAAGCCCAACGTCTACGACCCGATGTTGCCCGGCGACCTCGTGCGCAACCCGCACTTCAACAAGGATCGGGTGATGCACTTCCACCTGCTCGGTGAGTTCCCCCTGAACATGAGCAAGGAGTTCGCCACGCAGCGCCTGGAAGAGCTGGGTGCCAAGGTCGACGGCTCGGTGGGCACCTCGACCGACGTCCTCGTGCTGGGCGAGACGAGCCTGGATGAGGGCGACGATGCCGTGGCTCTGACGGACACCGACGCCTACCGCACCGCGGAGAAGTTCGGCATCCGGATCATCCTGCTGCCCGAGCTGGCGAGCTTCCTGAAGTACTGAGTGCATCGAGCGGCTGATCGCCGTGAAGGTTGAAGTCGCCCTGACGCAGTCCCTGGTCCCGGAAGGTCTCGAGGCCCTGGGCGTGGCGTCCGAGGACGTGGCTGCCGTCGTCATCGATGTCGTGCGTGCCACGAGCGTGGTCTGCACGGCCTTGGGTGCCGGTGCGCTTGGTGTCCGGCCGGTGGCTGGTGTCGAGCAGGCACGCACCCTGGCGGCGGCCTCCGGGGCCCTGCTTGTCGGCGAACGGGGCGGCCTGCCACCTGAAGGCTTCGACCTGGGCAACAGCCCGAGAGACTTCACGCGCGATGTCTGCGCCGAGCGGGAGTTGGTGCTCACCACCACCAATGGGACCCAGGCCGTTCAGCGTTGTGTTGGCGACGGGTCCTCGGGTGTTGTGGGGCGCGTGTTGGCCGCGAGCTTCCTCAATGCCGAGGCCACGGCCCGGGCGTTGGTGGGCGCTGGGCACCCGGGCGTCCTGTTGGTGTGTGCGGGCAGTGGCGGGCGCGTGGCGGCTGACGATGTGGCGGCCGCGGGATGCCTCGCCGGCAGCCTGGCCCTGCTAGGCGGCGCCGAGGCGGAGGATGGCGCGCGCACGGCAGCGGCCCTGTTCGAAGGTTGGAAGCACGACCTGCCGGGCCTGTTGCGGCGCAGCCTGTCCGGGCGCAAGCTAGCCGCCGTGAATCTCGCACAGGACCTTGTCGACTGCGCACGGGTGGACAACGTCCCCGTGATCGCCGAGCTGGATGGAGGCGGCGTGTTCCGCTCCGTGAACCCATGACGGATGTCGACCGCCTGGATTCCTCACGCATGCCCTTGCGCGAGCACCTCGAAGAGCTGCGCACGCGCCTGATCCGCTCATTCATCGTGTTCGTGCTGCTGTTCATCGTGGGCTTCGTGTTCCGCGACACGCTCATCGACGTGGTCATGCTGCCGTACCAATGGGCCCGGGAGCGCATGCTCGAGGCCGGCCAGCCCGACCCGGGCAAGCTGCAGTTCATCCGCCCGGCGGAGGCCTTCATCTTCGCCATGAAGGTCGCGCTCTCCTTCGCCCTCTTCCTGGGGGCGCCTTGGTTCTTGCGTGAGCTGTGGGGTTTCGTGGCGGCCGGCCTGCTGGAGCGTGAGCGCAAGGCAGTCTTCCGGGCGTTCCCCTTTGCCGTGGCCCTGTTCATCCTGGGCCTGGCGTTCGGCTTCACGGTCCTGCTGCAGATGGCCTATCCGATCCTGCTCAGCTTCCTGGACGAGGAGGTGGCCGGGGCGGCCATCACCCTGTCGGAGTACTTCTTCAGCCTGCGTTCCTTGACGCTACTCATGGGCATCGTCTTCGAGCTGCCCATCGTCATGTGGCTCGTGGTGCGTGCCGGTGTGGTCCAGTACGAGACCCTCGCGTCTTCACGACGCGTTGCGATCCTGTGCATGCTCGTCTTCGCCGCCATCATGACGCCGCCGGATGTGGTCACCCAGGTCCTGGTGGCGATCCCCATGTTGCTGCTCTACGAGGTGGGGTTGCTGCTGTCCCGCAAGGCGGAGCGCCAGCGCCAGGGGGCAAACCCTGAACCGCCGCAGGATGGGTAGCCCCAGCATCTAGGCGAAGTACCCTGTCTGAGGGCCGCACTGTCCTGCTCGTGTCTTCGACGCCCCATTGCGCGGTGTCTGACGGTCCGACAAGAAAACGTCTATGGACCGCACGTTCGAACACGAATGGTTGTTCGGGGGGTAAGATTCCGAGGGAATGAGCGCCGGGGAGGCGACGACCGGGGATCCTCCTGAGCTCGTCGAAACTTGGACACCTCATCGGGAAATTGAGATGACCTTAATGATGAAGCAATGCTTGCTGACTCTCACGATCCTTCTCTTTTCGAGCGGAGGGGTTTTGCTCGCAGAGATATGCAACGGCAGTGCTGTGCTACGCCTCGACGATCCGCCGAACAGTAAGTGGGTACTTCAGTGTTCTGGAGATGAATGCTGTGTGCAATCGTCCACCCAAAACGCGTGGGTTTGGTGCACCTGCGATGACCCTGAGGAAGATCCACCACCCATTTGCTGCCACATGGAGGTCAAGAACGATCACACTGGAAAACAAAATGTGGGATCGTGCGACCCCCCTGCCTGCCCTGGCCCCGTAAACAGTGACTGCAACGGCAGCACAGGTGGCGGTACAACTGTCGCAACATGTAATCCCGGGCCCTGACGCTTTCTGGGGATGAGCAAGTCAGCCAAATCCTTCGGAATCTGGACGCTCCTCATCGCCATCTTGCTCGTCGTCCTCTACGTGGGAGACGAGGATGCTGGCGTAGACCTCGCGTCGTCGAATGGGCGAGGGGGGGGGGCCGCGTCCGTACCAACGAGCGTGTCGATCGAAAGGCTCTCTCCCGATCCAAGCACGATGAACGGGATGGCCCCTGCGGTGAGACTCGAGCTCGTTCATGTGCTTGCCGTGGATCAAGACCTGGGCGATCCCGTGTCAGGCGCCCGTTTCCTTTCGTCGATTGACGGCATGGTCCTCGGCGTGACGGACGACGATGGACTGTCGACGTTGCAAGTCTCGGAGCACGGGCTGACCGTTGTGGCGGACGGGTACTTCCCTCGAGAGGTCACGGCTGGAGAGGTCGCCGAGGCGACCGGCTCGACGGTGCCCATTCGCTGCCTCCTTGCTGCTGCCCATGAACTCAAAGGGGCAGCACAGTGGATCGATGGTCGTGCTGGCCCTGAGGGGATGGTGGTCCTCGCATGGCCGCAAGGTCACCCGCCGACGGTTGACGAGGCACTTAGTGCAGCGGCGCGAGCTCGCCTTTCGGCAGGCGGGACAGCTGAATTTGCGTCAGTCGATGTGCCCGGTGTGGGAGAGCAGAGCGAATCCGTGCTTGCGACTCTGACGGATACCGCGGGAGGCTTCTTATTTTCTGAGCGCGTTCCAGCAGGACGTTACACCCTAACGACGGGCGGTCAAGGGGCTGTGGCGAGCCAGAGAGCCGTCGCTGTTGCTGAGCACGATGCGACTCATTCCCTGACTGTGGAGTGCGTCTACGGCCTTGGCGTTCAGCTCCTGGAGCTCGATGGCGGGTACCTCCCAATTTCAACAGCTCCCTACAACTCGATTCCCTCTTGGTCCTTCAAGACTCACGACGATGTGCAACTGAGAGCCCCTCAAGCACTCGAGGGCGCCTTGCTCGACCCCTTGTTCCACTCATGGAGGGAGCGAGGTACCTACCTCATCCAACTCATGTCGTCGAGGCCGATGGCGGAGGCGGGGCCTGTTCGATTCCATGCTCGTTATCCGGGCATGAGGAAGCAGTCAACAGACGTGTACATCCCCAGGGTCATGGACCAACTCGAATTGGTCAGTCTCGTGTTGGAGCCCTCAGGTGCAGAGTTAGGCACTCTCCAAGTGGCCCTGCCGGGCTGGGAGACACACATGAACGGGACCGATCCTCAGGTCCTCAATTCGATCGAGGTGTTCCTCCACCCCGCCGTCCCGGACAGCGACAGTCAATCGATGCGCTGTTCGGTCAACCCGGTGACTGAGGTGGTCGATGATGCGTTCACAATTCACGGACTCCCGGTGGGAGACTATCGACTCGAGTTGCTCCTCAATGGAAACCACCTGAAGGTGCGGCCCGCTGAATCCGTCGCAGTCACCGAAGTGGGGTCGCGCATCGAAGTCGCTTTGGGCCCAGACGGTCTTGAGACGGGCTCACTTGTTGTTCAGCTTCTAGATAGGAAGCGGCGCCCCTTCTTCGGGAGGGCGTACTTTGAAATCAGCGAAGTCAGATCGGGTCGCAACCGCGACTACCTGTTTCTCTCACATCCGTATCGGATTCCGGTGCTGTCGCCGGGCACCTACCAGGCCAGGTTGGTCTATGCCTCCGCGGGACCCAGGGACGCTCCGTCCGCTCTCTCCCAGCCCGTTGAGGTGCAGGCGGGGCAGTCCGCGACCCTCGAGCTCGCTTTCGACGAGGGCAATTGACTCGATGGCTCCCTAGCCGGCGCCGGCTGACCTAGAAGGGCACGTCCACCGCGTCGCACAGGAATCGCATCAGGGGCACGCTCGCTTTGAAGCGCGCGCTCAGGTCCCTCACGAACTGGGCTGCGAAGATGTCAGCCTCCTCGAGCGGGGCCACGGCGATGAAGTCCTTGCGCTTCAGGTCCTCCAGGCAGGGGTGCTCGGGGTCGAAGCCGCGCGGGGGGCGCTTGAGGGAGTCGCCCACGAGGCTGAACTCCCGGCGGAAGCGCGTGCCGTTCAGTGCGGCCTTCCAGGCCTTGGGGTCGTCGACGATGGCCTGGCGCACGTCCCGGGCCGCGTCGGTAGGTGGGTGCCACATGCCGGCGCCCACGAAGCACTCCCCGGGCTGGATGTGCAGGTAGAAGCCCGGCGCGTGGGCATCGCGCCCCAGCTCGTGGCGGAACTGGATGCCCAGTGCGGTCTTGTAGGGCTGCTTGTCCTTGCTGAAGCGCACGTCCCGATGGATGCGGAAGAGCGAGCCGCCCACGGGTTTGGGGTCGGCTCTGAAGTGCGGGCTGAGCTTCGCAAGCGGCGCCGCCATGTCGGCGATGAGCTGCAAGGCCGGGTCGCGGGCGTCGTCGACGTACTGGGTCTTGTGGGCGTGGAACCACTCCCTCGTGTTGTTGCGCGCTAGTTGGCGCAGGAAGCTGAACGTCTTCTTGCTGAAGCGAGGGCGGTCGTCGGTTGGGCTGGGCATGGCAAGTGCATGGGAGAGGAGGGCGACGCCAAGGTCATCCCCGCGCCGCAGGCCCGGGGTCCGCGGCGTCAGCTTGCCCGCTCGTGGGGTCGCACGCCCTGAGCCGGCCTGAGCCGGTAGGATGCCGCGCCATGACCGACGCACAGCATGACCCACAGTATGTCCCCCAGCCAAGGGACCCCTTCGACGCCAGCACTGTGCGCGAGATCGTGCTCCTAGGCTTTCCGGAGGTGGAACTGCTGGATCTTGCCGGGCCCTATGAAGTCCTGTCGTCGGCGGTGCGCTTGATCGACGAAGACGTCCGCCCGCGCGTGCGGATGGCGGCGCCACATGTCGGAGTCTTCAACTCACGCAACGGCCTCGCCATGCAGGTGGCGGTGTCCATGGACGACGTAGAACGCGTGGATCTGCTGGTGGTGCCTGGCGGTCGGGGCGTGCGGGCCCTGCTGGACGATGACGCCTACCTGGCGCAGCTCGGGGCGTTGCTGAAGCGTTCCCAGGCCGTGCTCTCGGTGTGCACGGGTTCGTTGTTGCTCGCCAAACTGGGCTTGTTGGACGGCAGGCACGCCACCACTCACCACCTCTCCCTGGAGCGCCTGAAGGAGCTGGCGCCCACGGCGCAGGTGCACACGGACCGCCGTTGGGTGGAGGACGGCCGCTACATCATCTCGGCGGGGGTCAGCTCCGGCATCGACGCAGCCTTCCACGTGGCGGAGCGCCTTTGGGGGCCCGAGGTGGCGGGAACCATCGCGAAGAACATCGAGTATCCCTGGGCCCCCGGCGAGACCGGCGAAGGGCTCTGAGGTCATCGGCAGGGAGTGCGGCGCCGCGAAGAGACGACCTGGCCTGGCTGAACCCGGCTACGGATGCGGGCCCCATCGACTCCCCCCGGCCCCAGACGTAGAATGCGCCCCCTCTGTCTGGGGGCCTCAAAAGCCAGCCCCCGCGGAGCCCTCCTCGTGATTTCCGGAGACACCCGTGAAGCTCGCCTGCGGCATCGTCGGTCTGCCCAACGTCGGCAAGTCCACTCTCTTCAATGCGGTCACGGCTGCCGGTGCGGAATGCGCCAACTATCCGTTCTGCACCATCGAGCCCAACGTGGGTGTGGTGCCGGTGCCAGACGGCCGCCTCGAACTCATCCGCCAGCACATCGAGTCGAAGGAGATCATTCCCGCCGTGTTGGAGATCGTCGACATCGCGGGGCTGGTGGCCGGTGCCAGCAAGGGCGAAGGGCTCGGCAACAAGTTCCTGGGCAACATCCGCGACACCCAGGCCATCCTGCACGTGGTGCGTTGCTTCGAGGACCCGGACGTGGTGCACGTCTCGGGCGCCGTCGACCCCGTGGGTGACATCGGCGTGATCGAACTCGAGCTCGCCATGGCCGACCTCGACACTTTCGAACGCGCGTTGGACAAGACCGCCAAGAAGGCCCGCAGCCAGGACGCGGAGGCCAAGGAGGACCTGGGTTGCCTCGAGAAGGCCGTCGCCTGCTTGAACGGTGGCAACTGGTTGCGCAGCCAGGAGTGGAGTGAAACGGAGCACGTCGTGCTCAAACGCTACCTGCCCCTGACCATGAAGCGCGTGCTCTACGTCTGCAATGTGGCGGATGACGACCTGGAAGGGAGCTCACCGCTTGTGGCAGCGGTGCGCGAGCATGCCGCGCAGCAAGGTGCTGAAGTCGTCGTGCTCTGCGCACAGATCGAGAACGAACTGGCGCTGATGGAGCCCGATGACCGGGCGGAGTTCCTGGCGGACATGGGGCTCGAGGAGCCTGGTCTGGAGCGCCTCGTGCGCAGCGCATTCACGCTGCTGGGGCTCATGACCTACTACACCGCCGGTCCCAAGGAAATCCGGGCCTGGACCATTCACGAAGGTGACGTGGCCCCGGTTGCTGCCGGCGTCATCCACACCGACTTCGAGAAGGCGTTCATTCGCGCCGAGGTCTACTCCGTGGACGATCTCACCGAGCTGAGGTCGGAGCAACAGATCCGCAGCTCCGGTCGACTACGCACCGAGGGGCGCACTTACGTCATGCAGGACGGCGACGTGGCACACTTCCTGGTCGGAAAGTAGCGGGTCGGCAGAGACCGGCTCGGCGAGCCCCCGGAGGCAGCTCATCACCATGGTGCAGATCGGCATCCTTTCTGTAGGGGACGAGCTCCTGGCGGGCGACATCCTGGACACCAACCTGCATTGGTTGGCGCAGGAGATCGCCGCGCGGGGTCACCGACTGGTGGGGAGCGCCTGCGTCGGTGATTCGGTGGCCAACATCCGCCGCGCTGTGGAGCGCGCCGCGGAGGACTGCCAGCTGCTCCTGGTCACCGGCGGCCTGGGGCCCACCAAGGACGACCTCACCCGCGACGGGGTCGCCGCAGCCTTTGGGTTCGCCTTGGAAGAGCGCCCCGAGTACCTGGCCCAGGCCCAGGGCAGCAACAAGGTCCTCTCCGCCGATGGGCGCCTGCAGGCCGTCTTCCCGGTGGGGGCGCAGGTCCTGGAGAACGAGCGGGGCACCGCGCCCGGCTTCCTTGTGGAAGGGGATGTGAGCGCCACCACCACGCTGCGGGTCGCGTGCTTCCCGGGCGTGCCCTCCGAACTCAAGCCCATGGCACGGGCCATCCTCGATGCCGAAGGCGCCGGTGTGCGCGTGGCCGCGCGAACGCTGCGCTGCTGTGGCCTGCCCGAGTCCGAAGTCGGGGTCTTGCTGGCGGAACTCATGGATCGACGGCGCTCGTCTTGCCTGGTGGGGGTGACGGCATCGAAGGGCATTCTCTCCGTCACGGTGCGCGGTGAGAAGCAGTCGGCAGTGGACGAGACCTATCAGGCGGCGCGGGAGCGCTTGGGTTCGGCGGTCTTCGGCACCGGTCGCGACACCCACGCCGAGGCGGTGGTGAAGGCCTTGGCGGCGGCCGGGTGCGTGGTCAGCACGGCGGAGTCGTGCACGGGCGGTCTTCTGGCGGGGGCGATCACCTCGGTCCCGGGCTCGTCGGACGTCCTGCGCGAGGCTGTCGTGACCTATAGCAACGAGGCTAAGATCCAGCGGCTCGGCGTGCCGGAGGCTGTGCTCGCTGAGCATGGCGCGGTGAGCGAGCCCGTGGCGGTGGCCATGGCCGACGGCCAGCGTGCGCGCACCGGTGCGGACATCGCCCTGTCCATCACCGGCATTGCAGGGCCCGGTGGCGGATCCGCAGAGAAGCCTGTAGGCACCGTGGTGCTCGGCCTCGCTGACGAAGCGGGAACCGTGGCGCGCACCTACAGCTGGCGTGGCAGCCGCGAAGAGATCCGGATTCGCAGCGTCACCGTTGCCCTGGAAGCACTCCGCCGCCGACTCTTGGCCCGATCCTAGCTCGCGGGTTCGCAGAAGCAGGACGAGGTGGCGTTCATGTCGGAACGAGCCCACGCCTGCTGCTTGGACACCGCGATGGCAGTGGCCTCCTGAGCCCTACCCTGGGCTCGCAAGGCCTGTTCCAAGCCCAGCAATGCCCAGCCGTTGTTTCGATTACGGGTGAGGTCGGCGCGGTAGACGGCTTCTGCCTGCTCGGCCCGATCGTCGGCCATGAGCAGCGCGCCGTAGGCGTGGCGCACGGGCTGCATCCACCCGGGCGGTTCGTCGTAGACCATGCTGTCCTCGACGGCAACTCCGGCCGCCAGCACCTCAAAGGCCTCGTCAGCCTTGCCTTCGCGCCACAGGATCTCGCCGCGCAGCATCGCCTCAGCCAGCTGCAGCACCATGCCAGCGGGGTTGCTGCCCGCCAGCCACTCGTCCGGCACCGTGGGGGCGATGCGCTCGAAGGCGGCCAGCTCCACACGCGCCTGCTCGGTGCGTCCCGTGGCGGAGAGCGCCACGCCCCTGGCGTAGTGCCATTGGGCCAGGGAGAAGATTCGCCACTCGGGGGGCTGGGGTGCGTCCAGGACCTCCTGCCAGCGACCGAAGCGGATGGAGACGTGATAGGGAGTCGCCATGAGCCCGTCGATGAAAGCCGACTCCTGCTCGATGAACTCCTCCGGGATGTCCCGCACCAGTTGCGCGGCGGCGTCCACGGCGACCTGCTCACGGCCCTCCATCATGGCGCTGTAGGCGAGCATGTGGACGTTGTGGGCGTAGTAGAGGGTGTAGAAATCGGGCTCGCCGCTGGCCGCGAAGTAGGCCAGGTCCGCCGCGACAGCGCGCTGGTTGGCGTCCGTGGAATCCGCGTAGCGCCCGAGATGCACGTAGACGTGCGATGGCATGTGCAGCAGGTGCCCGGAGCCCGGGACGCGGGTGGCGAGCCGGTCGGCGGCTGCTTCGGCCCGTGCGGGGTCCCCCGCCTCCAGAGCGTGGATCAAGTAATGGGAGGCGCCGGCGTGGTCGGGTTCCGTTCGCAGGGCCCGCTCGAGCGCTGACACCGCTTCGAGGATGCGCCCTACCGGTTGCGCGTCCACGGTCCAATACTCCCAGGGCTGCAGCAGCATCAGTGAGTCGGCATAGAGCGTGGCGATATCCGGATGGTCTCCGAAGCGTTCGTACACATCGCCCATGGCTTCGGCGTAGGCCTCATCCAGCTCCCCGCGGTCCTCAGGGTGCGGCCAGGTGAACCGGATCGCTGCGGCGTACGCCAGGGCTGCTTCCATGGCGGGCTTGTCGCCGGACGTCCTGACCGCCTTCCGGGACGCGTCGTAGGCGCGACGGCTGTCGTCCTCGGACATGTAGCCATTGTTGAGATCGGTGCCGCTGGCATGGGCCAAGGCCCACCAGGCCATGGTGCAGTCCGGGTCGAGGCGCGCGGCCTCGGCAAAACTGCGGATGGCCTCTTCATGGTTGAAGCCGTACATGAAGGCCATGCCCTGGTCGAACCACTCTTGAGCCTCGGGCGACGAGGTCGTGACCTCCAGCTCGCACGTGTCCACGCCCTCGTAGCGCTTGGGGGCGTAGTCCAGGGGGCCAGGTGCTGCGCAGGAGACCGTGAACGCGATCGTGAACGCGATCGTGAAGGCGAGCAAGGTGAGCGCGGGGAGCGCGGGGAGCAGACGCAGGGGAGCGAGGGCAGCGGGCATGGAGAGCAGCTCGGAGAGGCGGTGAAGGGGACGACTCGTCAGCCCGGTCGAGAGCGCCAGGGGTCGGCCGGGAGCCGCACATCATAGGCAGCAAGCACCCGAGCGCGCCAAACAAGGGCTCAGGGTTGCCGGTGGTCACAACTCACGCTGGATGGAGCAGGGAGACCCGGCGTCCGCCACGAGTCAGGGCTCCAATATTGGAAGTCCCGCAGGGGTTGGCTGAAGTCCCCATGGCTTTGAGGGGTCCTGGGGCGCTTGTAGTCCTTGCCTTGCTCGGAGGGCAGGACGCGCACATGCACACGATCGACCAACTCCGCAGGTGTGCCAGCCAAGGTGACGAACAGGTTGTCGTAGCGACCTGCCGTACGTTCTAGCAGCGTGTTGGGCCGCGCCAGGAACTCGTCGACCCAGGTCAGCAGCGATCCCCGGGGCCCAATGCCGCCGATGTTCACCTCGCGAATCTCTTGATCCGGGTGCAGCATGACGTGGTAGGCGTTGGTGGCGGGGTGGTTCTGCAAGTAGGGGAATGCCGCCGCTTCATAGTCGTGCACGCTACAAGCCGCAGCGAGATAGACGATGTTCTGGAAACACGGCAGTCGAACGGGGAAGCGCTCGCGGGTGCTGAAGGGGTCGATCTTGAGGTCGGGCTGCACGTACATGTCGGCGTGATCCAAGAGCCGGTTGAGCACGATGGTCCCCATGCTGTGACCGACGACGGAGACGTGCAGCTCGCGTCCCTGGGCGGCCATGCGGCGCTGGAGGATGTCGAGCATCTGCATGACGCGAAGCAGCCGACCGCGCTTGCCCTTGCCGTCTCCGTCCAGGTGCTTCTCGCGTTGAAAGAGCAGCTCGACGCGGCGCTTCATGATGTCCCAGGAACGGGTGCCGCCCGTGTCGATGATCAAGATGGACGTCACCTTGAGTGGAGACAAGACGAGATAGCGGAGGTACTCCCACCACGAGGCGTCGACTTCTTCCGGGCCCTCCTTCGGGAGGTCTGCGGACCACGGCGAACCCTGCTGATTCTTCAGGCTCGAATTGGCTTGGCTACGCCAGCGTGACTTGCTGATGCCCATCCAATGAAAGGTCTCCACCAACTGGCTGGTGATCACCAAAGGCAGCCGGCTGACGGAGCGGATGACGTCGACGGCGAAGACGAACGGCGCCGTGAGCCAGGAGAGGACCTCCTCCGTGTTACCCGCCTCGTGCCAGTCGGCGCCTTGGCGGATCTTGAACACATGGTCGCTGTAGCTGCTGATCAGGCTTGAATCCCAGCCTACGAAGACCGGGTAGGAGCCGTCTTTCTGGATGCGCTGGCTGTCCCGCACGGCCCGCTTGACGGTGTCCTTCTGCTTGTTCAGCCCACCATGAATGAAGACCGTGACGGCCACGGGGTCGGTGAGGGTCGCGGTGCCCTCGTCGATCCTCTGCTGGTCCCAGGCCTCGATATCCTCGAGCATGGCATCCAGGTGCCCCAGAAAATCCTTGGGTCCGAGAGCCGAGCCGTCGATAGGGACGCCGTCCGTCTTGAAGTGCTCGTACCCACCCCAGCGCTTCGGGTCGGCGGCGTTCACCGGGCTTCCTTCGCTATCGAAGAGGACGATGTGGCGGGCCCGATCACCAGCACTCGGAGATGCGCAGGCACCGACCGCATAAAGGCTTAGGCCGACCAGCAGCAATTGCCTGTTTCTCATGTTCCACTCCTCCACCCATGTCCTGACCCCAGACTCCTCACGCGCAGGCAGCGCGGAGGGGACCGCTTCGTTCTACTCTTCCGGCCCCGCGAAGGGGAGCCGAGCACTGGACGGATTCACCGGAGATCGCCGAGCAGACTCTGGGCTGGGGGCAACGGCTGCGGCTTGGTACTGTTTTCAAAGCGTTTTCACACCCAAGATCAACACCGCAGAAGAGAGCAATCGATGAGCACCTGGAAGACCCCTGACTTCTACGCCCCCGCCGCACGCACCGCGACGCGCTGGGGTTTGAGCCTCGCCCTGGCCCTCGGCCTCGGAGTATCCGCCGCTTCGGCGCAACTCGAGTACTGCGAGGACAACGGCCTCGTGATCTTCGAGGTCGAAGACGTTGCGCCCGCTGGCGGCTGGGTCGAGGAGACCCAGCACTCCGGCTTCGCTGGCACGTCCTACTTCCGCTGGAACGGTGGCGACCTGTTCAACAACCCCGGCTCCGGCAAGCTCACCTACACGCTCGACATCACCACGCCCGGTGATTACGAGATGCGCATCCACAACCACCACAACGATCCCGACTCCACCATGGAGAACGATTGCTGGACGCGGATGGATGGCGGCACGTGGGTCAAGACCTACTCCGGCCAGAACGGTTGGAACTGGCGCTCGCGCTTCGAGTACTCCAACGGCAACAAGGAAGATGCACACTTCAACCTGACCGCCGGCCAGCACACCTTCGAGATCAGCGGTCGCTCACAAAACTTCCGCATCGATCGCGTGCACTTCTTCCTGAGCGGCGACCCCACGGACATCAACCTGCCGGTCTCGTCCCAGGGCAACTGCAACGGGCCGACGGCTCACCCCGATGCGAACCCGACGTCGGTGACTGCGGTGTTCTCCGACAGCTCCACGGCCCAGTTCCAGACGTTGAGCGGCACGCCGATCACGCTTCCGAACACCAACATGGTCGGGCGTCACCTGGCGCTCAGCGACAGCTCGCAGCTCGTGTTGCCCGGCCGGGTCTACAACGACCAGGAGGCCCTGCTCCGGGTTCGCCCCGGCATGCCGCTTGGCAGCTGGGTGGGCCTGGTCCTGCGCGCCGAGAACGAGACCGACGACTTTGGGACGTTCGGCGGCACCCAGTCCATGGTCTACGTGCAGCGCAACGCGGGCAACGGCCAGGTGCGGGTCAATGTGCACGACGGCAACACGACGGTCTATTTCGGCTCCTTCTTCAGTCTGGGTGAGCTGGACCCGACCTTCCGCAGCATCAACATGCGCATCTCAACCGTGGGCGACACGGTGTTCTGCCGCTTGAACGGGCTGGACGCCATTCCCGGTGGTTACACCGGCATCGCCGACCCGGCTGCGGGCGGCTACACGAGCCTGCGGAACAGCATCGCACCCACCGCCCCGGGCGTGATCGGCATCGACTACTGCCTGGTTCGGGAAGCGGGTGACATCCCCGACCTGTACTTCGATGGCGGCGGCCACCTGTGGATGTCTGCTTTGGAAGACAACCTGATCATTCCGCCGACATGGCAGCCGGGTACCTTCGTGTTCCAACATGAGGCCTTCATGCTGGCTCTGCCGGGCTTCTCGTCCATCGTGTTCCCGTTCCTGGATTACACGGACAGCGGTGACGACCACTTCGTCATCGGTGTGGTGGCTTCCGGGCTCGGCCTGCCCTCGGGGTCGGACAACCGCTTCGAGTACAAGGGTCAGAGCGAGGGCGACTACCAGCCGTAGTCGCTTCGCTGGTCCAGCTCGGAGAACGTCCCCTCCGGGTTGCAGACCTCTGCCACAAAAAAACGACGGCCGTCCCCCGCGTGACAGGGGACGGCCGTCGTGCCCAGAGGCTCACCCGAACTGTCGGGTCAGTGGCCTCCTCCGGGTTGTTCGAGGTCTCAGCTCTGGGCGAGCAGCATGTCCAGGCGGCCCTGGAACTCGGCGTTTTCCGGGTCCAGTTCGAGCGTGCGCCTGCAACTTGCGATGGCTGCACTGCGCTCGCCGTACGCCATCTGGCACCAAACGAGCACGTCGATGTGGCTCGCGAGCCACGGGGCATAGTCCCCGCCGTCCTCTGACTTGGACGAACCGTATTCGGCAACGTGCTCGTCGAACTCCCGCTGCGCCTGATCCACGGCGACAGTGGCCAGCTTCAGGGCGAAGTCTTGATGCTGGCGATCCAGGTCGTCGTCACCATTCTCGACGATGAAGGAGGCGACGCCCCTGGCCCAGCCACGGCTCGAGTCCTCTGGGATGTTCTCCCAGGCCGCAATGAAGGCGTCGATGGACTGGCCGAGCTGGCCGTCCACCCCGGCATGGAAGTTTCCGACGGCGTTCCAGCCCTCAAAGGCGGCCTCCGACGTGGCGCCTTCGAGCTGCGAGAGGATGGGGTCCAGGTTCCACTCGGCGCGGTTGTCACCACCGGCCTCTGCGATCTCGAGCCACTTCTCGTCGAGGATCATGCGCATGCCCACGGCGGTCTTGCCTTTCGGGTCGGCGCGTCGGATGCCGTCATAGGTCTTCTCGGCAGACTTGTAGTCCCGCACGTTGTCGAGCATTTGCGCCAGGCTGTACTGGAATTGCAGGTTGTCCGGCTCTTCCTCGAGCTTCGCGCGGTAGGAGCCTACGGTGCCCACAGCTGCTTTGATGCGCTCCATCTGTTGCAGCATGGGCTCCACGGGGATGAAGCCTTCGATGCGGTCTTCAATCTTTCCGCGCGAGTTTGCGAAAACGAAGGTGGGATAGGACTCCACGTTGTAGGTGCGGCGGACCTGTTCGAAGCGTGCGTCGTTCTTGTTGTCGAAGCGCAGGCAAATCAGGTCAGAGAGTTCGCTGCTGACGGCTTCGTTCGGGAGCGTCTCTTCGAGAACCTTGCGTGAGTAGTCGCTGTCGTCGGGGACGAAGGCAATGAACACGAGGCGCTCCTCAGAGCGCGCCTTGCGCAGGGCTTTGTTGAAGCCGTCTTCGAACCAGACCATGGAGTGGTCGCCGGCTGGCGGAACGGCCGCAAGCGCTGGGCTGGAGGAGAGGGCGGCGTAGAGCAGTGCTGTGGCAAGCATGTGTGATGTCTCCACAAGAGTCGGGGGGAGGGAAGGGGGCGGTGCGCAATCTCATGCGCCTCACCAACAGGGGGCCGCACAAGCGCGAGGTGTGACACACAAGAACGCGGGCGCACCCAGCTTCCTGGGTGCGCCCGCGTCGTCTTGCAGGAGTCGATCGGATGTGCCGGCACGCACGCAGTGCACGCCGAACGCGTGCGAGTCTGTCGTGCGCGCCAACCAGCGGGTAACGCTAGGGGGCTCTCCATTCCGCCGCAGCGTCGAGTCGATCGATCTCGTTGATGATCGCCCACCAAGGTGGACGGTCGTAGATTTCCATGGGGAAGACTTGCCCGATACTCCCGTCGCGTTCCACCAGGTAAGCAGTGGTGCGCTCGTAGGCTGTGGTGTGTTTGCGCTTGGCATCGCACAGGATCGGGTACGGCGGGCGTTCGCCCAGCTGACCGATCACCTTCGTGTGCGCCATGAAGCTCTTCTCGTCATTGGAGACCGCGATGATCTCCACACCGCGGGTCTCGAACTCCGGATACAGGTCTTGCAGCTCAACGAGCTGCTGCATGCAGTAGATTCATGTGGAGCGGCGATAGGCCATTACGAGCGCCCGCTTCTTCTGCAGCACGTCTTGCAGCGAGACCTTTTTTCCGTCGCGCGCGTCTTGCAGGTCGAATGCGGGCGCTTTGTCTCCGAGCGCGAGGGTTGTCGCCTCGGCCCAGCGGGAACTGCTGGCCGGCAACCCTCGGGCTTGTGCACCGGACTTCAGCGGCAGGTCGATGCGCAGTCGGACGAATCGCGCCTGCTCTGGTTCTTCGTCACTCTCGAGGTAGGTCACGATGTTCAGACCGAGGGTGTCGCCGTCCTGGGGCTTGGAGGCGAGTTCGAACTCGATGTCCGTGTTCTTCTCGAGCAGCCGACGCCCGAAGGGCATGCGCAGGTAGCTCTCCTGCAAGTCGCCGGGCGTCGTCAGTTGCGTGGGCGCTTCACCCAGTAGGCGCACACAATCCGGCGCCTCGATCTGCAGGATCGGTCTCCGCAGCTCGCCCGCCTTGCGCGGGTCCTCCCACTGGAAGAGCGGCTGGATCTCGCCACTCACCTCCAGCATGAGGCGCACGGCGTAGGTTTCGCCCGGACTGAGGTCTTCGACGTCCAGGAGGGCGCTGGCTGCGAAGGCGGGCGCCTGCAAGGTCGCCGGAACCGGGGCCGAGTCGTTGGCGGCGTACGCACTGGGCCCTGAGCCGAGAGCGAGCAGCAGTGCGAGATGAGGAAACACGGGTCCCATGACGGACTCCCAACCAGGCCTGACCCCAGGCGAGCGACATCCCGTGATGTGCAGGGCCCGAAGAGCGAGTGTCTGGATGAGAGGGCCGCCCGGGCGGCAAGTGTGACCATTGCCCTCTGCGCCATCACGGAAGGGCGCAGGCGCGAGAGCTCCCCCGGCTCATGGCGTTCTTGGGGCCTCTCGGGCTCCCGAGTGAGGAATTAGGGAGTACCCGCCGAGCGGAGCTCGCCCAAGGTCATGGCGATGAACTCGTTCAGCGTCTGCAGGTTGTCGCTCAGGGCAGCGGCGATGCCATCGGCCGATTCCGAGGGAGACTCACTCACAGTGCGGAAGCTGTGGGACGCCAGCCAGATTCCCGAGGCATCGCTGATGTGGAACTGCGCTCGCAGCGCGCAGCGATCCTCCAGAATGGCGTCGATGTCCATGACTTCGATGCGCAGGTTGTAGTCAAGGGGAGGGGAGGATCGGCGGGGCAGCGTGAAGACACTGTTGGCTCCGAGGTGGGCCTCCAGGCCGTCGCGCACCACGCGCGTCACATGCTCCTTGAGCGAGCCCGCCCAGCGATCGAACTCGGCGATCTGGCGTTGATGGGGCGCCACGGTGAACACCATCTGGGAGCGGTCGACCTCCGAAGGCAGGTCCACCGGATGCAGGCCCACCAGGAAGGCGGCGGATTCTGCGCCTTGGATCTCCTCGGCGCCGGAGCTCAGAACATAGAAGCGGCTGGGATCGGTCGCGCAGGCCGTGAGCAGCAGGCTGGGCAGGAGCGCGAGCAGCATGGCACCCAGACAGCGACGAATCCTTGGCTTGGAAAGGCTCAGCATGGTCATTCTCGCTCTCGTAGTGCTTCGTGTTGGGAGCAAAGGGGCTCGGGGCTGGACACAGCGACCCGGACGCAGGACCACCGGATGATACGGGCGGGCGGTGCGCGGACCCGCTGCTTTTTGCCGGGAGCGAACCAGGGGCCGCATGGCTCCCGTGCGTCTCTCAGGTCTGCGTGGCCCTGCCAGGCGCTTTGCGTGTGAAGATGACCCGTAACCCTCCTGAGGTGCTCCGCTAGAGGATGTGCCCGGGCTAGAAGGGGCAGCCACGCACGGTCGTCAAGGTGAGGAGTTTTGGCATGAGGGTCATCGGTCTGCTTGCGCTGCTTCTGGGTGCCGTACTCGGCACCCAGCCCCGAGCCCTGGCCGGAGAGGCGGTCGTGGGCAGCGAGCTCCTGTTTTCGGGGCTCTCCTCACCGACCTTCGTGGCCCAGGCACCGGGTGACGCGTCACGCCTGTTCATCCTGGAGAAGGGCGGGCTGATCCATCTAGCGCTGAATGACGTGCTGCAGCCCACGCCCTTCCTGGATCTCAGTGCGCTCGTTCCAGGAGAGGGCTTCAACGGGCTGCTCGGCATCGCCTTCCACCCGGACTACGCGACCAACGGCTACTTCTACGTGCACCACCCGCGCGGGCCTGCCAGCAGCGACCGACTCACCATCGCGCGCTACACCGTCAGCGCCGACCCGAACGTCGCGGATCCCACGAGTCGCGAGGAGATCCTGGTGCTGCCCTATCCCGGTCTTCCGGGCCATCATCTGGGCGGTTGGTTGGGCTTCGGCCCGGACGGCTACCTGTACATCCCCTTGGGTGACGGCCACACCTCGGGCTTCGAAGATGGGGGCGGGGCTCGTTCGCAGTCCCTCGCTTCGCCCTGGGGCAAGACGCTGCGCATCGATGTGGATACGGACGACTATCCGGCAGACCCCGACCGTGACTTCGGCATCCCGGCGGACAACCCCTTCGTGGGCCAGGGCGGGGAGGAAGCGGCCTGGGTGTTGGGGTTGCGGCAGCCCTATCGAGCGGCTTTCGATCAGCTCACTGGCGACTTCTGGATCGCGGATGTGGGCCTCCTCGATCGGGAGGAGGTAAACCTCGTGCCAGCAGGCAGCGGTGGCGGGCAGAACTTCGGTTGGAACTGTGCCGAGGGTTCGCTGTGCGTGACGAACGGGAATTGCGATTGCGTGACGACGCCGCTCGTGCCCCCGGTCTATGAATACGCTCACACAGAAGGGTGCTCCATCTCAGGTGGTGCGCTTTATCGGGGCACGGCGATCGACGGCTTTCAAGGGCGCTTCGTGTTCGGTGATTGGTGCACCAACCGGATCTGGTCTTTTCGGGAGCAGGGCGGTGTCGCCGTCGACTTCCGGGAGCTGACAGCCGAGCTGGACCCGAGCGGCAACTTCGAGTTCATCCTGTCTGTCTGTGAAGGCGGGGACGGTGAGCTCTACATCACGGACAACACGAGCGTCTATCGGGTGATCGGGCAACCTTGGCAGGACCTTGCCGAAGCGACGCCCGGGACCCACGGCGACCCCTTGCTGTGCGCCGACGGCTGGTTGGAAGGCGGGGACCCCCTGAGCCTCGAGCTCAGCAACGCGTTGGAGAGCACGACGGCCTGGTTCGCGGCGGGGGTCCAGCCTTGGAATGTCCCCTTCATGGGAGGCGTTTTCGTGCCCGACATCGCCACGCCGCCGGGCTTCGCCCGCCCCTTCCCCACGAACGGCAGCGGCGAGTTGGTGCTCAACAACACCTGGCCCGTGGGAGTGCCCTCCGGTTTCGAGGTCTACATCCAATTCTGGGTCGTGGATCCCCAGGGGCCCTTTGGCTTCTCGGCCAGCAATGCGTTGCTGGGCATCACGCCCTGACGGGGGCGTTCGCGTTCGAGGCTGGAGGTGGGCTACGGCCTGGCTGCGCACGGACCTGAGCAGGGGCTAGGCGTCCAGTGCAGCGTCCAGTGCAGCGAGGATTCCTTGGACGAGGGACTCCGCGTGCTCTTCCGTGAGCGTGGGATCTGGCCAACAGAAGTTCCAGTAGAGCTGGCCAGACAAGGTCGTGACGACGGCCGTGAACTGCCCCAGAACGGAGGGGGACAAGCCGTAGTGGCAGGTCTCCAGCGAGAGGGGGCCGTATTGCGTCGGCAGATCCGCCCGCCCCATGTTCGTGAGCCCAGCCGTGCCGTGCACCTTGCTCTCCCAGGCTTCGGCGAAGGCTTCAGGAGACAGCCGCCCTCCACCACACCAGCCCACGAGGCGTGGCGACATGGCCAGCACGCCGAATTCTTCGCGCCTCTTCAAGGCTCGCTGGATGTTTGCGCGAACGCCCCTGGCAAGTGCCCAGAGATCGTCGTCCGCAGCCACCCGCCCCTCGAAGGGCACCATGGAGACGAAGAAGCCGAGCACGTCGCCCACGGCGGGCTCCAGGCTGGAACGCATGTCGACGGGGTTGCCGAAACTCACCGGGACTGGCCCGCTCACGTCGTGGTCGCGCAGGATGCCGAGGATCATGGCGGCAGCCAGGGCCCCCTGGACCGTGGTGCCTTCGGCGCGGCAGCGGTCGAGCAGACGTCTGGTTCGTTGCGCGTCGAGCACGACAGGGCAGATGCGCGTACGTCGTTCGTGCGCGGAGCGCGGCTGGTCGACCCTCAAGCTGATGGGCGAGCCCAGGCGCTTGGCAGCGAGCAGGGAACGTAGAACGAAGCGCAGATTGCCGAGCACCCCCCTCAGGCCCCGGGCATGGGCCGGGAGCCGCTCGTCCATGGGCGTCACGTCACAGAGCTCCGGCAGCACCGGCGACAGCCCGGCGAGCTGTGCACTCGCCGACTGCAGGAGGTCGCGCAGGAACACGATGCCGCTACGCCCATCGCCGATGACGTGGTGGGATGTCATCAGGAGCGTGCAGGCGTTGTCACCGTGATGCAGCATGAGCACACGCAACAGGGGGCCGTCGGGAGGGAAGCCTGCGTGGATCTCCCGCTCCAGGTGCGGTAACCATCCGTCCTCAGGGGCGCGCTCCTGCACCAGGGGCAGGGCGCCGATGCCGCCGGAGCGGAACTGGAGCTGAGCCTCCAGCTCGTCCACCCGCGCACGCAGGGCTGGGTGACGGGCTTGGACGGAGTCCAGTGCCACGCGCAGGGTGTCCGGGTCAAGCCCGCCGCGCACCCGCGCCACGAGGCAGTAATTCATGGATGCGCTCTTGTCCATGACCCAGGCGCCCACCTCGGCCGGGCTCAAGGGGCGCTGGAGTTCCGAGGGGCTCATGCCGGCATTGTGCGGTGCTGGCCCCGCTCGAGGCACGCATCCAAACCAGGCTTGTTGGGAGTAACGGGGCTGTCATGCCGCGGAATCGTCAAGGCAGCGCCCGGGAATGCCGGGTACCCTCGCCGCGATCCTGCACGCCCTCTGCGCTCCCCAGCTGGCACAAGCGCCTCTTGTCCGAGCTCTCCACGCCCCCGTCCAAGCCGCTTCTCCGCATGCTGAACCTGCATCCCGGGGAGGGGCGCAAGGCGGCATGGGCCTGCGCGTTCTTCTTCTTCGTGCTCTTTGGGTACTTCCTGATCCGGCCGGTGAGGGAGGCTTTGGGAGTCGAGCGGGGCATGGGTGAGCTGCGCTGGCTGTTCATGGCCACACTGGCCGTGATGCTGCTGGTCAACCCCATTTACGGCTACATCGTCAGCCGTTGGGACCGCCGCAGGTCACTGCCCTTCGTCTACCACTTCTTCGTGCTGAACCTGCTGGCCTTCGCCGGTCTGCTGGCGTGGTTCCCCGATGTGGTGGGGGTGGCGACGGGGCGCACGTTCTTCGTCTGGCTGAGTGTCTTCAATCTGTTCTGCACCACCATGTTCTGGACGCTCATGGCCGATGGCTTCGGCCTTGCTCAGGCCAAGCGCATTTTTCCCGTTGTGGCGGTCGGCGGAACGCTCGGCGGATTGCTCGGCTTGAGGGTGACGCGCTTCGCCGTGGATGACGTCGGTCATGTGGGCTTGATGGTTGTCGCCGCCCTCTGCATCGAACTGGCTGTCTTCGCATGCTGGCGGCTGACCCGCTGCTTCGATGGGGAGGCGAGCCTCCTGGCCGGGGCACGCGCAGCAGGATGCCTGCCACCCGAGACGCGCTGCACAAGTTGCTCGCAGGCGCTCGGCGGCCTGGACCTAGACCGTGCGTGTCCGGGCTGCGGGTACGCTGTCGAAGCGATGTTGGCCAGCTTCTCGGCGACGCGTAGCCAGCGCGACGACCGGTCCGCCCCCAGCGGTGCCCTGGAGGGCCTGCGAGCCGTCACGCACTCGCCCTACCTGGCAGGCGTTTGTGGGTACATCATGATGATGACGGTGGTGGCGACCTTCCTGTACTTCGCTCAGGCGCGCATCGTCACCAAGATGACGGACGACATGACCTCTCGCACCCAGGCCTTCGCGGACATCGGCTTCTACACGCAGTTCGCCACGCTGTTGGTGCAGCTCGGTCTCACGGGGCGCCTGATCCGACGCTTTGGAGTGGGGCGCATGCTTGCCGTGCTGCCCATCCTGGCTGCGGTGGGATTGATCGCCATGGGCGTGGGGGACAGCGCGGGCATGAGCCCGGACCAGGCCTTCATCGCCATCGCCGTGCTCATGGCCGTCTTCAGCGCGGCCAAGTACGCCATCGCTCGTCCCGCCCGCGAGACCTTGTTCACCGTGGTATCGCGTGACGAGAAGTACAAGGCCAAGAGCCTGATCGACACCTTCGTGTATCGCACGGGCGATGCCGTGGGTGCCGCCGCGGATGGAGGCCTCAGCATGCTGGTGGTCAAGATCCCCGCCATCTTCAGCTCGGTCCTTGGCGGCTTGGCCGTCGTCATCGCCCCCTTCGCTGTGCTCTGGGTCGTGCTTGGCCTCTACCTGGGCCGCCGCCAGAAAACCCTCGCCGAACTCTCTTCAACTGCATCCGAACCAATCAACGGAGCCTGAGCCGTGACCCACTCCTTTCGCAAGACCCGCCGCGACTTCCTGACCACAGCCTCCGCCGCCGCCGCGGCCGTTTCGCTGGCCCCTGGAGCCCTGGCCTCCGGTCTCGCGGCGCCGCTCAGCGCGGCTGCACGCGTGCCGCTCGGACGGGCAGACAAGTCCCTGAAGATCCTCGTCATGGGTGGCACGGGTTTCCTCGGGCCGCACCTGATTCACGCGGCGCTTGAGCGCGGCCACGAAGTGACCATGTTCAACCGGGGCAAGACGAAGCCCAGCATCTTCACGGAGCAGTACGAGAAGGTGGAGGCCCTGCAGGGGGACCGCAAGGAGGCGAGGGACCTCGAAGCCCTCGGCACGGACCGCGAGTGGGATGCCGTTCTGGACACCTCGGCTTATTACCCGCGCGTCGTCGACATGGTGCTGGGGCGCTTGAAGGACCGCATCCAGCACTACTCCTTCATCTCGACCATCTCGGTGTATGGAGAGCGCAACGATGTGGGCATGGATGAGGACGCGCCCGTCGCCACGATCGAGGACGAGAGCTTCGAGGAGGTCACCAACGAGAGCTACGGCGCCTTGAAGGCCCTCTGTGAGCAGAAGGCCGAGGCGCTCATGCCCGGGCGTGTCGCCAACGTGCGCCCCGGCCTGATCGTGGGCAAGGGAGACACCACGGACCGCTACACCTACTGGGTGGACCGCATCCAGCGTGGCGGGCGCGTACTCGCTCCAGGCACCGGCGACGACTTCACGCAGATCATCGACGTGCGAGACCTGGCGGAGTGGACGGTGCGTTGTGCCGAGCAACGCACGGCGGGCGTGTTCAACGCCGTCACACCGCAGGCGGGCTTGACCATGCGCACGATGCTGGAAGGCGTCTTGGCAGCCACGAAGTCCGATGCCGAACTCGTCTGGGCTGACACGGACTTCCTCATGGGCCAGGGGGTGCAACCCTGGCAGCACATGACGGCCTGGGTGCCGTCGACGCTCCCCGGCTACGAGGGCTTCGGGCAGGTCAGCACGGCGCGTGCCATCAAGGCCGGGCTCACGACGCGCACGCCCGAGGACACGGCGGCGGCCACCCTCAAGTGGTGGTTGAGCCTGCCGGAGGACCGTCGCAAGAACCTGCGCTTCGGCCTGCCCGCCGACATGGAGCAGACGGTGCTCAAGGCCTGGGACGCAAGGGAGGGGTAGGGGCTGTTGGAGTTTGTGTTGCAGGGCGTTCGCTGATCTTGGGCGTGCCGGGTGTCTCTTTTTGTGGACAGCAAATCTGCTGCTCAGACAACGAGGCGGAAAGACGCCTCGAGAACTCGCCTCAGATTTGCAGTCCACAAAAAGGGACACCCTCCCCGGTGGAGAGTCGCGGGCGCTTTGCCGAGGGGGCCACTCCAACAGCCGCATTGCTGGTGAAGCTTCGGGGCTGACACTGCTCGTGCCCCTACGAATCAATCACCCTGAGGCGAGGTGCCTACGTCGCTGAGCCGACGCTCTGCACCGGGGAGGGGACGGCTGAGTTTTTTGACCCTTGGTCTGAGGCGAGTTTTCGAGGCGTCTGTTCGCCTCGTTGTCTGAGCAGCAGACCAAGGGTCAAAAAACTCAGACGCCCCCGGCTCGCTGCCAACAACGTCAGCCCAAACAACGCAGGCGCCTAGCCGCCCCCACGCTTTGGGTAGCCCAGGGCGTCGAGGGCGAAACCCCAGTCTCGAGTGACGCGCTGGATGACGTCGTCTGAGAGTTCGTAGCTGTTCTTCTGGTAGTGGCCGAGGGAGTCGAGGTAGGTCCTGAAGTTCTGCTCGACGCTGGGGTAATGACCCAGGTCCAGTTCGGCGTAGAGGCGTTCCAGCTCCTGGAGCGGTTGGGTCTCGATATCGGCGAAGGCGACGTCCGCGATCTGTCCGGCGGGGACCGCCGTGCGGTCGTTCAGGAACTTGCCCATCATCGACTGGTAGCTGAGCACGAAGTTGTCCTCGACCTCCTCCCAGTCGAGCTCCTGCATTTGCAGCATGGGCAGGATCTTGCGCGCCGCGCTGGCGATGCTCTGGAACACCCGATAGGGGTCGCGGTGGATATGGATGAAGCGTGCGTCGGGGAACATCTCCAGCAGCACGGGGAGGCGGCCGGTGTTGGTGGGGCTCTTGAGGATCAAGCGCTTGCCACCCGAGGCATCGGTGGCCTTGCGCAGGACGCCCAGGAAGGCGGCCTTCCAGGCCGCGCGCGTGGGCGCGTCGAACTCGCAGAGGACGTAGTCGCGGAACAGGGCCTGGAAGTCTTGCGGGAAGGTGTTGCAGTGGATCCCCGAGTGCCGGGAACAGTTGGCGATGGCCACGTCCTCTTCCTGGGGGCCGCGCATGTCCAAGGTCACATTGTCCATGGGGCGTGACGGTGGATCGAAGCGTTCGATGAGTGGCTGGAGCCAGCGGGAGCCGCTCAGCGCGAAGGCCTGGAACATGGCCTGGAAGTTCGTGACGTACCCGAACTGCGGGTCTCGTGAGAGCAGGTTGTGCAGATGCGTGGTACCGCTGCGGGCGCAGCCCACCACGAAGACCGGTGAGGGGTGGATCCGTGTCGCCGCCAGGCGCCGCCCGTGTCGCAGGCTTTCGTACACACGGAGCGGCAGGGTCGCCGTGCTCAGCGCGAGGCCGGTGCCTGCCCGCAGGAGGAAGGGACGCCCAATGCGATGGCGCCGCAAGACTGCGGCCCACTCCCGGAGTGGCGCGAACTCGAGCACGGCGTCCTCTTACAGTGCCTCGTCCTTGGCCGACTGCAGGCCGGATCGCAGGGAACGGATGCGGGAGCTGATCTCCGTCAAGATGAGACGGGCCCGTTCAGTGTGACGGACGGACGTCATGTCCACGGCGACCCGCGTGAGATCCGTACGCAGGCCTTCCACCACCACCCGGTAGTCATCGCCCATGGCGGTGCGCACCTCGAAGCGGCCATCTACGGACGTGATCATCTGCGACATGATTCGCAGCCGCAGGGTCTCGAGAGTGGAGTCCACGAGATCGACCACGACACCCGGTGGCTCGTCGAAGGTCTCAGAGATGGTGTGCCGGAATTTCTCGTCCAAGCGGTCGCTGGGACCCACGCAGGCCTGGGGCAGCACAACGACCGTGAGCAACAGGAGAGCGGTGAGGGCCCTTGGCCAGCGCCGAGCGGGCACCGGCCGGTTTGTTGAGATCTGCATGGCGTGGAGGTCCGAGCGGTGACGGCCGTGGGTGAGGGTCATGTCTCTCGTGCAGGCTAGGTCCGGAGCTGGGTCGAAACAACAAAAGGAGCCCTGTCACGTGGGGGATGTTGCTCCGTCGAGTGGTAGGAAGCGGGGAACGTTGGAAGTGAGGGACTCGGGTGGAGGAGAAGGGGAGGTGAAGAAGAGGTGAAGGCACACAGCGCAGTGTTTCTGACCTTGAGCCGTGTCATGCGGGCTCGGGCCGGCCTGGAAGACGGGTCGGCATCGAGGGCGCCCCTGTGCTTGGCAAGCGCCTTCCTGTGGCTCGGACTGAGCGGCCAGGCCTCAGCCATGGGCCCGGAACCAGTCTTGCGGCTGAGGTCAGACTCTCCGGCATCGCAGCAGGGAGCTGATGTCGAGCAGATGTGGGAGCAAATCGAGCGCAGGCTGCGGGAGGGCCGAGTGCGCGACGCTGAGCGCCTCTTGAAGCAGGTCTGGACCGGCCTAGGGACGCTGACCGATCGGGAGCGTTACGGATCTCATGCGCGGGAACTGGCGCGGCAGTGCGTGTTCGAACGACATTACACGGCACCGCCCGTGGAGACCCTGCTGGGTGCCACCAGCGGTTCCTGGAATCGTCGATCGGGTCGCCTACGGTTGCGTTTCGACGCCCGTTCGGCCGTCCGCCAAGACGCACCCGTTCGAGACGCCGCGCTGAATCTCTCGGGGGGCGTGTCTCCCTATTCCTTTCATCCGCAGGGGTTTGTTTCTGAGGGAGGCTTGCTGATGTTCGAGGTCCCCTTTCGCGGCGGCTGCCAGATGTCGGTCGAAGGCGTGCTCCCTGAGCACGCCCAGGATCGGAAGCGTCCGCCGACACTCTCGCTGTCAGGGGATGCGGGGCTCGCCTACACGGTGGACTACACCTGGCCGTCGACCTATCGGAAATCCAAGGGGCTCTGGAGCCAGGGGGTGGTCTATGGCTGGGACGGCGGGCAGTCGGAACTGTTGGACACCGACCGGACTCCCGGCGGCAAGTACGACATGATGTGGGGGGAGCCCTACACGCTGAAGTTGGTGGTGAAGAGTACGAGGCTCGTCGCGAGCTTGCAGGGCTACGGCATGGTCAGCGTGCCCAAGGACAAGGGACTCTACGGTCGTCTTGGCTTCCGCTGGTGTCCCTTCGTTCGGGAGATCCACGTTTCCGGCTTGGTGGACCCCGAGCAGATGGACCGTCGCTGGGCCCGGCATCGGGAGCGGGCATGGGAGCTGTTTCGCACCGAGCGGATGCCCATGGCCCCCCTGCCTACGTGGCTCATGGAGCTGATCTCCGGGGGTGTGGATGCGCGCTGAAAGGCTGATGCGCTATGGTGCCTCGACACTCGCCTGGAAGGCGCAGTCAACCTGCCTGGGAAGGCACCAAGGAGAAAGAAATGGCGATTCGTCTGGGGGATACCGCACCCGATTTCAACGCGGACAGCACTGATGGCCCGATCAGCTTTCATGACTGGCTGGGCGACGGCTGGGGCGTGCTCTTCTCGCACCCCAAGGACTTCACGCCCGTTTGCACCACCGAGCTGGGTGAGGTGGCGCGGCTCAAGCCCGAGTTCGAGAAGCGCAATTGCAAGGTCATCGGCCTGAGCGTGGATTCTGTCGAGGACCACAAGGCCTGGGCCGGAGACATCGAAGAGACCCAGGGAACCGCGTTGAATTTTCCGTTGTTGGGTGACCCCGATCGCACGGTGTCCGAGCTCTACGACATGATCCACCCCAACGCGGCGGAGACCTTCACCGTGCGTTCGGTGTTCGTCATCGGCCCAGACAAGAAGGTCAAGTTGACCATCACCTATCCGCCGTCGGCCGGTCGCAACTTCAACGAGATCTTGCGCGTCATCGATTCCCTGCAGCTGACGGCGAACCACAACGTGGCCACCCCCGTGAACTGGAAGGACGGTGAGGATGTCATCATCGTTCCGACCATGTCGAACGAGGATGCCAAGGGTGAGTTCCCCAGGGGCTGGAAGGAACTGAAGCCTTACCTGCGTGTCACGCCCCAACCCAACAAGTAGGTTGGCAGGAACGCCGGACCTCGGCCGCCCCAGGCCTGGACGCTAGAGCCGTGACACTCCCGGATGCTCCGGGGCGAAGCGTCGCGCGCGGAAGAGCGCCTGGTCTGGGACGCGGCCGCCGTTGGGGTTGGCGCGCACATCGCCCCCGAAGGGGTTCCAGAACTCCCACACGATGTGCCCCTCGGGGGTGACTTCGAACACCCTGCCCTGGGGGCCGGCGCAGACGAGAGTGTTGCCGTTGGGCAGACGCTGCGCGCCCGAGATGAAGGCTGAGTAGAAGGACTCACCCTCCCCGCTGCCGTAGGACCAGAGGGGTTGGCTCGGGCCGTAGGCCGACTCCCCGTCGAGCCGGAAGCCGGTGTCGGGGTCGAAGGGCAACAGCAGCTCGTCGACGGAGGATTGATCACCCCCGGGTCGACCCTGCCCGTTGTTGAAGAGGGTGAGCCGCAATTCCTGGGTGGCGGAATCCGGCCCGTCCGCTGTCAGCACCCAGCGGGCGTCGTGCTGGGCAAACAGCTGGCGATCGCCCCGGAGGCCTCGTTGAGAGGCAGCGGGGTTTCCCCAGCGATACAGCAGGTCGCCGCCGAGTCCCCAGCGTCCACCCCGGCTCCCGGCGGCCTCGGCCGTCGTCGTGGAGTGGTCGATCACCCAGACCTCGTGGAAACGGGGGGTGCTGAGCAGGATCAGATCGAACTCCGGGTGGTAGGAGACGGAGTTGGTGTGCAGCCAGTCTCCGCTGACCCGGGCTTCTGTGCCGCCCCCGGCGCCATCCTTGCCGCCGGCAACATAACCCAGCTCCAACATCTGCCGGGCCAGATCGGCTGCACGCCGACGCTCCTCCGCGTGCTGCTCCGGGCTCAGGAGGTCGCCGTTGATGTCGATGCGTTCGGGGTGGTTGGCCACCACCCCGAAGTTGTCCTTGCGTGGGTTCTGGTCCTGGATGAGGTGGTCCCACGCGTGCCACTCCCAAACCACTTCACCCCCGCTGGGTGGCAGAGGCTTGATCTCCAGCACGGCATCGGGCCAGAGGCCATCGGGCCCCAAGACCTGAGGATCCCTTCCGGCCTGCTCCGCGGTGCCCGGCGGCTTGCGCTCCCAGACGATCACCAGCATGTTGCCGTTCGGCAGGGCTTCGGCATCGTGGTGCTGCGTGATGGACTCACTTGCCATGGGGTAATCCCAGAGCAGCTCGCCCTCCCAGGAGATGAGCTGCAAACGGCCGCCGATGCCGCCACCGCGGAAAACGGGATTTTCCCAGACGCGTGTGCAGCGCAGCAGGCTTCCGTCGCCCAACAAACTGACGGAGGCGCCGGGAGAGGAGTCCGTCTCCCAGCGATGAGCCACCGTGCCGTCCATCTTCAGCAAGTAGACGGAGCTGGACCGGATGGGCCCCACGAGGGTGTAGCCCTCGAAGGCAGCCGGCTCGTGGAGGATGAGCCCGCTGGGGCGCTCGGAGTCCGCTGGCTCCGCAACGCCCGCTGCAACCTGTTCCGAATCCTGTGTCGGGCCCTGGACAGGATTGGGTACAGGAATCGGAGCCGGAGTCGAGGCCAGCACGGGGGCCATGGACGCGAACAGCAGCAGCAAGAAGGCCATGGGAATGGGCGACCTCAGCGCGAGCCCTTCGGCTGCTGGAACTGGAAGGGGGACAGCTGCAAAGGCCGCATGGCGTCCTCGTCCTCGTGGACTTGATAGGCACGATCCACTGGGACGGCTTCGAAAACCTGCTCGACACCAGAGGCCGGCCACTGCAGCGTCAGGCGGTCGATGCTGGCAGCCTTCCCTAGCCCCAGGTGGTGCTGGAGCGGGGCCGAGCCGAAGGAGCCGCTGACGGGGAGTCGCCGGTGGATGGACCGGGCCTTGCCCTGCTCCGTGAAGTCCACTCTGAGGCGCACGCCGAGCCCCGAGCGGTTGCTCGTGCTGCCCACGAGCTTCAGGCGCAGCCAGTGGTTGCCGTGGCCCGGGTTCTCGTAGAGCACATCGTGGAAGGAGTCCCCGAGGTAGGCGCCGCCCATCTGCTGGAAGACGTCCTGGTCGCCGTCGTCATCGAGGTCCGCGAAGACCACGGCGTGGCCCTTCTGCAAGTGGGAGAAGCCGCCAGCAATGGAGACATCTTCGAAGCGCTGACCGTCGACGTTCCGGTACATGACGTTGGGGGTCAGGGCCTCATAGCTTGGGTAACCGGTGCCCAGGTAGAAGTCGAGCCAGCCGTCGTTGTCCAGGTCGCCGTAGCTGGCCCCCATGGTCGTGACCAACGCGGAGAGCCCGCAGGCATCGGTGACATCTTCGAAGCCTCCGGCGCCATCCCCCTTGTACAAACGGCCCGACTGACCCGCGTGGGGTTCGCCGAGCATGCCAGCGATGTTCTGGGACACATCTTCGACGTAGGCCGCGACGTAGAGATCCAGCAGGCCGTCGTTGTTGTAGTCCCAGAACCAGGGCACGAAGCTCTGGATCGGGTCGAGCACGGCGGACGCCGACGCCACATCCTCGAAGCGGCCATCTCCTTGGTTTTGGTAGAGGCGGTTGGGGTCGGTGTAGTTGGAGACGTAGAGGTCGGGCAGGCCGTCGTCGTCGTAGTCACCCCAACTCACGCCCTTGGAGTAGCGCAGGTTCTCGACACCCGATTGCCGGGCCACATCTTGGAAGGCTGCAGAGCTCGGGAGGCCCTCGTTCAAGCTGTTGCGGAAGAGCTGCGAGGGGAAGACGTGCCGCTCGCCGGCCTCGTTGGCGACGTAGAGGTCGAGGTCTCCGTCCAGATCGTAGTCCGCCCAGGCCGCCGCCTGGGTGGGGTAGTGGGTCTCGCCCATGCCGGACGCAAAGCTGACGTCGGTGAAGCGCCCCGAGCCATCGTTCTGAAGCAGGGAGTTGGGGTGGCGCCCGAGGGCATCGAACCATGCCCCTCGCAACACGAGCACATCGGCGTCGCCGTCGTTGTCGTAGTCGGCGTGGACCATGTTGAGGCCGCCCGTGAAGCCTTCGAGCCCGGCTGCCGCCGTGCGTTCTTCGAAGCGCCCGGTGCCTGGGTTCTGGAAGGAGTGCATTCCACCGGAGTAGTCCCAGGTCGAGGTCAGGACGTCCAGACGGTTGTCGCCATCGAAGTCCTCGATGACGGCGCCGCCGCTCAGATTGAAGCTGTCCAAGCCCACGTCCGAGGCTACGTCGCGGAAGCGTGTGAAGTCGGCCTGCGCTTCGAAGACACGCTCGGGGATTCGATGCTCTTCTGGCACGGCGCCGGGATACTCGCCGAGGGTCATGGCGGCGATGTTCAGCAGCCAGCGCGCCTTGCTCTGCACGGCGGCCGGCAACGAGGGCTGGCGCAGGAGGTCAAGGAAGGCAGCGACGGCGCCGCGCGATCCCTCCTTGAACTCATGGGTGCCGCTGCCGCGGATGGGCAGGATGCAGCTGTCGACGCTGTGGCAGTCGACGCAGTTGCTCGTCTCGCCCAGGCGCAGGTAGGCGAGCCCCTGGCCGAAGAGCACTCGCATCGTGGCCCGGGGGCGGCTGCGGCCCGAGAGCTGCGGCAGGAGCTTCTGGGCCTCGTTGAAGCTCTGGATGGACTTGCGCGCCCGTCCGAGCTTCAGCTGGTGTACGGCGATCTCGACCAGGAGATCCACCCGGCGCTCGGCGTCACCTGGAAAGAGGTCGAGCTGCTTCTGGAAGGAGATCAGCTCTGCGTCGCCGAGGAAACGGTTCTCGCGCACCACGCTCTTCTGGATGGCAGCGAGCTCTTCTTGCATGCGCACGTGACCCGCGTTGAAGGACGTGCTGCCCGACTCGGAGGCGGAGCTTGCAGCGCCGGCCCCGGTATCGCTGTTGGTGTCGGTGCTCGTCGATGGAGCCTCGGCCTCGCCACAGCCTGGCATCGTCATGGCGAGCATCAGCGGCGCCAGGAAGAGAGCCTGCCGCAGGGTAGGAAACGGTCGTACAGGGAGCGGTGTGAGCACGCGCGCGAGCGTATCACGCCCCTAACGCCCGGGCTGGGCCCCTGCGTCCAACTGCTCAGCCAGGGTCCGCAGATCAGCGATGCGGGCAGGGGTCGCGGGGTGCGAGGCGAGCAGGATCCCCCAGGACTCCATGCCGCCTTCGTCTTTCGAGCGCTCCAGGAGATGCTCGAAGAATCCCACCGCCCCCTCCGTGCTGCCGTACACGCCGTGCACCAGCGTCAGGCCGAACGCATCGGCTTCCCGCTCCTGATCCCTGGAGTGCCCGGCCTCGGCCAGCTGCACGGAGCTCTCCACCAGACCGGAGCCCCCGGCGCTGCCCAAGAGCACGTTCATGCAGACCGAGAGGAGCAGGCTGCGCCCCATGCGCTCCAGGACGTGTCGGTGCTGCTGATGGCCCAACTCGTGGGCGAGCACCATGGCCAGGCTGACGTCGTCGGTCAGGGCCTCGAGGAGGCCCGAGGTGACGACCACGTTGCCACCCGGCATCGCGAAGGCGTTGGGATCTTCCAGCTGAACCAGGTGCAGGCTGTAGGGCAACGGCCTGAGGTCGCCCTGGGCCAGGAGGCCCTCGAAGATCGATTGCGTGCGTTGGAACGACTCGCTGAAGCTGTCGCGGCCCGGTGCGTCGGCAGTCCAGCTTTCGATGCCCCATTCTTCGGGCGGATCGATCCAGCGGAAGAGCTGGACCTCCATCTCGGGCGAGATGTGGGTCGCTGTCACCTGCGCCAGGGCGCCGAGGCCGAAGTAGGCGAGCACGATGGCCGCGCTCACCGTCAGGAAGAGCTTCAGCTTGTCGTGCCAATGGGTCTCGCCCTGGGAGACGTCGGCTGTCTCGACGAGCTCCTTGGCGACGAACTTCACCCGAGGAAGCGCACGGCGGTTCCGTACGCATGGACCTCAACGGTGCCGACGGCCTTGCCGTAACCGTTGGAGATGGCCGCCGTCTCGAGCCGGCAGTTCAGGAAGAGGTCGGCGTCGGGGCAGGATTCCTTCATGCGCAGCAGGGCTTCCCGTCGGCCCCGGTCGATGAGTGGTGAATAGGATTTCACCTCGCCGCCCCAGATGCTGCGGAAGGCCATGAGCATGCGCTTGAAGTGGTCCACCGACACCACCACGGAGCCGCTGACGAGGTTGCTGGACGCCACGGGGCGTGAGTCATGCAGGGTCTTGGAGCTGACGGCCGGGATGTTCAGCCACTCCTGCTCCCGGGTTCGGATGCTCCTGTAGTGCTGCTTCTCTGCGGCACGTCCAGCGACGAAGCCGACCAGCACCAACACGAGCCCCAGCAGGAGCGGAAGAATGTCGAGCAGGTCGCTCATGGGTCTACTCTGCTCGGACCGCGGTGCCATAGGCCAGCATCTCGGCGGCGCCCTGGGCTACGGATGAGGTGGAGAAGCGCACATTGATGATGGCGTTGGCACCCAGCTCCATGGCCTGCTGCTCCATGCGTTGGACGGCTTCATTGCGCGCTTCTACGAGCAGCTCGGTGTAGCCCCTCAGCTCGCCACCGACGATGTTCTTGAGCCCTGCCATCATATCGCGCCCGATGTGCTTGGCCCGAATGGTGCTGCCCTGGACCAGCCCATAGTGCTCGACGATCGTCATGCCTGGAATGCTCTCGATGTTCGTCCGGATCATGCTCTCTTCTCCGTGAGGGCGACCTGTTCAACGATGGTGTATCAAAGCAGGGGGGCGCTGGGCGTCCCGCCGGCCGCGGCGCGCTAGTTGCGTTTCGGCCAGTCGGCCTTGCGCAATCCCTTGGGCGGCTGGGCATCAAAGGTGCCGGGCTTCGCAAAGACGTTCATGAACACGCCCACGTCAGGCAAGGGGACGCTGTACAGGGCGTACTCCTGTCGGAAGCGTGGGTCTTGGACGATCTCTCCCTCGCTGATGCTGAAGGTTTGGCGCTGGGTCTGGCGCGGCCAGTCGGGGGAGTCCGCCAGGGAGCCGGGCGTGGTGACGAGGCGCAGGAAGACGATCACATCGGGTTGGCGGTCGAGCACGTAGCGGCCATCCCCCTTGAGATGGCCCTCCAGGAACAGAGTGTCCATCTCGGCCGATGGCTTGCGGCCGATGTGCGCGTCGCTCAGGCCCATCATGTCGATGCAGCGTCGTTCAGCGAAGTAGGGCACGCGTCCACAGGCTGTGGCAGCCATCCAGGCATCGGCAGGAAGGATCTCGTTCAACTTCTTGCCCGCCGCCACCAGGCGCGCTTGCTGCACATCCTGTTCGGGCCAGAACTCACCGTCGTCGTAGCCAACCCAGGTTCCCAAAGCTCCCATGATGACGAACACCAGGGTCGCGAGGCGTCTGCCCTGTTGCCCGCCCAGGCGCTCGCCCAGGACGCTGGTCGAGGCCGCAGCGAGTGCGCACCAGAGGGGGATCAACGGGAGCAGGAAGCGGAAGGTCGGCATGTAGTCGCCGCCCACCGAAACGATGTAGGCCAGATAGGCGGTGCTGATGAACGCGCACACGAGACGTCCCGCGCGACCGGGCCCCGAGCGCAGCAGGAGGTAGGGCAGCACGAAGAGGAACAGTCCGAATTGACGTGCTCCGTTCGCCGCGTACTCGAGACCACCGGCCCAGACCAGGGGGCCGGGATCGACCTTCGCGTGGAAGGTGTTGGGCACCCAATCGCCGTAGAAGGAGTGGCGCCACAGCATGTGAGTGCCCACGACGACGGCGAAGGGCAACCCGCGACGCAGTGCACCTGCAAACCATCTGCTCATGGCCGAAGGCTCGGTACGGCGTCCACTCCACGCGGCCACCGCATCGGCGATCTCCAGCAGCCCGAACAGGAAGATGCCTTCTGGACGGGTGAGCGCAGCTGCAGACAGGGCCGCAGTGGAGATGAGGTCATCCCGGGTGCGACGTTCGCTGCGCACGCGAGGCAGGATCGACAGCGCCGCCAGGAACATGAACGTGCTCGTCTCCAAGCCGGAGATGGCGTGCACCGTGAAGCTGGGTTGGACTGCAAAGAGCAGCACCGCCAGCGCGGCGAGCAGCGGTCGGGCGCCCAGACGTCTGGCCAGGAGCGCGGTGAGCCAGGCGGCTCCCAAGGTCGCGAGCAAACCCAGGGCGGGGCCCAGAAGCTCCGGATCACTTCCGGCGGCCATGCCGAGACCGATCAGCACCGTCCAGAGGAAGTTGGTGTAGCCCTCGACCGGGGTTTCGCCAGCGTTGAACACCAGGCCGTCGCCGTTCACGAAGTTCTGCGCGTAGCGGTAGCTGATGTAGGAGTCGTCCTGAGGCGCCTCCGTGAAGGTCAAGGGGATCATGACGGCCATGGCCAACCCCAGCAGCAGAACAAGGGCAGCCAGGCCTGGCCAACCGGTGCTGCTGTGGTCGGCGGTCGCTTTGGTGGAGGTGGTCACGACGGTGCGGTTCCGTGTTGCCTGGCCTTGGGGGTCACGCGAGGAGGTCTCCCAGCCGTAGTCGTCCGGGGCTGGTTCAGCTGGAACAGCAGCAGCGGAGAAAGGTGCAGAGGATAAGCGAATCCAAGCCCACAGCGAGGGCTGAGACCTGCGCCTCTCTCGCTGGAAGGGCGGGCGTCTGAATTGGGAGCTTCTGAGCGGAGCTCAGCGCTGCGGCCCTGCCCAACGCCCGGCGATGCGGCCGTGGGTGTCCACGGCGTAGACGTGCACCCCGGCGGGGGGCTCGGCTCCCCAATGTTCCGGCCAACGGCCCGTCAGGCCGCTGGCGTCCCTGGGAGCCTGGTCGGGAGTGCCCATGTCGTGGGTGTCCAGGCGTTGGTTGTGCCCCGCGACGGTGAGCAGGATGACCGGGTTGCCGGTCGGTGCCGTCGCCATGATCGCTTGGGACCCCGAGGGGAAGACACCCGCGAACTCACGGAAGGGGAAGCTATAGAGGTAGGACGTGCCAGAAGTGGGGGTGCTGGGGTGGCTGTGCAGGGGCGAGTTCATGAGAACGCTGCGGCCATCGGTCGCCACCGTGTGCCCGGCCCAGTCGCCCGCGGCACTGTCGGATCCGATCAGCTTTCGTCGCTCGGTCCAGGAGCTGCCGTCGTAGCGGAAGATGTAGGCCGATCCCGCGTCCACTCCGCCGACGTGGTCGTCCAGACGGGAGCCCACGACGATCAAGCCGTCGTTCACGGCGATGTGGGTTCCAAAGCGGTCCATGACCCGCCCGTCGGAGGCGAGCAGCTTCTGCTCGTGAACCCATTCGGAGCCGCTGAAGCGGAACACATAGGCTGCGCCGGCGTCCGTGCCCAGCTGGTCCTCACGATTGGAGCCCGTGACCACGACATCGCCATCCATGGAGATGCCCTTGCTGAACAGGTCGCCATCCTGCTTGTCGATGGCGAAGACCTTCTGCTTGAACTCCCAGGTGCTGCCGTTGCGCCGGTAGAAGTACATCGAGCCGAAGGTGTCGTCCAGGTAGGCGCCCACCACCAGCTCGTCGCCGTCCAGATCGAGAGAGTATGCGTAGAGATCGCCCACGACTGAGTCGGCACCCGTCACCGTGTCTTCGATGGCCCAGATGCCTGCGTTGTACCGGAACAGGTGCACCTCGCCGAGCACACCGCCCACCACGCGATAGCGGCCCACGGCGATCACGTCGCCCGAGACAGACACATCGGTGCCGAAGCGACCGAAGGCCAGGGGCGTAGGCGGGAACAGCTTCTGTTCCTGGTTCCAGCTGTTGCCGTCGTAGCGATAGACGTAGACAGCGCCCACCTGCGTGCCCATGGCGTTGTGCCGGGGCGCGGAGATCACGAGTACATCGCCATCGAGTGAGCAGGAGTAGCCGAAGTTGTCGTCTTGGGCGAGGTCAGCGGGAGTGAGTTTGACCTCTTGTTGCCATCCGCTGGCGCCGCGTCGGAACACATAGACCGCGCCGGCTTCCGGGGCGATCTCATCGGAGAAGTGTGCGCTGAAGACGGCGACGTCGCCCTGGATGTCGCTGCTGGAACCGAAACTGTCGCCCGTCTCAAGGTCTGCGGGGACGATTTCAAGTTCCAGCACAGGACCCAAGCTGGAGGCCTCACCCATCACCTCGGAGCTGAACTGGGCCTGGGCCGAAAGACTCGCCACCAACAGGCAGCCCAGGGCGAGCCCGAACAGGCGTGCTGTGAGCAGGGCGCTGCGGCGATTGGACATGTGATGGCTTCCTGGATCTCTTGCAGACCCCGTGTGGGCCCTTGGCCAAGTCAACGCGGGGCCAGCCAGGGGCGAACGCCCAGCCCTATTCGGCCTGGAACGCACGGGTCAAAGCTACCACGGGCTGGGCCACTCGGCCATTTGGGAGGGCAGCCGTCCTGGGCCTCGTCAGGGGTTCTGGGGCGCGGCCTTCTCGAGCGCGTGGAGCGCGTGGCGGATGCGTGCCTTGACGGCGGCCGATTCCCCTGTCGAAGCCTGCTTCAAGAGCTGCATCACCTGGGCCCTGTCCGTCGGTGTCCCGATGGCCAGCAGCGCGAGGCCGTTGTAGGACCAGGCCCGGACGAAGGCGCTTTTGTGCAGCCGGTGCCGATGCAATGACTCGGAGAGCGCCCTGGCTTGCCCTGGCGGCAGCTCCAGGTTCAGGAACGGCAGGCATTGGAGAACGTGAAGCACGGCGTCCTGCGCGACCAGCCGGTCCAGGAGTCCGCACAGCATGCGGGCCGTCTGCTGGTCGGTTGCAACGCCCTGCTCGAGGAAGTGCTTCACCACCCAGGTGGCGCCAACCTCCGCTGCAACGGGTGTCTCGGCCTTGGACGCGGCGTCGGCAGGCTCGAGCTGGCTGAGCCAGCGCACGAGCTGCACCAAGCTGGCAGACGTCTGTGGGAGCAGTTCTGCGACGCGTCGGAAGGGTTCGACGCTGCGGCCATCGAATTCCGTGAACAGCTCTGCGAAGCTCGGGTGCATGACGTGGAGCATAACGTTCCCCTCGCGGTGCTCCTCACGCAGGATGGGTGCGTGAGTTCTTCGGCTGCACGGCTCCTGCTCGTGACCCTCGCGCTGGGTGTGCCCTTTGCGGTGGACCCCTTTGGGGTCGACACGCTCTCGGTCCAGCGGCTGCTTCTGGGCCTGCTCGGATGTGCGCTCTTGGTGAGGGAAGCGTGGGTTTGCCTGGCCTCTGGTCACGGCTTGTCGGTTCCGCCCTTGCACGAATCCCTGCTGGGTGCCTTCGTGCTCTGGTCCTTTGTTTCGCTTTCGTGGGCGACCAACTGGGCAGCAGGGCTTGCGGGCACCGCCATGCTCCTGGGTGTGCTCGGGGTGACGCGCAGCGTCCGGTCTTGCGCGTCCCTCCAACAGCAGACAGGGGTCTGGTTGACGAGGCTCTGCGTCGTGGGTGCAGCTGCAGCCGTGGTTGACCACGCGCTGTCACCCGGCGTGGCCGTGGAAGGCAAGTCGGCATCGCTGTTGTTCGAGCACGCGAACATGGCTGCCAGCTACGGCGCCTTGTTGATTCCCGCGTCCGTCGCCTTGTGCCTGGGTGGGCGCGGACAGCAACGTCTTTGGGGCGGCGTCAGCGCCGTCGTGCTGGGGTCCTACGTGCTCTCGCTCCAGAGTCTTGGGGGCGTGCTTGCCGCGGCTGCCGGACTGGGTGTCTGGTGCGCCCTCTGTCTGTGGAGGAAGCCGCTGATGGCCCTCGCTCTTCGCCGGTGGGCGCTCGCCGGGGTGTGTGTCCTGCTCTGTCTGCTGCCCTTCTCCGACTCGGCGCGCGGGCTGGCGAAAGGCAGCTACTACCGGGCCGTCGCAGTGCTTCAGCAGTGGGAGATCTATCGCCCTGAGCAGGCGGGATTCCGGGCCGACGTCTTCAGCGGCACGATCCGCATGGCCAAGCAATCGCCCTGGGGCGGGGTGGGAAGCGGCAACTGGGCGGTGGAGTATCCGCGCACCGAACGCTATCTGCAGGACAGGCCCCATGCCCACAACGACGCATTGCAGGTGCTCGCTGAGTTGGGTGCACCGGGGCTTCTGCTCTTCCTGGGGATCTTCGGAGCCCTGGCCTGGAGCACCTTGCTGCGCATGCGCGCGGCAGCAACGCTCGCGTCCTACTCCTTGCCTGCGGGGATGTTGGGCAGCCTCGCGGCCTTCCTGGTCGCGGGCCTGTTCGAGGTCCCCTTCACCCTTGGGAGCAGCGCCGCAGCGCTGGCGGTCCTGATGGGGGTGACGTCCGCGAGCCCCGCCTCCGCGGCCCAAGCCTTGGCGAAGACCTCGGTGCATGGTCGTCGCCGGCAAGGTGTTCGGCGCGTTGTGGCGTGGGTCGTGTTGTTGCTGGCGGGATCGAGCTGTGTGTACATCCTGCAACGCGCTCCCGCGACCAGGCAGGTGGCTCGGGCCGAGGCGTTGGCAGCTGCCAATGAACGGGTGGCAGCCATCGAGGCGCTGCGCCCCGTGACCCGGATGCTGACGGGCTCCTGGCTGCCCGAGCAGGCCTTGGGGCGATGGCAGCTGGCGCTGGGGCGTGGGGAGCAGGCCCTCGTGTCCTTCCTACGGGGGCGTCGGCTTTCGCCGTACAAGGTGGAGCTCAAGGCCGACGTCGGGGAGGCCCTTTCGCTCCTGGGGCGACATGCGGAAGCTGCCGAGATCATGAGGGAGGTGGTTCGTGAGAAACCCTCCGACGAGGGGGCGATTTCCAAGTTGGTTGTCGTCCTGGAGCGGGCCGGCTCCCTGGAGGAAGGCATCGAGTTGCTGGAGTACGCCATCCAGGCCCGCTTCCGCAGCATTCGCCTGGAGACGATCCTGCAGACGGCTCGGCTGTGGCGCGCCGTCTCGGAGCGGGAGCAAGGGGGTCGGCGCATCGAGGCCCTGGTGGCGGCCCGGCACTTCTTCGCGGTGTACCTGGAGGACGCTCCGGCGGAGCTGTGTCCTGCCGTGCAGCCAGTGTTCAAGCACCTGACCCACCAATTGCAGGTGCTGCCAGCTTCCCCGGCCAGTTGGTGGAGTCACTACGAGGACTTCCTGAGCCAAGGGGGGTGGAGCATGCCAGCGGTGAGTTTGTGGACCTCGCTCGACGAGGATGGCGTGCGGTTGATGCCCGGCTGGGAGCGCCCCGCTGGACCGCCGCGGCCACGGGAGATGCGCAACGCACCCTGAGCGCCTCGCGAGAGCCTGTTAGACTTCACACGTTCTTGGTGCGTGCGCTGGCGAGCGCCGACAATCAAGACCCGCGAGGTGGATGCCCTGGGGAAGTGAAGATGCCGATCTGCACGAAGCTGACGGGCCGACACCCCTAGGGATGGCTGCGCTGTTGGGAGCATCGCCGCCCTGGCGCAACGGCCTGGCCCGCGTGAAGCGCATGGCAAAGCGGGGCCTGTACGTCTTGCTCCCCAGGCGACTGCGCCACGCCTTGGTGTTGAGCAAGATGCCAAGCTCTGCCCAACTCGAGGTGACCACCTCGTGCAACTTGCGATGCCCGCTCTGCATCACCCATATCACGCCGCGAGGCGTGAGCTTCCTGGAAGCCACCCACGTCGAGAGAGTGGTCGCCGCCTGCCGGCACAGGATGAAGCAGGTGAGTTTCCACCTCATGGGCGAGCCTCTGCTGCACAAGGAGCTGTTCCAGTTCGTGCGTCGCTGCGAGGATGCAGGGATCTCTTCGAGCTTCTCGACCAACGGCATGATCCTGGACCGTCATGTAGACGAGATCCTGGACTCTGGCCTCACGCACATCTCCATCGCGATCGATGGCGTGGACGCCGGCGACTACTCCAAGTACCGGGTGGGCGGCGACTTCGGCCGGGTGGTGGCGAACGTCAAGGCGCTCATGCAGGAACGGGAGCGGCGGGGCTTGGCACACCCGGTCGTTCAGGCGCAGATGATCATGTTCTCCTACAACGAGGACCGTGAGCGCGAAGCGGAGGTTTTCCTGCGAGAACTGGGGACGGATGTCGTGAGCCTCAAACGTCCGGCCTATGTGGCTGACCCCACGCCGGAAGCGCAAGAATTCTGGTCGAAGGTCGACCATGAGAACGATGAGCGGCGGTATTCCCGGCCGGTGTCCGAGCCCCAGAAACTGTACCGGCATCGTGCCATGTGTCCGCAGCTGGAGCGGGCGACGGTCCTCGCGGACGGCAGCGTCGTCGCCTGCTGTCTGGACGCCCGCGGTGAAACCTCCTTCGGCAACCTGACCGAACAGGATTTCGCCAGCGTCTGGCGCAGCCGCGCCCACCGGAAGATCCTGGAGGACTTCTCCAATCGAAGTCTGTCCACGTGTCAGCACTGCACTTTGGGGTCACTCCGTGGAGACGGATGAACCCGGCGGGGATGTCGCCCCGGACAAGCGCACCCAAGGAGGTTTCTTGGGCAAGCTGCTGAAGGTCCTCGTGAGCCTGACGCTCGGTGCGGGTCTGCTGTATCTCACGTTCCGGGACAGCGAGCTGGGCGTCGAGCAGATGAAGCAGGTGTTCGTGGACGCCCGGATCGGTCCGTTGCTGGGGTTGTTGGTGTTCTCGGGCGCCTCCGTTGTGGTGCGCGGTGTCCGGCAGCGCTGCTTGCTGGGCGTGCCCGTTTCTGTCCACTTCACCACGGCCTCTGCCTGTCTGGGCTATGCCATCAACGCGGTGCTTCCGCGCGTGGGCGAAGTGGTCCGCATGGTCCACCTGAATCGCCGCACGCGGATCCCCGTCGCCCTGATCGCGGCGACGGTCCTCATCGAACGCATGATCGATGTGTTCATGCTGGCGCTGCTGGTCTTGGCGAGCATGCTCGTGTTCACGGCTGGTGAGGCCGAACAGTTGTCGGCAGGACTCGCCCAGGAGGCCCAGAAGCTGGGTGCCTCGGGGCAGGCCATGAGTCTCGAGTTGGGCGACATGCGCACGGCCGCGCTGGTCATGCTGGCGCTGCTGTCCGTGGTGGCCTGTGTGCTGGTGATGTTTGCGTTGCGGCCGGAGGCGACCCGGCGTTGGCTGTCTCCGCTCTTGCGTCGGCTTCCTGCGGGCCTGAGCTCACGGGTGGAAGGCGCCTTGGCCGAGTTCTCGGCGGGCATCCTGGTGCTGGTCTCCCGTCCGGGGCAGGCGGTGCTGACGGCGGGGCTGTCGCTGCTTATCTGGGTCTGCTGGCTCTTCGCCTTCGAGCGTGGTTGCACGGCCTTCGGGCTCGAGGAGCTGAGCCTGCGCTCGGTGTTCCTGCTCTACACCTTCACGACCATCGGCATGTTGTTCCCCACGCCGGGTGGGATCGGCGCCTTCCACTACTTCGGGAAGGTCTGTCTCGTGTACATCCTGGGGGTCTCTGCGGACCAGGCGTTGGCGGGCATCACCGCCATCCACGCGGCCATCCAGTTGCTGGCCGGTGCCATGGCGTACTACCTCATCTACCTGACCCAGGTGGGGCGGGCACCCCAAGACCTGTCCGCCGAGGCTGCGGCCTTGAGCAAGACGGCAGGGCCTGCCGAGCTGGGTGAACCCGCCGAGGCAAGCGAGCCAGCGCAGGGCTGAGTGCCGCTCGCCGCGCGCGGCGCTACATCTGGTATCCCGGCAAGCGGTAGCTGTCCGGGTCCACGTCGAACATGTGTTGGCTGGCTTCGGACTCGAAGTAGTACTTGATGCCCGTCTCTTCGTCCCTCGAGATCGGTGAGTCGACGGTGGGGCGGAAGCGTCGCTTGCTGACCGGGTCCGTGAGCAGGCCACAGAAGCGCAGGACATCTCCTCGAAACAGTTCCTTCGCAGCGGTATCGGCGAAGAAGTACGTCTCGTAGTTGAGCCGGATGGCGTGGGTGGCGTCCAGGATGGCCGGGCGCGTGGGGTTCATGTAGCAGTTGTAGGTGAGGCCTTTGCGCTGCACTGCTTCAGGGACGTCTTGCACGAAGACGTCGGGGCAGGGCACTCAGCAGAAGCCAACGGGTTCGCCGTTGATGTAGAGCGGCGGGACCTTGGTGTTGAGGCGATTGCCGAGGCGGATCATGCAACTGTCGTTGCGGGAGACCTGCCCGTCCACGAAACGCAGCCTGTGATGCGCGCTGTCGTCCCCCGTGACGGCGTAGACACCATCGCCGTTCATGACAGACGTCATCTCCGGCATGGCCGTGACGCACTCTGCTTCGGCGTGGGTCGTGGGTGCGCGGGTCGCAGTTGTCGATTGGCAAGCTGCGCTGACCCCCAGGAGCACGCAGGCGACAGCTGCCCAGCCGATGCGGCGACGGGACGGCTGGTGGGACTGCACGTGGGTTACCTGTTCGAGGGCCATGAAGGAGGTCTCCGGGAAGCGGACTCTCAAGTCAGCGGGGACCTCCCGCTGAGTTCTGCCTACGGATCCCTCGGTTCGCCTGTTGGAGTCTCGCGGGCCTTCGCTGCAGCGGATTCGGCGCGGGCCCTCTCTGCTGCTGGAAGCTGGGCCAAGAGACGGGGCAGCGCTGCCGCGAGGTCTGGCGAAGACGGGTGGGTTTGGATCCCTCGGGCGAGGATGGCGGCTGCCTGCTCCACGTCGCCGTGCTGGATCCTGGTGTTGGCGGCATGCAGGTCGAGCACGATGTCGAAGAACTGTTCGGACTCGCGCAGTTCATGCTGGGTGTACGGAAGCCCTGCAAGGGTCGTGAACGCGAACGGTGCAAGCAGCATCAGGACGGTGGCAGCGCGCCGGAGCGGGCTCGTGTTCTGGGAGCGGAATCTCCCGGCCAGGAAGACGCCGCCGCCGATGGCCAGGAAAGGTGCCAGGGGAAGGCGGTAGCGCGCATTCACGTAGAACACCAGGAGCAGGCCTGCGTTGAATGCCAAGGGGATGGCGAGAAAGCGTTTGTCGGGGAAGTCTCGTTCGACGAAGAAGGCCAACCCCAGCGCCAAGAGGGCCGTGAATGGCAGCCAAGCCCACCGCAGGAGTCCGAAGCGCTGTCGCTCCCGGTGCAGGGAGTAGTTGTCGTCCACCTCATAGGAGGAGAGGGCGAATCGGAGTTTGTCGAAGAGCAAGCCGGGAATCCGTGCCGGGTGGGTGCTCAGGTAGTGCCAGCCGGTTGCATAGGAGTGATCGCGTTGTTCGGCGGGTGACGGCAGATGGCCCAGCGCCTGTCGGGCCATCCCCTGCTCCACGAGCCGTTCGTTGAGCACGCCGTCGGGGTAGCCAGGGGGGAGGGTGTAGATGCCCCGGGAGTTCTCGTTGTTGCCCACGAGGAAGGTGTGCCCTTCGCTGTAGTTGATGGGCAGCAGCTCGCCGCACGCCCGGACGTTGTGCAGGCCGACGGGTGTGATGGCCAGCACGCAGCCAAGCAGAAGCGCCGCGGCGGGTCCGCGCCGGCCTTGCGCGAACAGGACCAAGGCGAAGGCTGGCACCAGCAACAGGTTGGCCGTGCGCGCGAGGCCCGCCAGGCCAAAGAGCACACCGATGCCGAGCAAGGCGTTGCGACCCAGTGCGGCGCGTTCCGCTCGCCACAGGAGGAAGCAGGACAGCAAGGCGAGGAAGAGCCCCAGCAAGCTGTCCAACAGCTTCGTCTCCTGGAAGCTCATGGGTGCATAGAAGAGCAGCGCCAGGAAGGCGAGGGTGCCGGCGAGGTGTCCACGCCCGGAACGGCTGGCAGCCAACGACTGCGCCCAGAGGAAGACGAGGGTGAGGATGCCGAGCCCCAGGCCCAGCTGCCCCCAACGCACGGCTTGCCGCCCAGCGCCCTCGACCTGCGCGCCCAGCTGGGCAAGCAGCACGGTGTAGAGCGGTGGCTTGTAGAACGCTCCCCGGTCGCCCCCCTGCCCGAAGGCCCTCTGCACCTCGTCCAGCCAGACCACAGAGTCGCCGTAGGGTGCGAAATGGAGCGGTTCCTGCGCCTCATGGGCGGCCAGATAGTCGGCCTTCAAGACCCCTGCCAAGAGGAGCAGGACCAGCAGAAGAAGTGCGGAGGTGCGGGACTGCTCGCTCACGTCCGTTGCCCAGGGGCGGACAGGGGAAGACCGGCCTGAGAGGCCGAATTCGGTCTATTGGGCACTCTACCGGCTGGGGAGGCCGTTGGCGTCATCCGGGCTCGACCCGAGCACCGCAGCGGAAGACGTGAACTCCGGGGCGGTGGACCAGCACGTCGCGTATTCCGCAGTACACTTTGAGTTCCAGGTCTCCGGACCGGAACCATCGACTGGCAAGAGGTGGGCTGTCGTTTGCCGTGGCACGCCCCCTTTCTTTCGTACGACGGCATGCGCGACGGGCCCACGCAGCGGCTCGGCGCTGACTCTTGGAGTTCCCTCCCATGAAGACTTTCGCCACGTGTCTGCTCGTCGTGCTGCTCAGCAGCCTCGGTCGTGCCCAGAGCGTCGACTCAACCATCCAGCTGGGTGATCGCTTTGAAGGGAGCATCGATTCTGCTCTGGATGTCGACGTGCTCGAGTTCAAGGGGCTCGCAGGCGAAAAGGTCAGCGTCACCGTGGGGCCGGCCAAGAAGTCGAAGCTGATTCCGCGCGTGGCTCTCTTCCTCGAGGATGGTGACGGCGGCCCGGCGCTGATGATCGCGTCCAATGAACCCATCAAGGGCAAGAAAGCCAAACTCAAGCAGATCGTCCTGCCGGAGACGGGCTCCTACACACTTGCCGTGACGGGTGTCGATGGCGCGACCGGCGGCTACAAGCTGATCAGCAAGAGCAAGATCGACAAGACCCTCAAGAAGCCGGCTGCCGCTCCCGCGCCCGACCTTGATCCTGATTCCCTGCGGGTGAAGCTGGCCGTCAAGGCGGGGTCCTTCCTGAACGCCACCGTCAAGCCCGGCAAGAAGTCGCCCGCAGTCCCGGGCATGCCAGTGCTGCGTGACCCGATCGGCAACCCCGTCGATCTCACGCCCTACATGAAGCAGAAGGGCACGAAGACCCTGCTCAAGAAGGTGCCGCTGACGATGTTCGGCGTCTACGAGCTGGATGTCGAGAACGATGGGCCCGCGGGCGACCTGATCGTCGTCGCCAAGGTGCTCACGCCCAAGTTCAAGAAGACGACCTTCTTCGAATACAACTTCGGAGGTGGGCTCATCATCACGCCGGACGTGCTCTACGTGGGGGACATCGTGGAGCTCGTGGTGACCATCGCCCTCGGCGATGGGGCGACGGACCCCGACGACGTCTCGCTCGTGAAGATCGTGGACGGCCAGGAGGTCCTGGTCTCGGAACTCTTCGACGATGGCATCCTCGCGAACAACGGCGATGAGATCGAAGCCGATGGCATCTTCTCGGCGCGCTTCTTCCTGACGCCGATGCCCGGCGACGAGGGCCTGGAGCAGTACCTCGTGCGCGTGGGCCGCCTGGGCAAGGCACCCGATGTCCTGTCCGAGGCCGTGTCGGTCCTGATCAGCGAGCACCTATCCGACGACGAGATCGACACGATCATGGCGCTCCAGACGGACTTCCAGGCGGATATCGACCAGGCAGTGATCGACGGCATGTTGCCGGCCGTCCTGGCCCAGGTGGAGGCCGACCTGCTCGCGGACCCGGCCGTGGCCGAGGTGGGCTACAGCGATGACGGCCGCGGGCTGTGGGTGCTGTACTCCTGCGGTGTCTCGGGCTTGCTCTACACCTGGGAGGACGGCACCAAGGGTGGCGGCCCAGCCTCTTCACAACTCGCACCGCCCGGCGGAGTGGGCGGACGGGTTGCGGGGCTCCAGGACGACGCAGAAGACGTCGGCCTGAGTGGAGTGGCCGGTCGCTCGGTGGACGACCCACCGTACGACGCCTTTGCATCGTCGTTGACGACGCTGACGTCCTCGACACCGCTGGCTCAAGCCATCCTGGACTGGCAGGGCTTGCCCGAGGGCGGCGCCATCGCCGGGAGCACCAAGAACCTCGTGCGTAGCAACAAGGTCAAGGCCATCGCAGCGCAGTTCTTCGATTGGGGTGCGAACGACGACATTCCCGTCATGGCCCAGACGCTCATCGACGACGACTGCTTCGAGGTGGACTACATCAAGTACAACTCGAAGGGCTCCGGCAGCGTGGAGGACTTCAAGAACCTGGCCGACTACGGCATGGTCTTGATCAGCAGCCACGGCGACTCCTTCTATCAGTTCCTGTCAAAGCCCTGGAAGGCGATCTTCGGGTTCGCTGGCGCGTCGAGCCAGGTGGTGGTGCACAGCAACATGGGTGTCACCAAGGCGCTCACGAAGCTCTACGAGAACGACCTGCGCAAGGGGCGCATGGTGTTCTGGTACGGCAACTACGGCATGACGCCGAGCTTCTTCAAGACCTACTCGGGCAAGATGCCCAACTCCATCATCTACACGAGCATCTGTCGTGGCGCCTTCAACGCGACCTTGGCCAACGCCTTCTTCGCAACGGGCGCGGCGGCCTTCCTGAGCTACAGCGACTACGTGGCCGTCTCCTTCTGCAAGGCGAACGGACCACCGCTGCTCAACAAGTTGCTCATGGCCGGCAACACCCTGGATGACTCCTTCACGCCAGGGCAGGTCGAGGTGGACAACGACCCCGCGGCCTTCCTGCTGTTCGGCGACAAGACGGTGCAGCTGGGCGCCAAGGAGCTGCACAACGGCGGCTTCGAAGACGGTGCAGTCGTGTGGGAAGGGGCGGGTGATGCGCGAGCGGTACCGGCCTTGGCGGGCTACTCGCCGACGGAAGGCAAGTTGATGGGCATCATCTCCACCGGCTTGGGCTTCACCACGACCAGCGGATCCTTCAGCCAGACCCTCTGTCTGCCGGACGACGCGGAGACCATGATCTTCGACTGGATCTTCTTCTCTGAGGAGTTCCTCGAGTTCTGCGGGTCGATCTTCCAGGACACCTTCGACGTGACGATCACGGACCTGGATGGTGGCGGTGGGACGACCTTGCTCTTCAAGACCTTCGTGGATGACCTCTGTGGGCCACCGAACGGCAATGGGGATTACGTGAACCACAACCTGTTTCCTGTCAGCGCCAGCTTCGATCAGGGCGATGTCTGGACGACGGGTTGGCAGTCCAAAGCCGTCTCCATTCCCCCGGCCTTGGCCGGCAAGCGTGTCCGCATCGACTTCATGGCCGGTGACGTGGGCGACAGCATCTACGACACGGCCATCGGCATCGACCAGATCGAGATCATCATGTCGGGTAATCCGTGAGTCGGCTGCTGTGCGGGCTCGCCCTGACGCTTTGCGCAGGGCAGCTCGCATGCCGCGGTGAGTCTTCTCGACCGGTTGAGGCGCAGGCTGAGGCCCCGGCTGTTCCGAGCAGCGTGACCGTTCCGGCGCTACTATCTGACTCCGCGGAGGTCGCGCCGGACATCGTGCCGTCCCTCGAGCCAGAGGTGCAGCTGCGACGGTCCGGCCTGGCCCAGGCTCTCGGTGAGGTGGACGCCCAGGTTTTGAGAAGTGACCTGCGAGCGCTCTTTGAGAGTTGCACCGATCGGGAGCGTCGGCTGCTGACGCCGTCCGATTGGCGGGCGGCACGCGAGTCGGAAGTCAGCCTGGAGCTGGTCTTCCCTGAGAGCGTGCCGATGAGCACCCGGGCCCGAGCCGAGCTGTCGGTGACGCACCTGCTCCTTGGCTTTCGCCCCGCGGACGGGGGCTCTGAGCTGCGCGTTCTCGCCCGGGACGGTGAGACGTTCTACTCGGCCTTCACGAAGCCGGAGGCTGCCCTCGCCGAGAAACTCCAAGCACGCTGTGCGTCCGTGCGGGACGCCCAGCGCTAGCTGCCCTTGCGACGCACCTGCTGGACCACCTGGTCGAGGCTCATGAGGAACTTGGAGCGGTCCTTTTCCTGCATGGGCGGGGGGCCACCGGCTTGGATGCCCATCTCCCGCATGTAGGCCTGGGCCTCCCGGGCAGCGATGGCTTCTCCGATGCTCTCATCCTTGAAGACCCGGCCGCGCGGGCCGAGCACCCGGGCCTTGTTCTCGAGGCAGCGCGCGGCGAGCAGGATGTCCGCCGTGATGACGATGTCGCCCTCGCTGGAGCGCTCAGCGATCCAATCGTCCGCTTCGTCAAAGCGGTCGCCGACCAAGACGAAGTGGAAGCTGTCGCTGGCAGGAACATGCACGGACTGGTTGGCCACTACGTGCACAGTTAGGGCGTAGCGGTAGGCGACCCGGTAGATCTCGTCCTTGACGGGGCAGCTGTCGGCGTCGACATAGAGTTCAAGCACGGTGTGTATCGCGACCGGGGTCTTCGGGCGGGCCTCCGGGCGGCCGCGACGCACACGCTACCGGTTTTGACGTTCGGAGGCAGCTCTCAGCGCGCGCGAACTTCCAGGGTGCGTTGGACATCCGCTGAGCTGGCCGTGTTGCCGTAGGCCTTGTAGATGTGCGTCGTGTGCTTCAGCAGGCTGGCGTTGTCCATGGCGCCGATCCAGTCCTTCATGGTCGTGCCTGGCGGGCAGCTGTAGACCGTGCTGAAGCGGAAGCTGTCTGAGCCCCAGGAGGCTTGCACGGTGTGGTGGTTGTTCCAGTACGGCATGTAGCTCGTCTCGAAGTCGAGCAGCTCGAAGCTGCCCGTGGTGTCGTAGGTGATGGTTTTCATGGCGGGGTTGTTGCCGTGCCCGGGGGTGATGCCGGCCACGGAGATCACCAAGTCCGTGAAGCCCTGCGAGCCATAGAGCTTGCGCACGCCGTCCATGTGGGTGTGGCTCGAGAGCACACCGATGATTTGCGGCTCGTAGGTCTCGACGAGGTCGAGGAAGGCGTTCTGGACCTGGACACCGTTGTAGTCGAGCTGGCTGTCCCAGAAGTAGCTCGGCGCTGAGCCGCGCTGGTAGCCGTCCCGGCCCGGTGGGATGTGCATGCCGATCAGAACGGACTCTCCCTTGCTCTTGGCATCCTTCAGCTCCCCTTCAAACCACTCCATCTGGTGTTCCGTGTCTTCATGTTGCAGGTGTCCCGCCCCGAATTGGTCTTCCCCGTAGTAGTAGGTGCTGTGCGAGTTGTCGGTGTCCTTGTTGAACATGACCGTGTTCAAGAGGACGACCCGCAACTTCGTATTGGCGCCGAGGGGGTAGACCGAATAGCAGCCCAGTTCCATGCGCTTGTCATTCGCGATGCAGGCCTTGGGCGCGGGGGTCGTGTTGCAGTCGCCTCCCTCAATCACCGGCCAGTCGCCAGAGTGGCCGACGTCTTGGTCGAAGGGCGTCCGCTTGTTGGGGGCCGTGAAGGCCCGGTAGTCGCCGCTCCAGGAGTCGTTGTTGCCCGTGGTGTAGAGCAGTGGGATGCCAGCCGCGTCAGCCTTCTGCCGCAGGGCTTTCAAGACGTTACCCGTGTTCGTTCGGGCGCTGCCGAGCTGCGTGCTGCTGCCCACATAGGCGTGCCACGGGAGGTCTCCCAGCAGCACCACGAAGTCGGGGCGCGGGCCCGCGGACGAGGTGAGCATGTCGTCGAGCTTCGTGAGCGCTGTCAGCCACAGGTCGGCACCGGAGTCGGCGGTGTTCAAGCCGATGTTGTCCTGGTCGAGGGAGCCGTGCAGGTGCACGTCGGACAGCACGAGAAAGGTGCCGCTGGGTGACGGCTTTGCCGGGGCCACCACTGCTTGCTGTGCGCCGAGGCCGCAGGCCATGGCCAGGCCGACGAGCGAGGAGCTGAGAGTCCGTCTGATGAATGGGCGCATGGGGTGCGGTTCCGTGGCAGGGAGGGGATGATCGAAGCAAGCAAGGGGTCGGCGCGAGGTGGGCCGGAAGATCCTCGGAGACTCAAAGACCTCCCCGAAGACGACTGCTCCCAGCCCTGCCCACGAAAGGGGATTCAGGCTGCGCGATCGAAGTCCACAGAACCGTGTTCCCGGGAATCGAGTCAACGGCACATGGGGCCCGTCGCCTCCGGTAGACTGCCGCCGCTTTCTCTTCCTCCCTCCCGCCGGCCTCCGGCTCCAGCGCGTGCCTGACCCAGACTTCTCTCCTGCTTCTGAAGCCGCTGCCTCCGCGGACTCGTCTGCGCCCCCTGCCGAATCGTTGGCGCAGGTGCTGGAGACCCTGGAGTCCCTCGTCGCCGATCGCTCGAAGATGGCCCAGCTGTCGCAACCTGAACGGAACCAGCTGCTTCAGCTCTGCGGACAGCTTGTGCGGCCAGACGCGCTCGAGCGCTCGCTGTATCGCAAGGCACGCAAGAAGAAGCTGCTGGGTGAGCGCCGGGAAGCGGATCAGGCGATCCTGGATCGGACGGGGATTCGCAGCCAGCGTTTGGAGCTGGTCTATCCCACGCCAGAAGCCCGGGGTGATGGGCCGGCCCAGCCGGGCTTCCTTGAGCAGGAGAGCCCTGCGCCGGGCGCAGCAGAATCCCCGGGCGCAGCGGAATCCTTGGGCCGGCTGATCGAGGCCCGGAGCTGCTACATCTGCAAGGCGGACTACCTGGACGTGCACTCATTCTATGACGCCATGTGTTCCGGGTGCGCGGCGTTCAATTGGGAGAAGCGTGGCCACACTGCCGACCTTGGCGGCCGCGTCGCGTTGCTGACAGGTGGGCGCGTCAAGATCGGCTACCAGGTGGGGATCAAGCTCTTGCGAGCGGGTGCACGCTTGATCGTGACCACGCGCTTTCCACGGGACGCTGCGGCGCGCTACGCCGCGGAGCCGGACTTCGACAGCTGGCACGAGCGCCTCGCAGTCTTCGGCCTCGACCTGCGGCACACACCGAGCGTCGAGGCCCTGTGTCGCTACATCTTGAGCGCCGAGGATCGCCTGGATGTCATCGTCAACAATGCGTGCCAGACAGTGCGGCGTCCGCCCGGCTTCTACGGCCACCTCATGGAGGCCGAGCAGAAGCCCCTGTCGGAGTTGCCGCCCGGGGCGAAGGACGTGCTCTCAGCTTTTGAAGCCTTGCGGGCGCAGGGTGCGCTTCCGGGGGGCACTGCCAAGCCAACGACGGAGGCCGACGGGAGGGCTCTCTCCACCGAGGGCTCGGCGCCAGCGTCTGCGCAAGCCCTGCGCGGCCTGACTCTCTCCGCGGCGCTCAGCCAGCTGACGTTGGTGGAGGGCGATGAGAACGACAGCGAGAGCCTGTTCCCCGCCGGCAAGCTGGACGCGGACCTGCAGCAAGTCGACCTGCGCGACATCAACAGCTGGCGTCTGCCCCTGGCGGCCGTCAGCACGGTGGAGCTGCTGGAAGTGACGTTGGTCAATGCCATCGCGCCCTTCGTGCTCGACGCTCGACTGAAGCCCTTGATGCTGCGTACGCCCGGGCGCGACAAGCACATCGTGAACGTCTCCGCCATGGAGGGGCAGTTCTATCGCTCCTTCAAGACGGACAAACACCCGCACACCAACATGGCCAAGGCGGCGCTGAACATGCTCACGCGCACCTCGGCGCCAGACTATCAGCGGGACGGCATCCACATGAACGCCGTGGACACCGGCTGGATCACGGACGAAGACCCGCACCACATCACCGTGCAGAAACAAGAGGAGCACGGCTTCCACCCGCCGCTCGACCACGTCGATGCTGCGGCGCGGATCCTGGACCCGGTCTTCATGGGCATCGAAACCGGCGAGCACGTCTGGGGACAGTTCCTGAAGGACTACAAGCCCGCGCCCTGGTGACTCCCAGGTAAGCGACGTGGGTCGCCGGTCAATGTCGGGAGGGCGGGTCCCACACGACGTTCACTTCCCGCGGGCGTTGGATGTTGGCAGGCACGGTCTCCCGGGGTCCGCCGTCGGCCGGCCCGTAGTGGACTCGATAGGTGCCCTTCAGGAGTTCCAGGCGGAACTCCCCGTTTTCGTCGCTCTGTGCATGAGCGATGGGGTCAGAGTCTGGTTGCCGGAAGAACGTCAGGGCGATGCCAGGCACTGGATCGTCCTCGGAATCCCCGACGTAACCGCTGATCTCCACGCGCTCGGGAGCCCGGACCAGCTCCAGGATGAACAGTCCACCCTCGCCGACATGGGAGGCCGAGACGTCGATCTGATAGGTGCCGCTGTGTTCGGGCGTGAACGTCGCGAAGAAGGAGGGTTCGGTCACCACGGTCCCCTGCCGAGAGACCGCGAAGAGGAAGTCGGGGAAGTCGAGGGTTGGTGCGTCGTGCCCCTCCGGCTTCTCTCCAGCTTCAGCGCGTCCGCCCCGTGGCGTAGCTGAAGCCCGAGGTGTTGCGCCTCGTGCACCCGCAGCGCGGTCTGAGCCACGTTCAGGGGGCGGCTCGGATCCGGCCACCAGAATCGCTGCTTCATCCTGCGCGCGGCGCCGTTGGTTCTGCTTCTGGCGCCGAGCCATGGGATGATCGTTTGAGACGCGCAAGGCCACTTCCTGACCCGACTCGAGCTCCACGGTGTAGCGGCAGGTGTCGTCGGGTGTTGCCAGGAAACCGTGCACCTCTGTCCGCCCTGCAAAGGGGGCGGGGTCGTCCCCGGCGAGTTCGTAGTCGGAGTGCCGGATCAGGGTGTAGCGGAAGAACTCGTCCAAGGCCTTGAGGCGCAGGCGATAGCGGCCATCCCGCGGCGCGACGAAGGGCAAGAACTTGCGATAGGCCGTCTCTCCGGAGCGCTGGGTGGCGAGCAGCGGCTTGCCTTCGGGGTCCACGATCTGAATCTGGGCCGTGGAGTGCCAGGAGCGGGCGTAGCCCCAGGTGGCGAAGTCGAACAGCGACAGTTCCCCTGCGCTGGCTTCGAAGGCGTACTCGGTGCGTTGTCCCTGCGCAGTGAAACGGGCCACTTGGGCGCCGTTGCGCGGTAGTACGCCGGGGAATGGCGCCGCTCCCTCTCCTTTTCGAGGTTGGACCATGCCGGGCGGAACGGGAACCTCCGCCAGGGCCGGGCGGGGGTCGGCGTGATGAACGGGGCGAGTCTCGTGGTGCTGGCTCGCGTCCTGGGGCAGCAGCGCAGACAGGAGCAGCGCAGTGGACGCGAGGGCGGTTGGCAGGCTCATGAGGCGAGCACCTTCAGGGCTGGAAAGTCAGGGCCGAGAATGGCCTCTGGGTCGCCGCCCATCCAGTCCCGGATAACCGTGGTGTAGGCCTGGCGGAAGTCGACGCGCATGGCGAGGTTCCCATCTTCATCGAGGTGTTCGAGATCCGGCTGCGGGCCGTGCAGGCCCGGGTTGACCTTTCCACCGAAGAACATCATGGAGTTGGCCGCGCCGTGATCCGACCCGGCGGTGTCGCCGACGCCGCATTCCTCCACGCGGCGCCCGAACTCCGAGACGCACATGACGAGCACCTCGTCCAGGCGCCCTTGGGCCCCCATCTCGCGCAGGAAGGCGTCCACGGCTCCGTCCAGGCGTCCCAGAAGACGGCCTTGCATGCCGACCTGATCGGTGTGGGTGTCGAAGCCATCGTGGGTGACATAGAAGAAGCGCGTGGGCAGGCCTGCCCCGAGCGCACGCGCGATGAGACGCAGGTCGGCCCCCAGCTTGTGGTCGGGGAACGAGTTGCGGGTCTCGAAGCCCTGGACGTGGCCCAGCTCGGCGATGGAGGTGGTGGCGGCGGTGTAGGCCTTCGTGACCCGCTGCCGCTCATCGCCCGTCCCCGACATGGGAGCTCCGCCGTTCAGGGCCGCGATGGCCCGGGCACGCGCGTCCGCTTCGGCACTGCTGCTGCCCTTGGGCGCGTTCTGGATGCGGTAGCTGGCGAGGTTCGGGACGACACAGGCCACACCTTGCTCGGCGCGCAACGCGAGGGGCATGGAGTCCCGCCCCACGGCAATCATGGCCATGGCGTCCCGGGTGCCGAGCTGGTCGTTGAGTTCACCCATCCAACCCGTGGCGGGGAGGGTCCCCGCCGTCGAGGCCGAATCCCAGATGTCTTGGCTTCGGAAGTGGGAGAGGTTCGGGTCCGGGTAGCCCACCGCTTGATGGATACCCACTTGGCCATGCTCAAAGCGAGTTGCGAGACGGGACAGGTTCGGGTGGAAGCCGTTGTGATCGTCCAGGCGAATGAGCTTGTGCTTGGGGATGCCGATCGTCGCCCGTCCGCGGTAATAGAGGTCGTCCTCCCACGGCGTGACGGTGGACAGGCCGTCGTTCCCGCCCGCCAGCTGGATCACGACGAGAACGCGCTGAGAGGCCTCGGCGTCCTGGGCAGCGTCCATCAGCCACGATGGGGCCGCACGTGCCGTGGTGAGCAGCGTGGGCGTCAGCGCGGCGGCGGTGCCGAGCGTCGAACGCAAGAACTGTCGTCGGGTGAGCTTTGCCATGGGTCTCGGCTCAGGCGAGCGTGAACTCCGGGGTGGTCAGCATCAGGTGGATCGTGGTGCGCGTCAGCGCTCTTCGGCGCGAGCGCTCCGACAGCTCGGGGGAGAGCAGCCCAGCCGTTTCGTCGAGGCATGCCACCACGGCGTCCCGCTGGGCGAGCGGACGCTGGAGCAAGCGCTCGGCGACCGCGTCCACCAGGGATTCGTGCGTGTCGTGGGCACCGAGCTCGTCGAGATCGAACGCCGTGCGCCCCGAGACGCTGCGCGAGCTGTGGGAGAGGTTGGAGAGCTCCAGGGCGAAGTTGTAGCGGTGCACCGTGGAGGCCGAGTTGACCCAGGTGGCGCCGTGTTGCCAGCCAGCGACTGACGGAGGTTCGAAGAGATTCATTCCCATCAGCCGGGTGTGTTCGTGGAATGCGAAGGTGTGCGCATTCTGGATGCCGAGCAGCCGCGCCGCGGACACCACGAAATCGACAGGATTCCTGAAGGCCGTCAGCCGGTTCTCTTCGGCGTAGAACCAGTCGGAACGGAAGAGGGCGCGCAGCATCTCCCGAATGGAGTAGTCGTTCGTGCGCAGGATGTTGCCGAAGGCCTGCACCTGCTCGTGCGGCGGCTCATGGGCGACGAACCAACTCAAGAGCTTGGAGGCGATGAAGGGCGCGCACTCCGGGCGGGCGAGGATGAGGTCGAGGGCTTCTTGCCCCTCCTCGACGCCTTCGGCCCCTGAACGGCCGCGAATCGTGCTGCCCAGCACCTGCTTGTCCGTCTCGTCGTGGGTGTTCGCATCAAACACGAACTCGGCGGAGTTGATGTCGGGAGTCGTCCAACCCGTGAAGACGCGCGAGAGCTCCCAGACATCCTTCTGCACGTAGCCCTTGTCGACGCCGAGGGTGAATAGCTCGAGCAACTCACGGCCCCAGTTCTCGTTGGGGTTGGCCTTCTCGTTGAGCCGGTTGTCCAGGTACATGAGCATGCCCGGGTCTTCTGCAACCTCCCGCAGGAGGTCACGGAAGGAGCCTGCGGCGTGGCGACGGTAGGTCTTGTTCTGGAAGAGATACTGGTCCAGGCGGATGATCTTGCTCTGCTGGCAGGCGAAGTGGTCATGCCAGAGGAGCGTGAGCTTCTCGCGAAGCGGGTGCCTGCCCTGCACCATGCGGTAGAGCCACCAGCTGCGGACGCTGTCGGCGATCTCGTAGATGCTCTCGGGGCCGACCCATTCGGCACCGAACTCGATGTCCGAGAGCCTTCCGCCGATATCCTGGATGTCTGCCTGGAGTGCCTCGTCCTCCTGGGGGAAGTCGAGAAAGTACTCGATGGCTGCGTCGCGGCCCATGTCGACGAGGCTAGCCAGTTCGTCGGGCTTCGCTCCGAAGCCTGCTCGTCGCGCGAGGTGGGCCGCACGTTCGGACGTCCAGGCGTCGTCAGTCATGAATCCAGGGTGACACCATCCAGGGAATCCTCTGATAGCCAAAGGCGGTGGGTTCGGCGGGCGGCGGAAGAGACCGCCCGTCGGGCCGGGGCTGAACCCCGTGCCGCTCGACCCTAACCCTTCCGGGCGCCAGATGTTTCGGCCGATTCAGTGACCGCTGCCCGGTCCTATGGAGTGGGGTCGACCACCGTGCCAAGCCCGTCGCGTCATAGCGGGTGACGGTGTAGTGGATCTGGTTCAACCAGCCCGGGTACAGCTAGGGCTGGAACGTGAACTCGGTCGGGAACAGTGCCAGCTGGCTCGGATCGACCCAGGGATTGGCTACCACGAAGGCCAAGCAGCCTGCGGCATGCGGGCCATCTGGGAAGGGGGGAAGCTTCCGCACCTTTTCCCCGCAAAGTTTCCAGCACCTCGCCGGAATTCGAACGGGGGCACTGGAGTCACGTCTCGACGCCTCGCAGGCGCAGGCCCAACAGCTCTCCCCGCAACACCGACTCGCGGATGTCTGCCGAAGCGCCATCGACAACCGCCTGAATTATGAAAGTGGCGCTCGCGTGTTGACGTACCGGATCGTCAAACCCAATTCGTTCCCGTTCACGAACACTCTAACAGCACCATTCTTATTAGGAACTCGTCGTGACGCAGAGCTGTTCTTGCGAGTGGCGCCACTGCACTGGTTGTTTCGCCGATCGTGGTCGGTGACTCCACGCTCTTGTGAGTGGCCCCGACGCCTCCGGGAGGGTCGGTATGGACGACCTCGGACCAACTCATGGCGGCGTTCGCTGTGTGTTTGTTCCTTGAACGAGATCGTCATGTCAAACCTCTCGCCTGCAAACATGACCTCGGACAGTCAATTGACCCAGGAGCAGGAGAACGTAGGAGTTTCTTCCCCTATCATGTATTGATCGTGGACCGGAAAGTGCCTTCAATACGGATCCCCTCAATTCCTCTACTCAGGACACAACACATGGCTGTTAAGAACCTCTCGATCGCTGATCTTGAGCGCGAACTCTCCCGTCGCCAGAAGGCGCTCTCGAACCTCGAGGCCAAGCACAAGGGCTTGTTGAGCGACCTGGCTGCTGTGGAGAAGGAGATTGCTGGGCTTCGTGGAAGTGGTGCGCGGGCGACCGGCCGCAAGGTTGCGCGCAAGTCCACGGCCAAGAAGCGCGGCCCTGGCAGACCCCGCAAGGTGGCTGCGAAGGCCGGCAAGGCCAAGAAGGGTGCCCCCCGTGGTCGGCGCAAGAACAAGCTGACCCTCCCCGACGCCATCGCCAAAGTGGTGAAGGTGGGCAAGGTCACCAGCCCGAAGGATGCAGCGAGGGTCGTGAAGGCCAGTGGCTACAAGACCGTCAGCAAGACGTTCGGAATCCAGGTGGCCACCACCCTTTCGAAGGATGCACGCTTCAAGAAGGTCGGACGTGGTCAGTACAAGCGCGTGAAGTAGGCGCTGCCAGCACCGACACGGCCGCGACCCGCGGTGACGGCACCCGGCTCCGGCCGGCCGCCGTTGCTGCGGGTCGCGCTCGTTGGGGCGGGAGGGGGGAAGGGGGAGGCGACTCAAGCCCCTAGAATCCATCCGGACCAGCAATTCCCGGCGACCGTGTTGCTGGTGAAGATCGGAGGCCTAAACGCCCCGGTGCTCGCTGGGCTCGCCGAATCGCTCAGTCGACCACCGAGGGAGATCATCGGGCCAGACTCCCGCCGCTTCACAGCTACGTCATGATTTCTTCAGCTGTCCGCTGCGTCGGTCCACCGCCGGTTTCGAAACTCTCTGTTAGCCTGACTCATTCCCCCCCCCCCCCGGTCTTGTCTCCTCCCCGGACCCTCTCGCGGAGCCTTCTCGAATGCGCACCATCCACCTCGCCCGAAGCCTGGTTTGCCTCGCTGCATCCGCAGCCCTGATGGCATCTGCAGCGACTGCCCAGCTTTGTCCCGATCCGTCGAACGACACATTCTGGAAGCACGACACCATCGCCGATGTGCCGGTGGGCAGCGTCCCCGTGGGCTCCGCCGTCATCACGCCGCTGTGCACAGGCGAGGCCGCCGGAAGTTACTTCCAGCTGGCCCCCGGCCAGGCGCCGCAGTACCTGAAGCAGGTGAGCATCGGGTACGGCCACATCAACATGAACACTACCTTCCAGGCCATCCTGAACATCGAAATCTACCAGGGCACGGTGGGGTTCAATCCCACGAGCACCGTGAGCATGCCCCCCAAGATCTTTGATCTCATGGTCGACACGGGCACCTCGTTCAATGTGACCTCCGTGGGTGTGTCCTCCTTCGACCTCTCGCAATACAACATCGTGGTGGAAGACAACTTCGTTGTGGCCTTCCGCATGGTCTCGAATGTGTCCTTCCCCGGTTGCCCGTCAGCTGGTGTGGGTTCGGACGCGAACTTCCTGACCGACGGCCCCGGTTTCTGTGATCCGGGCAAGAGCTTGCTCGATGAGCGCAACACCGGTTGGGTGGATCCTGCCGATTGGTGGTTCGCAACCTTCCAGCCCATCTGCCCCACTTTCTATGCGGGCAACTGGGTGATCCGGGCATGCACCACGGATGCGGGAACCTGGGAAGACCTTGGTGGAGGCACGAGCGGCATCAACGGCCCCGTCGTGGCGACCGGTAGCGGCCCGCTGACCGTGGGCACCTTCAACCCCGTGGGCGTGACAGGTGCTGCACCCAGCGCTCTCATGCTCGTGTGGATCGCCCTCAACCCGGGCCCTCCGTTCCCCGCGCTTGGCGGCACGGTGCACGCGTTCCCCTTCAGCTCCCAGTTGTTCTTCTTCTCGAACGCGGCTGGAAACTTCAGTGCTGCGGCATCATGGCCCCCGGGCGTACCCATGGGTACCAATGCATTCTTCCAGTTCTTCGTGGACGATGCCTCGGTCCCAGCACTCATCACGATGTCCAATGCCCTGAAGGCAACGACTCCTTAAAGTCCGTCGCGACGACCGCCCCGACAGGGGTGGCGACTGGGCGGCCGCAAGTTGGGGCCGTCTGAGCAGGCACCGTGATGGGTCCATCCCGCCCTGAAGAGGCAGCTTCTCTTCGGCGGGCGTTGGCCCCTTGCGGTGCCTTTCTTCTTGGCCTCGATCAGAACCCGAAAAGGCTTGGATTGCGGGGGCTCGTGGGGCCTCTCAGCCCTTCTTCAGCAGGGGCGGCGAGTTGGTCGATGAGGAGGGCATCTACTCGAGAGCCCGCGTGTCCGCTGCCCCCTCCTTCCCGCCTGCCGAGTCGCCGCATCGGGCATCGCAACGTCGGCACCGCCACCGCGCTCTGATCCTGGTGGGCATCCTGCTGCTGGCCGTGGGCCTGCGGGTGGCCTATCACCGCCAACTTTCGCCTGCTCCGGAAATGCGTCAGCACCTGTCGGCCGAGTCCGACATGGCCTTCTTCGACACGTGGGGGCAGTCGCTGGCAGCGGGCGACTGGCTCACCGATCAGGCCTTGCACCCGCATCACAGCTGGCGCACCGCCATTGCCCGGCTGTGGTTCTCCTGGCATCCGGATGAGCGGGCCCTGTGGTCTGAGCAAGCGGCGGCTGCTGGGCAGGGAGCCAAGGCCGAAGACCTGCTCTGGAACTTCTGGTTCGGTGGCAAGCAGTTCCACCAGGAACCACTCTACGCCTACACACTGGGTGTGTTCTACGTGCTGGGTGGGGGTGTGGGCAGCATGCTGATGTTGCAGATGATCTTGGGAGTGGTGTGCGTCTGGCTCGTGCATCGCATCACAGGGCGTGCGTTTGGGGCACGAGCTGCCCACGCGGCGGCCTTGCTGACGGTGCTCTACGGGCCCTTGCTGCTTTACGACCTGGTGCTGTTGCGGGCCACGCCCCTCGTCGCTGTGGGCTTGTGGTTGGTGGATCGCGCAGACGTTGCGTTCCGGCGTGAGACGCTGCGCTCGTGGGCCGCGTTCGGGCTGGCGTGCGGCCTTGCTGTCCTGCTGAAGACAACCTATGTGCTCTTCTTTCTCGGGATCCTCGCTGCGCTGATCCTGCGCCGTCGCGCCTGGCGGGAGGGCATGCTTAGCTGCGCCGTCTTCGCTGCCTGCTTGCTCCCGGTCGTGATGCGAAACCTGGCAGTGGGGGCTCCCTTGCTGGGGTTGTCCAGCCTCGGTCCGGACATGATGGCGCTCAACAACTCGGCGGGTGCCCAGGCGAGTCTCTCAGGCTTCGTGCCCAACCCTCATGGCATGGCCGAGATCTTGGGGACGAGCGCCGGCAACGGCATGGCCGTGGTCCGGGCGTCCCTCTCCAGCCTCGGGAGCTTCTCGGCGTTCTGGGAGCTTGCGGTTGCGCGTCTCGCACACGCCTTCCACTGGTATGAGATCCCGAACAACGTGAACTTCTATGTGTTCCGTGAGCAGGCACCGGTGCTGGGGCTTGCTGCGGTCAACATGGTGTGGGTGCTTCCGCTGGCGGTGTTGGGCCTGCTCTGCTGCGGTCGCCGTCGCTGTGGCCCGGCACTCTGGTTGGTCTTGACGAGCCTGGCACCTCTGGTGGTGTTCGGCATCGTGGGCCGCTATCGGCTCCTGTTCGCAGTCGCCTTGTTGCCCTTCGCTGGTTTCGGTGCGGTCCGGCTCTGGAGCTGGCTGGGTCGCCGGCGATGGAAGCCCGCCGCCCTGGCCCTCGCGGGTGGCGCCTTGTTGGCCTGTGTCGTGGCCCGACCGCTGCCCGAGGATGTGTCCGTCTTGCGGGAGGCAGACTACACAGGGCCGTGGAGCTTCGCCGTGCAAGCAGACGTCGAGCAGGCGAAAGCGGAGGGAGACGCGGCTGAGGCCGTCTCGATTCTGGAGGATTTCCTGGCTCGAGCGCCTGCCGAACTGGAGGCTCTGCGATCCGACGAGCCGGCACCCACACTGCGCAGCTGGCGGCTGGCGCAGTTCTACGCGCCGCTCTACGAGCGCCTCGCCTACTGGCGTGGGGAGCTGGGTGATGAGCCGGGTGCCCAGGCAGCGCGGGTGCGCTCGCGTCAATTGGACGGGGCGGCCAAGGCGCTCGAACGAGCTCAGAGCTCCTGACGGCCGCCACGGGAACAGCACGGCCTTGAGGGCCCTGTGCGCGGGAATTGCCAGGGCTCCAGAGCGGCATTCCGAGGCTCGGAACTGCTAGATACCGGTCCTTCGAGGGACTAGAGTTTCCATTCGTAGCTGGGGGCTGCCAGCTGCCACGGCCACAGCAGTTGTGGCCCCGGAACCATTGCAACAGGGATCCCCTGGTCGCTTGTGTCGGAGTTCGTCTTGGAAGCAGCCCGATGACGTCGGCGGAGACTCGAACTCCACCGAGCCCTTCCCGCACTGTTGGATGGCCTCGCGTGTTCGCGGTCTTGGTGCTCGGTTTCTTGCTGGGGCGCTTTGCCTGCGCACCGGACGGAGGGGGCGCCGGTGCCAGTCCCGATGCTGATGTTCCTAGCGAGTGGACGTGTTCCATGCACCCCCAGGTGCGGCTTCCGGACAATGTGCCCTGCCCCATGTGCGGCATGGAGCTCATCCCTGTTGAGGAGGAGAGCCCCGAGGATGCTGCACTGGGCCCGCGCTCACTTCGGGTCAGCGAGCACGCGGCCGCCCTGGCAGACATCCGTACGGCGGTGGTGGTGCGCCGCGCCGTCACGCGGCCCGTACGCATGGTGGGCAAGGTGGTGTTCGACGATGCCCGCTTGCGATACGTCACGGCCTGGAAAGCCTCGCGCATCGAGCGCATGTACGTGGATTATGACGGCATCGCGGTTCAACGCGGCGACCCGCTCGTGGATCTCTACAGCCCGGAGCTGTCCGACGTACAGCAGGAGTACCTCACGGCGGTCGGCAACCACGAGGCGCTCCCCCCTGAGACCACGGTGGAGGAGCGGGCTCAATCTGCCAAGGCGCTGGACTCCGCCAGGCAAGACCTCCTGGTCTGGGGTTTCAGGCCCGAGCAGCTCACGGAACTGGTGGAGCGCGGCAGCCCCCTGGAGCGGCACACGCTCGTTGCGCCCATGGCCGCCGAGGTCCTGGAGAAGACCGCGCGCCAAGGGGATTCGGTCGACGCTGGCACGCGCCTCTACACCTTGGCGGACCGCAGCTTCGTGTGGGTGGAGCTGAACGCCCCCGAGAGCGAGCTGTCTTGGCTGCACTATGGGCAGCAGGTGGAGATCGTGGCCGACGCCTACCCCGATGACTTCTTCGTGGGCCGCATCAGTTTCATCGATTCGATCCTGATGAACCGGATGCGCACGGTGAAGGTGCGCGTGAGCCTGCCCAACTTCGACTTGCGCCTGAAGCCGGACATGTTCGTGCATGCCACGGTGCGGGCACAGATGGACGAGGAGGGACTGCTGGTCGATCCGGAGCTGGCCAAGCGCTACATGTGTCCCACGCACCCTTCGAGCGTGTTTCCGAGGCGCTCGCCTTGTCCCATCTGCAGGACGGAGGCTGTGCCCACCTCGGAGCTGGGCTTCCGCATGCCCAGCTCGGACGACTTGCCGCTGGTGATTCCCGACACGGCGCCCTTGGTGACCGGGGCTCGTTCGATCGTCTACGTGCGGCGGCCAGGCGCCGGTGCTCCGATCTATGAAGGGCGCGAGGTGCTGTTGGGCCCGAGAGCGGGCGGCCACTACATCGTGACGCGTGGACTGTTGGCGGGGGAGCTCGTGGTCGTCAATGGCGCGTTCAAGTTGGACAGCGAACTCGAGATCCGCGCACGCCCGAGCATGATGAACCCGCCCGTGGATGCCTGGATCCCCGCAGGCGTGATCGAGACCTCAGGCAAGTTCAAGGCGGGTCTCGGGCGCATGATCGAGCCCCTGATCGAGGCTGCAGAGGCCCTGGCCGAAGGGGATCTGGCCCGCGCCCGCACAGCTGGTGAGGAACTGGAGCTCGCTGTGGCCTCCATTCCCGCGGGCGACCTGAGCGAGGATGCGCTGCAGCTCTGGGTGCCTCTGGCAGCCACCCTGGCGGATGGTTCCCAACGGCTTTCCCTTCGCAAGGGTGTGCTCGAATTGCGATCGGCCCTGCGGGATGTCAGCGAGGCAGCCATCACCGCCATGACCCGCTATGGCTGGTCGGGCCCGGTGGCCGCACCCCACGTGGTGCACTGCCCCATGGCGTTTCGTGACACCGGGGCGAACTGGCTGAGTTCCAACGGTGAGATCGCGAACCCCTACTTCGGCGATTCCATGCTCCGTTGCGGGCTCGTCGACCGCGCCCTCCCGCGGAAGCCCTGAGCGTGCTGAACGGCCTGATCCGGTTCTGCCTCGCTCAGCGAGTGGTGGTGTTCCTGCTGGCGTTGGTGCTGGTGGGCTTCGGGCTGCGCTACTCCCCCTTCGCCTGGAAGGTGGACGGCTGGCCCCGGGACCCCATCGCTGTGGATGCGATTCCGGATCTCGGTGAGAACCAGCAGATCGTCTTCACATCTTGGCCGGGGCGATCTCCGCAAGATGTCGAGGACCAGGTCACCTACCCGTTGACGGTCGCCCTGCAGGGCATCCCTGGCGTGAAGACCGTGCGCTCCACGAGCTACGTGGGCTTCTCATCGATCTACGTGATCTTCGATGAGGGCGTGGAGTTCTATTGGTCACGCTCGCGCGTGCTGGAGAAGCTGAGCAGCCTGCCCCCTGGTCTGCTTCCCGAGGGTGTAGCGCCCGGCCTGGGGCCGGATGCGACGCCGCTGGGCCAGGTGTTCTGGTACACGCTGGAAGGGCGCGACGAGCAGGACCAACCCGTGGGTGGCTGGGACCTCCACGAGTTGCGATCGATCCAGGACTGGCAGGTCCGCTTCGCCCTGTTGTCTGCCGACGGTGTGGCCGAGGTGGCCTCCGTGGGCGGCTATGTGCGCGAGTACCAGATCGACGTGGACCCCGACGCCATGCGTGCCCATGGCGTCAGCCTGGAGCAGATCGTCCAGGCGGTTCGGGGCAGCAATCGCGAGGTGGGTGCGCGGGTCGTGGAGATCAACCGCGTTGAGTATCTCGTGCGGGGCATCGGCTGGATCGAGAACGTGGCCGACCTCGAGAACTCCGTCATCAACGCCAGCGATGGCGCGCCGGTGCGCATCGGAAAAGTGGCTCACGTGAGTTTCGGGCCCGCCATGCGCCGCGGGGCCCTGGACAAGGGTGGCGAGCAGGCGGTGGGTGGCGTGGTCGTGGTGCGCTACGGCAGCAACCCGCTGCAGGCCATCCAGTCGCTGAAGGAGAAGATCGCGGAGATCGCTCCAGGCCTTCCTCGCCGGGAGCTCGACGACGGGCGTGTCTCCCAGGTCACCATCGTTCCCTTCTACGATCGCACGGGGCTCATCGAGGAGACGCTCGGCACCCTGGGGACGGCCATCAGCGAGGAGCTCCTGGTGACGCTCCTGGTGGTGCTCGTGATGGTGATGCGCCTGCGCGCGACGCTGCTCATCGCCTGCCTGCTTCCACTGGCGGTTCTGTTTTGCTTCGTGTGCATGAAGTTGATGGGCGTGGAAGCAAACATCGTCGCCCTCTCGGGCATCGCCATTGCCATCGGCACCATGGTCGACATCGGCATCGTGCTCACGGAGAACATCCTGGCCTCCATCGAACGGGAGCCGGATGCGCCGAGGCTGGAGACCATCCATCGGGCCGCGACCGAGGTGGGCTCGGCCGTGTTGACGGCGGTGGCGACGACCATTGTGGGCTTCCTACCGGTTTTCACGATGGATGGCGCCGAGGGGAAGTTGTTCGGGCCCCTGGCCTGGACCAAGACGTATGCGCTGATCGGCTCGGTCCTGGTCTCGATCCTGCTGATTCCACCCCTGGCCCTGACGTTCTTTTCGGGGGCGCGGCGCCAGCCTTCGAGTGGTCGACGTGTTGGGCCTCAAAGCACGCGTCCGTCAGCGCTGCGGCGCCTCGTGTGCTTCCTGGCCGTGGCAGGTGTGGCCTGGACGCTGGCGCGCTACTGGGAGCCGCTCGGCGTGGGGGCGGCGTCGCTCTCCAACCTCGCTTTCGTTGTCGTCACCAGCGGCGGCTTGCTTTTGATGTTCGCGCTGTTCCGACGCTCCTACGAACCCATCTTGCGTTGGTGCCTCGCCAACAAGCTGACCTTCTTGAGCATTCCGTTCGTGGTTCTGTTGGCCGGCGCGAGCGCGTGGTTGGGGTTCGACAAGTTGTTTCGTCCGCTGCCCGACCTCATGGATGCCTCGGGCCTGGAGGGGGATGTCCTCCGACAAACGGACTTCTGGGTGGGTGCGACGGAGGCCATGCCAGGGCTGGGCAAGGAGTTCATGCCGCCCTTGGACGAGGGCAGTTGGCTGTTCATGCCGACGACCATGCCGCACGCCTCCATCGGCGAGGCGTTGGATGTGCTGTCGACCTTGGACAAGGCGATCGAAAGCGTGCCCGAGGTCGCGCTCGCCGTGGGCAAGATCGGCCGCGCCGAGAGTCCGCTCGATCCGGCGCCCATCTCCATGGTGGAGACGGTGGTCCAGATGCAGCCCGAGTGGCGCCTGGGCGAAGACGGTCAGCGCGGCACCTATCGCTGGGATGAGCAGGCGGGGGAGTTTGCCCGGGGCGAAGCCGGCCAACCCATCTTCGATGAGGACGGTCGGCCCTACCGGAATTGGCGGCCGGAGATTCGCGATGCCGATGATGTGTGGGACGCCATCGTCGAGGCGACGCACTTGCTGGGGACGACCTCTGCCCCTCGCCTGCAACCCATCGCCGCGCGACTCGTCATGTTGCAGAGCGGGATGCGTGCGCCCATGGGGGTCAAGGTGCGCGGCCCGGATCTCGAGACCATCGAGGAGGTGGGCATCGAGATTGAGGCCTTCCTCAAGGAGGTGCCCAGCCTGAACCCGGCCACGATCCTGGCCGACCGGGTCGTGGGCAAGCCGTACATCGAGATCGACGTGGACCGTGCGGCGGCGGGGCGCTACGGCGTGAGCATGTCCCACGTGCAGGATGTGATCGAGGTGGCCCTGGGCGGACGCCAGGTCACCACCACCATCGAGGGCCGGGAGCGCTATCCCGTGCGCGTCCGTTACCAGCGTGAGCGTCGCGACTCCATCGAAGCCATGGGCGAGGTGCTTGTGTCCACGCCTTCGGGTGCCACGGTGTCCTTGTCACAGTTGGCAACCATCGAGTACGGGCGTGGGCCCCAGGCCATCAAGACGGAGGACACCTTCCTCACGTCCTACGTCATCTTCGACAAGCAGCCCGGCGCGGCCGAAGTGGACGTGGTCGAAGCCGCTCGCGAGCACCTGCAAGGGCTGCTCGATCGCGGCGAGTGGATCCTCCCGGCCGGTGTCTCCTACGCCTTCGCCGGTAGCTACGAAAACCAGGTGCGCGCGGCGGCCACGCTTTCGTTCGTGCTGCCACTCGCCCTGCTGCTGATCTTCCTGATCCTCTACCTGCAGTTCCGCACCATCTCCATGAGCTTGATGGTGTTCAGCGGAGTGTTCGTCGCCTGGGCGGGGGGCTTCCTGCTGGTGTGGCTCTACGGGCAGGACTGGTTTCTCGACGCCGTGCCCTTCGGTGTGGACCTGCGGGACCTGTTCCAGGTCTCACCGATGCAGCTGAGTGTCGCCGTGTGGGTGGGCTTCCTGGCCTTGTTCGGCATCGCCACCGACGACGGCGTCGTCATCGGCACCTACATCCGTCAGTCCCTCAAGCGCAACCAACCTGGCACGGTCGAGCAGGTACGCACGGCCATCGTCGAAGCAGGCGCACGCAGGGTGCGCCCGTGCCTCATGACGACCGCGACGACCCTCCTGGCCCTGTTGCCGGTGCTCACGTCGAGCGGCCGGGGTTCCGACGTGATGATCCCCATGGCCATCCCGTCCTTCGGCGGGATGCTCCTGGCCCTGCTGACGATGTTCCTGGTACCGGTGCTGGCGTCCTGGGTCGAGGAGCGCCGCGTGCGTCGGGCGAGCTAGAGCGGCCGTTCCAGGGCGGCGTTCAGAGCAGGTCCGGCACGTCGGCCGGGTCGATGGGGTAGCCGGTGCCGAGCTGCTTGATGTTCTTGGCCCTCACGCCGAGCATGTTGGCCTGGCCCACGGCCGAGCGGTCGATGAGGCTCTCGAGGTTGTTGCAAACACTCTTGATGGCGCCCAGATTGACCTTCCCCTTGTCGAGCATGTTCTGCAGCTTGTTCTGGATGGAGTGCAGCTTCTTGTAGGTCTGCTTGCCGATCTTGGCTGCGATCTTGGCTGCAGCAGCCTCCGTGTAGAGGTTGTTCTTCACGCCGTCCTTGAGGGTGAACATCGTGCTGATGGCCGAGTTCAACGCATTGCTGACTTGCGAAAGCGCCCCTTGAACATTGATCAGGCTCGGGCTCGGGCTGGAGATCTGGGACTTCGCATCTTTGAGGCAGTAGCCGATGTTTCCGAACTGATTGAACGCGAAGACTTCGTTGGAGCCTGGGACAGGGCCCAGGTCCGGGCCAAGCAGCCAAAGCATGTCGGTGAAGACCTTGCCACCCTTGTCCAGGCCGAAGGCGCCCAGTCCGACCTGGAACTTGTCGGGCGGGGCGTGGAGGTTCATGAAGATCAGGTCGAAGGCGCCCTCGGCGCCGCCACCGTAGGGGTTGACGGGTGTCGGCCGCGTGAGGAACTCGGTGCGGTCGGGGTACTGCACGATGCGTGCATCGATGGAGGACTCACCTGGGTACTCGATCTCGCCCATGTTCACGCCGTTGATGAAGGCGCGTGCGATCCAGCCGGGCGACGTGCCGACCACGTCTGCAAGCGCGGCATGGTATTGCAGGCTCACTTGGTGCGTGGTGGTGGTGAGCCCGTCGATGTAGTCGGCGTAGACCCAACTGCTGGTCTGCCCATCCCGGAGGCCCTTCGAGGAGGCCAAGGAGATGGTGCTGCCGAGCGAGAAGGCGCCTTGCCCGCAGATGCCACCCAGGATGGCGAAGTTGTTGAGGCCCTTGCCCTTGCCTTTGAACCCCAGCCGCTTGTCGCCCTTCGTCGCGGGGAGCTTTTCGTTGGTCACGAGGTCGCGCGGCTTGAACGCGCCCACGAACCAATTCATGTCCTGTAGGTTGGATTGGAAGGGTGCGCGAGTGATCTCGCCCTTGGACTGGATGTCGAGGGCGTTCCACTGTTCGCAGGGCCCAACGCAGGGTTGCAGCACGAGGGCCAAAAGCAGGTAGAAGGCGCGGTGGCTCAGCATCGTGAGCTTGGCTGATGTCGCCAGCATGTTGGGTTCTCCCTAGTCGGTGGGGCGCGTGGGCACCACTCTCGTGAGCCAGGCCAGCCAGGAGGCGACCCGGGCCCTTCCGAAACGTCTGTTGACGGGAACCAGGGTACAGCCTCGACGTGGTCCAGGGCGGCGCGGTTTCAGCGCGCCACAGCTTGTGGGTGGTTGGTACAGCGTGCTTTCTGCAGGACGCGGCCTGTCATTGAAGGCTACGATTTCACCACTGAAAGCCTCTTCCCGACAACATTTGGTCCATCTTGTCGGAAGAGCTAGTGTCTGCGGCTCGCGGCTGGGCACGACGCCCCGTTTGCCACCCCAAATCCGGTCTCTGGAGTTCAAACCATGGTCAAGAACCTCTGCTTGCTGCTCGTTTTGTCGATGTGCATCGGTTGCGTGTCCACCAACGTCGGTTCCAACGTGAACGGCCTGATGGACAACGATGGCGACACCTTCGCCCATCAGGAGACGAGCATCTGGGCCCTGCACTGGGTCTTCGGTGCTGGTGATCCGATTGTCGAGGACGCGTCCTTCGAGAACGCCGTGAACGAGTTCACCGCCGCCGCGAAGGCCGACGGCCGCACGGCCTCGCGCATCTCCGGCAGCGCCACGAGCAACTACTGGTGGATCTTCCCGCCCTTCTCTTTCATCATCACGCCCATCAACGCTCGCGTTGCAGGTGACGTGAAGTGATGAATCGGGTGGCGAGAGCCGCCCGCCGTTGACGGCCTCGTCGCTCTGAGGCATGGCCGTTGGACAGCCCCGCTCCCGTATCCGGGGGTGGGGCTGTTCTCGTGTTGGGCGCCGCCGCGAAGGGCTTTCGAGCATGACCTCATCTCTGCAGCAGGACGAGGCGATCAGCGTGTTCGACATGCTCAAGGTCGGCGTGGGTCCGTCCAGTTCCCACACGCTGGGTCCTTGGCGCGCCATCCAACGCTGGTTGCTCGAGTTGGAGCAATCGCCGGGGCTCGAAGCTGTCGGTGGCGTGCGTGTCGAGCTCTACGGTTCCTTGGCGCAAACCGGCAAGGGGCATGCGACGGACATGGCTGTGAGCCTTGCGTTGCTTGGTCACGACCCGGAGACTGTGCCCATCGATCGCATCAGCGCCATGCTCCAGGAGTTGCGTGATGTGAAGGTGCTCACGCTTCATGGTGCCCGCCGGTCGCTGCCCTTCGACCCCGACGTGGACATTGTCTTCCACGTCGATGAGCGACTGCCGGAGCATGCGAACGGCATGCGTTTCAGTTGGTGGCCGGGCGAGGCACTGGAAGAGCCAGCAGGGACGACCATCTGGTATTCCATCGGCGGCGGTTTCGTGCTGCGCGAGGGCGAGTCGTCCAGCGCGGCGCTTCAACGCGCGCCCTGCCCCTACCCCTGCCAGTGTGCGGAGGATCTGCTTGCCAAGTGCACCGAGCTTGGAATGAGCTTGCTCGACCTGGTGCGCACCAACGAGTTGGTCTGGCGCGATGAAGAGACCCTGCGAAGCGAGCTCTTGGCTCTCTGGCATGTCATGCGCGACAGCATCTATCGCGGCTGCCATACCGAGGGCACCCTGCCTGGGGGCTTGGGGGTCGTGAGGCGTGCCGCAGGGATCTCACGGCGCATGCTGGGTGATCAGCCAGAGACCAATGTCCACGAGTGGATGAAGGCCGTGCGCTCCTCCTCCCGCAGCTTCCGTGAGGTGATGAAGTGGACGAGTTGCTTTGCGCTGGCGGTCAATGAGGAGAACGCCTGCTTGGGGCGTGTCGTGACGGCGCCGACCAATGGAGCAGCGGGTGTCATTCCAGCCGTCCTCATGCACCACATCTGCTTTGCCGACCACGACGTGGAGGAGCGGGAAGTGCTCGACTTCCTCTTGGTCGCCGGTGAGTTGGGCACCTTGTTCAAGAAGGGCGCCACCATCTCCGCGGCCATGGGAGGGTGTCAGGCAGAGATCGGTGTGTCTTCTGCCATGGCAGCCGGCGCCTTGGCCTCCGTCCGGGGCGCCTCGGTGGGTCAGATACTCATGGCAGCGGAGATCGCCATGGAGCACCACCTCGGCATGACCTGCGACCCTGTGGGGGGCTTGGTGCAGGTGCCGTGTATCGAACGCAACGCCATGGGGGCGGTGAAGGCCATCAATGCTGCGGAGCTGGCGACGGAGACGGACCCGGCCAGCGCGCGCGTCTCCCTGGACGAGGTCATCGCCACCATGTGGGAGACGGCCCAGAACATGCGCGAACAATACAAGGAGACCAGCGCCGGCGGCCTGGCAGCGAACATCTCCGTGCGGATCCCCGAGTGCTGATGCGAGGGCGTGACAGCTGACGAAGGTTGCTGGCTGCCCGGGGGCGAGCCGGTCCTCAGGCGAGCCCAAGCCGCTCCGCGAGGAACTCCCGCAACACGGGCAGTTCATCGCGCGGGTCGATGGTGTGACCCTTGTCATAGGTCTCGAAGCGCAGCGGAAATCCTCCGCTGGCCAGGGTCTCCATCTGTTGGCGCGTCGTCTCGTAAGGCAGGGCCTCGTCCTGGCGGCCGTGGGTGATGAGCCAGGGGGCGGTGGAGCGGTCGGGGTGGCGCTCTCTGAGCAGCGTCGCCGGGTCGAGGCAGTAGCCTGAGATGCCGACGTAGGCTGCGAGGGCATGCGCCGAGCGGGCGCCCCATTCGAGAGTCATGAGGCAACCTTGGGAGAAGCCGAGCAAGCCGATGTTGGCAGGTTCATAGCCCTGTTCGATCAACTCCTCGAACAAGGTGTCGAGCAGGCCTCGGGAGCGCAAGACCCCCGGCTCCTGGTCTGGTGGCAGGGCATACCAGCTGAGCCCACCGAAGTATTCGTCGGGGGCGTTCACGAGCAGGTAGTTGAGCGAGTCGAATCCCAGGGCTTCCGGCATCCAATGAAAGCCCTCTGACGTATCGCCGCGGCCATGCAGAACAACGAGCAGTTTGTCGCTGGGCTGCTTGGACGGCGCCCAATCGCAGGGCAGCGTTTGGATACTGGGAGTGCGCTTGGGGCTCATGGGCTCGCGGGGCTGTGCAGGGCCAGGGGAGGGCTTGGTCAACCCGCGAGCACTGCCCTTCGCAGCGCAGGGAGCGGGCCGCCTACTTGAGCAAAACGAGCGCGATTCATCCAGAGCGGTCGGTTCCCTCAGCCCCTGATGCGAACCACGACATGGCACGGTTTCAGGCAACCTGATGGTGCACCAGCGGCGATGGGTGCCCTGGTCAGTTGCGGCCAGCCATGACTCCTCCGTCGACATCCCACACCGCACCCGTCACCCAGCTCGCGTCCTTGGAGAGCAGAAAGGAAACGCTTGCGGCCACATCCCGTGGCTGGCCGATGCGCCCCAGGGGGTGGAAGCCGTTGAAGGCCTGCAGCTCCTGCTCGATGTTCTCGGGGTCCAGGAAGGCGCCATAGATGGGTGTGACAACGACCGCTGGCGACACGGCGTTGACCCGGATTCCGTCATCGGCGAGCTCCATCGCGAGGTGTTGCGTCATGGAGTGCAGTGCGGCCTTGGCCATTGAGTACGCCGAGGAGGGCGTGGCTTTCACCGCCTGCTTTGCCCACATGGAACCGATGTTGACGATGGCTCCTCCCCCGTGTGCCTTCATGTTGCGGGCGACCGCTTGGGTGATGAAGAAGGTGGAACGATTGATGTCCGCGTAGGTGTCATAGTCCTTGCGCCCATGCTCGAGGAAGGGCTTGGGGGAGAAGCTGCCGGCCGCGTTGACGAGTGACTGGATCGGCGTGTCTTCGGCCTCGAGTTCTTGGATGAACTGCTCGACATCCGAGGGGTTGGCGAGGTCCACGGCGCTGGTCCTGACGCTGCCGAGTGGGCTCAAGGTCTCGGCCGCCGCGGCCAGACGGCCTGGGTTGCGAGCCACGAGATGAACAGAATCACCCCGCTTCAGCAGACGTTCTGCCGTGGCCCGCCCGATGCCTGTGGAGCCACCGATGATCAATGCGACGTTCTGGATTTCCGTGCTCATGAGAATTTCTCCGTGTGGTTTCTTGAAGTAGACCTACCTATGCGTAGGTAGTTTAAATGGATGAAGAAAATGCGAGCTGTGCCGTGGTTTGAATCAGCTGCCCAAGGCCTTGAAGAAGCTGCGCTGGACGGCGTCAAGCCGTGACTGGCCGGTGGCCCGGCTCAGGAACAAGCCGCCTTGCAAGCTCGCCAGCAGGCTGGCTGCGAGGTCGCTGGCCTTCGCGATCGGCTCGAACTCTCCCGAGGCAACACCCTCCTTGAGAGTCGATTCGACCCAGGACTGGGTGCGTTGAAGGTAGCCCCGGACGTGCTCGGCAAGCTCCTCGGGCAGGGTCTCGATGTCCGTGGCAAAGGAGCCGCATAGGCAGGCAAGCCCCGTTGCCTCCGTGTCCCGGTACATCTGGATCAGGCCGCGAAGACGAGCCTTGGCCGTGCGTGAGCCGGCATCGAGGGTCGTGAGCTGGGCGTCGAGGCGCGCGCGGTAACGATCCATGAGCGCTTTGCCAAGCTCGGCCTTGCCCTTGTAGTGGTAATGGATGCTGGCCGTGCGGATGCCGACCGCTTCGCTGAGGTCCTTGTAGCTGAAGGCGTTGAAGCCCCGCTCCTGGACCATGTGCTGTGCGACATCGAGCAGCTGGGTCGCTGTTGCTTTGGTGCTCATGGACATATATCTACTACTAGGTAGGGAGTTGCGCAAGAAGTCCTTCAAAAAGACTTCGCCGGCTCGCCGGCACCCTCGTGGCTCGATGGTCCCAGGTCGTGCCCAGGCGGGCGGGCCACGGGTCGTCGTGGGCTTGGTCGTGCGCGTGTCACGCGCTCAGCGGTCACTGCAGCACGCGCCCGCTTCGCTTGGCAACAGCGTCTAGGTGGCCGGGACATGCGTTGCACACACAGGTGCAACGACCGTCTTGAGTCCCGTTTTCGTCTTGCACCATTTGGGGAACCATCATGCGATCCGCGCTCACCATCGTGCTTGTGTTGACACTTCTCTCGCCTGCGGGCTTCGGCCATGGCGGCCAGATCAAGGCACCAAGCGATTCAGGCGGCGGAAACTTCAGCAGCGGCGGCTCGGTGGGACCGCCGACGAATCCAAAAGGTGCAGCAGCCCGCGGACCCGGTGCACCCAGTTCGGCGAGCGGCCCAGGGCCGGGTTCAGGCACTGGAGGGGGGCGGCCGGTGCGTGGCGAGAGCGGACGACGCAGTCCGACCACCCGCGTCGGAGAGCGCTCCCTGGGCCAGGGTTTCGAGGTCTGGGAGTACTGGTGGGAGAACAACAAGGACCGTTTCCTCAACCTGAAGTCCCGGCTGAGCGCACAGACCACGGTGTCGGGAAGCATCGGGGCCATGACGGGGAAGGGCAAGCACGCATTGCGAGGCTGCTGGTCGCGTCGCCCTGACCGATTCATGGTCGAGTCGGACGTGATCCCCGCCCTCCTGGAGTTGGTGCACCAGTCGCAGGATCGCGACGTGCTCGACTCAGCAGTGCTCGCCCTGGCGCGAACCTCGGATGCGGGCAGCGCGGACGCGGTTGTGGATGTGGCCATGCCCTTGCTGGCGCACTCCGAACTTTCAGTGCAGTCGTCCACCGCACTGAGCCTGGGCGTGCTGGGTTCGCCGAAAGCCGTGCCGGCCTTGCTCAGTCTCATGCGCGATGACTCCGAGGGCCGGAAGTTGAGCGGCGGAAAGGTGCATTGGCTGGTGCGCGCATTCTCCGCCCTGTCCCTGGGAATGATCGGGGATGCGAACTCCGTGTGCCCACTCATGCACGTGGTGGAGCAGCTCCCCGACAGCGACCGCGACATCAAGGTCTGCGCCCTGGTGGGGCTGGGCCTCGTGGAGGGCGACCTGAAGCCAGAGGTTGTCCGCTTCCTGATGGGCCTGCTCGATGAGCGGAACATGGACCCGCTCATCGCCAGCTACATCCCGACCTCCTTGGGCAAGCTCGGGGACCCTGCCGCCGTGCAACCCCTGCTGGCGCTCTTCAGCGACCGGGACACCGACAACTTGATCCGCGCCTCTGTGGCAGTCGGCTTGGGCCAGCTGGCGTCCATGGGAGACGAGAGTGTGCTCGAGACTTTGACGGACTACGTCAAGGAGGGCCGTGACCAACAGACCCGGCACTTCGCTCTGATCTCCTTGGCGCAGATTGGTGCCCGGGATGGATCCATGGACTTCCATCCCCAAGCGCACGCCGATCTCACGATGCTCCTGTGCCGTGAGATCCAGGGGCACGGCAGGAGCCGGGGGCATCGCTCCTGGGCGGCGATTGCCGCAGCGCTCTACAGCCGTGCCCACGACGACATCCAGGGCCACTTCATCGCCCGCATCGAGGCGGCCTATCTGAAGGAGAGCAACCTGTCCTTCAAGAGCGCCTTCGCCGTGGCCTTGGGCCTCCTGAACGACGCTTCCTTTGGAGAGCAGATCTTCGAGGACTTCAACCGGCGCAAGGAGCCGGACTTCCGCGGCTATGCGAGTGTCGCCTTGGGTTTCATGAACCACGCTGAGGCGAGCGATGCACTGCGGGGCATTTGCCAGGACAAGACCACCCAGCCCTCCCTGCGGCTGCAAGCCTCCACAGGTTTGGGCCTGATGAGCGACACGAGGGCCGTGAGCACCTTGATTGACTCGCTCGAAACAGCCAAGACCCTCGGTGTGAGTTCGGCGGTCGCCAAGGCCTTGGGCTTGATCGGGGACAAGGGCTCCATCGAAGCTCTGAAGCAGGTTGCAAACGATGAACGGCAGCAGAAGCTCACCCGGGCTTTCGCCTGTGTCGCCTTGGGCATCATCGGTGAGAAGAACGAGCTGCCCTGGAACGCAGCCATCAGCGCGCACAACAACTACTGCGCCAAGCTCCAGTCCATGGATGAGGTGCTCGACATCCTTTGACCAGAACCTGAGCGCTCGGGGGGGAAGCTCCCGTACAATCCCGGGCCCATGTCCGAGCCCCAATCCCGCCCCGATCTCGCAAGACTTTCCATCGACCGCTCCGGGAGCGGCGAACGATCGTCGGCCTCGTCGGGGCGCGGTGGTTGGTGGATGTGCCTCGTCTTGCTGCTTCTGTTCGCCGGCTGGGAAGCCTGGCGCGGAGGTTGGATCGCGGGCATGGACAAGCGCCCTGCTGTCTCCGTCGGCCGGGTGCGCGTTTCGGGCGGAGTGGCCAGTGCCGAGGGCACCAGCGCCAACGGCTACGTGGTGGCACGCCGGCAGGCTGCCCTCTCCACCGACATCCAGGGCCGCATCGTCGAACTGCGCGTGGAAGAGGGGGATCGGGTCGACGCCGGCGAGCTGGTGGCGCGCCTGGACACCCGCGAGTTGGAGGCCACGCTGGCCGAGGTGAACGCGGAGATCGAGCGGGCGAAAGCCACGTTGGCCCTGGCGGAAACGGAGTTCGCCCGCCACGATGCCCTGCTTGTCACCGGCGACACCTCAGTGTCCATGCGCGATTCCGCCCTGGCGACGCGCGACGAGGCACGGGCCGGGCTGCTGGCGCTGAGAGCGTCCCTGCAGGCCATCGAGGTGCGCATCGACAAGTCCTCGGTGTATGCACCCTTCGCGGGGATCATCACGGCGAAGGATGCCGAAGTGGGTGAGGTCGTGTCGGCCCTCGGGGGGATTGGGCCCACCTCGCGTGGTGCCGTGGCGACCCTGGTGGATTTCGACACCCTGGAGGTCCAGGTGGAGCTCTCCCAGAGCACGTTGGCGGTGGCCCGCGAGGGGGCGCCGGTGCGCATCTATCTGGACGCGTTTCCCACCGACGCGTACCCGGGTCGTGTGCGACAGATCTGGCCCATGGCCGACCGCACCAAGGCCACCGTCGAGGTGCGCGTCGAGTTCTTGAAGCGGGATGCGCGGATCCTGCCTGAGCTCGGTGTGCGAGCCGTCTTCCTGACGGAAGAGGACGAGGCAGACGAAGCTGCCGCTCCGGGTGTCTTCGTGCCCACCAAGGCGATCGTCGGGCAAGACGCTGAGCTCTTCGTGTTCGTGCTCGAGGGGGAGGTCGTAGCGCGCCGAGCCATCGAGGTCGAAGGTGATACCGTTGCCGGCGAGACGAATGTCATCGCAGGGCTGAGCGGCAATGAACGAGTCGTGCTCAGTCCGGCTCCCGATCTCCTGGACGGCACGGCCGTACGCCTCGCCTCCGATTCCTAGAACCATCTGACCCCACGGCAAGGCGAAGCGAGCTCATGGAACTCATGATCGACATGCAGGGCGTCTCCAAGCGCTACTCGCGGGGCAACGAGACACTCACGGTCTTGGATGCGTTGGACTTCCAGGTGGAGGCCGGGGACTTCGTGGCGCTCATGGGCCCTAGCGGTTCGGGCAAGAGCACCATCCTCAACATCGTCGGGGGCTTGGACGTCCCGGACTCCGGCAAGGTCATCGTAGCCGGGAGCGAACTGGGGAGCATGTCGTCGGGAGCCCTCGCTCGTTGGCGCAGCAAACACATCGGTTTCGTTTTCCAGTCCTTCAACCTGATGCCGGTCCTGACGGCGCTCGAGAACGTCATGTTGCCGTTGTTGCTGACGCCTCTGAGTGCGAAGGAGCGGCGCAAGCAGGCCGAGTTTGCCCTCGATGTGGTCGGGCTTGCCGACCGCATGACCCACCGGCCCAAGCAACTGTCGGGCGGCCAGGAGCAACGGGTTGCCATCGCGCGGGCCATCGCCACGGACCCCGACCTGATCCTGGCGGACGAGCCCACAGGTGACCTCGACCGCGAGAGCGCGACGTCCATCATGGAGCTGCTCCAGCGCCTCAACACGGAGCTCGGCAAGACCTTCGCCGTGGTGACCCATGACACCATGGTTGGAGAGCGGGCCCGGCGCACGGTGAACCTCGACAAGGGGGTGCTCGTGGACTCTACGGAGGGCGCGCCCTCATGAGGTCCAACCTGATCTTGGTGCGCAAGCACCTGACGCAGCACTGGATGCGCAGCGGGCTGACGGTGGCGGCCATCACCCTGGCGATGTTCCTGCTGTGCTTTGTCGTCTCCATCGTGACTTCGCTCGAGAAAGCGGTGAACTCCGAAGCCACCCAGCGCCTGATCGTGCAATCGGCGGTATCGCTCTTCGTGGAACTCCCCCTCGGCTACCAGGAAAAGATCGTTGCCGTGCCGGGCGTGGAAGACGTGACGGTCTTCCAGTGGTTCGGCGGCTACTTCAAGGAGGACGAGCAGCCGTTTGCGCAGTTCGGAGTCGACCATGAGCGCCTGCTCGACATGTATGCGAAGGACATGCGCATCGTCGAGGGCCCAGGTGGCAGCACGGGTGAAACCGCACGGGAGGCCGTCCAGGCCGCCATGAACGGGGAGCGCCGGGCAGCCATCATCGGCCCGGGTCTCGTGCGCGAGAACGGATGGAAGGTGGGCGACACCGTGCCCATTCTCCCGCGCATCTTCGTGAAGGAGGATCGCAGCGCCTGGGACTTCGTGATCGTCGGGGTCTACGAACCGCTCAAATCAAACTTCGACACACGGCAGCTGTTCTTTCGCTTCGACTACCTGCGCGAGACGCTGGAGGCTGAGGGGGCCACCGATGGCCTGGGCACGGGGGTCTATGCCGTGAACCTCCTGCCGACTGCTGACCCAGGGGCCGTGAGCCAGTCCATCGACAAGCTGTTCGAGAACGGTCCGCAACGCACCAAGACATCCACCGAGGCGGTCTTCCAGTCCTTCTTTGCCTCGATGCTTGGCAATGTCCCGGCTTTCATGGGTGGCATCGGTGGGGCGATCGTGTTTGCGGTGCTGTTCTCGGTGGTCAACACGATGATCATGGCGGGGCGCCAGCGACGGGGGGAGGCGGGCATCCTGAAGGCGCTGGGTTTCAGCAACATGAGCGTGGCGCGGTTGCTGCTGGTGGAGTCCTTGGTCTTGTGTCTCACGGGCGGTGCGCTGGGAATCCTGATTGCCACGGCCTTCGAGGACCGCATGAGCTGGGCGATCGGCGGGGCCATCCCGGGTTATGCCGTGGAGTTCTCCACGGTGCTGCTGGCCAGCGCCGTCACCGTGCTCGTGGGAGTGGTCGCCGGTCTCGGGCCCGCTATCGGGTTGGGCCGCCTGCAACCCGCCGATGCCTTTAGGAGCGATGGCTGATGCTTCCCCTGCGATACACGGTGCGCAATGTCATGGTCCGCCGCTCGTCGGCTCTGTTGACGATGCTGGGCATCGCCTGCACGGTTGCAGTGTTCGCCGGCGTGATTGCCTTGCGCGACGGCTTCGAGTCCGTCTACCGAGTCCGCGGCGACGAGTCCATCGGCGTGTACCTGCGCCCCGGCGCTTCCAGCGAAGGGGAAAGCTGGATCACCCGGGACATCGTTGACGTCGTCATGAAGGAACGTCCGGAGATCGCTCGCTCGGCGGATGGGCGCCCACTCGCTGCGGCCGAGAGTTTCCTGGCGGTGTACATGGAGGCCCAGGACGGCGACCTCACCAACGTGCCTTTGCGCGGCATCCAGCCCCTGTCGTTGGAGATCATGGGGGATGACGTGCAGCTCTTGGAGGGGCGTTGGTTCGAGTTCGGCACCGATGAGGTGGTGATCGGCAAGCCCATGACGACGCGCATGAAGAACGCGTTGGTGGGCGACACGATCACCCTCAACCTCACGCCCTTCAAGGTGGTCGGCGTGTTCCAGCATGGCGGGGCCCAAGGCAGCGAGGTCTGGGGCGATGTGGATCGCATGTTGGACGCCCTCGACCGCCCTGGCTTCCAGCGCATCGTGGCCCGCATGCGGGACGGCACGGATATGGAGGCGGTGAAGACTGCCCTGTCGGAGGACCGTCGCTCGACCGTCGAGCTCCAATCCGAGCGCGAGTATCTGGAGGCCCAGACCACGGGCTTGGGCGGAATCCTCCAGGGGCTCGCCTTCTTCCTCACGCTGGTCATGGGGAGTTCGGCTGTGCTGGGTGCAGTCAACACCATGCTCGCGTCCGTGGCGTCACGCACCCACGAGATCGGCGTCTTGTTGGCAGTGGGTTACAGCCGGCTCTCGATCTTCGTGACGTTCTTGCTGGAGGCAGCCCTGATCGGAGTGGTCGGGGGCGGGGCCGGCGTCTTGCTCACCATGCCCTTCGATGGACTGGGTACGGGCATGACCAACTTCAACACCTTCACGGACGTGTCCTTCGCGTTCCAGGTGACTCCGAAACTCGTAGGGACTTCGTTCCTGCTGGCCTTCGTCCTGGGTCTGCTGGGCGGCGCTCTGCCTGCCTGGCGCGCAGCGCGACTCCGGCCCGTGGACGCCCTCCGGGCGCACTAGTGCGGGGTCGGCGTTTCCACTTCTGATGCGCCGCGCGCGCCGGCCCAACTGACTGAGCCGACCCGCGACGACGAGCGAAGCAGGCGTTAGCCGTCCTCTTCGATCTCTGCCTTCAGGGCCTCAAAGGCCTCGTCAGCGTTGCTCTCGTCGATGGCTGCCTCGGCAGCGGCATCGGCGACGTCCTGGCTGGGGATGGGCTCTTCAGCGAAGGCCGCGTCCACGCTTGCAGCCTCGGAGTCTCCGCCGTCGGAGGAAGCCTTGTCTCCACAGGCAGGGAGAAACAGGGCCGCAGCCAAGGCGGCGGGAAGCGCATAGGGAAGTCGGTGTTTCATCTGATTGGTCTCGTATTGGTGTGGGTAGGGGGAGAGGGGCGACTTAACCGTCGCGTCCTTCGCGTTTTTCCTTCTTGTCGGTCTGCTTGCGGACAGCGTCCTTGGCCTCCTTGGTGTGGCCGCGCGCAGCCTCTTCGGCACGTCCGCGAGCATCCTTGGCGCCGCGGGTTGCACGGCCGTGGGTTTCGACACCATGGCCGCGGCCCGGGTGCGTCTTCTCCCACTGCTCAAGGGCCTTGCGACGTCCGGCGGGATCTTTCTCCTTGGCTTCGCGCCCGTGCCCCGTGGCGCGGTCTGCGGCAGCCTGGCCCTCACGACCCAACTTCGAGCGCAACTTTGCGAGCACCTGCTCGTGGTGGCGGAGTTCCGTGTGCTGGAGATCGTTGATCTCCTTCACGCGGCCGTCTTGCTTGGCCTTCTCGGCCAACACCTTCAGTCGCTTGAGCTTGGCCATGCGGCCTCGGTGGTGCGTCTCTGCGGAGGCGATCTCCGCCGCGATGACACGGTGGTTGGGCGCAGCACCCTTGCGCGCATCACCCGCGTGCTCCTTGGCTTTCTGCTCGGCGGCCCGGCGGGCCTCGGCGGGTCCCAGCTCCTTGCCTTCGTGAGTACCGCGTGTGTGCTCAGCGTCCTGCGTGTGCTCCCGAGCGGCTTCGCGGGTTCGCTCGGCGGCGTGATCCTGAGTGCGTTCTCCGCCCTCTTCGCGTTGGGCGGTGGCTCCACCCGAAAGCAGGGCTGCGGTGCAGAGGGCAAGGCTGAGACAGCTCGTGGTGCGCATGGGGTCACTCCTCAGTGGGGGCGCAGGGTGGTCTGGTAGGGGCAGGGTACATTCTGCAAGGGGCTCCCGTCGCAGCGGGACACGGGGGTACACTCGCCGCCGATTTCACGATTCGCCCCGCCCCAACAGGTATTTCATCATGAAGAAGACTCTCCTCGCCGGTTTGGCCTGCGCCCTGCTGGTCTCCACGGCCCGGGCCGAAGACGAAGCCACCCTTCGCATCGGCGATCCAGCCCCTTCTTTGGTCGTGGCGGAATGGGTGAAGGGTTCACCCGTGCAAGCCTTCGAACCAGGTCAGGCCTACCTGATCGAATTCTGGGCGACGTGGTGTGGACCGTGCATCGCCAGCATGCCGCATCTCTCGGAACTGCAGCGCACCTACCGCGACGACGGGTTGACCATTATCGGCATGACCAGCGTCGACAAGAGCAACTCACTCGAGAAGGTCCACGAGATGGTGGAGGCCAAGGGTGACGGCATGGACTACAGCGTGGCTTGGGATGTGGAACGCCAGACGAACACGGCGTACATGACCGCGGCCAAGCAGCGCGGCATCCCCACGGGCTTCCTCATCGACCAGGCCGGCAAGGTGGCGTGGATCGGCCATCCCATGCAACTCGACATCCCGCTCTCGCACGTGATGGCCGGAACCTGGGACTACGAAGAAGGTCCCGCCATGATGGAGGACATCAGCAACTCGCGGAACGACATCTACAAGGCCGCCGAGCCCAAGCTTGCGCTCGAACGCCTGCTGGCCTTCAAGCAGAAGTACCCGGTAGCGGCCAAGGGCATGGAGAGCCTGCACTTCAACATCCTCGCGAGCTTGCCGAAGCACGCCGAGGAGGCGCAGCGCCTGGGTCATGAGCTGGTGGCGAAGTCCATCGAGCACAAGGACAGCAACGGCCTCAACGGCTTCGCGTGGACCTTGGTCGACCCGGCCGTTGAGCGCGAGAACCGCTTCCTCGATCTGGCGCTGCTGGCAGCCGACAAGGCCAATGAGTTCTCCGGCAAGAAGGACCCGTCCGTGCTCGACACGGTGGCGCGCGTGCACTTCTGGCGTGGCGATCTGGCGAAGGCGCTGGAGATCCAGAAGCTCGCCGTCGAGCACGCTGAGGGCAAGATGAAGGAGTCCCTGCTCAAGGCGGTCGAGGAGTACAGCTCGGCGCTGCAAGGCAAGCAGCTCTCGCGAGGCTAGTCCCCGTAAAGGGCAGCTGGCCCCGGCTGGTTCCGGGTTGGCCAGCATCGCGCGTTTCGCACAAGCCGTCCCACTCCCGCGAGTGGGGCGGCTTGTTGCGTTGCTCAGAACCCATCCGGATCGATGGTCGCGGCACCGTTCGTGGCGGTTGTGATGGCTGCGTGCAGCTCTTCCGCCCGGTCGCTGGGGACCCGCAGGGCGTGGCTGACACGGGCCTCGAACACTTCGCCCAGGAGCTCCGCCTCATACTCCGCATAGAGACGGCGGAGGACCTCGGCTTCCGCATAGCCAGCCGAGATGGAGAGCTCGACCCATTCGGTTCGCTGGCCCCTGGGGGCCGTCTCCAAGGCGTCGCGTACCGCACCCGAATAGGCCCGCGCCAGGCCGCCCGTACCGAGCTTGATGCCGCCGAACCAGCGCACCACGACCGCCAACACGTCGCCCACGGGGCCGTGCACCAGCGATTCGAGCATGGGGCGTCCCGCGGTTCCCGATGGTTCGCCTGCATCACTGCTGCCGATGCGGGCTGTGCTCCCCGGCGGCCCCAGGACGAAGGCCCAGCAGTGGTGGTTGGCGTCCGGGTACTGCTCCCGCAGCATCGAAAGTTCGCTGGCGGCCTCGTCTTCGCTGCTCACCGGCACCAGTACGCACAGGAAGCGACTGCGCTTCTCCAGCAGTTCATGCCGATGCACGGCCGCCAGGATGGGATAGCGAGAGGTGGGAGAACTCATGGCACGCCAGCCTGGCTGAGCGGCCCCGGCGAGGTCGAGGGAAGATTGGTGACGGGCGTGGGTGTTGACGGCTGTGCCAATCTTCGATATATAACCATGTGGTTATGAAACGTTCTGAACTCTCACAGCTCGACCTGGTGTTCGGCGCACTCTCGGATCCCACTCGACGAGGCATGTTGGAGCGCCTCGCCGACGGGGAGACGAAGGTCGGCACCCTGGCCGAGCCGTTTCAGATCTCGCAGCCGGCGGTCTCGAAGCACCTCGCCGTGCTCGAGCGGGCAGGCCTCATTCGCCGCACCAAGAAGGGGCGTGAACACCACATCAAGGTGAACCCTCGCCCCATCGAGGAAGCCCAGAGCTGGATCGGGCACTACGCCCGCCATTGGAAGAAGCAATTCGATGCCGTGGACGCCTACCTGGAGGCGCATGGCAAGAAGTCAAAGAACCAGCCGCCGCCTCCCAAGCGGTCGCCAAGCAAGGAAAGCAAGTGATGACGACGGAAACGAAGTTCGAGGACGGCAAGCTGTATGTCACGCGGGTCTATGACGCGCCACGCGAAGCGGTGTTCGAGGCATGGGTCGACGTGAGCAAGGTGCAGCAGTGGTATGGCTGCGCCCAGACCACAGCCGTGCGCTCCGAGATCGAGTGCAAGGTCGGTGGCAAGTACAACCACTGCATGACCATCGAGGGCGTGGGGGAGCACCCCGGCGAGGCTGTGTTCAAGGAGTACGACCCGCCCAATCGAATCAGTTTCGTGTCGGAGGGCATGGCTGGGCCCGGCACCGAGATGACCGTGACCGTGGACTTCACGGATGTGGATGGCGGAACATTGGTCACGCTTGTCCACGAAGGCATTCCCGACATGCGCGTCGAAGGCGACATGCAGCTGCGCGACATCATCCGCGACGGCTGGAGTGCAGGCCTGGCCAAGCTCGGGAGCTTCCTGGGCACACCGGTCTGACGCAAACCGCTGGGTGCGCAAGAGAGCCGGCCGCCGTTGGGAGTTTCAACGGCGGCCGGCTCAGTCCAGCATCGGAGACGATGGGCCCGGGTGACAGTCACTCAGGGGGTGATACGGAAGACATCGGGGGAGAGTTCATCACCGATGTCCGTGTTGCGTCGGATGATGGTGGTCAGGGACTGCGACTCCACGAACTGTGCCAGCTCCGGCGGCAGGTAGGCCTGGTACCAAAAGCGGTCACCGTCCCGCAGGCGCTCGAACTGGTCGCCGAGGATCTTGCGCAGGGTCGGGCCGACGAGCGCGCCCGGGACGTGGTCCTCCGCGAGCATGCCGACCCAGGCGTCGATGTCCTTCACGCTCGAGTAGGTGTCCTCCAGCAGCTGCGCACGCGTCGCATCGCTCGTGATCTGGCCGAAGTTCTTGAGCTTGCCAAGCTTGAGCCTGGCACGCACGGCGGCATAGCTCGGGAGCCCGTGGTCACGGCCGCGTTGGATGTTGAGCGCCGCGAGATCGAAGCCGCCCGAGCCGGGTGGGCCGAACAGGAAGTTGCGCACGTCATCGATGATGAAGGGGTCCAGATCCTGGCAAGCCTGTGCAGCCAGGCCGCGAAGCAGGGGGGCTGGCCCCGTGGCCAGGAAGGTCGAAGGGCTGAAGAAAGCGGCCTTGAGTTCCAGGGGGCCGTCCGGCTGGCTTCCGTCGGCTTCCAGGCGCAGCAGTTGTGGTGACAGCAGGGTGTGGCCCATGCGGAAGGCCGCCGCGGCAAAGATGTTGGAGATGCCCGGGTCCACCGAAGTCCTGTATCCACGGTAGGGGCGCGGGGCGCCCTCCCCGAGCAGGGCCGGAAGGAAATCCCGATAGGTGATGACCTGTATCTCAGCGGCGACCAGTGCGCGTGCCGCCTCGTAGAGCGTGTCCCCATCGAGCGCCAGATGACGTGCCATCTCGGTCGCCCAGAAGTTGTGCTCGCGAACGAAAACGGTATGCATGGCCGTGAGGGCGACCTGCTCGTTGGCGCGGATGTCTCCCGCCAGGAAGTAGTCCGCCGTGGGAGCGGGTGCGTTGCTGAGACCGGCCAGGTTGTAGGGCAGCATGTTCCCTGCACTCGTTGCCAGGCGACCGGTGCCATCCAGCGTGCGCAGTGCTGCCGCGCGCTCAAGATCGGAGCCATAGACGTTTGAGGCGTCGATGAAGGCCGTGATCCCGTTGACCTGCTGACGGACACTCTTCTTGAGTTCCCATGCCGAGCGATCCAAGGGAATGCTCATCGTTCCCGTCGACTGCGGGTCAAACCACACGTCCCCGAGCGGCACGGCGATGTCGAACGCCTCCGCCGGGGAGCCGATGGGAGTCTCGTCGATGTCGTGGTCGACGAACTGCCCCCACTGCCACAGGAAGTCCGTCGCCAGGACGTTGTTCTGGAGGTCTGTGGTCTGGGCTGAGATCTTGTTGCTGATGGTTCGTGCCGAGGGCCGGTCCTGCCCCGCTGGGGCTGCCGTGCCATTCGCATAGGCCGCCTTGATCATGCGCACGAACGGAACGTCTGCCGCACCACGCTCCGGGTGCTTCAGGTTGTTGCCGTACCCATCAATGGAGCGGAACTCCAAGGGGAAGATGGCGCCGCCGCCGTGCTGCCGGCCCTTCTTCTGCGAGGCTTTGGAAGCCTGTGAACCCTCATCGGGGGCACCGTTCCCGGTGGCAGTTCGCGAACGGTGAACGGGTGAACGAGTCGCGTCGTGTTGTTGAGCGAACACGTGGCTCAGTGGAATGAGAGTCAATGTGAGCGGCACGATGACCGCCATCAATCGGGTGGAGAACATGGCGAACCTCATGGTCTGGGTCGAAGAAAGGAGAGGAGTTCTCGAGGCTGCCGGCAGGGAAAGCTCAGAGCGGCAGACGCGTTGTGAGTCCTTGCTCTGTCAAGACTTAGGCAAGTTGTTTGATGAGAACTTGATGAGAGAGCGCACGTCTCAGTAGGCTTCCCCGAGCACTCGACATCCCGACTGAAGAGCTCACATGCTGACCATCGCGCTCGCGCAAATTGCACCCGTCTGGCTTTGTCGCGAGGCGACGCTGCACAAGGTCCTGCAGAAGGTCGAGGAAGCTGCGTCGGCGGGTGCGCGGCTGGTGTGTTTCGGTGAAGCGCTGGTGCCGGGCTATCCTTTCTGGGTCGAACGCACGGACGGCGCGCGCTTCAGGTCGGACGTGCAGCAGACGTTGTTCGCGCATTACGCCGAGCAGGCGGTGTGTCTGGAACACGGGCACCTGGACGAACTGTGTGCGCTCGCGGCGAAGCACCGCATCGCCGTGTACCTGGGGGTGATCGAACGCCCGCGCCAACGCACGGGGCACAGCCTCTATGCCTCGCTCGTCTACGTGAACGAGGAAGGGGAGGTGAAGTCCGTGCATCGCAAGCTGATGCCGACCTATGAGGAGCGGCTCGTTTGGTCGACGGGTGATGGGCACGGTCTGAGGGTGCACCGGCTCGACGAGTTCACCGTGGGCGGCCTCAACTGCTGGGAGAATTGGATGCCGTTGGCGCGCGCTGCCCTCTATGGGCAAGGTGAAGACCTGCATGTCGCGGTCTGGCCAGGCAACCTGAACAACACCGTCGATATCACGCGCTTCATGGCGCTGGAGGGGCGCTCCTATGTGGCCTCCGTCAGCTCGCTCATGCGCTCCGAGGACATCCCGGACTCATTGCCGGAGGTGGAATTGCTACGGGCGAGCATCGAAGCCATGCCTGCCAACGGAGGCTCGTGCATCGCGAAGCCCGACGGGAGTTGGCTCATCGAACCGCAGACCGGGAGCGAGCAGCTGCTGTTGGCGCATCTCGACATGGCCTGCGTGCGGGAGCAACGGCACAACTTCGACGCCGCCGGACACTACTCACGGCCCGACGTGACCCAGCTGCACGTTCACAGGGAGCGCCAGTCGACCGTTTCCCTCAGCGACGAGTCGCCGGACTGATCGGACCACTGAACGGACCGTGGGAAGCGCGTCCGCCGCCTAGTCCTCGAAGCTGACGCCCTTCCAGAAGGCGATGTACCCGGCGATGTTCTGGGCTTCCGCCTTGGGCTCTGGGTAATGCCAGGCTGCGTCTTCGTTGCGCTCGCCGTTGACCAGCACGGAGTAGTAGTGCGCCGTGCCCTTCCAGCCGCAGACCGAGGTGGTCTTGCTGGGCTCGAAGTTCTCGATGACGAGGGAATCGGGGGGGAAGTAGTGGTTCCCCTCCACTACGACGGTGGCGTCACTCTCAGCAATGATGCGGCCGTTCCAGAGGGCTTTCACGGGTCGGTCTCGACGGAGGGAAGGAGGTGCTGCTGGAGCTGCTGGAGACGAGGGCGGGGGCGCGTAGGCGGGAGCGCCCTTCCGGGACCCCGGAGTGTGCCATGCCGGACGGAGAGAGTCCGCACGGGGGCGTGGCCGGAAGCAACCCAGGCATGAGAGGATGCGCGCTCCCAGCGCTCGGGTGGGCGGCGAGCGAGACCCTGATTCGAACTTCGAGAGGCCTGCATGATTGTTCCCCGCATCTCCCCCGAGGTGGTTCTGCAACGCCTGCGCGCCAAGGCAGCCCGGCGCGAACCCCTGTTCATCGCGAGCGCCGGTAGCGGCCTGGTGGCGCAGTTGCTCGAGAAGGCGGGTGCTGACTGCGTCAACACCTTCTCTGGAGCCCGCCTGAGAGGGAATGGCATGGGCACCATGTCCATGCTCTGGCCCATCCTGGACAGCAACAAGCAGACCCTGGACTACACCGAGCAGGACATCCTGCCGGCCATGACGGGGGATGCCTTTGTGTGCGCGTGCCTCAACGCGAACGACCCGCTGAAGGACATGCGCACCGTACTGGAGCGCCTGCTCGCCATGGGCGTGCCCTCGGCGTCCAACATCGGCCCATCCATCAGCTACGTCGACAAGGACAGCCAGATCTTCAAGGTGCTCACCAGCAGCGGCATCACCTTCGAGAACGAGATCGAGATGCTGAAGCTGTGCCGCGAGCTGGGCATGGTGAGCATCGGTCTGGCCTTCGACCTGGAGGACAGCCTGCGCCTGGTGGAGGAGGCTCGCCCGCACGTGTTCTGCTTCCACGCCGGGACGACCAAGGGCGGCCTGAAGGGCTACGACTCCGGCGAGACCATCCAAGAGACGGCGGAGCGCACCGAAGAGGTCTGCCAGAAACTGCGCGCCATCGACCCCGAGATCCTGCTGGTAGGGCACGGCGCAGCGCTTGAGCGGCCCGAGGACGCCCAGGTGATCCTGGACAAGACCAGTTGCGACGGTTTCTGGACTGGCTCCTCGACGGAGCGGATCCCGATCGAGAAGGCGGTCTTCGAAACGGCGAAACGTTTCGCCGACCTGAGGTTTTCCACGGCCAAGGGCGGTGCCTCTTGAGCACGGTGATTGCCGTCCTGGCCACCTTGGACACAAAAGGCGCCGAGGCTGCTTATCTCCGTGAGCGCATCGAAGCAGCCGGCTGCAGCGCGCTGCTCGTGGACCTGGGCGTGGTGGGCGAGCCCCGCACCGATCCGGATGTCACCCACGCTGAGGTAGCGCAACGTGGCGGCACGCCCTTGCCAGATCTCCTGCGGGCGCCCGACCGGCAAACCGCCTCTCCCGTGATGATCGCGGGAGCGACGCAGATCCTGAAGGATCGGTTGGACAAGGGCGGCCTGCACGGAGTCATCGGGCTGGGCGGCACGCAGGGAACAAGCAACGCCACGGCCATCATGCGATCGCTCCCGTACGGTCTTCCCAAGCTCATGGTGTCGACCGTGGCGTCCGGCGATGTCTCGGCCTTCGTGGACATCAAGGACATCACCATGATGTTCTCCGTCGGCGATCTGCTCGGGCTCAACCCGCTGACCCGCGCCATCCTCTCCAACGCAGCGGGTGCTGCTTGCGGCATGGCCAAGCAGGGTGTGGGGCTCCAGGCGGGCGAGTGCGGCAAGCCCGTCGTGGGCCTGACCAATCTGGGCGTGCTGACCGAGGGGGCCGAGTTGGCAGTGCGCCTGCTGGAAGAGGCAGGCTGCGAGGTGTTGGTGTTCCATGCCGTGGGTTCGGGCGGGCGCGCCATGGAACAACTCATGAAGGAAGGCGTGATCCAGGCCGTGTTCGACTACGCCCTGGGTGAGATCTCCGACGAACTCTTTGACGGGCTGCGTGCCGGGACGCCGGAGCGCCTGACTGTGGCCAGCTCGCTCGGCCTCCCGCAGGTCCTCTGCCCCGGCGGTGCGGAGCACATCGGACTCTTCGTCAATCCTCCCGACACGGTGCCCGAGGCCTGGGCCGACCACCTGCACGTCTTCCACAATCCGGTCATCCTGGCACCACGGTTGGACGCTCAGCAGTTGGAGCGAGTGGGGCGGGAGATCGGCCAGCGTCTTGCCCAGGCGGGTGATTCCGCGATTTTCTTCCTGCCAGCAGGCGGCGTCTCCCGCTACAGCAAGCGCGGTGAGGCCCTGCACGACCCCGAGGGCGATGCGGCCTTCTTCGGGGCGATTCGGGAGGCTCTACCCGCGGCGGTTGAGGTGGTCGAGCGAGGCGAACACGCGGAGCATCCCGACTTCGTGCAGGCTGCGGTGGGGCGGCTCGTTGCGATGATCAGGCAACGGGCAGAATCGCAGGGCTGAGGGCTTTCTGTTTCGTGCGGTGCTTGGGTATCCCCGGTATCCTGTCGCGCGGGTCACGGAGCACTTGCGGCGAATCCTCATGGGGTTGCTCGGGTCCTCTCTCCTTCCTGAGCTCGCGCGTGTCTGATCGCATGGCCTGCCGTCGACTGTCCGGTGTTTCCAGCGGGCGATCGAGTTCGTTGCTCGCGCTCATTTTCTTGAGCTTGAGCACAAGCCTTGGCGCGCTGCCTGTCGTGGCCCTGACCGCCTCGGAGCTGAGTGGCGATCCCGAACCCCGCGCGGTCCCCGCTGCGGCACCCGTGCGCTACAGCCGGGACGTGCGTCCGCTGCTCTCCGACCGTTGCTTCCAGTGCCATGGAGCGGACCCGAGCTCGCGTGAAGCGGGCCTGCGCTTGGACCTCGAGGGTGGCGCCACAGCGGACCTCGGTGGCTATGCCGCCGTGGTGCCTGGCGATCCCGAGGCCAGTGAGCTCTGGCGACGGATCAGCAACGCAGACCCGGACGATCGCATGCCCCCCGCACACGCCAAAAAGAGGCCGCTGACCGACACGGACAAGCAGCTACTGCGGGCGTGGATCGACCAGGGTGCGGCCTACGAAGAGCACTGGGCCTTCGTGGCGCCCGTGACGCACGACGCTCCAGAGTTCGCCGCAGCTCCTGCGTCCTCCGATGAGAAACGGGTCGAGGGCTGGTCTCGAGCAGCCATCGACCGCTGGGTGCTGGCGGGCTTGGAGGCTGCGGGCGTGCAGCCGTCCGTCCCAGCTGACGCAGCAACACTCGCGCGACGCGTCTATCTCGACCTCACAGGCCTTCCTCCGAGTGTCGAAGCCTTGGACGACTTCTTGGCGTCGTGCGCCGAAGGCCCGGGCGGGGAACGGGGCGGGGCTGAGGGGACGGAGGGCGTCTCCGAGCAAGCGTATGTCGCCTTGGTGGATCGCCTGCTCCATGAAGAGCCCTGGCGGTCCCGGGTGGCGGAACATTTGACGGTGCCCTGGTTGGACGCCGCTCGCTTTGCCGACACGATCGGAATCCACACCGACAACGGACGTCAGATGTGGTTGTGGCGCGATTGGGTGTTGAACGCCTTCCGCGACAACATGCCCTACGACCAGTTCGTCACCGAACAGTTGGCCGGCGACCTGTTGCCGGATGCGACCGACCAGCAGCGGGTGGCGAGTGGTTTCAACCGCAATCATGTGCTCACTGACGAGGGCGGTGCCATTCCCGACGAGTATCTCGTGGAGTACGCCGTCGATCGCGTGAACACCGTGAGTTCCGTCTTCCTCGGGCTGACGTCCGGGTGTGCGCGCTGCCACGACCACAAGTTCGACCCGATCACCCAGGAGGACTACTACTCGCTGCTGGCGTACTTCAACAGCAACGACGAGCCGGGCTTGTTCTCACAGACGCCCGATGCACAGCGCGCCTATGAGCCCTTTCTTTCGGTGCCGACCGACGAACAGCGTGAGCACTTGGATGAGCTGAGCGAAGCCATCGAGAGGCTCAGCCAGCAGCTGGAAGAACCCATCCCTGGGGAAGCGGTGGAGCAGGCGAGTTTCCTGAGAGAGGTGGCGCTCGACGCGGGCCTGTCCTGGACGATCCCGAAGGTCTTGAAGGCCGAGTCCTCAGACGATTCGGTCACGCTCCGGTTGCAGGAGGACGGTGCGTTGCTGGCGGAGGGACCGATCCCCCTGCAGGAAGACTACGAGGTGCTGCTGGCGACGAAGCAGGCAGGCCTTCGGGCCCTGCTTCTGGAAGCACTCTCAGTCCCAGGCCAGGCGGGTGCAGGTAGGGCAAGCCACGGCAACGCCGTCCTCACTCGGTTGAGCCTCGAGACGCGCTCAACAGCGGGCGACGCCTGGCAAGAGGTGCCCCTGATCTGGGCCTGGTCCGATCACACGCAGACCAACTACGACCACGAGGCCACCCATGTTCTCGACGGGCGGGATGACCTGGGTTGGGCAGTGGACGGCAACCAGAACGCCGGACCGCGCACGCTCTTGTTGTTGAGTGAAGAGCCCTTCGGTGAGCAGGGCGGATGCGAGTTGCGGGTGCGCCTGGCGTTCAGGTCGCCGTACACCGCTCACTCGCTGGGTCGCATCCGCTTGCGGGTCTCGCCCGTCTCGGACACGGGGTCATTTGGCCCCGCCAGCGGACGTTGGTGGCGCGCCGGGCCCTTCGAGGTGGACGCGGGGGATGTGCGGGAGGTGGCCTATGAAGCAGCGTACGGGCCAGAGCAAAGCACGAGCCTGGACATCGACGCACGCTTTGGCGACGCGCAACGGGCTTGGACGTTCGATGGCGCCCTGGCGGATGGCAGCGTCTCAATGCTCGGGGACGCGGTGGGAGCGACCTTTGTTGGGCGCGAATTGTGGGCGCCCGATGCCCGTACTCTCGAGGTGGCGCTGGGTAGTGACGACGGCCTGCAGGTGTTCCACGACGGGGAACAGGTCTTCGAGAATCGTGTCGACCGCGGTGCGGCCCTGGATCAGGACCGATTGACCTTGTCGCTCCACCCGGGGCGGAACATGCTTGTCCTGAAGGTGGTGAACACCGGCGGTCCGGGTGCCTTCGCCTGGCAAAGCTTGTGGCAGGAGAACGAGCTGGTGGGTGAGTTGGGTTCTGCCCTCTTGCCCGAGACCGCGGTCACGGCCGAGCAGGTCGGACAGTTCCGGGCGGCGTGGCGTCGTCAACGCTTTGACAGCTACCGCGAGTTGGATGATGCGCGCAGCGCGGCCCAGGCTGATCACGACGGGCTGCAAGATGAGGTGCCCCGGACCATGGTCATGTCCGAGCTGGGTGAGGCGCGCGAGACCTATGTGCTCATGCGTGGCCAATACGATCAACCGGACATGTCACGCCCCGTGTCCCGCGGGACGCCCTCCTTCCTTCCGCCTTTGCCCGACGGCGCCCCCGCGGATCGGCGCGGCCTGGCGGAGTGGCTCGTCTCGCCCGAGCATCCGCTGTTTGCGCGGGTCGCGGTCAACCGCTTCTGGGCGTTGATGTTTGGTGAGGGCCTGGTGCGTACCGGGGATGACTTCGGCATGCAAGGCGCATGGCCCTCGCACCCGGAGTTGCTGGACCAGTTGTCCGTCGAGTTCCGGGACTCCGGCTGGGACGTGCGGGCGCTGCTGCGACGCATCGTCCTGAGCGCGACCTACCGCCAGGCGTCGATGGTGCGCGAAGACCTGGCCGCTCGCGACCCCGCCAACCGCTTGCTGGCCCGCTACCCCCGCAGGCGGCTGTCCGCGGAGCAGATTCGCGACGTGGCCTTGTGGACCTCGGGCCTGCTCGTGGAACGCCTGGGCGGCCCCTCGGTCAAGCCCTACCAGCCGGAGGGTCTTTGGAAGGAGGTGGCCATGCTGGCCTCCAACACGCGGGAGTTCGCCCGTGATGAGGGAGAGGCTCTCTGGCGCCGCAGCCTCTACACCTATTGGAAGCGCGCGGTGCCGCCGCCGTCCCTGCTGACCTTGGATGCGCCCACCCGGGAATCATGCGTCGTGCAGCGTCGCGCCACCAACACGCCCCTGCAGGCCCTGGTGCTCTGGAACGATGAGCAATTCGTCGAGGCAGCGCGCAAGCTCGCCGAACGGGTGCTCGATTCGGACGCCAGCGCCGATGCGGATCGAGTGGTTTGGCTGATGCGCACGTGCACCGGGCGCCGGCCGGACGCAGGCGAGCAAGCGCTCCTGCTGGAAGGGCTGGGGAGCTACCGCCAACGCTTCGGCCTGGACGTTGCCGCCGCCGAGTCCCTGCTGAACGTGGGTGAGGCGCCCCGGTCCTCCGAGCATGTGGCTTCGGAGTTGGCGGCTTGGACGCTCCTGTCCAACGCCGTGCTGAACCTTCACGAGACCCTGACCCAGGACTGAGCTCCATGGACCCTCGAGAAGAACGTTGTCTCGACCTGACCCGCCGACGCTTCTTTGAGCAGGCGGCGCGCGGTCTCGGTGGTGCGTTGGGGGGCGTGGCTCTCTCGACCTTGTTCGGGGGCTCGAACCTGTTCGTGCCGCCCGGGTCCGGTGGGCCAGCGCGTGTGCATCACAGGCCCCGCGCCCGCCGGGTGATCTACATGCACATGGAAGGGGCGCCGAGTCAGATCGATCTGTTCGACTACAAGCCCCAGTTGCGCGCTCGTTTCGACCAGGAGCTACCGGATTCCATTCGCGGCGGGCAGCGCTTGACCGGCATGACGAGTGACCAGAGCCGGTTTCCAGTCGCGCCCTCGGTGTTCCGCTTCAGCCGCTATCCCAACGCCCAGGACGGGGCCTGGATCAGCGAGCTGCTGCCGCACACGGCGGGACTCAGCCGCGAGCTCTGCATCGTTCGCTCGATGCACACCGAGGCCATCAACCACGAACCGGGCATCACCTTCTTCCAGACGGGCCACCAACAACCGGGGCGCCCGTCCTTTGGGAGCTGGGCCAGTTACGGGCTGGGCAGCAGCAACGAGAACCTGCCTGCCTTCGTGGTGCTCATCAGCCAGGGTTTTGGAAACATGCAGGCCCTGTCATCCCGCTTCTGGGGCAGTGGCTTCCTGCCGGGCGAGCACCAAGGGTGTCGGCTGCGCAGTTCTGGGGATCCCGTGCTGTACCTGGAGGATCCGCCAGGCGTCAGCCGCAAGGACCGCAGGCGCATGCTGGACCTCGTCGGCGAAATGAACGAGCGGGAGATGAACCGCAGCCTCGACGTGGAGGTCCGTGCGCGCATCGCCCAGGCCGAGATGGCCTATCGCATGCAGATGTCCGTGCCGGAGCTGGTGGACTTCTCCGACGAGTCGACGGAGACCCTGGAGCTTTACGGAGACCAGGTGCACGTGCCCGGGAGCTTCGCAGCCAACTGCCTGCTGGCCAGGCGACTTGCTGAGCGTGGCGTCCGCTTCATCCAGCTCTACATGCGCGGATGGGACGCACACAACAACCTGCCGAAGGAGATCCGCGACCAGTGCGCAGCGGTGGACCAACCCCAAGCAGCGCTGCTGGCGGACCTCAAACGCCGTGGCCTCTTGGACGATACCTTGGTGATCTGGGGCGGGGAGTTTGGTCGCACGGTGTACAGCCAGGGCGCCTTGACCGAGGAGAACTACGGCCGCGACCATCACCCGCGTTGCTTCAGCTTGTGGATGGCGGGGGGTGGCGTGAAGCCGGGCATCGTGTACGGGGAAACGGACGACTACTCCTACAACATCACCAAGGATCCCGTGGATGTGCACGATCTGCACGCCACCATGCTGCACCTGCTCGGCTTCGATCACGAGCGCCTCAGCTATCGCCATGAAGGTCGGGACCATCGCTTGACCGATGTATTCGGCAACGTGCGCCGGGAGTTGATCGATTGAGTACTGGCGAGTCGTGGCCTGTGCTCCTCCAGATCTTTGGCCGCGCGCACCCCGTGCTGCTGCACCTACCCTTTGGCTTGCTCCTGGCCCTCGCTGTGCTCGAGATCATCGCGAAAATGTTGGGCCGCCCGCTCGAGGCTTCCACGCGCAAGGTGCTCGCCGGTCTGGCGCTCTTGGCCTGTGGGATGGCCGCCTCCAGTGGCTGGTTCCTGGGTGAAGAGGGCGACTACAGCGGGGAGTTGGTGGACGACCATCGCCAATTGGGTCTGTGGACCGCGGGTGTGACGCTGGTCATGGCGTTCGCGGCCTGGCGCTCCCTGCGAAAGCTGTACGTGGGCGCGCTCGTGGTGGCATTCATCCTGTTGTTGTCCACCGGGCATCACGGCGGTTCGTTGACCCACGGAGAAGGCTTCCTGCTCGAACCGCTCCGGGCCGAAGCAAGCCCTGCCGTGTCCCCATCCCTGTCGGGGGCTCAGCAGGAGATCCCCAGCGCACAGCCACTGCTGATCCAGTATTGCGGCAAGTGCCACGGCGAGGGGCGCCAGCGTGGCGGTCTGACCCTGCATGCAGCGGAGGGTATTCGGCGGGGCGGGGACAGCGGCCCGGTGCTGGACCTCCTGGACGCCCAGAACAGTCCGCTCCTCCAACGCCTGCGCTTGCCCTTGGAGCATGACGACCACATGCCGCCGGCGTCCAAACCCCAGCCGACGGTCGAGCAGCTGGAGGCCATCGCGCGCTGGGTCGTAGCGGGGCTCCCCTCCGGGCCTGAGAGCGCTTTGGCAGCGATGCCGGAGCATGCGGCAGCGCTTGATGGTGCACGGACGTCGGGTGAGGCAACAGCATCGGAGGCTCGAGCGGAGCCGGTGAACCAGTCCGATGTGTCCGAGAACTTGGAACTCCTGGAGCACATCGCGAGCCTGCGGGCGCAACAGGTGCACGTCGAAGTCTCGGACCCCGAGCGGGGTCTGTTGCGGGTGGACTTCGCCCCCCGATCTGAGACGGACGATGCCGCCGTGGCGGAGTTGGTGGCGACGCTCGGGCCGTGGGTGGATTCCCTCTGCTTGGCGCGGACGCAGGTGAGCGACGCAGCTCTCGTCTCGATCGCGTCCTTGCCCTCCCTGCAAGACCTCGATCTCTCCGGCACCGCCGTGACATCCCAGGGTTTGCGGAGTCTCGAGCACAGCGCACACCTGGGCAGTTTGAACCTCACGGGCACGTCCTTGGATGAGCAGGCCGTGCACGCCCTCAGCAAGTTTCCAGCGCTGATGCGCCTGTCGGTGTGGGGCACGGGGCTGAGCGCCGAGCAGGTGGCGCGGCTGCGTGAGTTTCACCCGGCTTGTGTCGTCGAGGATGGGAGTGACCTTTTCGCGGAGGCGCTGGAGATCGAGCCGGAGCTGAAACTCCAGACGCCGGCGCCGCCCGTGAATTCACAATGCCCCGTGACCGGCCGCGAGGTCGATCCCAGGTTCACGGCGGAGCACGAGGGGGCGGTGGTTGGCTTCTGTTGCGGTAGCTGCCCCGACACCTTCGCGGAGGACCCGTCGGCTTATCCGCTGACCCTCGCGGGGCCCCGGCTGGGAATGGGTGCCCACAGCTACGAATGGGTACCCGATTGGCTGGAGCTGCCGGACGGGCGAGACGAACTCGGCAACACCCACGGCGAGATCGTGGTGGATCGGCGAGGGCACCTGCACCTCAACACCGACACGACGGACGCCATCATGGAGTTCGACAGCTCCGGGAGTTTCGTTCGTTCTTGGGGCGAGGAGTTTGCCGAGGGGCTGCACGGCATGCAGCTGGTGGAGGAGCAGGGGGAGGAGTTCCTCTACTTCGTCCATTTCGGGCGGCATGAGTTCGTGAAGGCGACGTTGGCAGGGGAGATCCTCTGGCGCATGGGCCCGCCGATGGAGTCCGGCAAGTACGAGAGCGCGGATCAGTTCCGGCCGACCAGCATTGCCGTGGCGCCGGATGGCGGGTTCTTCGTGGCCGATGGGTACGGGCAGAATTGGGTGCACCAGTACGACGCCGAGCGTCGCTGGGTTCGCTCCCTTGGTGGGCATGGCACGGACCCTGGGAGCTTCCGCACCCCGCACGGCGTGTGGGTGGACACCCGGGCTTCGGTACCCGAGTTGATCGTGGCCGACCGCGAGAACAGCCGCCTGCAGCGATTCGGCCTGGAGGGTCAGTGGCTCGGCCTCATCGAGGGCATGTTGCGCCGGCCTTGCAAGATCCAACAGCAGGGGGAGTTCCTGGTGATTCCGGACTTGGCAGGGCGCGTGACGATTCTCAACGGGAAGAACGAGCTGGTGACCCAGTTGGGTGACAACCCGGACGTCGGGCGCCGGGCGAACAACGGAGTCCCGCGGGGCGACTGGAAGAACGGCGAATTCCTCGCCCCGCACTCGGCCGTCTGGGACGCAGCGGGGAACCTCTATGTGATGGACTGGAACCGTCACGGGCGCATCACGAAGTTGCGTCGCCTCGCCCGCTGAGCCGGCATTCCCCTAGTGGGACCGGTCTGTCCGCCTGGGGATGAACAAGGCTGAAGAGGGGTGAAGCAGTAAGATCCCCTGCATGCTGAGTCGCTTCGCAGTTGCCGTGCTGATGTGTTGGACGCTGGGGGCTCCCGCGCTGCTCGGCGCGACTCAGGACCTTGACCAGGAGCAGGAAGTCCTGCCCTTGCCCGTCCTGTTGGATGCCGAGTTAGCGCTGGGAGCATCACGCGTCCATCGCGTGCGGGCCGTGCATGCGGGCTTGGTGACGCTCAGCCTGGAGAGTTTCGACTTCAATCCAAGCTTCGACATCCTGGATGCAGACGGCAGCGCCGTGTTGGGGGACACGGACTCGGGGCTCATGTTCAACGCCCGACGAGTCGTGCAGGTGGAGGCCGGGGAGCGCTTCGACGTGCGCGTCCAATCCGAGAACGCCTTGGGCGGCACGTATCGACTCGACATCCAGCACGGCGAGGTCCCCTTGCCCACGGGCCGCACCGCGAGGCGTGCAGAGGCTGAGCTCTATGCGGCCTATGGGCACCAGTCCCGCAGCACTGCCGACGGAGACCCGCAGAAACGCAGCACGTCTTTGCAGTGGTTCCTGGCGGCAGCGAACGTCGAATTCGAGTTGCAGCGCAGCGGCCGAGCGAAGCGCTTGCTCGAGATCGTCATCCCCCTGGCGGATGAGCTGGGGGATCAGGGCAGTGGCGTCCTGGGCAGGCTCTTGCTCGGCGGGGCCAACTATCGCCTCGGGCATGGGCAGGCAGCCGTGGAGCTGCTCGAACCGCTGCTGCCGGTCGTTGCGGGCAACCCTGAGCTGGAGAGCTTCGCGCGAGGCTACCTGGGTTCGGCCTATGCGAGCGTCGGTCGGTCTGCCGAAGGTCGGGAGCTGTTGCACGAGCTCCTGCAATTCTCCACGGACCAAGGGCACCAGCTGAACGCGGCCAGCGCGCATCGGAGGCTGGGCCTGCTGGAGCGGGCGGCGGGCCAGATCGCCCGCGGAAGGGAGCATCTCGAGCAGAGCGTGGAGCTGTGGCGGCTGGGCGCCGATGTCTCGGGCGAAGCGGGTGTCCTGTTGGACTTGGCGTCTCTGCAGGAGGCGGCGGGCAAACAGTCTGAAGCGATGGACGCCTGTCGCGCCGTCCTGTTGATGGATGTGTCAAAGGATGTCCTCGTGCGCGCGCGGTCCGTGCTGGCCGAAATCCTCTTCAAGAGCGGGCGGCCCGTGGAAGCACGCACGGAGTTCCGGGCTGCCCTCAACGATGCCCTGGCTGCGGGCCTGACTCGAGCTCAACAGAACATCCAGCTGCAGCTGGCCGTGATCGCGGTGCGCCTCAAGGACGTGGCCGTTGCCCTCGAGCTACTCGACGCGATCCTGGCCGGGGATTCGTCACCCGAGTATCGCGCGGCTGCCCTGCTCGAGCAGGGACTGCTGATGGGCAAGGTGGGCGACATGGAACGAGCGACGGACAACGTCGGGCAGTCCATCGCCATCTTCCACGAGCAGGAGGACGTGGGCAACGAGCTGCGCGCCCTCTCCAATCGCGGCTTCTTGCTGGCCGAGGCCGGGCGCTTCGACGAGGCCCGGAAGGATGCGCAGCAGGCGCTCGCGCTGATTGCTGATGACGTCACCATGCTGCCTACCGGGCTTCACAACGCCGGCTACGTGGAGTTGCTCGCAGGCGAGTACACACGGGCTCATGCGCTGGGCGAGCGCGCGGTGGCGGCCAGCCGGCACGTTGGTGATGAACGGCTGTTGATCCTCGCACTGGGCCTGGTCGCCGACGCATCCCTGGGCTTGGGCAAGTTGGCTCAGGCCGAACGAGCGCTGGGCGAGGCGAGCACGCTGGTCGACTGGGGTGGTGGCATCGGTGAGCGGACGGCGGTCCAGCGGCAGACCTCCGGCTGGCTTGCGGAGTCCACCCAGGAGCTGACGGCGCTCCGCCTGGAGTCCGCATCTGAGCCGGGGGAGCGGGCGGAGATCCTGCGCTTGGGTTTCCTGGACGCCGGCCGTTGGAAGGGGCGGCAGCTCCTGGAGGGCATCGTTCAGCTGCGCTTGGGTTTGCGCACGGCCGAGAGCGAGGCCCTGCGCCTGCGCTTGAATGAGGCACGCGCTGATCGGGAGGCGGTGTTGGAGGCCCTTTCCGACAGCTTCGGTTCCTTCGAAAACCCGGAGCAGATCCGCGATTTACGCCAGCGGGTCGGGGAGCTAGGGAAGCGCGTGAAGCAGCTGGAGCAACAGTGGCGGATGGAAGCTCCCCGGGACGCTGCCTTGGAGATCCCGGTGGGCTCGGATCCCGACGAGGTCGCGTCGGTGGTCTTGAAGCCGACGGACTTGCTGGTGGAGTTCGTCCAGGGTGACAAGGCGATCTATGCCTACGTTGTGAGCAAGGCGGGGGCCCGCTTCCTCGAACTCGGGGATCGAAGCACTTTGGAAGCAGGGATCAGCAGCTTCATCGAAGCCATCTCGGATCCTACGCTCTCCGGCGGGGCCGACCGGATTGCGACGCTCGGCCAACCCCTCTACGAGTCCTTGCTCGAACCGGCGCTGCAGGCCGCGGAGCTCGATGGGCGGGATGCGGCCAGCGGTCCCGAGCTCTCCGTCCGCCGGCTGATCATTGTTCCAGTGGGCGCGCTGACCAGCTTGCCTTTCGAGGCCCTGGTCATGGAACGCCCAACGCTTGCACCGAAGTCCTTCGAAGAGCTGCGTTTTGTCCTCGACGATTACGAGGTGGTCTACGGGCCCTCCTCAGCCATCTTGGTGGAGTTGGCTTCCCGTTCGGGGCGTGTAGGGGGTGAGGCGAAGAGCGGCGAGGTCCTGCTGCTGGCTGACCCCGATTACGGCGGCGCGACCGATGTGTCCGGGCAAGCTGTCCAACGCTTGTTGGGAACCCGTTCCGAGGCCCGCGCCATTCTGGGGACCCTGGATTCCACGACGGATTGGGAGGCCCTGTTCGAAGGGGAACGCAGCTTCTCCAAGCGAGGGGCGGGGGTTGAGTTGCATGTGGGCAGCGAGGCTCACGCTGGGCGGCTCTCCGGAGACCTGCGCCGCTTCGATGTGATCCACCTGGCAGCTCATGGTCGGGTGGACCGCAACGACGTGCGCCGGACAGCGCTCGTGCTGGCTGCCGATCCGAGTGGCGGGCACGAGCTGCCTGTGGGCGACGTGCTCAGCTTGCTGCTCGACGCGCGTTTGACCGTCCTGTCTGCCTGTAACTCGGCGCGTGGGGTGGAGCAGCGCGGCGAGGGAGTCCAATCCCTCACTCGAGCCTTTCTCTATGCAGGCTCGCGGGCTGTGGTGGCGAGCCTCTGGACCGTGAACGACATCGAGACGGCGCGCATGATGGCCGGGCTCTACGACCAGATGGCCGAGGGCGTGGCCACGGCGCGGGCGTTGCGCCTCGCCAAGCTGGCGTTGCGGCGAGGCCGCCTGCGGGTTGCGGGCTCCACGGTTCGTGGTGGCTCGCTGACACGCCCCGCGCCTATTGAAGAAGGCGACACCGTCGAGCGCGGCGGATCTCTTGGAAACCCGCTGCACCCGACGGACGCCACCACCGGGCACCCTTACCTGTGGGCGCCGTTCATTCATGTGGGTCTGCCTGACTGACGACAGGCCGCCTACAAGTCGTGTGCCCCTACTGGGGGTTGGGCGTTCCTTCTGCGATGAACGTCCAAGCCTCAGTGGCAGGAGCGTTGAAGATCTGGCAAGAGGTGTAGATCACCGTGTCGGCGCGGCCGAGCACTTGATGGATCTCCGCGACAAAGCCCACATTGGGGAAGCTCGGGTCCATGTCCGCCCCGGCGTTCGCGATGCTGCCAGGCAGGTCGCCCTGTTCACTGACGGCTGTGGTGATCTGGGGGTCGTACGTCACCGTGGTCATGCCGGCAACCAAGTGCACGGCCCAGAGCTTGGCGTAGTAGGTGACGCCGTCAGGCGCTGCCGTCGTGTCCGTGGCGAAGGTGACGTCCAGCACTGCGGGCCCTGCGGGTGAGTATCCGCCGGATATGTTGACCGACAACGGGCCGCCCTGGGACGTGCCGACGCCGCCGGGGTTGTTGTTGAACGCCTCGGAGTTGAAGTCTTCAAGCAGATGGGCCGTCGTGTTGAAGAACTGTGAGGCGATGCCATAGAAGGGGGCGTTCTCGTTGTAGTTTGCCGCCGAGGACTCGCACTGAACTTCCCAAGGCCCGTTGCCAACGACGAAGGGGCCCGCGACCAGCGTGCAGTCTTCGTACGACATGTCGTCGCTGCGATCTTCGAGGGATTTCATCCAGATGCGCACGGTGACCTCGGTGCCCTGGGGGATGGCCCGCCCGCTGTCGACGTGCTCCTCTACTCCTACCGTCGGTGGGATCGCGATGGTCAGCGTCAGGGCGCCATTGGATCCTTCGGTGGGGAAGTGGGGTGTGACGGAGGCCCGGAAAGGATCGACCAGGACGTCGTCGTCGCGCAGCTGTGGGGTTCGCGTCCGCTGGGGCGTCGGTTCTTTTTCGCGTTCGTATGCCTGTCCTGACATGGCTCTGCTCTCCGAGTAGGGGGTGGCTCACCCTACATGGGAATTTAAGTCCCATGGGGAAGGCCGCTCGCACGCAGCCTGCACAAAAGCCGTGCCTATGTTCCTTCGCCTCCCCGTTCGCGCACCTTCTTGCCCAGCTCGATGAGCGCGGTGGCGTGCATCATGCGGGCAGCAGCGGCGCTCGGGCGGTCTGTCTCCTCTGCGATGGTCTCCCAGGAAGCCCCGGCGTAGTCACGCAGGATGATCAGCTCACGGTAGGGTTCCGCGAGTTCGGAGATGCAGTCTTCGACGCGCTGGGTCTGCTCGTCGTGGGTGAGCGATTCGAGGGGTGACAGGCCCGTCGCGGCGGGGTCGATGCCGATCTTGCCCGACTCGCTGCTGTGCAAGAGCGGCACCTCTCGACCGGTGTCGCGCTTCTGTGCCGTGTGGTGATCGGCTGCGGCAAACACCTGACGTTGCGCGATGCGCGCCAGCCAACTGATGAAGCTGGCTTCGTCCCGCACTTCAAAGCGATCGAAGCAACCGACGGCTGCCACGAAGGTCTCCTGCAGGATGTCGCCGCTGTCAACGCGCCGTCTCAGGACTGGCCCCAACCTCATGCGCACGATGCGCCGCACGCGCTCGTAGTAGCGGGTGAACAAGAGGTTCACTGCGCCGTCGTCCCCATCTTGGGCACGGCGCAGGAGATCCAGGGATTGCGTGACTTCGCTATCCATTTGCGTCCAGCGGGAGGGCGAGCTGGCCAGCTATTGGCCTAGCCGCACAACCTACCCGTCGGACGCTGTTCCCGCGAGAGCCTGGTCCATCTTGAAGAAGAACGTGAAGCGTTGGCTGTGGTTGAAAGGCCACTCTTCACTGAAGACACCGTCGGCATCCAGATGGCTGAGCAGCTTGGCCCGTTCGGTGGCCGAGAGGTTGGGCGAAGACCCGCGTTCCACCGCGGCGAAGAGCTCATGGGCCCTGGTGTAGGTGATGGCTTCGGAGCCGTCGTCCGAGAACAGGGAGTCGCGGCGCAGGGCGCTCATCCAGCTTGCGAGGTGTGGCTGGGGCTCAGGGCTGGCGATCACCCACAAACCTTCGTAGGGGATGTCGGCGCTGAGCTCTTCGATGCGGGCGCAGGCCACGTGGGTGCCGCCCTCACGCGGGTCGATGCGCAGGGCCCACTGATCCTCCAAGGCATCAGGCGTGGGCGTCCACTCCGTTCCTTCGATGTCCTGGATGACGGCCTGGGGTTCCATGGGCACGATCCAGTCGGGCGGGTTCGCCTGGCCGAAGACTGAGAGCACGTACAGGTAGAGGGGGCGTTCGTTCTTCACGAGCACCCCAATCACTTCGTTGAGGGAAGCGCTGTCACCGTGTCCGACGGCGATGGGTTTCCAGGTCTCGGCGTCGTAGCGATAGGGCTCGAAGATCTGCATTCCTCCCGCATCGTCGCCCAGTTCGGCGGCAATGACGGCCGTTGCGATGATCAGGAGACCGGCCACGGCGGCGAGCAGGCGTCCACGATGGCGACGTGCGAAGTACCGTGCCCGGCGAGCCATGTCGGCTGCGTTGCCGCCCCGGGCTGCCAGGGGTAGTTCTTGGCCACCGAGATAGCGCTCGAGATCCTCCAGCAGATGCCTGGCGCTGGCGTAGCGCCGTCCGGGTTCGAGCTCCATCGCCTTGAGGCAGATGGCTTCCAACTCGGAGGGGATGGAGCTGTCCAGCTCACGCGGGCGCAGGAACTTTCCGCTGGAGATCAGCGGTAGCAGTTCGCCGATGCTCTCCCCCGGGAAGGCCCGGACCAGGGTCAACAGCTCGTACAGCAACAGGCCGAGCTGGTAGATGTCCGAGCGCGGGTCGGAGCCCACGGCCCGGCGCTGCACTTGCTCCGGCGCGAGGTAGGCAGCGCTGCCGACGAAGCCCTGGGTGACGGCACCATCGCCGCCGTCCAGGAAGCCCGCCAAACCAAAGTCGAGCACCACCGGGGTGCCGTCCTGGCGCAGCAGGATATTGCTGGGCTTGAGGTCGCGATGGATGACGCCTTTGCCGTGCGTGGAGTCCAGGGTGTCCGCCACATCGACCATGATCCTGGCCACGGTCCTCCACCAGGAACGCTCGTCCACCAGATTGGTGCGGCTGTCGGTGGCGGAGGCGCCCAGGGCTTTGGCCAGGGCCAGGCCGTCATGGGGCGCCGGGCGGCGTCCGCGCTTGTCAGGTTCGACGCCCTCCCGCACCGATTCGAGCACGTCCGCGATGGTCTCACCCCGGATGAGATCCATGACCAGGTACGAGATGTCGCCGTCGGTCGCCGCCTCATGGATGGCGACGATGTTCGGGTGCCGGAGCGACGCGAGCAGGCGGGATTCCTTGCGGAACAACTCGAGCGGATCGAAGTCGCTGCGCCCCATGGCCGCCAAGACCTTCACGGCCACGGCCCTGCCGAGGTGCAGGTCGGTGGCGTGGAAGACCTTGCCCATGCCGCCCACGCCGATCTCGTGCTCGATGCGGTAGCGACCTCCCAGCACCACACCCGGGCCCACCTGGCGGGGAAGCAGGCTGGTGACCGCCTGGGCATCGCCGACCATGCGGCGGAAGCTGGCTCGGTTTTCGTCATCGCTCAGCCGGCTGGCCCAGTCATCCAGCTGGGGGTCGTGGCCCTCAGCCGTCTCCTGCACATACAGCGCGGCGGCTTCTTGCGGGTCGTCTGTGCCGTCCAATGGATGGCTGCGGGGGTTGGGTTGGGAGTCAGACATCGTCAGACCTGCGGGGAGCGGCGTGGCTCTGGGTGAGCGGTTCATCGTAAGGCACCTGGATGGCGGAGGTGGCTTGAGGAATGGCGGGGCGTGTGGCCAGCCGCCGTCCCTTTGATGGGATTGGGGCAGGCAATCGAAGTGAACTCTTGGGAGCTTCGGGAATGGCCGGTCCGAAAGGGGGGCTAGCTATCTGAAAATGCTCTCCTGTTTTCTGGGAACTTCGAATTTTTTGGCTTCGCCTTGGCGCCAGACACCGCATAGGTCCACGGACCCTTGCGGGCGCACGACGGGGCAGCCGGTGCGCAGGGTTCCGGCGTGCGCTGTTGAGCGCCGCCTCGAGCCGAATTCAGCTGGGAAAGATGTGGAACACATGGGCCACGCGCTGAGCACCCGACGCAGCAGGGGGGACGTGAAGTGTTCGCGGCGTGGTCCGAGTGCGGGGGCCAACCAGGGTCTTTTGGATGTTCGAGACCCGCAGGTCGATGTCAGCGATGAGGGCGGGGCCCTCACCGGTTTCGCCAGGTTGGCCTTCCGAGCTCTCGTAGCGAGGGGAACGAGAGAGTGAGCAGCGCGGGCGACGTTCGTCGTCTCCCGCCCCCTGCTGTTGTCCATCGAGCCGCCCCTCGCCCACGTGCGAGGGGCGGCTCGATCTTTTCCTGAAAGCCCCGATTCGGGACCTGAAAGTTTTCCGCGATGGCCCCGAGAGGTCGGTGACATCCAGCGTCCAGGTGGTCACGGGGGGCAGCACCCTGCCCGCGGTCTCCTGCTCGGCCACCTTCCCGGATGGAACAAGGGCACCTCCTCCCGACATGTGGTGTCCGGAATGCCCAAACCAGCCACGTGCTGGTGTGGATGTGGAACGAGCGGAGGGCAGCCCCGGACTGGGGTTGTCCTCCGTTTTCTTGGCAGTGAGTCGGACGACCCGACGGGGGAATCCGCGCGATAGACTGAGGTCGTTTCAGGGAGACGATCCGTCAGCGAAGACACGACAACTCTGGGTCCAACGGGGCTCGGCGCGCGAGGCGCCCGTCGCTCCGGGCGCCTCTGGAAGCGCATGGCCCTGGCCGTGCTGTCCCCCGCGCTCGTCTTGCTGCTCGTCGAAGCGGGCTCCTACCTGATGGGTGTTGCGGAGGGCCCGGCCTTCCCGCTGGAAACGCGCACAGCCATGGGCTTGGGGCGCTACGACCACGACTTGTTCTGGCGCCTGGAGCCCAGCGCTCGCAGCGAGAATGGCCAGGTGCAGACGAACAGCCATGGCTGGCGGGGCCCTGAGCTGGTGGACGATGAGGCCGAGGAGTTTCGGGTCTTGGTGCTGGGTGAGTCGTCGACCTTCGGCTGGGAGTTGCCTTACGAACAGACCTATGTGTCCTTGCTGCAGTCCCACCTGGATCGCGATCAATCGCCGGGCCAGACCCGGCTCGTGAATGCTGCCTTGCCGGGCTACACCCTCGTGCAGGGGGTGATGTTGTTGGAGCGGGAAGCCAAGGGGCTGGGTGTGGACGCCGTCCTGCTGGCCTTCGGGTTCAACGATTCCCTGCCCGTGACCTATCTCACCCGACGCACGACCTCGGGCGTGGAAACCACTTTGGGTCTCGACGACTGGGCGCTGATGCAAGCGCGCCGCCAACCCGTGGCCCGACTGATCGGTTGGTTGACCGAGCACAGCAATGCCTGGCGTTGGATCCAGACGTGGCGCGGCGCCGGGCATGAGATGAACGAGCAGCTCCTGGCCGAGACCATCGATGTCCGGCCACGTGTCCCGGAGTCCACTCGGCTCGAGATGCTGGAACGCCTGCGCTCCTTCTGCGAAGAGCAGGGGCTCCAGTTGGTGTTGACCGTTCCCTGGTACCGGCACCATCACGGGCACGAGGCCGTGTTGCGCAGCTTCGCGGTGGATCACGCCGTTCCTCTCATTGACCTGCCGCTGGAGCATGATGGCTTGGACCCCGCCCCGTTCTTCCTGGATGTCGTGCACCCCAATGTCGATGGGCACGCCCTCATCGCAAAGACGATTCATGAGGGGGTTACGGCGCTAGGCTGGTAGCAGCCCAGCAGTTGGGGCCACAGCTACTCGAGTTCGTTGTAGTGCTGCGCCAAGGCGATGCTGACGAGCGCGGGCTTGCGCTGATGCCACGAGTGGTAGTACGGGTAGTTGACCTCCCTCGTGCCGTACCAGCGATGGATCAGGCCCGGCCCCGTGGCTGGAAAGAACTGCGGCACGACGAGAGCGTAGTCGGCGTCTTCTGGGCGCAAGGCGATGGATGTCTCCAGACCGTCAAGGTTGATCCCGTACTTCTTCAGGAACATGCGGGTGTCGCCTGCCAGGTACACGGGGCGTTCCCCCTGATTGGATTGCTCGGCGAGGTCGGCGACAGCTAGCTGGAACGGGTAGGCCGGGTCACGCGCATGGGCGGCGATGTCCTGGGCATCGAGCCATCGGGAACCCGCGTTGGCGCCCAAGAGCAGCAGCAGCGAAGCGGTGGCCGCCCACGTGAGGGCGCGCGGAAGTCGCCGCAAGATGTCCTCGGCACCGACGGCCACGCTCACCGCGCAGAGCGGGACGAGCACCATGAGGTTGCGCACGATGAACGTGCGACTCGTGCACAAGAGCGCCAGATACGGCAGGGCGAACGCGAGACCCAAGCACAGAAGCCTTGGCCGGGTGCGAGCGAGCACTCCAAGGCCCCAGACCCCCAGGGCGGCAGCGAGCAGATTGCCGGCGAGCTGGGTCGAGAACAGCTGGGTGCCGAGGTACTCCGCTGCATGCGCCAGGTGGGGCAGGCCGGCCTCGACGGTGTAGACCCGGTGGCCGGCGGCATACACCCGGGCCTGCTCCGCGACATCCTCCAGCACTCGCTGGGGTTCCAGGAGCATTCCAGGTGTCGTCGCCAGGAAGGTGGCGAAGGCCAAGCCAGCGAGCAAGACCGCGCGGCGTCGTGTTGAGCCAGGCCAGGCCCCACGCAAGAGCAGCGGTTCGGCGAGTAGGACCGGCAGGACCATGAACACACCGGTGTACTTGGCAGAGGTCGTGAGGCCCGCGCCGACGGCGGCGACGTAGAGGAAAGTCGTGCTGCGCCGGGCGTAGCCGAGCAGCAGACAGGCAAAGGTGCCTGCAGCGCAAAGCGCCATCAGCGTGTCGGGTGCAATGAAACGCGCGTGGTAGAGGAACTCATGGCAGCTCGCCAGGCATGCAGCGGCCAGGAGCCCGGCGCGCCAGCCCCAGGCGCACCCGAGCCCCAACAACAGCAGCAGCGGCGTCAACAGGGAGAGGGTGAGGAACCAGCGGCGGATCTTGAGTTCGAGGCGCTCGCGGTGGGCATGTGCGTAGCGCAGGGCACGCGCATGGAATGCCTCTCCGCTCGGGTCCTCATCAGAGCGCAGGGTGGTCCAACCCACGTGGCTGGCAAGGGCCGTGAGGGTCAGGTCGAAGCAGAGGGAGGGGTAATTGTATCCGGCGGGAAGGAGCACGCCGGTCTCCAAGGCCTTGTAGGCGGAGTCCGTGTGTTGCCATTGGTCCCAGTGCTTGCCAAAGTCGATGCCCTTGAGCCCGGAGGCCATGCCCACGGCAGTGAAGAGCAGGGCGGCGAACACACAGAGCCATGGTTTGCTGCGCGCACGGTCACTGTTCATGGGGGAACCCGAACCCGATTCCGATCGCCAGCAGCAACAAGCTTCCCAAGAGCTGGTGTCGTCCGCTCACGCCGTCAATGCCCTGTCATGGCTTGGATGGGGGTGAGGACGAGCACCTTGTTCAGCCCACGCGCCGGAACCAGAAGCTCACCCCGCCTGGCGCATAGTGTGCAGGAATGCAGGGGAAGGCCGTGCGAAACGCTTCCGGGTGCAGCCGCGAAAGGAACTGGTTCCCGAGCAGCACTTCGAAGGACGGGTTGCAGGTGAGCAAGGCCTGCAGCAGGTACTGCTCATTCCAGAAGATCTTCTTCTCCATGACCCAGGCACGCGGCATGTCCCACGGAAGGAAGATGTCGTGCACGTGGATCACCACGCCGGGAGCGAGGCGGGGAATGACTCGCAGGTAGAGATGGTTGACGTCCGAGCCGATCTTCGACACATGGGTGCTGTCGATGAACAAGATGTCGTTCGCGCGGAGTTTGTCGAACTCCTCGAGCGGGACATCCTGCACCGGACGTTTGATCAGTCGTGTCAGGCCTGGCAGCTCGCCCTGGAGCGACGCCATGGGGAAGGGCTCGATGCAGGTGAGCTCTGCCCCGTTCTTGAGGGCTGCACGGGCCGCGAGGCGCGTGGAGAAGCCGCCGCCCACTTCCACGATGCGCTGGGCGCCCAGCTTGCGGATCATGCTGTAGTAGGCAGCCCCGTCCCCCGGCCAGAACGCGGGGTTCTTCCAGGCGTAGTGCGTCGGGTCGGTGTCCGCCTCTTGGATGTCCTCGAGCTCGTGCGAGAAGGCTGAGAGCTTCTTGAGCAGCGCCAGCTGCGCGTTCTCAGCGAGGTCGAAGCCGCCGTCCTCATCCGCCCGCCTCTTCCAGGTGAGCGGCTTGAGCTGCGTCGTGTCTGGGATGGGGCTGTAGAAGTGGGCCTTCTGGACATGCAGGCCCCGTTTTTGGGCCATGTCGAAGAACTGCAGTTGCCGCTCATGAGTGCGAAAGCTGACGGCTTTGATGAGCGCGATGACTGCCTTGCTCAGGCCGGCGTCCACGGTATGCAACGCGCCGTCGAGGGCGCGCTTGGCGGACCCTCGCAGGCGACGGGAGGCCGACCGGCTGGAGGGCGCGGCGGAAGATCCGGCTGTTCCCTGGGTCGAGGGCTTGCTGGAGTCTTCCGTAGGTTCCCGTTCGGTCTCCATCGTGCTACTTCAGGTATCCGAGCGCTCGTAGCTCTTCCATGACCTCCTCGTCGAGAGCCTCGCTTGCGTGGGCAACCGGCTCGCCGGCTTTTCGTCGCTGGTGCTGGCGCGCAAGGACCAGAAGCGTCTCATAGATCTCGGGGAGTGCATCCGGCGAGAGCGGGGACAGCTCCTGGGGATCCTCATCCAGCTTGTAGAGCGCAATGCCCTTGGGAGTCAGGGTCAGCTTGAACTCATCACTCAAGACTGCAACGGAGTCCCCATGGGCGGCGTGCGCCGAGTCGGGTCCCAGGGTGCGCACCTCGGCGAAGTAGGTTTCGCCCTCATGCGTTTGCCCTCGGAGGGCGGGCAGAAGGGAGCGACCCTGCACGTCCGGTGGGGTACGTACGCCGAGTGCGTCGAGGATCGTCGGCATCACGTCGATGACCCCCGCCAACTCCGTCACTCGGCTCGGGCCGTGGCGCGGGCCGGGCTCGTCCATGATCAGGGGGGTCTGGAGGACTCCCTCGTCCAGCAGGGGCCCGTGACCGACGCGCCCTTTCTCACCGAGCAGCTGGCCGTGGTCACCCAGGACCACAACGAAGGTGTCCTTCCGCAGACCCAGGGTGTCGAGTTTCAACATCAGCTGGCCCACCAGGTCGTCCGCAACGCGAACCTGGCTGTGGTAGAGGGCACGCAGCGCATCGCGCTGCACGGGGTCGTCGAAGAAGCCCTTGGGCAGCGCCATGAGTTCCTCGGCGTCGGTGCCATCTGCAAGCGGGCCCATGAGCTGGTCGAGGCGTGACGGGGTGTCGCTGCGTGGAAGAGCAGGGAGTGGTGGATAGGGCGTGTGAGGTTCGAAGAGGTGCACCCACAACAAGAAGGGGCTTTCGGCTTGCTGCCCCAGCCACTCAGTTGCCATGGCCAGTGTTTGCTGTCCCTCTCGAGGACCCGTCCACTCCTGGGGCGTGGGATCGCTGACCGTCTCGAAGCCCTGGGAAAGGCCGCCCCTGTTGACCATCGATTGGTAGCTCACGAACGCACCGGTGCTGTACCCAACTGCCTGCAGACGTTCGGCGAGGGTGGTCCAGCGATCCTTCAGGGTGTGGGCGTTCCAGCGCACGCCATGTGTTCGCGGGTAGAGGCCGGTGAACAGGGTGGAGTGAGAGGGGAAGGTCGTCGCCATGGGCGCATAACTGCGCTCGAACACCACCCCGGCGTCTGCCAGGGCGTCGAGATTCGGAGTGTGGCCCTCCGTGTTGCCGTAGCATCCCAGCGCATCGCTGCGCAGTGTGTCGATGGTCACGATCACGACGTGGCTCAGCGACTCCCCGCCGTCCAGCAGGAGGTCGTCACGGATCGATAGGTCAGCGTTTCCGCACGACGCAAGGCCCAGAGCTGCGGCAACCAGCATGCAGGGTCTCAGGGTCAAATACCCGGTCCATGCGAGCCGCAGACCTCTCATGCTGTGAGTTCCTCCAGGTGATTTGCCACAGTGCAGCCTAGCAAGCGCCTGAAAGCGATTCCGCACATCGTCCGAGCCACAAGTTTTAGGCAAGACATACGGACTAGGCGGAACCCACGAGCAGGAGGGGCATCGGAGGGCCCTGCGATTCGATGCGGTCACTCCTGACGCCGCCCATGGCGTGTTCGTTTCTCCTCTCATCTCAGGGATCAGCCATGATGCCCCGCCTCTCGATACTTCCCAGAGGCCGTGCAGCGCCGGAAGCGCCGAAGGTGCTCAAGCTGGGGTTCAGGTTCGGCGAAGCTGGAGCAACTCCCGCATGAAGGCCGCAGAGAAGAAAGCGTTCGACCGACTGGTGCGCGATGCGAGCGCTTGCAGTCTCTGCGAGGATTCCTTGGTAGATGGGGTTCGCCCCGTCTTCCAAGTGCATCCCGAAGCCCGGGTGCTGGTGGCGGGGCAGGCACCCGGTCGCCGCGTCCACGAGAGCGGCGTTCCCTTCGAGGATGCAAGCGGTGAGCGCCTCCGCGAGTGGATGGGGGTGTCACGCGAGGTGTTCTACGACGCCAAGCAGGTGGCCATCTTGCCCATGGGCTTCTGCTTTCCCGGGAGCGGGAAGTCCGGCGACCTGCCGCCGCGGCCCGAGTGTGCTCCCGCCTGGAGACAGCCGATGCTCGACGTCATGGGCAAGCTCAAGCTCACTTTGGTGGTGGGGCAGTCGGCACAACGCTGGCACCTACCGGGGCCGCGTCGATCGCTGACCGAAACCGTGAAGGATTGGCGCAGCGCAGGTGCGGCCTTGCTGCCACTCCCACACCCCAGCCCCCGCAACAACATCTGGCTCGCCAAGAACCCTTGGTTCGAGCAGGACGTCCTGCCCGAGTTGCGAAAGAGCGTGCGGCGCGCCCTACGCTGAGGAAACGGGCCTCCAACGCGCTCGTGTCCGGCTTGCCAAGCATCCCAATGGTGATAGTCTGACAAGACGAAGCAGCCGTCCTGAAGGGGCGTTTCAAGGAAGTCCTTTGACGCCCTTTTGATCAGATGTGCTGTTTCGGGGCAGATCTTTCAACCTCAAGTCACTTCTCTTCGTCTCATGGCAGCCACACCAGCAGCCATTTGGGGCTTTCACTCGGGAAAAACATCATGACGCGCACACTCTTCCACGGCCTCCTCGCAGGCGTATTTTTGGCAGTCGGCCTGGCCGACACGGTCGAAGCCCAGAGCTTCGGGCTCGGCGGAACCGTCAAGGCGCGAGGCAAGATCACCCCTCAAGCCGTGATGGGCACGCCCGACGTGATCGACTTCGAGAACCGCGGCACCGGTGAGATCATCTCCTCGGTCTACGGCGCCGGCGGCAGCGGCCCCATCCTGGTGAACGGCTTCAACCCGTCCTTCGGCATGGCGACGAACGCCGCCATCATCTTCGACTCCGCGATGCGCACGGGCGGTGACTCGGACCTGGGCACGCCCAACATCGACTTCTTTGGGCCCGGCATCGACAGCAACCTGGGGGACAACCTCGGCGGTGAGGCTGGCAGCCCCTTCCAGAACGATGCCGAGCAGCTCAACGTCCTGATCATCGCCGAAGACCTGGTGGACGGCGACGGCGATGGCTTCATTGATGACCCGGATGACGCGGACCTTCCCGGCAGCTTGTTCAGCTTCGACTTCAGCGCCCTGGGCACCGTCACCATCCACGAGATAACGATTCTCGACGTGGAGTCCGACGAGCCCCTGGCCACCGTGGAGTTCTTCGACGCCGCCATGCAGTCCATGGGTGCCGTGGTGATCCTGCCCAACACCGGTGACAACGGCCTGGCCGTTGTGGACCTCGGTGATGTGGCCGGTGTCAGCGCCATGGCCGTGTCCTTGAACGGCTCCGGTGCCATCGACGACATCAAGTACAGCACCAAGCCGCTCTGCTCCGGTGAGCTGGGCGACTTCGTCTGGAACGACAAGAACTGCGACGGCATCCAGGACCCCGGCGAGCCGGGTATCCCCAACGTGTTCATCGTCCTGAAGAACCGCTTCGGCCAGTTCGTGGCTTCGACGACGACAGACGCCAACGGCGAGTACCTCTTCTCGAACCTGTGCACGAGCCGCTACAGCATCTGTGTCGATGAGTCGACGCTTCCGCCTGGCTTCACGCCTGCCCCCTGCGACCAGGGTGGCGACGACCAGTTGGACAACGATTGCAGCCCTGTTCGGACCCTGCTGGACCCGGGTGAGGTGGATCGCAGCTTCGACTTCGGCTACTGCGAGCCTCCGAACGTGGGTGAGGGATGCACGCCGGGTTACTGGAAGCAGCCCCAGCACTTCGACAGCTGGCCGGCCCCCTACACCCCGAACACGCTCTTCTCGAGTGTCTTCGAGGATGCCTTCCCTGGCATGACGCTGGTGCAGGTGGCAGACCAGGGCGGCGGAGGTCTCATTGCCTTGGGGCGACACACCGTGGCAGCCCTGCTGAACGGTGCGAACGACGGGGTCGACTACGGCCCCTCGGCTCAGGATGTCATCGACATGTTCAACGACGTCTACCCGTCGGGGAACGACAACGACTACACCAACCTCAAGGACGTCTTTGAGGGCCTGAACGAGTCGGGCTGCCCGCTGAACTAAGGCCGCTTGAGTTGAAGGACACGGGCCGGGCTTCCACGGAAGTCCGGCCCGTGTTGCGTTGTGGGTGAACCCGAGGGTTCCGGTGAAGCGCCGCTACGGAAGGAAGTCGAGCTCGAGGGCATTCGAGAGCCCGTAGCCCGAGGCCTGATGGGCGTCGGCGACGATCGCCTGCAGGTAACCGGTGCTGGGTCCGCCACCGCCTTTCACCCCGCGCAGCAGCAGTTCGCCCTCGGCATCAGTGGTGAACGCCATGAGCTTGAGGATCGGGACCGGCACCAGGGTGCCGCCGAGGAAAGCCGTCGGGGAGTTGTTCAAACCAAAGGCCAGGAACGCCGTCGAGTGCGGCAACGCACCGCTCAGCAGAACGTCCACTTCACCCCCGCTCTGCAGGGCATCGCCGCAGACCGAGAGCGTCGTGTTCCCGGGGCCGGCGAAGCCGAGGTCCACTTGGCACACGACCTTCGGAACGATCTGGTCGAGGGTGTCGATCACGGCCCGGATCGAAGTCTCGGCCGCAACCCGCGCGCGGTTGGTGGGGATCTGCCCGCCCACATGGATGTGCCCCGCCGCCGCACACCAGGCGGGGTCCGAAGGCTGGTCGTGCAGGGAGCGGTACCACACGCCGTGGTAGGCGATGAACTCGGAGAGAAAGCCTCCACCGTCGCCCGTGAAACAGATGAACGGCACGATGTTGAAGGGCAACATCGCCACGGCGTCGACGATGTCCTGCAAGGGCAAGCTCGACAGGCGCAGGAAGTCGGCAGGCACGCTGTCATCCGGAGGATTCGGCGTGGGATTGATCGGAGGGAGGTAGTCGCCGATCCAGTTGTCCTTGTTGTGCTGGTTCATCTCGACTTCCCAGCTCATGTCGTTGTTGCCGCGGCTGAACGTGATCACGGCAAGCGGCGTGAGGTTGTTCGCCAGGGGCCAGAAGTCGTTGGAGGTGTCCTGGTAGTCCACCTCCAGGTCACCCACCCCTTTGCCGAAGCCGCCCAGCCCACCGCCATCGGGGAACTCTGGAAAGTAGGCGTAGATGTCATAGCCACGCCCTTCCCAGTCGAGGCCAACCCAACCCGTGGGGTTCTGGATCGGGTCGTCACTGAACTGGCGGATCATGTCGTTGGTGGGTGGCCAGTACCCGGTCAGCATGATGATGGGACGCTCGCCTGCACGCAGGTCTGCGCGACGGATCATGTTGGCCGGGGGCGCGGGCGAGAGTCGGTGAGCTTGCTCCAGGCGCGAGACGCGCTTCAGCTCCACGTCGCCGCGTTGAGCTGAGACCGGCGCTGCGAGCGGGACCAGGAGCGCGAGGGCTACGAGCGCAAACGGGTGTCGAAAATTGGCCTGCAAGATCTCACTCCACACCCGAGGGGGTGGGCTCAAGCCGGCGTGTTGACCGAGTGGAGCCCGATTCACGAATCGTCGACGATAGGCCAATCCCCTGCGGCTGTGTTGAGGAATGCCTTGGGGCGACCCTCGTCGCCTTCTTCAGCGTTGCCGGGGGCCCGGCACGTTTGTCACATGGGCGGCGAGGGCCAGCTCCAGCTCGTCGAAGGCCGCCTGCTCCACCGGGCTCAGGGCCGGCATGCCCATGCCGATCAGGTTCAACTGCTGATCCGGGTCTTGGGCGATGTTGTAGAACTGCGCGCCGCCGGTGAGCTCATTGCGCACGAGTTTGAAGCGGGCGCTGCGAATGGTCCGGCCGTGCAGGGTGTAGTTGCTGAAGCCGTTGGGCCGGAAGCGCTCGGCGTAGATTTGGTGGCGTCGCGCTGCGGCGTGCGGGTCCAGCAGGTGAGGTACCAGCGAGTTGGAATCGGTGCCTTCCGCGGGGCGGGCGCCTGCCAGTTCTAGCAGCGTGGCGTGCAGGTCCGTGCTGTTCACCAAGGCCGTGACTTCGCGGCCGGGGGAGGCGATTCCGGGCCCCGACATGATGAGCGGGACGCGGAGGCCGCCTTCCCGGAGCGAGCCCTTCGCGGGCAGGGTGGAGGGGAGGGTGACCGCGGGCCCGGGTGTTCCGTTGTCACCCATGACGACGACGATCGTCCGCTCCCGGACACCGGGTGCCAGGCTCGCCAGCAACCGGCCGATCTCGGAGTCCATGGCTTCGACCATGGCCCGGTAGAGAATGGGAGGGTTCACCACGGGCGGGATCCCTGCCAAGGTGGCGGCGCTGAGCAGATCATCTGGCGGTTGGTGCCAGGGGCTGTGCGCCGAGTTGAAGGCGAGCCAGATGAACCACGGGTCGTCGCCCATGCGATCAATGTAGTTGAGCGTGTCGTCCACGTTCGAGCTGGGCGAATAGCCCGTTTCAAAGATCTGGCTGTCCATGGACTTCGTGGCCACGTTCTTCTGCCAGATGAAGTAGCCCGCGTTCTGCATGGTTCCGGCGTGCAGCTGGAAGCCCGAGTAGGCCGCGTGCCGAAACCCCTGCTCCAGGCTCTCGTTCGTCGCCAGGTGCCACTTGCCCATGGCGCCCGAGTTGTAGCCACGCTCTGCCAGGAGCCGAGGCAGGGTGATCTGATCTGGTGTGAGCCCAAACTCCGGGGCGACTCCGGGCGTCGGGGAGAAGCTGAGCACCTCTCCGATTCCTGTCCGGAAGGCGTAGCGGCCCGTGAGGATCGTCGCTCGCGTGGGGCTACATTTCGGGTTGGCCCACACCGTCCGGAAAAGGACGCCATCGCTGGCCAGGCGGTCGATGTTGGGGGTGAGCGCCGGTTGCGGGTGCTCTCCGTAGGCTCCCACGATGTCGACGCCCACATCGTCGGCGACGATGACCAGCAGGTTCGGACGATCGAAGGTTTCTCCCGCCCAGGCCGTGCCGCTGAGTGCAAGGGCGCCGACGCCGATCCAAGCGGCCTTGCCCAGCAGGGCGACAAAACTCGAACAGAGATGCGGGAGCAACATGAAGAGAAGCCTATCGCCGCTTGGGCAGGGCGGCTAGCCCGACCGGGCCATCCGCCCTGCCGATGTTGCTTCTCTACATCGTGAAGACGGCGTTCTCCGCATTGCTGACGGCCTTGAAGGTGCTGAAGCCCGCATCCGTGATCAGGAAGGCGTGGCTCAACTGCATGCCGATCACGCTCGCGGGCAGGCTCGGCGGGACCACCAGGCTGGCGGTGCCGCGCCCTTGGCCATCGAGCACGCCGATGAAGTTGTTGAAGGTCGCAGAACCCGCCATCTGGAAGCTCAACTGGGTGTACCAGTCGAAGACGAGCGGCAGGGTCAGGCCGCCGCCCAAGGGGATGCCGGGCGAGGTGCCGTTCACCGAACCGAGCACGACGTAGGTGTCGCCAGCGAACTGCGAACCGGCGATCAGGTCGAAGTCGAGGGAGTCTCCCGGCGTGAAGGCTGAGAGCTCACGCTTGTTTGTCCAGAAGCTGCGCTCGGTATAGCTGGCGTGGAAGGCGCCGCCCGTACCTCCCGGCGGGTTGATCTCCCACACGTTCACGCCGGCCGTGGTGATCTCGAACAGCCGACCCTGCAGCGTCGAGGAGATCAGCGTGTTGTTGTTCGGGAGCCGGACGGCGCTGCCCATGATGTTGGACTGCATGCCCGGGTCCTGGTAGGTCCAGACGGGGGCCGTCGGCCCATACATGCCACTCGGGTCGAGGATGAAGTTGCCGCTGACGTCGAGCGGTAGCACGATCTCTTCTACGCGGCTCGAGGGGGCGATCTGGTTGTTGAAGAGCAAGACGTTGCCCTCACCGGGCAGGCCTGCGGGAATGAACTTCACTCCGTGCTGCCGGAACAGCTTCTTGTCCGCCACGGTGCCAGCCCGATAGGACTCGGGGTTGCCCCAGCGGTAGAGGAAGTCGCCGCCCTTGCCATGGTCGCCGCCGCTATGGCTCGCAGCCTCGGCCGTCGTCGTGCTGTGGTCGATGATCCAGAACTCGTCCTGAAAGTTGGAGCTGATGACGACCCAGTCGTTGACCGGGTCGTAGTCGATGCTGTTGACGTGGTTGAAGTCCGACACGAAGTTGGCCGGGTAGTTGATGTCGAGCAGCTCGGGGTGCAGGGCGGGGTCACCGAAGTTGCCCTCGCCCGCGTCGAAGTCCTGGATCAGGTGGTCCCAGACGTGCCATTCCCAGACGATGGCGCCAGTGGTCGGCCCGGTGCGTTCCACCTCGATGATGTGGTCCGGGAAGAAGGAGGTTCCCACGAGCGCTGGGTTGCGCCCGGCAGCGATGGCCTCGGCGCCCGTCTTCTGTTCCCAGGCGACCATCATCACGTTGCCGTTGGGCAGGGGCTCGACGTCGTGGTGATGGATGTTTCCACCGGTGTCGTAGTCGAAGCGCCAAGTCTGCGTGCCGTCCAGGGCCAGCCGCTGCATGCCTCCGCCGGTGCCACCGCCCGGGCCTGAGACGCCGGTTCGAATCGTGCGGATCAGCGAGCCACCGTCTTCGAGATAGAGAGTGTTGCCGACGTTGAAGCTCGACGGCCAGGTGTGGATCACCGTGCCTTGGTTGTCCACCAAGATGGAGTTGGTCCCGCTGGAGGGTGAGTAGAGTCGGTGGCCGGGGGCCGGGCTCTGGGCGGGTGCCGTCGTGGCGAGCCCCAGCAGGAGAGAGGCGAGGAGCAGGGGGCGACGAGTACGGGCAGAACGGAACATGGCGGGAATCCGGGGTGCATGGGCCAGCTCGGCCAGCTTGGATGAGCGCTGAGCCGGGTCGGGAGAAGGCCGACGAGTTTACTTCAGCAATCGCTTCACGGGTGAGGATCCTGGAGGAGACACACGAGCGTTGCTCTCGTTGCTAGACTCGGGGTTCGGAAGGGCGGCGTTCTGCTTGAGGCCGTGCAGCGAGTCGTACCTCTGTTTCGGGGTGCACACTGCGAGGGCCGGGGCTGCCCGAGATCGATCGCATGTCAGCCGGCACATCGTGGAACAACTCCTCATGAACATGCTCACCAGCTTGTCCTTCAATCGGCTCATCAACCTCCTGATCCTCTCGTGGTTGGCGAGCGCCGGGGCCGTGGATGGCTTCAGCGTCATCTGCTGTCCGGGCGGCTTCTGCATTCCTACGAACCCCATCGAAGAAGCTGGCGGCATGCAGTCCTTCGGCGAGGTGGGGGTCACCATCCTCGACCTGTCCTTCCCGGGCCTGCCGTTTGAGCCCGACCCCGACGATGCTGATCCCAAGGACATGAGCGTCGTCAAGTCTGGTTACTTCAGCGACGCGGTAGGCAAGAAGATCAAGCGCTTGCTGATGCGCGCCAAGAAGGACGGCGCCTACCATCAACTGACCTATGGCCGGGAGTTCTCGGACAGCTTTGACAGCGGCATCCTGATCGAGGTCGACCCCTCGAAAGGCGGCCTCGTCGATGGGCAGTCGGCCGGCTACTTCGAGATCAGCCAGTTCGCGGACGTGGGCGAGGGTGTCCCGCTGTCCCTACGCGTGACCGCAACCTGGGACGACGCCAGTCAGGGTCTCAGCGTCAGCGCTGAGGACCAGGCGGGACCGCTGGGAATGCCGGTGATCTTTGCAGGCGTGACCGAGATCGCCCTGCACATGTTCTGGGACGAAAAGGGTCGCTTCCTCTCGGCCAACCCAGGGGGCGACTTCGAGGAAGGTGTGTTCTTCAACTTCAACGATGCCGTACCCATCCCTGGCGGCGTTCCGTTCTCCATGTCCTTCGGTGCCCATGACCTCGACAAGGGTGCGCAGATGTTCTTCCGGAACCTCTTCATTCGCAGCGAGAACATGATCGCTGGCGGGGATGAAGTGCCGGCCGCGATGAACGCGGCGGTGGCGCTCTCGTACATCGAAACGGCGTGGGTCAACGCTCAGCTGGGAAGCGATCCGGCGCTCGTGAATTTCTACCTCGATATCGGGCTCTTCTTCCTCGAGGCCGCGGAGGACGCCCTGGCGGACGCCATGTCCAAGGGCACGATCCACGAGTCGGCCGAGGTGAAGCTCGCCGATCGCAGCATCACGAAGGGCATGAAGCGGTTGAACAAGAGCTCCAAGTTGGCGGCCAAGCTGGAGAAGAAGGACAAATCGTCCAACAAGGCCCTGGCCAATCGGGCGAACAAGGCGCGCTGGGCGGCCCTTCTGATCCAGGCTCAGTTGTTCGGCTTCAAGTCCAAGAGCATCGACAAGTATTTCGCGACCTTGATCGTGGAGACGCCCAACTTCTTCTAGTCAGAAGCCTCGCGTCACTCAGGCGCCGTAAGGCGTCGCCGACCGGCTCTCGACAAGGGTTCGAGGCCTCCGGAGGCGTTGTGACGTTTGGTGGTGGCCGAGAGGGGTGGGTGCGAATTTCAAGCGAACTGAGAACGGAGCGCAATCCGAAGTAGCCTCTGCGCATAGAGAGCCGATTCCAAACCAGGGAGCACTCATGATGCGCCGCGCGAACGTCGTCTTCTCTCTCGCTCTCATGCTGCTCACGGCAGCCGTTCCCCTCTCAGCTCAGGACTCAGCGAGGGCATCCCGGCAGGCCGCAGACCACAGCCTGGTCACACTGCTGCCCGTCGAGACGTTGATCGCGGTGGACGCTTCGGACCTGGGTGCGTCCTTGGGAAAGCTCATGGCGCTTCCCGCGTGGCTGCGCTTCGAAGCCGGTCCCCTCGGTGAGGCGGTGGACACATCTCCTGAGATCCAAAAGGCTCTCACCGGGTTGACCGCCCTGGCCGCAGCTGCCGGGACTACCGAGCTGGAGTTGGTGGACGCGCTCACCGGTGGCGGTTCTGCTCTGGGGCTCCTGCCCCCTGCGGCTGGGAGCGAGCAGCCGCAGACGCTCGTCCTCTTTCGCGCGCGGAACGCAGAAGCCGTGCAGCGGGCCTTCAATGGTCTGCTCACCTTGATGACCCTGGGTACCACGCGAGTCTCAGGGGCTGAGTGGCGCCTTCCCTTGGGCGAGGTGCTTGTGGAGCGGCGTGACGACCTCTTTCTCGTGGGCAGCTCCGCTGAGGCGCTGAACGATGTGGGGGCGGGCGAGACGTCCCTGGCGGGCGATCCCGACTATCGCTCGGCGCGCAGCATGTTGGGGAATGGTGACATCCGCGTCTGGGCTCGGGGCGCCGCCTTCCAGACATCTCCTGGGATTCCTGAGAAGGCTCAGGATGTGGCGGCCTCTTTCCTGGTGGGTGGGTTGTCAGCGGCTCTGCGCACGGCACCGTGGGCAGCCGCCAAACTGGAGTTCGGTGAGGCCGGGCTCTCTGCCTACGCTCTGACTCCCGCCGTTCCGGAGGAATTGCGCCGAACCCATGCGCCGCTCTTGCCCGCGCCTACCACGGTTGCCCTGCCCAAGACCTCCTCTCGCCTGGCCACCCTGATCTTCCAGCGTGACCTGGGTCCGTGGTGGACGGCCCGGGACGACTTTGTGTCCGAAGGTGGTGTCGCCGAATCCATCGAGGCGGATGGAAATCTGAGCGTTGTCTTTCAGCGCGATCTCGGCTCGGAGATCATGGCCTGGCTTGAGCCGGAGCTGGTGTTGGTGCTGGACCGGAACCGCTTCGATCGAGCCGCGCCGGAGCCCGAGTTTCCGGCTGGTGCGCTCGGCCTCACTCCGCGCAGCGGGCACCCGGAGGACTACCACCAGGCTTTCGTCAATGCCTTCTTCGCGGTGGTGACCTTCACCAACTTCGATGGAGGGAACGACGCCACGCGCTCCATGCTGCAGCCGGACATGGAGTTGCTCGACGACGGCTCGCGGCTCTATGCGGCTCGCTACCGGGAGTCAGCGGGCGAGGCGCCCAAGCGAACGGCCCGGGCCAACCTGAGTCCCGGTTTGCTCGTGCATCGGGACGGTCGTCTGTGGCTCGGGAGCAGCGCAGCGCTGCTAGAGGATATCGCGGCGGCAGAGACGCACGTGGTCGAGGTCGACCGGGACACGCTGCGAATCGACATGGGGCCCACCCGCCAATTGATCGAGGCCAACGAGGAGATATTCTTCGCACAGCGCCTGCTGGAGGATGGTGGAGACCTGCTCGCTGCGCAGGGTTTCGTGGAGCGCTTGTTTGCTGCGACCGAGCTGTTCGACGATGTGCAGTTGGATGCGGGTTTGCAGAGCGATCGATTCGAGCTCTCGTTTGCGATGACGAGCCGGTGAGCCAGGCGGTGAGAGGCGTCGCGCTACCTGAGGACCCTGCAGAGGCCCTGGCTGCCTATGACGGGCCGTGGTCCCCGGCACAGGCGGCGCACCTGCTTCGTCGTGCGTTGGGCGGCTACAGCCCGCTCGAGCTCGCCGAGTGCGTGGCTCTCTCGCCCAGTCATGCCGTGGATCGCCTCTTTATCCACGGGGATTCTGCCGTGGAGCGAGGATGGGCACACACCGGGGCCACCCTGGCGCGAGGCGGTGGGCGAGAGGACCTGGCTGCTTGGTGGATCATGAAGCTGGTCAGTGACCAACGGGCCACGGGAAGCAGGCTCGCGCTGTTTCTGCATGATCACTTCGCCTGCACCCAGTCGAAAGTCGAGGACCTGGGTGCGCTCCTTGATCAGCATCAGTTGTTCGTGCGTCATGGGAGTGGGCCCTTCGGTTCCCTGCTGCGAGAGGTGCTGCGGGGCCCCGCGATGCTTCGCTTCCTGGACGGCGACAAGAACCGTCGCAGTGCACCGAACGAGAACCTCGCCCGCGAGGTGCTCGAACTCTTCACCCTCGGCGTGGGGCACTACAGCGAACAGGACGTCAAGGAGGCGGCGCGCGCCCTGACAGGTTGGACGATCCGCGCCGGTGCCTTCCAGATGGTTGCCGACCATCACGACCCGCGCGAGAAGCATGTGCTGGGCACCGCGATCCAAGTTGGCGATGACCTGTGCCAGGTCGCCACCAGCTCCGCCCGCTGTGCGACCTTCCTGGCCGACAAGGTCTGGCGTGCCTATGTTTCGCCGGAGCCGCCTCCGGAGGTGCTGGCGCGGGTCGTGGAGCAGTGGGGACCAGAGCTGGAGCTCGGCAAACTGTTGAAGTTGCTGTTCCACTCGAAGGCTTTCTATTCGGCAGACGCCCAGCGCTCGCTCGTGAAGTCCCCCGTGGAATGGGTGGTCGGGGCGTTGCGAGCATCGGGTGGCCACCCCAACTACCGGCAGGCGGCCACGGCCTGTGAAGAAATGGGCCAGAAACTCTTCGAGCCGCCAGGAGTGCAAGGTTGGGCAGGTGGCGAAGCGTGGATTCACGCAGCCGCGTGGATCGCCCGGACGCGTTTCGCCTCCCGTCACGCGAGTTCCCTGGGCGCCGAGCGCATCCAGGAGCTCTTCGCCGAATCGGGGGGCGGAGTCCTGTCACGCTTGTTCGGCAAGGCATCCGAAGGAAACGACGTGCGGCGCGCCCTGGAACTCGCGGGCCTCGGAGATCTGGAGCACTCCTGCGCCGCTGCCCTCCGAACGGCCGTGCCTGCGCACGATTCAGCGACTGACCACCGCAGGGACCTGATCCACGCTGCTCTTTGCCTGCCGGAGGCTCATCTCTCATGACGAACCTCTCTCGCCGACGTGCGCTTCAGCTCTTGGCAGCCAGCGCTTCTGCCAGCGTGCTCCCCGCCCTTCCCTGGCGTTCACTGGTTCCTGGGCGAGCACTGCCCAGCGCTCATGACAAGCGCTTGGTGTTGTTGTTCCTGGAGGGTGGCAACGATGGGCTCAACACCGTCGTGCCCTTTGAAGACGACGTCTACCGCCGCGCGCGCCCGCGCCTCGCCCTGGCCAAGGACAGCCTGGTCCCCTTGGACGAGCTGACGGGGTTGCACCCCTCGCTTTCGCCCTGGGCGCGTGTGTACGACGAGGGCCACCTGGCCATTCTGCGGGACGTTGGGCTCGAGCGACCTGACCGTTCGCACTTCGTCGCGCGCGACATCCTGCACGCGGGGCGGCGAGCAGAAGCCGACCGCGGGACTGGCTGGGTGGGGCGTGCCCTGGATGAAGGCAGGGCCGATTCACTGCCCGGCATCGCGTTGGGTGCGGAGGAAGCGCCTCTCATCCTGAAGGGGCGACGACGTACGGGGCTGACCCTTGGTGCGCTGGACGCCCTCGCTGTTCCGGCTGCTCCCTCAGGTTCCGGGACCGATGTGCATGCGTTGGCCGCGCCACCTGGTTCTGGCCAGGCTGCGCGTTCGGCGCTCGGATCGCGTGTGTCGCAGGTGGCCCGGGGAGCGTACGAGCTCTCGGCCCGTATCGAGGACTTGCTGGAGAACGTGCCCACGGGTGGCGGCTATCCGGACAACCCTCTTGGCCAGCGCCTCTCCATGGCCGCCAGGCTCGTGCGCGCCGAAGGTGGCCCGCGCGTGCAGTGGACCAGCTTGGGCGGCTTCGACACGCACGCCGTCCAGGCGGGGACCCATGCAGCCCTGTTGGGGCAGGTGGCCAGCGCGACCACGGCATTCATGAGTGACCTGCAAAGGGACGATTCGCACCGCAGGACCCTGCTGCTGATCTACAGCGAGTTCGGGCGACGAGTGGCCGAGAACGGAAGCGGGGGAACCGACCACGGGGCGGCGGCACCCCTGTTCGCCCTCGGGGGCGGCGTGATGGGCGGCCTGCACGGGCCTCCCACCGATCTGGTCACGCTGGAGGATGGAGATGTGCGATCGCGCATCGACCAGCGGTCGGTTTTCGGGGAGGCCGCAGAGCGCTGGCTCGGCTGGAAGGCAAGCGAACTCTTCGACGGCATGCCTGGCTTCGTCGGCTACCTGGACAGCTGAGCATCCGGAGAAAAACGCAAGCCCGGGCGACACCCCATGGAGGCGTCGCCCGGGCTCGATGAAACTCTTGGATCAGAGCGGTGTCGGCGACGATCAGTTCCAGTAGCCGGTCACCGTCTTGTCCGTGCCCTCAGGGTTCACGTGGTCGTAGCCCGTACCGTTGTTGTCCCAGGCGTCACTCGACCAGAAGTACCAAGGGTTGACGACCAGGATGTCGCCGATAGCCATGAAGAATCCCACGATTGGGTAGACGGGGATGACGTCCTGGAGAAGCGCACCATGGACCCAGGCGTTTTCGGTGTAGGCCTGGTTGGTCCAGTCGTCCCAAGTACGGCTGAGACGCTTCGGACCAGAGTTGCAGCCCGTCATGGGGATGATGGCGAGAGCGAGAACGAGCACTGCGAGACATTTCTTCATCGTCAGAAGGTCCTTTCGTTCAGTCGGTTGCACGGCGCGCATGCCGTGACGTAAGCCCGTATCGTGCCTCGATCGAAGCGCGATGTCCTGCGCTTTTTCGGTGGTACACATCAGGATTCGTGGCTGCGACGTCGGGCTTGCCCTCCGCCACGCCGTCTGACCGCCGCTGGCGGAGCAGGGGCCGGCCCTGTGAGCCTCGTGAGTCGCGCGCTCGACGCGCACGTCCGGCTAGACGCTGTCCTCGAGCACCTCGTCGATGACCCAGGTACCGCTCCGGTTGCCCTTCTTGAGGGTGATCAGCTTGTGCTTCTGGGCGTCCTCGAGCAGCTTCCCGAATGAGCGGTATCCGTGGTACTCCTCGCTGAACTGGGGCTGCTTGCGCTTCATGGTCTCCTTCACCAGCGAACCGTGCATCTCCCGGTTCTCGCGTTGCAGGGCAGCCACGGCGTCCATGAGCAGCACGAAGGCCTCCTGCGTCTTCTTGGGCAGACGCGGCAGCCCGGAAGTCTTCTTGGTCTTGGCGGTCTTGGCGCGGGCCAGGTCGTCGTAGTAGATGAACTCATCGCACATGTCGATCAGCAACTTGCTGGTCGAGTTCTTCACGCCCACCGCAATGGTGTGCTTGTTGTTCTCCCGCAACTTGGAAACCAAGGGCGTGAAGTCCGAGTCGCCGCTGATGAGCGCGAAGGTGTCGATGTGCTCCTTGCTGAACGACAGCTCCAGGGCATCCACCACCATCTTGATGTCGGCGCTGTTCTTGCCCGTCAGCTTGCTGCCCGGCATGTCGATGAGCTCGACGCCTGCCTCGTGCAGGGGGCGCTTGTACTCAGCGAACTTGCTCCAGTCGGCGTACGCCTTGCGCACCAGGATGTTGCCCTTGTCCACGAGGCGCCGGAAGACCACGTCGATGTCGAAGGTCTTGAACTTGGCATCGCGGACGCCGATCGCGACATTTTCGAGGTCGATGAAGACGGCGATGTTCTGGGAATCCGGAGCTGACGTGGCCATGGCTTCTCGTATCCGATTCGGCGAGCACTCGTTTCCCAGAGCTTAGGCCATGAGGCCTCGACTCCCGCGTCCTGAATCAAAGCCTGCCCCCGGCACCTTCAACGCCCCTGGCGTTTGTCAGCCAGATAGAGCCGTTCAACTTTCTTGCGCGCCCACTCGGTCTTGCGCAGGAACTTCAGGGTCGACGAGATGCTCGGGTCCTGCTTGAAGCAGTTGATGTCGATGCGGAACGCGAGATCATCCCAGCCACGGCGCTCGACGAGGTCCTCGACGATGGCCTTCAGGGTGATGCCGTGCAACGGGTTGTTGGGTTGCTCAGCGGCCACGGCGTGGACGGTCCTGTTCCAGACCCGTGATGAGCGTGGCCTTCACACGTCGGCGCTTCAGGCGGCCGACGTTGAGTTGTTGGGTCGCATGTCGTGCGACGGGGCTTGCGATCGCGACATACGAGAGGCGGTCGTGGATCTCGATCTTCCCGACATCCTTGGCCTCGAGCCCCCCGGCCTCCCCGGTCAAGGCGCCCAGGATGTCTCCCGGGCGGACCTTGTCCTTCCGTCCGGCGGATATGAGGATCGTCATCATGCTGGAGTTTCGAGCGATCTTCTCGATCAGCCGTGGGAGGCCAGGGTCGTTTCCGGCGTTGCGGGTGAGCCGTTCCAGCTTCACTCCGGTGAGATTCTGGATCGCGCTGACCCGTTCCTCCTGACCCTGCATGGTCAGGGCAACGGCCAGCCCTGCCTTGCCCGCCCTACCGGTGCGCCCGATGCGGTGCACATAGTCGTCCGGCTGGGCGGGCAACTCGTAGTTGATGACCAGGTCCAGGCCCGAGACGTCGATACCGCGCCCGGCGACATCTGTGGCGACGAGGATCCTCACACTCTGGTTGCGAAACCTGGCCAGCACCTGGTCGCGTTCGTACTGATCCAGGTCGCCGTCGAGTCGGCCCGCGCTGAGACCCGACGCAGAGAGCGCCCGGGCCAGCTCCAACACCGTGGTCTTGTAATTGCAGAAGATCAGCGCTGAGTCATGCGGATATTTGTGGAGCAACCAGCACAGGGCATGGAAGCTCTCGTGCCCCTCGGCTTCGAGCCGCAGTTGGTGGATTTCGGGCGAGCGCTCGCTGGGGCTGTCAATGGACACCCGTGTTGCGTTGCGCTGCAGTTTGCGGCAGAGCGCCTCGATGGAGGAGGGGAAGGTTGCCGAGAAGAGTGCGGTCTGTCGCTCCGCAGGGAGCGCTTGCAGGATCGACTCGACGTCCGCTCCGAATCCCATGTCCAGCATGCGGTCCGCTTCGTCCAGCACGACGGTCTGGATGTCCTGGGTGCCCAGGCTGCCGCGTTGCAAGTGGTCGATCAGACGGCCAGGGGTTCCCACGACAAGGTGCACTCCCCTTCGCAGTGCGTCCAGCTGGCGCCACATGGGTTGGCCCCCGACCACCTCCAGGACGGCCAGGCCCGCCTGCTTGCGGCCCAGCTTCCGGATCTCCCGGGCGACCTGGGCACAGAGCTCCCGGGTCGGACAGAGCACCAGTGCCTGGAGCGAACGTGCCTCCATGTCGAGCTTCTGCAGGATCGGCAGGGCGAAGGCGGCGGTTTTGCCGCTCCCGGTCATCGACTGCCCGATCAGGTCCTTGCCCGCGAGGAGCTCGGGGATGCTGGCGGTTTGGATGGGTGTCGGTTGGCTGTAGCCCAGCTCACCGAGCACGGCGAGATGCGTGGAGGACAAGCCAAGGGATTCAAAGGTCGCGGACACGGGGGGGACCATAACAACGCCGGGCCCCGGGTGATGGGGCCCAGCGGTCTTGCTTCTTTGGAATGGCATACTGAGCAGATGACGATTGAACCCAAGGCTCCTGCCCGATCCGCCCGTAGGCTGTCTGCTGCGCTGTCGATCGGGCTGCTCGTGATGGCTTGCCAAATGGACTCAGAAGAAGCGCGGCCATCCAAAGATGACGCTGCCAGGGAGCCAGCGGAGGCTGCTTCCGCTGAGCTGGTGCGAATCGGTGAGATCGACTGGTATGTCGACTACGCGCAGGCGCTCGAGGTGGCGCGGACCGAGGACAAGGCCCTCTGGGTGCACTTCGGTGAGAACCCTGGCTGAGAGGGTTGCCAGCATTTCGCGAGCGGTCCGCTTCGCGACTCACGCATCCTCGCAGCCAGCAAGGCCTTCGTGCCGCTGTTCATCGACACCCTCGATCGCAGCCAACCCTATGAATTCTACGACGAGTCGTGGGGGAGCTACCCCGTGCTACGCATCCACGATCACGAGGGGCGGGATCTGGCGGGGCGCCTCGATGGAAACGCAGTCCGCGGGCGTCTTCCCATCGATGACGTGCTCGCGCAGCTCGAACAGGGGCGACGGGCGTTTCGCGACTGACGTCGCTTCGGGCGCCGCCGCCCCTGCTGCGCATCCAGTGCACTCAGGGCATCACGGTGTGGTGGCGAAGACCGCGTTCGACAAAGTGATGTTCGAGAGCACCGTCAGGTCCTGGCACAGGAACTGCAGATAGAGGTCCGTGCCCATGGGGACGCCCGCTGGCCAGCTTGCAGACTGGGAGAAGGAGCCGGAGCCGTCGGTGACTCGCAGGAACTGCGACACGAAGGGGTTGGCGAAGATCGTGCCCCCGAAGATGGGCAGCGGGACTGAGGTGCCGGACAACCAGGCGAGAGCCAGCTCGTTCGGCGGGCCGTTCACGAGGTCCACCTGGACCGGAGTCCCGCCCGTGAGGGCCCCGCTGGCCATCAGGCTCGGCGTACCGTTCACGCCGGGCGAACCACCGCCCAGGTCGCTGAAGGTGATGATGGGCTCGGGCAAGGTGTTGTCCATGACGCCGCGGCCGAGCGTGCTTGTGCTCCAGTCCGCGCTGTGTTGGTTGAGGATGCCCAGGAGCTTGGTCGTCTCTGCAGCATTTGGAAGCTGCCCGGGGAGATGGAAGACGACCCAGCCCGTGCGGTAGTCCTTCTGCTCGCCGGTGACATCGGGCGCGCGGGGGCCGTTGGACGCGATGATGTCGCTGGAGTCAAAGTTGCTGATGGTCCCGAATTGAGGGCTGTAGCAGTCGCTGCCTTCCATGAAGCGCAGTTCACTGTTGCCCGCATCCATCTCCGCCGCACTCACATAGCCCATCAGGTAGAGATCGGAGTAGCTGAACACGCTGCCGGGAATGTCGAGGTTGAAGCCCAGGGAACCCAGGAAATTTGCCGGGCTGGTGCCCTGCCACTCGCCGATCTCCATGCCTGAGAACTGGCCGTCGATCGCCCAGTTCCAATGGGCCGAGCGACCGCAGTAGCTGTCGTCACCTTGCATGATGCGACCGTCCAGCAGCGGGTCGAGGAACAGGCCGTAGCGGTGCTCGAACTCCTGGCCGAGAGCCAGGCGTGTGAAGGCGGCACCCGGGCCCGATCCTGCCTCCCAGAAGGAAGAGTTCACGTCCCACATCATCACGAAGCCTTCGATCTGGTCGCCGACGACGCCAAAGGTCGGGCGCAGATTGAAGAGCGTGCTGCCGCCGCCGAATGGGCTCAGGTCGCCGATGCCCGTGACGTCATTCTCCAGCGGCAGGTAGAAGGCCGCTCCGATCAAGTGATCGGGTTCGAAGTCCAGGAAGTAGCCGACGAAATCGAAGTTGTCACCGCGCTCGGCGATGAGCGCGTTCGCGCCTTCGGCCATGAGGTCGAAGAGGTCGCCATCGGCGAAGTTGCTGATCAGGAGGCTGGCGCTGTCTTCGTAGAGGAAGAGGTCGTCGGCTGTGACAGTGGGTGCTGTCCCCAAGTACTGTTCGCTTTGGCGGGGCACGATGTGATGGGGGTGTTGCGCCTGGGGCGGGACGCGAGCGCCGCTGCGTACGGCGTCGATGTGCTGTCGGGCGCCTTCTGCAGTGTGCAGGAAGCCGCAGGCTTCATCGGGTCGTGCGACGTCCACGGGTGATGCGAGCGTCTCGGTGTTCGCTGAAGGCGGGGGCAGTTGTGCAGCTGCTGTGAACGACGAGGTCAATGCGAAGCATGTTGCGAGGGAAGACATCAGCATGACGGTTTGCATCGATAGGCTCCGGGCAGGGGGGAGCGACAGGGTGCAAGGGGCATCGGGGGCACGGCTGCCGCGAGAAGGAACCCCATGCTAGGGGCGATTCAAGGATCGATGGGGCGCCACGCCGCCCCTAACTCTCGACCGGAGAGCGCAGCGCGACATTCGCCACCGACTCAGGCTTCGACCGCCTTTTTTCTGCAAGTTCTTGGCTGATGTCGGACGTTAAGGCTGATCGATCGGAGGTCAGCTTCTCACCCAGCGGTACGCTTCGGGGTGCGGACGGACGCGAGATGCGTATCGCTTGCGAATCTTGCGATCGATGTTCCCGCAAAGCGCGCGCCATCGCGGCTGCTCTCGGTTGATCGTGAGTGACCTCCCGTCTGGGCTGCTGCGGTGTGTGCCCACACCACGGGTCTCAGTCGCTGCTCACCCGAGGAATTACTGAAACGCTGCCGCCGCGTGTGGGGTCAGGGGTGTGTGCCGCCAGCTTGCAGCGCGTGAGCCATGGGCATGTGACCAACGGAAGAGGGGAAGAAGATCATGCTTCGATGGGACAAGGTGTTGTGTGTGGTTGGTGTGCTCGTGGGCGTGTCCGTGAGCGCGGCAGCGCAGAGCCATGTCACGCTTCCGCTACGGGTGGATTTCGTTCACGACCCAGCGGCCTTCCCGCCCTCCTTCTTCAACGAAGGGTGCTTCGAGAACACCAACCCAACGACGGCGCAGGGTTACACAGCCATGTTGCCGGACCAGATTCAGGACCCGGCAACCCCCACGGCTCCCTACTTCGGATGGGGCACCGAGGCGACTTCCGAAGCCTGGAAGATCTTTCCTGCGGACGTGACAGCCCTGGAGGTCTGGAACTGCCTTCTGGCGCTCGAGCTGCAGCCACTTGCGGGTATCAATTCCCTGCCCCCGGGCAAGGCCTCTCCAGACCACGACGCCGACTACGCCCAAGTGGTGAACGGCCACCGCTGGCACAGCAGCGAGAAGGTCTTCACGGCTTTCGTCGCGCCGGGGACGGGCAAGGTGCTTGTGCGCTTGCTGATCGGCCGCTCGGACACGGAGGTTCACGCGATCCGCGTCCTGGCAGGAACCCAGGGTTCGTGCGGGGGGACCGTGACGTACGACTCGGTCTTGGAAGAGGTCTTTCCAGACCCCGACGAGCAGTGGGGAGACGGGATCTGGACCCGGACCATGCTCCAGAAGGCCTCGCTCACCCAGTCCGTCGGCGGTTGGCGAAGTCTCTGGTTCACCATGGACCCCCTCTGTGAAGGGGCGGACGAGCGGGTCCAATTCCAGATCCTCTCGGCCGAGCCGCATACCTCTGTCGCAGCCCTGGAGATCTTTCCGTACCAAGCGGCCGACATGCCGCCGATCTACTTCGACAAGCAGAACCTCTCCAGCCCCTTGGCCATCAACACGGCCTACTCGAGTTGGGTGGGCAGTGACCAGACACACGTGCTGAACGGATTGGATGACCTCGTCGTCCAGGACGACCCCGCGGCCGCCAAGATCGATTTCGATCTGATTCAAGATGACGTCACGCGGGCCGAAGCGCTGCTTTGGTTGGCGGGTTGGCTCGGTGGCGATCGACGGCTCTTCGGCCACGACGGCTACGAGTGGGAATGTCTGGAAGAGGCCCTCGGGGAGCTGGAGGCCATCGATGTCACCACGGACTCCCGTGGCGGCTTCATCGCTCACCATCTCGAGCTCGCGAAGCAGTATCGCCGGGCCTTGCTGCATGAACGGATGGGTGGCGTGCCGCGCGCGATCCTGCCCGGCAATGACGAGTACGAGAACTGGTACCGCAGCTTGGAGGACGACCTCAATGACATGGGACTGTACCCCGACATCAACGTCGGCCTGCTGAATCTCAACGCTGCGGAGGCATTGTGGAGGAATGTTGGCGGGCAACAGTTGGGCCCGACCTACAACAGCGCGCGCCTCGAGACCCACCCACTGTTCTTCAAGGCCATGTTGTACACGGGGCTCAACACCTGGGCCCGGCACACGAAGAACGTGAACGTCTCGACGTTGACGACCGCTCTGTACTTCGTCCAGCAGCACTTCGACCTGGCGCGTGAGTTCGCAGACGAGGGTTTGTTTTCGGACGCAACCGAGCCCCTGGGCGGGGCGAACGTGGGCCCCTTCGGGTCGCACGATGCCCTCGCCATCCTGAATCACATGGGCACCTACGACGTGAAGAACCCGCCCAACGACCCTGACTACGACCAGAACGACGTGGGCGGGATCACCGGCAAATGGGGTGGGGAAGGGGCTGTCACTGTCCACGGCCCCGGTGAGAGCTACTGGTGGAGCGATCTGCTGCTGCCGGCCTCGTCCATCGATCCCGAGGATCCGCTCTGCACAGACAACGTCTGGGCGCGGCAGCTCCGCCGATTCGACGTCGCCCATCGCGCAGCCCACACGTGGTGGGCCGACGTGGGTTCTCTCGACCAGGAGTTTGGAGGTGGTGACGGGGACGACCCGGAGTTCGTGCTGCAGATGGTCTACCCCACCCTGGCGTTCCCGGGCCGGGACCCTCACATCGAGGCGACGGCGCAGGGAGTGACCGACACCTGGTTGGCTCCCTGGGGCCCCGCACCGGAGGGCAGCGGTGAGTACTACCACGGCAACAATGCCGTGGGCGCCGCCGACGTGGAGCACAGTGGGGAGTACACGGGCAACGGCCTGTGGGCCATGCTGCAGATACGCTACGGCGACCCCTGGTATCTCGAGTATGCGCTGCAATCCACCCAGTATCTGGGGGACGATGTGTGGGCGTCGGGTGGCAGCCAAGCCGGCGGCGCGCCGTGGACGGAGTTGCTGGACGCGAACTCGGGTAACCCCTTTGGGGTCGGCCCCATGAAGCACACGGACCCCGAGACCGCGGGCTTCATCGACTACCGCCGCTACGTGAATTGGCACATGGATGCGGAGGGGTCCGACGACATGACCGGCTCCGGAGGATCGGCAGCGGGCGATGTCACGCTCAACGGGCGTTCCATCTTGCCAGCCTTCTACGTTGCCGCCCACAACCGGCACCCGGGGACAGTGCGCCTGCTCAGGCAGTGGGCGGAGTGGTGGTGGGTGGTGCTCATGGACGATGGCAGCCTGGCCGACGCCACCTCGACGCCCACCCAGGCTAAGCCGGTCGGCGTGCCCCCTGTCTTGATCCAATACGACACGAGTTTCCCGTACCTCGAGTACGGCGAGGTCCCTGCCATGGGTGGGACCACACCTGAGTGGTGGACCGGGCCCTATGGTGACCTACAGGGCGCGCTGGTCTCCTCCGACTATGTGTATGGGCCCATGCTCTGGCGCTACCTCGACAAGGAGACGCCTCTCGCTGAGCGCCATGAATACCTGCTGCCGCTGTACCGCGCGGCGCAGCTGCTCGGTGAGTACTGGCGTGTGACCTTGGATCGCGCCGGCACACCCCTCGGGCCCGGCCCGGTGATGAGCCTGACGATGGACACGACGGCTGGCAGCGCCTGGTGGGCGGCGACGGAACTCGAGAAGAGCAAGGGCTTCCGTCAGGTGTTGACGCAGCAGCTGTCGTTCCTTGAAGCGGACGCCACGCTGGCCTTGGAGCCCTTCCATGCGAATTTGATTGAGTACCTCAAGGCGGGGCTCGGCTGTCGCAACCCTTCCACCTGGACGCCTTCGGCATTTCCGTTGAGCGGTTGTGACGGCTACCCCAAGGCGCTCTTCGCGGACGACGTGAGCCTCGACGCCGGCAAGGACTTGCTCGAGGCCGACTTTGCGGCGGGTTTCAACTGGTTGGAGGCCTTCTTCGGCCTGGCCACGGATTGGGTTAGCTACATCGACCGCATCTACCTCTCGCGGAAAAGCGCCAACTCACAGGCCCTTGCAGTCCTCACCCAAGGCTATCTGTCAACGAGCTTCCCCAACACGACCCTGCGTTGGGAAAGTCTCCCGGGAGAGCCGGATCTGGAGCTGGTGGCCCTGGCCAAGGGCTGGCAGTACGACAGCGTGCTGGCAGCGGACGTGTGGCGCGCGTTGGTGGTCAACTTCGCGGCAGGTACCTCGGGGACGACGACCACCGTCCGGCTCCGATTCCGTCATGGGCTTCCTGCGGGGACGTACGACCTCTACACCGGCCCGAATGGAGGCGACGACGGCATCGCCACGGGCCAGGCCACTTTCGTGAGCGCCATCACCATCGGTCACTACGGGAGCAACGGCTTCGCGGATGTCGTGCTGCCCAACGACAGCTCCGGGGCGGCGTGTGGTGCCGAGTACGTACTGGAGTTGCGGAACTTCGTGCCGGACAGCGGGACGCCCTCGAGTTTTCCTGACCCCGCCCTGACTGCGCGCGAGTTCGACATCTACGTGGACAACGGCTCCATCGAGTTCGACATGCCGAGCGTGCACAACGTGGGGACGGATGACTTGGTGGCTGCGGGTGTCAACGGAACCTTGTCCATGTCCTGGTACCTCCAGTTGGCTGGAACCCCGGACCCAGACGAGAGCACACCCTTCACGCCTCTGGGCGATATCCCGCTGGGTGCGTCGGGGCCGGTGGATGGCTGGGGTGATGGCTTTGTGCCATCCGCCAGTGCCCCCCTGGCCGCGATTCCGGGCACGCCCTGGGTGTTCGGCGATTCGACCATCTGGGCGAGGGCCACCGTCTCCATCGATTCCCCAGGCAACGGCGACAAGCTGGAGAACAACTCGGTCAGCAAGGTCTTCGCTCTGCGCTGGCCTCTTTGAGGCGTCCGCCTAGTCAACCTCAGGAGGGATCTGCAGGCGCTTGAAGAACGCACCCAGCGCCTCCTCGTCGAGAGTCTCCGCCTCGAGCAGCGCGGCGGAGCTCTCTTCGAGGACGCTGCGGTTCTGCCGGAGAACCGCAGCGGCTCTCGTGTAGGCGCCCTCGAGCAGCTGCTTCACGGCAACATCGATGGCCTGGGCGGTGCTTTCGCTGAAGTCGTTCTTGGACCAGACGCCGCCGGGCCCCGGACGCGGGTCGGAGTCCCAGATGCCATGCCCGAGCTCCGGCACCATGCCGTAGCGCATGGCCATGCCGCGCGCGAGGTCCGTGGCCTTGGCCAGGTCGTCCGAGGCGCCCGTGGAGATGCGCTCGAAGATGAGCTCTTCCGCAGCGCGCCCCCCCAGGAGCACCGCCATGCGGTCGGCCAACTCATCGCGCATCATGAGGTAGCGGTCTTCGATGGGGCGTTGGATGGTGTAGCCCAGGGCGGAGATGCCACGCGGGATGATGGACACCTTGTGCACACGGTCCGTGGTCTGCAGGGCCGCTGCCACGAGAGCGTGGCCCATCTCGTGATGAGCGACCACTTTTCGTTCCACGACGTTGAGCAGGCGGTTGCGCTTCTCGAGCCCGGCGATGATGCGCTCGATGGCCGCATTGAAGTCGTCCATCGTGACGGCCTCGGCATTGCGGCGGGTGGCAGCCAGTGCCGCTTCATTCACCAGGTTGGCGAGGTCGGCGCCGGTGAAGCCCGGCGTGAGGGCAGCCACGGCATCGGCGTCGACCTCCTCTGCGTAGACGATCATCGCCATGTGCACCATGAGGATGGCCGCGCGGCCGTTCTTGTCCGGCCGGTCCACGAGGATCTGGCGGTCGAAGCGGCCCGCCCGGAGCAGGGCCGGGTCGAGGATCTCGGGGCGGTTGGTGGCGGCGAGCAGCACGATGCCGGTGCTGGGGTCGAAGCCGTCGAGCTCCACCAGCAGCTGGTTGAGGGTCTGCTCCTTCTCGTCGTGGCCGCCCGCCCCGGGGAAGGCGCCCCGGGCCCGACCGATGGCGTCCAGCTCATCGATGAAGATGATGCAAGGCGAACGCTTGCGCGCCTGTTCGAAGAGATCGCGGACGCGTGAGGCGCCTACGCCCACGAACATCTCCACGAACTCGCTGCCGCTGATGGAGAAGAAGGGGACGCCGGCCTCGCCGGCCACCGCCCGGGCCAGCAGCGTCTTGCCGGTGCCGGGTGGCCCCACGAGCAGGCTGCCCTTGGGCATGCGCGCGCCGAGCCTGCCATGGCTGGTGGGGTCCTTCAGGAAGGTGACGATCTCCTGCAGCTCGGCCTTGGCCTCCTCGACACCCGCGACGTCGGCGAAGGTGGTTTGGGTGTCCGTCTCGACGAAGACCTTCGCACGGCTCTTGCCGATGGACAGCAGCCCAGCACCACCGCCTGCAGCCCTGCGCTTGGCCATGAAGGAGATGAAGAGCAGGAACAACCCGAGCGGGATGACCCAGGAGAGCAGCAGTGGCAAGAACTGGCTGTCTTCCTGGCCCGTGAAGGTCACGCCGTGTTCCTGGAGCTCGACGGCCAGGTCCTGCTCTACGCGGGTTGTGCTGAAGCGTGTCTTGCCATCGAGCTCCTGCTTCAGCTCGCCACTGACCTGCTGCCCGCGCACGACGACATCTTGGACCAGATCGTTAGCCAGCCACTCCTGGAACTGGCTGTAGGGCACCAGCGCGACATCGCGGCTCTGGACCCAGGCATCCCGCAGCAGCATGGCGACGAGGATCACCATGATCACGTGCAACACGCTGAAGCGGGGCTTACGGCGGGCTTCGTTTGCAGAGCTGTCCTTGCTCTCTTCCATGGACCCCAGCATGCCATCTGGAAATCTGCTACACACGGGCACCGGCCTGATTCCCGATCCTGTAACACCTGCGTGCACGTCGAAGATGCCCCGCCCGAAGTCGAAAATGATACCGCGTCTCGTGCTCGTGCTCGGGGCCCTTCTGCTGGGGCTCGGGCTCGCCGAGCTTCTCGTGCGCTCACTGGGCCTCGCACCCACCATGATGCGCTTGGACGTCCGGGGTGCCGGGAGCGCCTTCCGACTGAGCGAGAACCCTGTCCTCGGCTACGACCTCAAGCCCGACTGGAAGCCCGAGAGCCCGCGTAACGGGCTCGTCTTTGCAACCAACAGCCACGGCCAGCGGGACGTGGAGCGCTCGCTCCAGAAGTCCGGCCCGCGGATCCTCTTGCTCGGCGACTCCGTGGTCCAGGGCATCCGCACACCGCTCGAACAGACCATCTCCCGGCAGCTGGAGCGGCTCTTGTCGTTGCAGGGGGTCGAGGTGCTGAACTTCGGCGTCAGCGGCTACAACACCCGGGCGGAAGCCGAACTCTTCGCCGTGAGGGGACGGGCCTTCGACCCCGATCTGGTGCTGCTGCTGTTCGTGTCCAACGATCAGTGGGCCCGGACGAACCAGGACATCGGCCGGGCGACCTACGAGCGCCCCGCCGCCGTGAACTGGCTGCTGGACCGTTCGGATGCCTTTCGCGCCACGGCCCACGCCCTCAAGCTCTTCAAGTTTGGGCAGCCGAGGGTCGCCGAGAGTGAGAACGAGAAGGCCATGGGGGAGAACCCCATGCTGGATGGGCTGCGTCTGCTGAAGGAGCAGGCCGATGCCCAAGGGAGCAAGCTGGCGATGCTTCTGTGGCCGTCTTTCGGGCCCGCGGAGGTCTACTTCAAGCCCTTCCTCTTCGCCAAGAGCGACCCGGACATCATGCTCGTGGAGCTGCTCGCCGCCAAGCTGGGCATCGAGACGTACCGCCTGGACGAGATGTTCCGCCAAGACTATGCGGCCTACCTCGATCAAGAGCCGGAGAGCAAGGAAAGCGTGGTGTCCCGCTACACGGGGGGCGAAGCGCTGCAGGCCGAGGAGGGCGACGGCATGCACCCCAACGCCCTCGGCTCTCGCCTCGCTGCCGAGGCTGTCTTCGGTTGGCTGAAGAGCCACCCGGAGCTGCTCCCCAGCGGAAGCTGAGCGGCGGCCTGGCCCGCACGGCCCACGGACCGCGCGCACTCTCCGCTGCTACTGGTGCAGCAGCACCAACGAGAGCCTGCCCGAGTGGTTGAGGGCGACGAGGTCGAGCAGGGCGTCGTCGTTGATCAGGCCGACCAGGAGTCGACTGGGCTTCTCGCCTGCATGGAAGACCTGCCGCTCGAGGAACCCCCCGTCGCCGTCGCCGAGGAGTACCGTCACTTCGATGGAGTTGACGTTGAAGAGCGCCACGTCCAGGGCGCCGTCCCCGTTGAAGTCGCCGACCACCGGGCTGTCGGGGGAGTCGATGGGTTCGGCGACGAGCGGCGCGAAACTGCCGTCTCCGTTGCCGAGGATCACGTAGAGCTCATCGCCAAACTCTGCCGAAGCCAGGATGTCCAGGGCGCCGTCGCCGTCCAGGTCGGCCAGGATGAGATCCCGAGCGTCGTTCACCAGCGAGATGGACGGGGTCGGCGCGGGCGTGAAGTTGGCTGAGCCGTCGTTGAGGAAGATGTCCAGTTCCCGCTCGAAGACATCCGTGACCACGGCGTCCAGGGTTCCGTTTCCGTCGAGGTCGCCCACCCGTACCACCGTGGGACTCGTGCCCGACGTCACGTCCTCCTTGAAGGTGAAGGTGCCGTCGCCATCTCCGAGCAACACCGAGAAATTGCTCGCGGAGCGGTTGACCACCAGCAGGTCCAGGTCGTTGCCAGCGTCGAAATGCCCCAACGCTGCGCCTGCCAGGAAATTCCCGGTGTGCACCACCACGTTAGGGGCGAAGTCACCGTCGCCGAGCCCAAGACGTGAGTGCACCGAGTTGGTGTTGGGCTCGAAACTGATCATGTCGAGCACGTTGTCGCCGTTGAGATGCCCGAGAGTCAGGAGCGCGGATGTGGAGGGCAGGTCCACGAAGAACGGCGTTGCGAAGTCACCCATGCCGTCGCCCAGGAGCGTGTAGGAGTGGTCGCCTGCGCCGTTGGCCACGAGCAGGTCCAGCGCCATGTCGCCGTTGAGATCAGCCAGGGCACCCCAGATGGTGCTCGCGCCCCCGTCGTATTTGGAGGCGACGTCGAAGGTGCCGTCGCCGAGCCCGTGCAGGATGGAAACGTCCTCGGTGCTCAAGTTCGCCACGGCGGCGTCCAGAATTCCATCGGCGTCCAGGTCCGTGACGACCAAGGCCTGGGGCCCGCGACCCGTCTCATAATTGACGGGTGCATTGAAGGTGCCGTCGCCGTTGCCATGCAGGACCCGCATGTCGTGAGCATCTTGCGTGGCCTGGATCAGGTCGACGTCACCGTCGCCGTTGAGATCGGCACTGACGAGGTCCACAGCCCGGAAGATCGCGTCCACCGTGAACACCTCCACGAAGCTTCCGTCTCCGTTGCCGCTGTAGATCTTGGTGAGGCCGTTGAAGGGGCTGCCGAAGGCGACGTCCAGCACGGCATCGTTGTCGTAGAAGCCCAGGGCGACCTCCGCGGGGCCGCCCAGGAAGGGTTGGGTCAGCGGCAAGAAGGTGCCGCCGCCGTCCCCGAGCAGGACCATGAAGTCCTGGGTGCCAACGTGGGAGACCACGAGATCCATGAAGGCGTCCCCGTTGACCAGCCCGGCATCCATGGAGCGAGGCGAGTTGCCCAGAGCCACGCTGGTCGCCGCAGCAAAGCTGCCATCCCCGTTGCCAAGCAGAGTGAACAACCCGTTGGCAGACATGACGTGGAGGTCGAGGAAGGTGTCGCTGTTGCTGTCAAAGGCGAGCACGTCCTGCGGCACACTCCCGACGCTGTACATGGCCTGGAAGGTAAACGTGCCATCCCCATTGCCGAGGTGGACGTGGACGTCACCGCTGCCAGCTGTCGTCGCCAAGTCGAGGAGGGTGTCACCGTCAAAGTCTTTGAGCACGAGACTTTGGGGGTTGAGCACCGTCACCTGGCCGCCCAGTTCATAGGTTCCTCCCGGCTGCCCCAGCAGGAACTCCACTCCCACGGAGAAGCCCAAGGTGACCGCCAGGTCCACGCGGCCGTCGCTGTTGATGTCCCCATAGGCAATCTCCCTGGGGAAATCGCTCAGCTCGAACTTGCGGCCCAGGAACAGAGGGTCCAGCTGCAGTTCCATGGGGATCTCGCCCACGTCGGTGGTGCCGTCAGGCACGGCAGGCGTTGCGGATGAGGTGCCCACGAAGCCGCCCGGTGCCGTGGCCAGGACCGTCACGGGCGAGAGGCTGGCGGGGTAGGGGGCGAACGCAAAGTCGCCGCCGCCGTCTGCGACCGCCTCATAGAGTGTCGGAGGAGCTCCCGCGATGTGCGCCACGGCGTTGTTGGGCACGCCGCCTCCATCCAGCATCAGGCTACCGACGATGGTGGTGGGGCTGTCGAAGAGGTTGGGGTCGGAGCCGAGGGTGTTTTCGGCGCCGTCGTCGAAGCCATCTCCGTCGGAGTCTGCGAGGGTCGGGTCGGTCCCCAACTGCAGGACCTCGAGGCCGTCGTCCAGGCCATCCCCATCGCTGTCGGCCAGGGCCGGGTTCGTGGCGTAGAGGTTGGTCTCATACCAGTCGGGGAGGCCGTCGCTGTCCGTGTCGACATCCAGCACGATCAGGCCCGCCAGGGAGCTTCCGCCGGGCACTACGGGGACGCCCAAGGTGAAGCCCATGAGCCCGCCCATGTCTGCCGTCACGTCGAGGGTTGCCGAAGTGGCCAGCTGGCCGGCGATGTCGAACAGTCCGTTGGCGACGCTTGTTCCTGCGCCGCCCTCGTTGGTGCTTACGTCGGCGCCGACCACGGGCGTCATGCTCGTGTCCACCACCATGCCGCTGACGGTGGTGGTGGGGATGCCCGGGGTGACGGCGACGATGAAGGAGGTGACGGAACCCTCCCGGGTCACGGACAGCAGGGCGAGGCCCGCCTGATGGGCGGTGGCCATGCCGTTGGCGTCGACACTCAGGACGATGCTGTTGCTGCTGGAGTATCCCAGCCCATCATTGAAGCCCACCAGCGATGAGCTGCTGCCGTCACTGAAGTCGGCCATGGTGCTGACGGCCACGGGCGTCTCAAGCATGTCGATGATGTTCACGCCGCCCATGAGCTCGGCCTGCATCGAGACGAGCTCCACCAGGGGCGTGGAGCTGAGGGTGATGGGGCCACTGTTGACCCCCTGCTGTGCGATCACTGCGACGAAGGCCGAGCGACCGTAGAGGGTGATGTCGCCTGCCTGCAGGATGACCTCGACGCGCCGAGGCGCCGGTGTTTCCGTGACGTTGGGCACGAGGTAGCCGCCCATGGAACTCGCGAAGCCGCCGTCGAAGCCCGAGCGCACCATGGCGCCGTTCAGGAGCAGCAGGTCGTCCAGCTTGTCGACGTGTAGGGCAAGCTCGTCGAATTCGTCCAGCAGGCTGCGCAGGGCCGTGGCATCTGCCTGGGTCAGGGTGAACAGGTCCTGCAGATCCTGCAGGCTGGCACCTTCGTTACCGCTGGCGAGCTGGGCGAGCAGCAGCACCAGCGCGTCGTGGTCGTCCTGCACCTGCTGCCGAGCGCTCTCGAGGGCGGCGGGGTCGAAGGCGTTGATGGCATTCAGGAAATCCGTCAAGGCCGTGTCCGCCAAGGCGATGGGCCAGCTGATGCCGATGTTCAGGGCGTGGGCACTGGCCTGCAGACCGCGCAGCTCGGTGAAGCTGCCGTGCAGCGTGGTCATCAGCATCTTGTAGGTGGTGGCCTCGGGCATCAGGCTCCAGGAGTCGAAGGCCGTGGCCGAGAAGCCCGCGGCGAGCTCTGCCTGGAGGTCGATGGCGCATTGCTGGGTGCTGCCCTGGCACGAGATGGTTCCGTCAACGGCGAAGGCCTCGATGAAGTCGAAGGCCGAGGAGCCCGGTGCGCTCTGGGTGCCCTGGGCCGTGGAGACGGCGCTCCCGGTCGTGGGGTCCACCAGGTCTTCTTCCTCGTCGTCAGCGTCGTCCGTGATGAGCTGGAGTTCTGGCGGAAGCAGGCAGTCGATGTCGTCGCTCGGGCAGAGATCCCCCTGGTTCGGATAGGGCGGGCAGAAGCCGCCCCAACCCGCAGTGGCGATGCCCTGGCCGGGGTCCGAGGTGATGCTGGTGGCGTCTGCCGAGACCGTCGCGTTGCTGACGATCTCGAAGCGCATGGTGTCGTGGTTGAAGGAGATGAAGTACGCCACGGCGCCAGCGGGCAGGCCCGGGATGTTGGGAGCCTCAAGACGCAAAGGCGGGTCGAAGGTGGTGCCGCCGGGCTGCAGGGTCCATGCGAAGGGTGGCGCGGCGCCATCGGCGAAGGGCATGGGGATGTCGCTCACATGCACAGGGCTGAGGCTGAGTCCGATGGGGTTGGATGGGCTCACGAGCGTTCCGTCGGCGTGACGCACCTCGCTGGTGGCATCGAGCAGGAAGCGCAGACCTTCCATCTCCGCCAAGCTGAGCTCGATGTCCTCGGTTCCGTCGAACATCTGGATGGCGGTGGGGTCCAGGGGTGGCAACAAGACCGGGCGCGGCAGGCTGTTGGCCGCCCCCTCCACCAGGAAGGTCTCGTAGTGCAGTTCGGGGAAGGTGAGTGTGGCTCCATTGATGGGGTCGCCAGCCAAGGTCGTGGCCACGTCCCCGTGCACGGCGAGCTGCGCCTGGCCGCCCTGAGGCAGGTCGGTGAACTCGAAGCGTCCGTCGGATCCGGTGTTGGTGCTGACCACGCTGTCGTCGCTGTAGTGCAGCTCGCAGAGCGCCCCGCCCAGGGGGCGTTGCGAGTTGTCGAGCACCAGGCCCGTGAAGCGCGTCTTGGTGAACTGTTGCCCGAGGCCCTCCGCTCGGAACTGAACGGCGGACGCCGGGTTGCCGGCGAAGTTCGCGGTCACGGCGTTGGAACCCGGCAGGCCACCGAGCACCCAGCGCACGGCGGCGTGGCCCGTGAGGTCAGTGGTGGCAACGAGTTGGGCAACGGGCGTTGCGTTGCTGCCGAGGGCTTGCAGACCGCCGCCGCCCTCGGTCACATCGAAGGTGACGGACACGCCGGGCGCGGCATTCAGCCCGTCGCTGACCCAGACGCTGAGGGCTTGGGGGAGGGCCGCGCCCGCCTGGGCGCTCTGGTCGTTGCCCGTGCCCACCGCGATCTGGTCCGCCGTGGCCCCGAGTGCGGAGGCGTTGAAGTAAAGGGCGCCGGGAACACCCGAGGCCGTGACCTCGACGCGGTTGTTGCCCATGCCGGCATCGCTACCCAGCTGCCAGTCCACGGTGGCCAGGCCCTGCGCATCGGTGAGCATGGTCATCAGCTGGCTCTCGCTGTCGGTGCCCACCGAGAGCAGGCCGTCGCTCTTGATCACCCGGAAGCTGACGGGGCGACCCACGAGCGGGGCGGCGGATGCATTGGTCAGGCTGACCTGGAGCGGCGTCCCGAGCACGCTCTGCACCGAAGCCATCTGGTTGTCGCCCCCCGTCAGGGCCAACTTGGCGCCGGCTGCGGCCTTGAAGGACACCTGGATGGACGTGGTGCCGGTGTTGCCCAACGCGTCAGTGGCCATGGCTTCGAGCAAGGTGCTCCCGCTGGCATTCAAGGCGACGCCAGCCAGGTCGAAGCTGCCGTTGGTGCCGACTCCGACATTGACGTTGGCGCTGACGCCGTTGACCGTCACGACCAATCCGCTGAAGCCGCTGAGCAGGTCACCCACGCGGCCCGAGACGTTGGTGGTGCTGCTGCCGAGCACGGCACCACTCAGGGGGAAGTCGATGATGACCGTGGGTGCGGTGCTGTCCTGCACCACTTCATGGGTTGCGGTCAGGCCTTGCTCATCGTCGAGCAGCTGGCTCACGAAGAGCACCTGCACGGCATTCAGCTTGAGGGGTACGGAGGCGTTGAATTCGCCGTCCGCGTTGGCGGTGACCTGCACCGGCATGCTGCCGCCTTGCACCTGGACCTTGCCGAAGGGCATCACGTCGCTGCCGCTGACCGACAGGGAACTCGCGGCGGTCATGCCGGGCAAGGCATCGAGCAGCGGGGCGAGCAGGGTGGTGGGGCTGGCGGTCTCCTCGATGACGCGCTTCTTCTGCTTGAGGCGCTTGACGCGCAGCGCTGCCCGCAGGCCGCCCTGGGTGCCGACGTTCTCGGAGCGCAGGGTCCAGCTGCCGCTGGCGTCCAGGCCTGCCTTCTTGATCGTGTAGCGGTCACCCTTCTTGTTGGTCTTGAGCGTTGTCGCGTCGAGGACGAAGGGGCCGCCGCCCTGGGGCCGCAGGAGGCTCGGCTCACCGGGCGTGGCGGGGGACTTCTTCGGGAAGCGCTGCAACTTGCCGCTGAGTTGGAAGCCTTGCAGCGCATCGAAGAGCACGTCGAAGTCGTCGCCCCCAGCGACGTCCGCATCGATCTTCACCTTGCTCACGTCCTTGGCGAGCTTCTCCTTGTAGCCGACCTTGTACGGGCCCGTGGTGCCGTCGGAGCTGGAGACCTCGATCCGGTAGGCGCCCGTCCCGGGCGCGAACACCACCAGCTTCAGCTTGGCCTTGGTCGCAGCGGCCTGGGCGACCACCGAGTCGTCAGCGAGATTGATCAGGCGCAGCCCCGCGCGCAGCGTGCCCGGCTTCTGGGCGGCGAGCGAGAGGGTCAGCTTGGTGTCCCGCAGGGCCTCGAAGACGAGCACGTCCACATCGCCGGCGTTGTCGATGGCACCCAGGAAGATGTCCTTGGGCAGGAGGCCCGCGTCGAAGGCTTGGGCCCGGACAGGGGAGGTCGCGCTGACTGCGAGCAGCAGGGCGAGGGTGAACAGGCTGCTGATCAACCGACGCGTGGCAGGGGACGTCGCCATTCTCTGGGACTCCTGAAGAAGGACTTTTCAGGGGACGGAACTCCCGATGTTCGTGCTTCGCCCAGGCGAAGCCGCTCTCGATCCCCGGAGGGTGAGCGTAGCATCAACGGTCGTGGGAGCGCTCGTTGCTAGACTCCGTGCGATGCCGCCCAATGGGTCGGCTTCGGCCGTTTCTTTGAATCCCTACCGAGAGGTCCGTCTTGAGGTTTCCGTTCGTGCTGTCTTGGGTTGTTGTGTGTCTTTCCTGCGCTGCGCTGGAGGTGCCCTCTGCGCCCGCCGCCGACGTGATCTTCGTCAACGGGGCTTTCTTCACCCTGGACAACGAGACGCCGCAGGCCGAGGCCGTGGCTGTTCGGGACGGTCGCATCCTGGCCCTGGGCACGGCCGAGGAGCTGGCCAAGCACCGGCGCGATGGCACCGAAGTCGTCGACTTGAAAGGAGCCTTCGCGATTCCCGGTTTCATTGAAGGGCACGGGCACTTCCTGGGAATGGGCGACACAAAGACACAGTTGGAGTTGCTTGGCAGCACCAGCTGGGGACAGATCCTCTCGATGGTGGAAGGCGCCGTGGCACGTGCCGAGCCCGGGGAGTTGATCCGGGGACGGGGCTGGCACCAAGAGAAGTGGAGCGATGTGCCGCAACCTCAGGTGCAAGGGCTTCCGGTCCACAACGCCCTGAGTGCGCTGTCGCCGGACAACCCCGTGGTCCTGACGCACGCCAGCGGGCATGCGAGCTTCGCCAATGCCAAGGCCATGGAGCTGGCGGGCATCAACAGCAGCACAGCGGACCCTGACGGCGGCGAGATCGTGCGCGGCCGGGAGGGGCACGCGATCGGCATGTTCCGCGAGACGGCCCAGCGCTTGCTCTGGAAGGCTGCGAAGGACGCACCGGAGCCCGACATGGCTCGGCTCGCCGTGCTTGCGGATCGCGAGGCGGTTTCCAATGGCATCACGAGTTTCCAGGATGCGGGTTCCTCACTCGAGGTGGTGGACGCCTTGAGGGAACTGGTAGACGAGGGCGCGCTCAAGGTTCGCTTGTGGGTGATGATTCGGGACAGCAATGAGCGACTCCGCGAACGACTGCCCGGCGTGCGCGTGGTGGGGCATGCCGATGAACACCTGACGGTGCGCGCCATCAAACACTCCATCGATGGAGCGCTCGGCTCGCACGGTGCTTGGTTGCTGGAGCCCTACGCGGACTTGCCGTCGAGTTCGGGCCTGGCCACGACACCGGTGCCCACCATCGAGGAGTCTGCGCAGCTCGCGTTGGCGCACGATCTGCAACTGTGCGTCCATGCCATCGGCGACCGGGCCAATCGTGAGACCCTGGACCTCTTCGAGCGGAGCTTCGCGCAGCAGGAGGGCGCACCTGGGGCCGGTCGAGGGGGCGAGCTGCGCTGGCGCGTGGAACACGCACAGCACCTGTCCCTGGCGGACATCCCGCGTTTCGTCGAGGTGGGGGCCATCGCCTCCATGCAAGGCGTGCACTGCACGTCGGATGGCCCGTGGATCGAACCTCGGCTCGGTGCGCAGCGGGCGGAGCAGGGGGCCTATGTCTGGCGTGAACTGCTAGACAGCGGGGCCGTCGTGACCAACGGGACGGATGTGCCGGTGGAGGACATCAACCCCATCGCGAGTTTCCATTCCAGCGTGTCGCGCACCCTGGTTGACGGCTCGCGCTTCTACCCAGCGCAGCGCATGTCCCGCTTGGAAGCCTTGCACTCTTACACCCTGGCCAATGCCTACGCAGCCTTCGAGGAGCATCTCAAGGGAAGCCTCACGCCCGGCAAGTTGGCCGACATCACGGTCCTCTCGCAGAACATCCTCACCTGTCCCGAAGAGCAGATCCTGGACACGCAGGTTCTCTCCACCATCATCGGGGGCGAGGTCGTCTACACCCGCGACGCGCCCGACTAGAGCCGCTGCACGAACCAGAACAGGCCCAGCACGGCGATGGCCGCTGAGCCCACGCGGCGGAGCATCAAGGGTGCCAGGAAGCGCTCCTCCTCCGGCTCCGCGCGTCGCGGGATCAGGGCCAGGACGGCGACCAGGCCCAGCACCACGAGCACCTGTCCCAGTTCGACTCCGACATTGAAGGCGAACAGCGCCGTGCCGCGCGCTTGCTCCCGCACCAGCGACTGCCCGAGGAAGCCTGCGAAGCCCAGGCCGTGGACGAGGCCAAAGCCGCCAGCCTCCAACCAGCGCACTCTCTTGTTGCGGGGGTGGAGACAGGCATCCGCCGCGACATAGGCGATGGAGAGGGCGATCAGCGCTTCGATGAAGCCGGCGTAGGCGTACAGGTTCACGACCTTGAGCGCTGCGAGCGCCAGGGTGATGGAGTGAGCCACCGTGAAGGCGGTGACCACACCGAGCAGCGAGCGCAGACGCCGCGACGCGAGTACGAGCGCCGCGACGAAGGCCAGGTGATCCCAGCCCCCGAGGATGTGACCAAAGCCGAGGCCCAGGAAGGCGCCGAACGCACCCCGTCCCGAAGGGTCGAAGCGGGCGCGGGGCTCGGCTCCGCTGAGAGAGAAGGTGCTGCCCAGCTGCTCGCCCCACTGCAGCGTCACCAGGTCGATGTGCGCGGGGCTGGTGGTGAGGAACAGGCTGCTCTCCACCATGAGGTCGCGAATGGGCTGGTCGTGCTTGAAGAGGATCTCGAGCCCCACCGAGCCCTTGCGGTAGCCATCGCCCTCGCGGCGGGGTGTGTGCCAGAGCCGCATGGGCAGGGGAGCGAGCGGTAACCCGCCTTCCAGGTCCCGGTCCGTGCCCGTCCACACGCCGTAATGCTCGTGGACGTAGGCCATGATCTCCGCCTGCTTGGCGGTCACCTCGGACGTCGTGACCTCGCCGTCCGCGTCTGCGTCGAGGCCGTCGATGACCTCGAGCAGCGAGAGCACTTGCAAGCGCATGCTGAGTCGCGCTTCCTGCTGGCGCACCTCGATCAGCGTTTCGCTGAGCGAGTCCGGGTGCCACAACAGGGCCAGCAGAAGCAGAGGCCCGAAGGCAGACATGATCAAGGCTTGGCTTGCCCTATCCGTTCCAGGTGATGCCGCACAGATAGACGGGGTGGATCACGAAGCGATCGAAGATGGTGCACGAGGGTTCATCGCCCATTCCCTGGGCGGCCTCGAGCACGTCCACCAGGATGTCCGGCTTGAACTGCAGCGGGTGTTCATCCGGCTGCACCAGTGTTGTGTAGGCGTAAGGAGCAAAGGGCGTGTTGCTCGTCTCCACGTGGCAGCCCACGACCCAGCTCACCGGATGCTCGGCGGCGAAGCTCACCATGCGTTCGAGGCTGTCCTTGAAGTCGAACCACTCCGCCTGGCTGAACACGAAGAGGTGCCCTGGGTAGACGATGTCGCCGCTCCACAGGATCTGCGTGTTGCGGTCGTAGAGCGAGACGCTCACGGGGTGGTGGCCGGGTGTGCCCAGCACGTCGACCACGCGCCCGCCCAGGTCGAAGGTCGGCTGGTCCGCTGGGTAGTCGTTGAAGTCCCAGAACTCCGTGACCTGGCCCAGGTTGATGCCCACGAACTGGCTCACCGAGGGGTTGTCCTTGAACTGGTTGTCCGATTGCACATGGTCGAAGTGTCCGTGCGTGTGGGCGACGATCAGGTCGATGCTGGCCTGGCCCTTCATGGCCAACCAGTTGGCGATGATCTCGTCGACCTGCGCCTTGACGGGGGAGAGGCCGTAGGCGCCGGTGTCCATGAGCAGCGCCTTGTCCTCGCCGAACAGCAGGTACATGAAGGGTGCTTCGTAGGTGTCGCACTTGGACTGCCGGATGATGTAGGTGTCTTCGTTGTAGGCGTGCACCTGCAGGGCCGGTTCGGTGTGGCAGTCCACGCCGTTGATCCACTGGGTCGGCCAGCTGCCGAGGTCCTTGGGCGGCGCGTGCTTCTTGAGCGCGCGGATTTGGGCCTTGTTCACCAGGGCGCCCAAGCCGAGTTCGCCGGCGTCGGCGGTGCGCACCACCAGCACCCCCAGCAGGCAGAGGAAGAGGGCGGGGACGGCGAGGCGGGTTGTCATGCTGGTGTCCGAGGGGGGCTCGCCGATCGGAAGCGGGCGGAGCAGCAGAACAGAGCTCCCCGTCAGGCTACCAGACCCTCGCGAGCCGGGCGGCTGGGCCGCAGCCCCAGATCAGCGCAAGAAGCGCTGCGGCAGTTTGGACCCCTCGGACTCGTACTGCGTGCTGAAGGACGCCAGCAGCCAGCGTGTGCCCGACTTCACCAGCTGAATGCTGTCGAGGCCGCGGGTGGTGGCGCTGGGGTCCGGTGGCACGAAGCCTTCGAAGGTGACGAAGGCGTGGGCCACAGAGCCAAACACGTCGATGCGCAGGTGCACGATGCGTTCGTGCAGGCCGGTGTTGCCCACCTCGCTCGTGGCGATCCAGTTCTGGAAGTCTGCGATGAACTGCTGCGCATCCACGGCCTTCGGTACGCCGCCCGCTGGAATGGGCGCGACGAAGGACGCTCCGTCCGCGAAGTGCGCCCGCATGCCCTCCCAATCCGCTTGGTCATCCGCGTCGAAGCAGAAGGTTGCGTAGAGATCTTCCAGCATGGCTGCGATGGGGGCGCGCTCCCCGGCGCTTGGACCGGGGTGCGTTGGGCGCGCGCTGAGGCAGCCGAGCGTGAGACCAGGAGCGAGCAGGCAGACGGCCAGCAGGGGCCAGCGCCAGGAAGTCGTGGGCATGAAGATGTTCTCTTGAAGAGGCAGCCAGGGTGGCGCGAGCGTATCCGGTGCAGGTGATCCTCCCAAGCCAGGGGGGCTCGATTGGATTCAGGCGGCATTCGATTGCGATAGTCTGGTGCACATCGGACGGCGAGCCTGTCCACAGGGGCCGAGGGACGCCCCACGACTGAATTCCAGGAGATCCGAATGATCCGCAACCGCCTATCGTGCGTGACCCCCAACTCTCTGAGGGGGACCCTCCGTACGCTGACCTTGGCCGGCGTCCTGCTCGCGCTGTGCGCGACGCCCTGTCTGGCCGAGACGCTCAAGGTCCCGAGCGCTTCCTACCCGACCATCCAATCGGCCGTGGACGATGCGGCCAGCGGCGACGTGGTCTCCGTCGGCAAGGGTCACTACCTCGAGCAGGTCAACGTCACGACCGCTGGCATCAGCCTCGTGGGCAAGAAGGCAATCATTGACGCCGAGTTCGCTGGCCCGTGCCTGCTCGTGCAAGCTGCCGATCTGAGCGTTTCGGGATTCACTTTCATCAACGGAACCTTCGGCGTTGCAGACCAGGAGGCCGACGGTCTGGATGATGACGAAGAGGGGTTCGCGCGCCCAGATCGTCTGCTGCTCACGAAGTGTGTCATGGCTACGTGTCGAGTCGGCGTGGACATCACGGCGAATGAAGTCACGATCACGAGCAACACGATCCAGGGTTGCGACGTCGCTGGCATCATCCTGGATTCGATCAGCGATGAGCATGCCGTGGTGTCTCGCAACACGGTCGAGGGCGTGCAGGGCCCGGCAATGGTGATGGAGGCCGTGTCCATCCTGGTCGAGCGGAACAGGGTGCGCTTCTGTTTCGACGGCATCTTCCTCGAACTCGAGGTGGACTTTGCGGAGGGTGGTGGGCCGCTGCCCTCCCTGCTCAGCAAGAACCGCGTGGAAGGCGTCGTCGGCGTCGGCATGAGCGTGGAAAACCAGACCGGGGTGGTGGCGACGATCGAGCGCAACAAGTTGCGCAAGAACGCACGGGGCCTGGCTGCCCTGGGTGCTGACTTCTCGGTGCTCAAGAACGACTGCAGCGACAACACCGAGATCGGACTGCTGCTAGGCGATGAGGATGACGAACACTTCATCCAATCGGTGGTGCGCGGCAACCGTGCCTGCGACAACGGTGCCGAGGGCATCCGCCTGGATGGCCCCTTCATCTGCCGCTACGGCCCAGCGTTCCCCAACGTCGTCGAGGACAACGAATGCGAAGGCAACGGCCACGACGGCATCGTTATCTGGCACGCTCACAAGGATGAGGTGCGCGACAACTCCTGCAAGAAGAACGGGGGGGATGGCATCGACATCGAGCGCAAGACCGGGGGCATTCTGCTGGTGGACAATGTGTGCTCCAAGAATACGCACGAGGGCATCGACAACAATGGCGACGGCACGCTCATGGCCGGCAACACATGCAAGGGCAACGGTCGCGGCCTGGGCCCGGACGTGGCCGGCACTGGCGACGACGGCAGCGGCAGCGCGCTCGACCTGGGCGGCAACAGCTTCGACACCGGCGGCTTCAATGTGGCGGCGCGGCTGGATCTCGACGACGACGTCTGAGACCCAGGCGGTCAACTCTCAATCCAGGCGCAGGTGCAGCTCCTCCGAGCGTCCGGCAGCCAGCTGGATGTCCGTTTCCTTCCGCACGCCCCCGCCAGAAGACAGGTCGCGGATCTGCAGGCGGTAGCTGCCAGCGGAGAGTCCTTCGATCAGGAAGCTGCCGTTGTCGACGTTCGCCCACTTCACGATGCCTACCCCTTCGGGGTTGAGGAGCTCGGCGACCAGGCGGCCGCCTGGGGCGACGGGTTCGCCTTCGACCTGACCGCGCACGGCCGCGCCAGCGCGCAGCCGGATGACAACGGGCTCAGGCTGCGCCCCCGTCTCGACGAGAACAGGCACCCCGCTTGAAGGTAACCAGCGCTCACCGCTCGCCGTGACTGTGTAGCTTCCAGGAGCAATGTGCATCAGTTCCAACTCGCCTCGTCCATCGACCTCCTGGCGGAACGCCGTCTGCGCCGTGGCCCAGAAGGCCCGAAACAGCATTCGGAGGTCGCCGTCGTTCACTGTTTGAGGAGGAACCTCGGGTTGGCCGCCGAGAGCAATCCGAGCTCCCGTCGCCGGTTGGCCGGTGGCGTCGTCGACGAGGGAGACGTGAAGGGTCGCACCCGTCAGGTTCACGTCCTTGCTCGCCCCATGGGAGTCGAGTTCGACGCCCACAAGAGCGGGGACCGGAACACTCTTTGCGAAGGCCACGAGGGTCGCCTTGCCGTGAGGCAGGTTTTCCAAGCGATAGCGGCCGTCCTCATCCGAGAGCGTTTGAGCGAGGGAGATCCAGCGTCCCTGGGACCAGGACATCAGGGCAATGGATGCCTCGGCTGCGCCGCGGCCCGCGACCGTGATGCGCCCGGACAGGGTGGCCGGTGAGGGCAGTCGGAGGTTGATGGACTTCGTGTCGCCTGCCGTGACGCTGACCGCCACCACGCCGTCTGGAAGTTCGTCCGACTCACGGGCAGCCACCAAGGTGCTTCGTGCCGAGGAGGTTCCGGTTGGAACCGCTGTCACGAGATAGTCGCCAGGAGCGAGGCCGGTGAGTTCATACTCAGCTGCCTCGTCAGTTACGGCGGACCCGAAGGCGGTGCTGAGGAAGTCCTTGGACTTCTTGGAGGCTGCTGCGCCGTCGCCATAGCGTTTCAGTGACGCCGTCCAGCGTTCCTCCACGAGCAGGGCTTCCACCTTGCCTGCCGGAATCGCTTCGCTCTTGACGGACTTCACCGTACCCGTCAGCGTCGCCGTAGGAACGAGGATGATCAGCAAGTTCTCCACGCTCGTGCCCCGCAGGGGAAGCGTGAAGTGCCCGATGCCCAGGTGATCATCGGATGTGGGCCACACCTGCCACGTGCCTTCACTTAGTCCCGTCAAGGTGAAGGAACCGCTTGCGTCCGATTCAGCACGTTGCCCTGTACCGAGGGGGCTGTTGGCCTGGACGAGGACCTCCGCGACGGGCTGTCCGTCTGGCTGAATCACCCGACCCGAGATGGAGAGTTGCTTTGCAAGCAGGACGTCCAGCTCGCGCAGGGTGCCAGGTGCCGAGCCTTCCACGTCGACGGTCCGTTGCTCATAGCCTTCCGCGGTGAGGTGAACGCGGGCGCCATCGACATCCAGGCCGTCCACGCGATGTTGTCCGGGCTCCAGACCGGCAGCCTTACCGGAGCTGACCCGGAACTGGGCTTCGTCAGAGGGCCATGTGGGTGCCTCCGCGGGCGGGCTCACGCTCAGGTTGACGGACGGGATCGGGTCTCCCGATGAGCTGTCTCGCACGGTGACGATGCGAACGGAGGCCTCGGGTGCCACGAGCAGAACCTCGCGGTTTCCGATCTGGACCTGCGGGAGGCGCGCCCACGCGGTTCGCTCGCCCCGGGCATGGAGACTGACCCACCCCTCCCCGAGGCCCGTGAAATGAAAGGCGCCCATTTCATCGGTGGAAACCACGGACCGTTGGCGCGGACTTAGCAGCGCTCGCCCCTGGCGAGCGGGTGCGCTGGGCTCTGAGAGTTCGACATAGACCCAACGCGCTGGGAGAGGTTCCTGCCGGTCGTTCACGAGCAATCCGAGGATCTCACCACCGCGCTCCATGCGCAGCTCCCCGAGATCCAGCTCTTGAGATTTCGTCTCCAGATCCCGGATCTCCAGCGGCGTCCACAGCTCGTGGTCGATGCGCAGGTTTGCCAAGCGCCCCTGTGGCAGCAGAAGCTGAAAGCTGCCGTCGGCGCAACTCTTCGTGACGAGTGAACTCTCCATTGCGGTGCGGCGAGAGGCCCCGCCTCGGGCGACGGCCTGCCGCGTGAACTCATCAAGTAGGTATTCAACCCGTGCGCCCTCGACGGGGGCCCCATCGGCGCCGAGCAGTCGGCCCGTGGTGAGCGCCCCGCTTTCCATGACTAGCTGCCCCAAGCGCAGCTGGTCGTTGGAACGAGTCGCCGGGATGTCGATGAAGCTGGGCCTGTGACGGAGGCTTCGCAAGGCAAGCAGACCACCCTTGGCCAGCGTTTGGAGCGGAGTGGGGGACACGACGAACAGACCATCGGACGATGTGACGGACTGGGCGGCGAGCCTCTTGCCCCGATCTGGGTCTGGGTACGGGTCGCCAGCGCTTGAGCTGGAGCAGATTTGTGTCGACCGGAGGAAGCTCTGCACGGCCTGGCTTCCCGCGAGCAGGAAGACCTCGACGTTTGCGATTGGGTCGCCGCGGGTGTCGACCGCAATCCCTGAGATCGTTCCATGCGCGGCGGCCGTGGTGCCCGTCGAGGCGGGGGCTTGCAACTGCGTTGGTTCCGTCTGACTCGCGTTCGCTCCGCTATCCCTGCCAACGGGTAGAGCGGAGGGGGCGGATGTCTCCGGCGAAGGAGGGCGCACTGTCGAGTCGTGCGAGGGGCTTGAGCTGTCGTCGTTCAGCAGGCTGTAGACGACACCCAAGAGAGCGAGAATTGCGAGAGCGGTCAGGGCAAGGAGCATGGATCGCATGGCGTTCGAGAATACCGGTGGGTTGTGGAAGAACGCCGAGGGGAATGAGATTCCCCTCGGCGTCTTGGGTCATTGTCTGATTGCTGACGTCGACCTACTGCTCGCAGGGCGGGTTGCAGCTGCCGGTTCCGCCCCCGGACGTTCCTACGCTCCCATTGGTCCCAGAGCCTGCAGCCCCGGAGTTTCCGCTCACACCGCCTGGGTCGCCGGTGCCTGCCAGGCCGCCGATGCCACCTTCGCCTGCCTTCCCAGCGCCTGGGCGGCCACCGTTGCCGGGGCTGCCCGAGGGGCATCCGGGACCACCAAAGCCACCCCAGCCACCCTTGCCTCCGACCCCATCACCTCCCGCTCCTCCATTGCCACCCGCGCCTCCTGCGCCGGAGCACTCTATGCTGATGAAGCCATCCCCGCCGTCACCACCTGCACCGCCGTTTCCGCCGGTGCCTCGGCCACCGCGACCGCCCTTGCCGCCATTGCCACCTGCTTCCGGGGTGCTACAGCCATTGCTGCCGGGGCCGCCAGCACCACCATCACCACCTGTGGCATCGCCACCGTCGCCACCGTGACCTCCGGCGGTCCCGTTGGCACCGGCACATGACGTTCCGGACGTGCCTGCGGTACCAGCACCACCATGTCCGCCGGTGACATCAGCGCCGGCAGCACCATTTGAGCCATCGGCCTCAAGAATCACCGGGGGCATCCAAGGCCGCAGGGTGCCGAGAGTTGCTGCAGCGAGAGTCAAGTCGCCACCATCTCCACCCGCACCCCCGAAGCCTGAGCGCAGTCCCAAGGCCGACGGCCCAGCGTTGCCGCCCTTGCCCGCCATGACCTCAAAGTCGTCGTCAACGGTGGATGTGAGCAGCATGCCCTCGACCAGCACGTCACCACCTGGTCCGCCCATGGCGCCGCCGGGCCCGCCGCGGCCACCTTCACCGCCGATGACGAGGCCGTCGATGATCACGCGAGGTGCGCTCAACAGGATGTCGGAGCCCTGGCCGCCCGAGAGCACTACCTCCAACTGGTCAGGAGCGCCGACGAAGGTCAGTGTGCGCATGAGCAGATCCTCGACAGCTGAGAGGCTGACTCGAGAGTCGACATGACCAATGTAGGACAAGGCCGTCGGACTCAAGGAACCCGAACGCCCCTTGCCGCCGACAATGAGACCGTTCACGACAATCTGCGTGTCGCTGCGTAGCTCGAGTCGCGGGGCTTGCATGCCGCGAGAAAGATCCCGCTCCGCTCGATCGTCCGCGAGGATCTCACCCTCGATGACGATGTCTCCCGCGCTCGTGATCTGGAGATCGTTGGCGAAGGAGATGCGGTCGCCTGCTGGGACGTAGAACTCCGGGACCATATGGTCCCCTTCGAGTTCCAGGACGTGGACCTGCGGGATCGACAGGTCACTTTGGGGTAGGAGCGACAGGGTCGCCGCTGCGAGTGCGTACAGCATGGGGATCTCCTTCCGGGAGATAAGGGGCTGAGGTCACCCGCCGGTCCGTCCCAACGGGCATGTCTCGCCCCCCTCCACGCAAGGCGGCTGCCGCTCGAACAGATCCCTCCATCTTTTTCGAGGAACGCTCCCAACAGCCGATTCCCACGCCAATAAGGGGCGCTGTATGTTCTTCATGTCGTGAAGCCCGAAAAAACCAGATCTGCTTGTTCGAGAGAGCTCCGCTCTGCGTGTGAGAGGGCATGGATGCACAGCAAACATGCGAACACCGGACCGAAAGCCCCTCAATGAGCGACGAGGCACGACCCATGAAGGACCAGATGGAAGAGGCCGTCAGCTGGGCCGAGCAGAACCTGGGAGCCCACAGCGCGGAGTTCATGAGAACAGCGGAGGCGGCTGCGGAGGTCGAGTCGTTGCTACGCGCCGGGTCATCCACGACCCATGCGGTGCTCACCGTCATCAATCACGCAGGGCGCACACACCAGCAGCTCGAGAACGAGTTCGCCGGCTATGTGCTTCCGATTGCCTTGAAGAAGGCGCAGCGTTTCGTGAACAGCGTGCCGCACCTGAAGGCCGCCCTCGAAGCGGATGACCTCGCCGTCTCCATGGTGGGCACGCTCTTTCCGGGTGTGCACTCCATCGAGTTCCGATCTGAGGAGCACTTCATCGCGCAGATCGCCAGGCGCATCAAGAACAAGGCGCTGGATCACTACCGGCGACTCACGTCCGCAAAGCGCGCAGAGCAACGTCGCGTCGGTCGCACGCCCCATAGCCTCGACGTTGCTCACGCGCCCAGCGCCGATGATCCGGCGCGCCTGGCGATGACGCAGGAAGCGCGGGACATCCTCGAAACCAAGATCGGGCTCCTGCCCGAGAAGACGGCGAGCCTTGTTCGCCGATCCATGTCGGGTGCTACGGCTGCAGAGATCGCAGCCGAACGAGACCTGACGCCGGATGCCGCGCGCATGGCGATTTCTCGCGCGTGGAACGAGCTGTATCGGCTCATGCGGCAGCACTATCGCGAGAGCACCAGCTGAGCTGACCCCTCCTCAGGGGTTCGCCGCGCGCCCTGCCTGAAGCAGGGCACCTACGTCACACGCCCTGGGAAGGGTCCGTCCATACCTCACGAAAATCGGGAGAAGAACGATGCAGAAGATCTTCTACGCATGTGTCTGGCTGGCAGTCGTGGGACCGCTACAAATGACGGCTCAGGAAGTTCCCTTCGCCGCCAGTGTATCGGCAACGCAAGCGGACGTCGGTGCGGTGGCCGCTCTGCATGACATCGACGGCGATGGTGTCGTCGACTTTGCAGTCGGCCTTCCGTCGGGCACGCCCGGCAACTCGGTGGGTGTGGCAGAGATCCGCTCCGGGGCGGACGGCGCGGTCATTCGACAACTGCTTGCGCCCACCGGCGCCGATCTCTTCGGTTCTGCTCTTGCCGCAGCCGGAGACCTCGATGGAGACGGCACGACGGACGTTCTGGTCGGGGCTCCTGGTACCACATCGAGCAGCACAGCGGGACGAGTCAGTGCCTACTCCGGTGCAAGCGGCACTTTGCTCTGGACGGCTGTCGGAGACTCCGCGGGCGATCTGTTTGGCACCGCGGTCGGAGTCTTTGGTGACCTCGACAACGACGGGACTCCGGACTTGATGGTCGGGGCTCCCCGCGATGACGCCGGCGGGGTGGATGCCGGGCGGGTCGCCGTGTTCTCGGGCGACGACGGAACGGAGCTCGGTGAACAGTTGGGTGTTTCTGCGGGTGATCACCTTGGCCAGGATCTGCCGGATCCAATCCTCATGCCCGACCATGAACCCGACCCCATGGTGGCGGCTCCTCAGACGGCCAACGGAGGCACCGGATACGTGCTCGTGCTGGCTCCCAGCGACATGTCGGTCGCCCTGACCATCTCCGGTGCGGTCGCGGACGATCGCTTTGGGAGTTCCATCGAACATCTCGATGACGTCGACGGCGATGGGACCATCGATGTGCTCATCGCTGCGGTTCCGGCAGGCGCACCTCTTCGTGCTCCCTACCTCCGCGTTCACTCAGGGGCTACGGGCCTCCTGATTCGTGAGCATGTGGCGACATCGACCGGTACGGGTTATGCCGAAGAGCTCAGCCACGTCGGCGACGTGGACGGAGACGGGCAGTCTGACTATGCAGTGGGCGAATCTCTCAAGAGCATCAACGGGGCGTCCTCGGGTGCGGTTCATGTGTACTCGGGTGCCAGTGGCGCCAAGCTGCACACGATCCATGGGCCGGGAGCTGGAAGCCTGTTCGGCTCTGACGTCGAAGCGCTGGGGGATGTCGACGGGGATGATCTCGCCGATCTGCTCGTCGTGTCCACGGGGCCTGGGTCGAATGAAGCCATGATCACGTGCCTGTCCTTCACTCCTTGGGAGGCGGAGTCCAACGGAACGGCGGGTACCTATGGGGTTCCGGACCTCGACGGGCGTGGCGGCTTGCTCCCGGGGAGCCAGGTCCTGCTGGAACTGTCGAACGCGTTGGAGAGCACGAACGTGGTGCTGGTCATCGGCGACGCCCTCAGCGTCGATCCGACACACGGTGTGATCGCGCCCGTCCCCCAGAATCTCGTGGCGCTCCAATCTGATGGCAGCGGCGAGGCGACGTTCTCCTTCACGTGGCCGAGTGTCATGCCGTCTGGGTCGACTCTCTACTTCCAGATGCGAGTGGACGACAGCGCGGCCAGCCAGAACGAATGCCTGACGAACACCCTGTCTGGGACGGCTCCCTGAGCAACGATCAGAGCATGTCAGCGGGTTCTCAGAGTCGGCGATCGCCCTAGGGTGATCGCCGGCTTTCTTCTGGGTCCTGATGAAGCGCTCGTGCGTCGCGAGAAGTCTGAATGGCGGCTTCGATGTCCAGAGTGGCTGGATGGTCCTCCCCAAGCCGGGCCGCCAAACCCGCCGACGCTCGAACCAGCCAATCAACCGCTTCCTCATGCAGGCCGACGCCTTGGAGCGAATGGCCGATCGAGCTGCGCAGCCTGTCTCGCTCTGCTGCGCGTCCCAGATCTTCCAGGTGGGCATCCAACCTCGTGGCCGCTTCCCTGAACTGGCGCGAGACCGAACCGTGCGTCGGCGACTGGGCCGCTACGACTTCCTGGAGCTCGGAGGTCGCTTCCTCGACGCGACCTTGCGCTTCAAGCGAAGTTGCCAGACAGAGCCTGAACAGCGCCGTGTAGGGATGGTGGGCGTCGAGGGAGCGTTCCGTGAGACGCAGGACGTCTCGCAGGAGCTTCTCGCCTTCGAGAGGCGCCTTGTTCAGGCTCTTGGCCAGCCCAAGATTTGCCATCACGAACATGCGTGTCGTGTCTCGTTCGTTGACATCGCCGTTCTCAAGACAGCTGAGGGTCTCTGTCAGGAGGTCTTCTGCTTCCGCGAGGCGATCTCCGCGAATCCAAACCTTCGCCAGGTTGTTCTTTGCCAGAAGGGTGTCGGGATGTTCGGGGCCCATGACGCGTCCCAGCATCGAGACGGCTTTCGCAAGGTAGGCCTCGGCTCTTGTGAGCTCCCCTGCCATGTCGAGCGCCTTGGCGAGGTCGATGGCCGCATAGATCGTGAGGGGGAATGACTCCGACTCATTCTCCTCCAGCTGACGGTGGCAGCTCTCGAGAGCCTCAAGGGCTTGGTCGGTCAACCCCCGTTGAAGCATGCAGAGCCCAAGCCCGAGTCGTGCCTCCACGAGTTGAAGGTCGTAGCGACCACCCGTCTGGGATTCGCGTTGGCTGATGACGGCCTGGTACAGCGCTTCGGCTTCGGCCAAGTCACCACGAACCCGTCGAACATGCTCGGCAAGAAGATACGCCTGGCGAATCGAGTAGGAATGTGCGGGGCCGACAGAGGCGAGCAGCCGTTCGCGATTGGTTTTCATGTGCTCGTAGGTCTCTGTTCTCCTCAGGCGGTCCAACACGAGGCCGAATTCAACGGCACACCCGAGCCTGTCGGCCTCATCGGTGTAGAGCTGGCATGCCTTGCCGAGGTGCTCTTCGGCACGTGCTAGCTCTCCCAGTTCACGAAACAGGCAACCGAGGGTCTCCCGGTCGTAGGCCTCGTCATCCGGTGTGGGGTGGTTGTCGGCGTTGATGGAGCTGGCCAGGTCCTCAATGGCCTCGCGAACGGTGACCTCTTTCCCCTTGGCCACACTCGGAGCCCGACGTCCCAGGACATCCCGCAACCGTTGCGCTTGCAAGCGAGCGCGGCGGGCTTGCCGGATGGCAGCTTGGCGATCCTCGCTTGCGTCTTCCAGGTAATCGCGCAGTGATCGCGCCACTTCAACGGCAGAGTCGAACCGATGCTCGGGCTGTCTTGCCATCGCCGTATTGCAGAGCTCGACGAGCTCTGAACTTTGGTGTGTGCCGACGACTTCCGAGAGAGGAGGTGGGGCCTCCGTCACCACGGTGTTGGGGAGCGTCCCTGGCGGGTAGGGCTCCTTTCCGCTCAGGAGGAAGTAGAGGACAGCGCCGATGGAGTAAACGTCGGTTAGCTCGTTGACGGTGGCGCCTGCTGCTTGCTCTGGGGACATGAAGGGGACGGTACCCACAACGCCCCTGGCACGGGTCAGTGCGGTCGACGGTTCGGGCGTGGTGCGCGCGATGGCATCGGAGCCTGCCGCTGCTTGGGATGCAGACCAGTCGTCCCCCATTCGCCGTGCCAGGCCCCAATCCATGAGGTAGGCGCTGCCGAACTCTCCGACCATGATGTTTCGAGGCTTCACGTCACGGTGAATGATGTGACAGCTGTGCGCGTAGGCGAGGGCATCGGTTATGCGCAGCAACACTTCGAGGGCTGAGTTCAAAGTCCAGCCCTCACGGGACTCCCGGGCCCAGCGCGCAATGGACTCGAAGGTCACGCCCTTCACCAGCTTCATGGTGAAGTACGGACGACCAGACTGATCTGCGCCGATGGTATGCACAGGAACGATCGCGGGGTGTTCCAAGGAGGCGGTCAGATGCGCCTCGTCGAGGAACCGTCGCATGGAGACGCTGACTTCATAGTCGGGGGTCTGTGATGAGGCAGGAAAGGCCTCGTCGATCTCTTGCGGGGCGGCTGGATGCTTGAGCGCCACGTCGCGATCCAGGTCCCGATCCCATGCGCTCCGGACTACGGACATGCCGCCACGCCCGATGACTCCTTTGACGATAAGGCGGCGTGGGACGTCGTCCCGGGTCATCAGTTCGCGGCGCTGAACCTCCAGGGCGCGCTTCGACTCCGAGTCCAGATCTTGGGGAAGAAAGTCCTCACCGAGCAAGCTCGCCGCATGGGCGTGGATCTGGGGGGCAACATCCTCATGCAGTTCGCACAGGTGCCGGAGCGCCTGGCTGTCGCTGATCGTGCCGCCCTGAGCCATGAACTCGACGAGCAGCCGGCGTGCGCGATCGTGGCGATCTTCGAAACTCTGGCTCATCGAGCGGATAGTGTCAGGGGCCAAGGAGCTGAGTCAGATGAATGATTGTCGGTCCGTTCCCGGCCTGCTGCTTTTGTGTCAGTTGTCCGGAAGATCTACTGGAAGCGGGCGCGGATCGCGTTGCTCAGGGCGATGCCCTCGACGGCCCCCGGGTCATCGACCGCTGCCTGAAGGTAGGCGAAGGCTCCGATGAGCCCAGGTGAGACGAGGGTGCCGCCGCCAAACTCACCGGCAGGGCCCGTGTTGAAGTAGACCGCGGCCTGCAACGGAAAGGGCACCAGGGTGCCACCGTAGAACGGCGCGTTGCCCTGGGTGAGGCCGAGGAAAACGCCGCCCAAGGCGTTGGGCAGCGCATTGGAGAGCGTGAGGCTCAACTCGGTGCCCTCGGTCAGCGGACCGAAGCCGCACAGGCGGGGCGCCCCCAGCGTTCCCGGCAGTGCATTGAACAGGGGCAGCCAGGGGCTCTGCACCCGGAACTGGCCCTTCATCCCCGGTGCGTGGGGGATGCAGTAGAAGTTGTAGAGGTTGTTGTTGGGTTGCGGGAAACCGCACAAGAAGTCCTCATCCACCACCAAAAGGAACTCCGGATTGGCGGCGTCGAGGGGTGCGTCGAAGGCTTCCGCTCCGGTGCCGGAGACGGGGGGCGTGCCCTCGGTGACGGTGTGGGTGCCGCCGGTGCGCACCCAGCGGATGGAGTCGCCGACCTTGGCCGTCACGAAGTTGGGCACGAAGGTGCTCTGGATCTGTTGGATGACGTGGGTTTGTTGAGCGCTGAGCGTGGGTGCTCCCAAGCCAATCAGTAGCAGAGGAATCGAGATCAGACTTCGACGGTTGGGCAGCATCCTGTGTCTCCAAGGCTTGGTGCGGCAACGTGGTGCGGCAACAGAGTGCGGCGGCTTCTCCGCACGTCTTCTTTCCGCTCAAGATCCTATCACGCATGCCGGGAGTCCATGGCTTGGGGCAGGCGCTGCTGGCGTCCGGGCAAATGTCCAGATCTGGCGAGCATCGAGCGCCGGACTCAGGCGACACTGGGCCCATGCAGCTACAGGGTGTGCTCACGACCGGAATCTACTGCCGCGCCGATTGCCCGGCCCGGCCGCAAGCGCAGAACGTCCAACCTGTGCGCAGCGCGGTGGCCGCCATGGCGGCGGGTTTCCGTCCGTGCCTGCTCTGCCGCCCTGACCGTCTACCTGAGGGCCCGCTGGGCGGCTTGGAGAGAGGTGACCCGCCTCCCGAGTTGTCGCAGGCCTTGCGCCTGGTCGCCGAGGGCTTCCTGGATTCGGCGAAGGTCGAACAGCTCGCCGAGCGCACCGGGTACAGCAGCCGGCACCTGGCGCGCCTGTTCGATGAACACATCGGTGCTTCCCCTGACTTCGTGGCACGAGCTCGTCGCGCCCATCTCGCGCGCAGGTTGTTGGACGAGACGGAGCTCAGCGTGCTGGACATTGCCTTCGCAGCAGGCTTCTCGAGCCTGCGGCAGATGAACCGCGTGATGCGCGAGCTCTTCGCCTTCACTCCCACCGAGCTGCGTTCCAAACGCACTCGTGGCGTGCCCCTGGACGCGCTGGATGGAGGGCTGAGACTTCGCGTTCCGTATCGGGGAGCGCTGGAGGCGGACACGCTCATCCAGTACCTGCGAGCCCGGGCGATACCGGGTGTCGAGACCGTGGACGGAGGTGTCTACCGCCGCACCATGAACGCCTGCGGCTTCCCTGGGGTCGTTGAGGTAGAGGCTGGCGAGAGTGGTGGCGGGCACCTTGCGGTGACCATGCATCTCCCGACCTTCGGTTCGATCATTGACGACGTGCAGCGGGTGCGACAACTGTTCCAACTCGACCTGGACACGGGCTCCGCGAGGCGATCCCTCGGTCGAGACGCCCTGCTGGGGCCTTCGGTTCGTCAGCGCCCGGGCCTGCGCTTGCTCGGGGCTTGGGATCGCTTCGAAACCGCCGTGCGCATCATCGTCGGGCAGCAGGTCAGCGTGGCGGGTGCCTCGACCATCGCAGGGCGACTGGCCGAACGCTTTGGCGTCCCCGTGCAGGCGGCGCTACCCGGCGGGCTTTCGAGGCTGTTTCCCAGTGCTGCCGTGCTGGCGGATGCGAAGCTCGACAAGCTCGGCGTGCCCGGCGCACGGGCGAGGACCGTCAGTGCGTTCGCCCGAGCCGTGGCTCGGGGCGATCTGGATCTGTCTCGCTGCTCTCCCCTGGAGGAAACTCTCGAGAGCTTGCAGGCCGTGCCGGGGATCGGCCCGTGGACGGCGCACCTGATGGCCGCTCGTGTGTTTGGTCATCCGGATGCTTTCCCCTCCGGGGACCTCGGCCTGCGCAAGAACGCAGCCCGCAGGCTCGGTCGCAGCGAGCCGATGTCCGCGAAGGAGCTGGAACAGATCGCAGAAGCCTGGCGGCCGCATCGCAGCTTGGCGACGGCCTACCTTTGGATGGACGCCGCGAGCCAAACGACACCGCCTCGCAAACCCTCGCGCACCAGACCCTCGGCACGGAGCCGCTGATGACACTGCTCATGAGCACCCTGGACTCACCGCTCGGACCCTTGCACGCCCTGGCCAGCGAGCAGGGCCTGCGGTGCCTGCAGTGGTCGCTGCCCAAGGAGCAGGGCGCGGCGAACCTCTCGCACCCGCTGTTCCTTGCGCTGGCCCTCCAGCTGGAGCAGTACTTCGACGGAAGCCTGCGGCAATTCGATCTGGCGTTGGATCCGGTGGGCACGGAATTCCAGCGGGAGGCCTGGGTGGCCTTGCGGGAGATCCCCTACGGGGAGACACGCAGTTACGCGCAGCAGGCGGAGCGCGTCGGGCGCCCCACGGCCGTGCGCGCCATCGGTGCGGCCAACGGCGCCAACCCCCTGGGCATCATCGTGCCGTGCCATCGCGTGGTCGGAAGTGATGGGTCGTTGACGGGATTCGCAGGAGGAGTGGATTTGAAACGTCGTTTGTTGGAGCACGAAGCGCGCAACAAGACCACGGCTCCGGAACAGGCCGTCCCCTTCGGCGAAGACACGTTCCGGCTCAGTGGCTGAGCGCTGAGGGCGAGCACCAAGTTGTCATCGAGACTGTCCGCGGCCATTCGCCCCGTGCGCTGCAACTGAGGGACGCGCGCACCACAAACAGTGATCCGGGCCGAAGCGCCTTGCAGCAGGCAGCGCGCTGCGGTCTAGGGGTCCCGATGCATCAGGAACTCCAGCGGGCGGAGCGCGGTCTCGGACGGGCGTACGTCTTCCATGGTCTGGCTGGTGTAGCCCGGGGCGCGGATGGTGACGGTTGCGAGTTCGTCGTCGTTGACGTCGGACTTGAAGCGCCCTTCTTCGAAGCTGCCCTGGTTGGACCAAGTGGAACCGGCGCAAGACACGATGACGGTGAACTGCGTGAGGGGCTCCTCGTGCAGAGCAGCCAGGACACGACCCTGCACGCTGGGGGCGGGCAGGAGTACGTACTCCGGTTCCGGCGAGGTGCTTTGGACCGTCTCGAACAAGCCCTGGTATCCGCTCATGAAGATGGACAGGCGCATCTCGCCGGGCGCCAGGCCCCTGATTTCAAATCGACCGTCGTGATCCGTGGCCACGCCGTCCGAGCTGTCGAGAAGGGTCGTGTCGGACGGGCGGGCCTGCACCGAAGCCCCCTCGAGAGGTGCACCCGCCTGGTCCACGACGCGGGAACGCAGAGTGATGCCTGCCTGCAGCTGGATGTTGCGGGTGAGGGACTGGCCTCCCAGGAGTTCGAGCTCGAGGCGCTGCGCCACGCGCTCTCCCGAGGGGTCGCGCACCGTGAGTTGCTTGGCGCCAGGAGAGAGGCCCGGAAATGTGTAGGCGCCGCGCTCGTCGGCCGTGGTCTCGAACTCCTTGATGGTGAGGAGGGTCTCGCCTGGCTTGTCGCCGGAGCGCCGGCTCACAATGCGCAGCTCACCGGATGTCGTGGAGGAGGAGCCGCTGAGGTCGGGGGCCGGCCAGCGGACCGAGCGCTCCAGCAACAGGGTGGCACCGGGGATGGGGGCGCCGTAGGCATCGCTGACCCGACCGCTCACGGAGGCGCCCTGCGGCAGCGAGACATCGAGGCGCGTCGCCTCTCCGACGCGGACCGCGATGTCGGGAAGCCACACCTCGACTGCAGTGGACGGTGCAGGTTGCGGAGTGACGTCCAGCACCCCGCCCTGCCAGACGCCTCGGGGCCCTGGGGGTGAGATCTGCACGATGTACCGGCCCGGCGGCACATGGTCGACGCGGTAGGAGCCCTTCTCATCGCTGGTGGCTTCCAGGCCGCTGGCCGCGCTCCCGCCGTGGGTGGTGGTCATGACATAGCTGAGTTGGACGCTGGCGTCCTCCAGTGGACGGCCCTTGGCGTCCGTCACCTGTCCTTCCAGAGCACCGCTGCCCATGAGGGTGATCTGGACGGACGGCACCTCCGAGGAGGAGCGCGGGATCACCACGTCCTCGGTGGCCCGCTGGTACCAAGGGGCACGCGCCCCGATCTGCACCGACTCCGCCTCCGCGCGCGGCGCTATGTCGGGCAGCAAGAAGCGGCCTGCGTTGTCCGCAGGAACTTCGCCCCGTTGTTGCGCGTCCGCCACGGCGCGTGGAACGGGAGCGCCTTGCTCATCCGTGACCAGGCCCCTGACGGCGAAGCCGCTGTCGAAATGCAGCACCAGGTCGTGCAGGTCCTTGGGGCCGGCTTGGATGGGGTGGCTGGCTTGGCGCTCGGGCCACGGGCCGTCCGAGAGCAGGGTCAGGGAGTCCGTGCCGTGTGGAACGCCCTCGAGGGTGAAGCGCCCCGGCGGGTCCTCGAGGGTGTGCACCTCGATGGGGTCGAAGCCTTCGGGGCTGACGCGCACGCGCAGCCCGGGCAAGGGGCTGTCGTCAGACTGGCGTCGCACGATCCCGGAGATGGTGCGCGTGTGGGCGGGCGCCTTGTCCAAGAGCGCGGCACGGGGCAGGTCAGCTCGGGGCCTCAGCTCCGTGGGCTCGGAGACGGGCTTCGGGCTCAGGCCCGCGTCGTGGGGCAGGACCGTCCCGGCCGGGCTGCCGGCTCCGCCGCCGTAGCGCACGGCCGTGCTCCTGGAGGCATCCCGTTCCGCCTCGGCCCGACTCGTGTCCTCCGCCGCGAACAGGTAGAGCGCAAGACAGAGGGCACCGAGCACTCCGACGATGACCAGACCACGGCCCATTGCAGGCTCCTTGGAGGTGTCCTCTCGTGTGAGCTGTCATCCCTGAAGCAGGTTCCTCGCCGAGCGTAACGCATTCCCTCTTGCGATAGGCTGACGGTCTGGTCGACCGGCGCCGAGGGGCGCACCCCCGTGGAACCTCCTGATGAGCCTTCCAAGTCGTGTGGCGTTCCTGCTGCTTCTGTGCGCAGGGACGGCCCCAGCGCTGCCGCTGCAGTCCCGGGTGCTGCCGTCACGACCCGGGCAATCCGATGCCGTGCCCTCCGCAGTGCGGGAGCACGTCGTGGCCACGCTGGACGACATCCCGACCAGCACCGTGGATCCGTTGATCGCAGCGGTGCCGACCCGCGCAGCCGTCTACCTCACTGATGCAGGGCAGCGTCTTCATCTCGACAACGGGCTCGTGCGGCGCAGCTTCCTGCTCTCGCCCAACGCCGCGACCTTCTCGCTCTTGGAGTTGTCAGCGCAGCGTGAACTCGTGCGCGCTGTGCGACCGGAGGCTCGGATCACCTTGGACGGGCAGGACTACGCCGTGGGGGGGCTGGTGGGGCAGCCGAATCACGCCTTCCTGCGCGAGGCATGGCTCGACGAGCTGAAGGCGGCACCGACAGCCTTCCACTACGTCGGTCATGAGGTGGGGGCCCCCCGGGAACGGCTGCCGTGGAAGCGGGTGCGCCACCATGCAGCCGATGCCGTCTGGCCTCCGAATGGTGTCTCACTGCGCCTGGACTTTGCGTCGCCCGCAGGTACGGACCAGGGAGTGCACCGGGACGTGCGGGTGTCGGTTCACTACGAGCTCTACGACGGGATCCCGGTCATGGCCAAGTGGATCTCGGTGCACAACGGGGGGGCGACACCCATCACCGTCGACAGCTTCGTGTCCGAAGTGCTCGCAGTCGTGGAGGATGAGAGTTGGGTGGAGACGCGCAACGGGGTTCCCTACCCGGCCCCCGAGAGCCTGCACCTGGAGACCGACTACGCCTTCGGAGGCATGACGGCCGCGAACGCCTCACACCGGGCGGTGCACTGGCGGGCGGACCCCCAGTATGCGAGCCAGGTCAATTACCAGCGGGTGACACCCTGCCTGCTGGAGGTTGGTCCCGAGTTGGGGCCAGCGGTGGCGGTGCCAGCCGGCGAGAGCTTCGAGAGCTTCTGCGCTTTCGAGCTGGTCCATGATTCCAGCGAACGGGAGCGCCGCGGTCTGACGCAACGCCGCATGTACCGCACCCTCGCACCCTGGGTCACCGAGAACCCCTTGATGCACCACATGCGTGTCGCCGATCGCGCGGAGGTCGTGCGGGCCATTGACGAGGCGGCGGCGGTGGGGTTCGAGATGCTGATCCTCTCCTTCGGAAGCGGCTTCAACATCGAGACGGACGACCCCGAGGTGGTGGCGGGGTGGGCAGAGGTGGCTGCGCTCGCCGGCGCGAAGGGGGTGGAGATCGGCGGCTACTCCCTGCTGGCTTCGCGAAGCATCTCTCCCGAGCACGATGTGCTCATGCCCGAAGGGAAGCGGCCCACCTTCGGCAACTCGCCCTGCTTGGGCAGCGCCTGGGGGCAGGCCTACTTCGAGACCCTGCGCAGCTTCTTCGAACGCACGGGCTTCAACCTGCTCGAACACGACGGCAACTACCCGGGCGACGAGTGCCTCTCTCAGAGCCATCCGGGCCATGCGGGGGCGGAGGACTCGCGCTGGATGCAGTGGCGCCGCATCACGGACTTCTATGCCTGGTGCCGCGGGCGCGGCATCTCGCTGAACGTGCCGGACTACTATTACCTGTCGGGTTCCACCAAGAGCGGCATGGGCTACCGCGAGGTGAACTGGTCTCTGCCGCGAGCCGAGCAGGTGATCCACACGCGCCAGAACATCTACGACGGCACCTGGACCAAGACGCCCAGCATGGGCTGGATGTTCGTGCCCCTGACCGAGTACCACGGTGGCGGTGAGGCCGCGACCATCGAACCCCTGGACGCGCACCTCGAGCACTACGGGCGCATGCTGCAGTCCAACCTGGCCATGGGCGTCCAGGCCTGCTTCCGCGGACCGCGGCTGTTCGACACCGAGCGCACCCAAGCGCTCCTGAGCGAACAGGTGGCGTGGTTCCTGGAGCACCGGGAGATCCTGGAGAGCGATGTCATCCACGGCCGTCGGCCCGATGGGCGGCGCGTCGACTGGATGCTGCACGTCGATCCGTACCCATCGGCGCCGGACTCTCCGCGCGGGATGCTGGTGGCCTTCAACCCCTTGGAGACGGCGGCCACGGAGACCCTGGACGTGGACCTCTACTACACGGGGCTCTCGGAGAGCGCTCTGGTCTCGGTGAACGGAGGGACGGACGAGCAGCGAATCCTCGGCCGCGATCACCACGTGCAGCTGTCGCTCAGCATCCCCGCGGGCGGCATGAGTTGGGTCAGCTTCCGTTGAGGCGCGCGGGCCGGTGTGAGGATTCCCCTAGGCGCTGGCGGCCGGGCCGCTGTGTGTGAAGGGCACCGCGTGCGCGAACAGTGAGCGTCCAGCCGCTACGATGGGCCCATGACTGCAGGGAACGACCCAGTGAATGACCAAGAGCGGGAGCGGCTGCGGCGCGAGATCGAGCGCTTTGACACAGGCCTGCCCATCGAACGGGCCTGGATGCCGCCCGCGTCCTGGTACGTCGACCCTGCCTTGTACGAGTTGGAGAAGCGCTCGGTCTTCGCCCGCTCCTGGCAGCCCGTGGCCCGGGTGGAGCAGCTGAAGGAGCCGGGTGCCTACGCGAGCGGTGTGTTGGCGGGCGAGCCATGGGTGGTGGTGCGCCAGGAGGACGGCTCGCTGGCGGCCTTCTCCAATGTGTGCCGCCACAAGGGGCGTGAAGTGGTGCAGGGTTGCGGCCGAGCCAGCGAGCTCGTGTGTGGGTATCACGCCTGGTGTTACGAGCTGACGGGCGCCCTCAAGAACGCGCCGAGGATCGCGGGCATCCAGGACTTCGAGCGCGGCGCGATGGGGCTTGTGCCCTTGGGCGTGGAGCAGTGGGGCCCCTGGGTCTTCATCCATGGTGAACGGGACGCGGCGCCCCTCAAGCCCCGCATCGCCGAGCTGGATCGGCGTCTCGGAGGCGGTGGCTGGAGCGAACTGACCTTCGTGGGGCAACGCCGTTGGGTGATCGAGTGCAACTGGAAGGTCTACGTCGACAACTACCTCGACGGCGGTTACCACATCCCGCACATGCACCCGAGTCTGGACGCCCAGCTCGACATGGACAACTACGGGACGGAGTTGTTCGAGCGCTGCTCGATCCAGGGCTCACCGGCGTCGAAAGCACAGGATGAACGCATCGACTACGACCCGCAGGAGCGCATCGGCGGCGGCGCGCTCTACGCCTGGTTGCATCCCAACTTCATGCTCAACCGCTACGGCTCCTGCCTCGACAGCAACCATGTATTGCCCTTGGGACCGAACCGTTGCGAGGTCGTCTACGAGTTCTACTTCGCGGAGACGGAGGGCGCGGCGGCGCAGCGGTTCATGGCCGAGAGCATGGCCCAGAGCGACGTCACCCAACAGGAGGACATCGCCATCTGCGAATCAGTGCAGGTGGGGCTGGCGTCCCGGCACTACGACCGCGGGCGCTACGCCCCGGGCGTGGAGCAGGGGGAGCACCACTTCCACTGCCTGCTGGCCCACGACCACCTGCGGGAATTGGCCGCAGGTGATCGTGGGTGCTGAGGGCCAGCGCGGCCCTCAGCGGCTGACGTTCTAGATGGCGATGGTCTTGAAGCTCGAGGAGTTGGTGCCCTGGGTAAGCGTGACGGTGTAGTTGCCGGGCTTTACGCCTCCGAACTCCGCCAAGAAGCCGCACTCGGCGTCCAGGTTGACCATCATCTCGCTCTCGAAGCCGTCGGGCCCTTCGACCTTGACCGTCACCTGTCCGCCGCCCGCGTCACCGAGTCCAGCGATCTCCAGGCGGGTCAGCGGCGAGGAGGTCATGCGCCCGGAGGAGGTCCACGTGCGCATCAAGGGTTTCGGGGGTGCCGGGGGTTGCACCTGGGGCATGGGAGTGGGCAGAGGGGTCGGCGTGATGGGCAGGGGGAATCCGAGGAAGACCTGGAACAAGTACAGGATGGTCTCGTCCTGCTTCTTGGCAACCTTCTCGAGTTGCATGTAGGCCTTCTTGATCTTCCTCTCCACGACCTTCTTGGCCTTCTCGGCGGCCTTCTTGAGGTTCTGCGAGAAGCTGTCGACCTCGCCACAACCGCCGGGGAAGAGCCCCAGCAAGTCGACGTTGCTGCCCGAGAACCCCTGAGCTGCCGGTGAGTTCCAGATGGCGCTGAAGAAAGTGTCGGAGCTGGCGCCGATCACGAGGCTCAGGGTCTGGCTCACGATCGAGGAAAGAGCGTCCATTTGGTCCAGGGCATCGTCGAGAGAGATCTCGCCGGACTTGGCGTCGTCCACGACCGTCTTGAGCTCTTTGCAGTAGGCAGTCACCAGCTCACCGAGGGCCTTCTTGATCTCGGCGTTGGCCGCCTTGCTCTCCTGCTTGCTCATCTTGAGCAGCGCCTTCGTGTCGGGCGTGACCATCACGGGGAAGGTGAAGTCAAAGCCCTGACAGCCGCCCACGGAGCCTTCCTTGGTGCTCACGGTCACCATGGCCATGCCCGGGCTCTCGGCCTTGATCATGACCTTCTGTTTCTTGCCGGCCGTGGTCTTGAACTGGACGCTCGCCACCTTGGTGTTGTCGCTCGAGGCGTCCACCTTGAAGGTGCAGTTAGCGAAGCCGAGGATCGCGATCAGGCTGAGATCGCCCACAGTGAGGACTTGAACAGTGCCGGACACTGGAACGGATTTGTTGGCTCGAACGGCGGGTCCGAGAACACACAGCAGGCTCAGGACGAGCACCAGGGAAAGTGTGGGACGACGCATCTGTCTCTTCTCCATGACAGGAAGGGTGTCGGGCGGTCGCGGGTGGCGAGCCGCAATCTTCGGTTCGCTATCCTAGCCCTGGAGGGCGTTGCCTGTCCTTACACTTGTCCGGGTCCGGTCCGCCGGGCCGCCCAGCCTTCTTGGAGTCCTGTGATGCTGTTGCGCACCTGTTCGTCCGTCCTCTTCACCCTGCTGTCCCTCGTCGCCCTCTCGGCGAACGCCCGCTCCCAGGCCTTGGACGACGTGTGGTTCAAGGTCACCATGAAGGTGAATGGCGGGGCGATCACACCGTCGGGCGATCTGGAGAAGGCCAAGGGCAGCGTAGTGGCCTATATGCATGTGTCTCTCGACGAGAGCCCTGCGGAAAACACCGGAGGCGCCGAGGGTTTCAGCGCGACCTCCTACCTGTTCGATGTCATCAGTGAGACCGCACCGGGAGTGTTCCAGCAGTCCAGCACAGGCTCCTTCCTGACCACTGGGCCCGACGAGTTGGCCATGGTGGGGTCCTTGATCGGCCCGAACTCCTGCGGCATTCCGATCCAGGTCGTGGTGCCTGATGAGGACGCGACGATCCTCAACCTGCTCTTCGTGGCGAGGCTCAAGCTCAAGTTCGACAAGCAGGACATGCTCAAGTCCGCCAGCTTCAAGAGCAGCGGAGCGATGATGCCCTACGGCAGCGGTGATGGCGACGTGCTGGTGGGCGGCGTGAAGCTCAAGGGCAAGATGATCCCCGAAGAAAAGCTGCCCTTCGACGTCTGAGACGACGTCTGTTCCCCACCGACCCTTCCGCCTGCTGGTGCCTGCGCTAGTGCGTCGTCGCTAGCAGCGCGTTGGAGGCCGAGTAGCCGAAGGGCGCTCCGGGGTCGAGGACCCAGACTTGCAGGAAGAGGCTCTGCCCAGCTGGCACGCCTGGCGGCCACGCTCCTGAGAGCTCGAAGCGACCGAAGGGGTTGACGGTGAGCGGCAGGAACACTGCTGGTGGCGCCGGGTTCGGGACGAACACGCCGCCGTTGAACGGGGCGAAGAGTGAACTGAAGGAACCCACCAGGAACGCGTTAGCGTCCGGTAGCGCCCGTTCGAGGCTGAACTGGAAAGCATCGTTGTCGCCCAGCTTGCCGAAGCCTTGCGCGCTCGGGCTGAGACCCGCAGTCCCCGCCAGGGAGAAGCCGAGGTCTTCCCAGGTGGTGGGCTCGAACTTGAAGTTCGTGTAATCGCAGACGCCCGGCTCGCACGCGCAGTCGACAGAGTAGGCGCCCAGGCCGAAGACATCGCCGGCCTCGACGTCGAAAGAGAACTCCGCCTCGAAGTCGAAACAGGTGTCATCACAGATGATGACGAACTGCTGGCCGTTGATGATGTAGACGGGTTTCTCGAAGTGCCAGAACGAGATACAGGGGTCCTTGTTGTCGAACGTCAGATAGGCAGAGACCTTGCCTGCAATGGGCGCGGTGGTGGTGAAGTAGGACGTGCCCGGAAGGGGGCCGCTGCAGACACCGCTGGATGACGAGACAACTTGCATCCACTGGTCCGTGACGAAGCCCTCACCGCCGGGGTCTCCCCCGAAGGTCCACTGGAATTGGTTGAACTGAGCCGAAGCCGTCGCGCTCGTGAGCGCAACGACGACCACCAAGACGACGGCCCAGCGAACCTGTCGATGCCCGGACTTCTTCATCCCTGTCTCCCTGCTAATGCGGCGGTTGGGTGGGGCCGTTTGCCTTACAGCACGGTAGTGCGCGTCGCGCAATCCCGCCAGTGTCGCGCCCAGGCTTCAGGGAGAGGGGGCTCTCCCACAGGATGTGCTCAGCCCTCGCCCTGTTGAATCGCCTGCACGACCGCAGGGGCAGCTTCATTCGGCACGCTGAAGGAGAGCACGTACTGCGCGATGCGCCAGCGCCCGGCCCGTTGGCGGAGGACGCCCGAGCCGCGCGTCTCACCGTACTTCGCGTTCATCAATCGCTCGTAGAAGTGGGCTGTCAGTCCATCCGGTGCGAGGGTGATGTGCCGGTCCAAGGGTTCGTAGGTCCAGGCGGATTCCGTTTCGAAGGGAGCTGCTGCGTAAGCCCGCAGTTGCCCCACTGTCCAACGCTCGCTGGCATCGGTGCCAATGAAAATGGCATCCGGCAGGAACTGGTCGAAGTAGCGGTCCTCATCGGCGACGGACGCAGCCTCGTGCAGATCGTCGAGCACCTTGGCGATCTGGACGCGGGTTCTGTCGCGAACGCGTTCCGTCTCACGCAGCGCGTCGAGGCGATCGAAGATCTCGGCTGCGAGCTTGCTGTCGAGGACATGCTCTTCTCCCGGCCGGACTTTGAGACTCACGCGTTCGCTGCCCAGCGCGTGCAGTCGCTGCGTGGCCTCGCGCGAAGCCTCGAGCCAGCCTTGGTCGTGCTCACCGACAAAGAAGGCGATGGGCAAGCTGCCAGCGGCAGCCAGTTGTGCGCTCGATGCGTTCTCCGACGGCACGCCAGGCAGAACCGTCAGGGAGGCGAAGCGCTGGGGGGCGAGGCCCGCCACATGGAAGGCGCCGCGACCGCCGCTGCTCACCCCGGCCAGGTGAACGCGACCGCCCTCGACCGTGAGCTTGCCTGCCAGCTGGTCGAGCAAGCTGGGAAGAAACAGCGCGCCCTCGGAGAAGAAGGGTGCGCCCTCGGGCGCCGCCGGTGAGACCACCACCCACCCGCGCCTGCGAGCTTGCTCCGCGAAGTAGAGTTCGAGGCCGCGCTGCACCATGTCCCGCCCGCCGTTTCCGGGCGGTAGGGCCAGCAGGACCGGTGCGGCGACATCGGGTTCGAAGCCATCCGGTGTGAGCAGTGCGTAGTCCAGACGCCCGCGACCCTCCACCTCGATCGTGTGCCACTCAGCTTCATCTCCTGGGGGCGTCGTCATGGCGAAGGCGAGGGCAAGGGCGAGTGTGAGCATGGGGTGATCCTCGAACGGTCTGTGCGGCGTGCGGCCAGGCGCTGGGTGAGGGCGATGCTAGAGTGTGCGCCTGCTCAACCGTTGCTCGATTTCCAGGAGTTGATCCGCCATGTCTTCAAGCTTCAAGCCCGTTGCCGTCCTTCTCGCGTGTGTCTTGCTGCTGGGTTTCAGTGAAGCTTCGGGGGACGACGCGGCTGACAGCGGCTCGCGCTTCGCAGGGAAGACTGTGGTGGTCACCGGTGCAAACCGGGGCCTGGGCCTCGAGTTCGCCAAGCAGTTCATGGAGGCTGGCGCGCATGTGGTGGGGACGGCCCGCAATCCGGAGGCGGCCATGGCGTTGGTTGCAACGGGTGCCCGGGTGCTGACCTTGGATGTCACCGACGATGAGTCCGTGGCCGAGTTCACCAAGGAAGTCGGCGATGGTCCGGTCCATCTGTTGATCAACAATGCGGGTACGAGCGGTCGCTCACTGAGCGAGACCACCAGCCCTCATGAGCGCATTCGCCGCGTGATGGACGTGAACACCCTGGGGCCCGTTCGCGTGACGACCGCGCTCCTGCCAAACCTCAAGGCTGCGAAGTCCGGCATCGTCGTCAATGTGTCCAGTCGGCTCGGCAGTCTCGCGGAGAACACGAGCGGCAGCTTCAATGGATACCGGGAGAGCAAGGCCGCCTTGAACATGTACTCGCGCAGTCTGGCCGCCGAGCAGCGAGAGAACGGGCTGATCGTCATCCCGGTCAGTCCGGGTTGGGTGCGCACGGACATGGGTGGTCCGGATGCGACCCTCTCGCCGGAGGAATCGATCTCCGGCCTGCGCAAGGTCATCGAAGGGCTGAAGCCCGAGCAGAGCGGCCTGTTCCTGAATCACGATGGTGCTGTGCTGGATTGGTAGCCAGCTTGGGTCGCGGGACTGCCGGCGAAGGCCGGGCGAGTGCGCGACCACGAGACAAGTTGCGGCTGTCCCCCTCGCCCGGAAGAACTCCGGTTCCTGATGCAGCAGGCGGTGACGCTAGGCGTCTTCGCGGTCCAAGATGCGACGGACCTCCGCCAGGACGCGTGATTTGGCCTTGTAGACCTGATTGGTATTGAGCGCGAGTGCGCTGCAGACGTCGGCAACGCTGGCGTCCTCAATGAGCAGCATCTCGAAGGCTCGCCAGTTCTTTGGAGACACCAGGGCCCTCGCTCGCTCCAGGCCATGAAGAAGATGTTCGTGATCCCAGCGCGTGTTCCAGAGCTGTTCGGCCGTGGGTGATGGGTCCAGCAGGTCTCGCAGCTCTTCGCTTTCCAAGCCGACTTCGCGCTTGCGGCGACGGGAGTCGATGACCTTTCCGCGCACGATGCGGTAGAGCCAGGCCTTGAAGCCCGCCTTGCTGGGGTCGTACTGGAAGTCACGCATGCGGCGGACGACCACCTCGAAGCACTGGTCACGGACCTCATCCGCGTCGTGACCCGTCAGCCCCTGCGCGCGGGCGAAGTTTCGGATGAGTGGGCCATACAAGGATTGGAAGTTCTCCCAGGCCTCGGAGTCGTTTCGATCAGCGAGGCGGGCGATCAGGGAAGCGCGGGTCGAGTTCATTGGGCGGAGGACCCCAGTCGTTGCCGCAGCTGAGCCAGGCGTTCGGACCACAAGGCCTCTTCCCGCAGGGCACCCGTCGATTCCATCCCGTCAGCGAGTTGCCGTGCGTCTGGAAATTCGCCGAGGCGTTCCAGCAGTTCAGCGACACGGAGCGCGTGGATGGAGCCTCTGGTGCTTCCAAATGCTCTCGTGCGCGTCAGGATACTTGCCGCCTCAAGCAGATGTGCGCGCGACGTCTCCGTTTCCCCGGATGCAAGCTGGAGGTCTGCAAGCTCCAGGAGCGACTCCATGCGATGGGGGCAGTCCAAGCCAAGCGAGCGACAGCGGATGGTCAAGCTTTCCTGGAGCAGGGATTCGGCGAGCGCGTCCTGGCCTGCGGCACGAGCCAGGATGGCCACATCGTTCGCGCTGTCCGCGAGTTGATAGGTGCCGACACCGCGCACGCGCCGTAGCTGCACGAAGGCGTCGAGCCAGGGCAAGGACCACACGTCCTCATCGACCGTGTCGAAGCTCGTTGCAAGGACCTGGAGAGCGGGGCCGTGTTCCACAGAGCTGGGTGCCCAGTTACGCATCATGAGTGGCAGCGCACGGGCCTTCACGAGCTGCGCCACATGGGGCTGGCCTCGCCTCTTGCGCACGTCGGCCATGGTCCACAACAGCTCTGGAAGTGTCTCGGCTCCGTGACGGCGGTGGCTCAAGGCCACGATCAGGTCGATGTGCGCAAGGGCTTCCCCTTGCTGTCCCCTGAGCAGCGCGACTGAGGCGAGGTCCAGTAGCAGATCGGCGAGTTCTGCTGCCGTGTCGGATGTCGGTGGTGGAGGGGTGCGGAGTGTATTTGCGTCCGGCGGCGCATCGCGTTCCTGGTCAGCACCTACATCTGCGAGCAGCCCGTCCTGCTCGGCTTGGTCGAGCGCGCCTTCCAACACATCGCGAGCTTGTTGAAGCTGCCCCTGCGCCAAGAGCAGGAGCCCCTGGGAGTGGAGGACTTTGAGCCGATCCTTGGGGTGGAGACGTTCCTTTCTGGGCAAGTGATACGAGAGCAAGTCCTCTGCCTCGGTGAGCGATGCCTCGCTCTCGAGGGCTAGCAACGCTCGGGCCAGAAGGGCGCTGAGGCCCGTGTTTGAGACTGCCCGGCTCTCCGGCCCGTCGTGGGCATCTTGGTCTGCTGCGTCGACCGAGCTCCTCGCAGGCCCGTCTGCAGGAAAGCCATCGGCAGCGATGAGGCTTCCGGGTTCGGTGTTGAGCCGAAGCGCTTCTCGCAGGGCGTCTACCGCTTGGGTTGTTCCGGCGCGCAGTTCCAGTTCGCCTAGCAGCCGCCAGGGGTTCGAAAGTGCGGCGTGGTCGGGGCCGTGGACTCCCCGCAGAAGCTCAAGCGCGCTCCCGTAGAAGTAACGTGCCGCTCCCAACTCGAAACGATCTGCGAAGGCAGAGCCAACGACGCAGTGAACGTGCGCCCTCGCCATGGGGTCATCAGGTAGGTTGGTATCCACGGACCGGGCGGCGCGGACGAAGGCCTGCAGCACAGGTGTCGGCGACCCCATGCCGCCCAGATCGCCCGTGAGCACCCGTTCATAGGCTTGCTGAAAACGATCTCCTCGATCGCCGGCCTGGTCGACGACGATGGTGGCCACAACAGCGCCGAGCAGCAGGGTGCCGAGCAGTGTAGCGAGACCCTTGCGTCTCCTGGCGAAGGCCATGAAGCGCCGCCAGGGGCGCGGGCGACGAGCTGCGACAGGCTCGTGGTCCAGCCAACGAGTCAGGTCATCGGCAAGCTCCCCGGCGTCGCGGTAGCGATCCTCTGGCGACTTGGCCAGGGACATGAGCAGGATGGCTCGCAGATCCCGATCCATGGAGGGGGCAAAGCGAGTGGGGTCCGGGGCCGGCTCATGGGCAAGGGTCCGCACGAGAGACGAGACACCGCCATGCCCATCGAAGGGGCGTCTCCCCGTCATCATCTCGTAGAGCATGACGCCCAGGGCGTGGACGTCGGCTCGGGAGTCCACGAGGTGTGAGGCAGGCCCCACCTGCTCTGGGGAGGCGTAGGTCAAGGTCCCGAGGAAGTTGCCCGTCGACGTGAGACTTGTGAGGTCATCCAAGCTGGACATGGGCTTGGCCAACCCGAAGTCGAGCACGTGTGGCGTGCCGCTCCCATCCACGACGACGTTGCTGGGCTTGAGATCCCGGTGAACCACGTCGTTCTCGTGGGCGTGCGCGACGACCCGGCCGATGTCCCGAAGGAGTGTGACCCGCTCGCGCGCGCTCAGTTCACCGCGGTCGAGGAAATCGTCGAGGCGCTCTCCATCGACGAGTTGCATGGAGTACCAGAGCCATCCGTCGGTGACGCCCGCCTCATAGACCGTGACGATCGCAGGGTGGTCGAGGCTGGCCGCCACCTTGATCTCTCGCTCGAAGCGCGCTCGCTCGAGCTCATCCGCATGGCGACCGAACAACAGCACCTTCACCGCCACCAGTCGCTTGGTGCTGCGTTGCAAGGCGCGATAGACGATGCCCTGAGAACCGCGGTGGATCTCGCCGAGCACGTCGTAGCCCTCGGGTCGCGGATGCTGGGGCTCGTCGTCCTGGTGTGAGGAGCCTCTTTGCTCCTCACGGACCGCAGATCTCAGCTTGGCGAAGAGGTCTTCCTCGCCCTGGGAGTCCACATCATCCTGGCCATTTGTGTGCATGATCCTGGGACATTACCACGCCAGCGACAGCCTCTTGGCGCCGGGAAAAGCACTCAAGAAAATCTCCAGAATCAACGGCAGAAGTGGGCCGGACGCACGGAAACACCATGAGCTTGTGCGCCCATGGGGCGGCTCCGCTCCGGGCCAAAACCACTTTGGAATCACTTGGCAGAGAGGCTGGGCTCCGTACGGAGACAGGGGTGTCCGCTTCCTCGCCGGAGGGCCGCCATGTCAGCCCTGTTGTGGTTCCTGTCGTTGTTCTTCCTGCTCCCTGGCCCGGTCCGATGTGGGGACGAGCCTCGTCGCGATGCTTTGCTCGTCGCGCCCGCCTGGTTGTCAGAGCATCTCGACGATGATGGGCTCGTCGTGCTCCAGGTGGGAGAGCGTGGCAGTTACGCACGGGCTCACCTTCCCGGGGCTCTCTACGTCGATTTGGACGTCGTGTCGACTTCTCGTGAAGCAAGCGGTCAGTCCAGGGTCGGTGGGGGGCTGGTGCTGGAAATGCCCGAGCTGGCGAGCTTGGAGAAGGTCCTGCGCGGGTGGGGTATCTCAGCCAACTCGAAGATCCTCGTGGTGCAGAGCGATGGCTGGGTGACCAATTCGGGACGCTTGCTCTTTGTCCTGCAGTGGGCGGGGCTCCAGGATCAGTCCATGATCCTGGATGGGGGGCTGGATGCCTGGGTCAAGGCCGGCGGCCTCACGAGCGATGAACGCGTCGAGCCAGAAGCAGGCACCCTTGAGTTGAGGGAGTTGAGGCCGCGTCCCGAGCTCGTGGTCGACGCCGAGTGGATCCAGAAGAGGATTCCAGGGGATGGGTTCGCGCTGGTGGATTGCCGCCCGGGTGTCTACTTCGACGGCCTCAAGGCAGACCACCTGGACAGCGTCGGCCACATGCCGGGCGCAGGGAGCCTGCCGTGGATCGAGCTGATCGACGAGCGTGGTGTCCTGCTCCCCGCATTGGAGCTGAGAAAGGTGTTTGCCAAGGCGGGCGTGCAGCCAGGCGACACCGTGGTGGGCATGTGCCACATCGGCAAGTACGCCAGCTTCGTGTTGTTCGCGGCCCGCACCCTGGGCCATGAGGTCCGTCTCTACGACGGCTCCATCGAGGATTGGGCCAATCGCCAGCTGCCCTTGACCACGGAAGCCGAGCCGCCGAGCGCCTTGCCGGCGACTCCCTCCGGACAGGAGCTGAGCGATGCCGACCCAGGCTAGAGTGCCGCCGGAGGAGACCGCCGCCTGGAGCGACCCCTACCTCTGCGGTGTGGCGTTGGGCCTCGTGCTGCTTGGGTCCTTTGTCTGCTTCGAGCGTGGTCTTGGAGCCAGCGGCGCCTATTCGTCGGCGGTCGCAGCGGGCGTCGCGGCGATGGCTCCTGAGCACGCGCTGGCGAATCCCGTGCACGGCGCCTTTCTCTCGACGTCGCTCGGGGGCGATTGGCTTGTTCTGCAGCTGCTTGGTGTGTTGCTTGGCGCAGGGATCTCCGCCCGCTTGTCCGGTCGTGCCCGCTGGCGACTCGTTCGCGGTGCATCCTGTGGGCACGGTCGGCGTTGGGTGTGCGCGCTGTTGGGCGGTGCGCTGATGGGCTTCGGTTCTCGCTGGGCCCGGGGCTGCACGAGCGGTTTGGCGCTCAGCGGAGGGGCGGTGCTGTCGGTCGGGGGCTGGATGTTCTTGATCATTGCCTTCGCGGCGGCTCACCTCGCCTTCCTGGGGTTGCGCAAGGTGTGGGCATGATGGAGGGCGAAACCGCATGGCGCGTGGGGGCCCTCTTGATCGGCGTGGCCTTCGGTGCGTGTCTGGAGCGAGCAGGGCTCGGCAACGCCAACAAGCTCAGCGCACAGTTCCGAGGCACGGACATGAGCGTGACACGTGTGCTGTTCACGGCGCTGGTTACGGCTGCCTTGGGAATCTTCTGGCTGGATCGGATCGGAGTGGTGGACGCCGCGGCACTCGAGACCCCCAGGGCCTTCCTCGCTCCTCAACTCCTGGGCGGCGTGCTGTTTGGGTGCGGCATGGCTCTCTCGGGCCTCTGTCCCGGGACGGCGTGTGTCGCGCTGGCATCAGGCAGCGTGGACGGTCTGGTGGTGATCTTCGGGTTGCTAGCGGGTGTCTTGCTCTTTCACGAGGGGTGGAGCTTGTGGGAGCCCCTCTACGACGCCACGGCTCTGGACACTGTCACGGTCGACGCCTTGCTGGGCTTGTCGCGAGGAGTGACTCTGGCCTGGCTCGTCGCCCTGGCTCTCGCTGCCTTCGCGGTCGCGGGAGTTGTCGAGCGCCGCAGCCTGAAGCAGCTTTGAGTACCCCACCGCAGCACTCGGTGCGCCTTCACAGAGCCCTGGTGTTGCTGGCCCTGGGCTTGGGCGTCGCTGCGGCGCTGGTGAACCCACACGTGAACCCACAACCGATGCCGCTGCAGGAGGTGTCAGAGGGGGACAGGTGGACTCCGTTCATCGCTCCGATTGAGTTGGCGCGGCGCCTCTTCGAGCATGAGGCCGGGTTGCGCATCGTGGATCTGGGCCTGGAGCCGGGCCGCGACCTTGAGTCGCGCTCCTCCGCGATGCGCCTTCCCTTGGCTGAGCTGATCGAGCAGCCAAAGGCCAGCGACTTTCGCTCGTCCGAGCTGGTGGTTCTCGTGGCCGACGAGCCGGAGCGCGCCCGGCACGTCGCGCAGTCGCTCCGGCAAGCGGGTCTCGACGTGCGGACCCTCCAGGGCGGTGCCGCGGCATGGGTCGCAGACGTCCTGGCTCCCGTCTTGAGTCTGGAGGCGAGCCCATCCGAGCGGCGCGAGTTCGAGCAGTTGGCGACCTGGAGTCGATACTTCGGAGGGCAGCCGCGAGTGCTGGATGCCGAAGCACACGAGGCGGCATCCTCCGAGAGCGCGTCCCAGCGCGTCCGCGGCCTCCAGCGGCGGGGGTGTGGGTTTTGAGTCGCGATGTAGCGAGACCTGGGCCGGGCGCCGCTTCTGCCCTGCTCGCTGACCAAGGGACTGCAGCGGCAGAGGACGCCTACTTCGAAGCACTGCGCCGCACGGACTACGGCCGCCTGGATGCTCAGGGCCTGGCCTACCTCGACTACACCGCCAGCGCGCTCTACTCCCAGCGCCAGGTGGACGCTCAGGCGCAGTCCTTGTCCACGCAGGTGCTCGGCAACCCTCACTCCGACAGTCTTCCATCGCGCAAGTCCACGAAGATCGCCGGGGCTGCCCGGCGCGCTGTGCTTCGGTGGTTGGGTGTGGACGAGGAGACTCATGTTTGCGTGTTCACGTCGAATGCCTCGGCAGCCTTGCGCCTGGTGGGTGAGGCCTTTCCGTTTCAATCGGGAAGCCGGCTCGTCTTGTCCGTCGACAACCACAACTCGGTCAACGGGCTGCGTGTCTTCGCACGCGCTCGCCGCGCGGAGGTGGACATCCTGCCACTCGATTCGAGTCTCCGACTCGACGGGGAGCAACCGCTGCCGGATGTGCGGCCCCGCTGTCCTTCGCTGTTCGCCTTTCCTGCTCAGTCCAACTTCTCAGGTGCTCGAAACCCGTTGAGCCTCGTCAGGCGCGCACGAGCTGCGGGCTACAGGGTGCTGCTGGATGCCGCCGCCTGGTTGCCGACTCAACGCCTCGACCTTTCGCAGGTCGATGCAGACTTCGTGGCGCTGTCCTTCTACAAGGTCTTTGGGTTGCCCACAGGTGTGGGAGCGCTCATCGTGCGGCGAGACGCCCAGGGCCTGCTGGCGCGGCCCTGGTTCGCAGGTGGAACTGTGGAGTGGGCGTCTGTGGCTGTCGATCGCCACAGGCGCCGCATGGGTGCCGAGGGCTTCGAGGACGGCACGCCGCCCTTCCTGGACTTGGGAGCCGTGAGCTTTGGCCTGGAGTGGATGGACGGGATTGGCGAGCAGCGCCTGCGACGGCGCATGAGAAGCCTGACGACGAGCCTGCATTCGAGGCTGCAGGCGCTACACCACGACGGGGGAGAGCCGTTGGTCCAGGTGTACGGCCCTCCTGCCCAGGGCGATCGAGGCGCGACCCTTGCCTTCAATCTCGTTCGGGAGGACGGCTCCATCGTTCCGTATTCCCAGGTGGAGCAGCGCGCCTGCGAGTCGGGTCTGGTCCTGCGCGGCGGCTGCTTCTGTAACCCAGGGGCAGCCGAGCAGGCCTTCGGATGGAACGCCAGCGACCACTTGAGCTGGCTCGAGTCCTTGGCTCCGGGTGTTTTCAGCCCAAGCCTGCTGGCCGAGCGGGAGCCCGGTCGAGCTGTCGGTGCCTTGCGGGCGTCCCTGGGTGTTCCCACCGTGAGACGGGACATCGATCGACTCATCGCCTGCCTGCGAGGCTTCGCGACGGGCCAGGATCCCTGAGCGCGGGGCCGTCGAGCGAGGCGCCGTGAAGCGACCCTGGCGAGGGCCTCACTCCGGCCCATAGACTCCACTCTCCGTGCGCGGCGGTCTGCGGATGAGGTCCACGGAACAGTCCCGCCGGTGAATCCCACAGGTGCACCTCAGAGGAGAGTCCCATGCCGAGTGTTCTTGCCACTGCCCTCGCCGTGATCTTGCTTGCGGTGCTGCCTGGGCCCGTCGCGGATGTCGACAGGAAGACGGCGAAGGAGATCGAAGCGCGCATCGAGCAGTACTTCGCATTGGATGGCCGGAAGAGCGAGGGTCACGCCGAGCGGACGCGCTTGCTCCTGGAGATTGATGAGTTGGCGCCGGAGCCCCTCTCGGCAAAGGAGGCCAAGACCTGGCGCGCCAAGATCCAGGGCAGCTGGGACGATGGCCCGCGCCTCCCGAAGAAGACCGGTCGCGAACACTTCTGGGAGGAGGACAAGCGCGGGCTCTACATCATCGGGGGTGTCACCAAGAAGCCGAAGGGGCTGTTGATCGGCATGCACGGTGGGGGCGTCGGATCGGGCGATTGCGGTGAGGCGGCCGGCTTCCTCTCGAACGCTGCCAAGAAGCGCAAATGGGCAGCCATCTTTCCCGAGGTGCTTGAGAAGACCGAGCATGGCTGGACCACGGCCGGCACCGAGGAATGGGTGATGGAGCTGGTGGACCGTGCGCGCCGCACCTATGGCGTGGATGCCAACCGTGTCTACTTCGCGGGTCATTCCATGGGCGGCTTCGGCTCGTGGACCCTCGGGGCACACCACGCCGACCGGGTGGCCGCCTTGGGTCCAGCGGCTGGTGCCCCCACGCCCTACGTCAACCGCGAGGGGGTGATCTTCGACATCGAAGACGGAGTGGTGCCGAACCTGCGCAATGTTCCCATGCGCGTCTACCAGAGTCGTGATGATCCCAAGGTGCCGGCCGAAGCGAACCAGGTCGCCGTGAGGAAGGTGGAGGAAGCGCAGGAACGTTGGGGCGGCTACGAAGACTTCGAGTACATCGAGGAGGACGGCCGCGGCCACGCCTACCCGCCGGGCGGCGGCAAGGATTGGTTGGAAGCCTTGTCAAAGTTCGAGCGCGACCCTTACCCGAAGAAGGTCGTCTGGCAGCCGTGGCTGAGTTGGAAGCGTCAGTTCTACTGGCTCTACTGGGAGCAGCCGGAAAAGAGCGCGCTGGTCGTGGCCGAGGTGGTGGAGAAGAATTTGGTCCGGATCGAGTCGGAGACTAAGAGGCTGGAGGGTCTCTGGGTCTTGTTGCAACCCGAGCTCGTCGACATCGACGGCGAGGTGTCCGTGGAGGTCAACGGCAAGGTGGTCTGGAGCGGTGTTCCCGAGCGCAAGCTGTCGACGCTGCTGCTGACAGGGGTCTTCGGCGACGAGGGCTTGTCGTGTGCCGTGCGGGTTCCAGCGTTCAGCGGCGGGGGGCGCTGACTCCCGCTCTCCCGATCCAACTCGCAGTCAAGCTCGTTGGCCAGCTTGGGGTGCCCGCCAGGGCCAGAGCTCAGTAGCGCCAGCTCGTCAGGTCGGCCCCGGACGGCGCGCTCTGCGCAATGCGATCCAGGATGCGCGGCAAGTACATCGTGTTGTAGCGCAGGCGCGAGATATGGTTGCCGTTCTCGTGGTCACCGTTCCAGCAGTGCTCCGCGCGATCACCGTAGTCCACCTCGCCGGCGTAGGGCGGTTCGGTGGTGGACTCCAGGAAGTCTTCGATCAGGTAGACGGCGTTGTTGAGATAGTAGTTGTCCATGTCGCCGCAGAAGACGTGCAGCTTTCCTGCCAGCTTGGGTCCGAGCGTGGCCCAGTCGCGCTCCAGGATGTGGCGCAGGTCGTAGTGTTCACGCCAATGCTCGGCCACCTCGCGGTCGATGACACCCGTGCGCTTGTCCCAGATGGGTTTGGGGTAGCCGTCGTCGCCCACGGGTGAGTACACCGCCTGCCAGATGTCCCACTGGTCTCCGGAGCGACTGTTGGTGCCGAGCACCAGCTCCATGTGGTTGGCCATGCGCATGGTGCCGTTCACCCGGCCGAGGCTGTCACGGTGGGCGGGGCGTTCGATGCTCGTGAAGGGGCCGCCTTCCCAATAGGCGTTCTCGTTCTCGTAGATGTTCACGAGGCAGTACGCGCGGAAGTCGACGGGGTCCGGGCAGGCAGCGAAGCAGCCGTTGTAGTCGTCCGGGTAGAAGACCTGCGCCGCGAGGGCCTCCCAGCCGCCTGTCGAACCGCCGTAGAGGAAGCGTGCCCAGCCCTCACCCAGCCCGCGGAAGGTCTGCTCGAGGTGAGGCACGAGCTCGTAGGTGATGGCGTCCCCGTAGGGCCCCAGGTTGGCCGAGTTCACCGCATAGGAGTCGTCGTAGTAGGGGTTGGCATGCTGAATCTCGACTGCGATGAAGCGCGGGAAGTCGGGGCCTGTCCATTTGCGGTAGAACTCGTGGGCCTCCTGCTGCTGGGTGATGTTGTAGCCCTCGACACCGAAGCGCTCTGAGTAGTCCGGCTCCAACTCGGGGTCCGGGGGCTCGGGACGGAAGCCGCCGAAATCGCTCGGGTGGTGGCCGTGGAAGATGGCGAGGGGGTAACGCGCTTCGGGATGCTCATCGAAACCCTCGGGCAGCAGCACGTGCGCGCCGAGGAACATGGGCCGCCCCCAGAACTCCGTCAGCAACGCGCTCTGGATGCGCACGTGCTTGATGTACCGGGTGTCCTCCAGGGGTTCGATGGCAGGGATCACCTGGTCGAGAAGTAGCTCGATGGTCCGCGGGCCCTGCTCACCGACGGTGATGCGGTGTGGCATGCTGTAGAGGTTGCCCGGCGCACGATTCCAATGCTGGCCTTCACCCCGATCCATGGGCAGCTTGATGGTGTGGCCGTGCGCCGGTGTGAAGGTCTCGTAGAGATGAAGCACGGCCTGGGCCATGTAGTCCCCGGGAGGCACAGCGCTCAAGCTCTCGGTCGGGTAGCCGAAGGTGGCGCCGTTGAAGACCGTGGGCTCGTTGGGAGCCAGGCCTTCGACGTCGATACCGAAGACCTGCGCACTGCTCACCGAACCGTTCACCTGGAAGCGGGGCTCGCTCGCGTCCGCTGCCAGCGCGGGTGCGCTTGGAGAGGTCTCGACGGCCGAGAGGATCAGCAGGATGCGTCCATCGGCGGATTCGCTGCGTCGGTCGCCGGAGAAGCGTACGACCAGCTCTTGAGAAACGAGGGAGATGTTCATGCTGCTCCCGAGCAAGGGGATGAGGACACCGAGCAACATCGTGGGGCCTGAGAACGACATGGGGCGCGCTCCTGGGGGGGCACGGGTGGGCGACGGGTGGGCGACGGGTGGGCGACGGGTGGGCGACGCTGGCGCGTCAGCCTGGGGGCTGAGGTGTGTTGGGTGAGGCCTCGAGTGTGAGGGCCACCACCGCGTCCACCCAGGCCGGATCATCGTTGAGACCTGGGACCACGATGAGCTCTTCACCGCCCGCTTCGAGGAAGTCATCTTTCAGGCGAATTCCGATCTCCTCGATGGTCTCCAGGCAATCGGCAGCGAAGGCCGGCGCGACCACGCGCACGCGCTTCATGTTCGGCGCGAGGGCGGGAACGAATTCGTCCAGGTAGGGCTGGAGCCAGGGTTCGTCGCCGAAACGCGATTGGAACACCAGCTCCCACTCGGAGCGCGCCAACCCCAAGCGCTCCGCCAACAGCCATGCGGTGGTCCGGCATTGGTCCATGTACGGGTCACCCTGCTTTACGTAGGACTCGGGCAGCCCATGGAAGCTGAACACCGTGAACTCGCCGGGGTCGCAGGCTTCGGCGCGGCGCGCCAGGGCTTCGATGTAGAGCGGATGGTCGAAGAAGGGGGGGGCGAAGGACAGGTTGATTTGTTTGCGTTGCTTCAGGGCGACGCGCGCGACCTCTGCCGCCACCGAGCCGGTGGTCGTGTTGCTGTACTGGGGGAACAGCGGCAGCACGAGGACGTCTTCACAGCCCTGGGCCTGGAATTCGTCGAGGGCCTGTTGGATGGACGGCTCGCCGTAGCGCATGCCGAGCACCACGTGGAATCCCTCCTGAAGTCGGTCGGCCACCAGGCTGCGCAGCCGTCGCCCGTACACGATGAGCGGGGACCCTTCGTCCATCCAGACGGAGGCGTAGAGCTCCGCCGAATTCCGGCTGCGGAACGGCAGGATGATCACGTTGAGAACGAAGGCCCAGAGCACCCGGTTCACTTCGACGACGCGCGGGTCCCCGAGAAACTGGCGCAGGAAACGACGCACGGCTGGAGCCGTCGGGGCCGCGGGTGAGCCGAGGTTGATCAGCAGCAGCCCGCGGCGCCGGTTGCGGCGTTGGTTGTGTGTTGCGGGCGCTTGGTCGACGCGGGTCGGAAGGGCGGGGGGGCGCTTTGCGAAGTAAGCCGTGGAGGCCACGCCGAGCGCCAGGCCGATGCCGACATAGATGCCACCCACGCCCACGAAACCCCCGAGCCAGCCAGCCGCAGCCAGCGCACGCAGGCCACGTCCGAGGGCCATCATGCCCAGGATCAGCAACAGGAACCTGGACGTGAACACCTGCCACACCCGGGGCTCCTTCAAGGCAGCAATGCGCCGCTTGTTGCGACCGGCCGTTCTCGAAAGGACGTACTTGCCCTTGAGGACGCCGATCAACGCACCCACGGCCAGGGCGGCGGCGATGCCGAGCGCCGACCCGGGCTCGCCCCCTTCTTGCAGGCCGAACACGAAGCGCACGCCCACGGTCGTCAACCCCACGCCGACGGTCAGCCAGATGACGGCCGCCATGGTGTTCAGCGTCTTGTTGGAGACTCGCATGGGGTTGCCCGTGTGGTCAGCGCCTGGTGGCGCGACAGTTCAATGATCCCAGTGTGCGGGGTGAGGGTACTCGGCCTTGAGGCCTGAACAAACTCGCAGGGAGTGGGTACGATTCCAGGCTGTTCCCATCTCTGGCGGATCGCGGAGTGCACCATGGACCGAGTCGGAGTGATGCTCACTCTCCTGCTGTGCCTCAGTGGGTGCGCGAAGGGGACGGATGCCTGGCTTGCCGATTTGGAGGGTCAGGAGGTCTTCGCGCGCCTGCTCGCTGCAGCGGCCCTGGGCGAGGCGCCGCCGGGGGAGCATCGCCAAGCTGTCTCGGGCCTGTTGGGCCTGCGCTTTGAAGACGACCCCCTGCGAGGGCGGGCGATGGGGTCCTTGCGCAGCCTGGCGTCTCGCTCGCCCGAGGTGTTCATCGAGCTGCTCGAGGTGCCTCCTTATCTGAACGACAGCGACGTCCTGCTCGACGCGCTCGTCGGCGCGGGAGAGCCGGTGGTCCCAGCCTTGATCCGCGCGCTCCAGACGGGCCCCATCAATTCCCGCACCGCCCTGGCTGTGGCCTTGGGTCGGCTGGGGCACATGTCCCACCCAGCAGTGGTCGAGTGGATCGAGCAAGGGTCGGTGGCGGAGTTGGAGGTGGCGATCGCTGGGGTCAATGCCGCAGGGCGTGGTCGGGCAGCTCGCAACCTCGCCCTGCGACTCGTCACGCGTCTCCAGGACGGGACCCACGACGCGGGAGCCCAGCGGGAGGCTGTGTTGTCCGCCGTGGAGAACGTGACGCGCGACAGCAAGCTAGCAGCACAGGGTCTCATCAGCGCGCTCGTGAGCGTGTCCGACGTGGACCGGGACGCGCTGACGGCAGCGGTGTTCTCCGGCTTGCTGGAGGGCTTGCGGCGAGGCACGCATGAGTTCTCGGACGCGCGCCTGCTGGTGGACGCCCTTGAAGCGCGGGCGATCCCACATCTCGTGAGTGTGCTTGAGAGGGACAACGAAAAGACCCTCAAGCAGTGGGCCGCGAGCGCCTTGGGCGGCCTGGGGAGAGCGGCCCTTCAACCCGTGCTGCAGTCCGCCGCGGACGAGGTCTGGGTGGATGACGTGCTCGCCGTCCTGAACGTCGCACGCGCCGAGCTGCTTCAGCTTTCTGACCAGACCCAGGATGCGCGGGTTCGCGAACGGGCGCAGCGGGCGGCGTCGCGCCTGCCAGGTGGCTAAAGGTCGATCAGCGCAGCAGGGTCGGTAGAAAACTTGCATAGGCCTCACCGGCTAGTTGGTTCCCGCGCGCGTTGAAGTGCGTATCCCGCAGGTGATACAGGTGCCGAGACCCATCCGCCTGTGCGGGCATTGCGCGCAAGAGGGGCAGCAAATCCAGCACGGGAATCCCTCGTTGTTTCAGGGCCGTCAAGAGCAGTCGCTGGGGGCGATCCCGGTCAAGGTCCAGCGAGCTTTGGGCCGTGATGGAGTTCCACAGGGAGTCCTCGACCTGGAACTCGTCGGGGATCAAGGCGATGGCGAAGGGAGTCTCGCCGGCGAGTGTTGCCATGCGGTCGAGTACGGAGAGAAGTTTCGGATAGCCTTCGATGCTGCGGTCACACACGCGGAGGGCGCGGCGCACTTCGACCTCGAGATACTGTTGGCGGGAGAAGGTCTGTTTCTCGCGCGAAGGGTCGTTGAGCCAGGGGAAGTGGGTGCTCAGGCTCTCGATCGATTCCTGGCCGTTCCTGTCCGAACCAGCACGTCGGTCGCCCGCACCCTGTCCCTCCCCCTGGGGGGTGGCGATGTCCGAGAGCATGTCGGACGACGGTCCGCCCCCCGCGTCGCGCCCTTCTTGCCACAGGGTCATCAGCCGTTGGGGCAGGAGCAGGAGCCGCAGATGATCCCGCTCGAACCATTCCCGGAGCCCACCCGGGCTGCCTTCCAGGTGGCGTGTGATGTCGTTGCCCACGAACAGGTTCAGGACGATCGCGTCCGGCTCAAGAGGCAGGACCTCGGTTTGAAGAAGGTGCTCGTAATGAACGGGCCCTGTGGCTCCTACCCCGAGGTTGTAGACCTGGACGGAGCCCATCAGACGCTCGCTGACGGTGGTGAAGTGCAGCGGGTGCGGAACCACCCCGGTGCTGAAGGAGTCGCCCAAGGCAACAACCGTCGGGCCGTCGCGCTGCTGGCGAATCAGAAACTCCGAGTCGTAGTGGCCGCTCGAGTTGCTGGGGAAACCCCAACGCATGCTCCCGGCCGGGAGGCGGTGGGCGTCGATGTGTTCTACGACGTCGCCCTGCGCTGGGGTGAGCAGCGGTGTGGGCCAGATCGTGCCGTAGACGCGCAGGCCCACCTCTCCCAGCACCAGCAGGAAGCAGGCACTGAACAGCAGCGGGCTCGCAGCTCGCGGGAGTGGTCTTGGCCCGGCCAAGACGCGGATGGCGAAGAGCCCGCTGCAGAGCCCGAGGCCGAACTGGAAGCTCAGTGTGGCGAAGCTCGGGACGCAGGCCACGTAGAGCGTGGCGCTGAGCACGAGCAGGGAGAACAGGTCGGCGGACCAGGACGGCGGAGTGCTTGGGGCCGAACGGCGGCGACCCCGCTCAGCGCGGATCCGATGCGCGAGGGCAACTGCGCTCAGCAACGCGCTGAGAAGCAGCCCCGCCAGCAGGACCCAGGCCCACGGCCCCCAGACCAGCAGCAGCGCGATGCGGTGTGTGAACCAACGCACGACAGCCAGGGTCGAAAGGCTGCTGCCCAGAGTGACGGCCAGCAGGAGCAGGGCGCGTTCCAGCCGGGGCGCCTGCTGCTGGCGATTCCGTTTCAAGGGCATGCGTGCGTAGGGTCCTGCCGAGCGGCTGCGGGAGTGTGCACGTTAGCACCCCTCGAAGTCGGGACACAGATGTCCTATCGGTCCAGTTCATGTGCCAACTGCAGCAGGTCCGTCAAGGGGTAGTCCACCCGGACGTTCACGTCTGTGCCTTCGCTTTGGACGCTGAGGCGCACCAACAACGGGAGCAAGGAGCGCAGCATTTCGTCGGATTGAGCGGCCGTGTTCAGCAGGGTGCTGAAGCCAAGCAGGGTCGCGGCAAGCTGCCGCGCCGTGTTGACATCGGAGGTACCCACCGTGATACCGAGGAACGCGTCTCCGTCGGACTCACCGATCTCCAGCGCGGCGTTCTCCACCATCTGTGCCCAAGGCGAGGCGGAGTCCAGTTCTTCAAAGCGGCGAAAGCGCTCGTTCACGGCTGCGTAGAAGAATGCGCCGGCGGAGGGGACCTTCGAGGCCAAGGTGTTGGAGTCATCCAGCAAGCTGTCCACGTCGCCGCGCAGCACGGCAACGGCGATGGCTGCGCTTTCCTTGTGCCCTGAGACGATCAGCAGGCGTTGATCGGATCCTGAGTGTTGTGCCAGATAGGTGAACATCGCATCGGAGGCCCCGCTGTCCTGGGACCATCGCTGGAGGGCGATGCTTCCCATCGTGACCGTGGAGAGATGGGCTTCACCAGCCAAGCGCTCGGAAGCGCGCTCCCAGGCTTCGGCGAGACGGGCCCCTCCTTCCATCAAGGCCACGGCCTGCTCCGGCTCTTCCGCCGAGCCATACAGTGTCACGGCACCCAGGTCGCGGCGAGGGTCAATGCCGAACTCCGCCTGCATCTCGAGGAAGTTATCTGACTCCCAGAGGTCGTCCAGGGCGGGGGCAAGCGTCGAGCTCAAGAGTGCGCGTGCATCCAGGCGCAGGACCCAGTCGGCGTCCGCCGCAATCCATTCGCGGTGAACGCCGTCCTTGGCCGCGCCTTCGTCGAGCGCCTGGGTGTCCGGCGCCAGGACAGAGTCGTCGACCGGTACCGAAACCGGGTCGGAGGCCGTGGCGAAAGGAAGCCAAGTCGCGAGCAGCGTTGCGGTCAGGATCATGAGAGGACGCTTCCTTGAGGGGCTGGCGCGTGTCGGCGCTGATCACGTGGCGATTGCACGCCGCGACGGACTCTGGGCCGCACACATCCTGACCGCTTTCGAACCTCGTGTGCGACTGGTCACGGGCACGACACACCGCGCTCGCTATCCGTCCTGGGCTCCGGCCACGTATTGCATGGCACCCACGACGTTTCCCTCGGTGTCCTTGAACATTGCCAGCGTTCCGACACTTTCGATCTCGAAGGGAGGCATGGTGATGCTGCCGCCGCTGGCTTCGATGGCAGCGACGGAGGCGTGGATGTCGTCCACGGCGATGCTGCACTCGAAGCCGATCATGCCGCTGCCTTGGACGGGTTCGTGGCGTTTCTGGAGTGCGCCGTGAATTCCGTCCGCCGTGGTGTGGATGCGCCAGAAGTTTGGCGGTCCCCAGGGCTCGAAGGTCCAACCGAAGGCCTGCTCGTAGAACGCCTTGGCTCGCTGGCAGTCGTCAGCGTGGATTGCAAAGTGGGCGATGGGGTTGGGCATGCGGGGACTCCGAAATCTGGAGGAGCTGAATGGAGGGGGCCGCTGGATCGGCCCCGGAGAGCAGGAGAATAGGGGACACCCTGGGTGGCGAACTTGCGCTAACCTGACAAGTTATGTCGCATAAACGTCATGAGCCTCCGAGCGACTCCCCGACGGCTGAGGCCGACATCCTGGTGCGTTCCATGGGACTTGGGCTGCCCCAGGGCTACCGAACCGAGCTCCATGCCCATCCGTGGGCCCAACTGGTCTATGCCGTCGGGGGTGTGCTCAGCGTCAAGACGAGCAAGGGCTACTGGGTGGTTCCGTCCCTGCGAGCTGTCTGGATTCCACCAGGCTTCGAACACGAGGTCCATGCAAGCCGGGCGGCGCGCATGCAGACGCTCTACCTCCGCCCTGATCTGGTGGAGTCGTTGAGCGGGCGTTGCAGCGTCATGCCTGTTTCGGCACTGCTCCGAGAGTTGGTGTTGGAGGTCATGCGACGCCGGATGCTCGTGGCGACGGCTCCCGAGGACGAGCGACTTGCTGGCGTCCTCCTGGATCAACTGGCCAGCTCGGGGGAAGCTCCGCTCGAGCTGGCCATGCCGATGGACCCTCGCGCCCGGCGTGTTGCCGAGCGCGTCCTGGAGGACCTCGCGGCGTCGAGCCCCTTGGCACAACTGGCTCGCGGATGCGGCGCCAGCGTTCGCACCCTGGAGCGGGTCTTCGAGCGCGAGACGACGCACACCTTCGGTCGTTGGCGTCAGCGCGCGCGCTTGCTGAACGCGCTGGAACGGCTTGCGGCCGGACAGCCTGTAACCCAAGTCGCCCTGGACGTGGGCTACGAAAGCACCAGCGCGTTCATCGCCATGTTCAAGCGGGTGCTGGGCACGACACCCCGGCAGTGGGTGTACGGGGAGCCAAGTGCCGCCTCCAGCAAGCGCTCGGCCTCCGTCTGATGGGCGTGTTTCTCTCCGGGTGCCAAGTGCGGGTGTCGCGCTCGAGAGCCGCTCCCCTCGCTGCCCCTCTCTCCACCTGCCCGACGGGTCAGGGTGCGATCGTCGCCGAGTCTGCAGCGATCTTCATCTTCCAGTCTTCGAGCGGCGTGCCTGTCAGGTCGAGGCGGCTCGAGAGATAGAAGAGTCGATCCGTTTCCGGTGTGTCATAGCCGGCCTCCTTGGCTGCGTTCGCCAGCGAGAAACGTTGGTGGAACCACGCGGGCATGAGCGACTGGGAATAGAGGGTCGCCTGGACCCGGGCGGCCTTGCCCCGGAGGTCCTCCAGGGCGATTGCATATCGGATCTGGTCCGTGCCGGCATTGGGGCTGGCGGTGAAGTTCTTGTCCTCGGGGAAGCTGTTGCCGTTGGCGTCCGTGCCCCCGACCACACTCGGGCCCTCGGCCTCCGTGGCCTGCATGAACTCTAGCAGCAGCTTGCCCTGGTCGCCGATCTCAGAGCCGGGGACCTCGCCCGCGAAGGTGGCGGCATTGACGGCGCCGGCCGGGAGCAGCCTGTTGTCTTTGATGTGATCTACCCGGTGCACGAAGCTGGTGGTGAACTCGTGCTCCGCGTTGGTGATGAGCTCCTCGTAGATCTGGACCTCGACCTCGCTTTTGATGATCTGGTAGTTGGGTTGGTACTCGGCCAGGACATCGTAGGGGTTGGCCTTGTGGTCCAGGAACTCGGTGCGGAGGGGTCTTCCGTCGGCGTCGACGAGCAGCCCACCCGCGTTGGTGCGGCCCGAGCCCCAGATCACTGTGCCGGCTGTGTCGAAAACCAACAGCTCCACAAAGGCGCGGCGGAAGGTCACGCCGCTCGGGAAGCGATGGCCGGTCTTGTTGGTGATGGTGACGTCGATGTTCATGGTGTTGTCAGCGATGGACACGGACTCCACCAAGACGGTGGCGACCCGTTCCTGCTGCGCAGACAACAGCATGCTGTCCATGGCGAGTTGGGCGCCGGTGCTGGCGCCCGTCTCGTAGTCGCTGCCCGCGACGCCGAGTACGTCAGGGAACTGATTGAACATCTCGATCAAGAAAGCGTTGAGCCCGACCAGCTCGTGTCGCCGGTAGTTGGCACGCGTCGCGATGTCGAGGTCTTCCTGAGAGAGCTGGTTCTCCGCTTGTGGATAGGTGGAGTCCTGGATGGTCGCGATCTGTGTGGCCAGCTGGGGAATGCTCACGGAGCCATCGAGGGTCTCGAAGCTGTTGGGCATGTGGCAGTCCTGGCAGCTCTGGAACTCGGGCCCCTTCTTGTTGTCCTTGCCCAGGCCGTAGCTGCTGTTGAGCCACTCGAGGTAGGTCGCTTGCTCGATGCTGTGGGAGATGCCCTGGAAGTGGGGGTTGGGCTCCAAGGCGGTCAGGATCGGGTTCTCACCAGTCGGTGAGCCGATGTTCGGCAGGTTGATGGTGTGGCAGGTGCCGCACATGGCCGAGTCCGCAGTGAAGGGTGTGTCATGGTGCATGGAGGGTGAGACCTGAGGAGTGATGCCCAGGGCGTTCTCCATGGGCTTCACTTTCACGTCGTCGAAGGGACCGAACAGCTCGTTCGCCGGGTTTCGGGTGTAGAGGCCCGTGGTGTTCGTGCCCAGCAGGAAGAAGAAGCTGTCGCTCCAGACCGGGTCGTCCCCGAACCACTCGGGGTGTTCGGCGACCCACGCCTTGGCGGCCACGGGATCCGGCGGGGAGATGCGGTGACAGATCGCGCAGCTGATGCCCTCGCGCGCGAGCTCTCCCAGGTCGTGTGAGCTGTAGAACTCCTTGGGGGTCAGGCCCGAGGGCGGGTTCACGCCGTGCGCAGGGGGCGTGAAGTCCGGGTTTCTAGCCTGCTCTTCAGTGAGAGGCTTCTCGATGTAGAAGAGGTTGGCATCAAAGCCGGGGTTCAAGATGTCGCCGCCCTGGTTGATGCCCTTCTGCCGTAGTCCCATGGCGCCGTGGCAGCGCAGACAGGTGTCGGTGAGGGCCTGCTGGGTCACGCGCACATCGCCGGACGCCGGTTGCCCGTCGTTGAGCTGGCCGTTCTCCTGCAGCAGGGTGATCAGCTCGCTCTCGAGCTGGGCGTGGAAGATGGGGTCGCGGCCCGCCAACCCCATGGGCGACCAACGCCACTCGCCGTATTCCGAGATGTTGTAGCCGTCGCCCGACTTGGGGCCGGTCTGCACGAACATCGTGTTCGCGTAGGGCGCACCGCCCAGGCCTCCGTGGCAGCCGTAGCAGTTGTCGGAGGTGATGTATTCGCTGGGGTTGTCGACTCCTCCATGTTCGATGGCCGGTGACGGGACCACGTGGTCCGCCCATTGGAAGGGGAAGCTCAGGGCCTGCAATTCGGCGGGGGACAGGTTCTGTCGAACCATGGCTTCCAGGTCGGCGAACCCCGCCACGAAGTCCGTGTTGACAGCCGACTTGGCGGACAACCTCCTCGCGGCCTCCCGGGCGTCCTTTGCCGGGACCAAGGGGATGGGGCGCGGCATGTGTGCGCTGACATAGGCCGCAGCCTTCTGGGCGTCACTCTCGGTCCAGGGGCGTTGCTGCTCCGGGAGATTCATCTGCAACAACAGCGCTTGCGTGTCGTCGGCCGGGACGTCGTGCTGCTTGAGAAAGGCGCTGATCTTCGTGTACGTCGCACCGAGGTGGTCCTTCGTGCGCCAGGAATTGTCGACACGAAACTGCAGGGGAGAGTCATCGAGCAGGTAGTTCTTGCTGTCGACGAAGGTGTTCTCTCCGTCAGCCGAGGCGTGGCAGCGAATGCAGGTGCCGACCCCGAAGTTCGAGGTGGACACGTGGGAGTTGTCGTCCAAATTCCCCGAACTGGGCGCCAGCATCTCCTCGAGCGTGGGGGCGTTGCCGGGTGACGACCAGAACCAGCCGTCCTTGGTGTCGCCGCCGCGGTCCTTGATCATGACGGCCCAGGCCGTGAGCAGCTGGCTCTCGAGGGCTTGGTACTGGTTCGGGTACTGCTGGAACCACGAGTTCTGTTGCAGTTCGTTGTAGATGGCGGCTGGCGGCAGGAACATCTCCTTGACGATGATCGACCCGTCGGGGAGGTCGCCTTGCCGGCCGGAATCGATCCACGAACGCACCTCGGGCGAGTAGTAGATGCGCACGGCGGGGTGGGTGCCGTAGTAGGTGTCTTCCACGAAGGGGCCGGTGTCGCGAACTTCCGAGTCCACGGTCCATCCTAGAGCTTCATCGGCGTAGCCCCGGCCCCACAGCCAGGGATAGAGCACGTCGCGCTCGTAATCCTGGAGCGGCATGGAACTCGGCGGTGTGTTGATCGGCGTCTGCGCGGTGTCTTCTTCTGCGACGGGATCGGTGAGGGTACAGGCAACAGCACCGGTGACGGGGAGGCAGGGAATCAACAACGCGAGGGCCGAGCCCAGCAGTACGTGTGAGCGGGTGTTCATTCGTTGATTCTCTCGTGGCTGGGACTGCCTGGACAGGAGCATGTGTCCATCGGATGGGATTCGGACCCGGGAGCGAAGCTGCCGAATTCGAGATTGCAGGGTTTTGTAACCCGCCAGCTCTCACACGCTTTCATCCAGAGGTCATTTGTATTGACAGCTCTGCTAGACACGCACATGTTGAACCTGCTTGCTTGCGTTCGAGCGCTGGCCTGGGGGCCATTGGCGCCGTGAGCAGCAAAGGGAAGACCCGACTGCAGTGCATTGGTCGGGGAGTCGTCCGTCTACAGGACAAGGGGGTTCCATTGCGTATCAACCTGTTGATCTGCCCGGCACTGCTGAGTGTGCTTCTCATAGGGCCTGCGTGTCAGCACTCCACGTCTGATGTGTCTTCGAGCGCTGGGTCGTCTGCCCACGCCGAGGCTCTGCTCGGCTCGACAGCGCCGCCCGTCGTGACCTTGAGCTCCACGCCTCCGACGGAAGTGAACAACGGGGCGAGCGCGTCGCGCACCGATCTCGCGACCTTTGCGTGGGAGGAGTTCATTGCGCTGAACTGGCCGGCCAAACCTCGGGCCAACCCCGGGGCAGGTGAAGCACCGTTCTTCCGCGGGCAACCCGACACGACGAGCAACATCGTTGGGGCGGATGGCAGCGGCACGGTCGTCTGGGAGACCTATCGCCATCGGGCGGAGGTCTACGCAGCCAACATCGCGGCCGTTCAACAGGCGGCCCAGTACACGCCGCCCATGCCGGGAGCCAATCCGGGGGCTGACCAACTTCCTCCCTTCGACGCGGCTGTCGGCTATGGGTACGCACCCTTCGTCACGTTGAAGCCAGGGGCCGGAAGCCCAAGTCTGACCTTGTTCAACAACCTCGATGAGGGGAACGAGATCAAGTTCGCAAACATGTTCTACACGCCCTTCGCGACTTCGTCAGATCAGAGCTTGGTGGCCAAGTCGCCCCTGGCTTATGAAGCGAGGATGAACCAAGTCGAGTTCGACTACATCCGGAGCAATGGACTACAAGATTCAACGGTTCGCAGTGCGGCTGCAGCACGGACGAAGACGTTGCTGACGACGAATGTGCCCGCGTCTGCGCCGGCGTACCCGCCGACGTACATCGACTTCCCGGACAACTCCATCGAGGTCAAGGCAACCTGGAGGTTCTACGACGAAACCGTCGACGGACCTGACGCGCTGACGCGTTACCACTCGACCACGGCCATCACCTACACGAGTAGCGACACCGATCTCATCTACTCGAACGACACGATGCTGTTGATCGGTCTCCACATCATCCAGAAGACCGATGCGTTTCCGAGCTTCACCTTCTCGACTTTCGAGCACGTCGACAACGTCAAGGATGGGGCCATCTTCATGAACATCCTCCCCAACAATCCCACGGGGTTCCGGACCGCCATCCGGCAGCACGAGATCCCCAGTGACTACGCGGCCTTCAACACCAGCGTGCAGTCTCAGCTGGCCGGCAGCGTCTGGTCGAACTACGAGCTGACGGGCATCCAGGCGACTCCCATCAAGGCCGTGCCGCAGACCCCGTCCAATGGCAATCCGAAGGGTCCCGAGTTTCAGGAGTACTTCCTGGCCAACTTTGTCACGGAGACCAACAGTTCGCTGCAGTACTTCACGGGTGGCCGGGACGCGGACAACCTTCCGGAGCCGGGCGTCACCAACACCTATGTGGCCAATGCGAATGGGCAGTACGAACCCTTCGTGACGGGTGGGTGCATGGGGTGTCATGGCTTCGGGGCCCAGGCTATGGGTTTTGACTTCAGCTTCCTGGCAGCGAACGCTCCGGTGAGGACACCCGACGCGCTGGAGGTTTATAAGCCCAGCGGAGCAGTCACTCCACAGGATGCATCCAACATCATGAACGCCGCGGGAATGGTGGTGATCAATCCGGTGACGCCACAACCGCTTCCACAGTCAGATCTCTAATCACTCTTCACTGGGGGAACCATGACACTCAACAACTACAAAGATGTTCAGGACATGCTCAGCAAATTTGTCGCCTCTGCGGGGGTCCCCATCGGGAGTGCGCCGCACAAGTCGTTCTGGAACACGATGACCTACGAGCAGTTCACGACTGGCAATGTGCCGCTGCCGCCGAGCTACCCGGTGGTCCAGATTCTCGTGAAGGGCGACTCGAAGAGCTCCGCCATTGTCCAGATACTCTCGGGTACGGGGCAGTATGCGGATGACTTTGGGCAGATGCCCCAGCCTTCACCGCCCTACAACAGCGCCACGCCACCGCAGTCTGAAGTGATCACATCCCTGGCCGCATGGATCGACGCGGGCTGCCCGAACTAGAGAGCGTCTGTCTGGGCGCCGCGCTGACCAGTCCGAGGTGATCATGATCTTGCCTGGGGCTGGTCGGCGCGTCGCTGATCTGGGAGTCCGGCGAAAACGTCCGACTTAGGTCGACGCGTCGGCAGGGGCCGCGCTATCGTCACGCAGCGTGAGCGCGCGCCCCCTCCCTGACTGAGCCTTCACCATGTGTCCTGACCGTCTTGTCCCTGCACGAACGCTCGCGGAGCTCAAGGCTCAAGGGTGGAGGTCGCGCAGCGTGCGCGATGAGCTGCGGGCCAACCTGATCGCCAAGCTGCGTTCGGGACAGCCAGTCTTCCCGGGGCTGGTGGGCTACGACCGGACGGTGATCCCGGCCATCCAGAAGGCCATCCTCTCTCGCCATGATTTCATCCTGCTCGGCCTCCGGGGCCAGGCCAAGACGCGCATCCTGCGTGCCCTGCCGTCGCTCCTGGATGAGGTCTTGCCGATCCTGGACGGCAGCGAGTTGAACGACGACCCCTTCGCACCCATCAGCCCCTTCGGGAAGCGTCTGCTGTTAGAGGCTGGTGATGACGCACCCATCGCCTGGCTGACGCGGGAGGATCGCTACCGGGAGAAGCTGGCGACGCCCGACGTCTCGATCTCCGACCTGATCGGCGACATCGATCCCGTCAAGGCGGCGACGCGCAAGCTCGACTTCGCCGACGAGGGGGTGATCCATTACGGCATCATCCCCCGCACGAACCGCGGCCTCTTCGCCATCAACGAGTTGCCAGACTTGCAGGCCCGGATCCAGGTGGGGTTGCTGAACATCCTCGAAGAGGGTGACATCCAGATCCGGGGCTTTCCGCTGCGCCTGCCGCTCGACACGCTGCTGGTCTTCTCCGCCAACCCGGAGGACTACACCAACCGCGGCAACATCATCACCCCCCTGCGCGATCGCATCGCGTCGCAGATCCTCACGCACTACCCGCGCACGCTCGAGGAAGGCATGGCGATCACGGCGCAGGAGGCTTGGGTGGAACGCGCGGGGGACGTGGAGGTGCTGGTCCCGGCCTGGATGCGTGAACTGGTGGACCAGGTCGCCTTCGAGGGTCGGCAGAGTGAGTTCATCGACCAGAACTCGGGCATCAGTGCGCGCATGACGATCTCCCTCCTGGAGAATCTCGTGTCCGGCGCCGAGCGGCGGGCGATGCTGACCGGTGCGACGCAGGCGGCCACACGGGTCTGCGACCTCTTCGGTGCCCTCTCGGCCATCACCGGCAAGGTCGAGCTGGTCTACGAGGGGGAGCGGGAAGGCGCTGCAAATGTCGCCCTGCACCTCTTGGGGCGTGCGGTGAAGACGATCTTCGATGGGCACTTGCCCAACGCCTTTGCACCGGGCGGAGACAAGACGCCCAAGGGCAAGCCCGACCCCAATGTGCCGCGCGAGGCTGATGCGGCGAGCGACTATGCGCCCTGCCTCGAGTTTTTCCGGAACGGCGCAACCTTGGACGTGTCCGATGAGTTGGACACGGGTTCGATGTTGGAGACCTTGAGTTCTGTATCAGGGCTGGAACAGCTCGCGCAGACGCACTTGATGCAGGATGCCGAGCTCGCCGAGGAGGGCTCCCGCCGTGAGCTCCTGACGGCTGGGATGGAGTTCATTCTCGAAGGCCTGCACCAGAGCTCCTTGCTCTCCAAGCAGGAGTTGATCGCGGGGCGCACCTACAGCGACCCCTTCGACGAAATGGCCAAGAGCCTCGCGGACTGATCGCGCACGATGGCTGACTTCCGCTACCAACGCTACGACCCCGAGCTGGGGCGCTTTCGGGATCTGCTGGGTGAGCTGCGTCGTGTGTTCAACGAGCTGTTGCTGCGCACCGGGGGAGACGTCGAGGAGGCCCTGAGGTGGCTCGACCAGATCGGCGAGCGACACGGTGTGTGGACGGAGCGCTTCTCCATCGAGGAGTTCCGGGAGATTCTCGAGCGGGACCGCACCGTCGCCCGAGGCGCTAAGGGAAAGCTCGCCCTCACGTCCAAGGGTGAGCGGGTCATCCGCACCGAGTCCCTGGACGCCATCTTCTCCTCGCTCCAAGGCGATGCTCGCGGTGACCATCGCGTGCCGCGCCAGGGGCAGGGCGCCGAGCGGCTGCCTGAGACGCGCCCGTATGAATTCGGGGATGCCGTCGATCTCCTGGACGGCCCGGGCACGCTCAAGAACGCCATCCAGCGCGCAGGGATTCAGGACCTCTCCATCACGGAGCAGGACCTGCAAGTCTTCGAGACGGAGCACCTCTCTTCCTGTGCCACGGTGATGCTGGTGGACATCAGCCACAGCATGATCCTCTACGGCGAAGACCGGATCACGCCTGCCAAGAAGGTCGCCCTGGCCCTGGCCGAGTTGATCACGACGCGCTACCCCAAGGACTCGCTCGACGTCGTGCTGTTCGGAGACGAGGCCGTTCGCGTCAGCATGGACGACCTGGCCTACATTTCCGTCGGGCCGTATCACACAAACACCCGGGACGGCTTGCGCCTGGCCCAAGACCTGCTGCGCTCTCGGCGGCAGGTCAATCGGCAGATCTTCATGATCACCGATGGCAAGCCTTCGGCGCTCACGGAGCGCGACGGCAGCATCTACAAGAACCCCTTCGGGCTCGACGAGCGGGTGGTGAACAAGACCCTCGACGAGGCGGCCAACTGCCGACGACTGAACATTCCGGTCACGACCTTCATGCTCACCAACGATCCGGTTCTGGAGGAGTTCATTGAGCGTTTCACCGAGATCAACCACGGGCGGGCGTACTACTCGGCGCCGGGCCAACTGGGTTCGTTCGTGTTGGTGGACTTTCTGCGCAACAGACGTCGCACCGTTCGCTAACTGAACACGTGCAAGATCAGGGTCACCATCCCCAACGGGAAGCCCAGGCTGACGCCCAGGGTCCAGTAGGCGCCGCGGTCGCCGCGCCTCAGCTGGCCGATGCCGTAGGCCACCGCGGGCCAGAGCACGAGCACAGCCGCCTCGGTTCGGTTCGGCGGCATGACCGTCTTCTCTCGTTGCCATCTGCAAGGCAGGCCGGGCGACGCCCATCCAGCGGGAGGCATGCCGGGCGACGTCGCGTGTTTCGTCCGACTCGCCAATGTGGCGTTCTTTGATTGCTCCGTCTTCGGGGGGAGCGGTGGTTCCGGGCTCGACGGATCGGAGAGCGACGGCGGACCGGGCTCCTTTGCGCTCGAGATCGAGGGTGGGAGCGCGTTCTTTTCGGGTGGACTCGTGCGGGGCGGCTTTGGCGGCGAGGGTCAGTGTGAATCCGGCGGCGGGTGCGGTGATGGGGGAGATGGTGCCCCGGCCATCAGTGCCAGCGGCGCAGCGCAGCTGACCACGACCAGTGACATGATCATTGGTGGCGGCGGAGGCCAAGGTGGGTCCTGCGGGTTCTGCCCAGCGGCCGGCGAAAACGGGGTGGCGGCGCCGGATCTCATGCTGACGGGCGGTTCGCTGCTCACGGATTACGGGATTCCGAGCCGCGCCATGCAGATCGACTCACCCATTCGTGAGGGAGGGACGCTCTCCTTCCAGTTCGAGGGTGAAGTGGGGGACCAGGTGTTTGTCTGGGCCTCGTTCTTTTCGGGTGCCCCTCCGTTGCCAGGGTTGCACGGTGTGTTCCTGCCCGGCTTCCCGTTGGTTCCCGCGTCCGGGACCTTCGTCGGTGCGCTCGCGGGCTCGAGCCTGGACGTCGACTTCTCGATAAACAACTTGGGTCCGGGGATCGAGGGTTTCACCGTGCATTTCCAGGCGGTGTTCCGCGAGAGCGGATCGACGCAGCTGGAGCTCGCGCCGATGTCGTCCGTCCTGTTCCTCGACTCGGCGTTCTGACGAGCGTTCAGCCGCTGCCTACGCGCCGTAATCGAGGGCCAAGCGAACCACGGCCGCAATGCACAGCAGGAAGCCGTCCCTGCGTGTGAGCCGTCCTCCGTGGCGCATGAGCAGCAGAACCAGCAGCACCATGGCGCTGACACCAGCCAGCGAGACGCGCGCCCCGACTTCCACATCCACCGGGCGCACAGCGCCCGCCAAGCCCAGGACGCCCAGCAGGTTGAACAGGTCGCTGCCCACGAGGTTGCCAGCGCTGAGGGCGAAGCGGCCTTTCAGCACGGCCACGAGACTGGTGGCCAACTCCGGGGCCGAGGTTCCGGCGGCGACGATGGTCACGGCAATCAGCCAATCACTCCATCCGAAAGCCCGCGCTATGGAACTGGCCGACTGCACGAGCAGGTGGGCGCCGCCGATCACGGCGATCAGGCCCAGCGCTAGGCGCACCGCATCGGCGAGCACGCCAGGGCCCGCCACGCGCTTGGCTTCGATGGGGGGCGTGGGCGCTTCCACTGCAGCTTCTTTCTCGTCGCGACGAGCCGTCGTGCGGGTGTGCCGCCGATAGAGACTGGTCATGTAGACCGTCAACCCAAGCAGCAAGAGCAGGCCGTCTACGCGCCCCAGTCTCAGGTCCCAACCCACCAGCAGTGCCAGGCCGAGACTGGCGCCGAGCAACACGGGCACGTCCCGTCGCAGCAACGAATCGGAGATGGGAATCGTTCGGATGAGCGCGCATCCCCCCAGGATGAAGCCCAGGTTGAAGATGTTGGAGCCGACGACATTGCCGACCGAGATGTCGCCTTGCTGCCGAAAGGCAGAGACCAGGGTGACGGCGAACTCGGGCGCGGAGGTGCCCAAGGCCACGATGGTGAGGCCGACCATCAGGTCGCTCATGCCCAGGTGTCGGGCGAGGCGCGAGGAGGAATCCACCACCCATTGCGCTCCCTTGGCAATCAGGCCGATGGTGACGACCACCAGGATCCAGTTGGCCCAGAGGGGGAAGCCAGGAGCGAAGCCGGTGGGGGTCCCGGCGGCGATCATCAGGCACGCACGACCCAGACCGAGCATGGCGCGTACTCCACGAGCCGGCTCGGCAGGCTTCCCACCAGCAAACGCTCCAGGCGCGTCGCGCAGGAGTGCCCGAGCACGACGATGTCCGTGCTCAACAGTTCAGCGGCGTTCAAGAGCTCGTCGCTGGCGTCCACGCCGCCATCCATCAAGCGCATCGTGATCTGCGCCTTGGTGGGCCGCAGTTGTTCAGACACGTCTTCCTGCTGTTGTTGCGCCTGTGCCTTGTAGTGTTGCCACTCCTCGCTCAGCCGTTCGGCAATGTCCTTCCTGAACAACTTGGTGGCCACCGTCAACACCGTCAGCACGGTGAGTTCCACGTGCTCGCCTAGCGGCAGGGAGGCGAGGGACTGGACGGCGGCCTGCGAGTTGGGAGACCCGTCGTAGGCCAAAAGCAGGCGCAGCACATCTTGGGACCCGTTTCCGTTTGGCTCGGCATTCGCCGGGGGTCTCACGACCAGCACCGAGCACCCGAACTCGTGCAGCACCCGCTTGGAAACCCCACCCAGGAGGAAGCGCCCGTGGCCGGTGCACCCCAGCGATCCAAGCACCAGGAGGTCGACGTCCAACTCGCTGGCCGCCTCCGTGATCTGTTCAGCCGGCACTCCCTCTCGGATTTCTGTCGTGACCGACCAGGCCTTCGACTCGATCTGCAACGCACACTGACTCAGCAGTTCCTCGGCTTCACCACGCAGCGTCAAGCGCAAGTCGTCAAAGACCTGGGTCGCATCGGGGCCAGCACTCACCAGGGCATGGCTTGGGTCTGGGGTTTCCACGACGCACAGCAGGATCAGTTCGCAGTCCGCCGGCAGGGGCAGCCTCTGCAACAAGTCCAGTGCCGCAGCGGTGTGTGCAGAACCATCGATGGCCAGCAGGAGCCTCTGCATCCTGTCTCTCCGGTGAGTGCGGAATCGGCACGCCGTCGCAGGGCCAGCATAGGCCTACGGGCGAGCTGCTGGACCTCGCCAGGAACGGTAGTGACTGCCCGCTGTGTGCGTAGGCGCTCTTGAGCCATGCAAGGCTATGCTTTGTGCACAGCCCTTCGTGCCATCGGTGTCGGTCAGCCGTCCCCCAGTTGGACGCCCGCTTGCTCACTCCCAAGCATTCCGCAGGCTCTCTGCTTTCGGCCTTTCTGCCCGGGCTTCCGGACAGTCATTCCGTTCCGACTGCGCAGGTGTTGGAGCAACTGAGCAGCACGGAGCATGGCTTGAGCTCGCGCGAGGTGCCGGCTCGGAGACTCGTGTCAGGGCGCAATGCGCTGCTGCTGGCGCCCCCTTGTTCCGCCTGGAGCTTGCTGCTGGACCAGATGCGGAGCCTGATCGTGGCCTTGCTGGCAGTGGCTGCGCTCGTCTCGGTCAGCCTGGGAGATCCCTTCGATGCTGGCGCTATCGCCGTGGTGCTGGTGCTCAACATTGCGATTGGATTCGGTACTGAATGGCGCGCGCGCAAGTCCGTGGAAGCGCTGCGATCCCTGGACGCACCCCAAGCCACGGTGCTGCGCGACGGACGCGAACAGATCCTGGACGCCCGGGAGCTCGTGCCGGGTGACTTGGTGCTGTTGGAGCCAGGAGATGCGGTGCCCGCCGACGTCCGCTTGCTGCGAACCACCGAGTTGACCCTGAACGAGTCGGCCTTGACCGGAGAGTCCGTGCCGGTGGACAAGCAGACTGAGGCGGTGGCGGGTGACGCGCTGCTGCCCGAACGATCCTGCATGGCTTACAAGGGTGCGCTGGTCGTGCGTGGGACCGGGCTCGGGATCGTGGTTGCGATCGGGATCGAGACTGAGGTGGGTCGCATCAGCGAACTTGTGCAGCGCACTCCGGACGAGCAGACTCCTCTGGAACGCCGCCTCGAGCAGCTGGGTAGGCGCCTGGTGGGCCTTACCTTGGGTGTTGTGGGTGTGGTGGTCATCACCGGTCTGCTGCGCGGGGGCGACCCTTGGCTGATGCTCGAAACGGGCATCGCCTTGGCCGTGGCCGCCGTGCCGGAGGGGCTGCCCGTCGTGGCGGTGATCGCCCTCGCGGTAGGCATGCGCCGCATGGCCAAACGCTCGGCTCTGGTGCGGCGCCTGAATGCCGTGGAGGCTTTGGGGTCGGTGACGGTGGTATGCACGGACAAGACCGGCACTCTCACGGCCGGCGAGATGACAGCCACCCGCCTGTGCGTGGCTGAAAGACAGTTGCAGCTTACGGGCCGCGGCTATGCATGCAACGCCGAGTTCCTCGAAGAGGGCACGCCGCTCGATCCCTGCGCCGACAAGTCTCTGCGCGTGGCGCTAGAAGTGAGTGCGCTGGCGAATCGCGCTCGGCTCACGGTGGCGGACGGCATCGAAGGCGACCCCACCGAGGCAGCGTTGCTGGTCATGGCAGCCTCGGCAGGCGTGCGGCGCGAGGAGTTGTTGGAAGAGCGACCCGAGTTGGGCGAAGTGCCCTTCTCCAGTGAGCGCATGCTCATGGGGAGCTTCCATGGACAGCCGGGCGGAGGTCTGCTGCTGGCCGTGAAGGGTGCTCCTCAGCGGGTGCTCGATGTGTGTGGGTTCCGGCTTGGGGCGCAGGGAGAGCAAGCCCTGACGGACTCCACCCGGCGGCAGCTGGCAACGGAGAACGATCAGTTGGCAGACGCTGGGTTGCGTGTGCTGGCCTTGGCCGTTCGCGAGCTTCCGGCAGACGCAGAGATGGGTCCGGGCGCCCTGAACGATCTGGTGTTCGTGGGCCATGTCGGCCTCATGGACCCGCCAACGGAGGGCGTCAAGCAAACGGTGGACGAGCTCCGGCGGGCGGGTATCCGCACGATCATGATCACGGGCGATCAAGAGCGGACGGCCGTGGCCGTGGCGCGTCAGCTGGGTGTACTGCGAGGAGAGGAAAGCTCACTCGAAGGCTCTGAGATTGAAGCGCTGTCCGAAGAGCAGCTGGCGGCAGCCTTGAAAGACGTGGCCGTGCTGAGCCGCACGTCCCCCGAACAGAAGCTGCGCATCGTCCAGGGTCTGCAGAGCAGCGGGGCCGTGGTGGGCATGCTGGGGGACGGCGTCAACGATGCCCCCGCGCTCAAGGGAGCCGACGTGGGTGTGGCCATGGGCAAGCGTGGCACGGACATTGCGCGCGAGACCGCCGATGTGGTGCTGGCAGACGATCGCTTGCAGACGGTGGCGATTGCCGTCGCAGGCGGGCGCGTCATCGACGACAACATCCGCAAGTTCGTGTTCTATCTGTTCTCGAGCAATCTGTCGGAGATCCTGGTGCTGTTCCTCGCCAGCCTGGTGGGCTGGCCTCTGCCGCTACTCCCGCTGCAGATCCTGTGGATCAACCTCGTCTCGGATGTGTTCCCGGCCCTGGCTCTGGCACTCGAGCCCGCCGAGTCGGACGTGATGCGTCGACCTCCCCGCGATCCGTCTCGGCGGATCCTCTCGGGTTCCTTCATGTGGTGCGTGGGTCTCTATGCCGCCTTGATCACGGCGGTGAGTCTCTCGGTCTTCGCCTGGGCTCTGTCCACGAGCCCGGAGGGAAGCAGGCGCCCTGCCAGCATGGCGTTCCTGGTCGTTGCCATGGCTCAGTTGTTGCACGCCCTGAATGCGCGCACCAAACTCCCGGTCCTGTTCTCGCGCCGACTCTGGAGCAATCCCTGGATGACCGCGGGGCTCGGCCTCTCCGTGGGTCTCATGGTGGCGGCTGTCCAGGTTCCTGCCCTACGTGAGGTGCTGGGCGTGCAGGTGATCTCGGGTTCCGATGCGCTGATCGTGCTCGCCTGCGCTTTGATCCCCCTGCTGGCGGGTCAGTTCAGCAAGTGGGTTCAGCAAGCGCGTTCTGCTCGATCTGTCGAGCCAGGTTGAGGCCCTCTTGCGATGGGTGGCCCTCGGCAGGGTTTCCACACCAGGTAGACTGCTTCGCGCGTCTTGGGCTGTCCCCCGCCCTGAAGTCACGATCCCACCGGAAGCCAACTCCCATGTTCGACCGTAGCGACAACCACCGGCGACTCGGCGCCATGATCGCGCCCGCAGCGCTGTTGCTAGGTCTTCTTTCAACGAGCGCGATCGCTCAGACCTTTGATGCCGGCAGCCCCATCGCCACGGGAAGCAACCGTCACGGCATCGAGTTCGCGGACATCGATGGGGATGGGCATCTGGACTTCGCTACGGGCGGCACCAATGTTGGTGTCTTCTGGGGCAACGGGGATCTGACTGGGACCTTCCAAGTGCTGCCCTCGACGATCCAGCCCTTCGCAGCGGGCGGTGTGGCCACCGCCGACTTCGACCTCAATGGCAAACGGGACATCGTGGCGGCCAACGGTGTGGGCGCTCCCATTGGCGGTGCGCCGGGCATCCTCTTCCACTGGAACCAGGGCGCGCGGACCTTCACTCAGCAGCTGGTCGTAACGACGCCAGACTTTGGCACGTCCAAGCCCGTGGTGGGGGATCTGGACGGCGACGGTTCCACCGATCTCGTGTTCTTGTTCAGCATTGCCGGGATGTTCGAAATCTGGATGAACGATGGCATTGGTGCGTTTACGCCCGACGGTTCTTATCCCCAGGCGGGGTCGTCCGTGCAGGACATGGCCCTTGCCGACGTCGACAACGACGGCGACCTGGACTTGGCGAGCGGCCAGTTCTTTGGCGGAGGGCCCGCCTCGGTGCGCATCCGCCGCAATGACGGCAGTGGGCTGTTCGGCGCGGATGAGATCGTGTCCGTGGGCGCCACGGAAGCCAACGGCATCGAGTTCGCGGATATGGACTCGGACGGTGACCTGGACCTGTTGGTGGCACGCCCCGATATCGACAGTGTCGGCCTGCTCACGAACGATGGCAGCGGCAGCTTCGCCGCGCCTGTGACCGTCGCCAACGTCGAGAGTCCATGGGACACGCTGGGCGAAGATTTCAACAATGACGGCCTGGCGGACGTGGCCCTCAGCCTGAGCACTGGGCCCGGCTCGCTGGGTGCGGTGTTCAACCAGGGGGCGGGCACCTTCGGCGGCGGTGAGCTGCACGCGGTGGGCAACCTGCCGTTCGAGCTCGGCCACGGAGACATGGACAAGGACGGCGACCAGGATGTCGTGGTGGTGAACTTCGCCAACTTCACCCTGTTCGAGAACCTCACGGTCGATCCCGATCGGTGGAGCGATCTGGGCGGGGCGTCCAGGGGCGTTGCGGGTGAGCCGCGGCTTGTGAGCACGGGCTCCTTGGTGGGTGGTTCGCCGGCTTCGGTCACCCTCACCCGGGTTCCGTCCAGCGCGCTGATGCTCGCGTGGATCTCCTTTGCACCAGCACCCTTTCCGGCCCTGGGCGGCATCGTCCACGCGTTTCCCTTTTCGAGCCAGCTGAACCTGTTCGCCAACACCTCGGGCTCCTTCACAGGCGCGACCACCTGGCCGCTTGGGGTCCCGCCGGGGACTGAGGTCAGCTTCCAGTTCCTGGTCCAGGACGTCTCGTCGATCCACGGCATCACCCTGTCCAACGCCTTGCGCGCCTCGGCTCCCTGAGCTGATAGGGGCCTGATGAGGGTCCTCCCGGGCGCCCATGCGTCCGACTACGCCCTGTGGCCCAGTGCGACTGCGCCCTCTCCCTACCTGACTGATGGACGCCCAACGAAGACGCTAGAGCCCAAGAACCAGCCCCAGGCCCTGAGGGCCTCGTCTGCTGACAGCCGTTTTCCAATGGAGCCATCATGGACGTTCGATCGATCATGTCGCCCTCGCCCTACTGCGTCGCCCTGGACACGCCGGTGGAGGCTGCACGAAGCCTCATGGACAGTCAGGACATCCGACACCTGCCCGTCGTCGCGCACGATCGGGTCGTGGGCGTTGTCTCCGATCGCGACCTCTACCCCACGGACCAGGAGCTGATGGGAGCCCCGTCCGGTTCCCTGGGGCCATCCTCCCGTACCGTCGCGGACGTTCTCCAGGACAGGCTCTCGACGCTCACGCCCGAGGACAGCCTGCTCACAGCCTCCACGCAGTGCTTGGCGCAGAAGGACGGGTGCTTGCCCGTGCTGCGTGACGCCCAGCTCGTGGGCATCCTGTCCGAGATGGACCTGGTCGTGACGCTCATGCGGTCCTTGCGCGAGAGCGCGGGAGCGGACGACGCGCCCCAGCCCACCGTGGAAGAGCTCATGACGCCCTTCCCCATGGAGGCTTCACCAGAAACGACGGTGACCGAGGCTATCGGCATGTGCCGCATGCTCCATGCGCGCCACCTGCCCGTCGTCAACGGCGGCCAGCTTGCCGGCATCGTGTCCGATCGAGACCTCCGCCGTTGCGCAGCAGCCGGGCGCGCGCCCACGACGACGCTGGATGAGATCATGGAAAGCGAGCCTCTCACCATCGAACCCAGCCAAACCTTGCGTGAGGCCGCCGAGCTCATGGCCACCGCAAAGATCAGTGCGCTGCCGGTGGTCGAGGACGCCCAGTTGATCGGCATCCTCACCTTGACGGACCTGTTGGAGCACTTCATCCACAGCTATCACCCGTCGACGACGCCGCATGGGGGGTGATGGATTGGCGTCAGCGTGCTTCGGGCTCGCTCACCGGGACTTCCAGGATGTCGCCCACGCACTGCCCCACGTAGCTGCCGAACTCCTGGGCCGCGGGGCGACTCAGGTGGGTCAGATCCCGGAAGGCTTCGATGGGAAGGGGCCCGGTTTCCTCGAGCGGGAGGAAACGCACGCCCTCGTCCTGGACCAGGTCCAAGGCCAGGGCGACGAACTCTTGACGCAGGGACGGATCGTAGTACCCGAGAGTGCTGGGTGAGAGGGGACCCTCCACTAGCAGCACCCGTGTCCCGGCGGAACGCAGCGCCTTCACCGTCAATCTGAGCAGTTCCATCTGGACGTCGGCATGGGGCCCATCCGTGATGGACCGACATTGGCGGAGCTCTGCAATGGCCTGCTTGCGGGACATGCTGGGGAACAGCGTCGCGATGCGATCCAGCTCCTTCTGGATATGCATCAGCAGGGGGGCTTTTCCCTGCAGCAGGAAGGTTGCCTCCGGAGTCGACGTCGCCTCACCCGTCGGGGAGGGAAAGCTGCGCAGCTCGGACGCACCCGCGACGGCGAACACTTCTCGGTAGCGATAGACCGGGACAACGCTCGACAGCAAGAGCTGGAGGAATGTCGTGCGGTGTTCCCAGACGAAAGCCGGTTCGAGCAATCCGGTGAGATCGCGAAGCGCAACGAGGCTTCCGGGCGCGGTCTGAGGCATGAGCCGCAAGGGGCGGTGCGTGTCGAACTCCGAAGCCAAGAGCACCGCCAGGTCCGCTCCGAGCGGTTCGATCTCGTCGGCGAGTCCGCGCAGCTCGAAGGGTTGCATGCCGGCGTGAGCGAAGCTCACCGCCTCGATGCCGGGGGCTGCTGCTTCAAGAGCCGACGGCTTGAGGGCGGCGTTCGCGCGGCTCGTTCCTAGCACAACCACCAAGGGTGTCTTCTTGAAGGTCCTTCTGGCACGCGCCGTGGCGAGCCGGTCGTTGACGAGGCCCTGCTCCATCGGATGCGCGATGGACATGTGCCCGCGAAGGAACGGCCAGGTGGCGCCTGGCCCCAACAGCACGGAGCTCAGCGCCCACAAGAGCAGTGCCGCAAGCAGCCCTCCCCAGGGCAAGCCATGCGTCCCGTGAGGGTTCTCCACGGGAGGATGCGCGATGCTCCGTTCGTTCATGCCCGCAGCATACGACCCAAGCTTGGGAGCCGGTGGGGCTCTTCTCGAACCAGGTGATGGGAAGGGTTGTTTGATTCGCGGCGATGAGTACGTCGGTGGCTTCCCCTGCGAGGCGTCACCTGGAGTGGCTCTCTCGGGAGAGGGCTCCCTGCCGCCGGGTCTCGCAGCGTTGCACCGCGCCCTGATGGACCGTTGATGGATCCCTGATCCACGAATCGCTGCGCTCGTCACGTTGCTGGCGCGGCTCCCTTCGGACCCACTGGGAATCTTGCGCTCATGAGTTCACCCAAGACGCCTCGCAGACTGCTTTCGAGCCTGTTCCTTCTCGCTTTGACAATCGGGGCGGCTGGCCAGGAGTCGTGGTTGGAACCCGAATGTGAGGCGCTGTGGGAGGTCGTAAGCCCCGAGACGGGCGACTTCTTCGGTTGGGCGGTGACGAGCGTCGGCGACGTGACTCGCGATGGCGTCCCGGACCTCGCCGTCTCAGCGGACTTTGGCGGAACGGGAGGACGGATGCGGGTCTACTCCGGCGCTGACGGGACCATCGTCTGGACGCGGAACGAGTCCCTCTCGAATGGGGTCTTGGGATTCTCACTCGAAACCACCGACTGGAACGGCGACGGCGTGCTCGACGTCGTAGCTGGTGCGCCCTTCAACGGACCCACCGGCGGTCGTGTGTTCGTGTACTCGGGTGTCGACGGACAGACACTCCAGGTCTTCAACCCCAGCGACGTCAATGACGAGGGCTTCGGCGCTGCCATCGCCACAGGCGGTGACTACGACGGCGACGGCATCGACGACATCCTCATCTGCGCCTTCCTGCTCGACGTGCCGCCCGGACCAGTTCTGGTCGACTTCGAGACCGCTGGCGATTTCTTCAGTGTGCTGACGAATGGCCAGAAGGTCTCCGACGGGGCCACCTTCGATGGGCTCTTCAGCCTTTCCGCCAACGGGCCCGCCCAGTTCGGTGCCGCCATCTTCGACAGCAACCCGCCAGGCCCCAATCAGTTCTCCACGGACCCCGACCTGCTGGTGGGTCGAGGGAAGATCCTGATCCTGCAGGAGAACGCGTCGCAGTCGACCCCGGGGCTCTTCGACGCACCCGACGACTCCGCGCTCGGTGGAACGCTGCGCTTCGATTTCGTAGCGCCTTCACATGTTCAGTCCATCGGTTTGGTCGACATCTGCCCTGGCCCCCAAGAAGCGATGGTGACCTTGGCTGACACGGCGGGCCTGTTGCGGCAGTACCTGGTTCCGGGCGGCTGGACTGGAGACGCCGCGCTTCATCCCGGTGAGGGGCACGGCACGCTGGACCTCACCCGGCTCGATGATCAGCCGGGCTTCCTGGCCACAGCGACGGCGCTCGAGGACGTCGGCTTCGACCCGACGAGCTGCGTTTCGATGGTCGTCAGCTTTGCCGGCTCGGGCGGTCTTTCGGAGATCCTCTTGGATGCGGGCCTGCCCCAACGGGATCACGCTGGCCGTGTGTATGTCTTCTCCGGCGTTGACGGGAGCATCCTCGAGACCATCGACGGTGCTGCCGAGGACACCGAGCTGGGCATCGGCCTCGCCTATCTCGGAGACATCAGTGTGCCACCGGACGGCCGGGATGAGTTCGTCGTGGGCAATCGCCTGGCGAATGACTTCTTCGCCGGGCAGGCCCGGGTCTACTCCCATGACGGGGAGGCTCCCGTCGTGCTCTACGTCATTGAGGACGTGGGCATGGGATTCAATCTCGGCGGCGACCGCATCGACGCCGGCAAGGACGTCAACCTGGACGGTGTGCCCGACATCCTGGTGGGTGATCGCGCCAACAACTTGGCCTCAGTCTTCTCCGGAGCAGATGGAACCCACCTGTTCACCGTCGACGGGAACGCCGACGGAGGCGGGTTCGGTTCGGGGCGTCTCATCGACGATGTGGACGGCGACCGCCATGCCGACGTGATCGTCGGGTCGTGGAGCGCCGATACCATCGCCAGCAACGCTGGCAGGGTCTATCTCTACTCGGGTGCGACCGGTAGCCTGATCCGCACGATGAGCCCGCTCACTCCGGATCGCCGCTTCGGCGTTGATGTGCGCAGCGCAGGCGACTTCGACGGTGACGGAGAGATGGACTTCGTGGTTGGGGCGACAGGCGGCAACTTCTCGGGACCACCCCGTGGGCGCGCGTTCGTGATCTCAGGTGTTCCAGCCGCCGAGCAGTCTCAGCGTGACCCGCTAGCGAAACAGGAATTGCTCGACAGCTTGTCGCAAGCCCGTGTGCGGTGAGCCGTAGAAGGCACGCCGAACGACGCCGTTGGCGTCCACGAGCAGGGCAGCTGGAACGCCCTGGAGTTTGTTGACCAGGGACCATTGATCGGTGCCTGGGACCGCCAGTGGATAGAGCTCCTGACGGCCAACCAGAGAACCGGGTTGCGCCTCCAGGACGAGCTCGAGCATGGCCAAGGGGGCACCGCGAAACGCGCCCGCGATCTCATCCCACAGGGGGCGCACTTGCTTGCACGCATCGCAGCTCTGCGACGAGATGAACAGCAGTGTGCCCCTATCGGTGGCGCCACCGAGGGGTTCGAGAGGTTGACCCTGCACATCGAAGAGGCTGATCGATGGCAGGGGCTCTCCCTCAACCAGCGCCACGCGTGAAGAGCCGCGGACTTGTTCGGAGAGCTTGGCAACCTCGACCTCGAAGGCTCGGATGCGTAGGGAGAGACCGATCACGAGAACACCAAGGCCGATGCAACACACGCTCAGCCCATTGCGAAAGCCGTTGGTCTCCGAAGCCGCGTGACGCACGGGGGCTCTCCCTGCAGCTGGAGGGAATCCGGCGCCGGGAAAGCCGGCGCCGGATTATGATCATCCGAACGCGTGACGCGTACGGCTCAGCTACCGAGCGGCACGCAGCTCGTGCCGGTCTTCTTCTCGAAGCGCTTCTTGGCGCAGACTGTTCCGACGAACAACTGCGAGGGCCCTCCGATCTTGCTGCATGACCATTGAAGGGTCGGGCCGCAGAGGGGGCCGCCGGGCCCCTGTGCGCTCACAGCAGGGGAGGTCAAGGTGATGGCGCCCAGCACCAGGGCGGCCGTCGCGAATCCGAGGACGAACGTCTTGGCTAGATAGGTTTTCGTCTGCATGAACACGGGTCTCCTGTATCTGCCTCTTCAAGACCCGAGACCGTCGACCATCGATGGTGTGTCTTCCCGGATCACTGAAGGGGCAGATCATCATGATCTGCCGGAGACGATCAGACTTCCGGTTTCTGACGACCCGCGTGGCGGCTCGCGGGCCGGTGCAAGGTATCCCAAAAGTATGCGTTGGGCTCGTTGGGCGCCTCGGCCTTGAACGAACACCCGCAGGCAGACTGGGGCGTGTCCCGGCTCACACTTTCGCCGTCTTTTCGTCAAGCAGAACCAGCTCTCGATGAGCTTTCTGCACGGCGTTCGGAACGGCTCTTCCGGAGTTGTCGGCGCGCCGGCCTCATCACCAACAAGGCCGGCGCCTCCGACGACTTTGCCTACGGCACGCCAGCAGACGTGCAGATGGAGTCGAGGGTCCCGTCCACGTCGAACTCGCGGATTTCGAAGGAGTAGTTGCCCGGGTCAAGCGGAGCATCCAGGCCTGAGCCATCGGAGAAGCACACTTGCCAGGTGCAGCCGCTCGTCGTGGCGCCGAGCGTGAAGGGCATGCCGCCCACCATGACGGTGACATCCACACTGACTCCGGAGTCTCCGCTGTAGGTGCCGGTCAGGCATACATTGCCTTCGCTTGAGCTGAACGTCGCGCCAGCCTTGAGATCCTTGACGGGGGGGCCCGCCGGGTGGTCCGGGTTCGGTGCGATGGAGACGGGATCAGGCGTGTCCACATGGCCGATGGTGGCGAGTTCGGCGGCCTTCATGGCCTTCTTGTTGAAGGCCTTGAGCTTGGCGCGCATCTTCTTGACGGCGATTTCTGCCGCCTTGCCCGCCTTCGCCAGTCCTTTGTCGAGGGTGTCGCACTCGCCCATGATGAAGGCGTCGGGGAATCCCTGCGACGAGTCCAGTTGAACAAGAAGCTGCTCGGCATCGAAGTTCGTCTGGTTGACGACGTCGTTGTGCACGTCGTTGATGTCGCGTAGGGCCACTCCCATCTCGTTGATCATGGCCTCCATCACTTCGTCCACCTTGAAGGCGCCCTCCTTGAGGATGTCCGTGAGCAGATCCACCTGCTCGCAGAACTCCTCCATGATGTCGGAGTATTCGCCCTTCTGGTACTTCAGATGGCCAGCAATCGCCTTCTTGAGTTTGCCGGATGCTTTCTTGGCGGTGAGCGGAGGCGGGCTCGAGCCTTCAGGCGCTGACTGCCCCAGGGTCGATTCGGCTCCGACAAACAAGACGCAACCGATGAGAAGCCCAACGCGCAGTGCGGGGCTGAAACTCGAACGAGAAAGGTTGATACGAATGTTCATGGTCATTCCCAGGCGCGGTGCATGAGTCGCGAGCAGCTCCTGCTCGGATCAGCAGAGCTTAGACCATTCGATCTCTGGATCCATCCGCTGATACGACCCCGTGTTGCCGTTTCTGCCGGCCACCGGCGTGTACTTCGAACTCTACGGCGACGCCCCAGGCTGCCAAGGCGCGGGCTCACCGACCGGGTTGTTCTGCAACGAGAAGTCGAGTCCATGCAAGACGCTCGGGGCGGCGGCGTCCCTATTGTTGAGCGATGAGTGCCCGGTCGTCGTCAGGTCGAAGTTGTCCCACACCGTCTTGATGATCGATGTGTGGTCGAAGGGCGTCGACCCGGGCGGAGAAATGATGGAGTTCGGTGAGACGAAGGGCGAGATGATGAGCGTCGGGACACGGGGGCCGAAGACGTCGAAGTTGAAGCCCGAGCCGGTGCGTGGAATACCGGGTTTGGTCGCGGCAGGTGGGGGAACGTGGTCGAAGCAGCCACCGTGCTCATCGTAGGTGACGATGAGCAGTGTCTTCTCCCAGTAGTCGCTGGTTCGCAAGGCCAGGTAGATATCGAGCAACAGGAGTTCACCGTCGGCCACGTCAATGACGTTACCGGTGGCAGGCACCTTGGCGTCGACATAGGCACTGGGCCCTGGATGGTTACTGTTCGCGCGCAGCCCCGGCATCATCTGGGATTCATCGGTGCTGTAGTTGTCGCTATACCGGGGCTCGATGAAGGTGTAGGGGGCGAGCGAACCGCCCAGCACGTCCTCAAGGAATGTGTTGCCCGGATTGGCGAGCGGGTTTACGACGGGCGGGCCATGCTTGGGCTTCGGCGCATCCGCCGGGTAGTCGGCGTGACTATAGTTGGCGACGTTGATGTTCTTCGGGTCCGAGAAGTTCTGTCGGACGTACTCCAGCAGCCGGCCGCTGATGGCGTAGTCATGGAAGTAGAGCTTCCAATTGGGCTGCTTGGCGGTCCCCATGACCGTGTCGAGTCGCTGGAAGATGCTCGGAAGGCGCTTGCCCTTCCCGAACTCGAAGTCGACTGCATACTGGAAATCATCGATGTAGCTGTTGCCCAGCGCGTCTTTTCCGGGGTTCGCGCACTGCGCGAACATCCGGTTCGCAAAGGTTTGTGTCGGCACGGAACCGAACCACTGATCGCAGACCGCGAAGTTCTGGGCCAGCCACGTGGTCACCGGGACTGAGGAAGGGTCGAAGATGTGCATGACATCCTTCTTCGGTGCGTCCTTCTTGCGCTGGTAGTTGACGACGAACCCGCCCATCGCACCGTACTTTTCCCGCGGGTTTGAATAGGGGTTGGTGTCCGCAATCACAGATCCCAAGCCGAGAATCTGCTGCGCCATGTCGTCGAAGACTTCGAAGGGGTCGACGGCAGGGATGGTCGTCGGGTCGCCAGGCGCACCCCAAGTGGGGATCAGTTTCCCGCGCAGATCCTGGTTCGTGTACTGCCCCGGGCTGAGGCCGGAAACAGCCCCGAGCATGTTGTCAAAGGAGCGGTTCTCCAGCATGACAACGACGATGTTCTCGATCTTCGACATCCTGTCCCCCAGGCCAGATTGAGTGGTCGCCTCAAAGGGTACAGCACGTGGCGCAAAGCCCGATCCTTACGGGCCTCAGCTCTTCTGCCAGCCTCGCGCCCAACCCATGGCCACCCCATACAGCACGGGGAGTACGAACAGCACCAGCGAGGTGGAAACAGCCAAGCCGCTGATGACAGCCGTAGCCAGGGGGCGCCACATGGCGCCCCCCGAGAGTTGCAAGACGGCCATGCTCGCCAAGGCGCAAAAGGTCGTGAGCAAGATGGGGCGCAGGCGGTGGGCCGCGCTCTCAATCACGATGTCTTGCGACCAATGACCGGCCTCCTCGGCGCGCCTGCGGATGCTCGACAGCAGCACGATGGCGTTGTTCACGACGATGCCTGCCAGCGCCGTCATCCCCACGAGGGTCATGAAGCTGAAGGGTTCGCCCAGAGCGGTCAGGCCGAACGCGACGCCTGCCAAGGACAAGGGCACCGTCAGCAGAACCAAACCGGTTTCGATCAGCGAACGCGATTGAGCCAGCAGGCACAACAGAATGGCCAGCAACGCCCACGGAACCTCGTCGAGCATGGCGCGATTGGCACGGCTGGATGAGGCCGACACGCCCTGTGGCGTGAACGACCAGGCCCGGTGCTCGTCGCGCAGGTCGCCAAGCCCAGCGACCAGTGCCTTCTCGATCGCCAATGCCTGGCCAGGGTCGGCGGTCTCGCCACGAAGAGTGACTGCGGGATAGCCGGCGCGGCGAGCCCGCACGGGGTAGTCATGGATCTCCCTGACCTCTGCGACCTCATACAGCAGGGACGGGTCGCCCTTGCGAGGGTAGATGTACGCGTCGGCAAGAGCTTCGCGCTCGCGCTTGCGACGAACCTGTGCCCGCAACATGACAGGCGTGCGCTCCCCATCCTCGAGCAGGTCGAACAACGGCAACCCGTGCACCACGCTGTGCATGCCCAAGCTGACGTCGCCCACGGTCAGGTCACGATCGGCCAGGGCCACGCGGTCGGGTTCCACCGCCAGCTTGAGAGCGGGCTCGGCCCAATCCGAAGACACATTGATGCAGCCTGCGGCGCGAAGCCGTCCTGCCACCTCGCCCGCCAATTCGTGCAGCCCTTCCAGGGGGCCGCGCACCTCGATCTGGACTGGCCACGTGATGGGCATGCCCAGCTCCACAGGCCGCAAGCGTAGGCGGGCCGTGTCTTCGTGGGAGGCCATCCAGGTCCGAAGGCGTTGCTCGAAGCCGGCGGCATCCCGATCTGGGTCGAGTTGGAGCAGCACTTGCGCGTAGTGGGGCGCGTACTCCAGGTAGGGAATGCTGGCCTGCAGCGGGGGGGCCGAGCGGCCCACGAAGCTCACACCGTGCCGTAGGGCGCTGTCGCTCAAGCCGCGCTCCTCGGCAAGCAGCAACTCGAGGTCGTGGGTGATCTGCTCCGTGCCTTCGACCTCGACCCCCTGGGCACCTTCGATCTCCAGCAGCCACAGCGGACGAGCCGTGACGGGGAAGAAGATCTGTTCCCGCGAGGAGAGCAACATCCAACCCGAGGCGCAGACGGCGAGCACGAGCAGGAGAACAGGCAATGGTCTCGCGAAAGCCAGCTTGAGCACGGCCTTGTAGCGCCGCTCCCAGACCCACTCCGGTTGCGTCGGCTGTTGGGCAGAGGCGCTTGCCGCAGGTTGCAGTTTGGGCGTGACGAAGAAGCAGAACAGCAATGAGATCGTGAGGGTGATGAGCACCACCCAGAAGAGCGCACTGACGTAGTGGCCGATGGGGTCGTCAGTCAGCACGACGGGCAGGAAGCCCAAGGCGGTGGTGATGGCGGCGGCAGACAGGGGCGCGATGAGTTCGCGCCCTGCTCGGGCCATGGCGTCGACGCGCGACACACCTTGCTCGGAGAGTCTCCGAATGCGCTCCGCCATCACGATGTGGTTGTCGACGAGCAATCCCAGCACGAGGATGAAGCTGGAGAGCGACACGACATCGAGGCTCAAGCCTGCCGCGTGCATCACCACGAAGCTGGTGAGCACGACGAACGGCAACACGACGGCAACGGACAGACCCACGCGCAGTCCGAGGCTCAACACCAGCAGGGTCAGGATGACGACAAAGCCCTGCAGCAGATTGAAGCCGAAACGATCGAACTCCTCGTGCACCACGTCGGGCTGGAAGACGACGGCCTCGCACCACACGGGCTCGGCAGACTCGTGCACCTCGATGGCCGCTCGCACGCTGCGCGAGAAGCTGGCCAGATCGGCGTCCGGGGCGCGATGGACCGCGAGCGCCATGGCCAGTTGACCATCTGCACGAAGGCGGTCGACGGTGGGCCGCAGCGGCTCGCGCTTCACGTCCAGCAGGCGGCTGAGGGAAACGGGGTCGCCGTCTGCGGGGTCGCGCACGGGGAGCTGCTGCAGCTCCTCGAAGTCACGGATGCGAGACACCGTTTCCAGCGGCTGGATGAGGCCGCCGCTGGTGAGATAGGCGCCGGGGGCGAGCACGTGCTGAGCGCGGAGGTACTCCCGGAACTCCATGGGCGTCAGGCCAGCGCTGACAAGGTCGGAGTCGTCGTACGTGAGCACGATCTGGTCTTGAGGGCGACCGAACAACTCCACGTGTCCCACGCCGGGCAGGGACGTCAGGTGCGCAGCGAGGCGGCGCGCCGAGGCCAGCGGGACCCCGTCACCTTCTTCGCCCTTTTCGTGAGCCACGGTGACCAGGGCCTCGGCCCACTGCTCTGAGGGTCGATGCAAGACAGGGCCCGTGAGACCGATGAAGTCGTCGCTCCAGACATCTGCCTGTCGGTGCAAGCGTTCTTCGATGCTTGCCCATGCCACGCCCGACTCGACGGCGTCGGCCTCGCACTCCAGATGGATGAGCACCAGCCCATCCCGGGTCTCGGTCCAACTGTCCAAGACTATGGGCAGGCGCAGAAGCTCGCGCTCCAGCGGCACTGTGAGAACGCGCTCCAACTCGGCCGCGGAGACGCCGGGCAGGCGCATTTCGACGATGCCGTAGGCCGACGGGACCAGGGGTTCGAGCCGGCGGTCCAGGAGCCCGAGGGCGTGCCAGCCGGCGAGGCCCAGGGCCAGAACGGCGATGAAGAGGGCGCTGCGATTTGCCACGGCCGGCCCGCTCTTCGAGGCGCTCTTGTCTGCAGAACCGTCGGGCGCAGCGATCAGTGCGAGCCCTCCGCTGCTGCCTGGGGATACAGCAGCACCCGGTCATGGATGAGCAGCACGAAGTCGTCCCGGCTGTCGTTGTTGAAGTCGCCCACCAGCAGCTCGCGGGGTTGCGATGCCGCCCCCCTGCTGCTGCGATTGAAGCGGTTCTTCTCGAAGATGGTGAAGAACAACTCGCTCTTCCACGCTTGGTCGCAGCCGCCGCTGAGGACTTCCAGCACGTGCTCGCCCGAATCGATGCCGATCACGTCCTGCTGGCCGTCGCCGTTGAGGTCAGCGAGGCCGAAGAGCGAGTAGGACACGTCATCCAGGTGCGTGCGGTAGCTCGACGGTCCGGCGCCATCGCCACCCAAGCGCACCGGAGGGATGGACCAGAAGCGGTCCTTGCCAAAGAACATCAACCGGTTGCCCGCGGCGCCGCCCATGTCCCGGGCCAGGACCTGCGTCAGGCCCAGGGAGGCGAGGTCGAGGGAGTCGCGGTAGGTGTAGAGGCCGGAGGCGTCGCGCTCCAGCACCTGAAGCCGCCCCTCCTCCTCGAAGAAACTGAGCAACTCACGGCTGCCATCGCCGTCCAGGTCGTAGAGCAGGGGGCCGCTCAGCTCGTCGAGACTGCTGCGCGCATTGGCCTGGTCCACGATCTCCAGTGAGCCGTCGGCCTTGAGCCGGTAGGCGCGCACGAAGCCCTTGCCCGCCACGAGGATCTCGGTCTTGCCGTCTCCGGTGAAGTCGCCGGTCCCGAAGTTGCGTGGCAAGACGCCTTCGAACTGGCTGGTGCGCACGGAATCTTCCTCGGCGATCTCCTGGAACTCACCGTCGCCCTGTTGGATGAACAGCCTAGAGGCTTCCCGGGGAATGAACATGGCCAGGTCCACGAAGCCATCGTCGTTCAGGTCCTTGGCGATCAGATCGGAAGGGCTGCGCTTGATGGCACCCAGCTTGACCGGCTCGCCGCCTTCCCAGCCGTCGCCGTTCTTGCGCATCACTTCAAGGTTGAAGCGTCGGCCATCCTTCGTCGCGACGATCACTTCGGAGTTTCCATCGCCGTCCAGATCGGCCGCCGCCGCGACCAGCGGTTCGCCGGGAACGGCGATGTTGACCGGGAACCCCAGTCGCCCGTCCACCATGATGGAGATGCCCACCATGCCTTCCTTCTCGCTGCAGACCAGCAAGCCGTCGGGCTGGCTGCCACGCTGAAGCACCGAGAGCGAGGACATGTTCTGCAGCGACGGGAATTCGACGGGGCGGCTGAACTCTCCGCTGTCGTCCTGGACGTACAGATGCACGGCGGCACCGTTGGTGTCGGCCACCGCAACATCCATGCGCGTGTCGCCATCGAAGTCGCCCACGGCGTAGAGCGATGGGTCGACGCCGGACTTGGGCACCGGGTAGTTCCGGATGGCCAGCGATTGGCGTCGAGCACTGGCGCCCGGCTCTCCCGTCAGCGGCGTGAACTGCAGCTCCGAGCGGGTGGGCTTGATGGTCACCAGCTGGTCCACCGCACCGTCACAGCTCAGGACGTCCCAAGAGGACGCACCCACGGGCACGGGGATGCCCAACTCGGGCCCGAAGTTGCCGACCGCGTCCTGGTAGCGCACGCGCAACGCGCGCTCGCTGCTCGCGGCGATGTAGGCCAGGTCCAGTCGCCCGTCGCCGTTGAGGTCGCGGGCTGCCAGGTGCTGGGGGTTCTCTTCGCTGACCCGGTACTTGTCGGGGCGGGGCAGCACATCGGCCTCGCCGTCGAGGTGGAAGACCAGGAAGGCCGTGGTGGTCATGGCGATCAGGTCGTCCCGACCGTTTCCATCCACGTCGGACACGGCCAGCGACCCGACGTTGGCGTTGGGGGTGTCGCGATCGTAGGCCCACATCTCGTCGAACACCCCGTCGCCCGTCTGCAGCTTGACCGCAATGCGGTCACGCTTTCCGGTGTAGACAAGATCGTTCCGGCCGTCGCCATCCACATCCACGATGGCCAGGTCGTACATGAAGTCACCTGTGGTCACCGTCTCCTTGAGGAAGGGCGCGTCCTCGATGATGGGTTCCCAGCGCGGGCTGTCGAGGCGCGTCTTGGCCACGGCGCGCAACTCGTCGGGTGTGCGCTGGTACAGCAAGTCAATGCGGGCCCGGTCGTTGTTGACCATGGCCAGGTCCAGGCGTCCGTCGCCATCGAGGTCACCCGAGCACAGCCCGCGGGTGTTCCAGTCGGCGAGGGACACCAGCGGACCGGTGAGCTGGAACGGAGCATCGGAGGCCGACACCTGTGCCCAGGGGGCCAACGCGAGAACCAGGGAGAGAACCGGGGAGAGGCGCACGGAGAAACGCAGCACGGCAGAGCTCATCAGGGTTGGACAGGACGGGATCGAATGGGACGGGGTCGAAGCGATCTCGGGCAAGCGGATCACGGTTGCGGGTCCAAGTCAGGGCGCAAGAGCATGTGCGAGACGAAGGCATCGCCGCTCTTGTAGGTCTTGGAGACCACGTAATAGTGGATGTCCGAGACGTCGGGCAGGTTGTCCAGAGCCTCCTGGGCTTCGAGCAAGGACTCGAGATCCTGCTCTTCGTCCACGAAGGCGAACTGGGACTCGAGCGCGTCGCCGCCTCCGCGAATGATGTTTTGTAGCGTCTCGGCAACGCTCACGAAGCCCATGGCCACGATGTCATCCGACGGCAGATCGTCGAAGGCATCCATGAGGTCTACGTCGTCCAGCAGGGAGTCGCCGGGGTTCTTGATGTGCGCGATCACGTTCTCGACCATCTTGCGGTCACCCAGCGAGACCACGAGGTTGTTGTCCACGACCGCGAAGGCCAACTCGGGAGACTCCGTCCCCGGAGCGAGCATCGCGGGCAGCGGCAGAGTGCGGATGGAGACGTTCATGAACTCGCTCGCCTCCTCCTCGTTCTCGTCATCCACCAAGGCCGACAGCGCCTCTTCGAGGGACTGGGGGTCCTTGACCTTGATCACGTAGGCCTGGGTGGGGTGCTCCTCCGGGCCGACGACCGTGGCCTCCGGGAAGCCGAGCATCTCCACCATGAGGCTGTCGAGGTTGGTGAGCAGTGCCTCGCGGATGGGGAAGCTCTCGGTCTCGAACTGCTCGATCTGACCGCGCAGCATGCCGTGCCCCGTGGGCGACGCCTTGAGCAGCATCTTGTCGAACATCTCGTAGGCGCCAGCCACGTCGAAGTTCGAGATGGACGCCGAGTGGAAGTCGGAGCTGAAGTAATCCGGGATCTCCACGCCGCTGCCGCCATAGGTCATGAGGGTGTGCAGGCCGTACTCGGTGTCGGCGTGGGTCATGCCGAAGACCAGCTCGGCCTCGTCGTCGTCCACCCGCAGGCCAGCGAAGAAACTCTCGAGGGCATCGAGCCGCAACGCCGCAATGAGATCTTCCGGGCGCAGGAACATGGCGACCGACATACCCTGTTTGTTGAGCTGGTCCTCGAGCAGCTCGTTCACCAACGGCAGCATCTCGCCGCTGTTGATGTAGATCAGCACGTCGTGCTCGCCGACGCGATCCAGCGTGTCCTGGTAGCGCGGGTCATCCACCAGGCTGTCGCCTTCGGGGGCGCCTTGGTCGGCGAGATCCACGAAGTCCATCAGCGTGTCCTCGTTGTTCGAGAGCAGCAGCACTTCGTCCACCAGGGCCAGCCATGTGGAGTCGTCGACATCCTGCTCCAGGTCGACCTCGACGAGGTTGTAGAGGCGCGCGCCGTCGATGTCCTCGGCGAGGATGGCAGCGTCGTGGATCTCCTCATCCTCTTCGCGCAGCTTGGCCACGTTCTCCAGCAGCTCTTCGAGGCGTTCCTCCGTGCCGCTGAAGTCGGCCATGACCAGCACGCCGCGGCCGGGTCTCAGCGTGAGGGATACCTGTGTGCTGGCGCCCACCTCGACGTCCGACTCCTCGAGCACAAGCTCCGGCATGGCAAACATGATGCGTCCGGTGAAGAGGCGGGCCAGTTCGTCGGCTTCCAGGTCGAGGGCCAGCAGTGTCTCTTCGTCCTCGAAGTCGCCGAAGAAGTCGGTGATTCCCTCGAAGGCGGCGGCGACGGCTTCGTGCTTCGCCAAGGTCATCATGGCGCCGTCGGGGTCGAGCAAGGCCAGCTTGTCGAGCGCGGAAACCTGTGCGAACACCACGGTTCCAGCGGGAACAATCTGAGCCAGGTCGCCGCGTGGGATCTGCGCGCTGACGGGTGACGCCAAGCAGGCGCAAGCGGCCAGGGTCACGCCAAGGGTTGCCAGCAACCGGCGCGAGCCTTGTGCCTCTCGGCTTGGGGTGATGATCATGGGGTCGTCTCCTCTTTGTCACCCTGCTGCGGCGGAGCGTAGTAGCGGTGACCACTGTTGGCGTTGAGCGAGTCGAAGGCGTAGGCCTCCTGGCTGTCGATGAAGGCCTTCACTTGATTGATGGGGATGCTGAAGGACAGGCCCTCCGCTGCCTGGGCCACGATCTTCAGTGAGTTCACACCGATGACCTCGCCCGCCATGTTGAACAGGGGGCCACCGCTGTTCCCGGGGCTCAAGGCCGCCGTGGTCTGCACGAAGGTCTGTCCGCCGAGCAGGCGCGAACGCAGGGCGACGATGCCCTCGCTCAAGCTGCGCTCAAGGCCCATGGGGTTGCCCACTGCGAACACCCCTTCGCCTTGTGTCAGCTCGTTCGAGTTGCTGAGCGGAACGGTGAGGAACTCCTCAGGCTCATCGGGCTCGATCTTGAGCAGGGCGAGATCCAGGAGCTCGCTGGTGGCCACGATGCGGATGTGCTTGTACTCGTCCTTGCGCAGGCCATCGGTGGCTTGGCGATAGACCACGACGGTCAGCTCGGTGGAGCCTTCCACGACATGGTCGTTGGTGATCAGGTAGCCCTCAGGGTGGATCATGAAGCCGGAGCCGAGGCCCACCGGAGTGCGCACCAGGACCACGGCTTCGGCGACGACTCCCATGTTGTGGTCGAGGCTCCGCTGCTCGCCCTCGCTGGATTCGCTGTACAGCCGGTCTTCATCTAACTCGCTGCCTTCGAGATCCGTTTCGATCTCAGCCACTTCCGAGAGCGGGACGCTGAGCACCTGGAAACCGAGGTCGATCTCCACCCGCTCATCGCCCACCGTGATGCTCTGGGCCTCGATGGTGGTGCCGTTGGTCAGGGTGACCCTCCCCGACGGCGGCGGAGCCGTCAGCTTGGGGTGCGACGCGCTGGTAGGCACGAGCGCGAGGGCAGTTGGCGTCGCCAGGCAGCTCGCCAGTACGGCGACGCTCAGCAGGACCCGGAAAGTTTTCAAGACCATCGATGGCGCCATGTCAGGACCCAACACTAAGGAGGAACACGATTACCGCGCATCCTATCCGAAGAGAGCCTCCGAGATTTGCGCTTGAGATGGCCGATATGTGGCAGGGCACGACCGAGCCCCGGCCGGTGCTGGGCTCGGCAAGGGCCGGGCGGGGACAGGCAGGGCCACGACAAGTTCAAGGCCTAGCGCCGTTGGCGATGCGTCAGAAGGACGAGGCGGTCTTCACCGCTTTCGAAGCACTGTTGCTCCGGAAGCCGCCCACCTGCACCAGTGCCAAGATGGAGCGGATGGTGATGGCCATGGCCTTCTTGCCGAGGGGGGCAGGGTTCGTCTTGCCCGCTGCCAGGAGTTTGTCTCCGCTAGCCTTGGCCTTCTGGGCCATCTTCAGGGCCTTCTTTGCGGTCTTGAGCGCGCGGCTGGCCTGGCTCGGGTCCCGGAAACTCTCGACATTCACGGCGGTCTCCAGGTCCATCACGACATCGAGCAGCACGGCCGCCGTGTCGTCCATGACCTGGGTGGCGGTGGCCACGTCGGACGGGAACAGTGAGTTGGTCACGGTGATGACCGTTGTGATGAGCTGTTGGGCGATGGGGGTTTCCGCATCTCCGATATGAGGCAGCGCGCCCCAAAGTGTCATCAGGTTGAAGTACAGGGTGGCCTTCTTGCCGAGGCCGGCCACGCCCCAGGCAATGTTGTGGGGGATGCCGTTGCCCGACGACCAGAGGCCGCTCTCCACGCTGAGGTCTTCGCTGTAAAGCTCCGTGGTGTTGATGTTGGTGATGAACGGGCCAGTGGGTGCGCCCGCCTCCATGAACAACAGGCCGCCGGCCAAGCGCAATCGAAGCACGACCTCTTCGTCCGCGACATCCAGCGTCATGCCCAGTGGGTCCGTGCCGTCCGTCGCGCGCACCGTATAGCCGTCCATCGCCTCGTTGTAGACTGCCTCGAGACGGCGCACGGTCTGGGTGCCTTCTGCGGGTGCAGCGCCGAGCACGATGATCTCGAAGAACCCTAACGAAGCGCCATCCACGAGCCCGTCCCGTTTGCCGGGGTCGAAGGCCAGGCGGATGCGGTAGTCCATGTCGTTCGTAGCGATCTCGTGATCGAGCACCGCCCGCAGGCCAGCGTTATCTCGCTTGGCGCGCAGCATCAGACGCACGTCCTTCTTGGCACCGCCCGTGATCACGGTCTTCGGCTTGTAGGTCGACTTGGACTTGTACTTGACGTCCTTGTTGTCGGCGTCCGCTGCCAGGACGATGGGAAGGGTCTTGGGGTTGAGGTCGGTCAGGATCAAGGCATTGGGGACGAAGCCCTGCGACACCGTTTCGGTGGGGGCCTGCAGGACCAGGGCCGTTAGCAACAGAAGCCACTTGAGTCCTCGGCCGTCTTGCCAGAGATCGTGCAGGCGTTCCATCAGGCTCGGCATGGCGGGTGTGTTCCTGGGGGTGGCGTGGTCGGCGCTGACTGGATGGTATGAAGTTTTTGGGGCGGCTCCTCTCGAGTCGGTCGAGATTCAGCCGTCGGGATCGCTTCGACGCGGATCGGAAGCGACATCGTAGGATCGTGGCTCGGAGCGGATTTCGGAAGGCACGGGAGGCAGAAGAGCAGGCATGGCGAACGAGCACGACAGATTGTTTGAGCAAGCGCCTGCGGGTCAGGGCCCGCAAACCCAGCCGGGGGCTCGGCCCAACACACGAAGCGCAAGCAGGCTGGCATGGGCGATGTGCGTCGGCGCCTTGCTGCTTTCCCAGATGCTCGTGTCCTGCGCGGCGCGGAGTCATGCGCCCAGGGCTCATCTGGGCTTGCGGACACCTGCAGGCGAAGTCGCCAGACCCTACGTCTATTTCACGGCGCCCACGGGCAACTACCAATGGGGTGTGCACTCCCTCGGCTCCTACGAGACGCACCGGGCCTACTCCTTTGACCTCGCGGAGATGTCGGGATCCCGGGTCGTGATCCAGGCCGCTGATCTCGTCCTGGTGGACACCCACCCAGGTGCGCAGAGCCCATCGATCGAGATCGTGAGCGGACACGTCCATATCGATGCGGGCAACAAGGTCTTGACCGTGAAGCTGCAAACCCGTGACGGGCCGTTTTGGGCCAACGGTGAGTACCCGCTTTCGGTGACATATCAGCGCTGAGTTTGGCCGCAGCTGCGATGTGAACCTTGCAGACAGCGCAAGTCGCGCTGCCGGTTCGGCGCGAACCAGCAGTCAACTGCGCGGGCTGTGCGGGCTCGGCACACGTCGTGTGCTCATGCTAGAGTCAGCCGCCTTGGAAGAGAGGGGATGGGGTTCGACTGATTGGCTGAGCGCCAAGCAAAGGCGGAGGCGACGCCTGGTCAGTTGAGTTCAAGCCCAATCGTTGGAACTTGATGCACGACGTTCAGGTACCGCACGGTGTTGCGGGTCAGTTCACCCGATCCAATTGCAGGAGGAATCTCAGAATGAAGGCTCTTCGAATTCTCATTGGCTTGTGGGCTCTGGGCTTGTCCCTTGGGTGCAGTGCGACGGGGGGAGAGATCGCAGAGCCTGCTCCAGTCGCCGCTGCGTCCAGCACGATCCAGGACACGCTGTCTACAGCCACTGCTGAATCTGAGGCCGAGGAACGCGACGAGATCTTCAGTTTGCTCGCCTATGCCGTGGTGCTCAAGGATTGGCAGACCAAAGACACCGCCACTCCGCGGGGCCACAACATCGGCGCCGTTTTGGTGGACGGCCAGAACCGCATCGTCAACTGGGGACGCAACTGCAACAAGATCACCGGCAACGGCACTCAGCACGGCGAAGTGCGGCTGATGACCGGCTATCTCAACAAGAAGAGGTCCTACAATCTAAAAACACACACCGTCTACACCTCTCTTGAGCCCTGCGCGCAGTGCTCCGGGATGATGATCCAGCAGAGCATTGAGCGAACCGTGTACGGCCAGACTGACCCGGCCTTTGGCAAAGCCATGGAGCGCTTGGACTACGATTCACTCCCGGCAGGATATGGCCCTTACCCACGCCCCGTGATTTCTGACCTCAGCACGTCGCCCATCGCGGCTGCCATCGATGCGGCCTACGCCAACACGAAGGTTGGCGGCGGCCTGACGCAATGGCTGCTTTCTGAGGAGGCCCACGAACTCTACGAGGTCGCTCAAGAACGCCTGCTCAGCTACCCCCTCCGGTTCGAGGACAACGCTCCCGTTCTTCAGGCGGCGCAGCAGTACCTCGAGCATGAGGTCTCAAGTGAGTACACACCCATCAGACCCGAGTCTTCCGGGGTGAAGTGAGCGAAAACGTCGGCGCGAGCGCCGCGGTTTTACGCGCAAGCGTGCTTGGTGCGTTCCCGGCGACCTCCGCGCCCTGGCTTACGGCCATCCATGCGCAACGATAGACTGGGCGACGGTGGTCGCCGCCAGGTCCTGCCCAGCCGCGGTCCAATGGTGATCGCCATTTCCGAAGAACATCGAAGCGCAAGCATCGCCGTGAAAGCTAGGAAAGAGGTCGACGTGCCACAGGTCGTTTCGACGCGCGATGTCTGCGAGCCCTCGGCACAGTCGATCCGGCTCATAGCTGGGCCAGATTGAGGGATCCACGGACACCTCGTAGCCCTCGCAGACATCCATCGGTGCGGGAATCCCGACAAAGACCAGGGGAATCCCACGCGCCGACGCTCTGCGCTCAAACTCCAGCATCACTTGCTCCATGAGCTGGAGCTTGTAACGCGACGAATCCTTTTGGGCGCTGATCGCCAGGTCTGCGTCGTAGTAGTCCGCTTGAACGGAGTTCAGGACCACGACCTTGCTAGCGAGCGCTCGCGCATGATCCCGCTTTGAGTTGCGCAAGGCCCGCTTCATGAACTCCTGGGGTGACAAGTTGGCCACACCCTCGTCACTGCGCGAAGTCTTCGCTTTCCGGTGCGCACTGAGGGTGTCGAGCAAGCCCCCTTCATCCGCTTGGGCCCAGGAGTCAATCCATGTCTGCGAGAACGACACCTTCTGCGCGCGAAGCGAACCGTCGGCATTCAAGCCAAACAAGCGGTTGCGCACGATGTCGCCGTAGTCATTTCCGGAAAACAGCGCCACCACGATGAGGTCTGGCATGAGCTTGTCGGAGTCTTCCTCCATACGCAGCAGCATCTGGTCGGGCCCATAACCCACCACTCCCGCGTTGATGCATTCCACTTCACGACCTAGGGCTTGGCTCAGCCTGTCTTCCAGGCGTTCCACGAAGGTCTCTTCGAGGGGAGAGAACTCACCCGCGATGAAGGAATCGCCGTAGACAACGATGCGAGGCTGCTGCGTCTCCAAGGCAAAGTCGTCACCTCGAAAACCATGCTTGTTGACGCGCACGTGCACTTCCGCTGAACCGTTCTCGGGCTTGTGGCGGAAGATCTTCGACGTCCCTGGCACCATGCGATACAGCAGCCGTGCGTCTGGCGCGTAGACCGAGGCCTGCTTGTTATCCGCTTGGGGGTTCAGCTCACGCAGAATGAAGTCTGCAAGCAGCAGGCTCAGTCCGAGGCTGGTCACGAAGAGCAACAGCTTGCCGACCCACTTCCGACCCGGGGAGCTCTCACCCGTTGCTTCAGGCACCCTTCCATCGTCGGTCGTCATGGAGCGAGACGATACTCGGACGCATGGGGCGTCAGCAACTTCACAAACTCCATCTGGCAAGGCATCAAGTGGAGCACTTCCTCCATTCCGCGCGCACCCCGGTAGGCAGGGGTGGCGCGGTGACTCGAACCCCGAGATCGTGTCGGTCAGTCTCGATGATCAGGGATCAGGGGCGCGGATCAGGTTTCCGGGACCGACAGGAATGGGCTCGGGACATCCGGTCGGGATCGCGCGCGTTCGGCTCATGTCGCATGAATGACTCTGCGAGCGACGGTCCGGTGTACACATGTGGGAGCAAGGCGGCGTCGCGGAGTTCTGGGTGACTCCAACCCGATCCACCGCAACGGATCTGAGTGCGAGCGCGTCTCGGTCAAGAGTGCGCAGACGGGCGTCGAACAGGGCGCAGTTGCCCATTTCACCCGGGACTAGACGACTCCTCGCTGTAGTATCGCGCACGCGGATCGAAGAACTGGGGCGGACCACGTCTGCAACCCTCAGAGCCACGCAGTCATGTGGAGCTCGCACGAGAGAGTCGGCTGGGCATGCTTGACCGTGGCCATTGCGTGCGCTCCCCAGACGTCAGGCGCTGCCCTCGGCGCCCTCGACCGGGCGGATCGCGTCTCCCTTGCGCAGGCTGTTCGGGTCATTCAGGTGCTGCCGACCGAAGTGGTCGCCGTCGAGCACGTCGCGCAGGAAGACGTGGGGACGCCGATCGTCGCGCCTCCGCCTTTCACGGAGGGCATCTTTCCGTGTTCGCGTTGCCACTCGACCGAGGGGGTCCGGGAGGAGGACGGGCCATTCTTCGAACACCAGATGCACTGGGACGCGGGCATGGACTGCGTGACCTGTCACGGAGAGCCTGCGTCGCGCGCTCGCCCGGAGATATGCTTCCAATGCCACCCGGTCGGGACGGTGGACGTGCGGCCAGCGGTCGCCGACTACTTCGAGGCTCATCGTGGGGACGCGGATGAACTCGTGATCCCCCACCGCTGGGAGACGGCGGACGTTGATCCCGACCACGCGGGTCACCTGGCGATCGACATCAGCTGCACGCAGTGCCACGGCGAGGAGCCCTTCAAGCGGCCGCAGCCTGTCGCGCTCATGACAAAGTGCGTGAACTGCCACCAGCGACTGGCCGCGAAGAACGATTGCTCGACGTGCCACACGGAGATCCGTGAGAATCAACACTCCGAGATCGAGTTGCACCATGGTGAGGGCATCGGCGGCTGCTACGACTGCCACGACGTCGCGGACCGTGACTCGTTGCGGCTCGCGAGCGGGACGACCGTTCCGTTTGCAGAGTCCTACCGACTCTGCGGGCAGTGCCACGGCACGCGCTTGCGAGACTGGCGCGTGGGACTGCACGGGAAGCGCGTCGGTCGCTGGGACGGCGACCATCAGTACTTGTTGTGTGTGCACTGCCACAACGATCCCCACAATCCGGGGTTCCCCAAGATGGAGCCCTACGCAGCACCTCCGCGTCCGGAGGCCATCCGATGACGGGCGACTCCACGCGCAGGGGGTTCATGACGGGCATCGCCGCCGCGGCTGCCGGCGCTGCGCTGGCCGCCACGGGGTGCTCGAAGATGGACCTCGAGCAATTCATGAAGACGCGCCTGCGCGAGATGACCCCGCGCGAGTTGACTACGTTCCTCACGGCGCTCGAGGCGCAGTACAAGGAGAAGTTTGGGCGCGACGTAGACGTCAACGCGACACCGCCGCGGGAGGGCGTCCTGTTCGGATACGGGCTCGACCTGTCCCGCTGCAACGGCAACCGCGCGTGCATCCATGCGTGTGTCGAGGAGAACAACCAGTCACGCCACGAGCCGGAGGGCGCGCACAGCAACCCAATCCACTGGATCACCGTGCTGGAAATGGACAAGGAGCACGGCATCGACTTCACGCATGCCGACGCCTACTTCAACCCCAAGATCGTTCCGGCGCCGGGCAAGTTCTACGTGCCCGTGCAGTGCCAGCAATGCGAGACCCCCCCGTGCGTCAAGGTCTGCCCTGTCCAGGCCACCTGGAAGGAACGCGACGGGATCGTGGTCATCGACTACGACTGGTGCATCGGGTGTCGCTGTTGCATGTCGGCCTGCCCATACGGCGCGCGGCACTTCAACTGGTGCGAGCCGAATGTCCCCGCCGACGAACTGAACCCCGACATGCACGTGCTCGGTAACCGGCCGCGCCCGCGTGGCGTCGTCGAGAAGTGCAGCTTCTGTGTCCAGCGCACGCGCGCCGGTCGCTATCCCGCGTGCCTCGAGGCGTGCCCGACGGGCGCCCGCAAGTTCGGCAACCTGCTCGACCCTGACTCGGAGATACGAACACTTCTCGATCAGAAGCGGGTCTTCGTGCTGAAGGAAGACCTCAACACTCAACCCAAGTTCTTCTACTTCTACGGATGAGACCCTTCCGAGACACACTCGAGTTCTTCACGGGCGCCGTGCGGATCATCTGCGTCGGCTCGCCGTTGTACTACGCCTTTCTGGCCGTCCTGTTCGCGCTCATCGGCTTGGGCGCCGCCGCATACGGGCGACAGCTGGAGGCCGGCCTGATCGTCACGAACCTCCGTGACCCGGTCTCGTGGGGCTACTACATCGGCAACTTTACGTTCCTGGTGGGCGTGGCCGCTGCTGCGGTCGTTCTGGTGATCCCCGCGTACGTGTATCACTGGAAGCCCATCAAGGAGATCGTGATCCTCGGCGAGGTGATGGCCATCTCCGCGCTGGCCATGTGCATGTTGTTCGTCATGGTCGACATGGGGCGCCCGGATCGACTCTTGCACGTCATGCCGTTCATCGGGTCGCTGAACCTGCCGAGCTCGCTGCTGGCTTGGGACGTGCTGGCACTCAACCTCTACTTCATGTTGAACGTGGTGGTTGTGACCTATCTGCTGACGAGCCTCTATTGGCGTCGCGAGCCGAACAAGAACATCTTCATGCCCATGGTTCTGTTCTCCATTCCGGTGGCGGTTGGCATCCACACGGTCACGGCGTTCATCTACACGGGCCTCCCGGGCCGGCCGTACTGGAACGCGGCGATCCTCGCGCCGCGCTTTCTCGCCTCGGCATTCTGCAGCGGGCCCGCGATCATGATCGTCCTGCTCCAGATCCTGCGAAAGACATCGCGTCTGGACATCAAGCGCGAGGCGATCTGGAAAATCGCCGAACTGATGGCCTACGCGATGTTCCTGAACCTCTTCCTGTTGTTGGCCGAGGTGTTCACGGAGTGGTACTCCGACACGCATCACCTGATGCACATGCGCTACCTCTATTTCGGACTCGACGGGCACACCACGCTCGTGGGCTGGGCCTGGCTAAGCGTGGGAGCGAGCATCGTGGCGTTCGTGCTGTTCCTCGTGCCGTGGACGCGCAAGAACGTGGTCACCCTGAACCTGGGCTGCGCGCTCATCTGGTCGGGCGTCTACATCGAGAAGGGCATGGGGCTCGTCGTGCCGGGCTTCACGCCATCGGTGCTCGGCGAGATCTACGAGTACTCACCGACATCCACCGAGTTCCTCGTCAGCGCCGGCATCTTCGGCATCGGAGCGCTGATGTTCACGCTGGGCTCACGGCTCGCGATCGCCGTGGTCAACGGTGACTACGTGTTGCACCGCGAGCCGCCTCGGATGTCGGCGCGGGACGAGGGAGCCGACAGTTCCAGCCCAGCGAGCTGAACGTGTCCGAGGGCGGGCAGCTCGACGGTCTAGCTCAAAGCATGTACCTGGACGCTCCGATGTGGCGCGGGGATGTGACCCGCCGGACGCGCCGGAGCGGCAGGCCGCCCTTTGGCGCTCGTGACGGCGCCCTGTGGAGGGAAGGTTCGTGGGCGCGAGCACCCAAGATCGATCGGGTAGCATCCAAGGAAGAACATGCCTCTGGCGGCGTATCCATTGGTCAAGTTCAACAAGCTGATCCACAGTGCCGCGCTGATCCTCACTCGGCCTCCTTCAAGTCATCCCGCTCACCCTTGAGCGACCAGCCCGTCGACAAGCCCACGACGAACCAGCCCACCGCCAGGATGCCGATGGCGAAGAGCGTGTCTCCCGGAGCGCGCAACCAGCGCAGCCATTCCATCGTCGGGGTCTGCATGAACTCCTCGCTACGGGCGTACCACATGCCCGACTCCACGCTGGCCCAGGTCTGCGCCAGGCCTACCGGAAGCAGGCTCAGGATGACCATCAGCAGCAAGCCGATGTTCATCGACCAGAAGGCGAAGCCCAGCACGCCGGTCTTCCATTGCTGCCGCATGAAGAGGCCGCGCAGACAGAAGAGCGTCAACCCGATGCCCAGCATCCCGTAGACGCCGAAGAGCGCCGTGTGGGCATGGACCGCGGTCGTGTTCAGCCCCTGCATGTAGTAGAGCGCGATGGGCGGGTTGATCAGGAAACCGAAGAGGCCCGCGCCGACCAGGTTCCAGAAGGCCACGGCGATGAACCAGTAGATGGGCCACTTGTAGTGCTTGGCCCAGGCGGTCCCCCGCAGCATCGAGAGGTTCTCGCAGGCCTCGTAGCCAATCAGCACCAGGGGCATCAGCTCGAGCGCCGAGAAGGTCCCGCCCAAGGCGATGATGATCGGCGTGGTGCCCGAGAAGTAGAGGTGGTGGAACATGCCGAGCACGCCACCCAGCATATAAAGGATGGCCGTGAAGAGCGCCGCTGCCGTCGCCGTGCGCACTTGCAGCAATCCCAGGCGCACGAACAGGAACGCCAAGACCACCACGGCGAAGACCTCGAAGAAACCCTCCACCCACAGGTGCACCACCCACCAGCGCCAGTACTCGGCGATGGCCAGGTTGGTGTGCTGCCCCCACATCAGTCCCGCCCCATAGAAGAGGGCGATCGCGCCGGACGAAAGCGTGAACAGGAGCAGCAGTTGCTTGTTGGCACCGGTGGCCGTCTTCAGCGCCGGCAGCAGTGCCCGCACCATCAGCCCCAGCCAGACGAACAGCCCGACCAGCAGGAAGATCTGCCAGAAGCGGCCGAGGTCCACGTACTCGAAGCCCTGGTGACCGAACCAGAAGTTGGTCTCCCCATCCGTGATGTGGTGGTGGATCGCGAGCGCCTGACCCGTCATGGACCCGCCCACGATGATCACCAGGCAGATGAACAGGAAGTTGACGCCGAAGCGCTGGAACTTCGGCTCATGACCGGAGACAGCAGGCGCCAGGAAGAGCCCCGTGGCCAGCCACGAGGTCGCGATCCAGAGCACACCCAGCTGCGTGTGCCAGGTGCGGGCCAGGCTGTAGGGCACCCACTCCGAGAGCGGAATGCCATAAAAGCCGTTGCCTTCCACGCCGTAGTGCGCCGCCACCACGCCCGTGATCATCTGCACCACGAGCAGCGCACCCACGACCCAGAAGTACTTGAGTGTCGCGCGCATCGAAGGCGTGACCTTCAAGTCCAGCAGCGGGTCAGTGGGCGGCGAGACGTGCGTGTCCTGCCAGCGACGGCGTGTGGCCGCGTACCACCAGGCCAGCGCGCCGATCCCGCCGAGCAACAGCACGAAGCTGATCACCGAGACCACGATGATGGTCCCTGTCGGACGGTTGCCGACCAACTCGTCCGGCGGCCAGTTGTGCGTGTAGCTGATCTCCATGCCCGGGCGCTCGGTGACGCAGGCCCAGGACGCCCAGAAGAAGAAGGCCGTCAGCTTGTCCGTGTTCGCATCCGACGCCACGGTGCGCTCCGGCATGGCGTAGCTCTCACGCATGCCTGCGTAATCGGGGTGGTCGCCAAACAGATGCCGGTGGTATTCACGGATGGTCGCGATGGCCTGGTTGCGCACGGGCGAGATCGTCAGCGTGCCGCTCTCAGCGTCGTAGCGGTTGGTCCGTACCTCGACCTGAAGCCGCGCCTGCAAGCTGGCCTGTGCCTCGACATCCAGCGACCCGTAGCTGCCTGCCCCGCTCTCGGTGGCCCAGTGTTCCAGGAGCCACGTGGCCTCGCGGTGCACCCAGTCGGCCGTCCAGTCCGGAGCGGTGTAGGCACCGTGGCCCCAGACCGAGCCCAGCTCCTGACCTCCCATCGCGCGCCACACGTCCTGCCCAGCGCGAATGTCATCGCCCGTGAACAACACCTCGCCGCCTTCGATGAGCACGGTCTCGGGGATCGGCGGCGCCTGCTGGTACAGCTCTCCGCCGTAGTAGATCAGCGCCCCGAAGGACGCAAGCAACAGCAAGGCCAACGCCCACCACAGCCGCTTGAGGTTCACAGCCGGCCCGAGGTCCGATGAGAAGGGCCCACTCCCGGCGTCACTCACTTCGCCGGTCCCGCCTTGCGCGTCGCTCATGCTGAGCACTTACTCCAAAGAGAAGGTTTTGCCACGGAGCCACGCAGCGGATCCCGCGTCCCGCCACTGTCGAACCCGATGCCGCCGGGGAGATCAGGAGGACACCCTACGACCGCACGTCCCCGAGATAAAGCACGGCCAGTGCCCCATCCGCCAATGCCGCGACATGGCGCCGGTCGCCCCTCAGAGATCCTCGTCCAGCACGACCACGCTGGTTCCGGGGCCGAGCGACGAAACGCCGTCGGCGCCGACGAACACGGATTGAAGCAGCACCACAGTGCCGTCGACGCCCGGCGGGAGCCTCGGCGCCGCGACCCCGACAGACAGCGATCCCCCGGCGGGGATGACTCCCACGAGCAGCGGACCGACGGAGAGCGCGGCGTCCAACAGGGACATGCCCTGCAGCTCGACGACTGGTGAGAGCCCCGTGACCGGTGACAGGAGCGCGAAGACCGTGTCGCCGCGCAGGCCGTTGAGAGCCAGGGTCGCCGACTTGCCTTCGCGCACGACGGCATCCAGCACGACATGCCGGTTCGGTTCGACGAACGTCGTCACGGTGCTCGGCGAAGCGTCGAGCGGTTGACCGTCGCTGCCCGGCGTCGGACCGAGGCCGCCCGCGAGCGTGTTGCCGCGCATCCAGAGCGTCGAGGTGATCGGGCCGACGAGGATGCCGTCCCCTCCCTCGGAGAGGGTCAGCGAGCCCGTCTCGCCTGCGTGGCCACCCGTGGCGCGGCTTCCGGCCACCGACGCCGTCGAGCCGTGGATGCTGGCGCCATTTCCCCCCGAGGCGAAGAAGGTCGGGCCGAGGCCGCCGTCGCCGCCGGACAGGATGCCGTCGTGGACGGCCACGCGCGACACGTTCGTGGCAGTCAGTCCGTCGGCCCCCGGTGTGGCGGGCGCCGTGCCCGCGGCGTCCGCGCCGCGACCGCCCAGGAGCGTGCAGCGCTCGAGCGCCACGTCCGCGCACTGCAACAGCCGCGCGGCTGGGCCCGCCCCGGACACGAGCCCGAGTACGGGATCCGAGCTGCCGTCCTCGCCGTGGAACGTGCAGTCCTCGACCCAGAGCGCACCCGCCAGGTCCTGGGCGAACACACCAGATGGCCCGGGTGTTGCGAACACCGCGGGCGTCGGTGAAGTGAACCCGCGCAGCAGGACGAGGCTTCCGGCCGAAGTGTCGCTCAACGCGAAGCCACGCACCGTGACGGGGCCGGTGCCCGCGTCGGGCAGCAACACGACTCCCTTGCCCGAGAGCGTGTACGACACGGGGTCGGATGAGAGGTAGTCCCCGGCGCGCAGCAGGATGATGTCTCCGTCGGACGCCGCGTCGAGGGCTGCCTGGAGCAGCAGCACCCCGTCCCCGCCCTGCGGATCCACGACCACGACGTCAGCGGCCGCGGCATCGAGCGCGAAGAGCAGGTGTGCGCAGACGGCGGCCGCCAGCAACCTTGGCAGCGCGAACCGCGACGTGAACCGTCGCACGCCCGAAGTTCGCAGGACCGATTCCGTGTGGGTGGACATGGGTGTCGAGCTCCTCGCCTTCGGTGAGTCGGCCAGCATAGGCCCATTTTGACGAGCGGGTCGTTGAGATGGGTCACCACGCCTGTCTTGAGGTCGACGCGCCAGGGCTCGTCGTCCTTTCCGGGAGAGCGTGAGCGTAGGTACCCTGATGCACGCCACGGGGTGACTTTGCTCATGAACGCGCGACTTCTTTTTGTCTGCTTGCTCTTGAGCGGATGTTCCACGCTCATCACTCCCCAGAGCCTCAGGGCTTCGGATGCGCCGGAGATGGTGCGTGAGCAGGCGCTGGCCCTTTTCGGCAAGGGACTTGAGCAAGCCAATGAGTTCTTGGCGTCCGAGCACCGGCTGAGTCTTCCGGTGGCTCGCTACGAACTCGAGCCCGACGGTGGTCTTGTGTTCGTCACGGAGTCCAAGCGTTGGCCGATCCGCATTCGAAACAGCTTGAGCGGTGATCTCGTCATCTTCTTTGGCTTCCGCGCGCAGGAGCGAGACGACGGCTTCGTGGTGGGGGCACGTCCTCCGGATGAGTTTCCCGCGATCGACAACTCCCTGTTCAGGTTGCCCGATGGGGAGTGGCAAACCGTGGAGTCGGTTGCCAAGTTGATCCTGCATGAAACCGCCCACACGGTGCATGGCGAGGGCACCGTCGGCTACTGGAACACCTTCTGCTACTACCTGGAGGCTGTCTTCCTCCTGCGAAGCACGAACCACTCGGCGGAGATCATTCCCCGGGCGATCGGCAAGGAGTTCCTGCTCCACCGCTGGATCCAAGAGGCCGAGGCGTCCGGCAATGAGCCCATGTTCGAGGCCTACGCAAAGATGTTCGAGCAGCACCGTGCCGGCCTGCTGGGGGGCACACCGTAGCTGGGGGGCAGCAAACCACCCTTCGTAGCTGATCGAGCGGCACCTTGATCTTCAACATCAGTCCGCGAGAGCTGTTCCGATTCCGAGGGAGGGTCCACTTGGCGTCGGTGAGGTTGCGTCGCCAGCGCATGATGGTGTCGGGCGTCACGATGGTCGCGACACGGTTCAGCAAACGACGCCCCGAGCGCCTGCCCTTCGCGGCGAGACCACAGCCAAGTCCATGGCGCGGCACCGAAAACTGGAACCCAGAAAGTAGTAGCCACCAGGCCCCGCGCGGCTCACTGCACGACGTGGCTCACGGTGTTGGACAACACGGAAGCGTTGCCCGCAACCACCACAGCCTGCAGGTGAGCGGTGAGGCCCACCGCGGAGGCCGGCACGGTGACGGTGAAGCTGGCCAGGCCATTGGAGTCGGCAGGCAAGGTCAGCAGAATCTGGAACGGTGAGAGCAGGCTGATGCACTGACCTCCCAGCCCCGCGAAGCATGGGCCGTCGCCCGTCCCCGAAAGGCTGAGCAGGAAGTTCACCAGCTGTTGTTCATTCGCTCCCAGCGCGGAGACTGTCGCGGGTGCACCGGCGACGAGCGGGTCGATGGTCAGGTTCAGCTCGTCGTGGTGGCTCTCGGGGTTCTTCTGATCCTCGGTGAGCAGGTCCACCCAGCCCTCGACTTCGGGCGACAGGAGTCCGCTGCCCACCATGTCGACCGTCCGCTGCACCCATCCGTCGTGGGTGAGCGGCAACGGCTTGACGCCCTGCCCACCGACTCCGTCGCTGATGCCTGCGCCCTGACTGCCGTTGGCCAGCAGGATCGTGCCCACCACAGCGGCGTCGCTGCCATCCTCGTCCCCATTGGGATCGGGGTCGATGACGGTCAGCACATTTGCGTGCTGGTTGGTCACGTAGGCGTAGTAACCGCCGCCCAGCTTGGCGCCCCAGTTGACGCCGTGGGTCCCCGCCGGAGTGGGCACGTAGGCCACGACCTGGTTGAGAGAGGTATCGATGATGGCGACGTGGTCCGCTGAGCCGCTCACTGAGGTTGGCACGGTGGTCAGTGAGAGCACGGCGGTCGCGACCCAGTGCTCATTGGGACTGACGGGCGTCTGGATAGGCACCTGCAGGGTGTGGAACAGATCTTTGCCAGCTTGTCCGTCAGGCGTCAACGTGACGGGAATGTTGGTGACCAGCGAGAGCTCATCTACGTTGAGCACGGTGACGAAACCCGAGACGGCATTGGCCACATAGGCCGTGTTGACGCCGTCCACATGGCACTCACCAACCGCCAGTGGCATCAGCAGCGCGGAGCGGGTCGTCTGCGTCGTATTCAAACTCGGCCAGCACCTGCCCACTGATGGTGTCCATGACGCTGATTGAACCGGCCGGTCCCAAGCCCTTGAAGACATTGGGCACGATGGCGCGGTCACCCAACCCGCAGCTGAGCCAATGCCCGTGGGGGTGCGTCTTACCGTCTCCGGTTTGATCACTGTCCTGCTTCTTCAGCCCATCGGGCCGGTCCTCCACCTTGACCATGTCGTTATCGGCGCTGAGCGGGACGGTGAGCCAGCCGAACTCCGGCGAGCCCGGCACGGGGATGGTGATGATGTGCGTGGGCGCCTCACCGACGGTGATGCTGTCCACGATCTCGCCGCTCTCGCGGTCGATCTTGTTGATCCACTTGCCGAACCAGTTGCTGTTGTAGATCGTGCCGAGCTTGAAGTCGGCCCACATGTTGTGCGGGTTGTTCCACATGCCGTCTGCAGCGAGACCGTTGATCTCGCGCTCCACCGTCATGCTGGCCGCGTCGAGGACGGTGATGGTGCCCGGCTTCAGCACGCCCCCGGGGTCCGCCTGACCCGGCACGGTCTCGAACTGCGTGTTGATCCAGACTTCGCCAACGCCAGGAACGCTGGGGATCACGACGTCGTCCGGACCCAGGATGTCCCACTTGGCCAGCTTGTCCGCATCGGTCGCGGCAACAGTGGTCATGACCGCGAGCACATCGGTGGCTGGCAGCGAGTCCACTCCCAAATGCCCCAGGTAGGGCAGCGATCCCGCGGTGACGTCGGGGATGTTGCCCGCGGAGTCGGTGACGGCCACCACGGCCGTCATGTAGGGATGCACCTTGCAGATGATTACGTACACACCCGGCAGGTCGAACTCGGCCGAGAGCGTTCCCATCTGCGAGCTGTCCTGGTCGATGTCGGCCGTGCTGCCCTCGGGCCTTACGATCATCGTGACCGTGTGCCGCGTGTTGGTGCAGCAGTTGCCAATCTTGAAGTCGACGCGATCCCCGGGCTCGACGATGCTCACCGGAGAACCAGTCGCATCGCTGCGAAACCAGTTCCCCGGCTCGTCGGTGAGGTGCATGGTGTCCGCGGCACCTTGGGCCCAGAGCGTGGCGGGAATGCTGGCAATCAGCAGGGCAGTGCGCCATGCAGCGTTGAGTCGGATGGACATCGTCTTGGCCTCACTCGATGGATGTGGCTGGGCGCTCGCGCCACCAACGCGTGGTGGGGGGTGCGCGAGCTCTCCGTTGGGAGAATGGTCTGCAAGCGCCGTGCCGATGCGAGCTGAGCCCAGATCGAGCGCATCCAGGCGGCACCCTCCCTTCGCTGTGTCGCTCTTTTGGACGGATGTCTCGGGCTCACACACGACCGTTGACGCTAGGCCTCACCTGTGTGGGTCCCGCAGCGTCGATCCGACCGCCTTCAGCGGGAACCATGAGCGCAGGAGCGTGCTAGTGCTGCAACACAGGCACGCCCGGTGCCCCTGGTGACACGCTGCCCTGACCGGGACGCGTCGCCGCGCCCGCACCTTGGTCGCCGGGCGTCACCCAGATCTTTGGCCGCGCGCGCAACACGCGGCCGGTGGACGTCATGTTGCGTTGCGTGACCACGATGATCAGCTCGCCGGCCGCGTCGGTGCTGACGCTGATGATGCCCTCCACCGGGCTGCCCGACAGCTGGCCGTGGATGGTCGCGCCCGCCGGGTCGATGCTGAGGCTGCGGATCTGGCCGGTGAGGGGGTGCATGTGGAACAGGCGGCCGGAGATCCAGTCGCCGAAGAGGTACTGCCCCGTGAGTTCCGCGAGGTTCCAGCCGCGGTACAGCACGCCGCCGGTAATGGAGTTGTCCGATTGGCCGTGGTCGTACTCGCCGCGCGGGTCCACGAAGGGCAGGGGCGGGAGGCCGGAGAGGTCGTCGGTGACGGCCTGGCCCGGCAGGGTGGCGAAGGAGCCTTCCTTGTGGGGCCAGCCGTGGTTGCCGCCCGGCAGCACCACGTCGATCTCCTCGATGAAGGCCTGACCCACGTCGGCGACCCAGAGCGCTCCGGTCTGCTTGTCGAAGCTCATGCGCCACGGGTTGCGGAAGCCGTAGGCGTAGATCTCCTCCACAACGCCGCCGCCCGCGCCCACCAAGGGGTTGTCCGCGGGGATGGCGTACTCGCCGTTTGTGCTGAGCGGGTTGGCCGGTAGCCGGTCCACGTCGAGGCGCAGTACGTTGCCGTGGATGGTGGTGGTGTCCTGGCCGCCGGTCTCGTCGTCGCCCTTGCTGGCGTACAGGTAGCCGTCGGGCCCGAACGCCAGGGCGTTGAGGTTGTGGATGCTGCTGTCCTCGTTGATGCGCAGCAGTTCGCGACGGGAGGCTGGGTCGAACAGGTTGCTGCCGGGCGCGGGGGCGTCATCCAGTGCGCGCAGTTCGTAGAGCACGCTTTGATGCGCCACGCTGCTCTGCACCCCGAAGTCGGCCAGCAGCGGCGACTTGCTCTCGGTGAGGATCACGTACAGCAGACGATTCGTCGCAAACTCCGGGTGGAACGCCAGGCTCGACATGGCGCTGCCGTTGTTGGAGAAGAAGTCCGCCGACAAGTCCACGAAGGGAGTCGGCAGCAACACGCCGTCCTCCACCACGCGAACGATGCCGTTGACGAGGCATACGAAGAGCCGGTCGCTGCCGTCAGGTGGCGCCACGGCATGGGTGGGGAACATGAGGCCCGACGCGACGGTTTCGAGGCGGACCTCGTACGGTCCGGCGGGGATGTCGGGGAGTGGGTCGCTGAGGGGAGTGCCTGCGGGCGGGGCCAGGCTGAAGGCGAGCAGCGTGACGGCGAGCGCTGTTGCAACGTAGGAGGCGTTCATGGCGTGGTTCTCCCCGGGGTGTTCGGTGGGCGCCAGGATGCCATGTGGGGGCGCACTGGTGCGGGTGGTGACTCGATGGACCTCAAACAGGCGATTGTGATTGCGGGCGGCCCGAGCGAACCGCCCTCCGAATACTCGCCATTGGCTCTGAGGGAGACTGGACCCGGTCGAAGGACTCGCCGTTGGACCTTACGACGCCAGCGCCTCCAACCCACAGATCGCCGCGACTGTCGCAGTAGAAGTCCAGGTTGTCTTCGTTCGTCAGCCCATCTTTCTCCGTGAAGTCTCGAAGCGACTTACCGTCGTAGCGCCAAGCGCCATTCCCACACAACTAATAGCGCGCTGTCACGGCCATGCGAACAGGTCCAGCGAGTCGCAGTTCTGCTGGGCGAGACGCATGCCAATGACGATGCAGACCAGGCCCGCCACCAAGGCGCCTACCAGCAGGAACCAGATCGTGAAGGCGCTGACGACCCAGGCGACGATGCAGCCCAGGGCTGACCAGGCGAACATCCAGCCGAGGATGCGCAGCCTACGACACGAGTTGGCGTTGCAGACAGTGGCGTAGAGCGCCAAGGCGAGCAGCACGACGGCAAACACAACGCCCAGCGCGACCCAGACTGCTGTGCTGGCCGGGAATGTCGTGAAGGAGGCGATCCACAGGCCGATGAAGGCCAGCACCGCGAGCATCAGCAGCGCATAGAGCCAGCCGCAGAGGCTGGGCCACTCCCAGGGATCGTCGTCGTCATCGTTGCCGTTGGGATCGCCGTTGGGATCGCCGTTGGGATCGCCGTTGGGGTCGCCGTTGGGGTCGCCGTTGGGGTCGCCGTTGGGGTCGCCGTTGGGGTCGCCATTGGGGTCGCCATTGCCGCCGGGAGGTGTGACATCCGGCGGGTCCTCCTCTGTGGGTGCGCTGGTGAGCGTCGTCGTCCCGACGACGGGGGGGCAGCAGTCCGAAACAACCACTGTCACTAGAATCGTCAGGGAGGCACCATTGCCCATCAGTATGTGGTTCGCGCTGGCTGAGCTGCCGCTCTGCACGATGCCGGTGTCATCCTGGAAGGTGTAGGTGCTGCCCGAGGCGACGGGTGAGAGAATCGTGACCTGGTAGGTCCCGCTTGGCAGATCATCCGTCGTCGTGACCAACACGCCTTCTCGACGAACTTCAAAGCTGACGCTCTCTGGGCAGGGACCCTCCTGCCTGTCGGGCAGCGAAAACGCACGCGTGATGGGGGGGCACCCAGGGGTGATCACCGTGACGGAAACAATGGCCGGGTCGCTCCCCGGCGGCAGATTGAAGCTGGTGGGGTTTGTGGAACCGAGGTCGGAGACCGTGTCGTCCAGGTCCAGCGACCAGTAGATCTGACTGCCCGAGGGGACGCCCGTCACTTCGGCCGAATAGCTGCCGGGCGGAGCGCACTCCGAGTCCGTCGTGATCACCACACCGTTGGTCGTCAAGGTGAGGTCGAGAGCGTTGGCGTCCGGGCAGGATGAATCTGGCGCGGGCTTGCAGACGACTTCGAACGTCCCGCTCAGTGTGCAACTGGGGTCTGACTCGCACGTCATGGTGATCGTGACGCGGTCAGCGCAGGCAATGTTCAGGTTGGAGCTGTCGACGGAGGCGCGGACGACTCTCTTCTGGACTCCGTTGACTTCGTTGACGGCGCTCTCGGGCGAGACGACGGTGTCGAGAATGAGTGTGCCCACATCGTCCCGGATCTGCACGATCACGGAGGCGCAATCAAGCGTCACCCGGCCAATGGCCACGATGACGGTCGGCAGGTCGTTGGCATCCAGGTCCGTGCCTCCGGCCTGGAGATCAGAGAATTCGCACATGGTCTAGCCCTCCTTTGGTTACCACATCGCCGAGAACAGGGCTCCTGGCCGAGGGGCCCCGCGACTCTCGGCAGTCTGTTGACCGATGGAGAACTGGACGGGGCCACCAAAGAGCCGGAACTCCTCAATGACCGTTCCCCAGGTGTAGAACGGCGTCATGGCCGCTGAGTTGATGGCGTGCCCCACCTCGTGCGAGGAGACGTTCGCCCCCAAGAAAGGGCCCGGAGGGTTAGCGGGACCTAAGTAGGTGAAAACCGCGACGTTGAAAGCGGTCACCGGTGCCGGGGCGCTGGACTCGATGATGCCTGACGTGAGGTCGAGGCGGACCCGACCCGGCGTTCCCGTGAAGATGCCGACGCCGCGGAACACGAGGTAGATCAGCATGCCCACGGAGTTGCCGAACCAGTGAATGGGCATCAACCAGCTCATCCACGAGATGACACCTTGGAAGAACACGTTCCGGCGAATGGCCGGGACGACCGCCAGCAGGGGTAGCGTGGAGGCGATCCCCAGGATCAACAGCGGTAGAAGTGCCAGGAACGGGCTGAAGATGGCGAGGTTCATGGTCCCTGCAGAACCATGGCCGAAACCACGGAAGAAATTCTGTGTCCCCGTCGGGGGGATCGGGTTCGCGGTCGGTGCAGGGCTGGCATTACTCGTGAGCCCGGTGGACGCCTGTGCAAAGATCGACAGGATCCAAAACACGAAGGTGTTGAAGACGTACCAGGTCAGGAAAGCCAGCGGAACGGGAAAGCCCGGCAGGAGACCGACGAGGGCGTTGGCGAGTGACTGGAAGGGTGCGAGAAAGCCGGGGATCGGCTGGCCCAAGATCAAGAGGGACGTCAGCAGCAGTCCGGAAAACGCACCAAACATGACCCCGATCAGGGCGCCTATCACAGTCATTGTGTCCTCTCCCTTTGGATGGGCTGACGAGTCCATCGCGTGCGGGGCCTCGGTGGGTGCGCGCCGCCGTGAACGTCAAGCGCCCCGGTGCGACTGTCCGGCGGAAGGACGACACGCGCGAGGCGTGGCCGTCGCTCGCCGTTCCCGAACCCGATCCTTCTCCCGATGCTGATCATGGCAGCCCCCGCTCCCTTGATGATGACGCTGTCCGATCCCCAAGCCTCGGACTCAAAGCACCATAGCCCAGCTCGTACTTTGTGAACAGGGCCGCCGCACGAGGCTCTGGGACAAGACGTTCCCGTTAAGAAACACGCGCTTCTCCCGTGAGAACGTGTAGGTCCCGAATCGGTCGTCCGGCTCGCTCAGCACCCACTTTGGCCGCCGTAGCGCCCCTTGCTCGGCTTGACCAATTCACCCGGCGACGACCCACGGCTGTCCACAGCCACCGCTCGACTTTGCCTCCTGCAAGCGTCCCTTCGCGCCCCCGCGGCTGGTCGCCGAAAACCTCGCGCACTGCTCCTGACGTACCACGAGAACTCGCGGGTGCTCGTGCAACGGCACGTGGGTGCGGATCGCGATCTGGAACCGCTGGAGTGGGTAGGGTGAGGCGACGCCCCGCAGCTTTTCCCAGCGCGTCCCCACGAGCCCCCTGCATCATGAGCCTCAACTTCCAGGAACTGGACCACGCCGAGACCCCTTATGGCGAGCTGATCCTGCGCAAGCGTCGCGCGTTGTCGCTGGGCGGGGAGGAGTTCTACGAGGTGAAGCTGGACGGGGATTTCCTCATGTCCAGCCTGGTGAACCAATCGGAGATCGCCCTGGCGGAGCTCGGGCTGGCCGGGCAGGGGCTGGGCGTCGATGGGTGCGATGATGGGGCCGGTGAGGGGCGTGAGCTGGATGTGGTCGTGGGCGGCTTGGGGCTCGGCTACACCGCCGCGGCGGCGCTGGAGCAGACCGGCGTGGCGTCGGTGACGGTCATCGATTCCCTATCGGAGGTCATCGCCTGGCACGAGCGCGGGCTGGTGCCGCTGGGCGCAGTGCTCACTGGGGATGCCCGCTGTCGCCTGGTGCACGCGGACTTCTTCGAGCTGGCGCGTCAGGAGACGGTGGGCTTCGACACGACCCGGCCGGGGCGTCGTTTCGACGCGGTGTTGCTTGACATCGACCACTCACCCGGCGGCCTGTTACACAGCAGCCACGCCGACTTCTATCAGCCGCAGGGGCTGCAGCGTCTGATCGCGCAGCTGAAGCCCGGTGGCGTCTTTGCGCTGTGGTCGTTCGAGCCGCCGGAGGACGCGTTCACGCAGCGCCTGGGTCAGGAGTTCGGTGCCGTCGAGGCGCACGCCGTGACGTTCTACAATCCGCTGCTGGACCGCGACGACATCAACGCCATCTACGTCTGCCGCTGACGGTTCATGGCCGGTTCAGGGCCGTTCAGGCAAGGTCGGTCCGCCTTCTGCATAAACAAGTCTTCCATGGCGCGACCGAGATCGGCGCTCCTGAAGGGCTTGGCCAGGACATCCTCGACGGTTGCGTGCCCCGCTTGCTCTCCGAGCACGGAGCCGGGATTGCCCGTCACGAGCAGGACGGGGAGATCGGGCGAGATGCGCCGAATGGATTCAACCAACTGCAGCCCGGTGAGCCCGGGCATGCGCTGGTCGGTGACCAGAGCGTCGAACTGTTCGGGATTGCGGCGGAAGGCGGTCAAGGCCCGCTCGGGATCGAGGTAGGTCTCGACCTCGTAGCCGTGCAGCCCCAGGATGCTCTCCATCAGGTCCGCCACGGCGGGCTCATCGTCGACGACCAACACGCGTCGGTTGGCCCTGCTGCCCTTGGGAGTGGTGCTTGCTTCGGGGAAGGGCTCGGCGGCGGTCTCTTGGGACAAGGGCAAACGCACGCTGAACCTGGTCCCTGTGCCCGGTGTGGTCTCCACATCGACCGTGCCACCGTGGGCGGTCACGATGCGGTGGACGACTGCCAACCCGAGGCCGGTGCCCTGCCCGACTTCCTTCGTCGAGTAGAACGGATCGAAGCTCCGCTCACACACGTCGGCGGTCATGCCCGGTCCCGTATCCCTCACCGAGAGGACCGCGAAGCCTCGACTCGAATCTTCGTTTTGGCGAGGTGCGAGGGCACGCGAAGCCTGCTCGGGGTAGACCTCGACGAAGACCTCTCCGCCTTGGTTCTCGACGGCCTGACATGCGTTCTGGATCAGGTTCGCGACCACCTGATGCACTTGGATCTCTTCGGCCTCGACGAAGACGCGATCGGACTCGAACCGCGTGTGGATGGCCACGTTGGCCGGGGTCGTGGGCCCCAGCAGCTCAAGCGAGTCCTTCACGGCACCTGCGAGCGAGACCGGGCTACGATGCAATTCACGCATCTGACTGAAAGTCAGGATCTGGGCTACCAGGCGCTTGCCCTTCTCCGCACCGTCGAGGATCAGGTCGACGTTGTGTTGGACTCGTGAATCAGCACTCGCCCTGAGCCGGAGCAGTTCCCCGTGCCCCATGATCGACGCGAGCACATTGTTGAAGTCGTGGGCGATCCCACTGGCCAACCCTCCCAGTGCCTCCAGCTTCTTGGAGAGGGCCAGGCGCTCTTCCAGGGCGCGCTGATCAGCCGCGAGCCTGCCGGCCATCACCTGAACGAGCCGCTGGTGCAGGAATGCGAGACCGTACAGGACGAGCAGCGAGGTGAGAACGAGCAGGTCCAGAGCCTCTCGAGTCGCGACTTCGGAAACGCCGGTCAGGTTGGCGCCGAAGTGCAGAGCTGGAAGCACGACTGGATAGATGAACAGCGCACTGACCGTGGAGTACTGGTCGACTCCATCCGGCTCGCTTTCGGGGAGATAGCGATGGCGCAGTCTCGCGGCGACGCCGATCATCAGGATCGGGATGTACCAGAGGAGATCCAGTGGCGTCCCTGGATCTGGAAAAGCCAAAGATCCTTGGAAGTACAGCAACTCCGAGAAATCCAAGGCCGCCCAAGTGAGCGTGACGATCGTGAACAGACCACAGATCACTCGTGCGCGTGACCTGCGGGCGAGCCTGAACTGGTTGAAGAACGACGCAAACAGAAACAGGTCGAACGTCACATACATGGCGAAACGAGGCACGTAGCTCGTGTCCGTCTCTGGCGATAGCGAGATCGGAATCAGCACGAAGTACGCGAAGACAGAGATGAGGAAGACCGCGGCCGAAGAGACCTGGAGCAAGCGCAGCCGACCGGCCCCTGAAAGTGTCGGCCTGTGGCCCGGCGATGAGTTCACCGAGAGGAACAGGGCGGCGTAGACCAAGAGGTAAAGGAGGTCGACGTCCAGACCGCCGGGAACAGCACTGATCAGGTGGCCGCCGTACTCGAGAGAGATCGCGAACATTGCTGCCATGGCCACGGCCATCCATCCCCAGAATCTGCGCTCAGCGGGGCCTGGCAGTTTCCGAACTCCCCAGAGAATGGCGAAGATGGCGCCTGCAAGCACGGGGAAGTAGCCATCGTTCGAGGCGAAGGACTCGAAGTACTCAGGGGACAGGACGGGGACACAATACGGCACAACGACCATGATCGTGGAGATGGCGAGCGCCCAGATCCCTGGATCCCGAGCCAAGGAAATGCGTCGCGTTCCTGGAGCTCCGAGCGCCGAACTCTCAGCGATTGGGCTGGGTGGAGTGATCGTCATGGGCCGCTGCGGATCGAGTGGGTCGGAGTCGATGCGAATCCTTCAAGTGGGTGAGCGAGGGACGCGCAAAGAATCGACGCACTGCTGAATCATGCAGCCTGAATCCCGAACTGTCTAGAGACCCAGTCGCCCGCAACGATCGTCACGCCCTACACGATCATGCTCGGGCTCCGCAACCTGATCGCTATCAGCTTGAAGTGTACGTTCGATGCAAAGATGCGGGTGGGCCGAGCGGGCCTCATGAAGATGAATATGATCAAGCCTGCGCCCGACAGGCCGTCGTCGTGGAGGTCCTCCCCAAGGCTCATTGGGAGCTGGTCGCGGTCACGGACTTCTTCTCCACAGAGGTCTGGACGCCGAGGGAGCTGACGACTTACTACGTGCTCTTCGTGATCGAGCTGAAGACCCGTCGCGTGAACCTGGCGGGTTCGAACTCACGGTGATCTCCAGGGTTGACGATCTTGACCTTGACGACCTGCGCAAGGCCTTCGAGTAGGCCAACGAACACTGCCCTGGAGTGAGGCTTCGCGTGCTCCTCTACCCGCCAAGCATCCAGGTCAACTCGTGCTTGTTGTGGTGCAGGTGCGTCAGGCGCGCTCCGGGGATGGCGGCGAAGCGTGCGGACGTGGCGTGATCGGTCTCGCCCTGGAACTTGAGCGTGCAGATCATGTGGGGGCACGTGTCGAGCCAGCGCTTCACGAGCTCCAGCAGGCGTTCGGGGTAGCAGGCGACGTCACAGCACAACCAGCGGACATCCTGCATGCCATTCGGGTCCAGACCGAAGGCGCTCTCCTGACGGAACTCGACATTCGGGAGCTGGGCGATGCGCGGGTCGAGCGGGGCCTTGTCGACGCTGATCACGTGCGCGCCGGTCTGTGCCAGGACCCACGTCCAGCCCCCGGGGCTGCTCCCCAGGTCGAGGCAGGTGTCGCCGGGCCCGGGCATGCTGCCATGCAATGTGAGCGCCTCGAACAGCTTGAGGTAGGCGCGATTTGGTGGGCTCTCGCGATCCTGAACGAACTCCATCTCGCCATGGGGGAAGGCGCTTGAACAGCGACCTGCGGCGAGCAGCGTGTGGGCGTCCAACAGGGTCCACGAACCCAACGGCGCCGTCGGTGCGGGCTGGGGGAACACCAAGGGGCGGGCGCTGACGTGGGGCAGCTTCTCCTGCACGAGTGCAGCCCGGCGATGGTGCGCGGTGGAGTAAAGCATCCAGTTGCGTTGGATCGTGCGCAGCGTCCGCGCGGCGTGGCCGATGGACTCGATCGTCAGTCGCTGAGGCTCGTGCCAGATGTTCGCCGCCCAGGCCGCGGGTCGCGCCGGTCCGGGCGCCAACATGAGCCGACCGATTTCCTCGCTTACGTCACCGAGCTCGGCACGCAGTTGTTCCTCGCAACCCCGCGCGGCGAGGTAGCCCGTGCACGGCTCGGGGTCGGTCATGAGCTGATCCTACGGACCCGGACCGGCGATCGCGACCAGGGCGTGGTGGTCGGCGCGTCGCCCAAGCGTTCGCGAGCGCCCGGCCACTCGCAAGCTCCGTGCTAGGATGCCGCCGATCGTCATCGCAAGCCGACGATCGGGGCGGGAACCCATGCATCGAGGAGCGGGAAACATGCATCACCTGGCGCGTCTTCGTGTTTCGAGAGCCGGTCCTCAGCGGGGCGTTGCCCGCGCTGGCGTTGCCGCCGGCCTGGCGCTCGCCTGCCTGCTCGTCGCAGCGCCGGCTGCCGCCGGTCAGGACGCGAAGATTGCCCAGAAGGCGCTGAAGGTCGCCACCAAGGATGCGCTCAAGGTGCTCAAGGGTGAGATGTCCGCCGCCCAGTCGGTGCTCACCGCGCAGATCAAGGTCTTCGACATCGGTCTCAAGAACGACAACTACAGCGCCGCGTCACTGATCGATCTCGGCGAAGCTCTCGACAGTTTCCAGGGGGGGCTCGTACAGGACATCTCCGACGCCCGCGCGTCAGTCGCCGTTGCGAAGAGTGACGCGCTGAATGTGCTGTTTGCCGCCGAAGGTGGTTTTGGTCCCTATCCCGACGGGTTCTCCTACGCTGACGGCGGCACGCTCGACGCTTTCGCGGGTCAGATTGACAAGCTGCTCGCCAAGAGCCACGGCACTCTGCGCAAGAAGCTGGGCAAGTCGCGCAAGCTCGCTGCCAAGGCGGGCATCGGCTTCACCTTCCATTTGAGTGCTCCCAGCTGGATTAGCTGGGACTCCAACAGCGGCACATCGGGCATTGTGCCAGCGTTGACCATCGATGTGATGCTGGCGGCGAGTGCGTTCGACACGCAAGGCGACGGGTCGGTCGTCGTGGCGGGAACGGCGACCTTTCTCCCGGCCAACCCTGATATCACCCTCTTTCCGGCCGGAAGCGCTGGAAGCTTGCAGGACACTCCCAGCCTCCTCAGCAACCGGTGGCTGTCGGTCTTCCAGTCCGTGGACGAACAGAGCTACCTGGTGCAGGTCCAGCAGGGTGGGGTGGGTGGGGTCGTCGCCCAGAATCTGGGCGTGCGTTGAAGCCGTTCGTGTCCTGGAGCAGCGCTCGAACATCTCTCACGGGAGTCCCATCATGCTGGCTAAAGTCCTCGCCCTTCAGTCCGAACGCGCTTACGGAGTGATGCGCACCGTCCTCGGTGCACTGCTCGCATTCCACGGCATCCAGAAGGTGTTCGGTGTCCTCAGTGATCAGCAGCCGGAGATCATGTCCCAACTCTGGGTTGGAGGCGTCATCGAGTTGGCAGCCGGCGCCTGCATCGCCCTGGGCCTGTTCACGCGCTGGGCGGCGTTCCTCGCCAGCGGAACCATGGCCGTGGCCTATTTCCAGTTTCACTGGAAGTTCCAGTTCGATTCCAACTTCTTCCCGGCCGTGAACCAGGGCGAGCTGGCGGTCGTCTACTGCTTCGCATTCCTCTACATCGCGTGCAAAGGCACGGGCTCCTGGAGCCTCAAGAAGTAGAACCTGCACTGGTCACGGCTTGCTGGCCCTACACGCGAACCGGGGGTCCACTTGGCACATGATCCGTCCAACCGCAGCTCGAACCCATGGTCGTGTTGGCCAACTTGGATGATCGGGAAGGCGGCCGGAGTCAGCGGGAGGGACAGGGCGTAAGGGAAGCGTGTCTAGCTACGGCCACAGACCCTACTGGCCAATAGGATCATCGCGCATGTTGCCTTGCAGTTTGTCTCGCGTCTCCCGCTCGTGCTTCATTAGGTTATCGCGGATGCGTCCAGAATATGATCGAGATGCGTACCAAACTGAGATAATTGAGATCGGCACAGTGAGGGACATGAGTACATATTCAAAAACAGTTGCTTCACCCAACTGTTCGGTCTTGTAGCCCCACAGAGCAATCGATGTGAATATGCACCCGTAGGGGATTGCGGCCCTGGCTACGAAGAATCGAATCTTGGAGTCGAACGTTTTCTTGCCACGCGATCGCTTTCGTTGCAAGAAACGTTCCCAGTACAATTCGTAATTTTGCTCTTCATAGAACAGGAGCAAGTACATCGAGAGTTGATTGATCGTGTGGTCCTCAACGTAGACCAGCATGGTGCCGAGGGATACCGCAACGAGAGGCAGCAGGGGCAGGATGTTGGGGATACTTTCTGATTGATCGCCTGATGCCTTGAGAACTAATGCCCACACTGCGGCGCACACGGAGGCGTACGCAATGGTTATGTGGAGCTTGCGGTCTTGCCGTTTTAGGAGGTCTGCTCTGGTCGCCTTGTACTCCTCGACTTGAAGACTATTGGGAGTGGAAGTCGACCCGTCAGTGGTCGATTGATTAGCGCCGGGCCCCATTTGTGAGTCCATTCACTCTCTCCTCTCCCCGTGGCTCCCCAAAAAGGCTGCGCCAGCATCCACTCAGGGCACCGTAGCGCGGCCAGTGCATTCTGACCAGACCCACCCCACTACGACCGCCGATGTCAGCAGCTCCGGCTCTCCTGGGCTTCCTGCAAGCGCGGCGTTGGCGCACGGTGGAGGGAGCGAGTCCCGCTTGGAGTGACCTCCGACATTTTGCACGGGGTCATTTGTGCGTCAGATGCCCCCCCCCGATCTCCCCTTATTTCTCCTCGCTGGGCAATTCGCGCTCGGCGACTGCTGTCGGGATTTCGCTCGCGGGTCTAGGATGCTTTGAGCGTCCGACGCGTCTCGTCTGACCACCACCAGGGTTTCGCATCAGGATCCGGGATGGCCGACGGCCGGTCGGGCGGTGCACTGATCGTCGAACCCTGGTCGAGTACTTGGTGGAGGATGAGCCATGCGGAACTTTAATATCACACTCACGTGCGGGGTGCTCGTGGCGTACGCCCTGGCCGCGCCCACGCCTGCGCAGACCTTCCTGGGGCCTACCCCGTACCTCAGCTTTGCCGGCGACAGCCCGTTCGCCGGCTCGACCTTCCAGTACTTCCATCTCGAGGACTTCGAAGACGCGCTGCTCAACACGCCCGGCGTGAGTTTGACCTGCAGCGATGTCGCGTTTTGTAGTGCCGTCAGTCTCATTGATCCCACGGGCCACGACTCCGTGGACGAAGACGACGGAGTGATCGACGGCAGCGGGCTCAACGGGGATGACCTCTACACCCAGGGCAACCCCGCTTCGCTCACCTTCAACTTCGATGCCGGTGCCCTCGGCACGCTGCCCACGCATGCCGGTCTCGTCTGGACGGATGGCACCGTCGGGGTGACCGTGACACTCGAAGCGTTCGGTCCTGGCGGGGCGTCCCTGGGCATGGTGGGTCCCTCGGGTGGGTTCGCGGATACCAGCTTCTTCGGGCAGACGGCTGAAGACCGCTTCTTCGGAGTGATCTCCTCGGGTGGCATCTCGGCCATCACGATGACACATTCAATCCCTGGTGGCGTCGAGGTCGACCACTTGCAGTACGGGGCGGCCTACGACACGTGGACGGACCTCGGTGGAGGCACGACGGGCATCAACGGGCAGCCCACCCTCTCCGGGACGGGGACGCTCGTCGGCGGGACCAGCGCTTCCGTCGACCTGGCGAACGCGCCGTCGAACGCGTTGCTGCTCGCGTGGATTTCCTTCGCTCCCACGCCCTTCTCGGCACTCGGCGGCACGATCCACGCGCATCCCACCGCGAACCAGCTCTTCTTCCTCGCGGACGGGTCCGGTGATTTTTCGGGCTCGACGACCTGGCCATTGGGCCTGTCTCCCGGCACGCAGGTCTGGTTCCAATTCCTCGTGCAGGACGGCTCGGTGCCCGCGGGGATCACGCTCTCGAACGGACTGCTCGCGACCACCTCGTAAACAGTCAGGTCCTGTGGTGCAAGCCCTCGGTCAGCGCTCCGGACTGTCCACGTACTGGTTGAACAAGACAGGACCCACAGGCCTCCCTACGACTCGCCCTGAATCCACGCCTCGACCTTCTCTGCGAGCCTCGCCAACGTCACCGAGCCCTCCTCAAGAACGAGCCGGTGGAACGTGCGGATGTCGAAGTCCTCGCCGAGCGCCTCTTTGGCTCGCTCCCGCAACTGGTAGATGAAGTCGCCGCCGAGGTCGTAGGTGATGCCCTGCGCAGGCATCATCGCGAATCGGTCGAGCATCGGCTCGAGCGCCGCGGGGTCGACCATGCTTCGATCAACACCGCTCAGCGCGAGGATCTTGTCGATGACCTCGTCCTCGGTGAGCGCGCCGGAGTGCAGGCTGACGTCGATCAGCAGTGGCATGCCGTAGCCCTGCCAGAATCCGAGCGCGGCACCAGCGTGCTCGAGCAGGCCCTCCTCGATAGCGAGCCGCTCGGCGTAGCGCGCCCACCCCTCGACGAACGCGTTGTTCATGCCCAGCGTCAGGATGGGATGGGTCGGTTCATCGGCGCCGTCCCGTGCGTGCCGCGCGACGATCGCCTGAATGTGGTGACCCGGTGCCGTCTCGTGGCTGGCCGTCGACTCGATGGCTCGCGGGATCACCCCGCTCAACGTCTGCGGATTGAGGAAGTACCTGCCGTGGTAGCCCTGGCTGAAGTCAGGGCGGTAGCTCGCCTCGGAGCCGCTGCCCCATTCGCTCTCGGGATAGAGCTCCACCGTGACGCTGTTCTCAGGTAGCTCGTGGAAGTACGGGCGGCTCAGTTTCAGCAGGCGGTCCACGCTGGACTGGGCGTACTCTCGCGCGCGCTCGGGGCTGCGGATGGCCTGTCCGTAGTCGGCGCGAACGGCAGCCAAGGTGGAGGCGTAGTCTGGCGTGTCGTAGAGGCTCGCGCCGAGGGACGTGAACTTGGCGAGCGCCTCGTCCACCAGCTGCTGCGCCTGGACAGCGAGCTCGGCGGGATCGATGCGCGCGCCAGTGTGGTGCAGTACGTAGGCCTCGTAGCCGGCGAGGCCGCTGGGAAGTGCCGACAGGGAACGGCTCTCACGCGCTTGCGGTGCGTAGTCGTCCCGCAGGAATGCGGCGTACTCGCCGAAGCGGGGCGCGAGGGTCGAGCGGAACAGCTCGTTCCAGTGCGCTGCGGCATCTGACGACAAGCTGGAGTTGATGCCCAGCAGGCTGCTGTCCGGCTGCGCGAATTCGTCGTACTGAGCGGCGACCTGAAGCACCACGCTGCGAGGCGAACTGAAGCCCTCTTCCAATCCGGTGCGCAGGTTGCGCTCCTCCTGGTCGAGGAACGCCACCAACTGCTCGGCCCAGCTGTCGAGAAACGAAGCATCCGCTGGTGCAGCGTGATCTTGCAACGCTTCAGCCATGGTGCCGGGCAGGTTCAAGTGCCAGCCGGCCAGATGGTTGATCGGCCAGAGCTCGGGCCGGCACACCCGCAGGGCGAGAGCCGCCTCGAGCTTCCCGCGCACGTCCGAGTAGAGCCGACGATGCGCGGTGGGCAAGGCGTCTGGATCGATGGCGTCGAGGCGCGCGAGCAGCTCTTGCTGTTGCCCGGTCCACGCGGCGATGGCCTCGGGCGAGTTTTCACCGATGAGCTGACCTGGGTCGGTGTCGATGCCGTAGAGCCGCGACGCGTAGGACTCCATCCGGGCGTATCCGGCGAGGTAGTCATCGGCGATGGACCGGACGGGGTCGGCGTTGCCGACGATGAGCGACGCAGCCAGAACGACGGTGGAGGTAAACATGCGGAAGCTCGCGAACGGGATCGGGAAGGCGATTTCGTCGGAGGTTAGGTGATGAAGCGTGCGCGAGCGATGGAGAGTGCGCGGCGCATCGGTGAAGCGTCTTGGGTTCGTCCGCCGCTGCTGACGGCGTCGTGTCCCATCGTCAGGCTGAGCCTCGTTTCGCTTGTGTTCTCACGCCCAGTTGCAATTGGTCTATGCTCGGGTCCGGTCCACGAAACTCGTGGATGGGTGGAAGGAGAATCCATGGGTAGCACGATCGGAATCCCGCGGGCAGGACTCAGTCCCGGGCAGCCCCCCAGCAATTTCAAGACCCTGCGATCCCTGGTCAATCGAGTGACCAACGGTTTCTCGCAGGAGGAGTGGCAGCGGGCCCAGGCACTGGGGCATGTGGGTTACGTGGAGTACCACCTCGACCACCTGTCCATCGACGACTCCGCCACCGACGCATTGCTAGCACCCCTCGATACACTGCCGATGACGTCCGCGCAGATGATCGATGCGGGCTACACAGGGGCGCACGTTGCAACTCCGATGTTCCAGCTCAAGCAGTCGGCGCTCATTCGTGGCATCACCAGCCGGCGCCAGCTCTTCGAACGCACGGTGGCCTTCTTCACCGATCACCTGAGCATCTTCCACAAGGACGGTGGCGTCCGGATGCACAAGTTGACGGACGACCGGACGGTGATCCGAGCGCACGCCTTCGGGTCCTTCCACGACATGTTGCGCGCGTCGGCGCAGAGCGCGGCCATGCTCCAGTACCTCGACAACAACACCAACACGCTCAGCGGACCGCAGGAGAATTACGCGCGCGAGTTGATGGAGTTGCACACGCTCGGTGTTGGTGGCGGCTACGGCGAGGACGACGTGAAGGAGGCCGCACGCTGCCTCACCGGCTGGACTTTCAACTCCGCCTGGCAGACACCCACTTTCGGTGTGTTCGGCTTCGATGCCGCGACCCATGACGACGGACAGAAGGTCGTGCTCGGGCAGGTCTTTCCGCCGGGCCAGGGCATGGTCGACGGCGACCAACTCATCACGATGCTGCTTCAGCACCCGTCCACTGGGCGCTTCCTGGGACGCAAGTTGCTGCGCTGGTTCGGTGTCTACCAGCCGTCAGAGGACTTGGTGACCTCGGTGGCGAACGTCTACGTCTCCACCAATGGTGACATCAAATCCATGCTGCGCGTGGTCCTCGGGCCGCAGGCCTTCCAGGACATGCGCCCGGGAAAGAATCCCAAGCTCAAGCGTCCCGAGCATTTTGTGGCCGGGCTGTTCCGGGCCCTGGGCGCGACACTTTCTCCGGTGGCTGACTACGAGTTGCAGCCGGCGCTGGTGGGGGAGTTGCGCGTGATGGGGCAGTCACCGTTCGACTGGCCCACGCCCGACGGCTACCCCGACACGCTGGTGGCCTGGGGTTCGGGGCTGCAGCCGCGCTGGTCGCTGGCGAGCCGTCTGCTGGATGGCACCTGCACGGCTGCGAGCATCGACCCCTCATCGATCCTGGAGTCGCTGTCCAGCACGCAGGCGCTGGGCTGGGGCAGCGCGCTCTCCCAGTTGTTGACAGGGGGTGGGCTGTCGGCCGCCGACCGCGCGGCACTCGACGTCCACGCCGCCGGAATGCCCATCATCAACTGGCCGCAGGTGGCCGAACTCATCGCACTGGCGGCGAGTTGTCCCAGCTACCAGTGGTCTTGATCGGAGCGCTCGCATGACGACAAAGAGACCGGATCCGGGAACACGCGCCGCGACGGGCAGCAGCGATCGCACATCAGGCGGCTGTGACGAGTACCTGGGCTGGAGTCGACGGCGCTTTCTCCGCAACGCGACTCTCACCGCAGCCGCGTCACTCGCCGGCCCGGCGTGGATGCCACGCGTCGCGATGGCTGGTGGGACACCGGGTTCGGGGCGCGACGTGCTGGTCTACATCCTCTTGCGTGGAGGCATTGACGGACTGTCCGTGGTGGTGCCCTACGGAGACGGCGATCTGTATGCGGCCAGGCCGAACCTGGCGATCGCCGCGCCGGGCTTCGTCGACGGAGCCCTCGATCTCGACGGATTCTTCGGACTCAACCCGGTCGCTGCACCGCTTCTGGCTCCGTACAACGCGGGGCGGCTGGCCTTCGTGCACGCCGCGGGCTCGCCCGACCCGAGCCGCTCGCACTTCGACGCCTTCCAGAAGATGGAATTGGGCATCCCTGGCCAGGCGCTCAGCGCAGTCAACGAGGGCTGGATGGCACGCCACTTCATGACCACACCAGCTGTGAGCGCCGCGCCCGTGCGCTGCCTCTCCGTGCAGGAGGTCCTGCCAGTAGGTCTGACGGGGGCACCGCGCACGCTGCCCATCCCAGATCTCTCTGCCTACGAATTCCCTGGCGACCCGACCAGCGCCCCCGCACGCCGCGCCACTTTGGAGTCGATGTACGACGGACTACCGGCGCCGCTCGGTACAGCGGCCGTGAACACGCTGGGCACGATCGACCTGCTGGCGACGATCGACTTCGCCGGCTACTCGCCAGCCGGTGGGGCGACCTACCCGGGCACCGACCTCGGGGTGGGGCTCGCCCAGTGCGCCGCGCTCATCAAGGCCGACCTGGGCGTGGAGGTGCTCATGCTGGAGATGAATGGATTCGATCACCATTCCAATGAAGGCCCCCTGTCCGGTGACCTCGCGGACCTGCTCGATGATCTGTCGAGGTCCCTGGCCGCTTTCGACAGCGACATGGGTCTCGGCATGGACAGCGTGGTCGTGGCCGCGCACTCCGAGTTCGGCAGGCGCGTGGCGGAGAACGCAAGCCTCGGAACGGATCACGGCCATGGCGGCCTGATGATGCTGATGGGTGGCAGCGTCCTCGGCGGACAGGTCCACGGCACCTGGCCCGGTCTGGCCGACGTGAACCTCGACAACGGTGACCTGGCCTTGACCACCGACTACCGCGACGTCCTGGGTGAGATCCTGGGCAAGCGACTCGACAACGTCGACCTGGCGACGGTCTTCCCGGGGCACACGGTCAACTTCCCGGGAGTGATCGCCTGAGCGGGGCGGTGTGGCTCCCGCTGCTGCTCGCGGTTCACCCCATGCGCATCAAGTCAGAAGGGGACGGGGACCTCGACCTGGACGTAGGTGCTCGCGTTGCTCAGCACCAGGCCCGCTGGACCTTGATCGCTGATCACCTGGGCCAGCATGAGGAAGCCCTCGAGGCCGCCGATGGCCTGGACGGGGAAGTCCAACTCGAAGTGGCCGGTGGGCGGGATCGTCGCGATGAAGATCGGGCCACTGAGTGTCGATAGACCAAGCGTCAGGACGCCGTGGAGATTCTGGACTGGCAGGAAACCCGGGCTGAAGCTGATGAAGGCCCCGAACAGGGTGTGGGCGGGGCCGTCCACTTCGACCTTGCCGGTCTGACCGGGGACGCGCATCTTGGAGACCTTGAGCGTGACAGCTTCACCGAGCCACCTGATCTGGGTTCCGGCGTGAACGTCAATGTCGATGGCACCAGTGCCTCCGATGTACTCACTGTCCAACTCGCGCAGGATCGTGCTGGCTCCGTCGAGATGCAGGGCCGCGGCGGAGAGGCCGTCCTGGGATCCCGTGCCAAAACTGCCGCCCAAGACCGTGGAGCCGATCAGCCAGACCTCCGAGTTGCTGATGGACAGGCCGTGGGCGCCATCGCCTCCTGGCTCCGGGTTCGTCGTAAACAGATCACTGCCACCAAAGCCGCCGCGGATGAACACGCTGTTCAGCGTGAGCCGTGAGTCGGTCACCTTGACTCCGTTCTCACCGTCCTGCATGGGCGAGAACCCGAACAGGTCGTAGGGTCCATTGCCACCAAGAATCTGTGAGCGCGCGACGGAGACATTGGCTGAGCCATCAACGCGTATCGTGGGAAAATCCGGGTACGTGCCGGCGACGGCAGGGTCGCCGATCAGGCATTCCTCAACGATCACGGTGCCGGCGCAGTCGCGGATGGACAGGAGGGCGTCACCGGGTGGGCCGGCCACTTGGTCAAAGAAGAGGTGTCGCAGGACGATGGAACTGCCGGCGGGAAGATCTGTGACCAGCAGGGGTGGCATTGTGGGGTACTGGGTGCCGCCCTTGCCGACGATGGTCAGGCCCTTGCCACTGATCGTCACGGGTGGATTGATAATTGGGATCAGGTCGACGACAAAGTCCTCGGCCAGGACCAGGATGTCGCCGTCGGAGGCGTCGTCGATGGCCTGCTGGATGTCCGAGTGGGTCCCACCGCTCTCGGCAAGAAAAAGGACGTCGGCTTGGACCGTCGTGCAAAGCACGAGGAGGACGAGTGCTGCACTCATGGTGGGACTCCGTGAGAGGGATTCGGGCAGGCACAAAGTGTTCCCACTCCCTGTATGAATGGGAACCTCGGGCTACGAGCGTGTGTGTCGGCAGGGGGCGACTCGATGCACGCAAATCTGAAGTGATCAAGAATTCTTGGTGGGCTGAGGCACGCTGCGACGAGCGCGAGCCGTCGCCGAAGTCCCATGGCCAGGTGCTCATGGCGCCGAGACCCGACGAGGCATCCTGGAACGCGACGGTCAGGGGGGGGCAGCCTGCACCGCGGCAGGTGGTTCACCATGGAGCACTCCGAGGGCACGTTGAGTACAGCCCTTCGGGCAAGCAGTAACCAGCGCCGCAGGGGAAAGCGAGAAGCCATCCCCACTCAGCCAGAGAGCGCCGTTGGTACTCGTCGCGCACTCGCCTCCTGTGTCTCGATCCAAGCGCTCGGCGCAGGGTTTCTGCGCCACGGCGCCGGTTTTCTTGCGGGTCTTCAGCAGGCCTCGCTTCGAACGCGCCAACACCTGGTCGTCGAGAGCCTTCGTTCCGCCACCAGCTCGCTGTCCTGAAGCACGATGTGAAGCGAGCAGGATGCGGATTTCCCGGTGCAGCGGGGCGGCCATGGTGCCTCCGATCCAATCAGCGGCCGTGTCCGGGGTTGCGGGCGTGGCGCTGATGTCTCGCCACCGACCTCCACGACCTGTGCCATGATCGGGCGCATGACGACATTCCTCCTCGCCGTTGCCTTGCTGTCCGCATCCGCTCTCCCCGCGCCGCAGGATGCGCCGGATCCGTATCGGCTCGTCGTGGTGCACACCGCCGGCCCATCGGCTGCGGCGCTCGCGGGCCTTGATCTCGACCTCGTCGGCCCGACGCCGGATGGCAGCGGCGTCGAGCTGGTTGCGCAGGATCGCGAGCTCGCGATCCTCGACGCAAGTAGCGTGTCGTACACCGTCACCATCGCGGATCTCGAGACGCACTACGCCGAGCGGCTCGTGCCATCGCAGCAGCCCTTGGGCGCGGTGGGCGGGTCCATCGCGCCCGGCTTCGGGCAGGGCGGCATGGGCGGCTACCACACCTATCTCGAGGTCGTGGCCATCCTGGACCAGTTGTCGGCGGCGTATCCGCAGATCATGACGGCGCGCGTCAGCCTCGGGACGTCCATCGAAGGCCGCGACCTGTGGGCGGTGAAGATCAGCGACAACCCAGGCACGGACGAGAACGAACCGGAGGTTCGCTTCGACGCGCTGCACCATGCGCGTGAACCGATGAGCATGGAGTCAACGCTCTACTACATGGTGTGGCTGTTGGAGGGCTACGGCACCGACCCGCTGGCCACCTACCTGGTGGACGAGCGCGAGACGTGGTTCGTGCCGGTGGTGAACCCCGACGGCTACGTCTACAACCAGACCACCAACCCGAACGGCGGCGGCATGTGGCGCAAGAACCGGCGCGACAATGGGGGCGGCAGTTTCGGCGTCGACCTCAACCGCAATTACCCGTTCCGTTGGGGCTTCGACAATGTGGGTTCGAGTCCGTCGCCCGGTTCGGGCACCTATCGCGGTACGGGGCCGGCGAGCGAGCCGGAGATCGCCGCGATGGTGGCCTTCTTCACGGCGCGCAGCTTCCGTACGGCGCTCTCGTGCCACTCCTACTCCAACTACTGGTTGGCGCCTTGGGCCTTCACCCCCTCGCTGCCTTCCGACCACGCGGCCCTGCAGGAGATCGGCGCGCTGGCCACGGTGGTGAGCGGCTTTCCCTACGACCCGTGGTACGGGCTGCTCTACCCGAGCAACGGCGTCACCATCGACCAGGACTACGGCCCGCACGACACCTTCTCGTGGACGCCGGAGATCGGCAGCTCGCAGCAGGGTTTCTGGCCGCCCATCGGGGCGCTGATCCCGCTGGCGACCAGCGTGTTCGGGGGCTTCCAGACGACGGCGCTGGCCGCGGGACCCTACGTGCGGAACCAGGGCGTGACGCTCGTCGACCTCGGCGACGGAGACGGCGACCACGAGCCGGGCGAGGTCGTCGGCGTGATCGTCGACGCGCGCAACAGCGGACGTGGCTCCGCGGTCGCGAGCGCGACGCTGGTCTCCGGTGACGCGCAGCTGGTGGTGACGAGCGGCGTCTCAGCACTCGGTGTCGTGGCGCCTTTCAGCTCTGCCGACAACACCGGCGCGCCGCTGCTCATGACCATCGACCCCGCGGCGACGCCGGGTTCGATGCTCTCGTTCACGGCGGGCATCGGCTGGGCCGGTCCCCACGACCTGACGACGCTCTCGCTCACGGTAGGTGTCCCCGAGCCGGGCGACTGGACGAACCTCGGCGGCGGCTCGCCTGGCGTCGGTGGACTGCCGACGCTCAACGCCACCGGCACGCTGGTCCCCGGGACGGCCTTCCAGATCGACCTCACGAACGCGCCGCCCAGTGTTTTGATGCTCGCCTGGTTGGCCTTCGACCCGACGCCCATCGCCGTGTTCGGCGGCACGCTGCACGCCACGCCCTATGACCTGCAGTTCCTGCGCGTGAGTGACGGCGCCGGCAGCTTCAGCGAGGGTGGGCTCTGGCCGCCGGGCGTCCCCGCGGGCACGGAGCTGACACTGCAGTTCCTGGTGCAGGACGTGTCGGTGCTGGCGGGGATCACGTTGTCGAATGGGGAGAGGGCGACGGCTCCTTAGTCGTGGGCGCCGCTGCGTGCGACGTGCCGGGCACGGGGGCGTACGGGTCCGACCGCTGCAGCCCGACGGTTCGACACACGCCTTCGTCTCGGGCCTCACGGCGCGCCTGGACGGCCACGTTGGCGCCCATGGCGGGCGCGCCACAAATCGAAAACCCATGGTGTGCTGGCCAACGAGCAGGATCGGGGAGGCGGACCGACCCAACGGCACGGCCATGGCTGACGAGATGGCTTGCGTGGCGTAGACTCGACGTCCCATGTGGCCGCTCTCGGCGATTCGTGTCGGCTCGTGTGTCGTGTCATCTCTTTGAGAGTGGGTTCGCCGGCAGTTCTCTTTGGGAGACCAGGCCATGGCGATTCGGAAACTGCTCAATTCCCTCGTACTGCTCGCGACCTTGGGGCCGGCTGCTAGCGGGCAGTTCAGCCTGTTTGAGTGGACGCTCGTGGGTCCGCCAGGTGGCTCGGCGACGCTCACCGACACCGACATGCACATCGTTGGCCTGGATGGGCCAGGCATTTCGTGTCCAGGCGGTCTCCAAGACCTCTACTACGAGGCCGTCGCGACGCAGGACGGCACCATCGAGGCCTTCCTCGTCTGGGACAACCTCGACATCGGGTACCACTGGGACTTTCCTGCCATCTACATCGACGGTGTGCGCACGATCATCGGGGACGTCGGCACGTCCTTCCCCTTCAGTGCGCCCATTGGCTTCGACGTACAGGCGGGGCAGCGCTTCGGCCTCGGTGTGTACTCCCTCGACTGCTGGAATCTGCCGGGCATCGCCGATTTCTCGCAGTTCACATTCACGTCAGAGCAGGGGTCCGTGTGCCAGGTCAACCTGGGCTTCGGCGGGCCAGGCCGCAGCGCACTCTCGGTTTGCGGCGACCCCCTGCAGGCCGGAGGCACGGTGGACGTGGTGCTCTCCGGGGCGCCCGCGAACACCACCGCCTACCTGGTCTTGGGGCTGAGCAAGACACCGACGCCCTTCGCAGGTGGGCTCATCGTCCCCCTGCCGATTCAAAGGCTGATGGCCTACCCCACCGACGGCTCGGGGAACCTGCTCCTTTCGGGGGTGGGTGGCGGAGGGGGTCCGGTCACGGCCTTTCTGCAAGCCGTGGTCGTGGACCCGGTGCAGCCCTTCGGCTACGGCCTCTCGAATGCTGTGCAACTCGAGGTCTTGCCGTAGGTCGGTCCAAGGCAGTGGGCTGCTCGGGCGGGGTTTCTCGTTGCAGGTGTCGAATCCGTCGACGGTCTCGTTCCTAACGAACCACTGAAGGACGACGAGTCGAGATGCCCGTCGGCCGTGTTTCTGGATAGGACGCCACCGCCGTCCCGGTCCTGTTAGCCATCTCCGCCCCAGCCACCGCCCTGTGTGTATATCCGTCCACCCGTCCGAACTACCCCGCCTCGCGCGCCACACCTCTCCGCGCTTGCTCCACTCGCACGCAGTGGTTCCCGGGTGTGCGGTCAGACGGACTGGCTTTCTGTTCGCTGGTCGGGTGCACCGGTGAATGGCCAAACGGCTTGGAGAAAGTTGTCGGTTCGCCTGGTGTGATGACCGGTACGGGTGAGGACTCGAACCTGAGCGCGAACTGCTCCTCTTTGAAGCCCTGCCTCCACCTGAATTCGGAGTTGGGTTCGGATGGAGTCCTTGGGGGGCACCAGTCAGACAACCGCCCCACGAAGGGCCTTTTTCCGCTTATGATCGCCGTGTCGGAGCGGGGGGGGCCCGCTGACCACCGACTCAACTCTCGGCCACCGGCACGAGTGGCTTGGGAAACACAGGGCATCATCAAGAAGGAGAGCGCTGCCATGGCTCGCATCCGGTTATTTCGCCTGCACTCGTGGCTCGACGTCCGCCCACTGCGCCGTTCGGGCACCGCCCACGCCGGCCGGGGCCTAGCGCTGCTCGTCGCCTGGCTCGCCCTGCTCGGTGCGCCGCTGTGCGCGCAGTCCGGCAAGCCGTTCATCAAGGAGCTGCTGGCCAGCAATGACACGAATTTGCAAGACGAGGACGGCGACTTCTCCGACTGGCTCGAGATCCACAACGACAGCGCGTTCCCGCTGAATCTCGGGGGCTGGCACCTGAGCGACGATGAGACCGACCTGACGCAGTGGACTTTTCCGTCCATGGTCCTCGCGCCCGACGCGTACCTGGTGGTGTTCGCGTCCAGCAAGGACCGGGCACTGGCTGGCGCCGAGCTGCACACGAACTTCAAGCTCGGCTCCGGAGGTGAGTTCCTGGGGATGACCGAGCCCGACGGCTTCACCGTGGCCCACTCCTACGCCCCGGAGTTTCCGCCGCAGATGGCTGATGTGTCGTTCGGCCTCGACGAGATCAACGGCACACTCGCCTACTTCGATCCACCCACCCCGGGCGCGCCGAACGGCGCCGGCTTGCAGCTTGTGGAGCGGGTCGACTTCAGCCACGAGCGCGGCTTCCACGACGGGCCGTTCGCGCTGTCGCTGTCGGTGCCCACGGCGGGCGCCAGCATCTACTACACGCTCGACGGCTCGCTGCCCACCGAAGGCCTGGGCACGCTCTACACCGCGCCACTCGCCGTGTCGGAAACGACCATCGTGCGGGCCCGTGCGTTCATGGACGGCTTCGGCTCCGTGACCGAGACCCACACCTTGCTCTTTGACGACGACGTCTTGTCCCAGACCCACGCGAGCGCCTTGGCCGACGGCTTTCCTGCGGCCTGGATCGACAAGGACGGCGTGGACTGGGCCGCGGCCAACGGCGGCACCCACCCCGGCGCGCTCTACGGCCTGCACCCCGACATCCTCGCGATGTACACGCAGCAGGAGCTGCGGGACATGCTGCGCTCGGTACCCAGCCTCTCACTGGTCATGGCCCAGGACGGGTGGTTCTCCTACGTGCCACCGGACGGCCCCTTCGGCCTGTACGTGAACTCCGAGGAGGACTGGCAGCCCACCATCTCCATGGAGTGGATCGATCCCGGCGGCGACTCCACCCAGATCGACTGCGGCCTCGAGGCGCAGGGGAGCTCGAGCGTCGGTCCGCAATGGCGCTCCCAGCTCTCGCTCAAGCTCAAGTTCAAGAAGGTCCACGGCCCGTCGAAGTTCAACTTCGAGGTCTTCGACGACGGCTCGGCCGTCGAGTCCTTCGACACGCTCATCCTCGATGCGGGCAACCAGTACTCCATCAACGGCAAGGCCGGTGACACGACCAAGGTGCACGCCCAGGAACTGCGCGACCCCTTCGTGTCCGATCTGCAGCTGGCCATGGGCGGGCCGTCGGTGCACACGCGCAAGGTGCACGTGTACCTCAACGGCCTGTACTGGGGCGTGTACAACCTGCACGAGCGCCCCGACGAAGACTTCGGAGCGGACTACGGCGGCGGCGAAGACGTCGAATACGATTGGATCAAGCAGGGCGTCGTGAAGGAGGGAAACAACGACAACCTGGCCAACCCGAGTCCCGGCGCCTGGAAGATCGTCAACGACATCCGGGCCACCGGCCTGGCTCCGGGGCTGAACTACGGCGGCCAGCCCGCCTACGACGCCCTCTCGGCCATCTTCGATGTGTCCAACTACGCCGACTACATGCTGGCCAACTACTACTCGGGCACCGGCGACTGGCCGCAGAACAACTGGATGGCCACCATTCACCACCGGCTCAGCGCCGACTTCGGCGACGTCAACCCGGACGGGAAGTTCGTCTTCCACGTGTGGGATGCCGAGGTCAGCCTGGGCTGGGGCGCCGGGGTCACCTCCGTGGGTGATGGCGGCGACAACACGCTGGTGACGAGCAACGGGATCGTCAACGTGTCCAGCTGGATCACGGCCCTAGCCGACCATCCCGACTTCCTGATGCTGATCGCCGATCGCGCCCAGGCCCACATGAGCCGCTTCGGTCCGCTGTGGGTCGACCCCGATCATGAGGCGCCCGGCACGGTCTACGACCCGGCCTTCCCCGATCGCAACCGACCCGCCGCCCTCTACCAGCGTCTGGTCGACGACGCCATCGGCAGCGTCGCCCTGGAGTACGCGCGCTGGGGCAACTACTGGATCAACGACAACGTCTTCTTCTTCACGCCGGACGACTGGCACATCGAGAAGGACCGCCTGATGAATGAGTTCTTCCCGGTTCGCTCGGGCGTGCTCAAGGCCCGACTGCGCAACGCGGGCTACTATCCGGAGCTCGACGCGCCGACGTTCAGCCGCGACGGCGGCGGCGTGCCGGTGGGCTGGGGCCTCACCATGGATGCGCCATCGGGCTTCATCCGCTACACGGTCGACGGCAGCGATCCGCGCCTGTCGTTGGGCGCCGTGAACCCTGTCGCCATGACCTACGACGGCCCGATCACGCTCGAGACCCCCATGGACGTGCTGGCTCGCGCACACGACGGCAGCACCTGGAGCGCGTTGACCCGCGCCACCTTCGCGGTCGGCACCGAACTCGTGCTGAACGAGTTCATGGCGGACAACGAGTCGACCGTCCAGGACGAGTGGGGCGAGTACGACGACTGGGTGGAGGTCTTCAATGCCGGCTCGCTGCCGGTGGACATGGGCGGCATGACCCTGACCGACGACCTGATGGACCCGACGCAGTGGACCGTGCCCAATGGCGTGATCGCCCCGGCTGGCGGCAGCGTGCTGCTGTGGGCCGACAAGGACGACGAGCAGGGTCCGATGCACATGGACTTCAAGCTGAGCTCCCAGGGTGAGGCGTTGGCGTTGTTCGGGTCACCGGCCATGGGCGGCGGCCGAGTGGACGCTGTGATCTTCGGCCCCCAGGTGGCCGACGTGTCCTCCGCCCGAGAGATCGACGGCTTGGGCCCCTGGGTCGTGGAGCCCATGCCGACGCCGAACGCGCCCAACAGTCCCACCGTGTGCCAGACCGACCTCGGCCATCACGGCCCGGGCAGTGCCACCCTGTCGGTGTGCGGTGGTGATCTGTCCAGCGGCACCAGCGCCGAACTGAGCATCGTCGGCGGTCTGCCATTCGCATTCGGCTGGGTCGCGGTCGGTTTGGACGCAAGCCCCGCGCCCGTCTTTGCCGGCAGCCTGGTGCCCGTGCCGTGGCTGACGCTGGTGCCCATCTCGTTCGATGGCAACGGCGCATTCACGCAGTCTCCCATCGATGGGGGCATCGGTCCGCTTCGGGTCTACGTGCAGGCGGTCTACCCTGACGGCGCCCAGCCCGCCGGCTATGCGTTCAGCAACGCGGTGGCGGTGGACTTCCTGCCGTAACGGCGTCTCGGCCTGCCGGCCGACAGCCGACCTGCCACACACGTCAGCCCCCCGAGGGAGGAACCTGCGGAATGGACGAACGTGGTTTCCCGCAGCTTCCGATCTTGGGAGAGTGAGCGCCCTGGATCACCGGGGCGCGGCTGCCATGTGCAAGAAGGACCACATCCCCGAGCTCGACGGCATCCGCGCGATCGCGGTGCTGCTGATCATGTGGATCCACCTGCCGGTGTCCTATCTGGGGGAGGCTGCGGTGGGGCTGCGCAAGACCCTGCTGCCCGGCAACCTGGGCATGGACCTGTTCTTCGTCTTGTCCGGGTTCCTGATCACACGGATCCTGTTGGTCGATCGCGAGACGCCGCACGCGTTGCGCGACTTCCTGACGCGACGCTTCCTTCGGATCTTCCCGACGTACTACCTGCTGCTCGCGGTCCTCGTCCCAACGATGATGTGGGAAGAGATCGTGGCGTGCGCGACGTACACGACGAACTACGCCTTCCTGTTCATGCACGGGGCGAGCTACATGTCGCACGCATGGTCGCTCGCGGTCGAGGAGCAGTTCTACTTGATCTGGTCACCGATCGTCATTCTGCTGACGACGCGGGCGAGCCGGCGCGTCATCCTGTTCGTGGCGTTTCCGATCACCATCGCCACGTGTCTCGCGGCGCTCGCCTTCGGCGATTGGGTCGCGCACCCGGAGCGGATGCGCGAACTGTTGATGCACGGTTCGACGACGCGCATCGGTGCGTTGGGCGCGGGCTCCTTGCTCGCGTACCACGAGGCCGCGCTGCGCCGCGCTGGGAAGCGCCTCGTGGTCCTGCTCCTGGCGACGATTGGCTTCGCACTCTTGCTGTCGCAGGAATCGCTGAGTTCACTCGGCCTGATGCAAATGATGTTCGACGTGGCGCCCGACGGCGTGAAGCCGCGTGACTTGCTCGTTGCACTCCGCTTGTTCAGCGTGCCCGCGGTCGCAACTGCCTGGGTCATGCTCGCAGTCGGTACGACCGGCAGCGCCACGCCCTGGGGCATCGTCTTGCGCACGGGCGTGCTGCGCGGAATTGGTCGCATCAGCTACGGGCTGTACCTCTACCACTATCCGATTTTCCGCAAGGTGCGGATGCTGGCCGATGACCCGCATGCCCCCGGGGACGGGGCCGTCGCGATCGGAATCGTGCTGACGTTTGCCATTGCGATCGGGTCCTACTACGTGATCGAGCGCCCGCTGATGCGGTGGGGCAAACGCTTCCGCGCGCCCGTAGAGTCCCAGGCCGTCCTGTCCAGGAAGTCAGTCGAGTCGTAAGGGCATCGCGGGACACCGCTTCTTGGTCGCCGGACGCGACGCTAAGTTCACCTCGCAGTTGGAACGCACCCCTCAGCGAAACGGGTACCAACGTCATCCTGACTCCGCGCCAAGCCGGCGATGTTCGTGTCCATCGCCACGGACTCATTCGCGGCTGTTCCTCCATCGATTTCGGCCGGCGTCCTCCGGTCGAACACGTTGAATTCACGCTTCGTGTCTCGCAAGGCTGCCCGATCACCGCTGGCCGAGTTTCTGGACAGGACGGGGCCGGCTGATATGAAGAGGCGTCTGTCGGGGCAGATCGTAGAGTGGTGGGGGAAGTGGTTGGGGTGAAGGTCACCCCCGCCCCCCCGTGTCCCGCGTCCAGCAACCTCCCCCCATGTCCCTCGCCCCCGGCTCCACCCTTCACCACTACGAGATTCTGGCCCCACTCGGCGCTGGAGCCATGGGCGAGGTCTGGCGCGCTCGCGACACGCGGCTCGGGCGCGAGGTGGCGGTCAAGGTCCTCCCCGCCCCCTTCGCCGAGGACGAGGAGCGGCTGGCTCGCTTCGAGCGTGAGGCGCGCGCGGTCGCCAGCCTCAACCATCCCTGTGTGGCGCAGATCCACGACGTCGATCAGGACGATGACCTGTGCTTCCTGGTACTCGAGCTCGTGCCGGGCGAGACGCTCGAAGATCGGATCGCGCGCGGGCCGCTGCCGCTCGACGAGGCGCTGGCCGTCTGCGCTCGCATCGCCGACGGGCTGGAGGCGGCCCACGACGCCGGCATCATCCACCGCGACCTCAAGCCGGCGAACGTGCGCATCACGCCCGACGGCAAGGTGAAGCTGCTCGACTTCGGGCTGGCCAGGTCCGCGCACGGCGACGAGGTAGACGGCGACGGCTCGGACAGCGTGCTCACGACGCAGGCCGGGCGCCTGCTCGGCACGCCCACGTACATGGCTCCCGAGCAGACCCGGGGCCGGCCCATCGATCGACGCGTCGACGTCTGGGCGTTCGGCTGCGTGCTGTTCGAGTGCCTGACGGCCCAGCGCGCCTTTCGGGGCGAGACCCTTTCGGACGTGATGGCCGCCGTGCTCGAGCACGAGCCCGACTGGAGTGCGCTGCCCGCCCTTCCGCCCGCCGTCGAGACCCTGCTGCGTCGCTGCCTCGTCAAGGACCAGCGCCTGCGGCTGCGCGATGTCGGCGAGGCGCGCCTGCTGTTCGACGACCCCGACGGCGCCGCGCTGGGCTCCGGCGGAACTGCCGCGCGCACGGACGCGGCACCCCACCTGCTGCGCGCGCGGACCTGGCTCGCGATCACCGGCGTCGCTCTCGTTGCCTCGCTGCTGGCGCTGGTCTGGCAGCAGACCGCGGGCGGCGCGGCGGGCCTCCCCGGCCCGATGCACCTGTCGATCGAGGCGCCCGGCGACGCCCGCATCCTGTTCGCGGGCGACCTCTCCGGCCCGCCCACCGTCTCGCCCGACGGGACCACGATCGCGTTCGTCGCGGTAGGCGACGACGGCCTCCGCCGACTGTGGACCCGGCGGCTCGACGAGCTCCAGCCGCGCGAACTGCTCGGCACCGACAACGCGACCTTCCCGTTCTGGAGCCCCGACGGCCGGGAGCTGGGCTACTTTGCGGACCACTCGCTCCGCCGCTACGACCTGAGCACCGACACGGTGAGTCGCGTCACGGAGGCGGGCGACGCCCGTGGCGGGGCCTTCACCGGGGACGGCCGCATCCTGTACGCGCCGAACTTCCGTTCGTGCCTGTTCCTGGTCGACGCCGACGGCAGCGGGGCGCCCGTCGAGCTGACCATCCGCGACCCCGACATGCACACCAGCCACCGCTGGCCGAGCATGATTCCGGGCACCGACCGGTTCGTGTTCTCGGCTGTGACGGCCGTCGTCGGCGCGAACGACAACAACGGGCTCTACCTGGGAAGCCTGGACGGCAGCGAGCCTCCGCGCCGCGTGATGTCCTCTCACTACAGCGCCCAGGTCATCGGCGGCATGCTGCTGCACGTGAAGAACCACTCGTTGCTCGCCACGCCAATCGACCCGGACACCGGAACGCTCGGTGGGCGCGCTACCACCCTCGCCAAAGGCCTGGCGCCGGACGCGTCCACCTGGCACGGCCAGTTCTCCGCCAGCCCGACCGGTGTCCTGGTGCTCAGCCGGTTGCCGTCCACGACGGACGATCCGGGCAGCAAGTCCTACGACAGGGCGCCCGGGGATCGCGTCTCGTACTGGTCGTACGACGGCCGCCCCGTCACGCAATACGCCGTTGGCACGCCCATGTTCGGCATGTCATTGCGGCCCGACGGCCAGATGCTGGCCACAGAAGTGCTCTCGCCCGACGGTTTCACCGACATCTGGCTGTACTCGGCGCGCGCACTCAACGGCCAGGACCAGGAAGACATCGTGGCAGGCCGTCTGAAAGTGCCGGCGCCGCAACGCCTGACGTTCCTGCCGGGTGCCGAGTACCTGCCCGTGTGGTCACCGGACGGCAAAGAGATCGCCTTCCGTTGGGACGGGGACGAAACGCGCCCGGGCGGCATCTACCGCAAGCGCATCGGCGGCGGCTCCGAGACCCTGGTGCGCGACAGCCAAGGTGGGGTCGAGCACCCCCACTCGTGGACGCCGGACGGGCGGTTCCTGATCGTCACGACCGACACGAAGCTGGTCTCGGACAAGAACGATGTCATCGCCGTTCCGCTCGATGGCGGACCGGACGTGCCCTTGGTGATCGCGCCCGGCCCGCAACACCTCGGCCAGGTCTCACCGGACGGCCGGTGGCTGGCCTACGGTGACTTGAGCGACGGCGAGTCGGTGTTCGTCATCGCCTTCCCGCCCGCGTGGCCCGGGAGCCCGCCCGAGGGCCGCTGGCTCGTGTCCGAGAACAGCGGCTACGAACCGCGCTGGAGTCCCTCCGGCGACGAGCTGTTCTACGTGACCGACACCGGCGTGATCATCGCTGTCGACGTGGAGACCGGCGGCGAGTCCTTCTCGTTCTCGTCGCCGGAGGCGCTGTTCCAGACGCCGTGGAACCTAGACCGCAACTACGAACCGATCCCCGACAACAAGGGGAACACCATCGGCTTCGCGTTCCTCGACAGCGACGTCGCAGCGGTTGGGCCGATCTCGGTCATCTTGGGATGGCAGGAGCTGCTGGACGACGGTTGAGGCCGCTGTCGCCGATTCTCACCCCGCTCGATGACCCGGTTCCCGATCCCTTGATGAGGTCGCTCGAGTTGGTAGTGCTCGGCGTACTCACGGATTGCCCGACGGAGTGAACGTTCACCGAAGAAGATGATCCGACCCACACACTCCTCCTTGATCGAGCGAACGAACCGTTGGACGAACGCGTTGCAGTCTTGTGCCCGGTACGGCGTGAGCACGGGAGCGACGCCCAACTCGTGCTCTGGAGCCGGGCTGCGATGCTGCCGAAGGATGAGACACCCAGGCCTCGATGTATAGTCGGCGCCATGGCCCACGTGCATCAGTTCGATTTCTCATTCGACGTGGCCTTTCTGAAGAACGCGATGCGTCGCGACTTCCTGTGGAGAGGCTACGTCATTGGCGGCTTGCTGCTGGTCTTGGGGATCGTGATGCGCTTCGTGAATGGACACTGGGAGCTCTACATGACCGGCGTGTGCCTCGGCGGCGCGCCGATGATCGTGATGGTCTTCCACCGGCTCTTGACCAGGATCGCGATGCGCTTGCACGCACTCTGGTCCTTGCAATCGCCCAGCGGCGTGATTCGCTACGAACTCGACGAGGACGGGTTCTCGGTCGTGTTCGACACGAGTCGCAGCTCGTTCAAGTGGAACGGACTGCGACGCCTGTGGTGCTATCACGACGTCTGGCTGATCGAGATTCTCGAGATGCAGAGCGTCTTCATCCCACCCGCGCAGGTGCCGCAGGAGTCGCTCGAGTACATCGTCGAGCGCTGCAGAGCGGCCGGGGTGCGCGTCTGAGCGCGTCGTTCATCTCCGATGGCAACTGAAGGAATGAGGTGCTCGGAAGAGAGCTCCTGAGGGCGAGCTGCGCACGGTCAGCTATGACTTCCTGAGGGTCGGAAAAACAAAGTCCCACGTGATCCGAGGGTGTTGTCGTCCCTGAACGGTCGGATCCGACGAAACGGGAGGCACAAGAACTCGGCTGTCATGCGCTGATTGTGGCGACGCATTCGTCACGACTTGGCGCCATGGGACCGCACGGCCGTACGACGGGCACGACGGTCGTAGGTCATGGAGCTCGGGTTGTCAGGTGGACCACGTCTTCAGGGAACTGTCGCAAGCAGTCCGTTCGACAGCGTGATTTCGTGAACGCTGCTGAGGTCGCTGACGAGAAATTGGAACCAGACTTCCGTGCTCGAAGCGATGCCGCTGGGCCATGTTGTCACGCCGGTCCACGTCCCTGCCGGGCTGGTGGGGACGAACAGTTGGCTTGCGTAGGGGAAAGCGTGCACCGCCCCCCCCAGGGCGGGGAAGGGGCTTGGGTTGAAGGAGATCCAAGCCAGGGTGAGCGTGGAGGGCGGCGTGTTGCTCAGGCGCATCGTGGTTGTTGTGTCAGCCACGAGAGGGCCGTCGGCGACGAGGCTGGGCACACCAGCGAAACCGGGGCTTCCTCCGCCCAGGTCGGTCCAGGGGTTCGAGCCTACGTCGTCGATGTCCACCGCGGTACCGTTGCCCGCGGTGAAACTCACGCGCGCACTGTAGATGGGGTTGGCTCCCCCCGTCGGTGCGGTGGCCGAGAGCGTGAAGCGCTGCCAACTGCTGGACAGTGTCATGGTCTCCGTCGTCTGGGCGAGGGGGGCATTCACTTCGCCACCCCCGTTCTGATCGCGGAAGCTGAGCGACACGTCCACCGTGTCGCCTGGGTTGTCGGCACGCATCCACAGAGCGACCGCCACCAGTTCCCCCTCACCGGCTGGGTTGGTCTGATGGGAGGACGCACCGTTGGTGAGCCGAAGGTAGGCGCTGCCTTCACGGGCTTCGGCGGCATCTATGACGCGAGACACTCCAGGGTCATCGAAGTAGCGCCAACCCCATCCCCCGAAGGGCGCCACGTGCTCGAAGCTCCCATTGGCTGGCTCAGGTCCAACGCCGTAGCCGCTCATCACATCGGGCTCTCCGGCCACCCACCCCATCACCGAAGAGAGGTGCGCTGCGAGCACCACCGCCATGCCTGCGTGGTCCGTCTGGCAACCATGATACTGCTCAAAGACCCACGGGAAGACGGCCGACGACATCTGTGGATCCCCCCGCTCGGCGATCACTTCGTGGGTGTAGTTCGCGGGTTCGTCGTCGTCCCATCCGTAGGCGTTGAACAGCATGATATGTGCTGCGGGATGCGATGCACGGAGGTCATCCAGGAGGTCGTGATAGCGGGCCTTGTTCACGGCCTTGGGCTGGAAGGCGTCGTTGGCACCGATATTCGCCACGACGACGTCAGCGGGTTCCTGGGAGAAATTCCAGCTCGGTGAGTTGCTGTTCCAGTCCACACGGTCGTAGCGCGCGTTGAGGCTGGAGATGGTGGCGCCGCTGCGCGAGATGTTCTGGTAGTTGGCCGCGAACATGCGCGCCGTGATGCCGGCATAGCCGAAGTGACAACCCACCAGGTGCGAACCGCCCTGATTCCGTTCGCTCTCGAGCGAGTAGCCCGCCAGGTTGGAGTCGCCATAGAAGATGATGCGCCGGCTCAGAGGTGGGGGGGGAGGGACGCTCGTCTCGCCATCGTCGATTTCGAACGAGTGCAGGGTGGCGCGCCCCACGTCGGTCTCCTTCACGAGTTCGACGACATGAGCACCCGCTGTGAGGCCGCTGACGAGGGACAGGGACAGGCCCGAAGTGAACGAGTGCTTGGTGGAGTTCTCGTGATCGCCATCCAAGACAACGCGGAAGTACTCCCCGCCGGACACGTTGAGGGTGGCGCCAAGGCTCGAGCCGGTGAAGCCGATGGTGATGGACGAGCCTTGTGCTTGGCACCAAGGTTGTGCCCGGTTCGAGGTGTCCCAGCGTCCGCCGTATCGAAGGTTGGCATCGAGTGGCGAGACAGTGCCCGCAAGCAGCCCCTGGCTCAGAAAGAGAAGGAGCATGCAGAGGGCTGGCACAACGCGGAGGCGAGAATGTCGAGGCATGTGTGCTGAGCTCAGCAGGATGTGGGGTCACCTCGAGCCCCATGGGCCCGAGGGTGCAGGGGGGCTCAAGACGGGGGGCTGCGGTGGGCGTGCCGAGTCTAGCCGGTGTGCGTCTTGTGGTCATGTCTCAGGCCCGCGATCAGGCCCCAGAGCCCGCCCAGCCTCCGCAATCGCCGCGCCCCAATCACCCCGGCTCACGCGCCGCACGACCCCGCGTTCGCTCCACCAGCGCTCACTGGTTCCCCGGTCGTCGCGTCAGGTGAAATGGCTCTCGCTTCGCTGGGGGTACGCACCGGTTGCCGGTCGAACGCCCAGGAGGAAGTTCTTGGTTCGCCTGGCGTGATGACCGGTACCAGTGAGGACTCGAACCATGACGCGGAATCACACGTCTTGACGACATCCCCTTTGTGAGGGCTGATCGTGAAACCGGAACTCGGACGAACTTGTCGGGAGGCACGGCTTTCTTTCACCTATCCTCAGTGGGTGTTGGAACCGCAGCGGGAGAGCGGCCTGGCCCGCGTCGTCATTCTCGAGGCGAGGCACGGATCCTTCGATCTGGTGGACCCTGGAGAATTGACCGTGACAAAGCTGGCACTCTGCGTATTCGTCGCCTTGTGTTCGTTCTCGAACGCCCTGCCGCGGACCCCGGACACGGTGTTCCTGGAGGAGCTCACTTGGATGGAGGTCCGGGAGGCCATCGACAAAGGAACGACGACCATCATCGTCCCCACGGCTGGGACCGAACAGAACGGTCCGCACGTCGTGCTGGGGAAACACAAGTACCGGATGAACGCAGGCTCGGAGCGGATTGCTCGAGAACTCGGCAACACGCTGGTCGCACCGATCATCACCCATGTCCCCGAAGGTGACATCGACCCGCCGACCGGTCACATGCAATTCGCCGGGACGATCTCCATCCCGCGAGACGTGTTCAAGGCGCTGCTCGAGCACACCGCGCGGAGCCTGAAGGTGCACGGCTTCACCGACATCCTGTTCATCGGTGACAGCGGAGGGAACCAACAGGGCATGCGGGAGGTGGCGGGAGCCTTGAATGAGGAGTGGGCGTCGGACGAAGTCCGCGTGCACTACATCTCCGCCTGGTATGCGTCACCAGCTTTCGAGGACTGGCTGCGCGAACAGGGAGAGTCGGATGAGACGATCGGTGGGCACGCGGGGCTGAGTGACACCGCGACGCTGATGGCCGTCGCGCCACAGCATGTGCGGACCGATCTGATGGCGGACGGCCGGAGCGCAAACGTCCACGGCGTAGACGGTGATCCGACCCACGCGACGGCGCAACTGGGTGAGGTCGGCATGGACCTGCACGTAGCCGCTGCGGTCGAGCAGATCAGGCAGTTGATGGCGCCGTGACTCGTCAAACAAGACGACCGAGTTACCGACGGAGACCCTTGCCGAGGCAGGGTTGAAGTCTAGGCCGGTGAAGCCGGTGAAGCCGGTGAAGCCGGTGAAGCCGGCGAGGACCCCGAAGGATCCGTTGTGGGTTTCGGAATCCACAACTCTTCAGCCGGCACCGCGACCGGTCGCGAAGACGATCGTCGCGCGCGCCACGAAGTCTTTCGGCTGCAGCGAGCTGAGTCGTTCCCGTGCGCGTTCAATACAGACCGTCCGCGCGTCAGGGGCCAGAGTCTCGAACAGGACCCTCTCGTGTCCGAGGGTTGTCTTGAGGCGGATGACCTGCTCGAGATCGATGGTGACGGCATGTTCCTCCGTCCACGATCGCACCGCCGTGAAGCCCGCGGCTTCCAGGAGGCAGGCCATCTTCTCCGGAGTCTCCACGGCTTCATCGTTCTTGACCGGAGGTGCAGGCGGGGCCTCCGCACCAGACTCCCTCCCGGCCGTAGCACGCGCCGCATCTCGCGCAGACCCACGACTGGTTCTTCGAGGAAGAAGAGCATGAAGACCGCGAGCACCAGATCCACGCTCGCCGGGGAGACAGCCAGCCGGCTCGCATCCATGACCGCGGCCAGCGTGCCTTCGGGTCTGAGGGCCAGCATGCCGGGCGAACCATCACATCCGAGCACGGCCGCACCGGGAAAGCTCGCCTGCACATGCGGCATCAAAGAGCCCACTCCTGCGCCGACGTCGAGCACACGGCGCGCTCCGGCAGCTTCGAACTCAGCCAGGATCCGTCGCCCCGGCCCGTGAAGGACCGACGCCCAGGACTCAAGGTAGGCGGGCGCCTGCCGGTTGTAGCGATTTGCGACATCTTGGACGGGCATGATTTGTCGCTCCGCAATAGGAGAGGGGGACGTGCTTCTGCGCTCCGATTGTCCGCGAGCCGTCGGCGCAGCGGCGCGCTAGCGTGCGCGCACCATGAACATCCGCAGCCAAGACTGCCACTCCTGAGGCTTCAAGGACCGGGCGACGAGTCACGCCGCCCATCTTCAGCAAGCCCTCGGCGTGGTTCCTGAGTTGGAGGCCATTCTCGAGAGTGGGCAGTTTCGCGTCGTTGGAGGTGGACGCACCGCCCTCTCCCGTCGAGGTGGTCTCTTCGCACTGCTGCCGCGAAGGCCTTGGCCCAAGCCCGGAGGCGTGGTGGAGGGCGTGGAAGTCCGATTCTGTCGCTGACACTTGAGGCAGCCGAGATGACAGAGAGCCCGAGGGCCAAACGGGGTCCGACACCGTCCCGACCACCCCGCGACCGGCCAGACGTCGCGCCCCCTCGCATGTCGCAGCGAGCGATCGCTCAAACGTCCGTATTTGCGAACAGCGCCCGAGCACCCCCGTCCAGGGAGCGCAAACGCCGGGACGTCGCGCACCCTCCACCTCGCGCGCTCCTTGACGTCGCGGTTCCCACAAGGCGCAACAACTGGTTCCCCGGCTGTGCGGTTAGGAGGAATCGACTCTCTAATTTGCGGAACGTGGGTGCCGGAGACCGGTCGTGCGCCCAGGAGGAAGCCCTCGGTGCCCCCGGCGTGTGGTCCGATACCGGCGAGGACACGAACCTGAGTGCCAAGTCTCCATCTTGACGGCATCTGTTTGCAAAGACACGACTCAGCCTGATTGCACAAGAGGGACCCAGATTCCCTGCTCGGGAGGCACACGGCCCTCAAGCACTTGGTATTGCCCGCGAGCTTTCATGGTGAGGAGGCGGAGGGAGTTAACGGGAGGGACTGGGACTCGGACGCACTTTTCGGGAGGAGCAGCTCGCTCGTTGTACGAACGCATGCTCCGGGGCCAGCTCATCAGGAGCGAACGGTCAAGTCGCACCCTGGTCTCACCGAACATGGGTTCGCGAGCTGGATCAACCCATCAATCACAAGAACCAGAGACTCACCATGTCACGCCGAGTTCTTGCGGCCCTCCTTGCCCTCGCTTTCTTAGCCGCCGACCTCCCGGCATTGGTATCGCCCGGAAAGGCCAAGAGCAAGGTGGACGTGGTCGGAAGCCTCGTTCGACCGGTCTCTCCCGTCGATGGAGATGCTCGCGGCAAGATGCGCTTCCGATCCAAGTCCAAGAAAGATGTGAGCGTCGCCAGGGTGGATGTCCTCGTGCGGAAGGTGGATGTCAGCCTTCAGCACAACCTCTTCCTGGAGGACGGCGTGGGTGCCGGGACGTTCTCAGATCTCGGCGTTCTGGATGCCGTGGACGGCAAGCTCCGCTGGTCCGCAGACGAGGGGGATGGCGGTTCCTTGCCCCTGGGCGTGGACTCGCTGGCCGACCTCGTGGACCGCCGGATCGAGGTCCGGCAAGGAAGCGACCTGATCTTGGAGGGCGTCGGCCCCGACCTCGCAGCATCCAAGAAGCCCGTGAAGCACAAGGCGAAGCTGGACGACCCAGAGGCGGAGGGCGACTCAGTCGTGTCCGGTCAGCTGTCGATCCGTTCCAAGGCGGACAAGGGGCAGCACCGACTGTCCATCAAGGTCAAGAAGGCGCCCTTTGGCACCTCGGACATCCACTTGTTCTGCGAATTGGCCGCAGACTCCGGAGTGTTCGTCGACGCAGGCCTCTTCGATCGCAAGGGCAGCTCCTCCAACGGGCGCTACCGGCGCGACACACACCTGGGTGCACCCCTTCCCCTGGGCGTGAGCGATCTGGCGGCCTTGAGCGGCCGTGAGCTCCAGGTGCGTGACGATGCGGACCAGGTGCTGCTGCACGTTGTGCTCCCGGTCGCCCCCTGAGCAACCAACCCGAGGTTTCTCGGGTGAAAAGCCAAGTCACCCCCAGCCAGGCACGATAGGGGGAGCGTCAGTATCGAAGAGAGAGGGAGGTCCCCGAACTGAGGTCTTCCAGATGCAGGTTGCAGCAACGCAGGAAACGCGCTCTCCGGTGAGACTCTCGACGGGTTTCACGCTCGTCGAGATCCTGTTGGCACTCACCATCGGGTCCGTACTGGTCACTTCCCTCGCCTCCGGGATGCAGCTCTTCGGCGAGGAGTTGGAGTATGTCCGTGACGAACCAGACGCCCGTCTCGAAGAGGTGGTGGTCCAGGTTACGGAGCGGGTGCGCGATGCTTGGTGGGCCGAGGTCCCCAGTGCCAACGAACTGCGTGTCGCCGACCCGCAGGGCAACGTCACCACCTACCAGTTGGTGGGAGACGAGCTCCGTTTGACGCGTCCCTCGGGGGTGCAGGGCGGGTTGCTCGACGGCGTTGCCAGCGTCGCCTTTTCCGTGGACACCACTCAGCGATTGCGCGACGCATCACCTGTCGTCTCCGCAGGGCCGTGGTTCACGAAGCAGAAGCCCACCGGCCCAGACGTCGAGATCGTCTTGCAGCCCGGGGACGCCATGGCGTTGGGCTTCCACATGGATGACGATGCGCCGGATTCGGTGAACACCGTCGCCGGAGTGGACGAAGAGCGGCTGGCAGCGACCGTCGACCAGATTTCGCTGACGATCTCCTTCCTCGATGGCAGTCTCAAGGAGTTCTGTCACCTGCACGCGACTCCGCCGCACAACCCAAGCCATCCGGGGTACCCGGGCAACCGACTGATCGCGGAGCTTTACGAGGCGCGAGCGCCCGACGACGCGAGGCCATACGGTCCACTGCTGGGCTCCATCGATATTCCCGCGACCGACATCCCGCCTACCAGCTTCGTCTGGTGGGACACGACCCGGGACGAGCAGGCCTATCCACCAGACACTCCGTCCGGCTCGCAAGGCTCCGAGAACTGCAAGGATGACGACCTCGATGGCGAGTGCGACTTCCCCGGCAAGAAGCACCACCACAACCCGATCGACGTGCCTGGGGGTGTTGCATGGGGTTGGTGGGGCCAGCACGACGACGTAGACATGATCGTCACACCCGCCGCCATGCAGGTGGACGTCGACCTCTCGCAGTTCGGCATCGTCATCGAGCCAGGGCGCTCCTATAGTGTGGTCTTCAGCGTTGACGGTTGGGACGAGGCGCGCATCCTGGCGACTCCTACCGTGTCTTCCTTCGGGAGCGGGGTGGCTCTCAAGACCGGCGGCGGGAGCTTCACGCCCCAGGCACTGGGTATCCCCATGACGCTCTCCGGGGACCAGACCTGCACACAGACGTCCGAGACGCTGGCCGTTTCGAGAGTCACTCTGGACGTGGCACTGGCGGACGGCCGGCAATTGTCGAGCTCAAGCGTCGTCCAGGGCCAGGTTGCCGTGGTTGACCCCTGGCGGGGGGTGGTTCCCAGCCAGGTAGGAGACGTCGGCCCATGAGGACGCAAACTGGTTTCACACTCATTGAGGTGCTCGTCTCAGCGGCACTCCTGGGCGTCGCCGTGATCACCTGCACGTGGACCATGTCCGCTACCACGAAGGCAAAGTCCATCGTGGGGTCGGAGTCCGTCACAGCTTCTCTCATCGCGCGGGAAGTCCACGTACTGGCAAGCACCCTGCCCAAGGCTCCCAGCGGAGCAGTCGGTGCCACGGCCGGGAGCGGTGTGCTGGCCCTCGACTCCCTGGAAGGCGCTCTCTTCTCGCCACCGTTGAAGGCGGACAAGTCTCCCTGGACGCGGTACGTGGGATGGACGCAGTCCGTCGACCTCGCCGTCTACGACGTGAATGACCTTTCGAATCCAGTGCTTGCGGATCCTGTCGACGGGCTGTCGGAGGACGGCACGCAGATCTACCGGCTCACGGTTGCCGTGCTCGAGGGCAGCGACCTGGCCGGCACTTACCAATGGTGGATCTCCCCATGAATCATTCCCCGCTCCACGTACCAGCACTCCGTCGGGAGTCTGGGTTCATCATGGTGGCCGTGCTGGTCATCAGTGGTTTGGTGGCGACTCTCGCCGCCACCTACGCTCACCACCAGATCGCTGGCCAACGGACATCGCTCGCGTCGCCATCGCTCATCGAGGGCCGCGAAGCTGCGAACTCCGGCGCCGAGTATGCGCGCCAGGCCTTACTGACCGGCCAAGCTGTCCAGGGCTCCTACGTGTCGGAGGGTGGGTCCACGACCACCCTGACTGTCAGCGAACCCAGCGTTTCCCAGCGCGACATTCTCGTTCAGTCCACCATGCCGAACGGCGAGGGGGCCGTAAAGTTGATCCAAGCGACATTCACACCCGATCCCACGAGCACTCCGTCCGGTCCCGACGACCTCCCGTATCTGCCCAAGGCGACGATCGATTCTTTGCTAGCGGACTCCTCGGTGCCAAAGACCTGGTACGCCGCGGACACTATTTTGTCGGATGTGGATTTGGAAGGCCTGCACGTTGTTGAAGCCGGAGTGGAACTCCGATTGAGCAATGTTGTTCTGGAGGGGGCCATCGTCTCGGCCAGCTCCTTGGACGACAGCGCTTTCGGGATCTTCGAATCCGCGAGCGCCCCGACGCTGCTCATCGACGGCAATCTGCGCATTGACTCCGCTGATTACCTCCCCGGCGTCGTCATCCTCATGCCAGACGGCATCGTGGGAACAGGGTGGAATTCAGGGACCGTGCAGATGCACGGGGACATCGTGGCCCACTCCGTCACCATCGACAGCACGGGCTCGGTCAACGGCCATATCCAGTCGGTCACCGTCCCGCAACTGGACACCGACCTCGACCAAGTCTGGGCGGACAGGAAGCCGCAGGCCTGGACGTCCGGGCTCGCCTATGGCAACACCTGGGATCCCAGCTCCGTCGCGGTCCAGCCGAGCTACGTCTCGGTTGGCCAGCTCGGCAGCATCATCAACTACTGGTCGAACTAGACGTGGTCTCGCCAAAAAGGCATGCGCCGACGGGGCGCCGCGACACCGGCTTCACGTTCATCGAGTTGATGGTCGTCGTGGTCGTTCTCGGAGTGCTGATCGGGGTTGCTGGAATACCCGCTATCGACAATGGGGGGCAGGCACTCACTCAGGGCGAATTGTACGTGCGTGATGCCATGCACACTGCGCGTAGCCGAGCGCTCTCCACCCGCGTTCCTCACGGTGTCGCCTTCGACGCGACAGGTGAGAGGTTCATCGTCTTGGCAATGGACGGCACACCGGTGATCGATCTGCTTACGAAGAGCGACTACGTGGTCGATTTCAACCGGCCCGACATGCCCTCGGGACTCCTCATTGCGGCGGCCGACTTTGGAACGACCTCGTCCGCCGCAATCTTCGATGCACAAGGCGATCCGGTCTCTGGCGGCTCGGTGACGCTTGAGTGCAACGGCCAGAGCCTAGCGCTCACGCTGGACGCGGCGACCGGCTGGATCGAGTAGCCTCGGCAGCGACCTCTCCCGGTGTGGATCCCGTAGAGTTGATCCGATCGTCTTCAGCGTGAGCTCTTGGCACCGTCGCGCGCTTCGCTCGGCCTAGCCAAGTGAGCCCGCAACGATTTGCGGATGTCTACTGCCACGATTCCTCTTGGACTCCTGCAGGCCTCGCGTTGAACGGCCAATTCCTGATCCTCGACAACCTCATACTCCGCCGGCAACTGGCGACCGTGTAGCGCAGCCTGAATCGACTTCGAGTCGCGGGCAGCGGTCGTCGTAAGTCCTGATGCGGCGTGGCCTAGGATGATTGCGACGGCCATATTGGCAGGCTGAATGGCCTCATGAAGTACAGAATCGCGCGATAGGGCCCGCCAGTCTTCATGACGAGGGAGGCGGGTGAAGTGTGCGGAGGGGATAGCGAAATGGACGGTACGCGCAGGGTTGCGATGGGCCAGAACCGCTCAAGCCGCCGGACTCCAAGCGTCGATGGCCTGAGTGCGTCGGTAGGGACCACCGAGCATTCCGATCGGAGAAGGTGCTGTGAGACGAGCGTTTCCCAGATCACGCCCACGACATGAGCGGGGTTACATCCTTGTGGCCCTGCTGCTGCTAGTGGGGGCCATGGCCTCCATTGCGATCACCTATTCACGACACGCGGTGATTCACGCTCATTCGTCTTCGGTGAACAGCTCCTTCGTCGAGGCGCACGAGATCGCCGCCTCCCAACTCGAGTTCGTCATGCAGTCAGATAGGGCGGGCATCCCTGTGAATGCCGACAAGATCCTGGGTGCCGTCAAGTCGGAGACGACGAGGCACGACACCTCCCTGTCCGTGGCCGCTCTCGGGAATGACAGCGTTCGCCTCGGGCTCCAGGCCTTGGCCCCGGACGGCATGGGCGTCACGCGCCTCATCGAGGTGGAGCGGATGCCTGCGCCCACCAATCTCGACTGCAACACGCTGCCACGTCTTGAGGAGAGCGCACGTCTTTCCTTGACGGCAGGCAAGCCAGTTCCGACCTTCACTTATTCGACTTCGACGACTGTCTCCAACACCGTTCTCGAGGGGCTGGTCGTCATCGAGACCGGCGTTCAGCTGACGCTGGACAACGTCATCGTGCGCGGCATGGTCATCTCAGGCCATTCGTTGACCGCGGCCCTCTTCCCGGTCTTCGATCCCAATACGGCTCCGGAACTGGTTGTCGGTGGCAACGTCCGCATACTGGCGAGCGACATCGCGCCAGGCCTGGCCGTGCTCATGCCCGACGGCGTCATCACTACGAGCGACTCGGACGCCCGCCTGCAGATCGTGGGCGACGTGGCTGTTCACGACCTGACCCTGGGTTGCCCAGGCACCGTCCGCGGGCGGGTCGCCAGCGTTGGAGACCCGCTGTTGCACATCGATGTCGCGCACATTGGCGCCGGCCGTGCCCCCATTTCCTGGTCGTCCGCGCTGACTGCCCAAGGAGCCTTCGAGACGGTCTCCATGGCCTTCGTGCCACGCCCCCTCGTCATCGGTGACCTGAGCACTCTCACCGACTATGCATTTCCAACGGTGGGGAAACCTCATGGCAAAAAGTGACACCAGACGGTGGGAGCAGAGCGGCTTTGCGTTGGTTGAGTTGCTGTTGGTCGTCGTGCTGATCGGGATGCTCGCGGCCACGGCGGCCATGGCGTCAGGCGAGCAGGGCGAGACACGACTCAATTTGCTTGAGACCCAAATCAAGGATGCCCTGGAGTACGCGCAGTCGCGGGCGCGCGCCACCCGCACGGCACACGCCGTTGTGTTCGATGTGACCAATGAGCGGTTCGGCGTGATTGACGAGACGGCAACTCTTGTGCCGGACCCGCTTTCGAAAGGGGACTATGTCGTCGACCTCCACGCCCCGAACCAGCCAAACAACCTCGACATGGTGTCCGTCTCCTTCGGTGCCGCTGGCGGCAATCTGCTGTTCGATGCCGATGGGGTGCCGCTCACCGACGGGCAAGTCAACCTGCGTTGCGGAAACGCCACGCGCACCCTGGTCCTGAACGAAGCCACCGGGAAACTCTCGAGGTCATGAATACGCCTTCCGAAACCGCTGCAGTGCCACGGTATGTCCCGACGCACGCCCACTCCTCTTGCAGGGGATTCACCCTGCCGGAGGTCTTGCTGGCATTTGCACTGGGCTCCATGTTGCTGGTGGCACTCAGTGGCTCAGCCGGCCTCTATGGCAGTCAGGTGGCGGCAGCCACGGCCGACTTTGACACCGATCTTGAGGCTGCCCTCGAGGAGATCAACATCGCCGTGGGCCTTGCTTGGACCGTTGAGCGGCCGACAGCTACAAGCCTGCTCATCACGGACCCCGCAGGTCGAGCCACAACGTATGAAAAGGACGGCTCGGTACTGAAGGTGACCCGACCCAGCGGAGCGTCGGGTGTTCTTGTCGAAGATGTTTCCTCATTGAGCTTTGCGGCGGAAACCACCCGTCGGCTACGCGACATCGCCCCGCTCGATTCCTACGGCCTCTGGTACGACAGCACGCCGAATGGTCCGGGCGTGTCCATTGAGATCCCCATCCTGGGCAGCCCTGTGCCCGACGCGCTCATCCCGCCGTACTACGATCCGACGCCCTCGCCCGGACTCTTGCTCGGCAACGATGCCATCGCTCTCAGCTTCACGATTCCCGCAGCGGCGCCTGCCGGTGTCCATCCGATCCCCGACGTGAAGGAGCAGATGCTCAGGGCGGCTCTGGAGCGCCTCCTTCTACCTCTCTCATACCTCCCGGTCCTCCCGAACATCCCCGCGCAGCCTGCCATTGGTGGCCACACCATCTGCCACTACCCGCCCGGCAACAAAAAGCATGGCCAGACGCTCACCATCGGTCTTCCCGCTGTTCCTGTTCACGAGGACCATCATAGCGACACCATGGGCCCGTGCGTTCCGAGCACCGGAGTCGGAGACACGATCACGATAGGGATCTACGAGTCTGGGGCCTCGGATGACGCCATCCCCGTGAGTGGCCCCGCCTTGGCCATCATCGAATTGGTGGCCACCTCGCTTCCGGCCGCCACTTGGAGATTCACCGGGGTGACCTACTCACCTGTCATTTCATTCAGCAATCCGAAGCTCGAGATCGATGTCCCGACGACGGCCGTGCCACTCGACATGACGGGCTTAGGGCCGTCCCTCGAGCCCGGCACACCCTTCACGATGGTGCTGCGATTCAACGGCCACGGTTGTCTCGTCTTCTCTCCCCACGCCTTGGCTTCCACTGTGAACTCGGGTGTCGCCATGAGACGCGAAGGAGAGTTGGTGTTCAGCGCACAGGATTGGGACGTGGACTTTCTGATGGACGGCATGCGCACCTTCACCCAGACGTCGGAGACCGAGGTGATCACCCACCTGATCTCCACCATCGACCTGAACAACGGCAGGACGGCGACCGGCACCTCCCTGGTGACCTCGCAGTCCCTCGCCATCAACCCTTGGCACGGCCAGGTGCCCGGCGAAAGCCCGACCCTCCAGCTCATCGGACAGTAGGCCCTGCAAAAGGCCCAGGGAAAAATCATGCGCACGCCACCCCGACTTCGACATCCCAGCGCCCGTTGCTCTGCGGGTTTCACTCTCATCGAAGTGCTGCTCGCGACAGTGCTGATCGTCCTGGCCATTGCGAGCTCGGAGGCGGTGTTCACGTCGGCGAGCGCGAAGTACGCATACGCCGACGACTCCCTGTCTGCTCGACAGCTGGCGAGAGAGATCCACAAGCTGGCACAGACCCTGCCACGAAAGACTGTTGCCACAACAGTCGTGACCACATTCGCGGGGATCGAAGCCTTCGGTTCCTTGCACGGTGCGAGCTTCTCGCCGCCGATCATGGCCGACGGCACCGAAATTTCCGGACTGACGGGCTGGACGCAAAGCGTCAGTCTCGAGATCGTGAACTTGGATTCCCCCGGAACCGGGGAGCTTTCGGATCCGCACCAAGCCTTGGCTGTCGAGGCGCCCTGCCTCTATCGCCTGGCGGTGACGATCCTCCAGGATCAGGTGGAGGTGGACACCTACCACTGGTGGTTGCGGCTTTAGCCCGGCACTGGTGTGAGTCCCCTTGGGTCGGCCGGGCGCGCTGAGTTCGCCATCCGCCCCTCGCCAAGCTGGCCGATCCCCGCCGGCCGAGGCTCCGGATACCACGGCCAAGCAGGCCGGATAGATTATTCGGAACCCACAACTCTTCAGCCAGCACAGCGACCGGTCGCGAAGACGATCGTCGCGCGCGCCACGAAGTCTTTCGGCTGCAGCGAGCTGAGTCGTTCCCGTGCGCGTTCAATACAGACCGTCCGCGCGTCAGGGGTCAGAGTCTCGAACAGGACCCTCTCGTGTCCGAGGGTTGTCTTGAGGCGGATGACCTGCTCGAGATCGATGGTGGCGGCATGTTCCTCCGTCCACGATCGCACCGCTGTGAAGCCCGCGGCTTCCAGGAGGCAGGCCATCTTCTCCGGAGTCTCCACGGCTTCATCGTTCTTGACCGGAGGTGCAGGCGGGTCCTGCGCACCAGACTCCGCTCGGCACGCTTCGACGCACTCGCCCCAGGCGTCTTGGGCGACCGAGTCCATGGATGTGCCCCAGGTCACCGTGCCGAGACTCCCTCCCGGCCGTAGCACGCGCCGCATCTCGCGCAGACCCACGACTGGTTCTTCGAGGAAGAAGAGCATGAAGACCGCGAGCACCAGATCCACGCTCGCCGGGGAGACAGCCAGCCGGTTCGCATCCATGACCGCGGCCAGCGTGCCCTCGGGTCTGAGGGCCAGCATGCCGGGCGAACCATCGCATCCGAGCACGGTCGCACCGGGAAAGCTCGCCTGCACCTGCGGCATCAAGGAGCCCACTCCCGCGCCGACGTCGAGCACGCGGCGCGCTCCGGCAGCTTCGAACTCAGCCAGGATCCGTCGCCCCGGCCCGTGAAGGATCGACGCCCAGGACTCAAGGTAGGCGGGCGCCTGCCGGTTGTAGCGATTTGCGACATCTTGGACGGGCATGATCTGTCGCTCCGCAACAGGGGAGGGGGACGTGCTTCTGCGCTCCGATTGTCCGCGAGCCGTCGGCGCAGCGGCGCGCTAGCGTGCGCGCACCATGAACATCCGCAGCCAAGACTGCCACTCCTGAGGCTTCAAGGCCCGGGCGACGAGCTACGCCGCCCATCTTCAGCAAGCCCTCGGCGTGTTTCCTGAGTTGGAGGCCATTCTCGAGAGTGGGCAGTTTCGCGTCGTTGGAGGTGGACGCACCGCCCTCTCCCGTCGAGGTGGTCTCTTCGGGCTGCTGCCGCGAAGGCCTTGGCCCAAGCCCGGAGGCGTGGTGGAGGGCGTGGAAGCCCGATTCTGTCGCTGACACTCGAGGCTGGTTCTCCCACGAATGTCGCAGAGAGCCATCGCCGTCGCGGCCCCGTTAGCCACTCCACCGCAACCACCGCCCTGTGCGCGCGATCGCCACCCCGCCCGGCATGTCCCGCCTCACGCAGCACACAGCCCCGCACTCGCTCCAACCAGCAAAAGTGGTTCCCCGGTTGTTCGGTCAGGAGGAATGGCTCGGTTCGCCTGGTGTGATGACCGGTATTGGGCGGATTGCATCACGTCTACTCACGCATCGCCTGATTGGCGTCACCGCGACATAAGTTCACAGTCGAGGTCCGTCGTGTGTGAACAGCACTGCCTATTCGACGCGAAGTCACGGTCAAGTTGGCGCGCTGGATGGGCGCGCCACACCTCGAAGCCATGGTCGCGTCGGCCAACTTGGATGATCAGCGAGGCGGATCGACTAAACGGTATGCACATGGGTTTTAGGCCCACTGCTATGGTGGCGCGAGTCCGTGCTGGGAAGGGCGGACGGCGTAGCTGGGAGGCACCGCCCTGTGATTCCCAGCCGACAGTCAATGGAACACGAGAGCAATCAGCCAATGGCCCGACACCCAACCTTCATCACGGTCTCGATCCTGCTCGCTACGGTGCTCAGCATGGCGCAGGTGGGCTTTGCTGCTGACATCGTCGTCATCAAGGGCGGGCGCGAAGCCGGCTCCAGCTTCCTGCCACACAAGGACGGCGTGATGATGTGCAGCGTCCAACAGCCGGAGGGCATGAACGACGCCGACTGGTCCGCCCTGCGCCAAGTCCACCTGCACGGGCCGGTGGATGTCTTCGACAGCATCCGAATGAAGCAGGCGCTCAACGCGATCGAGATCGACGACGATGTGACCTCCGTCACGATCAGCATCTGCTCTCCCGGCGGCGTCTACTTCGAGGCGCCACGGATGATCGAGGCCATTCGCGACTACGCCGAGAGGTCTGGCCTGCAGATTGTGACCTGCGCGGTCGATCGCGGGGCCTGGTCCGCGGCCGCCATGGTCTGGTTGGCGGGTGACGTGCTCCAGATCGCCGAGGGCGCCAGCGCCGTCGGCTTCCACGCTCCGTACGACTCGCGTGACCTCTCCAAGGTGGACGAACTCGTTCCTGAGGTGCGCAGCCTGATCGAGACGCACCTGGGACGCATGGAGGACCGCGCGTTCGAGGCGGCCGAGGGCGGGGGTGCGCCCACCGTGCTCCGAAAGCAGCCGAGCTTCCTGGCTGACAGCATCTCGGACTACATCGACATCGCGTTCAACGCCAAGGGTTCACAGGCGTTCCTGGTGATCAAGAGTGACTTCGACGTCGATCTGTGGGAGGAGGACAAGTTCGCGAACCACGTGACCCGCTGGTCGGGGGCGTACGAGGCGCTCGTTCAATCCGCGATGGTCGCGCCGGCGCTCGTGAAGCGTCCCATGTTTGTGAAGAAGCAGGCGGGCGTGGACAAGTTGGGCGTAGCGGTCGCCGACACCGAGGCCGGCGTGCTCCTCCGCACTGTGGCCTCTGGGTCGCTCGGGGATGAATTGGGAGCGAAGGCGGGCGACGTCTTGCTCTCCATCGGAGAGGAACGTGTCGAAACCTGGACTCGCATCTCACCGATTCTCAACTCCATAGAGGCTGGTTCGATCGTGAGCCTGACCGTGAAGCGCGAGGGTGTTGGCGTGATGACGCTGCCACAGCCGTCGCGAAAATCGGACGTGTTGGCGGGTCTGAGCACCGATGTGATTCCATTGGCCTATCACAGTTGGTTCTCCGAGACGCTCGACCATGCCAACGAGGAGACCGCGCTTGCCGTGCCGGCGGCGCTTGTCCGTGCCCGCTACCTACGCGACGAGTCATCTGCTGCCCTGCAACCTCTTCAGATGGGTCGAGCCCTCGTGCCGGTGCACGCCCTCATGGGCTGGGAGGCCCCCGGTTTCGCCAGCCCATACAGCGAGTGGGGCGAATACCTCTTCTGGGCGGCCGAGACGGACGAGCAAACCACAGGCCTCGCTGACTGGATGCGAGCGCCGGTGGCACGCATCGCTTCCTTTAGTAACGCGGTGCCCGAAGACGTTCGCGCACGGAGGGGGCGTGTCGCGAAGATCCTTAACAGGATCAGGCAGATTCTTACCAGCGAGAGTCGCTACGACGAGATCCACTGCGATAACTGGGCCGTGGGTTTCGCGTACCACTGCAAGTTGAGTCAAGATGAGACGAGCCTGGTGCTCACGGATCAAACCCGGTGGGTCGCCTTTGGTGAGGCTCACCGCCTTCCCTCCGAAAGGGACAGAGGAGATTTCGATGACTTGACCTTCGAACCGTTGGCGCTGCGCACCATCGCAGTGAGCACGAAGTCCCTCGGACGATGCGGGACGAAGCGCGTCGTCATCGAGTGCACACGAGCCAGTGGTTCGGTGTACAAATTCTCTCTCGGCAATTATGACGAAGGAGACAACAAGGAAGTGCTCGCGCTGATGCGTGAGCTGAGCCAACTCGTCGCCGAGCACGGGCGCTGAGCATCGAATCCCTGCCGGAGGCCCGGCGGTTGCTCTTCGCGAAATGCGATCCGACCCCGTCATGTCCACAAACTCAGCCGCGTCGTGCGGGCATCGAATCCCTAGGATGGCTCGGAATATTCGTCGGCCGAGTTTCTGGACAGGACGGGCAGGATGGAGTTTGCGGGAGGCACAACCCTCTCGACAACCCGACCTCGAACTCGAGCTTGCCTACCGTGTGAACTGACTCATCCACGTGTAGTAGATCGGGACGTAGTCCGTCGGATAGTTGTCCCCGCTTGGGTATTCGTGACCGAGTCCGGGCAGGATCCGGAAGCGGTACTCCGTCGGGCCGGGGCCCGGCAGGAGCGCGCTGTCCCATTCGATCTCTGTATATGACGCGTGCTCGGTCGACTGGAACGTCCAGGGATCCAACCCGATCGATGCCGCCAGCGTGGTGACCGGATTCCAGATGCAGGGCGTGGCGATGATGTCGGCGATCTGGAGCGGGAAGGGGTCGCCCGGGTCGAGGTCGCCCAGGGCGATGCAGTAGGACACGAAGCCCTCGTCCGCGGTTCCGCCGATCCCGAAGTGCGGTCGGAACGAGGTGCCGTCCGCGGGGAAGTAGTCGGGCGGCGAGTTCGTGTCGACACCGATGCCCGCAGCGGAGCTCGTGGCCGCGAAGATGTCGGCCAGGCCGACGCGGACACGCGTCTTGACGAACGCGCCGCCGTTGGAGAAGCCGGTGGCGTAGACGCGGTCGCAATCGATGTGTATCTGATTGCCGAGTGAGTTGTGGACTTCGCGGATGAAGAGCACGTCGTCCGCCAGGGGCAACTCCGAGGGATCGGCGGCCTGGACCACGGCGGGTGTGTTCCACTTCCGCTGAGTGGTTCCGTCCTGCAGGAGGTACTGCAGGCCCTCCGGGTACACGACGATGAAGTCAAAAGCCTCCGCTGCCTGGCTCCAGTTGGTGTTGCCCTGGATGTCCGGTCCCGTCTGGCCGGTCCCTGGGAACACGTAGACGACAGGATACGGCTTGCCCTGCGGCTCGTAGCTGCTGGGAACGAACACCAGGAACCTGCGCGTGTCCGGGTCGGCCGTCGTGACGAGGGTATTCCCCTGATGTCCCCCGACGACATAGGTCATCGGGTGGCTCGCGCCGACCGGGGTACAGTTGCTGGAGCGCGCGGCGGTCAGACGCGGCTTCTGGGAGACCGCGGGGCCTTGGAGCTGCGGCTGGAGCGGGAGTGCCGCCAAGGCGGTCACCATGATCCAGCTGGCCGTGAGTATGAGCATAGGCGGCCTGGCTCCGACGGGTGGCAGGATCGCGGCGCTCGACGAGTCGCTATGCGGACGCCTCAAGCAGCGCAGGGCCACCGTAACGCGGTCCGCTCGTGCTGGCCAGGCCGCCCTGGGTCACCGGACGAGATCGCCACCCCGGGCGACGCCCAAGAGAAGGGTACCTTGGCGTGACGCACGGAGATTCGCTGCTGGATTCCGCGGGTCACGACGGCCCCTCTCTCCCGTAGTGTCCCATCGTTAGGCCGCGCGCTTGTAGTGCTTCAGCGGGCCGCCGAGGCGCTCGACGCAGTGGACCTCGGTTCCGGATGTCGGCCTTTCTCGACCAGGTATTCGATCGCTTGCCGCTGCTCGAGGTTCGCCCATCCTGAGAGTGCCAAGAGCCAAGACCTGCAACGGGTAGAACTCGGTCGTCATTCGCTCATTGGATCGATGCCCAACTCATGCTCTGGGCACGGGTTGCGGCGCGGCCGTCGGATGGGACACTACGGGAGCGTGCCATTGAGGCCCGATTTCGTCGCTGACATTCGAGGTTGGCTCTCCCTCGATTCTCAGCCGTCCGAAATGCCCGTTCTGACATTCGAGGCCCCGAGATGACAGAGAGTCAGAGAGCCAAACGGGGTCCTGAACCGGTCAGATCGCGTCGCGCGTGACTCTCCAATGCGCCCCCTCGAATGTCGCCGAGAGTCGTCGCCGTCCCGGCCCCGTTCGCCACCTCCGCCGCAGCTACCGCCCAGTGCGCTCAATCGCCACCACGCCCGCACCACGCCGCCTCACGCGCCACACGGCCCCCGCTCGCTCCAACCTGCACAACTGGTTCCCCGGCGAGGACTCGAACCTCGAAAGTCAGACCCAAAATCTGATGTGTTGCCAATTACACTACCGGGGATTCCAACTGCGTCTTACTGCATCGTGATTGTTCGACATGTTGCGGTTGGACGCTGGGGGGCGAGTCAGCTCGCTCAACCAGCCTGATGGGGCTCGCCGGCGGCCGTTTCCTGGCCAGCGTCCGGGGTGCTGCGCGGCGGATCATAGCGAAGCTGGGGGCCCCCAGACAGCCGTCTTGGGCGGAGTCTTTGGAAAGAGGGGCCTCTGGCGTCACTGGGGGCTTGGGCCCGCCTATGGATGGCTGGTCAGACGTGCCTGGGCAGGGTGTCGGGAACCGGAGCCGGGCCATCCTGCGGGTAGGCTGGGGCACGCTCGGCGACCACTCCGGCTTGTCCGCCGCCGCTGCTCACCACCTCCACGGGGTCCCTTGCTCATGAAGACGTCTCCCTCTGTTCGTTGCTGGCTGCCCCGTTGTCTGATGGGTCTTGTTGCCACCCTGTTCTGCGCGGCACCCGCCGTCGAAGCCCAGGTCTGCTCAGACCCCACCAACACTTTCTGGAAGGTGGACACCCTGCCCGACGCGCCTGTTGGCGTACCGCTCACCTCACAAGTGATCGTGGCGCTCTGCCAGGGCGAGGCTGTGGGCAGCTACTTCGAATTGGTGCCCGGCATGGGCCCGCAGTACGTGACGCAAGCCTCCATCGGTCTCGGCCACACAAGCGGCGAGACGACGCACCAGTTCATCGTGAGTGTCGAGGTTTACGAGGGTTCCGTGAACTTCAACCCCAGTGGCACGATCGGGATGGGCACCAAGATCTTCGAAGGCCCGGACATGCTGGCAACCACCACGGGCATGAACACTTTCGATCTCACGCCCTTCAACATCGTGGTGCAGGATGACTTCGTGGTCGCCTTCAGGATCGTTGCCAACGTCAGCTTCCCCAACTGCCCCGGGGCCGTGCCCGGCGTCCCCGCCAACGTGTTGACCGACGGCACAGGACAGTGCCTGCCGGGCAAGAGCTTGCTCGACGAACGCAACACCGGTTGGGTGGATCCGGCTGACTGGCAGTTCAGCTTGGGCCAGATGATTTGCCCGGCCTTCTACAACGGCAACTGGGCCGTGCGCGCCTGCACCGCCGACGCAGGTTTCTGGGATGACCTGGGCGGCGCGAGCACCAGCCCGCTCTACGGCGACCCGCAGCTCATGGGCGCCGGCCCCCTGACGGTGGGGACGTTCAACCCCGTCAGCATCTCCAGCGTGCGGCCCAACGCTCTCATGTTGGTCTGGTTCGCATTGAACCCGAGCGCTCCCTTTGCAGCCATCGGTGGAACGGTGCATGCGTTCCCCTTCAACAGTCAGTTCTTCGTCGCCTCGAACACCTTCGGGCAGTTCAGCGCTGCGGCCTCCTGGCCACCAGGCGTGCCGTCAGCTACCGAGGTCTATTTTCAGTTCATCATCGACGACCCCTCGAGCATTCACGACATCGTGATCTCCAACGGCATTCGAGGCACGACGCCCTAGCAGCCTGTGGGATTTCCTGGGGCCCGCCTGCCGGAAAAGCCTGAGCGAGGCCGTCCGGCTCTGTGCACGTTCACCTCGGGTTCGAGGAGGGAAGCATGAGCCGTCTCGCCGCAGCATCGCTACTGTCGTTCTGTGTCCTGCTCTGGAGCGGGTCGGTCTTCGCTCACGGGGGCGTTCGGGTCAAACCCGCCAACGTTCCCACGGGTGTGGGCCCACCCATCGTGGTGAACGGGCCCATGGCCTCACCCACGGGCCCAGGCAGCGCCAAGGCCAGACGACCGGCGGGTCGCCCAGCGACCACCGTCAGCAGTGCCGGCGCCCGGGCTCCGAGCGGGAACCGCGGAAGCGTCAGCCGCACGAGCGGGTCGGGTACGGGCTCGTCGGGCGCAATCAGCTACGCCTTGGACGCCGGCAGTTGGGAGCTCTGGTGGGTGCACAACCGCGACCGCTTCCTGCGTTTGCGTTCGCACCTGGTGGACAGGGCAGTGGTCTCCGGCTCCGTGTCCGCCTTCACGGGGCGAGGCCGGCGCGTCCAGGCCAGCAACTCCTACCGGCCCACTACGGGAGCGGTGGACGGGCGCATCGTGCCAGCGCTGCTGGGCATGCTGTCCTCCGACGACCCGGACATCCTCGACTCCGCCGTGCTGGCGGCGGCCCGCTCAGCGCGGGCCTCCACGGCAGACGAGGTCTTCGCAGCAGTGACTCCGCAGCTGGGCAGCAAGCTAGCGACGGTGCAATCCTCTGCGGCGCTGTCGCTCGGCGTCCTGGCGCACGAGGATGTGCGCTCGCTGCTCAAGCCCCTGGTGCGGGATGACTCGCACGGCCGACAGATCGCGGGCGGCAAGGTGCCGGACATGATGCGCGCCTTCGCGGCGCTGTCATTGGGTCTCGCGGGGAAGCCGTCGGACGCGATCATGCTGGCCGACGTGGTGCGCCGCACTCCCGACCGGGAGCGGGACCTGAAACTGTGCGCGGTGATCGCCCTGGGCATGCTGGGCGCGCAAGACGAGGTGAGCAGCGGTGTGCAGGCGATCCTGCTGGACCTGCTGGCGGACGAGCGCCTCGACCCCGGCATCCGCAACCACGTTCCCACGGCCCTGGCTCGCTCCGGTGATGCCGACCTGCTGCCGCACCTGCTGGAGGCCTTCCTGGATCGCGACGCCGACGCGCGGGTGATGCAGTCCCTCGCCATCGCCATGGGGCGCCTCGCCCACGTGGACGACGCACAGGTGGTGGACGCCCTGCTGGACTACGTCCAGGAGGGGCGCGATGCCCACACCCGGCACTTCGCGCTGGTGGCCTTGGGTGAGGTCGGCGGGCGTGGGCCAGGGCCGAGACCAGGACCAGTACCAGAATCAGTACCAGAACCAGGTGCTGTGGAGACGTCGGAAGACCAACGCGCGGCGAGCGAGTCAGCCGCTCGTTCGAAGCGCATCCTCGACGCGCTGCTCAAGGAAATGGCCGGCAAGGGGACCGCGCGCCAGGACCGCAGCTGGGGGGCGCTGGCGGCTGCGCTCTTCGGGCGCGGTGACGAGTCGGTGCGTCCACGGCTCTTCGAGCAGTTGCGCGTGGCCTACACGAAGGAATCCGACCCGGCCTTCAAGGGAGCCTACGCCGTGGCCCTGGGCCTGTTGAACGACGCGGACAGCGCGGCCGTGCTCATGGAGGACTATCAAGACGTGCACGACGAGCGCTTCCGCGGGCATGTGGCCGTGGCCCTCGGCCTCATGGATCACCGCGAAGTGTCCGAGCTGTTGCGCAGCCTGTGTGTTGGCAAGGCGACGCCGCAGCAGCTGCGGGTGGAGGCAGCCATGGGCCTGGGGCTCATGGGCGACCGGGACTCCGTCCATAGCCTGGTCTCGGCGCTGGAGTCCGACCCGCCGCTCGCCGTGGTGGCTGGCCTGGCCAAGGCAGTGGGGCTGATCGGCGACAGCGCGACCATCGACCCGCTGCGGCAGTTGGCGCAGAGCGACGCTCGCCCAAGCCTCTCACGGGCCTTCGCCTGCGTGGCCCTGGGGCTCTTGGGGGCCCGCTCCGAGCTGCCGTTCCAGACGCGCATCCTGGGCCACGAGAACTACCTCAGCGACAGCCGCGCCCTCGCGCATCTGAAAGAGATCCTCTGACGAGCCGCTGGTCGTTCAGGGCCCCGGCCGGGTTCGGCTACTTCACGTAGCCCAGCTCGGCCAGGCGTGCCTGGGTCTCGGCGTCCAAGAGCACGCTTTCGTAGTCGAGCTGTTGTGCCAGGCCCGCATTGCGCTGCTCGATGAGACGCAGCCAATCATGCAAACGCGAAACGACCTCCGGATGCTGCAGTCGTTCGTTGGCACGGGACGGCTGGCTCAGGTCGTAGAGCTCGATGGGGCAGTCCGCGTCTGCGTCTGCGTTTATGGCGGCGGTGTTGGCAGGCATCTCCGAACCCAGATCACCTCCGGTGATCAGCTTCCACGGCCCCTCCACGATGCTGACCCGCCCCGACGAGCGCACACCTGTCAGCACCGGCCGTCGCCGACCTGATGAGGGCGAAGCCGCACCCTCGAAGAGACTGCTGAGGGGCGCGCCCTGGAAATCTTCTGGAACGTCGAGCCCGGCCAGCTCCAAGAGGGTGGGGCCGACGTCGATGCCAGCGACGGGGGTTTCGACCCGGACGCCCTGCGGGATGCCCGGACCGAACACGATCAACGGGACATGCGATTGCTCACGGTAGGGTTCGCCGCCGTGCCCCAGGACCCCCGGCGGATCATTGAAGGACTCGCCGTGGTCCGCGGTGATCACGAAGACGGTGTCCTCGTACCAGTCGAAGGAGCGCAGCGCGTCGAAGAGCTCGGCGAGGCGGGCGTCCATGTTGGCGACGCCGTTGTCGTAGCGGGCCTTGCGCGCTGCCAGGGCCTCGGGGCCCAGTTCGGCCAGATAGCGATAGACGAACTTCATGAGGCGCTCATCGAGCACGGCATCCGCTTCTCGCGCAGCCTGCATGTGTGCCTCGACATCGAGCTCGGGGAAGAGGCCGCTCAACCATTGGACGTCTTCATCACTGACCTCTCGCGCCCGGCGTCCGAGCAGATCCACCAAGGCCCAGGCTTCGTCGAGCGGGCCATCAGGCAGGCCTGTTGCGAAGTCCTCGCCGTAGGGGTTGGGCTCCGAGAAGGGCTGATGCACGTCGTAGTAATGCAGGAACAGGAAGAAGGGCTGCTCCCCGCGCTGCGACTGCCGCTCCAGGTGCTTCACGATGGCGGGCTGCATCCGCTGGGCGGGCAGCTCGCTGGTGCTCATGTGGTCGAAGCCCCGGTCGAAGCCGTAGAGCTCCGAGACGAACACGCAGCTGGTGAAGGCGGAGGTTTGGTAGCCGGCCTCACCCAACACCTCCTGCACCAGCGTGGCCTGCCGCGGGAGCTGGCGTTCCATGTTCCACACGCTGTGTGCCCCGACGTAGCGCGACGACAACAAGGAGGCGTGAGCGGGCAACGTCCAGGTGGATTGGGAGTGTGCGTTCTCGAAGAGCACGCCTTGCCGGGCCAGTGAGTCCAGGAAGGGGCTGGTGTCCCGCTCGGATCCGTAGGCCCCCAGGTGCCGGGCCCCCAGGTTGTCCAGGGAGATGAGCACGATGTTGGGGGGCGCGCGGGACGGCTCCTGTGCCTGGCTGCACGCGCTGATCCCCGCGATGAGTCCACCAGTGGCTCCGCAGAGAAGTAGGCCAGCGAACGACAAGCGCACCGGGGAATCCATCAAGAGGGAACAGGGACGTCGGCTCGAGCACACGGAGCTGGCCAAACTATCACGTCGCGGAGGCGCGTCCTCGGTCGCCCCCGGTACCATCCCTCGCATGAGCTCACCCACCCGCCTCTTGCTGGGCCTTCTTTGTGTCGCCGCCGTGGTGGTGCTGGCGCTCGTCTTGCTCGATGACACGGGCCAGCACGAGGTCTCGCCAGATGCGGCGGGGGCCCCGTCAGAGGATTCCCAGCAAGAGTTGACGACACTGCCGGACCCCAGCAGCAGCCCCAGCCCGCAACCGCTGGACGTCTCCAGCGCGGGGCTCTCCAAGGATGAGGAACTGGGCGAGGAGCGGGTGGCGGAGGCTGCCCTGGTCGCCGAGACCCCCGTGGCCAGCTTGCGCGGCCGAGTCGTCGATCACACGGGACTGCCCCTCGCCCAGGTGCGCGTGACGTACATGCCCAGCGAACGGGAGACCGAGCGCTGGCCCATGGCAGGTTCCTACTTGGTGGACCTGACCAGCTTGCCGGTCGTGCTCAGTGACGCCGGTGGTCGCTTCGCACTCGAGATCCCGTGGAGCGGACCCCCCGCGGGCCTGCGATGGCGTCTCGCGCCGGACCTGATCCTGGATGCCGAGGGCTTCGCGTTGCGCGCGGTGCCCTGCTCGGGCTTGTCTGCCGTGGGTCTCGACCTGGGGGATCTGCAGCTGGAACCCGGGGGTGTGCTCAGGGGCCGCATCGTCGATGAGCGGGAGCGCCCCATGCCTCAGGTGTCCGTGGCGATCCTGCAGCGCTCGCCGCAGCCTGCCTTCGTCGACTCCAACTATCGCGGCTCCTTCGAGGCGTTCCTGCATGTGACCACGGACGCCGCTGGGAGGTTCCGATCGCGAGGGCTGTTCCCAGGTCGGCTGGGGTACGAGATCAGCGCAGCGGGTTGGACGCCCGTCGTGACCTTCGGCATCGAGCTGGGCAGCGGCGAGGACAAGGATCTGGGTGACATCGTCTTGAGCCGCGGCGCGTCCCTCGCGGGCTTCGTGCTCGACGCGCAGGGGGAGCCGGTCGTGGGTGCTCAAGTGCACGCAGCGACCACCGACTTCCGCACGGCCTTCGTGGGTTTCGATCCCGGGGACAGCTTGCTCTACGAACTGAGCGCTGCTCTTGAGGATTTGGACTCGGCGCACGGCCAGACGGACGAGCAGGGCTTCTTTGAGCTGGCGGGATTGAAGGGCGGAAGCCTGACTCTCTATGTGGAGGCGGACGGCTTCGAAGTGGGCAAGTTGGCCGGCCTGCCCGCGAACGAGCGGGACGCCCTGCTGACCCTGCAACGGCCGGCGAGTCTGCGCGTCCAGGTGCAGGATGCGTCGACGGGGCAAGGGATTCCCGCTGCTGAGGTGCAGGGCCATCGGGCCGGGTTCCAGGTCGAGCCCGAGCTCGAAGTCGAGCCGCTAGGCGCCGGCGGGTTCCTTCTGCACGGCGCAGGGCCCGTGGCCAATCGCCTGTCGGTGGCAGCACCTGGTTATGCGCGCGTCTCGGTCGAGGCAGCGGGTGTGCCCAGCGCAGGGGAGGGCCAGTTGACCGTGGCGCTGGCTCGTGGTGCGTCCTTGCAGGGGGGCGTGCAGGGCAAAGGCGGTCGCTTGCTGGGGGGCGCATCCATCGCCCTCGACATGGAGCCGACGGCCGAGACGATCGCAGACGCCAGCGGTCAGTTCCTGCTCCCCAGCCTGCAGTCGGGCTCGTGGACACTGAGCGTCGAAGCTGAGGGCTTCGCAGCTCTCGAACGGTCGGTGCACCTCGTGGCCGGTGAAGTGCAGGACCTGGGTGTGCTCGTCCTCATGCCCGGCGCGCAGGTGGATGGCAGGGTTCAAGACAAGAACGCCAAGCCTCAGTCGGGTGTGAGTGTTCGCTTGAAGGGCGCAGCGGACAGCGTGCGCACCCAGACGGACACGCTCGGCGCGTTCCGCTTCGCAGACCTTCCGGCGGGCTCCTACAGCGTGGATGTGCCGCGCGGTGGTCATGCTCTGCTGGACCTGGAGGCGGGCCAGTCACAGGAGCTGGTGTTGGTGATGCGGGATGCACCGCGGGTGGTGGGGCATGTGCGGGCAGGAGACTCCCTGCTCCCGGAAGCACGGGTCATGCTGCGCGAAGACCGGGAGGTCAACTACTGGGGGCGTGAGTTGCTCAAACGCTTGACGACGACGAACGAGCAAGGGGAGTACGCCCTGAGTGTCGAGTCGGTGGGGCCGCATCTCGTGTCGGTGACGGCGCCGGGCGGTGCCCGCATGAGCGTGCCGGTCGTGCTCGACTGGGATGAGCAGCGCAGCGTGGACGTCGTGTTCGGGTCCGGAACCCTCGCTGGCCTCGTGCTGGCCGAGCAAGGTGGCGCCGTGGTCCCCGCAGCGCTGGTGAGCATCGAACCCTTGGAGACGGTTGCGGCCCAGGTGAACGGTCGCACGACGACGGATGCGGTGGGGCGTTTCAGCATGCCGGGGCTTTGGCCTGGCACCTACCAGGTCCGGGTGCGCGCGACAGGTTTCGCAGAAGCCAGCTCGGGGCCCCACAGGCTGGGTGACGACACATCGGAGCAAGAGCTGGTGATTCGCATGACAGCAGGAGCTGTGCTGAGCGGGAGCATCACTCAAGTGGGGGTGGAGGTCGTGCCCGATGGAACCGAGGTCCTGTTACGTGGCGTGCAGGGTGAGCCGGTCGCGAAAGCCGAGACGGAGGGCGGGCAATACGAGTTTCGGGACTTACCCCAAGGCAGCTTCCTGCTCTTGGTCGCCGAGCCGGGCGAAGGAGGGGGGCTGGGCATCGAGGTCTTCATGCACGAGGAGCCTGTCAGTCTGGCGGCGGGGGAGCGACGTCGCTTGGACGTCGCCCTGTCCGAACCATGAGCGCAGCTGAGCGCAGGTACGGCCTCTGGTCCTGGGCACGTGTGCTGGGGTTGGCGGTGGTGCTCGGGGCCTGTCTGGCGCCGTGGATCGGAGCCGACCGTTGGTTTGTGGGCCTGGCCCTGCTCTACGCGCCTCGGGTGCTGGTCGCAGCGGGCGCCTTGGTCCTGGCGCTGTTGTTCTGGTGGGAACGGCGGCGTGGGCTGGCCGGGCTCGCCTGCTTGGGGATGGCTGGCTTGGTCCTGCAACTGGGTTGGGGGTCGGGGGCCTCCGAACTCGCCAGCGATGGGGCAAGGGTGTTGAGCGTGCTCAGCTACAACGCCCATCACAACGAGCACGGCGCGCCCATCGTGGCCCGGCTCGTGCGGGAGCAAGCGGTCGATGTGGTCTGCTTGCAGGAGCTGCAGCCGAAGGAACGGGCACCGTTCGTCGCCGCCCTCTCCGATTTCCAGGTGTTCGTTCCGGACGAGAGCTTGACGTTCGAGCGTTCCGACTTCGGCCCCTTCTCTTCGCTGATCGCCGTGCGTCGTTCACTGCTGTCCGGCGCGGAGACCGCTGTCGAGGTGGAGACGGCGCTGACCGGATATCGCACCTTTGCGGCCCGTCTCCCACTGGAAGGCGGGCTGCTGTGGGTCGTGAACGTGCACACCACGAAGCCCATGTGGTGGCGGGCCGGGCCTCTGGGCATCGTGTTGCGCTCCATCGACAATCTGCGCATGCACGCCGCCGAGGGCCGGCGGCTGGAGGACTGGGTGCTGGCCCATGCCGAGCAAGCCGTGCTCTTGGCAGGTGACTTCAATGCCCCCCTGGGTGCGATGGCCGTGAAGATCCCCGGCACCACGGTGGCGCACCTCTCGGCGGGCTCAGGCTGGCATCGCACCTTCCCGGCCTGGCTTCCGTCCTGGGGGCTGGACCACGTCCTGGGTAACGAGCACCTCCGATTTCACAGCTACGAGACGCTGGATCCAGGCACCAGCGATCACCTGGCTCAGTTGGCCCGTTTCAGCATTCGGCCCTGACTTCGCTACGCTGCAAGTTCCTGCGCATCCCGGCACATGAGATCGTTGACCCGATCCATGTGTGATCGAGCTCGATCAGGGGATGCCTGACGAGGCCCATGTACGAGGACAAGGAGAGCTAGAAGGATGAAGGAATCCCATTGGAAAGCAGCAAGTCTGGCCCTGACCACGGCCCTGATCGTCGTGGTGGCTTCTTGGGCCACCGCCCAGAGTTCGGTGGGCACCAAGGGCACCGGTACGGTCACCGTGGAGGCGGACAAGGCCCGCTACCGCATGGCGATCGGCCACGCCTCGGCCAAGGAAGTCGACAAGTACATGATCTACGACTCCTGGCACCTGGCTGACACGGAGGACATCTGGATCCTCGAGGATCCGCACAAGGCCAAGAGCAAGTGGGTCAAGATGTCGTTCAGCAACAAGAAGTAGGTCACCGCAGTCTCGCGTTGCCCCCGGATCCCTTGAGCGACTCTCGAAGCAGAATGCTCAAGTGGACAGGGCCTCCGGTGGCGCGCGGGGCCGGAGATCTTCACGGAAAACAACAGGGAAGAATTCTGTGACTCTCGGGTCGCGGGCTGCTCTAGCAGGCAGTGAAAAGGGATGTGCCCGACCGCCACCGCCTCCCCGACAGGTCATGAACCGGTGGTCACAAGTTCGAGCTCCTCTCCCGCGTCGATTCCCTCTGAGTGGCCCCTGCGTACTCGCAGGCGCGATTCTGTTGCGGAGCGGCACTGCCCTACCCAACGACCATCCAGCCGATCACCCGATCTCCCGATATGGATCCCTGAGTCATGAGCCAGCCAGTCTTTGCCCGGATTGCTGTGGCGCTCGCCCTCCTCCTTGCCGGAGGTTCGGCCCTCGACGCCTATCTGAATTTGAACGACGAGTTCCAAGGCGAGATCTGCGACCCCGCAGATGTCGACGTCCTGGAGTTTGATGCCCTCGCGGGAACGGTGCTGCGCGTGCAAGTGGATGCGGTGGGGGCCTCGGCCCTGAACCCGCGCGTCATGCTGACAGAGCTGGGGACGGGCAACGTGCTGGCGGATGTCTCCGGTGGTTCGAGTGTGGTCCTCGGAGTCTTGGTGCTCTCCAACCCCGGGCGCTACGAGCTGCGTATTTCCAGTTCCGATGGCTCGGTGGGTCTGTACGAGGTGGACACCGTGGGACGCGTGCGCCCGGATGCCCTCAAGCTCGTGGCGACGCACTCGGTGATGGGTGGCGACACGGTCGAGGTGAGCTTCAACGCCCTCGCTGGCTACGGTCTGTCCGCATCCATCGCGGCGGCCACCAACGGGCCGCGCTTCGCGAACCCTTCCCTGGAAGGACCGAATGGCCCGGTGTCCTTGACCAGCGTGACCTTCCAGCTGCCCGATTTGATCCGTATCGACAAGCTGCCCCTGGGGCTCACGGCCTTCGGTTTCTTCACGCTGCGTGCCGACAACGTGGGTGGTGCTGGGACCGTGAAGACGCATGTACGCCTCCGGCCCACCGAGGCGCCAAAGACGTTGAGCGAGCAGGACGACTGCAACTGATTCCGAGCTGCGCTCGGGCTGGTCCTTCTTGCACACTAGGCTCTCCTTCGACTGAGTGAGAGCCCTTGCATGACCCAGCCCGAGCTTCCAAGCCAGCCGCTGCAGCGCTTCTGTGATCTCCTGGCCGCCCTCCTGGCGGACAAGTCCTGGACCGACGATGTGTCGGCCCTGCGCTTCGCTGCCTCGTCCTTGATCACGCTGCCAGGCGAACCGACGCAGGTCGCACGGAGATTGCGCGAGACGGCCCAGCAGCTCGAGCAGGGCGCGCGTTGGTTCCAACCCATGAAGTCGCAGGTGCGCTTCGTGGTCGCGGCGGTGCTCATGCACAGCGGTCTGGATGCGGCTGCGTTCTCAGTCGAAGTCGAACGGATCGAGGCCTTGTTCAAGGCTGAGCGCCTGAAGTCGGGCACGGTGTACACGCAGCTGGCGTGCTTGCTGCTCATGGGACGAGCGCAGCGGGAAGGCAAGCGTGTCGACCAGACCATGGTGCGTCGCTACGGCGAGATCTATGCGGAGATGAAGGCGCATCACGGTTTCCTGACAGGGCAGGACGACCTTCCCGCCTGCGCGCTGCTTGCAGGGGAAGTCGGCAGTGCCCCGTCGGTGGCCGCTCGTTGCGAGACCTTCTACGAGGGCCTGCGCGACCTGGGCTTCAAGCGTGGCAACGCCTTGCAGGCGGTGTCCCATATCCTGGTTTGCGGGGAGCAGGATGACACCGTGCTGATGCAGCACTTCCGCGCGCTCTATCAGGCTTTCGACGACGCGGGCCTGTGGATGAACACAGGCGACTACGATGAAGTGGCGGTCCTGAGCTTCCTGCCCCAATCCGCCGAACACGTCGTGGCGCGGGTCTTGAAGCACCGCGAGCACCTGCAGTCCAAGAAGCCCCGGCCCGGCAGGGAGCTTGGCTTCAGTCTCGCCTGCGGCACGGCTTTCCTGGAGCTGGTGGCGACCCCCGAGGCCGAGTCCCTCAGAGGGGCGCGGAACGTCTTGGCCGTGCAGGCGATCCTGCAGGCCCAGCAGGCGGCCATGATTGCGGCGATGGCGGGGGCCACGGCTGCCGCCTCGGCGGCCAGCTCGAGCTGAAGCGTCGGGGTTGGTTTTCCTCCCCGCCCAAAGCAAGCTAGCCTTTGCGAGACGCAGCCCCGACCGGAAGCCAGAGTGCCCACTGAGCCGCGACCCAGCCGCAGGGACGACCCCAGACGCCACGCGCGTGACTGCGAGCGTCGTCCACACCTTCCGTGCGTCGTCTCGGTCGTGCTCGTCACGCTCGGAGCGTGCACCGAGCGGACGGAGCCAGTGGAGTCCCGTCCCCCGGTGGAGTCCGGCCCCTCGGAGGAAGCTCAGGCCGAGCTCCCTACGCCCTCGGTCCTGCCTGCCGGCGCTCGTTTCGCCCGGGCTGAGCGCGGCGTCGCCGATGCACTGAAGCAGATCGGAGACGGCGAGTTGGAACTCGCTGCCCAGAGCCTGGAACACGCCGTCCAATTGGATCCCATGAATCGACAGGCGCTCTTTGTTCGTGGCCAGTTGTTCATCAAGGAGGGCGGGAAGGCCAACGTGGAAGCGGCCCTCGATGAGTTCAGGCAAGCGCTTGCGCGGAGCGAGGATGTGCTCGTCCACGAGTGGCTCGGCTTCGGCATGCTTGCCTTGAGGGATGAGTGTCTGGGGGCGGGCCCGACCGCCGACTCAGCGGCCGTCGCCCGCGAACACGCCGAAGCGGCCCGCACTGCTTTCGAGGCTGCGGTCCGCCTCGACCCCCAGAGCGGCAACGCTCGCCACAACCTCGGTTACTCGGCCCGGCTGGCGGGGAAGCTCGCCGAGTCCGTGCAGGTGCTTCGGGCTCTGGTGGCGGAGCAGCCGGAACGGGCGCGTTCGCTCTATGAATTGGGTGTCTCCCTCCAGGCACAGGGACAGCCAGAGCAGGCTCGCGTGGTCCTGCAGCGCCTTGTGGCGCTGCAACCGGAACACGGCGCCGCCCGCCAACTCCTGGACGCGCTCGCCGCCGGAAGCTCTTCGGGAGCTGCCGATACGGATGCGCCCGGAGCTGACCCTGGAGCCGACGGATGAGCACTTCGCAACGCAATCCATCAGCGCGACGCAGCCTTGGATTGCCGCCCCTGCTCATGCGGGCCGCGGGGCCCATGCCCGTGCTGAGCTTGATCCTGATCCTGATCCAGGCCGGCTGCCGCGAAGCAGCGGGAGATTCGAGCCGGGGGCAAGCTGCCACCCCCCAGCCTCCTCGCCCACCCAACGTGATCTTCATTCTGGCGGACACCCTGCGCGCCGACTTCCTCGGGAGCTACGGCTTCGAGGGAGAGATCTCGCCACACCTGGATGCCTTGGCCGCAGAGTCCGTGGTCTTCGACAACTGCCTGAGCCAGGCCCCGTGGACGAAGCCGTCGATGGCATCGATCATGACGTCCACCTACCCGCGGGTTCACCAGCTCACGAACCACAACGGCATGTTCTGGAGTGATGCGACGGAGGACGAGTCGCTGCAAACGGGCGTGCTGCCCCAGGAATCCGTGACCCTCGCGGAGTCCTTCCGGGAGGCTGGTTACGCCACCGCAGCCTTCGTGTCGAACCCATGGATCGCCGGCGAGTTTGGTTTCGGCCAGGGCTTCGATGTCTATGCCGACGATCAGACCGGGCGCTCACTGCCGTGCGACATCTTCCTGGCCCAGGCGCGGGATTGGTTGGCGGAGCGGGACGACGAGCGACCCTTCTTCCTCTACTTGCATCTGATGGATGTGCACGATCCCTTTCACGCGCCGTTCACGGATGCCCGAGCCTTGAAGTCCAGCCCCAATCTGGGGGCGGATCGTCGACTGAGCGAAGCACCGCCCGCCTACCTCGCCGACAACTTGAGCAGCCTGAGCCTTGTCGAGTGGCGCAGCCGCTACGCCGCCAACGTGCGCGCCTTCGACCGCCGCCTGTCCTTCTTCCTGGATGGCCTGCGGACGTCGGGGCTCCTGGACGAGAGCTGGTTGGTCTTTACTTCGGATCACGGCGAGGAGCTGGCGGAGCACGGACACTGGGCGCACGGCTTCACTTTGCAGCATCACCAGGTCCATGTTCCCCTGTTCCTGCGCGCCCCCGGAGGGCTGGGTGGCGGTCGACGCGTGACGTCCGCAGTGCAGAGCATCGACATCTATCCGACGCTCGTCGCCCTGGCGGGGGGAGAGTCACCCGATTCGGTGCAGGGGCTGAGCCGCGTTCGGGAGTTGGGCTTGCCGGAAGCTCCTCGCTCGGTAGGGGGCGATGACTTCAGCTTTGCCTCCGCTGCTCGCCTGACGCCCGGTCTCTACTCGGTGCGCACCAGGCGCTACAGCTATCTGGTCGACCTGTACACGGAAGAAGAATGGCTCTACGACCGCCTGCTCGATCCGGGGGAGCAGTGGAACCTCGCCAAGCAGGAAGCGGACACCGTGCGCCAGTTGCGCAAGCGGCTGGATGCCCACCTGGAGGAGATGGAGGCGCATGGCGGCGTGGCTCCCGATGTCCGTCCGGTGGATGAGGACCGGTTGGAGGAGTTGCGTTCCCTGGGTTACACCCGCTGAAGGGAATTCGCGGCTCTTGGACTCTGTGCGGCTCCAGCGACTGGGGTTACCGTGGTCCGCTCGGCGTGCCCAATCAGGCCGCGCCCAAGCCCTGTCGCCCGGAGTGCTTCGACCATGGTGAATCTGCTGCCGCGACTGCGCGTCGCCTTGCTTCCCGCCCTTGCTGCTGCTGTCCTGCTGGCGGGGCAACCGGATGCCGGGGCGCAGATCCTGCGCACGAACACCATGGAGCGTGGCTTCGTCTCCTTGCCTGGCAGCGACAAGACCAAGGGGCTCTGGGCCTACGAGGCGGGTGGCAAGCAGTATTGCCTGCAGACCCGGGGCTTCAATGGCATGGCGATCATCGATATGTCGGACACGAGCAACCCGGTCTTGGTGAGCAATGTCCCGGGCACCTACCGCAAGGTGCAGGTCTGGCAGAACTACGCCTACACCACCTCCGACAGCACGCCGCTGACCATCATTGACCTCACGGATGTGGCCAACCCGCAGATCGTGGGATCCATCACGGCCAGCGCACACACCCTGCGCATCGACCAGACCAACGGGCGGCTCTACATGAACCGTTCGAGCAGCATGCTCATCTACGACCTGACCCAGGACCCCACCAATCCGGTGCAGTTGGGTTTCTGGTCAGGCTACGCCCACGACAGCCGGCCCGACGGGGACATCTGTTACGTCAATGGCTTCCAGACGAATCCGACGCGCATCCTGGATGTGTCGGACCCTGGCAACGTGATCCAGCTGGGGACCTTGCCCCAGGGCAACCACCAGAGCGCCCTGTTCACGCGCCCGAACGGCGAGCGGGTACTCCTGACCTGTGATGAGCAGGGCGGCGGTCACGTCAACTTGTTCAACGTGGATGACCCGGCGAACCCGACCTTCCTCTCCTCCTACCAGACGGCGGACACGAGCACCTCGGTGCACAATCTCGAGGTGAAGGGCATGTACGCCTACGTGGCCTACTACAAGGAGCAGCTGCGGGTGCTCGATCTCTCGGACACCAACAACCCGGTCGAAGTGGGTGTCTGGGACAACAACCGCCTCAACACGGGCAGCACCTATTCGGACGCCTGGGAGAGCATCCCGGATCACGATGCGGTCTACGTGAACCAGATGAACGACACCGCAGCCGGACTCAAGGGTGTCTACGCCATCGACTTCTTCCCGGGCTTCGGTGAGGGTTCCGACGGCACGAATGGTGAAGAGCCGGAGATCTGGTGGTCCTATGGCCCCGCCACGCCGGGCAACGCACGCTTCGCCATGCGCCTCACGAACGCCCGCCCCAACAGCTCGGCCTGGCTCGTGGTGGGCAACAGCAACACGCAATGGGGGCTGAGCCAGTTGCCGCTGAACATGGGCAGCATCGGGGCACCCAACGCCGACCTCTACGTGTCGGCCGACTTCCTGTTCGGTGCAGCTGTGGATGCCAATGGCAACGCGGAGCTGTCCTTGCCGATCCCCGCCAACGCGCAGTACGGCGACTACTGGGTGCAGTGGTTGGTCAAGGACCCCGGGGCGCCCAACAGTGGCGGCTGGGCGTTCAGCAAGGCCGGCAAGATCACCATTTACTGAGCTCTTCTTCGCCGAAGCTCAGGAACCAGAGGGCCCGGTAGCGAACGGTGCCGCGCGTCTCGAAGACGTCGCGGGCGAACAGGCCGCCGAGGATCTTGTAGTCCGTCGGCAGCCCAGGCTTGCTCTCGGAGTACCACAGCGGCCCGATGGTCGTGGTCTTCACGTCGCCCTGCTGGCGCAGGTGGAACAGCCGCCACAGGAAATTGAACTCCCAGTCCTGCCCCTCCTCACCCGCCTCTTGATAGGAGAAGGGAATGAACTGGTAGGGCAGCTCCGTGTTGAGTTCAGCGCCGCTGCGTGAGGCGATCAGCGGCGGAAGGATGGAGGTCACCGAATCTCCGTCCGCGTAATCGGTCTGCCAGAAGAAGGGCAGCAGCATGTTGCGGCGGTGGCCCTCGTCGGTGCTGTAATTCCAGTACAGCGGGAAGAAGGTGGAGAGGTCTTCACTCTGGTACCAGTTGAAGAAATGCCGGCTGCGCAGGACCTCCGCTTGCGCTGTGCTCGGATCGAGCGTCGCCTCGGATGCGAGTTCGGAGCTGACCTCGGTTGGCAGCGGCGGCCCATAGGTGTGGTGGTAGAAGGGCGTGATCCAAGTGGACGTGTCGCCGTCCTCCGCCGTCCACCAGCCGGACAAGAGCAGCGGGCTGGTACCGTAGTCCGGTCCCTCCATGTAGAGCGGGAAGATGCCTCGCGAGCGCTGTTCCCCTGAGCCAACGCTCCACGCCAAGGGGAAGAACACCTTGTAGTCGGGTCCCTGGAAATAGTTGGCGAAGTGGAAGTCGCGCAGGCCGTCGCTGTCGGTGGACCAGTGCAGCAAGGGCGTGATCCAGGTGGTGCTGCCGCCGTAGCCGTTCTCCCCGTGTCCGGACAGCAAGACCGGGCTGGCCCAGGCGTTGGCCTCCTGGTGCCACAAGGGGAAGAGACCCCAGCCGCCGTCAGCGTTGTCGTCGTAGCGGTACCAAAGTGGGAACAGCACCTGGTAGTCGGGCCCCTCGAACCACAGCAACGCGTGATAGCTGTCCTGGCCGTTGGGGTTGTCGCGATGATGGAAAAGGGGAGTGATCCAGTTGCTCCAGCCACCATCCGGGTTCAGCCAACCGCCCGAGAGGGCTACGGGCACGGCCCAGAATTCGTCGTCGGAGAACCAGAACGGAATCAGCCCGCGCTTCTTCTGTCCCTCGGGGCCGTAGCTGTAGGCCAGCGGGAAGAACACCTTGTAGTCCGGCCCCTGGAAGTACGTGAGGATGTGGAAGTCCCGCACGCCGTCGGGGCTGTCTGTCCAATGGACGAGGGGCGTGATCCAAGTGCTGGGGGTGTCGGTGTCCAAGCCGAACTGCCCGCTCAGCAAGAGCGGCGACATGCGGTAGTCGGGGCCGTCGTGATACGCCAAGAGCAGGCCCCGGTGCCGGTCCTCGGGCGGGCCAATGTCGTAGCCGATGGGCAGCAACACCCTGTAGCCCGGCCCCTCGAAGTAGGTGAGGACGTGCCGCTCGACCACCTCTTCGCCGTTGGTGGCGCTGTGATACAGGGGCGTGATCCAGGTGCTCCGCCCGCCGAAGGTGTTCTGGAAGGCGCCGCTCAACAAGACAGGCGAGACCCAGTAGCCCGGGCCGTCGTGATAGAGCAGCAACAGGCCGCGGTCTTCCTCTCCCTCGGGCCCGATGATGTAGGCCAGGGGGAAGGCCACCCAACCATCTTCGCCGCGGTAGTAGGTGAGCAGGTGTTGCCCGACGATCTCGCCTTCGGTGTTGCGCGTGTGGTGGTAGAGCGGAGTGATCCACGTGGCGCTCGAACCGTCTGGATCCTCCCACCACCAGGAGAGGAAGAGTGGAGCCACGCCGTAGCCCGGCCCCCAGAGGAAGATGGGAAAGATGCCCGTGTCGCGCTCCCCCTCGGGCCCGAGGTTGTAGTAGAGCGGGATGAAGAGGGTGTAGCCCGGCCCCGTCATCCAGTTGACGATGCGCAGGTGCTCGGTCTCGCCGTTGGGCCCGGTCTCGTGGTCAAACAGGAAGAGCGCCGAGAGGTGCTCCGAGCCGTCCGCCTTGGTGCTCCATTCCATGAGCGGCCAGAGGGGGATGTGGACGTCCTCTTCGGGAGCGTCTTGTTGCGTGCCTTGTTGCGTGCCTTGTTGCGTGACGGGCGCCGCCGCGCTCCAACGCATGCTGGGCAAGAGCGCCGGGGCAGCGGAGGTCGTGGGCAGCGAGCATGCCCCCAGCAACAGGAGAGCGAGGGCGGACCACAGGCTCACGGTGCCTGAGCCGCTGAGACGGGCAGGGTCGGCAGTCTTCATGCCGTGCAGACTCCGGATTGGAGCACACGTCGTCGAGTGGCTGGCAGATGACCCAGGCCGGGGGCAGCACCAGCTGGGGCCGCGGACGCCTGGTGTCGTCCTTCTGGAGGATCCGGTGCGCTAGGTGTCCTGCTCACGCTGAGACAGGACTTCCTCCACCTGCAGCTGGTCGTGGCGCCCCATGAGCAGCGCCATCAGCTGCCGCCAGGAGATCAGGCAATGGCCTCGTTGCTTGAGCCGTTCGAAGGCCGCGCTGTCTGGCCAGCGCCAATACGCCCCGGACTCGGGGTTCTGGGGACGCGGGTCCAGGCGGTCGGCCTCCAACGCATCAAGGCACTTGGGCAGCAGTCGGCCCGCCGCGCGGCACGTGAGCCAGTAGTTGAGCTGCACACTCATGCCCGGCTGGATGGGGTAGCTCGTCTGTCCCAACAGGCGCCCTGCATCCACGCGCTCATCCTCGATGAAGTGCACGCTGGCACCTGCGCGCGGTGAGCCCTCGCTCAGCTCCCAGAAGTAGGGTTGGATGCCGCGATAGTCCGGGATCAAGCCGGGGTGCACATTGATCACTCCCAGGCGCGGGATCTCGATCAGCGCCTGGCGCACGATCTGGTGGAACAAGGTGGTGACGACGTCCGGCTGGGCGTCCCGGATGAACTCCAAGGCCTCCGACGACATGATGTCTTCGGTGCGCAGGAAGGGCAGGCGGTGTTTGCGGGCGATGGTGCGCAGGCGCTGGAACACGGCGCCCCGCCCCAGCAGCTTGGGCATCGCCGTGACCAGCAGCAGCACGGCCGCCTCCACGAGCTTCCCCGCAAGGAACCGACGCGAGAGCTTGGGCACGATGCGCGATGCGGTCTCGCCACGGCTTCGCCCACGCAGCACGAGCGGCACCTTGATGACCGAGATCTCGTCGTCCGGTCGGGCGGCCAGATGCTCCGCCACGATCTGGTTGTGCAGGCTGTACTCGGCGAGGATGTAGACGACGCGCATGGGACCTCAGGGGAGCTGCCAGTCCATGGGTTCCAGGTTGCCAGCTGCCAGTTCGAGCTCGCGCATTGCCAGCTCGCCGCTCGGAAGTTCGACGGTCAGGCTCAACGGCCCCGCCGGGACGCCTTCAAAACGGAACGTTCCGCTGGCGTCCGTACGCGCGAAGAAGGGGTGGGCCAGGACCAGCACCCGGGCCTGTTCGGTGTCGTGGGCGCGGCAGCTCAACTCGACCATGCCCAATTGATGATCGAACATCAGCACGCGGCCCGAGCCTGGGAGCACGGGGTAGTTGAAGAGCATCTTGCCGTCGTTGCCTGTGGCCTGCGCGGTGTGCATGGCCTCGTCGGACGAGCTCAAGCTCAGCGTCTGGAAAGTCTGGACGATGTCGAAGCTGGGGCTGAACCCGGAGGCGCCCAAGGCGAGATGCACCGACTGTTCAGGCGCTGCCCAGGTGGTGCCTTCGAGGCCCTCGGTAATGAAGATCAGGCTGCCAGCGAGGGGGGAGCCGGAGGCGTCCAGGACACGACCGCTCAGGAGGCCGGTGTCTTGCGGATCGAGGGCTGTGGCCTCTGGTGGCTGGCGGGCGTGGAAGGGGTGTTCAGCGGCGGAGCTGAGGCTGGGTTGGGCCTCGCTGGGCTGCACGCTCGGGGCCTCGGTGAAGTAGGCCCACATGGTGTTGGCGAACAGGAAGGTGATGGCGAACTTCACCAGCGTCAGCTTGAGGGTCTCGAGCGCCCAGGAGATGCCATTGAGCTTGCGCTCCCGGGCCAGCCCGACGAGCACCAGCAGCGGGATGGGGTAGTAGGACCAGAGGATGTTCTCATCCATCTGCTCCATGGCCATGGGCTCCCACAGCGGATGCAGGAACACGAAGATGCCTAGCAGGATGGCCAGGATGACCGAGAAGGACATCGTGGAGAGCGCGGGGGGAGAGGTCTGCTCGACGCTGGCCTGCGGCGGTTCGGCGGGGGGAAGGCTCATGGCGCAGATGATGCCATCACGAGAAGTCCCCTGTCTGCGTTCGCGAGCATTCCTGTGAGACCTCGCTGCGAGGTGCAGAGCAGCACGGGTCGGGACCGGATCGCACGGGCCGCTGTCCGCGGCGCACCTGGCGTGGCGCCTGAGCGGCTCGTCGCCTCGGCGCGCCTACTTGTAGAAGACGACCAGCTGGTCCACGAGCGTCTCGGTGTCGTCGGCCATGAGCTGGGGGCCAATGCCGTTCCAGTTGAAGCCCTGGTTCGTGGCCTTGGTCAGGACCTTCGTGACGTCGTTCACGAACTTGTCCCGGGCCTTCTGCAAGGACGCCGCCAACTTGATGGGGTTGAGCTTCAGGCCGAAGACCGTCTCAGCCTTGAGGCGGGAGACGAAGTACTGGCCCTGCATCTTGGCGATCTTGCCGCGCACGAAACGGTCGCCGGGCGAATTGACGTTGAAGCCCTGGATCATGGGGTCGATGGTGCTGCTCTTGAGCGCGGTGGTCAGCATGACCGGGTTGGTGAGGGGCTTTGCGCAGGTACCCCCGGCTTTGTCCGACTTGGCCTGGGCCTTGGTGGCGGCCTTGGTGAAGCCGGCCTCGGCCTTGGCAATGGCCGCCTGCAACACCTGGACCGTGGCCGGGATGTTCGCGAGCTTGATGCGTTTCGACCATGCGCCGTAGAACTGCTTGCTGAGCTTGCCGATGGCGCGTTGGGTGAGCGCCGCACAGAGTGCGTTGCCGGGGGAGCCCTTGCCCTTGAACTTCGCCACGACGATGCAGGCATCCCCGCGCCCCGCGTCGTCCTCACCATCGAAGCTCACGGCGAGCTTGCCGGGGAGGTACTGCCCGTCGAAGGTGCCGAAGCCGGTGGACATGCTGCCGTCGCTGCACGCGATGCTGCTGGTGTAGGTGCCTTGCACGCGGCCGAACATGTTCACGGCGCCTGTGAGGTCGAGAGTCACCGTGCAGTCTGCGCCCGACTTCTTGCCGAGCAGTTCGGCGCTGGCGACGAAGTTGGCGCCCACCTGGGACTCGATGGTGACGGCACCCTTGGTCTTCAGCTTGCTCTTGCTGCCGTCGCTGCAGACGATGCCGAGCTTGAGGCTGCCGTTGTAGTCGGCCAGCGGCAGGGTGATGACCTGGGCGTCGCTGCCTGGGGCGAGCAGGGCGAGCGACGTGAGAGCGAGGAGCAGGCTGGCAGTGAAACGCATGGGGGAATCCTGGCGGGAGTCCATGGGCGGGATGTCGTAAGCGGCGAACTCGGTCCGCAGAGTTGGGTGGAGGGGCATTCGGGAGCCAACACCACCCATTCATGCTACCCCGCGAGCGGGGGTGATGAGAGTCTCCGGCGCTGGGAGTCTCCCGACGCGTCGGCCAGTAGACGCTTGGCTGGCCATTCGGGGCCGTGTGTTGGCCTAGGGCGCCGTCTTGGCGGCGGCATCGTCCGGAACGAGTGTCGGGCCGTTGAGCACCCGCACTGCGTCCAGATCCATGCCGGGATAGGCTCCCGTTGGAGCAGCGCCGGAGGCATCCACGATGCGGACAAAGCGTGCACTGCTGACGCCTGTGCCTGCCAGATCGAAGCCCGTTGTGCCCTGGCCGCTGGCCACCAACACGGTCTGGCTGTCCACATCCCCCACGAAGACCTGGTAGTTCTCCGGCAGCATGTCGCCAGGGACGGCTGCCTCGGTGACCAGCAGATCCACGCCTGGGCCATCGTGCACCTCGTGCCCGGCGCCCAGGTCGAGCACGATCCAGCCCTCAGCGCCCAGGGAGCAGGGGACGCCGTCTGCCGGGCCCAAGGCCTGGAAGGGAGCGGTGACGTTGTCGAAGTTGTTCTGAGGGTCGCGCTGGTTCACGGCCACCACCTCGAAGGCCGTGTCCCCGGCGCCGCGCTTGAGGGCAACCTGCAGTTGGGCCGGTGCGCCAGCCGCCACCACGACATTGCTGATCACGCTGGAGCGGTGGCCGTTGGCCGAGACCGTGACCTCGTAGGTCCCGGGCAGGACGATGCGGTGGGCATCACCGCGGATGGGGTCCGTGAAGCTCGGAACCTGGCTGCCGGACACGCGAATGGCTGCACGCAGGGGAAGCCCGGTGCGCGCATCCGTGACCTCAATGTGCAGGCCATCGTTCATGGAGGCGCAGAAAGCATCCATGCCATCGCGGTTGCGCGTGTAGGTGGTGGGCAAGGCTCCGAGGGTGTTGCTCATCTCCACCGTGTAGCAGAGGGCGCCGTGGCTGCCATAGATGTCGTCGAGTACCTCGCCATGGGTCTCATAGTCGGCCCAGGAGTTGCTCAAGGCGTAGTTCGCCGCTTGGGTGTAGCGCAGGCCGACCCGGTTGATGGTCGAGAGGTCCGTGGCATTCCACGGGCTGAAGCCCCATGGATAGAACAGGACGTTGCCGGTGCAGTGCATCGTCGCGACGAGCGAGAAGTTGTTCGCCCGGAAGAACGCGCGCATGGCCTTGCTCTCGGGCTGGGAGTAGGCGCTGGGGCTGTTGCCCCAACCGTCCCATTGATGCCCGTAGTCCCGGTTGAGGTCGACGTTGTTGGCGTTGTTGCGGGTGCCGTTGGCGTGCCCGTCGGGGTTCACCAGGGGCACGCACCAGATCTCGGTGCTGTCCACCCAGGCGGTGATGTCCGGGTCGCTGCCGTACTCGTCCAGCAGCCGCATGGCGTAGAGGTAGGGCACCTCTCCACTGGCGAACTCATCGCCGTGGATCGAGCCGCAGAACAAAAGCTCGGGTTCGGCTTCTTCCTTCTGGGGGTTGTCCGTGATGCGCAGTGCAAAGAGGTCGCGACCCTGGACGGTCTCGCCCAAGACGACGAAGCGTGCGATGTCCGGGTAGGTCGCGGCGTACTGCACGAAGTCGCTGCGCATTTGCGCATAGGACGTGTAGCCACCTTCCTGCACGCCTTCGTCTGCTTCCCCGGGGGGCAGGGGCTGCACGTCGAAGCCGAGGCGTTGCAAGCGCTGCCGCTGCTCGTCGTCGAGGCGCACGTGGTAGGCGCTGGCCGTGCCGCCGTGTAGCACCGTGGCCTTCATCCCCACCAGAGCCTTTCGCGCGGAGCGCGTCACCTGATAGTCCTGGGGTTGGTCCGCGGACACCTGGGCCTCGACCGTCGAACTGATGACGAAGCTGAAGACCAGGGTCAGGCAGCAAGGGATCAGGCAGCTCCGGGTCAGAGACACGGGTCGATGGGAGGTGTGCATGGGGGCTGGCTCCGTTTGCGGGCCCCGCATCCTACCTGCGCGCAGCCGATTCTGCGGACCGATCAGATCAGGCTGCCCCAGGCTGCCCAGGTGGCCTCGGCGCTGCGCTCCCAGCTGTATCCCGCCGCCAGCTTGCGCCTCCTGTCGCAGGCCTGCTCGTCGCGGGAACTGGCGAGCGCTTGTTCCAGCAGGTCAGCGAAGGCCTCTGAACCCGACGAAGCTGCTCTGCCCGAGCCGTCACCCGCAGAAGGCGCGGCCTGTGGGGTGAGCAGAGCTTCGCCCCCGAGGGCCTCACGGAAGGCTGGAAGGTCGGACGCCACCACGGGCAACCCGAAGGAGAAGGCTTCCAAGGGCGTGACTGCCGTCGCTTCCGCCAGGTGAAGGTGCACGAGCGCCGAGCTGCTGCGGACCACGGCCGGCAGGTCTCGCTCATGGGGCAGGTCGTGGCAGACGTCCTCGCGGGTTGCCACGGCCTGTGACACCGGGCCGGGTGTGGGCTCGGCACCGCCGACGAACCTCAGGCGGCAGGAAACACCCCGCTCGCGCAGCACCCGGAAGGCGTCCAGGATCCGTTCGGGTTGTCGGCGCGCCTGTGGGGTTCCGAGCACCAGCAGCACGGGGGCCTCCTCTGAGCCCGACGTGCTCTCGCGTTCGTCGTGGGGGGCGGGCTCGCGGCTCCAGTGGTCGCAACCCACGGGCACCACCCGCAGACGCTCGGTAGGAACGCCCAGGCTGGCGGCCGCCTCCTGGGCAGCAGCTTCACAGAAGACGAAGACCGCATCCATGGGCTGGAGGGCTTGCGTGAGGCGAGCGGCGGCCGCGCTGCCCTCCGCTGGGATCTCCGACAGGGTGATGCACTGGGCGGCGCGCCGCACACGGGCCAGCCCCGGCACGATGTGATGAAAGAGATCGACGGAACCACACAGTGTGTCGGCCGCGGGAATCCAAGTTGCGCCCATCAGGCGTCGGGGCAGCAAGACGCGACGACGACGAACGGAAACTTGGGTCGGGTCCAGGCCGAGCTCGCCGACGGTTTGGGCACCCAGGCCAAACTCCAGCAGCGAGAGGCCGTGTCCCTCCGTGGGTCCGAGCTGAGGCAAGCCCGCGAGGGCGCGAGTCAGCTCCCGGGCGTAGCGCCCCACGCCGGGGGCGTGAGTGGTGGCAGGCCAGTAGTCGAGACCGATTCGCATGGGCTCAGATTCCCGCGGCTTGACGTCGCCGCGAGCGCAGCACCAGCACCGCCAGCCAAAGTCCTGTCAGGGCGGTCGTGACTCCAAAGCCAGCGGCCACCTGGAGCAGCGGGTGGTTGAAGTCCGTGCGCTGCTCGTAGTCCATGATGTGCAGCATCCAGAAGAAGTCGAAGCGCCTCCAGGTGTCCGTGCGCAGTTTGCGCAGCTCACCCGTCAGGGGGTCCAAGTAGAGCGCCGACTGCTCCTCATCGTCGAACTGCACCCGCCAGACGGGGACCGGTTGGCCGCGGTACTCCAAGGGCGCTTCGGTGGTCCACTGGGTCGAGCTGACCTGTCCGTCCCCCGCGAAGAGTCGCTGCGCCTGCACGGACGCCTGCTCCTCCGTCATCGGAGTCATGGCGCTGCCGTCCGTCGCGTCCCAGAGCGCCAGCGTCGCCGAGCCGCTGTCCAAGGCGTGCCACACCCAGCGAGCCCGCAGGCGGGCGAGGCGCAGCTGGGTGGTGCCGGTGGGGAGCAGAGCGGGAGGGGTCAGAGCGGGCGGAGCATGTTCCCCTGGCCACTCAGCTGAGTCGAGCTCGGCGACGAGGTGCTCACCGCGCACCTCGGCGATGGGCACCCAGGTCATGACGAGGCCGCTGAGCGTCCACAACAAGAGCTGCAGTCCCACCACGATGGAGAGCCAGCGATGCCACGTGCGGACCTGCGTCGAAGCCTTCCAACTCATGCTGCTGCTCCCAGGTTCGTGATCAGCGGGTGGAGCTGGGCCGGGGCCCGGACCGTGGAGCATCCGTGCTGGTCGGAGGAGTTTCCATGGAGCAGTCGGCGGACGGCGGGCCCGCGGCCGGCGCACCCTGAAAGGGGCCCGGGTTTCTGGCCGGAAGTGGCCCGGATCCCGTGCCTGCCCCTGCGCAGCGTAGTAGGGTTCCTTCATGGACTCCAAGAACACAGCCTCGACGCTCCGTTTCGCGCTCCCCAAAGGGCGTTTGCAGGAGGGCGTCACCGCCCTGCTGCGGGATGCCGGCATTGACCTCCTGGCGGGCGAGCGGAACTACCGGCCGGTCTTCTCGATCCCCGGCTACGAAGTCAAACTGCTCAAGCCCCAGAACATCGTGGAGATGTTGCACGCGGGTTCCCGGGACCTGGGCTTCGCGGGCAAGGACTGGGTGGCGGAGCACCAGGTGGATCTCGTCCAGCTGCTCGACACCGGCTTGAACCCCGTGCGCTTGGTGGCGGCGGCTCCGGTGGAGATCCTCGAGAACGGCAAGCTGCCGAAGCGTCCCTTGGTGGTGGCCTCGGAGTACGAACGCCTGACTCGCGACTGGATGGACAAGCGGGGGATGGGCGACACCTTCGTTCACTCGCATGGCGCCACGGAGGTCTTCCCGCCGGAGGACGCCAGCCTGATCGTGGACAACACCGCCACCGGTTCCACCCTGCAGGCCAACGACCTCGCCATCGTCGACGAGCTCATGACCTCCTCCTCCTGCCTCTACGTCAACCCGCGGGTGATGGACGACCCGGGGAAGCGCGGCCGCATCGAGAGCCTGGTGCTCCTGCTGCAGTCGGTGCTCGACGCCCGGGACAAGCTGATGCTCGAGGTGAACGTGAGCGAGGAGAAGCTGGCCCATCTGCTGGAGCTTCTGCCGGGCTTGCGTGCGCCCACCGTGTCGCCCCTGCAGGAGGCGCGGGCCTTCGCGGTGCGGGTGGCTGTGCCGCGCCACGAACTGCCGGCCCTGATCCCCCTCGTGAAGGAACGTGGGGGGACGGACCTCGTGGTGACGCGCCCCTCTCAAATCGTGCCGTGAAGAACGCTGGCGCCCTTCGGCCCACGGCAGGTGTGGCGCAGCTCGTGGCCTATCGCGTGCCCCGTTCGCCGACGCCGGTGGACCTGCGCCTGGACGGCAACGAGGGCATGCTGCCTGCGGACGACCTGATCGGACGGCTGGCCGGGCGCGAGGCAGAACTCCTGCGCCTCTACCCCAGCAAGCAGCCGCTGGAAGTGCTGCTGGCGAAGCGCCTAGGGGTCTGCCCGGAGGAGGTGCTCGTCACCGCCGGGGCGGACGACGCCCTCGACCGCGTGGCCCGGGCCTTCCTCGACCGGGAGCGGCACATGGTGCTGCCCGAGCCCACCTTCGAGATGCTCACGCGCTACCCGGCAATCCTGGGTTCGCAGGTGGTGTCGGTGCCCTGGCCCTCCGGCCCCTACCCCGTGCAGGCGGTGTTGGAGGCCATCACCCCCGAGACCGGCGTGGTCGCCCTGGTGACACCCAACAATCCCACCGGGGCTGTTGCCACGGCGGACGACCTGGACCAGGTCCTGGCCGCAGCACCCCATGCCGTCGTGCTGGTGGACCACGCCTATGTGGAATATGGCGGTGAGGACTTCACCGCCCGCGCGGTGCAGCACCCGAACGTCGTGGTCACCCGCTCGCTGAGCAAGGCCTACGGCTTGGCCGGCCTGCGCCTGGGCTTCGCCGTGGCCCGGCGCGAGTTGATCGATGTCCTGGCGGCGGCGGGCAGCCCCTACCCGGTGTCCGGCCCCTCGGTGGCCCTCGCCCTGGACCAGATGAGCCGCCCCGCCGAGAGCTTCCGCGCCCACGTGGGGCAGGTGCATCAGGAGCGCAGCGATCTGCAGGCACTCTTGAGCGAGTTGGGCCTCCGCCCCCAAGAGAGCGCCGCCAACTTCATCCTCTCGGACGGCGCGGACTCGGTCTGGTTGCGGGACGCCATGGCCGGCCTGGGCATCGGTGTGCGGGCCTTCCCCGGTGTCGAGGTCTTGCAACACGCGGTGCGCATCTCCTGCCCTGGCAACGCTTTGGACTACGCGCGCCTCGAGCACGCCCTGCGCACCGTCTACCAGCCCCAGGGCCTGCTGTTCGACATGGACGGCGTGCTGGCCGATGTGTCCGACTCCTATCGCCAGGCCATCCTGGACACGGCTGCCAGCTTTGGCGTGGTGCTCAGCGCGCAGGACATCACGGCGGCCAAGGTCGCCGGGGACGCCAACAACGACTGGGTCCTCACCCGACGCCTGCTCGCTGAGCGCGGTGTGGAGCTGAGCCTGGACGAGGTGACGGAGCGCTTCGAGCGCGCCTATCAGGGCAGCGCCATGAAGCCTGGCTTGAGAGACAGGGAGACCTTGCTCATGCCGCGCCAGACGCTGCTGGACCTGGCGGCCCGCCTGCCCTGCGCCGTGGTCACCGGGCGCCCCCGGGCAGACATGCAGCACTTCCTCGACACCCACGAGCTGAGCGGGGTCTTCACGGCCACCGTGTGCATGGGGGAGGCGGCCCCCAAGCCGAGCCCCGAGCCGGTGGCCCTCGCCCTGCAGCAGCTCGGTGTGGAGCGCGCCTGGATGCTGGGCGACACGCCGGACGATGTGCGTTCCGCCCGAGCGGCACGGGTCTTGCCCCTGGGGCTGGCGGCACCCTGCGACCTCGGTTCGGTGCCGGGGCCGGAACAGGAAGCCGACTCCATGGTTCACGCTCTCTTGAGCGCCGGCGCGGGGCGCGTCTTGTCCGACCCTTCAGACCTCGTAGGCTTGCTTCCATGAACGACCGCACCGCCAGCGTCGAACGCAGCACCAAGGAGACGCAGATCCGCCTCGCGTTGAATCTCGACGGTTCCGGCGCGGCGCAGATCGACACGGGCATCGGTTTCCTCGACCACATGCTGGAGGCGCTGACGAAGCATGCGCGCTTCGACCTGGAGCTGGCGTGTACGGGCGACCTGCACGTGAGCGACCACCACACAGCGGAAGACTGCGCCCTCGCCCTGGGCGAGGCCCTGGAGCAGGCCCTGGGTGACAAGCGTGGGATCCAGCGCTTCGGTTGGGCGTTCACGCCCCTGGACGAGGCCTTGGCCCGGGCGGTGGTGGACCTCAGCGGGCGTCCCTTTGCGTCCGTGGAGGTCCCCCTGCAGCGGCCGATGTTGGGCACCCTCGCCGCGGAGAACGTGAGCCATGTGTTGCAGTCCCTGGCCATGGCGGCCCACATGACCCTGCACGTCCGCCTGCTGAGCGGCACCAACGACCACCACATGGCGGAGGCGGCCTTCAAGGCGACGGCCCTGGCCCTGCGACGCGCCGTCCGCCGGGACGGCAGCCAGGGGGTGCCCAGCACGAAGGGCGTGCTGTGACCGACGTGCTGGTGGTCAAGACGGGGACGGCGAACACGGCGTCCGTCCTGGCAGGGCTGGAGCGCGCCGGCGCCACGCCCCGGCTCACGGACTCACCCCAGGAGGTGGCCACGGCCACGCACCTGGTGCTGCCCGGCGTGGGCGCCTTCGCGGCCGCCATGACCGAGCTGGAACAGAAGCAGCTCGTGGAACCCCTGCGGCAGCGCATCGCCGAGGGCTTGCCCACCCTCTGCATCTGCCTGGGCATGCAGCTGTTGGGCAGCGCCAGCGAGGAGAGCCCCGACGTCCAGGGCCTGGGCGTCGTGGATGCGGTGGCGCGGCGCTTCCCGAGCGAGCTGCGCGTGCCCCAACTCGGTTGGAATCAGATCGAGGCCGAGCCGTCGTGCCGGATGCTGAGCGATGGAGCCGTGTACTTTGCCAACTCCTACCGCTTCGAATCGGTGCCTCCCGACCTCGCCTGCGCCCGGGCCGTGCACGGCGCGCCCTTCGTGGCGGCCTTCGAACGCGGTTCCCTGCTCGCGTGCCAATTCCACCCGGAGTTGTCCGGTCGCTTCGGCTTGGGGTTGCTCGAGGCCTGGCTGAAGGGGGGCGCGTCATCCTGACCTCTCGGATCATCCCCTGCCTCGACGTGCGGGATGGGCGCGTGGTGAAGGGCGTGCAGTTCCAGGGCTTGCGAGACGCCGGCGACCCGGGGCAGCTGGCCGCGGCCTACGAGGCCCAAGGGGCCGATGAGATCGTCGTGTTGGATGTCTCGGCGACACCCGAGGGGCGCGGCAACCAACTCGAGACCGTGCGCCGCGTGCGCAAGGAACTGTCCATCCCGCTCAGCGTGGGTGGCGGGGTGCGCGACGTGCAGAGCGCGGAGGCGCTGCTCGATTCCGGCGCAGACAAGGTGGGCATCAACACGGCAGCGGTGGAGCGGCCGGAGGTCCTGGACGCCTTGGCCACGCGCTTCGGGAACCAGTGCACGGTGCTGGCGCTGGATGCGGCTCGGGTCGGCGACGCCTGGGAAGTGGTGACGCGCTCGGGGGCGGTGCGCACGGGGCGCGACGCGGTGGCCTGGGCGCGGGAGGCCGCCGAGCGCGGCGCCGGCGAGATCCTGCTCACCAGCTGGGATCGGGACGGCACGAAGGACGGCTACGATTGCGAACTGCTGGCGGCGGTGAGTTCGGCGGTGCAGGTCCCCGTCATCGCGTCGGGCGGGGCGGCGAGTCCGGCGCATCTCATCGAGGCCTTGCGGGCCGGTGCGGACGCTGTGCTGGCTGCATCCATCTTCCACTTCGGGGAGTACACGGTGAACGTCCTCAAGACACAGTTGGCCCAGGCCGGGCTCGCGGTGCGGCTCGACGTACCCCCCGAGCTGCAGCCGTGATCATTCCGTCCATCGACCTGAAGGACGGCAGCACGGTGCAGCTCGTGGGCGGCGAGCAGCTCGCCCTGGATGCCGGGGAACCCGTGGCCATCGCGGAGCGCTTCCGGGTGGCGGGGGAGCTGGCGGTCATCGACCTCGACGCCGCCCTGGGGACGGGGAACAACGAGGAGTTGGTGAAGCGTGTGCTCGCCGTGGCAGACGTGCGCATAGGCGGCGGCATCCGCGACCTGGCGACAGCGACCCGTTGGTTGGACGCCGGTGCGTCGAAGATCATCCTCGGGACCGCAGCCAGCCCGGAACTGCTCGGCCAACTGCCCCGGGAGCGGGTCATGGCGGCCCTGGACACGCGCCATGGCGAGGTGGTCGTGGAGGGTTGGACCAAGGGCACGGGCCAGGATGTCTTCTCGCGGATGGAGGCCTTGCGCCCGTACGTGGGCGGCTTCCTCGTCACCCTGGTGGAACGCGAGGGCCGCATGGGTGGCGTGGACCTGGAGCTTGTAGAGCGCCTGCGCGACGCGGCCGGCGACGTGCGGCTGACCCTGGCGGGCGGCGTCACCACGGCCGAGGAGGTGGGGGCCCTGGATGCCCTGGGGGTGGACGCCCAGGTGGGCATGGCGCTCTACACCGGCCGAATGGATCTCGGAGACGCTGTCGCCGCCCCCCTGCGCAGCGACCGCGTGGATGGGCTGTGGCCGACGGTGGTGGCGGACGAACACGGCGTGACGCTGGGGTTGGTCTACTCGGACGCCGAGAGCGTGCGCGCGGCGGTGCAGAAGACCCAGGGCATCTACCACTCCCGGCGCCGGGGCCTGTGGGTCAAGGGCGAGTCCTCGGGCGACGTGCAAACCTTGTTGCGCATCACGCCGGACTGCGATCGCGACGCCTTGCGCTTCACGGTGCGCCAAGAGGGTGGCGGCTTTTGCCACCTCGGAACCCGGGGCTGCTTCGGCGAGGATGGCGGCCTCCCGTGGCTGGCGCGCCTGACCCGAGAGCGGCGCGACCACGCTCCAGAGGGCTCCTACACCCGGCGCCTGTTCGAGGAGCAGGGCCTGCTCGACGCAAAGCTCCTGGAGGAGGCGCGCGAACTGACCGAGGCGCGCAGCCCCGAGGACGTCTGTCACGAGGCGGCGGACGTGCTGTACTTCACCCTCGTCCGCATGGCGGCCGCCGGGGTGGAACTCTCGGACGTGGAAGCAGAGCTGCGACGGCGGCACCGTGCTGTGAGCCGCCGCCCGGGCGACCGCAAGCCGGAGGATGGCTGATGCCTTTGTTGAAGCGCGTGGCGGCAAGCGATGTGGCGCGAGCCCGTCCGGACGCTGTGGATGAGGCCACCTTGCAGGCCGCCCGGTCCATCGTGGACGACGTGGCCGAGCGCGGTGAGCAGGCCTTACGCGAACACGCCCAACGGCTCGACGACTGGCTGCCCGACACGCCCCTGGTGTTCGGGCCTGCGGAGCTGAAGGCCGCCTTCGCGAGCCTGCCTCGAGACCAACAGGAGCTCTTGGAGCGCACGGCCCAGCGCATCCGGGGCTTCGCCGAGGCGCAGCGGGCCTGTCTCAGCGACTTGGACGTGGCCATTCCCGGAGGGCGGGCCGGGCATCGACTGGTGCCCTTGGAGCGGGCCGGTTGCTACGCCCCAGGCGGGCGCTTTCCTCTACCGTCCTCCGTGCTGATGACGGCGATCCCGGCCCGAGTGGCCGGGGTGCGCGAGGTGTGGGTGGCCTCCCCGCGTCCGACGGCGGTGACCCTGGGAGCCGCCGCCGTGGCGGGCGCCGACGCCTTGTTGGCAGCGGGTGGCGCCCAGGCCGTGGCGGCGCTGGCTCTTGGGGCCGGTGTGGTCCCGGCCTGCGCTGCAGTGGTGGGTCCCGGGAACCGCTGGGTCACCGCGGCCAAGCAGCTCGTCTCCGGCCGCACCAAGATCGAGTTCCTGGCCGGGCCGTCCGAACTGTTGGTGCTGGCGGACGACTCCGCGGACCCCGCGCGGGTGGCGGCGGACCTCCTGGCCCAAGCCGAGCACGACGTGGATGCGGGGCCCATGCTGATCAGCCTGAGCGCCGCCCTGCTGGAGGCGGTGGAGCAGCAGTTGGAGTTGCAGTTGAGCGGGCTGCCCACGGCCAACACCGCCCGCGCCTCGCTGGCTACTGGCGGCTTCGCCGTGCTGGCAGAGAGCCTGGAGCAGGCGTTGGGGCTCTGCGATGTGATCGCCTCCGAGCACCTGGCTTTGCACCTGGAGGACAGCGAAGCTGCGGCCCAACGCCTGCGGCACTTCGGTGCGGTGTTCATCGGAGAAAACGCTGCGGAGGTGCTGGCGGATTACGGTGCTGGCCCCAACCACGTGCTGCCCACCGGTGGCACCGCGCGCCACGTGGGGGGGCTGTCGGTGTTCGACTTCCTGGCGGTGCGCACCTGGATGCGGGTGGACGACCCGCAGGCGGCAGCGGTGCTCGCAGAGGACGCTGCGCAGTTGGCGCGCCTCGAAGGTCTTGAGGCGCACGCGCGCGCGGCTGACTTGCGCAGGCCAGGTGGGCCCAGCCCATGACGGCCCAGCGGCTCTTGAGCGGGCTGCTGTTGGGGCTCCTGGCGGTCTGGTGCGTGCTGTGTCTCAGCGTCTTCCTGGACGAAGGCTTTCGGCACTTCGTGGACAGCTCGCTCTACATCCTCACGGCCAAGAGCCTCGCGGCGGGCGAGGGCTACGTCTATCACGGTTCGCCGTTCTTCCTGCGCCCGCCGGCCCTGTCGTGGGTGCTGTCGTTTTTTGGTCCCGAGCGCCTGGGTGCAGAGGCGCTGGACGTCCTGGCTATCCATCGCGTGATCCAGTGGAGCGCCGTCTTGGCCTTCGCTGCGGTGGCAGTGGCCATGCGGCGCCTGCAGGGCCCGCTGATGGGGGCAGCTGTTGCTCTGCTGGTAGCAGTCAGCCCGTTGTCCACGGGTGCATTCAACAAGGTGTTCTCCGGTTTGCCGTTCTTGGCGCTGCTCTTCGCGGGCGCGGCTTGTGTCATGCCGGGGCGCGATGGGAAGCAGGTGGGCTGGGTGCGTGGTCTGGCAGGCGCCTTGTGTCTGGCCGCCTCGCTCTGGATGCGCTCGATCGGTGTCCTCATCTTGCCGGGCCTGGTGCTGGGCGATGTGTTCCGGAAAGAGGGGCGACGCTGGCAGGGGGCTGTGCTGTCGGGGGTGGTGGTGGCCCTCTGGTTGCCCTGGGTTCTGTGGGCTGGCGAGGTGGCCGAGCAGGCACCACGACCCTCCACGCAGTTGGCGCTCTTTGACTATCAGACCGCCATGTTCCATGTGGACAAGCGGGACCCCGCGTCGGCTGCTGTGGACATGGACGGCTGGATCGCCCGCGTGATGGAGAACGCCGCAGGCCTGGCAGAGACCGTCGATGTGCTGGTGATCGGCACGCCGGCGGGCCCCGTCCCCGGCTTGCCAACCGCGCTCGTTGCAGCGGCGCTTCTGTTCACCTGGTGGCGACGGCGCTCGCTGTTGGATTGGTATGCCGTGGCCTACGTCGCGCTCATGCTGCTCTACTTCACGTTCGTGGATCGCCTCCTGCTCGGGATGCTGCCGATGATCTACTCGGCACTGCTCTACAGCGTGGACGCCCTCGTCCGTCGGGCATCACCGGCTGACGCGCACCCACGCACGCCGGCAGTAGCGGTGGCTGCAGTCGTGACGCTCCTGCTGGCGGTCGGTCTCGTCCGTGCACCGGACACCATGTCCTTCGACATGGTCGGAAGCCATAACTGGGAGCACGTCGACGATGTGGCTGCCGAGTGGTTGCGGGCGAACACCGAACCGGAGGCGTCGGTGCTCTACCTCAAGGCGCCGGTGCTGGCGGCCTTGAGCGGACGCGAGGTGTACACCTACCGAAATCTCCCGGGCACCTGGCCCCAGGGCTGCCCTTCCACCGATTGGGCGATCTTCACGCCCAACACGTCCGCCAAGGATCGTCACGAGCGGGCCGTGCGCGAGGCGGCAGGGGCACCCCTGCGGGTGCCCTTCAAGTGGCTGGTGCCGGAGGCGGCGGGTGGATACCGGATGGTGTCCAACGACCTGCGGGTCTACGACCTGCGCCAGCCCTAGCAGGCAGGGTTCAAGGGAGCGTGTAGAGTAGGCCGCCCCTGGACTCGTCTGCGCCCCTCTCATCGGCCCCTTGGTTGAGCTCTCCCATGAAGTCACTGATGTCACTCCCCGCTTGTGTTCGATCCTGTGCTGCAGCAGCGTTGGTTCTGGGAAGCCTTGCTCCCGTCGCCCTGGCCGGCAGCATCGTGCGCGTCACCGTGCAAGGTGAAGTGGAGTTCAACCAGGTCTCGGTAGGGGCTTTGGGGACGGTGAACGTCGGCGACAGCGCCACCATGAGCTTCCTCATCGACAGCGATCTGTTCCTGAACAGCCCGAATTTCCCCACACGGGGTTACGAGTTGGACAAGAGCAGCTTCGGCATCGAGTTCCCCAGTTTCACCATGCCGCTGCAGACGCCCTACCCCGGGGGACAGACGCCGTACTTCGTGTTGCGGGACAATGATCCGGCGGTGGACGGCTTCTTCCTCGCGGACAGCGTGGACTTCCCCATCGGTGTGCCGCTCCAACAGGAGGGCGGTATCTCGCCCAAGTTCGAGAACGACTTCTCCGTGACCTACGGCGGCACCGACCTCTCGTCCCTGAATATCCTGGACGCCTTGGGTACCTATGACTTCACCGGTCTGACGGTGTTCAACTGGACCATCAACGACGGTCCCTTCAACCCGGTCGGCATCCTCTTCGAGACGCTCACCATTGAGCTGGAGGCTCCCTGGATCGACCTGGGCGGCGGCACGCTCGGTGTGAACGGCCAACCCCTGTTGGAGACGTTCGGTCCCTTGACCGCGGGCTCCACCACCACGGTGCAGCTCAGCAACGCGGCTCCGAGTGCGGCCATGGTGGTCTGGCTCGCTCTCAACCCCGTGCCCTTTGCAGCGTTGGGGGGCACCGTGCACGCGTTCCCCTACAACTTGCAGTTGCTGCGCGTGAGCGATCCCGCCGGTGACTTCAGTCAGGGTTTGCCCTGGCCGGCTGGCATCCCTGCAGGCTTGGACCTGACCTTGCAGTTCCTGGTGCAGGACGCGAGCTCGGTGCACGGCATCACCATGTCGAACGCCGAGGTGTGCACCACGCCCTAGGTCCGGCGGGCGCGTGTTCAGAGACCGTCGTTGCCAGCCTCGAGGGTGATGGGGATGTCGAGCCGTCCTGTCCAATAGGCGTCGACGTCCGGTTGCTCCAGCGCCACCTCGCGCTCGGGCACATAGACCAAGCGCACCTCACGGGCCTCGCCGGCATTCAGGTCGAGCAGGAGACGCTCCTGGCTCGCGCTGGGTTGCTCGGGGAGGGAGAAGCTCATGCGGGAGGAGCTCGTTCCCGGCGCGCCCTGGGTCCCGAGCGTGGAGTATTCCGTCCAGGCGAAGGCCTGCTGCTCCTCGGGCAGGAACAGCTCGAAGCGACCGGCGATGGGTTCGAGCCGGGCCTCCCCGTCGTGGGTGTAGAAGAACTGGACGTCCAGCGAGCGTCCGGTGCTGCCCACCATGCCAAGGCCCAGGAAGCTCGAGGAAACGGGCTGGTAGGCCGCAGTCATGACGGCGTCGAGCTGGGGGTCGGACAGGCGCTGCGGGTAGTCCTCGGGGTAGCTGTCGTAGACGAACATCACCGTCTCCGGCAGGGGCCAGGTGGCCACCGTGCCTCCCGTGAGTTCCAGGGCTGTGAGTTGCTCATGCGAGGGGCGGAGCCCGTCCTCCAAGCGCAGCACGCGGACGGTCATGCGGTGTGTCAGGGAGAAGGACCCTTGGCTCAGGGCGTCGCCCAGCTCGTCGTGCAGCGGGTAGGACGCCGTGCGAATGAGCACGCTGCGCTCGCCGAGAATGGGTGTAGCCAGGCGGCGCGCTCCCGTGGGCACGGTCCAGGGGCCACCGGCCACGGATTGCTCGAGGGTTCCGATGGCCCAGATGTTGTCGTCGCTGAGCGCCACGGAGTCGTCGCTGAGCACGCACGTCATGGTGGCGTGGACGCGGCTGGGTGTATCCCGCGCCAAGAGGCTGCGCAGGCGGATGAGCGGCTGGAACCACTGGCGCATGACGGCGTCGGCATCCGGGTGCGTTCCGTCTGCAAGCTGCCGGATGACGCGCGGTGACGGGGCAGACAGCTTCGTCCCTGCCACCTCGGCAATGTGCTCGGAATCGGCACCAAAGTAGGTGTCGTACACCCAAGCCGAGCCCATGAGCAGCGCCATGGCTGCGGCCACACCTATCAGGACCCGTCTCCAGGTGGGGGCGCGGTGCTTGGCTGAGACGGCCATGCCCTCCATGGACGCCCGCAGGTCGGTGGCGAACAGCCCGGCGTTGCCGTAGCGCTTGAGGGGGTCCACCTGCAGCGCCTGATTCAGGACGGACTCCAGGGCCCGGGGAGCACCCGCGTCGTGGGTGCGCAGGGGCACATGGCGTCCACCCTCCAAGGCGAGCAGGATCTCGGAGCTGGTGGCTGCGTCGTAGGGCAGGCGCAACGTCAGCAGTTCATAGAGCGTCACGGCGAGGGAGTACACATCCGTGCGCGCGTCGAGCGGCAGCTTGTTGCGGAAGGCCTGCTCCGGGCTCATGTAGCGCGGTGAACCGAAGACCTCCCCCGAGACGGTGAGGCTGGTGGCCTCCAGGTCGAGGGCGAGGCCGAAGTCCGTGAGCCGCGCCTTGCCCGTGTCGTCGATCAGGATGTTGCCGGGCTTCACGTCGCGATGCAGGACCCCGCGCGAGTGGGCGTAGTCCAAGGCATCGGCGATCTGTGCTACCGCGTCCACCGCCCAAGCACGATAATCGCTGGGGTCCACGGGCAGGTCGGCGTCCATGCCCGCCCGGCGCTTGGTGACGATGGCAGCCAAGGACGGCCCTTCCACCAACTCCATGGCGAAGAAGGGGGCACCGCCCGATTCGCCGAAGCTGTAGACGGGCACGATGTTCGGATGGCGTAGGCGACCTGCCGCCTCGGCCTCGCGCCGGAAGCGCGCGAGCAGGCGGCGGTCGTTGCGCAAGGCCGGGGGCAGCACCTTGAGCGCGATGCGCCGCTTGAGGCTGGGCTGTTCGGCCTCATAGACGACACCCATGCCACCGCGACCCACTTCACGCAAGACGCGGTACTCACCCAGACGGGTGGGGGCGGGCTCCTCGGGTGCAGGCCCGTCCGCTTCCAGCAGCTCGATCACGGCCAGGAACTGCTCCAGGTCCGAACGGTAGTGCGGGTGGCGGGCGAACAGGGCTTCGCGGTCGATGGCCTCGCCGGCATGGAGCTGGTCCACCAGGGCGTCCTGGATGTCTTCCAGGGGCATGGGGGCGGCGGGCGTCGGCTCACCGGGGCTGGAATCAGAGTGGGATGTGGTCATTGGGTTGTCCTCCACCACCAGTTGGCTGCTCGGGCCCAATGGGTCGCGCAAAAAATCCGTGGGGCATCATTCGCCCTCAGAGCGGGAGGTGAGCGCTGCGACCAAGACTGCTGAGACCACGCCCTACCAGGGCTTTGACGGCCGAGGGGCTGGTTTCGAGGCGCTCTGCTGTTTCGGCGACACTGAGGCCCATGAGGTAGCGCAGACGGACGGCTTCCCCCTGTCGGCCGGGCAGCTCGGACAGGGCGGCCTGCAAGGCGAGCCCTCCCTCGTTGCGCATGGCGTGGCCACTGGGGCTGGTGGCTGAACCGTGCAGGGTCTCCTCGGGCAGGGCTTCGGCGGAGCGCTTGCGCGCTCGCTGTGCGCGACGTGCCTCGGCGAGCTTGTAGCGGGCGATGCCTACCATCCAACGGTAGAAAGACGCGGGGCCGCGGTCCTCGAACACGTCGAGTTTCCGTGCGCATTCGAGCAGGGTTTCCTGCAGCACGTCTTCGGCGCTGATGCGCGCGGCCAATGCCGGCTCCATGCTCGCGCGCAAGGAGTTCAGCAAGCGGCCCTGGTGGCGCGCGCACAAATGTCCGAGGGCGCTGCGGTCGCCGGCGCGTGCAGCCTCGACGAGATGAATCGTGTCCGACATCGGTGGCAGTCTACCGAAGCCAGCTCGCTCCCGGCCGTCTGGGTTCAGCTCTTGCTGCGAACGCGCCGTGCAGGCTGCTGCTTGGCGGCACGCTTCTTGCGAGCCGGGGCTTTGGTCTTGGCGTTCTTGGCTGCGCTCTTCTTTTGCCAGCGGGACTCACTCAGGTAGCAATGGTCTGGGTTCGGGGTGCGCAGGTGCAGCACGTCCAACCACGGGCGGTTGTCCGGGTCGGGCGGTGGGGGTGAATCGAACGCCATGCTGGGCTCTCCAGGGGGGAGGCCCAGTCGTCCCAAGTGGACGGCGACCTCTGGAATCCCTCTCGACCAGAGGGGCTCCAGAGCTTCACGACTTCTTGGGGCGGGTGGGGGCAGCTGGACCTACGAGCCGCTCGTGCGCTGGGCGAGGCCAGCCAGGAACGAGTCCAATCTACGGTGTGGTGGCCTTGAGTCCGTCGGAGAGGATGATGCCGTGCAGCGTGCTGAGGTCCTGGAGCAGGAACTGGAACCACAGCTCGGAGCCGGGCGGGAAGCCAGCCGGGAAGGGGGCCTGGCCAGCGATGGCACCCGAACCGTTGGTGCCCAGGATCAGTTGTGCGTTGAAGGGCAGGGTGTGCACGACGCCGCCGAAGAAGTTGGCCGGCGTCGGCGCGAGGGAGATCCAAAGCACGGCCACTTCGTTGAGCGGCCCCTGGCTCAGGGCGAGACCGACGTCCGTGCCGGCGTTGAGCGGGCCAAAGCCGAGCAGGACGGGCTGGCCGTTGGCGCCGCTCGTGCCACCGCCCAGGTTGGACCAGCGGGCACCGAGCGAACCGTCTTCGTTGACGTTCTGGGAGAGGATGTCCCCGCCGTCATTGCGCTGGTCCTTCCACGCAAGCGCCGTCGTGCCGGAGGCCGTTTCGGCGACCGCCAAGCGCGACTTGGACGAAGCCGTCGAGGCGATGTTGAACGTAGCGCTACTCGCGCTACCCGCGTCATCCACCAGGATTCCTTCGAGCACATCGGTTCCGAAGGAGGGGGACTTGTTCCAGCACACCAGTGACTGGCCCCCCGAGCGCACGGTGCGAACCTGCACATAGGAATCGCTGGAGAGGGCCTGCAGGCCCAGGCCGTCGGCACCCCACTGGCGGGCGCCGCTGGCGTCCAGCTTCTGCCCGTACACAGCCGATTGGGATTGGCCCGAGTTCTGCTCGGTCCAGAACACATAGGTGTCGTCGTTGGAGGCGTCGTAGCTCGCCCAGGGGCTGACCCGGATGCGCGTGGCGTTGGTGGAGACGGCGACGCCGTTCAGTGCGAAACCGAAGCTGCCATTGGACAGGACGCGCTGCACATAGCACTGGAGCTGCAACGAGCCCGTGTCATACCAGGAGAAGATGGCGCCCCCGTTGCCGTCGGGCAGGAAGGCCGGGAAGTTGCCGAACTGCAACGAGCCGGTGTTGAAGATGACACGGGGCTCCAGGCCCCACAGGCGCGCGCCGGTCACCGAGTACTTCTGCGCCAGGATGCGACGCGGAGAACCGAAGCCGCCGGTCTGGTGGGTGAAGGAGATGATGGCGTCTGTGCCTGCGTCGTGCAGGTCGTTCACGGCGAAGCTACCGCTGACGGGAGTCAGGGAGGCCGTGGGCCCCGTGGTGTTGCCGTTGCTGTCGAGCCAGGTGAGCTGGGTGCTCGAGTCCTGGGTCCAGGCCACTACGACGCCGCCGTCGGAGAGCCCGCACACCTTCGGCGCCGCCAGGAAAGCCGTGGTGGAAGTGACCTGCACCGCCCAGATCTGCGTGCCATCCGGTGCGATCTTGGACACGCCGATCTGGACGTTGGCGCCGCTGTCGTCGCGGTAGGCCAGCAAGGCGTTGCCGTCGGCGTCCGTGTCGAGGCCGTAGTCCTGGGTCGAGCTGAAGGAACGATCTGCCACGAGCACGCCGCCGTGCGGCAAGACCTCGCTGCCTCCAATATCGAGCTTCTGGACGCGCACGTCCCAACCCGTGCCGATGCCGTCGAACCAGCTCACCCAGCACCCGCCATCGGGGGTGGCAACGAGCTTGGCCTGGGATTGATCACTGCCGCGGTCGGCGATGCTGGTGTTGGTTGCCGCGTCCGAGATCCACTGCGCTTGGCTGGGGACGGCCAGCAGCGCTAGCAGCGCAGGCAGGAGGCAGAGCCCCAGTCGGGGCAGAGTCTGGTGAGCTGGGATCGACGAGCAGCGAACGGTCATAGGGGGCTCCGGCGAGCGCTCGCAGCCAGACCCGATCGGGACGCCTTCTTGGAGTCCGCGACCTGGGTTGCACCGGCGCTCGGGAGGGACAGCGTACAGGCAATCCGCCGAAAGGTGTGGGCGGCACCTGTTGCGCCTGCATGCTCCGGAAGGACGCGCTTGGCCTCTGCGCCGATCACTTCTCGACGTAGGCCTTGAGCCCGTCGGTGAAGAGTTGGCGCCAGCCGTCACTCTGCGCGGCGGCCGAGTCTTCGGACGGGCAGCCGTAGAGAGAGTCTTTGACGCGCAGCAGCGTCTGATCTCCCTGGGTCTCCAGGGTCAGGGAGAGGAGCGAGGTCGCCGGCCCGCCCCAGTCCGGCCCGAGGTGGCCCACGAGGTGCAGGGACTCGTTCGGCATGGCCATCTGCACCGTGTACCAGAGCAGGCTGCCGCCGTCCGCTCGGCTTTCGAGCAGGGTGCCTCCGGCGCGCCCTTCGAAGCGCACGACGGAGTCAGGACCCACCATGTGGAAGTCGGGTAGCCACCAAGCGTTGACCTCGTCGGTCAGGGCTGTCCAGACCTGCTCGCGGGTGGCGCTCATGGAGACCTCGAGGGTGTAGCTGCAGCTCGTGGTGTCTTGGGATGTGGTGTTCATGCGGCGGGGCTCCTTGTGCCTTTCGAGTTGGTACGGCGTTTGGGACGTTTGCGGTCGCCGCGCCGCTTGCCGCTGGCGGCAGGCTGCTCGACGTGTTGTTTGAGGCGTGAGAGCGCGGACGCCATGCCCGAGACGTGGCGGCTGACCCAGCGGTCATGCAGGAGCTGGATGGGCATGGGATTGAGGTGGTTCCAGCGAACCCGCCCTTCCCGCTGCACGACCAGCAAGCCCGCGGCTTCCAGGACGTCGAGGTGCTTCATGACTGCTGTCCTGCACAAGCCGGGGAAGCATTCGACCAGCGCTCCGGTTGAGTGCGGGCTCTTGGCCAGGACGTCCAGCACGGCACGACGCGTCGGGTCGGCGAGGGCCTTCCACACCAGGTCGTCGGCTTCTTGGGCTCGGGGACTTTTGGGCAACGTGTCACTCATAGGTGACATAATGCATCAAGGGATCCGATGCTGCAACAGATGATTTCTTGCTGCCCCCCGTACAGCTCCAGGGCACCGCCCGTGCGGTCCCCGAACGGGCAGCGGCGGGTCTGGGCTGCCCTAGGTGCTAGCGCTTGCCGCGCGGAGAGGACTTGAGCAGCTCGACCCGACTCTTGTAGTCATCGTTGTCGGGCATGAGAGCGAGGCAGCGCTCGCTGGTGGCCAGGGCGAGCCGCTTGCCCCGGGAGCCGGCGTATTTCAGCTGGGCCTGCGCCAGGATGTCCAGCTGCGCTGCAAGCCACTCGTCGTAATTCAGTGTGGCAGGGAAGAACACCGCTCCTGAGGCGTCCGGTTCCTGGACGACGAGCGCCCGTCGCTCGAGTTCTTCCGCCAGGGACAGGGTCCAACGACCCGTGTCCTCGGGCAGGTCGCCTTGGTCGGCCTCGAGCACGTAGGTGATGACGTCGGCGGACCAGTCAAAGAACTCGTTGGGCGCAACACTCTCATGGGCTCGTCGCATGGCGCCCACCGCTTCGATTCGACGCTCCCGTTCCCGCTGGAAACCCGCGAGCCGCATCCAGCCGGCGAAGCGTGCGGATGGCAGCGGCACGGTCTCCAGGAACTCTGCGACGGGTGTGAGGTCCCAGGTGGCTTCGTCCCCGGGGCCGACGGCCGCAACCTTCGCCCAGACTTCATTCTGCAGCAGCTGCGCGCCCGTGACGGTGGCGCCCGTCGGGTCGGCTGTCCGGATGAATCCGAGCTCTCTCTGGAAGCCAGCGGCGTCGCCGACCTCATCGAGCTTCACGGCGTAGGCGTAGCGCGTGGCCAGGTTCTCGGGGTCTGCAGCGACCCGCGCCACGTGATCCGCCAGCGTTCCCACGCCGCTGAGGATGCGCTGCAGCTCTTGCACCAGGGGCTGCGGTGGGAAGTAGCCGATGATGACATCCTCGAGCGAGCCGTCCGCTTGGGCGAGCACGAGCGTTGGGAACTGCGACACCTTGTAGAGCCGCGCCACCTGAAGCGAGCGTGAGTCTTCGACCTCGTACTTCAGGCAGATCATCTGGCTCAGGAGCTGGCTGACGGACGTGTCCGGGAAGGTCTCGGCCAGCATCTTCTGGCTGTAGTCACTCCAGTCGGGAACGAGCGCGATGAAGACAGGCTTGTTCTCCTGGCGCGCGGCGCGCAGGGCCGAGTTGTACGAGCCTTCAAACCACCCATGTTGAGCTGGGCTGGCTTCTGCCGTGGTTGCTTGGGGCAGGCAGGTGGTGGCGATCAGCAGAGCCGTCAGAAGTGAAGTCATGGGGCACCTCGAACATTCATGAAGGGTGGTACGAGACTAGCGAAGCACATGGACTTCCCCTCGCAGGAGGGAAAGGGGAACTCGTCGAACGACTTCGCCGGCTTTGAGCAATTCGGCGACAGAAGCATCTTCGGTGACGGCGAGCACTTCGGTGCGCCCATCGATGATGGGCGCCGAGCTGCGCAGTCGGCGGCGGTCGAAATGGAAACTGTTGAGCTGCAGGGGCGTGCCCTGTGCCGTCAGAATGCGAAGCTCGTCGGCACTGCCCGCCTGGTCCAGCTGGACTTGCAGCTCAAGGCGCAAGGGGACGGTGATCTCGAGCCCGACGATCTCCAAGGCATGAGCAGCTCCGAGGGGGCCTTCCCGCCCGTGCGCCACACCCAGCACATCCGAGCCCATGACCCACAGGTAGGCGCCGCTGTGCGGGACGCTCGTCAGCGTGAAGTGTCCCTCTGAATCCGTGAGCGCCAAGGTTCCGATGGTGCTGGTGGTGACCCCGGGCAGGGCCAGGACCTCACGCCGCACCGAGACCTCGACTCCTGCGAGAGGCGTTCCGTGGGGAGAGACGACGCGGCCACTGACCCGCGCCCAGAGGGTGTCCGGGTCGAGGGTCAGCAAGACGTCGTCACGTCCGGCAGGTGTGGGTTCGCTGGTGACGCTTTGCAGCGTGCCCGTGTGCATGGCGGCGACGGTGTAGGGCCGGTCTTCCAGGCCAGTCAGCTGGAAGCGCCCGAGGGAATCCGTGGTTTCCCGGCGCCAGAGCCCGGAACGACGTGCGGAGAGCGCTGGGTGGCTTCCAATCGCAACCGGTCCTCCGCCGGGGTCCGCGACCCCAGGGGCATCGGCGAGCAGGTTCTCGAGAACCAGGACCGGATCCACGAGGCCGGAGCGGGGGCCACTCTGGAGCTGATCGCTCTCGTCGTCGTCACGCCGGGGTGCAATGCGGTTGCCGGGCTGGCGCGAGAAGATCGTCGGGTCCACGAGCCACACGCTCACCCCGGGCAGCGGGATGCCGGACGGGTCCTGCACTCGACCACCCAGGGCGAGGGTGGGAGCTCCCAGTTCCAGCAACACACCTTCGACCCGCCAGGGGCTGGAGGATGTGGGTAGTTCCTGCGGCAGGCCGACCACGGCGCGCCCGGGTTGCTCGCCCGAGCGCAAGGCAACGAGGCCGAGCTCTGTCGAGTCGACGATCTTGGCCGTGAGTTCGAGTTCTTTCCGTGTGAAGTGAAAGCGGAAGCTGCCGTCATCCTGCGTGAGTGTTCGGCTCAGGCCGCAGGAGACCAGGGCTTGGGCGGCCGCCTGGCCTGACGCGTCCACAACGCGCCCACTGATGAATTGGGCAGCGCGCTTCAGGCTGACCACGTGCGCGTTTTCGGGCTGAAGGGGTTGGGCCTCGGAGGAGCTTTCATAACCTGCCTTGCTCACGTGCACGGTGGCGCCCTCCAGCCGAGGCGCCCGCTCGAGGGAGTAATGGCCGTTGCCGTCCGTGAGGTCCCAGGCTTCCTGGGGAGAGACGTGCTCCAGGCTCTGGGCGAAGCTGGCCTCGAAGCCTGGGGGCGGAAGGATCTCCACGCGTGCGCCTTCGACAGCTGCGCCCGCGTCGTCGACCACGCGTCCGCTCAAGGGATGGCGAGGGGCCACGACGATGGTCTGGCCGTTGCCGCGCCCGGAGTAGTCGGTGTTGCCTGCCAGGACGGTGACATAGGCGGAGCTGGCCACGAGCACCTGGCCCTGGGACCGGATGCCGTCCAGGTGGAACAGACCGGTCGAGTCCGAGAGGGCTGTGAGCGAGGCACGGCCCACTTCCTGGCCGCCTGGCCGGAGCACGGTCTCGTAGCGCACTCGCACGTCCGGTACGGGTTGGCCGGCCACGTCCACCACACGGCCGTCGAGGGAGCCGCGGGGCGGGGGCATCCACCAGTTGTCGCGCACGCTGTCAAAGAAACCGGCAGCGGGTTCCGGACGGTCCGCTTCCACAGGCAGGGGAGCGGCCGCGGCCTCTGCGCCTGACGTGAGGGGTAGGGGCATCTCGGGCTCGCTGCCCAGAGCGAGGGGCGGAGACAGGTGGGTCGTGGAAGGGGCGTCGTCAGGCCAGACCACGGCGACAACCCAGCCGATGGCCAGCAGGGTACCCGCCGCGATGAACTTGACGGCGGTAGCCCCCGAGGCCGCACCCACGGGCATCGTGCTTGCAACACCGGCATCGATCCCTGCATCGATACCGGCATCGATACCGGCTGATTCCGCACCGAGCGGTTTTCCACCCAAGCCGTGAGGCAGCCGGGCCAGCGGCAAGAGGGCCAGGGTCCATTTGGAGCGATCGTTGTCGTGGCTCTGGTCCAGGCGGCCGCGCAGCTGGTCGAGGCCGCGGGACAGGCGCTTGCGCACGGCGGCGGGCGAGACGTCCATGGCTTCCGCGATCTCCGGGGCGCTCAGACCGTCGAGGTAGCGGTAGAGCACGGTGGAGCGGTAGGGTTCTTCGAGCGTGAGCACCTTGTCGACGAGCATCTTCTGCATCTCGCCGCGACCCACGATGTCCACCGCAGCCGGTTGGGATTCCGGTTGGGCTGCCCTCTTCTCGCGCGCTGTGCGGCGGGTTTCTCCGCGCACGGATTGGCGCGCCAGGGTGCGGGTGACGGAGGCGAGCCAGGCCCGCAGGCCAGGACCGCTGCGCGCGGTATGGGGTGGGCGTTCGAGAGCGGTGAGCCAGGTTTGCTGCGCCACGTCCTGGGCGACGTTGGGGTCGCGCACAAGGCTCCGGGCGAGGGCTGTCACCCAGCCCATCTGGGCCAGCAGCTCATCGTGCTCGATTGCGCGCTCGGGATGTTCCATTCCATGGACTGTAGGGCCGCCGCTCGGGGGCATGTGACATCTTTCCCGCCTGAGTGAGCCCTGGACGAACGGTCGCACCTGTTTTTACGCGCCTCCCGGCGTCTTCCTGGCTCAACTCGTCCCTGGAGGGGGCCGACATGGGATGTCATGTTGACCCCACGCTCCGCGCATCGTCGATGGCTTCCGGCCCTGATCATCGTCAGCACGTTGCTCCCAGTTCATGCGCAGGGCCAGGCTTCCGTCGCGAGCTTCAAGACCGCGACGTATCCTGTGGGCAGCAATCCCCAGGGAATGGTCCTGAGCGACCTGGATGGGGACGGGATCGAAGACCTCGCCGTGGCCGAACGCTTCACCTCCAGGGTGTCCGTCCTCATGGGACTCGGTGACGGCAGCTTCGGCGCATCGCAGGCTTTTGCGGTGGGCAGCCAACCCCTGGACGTGGTGGCCGCTGACTTCGATGCCGATGGTGTGATGGACCTTGCCTCCGTCAACGCGGGGGACGCCACGGTGTCCGTGCTGCACGGACTGCCGGGTGGCGGGTTCGCTCCAGCGCAGCACGAGTCCGTCGGCTTTCAACCTCAGGATCTCGCAGCCGCCGACTTTGATGGCGACGGTTTCGTGGACATCGGGCTGGCCCACGACAGCATCACCGCGCCCGTCTCGTTGATGATGAACTCGGCACTGGGCTTTGCGGCACCGGTCGTCCTGTCGAGCGGGTTCTGCGCCTCCTCTGTGCAAGCCGCCGATCTCGACGGCGATGATCTGGACGATCTGCTCGTCGCCGATTGCTCGCAAGACATGCTGCGACCCTTCCTGAACGCCGGCGGCGGTGTCATGAGCGAAGGGACTGGGTGGCCCGTGGCTGTGGACCCCCGGGACCTCGCCGTCTTCGATGCCAACGGCGACGGGGTGCCGGATGTCGTGGCAGCCTGTGTCTCCTCGAGCGTGCTCTCCGTGGTGCTCGGGCAAGGGGGCGGCGCCTTCGGCCCCAGCCAGGAGTTCGTCGCGGGCATCATGCCCCAGCGTGTCGCCGCGGGTGATTTCAACGGCGACGGTGCCCAGGACCTCGTGTCGGCGAACTTCGGCTCCGGGGATGTGTCCCTGCTCATGGGCGATGGCGAAGGGCAGTTCGGAAGCGCCGTCAGCATGAGCGCCGGCTTCTTCCCGGCGAGCGTGGTGGCGGGTGACTCGAGTGGTGATGGGCTGGACGACTTTGTCGTCTCCAACGCCTTCTCCAATGACCTGTCCGTTTTCACGGCCATCGCGCCGCCCTGGTCCGACCTCGGTGGAGCCGTGGCCGGCCTCTCGGGAGCCATCACCCTGGAATCGGAAGGTCTGCCCCAGGGTGGAAGCATGATCTGGTTGCAGGCGTCGACTGCCAAGCGCAAGACGCCCGCCGCCTACCTCGTGATCGGCTTCCAGCTCGCGTCGCTGCCCTTCAAGGGCGGCACCCTCGTCCCCGACCCAGCGCTCGTCGTGAAGATGCGCACGAACCAGCCCAAGGCCTTCCCCTGGCCCAGCGATGCGCCCGTCGGAAGCAGCCTCTACTTCCAGGCGTGGCTGCGGCCCATGGCCCGGGCGGGCGTGCCTTCGGGAAGCAACGCCTTGCGCGGTGTGACCCAACCCTGAGTCTGACAGACCCGCCTGCAAAAGCCGGTTCTTTTGGAGGCCGCTGCCGCTTCGTCAAACGGAGCGACGGCGGCCTCTCCTTTGTCAGGGCGTGATGACGAAGTCATCGTGTACTTGCTCAACGGGCTCATCAGCCATGGCTGCCAGGGCCGCGCTCAGCTCCAGCAGCTGTTTGCGTTCGAGTTGGAGCACACGCTCCCGAGCTTGGACCTCGGTGCCGTAGGGATAGATGAGACCGGGCTCGTCCGTCATCTCGATGTGGTTGCCGAGGATCCAGCGCACCGGGTTCTCTGCGGTGAAGGCCACCAGCTTGTCGATGCTCTTGCGATACTCGGGGAAGTCCGAGATGAACAGGAACCCCGGGTAGAAGGTGTCGCCCGCGAGCAGGATCTGGGTGCGGCGGTCGTAGATGCTGATGTGCGTGGTCTGGTGACCCGGGGTGGGGAGGATGTCGAGCACGCGCCCGCCGAGATCCAAGCTGGCTTTTCCGTCAGGCCAATCAGGGAGGCCATAGGCGGCCTGCACATCGGGGAGGTCCGAGCCCAGGACCGTGGTGTTGGGTGCCCCGACAAACTGGCTGTCGTTGCCGATGTGATCCCCGTGGCTGTGGGTGTGGGCGACGATCAACTCGAAGTGATCGATGCCCTTGTCGCGCGCCCGCTGCGCCAGGATTCCTTGCACGGTGGCAGCGACCGGGGGATCGCCGCTGGCTCCCGTGTCGAACAAGACGGCCGTGTGCTCGCCAACGATGAGGTACAGGAAGGGCCCTTCGAAATTCAGGCACATGCTCTGGCGAAGGATGTAGAAGTCGCCGTTGTAGGCGTGGACCTGGAGCGCTGGATCGTTGACTGGGTCGCTGCCGTGGATCCAGACGGCTGGCAGTTCGCCGCCCTCGGGGCAACTAGGTGAGTCCTGCAAGAACTTCGTCCCCGTCTCGAGAGAAGGCAGCAGCCGCTGTCGGACCGAAGACTTTACAGCAAGTCGACTTCGTGACCGTCCGTGGTGGTGAACACCTGGTTTCCCGTTTCCACGCTGGGACCCAAGGCGACGCCCTGAACGAGAACGCTCAGCCCACTGACCGCGGGCGGAACCACCACGGTGAGCGGCAAGCCGGGGCCGAGAGGCGCCGAGGTCGCCACGATGAAGTAGCTCGGCTTGATGTGGACTTCGGGGAAAGAGGGGTTGGCGGCAGGGGGTGAGCCGGTGGGATACACATCGAAGATGATGTGGGACAGCTCGTCGGCGTAGAGCGCGTTGGGTGAGGTCAGCGACACATGGAAGGAATCCCCCGAAGCTGCCTGGCTCACGGGACGCGCGCTGGGCGGGTCGCTGTTGACGCTCGTTTCCAAGAGGAGGTCTTCGCCCGAGCCGGGATGACGGCGAAGGGATGCGTCGGCGACGCGCTCGGCGATGCCACTCAGCGCCGTCCAGTCTGCAGCAGACAGGCCGATGGAGTTCAGGCGGTTGATGAGGTTCGTGCTCGCGCCGAAGTCCGGGTCTTGATCGCTGATCCGCGCGCGCCAAACCGCCTGATAGACAACCATGGCCGTAAGCAGGGTGGTGGGTGGTTCCGGGTGGCTCCAGTCGCTCGTGTACAGGTCGGGGTCGAAGGCGAGCAGGGCGACGGCATCCCCAGCGGCGGCGAGGAAGGCGGTGCCGGAGCCGAAGGCGTTGTTCATGTCGTCCACGGCCAGGCGGTAGTTGGTGCGAATCTCGTCGTGCATGTCGAGCGGACCGGTCCACGTGACGGGGTAACCGGGGTACTCCGGCCCCCGGGCCCAGGTCTGGAACATGACCGCCTTGGCATCAGGGCTGTGGGCCTTGACGTTGCTGAGGATGGCCAGGGCGTTGGCGCGGAAGGCAGCGGGGTCTCCGATCTGCGTGGCCTCGGTTGAGAGGCCCTGCATGACCACGAAGTCCCAGCTCTGTCCGAGCGGTAGGGCGCTGGTGATGGCGGCGGCCTGGGCGGGGTTCGTCAGGTGATAGAAGAGCGCCTGACCACCTACGAGCTGGGCCACGATGTTCGGCGATGCCTGCCCCAGGTCCTCGGCGATGAAGCCGGCCAGGCTGGGCATGCCGCTGTTGCCCTGGCTGTAGCTGTTGCCATAGAAGAGCAGGTTGAGGGCGCCCGGCATCTGCACGTCCAGCTGCAGATCGAGGGTCGCGTCCACCACGCCCGGGGCGCTCGCCACCAGAGTGGCTGAGTAGCTGTCGGAGCCAAGGCCCGGGTCCGACACGCTGAGGGCGATCGGGGCCTGGGTCATGCCCGAGTTCGGCAAGCTCAACCAAGTGGGAGTGAATCCCGTGGCGTCGTCGATGGCTGAGAGAGTGAAGCCGATGTTGGTGCTCAGGTTCTCAAGCACGTTCACGGAGGTCGAGAAGCCGCCGCCAGCGGTGACGGCCAAGGGCAGCTGTGGGCTGTCGAAGGAGAGCACCGAGGGAGGGCTTCCCTGCGCGAAGAGCTCGGCCTTCAAGGCCCCAAGGTAGAAGTAGTGCGTGGTGGGGTTCGTGTTCTCGAGCCCCGCCTGCATGCTCACGGTGATTGCGCCACTGGCGTCGGGCAAGACGTTGCTTGCCTTGACCACCTGCGTGAGGTTGTTGGCCGGGTCGAGGGAGACTACGGCGCCGTTGAAGCCCTGCACGATGTAGTCGGTGGTCCGGTTGTCCGAAACGCCCAGTCGCGAGGCCGCGAAGGTGATGTCCACGAGCGTGTTGGGCGGAAAGCCCGTCAGGGTCACGACTGCTGTTGAACCGCTGCCGCTCCCGTAGGCCGAGTCCCGGGTGGCCGAGCCGGGAAACTCGCTCAGGGGGCTCGCTGCCGTGGGTGATGTGGTGCCTGAGGAGTTGATGCCCTGCAGGCCGCCCGACGCGTGGGTCCAGGTGATTCCCGAGGGGTTGCCGAGCTCATCGATGAGGGCTCGGGAGGTGTTGAGCGTGGTCTCGTCGACGTTGTTCCAGCTTGTTCCCCCCGGATTGGCTGTGGATGTGCTGGACGAGCCGATGTCTACCCAAAGCGTCTTGTCTTGGAGAGCACTGACTTCGGGCCCGGGGAGCAGCAACAGCCCGAGGAAAATCGTACACAGCACGTGAAGGCGCATGAGAGCCGCGAACCCGGGGAGAGGGTGGCCGGGGATGTGGACGCAGGACCCGGGCCTTCAGCTTAAGCGCTCTGCGGTCGCTGCGGGGACTGAGATTCGGCACCTCCTGCAAGCTGCTCTAGGGGGCTCAGCGAGAGCACTGAACGAGAACGGCGCGCCCACGTTCCGGAAACCGGATCGTGGGCGCGCCGTATCAAGTCGGTGCAGGCTCGCCGGGAAGCGAGTGCCTACGCAGGCTTGGTCTGGGAGATCAGCTAGAGCCCGAGGTAGTAGCGGATCTGATCCTCGTCGAAGCCCACCGAGGCGTACGTCACTTTGCCGTCGGCGCCCACGACGATGTTCGAGGGGGACGCGCGCAGACCCAGGGCCTGAGCGTTGTCGCCTTCGGAGCCTTCGGGGTCGAGCACAGCGTCAAAGCTGAACCCTTCCTTCTCCCAGTACTCCCGCACGACATCCAGCGTGTCGTTGCCGGTGTTCAGCGCGACGATGACCACATCGTTCCGATCACCCAGTTCTTCCTGCAGCTTCTGAATGGAAGGTAACTCCTTCCGGCAGGCGCCTCAGTGATAGAACCAGAGGTTGATCAGGGTGGTCTTGCCGCTGAACAGAGCGTTGTTGACCGTGCCGCCCGAGAGGGTGCTGCCCAGGATGGTCGGCAAGCTGTCGCCGCGCTTGGGCAGGTCCTTGTTGTAGTTGACGAACTCGGGCGCCAGGGTGGGCTCCACCGTGTTGGCCACGGTCGGCGGTGCCCCTGTCTCTGCGGGAGAAGCAGCCACCACGGGATTGCTGTCCCCGGAGCTGGCTTCGCTGGCGCAGGCCGGAAGCAGGAGGCCCGCGACGAGCAGGCTCGGGAAGAGAACGGAACGCATGGAGGACTCCGGGATTCGGTCAGGGTGCCTGGTGTGCGGCCTCATGTCGGTGCGAGGCCACGGGTATTGCGAAAGCCGCGAGAGGATAGCAGGCCCCAGGACCCTTTCGGATGGCGAGCCGCGGCACTCAAGCCGGTCTGAGAGCGCAGCGGAGGGCGCTCGGAGCACCGATACGGGCTGTCTGCAAGCCCCAAGGGATCAGGGTTCGCGAGGAGCCCTATAGGCCAGCTTTTCCTTGAAGGCCAAGATCGGCGCTTCCAGGAAACGGCGGGAAAGCTCGGCAGCCAGGAAGCAGAGGGCCAGCATGACCGCCTCCTCGACCCACTTCACGTCGAAGCCCAGACCCCGGATCACGAGCTTGCGGTAGGGCCGGAACATCGAGCCGAAGATGAGCGGGTGATAGACGTAGAGGGCATAGCTGATGGTGCCCAGGTAGCAGAGGCGCTTGTCGCGCAGGATCGCCAGGGCCCTGCTGCCCTGTCCGCTGACCAGCAGCCCCACCAGCGAGAAGTAGATCAGGTTGACGCGGGTGTGGAAGAAGGTCTGCGGCACTCCCGCCACTACGCTCGCCTTGGAGGACCAGAGGATGGCGAGGGTGGCCAGGGCCAGGAAGCCGATGCGGTAAGAGACGATGTGTCGCTGGAAGCGCTCGTGGTCGAGCAGCAGCAAGGCCAGGATCGCGCCGAGCCCCAAGCCATCGGAGCGGGTGAAGAGCAGGTACTGCAGGAAGTTCAGGTGACGCAACACCGGCGGCAGCAGAATGAACACGACGGCCGTCAACACGACCCGCGGGCGGCCGGCCCCGAGCAGCAAGAGCGGCCAGATCACGTAGAACTGTTCTTCGATGGCCAGCGTCCATGTGTGCCAGAACAGCTTGCTCATCTCGGGCAAGGGTTGGCGGAAGTAGAGCTGCACGTTCTGGGTGAAGGTTGCGTACCAGGGCCACGCGTCGGTCTGGTTGTCCCACAGGAAGAACTGGGTCAGGATGAGGCACGTCCCCAGGGCGACGTAGTAGGGCGGCCAGATACGCAGGAAGCGTCGGGTGTAGAACGTCCGCAGAAAGCCCGGCTCTTCCCGGTAGCGCAAGATCATCGTCGTGATCAGGAAGCTCGACAGCACGAAGAAGAGGTCGACGGCCGACAAGACCCAGGGATTGCCGGGGATGATCAGCCCGTGGGCCAGGACGATGGCCAGGGCGGCGAAGCCGCGCAGGGCGTCGAGCTCGAGGATGCGACCTCTCAGCGGATCAACCTCTCGGTGGAAGCAGGGCGAGTTGTCGGACCGGCAACGGGCTGCATGGAGCGCATGGAGCGGGGCGGGAGGACGTCAAGGTGGAGCGTGAGTGTGCCCGAGCGGGCGCTACCCTGAAACCATGCCATGAATCCTTCGGGGAGCTGCGGCATCACACCGTATTCTCGGCTCGCCGGGGTTAGAACACTCCCGCTCTTCACGGCACCCACCCGCAGGAACCCGATCATGTTGAGAACGATTCACGGCGTCTCCGTCTTCGCGTCCGCTTCCGTTTGTGCCCTCGTTCTGGTGGGGCTTTCGGCCGGCCTGGCAGGGTGCAATGGCCAGGCCCAGGAGCATGAGCAGCCGCATGAGGGTGCCCAGGGCGTGGCGGCAGCGCCGTCTGGTGTCGAGGCCCTGGCCACCTTCGCCGGGGGCTGCTTCTGGTGCATGGAGAAGCCCTTCGAGGTGGTTCCGGGTGTCTCCGCCGTCATCTCGGGCTACATCGGAGGCCAGCTGGACGACCCCACCTACAAGCAGGTCTCCCGTGGGGGCACGGGACACGCCGAGGCGATCCAGATCCACTACGACCCTGCGCTGGTCAGCTACACCGATCTGCTGGAGATCTTCTGGCGTCAGATCGACCCCACCGATGCGGGCGGGCAGTTCGTGGACCGCGGCGATCAGTACCGCAGCGAGATCTTCGTGCATGACGCGCGGCAGCGGACCCTGGCCGAGGCGTCCAAAGCAACTCTAGGTCAGTCTGGCCGTTTCGACCGTCCCATCGTGACCCAGGTGTCCGACGCGACGATCTACTACCCGGCCGAGGAGTATCACCAGGACTACTACAAGAAGAGCCCGAGCAGCTATCACTCGTACCGCAACGGCTCGGGCCGCGACCGCTTCATCGATCGGGTATGGGGCGAGGACCGCAACTACACCGTCAAGCCGCCCGTGGCGCGTTGGGTCAAGCCTTCCGACGACATCCTGCGGTCGATGCTGACCGAACAGCAGTACGACGTGACCCAGAAGGACGGCACCGAACGTTCCTTCAGCAACGCGTACTGGGACAACAAGGCCGACGGCATCTACGTGGACATCGTCAGCGGCGAGCCGCTCTTCAGCTCCAAGGACAAGTACAAGAGTGGAACTGGTTGGCCGAGCTTCACGCGTCCCCTCGTTCCCTACAACATCCGGCTGGGGCAGGACTTCAAGCTGGGCTACTCCCGGGATGAAGTGCGCAGCCGTTATGCGAACTCGCACCTGGGGCACGTCTTTGACGATGGGCCGGAGCCGACAGGCAAGCGTTACTGCATGAACTCGGCCGCCATGCGATTCATTCCCGCAGGCGAGCTGGCAGCGGAGGGCTACGGAGAGTTCGATCCGCTGTTCAAGCCCGTCGATGACTCGTCGGAAGACGCCGCGGGCAGCAACGCCGATGGCTCTGGCCGCTGACCCTCTGAGCTGACGGACACCCTGCTTTTTGACATGAGGGCTGAAGCGAGCTCTCGTGGCGTCTGCATGCCGCGTTGTCTGAGCAGCAGACCACATGTCAAAAAGCAGGGCGTCCCGGCACAGGGGTCAGCGGGGCCCCGCTAGTGCTCGTCGCCCAAGGGGGCCTTGGGACCGAGTGGCCGTGTGCGCCTCAGCAGTCCTGAGCCCCGGATGCTCTGGGCGAACACTGCAGAGGCCAGCCGATTGCCCTGGTCGTTGAAGTGGACCATGTCGTCGTAGTAGGCCACGGCCTTCGGGCCGCGCTCGTGGAGGTCGATGAAAAGTGTCTCTTCGAGCTGGGCCACCTTGAAGATGGCCTGGTTCATTCGTTGAAGCGCGGCCGCCAAGGGCGCTCTCTTGATGGCGGCGTCTCCCACGTCTTCCCGGACCCAGGCGAAGCTCGAGAGGGCGATGTCCACATCGTGCAAGCGGCAGAGGGCCACGGCTTCCCGCAGCGTCCAGGCGAAATTTTCGACGCCCCGCTCGATCTCATCCTGCACCCGGATGGGGAGCTTGTTGTAGTTGGGCACACGGATCCTGCTGCCGATGGTCTCATGCTCGCGCGAAGACTCGGTGCCAACCAGGAGGCCGTAGAGCTGGCTCCATCGAAGCGCGTCGTCGAGGGGGGTGATGTCTGCTCGTTCCGTCCAACTGCGGCGCACGTGGCTGTAGTCCGGCTTGAAGCTGCCGCGTCGGAGGTGCTGCGCGTCATTCACGGCGTGGTAGACGAGCACCAGGTCGGGGTCGAGCGGCAGGATGCGCAACTTCAGGTTGATGAAAGACTCCATCAGCGAGTATCCCGAGACGCCGGCGTTGATGACCTCAACGCGGTCGTAGGCGCTTGAGTCACCCAGGCTCTTGTTCAGCCGTCGTTCCAGGAGCGCGGGCCAAGCCTCGCCGTCGGAGGACGCGCCCGTGGACCAGGTGGTGGAACCTCCCAGGCAGACGATGCGGTAGGTCCGCTCCGGCTTCTTGGCCAGGACCTCGGCCCCACGGAAGCCCAAAGTGTTCGTGCTGGCCTGGCGGATGCTCGTGGGTCCGCTGGAGTGGTTGGGGCGATGGGTCCAACCGATGTAGGGGTGGGAAACGTAGACCGTTTCGCTTTTGGAGCGCTTGGCGGGGAGCCGCCACGAATCTCCGGTGATCACGCCTGCGAGCTGCAAACCGCCTTCCAACAGCATCAACGTGATCAAGACCGCAAGCAGAACGCGGCTCAGGCGGAACTTCGGCGCGTTGGGCGTGCTCATGCTCAGGGCTCCCGCTCAGCTCGATACCCAGCCGGACAGCTGGGGTGGGCAGTCTATCAATGGAGCCTGTCTCTCCCGACCCGGGACATTCAAGAACTGTGGCGAGCTGTGGGTTTTCCGCTGGAGGCCACAGGGCAGCCGTCACAGGCCTGCCGCTGGGCGGGCTGCGAGAGGAGTCGCACACTGCCTCACGATCCTGCAGCATGCGCGAGGGTTCGGTTAAACGAGCCCCTTCCCCGAGGAAGCCCTCCGCCATGTTTGCCGGCTCGCCCCATCTTCCCTGTTGAAGGAGTGTGCCCCGATGACTCGATCCCTCGTCTTCGCCGCGACAGCGGTTCTGCTAGGTGGACTGCTCAGCGCACCCGCTGTCGGTCAAGCTCGCATGATCCAGCCCATGCCAAGTCCGCGCGGCACCACCTCGCAAGTGGTGGGTGTCACGCAGATCCAAGTCGACTACGGTCGGCCCGGCGTGAAGTCCCGCAACATTTTCGGCAATCCGCAGATCGTGCCCTTCGACGCGGCCCAACCCTGGCGGGCTGGTGCTGACGAGAACACGGTCGTCAGCTTCGAGCACGACGTGACCGTGCAAGGCAAACCGCTCGCGGCCGGTGACTACGGCCTGCACATGTTCCCGAAGTCCGATGGACCTTGGACCGTGGTGTTCTCCCACAACAGCACGGCCTGGGGCAGCTACAGCTACAACGCAGCCGAGGACGCGCTACGGGTCGAGGTCAACCCCCAGGAAGGCACCTTCCAGGAGTGGCTCGAGTACGAGTTCCAGGACCTCAGCAAGAACGGCGCGACGCTCGTCCTGCGTTGGGAGACGACGGAGCTGCCGCTCAGCTTGGGTGTCAAGACGGATGACGTCATCGTGGCCTACCTGCGCGACGACTTCCTGCGTGGCTACGGCTTCTGGACGTCTCAGAATTTTACCCAGGCGGCGACCTACTGCGATCAGAACAACGTCAACTTGCAAGAGGCCGAGTCCTGGGCGGCTCGCGCTGCATCTGCCACGCCGTCCTTTGCGAACTATTGGACGCAGGCTTCGATCCAGGACAAGCTCGGAAAATCGGACGCAGCCCTCGCGAGCCGGTCCCAGGCCGAGCCCTTTGCCAACGAGACGCAGCGCAACACGATCGGCTACCAGCTGCTTCAGAGCGGCGCGGTGGAGAAGGCGATGAAGGTCTTCGAAACGAACCTCGCGCAGTTCCCGTCGTCCTGGAACGCTCACGACAGCCTGGCGGAAGCTTGCTTGAGCACGGGAGACAAAGCCCGCGCAGCGGAACTCTATGGGAAGGCTCTTGAGCTCGTGAGCGACGACGCCAACAAGGCCCGGATCCAAGATGTCTTGAAGGGGCTCGAAGGCTGACCCAGCTGCGAGTTGCCTTCGCACTCGCCATCACCTCGCGCGTCCGGGCCTCAGCGGGTTGAGGCTCGGGCGCGTGTTAGCATGCGCGGTCGGCTTGCCGGCCCTGCGCCCCCCTTTCGTGAGTGACCCATTCCATCATGGATCGATCTGTTTGTCGGGCCGTGTGGCTCCTCGCGGGGATCAGCCTCGGAGTTTCCTGCTCTTCGGAGCCCCAGGGCGCGCCGCCGCCGAATATCGTGTTCATCATCATCGATACCTTGCGGGCGGACATGTTGAGCAGCTACGGGCACCCGGCTGACCCGTCTCCGGCCCTGACCCGCCTGGCGAGCGGCGGAGTGCAATTCGATTCAGTCATCTCGCAGACCAGCTGGACCTTGCCCTCGATCGGCTCCATGTTGGTCTCACAGTACCCGCGCACCTTGGGCCTCTATCACGAGGGGGATCAGGTGCTGCCAGTGCACTTCGACACGCTGGCGGAGATCCTCAAGGACGGTGGCTACGCGACGTTTGGTGCTACGGCCAACCCCAACATCAACTCACGCGTGCAGTTCGACCAAGGCTTCGACACCTATGTCGACAGCATGGTCGTGTTCGGGCGATCGCGGCAGGACGCTGAAGAGGGTGAGATCTTCTTCCGGGATTCCAAGCTGCACTCGGCGGGAGGCTTGCTGGGCCAGGCCTACGAGTTCGCTTCTGAACAGCTGGCTGCGGACGCCCCCAAACCGGTCTACCTGCAGCTGAACCTGATGGAGGTTCACGAATACGCACGAGGCAACATGGTGCGCCCGGCCTACAAGGACCTCTTCCCGGGGCAAGAGAATCGGGCGTATCTGCAGATGGTGCGTCAGGTGACGGACGACATCGAGGTGTTCGTGCACAAGGTGCGAGAGCTCCCCGGTTGGGAGGACGCCCTGTTCTGCATCACGAGTGACCATGGCGAAGGCTTGTCGGATCACCCGGGCCTGCCCTTCTCCCAGGGCCATGGAGCGCTGCTCTATCCATCCATGGTGCACGTCCCGTGGCTCCTCTTTCGCTCGGGCTGGAAGCCGAAGGAGTCGGCTTCAGGGACCCTCGATGGTGCTGCTGCGCCCGAAGCACCCTGGGTGCCGCAGGTGTCCAGCGTGAAGCACGACGTGCGCTTGCTGGACGTGTTGCCCACGCTCCTGGACGTTGCAGGGCTGGAAGTGCCGGAGGGAATCCAGGGGGTGTCGCTGAAGGCGATCCTGGAAGGCGATGAGCAGGCGGCTGATGAACTCTTGCCTGAGTTCATCGTGACGGAGACCTACTTCCGCCAGTTCCGCAAGATCTCTGCCTTCGGCAAGACCTGGCAGTACGTCGACAACCGGGGCAGCGAGCAAGACCTTCCACCGCTCGAGATCCAGGCCCGCTCCCGGACCGCCAATGGTTCGCGCACGAACGTGGCCTCGAAGCACCCAGAGCTGGTCAAGCGCATGCGGCGCTTCGTCGGTATGTGGGAAAAGCGCTTCGCAGAAGCCCCCGCTCTCACCGCCGGCGAGGAGCTCTCAGAAGAGACGCTGCGTCAGCTCGAGGCGATCGGCTACACGCGCTGAAATGCGTCAGTTGGCGGGGATCGGGGGCCAGCTTCCGGCGATCTCATCCCGATTGAAGGACACGTTGTGGAACTCCAGCGCAGAGATCACGCCCTTGAAAGGGCGTGTCCCGAGCGGGGGATCCGCATCGTTTCCAAGTTGTACATCGTTTCGGTTGGTGGCCACAGCCGACACGGTCCCCGAGTCCGCCTCCGCCCCATCCACCCAGAGCGTCACCGTGTTGTCGGTGAGCGGGCTCGTCCAGCGTGACACGGTGAACCCGACCTGCACGTTTTGTCCGAGGGTCACGGGCACGGGCGCGGTGAGCAGCTCGGTGTCACCCGTGGCATCTTCCAGGGTCAGTTGGATCTGATCGCTGGCGGTCAGGACCAACTCGAAGCTTCCAGCCTTGCGTAGCAAGACCTGTTCGACACCCAGTTTCTGCACGCGCACGTTCAGGAGGCTCGTGAAGTTGCCGTTGTGGAAGTCCAGCCAGGCGTCGGATTCGATGTTCGCGACGCCGTTGAAGAACATGAACCCGTTGCCCGCACCGAACACCTCCCCCTGGAGAGTCGGCGTTGCGAGCGGGATGGTGGACTCCACGCGCCGGGTCTGCCAGAACCCGTTCCACAGCTTCTGGGTCGTGTTCGGGTAGCTGGAGACGAGGCTGGTGGTCTCCATGGGGTCCGTGTCCATGTCATAGAGTTTCGCCTGGAACTGCGGCGTGAACACGAGCTTGAGGTCCTGGGCTCCCAGCGGCGTGTGGTCCTGGCGTACGGCGAAGACGTCGGTGATGCCGTGCTCCGGAGTGATCGCCTGGGCGCCGGCCTTGCCCGTCCAGTAGAAGTTCTGGGTTCGAACAGACTGCTCGTAGCCCTGGAGCGTGGGGAGCATGCTGCGGCCTTCGACATGTGGGAGCACTTGCACCGTGCCGGCAAGTTGCTGCGCCGTCGGCAAGATGTCGGAAGCATAGATCGCAGCGGACGACTGTGTGTTGGCTGGGATGACGTCCGGCCAGCGAGCGATGAAGGGGACCCGCACGCCGCCATCAAAGAACTGGCCCTTGCCGCCCTTGAGGTCGCCGTTGCCGTCCGGATGAAGACCCGGGCTCAGCGAGCCCCCGTTGTCGCTCAACACCATGATCAAGGTGTTGTCGGCCATCCCCAACTCATCCAGCTTGTCGAGCACCTGGCCGATGCCTTGGTCCATCTGAGAGACCATGGCGGCGTACTTGGTCCAGGGGTCGGTTGGATCCGATTCCGGGTACAGGTCGAGATACGCTGCGGGCACCTGCATGGGGAGATGGGGCGCGTAATACCAGAGGTTCAGGAACCAGGGCTTGTCGCCGTCTACCTGACTGCGTTGGTCCAGGAAATCGAGAGCGTAGTCTGTGAGGACGCGCGTGGAGTGCAGGCCCTCATGGGTCTCGGTGCTGGTCTCGTGCAGGACGACCGAGGGGTTCCAGTGGGTCTGCTGGTTGGGGATGAAGAGCCGCGCGCTCCAATCGAAGCCCGCTCGCAGCGGAAGGAACTCATCGGTGTCGTCGTCGATGTCCTCTCCGATGTGCCATTTGCCGATGTGTCCGGTGTAGTAGCCGCCTTCCCGGAGCACGTCTGGCAAGGTCGTCACAGCATCCGGGATACCCCGATGGGTCGCGTTCGTGTTGACGCTCTGGAAGCCGTGATAGGTGGCCATGGTGCCCGTCAAGATGCTCACCCGTGAAGGCGTGCAACCTGCGCTGTTGGTGGAGAAGTTCAGCAGCCTCATGCCTTGGGCGGCGAGGGCATCCAGCTCAGGGGTGATGATGAAATCGCTGCCAAAGCAGCCCAGATCGCCGTGCCCCAGGTCATCGGCCAGGATCAGCAGGATGTTTGGCCCTGTTGGCTTCGGTTTCGGGAGCACTTGGGCCTCGATGTCCTGATCGTCGGGCCCTGTGGGAGCACCGAGGGTTGCGCCTTGGGCGCTCAGGCTCGCTGGGACCGCGCCCAGCAGGACTGCCAGCCCAAAAGTAGCGAGGCGGGCGTTCCCCACCCGCCTCGCGCGGGCGTGAGGCCCCGCTAACTGGTCCATGCTCAAGGTGTGTCTTCTCCGGTGACTGCGTTCTGCGGGTTGGCCCTGGCCCCCTGCCCAGCGGTCGCGATGCTCTTTCCCGTGAGTCCATCCAAAGCCCTGCAGCGGTGGAGAGCGCCCATAAGGATACCCTGAAGTTGGAGTCCGGTCCTCATGGGACTGCCGAAGGAGTGTGCGCCCTGGACCCCCAGGCGCGGATCACCAGCGGCTTTGGCTTCTTTCTCGACCGGTGCCCAATTGGGTCCTATCCTTCTCGCGTCGGTCTGTGGGTCGTCTTTCCCTGGACCGGCCCTTGGGCGGCCCAAAAGCGGGGTCCTCGGGCAATTCCTGCGCTTTGCACAACTCTGGACCGGAGACTTCGTGGCCACCTCTCAGGCGGACAGCTCTCAGCGCAAGTTCGTGGTCGTGGGTGGAGGGCCAGCTGGCCTGACCGCCGGCTACAAGCTCGCTCAGGCTGGCTACCCTCCGAGCGTCTTCGAGAAGAGCTACACCGTGGGCGGCATCTCCCGCACGGAGCAGTACAAGGGCTTCCACTTCGACATGGGGGGGCACCGCTTCTTCACGAAGGCCAAGGAAGTCAACGAGATGTGGCACGAGGTGCTCACGGACGAGTTCCTGGAGCGACCGCGACTCTCCCGCATCTTCTACAAGAGGAAGTTCTTCCACTACCCGCTGCAGCCCTTCAACGCCCTGGCGGGCCTCGGCATCGTGCAGAGCATCCTGATCGGGTGCAGCTACGTGCGCTGGAAGATGTTCCCGTACAAACAGGAGAACACCTTCGAGGAGTGGGTCACCAACCGCTTCGGCAAGCGGCTCTTCATGACCTTCTTCAAGACCTACACCGAGAAGGTGTGGGGGATCTCCTGCTCCGAGCTGAAAGCCGAGTGGGCGGCGCAGCGCATCCAGGACCTGTCCCTGCGCACGGCCGTCCTGAGCATGTTCTTCAAGCCGAAGAACGCCATCAAGACGCTCATCGAGCAGTTCGACTACCCGCGTCAGGGCCCCGGCATGATGTGGAAGGCCGTGACCCGCATCATCGAGGAGCATGGCGGTACGGTGGGTATGAACGCCGACGTCGTGAAGGTGCATCGCGAGGGCATGAAGGTCACGGGCGTGACCGCCGTGATCGAGGGGGAAGAGCAGCGCACCGACGGAACGGACTTCATTTCGAGCATGCCCATTCCGGAATTGGTGCGGAAGATGGACCCTCCCGCTCCGGACGAGGTCCTGGCCGCGGCGGACAAGCTCAGCCACCGCGACTTCCTGACGGTCTGCCTGATCGTCGACCAAGCGGACCTCTTCCCCGACAACTGGATCTACATCCACGAGGACTCGGTGGAGGTGGGGCGCATCCAGAACTTCAAGAACTGGAGCCCCGACATGGTTCCAGACCAGAGCAAGACCAGCGTCGGCATGGAGTACTTCTGTAACGAAGGCGACGAGCTCTGGACGATGGCTGACGAAGACCTCGTCGCCCTGGGCAAGAAGGAACTGGGCGGCATCGGCCTGGCCAAGTTGGACGACATCTCCGACGGCTGCGTCTTTCGCGTGCCCAAGGCCTACCCGGTCTACGACGCCGAGTACGCGACCCACCTGGATGTCGTGCGCGGGTTCGTAGACGAGTTCGAGAACTTGCAGACCATCGGGCGCAACGGCCTCCATCGCTACAACAACCAGGACCACGCCATGCTCACCGGCATGTATGCCGTGCGCAACGTGATCGCTGGTGAGAACCACGACCTGTGGTCCGTGAACACCGAGCAGGAGTACCACGAGGTCGATGAGGGTGAGGAGGCCGACACCAGCCCCGGGCGAAACAAGCGCTACATGGATGTCCCGGCTCCCGTCGGCCTGTCCGCTGTGCTCCGTTCGCTGGATCGCGTGGCCTTCGGCGCAGCCGGCGCTGCCGTGGGGGGCATCGCCCTCCTGTTGATGACGGGCATTCTCGTGGCCAAGGGGGGGCCGGATACGGGCGCGACCCTGAACCTGCTGCACCACTACCTCCCGGGCTACCGTGTGACGCCCACGGGGACGCTGCTGGGTCTCGTCTACGGCGGAGCACTCGGTTTCATCGTGGGTTGGATGGCCGCCCTGGTCCGGAATGGTGTGTGGTTCCTCTACTTCTCGCTGGTCAGACGCCGGGCTGAGCGGGGTTTTCTGCGGGATCTGCTGGACTACATTTGATCTCGCGCCAACGCGTGGCAAAGTGACCTATCACTATGGCAACGCCCACTTCTCCGAATCCCGCTGACGAATCCGCCCAGCGCCGCATCGTGCGGATGGATGCCACCATCTGGGGCATCACCGCAGGCGTGCTCTGCGGCATCGGCCTGTTCGTCGCCACCAACATCCTGGTGCTGCGCGGCGGACAGCAGGTTGGCAAGCACCTCAATCTCCTGGGCCACTTCTTCCCGGGCTTCAAGGTCACGTTCGTGGGCAGCTTGCTGGGTTTCGGCTACGCCTTTGCCGTGGGTTTCATCGGGACGTGGCTGTTCGTCCGCGTCTACAACCTCGTGGCACAGAAGCGTGGCGGCCCCTCAGCCTGATCCGACTCCGGTGAGCGCAAGCGTCCGGGTTTCAGTCGTCATCCCGGCCCGCAATTGTCCGGAGCAATTGCGTTTCTGCCTCGACCGGCTCAGCACCTCGACGGATGAGCGCTACGAATTGATCGTGGCTGACGATGCGTCCACCGATGACACCGCGCAGGTCGCAGAGGATTACCAGGCGCAGGTGGTCCGGCTGGAGCAGCGAGCGGGCCCAGCGGGCGCCCGCAACCGGGGTGCCCAGTTGGCGACCGGCGAGATCCTCTACTTCATTGACGCCGACACCGGGGTACACCCTCCGAACATCGGGGCGGTGATTGAGGCCTTCGAGCAGGACCCGGGCCTGCACGCGCTCTTTGGTTCGTATGACACGGAGCCCACCGAGCCCAATTTCATCTCCCAGTACCGCAACCTGTTCCACCACTTCGTGCACCAGCAAGGGCAGGAGCAGGCGTCGACATTCTGGAGCGGCTGCGGCGCCATGCTGCGTGAGGTCTACGAAGAGCACGGCGGCTTCGATCCGGGTCTCTACGACCGGCCGTCCATCGAGGACATCGAGCTCGGCGCGCGCCTGGTCAAGGCTGGCCAACGCATTGCGGTGAAGAAGCACATCCAGGTGACACACCTGAAGCGCTGGACCCTCTGGGGCACCATCCGCACTGACGTCTTCGATCGGGGGATCCCCTGGACGCGCCTGATCTTGCGTGAGGGCAGCATGCCCGACGACTTGAACACGGGGGTCACCCAGCGCGTTTCGCTGATGTTGACGGCTGTGCTCTCGCTCACGTTCCTCGCCGGCGCCTGGGTTCAGCCGCTCCTAGCGCTGCTGCCGGTCTTGGGCTGGCTCATCATCCTGGGCCTGGACCGCTGGACGCTGAAACACCGGATGACGCCTGCACACGCGTGGGGCGTGGCCCTTGGCGTGTCGGCTGTCCTGGGCTGGGCGATATGGCTCCTGCCGTGGTGGGGCGCCCTCTCGGCGGCGCTGGTGCTGGGCATCGTGGTGCTCAATCGGAGCCTCTACGCCTTCTATGCGCGTGTGCGCAGCCCGCTCTTCGCGGCGGCGGTGGCTCCCTTGCACATCCTGTACTTCCTCTACAGTGGGATCGCCTTCGGTTGCGGTGTCCTGCTCCACCTACGAGACCGGCTCAAGGGTGACGGGCAGGCCGCGAGTCATGCGCCCTAGGGGCCTCGCCGGGCTCTGGGTTCGGGACAAGCCGTCGGACCGTCGTGCCCCTTCGTTGTCGGGTCGAGATTGAACAGCGTGTCGCTTCGATTCTGCTTTGTGACCACCTTCTATCCTCCCTACCACTTCGGGGGGGACGCCATGTGTGTCTACCGCTTGGCTGAGTCGCTGGCGCGGCGGGGACACACGGTGGACGTCGCCCACTCCGTGGATGCCTATCGCCTGAGCCATCCGGCCGAGCCCGGAGTGGCCTACCAGCACCACCCCAACGTGCGGGTTCACTCGCTGCAATCGGCGCGGCCCGGGCTGGCATCCCTGGTCGCCCATCAGACGGGGCGGCCTGCAGGCTATGGGGCTCAGCTGCGGGAGCTGCTCGGGAGCGACGCGTACGACGTCATCCACTACCACAATGTGTCGCTCATGGGCGGGCCGGGGGTGTTGCGCCTGGGCAACGCGCCCAAGCTGTACACGGCACATGAGTACTGGTTGGTCTGCCCGACGCATGTCCTGTTCCGCAACGGGCGCGAGGCCTGCACCAAGCGCACCTGCTTGCCATGCACCCTGCGCAGCAAGCGACCGCCGCAGTTGTGGCGGCACACGGGGCACATCGAGCGCTGCGTGGCGTCCGTGGATCAGTTCCTGATGCCCAGCGAGTTCGCCATGGCCCAGCATCAGGCAGCGGGCATCCAGCGTCCCATGCGCGTTTTGCCCCACTTCGTCCCTGCGCCTACCAGCGAGCAGGCGGGGGCGGCGCAGGATGCAGGCAGCGATTCCGAGCTGCCCTACTTCTTGTTCGTCGGCCGGCTGGAGAAGCTCAAAGGCGTCCAGGACCTGCTCAAGCTCTTTCGGGAGGAACGCTCCGCCCGGCTGCTGGTCGTCGGTGATGGGCAGTACCGTCCAGAGCTGGAGCGCCTGGCCCAAGGCCTGGAGCACGTGAGCTTCCTGGGCCAGGTTCACCCGGAGCGCTTGGGTTCCCTGTACAGGGGTGCCGTGGCCGTGTTGGGGCCGTCGCTCTGCTACGAGGTGTTCAATCTCATCCCGGTGGAGGCCTTCGCCCATGGCACGCCCGCCATCGTCCGGAACCTTGGAGCGACCCCAGAGCTCGTGGCCAAGAGCGGTGCCGGCATGATCTTTGAGACGCTCGAGCAGTGTCGTCATGCGATGTTGAAGCTGCTGTCAGACAAGGCACTGCGAGACAGGCTGGGCGCATTGGCGCGTGTCGCCTATGCCACCCATTGGACGGAGGACGTTCACCTGGCGACCTACCTGGAGATCGTGAACCAGCTCGTGCAAGAGCGCGCCGCGCCAGGGGGCGCGCGCTCATGAGTGCAGCAGCTGTTCCCAGCTCGGTTCCGATCCTCACCTACCATTCGCTGGATGAGTCGGGCTCTGTGATCTCGGTGGCTCCGACGGTCTTCGCAGAACACATGCGGTCGCTGTCGGAGCGGGGTTTCACGGCCGTGCGGCTGGATGCCCTGCTGGATGCCTGGGACGGTCGGGGCACGCTCCCGGAGCGCCCCGTCGTCGTGACCTTTGACGATGGCTTCGCGAACGTGCTGGAGTTCGGGGCACCTGTCCTGGAGCGCTACGGCTTCTCTGCCACCGTCTTCCTGGTCACCGACTGGTGCGGCAAGAGCAGCGACTGGCCGGGGCAAGGCGACGGCATTCCACGACTGCCGTTGCTCAACTGGGACGAGGTGCAGCAGTTGGTGGAGCTTGGCTGGGAAATCGCTGCGCACACTGCGAATCACGTGCACCTGCCGCAGCTTGCACCCGAGCTTGCGCAGGAAGAGCTGATCCGCAGCAAGGAAGCCCTCCAGGAGCGCCTCGGGGCGCCTGTGTCGTCCTTTGCCTATCCCTACGGCGATCTGGACCCCGGGGTGGTGGAGCTCGCGAGAGAGCAGTTCAGGGGGGCCGTCAGCGTTCGTCTGGCGACGGCGCGCCGCTCGGACGATCGGCTGCAGTTGCCGCGCCTGGACGTGTACTACCTCCGGGACCCGTCGCTCTTCAAGCTGCTGGGGACCGTCCGCGGGTCCGTCTACCTCGGCGCCCGGACCCTGGCGCGTAGCGGCAAGCGGCTCTTGCGGGGTGGGCCCCGCTAGCCCGACTCGCTAGAAGGTGCCGTGGAAGAAGCGCAGCCGGATCGGTTCGAAGAACCAGCACTCCTTGAAGCGGGTTCTGGGTGTGACGCCATGGATGGGCTGGATGCCGACCCAGGGGCTGGTCCCATCGTGGAAAGGCACCCAATCGTTGGTGCTTCTCAGTTCGACGGCGAGCTTTTTGACGCTGTCGGTCTCCCACATCAGCGAGCCCTCGTGCTTCGGGATCTTGAAGTTGAGCAAGCTCACCCGCCGGAAGAGGGGCTTGGAGGCCACCGATTCGAGCAGGGGCTTCAAGCCCTTCTGGGTGGCCCGGGTCACGTAGACGTTCTTCACGCCTGCATCACGCAGGGTGAGCAGCAGCGGGACTGAGTAGCCGCGCAACCCTGTGCTGAGGACCAGGAGATGCTCCGCTTCATCTGCTTGGGCGATGAGGTTGGCCACGGCCTCCGATCCGCTGTCGTTCTCTGCACGGCTGTAGGTGCACAGCAGGCTGGCCGCGCCCATGGTCAGGACCCAGGCCGCCAGGCCGAGGGTGCGCACCAGCTTGGGGGCGCAGAGCCAGGCGCGGGCCGTGGCCAGCACCAACAGGATGATGAAGCCGAAGCAGATCTTGGTGATCAGCACGGTGTGGCTGCCACGCCAGAGATCGGACAGCCAGACGAGCAGCGGCAAGGCAGGGGCCGTGAGCCAGAAGATGCGCGCCTGACCCTGCAGGCTCTTGCGAGCGGGGCCGCAGAAGGCCCACAGGACGGCCAGCAAGGTGAGGCCCCCGAGGATGGAGACCGTCACGACCAGCGTGCTGTTCCCGAAGGTCTCGACGGAGTCTGCGAGGGCGTAGTCCCTCAGCGCGAACAGGGACCGGAAGCGCGCGTGCCCCTCCTGCACCCCACCCGTGAAGTAGTCCCCGGACTGCGTGGAGACCTTCATGTGGATGCTGAACACCCGCAGCCAGGGCATGAAGCCGACGGCCACCACACCCGCACAGGCGCCCAAGCTGAGCAGCGGCCGCTTGCGCCGCCCAGCGCCCCGTGCCCAAGCGCTCCACAGCAGGAATACCCCTTGCCAGAGCAGGATGAAGGCGTAGTGATACAGCGCGTACAGGCCCAGGATCGACGCGCCCACGAACAGCAGATGCCAGCGCAGGCGCTTGGGCTGCTCCCGGCACATCTCGAGCACGGCCACGGTGGACCAGATCGCCAGGAAGAGGGCCAGGTGATAGGGCCGCGCGAAGTTGGTGACGCTGATGACCCAGGGGCACACGGCGAAGAGCGCGGCCACCCAGCCAGGCGCGCTCGGGTCTGGGATGACCCGCCGTGCAATGAGGGCCATGCCCAGGATCGCCAGGCCAGCCAGCAGGTAGGCGGGGATGCGCAGCACCAGCTTTTCGGTGCCGAACACCTTCGTCCACAGGTGCAGCAGGGTGTAGTACCCGGGCGGGTGGTACATGCGGTACCCGGGCACATACACGGAGCGCGCGGCGTCCTCGACGTCGTAGTCAGAGCGCCCGTCGATCACCTGGTAGAGCGACTCGATGGGGACGGGGTTCGCCGGGAAGGGGTCGACGAAGGCGTCGCGGTCCACGAAACCCACGGCCAGATCGAAGGTGGTGCCCTCGTCGTGCCGGTGCTCCCAGGCGGCGCCACGGGCCACGACCAGCAACAGGCCCGCGAGGACCCAGAGCCAGACGGCGCGGGGGAGGGGGGTGTCAGGCTCGCTCATCTGGCCGGACATCGTTCCCGATTCATGGTCCGTGGTCCAGGCTCAGGTGGACTCGCCTTGGCACGAAGAATTGGAAGGAGGGCCAGAGGAGGCAGTCTTGCCAGCCCCTGGCCCTCCATGAGAGTCCTCAGCGGGATGCGCTGGGGCTAGCCCTCATCACCGACGTACATCTTCAGGCAGTTGGTGAACGAGACGCCCTCCGGCGCTGCTGCATCGATCACCAGGCCCTCTAGATACCACTCCGTCCCGACCAGGATCGGATCGTTGGGCAAGGTGAAGGGCAGGTCCACGTGTCCGTCGCCAGCCAGTCCGGGCGTGCCGCCCGTGGCGAAGATCTTGAACGTCCAGAAGAAGCTGCCGGAGATGTCCACGTGGAAGTCGCCACCGAAGAGCGGGATCTCGTCCTCGCCCAGACCCATGAACAGGTAGACGAGGGAACCGCCCACCATGTCTTCCAGGTGCAGCGTGCCAGCGGTGTTGACGCGCGGCTCGTCGTGGCTCTCGAGCAGCGGAGTGACGCCGCCCTCACCCTCAAGACCCTCACCGAAAGGCGCGAACGTGCCGTGGGGCAAGTGGCCGCCCGTCACCACGATGGCGAAAGGACGCTTGTTGGTCAGGGTCGCACGGACAACGGCCACGCCCGTGTCCGGGTCGATCTCGCTGAAGTCCGTGGTGGCCTGGTTGATGTGGTACAGCTGGGAGAAGTCGGGGCTGAACTCGATGCCCGCGGGCCCGGGGGCGCCGTAGGTACCCAGAAGGCTCCGGCTGCCCGAGTCGCCACCGGCGTATTTGTAGAGCGCGCCGCTCGTGGTGAGCACGAACAGATCACCGTTGTTGCGCACGGTCATGGAGACCACTTCGTCACCGACGATAGTATCGAAGGGCGAGCCCACTCCCAGTTCGTCGAAGGAGAGCAGGTCACCTCCGCTGTCCCCGTTGCCCACGATCAGCTCGCCGTCGGCGAGGAAGGCCATGGCCACGGGGTGGATGATGCCGTCCGCCGCATCGGCGAAGACTGACGGGTTCGCGAAGTTCTCGTCCAGGACGAGAATCTCGTTGTTGTCGAAATTGGAGATGAAGATGTCGCCGTGTCCGGGGCTGATGATGGCTCCCGTGGAACCATAGGGCCCGGCCAGGCCCTCTGCGGCCGTTGCAACCACCGGCGGACTGAAGGCATCCCCATCCCACTCCATGAGCTCGCTGGAGTTGTAGTTGAGGATCATCATGTCGCCGTGCAGGTTGAATCCCACGGCACCCGGCCCATCGAGGCCGTTTGCATCATTCAGCGTGGTGAACACCTGCCAGGTGTCCGGCTTGATGCGGTAGAGAGAATCGTTCACGTAGTCGATCAGCCAGATCTGCCCTTCTGCAAGGTGAGCGGCGACCGGGTTCGCGAGCATCGCAGCGGCGATGGCGGGGAGGAGGAAACGGGCTTTCATGGCAGAACTGCCTCGGGGTGCGGGATGACGGTGAGAGAAGGAGGGTTTCGAGTCCGGAACACCTGCAACACGCACCTGCCCGTGTCCTGCTGCTGAGTCCTGTTCGAAGGGTTTGGTGCCAGTCGCTCCAATCCTGGCCCTGGCCTTCATTTCGACTCGGTGACTCCGAACTTTGCCCCGAGATGACTGAGCTGTCAATTCAGGGCAGCAAGATTCGGAGACCCCCAAAACCTCGCAAAATCAAGGGGTAGGGGTTCCGGAGAGCCCGCCGCGCAGCCAATGTCTGCGGTCGTTGGTTTTAGTCCACGGCCTTCAAACGGCTGCTGCGCACCTGCTCCCTAACTGCAGCACCAACTGCAGCACCGCTGCGCCGGGGGTCAGGACACGACGTCTGCGAGGGCTGCCAGCAGGCGGTCCTGGGTTGCGCTCGGCGAGGCCGTGATGCGCACGAAGTTGTTCGTGGCTTCATCCGTGAAGTGCCGGACGGCGATCTTGCGCTTCAGGAGCTCTTGCTGGATCTCGGTCGCCGAATGGGCGGGATGGCTGACCAGGACGGCCACGGAGTGGGAGGGCATGACCCGGAAGCCCAGGTCTTCCAAACCTCTGACCAGGAGCTGGCGGCCTGCCACGAGCTGATCGCGTTGCTCACGGAAGCTGTCCTCCTGGCGCAGAGCCTCGAGCGCCATGATCTGCCCGAAACTGTTGACGTTGAAAGCGTCCTTGCAGGCCAGCATCTGCTTCACAAGAGCCGCATCGGCGATGCAGTATCCGATGCGCAAGCCGGCGAGGGCGTAGTACTTGCTGAAGCTGCGAACCACCGCGACGTTGGACGGCAGTGGCCGGGGGGGCTCATCGCCGGCGTACTCGCCGTAGACGTTGTCCCAGATCAGGTAGCTGTCGGGCGCAGCTGCCAGGGCATCCAGGTCCTCCCGGGCGACGCTGCCACCCGAGATGGCGTTGGGGCTGTCGATGACGGCCAGGCCCTGGAAGCCCATCGTGTCGACGCGTCCCGTTTCGAAGGCGTTGCCGGGCAGCACTTTCAGCTCGAAGCCCAGGCGCTCAGCGAGCATGTCGTACACCTTGAAGCGCACGTTCAGTGTGTGCAAGGCGTCAAAGCGGGGGTGGAGCACGCCCAACAGATCCGAGAGCACTTCGTCTGCGCCATTGCCGACGAAGATGCTGTCCGGGTCGACGCCATGGCGCTTTGCGAGAGCTTCACGAAGCAAGAGGCTCGTGGCTTCGGGGTAGGACGCGATGTGCGCGTGCGCCACCATCCGCTGGGCGGTCTCGATGCTCCAATCGGGCCCGACGAAGAGGTTTTCGTTGCGGTGTAGGCAGAGCACGTCGCTCGGGTTGGCCTCGACGCCGGGGTCGTAGGTGTGGGTGAAGCGGCTCATGACCCGTCTCCCGGGCGCGCACGTCGCCGGCGAATGGACTTCAACTTCGATTTCATGGAGTGCTCGTAGCTCTGTTCGGCGGAGGCCGCGCGATCCAACTCTGCCCTTTGGAGTCCTGCCACCAGATCGGAGAGGCGGGACTCCGGTCGCTCGACCACGGCCGTCAGCAACGCCTCATAGCGGCGAGCCATGCGCTCCATGGTGGATGCGTCGTACAAGTCCCTAGCGTACTCCATGGTTCCGCAGATGCCCGCCGGCATGTCCCACAGGAAGACTGCGATGTCATAGCGGGCGTTGTTGAAGGGCACGTGCCAGGGCGTCATGACAAGGCCCGGCAGCTGCACGGTTTCGATGCTGCCGGTGTCGAGGCCGTAGCCATAGACCGCCGGGTTCACGTCCGGCGTCAGCAGCGAGAACTGCACCTGGAAAAGGGGGCTGCGGCCCAGGTCCCGCTCCGGCTGCACCTCCTTGATGATGCGGGTCAGCGGCAGATCCTGGTGGGACCAGGCCCCGAGGACTGCGGGCCGCACGCGCTTCAACAGCTCCGTGAAGGTCGGGTCACCGCTCAGGTCGGTGCGCAGCACGAGCATGTTCACCAGGAAGCCGATCAGCGGCTGGAGCTCGCTCCGGTTTCGATGGGCCACGGCCGAGCCGAGCACCATGTCAGTCTCTTGCGTCTCGTGGTGCAGCAGGGCAAGGAAGGCCGCGTCCAACGTCATGAAGAGGGTGACGCCCTGCTCCCGGGAGAGGGCGCGGAGGCGGTCGCTGAGCTGCTTGGACAGCTCGACTCCCTGATGACCGCCCTGGAAGCTGCGTTCTGTCGGGCGCGGGCGGTCTCCGGGGACTTCGACGCTCGCGAGCTCGCCGGAGAGGTGTTCACGCCAGTAGGCGAGGTGCTCCTCCAGCACGGCGCCTTGCATGTTCTTGCGCTGCCAGACGGCGAAGTCGGCCATCTGGATCGGCAACTCCGGGAGCCCGGAGGTCGTGCCGTTGAGGGCAGCCCGATACAGGGCGTCGAACTCCTTCGTGAACACGCTCATCGACCACCCGTCCGTGACGATGTGGTGGAAGGTGAGGACGAGCACGTGCTCGTCACTCGCGATGCGGATCAGCAGGATGCGGTGCAGCGGGCCCTGTTCGAGATCAAAGGGTGCGCCCGCGGCCTCGGTCGCCAGGCGCAAGGCTTCCGCTTCAGCGGCGCCCCGCTCCTGCCCAGACAGATCGGTGAGCGGCAGGCTGTACTGCGACTCGACGGCCACCACCTGGACGGGCGTGCCCTGCCGCTCGACGAAGGTGGTCCGCAAGGCCTCATGTCGGCCCAAGATGTCGCCGAGCGCTTGCTCCAGGGCTGCTACGTCCAGTTGCCCCGAGAGCCGGACGGCACCGGGCTGGTTGTGCAGTGCGGTGTTGGGTTCCAGCTGATCCAGGAACCAAAGGGCCTCCTGGGCGAAGGTGAGCGGCGCGGGTTGTGTCCTGTCCGTTCGACGGGGAATTCCCTGCACCGCATCAGCGGCCTTGACGCCCTTGGCGGCGAGCAGGCGTGCGAGCAGCTTCTGGCGGGCTGGGGAGAGGGCGCTCCCGGGCCCACGGGGGGGCCCGGGCGGAGGGTCAGACGGTGGAACCACTATTTCTTGGCTCGGCTGGGGGAGAGGCCCGGGTCGGTCCACACGTAGGCGGCGCCGGCTTGAACACCGCCAGCCTCGTGTCGCCACGCACCCACCACGAAGGTGTTGGCGTGCATGTGCAGATGGAAGGAGTAGGCGTCGAAGGCCGCTCCATCCGGTGGTTCCAGCAGCCGTCTCTGCGTCCAGACACCGCCACTGCGGCGGAAGACGTAGGCCTTGCCGACCTGGTTCACCGAGGGCTGGGTGATCTTGGAGCCCAGCAGCATGGTGTCCCCATGGACGGCGATGGAGTAGCCGAACTGATTGAACGCCGCGGCATCGTCCGCCAGCACCTTTTGCTCCATGACCCAGCCGCTACCCGTGTCGCGGTAGACGTAGACCGCCCCAGCGTTCTGGGCCCCGTCGTCGTCGTTGTAGCTGCCGACGATGGCCACGTCCTTGTCCATGTGGGTGGCCCAGCCGAAGAGGTCGCCGGCGCCGAGGTCGTTGGGCACGAGCTTCTGTTCTTCGACCCACTGGGTCCCAGTGTGCCGGTAGATGTAGGCCGAGCCCGAGTCGACGCCAGCGGCGTCGTCCTTCCAGGCGCCGATCAGGGCCACGCCCCGGCTCATGGCGACATAGCGTGCGAACTGATCGCCACCGCTGCCGTCTGAGGCCGTGAGCTTCTGGTCGAAGACCCAGGCGCTCCCATTGTGATGGAAGCTGTACACGGAGCCCGAGGCTCCACCCTTGTCGTCATCCAGCCAGGAGCCCACGAGCAAGCGCTTGCCGTGCAACGCGAGGGTCGCGCCGAAGCGGTCGTTGGGGGCGCCGTCGGGCGCCAGCAGTTTCTGCACCTGCACCCACTCGCTGCCGTTGTGCTGAAAGATGTAGACGGACCCTGCTTGGTTTCCGTTGTCGTCATCCCAGTGGGCGCCGACCACGGCGACCTTTCCTTGCAGCGTGACGGAGCGACCGAAGTTGTCGCCGGTCTGTGCGTCCATCGGCTTCAGCTTCTGGACCGGGACCCAGGCGTTCTTGTGATAGCGATAGACCCAAACCGACCCGGAGTCGGTGCCGTTGTCATCGTCGTACTCGGCGGCCAACAGCATCGTGTCGCCGTCCACGGCGACCGCGGCGGCAAAGATGTCGCCGGGCTCCAGGTCGGGGGACAGGATTTTCTGCGGGACGTCGCCATACGAAACCTCGAGCTCCACCTGCTGAGCCGGACAAGGGGGCGCACAGGCAAGGCTGAAGGCGAGGGCAAGACTTGTTGAGAAGGTCTTCATGGTTCATCTCCCATCGTGTCGCAGGAGTCAGCGCACGTAGCCGAGTTCCTTCAGACGGTCGAACATCTCCGGTGGGATGTCAGTCAGATCGGCATCCATACCCTGCAGACTGACGACATACAGCCCCGGAGCAATACGTAGATCTGCCCGGTCGGCGGTGGGAAGTCGCTCACTCTCGCTGAACAACAGGCCCAGGTCCTGGGTGAGCAGGGTTTCGTCGTGGGCGTGCAGCGCGTGCGGCACGGCAGCCTCGGTGCGCGCGGTCCCCAATCTCAGCGGCCATTCCTGCGCGGGGTGGGCGTTGGAGCCTGTTCCCGCGAAGTGCAGGGACTCGATGCGCACCACAGCGTCCGGGGGTTCCACCCGGACGTTCAGGCTGTCGATGTCCTGCAGGAGTACGCCTTTCATGACGTTGTTCTCGTAGGGTGCCAGCTCCCAGCTCAACGTCATCTCCTGCCCGCCTGGGGTGAAGTCGACACGGTCGCCGGCTTCCTGCTCGGAGAGGTTGGCGCTCACGAAGCGACCGTCGGTGGTCAGGCGCGCCTGCAGGCTGCGGCCGTTTGTGGACTTGTCGCCGACGGCACAGAGGGTGAGCCCGGAGCGTTTCGCGGCCCGGTGATACTCAAGCAAGGTGGCCAGCTCCTGAGCCTTGCCGGCAGCGCGTTTCACCATGTTGCGCGTTTCGTGCGGGTCGGTCTCAAGGTCGAAGAGCATCGTGCGCGGTGTTGGCAGGGACTCCTCGATGTACTTGAAGCGCTCGTAGAACACACCCTTCGAGACGTGCAGCGCCTGCTCTGGTCCCGAGATGAGGTTGAGGTCAAAGAAGAAGGGGCGCGGTGCGTCGTCCCCATCGATGACATCCAACAGGTTGACGCCCTCCACCTCGGGGGGCGGTGTCTCGCCCAGGAGCTGGAGTTGGGTCGCCACGAGGTCCAGGACGGACACGGGCGTGTCGACAACCCGGCCAGCGTGCTCCGAAGCAGGGAGCTTGAGCATGAGTGGCACGATGACGGTTTCGTTGAACAGATCCGTGCCATGGCCGCCGCGCCCGTGGTCCAGGAACTCCTCACCGTGGTCGCTCACGAACCAGATGATGGTGTTGTCGTACAGGCCCCGTTCCTTGAGGCCGTCCAGGAAGTTGCCCAGGTGGTCGTCCATGCTGCGGATCTCTGCGTCGTAGAGATCGATGACTTCCTGGGCGCGGCCGGGCTTCTCGGGCGTCAGGCGGCCGGCCTGGCCGGGGGGCTTGGGGTTGTCCGTGAACAAGGTGTCGTAGGGCGGCTGGGGGTTGTTGGGCCCGTGCACATCGATGGTGTGCAGGTACAGGAAGAAGGGCTTGTCCGCTGGCCGCTTGTCCAACATGTCGAAGGCGCGCAGCTGCACCCGGTCCGCGGTCACGTGCTGCCAGCCCTGGGGGCCCGGCGCCTTTTCCCCGAGGTCGAGGAACTGGTCGTAGCCGCGGTCGAAGCCCCAGTGGCCCACGACGAAAGGGTTGGTGACAACCGCCTGCCGTGAGTAGCCGAGTTGCTCCAGGTACTGCGGCAGCAGCTTCGCGTTCTCCGAGACTCGGCTCGTGCGACTGGTGGCCCCATGGTTGAGGGGGTGCATGCCGGTCAGGATCGAGGCCGTGGAGGACTTGGTCCAGGAGCTGGGGGCGAAGGCCCGGTTGAAGCGCACGGCGTCCTTGGCAAAGGCGTTCAGGCGGGGGGTGGTGTCCCGCTCGTAGCCGTAGGGCCCCAGGTGGCTCTGGCGCAGGGTGTCCACCAGATAGAGCACGACGTTGGGCCGGGGGGCCGCCGGAGCCTCGGGTTCGCTGCACGCGGCAGCGGCCAATAGCGCGGCCATGAGACCCGCGACGGCACCGGTCTTGAGGCCGGCCCTGGAACCGATCTTGGATCCGGCCTCTCCCCAATATCGGGCACAAAGGGGACCTTTGGCGGGCTTTTTCGGACTGACGAGGCGACGCCGGGAGGCACGCGGCGACGGTTGCCGGGACGAGGGGCTACGGAAGGGGGTGCGCATGGCGGTCTGCTGAGGGCGATCGGACTCAAGTGCGGCTCGGGTTCTCGTCGACGGGCCCCTCTCCAGAGAGACGTCCGATCACGTGCGAGCAAGCCTCCATCCTATCTTGCCGAAAGGGCTCTGCCGCCCTCCTGGCTTGGGCTCCGGCAGAGCGCCCCTGGGTCTGTTGGCAATGGGTTGTCAGAGCTGGGCCCGAGGCGCCGAGCGGGGGGCTTGCCCCGGCCTCTCTTCGGTGGAAAAGCAGTGCGCCTCATGGACCGGCTCGCCTTGCCCGCAGATTTGCCGCGAGATAAGCTCCCCAGGCTGTCCTGAGACCGTCCCGTCATGACTGAAAATCCATCCTTGGAGTCCCGGGTTCGGGCCCTGCAGGCCTGCCCCCCGGCGCTCGAACTGCCCACCAGCCGTGGGCGTTCCGTGCACCAGGCCTATCGAGCAGCAGAACACGCGTTTCAGCTGCCTGAAGGGGCTCTCAGAGCGATTTCCAGTCTTTCCGACGAGGGCGCTGAGGGCGCTGCGGCGGACGTCTTGCTGACGGGATTGATCGGCCTGCTGACGCGCACGGCCGGCCAAACGGATGTGGTCGTGGGTGTGGCGGATGGCGAGGCCGTTCACGTGCTGCGCCTGGACCTCACGGATCGGCCCAGTTTCCGCTCTCTTTTTGGACGGGTGCGAGAGGCCCTGGCCGAGCTTCGGAAGGGCCCGTCCGTGCCCCTGTCTGAGCTGTTGCCCGCGTTGGGATTGCGCCAGGCGACGGACCTGCTGAGCGTGCTCTTTGTGTGCCCCATCGGTGCCGCTGCACTGCCCAGATCGTGTGACACCGTCGATCTCATCTGGCGCGTCGACGACTCGGCTACGGGGACGGGAGCCCTGGTCGCCAACGACGACCTGTTCAGCCCGGCGGCGGTGGAGCGCATGGCCGGCCATCTCGGGGTCTTGCTGGCAAGGGCCGCCGCGGATCTCGACGCGCCCGTGCACAGCCTGTCGTTCATGACGGAAAGCGAGCTGCAGCGAGTGCTCGTGGATTGGAACGCCAAGCAGATCGACTTTCCTCGCGACGCCACCCTGCACGGCTTGTTCGAGGAACGCTGCGACGCGAGCCCGGACGCGACGGCAGCCGTCTTCCGCGGCCAGCGCATGAGCTACGCCGAGCTTGACCGAGCCGCGAACCGAGTGGCGCATCACCTGCGTGGGTTGGGGGTTGGTCCCGACGTGATGGTGGGCATCTCCGTTGAACGTTCGCTTGAGATGGTGGTGGGCTTGTTGGGGATCGCCAAGGCTGGTGGCGCCTACGTGCCCATGGACCCGGCTTACCCGCGCCAGCGCATCGAGTACATGCTCGAGGACAGCAAGGTCCCGGTGCTGTTGAGCCAGTCACACCTCGCCGAGCAGTTGCCGCCCTCGGATGCACAGCTCGTGCTTTTGGATGAGCCGACGTGCTTTGCGGCGGAGAGCACCGAGCGCTTCGACTCGGGAGCCGACTGCCAGAACCTCGCCTACGTCATCTACACCTCGGGCTCGACCGGCGCGCCCAAGGGCGTGATGCTCAACCACCAGGGGCGGGTGAACAACTTCCTCGACTTCAACCGGCGCTTCTCGGTGAGTGAGGGCGATGCCGTCATCGCTCTCGCGTCCCTGTCCTTCGACATGTGTGCCTACGATGTGTTCGGCAGCTTGGCGGCGGGCTCGACGATCGTGTTGCCGAACCCAGAGGGTATGCAGGATCCGACCCACTGGGCGTCGCTCATGCAGGACGCCTCGGTCACCATTTGGCACACAGCGCCGGCCATGCTGAAGATGCTGGTGGACTTCATCGAGACGGACGCCGAAGCGGTGCCGCACTCCCTGCGGCTCGTGTTGCTGGGCGGGGATTGGATCCCGGTCTCGCTGCCGGATCGCCTGCGCGCTCTCGTGGACGATGTGCAGGTCATCAGCATGGGTGGGGCGACGGAATGCTCCATGGACAGCACGATCTTCGAGGTGCTGGAGGTCGACCCGTCCTGGAAGAGCATTCCCTACGGGGAGCCCATGTCGAATCAGACGGCCTATGTGCTGGACGACCTGCTCGGCCCTCTGCCCATCGGTGTGCCCGGAGAGCTCTACCTCGGCGGCATCGGCGTGGGGCGCGGGTACTACCAGCGCCCGGAGCTGACGGCCGAACGCTTCGTGGACTGCCCCTTCGTGCCGGGTGAACGCATGTACCGCACGGGCGACCTTGCGCGCTGGATGCCGGACGGCAACCTGGAGTTGCTGGGGCGGATGGACAACCAGGTGAAGCTGCGCGGGTATCGCATCGAGTTGGGCGAGATCGAATCCCGACTCGTGGAACACCCCGCTGTGCGCGAGGGTGTCGTGGCCACCAAGGACGACGGTGCTGGCGAGAAGCGGCTCGTGGCCTACGTCGTCCAGGACCCCGACTGGACCGGGCCGGAAGAAGACCTCCAGGACCTGGGTGCGGAGCAGGTGGAGCAGTGGGCGACGGTTTACGACCACGCCTACGCCGGGAGTGCGGCCGCCGAGGTGGACGACCCGACCTTCAACATCATCAGCTGGGATTCCTCGTACACCGCCAAGCCGCTGCCGCCGGAGCAGATGCGCGTGTGGGTCGAGCAGACCGTGGACCGCATCCGCTGCCACCAGCCCGACCGGGTGCTGGAGATCGGCTGCGGCATGGGGCTGCTGCTGTTCCGCATCGCGCCACACTGTTCGCGCTACATCGGGACCGACTTCAGCACTGTGGCCCTCGACTGGGTCGACAAGCACAAGCAGCCCCTGGGTCTCACGCAGGTGGAATTGGCGCGCAAGTGGGCCGACGACTTCTCAGGTGTCGAGCCGGACAGCCTGGACTGCGTCGTGCTCAACTCGATCATCCTCGACTTCCCGTCCATGGACTACCTGATGGACGTCCTGCGCGGCGCTGCCAAAGCGGTGGCCCCCGGGGGGACGCTCTTCGTGGGCGACGTGCGCGGCCTGCCGCTGCTCGAGGCCTACCAGTCCTCTGTGCAGTTGTTCCAGGCAGGCGACGAGCTCTCGCTGGAGCAGCTGCAGGCACGCATCGGGCGGCTCATCCGCCACGAGGAGGAGCTGGTCATCGACCCGGCCTTCTTCCCTTGGTTGGCCACCCAGTTGTCCGAGGTCTGCGCGGTCAGCGTGCAGCTCAAGCGCGGCGACTTCATCAACGAGCTCAACGCCTTCCGCTACGACGTGACGCTCCAGGTGGGCGAGGCGCCGGCGCCTGGCGCTGTGGATGCCATCCGGCTGGACTGGGGCGCAGACTCCCTGGACCTCGAGTCCGTGCGCGCACGCTTGTCCTCGGGCGAAGTGGCCCGGCTCTGCGTGCACGACATCCCCAACCTGCGGGTGGAGCGGGACGTGGCGACAGTCGCCCTTCTGCATGGCGAGCTGGCTGGCGACACGCCACCTGCCACGGCGGGAGAGCTTCGGGCAGTAGTGGACGCTCGCTTTGCTGAACGCCCGGGCCAGAACCCAGAGCACTGGTGGGCCTTGGCCGAAGAGCTGGGCTACGCGGCCGAGGTGCGCTTCTCCAAGGACCTCGCTGGCGGTTGTTTCGATGTGGCTTTCGCCCGCATCGAGGAAGGGCAGGCCCGGCCGGCCACGCTCTTCCCCGACGGGACCGGCCTGGAGCTGGACGCGGACGCGGCTGTCGCACGCACGGCGGCGTCCTTCGCCAACAACCCCATGTCCGGAAAGCTCTCCCGGCGCCTGGGCCCCGAGCTGCGCAAGGCCTTGGGCGCTCAGCTACCCGAGTACATGGTGCCGACGCTCTACGTGCCGTTGGACGCCATGCCGCTCTCGCCCAACGGCAAGGTGGATCGCAAGCGTCTGCCCGAGCCCGACACCTCGCGCCCCGAGATGGACGCTGAATTCGAGGCGCCGGTCACGCCGGTCGAAGCGGTGGTGAGCGGGGTCTGGGTCGACGTGCTGGCCTTCGATCGCGTGGGCATCCACGACAGCTTCTTCGAACTCGGCGGGCACTCGCTGCTGGCCGTGCTGATCCAGACCCGCCTGAACCAGTTCTTCCCCTTCGGCATTTCGCTCGGCGAGATCTTCGAGCACCCCACGGTCTCCCAGCTGTCGAAGCGCATCACGGAGAAGGGTGCGGACGCTGGCGTCGACGTGGAGGAAGTCTGCCTCATCCTTCAGTCCCTGGACGAGTTGTCGGATGAGGAAGTGGCTGCGCAGATGGACGCCGCGGACTCATGACACCCCCAAGATCCCCATCCTCAACATCGCATCGTCTCACCCGCGACAATCGCCTGATGTGCGACAACAAGAAGTGGAGCCGCCGTGTCTGATTCCATCGCGCAGAGCAACCTGGGTCGATTCGCTGCCGCAGCCGTGGCGCGCCTCGCCGACCAGGACCCCGAGCTCTACACCATCCTCGACAACGAGTACCGGCGCCAGGCCGACGTGCTGTCCATGGTCGCTTCCAGCAGCGTGGCGGATCCGTCCGCTTTGATCTGCGAAGCCATGATCGCCATGAACGTCACGGCTGAGGGCTACCCAGGCAAACGCTTCCACGCCGGCTGCCGCCACATCGACGAGATCGAACAGCTGGCCATCGATCGGGTCTGTGATGTCTTCGGTGCGAAGTACGCCAACGTGCAGCCGATGACAGCGACCTCGGCCAACGAGATCGTGATGTTCAGCATCCTCAAGGCAGGCGACACGCTGCTGGGCATGGAGCTGGACAGCGGTGGGCACCTTACGCACGGCAGCAAGGCCTCTCTCTCGGGGCAGGTCTTCCAGGCCTACGGTTACGGCCTGGACGAGAACGAGCGCCTCAACTACGACCAGGCCCACGAGATGGCCCTGAAGCACAAGCCGAAGCTCATCATCTGTGGCACCACTGCCTACGCCCGGGAGATCGATTGGGCGCGTTTCCGTGCCATCGCGGACGAGGTGGGGGCCTATGTGCTGGCGGACATCACGCACATCGCTGGCCTGGTGGCCGCCGGCGTGCACTCCAGCCCCATCGACCACGCGCACTTCACCACGACCTGTACGCACAAGCAGTTGTACGGCGGTCGCGGTGGGCTGGTGATGATCGGCAAGGACCACGACGCGCTCGCGCCCGACGGCAAGACGACCCTGGCCCAGGCGATCCAGAAGAAGGTCTTTCCCTTCTTCCAGGGCGCGCCGAACCAGAGCTCCATCGCCGCCAAGGCGCGCGGCATGGGCTTCGTGGGTAGCCCCGAGTTCAAAGGGGTCGCCGAGCGGATCGTCGCGCTCAGCACGGCCTTGGCCGGTGCCTTCATGTCCAAGGGCTACCGCGTGATCACCGGTGGCACCGACAACCACATCGTCGTGGTGGACGTGGCGCAAAAGGGGATCACCGGCGTGAACGCCGAGAAGGCCCTTGAGGAGTGCGGCATCGTCGTCAACAAGAACCGCATCCCCTTCGACAAGAACTCGCCGCACGTCACGAGCGGCATCCGGCTGGGGACCAACGGCCTCGCGATCCGCGAGATGGAGCCGGCCGACATGGTCGAGTGCGTCGACATCGTGCACGACATCCTCACGCACACCGAGCAGGTGTCCCCCAAGGAATACGTCATCGAGCCGGCGGCCAAGGCCGCTGCCCTCGAAGGAGTGGCGCGCTTGTGCGCGCTGCGACCCATCACCACCTATCCGCCCGTCCAAGATTGAGACGATGACCAACGAAACCACCAATCTCTACAACGCCGCCATCGGGGCCTCGGCCATCTCGGCCAGTTTCGAGCTCGGGCTCTTGGATGCCATCAAGGACAAGGGCTCGCTGGACGTGGAGGCCTTCTGCAACGAGGGCAACCTGCACCCGTGGTCGGTGACCTCAATCCTGCTGGTTCTGGCACGCTACTCCTTCGTGACCATGTCGGACGACCGCAAGACCGCCACGCCCGGCCCGAAGTTCGATGAGGTCATGGCGGACAAGGGCTACTTCCTGTGGCTCATGCGCGGCTACGGCAACCTGATGCAGAACCTCGCGACGATCGTGAAGGAGAACAACTGCACGACGGATGGCATCGGGCGTGACGGCAAGTACATCGCCATGGCTGGCCGCGACTACGGCGGGCGCTTCGTCGACCCGCACTTCACGGAGGCCATGGCCGAGATGCCGTTCACGGTGGCGGCGGACCTGGGCTGCGGCAGCGCGGAGCGCCTCATGGGCCTGGCTCGCGCACGTCCCGAGTTCCGGGGGGTCGGCGTGGAGGTAAACAAGGGTGCCGTGGACCTCGCCCAGCGTTCCATCAAGTCGGCAGGCCTCGAGGATCGCGTCTCGGTGGTGCACTTCGACGTGAAGAACCTCGTCTACCAACCGGAATTCGAGGAAGTGGAAGTGTTGTTCTGCTTCTTCATGGGGCACGACCTGTGGCCGCGGCCCAACTGCCTGCGGGCCTTCACCTCGATCCGCCAGGCCTTCCCGAACCTGAAGCGCTTCCTCTTCAGCGACACCTACCGCTCGGACTTGCCGATCCCCGGTGAGATGCCGCCCATCTTCACCCTGGGCTTCGAGTTCACCCATGACCTCATGGGTCAGTTCATCCCGAACGTCGCGGAGTGGATGGACCTCTTCGAGGAGGCGGGTTGGGAGTGCAAGGGGCAGCGGGATCTCTCGATCCCCTACAGCGCCATCTTTGATCTCCGCCCGGGGGGCAGCGGTTCCTGAGGCCGCTCGCCGTCCCGCGCCACCGTTCCAGCAAGCCCTGTTCATGCCATGACTCACGAAGGCTTCCGCCTCTCCCCTCAGCAGGAACACCTGTGGGCGCTTCACGCCGCTGAGGGAGGGGATGCGTTTCGTTGTGGCTCGCGCGTGGAGATTCGCGGCCCCCTCGACCGGGGGCGGTTGCAACAGGCCTTGGATCGCCTGGTGCACGAGCTGGAAATCCTGCGCACCTACTTTGTCGCCACGGCAGCAGGTGGGGCCGAGCAGGTCATCCGCGAGAGTGGCTCCGTCCGCATCGCGGACGCACGGGATTCGGCTTTCGATGCACCCTTCGATCTGGAGAGCGACCGGCTGCTGCGGGTGGCGTGCGTCCCTCGATCCGAGGGGGTGCACGACCTGCACCTGAGCCTGCCCGGCCTGTGCGCGGATCGCGAGAGCCTGGACGTGTTCACGAGCGAGCTGGCGCGAGCCTACGAGGCGACCCTCGAGGGGCCCGCTGCTGAACCCGCTGCCGAAGCGGTCGCAGACTCCGAGGACGAGGCTCCGTTGCAGTACGCGGACGTGGCCGAGTGGCAGCAAGAGCTGCTCGAGTCCGAAGAGTCGGAGCCTGGCCGGGACTACTGGCGACGGCTGGACCTCTCCGCTCTCACGACCTTGGTGGTTCCATTCCAGGAGACACCAGGGGGCTTCGCGCCCCTGCGCGTGACACGATCCCTGGCAGCGGAGACCGTCGCCGCAACCGAGGCGCTGGCCTCTCGCTTGGGCGTGTCCACGGAGTCCGTCTTGTTCACGGCCTGGGCTGCCCTGCTGCGCCGGCTCTCCAACGAGGCGCAGTCCGTTCTGGGCCTGGTCTGCGACGGACGCGAGCTGGATGAGTTGGCGGGCACCTTGGGTCCCCTCGCGCGGAGCGTGCCGGTTGGCGTCGCGTTGGAAGGGGACACCGCCTTCGAAGCAGCCATCCAAGCTCTCGCACCGGGTTTGGAAGTCGCTCGTCGCTGGCAGGCCTGCTTCTCCTGGGATGGATTCGGTGATCGGGCTGCTGCGCTTGCGGGTGGGCGGGCCTTTCTGCCCTACAGCTTCGAGTACGCCACGGCGGTCGCCAGCCATGCAGCAGGCGATGTGTCCTTTCGTGTGCTGGAGACGCGCAGCGCTCAGGATCGATTCGTTGCTCAGCTCAGCTGCCTGCGGTCGGAGGCTGGCTATGAGCTGTCGCTGGACGTGGACAGCTCTGCCTTGAAGACGCAGACGGCGGAACGCCTGGCCGGGCAGTTTGAGGCCTTGTTGGCAGACGCTTCTGCGCGACCCGCGACGCCTCTTCAAGAACTCGACGCTTTGGCGGCGGATGAGCGGCAAGCCCTGCTCATCGACTTCAACGACACGGACGCCGAGTACCGCAAGGACTTCTGCGCCCATCAGTGGATCGAGGAGCAGGCGCAGGCCACGCCCGATGCCATCGCCGTGCGCCAGAACGACGAGACGCTCACCTATCGCGAGTTGGACGAGCGCGCCAACCAGCTGGCGCACCACCTGCAAGCGCGGGGCGTCGGACCCGACATCCTCGTGGCCCTGTGTATCGAACGCACATTGGACATGGCGGTGGGGATCCTGGGGATCCTCAAGGCGGGCGGCGCCTATGTGCCCATCGATCCAGCCTACCCGGAAGAACGCCTGCGCTTCTTGCTGGAGGACACCCGGGCCCCGGTCTTGCTGACCCAAGAAAGCATGTTGGCCCAGCTGCCGACGGCGGACGCCGAGGTGGTCTGCATGGACAGCGATCGGTCCGCCATCGATGAGCACCCGCGCACGGCGCCGCGTTCGAGCGTGTCTCCGTCGAACCTCGTGTACGTCATCTACACCTCGGGCTCGACGGGCAAGCCCAAGGGCGTGGTGATCACGCACGAGAAGCTGGTGATCAGCAACACCGCCCGGGTGAATGCTTTCGGGCACACCCCCAGCAACTTCCTGCTCTTGTCGTCCGTGGCTTTCGACAGCTCCGTGGTGGGCATCTTCTGGGCGCTGTGTGGCGGCGGCACCCTGTTCCTCATTCCCGAGGGGCAGCAGAAGGACATCGCCCAGATTCCGCGCAGCATCGCCCAGTACGACATCTCGCACCTGCTCACGCTGCCGTCCTTCTACCGCTTGATCCTGGACCAGGCGGCGGAGCAGGCAGCGGCCGCCGGGGGCCAGCACCCGCTGGCCGGCATGCACACCGTGATCGTGGCGGGCGAGGCGTGCCCCCTCAACATGGTGGAGGTGCACAAGGCGGCGCTGCCTGGCGTCGGGCTCTTCAGCGAGTATGGAGCCACCGAGACCACGGTGTTCAGCTCGGTCTACGATTGCCTCTCGCAGACGCTCTCCATCGCGCCGGTGGGTGGCCCCATCGAGAACGCCCAGATGTATGTGTTGGACGAGCGCCTCACGCCCTGCCCCACGGGTGTGCCGGGTGAGGTTCACTTCGGCGGCATCGCCTTGGCCGTGGGGTACCTGAACCGCGAGCAGTTGACGGCCGAGCGCTTCGTGCCGAACCCCTTCGGAGCAGAGGGCACGCGGCTCTACAAGTCTGGCGACCTGGCGCGGCATCTCGAGAATGGCGATGTGGAGTTCCTGGGGCGCTTGGACAACCAGGTGAAGATCCGCGGCTACCGCATCGAGCTGGAGGAGATCGAAGCGGTCTTGCTCTCGCACCCGGGCGTGAAGGAAGCTGCGGTGCTCGCGTTGACCGATCTTTCGGCCGAGAAGCGACTGATCGGCTATGTCGTGCCTGAAGGTGTCGGAGTGCAGCCTGCACCCAGCGTCAACGAGCTGCGCGCACACGTGCAGGAGACCCTGCCGGAGTTCATGACGCCGGCCGTCTTCGTCTTCATGGACGACTTCCCGCGCACGCCCAACGGCAAGACCGACCGCAAGGCGCTGCCCGAGCCCGGCAGCGAACGACCTGAGCTGGAGAGCGAGTTCGCAGCGCCTTGCTCGGCGGCGGAGGTCGCTCTGGCAGGCATCTGGTCCGATGTGCTCGGGTTGGAGCGCATCGGTGTCGACGACAACTTCTTCGAGCTGGGTGGCGATTCCATCCTGAGCATCCAGGTGGTGAGCCGGGCCAAGGCGTTAGGCCTCAAGCTCTCGGCGCGCCAGGTGTTCGAACACCAGACCATCCGCGCCCTGGTGGCTGTCGCCGAGGTGACCGGCGTCGCTGTGGCGTCCGTGGCCGACCAGGGGCCCGTGACGGGCGCGGTGCCGCTCACACCCGTGCAGCGCTGGTTCTTCGAGCTGGGTCTGCCACAGCCAGCGCACTGGAACATGCCCATGCTGCTGGATGTGGTGCGTCCTCTGGACGCCGCCCATCTCGAGCAGGCCTTGGGAGCGTTGTGTGAGCACCACGATGCCTTGCGCCTGCGCTTCCAGCAGCAGGGGGGGGAGTGGTCCCAGGAGATCGCGGCGCTGGATACGGGGGGGGCTGGGGCTGCGGGCGCAGGTTCGCTCGTGTACCAGGAGGATCTCTCGTCGCTCCCCGAAGCCCAACGGCAGGAGGAGTTGGAGCGGCGCGCGGATGTGCACCATGGCGCCATGGACCTTCAGCAGGGGCCGCTCATGCGCGCCGTGCTGTTCGACATCGGCCAAGGCCGCAAACGCCTACTGTGGTTCATCCACCACCTGGCTGTGGACGGTGTGTCCTGGCGCATCCTGTTGGAAGACCTGGACTCCGCCTTGGCTCAGCTGGAGCGGAGCGAACCCGTGCAACTGCCGCGCAAGACGACGTCGTTCAAGGCCTGGTCCGAAGGCTTGCTCAGCTACGCGCAGTCCGATGCGCTCTCGAGCGAGACGGAGTTCTGGTCCCGGCAGGCGGGCCGCGCGCCGGCCTCCGCACCACCCGTGGATCATGCGGACGGAGAGAACATCGAATCGTCCGTGGAGAAGGTGCGCGTCGCCCTCGATGCAGAGCAGACACGCGCGCTGTTGAGCGAGGTGCCGAGCACCTACAACACTCAGATCAACGACATCCTGCTGACGGCCTACGTGCACGCCTGCGCTGAGTGGACGGGAGCGTCGAACGTCTTGCTCAACCTGGAAGGCCACGGTCGCGAAGACGTGCTGGACGGTGCCGACCTCTCGCGCACGGTGGGCTGGTTCACGACGGATTACCCTGTGCTGCTGGCGGACACTGTTCCCTTCGAGGCGGGCGCTGCCATCCGTTCCATGAAGGAGCAGCTGCGGGCCGTGCCCAACAACGGCTTCGGCTACGGCGTGGCGCGGCACCTCTCTCAGGCACCGGTACCGGCAGCGGGCTCACCGCCCCCGGCGCTCTCTCCCGTCCTGGGCTTCAACTACCTCGGCCAGTTCGACCAGCTCTTCCGCGACGAGGACCGCTTCCGCTACTGCGAGGCCTCCAGCGGTGCCTTCGCGCACCCGGACGGCCCACGGGTCTTCCAGCTGGAGGTGTACGGCATGGTCAGCGGGGGGCGGCTGGAGCTGGACTTCGAGTTCAGTCGCAACGTTCATGAGCGGTCGACGGTGCAGGCCTTGGCCGACAGCTTCCTGTCCACCTTGCGTGCCCTCATTGAACACTGCTTGTCCCCCGAGGCTGGCGGATTCACGACGTCCGATTTCTCCGACTTCGCCTGGGGTGATGCCGATCTCTCGTCCATCACCGATGCGATCCAGAAGTCCCAGTCGACTCCTGGGTCTGACGCCCAGCCCGACACGCCGTCGGGGGGGGAGGGCGGCTCATGACGGACGAACAGACAGCAGCCAGCCCCGAATGGACCGGCTTCGAGATCGCCATCGTAGGGGCCGCCGGGCGCTTTCCTGGTGCGGCAGATGTGGACGCCTTCTGGCGCAACCTGTGTGCGGGGGTCGAGAGCGTCGATCGCCTGACAGACGAAGAACTGCTCGCCGCTGGTGAAGACCCCGAGAAGCTCAAGGACCCCGCCTATGTGCGGGCGGCCACGCGGCTGGAGGGCATCGACCTGTTCGACGCCGCGTTCTTCGGCGTGACGCCGCGTGAGGCGGACATCATGGATCCGCAGCAGCGCCTGTTCCTCGAGATGGCGTGGAATGCGTTGGAGGTTGCGGGTTACGACCCCAGCCGCTGTCCGGGCCCTGTGGGTGTCTACGGCGGCGCCAGCAGCAGCACCTACATCATGCGCAACCTGCTGCGCAGCGGGACCATCGACGTGGGTGCGTTGCCGACGCTGTTCGGCAACCAGAACGACTACCTCACCACGCGCGTCAGCTACAAGCTGAACCTGACGGGGCCGAGCTTCGACGTGCAGACGAGTTGCTCGTCATCGCTCGTGGCGGTGCACCTGGCGAGCCAGGCGCTGTTGTCGGGCGAATGCGATCTGGCGCTGGCGGGTGGCGTCTCGGTCGCCGTGCCCCACGGGCGCGGCTACGTCTACCAGGAGCAGGGCATCTACTCCCCGGATGGACACTGCCGAGCTTTCAGCGACCAGGCCCGTGGCACCGTGGGAGGGCATGGTGTCGCCGTGGTTGCCTTGCGGCGACTCTCGGATGCTCTCGAAGACGGCGACCACGTGCTGGGGGTCTTGCTCGGTTCGGCCATCAACAACGATGGCGCCGAGAAGGTGGGCTATGCGGCCCCGAGCGTGACCGGGCAGACCCAGGTGATCCAGAACGCCCTGGCCATGGCGGATGTCTCGGCCGACAGCATGGGCTACGTGGAAGCACACGGCACAGGCACTTCGCTCGGCGACCCGATCGAGATCGCTGCGTTGACGGCGGCCTATCGTGCGCAGACGGAGCGCACCGGCTACTGCGCCATCGGGTCCGTCAAGACGAACATCGGGCACCTCGATTCCGCTGCCGGCGTCACGGGCTTGATCAAGGCGACCCTCGCGGCCAAGCACGGCCAGATCCCCGCGAGCCTCAACTGCGAGACGCCCGATCCCAAGATTGATTTTCCGAGCACGCCCTTCCGCGTGAACACGCGCCTGTCTCCATGGACGGCCGATGGCCCGCGGCGGGCAGGCGTCAGCTCCTTTGGCATCGGTGGCACCAACGCCCATGTCATCGTGCAACAGCCGCCCGAGGCGACTCCCAGCGGCGCATGTCGGGCCGCGCAGTTGTTGGTGCTGTCCGCGCGCACGAAGACGGGCCTGGCCCAGGCCAGCAGCAATCTCGCGCAGCACCTGCGGGCGCATCCTGAGCAAGCCTTGGCTGACGTGGCCTACACCTTGCAGGTGGGTCGGAAGGAATTCGCCCATCGCCGGACGCTCGCCGCGCTGGACGCCCCTTCGGCGGCCTCGGCTCTGGAGACTGCGGATCGTCAGCGGGTCCGGACGCGCTTCAGCGATGAGGGAGTCGCGAGTGGGGGGGCGTCGGTGACCTTCCTGTTCCCTGGGCAGGGTTCGCAGTACGTGCAGATGGGTCGCGAGCTCTACGACTCGGAAGTGGTCTTCCGTTCGGCCCTGGATGAGTGTGCGCAACACCTTCAGCCTCACCTCGGGCGCGACCTGTCCGAGCTGCTCTTTCCTGGAGCGGAACACGAGCAGGAGGCTGCGGCCAGCCTGCAGCAGACCGCCTTCACCCAACCGGCGCTGTTCGCGGTCCAGTACGCGTGCGCTCAACTGTGGATGTCCTGGGGCGTGCAGCCGGCCGCGATGATGGGCCACAGCATTGGTGAATACGCTGCCGCCACTCTCGCCGGGGTGTTCAGCCTGCCCGATGCCTGTGGCCTGGTGGCTGCGCGTGGTGCCTTGATGCAGGCACTGCCCAGCGGTTCCATGTTGGCAGTGCCCCTGCCAGCTGCGGACGTCGAGGAACTGTTGACGTCACACGCTGCTTCCGAGCTGAGCCTGGCCGCTGCCAACGAGGCGCAGGCCAGTGTCGTGTCGGGCCCCACACCGGCAGTGGAGGCGTTCCAGGCTTCCCTGTCGATGCGGGGCATCGAAGGACGCCCCCTGCGCACCTCGCATGCCTTCCACAGCGCGATGATGGACCCGATCCTGGAGCAGTTCGCGAGTCAGGTCCGGGACGCTGCACCCAAGGCACCCAGCCTGCCCTTCGTCTCCACTTTAACCGGGGACTGGATCGCCGCCGACCAGGCCACGGACCCTGGTTACTGGTCGCGTCACCTGCGCCACGCCGTGCGTTTCGCCGACGGCATGGCCACGCTGCTGGAGGGCCCTGAGCGGGTGTTCCTGGAAGTGGGGCCGGGCAACACCCTGAGCACCCTGGGCCTGAGGTCGGCCCGGGCCGTGGCTTCGGAGCCCAACGCGCTGCCGATCTTCGCCCACAGCATGCGTCACCCCAAGGACGCGCGCTCTGACCTCGAGTGCCTGCTCGATGCGGCGGGGCAGCTGTGGCTCGCTCGGGTCCCGTTGGACTGGGCGGCGCTGCATGGGGATGTCCATCGCAATCGCGTACCCTTGCCGACCTACCCCTTTGAACGGCAGCGCTACTGGATCGAGCCGCAGGATCAGGCCGCGGCTAGGCTCGTGCAGCCGGCTGGCAAGCGCCCGGACCCCGCCGATTGGTTCTACGGCCACGGATGGAAGCGCTCGCAATTGCCGTTGAGTTCGCAGACGTCGGGGCCTCTGCACGCCTTGGTCTTCCTGGACAGCGACCCTGTAGGGCCCGGCCTGGTCTCAGCCATGGAGGCCGCGGGATGCACGGTGACGGTGGTGCGGCCCGGGAATGCCTTCGTGGCCGAGGGGCCGCGGGCCTACCGGCTGACCCCTGATGTTCGGGAGCAGTACGGCCAGCTCTGGGCGGCGTTGACCGAAGGCGACGATCCAGCAGCGCCCGACATGCTCGTGCACCTCTGGGGCTGCGAAGCCGCAGAGGGGGAGACGGCCCTGGAGCGCGGCATGCTCTCGCTGCTCGCTCTGGCCCAGGCCATTGACGACAGCGACCACACCCAAGCGTTGAACAGCGTCAGCGTCTCGCGCGGCGTGTGCTCGGTGATCGGGACGGAGTCCCTGGTGCCTGAGAAGGCCACGGTGCTGGGTGTCTGCCAATCCGTGACGCAGGAATGCCAATCCTTGCGCGCCCGGCACGTGGATCTGGAGCAGGGAGCGGCCGGCTCGCGTGTCGTGGAGCGCTTGCTGCGTGAGGTCCAGGCTGAGGAGGCACCCGACTTCGTGGCCCACCGTGGGCCGCACCGCTGGGTGCGCGCTGATGAACCACTGAGGGTCGAAGGCCTCCCCGCAGAGGCTCCCGTGCCGCCGGTCCTCAAGCAGGGCGGACACTATCTGGTGACAGGCGGCCTGGGCTCCATCGGTCTCGAGGTGGCCACTCTGCTGGCGCAGGCTTGCAAGCCGCGCTTGCTGCTCACGACCCGCAGCGAGTTTCCGGCGGCGTCGATCTGGGACGCACTGCGAGCGGACAAGCAGACCCCGCTGGACACGCTGCGCCGCATCACGCGCTTGCGCGAGTTGGAAGCGCTGGGTGCAGAGCTGCGCATCGTGCGCGCCGACGTCACCGATGCGGAGGCCATGAACCAGGCCCTGTTGGATTCGGAGAGCGCGTTCGGTGCCTTGGACGGCGTGGTGCACGCGGCGGGCGGTGACAAGACCATGGTCATCCTGCAGCAGACCACGCGGGCTGACATCGAAAGCCACCTGGCGCCCAAGCGCGACGGCCTCGCGGTGTTGGAGGCGCTGCTCGAATCCCGCTCCCCGGACTTCTGCATCGTGCAATCGTCCTTGGCTTCGTGTCTCGGCGCGCTGGGCATGGTGGGTTATGTCGCGGCGCACCACCTGGTGGACGCCTTCGTTGCACGCCACAACAGCCGCGCGAGCCTGCCGTGGACATCCGTCAACTGGGACAACTGGCTCAGCTGGCGGGAGCCTGAGTTCTTGCATGAACAGGAAGGCAAGGACGACGCCTACTACATGAGCCCCGAGGAAGGGGCCGAAGCCTTCCGCCGCGTGTTAAGCCTCCCGGCGGGTTCCCAGGTCATCGTCAGCACGGGCAGTCTGCAGCGGCGCCTGGACCAGTGGGCGGGTGGCCGACAGGAGCGGTCCGAGCCCGAGGCGAGCGGGCTGCACGATCGACCGGAGCTGGAAAGCGACTACGTCGAACCCACCACGCCCGCCGAGCACGCCCTGGTGTCGGCCTGGGGGCAGGTGCTGGGCATCGGTCGCATCGGTGTGCACGACAGCTTCTTCGAGTTGGGAGGGGACTCGGTGCTCGGTCTGCAGATCGTGGCCCTGGTGGCGCGCGCCGGGTTCCGCATCACGCCGGCACAGATCTTCGAGCAGCCCACCATCGCGGGGCTCGCGTCCGTCGCCGAAGCGCGAGATGCCCACGCGGCCGACCAAGGCGTCGCCGCGGGTGAGGTGCCGCTGCTGCCCATCCAGCGCTGGTTCTTCGAGCAGGATGTTCCGGACCCCCAGCACTTCAACCTGCCGTCGCTCTTCGATCTGCCGGAGGGGGCGACGCCCGAGCAGGTGCGCGCTGCCCTCGATGATGTGGTGAGTCACCACGATGGCCTGCGGCTGCGCTACGAGCCGGGGCAGGATGCCGCTGGCGCGCCGCGCCAGGTTTACGCGGCCATGGAGCCCGTGGAGTTGGTGACCTACGACCTCTCCGGCGTGCCTCTCGAGGCACGCGATGCGGAGATGATCACCCGCGCGACGGAGCTTCAAGGGAGTCTGCACCTGAGTGAAGCGCCCCTGGTCCGTGCAGGTTTCTTCCGACGCTCGGCAGATGAGCCAGCGCAGCTGCTGTGGGTGGTGCATCACCTGTTGGTGGATGCCGTCTCGTGGCGCTTCCTGCAGGACGATTTCCGTTCGGCGCTCTCAGCCAGGGCGCAGGGCAAGGCCCCGGAGCTGCCCGCCAAGTCGGACTCCTTGAAGCGCTGGGCTGAGGGCCTCGACGATTGGGCCCAGGGCCGTCAAGCCGCGCTGCAGTTGCCCCACTGGCGCTCGCTGGTGCAGAAGCCCGGGAGCGTGCCGGCGGCGGGTGAGAGTCTGCCCAAGGACAAACTGACCGGTGCCGACACCCACTCCACGGCGCGCACGGTGTCCGTGTGCTTGAGTGCCGACAGCACCCGGGCCCTGCTTCAGGACGTGCCTCCGGTCTACGAAACGCGCATCGAAGAGGTGCTGTGCACGGCCATGCTGCGTGCCTTGGCGCCCTGGACGGGAAGCGAGGTCCTGCTCATGGACCTGGAGGGCCACGGCCGGGAAGACGTCGTGAAGGATGTGGATGTGTCCCGCACTGCGGGCTGGTTCACCACCTTGTTCCCCGCGCGCCTCTCGCTCGAAGGCTGCAGTGACGAGGGTGCCCAGCTGAAGGCCATCAAGGAACAGTTGCGTGCCATCCCCAACCACGGCATCGGCTACGGTGCCCTGCGCTACCTGTGCCGGGACGAAGCGACGGCGGCCGAGATGGCGCGCATCCCCAGCCCCGACCTGAACTTCCTCTACCTCGGACAGTTTGATGCGGCCTCGCCCATGCAGCTGATGCGAACGACGAGCGGCGCGCCCTGCAGTCCCGACTTTCCCCGCGGGCATCTGCTCGAGGTGGTGGGCTACGTCGCAGGTGGGCAACTGACCGTCGATTGGTCCTTCGGGGCGAACCGCCACGAGCGCAGCACGGTGGAGAGCCTGGCCAAGCGCTTCGAGACGGAACTGCACGCACTCATCGAGCACTGCAAGGCGCCTGCTGCTGGAGGGCGCACGCCCTCGGACTTCCCCGGCGCCAAGGTGAGCCAGAAGGATCTCGACAAGCTGCTCTCGAAGATCGGCAAGCCCGGCAAGGGGAAGAAGGCGTGAAGCTCTTCATGTTCTTGCTGCGGGCCAACCGCAGGACGGTGCTGACGGCCATGCTGGTGAGTGTCATCAGCGGTGTGGCCAGCGCGGGCATCATCGCCCTGACCCACAAGATCTGGGAAGGCCAGCTGTTCACCTCGGCGATCTGGATCTGGCGCTTCGTCGGGGTGCTGGCCGTGCTCATGGTGAGCGGCGTGGCCTGCCAGCTCATGGTGCTCAACCTGGCCATGAAGGCCGTGGCGGACCTGCGGCTGGAGCTGAGCGCGAAGATCCTGTCGACGCCCCTGCAACGCCTGGAGGCCCTGGGCCTCGCGAAGTTGCTGCCGGTGCTCACGGACGATGTGACGGCCGTGTCCAAGGTGCTGCCGAATGTCCCACGGCTCGTGGTGGACGGCACCACGCTGCTTGCCGGCGCGGCCTACATGGCCTACCTGAGTTGGAAGGCCATGCTGGTGCTGATGGTCTTCATCGTGATCGGTGTCGCCATCTACCGCGTCCTCACGCTGCGCTCCATGGGCTTCATGCGGGAGGGGCGCAACGCCTTTGACCTCATCTTCGAGCATTTCCGGGCCCTGCACGATGGCATCAAGCAGCTGAAGCTCAACGCCTTGCGTCGCAAGACCTTCCTGAAGAATGACCTGCACGGTGCGCTGGACCACTACCGAGTGACCAACACCAGCGGTCGCAAGATGTTCATTGCGGCGGAGAATCTGACGCGGCTGGTGTTCTTCGTCTTGCTCGGCATGCTCATCTTCGTGGTGCCGCGCATGGGGATCGAGACGGGGGTGCTGGACGGCTACGTCCTGATGGCGCTGTTCTTGTACCGGCCCTTGGGTACGCTCATGCAACAGGCGCCCGACCTCGGTCGGGCCGCGGTCTCCTTGCAGAAGATCGAGCAATTGGGGTTGTCGCTGGGTGAAGACCCGGTGGATCTCGAAGCGCCGGTGCCCCCGATTCCTGTCAGCTGGAAGAGCTTGGAGTTGCGAGGGGTCAAGTACAGCTACACGAAGGACGCTGACGGGAACATCTTCAAGCTGGGCCCGGTCAACCTGAAGTTCGTCCCAGGAGAGCTGGTCTTCGTGCTCGGTGGCAACGGCAGCGGGAAGACCACTCTGGCCAAGGTGCTCACCTCGCTCTATCCCTTGGAAGGTGGCGAGATCCTCATGGACGGCGTGCCCGTCGACGAATCCAATGTCGACGACTACCGCCAGCTGTTCTCCATCGTGTTCACGGACTTCCATCTCTTCCGCAGCCTGCAGGCTCGGGAGGGCGTGGATGTCGATGCAGCAGCGCTCGAGCACCTCAGGCGCTTGCAGCTGGACCACAAGCTGAGCGTGGCCGGGGGGCAGCTCTCCAACGTGGACCTGAGCCAGGGGCAACGAAAGCGCCTCGCGCTGCTGAGCGCCTACCTCGAAGACCGGCCCTTCTATGTGCTCGATGAGTGGGCGGCGGACCAGGACCCGCAGTTCAAGAACACCTTCTACCGCGAGGTTCTCCCAGAGCTGAAGGCCCAGGGCAAGACGGTGCTGGTGATCACCCACGACGACAGGTACATGGACATGGCAGACCGCTGCCTCAAATTGGAGGACGGCTTGGTGTTGCCGCAGACAGACGATGAGATCAGCCGTGCGCGGGATGCGGCGGGGAGCCACCCATGAGCGACACGGGAATCAGTCTCGGGCAGCGTCAGAAGACGACGGCCGACATCATGACCCGCTGCGACAAGCTGACGGAGCTGGACGACGGCTACTCCTTGGAGTATCCCCGCAACCCGGCATGGGCCGAGAAGCTGGACGTCTTCACGACGGCCTGGAGTACCAGTTGTCCGCACATGAGCTTCAAGGTCCAACCGGGCGAGGAGGGTCCGCTGGTCCTGCACATCCGTGGGCCGGACGGTACGAAGCAGTTCGTGGAGGGAGCGCGCTACATGCTCACCTCGCACTTCAATCCGGCGCCGACCTGGCGCTACAAGATGAAGCAGGCGAGCCACCTGCTCACGAGCCCGCTGCGGAGCCTGCCTGACTTCCTCATCATCGGCGCCAAGAAGTGCGGCACCACGGCGCTCTACAGCTACCTCACCCAGCACCCCGGGATCGCCCCGGCGATGAAGAAGGAGATCTACTTCTTCAACGCCTACTACCAGCGCGGGGCGCTCTGGTACCGCTCGCATTTTCCGACCAGGAGTGCGAAGGGCTCGATGCTCACGGGCGAGGCCACGCCGGACTACCTCTTCCACCCGCATTGCGCCGAGCGTATCCAGCGCACCGTGCCGCAGATCAAGCTGCTCTCCATCCTGCGCAACCCTGTCGATCGGGCGTATTCCTTCTACAACCACAACCTGCGCGCGGGCCTCGAGACCCTGTCCTTCGAGGCGGCCATCGAAAAGGAAGAGGAACGCCTGGAAGGCGAGAGCCAGAAGGTCGATGCCGAGGGGGACTACTTCAGCTTCGACTTCATGCACCACTCCTATCTGCGTCGCGGGATCTACGTGGACCAGCTGAAGCAGTGGGAGCAGCACTTCCCCAAGACGCAGATGTGCGTGGTGCGGACCGAGGGGCTCTACGAAGCCCCCAAGCAGACCTTGGAGAAGGCCTTCCATTTCCTGGGGCTCGACTACCACGCGCCCAAGGAGTTCAGGAAGCTGAACGCCGCGCCCTATCCGGATATGGAGCCTTCCGCACGGGCACGACTGGAACGCTACTTCGAGCCCCACAACGCACGGCTGCAGGAGTACCTGGGACAGGACATGGGCTGGTAGGCTTCAGCGGTTCTGCATCAGTCGGGCAAAGCTCCAACGTGACCCGCGACGTGACAAGGCAAGGAGTGCATGGAAGGCGTTTCGGACATCTACGAGCTGTCGCCAATGCAGCACGGCATGCTGTACGACAGCGTGACCATCGGCGACTCGGGCATGTACCTCATGCAGCTCGAGTACTTCCTCGCCGGCCCGCTCGACGTGGAGGCCTTGCGCGAGGCTTGGCAGCGGACGTTCGACCGGCACGCCATCCTGCGCACATCGTTCCATTGGGATGAGTTGGCCAAGCCGTTGCAGGTCGTGCATGACGAGCAGCAGGTCGAGCTCCCGCTGACCGATCTCTCCAGTCTGGATGAGGACGCCCAGACGCAACGCCTGGCAAGGCACCGCGCCGAGGATCGCGCCCAGGGCGTGAGTTTCGATGAGGCCCCGCTGACGCGCCTGGCCCTGTTCCGCACCGGGAGTGAGAGTTGGCGCCTGGTCTGGAGCCTGCACCACATCCTGATGGAGGGCTGGTCGGCGTCGATGGTGCTCGGCGAGGTGTTGCAGCACTACCGGGGGCTGGTGGCTGGCGAGGCCCCGGTGCTGTCCGAGCACCGCCCCTACAGGGATTACGTCACCTGGATCCAGGAGCAGGACCCCCAGGCTGCGGAGGATTGGTGGCGCGCCGAGCTCGCGGGATTCGAGGTTCCCACGCACATGGGTATCGATCAGTCGCCCACGCGCATGCACGCACCGGTGACGGAGTACGACGGGCGTCAGATCCGCCTCTCGGCCGAGACCAGCGCGACCCTCAGCGAGTTCGCCCAGCGGCGAGGAATCACCCTCAACACCCTGGTCCAGGGTGCGTGGTCGGTGCTCCTCTCTCGCTACTCCGGGGAAAGCGACGTCGTCTTCGGCACCATCGTGTCCGGCCGCTCCATCCCCCTGGAGGGTGTGGAGAGCATGGTCGGGCTGTTCGTGAACCTGCTGCCCAGCCGGGTGCAGCTGCCCGTCGATCAAGCTGTGGGGGACTGGCTGAGCGACCTGCAGGCACGCCAGGTGAAGCAGCGCAGTTTCGAGTACAGCTCCCTCGTGACGGTCAAGGGCTACAGCGATGTGCCCGCGGGGCTCCCGCTCTTCGAAAGCCTGCTGGTGTTCGAGAACTGGTTGGGTGACCTCACGGTGAGTGACTGGGGCGGCGGCCTGCGGGTGGAGGATGTGCACGGACATCACGGCGGCCCGGGCTACCCCCTGACCGTCATCATCACGCCAGGGCCGGAGCTGAACCTGGCCATCTCCTATGACTCGACCCGTTTCGACGCCGAGTCGGTGATGCGCCTGCTGCACAACTTCGAGCGGGTCTTGTTGAGCATCGCGAGCGCTCCGGAGACCCCGTTGGCACGGGTGCCCGTGGTGTCGCAGACCGAACGACACACCCTGTTGGTGGATTGGAACAAGACGGCTGCAGGCTCCCCCGGGGACGCCGAGAGCGAGCCCGTGCATGTCCAGTTTGCGCGCCAGGCCCAGGCCACACCGGACGCCATCGCCGTACTGCAGGAGGGGGCCGAAGCCCTGACCTATCGCGAGTTGGCGTCGCGAGCGATGAAGCTCGCGCACCTGCTGCGCGAAGAGGGGTTGGGCGAGGGTGCCCGGGTGGGTCTGTGCGTCGAGCGCGAGCCGCTGATGGTGGTGGCCTTGTTGGGCATCTTGTCCGCTGGTGCGTCCTATGTGCCCCTCGACCCCATGTATCCCGAGGAGCGCCTGCGCTTCCTGCTGGAGGATGCCCAGGTCGACCTGCTCCTGACGCAGGAACGCTTGCTGGATCGCTTCCCCACGGAAAGCACTCCGTCGCCGGTGCTTTGTCCGGTGCTCTGCTTGGATTCGCTGGCTGAGAGGCTCGCCGCACAAGCGGACACACCCCTGGCGGACGGCTCTGCGGGCCCCGATGCCCTGGCCTACATGATCTACACCTCGGGCTCGACCGGGCGGCCGAAGGGTGTGCTGATCCCACATCGGGCCCTCTCAAACTACGTCTCACATGCCCGTGAGGCCTTCGGGCTGACTTCTGCAGATCGAGTGCTCCAGTTCGCCAGCGTCAGTTTCGATACGGCGGCGGAAGAGATCTATCCCGCCCTGCTGGCTGGGGCGACCCTCGTGCTGCGCACCGACGCCATGATCGGTTCCGTCGCGACTTTCCTGCGGGCGTGCACCGAACAAGACATCACCGTGATCGACTTTCCAACGGCTTACTGGCATGTGGTGATGAGCGGGCTCGCCGATTCGGGCGTGCCGTTCCCGGCCACTGTGCGCGTGGCCATCTTGGGCGGCGAACGGGCCAAGCCCGAGCAATTGGCGGAGTGGTTCGAGCAGGTGGGTAGCGGCCCGCTCCTGCTGAACACCTACGGCCCCACAGAGGCGACCATCGTCGGCACAGCGCACAGCTTGATGGCGGGTGATTACGACGTGCCCATCGGTCGGCCCGTGCGCAATGTTCGCGCCTATGTGCTCGACCCCAACGGCGAACCCCTGCCCATGGGTGTGCCCGGCGAGTTGCACCTGGCCGGTGCGGGAGTAGCTGACGGCTACTTCGAACGCCCGGAGTTGACGGCCGAGCGCTTCCTGCCCGACCCGTTCCTCGAGGAGCTTCGGCAGGGAGGCGCTCTGGGGGCGGAGCTGGCAGGTTCCCCGACCCGCATGTACCGCACGGGCGACGTGGTCAGGCACCGGGAAGACGGCGCCCTGCTGTTCCTGGGCCGACGGGACAATCAGGTGAAGTTCCGCGGCTATCGCATCGAATTGGAGGAGATCGAAGCGGCGCTGGCACAGTACGACGGTGTGGAGGAGGCGGCGGTGCTGCTGCGCGAAGACAGCCCGGGCAACCCACGTCTGGTGGCCTACGTCGTGATTTCTTCGGGTGGACCCGACACCGGAGCGCTGCGCGAGGCCCTGTCCGACTCCCTGCCAAGCTACATGGTGCCTTCGGCTTGGATGACCTTGGACGCCTTCCCGCTGAACACCCAGGGCAAGGTCGATCGGGACCGGCTCCCGGCGCCCGATGCGGGCGCTGCACCTGCACGCAGCTCGGGGTTCGTGGCGCCCGTGACACCCATGGAGACCCGGCTCGCAGCCATCTGGGCCGACGTCCTGGAGCTGGAGTGTGTGGGCTTGCACGACAACTTCTTCGATCTCGGCGGGCACTCCCTCTTGCTGATGCAGGTCATCGGCGAGATCGAGAAGCAGTTGGATCTGAAGATGAACCCGGGTGAGCTGGTGCTCCCGACGCTTGGCCAGTTGGCGACCCTGTGTGAGTTGCGCGCTGTCCAAGGCGCTGCAGACAAGCCCAAGAAGGGGCTCATGAAGCGCCTGGCCCGGGTGTTCCGCGGCGGGTCCCAAGGGCCCTCCTCTGAAGGGCCGTCCACTTGAACGAACCCACCGTGATCCACGGGGCCCAACCACTGTTCTTCGAAGGCAGCGGGGGCCCGCTGTACGCGAACTACCACGCGCCTGTCGGCGAACCGCGAGAGCGCGGCTTCGTCATTTGCCCGCCATTCGGTCACGAGTACCTGCAGTTCCATCGGGCGCTGCGTCTGCTCGCCACCCTGCTCAGCGAGGCGGGTTTCCCGGTCTTGCGCTTCGATCTTCATGGTTGCGGCGACTCCGCCGGGGACATCCGGGACTGGAGTCTCGACCGCTGGTTCACCGACACGAGCGATGCGCTGGATGAGCTGGCGCAGCGAACTTCCGTGAAGGATGTGGGGCTGATCGGGTTGCGGCTCGGTGCGGCCATTGCCGCGCGGGTGGCCGTCGCCCGGCCCGACGTGGAACGGCTCGTCCTGTGGGATCCTGTCTTCGATGGGGGGGGCTACCTGGACGAGATACGCTCACTGCACGACACCATGCTCAACTACGCGCATGTGATTCCCGACGCCCAGGGCAGCCGCGATGAGGTGCTCGGTTACGCCCTGCCGGCACAGCTCGTGGCGGACATCCAGGGCATCGACATCGTCGGCAACATCCAGACGCGGCCCGCGGAGCACGTGTTGCTCGTGGAGAGCCACGAAGAGGTGTCGCAAGAGCCTCTCAGCAAGCACCTGGCCAGCTACGGTTGCAAGCTAGGTACGGCCAAGATCCCCAACCCACATCTCTGGTCCTGGGTCGAGGACTTCGGGAAGGTCCATGTGCCACGCAAGGTGCTCGACGCCATCGTGCGTTGGGCCGAGGAAGGCGCGGCATGAAGGAAGAGGCAGTCGTCTTCAGCGGCGGAGGTTGCGTGACGGGCATCGTGACCGAGGCCGCCCCGACCTCCGGGGCTCGTGCCGACCTGGTCGGCGAGACGGAGCAGAAGCAAGGGGCGGCTCCCGCGCTTGGGCGCCCGGCCTTCCTCTTCCTGAACGCGGGCATCACCCACCACGTTGGCCCTAACGAGCTGTACGTGAAACTCGCACGCGCCCTCGCCAAACAGGGCTTCCCCTCTCTGCGCTTTGACTACTCGGGGATCGGCGACAGCGGACGTCGGGCGGATGCCATGCCTGCCGTGCAGAGCGTTGCCATGGAGACGAGAGAGGCCATGGAGCTACTGGCGCGCACCCGGGGTGTGACCTCCTTCGTGCCGATCGGCATCTGCAGCGGCGCCATCAACGCCTTCGTGGCGGCGCAGTCAGACCCGCGCGTCGTGGGTGCCGTGCTGATCAACGCGCAGATGCACCTGCATGGTATGGACCCTGCGCTCAGTGAACAGCTGCACGCCCGTGCCATGGCACGTCATTCCTGGCGCATCGCGCTCAAGAGCTCCTTCCGCTCCAAGAACTGGAAGAAGGCGCTGGGCGGGCAGCTCAGCCCCGGTCGCATCTTGTCCATGATGGTGGGGGGGCCTGTGCGGGCGCTCAAGGCGCGCTTTGGCTCGGGGTCCGACGCCGCGCAAGCTTCCACCAATTCGAGTGAGGAGGCACCGGATGCCGTGCAGCTGCTGGAAGGGCTGACCGGCCGTGGGGTGCACCTCTACCACCTGTACTGCGAGGGTGATGAAGGGCTGGACTACTTCCACACCGTTCTGGGCAAAGGGCTCGAGCGGGTGCGCAGGATGGAACGATCGAGCTACGAGGTCATTCCTGGAGCCAACCACGTGTTCACCCTGCAGTGGACCCAGGCGGAGCTGCTGAAGAGGGTCTGCGCCTGGGCCGGAAAGTTGCCGTCCAACGGGCAGTTGCCCCCAGGCCGTCCGCAAGCAAAGCTAAGTCGTTCACCAACTCTCTGACCCTTCCGACCGACGCAGACGCGAGAAGCCCATGGCTGAGCAGGACCTCTGGATCAAGCGCATCCGCGCCGCGCCAGAAGCCAAGGTGCGTCTGATCTGCATTCCGTACGCGGGTGGAGGCGCCTGGGCGTTTCGTCCCTGGGCCAAGCTGCTGCCCACCGACGTCGAGGTCCTGGGTGTCCAGCTTCCGGGGCGCGAGGACCGACTTGCAGAGACGCCCTTCGATTCGGCGGAGCCCCTGTTGGATCAATTGGCAGCTGTCGTCGAGCCCTTGTTGGATCGTCCGTGTGCGTTCTTCGGGCACAGCATGGGCGCACTGCTCTGCTTCGAGTTGCTGCGTCTTCTGCGTCGGCGCGGCGCTCCAGCAGCGGCCCACCTCTTCGCCTCCGCCTATCGCGCGCCCCAGATCCCTGCGCCCTATGCTCCGATCCACGAACTTCCCGCTGAGCAGTTCGTGCAGGAGGTGAGCCGCCTCTATGACGCCATCCCCGCGGCGGCCCGGGAACATGAGGAGCTGATGGAGCTGCTCTTGCCCGCGCTACGGGCTGACATCTCGATCTGTGACACCTACGCCTATCTGGACGAGCAGCCCCTGGACTGTCCCATCACGGCCTTCGGTGGAAGCGCCGACCAGCATGTGCCGGTGGATCAGCTCGAGGCGTGGGGCGCACAGACCGCGAACAGCTTCGAGTTGAACATGCTCGACGGCGACCACTTCTTCATCCAGTCGGCTGTCGGGCCGTTGCTCGAAGCCGTCTCGCAACAGCTACGGCGGGTGCCCTCATGAAGAACGTGTTCATCGTGGGTTGTCCGCGCAGTGGGTCCACATGGACCACCTTTCTCATGAGCCATCACCCCCAGGTGGCGACCTTCCAGCACGCCAAGGTCTTCGACTACCTGCAGGGCATGGAGCGTTGGTGGAACAACAAGGCGGCCTTCAGCTTCATCGTGAACAGCTCCGGTGAGGCCACGGCGGATTCCGGTGACGACGACACGCTCAGGCTCAAGCAGGTGCTGCCAGCAGAGGGGCTCTACCCCATGTTGCGGCCCGTGGCCGATGGCATCCTGGGTGCCGTGGCGAGCGCCAAGCCGGGTGCCTCCGTGGTCGTGGACAAGACCCCTGAGAACGGCAAGCTGGCCGAGTTCATCCTGAAGGTCATGCCCGACGCTTATTTCCTGCATATCGCAAGGGATCCAAGGGCGGTCTTCTGCAGCCATCGCAGCGCGAGTCGCGGCTGGGCCAAGTGGGAGTTTCCCACGCACCCCGTGGACGGCGGCCGCTACTGGCGTGAGGACGTGGAGGCGGCCATGCGTATTCCGCAGCTCACCGACCGCTACCTGCAGGTGCGCTACGAGGACCTCAAGGACCAAGGTGTGGAGGAGATGGCTCGCATCTTCTCGTGGCTGGATCTCCCCGCAGACCAGGCGCTCTGCGAGCACGCCGTCCAGGCCAGCACGAAGGACAAGGTGCGCGGCAAGAAGGAGTTGCCCGCCGACTTCGTGCGCAAGACCCCCAAGGGTGGGTGGCGCGATGAACTCTCACCCGCGCACACACGCATCATCGAATACCTGACCGGGGATCTCATGCAAGAGCTGGGCTACGAGCTGAGCCAGCCGCAAGGCGGCAAGCCCCTGGGCATCACCCTGCGCGACCTGCCCATCCCCTTGCTCTCCTTCCTCGACAAGAAGCTGCATCGAGGTGCCCAGTTGGCTCACTGGCGTTGGGTCGGACGCAAGTTGGAGTGGCCAGAGCCCTAGGGCTGGAGCCCTCGCAGGGATCGCGGCGGGCGGCAGAGGCTAGCTCTCCCGGAAGTGGTCGATGCGCAGCGTCACCTGGTCCGGGGTTGCTTCGAGCACGAGGAACTTCAGGAAGTGCTCGCGGCCTCCCAGGGCCTTGGGGTCGAGGGTGCGCAGCAGATAGGTGTGGCCGGCCTTCGGAACGATGTGCTGTGCGCCCTCGGGCGGTAGCGGGCCGAAGAGCTCTTGCGCTTCCTTCAGGCGCACCGTCTTGCCCACGGGGCGGTCGTAGAAGACCTTGCCGCGCGACAGGCGCAGGGAGTGATAGATGCTCAGCGGTGGGTGAGGAGCGATGTGGCTGGAGGTCGTCACGCCCGGGACCGTGGCCGGTTCCACGTGCAGCAGCTTTGCGGTTTCGTCGCGCCGGAACGCGAAGCTCAGCTTCCCGGGGCTGAAGGCGCCATAGGCCATGCCGGCCAAATCCAGGATCAGTTCGCCGGCCACGATGGAGCCTGCGTGTTTCAAGGAGTCCAGGCTCAGGGCGGAGTTCAGGGCGTCGTGAGCGCGCAGCGTGATGATGACGTCGCCCTCGACGGGCGGAGAGAGCGGCGGCTGGCTCGGGGACGGGTGGGCGGGGAGGGCCGTCAGTGCGAGCAGCAGGCACAGGGAACGCATGAGCATGGGCAGAGTCTCTCCTGGGATCGGATCTTGCATTGGACGAGGGTGAAGCTGGCTCTGTTCCCCGCTTCAGGGGAACGCCTCATTTCCGACGTCGACGTTGCTGCATCTGGGCTAGCCGGCTGCGGCCTGCCTGCAACTTCTCGGTCTTCTCTGCGGCGTCCTGGGGTGACTCGCCGCTTGGGTCCCCAGCTCCTTCGAGGTGCCGGGCCAGGGTGCCCACCGTGGGGAACCGGAACAGTTCCACCATCGGGAATTCCCTCCCCAATGCGGCCTTGAGCTTGCCGTGCACGGCGATCAACAGGATCGAGTTTCCGCCCAGGTCGAAGAAGTTGTCGGCGCGGCCCACCTGGTCCAGCTTCAAGGACTCTCGCCAGATGTTGGCGATGGTGGCCTCGACGCCCTCGGTGGGTGCCTCGTAGGCAGCCTCCATCCGGGGTCGGGCGATGTCGGGCGCAGGCAGGGCCTTGCGATCCAGCTTGCCGCTGCTGGAGAGGGGGAAGCTGTCCAGGACCAGGATCGCTGGAGGCACCATGTAGTCGGGCAGCTCTGCTGCGCAATGCGCCTTGAGTTCGGCCTCCTGCAAGGCGGCTGCCGCTGGGTCTGCTGCGACGACATAGCCCGCGAGCTGCTTGTTGCCGGGCACGTCTTCGCGGGCCAAGACCACGGCCTCGCGTACGCCGGCATGTCGCGCGAGAACCGTCTCGATCTCGCCCAGTTCGATGCGGTATCCACGCACCTTGACCTGGGAGTCGATGCGGCCCAGGAATTCGATCTCACCGTCGCCAGTCCAACACCCGAGGTCGCCCGTGGCATAGAGGCGCGTGTCGTCCCGGAAGGGGTTCGGCACGAAGGCCTGCGCGGTCAGATCCTCCCGGCCCAGATAACCACGCGCGAGGCTCTTGCCCCCGATGAAGAGCTCCCCGGCCACGCCCACCGGGACGGGGTTCATGTCCGCGTCCAGGAGGTAGCACTGCACGTTGTCGATAGGTTTTCCGATGGTCGGTGCGCTGTCGTCCTCGGCATTGGGCGGCACTTCGACGGCGGTGGCGACGACGGTGTTCTCCGTCGGCCCGTAGTGATTGACCAGGCGGAAGGGGAGGGCTTGTTCGGGCGCGCGGTTCAGCTTGTCACCGCCGGTAAAGACCACGTCCAGCACGAGGTCGGAGGGCATGTCGAGCCGAAGCATGGCTTCGGCCAGGGGGGTGGGCACGAAGGCCTGGGTGATGCCCACCCGCGCGAAGAACTGCAGCAGGGCGTCGGGTGCCAGGCGTGTTTCCTGATCCACGAGATGCAGGCAGGAGCCAGCAGCAAGGTAGGGCCAGAGTTCCCAGACACAGGCGTCAAAGCCCAGGCCGGCGAGGTGCGAGGCGCGGTCGCCTGGCTTCACGTCATAGGTGCGCTGGTGCCAGCTGAGCAGGTTCACCAGGCCCGCGTGCTCCAGCTCGACCCCCTTGGGTGTGCCCGTGGAGCCGGAGGTGTAGATGACATAGGCGAGGTCGGAGGGGCAGGCCGATGGAGCGGGGCGCGTGGCCGGCCATGCAGGCGCTTCGGTCTGCGCGGCAGCATCAGCCCGCCACTGGCCCTGGGCATCGGCCGTGAGTGTCTGGGCCCCGTGCGCGGGCAAGGAGGAGGCCGTCTCGGCAGTGGTGAGGACCACCAGCGCTTGGGAATCCTCGAAGACGTAGGCAAGGCGGGCGGGGGGGACGCCGAGGTCGCAGGCGACGTAGGCTCCGCCTGCCTTGAGGGTGCCCAGGATGCCGACCACCATCTCCAGCGTGCGGCCGGTGGCCAGCGCCACCCGTACGCCGGGCCCGACCCCGAGAGCCTTCAACTGGTGAGCGAGGCGGTTGGCTCGCAGCTCCAGCTCGGCATAGGTCAAGCAGCGCTCGCCCTGCACCACGGCTAGGGACTCGGGCAGTGCATCGGCCTGGCGCTCCACCAGCTCGTGGGCGCACACATCAGGCAGGTCGGCGTCGGTGTCGTTCCAGGTCTCCAACAGCAGCTTGCGTTCTTCGGGTGTCAGCAGCCCGTGGGCACCGAGCGTTGCTCCGGGCTGGGCCACCATGCTCTCGACGAGCGTGCGCCAGTGCCCAAGCAGGCGTTCGATCCCGGCTCGGCTGAAGCGCTGCGTCTGGTAGATGACGCGCAGGCTGAGCGACTCGCCGGGGATGGCCACGGCGGCGATGGGGAAGTTGTGCCGCTCGAACCACCGCACATCCCGCAGCTTGAGCGATGAGCACATCTCTTCCAGCGGCGTGTCCTTGCGGTAGTTCTCGAACAGGAACAGCGTCTCGAAGAGCTGCTCGCCGCGGGGCACCTCGCTCCAACCCTGGACATCCACCAGGGCGCTGTGTTCGTACTCACGCAGCTCTGCCTGGTCGGCTTGAAGTCGCTGCAACCAGGGCAGCAGGGCTTCGCTGCGATCCATGCGGACACGCACGGGCAACGAGTTGATGAACAGGCCCACCATGCCGTCGACCCCTTCGAGCTCAGGCGGGCGTCCGGAGACAATGGCCCCGAACAACACGTCGCTCTCACGGCTGTAGCGAGAGAGCAGAAGTGCCCAGGCCCCTTGAAGCAAGGTGTTCAAGGTGAGGTGGTTGTCGGCGGCGAGCTGGCTCAGGGCCGCCGTGGTGTCAACACTGAGCGCCCCGGTGAGCACGGCGAAGTCAGCGGACTCGGCCGCGGTTTGAGCCGGGCCACGAGCTGCATGGAGGTCGGGGGCGAGGTCCGGCGGCAAAGGCGTGGGGGCCGTGAAGCCCGCCAGGTTCTCTCGCCAGAAGGCCTCGGCCTTGGACCGGTCCTGGCGCGACAGCCAGACGAGGTAGTCGCGGTAGGGGCGCGAGCGTTCGAGCTGAGGGCTACCGCCGGCCACCAGGGTGTCGTACGTGGCGAAGACCTGTCCCAACATGCGGAACATGCTCCACCCGTCCATCAAGAGGTGGTGGAAGCTCCAGCTCAGTTCGTGGCGGTCGTCCGCGGTGCGCACCAAGGTGGCGCGCATCAAGGGTGCCTGGGACAGGTCGAAGCCCTGGGCGAGGTCCTCTTGCAGCAAGCTGTCGAGACGCTGGGCATGCGCTCCCGCGGGGTCGGCGCGCCAGTCCAGATGGTCGAGTGGCATCGTGGCGCCGCGCTTCACGACCTGGATCGGCTTCTCCACACCCTCCCAAACGAAGAAGGTGCGCAGGATGGGGTGCAGGTCGACGACGGCGGCCCAGGCACGGCGGAAGGCCTCGACGTCCAGGGCGCCTTCGAGCCCGAGCAAGGTCTGGTTGAAGTAGAGGCCGTCGCCCTCATCGGACAAGCTGTGGAACAGCAACCCCTGCTGGAGGGGCGAGAGGGGATAGAAGTCCTCGACGTCGGGCATCGACATGGCGCTGGGCTCGAGCAGGCAGTGGGATTTGCCGGGGCGCTCGCCACGGGTGCACGGAGCCCGCGCGGGAACGACCGGGGAAGCTTAGCGCATCCGAGCCCGGGGGGATGCCTAACCCTGCGAGCGTCCCGACGCCTGCCCGGGTCCGGACCGTTGCCAACGGCGCCGCCAGGAGGGGCGGGTGGGGTCGTCTTCTGGCGGGCCTCGCTCGTAGGCCGGGAGTTCCAGCAGTTTTGCGGGAAGCCGCTCGAGGGCTGTGCTCACCTGCCGGTGGAGATCCTCCTGCCCGAGGTCTGCCAGCCGGGACTTCAGCATCTTCGCCGTGTCCACCGCGGAGAGATTCAGGCCGTCCAGGGTGGCCGCCGAGGCGGGGCGGCGCTCGAAGCTCGCGAGCAGGGCGGCGACGGCCTGCTGGTCGTGACCCGCCTCCAAGGAGACCCGTGCTGCACCGCCCAAGGCCAGCGCGATGAAGTGGTCGCTGTCGTCCCGTGCTTCTGGCAGGGCCCGGATGTCTGTTTCGAAGTGCATCATTGCCCGCTCATAGGCAGCCAGGGCCTCATCCGCAGGCCGGCCTGTGCGTCGCAGGAACTCGGCGGTGACCAGTGAGGCATAGCCAGCGAAGTAGTGCAGGCCTGGTGGGGCGTCCGAGCGCGCCAAGCGTTGCGCGTAGGTGGGCTCGAGCTGCTCGAAGCCGATGGTGCTGAACACACGTCGGCGCAGGCGGTCATGGAGATCCCACGAGTCCGCATAACGGTCCAGACCCTCATCAAGGATCTGGGACGCCTCGCCCCGAGCTCCCAAGGACTGCAGGAAGTCGTGATAGGCGACCGCCTGCTCCTCGGTGCCATAGGGGTGGCGCAGCAGGACCAGGCAGGCGGCGTGCACGTCCGTGACCCACTCGGGCGGCCACTCTTCGCCCGCCCGCAGCGCGATGCGGATGGCTTCCTGTCGCGCCCCGGCGAAGTTGGCCAGTACGGCCATGGTGTTCCAGTCCCGGGCGTTGTCGGGCAGGCCGCTTTGGACCGCATCGATGGCCCGGGCTTGGGCCTCCCCGGTGTCGCCCAGGTAGAAGGCCGAGATGGAGAGCGCACCCTCCAACCGCCAACCGTAGGCGCCGAGCGAGCGGGCGCGCTGGGCTGTGCTCTGGGCGTCCATGAACAGCAGGTTGGCGTAGGGCGGGTCGAAGGCGTGCTGCTCGTAGGCGAACTGCAACAGGGCCTCGGCCAGGTCCAGATGGGCCGCCGGATCGTTGCCGCTCAAGATCTCGTCCTGCCGCTCCAACGGGGTCTGGAACTGTTCGCGGTCAAAGGCCAGAGGGGCCGGGGCATCTGACTCGACGGCCGTGAGCCAGCGGGGCATGTCGACGGACCCCGATCGACCCGCGAGGCCCCGGTGCACGACGGCGAGGCGGCGCGCGCGCACGGACCCTTGCCCGAGGCGCTCCAGGGCTGCCAGCAAGGCCGCGTGTTCCGTGTCGCCTAGGAGCGGGTCTGAGAGCACATCCACCAGCAGGTCGACGGCTTTGGGGGACTCGGACAGCGCCAGGGCTTCGCGCGCCATGCGCCGCAGCTCGGGGTCGTGGGCGTGAAGGGCCAGGCGCAGCAGGTCCACGGGGGCTCGAGAGCCCGCCTGTCGGGCCGCCTGCATCAGCTGCAGACGGGTACTCCCGGAGCCGTCCAGCCACATTCCTTCGAGGGCTTCCCGATCACTGATCTCCGCGCTCAGCGCTCGCTCAGCGAGGGAACGATCACCGGGGGGAGGAGGCACGTCGGGGAACTCCCGCTGGGCGATCCCTTGGCGGATGGCCTCGAACACGGAATCCGTGTCGAAGGCGTAGAAGACATCGTAGAGCTCCTGCCCATCGCGCTCGACGCCGATGTGGCGCGGTGCAATGCGCTGGCCATCGAGGAACTTCTCGTAGAGCCCGGGCTCGATGGCGATGTGTTCGCCGCAGGTCACGCTGCCGAAGCGGGGGCAGAGGATGCGTCGTCCCAGCTCGTCATAGTCGCGGTCGTTGTGGCGATAGACCGAGGCGATGACGTTGACGTATGGCTCGTAGAGTGCGGCCGTCTCCGGCTGCCTGTAGCGGATGCCGGCGTAGTGCTCGCTGGCGATCTCGCCGTCCATGTTCACGCAGACGAGGATGGGCTTGCCCGTTTCCTGTGAGACGGCTTGGGCGTCCTCATAGGTGCGTTGAAAAGTGATCAGGCAGGGCTTGGCCCAGTCTTCGGCGGAGGGGGCGGGCCACATGGCTTCGCGGGCAGACTGGCTCTGTCGGGCGCCGGTTGCGGTGCCGGTGCTGGTTGTCGACTGGGCCGCGAGAGGGTTCACCGAACTCAAGATGAGGATGGCAAGGTTTGCGAGAATCAGTGAGCGCACCAGGGGGCGATTCAGGGCGCGAAGCAGGGTCGAGGCGCAGGGCAGCATGGATAGGGACATGGGCAAGGGAGGGATGCAGCTGCTGGCGAGGGTGAGGGCCGCCGAGGGTATCAAGGACTCTGTTCCAAGAGTGGAGTGCGAGCTAGGATCGGACGCTGTTTGATCAGGGAAAGTCGTCGGCTCTCGGTCCGTTCGATTCCGGCTTTGCCGGTGGGAGCCCGCACAAATGCACTGAGTTCCGGCGAGGGTGTGCTTTGAGATTCCTCTGGCTGATGTTTGTGGGGCTCCAGCTTGGCGCTCCTGCCGCGGCGCAATCCAATGTGCTGCTGCTCATAGCCGATGACGTGGGTGTGGACACCGTCGCTGTCTATGGCGAGCACCCCGTGCCCGCCAACACGCCCAACATCGATTTGATGGCGGCTCGAGGAGTGCTCTTTCGCCGGGCGACTTCCAACCCTTCTTGTTCGCCCACCCGCGCCACCATCCTCAGCGGCAACTACGCGTGGCGAACGGGCATGGGGACGGTGATCGACGCTTCAGAGTTTTCCGGCATGGAGCTCTCCCGCTTCACGACCTTGCCTGGGGCGCTGGGCTCCGCGAACTACACCAGTGCGCTGCTGGGCAAGTGGCACTTGGGCAAGTCGTACGCTCACCCCTTGCTCGGGGGCTTTGACGAGGTGCGTGCGACACCGGGCAACCTTCGGGACTACTACCAATACTTCAAGAACGTGAACGGCGAGGCCACGATCAGCACCACCTACGCCACTACGGACACGGTGGACGACGCTCTGGACTTGATGCTGACGTTGCCTGAGCCCTGGTTCATCTGGGTCGGCTTCCATGCCGCCCACCTCCCCTACCATGCGCCCCCGGAAGAGCTGCACACCGTGGAGCTGCCGGGAACCATCGCGGGCAACGAGCCGGTCTACAGCCGCGCCATTATCGAGGCCATGGATACAGAAATCGGGCGGCTGCTGAACGGCGTCGACCCCGCCGAGACGACGGTGGTGTTCGTGGGCGACAACGGGCCCGAGGGGGTGGCAGTGCTGCCTCCCTGGACCGAGGAGCATGCGAAGACCACGTTGTATGAGCAGGGAATCCGGGTGCCGCTGATCGTGACCGGCCCGGGGGTGGTGCAGGGCGCCGAATGCACGGCGTTGGTCAACACCACGGATCTGTACGCAACGATTGCGGATCTCGCCGGGGCAGATTCTACGTCTGCCTTGGATTCAGTGAGCCTGCGTCCGTACCTGTCGAACCCTGACGCGCCCAGCCAGCGGGCCTTTGCCTTTGAGGAGCTCTTCCAACCCAACTTCCTGCCGTCGAAGGGGCCGCCGCCCTCGTACGTCCGGCGCGGAACCGCCGTACGGGGCAATCGCTACAAGCTGATCCACTCCTATGCCGGACCGAACCCAGTGCCGGTCTTTCGTGAACTGTACGACTTGCTCCTGGACCCCTTGGAAGCGGTGAATCTGCTCGATTCCCCCCTGTCGCTCGAGTTGAAGGGGATCTACACCGATCTCCAGGTGCAGTTGGTCGCCCATGGGCCTTCTCCGTGGGCCACGCTTGCGGGGGGCGTGCCTGGCACCAAGGGCATCCCGAATCTTCAGGGCGTGGGGAGTCTCGTGACGGGGACTCCCGTGCTGCTGAAAGTGAACCGCGCCGCAGCCAACGCGTCCGTCTCCTTGTTCGTGGGCTTGAGCGTCGCCGCCACGCCTTTCCTGTGTGGCGTCCTGTTTCCCGCGATGGACGCCGTGTTCGCCGCGAACACCAACGCGGAAGGCGTCGTCAGCTTCGGCACCTCATGGCCAGTTGTCCCTCCGGCAACACAGGTCGCCTTCCAGGCCTGGGTTCAGGACCCTGTTTCGGAGTGCGGGTATTCTGCATCCAATGGTCTCGTGGCAACGAGTGCGCCCTGATTTGACGGGACGTCGCAGAACTCCAGCGCCAACGTGGAGATTGCGTCTCCCCGCGCAGGAATGCACCGGTTACACTGCGGTACGAAGAGGTGGGTAAGCGTCGCCCGCTCCGTGATCCGGCACGCGAGACAAGTGACGAGATGGTCGAAGAAGGAAAGAAGGAACAGACAGGGTTCTTGGATCCTGAGTTCGAGGAATTGGAACAGCTCGTGCTCGAGCTCCGAAGGGGCGACAGCGAGGCTGCACGCGCCGTGTTTCCCCAGGTTTCGCAACGCATGCGGGACCTCGCACGTGTCTACATGTATGGCGAGCGCAAGGACCACACGCTGCAGACGACAGCGCTCGTGAACGAAGCCTTCCTGCGTGTGTTCGGCAACCCGGACCGCGAGACCCACTTCAAATCGCTGAAGCACTTCTTCGTGCGTTGTTCGCTGGCAATGCAGCGGGTGCTGGTGGACTACGCTCGGGAGCGCAACCGTGAGAAGCGCCGACCCTTGGGGGAACGCACCTTCCTCGACGACCTGGTGGACGGATACTCCAACAACAGCATGCAGCTGGTGGACTACGAAGACCTCGTGGAGTGCCTGCGGGAGGAGAACAGCCTGGCCTGGGAGGTCACGCAGCTGCACGTCATCATGGGCCTCAGTTTCCCGGAGATCGCCTCCTTGTTGGATGAGTCTCCCGGCCGGATCCGCACCGCCTGGGGGGTGGCCAAGGATTGGCTCCGGAGGCGCTGCAAATGAGCGAACGCTGGGAGCAGATCGAGCGGATTGTCGAGCAGGCGTTGGAGCGCTCGGGAACTGCGCGTGAGGACTTCCTGAAAGAGGCTGCGGGCGGGAACGAGGCCTTGCTGGAGGCGGTCCAGCGAATCTTGCTGGAAGCGGAGGGAGAGGACGGACTCTTCGAACCGCCGCCGGCCCTCTTGGAGCTCGGGAGTGGTCTAGGGGCTGGCGCAGGTGTGAGCGGCTCCAGCAGCTCGAACAACTCCCTGGAGGACTTCGAGATCATCGAGCAGGTGGGGCACGGGGCCATGGGCGTCGTGTTCCGCGCGCGACAGAAGTCCCTCAGCCGAGAGGTGGCCCTCAAGAAGCTGCAGTCCCATGCGTCCTGGTCGGCCAAGGGTGTGGAGCGCTTTCGGCTGGAGGCCACCGCCACAGCGCGCATGAACCACCCGAACATCGTCAAGGTGTTCACGGTGGGCGAGGACCAGGGCACGTACTTCTTCGCCATGGAATTCGTCGAGGGTGCCAGCCTGCGTGACGTGTTGGATGCCATGCGCGGGCGGGACTGCGGGCGGTCTGCCAAGGATCTGGCGGAGCTCTTGGCTCCTCTGGAGGCAGGCTATCCCGCGCGCGTGGCGAAGCTGCTCGCCGCGGTCTCGGAGGCGCTTCAGCACAGCCATGAGCACGGCATCATCCACCGCGACGTCAAGCCCGGCAACATCCTGCTGACCGAGGACGGCGAACCCAAGGTCGTCGACTTCGGGGTCGCCAAGGACCTCCAGCTCGAGAACCTGCTGATGACGGACCATGCGGTGGGTACGCCCTACTACATGAGCCCCGAGCAGGCGCGCATCGAGTCGACGCAGCTGGACGCTCGCACGGATGTCTACTCGCTGGGTGTCGTGTTGTACGAGCTGCTCACGCGGGAGCGCCCCTTCGACGGGGCAACACGCGACTCGGTGCTGAACGCCATTCGCGATGACGAGCCCGCGGCGATCGAGATGTTGAACCCTCACGTGCCGCGCGACCTGCGCATCGTGTGCATGAAGGCGCTCGAGAAGGATCGCGACAAGCGCTATCTCTCGGCGCGTGACTTCGGCGACGATCTGCGCCGCTTTCTCAGCTACCAGCCGATCCTCGCGCGGGCGCCCACGCTGGCGGACCGCGTCGTGCGCCGGGCGAGGCGGCATCGGGTGCCCCTGGTCGTGGGTCTGACCCTCGCTCTCGCGGTCGTGGCCACCAGCTGGATTCAAGGGGCCTCGGCGTTGTTGGACCGACGTGAAGTACTGCTGGAGCCCCTGCAGCAAATCATGGCGTTGGAAGATGCGGCTTTGGAGCTCCAGCCGGTACCGGCGCTGGTGAAGTGTAGGGAGAACATCCGGGAGTTGATGGGGGATGACTTCGGCTTGAAGGAGCCGGCTCTTGCAGGCTTGAGGGCCCTGGACAAGCGCGTCTGCGCTCGTGCTACTCGGGCCAGACTGCGGGCAGAGGAGCTGCTGGTGAGCGTGCCGAACCTCTCTGCGTGGGAGGCAAATTCTGCCCTACAGCAAGGCATTGGTCTGCTGATGTCCGCATCGACCCTCGTGCCCGAGGACGAAGAGCTTGCGGCGCTGGCAGTTCCAGAGTCGTGGCATCCGAGGCTGTCCATCACCACCGACCCGCCCGGTGCGGAGGTGTCAGTCTTCCCCGTAGCCATGGCTCCGTTTGCCTTGGGCGATGAGCAGCGGCTGAGTGGTGTCACACCCCTTGAGGATGTGGCGCTTCCGCTGGGGGCGTATCGCGTGTTCACGCGGGACACGGCAGGGCGTGTCGCCGAGGCGGACATGGAGTTGCTCGCACTGCGCGGGAGCTACGTGCTGGATCTGAGAGCTCGGATCGTGGCCGAAGTGCTCGCGGAGGATCCTCCCATGGTTCGCATTTCCGGTGCGCGCATCCGCGTTGGCAAGGGGCCAGCGGGCTCCCGCAAGGACTTCGGAGTGGTGGAGGTTGCCGACTTTCTCATGGATCGGGACGAGGTGACGACGGTGCAATACAAGGCCTTCGTCGACGCGACGGGAGCGCGCCCGATGTCTGAGTTCGATCGAGACGGCGACGGCGTGTGGGACGAGGACTACAACCGCGCGTTGGACGATCTGCCCATCGTTCGGGTCACCTTCGATGAAGCGACCGCCTATGCTCGCTGGATCGGAAAGCGCCTACCCACCTTGGCGGAGTGGGAATTGGCTGCGCGTGGTCCGCTTGGGCGTCTCTACCCATGGGGAGACGACAGAACTGACGTCGCACAACGGGCCAATGTGAATCGCGCAGTGTTTCTGTCTGACAGCCATGAGAGCTATTTCTCCTGGCTAGCCGACAATCTGCCCGGCGTGATGGCCACCGCGGACCAAGCACTCGAGGACGTGAACGAGTTCGGAGTGCGTCATCTCTTCGGCAACGTCTGCGAGTGGACGTCAACGTTCAACTTGATGATCTCGGGTGACGGGACCGTACGCCCCGAGGTCGGTCACCGCGTCATCAAGGGCGAGAGCTGGCAGGCGCGAGGTCCAATCCTCTCGTTTGAGGAGCATTCCGGAGCTCCTCAGGACAACCGTAGCCCTTCGGTTGGCATTCGTTGCGTGAAGAGCATGGGGCCCTAGCTGTCTCCGATTGTCTTTCCCCCTCAAGAGGATCGCTGCATGAGCACTCTTTCCATCCGTTGCGTGATTTCCGTCAGCTGGGCCAACCTCGATGTCCTGAATCCACCGTCGATCGAATGCACGCTGGCTGTCCAAGAGGAGGCCTACACGCAGATCCCTTCGACGGTCCTTGCTGAGTGGGGCGCAGCGACCATCACGGTGGAGGATGACGGTACGATTCCGAAAGCTGCACTCATGGACTACGCCCAGAGCAAGATCGACGCTCTGAACTCAGCCCGAGAGGCTCGCAATCCGGAGCTACCTGACTTTGCGATTGCTGGAGATGGTCCAGAAGAATGTCACTACACGTATGAGCTCGGCCAGCGCATCTGTTTCTATGCGATGAATCTGACGCTCGGCGGGGCGCCCTGGTCGATCCCCGACCCTCTGGGGCAAACCGCGAACCCCAAGCTCAACATGGGGCTGCAGTGGAGCCTGTCTCAAGCTTGAGGCCCGCGGGGCGCTTCGAACGCGCCCCAGGGTTGATGGTGAGCAGCTCGAGGACGCGCGATCAGGCGCTGATGTTAGTTAACGCAATCGTTAACTATTGATTGGATACGTGAACTAGATGGCGCGGGGTCGCCCGGGTGCGGGCGGCCCTGCGCTGGTTGACGCATTCCATCCCGCCCTCTTCCGAGCCCAACCATGGTCCAAGCCGTCCCCGAGGGTTTTCACACGATCACGCCCGACCTCTTGGTGGAGGACCTGTCGGCGCAGCTGGAGTTCCTGAAGCGGGCCTTCGATGCTGTGGAGCAGGAGCGCCTGGAGTTGCCGGACGGTTCCATCAAGAACGCCCGGGTGCTGGTAGGGGACTTGCCGGTGATGATGGGCTCTGCGCTGCGCGCAACTCAGCTCTCGGCGGGGACCATACCGTTGAGCGTGGCCGCCGCCTCCGGGTGTGCGCCGAGGTGCTTTTTGATCGACGCGCGGTAGGAGTCCACCATGCCGGGCGCGTACTCGTACGGCTTGCCCTTGAGACGTGACTCGAGGCAGCTGTTGATCCAGGTCTCGTCCGCAGGTGACTTCAGGAAGGCCGCCAGGTCGAGCAAGGTCTGCCGATCAAACTCGGACTGGAAGTAGCAGAAGAAGTTGTCGGGGTGCTTGGCGCGGTTGTCGAGGAACCAGGCGACGAGCTCCACGAAGAAGTCGACGACCTTCTCGATGGGCTGCCCGTTCACTTCCGGGAAGTGCTTGTAGTGCCCCAGCCGGTAGTTCGACATGGCGCAGTCGAGGGGGTTCCTGATGGGCATCAGGAAACGGATCTTGTCGTTCTTCGCCACGACCTCCGAGAGGTCGATGCCCTTCGCGCGGATCATCGCCGTGAGCTGGACGGCGCTCTTCCAGTACAGGCAGCGGACGTCCTTCTTCAGGACCGACTTGCCGAAACGTGACTCGTAGGCGTCACGAACGGCCGGGCGGTCGAAGGCGTGGGAGAGGGTGATGGTCCCCCCGTAGTGGCCCCGACGGCCGCCTTGGGACTTGTAGATGGCCGAGCGCACGAAGCGCTGGTACTCGTCCTTGGTCGGGTTGGCGAGCAGCGCTTCGGCGTGCACCATGTGCCTGTACCCTGCGTTGTTGAGGACCTGGCAGTTGGGGTGCAACGCAATCAAGCTCGCCGTCAGGGTCGTCATGTTGCGGTTGGGCCCCAAGGCCATGACGGTGCTTTCGACCTTGTTGACGTCCACACGTTGCGCGCGCATGGCGTATCCGGGTCGCTTCACATAGTCGAGGGCCTTCGCCTGCCAGGGTGTGGTCATCGTCGAGGTTTCCCGTTGCCTGCCGTGAGTTCTTGGATCCAGTCGTCGTCCTGGGCGTAGCCGAGCAGCTTGAGTTGCTCGCCGGCGATGCGCAGGAAGGTGGCGCCGTCTTCTGGCGACATGTTCTCCCGCCAGCGTCCGATGGACGAGCGAAAAAGCGGCTTCTCGAAGCCGGGGTCCTTGTGGGAACGCTGATCGACCCGGTGGTACTCCAGGACGTCTGGAGTCCAGGGCGCGCCGAGAAACTCGAAGAGCGTCCGCAGGTGCTGCTCGGGCTCGCTGACGAGATCCTCGTAGCGCAGTTCCAGGTAGCCGGGGTGCCCGCGCCAGGCCAGGCCTTCATGCACATCGTCTTGCCAGCGCTGGGCGCAGCCCTCGAAGCGCTTCCAGGTGCCGACCTCCACCAGCTCACCGTCGATGCGTTTGTACTTGGGGTGGGTGCGCAGGGAGCAGGCAGCATCCCTGCCATCCCGCAGGAGATGCACGAAGCGCGCCTTGGGGAAATGCTTGAAGATGTAGCCCAGGCGACGCACGTTGCGCGGGCTCTTGTCTGCCCAGCGGGGCTTGTGCATGCGCGCTGCGTACTCACCGCAGACGCGCTCGACGAACTGCGCGTGGCGCGGGCTCTCGTCGGCGAGCTCACGGACCCGTTCGATGGGCAGGCCCAAGCGGTTGGCCAGCTTGGAGGTGTCCAGCTTGCCGAGGTGGAAGATACTGCTCTCCCGGACGCAGCAGAGGTCCGGATGAGCATCCATGATGACCTGCAGGAGCGTCGTCCCGCTGCGGCCGCAGCCGCCCACCAGGATCGGGGAGCTCTCGGAGATGTAGGCCGGGAGCAGGTGTTCCTTGAGCCACCAGCCCCAGCCCAGGAACCAGTCGCGGGACCTGGACGGAGCTCGTTGATCGCGGCGAGGTGCGTGCGCCGCCGCCTCGCCCGGGGCGGGTTGCGCGCTTTCTGTCGGTGGGGCGCTCATGGCGCTCAAGCTATCGGCGCGGCCTGCGCCTCGCAACCTCAGTTTGCGCGGTGGGGGGGCGGTTCGCGAACGGGGCCCGTTGCGCTGACTGGGTGCTCACTGGTCGCTCACCGGACCCTGGGTGGCGCGCAGAACAGCTTCCAACTCCTCCAGGGCAGCGTACTTGCTCGCCCTGCGCCCCAGCTTCTTCTCCCGCCACCGATCGAAGCGCCAGGCGAGGCGATGCGCTAGATATTGCGGTCGCAGGTAGTAGTCGATGACGCTGTGCAGGCGTTCCCGGTCACCGTAGCCGCTCACAAGGGATGCGAGGTCTGGTAGGAAGCTCGCCGGGTCACCTCGGCCCATGAGCGTCCGCAGGGTGTCGGCGACCTCCTTGGCCAACACGGGGAGCACGCTGCCTCGGGAGCGGAACCCCTGCTCCAGGTCGAAGGTGACGAAACGCTCGCCCTGTACCAGGACGTGTGCCAGGGAGCCGTGCTCCTGGATGAACGCCGGGTCCGCGCGCTGCACGGCCAGGTCGTGACGAGCTCGCCAATCGGAACCGAAGCGCCGAAGCAGCTGGTCCCGTTGAGCGGCCGGTGTCTTGGCCTTCGGCTTGAGCAACTGGAGCAACAGAGGGCCCTCCAGGAACTCCAGGACCAGGCTGCGGCGCCCTGCCAGATCGGGGTGCTCCGCCGAGAGTTCGCGCGGCACGTCGATCCCTGCCTCGCGCCAGCAGGCGAGCATGCGCCGCTCCGTTTCGTAGCGGCCCTGGGCCAGGGGAGATGTCTTGCGCCCTGCAAGCCACGTGAAGAACGCTCGCAGCTCCTCCCGCGGCCAACCCGTTCGCCGCCGGTAGAGCTTCTGGATCACGGGTCCGGTGGCGGTGTTCACCCGCCAAAGCCGGTTCCCCTGGGGCGGTGTCTTGCTCGGGCGGCCGGTCGCCTCCAACTTAATTGAGAGCGGCCTCGTCCAAGCGACGCTTCAGATCGATCGCGACGTTGTACTTGCTGTACTGCTTCTTGTTCGCGCTGCGGAACTTGCGGTCGAGGCCGCGGAAGAAACGCATCATCGGATTGCGGTTCTCGATGGCGTGCACATAGGCCTCCATGAGCATCGCCTTGTCCGGGTACCACTTGATGATGCCATCCATCATGCGGTCGTACATCTCGTCGCCGAAGGCCTTGCCGATGCTGCGCATGTAAGCCAGCATCTCGCGACCGACCAGGTCGGGGATGTCCTTCGAGCGGAAGACGATCTCGAAGTCGAAGTTGACGAACTCGCCCTTCCACAACATGACGTGCTTCATGTCGCCGTTCTCGTGGATCAGCCCGGGCTCGCGTAGCTCGACGGCGAGCTTGTGCCGGCGATGCCAGATGGGCAGCCACGTCTCCCAGGTCTTCATGCGCTCTTCCATCGGGACGGTTTCGTCCCGGAAGTAGCTGCGGAAGTGGATGCCCGGCACATAGTCGAAGAGCATGTAGCCACCTTCGGGCACGTCTTCGAAGGTGACCTCGGGGTGCATGCCGAAGCAGGGGAAGCCGTGCTTCTCCCACAGGTTCACGCAGTCCACTTCGACCTTGCAGCGGGTGCGGGGCAGGTGCCCGGTGCGACCGGTGATGAACAGGTTGCCGAAGCTCTTCTTCCAGTGCAGCAGCGGGTTGCGGTTGCCGAAGTAGATCTTCAGCACCGCGTAGTCGCCCCGGAACGGGATCTTGTAGAGCCAGTTGCCGTGCCCCGCGAGATGTTCCTTGTCGGGGAAGTCGGCCAGGCGCAGCGACAGGGGGCCGCTGGCCTCCGGGCTGCTCGGGGCGTTGCCAAGCTGGCTGCTGGCGGGGGGCGTGTCTGAGTTCATGTCGTTGGGCTGTTCCGCGGGTGGTGGCGCGGCGGGCGAGGCGGTGGTCATGAGCGCTGGCGTTCCCTGGTCATTGGCTCGGGCGGCACTCGCCTCAGCCTACGCCAGCCGCCTGACGCTTTGAAGCGTTGGCAGGCCCGGCCGGCAGATCTGAGGGTGTACGGAGGGACCTTGCGTGAGAGGATCACCGGCCCCCATGAGCCCTCCTCCCTCCCCCTCGACCGCTGACCCAAGGGTTCCCGTCAGCCTCCTGGCAGGCTTTCTGGGAAGCGGCAAGACCACCCTCCTGAATCGGATCCTCTCCGAAGAACACGGCCAGCGCTGCGCGGTGATCGTGAACGAGTTCGGGGATGTGCCCATCGACGGGCAGCTGGTGGTGGGGGCCCGGGACGAATTGGTGGAGCTGGCCAACGGCTGCATCTGCTGCACCGTTCGCGGTGACCTCCTGGACACCCTGGCGGCCCTGGTCCGGGGCAGGGACCGACGGCTGCTGCCCACCACGCGCTTCGAGCGGGTGATCATCGAAGCCTCCGGCTTGGCGTCCCCGGGCCCGGCAGCTGCCACCTTGCACATGCCAGAGCTGTCCGATGCCTTGCGCCTGGACGGCATCGTGACGGTGGCCAATGCGGCGGATGTGATCAGCCAGCTCGCGAAATACCCCGAGGCCGCGGAGCAGCTGGCCTTCGCCGACCGGATCCTCCTGAACCACCAGGATCGCTGCAGCCCTGAACAACTCAAAGCAGCCGAGGCCGCCGTGCGGGCGTGCAACGCCGACGTGCCCATGCAGTTGACCACCCGTGCCGAAGTGGACGTGGCCAGCCTGTTCGATCTCGGGGATGGCGGCGCCCAGCCCCACGCACCGATGCCGCTGCTCGAAGCAGCGGAGCAGCGGCTGGAGACGGGGGGGCATGCTGCCCACACGGCCGGCATGGTGTCCCTCACGCTCGAGAGCGAGTTTCCGTTGCGCATGGAGGAGCTGAAATTCTGGATCGGTTTCGTGGGCGAGCGCCGCGGGCAGGATTTGCTGCGCGCCAAGGGCGTCATGCGCTGCGTCGACAAGGCGCACCCGGTGGTGCTGCAGGTGGTAGGGCGCTGGTTCGAGATTGGCGAGGACCCGCGTCTCGCCATGCCCAGCTTGTCACGCCTCCAGCTCATCGGTCGGGATCTGGACAGGCAGGAGCTGGAACGCGGCTGGTTGGCGTGTACGGCCCCATAGGGCGGCTCGCTCAAGTAATCCCACTCCCTGCCCGAAGGGGAGTCTCGTTGGTCCGATTCGAGACGCGAGAGGGAACGAGATGAACTGCCCAGCCTGTGCCAACAGCTTGGAAGAACGCACGATCGACGGCGTGACCGTCGACGTTTGCGATGGTGGCTGTGGCGGTCTCTGGTTCGACAAGGATGAGCTGCAGCACTTCGACTCGGCCCAGGAATCCGCAGGCAGCCAGCTGCTCGGGATTCGCAAGGACCCCGCCTGCTGCGTCGACAAGAATGCCCGCTACGACTGCCCTCGCTGCGAGAGCGTTGTGATGCAGCGGCACTACTTCTCCGTGAAGATGCGGGTGCAGATCGACAGCTGTCCCGGCTGTGGTGGACGCTTCCTGGACGCGGGTGAGCTGAGCGCGGTGCGCGGGCTTTTCAGTACCGATGAAGAGCGCGGAGCGGCCTCCGACGAATTCTGGGCAGAGGTCTTCGAGGTCGAGCTGGCCGAGTCCGAGCGGGCGATCGAAGACAGCTTCGCCAGCTCACGCCGGCTGTCAGGCATCCTGAGGTTCTTGAGCCCGAGCTTCTTCCTGCCGGGCAAACAGAACTGGGGTTCTTTCTGACCGGGGGTCTAGGGCTAGAAGCCCAGCAGCCCATCCAGGAGCGCAGCCAGCTGTTCCGCTTCGGGATCGGCAGCCTTCGTCTCCGATGAGGCCCCGCGCCGCAACGCCGTGATGACGTCTGCCGTCGTTTGGCGGGGCGTGCCGCCATAGGCGTCGGGCAGGTCGAGGGCTGCCTGGTCATCGGCCAGCCCCGCCAGCAACTCCTGGGCGGCTTCCTTGACGAACTCCTCGTCGAGCAGGACACGCGCGAGGCCGGCGTGGGCAAGAGCCCGGTAGGCTGCCGTGTTCGTGAAGGACTCGTCCATGTTCTTGGCGGCCTTGAAGCCCGCGATGCTGAGCCGGTAGCTCTTGATCGCTTCGGCCGTGCGCAGCGCGATGCGCAGTTGGTCACCGGCCTGGAGTGCAGCGAAGGCTGCGAACCAGCGGACGGCGGGGCGGAGCTCCGGAGACATGCTGGAGAGCAAGGTGTCGTAGGCCGCGCCCACCTGCCCAGGGTCGCCGTCACGCAGGAGATGCCAGCGCAGGTGTTCGTGCAGTTCCGGCGCCAGGGGGTGTCTGCCAACGCCCAACCAGGCGAGCTCACCGTGCAGGCCGTCCAACTGCAGACCGCCCACGGCATCCAGGGCAGCCGCCCGTTGCCAGGCCGTCGCGAGGGGGTGCTGCAGGATCAAGCGCGCTCCGGTCGCGACGTCCGCGATCGATGCTTCTTCCGGGAGTGCTCCGGCATCCAGCTGTTCGAAGGCACGGTCCGCTTGGGCCTGGACCCAGACATCGAGAGTCTCGGCCGCGAGTCTGGAGCGCGCCTCGGACAGGAGGCCTGGGAGTGCGCGCGCTGCCGCCGCGGCCGCGTCGACGGCCTGGCCACCGAGCAACCAGTCGGTGCGTGCGAAGAGGGCGTGGGCTGCTGGAGGTGCCTTCTTGAACTTCAGTACGGCAGAGGCTTCTTCTCTCGCCAACTCCCACAGGTAGCTGACGTCCTGCTCGCCGCCCAAGGAGCGCGCACGGCTGAGCGCCAGGTAGGTGCGGGCGAGTTCAGTCCTCAGGGACAGATCCTTGGGGCGGCCCGCCAGGTCCTTCTCGAGGCGTACACTTTGACCATTGAGCAGCGCCTCATCGTCCTGGAGCGGTGCTTCGGCATCTTCGACGCTCAGCTTCCTGCCCCACGCCTCGATGTCCAAGGCTCGGGACGGTTCGCGGGATGCATTGAGCATCAGAGCCATGCGTTGAGCGTCCGGTTCCTGTCGGCTCCCGAGTTCGCGCGCGATGCGGTCGAGCAGGACGTCGTCGGCGTGCAGGACGGTCGCCGCCGCGATCGCCAGGTCGGTGGGCACCAAAGCGCTCAGGCTGGCGGCTTTCTCTGCGGCTGCTCGACGCACCTTCGGTGCCGGATCCGTGAGCGCGAGGCGAAGGACTTCCGGGTGTTGCGTCGTGCGTGACTTGGACAGCGCCTTGTCGGCCAGGTCCAGGCGTCGTTTCTCGTCGGTTGTGACGAAGAGCGCTTCCAGGACCTCCCGAGCCGCGGCGTCTCTTGAGTCCAGCAGTGCCCGCTCGCTCAGACCCTCGGCGTCGGGCAGGCGGCGACCCTTCCGCCCTTCGTTGCGCAAGGTGGTGTCGATGATGCCCAGGTTGGCCAGGAGGTAGAGGTCGAACAGGGCCTTGCCCTTCTTGTCGATGCCCACATGGCGCGGAGCCACCCGGGTTCCCTGGAACCAGCGCTCGAAGACGACGGGTTCGATGGCGATGTGCTCGGCACAGGTGACGCGGCCGAAGCGCGGGCAGGGCAGTCGCCGGCCGTCAGTCCCCCGGTCCGTCGAGTTGTGCCGGAACGCGGAGGCGATGACGGGAACGAACCCCTCCATCAACTCGATGAATGCGGGGTCGTGGTAGCGCCGTGCTGCCAGGGACTCGCTGGCTGGTTCACCATCGGCATTCACGCAGACCAGCAACGGCTTGCCTGTGTCCTTCGACAGGGCCAGCGCGTCGTCGAGATCGCGTTGCCATGGGACGGACGGCCTGGGTGACGGCGCCGTCTGCGACCACGCCGGGGAGCACGGCAGGCACATGGCCAAGCTGACCAGCCCGGCCATCACGGCCAGGGCTGCCAGGGAGCGGGCCGGTGAAGGGTCACGGGCGATGCGGTCGCGAAGCATGAGGCGCTCGGGGTTCGTCGAAGTGGATGCACGGCCTGTCCGACAGGACGAAGGGGAGGAATCTACCACGACCGCCCCAACGGGCTGCCCGGCCGAGGGCCTGATACCATCCGCCCCTTCTCTGCGGAGGTCCCAACGCATGGCGTTCATCACAAGCCTCTTCCCGGTTCTCAGCGGAGGCCCGTCGATGGCCTTGGAACTCACGTCGTGGCTTCGTGCTGCGTGCCTTTGCGTCGTGGGCGGTCTGTCGACGCAGGCGGCGGAGCCCTTCTACGAAGCGCCAGACCTCGTCGCCATGCTGGCGGAGCGGGACATGGGGTTGGTGGTGCAGCGCTACCGCACGGATCTCGGCGCCCTGCGCCGTTGGTGGGACGCCCCGTTGGCCGCAGCGCGTCGCGAACAGGAGCGGGCTTTTTTCGAGGTGTGGATGTCCGGTCTCCAGGCCATGGACTACGACGCCATGACGTTGGACGATTCCATCGATTGGCAGCTCCTGCGGAACCGCGTCGGCTACGAGCAGCGGCGCCTCGAGTTGAGCGCCACGGAGTGGGAGCAGGTTGCCGAGCTCTTGCCGTTCGCGGAAGACATCCACCGCTTGCACGAGAGCCGCCGGGCGTTGCGCCCCGTGGACGCAGAGCAGACGGCCAGCCAGCTGTCGGAGATGGCGAGCCAGGTGAAGGCCCTGGCTGAGCGTGTCACACGGATGGAGGAGTCGTCGGAGGCGGGCGAAGCGGTAGAGTCAGAGCATGAAGGGGAGGGCGAGGCCCTGGAGACCACTCCACTGCTCGCCAACCGCGCGGCGAGCCATGTGCGTTCCCTTGCTCGGACACTGAAGAGCTGGAACACCTATCGATCCGGCTACGACCCTTTGTTCACCTGGTGGTGCGCGCAGCCCGTGGAGGCGTTGGACAAGGCGCTGGGGAGCTATGCGAAACACCTGCGTGAGACGGTCGCGGGCGTGAAGGAAGGGGACACTGACACGATCCTGGGTGACCCTATCGGTAGCGTGGCCCTCAGGGCCGAACTTCAGCGGGAGTTGATCCCCTACAGCGCCGAGGAGCTTCTGGAGATCGCGGAGCGGGAGTTCGCGTGGTGCCAGGAGCGGATGCTGGAAGCATCACGCGAGCTGGGCTTTGGTGACGATTGGCGTGCCGCGCAGGAGCACGTCAAGGGATTGCACGTGGCACCGGGCGAGCAACCTGAGCTCATCCGGCAGCTCGCCTACGAGGCAGTGGATTTCCTCGAGTCCCATGAGCTGCTCACCGTGCCCAGCTTCGCGAAGAACGTGTGGCGCATGGAGATGATGAGCCCCGCCCGTCAGAAGTACACGCCGTACTTCACGGGAGGAGAGGTGATCAGCGTGGCCTTCCCCACGGACGGGATGGAGCATGCGGACAAGCTCATGAGCATGCGTGGCAACAACATCCATTTCTCCCGGGCCACCGTGCACCACGAGTTGATCCCTGGGCACCACCTGCAGGGCTTCATGACGCAACGCCACAAGACCCACCGGCAGCTGTTCAACACGCCGTTCTGGGGGGAGGGCTGGGCTCTGTACTGGGAGATGCTGCTTTGGGATGAGGGCTTCGCGCGGGGCCCCGAGGATCAGATCGGCATGCTCTTCTGGCGCAAGCATCGCTGCGCTCGAATCCTCTTCTCGCTCGGTTTCCACCTGGGCCGGCTGAGCCCGGACGAGTGCATCGACCTGTTGATGGACCGGGTCGGGCACGAGCGAGCCAATGCGACGGCGGAGGTGCGGCGTTCAGTCCAGGGGGGCTATGGGCCGCTCTATCAGGCCGCCTACATGCTCGGTGGCCTCCAGTTCCGCGCGCTTCATGCGGAGTTGGTCGGCTCTGGGAAGATGAGCAATCGCGACTTCCACGACGCTGTGCTGCGGCAGGGCTCCATTCCCGTGGAGATGGTGCGTGCGGCCGTCACCGGTCAGGCTCCAGCGCGGGACTTCCAGACGGAGTGGCGCTTCGACGGTTGAGTTCGCTGGCCTGCCAAGCTGCGATGGTTAGGATCCCTTGATGGTCTTGCGATTCAAAACGATGTCACGGCCCGTGGCCGTGCTGGTGAGTGTGCTCGCCCTCGCGGCTTGCGGGGATGATGGGGGCACGCGTTCGCAGGGCTCCTCGGGGGAGGGTGGGCCGTCGGAAGCGGGCATGAAGCTGCTCACGGAGAGCTCGCGGCAGATGGTTCGGCGGCTCGCGAGCCTGGCCGCCCAGGCCGATGGCGAGCAAGACACGTACCTGAACGATGTGCGGGTCGAGATCTTCAAGCGGCGCCTGGACGCAGGGGGGATGTCAGCGCCGGAGCGCGTGGAGACCCACGCCCAGTTGGGCAATGAACTGCTCATCGCGGGGCGGACGATGGAAGCCATCGAGACGCTGCAGGAGCTCATGCAGGATGTCGAGTCCGGTGGTGCCCCGAAGTCGATGGTGATTCGGGTGCGGGAGCTGCTTGCGCTGGCCTGGCTGCGGCGCGGTGAGGAGCAGAACTGCATCGAGCACCACAGCACGGAGTCCTGCCTGTTTCCGATCCAGGGTTCCGGGCTTCACCAGCAGACCGAGGGCTCGCGCAAGGCCTGGGCCGAGTTCGCGCGCATCCTGGAGCAGCGGCCCAAATACGTCGAGGCCAGTTGGTTGCTGAACATCGCGGCCATGACCCTGGGTGAGTACCCGGAGGGCGTTCCCAAGGAATGGCTGATCGAACCCGAGGCCTTCGCGGCCGAAGCCGACGTCGGGCGTTTCGTGGACGAGGCGGGAGAGCGGGGTGTGGACGTGGCCGAGCTCTGCGGCAGCGTCTGCATGGAGGACTTCGATCTGGATGGGGATCTCGACCTGTTGGTTTCCTCGTGGGATCTGGGCGACCAGCTCCGCTACTTCGAGAACGACGGGCGCGGTGACTTCGAGGAGCGCACGGAGCAGGCCGGGCTGACGGGGCTCACCGGTGGCCTGAACATGGTGCACGCCGACTACGACAATGACGGCTTGTCTGATGTCTTCGTGCTGCGAGGCGCCTGGCGCAAGCAGGCCGGGCGTGTGCCCAACTCCCTGCTCCGGAACCTGGGCGGGGGCCGTTTTTCGGATGTCACCGAAGGCGTCGGGCTCTTGTCCATGCATCCCACCCAGACGGCTGCCTGGGGTGACTACGACAACGATGGCTGGCTCGATCTCTTCATCGGCAACGAGTCGGTGCCTGGCGGCGCACAGCATCCGTGCGAGCTCTATCACAACGACGGGGGGCGCTTCACGGAGGTCGGTGGGGCCGTCGGAGCGCGTGTGGTGGGCTACGTGAAGGGCGTGGCGTTTGGGGACTACAACGACGACGGTCTGACTGACCTCTACATCTCACGCAATGACGGGCCCAATCTCCTGCTGCGGAACGACGGGCCGAAAGGCGAATCGCCAAACGAATCACAAGGCGCCGTGATTGGAAACCGGCCCGCTGCATCCGCCCGGCCCTGGAGCTTCAGCGATCAAGCGGCCGCGGCTGGCGTGACACAGCCAGACTGGAGCTTCCCCACCTGGTGGTTCGACTACGACGGCGACGGGCTCCTGGACCTCTGGGTGTCCGGCTATCAGTTCAACTCGGTGCGCCGCGTGGTGAAGGACTATCTCGGCAAGAAGCACGGGGGCATCCTGCCCAAGCTCTACCGGAATCGCGGCGACGGCACCTTCGAGGACGCCACCGAGTCGGCGGGGCTCGACCGAATGATGATGACCATGGGCTGCAACTTCGGAGATATCGACAACGACGGCCGGCAAGACTTCTATGTCGGCACCGGGGAGCCAGACTTCAGGGCGCTCTACCCCAACCGCATGTTCTTGAACCGTGCGGGGGAGGAGTTCCTGGAGGTGACGACCTCGGCGGGTCTCGGGCACCTGCAGAAGGGGCATGGCATCGCCTTCGGAGACGTTGACGGCGACGGCGACCAGGACCTCTACGCCGTGATGGGGGGCGCGTTCACGGGCGATGCCTATCGCAACGCGCTGTTCATGAATCCAGGCCAGGGGAATCACTGGTTGACCCTGCGGCTGGAAGGCGTGGAGGCCAACCGCTCAGCCATCGGCGCCCGGTTGCGGGTGCGTGTGCTGACCGGGGCAGGGGCGCAGCGGGACATCTACGCCCAGGTGGGGACGGGCGGCAGCTTCGGCAGCCAGAGCCTGCAGGCGGAGATCGGTCTGGAGGATGCCGTCGCCGTCATCGACGTGGAGGTGCGCTGGCCTGGATCAGGTCGCGTCCAGCTCACGGGGCCGTTGGAGCGTGACGCGACCTACAGCTTGAAGGAAGCCGGCGAGCCCGTCCTTTGGGATCCCAGCGGGCGCTGAGCGCGTCAGGCCCTGAAGGGGAGGGCGTCGTACAGGCTGATGCGGTAGCTGCGGCTCTTCTCACCAGCGGGCACGCTGGATGCATGGTGGATGAGTGAACGGTTGTCCCACATGAACAGGTCGCCCTCCTGCCATTCCTGACGGTGCCTGTAGTGGGGTTGCTCCGCGAACGCGAAGAGCTGGCTCAGCAGCTCATCGCTGCGCTCACGGGTGACCCCTTCGACCCGCTTGGTGAATCCGCTGCTGCAGTACAGGATGCGCTCAGACGTGACGGGATGTGTCGTGACCACGGGGTGGCTGGCCCCTGGCGCCTCGTCATGCCATGCCTCGATGAGTTCGCGAACCGCCTTGTCGATATCGAAGGGTTGGACCTTGTAGTAGTCCCAGGCGTCCTGGAATGCGGTGAGGCCTTCGATCTCTGCCTTGAGGGGGGCGGGCAGGTCGCGGTAGACCCTGGCCATGTCGATGTAGTAGGTCTCGCGTTTCGTCGAAGGCAGGATCTTGGGGAACACGCATGTGAAGGCGAGCGGGCGATCAAAGAACGAGTAGTCGCAGTGCCACATGCGGCCCGTGCCGGCCACGCCCACCTTCGCGCCGTTGAGCGGCACATTGGAGGAAACGAAGATCTCGGGGTGTTCCGGGTGGTGGTAATGGGCCTGGAAGTAGGGCTCTGGAGTCCCGATTTTTCGCGCGAAGGCGATGTACTGCTCGTCGGAGAGATCCTGGTTCTTGAAGACCAGCAACTTGTGCTGATAGGCGAGGCCCCGCAGGCGGGCAGCCATGGCCTCATCGATGGTGGTCAGGTCCAGCTCGATGGATTGCGGGTCGAGCCCCGGGGGAGCAGCCTCGGAAGAGGGGAGGGGGAGCTCTTCCGGGGAAGCTCCCGTGCTGGCGGTGTCACTCATGAGTGCGTTCCTGCTTGCCGAGGAGCGGGTATGTTACCACCGACCGTGGTCCCACAGCCTGGTCCGAGCGGTGTCGAAGACGCCCTCGTTCCCCATCTCCCGAACCGTGCAGAGCGGGTTCAGGTGACCGCCCACTGCGCTGAGTCCTCTTGATCCATTCACCAACGACAACCGCCTGTTCGAGCCGACGGCTGCCCCCGTTGTGGGGGCTCCTGCTCGCGTGCATGGCCATGGTCGATCCTCTCGTCTTGGGGCTGGCGCCCGTCGTCTCGGGGCAGGTGCCCGGCGATTCCGAGCCAGCGCTCGCCTCTGCCGACGCGGCCCCGCCCAATGTCGTGCTCATTGTCTGTGACACCCTGCGCGCGGATCACCTGGGTTGCTATGGATATGAACGGGCCACGTCCCCAGCCATAGACGCATTCGCTGCGGTGGCAACTCGCTTCGAGCGGGCTCAGGCCAGCGCGCCCTGGACGCTCCCGACCCACGCCTCGCTGTTCACCGGCATGCACCCCTTCGAGCACGGCGTCCGGACCTACGAGCCGCAGGGGCCGAAGGAGAACCTGCGACCGCTGGCGGAAGAACACCTCACCTTGGCGGAGGTGCTCAAGGGCCTGGGATATGCCACGGCGGGCTTCATCGCCAACACGGGTTGGTTCAATCCCATCTTCCAGCTGCAGCAGGGCTTCGACGAGTGGGAGCTGCGGCGCTCTCCTGCGCAACGACTCAACGCACGTGTGTTCTCCTGGCTCTCGGCGCGGGCAGAGCAGACGTCGGGCCAGCCCTTCTTCCTGTTCCTGAACTATGTCGACACGCACTACGTCTACAACACAGAGCCTCGGCCCGGTCTGCTCGAGACGCCAGTGCTCCGGGATCAGGGTGAGCTTCTGCACGAGTTGACGGAACGCGTCATGGGCGAAGCGCAGGGTGAAGTGGAGCTGCTCACCCAGCAGGTGATCGACCAGTACGACACGGCCATCGCGAACCTCGACGAGGGGGTGGGAGGCTTGCTCGCCGAGCTGAAGCGCCTGGGCTTGTACGACAACACGGTAATCGTCCTGACGTCGGATCATGGCGAGTTCTTCGGCGAGCATCGCCTCGTGGAGCACTGCAAGGATGTGTACCAGGAGGTGCTCAACGTGCCGCTCATCGCGAAGAGTAGCGGGCAATCCCGGGGGCGATTGATGCACGAACCCACATCCTCCGCCGACGTCGCCGGCATGATCCTGGCGGAGCTCCCCGCCCATCGTGTGGGCGGCCTGCGCAGCCTGTTCCCCAATCTCCCGGGCAGGGCCCCCGTGGTGAGCGAGAATTACTGGGCCCGTGCGCGTGACCTCTCGGAGTCATGGGGCGGGCGCTTCCAACGCACCCGCCATGTCCTTTTGGAGTGGCCCCACAAGCTCATCTCCAGCAGCGACGGCCAACACGAACTGTATGACCTGGAGGCCGACCCGCTCGAAGCCCACAACCTGGCCTCGGAGTCATCGCCGCAACTGGCCGCCATGCTGGAAAGACTGCAGCGACTGATGGAGTCACCGCGCGTCGCTCCCCAGGACGCTCCAGCTGTCGAGTTGAACGAGGAGCTGCGCGAAACGCTGCGTGCCCTGGGATACCTTGGCGAGGCGGAGGACGGATGATGCGCCCCCTCGCCCCGGGCGTCGCATTCCGACGCTTTCCGCAAGCCGCACGCCATGGCACCCTCGCCCGCCCCTGCGAGCCGATCCACTGAAACACCGAACGCAATCCCCACTGCCAGGGAACGACACCTGGTGTCGCGACCTGCGCCCTCTCCTCCGACGAAGCCTGCCCTGGGTGCTCGGGCTGGTAGCGCTTGGCAGCCTGCCCTCCTGCGCGGAGGCGTCCGAAGCCGAGACAGGCGTCGCAGCTCGTCCCAATGTCCTGATGGTGGTCCTCGACACCCTGAGGCCCGACCACCTGGGCTCCTTCGGCTATGAGCGTTCCATCTCGCCCAACCTCGACGCCTTCGCGGAGCAGTGCGTGGTCTTCGAAGGGGCGCAGTCCTCCGCTCCTTGGACAGCTCCCGCTCTGATCAGCCTGATGACCTCGCTGTATCCGGATGCTCATGCCGTCACGAGCTACCCCGACCCCGGCCGACTGAGTGACGCGGCCACGACCCTGGCAGAGCTCTACTCCGCAGAGGGCTACGCCACGGCGGCCTTCACGGAGGGCGTCTACGCCGCGGGCATCTTCGGGTTGGATACCGGCTTCGACGTCTTTCCTCCGAAGCCCGAGGCCGAGACCCCGAACCTGATCGTCCCGAACCTCGACCGCTTCCTGGCTTGGTTGACAGCCCACGAGACCGCTCGTGCCGAAGCGCTCGACGGGGAGGGCCAGCCGTTCTTTGCGCTCTTCCATACCTATGAGCCGCACTACCCCTATCACGCACCCGCGGAGTACATCGCCCGGGTGCGCCCTGCCTACGACGAGGTGTCGGAGCATGCCAGGCGGGATGGGCTCGTCGCGCAATGGAACGACTCCGGAATCCTGAGCCGGGACGATGTGTCCTTCCTCTACCACCACGAGTGGCACTGCTCAGACGACCTGCGGAAGACCGTGGACGATGTGCCGGGCCTGTTCACCCTGGCCAAGGAGTACGGCCTCGACGTCGAACGCAGCTTGGAGCCGGATTCCCAGCAACAGGCGACCGACTACTACGATGCGGGCGTGCTGTACGCCGACTTCCAGATGCAGCGGCTCTGGACCGCGTTGTCGGAGCTGGACCTGGACGACAACACCATCGTCGTCGTGGTCAGTGACCATGGCGAGGCCTTGGGCGAGCACGATCTCACGGCGGAGCACGGGAAGAACCTGCACGACGAACTGCTGCGGATCCTGTTGATGTTCCGCATCCCGGACGGGCTCGGCGATTTCGGGGCGCCGCGGCGTCTGCCCAACATCGTGAGCAACGTGGATGTCATGCCCACGCTGCTCGAGCTTTCGGGCCTTTCGCTGGCGGGGGTCAAGCATCAGGGGGAGAGCCTGGTGCCGGTGCTGCAGGGGCGGTCGAGCGACCGCGTGGCCTTCAGCCATGCACCCACAACGGACCATGGCAAGTCGCGGCGTCACACGCTACGTACGGATCGCTGGCGCTTGATCAGCCACCAGGGGCGCTCGGTGCCCCAACTCTTCGATCTGCACGCGGACCCTGGCGCCACGCGGAACGCCGCTGCAGAGCACCCGGATGTAGTCAAGCGCTTGGGGGCCTTGCTTGCGGCGCAGCAGGAGCAGGACCGTCTCTTGCGACGGGTGTTCAAGGACAACGTGCGCGATACGCCGCTCACGGATGAGCAGCTCGAAGAGCTGCGGGCCTTGGGCTACGTCGGCGATCGATAGCTGCGTCGCCGGTCCTACTGGAGAGGCTGGTGAGGCGCCGGAGGCGTCGGGGCCCTCGCCTAGCGGTCTGCCAGCTCCAGGGCAGCTGCTGCTGCGGCCACGGCGACTTGGCGCACGAAGGGGAAGTTGAGGGAGTCGGGCGTGTCGTCGGGGCGGTGGTAGTTGTCCGACCGGAACTCCCCGGTGTCCGTCAGGAAGATGGCAGGGATGCCGGCCTCCCAGTAGTGGGCATGGTCGCTCCGATGACCGTCGGCGAACATGCTGCCGATGCGGTTGGCGCTGTAGTACTCGAGCTCCGGGACATAGGAGTCGGCGGCGTCTTCGAAGAAGTTCCCCAACCAACCTGTCGAGTAGGTGCCGATGACGGTGATGAAGTTGCCTGTGCTCGGCATCCAGGTCACGAGTGGGATGCGAACGGGAGCCTGCTGTGAGTCTGGCGCATCGGATGCGAAGCCGATGGAATCCAGGTTGATCAAAGCGTCGACCGGGGATTTGCCATCCTGGACGATGTTCTGGATGTGCACACGGCTGCCCAGCAGGCCAGCCTCTTCGGCGGCGAAGAAACACAGCCGGATGGTCTTGCGAGGCGTGGCCCCGGAGAAGACCCGCGCCATTTCCAGCAGGGCTGCCACGCCGCTCGAGTTGTCCGAGGCGCCACTGCAGCCGGGCACCGTGTCGTAATGGGCACTCACTTCGATCACCCGCTCGGGCTGCTCACTGCCCAGGATCTCCGCATAGAGATTGGGGGCCACGAGCAGGCTGGTGGGCGCTGCCCCCTCGGCGTTGCTGGATTGCATGGCATAGCCCAGCACCTCCCAGCCCTCGGCGCGCAATTTCCTGCTCTGGCTTTCCAGGACTCGGGCTCCATAGGAAGCAAAGCCGTTGGGGAGCTCGATCTCGAGCTGCTCGCCGTCCGCTCCCGAGCCTTGCTTGCGGACGTTGGCCACCAATCTGCCGTTGCTCGTTCGGGTGCTCACCGGCTCTTCGCTCACCGCATAGCCGAGAGCCTCCAACTCGGCACGCAGCCAGGCGACGGTTGCGTTCGTCGCGGCCACGTTCTCGATGGGGCGAGGCCCCAGCTCGTGCAGGGCCTGTACGGAGCGTTCGATGCGAGCTTGCTCGATGCTCTCGACCCGTTCTACGAATTCCACGGGCATGCGCATCGAGGAGCAGCCGAGGCACCACAAGGCCGGCAGACAGAGGAGCGCTCGTTGCCAGAGAGGGGCCGAAATCCTACGGGCCGGCCAGGGCGTGCTTTCGGGACGAGGCATGAAGAGCTCCACGAATCCTGAGAAGCGCAGGAGTGTACTCTGCGCCCATCGGCGCGGGATAGCTCAGCAGGAAGCCGTGGTGAAACCCGTCCCGAGTGATTCCCATCGAGGCGCCTCTCGAAGGAGGCTTTCCCCATGAAGCGACTCTTGAAGTGGTTCGTCGTCCCCACGGCACTGCTGCTCATCATCCTGGTCGTCGTGGCCAACCTGTTGGCAGAGCCAGCGAGCACACTGCCTGCTCCTGATGGCGCGACACCCATCACGTTGGCGGATGGTCGTGTGGAGTCCCTGGAGAGAGTGTTGGAGCGTGCGGCGGATCGAGCTCGGGTCCTTGCTGCGGACGTGCCTGAGACAGCCAGCGAAGAGGTTGCAGACCCACAGCAACCAACGCAGGGTTCGATGGAGCAGGTCCGCACGGTCCTCATTCGGTCGAACCAGGAGCCCTCACCCGATGAGACAGACCTCTTCACGCTCGGGCGCTACGCCATGCGCAAGGGGCGGGTGGAGGAGGCGTTGGCCTTGCTGCAGTCGGTTCCCGAGCAGCACGAGCGTTACGACACGGCGCAACGCTACATCGGCTGGGAGTTGCTCACGAAGGAGCTCGACAAGCCGGGCCTGGGGCTGGCCTACATGAATCGGGCCTTGGATGCGGCACCGCTGGAAGGGGAGAACTGGCAGGACGCTTCACGGGTCTACCTGCGGACGCTGGGCGTCCGTTGGGACCCGGTCAACAACCGGATGCGTTAGCGTGAGGCGGGGTTGGCCCCCTGGCCAGCGCCCATGCCGTATGATCGGCGCCTCGGCCCGTGAACTCCGTGCACACGAGCCGGCCTGAGTCGCACTGCCGCGGACACCCAGTCGATGCCCGGAAGAAGAGGAACGCCGTCATGATCCAGCGAAGCCGAATTGTCTTGAGTGGCCTGTGTGTGCTGTCGGCCATGGCCTGGGCTCCCTCCGATGTTGTTGCCCAAGAAACCGGCATGGAAGCTGGGATGGACGAAGGGGGCATGCAGGAGGTGCGGGCTGCCGATCTGATCCTGGGTGAGTTCGAGGCGCTCAGCCCTCCCGCCTACGACAGCTCTCGGCGTGGCGAGGAGGGCTACGTCGAGTCCTACCTCGAGGCGCGTCGGTCCATCGCCCAACAGGGTGCCGACCTGATCCTCGAGCTGTGGACGGCTCATCCGGATCACGAGCAGGTGAGCGAACTCCTGCCCGGCCGCTGGGCACGGCTCTACGGCGAACGCTTGGACTTCGCAGCCGTTGCAGAAGAGACCGCGCGCGTCATGCAGGCCCAGCCTGAGTCGGCCCTGGCGATCGAGGCTGCCTACAGCGCGGCGATGGCCCTCTCCGAAGAGCACCGCTATGCGCCGGACCACGTTTTGCCAGCCGTGGAGCGCCTGATCGAATTGGCCCCCGACGATGATCGGGCCGCGGGGCTCATCATGAACGTCGCGAGCTACGGCGCCGAAGAGGCCGACCAGAAGCTGGAGCTCTTCCGTCGGGTGCTCAAGTGGCCCGAGAGCCGCAACGCGGGCTACGCCAAGGGCAAGGTGCGCCAGTATGAGGCGCTCGGCAAGCCCTTCGACCTGGGGTTCACCGAGGCGATCTCCGGCAAGGAAATCGACATGGCTGACCTCTCCGACAAGGTCGTGGTCGTGGATTTCTGGGCCACATGGTGCGGGCCCTGCATCGCCGAAATGCCCCACATGAAGGAACTCTACGCGACGTACCAGGACAAGGGCGTGGAGTTCATCGGGGTGAGCCTGGACAGCCCGGAAGAGCAGGGCGGGCTCGACAAGCTCAAGGCGTACTGCGCAGACAACGGCATCGAGTGGCCGCAGTACTACCAGGGCAACGGCTGGGCCAGCGAGTTCTCCTCCAGCTGGGGCATCAACTCAATCCCCGCCGTGTTCGTGGTGGGCCAGGGCGGAGAGCTGTTCTCGGTCGACGCCCGGGGCAAGTTGGACGAGATGGTTCCGCAGCTCCTGGGTCTCGGAAGCTAGCAGGAGAGCCCCGACAGTCAGGGGTTTCGCTTCACCACGAGCACCGTTGCATCGTCCGCCCAGTCCACGCACTGGCCGAAGCGCGCGGCGGCCTCGATGACCGTTCGCGCGATGTCGGCCGCGGGGCGGTTGCGCACGGCGTGCACGGCTTCGATCACGCGCTCGTCGCCAAACAGCTCGCCGGGCGGGTCCAGCCGCTCGTTGACCCCGTCGGTGTAGAGCACCATGCAGTCGCCGCGATCGACGTGGGCGAACTGCCGTTTGAAGCGGGCGTCGGGCACGGGTCCCAGGACGATGTCACCGCTGAACAGCGTCTCTGGAGGGTGGCCGGCCGGGGCCGACGCCCTGAACAGCAGCGGCGCCTTGTGGCCGGCGTTCACGTAGAACAGATTGCCGTTGGATTCGAGCTCGCCGTAGAACAGCGAGACGAAGGAACTGGCCGGACCGCCCCGGTGGATGACCCGGTTGAGTTTCTCCAGGGTCGGGGCGATCCGCAGGTCGCGGTCGACGCCCATGCGCAAGCCGACGATGACGTCCCGGGCCACGAGGGCTGCAGGCAAACCGTGCCCGCTGGCGTCGCCGATGACGAGGCCCGTGGAGGTCTCTGAGATGGGCAAGGCGTCGAAGAAGTCGCCGCCCACCTCTTCCGCTGGATTGCAGACCCCTGCAATGTCGAAGCCTTCCACTTGGAGAGACTCTGTGGGCAGCAGGCTGCGCTGGATGGCGGCCGCCTCGCGCATGGTGCTGCCCCAGCGCGCCTTCTGCAGATGGGAGGTGAGGACCGAGCGCAGCGTGTGCAGGATCAGGTCGGCGCTAGGCTCGAGGGTGTTGGCGGTGTCCAGGCGCTGAACGCGAGCTCCGAGTGCGAGCATGACCATGAAGCGTTCGCGGCCGGTGGCGACGACGCAGGCACCCCAGAAGGTCGCTGCGTCCGTCAGGTCCTGCACGCCTTGCCCGAGCCAGGGGGCTCGGTCCGAGGCTTCGAACAGAGCGTGGGGCTCGTTGCGGGTGAGCCTCAGTCCCGAGAGCGGGAACTCCTGTCGCAAGGAGTCGGCGGACACGGTGCCATGCAGGCTCATGCGATGGAAGCAGGTCCTGCGCTCTTCGTAGGCAGCTCCCGCCACGAGCCCCAGACTGGCAGCGAGGTCCTGGGTTGTCGGGCCGAACAGGTGCTGCAGGAACAGCGTGACAATCTCCCCCGGGGCTGAGCCGGCGTCGGCCTCGTCGAGCAGCTCGTCGAAGGCCCGGTAGAGCTGCTTCGGGTCGGTGGGCAGGTCGTGCATGACCGGGAGCGCGTTTGGCGGGTCGGGAGGGGCGGTGGGCACGTGATGGATCCGTGTGTGTCTTGAGAGCAGCTCGTGAGGAGGGCAGGGCGCGCGGAGGCTCTGTCCTTCTCTTCGCCCGCCTGCGCCACAGTTCGTATGTCGCCGGTTGGGCCACCAGGGCGACAGTGTGCCTACAGCAGCACACCGATGTCTCGTCCGACCCTCCTCTGGAATGAGCCCATGAAAGTGTCCGCCCTGATGACTGCCGATCCCGTCACCATTTCCCTGGATGCAGGCCTCGAGGATGCGTTGACGTTGATGGACTCCCAGGACTTTCGCCACCTGCCTGTGGTGGGCGGGAAGCAGCTCGTGGGCATCATCTCCGAGCGTGACCTGTTGGAGGCCCTCGGCCGCCTTCCGGGGGAATTGCCCCGGGACGAGGCGGAGACGGATGTGCTGGCTTCAGAACGGCCGTCCACGGTGCGCGAGGTGGTTCACAAGAACGTGCGCATCGTGAACCCGGAAGAGTTCGTGGACGTGGCCGCTGCGGTCTTCGTGGGCTTGAAGATCGGCTGCCTGCCCGTCGTTAAGGACGGCGAGCTGACAGGAATCGTCACGGAGATGGACCTGCTGGCAGCCTTCGCTTCGCTCTGCAAATCAGGTCGGCTCAGCGACGAACAGAACCCCGATGTCTCGACGTGCATGACCTCTCAGGTGAGCGCTGCCACGCTCGACACCAGCCTCCAAGACGCCTTCTCGATGTGCCTGTCCCTGGGAGTGCGACACCTTCCGGTGATGGAGGATGGTGTCATCGTGGGCATCGTGTCCGACCGGGACCTTCGTGCGGCAGCACACAGCGGACATGAGAAGCGCATCCGCCTGGGCGACATCATGGCCCACATCGTCGAGGTGGTTGCTCCTGAAACCCTACTCTCAGAGGCCGCCCTGCAGATGGTGGAGCAAAAGGTCACGACCCTGCCCGTGCTACGTCACGAGCAACTGGTGGGCATGCTGTCCCTTTCCGACGTCCTGGTGCATTGCGTGAGCGTCCTGCGCGAAGTCTAGGGGCTGACGACGACCACAAGATCCGGCGTAGCCGTTCAGTGCGTCGAGTCGCTGCGTATGGAGTACCACAGCCGGCCGAGCCACTCGTGGGTGGCCCAACTCGTGTGGCGCAGCGCGCGGGCCGACGGAAGCCAGGCGTCCAGACCGTCCGGTGGTTCACCATGGAACATCGTGGGCGCTGGCTGGACGCTGAATCCGTGGCGTTCGAAGGCCAGCACGGCGCGCGGCATGTGCCATGAATGGGTGACGAGCACGATGTGGTCGATGCCCTCGGACGACAGGAGCTGCTTGCTGAGGGCTGCGTTCTCCCAGGTGGTGGCTGAGGCGCCTTCGACCCATCGCACGTTGACGTCGAAGTCCTGCACGAGCGCATCGCGCATGAGCTCCGCGACGGGCGTGGCCCCTGGGCGGGCCGAGCCGCCCGTGATGACCAGTGGTAGGCCCGTGGCACGTTGCACGCGAGCGGCCCAGCGCACGCGCTCCAGGCTCAACGCACCCAAGGTCAGGCCGCCGTACTCAGGCGTCTCGCCTTCGACCCCCGCACCCAGGAGCACGATGGCCTCGGCCTGCTCGCCAGGCAGCAGGGGCTGATCGAGTTCCCAGGCAGGCACCTGTTCCAGGGAGCGGATCAGCACGGCGCCGACCCAGGGCAAGGCCGAGACCCAGAGCAGGACGAAGCCGCCTACCAGAAGCAGCTTGCCGGCGAGCTGCCGACGTCCCCCCGCTGTGCCCTTGGTCCCGAGGCCCTTCCGGCGCGAGAGCAGCAACCCGACAGCCATCATGAGCAGGAAACAGGCGGGCGGCCCCGCCAGCCGGCCGACCAGTCCGTAGAGCGTCACGAGTCCGGGAACAGCGAGGGATCCAGTTGCGGAAAGAGATCGAGGGCATTGCCGTAGTAGAGCTTGCGCAGCACCTCGTCCGGCAGATCGAGGCCGTACATCTTCCAGAACGCGTGGCGCCGACGGTAGTAGTCGAAGTACTCGTCAGCGGTCTCGAGCACGCGGAAGTAGCACCAGTACTCATCGGGGGTCCAGACGTCCTTCCCGAACAGCACGCGGTCCTGGTGCTCGATGAACCACTGCTTGGCAAAGCGCGGTTGGCGCCCGAGCTCGGCGATGACGGCACCGATCTCGGTGTACATGTTCGGGTGCTCGTCGAGCACGGCCCCCAAGGCTGTGAGGTCGTGGCCCAGCCACGCCAGGTGGGCGCTGATGAAGGTCGTGCCCGGGTGCTTGGCGAACACATGCCGCTGCTCAGCCATGATCTGTTCGAAGCTGGGGCCCGTGGTCGCGTCCTGTTTTCGTTGGGGCTTCTGCTTCAGCTCCAACCAGCGCTCGTTCTGGTTGTCCCAGGGCTTCCAGAAGGGTGCGGGGTCTCCGCTGTGGATCAAGACGGGGACGCCCAGCTCTCCGCAACGAGCCCAGATCGGGTCGAGGCGAGGGTCGTCGACGGCCACCCGTGCGCCGCTGCTATCGACGATCCGGAGTCCCAGGCTCTTGTAGATCTTGAGACCGGCGGCCCCGGCAGCGACGTCGGCTGCGACCCGGTCGGCCATGGCTGACCCCCAGCCCGCGTCGTCGATGCCTTCGTAGGAGAGATTCGTGAAGACCAGGAAGCGGCCCGGCGCCTGCTCTTGGCCGGTGGCGATGCACGCGCGCAAATGTTCGGCGCTGTCCGATAGGCGTCCGCTCAGGTTCACCATCACGGCCATGTTCAGTGCGTCCATCTCGGCGACGGTCTCGCTGAGGTCGTCCGTGGGCATGGTCCATTGGTGGTTGTGGACGTCCACGAAGGGGTAGCGCGCCCGGCGCACGTCGGTGCTGGGGACCTCCAAGGTGGACGGCGGGTCGTAGTCTTCGAACAGCAAGCCCTCGGGGTTGCTGGGCTCGCTTTCCTGGCCGGGGACCGCTGGGCAGAAGAGAAGCAGGAGCAGGGCGCACGACAGCGCCCGGATCGGCTCGGCGACGAGAAGCCCTTCGGCCGCGCACGCGCGCGCGAGATGGGAGTGTTGCGAGGGTTGGCTCACGAAGGCCTCCGGGGGACTTTGGGTTCGAGTGCGCTGGGGGGAGCGGGGGCGCGGGCCGTCACCGTACTCGCGCGGGAGAGGCTCACCAAAAAAGAGGGGGCCAAGGATGCTTCAGAAATCGCCATGGGCTGCCGATTGAGTCGCCCTCGCGCCCAATGGGGCGGCCCCCTTCGAATCCTGATCCCGTTCCAACCTGCTGTCAGGTTGCCCCGGGGCCTCGACGATAAGGGGCTCATGATGCGTCATGCGCCGCCACTTTCAGAGGTCTTGGAGGGCGGTGTCCAGAAGGGGAGAGAATGGCTTGGGGAAGCGCTCGTACGAGATGCCGATGGATGACCGCGAACACCTTCGTCGGCAGTTGGACCGTGAACGTTCGGCTCGTCAATCTGCCGAGACGTGGCAGGCCCAGAAGAGCATCGAGCTGAGCCTGGCGAACCAGGCCCTGGCCCGAGTCCGCGACATGCTGGACCACCGGGTGAAGGAACGCACCCGGGAGCTGGAGCGCATGAACGCCCAGGCTGCCCGCAAGACAAAATACCTCGAGATCGTCAACGCCTTCGCCTTGTCGCTGCTTCAGCAGAGCACCTTGGAAGAGATCCTCTGGGACATCGCGCGCAACGCTGTCGCCAAGCTCGGTCTTGATGACTGTGTCATCTACCTGCTGGACGAGGAGGAAGGCCTGCTGGTGCAGAAGGCTGCTCACGGGCCAAAGAACCCGATCCAGCATGAGATCCTGAACCCCATCGTGATTCCTCTTGGGGAGGGCGTGGTGGGAACCGTGGCTGCCACGGGGCGCCCAGCCCTCGTCCGGGACACGCGCACCACCACGGCCTACATCAAGGATGACGCCTTCCGACTGTCCGAGCTGGCCGTGCCCATCGTGGAGCAGGGAAGGGTGATCGGAGTGATCGACTCGGAAGACCCTCGCCCCGACTTCTACACCGAGGATCACCTGGAGCTGTTCAAGACGATCTCAGCCTTGGCGTCCACCCGCATCGCTGTGGCCATGAAAGAACAGCGGCTGAAGGAGACCATCGCTGATCTGGAGCGCACCCAGCTCGAACTCGACGAAGCCCGGCAGAAGGCCGAACAGGCGAGCCTCCACAAGTCGGAGTTCCTGGCGAACATGTCGCACGAGATCCGCACGCCGCTCAACGGCGTCCTGGGGCTCAACAGCCTGCTGCTCGACACGGGGCTCGACGGAGAGCAGCGGGACTACGTGGAGACGATTCGCGACAGCGGAGACACGTTGTTGACGATCATCAACGACATCCTGGACTTCTCCAAGATTGAAGCCGGAAAGCTCGAGTTGGAGTCGCGGCCGTTCCTCCTGCACGAGTGCGTGCGTCGGGCGTCGGGTCTGGTCGCCCTTTCAGCGAAGGAGAAGGGCCTCGCTCTGAAGGTCCACATCGATCCGAGCGTGCCCGAGACGATCGTGGGTGATGTGACGCGCGTGAACCAAGTGCTCGTCAACCTGCTCAGCAACGCCTTGAAGTTCACCGAGGTGGGCAGCATCGAGTTGCGGGTACACGCCATTCCCGAGCGTCGAGCGGGTGCCCATCACCCGGATGCCTGCGTGATCCACTTCGCGGTGGAGGACACGGGCGTGGGTATTCCCGAGGCGCGCAGGCGCAAGCTGTTCAAGCCGTTCCGCCAGGTGGACGCTTCGACGGCGCGCAAGTTCGGAGGCACCGGTCTGGGGCTCGCCATCTGCAAACGGCTGACCGAGATGCAGGGTGGCAGCATTTCCTGCGAGGCCTCGGAAAGCGGGGGCTCGATCTTCCGCTTCAGCATCCAGGCGCAGGCAGCCGTGCCGAGTGACACGCCACGCGAGATCGATCATTCCATCGACGGCGAGATGGCCCGGCGCCACCCGTTGCGGATCCTGGTTGCCGAGGACAACGTGGTGAACCAGAAGGTCACCCTGGGCATGCTCGGTCGACTTGGCTATGAGGCGGATGTGGTCTGTGACGGTGCCGCGGCGCTGGCCGCCGTGGGTGAAGCGCACTACGACGTCGTATTGATGGACGTCCAGATGCCCGGAATGGGTGGCATCGAGGCGGCAGAGCATGTGCGTGCGGGTCCGAAGGATCGGCAGCCCTACATCGTGGCCTTCACCGCGGACGTCCTCTCCGGTGACGAGGACCGCTTCCGGGAAGCCGGCATGAATGATTCCGTCAGCAAGCCCATCCTCATCAAGCGGCTCGTGGAAGCACTGGAAGCCGTGCCCTCAGCCCGAAGCGTGCCGGAGGCCTGACCGGGGTCCTCAGCCTGTGCCGGTCTGCTCGGGGTGGTGACCGCGCCAGGCCTCGAAGCCGCCTGCCATGCTGCTGACGTTCTCGAACCCGTGTTGCAGCAGGAAGGCGGTGCCCCCGCGACTCGCGTTGCCGTGGTAGCAATACACGATGATGGTCTGGGTCTTGTCGGTCTCTTCCAGGAAGTCCTCGATGGTGGCGTCGCTCACCAGCAGGGCCCCTGGCACATGGGCGGCTGCGTAGCTGCCCTCATCGCGCACGTCCATGAAGAGGGCTGTGCCGGCCTCGAGTTGGGCGGCCGCTGAGTCGACGTCGATTTCTGGGATGCTCACGCAGGGGGCTCTCGGGGTGTGCAGGTCGGGAGGCTGGAGAGAGGGTCAGTCGGCGGAGGCTTCGCAGTGAGACTGGACCACCTCGAGCAGGCCCTCTCCAAAGCGCTCGGCCTTGCTGGGCCCGATGCCGTGAACGAGTTGCAGGGCCTCGAGGTCGAGGGGGCGGCGGCGCGAGACATCGCGCAGCGTCCGATCACTGGCCACAACATAGGGTGGCACGGAGGATTCGCGGGCCACGCCCAGGCGGTGTTCCCGGAGCGCCTCGAAGAGCTCCGCTTCCACATCGCTCAGGGCTTCCTCGTCCTGGGCGACCCTTCCACGAGTGCTGGCACCCTGTTTGGCTGTCCGTGAGGACCGTGAGCTGCGCTGAAGGGGCCCGTCATGTGGCAGGAGCAGTCGGGCCTCGCGTCGGGCGTACATGACATCCGTACCGTCCTGGGTGAGCACGACCACCGGTCGGTCTCCGCCCTGGAAGTCGACCCAGCCCGCGGTGACGCAGCGTCGAAGCAACCGCGTGATCCAGTCGATGCTGCGATCCGACAACACTCCGAAGGTGCTCGTGGAGGAGAGCCCGCTCCAGTCCAGCCGATCATCCGCGACACCTTTGAGCAGCTTGGCTGCGACGCCTGTGCCGAAGCGCCCGTGCACCCGGGCCACCCCGCTCAGCGCCTTGCGCACCAGGGTGGACACTTCGTCGGCGTCCTCTGTGCCAGCATCGAGGCCGATGCAGACATCGCAGCGCCCGCAGCCGGAGAGCGTTTCCGCCTCGTCCCCGAAGTAACGCAGGATCGTGTCGTGGCGACAGCTGCCCCCTTCGGCCCAGCGCATGAGCTCCAGGAACATGTTCCATTTGTGGACGGCGAGTTCTTCGTTGCCGGTGGCTTCGGCATCGCTCTCGATGAAGCGCCTTCGCAGGGCCATGTCGCTGGGCCCGCACAGCAGGAGGCCCACGGCAGGGTCTCCGTCCCGGCCCGCGCGACCGACCTCCTGGTAGTAGGCCTCCACGGATCCCGGAGGTGCCAGGTGGCCGACAAGGCGTACGTCAGAGCGGTCAATGCCCATGCCGAAGGCGTTGGTGGCCACGACGACTTCGAGTTCGCCGTGGATGAAGTCATCTTGCACTGCGGAGCGGATGTGTCCTTGCAGGCCTGCGTGATAACAGTCGGCCTTCCAACCCGAGGAGGCCAGGCGGCTCGCTTCCTGCTCAGCGCCGCGCCGGTGGGGGCGTAGAGGATGGCCGTTCCGCGACCAGCGCCGGGCTGATCGAGGGTCTCGTTCAGGGCGCCGTCGATGGCCCGCTCCCGCTCCGCCTTGCCGCGCACCTCCGCGGCTCGGAGGGCCAGGTTGGGCCGGGCGAAGCCGTGCACGACCTGGGGGGTCTCGGCGGGCAGGTGCAGGCGCTCCAGGATCTCGTCGCGGACCACGGGCGTCGCCGTGGCCGTGCAGGCCAGCACCCGGGCGTGCGAGAGCTGGTCCACGACGTCGCCAATCAGCATGTACTCGGGGCGGAAGTCGTGACCCCATTCGCTGATGCAGTGGGCTTCGTCCACGGCGACCAACGGGCAGTCGATGTCCCACAGGAGGGATCGGAACCCGGTGTGGGCAAGGCGTTCGGGTGCCACATAGGCCAGCTGGTACTCGCCTGCAGCGAGCCGGTGCATGCGATTCCGGACCTCGTCGGCGTCGAGGGTCGAGGCCAGGAAGGTGGCGGACACGCCGCGCTCCTCAAGGGCGCTCACCTGGTCCTGCATCAGGGCGATCAATGGTGAAATCACCACCGTGGTGCCTGGGAGCACACAGGCCGGGAGTTGGTAGGTAAGGCTCTTGCCGCCACCCGTGGGGGCCACCAGCAACAGGCGCCGTCGCTCGAAGAGCGTCTCGATGGCTTCTAGCTGTCCCGTGCGGAAGGACTCGTGCCCGAGGCGTTGGAGAGCCTCCTGCAGTTTTCCCGCCGGGATGGGGGCGCTTTCCTCGCGCAAAGCCTGAGAGGGGGAACCGGGCATGGGCGCATTGTGCCTGGGAGGATGTCGGGATCCACGCGCTGATCGCCGTCATCTGGGCGGGCGACTCTTCGGGCAGCTTGCTCAGGTGACTGCTTGGGAAGACGGCTGGAGCAGCAAGCTGTGACGGCTGCGCGGTGGGGAGCACGAGGGCATGTCGCGCCGTGGGCTGGCGACCAGGGTTCGGTTGGTGCTGCGTTGTCCGCTAGGGTTGCTGGCCCATGAAGAAGCGTGGTCGAAGTTTTGATTGCCCGCACTGCGGCCAGGCGGTGGCAGCCGGAGCCCTCGCCTGCCCCGGATGTGGTTCGGATTCCCGGAGTGGCTGGTCCGAAGAGGCCGAGCTCTGGAGTGGAGGCGTGCCCGACGGCTTCGAAGAGGGGGACGAGCTGGAGGCAGAAGCGGAGTACCAGGATTTCCTGCGGCGCGAGGGCCTCGCGGAGGAAGGCACGGCGGTCCCTGCGGACGTGAAGGGTCGGCTCGTGAGCGGAGTGATCGTCCTGCTCGTTCTGTGCGTGATTCTGTGGCAGGTGCTCCGCTGAGGGCTTGCCTGAGACGCTCAGCCCTCGATTCGTGAATAATGCCGCCCCCTCCCCCCTCCCTGGAGTGCTTGCATGGTTCATGAGTACACACGCGAACGGCTGGAAGGCTGGGTCGCGGACTTCTGCCAAGGGGATGGCTTGCGCGAGGCGCATCCAGCGCTTGTGGACCAGGGCTCCAGCTTGCTCTGCTCCTGGCTCGCGGCTGCCTGTGAGGGGGCCGGCGGGGAACCGGAAGACCTACGCCAGGAGGACCTCCGGGACGCCCTGCTGCGCACGTTGGCGCGGGCCGCCCTGCCACCAGAAGCCCACGAGGGTGTCCCGGCGCTGTGTCGGGACTTTTTGGCCCAGCTCGAGGCTGAGGGGCGCGTGGAGGACGGGCGCACCATGGGGATGTATCTGTACGCCCAACGGTCAGCCTACGAGCAGGCTGTGAGCGGGAAGCAAGAGCCCATCGTGCGGGCCGGCTCCAAGTTGGGCCGCAACGATCCCTGCCCGTGTGGCAGTGGCAAGAAGTTCAAGCGCTGTTGCATGACCTTCTGACTCCGAAGTGGATTGCAGCGACAGCCGTTCGAGCTGCTGCCTCAAATTTTTTGGGCGTTTGATGGGCAGGGCAAAAGGGATGGATGCAGGAGCGTCAGCTGATCAGCAACAAGTGATCCATTCGGCGCTCGTGCATGCTTTGCAGCCTGATGCTACGCAAGGTGTGACCGTCATGTGTTGTCGCGCATCTGTTGTGTGCAATCAGTCACGTTGTTCGACAACATCACTAACAAGATCGTATGAGGCGCAGTGCACCGAGATGCGTCAAAGAAATGCTGTTCGCTACGTCCCTACACTGTTCGTTCGGCGCCTACACTTGTCGGCGTCGAGTTCTTGACGACTCCCTCCTCCGGTCGTTCGACGCTTCGCTATCCGGTGCCGTTCGACGAGACGAAAGGAACACTCATGGCCCCCCCGATGCATGGCCACACCGACGTTTCCGAGATTCCCCCTGCCAAACCCTCGCGTTTCCTGCGCAACATCCGGCGCTTCCGCACGAAGGGCGAAGCACGGCGAGCCAACGCCAAGGGGCGTGAGAACACGCGCCTGCTCGAGTCCCTGCAGGAGCACCTCCACGCCCTCGAGTGCGTGGAAAAGGTGGGCGATCGCATCGAGCTGCTTGCTCGACAGCTCATTGCCGAAGCCCCTGGTTTCCATCTGGCCCGACGGCTGTTCGATGGCCGCTATGTGGTGGAACTGGCGGTCAAGAACATGCGTACCGATGAGCACGGCAGTTCGGTTCGCGAGCTTTCACGTCTCGCCTTCATGATGGAGATCCAGGGCGAGGAGGGCTTGAACCTGGAATGTCACGCCACGGTGCGCGACCACGACCTTCCCAACGCCCATCTGGAGACGGTCGACTGCGCGGGTGGTGAGTTGTCCGAGGTGGATACCTTCCTGGACGATCACTTTCTCACTTTCGCCAGGGCCTACTACGCGGGAGTTGACTCTCCAGCCACGGGGCTGGCCTCGCTCTAGGCGTCCGACTCGGCCGGGTCGGCGAGGAGTACGCCCGCAGCGATGATCTCGAAGCTGCGCTGCGCCTCCGTGATGGCCGCCGCTTCCTCGAACTTGCCTGCATCTTCGAGGTAGTGGCGGGCCTCCCCGGCCGGGACGTCGCGGATGCTGAAGACCCCTTCCAGGCGGACGATGCGGCCCGCAGAGTCGAGCGGCACGAAGAAGGCGTAGTCCAGGAACTTCACGCGCACGGACTGATCACCGTGCACCAAGTTCATCCAGCAGCCCTTGGCCTGGCAGCACTCTTCGATGCGTGCCTCCAGCAGGATGGTCTGGCCGTCGTAGTCTTCTGGGCGCTCGAGCAGGGTCGCCAAGGACAGGGGGCTCTCGGCGGACACGCTTGCACCATAGGCATCCCAGCCCTCCCACTCGGCTTGGGTCTGGCTCGTGCAGCCGTTGCCGAGCCAGGCGACGGCGAGCAAGACGCTGATCCAGGCGGCGGTGCTGGAGAGGCGGGCAGTGCTCGACATGGTGTTGTCTCCTGAGATGGAAGGCGGGCCGTCAACTAGGCTGACCCCGCACGAGGGCTGGGTCGTCGACCCAGCCTAGCCTGCGGAGGATCGTTCGTGCAGGGCTTGGGCCCAACGCTCCAGCTCTCTACGCACATTGTCCGGAGAGGTTCCGCCGATGGCTTGCCGCGCCTCCAGCGCTCCGTCCACCTGAAGCACGAGGGACACACGTTCGTCGAAGGCGGCATGGATGGCTTGGAGTTCTTCCAGGCTGAGGTCGGAAAGGCCCACTTGCTTCCGCTCGGCAAGGCTCACCAGGGCACCGACCGCCTCATGGGCCTCCCGGAAGGGCACACCCTGCCCGACGAGCCAGTCCGCTGCCTCGGTCGCCAGCAGGAAGCCCGAGGGATCGTCGACCGCTGCCCGCATGGCTTCGTGGTTGATCGCGAGGTCGCGCAGCATGGCCTCCGCAACGGCGCACATCTGCGCCAAGGTGTCCTCCGCCTCGAAGAGCGCTGCTTTGTCTTCCTGGAGATCCTTGTGGTAGCCGAGCGGCAGACCGCGCGGCAGTTCCAAGAGGCGGTGCACTGCGGAACTCACCCGGGCGGCCTTGGCTCGTAGGAGCTCGGCGCCGTCGGGGTTGCGCTTCTGCGGCATGATGGAGGAGCCGGTCGAGACGGCGTCGCCCAGGCGTGCGAAGCCGAACTCGCGGCTGGTCCAGAGCACCAACTCACCGCCCAGTCGCGACAGGGTTGTGGCACAGGTGGCGATGTTGGCCGCGAAGAGGGTGGCCTCCCGGCGTGAGGACACCGCAGCAATGCTGTTGGGGGCAGGGCGTTGGAAGCCCAAGGCCTCGGCGGTCATCTGCCGGTCGATGGGGAAGCTCGTGCCTGTCCCCGCACCCGCACCCAAGGGGCAGTCCTTCAGCGTGACCCGGAGCCCCTCGTCGTCCTGGCCCAACATCTCGATGTACGCCAGGAGCGCATGGCCCAGGAGGATGGGTTGGGCTCGTTGCAGGTGGGTGTAGTAGGGCAGGACCGCGTGCCCATCCTTCTGGGCGAGGTCCAGCAGGGCTCGTTGGACCTCTCGCACGCCGGCGCGCAGGGAGTCCGAGGCCCGGGCCAGGTGCAGAACGACATCGGTGGCGACCTGGTCGTTGCGGCTGCGCCCGGTGTGCAGGCGCTTGCCGTCCTCGCCCACGAGCTCCGTGAGCCGCCGCTCCACGGCCATGTGGATGTCCTCGTCCGTGGGCTGCTCCTGAAAGCTGCCGTCTGCGAACTCCTGGCGCACCTGTTCGAGCCCGGCCAGCAGTGTCTTCACCGCGTTGGCAGGCAGGATCCCCGTCTTCCCCAGCATCTGGGCGTGGGCGACGCTTCCGGCGATGTCCTCGGCCCACAGTCGGCGGTCGTCGGGGAGCGAACGGTTGATCACGTCGAGCGCGGGGTGGATGCCCCCTGCAAAGCGCCCGCGCAGGGGGTCGCCTGACTCCTGGCTCTCCGAAGGATTCTTGTCGCTGTGGGCCATGGGGTCTTCCTGGGTGGTCGTCATCGGAGCCTTCTGAGGGGCCTTCCGGGGGGCAGCGGTCTCAGCTGCGGGCGCCGAGGAACTGATGGGCGATGGCTGAATAGGTCGCGACCGCTGCAGTGATTTGATCGACGGCTATGGATTCATCAGGGGAGTGGCTCTGAACGCTCGTGCCGGGTCCCATGACGACACCTGGCAGATGCGAGAGATGCACGAAGTCGGACATGCCGCCGAAGCCGCGCACCTTCCCGGTCGGGCTGGCGGCCTGGGCCAAGCGCACGATTTCGCTTTCGGTGGGCGTGAAGGCTGGCACCAAGCGAGCGCTGCGCACGACGAGTTCGCTCTCCGTCGCGGCGTCGATGAGCTGGAGCATGCGCTGGTTGTCGCATTCGGGTGTCGGCCGGCCGTCCAGTTCGACGGTCGCCTCGCCAGGCACCACATTGCTGCGCGTTCCCGCGTGGCAGACGGTTGCCTGGAGTGTGGCCCGGCCCAAGAGGGGGTTCTCAGCGCCGAGGTCCAACTGGCTCAAGGCGATGATGTCGCGGGCGACGATCTCCAGGGCGTTGGACCCTTCGTGCGGGCGCGAGGCGTGGCAGCTGCGCCCGTGGGCGACCAGCTGGGCCCGCAAGAGACCGCGTTGTCCCGGGCACACGTCGAGCTCCGTGGGTTCACCCACCACCGCTGCGTCGCAATGTGGCAGGGACTCGCCGCAGGACTCGATGCCCTCGCCGCCTGTCTCCTCATCGCAGACGAAAGCGAGCACCAGGCGCCCGGCGAAACGGGCGGGTTCCAGCTGCGTCGCGGCCACCGCCATGGCGGCCACGGCACTCTTGGCATCGTTGCTGCCTCGTCCGTGCAGTCGGCCGTTCTCGATGGCGCCGTCCCAGGGGTCGCGCGTCCAACCCGGACCAACCGGAACGACGTCGATGTGCGTGCACAGCAGCAACCCCCGGTCTCCTGTGTCCGTGGTGGGGGAAGCCGTGCCTTCGATGACGCCGATGACGTTGCGACCGTGGACCCTCGTTTCGATGCCCTGCCCGCGCATCCAGCTGGCCAGCTCGTCCCGGCAGGCTTCCTCCTCGCCCGAAACAGAGGGGATGCGCACCAGCCGCTGGAGCAGATCGACGGCGACATGCGGTTCGCGAGTTGTCTGGGTGGACGTCATGCCTCTGCCCCCTGCTCCCGGTCGCCCGGCTTCTGGGTCTGCTGCCCGTGGAAATGGACCGGGACGTCGGAGTCATCGGCCACGATCAATGTGCCGCAACCTTCCAGGGTGAACAGCTCCAGGAGCAGGGCCCCATCGTCCAAGCCTGACAGGATGTGCCCACGGTTCACGCCACCTTGCACGGCATCCACCAGGGCTTTGACCTTGGGCTTCATGCCTGCGGTGATCACGCCGCTCTCCACGGCGGCATCCACGCCCCTTACGGTAAGGACGGGGACAAGGCTGTCGGGGTCGTCCTTGTCGCGCAGGATGCCCGGCACGGAGGTCAGCGAGATGAGCTTGGCTGCCTTGAGGTCGCGAGCCAGCACGGAGGCCACCGTGTCGGCGTTGATGTTCAGGATGTTCCCGTCCTCATCGCTGCAGAGCGAGGAGAGCACCGGCACATAGCCATTGTCGACCAGCAGCTGGAGCACACGGGAATCGACGGCGGTGACGTCGCCGACGAAACCGAAGTCCACCATGCGTTTCTCGCCCGTGGACTCGTCGGTCACCTCCGTGGGAAGGCGGCGGCGCGCGTGGAGGATGTCGGCGTCGACGCCGGAGAGGCCTACAGCGCGCACCCCTTGCACGCGCAGGGCGGACAGGATGTCGACGTTGATCTTGCCCGCAAACACCATTTTGGCCACGTCCAGGGTGTCGGCGTCCGTGACCCGTCGCCCTTCGACCATGTTCGGCTCCATGCCGAGGCGCCGCGAAAGCTCGGAAGCCTGGGGTCCGCCGCCATGCACGATCACGACGCGGATCCCCACATGGGTCAACAGGGACAGGTCCTCAGCCAGGGAGGTCAAGGCCTCGGGCGTGGCGGCCAGCTCGCCGCCCAACTTCACCACGAAGATCTGGCCCTTGTGGCGACGGAGGTAGGGCAGGGCCTGCTTGAGCAGGAGGATGTCCTTCATGGGGACTCACCAAGGCAATGGAGGAGCGTGGCTTTCTGGACGTCCAGGCGGGCTGCTGCCTGATCGAGAACGAGCGAGGCGGGAGAGTCGAGGACCTCGTCTGCGACGACGACACCGCGACGCACGGGCAGACAATGCATGAAGGCGGCGTGCTGACCCCGAGCGAGGTCGTCGGCGGTGATCATCCACTCCGGGCGGGCTGCTCGAGCAGAGGCCGCTGCATCGGGTTCGCCGTAGCGGGTCGCAGAGCCCCAGGACTTGGCGTAGACGATCCCGGCGCCCTCGAGGGCTTCACGCCGATCGTGGGTGACACGTAGGGACCCACCGGCCCGGCAGGCAAAGGCCTCGGCGTCGGCCATGACCTCGTTGGAGAGCTCGAAGCCGGGGGGATGAGCGAGGACGACCTCATGTCCTTCGCGGCTGAAGGCCGTCACGGCAGCGTGCGCAACAGCCATGGGCAGCGCTTTGACGTGGGGCGCCCACAGCAGCGCGATCTTCACACGCTGGCCGCCCGTGTGCCTCCGGACCGTGAGGGCGTCCGCCAGACCCTGGTGGGGGTGATCCATGGCCGACTCCAGGCTCAAGATCGGCACAGGTGAGGCCTCGGCCACGGCGTGCAGCGTAGCGTCCAGCGCGTCGACCACTGGATCCTGAAGTTCCGCGAAGCAGCGCAGTCCGATGCCGTCGAGCAGCCGCCCCAGGACACCGATGGCTTCCTTCACGTGTTCGGCGGCGTGGCCATCCATGACGACACCGGGGCGGTGTTCGAGACCCCAGAGCCCGGCGCCTGCAGGCAGGTGCACGCAGTGGGCACCCAGGTCGACGCAGGCCAGCTCAAAACTCGTGCGCGTCCGCAAGGAGGGCGCCATGAGCAACATGCCCAGCTTCTTTCCGTGCAGCGGCCTTCCAGCCTCCCGCGCCGGGAAGGACGCTGCCACCGAGAGCAGCTCGCTCCAGGTGGGCTCACTCAGGGTGCGCAGCGAAAGGAAGTGCTTCGGGGTCACGTGCTTGCTGCGCTGTCCGGGGACGCCGCGAGAACGCTCAGCAAGGCTTCGGCAAAGGGCTCAGCCTCCTCGATGGTGAGAGTCAGCGGGGCGAGCAGACGGATCTGGTTCGGGTTACCAGAGCAGGTGCCGGCCAGGATGCCGTGGGCGCGGAGCGCTGCCACGACGGGCTTCGCGGTGCGGTCGAGGTTGATACCCAGCAGGAGACCACGCCCCGCCACCTGTTCGACGCCTTGAATGCTGGCGACCTTGTCTTGGAACCAGGCGAACAGCTTGCTTGCGTTGGCAGCCAGCTGCTCGTCCTTCACGATCGAGACCACAGCCTCCATGGCGGCCGAGGCCAAGGGGCCACCGCCGAAGGTGGTGCCCTGATCGCCTTGCTTCATGCCCGCGGCGATGTCCTCGCGCACGAGCACCAGGCCCGCAGGCACGCCGCCGGCAATGCCCTTTGCGGCCGTGATCAGGTCAGGCGTCACGCCCACCTGCTCGCCGAAGAAGTGCGTTCCGGTGCGGCCGAAACCCGTCTGCACTTCGTCGAAGATGAGCAGGGCGCCCGTCTCCCGGCAGCGCTCGGCCAGCCGCTGGAACCACGCGTCGGGAGCGACCCGGATGCCGCCCATGGAGGGGATGGGCTCGAGCATGACGGCAGCCACCTGGTCGGTGATCGCCGAATCCAGCGCGGCCATGTCGCCGTACTCGATGCGCGTGTGCTGTTGTGGGACGGGCCAGTTGGGGTCACGGAACTGATCCGGGCCCGTGGCGCCCAAGGAACCGAGAGTGCGTCCGTGGAAGCCGTCCTTCATGGACACCACCTGCTGCCGCCCCGTGTGCTTCCGTGCGATCTTCAGCGCGACCTCATTGGCCTCGGTCCCGCTGTTCACGAAGAACACGCGCCGCATCCCTTCGGGTGCCAGGGAGGTGACCGCTTCGGCGGCCCGCGCGCGGGTGTCGTTGTAGACGACGTTGCTGTAGAAGAGCAGCTTGCCCGCCTGTTCCGAGATGGCTGCCACCAGGCGCGGGTGGCTATGGCCGACCAGGGCGACGCAGTGCCCGCCGTAGAGGTCCAGGTAGCGGGTCCCTTCGGCATCCTCGACGTACGAGCCGGAGCCAGAGACCAACGCGACCGGGGCGTGGGCGTAGGTCGGAACCTGCCAGCGTTCTTCCTGGGCGATGATGTCGGCGGTGCTTGGGGTCATGGCAAGTGCCAGCTAGAGGCCGGTTCCCGGTGAGCGGAGGCCCGCCGTCTCGTCGAGACCGCAGACCAGGTTCATGTTTTGGACGGCGGTGCCCGCCATGCCTTTGCCGAGATTGTCGATGGCTGCAGTGACACAAACAACGCCCCTTCCGGGGGTTGCCGCCAAATCCACGAAGTTGCTGCCGGCTACGGCGCGCACCTGGGGTGTGCCGCTGGGCAGCAGCCGCACAAAGGGCTCGTCCTTGTAGGCCGCATGCAGGGTGTCGATGGCGGCTGCTTCGCGCCCCGGCGCCACGGGCACGAAGGCCGTGACGTGGATGCCGCGCGCGATGGGGGCACTGTGGGGCACGAAGTCCACCACTGCCGGCTCGCCGTCAGACGCAGCGTCCAGCGCCAGCAGGATCTCAGGCAGGTGCTGATGCTGCAGGGGCTTGTAGGCCTTGAAGTTGCCGAAGCGCTCGGGGTGGTGCGTGCCAGCACTGGGGTTGGCCCCGGAACCAGAGGAGCCGGTGACGCTGCAGACACTCGCCCGGCCGGTGACGAAGCCCTCACGATAGAGAGGCCAGAGGGCGATCAAGGACGCGTAGGCATGGCAGCCGGGGTTGGCCACCAGGCGCGCGCCGCGCAGGAGCTCGCGGGCCCCACACTCAGGGCTGCCGTACACCGCGCGATCCATGGACTCGGGATGCGGGTGGGGCTTTCCATAGTGGGTTTCATAGGCCTCGGCAGAATCGAGGCGGTGGTCTCCGGACAGGTCGATCACGCGTACGTGATCGTTGACCGCCAGCACGTCAGGGGCTTCCTTCGCGCAGACTCCATGGGGCGTGGCAAAGAAGAGCACGTCGTGCTTTACCGCGAGCTCCGTGGCCCGGCCTGCGCTGAACGACAAGTCGGTCAGTCCGCGTAAGTGGGGATGGCTGTCGGCCACCAGGCCCGTCCGGGTCCGGCTGGTGATGGCGCCGATCTCCACCTCCGGGTGGGTGAGCAACAGGCGCAGCAGCTCCATGCCGCCATACCCGGTGCCGCCGACGATGGCCGCACGAATCATGCCGAGGCTCCGTCGGCGGAAACGTCGTGGGAGGTCTTCGACGTGTTGTCGGTTGGGGAGTTGGCCGTCGCCTGGGTCGCTGCCGAAGCCGCTGCTGGACCGGCGCCTGAGAAGGCCACCTTCTCCACGAGGTCTACCAGGGCATTTGGGTCCAGACGGGCGTTGATGGCGGGCACACCCATGCCGTTGCGGATGTGCTCCACCCCCACTTCATTGTCGGTGGCAGGCCCCGCGATCAGATCCACCGCCAAGCCTTGCTCCTTCATCCAGCCTATCCCGCCCCAGGCCGCCACGAGATCCGAGGCGCACAGGACGTGCGCCTTGATGGCGGACCGGAACTCGTCATCGCCCAACAGTGCATCGACGCCATAGGAACCGATCAGCCCGTCGCCCAGCTCCGCGACGATCACGTCCAGCTCCGTGTTGGTGTCAGCACCCAGCGAGTGCAGCAGTTGCCGGCCGATGGATGGCATGTCGTCGTAGCCGGCCGTGGAAGGGATCCCGCAGTCCACGAAGGAGGCGGTGGCGACGGCTCCGTGGTCAGCCATGTTGAGGGTGTCGCGCAGGGCGGCCACGCCCGTCAGCTTGATGCCCCCGCAGGCGTATCCCCGCTGAGTGAGGCGCGCGATGATCTCACTGGCGGCGTAGGTCTTGCCGGCGTTCATGCAGGTTCCGGAGACCACCACCACAGGGGGGATCTGTCTTGGCGTGGCATCGGAACTGCGCTCGGGTTGCTGGGCTTCGGGCCCCGTGCCCAGCGCAGCGTCTGCAATGTTGAGACCGCGGCCGTTGCGGACGGCCATGCCCAGCACCTCCACCTGGAGCGGAGGGCCCACCTCCCGGGTGCCGCTGGTGACGACGCCCAACACACCACCGAGATTCAACACATTGAGCGTGTCACCTGCCTTGATGCTGTCGGGCACATGCCCGACGAAGCCGCGCAAGGCATCGCGCCGGCCCAAGGCACCGACGATCACGTCGCCCTTGCCGATGTGTGCCAGGCGACCGCTGGTCAGCTCGAGCACGTCATAGACGGCCTTCTCGCCCAGGGCCCGGACCACCAGGACCTGACCCACGCGCGCATCCACCATGCGGCTGATCTCGATCTCGGCCCCCAGGCCGAGCCGGTGCACGACGCTGCCGATCTTGTTGGCGCGGATCTTCATGATTCGGATTCCTGAAGGGGGGCGACGGTGGTCGCTTGGTGAGCTTGCATGGCCAGGGTGGATTGCATGCCGTGCAGCTTGGCGAAGCCGGCGGCCTCGGCGCCATCCCAACCCAGGGCGCCTTCGCCGTAGGTGGCGCCCTTGCCAAGCAGGGAGTGGGGGGAGCGTGCGCCGACCACGGTGTGCATGCCCTTGAAGAGTCGCACGCGAACCTCGCCCGTGACCCGGGTGTTGGCGCTGTCCAGCAAGGCTTCAAGGTCCCTCACGGCGGGGTCGTAGTAGAGGCCCTCGTGCAACAGCATGCCGTAGCTGGAGCCAGCCTGCTCACAGCCCATGCTCTGCCACTTGGTGCTCACGAGCTTCTGCAGTTCGCGGTGCGCCGTGATGAGCACCAAGGGGGCTGGCGCTTCGAAGGCGATGCGCCCTTTGACTCCGAGGATCGTGTCGCCGACGTGGATGCCCCGGCCCACGCCGTGGGCTGCGCAGCGGGCGTTGAGGGCGCCCACCAGCTGCACACCGCCGAGCCGCTCGCCGTCCAGGCTCACGGGCAAGCCCTGCTCGAAGCCGAGCACCACTTCCTCTGCCGTGTCGGCTGCCGTTTCCTGGGGGCGGGTGATGGTGTACGCGCTCTCCGGCGGCATGGCCCAACCATCGTGGGTTTCGGTGCCTCCGATGGTGGTTCCGAAGAGGCCCTCATTGAAGGAGTAGGCGATCACCTTCTCGTCGACGGGGAAACCGTGTTCGATGAGCCAGGTGGATTCCTGCTCGCGTGACATGGCCAGTTCGCGGATGGGTGCGTGGATGGCAAGCTCGGGGGCAAGAGTGGCGAGAGCGATGTCGAAGCGCACCTGATCATTGCCGGCCCCCGTGCTGCCGTGGGCCACACCCTGCGCACCGACCTGGCGGGCGATGTCCACCACGGCTTCTGCCTGCGCGGTGCGCTCTGCGGCGACGCTCACCGGGTACACCCCGCCGCGCAAGACGTTGCCCTTGATGATGTAGCTGACGAAACGCTCGTAGACCACCTGGCGAGCATCGACCGTGTGATGCGCCACGGCTCCCAGAGAGAGGGCGCGGTCCTCGATGGCGGCCAGCTCTTCCTCGCCCCCGAAGCCTCCGGTGTCCACACAGCAAGTGACGACGTCGGCGTCTCGCTCCTGTTGAAGCCATGCGGCACAGAAGGAGGTGTCGAGCCCGCCAGAGAAGGCCAGGGTGATGATCTGCTTGTTTTGCTTGCTCATGGTATGCACATACCCGTGAATAATATGCGTTGCGCGAACGGAGGAGTCTACACGGGGGAGCAGCGCCGGAAACAGGTCTTTGCGTGTCTTTTCAGAAACGCTTTTACGGCGGCCCAGGGGGCTCCTCCGGGGCTGAGCAGGATCGGGGGCCTGTTGCTAGCCTCACGGGGTCGGCAGGCGGGCACCGTGGCCCCGCGGCTCGAACCCCTTAGGCGGACGCACTCCATGCTGCTCGCGGTCTTGATGGGCCTTTGTCTCTGTTTGCCGGTTGCTGCTCAGGAGCTCGTTCCGGAAGGAGAGCAGCTCTCAGCTGAGGGCGGCGCTCGTCCCGGTGATCGTCCCCAGGTGCTCTTCCTGACCCATTCGGCCGGCTACCGCCACGGCGTGGTCCAACGGCCGGAGCCCTCGACCTTGTCCACGGCAGAAGCGGCGCTGCGGGCTGCGGCCGACGGACAGTTCGAGCTGACGGCCTCCCAGGATTGCGGGCTGCTCACGGCCGAAGGGCTGGCGGACTTCGATGCCGTGGTCTTCTACACAACCGGGGAGTTGCCCGTTGCCGCTGAAGACCGCGAAGCGCTCCTGGCTTGGGTGCGCATGGGCGGAGCCTTCGTGGGGCTGCACTGTGCCAGCGACACCTTCTACGAGTTTCCGCCCTACCTGGAGATGGTGGGAGGGACCTTCGACGGACATCCGTGGCATCAGGACGTGAAGCTGCGGGTGCTCGACCCGCTGCACCCGGCCAGCAGTCATCTGGGGGCGAGCTGGGGGATCCGAGATGAGATCTACCAGTTCCGGGACAACGAGGGGGATGCCCTGCGCGTCGTGCTCGAACTCGACACGGACTCCGTGCAGGCATCGCTCGGCAAGCGCGCAGACGGTCGCTATCCCGTGGCGTGGTGGCGGGACTACGGTCTCGGGCGCGTCTTCTATTCCGCCTTGGGGCACGGCGAGCAGCTTTGGCAAGACACCGCCTATCTCGAGCATGTCCTGGGCAGCCTGGCCTGGGCCATCGACGGGCCCGACCTCGCGGCTCCGCCCCCGGAAAGGGCTGTTCAGCTGATCGACTCCGCGGGCCAGGTCGTCCCGGGTTCGTGGACCGGACGCGGGGCAGTTGCTGCGTCCTGGCGCCGGGTGGACGAGGGGGCGGCGGGGCTGACCCCGGGCGCTGGCGACGCCCTCTCGCTCGATAGCTTCGGGGACGCCCTCGTGCACGTGGAGTTCAGGACCCCCTTGGAGGAGGGGGACGTGGGCCAGGCCCGCGGGAACAGCGGCGTCTACATCCAGGGGCGTTACGAGGTGCAGGTGCTGGATTCCTTCCAACAGGAACCGCAGGCCAACACCTGCGGGGCCATCTACGGTCTGCACGTGCCGCGGGTCCAAGCCTGTCGCCCTCCGGGTCGCTGGCAGGCGTATGACATCCGCTTCACGGCCCCGCGCTTCGCAAACGATGGATCGAAGACGGCGTCTGCGAAACTCCGGGTGTGGCACAACGGTTTGCTGATCCATGACGATGTCGTGGTGGATCGCAGCACGGCGGGGGGCGTGTCGGAACTTGAAGCGGCACGGGGCCCGCTGCTGCTCCAGGATCATGGGGATGCCGTGAGCTATCGGAACGTCTGGGTGTTGCCGCTCTGAAGGACGCCCCCGGAGCCCACTCCCGAGCAGCTGCTGCAGTGCCCTAGGAGGTGCGCGGCAAGCGCAGCTCTTCCACCATGGCGCGAACCTCTGCCGAAGGCGGCGGCGTGATGGCGCTGACGCTCAGGGTCACGGCGAAGTTGAGCAGCATGCCCAGGGAGCCGATGCCCTCCGGGCTGATGCCGAACCACCATTGATCGGCGCCTGCTTCCGGCTGCACGAAGCGGAACCAGACGATGTAGCCGGCGGTGAAGAGCAAGCCGCTGAGCATGCCGGCGATGGCGCCCTGTTTGTTGACGCGCCGATTGAAGATGCCCAGCACGAGCACGGGGAAGAAACTCGAGGCCGCCAGACCGAAGGCGAACGCGACCACCTGGGCCACGAAGCCGGGCGGATAGATACCCACGATGCCGGCCACCACCACCGCGCACCCGGCTGCCCAACGGGCGATGCGCAGCTCATCGCGCTCGCTGAGGTCAGGGGCCCAGATGGACTTGATGAGGTCGTGGGAGATCGCCGAGGAGATCACCAGCAGGAGGCCCGCCGCAGTCGAGAGGGCGGCCGCCAACGCGCCTGCCACCACCAGTGCCACGACCCAGGCGGGCAGGCGCGCGATCTCCGGATTGGCCAGGACCATGATGTCCCGGTCCACGTGCAATTCGTTCAGCGAGTCGTCACCGCTGTAGGTGATGAGGCCGTCGCCGTCCTTGTCTTCGAAGGCGATCAGCTCCGTGGCCTCCCAGGTCTTGAACCAGTCCGGCACCTCGGCATAGGCCTTGCCGTGCAGACTGTCCACCAGGTTCACCCGGGCGAAGGCGGCCACGGCGGGGGCCGTGGTGTAGAGCACGCTGATGAACAGCAGGGCCCACATGACGCTCCAGCGCGCGGCCCGGGCGTTCTTCACCGTGTAGAAGCGGATGAGCACGTGCGGCAGCCCCGCAGTCCCCACCATCAAGGCCAGGGTGATGGCGCCCACGTCCACCATGCTCTTCTTGCCCTCCACGAAGGCAGCCGTGTACTCCGGCAGGCCCAGGTCGTGGTGGATGCCATCCAAGGCTTCCAGCAGGAAGAGCCCAGCGTGCCGACCGTCTTGCAAGGTGTCGCCGAACCCGAGTTGCGGAATGGGGTTGCCCGTCAGGGTCCAGCTGATGGCGACGGCCGGTATCAGGTAGGCGATGATCAACACCACGTACTGCGCCACCTGGGTGTAGGTGATGCCGCGCATGCCGCCCAGGGTCGCGTAGACGAAGACCAAGGCCATGCCGATGATCACGCCGGTGTTCACGGGGACTTCGAGGAAGCGCGAGAAGACGACCCCCACCCCGCGCATCTGTCCGGAGACATAGGTGAAGGACACGAAGAGCGCGCAGACGACGGCCACCACCCGGGCGCCGTTCGATTCGTAGCGGGTGCCCACGAAATCAGGAACGGTGAAGCGCCCGAACTTGCGCAGGTAGGGAGCGAGCAGCAGGGCCAGGAGCACATAGCCACCGGTCCAACCCATGAGGTACACGGTGCCCGTGTAGCCCATGAACGAGATCAGGCCCGCCATGGAGATGAAGGAGGCGGCTGACATCCAATCGGCACCCGTGGCCATGCCGTTCGCCAACGCCGGCACGCCTTGGCCGGCGACGTAGAAACCCTTGGTGCTTTGGGCCCGCGCCCAGAAGGCGATGCCGATGTAGAGCGCGAAGGACAGGCCGACGGTGACGTAGGTCCAGCTGAGGATGTCCACTCAGTCGACCCCGTACTTGCGCGCCATGCGGTCGGAGATCACCGCGTAGAGGATCAGCAGCAGCACGAAGACGTAGATACTGCCCTGTTGCGCGAACCAGAATCCGAGCGGGAAGCCACCCCATTGGATTTCGTTGAGGGCTTCCACGAACACGATCGAGCAGCCGAAGGAGACCGTCGCCCAGACCACGAGTAGGGCTGTGACGAGGCGCAGGTTGGCACGCCAATAGCCCCGAGCGTCTGGGGAGACAGCGCGACCCTCAGGAGTTCCTTCGGGGGTCGTCTCGTCGGCGCCGTCACTCATGGCCGTTCAGGAGATCATTTCGGGAGGCGGGAATCAGCACTGGGCCAGGACTTGAGCGGCGCTGCCGTGCGTGGCCCACTCTGGTAACAGGTGCTCGAATCCGAGGGTCATGGAATCGTGGCGCCTCGGTGCTGGAGCCCGCCTTGCTTGCACGGCACACTCGGTGATCCATGGGCGTGCGTCTCTCAGGCATCCGCAGGACCGTGGACGGCGACGTCCACCTCGCTGGGGTGGATCTGGACCTGCCGGATGGCAGTTTCTGCGTCCTGCTTGGGGCGACCCGCTCCGGCAAGACGTCGCTGCTCCGGGTCGTGGCTGGGCTGGACGAGCCCGACGGCGGCCAGCTGCAGCGCGACGGGCGGGTGGCCATGGTCTACCAGCAGTTCGTGAACTATCCGTCCCTGACGGTGGAGCAGAACATCGCTTCCCCCCTGCGTGCGCAGGGCGTGCCGCGCGAACGGGTTCGAGAGCAGGTGCACGCCGCCGCCCGCAAGTTGGGTCTCACGGACTTCCTGAAGCGCCTCCCGGAACAGTTGAGCGGGGGGCAGCAGCAGCGCACCGCCTTGGCCCGGGCGCTGGTGAGCGATGCGGAGGTCGTGCTCCTGGACGAGCCGTTGGCCAACCTGGACGCCTCCCTACGGGGAGCGTTGCGCGAGCAGATCCGGGAGTCCTTCATCTCACCCTCCAGTTCACAGGGGGAGCGGAAGCACATCGTGCTCTATGCGACCCATGATCCGTCCGAGGCCTTGTGGTTTGCGGGCCGGACCCTGGTGATGCATGAAGGGCGGGTGCTGCAGTCGGGGAGCGCCCGCGCGCTCTACGAGCATCCCGAGAGTCTGGAGGTGGCGCGCTTGATGAGTGCACCGCCGCTCAATGAATGGCCGGTGCAGTTGGCGGCATCCGGTCGCTTGCGGCTCTCGACGGGGGTCGAGTTCTCAGTGCCCGAGCACATGGCGTCCCAGGAGCCGGGTGCCTATGTGCTCGCCGTGCGACCTCACCGTCTGCGCCGTACCGTTGCTGGCACCGGTAGCGGCACCAGTAGCAACACGTCGGCGCACGACCTGGCCCTGGACCTGCAGCTGGAGTTGGCGGAGATCGATGGGTCGATCACCTTGTTGCACGGGCGGCACGGGCCGCTCCCCGTCCTGTGCCGGGCGCCTGGGGTTCACCCGCTTGGCTTCGGCGAGCAGTACACGGTGGACGTGGACCTCTCTCGCTGCTTCTTGTTCCATCCGTCGGGTTCCCTCGCCGCTGCACCTCGTCGGCTCTCCGGGAGCAGTTCCCCGGGGAGGCGCTCCAAAGGAGCGGCGGAGTCTCGGTTGGGCGGAAACTAGCGATGGCGCGTCTCCAGTTGCAGGGCGTCGGTCACAGCTACGCCGGGCGAGGCGCCGACGAGCGGACGTGGGCGCTGAAACCCCTCGATCTGGAGTGGGAAGACGGGGTGACTCATGCGCTGCTGGGGCCCTCGGGGTGCGGCAAGACCACCCTGCTTTCGATCCTGTCGGGGCTGCTGAAGCCCACCACGGGGAGGGTGCTCATCGACGGGCGGGACGTGACGGATGCCGCCCCCCGCGCACGCAACATGGCACAGGTATTCCAGTTTCCCGTGGTCTACGACACCATGACCGTCGCGCAGAACCTGGCCTTTCCCTTGCGCAACCGGGGGCTGCCTGCGAACCAGATCCAAGGGCGTGTGCACGAGGTTGCACAGCTGCTCGATCTGGACGCCGCGCTCGAACTTCCGGCTCGCCGGCTCCCGGTGGATGGCCGCCAACGTCTCTCCCTGGGGCGCGGTCTGGTGCGCACGGATGTGGCAGCGATCCTGCTGGACGAGCCGCTGACGCAGGTGGACCCCAGCATCCGCTGGAAGCTGCGCCGTCGGCTGGCCGAGGTGCAGGAACGCTTGCGACCCACCATGATCTACGTGACCCACGATCAGGACGAGGCCCTGACCCTTGCTGAATCGGTGGTGGTGCTGGAGCAGGGGCGCGTGTTGCAAGTGGGGTCGCCCGAAGAGCTGCACGAACAGCCCAACAACACGCGGGTGGGGCAGCTGATCGGGAGCCCCGGCATGAACCTGCTGGCTCTTGCGCCCCCGTCGACTGAGTCTGCCCGGGGGGCACCGCGCAGCTCGGCACGATTGCTGGGTTCTCGGCAGTCGCTGTCGCTTGAGCCCTGGGACCTGGAACTGGAAAGGGACTTGGAAAGCGAACGCCCTTCGGCGGAGGCGGCTTCGGCTGCCGGCGCCGCAGCACTTCAGCTGGGGATCCGCCCCGATCGAATTCGCTGGGCGGAGGGCATGAGCGAGCTCCACCTGGAAGTGTCAGCCGTCGTCGTGCGACAAGAAGACCTTGGGCACCGACGATTGCTCGGTCTCGAGCTGGGCGAGACGAGCTTCGTCATGGAGACGGACGGCGACATCCAGGTGTCGGTCGGCACGGAGGTCCGGGTGGCACTCCCGTTGAAGGATGTGCGGCTCTTCGCCAACGGACAGGCGGTGCCCTTGAAGCATGCTGCTCCCGTCGAGGGCGCTTCCTCTTGAGGACCCAGCGCAGGCAAGGCCGGGCTTGGTTGTTGGTCACACCGGTGCTGTTGGTGGTGGCCTTCAGTGCCGTCGTGCCGCTCATGACGGTGGTCAACTACTCCGTGCAGGACATCCTCTCACCGGAGCGGCGGGTGTTCGTGGGCTGGGAGTGGTTCCGCCTCGCCCTGCGGGACCCGGAGCTGCACGGCGCCTTTGGCCGGCAGTTGGTGTTCAGCCTGAGCGTGTTGTTGATCGAGCTCCCCTTGGGCGTGCTGCTTGCGAAGGCCATGCCCATTCGGGGCTGGGCCTCCTCGCTGGCCATGGTGATCGTGGCCCTGCCCTTGCTCGTGCCCTGGAATGTCGTGGGCACCATCTGGCAGATCTTCACGCGCACCGACATCGGTCTGGGTGGCGTCGCGATGGGGGCACTGGGCGTCGACTACAACGCCACGCTCGACCCGACTCATGCCTGGCTCACGGTGCTGGTGATGGATGTCTGGCACTGGACGCCCCTGATCGCCCTGCTCGCATTCGCCGGCTTGCGTGCCGTGCCCGACGCCTTCCGGCAAGCGGCAGCCATCGACGGTGCGTCTCCGTGGGCGTTGTTCCGATTCGTCGAGCTCCCGCGCTTGCGCAGCGTGCTGACCATCGCCTTGCTGCTGCGGTTCATGGACAGCTTCATGATCTACACCGAACCATTCGTCTTGACAGGCGGGGGCCCGGGCAATGCCACGACCTTCCTGAGCCAGCACCTCACGCGCCTCGCTGTGGGGCAGTTCGACCTGGGCCCGGCTGCGGCCTTCTCGCTGATGTACTTCCTGGTGGTGCTCATCGTGAGCTACGTGTTCTACACGGTGCTCTCACAGGGCGAGTCCGAGGAGGCCGAAGGATGATGCGCCGGCTGTTCGTACTCACCTACCTGCTGCTCACCCTCCTGCCGCTGTACTGGATGGTGAACATGTCCCTGCGCAGCAACGAGGAGATCCTCAGGGCGTTCAGCCTGTGGCCGGAGGAGATCACCTTCGCCAACTACGCGACCATCTTCTCCGACCCCAGCTGGTATGGCGGCTACCTGCACAGCCTCAGCTATGTGGTGATCAACACGGTGCTTTCGCTGGCGGTGGCCTTGCCGGCCGCCTACGCCTTCTCGCGCTACCGCTTCATGGGTGACAAGCAGCTGTTCTTCTGGTTGCTCACCAACCGCATGGCACCCCCGGCGGTCTTCCTGCTGCCCTTCTTCCAGCTCTACTCGAGCATCGGTTTGTTCGACACGCCCTGGGCCGTGGCGCTGGCACACATGCTGTTCAACGTGCCCCTCGCCGTCTGGATCCTGGAGGGCTTCATGTCGGGGATTCCACGCGCCATCGATGAGACAGCCCAGCTGGATGGTTGGAGCTTTCCGCGCTTCTTCCTCGGGATCTTCCTGCCCTTGATGAAGCGAGGGGTGGGTGTGACCGCCTTCTTCTGCTTCATGTTCAGTTGGGTGGAGTTGCTCTTGGCGCGCACCCTGACATCAGTGGATGCGAAGCCCATCGCGGCCGTCATGACGCGCACGGTGTCCGCCGCAGGAATGGACTGGGGTGTGCTGGCGGCGGCGGGTGTGCTGACCCTGATCCCGGGCGCCATCGTGATTGTCTTCGTGCGCAACGACATCGCCAAGGGCTTCGCCCTGGGGCGGGTGTGATGGAGTGGATGGCCTGGACACTGCCGACGGCTGGTCTCTTTGCGGGCCTCGCTGCGTTGCTGGTGGGCATGACCGTGTGGGAATGGCGCTCGCCCTCTCGGCAACGCAAGGGTTGGCTGCCCATGCCGACGACACGCGGCGACCGCTTGTTTCTCGGGCTGGTGGCCACAGCCGTGCTGCACCTCGCCTGGGTCGGCTTCACGGACCAACACGTGGGCTGGGCTGCCGTGCCCTCACTGCTGCTGATCGTGCTGCTCATGCGACGCGGTTGAGCGATTCGGTGATGGCTCGCTGGCCTCCAACACCCTGAACCGCCGAGCAGTGGTCTGGGTGATGCTGAGCTGGAGGAGGGGAGAGGTGCGGTATGGTGTCGCCGTGCTCGGGGTGCGGTGCCCGTTCAATCCAACCGGTGTGGGAGCTCTTGCATGCGCATCATCCAGCTTGGCGGTGTTTCGCTCGGGGCCCTGATTCTGGGCGGCGCGCTGTGCACGTCCTGTGGGGGGGATGGAGACGCGCCACGGCCCGCAGAGGACCCATCGCTCGCCGTGGCCCGTGACGAAGCAGCCAAAGCCTGGATTGACGAGGAGTTCCAGCCCAGCACGCTGTCGCGGGATGAGCAGTTGGAAGAGATGCGCTGGTTCGCGGCGGCGGCCGAGCCTTTCCGGGGCATGAGCCTGCAGGTCGTTTCGGAGACCATCGATACCCACGACTACGAGGCCTCCACTCTCGCTCGTGCGTTCACCGAGATCACGGGCATCTCCATCACCCACGATCTGATCCAAGAGGGTGATGTGATCGAGAAGTTGCAGACCCAGATGCAAAGCGGGCGCAGCATCTACGACGCCTATGTGAATGACAGCGACCTGATCGGTACGCACTACCGTTCCGGTCTCGTGGTGCCCCTCTCGGACTTCATGCAGGGAGAGGGGGCGGATGTCACCCTGCCCACCCTCGACCTCGACGACTTCATCGGAAAGAGCTTCTGCACCGGTCCCGATGGGAAGCTGTACCAGCTCCCGGATCAGCAGTTCGCCAACCTCTATTGGTTCAGGCAGGACTGGTTCGAGCGGCCCGACCTCCAGCAGCAGTTCCGGGAGGCCTACGGCTACGAGCTCGGTGTTCCCGTGAATTGGTCGGCCTACGAGGACATCGCCGACTTCTTCACCAACCGTGTGCAGCAGATCGACGGCGAGCGGGTCTGGGGCCATATGGACTACGGCAAGAAGGACCCGAGCCTGGGCTGGCGCTTCACGGACGCCTGGTTGTCCATGGCTGGGGTGGGGGATGTGGGCCTGCCCAACGGATTGCCTGTGGACGAGTGGGGCATCCGGGTCGAGGACTGTCGGCCGGTGGGGGCCAGCGTGTCCCGTGGAGGCGCGACCAACAGCCCGGGGGCTGTCTACGCTCTCACCAAGTACCGAGACTGGTTGAAGGCCTATGCGCCGCCGGAAGCCCCGGGCATGACGTTCTCGGAAGCTGGCCCAGTCCCGGGCCAAGGGCATATCGCTCAACAGATCTTCTGGTACACGGCCTTCACCGCATCGCTCACCACCGAGGGCCTGCCGGTGGTGGACGAGGACGGTCTACCCCGTTGGCGCATGGCACCCTCACCCCATGGACCGTACTGGTCGGAGGGCATGAAGCTCGGCTACCAGGACTGCGGCGCGTGGACCTTCTTGAAGAGCACTGAACTGAAACGTCGCAAGGCCGCCTGGCTCTATGCGCAGTTTGCTGTGTGCAAGACGGTCTCCTTGCGCAAGTTCCTGGTGGGGCTGACGCCGGTGCGTGAGTCGGACCTCGCGTCGACCTTCGTCGACGAGCGGGCGCCCAAGTTGGGAGGCTTGGTGGAGTTCTACCGTTCGCCCGCGCGGGTTGCCTGGACGCCGACGGGCACCAACGTCCCCGACTACCCGAAGCTGGCGCAGTTGTGGTGGCAGAACGTCAGCTTGGCCGTGACGGGGGAGAAGAGCCCGCAAGAGGCCTTGGACTCCCTGGCGGCAGAAATGGACGCGGTGCTGGCGCGCTTGGAGCGCGCGGGTATGGCCGCATGCGGACCCCGGCTGAATGACCCCAAGCCGGCGGAAGAGTGGCTGGCCGCGCCCGGCTCCCCGAAGCCCAAGCTGGCGCAGGAGAAGCCCCCCGGGCAGACGGTTCCCTATGAGGAACTGCTGCAGGCCTGGCGCGAAGGGCGTGCCCGCTAAAGGCCCCAGGCGGGCAAGAACAAGCTGATGAGGCTCAGATCGGGTACTCCATGGCTCATTTGACAAGAAAGATTGTCAATTGTAGACTTCGGTTCATGAGCGTTCCCGCACCCGCATCCATCGAGGACCCCTTGGGGGCGGCCCCAGCAGGTGAGAGTGGTTCCCTGGATGTGGTGAACGACCGCCGCCGCCTTACCAGCTTGCTGTCGCCCCTGCGGCGCGAACTGCTGGAGGCGCTCGCCGAAGAGCCTGCCTCGGCCACCGGGCTTTCCCAGCGCCTGTCGCTGCCGCGCCAGAAGATCAACTACCACCTGCGCGCGCTCGAGAGCAGCGGCTTCGTGGAGCTGGAACTGGAGCGCAAACGGCGCGGCTGCACCGAGCGCATCCTGCGCCCGATCGCTCGGTCGCTGTGCATCGACCCGGCAGTTCTGGGGCGACTGGCGGTGGACCCTTCGGCAGTCCAGGACCGTTTCAGCAGCGCGTACCTGCTCGCACTCGCCACCAGGATGGCGAGTGATGTGGGCAGCCTGCGCCGCGGAGCGGCCGCAGCCAGGAAGAGCCTGCCGACACTCAGCATGGACACGGAAGTGAGTTTCGCGTCTCCCGAGACACGAGCTGCTTTCGCGAAGGAACTGGCCGCGTCCCTGGCGGCTCTGACGGCGAAGTACCACGACGAAGGGGACGGGAGCCGGGCGTTCCGATTCGTGTTGGGGGGACATCCGGTTCTGAAGCCAGACGAAGCGACAAGCACATCACCAGCAGGAGAACGCTCATGACCAGCAGCACACGAAAGAACGACGAAAAGCCCTACTCCATCGTGGAAGACTCGTCTGGCGAGACGCGCTCGCACACTCACGAACTCATCATCGATGCGACGCCCGAGATGGTGTGGAAGGCCATCACGGAAGCGCGGGAGTTGGAGAACTGGTTTCCGTTTGGCGCCGAGAGCGAGTTGGGCCTCGGGGGCAGCATCACCTACGCCTGGGGCGAGGCCTTCAAGGGCGTGAGCCTGATTGAAGCCTGGAGCCCGCCGCACCATCTGCGCACCACATGGATTGAAGCCGCGACGGAGGAGGGGGGCGACCCTTCCCGAGCGTTGCGCGTGGATTGGCACATCGAAGCGCAGGGAGGCAGGACGGTCTTGCGCCTGGTCCACAGCGGCTTCGGACAGGACGCGAGCTTCGACGATGAGTACGAAGGCACTCGCTCGGGTTGGTCTTTCGAGTTACGCAGCTTGAGGCAGTACCTGGAGCACCACGCCGGGAAGACCCGGCGGGCTCTGTGGATCCAGCGTCCCGTGACCGATGAGGCGCCGCAGGTCTGGGCGCGCTTCGTGGAACCCGGTGGGCTCATCGCTGAGGGTTGGGCGGGGGCGCCGAAACCTGGGGATGCCTACCACTATCGACTGAACTCAGGCGATGTGCTGGAGGGCACGATGCTCGTCGTCGAGCCCCCTCGGGTCGTGGCCGGGACCGTGCACAACGCGGACAACGGGCTCATGCGCTTTGGTCACGAGGACTGTGGCATGGGCAAGGTGGCGCACCTCTGGCTCTCCACCTGGGGGCTGGACCCCGGTGAGTTCGAAGCCATCGAACGCCGCTGGGACAAAGCCATGCGCTCGACCTTCGGTTGAGTCCCGCTTGCGGCGGTTGGCCGCACCACTGGGGCGCTCTGGCACCGTCATGTGGCCCGGCAAATGCGTTGACGACGCGCTGCGATGGGCTCAGTCGACTGCCGCGGTGGACCCTCGCTCAGCTTCTACCTCAGTGGTGCGGACACGCTGCACCGCTTCGGACCACGCGGCTCGATCGGCCGCACGTTGATCCTCGCCGAGTTCGGGTTCGAAGCGCCGGTCGAGTTCCCAGGAGGTCGACTGCTTCACAGCCGGAGTGTTGGGCGGGTCCTTCGGAGATCCGCTCGACATGGGCTCCGGTGCTGTGCCCAAGCCGAACGCCCGGGCCGCCAGCAGCGCTGCACCCAGCGCGGTTGTCTCCGTGTTCTTGGGGCGCTCGACAGGCATGTCCAAGAGGTCAGCGACTCGCTGCATCAGCCAGTTGTTGTTCGAGAGGCCTCCGTCGACGCGCAAGCACGCGGGGCGTGGGGAGCCGTCTGCCTGCATGGCCTCGAGCAGCTCGGCTGTTTGGAAGGCGACCGCTTCCAGGCCGGCTCGCACGATGTCGTCGGCGCTGGTGTCGCGCGTCAAACCCAGCAGGGCACCGCGAGCGTTTGCATCCCAGTGGGGCGCGCCCAAGCCGGTGAAGGCCGGGACGAGGTGCACACCCTGGCCCGGTTTGGCTCTGCGGGCCATGGCCTCGCTCTGCCGGACGTCGCTCAACAACTGCAGGCCGTCCCGCAGCCATTGCACGGTGCTGCCAGCGGAGAAGATGCTGCCCTCCATGGCATAGCGGGTGTCGCCGTCGAGCCGATAGGCCACCGTCGTGAGGAGGCGGTGCCGGGAGAGGGGCGCTTCGCTCCCGGTGTTGAGCAAGGCAAACGCACCCGTGCCGTAGGTGCACTTGCTGGTTCCCGCATCCCAGCATCCTTGTCCCAAGGCGGCGGCCTGTTGGTCGCCCACCACAGCTCCAATGGGACGGGAGGCGCCGAGCAAGGAGGGGCTGCATTCACCGAAGTCGCCTGAGCTGTCGCGCACGTCCGGGAGCAGGGAACGGGGGACCTGGAAGGCCTCCAGCAGCTCGTCGTCCCAGACTTGTTTGTGGATGTCGAACAGAGATGTACGGCTGGCGTTCGTGGCATCCGTGGCGTGCACTGCACCGTCGGTCAGCCGCCAGAGAAGGAAGCTGTCGATGGTGCCCGCGGCCAGTTCCCCGCGCTCTGCCCGGCTCCGGGCTCCGGGGACGTGGTTGAGGATCCACGCGATCTTGCTGGCTGAGAAATACGGGTCGAGCAGCAGGCCCGTGCGGGCACTCACGAGCGGACCCAGACCCGATTCGTGCAACTGGCGGCAGGTCTCGGCGGTGCGCCGGTCCTGCCACACGATGGCGTTGTGCAGCGGGCGGCCCGACTTCCGGTCCCAGACCACGACGGTTTCCCGTTGGTTGGTGATGCCGATGCCCGCGACATCGGCTGCAGAGATGTTGTTCTGCGCCAGCACGAGGCGACAGGTCTCGACGGTGGCCTTCCAGATGAGCTCCGGGTCGTGCTCCACCTGGCCGGGCGCCGGAAAGACCTGCGGGAGATCGCGCTGAGCGACCGTGCCGTGGGTGCGTCCGCTTGGCTCGAACAGCAGCGCGCGCGTGCTGGTGGTTCCCTGATCGATGGCCAGCAGCAGGCTTGGGTTTCCGGAAGCCTTCGGGGTGTCGTCGCGGGAGGCGCTCATACCGCCATCCTGCCCCGAGTGTCGGTGCCGACCAAGGATCGGCTCGGTGTCGACCCGTTCTCGCGGGTCGATGGCCGGCCCTGGTGGCAGCCCCGAAGACTCCGGACGACGATCGGGGCTAGCCAGCTAGGCAGGCGGCAGACCGTTCAAGGCGTCCAGCATTCGCTTCCGGTAGTCCTGGAACGCCTCTCGCCCGAGCGGAGTGAGCCGCAGCATCGTCCTCGGCTTGCGGTCCACGAAGCTCTTCTCGAGGGCCAGGTAGCCCGCTGCCTCGAGCTTGCTCACATGCGAGGACAAGTTGCCCCAGGTCAGCCCTGTCTGTTTTTGAAGGAAGGTGGCGTCGGCGCGCTCAACGTACGAGAGGGTGGCGAGCACGCTCAGGCGCGCGGGTTCGTGCACCAGCTTGTCGATGTTGGCGAAGCCGTCCACGGGCTTTGTCTCGTCAGGCATGCCCGTTGAGCTCAGGGTCTTCGAGGCGTGGGTGGGCGCGCAGGAAACGCACGAGCAGGCTGAGCCCCGAGAGCGTGATGCAGGCGCCGGAGAGCAGCAGCGCGAGGCCCAGCGGATCGATACCGGTCGCCTCTCGTGTCGTGAAGCCGAAGCCCATCAGCAAGCCCGCATAGAGATAGGCACGGTTGGTCTGGATCAGTGCGCCCACCACGGTGAGCAGCAGGGCCAGGGCCCCGAGGAAAGGCAGCCCGGCCCATGGCCGGCTCGCGTTGTCTGCGGCGGCGGCTGGGTCGTCCGTTGAGAGCATGAAGACGGCGATGCCACCCAGGAAGGTGACGCCCAGACCCAGGCTCAGCCAGATCTTCTTCTTTCGAACCTTGGCGCGACGGCCGGGACCAAACTCCACATGGCCCAACCGAGGGTTGCTCACGGCACGGTGCAGGGGCACCCAGAGCGGGACCACCAGGGCTCCCCAGACGCCCATGAGTCCGCCCCATTCGGTCCCGACGCTCGCGCCCATGATCAAGATGACGAAGCCGATGAGCAGGTCGCCGACGCCGTCATCGAAGCGGGAGCGGAAGGCGCGCTCCTCCTGTGTCTCCAGTTCTTGTTCGAGTGCTGCGGAAGCCTGATTCGCTGGCTGGGGCATCTGAGGCTGCTCCTGCTGGTTCGGTGGGGCGGGAAGGGTCCGGCTGGCACCCTTTGTTCGTCTTGCATAGTACTTTGTAGTGCAAAGTAATTGCACGGCGAGCCTGTGTCGGCGCGTTGAGGGCCCCCTCTGATTGATCACCCGTTCGCTCGGGGATGCATGTACCGTGGGTGCCCTAGACCGGTTTCGTTCTAGAAAAGGGCGAGAAACAACCCCTTTGGGGCGTCGATCCGTCGGGAATTGAGAGCGTCTTCATGCATATGCATCGGCTGTTGTTTGGGACCGTGATCGCCGCTGGATGGTTGTTGGGGCCCGGGGCCGCTCAAGGGGCCAGAGCCCAGCTGGAGGACCTGCAGCTGGGGCGGAACTTCCCCACAGCCGAGGTGGCGTTCGGTGCCGGTCGCTCGGAGAACATCGATGTGGGCGACGCTGACTTCGACGGCGACCTCGATGTGATCGTCGCCAACGGCGGCGATGGTTCCGCCCAGGCCAACGCCTTCTTCCTGAACCAAGGCGGCATCCAGGGTGGTGTCGAAGGTGACTTCGTGGATCGCTCCGCGCCGCGCTTCGCTGGGGTCCCCAACGACACCAGCCGCGACATCGAGTTCGTGGATTGGGACGGCGACGCCGACCTCGACGTCTTCGTGGCCAACCGCGGTACCACCGTCAACGCGGGTGAGGTCAACCGCGCCTATCGGAACCAGGGCGGTCAGCAGCAGGGCGCCATCGGGTTCTACTCTGATGACACCGACGCCTTCTGGGGCACGCTCGTCGATGTGCCCCTCACCCAAGAAGCCGGTGTGCAGGACGGCGAAGGCCCCTTCCGGGACTTCAGTTGCGACTGCGACTTCGGTGACCTGGACGATGACGGGGATCTGGATCTTTTCCACAGCACCTACGGACCGAACATCAGCGGGTCCTGGGAATCGCGCATCTTCCTCAACGATGGCACGGGGCGTTTCGATGAGTTGTGGCCCTGGGCCAACGCCACGGCTGACATCCAGCTGCACACCCTGGACATCGACCTCGCGGACTTCGACGGGGACTTCGACTTGGATGTCATGGCGAGCAGTCGGGACTCCCAGGCGCGGGTCTACCGCAACAACCTGGTCGATGCGGCCTGGGCCACGGACCCCTTCACGGACATCACGCAGACGGCCTTGATCGCCACCGGCGCGACCCTGTCGGGCACCAGCAACTACGAGTCCGAGTTTGCGGACGTCGACGGCGATGGCGACTTCGATGTCTGGATGACGGACTACGCTGGCTTCACGGATCGCCTGTTGGTCAACGAGGGTGGAGAGTTCTCCATCCAGCAGCACTGGATCAAGGGCGACCCCAACGTGGACACCAACGAGCTGGACTTCTTCGACTACGACGGGGATGGAGATCTCGACGCCTTTGAGGCGATCTTCTCCGGGACCAATCGCATCTATCAATCCAGCTTGGTGGACGGGATTGCCCTGCACGAGGGGCTCTTCCATCGCACCGGGACGGGTCTGGCACCCGCCTTGGAGACTCCCTCCTCTGGCAATGGAGGCACCACCTTGGACGGGGAGTGTGCCGACCTGGACGGCGATGGGGACACGGACCTCCTGCTGGTGAACGACGGCAACCAGAACAACCGCTACTGGGAGAACGTGCTGGGTGAGCCAGACACCCACGCGCCGACCTTCGCGATGTTCACGCAACAGGCGGACAAAGCCGATGGCACCGACACCGTCATCCATGCTGCCGTGCGCGACAACGACCCCTACTACATCATCGCCTTCGACCGGGTGAACTTGATCTACAGTGTGGGCAGTGGGCCCGAGACCTGCGTCGTCATGGCCAGTCAGGGCGGCCAACAGTTTCGCGGGGTCATCCCCGGCGAGCTCTCCGGCATGCTGAGCTACCGCGTGGAGGCAACCGACGGGAACGGCAACCTGGGTGTGTCGTCGACGGTGTCGTATCTGCAGACGAGCAGCGGTGCAGCTCTTTGGGAGAACCTCGGGTGTGGCACAGAGGGTGTTGCGGGAGTGCCCTCCCTGACTCTCTCAGGGAACTACCCGGCGGCGCCCGTGACCTACCGGCTGCTAGGGGCGGCACCCAATGCCTTCTTCCTCACGTGGCTTTCGTTCAGCTCGACGCCCTTCAACGCTCTGGGGGGGGAGGTGTATGCGTTCCCGTTTGCGACGCAAGTGCTCGCAGTGACGGATGCAGGCGGCATGTTCACGGCTTCCACGCCCTGGCCAGCGGGCGTTCCTGCGGGGACCGAGACCTACTGGCAGGCCATCGTGCAAGACGCGTCGTCCATCCACGGCCTGGTCTTGTCCAATGCCATGAAGGGCACATCGCCCTAGGGGCGCGGGAAGGCTGAAAAGGAGCCCTCGTTCACGCCGAGTGCAAGGCGATGCGGTTGCCTTCGCTGTCCAGGACCACGGAGCGACTGCCCCAAGGCCCGATCGCGTGGGGCGGCTCAAGGACCTTTCCGCCGTACTCGACGGCCGTCTGCGTCGCCTCTTCAAGGCGGCCCTGGGCATTCAGATAGATGAGCGGTCCATGGGTCGAGGGTTCCACCTTCGGGTCCACGAACAGACAACCGGCCACGTCGGAGTCCGTGTGGGACAGGACAGCGACGCCGGGGTGGGCTTCTTCGATCTCGATCTCGAGCACCTTGGAGTAGAAGGTCATCGCACGTGAGAGATCCCGGGCGGGGATGTCGACCCAGACAATGCGGTGGGGCATGTCGCAGACTCCGATTGGGCTCAGGAATATGAAGCAGGGGTGTCCTTGGTCCGCATAGCCTAGTCCTTCGGTGACACCTTGGGGCGGAGGACGCTTTGGGTGTCAGGGGCTGTGTCTCATGAGCGTCCGTCGCGCCCGCGCGACGCCGAGTATCCAACCCGCCGTACCCGCCCCGAATGATGGAGAGACATGCCGTGATGAATCGAGCCAAGCGGACCGCTTGTGTGCTGGTGAGCTCTCTGGGCCTTCTGCTCTCGGGCAGCGCGTTGCTTGCTCAGGCCAGTGGCGGCAGCTTGCCCACTCTCGCAGCAGGGCAAGCCCTTATCCAGGCCGCCGACTACGCGGGCGCGGCGGAGGTGTTCCGGGCGCGGACCGGGGCGAATGCCAGCGACGCGCCCTCATGGTTCCTGCTGGGCTATGCGTTGCACGGTGAGGGCAAGCTGGAGGAAGCCGTCGTGGCGCATGAGAAGGCTGCCAGCTTTCCGCGCTTTGCCTCGGCGGCTGGCTACAACGCGGCCTGTGCCCACGCTCTGCTGGGCAACGTCGAGCAGGGCATCACTTGGCTGCAGAACGCCGTGGCTGCGGGCTACGGGGATCGCCAACAGCTCGCGACGGACAACGACCTGAAGGCGCTCCGTTCGGACGGCCGCTTCGCCACGCTGCTGCCGCCGCTCCTGGAAGGAAGCGCGGCCTTCAAGGAGGGCAGCCGCATCCTGCACAGCTTCCAGGGTGAGGCGGCCGGCGATCAGTTTGGTTGGGTTGCCCGGGCCGTGGGCGACCTGGATGGCGACGGCGCCATGGATTTTGCGACCAGCGCGCCGACCTTCAGCACAGGCGGGCCGCCGGAGGGGCGCGTCTATGCCTACAGCAGCCGGACGGGCGAGATCCTGCATGTCTTCACCGGCCAGCCGGGTTGGAGCCTGGGCAACTCGGTGGCAGGTCGTGTGGATGTGGACGCCGACGGAGTGCCCGACATCCTGTCCGGCGGGCCGGGTGTGGGCCCAGCGGCCGTAGGTGTTGCGCTCGTCTATTCGGGCGCCACAGGTGAGGCCTTGCACACCCTGAGTGGGGGCGAAGCCGGCGACCAGTTCGGCGTCAAGATGTGCGGGATGGAAGACCTCGACGGCGATGGTCACGCCGAAGTCGCCGTGGGAGCGTGGACCTCCTCCAAGTACGGCGCGAGCTCCGGGCGCGTTGTGGTCTTCAGCGGAGCGACCGGTAAGGAGCTCTTCGACATTCCTGGCGTCGCCGGGGAGAAGTTGGGCGGAGCCATCGATGCGAGCCGTGAAGGTGGGCACCACTTGCTCGCCGTTGGCGCACCTTCTGGTGGAGCGGCGGGCAAAGGCGTGGTCTACGTCTACCGCTGCACCAAGGACGGCGCTGAGCTCGCCTTTCGCATGGACGCCGAGGCCCGGGGCAGCAATCTCGGGCAGTACTTCGTCACCTTCCTGGGGGACATGAACGACGACGGCGTGCCCGATGTGTATGCCTCCGATTGGAACCACGCCGCGAAGGGTGCCTCCACAGGGCGGGTCTACATGCACTCAGGGGCGACGGGCGAGCGCTTGCTGATGGTGGAGGGCCATGTGGCTGGCGAAGGTTTCGGCACCAGTTCGTCGGAGTGCGGTGATGTGAACGGCGACGGTGTGGCCGACCTGGTGGTGGGAGCTTGGCAGAACACCGAAGGCGGGGCCTCGGCAGGCAAGTGCTACCTGCACTCCGGTGCCGACGGTGCCCTGCTCGACACCTGGACCAGCCTGCAGTCCGGCGACACCCTGGGCTTCGACTCCGTCGGCCTGGGAGATGTGGACGGGGATGGTCATCACGACTACCTGTTCACCTCTGCCTGGAGTCATGTGCAGTTTGCGAAACAGGGCCGCGTCTGGCTCGTTGCGGGTGAAGCCCTGGACGACTGAGGTGCTCGACACGAGTAAGTTGAAAGCGTGGCACCTGCGCTTTGAGGCGCCCTTTCTATTGAAGAAATCATGATTTATTCAATACTCGAGAGCATGACTCCCCCCACGAAGAAGGCAGTAGGTCGCAAGCAGAGCCCGAGTGCCAAGCAGCCAGACCGCATTCATTGGATCCGGGACCCGGCCGTCATCGAGGCGTTGGTTTCCCCCGTTCGGCAGAATCTCGTAGACCGGCTCGAGGCCCTGGGGCCGAGCTCCGTGCGCGAGTTGGCAGAGTCACTGCGAGTGGCTCCGGACTCGCTCTACTACCACGTCAAGATGTTGGTGAAGGCCGGGGTGCTCGTCGCCAAAGGGGAGCAGGAAACACGGCGCCGTGACGAGACCCTCTACGATGTGGTGAAGCGAAATTGGCACATTCGTTATGAACCCGCGGACCCTGACAACACCCGTGCGGTTCGTCGACTGACGGCCAGTCTCTTGCGGCAGGCCGAGCGCGACTTCGAGTCCGGCCTCGAGGACCCAGCAGCCGAGGTGAGTGGACCTGCGCGCAACCTGTGGTCCCTGCGGCTCGAGGCATGTCTCGAACCGGATGAACTGGAGAACATCAACCAGCACATGAAAGAAGTGTTGGCCATCCTGCGCAAGCCGCGACGCAAGGGAGGCAAGGGAACGCTGTGCGCCATGACGTGGGCCTTGGCTCCCATCGAGAAGACCCGCGGGAAGCGACGGCGGGCTGCGCAGGAGCCAGTTCCAGGCGGACAGTAGGGGGACCTAGCGCAGAGTCGTCCCGGCGTCGTCCCAGGCAAGCAGGTCCGCCGTGACCCCGGTGCCTTCGACCGTCACCGAGAGGCCTCCACTCGACTGGGAGACATCCAGAAGCCGCAGCGATTTCGCCCACGGTGCCATCCGTTGTGACCAGCTTTGGTCGGCCTGGCCCTCCTGTGAAACCGTGACCGCCACCTGCCGGCTGCTCGGACCTGGGTTGCACAGCACAAGAGCGAGTTGATCCAAGCCCCGGGCGGACCCGCTGATTTGGATCGCGGCGTGGGTCCTGCTGTGGGGCACGCGCCAGACGACACCTTTGGCCCGGCGGATGCGGACATCGGCCACCACTTCTGGCGCTGCGTCCAGGAACCCGAGCGTCCCCGGCGCCTCCCCGGCTTTGGGGGCAAGCTGCACTTCCAGCAGCTGCCCGGAGGCGATCAGCCCGTGTTGCGGGTTCAAGGCCTGGCCCTCGCCGTCGAGCGCTTCGTAGCCCCACGGCTGCTCCTGGTCTGACTCGTTTCGAAGCACCAGAAGCACCTCGAAGAGGGTCTCCTGGGAACGGGGCAGGGCGTCGATGAGTCGGCGCGGGAGCGGAGACACGGGGCCGCTGGGCGTTCGACGCCAAGCCCCGTTGGAGAGCGGCGTCTCACCTCGCTGGGTCCCTGTTGTGTCCGGTGTCGCGTCGGGTGCCGCCGCAAGCGTGCCGCCGAGTGCACCCTCGACGCTCGTTGATCGTTGTGCGAGTTGAGCCAGCTGCTCGTCGGGGAGCCGAGCGGCAACGGCTTGCAGCGCGTGATCCAGAGCCAGGTCACTCAGGGTGTCGATGACATCTGCTTGAGCGCGTGCGCTCTCTCGCTCGGCGCGCTCCTGCGCTGATCTCGTCGGCGGGTCCCAGCCGCTGAGGAGGCGACCCCGTGAGACGACGCTATCCCCCAGCGGCAGGGGCAGCACGTCCCGTGCGCCGTCGGGGACGAAGGCATGGGTACCCAGGATTCCCGGAGGGGGAGTGATGCCCAAGAGGTGCAACACGGTGGCGGGGATGTCATGCAGGCCAGCAAACTGGTTCATGAAGGCAGCGCCATGGGCGCGCAACGCCTGCTCTTGTCCAGGGACCACGATCACGCAGGGCACCCGGTCTTCTCGTGGGTGGTCGAGGTCGGGCCCGCCTGCATCCTCCACAGCGCGTCGGCTCGCTTCATCGAGCCCGGCGTCGTGGTCACCGTAGAAGACGAACAGCGTGTTCTCGGCCAGGCCGCGTTCCTGCATGCCACGCATGAACGCCTCGACGGCAGTGTCCGTGTAGTGGGCGAGCTGGAGGTATCCCGTCAGCATGGGGGCGACATCCGCCGGCACGCCCGTCTTCCACTGAGCAGCATGCTCGGGAACGGCATGGAAGGGGTGGTGGCACGAAAGGGTGACGAGGTGGGCGAAGCAAGGGGCCTCCGCTTTGGCCAAGGCGTCGACGCACTGCGTGAGAAATTCACTGTCACCCAAGCCCCAGCCCACCTGGGGGCCCGGCTTCCAGGCATCGGCAAACAGCATCTTCTGGATCCCGAAGGTGGGGTGGGTCACGGCCCGATTCCAGAAGCTGCGTTTGTAGGCGTGCATGGACCAGGTGCTGTAGCCACGCTCGGCGAGCAGCCCGGGCAGGGTGACGTACTCCTTGCCCATGTGGGTGAACGCCACCAGCTCGCGCCCGTGGGAGGGCATCCCGGTCAACACCTGGAACTCGGCGGAGGAGGTGCGGCCCATGCGTGTGGTGTCCATCATGCGCTCGAAGGACAGGCCGCCGTCAGCGAGGCGATTGAGAGTCGGCGTGACCTCACCCTCGGGGCCGGACCAACCCAGCAGGAAGTGCTGGAAGGCCTCGAGTTGGACGTGCACGACGTTGCGCCCTGCCGCGATGCCGAAGAGCGGGCTGCTCTGGGTGTTGAGCTCGTGGCGGCGAGCAAAGAGAGCGAGGACGTCTTGTCGTGTCGAGTTGGGCAGAGGGGCGGCCCACCAGCGTCGGGACAGGCTCTCGCTCACATCTGCCAGATGGAACAGCGTGAGCCCGAAGCGCGAGGCCTGGGCCGTCACCGGCCCGTGGCCCGTGACGGCGTTGGGTGCTGGGGCCCACGACAGGGCAGACCGGGTCGGGAGACTGGCAGCCAGGACGAGCGCCAGGCCCAGGACGCGCGCCGGGCCCGGTACACGGCGTCCTGCCGCGACCAGGAAACTCAGGGTCACTGCGGCGAGGGCGAGCCAGTCGAGCGGCTCCACCAGGGAGCCCGTGCTCTCTCCCACGTCCGCCAGCTGTCGCACGGCTACGGTCATTTCGGCGCTGAGCGGCTGGCGGAAGTATTCGAGGAAGGCTCGATCCCCCACGAGCATGAAGGACAGTGCGGCTGCGACCACGGTCAGCGCCCACCAGACCCAGCGGCTGTTCGCCAGCAGGCCCAGGCCTGCCAGCAGGGCGGGCACGGTGAAGCGTTGCAGCAGGGGCGCGAAGGTCAGTGTCTCGGAAGACCCGACGGCGCGAGACTCCTGCCAGAGCAGGACGGCTGTTGCCAGCAGCATGCAGCCGACGGGTCGCCACGATGGGGGGCGGGTGCGAGCTGACGAATCGGTCGCCGAATCGGACGACGGATCGTCAGGAGCTGTGGCCGTCGGTTGGTAGAGTGTCATGGTGCCTTGGAACCGACGCATGCTTCGAACATGTCTGCAGTATCGACCATGGGCGCGAGGCGCTCAACGAAGCGTCGTGCTCGGGCTCGGTCTCGGCTTGGGTTTTCTGGCAACTGGGCTGTGCTTCGCCCAAGGCCCGACCGATCCGGCGGCAGCGCCAGGCTCCGAGCAGACGGCAGAGTCCGGGGGCGAGGCTGGCTGGCTGGAGTCGGTCCCGCGCCTGATTGCCCATGGTGGAGGTCGGGTGGAGGGCTTCCATGTCACGAACAGCCTGCAGGCCCTTGAGCGCGCCGTGCTTGAGGGCTTCCAGTTGGTGGAGGTCGACCTGTGCTGGACCACCGACGGCGAGTTGGTCCTGCTCCACGATTGGGCAGGTGCCCTGGTAGGCATGTTTGGCGAGCAAGCGGCTCTCTGCAGTCGGGATGAGTTCATGCAGCTGGAAGGCCGTGACGGACTTCAGCAACTGGATCTGCCCGCCCTCCTGCAGTGGATGAACGACAACCCGGGCATCGGTGTCGTGACAGATATCAAGGCCGAGCGGCGGCGCGGCCTGAAGCTCCTGGCCAAGGAGTTGGCGAGCGTGCGCTCGCGTCTGCTGCCCCAGGTTCACGACGAACGGGAAGCGAAGCTCGCCGGAGGTCTGGGGTTCGACCAGCGCATCCTCACTCTCTACACCTCCCAGCTGACGGACGAGGAGGTCCTCGCCCTGGCGAAGCGTGAGTCGTTCTACGCCGTGACGATGCCGAAGGATCGGGTCCCCGGGGGGCTGGCCACACGCTTGAGGGAGCAGGGAGTCGCGAGCTTCGCCCATACGATCAACAACCAGCTCGTTGCTTCGCGCCTGGCGTCCCAGGGAGTGGATGGCGTCTACACGGATCGACTGACGCCTGCGCGAGGTCGCGTGGATTCGTCCTGGAATGATGCGTGGGTCGTGGACTCCCCCGCAGAACTGGAGGGCACGAGACAGTTCCTGATCCTGGATCTGGGAGAGGCGCTTGGGCCGCAGGCGGCAGAGCTCTGGGTCAGGGGGTCGGAGCCCCAGACGCCGCCTGACCTGCAGGGGTATTCGGCGGCGGGGCAACGGTTGCCTCTGGCTTCACCGGATCAGTGGTGGCCCGGCGAGCTCGCTCCGGGCGGCCTCCGGCGGCTGCGAGTGACGCAGCTGTTCCCTGCGCAGCAGCCCGCGTGGATTTCGATCCAGCACGAGCGAGGAGTCAGCCTGCGCTGGAAGGTGCTCGACCGGCCTGACGTCGTGCGCAACGCGAGCTTTGACGTGCGCGGTGTTTGGCGGGCGCAAGGGCCAACCGCCGGTTGGGCCGGGCTCAGCCTGAGCTTGCTCAACCCTGGGGACACACCCAGGGAGCTGAGCTTCGAGATCCACACGGGCCCGAGGCTGATCCACAGCGGCAGCCAATTGCTTGAGGCTCGGTCGCTCTGGGTGGAGCAGGTGGCCCTGGGGCAGGTGGGCAGGCAGCTCTCTGTCACGGTGACGGGCGGCGGTGGGGTGCAGCTCATGCGAGCCGGCCCGGAGTGCAGCCTGGTGCGTTAGGGGGTGCGCTAGGGACGTTCTCGCCCTGGCCCGGCTGATCAGGGATGCTGAGAGTTCGCTGTCAGCAACCGCGTCTCAAGTGCAAAGGGAGTTCAAAGGATGTCCGCACGCCTCTTGGGCCGACGCCCGGCGCCTGCGCGCCTCTCACGCTGCTTTCTGACCCTCGGAACGCTGCTCCTGTTGGGCACCCTCAGTGCCCAATCCGAAGACGCGCAAGGCGAGCGCTCCAAGCCTGAGATCCCCGGGCGCGACGCCATCCTCGAAGTGGCTCGGTCCTATTCGAACCACGTTTGGCATGCGTCCGAATCCAACACCTTGCATGGGCCCGACGCGGACGGAATCCACGTCGACACCCCGGATGTGAGTCACCGCAGCGACGGCTTCCGGACTGACGGCAGCCCCAACATCGGTGTGCCGTACAAGTGGGGTGGGTTCACAAGCCTCGTGGAGTTCGACGCAGCGGTGGCGGCCGGTCAGCCAGCTGGCCAGCTTACGGACGGAGTCAATCTCGATGCGAGCCGTCACGCTGTCGGCGTGGACTGTTCCGGCTTCGTGGCGCGCTGCTGGAACCTGCCCTTCAAGCAGTCGACGCGCTCACTGGGTCGGTTGTGTTTCGAGCTGTCGAGCTACGACGAGTTGAAGGTCGGCGATCTGCTCAACAAGTTCGATGCGCACGCCATGTTGTTCGTCGAGTTCACAGGTGACGACTCTGAGCGCGTGACGGTGATCGAGGCCGCTTTCCCGAACGTGAAGCAGTCGACCTACCCTCGCTCGACCCTCGAATCCAACGGCTTCCTGCCTTACCGCTACAAGCCCCTGGATGGACGCTGGCACACGCCGACGCGTGCTCCAGTGACTGAGCGATTCCCGATCGGTTCAGGGCAGTGGGTCGCCAACGGGCAGGTCGAGCGCTTTGAAGCTGAGCGGGTGCTGCCAGGTTTGGACTTGCGGTCCGTGCTGGACGGCAGCTTAGAGGATGGTCTGGCGACAGCACGAGCAGGAGAATGGGTGGCCTATGCGGTCGGCAACATCGACGGCCCGGCTGCCATGGATGTCCAGCGCGTCGTGTCGAAGTTGGAGGACGGTGCCGTGCAGGTCCAGACCTCCACCGGCCTGGGTGCCCAGATCATGGGAACCTCTGAGTCGCACGCCACGCTGGGGACGGTGGTGGGGCGCCTGCTGGCTCTGGAGGATTCCGGCCCTCCCCTGAACGCTCTGAGAGTCGTCTCCGGTAGCGTGACACCCGGTCATTGGCAGCATGGGGAGACGACACTCCATGGCCATCGCCTCGAGCTCGTCCTCGCCGGGGCCATGACGTCACGCAGCAACGACCTGGCTCTGGACATCCGTTTGAAGGCGGTTCTCTCCCCTGAGGTGCCGCTGGAGGGCATCATCCATTGGCAGCGCGAGACCCGCTACGAGCTGCCCAGCGGTGAGGCGCTCTCGACCATGAGCTACCAGCTGAGGGCCTTCGGCTGGGATTCAATCCGCCAGGACTGAAAGCGGGCCCGCTCATTTCCCAAGCAGCGCGTACGTCTTGAGAGGACGTCGCTTCTTGGAGAGAGCTCATGCGCACCCTGGCCGCCATCCTGGCAGTTTCCTTCGTCTGCACCCTGGTCCTGTTCGCCCAGGACCCCGAGTGGCGAGAGGGTTGGGACGAGGTCGGCCATGAGCTGGGCCAGACGGCCGACGACGTCGGGCACTTGATCCGGCATGACGCGCATCACTGGGGTTACGAAGCCGATCAACGAGTGGAGCGGATCGGCGCCCGTCTCGAGCGACGCTTCGAGGGCCTGGGGCATCGCATCGAACGGGGCGCGGATGCCTTCGGCGCCCGGATGGAACGCACCTTCGACCGCATCGGGCACTCGCTGGAGAGAACGGGAGACCGGCTCGCAAGCCAGTTCTGCGACTGCCGTTGACGGGAGGGTCGGTTAGGAGTCCATGCCCAGTTTGTCCAGCTTGGGCGCGATGACGAAGCGGCAGTAGGGCTGGTCCTTGTTCTGCCGGTAGAAGTCCTGGTGCTCGCCCTTGGCTTCGTAGAAGGTCGAAGCGTCCGTGATCTCGGTCACGATGGGGTCGCTGAACACCCCCGTTTCGTCCGCCTGCTGAAGCGAGCGTTCGGCCGTGGCCCGCTGCTCCGCCGAGTGGACGAAAATCGCCGAGCGGTACTGGGTGCCCACATCGCCCCCTTGGCGGTTCAAGGTCGTGGGGTCGTGCAGCCGCCAGAAGTAGGACAGCAGCTTGGCGAAGCTCACCAGCTTGGGGTCGAACTCCACCTGAACCACCTCCGCGTGCCCGCTGGCCCCTGAGCAGACTTGCTCATAGGTCGGGTTCTCGCCCGGTCCACCCATGAAGCCCGAGCGGACGTCCAGGACGCCTTCGAGTTGCTCGAGGACGGCTTCCACGCACCAATAGCAACCGGCCGCGAGGGTCGCCATTTCGGTGCTGGGCTCGGCGTTGGCTTGGGTCATGATCCAGGGGCTCCAAGATGGGGGCGACAACGTTAGCACGGGGTTCTGCCGTGTGCGGGCGGGACTTCGTGCGGTTGGGATTCTAGGATCGCGCGCAGCCCTCGGCCGCAGTCGTCCTGCGGAAAGGTGCCCGGAGTTCCACGCCCGCAGCGGATCCCTCGATGATTGTCGATCTCCACGACAGCCGGACGGCCGACCTGCCGGCAGTGGATGTCTGCATCGTCGGATCCGGGCCGGCGGGCATGACGCTGGCGCGAGAGCTGGCGGGTTCTGGGCTGAGCTACTGCGTCCTGGAGAGCGGACGCCTCAAGACGACGAAGCATGGGGACGCCCTGCGAAAGGTGCGCAGCGAGGGACCCGTGCGTATCAAGGACTACTCCCGGGAGCGGGTCCTGGGCGGCGCGTCTTCCACGTGGGCTGGCTTGTCGGCGCCTCTGGATTCCATCGAGTTGGAGCCGCGGCCGGAGTTGGGGCTACCCGGTTGGCCGATCCCACGCGAAGAGCTGCTGCCGTACTGGCGCCGCGCCGCAGCCGACTACCGCTTTGCCCCCTTGGCCCTGTACGAGCCTGGTGGCTTCGACGCCCTGCGTTTGTTGGGCGAGGCTCAGCTCTCGTGGACTGCCCTGGAAGAGAAGGTCTTCCTGGCGGCCGCGGAACCCCAGCACTTCGGGAAGGAACACAAGCCGGTCTTCGAAGCGGAAGCGGCAACCCTCTACCTGGACGCCACGGCCATCCGCTTGGAGTCGGAGGCTCTCGGCGCGGATGCCCCCATCGAGGGACCGCTCCGTGGCTGTACGGCGCGGGGCACGCGCATCGTCCTGCGTTCAAGCGACGGCAGCGAGCGACGGGTCCTTGCCCGGGCCATCGTGCTGGCGACGGGCGGCCTGGAGAATGCGCGCCTCTTGCTGGCCTCAGGGGGGCCTGACGGTTCAGCGCTCGGCAACGAGCACGATCAAGTGGGGCGCTGCCTGATGAATCACCCGAAGAACTATCGGGGCATCATCCGCTTGCGTCGCCCGGTTCGGGAGCTGCCCTACCTCTTTGGCTGCCTGCACAAGGGCTATGCGGGCTATGCCGGCTTGAGGCTCTCCGATGAGGAGCAGCAACGGCGTTCGCTCCTGAACGCCTATGTCCGCTTCGAGCCGCTGTTTCCCTGGTCCGACAACGAGGGGGTCGAGTCGCTCGTGCTGCTCGTGAAGCGTAGCTCAAGGCTCTTCGGTGCGTGGAAGCGACGCAGCGCCGACAAGGTCGTCACGCTCCGGGACTACTCCGAAACAGGTGACGACAGCGATCTCCAGAACGCTCGCAAGGGCGCGGTGGATTGGCTGAAGTTGGTGGGCACGATCGCCTGGAATGCGCCGAGTGTGGCGCGCTACGCGGTGTCCCGCTTCTCAAGTCGAGCCCCTCTCGTGCGTCGGGTACGCGTGCGAAACTTCATGGAGATGGAACCCCGGCCCGAGAACCGCGTTGCCCTCGGCACGGCCCTTGATGCCTGCGGGCAGCCAGAGACCGTGGTGACTCATGGGCCGTCGGAACTCGACAAGAACTCCCTGCTGGCTTTGCAGGAGGCCCTCGCCACAGAGCTCCAGGCCAACGATTTTGGTGACTTCGAAAGCGACCTGGCCCGCGCCGACCCCTGGCCCATCGATCTCGATGCTTCGCACCATCTCGGGACCACGCGCATGGGGTTGGATCCCGAGAGCTCCGTGACCAATCGGGACGGGCGTCTCCATCACGTCAGCAATGTGTACATGGCGGGCGGCTCCCTGTTTCCCACCAGTGGGTGCGCCAATCCCACCTTCACCATCGTGGCGCTGGCGATCCGCCAGGCAGAGCATCTGAAGCAGCGGCTGCTGGAGAGGGTCGAGTCCCTGCCTGCAGTTGTTGGCGCTGCGGGATCGTCCATGGGCTCCCCCCAGGGCGAGCCGGCGACCCGCTCTGGCGACACTCGCCCGCGGCGTGTGCTGGTGATCGGCGCAGGCGGGCGCGTGGCCACGGACGTCCTCCCCTGCCTACGCTCCCTGCCGGATCTCTTCGAAATCGGCGACGTGTTCACCCGCAGCCGGAGGCCGGTACCAGGAACGGAACCAGGAACGGAACCAGGCGCTGAACACAGCGTGGGGCCCCAGCAGACACGAGACTTCCGGTCGCTGACGGATGAGGACCTGGCGGCCGCGGATCTGGTCTACGTCGCTGTCTCCAAGGGGGCCGTCCCTGCCGTCCTGAAGCGGCTTCATGAACACCCCTGCGCGCATCTCGATGTCCTGCTCGACACCCCCGTCTTCCTGTTCAAACACCTGGGGCATATGCAGCTGTTGCAAGGCTTCCACTCGGTTGGTGTGGCTGAGGATTGCACGACCCTGCCATGGTTGGAGACGCTACGAGCGGCGCAGTTGGGCCAGCTCACGGCCGTCACCTTCGATCGCTCTGCCTATCGCTACCACGCCTTCGCCCTCTTCAAGACGCTCTTTGACGGGGCCGCCTTGAAGTCAGCGCGCAAGACGCGGGTCGAAGCGGGCAGTCGATTCGAACTGCGCTTTGTGGGAGGCGCCCGCGGGACCTTGATCGAGCCTCGCGACTACAGCGACGGGAGCTGGCGCATGGAGTCTGCGACGGGGGTTCTCACGGATTCCGTGACGGCTACCGATGGCGAGCGACGACTCGAGTTGCTCGTGGCCGATGGACGCTGTGTCGGCTTCCGCATCGGCGAGGTCGTCACGGAGCTGACTTCCGAGGAGAGCCAGCTGCTGGGCCCGTGCACGGAGCAGGACACCGTCACCACACGCATGGAAGACCTCAAGCGCGTGGGCTTGCGGCGCTTGCTTGCGAATGTTGCGGAAGGCCGCGCTGCGTACGATGTGTGGAACGGCCTGGATGACATGTTCGTGGAGTGGTCCTTGGACAAGGCAGGGCGCTACCGCGCCACGGCCGTCACGAGCATGTTGCGCCCCTCTGCCCGCCGCCTCGTGGGTGGTGCCCTGGGCCTCGTGAGCCGCTGAAACGCAACGAGGGCGAGTCGCATGCTGCGACCCGCCCTCGCGGACAACTTGTTCCGTGATCACCAACTCGGTGACCACGAACTGGCGATCAGGCGATCAGGGGATGGTTCCCACTTCGCCGTTGGACAGGGAGCCTCCGTCAACCGTGGAAGCATCCGTCACGCCCATCTGAACCCAGATCTGCTGACCGGAGACGCCGCCTGGGAAGGTGGCGGAGCCAGCCAGGGAACCCGCACCATTGGTGAAGGCGAGCAACTGGATGTTGACGGGGAAGGCGTGCAGGGTGCCTCCCAGGAAGGGTGTCGGCGTCGACGTGAAGGAGAACCAGGCGAAGGCCAGGGCCGAAGGCGCTGCCTGCGTCAGGCTCAGGTTGAGCGTCGAACCCGGAGTGAGCGGTCCGCTCATCTCCAGGAAGGGGACGCCGTTGATGCCGGGTGCACCACCGCCGAGGTTGACCCAGGGGTCGCCGCCACAATCGACGGTGTAGGCCTGGAGGTCGTCGATGCCGGCCTCCACGATGGAACCGCCACCGGCGTCCTCAGCGACGAAGCGCAGCACGACGTTGTTGGTGGGAGCGACGAAGTCGGACACCGTGAAGGAGTGCAGGATCCATCCGCCACCCGTTCCGGCGCCAGCTGGGCCGATCGTCTCCACATTGGTCCAGCTTCCGCCGCCGTTGTTGGAGATGTCCACCACGAACACGTCGGAGTTGGGCGTGCTTCCGGCGTCGTTGCTGTACCAACGCCAGTAGCTGATGAGCTGCTCACCCGCAGCAGACAGGTCGTAGGTCGGCGAGGTCAAGGTGGTGAAACCTCCGTCGACGTCGTTGTCGCCGAGACCGCCACCCACGCCACCCTGGCCCGTGAACCAGCAATCGGTGCCGCTCGGAGTGTGGTCATCCTCCGGCTGTGCCCCGGTGCCGATGGGGTTGCCGAGGGTCCACACACCGGTGGTCGCCGTGTCGCCGCCCACACCGCCGGTCCAACCGGACGGTGCCTCAAACTCGTCGTCCACGGAAAGATTCTGGGTGCCCACGGAAGCCGTTGCTGCGGCCGTCTGGAAGGGGCCACAGGTGGCATCCGTCATGCTGAAGAACCACTCGGGTTCCTGCCCACAGGCAGGGCCAGGCAAGTTGGCGCCCCAGGTGCCGCCGCCCATGTCGCTGGCCGGCGTGCTCAGGAAGGGGTCGCTCGTGCTGTAGCGGTACTCCAGGTCGACTCCCGAAACAGGCGTGCCCTGGACCTCGACCGTGAGAGGCGTCGCGGCCCCTTCGGCGATGATGCTTGGGCCAGCCTGCTCGATGAGCGGTGCGAAGAACGGCAGGCAGTTGCTGGCGTGCGCCTGCATGACGTTCACCACATTGGGGTGGAAGAAGGTCGTGATGTTGCTGGTCCCGCCCGGGCACTGGTGGCAGTAGCTCATGATGGTGCCGTTGGTGATGCACGTCCCGTTGGCACAGTCATCGATCTGTGGCGAGTAGTCATGAGTGTGGGGCGAGTTGAAGTTGTGCCCCGTTTCATGCGCGAAGACCATGAAGTCCCAGTTGGAGGGGCCCACGGCGATGGGGAAAGGAACCCCGCCGAACAGGTTGCCGCTCACACCGAAGGAGAAGCTGGCGCTGGTGTCGCACAGCACACCCAGGTAGGCGATGCCGCCGCCGAGGTTGGCGCCCGAGACCATGTGGCCGATGTTGGCGCCGGTGGGGATGTTGCCGTTCCACGCCGTCTCGAATTCGCTGAGCATGGCGCTACTGCTACCGGGGATGTCTGGCGTCGACCACGGGTCGGCGGCCGTCGTGTAGAACTGCACGTAGGGGTAGCTGAGCACCGTGTTGATCTGGGTCTCGTAGCGATCGCTCACCGCAGCCAGCAGGGTGGTGATGTAGCTGGTTTCGGCGGCGAGGCTGCCGAAGACCTGGAACAGCTGGAAGTCCGTCTCGATGGCGATGGTGGCTTCCCAGTTCGAGCATCCTCCTTGGAAGCTGCTGTTGATGGGGTTGCCGGAGCCCTGAGACTGCTTGTTCACCGCACGCGTGGTGGGGGAGGCCACGTTGGGCAACTGAGTCGCCTCGCAGATCTCGCGCATCTCGGCGCCCAGCTCGGCCAGGTCGCTGTCGCGGGCAAGGATCGAGAAGCTCTCGTCCCAACCGTTCACGGCGTCGGGCTGCGGCATGACGTGCACGCGCTCCAGGCCGTCATCCACCCAGCCCCGGCTGCCGACGTTGCTGAAGGAGAGCAGGACATCGGAGCCCGGCCGCCCGGCGACGGTGCCGCTCCAGACGGAGATCTCGATGCTTTCGGCCAGGCCCGGGGTCGGGGTGCCGTTCACCTGGAAACCGAACTTCATGCGGTTCAGGTCGAGGCGGCGCAGGTCGAGGTCGACGAGCTGTCCGTTCATCAACTCGAAGTCGGCGACGCGCACCTCGCGGGCAGGCGACGCGAAGAGGCTCGACACCGCGCTGTCGTTCATGCGCAGCACTGGCAGGTCGGTGCCCATGTAGGTGCCGGCGGCGCGAACCGGTGAGGCAACCTCTGAGGGCGTGAAGGACTGGGCGCTCAAGCTCGAGGCCAAAAGTGCGGCCGCGGCAAGGGAGGACAGGATGGGGAAGCGCATGGAGCAACAACTCCTGAAGAATCGGGGGGAGAGTCCGCCCGAGCGCGGGAACCCACCGTCGGAGGCCGGTTGGGTGCTTCGGGGTTGCGGCAGCCAGACACAGCACGCGACGTGGGGTCACGAGCTGCGCCGTCGGAGAGATGCCCGCAAGGCGGAGAGAAGGCTCCGAAGCATACGGCAAGATCAGCCGCGCGGGGGGATGCCGCCCTCAAAGGCAAGAACACCACCCAGAACCGGCTCCAGCCCCGGCAGAAGCCCCCCGGCCCGACTGCAGTCAGCGATCGATCAGCGCGCCTCAGTACTACTCGCCACCGCATGCGAAGGCCGATGCTGGGGAGCCAGCAGGCGAGTCGTGCTGCGCTCATAGCGCGCCAACCCGCCCTCCCGCCGCTCGCTCACCGTGAGCGAATCGTCCAGGAAGTCGACGGTGTCCAAGACGCCGATCACGCGTCCGAAGAGGTCGTTCATGCAGTCCAGGCCCGTCGCCAGGCCCGGGTTGTCATCCGCCATGCCGCCCAGGAAGCCGTTGAGCATGCCGCTCATGCCCTGGAGGCCCTGGGTCTGCTGGGCCATCTGCAAGCCCATGGGAACCAGCTCGGCGCTGGCCAGGTCGTGCTGCGCGAGCAGCTCCCGACCGAGGGGGCGCTCCGAGAGACCATCCTCCTCCTCGGCGGCCACCAGCATGCAGGACATGAGGGCCTCACCCGAGGTGCTCATCACGAGCAGGTCGCCCATGACGCCAAAGGTGAGTTGCGGCACGGGGATCGGGCCCAGCGCCACCTCGAGGCGGTTCAACATGCGGAATGAGCCTTCGGCCGGGCCGATGGTTGCGTCCACCTTGATGTTCCAACCCTGGTCCTTGATGAAGGCCTGGGTGCCGCCGAAGACCCGCGGTGCCGCCGCCTCGAAGATGGCGATGGCGCGGTCGATGGCCTTCTTGGCGGAGGCCGGGTCCTTCAGCTTGCACAGGATGACGGTGTCCGTTTCGCCCGGCTGTGGGTACTTGCCGCGCGAGGGCATGGTGACGCTGAGATGCTCGGAGCCCATCCAGGACAGGAGGTCCCGTTCGACGTGCAGGTCCACGGCAGCTTCCAGGATGCCGAAGGCCCAAAGGGCGTCTTCAGCCCACTCCGTGTTCGCCTTGAACTCGTCCTGCATGTGGCGCCAAACGGGGACGAGGTCCACGGTGCCGCGCATGGTGAAGGCCGTGACATCGGCGGGGATGTAGTCGAAGAGTTCGCCGGAGGCCGGGGCGGCCATGCCCACGCCGTGCATGGGGTGGTGGCGGGCGATGTCCGCATCGAAGCGGGTCATCGTCTCCTTGATGACGTCGCTGCCGTCGCAATGGGTGGCTGACGCGATCGTGTCGATGTCATCGACGAGCGAAAAGCTCTCGTTGAGGAAGCCCTGCAGCGCACCCGTGTTGTAGGGATGCTCGGCGAGCAGCGTGCGCACATCCTCCGTGCCTTGCAGGAAGAGCGGAACGTCGAGGTACTCATGGCTGGGAGCGTCGCTGGGGAGTCCCGAGAACGCCGCTTCGAAGCGCGAGGTGTTGTTCAGTCGACGCACTTCGCCGGTGCCACGCAGCAGGTGCAGCGCATCGGCGAAGTACTGCTCGCCCACGCCCAACATGAGGGTGTTGTTGTGGACCGCGGCTTGAAGCAGGACGATGTCGCCGGTGGCCGGAACGCTGAGGCGGTAGATCTTGGTGTCCTGGCCAGCGGGCGAGGGCTCGCTGTGAATCTCGTACTTGCCGTTGGTCCCCAGGAAGGCGGCAGCCGAACCCATGAAGCCTGCGACGCTGCGCTCGAGATCCTCGAGTCGGGCGGGCTCAGGCCGGCAGGCCAGCAACATGCTGGGGATGCCCATGTCGGTGCTGAACGAAGGCGTCATGGTCTGCGCCCACAGGAACTCCCGCTGCACCAGCTCGCGCCAGGGCACGATGCCGCTCACGGACTGGAACATGTTGCGCCAGCTGGCCAGGAACTCCACCAGCCCCTGGTCGGCACCGAAGGCTTGCAGGCTCTCCAGCACGAACTCATCCAGGCGGGCGTCGAGCACCGCGTCGGCCACTTCGAAACCGTAGCTGTCCATCAACGCTGTTTCGGCGGTGGCACGGCGGTGCCAGACCGAGACGGTTCCGGTGGGCACCACATCCATGAGCCGGCGGGCAGGGCCCAGGGTCGGCAGAGGCAGTTGCGCCGCGAGCACATCCGTGGTCTGCACGGTCGTCGCCGCCAGCTGTGGGTCGGCCTCGGCGGTCTGGGAGGCGGCAGCTTCTGCGGGGGCGGCGAGGACCGCTGGCGCATCCTGCACAGCTTCCTGGGCAGCAGTCTGAGGTGTTTCGCCAGCGGAGAGGATCAGCAGGGTGGTGGCAAACAGCGTGGTGAGCATGGGGCTCTCTCGTAGGCGTGCGACCCGAGGTCGCGGGGAGACTGTGGGGCGCAGGGCCCGGGCGAACGTTGCCCGGCAACCTCCGTCCTGAAAAGACATTACACCCCGCGACGGGGGTCCGTGCTACCGCGCCACGCGCGTGTCACGTGCTGGGCCAGAGGGAGGGGCCAGAAAAGATGGCAGCCGCTGGGCCTGCTTCGCGCCACGGGAGGTGGGCAGGGATCCCTTCCTTGCCGCTGACCTCACCGCCATTTCAGGGAACCCAGCCCCATGTCCACCACGATCACGGCCTCAGGCAGCCCCTCTGCCTCCGGAGCGGCCCAACGCACTCTCGTCCTGCTCTACGGAATCAGCGTCTACACCGCCTTCCTGGGGGTGTTCCTGTATGCCATCGGCTTCGTCGCTGGCGCCTTCGTGCCCAAGACCATCGATTCCGGGCCGGCCGTCCCATTGCTTGAGGCCCTGCTGGTGAACGGCCTCTTCCTGGGGCTGTTCGCCGTCCAGCACACGATCATGGCCCGCCCGGCCTTCAAGGCCTGGTGGACCCGCATCATCCCGGCTGCAGCTGAGCGCAGCACCTTCGTGCTGGTGACCATCGCGATCCTGGCCGGCATGTTCTGGCAGTGGCGGCCCATCGGCGGCGAGGTCTGGAGCGTGGAGAGCCCGCTTTGGTCCGGGGTCATCTACGGCATCGCAGCCCTCGGCTGGGGCTTGGTGCTGTTGGCGACCTTCCTCATCGATCACTTCGACCTCTTTGGCCTGCGCCAGGTGGTCCTGCACTTCCGCGGGACCCCCTACAGCCAGCTGAAGTTTCAGGAGCGGGCGCTCTACCAGTGGGTGCGTCACCCCCTGCTGCTGGGCTTTTGCATTGCCTTCTGGGCCACGCCCAGCATGAGCTGGGGCCACCTGTTCTACGCCGTCATGACGACCCTCTACATGTTCGTCGGCATCGCCTTCGAGGAGCGCGACCTGATCGGTGCGCACGGCGATTCCTATCGCGAGTACCGGCGCCGGGTGCCCATGCTGCTACCCATCCGGAAGCCCCGTTCGGCATGATGGAGTGCACAGTCGTTGGCCCGTCAGTCGGGCGTGGGAGCGAGGCGCGCATGAACTCTAGGCAACACGATGTCACCCGCATCCTAGATGGAGAGGTGACCCCAGAGGACGCCTGGTCGCAGCTGCTCCCGCTCGTGTACGACGAGCTGAAGCAGCTGGCGCAGCGCCGCATGAACAGCGAACGGGTGGCGCACACCCTGCAAGCCACGGCTCTGGTGCACGAGGCCTACATGCGCTTGGTGGGGGACAAGGAGATGGCGTGGTCCAACCGCCGCCACTTCTTCGGTGCGGCAGCCGAGGCCATGCGGCGCGTGCTGGTGGACCACGCGCGCAAGGTCAAGGCGGACAAGCGGGGCGGCGACAGGGTCCGGGTGTCGCTCAGCGTCGGTCAGCTGGTGGGGCACGATGACCCCGACAGGGTGTTGGCGCTCGATGAGGCCTTGGAGTCCCTGGCGTCGGAGGACTCGCGGGCGGCGGAGGTAGCTCGCCTACGCTACTTCGCGGGCCTATCCGTGGCCGAAACAGCCTTGGCAATCGATGTTTCCGAACGCACGGTGATGCGCGAGTGGACCTTCGCCCGGGCGAGGCTGTCCCAACTGCTCGGCCCGGGAGAGTCGGCACCCTGAGTCGTCGGCGCCCTGCAGGCGGGTGTCTGCGGGACCTTCGAGCCGAGTGCGGAGCCACGGGAGAGGCGCGTCAACGCCACGGGTTCGCCGCGCACCGTGGGGCGCTGAGTGGTCAGAATGGCGCCCCACTCCGGGAGGAAACTCGTGCGCACCCTGATCTTCGTGACCGTGCTGGCCTGTGTCGGCGGCTGGATGTGGTTTGCGGAACCTCTTCGAGCGGCCGGTGACCCGCAGGGCCTGGCGGGGTCGGCCTTTGGGCTGACGGAAGCACCCAGTCACTCCGGCAGTGGGGCCGTTGAATCAGTGGCTCTAGAACCGGTGACAGCTTCGGTGACAGGCCCGGCGCCTTCCTTGGTGGAAGACCTGGCCCGCCTGGAGCACCTGACGCACATCGTCGACCGTCCGGCGCTTCGTGGCGTCGCTGCGCGCCTGCAGACCCGCTTTCGTTCGTTGAGTTCGGGAGCGGTCAGTGAGGAACTCAGCAGCCTCAACACCCTCAACACCAAGGCGCGCCTGAGCCTGGCGCTCTGCGAAGCCAAGCGCTTGTTGGGCGAAGTACAGCAGGCGGTGGAGTTCGGCGAACAGGCGACGGCCCTGCTCCCCCAACACAGTGAGGCGCACCTGCAACATGCCAAGGCCATCGCAGAGCAGATGCGCGTGGGCGGCCTCCTCACAGCGATGAGCTCGCTCGGCACCTACAAGGACCTCATCGCCCGAGCCATCGAGTTGGACCGCCAGAACTTCTCGGCGAGGGCGGCCCAGATCGGATACATGCTGTTTGCGCCCGGGCTCCTGGGTGGGGACACGGAGCAGGCGCGGCGCCTCTGCGACGACCTCGATCAGGATGACCCGCGTCGGGCGGGACTCATGCGCGCCCTCTCCTACGCCCAGGAGGAACAGGTGGACGAGGCGCTCAAGGCTTGCGAAGAGGTGCTGCAATCGTACCCAGGTGACCAGAGCTTGCAGCTCAGCGTGGCGCGCATGCTGCACGAGGAACAACGGCTGGATGAGGCGGCAACCCGCTATGACTCCGTGCTGGGTGGCCCGCACACGGCGAAGTACTACCTGGCTCTCTACCATCGCGCCGTGCTGCGCGTGGAGGCGAAGCAAGACCTGGAGATGGCGCTCGCTGCGTTCCAGGAATACGAACGAGCAGAACCCTACGGCGAGTTCCTGCCCGGCCTCGCTACGTCCCACTGGCGCCAGGGGCAGGTCTACGAGCAGCTCGGGCGCGACGATCTGGCGCGAGCCAGTTACGAGAAGGCGCTGGCCGTCGATGAGGATTTCGACCAGGCGGAGGACGCCTTGGACGCGCTGGGCTGACTCAGCCGCGCTGCATGGGCTGACCCATGTCACCGGACTGACCCAGGTCATCCAAGGGCTGGCGGTGCTTGGCGAAGTTCAGCACCCGCCCCTGCTCGGACACCTTGAGGCCCTCCCGCGCCAGGCGCTGCGCTTGCTCCTGGCTGGGCTGGCCGTCGGCGCGCCGGCTCAGTTGGCCTTGGGCGTTGACCACGCGGTGCCAGGGGACGTCCTCGGTGCCGGGCGGCAGGGCGGCGAGCGCCCAGCCCACCTGTCGTGCCACGGACCGCAACCCGAGGGCCGCTGCGATGTCGCCGAACGTCGTGACCGAACCACTCGGCACGCTGCAGACGACGTCCCACACCTTTTCATGGAAGCCCTCGCTGACGACTCGGCGCGGGCCGTGTCGACTCGGGTCGTAGCCGCTGCCATTGCTCTTGCCGCCTGTCATCGCAGTGCCCCCTGTCGTCGTGTTGCCCGCTCTAGATGGGCAGCAGCCTCCATGGCACCGACGCGATGCGCACGCTGCCCTGGATCCGGAAGCCGGTGATGTTGACGGTCACCGTGCCGAACGGTGCGCCCAGATCCACTACCGTCGTGCCCAACATGACATTGGTGGCATTGACCAAGGCGCTGCCCTGGTCGCTCAGCCCGGCGCTGAGTACGGCACCCAAGGCGACCGGGTCGGGCGGAGGGGGGGCCACCACCGCTTGGTTCAAGAAAGCCAAGGGCGCGGGCCCAGGCACAGCAGACGAGCTGCTGAGCATGTCGGGCGGCACCTGGTCGGTCACATCGAAGGAGCCGAAGGGAATGCCCAGGAACGACACGCTGACCTCGACCGTGTCGATGTCGAGCTGCACCAGGTAGGTGATGGCCGCGGGATCGACCATGCCGGGTGAGACCCAGCTGATGTCGGCGCCGCTGGTGCTCTCATCGAAGAACCAGGTCTCGGCAGTCGGAGGCTTGGGGGCGGGCTGGTTCAGGAAGGCTGCTCGGCCACTGAGCCCGGACAGCTGCGCACTCACGTTGGGCGCGAAGCCCAGCGTGCACGCGAGCAACAGCAAGAGCAGGTGTGGGCCAAGGAGACGCTGATTCATGGGGTGTCCATCAGGGTGTTCACGTGCGTCGTCACGTGGATCGTCAGAGGCGGCATGCTGGTCGCCAGTGGGCGTAGGGAGCATACTCGACCTCTTCCCAAGCTGCAGATCCCCGGGAGATCGCTCATGCTCTGCGCCCCGTCCATGGCTCGCCGCCTGCTCGGTTGCCTGATGCTGGTGACTGTCTTGGCGAGCACGGTTCACGCGCAGGAGCGCTACTCGAGCGAGGCCTTTGGCGTGTCGCTCCCTCTGCCTGAAGAGTGGGTCTTCAGGGATGACTCGCCCTCGGCTGAGAAGCTCGAGGTGGTCTTCGGCCCTCGGAGTGGAGGGGGACAGCTCCAGCTGAAGCTCCGCATGCAGCCGGCGATGGGCATGGACGCCAGCACGGCCCAGGCCGTGTCGTTCTCCTCCGTCGAGGGGCGCGAGGGTTATGACGAGCTCAGCAAGCGATCCGACAGCCTGTTGGGTGAAGAACTGCCGGGCCTCCAGTTGCGCTTGGAAACGGAAGCCGGGAGTTTCCGCCTGCGGCAGAACTACCTGGTCCGCGACGGGCAGTTGCTGATCCTCGAGAGCGCGGCCGCGGCCAGCGAGTTCGAGCAGCTGCTGCCCAGCTTCCTGGAGTTCTGGAACAAGCTGGAGTTAGCAGAACCGAGCGCGGAACACGCCGACCGCCTGGCGCTCAAAGCCCTCGCGGCACATTGTGGCAGTGAGATCGATTGGGCTCCCGACTGGGACGCGGCCGTGGAGCGGGCGCGAGCCGAGGGAAAGCTGATCATGCTCTCGACCCGTCAGTACACGGGCTTTGCGTTGGACGATGACCTGATGAGCGGTGTGTTCATGGATCGCGATGTGGTCGATCTGTTGCAGCACCACTACGTGCCCTTCCGGCTGACGAAGGGCATGCAGACCTTGCTGGACGATCACGAGGTCTACGGGCTGGGCCCCAACACCTTCGGGCAGGCCGTGATGTTGGTCACGCCGGATGGGGAGGTGCTGAAGGAGCAGCAGCGTCCCAGTGAACGCTTCTTGCGGGAGAACATCAGCCTGCGCGGCGCCTCCAAGCTGCGCGCTGCTCGTGGGAAGCGAGAGCGGCCCGAGGGGGCGCTTGAGCAGCGGGCGAACCTCCTGGTGCAACGCGGCGAGTTCGAGAGCGCGCGCTCACTCCTGGAGGGGTGCGAGGCCGCTTGGGCCCAGCGCCTGGAATCCCAGATGTCGCGTCGCGAGTTGAACGGACCTGCCGCGCTGGAAGCCCTCGATCGGGCACGAGAGCTTGCCCAGGACGACCTCACGGTTGACTTGATGTTGGATGAGGCGCGCCTGCGCATCCTGATGAGTGACGCGCCGCGAGCGCGGGCGGCGCTCGACAGCTTCCTGGAGCAGGCGCCGGAGCACGAGCGGCGACCGGAAGCGCTCTTGCTGTTGGGCGCGCTGGTGGGAAGCCTGGAGCAGACGGAAGCTGCGGAGGAGTTGCTCCGGCGCATCGTGGAAGAGCACGGCCAGACGCGCTGGGCGTGGCAGGCCGCGGCCGTTCTCAGCAGCACGGCCTGGGGGCTCGGTTATGTGGCGCCGCGGGTCTGGTTGCCGGGCGAGCTGAACACCGACATGGCCTGGGAGGTCCGGCCGCCTGATTTCTTGTCCTCAGGGGGCGGCAGCAGTTCTTCGAGAGCTGTACGAGGCCGAGCCCGTGAAGCCCGGGCCGCCGGCGTGGGCTTTCTGCTCGAACACCAGCAAGCGGACGGCTCGTGGTTGGCGGTCACGGAGGCCGAACGTGCCGGCTGGCGGCTGCCGGATGAATTCGAGGTCGCCATCACGGCCCTGTGTGTTCAGGCGTTGTTGACAGAGCATCGGTTGGGCAAGGAGCGCCGTGTGCAGTCGGCCATCGAACGCGCCCTCGACTGGTTGCATGAAACCCACGACCGGCTCATCGCCGAGGGCGAGCCCCCTTACTACATGGACTACTCGGTCTGGAGCCGGTCCTACCTGGCGTGGGCCTTGATGGAGGCCCATGAGGCCGGCTTCGGAGATCGCGAAGCCGTGGCGGATCGGGTGCTGTTGGCGTTCCAGGAACTTTCCGAGCGCCAGCAGGAAGGTGGAGGCTGGAGCTACTACCTGACGGGTGACCTGGCTGCGGACTCAGGACCAGCGGCTGTGTCCATGAGCTTCACCACGGCGGCTGCCGTGTTGTCCATGAACCACGCCAGGCGAGGGGAGTGGGAACTTCCCGAGGGCATGTTCGAGCCCGCCGTGGATTGCTTGAAGCGCATGCGCCAGGAGAACGGCACTTGGCTCTACACTATGAATCACGCCAATGAGGCGGAGGGACGCAAGAGCAACCCTGCCGGTGAGGCCGCCCGAGGCCCGCTTTGTGCGCGCGCGCTGTGGCTGGCCGGTGCCGGCGAGCTGGAGCAGATCCGGGCGGCGCTGGACATCTACGTGGAGTACCAGGCGGGTTTCGCCAAGGAGTTGGGCAAGACCCTCATGCATACAGGGGCCGCTGGTCAGGGCTCGCACTACCTGATGTTCGACTACGCAAATGCTGCCGCCGCCGTGGCCGATCTGCCGCGCCGACAGCAAGGTCGTTATGCCGATGCCGTGCGCCGCGATGTGCTGCGGGCGCAGGGAGCAGACGGTTCGTTCGTGGACACCATGTTGCTGGGCCGCGCCTACGGAACAGCCATGGCGGTGATCGCCCTGAGCGCCTTGGAGGGCTCGCCCTAGGCCGTCTCCCGAGCCAGCGTTCCGAAGAAGCGCGAGGCCTTGCTCGGTGCCGATCGCCAGGGAATACCCGCCCTCGCGAAGAGCACACGCAGCGCCTCACGGACGGTTGCGACGTCGCCCTCCCTCAACTCCACCTCGATCTCGTGGTCGATGCGTCCGTGCGGAAACTCGGTTCGATCCATCTCGAACTGGACCGGGATCGACCCGCCTCCGTGGGTGGGCACCTCGACGGGCTCGAGACGACGACGTTGGTTCCGGAAGGAACCCACATGGAAGAGCGGGCGCTGGCCCAGGGTTCGCGCCAAGACGGTGGTCAAGGTCGTGGACACACCACCGTGGCGCAGTTGGAGCGCATCCAAGGGTGAGAGCTTGCCTGCCAGGATCTGACGAGCCCGCGCGGCATCGATGGCCACCTCTTCTTCGGCTCGCCGTGTCAGCGTCGCATCAGTGCCCGCCTCTGCAGGGCCCTTCGCAGTGACGGTGAACACTCCCGCTTCCTCTCGCAGCCGCAGGGTGCAGGCATGGCGCTGGAGGGCCCAATCGCTGGTGTCGAAGAAGTGATTCAACTGTTCGGTGGGTTGGACGGCGAGCACATCCCCGAGGGCGGGGAGAACACGGCCGAGCAGGGCGAAGTCTTCCTCGCTGGAGACGCGCAGCTTGATCTCGAGTTCGCTTGCAGTGGGGGACCCCGATTCCCGTGATGACTCGGGCGCCGGGGCTTGGGCCCGGCTGGGCACGCGCGTTGTTGCCGCAGTCGGGGGCGTCGGGTCCAGCTCGAGTCCGGAGATGTCCGAATCGGCTTCCACTGCGCTGGGCAAGCGAGTGGCCTCGGAGGGCTGCAGGTCATGCAGCAGGCGTTGCACCGTCTTGCGGCCGGGAGGCGCGATCACGGCGGACTTCTGCTCCTGGAGGCGCGAACCGATCTCCTGCCACAGAGCGCTGAACGCCTTGGACGGGCCGCTGCGTGGGGCGAAGGCGACGACCGGTTTGCGGCGCACCCCCATTTGTTCCACGAGGCTCGCGTAGGGGATGGAGCTCTCCAGGAAGCCCCGACTGTTCTCGAGAGCCCAGCGGCAGACCTTCTTGTGCAAGGCCTTGCGTCGGTCGACCATGGCGAAGAACGGGAGCACTCGCGCGGGGCGGCGCTTCACCTGGCCGAGGTGCTTCATGAGCCGCCCCAAGGTGCGCAGGGAGAGCACAGTGGGGATGGTGGGGACCAGCAGCACGTCTGCCGCCGCAAACACGTTCTCCGAGACGAGCGAGATGCCTGGTGCGCAGTCGATGAAGACGGTGTCGTACTCCGCTGCCAGGGGCTCGAGCACGCGCGACAGTTTGCGCATGCGTTTCTTCTGTTGGTCCAGCAGCAGGTCGAGGTTGCGGTAGCTGAAGTCGGCGGGCAGCACGTCGAGGCCTTCGTAGTCCGTGCCCTTGATGGACAGGAGCAGGGCATCGTTGTTGGCCATGAGGCGCTTGCTGCCGCCGCTCACGCCAGGCTTGATGCGATAGGTGAAGCTCGCGGCGCCTTGGGGGTCCAGGTCCCACAGCAGGGTCCGCGCACCGTCCTGGGCGGAGAGCCACGCCAGGTTGACCGCCGCCGCCGTCTTGCCCACGCCTCCCTTGATGTTGTAGATGGCATAGACCTTCATGCTGTGGCCTCGCCCGTGGCCTGCGACGAAGCGGCAGACTCGCCCGCCTGCCGAGCTGAAAACACCAGGCGCATGCGTTCGCAGCTCGTGCGCTTGCACAGCCGGGCGAGGCGCTTGGAGGCCTTCTTGAGTGCCTTTCGGCCCTCCGCTCGGAGCTGCTCCGCGTGGCGCCCCATGCCGAGCAATGTGTCGGGGTTGGCACGCCCGTCAGTGACCATGCCGTCGGCGATGTCGGTCAACAGGGCCTCGTGCACCCGGACCTGATTCCACTGGCGCAGCGAGGACTGCAGCCGTGCGACGTCACGCACGATGCGTTCAAGCGCCATGGCCCGTGTCGGGTCCTGGCCAGATACCTGCTCAAAGACGGGCCGGGTGCAGTCCAGCAGATGCTCCATGCTCGACGTCAGCTTGAGCACGCGCCCCAGTTCCCGTTCGCGATCCGGCTTGGCTTGATTCAGACGCTCCTGGGCCTTCAGCAACTTGCGGTGATGTCGCAGCAGCCGCTTGCCGGCCACGACCCGCAGGCTGTTGGGCGCCTGTTCCGGGAGAGGCAGGGAGGAGTCCGGCGACTCGAGGAAGACGCGCCAGGTTTCCTTCAGCGTCTGGAAGCGCGGAGCCTCCAGGGTCGCCGCCGTGCGCCGGCGCGCGTTCCGGCGCATGGCCTCTGCGCGCTTGAACAAGGGGCGCAAGCTCGCGGACTTGCTGAGGCTCTCGTCTGACCGCACATGGTGGAGGAACACATCCCCGTCGCGGGCCGGCCGTGTCGCGTCCTCCAGGGCGGCGAACTCACTCAGGAAGTGGGTCACCAACGGCTGGGGGAAGACGTCCTTGAGTTCTTGCAGCAAGGTGTGCGTGCGCGTGACGGCCAGACGGAAGTCGTGCAGGAACTCTGTGTCTGCTCCCTCCAGCACGCCCGCCTCGTGGGCCAACAGCATGTCGAGCAGCGAACTGTGGAGACGTCGCGCGCCGACGTCCGCTCGCACATGCGGCTTGAGATCGGCGGTGAGCACCGTGGGGTTGTGGCGTGCGCTCAGGCCGAGGGATGCGAGGGCCATGCTCTGGGCGTCACTTTGCGTGGGCCGGGCGCCTGGCATGGCGTGCAGCATGGCGAGTGCGGCTGCTTCGTGGTCGCCATAGCCGCGCAGGCCTGTGAGCTTCACGAGGGTGGGAAGCTGCAACCAACCCGAGAGCCCAGGGTCTACCTCGTCCGCAGCGGGCAGGCGCTTCATGTCGGGATCCGCCTCGCGCGCCGTGGTCTGCTCCACGTGCACCCTGGCGACCACTTTCTCTTCGTCGTCCAACAGCTCGAGGCAGAGTCGGCGGACGGCCAACTCCACTTGCGGAACGAGCTTGCGAGCGCCAAGGCAGGGGCTGGCCGCGTCCCGCAGATCGCCAGGTGGCAAGTCACGCGCGAGGCCCAGGGGCTTGCGCCCGCGGACGCTCAGCTCCAGGGCTCCCTGCGGGCCCAGCCATTGGAGGTGCGTGCCTCCACCATCTACGTGGGTCGTGAGGCTCGCCCCGCTGCGACGCACGCGCCCATCGAAGCTGTCCCACGACACCCGGCACTGGGGCAGGAGCTCCACCGCCCGGATGCCGAAACGGGCGGCCAGGCTGTCCTCCAGGTCGCCCATGCGCAGGCCGTCGGCCAGTGCGAAGGCTGGGCTGGCTGTCGGGCCCTGCCCGGCTGGAGTTCGCTGGACTCCTGGTCCGCCGGAACCCTGGGCAGCAGCGGCCCCGTGGACTGAAGCGGCCCCGTGGACTGAGGCGGCCCCGTGGACTGAGGCGGCCCCGCCCTGGTCTGGGCGAGGGGCAGCGTCCGCGGCGAGGTCGTGGGGAGAAGGCATGGTGGGCAGCTACGAGGTGACCCGTCGCGCTGTGGCAGCGCGCGCCGGTTGGTCCCGGTTGGTCCAGGACGGGCATTGTGGGTCATGGAGCTGCAGCAGGCCAGCAGCGAGCGCCTCAGGACTTCATGCGCTCGATGATGGCCTCGCCGAAGCCCGAGCAAGAGAGCTCGTTCACGCCCTCGCGGCCCTCGGCACGCATGAGGCGGGCCAGGTCGTAGGTGACCTGGCCATCCGAGATGGCGTTCTGCATGCCGGCGACGATGAGTTGGGCGGGCTCGATCCAACCCATGTGCTCGAGCATCATCACGGCAGACAGGATCAGGGAGCCCGGGTTGACCTTGTCCTGGCCGGTGTACTTGGGGGCGGTGCCGTGGGTGGCCTCGAAGACCGCGGCTTCGTCGCCGATGTTGGCCCCCGGGCCGAGGCCCAGGCCGCCCACCAGGGCGATGGCGGCGTCCGAGATGTAGTCGCCATTGAGGTTCGGCAGGGCCAGCACGCTGTACTCGCCGGGCCGGGTCTGGATCTGCTGGAAGATGGAATCGGCGATGCGGTCCTTCACCAGGATCTTGCCTTCCGGTTGCTTGCCCCCGTGCTCATCCCAGAGCTGCTTCTCGGACAGGCTGCAGTGGCCGAACTCCTCGGCGGCCAGCTCGTAGCCCCAGGCGGCGAAGGCCCCCTCGGTGAACTTCATGATGTTGCCCTTGTGCACGAGCGTGACCGAAGGCAGGCCCCTGGCCTCGGCCCAGGCCATGGCCTTGCGCACCAGGCGCTTGCTGCCCGTCTCGCTGATGGGCTTGATGCCGATGCCGCTGTCGGGTCGGATGTCGCGCCCCGTTTGCTCCTTCATCAGGGCGATGACCGCCTTGGCGGTCTCGCTGTCCCGCTCGAAGTCGAAGCCCGCGTACACGTCTTCGGTGTTCTCGCGGAAGATCACGAAGTCGACCTGGTCGGCGTATTTGTTGGGCGCGGGGACGCCGTCGAAGTAGCGCACGGGGCGCACGCAGGCGTAGAGGTCGAGGTGTTGGCGCAGGCGCACATTGATGCTGCGGTAACGGGGCGTGAGGCCGTCCGTCTGGGAGCACTCGCCGCAGCTGTCGTCGGTGTCCTGTTGGTGGGCACAGTGCAGGCAAACGAATTTTTCGTCGCCGATCGGGGTGGTGAACGGGCCTTTGATGGCAACGCCCAGGTGGCGGATGACGTCGAAGGTCTCCTCCGGCAGCTCGTTGCCGTAGCGCTGGAGCGCTTGGAGGCCCGCATAGACCGGGCACCAGGCGATGGCGCGCTCGTCGCCGTAGGCGCTGCGCACGGCCGTGTCCACCACGGCTTGCATGACGGGCGTGATGTCCGCGCCGATGCCGTCCCCTTGGAGCAAGCCGATGATCGGGCGTGCGCCCACCACGGGGTGTCCGTTCTCGTTGCGGATCAGGTCACCTTCAGGGATCTGCACGTGTTCGAACTGCGGCATCGGGTGGGTCTCTCGGAAGGAGGGTGAGGCATGCGGCCCGGAGCGTGTTGGCCGGGGAGTGTACCGAGCCGTGTGGCTGGGGACAGGGAGCTGGTGGGATAGACTCCTTGCGATGGGCGGTCAATGGACGGCCCCGTGCTAGTCGAGGAGCAAATCATGACGGGGCGCATGCTGGCCATCTTACTTGCGGGGCTCGCCCTGGGGCTGGGCATCGGCTTTGGGTCTCACTGGTTGGACGGGGGCGAGCAAGGGGCGGAGGCGGGCTCGGGTGCCGGCAGCGCCCACATGGAGACGGACCAAGAACTCGAGCAGCGCGCGCGAACGCAGCTGGTGGAGGTCCCTGTGGTCCAACGGGATCGGCCCGAGGCCTTGGAGTCTTCGGCGGACGGCCTCATCTCAGAGCGCCTGTTCGCTTTCGCCGAGGGGGCCTATCGCTCGGCGCGGGCCGACGCAGGTCAGTCCGCCGACGCGATCCAGGCCGAGCTGCCGGCTTTCCGAGAGCGCTTCGAGCAGAACGTCCGGGCGTTGCCTGGCAGGATCGCCCTGTGGGTGCTCAACGAGCTGGAGGCTGCCCAGGCGGCCCTGGAGCAAGCCGAGGCGGTGCAGGCCGGGGCGCTGAACGCCTTTCTCGCAGCACTGAAGAGCGGGGTGGCCCAGGAGGCTGAGGACTTCACGTTGGAGGGCGCGTTCCTCGACAGCTTCGTGCGCAATCGTTCCCAGGCCTCGAGCGCGGATGGAACGCTCTTCGCTACGAGCAAGGAGCCGGTGACGGAAGGGCTGGTGATCAGTTTTCCGCCGGGGATCCACAGCCTCGACGAGCGCCGCCTGCGCGGTCCGTCGGGGGAGGCCTTCCCCTCGGATGTCACGATCGAGGGCGCGGGGATGAACTCGACCCTGCTGCGGCTGTCGGACATCAGCATCCGCAGCGATGTGGAGCGCCTGACCCTGCGCGACATGACCATCGATTGTGACAACGACGGGCTGTTCGACCTGCGCAGCGGCAACGCCTCGCTCGACGTCGCGCGGGTGCGGCTGGTGCGCTTCGACGCGGGGCACGGAGGTTGCCAGCTGTTTACCGGGGACGACGGCGTGGTGCTGGCCATGCGCGACTCAGAGATCTTGGGTGGCTTCGGCAAGAACCCGGGGCACGGGCAGTTGGTCAGCACGGCCGGTTCGCCGACCTACGCCCTGCGCTTCACCAATGTGCTCTTCGATCTGGTCGACCCGGAGTTCCACAGCGTGGACGAGGGCCTCTTCGTGGGCTGCCGCTTCGAGAACATGACGCCCAATCGCATGGCGGGTTCCGAGGACATGCAGTTCATGAACTGCAGCTTCGGAGAGTTGCTGTCCAACAACTACGACGAGGATGCGCTGCAGCGCTCCTTGAACGAGTTGTTTCCGGGGGCCGTGGACTAGCGGTTCTACTGACGCCCTGCGAGCTGCGCTTGCCCCACTAGAGGCGAACATCCCCGCTGCGCGGGTTGTAGCGGCCCTCTAGCCAGTCATTTCCCCGGCCGTCGAGCACGAAGAGCTTGGCTTCGTTGCCCATGGCCTAGGCACCCCTCAATCCTGACAGGGCGTCCTGCTTGGGGGTCGTCTTACGTCTGTCTTCATGGATGAGCCTCGATCAAACTAAGGAATGGCGATGCCGTACGTCTCTGCTGGCATGCCATTGGATGAGGCTGTGGCCGGGGGCATGCTGAGGCGCGTGTCCCCGGCCTTTGGCCAAGATCACCCCCGACCTGGAGTCTTCTCATGCGCGCCCTTGTTTCGATCTTGATGGAGTGCGGCAGTCGCATGCGGAGCGGCGTCAGTTGGCTCGCCCTTCCCCTGCTGCTGGTGCAGGGCGCGGTCGGGCAGGGCACCGTGATCGGCTTCGAGGAGCAGTTCGCCCTGGCCACCGATCGTTCCAGCACCCTGAGCCAGCTGATCCCCGGGACCCCGGAGGCCTATCGCTACAGCTGCCTGGCCCTGCAGCACGCCGGGGACCTGAACAAGGTCCCGGCCGTCCTCAAGCAGTGGGAACAACGCCACGGCCGGACCCAGGAGTGGCGTGAGATGGAGCGGCGCCAGGCTCTGTTGAACATCTCCGCGGACCCGAACCAGAGCTACGCCTACCTGATGCGCGAGCTGGGTGTGCGCCTTGACCACCAGCGGGAGTTGCCAGGTGCAGTGCCCGACTTGCCGTCGCGCGTGGACGCCTCCCAGTTGACGTGGGACGCCTTGGCGACCCGCGCCCTGAACCGGCAAGGCGATGGCTTGGCGGGCTTCGAAGCGCGCGGCCTCGCACGCTTCCTCGCGTCGAGGCGCAGCGGGACGGGAATCGTCCAGCTGAACGATCGCCAGTTGATGAGCCTGCTGAGCTCCCTGCCTACGGCAGATGCCCCCGAGCTTCCAGCCCTGATCGTGCGCAATCTCGAGAGCAAGCAGAGCCGCGGCTTCGGCAGCTTGAACGTGCATCAGCTGCTGACCATCTCCCAGCTCGACGACTGTGCCGCGCGCCGGCCGTCCTTGCTGAGCGAGATGAGTTTCATCACCGAGTATGTCCGGCGCCTGAGCCCGCCGGAGCACCTGGACTGGGAGCATGATCGGGGCGCCAAACGTGCGTACCTCGACCGCCTGGAGAGCTTTGCCCGGCGCCTGCCTGCCTCGCGCAGCAGCCTGTTGGCGCACGTGCTCTACCACCGGCTGGCCTTCGAGCTCGCCCAGGGCGTGCACGACATGGACCGCTTTCAGGACTATCTGGCGCTCTATCGGCTTGGCTCATGGGTTGAACCCGAGTACCTCAAGCGTCGCCCGGCCAGCAGTGAGCTGATCTCGCTCAACGAGTCCTACGCCACGGCCTTGCCCAACGTCAGCAACGACGAGTCCCTCGTGCGCATCCTGCTCGAGCACGACTTCAGGACGGCCACGAACTACACGGCCTACGAACCCTATCTGCGCAGCGAGATCCTGCGCCGGGTGTTTGCGGAGACGAAGATCCTCTACGGCCTGGGGGACATGGAGCGCTGGTACTCGATGCTCGACGATCCGGCGGGCTATGAGGCACTCAAGCAACGTGTGGAGATCGAGTTCGCCCCCAGCCAGCCCGAACAGTTCGCCGTGGACGCGGCCGTCTTCCTGGACGTCTCCCTCAAGAATGTCGGCACCCTGCTGGTGAAGGTGTTCGAGGTGGACAGCTTCAAGGTCGCCCTCGAGCAGGGCAAGCAGGTGGGCGCGGACCTGGAGCTGGATGGCTTGGTGGCGCACCGGGAGTCGAGGACGCGCATCGATGTACCTGCCTTGCGGCGCGTGGAGCGACGCTTCGACTTCCCCGAACTGAACCGCCCGGGCACCTGGGTGATCGAGTTGATCGGCAACGGGCTGTCGAGCCGCGCCATCGTCCGCAAGGGTGCGCTGCGGGCCACGGAACGACTGGGCGCCGCCGGGCATGTGTTCCAGGTCTACGACGAAGTGGGGCGGCGCTCACCGCAGGCCTCGATCTACTTCGGGGGCCACGAGTACCGCGCCAACGAGCAGGGCGAAGTCGTCGTGCCCTACTCCACCGATGCCGGCCGCAAGCAGCTCGTGTTGCGGGACGGCGAGCGCGTATCGCTGCGCCCCTTCGAGCATGCCAGCGAGCAGTACGCGCTGGACGTCTCGGCCTGGGTGGACAGGGAGAACCTCTTGCCCGGGGCCACGGCCCGGCTGCTGGTGCGGACCCGCCTGACGGTGAACGGCCGCCCCGCAAGCCTGGAGCTGCTCAACGACCCGGTCCTGAGCCTGACCGCCGTGACGGAACAGGGCGTGGCCTCGAGCAGCGAGGTCACGGAGCTGGAACTCAGCAGCGATGCGGAGTTCGTGCATGAGCTGCGCGTGCCTGAAGGCCTGCGCTCGCTCTCCCTCAGCGTACGCGGCACGGTGGAGAGCCTGAGCCAGGGCGAAGAGCTGCAGCTGGTCAGCAGCGTCGACGTCTTCCGCCTGAACGGCATCCTCGGCACGAGCCTGTCGTCCACGGCCCTGCTCATGGCAACCCCTGACGGCTATGTCCTGGAGTACCGGGGCCGCAACGGCGAGCCCGTGGCCGATCAGGTGTTGCGGGTCTCCTTCAAGCACCAGGACTTCAAGGAGGAGTGGACGGCCCAACTCAAGACGGGCTCCGACGGACGGATCCAGCTGGGGGCCTTGCCGGGCATCGTGTCCGTGGACCTGAACGGCGGCGCGGGGACCAGCGCCGTGTGGGAGCTCGTGCCGGGGCGTCGTAGCCTGCCGGCACAGATGCGAGCGGTGGCTGGTGATGCCGTGCGTGTGCCCTTCGAGGGCACACGAGCGGGGGCGGGTGTCTCACTCATGGAGTTGCGGCGTGGGGCGCCCGCCGTGAACCGCACGTCGCAGATCGTGCAGGCGGGGGCCTTCCTGGAGTTGCGCGATCTTTCGCCGGGCACCTACCGCCTGTCCTGGTTGGAGCCGGGGCGTAGCGCGGCTCGCACCATGGACGTGTTGCTTTCCGCAGGGGTGGGTCGGGACGGTTGGTCCGTGAGTCGCGGCGAGCTCATGCCCTTGGATGACACGCAGCTGCTGGCGGTCAGCAGGGTGGCGATGGAAGGGGATGAACTGGTGGTCCAGCTGGCCCACGCCGGGCGGGATGCCCGGGTGCACGTGGTGGCGACGCGTTTCCTGCCAAGCTTCCATCCCTACGGCTTCCTGTTCCTGGACGGCGCCACGCGCGAGAGCGGGGTGGGTTTCTCCCCGAACCTGTCGACCTATCACGAAGGGCGGCAGATCGCGGACGAGTCCCGCTACATCCTGGAGCGCCGTTTGGCCACGACCTTTCCCGGCAACATGCTGGCGCGGCCGACGCTGCTGCTCAACCCGTGGGATCTGCGGGAGGCCGAGACGCTCATCGGTGGTCAAGGCGGCGGTGGGGGTGGGTTTGGAGCGCGGGGCAGCGCGGGCGCCAGAGGGTCAGCCTTCCTCAGCGCGTCCCCAGGCCTCGACCGCGTCTCGGCCAACCCTGGCAGCTTCGCGGACCTCTCCTTCATGCAGACGCCTTCGGCGCTGACAGCCAACCTGCGCCCGGACGAGGCCGGAGCGGTGCGCGTTCCCTTGGCCGATCTGGGCCCGGGCCGACAGCTGCACGTGCTGGCCGTGGATCGCACATCCACCATCTACCGTTCGTTGGCGGTGGAGGACACGGCCCTTGCGACCCGTGATCTGCGCCTCGCCCGCGCGTTGCCATCAGACACGCACATGTCGGAGCAACGGGTGTTGGAGTTCGTGCCCGCCGGCACGGGCATCGTGGTAGAGGACGTGGGCACTTCACAAGTGGAGCTGTACGACTCGCTGGGCTCCGTCTTCCGTCTCTACTCGACCCTCGACGAGAGTGGCTCGCTGGAGTCCTGGCGCTTCCTGACCGGGTGGAACGCGCTGGCCCGGGAAGAGAAGCTGGCGCATTACGACGAGTTCGCCTGCCACGAGCTGCACATTTTCCTGCACCAGAAAGACCGGGACTTCTTCGACGCGACGGTGCGGCCCTACCTGGCCAACAAGCTGGTCAAGACCTTCCTGGACCATTGGTTGCTGGAGCAGGACCTCACGCCCTACCTCGAGCCCTACGCCTTCGCCCAGCTGAACGTCCTGGAGCAGGTGCTGCTCGCGCGGCGCCTTCCGGAGCAGGCGGCCGGAGTGGCGCGGCGCGTGGCCGAACTGCTGGAACTCGTCGCGCCCGACACGGCGCAGGAGCGGCGGCTGTTCGAGATGGCGTTGGCGGGTTCGGCGCTCGATTCCGACGACGCCTTTGCCGAGGCCTTCGAGGACGCCAAACAGGTGGCCCAGGAGTCGGCCGCAGACAGCGCCAGAGCAGGGGCGCTCACCGGGCGCTCCCGCAAGATGTCGGCTGCCGAGGCTCCGAGCGCACAGCCGAAGGACGACGACATGGAGGCCCTCCGGTCCCTCGGCTACAACGGCGGGTCGGCTGGCGACGAGGAGGAACGGGACGCGGCCCTGCGCTACTCGTCGCGCGCGCTCTACCGCAACGTGGGTAACGCCCGCGCTTACGCCGAGCACAACTACTGGCGGCGCCGGGCGCACGAGCACACCTCCGACCTGCTCATGCCCAATGGGTTCTGGCTGGACTTCGCGCAGGCAGACGGCGGCGCCGCCTTCGTGTCGACACACCTGGCCCAGGCCAGCCGGCACGTGAACGAGATGCTGCTGGCCCTGGCCGTGACCGATCTGCCCTTCGAGGCGGAGGAGCCCGGGCTGGAGACAGAGGGGGCGCGCATGACCATCACCCCTGCGGGTGCAGCGCTCGTGGTGCGCAAGGAGTTGCGCCAAGCGCCTCCGAGTGAAGTGACGACACCCTTGCTGGTGGGCCAAGAGATCTTCCGGGCGGACCAACGCTACAGATTCGAAGGGCACCAACGGCGCGAGCTCTACGTAAGGGGCGAGTTGCTCAAGGGCGTGGTGTACGGAAGCCAGGTGGTGGTTTCGAACCCCACCTCCGAGCCGCGCCAGTTGGAGCTCTTGATCCAGATCCCCGCGGGAGCGCTGCCGGTGGCTGGCAGCCTCAAGACGCGCGGCCTGGACGTGGAGCTGCCGCCGCTCGGAAGCACCAAGCGCGATGTCTACTTCTACTTCCCGGAGCCGGGGGTTTTCGAGATGTACCCTGCGCATGTGTCGCGCGAGGGGGAGTTCGTGGCGGCGGCCGAGCCGAGGCGGCTGCAAGTGGTGGCCGAGCCGACGACCGTGGACGACACCTCTTGGGAGCATGTCTCCCAGAGCGGAACACTGGACCAGGTGTTGGTCTTCCTCGAGGCGAGCAACTCGGAGCGCTTGGACCTTTCGCGCATCGCCTGGCGCATGAAGGACCGTTCGGTGTTCCAGCGGGTGCTGAAAACTCTCAGGGCGCGCCATCGCTTTGATCGCAGCCTGTGGGCCTACGCTTTGCAGCATCGCGACGCCCAGGCCATGCGCGAACTGCTGGAGATGGACGCGCCTTTCCTGGGGCAGTGCGGGCCCTTCCTGGCCTCGCCCTTGTTGGACATCGACCCCGTGCAGCGCCGGCTCTACGAGCACATCGAGTTCGATCCGCTCGTGAACGAACGGGCCCATCGGTTCGGTGCCGAGCGGCGCATCTTGAACGCCGACTTCGCCCAGCAGTACGAGGCCTATCTGCGGGTGCTGACGTACAAGCCACAGCTCAACGACGCCGACTGGCTGGATGTCACCTATGCCTTGCTGCTGCAAGACCGGGTGGAGCAGGCGCAACAGGCCTTCTCGCGGGTGCGGCGGGACGCGGTGGACGGGCGCATGCAGTACGACTACGCGGCGGCCTACCTGGACTTCTTCACGCCGGAGCACGCCTTCGCTCGCGGTCTGGCTGAGCCCTATCGGGATCATCCCGTGCCCCGCTGGCGGCATCGCTTCCAGGAGGTCTTGCGCCAGCTGGACGAAGCGGACGGGCTGCTGGCCGCAGCTGGCAGCGAGACAGACGCTGGCGACCCCAACTCGAGTGGCGACCCGGACCGCACCCAACTCATGACCGCCCTGGCGGACAGTGAGGCGAGCCTCGAACTGGAAGTGGAAGCGGGGCAGGTGCTGTTGCGGCATGCGCAGCTGGATCAGGTCGAGGTGGGCTTCTACGTCATGGACATCGAGTTCCTGTTCTCGAGCAACCCCTTCGTGCAAGCCGGGGGCGAGACCTTCGCGGCCATCCGCCCCAACCAACAGCGGCAAGTGCAGCTCGACCCGCAGGCAGGCGAGACGCGCTTCAGCCTGCCGCCGGCCCTGGCGTCGTCGAATGTTCTGGTCGAGGTGCGGGGCGCGGGCCTGGTGCGCCGCCAAGCGCACTACGCCAACAACATGGTGGTGCAGATGATCGAGAGCTACGGGCAGCTCAAGGTGACGAGCGCCGAAGGTGGCGAGCCCTTGTCGCGGGTCTACGTGAAGGTCTATGCCCGGGCGCCGGGCGGGAGCATCCGTTTCCACAAGGATGGCTACACCGACCTGCGTGGGCGCTTCGACTATGTGTCCCACTCGGGCACCGGCCTCGGTTCGGTGGAGGCGTATGGCGTGCTCATCCTGAGTGAGCAGCACGGAGCCGTGATCCGCGAGGTGGCGCCCCCTGCAGAATGAGCTGCGCCCGCTGGCGGCCTGCGCGAGACCGGCGCGACCCCTGTGAGCCGGAGGACGAATTCGAGACCGTGTGCCCACGGAGGGGATGAGCTGTCTACAATCCGCGGCCGGTGACTCCCCAGTGCTCAACTGGTGGATGCCCCTGGAACGCCTGGACGGAGACAGCATGGCCTCACGTGACGGACGGACCCCTGACGCGGAGGCCCGAGCGGCCCTCTCGCGCCGCTCCTTTCTGAAGGGTGCCGGCGGCGGCGTGGTGGCCAGCGCCTTGACGGGCGGCCTGGCTGCCCGCGCGACGGCAGCCACAGCACCACCGGCCGAGGGGTTGGCCGAAACTGCGCAGGACCAGGCCGGGGTCGAGACCCTGAGCGGCAGTTTCCCCATCACATTGCGGATCAACGGCAAGGACCTGAGCGTCCGGGTGCAACCTCAGACCACGCTGCTTTCGGCGCTGCGGCACCACGTGGTCCCACCGCTGACGGGCACCAAGGAAGTCTGCGATCGGGGCAACTGTGGGGCGTGCACAGTGCTCGTGGACGGCCGACCCGTCTACTCCTGCATGCAGTTGGCCGCAACCATGCCGGGCAAGGCCCTGCGCACCATCGAGGGCGTTGGCAGCCCCGACGATCTCTCGCCGTTGCAGGACGCCATCTGCAAGCACGACGGCCTCATGTGCGGCTTCTGCACGCCGGGCTTCGTGATGGCCTCCACCGCCTGCCTCGAGAAGCACGGCGATCCGGGCCTGGACACCATCAAGCACGAGCTGTCCGGCAACCTCTGCCGCTGCGGCACCTACACCCACATCTTTGATGCGGTGCAGACGGCAGCGAAGGGAGGCAAGTGATGAGCGCTGCCGACCCGCGTCCCCAGTCGCCACCCCAGTTGCGGCCAGAGTGGGGGCCCAACGACGGCCACACCTTGCTCAACTCGGACATCCCTCGCGTCGACGGACCGGAGAAGGTCACCGGGCGCGCGGAGTACACCCACGATGTGCGCTTGCCCGAGATGGTCTACGCGCGCTTCGTGGTCTGCCCCTATGCGCGCGCGGTCATCAGAAGCTCCAGCTATCGCAAAGCGCGCCGGGTGGACGGCGTGGTCTACGCCGACGCCTTCAAGGAAGACGGGACGCAGCTGCTCTACCAAGGCGCGGATGGTGTGGTGGGTGCCGTGCTGGGCGAGACCCCGGAGGCGGCCGAGGCCGGTCTGCGTGAAGTGAAGGTGGAGTACGAGGTGCTCGAGCCCGTGGTCACGCCCGCCCAGGCCCTCGCGGCCGGGTCCCCTGGTGTGGGCCGCAACGGCAGCAACATCAGCAGCGCGAACAACACCGGTGACCGGGCCGCGGTGGGCGCAGCGCTCAAGGAATGCGACACGGTCGTGCAGGGCACCTACCGGGTGCCGGTGCAGCACCACGTGAGCCTGGAGACGCACGGCGTGGTGGTGGACTACCGCGGCGGAGACGAGGCCACCGTCTATCACAGCTCGCAGAATGTGACGGGCTCGAATCGTGAGTTCGCCCAGTACCTGGGCTTGCCGGCCGACAAGGTGCGCGTCCTGGTGCGTCACGTGGGTGGTGGTTTCGGCGCCAAATTCGGGGCGGGCATCGAAGGCCGCCTGGCCTGTGAGCTGGCCCTGATTGTGAAGCGCCCGGTGCATCTCATGCTCAGCCGCAAGGACGAGTTCCTGATGGCCGGCAACCGCAGCGGTTCCGAGCAACGCATGGCGGGCGGCGCCACCAAGGAAGGCCTGTTCAAGGCCCTGGTGGTGGAGGCCGATCGCCACGGTGGTGTGGGGCAAGGTGCCCTGCCGACGCCGCCCTACATCTATGCGGTGGAGAACACGGTGGCGCAGATCCGCTCCGTGCACACGGCCACCGACAGCAGTCGTGCCATGCGGGCGCCGGGGCATCCCCAAGCGAGCTTCGCCATGGAGTCACTCGTCGACGAGCTGGCCTATGGCATCCGCATGGATCCGGTGGAGTTCCGAAAGCGCAACCTGAGCAGCTCCGTCTACCACCGCCAGCTGGACCGGGCGGCGGAAGCCATCGGTTGGAACGAGCACCCGAACCGCACGAAGCCGGGCGCCGGAGGCCTCGGCACCAACGGCGACGGCAAGCACGTGGGCATCGGCTTTGGAGTGGCCGTGTGGGGCAGCCGGAGTCGCGATGTGACGGTCGTGGATGTGCGCATCGAGGCGGATGGCACCGTGCGCGCTGCGACAGGCGTGCAGGACATTGGTCAGGGGGCGCGCACCTTGGTGGCCGCGATCGTGGCCGAGGAGCTTGGCCTGGCGGCGCACGAGGTCACGGCGGAGATCGGGGACAGCCGGCTTCCGCCGGCCGTGGCCTCCGGCGGCAGCGTCACCACCGGCAGCATCGGCCCGTCCATCAAGGACGGCGCGTTCAACGCGCGGGTGGCTCTTGCCGACCGCGTGGCTCCGATGCTCGACGCCCGGCCTGAACAGTTGCGTTTCGTCGACCACAAGGTGTTCGTGGAGGGCGATGCCGATCGTTCGTTGAGCTGGAGCCAAGCCTGTGCGGCTCTGGGCACCGACCCGATCGCGGTCACGGGCCGCTTCCAACCGCACCTGCGGGACCAGGGCATTCATGGTGCCCAGGCCGCCAAGGTGGAGGTGGACACCCTGACCGGTCGCGTGCAGGTGCTGAAGATGGTCTCCGTGCAGGACCAGGGCCTGCCCCTCAACCGCATGGCCATCCGCAGCCAGATGAACGGCGGCATGATCCAGGCCCTGTCCTTCGCGCTGCTCGAGCAACGGGTGCACGACCCCGAGACGGGTGTGATGCTCACGGCGGATATGGAGAACTACAAGATCGCCGGCTCGCAGGAGATGCCCGAGCTGGTGGCGCTGATCGATGACGACGACACGCGCGAGGCGGTCATGGGCATGGCCGAGGCCTCGAGCATTCCCGGCCACAGCGCCATCGCCAACGCCATCTTCAATGCCTGCGGTCTACGACTGCGGGACATGCCGTTCACGCCCGACCGCGTGTTGCAGACCTTGGAAGGGGTGAGCTGAGATGAAGACCTTCGACCTCCAGAAGCCGACCAGCGCCGAGGCCGCGGCCTCCCTGCTACCGACGGAGCAAGACGACCGCAGCGCCGTGCTCATGGCCGGTGGGCAGGATCTTCTGGGTGAGCTGAAAGACTCCCTCGTGGATCCGGAGCGCGTGGTGAACCTCGCGGGCATCGCCGGCTTGGACAGCATCAGCTGGGCGGCCGACGGCGCTGTGTCCCTGGGTGCCATGGTGACGCTCCAGTCCCTCGAAGAAGACTCTCGGATGCAGCGTGACTGCAGCGTGTTGACGGAAGCTGCCGGCCAGGTGGGTAGCCCCCAGATCCGCGCCGCCGGCACGGTGGGGGGCAACCTCAACCAACGGCCGCGTTGCTGGTACTACCGCAACGCCGAGACGGTCTGCCTGAAGAAGGGCGGCACCCACTGCTTCGCGCAGGTGGGCCTCAACAAATACAACGCCATCCTGGGCGGTGGGCCCACCTACATCGTGCACCCCAGCGACCTGGCGCCAGCGCTGATCGCCCTGGGTGCGAGCGCGACCTTGGTCAGCCCGCGCGGCTCACGCACCCTGCTGCTCAAGGACTACTACCTGCTGCCTGCCGACGACGGCATCACGCGCGAGACGGTGCGCGAAGCGGATGAGGTCCTGACTCACGTCCACATCCCGGCCCCGGCTGCAGGCATGCGCAGCACCTTCGTGAAGTTCCGGGAGCGGGGCTCCTATGACTGGGCCTTGTCGGCGGTGGCTCTCTGCGTCTGGATGGAGGGTGCGCAGATCGCAGCGGCCAAGCTTGTGCTGGGCGGTGTCGCCCCCACGCCGTGGTCCTGCGAGAGCACGGAAGCCCTTTTGGTGGGGCGAGAGATCACGCCCGAGACCATCGGTCTGGCAGCAGCGGAGGCGATGGCAAAGGCCGAGCCCCTGTCTGAGAACGGCTACAAGGTGCCGCTCACCAAGGGCCTCATCACACGCGCGCTGCAAGCCCTCGCGTCCTGACCCCCGCGCCCTGACCAGGAGACCATTCATGCCAGACCACGACTCAAACGGCGAGCCGGCTCATGAGCGGGCAACGGCCGCGGGACAGGGCCCTCGCTTCAGCCCCTATTGCTCGGACCTCAGCAGCAAGAAGGTGCTCACGAGCACCGGTTTGCCGATGACGGCTGCTGACGTGCTCGACGCCAGCAACTGGTGCTGGTGTCGCAAGACGGGCCATCAACTGGGCCCCGACCGCAAGTTCGCGCACCCCGAAGACTGCCGCGCCGGGCGCGGGTGTTTCGAATCGGTCTTCCATGGAGCGTCCTGACGGACGGCTGCCGGTGGGACGCTGCGAAACAGGGCTGATAGCACTGGGCACGATTCGGCACGGGCCGTGGCGCCGCGGCTTGCTGGCCGTGCTCCTCGGCGCGCTGCTGTCGGGCCCGGTGTGGGGGCAGGAGGTCGAGGCCGAGACCGAGGCAGCTTCCGATACTGAGAGAGACACCGAAACCCGGCGGCTCGACATCCCGGACGAACTGCTCCAGCGCCACGTGCGCGAGCACTTCGAGCTCATGTCCCTGGGCCGCAAGGGGGGCTGGCTCATGTGGGAGCGGGGGCCTGACACCTGGGGCGACCGGCAGGTCTTCGCCTTCCGTCGGGAGATGAGCACGCGGCCCGTACACAAGGGGCGCATCTCGAATCGCCACGAACTGGATGAGATCTTCTTCGCGCGCGAGGCGCCCTACGAGTTCCTGGCGGCCCAGCGCAGCGTGCGCGTCGACAAGCACTTCCAGCTGTCGGAGCTCATGCGCGAGGGTGACTTCTATGCCGGTTCGATCGTGGAGGACGGAAAGGTGCGCCTGCTGAACGCGCCCTTCGTCGAGTTCAGCTACCTGGACTTGCTGACGCCGGTGGCCTGGATGGCCCGGGATGACCTGCTGGCTGGCGAGGAACGGACGTACCTCGACCTGGATTACGAGGGCTTGAAGCCTGCGAAGCGGACTCTTCGGGTGGTGTCGGTTCGGGAGCATGTGGGAGCCGGGGGAGACGAAGCGGGCGAGACCGCGGCGGCGAGTGCTGCAGCTGCGCGGTACGAGATCGCCGAGGCGAAGGCCGTCTTCGGTATGGGCCCCTATCAGGTGGACGACGCGGGTCGGCTCGTGGGGGGGCGCTACGTTGGCTACGAGCTGGTCCCCGCCGAGGAGAAACAGGCGCGCCTCATGCAGGAACGCGCCGTGGACTTCGAGAGCTTGTCTCGCTGGGGTCTGAAGAAGCGCATCGGCGACACCAAGAGCATCACCGAGTTGGTGTTGGAGACCCGCCACCCGCAGGCCGCAGAGTTGACGGAAGGGCCGGGGCAAGAGGTCCACCACGACCCGCAGACGGGGACGACGACGCTCTTCCTGGGGGCGACCTACGGCTCCCTGGAGGCGGTGACCGAGCAGGATCGAGAGGATGCTCTGGCAGAGACCGTTGCCTTCCCCATCCACGATGCGCGTGTGAAGCGCCTCGCTGCGACGGGCATCCGCAAGGCGCGCTCGGAAGCTCCCCGGGATCAACTCGAGGCGCTGCTGCTCTACGTGGATGAGTACATCGAAAACGACCTGGACGCCAACCCGGACAGCCTGGACGAGCTGCTCGATGAAAAGCTGGGTGACTGCACCGAACACGCGCTCATGTTCTTGACCCTGGCCCGTTCGCTAGGCCACCCGGTGCGACCGGTGAACGGCTATGTGCACAGCGGCGATCACCCGCCGGAGCTGGCGGCACACCGTTGGGTCGAGGTGGCCTTGGACGGTTTCTGGCAGCCCATGGACCCCAGCTGGTCGGAGCCGGTGCTCAACGCGACCCATGTGCGCACGGGCTTGTCCGACGGAATCACCGACCGCTTCTTCCTGACGGAGGGTTTGACCTTCGAGGTGAAGCGCCTCGGCCGGGGTGAGCGGATCTGGACGGACAAGGCCTGGCGCAAACCGAAACGTTAGCCGCGACGCCAGTCTCAACGCCATCCCCCACGCAGGGCGGGGCTTCGCGGCGAGCCGCTACTTCCTGCTCCGCTCAGGAGCCAGGCTCGCTGGGTCGAAGTTGTCCAGCTGCATGAGCACCAGGACATCGCGATCCTGCACCTGGTCATAGGTGAGGAAGAGCGCTCCGCCCCCGGCCGGGACGGCGAAGCGCGATGACATGCTCACCTTGGACACCACTGGGTGAGAGACCTTGCCGCTGTGGCTTCCGTCGCCGAACTGGATCGTGCGCGTGGGGATGGGGCGTTCCAGGCTGGACAGCTTCAGCTCGGCGTCGACCATCCAATGGCCGGGGAAGAGGGGCACGGCGCGGGCTTCGAGGACCACGCCTTCCTGGACAACATCGATGACCGGGTCTGCGATGAGGGTCTCGTCCGGTTGCACCATCACGAGTGACCACTCGCTGACATAAGACACCTGGTTGAGCACCGAGACCATGGCCTTCTGGCGTGGGTGCGCGAGCAACTGGGGCGAGGTGATGGTGTCATGGCCCAGGGCCTTGGCCAGGGAGAGCACCTCCGCCACCTGGCTGCGATCGGGAAGCAGCTTCTGCACCTCACCGTTCAAGCCCAGTTCACGCCCCAGCCCCTGGCTCGCGATCCACACATGGGCCTGCATGCTCACGAGTTCGTCGGCACCGCGCTGAGTCTCAAGGAAGCGGATCATCCACGCGTGCTGGGCATCGCTGCCATTGAGCACGAGCAGGTTGTCACCCAAGACCCGCAAGGAATCGGTCCCGTCGCGCAACGGCGGCTGAATCGAGTCGCGAACCACCTCGTCCAGGGCTTGGATCGCCCCCAGGGCGTGTTGCCGCAGCTGCTCAATGTCCTCCAGCTGGGCCAGGCGTTCTTGGGCCTCTTCGAAGTCTGACGTGTGGATCGCCTGGAGCGAGATGGCTGCTGCCTGCACGCTGTTGGTGAGGTCGGAAACGTCGTAGGCCTGGAGCGAGTGGTCTCCGAGGGAGGCGCTCAAGGAGGTGGCCTGTTCGGAGCTGGGTTCGGCGCTGCCGGACTCACGACTGTCCGTGAAGAATTCCGAGTGTCTGCTCGCCGGCGCGGCCACCCGTTCTCCGGAAGCGGTTTGGGCGACGGGCGTCGCGAAGGGCAGGCCGCAGGCGAGCAGCAAGGCCGAGAGCTTCAGCGCCCCGGGCAGGCGGGGGCGACAGGGCGGTGCGCGGCGAGGCAGTGTGGTGCTGGTCATGGCGTGGTCCATGTGTGGTTCCAGGAAACGAGGACGGGTGTGGTCGCGGCGGGCAAGGGCGCGTCGCGCCGCTCGTAGCTCACGTGCGACCGAAAGCTGTGAATGCGTGAGAGGGGAGGTGCCGGGCGCTGCGCGCCAGGCTGTGGCTCTTCGCGACTTGTCTGCGGCAAGAGCCACCAGCTGCTGGCACCCACGGCGAGCACGAGCAGCGCCGCTGCCACCCAGCGTTGGAACGGCAGAGCAAGGGGTGTGAGAGGGGCGCGAGGGTCGAGTGGCGCCTCCCAGTCGGCGGGCAACTCCTGCACCTGGCGCAGGTGCCCACAGAGCTGTTCGAGGGGCGCGAGCAGCGCGGGCTCTTTCAGCAGCGCCTCGACAACCTGCTCGTCGTCGAAGGGGTCGTGCCCGGCGTCGAGCAGGGCATTGATGTGTCGCCAAACCTCTTGCGGTGTGTTCATGGTGGGGGTGCCTGGTGTGTGACAGGTGCTGAGCGTGCTCCTGCGCCCCGACGCAGTCGCTCACGAGCTCGGTGCAGGTGGGACTTGACGGTGCCGTCGGGCAACTCCAAGGCGCGGGCGATGGCTGCGATGCTTTGACCGTCGCGATGGAAGCTGAGCAGGATGCGACGGGGTAGAGGGGCGAGGCGCTGGAGCAGGTGCTGCAGCTCATCGCGTCGCGCGCTGTGTTCGCCGGGGGCGAGCTGCGGGTCCTCGGGCTCGGACTCCAGGTGATGGGGCCGACGGCCGGCAGCTCGTCGGGCATCCAGCACGAGGTGCAGGGCCGCCTGCCGCAGCCAGGGCAGGAGCGCCCGCCCCTCGTCGTAGGCGTGCTGGTAGCGCAGGGCCTTGGCTGCCAGATCCTGGAGCAGGTCCTCGGTCTCCTGACTGCCGGGCCCGCGGGCGGTGAGGGCGGCCACATAGCCACGGACCTGGGGCAAGGCGGCCACCAGCTCGGCCTCGAAGGCCGGGCGCTGCACGTCTTGAGGGGGAGGTGTGCTCACGCTCTCCTCTTACCGAGCCGGTTCCTCGCAGGTTGCACGAAAGGGGGCGGGCGACGGAAATAATCGATCCCCGGGGCACAGGGTGTACTCTCTCGCCGCCCATGACTCTCGTCCTGCAAAACCTGCGCGTGCCCCTCGACCTGGAAGGCACGGATCCCGCCCGCCTGGCCGGGCGTCGCCTAGGGCTGCCTGTCGAGCGCGCCCGCATCCTGCGCAAATCCCTGGATGTGCGCGCCGGGCGGGAGGCGGTCTACGTCTACACGCTGGAGCTGACCCTCGCGCCCCAGCACGAGGCCGAGGCACTCAAGGGTCAGCGGGCTCGGCAGCTGCGCAAGCCCAGCCCGCCCCGGGCGCGGGAGATCTTCCCGGATGATCGCCCCGAGATGCGCGGGCGGCCGGTGATCGTGGGCAGCGGCCCGGCTGGGCTGTTTGCGGCTTGGGGCCTGTTGCGCGAGGGCTTCGCTCCATTGCTGCTCGAGCGTGGCCCGGAGGTGGGCGCACGGGGCAAGAGCTGGAACGCCTTCCTCAAGGGGGGCGCTTTCGACCCCGAGTGCAATCTGCTCTTCGGTGAGGGCGGCGCCGGCACCTTCAGTGACGGCAAGCTCACCACGCGCATCAAGGACCCGCGCGTCGCAGACGTGCTCGAGGTGCTGGTGGAGCAAGGGGCTCCTGAAGAGATCCTGTGGCTGGCGGCCCCGCACATCGGTAGCAACGCCCTGCCCTCCATCATCCGGAGCATGCGCCGCAACATGGTGGCCCGGGGGCTGGAGGTGGCCTTCGACACGCGCATGGACGGCTTGTGGACGGACGATCCTCAGGCCTCGACGCCGGGCGCAGCGCCGGGCACCACACCTGAGTGGGGCGCGCGGCAAGTTCTCGGCGTGCGTTGCGGCGACGAGCAGATTCCTGCCGGCGCCGTGGTTCTGGGGGTCGGCCATTCGGCGCGGGACACGCTCGACATGTTGCTCGACGATGGGGTGGCCGCGGAGGCGAAGCCGTTCCAGACAGGGCTGCGCATCGAGCACCCCCAAGCGATGATCGACGCCTTGCAGTACGGCTCGAACTGCGGGCACAAGGCCTTGCCCGTTGCGGAGTACAGCCTGCGCTCCCGGGACCCCAAGGGCGGGCGGCTGGATGTGTTCAGCTTCTGCATGTGTCCCGGCGGCGAGATCTTGCCGTCCACCGAGAAGGCAGGCTTCCTGTGTGTGAACGGCGCTAGCCCGCGCGCACGCAATGGGCCCTTCGCCAACAGTGGGTTGGTGGTCACGGTGACACCGGAATCCTTTGGCACCGATCCGCGTGACGGGTTGCGCCTGCAGAGGCAGCTCGAAGCCAAGGCCTGGGAACTCGCTGGCGGCGGCTTCCGGGCGCCGGCCCTGCGCGTGGCGGACTTTCTCGCGGGGCCGGGGCAGGTGTCCCAGAGCCTGGGGCCGACGTCCTACGCCTTGCCGCTCAGCGCGGCGCCGCTCGACGGCGTGCTGCCCGAGGGCGCGCCCGAAGCACTTCGCGCTGCGCTGCGGGACCTCGACCAGCGCATGCCCGGCTATGCGGGTGGCGACGGCATGTTGGTGGGGCCCGAGAGCCGCAGCAGCGCACCCCTGCGCTTGCTGCGCGACCGGGAGAGTTTCGAGTCGCTCAGCCACCCGGGCCTTTTCCCGGTGGGTGAGGGGGCGGGCCACGCCGGAGGCATCATGTCGGCGGCTGTGGACGGCTTGCGGGCTGCCGAAGCCATCACCCGCCAGTGGCGCGCCGAAGCAGTCCCCTCCGCGCCGCAACGTGGGTCGCGGGCCACATAAACGGGGTTCTGAACCCCTGGCGGCCGCTCAAGGTCCCGAGAGAGCGGGCAGGGGGTGTGCTGAGCGGGTTTCCATAGCGGAAGCGTCCGTGGTCAGTCCCGGAATTCCGGGTTAGAGTCGGGCCCGCTCCGCTGGGCAGCTCCTTCCGCTTGGGTGCGGGATGGGTTGTCGCGTGTGGGCACTCTCCTCTCTCTCCCCGAATTGCCGGCCGATGGCAGCTCTGTCGTCGTCTGGTGCCCCCTCCCCGGAGTCATCAACGGATGCTGTCCACCCGGAAGATCCTGCTCGCCCTGGCCGCCACTGCGCTGCTCGGGCCCTTTGCCGCCGCCCAAGAAGTGAATCCCATGGTGCCGGTGGACTATTACCGCGACACCGGCCTGGTGGCCAACACCGGCTCCGAGCGGGAGGTCGTTATCTCCTTCGCGGTGGTCTTCGAAGGGGTCAGCTCCTTGGCCCTGCACTTCGACGAGGTGCAGCTGGCCGGCGACATCGCCCTGGGCAACGAGTCCATCCTGCGCATCACCTCTTATGGGGACGGCGCGGTGCAGACCATGAACGCCACCCACGTCGAGCAGTGGAACAACGGCTCGGCCTACTTCAACGGCAACGCGGTGCAGGTGGAAGTCATCGCCGCCCCCGGCACGGGCAACAACCGCCTCGTGCTGGAGAGCCTCGAGTTGGGTGTCCCCGCTGGAATCCAAGAGACCCAGTGCGGTCCTGTGGACGACCGCCAGCCCTCCAGCGACCCGCGCGTGGCGCGCCTGATGCCGGTGGGTTGCACGGCCTGGCTGATCAATGACTGCGGCAAGTGCTTCCTGTCCGCGGGCCACTGTGGTGCAGGGCAGGGTTCCAGCCTGCAGTTCAACGTGCCCTTCTCCACGGCCGGTGGCAGCCTCGTCTTCCCGTCGCCCGACGATCAGTACGCCTACGACGCCAGCTCCAAGCAGTCCATGAACAGCACGGACGACTGGCAGTACTTCGGAGCGTTCCCCAACAGCAACACGGGCCTCACGCCCTTCCAGGCCATGGGCGATGCCTTTGACCTGGTCTCGCCGCCCGGAAGCCCCGCGGGCCAGAACATCCGCATCACGGGACACGGCACGGACAGCACGCCCAACTCCACCTACAACCAGGTGCAGCAGACGCACGTCGGCCCCTGGGTGAGCATCGGCACCAACCTCAACTACCAGACGGACACGACCGGCGGGAACTCCGGCTCGCCCGTGATCTGGGAGGAGATGGACATGGCGGTGGGCATCCACACCAACGGTGGTTGCAGCACCGGTGGGGGGGGCAGCAACAATGGTACGCCGATCACGGCTTCGTCCCTGCAGAACGCCCTCAACAACCCGCAGGGTGTGTGCAACGCCGGCGACAACTTCACGAACCTGGGCGAGACGCTCTTCGTGGCGCCCTTCAACCGGCCGCCGAGCCTCACAATGTGTGGTGACCTGACGCCCAGCTCGCCGCTGAGCATCGACCTCGGGATCCGCCTGCCGCCCACGGCCCTCAACATCGACATGACGGCCTTCATGTTCCTGGGCTTCAGCGCCATCAACATCCCCTTCGAAGGCGGTGTGTTGGTGCCGAGCCCCGATGTGGTCCGGGCCTTCGGTGTGGACACGAGCATGCAGAACGCCGGCTTGGGCTTCGACATCCTCTGGCCGACGAACATCATCAGCGGCACGAGCTTCTGGCTGCAGGCCTGGGTGCCCTTCGACGATGGCGGGGCCGTCTCCGGAACCCTTGCGTCCAACGCGCTGACGTTCACCACGCCCTGATTTTTTGGAGCGTGTCTCCCTGAGACGCGGCCCCGGTTTGCCAAGCGCTGTGGAGAGGACATCTGCCTCTCCGAGCCTTGCTGAGCCGGGGCCGTGTTGCGTCTGCGTGTTGCCTTGGATTGGGACGCGCGAGGAGGGAGGGACGAATTGAGCCCAGAACAGGGGAAAGGGGCGATCTGCCATCACTTCGACAGCCAAGCGGTCACTGACTGCCGACCACCTGTGCAGTAGGCTGAAGAGCATGCCGCTGCGACCTAGCCGTCCAGCGAGCGCGATCCAGCGAGGCCCCATCGTGCGTGATGGGCTCGCGAACCAGGATGGAGCCCGGTGATGTCGAAACTCCTCAGTGCGATGTTGGCGGTCCTCATGACCGCGGTGGGTGCCGGCGTGGCCTACACCGTGAGTCACATGGATGTGACGCCCAACGTGAGCGGCCAGTATGTGGAGGTGCGCAGTGCCGCAGTCTTCGCCGGCGGCTGCCACATCAACGCCGAGGCCGATCACCAGGGGCGCAGGGCGCTGATGGGCTTCGTGCTGGAAGAGGGTCGCTATGTCGACGAGAACCTGGCCGGCGTGCAGCTCGCCGTGGCCGTGGCAGCGGACGAGAACCTCTCGGACGGCGGCGCCCGCCGCAGCATCATCTACATCGACGAGTCAGTGACCGGCTCCCGCCGCGCCGAAGCCGTGGCCTGGGTCAGCGATGTGTACCGCGACAGCTTGGGCAGCGTGGAGGCCGTGCGCTCGGCGCCCGTCCGCGTGAGGCGCGAGGGCAGCGACTTCTCGATCCACGTCGACGGTGTGGTCAGCGTGGAGGGCTCCTCCCTGCCAGACCTTGAGTGCTGCACGATGCCCGAAGCCGTCTGGTACGAGCCCTTGCTGGGCGCCGACGCCAAGCTCCCCATCGTGGGCAATGCCACGCGCTGCCGCTTCGAAGGTGACGGCAGCATCGAGGCCTGGACCTACGAGGATCAGAACAACGCATTCTTGGGCTCGTTCACGGACTTCGCGTGTGCGCGAGCGATCGAAGAGACGCCGTCTTGCTGCGTGGTCCCCTCGAGGTTCGCGTCGACGGACAGCTAGTGCTGGCCCGGCATGCGTTTCGAATAGGCAGGATGAAGAGGTGAAGGGGATTCGCGATATGAAGCGGGCGAGCGGCGTGGGCTGTGTGCCTGCGCATCGTTTGGGTGTGGCAGCTTCGCTGTCTAATTGTAGTTAGACAGATCTAATGAACCGAACGCCTTAGGGCTCGACAGAGTTACCATCAATGGATATTGAAACAATTGGCCGGTGCAGTACCGTCGTTGTCTTCGGCGCGATCGGTTGGTTCGTCGCATACCGGAGTTCGAGGCGAGCGGGTGCATTGACGTATGCCGTGCTGTTCGCAGCGGCTGTTGTCGGCTTTTTCGTAGGAGTAGACACGCGTTTGGTCGATATCGTTGGCTTCGAGGTGTTTCTGAATTGGGCCATCGTCTCGTGCTGCGTAGGCGGATGCGTGGGTCTGCTGATTCGCAGTCGCTATCTTCGCCGACTTGAAAGGTCGTGAAGTGAGGAGTATCGGAGTGCGGACAGTTCACGCAGAGACGCACTGCCTAACAAGCGCTTGCAGCGGACGGTCCGCTGCGCGGCCCGCCGCTGAACGGCAGGTCCGTTAGGCGTACTTGCCGGACTCTCCCACGGACCAGGCCTCTTCGACAGCATGACGACCAGAGAGATCCAAGAAACTGATGCGGCTGGCTTTCTTGCGTTGTGTAGGAGGCTCGACGAGGAGACCAAGTTCATGCTCCTCGAGCCGGGAGAGCGGACAACCACGGAAGAGCAGCAATGCGAGCGGATCCGGGGTGCCCTTTCCAACGGGAACCAGACAATCCTCCTTGTGGAGAGAGCGTGCAAGCCGGTTGGCTTTGTTGCGGGCCTCGGCGGGCCATATCGACGGAACCGTCACTGTGTGCACGTAGTGATGGGGGTTCTGCAGGACTTCACCGGCCAAGGCCTAGGTAAAATCCTTCTCCGCGACCTTGAGGAGTGGGCCCGCACCAGGGACATACATCGACTGGAACTGACGGTGATGGCCCACAACGCCCGGGCCATCGGGTTGTACAAGGGGATGGGCTTCGTAGAAGAGGGAACCAAGAAGCGCTCTCTCGTCGTCGACGGAAGGCCTGTGGACGAGATCTACATGGCGAAGCTACTGGACACGTAGCCGCCTAACCCGCCGCTGCAGCTGACGGGCTTCGCCCGCCGCTGAACCGCCAGTCCGTTAGACTTACGAGAGAGCCGTTCAGCTCTCGGCGGGCGCGGGTATTGCAACGCCGCCATTTCGAGAACCCTGGGGGTCGCAATGAGCCGATGGAAACCAATTTTGGCTGCAGTTGGAACGGCGTTCGTTGCGAACCTCGTGGGCGTGCTCTTGTTCTTCAAGCCGATCGCTGACGGAGACTCCGTCAGGTTGGAGGTCAGCCCCGCGGTTGGATTGTTGACCTACGTAGTACTCTGCGTGGCGCTCTTTGATTGGACAGCGCGACAAATGAAGAGCGCATACAAGGCTGCGTTTGTTGTCGCTGGATCACAACTAATTTTGATAGTAGATCTATTGCTCAGGGGTGATCGCGGTCTGATTACCGCTGTCGCAGGCGCGGTTCTTCTGGCGGTGACCTGGGCGCCCATCTCTTACGTGTATTCGTTACTGGGCGGCGTAAGCAAATCGGAGAAGGGTAGCTCCGGTTAGGGCACCAACGCCCGCAATGAGGACCAGTAGAGCGAACTCGTTTCTCGGCCGCCGCCTAACAGACGCATGCAACTGACGCCTGCCCTTGTCACGCCAGCTGCTGTGTAGCATCATTCAAGGGTAGCAATTCACTGCAGGCAGCTGCCGCGCCAAGAACATGCGCAGCTGATGCTAAACGTTAGACAGACTGCGCGTCGTGGCTAGGAGCCCCACGAGAACCGAGGGGATACACCCCATGCTCGAGAAGTTACTTATCGTGCTCATGGTCTTCCCGTTGCTGGTCTCCGTGTTCAACTTCTTCGCGGCCCTCCTCCTCTTGCCGGTGGCTGCCATCCTGCCCGACACGGAGTGGGCCGGTCATACGGTGACCATCATCGGCTATGCACTCTCGGGCGTGACCTCATTCCAGTTATGTCGGTCGGTCTGGCCACGGCCGTCGCACCAGGGGGGCGATGATCACGAGGCACGGATGCTGTACATGGAAAAGCAGCTCTTCCGAGCCGGCGAGTACTCCGAGGTCACGCGCCGCATGCGGAAGAGGCTTCGGATCCGGCTGGCCGTCGGCCTCGTGGCCACCGGTTGGTCGGTGTTCGGCGCCATCTTGGTACCGGAGGGTCCGAGTCTTGGTTTCAATCTGATCATCACCGGACTCATCGCCGGGGCCTGTACATTTGATGTCGTACGGACCATGCGCTTGTCGAGGGAGATCGAGGGTCTCCAGTCGGTCGGTGAGTCGGAGGCCCCGAATGCTGCCTAGCGCTTCAGCCGACGTTGAGGTGCCCATTGCGTAGTGAAGGCCGTCTAACAAGCGCTTGCAACGGACGGTCCGCTTCGCGGTCCGCCGCTGAACGGCAGGTACGTTAGACAGACAGCAGAGGAGCGTATGGCCAAGAGAAGGGTAGCGTTGAGTTGGCTTGGCGCGGTGGCGCTGCTGGGCGTCGGCTACATGCTTGGGTATCGGGTTGCTAGCTCAGATGCCATCTGGGGAGCTAGCCCTGGCGAACCGTTCGAGCTCGTGCATGAGCTCGATGCAGTTACGGCGTATCCGCTCGAGGGGAGGGCGTCCATCCGAGGAGTGCTGGAGCCTGGAACAGAGGTGCGTGTCCGCATGTGGAAGGAAGGCGTCGTCTATGCAGACATCAGCACTGTATTCGAAAGGAAGCAGTTCGTGGAAGCCGCGGAAATCACGGGAAGATGAGAGGCTGTCTAACATGCGCTAGCAGCGGACGGTCCGCTGCGCGCCCCGCCGCTGAACCGCAGATCCGTTAGACAGGGATTCGAGGAGCACACAATGAAGGCCATCATTCTAGTCGCAGCGTTGCTCAGCATCGGCGCCACCGTCTTGATTCCGAATCCGGTTGTCCAGGATGCCGAGAACGTACAGTGGCGCCAGCTCATGGAGCACGACGTGTCCATCTACGCATCCGAACGCGGCCCCCTCGACGGTGCTCCTGGTGCTACCGCCACTGGCTTCCGTGTAAGCAATGCAGTGCAGGGTGGTGCCCTCATCGTTGGTCTCGACCGTCCAGCACTCGGCGTCTTCGTAGGGCTTAACACGCCAAATGCATTCATCAACGCCCCGTACGAAGACCTTCGGGTTGTCTTCACCCTAGCCGACGGCACTTCCCACACAGTGAAACCAGACGGTGGCGGCGGTACGGCCATGCTGTTCCAATCACCTGACGAAGTGGCAGTTTCTTCCCTTCGCCGAGTCGCTCTGTATGTAGACGACACTGCCGAATGGACTCGTTGAGATCTAGGTGCTCCTGCCTAACAAGCCGTAGCAGGCAGACCGGGCTACGCCCCGCCGTTGATCGGCAGATACGCTAGGGCAGATGGAACAGTCATGAAGGAGCAGGGCAAAGGACGACGGATCAGGCATATCCAGAACTGGGATCTCCATGTCTTCATGCTGCTCTTTGTCGTACCGGCTCTTGCTGGAGGCCTTTGGCTGATCCATCCTCTCCTGGGCTTGGTTGTGGTCGCCGTCTTCGTGGTCTGGGTTGTAGACAACGTGCACGAATCCAATCGCCTCCAGGAGCGCGGCCGTCGTGCGCGCATTAGCTAACAAGCGCTTGCAGCGGACGGTCCGCTGCGCGGCCCGCCGCTGAACCGCAACAACGTCAGGCCGACGAAGGGGACGCGATTGTGAACGGGCTCTTCGAGTTCCACCGGCAGGTGTTCAGTTTTCCAGGTGCTGCCGTGCTCGTCGCCCTCTTGGCTGGAGCCGTCGTCGTCAGTGTCGCAGGGTCATCAAGCCGTGCCGCCTCGATTCGAATGCTTGTCATCTTGGCGGCCGCGATATCTTGGTTTGTGTACGCCGTCTACGAAGTGGCGTTCCGTTTCTTTTCCGAGAGTGCAGAGAGCATTTCGTCCTACGAACTGTTCGTCGTGCCAGGCCTGTACTTTGCCCTCCTGCTTGGTGCCGCAGCGTATGCTGTGGGCTTCCGTGGTTGGTCACGTGCCTGATCGGCGCCTAGCAAGCGCTTGCAGCGGACGGTTCGCTGCGCGACCCTCCGCTGAACCGCAGGTCCGTCGGGCGAGTCAGCAGCACATGGATGAAAGACGACCCACTCTCATCAGTCGGAGCGCGTAGCATGGAGATCCATCATCACGACGTTGCCGGTGCCTTTGCGCTGTCGAGCGCCATCTGCTGCCACCTGCTCTCGACGCACCATCACGGTGTGAAGGAGCCTTGGTACTCCAACAAGTGGTTCTGGGCGGGGCTGTTCGGCAACATCCCCGCCACTCTCGCGTTCGGCGTGCACCTTGTCCTGATCCAGCGAAAGTCGAAGGCCGACACGTGATGCCTCCGATGCCGCCCAACAAGCTGCAGCAGACGGACCAGGCTTCGCCCCGCCGCTAGACGCACGACTCTGAGAGCGCTGTGAAAGAAAGCACGACAGCCAAGCACGAACGACAGCTCGCAGCGCTACTGCAGCTTGCCTACTCTGGTGAATTGGCGGCCGCGTACGCTTACCGCGGGCACTGGAAATCAGTATCTGACACAGAAGAGCGAGATCGAATCCAGGCGATCGAAGAGGAAGAGTGGCATCACCGCCGCCAGGTTGGCGAGATGCTCCACTCCCTGGGTGTGTCGCCAAGCCGGCTGCGCGACCTTCGTGCCGCGACGATTGGTCGAGTTCTCGGTGCACTCTGTCACGTGGTTGGCTGGCTCGCCCCCATGTACGGCGCCGGGAGGCTCGAGAGTCGGAATATCCGCGAATACGAAACGGCTGCACGCCTGGCTCGCGCCTGCGGTCGGCGAGAGTGGCTCGACTGCCTCCTCACGATGGCCGAAGTCGAATGGGAGCATGAGCAGTACTTTCGACACCTGGTCTTGAAGCACTGGCTTGGTAGGCGAATTCCCATCTGGCCGGCACCTCCCGGCAAGGAGAGTTTTCGTGCGACATTTCAAGCGGATGGGGACGCCGAGGTCGACGAGGCGTCCAACGCGGCCTTGCACCAGACGACCGGCTTCGCCGCCCCTAGGTGATCCACAATCCGTTAGGCAGCGATGAGATACATCAGCGCATTCCTCTTGCTGACTTTGGGGTGTGCGAGCATTCCCACGGAGGGCACACACACTCGGGGCTGCACGAGTCACGGCGTGTTTGCCGAGCACTCTGGGGTTTGCTCCATTCCAACCTTGGAACTAGCCGTCTATCTGGGGCAGCGATACGCTGCCCGCAATTTCTCTCAAGATGCCTATCTGCCAAGCGACTACGAAGTGCTCGAACGCGACAACTGCTGGATCATCCATTTTAGAGGGCCTCGGCCATACGTCGCACCGTCAGGGATAGTCATCCGTGTCGCGAAGGACACGGGAGTCATTGAGTCATTCCTAGGTGCGTGAGATCCTGCCTACAGGCGCTTGCAGCGGACGGTCCGCTGCGCGGCCCGCCGCTGAGCCGTAGGTCCGTTAGACAGAGCCTGGAGACGTGACGTGGAGTTCAACCTGAACGACCTCAGAATGAACGCTGTCGAAACTGATGAAAACGGTGTGATCGATGAACGCACGATCTTCGAGTTTCGACAGGAGGGGCAGAGCGTTCACGCAGAATACAGCGGCGGCAAAATCGAGCGTGCTTTCCTGGTCGGAATCGTTACCGGAAACGTCTTTGAGTTTCGCTATTGCCAGTTGGAAGTCGGCGGTGTGCTGAACGGTGGCGCATCAAAATGCGAGCTACGCGTGGACGAGCAATCGAGGCTGCAGATCGTCGAGCACTTTGAATGGGCATCCAGGCCCGGTGGTGGTCGGAATGTGATTCAACAAATTGGATAGTGGGCGAAGGGCTGGCGCTCGGGTGGCGCCTGCGCAGATTGCAGGCCCAACTAGCGCTCGCAACAGACGAAACACACCTGTTGCCCTGGCTGCTAGCGCATCCAGGGCGCCAGAATCGGCCCGCAGCTGAACCGCAAGAACGTTGGGCGGACGACCAAAACATGCCTATCAAGATCGGTGAAGTCGAAGCGCTCTTCCGGTACCCCGTGAAGTCCATGAGTGGCGAACCCTTGGGCGTCGCCGACCTAGGCTGGCACGGTCTTGACGGCGACCGACGCTTGGCATTCCGTCGGGTTGACGATCACGGCGGCTTCCCCTGGCTGACCGCCACCAAGCTCCCGAAGCTGATTCTCTTTGCTCCACTGCGGCGCGAACCTGTCGTCGATGGAAGCCTCCCGACGCATGTTCGTACGCCAGAAGGAGAAGAGCTCGCCGTGTTCGGTCAAGAGCTGGCGAGCGACGTCGGTCGCCGCTGCGGTTCACCGGTCGAGATGATGCACCTCGACCGTGGCATCTTCGACGAAGCGAGCGTGTCCATGATTTCCTCCGCCACGGTTGCGGAAATCGGGAGGCTCGCGGCGCACGGTCCCGACGTCCGCAGATTCCGACCGAACATCTTGATCAAGGCACTGCGATCACTTCCCTTCGAGGAGGACGAATGGGTGGGGGGGCTGCTCTCGTTCGGACAATCCAACGAGGCTACGACCATCGCCATCACCAACCGCGATGAGCGCTGCTCGATGGTCAATTACGACCCTGACTCTGCACGCCCCGCACCCGAGCTGCTGAAGGCGGTTGTTCGGGAGAGGAACAACCGGGCTGGTGTCTACGGCACCGTCGTTCGATGCGGGCGCCTCGCGGTGGGGCAGCCCATCTTCTTCGAGCCGGCCGCCGAGCATCAGGCGCAGCGGTGAATCGATCGGAGATTCATGCGGGGTGCGCCGCCCAACAACAGCATGCAGCGGTTGGCGCAGCGCCCCGTCGCTGGTGCCAAGCCTTGGGCGGACCTGAGTCGCATGCTCTGTTCGCGGGGTTCGCCGTGGCATGATCGCGCGACGATGAGAGCCATTGCCTACCACCTTTACGGAACGCCCAAGGTCGTTGCGCTTGAGGACGTGGAGACGCCCACGCCGGAAGACAGCCAGGTCCGGATCAAGATTCACGCGGCCGTCGTGTCAGCAGCGGACAGTGCATTTCGATCGGGCACGCCGTGGTTCGCGAGGCTCTTCACTGGCGTCACGCGGCCCAAGAATCCGATCCTTGGCACGGAGTTCGCCGGAGAGGTCGATGCTGTCGACGAGGGCGTGAGCCGCTTTCGCGTCGGCGACCGCGTGTTCGCCGCCAGCGGTACGGAGCTCGGCGCGCACGCAGAGTTCATCTGCCTGCCCGAGGACGGCGCACTCGCGCTGATGCCGAAGGAGGTCACGTTCGCTGACGCCGCGGCGATCTGCGAGGGCGGCCTCACAGCGCTGCCCTTCCTACGCGACGTCGGAGGCATCCAGAGCGGACAGACGGTGCTGATCAATGGCGCGTCCGGCTCTGTTGGATCGTCAGCCGTGCAGCTGGCCAAGCACTTCGGCGCCGAGGTCACCGGTGTCTGCAGCACGGCCAATCTGGACCTCGTGACGTCGCTCGGCGCCGACCATGTCATTGACTACACGCAGGCCGACTTCGCCACGAACGGCCGCACGTACGACATCCTCTTCGACGCCGTTGCCAAGAGCTCGTTTTCACGCTGCAAGCGTTCGTTGACGGCGAACGGGACCTACCTCCGCACAGTCCCATCGCTCGCGATCATGGCACAGATGCTGTGGACGTCGATGTTCGGCAGGAAGAAGGCGAAGATCTCGTTCGCGGGCCTGCGTTCTGCGACCGAGAAGTCGCAGGACCTGGTGTTCCTGCGCGGGCTTGTCGAAGCCGGTGAACTCCAGCCGGTGATCGGCGGGAGCTTCCCGATGGATCGCGCGAGCGAGGCGCATGCCCTCGTCGACTCGGGCCACAAGAGAGGCAGCGCGGCCATGACGATGCTCTGACCGTCTGCTCCCTGCGGCCCGGCGAGTCGCCCGTCACAAGCTGGGCCAACTAGCCGTAGCTGACAGACCTCCGTTTCGCTTCGCTACACTACGGCTGGCGAGCAGTAGGACCGTTGGCGTGAGACCACCCGAGAGATCTCTGGAAGGGGAGTGAATGCCGTGAAGATCATCGTGCTTGGGGCCACCGGAAAGATCGGTCGCGCAATCACGCGAGAACTCGAGCCGCGCCACGAGATCGTGTCGGTGGGCTCTCGCAGCGGCGATCTTCAGGTTGACTACACGGACGGGGAGTCCGTTCGGTCGATGTTCGAGTCCGTGGGGAGTTTTGACGGGCTGGTGTGTGTCGTGGGTGGGGACAGTACGTTCAGGCCCTATGACCAACTGACGGATGGCGATTTTGAACTGGGCTTCCGACGGAAATTCCTCGCGCAGCTAAATCTGGTACGCGTCGGAGCTGACTTCGCAACAGACGGAGCGTCCTTCACACTCTCGAGCGGCTTCCTGAGTCACTACCCCATCACATCAAGCGTTGCCACGAGTCCATTCAACGCCGCCGTTGACGCGCTAGCCACCAGCCTCGCTCCTCTGCTCCCCCGCGGCCTTCGCATCAACGTCGTCAGTCCGGCACCGGTGGTGCCGGTTGACAAAGTCAGAGTGGGGTTGGTTTCCGCGGCGCAGGTAGCAGCGCATTACGTTCAATGTGTGGAGGGTGACTTCACCGGGCGCGTACTACGCGCGTGGGGTGGCCTGGAGAAAGAGCACGCACCTTGAGTCAGAAGACGAGGTCTCGGGTACATTTCAGTTGAGAACGTCAAACAAGCCTCAGCAAGAACAGTCCAACCCGACGCTGCCGGACCAGGCATCATCCGGCCACGGATCAACAACCGCGCCAGACAGGCCGAGCACGAGTCATGAAATGCCCTACTGCCGCACCGAGATGCTTCCCAAGACCGTCTCGGACACCGTCGAAGTCGATGTGTGCTGGAGGTGCTCTGCAGTCTGGCTTGGACCCGACGAGTTCGAGGCCGCAAGTGATCGGCCAGGTCGATGGGGCTTTGATTGGTCGCACGGAGCATTCGTAGCCGCCGAAGAGGGTTTCTCCAGGGAGTGCCCTCGGTGCGAGAGAGCGAGCCTTCTCCCTGGGAGCATTGAGGGGACTCAGCTGCACTACTGCTTGGACTGTGCGAGCGTGTCCATGAAGCAAGACGCACTCCGGGACATGGTGAAGTCACGAGAGACCTTTGCGTCGTGGCTCGCCGGGTTGTTCGGGTGGGAGTTGCGAGGAGATGGAGAGGGCTAGCCTGACAAGCTGTAGCAGACGTCGCCCGGCCGTTGAACGGCAGGTGCAGTAGGTTGACGGAGGAGCATTCCATGGCTGATGAGCTGGTGACTGTCGAATCCTATTCCACCCCCGAGGAGGCGCATCTCGCGCTCTACCACCTGGAGTCCGAAGGGATCACTGCATGCTTGGCGGATGAGGAGCTTGTCTCAACCGCTTGGCACCTTGGGAACGCCGTCGGAGGCATCAAGCTCCAGGTGTTGCAAGGTCAGGCCGACAAGGCAACCTCGATTCTCGCCGAGCATCGCAGTCGTTCAGAGGAAGGCGACGCTGCACCCGAATCGACTGAATCCAAGATCGAACGAGCCTATCGTGCTGCAGCTCTTGGGCTGATCTTTCCGCCATTGCAGCTCTACTCGCTCGCCCTGCTCGGGGGCTTGCTTAGCCAGCGGTCCACGATGGGCACAGGCGCCAAGCGGCGGTACCAGTGGGCGTGGACGCTGAATCTCTGGCTCCTGGTCCTCGTGTTCCTCTTCTACAAGGCAGGCGCAAACTAGATGCTTCCGAGAACGCCAACAAGCGCTAGCAACGGTCTGTCCGCTGCGCGGCCGGCCGCTGAATCCCTAGCCCCCTAGCCAGGCAATGAACCCTCGAAAGAACAACTCTGAGTTCACGGCACGTCGCCATCCCCAGGGCATTCCGAAGGTCGCGGAGTTGCTCCAGGTCTTGGCGAGAAACGAGGTGCGCTTCGTCTTGGTGGGTTCGGTAGCTGCCGCGACCTACGGCGCAGAGGTTCGGCCCGGTGATCTCGACATCGCACCGGAATGCAGCCATGCCAACATCTCGAACTTGGTGTTGTCGCTTCGTGAAATCGAAGCTCAGCCCCTTGGCCCGTTTGGAGAGTGGCAAGATTCGGAGTCCGGAGAGAAGAAATGGAAGTCGCGGCCGACGACTGAGGAAGAGCTGGCTGCTTGGGTTCCGGATGTGACGAACCTGGACACGCTTGACCAGCTGTATGTCACGAAGCTCGGCAACTTCGATGTGGTTCCAAAGCTTGCGGGCAGCTATGACGAACTCAGGCCGAGGGCAAGCCTCAACTCATATGAGGGGCACGACGTGTGGGTGGCTCACATCGATGACATCTTGACTCGGCTGACCGTCCCCCGCAGAGAAAAGGACAGAGCACGAGTGGAGCAACTCCGTGAGATTCAACGACGCGGTGAGCGACCATCGTGAGCTGCCTAACTCGGAATGCTGCGGCCGGTCTCACAGCTGCTGTAGGGTGGTTAGACAGACGAGAAGAGAGCCGCTTGGCAAAGGAGATGCACAGATGAATCGAGGAGAAGAGCGAAAACAATCTCAGTTCGGTCACGAGTCTTTTCTGAGCCCTGATCAAGCACGAGCCGAGTTCGAGGATGTGGATTTCGGTCGAACCGACTGGAAATCCTCGGGCTCGCCCCTGGGGGCCTCAGCGGGTTCTCATTCCGCCAAGCTAGCTGAGCAGTCCGTGACACATGAGTACGCGTATGCACGCCTGGGCCTGCTGCTCGGATTGGTTTGCATCTTGGGAGGCCTGATCCTTTTTCTAAGAGGTGTGAGCGGATCCACCGCCTGGACAGCTGCGGTCCTCGGTCTGGAGTCGACGCTTTCCGATGCTGGACCAGGTGCAGTATTGTTTGTGGTTGGCATGATCGTGGTCTTCGTTACGCGGCCAAGCGTGATCATGAAGAAGGTGAAGGGCTAGGGCGCTGTCAATCCAGCGCTGTCAATGGCCGAGGCGCCCAGCACCCCGGTGCTGAATCGTAGATACGTTTGACGAATCGATTGGGTGAGCATGGAATTTGACGACGCGGATTTCGCCGTCGCGGCGTTGTCACTGGCCCTGGCGCTGGCTGCGTACTTGGCCGCGACGCGTCAGAACCGACTCAGCGCGGTAGCCTACGTCGCTGACTGGAGACGAGACGTTCGTTCCTGGGCATGCGAGGCAGTGGGGGTTCTTGCGGAGCTAGAGGCTGCCGACGAGGCGTCTTCTACCGAAGCTCGGCACCCGAACAGGACGCGGCTGTCTGCGCTGATCGACCAAGGTCGGTTCCTGTTGCCCAATGTGGAGCGCGATAGGGTTGGCCTCCACAAGCCGGCCGCCTACCGGGGTTGGCGACATCGTGCGCTCGATCCGCTCGTTGCCGTTGCGCGATTGATCGATGGTCAGCTGGACTCAGCGCCCTTCCCGAGTGTCGGCGCAGCCATCGCCAGCCTCCGCCGCGAGTTCGTTTCTGAGGTGTTCACAGTGATCGATCCCGAAGCGGCGAATCGAAGTGTTGCCGACTTGCTTGACGTCGCGCGGGAGGCAAGCGATTCAGATCGGGCAGCGCGCGACGACGAGAGCGAGGTGCCACCTGGTGCCGCCGGCGCATTGAGAATCGCGGCTGCACGCCGAGCTGGAGGGGTGGTCAAGTGATTTGGCCGGCTCAGCAGCCCGAGAGCCGTCCAACCAGCGCTAGCGACGACCGGGCCGCTACGTGACCCGCCGCTGAACCGTCAGTCCGCTAGACAGAGGAGAGCCTAAGTGGAACGAAAGTACACCGCAGAGCTGCGAAGCATAGACCCACTCGCGACAGCCAAGATCCTCGCGATCTTTCGAGCAGGTGTTGAGATCGTGTTTGGCATTCCCGCGGCGTTGGTCTTCATGGGAGAAAACGGCCTGTCTCCGGGAGAGGGGCTCATGTCGATCTTTGACCGTTCCACACTGTACGGAGTGCTCTTCGGTCCAGTCATTGCCGCTGTTGGGGGCTACATCATGGGGATCCTCTTTGGCTTCGCCTACAATTGGGCGGCCAGCCATGTCGGAGGAATAGGCATAGCAATCGTGAGGACCAGTGAGGGGGGCGAGGTGGACGCTTGATGGCCTGACCAACAAGCCGTGACGCCTCAGAGCCAACCCGACCACTCATGCCCAGCCCGCGCCTCAACTTGCTCTTCGTGTGCAGTCGCGCCCAGTGGCGGAGTCCCACAGCCGAGCGCGTCTTCTCCAGGGACCCTCGCTATGCCTGCCGGGCTCGGGGTGTCAGCAGTGCGGCGACGCGCGTGCTGCGCCGGGGGGACGTCGAGTGGTCCGATCAGGTGTTTGTCATGGAGCGTCGTCACGCGACCCGGCTGCGGGCTGAGCACCGGGATGCGCTGGGCGACAAGCCTGTGCATGTGTTGGACATCCCGGACGACTACACCTTCATGGATCCCGAGCTCGTGAAGCTCGTCACGGAACGTGTGGCTTCCCAGCTCGACTGAGCACCCCCGTTTCCAAGAGACAAGGCCAAGGGTGGCGTCGTCAGCCCTCTGCTAGACTGGGCCGCCGGTGGGGCCGTTGGACAAGCTGGGAGCGAGCGGGTCAGCGCGGCGGCAGCAGGCTCACACCACAGGAGGAGGCTGAGAGGATGGAGATCGATCTCAAGCTGGAGAAGCGGGCGCTGCACTCCTGCGCCGCCTGCGAGTTCACATTTCACCGAACCGTTCCTCGCACCGGCCCACAATTGAGCACCCGATGGAACGCGAGACATCACCCATGAAGCAACCCATGGACCACCGGTTGGGCCCGGAGACGACACGGCTGCTTCATCGCGCCATGGTCGCCACTGATGCCGAGGACTTCTTCGCTCTCAACGGGCATCCCGAGGTCATGCGCATGACGGGGGAGCCGCCCCTGGAATCCGTAGCCCAGGCGCGTACTGCCATCGAGAACTACCCCGACTTCGACACGGTGGGTTATGGGCGCTGGGGTTGCGTGCTCAAGCAGACCCAACGGCTGATCGGCTTTTGCGGCCTGAAGTACCTACCGGAGCTGGACGCCGTGGACGTGGGCTATCGCTTCCTGCCCGAGCACTGGGGCCGCGGCCTGGCGACGGAAGCCTGCGCGGCAAGCATCGCCTACGGCTTCGAGACCCTGGGCCTGCCGCAGATCATCGGCCTGGTCCTACCCGAGAACAGAGGCTCGATCCGGGTGCTCGAGAAGGTGGGCATGCACCCGGACGGCGAGTACGAAGAGGAGGGACTGAAGGCGCTGCGCTACGCCATCTCGCGGCCAGCCTCAACCGGCGAGGATTCTGGATGACGTCCAAGAACCGTTGGCTTGTTGGCTGCATGGCCTGGCTGATGCTCCTGCTGGCAGCTTGCGGAACGGCCGCCGATCAGGAATCGCAGAGCGTGAGGGTGGCTCAGGTGTTGGGCGCGCCCATCGACCTGGAGTCTTCGGACGGGAGGCACCTGCGCCTGAGCGATGCGGCGGTCGAGTACCGCGGGCCTGCCTTGGACCCGGTCTGGGTTGCGCAGCTCGCGGTGACCTCCCTGGAGGTCAGCTTCATCTCCATCACGGCCGCCGAGGCACAAGAGTATGAACCCTTCGCGGCAGTCGTCGCGGAGGCCTCGACCATGATGGAACAGCTGCTCTCCATCGAAGGCGGGGACTTCACACAGCTCATCCTGCCCAAGGTCAGCTTGCAGGACTAGCGAGGCTGGCGGCGAGGTAGACTGCTGTCCCGCGCCTTCAACGGACCCTGACATGAGCGAGCCAGACAACGAGTCGCCCCCTCCGGCCCCGCAGATGGTGTCGGGCATCGCCATCGGCGTGGGGGTTGGGGCCGGGTTGGGCGCCGGGTTGGGCGCCGCCTTCGACAACGTGGCCATCGGTGTCTCGCTCGGCGCGGGTATCGGCGTGGCTATAGGCGTCGTGCTCCAGATAGCTGCGGCCGAGCAGTCGAGCAGCGAAGAGTAGGCGTCCGCCGCGCATGAGTGCTCCCTTCGAGATCCGCGAAGACGCCCTACGCGGGCCTGAGGTCCAAGCGCTCTTGCGCGAGCACCTGGCGACGGTGGCCCTGCACTCACCGCCGGAGAGCGTGCATGCTCTCGACCTCGACGCCTTGCGGGCTCCCGGCGTGAGCTTCTGGTCGGCTTGGCTGGGCGCCACCCTGGTGGGTTGCGGAGCGCTGAAGGAACTCGACGGACGTCAGGGCGAACTGAAGTCCATGCGCACTGCAAGCACCCACCTGCGCAAGGGCGTGGCGGCGGCCTTGGTCGAACACATGCTCAAGGAAGCGCGGCGGCGTGGCTACACCCGCGTGAGTCTCGAGACGGGCTCCGGCGAGGCCTTTGCCCCGGCGCGAGCGCTGTATGAACGCTTCGGCTTCGAGCTCTGCGCCCCTTTCGCTGACTACCCTGAGGACCCATACAGCGTGCACATGACGAGGTTGCTGGCGGGCTGAGCGGGGGACCGAACGTCTTTCGCGTCTGGTAGCCTGCATGCGGTGAGCTGGTCCGCTGCACATCTGCACACCCGGGCCACTGTGGAAGCGTCCCTCGCAGGGAGGATCGGTGGCTGATTGCGGGTGCGAGTTCGAGGCGAAGACAGCAGAGCACTCGCGTGTGCTCTGGACGCTGCTGGCCGTGAACGGGGGCATGTTCCTGGTGGAGATCTTCGCCGGGCTGGGTGCTGAGTCCACGGCCTTGGTGGGTGACTCCTTCGACATGTTTGCCGATGGGGTCGTCTATGCCGTGGCGCTCTGGGCGGTCTCTCAATCCCCCGACTCGAAGGTGTTCGCTGCACGCTTGGGGGGCTATGTGCAGCTGGCGCTGGGCTTCCTGGGCCTGGCGGAGGTGGCGCGCCGCATGCTGAGGGGCAGTGACCCGGATCCGGCCTTCATGATCGGGGTGGCGATGTTGGCGCTGGTCGCCAACATCTTCTGCCTGCGCCTCGTGGCCGCCCATCGCGAAGGCGGCGTGCACATGCGGGCGAGCTACATCTTCACCCAGAACGATGTGATCGCGAACGGCGCCGTCATCGTGAGCGGCCTGGCGGTGGCCTGGACCCAGAACCCCGTGTGGGACCTGGCAGTGGGCACGGGCATCGGTCTGCTGATCCTGTGGGGCGCCTGTCGCATGCTGAAGGAAGCGCGGGCAGCTGAGGCGGCCTTATGAACTTCAGCAAAGAGTACGAGCGGCAGTTCGCGTGGCGGGATTGGGACACGGCTCTGGCTCTGTTGCCCGAGCTGCAGGGTCAGACCGTTCTCGACCTTGGCTGCGGAGTGGGGGATCTGTCGCGGCAGCTGGTGGCCCGCGGTGCGCGGGTGGTGGGCGTCGACATGAACGAGGATCTGATACGGACGGCCGCGTCCAAGGGTCTGCCGGGTGCCGACTTCCGTTTGCTCGATTTGCGCACCCTGGCCGAGCATGCCTCGGAGAATCACCTGTTCCCCGACCAGGCCGTTCTCGCAGATGGCCTCTGGTGCAGCATGGTTGCCGCCTACTTCCTCGACCTGCCGACGGTGCTGCGCAGCTGGGCCCGGCTGCTCAAGCCAGGTGGTTGGTTGGCATTGATCGAGGTGGACGATCTCTTCGCTCACCGGCCGCTGAAGCCGGCGAGCAAGCAGCTGCTGGACGCCTACGTCGAAGAGTCCCTGCTCGCCGGGCGCTACGACTTCCGTATGGGACGCAAGCTGTCGGCGAGTCTGGAACAAGCAGGCTTCACGCTGCAGCGTGACGTGTTGATGCGCGATGAGGAGTTCTGCTTCTCGGGCTCGGCGAAACCCGAAGTCCTCGAAGCCTGGCGCCAGCGTTTCGAGCGCATGTCCTTGCTACGGAGCTTCTGTGGAGCCGACTTCGAAGCGCTGCGGAGCGACTTCCTCAGCTGCCTCGCGAGCCCCGACCACGTGTCCGGGGCTTCGGTGCGCTGCTTCCTGGCTCGCGCTCATGATTTAGACCAGCGCTGACCTGTTCCGTTGGATACTGAGACCATGACCCGCGTTCGAGCAGTGCAACGAGAGGACATCGCAGAGTGGATGCTCATGCGCCAGGCGCTCTGGCCGGAGGACTCCGTGGCTGCACACCGGGCCGAGATCGATGAGATGTTGGGTGGTGACTCTCGCTTTGCGGAACAAGAGTCCATCCTGGCAGAAGGACCCGCTCAGGAAATCATCGGTTTCGCGGAGGTTTCCGTGCGCCCCTATGCGGAGGGCTGTACGAGCCCGCGCGTGGCCTATCTGGAGGGCTGGTTCGTGCAGGAGGGACAGCGTGGTCGAGGTGTCGGTCGGGCGTTGATCGAAGCGGCCGAGGCCTGGGGGCGAGCCCAGGGGTGCAGCGAGTTCGCTTCCGATGCGGACCCCGACAACACCGTGAGCCTGCATGCCCATGGAGCCTTGGGTTTCCAGGATATGGGCTTGGTGCGCTGCTTTCGCAAGGAACTCTGAGCTGCGGCCCGTGCCACGATCCGAGTCGCACGGATGTTACGCGAGGCCTGAGGTATTCTAGACTGGTTGAGGCTTTCGAGAGGAGCGCGAGAGTTGTGCCGGAGACGCGCTTGGATCCAGCACCGCAAACGTCGGAGGGCCAGCCATGACGGCATCGGATCATGCGACACCCGTTTCGGGCGGACGTCCAGACAGGGCGCCCACCACAGCCCCGGGCAGCGCAACGGCGTGGGCAGGTTGGTCGTCCTTCATCGTCAGACCCTCCGTCGCCCTGACGATCCCCTGGGTGGGCGTCTGTGCACTGCTCGGCGTATTCCGGGTCGCCGTGATGAAGTTTCCTGTCGAGCCCGACGCCGTGCTCTACCTGGTGAGCTTCGCGGAGTTCAGCGCCGTCTCGCTCGTCAATGGGCTCTTGTTCCTGGCGCTCCTGGTGGAAGGTGGCCAGGCCATCTCAAGCCCTCGCGACCTGCGCCGGGCTCATCTGACGACGGTCGGCATGGCGCTCATCCTGCTGGTCATGTTTCAGGTGGGTGTGATTCTCGCAGCTGCTCCGGTGTCCGTTCCATGAGCCGCCGGTGAACGCCGGATGAAAGTTCCGTGACGGAGAGAGGTCGGCTGGCTCTCGACATGAGCCTCAGGGAGTTCGATCACGGCTACTGGTATGCCGTGGACCTCAAGGCCTTCGCGAAGCAGCTGGGCATCCCGGGTGCCAGCAAGCTGCGCAAGGACGAACTCGAGCTGGCCTTGCGTGTATTCCTCAAGACCGGGCGCGCAGAAGTCCCGACAGCGCGTGCTCTGTCACAGCATGGAGCGAAGGACGTTGAGCGCGGCCTGAGTCTGGGTCTGCCCATCGTGCGCTACACAAACGACCGGGAGACGAAGGGGTTCCTTGAGCAGGAGGCCTTGAAGCTGGATGCGCACTTCAAACCCAAGTCTGGTGCGCGCTACCGCCTCAACCGCTGGCGGGAGGAGCAGCTCACGACGGGAGTGCCCACAACCTACGGTGATCTGGTGCACGAGTACGTGCGCCTGTGTCAGCTGAAGGGCCCGTTTGAACAGATTCCCCACGGCCGCTACATCAACTTCACGAGCGACTACTACGCCGCGCAGGAGACGGCCAGCCGGGACGAGATCCTCGCCGCCTGGGAACAGCTCAAGAGCCTGGACCTGCCCAAGAGCTACAAGGCCTGGGCCCGTTGGAAGCGTGGTGCCCGTTAGGCGAGGGGCCCGTCGTGCGAGGTGCCCGTCATGCGAAGCGCTCAGCATCTCTGAGGTGTTCATGGCTTGACCTCTTGTCTGGCAGCCCAGAGGATGGCGCGCTCATGCGCCAGCTCTCCGAAGCTCACTGCCGCCTTCTCGCTGCCCGCCTGGGCGAATTGCTGTCGACGGTGCTCTGGCCCCACTACGAAGGCTGGGTGCTGGAGCGCGCCCCCGGCATCGAGCTGGCCACCCGCGTTGGCAGCGGGCGGGCCACCTACCACCGGGCCAGTCGCCAGGGTGGGCACCTGATCGTGTTCGGCTGGAAGATGATCCAGCAGAAGTCCCAGGGCTGGGAGACCGCCGTGCGCTGGACGTCCGGGAGGGAGCTCGCCCTGCGGAACTATTTCCAGGGGCGCATCGAGCTCGGCACCTTGTTGGCCCACGCGGTGTGCCACGAATTCGCCCATCTGATCCAGACCGTCACGGGGGGGCGCCGGCGAGGCTCCGTGCACAACGCAGCCTTCTACAAAGTGCTCGATGAGATGCATGCCAATGGCATGGCCGAGCAGGTGCTCAAAGGCTTGTGTGCTACAGCCGACGAGGCGGGCGTGGACCTTGATTGGCATGCACAGGGCCATTCACAAGGGCAAGCACAGGCGAGCGCCGCTGCGATGACGCCAACAAGCCTGCACCCAGCCCAGGGCCAGCAAGCTGTGTCATCCCCCAAGCCGTCGGCGAACGCTCGCTTCGCCGCGGAGCTTGCGGCGCTGAGCGCAAAGGGTGGTGCAACAGCTCCTAGGCGGCCGCGCCTCCCACGTCAGCAGACGGACCTCAAGCCGGGGGACAGCGTGAGCTTCGTGGCCAAGGGCCGCCGCGTGACGGGCACGGTGCGTCGGGTGAATCGCCAGACGGTGACGGTGGTCCCGGACAAACCTGCGCGGCCGGGGCAGTATTGGCGAGTGGGCCCTCGGCTGCTCGAACGTGTGGAGTAGGATCAAGCGCACCAGGACCCCATCACGGGGGCCGACTGTTGATCCCAAGCTGAGCCATGGACAAGAGAAGCAAGAAACGCATCGAGGTGTTGCAGAAGAAGCGCTCAAATTTGCGCACCCAGCTGTCGGTCGTGCACAAATTCCCCGACAACCCGGACGACATTCCGAAGCTGGAGCAGCAGATCGCCGCCATCGAGGCGGAGCTGGCCAAGCTCAAGGGCGGGTAGGCCTCAAGGGGGCGGCCAGGGACACGACTGTTAGAGTCTGTCCTCCCCGTGCCTCAACCGTGCCCTGGAGTTCCGTTCATGAGTGTGTCCGCTACGCCGTTGCTCTCCGTTGTCTTGTGTCTGTTGTCGCTGGGTGGCGCTGCCCCTGCTGTTGCGCAGGTTGAGCCGGTCGACCTCGACATGGTCACGCGCGTCCGTGCCGAGGGCCTGGGCGACCGCTCGCAGGTGATGAACACGCTCTGGCATCTCACGGATCGCCTGGGGCCACGCTTGACCAACTCGCCTCAGCAGCGCGCTGCCGCCGAATGGGCGCGAGACCGCTTGACCGGGTACGGGCTGGAGAACGCCGAGCTCGAGCCGTGGGGTGAGTTCGGCCTGGGTTGGAGTTTCGAGAAGTGCGTCGTGGAGATGCTCGAGCCGGCCTATATGCCGCTGATTGCCATTCCCAAGGCCTGGACGCTGGGCCTGGAGCAAGCCGTCATCGCAGAGCCTGTCCTGGTGGATGTGGACAGCATCGAGGCCTTGGAAGAGCTGCGCGGGCAACTCGCTGGGCGCATCGTGTTGAACGGCGGGCTGGCCACACCCGAATCGCCCTTCGAAGCGCTGGCCAAGCGGCACGATGCGGAGAGCCTGGCCGAACTCGAGTTGGCTCCTGAGCCGGGTGCCCCCAACTCGAATGCCGCGCGTCGCAAGGAGCGCCGCGCCGCGCGGGCCCTGTCGGATGCCAAGAACGCCTTCTTCAAAGATGAAGGGGTCGCCGTGCTCATCCAAGCGGACGCTGGGCGCCGCAACGACTACGGCGTGATCATGTTGGGCAGCGGTGGGTCCTACGATCCGGCCGAGGAGCGGGCGCTGCCGCAGATCATCGTGTCGGGCGAGCAGTACAATCGGTTGGTGCGGCTGATCCAGGGCGATGTGCCCGTCTCCATGAACGTCGATGTGCGTACGAGCTTCCATGACGAGGACTTGCAAGGGCGGAACGTTGTTGCGGAGCTGCCGGGCAGCGATCTCGCCCACGAGGTGGTCATCATCGGCGGGCACTTCGATAGCTGGCACCCGGGCACGGGTGCGACGGACAACGGCGCCAGCTGCGCCGTCATGATGGAAGCCATGCGCATTCTCACAGCGCTCGAAGTGAAGCCGCGCCGGACGATTCGCATCGCACTTTGGACCGGTGAAGAACAGGGCCTCAAGGGCTCGAAGGGCTATGCCCTGAACCACTTCGGTGATGTCGCCAGCATGGAACTGCTGCCGGAGCACGAGACCCTGGCGGCCTACTTCAACATGGACAATGGCGCCGGGAAGTTGCGCGGCATGTACATGGAAGGCAACGCCGCCGTGGGTCCCATCTTCGAGGCCTGGTTCAAGCCGTTCAGCGACCTCGGTGCCGGCACCCTGAGCATGCGCGGCACCGGGGGCACCGACCACCTCTCCTTCCAGGCCCTTGGGCTGCCGGGCTTCCAGTTCATCCAGGACCCCATGGACTACAGCAGCCGGACCCACCACACCAACATGGACCTCTACGAACGGGTGCACGAGGGGGATGTGCGCCAGGCGGCCACCATCATCGCGAGCTTCGCGCTGCACGCAGCCATGCGCGACGAGATGTTGCCTCGGCCGGCCCTGCCCGAGGCGCCCGAGAGCGACAGCTAGCCCTGCGAAGGCATGAGCACGATGTCGTGCTGTGTGCTCTCACCGCTGCTCAGGGTGACGGAGCCGATAGCGAACACGTGGTACTGGTCCACGGCCGGGATGGATGAGAGCGGGCGCGTGACGCGGTAGCGGTAGCTGCCTTCAGCCAGGCCCTTGACGCTGTAGCTGCCTTCGAACGAGATCGTGGTGGTGCGTGTGCCCGGTTGATCGACCCGTTCGAGCAGCAGCCGCAGGTTGCCGCTCTGGGGCTTGCCGTTGGTGGTGATGCTGCCCGTCAGGGTCGCGGCAGGCACGACGATGAGATCGCTCGTGCCTCGCTGGCCTCTGATCTGGACCTCGATCGGCGAGGAGTCAGCCAGCAGGTAGTCGCGCCCTACGGTGGTGAGGCTGTACAGGCCGGGCACGAGCTTGTCGATGCGGTAGCGGCCCGCGCTGTCAGAGGTGCCCCTGCCCGACAGGCGGCGCAGCCCAGTGCCGTCGCGCAGCTGCTGGTCCATGTCCCCGTCCATGCGCACGGCCAGCACGCGGACTCCCGCCAGCGGTGAGGCCCGGGCAGGGCTGTCGCCACCCGTCAGGACACGCCCTTCGATGCGCGCATCGCCGAAGCGCAGGTCCTGCTGCAGCGTGTCGCCGTAGTTCAGCGTGATGTCCTGGGCGGGGGTCTGGGCGCTACCCTGGAGAGCGACGAGCTTGCCATGGCCCGCGCGCAGGTCGCGCAGCCGGTAGACGCCCTGCTCGTTGCTCTGGGTCTCGCTGTCGGGCCAACCACGATCCGTGTCGTAGAAGAACTCCAGCTTCGCGGACACCGGGGAGCCCTGCGCGTCGGTCACCTTGCCCGTGATCTCGGCCAGCTGCTGCAGTCGGAGCTCGACCTCGGTCACCCCTTCGGGGAGCACCTGCACTTCCGCCCGGCCGCCTGGGTGCGCACGGAAGCTCACGAGACCCGGCGACAAGCCGTCGAAGGAAAAGCGGCCGTCGGCAGTGGTGTGCGTTTTCTGCTCCGTGGCGGGGCGGTCCGGCGTGGCGGGGGAGACGGCCCAGACCATCTGTGCGCGGGCGGGGCGCCCGTCGGCAGTCAGCAGGACTCCTGCGGCCCGGGCTCCCCTCGGAAGACGCAGCTGCTGATGCTGTCGGGCTTCGGCGGCGCCCAGGGTGAAGGGCAGTGTGAGTGGCGACTCGTGGCCTGGCTTGGAAGCCTCCAGCAGCCAGTTGCTCTCGAACAGCCCGAGCACGGTGAAGGCCCCGTCGACATCGGTGTAGGCACGGAAGACGTCGTACACCCGGGTGTCCCGGGGGTTGCCGTTCCTGACCCGGACCTCCACGCCTTCCAAGGGCATGTCGTACTCATCGACGGCTGTGCCCGACAGGGAACTGCCGGGCCGGAGCCGGACCTCGAGCTCCTGCAGCGTGCCGGGCGGGAGGCCGGGCAACTCCATCTCGAGCGGTGCATGCAGGGGCGAGGTGAAGCGCGCGTGCTGCTTGAGGGGGCCCGCAGGACCAACGAGCAGCAAGCCTGTCGCAGACGTCGTCTGCTCGTCCTTGTCATCGTTCGGGACGCCGGTTCGAAGCTGCCTCAGGGCGGCCAGTGCTGCCTGACCACTACGCACCGTCAGCAGTGGATCGTTCATGCTCAGGCCGGATTCCACGCTGACACTCTGGCGGCGGATGGCGGCGTCGGGCTCGGCGATGGGCTCACCGGTGTCGTCGTCCACGAGATGCAGGACGAAGAGCGCCTCCTGGGGCAGCACAAGCCGGAGGTCCTCCACCGGTGGGTTGAGGGCGCGCAGCACGACGGTGTCCTTTCCAGGCGCGCTGGCGAAGAGGTCGTAGGGCGTGTCAGGAGTCAGGATGTCGAAGCGGAAGGAGCCGTCGGGGCCAGCGCGCTGGTAGATGTCGCTCTGGCCACTCTGGTAGGTGATCTTGGCGCCCATGTCCCGCAGCGCCGTGTCTTCCCCTCCGCTCAGGAATCGGATGAAGTTGACACGGGCCTTCAGCTGGGCGCCCGGGATGGACTGACCCGACTCGTCGACAACGTGGCCTCGCAGCAGGCTGCTGTTGGGCAGGACGACATCACCGACATCGGCACTCATCGCCGGCACGGGTGGCGTGTCGTCGACCGGCGTGAGAAACACCGCGCCGTCGTCGCGTTGCAGACGCGCAGTGGGGTAGGCCGGGCCGTAGCCCGGGAGCAGGACTTCGAGGCGGTAGCTGCCGGGCGGCAAGGGGCTCAGCAGAAAGCTCCCATCGGCTTGCGTGTGGGTTGCGAACAGTGATTGGGTCAACGCCCAGAGGGAGGTCAGCTGATCGGACTCCCGTCCGCCCCAGGGGAAATGGACCCGGGCACCTCCGAGCGCTGCGCCGGATGCGTCCAGCACCCGCCCGCTCAAGGAGCCCCCTGGCTGGAGCGCGAGCTCACCGACGTCCACCTCCCAGTGCGGTGCGTTGTTGCTTCCTGGTGTGACGGCGGCTTCGAGGCCGCTCAAGACGATGCGCTCCGCGGCGGGGGCGAAGGCCGGATGAAAGGTGATCAGGCAGGAGTCGTTCGTCAGGCTCTGGGACGTGGGCGGTGGGGTGGGCAGGCCGTTCTCCGCCAGGAAGCAAAAGGACTCGAGGGCAAAGCGCCCCTCGGAATCCGAACGGGTGTTGGGCAGCGACGACCAGGGCACCGGGGACTGGGAGAAGTGCTCGGGTTGCTCTAGACGAAGGCGCGTGCCCTGGTGGTGGTTGAACCACAGGTTTGCGCCCGCCACCGGCCGACCGTCACCGTCCACGAGCCGGCCGCGGACGGTGAGGTCGCGCAGTGGCTCGCCGGCTGCTCGGCGAGCGGCCAAGTCTGAGCGCCAGGGAACGGCTGCCTCAGGCTTGGTCAGGGAGGGCGCCAGCCCTGCGATGGCCGAGGGGCTGGTGGCAGGGAGTTGAGAGGCGGGTTCCGTCGTCCCTAGGCTGGGCGTCGTCGCCAAGGGAAGGTCCCCAGGCTGCGGCAGCTCGGCGCCTTCCGTGCCCAGCCAGAGGATCAGGACCGTGATGAGCAGAGCCGCAACCGCGAGCCCCGTCAGCAGGATTCTCCGATTCAATGCTGACGCTCCATAGGTGCCTCTAACGGGTTCCGCGTCCCAACCGGACACTGAAATCGAGATGGGGCCAGAAGACGGAAGCGCCCCAACTCTTGGCACTCCCTGCCAATTTCGCTGCGTACGCACTTGATCGTATAGCTACGTACTCCTGCCAGCACGATGGTTTGTCGCTGTCCCTTTCTCAGCCTCGCATTGGAATAGAGACGCGATGATGAAGGTTATTGGCCTCGCAGCGGCCCTCACGACCTTGGGTCTGCTGGCCTCCTCGCAAGAGCCCCCCGCTGGCGGCTTTTCGTTGAACGACTGGCCGCTCAGCCCGGCCGCCGAGCGTGGCCGCGCGGTGTACGAACGCAACTGCATCGGCTGTCACGGCGACCAGGGTCTCGGCGACGGTCCGTCCGCCGAGTTCCTCGAGCCTCGGCCGCGCAACTTCCAGGCGGGGAACTTCAAGTTCCGCAGCACGCCCTCGGGGCAGCTGCCGAGCCAGGACGACATCGTGCATGTCATTCGCTGCGGCCTGCAGGGTTCGGCCATGCGCAGCTTCCCGCTGATGCCGTCCCAGGAACTCAAGGACGTGGCCGACTTCGTCATGTACCTCGTGGACTACGGCGTGGTGAAGCGCGACGTGGACGACGAGCTGGAGGGTGAGCCCTTCGCGAGCTTGGATCCTGAGGACTACGCAGAGATCCGGGGCGACGCGCTGTTGGACGCCCACGAGGACAGCTGGCCCGTGAGCATCGAGCAGCCGCCGGAGAACGACGAGGACTCCATCGAGCGCGGGCGCGTGCTCTACGAGGCCCAGTGCGTGGCCTGCCACGGCGCCACGGGAGTGGGGGATGGAAGCTCTTCGTTCCACCTGCGCGACTGGAAGGACACGGCCGTGCGCCCGCGTGATTTCACGAGCGGCATCTTCCGTGCCGGGAGCACACCCAAGGATCTCTTCCTGCGCATGCGCACCGGCTTGAACGGCACCCCCATGCCCTCCGTCTATGGCAGTGACGAAGAGCTCTGGGACATCACGCACTTCATCATGAGTCTGAAAGTCGAGGACGCGAACCGGAGGCCCCACCCCGTGAGCTGCGACGCCCACGACGAGGCATCAGCATCGGCTGCTGGAAGCATGCAGGGCGAAGGAGGTGGGCGATGACGACCGCAGATGCGGCTGTTGCGGCAGGGGATGTGAGCGACGGCGAGGGCTCGGCCGGTGCCGGTGCCGGTAGCGGTGTCGGCAGTGGTGTGGTGGCCGGTACGGGTGACCTGGTGCACAAGGCCCTGGTGAAGTGGCACTTCATCAGCGGCGTGTTCTTCCTCATGTCGTCCATGACCGCGGGCTTTTTGGTGAGCCTGAACTTTCTGAACATGTACCCCTTTCAGGACACACCCTGGTTGAGCGCTGGGCGTTTGCGCTTCCTGCACACGAATGAGATCGCCTACGGCTTCCTCGTGAACTGCTTCGTGGGCGCGATGTACTACGTCGTCCCGCGACTCACCGGGCGGGGGGTGGCGAGCAAGAAGCTGGGTTGGGTGATCCTCGTCGTCTGGCAGACGCTGGTGCTCGCGACGAGCGTTGGCCAGGCCCTGGGCTTCGCCCAAGGCGTCGAATGGGGCGAGACCCCCACGGGCTTCCGCCCCGGCAGCTGGGACCTCCAGTACATCCCCGTCGACTTCCTGATCGAACTGGGCGCCGTGCTGGTGGCCATCCAGTTCCTGGTGCCTCTGGCCAAGTCGCTGAACAAGCGGCTCTACGTCACCGGTTGGTATCTCACGGCAGGCATCGTCTGGCTGATCCTGACCTACGTCATGGGCAACACCCTGCCTGAGTGGACCATGACAGGTGCCTCGGGTGCGGCCACGGTCGGGCTCTTCATCCACGACCTGGTGGGGCTCTTCGTGACGCCCATGGGTTGGGGCCTGATGTACTTCTTCGTGCCCATCATCCTGCGCAAGCCCATGTGGAGCCACGCGTTGTCGGTGATCGGTTTCTGGGCCCTGGCGTTCTTCTATCCCCTGAACGGTGTGCACCACTTCCTGCTGTCGTCGATCCCCATGTCGGTGCAGTACGGTGCGGTGATCTCCACCATGGCGGTGGAGATCGTCGTCACCACGGTGATCGTGAACTTCTTCGCCACCATGCACGGCCGCGGCTATGCGCTGCGCACGAACCTGCCGATCCGTTGGTTCTACACCGGCATGATCTGCTACTTCCTGACGTGCTTGCAGTGTGCATTCCACACCTCGCTCACACTGCAGAAGACGATCCACTTCACGGACTGGGTGCCGGGCCATGCTCACCTGGTGATGCTGGGCGTGTTCGCGTTCTGGATCATCGGCATCATCACCTGGCTCTGGCCGAGGTTGGTGGGCAACGAGTGGCACAACCGACGCCTGAATCACTGGCAGTTCTGGCTGTCCACCATCGGCCTGGTGATCATGTTCGTGGACTTGCTGGCCGCGGGCGTCGTGCACGGCGCGATGCTGGACCGGCTCGTGCCTTGGATCGACATCGTCGATGCCATGAAGCCCTACTGGGCCGTGCGCACCTTCGCGGGGGGCATGATCCTCGTGGGCCAGGTGCTCTGGGTGTGGAACCTGTGGATGACGGCGAGAACGCCGAAACCCTATGACTATCGGGTCGATCTGGTCGACGCGGAGGGTGTCTGAGATGGATCGTTTCCTGGCAATCGTCTTGGCCGCGGGCTTGGGCTGCTTCATTCTCGCCTTCCTCTTGTCCGGGCTGTATCCCTTCATGCTGAACGAGGGCGGCACGCCGGCCGCCACGTTGGAGGAGTTGGCCGAGAATGTCTCGGTCGACTTCAAGGACTCACGCGAGCGTTGGCCCGAGGGCTTCCGCCAGGCCTATGGCGCCGAGAGTGCCCTGAGCTTGCAGGAGCTGGTGGATGTGCCTGAGGCAGACCCGAGGCGCACGCAGAGCGAGGCGGCTTGGCGGGAGGCCTACCAGACGGCCTTGCGCAACGGGCGCGATGCGTACGTGGGCGAGGGCTGTTGGCACTGCCACAGCCAGTATGTGCGCCCCGTGGCCAACGAAGACCTGCGCTTCGGTCCCGTCTCTCGTTGGGAACAGGACAACAACGCACTGCAGCGCCCCATGATGTGGGGCACGCGGCGCGTGGGTCCTGACCTCACGTATGAAGGCACCCTGCGCAGCAACGACTGGCACGCCGCCCACCTTTGGCAGCCGACGGATGTCACACCGGGCTCCGTCATGCCGCGCTACCGCTGGATGTTCCGCAAGGGTTGGCAGGTGCGCCGGTCCATCGACCCCGATGTTGCCAAGCGCACGGGCCTGAGCCCGGAGACCTCCTACCCCATTCCCGGTGTTTATGACACGCGGGAGGAAGGGGAGTCGGCTTTGGTGCGCGTGGCGGCCGAGCTGCCGGCGACGCTCGCAGCCGAAAAGGAGCGTCTGTTCGTGGCAGAAGGCAAGGGCCTCAACGAACGCGGGCTCTCCCTGCTAGCCTACCTACAGTGGTTGGGGACCTGGCAACCGGAGTCAGTGGCGACGGCCGGTACCTCGGACGGCGCCTCTGCCGGTACTTCGGACGACACCGATGCGGAGGGCGTGTAATGGCGAAACCGCAACAACCCGTCAACGAGCCCAAGCTCGCTCGCAGCGGTCTGCAGCGCGCCTGGTTGATCTTCTTCATCGCCGGCTGTGGTGTGGCAGGCCTCGGGTTCTTCTACAAGCTCTACGAGTTCTTCTGGGCCCTGACGGAGACAGAAGGGTTCGAGTTCGCAGGCGTCCATCTCGTGACGTACGGGCTGGTGGCCGGGGGCTTCCTCCTGCTCCTGGCCTTCTCGTTCTTCAAGGGGCACTTCGCAGACATCGAGCGCCCCAAGTACGAGCTTCTCGAACGGGAGCTGGCCCATGACCACGCCGACTTCGATTGAGCCCCAGGCTGTCAGCGACGACTCCCTCGCACAGGACGCCCGAGGGGACGACCAGGTGCCGGCAGGGTTCGGCTACGGCCACGGCCGCATGCCGCTCTTCATGAAGTTTGCGTGGCTGGCCTTCCTGGCCTTCGGCGCCTGGTACACCGTGACCTACCTGCTCGCATCCTTGGCAGACGAGGTCGGCTGAAGGGCGCAGACTCGTGAACGCACGGATCGCAGAGCCAGATGTCGGCGCGAACCCCTCCGCGTGCACCCACTGCGGGCTGCCGGTGCGACCGGGGCGTCCCCTGTTCTTCGGGCGGCGTGCTGCCCGCATTCGGGAAGCCGGCCGGGCGCATGCCGAGGCCGTGGTCCCGTTGCAGGAGCAAGCGCCCGCCGAGCAGTTCTGCTGCGTGGGCTGCAGGCTCGCGCACAATGTGTCCGGTGGGGAGGGCCGGCGAGGCTTGCTGGAAGCGCGGTTGCTCGTCGCCAGCTTCCTGTGCATGGGCATCATGACCTTGAGCCTCGTGCTCTATGCAGAGGACCTCGTCGCGGCGGGCGGTGAAGCCGGCCTGCTGGAGCTGGGCGGCTTGGGTCGGGCCGCCTTGGCAGCTCTTTCCCTGCCGGTCCTGGCGCTGCTGGGCACGCCGATGCTGCAAGGGGCCTGGGCTGATGCCCGCCAAGGGCGCATGCGCTTGGACGGCCTGATTGTCTTGGCGACGGGAGCGGCCTATTCGTTGTCGGCAGCGAACGCCTGGCGCGGGAGCGGTCCGGTGTACTTCGAGACGGCAGCCATGGTGCTTCTGCTGGTGACCTTTGGCCGGCGTTTGGAGGCCCACGCCCGCGAACGCGGTCGCGACGCGGCCGACGCGTTGAAGGACGTCCTGCCTCGCTGCGCCCATCGCCTGCGTGGCGAGCGCGTGGACAGCTCGGGCCCGGATGGGATGACGGTCGCCCGTCGGGGAGTCCACGAGGACGTCGACCCTCAAGAACTCCAGATTGGCGATGTCTGTCACGTGTTGCCTGGCGAGGCGATTCCCGCCGATGTCGTCGTCTTGAAGGGGCGCGGAGAGATCGTGACAGCCATGCTGACGGGCGAGCAGGCTCCGCGGGCTGTGGGGCCGGGGGATGGTTTGCCCGCTGGTGCGACAAACGGTCCAGTGCTCCTGGAAGTGAGGGTGCAGCAGCGCGCGACTGAAGGAACCTTGGGCAGGCTGCGGGCTCTGCTCGATGCTCCGCTCGACACAGCGGCGGCCGTGCGTGCTGCGGACCGCCTGGCAGGAGTTCTTGTGTGGGTGGTGAGCGGCTTGGCGGCTGCGGCCGGCTTGTGGGCGGGTTGGGAGGCTGACACCAGCGCGGGTGTGCGCCGCGCCCTGTCCGTCTTGCTCGTCGCCTGTCCCTGTGCTTTGGGCTTGGCGACCCCCCTCGCCTACCGCGCCTCGCGTGCGGCCCTGGCCCGGCGCGGTCTGCTGGCTCGAAAGGCGGCGGCACTGGAGAGCGCCGCTGGGGTGGACGTCGTGGTGCTCGACAAGACGGGGACCCTGACCGAGCCGGAAGGCTCTTGGGCTCCCCTGCTACCAGTGACTCCCCACATGCTTTGGCGTGCCTCCGAACTGGTGGCCCATTCAGGGCATGCCCTGGCAGCTTCCTTCCGGGAACACCGGCAGTCGGGCGGCGATGCTGGTGGGCTCCGGGCAGCGAAGCCCTCCACTGCTGGCATGACGGATGTCGAGTTGCTCCCCGGCTGTGGAGTGCAGGGCCGGGTGCAGTTGAATTCCGACGAGTCTCAGCACTTCATCCAGGTCGGTTCACCTCGCTGGCTCGATGCGCTAGGCGCCCGCTGGAGCGAGCAGCTCCGGGCAGCGAGGAGGGCCGCAGAGAAGACGGGCTCCACGCTGGTAGCTGTTGCTGAGCAGGGTGTCGTGCAGGCCGTGGGAGCTGTGCAGACCCGGCTGCGAGAGGGCGCTGCGGAAGCCGTGCGCGAACTGAAGCAGCTCGGGGTGGAGGTCCTGATTCTCTCCGGCGATCGGGCCGCTACGGTGGACGTCTTGGCTTGCCAGCTGGATGTGCGCGGGGAGGGCGACCTGGTGCCCGCGCAGAAGACGGCGCGCGTCGAGGCACTGCGCGCCGCAGGGCGTCGGGTGCTCATGGCAGGGGATGGCATGAATGATGCACCGGCGCTGCGCGCAGCCGACCTGGGTGTTGCCCTGGGGTCTGGAACGGCCTTGGCGCGTGAACAAGCCGACGTGGAATTGCTGGGGGACGACCTGCGCGCCTTGCCCGTCCTCATCCAAGCGACCCGGGCGTTGCGGCGCACCGTGCGTGGCAACCTCAGCTGGACCATGGCCTACAACGTGGTGGCCTTGGGCGCCGCTGCAACGGGCCAGCTGCATCCCTTGCTCGCCGTGCTGGCCATGGTCATGTCCAGCCTCGTGGTGAGTGCTCGTAGCCGGCGCCTGCTGGAGACGGAGCCCGTCTTGTTCGGGGGCTCGGCGCCGCTTTCTGTACCGCTTTCGGTACCGGCCTCAGGACGGGGAGCTGCACGAGGGCCGGGCGGCCCAGCCGCAGCTCCGGTTTCGGAGCCGAGCTTGGGCTGGGAGGCGCGCTCGTGAGTTGGACGGCGCTGCTGATCGCCGGTGGCTTGTTGGGCTTGGCCCATGCGGGGCACTGCGCCGGCATGTGCGGAGTCTTCGCCCTTCACGCTGCCAAGGGGCGTGTGGGATTCTTGCTGTACGCCGTGGGAAAGATGACCACCTATGCCGTCCTGGGAACCGTCGCGGGCGTCACAGGCGCGACGCTGCACGCGCTGGCCCACCCCTGGGTACCCCTGTTCGGTGCCGGTGTCGGCGTCCTGTTGATCCTCGGCGGCTGGCGCTTTCTCAAGGGCCATTCCATGACGCCTGGCGGTCGGGTTTCCATGGTGGTGACAGGGGCCGTGGGGAACCTCACCCGCCGTGAGTTGCCGGGCGGTCGCTGGACGTTGGGGGCCCTGACCGGCGCCTTGCCTTGCGGCGCCGTGGCCTTGGCGCTCATCCAGGCCTCGCTCGCCGGCGACGCCTTGCGAGGGGCCGCTCTCATGGGGGCTTTCGGGTTGGGTACCGTACCCGCCCTGCTGTCAGTCGTCCTGCTGGCAGCTCCTGCCCGGGGGCGGCTCTCTCCCGAGCGGTTGCGACTCTTCGGTGCTACGGCAGTGATCCTCGCGGGGGGCATGACAGTCGTCCGTTCCCTCTTGCCACTCGTCTCCGACAGCGTGAGTTGTTGCTCGTGACCGCCGCCTCCCCCAGCGGCGCTTCCGCAAGCGGTACCGGTACCAGCACCGGGAAGCAAGCCGTGCATGGCATGCAGATCCGCGACGATCAACGTGTGCGCATCCTGACGGCGGTGGCGACGCGCGGGGCCGCGTATCAGCTGCTGCGTATCCTGGTCATCACCCTCTCGTTGGTGATCTTGCTCGCTGTCCCGCTCACGGGTCTGGTTCGCATGGACCTTTGGGCTGGCCACCACCTGCTGCTCACTGAGTCCGTAGACTTCGTCACGGGGTTCGGCGGCTTCGTGATCGCCATGGCCATTCTCTGGGGCATCACCTTCGCCACGAACATCGTGGTGGGTCGCTTCTTCTGTGGCTGGGGTTGCCCTGTTGGCTACGTCAGTCGGCTCGGCGAAGACGTGCACCTCAAGCGCCGCAAGCGCTGGAAGTGGGCGCTGTCCCACCTGGCCGGCGCTGGCTTCGTGGCGACGTTCATCAGCGCCATCATGTTGTGGTGGGTGGACTGGCGCGTGCTCCTGGATGGCAGCCCCCTCGCCAGGGGCGTCGTGCTGGGCGTCTGGCTGCTGCTGTGCTTCGGTGGCTTCGTGCATGCCTTCAAGTGGAAGTTCGGCTTCTGTCGCTCGGCGTGTCCCATCGGTTTGTACTACCGCTTCGTCACCTCGCGCACGCCGATCGGCATCGTGTTTGACCAATACCCCAGCCCCTGCATCGAGTGCGGGGCCTGCGAGAAGATCTGTCCGGTGAACATCGACCCCAAGGCCCTCGGGCGTCCGATCCCCAGCCCTGAAGCGGAACCGTCGTCTTCGGACTGTGCGGCCTCGGCCAGCATGGATCTGATCGGACAGATGCCTTCGGCTGCGGGCGAAGGAGAAAACGACGCCGGAGAGGTCTACGGGGACGCAGAGTGCATCCGCTGCGGCGACTGCGTGGAGGCCTGCCGGATGATCTTCAAGGCGCGCGAGGGAGAGGTCCCTCCCCTGCGCTTCGGCCGGGTGGGTTCCGTTCGGGACTGAGTCACCAGGGGCTCGCTGTGGGCTGCTAGACTCCACGCCACTCAGGAGGCGCGTCGCGGCGCTTCCGGCGTTCATCGAGTCGTCGAAACCAGCCCGGGGCAGGGCGGGGTTCGGTCGATGGCGCTCGTCTCCAGCCCATGGCAGGGAGTGGTCTCGATGAAGATCGGCGTGTCGCGTTCTTGGGTGGCTTGTCTGCTCACTCTGGCTCTCACCTCTCTGCTGCCGTCCAGCGTGACGGCTCAGCTCCACAAGGACACGCGCCTGGGGTATCAGTTCAAGCCCGCCAAGAACTTCGAGGCGTTTCCCGTGCAGCCGAATCAAGTGGTGAGCGTGGCGCGCTTCAAGAGCACCAAGGCCACCATCAGCGGTAACCAGACGTGGCACAACACCATGAACGTGATGTTCTTCCCCAACTCCATGGTGCCGGAGGGCGATTCCCGCGAGCAGTACTTCGAGCAGCTCGTGCTGGAGCTGGAGGAGTCCGAAGGCTACTGCGAAGTGGACAAGGACAAGCAGATCTCCGTGGGCAGGCGCCCGGCCCGGGAGCGCTACCTGATTCCCCAGGCAGGAGAGCTCGCCGTGTATCAGCTGCTCCTCGACCAAGAGGACGGAGTGTTCGTGTTCACGGGGAAGACGTGGAAGGACCGCTTCAAGAAAGACGTGAAGGACCTCTCGAAGTCGGCCAAGTCGTTCAAGCGCATCGACAAGGAGGCACCGTCCGAAGAGAACGGCGAGCGCTCGCAGATGACGGAACAGGAACGATTCCTCCAGGAGCAGATCGACAAGCTTCCCCGGGGTTGGGATTCCATGCGCACCGATCGATACCTCTTCCTCTTCAACGCAGAGAAGACCTTCGTGAAGCAGATGGGGGATCAGATCGAGGCGATTCGCGACACCTACGAGGAGCTGTATCCGCCGGAGGGCGAGAGCTTCGACGACATCTCCATCGTGCGCGTCTGTGACAGCCGGCAGGACTACCTCGGTTACGGTGGCAGCGAGGGCTCAGGCGGCTACTGGAGCTCCGGTCAGCGCGAGCTGGTGTTCTTCGACATGGCGCCGCGCTCGTTCACCTTGGCCGTGCTGAATCACGAGGCCTTCCATCAGTACATCTACTACTTCTACGGCGAGCTCGCTCCGCACAGCTGGTACAACGAAGGGCACGGGGACTACTTCGCGGGGGCGAAGCTCTCACGCTCGTACCGCGTGCTGTCCTTCGGCAACGCGGGGGGTGGTATCGGTCGCCAGGAGGGTGTGAAGAAGGCTTGCATGCTGCGCTCACAAGGCAAGGACTCCTCGGATGGTGCGGCGACGGCGCTCCAGGATCTGATGCGCTACAGCCAGCAGGAGTACTACGCCAACGGACGTGTGCACTACGCCCAGGGCTGGGCCCTGGTGCACATGCTGCGGGAGAGCAAGCGCTTGAAGCCGCAGTGGAAGCGGATCCTCCCGGACTACCTCGGCAATCTGCTAGAGGCTCGGTTGGAGGTGGCCCAGGGCCTGATGCTGAAGGCCCAAGAGCAGTACAAGAAAGAGCCCGTGGGCCAGGCCCCCTCCTCGGACCCTGAGGACTACTTCCAGCAGGCCAACACCAACGAGATCCAGGACCTCACCTACGAGAAGACCTTCGGGTCATGGACGGACGAGGATTGGGACGACTTCGACGCCTTCTATTTGAAGTACGTGGAGAAGGTGTAGTTCCCATGTGACTCGGCTGAGGGAGCTTGTAGGCCTTCACACAGTCTGCACGAAGTACACGCAGTGTCTTCGCCTTGGTTGGACAGACCTCGCCGCTGTTCCAACCAATCCGAGGACTCAGGATGCTTCGTACCGTCACTGCCAGCGCTGTTTCTGCCGTTCTCATCGTGCCCATGGCCCAAGCGGTCTGTGCCCCGAACGATGAGCTGGAAGACCTGAATTGGAAGCATTTCGTGAAGCTGATCCAGCGCATGCGCGTCAGCTCGCAGGACGTGGAGTCCTGCCTCGACTACCTGACGGCCTCCCTCAGCTCGGGCGGGTGGCCAATCTGGCCACGAACATTGCTGATGACGTGATTTTCCTAGTGGAGGCCGTCGATATCCGGCACCACCACGACAGCGTGGATTCGCAGCTCTCGTCGACCCTCAAGCCGGCGCGGGGCCTGGGTCGATGAGCAGGAGTTGCCGGGCCCCTAGGCGGGCCGGCCCGCACGCCTCCTGGAATCACGCCATGTCATCGCCTGACTCACTCGCGCGCCGGGAGCGCGTCATCGGACATCGTGGGGCCGCCAAGTTCGCTCCCGAGAACACCCTGGCCGGCATCCGGGCGTCGGCGCGCTATGGCGCGCGTTGGGTGGAGTTTGATGTCCGGCTCACGGGCTGCGGTTCCCTGGCGCTCATGCACGACGACGAGCTGCACCGCACGACGAACGGCTCGGGACCCGTGATCGCGTTCAGCCTCACGAGCCTGGCGGTGCTGGACGCGGGGAGCTGGTTCGCGGCGGCGTTCTCTGACGAGCATGTCCCGGGCTTCGAGGAGGCCATGCGGCTTTGCCATGAGCTGGGTCTTTCGGTGCACGTGGAGGCCAAGACCGATGCAGCCCATGCGGAGGCGACCGCCACCGAGGTAGCGCGGGTGATCGCCTCGGTGCCTCATCACGAGTTGGTGTTCTCCTCGAAGTGCCCCGAGGCATTGCTGGCTGCAGGAAGGCTGCTGCCCGAGGTTCCCCGTGCGTTGGGGCTGCCGGATGCTTGCGATGACTGGGCCGAACGCGCCTTGGTCCTCGGCTGCTCCGCTGTGCACATGTCGGAGCAGTGGTTGGATGACGAGCGCCTACGGGAGATTGCGCAACGCCGCGGCGATCTCGTGCTTCGCGCCTTCACCGTGAACCGACCTGACCGCGCAGAGGAGCTCTTCGCAGCGGGGATCGACGCGGTCTTCAGCGACGATCCCGGCCGACTGCTGGCACCGGTGGACGAGGTGTCGCGCAGCGTGTCACGAGACGTGCAACGGCCTCCTGCTGCTTGAGGCTTGCGCCCAGCCCGGCCTTGGTTCGTCGCCACAGGATGTCGTCGACGGTGAGCGCCCATTCCTGGTCCATGAGCCAGACGATTTCGGCCTCGTGAAGCCCGGGGGCCAGCTCCTCCCCAAGCTCTCCGAAGGACTTCGCGAGTTGGAGCGCGCGCGAGCCATGGCGGGCGACGAGAGCGTCGAGACTTGCCCCGGGCGCAGCGGTCAACGCACGGCCGAGGGCCTGCCGAACGTCCGCCGGCTGCTGGTCTCCACCTGGTAGGGCCGCGTCGGCGGTCCAAGCTGGCGGGAGCTGCGGGAACCACGGAGCGAGCGTCGCCAGGGTGCGTTCTGCCACACGACGTGCGGTGGTCAACTTGCCTCCGAACACGTCGACAAGGGGTGCGTCCGTGGACACGGCGCCCCCGTCCGCCGGGGATAGTTCGAGTACATCTTCCCGGCTCACGGCGGCGTGCTTGGCGCGCGTGTCCGATTCGATCTCGTACAGAGGGCGAACACCGGCGAAGCTCCAAACGACGTCCTCGGCCCGCACAGGAGTCGTCAGGAAGCCGCTCACTGCCGCGCACAGGTAGCGAATCTCGTCCGCGCTGGGGGCGGCCCTGTCTGGGCTCTGCAGCGAGGTCTCGGTGGTGCCGATGAGTGAGTGGGCACGTCCATACGGAATGACGAAGACGATGCGCCCGTCTGCCAGCGGCAACGTCAGGGCGTGGTCGCCGTCGTGCAACCTCGGGACCACGATGTGCGTGCCCTGCACCAGCCGAAGAGGGTCGCGCCGGGCTTGTTGCAGGACCTCCGCGCGCACTCGGCCGGCCCACGGGCCTGCGGCGTTGACGAGGGCTCGGGCGTGGATGACTTCGCTGGACGCGGGCGTACTGGCCTGCCCGCCGAGCTTGTTCATGACAGCGAGTGACCAGAGGCCCTGGCTGCGGTGAGCGGCGATCACTTCCGTGCGGGTACAGATCTGCGCCCCACGGTTCGCGGCGTCCAGTGCGTTCAGGACCACCAGACGGGCGTCGTCCGTGAAGCAGTCGCTGTACACATGGGCGTGCTCGAGGTGGTGGGCCAGGCCTCGGCCGAAGGGCGAGCCCTCCAGGCGCACGAAGGCGGAGGCCGGAACACTCCGGGCACCCCCCAGGCGGTCATAGAGGAACAACCCCAGTCGAACCATCCAGCGCGGGCGCGAGCTGGGCACATGCGGCAGGACGAAGCGTATGGGATGCACGAGGTGCGGTGCGTTGCGCAGCAGGACTTCGCGCTCTGCCAAGGCCTCGCGAACCAACCGGAACTCGCCGTGTTCCAGATAGCGCAGCCCACCGTGGATCAACTTGCTGCTGGCCGACGAGGTGGCGCCGGCCAGATCGCCCTTCTCGAACAGCGCGACGGAGAGTCCACGGCCCGCGGCATCGCGCGCGAGGCAGGCCCCTTGGATGCCACCGCCAATGATCGCCAGGTCCACCGTGGGTGGTTCAGCGTGCAGGGCGTCCTTCGCGGAGGGAGCGCTGCGGAGATCGGACGGGGGATCGGGGGGCACGAGCGGAGCACCGCGCAGGGGGCGAAAGGGCCATGGCCAACTGGCTGGGGGCCCTATCGACCAGCCATCAGTTCGAGCTGATGGCCGAGGGACACGGCCATCGCAGGAGCCCGGATGGTCCGGAGGCTGACCTCAGGGCAGGATCCGCACCTCGGCTGGAGCGCTCGAGAAGGGGCTGGGTTTGCTCGTGACCCATTGCGCCAGCACCGTTCGCCCGACCAGGGGGGCGAGCCGCCCCGGAGGCAAGGAAAGCTCCACAGTCGCCCGGCCCTGGGCGTCCAGCGCCTGGGGAGGGAGGGTGAGGCTCACTTCGGGCGCGTTCGCCAAGGAGTCAAGTGAGAGCCGAAGGACATAGGTCTGGCCCGCCGCCTGCTCCGGCCCTGCCAGGTCGAACACCAGCTCCCCGCCCAGGGCGGCCGACAGCTCGTCGTGGCTGCTCTGCAGGGGCAGCGGGTAGTCGATCTCGGGTAGCGGGTAGAGGGTGGCCTCGCCGAGCCCGGTGCTCATGCTGATCTCGAAACGATCCGTGCCTGAGGTCGCCGAGGCGAGGAAGCGGATGCTGTAGGTTCCGTCAGCGTTGTCCGTGACGATCTGGCGCGTGCTGAGGCCCGCGCTGTCCTCGGTGTGCTGCACATGGATCGCTGCACCGCCCGTTTGCAGCGGGATGCCGTTGAGGTCGGCCAGGCTGAGATCCAGCTGTGCCACGGCGCCGCCCCCAGGCAGCAGTGTCGGCGTCCTCCAGCTGGCGCTGCTGGCCACGCCATCCACTTGCCCGCTGCGGCGTTGCTTGAAGTCGTTGTAGACGTCAGCCAGGTAGAACACGGGGTCGGGGTCCGTCGTCCCACCCATGTAGTTCAGGTTGAGCCAGTAGTCGCCTCCCGCGCAGCCAAGCGCCCCCCCTGCGCAGGGGCCGTCCGTATCGCCGACCCGGGCCACGATCACGGTGCCCACATGGGCCGACTTCACGAAGCCGCCCACAGGTGGTGCGCCACAGGAATCGGCGGGCGGGTTCATGTCACAGGAGCAGCGACCGTCGCCTCCCATGGAACGCGCCGCCTCCATTCCCGCCATCAGCCGGTCCGAGAGCAGGCCGCCGCTGGACATGATGGCGGCCTCTGCGGCCAGGACCACGGGCAAGCCGGTGAGGACGTTGCCTTGGATTGCGTAGCTCACCGTGCCGACGGTTCCGAAGCGATGGCCTCGGAATGGGCCGTTGCAGCCGCCGCTGAAACTCGCGGAGCCGCCGAGCATGTCGACCACGCCGTACTGCCGCGAACACTTCAAGCCGGGCACCGTTTCCGCGAGCTTCAGCAACGCGATGATCTGGGCTGGGTCTGTTCCCGCTTTGAGCTCATTGAAGATGAGCTTCTTGTGCTTGCCCGAAGGGTCGACCTGACTCTGGGTGGCACCGGCACCCACCCCGACGACGATCACGGGCACGAACGCACGCAGATCGGTGCCGGGCAGACAGGTGGCTGTGCCCACCGCCACCTCCCCCGTGGCGCTGTCCACCAGGATGATAGACCAGGTGGCGTGGGCAACGGGTGCGAGACCCAGCCACAGGGCGAGCAAGAAGACGATGGATCGACGTGCGGCCATCTCATGCATCTCGGAGGGGATTCAGGGCGAACAGCGGATTCTCTGAAGACTACAGCAAGGAATCGGATGGAGGGTGGGAGCTGCGTTCACGCTGGCAGGATGGGTCCGCAGTAGGGTGTTAGGCTAGGCAGCTGAGGATCGAACGGTGTGCCACGCCCCGAGCGCAGCCCATCTGGGGCTGATCGGCACTGACCGGGAAACAAACGAGAGGAAGCGTGAAATGCCGGGAATCTCTGTCAGCTGCCAAGTGAATGCTCCGGCAGAGCGTGTCTTCGCGCATGCGACGAACTTTGCTGAGACAGCCAGCTTCATCGAGGGCATCAGCAAGTCGGAAGTTCTCACGGACGGTCCCGTCGGTGTCGGTACCCGCTTTCGGGAGACGCGCATCATGTTCAAGCGCGAGTGCACCGAGGAGATGGAGATCACCGAGTTCGAACCCAACGAGCGCTATGTCCTGCAGGCGGACAGTCATGGTTCCCTGTATGTGACGACGATCACGTTCACACCGGAAGACGGGGGAACCAACGTCACCATGGACTTCCGCGCCGAGGCGCACAGTCTGATGGCCAAGCTCATGACGCCGCTCGCAAAGATGATGACGAACACCATGAAGAAGTGTGTCGAGAGCGACTTGGCTTGCCTCAAGGAACATTCAGAGCAGACGGAGTCGGAGGCAGTCTCCTAGCAGCGCGACACGAGCCTGAGCTCCTCACGGGGATTGAGCGATGAGCGACACGACGCGGAAGCAAGCCGAGGGGTCAACACGAGGCCTGCGGTCGGCGGTGGCCATGGGCGGCGTGGTGTTGGGTTGGGCGATCGGGCACAAGCTGATCGTGGTGCCCGTTTTGAGCTCGGCTTCCAGCGGCGGTGTTCGGTCTGGTTCGGGTCCGCTGGGTGTGGGCCTGTTCACGCTCTCCGAGTCCATGAACCGGGATGCGCGGGCCTGCTTCTTCGTCCTGGTGGCGGCTGCTGCGGTGTTCTTGTTGACGTTTGCACAGCGACGGGCCAAGGGTTCGGACGCCTGGATCGCCGAGGGCGATCACTCTTGGGAGTTTTCGCGCCCATGGTTGCTGGGCGGGCTCTTGTGCACAGCGCTGCTCCCGGCGGACGCCATCGTGTGTGCCTTGCTGGCCGCTGGCCTGGGTTGGTGGCTGGCGCGCGTCGAAGGCAGCCCGCTCGACCTCCCCGTGGCAGTGGCGACGCACGCTGCGGCCTATCTGCTTGGCCTGGCCAGTGCCTACGGGCTCTTGCATGGGCACAGCCTGCTCGCGACAGGAGCGCCGCTGTGGGGCACTTGGATGCTCGGCGGATTGCCGCGCGAGATCTTGGCTCCGGCGCTCTTGGCCGCCTGCGTGTTTGTGCTCTGCGCTCGTTCGGGCAGCGTCTTGAAGGCGCGCCCGGAGGCGCGCTTGCTGCGCAGCTGTGCGTTCGTCGTGTGCATGGCCCTGGCGCTCGGCGCAGCGGTCGCCCTGACCTTGGGTAACGATTACCACTTCGGCTGGGCTCAGCCGAACTACGCCTTCGTCGGTGCTGCCTGTTGTGTCTTCGCGATGTTCCGGGTGCTCGGCTCCTGGGACACGCGGCAGCGTTGGCTGGACACTCGCGGGGCCCTCGCGGCTGGCTTGCTGCTGCACGCGGGTCTCGCCTACGGCCTGGGAGAGTCCGTCTTCGCGCTGCTGATCTTGACGTTCGCGGCTGTCGTCCTCGGCGGGGCCAGGTTGGGCCCTCACCGACACCGTGCCTCCGGGCTCGCGCGCAAGATCCGGCCGTCGGTCTGGCCCTGGTAAGGTCCTGGTAAGCCTCGACTACTCGGCCCGCAAGGCATCCACCGGGTTGAGACGTGCCGCACGGTGTGCGGCGGGCAGAGCGGCCAGGGTGGCCGTGATGACGAGCAGCAGGGAGGCCGCGAGCAGTTGCTCCGGATTCGTGCGCGGAACGAGGATGGCGTTGTCCGAGAAGGAGAGCGGTCCCAGGAGCGCGATGCAGGCTGCGCCGAGTCCGACGCCCAACGCGCCTCCCGCCGTGCACAGGATCAGTGTCTCGCTCAGGACCTCGGCGCGCAGTCTGCCGGCGGTGGCACCCAAGGCCTTGCGCAAGCCCAGCTCACCGGTGCGCTCGGCCACGGCGATACCGACCACGTTGGCGGCGCCGAGGCAGCCCAGCACCAGGGCGATGGTGGCGATCACGACCACCAAGGTCTCGAGCCCGAAGCTCACGGCCTCGATCTTCTCGACGAAGGCCGTGTTCTCCTTGATGTCGAGGGCCGTCTCGTCTTCGGGGTCGAGGGAGTAGAGCACGCTGATGGCCGAGCGGATCTCCTGGATGGCATCGGCAGCCAGGTCCGGACGGAGGGGCGCAAAGGCAATACGACTGACGAAGCGTCCTCCCGTATCGCCCATCTCCATCGAAGTGGGGTAGGGCACGAAGAGGGAGTAGGCGAAGCTCGAGTTGCTCTCGAAAACACCGATGATCCGGAAGCGCCGGCCCAGAGCGTCCACGTTCAGCCCCAGGGGGGACTTGCCGTCGAACATTCCTTCGGCCAGGCGCAGGCTGATGAGCGCGACCTCCTCGCCCTGCTCTTCTTCCTCGGGCGTGAACCAGCGTCCACTGCTGATGTTCATCCCGGTGACATCGCGGTAGGCGTGGCCAACACCATTCACGAGGGCCCAGGGCCAGGAGCGATCGCTTGAGAACACCGGGCCGCCGCGGCCCGGGCGGTAGGTGGGGGCCATGCCGTCGATGGAGGGACAGGCATCCCGGATGGCCGGCATGTCGGAGTAGCGGATCTGGACCTGCCGACCGCTGCGCCCCGTGCCCATGCCTCGCCGGCGGCTGGGCTCCACCAGGAACTCCTTGCTGCCGAGGCCGCGCAGCATCGTGCTCGTGGTCTCCGGAAAGCCCCTGGCGTAGCTCAGCAGGATGATCAGCACCGCCGCACCGAAGGTGACGCTGGCCGCGGTGAGTGCGGATCGCAGGGGGTGGCTCAGAAGGCTGCCGAGAGCTTCGCGAAGAATGGACAGGAGGGTCGTCATGCTGGCGTGCCGCCGATCAGAGCGGTGCTCCGTGCAGGGCTTCCACGACCGACATGCGGGCAGCACGCGTTGCGGGCCAGAGCGCAGCACCCAGGCTGACCACAAGCAGCAGGGCTCCCGGCAGGAGCGCCGCTTGCCACTCCGCCTGTGGCACGGAGAAGCCCTCGGGCAGCTCGATGCCGCGCATGACGCCCACCCCTCCCGCACCCAGCAGGAAGCCCAGGCCGCCGCTGATCACACACACCAGGGAGGCTTCTAGGAACACTTGTGCGAAGACCCAGCGGCTCTTGCAGCCCAGGGCCCGCCGCAACCCGAACTCTGCCGTGCGCGCCGTGACGGACATGAGCACGACGTTCGCCACGCCCACTGCTCCTAGCAGCATGATCAAGGCTCCCACCGCTCCCAGGAACACCTCCAGGCCACCGAAGACCTCCTCGATCCGCTGCGATCGATCGATGGCATCAAAGTAGGGGATGAGCGTGTTCTTGTTGTCCGGGTCGAAGCCCCGACGGTAGGCCAGGGCAGCGCGTACCTCGGACAGGGCGGCTTCCTTGTGGGCCGGTGTGAGCGGGCGCATGACCATGAACTGGAAGCCCTGCGGTGACATTCGCTCCCAGGTGGTGAAGGGCACGAAGACCGCCCGTCGGTGGCTCGTGTAGATGTCGTCGCCCGCCAGCTCGACCTCGCTCAAGGAACCGATGACCGTCAGGCGCCTCAGCAGGGTGTCCTCCCCCGCACCACGGGTGAAGATGAGCTGGATCTCCTGCCCGAGATACGGCTCGTCGCCGAAGAGCTCCTCGCGCGCACCGGGTCCGATGACGCACACGGGCAGCTCGTGCTGCATGTCATTGTCGTCGAGCCAGCGCCCACCCGATGCCATGGCCACATGACAGATGTCTGCGTATTCCGGGTCCACGCCCACCGCGTGCAAGCGGGCGAGCTTGCCGTCTCGGTAGCCCTGCATGAACCAGTTGTTCGCTTTTGGAGAGATGGCAGCGACTGACGGCGACGCTTCGCGCGCCATGTCGATGTCGTCACCCTCGAGCCTCACGAAGGCGTTGCTGCGGATGTCGCCCCGGCTGGTGGTGGCACGGTTGACGCGCAGCAGCAGGAAGCTGTCCCCGAGCGCCTCGAGCGAACGGCGCTGGGTGTCCTCGAACCCACGGCCCAGCGCAACCAGCACGAAGACCGAGGCCACGCCCCAGACGATGCCCGCTGCCATGGGGGCGATGCGCCGAATCTCGAGCCCGATCGATGCGAAGGACTCGGCGATGAGGGACCAAAGCGTCACGGAGAATCAGCGCCCGCGGGAACCGGCCAGGACGTTGGGCAGAAGCACCCGGTCGCCAACCTCCAGACCCTCAAGCACCTCCGTCATGAGGCCGTCACTCAGGCCGATGCGGACTTCGACTGTCTCCACCCGCTCCGTGAGTCCGGATCCCTCGACCTTCTGGGCGCTCCAGGTGTCGTTGAGGCCGCGGATCAAAGCGCTCTGTGCGATGGTCGGGGCGTTCTCCCGTCGATCGATGATCAGGCGCGCATCCGCGGTCATGTCGGGCCGCAAGAGTCTGTTGGGGTCCTTCACGGTGACGCGCACCTCGAAGGTGACGATGCCGTTGTTGTCGACGGAGCCGGCCGGAGCGATGCGCGCCACCAGGCCTTCGAGGGTCTGGCCGCGGTGGGCATCCACGGTGACACGCGCTGGCATGCCCAGCCGGATACGCCCTAGATCCACCTCGTCCACACGCGCCTCGATGAACATCTCCGAGAGGTCGCCCAGGGACATGACGCGAGTGGCATTGCCGCCCGCTGTGAGGATCGACGACACACCGTCCCCCACCTCTTTGTCGCGCACGAGCACGATGCCGTCGATGGGCGAGCGGATGGTGGCTTCCCGCAATGCTGTCTCGCTGCGCTCGATGGAGGCTGCGGCCGCGTCCAGGTTGGCGAGGGCTTCTGCCACATCTGCTTCCAGCACGGGCAGGCCAGCCGAGAGCCGTTCGATTTCGAACTGGATGCGGGCGTGCTCCCGTTGCGCTGCTTCCAACTCGCGTTCCGTGACATCGCCCGTGTCGAACAACAACGCCAGGCGTTCCGATTCCCGGCGAACGAACTCGAGTTCCGGGTCCTCCAGCGAGACCAAGGCTTCGAGCACCCGGGCCCTGGCGGCGGCGACGCGGGCCTCCGCGGACTGCAGGTCGGCGCGGTCCTGGGCCAATGAGGCTTCGAGTTGCTCGCGGTCCAATTCTGCGAGCACCTGGCCCTGGTTGACCGCGTCCCCCTCTTCCACCAGGAGCTTCTCCAAGATGCCGCTGGCGCGGCTCATGACGGCGACGCGAGCATGGGGTTCCACGCGACCCGAAGCGTTGACGGCGTCGAGCACCTCTCGCGTTTCGACGCTGACGAGGCGGTCGGCATCCACGCCCGTCGATGCGGGTGCCCGGTTCTGCCACCACAGGCCTGCTCCGGTGGCGAGCAGCAAGAGGATCACCAGCAGCGAGCCGAGGGTTCCCCCCCGCTGACGCCTGGTGGGAGTCGAGCTGTTCACGAGAATGCTGCCTCCGTCGTGTATCCGGCAGGGATGCCGTCGTATTCGAGACGCCCGTCGCGCAGGGCGATGATGCGCCCTGTCCGAGCCGCCAGTGCTGCATCGTGGGTCACCATCACCAGGGTGCGCTCCGGGCTGCGAAGCGCGTCAAAGAGGTCGAGGATCTCGGCCCCGGTCTTGCTGTCGAGATTGCCGGTGGGCTCATCAGCCAAAAGCATGGAAGGGTTGCTCACCAGGGCACGGGCGATGGCGACCCGCTGTCGCTGCCCGCCTGAGAGCTGGTCGGGCCGGCGATTCCGTTGGTCACCCAAGCCGACGGAGGCCAGGGCTGCATCGGCCCGTTCGCGCCGCTCCTTGGCGGGGCGCCCCGCGTAGACCAGGGGCAGCTCGACGTTGCGGCGCGCGCTGGCGCGCTTCAACAGATGGAACTGCTGGAAGACGAAGCCGATCTTGACGTTGCGTACCTCGGCCAAGGCCGACTCGGACAGGCGCCCGACGGCCGTGCCGTCCAGGCGGTACTCGCCGTGGGTGGGTGCATCCAGACAGCCCAGGATCTGGAGCATCGTGGACTTGCCGCTGCCCGAAGGACCGACGATGGCGACGTGCTCGCCGTGGCCGATGAACAGGTCCACATGGTCGAGGGCGTGGACGGTTTCCGTGCCGAGCGTGTAGTGCCGGGAGAGGTCGGCGAACTCGACGCAGGGGCGAGCGTGTGCCGATGGAGATTCACGCGTGGTCACGAAAGGGGCAGAGCCAGGGGGGCGAGGGAATCGCGCAGTCTACCGAAGCGGGCATTCCAGCGGCCCCCGACGGCTCTAATAGGTAGCGCCCTGTTCCACCCAGCGCACCAGGCTGTCGATCTGTTCGGGCGAGAGGGGGTCTCCCTCCTCCGGCATGATGTCCAGGTCGCCTGGCGGCAGGCGCACGCGGGTGATCAGCTCGCTTGCGTCGGGGTCCCCCGGCACGATCAGCCAGTCCCCGGCTCCGTCGGCGAACAGGGCTTCGAGGTCGTGCAAGCGCAAGCGTCCCTTGCCCTTGGCGTCCCCGTGGCAGACGTAGCAGTGTGCAGCGAAGATGGGCTCGACGTCGTGCTCGAAGGACACGCTTTGGTCTTTGTCCGCGCCTGTCGCCAGGGCGTCCAGTGCAGCTCCACCCGCGGTGGATTCCCCAGCTGTCGCGGAAGACTCCAGCGAACTCGCCGTGGGGGACGCAGAGGAGTTGGAACTCGGGCGTGCAGACGTGCTGCCGCTTCCTGTGGATGTGAACCCATCGAACAGGAAGTTTTCGCCGTGCACCATCTCACCGCCGAAGTGACCCGTGGCGGCGACGCCGAGTGCAGCGACGCCCAACAGGATGCGGAAGCTCTTGCGCAGGGAGGGGCGCTTGCGGGAGAGGGCACCCACGATCGTCGCGCTGAGGGCGAGCACTGCCGTGAGCACGCCCGCCCAGCGATGCTGGAAGAGGTGCTCGTCCTGGCTCTGGGAGAGGGGCTCCACTTCGGCGAAGACCCAGCCCGTGCCGGCGGCCACGAGAGCGGACAGGGCGCCGAGCCAAAGGCATGTGAAGGCGTGTGGGTTTGGCCCGGGTTGCTCGCGCTTGCGGGAGACGAACTCCAGGAAGGCCGCCACCAGCAGCAAGGCGAGGGGGAAGTGCAGCGCAAGGATGTGCGAGCGCCCGAGCAGTAGCTCCCAGGGGCCTGGTTGGTCTACAGCCTGAGTGACGGCCTGGGTGGCAGGGGCGAGCAGGGCGAAAGTGCTGAGCATGAAGGGGCTCGGTGCGGAGTGCAGGGCCGACGGGCGTGAGCAAGGCGAGGAGAATAGCAAGCGACCAGGAGCGGGACGGAATGGGGCCGCCCGCCCTCCACCCTGCCAGGCTCTTGGTGAGGACTGCTACGCTCTGGGTCGACCGTCCCGTTTGAAAGCCGCCTCATTCCACGCGTTCTGTTCGCTCCCCATGACCCCGGCCCTACCCCCTGATTTCGAAGATCGCCTCGCGCTTCATCGGGCGCCCGAGGTGCAGCAGCCGCCCCAGCGGCGGGCCGCCGTGGCTGCGGTTCTGCGTGGTCCAGAGGAGGCGCGTGAGTTGCTTCTTATGCGTCGGATCGAATACCCGGGTGACCCCTGGTCCGGGCATATCTCCATGCCCGGCGGTCGGGTGGATCCGAAGGACACCAGCTTGTTGGAGACGGCTCTGCGCGAGACCCGCGAAGAGGTCGGTCTGGACCTCGACCGCTCGGCGCGACTGTTGTGCCAGCTGGAGCCATTCCAGGCCGTCGCGGGCGGCACCATCCCCAGGATGGACATCACGCCCTTCGTCTTCCGGTTGGAGCAGCCGGCGGAGCCCGTACCAGGAGTCGAGGCCCAGGAGTGTTTCTGGCTCCCCCTCGAAGAGGTGCTCAGTGGCCGCCTGGACACGGAGCATCGCCACGCGCGTTCAGGAGTGATCCGGCAACTTCCCGCGTGGCGCTACGGCGAGCGCCTGGTCTGGGGCATGACGCACCAGATGATCCTGAAGGTGCTGAGCGCGGGCGGGGTGCCGTTGCGTTAGGCAGGCGGTGCCCGTGCGTGGTCAGAGGTCGAAGTAGCGCCGGCCGTCGGAAGCGGTGCCGGAGCTGTTCGCCTTGAGCACACCCGTGGTGCGCGCGTAGATCCAGCCGGTCTGGCCGTCGGCGAAGGGCGGCATGCTGTCGACGATGCGGACGCTCTTCAGCTTGCTGACCGGGTTGGCGGGGAAGGGCGGGCGCAAGAACGGGCCCAGCTCGGGGCCGACAAAAGGGGTGGTGCTGCTGGTGTCGTTGGGCGACGTCGTCGAGAGCCCTCCCCCTGGGACACGGGTCCTGCCAGCTTTGCCGGGCGCGTCCGCAGGAACGTTTTTCAGCGTTCCCTTCGGGTCGGTGATGCTGGTCAGCTGGGCGACAGGATCCAGATGGGGGGCGAGGCCGCCGTGGGTCAGCTTGTAGTGTTCGATGGCCTCGCGAATCGTGCTCAGGTCGCCAGACAGTTTCACGTCCTGCGCACCATCCCGGAAGTCACCCATCTTGGGCATGACGACCGCGGCCAGAATGCCCAGGATGACCAGAACGATGAGCAGTTCGACCAGGGTGTAGCCAGGACAGCGGGGAGCATGCTGGGAGACCATGGTTTCCCGGTCAGCGGACGCACGGGCAGCACGGGACGGCTGCGATGGAACGAGCGTGCGGACGTTGAGCATTGGCGGACCGAGAAGGTGTGGGAAAAGGGCACGGGCAGGTGCTGGAGTGTCCGAACACTATCCCGCTCCCTGGGCCGGGCAAGGGCGTCCACGGCCTGCAAAGCGGGGATTTGCCTTCGTTCTGAGAGCAGGGTATGGGGGCGCGAAAGTGGTGCTTGGGCGCGGATTCTTGGCCTGCTGGAGCCCGGCTTCGTGGACTTGTGCTGCCAGGGTGAAAAACTGCTGAATCCTGAGCCGGGACCACAGATTTCCCTCAATGCGGAGGGCCGACCTGCCCGAACAAGGGAGTGCGAATCCGGGTCCTTAGGAAGTCCAGCCATGAAGAACAGCACGTTGCCGACGTCGGTCTCGAACCCCTACGAGCCGGCCAAGTACCGCAAGGAGCCCAAGAGCCGGCAGATACCGCGCCTGGCGTTCGCGGCGGTCCTGGGCCTGCTGATCGGCCAAGCTGGCGTGATCGGTACGGGCGCTGGCAACGTTGGTTCTGCGGCCCGTGCAGAGCGGGTCTACCTCGACATGCAGACCATCGCCGTTGGCTTGCGCCAGTTCTCCGCCGAGGGCCAGTTGCAGGAGCAGGATCTGCAGCGCGTGTCCTGGCTCTATGGGCCCGGTGATCTTCCTGCGGCGGCGCCCTTCGCCGACGACGAAGGCGCCACGCCCCTCGATCTGCTCAACAACGTGGACAAGGGTCGCTACATCCAGATCCTCATGCCCGATCCGTGGGGCAACGCCTACCTGGCCAACATCGATGGACTGCAGGCGGGCACTCAGCGCATCAAGGTCTTGAGCGCTGGACCGGACGGCACGATCGACACGACGCCTTCACACACGGAAGCCCAGGGCGACGACGTCCTGATCCACCTGTTCTAGGTTCAGGTCGAGCTCAGCTTGACGCTGATGCACTGGACCGGCGCGCCGGCCAGAGCGCGATGGCGAAGGCGAGGGCGTAGGGCAGCACCCGCTCCAGGGCCTTGGCCGAGGGTTCGCTGACGGTGTAGTAGGCCACGACGCTCGCGCTGCAGCCCACGAGCATGGCGCTCAGACTGCGGCCCGGGCTGACGGGCCCACGCAAGACCGTGACGACCAGCAACGGGCCGAAGGCGGCTCCCATCGCACCCCAGGCGAACAGCACCTGGTTGAAGATGGACTCGTCGCTCAGGGCGGCGGCTGCCACGGCGAAGCCACTCAGGCCCAGCACCACGAGCCGCGAACGCAGCAGTACCGTGCGTTGATTGCTGCCGCCCAGCCCCATGTCGTGGGTCACGGCAGAGCCTGCCACCAGCAGCTGGCTGTCTGCGGTCGACATGATGGCGCTCAACACGGCCGCGATCATGACCCCGGCCACCATGGGCGAGAACAAGCTGTTGGTTGCCTCGACGAAGACCTGTTCGCCGTCGGCGAGTGCGGGCAACAAGAGTCGGCCGCACCAACCGAGCAGCAACATGCCCGTGAACACCACGGCACCCCAGCTCACGGCAATGAGTCTGGCCTGACGCAGGGAACGGTCGCCAGGTCGCAAGGCCATCAGGCGGCAGACCACATGAGGCTGGCCGGGGAACCCCAGGCCGATGCCGAGCGTTCCCGCCACGAATCCGACCCCCGACCAGAGCGGCATGTTCTTGGTCAGGCTGAGGAAGCCTTCCTTGTCGACCTGGGCCATGCCGTCGAAGAGCGCTCCGAAACCTCCCACCTCGATCAAGGCGGCCACGGGCAGGATCACGGCTGTCGCTGCCATGAGCAGCCCTTGCAAGGTGTCCGTCAGACTCACGGCCCAGAACCCACCGATGAGGGTGTAGAGGACCACGACCCCTGCGCCGATCAAGACGCTTTCGGTGCGGCTGATGTCGAAGGTGGCGCTGAAGGTCTTCCCTGCACCCTGGAACTGCGAGCACACGTAGAATCCCAAGGAGACCAGGACGATCAGGGACGCCACGCTGCGGATGGCTCCGCTCAGGGGGGCACCTCGAGGGCCCGCCAGGAGTTCCGTCACCGTGAGCGCGTTCCGTTCCGCTGAGAGACGGCGCAGCCCCGGGGCGAGCACGAACCAGTTGAAGGCGATGCCGCCAACACAGGCAGGGAAGATCCACAGAGCAGACAGGCCGCTGGACCAGGCGGCCCCACTGACACCCATGATGGTCCAGGCTGAGGCACCGCTGGCCGACGCGCTGATCGCCGCCACCCAGGGTCCCAGCGATCGGCCGCCGAGGAAGTAGTCGGCCGTGCTGCTGGTGCGGCGTGCGCCCCAGACCCCCAACGAGAGCAACACCAGCTTGTACGTCACCAAGGTGACGAGGATGGCCGTGCTGCGATCCATGCAAGCGGCTCAGGAGTCTGCTGGGGGCGGGAGCGGAGGTGAGGGGCAGCCAAGCATGGTGATCGGGTCCCGAAGGATCAACGTGAGGTTCCCCTGAACGCGACCCGGGCTGACGGTCTCCGCTTGCGGCGGGGGCTTCCCGGTGGTGTCATCAGCCGATGTTCGACGAGCCCCTCGCGATTCTTGCGGTGCTTGGCGTGACGGTCAGCTTGTCCGAGTGGCTCAGTCGTCACACGCCCTTGCGCCACTTTGGTGCGGCCTTGCTGGTGATCCTGCTCACGGCGGTCTGGGCCAACCTGGGCCTGATTCCCACCGGGACCGACCCGCAACCTCTTTACGAGAGCATCTTTGCGGACGTCGCTCCGCTCTCCATCTTCCTGCTGCTGCTCGGAGTGCGTCTGGCCGACGTGCGCCAAGCCGGGCTGCCCATGATCGGTCTGTTTGGCTTGGGCGCGTTGGGGACATTCGCCGGTGTGATGGTAGGCATGTCCGTTGTTGACGGCCCGCAGGCCTTCGGCGAGTTGCAGCACGCCTTGGGCGGAATGTTCGTGGGCACCTACGTCGGCGGGAGCCTCAACTTCAACTTGATCGGAACGCACTACGGTGTCACTCAGGAGGGTGCGCTCTACACAGGTGCCGTGGCTGTTGACAGCATCCTGACGTCGGTTTGGATGATCGTGGCCCTGATCGTGCCGCGCGTACTCTCGCGCTGGATGCCCGTCCGGGCGCGGCGCGGGGGAGCGGAAGGGCTTGCAGCTCAGGCCGGCGCGGCCCTGCCCGGGGAGGGCAAGGAAACGCACGACGAGGAACGGGCATCTCCGCTCGAGCTGGGTCTCGTGCTCGGACTCGGCGCCGGGGCGTTGGTGCTTTCGCGCGCCGTCTCCGAATGGTCGGGCGAGTGGTTCGGGCGCGAGCTGCCGTCGGTCCTGGTGCTCACCACGGTGGCGTTGATCCTGGCACAGGTTCCGGCCATCGCACGCCTGCGAGGCCCGCGCCTGATGGGCATGTTCGGAGTGCTGTTGTTCTTGGCTGTGATCGGTGCGTACTGCGACCTCGCCGCCTTCGAGGCCATGGGCGCCTTGGGTCCCACGATGCTGCTGTTCGTGGTGGTGATTCTCTGCGTGCACGGCCTGGTGTGCTTTGGAGGCGCCCTCCTGTTGGGCGCAGACGTGGAGATGGCTGCCGTGGCGAGCGTTGCGAACGTAGGCGGGGGAACGACGGCACTGGCCATGGCGCGCAGTCTGCGTCGTTCGGACCTCGTGCTGCCGGCCATCCTGGTGGGCTCGCTGGGGACGGCTGCGGGGACCTACCTGGGGTTCCTGGCCGCGAGCGTTCTCGCCTGAGGCGGGCTCAAGCCCACCCGATCTCGGCCCGGCCCGATTCGGCCCCACAAGCACCCGATCCCCGGCTATCTTTGAGGTCCTCTGCTTGCGGTCCCCTGTTCCCGCGCCTCCAGCTTCAGCTGGGGTTCACGGTGTGCCGAATTCAGAGGATGCCCGCATCCGTTGCGACCGTCGTCTGACGGTCGTTGGATACACCTCTCTCTCAGCTTCCCAGCACTTCCTGGACTCCGCACATGTGGCTCTCCCGGCGCGTCTTGACTCGCAGCTCCTGTTGTCTCCCCGCACTCGCCCTGGGCCTGCTCTCGCAGGCTTTGATGGCCCAAGCGCTGAGCCCCTCGTTGAGCGCATCCAGCCAGGGCAAGATCGCCAGTGAACTGTTGGAGGCGATGGCGTCCGCTGATGTTTCGGCGGTGTATCGGGTCTACGCCGTCTTGGGCGATGAGCTGCGTGGTGCGGACTTCCGCGGGCAGGTGGAGAACCTGGGGCGCGGGCAGCGCCAGGCCTTCGTGGCCAGTCGGCTGAAGGCCCATGCCCAGTCGCGTCAGGCGGGAGTGCTGGCAGCCTTGGAGGGCTTGCGCAACTCGGGTGCCGTGCAGCGGGTGCGCCCCTTGTGGATCAACAACACGGTGGTCTTCCACGGTTCGGCTGAAGCCATCCTGGATGTGGCCGCCAGGCCGGATGTGCGCAGCATCAGCTGGGACCCCCAGCGCGAGCCCAGCGAATACCAGGATGACCTGGGGACGTCCGACGGCGGCGGCTTCAGCACCTACTTCTCGGATGACTTCGAGACGGGATCCCTGTCTGGGGTCTGGAGCACTTCGAGTACGGGGTGCGGCGACGCGTCCGTCACGAACCTCTACGGGCCCTCGTCCGGCAGCTTCCACGTCGTGATCGCATCCACTATCGACAACTGCGCGTCCACCGCCGTGCTGAACCTGTCGGTCGACTTGTCGGGTGTGACGACGGCTTCGCTGCGCTACCGCTTCAAGGACATCTTCGACGAGTTCAACGCGGGTGCCGACATCCTCGAAGCCTCCGACGATGGTGGGGCGAACTGGGTCAAGGTCGCTGACCTCACGGGGCAGGACGGGCTGTACATCACGCGCACCCATGACCTCGATCCCCTGGGCTTGAGCTACGGCGCGAACTTCATGCTGCGCTGGCGCTGGGCAGACAACTTCGCGCCGGAGACCGATGGCATCTCGCTCGATGATGTCCAGCTGGCCGACGGCTTCGCGCCGCCGCCCGTGCCCGGGCCGCAGCCGAATCTCGTCGGTCTCCAGGCGCCGGACCTCTGGGCCCTGGGCTTCAACGGTCAGGGTGTCAGCATCCTGAACATCGACGACGGCGTGGACACCACGCATCCGGACCTCGCCAACCGGGTCTGGGCCAACCCCAACGATCCCGTGGATGGTGTCGACAACGACAACAATGGCTTCATCGACGACTTCATGGGCTGGGACTTCATCGACGACGACAACGACCCGAGCACCGCGCTGACCCACGGGACAAACACGAGCGGCATCATGGTGGGCGACGGCGCGTCGGGGATCTTCCAGACCGGCATGGCGCCTGGTGCGAAGATGGCCGTCGCACGCATCGGCGGTTCCACGGACCACTGGGCTGCCCAGCAGTGGGGCATCTCGGTCGGCATCGATTGCAGCTCCTCGAGCCATTCGTACAAGTGGTACTTCAACCCCCAGCCCGACTACCACATGCACCGTGTCGTCGAAGAGATGGTGCTGGCGGCTGGCATCATCCACGCCAACTCCATCGGCAACGACGGCAGCAGCCCCGCGGCGCCGATCCCCTTCAACATCTCCGCGCCGGGCCTCGTGCCCGCGCCCTGGCTGCACCCCGTCCAGTTGCAGCAAGGTGTCAGCGCTGGTGGGGTCATGTCCTGCGGTGGGATCATCGTGGACGAGAGCCACTATGTGCCCTCGGGCTCGGGCCCCGTGGCCTGGGAGGACATCACGATCTATGCGCCGGACTATCCGCACGCTCAAGACCCGGCCTTCTTCGACTTCCCGGTCGGTGGTTTCGGTGGCTCAGGGCAGGGCTTGATCAAGCCGGACGTCGTGACCTTCACCAACGTCGTGACCACCACGAATGGCGTGGGCTACAACTCGAGCTTCGGCGGGACGTCCGCGTCCACACCGCATCTGGGTGGCAGCCTCGCGCTGTTGCTCTCGGCGCAGCCCCTGGCCGCGCCCCGTCACGTGGCTCAGGCACTGCAACGCAGCGCCAAGGATCTCGGCGCGCCCGGCAAGGACAACCTCTTTGGTGCGGGCAAGGTGCAGGTGCGGGATGCGGCTTTGCGCCTGCTCGGCATCGTCAAGGCCAGCGAGCTGAACCCCACCCGTGGCAGCCAGGTCAGCTTCACGACCTACGGCAGCGTGGGAGAGTTCTTCGTCACCCTGTGGTCGCTGAACCTCGGCGCGGCCCCCTTCGCCGGGGGTGTCCTGGATCTGGGCGCTCCCTTCTTCATTCTCCAGGCGGGCAAGTTGCGTCCGCTGGGCAATGAAGTGACGGTGATGGTTCCCCACAGCCCCGCGCTGATCGACGTGTCCGTGCACTTCCAGAGCGTCCAGGACGACACCGGGGGCCTCACGGGTCAGGTCTTGTTCTCCACGGTCGAGTCGGTGGTCATTCGCGACTGAACGGAGGGCCGGAGGGGCTGCTGTCACGTGCCCGGCGAATGCCTCAGCGTCTTGTTCATCGCAAGGGCAGGCTGGTGATGGCGGAGTCGCCCTCCACCACCTGGATCCAGCGGTCCCGGCCCACGTGCTCGTGCAGCTGATGGATCCCGCTGCTGGGCCAGGTGATCTCGAGCGACACGATCCGGCTCGCCGCACCCAGCCCGATTTCCTGGCGGATGGGTGTTCCGCCAAATGAACTCACGCTGCCCACGGCGCGGTGGATCTCGCGCTGTCCCGCGTCGTCCTCGACGATCAGCTTGAGCCGCGCACCGATGCCTGAGCGGTTGCTCTGCGTTCCCACCAGGCTGACGTACAGGAAGTGGTTCTCGTGGCCGGGGTTGCGGAACAGGGCGTTGGCGTAAGCGTCCCCAGGATAGAAGCCGCCCAGCTGGTTGTAGAGGTCCTGATCGCCATCGTTGTCCAGGTCGGCGAAGGCCACGCCGTGCCCCTTCTGCAGGTGGCCGAAGCCGCCCACGGTGGTGATGTTCTTGAAGCCCTCGCCGCCGTCATTCCTGAGCATCACGTTGGGCACCAGGGTCTGGTAGCCGGGGTCACCGGTGGCGAGATAGATGTCTAGGAAACCGTCGCTGTCCAGGTCTCCGAAGCCTGCCCCCATGGGCAACCAGGCGTGGTTGAGGCCGGAGGCGGGGGCGATGTCGGTGAAGCGCCCCTCGTCGTTGCGGTAGAGGCGTGGGGGCTGGGCGTTGAAGGGCTGATTGAGCGCGTCGGCGGCGACGTCATTCAAGCTGGCGTCGAAGGCTCCGACGAAGAGATCCAGCCAACCGTCGTTCTGGAGGTCGAAGAACCAGCAGGCGAAACTGCGCCCCACGGGCTCGGCCACACCCAACTCCGTGGCGACATCGGTGAAGCGCATGTCGCCGTCGTTGCGATAGAGCCGGTTGGCCCCCGCGTTGGAGACGTAGAGGTCGAGGTCGCCGTCGTTGTCGTAGTCCCCTGCTGCGACGCCCTTGGCGTAGCGATCGTTGCTCACGCCCGCTTCGGCTGCCACGTCCTGGAAGCGCGTCGTTCCGACTCCGCCCTCCTGAGCACCAGCACCCAGGTTGCGAAACAGCTGGCTGGGGTAGTCCCCGTCTCCCCGCTGTTCTTTGCGGGATTCGTTGCCGATGTAGAGGTCGAGCTGCCCGTCGTCGTTGAAGTCTCCGAAGCAGGCGGCTTGCGTCGGTGCAGCGGGACTGGAGAGGCCAGCTGCTTCGGTGACATCGTGGAAGCGCGCTTGTCCGTCGTTCTGCAGAAGCGAGTTGCGAATGCGGCCGTCGTCGAACAGCCATGCGCCGCGCAGGATCAGCACATCGGCGTCCCCGTCGGAGTCGTAGTCGGCTGCGACGCAGTTGAGGCCGCCCAGCTGGTCGTCTGCGTGGGAGCGCTGGGAGTGGTCGTCGAAGGCGAGCCCCTCGCGACCGCGGTAGAAGGTCGCCGGGCCCTGCATGGAAAAGGTGGTGGTGAAGATGTCCAGGTGGCCGTCGCCGTCGAAGTCCTCCACCACGGCACCGCCGCACTGATTGAAGGTGTCGACCCCCAACGCGCCGGCGACATCATCGAAGTGCGGGAAGGGTTGCTCGGACTTGAAGGCCTTGGGAGTGATGCGGAGCTCAGCGGGAACTCCCTTGGGCCAATCGCCCAGGGCCATGGCCGAGAGGTTCAGCAGCCAGCGGGTGTCCAATTGCCCGGGGGCGATGGCCAGGCTGCGGTAGAAGGCGGCTTGAGCGGCCAAGGCTGGCGCGCGCTCTTCGTGCACGCCGGCGCCGCGCAAGGGGAAGACGCAACACTCAGCATTGTGGCGCTGGATGCAGTTGGCCACCTCCGCCTGGCGCAGGTAGGCCAGCCCCGTCAGCTGATGGATGGGGACTTGTTGCTCATCGCTCAGCCCCAGGCGATTGGCTAGGCGTGCAGCCTCCTCCAACTGGTGCAGGCTGCCGTCCACGTCTCCAATGCGGAGCAGATCCAGGGAGTTCTCCATGAGCAAGCCCAGGCGCTCGGAGTCGGCCAGGCTGGCGTGTGCCAGGCGCACGCGTTGGGTCTCCAGCTGGGCATGGCCCAGGTAGAGATTGTCGCTGGCTGTCAGGCGGTCGGCGATGGCCTGGAACTCCGCGCGCTGGGAGACGAAGGGCTTCAGATCGGCCTCGCTGGGTGAGGCCTCGGATCCAGCGGCCGTCTCAGCTGCGGATGCGTCTTGTTCGGGGGCTGGTGGCTGAAGGACGCCGTCCCCGCAGGACAGCAGGCTCAACAGCACGAGCAGGCTCAGCAGGTGGTTCACGTCCGGAAACTCACGGGTGGCATGTCCTGGGTCACACGATTCAGGGAGGCGGGGATTCTCGAAGCGGTCTCCATCCTCTCATCCCGGGTCCGTGCGATGGAGGGGGGGACAGATAATGGAGGGGACAGAAAGACGGGGCCAGAAAGAGAGGAGGGCTTGCGCGGGGCTCTTGCGGAGCCGGGGGGGCGCCGCGACGATGGGCACCCTCTGCGCTTGGCTCTCAATCCGTCCTCCCCTGCAGCTCTGCCCACATGCCTGACGACGACTCTCGCCCCGACGCCTCCGCGCGTTTCACGGGCACGGACACTTACATTGCGACGGAGGATCTCTCCGTGGCCGTCAACGCGGCTGTCGCCCTGAAACGGCCCCTGTTGGTGAAGGGTGAGCCGGGGACCGGTAAGACTGCCCTGGCCGAGGAGGTGGCACGCTCCTTGGGTCTGCCCCTGATCCCGTGGCACATCAAGTCCACCACCAAGGCCCAGCAGGGGCTGTACGAGTACGACGCGGTGGCACGCCTGCGGGACAGCCAGCTGGGTTCCGAGAAGGTGCACGACATCGGCAACTACATCGTGCGCGGCAAGATGTGGGAGGCCTTTGAGCAGAAGGGTGGTGCCCTGCTGCTGATCGACGAGATCGACAAGGCGGACATCGAGTTTCCGAACGACTTGCTGCTCGAACTCGATCGCATGGAGTTCTTCGTCTACGAGACCCAGCAGACCGTCAAGGCGGCGACGCGGCCCGCGGTGATCATCACCTCGAACAACGAGAAGGAGCTGCCGGACGCCTTCCTGCGCCGCTGCTTCTTCCACTACATCCGCTTCCCTGACCCCGACACGATGGAGACCATCGTCGCAGCGCACCACCCGGGCCTCAAGAAGGAGCTCGTCCAGCGCGCTATCACGATGTTCTATCACCTGCGTGGTGCTCCCGGCCTGAAGAAGAGACCCAGTACGAGCGAGTTGCTGGATTGGTTGAGGTTGTTGGTGCTGGAGGGGACGGACCCCGCAACCCTGGCGGTGACAGACAAGCCCATGACGCCACCGCCCATGGTGGGGGCGCTCATGAAGAACGAGCAGGACATGCAACGGCTCACGGAGTACCTGTCCACCAAGCGCACCGGGCGCGGGTGGTAGGGGGGCTGCGCGATGTTCGTCCGCTTCTTCTTCTCCCTGCGTGCCGCCGGCATCCCTGTGTCGCTCAAGGAACTGCTCACCCTGCAGGAGGCCCTGGCCGCGGGCCTCGAGCAGTTCTCGGTGGAGAACTTCTACTACCTCTCACGCGCGACCTTGGTGAAGGACGAGCGGCACCTGGACCGCTTCGACCGGGTGTTCTCCGAGCAGTTCGAGGGCCTGGAGCAGATCGACGACCCCTTCGCGGAGATCCCCGAGGAGTGGCTGAAGTCCATCGGCGAGAAGCTGTTGAGCGAGGAGGAGAAGGCGCTGGTGAAAGAGCTGGGCGGCTTCCGAGAGCTGCTCGACACGCTCAAGCAGCGCCTGGCCGAACAGGAGGGCAAGCACGGTGGCGGCTCCAAGTGGATCGGCACCGGGGGCACCTCACCCTTCGGGGCCTACGGCTACAACCCCATGGGCATCCGCATCGGGCAGAAGGAGAGCCGGCACCGGCGGGCCATCAAGGTCTGGGACAAACGCGAGTTTCAGGACATGGACGGGGACTGCGAGCTGGGCACGCGCAACATGAAGGTGGCGCTGCGCAAGTTGCGGCACCTGACCCGGGATGGCTCACCTGTAGAGTTCGACCTGGATGGGACCATCACGGCCACCGCGCGCAAAGGCTGGTTGGACATCCAGCACCAGGCGGCTCGCACCAACCAGATGAAGGTGCTGCTCATGCTCGACGTGGGCGGCTCCATGGACGACCACGTGCTGCTGGCTGACCAACTGTTCAGTGCCACCAAGACGGAGTTCCATCACCTGGAGCACGTCTACTTCCACAACTGCGTCTACGAGCGGGTGTGGCGCAACAACCGGCAACGATGGAGCGACGCCACGAGCACCCGCGAACTGCTGCGCACCTACGGGCCGGACTGGCGCGTGGTCTTCGTGGGTGACGCCTCCATGAGCCCCTACGAAATCAGCGAGCCAGGTGGCTCGGTGGAGCATTGGAACGAGGAGGCGGGCTTCGTCTGGATGAGGCGCATCACGGCTCACTGGGACAGGGTTGTCTGGATCAATCCCGTCCCCGAAGAGACCTGGGGTTGGACCCACTCGATCGGAATGATCAGCGAGCTCGTGGGCGGTCGCATGGTGCCGCTCACCATGGATGGCCTGGAGCGAGCCGTGAAGTTGCTGCAGCACTGAACGCGGAATCTTGCTGCCCTGAACCGGAGGACCGACGTGACCACGGATGTCTGCTTTCTCTCCGCGACGGAGCTGGCTGGGCAGATTCGTAGCGGCGAGCGGTCTTCCGTGGAGGTGGTCGACGCTTGTCTGGCGCGCATCGACGCCCGCAATGGCGAGCTGAACGCCATTGTCACGCGCCTCGACGAACACGCGCGGCGTGGCGCTGAGCAGGCGGACAGGGCGCTACGGGCAGGAGGGCCCATGGGGCCGCTGCACGGCGTGCCCGTGGCCATCAAGGACCTCTTCGATTCTCTGGCCGGCGTGCGGAACACCTTCGGCTGCCGCGTCTTCCGGGACTTCGTGCCTGACGAGAGCGCGGTCTATGTGCAGCGGCTGCAGGACGCCGGTGCCATCGTGCTCGGCAAGACGAACACTCCCGAGTTCGGGCACAAGGGCGTGACAGACAACCTGTTGTTCGGGCCCACCAGCACACCCTTCGATCTTGCGCGCAACGCAGGGGGCAGCTCGGGCGGTTCGGCTGCGGCGGTGGCCGACGGCCTGGTGCCCCTGGCCCAGGGCAGCGATGCGGGGGGCTCGATCCGGATTCCGGCGGCACACTGCGGGGTGGTGGGCTTCAAGCCCAGCGTGGGGCGGGTTGCGGCTGCCTATCGCCCGGACGCCTTCCTGCACACACCTTGCCTGCATGCGGGGCCGATCACCCGCACGGTGGGGGATGCGGCGCTCATGGTCTCCGTGATGTGCGGCCCGCATGAGCGCGACCCCTTGTCGCTGCCCGACGATGGGCTGGACTGGTTGGCTGCGCCGGAGCGTCGGTCCGAGGGATTGAGGGTCGCGTTCAGCCCGGACATGGGTGGCTTCCCGGTCGAGCCTGAGGTGGACCGCGTGGTGCGCGAGGCAGTGCAAGCGCTCCAGACGGCGGGCCTGTTGGTGGATGAGATCCCGCTCGAGCTGGGCGCCCCCCATGAGCGTCTGACCGAACTCTGGCTGGAGCAGATGGCGGTGCTGTACGCGGCGACGGCAGACAACCTCGCTGCGGCGGGCGTCGACCTCCTGGGAGAGCACCGCCACGATCTCTGCCCTGAGTTCCTGGCCTTGCTGCTGGCCGGACAGGGGATGGGAGCGGTGCAGGCCAAGCGCGGTGACGTCCTGCGCAGCGCGGTGTTCGATGCCTTCCAATCCGTGTTCGCGAATCACGATCTGCTGGTGACGCCCACGGTGGGTGCCTTGCCCTTTCCCAACGCCGGGGACGGATCCACGCTGGGCCCCAGCCGGGTCAACGGCCAGAGCGTCGAGCGTACGATCGGGTGGTGCCTCACCCACCCAGTGAACTTCACGGGGCACCCGGCCATCAGCATCCCAGCGGGACTCAGCGCCGACGGTTTGCCAGTGGGTTTACAGATCGTGGGTCGACGCTTTGATGATGCGACCGTGCTGGCCGCGGCGGCCGCTCTGGAGCGGGCCCGACCGTGGGTGTCTCAGCTCCCGGCCTGGAGGGAACGGGGCGACGCTGCGCTCAGGACCCCTTGTACGTCAGGGTGAACCTGAACCTCCGGTTGGAGACGGCCTGCTCCTGAGTCGATCCGTCTGGCCAGGTGACATGCAAGCTGCCCAAGGTCAGGGGCGCGGCTGTGGAGTTGGAGGGAGCCCACGCGACTCCGAAGAAGAGCAGGCCTCCTGCTTGGCCGAGCAGGCCGGAGCCGCCGGCGACTTCCGCGACCTGTGGGGGCATTTCGGGCTGCTCGAAGCGGACACGTGCACCGATGGCTGCCAGGTTTCCGTTGGGACCCTCCAGGCGAACCGCCAGGCTTCGGCTCGTGGGAGAGCCTGTGCCGGCAGCGCTGTTGGCACCGGTGTTGGCACCGGCCGCCCCGGCGGACGCCGGGGCGCGCACGAAGAGGCGCATGGGGCCGTCATTCACCGTGGCGACCAGATCGGCCCAGGCGTCCCGGTTGAGGTCGAACACGCTCAGGCTGCGCCCGTCGCCCGGGACGCTGAAGCCGCTGCGGTCGGGTCGCATGGGTGTCCAGCCGCCCCGACCGTCGCCCAGCAGCACCAAACCCATGCCTCCATCGAGACGGCCGTGTTCCGCTTGGGGGCTGTAGTCGTTCTGGACCAACACCAGGTCCGGGTGTCCGTCGCCGTTGATCTCCGTGAAGCTGGCGCTCCGGACCGGAGAGATCTGGGCACGCCGGGGCAGGGCTTCGAAGCGGAAGCGACCTGTCCCATCGTTGCGCAAGAGTCCCGACTCGCAGGTGGTGGCTTCCAGTCGGATCGCCGCGGCCAGGGCCTCGCCGCCGAACACCTCTTCGATGCTGGCGCGGCCCCAGCTGTCGTTGGTCGGGAAGAACTCGCCCAGGATGGGCATGACGCTGAGCACATCGCCACGGGTACGCAGGGGCCGCAGCACACCCTCGACCCATGCCGTCTCCAGCAGGCTGTTGGTGCCGCTGCCATCGAGATCACCGGCGAAGAGGACGGCAGGTTGTTCGGCAGAGGCTCGGGTGCGGGACCCGAGGCCGAGGTTGCCCACCACGTAGTCGAAGTCGCCATCGTGGTCGACATCACTGCACGCGATTCCCTGCCACCAGCCGGTCAGCGCTGCCAGGCCCGCCGCCTGCGTTTCGTCGACGAACTGACCCTCCCGGTTGCGCCAGAAGCGGACGGGGCCCCACTCATGGGTCACCAACAGGTCCGGGTCGCCGTCCTGGTCGGCGTCGCTGAACAGTGCGGCTGTGACGCGCCCCTGCTCTGCGAGTCCCGGGGCGAGCTCCTGCGAGGCGTCGCGAAAGACTCCACCCTCGTTGCGCAGGAGCCGGCTGCTGCCAGCTTGAGGCCAGGCGCCGGGCACGCTTCGCCCGCCCACGAAGAGGTCGAGGTCGCCGTCGCCATCCACATCGGCTGCAGCGAGGTGGCTGCCGGCATCCGCGAGGTCCGGGAGCGCTGTCTTGGGCGCGCGGTGAAACGAGCCTGACCCATCGTTCAGGTAGAGGCGGTCGCGGTAGACGGCGCTGCCCACCCGCCCTTCCACCCCGCCACTGACCACGTAGAGGTCCTGGTCGCCGTCGCTGTCGACGTCGAGGAACAACGCGCCCTGGTCCTCGTAGTAGTCGTCGAACTCGAGCGCGCCCAAGGCGCCCGGGCGCAGGCCTTGCTCCGTGCTGATCAGCAGCTGGGGGGCGCGGCCGCTGGCGCCGCCCCGGAAGAGATCGTCATGTCCGTCACCATTGATGTCGCCACAGGCAAGGGCCGGCCCGCCCCGAGACAGCCGACGGGGCAGCAGGGGCTGCTGCTCGAAGTCGTCGAAGCTGCTCTCTTGGTGAGCGGGGCCATCAAAGGCAGCGAAGAGGGGTGGCGACCGAGGAGGCATGGCCGAGGTGATGGGCGTCGCCGCGCTCGCGGCCAGGGATTCTTGTCGCAGGATGTAGTGGCTGTCGACGTCCAGGTCCTCGAACAGCTGGAGCTGGCCACCGGGCCAGCGCACTTCGATCCGTTCCACCTTCGTGTGGGTCTCGAGGCCGAAGTGAAGCCGGGCTTCCACGCCGCACATGTAGCCGCGAGAGAGGGAGAGGTGTCGCACTTGCGTCCGCTGCTCACCGTCACCGTCACTGCTGCCGCCGCCGCTGCTGGTGAGCAACACCCGTGCGCCACTGCCGAAGCGGTTGCTCTGTCCGGGGAGCCCTCGCAGCTCCACCGAGACGCTGTGCCCCTCGCTCGTGCGGTTCTCGAAGAGCGCAGCGGGTGCCTCGAAGTCATTCATGACGGCGTCGAGGTCACCATCCCGGTCGAGGTCGGCCAGGACCGCCCCGAAGCTCGCGGAATGGTGGTCGAGACCCCAGTCCGGGCCGACGCTCTGGAAGTCCAGGTCGCCGGCGTTGCGGAAAGCCAGGTTTGCCTCCATGAGCGGCTCCTGCTTCAGCCAGTAGTCGCCCATGATGTCGCCACTCAGACCCGCCTCCTTGCGCATGTCGAAGTTGAAGTAGTCACGCGACATGCCGTTCGAGATGAAGAGGTCGAGGCGGCCGTCAAGGTCCAGGTCGCCGAAGACGGTCGACCAGGTCCAATCGCTCCGGGCCAGGCCGGCGGTCATGGCGGCCTCGCTGAAGCGCGGGGTGCCCGTGTTCAGGTACAGGGCGTTGCGCATGTACTGCCGTGGCTCGGCGGCCTCCAGGAACCAGCGCCCTTCGGCCAGGTCGGTCAGGGTCACGTGTCGCCGCTCGTGTGTCGTCCCCAACATGTCGGACGCGATGAAGTCCTGGAGCAGGTCGCCGTCGATGTCACCCGCATCGCTACCCATGGAGAACCAAGGAGTGTGGGGCAGGGACTGTTGAGCGATGTCCGTGAAGCGCCCGTCGCGGCCGTTGTGATAGAGCTGGTCGGGCCCGTAGAAGTCGTTGGCCACGTACAGGTCGGGCCAGCCGTCGTCGTCCGGGTCCCACCAGGTGGCCGAGAGGCCGTAATGGTTTCCGCTGATGCCCGCCTCTGCCGAGACGTCTCGGAAGGTCCCGTCGCCGTTGTTCTGGTAGAGGTGGTCGTACTGCCCGCTGGGAATGAAGACGACCTGACCATCCGGACGGTAGAGCACGTCCCATTGCTCGAGCAGCTCCGTGGGCATGCTCACCCGGCCGCTCGGATCGGGCGGCGGAAAGTCGGGTGCGCTGTCGGTGCCCACGCGATTCGTCAGCAGATAGCCGTCGAGGTCGCCGTCCAGGTCGTAGTCGGCAAAGGCCATCATGATGGACGAGCCATGGAAGGCGAGGCCGGCTGCCTCGGCACCTTCGCGCAGGGGCAGCGTGCCGTCGTTCCAGTAGAGGCGGTTGGGGTTGTCGTAGCCGCAGACGTAGAGGTCCTGATGGCCGTCATTGTCGAGGTCGGCGAAGGCTGCGCCGCCTCCCCAAAGATCGGGGAGGATTCCCGCGTCCTCGCTGATGTCGCGGAAGCGGAAGGGGGCTTCGGGCTCAGCGCCGTCCCGGGCATTGCCGGACTCATTCCTGTAGAGCCGTGTACCACCATAGGGGCGGGTGAACACCAGCTCGGGGTAACCGTCGCCGTCGAGCTCGCCCACGGCCACGCCGCCTCCGGCCATGGCATTGCCGAGGATGCCGAGGTAGCTCTGCTCCGGGCGCCAGGCGTGCCGGAAGTCGAGGCCGCTCTCAGAGGCCGGAACTGACCGGAAGCGCTTGCCGCCGGACTTCGGATGCCGCGCCGCGAACGGCTGAGCCACGAGGGCCTCCAGCGATTCGGCCTTGGGCGTGGGGGCGAGGGCGGGGGCGTGGACCGGTTCAGGCGCCTGTTCGGGCGCGGGCGGAGCGTCTTCTCCGCAGCCCGAGGGCAGGAGCCAGAGCAAGGCCAGACCAAGGACGGTCGAAAGTCGCAGGAACTCGCGGTTCCTTAGGGCACCAAAGGTCATGAGTGAGGGGGGATCTGGCGGGGCGACGGAAGAAGGCTCGACGTGGTCGGGGACAACGGCGCGCGTGCGCAGGGACCACGGGCGACAGTGTAGCGGACGGCCGCCGAGGGGCGGTTCAGCGCGTTCCGGAGGCGAAAGGGTCGAAGCGTCCTGCGGGCACCCAGCGCGTGTTCCATTCCAGGCGCCATGCGTCTTCTTGCGCGTCGCTTCGCCCGTAGGTGGTGTCGGGGCCGAGGGGCCAGATGTGTCCGCCGCCTGCGTTGTTGGGGTCGGCCTCCTTGTTGTAGCCCACCGACCTCCACAGGAGCGTCCGCTGCTGCCCCGCGGCCAAGGGTCCCAGGCTCGCAGCGGGGAGCTGCAGCAGCAGTTCGTCGCCACCCGTGAGCACGATGATCTTGCCGTCCTCTTGCTGCAGCAGGGGCAGCACATCGCCGTAGCGCGTGGCCCAGCCCGTGAGGTTCATGCGCCAGGGAGGTTGCTGTGAGACCCGGGTGTAGTCGGGCGAGCGCGCCTGGGTGGGGCCGCGACGGACCAGCTCGGAGAAACCGCGCCACTGCAGGCGTGCCGACCCTGGTCGCAGCTCCGTGACGGCGCTCGCTGCGAGGGGCACCTGCTCGAAGAGTGCTGCGCGGTCCCAATGGAGCTGGAAGGTGGTGCTGAGTCGCAGGCGGTCGGCGCCTTCGGGCAGCAGGCCGTCCAACTCGATGGTGAGGTCGCGGGACTTGCCGCCTGGAATGCCCACTATGGTGTCCACGCGCTGCCACTTCCCGTCACCGTCACGCGCTTCCAGTTCGGGCCATTGCACCAGCACGTCGTCCCGTTGGCTCTGGGCGATGAGCGTGCTCGCTGTTCCGAACTCGATGTAACCGCTGAGGTTCAGCACCAGGGGCTTGGATGTGTCCAAGGGGCCGAAGTCGAGTTCGAGGCTCATGGGCTGGCACACGCCGCGCAGCGGAGGAGGTAGCAGGGGGCCGGGTGGGGCGTGCAGGGTGTCCCGTTCACGCAGGGCATCCGTCCGGTCCAGGCCATCGTCACCCTGTGCGCTGCGCAAGGGGATCGGGCGTCCCAAGGCGAGCACACGGTCCTCGGGGAAGGGCGGTCCACGCATGCGGTGCGTGCTGGCGAGCTCCGTTCCCTCGGGGTGGTCTACCACCAGGAGAGCAGCCTCGTCGAAGTAGGCGACCTCGCGCAGCTCGCTCGTGAGGGAGATCTCCCAGGCGCCGTTCACGAGCGGAAAATCGCGCGCGGGTCCGATGCTCACCAGCTCGTGCGGGTTGACCGGCATGAGTTCTTCGCGGCTGAGCGGCAGATCGGTTGCACCGCTGCCGACGACATCGCTGATGAAACGCTTCTGCTCGCCGTCCCAGATGTAGAGGAACGGGCAGCTTCCGGTGTCTGCCTTCTCCAGCACGATCAGCGGGACGGGGCTGTGGTCGTCCGGGATCAACACATCCGTGCGCGTGTCCACGACCCCATAGGGCCAGACGGCGAGGACCGAGTCGAGGGTGCCCCGGCCACCGACTCCCAACTCAACCGGTTGCTCGGACTGGATCATGCGCGACGTATAGAAATCTCCGCTGCGCACCTCGACACGAGCACCGAGGGCGCCGGAAGGGCTCATGAGCGAGAGCAGTTGCAACTTCAGCAGGGGGTTGTCGTGCCCGCCTTGGTTCTGGAGCAGGTGCAGCGAGCCGTTGTCGCTGCGCAGCAGGAGGTCGCTGTCTCCATCCCCATCGAGATCGGCGGCCAGGAGTTCGGGGCCGGGGCCCGACGGGCCTGTGGGCTGGCCTGGGGGCTGAGACGAGGCCCACACGGTGTCGAGGCCACAGGCTGCGGTCCAATCCGTCCAGGTTGCTCGGCCAGCGTTTCGCAACATCCGCACCTGGGGGCCTTGCAGCGCGCTGCCCGGAGCGTCGGCGGCAGGCCGACCCACCAGGGCCAGGTCCAGCCAGCCGTCCCCATCGGGGTCGATGAAGGTCCCCGAGCACAGCTCCACGTCGGGCAGCTCCTGCACCACGCCGGGCACGCCGTCGAACACGAACTGCACACCGTGCGCGTGAATCAAGACCACGTCGGCGTGGCCATCCAGGTCGAGGTCTTCGGACAGGATGCGCTGGGCAGCGGGCCAGGGGCCCGGCGGGTTGGGGTGCAGCGCGAAGCGACCGACGCGCAGGTTGTCGACACGTTCCGTCCCGGCCTGCGTCGCCAGGGCGAAGTCCACGGCACCGTTGTCATCGAAGTCCACAGCCACCAGGTCGCGGGATGGCCTGTTGAGGTCTGGCATGTCTGGGCTGGGCTCGAAGCGACCGTTGTTCTGGTTGACGAACGTCTGGAGTCCGTTGCTGGAGGCGAGCACGAGGTCCAGGTCACCGTCATGCTCGTGGTCGACCCAGAGTGCGCGGGTGGCGAAGGCTGAGCCGAGCCCGGCCCGCTCGGTGACGTCCTGGAAGTTGCCCTCGGCGTCTTGTTGGAGCAGGGTCGCGACGTCGGGCCCATACAGGAAGACGTCGGGCTGGCGGGGGGGCACGCTCCCGGGCTGAAGGGTCACGGGGGTGTCGTCGAACACATTGCCCACGCACAGGCCTGCAAGTTTGGAGAGGTCCCCGAGGCCCGTGGCCACGACGCGCCCTGTGAAGCCGCCTTCCGGTGTGGGATCGAGGCGCTGGAGCTGGCCCGAGGCGTGGGCACTGAGCAGCACGTAACGACCTTGTGCGTTCATGGAGAGGATGGCGACCCCGACCACGTCGTCGAGCGCGCCGAACACAGCGCCCGACGGTTCGGTGAACTGCAACGACAGGGTGGGGCTGGGTGCCAAGCGGCCCGTGGCGGAGGGCACGACCGTGCCGGCATCCTCCGCCTTCGTGAGCCAGCAGGCTTCGAGCGCGACGGGCGTGTCATAGGCGTCACCGAACAGGCTTCGCAGGCGCAAGAAGTCACGATTGGATGTTCGGAACCCCTCCATGTCGCCCGCCCGGCGGCTGGCCACGGCAAGCTGGAACTGGGCTGCGGCGTGGCTCATGTCGAGGGCGACGGCTTCGCGCAGAGGGGGCAGCGCTTCCGCGTCCCGGCCGAGGGCCTGGAGTGCCTTGGCCCGTTGGAAGCGCGCGGCAGCGAGCTGGGGATCGCGCCGGATCACTTCGTCGATCAAGGGCAGAGCGACGGCAGGGCGGTCCAGTCGCAGCTCGGCCATGGCGCGAATCCAACGTGATGCGAGCTGTCCCGCTTCCAGGCCATCGGCCCGGTCCAGGGAAGCCAGCGCCGCTTCGGGATCGTTGGCGATCATCTGGGCGCGTGCGAGGTTGCGCCAGGTCGGTGCGCTCTCGGGCGCTGAGTCCAGCGCGCGTCTCAAGCTCGCGAGGGCCGGCCCGACACGACCTGCCTCCAGCTCGGCCTTCGCGTGGTTGAGCTGGCGTTGGACCTGCTCGGGGCTGACGGCCTGGACCACCGTCAGCGTGCGGTTGAGCGGCTGCTCGCCGAGGTCGACGTGGCTTTCTGACCCGTCGGGCCAACGAACGTGCAGACTGTCCGCGCCGGAGGTGTCCCCCAAGCCGAAATGGAGGCTGCGTTCGCTTTGGCTGAGATAGCCGCGGGTGGAGTCGACGGTGCGGTGCTGCGTGTGTCCCGCGGCCGTGAGTTGCAGCTCAGCACCGAGTGCAGAGGCGAAGCCCGGCCGCCCCTTGAGTTGGACGCGCAACCAATACGGCGTGGTCTGGGTTGCAGCGCTGCGTCGCGTGTTGAGCAGCAGACGTGCCGGGCCGTTCACCTGGGTCATGAGCAGGTCGAGGTCGCCGTCTGCGTCGATGTCGGCCGCTGCCACGCCCCGGCCCGGGACGGGGAGGGCGAGGTCTCCCAGCCGCGTTGCAGGTTGGGGGAGCCAGTTCATGCCGCCCGCCTGGGTCGACTGGGTCGCCTGGGTCGGCTGGCCCAGAAACAGTTGGGCGGCCTGGGCGTAGGTCTGGTCCCCAGGTGCCTCACCGATCGAGGGTTCCAGGTGCCCGTTGACCTGGAGCACATCCCGCCATCCGTCCAGATCGATGTCCAGGAAGAGCAGCCCGAAACTGAGCGCAGAACGACTCTCCCGGCCCAGCCCAACGGCCAGGGTGTCGTCTTCGAAGTAGTCACCCGTTGGGCCAGCGAGGTAGGCAGAGCTCATTTCGTCGGCGAAGTTCGCGACGAACAGGGCCTGGCGCCCGTCAGGCAGCAGGCCGCCGTCGACTCCCATGGCCCCCGTGGGTCGCCCCATGCGGTCGTAGGCCAGGCCGAGCTCCGTGCCCTGCTCGCTGAAGACGCCCGCGCCGTCGTTGATGAACAGGAAGTTGCGCACGGTGTCGTTGGACACGAACACATCCGTGTCGAAGTCGCCGTCCAGGTCGGCGAAGTGGTAGGCGAGTGTCTTGGAGAGCGGGCTGCCGTCGCTGTCCTGGATGTGCAGGCCTGCCTCTGCTGCGCCCTCGTCGAAGACGCCATCGCCGCGGTTGATGTACAGCTGCGGGTGCACCCCCGCGAAGCTCATGGGCGGAGCGTAGGCCCGCCCCGGAATGCCCAGCACCTGACGGTCATCGGCGAGGTCGAGCTCGCGAGACCACTGAATGTAGTTGCCGCACAGGAGGTCGAGGTCACCGTCAGCGTCCGCGTCGAAGAAGCCGGCGGCGGAACTCCAGGCGTCCGCAGGCCCTGCGGTGCCGGAGGCCTGGGTGGCATCGACGAAGTAGCCGCCTTCATTGCGAAAGTAGACGTTGGGGCCCAAGGCCGTGATGTAGAGATCGTCGTCGCCATCACCGTCCGCGTCGCCCACGGCAGGACCCATTCCGTGCAGGCTCCGGGCGAGCCCCGCGGCCTCGCTCACGTCAGTGAAGGACGCCGCGCCACCGTTCTGCCCGCCGTCATTCTCATACAGGGCGAGGCTGCTGGGCTGCTGCTGGGCGTTCGGGGCCCCAGCCCATTCGGCGCCGCCCACGAGCAGGATGTCGGCGTCGCCGTCCTGGTCGTGGTCCAGGAAGGCACAGCCGCCGCCCATGGTCTCGGGCAGCAGCTTGTCACCGCGCGCACCATTGCGGCTGACGAAGTCCAGGCCTGCTGCCCGGCTGATGTCCACGAAGAGCGGCGGGCTTGCCGGATCGTCTTCGGAAGCCGTCGCTGGGTCGGTCGCTGGCGCGGGAGACGCCGCAGGCCCAGCTTCTGGCTGCTCATCGCCACACGCAGACCCCACGAGCAGGAGGCCGAGCAGGAGGGACCCCGACATCCAGCGTTGGAGGGCCGGGGACAGGTGGCGGGGCAGAAGCAGTTCGTCGCGCATGTCCGACGGTTGTACGAGCGGACGGGCGCTCTCACAAGCGCGTCCCGCCCGCTGCGGTCGGACTATTTGGGCCGGGTGTACGTAATCTCGAACAGCGGGCCGAAACTCGGCTAGCGGCCGACCGGGCCGCTCCCGGAGTCGTGGAGGCTGGGCCTCAGGAGGCTCTCGAAGACCGTGCGCAGCAGCGGTTCGATGACCACGTTCGCTACGCGCACCGCATCTTGTCCCAGCTCGCCCACTTCCCTCAGCAAGGGATCTTCCAAGCGTTCGGAGACGAGCGCGGGTTGGTCCGCGGGCAGCCAGGTCGCCAACTGCTCGAAGCGCCCCGTGTCTTGGAGCTGGATCAGGAAGCGCGAAACAGCCAGGGGCGAGGACGGTAGGGTCGACGCTGCCGGTTGAGCGGGGGATGTCGATCCAGGGACCGGGGATTGGCTACCTGGGGATTGGCTACCTGGGGAGCCGACCCCTAGGGATGCCGTGGGCCGGGCAGCGACCGCGGCCTCGTCGATTTGCCGCTTCGCCTCGACGCCGAGTACGACGCACAGGGTCAGGGCCGCGGCGACACCCAGCCAGGAGAGGCGAGCCCTCCCAGCGGTCTGCGCGAGCACCGGCGTGGCTGCGGCGTCTTCAAGCGAGGCCTGGCCGATGTGCTGGCTGCTCGTCGAGGTCTGTTCCAACTTGCGAATGCGGTCCAGGACTCCTGGGAGCAGATGTGGCGCAGGGCCATCTCGAAGCCGCGCGGCCGACTGGCGCAGGGCGCGTTCCAGTTCGCCATCGGAGGCGACCTCGGTCATGGACGGTTGCTGGTGTTCTCTCTTCATGTCAGGCACCCCGCACGGCGGAGTAGGTTCGCCGAATGGTCTCAGAGGGCAGGTGGTTCGAAAGATGTCGGGCGAGCAGCTTGCGTGCGCGGAACAGCATGACGCGCACGGCAGAGGGATCCCTGTCCAGGGTCTGTGCGATCTCCTGCGGGCTCAAGTCCTCGGCATAACGGAGCCAGAGCGCATCAAACTGCTCCGTGCTCAGGACCTGTCGCGCGAGATCCCAGAGCTGTCCGCGCCCTTCTTCAGCGGCCATGGCCTGCACCGGTTCCGGGGCCGGGTCATACACGGGCCGGGTGTTGCGCTCGGTGCCGTGGCTCTGCGCTTGGCGATAGAAGCTGGCCGCCTCTCGCCGCGCGATGGTGTAGAGCCAAGTGGAGAAGCGCCAGCGTTCGTCGTAGCGCTCGAGATTCTGCCACGCGCGGACGAAGCTCTCGTGCGCCACCTCTTCCGCGTCGGCAGCGCTTTGTGTCCGGTAGCGGAGAAACTGATACAGCGGTTTCTGGAAGCGGCCCACCAACTCTGCGTACGACGCCGAAGAGCCCGCCTGCGCAAGGCGGGCGAGCTCTTCGGGGCTGGTGGCCGTCTCCGGCCTGGATGGGTACGAGGGAGGGCTCACGGAATTCCCAGGCTCAGTACCAACCGTCTTTCTTCGGCGCGGGCTTCGGCTTCGACTTGGGCTTGTTGTAGTCCTCTTGTTCGTGGTGCCCGGAACTCCAGCTGTTGTCGTTGTGCCCATGTTCCTGGGCCATCTGAATCAACTTGGCCGAGGGATGGCGCAGTCGCAGGCTCACCCGGGCGCCGTCGTTCTGGACAGTGAGGCCCTGGATGAGCGGGATCAGTGCGCGCGCCTCTTCTTCCGATTGGGCGGCCAGGCTCAGCAGCGCGCTGGCGCCTTGCACGATGCTCGTGATCTGTCGTGCACTCTCCTCATCGGCGGTGCCGACCGTGATGCCCAGGAAGGCCTCGCCCTTGAACTCACCCGCTTCGAGCACGGCGCTCTGCACGAGCTGCGCCACCTGGGACGCTGGGTCCCAGTCCTCGAACTTGGAGAATCCCTCGCTCGCCGAGATGTAGAGGAAGGCGCCAGCGGAGGGTCCGTCGGAAGCGAGGGCGCTGGGCTCGTCCATCAGGTTGGCCTGCTCGCCACGCAAGACGGCAGTGCCCGTGACGGTGCTCTCCTTGCGGGGGGACACGACGAGAATACGTTGCTCCGAGTTGGCTCGGCGTGCCAAGTAGGTGTAGACGGCGTCCGAGTCGGACTCGTCCTCGGACCAGCGGTCGAGGCTGATGCCGCCCACGTTCACGGACGCGCGATGCGCCTTGCTCGAGAGCCGGTCGAGTGCTTGCTCAAGGCGCGCATCGCCCTCCACCAGGACGACGGGGTTCTCGGGGTCCGCGGCGGAACCGTAGATCGTCACGGTGCTCAAATCGCGCCGGGGGTCGAAGCCCAGCTCCTGTTGCACCTCGGCGAACTCATCGGACTCCCAGACTTCGTTCAGCAGCGAGGAGAGCTCTGATTCGAGCGCGGAGGCGACATCCACCCGGACCACCCAGTCGGCGTCGGCGGCGATCCAGTCGCGGTGAAGGTCGTCGCCAACCGGGGCGATTGGGGTCGCGGCTGCCGCCAGAGGCAGCAGCGTGGCCAGCAGGGAGGTGGCAATCAGCATGAACATCTCGTCCGAAGATGAGGGTGATTCGTGAATCGAGGGGGCCCGAGGCCGATCCTGGGCCCTTGACTGGGGGTCATACGCGGCTCGGAGAGACATCGTTACCGGAGCTGGGATTCCGGGTAGGGGGGTCACGACCTCGCCACAGCGGACGGCGGGGAGGTGACGCGGCTGCTATGCTTGAGGAGTGCTTGGAGGCTGGCCGCTCGCCGTGATGGGGGCGGCTGTCGACCCCGAATCCTTTGCTCCAAGCGCTCCCCGAATCACCGAGGCAGTATGAGCGGCACACCTCTTCATCGAGGGCAGGCCGGCTTGGGCAGCTTGGCGCTCGCCTGGATGGCGTGGGCGGCCTTGACGTCCGGGTTGATGACGCCCGAGCTGATGGCTCAGTCAGGCTCCGAACCGACTGGGCTCACGCCACCGCAGATCCGCGACAACATCCTGCTGATCGTGGCCGACGACGTGGGGCTGGACCGCGTTGAGAGTTTCGGCACGAGCCCCACGGCGGGCCCCACGCCCACGCTCGATCTGCTCGCGAAGTACGGGGTGAAGTTCAGTCGGGCCTACGCCAACCCCGTGTGTTCGCCGACTCGCGCGACGCTCCTGACGGGGCGTCACGGCTTCCGGACAGGGATCGGTACCAACGTGAACTTCGACAATGGGCAGACCTACGAGCTGCCGCTCTCCGAACTCACGCTCGCTGAAGCGCTGACGCCCAAGTACCGCACGGCGGCCCTGGGGAAATGGCACCTCGGCGTGACGCTCGGGGAGGGCTACCAGCACCCGATCGCCAGCGGCTTCGAAGTGTTTTCCGGCTCGATCGAGCAGCTCGGCGGAATCAACTCGCCCGCGAGCGTCTACTTCGGTTGGGAGAAGAACGTCGCGTCGGGGGCCGGTGCGCTGCAGTTCTCGTCCATCTCCTACTCCACGACGGAACATGTCGACGATGCCTTGGAGGTGATCCAGGGTTTCGGCACCGATCCGTGGTTCATGCAGCTGGCTTTCAATGCGGCCCATACTCCCTTTCATGCACCTCCGGAGGGGCTCACGACCATCAAGGCCAACAGCGCCTCCTATGTGGCCATCAAGCATCGCGCGATGGTCGAGGCCATGGACAGCGAGATCGACCGCCTGTTGATGAACCTCGATCCCGACGTCTTGGCGCACACTTGGATCATTTTCGTCGCTGACAATGGCACACACGGTCGTGCCGTCTCGGATGTCTCCCTGCTCAACAAGTCCAAGGGCACGATCTTCGAAGGCGGGGTCAAGGTGCCGCTGATCGTCATGGGGCCAGGAATCGTCGGGCGTGGGCGGAGTATTGATGCGCTCGTGAACACGACGGACCTGTTCGCCACGATTCTCGAGATGGCTGGTGTGGTGCTGCCCCCGGAGGATCGGCCGGAGGATTCCATCTCGCTCATGCCCTATCTCCTGGACACCGCCCAGGCACCCCTGAGGGCGGCGGCCTACAGCGAGCTGTTCACGCCCAACGGCCTAGGGCCTCCCACGACGTCCATTCGTGCAGCGATCGGCCCTCGCTACAAGTTGGTCGAGCTCCAGTCCGGGACCGGGCTGCCGCTGCGGGCCATGTTCGACCTCTCCCTGGACAGCCACGAGACCGTCAACTTGCTGGCGACCGGCATCCCTGCCGCCCTCTTCGAGGAGTACGCGACCCTGGCCTCCGTGCTGGCCTCCATGAGCCAGTCGGGGTCCTCACCGCCATACGCTGACCCACTGCTCGACGCGCGCACGGACCTCGAAAGCAAGCAGGGCCTGACTCCGGGCTTCTGAACCCGAAGCCAAGCCCTGCGGGTCTTGGCTGATGACGTCTCCCGCAGCGCGCGCCCGAGGGGCGTCCGCTGAAGGGTTTACCCGGCCCATTACTGGACGATCAGCTCCATCACGTTGGACAGGGCGTGGATGTTGAGGGAAGCGTCCACGTCTGCCGCGATGAGTTCGACGCTGATGCCGGAAGCACCTGCGGGAATGGTGACGGGGAAGCCTGCTTCACCACTCACGAAGGGCTGCAGGCCGCCGATGAAGACGGGCGTGACGGGCGTGCCGTTCACGGACAGCACGGCGGCCAGGCCGAGGTCCGTACCGCCGCGCATCTCGACCTGGATGTTCTGCCCTTCGCTAGGCGCCACATCCGTTGCCGTCAGCTCGAGGAAGTCGGGGCCGACGATCTCCACGGACAGCAGGTCGCCGCCCATGCCCGACTCGTGGATGCCCAGGACCGCATCACGGGTGGCCGGGGGACGGCCGCTCGTGAAGCCGAAGTTGTAGAGGGTGCCGAACTCCAGCGGTCCAGCCACCTTGTGGCCCGGGAGGGTGACGCCCGGGTCCGCCCACGTCAGCCTGTTGTTGGTCGTGCTCACGACCCAGTCATTGCCCGCCTGATTGTCGATGTCGTGGAAGTAGTAGTTGGAGCTGTTGCCGGGCAGCGGGAAGGAGATGGAATCCACCTTGCGATCCAGGCTCCAGTTGTAGAGCGCGTACTCGTAACGCCACAAACCTGGGCCGAGCTGGGTCGTGGTGGCGGAGAGCACAACCTTGCCGTCCTCGGCGCCCAGGCCGTCGATGGTGCGCACATCACCCCAGCGGTTGAACAACGCCGGGCCTTCTACCAGCGGGTTGCCGCCGCCAGGCGTGGAGAACTGCCAGGAGAAGCCGTTCCAGCTCATGGTGCAGGCGCGGGACCCGATGTTGTTGTTCAGGTCGTTGTCGCCCTTCACCAGGTAGTTGGCCTCGTAGTAGTAGTTGGCGCCGGCGTTGCCCAGGTCAGCGTCAAAGGCCTCGAGCCGGTGGTCGACCGGGTTCAGGCCGCCACCGGTCTGGCTGCGGACACAGTCCTGCGGCGAGCCATCGAAGAAGGAGCCGAGGCAGGTCCAGGTGCCACGCCAGGCGTTCCACTCGTCGCGCGGGCCGAGCCAGAAGCGGTCGGCGTTGTTGCTGGAGCCGTAGGTGTCCGAGCAACCGACGCCAAGGAAGGTCCCACCGCTGGGATTCTGGCATTGGGTGCACTGGCTGTTGGACAGGGCGAAGAAGCCGTGCTTGATCCAGGACACACCCACCTGCTCGAATCGGCCATTGCCCTCACGGAAGAGGTTCATGGCGATGCCGGGGTGATCCTCGTTCATGGCCTGCAGCCAGGTCACGTTGACGTCGCCCACGTTGCAACTCGTGGTGGACATGGAGAGGCCTGCGCGTCCGTTGGGGAAGGTGCCCGTGTGGCCGACCTGGTTGATGCCGCTCAGGATGCCCAGCTTGACGTCGAGGTTGGTGCCGAGCTGTGCGCTCTCGCTGTCGTCCGCACCCGTGCCAGTACCGGTGAACGGCGTGAAGATGTTCTGGCCTTCGGGGTGCTCCCAGTGGCCGGTGAATTCCTTGACGTCTGCTTCCACCTTGCCGTAGCCCAGGATCATGTCCTCGAGCTCAGGGCGCCCGAGGGCCTCGGCCAGTTCAGCCGTGACGATCAGGTCCCAGGCTTTGACCCGCAGCTGGTCGGGGAGCTTGTGGTCGCCGCCTGCCGGGTCCTGGTAGCCCAGGCCATCCAGGAAGTAGACCTTCACGTAGCACATCTTGAAGGCGTCGAAGTCCGGGTCGCTCGCCGGGGTCAGGAAGAAGTAGTCGGGATCGGGCTCGCCCGCCGGGCCGTCATTGCGCGCCAGACGCGGGCGCACCGAGAAGTCGTGGAAGTCCACGCCTTTCCCGCTGGCGAGGTCGGCAAGGAAGAAGCCACCGGAGACACTCACCGAACCTCCCAAGACGCCGTAGGGCTGGAATGAGCCATCGGGAGTCCGCAGAGCCATGAGGTCGGACTCGGGCTGAATCAGGAAGCCGAGCAAGCTGCCCTCTTGTTCTTCAGCGACGGGGTCGCCGGTGATGACGGTCTCGTCGACCTGGAGCAGACCCAAGCCCGCCTGTTCGAGGACTTCATCAAGGAAGTGAATGACGACGCGGCCGCCTTCTGCTTCCCAGGGCGTGAGCTGAGCTGAACTGAACGGGCAGGCAGCCAGAAGGCACGCAGCCACAACGAGGCGTTTGTACATGGGGGCTCCAGTTGGAGAGGGAGAGCTTGGAGAGAAAGTGCGAGGGGTTCGGGGTCCGTTGGCCCTGGGTATCCGGATGCCGTGATTCGGGGCCGACAGATTGAGCGGCCGAGTCTAAGCGGGATCTCGAAGCTCGTCGATATCTGCCTTGCCCAACCCCCGATTTCGTGTCCTTCCAAAGTTGTCAGTGAACCGACTGCTTGGGCGCGATAGGTCGGATAGCCCCCTCTCCGTTTCGCTTGTTTTCCAGGGCGAACGGCGACCCACCTAGATCTGACACCGAGACAAACCATGACCCGGAAGCCCCTGCCCAGGCTCCAGACCCTTCGTTCAGCCGCCCTCGTCGCGCTGTTTTTGATTGCCCTTTCTTGGAGCCCCTCTCGAGATGCTCCCGGGACGCTCCAGGCCAGCATGGCGCTGCCGACGGCCGTCAGCGCGCCGGCCGCCACGAGCATTCCGCCCAAGTTGCTGAAGAAGCACGCCAAGCGTGTTCTGTCGTTGCAGGCAGCCCAGGTGGATCTGGTGGCTGCGCTGACGGCGAAGTCCGTGGCCTCGACGGACCTGCTGGCCCTGCTCGCGCAGACCCCGCCTGCCGCCAAGAAGGTCGTGAAGAAGGCAAAGGCTCAGTTGATCAAGGCTGGCAAGGTGGAGAAGAAGGCTCTTGCCCGGGTGGCCAAGCGCCAGAAGAAGCTGCAGCTGGTGGTGGCCAAGATCGTGGCCATCGACCCTACCTATTTCGATGGGCAGGTCCCGACGACCGGAGGGGTGATCGACGTGCCGATCATCCTTCAGGAGGCCCTGCCGGACGATCTCGTGGGCGTCGACCGTCCGGAGGGCGTTGCAACCTTCGGACTGCCCTTCGCGATGACGGATGCGGTTCCGGTGGTGGCCGGTCGGCCGGCGCTTGGGATCGTGGGGTCGGACGTCTGGCAGTTCCGGACCCTTGATACCTGGCCAGACGGCTCGGCCCGCTGGGTGCTCTGTGATGTGCAGGCCAGCGTCGTGGCGGATCAAGCCCTCACCGGCTTGAGCGTCGTCGCGGGGCCAGGCGAGGCGGGGGGGCCGCCGATCGGCATGCAGTCACAGAGCAAGATCCTGCTGAACACGGGGCCGTTGCAGGCCATCGTGCGGACAAAGGGATTCAACCTGTTCCACTCCGTCACCGTGGATGGGGAGGTCGTCATCCACGACTACACGGCCACCGGAATCGTGGCCCGCGGTGGGGCTGGAGAGAGCCTCGCTCCAGGCAAGAACACGGCTGTCTGGTTGGAGGAGAACGGGCCGGCACGCGCGGTGGTCCGAGCGGACGGCACGCTCTACGACTCCAATGGGAAGGGGCACCTGGACTTCACCTGCCGCATAATCGCTCGTCGTGGAAGTCGCGATGTCGAGGTCGTGTTCACCGTGCGGAACGCCTCCATCGACCGGCCGCAGCACGCGGTCCTCGACGCGATCGCGCTGGTGGCCCGGGTGCGTTCCTTCGGGCAGCCCACGGTGTCCGCCTCCACGCATCTCGGCCCCGTGACGCAGCCCCTTCAGCCGTCGGCGGACTCCACGGCCGTGCTGTACCAGGCCTACTCCTCCGCGAAGACGTCGGGTCTCGGTGGGGCCCAGTACTTGCCGCATCTCCCGACCAACCCGGCGAACAACAAGGTCTTCCTGCAGCAGGGCTATCAGCTCGAGATCGATGGAGTGAAGCTGAATGCCTTGGGCTACGAGAACGGATACCCCCAGCATGCCTGGCTGGATCTCTCCGGGGACAGCGCGGGACTGACCGTTGGAATCCAGCACATGGCCTACCAGTGGCCGGCCGCTCTGGAGGCGCGTGGGGACGGCACCGTCGTCGTGGGCTTGTTCCCGGCGCAGAATCCGACACCGTTTACGTTTGTGTGGCGCCAGCACGAGAGCCGTGGCGCGGTGTTCTCATTCCACGGGAACTCGGGTGCCGACCTTTCCTTGCCCACGCGCCACCTGGACGTGCCCTTGTCAGGCCGAGCAGCGGACTATGCGCACTACGACCGGGCAGGGGTCTTTCCCTACGACCTGCTCACGGAGTCCGAGCACGAACAGGCCTACACGTTGATGGGTTTGAAGCACGTCATCGTGCCCGACAACCCCGACCTGAACATCCCTCGCTACCTGTACAAGGGAACGACCGGAGGGTCGAACAACCAGGCTGGTATTGAAATCGCCTTGGGTGGCGATTGGTTGCGCAGCGGAGTGGGTGGGCACTATCTCAACGCCCTGAGCCTGGCGCTTTACAAGACTGAGTGGCAGATCCGGCGTTCCGATGATTTCAGTGACCCGGACGACCCGGGCGCCAGCAACGATGAGATCCCGCACAGCACCGGGCATTTCAGCGACGACGAGCATCGGTATCGGGAAGGCATCGCCCTCGCCTACTACCTGACGGGGGATGGACGCTTTCGGGATGCGTTGTTCGACGAGGCGGAGATTCTTCCCGGTGTTTCGATCTGGGCGCATGAGCGTTCCATGTACCAGACGCTTCGGGCCCTGGCCTATGTTTCCGAGTTCACCCGGGACGCGAGCCTGTTGCAGGAGGTGACGGATCGGTTGGCCTACATTGCCACCCCGATCATCGACATCAAGACGGCCACCAGCGGGTTCGGGTGGGAAGCGAGCCCGGGGCAGGGGGCGCGTGGTTACTACGTCAACTCGTCCGACAACAAGAACGAGAAGCCGGCGGGCGAAAACTTCCAGGCGCGAGGTTTCATCTCAGCAAGCCTGGGGCCGCTCGGGTATTTCCACGCTGCGCGGGCCCTGCCGCCGGGCAACCCTTGGCTGGCCGTCTCTCGGGGGCGCATGCAGGACCTCTCGCGTTGGACGATGAAAGAGTTGTTTCCTTCGCTTCCCAATCCCGTTGACCAACGGCTCGTCTATTCCTACGCGGTCTCGCTGCAACAGGTCACGAACTGGGAGAACACCGATTTCCATCCCATCCTGCTTGGGATGGCGGAGAGCTGGCGAGACACAGGGGATGCGGGCTTCCTGCTCAAGGGCGTCGAGCAGATCCGCGCTGCTGCGGCACATGGAGATCTCTCGCGCTGGGACACGCGGCTCGATGTCCAGCATTTCCTGAGCGCGTATCGCGAGTTCGTCAGCGCCAACTAGCTGATCAGACACGTCGGACGGTGTCTGATCGATCTGCTATCGGTGCAGATGGGCGAAGGTTGAGTCGAAGTCGTAAAGAAACGGGGCGAACGACATGTCGAAGCGCTGGGAACACCTGCAATAACTTTGAACGACCGGGACCGCGGGCCTACGGTTTTCGGGATGCCGTTCGTATGCAACGGCTGAAGTGACCGATTCACCGGTCTGTCTATCAAGGAGACGCAGGATGAACTCAAAGCTTCTCTGCATGGCATTGCTGTGCACTGTCGGTTGCGCAGGCACGATGAATGCGCCACCCGTGATTTCCGCTGAGGCACCCGCACTCGCCGTCCAGGAGGACGGTGGCTCATCCGGTTTCCAAGGATGGATCCCCGGGATCTTCGATGATGCTTGGGACATTCTCAGCATGAACATCGGCTCTGGCTACGGTGCTGGAGTGCATGTGCAGGCCACCAACATCTTGCGCTTGGGCATTGGCGAGTACGCCGACTTCGGCGTCTTGGGCATCGAGTCCGAGATCTTCGAAGGCACGTGGAACTGCCCGCTGTATCTTGAGGATGAGACGGGCGAGCGGGCCTATCACGAGCGGGTCTGGGATATCGGCGTCAAATTCGGAGTGGGTTGGGGCGGCCATGTGACGGTGCACACTTGGGACATCTTCGACTTCGTTTCGAGCATCATCGGTGGTGGCTTCTGGAGCCTGGACGACGACTAGCAAGAGAAGCTGAAGAAGAAGTGCAGGCGCCAGATCAGCGCCTGGAGTTTCCGAGCGCCCGTCGACACGGCTGATCGTGTCGGCGGGCGCTCTGCGTGAACAAGGGCCCCACCAACGCCACACGCCCGCCGACACCACGGATGGGGTCGACGGGCGCGAGGGGCCCAACAGTCGAGCACTGGCTCGACGATTTGAAGCAGGCGACTAGCCGCCCACGAGTGGAGCGCGCAGGCCGCTCACGAGGTCCGCCTCCAGCGGCGAGAACTGCTCAATCAGGTCCGCCGCCCAGACGCGGAGTTCCCAGTCGTTGTTGAAGTGCACCTGGCTCTGGAGAACCTGGGTGACAGCTTCTGTCGGAGCCGCCTGGACTCCGTCAGCCAAGGCCTTCGCCAACTGAGCTTGGGCGGTGGCGGCGTCGATCTGTTCCGGCAACGCAGGGTCACCGAAATAGATCGGCGTAGCGCTGAGGTCCAGGTTGACGCTTCCAGCGGCATTCACCGACGCAGGAACGATGGCGACCACGTAGCCGGACTCGTGCCCTGCGTTGAGGCGCTCTGCCGTCTGCTCGCCCACATAGAGCACGGGTTCGTACCCCTGCCGCGGGTGGATCAGGGATCGATCCTCGACCTGCAGGACCAGCGCGACCCCTGCCGTCACCTGCGGACGCTCGGCGCGCCACGCATGGACATAAGGAGTCTCCAAGGTGAAGGGGCGAGCGAGGACCAACTGGACCGGGCTCGTGTGGGTGACTGCCGGCACTTCCGGCAAGGGGTCATCGGCCGTCAGCTTGGTAACGGCTGCAACTCCGGTGCCCAAGACAAGGGCGCCAGCGAGGGTGATGATCGTGAGGCGATTCATGATTCGATGAGTCCAATCAGTCCTTGGAAAGTTGCAGGTCGTCGAGGCCGAGGCGTCCCACGGGCGAGCCGTGCGACGGTCCGAACTGGAGCGACACCGAATCGATGGAGGTCAGGTCGAGGCCCGACGCATCGTTCTGGAAGTCCGTGAGACGAATGCGGATCGTCTCGTACTCGTTGTGCCAGCCTACGCCCGTACCGCAGCCGGAGCGTTGGTAGGGCTCCTCGGCCCCGCCCCCGTAAGCACCGATGTTGATGCTGCTGCTCACGGCGTTGGTGTCGGTCAACACGACGTCGAAGGTCGTGTCGCCGAGCGTCGACGTCGTCAGCGGGTGGCGCGTGGCCTGGCAGGTACGGAACGACAAGTAGGCGAAGGAGGAGAAGTCCTCGTCACCTGCCGCGATGGCGAACGTCAACTCGGCATCCCCGTTGTAGTCGAACACTGCGGCGCGAGCGCGGTCACCGTTGCGGGCATAGGTGAAGCCGTTGAAGGGGTCACCCGCGTTGTTGGTGAAGTTGCTGTTGCCGTCATCCGGAGCACCTTCGACGAGGTTCGTCACCGTCGCCGTCACGGCACCACCCGAGGAGGAGGTGGTCGTGGCGGGGGCGCTCTGGAAGTTGTCGATGACACGCGTGGCGAGGCTGCTGCCCTCCTTGAACTGCAGGTCGACCACCACGCAGGGGTTGGCCGTGGGGGCCCCAATCGGCTGGAAACCCTCCCACTGCCGCCAGAGGTAGTCCTTGGCCGGCACATTGCCCTCGATCACATGCTTCACGAGGGGTAGGAAGTAGCCCCGGATGATGGCGTGCGTGGAGGGCTTGCCCACCAGGCAGGGGCCAGTAGCGACCGAGCCGGTGGAGTTGTGGAAGTCACCATGACCCACGCCGTGCAGCGAGATGGAGCTGCGCGACTGGTTCGCCCGGTCGTGGATCTGCTGCGTCTGCGTGATGTTGCTGCTGGAGCAACCGTTCACGTCCGCGTCCGAAGCACCCGTCCACACATGGTAGTGCTCCACCGAGTGGGGGTTGGTCTGGTCGATGGCCAGGAAGCCCGTGGGCGCGATGCTGGAAACCAGGGTGATCTGGCTGATGTCGTAGTTCGTCGGGACGAAGTTGCCATCGAACAGGCGGTCGTAGGCGCGAGCGACCCCTTCACCACCACGGCTGTGGCCGATCCACACGATGCGCGAGGCGTCGATGTGCCCGTCCAGGACACCGCCTTGGATGGTGTCCAGGTTGCCGAGGAAGTAGTCCGTGTTGGTCAGCGTCGTCGTGGAGGCCGTTTCGATACCGGGCACCGTGTTGTTCTGGTGCGACATGACCACGTAGCCGTAGGAGGCCATGTGGTTGCCGATGTGGTCGTACCACTGGTAGTTGTGGCCGTTGCCGTGGCTGACGATGATCAGCGGCAGCTGCCCCATGCCCGCGATGTCCGTGGGGTAGAAGGTGTTCTGCCCCAGGAAGCTGCCGCCGGAGTAGAGGATCTCCGTCACGGCGAGCGGGCCCGGCTGCGTCAGGTCATGCACCACGTAGAGCCCCGCCTCGTTGCTGAAACCGTCGATCAGGTCGTCCGCGTCCAGCTGGCCGTTCTGGTCCAGGTCGATGATGACGTCGTAGCCCACGCCGAGGCCCGTGCCTGCATCGGCACTCAAGGTGCCGGTGTCCACGGTGATGCGGTTGTTGAGGATGGAGCCCGCACTGAAGGCGAACGTCTCTGCTCCGCCGGTGACATCCACCAGGCTGGAGTCAGCGATCCAGCCGCTCAGGCCCTTGGCTGCGACCACGTACACGTCAGCGGTCTGTCCAGCGAGCGCGGGGAACTGGCTCACCTCGACCCCAACTTCGATGGGGTCGCCGGCGTTGAAGGCCGTTACATGCTCGAAGAGCGGATGGCCTGCGAGGCTGTTGCCAGCGAGTTGGACGTTGCGGCCGGTGAGGGTCAGCTCCACACCGTTGCTCACGTCGAGCCCGCTCGGAGCGCCCGGGTCGAACACCACGGCGGCCGTGTAGATGAGCAGGCCGTTGAAGGCGGGGTCGTCCGGCAGCGCAGTCGAGGTGCTCAGGGTTCCTCCGCCGGGGATGCCTCCGATGGGGAAGATCCGCCAGGCAGGGCTGAAGCCGATGGGAAAGAGGACACCACTGACGTTCGTGGGGCCAGGCACCAGGTCGATGAGAACGGATGCGGGGAAGCCTGGATTGCCGGTCACCTCGATGGTGAGCGACGACCCCAGAAACTTCGTGACCGCGGATGACTGGCCATCCAAGGCCAGATCCGAGGCGCGTGCGGGGGCTGCTAGAGCCAGGCCCGCAAGAATCAGGGAGAGTGACAAGCGCACAGGTAAGGCCTCTGGGGAAGAATGATGGCCCGCGATCCTACACGGGAATCAAGTTTCAGGCAGCGCTGGGCTGCTACGGCAGCACCAGCTTGGCCTTGCCCTTCAGGATCTTGATGGTGGCTGTGAGCTTCGCGTAGCCCACGCTGCCGGCGTTTGCGCTGATCTGGACGGTGTAGGTCCCCAGCCGATCGAGCGGCTGCTTGTTGATGCTGACGGCCGTGCCAGCCTTGTTGACCTTGGGCGGAGCCACGAGGGGCAAGGCCTGGAGTTTCGGGTCCAGGACCTGATCGAGCACGGGAAGCAGGGCGGCCGGTTGACCGTCGATGAGCGCGAAGTCGCCCTTGGGTTTCAGTGCCTTGATGCTCAGCTTCTTGAGCAGCGAACCCGATGTGGCGTCGAAGCTGACGTCGACCGTCGTGTCGCCCACACCCAGCTCGATGATCTGTACGACCTTCGTGACCGACTTCGCTGGCTTGCCCTTGGTCTTCATGCGGAAGGCGCCGCCGTTGCCGCTGACGTCGAGCACCTCCAGCAAGTACTCGCCGGTCGCCGGCACGCTGAACCCCTTGGGCAGCTTGGCCTTGCGCTTGGCCTTCGGTGAATTCTTGGTGCTGGTGGTGTCGGCGACGTCCGCGAGCACGGCGGGCTCGACACCAGGAGTCAGGGGACCGTAGATGCGCAGCGCCGGTTCCATCTCACTCAGCTTCTGGATGGCCGTGATGCTCAACACCGTTCCGGCCGTGGCTTCGAAGGTGAAGACGTAGCTGTTGTCGGCTGCCACGACCCCGTCCAGTCGGTCGCCTAGGGTGAGGCGGGGGACATCCGTGGTAACGAGCCAGCCCGCCCCGCGCTTGAGAGGGTCGTAGAGTTCTGCCCCGGCGATGAAGTCGCGGGTTCCGTTGTCATCGAAGTCGCCCACGCTCGCGACGGCACTGCCGAAGTTGACGCCAAGCCCGTTGGTCACCAGGGAATCGGGGATGCCCGACGGCGTGTCGCTGATCTTGAGGTGCGTTTTCACGCTGCCGTCCTTGTTCAGCATGAGGATGTAGACGGCACCGGCGTCTGCCCATCCGTCGTCGTCGAAGGGCGCGCCCACGGCGAGGTCAGGGATGCCGTCGCCGTTCCAATCGCCGGCAGGGTCCATGGACATGCCGAACAGATCGCGTTGAGTGAGGCCTCCTTCGAACCCCCCGAAGGTCTCGCTGATCTTCTGTGCCTCCACGATGCTCAGCGACGTGTCGGTGAAGTCCAGGCCGAGAATCCAGACGGCGCCGTAGCGGCCCTGGGGGGACGGCGGGCCATCGTCATCAAAGGGAGCACCCACGGCGATGCTGGTCATGCTGTTGACCGGGTCATCGATGGAACCAGCGCCAGGGCCGTCGATGTCGCCGAGCCAGGCCACCGAGCGTCCGAACTCGTCTCCATATTCGTTGCTCGACGCGCCGTCGAGGAACCCAGGTGGCAGGTCCAAGGGGACGCGCCGGAAGAGGGTGCCATCGGGGTGCAGCGATAGGACCCATACGCGACCGAGGCCCGTGGAGGGCAGGTGCTGCACGTGGGGGATGGTGAACGACTGTCCCGTAGTGGGGTTCGTCTTGTGGGTCCCGGGGGCGCCCACCAGGACATCGTGGAACCCATCCCCGTTGAAGTCGCCCATGTCCGCGACGGCGGATCCGAAGTAGTCCTTGATGTTCAGCAGGGCCCCCAGGCCGCCTCCACCCATGGTCTTGCTGATCTTTTGATACGACTTGATGGTCCCGTCAGTGTCCATGAAGAGTACGAACAGTGAGCCGAAACCCACGTCGATGAACTGACTGAAGCCGCAGCTGTCGCAGAGCTGCTCGAGCGTCCCGTCGTCGTCTTCATTGACACCCACGATCAGGTCGGTCACGCCGTCCCCATCGAGGTCACCGATGCTGTCCACGGCCTGGCCGAAGCCCCGCACGCCGATGTTGTCCTCGGGCCCCAGGCCGGGGGGGGCGTTGTCGGCGTCGAGGGGTGGGGCATCCAGCGACGCAGAGCTGATCTTGCGACTGTTCTTGACCGTTCCGTCTGCGTTGAGGAACAGGATCCAAAGCGCGCCATTGTTGCTGAACTTCCCGCTCTGGCTGCCGATCAGCTTGCCGGGATCGTCGACGTCGTCATCCCGGGGGTGTCCGAACGCGATGTCGATGACGCCATCGCCGTCGAGGTCTCCCAGGTTGGCAGCCGCCTGCCCGAAGTTGTCGTTCTGGTTCTCGTTCCCTACACCAGCGAAGCCCAGGCTGCCTGCGTCGTAGCGCACCGCATCCTTGATCAGGATCGGTTGCGACTGGGGGCGGGCTTCGGGGGCCAGGCTCAGCCAGCTGCCGAGCAGAAGCCAGGCGACCAGTCTCGGTCGCCTGGAGAACCATCGCTGGGACATGAAGAGCATTCCGGGAGCCCTCCCCCCCTCGCGAACAGAAGGGAGCTCCGCATTCGTGAACTGAAGAAATGGGGAGGTGAGTTCCCGAGCGGGACTCCACGCCCGGCGAGGAGACCTCCAAAGGCACAGTCTATCCCCGGATCGAGGTCGAGGAGACAGGAGAACTCGCTCAGGCGCAGATGCCAGGCGCCTCGCGGTTCAGCGATTCTGCTGGAGCTCCCGCTCCCGCAGCATGCGTTCTTCGTGCTGAGGGTGCAGGGGGCCCTCAAGCAGCCCCCTGTGCGCATTGTTGAGCAGCAGGATGTTGGCCCCGCGGCTCACCTCCGGGGTGGGGTCGAAGGCGCTGGTGACGACCTGGTTCACCAGTGCTCCGACCAAGGCGCCGATGATCCCGTTCTGGTTGCCAGAGTTGGAGCTGCGCACGGCGGCGGCCCGCCCCTGCCAGATCTCCGCGCCCGTGGCGACATCCACCAGTCGCGCGCTGACGGTCACGCGTGTGTTGGACGACAGCACCTCGTAGCTCGTGCCCCAATCCCGGATAGTGACGTAGAGTACGGCATCCGGCCCGAAGACCTCATTCAGCTTTCGCAGCGAGACCTGGTGCATCTCGTGAGCCGTGGGGAGGCCATTCTCGCGCAGGATGCGGTGCACGAGACCCACCGGGAACACGTAGTAGCCGCGCTCGGCGAGTGGCACGGTGATGGTCGAGAGCCACACGGGTGCGACGACCGCCTCGGGCGATTCGTTCAAGGGCGGCAGCACGAGGATGGAAGCCGGCATGTGGTCCATGAGCGGACCGTAGTTGTACGGCTTGGCTGTCGTGCAGCCGATGCCGACCAACAGGAACAACAACGTGCAGGGCAGGATGCGTCTCATAGGCGACCGATGAGCCCGTCCATGAACACGGCGGATTGCGGGTAGAGACTCTTCTCGGCTTCGAAATGCCTGAGGGCGGCGTCGCTGTTGCCTGCCAGGTACTGCAGGTAGCCCACATGGGCGTGCAAGCCGGGCGGCGCGGGCCGGTCTTGACCGACGGAGTCTTCCACCTGTCGTTCCAGGCGCGTGATCTCATCCAGGAGGTCGGAGTCCAGGAACTCCGTTTCCAGGGCGAGCACGGAGCGCTCGTAGTCGCCCCAATCGTAGAGCGTGGTCGAGCATGACGTGCTTCCAAGGCTCGCGGCCACGAGTAGCAGGGTGCAGGCGAGGCGCATCCTGGTCAGGCGCCCGGTGGGACGGGGCTCCACTCACCGGCCTCCAAGCCTTCGACCAGTCGGTTCACTGCATCGACGATGGAGAAATCCAGCACCTTGCCGTTCAGGGTCGAGTCGTAGCCCTGGGTGCCGCCGGTTCCGAGCACCTCGCGGCTGCTCAGCTCGAACTCACCGGCTCCCTGGACGCTGTACACGACCTCGGATGTCCGCGCATCGACGATGTTCAAGGAGACCTTGGAGTAAGCCACCTGGCTCTTGCCTCGTCCGAAGATGCCGAAGAACCAGCGGTCGCCCGTGGTTCGCCGTCCGAACTCGGTGACTTCTCCGGTCACCAGGACGTCGGCTCCCTTGAGCCCGCTTTCGCGTCCAGCCAGCTGGTTCTCCTGGTCCATCTCGGCCAGATTGTCCCGGTCGAGGAGGCGGAAGCGGTTGGTCTGGCTCAGGTGCGTCTTGAGGATCGTCTTGGCCTGGCTCCCCAGGCGGTCGGGCCCCTCGGAGAAGATGCCGCGCATGTAGGGCGAGGAGTTGTGGAACTTGCCGATGGAGAGGGAGTACTTCGGCCCTGAGTAGCCCGTCTTGTAGGTCGCCACGGGAATCGGGGAGACGGTGCGATGGCTTTCGCTAGCGCAGCCGGTGACGAGCAGGGCCAGCGCGAGGCAAGCCAGCGTCATGGTGCGCCGAAGTTCAGGAGCGGTGGATGTCGTCAACGATGTCGTCAACATGGACAGGATTCTCTCTTCTGTCTGCAGGGCACTTCGGGCGGATCATCGCTTCGGTGTGTCCGCTTGGCTCAGGCTTCGAGCGAGGGCCACACACGTTCGTTGCGGTTGTAGCGGCCGTCCGTGAAGCTCTTGAAGAAGAACGGCACGAGTGGATGCGCGATGGCGCGCATGGCCTCATCGGGGAGCAAGCTGGTCTGGGCGGCGTAGGTGACGTGCGAAGCACCATCGACCAGCACGTGGTACCAGGGCTGCTCGCGCTCCGGCTTCGACCGGTTGTTTTCGTACCACTCCTGGCTTGCTCTGCAGGTGGGGTCGTGGGCGACGATCACGCCGCGATAGCCATAGCGACGGTGGCGCACCAGTTGGCCGGGCTCGAACAGCACGCGCTTGCGAACGCGCGGGCCCCGGCGTTGGGGCTTGCGGTCATGGCTGGCTACGTCGCTGCCCACCTGCTCAGCGTCTGCTTGTTCAGCGGCCGGGTGCGGGGACTCCTGGAGCATGAGGCCTTGGTCCGCCTGGACTTCGGGAAGTCCTGCGGTCTCTTGTGCCATGTCGGAGGGTGCAGCCTGCGCAGCCGCGCTGAGCTGGCCGTGGCCAGCGACAGCCTTGAGAACAGCTGCGAGAGTCTCGGCACTTGGCGGAGCGGGGAGGCTCTTGAGCTCGGCCTCAAGCGATTCGCCGAAGCTCGCGAGGGCTTGCAAGACGGTGTGTCGCACGCTCTGCGACTCGTCGTCGTACAGGCGGAGAAGTGCGGCGAGCTGGGTTGTTGGCAAGGGTTGCTGCGGGGTCGGGCTCATGGGCGCAGCCTACCACGCGGCCCCCTGCATCCGGTGCCTCGCGGACTGTGGCAGGTGCGTGGGCTCGTTGGGTTCCGCGTGTTGGCAGGAAGCGGGCTCTGGGCTAGGGTCGGGACCGGCGCTGGGAGGTGTCGGGCCTGTCAGGCAAGGGAATCCGAGGAGAAGCGAACATGCGCATGCTTGCGATGGTCCTGCTGGTGGGAAGCCTTGGGGCGGCGACCCCCGTCGCGGCCGATGACGAGCCGACGGAGGCTGCACTCCATGCGGGACTGAAGGACGCCTCGGGGCTGCTGCACGCCGAGGACTGGTCGGGCGCCAAGGCCAAGCTCCTGGGATTGGTCGAGACGCACGGGGAGCAGGACTACTCGCTGTTGTCCGCACACCGGATCCTGGAGGGGCTGAAGCAGTGCGCGTTCTGGTCGGACAACGTGGTCCCCCCCGTGGAGGATCTCATGGCCGGTGAGATCCTCAGCTACGACAAGCGCAGCGGAAAGATCAAGATCCGCTATCGGCGCGACGAGGAGGCCTACAAACGCTGGAAGGCCGAACGTGACGAGGACGACGACTCCGAGGAGTACATGCGCGACATCTTCTCGCTGCTCGGCATCAGCTCGGCCGTGGGTTCGGGGGACTTCTCCTACTGGGATGGTGTGCCCATGCACCCGATCCACTTCTCCGGCCCGTACACGGTGGAGGTGAAGGGGCGCATGCCGCCCGAGGAGGCGAAGTCGGCGGCGATCTTCGCGACCCCACAGATGGTGGTGCGCTGCGGGGATGAGGGCACCTACAGCATTCGCTACGGCTACCCCAAGCACGGCGGAACGGGCTGGTACTCCACGCCAAACCTCGTGCACACGCGTGGAGGCAAGTCGGTGGTCATGGATGAAGACGAGGACACACCGCTGAAACTCGGCGGCCTCTACTCCGTGAAAGTGAACGTGAGCAAGAGCAGCATCACGGCGACCGCCAATGGAAAGTCGGTCGTGAAGTGCAAGAAGCAGGGCAAGACCTATGGGCAGTTCGGGTTTCGCGGCTGCCCGAATGTGGAAGAGCTGATCCTCAACGGTGAGGCGAACATCGCCTGGCTCGAAGGGCTGACGGATTCGTGGGTTCAAGAGAACCTGACTGCCTTCGATCAGGAGTACGACCCCCGCGACGAGTTGCCGGAGGGTTTCGTGGAGCGGCTTGGCGAGGAGGCGGAAGCCAAGGGGATGCTGGAGGAGTTTCCCGGGGGCTTTCATCCCAAGCATCCGAGGCACCTGGAGGCGCTTGAGAAGAACCTGTCCAGGGGCCGCTTCAAGTCCATGCTCAGCTATCTGACGTCGCTCAAGGAGACGAGCGCGTCTACGGGATTCCGGGACTACCTGAGCGTCCAGTGCCAGTGGCGGTTGGGCCAACTCGACGAGGCGTTGGAGGGCTGTCGGAAGGTGAGGGCGGAGTTTCCTGACTACGCGCCTGCCGCTTTGACCGAGGCCCAGATCCTCAATCGGCTCGCCAGGGACGACGATGCGGGTGCGTGCCTGGAGGATTTCATCGCCGCTCATCCGGAAGAGCCGTCCAGCCGTGTCTTGCTGACCAGCATGCTCATGGCGCAAGGGCGCTTCGAGGAGGCTCAGCAGTCGATGCGCGATGCGATCGCTGCCGATGTCCCGGCGGCCGAGTTGTCGACCTCCGCCTTCATGCTCACCCGGGCCCAGGAGGGTCCTGACTGGGCCGCCTCCTTCGAGCACAGCTCGCGCAACTACATCGTGCGCTCGGACATGAGCCAGAAGATCTGCATCGAGACGAGCAAGACGCTGGAGCAGTCGCTGTCGATGTACAAGCGGCTCTTCGGTCAGCCGGACAAGAGCGCCGACGGCCACGAGCTGTTCGAGGTCTTTCTCTTCTCGGGGAGAGCGGGCTATCACGCCTACACTCGTGATCTGTTCGCCTCGGCGGCTACGGCTACGGCGGGCGTCTACAGTCCCGTGCTCAAGCAACTGATCATCTGGAACCTGCCCGATCACGACGAACTCGTGAACACGATCCGGCATGAAGGCTTCCACCAGTATATCGACAGCCTGCTGGAGGTGGATCCGCCCACCTGGTTCAACGAGGGCACGGCCAGCTACATGGAGACGGCGCAGCTCAAGCGCAGCAAGATGACGCCGGGTGCCCCTGTCATGTCCTTCGTCTTCCAGCTCACGGGCAAGGGGGCCGATTGGATGGACCTCGACGAACTGCTGACGGCCTTGCCCAGCGCCTTCTACGGCGACGCCTCGTCGTTCTATGCCCAGTCCTGGGCCGTCGTGCACACGCTGCTCGAGGGCGGGCGAGACCAACGCAAGATCTACGAGCGCTACCTCGACGCCCTACTGGATGGGCAGACGGCGGCGGTGGCGTTCGAGCGTGCGTTCGAGGGGCAGTCGCTCACGAGTCTGCATCGAGCTGTGCAGGATCACGTGCGTTCGCTGAAGGCAGAGAACTGACGGCGCTTCGCGTGACCTATGGCGGCACGTCCATATCAAAAACAGCGCTTGGGCCGGACCTGAGGACTGAATCCGGCAAAACCCATTGCTAGTCTTCGATGATTGCCCGCGCGCCTCGGCTCGCAGCAAAGGGCGGCGCCGAAGACGACATGGGTTCGGCGACGCTCTCTCCGCGACAAACTCCATGTCTGGTCATCCGGAGACATTCCATGTCCCAACGCCATTCACTCAAGACCCGTGGCATCACTGCCGTCCTTTGCCTGTCCATGTTCGCGAGCGGTTGCTACGGCCCGTTCAACCTCACGCGTCAGGTGCACCACTGGAACGGCACCGTGAGCGACAACGAGTGGATCCAGGAAGGCATCTACTTCTTTGGCGGCATTGCTTATGCCCTGGCCGCCTTCGCCGATTCGCTGGTGTTCAACTCGATCGAGTTCTGGGGTGGCGAAAACCCGGTGCCGGCGCCCACTGCGCAAGTGATCGAGAAGGACGGCAAGACCTTGACCATGGAGAAGGTGGCGGCCAACACCATCCACCTCACCGTGACGGAAAACGGCAGCGTGCTGGAAGACCTGACGCTGACCCAGGATGGCGGCACGATGTCGCTCGTGGATCTAAATGGCGACGTGCTCGCTACAGCCATGAGTACTGCCGACGGGCAGGTGTTGCTGCGCGATCTGGCTGTTCGCTAGATCTGCGCATGTTGCAAGCTGTTCCCTGCGCCGCCCTCGGCCCCACCACGGGTCCGGGGGCGGTGTGCTTTGAGGCCAGTACGGCCCTGGGTACGGCCCTGCTGGAGCCAGCCCAGTACCCTGGCCTCCTCAGCTTTGGATCCCACCCAGTCGTTTGGAGACCGTCATGTTGAGACTCACTGCGCTGCTCGCGCCGATCCTCTTGCTCGCCGGCTGCGCCACGCCAACCGTGGTCGACCTGGATCCCGCGGGTTTGTGGAAAGAGGCTCCGGTCTTTTCGGGGTCGTGGGCGGCCACTGCCTTGGGAGGCTCGCCAGCCACGAGCTTGAGCAGCTGGAATGACGACGACGAGGACGATGAGGACGGCATGGGACCGGTGGGTTTCGTGTGGGGGCTCGTCATGTACATCCCGAACCGGGTGCTCGACGTCTTCGACATGGTGCGCGCCAGGGTCCGACTGGGCCCTGGCTTCGCCATCGGTGCCCGCGCAACGGAGTACGCGGACGTCTTCATCGGCTTCTACACCTCGCTCTACATCGGGCTTCCCGGCCCCCGCGGCCGCTCCTTCCCGCGCTTGCCCGTGGGTCTGGAGTCGAAGTCGGGTGCTGAAGTGAGCGTGGCGGACATCACGCTCGAGGCGGGCATGAGCCCCGACTACGGCATGACGGAATGCGGCGCTGGCTTCCACCTGGGCTTGATCGGCGTGGACGTCGGCGTGGACCCCTTCGAGATCGTCGACTTCGTCGTGGGCTTGTTCACCTTCGACCCCATGGACGACGACTACTAGGACGACGACTACCAGGGAGTTGCGGGACTACCAGTCCTGCCAGCCGTAGAGTTGCCCGCGGCGTGTTTCCGCGCCCACGACGGGCAGCGTGACTTCCCAGCGCTTGGTTTGTGGTGGCGTGCACAACATCTCGTTGCAGGCTTGGTAGCGCAGCACGATGCCCACTGTGAGTTCGCTGCCGACCTTGAGCTCGGCACTGGTCTGTAGGGTGAAGGCCGGGATCGGGATGTCCCGCTCGTACCAGGCAAGCTCTTCGTCGAGCAGAGGGTCCAGCCCTCGCTGGGGAGTGGGGTAGGGGATGCCCGCGGAGGCTGCCGAACCCGCGGCGATGCTGAGCCCGTCAGGCAGATCCATTTCCATGGAGAAGGGGGTCATCTCCGCACCGTTCTCAGCATAGACATGCCATTGTTCGGCAATCTCCGGCAGGGCGATGAGCCGCGTGGGTTGCCCTGCCTGGAAGGCGTCGTGGGACCAAGCGGTGCGGAGTTGGACCACCGCATCCAAGTCGACATCCGCAGCGGTGCCCTGGCCCGTCGCACGCACCATGCGGCCCTGGGCGTAGGCGATGTCAGGAGCGTCGACGCCTGCAACGCTCGCCACCTCGGCCAGAATCACGTCAGTCCGCGCACGTGCTTCCTTGGTGCCCGGGATGGCCGTGCGCAGCGTGCCCTCGCGATCAATGATCATGCTGACGAAAAGCGGAAAGGTCGGCGTGCTGAGGCCCTCGACGTCGGTCAGCACCGTGATGCCATCGCCCACCAGCTTGCTGACGCGAGCCATGGTGGAGGGATCAGTCTCCTTCTGGGCCAGCGCCACGATGTCCGTGTTGAGGTCTTCGAACACATCGAGTAGGTCGTGCAGCTCAACGAGCTGCCGCATGCAATACAGTCACCACCAGGATTGGAAGGTGACGACGAGGGTGTTGCGGCCCTCTCCGCCCACCCGCAGCGGGACGAGTTGCCCCTTCGCATCGGGGAACGACCAGTCGGGGGCGAGGCGCCCAATGCTCTTGGGGTCCCAGTCCGAGCCCTCCTGCATGGCCTGGTCGCGAGCGCTCTCTTTGGCGAGGCGAGGGTCATGGCCGGCCTTCAGGTACCACTGGTAGTAACCGGGCAAGTCGGAGCCGTCGGCTTGGGCAGCGAGGTTGGCCCCAAGCGTGAGGCAGGCCACACCGGCCAGCGTGGCGCGGCGCAGAGTGCGCGCCCACCGTTTCGGACGGGACGAGCGCAGGCGGGCTGACGGGCGCATGGGAGCAGGCTCTCCGTGGGGGGGGGGGTGAGGGATTCATATTCCCGGTTTCAGGAATCGGATCCACTCCATCGTGGGCATCGGATGTTCCTGAGCAGCGCCGAGCTTCGCAAAAAAAAAGCTTCGCCCAGGTCGGTCTCCGGCCGACCCGGGCGAAGCGCCGTCGGAGCGAATGCAGGGGCGTGCTCCGCGGCAGTTCCAAGGGACGGCGTCCATCGTCCTTCGGAACAGGCCTCGCACTAGGAGCAGGGGAGGAGGTCTTCCACTCTTCCTGCGTGGCCCACGCCTCGCACCGGGCAAGTGCAAAGACGATTTGGCAGACGTAGGGCGAGGGGGCCCCGAGGTGACATCGAATCTCGGCTGCGTAATGATGTCGCAGGTGTGACGGGCTGCCTGGAAGGACCCTCGACGGCAACTGGACGCCAACTGGACGGGATATGCCGCTGAGGACATATACCGGAGGGCGACTCAGACGCTCGTTTCTGTGCCGGCGCCTGCAGCGGGGAAACTCCCGGATGCTTGTGTCTCGCTTGTCACGGGGTCCCAGAAGCTGCCCTGCTCGTACATGTAGCGCAGCTGCTGGTAGCGGATCATGGCTTCCATGACCGGCACGGTGGCACCCGGGTTCTTGGGCAGGGCCGCGATGACGCGGCTCCACATCTTCTGGGATTCGGCGTCGAGACGGGGGATGTCAGCGATCAGCGCCAGCGTGTCCTTGTCGACACTGCGGATGGACTCGCGTTTGGCGAGACCCCGCCCCGAGTTTTCCGTCGGAAACTGCAGCTTCTCGATGTAGCCGATGATGCGCTCACCGAAGTTGGCCGGGTGATAGAGCTTGTTGGCGAGCCAGCGGATGCCGTCCGTCAGTTCGTCGCGGCTCATGAGCTTGGGGATGATGTTGCTGTTCCAGGGGTGGCCCGGAACCTCGTAGCCCGTCACGAGGCGGCCGCTCTCTGCCAGGCGGTCGTTGAGCGGCGTGGCATACGGCGCAGCGAGCGCGGACAGCGTCGCCACGGGGAACAGGGCCTGCATGGCGAACTCGAACTGACGCTCGAAGATGTCGGTCCGGTCGGCGTCGAAGCCACAGATCATCCCGGCCGTGACGCCGATGCCGTGCGCGTAGAAGCGGTGGACCTGGTCGACGAGCGTGGGGTTCTTCTGATGGGGGTTGCGCAGGTGCTGCGGCAGGTTCTGCCGCTTCTGGGTGATCTCCAGACTCTCCGCGTTGGGTGTCTCCACGCCGATGAACACATGCGTCATGCCGGACGTGGCGGCGAGTTCGAGCAGCTCGTCGTCCATGGCGGCATCAATGGAGATCTGCGTGCTGAAGGAGATCTTCCGCTGGCCGTCGGCGTGGTTCCAATGCTTGACCGCCGCAAGCATCTCCTTCACCCAGCTCTTGTTGGCCGTGGTGTTGTCGTCGGCCAGGAGCACGCTGCGATAGCCGTGGTCATGGACGACTTGCAGTTCGTGGACGATGGCCTCGATGGGCTTGTGCCGCTGCTTCCGCCCGACGTACTGGATGACGTCACAGAACTCGCACTCGAAGGGGCAGCCGCGCGCCGTCTGCAGCGTCGCCGTGAGCACCCTGTTGTTGTACTTCGCGTAGAGATCCCAGCGCGGGACGGGCGTGTGCTTCAGGTCGGGCCGCCCGCCGACGTACTCCTCCTTCCACTCCCGGTGGGCGAGGTCGGAGAACAGCTCACCGGTGATCAGCTCGATCTCGTCGCGCACCAGGATGTCGCAGTGGGGGCGCACGACTTCTGGCGAGAGGGATGCGTGCGGCCCTCCGATCAGGACCGTCTTCCCTCGGCGCCGGAACTCGTCGGCGATGGCCTTGGTGCGTCCCCACTGGCTGATCTTGCCCGTCACGCCCACGTATTCGCAGGGCGTGTCCCAGTTCACGGATTCGAGGTGCTCGTCGCACAGCTCGACGTGGAAGTCCTTGGGAACCATGCCGGCCAAGGTGGGCACCACCAGATCAGCCAGGAAGGCGGCTCGCTGATAGCCGCGCCCCTCGTAGACCTCCGCGCCGTAGTAGGTCGGAAAGTCGGCGGCGGGGTTGATCAGGTAGATCGACTTGGCTGGAGTCATGGGCAGGTTTGGGTCACGGGTCGTCTTCCGAAGCCAAAAGGCGTTCGGCCTCCTCGTCGGAGAGCTGGCTGATCTCGGCTAGCAGCTCGGTCTCGTCGTCACTGCTGCCCTGCGAGAACTGCATGGCCAGGTGTTCGATCAGGGACGCGAGGTGTGGGTGATCGAAGACGAGCGTTGCGGGGAGGGAGATGGCCAGGCTGGATTCGAGGCGATTGCGCAGGTCCACCGCGAGCAGCGAGTCGATGCCCATGTCCGTGAACTCCTGATCCACGTCCACCTGGGTGTGGTCCGCAAAGCCCATGACGCCCGCGAGCTGTCCGGCCACGAAGGGGGTCAGCAATTCGATCGCCAAGCCCTGGTCGGCGCCTTGCAACTGCTCGAGGATCTCACCCCCGGCCGCTTCCGCATCCGCGCGTACGCCGCCATCCAGGGACTTGTAGAAGGGAGGGGGCTCCCCGCGATGTCTCGCGAGGAAGCGCGACCAGGTCACGGGCAGCGCACCAATCTGGGCGTCGTGGTCTCCGGCCAGGACCCGCTCCAGGAAGTCAGCGCCCTGTTCCGGCGGGATGGGGGTGACGCCCATTTCGAACATGCGCGCCTCGGCCTTCGCTTCGATGTCCGCGGCCATGCCCCCGCCGGCCCAAGGGCCCCAGTTGATGCTCGTGCCAGCCAGCCCGAGGCTGCGCCGATAGGACGCGAGTGAGTCCAGCATCGCGTTGGCGGCGGCGTAGTTTCCTTGGCCGGGGTTGCCCAGCATGGAGGCCATGGAGCTGAAGCAGACGAAGAAGTCCAGGTGCTGGGTCGAGGTGAGAGTGTGCAGGTTCCAGGCGCCGGTCAGCTTGGGGGCGAAGACCGTCTGGAAGCGGCTCCAATCCTGGTTCGCCAACATGCCGTCGTCCAGCACACCGGCCGCATGGACGATGCCAGCAAGGCGCGGACTGAGTTCACTGAGGACGCGCTCAGTGGCTTCCTTGTCGGTGATGTCGAGCGCCACGGTGTTGACCTCTGCGCCCTCCGACTCGAGTTCGCTGATGGCGGCGCGCGCCGTCTCGGATGGTGCACTGCGGCCGCACAAGACGAGCTGTCGTGCACCGAGCTGCACCAGGCGGCGGGCGACCACGAGGCCGAGGGCTCCCAGGCCGCCGGTGATGAGGTAGCTCGCGTCCGGTCGCAAGCTGCCGGCATGGCTGCGCGGTACGCTGAGCACCACCTTTCCGATGTTCTTGGCCTGGGCCAGATAGCCGAAGGCCGCCACGGCCTCGGAGAGGGGGAAGCACTTGATGGGGGGCGCGCGCAGGCTGGCCTGCTCGAAGCCCGACGCGAGATCCTTGAGCAGCTGCGCGTGCAGATCCCGATCCTGCTCCAGGACCTGCGCCATGTCGAAGGTCGCATAGCGGATGTCCGGCCGCTGCTCGGCCACCTGCTCCGGGCTCCACACGCCGATCTTGCCGATGTCGACGAAGCGCCCCTTGGGCGCCGTGGCTCGCAAGCTGGCCGGGATGGCCTCGCCATTCAGGCTGTTCAAGACGACATCGACGCCTCGGCCGCCCGTGGCCTCCAACACCTGGTCGGCAAAGTCGACCGAGCGAGAGTTCATCACGTGCTCGATGCCCTGGGCTCGCAGTGCGGGCCACTTGCCGGGGCTCGCCGTGGCGAAGATCTTGGCGCCGGCTCGCTGGGCGATCTGCACGGCTGCCTGCCCGACTCCGCCGGCCGCCGCATGGATCAGCACCGATTCACCGGCCTGGATCTGCGCACGGTGTTCGAGGGAGTAGAGGGCCGTCAGGAAGATCGTCTGCAGGGAGGCGGCTTGGGCTGCCGTCAGCATCTCGGGCTTGAGAAGCACGCCATGCACGGGCGCCACGACGTGGCTCGACATGCTGCCCAAGACAGCACTGACCACCTCGTCTCCCACTTGGAATCGCGTGACGTCCGGACCCACTCGCGTGACGATGCCGGCACACTCCAGACCCAGGGCCTGGTCGGGGGCGTGCCGGATGCCCGTGTGTTCAGCCAGCATGCCCAGGGCGAAGAGCACGTCCTTGAAGTTCAGGGCGGCGGCACTGACTTCGATCTCCAGCTCGCCTGCCCCCGGCGCGGGCCGAGGTTGAGGGACGAGCTCCAGATTCTCGAGCACTCCGTACTCGCTCACCCGCAACGCCCAGCTGGGGGCATCCGGGGGCTGCAAGCCCCGCGCTCTGGTGGGGCGTTTCTGCAGGAATGGGAGCCTGCGCGCGCTAGCGCGGAAGGCCACCTGTGTGTGTGGGAAACCGCCGAGCAGTTCGCGTGCCAGGGCGACCGCTTCTTCTTCGCTTGTGTCCGGACTGCGCTCCGGTGTCGCCGGGTCGAGATCGATACGCGTCGTGCGCCACTCGGGGTGCTCCAGCTCGAGGGTGGTTCCCAGCCCCCACAAGGTGGCTGCATCGGGGTCGGTCACCTCGGCATGCATGTCGCCGGCGACGGCACCGCGTGTGAGCAGGAACAGTCGCGGAGGCGTGGGGGTCTCCCGTTTCGCGAGGGCCCTCACGAGTTCGAGGGCGGTTCCACAGACTTCGCGTAGTCGTTGCGGGTCACCGGGTTGGGTCGGCTCGCTGAGGCTGAACCCGTGCACGATGCCTGCGCAGTCCTCGGGCAGGGTCTCGAGCAGTTGCTCCCAGGCACGGCTGTCATCAGCGGGGATCTCATCCAGGCTGATGCTGAGGGTGCGAACTCCCTGCTGCTGCAGGGCCTTGATCAAAGGCTGTCCCGCACCGCTGCCGTGCTCGAGCACCAGCCAGCTTCCCTGCACGGGTGTCGCGGCCGCGGCGTCGGCGGAGCCCAGTTCTCCCGTGTCCCAGCGGATGGTGTGGGCGAGGGCACGGAAGGGGTCCTGGCCCGCGAGCAGCGCGCCACGTTGGGCGCGCACAAGCTGCAGACCTTCCACGCTCGCCACCAGCTCGCCGTCGGGTGCGAAGAGCGAAAGATCCATCACCAGGAGTCGGGGGCCTGAGCCCTGCTTGGAGGACGAGCCCCCTGCCTCCGATAGCGGACGCATGCGGGTGCGGCAGAAGGCGGCGGTGTCGAGAATCCCGTGAACGCTCAGTCGCTCCAAGGCCGTGGGCAGGTACATGCCGTCGATCCCTTGCTGGAGGGACAGGGCGCGCGTCGTCTGGAAACAGCCGTCCAGAAGGACGGGGTGGAGCACCCCTCCCGGCAACTTCGGAACCCCCTCGGGCCGCTCGAGCAGTGCGAGGCTCTCACCCGCTTGTTGCGCGAAGGACTGGATGACCGAGAAGGCGGGGCCGTATCCGAGGCCGATGGCGTCGTAGCCCGCGTAGAACTGGGGCACATCGAGGCTTTCGGGGCAGCGACTGCGGATGGCGTCGAGCCCCTCTGCGTCTTGTCCTTCCCAGGTCGTGCTGGCGTGTCCGGAGAGGACCCCCGTGGCGTGCTCGGTCCAGGCAGCGTCCCCTTCCCCTCGGCTGAGCAATCGGAAATGAAAGCTGCCGAGGGAGTCTTCGCTCTCCTGCTCCGCCCGTTTCTCAGCAGTCGAGGGAACCAGATGCAGCTGCACATGCCGTGCTTCGCTGTCGAGCGGGAGGGCGGCAGGGATGGACAGGTCGCCAATCTGAAGGTGCTGGGTTCCCAGCAGCTTGGACCCGGCTGCCAGGGCCCACTCCAGGAAGGCTGCCGCCGGAACGAGAGGCGTCTCGAAGGCCCGGTGATCGCTCAGCCAAGCTGGCGACTCAGCGGACAGCCAGCTTTCAAAGAGATGCTGCCCGGGCTCCATGGTGGCGACGGCGACGGGGGTGCCCAGCAGCGGATGGGCTGAGCGATCGATGGGGCGGCTGGCGGAGTCCGTCCGCGGCGGGAGCCAGAAGCGCTCCCGTTGGAAGGGGTAGGTCGGAACCTCGATGCGCTCGTACGTCGCTTCACCGTGGTTGTCGTGATGCACGCCGCGCCAGTTGACGGGGACACCTCGCGTGCTGAGTTCGGCCAGCATGTTCTGCAGGCATCTCACCTCGTCCTGCTTGGGTCGCAAGCTGGGGACCCAGGTGATGCTGTCATCGCGCAAGAAGCGCTTGGCCATGCCGATCAGCAGGGGGCTGGGGCCCAGCTCGATCAGGATGTCGCAGCTCTCCCTTTCGAGGGCGCGCATGCCGTCCAGGAAGCGCACCGGATCCCTGACATGCCGCACCCAGTAGTCCGACCGGGCGAGGCTGGCATCTGCAGGCCCTGGGTCGAGGTTGCTGATGAACCCGACTTGGGGACGCTTGAACTCCATGCTCTTGGCCAGCTCCTCGAAGGGCCCGAGCATGGGCTCCATGAGTGGCGAGTGGAAAGCGTGGCTGACGTCCAGCGCCGTGCAGCGGACGTTCTTCTGCTTGAGCTGGGAGGCAGCCCGCTCCACCGCGTCATGGCTGCCCGCCAACACGGTGGCTTGCTCACCGTTCATGGCGGCCAGGGCGAGGGTGTTGGTCCCCCCTGGTCCGTCGGCTGAGTCATCCAGCACGAGGGCGCGCACGACGTCTGCGCTGGCCATCACGGCGAGCATGCTCCCGGTCTGTGTGTGCTCCACCATCAGTCGGCCGCGGGCGGCGATGAGGGTGCACGCCTGGTCCAGGTCGAGCACGCCCGCGATGCAAGCTGCGGCGTACTCGCCGACGCTGTGGCCCGCGACCCAAGTGGGGCGCACGCCCCAATGCCCCAGCAACTGTGCCAGGGAGTACTCGATGGCGAAGAGCGCCGGTTGGGTGCAATCGGTGCGGGAGAGCAAGTCCGTCCGCTCACCCCACAGGATGTCGAAGAGTGGCGCCGGAAGTTCTGGCGAGAGGCGTTGTTCACAGCTGTCCAGGGCGTCGCGAAAGAACGGCTCCGTCTCGTACAGCTCGCGCCCCATGCCGGCGCGCTGGCTGCCCTGCCCCGTGAACAGGAAGCCGACTTTCGGCGCGTGGGCGGGCGCACGTCCGGAGAAACCCACGGACTCGGCAGCCGTCGAATCCAACTGCCTGCGCAGGTCCGCGAGGCTGTCGGCGACGAAGGTTCGCCGGAAGGGGAAGGCCGCGCGACCGAGGGCCATGCTGGCGCACAGGTTGGTGAGGGCAGGGCCGTCAGACTCTGGGCCAGATTGCCCGGCGTCCGTAAGAAGGGAGCGCACACGCTGCACCACGTCTTGGAGCGCTTGTTCCGTGTTGGCCGAGAGGGGCAGCACCTGCACCGGGCGAGAGGGCGCAGGGGCCGAGGTGTTGGCGACGGCAGGTGGGGCATCCTGGAGGACCACATGCGCATTGGTGCCGCTGAAACCGAAGGAGCTGACGCCGGCGAGGCGCGGCGTTGCCGCTCGGGGCCAGGGCGTGCTTTCCAGCGGCACCTTGAGCACCGTCTTGTCCCAAGGAATGTGGGGGTTGGGCTCGGTGAGGTGGAGATGTCGTGGGATGCACTCGTGCTGCATGGCGACCACGACCTTGATCAGGCCAGCCATGCCGGCGGCCGTCTCGAGGTGTCCGATGTTGGGCTTCACCGAACTGGCGAGCAGTGGACGATCCGAGGGGCGACCTGGGCCGAAGACGGCGTCCAAGGCGCCCACTTCGATGGGGTCACCCAAGGAGGTTCCGGTGCCATGGGCTTCCACGTAGCTCACGTCGTGAGGGCGCACGTTGCCGTCCGCCAGGGCATCGCGGATGACCGCCTCCTGCATGGGGCCGCTGGGCACGGTGAGGCCGCCGCTCGCGCCATCCTGGTTGATGGCGATGCCGCGCACTACGGCCAGGATGGGGTCGCCAGCCGCTTGGGCATCCGACAGACGTTTCAGCACCAGCACTCCGCAGCCTTCGCTGCGCACGTAGCCGTCGGCTGACGCATCGAACGTCTTGCAGTGGCCGTCTTCGGAGAGCATCGAGGCCTTGCAGACCGAGATGGTTCCCAAGGGGTCCAGCAAGGTGTTGATGCCGCCCACCAAAGCAGCGCTGCTCTCATGCTGCCGAAGGCTCTTCACCGCACAATGCAGAGCCACGAGAGAGGAGGAGCAGGCCGTGTCGAGGGCGAAGCTCGGGCCGGTGAATCCGAGCGCGAAGGACACCCGGCCGGCCAAGGTGCTGAGGGCATTGCCGGTGGCGTAGTAGGTCTGGATGTCTTCGGGCTCGATGTCCGATTGCCCGATCAGATACTCAGCGCCGCGCGAACCGATGAACACACCCGTGGGTGTGCCTCGCAATTCGTCAGGAGAGATGCCCGCGCGTTCGATGGCCTCGTAGGCCAGCTCCAACATGATGCGCTGGTTGGGGTCCAGCTCCGTGGCCTCACGCGGCGAGATGCCAAAAAAGCGGGCGTCAAAGGTGTCGATGTCGTCGATGAAGCCACCATGGCGGACGTACATCTTGCCTGGGGTGGCGTGGTCGGGGTCGTAGTAACGATCGATGTCCCAACGGCTCTTGGGAATCTCTTCGATGGCGTCCACGCCGTCCCGCTGGAGGGCCCAGAAGCTCTCCGGGTCATTCACTCCTCCAGGGAATCGGCAGGCGAGACCCACAATGGCGATGGGTTCGTGCTGGGCCTCCTCCACCGAGCGCAGGGCTTTCTCCTGTCGCGCCAACAGCTCCCGAAGCTCCGCGGCAGAGAGCCCTGCGAGGGTCTCTGCGTCCGGGAGTTCGAAGCGCGCGACTTGCGGCGCACCAGGGTCATCGTTGGAAGTTGACTCGGGGGCCAGCCGCAGTTCCGTGAACAGGTAGTCCACGAGGGCGTCGGGGGTCGGGCAGTCGAAAAGGGCCGTGGAGCGCAAGGCGCAGGCGAGTCGGACCTCCAACAGGATCTTGAAGTCCACCGCCATCAGCGAATCGAAACCAAAATCCAGGAAGCTGTCCTGGGGCCCGATCTGCTCGCCCGGATCGAGCTTCAGGAATTGACCCGTGAGCGTGCAGGTGTACTCGAGCAGCAGTCGGCGGGTTTCGCTGGCCGGTGCGTTGTGCAGTCGGGAAAGAAAGGCGTCGTCCGACGAGGAGGCGGACGAGTTCTCGGCGCTCACCATGGGCGTCGGGTCCCGAGGGGTGCGATGGGATGAACGAGGGTCCGCGCCGGTGCGGGAGGCGCGCAAGCCGCAGAAGAAGGGGCGAAGCGCAGTGTAGCAGAGCTGCTCTGCGCGCCCGGGGAGTCCAGAGCTGGAACGCATGCCCCAGCACGGAGCGGTGGACCGAATACTCAGGTCACCTTGCTATCCTCTGCGCGATGCTTCCGACCCGATTCATGCGCTCCACATGCGACACGCGGTACGCCCCATGGCCGGTGCTGTGTGTCGCGCTGTGTTTTCTGACAGCGTCTTCGTTCATGTCATGCGAACGACACAATGAGCGCCCCGTCTTGATTCCAGACGTCGCTGCGGGGCTAACCGACGTCCTAGCGGACTTGGTGCGCGTTCAACACGTGCGCATCGCCGAGCAACCCGACGATGTGAGTCGTTACCTCGAACTGGGAATGCTCTACGACAGCAATTCGGTTCCGCGTGCTGCGGCGGAGGCTTACTTGGCGGCCGTGGACTGCAGCGATCGGGTGCAGGCGACGAGGGCCGCAGCCGTGCCCGGAAGCGGCGACCTGGCCGAACTGAAGGCTCGGTCGCTCTACCACCTGGGGCGCATGCAGGAGCAGATGGGCGAGGTGCTCGCCGCGCAGGAGAGCTTTCGGGCCTGCGTGGCTGTGGCGCCCCAGGTCGCCATGGCGCATGCCCGCTTGGGCGAGCTGCAGCTGAACTCGGGAGCGTTGGCCCCAGCCCGGGCGTCTTTTGAGGCCAGTCGGCGCGCGGAGCCTGCGCACCCAGCGGGCTGGGAGGGTCTCGCCCGTGTGGCCCTCGCCGAAGGCGATGCTGAAGCGGCGTCAGCCTTGCTCGAAGAGTACTTGCAGACTCAACCGGACCGTGGCTACGCGCGTTTCTTGCTCGGAACGGCCTATCGTCGCCTGGGTCGGGTTGCGGACGCGCTCGAACAACTGGAGCGGGGGGCGGGGGCTTCTCCTGCGCTCCCTGATCCTTGGCTCGAAGAGACCCAGGAGCACCTCGCGGGTTACCACGGAATCATGGGCCGCGCCGTGCTGCAGGGCCGCGCGGGCGCCGCGCAGGAGATCGTTGAGTCCCTGCGCGCGCTGCGTGCCGAGTTGCCGGACGATGTGGCTGCGCTGGAAAAGTTGGTGGCGGCCGAGCTGCAGTTGCAGCAGCTCGCGTCCGCAGAGGAGGCTCTCGATGACTTCCTGGGCCGGCATCCCGAGCATCCCCGAGCGTGGTACCTCCGCGCACTGGTGAGAGAAGCTGCGGGGGACTTGGCCTCGGCTTCCAGCGCCGTGGCTCGGTCACTGTCCGAGGCGGAGGGCTGGGTGCCGAGCCACGAGCTTGCGGCCCGCCTGGCCTGGCGCAGTGGTGACCTCTCGTCTGCTGCGACCGCGCTCGAACAGGCACTGCACTACGGGGGCCCCAAGTTGGACAGCTTGCTCAAGCTCTCACGAGCCCGCGGTCTTTCAGGAGACCGCTCGCGTGCGTTGCAGCATGCTCGCGAAGCCGTGGCAGCCTTCCCGCGTAGCTTGGATGCGTGCTTGCAGCTTGGTGGCCTCGCCATGGGTTTCGACCGCGCTGCGGCGCAGGAAGCACAGGCCGCCGCTCAAGCCCTGGCGCCGGAAGACCCGAGGGTCCTGCAGATGGGTGCGGCCTTGAGCGCTTCATTCCCTCCGGACAGTGAGGCGATCGGCGCGGAGAGCGAGAATGACTGAGCGGGACGGTCGACGCGCTGCCTGGCTGCTGGGTTGGGTCGCTGCAGCCTGCCTCTCCAGCTGCAGCGAGTCTCCGGCTGCGGGAGAGATCGTGTCGGACCCGCAGTCGGCAACGCGATCGTCGTCGGGCGAGGTGAACTCCCCGACCAGGGCTGCTCAGGGCGTTGCGGTCTCCAGGCCGTGGTTCGAGGACCAGGCCCGGGAGCTGGGCATCGTGTTCCGGCATGACTCGGGGCACGGCAGCGGCGACGACGCGCCTTACTACATGCCGGAGATCATGGGCGGCGGGGCAGCCCTCTTCGACGCGGATGGAGATGGCGATTTGGATGCCTACTGCGTCCAGAGCGGGCGTCTGGCTTCAAGCGCGGGAGCGCCAGCAGTTGGTAACGCCCTGTTCCTCAACGGCGGACACGGAGGGGGCTCGACCGGGGGCTCGACGGGGCGCTTCGTCGATGTGAGTGCGGGGAGCGGTGCCGCGGACACTGGCTACGGAATGGGTGTGGCCTGCGGAGATGCGGACGCGGACGGTGACATGGATCTCTACGTCACGAACGTGGGTGCAAACGTGCTCTTGCTCAATGACGGACGCGCGGGATTCGTGGATGCCACGGACGCGGCTGGTGTTGGCGATGTGGGCTTCGCGGCGAGCGCCACCTTCGTGGACCTGGATGCGGACGGCCTGCAGGACCTCTATGTGACCAACTACCTCGGGTGGTCCGTGCAGGCAGAATTGTCGTGTCACAACGACATGGGGGGGCTCGACTACTGCGATCCTGCCAACTACTCGTCTCCGGCGCGGGACGTGCTCTACCGCAATCAAGGGGACGGTCGATTCGAGGACGTGACGGATGCCTGGGGTGTCGGCGCCAAGCCCGGGACGGGTTTGGGCGTCGTGGCGGCTGACTTCAACGCTGACGGCCTGCCGGATGTGTTCGTGGCGAACGATGGGATGCCCGATCGCCTGTGGATGAACAAGGGTGCCGGGACCGGGACCCGCCTGGTGGACGAAGGCTTGCTGGCAGGCTGCGCTCTCGACCATTCCGGGCGCGCCAAGGCGGGAATGGGTGTGGCTGCCGCCGACGTCGACCAGGATGGCGACATGGATCTCATGGTCTGCAATCTCGACAAACAAACGGACTCGTTCTTCCTCAATCAGGGTGGCTTCTTCGTCGACCAGACCCTGAGTGCGGGCCTGTCCGTACCCAGCAGGACGTTCACCCGCTTCGGCCTGGGCCTGGTGGACTTCGACAACGACGGCTACCTGGATGTCTTCCAGGCCAATGGGCGGGTCCGTCGCCAGGCCGAGCTGTGGACAGAGGACCCCTACGCGGAGCCCAATCTCGTTTTGCAGGGCTCGGCGAGCGGGCGCTTCCAGGGCTTGTCGACCTCAGACGGAACAGCCCAGCCTCACGCAGGGACGAGTCGCGGCGCAGCCTTCGGTGATGTGAACCAGGATGGCGCCATGGATGTGCTCGTGGTGGATCGGGATGGCCCGGCCCAGCTGCTGATGAACCAGGTCGGCGCCGCACAAGCCTGGGTCGGATTCTCTGTGTTGGATGCGCGTGGCGCGCCGGCCCTGGGAGCCAGCGTGCAGTGGAACGCCGGCGGGGCATCCCGGCGGGCCGAGGTCTCTGCTGGAGGGAGCTACCTGTCCAGCCGTGACGCCCGGGTGCACTTCGGTCTCGGTTCCCAGATCTCGGCCAGTTCGACGAACGCATCGACGGACGCAGCGGAGGGCCTGGTGACCGTGCGCTGGTTGAGCGGTGAACGAGAGGTCTTCGGTCCCCTCCCAGCAGGCGCTTGGCAGACGCTGCGCGAGGGTGGGGGGCGCAGCCCCCCTTGAGCACGCAGCTCCCCAGCGGCGTCTAGTCGCCCGGCCCCTGTTTGAGCAGCTCCGGAAGCTTGGCCGCCCAATCCAGCACGCGCTGGACATCGTGGCGTTGGTCCGAAAAGCAGAGTTCCAGGCTGAGGGTGGAGGACACGAGCACCGCTGTCAGCGACAGCGACGGGGCGGGAGTGGCGACGGACATCCACTCAGCATCCCGCTCGAGCCTGCGCAGCTCCGCGTGGCGACCCAGGTTGGAGAGGCGCAAGCTGGCGTGTGTGATCGGCGCGTGTTGCAACCTCTGCTTGCGAGCACTTTGTGTCACCTTGCGCAGGAAGCGTCCTTCGTGCTTCAGCATCGACAGGAGGCGCGTGCGCATGCGGGTGGTGATGCCGCGGTTGAGGCGCCGACAGGCGCTGCGGGCCTGCGCCACCATGGGAGCACCCCGCTGCAGGGAGATGTCCACACAGCAGGTGCTGTTTCCCGGTTGGCTGCGTCGGATCTCGCGCATCCAGGGTGCGAAGTCGGTGCCCAGGGCGATGCGCGCCTGACGACGGCGGGGGTCGGCATCCAGGAGCATGCGACCACAGGCGACCAGCAGCTGAACCGTGAGCGTGCGGCGCCGGGCTTGCGGGCCGCGGAGCAGGGTGCGGGTCTCCTCGGCCGTGAACACATGGCGCCACGTGAGAAAGCGTTCGGTCGAGGCCGGAGCGGGTGTGGGCCCGTCGCTGTTGGCGTTGGGCAGGTTCAGGTCGACGGCCTTGCCGAGCGGCAGCAGTTGGCTGCGAAGATGGCGCAGGGACCAGCCGAGGGTGTACACGGGGCGCATGAGGTGTTCGAGCAGGCGCTTCCGCTTCGGCGCCAAGCGAATGGTCTGCAGGGCCGGGGCGAGCTTGGGGTCCGAGCCGTCTGGGCTTCCATAGAAGCCAAGCCAGTCCTCGATCCAGGCCGCACCGCCGATCTCGTTCGTGAACACAGGGTCCACGAGTGCGACCAGGAGTCGCGTGCCCGACCCCTTCTCGAGCACGATGCGCAACCGGAATGGAAGCGCGTGCGGGTCGCGCGCGCAGCGCTCCAAGTCTTCCGCGGGCTCAGGCCGGGCCGACGCGATCCGCTCGGCGTCGATCAAGGTCCTGAGTTCGTGATCGGGGATCCGCTCCCAGCGATACTGGCGGCTGAACGGCAGCTGGCTGAACGGTTCCGGGACGTTCGCGACGGTCCGTGTTGAGATTGCAGCGGGCGCATCCTCATCCGCTTCGGCCGCGTCACCTTCAGGGGCCAGGGCCGGTCCGCGAAGCCGCATGCAGAGTGCGGGACGGGCGGCCAATTGTCGTACCCAAGCTTGGGCGACACGCTCAGCCTCGAGGTCCTCTCGCAAGCGCACCGTGATTCGCAGGCAACTCTTGCCGAGGGCCTCTGCGGCTCCGAGCATCGAAAGAGAACCGGCATGAGAGAGGCGCATTGGTTCCTGATGGTACGTCGTGTGAGCGAAGAGGTTGCGCGGATGTCGTGAGTCGGTCGTCAGAGATGCGCGAAACTCCATCCATCGACAGCTGCTGTAGGATCTGAGGCCCTTCCTAGCCCGCTCTCATCCGTGATCACATCCGCTTCCCCCCGAGCATGTCGCCCAGAAGCACTCCTGCAGGGCCTTCGGACGATCTCCGGGCGCTCCACACGGGCTGCACGGGCAGTCCAAGGATCGCCGGATTCCAGTGTGCTGGCGTTACTTTGCCTCCCTGAGGCGCTTTGGTTCTGCTCAAGAGGTGCCCGATCATGAGGCCTGTCGACTCTCGTGAATCCCAGCCCGTGATCACGTTGGCGATCGCCCTCGCGAGCCGCCCATTCTGGAGCCGTCCACTCTGAGTCAGCCTGCACGAGCATCTGGGGAATCGCACCAGGGATCGGCCGTGGGGACGGGCGCACGCCTCACGGGTTGGGGCGCGGCGCTTCCGCCCGAGATCGTCGGCAATGACGACCTCGCCGCGAGTCTCGGCGTTACCAGTGAATGGATCGTCGAACGCTCGGGAATCCATGAGCGTCGTGTGGGGGGCACGACTGCCGGGCTTGCTACGGAGGCATGTCGTCAGGCTTTGCAGCGCGCGAACTGCGCACCCGAAGACGTCGACATGCTGATTCTTGCCACCATGTCGCCGGATCGCACATGCCCCGCCACGGCGACCCAGGTCCAGGATGCCCTGGGGCTGAGCTGTGGTGCCTTTGACCTGAATGCCGCGTGCACGGGCTTCGTCTATGGGATGGCGACGGCCGCGGGCTTTCTTGCGACGGGCTGCCGTCGTGTCCTGGTGGTCGGCGCCGAGACGATGCGGCGGATCACGAGCTGGGAAGATCGGAACACGGCGATTCTTTTTGGTGATGGGGCTGGCGCGGTGCTCCTGGAGGCGGCTCCAGCCAGCGGGGACATCGTGGGTTGGAGCCTGCACAGCGACGGTGCGCTTGGGGATCTCGTCCACGCTGAATACGGCGGTTTTATGCGCATGGATGGCCGGGAGACGTTTCGTGCCGCCGTGCGCGTGATGGTGGACGTCGCGAACGAAACACTCGCTAAAACCGGACATTCCACGAAAGACCTCGCGCTCCTGGTTCCCCATCAGGCGAACCTGCGCATCATTGATGCGGTCGCCGCCCGACTCGGCATCGAGCAGAAGCGGGTGGTGACGGTCCTGCAACGTACGGGCAACACCTCTGCAGCCTCCATTCCGCTGGCCTTGGCCGATGCGGCCGACTCCAAACGGCTGTCGCGGGGCGACCTCGTCTTGCTCGTGGGCTTCGGTGCAGGGCTCACGTCCGGTAGTCTCCTGCTCCGCTGGAATCCCTGAGCCGTCGAACGGCGCCGGATCGAGCGGGACCGGCAGCGCAGCATGTCGGTCTCAGGCGGGACTCCCCAAGCCATCATCAGGCATCATCGATCAGTTGGGCTCGGGAGCCTTTGGACGGAACCATGCGATCGGCAGGCAGGAAGAGATGGCCATGAAAGGACTCGACGGCAAGGCAGTGCTGGTCACGGGCGGAGCCAGCGGAATCGGGGAAGCAACCGCAGCGCGCTTCCTCGAAGAGGGTTGCCGGGTGGTCGTCCTCGATCGCAACGCCTCGGGCTGTGAGAGGATCCAGGCTGAGTACCCCGGCCTGGTGGACGTCCTCAAGGTCGACGTCAGCGATGCGGCCCAGGTGGAAGAGGCCTATCTCCAAGTGGACAAGGTCTTGGGTGGGGTCGACATCTTGGTGAACAACGCGGGCCTCAGCATCAGGCACTCCTTCATGGAGATCAGCTTGGAGGACTGGTGTCGCGTCATGGACACCAACCTCACGGGGCTCTTCATCGTGGCCCAGCAGGCGGCGAAGCGGATGCTCGCGGCGGGCAAGGGCGTGATCCTGAACATGGGTTCCATGAACGGTGTCATCGGCTGCCCGCACTATGCTGACTACAATGCCTCGAAGGCCGGCGTCATCGAGTTGACGCGCACCATGGCCCTCGAGCTCGCGCCGACCGTGCGCGTGGCATGTGTCTGCCCTGGAGCGGTCATGACGCCGATGCAGGAAGCCGAGTACACCCAGGAAATGGTCGACACGCTCAACGCGAAGATCCCCATGAAGCGTCACGCCAAGCCTTCGGAGATCGCGGCCTTCTTCGCGTTCCTGGCTTCGGATGATGCGGGGTTCATCTGTGGGCACCCATTGGTGATCGACGGCGGCGAAGCGGCGGGTGGTCTCGCCAGCCAGATGTAGCCAGGGATCAGAGGTCCGACCTTGAACAGCGGACTCAGCAGCGCACTGCCCGGCTTGCCCGCGGAGTTCCTCGGCCCGGATGTGCTCATGGGCGCGCGCTTCGTCGCAGACGTCCAAGAGCTGCTGTTCCCGGAGGAGGCCTTGTTGGTGGCGCGGGCGGTGGAGCGTCGTCGCGTCCAGTTTGCGTCCGGTCGCGTTCTGGCTCGTGCCCTGCTTGAGGCGCTGGGTGAAGCAGCTGCCCCGCTGCTGCGTGGCGAGGACCGCGTCCCACTCTGGCCCGCCCAGGTCATGGGGTCTCTTTCGCACACCGATCAGGTCGTGCTGGCCGCCGTGGCAAGGCCGACTGCCGACGTCCTGGCCCTGGGCGTCGACGTGGAAGCGGATGTGCCCCTGGAACAGGAGCTCTGGTCGAGCATCCTGACCGATTCGGAACGGCAGGCCCTCGACGCGCAGCCGGCCGAAGTGCGAGGCCGCATGGCGAAGCTCGTGTTCAGTGCCAAGGAGTCCGTCTACAAGGCCCAGTTCGCCTTGAGCCGCTGCATGCTCGACTTCCAGGAGGTGGAGCTGGTGCTGCTCCCGGAGGCTCGGATGTTTGAAGCGCGACTGCCGGAGAAGGTGGTCGAGGCGGTCGGTCGGGCGACATTGGCCGGCCGTTGGTGGCGCGGCGAGTCTGGGGGGGCAGCCGGTCCGCAGATGGTGACGGCCGTCGTGGTTCGCTAGAGCTACGTGTCCGGTGGGCTCGCTGCATCGATCCAGCGTTCGATCAAGCCGGTGTCCACGACGGGGCATGCGATGCCGCTGCCCTCCAGGCCCTTGCGCACGTTGTCCCAGCCGAGCTCCGGCATGACGAGGTCCGGCAGGAAGTCGGACTCACGCAGCAAACCGTCGGAAGCGGATGTCAGCAACGGGAGCAGGGGGTACATGGGGTCGTCGGGTTTGCCGCCGACCCGCTCCAGGAACTCCGCATGCCATGCGGCATAGCTGAGACGGCGCGTGGCGTGGCCGACTCGCTCGGCGGCATCGTAGGCATCCTGCATGCGCGCCCGTTGGGGGTTGACCAGGTGGTACACGCGACCTTCGGCCCTCTGATGCAGGAAGAGATGGACGAGCGCGGCGGCGCAGTAGTCGACCGGCGTGATGTCCAGGCTGCCGTCGATGTCCGGGACGGCTCCCATCGCCACACAGCCTGCGAACACGCGGCTGGCCATGTCCTCGGTGTTGCCGAGCCCCGTCGTGGCGCTGGCGGACACGCGGCCTGGGCGATGAACACTGACGGGGAGGCCGCGGGCGCTCGCTTCGTGCACCAGTTGCTCGGCGACCCACTTGCTCTGCTCATAGCCGCCCTCGAGCCCCTCCGGGCCCGGCAGCGGGTCAGACTCCCGCACGAGCTTCGTCTGCAAGCGCTCAAAGGCGATCACCCCAATGGTGGACACGTAGTGGACGGGCTTGGTCCGGGTTTGGCAGGCCAGACGCAGGACCTCTCTGGTGCCGTCGACATTGGCGGCCTTGAGCGCCCCGTAGTGCTTGAAGAAGTCGACCGACGCGCCCGAGTGGATGATGGCGTCCAGCTCCCGGCCCAGGTCATCGAACTGCCGCTCGCCGAGTCCGAAGCGCTGCGCATCGAGTTGGCCAGGAACAGCGTGCACGCGGGTCAGTGCGCCACTTTCGTGGATGGGTCCGTACAAGGCGTAGCGCTCGAGGCTGGCTGTCAGGCGCTCCAGGCCGAGCTGCGGGGAGTCCGCGCGCACGAGGGCATGCACTTCGACATCGCTGCGCAGCAGCAACTCGGCGAGCACGTGGATTCCCAGGAAACCAGTCGCCCCCGTGAGGAAGACCTTGCGCGGGGGCCAGCTGGCAGGGGGCGCTGACACGCTCAGGCTCGCATCGAGCGTGGCTTCAGCCCGTAGGTCGAGCGCGGCACCAGTACGTGGGCCCGCCCCCGGCAGACCGTGTTGCTTGTGCTCCAACAGTTGCGCAACGCGCGCTGGCGTGGGCTGTTCGAACAGCTCTCGCAGGGACAGCACCTGCTCGAAGCCGTGCTCCATGTCGGCCACGAGCTTCAGCGCCATGAGCGAGTTGCCGCCGCTCTCGAAAAAGTCGTCGTGCAGACCGAGCGTCGACCGTTCGAGGACCTCCCGGAAGACCTGCAGAACCAGGGCTTCGGTCGGCGTGAGCGGGGGCTCGTCTCCATGATCCGGTTTCGCCTGGGCGGTCTGCTCGCCGGATCGGTCGAGGGGCGGGAGCGCAGCGCCATCGATCTTGCCCGTGGAGAGTCGCGGGAGGCTGGCCTGCAGCGAGACCCGTGACGGGATGAGGATCGGGGGCAGCCGCTGCCTGAGCCAGCTCTTGAGGCCGGCCTCGTCGAGGGCCGGCCTCTCACCGGGCTGAACCGCGACCCAGGCCAGGAGCGCCGCCCGGTCGTGCCGTGCGCGCACGTGTGCATCTCGGATGGCGGGATGTCCGAGCAGGGTGGCTTCCAGTTCGCCGGGCTCCACGCGCTGCCCCGAGACCTTGACCTGCGCGTCCAGGCGGCCCAGGAACTCGAGCTGGCCATCGGCGTGCCAGCGGCCCAGATCTCCCGTGCGATAGACGCGCTGGCCGCGGGGGCCGAAGGGGTCCTGTGGAAAGGCGCGAACCGTCGCCTCGGGCTGACCCCGATAGCCTCGAGCGAGATGCCTACCGCTGATCAGGATCTCGCCGGGCACGCCCACGGGCACGAGGCGATCCCGGCGGTCCACGAGATGCAGGCGCACGTTGTCATGGGGTGTGCCGACCGTGGCGATGCCGAGCGAGCTGTCGTCCATGTCACCGCGATCCCAACGGCGGCAGGTCACATCGATGCAGGCCTCCGTGGGGCCATAGAGAGTGATGGCGCGCTCGATGGGCAGCTGGGCGAAGCTGCTCGCGATGAGCTGCTCGTGTAGCAGGTCGCCGCCGGTGGTGAGGTGTCGCAGGGCCGATGCGTGAGCGAGCTGTGGCTCACGCAGCAAGGCTTCCAGCATGGGCGGTGGTTCGTGCAGCACGCTGACGTCGTGAGTGGCGGCGATCTCGGCCAGGCGCCGTGGGTCGGCCGACTGCTCGGGGGGCACCATGACCAGCGATCCGCCTGTGAGCAGCGGCGGCACCCACTCCAGGAAGTTGGCGTCGAAGTGGATGGGGATGCGCGCCATGAAACGATCGGCGGAGGTGGCGGCGAGTTCGTTGAGGTACCACGCAAACTGTTCCGCCAAGGCGCCGTGGGTGACCTCCACCCCCTTGGGTTGCCCGGTCGAGCCGGAGGTGAAGAGCACATACGCCAGTTGCGAGGGGGCGGGAGGGGCGAAGTGCTCCTCGGGCGCTCTCACGTCGGAGCCCTCGGGGCTGCCGAGGGCGGCCAGGCCCTCCAGGTCCAGCCGCTCCCAGGGGCCGTGTCGCAGCTCTGCAGCGCTCGATCCGCAGACCAAGGTGAGGGAAACTCCCGCCTCCTCCATGAGACGTGCGAGACGCGTTGCGGGCTGGTCAACATCCAGCGGCAGCACGGCACCGCCGGCAACCCAGGTGGCCAGCATGGCGATCAGGGCTTCGGTAGAGCGCGGGATGACAAGGCCCACGAGGCTCTCGGGCCCCACGCCGCGAGCCTGCAGCTCGGTGGCCAGCTGCAACACGCGTTCGTGAAGTTGCCGGTAGGTCCACGGGCGTGGCGAGCTGGGCGCCAGGTCGATCAGTGCGGTGGACTCCCGGTGTGCTCTCGCTGCGGCCAGGAAGCGAGCAGGAAGGCTCGAAGGCTCAGCAAGGCTGACGTTGGGCCCTGCGAACTCATCCTGCAGCTGCCGCCGGTCCAGCTCGTCGAGAATCGCCAAACGATGGATGGACAAGCGGGGCGTGGCGACACAGGACCGGAGCAAGGTCTCGAAGCAGCTCCACCAACGGCGGATGGTGTCGTCGTCAAACAGATCGGTGCTGAACTCCACCGCGCCCTCGAGCCGGGTGGCCCGCTCCTCCAGCATGATGTTGAGGTCGAGCTTGGCGCTGCCGAGGTCCAGGTCCAGCACCTCCAGCTCGAGACCGGCCAAGGCCATGGGTGGGTCCGGCAGGTTGTCGACGCCGAAGGCCACCTGGAAGATCGGTGCCCGGGACAGATCGCGGGGGGGATTGATGGCCTCTACCACCTGTTCGAAGGGGATCTCCTGGTGTTCCCAGGCGTTGATGGCCAGGCCGTGCACCCGGGCCACCAGCTGGGCGAAGGTCGGATCGCCCGTGAGTTGCACGCGCAAGGGCAAGGTGTTCACGAAGAGGCCCAGCACGTCCTCCTGCTCCAGGCGCGTCCGATTCGCGACCACCGTGCCCAGCACCATGTCTTCCGCACCACTGAGGCGTTCGAGCAGCACACTGCATGCGGCGGCCAACGTGTCGAAGAGTGTTGCGTTGAGGGAGCGGGAGAGCTCGCGCAGGTCGTCGGACAGGCCTTGGGGCAACGGGAAGCGGAGGCGTCGCCCCGCGCGACTCTGGGTGGCAGGGCGGGGCCGGTCGGTGGGCAGCTCCAGTGCGAACGGCGCACCTGTCAGGCTGTGCTTCCAGAACTCGAGACCCGCCGCATGCGCCAAACCTGCAGCTGCGTCCTGTTGGGCGGCCTGTTGCCAGCGGGCGAAGTCGGCGTAGCGGAGTTGCGGCCTGTGGCGTCCCAGCGCGACGCCCGCGCACGCCGCCTCATAGTGCTCCATGAACTGGCGCATGGCGATGCCTAGCGACCAACCGTCAGAAACGATGTGGTGCTGGACGAACAGCAGGATGTGCTCGTCGCTGGATGGGCTCAACAAGTAGGCCCGGGCGAGAGGCCCTTGCGCGAGATCGAAGGGCTCGCGGGCGAGTTCTTCGGCGCGGGCGCGGGTGGAGGCACCGGTGGAGGCGCCGTGCGCTGGTCGATCAGTGACCTGTTCCGCGTGCAGCTTGAGCGCGTGGGCGCCGTTCGCGGGGTGGATGACTTGGTGTGCTGTCCCGTCCCGCAGCTCGAAGGTGGTGCGCAGGATGTCGTGGTCCCGCACCAGGGCGTCGCAGGCCTGTTGCAAGGCGTCGCGATCCACATGGCCTCTCAAGCGCAGGGCCGCAGCCAGGTTGTAGACAGGTGAAGCAGGGTCGAGCTGGTCGAGAAACCAGAGCCGTTGTTGTGCGTGCGAGAGCGGGGCGCCTTCACTGGAACCGGCACTGGAACCGGCACTGAGCACTGAGGCTTGGAGAGACGGGAGAGGAACGCTGTCGGCATGATCGAGCGCCTGAGCCAGGCGCGCCACGCTCGGCAACTCGAACAGCATGCGCAACGGCACCCGGCGTTGCAGGGCGGCGCCCATGCGTGAGGCCAGTTGCATCGCCATGAGAGAGCTGCCTCCCAGGCCGAAGAAGTCGTCGTGGATGCCGACCTCTTCAAGGCCGAGGCAGTCGGCCCAGAGCGGCACGAGCTGTTTCTCCGTGGCGCTGCCCGGGGGTGTCGGCGGGGGGGCCGCAGCACCTGCTTGCGTTGGGCTCGGTGTGCGCAACGGGGACGAAGCCAGGGCTTTGCGGTCGACCTTCTCGGCCGCATTCAGGGGCAGGGCGTCGAGGAAGACCCACGCCAACGGAAGCATGTAGGGCGGTAGGGAGGTCTGGAGGAACGACCGCAGCTCCGTGATGCGCACGCTGTCGCTGGCGTCGGCCACCCAAGCTGCGACCTGCGGCACGACATAGGCCACGAGACGCCTGCGTGACAGGGCCGAAGTCGACTCGGGGTCGCCCTGGTGCCAGTTGACGGGCTGCGCCAGGACGACGGCCTGGCGCACGCCTGGGTGTTGCAGCAGTGTGGCTTCAATCTCGCCCAGCTCGATGCGGTAGCCGGAGATCTTGACCTGCTGATCACGGCGACCGACGTATTCCAGGACGCCGTGGTCGAGCCAGCGGCCCAGGTCGCCGGTGCGGTAAACGGTGCGGTACATCGTCTGGCCTGGTGCCGCGGGATCCGGAAGGAAGACGGAAGCCGTGAGTTCGGGGCGCCCGAGGTAGCCGCGCGCCACTCCTGGCCCGCCCACGTAGATCTCTCCCACCGCGCCCACGGGGCTGGGAGCCTGGTGTTCATCCAGGACCGACAGGCGCACGCCGGAAGCGGGGCGGCCGATGGGTAGCACGTCCCGACCCCGTGCGGTCTCCGGTCCACAGATCTGGCTGGAGCTGTCGATGCAGGCTTCGGAGGGACCGTACAGGTTGTGCAACGTGAGCTGGAGGTTGTCCTGGCGCAGGCGTTCATGGACGCGATCGACCAGCGCGGATGAGAGCGCCTCGCCCGCACAGATCAGGTGTCGCAGCGATTGGCAGTCGGCCAGCCGCGGTTCGTCGACCCAAACCTGCAGCAGGGAGGGCACCGTTTGCAGCACGGTGATGCCCTGGGTCGCGGCGAGCTCCAGCAGTTCGTCCGCGTCCTGCTCCGCGCCCGGAGCAGCGATGATCAATTGGGCGCCGGCAACCAGGGGGTGAACGAGCTCCCAAACGGAGGCGTCGAAACTGAGCGGGGTCCTCAGCAGCAAGCGATCGCTCTCGTTGATCTGGAAGGTGTCCTTGACCCATCCCACATGGTTGGCCAGGGCGCTGTGCTCGATCAGCGTGCCCTTGGGTTGGCCTGTGGAGCCCGATGTGTAGATGACGTAGCTCAGATGTTCCGGCCGGGAGAGATCCGCTACGGGGCCCGGCGGTTCCTGAGCGATGCTCTCGGCGCTTGCATCCAGACGCAGGACGAAAGGAACTTCGGCGTCCCCCTGGGATGGCACCGACGGGGATGGCATCGAATCCAGACCGGCATGCGTCAAGAGGACGGCCAGCTGCGTGTCCTCGATCAAGAAGCGCACGCGCTCGGCGGGAAGGTTGGGGTCGATGGGGACGTACGCGCCTCCGGCCTTCCAGATCGCCAGCAGGCTCACCAGGAGGTCGATGCCCCTCGGCAGGCAGACGCCCACCAGCACTTCGGGACCCACCCCCAATGATCGCAAGCGATGGGCGAGCCGATTGCTCGCGACGTCCAGCTCACCGTAGCTGAGGGACTGCCCTCGGCTGGGGAAGCTCAGCGCGAGGGCCTGGGGTTGGCGTTGCGCTTGCAGGGCGAACTGCCTGTGAACGATGTCTTGGGGCTCGCAGTCTGGCCCCTGTCCCCAGGCCTGGAGTTCCCGCTCCTCCTCTTCGCCCAGGAGCGGGAGGCGGTCGACGGCGCAGTCCGGGTCTTGGACCGCCGCTTCCATCAGGCGCTGCAGGCGGGACAGCCAGCGGCGGATCGTGCGCGCCTCGAACAGGGCGTCGTCGTACTCCAGCTCCAGCGTCACGCCCTGCTCGGTGACCCAGGCATAGAGCGTGAGGTCGTAGAAGGTGCCGAGCAAGGTGCCTTCGGACTCGATCAGCAGACCCGGCAGTTCACGGCGATCCTGCACGAAGTCGACGTAGTCGAACATCACCTGGAAGAGTGGGCTGCGATCCAGGTGACGCTCCGGTTGGAGCTCCTGCAGCACGAGCTCGAAGGGCACATCCTGATGGTCTTGTGCTTCAAGACTCGTGCGGCGGACCCTCTGCAAGAGCTCAGTGAAGGTCAGGCCGCCCGAGAGATCGTTGCGCAGCACGAGGCTGTTGATGAAGAAGCCTGGCAGTCGGTTGAGTTCGTGGCGTGTGCGGCCTGCGACGGGTGTGCCCAGGGCGATGTCCGTCTCGCCCGTCACGCGCATCAACAAGACGTTGAAGCAGGCCAGCAAGGTCATGAAGGGGGTGACTCGCTGCTCTCTCGAGAGTTCCCTCAACTGCGGCATGAGAGCTGGGGGGAGTTCGAGCCGCTCTCTCGCACCAACCGAGCCGCCCTTGTGGCGCTTGGGATGGTCCTTGGGGATGTCGAGCACCGGAAGCGCGGCCAATTGCTTGCGCCAGTAGGCGAGACCTCGCTCGAGGGTCTCGCCCTGGAGCTGCTGCCGCTGCCAGGTGGCCCAGTCCTTGTACTGCACGGGGAGCGGCGACAAGCCATGGTGGCCACCGCGCACGGCCGCGCTGTAGAGCGCGGCGAAATCCTCGCCCAGGTACTGGATGCCCAAGCCGTCATTCACGATGTGGTGCTGGCAAACCACCATCTCGTGCAAACGGTCGTGGTGCCGGAGCAGCACCACCCTGGACAGGGGCCCGCGCTCCAGATCGAAGGCGCCGAACTTCGCCTCATGGATGATCTCCTGACGCCGGCGTGCACGCATCGACTCGGACAATTCAGCGAGATCGTGAAACGGAATCGGCAGGCTGAGCTCGGGAGCCACCACCTGCATGGGCACCCCATCCAGCACCTGGAAGGTGGTCCGGAAGATCTCGTGTCGTTCGATCAGGCCCGCGATTGCGGCCTCGAAAGCCTGCCGGTCGAGCTGCCCTGTCAGGCGCGAGACGTAGGGGATGTTGTGTGCAGGGTTGCCTGGCTCCAGCTGTTCCAGGAGCCAGAAGCGTTCCTGGTTGAAGGAGCTGGGGAAGGGCCCGGAAGTCTGTCGACGGATGGGGGTCGCTTGTCCGGCGCCTGCCCTGCGGGCCGCGAGTCGTTTCTCAAGCAGGCGTCGCTTGGCGGGAGAGAGTTCCGCCTTGCGATCGTCCGGGTGGTCGCGCCCAGTCACCGCCGGTCACTTGCTCGCGGACTCAGGCGGCGAAGCGTGCCCTGAGTCCTTGCTGTCCACGATGACGTAGTCCACCTGCCCATCGGCGTAGCCGCCGTGTTCATCCCAGTAGGCACAGGTGGTCTTGAGCACGATGAAGCTGCGGCGCCTGGAGATGCTGGGGAACGAGATGCGCCCCTGGAACCGGGCTGCTTGGATAGGCGTCTTGAAACGGCTGTGCAGGTCGTGGATCAGCGAGTCGGACAACTGCCGTCTCAGGAACTCCTCCAAGCTCATGTCTTTCAAGGCGGGGGCCCAGCCGTGCACGGCACCGACCGCGGCGCCCATGTAGTACATCTGGTTCATGCAGATGTTCCACTCGACGGCGTTGAAGTGCCCGGTGTCGTCGATGTAGCAGGAGTGTGGGACTTCGAAGTCGCAGAGCATCGAGAGCACGGGCTCGCCGCGGTCTTCTTCGCGGGCATTCTGCGGAGGGACTTCAACCAGCGCAGACTTGAGGTAGCGGCAGTCGGGCTTGTAGCAGGCGAGCACCGGGTCGAAGACGGCTGTCTCCACTAGATAACTCTCGGTGTTCCGGGCCTTGCTCATCGGGGTGCCTGCCGGGTGGATGTTCGAGGGGGGGGGCGAAGGGGTGTCACTATACTGCGCGTCTGGCTTGCCCGTCCCGTGCCGACTTGCTTGGCATAGGTCATGGGGGGCGGGAGGTGACGCGGCGGCCGAGGGCGTGTCTGTGACCCGGGTCGAGCCGTGTATAAGGTGGACGTCTGTCGGGGCCCTGGCGGCCACGCGACGCTGCCACCCCTGTGCCCCTCTGGCCGGACACCCTGACCCACGATGGCATCGAACCCCTCCGGCAGCTCGGCTCAGACCCTGGGCGATCTCACCCGCTCAGCGGCTGCGGTGAGAGGTGCTGCGACTGCTCTCATCGAGGGCGATGAATGCGTCTCCTTCCGCGAGTTGGACGAAGCCAGCTGCCAGCTTGCGCACGCACTGCTCGCCACCGGCCTGGAGCCAGGAGCGCGCATTGCCTACCTGGCAAAGGACTCGATCGCGGCCTATCAGATCCTGTTCGGGAGCGCCAAGGCTGGCACGGTGCTGATGGGGATCAACTGGCGGCTGACGGGTCCGGAGATCCGCTACATCCTCGACCATGGTGAGGCACAGCTGCTGTTTCTCGAGCGGGCCTTCGCCGACGTGCTGGCTTCGATTCGCCCCGAGCTGCCCCATCTTCAGCACGTGGTCTGGCTGGATGGAGCTCCCCCTGCGGTGGAAAGAAGCGCTACAGGTGACTGCTCCGAACAGGCCTATCCGTCCTGGAAAGCGGGGCGACCCAAGCATGACCCTTGGCTCGATCGGAAGGCTGACGACGCGTCGACCCGTGGGCTCGCGCAGCATGCAGTCGATGCGGAGGACGTGGTGGTGCAGATGTACACCAGCGGCACGACGGGTCTGCCCAAGGGCGTCATGCTGCCGCACCGCAGCTTCTTCGCGGTGATCGCGAGCATGGCCGCCGTGGGGGATCCTTGGATCGGTTTCAGCCCGGACGACGTCGCCTTGCACACCCTGCCGTTGTTCCACATCGGCGGCATCTGGTTCGACATGACGGCGCTGGCCGCAGGCACACCCTTGGTCGTGACGGGAACGTTCACGGCGTGGTCGGCCATCCAGCTCATGCAGAAGCATGCGGTGAGCAAGGTGTGCCTCGTGCCTGCCATGATCCAGATGGTGTTGGCCGAACCGGAATGCAAGGACGCCGACTGGACTGCTCTGGACTGCATCGTGTACGGCGGTTCACCCATCCCCGTGCCAGTCCTGCAACGGGCCCTCGAGGTGTTCGGGTGTCGCTTTGCCCAGATCTATGGACTGACGGAAACCGGCAACACGGCCGTCTGCCTGCGCCCTGAGGATCACGCTGACCCGGAGCACGAGAGGATGGCCGCGGCGGGCCGACCGTACCCGGGCGTCGCCGCAAAGGTGATCGACGAACAGGGGCGGGAGCTGGGTGTGCGCGAAGTGGGCGAGGTCTGCCTGGCCTCGCCAGCCAACATGCTGGGTTATTGGAAGAACCCGGAGGCCACGGCGAGCACGCTCGTCGGTGGCTGGGTGCACACGGGAGACGCGGGCTTCCTCGATGAGCAGGGCTTCCTCTTCGTCAACGATCGCTTGAAGGACATGATCATCTACGCGGGTGAGAACATCTACCCGGCGGAGATCGAGAGCGCCTTGTGCGGGCACCCCGCCGTGGCGGAAGCCGCGGTCATCGGTGTCCCCGATGAGCGCTGGGGCGAACAGGTCAAGGCCATCGTAGTGCTGCGAGACGGTGAGCAGGCAAGCGCTCGAAGCATCCTGTCTGACGTGCGCTCGAGACTGGCTGCCTTCAAGGTCCCCAAGAGCGTGGACTTCGTGCAATCCCTACCGCGCACGCCCAGCGGCAAGATCCAGAAGCACGTGTTGCGTGCGCCCTACTGGGCGGGTCGCGACCGCCAAGTGAACTGAGCAAGTGAACTGAGGCCCCATGCGAGCCCCGCGTCCGTGAGTCCCGCCCCCGTCCAGCTTTGGCTTCCAGGAGAGGCTCCCGCTCGGGAGGCTCAGGTGCAGTTGTTCGCTTTTCCCCATGCGGGAGGTGGCGCCAGCGTCTTCAAGGAGTGGCCGGGCCGTTTGCCGCCTCAGATCGCGCTGCGGCCCGTGCAGTATCCGGGGCGGGAAGCGCGCTTTGGTGAGCCGCCCTACATGTCGGTGTCCGCCCTGGTGGATGATCTCGAACCCGTCTTGAGACCGGAGCTGGAACAGCCCTTCGCCTTCTTCGGGCACAGCCTCGGTGCGTTCGTAGCCTACGAGTTGACGCGCCGCCTAGCGCAATCGGGGGGGGCGCGACCGCTGCACCTGTTCGTCTCGGCGGCACGCGCGCCTCATTCCGCACTGCCGAGCAACCCGCTCTACGCCATGCCGGAGGAAGAGCTGCTCGAGGAGCTGAAGAAGATGGGGGGCACACCGGAACGTGTCCTCGGTGAAGCTGAGCTCATGCGACTGTTCCTACCGATGCTGCGCGCGGACTTCCAGATGTCCGATTGCTACATCCGCCCGGAGAGCGATCCCCTGATCGACTCACCTGTGAGTGCGTTCATGGGCGGGCAAGATGATCAGGTCAACGCCGCCAAGCTGAAGCTTTGGAGCGAGCGGGCCGGAGCGGGCTACCGGTTGAGGACGCTGCCAGGCGACCACTTCTTCATTCACTCGGCGCGCGAGCTGCTGCTCGACTCGCTCATGGCCGATCTGGCGCCGCATTGCGGAGCGCGATGAGCGCATCGAACTCCGAGAGCTTGCTACGGTTCTCGACCCGTTGCTCGGCAACGGATTGCTGCAGGTCCTTGAGCCGCTGTTCGCGCTGATTCAGCGCTCGCGTCGCCGCGAAGACGTCGCGTGTTTCCAGCTCGATCTGCTGGTGCCGACTGAGCATCTGCTCCGGGGTGGAGCCCGGTAGGCTCATGCTGCTGAGCAGGGCCTGCTCCAACTGGGCAAGGCGATTGCGTGCGCCCACCGAATCGGCCCGGGCTTTCGCCAAAGACTGCTGCTCGGCGCCGAGCATGCGCTCGCCGCGTTCCAGGTCTCTCTGCAACTCAGCGAGCCGCCGCTGTCCGGGGGGCGATCCGGGTGCCGTCATCTGGTCCAACTCGCCGGCCGAGAAGGGGCCGTGCCAGAACGACGCCCGGTCCAGGGTGTCTGCCGACTCCAGGGTCACGACACTCACTTGCTGCGGACTGAGCAGGGTGGAGGACGTCTGGTTCTCGGGGAGCGTGCGCCAGCTCTGGGAGTCGAGCAGTGCGGCTTCCGGTGGGCGCATGTGGGTTCGGGGCACCTCAACGATGGCCACGGTGATCATCAGGACACCGATTACGGCCGCGAACTCCACCGTGCGTCGAGTCATCGGGCTCGTGTTCATGGGAGAGGGCCTCGAGGAATCCAACGCTGTCTCCTATCGGGTGAGCTCGGCTTTCGGCTTGAGGTAGACTCCCCACTCGGTCTCGCAGCGACCCTCTCTCCCCCTCCTCGCTCCTCCCTGCCCGCCGTTTCATGCGCGTTCTGTTCCTCTACAACGAAGTCGAGTGCCTGGGGCTCCAGTACCTGTCCTCAGCCCTGAGGAGGGCGGGCCACGAAACAGCCTTGCTCTTCGACCCCCGGCTCTTCGACGGATTCCGGCAGGAGTACAACAACCGTTGGCTCGCGTCGGCGGCCTCCCTTCGGCCGTGGATCCTGCGTCAGCTCGAGCAGTACCAACCGGACGTGGTGGGCTTCTCGGTGCTCACGGCCAGCGCGGATTGGTGCGAGAGCTACGCCGCTGAGGTGCGCCGCCTGTTGCCAGAGGCCACCATCGTGGCGGGGGGCTACCACGCCACCACGAGCCCCGGCCCGATGTTGCGCACCGGCCGCTACGACTGGATCGTCCGGGGCGAAGCCGAGGACTCGCTGGTGGCCTTGGTGGACTCGCTCGAAGCGGGGCAGATCGATCTGGACATTCCCAACCTCGCATATCTGGAGGCGCCCGCGCCCACCGGGAACGGAGATGCGGTCGAGGGCACGCTGGTCGAGAATCCCCTGCGTCCCTACGAGCAGGACCTCGACAGGTATGCCGAACCGGACAAGGAATTGTTCGCGCAGCTGGGTTCGCCGTTCGAGGTGGCCCATATGGTGGAGTGGCGTCGGGGTTGTCCCTGGGGTTGCACCTTCTGTGGCAACAACGCCTACCGCCGCATGTACTACCCGGACCGCGACGACTACATGTACACCCGGGACTTCCTGCGCAGCCGGTCTGTGGATCGCGTGTTGCAGGAGCTGCGGGAGGTCAAGGCGGCCTATGACCCGAAGCTGCTGCGGGTCAACGACGACGACATCTGTGCGGATGAACCGTGGCTCAAGGAGCTGGCGGAACGCATGACGGATTCCGAACGCATCCCGTTCAAGTGCTTCGCCATTCCGAACAACATCAACGAGCGCACCATCGTCTACCTGAAGCAGATCGGGTGTGCCCAGATCCAGATGGGTGTGCAGTCGCTGAACCCCGAGATCCGCAAGATGCTCGGCCGCCCAAACAGCGAGACGCAAATCGCACGGGCCATCGACCTGGCGCGTGAGCATGAGATCGGCTTGTTCGTGGACCAGATCTTCGGCTTGCCCGGCGAGACCGAGGAGGATCTGGCACGGGTCGAGAGCTTCTATCAGGAGCACGTGCCCGACTGCGTCAGCATCTACTGGCTCGACATCTGGGCCGGGGCCGACATCCTTCAGCAGGCAGTGGATGCGGGAACAATCACCCAGGAAACAGCGGACGTCATCCGGGAGCACAGCGAGCGCGGTGACATCTCGACGATCCGCCGATACCACAACGACTTCGCCAAGCCGTACGCCTGGCGCATCGATGTGCGCAACGTGTTCGGGCCCCGGACGGCGCGCTTCTTGATCGGCAGCGGCCTCTACAAGGTGATCGGGCGTTTCAACCTCACCCGCTTCATCAAGGCCTGGCGCGTGCTCAAGAACGTGAACCACCTGCACGCCTTTCCCCCGGCCCGGGAGGTCTACGACATCACCTGGGCGCGCTACCCACGCATGTTTGCGTTCTATTTCCGGCTGCGCATCAAGTTGGCACTGGGGCTGGCCAAGAAAATTCCCATGGTGGTTCTTCAGCCTGGGGAGAGTGGTGGGCGGCGGGGGCCTGGTGGGCCTCAGAGCCAGGGAGAAACGAGTCAGGGCTCAAAACAAAAGGGGGCCGCCCCGGCGCTCCCTGTGTCCAATGCACCGTCCGTGAGCTAGCCGGCGCCGAGAGGGCTGGCCTCAATCGGTGGATGGCGTAGACTGTGCCCACCTCTTTTTCGCGGTCCCCCTGATTTGCCACCACGACTTTCCGCGGCACGCTCGGTTCCGTCTACCGGCCGTTGCACTTCGCCACAGGCGCCCTTTCCCAAGGGAGAGGTCCGCCTGAGGGCTCCTGATGGATTGCTGACTCAAGCATCTCGTGTGGCGACATCGTGTTGGAGTTCTGTCTCTCCATGAGTGCCATCGGACGCCTAGCCCGCAAGCTGCTTCGCCGCGTAGGCGAGATTCCGGACCTGGATGCGTTTTCCGACCTGGAGCGCCTGCTGGGTGGGAAACCCGTCAAGACAGTCCTCGATGTGGGCGCATGCTATGGCGACTACGCCAAGCGCTTCGCGGAGATCTGGCCAGCAGCAACTATTCACGCCTTCGAGCCCAACCCCGAAACCTACGGGCGGCTGACGCAGCGGGTGCGGGATCAGGATTCGATCCAGCCCATCAATCTCGGCGCTTGGAAAGAAACAGCCGCGCGCCCCTTCCACCTCAACAGCTGGGTCGGCGCCTGCTCCCTCAAGGATCGTCCGCAGGCCGGGCCGGCCTACCACAGCCCGGAGGCGGTGCATGTGGAGACGACCGAGGTGCAGGTGACGCGGCTGGACACCTGGGCCAAGGACGCGGGCATCCGGGAGGTGGATCTCCTCAAGCTCGACATCCAGGGCGCAGAACTCGACGCCCTGCACGGGGCCGGCGAGCTGCTCAAGTCGGTCAGCTGCATCCTGACCGAGGTGCACTTCTACCCCAACTACGAGGGGGCGCCCTTGCTGGCGGACCTGTGGAGCTTCCTGGCGCAGCGCGGCTTCAGCCTCTACCAGATCTATTCCAGCTGGGGGGCTGCGGACGGCCAGTTGGTCCAAGGCGACGCGATCTTCGTCAGCGATGCGTTGCGGGACGAGCAGCTGCAACGCAACGGCAAACCCTTCCGTTCGGTGCAGTATCAGCCCTAGCTTCGGCCCCAGTCTCGGGCGACCTCAGGTCGAAGAGCGTGGTGAGGGCCTGTGATAGAGTTTCGCGCGTGGGGACGCCGGTGTTTCCCGCGTCTTGCCCGCCGACTTTTTCCGGGATGAAGGCATGAACGTCAGCAACGCACGATGGCGCCTGACGGCCTGTGTGTTGCTGGGCGGTCTGGGCCTGGGTGGAGTGGCGTGCACGGACCAGCCCGGTGAGGCCGAGCCGACGACGAACGCCAGCGAAGCAGGGGCCGGCGTCGAGCGCTCGAAGCCCAACGTGTTGCTCATCTCCCTGGACACCTTGCGTGCGGATCGCCTGAGTTCTTACGGCTATCGCCTTCCGACCACGCCCGCCATCGACGCCTTGGCCCAGCGCGGTGTGCTCTTCGAGGACGTGACCGTCCCGACCCCGAAGACGTGGCCCTCGGTGGCCACCATGCTCACGGGCGCCAACCCTCGCACCACGGGCGTGCGCCTGGCCAGCCGCCAGATGCGCGACGGACTCCCGACGCTGGCGGAGGTGTTCAGCGCCGCGGGCTACCGCACGGCCGGTGTGGTGACCAACTACAACCTGCTTCCGGAGTACGGCTTCGGCAAGGGTTTCGGGACCTACATCGAGGCCTGGGAGGACGCCTGGCAGCTCATGCAACCGGGGGCCGCACTCTCCCGGGACCCCAAGCAGCGGCTGATGCAGCTCTTTGGCGCGGAGGACATGCGCTCCCTGATCCAGGCTACCGACGCCAAGCTAGTCACCGACCGGGGTCTGGCCTGGTTGGACGAGTCGCCAGCGGAGCAGCCGTTCTTCCTTTGGCTGCACTACATGGATCCCCACGGCCCCTACGATCCGGCGCCGGGCTACGGAAAGCTGTTCGACGGGCAGTACCCGGTGCAGGAACTGACGCCGGAAGCCCTGAAGTCGCCCCACGTCCACCGGCTCAAGGGCCAAACGGACCCGGTGAGTGACCTGGGCTTCTACGAGGCGCGCTACGACCGCGAGATTCGTTCGACAGACGATCAACTGGGGCGGCTGTTCGCCCAGCTGGCGCAGCGCGGGCTGGCTGCCGACACCTTGATCGTGGTGACCGCGGATCACGGCGAGGCCCTCGGCGATCACGACTACTACTTCGAGCACGGCGACCAGCCCTACCAGGAGTGCGCTCGGGTGCCGCTTGTGATGGCGCACGGCCAGCAGCTCGCCGCCGGACTGAGGGTGTCAGAGCCCGTGGGGCTGATCGACGTGCCGTCCACGGTGCTCGAGCTGGTGGGCCTCGAGCTGCCGTCGACATTCGAAGGCCAGAGCCTCGCTGGCCTGGCTCGGGGGGAAGCCGGTGCCCGTGCACCAGCCCATGTGTTCATGGAGTCGGGCAGTGACAAGGACCCCAACAGGCTCATGCAGCTGAGCGTGCGCCAGGGTCCGTGGAAGTTGATCCTCGTGCGTTCGGCCGAGGACCAAGCCTCCTTGGGTCAGGGGCCCATCGAGCTCTACGACCTGAGTGTGGACCCCGACGAACAGGTGAATCTGGCCACGGACCCCAGCCCCCAGGTGAAGAAGGTCGTGCAGAAACTGCTGCACGAGTTGCGTGTCTGGAAAGCCAAGTACCCTGCAGGTGTCGGCAAGTCCTCAGCAGAGTTTGAGAGCGAGCTGGACCCCGAGATGCGCAACGCACTCATTGCCCTGGGCTACATCAGCGGTGGAGTGGAGGAAGATCTGACGGGTGCGGTCCCGGCCACGGACACCCAAGATCGCTGCCCCCATACGAGCTGTGTCGACGGGCGCTGCAGCGAGCAGTCCTGCCGTGGAGCAGACTGCATCTCGGAGGTCTGCGCCGACAAGGCGGGCGCAGGCGGCCCGGAAAGCGGTGGCCTCTGAGCACGGGCATGAACGGGCGCAGGTTGACGACGGTGCTCGTGCTCTGCCTGTCCGGCCTGGGGCTCGCCTATCTGCTGGCCGTCTCCCTGGCCCAGGGCATGGGGCGCGAGCTGATCCACGACGAGCACCAGTTCGTGGCGCCGGGTGCCTTGCTGGCGCAACGGGGCTTGTTCCCGTATGTGGATTACCCCTACTTCCACATGCCGTATCTGGCGTTCCTCTATGGCGGCGTGTTCCTGTTCACGGATCACCTGCTGTTGGGGGCGCGAGCCGTTTCGGTCGCGTTTGGTTGGCTGATGGTCGTGGCGGTCTTCTACAGCGTGTGGTTCGCGGCGCGGGTGCACGGGCCCTGGGTGCGCGGCGCGCTGGCGGGGTCAGCGGCGGCCCTGTTGTTTTTCAGCCCCTTCTTCCTGCACGCGCACGCCCTCACCTGGAACCACGATGGGGGCGTGTTGTTCGCCACCTTGGCCTTGCTACGGCTCTGCAGGAGTGACCTGGGCACGCACGACGCAGCTGGCCCGGGGGCCGCCGAGAGGGACCGACGCAACGCCGTGCTGGCTGGAGTCTTCCTGGCCGTGGCCACGGGTATCCGCCTGTCCTACGCGACGTTCGCCCTACCCTTCGCCATGCTGGCGTGGTGTCTCCCCAACGCCTCGAGGACGGGAGCCGCTGGGCCCGTCGCGGAGACAGCAGGGCCGGCCCGTTGGCGGGGCGTGGGTTGGTTGGCCCTCGGCGGGGTGCTGGGGTCGCTGCCCATCTTCGTGCTGATGGCCATGGCGCCGGGGGACTTCTTCTTCGGGAACCTCGGCTACCCGCAACTGAACACCGAGTGGTATGCGTCCGAGGGCACGACGACCGCCATGACCGTGGCCAGCAAGCTGTCGTACCTGGCGTCGGAGATCAGCAAGAAGCCCGGCAATGCGGTGCTCATGCTGGCCAGCGTGGTGGGCCTGGGTGTGTGGATGGCCAGGCAACGGCGGCGTCGGGGTGAGCGTGCATCGCTGGCAGCTGGCGCGTTCCTATGCGTGCCCTTCGCCTTGGCAGGAGCCTTCGCACCTTCGCCGGGTTGGCCTCAGTATTATGTCGCGGTGGTGCCCTTCCTGGTCTTGGGAGCGGCGCATGCGCTGAGTGGGCGGTTTGCCTCGAGCCTCGGTCGCTGGGCCGCTGTGCTGCTCTTGCTCGGTGCCGCTGGGGTGAGCCTCGCCACCGGCCGTGCGCGACTTGTCTCCGTCGACATCCTGAGCGAGCCGGCAAGCTGGGCACCCATGCAGGTGCACGAGGTGGGCCAGCAGATCGGGCGCCGTATCGGCGACGGGCTCGTGTTCGGTGAGGCACCCATCTTCGCGTTGGAAGGGGGCAGTCGCATCTATGGCTTCCATGCCGTGGGCCCCTTCTCATTCCGCACGGGACACCTGCTGACCAAGGAGGAACGCCTGGAGTTGGGCGTCTACGCCTATGGCGAGCTGCCGATGGTGATGAAGGAGACGCCCCCGGACGCCATCCTCACCGGCAACGACGGCTGGATGGCCAAGCCCACGCGGCAGTTTGCGATCTACAAGGACTTCGTGCCCTTCAACTTGAAGAACGGCTTCATCCTGTTCTTCAGGCCCTGACCAGAAGCACGGATCGAAAGCCCGGCTTCGCGGCCCTCGGCGAGCAGAACTCCGAGCGGGACCTTTGCGATCCCCAGCGCTAGACTGCGCCGTTTTCCAACGGCGGCTCGACGGTGGTGTGCGGATGGGTCCCGCAGCCAACCTGTGAGCGCAACACGGAGTGCTGGCGACGATGAGCGAACGACTGGTTGAGTGCGTGCCCAACTTTTCCGAGGGGCGCGATCTCCAGAAGATCGAGCAGATCCTGGACGCGGTGCGCGAGGTGCCCGAGGTGCGCATCCTGGACGTGGACCCGGGTGCCGAGACCAACCGCACCGTCGTGACGCTGGTGGGCTCGCCGGAGCACATCGGCGAGGCGGCCGTGCGCGCCGTGGCTCGCGCCGCCGAAGTGCTCGACATGCGCACCCAACAAGGCACCCACGCCCGTCACGGTGCCACCGACGTCTGCCCCTTCGTCCCAGTCTCGGGTGTGAGCATGGAGGAGTGCGTGGAGATCGCTCGGGTCGTAGGCAAGCGCATCGGCGACGAGCTCGGCATCCCGGTCTACATGTACGACCAGGCGGCTCTCTTGCCGTCGCGCCGGTCGCTCGCCAAGGTGCGCGCGGGGGAGTACGAAGCCCTGCCCGACAAGATGAAGGACCCGGAATGGAAGCCCGACTTCGGTCCGGCCGAGTTCCACGCCAAGGCGGGCGTTGTCACGGTGGGGGCGAGGGAGTTCTTGATCGCCTACAACGTGAACCTGAATTCTAGGCACAAGATGCACGCCGACGACATCGCGGGGGAGGTCCGGGAGACCGGACGGGCTGTGCGCCGGGAGCAGGGGAATGCGTTCTATGCCAGCGGAGCGCTCCAGAAGTACTACCCGTCCAAGGGCGTCTGGCCCTGCGCCTACTGCAGCGAGGTCGCCACGGACGAAGCCACGCTGACGGAGCACGCGCGCGCCGCTCACGACATGGACATGGCAGAGGAATGGGAGTTCTTCGGGCGTGACTCCTCTGCGCTCGAAGGCGTCAACGTCATGCGGCGAGGCAGCTTCCGCGAGTGTCGCGGCGTGGGTTGGGTGATCCCCGAGTACAACCGGGCGCAGATCTCGCTCAATCTCACCAATTTCAAGCTGACGCCTGCGCACGCTGTGCTTGAGAGTTGTCGCGAGTTGGCGCGCGCGCGAGGGCTGGCCGTCACGGGTTCCGAACTCGTGGGCCTGGTGCCCTATGCGGCCATCAAGGAGAGCGGCGAGTACTACCTGGCGCAGCAGGGTGCGAGTCGGGGCGTTCCCGTTGCGGACGTCGTGGAGACGGCTGCCCAGTCCATGGGGCTACGGGACGTGGGCTCCTTCGAAGCCGAGAAGGCCGTGCTCGGCCTGCCGACCACCGACGGTGCCCTGGCGTCCATGAAGCTGAATGACTTTGCGGACGAAGTGTCGCGTTCGACCCCAGCACCGGGCGGTGGATCCGTCGCGGCCCTGGTGGGGTCCTTGGGCGCTGCGCTGGGTTCCATGGTGGCGAACCTCAGCCATTCCAAGAAGGGGATGGAGGCGCTGCGCGAGGAGATGGAAGCGGCCGCCATGGCCCTGCAGGTGCACAAGGACGACCTGATGCGGGCGGTGGACGAGGACACGGCTGCCTTCAACGATGTGCTGATGGCCATGCGCATGCCGAAGGGCACGGAGGCCGAAGCGGCTGTACGGCTGCAAGCGATCCAGGACGGCTACAAGCAGGCGACGGCCGTGCCGCTCCGGACGGCAGAGCTCTGCCTGGAGGTCCTGCGCTTCTGTCGGGTGATGGCGGAGAAGGGCCTTCCCGCCTCCGTGACGGACGCAGGAGTGGGGGCGCTGCTGGCGAGGGCAGGAGTCCTGGGAGCTATCTACAACGTGCGCATCAACCTGCCCTCGATCACCGACGCAGCCTGGGTCTCGCAGCAACGCAGCCAGCTGGAGGCCCTGCAAACGGAGGCGGAGGCGCTGGAGGCCGAGACTCGGGCGCTGCTGGAAGCGTCCTTCTAGGGGCTTGCCCGACGGGGGGCCCGACCCGCCGAGAATCCTGGGCTGCTGGTAACCTTTCCGAAGCAGCAGCATCGAAACCTCCCGACCCCGACGCTCTCCCCCGAATTCCCGACTTCCCGGACCTCGAAATGAACACGACTTCCGTGTTGCGCTCGCTCGCGATGGCCTTTGCGCTGTGCGCCTTCTCCCCTCTCGCTGGTGCGTTCAGCGATGACACCGCGACCTATACGGTCCGTTTCGACACCCTTTGGAGTGCCACAACGCACCCGGTGAACTTTCCGGCTGGCGCGCACTTCTCCGGGCTCGTGGGTGCGAGCCACGACAGCAGCATCAAGTTCTGGGAACCGGGCGGCCTGGCCAGCACGGGCATCGAGTCCATGGCGGAGACGGGCTCCAAGACCAGCCTGGCGCTCGAAGTCAGCTCGGCGGTTGGCAGCGGACAGGCCTTGCAGCTGATCAGCGGTGGCGCGGTCTTCAACCTGCCGGGCTTTGCCAACGCCAGCTTCAGCGTGAGCCTTCAGCACCCGGAGGTGACCGTGGTCACCATGATCGCGCCCAGCCCGGACTGGTTCCTGGGCGTTTCGGGCTTGTCCATGTTCGAGAACGGGGACTGGGTCGATTCGAAAGTCGTCAATCTCTTCTCCTACGACGCGGGAACCGACAGCGGCGTGGACTTCCCGTCGCTGAACCTGGACACCAACCCCGCCGACCCCATCGCGCCGATCCTGGGTTTCCCCTTCAACGGCACCGGGCCGATGGGGACCTTCACCTTCACTCGCACGGATGACCCGACGAATCTCTGGACAGACCTCGGCCTGGCCCTCGCCGGGACGAACGGTCTGCCCGCTCTCGTGGCGGATGGTTCGCTGTGTGCAGGCACGACTCTCGACATGACGCTGGACGACGCGCTGGAGAACAGCACGGCGTGGTTGGCCGTGGGCTTCGACCGAATCGACGTTCCGTTCTTCGGCGGTGTGTTCGTGCCTGACATCGTCAGCCCCTCCGGCTTTCTGATTCCTTTCGGAACGGGCGCGAGCGGGAACTTGCAGCTGTCCGCGCTCTGGCCGGCGGGTTTGCCGGGGGACATCGACATCTACGCGCAGTTCTGGGTGATGGATGGTGGGGCGCCCTTTGGCTTCTCCGGAAGCAACGCCGTGATGGCGACGACTCCGTAGAGAGTGGGGCTGCTCTCCTCCTAAAAGTCCCGGGTGGGTCCAAAGAGGTCCGTGAAGGCTCCGTGCGCCCACGGCGTCGGGGAGGCGGTCTGGCCCGAAGATGTCACACGCCTGGAGGCCTGCAGGTTTTCGAGGCTCTGGTATTCTTCGTCGCAGGGAAACGCGGCATCGGCAACCTTGGCCTCTCGGGATTATCACGGCAATGCGTCACTTTCTCCTCACCAGTGCTCTTGCGTGCGCGGCTGCGGCCGGGCTGTTCGCCCCCGCTCTTTCAGCTCAGACCTGCCCCAACGGCACGGACACTTTCTGGAAGAACGACATCCTGCCGGACAACCCCGGCGGCTCTCCCCAGAACATCAGCATCATCCCTGGGCTGTGTGAGGGCGAGGCCATTGGCACGTACTTCGAGATGCCCCTCGGCATGGGCACCCAGCGCCTCACCCAGGTGGCTGTGGGCTTTGGACATGCGGCAGGCGGAGCCGGTTTCGACGCCACCCTCAACGTCGAGGTTTATGAAGGCGGGGTGACGTTCAATCCCAACGGGACAGCGTCCCTGGGTACCAAGATTTTCGACCTGAACGCTGACTTCGCGCAGTCGATGCAGGTGACGAGCACGTCCATCAACACCTTCGACATGTCGCCCTACAACGTGGAAGTGAGTGATGACTACGTCGTCGCCTTCCGCATGAACATCAACGTGTTCTTCCCGGGCTGCCCGGCGGGCGGCGCCGCGGCGAACTTCTTCACGGACAACGGGGGTGCCGGACTTTGCCCTCCGGGAGTCAACCTCCTGGACGAGCTGACGTCGGGTTGGGTTGACCCAGCAACGTGGGGGCCCTTGCCGCCCATTCTCGTCCTGTGCCCGTCGGCCTATGCTGGCAACTGGGTGATCCGTGCCTGCACCGAAGACGCCGGCGGCCTGGGCACCTGGGAAGACCTGGGTGGCGGGACGTTCGGCATCAACGGCTTCCCGACCCTCGTGGGTTCGGGAACTTTGATCGGCGGTCAAACCGCAACGCTGTTGCTGACCAACGCGCCGCCGAACGGACTGGTGCTGGCCTGGTACTCCTTGCAGTCCAACCCGCAGAACTTCTTCGGAGGCACGATCTACCCGCTGCCGATCCTGAACCAGCTGTTCTTCTTCAGCAACTTCCTGGGCAGCTTGCAGCTGTCGACACCCTGGCCGCTGGGGATCCCCACCGGAACCGAGATCTGGTTCCAGTTCCTGCTCGATGACCCGTCGGTGATCCACAACATCACCTTGTCGAACGCCGTCAAGGCCACGACGCCTTAGGGCTGACCATGATTCACGGGTCTGCTGGCTGCACCGAGTCGGGGCGCTCGTCTGCCTTCAGACGCGCGTGTCACGCAGCGCTGGTTCTGTGCCTGCTGGAGTCGACCAGCTGGCTGAGTGGGGGTGTGTCGGCCCAACAGTCGCCTGCAGCGGTGCTGGTCCCGCGCCAGGTCGCTGCAGGACCCGAGGACATCCTGTCCGGGCTCGTCCGCTTGCCGGAGCCGCGGGCGACAGCTGTGTGGTCGCAGAGTGCCCTGCTCCGGTTGCGCTTCGAAGCGCAGCCCTCGAAACCAGGTGTCTGGCTTGCGCGGGCCCAGCTACCCCTGGCGGGCTTGGGGCGTCTGTCGTTGCTTCCCTTGGCGCCCAGCGCGTCCCAGTGGGAGGTGGAACTCATCGACCCCTCCGGGACGGTTCGGAGTCTGGAACAACTCCGCAATGCGGGGCGAGCGCAGCAGATGGAAGGCAGGCTGGACGAGCTTCTTCCCGGCTTCCAAGCCAGGCGGACCGATCTCCAGATGCCGCGCGAGGCGGGGCGCTGGGAGCTGAAGATCCAGCTGGGGACTTCCACACAGCGGACCGTGGCCCCCGAGGCCTATCTGTTGCTGAAGGAGCTTGGCGAAGGGAGTGAACCCAGCGCGGTCTTGGAGAGCTGGCTGGCCACCCATGCCCTGGTGGCGGGGGACCCCATCGGCGTGTTGGCGAGTTGGGATGCAGGGGGCGCAGCCTTGGCCCGAGACGTGACCCAAGACGTGACCATGATGTTGCATGTGCGAGCTCCCCAAAGCTCCGAGCCCGCGGGCAAGGAGTGGTTGCTCCCCATGGCTGACGACGGTCTGCACAGCGATGGCGTCGCGGGGGACGGCGTCTTTGGTGCGATCATGCCGGCCTTGCCGCGCGGGAACGTCTTCGCCCAGGTGCTGGCCTCGGGCGCCGATGCCCAGGGGCGTACCGTCCTGCGTAGTGCTGAGCACGCGTTTCAGTTGGTGGAGCGCTCGGCTGTCCTGTCAGGCGAAGTGACGACAACGGTGCTCGACGACACGCGCCTGGGGTTGGACATCGGAGCGTGGGTCTTCGCCGGCGCGGAGTCGGCGCCCAAACTTCATGTCTCGACCGAGGTCTGGGGCACGGGGCCGAGCGGTGAGCTGCAACCTGTCTGCTGGTTGTCCTCCATGGTGACACCGAGACCTGGCATGTCTCCGGGTGCAGGTGCTGCCCTGCCCCTCGCCTTGGACGTCCGCTGGCTGAACCGGGCGGGAGTGACTGCACCGCTGGAGCTTCGTGCGCTCCGCATCCAGGACCCGGACACGGAAGTCCCTGTCGACACCTGGGACCGTGTGCGGCTCGAGGACGTGGCGGCCCCCTTGTTGTGGGGCGCCCCTCCTGGCGCCATCCTCAAGGACATGACCATGGGGCCTTCCCCTGTGGGTGTGGACCTGAGAGCCGGCGGGGCGACCACCACCGTTGGCGGCACACCCGCCCCCTTCTTGCGGGGGCTCCTCCTGAGCCATGGTTACTGCTCGGGTGGCGGCATCTGGCCGTCGCAGGACTTCACGGGGCAAGCGATCCAGTTCAACGACCCCGACCAGAATCGAAGCCACGACGCCTTTGCCCAACTGCTCGGCGACTTCGGTTCCCAGCTCGACTCCTTTGGATTGCTGGCCCACAGCCAAGGCGGCAACGCCGGGCTGCACCTGTTCACCTACTACCAGAGCGGGCTCGACATGGCGCAGGGCGGGCGCCTGATCCAGGCCGTCGCCAGCCCTTGGTTGGGCAGCCCCCTCGCCAGCACCCTGGCGGGTCTCGGTGGCATCTTCGGCGTGGGTTGCGGGTCCAACGACGACCTGTCTTCCGGTGGGGCGACGGTTTGGTTGGCAGGCATTCCGTCCTGGGCTCGCTCCGAGGTGTTCTTCTGGACCACCCAGAACAGCGGCTCGGCCTGCAACAGCCTGACCAACCTCTTCCTCTCCAGCCCCAACGACGGCGTGGTGGAGCGCAGCAAGGGGATCCTCTCGGGCGGCAACAACATGGGCCACATCTCGGGCTGGTGCCACAGCACCGGCATGAGCAACTCGGCCAACTACCTCGACCACGCCCTGAATCTCCTGCGAAACGCTGCGGCGGCGCGCTAGGGGCCAACGGACACTCTTCCGTTGCTGAGGGTCCGTCGAAAGTGTGGGTTCGGCTGCGAGAGTGTCTCGTGATGGGTTTGCGTCCATGAGAGCCGCGAGAGTGTCTTGATCCGGCCGCGAGCGCAGAACCTCGTTCCGCAGTGAAAAGCTGTTCGGAGCCATCAAGCAGACCTTCACCAGTGACCGAAAGGTCGGTGAGACCTGAGGCCGCTTGATGGTTCGCATGACTGCGAAACCGCCGGAAGCGGGTCCAAACCCGCCGAGGTGGATCCATGAGCGACAGCACGCACAGCCTTCCGCAGCTGAACGACATCACTGTTACTGAGGAAGTCGCCAGACCTCACGAGGAGTCGGTGAAGCGTTACCGCCGCGCGGTGAACTACCTCGCTGCAGCGCAGATCTACCTCAAGGGCAACCCCTTGTTGCGCAGCCCGCTTCGGCCGGAGCACATCAAGGAGCGCTTGTTGGGTCACTGGGGGACGGCACCCGGGATCAACCTGGTGTACCAACACCTCAACCGCCTGATCCTGGACACTGACCGCAGCGTGCTGCTGGTGACGGGCCCGGGCCACGGGGCCGCCGCGAACCTGGCGAATATGTATCTCGAAGGGACGCTGACGGAGTTCTTCGCGGAACTCAGTCGCGATGAGGAGGGCTTGGGGACGTTTCTCAAGTGGTTCAGTTGGCCGGATGCGTTTCCGAGCCACCTGACGCCCGACTACCCAGGTGTCATCCACGAGGGTGGTGAGCTGGGCTACGCCCTGTCCACGGCCTTCGGAGCAGCCATGGACAACCCCAACCTGCTCGTGGCCTGCATCGTGGGCGACGGTGAGGCGGAGACGGGGCCCACGGCCGGTGCGTGGCACAGCACGAAGTTCATGAACCCCGCCACCGACGGTGCCGTGCTGCCGATCCTGCATGTGAACGGGCACAAGATCGCCAACCCGTCGATCTTCGGCACCATGACCGACGTCGAGATGACCCAGTTGTTCGAGGGTTATGGTTGGGACGTGCGCTTCGTGAAACTGAGTGAGCGCGTCGACGCCGACATGACGGAGGCCATGGACTGGGCCCACCGTCAGATCGAGCAGATCCAGCTGGACGCCCGCGCCGGCATGCCTGTTGAGCGCCCACGCTGGCCCATGCTGGTGCTGCAGACGCCCAAGGGCTGGACGGGCCCGAAGGAAGTGAACGGCAAGCAAGTGGAAGGCACCCATCGTTCGCACCAGGTGCCGGCCAAGGACCCGCGCGGAAACCCTGAACACCTCGCCATCATCGAAAGCTGGCTGCGGAGCTACAAGCCGGAGGAACTCTTCGATCAGGACGGGCGCCCCGCACAGGATCTGCTGGACCTCTGCCCTACAGGCGAGAAGCGCATGGCGATGAACCCGCATGCCTTCGGTGGCAGTCTGCGCCGCCCCCTGGCCTTGCCTGATGTGAACGAGCATGCGGTGGACACCGGACCGGCCGATGAGCGCGGCGGAACCATCGTCAGTGGCATGTCCACCTTGGGTGGTTGGCTGCGCGACGTGGTGGGTCATCCCCACAACGCGAACAACTTCCGCATCTTCTGCCCCGATGAGTTGGAGTCCAACCGCATCGGTGCCGTCTTGGAGGTCACGGACCGTCAGTACACCTGGCCGATCCCGGAGGGTTCGGAGAATGTGGGCCCTTCGGGGCGGGTGATGGAGGTGCTCAGCGAGCACAACTGCCAGGGCTGGTTGCAGGGTTATCTGCTCACCGGTCGGCACGGCCTGTTCCCGTGCTACGAGGCCTTCCTGCCCATCATCGACGGCATGATGAATCAGTACGCCAAGTTCCTGAAGGCCTCGCTGGAGACGGGGTGGCGCCAACCGGTGTCATCCCTGAACTACCTGTTGTCGTCGGCAGCGTGGCGCCAGGAGCACAACGGCTACAGCCACCAAGGCCCAGGCTTCATCAACAACCTGCTCACCAAGAAGGGGCACACCTACAACATCTTCTTGCCGCCGGACGCCAACTGCCTGCTGCACATCATGGAGCGCTGCTTCACGTCCACGGACAGCATCAACCTGGTGATCGCGGGCAAGCAGCCTGCGCAGCAGTGGTTGTCCATGGAGGAGGCTCGGGAACACTGCGAGGTGGGTGCGTCGGTGTGGCGCTGGGCCAGTACGGATGGCGGCGAAGAGCCCGATGTGGTCCTGGCTGGTTGCGGGGACGTGCTGACGACCGAGGTGCTGGCCGCAGCGGACATCCTGCGACGGGAAGTACCCCAGTGGCGCGTGCGCGTCGTGAACGTCGCCAACCTGATGGCCTTGGGCGTTCCGCAGAAGTACCCCAATGGATTGGACGGGGGGCGCTTCGAACGGCTGTTCCCCTTGGACACGCCGGTGGTGTTCAACTTCCACGGGTACACGGCGGCCATCAAGCAACTGCTTTGGGAACGGCCGGAATCGAATCGCTTCAGCATCAATGGCTACCGCGAAGAGGGCACGACCACGACGCCCTTCGACATGCTGGTCCGCAACCGGACGAGCCGTTACCACCTGGTGATGCAGGTGGCGAACATGCTCGCCGTGCGGCACCCGAAGGTGGCGGTGCGGGCCGAAGAGCTGGTCGTGCGCTACGAGCACAAGGTCCGTGAGCACTGCGCGTACATCGCCCAGCACGGTGTCGATCTGCCAGACGTGTCTGACTGGCGTTGGTCCCGCGACTGATCCTGCTTAGGGAGTGCCTGCATGGACCTCCGGGTTCGTGGTCTGGAAATGGCGGCTGGCCGGCGGGCCCGACTCGTGTTCCCCGAGCAGGGGGACGAGCGGGTGGCCGAGGCCGTGCTGCGCTTGGAGCGACTCGGGCTGGCGGAGGCGGTCCCGATTCCGGGGCACTCCTGTGGGCCGGGAGCGAAGTCGGCGGACCCCGCGCAGGGTGCCGCCTGGGAGGCCCTGGCCCAGCGCCTGCAGCTGCGTCGCGCCCACCGGGGTTTGAGCCTCGAAGACGCGCGCCGGGAGCTGGCCAATCCACTCATGGCGGGGGCCCTGATGGTGGGGGCCGGCCAGGCCGATGGGTTGGTGGCCGGGGCAGTGGCCACCACCGGCGAGACGATCCGGGCAGCCCTTTGGGGCATCGGCCCCGCGCCCGGCGTGCGCACCGTCTCGAGCGTGTTCCTGATGGTGTTCCCCAATGGCAGGGAACTGCTCTTTGCTGATTGCGCCGTGGTCCCCGAGCCCAGCGAGGAGCAGCTGGCGGACATCGCCCTGGCGACCGCCGACAGCGCGGCTCTGCTCCTGCAGGTCGAAGCGCGGGTGGCCCTGCTCAGCTTCTCGACCCTCGGCAGCGCCACGCACCCCGCCGCAGAACGCATGGCGCGGGTGGCGGCGAAGGTCGAGGCCCTGCGCCCCGGCTTGCTGGTTGACGGAGAACTCCAGGCAGATGCGGCCCTGATCCCCTCCGTGGCTGCGGCGAAATCGCCCCTGAGCCCGCTGGCCGGCGAGGCAAATGTCTTGGTCTTCCCCGACCTGGCTGCGGCAAACATCGCTTACAAGCTGTGCCAGCGGCTGGGTGCGGCCCGGGCCGTGGGACCCATCCTCCAAGGGCTCGCCCGCCCAGCCAACGACCTCTCCCGGGGTTGTTCGCCGGACGATGTCGTGGAGGTGGCAACGGTCACGGCCCTGCAGGCCTTCGCGCGCCAAGATGCGCGGAACGCAGATCGGATCGACGTGCCAGGCAGCCTCGGAGGCTGAGCTCTTGGCGGACGATCCGAGGCAAGCGGTCGCGGCCACGGATTGTTAGGATGGGACGGTCCTCGCACTCAGGGGGCTGAGGGGCGTCTTCCAGGCGGGCTTTCAGCAGACCCTGGAGCTTCGCAGGACGACAACGCTGGCGGCGCGCAGCATGTGTATCGCCCGGCCTTGTCCGCCTTCCGGTGCCCCTCGGGTGCCCAGTCTTGGAGATGATGATGACCGCTCAGCCCGACGCAAACGCCACGGCCTCCGCCGCACCCGAACACGCGGAGCTGCGCATCGGCGACCAGGCCCTGAGCCTCCCCGTGACGGTGGGTACTGAGGGCGAGACGGCCGTGGACATCAGCAGTCTGCGTAAGGACACGGGCTGCATCACGCTGGACCCCGGTTTCGGCAACACGGGTGCCTGCCGCAGTGCGATCACGTTCATCGACGGCGAGAAGGGCATCCTGCGCTACCGCGGCTATCCCATTGAGGGCCTGGCGGAGCAGAGCAGCTTTCTCGAGACGGCTTGGCTGCTGATCCATGGCGAGCTGCCCACAGCCAGTCAACTGGATGAGTTCGTGGCTGAGGTCTCTGCGCACACGATGCTCAACGAGAGCTTCCGGAAGTTCATGGATGCGCTGCCTCGGGATGCCCACCCCATGCCCATGTGCGCCGCCACGGTGGGCGCCCTGGCCACCTTCTACCAGCAGCCCGAGAGCGGGGAGAGCATCCGTCAGACGGTGGTGCGGCTCATCGCCAAGATGCCGACCATCGCGGCCTATGCCTACAAGCACTCCTTGGGCCAGCCCTTCATCTATCCGCGGAACGACCTGGACTACTCGTCCAACCTGATCCACATGATGTTCGCGACGCCTTGCGCGTCCTACAAGGTGGACCCGGTGGTGGCCAAGGCCATGGACCAGCTGTTCATCCTGCATGCGGATCACGAGCAAAACTGTTCCACGAGTACGGTGCGCCTGGTCGGCAGTTCCATGGCCAACCTCTTCGCCAGCATCTCCGCGGGCATCTCGGCGCTCTGGGGCAGCTTGCACGGCGGTGCCAACCAGAAGGTGGTCGAGATGTTCGAGGCCATCGAGGCGGGCGGCGGCGATCCCGAGGCCTACATTGCGCGCGCCAAGGACCCCAACGATCCGACGCGGCTCATGGGCTTCGGCCACCGGGTGTACAAGAACTACGACCCTCGCGCGGCCTACCTGAAGGAGTCTTGCAAGCAGGTATTGGAGCGCTTGAACGTCTCCGACAAGTTGCTTGAGATCGCTCAGGGCCTGGAAGAGATCACTCTTCGCGACCCCTACTTCGTCGAGCGCAAGCTCTACCCCAACGTCGACTTCTACTCGGGCGTCATCTACCGCGCGCTCGGGATTCCCGTGGACGCCTTCACGGTCATGTTCGCCATCGGCCGTCTCCCGGGTTGGATCGCGCAGTGGTTGGAGATGCGCAACGACACGGCCTTCCGGATCGGGCGGCCGCGGCAGGTCTACATCGGCGCCAACGAGCGTCCCTACATGCCCATGGTCGAGCGCTAGGACGGTTGCCCGGGGCGGGCGGCGCGGTCCGTTGCAGATCCCCTTGGCCCACGGTGCGCTGTGGTTGCGGCCTGACGCCTGCCTGTTGGACCAACGCTTTGACGCGTCCAGCTTGCCGGAAGGTTGGGAAGTCGAGACGGGCCGCTGGACCGCTGGGGTCGACGGCCTCGTGGGTCGCATCGCGGAGGATCGTGCTGCGGCCTTCTGGTGCCTGAGGGAGTTTCCGGACGAGGTCGCGCTCGTGCTGGATGCCGAGGGCATGCCTGGATATGGCAGGGATGCCAACGCCTTCTTCCGGGCAGCGGGCTGCATCTATCCCCGCGGCGAGCAGGAGTGTTCCGCCTGGGTGGTGGGGACGTCCGGCTGGTATGTGCACGACCACGGTCTGGAGCATCATCCCCATGGCCCGACATGGCGCGTGCCCGGGAGCCCGCTGCCAGGTGGCGACGCGCTGCAGGTCGTGGCGGGCTCAGTGGCCGGCCGCGTCTTCCTCTGGAAGGACGGCGCGTTGCTCATGGATCATCCCGATCCCACGCTCGCTTGCTTGGGGCGCCACCGCAGGGTCGGGCTCGGCACCTGGAACTCGGCCGTCCGCTTCCACCGCCTGCGTGTCTACGACGTGCAGGCCTGCTGGCAGCCGTCATGAGCAGGACAGGCGAAGACCCGCTGCGACGGTTTCAGCAGGTGCTCGATGACTACGAGGCCCTGGAGCCGGGAAGCAGCGATACCTGGAATCCGCTGCTTCGCGAGGCGGAGTTGGAACATCGCATCGAACTCCTGCGACGCCTGGCGGGAGCCATGCGCCACGCGCTAGGTGTGTCGGCAGGACAGGGCGATCCGCAGGAACAGCAAGCCGCCCTGGAGTCGCTCCGCGTCCTGGACGTGGGTTGTGGCAATGGGCGCTCGACGCGCATGTATCTCGAGTTGGGTCTGCGGCCGGAGCAGCTGTGCGGGGTGGATCTCCGGGCCGGGGCCCTTGATCGGGCACGGCAACTGCACCCAAACATCCGCTTCTTCATGGCGGGTTCTGCGGAGGGGGCAGATTCAAGCAGTGGGCTCTCGTGGGAGCTGCCGCCGGTTGCTGTCAACTGGATGTCTGCGTGTACGGTGTTTTCGAGCGTGCGCGGGGACGACGCCCGGCAAGCGCTGTGCGCTCGCATGAAGCTCGCCTTGGCTGCCGGCGGCCATCTGTTCTTCTGGGATCGGCTGCATGCCTTGGACTTCGCGGGGGGAGACCCGCTGCGGGCCGAGGCCCTCTTTCCCGAATGGGAGCCGGTCTGGGACAGCCTCGCCATCGTGCAGCACTATGGCGGGAGCAGCGGGGCCGATGGCGAGGCGCCGCCTGCCTGGACGCATCGCGCCGTCTTGCTGCGCAAGCCTGCTCCCTGAGCAGCGCTGCACGGCGTGCTTCTGGGCGTCGCAGGGGGCTAAGATCACGGGCCATGTGGAGCATTCCCCTCAGCGAACTCGACTACGACGGCGAAGAGGAAGCGGCCGTTCAAGCTGTGCTTGTCTCTCGATGGCTGTCCCTGGGGCCAGAGACGGAAGCCTTCGAGCAAGAGTTCGCCGTGGCTCACGACGAGCGAGGGGGGGCGCCAGCGGGGCAGCCAGCGCAGGCTGTTGCCGTTCAGTCCGGCTCTGCGGCCTTGGTGCTGGCGCTACGCGCGTCAGGTGTCGGCCCTGGCGATGAGGTGGTGTTGCCGTCCTTGACCTTCGTGGCGACGGCGAATGCGGTTGTCCAATGCGGAGCGCAGCCGGTGTTCGCGGACGTCTGCTCTGGAGCGCACCCGCTGCTGGACCCTGCCGATGTTGCACGGCGTCTGGGGCCCAAAACGCGCGCCCTGCTTCCGGTGCACTATGGCGGGAGCCTGTGCGACATGCGCGCCCTGCGCGCCTTGGCCGACAGCCACGGCCTGGCGCTTGTCGAAGACGCCGCCCATGCAGCGGGGACGCCTGGGGTGGGCGCCCTGGGAGATATCGCCTGCTTCAGCTTCTACGCCAACAAGAACCTGGCCACGGGGGAGGGAGGCATGCTGCTCACCAAGCGGCAGGAGTGGGCCGAGATGTGCCGCGCGCTTCGATCCCACGGCCGCCCGCGCAGCAGCCATGCCCGGGCGCACGATGGGCCGGAGGCCCAGCTGTCAGCGAGTGCTGACGATGTCCAGATGCACGGTGTGAATGCGCGTCTGACGGAGATGCAGGCGGCCCTGGGTCGAGTGCAACTGCGCAAGCTGGCGCGGGGCAACGAGCGGCGCCGGGAATTGCGGCGGCTTTACGCCCAGGAGCTGGGCGCAACCCTGGAGATTCCGCTCGCAGGAGATGAGGCTGCATCGGCCTGCCATCTCATGGTGGTGCTCCTGCCTGAAACCTGTGCGCGTGACGCGGTCCGCGAGGCGCTGACACGAGCGGGCATCCAGACCAGCGTTCACTATCCACCAATCCACCAGCTCACGGCCTACCGGTCACCGCTGCCGGACGTTGCGAGGCCAGGCCCTGCCGACCCATTGCCGGGCTTGCCCATCACCGAGGGGCTCGCGCCGCGTCTGCTCAGCCTGCCGCTTCACGCACGCCTCGAGGCCGCGCAGGTGCGCCGCGTGTGCCGGACGCTCCTCAAGGCGCTGCCCCGTGGCCCATCGCAGCGAGCTTCTTCTTCTCCCTCTTCAGGTCCAGGACAAGCTGCGGACCTGAAACCATGAGTGGGGGCGCACCCATCGAACACGAACAGGCGGGGGCCTTGCCCTTACGCGGGCGCCCCGCGCTGGTGACGGGAGCTGGCGGCTTCATCGGTTCGCACGTGGTGGAGGCCTTGGTGCGCGCCGGCGCCCGGGTGCGCGCCTTGGTGCACTATCGGTCCGACGGCGGCGCCGGTCAGTTGGACACGCTCTCCACTGACGTGCGTGAGTCCATCGAGATCGTGGCCGGTGACGTGCGTGACGCAGAGCTCATGGTTCGTTTCACAGAAGGACAGGAGCTGGTCTTGCACCTGGCGGCTTTGATCGGCATTCCGTACTCCTACGCGGCGCCCAGGAGCTATGTGGAGACGAACGTCACGGGCACCCTGAACATGCTTGAGGCCGCCCGACGGTTTGACGTAGCGCGTGTGATTCACACGTCGACGTCGGAGTGCTATGGCAGCGCACAACGGGTGCCCATGGATGAACAGCATCCCCTGAACGCTCAGTCGCCCTACGCCGCCAGCAAGGTGGCCGGGGACATGCTCGCGAGCAGCTACGCCCGCAGCTTCGACATGCCGGTGGTGACCTTGCGTCCGTTCAACACCTATGGACCACGCCAATCGGCGCGCGCGGTGATCCCTTCGTTGGTCGCCCAGGCCCTGCAGGGAGGCGCGGTCCAGATGGGAGCACAGGACCCCGTGCGTGACTTCGTGTTCGTTGAGGATACGGCCCGGGCCTTCCTGGCTGCGTGCGACGCGTCGGATGTGGTGGGGCACACGATTCATCTCGGCTCCGGGGTCGGCGTGCGCATGGGGGACCTGGCGGAGCAGATCCTGGACCGTGTGTCTGGTCGCTGCGGCGGCGCGCGGGGTCGGGTGGAGCACGACGCGCGGCGCCTGAGGCCCGAAGCATCAGAGGTGGACCGCCTCGTCTGCGATCCCGCCCAGGCAGCGCGCCTGCTGGGCTGGAAGACCGAGATCGATCTGGCTACGGGTCTCGACCGTTGCATCGACCATCGCCTTGCCAATCCGCTGCGGGACGGCCCGGGGCGGTATGCCACATGAGAGGGACTGACGGGCAGTCCCGCGGCGCAGGGCGGCACTCGTGAGGGTCGCGATCGTGCACGATCGGCTCGGCGCGTGGGACGGTAGCAGCCGCTACATCGTGGACGTGGCCGAGCTGTTCCTCCTGCACGGACACGAGGTCGTCCTGGTCTCTCGGCAGTGCGAGCGAGCGCTCCCCCCAGGACTGCAACGTCTTCGCCCAGAGCAGCTGACCCCGGTGGACCTGGTGTATGGCTCCGACCTGGCTCTCTTGCGAGAGGTGCAGCACCTGGCGAAGCGCTTCTTCTACGCGCCCTTGGATGCCCTGGCTGCAGACGCCGCGTTGGAGCGTTGGGCGCTCGAGGCGTGTGATCGGGTGCTGCGCTTCACCCCCGCCGCGCTCTCGCTCCTGGAGCGCACGTACGACATGTGCCTGAAGTCCAAGGCGCTGTTGGCGGTCTACGTCTCGCGCGCCTTTGAAGACAGCCCGAGGCCGGAGTTCCAGCGGCCACGCCCGGCGCAGTTGCTCTGGGTGGGTCGGCTGATCCCGAGCAAGGACGTGGCCTTCCTGCTGCGCGCCGTGGCTCGACTCTCCAGCAGCGCCTGGACGCTGCGGGTCGTCGGGGATGGCCCGTGCCGGGCCGAGCTCGAGCTGCAGTGCGCCCAACTCGGCATCGCAGCTGAGGTGCAGTTCGAGGGGCATCTGGCGGACGTGGCGGAGTGCTTCCGATCGGCGAGTGTGTTCCTGACGGCGTCCCGCTCGGAGCACTACTCGTTGACGCTCTTGGAGGCAGCCGCGCACGGTGTGCCCTGCATCGGTCTACAACCGGATGGCGAGTCGATCATCAACGCCTGCCCGGAGCAGATCGTCGCTGGCCACACCGGCTACATCGTCCGGGATGAGGACGAGATGGCGCGTCGCGTGGAGCAACTGCTCACGGATGAGGCCACACGTCGCGTCCTGGCGGAGAACGCCTGGAGCCGCAAGCAGAGAGAGTTCCCTTTGGAAGCCTTCTGGAAGGCCCTGGAGTCTGCCGTGGAGTCGGCCTTGGGCTGAGGGGCGTGCCCGCCGCGCGCCGTGCCGACTAGACCCGCAGGAACCAGCGGCGTCTCCACAGGGCGTACAGCACCAGCCAATGGGCGGCGAGCCCCAGGCCCAACAGGGTGACGAGTGGCGCTCCCTTGTAGGTCTGCGGGAACCACGCTTCGAACCACGAGCCGAGCGGGAGCCAATGTTCTGCCAGGTAGATGGTGATGGCGTTCATGCCGATCACGGTGAGCGGAAACACGAGCCGGCCCTGTCGCCAAACATCCACGAGTTGATGGAACACAGCCAGGGCGATCAGGCTCCAGCCGGCTGTCCAGAGCACGAATGAACTGGTCCAGAGGTTCTTGTTGAGAGGCAGCACCTCGGCCCAGGCCGCACCGAGACCGAGGCAAGCCAGACCCGCGAGCCCAAGGCCGAGGCTGCTGGCCGTGTCCCGAGCGCGTCCTCGCAGCCAAGCACCCGTCAGGGCGCCGAGCAACGCTGTTGACACTGCCGGGAGAGCGCCGAGCAGACCCTCGGGGTCCCGATTGCCGCGATGCAGGCGGCCCGGGAGCAGCTGTTGGTCGACCCAATCCGTGAGATTGTTGCCCGGAGCGAGGTCCCCCGCACCGTGGCCCGGGACGGGGACCCAGCTCAACGCTGCGGCATAGGCGAGCAGGATGCCGATTGCCCAGGCCAGCTGCCCGCGCACTCGCCAGCGCACGACGATCAGGCCCGCCCCGAGGTAGCCCAGGCCGATGCGTCCCAACACGCTGGCGAAGCGATGGTTCTCGAGCGAGTCCTCGCGGATGTTGTAGAGCACGCCCAAGGCCACAAGGACCAGGCCGCGCCGCACGACATGCCGGGCCAGCAATGCTCGCAGGTCGCCTCGCTCGACCCGCCGCGCGAGGCTGAAAGGCATGGCCACGCCAGCGATGAACAAGAAGAGCGGGAACACGAGGTCCCAGGCGCTGAAGCCATGCCACTCCACGTGCCGCAGCTGGCCCGCGAGGGTCTGGAGTGCGGGCGCGCCAGTGGCTTCCGCCCAGGCATCGACAACTTCCCGTCCGCCGACGATCCAGATCATGTCGAAGCCGCGCAGGGCATCGAGGCAGTGCAGCCGCCCCTCGGCCGGCAGGTCGGAGGCTGCGCTGCGCTGACTGGAGTTCAATCCCGCGTCTCGGTGTACAGGCGTTCGAGATCTGCCTGGCTCAGCTCGGCCGCATAGACGCGCACGTCGTCGACACCGCCCCGCAGCCAGCGGGCGCTGAAGCCAGGGTCGCGGCCCACCTCGAAGCCGGAGTCGAAGGCCTCAGGCGCATGGCTCGCGGACTGGGTGGCGAACTTCAGCACACCGCCTTCACTCATGGCGATGGTGGCCTGGTTCGGGCCCACGCTCAGGGCTACAAAGGTCCAGACTCCACCCGGCAGCTCCAGCCCGGAGTCCCAGGGCCATTGGCCACCGTCCCAGTGGTATCGCAGCTCGTTGCCGAACCCCAGACCCAGGCCGGCGGCGGTGGTGCCGCCGCGCTGGAACATGAAGGGCGCCCACTGGGGTTGGAGACCGTCGCGTCGGACCCAGGCCGTCATGCTGACCGTGTTGGTGTTGAGTTGGAGCGGGTCGGCCCGCATGCGGTCGTTGACACCGTCCAGGGTCACGGAGGATCCGAGCAGCGCGCTGGCCCCCGGCAGCCCCAGCTGCGGGTTGCCGAAGTACACACCGTCCTGGTTGACGATGGATTCGGCAGCCGCTGTTCCGGAGCTCTCGTCCAGGGCCCAGCGGAAGCGCTTGGCGGGGCGGAACTGCCACACCTCCCCGGGCAGCACGACCGGGCCGATGCGTTCGTCGACGCGCCAGTAGTGGGTGGTGTCGGGCACGAGCCCTGCCGGGACGTACCCGGTGCTGACGAAGGTGCCTTGGAAAGGGGCGTCGCTGGGCGTGGCGTCGCGCACGGCGAGGAAGTCGGTGCCGAGGTAGAGGTCGTGACTGTCGGCGAAGGTCCCAGCCAGCCAGCTCAGGCCCCAGGCCGGCTCGGCCATCTTCCCGCCGTCAGGGGGAGACGGCGATTCGGCGCGCCCGCCATGCTGGTAGACGTCCAGGACGGCCGTCGGGTCGAGGGCATGGTCATAGATGCGCACATCGTCCAGCAGGCCCCGGTAGTCGCGGATGTTGGAGCCGGGGTCGAGGCCCAGCGCCAGGCTGCCATCGAAGGCCTCGACGACATGGGGCACGGCGTTCACCGCGCTTTGCAGCACACCGTCGTGCAGGTAGATCGTGGCCTGGTGTGCTTCCACCACGAGGGCCACGAAGACCCATGTGGCGTTGGGGACGACCAGGCCCGAGTTCCAATTGTACGACTGGGCTGCACCGTCCCAGTGGTAGCGGAGTTCGTTGTTGGTGCCGAAGTTGAGCCCGGCCACGGTGCTGCCAGCCCGTTGGAAGACCACGCCGGCGAAGGCCGCTTGGGCGCCGCTGCGTCGCATCCAGGCGGTGATGCTCAGCTGGTCGGTGGCGAGATTCAGCGCGGGCAGGGTGACGGCATCGTCTAACCCATCGAACAGGAGGGCACCGTCAATCTGGCCCGCAGTCCAGAGCGGCCCGCCGCTGGTGGTGCCGTCGTGGCCCATGGTGGTGGAGTCCGAAGCGAGCGTGCCGTTCGCTTCGTCCAGCTTCCATTGGCCCGCCAACACGTTGGGGCGTGAGCTGACTCGGACGCTGCCCTGGGCAGACTTACCCCCCGAGTCACGCACCACATAGGTGAAGGCGTCGTCCCCGAGGAAAGGAGCGCTAGGCGCTTGGTAGATGAGCTCGTCACGACCCTGGGGTCCCGTGCCTGCCGAGAGACTGAGGGCCCCGCCCTGGCTTCCCGCGCTGGAGAAGCTCTCCAGGCTGAGCTCTTGGCAGTTCACGTCGTGATCATTGGCAAGCACGTCGAAGGCCACGGGTCCCAAGCTCGACAGCTCGTCCTTGCGGACACTGAGGGACTCCGGATGCGCGTAGGGCGGAAGCGGCGTGACGTAATGGCCCAACGTCTGCAGGCACGGGGCGCTGTCGCGGGTCGCCGTGATGATGTCCTTGGTGTTGGGCGCGATGTAGAAGCAGCCGCCGCACATGTTGTTGCAGGGGCTGGCGTCGTGGCAGTGGCTCGAGCCCCAGTTGTGGCCGATCTCATGCCCCAAGGCGTTGGTGTTGTCCATGCTCCAGCCGTAGCCGGAGGAACTGCACATGACGCCCACGAAGGCCAAGCCGCCGAACTCGATCAGGCTTCCCGGTTTGCCCGTCAGTAGTTGGGCGATGTCCCGCTTGACGCCTGTCTGATTGGTGTTCCACTCGTCGCGGAACTGGTTGAGGAGGTCACCGCCGCTGACGGGTGCGTAGAAAGGGGCAGTGCGGACGACGACTTCTGGGATGTGGTAGGTGATCTTGGTGTCGCGGGCGTAGTACCAGTCCACCTGGTTCATGTGGGCTTCGACGCTGTCCAGCACGGAGGCGATGTCAGAGCCCTTGGCCTGGAAGTACTCGAAGTCGCAGTCGAAGGCGAGTTCGCAGATCGTGACGCAGGAGAGGGGTGGGCCAGCGCTTGGTTTGCCCTTGGTTTTTGCCCGTGCGCCGGAAGGTTGGGCGCCCCCCAGCTGGGGGGCGTTCGCAGCGCCGGCCCCTGGGACCTGGCCGAAGGTGAGCTGCTCGTTGGGGGCCGGGCCGCCGCTGCCCGCCGGGGGTAGGGCAGCTGGCGATTCGAGGATGTCCGAGGCGCACAGGAAGTCGTTGGGCGTGCCGTTGCCGAGCCCGTCACCCAGATGATCGAGGGCGTGCAACTCGCGGGGCGTGCCGGGGATTTCGGCAGCCAGCGGGCGCAGCTGGAGTTGACGGCCGTCCGCCCCGAGAATGAGCGCCGAGAGCCCCTGCTCCGTGAGACTAGCCAACACGGTGCTGCCGGGTGACTGCAGCACCTGTCCGCGATAGGTGCCGGAAGGCGCTGGGTCGACGAGCTGCATCCCGCGCGGGCTCCAGGCCTTGACGCGGAAGCCCGGCCCGCGCAGGGAGTGCCGCTCCAGCAGCAGGGTCTGGGCTTGTCCATGAAGCAACAGCTCGACGACGAAGGACTCTGGCCGCCCAGCGGGGAGCGCCAGGGCATGCACGCTTTCCGCGCTGAGCGCCTGCGCCACTGCGCTGGGCCCCTGGATGAGGCTTCCGAGCAGGAGAGCGAGCAGCACGAGAGGGCGTGAAGAGAGAGCGGGGGATGGTCGGAGTGTCGTGCGTGCGCGGAGAGTCGTCATGGGGCGCACAGATTATCAGAGCCTCGACAAAACGGGCCGTCAGAGACCCAAGACGCTGCGCGCATCGCTGACGACACCCGCGAGGCAGCCTGGCTCGAAGGGCGAGGTGAGGCCAACGGAGTCCACGAGCTTGCGGAAGGGCTTTGCGCCGCCTGTGGCACACAGCTCCACGTAGGCCTTCAAGGCACCCTGGCGGTCGGCGCGGGCGCGGCTCCAGAGCTGCAGCGCGCAGGTCGCCGCGAGGGTGTAGTCGATGTAGTAGAACGGGTAGGCGTAGACGTGCCGTTGGTACTGCCAGTATCCACCCTGCTTGGGGTGGGAAAGGTCCCCGTAGTTCCGCCACGGGACGTACAGCGTTTCCAGCTCCTTCCACATGGCGTGGCGTTCGGCCGGTGTCGCTTGTGGTTCTTCGTACAGCCTGTGCTGGAAGTGATCCACCGCCACGCCGTACGGCAGGAACATGAGCTGCTCTGCCAGGTGCTGGGACCTGAAGTCGTCGGCGTCCTCCCCGAAGAAACGCTCCATCTCAGGCCAACACAGGAACTCCAGGCTCATGGAGTGCACTTCCGCCGACTCCGAGGTGCAGCCGACATAGTCCAGCAGGGAGTTGTTGCGGCTCTTGTACCGTTGGAAGGCGTGGCCGATCTCGTGGGTGAAGACCCGGGCGTCGCCCGGCGTCCCGTTGAAGTTGGCAAACACATAGGGCATGCCGTACTTCGGGAACCAGGTGCAGAAGCCCCCGAACGCCTTGCCTTCTCGGGACTCCAGGTCAAGCAGGTCGTTGCGCACCATGAGCCGGTAGAAGTCGGCCAGCTCCGGGTGGATGTTGTCGAACATCTCCTGTGCCCGGGCGGTCATCCATGCGGCATCGCCCCGGGGGATGGGCGCGCCCTGGGGGCGGTGCACCTTCTCGTCCCAGGCTCGCAAGCTGTCGATGTCCAGGGCCTTTGCCTGTCGCTGCGCGAGTTCCTTGCACAGCGGCACCACGTCCTCGAGAACCTGGGCGCGGAAGGCCTCGACATCCTTGCGGCCGTAATCGACCCGGCGCTTCCGGTCGTAGCCCACCTCCACGAAGCTGGCGCGCCCCAGGGTCTTGGCCATCTCGCTGCGTAGGGCCACCAGCTGGTCGAAGATGTCATCGAGCTCTGCACGGTTCTCGCCGAACCAACCCCAGAGCGCAGCCGCGGCGGCGTGTCGAAGGTCCCGCTTGGGGTGTGCCTGGTAGCCCACGAGCTCCGAGACACCGCAGGTCTTTCCGTCGAAGCTGACCCTCGCGCCGCCCAGGAGCTCGACGTAGCGGGCGATGAGCTGCTGCTCATGCACGAGGTCGTCCACGATGTCCGTGTGGAAGGCGGCGGCGTCGTGCTCCCAAAGGTCAAAGGCATGGCCCGCTGCAAACTGTTGCTCGAGCTGCGTTCGATGCGGGCTTTCCAGCAAGGCTGCCTTCACCTTGAGTTCGAGATCGGTGTAGCTGGGCAGGAAGGCATCGGCCTCCTCGCGGGCTGCGCGTGCCGCAGCATCGCTCGTGTCCTGGTTGAAGCGCAGGTGAGCCAGCGCAAACCAGGTGGAGGCCTCACCTCGCAAGGCGTCCCATTCCCGTACAGCAGCTGCGCGTCGTTCGCCGCTCTCTTCCTCCACGAGTTGGCGCGCGATGTGTTCGAACTTCTGACGCAGCTCCTCGAGCCTCGGTGCGTCCACGGCCATGTCTGCGAACTGCGTCTCGGGGGGCGGGCACATGGGTGGCTGCTCTGGGCATCGGGGTGGGGAGGCGTGCTGGGGGAGGCATGTTAGGCTCCGCCGGCCGCGAACGCGCGCGGGAAGTCGCGGTCGATTCGATTCGATTCCAGGAGGTGCTGCATGGGTGTTCGAGTGCTTTGGGCGGGAGTGACCCTGGCCGCGGTCACGGCGTGTTCCTCACTGCAGGCCGTGGACTCAGGCGATGACGTCGCAGCCTTCGAGTGGAACGCCGAGGCATGGCGCAGCGAGCTCTTGAGTTGGCGGGACTCCCGTGAGCAGCGACTGCGCAGCCCGGAAGGCTATCTGGCCATCAGCCACTTGCTCTGGCTGGAACCTGGGCGTAACAGCGTGGGTTCGGGCGCCGACTCTGCCCTGAAACTCGGCGGCGACGATGTGCCGCACAGGTTGGGGGATCTCGTGTTGGAGGGGGACGCGGTCAGCTTCGAGTTGAGCCCGGGGGAGTCGGTCCGTTTCGATGACGAGACGTCGCCCGCCGCGGGCCGACGCGAACTCGCGAGCGATACGAGCGGGGCACCCACCCGCGTGCACGTGGGGCAGCGTGTGTTCTGGGTCATCGAACGGGCTGGGCGGCTGGGCATTCGGGTGCGCGATCCCCAGAGCCCCGTGTTGGCGTCTTTCGCGGGCACCGATTGGTTTGACCCGCAGGAGGTCTGGCGCGTGGACGCTCGCTTCGTGCCCCATGCTGAACCCAAGGCGGTCGACGTGCCGAACATCCTGGGCTCCGCCTATGACGATGTGACGCCCGGGGTCCTGCTGTTCGAGATCGATGGCAGGCAGCTCGTGCTTCACCCCACGGGCTCAGGCCCTGAGTCCCTGGCGCTGATCTTCGGCGACGCCAGCAATGGCGACGGGAGCTACGGCGGCGGCCGCTTCCTCTCGCTGCCTGCGCCCGACGAAGAGGGGCGCCTGGTGCTGGACTTCAACCGGGCCTACAACCCGCCCTGCGCGTTCAGCCCGTTCACCACATGTCCCTTGCCGCCGGCCAGCAACCGGTTGGACATCGCCATCCCCGCAGGCGAGCGAAGCCCTCCCGAGCACCACTGACGACGGTCCCCGCGCGCGGTTTGACCAGGGCCTCACCAGGGCCTCAGAAGATCAGGGGGCTGGCCACCTCGAACTTCAACTTGAGCTTCTTGGTCTTGGTGCCGTCGCTGACGAACACCACGGCCTTCCACTTGCCCACATCGTCGAAGGCAGGTGTCCACGTGATGGTGGCCGTGTTGGCATCAAAGATTGCACCGCGTGCGAAGATGCCCGCCTGGTTGTCCACGCTGAAGGTGAGGGTGTCGCCATCGCGGTCGATGGCCAGGAGCGGCACAGTGCTCTCGATGCCCACCAGCGCCAGCACCTTCTTGACCTTGGTGACGTTCGGTGGCCTGTTCTTCTCGGGCACCGTGTCGGCTGGCACCACCCGCACGCTGTACTTGGACTTTTTCGGCTTCTTGAGCAAGCCGTCGTCAGCGCTGACGGTGATGCGGTACTTGCCGGCCGGGCCGCCCGGCCAGCTCACCACGCGGGTGATGGGGTCGTAGCTGGCGCCAGGAAGCAAGCTCAGGTCCACCAGGACGTCGAGGTCTTCGGACAGCTTGTCCACGTCCGCTACGATGATCGGCAGGGTCAGGGCCTGGTTCTCGAGCACGATGGGCTTGTAGACGCTCGTGACCGGCTTGCGGTTCTTGAAGTTCGAGAGGTCTGGCGGGTCCTCGCTGAGGCAGATGTTGAGGTAGCGCTTCTTCTGCAGGTTCAGCAGCAGGGCGCCGGTCTCGTCGTAGAGGCTGCCGTCGTAGCGCAGCACGCGCACGACGCCACCCAGCACGGCCAGGTCGACGAAGGTCTTCTCGGGGTCGATGCCGTCGCCGGGCAGGAGCACCAACGGGTTCACGTCGTCGTCGGACCTGAAGACGGCACCGTCCTGGCGCAGGACATACCAGGTGCCGTCCTCATCGAAGGCGATGTCGATGTAGAGGTCACCCAGGGTGAACAGCAAGGTGTCAGGGAACGGCAGGTTCGCCTGTTCGACGCCCGCCGGCGGGCCGATTCCGCCGCCTGGCGGAGGCGGGGGGGCGGCTGGGTCGACGCCGCTGCTGGCGTCGAAGTCCTCCCAGTCGAAGGAGTGCACCCGCCCGTCGGCTCGCAGGGCGTAGATCTCGTCGGTGCTGGGGTCCACGGCACACGCCACCCAGACGGTGTCGAAGAACTCCCCATCTGGGCTGCCCGGAGTGCCGGCGCTGTTGCGCACGCCGGGGCCGCCTACCAACACGATGCCGGGGGTGGTCGTCGTGGAGCCGAAGACGCCTCCGTCAGAGCGCAGGGCGAAGACGTCGGGGCCGTTCAGGAAGGGGTCGACCGGCGGGGCGACCAGATCCAGGAAGGCGAAGTTGTAGGGCGGGTAGGTCACGTCCGTGAGGTCGTCTTGGGCGAGCATGCCATCGCTGCGCAGGGCGTAGAGGGCGTCCGAGCGAGCCAGCTGCAGCCACGTGGCGTTGGTGGTGATGTCGAAGGGCAGGACCCGCAGCTTGCTGCCGTTCTCCTCGATGCGGCCGTCCCGGCGCAGGGTCCAGCGGTCGCTGCCCACGACCTCCAGGTCCACCCATTGCTGCTCCGGCTTGACGACCGGGTCCTCGGAGGGGTCGAAGCCGCTCTTGAGCTTCTCGAGCACCGTGCCACCCACGGACAACAAGCCCCGGTCATTCATGGTGTAGACCGCGAGGTTGTCGCCGGCGAAGGCCGGAACGGTGAATGCGGCGAACGCCCAGCTGAGAAGCAAGCAGGGGTGGGAGCGGCGTCTCGAAGCGGACATGGCGATCTCGAGTGGGTGTCGAAGCGAGGCGTGGCGGACGACCTCGCCCGGGGTTGGAGTCTACCGATCAGGGGTGAGAGGCTCCCGGAGTCACGGGTCTACAGCTCGGCTTTGCAGCTCGTCTCTGCAGCGGGGGCGGTTCCGGGTAGGACTGGCTATGATCGCCCCCCATGAAAACCGATCAGGCGGACCCAAGCCACGGCACATCCTCAGGAAGGGCCCGTCGTTCGGCGGGCCTTTGGACGAGCGCAAGCCTCACTCTCTTCCTCCTGAGTTCGCTGCAGGGGGCGACGGCTCAGGAGCGGATGCTCGATCCGGAGATGCACCACCATGGGGATACGGACACCCCGGAGTGGCAGGAGGCTCCCGCAGCGCCCCAGCCGGGCCGCTACGAGCTGCTCTTCGAGGCGACCTCGAACCTCCGGGAACACGTCCTGGTCCTGACCCAGCGCCACGTGAACGACGCCTGGGCCGTGCTCCTGAACGGGCGCAAGATCGCCCAGCTGGAGCGGAAGCTGGAGCTGGTGGACGTCTGCTACCGCCTGCCCCCGGGCTCCCTGGTCCCCGGCCAGAACGTGTTGCTGCTGGTTCCCAGCACGACCACGGACGACATCACCGTGGGCCATGTGCGGTTGATCGAGCAGCCCCTGCGGGAGTACCTCGACCTCCAGTCGGTGGAGGTGCAAGTCGTGGATGCGGACAGCGGGAAGCCGTTGCCAGCGCGCGTTACCGTCGTGGATGAGCAAGGGCAGTTGGCCACGATCTACGAAGCCGAGTCCGAGCGCACGGCCGTCCGCCCTGGTGTCTTGTACGTGGGGGAAGGCTCGGGGCATCTGGAGCTTCCCAAGGGGCGTTACCAGCTCTGGGCAACGCGCGGCACCGAATGGGGTCTTGGGTCGGCGATGCTCGAGCTGGGCGACGAGCCGGAAGGGCTGACCTTCAGCATCCGCCGGGAAGTCGACACCAGCGGCTTTGTGGCTGCCGACACGCACATCCACACCCTGACATTCAGCGGGCATGGTGACGCGAATCTGGAAGAGCGCATGGTGACCCTGGCGGGCGAGGGGGTCGAGCTGGCCATCGCCACGGACCACGACCACAACACCGACTACAGGCCGGCGCAATGGGCGACGGGCACGGGAGAGTGGTTCACGCCGGTCACGGGCAACGAGGTGACCACGAGCGTGGGGCACTTCAACGCCTTCCCCCTCGACCCGACTGAGGAGCGGCCCACCGAGAAGGGAACGGACTGGAAGCAGCTCGTCGCAGGAATGCGCAGCAAAGGGGCGCAGGTGGTCATCTTGAACCACCCCCGCTGGCCATCCCACGAGAAGGGTCCCTTCGGTGTGCTCGACTACGTCCCGGCGACAGGTCGTCGTGCTGCGGACACGCCCTTCCTGTTCGACGCCATGGAGCTGGTGAACTCCCAGACCCACGAGCCGAAGCCGCTCAGCCTCTTCCACGACTGGTTCGGTCTGCTCAACCGGGGCGAGCCGATCTCGGCCGTGGGCAGCTCGGACTCCCACACGGTCGCTGGCGTGGTGGGCGCAGGGCGCACCTACGTCCCCAGCACCACGGACGATCCTGCCGCCATCGATGTGGACGCCGCGTGCCAGGCGATGGCGGCGGGCCAGACCACCCTGGGCATGGGCTTCTTCGTGGACGTCCGCATGAGCGAAGCAGGGGCCGAACGCCCGGGGGCGACTCCCAGCGCCGGGGGCCCGGGCACGGTCGTGCGGGCAGCTGGAGGAACGCTGTCGGTATCGCTGCGCGTGGCGGCGCCGTCTTGGGTGTTGCCGCGGGAGGCGCTGGTGTTCAGTAACGGTGATCTGGTGGCCACTCGACTCGTGCCCACCACCCCGGGTGAGCCCACGGACGTGACCCTCGACTTCGCTCTGCAGCTGCAAGCCGGATCAGCCGATGCCCATGAGGCCTTCCGGGGACTGGGCCACGACGCCTGGGTGGTGTGCGTCGTGCTCGGGGACGGGATCGACGGGCCCTGGTTTCCCCTGGTGAACGATTACACCTTGGCGGCCACCAATCCGGTGTACCTGGACGTGGACGGCGATGGCCGCTACGGCTCACCCCGGGCAAGTGCCCAGGCCATGCTGGATCTGGATCTGGCTGCCGGGCGGGAGATCGACGGTCCCCAGGGCTGTGATCCTGGGGTTGCCCTGCAGTACCTGGACCTCTTGGAGGACGTGCTGGTGCAGCGCCTCGGAGGAGCCCTGCGACGTGCGGGGCGGGGGGCGGCCGCGGCTCACCCCACGGTGGAGGAGTATCTGAGGTCTCGCCAGCCCAAGCGCGACGGCTGAAAGGAGCGGGAATCGGACTCCATCTGAGGGCAGAAATGGACTCTCGGGCCGTACGCACTACCATTTGGGGTCGGCTTTCGATCTCCCCCGTTCCCGGACGGCACACGCGACGCCCATGACTTCATCTGACTCCTCCCAGCCCGACGCGGCTGGGTCGGCGCCGTTGCCAGGGCTCCGGCTGCCCGGTGTGGCTCTCGTCTCCGCTTCCGTGCTGTTGTTGCAGCTCGTACACACGCGGATCCTGTCACCCATGTTGTGGCACCACCTGACCTACCTGGTGGTGACCTTCACACTGTTGGGCTTCGCTGCAGGCGGTGCCCTGCTGGCTTGCAAGCCCAAGTGGTTGAAGTCCGGGGTCGCAGGGCGGCTGTCTGTCTTCGCCACCATGTTTGGCCTCACGACCTTGGCCTCCTACGCGCTGATCACGCGTGCCCTGCCCGAGTCCTCCATGGGGACGGCGGGCTTGGCGGTGGCGGCCTTCCAGTACAGCGTGCTGATCCTGCCCATGGTCTTCGGCGGTGTTGTGATCGCCCTGGCTCTTTCGGACTCCCACGGCAGCATCGGTCGGGTGTACGCCTGGAACATGGGTGGCTCGGCGCTCGGCTGTGCCATCTACGTCCCGGTCTTGCGAGGCCTGGGTGGTGAAGGGGCCGTGTTGTTCGCAGCGGCCGTCACCTTCATCGGTGCCGCCATGCTGAGCGGGGAACGCAAGGGCCTGAAGATGGTCGGCGGAGTGCTCGCCGTGGCCAGCCTCGTGCTCTCTGTCGTGTCGCCCAAGGCGCTCTTCGAAGTGCCTGTGGCTGCCAACAAGGTCATGTCCCAGACCATGAAGCTCGACCCGCGTCTACGGGTGGAGCGCACGGCTTGGGATCCGCTGTGCCGTCTCGATGTGGTGGGTCCGGGCCCCGACGCGCCCAACGAAAGGCGCACCGTCTACCAGGACGGCGATGCCCCCACGGTGCTGCCCATGGGGCCCATGCACCTGAGCACGGACATCGCCGCCAAGGAAGGCCTGGGATACCTGCTCTTCGAGAAGACGGCTCCCAAGGTTCTGGCCATCGGCATCGGGGGTGGCATCGACATCCTGCAGGCCAAGGCGCAGCGCACCTATCCTGACGGCTCGAGCGTCGACTTCACGGGCATCGAGATCAACCGCACCACGGCCTCGCTGATGCGCAACGAGTACCGGGAGGCCACGGCCGACCGCTACTTCCTGCCGGGTGTCACCATCCATGTGGACGAGGGGCGCTCTTGGTTGCGTCGCTCGGACGAGAAGTACGACCTGATCCAGATGACGGGTACGGACACCTACGCGGCGCTGTCGTCAGGCAGCTATGTGATGAGCGAGTCCTACCTGTACACGGCCGAGGCCTACGATGACTTCATCAGCCACCTGACGCCGGACGGTGTGATCGGCGTGATGCGCTTCCGCTTCGATCCGCCGCGCGAGACCTTGCGCCTGGGTGCCATCGCCGTGGATGCCCTGCGTCGCGATGGCGCAGAGACTCCCGAACAGCACTTCGTGGTCATCGGCTGGAAGGGCAAGGAGATCATCACCTCCGAGGGGCGGGTGCAAGGGCTCGACTACGCGGCCGTGTTGATTCGCAAGCGTCCCTTCACGCCCCGCGAGGTGGCCCGCTACCAGGAACTCTGCGCGGCGCGCCCGGCCTTCTTCGTGATGTACGCCCCGGGCGTGGAGGCGGAGGGCGAATTCCCCGACTTCTTCGCGGCCGTGGCGGAAGGTACGGACGAGGCCTACCGGGACCGCTACCTCTACAACCTGGACCCGGTGACCGACAACAACCCGTTCTTCTTCCGGTATCACAAGTGGGGGAATGTCCTGCCCCAGTTGTTCGGCTTCGAGCCGGAGCAAACCGCACCGGTCGGGGCTGATGCGAAACTGACATCGGACGTCGGGACCGAGTACCTCGAGATCATCGGCGACAAGCCCATCGGCTTGATCATGCTGCTCACGGTCTTGGGGCAGTCGATCTTGTTGGTGGCCTTGCTCGTGTTGGTGCCGTTGTTCCTGTTCCGGCGGGACGGCCTGAAGGTGCCTGGTGGCGGAACCTGGGTGCTCTACTTCATGGGGCTCGGTGCGGGGTACATCCTGATCGAAGTGGCTGCCATGCAACGCTTCGTGCTCTTCCTGGGGCACCCGGGCTACGCCATCACCGTGGTGCTCATCTCCTTCCTGGTGTTCTCGGCCATGGGAGCCGCGGTTGCCGGCAAGAGCAAGGACCCGCGTCGCACCCTTGCCCGCGCCTTGGTGGCCGTGCTCCTGCTGCTGGCTGTCTTCGCCTTCGGCTTGCCGATGCTCTTCGACCTGACCCTCAAGCTGTCCATCGGCCTGCGCATCCTGATCACCGTCGCGGCGCTTGGGCCCATGGCGTTCTTCATGGGCATGCCGTTCCCGTCGGGCCTGACGCTGGTGCAGCGTCAGGCGGGGCAGCTCGTGCCCTGGGCCTTCGGCGTGAACGGGGGGGCTTCCGTGGTGGCCTCTGTCGTGGGCATCCTGCTCGCCATGGCCGGTGGCTTCTCCACCAGCTTTGCGGCGGCGGGTGTTGCCTATCTCGTCGCGTTGCTGGCGGGCCGCTCGAAGCTGACCGCCGGGAACTGAGCAGGGCCTCGGCCGTCAGCGCTGCGATCTCAGTGGCTTGCCGGAGGAGCCATGAGCGGGAGTGATTCGGCTTGGTTCCAGTCGGAGGGCTGGTCTGTCCGCAGCCACTCCAGCGAGAGGCTGTCGCTATCCGAGACGGGATACCAGGTCAGCTCGATGCGATGCAGCCCGGGTGCCAGGACGAACTCCGCCGGACGCTCCGTGGGCGCTGCTTTTGGCACGAGTGGGACCTCGATGAACGGAAAGCGGTTCTGGACGAGTTGCTCCGGCACGAGTCTCATGCTGAGCTCTCCGGAGCTGAGCGCGCGCAAGGCGTATGCACCCTCCTGGGCGACCTCGAACCAAGCCTCGAACCGAACCTCGAACTGAGACCAAGCAGAGGCATGACCGGCGGCCGGGGGACAGCCCAGTTGTTCGAGACGCCCCGCGGCGATGAGAGGGCTGGGTCGCCACGGCTGACCCGGCTGGGTGCGGCGCGGGTGGAGTGGCCCTTCGGTGGGTGTCTCCCAGTGCACGCCAGGGGTCAGCTCTGCGGGGGTCATCATGTCCGGCGGTCGGGCGGCTTCCTTCCAGAGCGAGAACACCAGCTCCTCGCCGGCGTGCTCAGGCGCTGCAGCCCCGATGGGGATCAAGCGAGCACGCACCGTGCAGGACTCGCGCAGCGGCAGCTCGTCGCGCAGGCGGGCCGAATGGCTCGTGGGAGCCTCGCCATCAAAGCTCACGCGGACCTCTGCAGCGGGACAGCTCGTCTGAAGGCGCTGGGACAGGTCGAGGGAATCGCTGAACACCACTTGCTGCGTCAGGAGTTCGGGCGTGGGGAGCTGCCAACGGACCTGGGCTTCTGTCAGCCGCAGCAGCGCCGCGCGCAGTGCAGCGGGCGACGGGCCGGCCTTCGAATCCCCGGCTGAAGACCAGAAGGCTTCGGCAACACACAGCAGGCGCGGCCAGAGCCATGCATCCAGTTGGCCCTCGGGCACGTCGTCGTAGGCGAGGTGGGCGTCGACGCCGCCGTTGCCCGGTTGGAGCGCGACGCCTTCGCTCATGGCACTCCAGCTCTTGGCCCGCGGATCCTCGAGCAGGACGCGTTGCGCGACTGTCCCATCAGGGGTTTCAGGGCCCTGGTCTGGCGTCGCCAACAACACACCCGTTCTCCGGCACTCCAGGCGCAGCGCTTCGAGGGTGTCGGCTTTGTAGCCGTGCAGATCTCCACTGAGCGACAGGCGGTTGAACTTGTGCCGGGCCAGCAGCGGCACGAGATCCATGAGTGTCGATTTGCTCGGGCGTCGCTTGCCCAGCTGCAGGTTGAGCTGGCGCACAGGGTGAGCGGGTGAGTCCTCGACCCGCAGGCACTGCAGGAGGATGTCCCGGCGGGGTGCCGTACGCGGTGGCGCCTGGCTCGGGAGGAGTTGCTCCACGGTGTGCAGGGCGTTGAGCAGGCCGGCCCGGGTCGCCGCCACGAGACGCAGCTGCTCAGGCTCGATGCGGATGCGGTAACCCTCCTCGCCGAACTCCGTGCGCTCGGGGCGCAGGCGCAGGATCCAACTGCCGAACTCCGCGTCGCGCACCTCTCCCAGGCGGATGGGGACGTCGTGCCCCGAGACACGGCGCAACAACTTTGCCAGCTGCGAAGCCAGGGGATGGGCCTCCGCGTCGCTGGCGTCCACGAGCACGCTGCTGTGTTCCGCCAGCAGGAAGACAGCCTCCGCGGCTTCCCAGGAGCCGGGCTGGGGGAGCAGCTCCGCGATCGGGGCAGCGTGCACGACGGGCACGTCCTGAGGGCCGGCCCCTGCCGTGCATTTCTCAGCCAGGGGGGCCAAGCTGGCCAAGGCGGTCGCCAGCGCCACTGCCCAGCGCCGGCGCTGTGCCGCACCTGATCTGCTCACCGGGCGTCTTCCACCACCAGGTCGCCCTCGCAGGCGGTGCGCTCCGAGTAGGCCGTACTCAAGCGGCTCGTCATGGGGCCCGGGGTGCCGTTGCCGATGGGGCGGCCATCCACTTCGACGACGGGCGCGAGCTCGCCCATGGTGCCGGTGCAGAAGACCTCGTCCGCACGGTAGACCTCCGCCTGGCTGATGTCCTTCACCTGGCAACGCAGCCCCAGGTCATCGCAGATCTCCAAGACCGTGGCCCTGGTGATGCCCTCGGGACACGCCACGGTGCGGCTCGTGAGCAGGCCCTCGTCCGTCACCAGGAAGAGGTGTGTCGCATTCGTCTCGGCCACGAAGCCGTTGCCGTCGAGGACCATGGCGTCGTCGGCCCCGGCCGTGTTGGCCTCGATCTTGGCGAGGATGGACGGGATCAGGTTGGCGTGGTGGATCTTCGGGTCCATGACGTCGGGGCCAGGTCGTCGCACGGAGGCCGTGATGAGGCGCAACCCCGACTTGTCGTAGACCGGTTGCTTGTATTCCGCGAGCACGATCAGGGTCGGCCCGGACTGGTTGAGGCGCGGGTCCATGCCGCTCGTGATCTTCTCGCCGCGCGTGAGCGTCAGCCGGATGTGGACGCCATCGCGCATGGAGTTGGCGGCCAGCGTGCGACGGATCTCCTTCACGAGCGCATCCCGAGAGGGGATGGGGCTGAAGGCCAGGGCGAGTGCCGAATGGCGCAACCTCTGCAGGTGCTGCTCTAGCTTGAAGATGCGCCCTTCATAGACCCGCAGGCCCTCCCACACGGCGTCGCCGCCCTGAACGGACGAATCGAAGGGGCTGATGCGTGCCTCGTCGCGATGGGTCAGCACCCCGTTGATGTTCACCAGCAGGTGCCGGTTCCGCTCGTCGAAGGTCTGCAACATGGTGTCCTACTCCGGGACGAGGCGATGGTTGAACAAGCTCTGGTAGAGAGGCTCGCAGGCGTCGGCCAGGGGGGCGAGGCTTCGGGGCAAGGGCTTTCGGCTCGGTCTGTACGGCTCGAAGCCCGTGGACGCCATGACGGAGGCGTACCAGTGCACGGACCAGCAGCCGTCGGTGTCCCGGGGGCCAGTCTCCCAGGTCAGCATGCTCGGGTCGTAGCTCAGGTTCAGCCGTTCGCACAGCGCACGCAGCATGGGGCCCGGTTGGCGCAGGAGATCCGCGCTGTCGATGACCGGCGGCGTGGCGCCTTGGGCCAAGAGCTGCTCGAAGAGCTGGACCTGCTGCGGCAGCCCTGTGTCCAGCAGGCTCGGCTGGGGAACGACTTCGCACAGCGACGCGAGCATCGCGCGGGGTTCCCGGATCAGGAACGCGTGGTTCATGCCCGCCATCCAACTGCGCTCTCGCTCGGGCAGCAGGTGGTGCGCCATGTGTTTCTGGTAGAAGACCGATTTGCCTGCAGGGAGGCGCGCAGTGAGCTGTTTCGAGACGCGCTGCCAGTCTGTTTCGTGGACACGCTGAATCTGCTCGGAGCCCGGGTGAGGGGTGCCCGTCTCCCGCAGCCAATGGGCGTAGAACGGTTCGTCGCACACGACGGTGTCCGCACGGCTCCCGAAGGAGCGCAACAGCGCGGTGGAGACGTTGCGAGGTCCCGACCACATGGCGATACGCAGGGCGTTGGGCATGGGGTCGAGGATCGTAGCAACGCGGGGGGACGACGGGCAGGGTGGCCTGCTACCCTTCGCCCATGACCGACAACGCCCCTGACCGCGATGCGATCTGTGAGGCGTTCATCGACGCCGTGCCCTTTGACCTCTATCCCTTCCAGGAAGAGGCGGTGCTCGCCTGGTACGAGTGCACCGGGGGCATGCTGATCACCGCGCCCACCGGCACGGGCAAGACCCTGATCGCGGAAACGGCGGTCTTCGAGGCGCTCCAGACCGGTACGCGGATGTACTACACCACGCCGCTCATCGCCCTCACGGACCAGAAGCTGACCGAGCTCCAGGACCGGGCAGAGGCCTGGGGCTACCCCCGGGAATCCATCGGCCTGCTCACGGGCAACCGCAAGGTGAACCCCGAGGCGCCGATCAAGGTGGTGGTGGCCGAGATCCTGCTCAACCACCTGCTGTCCGAGGACGAGTGCTTCGACGATGTGTCGGCCGTGGTGATGGACGAGTTCCACTACTTCAACGACCGGGAGCGGGGTGTCGTCTGGGAACTCTCCCTGGTGCTGCTGCCGGAGCACGTGCGCTTGCTGCTGCTCTCGGCCACGGTCGGCAATGCCGTGGACTTCGTGATCTGGTTGCGGGAGAAGCACGGCCGCACGCTGACCTACGTCCAGACGCAGGACCGCAAGGTGCCGCTCGAGTACGAGTGGGTAGAAGACAAGCTGCTCACCGAGCAGTTGGTGGAGATGGCAGCGGGGACAGGGGACGACGCCCGGGTGCCGGCGCTCGTGTTCTGTTTCTCGCGCGACGAATGTTGGGAGATGGCGGAGCGCCTCAAGGGCTTGCCGCTCATCAGCAAGGAGACCCGTGCGCGCATCGAAGAGGTGATCGCCGAGCGGGGCGAGGACATGAAGAAGGGCATCTCCGCCAAGCTGCGCATGATGCTGATCCGGGGTGTAGGCGTGCACCACGCCGGCCTGTTGCCGCGCTACAAGGACCTCGTGGAGCGCTTGTTCACGGAGCGCTTGATCCCCTTGGTGGTCTGCACGGAGACCCTCGCTGCTGGTGTGAACCTGCCCGCGCGCTCCGTGGTGCTGAAGAGCCTGCTGAAGGGGAAGCCGCGCGAGAAACGCGTGCTGCCGGCCTCCGGTGCCCACCAGATGTTCGGTCGGGCGGGGCGCCCGCAGTTCGATGACCGGGGCTTCGTGTACGCCATCGCTCACGAGGATGACGTCAAGATCCTGCGCTGGAAAGAGAAGTACGAGCAGATCCCGGCCACGGCCAAGGACCCGACCATGCTGCGCGCGCGCAAGGCCTTGGAGCGCAAGCGTCCTTCACGTAGGAAGACCGAGCAGTATTGGACAGAAGGCCAGTTCGACAAATTGGTGGCGGCCTTGCCTGCGAACTTGCGCAGCAGTTCCATGATTCCCTATCGGTTCCTGGTCCACCTGCTGACGCGCAGCGGCGACCTCTCGAAGGTACGGACGTTCTTGGCGAAGCGCTTCAACAGCGCTGAGAAGTTGGTGTTCTTCGAGAAGCAACTGGATGCCATGGTCGACAACCTCGCCATCTTCGGATACCTGAAGCGTTCTGAGCAGGAAGGCGAAGACCGCGTGTTGGTGGACCCGTCCATCGAGGACCTGCTCAGTTTCCGCAGCGTCGACCCGCTCTTCGGCGCCTGGCTGGCCAAGCAACTCGCCGTCGCCAGTGACGCGGAGAAGCTCCTGGCCTTGGAAGGCCTGCTCGAGCTGCCTTGGCGAATTGCCAAGCGGGCGGAAACGCCCGTGGACATGGAAACCGGACCGCTGGAGCAGGAGGTCTTGGCGCCGCTCATGGTGGCCATGGGTGTCGTGGTGGCCCGGAAGGAACCGAGCGCTGACGCGGCTGAGCCCGAGCCGGATCCGCGAGATCGTTCGCCTTGGGAGGAAGAGGAGGAGAAGCCCCCGACATTCGTCGAGATGCTGAAGATCGCCTTCGAGGCAGAGCTGCCCTACCCCGAGGAAATGCGGGTCCAGACGAAGTGGGTGGCTGGCGGAATCAACGAGGGCGGGGGCGACTTTGCCCGCTTCGTGGCCTCGCGCGACCTCTCCAAGAACGAGGGGCTCGTCATGCGCCATTTGCTGCGCCTCGTTCTGCTCGCGGCTGAATTCGCGGATCGCACAGGGGATCCGGCCTATCGGGCCATCTCGCAGGCGGCTGCAGAGGCCTGCAAGACCGTCGACCCGGCTCATACCGAGCAGTTCCTGGAACGGGCGAAAGAGGCCCAGGACGCCCTGGAGGCGGCCAGGGAGCGTGCGTCGGACGGGGACGCTGCAGCGCCCGGCACTGGTCCTGCGAATCCGGCCCCCGAGCCGGGCTGAATCGTCAGGCTGTAGGTCTCGGCGACGTCATGGGTGCGCTAGACTGAAGCCCCCGAAGGAAAGCTGTCCAGGACTGCTGTCGAGAGCCCCGAAGCCCCCACAGCCCCACCTGATTCAGGTTCCAGACCAGAGCACCCGGAGATTCCGAAAGGAAGCCGCGGGTGGGCTCGTCGGATCCCCCGGATGTGATGTGCTGCGAACCCCGAGAGTCGGAATGTCCAGACCGAATGGCCCCCTGCAGGTCCAGGCTGGCGAGCCGAGTGTCGTGAGCACGGGCCGCCGTGCCTGTTGGTTCGTCGGGGTGGCCTTGTTGCTGCTCCCGCTTGCGGTGAGCTGCGGCGGTGGCGGCGGCGGCGGTGGTGGTGGCGGCCCCGGTCCCAAGACGGGTGCGGGCGCGTCGATCTCGCTCGTGGACATCGCCTTCCAGGACATCTTCGGCGTGTTGGGAACGCAACCACCCGTCGAGGATCTGAATGCCCAACCGGCCACCCTCGGTGCGCCGCTGAACCAGCTCATCGTCTTCCGCTTCGACGGGGAGCCCGACGGTCCTTTCAACAGCAACACCTTGCCCGTCTTCACGACGCCGCAGACCGTCAGCCCCGCGGCGCAGGCACCGCCCTTGCCGCTGATCATCCTGGCCAAGGGCAGCTACCTGAAGCAGGGGAACACCGTGGAGTTCCGTCCGTCGGTGCCCACGGCTCCGCTGCAGGCCACGGTCTCCGCACCGGCCGATGCGCAGCCCGGCCTCCTGCCCAACTCGCTGTACACCGCTCGCGTGACAGCCAGCGGCAACAAGATCACGAATCTGCAGGGGCCGGGTGGCGAGGTGAGTTTCGGCACCACCAGCAACACCGAACTCTACTACCCCAAGGCGGGGGACGAACTGGCGCCCAGCCTCGTCTCCTCCGCGCCCGCCGATGGGTTCGTGGGTTTCTCTCCCTCCAGCTTCGGGACGGTGAGCCTGCTCACCGGGCAAGCACTGTTTCCAAGTGGACCCCGGGAAGTCGTGCTCAGTTATGACCATGAGCTCCTGCCGACGTCCGAGAATCTGCTGGGCAAGGATCTCGACGGCGATGGACTGGTCGAAGCGAACTTCTTCCTGACCACCCAGGGCACCGAGCTGCTGGTGGCTCATGAGGTCCCCGTGAACACCTTTGGGGTGCATGCAGCCTTCCCGGCGATCTCCGGTGTCACGGATGGTGTCGCACCCGAGATCGATGGTGGGGATGTCTTCCTCCACGGCGATGGCTCGGGCGCCCTGCCGCTGCCCGAGCTGGACCTGGGTGTGGTGCCGTCGACCCTGGCCGTGGCCCTTGAGCCGGACCTCGTGTTCGGTGTGCTACCCGTGGCCGGGGGCAGCGACCTCCTGACCGTCGTCGACCATGTGCTGGGCGATCCGTCCTACGCCGCCATGGCCGAAGGCGGTGGTGGCGTCTTGGATACGGGTCTGTCGGATCTCACCGGCCTGGTCAGCTTGCTGGACGGGCGCCTCCTGGTCTTCGACCGGGGAACTCGCCGTGTGTACGAGCTGCTGCCCACGGTGGTGCGTCAGCGGGCGGCGCATGGCGGCATCTCGCCCGCAGCCCCGAGCCTCCTGTCGCTCACGGTGGGCGATGGCACGAACGGGTTCCGCAGCGAGGTCTTCGACCCAAGCTTGGAGGTCTTGGACCTTGCGCAAGCCCCCTCCGGGCAGCTGTTCGCCTTGGCCCGGGTGGGCGGGGCTGCAGCTCCGAACCTCGTCCTCCTGGAGCCGCTGCACCTCGCTGACGGTTCGGCAGGCACATACTCCGGCGACCCCGCCAAGCTCGTGTTGACGCTCGGCGACGGCGTGGTGGATGTCGTCTTCCGCTCCGAGCGGGAGTTGCTTGCCTTGGATCGTGCGTTGGATCGCATCGATCGCTACGACCCGCTCTCGGGATACCTGGGCACGGCCGTTTCCGGCGTCGCGGCTTTCGGACATCCGCTCGGCACGCTTCCCGATGGCGAGAGCCCCGCGCGGGCCTTGGCCGTAGGCAGGCTGGAGCTCGATCTGGCTGTGAGTCTCGACACGAATTCAGGCGGTCAAGCGGACGTGCGCTTGAGCCCGCGCGGTGTCCTGCCGCCAGGGCGCGAGCTGCGGGTGATGCAGCGGGTGCAGCTGACATCCCTCGGCGGCGTCAACACCTACAACAGTGATCCCGAAGGACTGGCGGACGCCTGGGGCAGCCTCGAGCTGTTGAGCATTCGCACTGCCGACGCGCTCGCGGGCCCGAACGCTTCCATCGACGACGTCTTCCTCGAACAGTTTGACGACGACGACTTCGAGGACACTTCGCCAACTGGTTTGGCCCCGCCCGCTGAATGGGCCGTGAGCCTGGCATCAGGGAATGGAAAGAGTGGTGGCCTGCGGGCATCCGTCGGCGTTCCGGACGCCATGCCGCTTGGCGACTTCTTGCCCCTGGCCGAACCCGAGTACTTGCCCAACCTTTCGTACATCCGGAGTTCCGGCTCCAAAGGCGAACCCGACCTCGACAACGGCAAAGCCAACTACCACCTGGTGTTCCTCGACACCGACTTCCAGCTCTTCCCCTTGGCAGACGGCTCGACCTCCGGGATTACGACGCCCACCGCGATCGCGGGCGGAAACTTCGTGTTCCGCGACGTGATCATCCCCGAAGGCGTTCGCATCGTGGCGCGCGGGAGTCGGCCGCTCATGATCACGGCGACGCGGACGTTGGAGCTACACGGTCTCATCGATGCAGCAGGGACCAGTGGTTTCAGCGACAGCGCTTTCGACTCAGGCATCGTGCCCATCGCAGGCGGGCCCGGTGGCCCGGGAGCTGGGCGCGGGGGCGATTCCCATCCAGCGCTCTTCGATCCGTCGGGGCCCGGCACCTTGGCGCACTACGTCACGCCGGAAACGGGAGACCATGGCCTTGCACCGGTGGTGAAGTCCTCGGGTGCCGTGACCTTCGAACCTGTGGGGGGGCGCGGGGGATTGTCCACCCTGGGCTACAACGCCGCGGTCAACGGTTTGCCCAAGTTGACCAATGGTGACAGCACGGAGCACCACCGTCCCGGCGGCGGAGGTGGGGGCTCCTTCTACCAACTGGGGTGGCGGGCGCACAGCTCCGGTGGGCCGTACGTCGTTCAGTCCAACAGCACGTGGTTCCCCTTCGACAAGTGTCCCCTGGACGACAAGCGCAACGATGCGCTCTATGGCAACGATGAGGCCGTCGCGGCCGGGGTGATCGGTGCACAGCACACGCAGTGCGTGCACATGTTGGGAACACTCAGTGACCCCGACGTGATCCAGCCCGGGGCCGTGCCGGGTGACGCCGTGTTCAAGGACGGAGACCCCGACAACGACTTCTTCGGCCCGGGCGGCGAGCTGGGCGTCCTGATCGGCGGCCAGGGCGGAGGAGGCGGTGGCTCCCGCATCGACAGCATGCGCCACAGCATCTGGGGCAACAACGTGCTGGGCAATCCCCTGCCCTCGCCCCCAGCTCCGCCCTACTTCCCGAAGCTTCAGGTGGGGTCGCTGTTCGTGGCGCCGAGTGTGTATGACTCTCGTGGCGGCGGTGGCGGCGGCGGAGGTGGCTCCGTGCTGCTGCGCAGCTTCGGTGACATCCTCATCAGCCGCACGGGACACGTCGATGCCAGCGGTGGTCACGGCGGCGGGGGTGAGATGATCCAGAACAGCAACTGGACCGGAGGGGGCGGAGGCGGCAGTGGCGGCGCCATCATCGTCCAGGCCGCGGGCCAGGTGCGCATCGAAGCGGACGCGGACCACATCTCGGCGGGCTTCATCGATGCGGTGAATTCGCCAACGGGCCCGTTGCAGGGTGCGTCGCTGGATGTCTCGGGTGGCTTTGGACGCGACGCGCGCACCTTGGCGGCGCAAGCGACCCAATTCGTCGCCTTCTTCCATGACCACAACCGCGGCGACGGCGGGCTGGGGGGCTTCGGCCTGATCCAAGTCAACTCCGGCGATGCTTCGGGGCTACCTCACATCGAAGAGGGCGCGTTTCTCTTCGCCCGGCAGAAGGCCATCATCAAGCAAGGGCTGTGGTCAGGGGATGCCAAGTCGAAGCAATCTGATCATCCTGAGTTTGGTGCGCCGACGGTGATCCTGCAGGAGGACTACCGGTACATCGACATGCTGCACTACCGGCACTTTGACCCGCAGGGGCCCATGACCCCGCGGGACCGGTTCTTCGTCTTGAATGGTGCGTACCCGCCGGTGATCCCCAGCACGGACGGCGTGGTGGGACTGAACGGCTTGCTTCACGAGTTCCCAGCCGGCTCGGGCCAGCTGTGGTCCGACACCTTGATGGTCGCGGGCCCCATGTCCGGTGGGGTGCCTGTTGTTCAGGAACCCGAGCCTGAACTCGTGATGAAGACCTACAACGGTTGGAATCCGACCAACTTCAAGGAGATCAACAACCCGAGCTCGGACCCGGACTTCCCGGGGTATCCAGGCACCGCCTACGCAGGCGAGGCGATCCCCTACTCCGTGCATCTCAAGGTGCCGGACGGGACCCCCAAGATGATCATGGACGAAGACACAGGGGCGCTCATCGTAGACCCGGTGGAGACCCTCAGCCGGCTCCCGTTGGTGCACCCCAGCAAGTCTCCGCTCGTCCTGGGCAGCTCCAGCCTGGGTGTGTCCAAGTGGTTGAACTTCAACGGGGTGGCCGTGCGGGCGCGCGATGCCATGGGTCGTCTGCCGCCCTTCTTCCGGACGGTGCATGGCACCCACAACGCATCCTTCGCTCCGCCTCCCCCGGACAAGCTGGGCCACGTGCAGGTGGGGGCTCCGGTGCCGACCGCTGGAGTCTCGGCACACTATGTGAAGGACGCGGGTTTTGCAGAGCCGGGCTTGAACGGCAGCGGGCTGCCCGGCGAGCCTCCCTTCAATGACGTGAAAGTCGACGCTCCGGACGTGGGCGTGCTGATCAAGGACGTGGTCACGGACAACGCGTTCGTCCTGCTCGAGTTCCAAGCGGCGCACCCGGTGCGCGCGGGGTCCCATGTGCCGGACCCGGGCACGCTGACGCCCTGGCTCGCGGACCTCACCGAATTGGATGGTCACGAACTGGTGCGCTTCCGGGTGCACTTCGACCTCTCCGCGGACCCGACGGGCTTCCCGTTTGGTGTCAGCAGCTTCCGGCCGCAGGTGGACTACGTTCGCGTGCGCATGGACTACTGAATCGCTGGCGTTGGGAGTCCGGTGGTCCGGTAGCCCCGGGCGCTAGTTCTCGTCGCCCAGGTAGCCGAGGGCCTTGAGGGCCGCCTCCTCTTCCGGAGACAAGGGCGCCAGATCGGGGTTCGCTTCGTCGGGGCGGAACCATCCGCTGCGTTCACCGTCGACGCGCTTGCCGAACTCGGTGCTGATGCGCGTGTACTGCGTGCTCTCGGCGTCTTCCTGCGTGAGTGGACTGAGCTCAGCAGGGTCCTGGTCGAGATCGAACAGGCGCAGGCGGCTCGTATCACCGGTGGTGGGGCGCAGCATCTTCCACGGCCAGCGGATGAAGGCCTCCATGCGGTTCGGTTGCTCGGCGTAGATGACCGAGTCGAGTGGACGACCTTCCGCCAACGAATAGCCAGGCAGCCGGCTGTCGGGGGCGAGCTCGAGTTCGTCCAGGATGGTGGGGAGCAGGTCGACATGGCTGACGGGCGTCTGGATTCGTTCGCCGCCGCGCGCATCGCCCGGGTAGTGGATCAGGAGCGGGACCTGCAAGCCTTCGTTGAATGCGAAGCCATGCCCTTGGTAGCCGGTGCCGCGCTGGTGGAGGCTCTCTCCGTGATCCGAGGTGATGATCAGGACGGCATCGTCCAACAGACCTGTCCTCCACCAGGCTTCGATCCACTCGCCCAGCTTGGTGTCGGTGTAGCGGATGCCACCGTCATAGAGCGCGAGCAGCGCCTCGTGCTGCTCGGGACTGATGTTGGTTCCGTGCTTCCAGGCCTGGTCGATGTCGACGCCTTCCAGGCGCTCCCGGGCGTCCACCATGAACAGGCTGTCGAAGGGCTCTGGCGGCTCGTACATGGTGCTGCCGGGGGTCAGCGGCGCGTTGTGCGCGTCCATCAGATGCAGGAACATGAAGAAGGGCTTGTTCTTCGGGCGGGCCGCCATGGCTTCTTCCATGTGCAGCCCGGCGATGGGGGCGCCCATGTGGCGACGGTACACGTCGTAGCCCCTGGCGAAACCGTAGCGGGCGGTGAGCCAGTTGGAGTCATGGAAGCCCATGGTGTGGTACCCACGCTCCTGCAGACGTTCGGCGAGGGTGGGAACGCTCGGGGCCAGCGCTGCGTCCTCATGCCAGACGCCGTGCTGACTGGGGTAGAGGCCGGTCAGCATCCCCATGTGCGCGACCAGGGTCCAACTGAAGGTGGTATAGGCGTTGTCGAAGACCAGGCTCTTCTCGGCCAACTTGTCCAGGAAGGGCGTGGTGTTGCGCTCGTAGCCGTAGAAACCCACGTGATCCCGCCGCACGGTGTCGATGGACACCAGGATGATGGACAACGGCTGGTCTCCGGCACGCTGCTGGGCCGCGCTGTCAGGAGACAACGCTGCTCCCCCGGGCGGGGGGAGGCGCTCGCTGCCCGGGGCGTCGGAGCACGCAAGCATCCCAGCTGCCAGGCCCGTAGCCAGGAAGAGGCCGGCCAGGGTACGCGCGAGCTGGCGCGGCCAGGAGCAGTCGAGGGCAGTGCGGTCGTGGAAGGAAACCATGGGCTGGGGGGGGCTGGGGGACCCCGCGGGGGCGGCGGATCGTACCAAAGCCGATTCGGGTCCCAGGGAGGTTGGACTTGACGCTCCCTGTCCACTCCGCGAGGCTCGCCCGGATCTGCGGCGTCTACGACGGCCGCGCCTCGAACTTGCTTGGGAGTTGCTGGATGCCAGTCGTCGACACCGCAGCCTTGGTTGAGAATCGCGTCGAAGCCATCCGCCTCTATCACCGTCGCTGCGGCATCGAGCGGGCGGAGATCGACGTCTCCGGTGGCGTGGACTCCGCCGTGCTGCTGTCGCTGCTCGTCCGGGCGCTGGGCGCGGACCAGGTGACGGCGGTGTTCATCGGGATTCACTCGGGCCAGGAGTTCCGTGAGCGGGCGAAGGAATCGGCGCTGCAGTGCAGGGTTCCGCTGATCGACTTCGACGCCACGCAGGTGTTCGATGTGCTGCACGCGTCCATGCTGGAGGCGCTGGAGGCGGCCGGCTACGACATGCAGAACATTCAGAAACGGATGGAGACCGATCGAGCGGTGAAGGGTTCGATCCGCTCCTGCTTGCGGGCTCCCATCGGCCGCGGGTTCAACCGGCTGACCGGTGGTGGGGTGCGCCATGGCACCGGTAACGAATGCGAAGACCGCTTCCTGCGCTTCTACCAGAAGGGCGGCGATGGAGAGGTGGACACCAACCCCATCGCCATGTTGAGCAAGGGCGAGGTGTTCCAGCTGGCCCGCGCCTTGGAAGTGCCGCGACCAACCCGCGCGGCGCTTCCGTCCCCGGACCTGCACGGCATCGGCGAAGCGCACAACGACGAAGACGAACTGCGGGAACTCTACGGTGTGCACTGGACCTACAGTCGGGTCGACCCGGACACGGGGGATTACAGCTACCTGGGCAACATCGAGCGCATGTCGCGTTTCCTCGACCAGTACCGTGAGTTGTTCGGCCCCGGAGACCCCGACTGGAAGACGCTGACAGGTGTCGCGTACAGCGGCCTGTTCCGGCACCTCGATTCGCAGGACACCGTGCGCGCCATGCTCGACTCGGCGCGTTCCATTGAGCGGCAGACGCGGCACAAGCACAACCCCGCGTGCCCGACGCTCGGGAGTCGTGCCGAGTTGATCGAGCAGCGCCTGCTGGAAGACCGCTTTTCCGACGAGCTGATCGAGGGGCGGTGAGTCCACGCGCGAACCATGCCGGGCCATGGGTCGTGGCCTGCGCACTGATGGCCGTGGCCTTGCAGTTGGTTGCGGCCTTCACCGACGGCATGGGCTTCCATGCCCAGGAGCTCTACACCTTTGCGTGCGGGCAGAGCCTGTCGTGGGGGGCGCTCGATGGCCCCCAGCTGGCACCGCTCATGTCCCGTTGCGTCAGCGAGCTGGCGCAGATGCTGGGTGTCAGCGCGGGCGAGGCGGGCGAGGTGCCGCTGGCGATGCTGCTCATGCACCGCATGCTTCCCGCCGCTGCGGCGGGCTGGACGGTCTACCTGGCCGGGCACATGGCGCGCCAAGCCGGGGGTGGTCGCTGGTCTGCGCTGCTGGCCGCCCTGGCTTGCCTGTGCGCACCCGGGTTGCTTGTGCAGCACAGCGCCCTGACCGCTGCGAGCCTCGAGCTGCTGGCGGTGACGGCGCTGGCTTCCTCGGTGCTCGGGCGCTTGGGTCGACCTGAGGCTTCCGCCACGGCCCAGTCCGCATCCCAGCAAGCAACCCAATCGACGTCCTGGCTGCTGCCGGGCCTTGCCCTGGGTCTGCTCCTGCAGTCCAAGCTCACGGGCTGGACGTTCGCGGCGGGGCTCGTGGCGGGGCTCCTCGTGCTGTTCCTCAGCAAGAGTGGCAGCACTCGGCGGCCGGCTGGTCTCCAGGCCGGGCTGCCTCTGGGAGCCTCGCTGGCCGGACTGCTGGTGGCGCCCTTCCTGATTTGGCAGGCGCTCGCCGCCTGGCCCGTGTGGGACTACATCTGGGCAGAGCACGTCCTGAGTCGCGGCTTGCTCAGCGTGCCGGAGTTCGTGGCGCGCTTCGCCCTGCTCGCGCAACCTCTGAGCCTTCCCCTGTGGGTCACCGGGCTGGGCCTGCTGCTCTTCGGGCGGGCCGCATCGGGTTGGCGCCCCCTGCTGGGCCTCGTGCTGGTGCCGCTGGCGGTTCTCCTGGTGAGTTCCTCGGGGCGGCCCGATCGTCTGCTGCCCGTGTTGCCGCTGCTCTTGGCCCTTGGCGCAGTGGGCCTGGAGCGTCTGTTGCGAGCTCCTTCCCTGCGGGCGAGCGCGCTGCTGCTGCTCGCCCTGGGTGGCGCCTGGACGGCGCCCCTCGCCTTGCCGCTGATGAACCCCGCACGCACCCAAGCCTGGGCCGAGCAGGTGGACGTGCTCGAACTGAGGGATCTGCTGACCCGCAACATGTTGTCGCGCATGGCATGGCCCGAGATGTCGTCCACAGTCTTGGCCGTGGTGGATGGATTGTCGGATGAGGAGCGGGCAGGCGCGGTGCTGCTGGCTCTCTCAGGGGGGCAGGCCGGGGCGCTGCAGCTCGAGAGGCTCTTGAGCCCGGGGCGCGCCGTGCCCCCGGTCTACAGCGCCCACAACGCTCTCTTTGAACGTCCGCCCGGCCCGGGCCTCGGGCGCGTGGCTGTCTCCATCGCCTGGCCGCTGCATCGTCTGCGTGCCCTTTTCGCCGACGTGCGTCGCGTGGCTGTACACCAACCAGCGCTTGCCGATCCCCAGGAGCTGGATCTGCCGGTGTACGTCTGCCGCGAGCCGCGGCTGGATCTAGCCACGGCCTGGCCCGGGCTCCGTCGGCTGCAGGCAGCGCGCGACCTGGACTGAGCGCGACTCAATCCCGTGCGAGTTCGCTGCGCACGACGGGCAGCAACTTCTGTGCGTAGACCTGATTGGCTTCGGCGTTCGGATGGTTGTCGAAGGGCATCAGGTTGTAGATCGCTCGCCGGAAGTCCACCTCCATGGACGCGATGCGAAAGCCCAGGCTTTCGGCGAAGGGCAACAGGGGGTCGAAGCCGCCGGTGTGCTGGACGGCCAGGACCGGGCGGATGCCGTGTGCCCGGCAGAGGGCGGCGAGCTCACGGAAGATGGCGAAGGTCACGCGCTCTTGTTCGGGGTCTGGAGATGCTGCCAGCTTCGGTGGGAGCTGCACGCTGGCCAACTGCTCGGGCGTCAGCAGCTCCCGGTAGTCGAGGACGTGGCTGCTCAAGCTGCCTTCGGCCCCCACGGACTGCGACGCACCCTTGATGTTGCGCGCCTTGTGGAAGGAGGCATAGCCGAACACCGCCACGGGCGGCGGCGTGACGCTGCGTTCCTCCAGCAACTCGCGCATCTGGCGCAGGGCCCGCAGGTTGCCGACGCCGTGCACCCCGTAGTTGCGCACGCGATGGGTGGGCAGCTGTTGTTGCACGAGCCACGGGTAGGTGTCCCGATTGTTCAGTGGGTAACCCCAGGTGAACGAGCAGCCGAAGATCCAGACCTCCGGCAGCCCTGCGTACTCCTCCGGCTCCGGGCTCGTCTCGCGATAGCCGTCGGCATCGATGTCCATGCTGAAGCGGTAGGGGGCGCTGCTCTCGGGCACATCCAGCTGCACCTCGAAGTGCCCTGCCACGGGGCGCTCCCCATAGACTGGGTCCTTGTGGGTGAGCGGCACATCGGGCGTCACGCTGATGGCTTGGTGGATCATGCGCGCGAGGAAGGTGCGGGCGTAGAGTTCCCGGCCGAGGCCGACGAGCAGCGCGAAGATGACGACGCCGGCCAGGCTGAGTGCCAAGCGCGTGGGTTGCGAAGGGGTGCTCATCGTCCCCCTGTGTAACCGAGGGACTCCAGTTGGCGCAGTGCCTCCTCTGACAGAGGGCTCTCGATCGTCGTGTCCGCGCTGGCTGCCGGATCCGCCGGAAGTCCGAGTGCGAGCCTGTGCTCAGCCACTCGCAGGCGAGCGGCATCGATCAGCGCCTGCAGTGCGAGCAGTGCTTCGGGCGCTTCTAGCGCCTCGCTGCTGGTGCTCTCGGGGGCAAGGGTGCGCTGGGCCTGCTCGAAGAGGTCGTGCTGCTCTTCGGGGTCGTTCGCCAGGTCGTAGAACTCGTAGCTTGCACGGGTGGGGAAGAGCTTCCAGCGCTGGGTCACGATGCCGAGGCTCCCGCGCCCTGCGTCGAGCCAGACCGCACCGCGCTCCGCGCGCGCCGCTGCAGCGTCTCGAGTGCTGAGCAGGGCAGCGAAGGACTGGCCCGTCGAAGGTTGCGGCGGGAGCCCGGCCAGCTCGCGCAGGGTCGGCGCCAGGTCCGCGAGCCCCACGAGCTCAGACCGGATCCCACGCGCCGCGGCGCCGGGCATGCGGACCATCAGGGGCACGCGCACGCTCTCCTCGTAGTTCTGGTCATGCAGCGCCCGGCCATGCTCGAAGAACTCCTCCCCGTGGTCTGCCGTGACCATCAGCACGGAGTGGTCGAGGAAGTCGTCCTCTCGCAGTTGCGCGAAGAGGGTCTTCAGCCGGTGATCGAGGGTGGCGACCCCCGCGTCATAGAGCGACGCCAGGTAGCGACGATCGTCACCCTCCAAGGTCTGACCGCGCTTGTTGAGGTCGAGCAGGAGTTCGGAGGCGCAACCCTGTCCGTCCACGCAGCCCGTGAAGTCGCCGTCGTACCAACCCGCATGTTCAGCCATGAAGTCCGGCGCCGCCTCATAGGGCAGGACGGACTCATCGCTGTGGGCGTCGTAGAGGTGGACGAACAGGAAGACGGGGCGGCTGCCGACGGAACCCAGGTCGTCGAGCAACAAGCGGATCTGCTCTTGCTTGCTGCGCAGGTCGCCTTCGATCTGACGGTAGATGGAGAAGCCGCGGTCGAAGCCGTAACGGGGGTGTAGCCAGGTCACGGTGTCGACGAAGGCAGCGGTGATCCAGCCCTGTTCGCGCAGGCTCTGCGCGAGGGTCACGACCCGGGCGGGAAGCGCCTGCTCTGGGGCGAGGGAGTGGACCGAAGGGGAGAGCCCCGTCAACATCGTCATGTGTGCCGTGAGCGTGAAGGGCTGTGGCGAGTAGGCCCGCTCGAAGCGCACGGATTCCTGTCCCAGCGCAGCGAGGGTGGGAGAGAGGGGGGCGTTGAGTCGATCGTGTCGCAGCGTGTCCAGGGACAGCAGCACCAGATGGGGGGGAGATGTCTCGGTAGTCGAGGGCGCTGGATGTTGGAGCAGCGTCCAGCCCGACCAGGCGAGTGCAGCCAGCCAGGCGAACAGGGCGAGGGCCGCCGAGGCACACACGAGCATCGAGCGGCTTGGGCGCGAGGAGCAGCGAGCCGCAGGTCGCCAGACCAGAAGCAGGGCCAGGACCAAGGCGCCCCCCCACGCGGCAGCTTGGGCGAGTTGGGCCCTGAGGCTGTCCGTGCCGGGGACATGGAAGGGCGACGCCGGCCAACGGCCCGTGAGAAACAGGCCCCCGGCCACGAGCAGGAGCAGGGCAGCAAGCCCCCGCAGCAGCGTCGACAGTGGCCGGCCCCGCTGCAAGAGGACCGCGGCAAGGGCGGTCACAGGCAGCGCCCACAGCGCGCCCCGCAGCAGATCCTGGAGCAGGGATCGGCTGGCGAGATCCGTGAGTTCTGGGCGCTGCCAGTAGCCGTCCACGAGAGCGAACAGAACGGCCCGGCCCACGCTGGCCCCGAGCCCCAGGCCGAGGCCCACCAGCCAGACCCGTGGCCAGGGGTTGCCGGTGGCCGCCGAGGCGTTCGGTGCGGCAGGAGGAGCAGCAGGGCTGGAGTTCATGCGCGCGTTCAGGTTCCGGAGCGGATCGCGGCCGAGGATACCGTGCTGGAGGGCGAAGCTCGTGTTGCGCAGGATGGTCGCAAGCTGTGGGACCCTCCCTGACGATGAAAGGGGGCCGATATGTCCAACCTCGCCCCACCAAAGTCCCTCGACACGCCGACGTCCCGGGCCGAGCGCCACGGCATCACCTTGGTGCTGGGCGGTGGGGGCTTCAAGGGCATGGCTCACGTGGGCGTCCTCTTGGCCCTCGAAGAGCACGGCGTGCCCGTGCGCAGCATCGTCGGGACCAGTGCCGGCGCCCTGATGGGGGCGGCCTACGCCCACCTCATGAGCGCCGAGGCCGTACGCGACCATGTCCTGGGCTTCCTCAACTCCGAGGAGTTCCAGCGCAAGGGCTTCGTAGGCTTCACCGCCAAGTCGAAGGGCAAGGCCAAGGGCAACGGAGTGGGGTCGTTCATGTCGCGCCTGCTCACGGGCATCAAGCGCCAGGTGGCCTTGGAGCGCATGTTCCGCCGCAGTAGTGCCTTCGGCGGGGCCGCCCTGCGCTATGTGGTGCGCGGGCTCGTGCCTGACATCCGGGTCGAAGAGCTGGGCATGCCGTTCGCCATCGCCGCTCTGGACATCGACAAGGGCGAGGAGGTGTTGATCACCGAGGGGCCGCTGGCTTCAGCGGTGTGTGCCTCCAGCTCGGTGCCCGGCTTCTTTCCCCCCGTCGAGCGCGAGGGCAAGATCCTGGTGGACGCTGGCATCGTGGACAACCTGCCCACGCGCCTGGCCCGCAGCCTGGGTGCCATGCGCATCGTGGCCGTGGACCTCTCTTCGGCCCTGCCCGATCTCCCGCGCGGCGAGGTGGGCATGACCCTGCTCTTGCGCGCCCAGGATGTGAGCACCCGCATCGCCAACCGGGTGCAGGGCGACTACGCCGACGTGTTGCTCAAGCCCGACATGGAGGGCCGCAGCTGGCTCGACCCGGGTGACCCGCTGGAGGTCATGGACGCGGGCTATCAGGCGGCCTTGGCTGGGATGGCAGACATCCAAGCCCTGCTGAACATGGCGGGGCGGCCAGCCTGAGCAAGGCGGCCTGAAAAGGAAGAAGCCCCCCCGGTCTTGCGACCGAGGGGGCCTCTCGTATTCCTTGTCCATTCGAACTCAGACCAAGGTCTAGGTCCGATCCGTCACGTCATCAGTCGATGACGGTACGGGACATGGACACGGACATGCGGGCAACGGTCGGCTCGAACTCGAAGTCCGAAACGTCACCCTTGACACCCGTGGAACCACCGTCGATCACGACGGGGATACCGAGGGCACAAACCGGGCTGATGCCGCCGATCGGCAAGTGGTTCGTGGTTTCCCACTTACCGAGGACGCCGAAGGAACCCGCCGGGAAACCGAGCGGATCGGTCTCGATGTGTCCGGCAGTGGCGGTGTGGAACATCAGAGCCCACTGACCGGTGGTGACGGCCTGCGGCCAGCCCGGACCGGGGTTGATCAGGCTGGTGACGCTGACCGGCAGACGCGTGCCAGGAGGACCAACGAGGGCATCAGAGATGCCAGCGAAGGCGTCCATGTTGGCGCCGAAGATCCCGAACCAGTCAACCTGGTGCCACACGGTGCGCAGACCAGGAGCGAAGGGCTCGTTGTCCCAGCTCATGTAACCGTAGGTGGTAATGCCACCCATGGGGGAGCCGGTCGGATCCTGCGTGCCCAGGCCAGTGATCGGGTTGGTCACACCACCCGTACCGGAGAGGGACACACCCGTGTGACGACCCACATCCCAACCACCGTTCGGGTTGAAGGGAGCTGCGGTGACGCCCGAGTAGAACGGGCCGCTACCGTTGAAGCCAGCGGGGTTGAGCGCGGTGTTCAGAGTCGGGTCGCGGCTGGTGCTATGCCACTCGTACTCCGTGGATCCGAAGAAAATCTGCAGAGCCGAACCACCGCCGCCAAGACCGATGGTGTTGGAGCTGTAGGAGTTCATCTCGTCGTTGGACATGGCCCAGTACTGGTTGTTGTTGACCGAGTTCGTCTGCCAGTGCCACCAACCATCGATGTGGTCCATGCTCTGGACGGCCGTGGGAAGCCAGGTGAACTCAACGTTCCAGCAGAATCCCGTCGAAGAGATGCCCAGGTTGGCACCAGCAGCGGCGAGAATCGTAGCAGTACCACCAGCACCACTACCGTTGGTGCCCTGAAGACCGTTGTTGGGGATCAAGATGGTCGTGGTGCTGGGCAGACCTGCGCCGGAAGGAAGACCGGTGAGCAGGAAGTTGGACGATGCACCGGGGGTAAGGCCGTAGGGCAAAACGCCGCCCGTGGTCGTACCCGTGGGAATACCACCAACACAGGTCGGACGAGTGAAGATGTCCTGGAGGTTGTTGTTCCGGCCGTCGTACTCAATGAAGACGATGGCGGGGAAGTTCAGGCCGAGTGCGGGAGGCGCACCGAGCACACATTCGGAGGTGAAGAACGACACCTGCCGGTAACCGAAGGTACCGAGACCGGTCACGTGGTTACCACGCAGGTCGTTACCGTCGACCCAGGAACCGATGCCGTCAATACCACCAGCTTGGCCGGAGCCGCCGCCGATACCGAGGTACACGGCATCGAGGCCGTTAGAAAGGGTGTGCCAGTTGGTGGCGTTCTGTGCCGGGGCGGCGGTCGAAAGACCAACAGCCATGGCACCAACCGCCAAGCCACGCACAAAGTGCTTAGCAAACGTCATTACGAGATACCTCGTGGGAGGGGAGAACAAACAATCACAGATGGAACAACAACAGGGGTGGTGCAGAGGACAACGCGTACTTCAGATGTTCAGGAACGTTCCTGACCGAAGTGCGATGAACTCGTCATGCGCGCTAAGGCAGGGGGTACTCAGTGCGGTCACCTGACCGAAAGAAGGAACAGGTGAAGCCACATGTGCAGATCGGATGCCGAGTCCTGTTTGGAAACTGGTATCGAGCAAGGATGATCCGGATGGCTTCGTCGTGGTGTCGCTTCTGTGGCGATCAAGCTTCAAACAGGGAGTCGGGGGACCGTTGGCTTCGGGGAACCACCGACGGGGGGAAGATTACTGCCAGTCCGGAATACTGTCAACGGCGCTGGTCGATGTGTTTGAAGTTGATCCGAATCTTTTCCGAACTCTCGGAATCCTGCTCAGAACCCTCTCTGAGGAGGCCAAGCTGGCCGGCCTTGACCGGCGGGGCGAATCCTGACACGATTCCCCGCCAAATTTCTTGAAAACCCCTGGCCAGCCGACATGGCTCCATCCCTCCACGTGGTCGTTCTTGCCGCCGGGGAAGGCACACGCCTCAAAGGGCGCCAAACCAAGGTTTTGATGCCGCTCTGGGGCCGTCCTGCGGTGGCCTGGCCGGTGGATGCGGCCTTGTGCCTGGGGCCTGAGAAGGTCGTTGTGGTGGGTGGGCAGCACCTCGCCGCCCTCAAGACGGGCCTTGAGGGCCGCAGCGTCGAGTTCGCCCTCCAAGAGCAGCCGCTTGGCACCGGGCACGCCGTCAGCGCTGCCCAGCCAGCGTTTGAGCCAGAGGGTGGCGCCCCTTCGTCCGGGGAGCTTCTGGTCATTAATGGGGACTGCCCGTTGGTGACAGCCGAGCTCCTGGAACAGCTGGTGGCCGCCCACCGGGCGCATCCTGGCCCTGTGAGCTTCCTCTCCATGGAGCTGGACGACCCCACCGGCTACGGCCGGGTGCTGCGTGATGAGCTCGGGCGCGTGACCGCCATCGTCGAAGAGAAGGATGCCGACCCCGATCAACAGGCCGTCTGCGAGGTGAACGCGGGGATCTGGGTGCTCGAGTTGCCCGACGTCTGGAAGGCTCTGGCTCGGATCGGCAGCGACAACAAGGCCAGAGAGGTCTACCTGACGGACCTCGTGTCCATGGCCGTGGCCGCCGGAGAGTCGGTGACTGCGCTGTGCTGGGGTTGGCCCGAAGACGTTCTGGGCTTCAACGACCAGTCCCAATTGGCAGAAGTCCGGACCATCCTGCAGCATCGGATCCTGGCGGGCCACATGAAGGCGGGGGTCGAGATCGTGGACCCCGAGACCACCTTCATCGATGCGGATGTGCAGATCGAGGCCGGTGCGCGCATCTTGCCCTGCACCATGATCGAAGGCCGGGTCTCCATCGCCCAGGGCTGCGATGTCGGCCCCTTTGCCCACCTGCGGGACGGTTCCGTGCTCCAGGCGGGCTCCAAGGTGGGCAATTTCACCGAGACCAAGCAGTCGACCCTCGGGCCCGGCGTCAAGGCGGGCCACCTCACCTACCTCGGGAATGCCGAGGTCGGGGCCAACACCAACATCGGGGCGGGTACCATCACCGCGAACTACGACGGGACCCACAAGCACCAGACGCGGATCGGTGAGCGGGTGTTCATCGGAAGTGGCACGGTTCTGGTGGCGCCAGCCGACGTGGGTGACGATGCTCTCACCGGTGCGGGTGCCATCGTTCCCGCCAACAAGAAGATCGGGGCAGGCGAAGTCTGGGTCGGTTTGCCCGCTAAGCTCCACCGCTCTGCGCCCTCTTCGGACCGACAGGAACAGGAGCCTCCCTCATGATGACGCTCTACAACGGATTGGCTCTCTTGGCGGGCTCCGCCCACACCAAGCTGGCCGAGCGCATTTCAGACATCCTTGAGCAGCCGCTCTGCAAGGCGCATGTGGGTCGCTTTCCTGACGGAGAGGTGGACGTCAAGCTGGGCGAGGATGTGCGCGGCAAGGACGTGTTCATCATCCAACCCACCTGCCCGCCGGTGAACGACAACCTGGTGGAGCTGTTGGCGCTCGTCGACTGCTGCAAGCGCTCGTCGGTCGGTCGCATCACGGCCGTCATGCCCTACTTCGGCTACGCCCGCAAGGACCGCAAGGACGAAGGTCGCGTGCCCATCACGGCCAAGCTGGTGGCGGATCTGCTCACGGTGTCCGGCGTGGACCGCGTGATCGCCATGGACTTGCACGCGCCCCAGATCCAGGGTTTCTTCAACGTGCCGGTGGACCACCTCTACGCGAAGCCCGTCTTCCGCGACCTGTTCAAGAAGTCCTTCAACCCCGAGAAGATCACGATCGTCGCGCCGGACGCAGGCGGCATCAAGATGGCGCGCGCCTTCAGCAGCATGCTGGGTTGCCGCTTCGCCATCGTCGACAAGCGCCGCATGGGCCCCGAGCAGACGACGTCCGAGCACCTCATCGGCGAGGTGGACGGCCACGATGCGATCCTGGTCGACGACATGATCGCCACGGCGGGCACCATCACCAACGCCGCCCGAATGGTGAAGGCCCACGGCGCCAACAAGGTGTACCTGGCAGCGACGCATGGTGTCTTCGCCGGCTCCGCCCTGGAACGCCTGGCCAACGCCGGTGTCGAGAAGGTCTTCGTGACAGACACCGTCTGCCCCCACTCCGATTACCCAGACGTCATCGAGGTCCTCTCCGTGGCCAGCCTCTTGGCCGAGGCCATCCATCGCATTCACGTGTGTCGCTCGGTGAGTTCCCTGTTCGTCGAGTAGCACTCAACCGCATCCCAAACCTTGGCGTGTCGCGGCTTCTCGCAGCGGACGTCACCTCAGTTCCGAGAGAATCATGAGCACTCCCACAGTCCTTACGACCCAGGCCCGCAGTGGGTCCGGTTCCCGCGTCGCTCGCCAGGAGCGCGCCGCCGGCAACATCCCGGTGATCATCTACGGCCACGGCCAAGGCAACCTCGAGCGCACCGTCGATGCCCACGCGTTGGGCCTCGCCTTCGCCACGACGGACCAGGTGTTCAACCTGGAGATCGACGGCAAGAACGAGTCCTGCCTGGTGAAGGAAGTCCAGTACGACACCTTCGGTCAGTACGTGCTGCACGTGGACTTCGCGCGCATCGACCTGTCCGAGCAGGTCTCGGTGGAAGTGGCGCTGGAGTTCCGCGGCGATCCCATCGGCGTTGCCGCTGGCGGCACGCAGATCATTCACCACCCCGCGCTGGCCGTGAACTGCCGGGCAGACTCCATCCCCGACACGATCGTGGTGGAGGTCTCCGGGCTGGACATGAGCGAGTCCCTGCATGCTGGCGAGATCCAGTTGCCTGAGGGCGTCACCCTGGACGAGGGCCAGATTGCTGCGGGTGAGCAGGTGGTGGCCGTGGTTCCGCCGCGTACCAACGTTGCCGAGGACGAAGAGTCCGAGGAGGCAGCCGAGGGCGAGGAAGGCGAGAAGAAGGAAGAGGGCGAAAAGGCCGACGGCGACAGCTAGTCGGGTTTCGCGAATTTCCTGGGCGGGGGTGGTCTCCGGTAGTGCTCGGGGCCACCCTCGCTGTGCACGCGTCCCACTGCCCGGGTCGCTTTTCTGGAGCACGCTGTGCAGCTGATCCTTGGTCTGGGCAACCCCGGCGCAGAGTACGAGGGCACCCGGCACAACGTCGGCTTCGAGCTGCTCGACCTGCTGGCGACGCGCCTGGGGCGTCCCTTTATCCAGCGCGGGCGCTCGTTGGTGGCGCGCGGCGAGGTGGGAGGGCGGCCCTTCGTGCTGGCGAAACCCACCACCTTCATGAACCGCTCCGGCCGCGCGGCCCGGGATCTGGTCCAGGAGCTGGCCGCTGATCCAGCTGCCGAAGCGGCTGGGCCTCTTCAGCTGCTTGTGCTCTGCGATGATTTCCACCTGCCGCTGGGCAAGATGCGCTGTCGCCTCAAGGGCTCCTCAGGCGGCCAGAACGGCCTGGCGTCGGTGATCGAGATGCTGCCTGACCATCCGGTGCCGCGCCTGCGTCTGGGGATCGGCGAACCCAGCCGGATGCCCACCGAGGTGTTCGTCCTGAAGCCCTTCAAGCGCGCCGAGCGTCCGCTGGTCGACGAGATGCTGCAGCGGGCGACGAACCACCTGGAGGACTGGCTGGGGGATGGCGACCTGGAAGCCCTGATGAACAAGGCCAACGTCCCGCCGGCCTGATCCAGGAGAGCTTCCGGGCCCTTGCCGCAGGCAGGAGCACTCGCTACGGTGTGCGGTTCTGCATCCCAGGCCAGAAGCACGCTCCCGCGAGGGCATAGCGGCTGGTCCGGTTTCACTACTGTTTGTTCGGCGGCCTGTTCGGGCGTCGGGCTGTTCAACCGTCCAGTGGATCCAGATCCGAGAGGTCAATCCGTGAAGCACTACGAAGGAATGTTCATCCTCCACAACCGCGACAACCGCGGGGAGGACGAAGGGGAGCCGGACACCCCCGAAGAAGTCGTCCGTAAGCTCATCGAGAAAGTCGGCGGCACCATCGCCCACTCCATGCTGTGGGCGAACCGCAAGCTGGCTTACCCGATCCAGGGCAACCAGACCGGCACCTACATCATCTGCTACTTCTCAGGTGAGTCGGCCACGATCGACGAGCTGAACCGCGAGGTGAAGCTGTCCGAGCGCTGCCTGCGTTTCATGTCGATTGCCATCGACGCGCTGCCCGACGAAGACGGGCTGCCCGAGCCCCTCTCCGAGCCCGCCTCCCGCTCAGGCCGTCGCTTCGAAGGCGACACCTCGGCCGAGCTGGGTCGGGATGGCGAGGAAACCCGCAAGATCTGGGACCTGCTCGACTACAAGAACCCCTTCGTTTTGCGCCGCATGGTTTCGGCTCAGGGCAAGTTGTTCTCCCGTGTCCGTAGCAACCTTGAAGCCAAGAGCCAGCGTCGACTGCGCACGGCTGTGTTCCGGGCCCGCAACATGGCCCTCCTCCCGTTCGTCGGTCGCTAAGCGAAAGCTTGCTGACACTTTAGAAAGCTGCCCCAGACATGAAGCTCATCCTGCTGGAATCAGTCGACGGCCTTGGACGGCCGGGCGACCAGGTGAACGTCAAGAACGGCTATGCCCGTAACTACCTCCTGCCCCAGCGCCTGGCTGCCGTCCGCACCGAGGACAGCCTGCGCATGCTCGGCAAGTTGCAGGCCAAGGCCGAAGCCGAAGAGCGCGCGCTCGTCACCTCCATGGAGGTGCTGGCCGAAAAGCTCAAAGGCTTGGAAGTCGAAGTCACGGCTCGCGCCACCGAAGAGGGTCACCTCTTTGGTTCGGTCACCGAGAAGGACATCCATCTCGCCATCGTGGCGGCTGGTTGGGATGTGCCGCAACGCGCGGTGCGCCTGACGGCCCACCTCAAGGATGCCGGTGTGCACGACGTGCCGCTGCATCTCTACGGCGAGATCAATGTGATCGTGAAGGTCGACGTGGTGCCCATCGACATGGAGGGCACGCGCATCGAGGCCATGGGTTACGACGAGCATGCCGAGGACGCGGACGACGAAGCCGCGGACGACGCGGAGTCGGGCTCGGCTGCCGAGAGTGGAGGCGAGGCGCCTTCCTCTGACGGTCAAGCTGCGGCCACGGCCGACGCGTGAGTTCGAGCGGCCGGGAGTCGGCCGCCGGACAAGCACAGCCCGAGACCGGCACCGGAGCCCGCTCCGGTGCCGGCTCTCGTTCACGCGTAGGCTCTCGTTCACGGGTTGCCACGCTGGGCCTGGCCTTCGGCTCGCTGCTCCTGTTCGTGTTCCTGGCCGAAGGCTTGCTGTCGTTGCTTGCCGGTCGCTCCTTGGCTGAGTTGTGGGGCGGGCCGGCAGACGTCCGGGAGTGGATGGCAGCCACCGAGCGGGACCGTTGGTTGGCGGCGTCCCAGACCCCCGGGCCGTGGCGGGTGCACGAAGACCCGCTCGTAGGCTTCCACCTGAAGCCCAACAGCACGCTTGAGGTGTTCGGGGTGCCGGTGCACACAGACAGCTTGGGCCTCCGAGTGCGGCCCAACGCCGAGTCGCTCCCCGCGCAGGAAGTCTCGGGCGAAATCACGCCGCAGAACACGCTGCGAATTCTGGTCCTGGGCGATTCCGTCGCCTTCGGTTGGGGAGTCCGCGACGAGCAGACCCTGGCCCATCAACTCGAGCAACAGTTGGCTGCTGCACTCGGCCCGGACGGCCCCGCTGTCGTTTGCCGCACCGTGGCGATCCCGGGTTGGAACCACCGCAACGCGGTGAACTTCCTGCTCGACCACCAGGACGAGTTGCCGGCGGACATCGTGCTCTACATGCCCATCGACAACGACCTCGCGAATGGCTACGGCGTGGCGGAAAGCGGGCATCGCCGGGAGCTGCCGGACGTGGCGACCCCCGACCCCTTCCTGACCGTGAGCACCGACCAGAACCACTTCGTGGTGCTGGATCTGATGGGGCGCCTGCAGAGTCGTGGAGCAGCCGGGGACGCACGCGAGGAGGACCTGGGGCCGGAAGTGCTGGAGGCCGATCTCTCGGCGGAGTCCGCGCGACGCTACGACGAGAACGCTGCGAGCATCCGCCAGCTGGAGCAGGTGCTGACGTCCCAGGGCACGCAGCTGATGCTCCTGCAGTACAGCGAGGCGCGTTACAGCTGGCACTTGTGGAGCCGCCTGGCCCGCGACGGCGGCCAGCCGCTGCCGGTCCTGCCCCTGCTGGCCAAGACGGATCGGCGCTTCACCTTGCCGACCAATCCGCATCCCAGCGCGGAGACGCACGCTGTCTTTGCCACTTGGGTTGCCCGGGAGCTCCTGGCGCGGGGCTGGGTCGCCGGGGCCGACGACGCTCTGGAAAGACTGCCGGCGGTGCCCGCGCTGTACGCGGACGCTCGCGCCAGCGAACTGGGGCCGGACGCCTGGATCGAGCGAAGTGCCGCCCATCGGAGCGCCGATCTGGCTGCCCTGCAATCCCGCTTGGACACGGCACAGGGAGTGGGCATGCAGCAGTTGTATGGGGGCCTGGCGGCAGGTCGCCAGGCTGCGCGGCATCTGCGCGCCTTGCTGGCCTGCTCCGGCCCGGGGGCCCAGCTCGAATTGCGCGTGGCTCCCCTGGCTGAACGCCCGGACTTGTTGCCCCTGGAGGGCCGGGTGTCCTGCGACGGGCAAGCGCTGGGTTCTTGGACGCTGGAACAGGGAGACGCCCAGCTGCTGCGCTTCCAGATCCCGCACCCCGCCGACTCCGCTGGGCAACGCCACGCACACGAGATCTTCCTCGAGGCGGAGCGGGATGTGGTGACCTCGTACTCGGGGCGCCTGCGCATGGGTAGCTACCGTCTGCTCTCGTTGGAATTGACGAGCCCGGATTGAGGTCGGGCCGTGCAGGCATCGACCCTGGGACGGGATTCGCCAGGACTGCGCGGCGTCACTGGAGTCCCTTCGCGCCCGGCTGATAGGATGTCTGCCTCGCGCGCCTCGGGTTGGGGAGCGCCTCCCTTTCAACGCAGTCAATCGGCCTCCCTTCAGCTTCCCGGGGTGTCGGTGGGAGGACCAGAAGTGGAAACCGGCGCCATTCCCGATCACCTTCCGCCCCAGAACATCGAGGCGGAGCAGTGCGTCCTGGGCGCGATGCTGCTCGACCGTGCCACGATCGGTGACATCCTGCTACAGCTCGGCGCCGAGGATTTCTACATGCCGGCGCACGCGGAGATCTTCCGTGTGTTGGCTGACCTCTTCGATCGCAACGAGCCGGTCGATCTGGTCATCGCCACCAACGCCCTGCGCACCACGGACAAGCTCGAGTCGGTGGGTGGGGTGGATGCCCTGGTGGGCTTGATGGAGTCGGTGCCCTCGTCCGCGCACGCCATGTCCTACGCGGCCCTGGTGCGGTCTGCTGCCGAGAAGCGGCGCCTCGTCCAGGCGGCACAAGAGATCCTGCGCGATTCCTATGCCGATTCCGTGACCGATGTGGACGGCTTGTTGGACAAGGCCGAGCAGGCAATCTTCTCCATCGCCCAAGGCCGCGGGGAAGAGTCCGGCGCGACGCTCATGGACCTGGCCAAGCACGCCATGCTGAAGGTGGACCAGCTGCAGGAGGCGGACGGCCGGACGGTGACTGGCGGGCTCAACACCCACTTCACGGACCTCGACAAAGTCATCAACGGCCTGGCTCCCGGCGCGCTCTACATCATCGCCGGCCGCCCCTCCATGGGGAAGTCGAGCTTCACCACCAGCCTGCTCGACAACATCTGCATCCGCGACCAGCTGCCGGCCGCCCTCTTCACCTTGGAAGTCACCAAGGAGCAGGTGGCGGAGAACATGCTCTGCTCCAACGCGCGAGTGGATGCCCACCGGCTCATGCGCGGCGAGCTGTCCAATGACGAGTACGCCAAGGTGCCGCTGGCTGCAGGGCGCCTGGCCCAAGCGCCGCTCTACATCGATGACACACCCGGCATGACCATGACGCGCCTGCGCGCCAAGGCCCGTCGTCTCAAGTCGCGCATGGATATCCAGCTGGTGGCAGTGGACTACCTGCAGCTACTGTCCCTGGGCACCCAGGTGGAGAGTCGTCAGCTCGAGATCTCGCGCTTGTCGGGCTCCCTGAAGCAGCTCGCCCGTGAGCTGAAGATCCCCGTGATCGCCCTGAGTCAGCTCAACCGTGGTGTGGAATCGCGTACCAACAAGCGCCCCATGATGGGTGATCTGCGTGAATCGGGTTCCATCGAGCAGGATGCTGACGCCATCATGCTGCTCTACCGCCACGACTACTATGAGCCCGAGGATGTGGCATCCAAGGGCACTGCGGAAGTGATCATCGCCAAGAACAGGAACGGCCCGACCGGCACCGTCGAGCTGAACTTCCACGCCAACATGATGCGCTTCGACAATGCCCACCGATTCCCGGACCCTGCGGAGGTGCCCCCGCCTTCTGGTGGGTCGGCTCCCGTGCTCTAGCGACGGCCCCTTCCGACGGTGTCCCTGACATGAGCTGCTGCTGGTCGTGCGCGCGCACCCTGTGTGTGCTGGTGGTCTCGCTCTTCGCGGTGGTGGGGGTGGGGCCACAGGCGTTCGGAGCGGCGCCCCTTCCGGGACCGCTCACGGCATCGGCAACGCTACAAGAGACTGAGGACGACAGCGTCGTCGTGATCGATGTGGCCATCGAAGGCAACGTACTCGTCGACCACGGCCTGTTGCTCTCCAACCTGAAGACGGGCCCCGGGAGCCTGTACCGCGCCGAGCGCGTCGACGACGACATCCGCTGGTTGCACGACAACTACGGCATCGTCGTGGACGAGGTGCTGACCGAGCCCACCGCCGGTGGGGTGCATGTCACCTTCAAGCTGCTGCGCATCCTGCCCAACGACTTCGTGGACATCCAAGGCAACGAGGAGTTCAGCGATTCCCTTCTGCGCGGCGAGTCCCGTCTGGTGGAAGGGCGGGGGGCGACCCCCGATCAGGTGCTCTCTGCGCGCTCGCTGATCCGAGAGTACTACCTGTCGAAGGGCTTCCCCTTCGTGCAGGTGGACGTCAAGCGTTCGCGCACCGAGCAAGGCGAGCACGGTGCCTACCTGCGTGTCTTCGAGGGGCCCGAGGTCGAGGTCTCCGAGCTGCGGCTCGAGGGCTTGTCCTCCATCGACGAGAGCGATGCCCGCAGCCTGCTGCGCAGCCAGCCCGGCTTCTGGTCCTGGCTCGTGGGCAAGGACTTCGTGCGCACCCAGCTCGATCGGGACATCCTGGTCCTGGAGGACTACGTCCGGCGCGAGGGGTACCTCGACGCGGCCGTCTCCCTGAACGGTCTGGACTGGTCCGAGGACCGGAGCGAGGTGGTGGTGTCGCTGCTCGTGGAGCAGGGGCCGCGCTACAGCGTGCGCAGCATCCGGGTTACGGGGAATACGGCGCTCAGCACGGAAGAGCTTCTCAAGGAATCCGAGTTGACGGTGGGAAGCGCGTACCGCAGGCCTGACGTGAGCCGCGTCTTGCGGCGCATGCGCGGGCTCTACGGGCAAGACGGATACATTGATGTGAGCGTGCGGCCCGAGGTGATCTACGACCTCGATGAACCGGTGCTGGACCTCGAATGGCGGGTCAACGAAGGGCGCCAGAAAAAGGTGCGCGACGTGATCGTGCACGGAAACGTCGGCACCCGGGATGGCGTGGTGCGTCGCTACATGACGGTCTATCCGGGCGACATCATCGACACGCGAGAGATCCGCTACAGCGAAGATGCCCTCGTGGCCCTGGGTTACTTCACGGACCTGACGGGCGTGCCCAAGGTGCGCGTCTCGACCCAGGAAACGGACGACCCCGAGTACGTCGACGTGGTGGTGACCATCGACGACGCGAGCAGCGGCGTGTTCACCTTCGTGCTCGGGGCGGGTTCGGACTCAGGCCTCTTCGGCGGCGTGACGGTGGACAAGCGGAACTTCGACATTAGCCGCGCCTCCTCTTCGTGGTCCCGTTTCCTACGCGAGTTCTTCGAGCGCGGCGAGGCCTTCCATGGGGGCGGGCAACGTCTGTTCCTCGAGGTGGTGCCTGGCACCGAGACCACCCAGATCGACATCGTCTTCGAGGACCCTTGGTTGGACGAGAGTCGGGAGGACCCGTGGGGGCTCACGGTGGAACTCTACGACCGGCTGCGCATCTACTCCGAGTACACGCAGGAGAGCTTGGGCACGGGAGTGTTCTTCAACCACCGCTTCAATCGCGAGACCTCGATCTCGTTGGGACCGCGCCTCGAGGTGGTGGACATCTCGGACATCGATGACGAGGCCAAGGACTCCATCACCGGCGAGTCGACGGACTTCGCCAAGGACGAGGGGCGGCACACGCGCCAGGTGTTGGAGGCCGCGCTCATCTACAACGACGTGGACTCACTCTTCGAGCCCACCGACGGCTTCACGTCGCGCCTGCGGGTGGAGAACGTCGGCGGCCCCCTGGGCGGTGATGTCGATGCCGTACGCGCCCAGTGGAACGCCGAGTGGTTCACGCCCCTTGGTGAAGACGACGACGGCAACATCCGGGTGCTGAACCCGCGCCTGTCCGTGGGAGTGGTGGAGGCCACTGGCAGCGACGACGAGCTGCCCTTCTTCGAGAACTTCTTCGTGGGCGGTGGGTCGGGGCCCTTCGCGGTGCGCGGCTTCGACTTCCAAGGGGTGGGGCCGCACCAGCAGACCCGCAAGATCTCAGGTGGAGGCGTGGTCCTGGACAAGGACCGGGGCAATGCCGTGGGTGGACAGCTGGCGGCCGTGGCCAGTCTCGAAGCCATCTTCCCCCTGGTGACGGACTACAACACCTTCCGCGATCGGGACGAGACCATCATGAAGGGCGTGCTGTTCGTGGATGCGGGCAACCTGGTGGAGGACACCTCATGGAGCGACCTCACCAGCGATGTGCGCCTCAGCACCGGGGCCGGCGTCCGTTTGCGCCTGCCAGCCCTGGGCGGGATCACGATCAAGATGGATTGGGCCTTCGTGCTCTCGGAGCAGGATGTGGATGAGACCCGGCCCTTCAGCTTCGAGTTGAGCCGCCGCTTCTGAGGGCCGGGCTTTCCCGCCGCCCTCCACTTTCGGATAGTGGGCAGGATCGTGGGCCTTCCGCCCAGCCGCCCCCTCCTGGACCTTGCGAGCCGCCCGGATCATGCAGCTTGAGCAGACCGTCGCCGAAGTGGCCGCCCTGGTGCGCGGTGAGCTGCTCTCTGGGTCAGGGGAGCTGAGGCTCTCCGGACTGCGCTCGCTGGAATTGGCAGGCCCTCATGAGCTGGCCGCGGTGTTCCGCGCCGGATACGTGGCTGCTGCTCACGCGAGCAAGGCGGGTTGCCTCCTGGTGGGCAAGGACTTCAAGCTGCCCGAGTCTGCAGGCGCAGGGCCCGAGCCAGCTTTGATCACCGTGGAGAACCCCGAGCTGGCCGTGAACACAGTGGTGGCCACCTGGGGGCCGCGGGAGCTCGAGCCAGCCGTGGGGGTGCACCCCAGCGCCGTGGTCGAGCCAGGGGCCGAAGTGGACCCCTCGGCCGCCGTGGGCCCTTGGGTGTTCGTGGGGCGAGGCGCGCGAATCGGTCCCGGCAGTCGGCTCTGGCCCCGGGTCTACGTGGGGGCGGGCTCCGAAGTGGGCGCGGGCTGCCGTCTCTATCCCGGCAGCTACGTCGGCGATCGCTGCACCATGGGCGACCGGGTCATCCTCCACGCGGGCGCCGTGCTGGGCGCGGATGGCTTCGGCTTCCAGCCGGGGCCAGGGGGTGTCCAGCTCAAGAGCCCGCAGGTGGGCATCGTGGCGCTGGGCGACGATGTCGAGGTGGGCGCCAACACCACCATCGATCGAGCGCGGCTCGAGGCGACCGTGATCGGCAATGGGGTCAAACTCGACGATCAGGTGCACATCGGCCACAACTGCGAGGTGGGCGAGAACACCGCCATCGCGGCCCATTGCTCCCTGGCAGGGGGGGCCGTGGTCGGCAAGAACGTGCTCATGGCAGGGCACTGCGGTGTCTCGGGCAGCGGAAAGGTGTCGGATGGGGCGGTGCTCGGAGCGTGCACCATCGTCGTCAAGCAGACCCCCCCTGGGCAGTACATGATCGGTTTTCCCGCGGTTTCCCACAGGCAATGGAAGCGACAAGCCTTGAGCCTCGAGCGGCTTCCTGCTCTGATCGCCGACATGAAGGCCGCACGATCCGGAGGCTCGCCCGGTGCCTCGTAACCAGCGAACCATCAAGAACCCGTTCGAGATGCGCGGCGTGGGCCTGCACGAAGGCCACGACGTCCGGGTCGTGGTGCGCCCTGCGGCCGCTGACACCGGCGCCCTCTTCTTCCGGTCCGACCTGCCCGACAGCGACCCCATCCCGGCCAACCTCGAGTCGGTGGCCGAGGCGGAGCGGCGCACCATGTTGCGGCGCGGCATGGCCGAGGTGCACACGGTGGAGCACCTGCTGGCCGCGCTTGCGGCGCTCCACGTCGACAACATCGAAATCGAGTTGGACGGGCCGGAGTTGCCAGCCCTGGACGGCTCGGCGCTGCCATGGTTCGAAGCCTTGACCGCCGCGGGCTCGGTGGACCAGAAGGTCTCCCGCAAAGAGTTCACCATCGAAGAGCCGCTCTTCGTGGAGATGGACGGCGCCGTCATGAACGCCATCCCCTCCTCCAACGGCGGGCTGCAACTGGCCTACACCCTGGACTACCGGCAGCAGGGCATGCCGCCGCAGTATGTCGAGGTGGAACTGCCGGGTTCGGACATCGCGGCGGAGATTGCACCGGCGCGTACCTTCGTGTTCGCGTCCGAGGTGGAGGCCCTACGGGCTAGCGACCTCGGTGCCGGCGCCGACGAAGAGAACACCGTGGTGCTGGACGCAGGTGCTTCCGTCCACGGTGAGTTGCGATTCCCGGACGAGCCGGCGCGTCACAAGCTGCTCGACATGATGGGTGACCTGTACCTGCTGGGCGCCGACATCAACGGGCGCATCAGCGCCACGCGCTCCGGCCACCGGACCCATCACGCTCTGGTGCGACGGCTGTCAGCAGCCATGGAACACGAGGAGAACCACGGCCGTCTCGTGCGCGACACGGGCATGGACATCCGTGAGATCGCCAGCCTGCTGCCGCACCGCTACCCCTTCTTGCTGGTGGACCGGGTGCTGGAGCTGGAGGGCTACCGCCGCGCTGTGGGCATCAAGAACGTGACGGTGAACGAACCCTTCTTCTCGGGCCACTTCCCGGGCCAGCCCATCATGCCGGGCGTGCTCATCCTGGAGGCCCTGGCCCAGCTGGCTGGCACGCTGCTCCTGCGTCGCATGGAGTACACCGGCAAATTGCCTGTGCTGTGGGCCATCGACAAGGTGAAGCTGCGGCGTTCCGTGATTCCGGGTGATCAACTGCGGCTTGAGGTCGAGGCCGTGAAGGTCAGGGACACGATGGGGCGCGTCGTGTGCGTCGCAAAGGTCAATGAGCATGTTGCTGCGGAGGCCCAGATGGTCTTTACCCTGGTGGACGCCGGATGATCATTCACGACACAGCCATCGTGGAATCAGGTGCCGAACTCGCCGACGACGTCGAGGTGGGCCCTTACACGGTGATCGAGAAGGGCGTCTCCATCGACGAGGGGACGCGCATTGGCCCCCATTGCTTCGTCTCCAGCGGCTCGGTGATCGGCAAGCGCAACACCATGACGGCCTTCGTCAGCGTGGGGACGGCGCCCCAGGATCTGTCACACCACGCAGCCGAGAGCCGCATCGAGATCGGGGACGACAACGTCTTCCGCGAGTTCGTGTCCCTCAACAGGGGCACGCCCAAGGAAGAGAACGTCACCATCATCGGCGACAAGAACTTCGTCATGGCCAGCTGCCATGTGGGCCACGACTGCATCCTCGGCTCCGGCATCATCATGACCAACAGCGTGCTCATCGCCGGGCACTGCCATGTGGGCGACAACGTCGTGCTCAACGGTTACGCGGGGGTCGGGCAGTACACCTCCATCGGCCGCATGGCGTACGTGGGTGCCAAGGCACGCGTGGTCCAGGATGTCCCGCCCTTCGTGAAGGTGGCTGGCGACCCCGCTGAAGTGCGCATGGTCAACGAAGTGGGCATGTTGCGTGCCGGCGTCCAGAAAGAGGACATCGACGAGATCAAGCATGTGTATCGCGCGATCTTCCGCACCGGGCGCAGCGTGAGCGAAGAGGCCCACTCGCTGATCAACGACCGCTCGCCCATGGTGCGCGAGCTGGCTGAGTTCCTCTTGCGCAAGGAGGCGGGGCGCTTCGGGCGCTACCGCGAGTCCTTGCGGGGTCACCCGTAGGGCTGCCTCGAGACCACGCAGTCACCGATCACCTTTTGAGCTGACACCGAAGGAAGCACTCATGGCGTCTCCAACCATCAAAGCCGTTGTCGTCGGCGTGGGCCATCTCGGCCAACATCACGCGCGCCTCATGAAGGATGTACCGGGCGCCGAGTTGGTGGCTGTGGTGGACACCGACCCCAAGCGGGCGGAGCAGATCGCCGAGCCCCTGGGTGTCCCTGGCCTGGCGTCGCTGGACTCGATCCCCGAGGACGTGACGGCTGCCAGTGTCGCCGTGCCCACCTGCTACCACCGGGACATCGTGATGCCGCTCCTGGAGCGGGGCATCAGCGTGTTGGTCGAGAAGCCCATGGCGGCCGAGCTGGACGAAGCCCGGGAGATGGAAGCCTCGGCCCGCGAGAAGGGCCTGGTGCTGCAGGTGGGTCATATCGAGCGCTTCAACCCGGCGCTGTCCGTCTTCCACGACCTGGACGTGCAACCGCGCTTCATCGAGGCGCACCGCCTGGCCCCATTCAACTTCCGCACCCTCGACGTGAGCGTGGTCATGGATCTCATGATCCACGACATCGACATCGTCATGGAGCTGGCGGGCTCACCGCTCAAGCAGGTGGATGCGGTGGGCAGCCGCGTGCTCGGACAGCATGTGGACATCGCCAACGCGCGGCTCGTGTTCGAGAACGGCTGCGTGGCCAATGTCACCGCCAGCCGGGTGAGCTTCGAGCCCCTGCGCCGCACGCGCGTCTTCGGTGATGAGACTTTCGTGTCCATGGACTTCGCCACGCGGCGCGCCTTCGTGGTGCGCAAGGCGGAGGGCTTCGACCTGGGGAGCCTGGACGCCAGTGCCCAGGACAAGCTGGAGCCCAAGGCGAACTTCAAGGAATTCGTGGCCCAGGGCCTGATGGACGCCCGGGAGATCGACATGGACGAGGCGAACCCGCTGCACTCCGAGTTGAAGGCCTTCATCGCAAACGTTCGTGGTGAGGCAGCCGGTGGTGTGTCCGCGCAGGCTGGCTTGCGTGCCATGGAAGTGGCGATGCGCATCACCGAGACCATCGAAAAGCATCGCTGGACCTGAGTTGAGAGACACGCCATGACGTTCCCGACGCTTCCGCCAGAGGAGCAGCTCGAGGCCCTGGTCCAGGAAGCCTGGGATGCCCACGATGTGCCCGGCCGTTCGCTGGTGCGCAACGCGGACGCCAAGCCCTTCGTGTTCTACGAGGGGCCGCCCACAGCCAACGGTCGCCCGGCCATCCACCATGTCTTCTCACGCACCCTGAAGGACACGGTCTGCCGGCACCGGCTCATGAAGGGTCACCGCGTGCCGCGCAAGGCCGGCTGGGACACCCAGGGCTTGCCGGTGGAGATCGAGGTCCAGAAGGAACTCGGGATCACGACCCGCGAGGAGATCGAAGGCATCGGCATCGCGGAGTTCAACCGTCGCTGCCGGGAGTCGGTCTTCAAATACAAGGGCGATTGGGAAAAGCTCTCCCGGCGCATGGCGTATTGGCTCGACTACGAGAACCCCTACGTCACCTATGAGAGCGACTACATCCAGAGTTGCTGGGCGATCCTGAGTCGCTTCCATGGCGAAGGACTCTTGGTGAAGGACTTCAAGATCCTGCCCTACTGCCCGCGTTGCTCCACGGGCTTGTCGAACCACGAAGTGGCCCAGGGCTACGAGACCGTGCAGGACCCGTCTGTCTTCGTGCGTTTCGGGCTCACGCAGGAGGCCTGGGCCGAACGCTTCGAGCAGGGCGCAGGGCGGGCGCAGAGCTGCGGCCTGGATGCGGGGACCACGGCTGCCATGGCAGCGGCTGCGACTCCGCAGCTCCTGGTCTGGACCACGACCCCGTGGACGCTGTTCTCCAATGTCGCGCTGGCCGTGGACGCCGAGCTGACCTACGCCTTGGCGCTGCACGAAGACCGGCACGTGATCCTGGCCGACGCCCTGGTGGGGGCTGTGCTCGGTGAGCAGGCTGAGGTGCTGGCCCGCTTCCCCGGGCGCTTCCTGGAGGGCCTGGCCTACACGCGCCCCCTGGACCACGTCGCGATCGACTTCTCGTCGGAGGAGCAGCGGGCGGTGACCCATACCGTGCGCCTCGCGTCCTTCGTGTCGGCCGACGACGGCACGGGCATCGTGCACATGGCACCGGCCTTCGGTGCCGACGACTTCAGCATCCGCCAGCGGGACGGCTTGCCTCTGGTGCTCCCTGTCGATGAGCAGGGCTGCTTCACGGCAGCCGTGCAGGGCTTCGAAGGGCGCTTCGTGAAAGAAGCGGACGGCGACATCATCAAGGTGCTCAAGGAGCGCGAGGTGCTCTTCCGCCGGGCGACTCTCGACCACAGCTACCCGCACTGTTGGCGCTGCAAGAGTCCGCTGCTCTACATGGCCCGCCCCAGCTGGTACCTGCGCACGACCGCGTTGCGCGACAAGCTGGTGGAGCTGAACGAGACCATCGACTGGCACCCCGAGGAGATCGGCAGCGGCCGCTTCGGGGAGTGGCTCTCGAACAACGTGGATTGGGCCATCAGTCGCGAGCGCTACTGGGGGACGCCGCTCAACATCTGGATCTGTGACGGCTGTGGCGACCAGCGCTGCCCTTCCTCACTCGACGAGTTGGACTCCTGGGCAGAGCAGGAGGTTTCCAGTGATTTCGATCCGCACCGGCCCCAGGTGGATGAGATCACTCTGGCGTGCACGGCCGAGGGCTGTGGCGGCGTGATGCGGCGGACACCCGAAGTCATCGATTGCTGGTTCGACTCGGGCGCCATGCCCTTTGCCCAGGCCGGTTGGCCGCGGGCTACGGGAGGCGAGCTGCCTGAGGACTACCCGGCGGCCTTCATCTGCGAGGGGCTCGACCAGACGCGCGGCTGGTTCTACACGCTGCACGTGCTCGGCATCTTTCTCACGGGCAAGCCGGCCTACAAGAGCGTGCTTGTGAACAACCTTCTGCTCGATGGCAGCGGCAAGAAGATGAGCAAGAGCGTCGGCAATGTGGTCGACCCTTGGGAGGTCTTTGACAGCTGCGGCGTCGATGCGGCGCGCTGGGGCTTCGTGAGCCAAGGGCAGGTCTGGTTGCCCAAGCGCTTTGATCAGAAGGCCGTCGCCGAGGGTGCCCGCCGTGTCTTCGGGACCCTGCGCAACTGCTACGCCTTCCTGGCGATGTACGCCAACCTTGACGGCTTTGGCCCCAACGAGGCCGCGCCGGCAGTGGCCCAACGCACGTCCCTGGACCGCTGGCTCTTGTCCCGTGTGCAGACGCTCACCACGGCGGTGGACGACGCCTACGAACGTTTGGAGCTGGGTGAGGTGGCCACTCAGTTGGACACCTTCATCGACGAGGAGTTGTCCAACTGGTACGTGCGCCGCAACCGCGCTCGCTTCTGGAAGTCAGGCGAGAAGGACGACAAGCGTGCCGCCTTCGCGACCCTGTCGGCCGCGCTGGAGCGCGTGGCGCAGCTCATGGCGCCCCTGGTGCCCTTCCAGTCCGAGTGGCTCTGGAAGGCCGTGACCGGGGCTGCGGCCGATGCCTCCGTGCACCTCACCGACTGGCCAGAGGCCGATGCTTCGCTGGTGGACGAGGAACTCGAACGACACATGGGCGCCGTCCTGTCGGCGGTGGGGCTGGGGCGCTCCGTGCGCGCCAGTCACGACCTGCGCGTGCGCCAGCCCCTGCGGCGGGCGCTCATCAAGGCATCCGATGCAGCGGACGCGGCCCGCCTGGCCCGGCCCGAGTTGGCCCAGCTGGTGGCGGAGGAACTCAACGTCAAGCACGTGGAGGTCGTGGAGCGCGCGGACTTCCGCGAGCTCACCGCCAAGCCGAACTTCAAGCGCCTGGGCCCGCGCATGGGTCCCAAGATGAAGCAGCTCGCCGGGGCCGTGAAGGCCCTGGACGAGACGGCCCTGCTCGCCTTCGAGGCCTCCGGGGAACTCTCCCTGGACATCGACGGCGAAAGCTTTGCCTTGGACCGCGACGACATCGAACTCGTGGAGACCGGACGCGATGGCTATGCCGTGGCCGGTGATGGGCGCCTCGTTCTGGCGCTCGACACCCAGCTCGACGACAACCTGCTCAGCGAGGGGCGCGCGCGGGAGATCGTGAACCGCGTGCAGAACACCCGCAAGTCGGCGGGCTTGGATGTGGCTGATCGGGTCGTGGTACGCCTGGCTGGCGCCGAGGAACTCATGGCCGCCGCACGCGAGCACGAGGCCTTCATCCTGGGTGAAGTGCTCGGGGTCCAGTTGCAGGTCATGAAGCTCGAGAGCCTGCCCGACGCGACGAGTTTCGATGTCGAGGGTGCGGCTTTGAAGGTGGCCGTGGAGCGCGTCAGCACCTGAGCGCCGCCCGTCCCGTTTCGTGGGTCAGCTCTTGGGTTTGCGCGTGCGCTTCTTGGCGCTGGCCTTGGTGGTCGTCTTCGACGGCGCAGCTCGTTTGGGTACGGGGGCCGCCTCAGCCGCTTTCGTACCGGAGCGGCTTGGAGGGAGTGGGGGGGGCACGACCGGTTGAGAACTGACCCGGTTGCGGCCGGCTTCCTTGGCCACGAGCAGCGCCTTGTCGGCGTCCAGCAACACCTGCTCGAAGAGAGTGTCTCCTTCGGGGTGCCAGGCGGCGACGCCCACGGTGATGCTGGACCGTGTGCTGTGCTCGCCGTGATTCAGCTCGAGATCGGCAAAGCTCGCTCGCAAGCGCTCGGCGATGGTGCTGGCGGACTCCAGGTCTGCCGAAGGGAGCAGCACCGCGAACTCGTCGCCTCCTTTGCGGGCGGCTGTGTCGAAGGGCCGCAAACCTGCGCTCAAGCTGTCGGCCAGCGTCTTGAGGACATGGTCGCCGAACTCGTGGTCATGGTCGTCATTGATGGACTTGAAATCGTCCAGGTCGATCATCAACACGCCCAGCCAGTGGTTCTCGCGCACGGCACGGGCACACTCGATGCGGCAGATCTCGGCGAACCGGCGGTCGTTGGGCAGGCCGGTCTTGTAGTCCGTGGAGGAGGCGCGCAACAGGGAGGCGCGCTCGTCCGCCAGCTGGTGCCGCGCGCGGCGCCGGGCCATGGCGAAACTCACCCGGAGCAGGATGTGTTCCGTCGTCTCGCCCGGGCTGACGAAATCGTCGACCTCGCCGGCCCGCTGCTCCAGGAAGGCCGGGTCGTCCGTGAGCACCACCAGGGCGGGGGGCAGCCGGCCCGCACTGCCGGGCCTCAGGAGGCTGAGCAGCTCGGCAGAATCAGCCTGTTCCGTGGCTGGGACCAGGAGCACGGCACCTGGCGGGCGATCCCGGACGGCGGCCCAGGTGTCCGCCTGATTCCGGCTGATTTCTACGGAGAACCCCATTCCCCGCAGCTCTGCGGCCAGATCGCGCCCGTTCCCGGAGGGTGGGGCCTGGGGGGCGTGAAGGGCAAGGAGAAGTGAGAACTCGTCCATGATGACGGTCAAGGTGGCTGAAGGGAGGCTAGCCCGTGGTCGGCCCAGCGGCAAAGACCTGGGAATCGGTGCTCCGCCTCGGTTTACCCCCCAAAGCGCCTTTGGTAATGTGTCCGGCCTCTTTGTACCGAGGTTCAGAAAACGGTGCGTACGTGGCCACAGCGTGTGGCTGGCGGACCTTGCCTCACTTGGAAACCCGCGCCTTTGGCGCCCTTCGACTGCCCCTGACGGGGTGGAGATGGAGAGAGAACTTGGTAGCGAAAACCACGATCGAGGAACTCCTCGAGGCCGGTGCACATTTCGGCTCGTGGACGCACACGTGGAACCCCGCGATGAAGCCGTACATCCACGGCAAGCGGAACAAGATCCACATCATCAACCTCGTGCACACCGTGCGCGGCTTGACGAGAGCGGTCCACTTCTTGCGCGAAGTTGCAGCCACGGGACGTCAGATTGTCTACGTCGGCACGAAGCGTCAGATGAAGGGCATCCTGCGTCAGGAAGTCGCCCGCGTCGAGATGCCTTGGGTGACCGAGCGTTGGCTCGGCGGCACCCTCACGAACTTCAAGACCGTCCGCTCGCGTCTCACGCGCCTCGAAGAGCTCGAGGCCATGGAAGAGACGGGCGAGATGGCGGCGCTCAAGAAGAAGCAGCAGTCGCAACTCCTGCGGCAGCTCAAGCGCATCAAGAAGAACATGGACGGCTTGCGGAAGTTGAACCGTATCCCTGGCGCCATGTTGGTCATCGACCCGAAGCGCGAGCACATCGCCGTGGCGGAAGCCAAGCGCATGGGCGTGCCCGTGGTTGCTCTGCTCGACACGGACTGTGATCCGCGTCACGTGGACATCGTGATCCCGGCCAACGATGACTCGATGCGTTCGGTGGCCTTGATTCTCGGCCGTTGCACGGACGCCATCGAAGAGGGCCAGACGCGCTTCAAGGAGTCGGGCAAGGCGCCCGAGGATGCCTTGGGTGTGCGTGACTCCGGCGGCGTGGTGCGCAGCATGGAGAGCCACGACCAGCTGGCGAAGGACATGGCCAAGAAGGCCGGTGCCGAGAAGCCTGCTCGTGACAACGCGTCCGTCGAGGCCGTGGCCGAACCGGCTGCTGCTGAACCGGCTGCTGCTGCACCTGCTGCTGCACCTGCCGCTGCACCGGCTACCGAGGCCGCTGCTGCCTCCGAAGCTCCTGCAGATCCGAAGACCGAAGGCTGAGACCTGGCAGGGCTCCTGCCCGACAGGCTCGACCATTCACCGACCTAACGAACACGAACAGACGAGAGCACGATGACCACCACGATCAACGCGGCGCAGGTCCGCGACCTGCGCCAGATGTCCGGCGCTCCCATGATGGACTGCAAGAAGGCACTCACGGAGTCCGACGGCGACGTGGACAAGGCCGTGGAGTGGCTGCGCAAGAAGGGCATCGCCAAGGCTGCCAAGAAGGCCGGTCGCGAGGCCTCCGAAGGTGCTGTGTCGTCCTACATCCATCACAACGGCAGGGTAGGTGTCTTGCTGGAGGTCAACTGTGAGACGGACTTCGTGGCGGCGACTCCTGCGTTCAAGGAGTTCTGCCACGGCATCTCGTTGCACATCGCCTCCATGAAGCCCACCTGCGTTCGCCGGGAAGACGTGGACGCGGCCCTGGTCGAGAAGGAGCGTGCCTTCCTCTCCGAGCAGATCGACAGCAGCAAGCCTGCCGAGATCCAGGAGAAGATGCTCGAGGGACGTCTGGGCAAGTTCTACGCGGAGCAATGCCTGCTTGAGCAGCCGTACGTCATGGACGACAAGAAAACGGTTGAGCAGATCCGAGCCGAGACCGTGGGCAACTTGGGTGAGAACATCCAGATCCATCGGTTCGCGCGCTTCGAGATCGGGGCCTAGGGCCGCGTGAGCTACAAGAGCGTTCTGCTCAAGCTGAGCGGCGAGGCCCTCGGAGGCGGTTCCGGTGGGGCCCTCGCAGCGGAGGCCATCGACACCATCTCCACCCAGATCCGGGAGGTGGCCGAGACCGGCTGCCGCCTGGCCATCGTGGTGGGGGGCGGCAACATTCTGCGTGGTGCCGAAGTGCTGGGCACCGTGTCGGTGCGCGCCACGGCCGATCAGATGGGCATGCTGGCCACGATGATCAACGGGCTGGCGCTCATGGACGGCCTGGAGCGCAACGGGCAGGAAGCGCGCCTGCTGTCGGCGGTGTCGGCTCACCAGATCTGTGAGCCCTTCATTCGTCGGCGGGCGCTGCGGCATCAGGACAAGGGGCGCGTCATCGTCTTGGCTGGTGGGACGGGAAACCCCTTCTTCACCACGGACACCACGGCCTCCTTGCGGGCCTCGGAGCTGGGCTGCGACATCATGCTCAAGGCGACCAAGGTGGATGGCGTCTACGACAGCGACCCCGCCAAGAACCCTGACGCCAAGCGTTATGAGCAGCTCACCTACCGCCAGGTGATCGAGGATGACCTGCGGGTCATGGACCTGACCGCCATCACCATGTGCATGGACAATGACCTGCCCATCAAGGTCTTCGACGTGCTCACGCCCGGAAACCTGAAGCGGGTGGTGGAGGGTGAGGACATCGGCACGCTGGTCAGCGCGAGCTGAGGTCGTGACGCGGGGCGCACCGGGGCGTTATCCTCCACGCCAGCGCCAGCTGTTTGCCGCGAGTGGGCCCGCGACTTGCTTGGGACCCGCCCGGCGACGCCTTTGCCTGCAGGGCAGGCACAGCAGACCAAGACTCCAGTTCACCCAGAGCACAGGAGACACAGACCGATGACCACCGAAGAGATCCTGGCCGAGAGCAAGGACAAGATGCAGAAGGGCCTGGAGTACTTTGAGGAGACTCTCAAGGGGCTTCGGAGCGGTCGGGTGACCCCGGCGCTGGTGGACAACATCCGCGTGGATGCCTACGGCAGCCCCACGCCGCTCAACCAGATCGCTTCGGTGAGCGTTCCCGAACCACGCATGCTGCTCGTGAAGCCTTTCGACCCGTCCATGTGCACGGCCATCGAGAAGGGGATCCTCAAGGGCGACATCGGGATCACGCCGGAGACGGACGGCAAGGTGGTGCGTCTGAATGTTCCGATGATGAGTCAGGAGCAGCGCGACAAGATGGGCGGCCGCGTGAAAGAGCTGGCGGAGCAGGCTCGCGTCACGGTGCGCAACATCCGTCGCGACCAGAACAAGCTGGCGGAGACGGCACGCAAGGACAGCGAGCTCTCCGAAGACCAGGAACACGACCTGAAGGACGAGATCCAGAAGATGGTGAAGTCCATGGAAGCGGAGATCGATACCATCGCCGCGGCCCGCACCAAAGAGATCCAGGAAGGCTGAGCGTAAGGCTGAGCAGCCTGCAAGACGGAACATGAGGCATCGCTTGGCGATGCCGGTGGGGGGTGTAACTCAGTCGGTAGAGTAACGGCCTTTTAAGCCGTGAGTCGTGGGTTCGAGTCCCACCGCCCCCACCATTGCCGTCCTGCCAACTTCCGCGAGGGAGACGTCGCCGCTTTCATCAGTGCTGGTTCGGTTGAGACGAGGTTGCAGCATCGGCCGCACCGCACCTGGCATGGCATCGTCCCGGTAGCTTGGGTGGGTGATTGCGGATTCCAGGAGCCGTGATAGCCTCCCTCCCCCCCCGCGAGGATGGGCATGGGGGCAGCATCCCTTCTTCCGTGCGGAGTTTCCTTCCACACCTAGATGAGATGAACACATGTATGGAATTGCTGTCCTATCGCTGGCCCTGGCGATGCCGCTCCAGCTCGCTGAGCCCACCACAACGACCGAAGACATCGAGCTCGCCGCACGACAGGAGCGCATCTCTGCGAAGCTCCTGGCGGCTGGCATCCCTGAGCGAGCTGCCATGGACGCCACCATCCAGGTCGGGATGGCTGGCTCCAATCTGCTCTATATCGTTCGTGGCAGTGACGGTCGCCGCAATCGTGAAGTGACGGGCCCCGTCACGGTCTCCGTTCAAGGCGTTCCCGCCCAGCCCGTGGATACCGCTGTCTTCGACGGCGTTGGTCAGGGGCGCTGTTTGGATGGTCGTCGATCCCGCGAATGACACAGGCATCGTCGTAAACCGTTGGGTCGACAGCGATGGCGCGTGGACCTACACCCGAACGCTCATGGCCCCGCCCGCCCACCCCACGGCTCTGCGCATCGGCCCCGACGCGACGACCATCGTGCCCATCACGGAGGGCGTTCAGACCCACGGTTACCAGCATGGCAACACGGTGGTGGCCGGCGGTCCCCTGATGCCCACGGTGTTCCAGCACGTTGCGTCCTATGGCCCGACCCTGGTGAAGCTCAATGGTGTCCCCTTCATCAACACCTTTTCGGGGCCGACGGCTCCCGACTGGTTCGGGGCCGTGAAGGTCTCGGACGGGGTGCGCGACGAACTCGACGGCACGGTCCGGAACACGGGCGGCGGCATCTTCAGTCCCATGACCCCCGAGGATGGGGCAACGGATGCAGATGATCTGGAAGTCCAGGTCATCTTTCATGACAACCCGCTGCCCATGGGGATGTCAGTGAGCAACTTCCCGCCGCGGCATCGCTTCTTCTACTGGTTGACCTTCGAGAAGGTGACCATGAGCGTGATGCACCTCTAGGGCATTCGCTCACACCGCGAACTGTTCGTGGACCACTCGCCCGCCCCTGGCAGTGCCTGGGGCGGGCGAGACTCGTTCGTGGGGGCTTGCGGCGAGAAGGTGAGAACACCGGTCAGGAGCGCCCGGCGCCGGGCTCAGGAATCTCCGTCGTCTGTGCCCGTGTCGCGTGCGTCGAACTCGCCCGCTCCTTCGTCGCCCGCCCCCAGGTAACCCAGGGCCCGCAGCTCCTCGAGCATTTCTTCCGTGACCTCGGGGGGCGCGGCGGACGCCCCCGGTGACGCGGCGCCTTGGGTGCCCCGCGGCCGGAGCGGCGTCTTGGTGAGCTTGCGGCTGGCGAGCACCATGGTGGCGGCCCGTGCCTCGCGCTTCATCACAACGTTGCGCAGCTCGCCGGGGTCCTTGGCGCGGTTGTAGAGTTCGACGCCCTGCGGCCGCTCGATGAGCTTCAGCGGCCCGTCGTAGGTGGCGCTGTGGCTTTCGTATTCGGCGCGCCGCAAGCGGGGCGGTGCCGAGGGGCGAGGGCTGTCACCCAGCCAGGGGGCCAGGCTCATGCCACGGACGGATTCCAGCGCTTCAAACCCCACCAGCTCATGCAGGGTGGGTGCGATGTCGGTCAGCATGACTGGCAGGCCACTGCGCCGACCGCCCTTCAGCCGCCCCGGCCAACGGATCATCAGAGGCACCCGCACGATGCTGTCGTAGAGATCGTTGTGGGTGATGATCCCGTGCTCCCCCAGGGCCTCGCCGTGATCCGCGGTGAACACCGTGAGGGTGTTTCCGTTGAGTTGGGGTGAGCTGGCGAAGAGCTCACGCAGGGAGTCGTCGGTGAAGCGTACTTCCCGGTCGTAGTCGAGGATCAGCCGCTCCAGATCACCCTCGGTCAGGGGGTGCTCCATCGACCGCAGCTCGTCGAAGCGATAGCGCTCCGTGCTGCCTTCCTGGGTGGGTGCATCGCTCCTGAAATGGTGGGCGTAGCTCTCCGGTGCGGTGTAGGGGTGGTGTGGGTCCATGTAATGCAGCCACAAGAAGAAGGGCCGGTCGGAGGCCGTCTCGCTTTCCAGCCAGGCTTTGGCGAGAGCGGTCACCTCATCGGCGGTGCGCCGTTGGCTGGTGTGGTTGCCCCAGCGCAGCTCCACGCAGTCGAAGCTCTCGAAGCCCAGTTCGAGCCCCGTGGCCGTCGACGTCTGGATGGACGCCGTGATGGCGTGCGTTGCGTAGCCCGCCTCCCGGAAGCTGACCGCCAAGGTCTGCTGGTCTCGGGTGAGGTAGTTGAAGACGTCGTTCTTGGTGAGGATCTGGTCGGTGTAGGGGTAGAGGCCCGTCATCAGGGAGGAGAGGGACTGGGGCGTCGTACCGCACTGGGCGATGGCGTCCCGGAAGAGCACGCTCTCCTCGGCCAGCTCAGCCAGGAAGGGCGAGGTGTTGCGGCTCGAGCCATAGGGTGTGAGGTGGTCGGCGCGCAGCGTGTCCACCGTGATGAGGAGGACGTTGGGACGCCCGCTGCCCTCTCCCGCGCAGCCCAGCAGCCCGACGGTGGAAAGGGCGACGACCCAGGGCAGGAGTAGACGGAGGCTCGGCATGAGGGCAGTCGTTCCTGTGCAGTCCGGGAGGCAGTTCAGTAGCCAGCGCCCACGCGCATGGAGACGTCGAGTGCTTTGTCGCACACGGCACCCAGGATGCCATGACTCAAGGCGAGCAGGAGCAGCGAAGGCGTCTTGGCCCATATCCTGGCGAAGCCATAGGTCATGAGGCCTCCGCCCAGCATCAGCAGCGGGTTGGGCAGGTGCGCCAGGCAGAACACAGCCGCCAGGCAGAGCGGCACGTAGGGAGCGGGGACGAGGCGCCCGAGCCGCGGCGCCACGAAGGCGAACATCAACCCCTGCTGGAGCAGCCCGGAGAAGGGGTAGCCCAGGAGTGCCTTGGCCAGGGGCGCAGGGCGCCAGAGCAGCGTGTCCGTCCAGTGACCGTAGGCCAGCAGCAGGAGCAGCATGGTCGCCGTCCAGACGGCGACCGGGAGGGCGGCCGCCCGGTGCACGTTTTGCGCGGGAGCTTCCCCGGATGCCTTGTTCCAGGCTGCGGCGAGGGGAGGTCCTGACGAGCGGGCCGCTGCGAGGATCCAGACCAGGACGCCCAGCCCCAGTGCTACGTCGCCGAGCCGCGAGCGGGGGTGTCCCGCCAACCAGACCCAGGCCTGGATGCCGAGCACCGGCACGGCGGCCTCCCACAGGGGTCGGAGCCGGGAGGGTTGGCCAGGTGCAGCAGCCATCACGCCTTGCGAGGTACCAGTCGGTAGTTCTGACCTGAGCGCGGCACGACCAAGGTGTCGCCTCGCTCGGGCACGTTGATCCGACGCGGCGAGCGTTCGCGCAGGAGCTCCGCGAAAACGTCTTGGGCTTCCGGTTCGCCATGCACGAGGGCCACGGGAGGGTTGCCCTCGAACTGCTCGAGCCACGCCAGCAGTTCTTTCTGATCGGCGTGAGCGGAGAAACCGCCCAAGGTGTGCACCTGGGCCTTCACGGCGATGCGTTGTCCGTGGATCTTGACTTGTTGCGCACCGTCCACGAGCGCACGCCCGGTCGTGCCCCGCGCCTGGAAGCCTACGATGATGACGTGCGTTCCACGCCGCCAGAGGTGGTGCTTCAGGTGGTGCATGACCCGACCGCCTTGGCACATCCCACTCCCCGCAAGGATGATCGCCCCACGTTCATCGTTGATGGCCTTGCTTTGCTCGGGGGTGCGACTGTAGATGAGTTGTTGTGGCGCGAAGGGATTGCCCCCCGATTGCAGTTCCGCCCGGATGCCGGTCTGGAAGCCGGTGCTGTTGCGCATGTGGAGCTCGGTGGCGCTGATGGCCATGGGGCTGTCGAGGAAGACCTTGCGCGGTCGGATGCTGCCTTCGTTCTCGAACTGCCGCAGGTGGTACAGCACCTCTTGGGATCGGCCCACGGCGAAGACGGGGATGATGACGTTTTCACGGTGCCGGTCCGCGTCATTGAGGATCTCCCGGAACTCGTCGAGGGTGTCCTCCATGCTGCGGTGTTGGCGATTGCCGTAGGTGGTCTCCATGACCACGAGCTCGGCGCCTTCCAGGGGTTCTGCCGGGCGCAGGATCGGTGCACCGCTCCGGCCGATGTCACCGGAGATCAGGAAGCGACGCATGTTCGCGGTGTCACGGACCCAGACCTCCACCGATGTGGCGCCGAGGATGTGTCCGGCGTGGCGGAAGCGCACCAGCACATCGTCCCCGATGGGGAGCTTGTCGCCGATGGCGTGGGGACGCAGGGAGCGCAGCGCCCGCTCGGCATCGTCCGAAGTGTAGAGCGGTTCGACCGTCGGTCGGCCCTGACGTTGAAGGCGACGATTGGTGCGCTGGGTCTCGTGCTCCTGGATCCATGCGGCATCGGGCAGCAGGATCTGCAGCAGGTCAACGGTCCCCGGAGAGGCAAAGACCGGGCCGCGGTAGCCATCCTTGATCAGGCGCGGCAGCATCCCCGAGTGGTCGATGTGGGCGTGGGTCAGCACCACGGCATCGAGACTCTCGACCGCGAAGCCCCAATTGGTGCGATCAGCCTGTCGACCTCGTCCGGACGACTGGCCCATCCCGCAGTCGAAGAGCACGCGGCTGCTGCGGGTCTCCAGCAGGAAGCGCGAGCCGGTGACTTCCCGAGCGGCCCCCAGGAACCGCAGCCGGTAAAGATCCGATGCCGTCAATTGGGGCGGGAGCCCTGGGTTCGAGGGGGTCTCGAGTCGATGGGAAGACACGCCGAAAGGGTCGGCTCCGGGGCTCGTGGCACAAGGAATGAGACGAGGGTCATTCCGGTGTGGAGTCGTTGTACCACGGCCTTTCGGCAGCAGGGCGGGGTGCGAACAACCCGGGCTTGCCACTACGCACACGGGCGTAGGGATCCTTCGCCATGGAAGGCCTAGACTTGGGTCCTCATGGCACAGCCACCCAACCCTCCCGAGGTCCCGGCGGACGTTTCGTCGGAAGCTCAATCGACCCAGCACTCTTCCCAGAACAGGGCCCGCGCCGAGCAGGCCGAATCAGCACTGGACGAGGCTGAGCATGGTCGTCTGCTCCAGCGCGCCCTGCTGGAGGGCATGTTGGACCCCGTGCTCGTCATTGACCAACTGGGCACCGTCAAGCAGGTGAGCCGCTCCGTGCGAGAAGTGTTCGGCTACACGAACGAGGACCTGCTGGGGTGCAACATCAAGATGATCATGCCCGAGCCCCACCTTTCGCAGCACGACGACTACCTGCGTCGCTACCGAGAGACTGGCGAGACGCACATTCTCGGCAGTACTCGTGAGTTCCAGGTCGTGCACAAGAATGGTGACTTGGTGGATATCGAGCTCTCGGTGTGTCGGGTGGATGCCACGGGCCACGCTGAGCCGCTCTTCGTCGGGAGCTTTCGCGACATCACCGAGCGAAAGCGACGCGAGCGGCGCGAAGTGTCCATGCTGCGCGCGTTGGCCACGCTTGGGGAGTCGACGGCGCAGATCGTGCACGAGATCAAGAACCCCATCACCGCCGTGAACATGGCGCTGCGCGCCGTGGCCGACCAGTTGGGTGAAGACCAGGAGGAGATCCTGGGCGAGCTCGTGAGTCGCATGCAACGGCTCGAGACGCAGATGCGCCAGAGCCTCGCCTTCGCGCGGCCCTTGGAGTTGGTCTACACGCCCTTGGAAGCCCGTCCCTTGTTCGAGGACGTCGGGCAGTTCTTGCGGCCCATGCTGACCCGGGCCGGTGTCGAGTTGGACATCGATGTGGAGCCTGGAACGCCGATCTTCCATGCGGATTCCCGGCGCATCGAGGAGGTTCTCTCCAATCTCGTGGCGAACGCCATGGAGATGCTGGAACCAGGTGGACGAATCTTGCTCACGGCAAGCCTTGCCGACCCCGCCACCATCTCGCTGCGCGTGGAGGACGACGGGCCCGGTATTTCCCCGAGTGTTCGGCACACGCTCTTCCAGCCCTTCGTGACCACGAAAGAAGAGGGCACGGGGCTCGGCCTGCCCATCTGCCGGCGCATCATGGAGGACCACGACGGCAGTCTCGATGCCGAAGAGTGTTCCGCGAATCTGGGCGGTGCCAGTTTCCGAGTCTTGCTACCCGTCGCTAGGCCGTCCTCTGTTGGGCGTACAACGACTGTGGAGGGATCATGAACAGCCCACAACCCAAGTCCACTCGCGTCTACCTCGTGGACGATCACACCATGACTCGCGCGGGGATTCGCAGCCTCGTCAACAGCCTCGACGGCTTCACGGTGGTGGGGGACCACGGGGATGCCCGGGAAGCCATCGAGATCATCGCGCGAGAGAAGCCCGACCTGGTGCTGATGGACATCACCATGCCCGGCTTGTCGGGCATCGATGCCATCGATCAGGTGCGCGCCGTGCACCCGCGGGTGCGCGTGCTCATGCTCAGCCACCATGAGGGTGAGAGCTTCGTCGAGCAGTCCTTGCAGCACGGGGCCGACGGTTATCTCTCCAAGGACAGCGAACCGGAGGAGCTGTCGCTGGCCATGAAGGCCGTCATGAAGGATCGCGCCTATCTGTCACCCAAGGTGGCACGGGGGCTCGTGGACGGTGCCCGGAGCACCTCCACGGAGACCCGCACCGCCAATCGTCTCTCGGCCCTGACCCCCCGGGAGCGGGAGGTGTTCCAATTGCTGGCCATCGGGCTCAGCAACAAGGAGGTGGCCCGCAAGTTGGACCTCAGCGTCGGCACCGCCAAGAAGCATCGCGAGAACCTGCAGCGCAAGCTGGACTGCCATTCGGCAGCTGAACTGGCGCGCTTGGCCATCCGGGAAGGTCTGTTGGAGGAGTGAACGCGCCGCCTCCGCACTACGCACTGTTCCTCGAGCTGCTACGGACAGCACCCGGCGGCCAGGCTGGAGCCGAGCCCCTAGACTCGAACACCGTGGTCGATTCCTCGGTGCCTCGCTCCGGCGATCGAGGCGACCACGATGTAGAAGACCTTGAGTCCGGGCGCCCCCCCGCTGCGGGATGGGGGCGTCCGGGCCGTCTATCCGGCGGTGATCGCGATGGCGACCCACATTCCAGCAACGCAGAGCGCGACATGAGCGGCCAGCCCATAGTTCCAGAGGGTCCCGGTGGGCCTGCAGCCGGAGGCGGCGCCGGGCGGGTCCCGGGTCTCGTGGCGGCTAGCGCGACCGGAGCAGGACGCCTACGCACTTTCGAGGGCGACCGGGCTGGCGAAGGCTCCGATCAGGACCTGCCGGAGCTCATCCGTGCGTTCACCGAACCCAGCTTTCATCAGCAGGAGCCCGAGCGGGTCGACATGTTGGAGACCCATGTCTCGGTGCTCTTCTTCGCCGGGTCCTTGGTCTACAAGCTGAAGAAGGCCGTCGACCTGGGTTTCCTCGATCACCGCACGTTGGCGATCCGGCGTGCGGTCTGTGCTGAGGAGGTCCGGCTCAACGCCCGGCTTGCACCGGGCGTGTATCGGCGCGTCGTGCCGGTCACACGGGAGTCCGACGGCTCGCTCTGGTTGGATGGCGACGGAGATGTGGTGGAAGCCGTGGTCGAGATGGAACGGCTCCCCGCAGCGGGCATGCTCGACGTCCTGCTGGAGCACGGCGTCATGGACAATGAACTCTTGCACGAACTGGTGGAGCTGCTGGCGCTCTTCCACCAGGGTGCGTCCACCGGCCCCGGGGTCGACGAGTTCGGGTCGCCGGCAGCCGTGAGCCAACTGGTGCTCGGCAATCTGCAGGAGTTGGAGCAGCTGGAGCTCCTGCCGCAGTCCCTGCACCGCCATCTTCGCGCGCGGCTCCAGGAGTTCCTCGAAGCGCACCGCGACCTGCTCGAACGCCGGGTCCGCGCGGGGTGCATTCGCGAGGGCCATGGGGACCTGCACACCGGCAACCTCTGCCGCTTGCCGGCAGGCTTCGTAGCCTACGACTGCCTCGAGTTCAGCAAGACCTTGCGCTGCAGTGATGTGGCCGCCGACCTCGCCTTCCTGGCGATGGACCTGGACAGCAAGGGATACCGCGCCTTTTCCCGGGGCTTGGTCCAGCAATACCAGGAGCTCACGAGGGATCGGGAGCTGTCCTACCTGATGACCTTCTACAAGACCCATCGTGCCCTCGTGCGGGCCAAGGTGGGTTGCCTGGCGGCGCGCCAGAAGGCACCCGGGGACAGGGCGGCAGAGAGTGACCTGGAGCAGGCACGGCATGCGGCCCAGCTGGCCGTCTCGTACCAGCTCCCGCCCGTCCTGGTGCTCATGAGCGGGTTACCGGCCACGGGCAAGAGCTGGTTTGCCAGGCGTGTGGCCAAGCCCTTCGAGGCGCGAATTGTGCGCAGCGATGTCGTGCGCAAGATGCGCGCCGGCATGTCGCCCACCCATCGGCCCAGCTCGAAAGAATCCCAGCAGCTCTATTCGGAGGCGGCCTCCGAGGCCCTGTACGAGCAGCTGAATCGAAACGTCTTCCAGTGGCTGCAGCAGGGGCGTTCAGTGGTGGTCGATGCCATGTTTTCGCGCGCGGCGCAGCGCCGCCGCTTCTTGGATGTGGCGCGACGCATGGGCATCCCCGTGGCCCTGGTGCACGTACACTGCCCCGCGGAGCTGGTGCACGAGCGAATGCACTCCCGTACCCAGGATGCCCAGGAAACCTCGGACGCAGACTGGACGGTCTATCAGTCGCTGGCCAAGAGCTTCGAGACGCCAGATGACGTGCATCCGTCCTTGCTGTTGAACTACCAGAGCGAGTCACCGGCGGGGCCTGCGGTGACCGACGTCCTGACCATTCTGGCACGCCAAGGGGCCGATGGCCCGGTATCACGAGGAGACCAGCCATGACCTATCAGCGCATTCTCTTTGCGTCAGACTTCTCCGAGTCAGCACGCCACGCCTTGGCAGAAACCGCGAGCATGGCCAGGCAGCTCAAGGCAGAGATCCATCTGATCCACGTGTTGGCGCTGCACGACGCCGACCCCGCGGTGGCCGCTGACCTGTTGCTCTCGGCGGTACCCAGCGGCGTGGACGATGTCGTGACGGAGCGCAGCATCGTGCGTGGACTGCGACCAGAGCTGGGGATCATCCATACCGCTCGTGAAGGTGGGTATGACCTGATCAGCTTGGGTACGCACGGCCGCACGGGCCTGAAGCACGTGGTCATGGGTTCGGTGGCGGAGCGCGTCGTGCAACTGGCTAGCTGCCCCGTCATGACGGTGCGCCAAGCCGGTCAGGCCTTCGAGCATCCTGAACACGCAGATGGCCCTGCTGACGAGGGAGAGGGATAGAACGATGACTGACATCCAGAAGGTCCTGTGCCCCGTGGATTTTTCCGAGCCGAGCCGTGAGGCGATGCGGCATGCCGAGCAGCTTGCGAAGGCGCTGGGGGCGGAGTTGCTGCTGGCCCATGTTGTGGTGCCAGCCATGTACCCCGTGGCGTTCGGGGCGGCCCCGATGGGCGCCGTGACCTTGGATCAGGAAGCCGAGCAGGCCGTGAGGGCCAACTTGAAGGCCACAGCCCAGGAGGTCAGCGAGCGCGGTGTCCCTTGCCAGACATTGGTCGACGTGGGCACGCCCTCTCGACGGCTGGTCGAGATGGTCAAGGAGCACGGTGTCGACCTGCTCGTCATGGGCACGCACGGCGCGACCGGGCTCAGCCACATCCTGTTGGGCAGCACAGCCGAGCGCGTCGTGCGCCTCTGCCCCTGCCCCGTCCTCACCGTGAAGGTGGGGCAGGCCTCGACCTAGAGCCGGCCTGGAGCGGGGGGCTCAGGAGTGCAAAAGGGTGCCGTCCCCCCCCTCAGGGGGACGGCCTCTCTTCTCCTGCTTCGCTGCAAGTGAACGCCCCAGCCCGCCGAGTGACTCGGCAGGCCGGGATCGTTCGGTCCCCGCTTTTCCCCAGGGTTTTGGACCAGGGGGCCTCTCCTCAGGCGGGTCCTCGCGAAGACCGAGGCCTTCATCATGGACTTGCGTCGAAACAGCCCGGTTGCGACGGAGAAAATCGGACTTTTCTTCCGAAGCTGCGCTCGCAGGGTTGGGGGCGCTGTGTGCTCGGGGGCCTTAGCGCACGTAGCCGAGAGCGCGGAGCTGATCCAGGAGGTCCTTGTCCAGGAGCCCGGACCCACGCTCTGCCCAGTGAGCATCCCTCTCCGCCGCCTGGGCGGCGAGATCGAGCCGCCGGGAGAGCTCCCGAAGTTCAGCTGAAGCCCGGTCCAACTCGTGGACCGATTCCATGGGGGAGGTTTCGGAGGGATCCTGCTCCAGGTCGAACAGCTCCCATTTCACCTGGATGCCCTGGCGGGATGCAGCCAAGGCTCCGTCTCTCAGGATGGAACGGACCTCCGCGCGGCTCATCACGGGGCGCAGCGCGTCGCCCTTGAAGCTGGTGGAGGGGCTCGTGCGGAACGGGACGCCTCCAATCCACACGCGCCCGTCGGGCTCGGGCTCGACCCGGGTCAGGAGGCCACGGAGCTCCGGCGTGCGGCTCTGCTGGGCTGCGTACAGCTTGATGCGGGAGGTGTGCAGTTTGCCGTCAGCCAGGAGGCCCATGACTTTCACACAGCGCCCCTCAGTCATAGAGCAACGGCCGTGCCAATCGACGGGCGCCGTTGGGCCTTGAAAGCGCCGTAGGATGCTCTGAGGGCCCAAGACGGCAGGACACAGCCCTGAGTACGTCTCGATCCTGGACAGAGTCAGCGCTGGCGTCCAGATCGTGGGCAGCGACCAGGGGGGGCTGCGGGGGGCCAGCAGCGGGGCGCTGGCAGGGCGGGCCTGAATCGCGTCGCATCCGGGGGTAAACTGCCTTGGTCCTGGAGCCTCCAAGGCGAGCGCCCAGTGGCCTTTCACAGCCGCACCGAGAGAAGAGGAGACCTGCCATGACGGCACGCATTCGTTCCAACCCCTGGCCCCTGGTGGCCGTCGTGCTGGGGCTCGTCCTGGCCTTTGACCTCGGCGCCCGCACGACCTTGCCAGCGCCCGCGCTGAGCGTGGCGAACGCCAACCAGGTCTCGATCCAGGTGGACGTGGACACCCTGGCGAAGGAGCTCTACGTCGTGCCGCCGGGCTGCACCTTCGTGGTGAAAGACATGCTGGCGGCCAACACTCAGGCCAACGCGTCCAAGACCACGAACGTCGGCGTCGACATCTACCCCTCGCTCTACAACGACTTCGGCGGAGCTGCCGAGTTGCGGCTGTCCGGCGAGTGCCTCATGGACTGGGCCAAGGGCAACAACAACAGTGATTTCGGCGGTGGTCGCAACGGCAAGAAGGCCAACAACCGCTCCCAGTCCGGCGTGGTGGGTCTCACGGGCGGCGTGGTGTTCTTCGAGAACGAGCGCGTGGTGGTGCGCAACTACATCGGCCCGCTGTACCTGGACGGTGTGCTGATCCCCAACTAGGGCGGGCTGCGGGGCTGCCTGCTAGCGTCGGCTCACGGAGAGCAGCTGTTGTTCAAGCTCTTCTGCCGAGCTGACCGGCAGCAGGCAGACGCCGGATTTGCAGACCCAGGCTTTCGCCTCGCCGCTTTCAGCGCGTCGGCCTGCCAGCAACAAGGGTTCTTCGTCGAGCACGTCCGCCAGCAAGGCTTCGCTCGCTCGATGTGCATCGGGGACGAAGAGCTCAGCGGGAAGGAAGCTGTGGCGGGCCGTTTGCTGCAGCGCAGCGCCAGCGGTGGAGTCGTTCGCAACGTGCACGACCACTTCGGTCAGTGGACCCAGCCAGGCATCCACGGCCGTGAGCGCGCTGGTGAAGCTCTGCGGGCTGCGGCCGGCGAGCGGCCCGACGCTGTTGATGGCCCGTTCGACGGCGGCGGCGAAGCGCCCCGAGTCATCCAGCGGCGCCATGCGCAGCAGATGGTGCAGGGCCACGCTGTGTCCTGACGCCCGCGCACCGTCGGTGAGCTCGCGGGTGCGGCCTGGCAACAACGGATCATTGCCGAGCGTCTCGAACAGACCGCCCTGGTGCTCGTCCTCGAACAGGTCGAGCATGCGCTGCGCCAGGCGGTAGGAAACCACCAGCCAGTCGGTGTTGCCGCTGGCGTGGTAGGCGTCGAGAAAACCCCGTGCGCAGTAGGCGTAGTCCGTGAGCACGCCGTCCCCGGAGGCCTGGCCCTCGAACCACTGGTGGTCCACCCAGAGCTCGCCCGCCTCGTCCTCGCGCAACAGGGTGTCGCGCAAGGCGCGTGCCAGGGAGTCGGACTCGGCGCGCAGGGTGTCCTCGTCCAGCAGGCGCGCGCTCACCGCGAAACCCGTGAGCGCCAGGCCGTTCCAGGCCGAGAGGCTCTTCTCATCCCGGAAGGCCTGGGGGCGACGGTCACGCACCACCAGCAGCCGGTCGTAGGCGGAGCGCACCCAGGTTAAGAAGGCCGCCCCCTGGGGCAGGGCATCGCCCGGGGCCTGTGCCAGCTTGTCCAAGGCCTTGAGCGGCATGGGGATGCTGCGGCCGCGTTCGAAGTTGCCGCGATCGCTCTTGCGGATGTCGAAGACCTTCGCGAAGAGCAGCCCGTCGGTGTCACCCAGGGCGGCCTTCAGTTCGGGCAGCGTCCAGGTGTAGACGTCGCCTTCTTCGGGGTGCACGCCGGGCAGGGCCTGCCCATCCTGGCCGAAGGGCAGGCTGTCAGCATCCCGGGCGGAGTAATAGAGCCCCTCCGGGCTGCGCATGTCGCGCATGAGCCACTGCAAGGTGTCACGCGCCACGTCGCCGTAGAACTCCCGGCCCGAGAGGGCGTAGGCCTCGGCATAGGTGGCCGCGAGCACGCCGTTGTCGTAGAGCATCTTCTCGAAGTGCGGCACCTTCCACTGCGGGTCGACGCTGTAGCGATGGAAGCCGCCGCCCACGTGGTCGCGCATGCCGCCCGACGCCATCATGTCGAGGGTCAGGTAGGCGCGGCTGAGGTTCAGCTCGCCGCCGCGCAACTGCTGCCTGAACAGGAAACGCAGCAGCATGCTGGGCGGGAAACGCTGCGGGCGCGTGCTGCGCATGCCGCCGTAGATGGGGTCGAGGCCGTCGATCATGGCGGCGCTGGCGTCCGTTAGCAGTCCGCGCGCGTCCCACTCCTTCGGCTGGGGGAAGATGTCCCGCTGCAGGCCGCGGTGGTTCTTCTGGGCCAGTTCGCGCACGTTCTGCTGGTCGTCGGTCCAGATGCTGTTCACCCACTCGAGCACGTCCAGGAAGGTGGGCATCTGGCGCATGGGTTTGGATGGAAAGTATGTGCCGCCGTAGAAGGGCGCTCCCTCGGGGGTGAGGAAGGCCGTCAGGGGCCAGCCGCCGCTGCCGGTCATCTGCTGCACGGCGGTCATGTAGCGGGAGTCCACGTCGGGGCGTTGCTCCCGGTCGACCTTGATGCTGATGAAGTGCTTGCGCAGGTAGGCGCCTGTCGCCTCGTCTTCGAAGGACTCGTGCTCCATGACGTGGCACCAGTGGCAGGCGCTGTAGCCGATGGAGAGGAAGATGGGATTGTTCTCGGCCACGGCCCGCTCGAAGGCCTCGGGCCCCCAGGCGTACCAGTCCACGGTGTTGTCCGCGTGCTGGCGCAGGTAGGGGCTGGCCTCGGAGGCGAGGCGCCAACCGCCGGTGCGCTCACCGATCTCGCCGCTCTCGGGGTCGACGTGGTCGTGGCCGTCTTGCCCTTCGGCGCCGGGCTCGGCGTTCTGGGCGCAGGCCGTCAGGCAAACGCTCCCAAGAATCATTCCCACGCACAGAGCGCCCTTCAGGAGAGTGCTCAGGCCGGTTTTCAGGCCGGTACTGAAGACAGAAGCAAGAGCTAGGCCTCGCAGTCGGGAGGAGGCGCACGCAGGGGAGGTTCTCATGGCAGGCACTCTAGCAATGGCGTCGCTGGGTCCGTCCGGGTCCCCTCATGTCGGCGGCCGGCCGTGGTGATGGCAGCCTTCAGCGGATAGGGTCGCGCCATCATGCGCGTCTACGCCCTCTCTGATCCCCATCTGTCCTTCGGCACGCCCGGCAAGACCATGGACCGCTTCGGCCCCCAGTGGGTCGACCATCCAACCACCATGGCCACGGCCTGGGATGCGACGGTGGCCGCGGACGACCTGGTGCTGGTGCCCGGCGACATCTCCTGGGCCCGGAACCTGGAGCAGGCCAAGCCCGACCTGGAGTGGTTGGCGGCGCGGCCCGGCACGAAGCTGCTGCTGGAGGGCAACCACGACTACTGGTGGGCGTCCGCCGCCAAGGTGCGCGCGGCGCTGCCGCCCGGGATCGTCGCTGTGCATGGAGATGCCGTGCGGGTCGGCGATGTGGCGCTGGGGGGCGCCCGGCTCTGGGATGCGCCGGGCATCAGCTACCACGACCTGATCCTGTGGCAGGGGGAGCCCATCTCCGCCGAGCTGGGCCCGGATGAGGAGGCGGCGGCGCTCAAGATCTACCGCCGGCAGGTGGGGCGCCTGGAGCGTTCGCTGGCGCAGCTGGATCGCACGGCGCCCCTGCGCATCGCCGTGACCCACTATCCCCCCGTGGGGCCGGGCTGCGAGCCCAACGAGCTCACGGCCCTGTTCGAGAAGGCCGGCGTGGAGCACGTGGTCTTCGGCCATCTGCACTCCCTGGACCCGGCCCGGCGCGGCGAAGTGGGTGGGGAGGCCCGGGGCATCCACTACCACCTCACGGCCTGCGACTTCATCGACTTCGCGCCGAAGCTCATCGCCGAGGTCTGAGGGGCCCGCAGGCAGGGATTCGGCGCCCCAGAAACAGACTGGAAACAGACTGGGTATTGGGGGGGTGAGCGAGAGCGGCTCTTTCCTTATGATCCCCCGCTTCGTCGCAGCGCCCCTCCGGCGTGTGGCAGGTTGGCCCCATCGTCTAGCCAGGTCTAGGACACCAGGTTTTCATCCTGGCAACACGGGTTCGAATCCCGTTGGGGTCACCATTTTTGGGCGAGGGCTAGGGGCTGAAGACCCTGCAGGTTGGGTGAGCTTCTCCTTCTTGATGCTCAGCGCGTTCGCGCTGCCAGGGGACAGATCCCCCTCGCTCGCAAGGGTCGGCGTCTCCGCCGCGTGGGCTTGCGCCGTGTCATCAGCGGGCTGGCTGCCGCCCTGGGCCTCGCCTTCGTCCGTCCTGTCGCTGCCCACCGCAGTGATCGTGAGCTCCCGGAAGGCGATGGTCATGGGAACCCAGAAAGAGTCGGCCAGGTGGAAGGAGGCGCTGCCGAAGTCGCCCTCGTCATAGGTGCCGAGCGCGTCCAGGAGACTCGTCGACCCGAGCGTCGAGACACCGGTCTGCAGGTCGAGCACGAGGCGCGGCTTGCCGAACACAGCGATCGCATCGAGGAACAGACCCACCCTGCTGCCGGCCGCGCCGCGCAGGAAGAAGCCGTCGACGTGCGCGTCGTCGTTGCGGACGACGAGATGGGGGATCTGGTGTCCGAGGTCCAGACCGAAGGACTCCGTTTCGAAGGCGAGCGTGAATGAGGTGTCGTCGAGGACGTAGGCACGCTGCGAACTCGGGCCGTCGCCGAGGAAGGCCTCCGAGTCGGTGCGGAACGTAAGGGTCGCCGTCTCGCCGACCTGGACGAAGGACAGCGGTGGGCTGAGGAAGTCCTTGAACGTCACGGTCCCGGTGGCGGTGACCTCCACGGTCACGCCGGCCTGGGATGAACTTGTGGCGCACAGGAGCAGGGCGGCGGCAATCCCAAGTCTCACTTGCTTCTCCGGAGCAGGTCGATCGTCCAGGCTACACGAAGGTCCTGCACCTCAAGCTCGAACTCGGTCTCGCTGCCGAGCAGGGCCCGGTCCTCGGGAGCCCAGAAAGGAGACAGGGGTCCAGATGATCAGGGTCGAAAGTGGCCCCTGGCTGCCTGATGTGCCCGCCACCCGGCCCCGCGGCTGGAATCTCGGCAGGGGCTCCGGTATCACCCACAACCCATGAACGTCCTCTTCCTGTCCCCCGGCTTCCCAGACGAGATGAACCGCTACGTGCGGGGTCTCGCTGAGGTCGGCGCGCATGTCTTCGGTGTGGGCGAGCACCCCAAGGATTCCCTCGAGCCGGAGACCAAGGCGGCCCTCTCGGCCTACCTGCAGGTGCCCTCCATCATGGATGAGGGGGATGTCATCCAGCGCGTGCTCGAGGAGGTGGGGCGCAACGGCGTGCAGATCGACCTCGTGGAGTCGCTCTGGGAACCGCTGATGCTGCTCGCGGCCCGCATGCGGGAGGTCATGGGCGTGCCTGGCATGTCCGTGGAGCAGACGATTCCCTTCCGGGACAAAGAGATCATGAAGCAGGTGTTGGACCGGGCCGGCATCCGTACGCCACGCCACGCCCGCTGCAGCACCAAGGAAGAGATCTGGGCCGCGGCGGATCGGGTGGGCTTCCCGCTCATCGTGAAGCCTATCGATGGGGCGGGGTCTGCCGACACGCACCGCGTGGACTCCCCCGAGCAACTGGACCAGGTGATCCGGCTCGTGACCCATGTGCCCCAGGTGTCGGTGGAGGAGTTCATCGACGGGGACGAGTTCACCTTCGACACGATCTGCGGCGCCGGGCGCGTCTTCCACCACAACATGTGTTGGTACCGCCCGCGGCCGCTCGTGGCGCGCACCGTGGAGTGGATGGACAGCCAGACCATCGCGCTGCGGGATCTCGACGACCCCTTCGTCGCCGGTGGATTGAAGATGGGCTTCGAGGTGCTGGACGCCTTGGGCTTCGAGGCGGGCTTCACCCACATGGAGTGGTTCCGCAAGCCGGACGGCGAGACGGTCTTTGGCGAGATCGGCGCGCGGCCGCCGGGCGCACGCACAAGCGACATCATCAACTACGCCGCGGAAATCGACTGCTACGCCGGTTGGGCCGAGGCCGTCTGCTACGGCCGCTTCAGCCAGACCGTCAACCGCCGCTACAACGCCGCCATGGTCTTCAAGCGCGCCCGGGGCAACGGCCACATCCAGGCCATCCACGGTCTCGACGGTTGGCTGCAACGTTACGGCGAGCACGTGGTGCACGTGGAGATGCTGCCCGTGGGCGCCCGCCGCCGGGACTGGAAGGCGACGCTGCTCAGCGACGGCCACGTCATGCTGCGCCACCCGGACCTGCAGACGACCCGCGCCATCTGCGACGCCTTTGGGTCCGAGGTGACGATGTACGCGGGGTAGGGGGCCTAGAACACCCGCATGCGGATGCCGCGCGTGGCGGAGAAGGTCCCTGCCGGCGAACCGGGGTCCACCACGACCCACTGGGCGAAGATCGTCGCGCCGATCGCCTCGGTCGCGAGCACCCAAGGCAGGGTCACGGAGGTCGCGCCCTGGGCCGGGCCCATCACACCGGTGGGCATTGCGGGCAAGACGATCAGTCGCTGCGTGAAGGCCAGGTTCGCCGAGATGCCGAACAGCGGCAGCCCCGCACCCGGGGCGATGTCCAGCAGCAGGAAGGCCATGGCGCCGGGACGCGCGTCCTCCACAGCCAGGGTGGTCTCGGACTGATCCCAGTGCAGGGGTTCGAGGGCGATGGCTTGGGGCACGAGGCCCATGCCGCCCGCTGTGGCCATGCCGTACTGGGTCGGCACATTCATGGACTCGGTGAAGAGCCGCGGCCGGTTGAAGGGGGCCGTGACATTTTGCACCCGAAGGTCCGTGAGCGGCCGCCGCAAGAAGGCCAGCAAGGCTGTCTTCTGCTGAGGCGTCATGCCCAGGGGAACCACTTGCGGTGCCTTGTTGGGGGCGTTGAAATCGCCGCCTCGGTCGTAGAACTCCAGCACGTCCTCGAGCGTGGCCATGCTTCCGTTGTGGAAGTAGGGCGCACGCAGCTCGACGTTGCGCAGGCCCGGCGTGCGGAAGCGGTTGCGGTCACCGGGTTGGCCCGTCACCACGAAGCGACCGGGGTCCTCACCGTTGGGCCGCACGCCCGTGTTGTGGAAGGCGTCGTCCGTGAGGCGGTTGCCCCGATGGCAGCTGTTGCAGTTCATGGAGACGAAGACCTGGCGCCCCTGTTGTTCCAGGGGCGAGAGAGGTTGAACACCGGCCAGGGCTGCATCCCAAGGGGTCTGGTCTGAGACCAGCCGCCGCTCGTAGGTGGCGATGGCCTGGGCGATGCGCACCGGCGTGATGCTGGGGTCGCCGAAGACTTCCTCGAACAACTCTGGGTAGGAGCGCCCGTCGATCCAGTCCTCAAGCGTCTGTCCCACCTGGGGGCTGAGGGCGAGGGGGTCGGACGCCACAAGACGCGCCGCGACCTCGGGCCAGTCCCGGTTCACGTGCGCCATCTCCCGGTCGCTGAGGATGGGCAGCAAGGCCTGGCTTTCGAGCGCGGCGCCCAGGGGCAGCACGACGCTGCCGTCGACGGGATCCACGAAGCTGCCGCTGGCCCGGCCGTCCCACATGAGTTCGGGGGCATAGGCCGCATTGATGATCGAGGGCGCCTTGCGCGGCGTGACCCGCGGTCCGAGGCCGAAGTTGGGCGAGCCGAGGTAGCGACCGTTCGCCGCCGTGCGCGGGACGCCGGGCGAGGCCGTGATGTCGTCATCGCTGCCGAACAGGCCGTCGGAGCCGGGGTGGGTGATGCCCGCGACACCCTGCAGCGTGCGCAGGTCCGAGCCAGCTGCTTCGGGGACATGACAGGTGCCGCAGGCCACAGTGCGCGTGGACGACAACTGCTCATCCCAGAACAACACCCGGCCCAGTCGGGCCTTCTCCATGGTCATGGGGTTGCCGGGCGGAGCCAGCGGCGGTTGTAGCGCTTGCAGGGGCGGAGGAGGCGGCGGGCCACCCTGTGCGTTGAGGGTGGTGGCGAGGGGAGAGAAGGCCAAGAGCTGCAAGCTCAACAGAGCCACTGCAAATCGGGAGGGTGCCAAGGGAATGCTCCGGGATCGGGTGGGTCGAACGGGAGAGTCGGAGACGGTCAACGGATGAAGCGGTGCTGCAACGAAAGGGAGAGAGGGCGGGACGGGGAGGGGGGCGCAAGGGCTTCAGCGTCCGCGGCGTCCTCCACGGGGGCGCTCCTCACGCTCCCTGCGTCCGAAGTCCATGTCGCGGCCGGAGTCGCGGCCGAGATCGCGGTCACGGTTGCGGCGCCCGCCGCGCTCGAACGACTCGCGCATGGGGCGGCGGTTGCCTCCGTCAAAGCGGGGCGGCATTTCGTCCCGGCTGGGTCCGGCCTGGCTACGGCGTGAGGGGCGGCTGCCGCCGTCACGATCGAAGGAGCGCTGCGACTCGCGTGTCCGACCCGCTTCACGGCGCCCTCCGCCGGGGCCTCGATCCGAGCCGCCCTCACGGTCTGAGCCGCGCTCGCGTTGGGACTTCTTGCCAGCCTTGCCTTGCTTGCCACGGGCCTTGGACTTCTTCTTCTTCTTCTTCTTGGCCCGTTTCTCTTCGCGCTCGGCTTGGCGCTCGGCCTTGGCTTCCTTGCGTTCCGCCTTGCGCGTCTCGCGCTCAGCCTTGCGCTCGCCGCGCTGGGCCTTGCGTGCCTCCTTCTTCGCGGCTCGCTCTTCGTCGCTCGCGTCCGGGTCATGGGCGGCCAGAGCCACGTCGAATCCCTGACTCGTCGCGCTGGAGGAGGCAGCAGTTGAGGTGCTGTCGGCTTGAGTGTCGCCCAGGGTTTCTTCGGGCGCTCCAGCCACTGCAGAGTTCGAGAGCGCCGGCAGCAGGCACACAGCCAATGCCAGGGCTCGGACCTGAGTTCGGACCGGGAAGAGGCTCGGAATCGTCAATGCTGCATGGGACGTGCGGGTGAACATGGGTAGCTCCGGGGGGAGGAGGTCGTGGGTCATGGCACGAACTCTAGGAGACCCCCGGTGAGAGCAGCGTGAGAGCAACCGCGTCTTTTCCAGGGCCGCGCGCTGAGGAACTCATGCTCCTCTCATGAACACTGAGCTTCGCTACACTGACGGCCGCCGTCCTGCGTTCCGGCGCGTCTCGCGTTCCACCCTCGTTCGGATCCCTCGTCTTGCGCCTGCTCGTCGTCGAAGACTACGCCCCTTTGCGACTCGCCGTGTCGGAGGCTCTGCGCGAGGAGGGCCACTCGGTGGATGAGTCGGCCGACGGGCGGGACGGGTGGCACCGGGCCAGCACCTGTGACTACGACGTGCTGCTTTTGGACATCCAACTGCCGGAATTGTCCGGCCTCGACATCCTGAAGCGCGTGCGCGAAGCCGAGCGCCCCTGCCAGGTCCTGCTGCTCACGGCACGGGATGCGGTGGAGGACCGGGTTGGAGGCTTGGATGCGGGTGCCGACGACTACCTGAGCAAACCCTTTGCCATGGACGAGTTGCTGGCCCGGGTGCGCGCGCTCTTGCGGCGCCGCTACGGTGCGACATCACCCGTGCAGACCATCGGGCATCTGGAAGTGGACACGACGCGCCACAGCGTCAGCGTCGCCGGCGAGGCGGTGCTGCTGACGGCCCGCGAGTATGCGCTGCTGGAGTACCTGTTGTTGCGCGAGGGTGAAGTGGTGTCGCGCACCGCCATCTGGGAACACCTCTACGACGAACACTCCGATGCCACCAGCAATGTGGTCGACGTCTATGTGGGTTACCTGCGCAAGAAGCTTGAGCGCCCGGAGCACCCGAAGTTGATCACCACGCGACGGGGTGAAGGCTACATGCTGAAGGCTCCCGACGCGTGAGCTCCCTGCGCACGCGTCTCGTCCTGGGTCTGTTGGCCGGCATCACGTTGTTCCTGGCGCTGACAGGTGTGGCGGTGCATGCCGTGGTGGAGTCGCAACTGAGTGAGGCCCTCGACACGAGCCTCGAGGCCGTGCTGCGCTCGAGCGTGACCGATGTGGCGCGCGAGAGGGATCGACAGGACCCGCCGGGGAGGCGCCGCCCACCGCGCAAGAAGTCGTTGCTGGGCTGGTTGCTCCCAGAGCAAGAGGACGTTCTTCTGCAGGCCTGGGATGAGAACGGTGAGACCATCTTCCGGTCGGATTCCTTGGGTGAGGATGAGCTGCCGCGAGTGGCCCAAGACCTTGAAGCGCTCGAAATGGGCGACCTGAGCACCGCGCAGCCCTACCGAGACGAACGCTTGCTCGGTGAGTCGCAGGAGCCGGTGCGGCTCATGGCCTTTCGCTACCAGAGCCGCGAGCGCCCGCCGCCGGACGAGCGCGGCCCACGCGCGCAGGGCTTGCGGGGGCGCTTGGCTCGGCGAGCGAGCGGCGCAACGGGCGACGAACCGAGGGACCCGCTCGATCGCCACGGGCCCCCTCCCTACGAGCCGGAGCCCACGCCGCGCGTGGTGGAGTTGGTGGTGGGGCACGGCACCACGGGCATCGCCGGGGCCCTGAGCGAACTGCGTTGGCTGCTGGTGATGGGCTGGCTGGTCTCGAGCGCGGGCTGCGCCGGGCTCGTGTCCTGGATCGTCCATGTCGGCTTGCGACCGCTGCAACGCCTGCGGGAGCAGATGGGAAGGCATGCGGGTGACGACCTCCAGGCAAGCTTCTCCCTGCCCGATGCCCCCAAGGAACTGGCTCCCGTGGTGGACCAGCTGAATGGACTCATGGGCCGCATCTCGGAGACCTTCGAGCGGGAGCAGGCCTTCGCTTCGGATGCAGCCCACGAGCTGCGCACGCCCATCGCGGGTTTGCGCTCGACGCTGGAGTTGGCCCTCTCGCGTCCCCGGGAAAGTGACGCCTGGAAGCGCACCGCCGAGCAATCCTTGGCCATCGCGCTCGAGATGCAGTCCCTGGTGGAGACCCTGCTCGCCTTGGCGCGGGTCTCTCGCGCCTCCACGCGCGCCCCGGACACCGTGACCATGAGCTCGCTGTTGGCGCGGGCGTTGGAGACCCATGCTGCGCTCGCCACGGAGCGCGAGCAGCGTTGGCAGGTGGACGTGCCGAGTGGGGCCAGCTTGACCACCGATGCCGCCCTGCTGGGTCGCGTGGTGGACAACCTCGTGGAGAATGCCGTCGCCTATGCGCCCCGTTGCTCGGCCTTGCGTGTCGAGTTGCTGGACGCCGGCGAACACTGGGCGCTCGAGGTGAGCAACCCGGTGCAAGGGGCCCACCCCGATCTGCCGCGACGGGCCTTCGAGGCCTTCTGGCGCGCTGACTCTTCGCGTGGGGAGACCGGGCGTCACGCAGGCTTGGGTCTCGCGCTGTGCCGCAAGATCATCGAGGCCTTGGGAGGCAGTATCCGCGGCACGTTGGACGGCGACGTCTTCAGCGTGCTGGTGCAACTTCCCAAGCGCTGAGCCGTGCGGGCTTTGGGTATCGTGCGCCCATGCCCATGCCCAAGCCCATGCCTAAACTGGCGCTCGTGACCTGTGAGGAGTTTCCCGACCTGCACGAGGATGAACAGTTGGTGCTGCCCGCACTCGCCCAGCGCGGTGTGCAGGCCTGCCCCATCCCCTGGACAGACGGGCTTGAGACCCTGGCCGCCTGCGATGCCGTCGTGGTGCGTTCGTGCTGGGACTACCATCTGGCTCCGGAGAAGTTCGCGCGCTGGATCGACGCCCTGGAAGGCCTCGACGTGCCCGTCTGGAATCCGCCGCACGTGCTGCGCTGGAACCTCGACAAGCGCCACCTCCTGGAGTTGGAAGCCGCGGGTTTTCCGGTCTTGCCCACGCGTGTCGTGGACAAGGGCGGGGAGGTCTCGCTACACGCGCTGCTCGAAGAGCTGGAGTGGGACGAGGCGGTGGTCAAGCCCGTCATCTCCCTGGGCGGCTGGGAGACGTTCCGGGTGCGTCAGCACGCCCCCGGTCCTGAGCGAGCCGGACAGGAGCAGCGCTGGGCTACGGTGCATGCCGGGCACGACATGCTCGTGCAGTGCTTCGCCTCGGAGATCGCCACGGAAGGCGAGCTCTCGCTGCTGTTCTTTGCGGGTGCCTTCAGTCACGCCGTGATCAAGCACCCGGGGCAGGGTGAGTTCCGAGTGCACGAGGAGTTTGGCGGAAGCAAGCTGCGCATCGATCCACCGCTCGAACTGGTGGAGTTCGCGGCGCAGGTCCTGCACACCTGCCCAGGCCCCCAGGTCTATGCCCGGGTGGACGGGGTCCAGCGCAACGGCCGCTTCGAGCTGATGGAAGTCGAGCTGCTCGACCCCTCGCTCTACCTGGAGGATGCACCGGATGCGGTGGAGCGTTGGGCCGATCGCTTGGCCGCGCTCGTCAGTCCCTAGTCCCCGGTTCAGTCCAAGGTCACAAGATGGATCGTCAGGGTGGGGGCGTCGGAACCGACGTGCACCGGGCGCCGTGCGCGGTCGTCGCCGTCGCCGGGGATCACCAACTGATAGTCGCCCGCGGCGACGCCCCTGAAGACGTAGCCGCCGTTGTCCGAATCGGTGCGCTGCACACGTTTGCCGGCTGAGTCCTGCAGCTCCACCCGAACGCCGTCGAGCGGGTCCTCACTGCTGCCTTCGATCACCTGACCCTTGAGGGTGGCGCCCCGCCGCACGTGCAGCCGGACGCTGTCGGGTGCCAGCGAATCTTCCAGGGTGACGAAGGCACTCTCCCCAGGCACCCAGTTGTCGCCATCGGCCCAGACTTCCCAGCGCCCGGGCGAGAGGAACTTCATCTCGAACTCACCGTTGCTGTCCGTCGCGACGGACTCCTCGGAGAAGCCGAAGAGGCCGGACGCATCGGAGCTGCGGTTGCTCTGGTCGCCGACCTTGACGTTTACGTTGACACTCTGGCCGAAGAGGCTCTCCAGGGCGCTGGGCGCCGCGTCCTGTTCCGGGTCCGCGCGGCGCAGGTGCACGAGGGCGCCGGCCGTCTTGCTGTTGTCCAGGTCGTCCACGACGGAGCCGCGCAGGGTGATGCCGCCGAACGTCAGATGCAGTTCTTGGGTTCGGCCACCTTCCATCTCGACCTCACTCTCCTCCAGGTGCAGGGCGCCGGGGACCATGGCCTGCACGCCGTACCCGCCCGGCTCCAATTCCTGGAAGGTCGCCACGCCGTCGCTGTTCGTGCGCTCGATGCGCCCGTCGAGGGACAGGTTCACGCCCATGAAGCTGTTGGAGAGATCGGACAAGGAGACGTCGGCCCCGGCGACCGCCTGGCCTGCAGCCGTGACGCGCACCTCGAGATCTCCGAGAGAGGGGCGCACGAAGTCCACCTGCGTGCTCTCGTTGGCGAGCACCTGTACGTGGCGTGTGCGTTCGTCCTCGGGAGGCGGCCCGCTCAAGAGGCCCGCCAGGTCGAGACTGATGGCTGACGTGCTCTGCTTCTTCAGGGTGACGCTGTAGTGCTCGGGGCGCAGGCCGTGCACCTCGAAGTGCCCGTCGCTGTCTGTGCTCACGACCCGGTCGTCACCCATGGCCCCCAGGCTGGCGGCCATCTCCCGTTCGACGTTGCCTTGGAGGTCTGCGAGCCCGGCCAGCAAGCCCCCCGTGCGCAGCACGGCGACGGCGATGCGAACACCCTCCACGGGTTGGCTAGAGGAATCCACCACCACTCCCACGATGCTGCCGCCCTTGGGCAGCACGAGTTCGAGATCCGTGCGCTGCTCTGACGCATTCAGCGAGAGCGTCTGGGGCTCGGAGCCCATGCTGAGCCGGGAGGACGCCGAAAGCTCCCAGGTGCCCGCCGAGAGGCCCGCGAGGCGGAAGCGCCCCTCGGCATCGGTCGTGGTCTTGCGAGACCTGGCGCTGACAGAGCTGGGCGATGAAGATTGGCTCGTCACCGTCGGCGGGTCGTCGCCCCCGGTGCTCGTGGTGGTCACCGTGGTGATCTTGGTGTTGGAGCTGCTGCGGCTGGCGTCGAAGCCTTCAGCGAGCAGGGAGCCGAAATCGTTGCCGCCGCCCCCGGGCACCTTCGCCCGGACCGTCGCCCCCACGATCGGGGCGCCTTGCTCATCCACGACGCGGCCTGCGAGCACCGATTCAGGCTGCAGGCGCAGGAGATGGGTGTCGACGCCTGGCCCCAGCACGGCCGGCAGCTCGTGGACGGAGGTGGCGTAGCCGTCCCCGCTGATCCGGAGTTCAGTGCCTTCCCGTCCGGCGTAGCGGAGCAGGTAGGCGCCTTGCGGAATCTCGGGCAGGGAGCTCAGGCGCGCGATCTTCTTGCTGTTCGACGTGGATGCCAGGTCCGCGGCCAGCTCGTCCCGGGTGTAGACCGAGAGCAGGTGGTCGTCTTCGGAGCGTTTCGGTTTCAGGCTCAGCTCGCCGAGGATCGGCCGGCCGTCGGTGTCTTGTACGGTCACCAGGAGGTGTCCCAGCCGATGCACCACGAGCTCCACATCCCGTCGGCCACTGGCGACATCGTCCAGCTCGAGATGGCTCCAGCCCGTGTCCCGGCCGCCGAGTTTCAGGTCGTGCGTCCCTGATGGCACTCCCTCGATACGGAAGTTGCCTCCCTCGTCCGTCCAGTCCGAGCTGCTCATGCCGCCCACGAGCAATCGCGTGCTCAAGCCCGAGATCGCATCCAACCCGTCCGAGGAGAGCTGGGCCGCTGCATTCACCTTCAAATCAGGAACAGCTTGGCCCTCTCCGTCCAGCACGCGACCGGCGAGGAAGCTACCGCGTGCCAGGCGCAGATCGCCCACGTCGATGCTCAGGCCCGCCACGACGTCCAGCTCGTCGCTGACGAGCAGGGGGTGCCCCTTGCCCTGCACGGCCAAGGTGTAACGGCCCGCGGTCATGCCGCCCATTTGAAAGCGGCCGTCGGTTCCCGACAACTCGGACGTGAGCGCGGCCTCGGGGCTGCCACTGATCAAGCTGAACAGCTCTCCGAGTCCGGCCTTACGGTTCTTGACCTCTTGGACGGCCAGGCGTGCACCGTCCAGGGGCGTGCCATCCGCCGCCAGCACCCGGCCCGTGATGCGGCCAGCGGCCTCCAGCACAAGCGTTCCGGCGTCCACTTCTCCGGCCACCAGGCTGGGGACGGGGTGTTCGCCCGCCACGAAAGCTGGGTGTTGCACGTAGAGTCGTGATCCGCTGAGCAGCGAAGTGTCGAGGAAGGGGATGGCCTCTTCCCTGTTACCGTCTTCCTTCGGCAGCGGGGCGTCGATGCGAAAGCGGCCGTCCTTGTCGGTGGTGTCCCGGCCGATGCCCAGAAGTGTCGTCACTTTGGCTCGCGGTTCGCCGCCCTCGTCCTGCTCATCGGCGATGTCCCCGAGGGCGCCACCCATGATGGCGGCCTGGAGGTGGGGCACGGGGCCGTCCATGAGGGAGACAGTGGCGTCGGCGACCGGTCGACCCTCGACGGAGACGAGACGCCCCAGTACCTGGACGCGGAGCCGCGGTGCCTGCTCAGCCTTGGTTGAGGCGGCGAGGCTGGAAGCGTGCTCGACACGCAGTGCCTCGGGTTCGGCGGCCACGGGCTGGGGCGCATCGTCCCAGGTGCTCGGCAGGTCAGCCTCTTCCGGGCCACGGCCAGGGTCAGTCGACCCAGGGCCCGTCAAAGACCCGCCCGCGATCTCCGCCGCTGGTTCGCCGTCCAACCAGAGGGCGACGCCGACGACAGCGAGCGCCATGACCAGCAACAGGATCCATCGCAGCGAGCTGCTCATACCGACTCCTCCTCAAGACCCACAACCGGGGGGCCCACCATTGGAGCATGCGCGCAGTCAAAGGGAGACAGCGGGTGCTATCCTCCCGCGCCATGGCTGCCCTGATGACGCTGCAAGAGATCCACAAGACCTATGGCGACCGCCATCTGCTGCGCGGGATCTCGCTGTTCGTGCAGGAGCGGGAGCGAGTGGGCCTGCTGGGCGCCAACGGCTGTGGAAAGACCACCTTGCTGCGCATCGCCGCCAGTCTGGAGACGGCGGATGAGGGGGATGTGATCCCCAAACGTGGGCTGTCGGTGGGTTATCTCGAGCAGGAACCCGTACTCCCGGCGGCTGCCACCTTGCGCGAAGCCGTGCGCGAGGGGCTCGAAGGGCGGGCGGAGGTGCTGGACGAGATTTCACGGGTGCACGCCGCGCTCGAGGTGGCCTGCGCCGGCCCCCAAGAGGTGGAGCGCCTGCTGGCGGACCAGGCCCGGCTCGAAGACCGGCTGGCGTCCCTTGGTGGGTACGAGGTCGACCACAGGGTGGACGCATTGCTGGCGGGCCTGGGTCTGCTCGACCCCAACCGCACCTGCACCGAACTCTCAGGCGGCGAGGCGCGGCGTGTGGCCTTGGCCCGGCTGCTCTTGTCCGAGCCCGACCTGCTCTTGCTGGACGAGCCCACCAACCACCTCGACGTGGAGACCATCGATTGGTTGGAGGACTACCTGCTGGAGTCCCGGGCGTCCTTGCTGATGGTCACCCACGATCGCTATGTGCTCGATCGCGTGGTGGATCGCATCATCGAGGTGGATGGCGGGGTGGCGCACGAGTACGTGGGCGGCTACGGCGACTATCTCGTGGCGCGCATGGCACGCCTGGAAGGCGCACGCCGGGTGGAGTCGGCGCGCTGCAATCTGTTGCGCCGGGAGACGGCCTGGATGCGCCGCGGCCCTCCGGCACGGAGCACCAAGGCGAAGGCCCGCATCGACCGCTATGAAGATCTGGTCGACGCGGCCCCGGAGCGCAGCTCGGCTGGTTTGGAGTTCCGCCTGCCTCCCGGGCCGCGCCTGGGCACCAAGGTGCTCGCCACCCACGGCCTGACCAAGGCCTTCGACGGCCGCACTGTCTTGCGCAATCTGGATCTCGAGCTGGGCGCCGGGGAACGCCTGGGCATCATCGGTCCCAACGGCGCTGGCAAGAGCACCTTGTTGCGACTGCTGGAGGGAGTGTTGGAGCCCGACGCAGGGAGCGTCATCGTGGGTGAGACCGTGCGCTTCGCGTCCATCGATCAGAAGCGCACCCAGCTGGACCCGTACAAGACTGTGTCCCAGGAGGTGGCCGGGGTGGGCGCCCATGTGCGCGTGGGCGAGGACGTGCGCCGGGTGGAGAGCTTCCTGGATCAGTTCCTCTTTGCCGGGGATCAGAAGCACGCCTTGGTGGGCAAGCTCTCGGGCGGCGAGCGCAACCGCGTGTTGCTGGCCAAGCTGCTGTGCGCCGGTGGCAATGTGCTGCTGCTGGACGAACCCACCAACGACCTGGACCTCATGACGTTGCGCGCCTTGGAGGAGGCCCTGGTGGCTTTCCCCGGCACGGTGTTGGTGGTGAGCCACGACCGCTACTTCCTGGACCGTGTGGCCACGCGTGTCGTGCACCTGGACGGTGAGGGCAACGCGCGCCAGGACGCCTGCGCAGTGAGCCGCTTGATCGAGCGCATGGTGGAGGAGCGCAAGCAGGCAGAGCGTTCGGAAGAGAACCAGGTCCGCGCGAAGCGACGTGCGGCGCGCGAAGCCGACGCCGTGCCGCCGGCTTCTGCTCCCAAGCGCTTGAGTAACTGGGAGCAGAACGAATACGACGCGCTGCCCGATCGGATTGCAGCGGCCGAGGCGCTGGTCGTGTCCTTGGACGAGCAGTTGGCGCAGCCGGATTTGTACGCCGGACCCAGGGAGAAGCGGCGTGAGGTGGAGCAGAAGCGTGCGGCAGCTGAGCAGCAGGTCTTGGAGGCCTATGCTCGTTGGGAACAGCTCGAAGAGCGATCGGCCTGAGGGCGGGTTTGCTCGAGGGCTGCTGCGAACCGCGAGGGGCTCCGAGCTAGGGCTGGGCGCTGGTGAGCTGGAGCTGGATGGCGTTGGAGCGCGTGGGGGGGGCTGAATTGGCGGCGCTCTTGCGCTTGGTTTGGGCGGGGAAGAGGAACTGGAAGGCCAGGGCGCCGGTTTCGGGGGCGTGTGCTGGCCAGCGGGCTGCGAGATTCACCCGACCGTTGCTGTCGGTGCGGGTGGGGAACAAGCGGCGCACGTCGGGGTGCAGCACCCCTTCCTGGTAGGGGACGGTCGTTGAGGCGCTGTAGCCCGTCACCAGCAGCGTCAGGGTGTTTGCTGGGGCTTGGGTCAGGGAGAGTTGGAGTACGGCTCCGGCGCTGGGGGAACCGCTCGCTTGGAGCTGGGGAGCACTGCTCTTCAGCACGCTGCCGTCGTCCAGATGCGTCCAAGGGCTGGGCGGGTCGAGGAAGGCCATCTCGTCGTGCAGGTATTGATAGATGACCTGGGTCGTGGGCGAGAGGGCCGGGACCAACATCAGGTCGTTGTCCTCGGTCGGATCGTCCACGAGGTCGTACAGCTCTTCGAGCACCACGGTGTCGGTGTGATCCAGGGATTGGATCAGCTTGAAGCGGTTCTCGCGCATCGCGCGCCGGGTCTCTACGGGGTTGAAGCCGTTGGGAAGGAAGCGCTCGGCGTACACCCACGGTCGTAGGGAGGAGGCCCCCGGGTCGCTGAAGAACGGACGGAAGGAGACGGAGTCGGCCGGGGGCTTGGCCGTCGCCTGGTGTAGGGGCGGCTCCGAAACGTCCAGCACGGTGGCGAAGATGTCCGTGGTGTTCACCAGCGCGCCGCTCTCGGCTCCCTCGGCCACGCCCGGCCCGGCCACGATCAACGGCACGTTGAGCCCACCTTCATAGAGCGTGTTCTTGGCGTGCTTGGGGTTGTAGGGGGGGACGGTGACGCTGGCGGGGCTGCCGTTGTCCCCCACGAAGATGATGACGGTGTTGTCGCGCACCTCCGGGTCCATGTTTTGCAGGAGTCGCCCGATCTCCGTGTCCAGCGCCTCCATCATGGCGTACATGTGCAGCGCGAGATCATCCTTCACAATGACCGGCAGGTCGTAGCCGTGCAGGCGTGCAGGCGGCTTGTGGAAGGGGGAGTGTGGTGCATGGAACGCAAGCCACATGAACCAGGGCCCGTCCGCCTCTTCGATGAAATGAAGGGCGTCATTGACCGTGTCGGTGGTGGCGTAGGTATGGGTTTGTTCGGTCTTGCCGTTGGTGACCTTCTCCCAGTCGTAGTAAGCCTCGCTCACGAAGCCATTGAGGATCTTCATGCTGCCGGCGAAGCTGTCGAAGCCGAAGTGCTTGGGGTGGCGCACGCCCGACTCGCTGAGCTTGGCCAGGTGCCACTTGCCGAACGCGACCTTGCGGTAGCGACTGTCGAGCACCTGGGGCAGCCCCACCTCCTTGGGTGAGAGCTCGATCGGGCTCAAGAAGTAGTTGATGGCCTGGCCGATGCCGGTGCGGAAGGAGTAACGGCCTGTGAGCAGGGTGGCGCGGGTGGGGGAGCAACCGGGATTGGCCCAACAGTTCCGGAACAGCAGCCCCCTGGAAGCCAGGGCATCGATGTTCGGTGTGCGCGGCGGGTTCGGGTGCTCGCCATACACGCCCACGCCTTCTACGCCCAGGTCGTCCGCAATGATCAGCAGGATGTTGACCGGGTCTTCGTGCAGGACCTCACCCGTGAGGCTGAACTGGGCCTGGAGCTGGCCGGACCCCAGCCACCCAAGCACGGCGAGGGCCAGCAGGGCACGAGCAGGTCGTCCACGCAGCATGATGGGTGAAGCCATTCGATTCGGGGTTCGAGGTCAGAGCGGGCTGGCGGCTTTCCACCAGTATGCCCTGCTCGGGCTGAGCTGACTGCGCTGCCTTCGTCAAGAACACGCGCGGAACTCAAGCGCGCTCCCTCAGGCCGAGATCTGCTCTGGAGAGCCGAGCATCGACGAGCGGCTTTCAGCGATGGCTCAACGGGCACTCAGCGCCCGATGGGGCCCCTCATGATGCTCTCGATGCGCCCTTCGGCACTGATCACGAGCGTCGTAGGGATCGGCAGCCGTTCCAGGTCCACCAGGGCTTCCAGTCCTCCGGCGTCTTCGTCCAGATAGAAGGAAGGGTAGTTGCCACCGCGCTTCTTGAGCAGCGCCTCAGCTGACTCCCGGGAGCCCGGCGCGTCCACGCTGACACCCACGACGCGCACCTCGCCCGCATCCTGCAAGGCCTGCAGGTCTGGAATCTCTGCCACGCAGGGGGCGCAGTAGCTGGCCCACAAGTTGAGGAAGAGCGGCTTGCCGTCCGCAAGTGTCCGCACATCCAAGGAGGCTGCCTGTCCGTCGCCGCTAGTCAGCAGGAGCGTCGGCAGCATGTCGCCCTCTTCGAGCAGCAGACCGGGCGGCAAGGGGTCGGGCAGGGGACGGGGCTGGGCAGCATAGGGCGTGCCCTCTGCGCTGCCTTCCACCAACAGCATGCGAGCACCGTTGGGAAGCTGGCCGAAGGACTCCCGCTTGCCGCCGGGCCAGACCACCTCCACCTGGGCCGTGTCCTGCTCCCCGAGGCCAAAGACGAGTTCGTCGGCCTGGCAGGACTCGAAGCCGGCGCCGCGCGAGAGGACTTGCCCTGTCGGTCCGTGGGGGCCGGTCACCACCACCAAGGCGCCCACAGCTTCGTACTGGGTGCTCGTGGCGCGCAGCTTCAGCTTCAGGAAGTGGCTACCTTGGGCGCCAGCGGACACGGCGTCGTTGCGAAACAGCTTGTGCCGTTCGCGCTGGATGTTGTGCACGAAGAGGTCGACGTCGCCGTCGTCGTCAAAGTCGGCCGCCACGACGGCGCGACCATCGTTCGGGTCATCGGCGCCGGAGAGATCAGACAGGTCGGCAAAGCCCTGGCCGGGCCCGCGACTGATCCAGACCTTGTCCCGCTCCGACCCGCTGAAGGACAAGCCGTCCTTGTAGATCTGGGCGTTGTGCAGCCCGAGGTAGGACGAGCTGTTCACGTCCTGTGCTGCGGTGATGCTCTCTTCTGCTTGGACATCGACTGAGGACGCCACAACGTGGCGCCAGTAGGTGCTTCAGGTGTCGGCCGCGGTATCGCCGGTGACGAAGCCGTTGGCGCAGAAGAGGTCCAGGCAACCGTCCAGGTTGAGGTCGGCCACAGCCGGGCTCCAGGCCCAGCTGGCGCCCACCCCTCCTTGCGTCTTGGGGACCCGTTCGAAGTTGCGTCCGACCCCAACCACGTCGTCGCCCGACTCAGGCTCAGGGCTCAGGCTCGTGTTGCCCAGGAAGATCGAGTTGCCGCCTGCCATCTTCAGCAGGTCCTGGGTCTCGCCGTCGTCCTGTTTCTCGAGCCGGCCCAGGATGCGGTTGCCCGCCGTGGAGCTCATGTTGGCCACGTAGAGGTCGAGCTGGCCGTCGTTGTCGAGGTCTCCCCAGGCCGTGCCCATGCCGTTGCCGAGGTCGCTGATGCCCTCGTCGTTGGCGGCGTCCCGGAAGCTGCCATCGCCCTGGTTCTGCCAGAAGATGTTGCGGGCGTAGTCGTTCGCGACGTAGATGTCCTGGTCGCCGTCGAGGTCCTGGTCGGCGGCGGCCGCGGCGTAGGTCCAGCGAGTGTCCGTGAGCCCGGCGTCGACCGTCACGTCGGTGAAGCCCGTACCAGCCGTGTTCTGGAACAGCATGTTCGACATGCCGTTGGACGCGTCGGTCCAGGAGTTGTTCGGCTCGCCGGCCACCCGACCATAGTTGGACACGAACAGGTCGAGGGCCCCGTCCAGCGTGTGGTCCAGCGCCGTGAGGGAGTAGCCGTAGCAGAGGGCGTTGAAGCCGAACTCTGCACCGCGCTCCGTGAACTGGCCCGAACCGTCGTTTACGTAGAGCCGTAGCGGGTTGCCTTTGACGCTGCCGTCCCGGTCGGTCCAGCCGACGTCGGCGAGAGCCAGGTCCTGGTCGCCGTCGTTGTCCCAGTCGAAGAACACCGGACCGGTGCCGCCGGCCGGTTTGTCCACGCCTCGTGAGTCGGCCTCGTTCGAGAAGCCCCCTTCGGCGCGAGCCACATAGAGGAAGTTGGCGGGGTGACTGGGTAGGAACAGGTCCACCAGCCCGTCGCCGTTCACATCACCGGCAGCCGCGCCGTTCCACGCGAAGCTGTTGTTGCCCGCCTGGCCGAAGCGGATGCCTGCGTGGGCCACGCCTGCCGTGGCGCTGACATCCGTGAACAGGGGGGCCGCGCGTTGCTCTTCAGTGAGCGACGTGAGCTCGAAGGCCTGCAGCTTCCAGGCTCCGTTCAGGAAGACCTGGCGCCCATAGCCCCAAGCCACGAGCGAGCGGGGGCCGCCGTCCTCGGAGCTGCCGAGAAAGGTGATGCGGTACTTGATGCGCCCCCAACGGGGCTTGCCGATCTGAAACTCGGCGCCCTTCACCTTCCATTGCGCGTACTCGACCCGCTCCCAGGGCCCGATCACGGACTTCAGTCCGGCCAGGAAATCTGCCCGCCCCACGATCGGCGCGCTGTCCCGTAGGTAGGCCGTGCGCGTGGCATCGAGCGGCAGGGAGTCGGTGCTGTCGGGGCTCAAGCCCACCAGCGCGTGTCCGACGAAGTCTGGAGCGAGCCAATCCGCAGCTGCCGTGAAATCGCGACGTCGCAGCTTGTCAGCGAAGCCAAGCATCTCGTTGGCCACCTCTTCGGAGAGGTCCTCCACCAATTCCATGTGGACCAGCGGCGTGTCGGGGACGGCGACGGTCACCGAGTCGGGCAGATTGACCGAACTGCCGGCCGATCCGCTCTCGGATGTGGGGGCCTCGGAGTCTCCGCAGGACAGCGCCATGCAGCACAGCAGGAGCGTCGTTGCCAAGCCAGACCAGCGGGCTGGGGCACGGGCAGGTGATTCGAGGTGATTCCAAGGAGCAGGAAACATGAGAGCGATGCCTGGGTATGGAACGAAGGAGAGCGTGGTTCTGGGGCAGACTCTTGGCTCCGGCCGGACGCCATGCTCCGATGGCCACATGAACCACACATCGTACTGCTTGCATCGGCCGATGCGGACATCCGTCCTGAGTCCCGACGCCAGCAGTTCGCTGGTGCCTTACGAGGTGCCCCTTGAAGTGAAGGACGTGAGAAAGCTACCCATGGGTTACGCGCTTTGGAGGTCTTGGTGTTTGCTGTTGCTGCTGGTGGGGGCCGTCGGCCTGTCTGCTTGCGGGGAGAGCTCCCAGGAGGCTGGCGAGGCCTCCTCAGCACCGGGAACGGCGCGCTCCGAGGAGCAGGATCTGGCGCTCCTGGTGGCCCGGGATCGAGCCGCAGCCCTGTTCAGCGAGGAGCGTTGGGAGCTGGCTCGCGAGGCGGTCCAGCCCCTGGTCTCTGGGGACTCGGGTGCTGATGTCGAGCCGGAAGACCTCCTGCGCGCAGCCCTGATCGAGTTGGAGTCCCATGACACGCGAGCAGCCGGCGCGCTGTTGGCCCGGGTCGGCGCCGCGCTCGACAACGACCCGCGCTACCACTGGGCGCGCTACCGCTTGGCGAAGGACGAGGGCGAGCCGGAGGTTGCGTTAGCCGCTGTTCAACGGGCATGGGAACTGGCCCCCGACAGCTACCCCACCCGGCTGGCCTACGCGACCTTGCTGTCGGACCTCGACCAGGACGACGCGGCAGAAGGGCACCTGCGAGCGCTGGCTGAGCGCGGCGAGGCCTTCGGGGGGAGTTGGTACCCGACGGTGGCCTACAAGCTCTCTCGCGTGCTCATCTTCCAGGGTCTGCAGGAGGAGGCGTTGCGTTGGGCAGATGTGTGTGCAGACCTCAATGAGCGCGGCATCCTCGCGCCCGGTCCCGCGGAGTTTGACCGCGGGGACCTCGGCCTGTTGCCAGCCCCTCCGCCCAGCCCGCGACTCGTGAAGGAGACCCCCGGCCTCCCCGCTGGCAGCTTGGTGGAGTGGGTGGGAATCAACGACCTGGGTGAGGTCGACGCCTTCTTCCCCATGACCTTGCGGCTGCCCGAGACAGCAGCCGACGACAAGGTCGGCAACGAGCTGGAGGTGCGCTACGCGGCGCACGAGGAACCGTCCCTGCTCCTGGCGGGTGAGGTCTTGGCCCTCGCGCGCCGGGCGCCGAGTGGCGTGTGGCTCGCGGAGACCCTGCTCGAAACCCCCGTCGACGCAGCCATCGCACTGGATGCCGACCGGGATGGTGACCTGGATCTCGTCTTCGCCGGCAACGGTGCCCTGGAGTTGATGGTCAACCATCGGGTGCATGAACAGGCTCGCAGCGAGCAGGACAGCTGGGTCCGGCAATCTGAGCCCTTGCTCCAACTTCCGGGTGTGGCCACGGATCTGGCTGTCGTGGACTACGACCACGAAGGGGATGTCGACCTGCTGGTGGTGGGGAGCTTCGGCGTGCGTCTGTTGCGCAACGATGGCTTCGGTGCAGACGCCGAGCAGGACGAGCAGGCGGAGTGGATTGGCTTCACCGAAGCGACCACCGATGCGGGACTGCCGCGCGATCAGCCGGCCTCCTGGTGTCAGGTGGAGGACTTCGACGTCGACCAGGACGTCGACCTCCTGTTGGGGTTGGACAGCGGTCCATTCCTCGCCAGCAACGAACGGGGCGGCCATTTCTCCGACCAATCGTCGAAGTTGCCTGACTTCGTCGGCAAGAGCGAACCCTGGGTCGGCGACGTGGACGGCGATGGACGGCCCGATCTCTTCAGCGCCGACGGCGAAGGGGTGCTGCACGTCGCGCGCGCTGCGGGGGGCTGGATCAGCGTGCCCAGCGGAGTGCTGGCGGCCGAGGAGTTTGCGCCCGGGGCCGTTCAGGCCGTGGACCTGTTCTTCGAGGGCTTCCCGTCTCTTCTGTGGCCTGGGCCCGCTGGAAGCTTGGCTTCGGTGCGTGAGCTGGTCGGTGGCGAACGCGCACCGCTCGCTCTTCCCGCTGGCGCGCACGCCTCCTTGGCGGTGGTCGACGTCGAGGGCGACCTGAAACCCGACCTGCTGTGGTTCGCGCAGGGCACCGTCGCCAGCGCACGCGCATCGCGGCCCGGGGCCACGTCCCTGCGCCTCACCTTGCAGGGCATCAAGGACGAACCCCGGGGCCGCGGGGCCATCGTCGAAGTGCGCGCCGGGCCCCACTACCAACGCCTCTACTCCCGGGGCGAACCCCTGTTGATCGGTCTCGGTGGGCGCGAGCAGGCTGACGTTCTGCGTATCACCTGGCCCAACGGCGTGGTGCAGAACGTACTCGACCTCCAGGCCGGGCAGGGCTACCTCGTGCAGCAGAAGGAGGGGCTCGTGGGTTCGTGCCCCTTCCTCTATGCCTGGAATGGCGAGACCTACGGTTTCCTCACGGATGTCCTGGGCGGCACGCCGCTTGGACTGCCCATGGTGCCGGGCCAGTTGGTGCCCCCGGACCACGACGAGTTCGTGCTGCTGACGGGCGAGCAACTGCGCCCCAAGGACGGCGTCTATGAAGTCCAGCTCACCGAAGAGTTGCGTGAGGTGACCTACCTCGATCGCGTGCGCTTGGATGTCGTGGACCATCCGGCCGGCACCGAGGCTCATCCTAACGAGCGCTTCTGCTTCCCGCCCTTTCCGGAAGAGCACCTGTACGTCTTGGAGGCGCCCTTGGCGCCGCTGCGGGCGGTGGACGACCAGGGCCGGGATTGGACCGACAGCCTGGGGCGGCACGACGGCCAGCTGGCGACGCCCTACACATCTTTGGGCGGCCAGTTCCTGGGGCTCTCTCCGGCACACAGCCTGGAGTTGAGCTTTGATGCCAACGAGCTGCCTGCCACGGGGCCGTTGCGTCTGGCGCTCACGGGCTGGTTCCTGTGGACCGACGCCAGCGTGAATGTGGCCGCCGCCCGGGATCCCGATGTGAGCTTCGAGCCGCCTGTCTTTTCGGTGCCCGATGGAGCGGGGGGCTGGCGGCCGCTGGGTCCAGCGCCTGGCTTCCCGGCGGGCAAGGCCAAGACCATGGTGCTCGATGTGAGCGACTGGCTCGTGCGCGACGACCCCCGGGTGCGCATCGAGACCACCTTGTGCCTGGCATGGGATGCCGTGCGTCTGGCCGTGGGCGAGGATGGGCCAAGTCGCGTCACCGCTGTGGAAGCGGATGGGGCCCGGCTCTGGCGCCGGGGCTTCTCCGCGCCCTCCGGCCTGGCCGACGAGCCCTTGCTCGAGACCTACGATTGGGACCGGCTGGCCGCTGTGCCGCGCTGGAATCAGCACCCGGGGCGTTACACCCGCTACGGCGACGTGCTGCCCTTGCTGGGTGAGGCCGACGACCGGAGCGTGATCTTCGGTTCCGGCGATGCGCTCACGCTGCGCTTCCCGGCCCTGGCCGTGCCCGAGCTGCCCGAGGGCTGGACCCGGAGCTACCTGCTCTACCTGGATGGCTGGGCCAAGGATCGTGACCCGAACACGGAACGGGCCCTGACCGTGGAACCCTTGCCCTTCCATGGCATGAGTGGGTACCCCTACGGCCCCGACGAGATCTTCCCGGATGACACCGCCCATCAAGAATGGCGTCGCCTGTGGAACACTCGTCCCGCCTATCATTGGATCCAACCCCTGACGCTTCGCTGAGTCCGGTTGCCATGGCCAGATCTTGGGCCCGGTCAATGCCTGGCATGGGCCCGGCTCTCAAGCAGATGCTCAAGCAGGTGCCGCGCCGTTTCTTCTGAGGAGACCTAACCCATGTCAGCAACCCCACCCCACCGCAGAGCCTTCCTGGGGCGGGCGGGCGCTTCGCTCGTGGCGGGCACCTTGGCTGCCAGCGCGCTGCCTCTGGGTTGTGCCACCGGCCCCCTGACCGGGATGCGCGGCACGGCCAAGCGCGAGCGGGTGATCGTCTCCACCTGGAAGATGGGGCGCGCCGCGAACCACGTCGCCTGGGAGCGCTTGCTCGCGGATCGAACCCGCCAGGGGGCGGCTGCCTCGCCTGAGAGCCATCCCATCGACGCGTGTGAAGTGGGCGTGCACGTCACCGAGGCGGACCCGTCGACGTCGTCCGTGGGATATGGGGGGCGACCCAATGCGGACGGCGTGGTGCAGCTCGACAGCTCCATCATGCGCGGCGACACCCTGGCGTGCGGTTCGGTGGCCGCCTTGGAGAACGTGCTGCACCCCGTGACCGTGGCCCGCGCCGTCATGGAACACACACCGCACGTCCTGCTGGTGGGCCAAGGGGCGTTGGATTTTGCGCGCAGCCGCGGGGTCCCCGAGCAGGAGATGCTGACCGCCGAGGCCCGCAATGCGTGGGAACGATGGAAGGCCAAGCAGGACACTCAACGGGCACCGGCCGAGGAGGACCATGACACCATCGGCATGATCGTCATGGACCGCGGGCGTTTCGGCATGGCGGTGACGACCAGCGGATGGGCCTACAAGCTCCCTGGTCGAGTGGGGGATTCACCCATCATCGGTGCCGGTGGCTACTGCGACGATGAGGCCGGTGCCTGCGTCGCTACCGGGGACGGGGAAGAAATGATCCGCACCTGCGCGAGCTTCTCCGTGGTGGAAGCCATGCGACACGGGGCGAGCCCCGAGCGAGCGTGCCGGGACGTGTTGGCGCGCATCATGAAGCGCGCCGGTTCACGGAAGCCCTCGGTCTCGCTGCTGGCGGTGGACCGCTGGGGGCAGGTGGGCGCGCACTCCATGCATGCCAAGTTCCATTACGCCCAGTCCGACGATGCCCAGGGCACCGTGGTCTTGAAAGCGGAGTCCCTCACATGAGTTCCATGGAACGCACCTTGCAACGTCTTCAGCCGGGGGAGCATTGCCGCATCAGTGAGGAGCGCTGGGCCCAGGAGCTGGAAAGGGGCGAGCCCCTGCACCAGTGGGGTTCGTGCTTCCTGACTCAGGGTTCGAGCGGGGATGATTCCGCCGTGTGGGTCTGGTTTCGGGACAGCACCCCCGAAGGCCGGCACACGGCTGCGCATCTCGACCCGCAGGCGACTGCCCGGGCGTTGCAGGGTGTGCTCGAAGTGGAGGCAGCCGCCCGGCGTAGCGCCGACCTGGTCACGGCCACCCGGGAGCGCGGCCGCTCCACCTTGGATCAGCAGCGAGAAGAGGTGGCGGCCTCCGAGCAATTCACGCTGATGGCGGAGGAGCTCTATCGCGAACTGCTGACCTTCGGGCCTTCCCCCGCTTCGTCCTGAGACGGGGCCAGTCTGGTCACGGTCCGCTCGCGGGGGGGGCGGCGCAGGGGTGATGGGCGCTGGGCTGGGCATTGACAGCGGGCCGCTTGCCGATAATCTTCTTGCCCCGATTCCTTCCCAACGACCGCGAGAGTCTGGAGAACCCTCATGATGTGGGAGTGCACGAAGTGCCAGGTGATGAACGAGCTGGATTCCGACGCCGAGGAGGGTCAGTTCATCATCTGTGATGAGTGCTCGGCGGAGTTCGAAGTGCGACAGCTGGATCCGCTCGAACTGGAGTATCGCGACACCATGGTCGAGGTGGGGAGCGATCCCGATGGTGAGGACGACGCCTGGGACGACGACTGACGCGCGTTGACTAGCGCGGCTTGCGCGCCACCATCACGAGGGAGTGCCCGGTGGGCGCGCTGAGGAAGCGCAGCACCTTGGCCTCGCTGCAGAAGATCGCGGTCAGGGTGGCGTTGATCAGCTTGGGCACGGGGATGCCCACGTTGCTTCCATCCTGCTCCGGTGCCGGCGGCTTCAGCTTCTGCATCAGCTTCATGAGCAAGACGATGGGCAGGATGGCCGGGAACAACCAGAAGTTGATGTAGCTGGCCTGTTCGATCACGAAGCCCGCCTGCTTCGCGCGGGAGGTGAACACGCCCCGGCTGTACCGCCGGAAGTGGTGCGTGTTCTTGTCCTGCTGCGCGTAGAGGAATTGATAGGCCGGCCCAGACGCGACGATCACGCCGCCCGGTTTGAGCATGCGGTAGAACTCACGCAGGGTGCCCACGTCGTCTTCGATGTGTTCGAGGGCATCGAAGGCGGTGATGCAGTCGAAGCTGCCGTCCTTGAAGGGGGCCACGGGGCCATGGCTGGCCACCAGGCGCGGGAAGCCGCGATCGGCGCAGTGCTTGAGGCCTTGGAAGGTGACGTCCGTGCCCACCGCCTTGCCGTACTGCTCGAGGGGCTCGAGCATGCCGCCCACCCCGCAGCCCACATCCATCACCATGCGGCCGCTGTCGGGTTGCCGGCCCAGGAAGCGATCGAGCAAGGAGATGAAAATGGTCCGCCGCCCGCGGAACCACCAGTGACCGTCCTCGAGTTCCAGGAACTCCTTGTAGACGGTGTCTTCCATGGGGCGGGGCGCTCGGGCGATCGGGGAGGGGAGATGGAGAGACGGCTGGAGGGCTGAGAGGCAGGATCGACCAGGAGGGGCCGACGGCCTGAGCCATCCGGCGCCGGATTCTAGAGAGAACACGTCCCTGTCGAAAGATACTGTGCAGGGAACTCCTGGGCGAGTGCTGTGGGTAGCGCCTGTCCGGGCCGTGGCACAGCGACAATCAGCGCTGGGTACAGATCACTAGAACCGTCCACAGGGACTGGGAACGGAGGCGAGTCAGCGGTGCAGCGTGATGGAGGTCTGGTATCCGGTTGGCTGATCCTCGCCCTGGCGGCGTCCCTCCTGACCCTGGAGGGCTTGCTTCCTGGCAATGCCTTCCTACCGCTGACGCCCGACGACTTTCCGGCCTGGGCGGCGGGCAGGAGCCCCGAAACCCTCAGCACCCATCCCCACCCCAACTGGTGCATGTCGGACGTCCTGCACCTGTTCGTGCCGGGCCTGGCCACCACCCGGGCGGCCCTCGATCGCCGGGAGCTGCCCGAATGGGACCCTTCCCAGGCCCTCGGCGTGCCTCACATCGATGAGGTGCACTATGCCGTCTATTACCCGCCTGCCTGGCTCCCGTTGCTCTTCGGGTTCAAGGGACTCGGACTCATGGCCTGGCTGCATGTGTTGGTGGCCGGGGGCGGCATGCTGCTCTACCTGCGGGCCCTGAAGCGAACCCAGTCCGCAGCCTTGATGGGGGCCTTGGCCTTCGCGCTCTCGGGCTGGATGACGGCGCGACTGCACGCTTTTCCCGTGGTGGGCGCGGCCGTTTGGTTGCCCTGGGTGCTGTACGGCCTCGAGCGCGGTGCGCAACGAGGCAGGGCCCTGCCCTATGCCGTGGCCGCCGTCGCCCTGGCACTGTCCTTCCTGGCGGGCTTCCCGCAGATCTCCCTGCTCGTTGCGGGCATGGCCGTGCTCTTGGAGGTGGTCCGTCCGTGGGCTGCCTGGCGCCGCGGGCAGGCAGCGTTGGGCCCCGCCCTGCGCGCTGGAATCGTCTTCCTCCTGGCCGTACTGCTTGCCGCGCCGCAGCTGTGGCCCACGCGAGACTACGTGGAGAACCACAGCGCCCGGGCGGAGCAGTCCGTGCAGGCCGTGGCGGCGGACGGACTGGATCTGGCGCTCCTGACCCACCTGGTGGCGCCGGACTATCTGGCGACGACAGGCCTGGCAGGGCCGCACCCGTTGGCCATGGAGCATGCGCCGTCGGCGCGCGCGGCGCCGGTGTCCGTAAACCGGGCCGAGACGTCGATGGGCATCGGGGTCATGGGCCTGCTGTTGTCTCTCGTGGCGCTCGTCTTCGGGAAACGCTGGGTCACTCGCACCTTCGCTGCCGTCTTGCTGGTGGCCATGGGGTTGCTGCTCTCCCCGGCCGCGTTGGAGTTCTGCGCCACCTATGTGCCGGGGCTGCGCTATGGGAGCCCCAAGCGGCTGCTGTTCTTGACGACCTTCGCCATGAGCGTGCTCTGCGCCGGTGGTCTGGATCTGCTGCGCCAAGAGCGACTGCGCTACGTCGTGCTGTGTTGGGTCACGGCGCTGGCTGCCACCATCTTCACGTTGATGCTGCTGGTTTCCGTGCCCTCTTCGGAAGAGCCCGCGGACATCGAGCGCTGGGCGACGGAACTCGGTCGAGCCATGGAGATGGGGCCTCTCAGCTTGTCCGACATCTTCGCCGTGGTGCCGCCCGAGGCCTTCGCCGTCGCAGGGCAAGCCGCCTTCCGCTCCGCCGCCCTGGCCTTCGCAGCGGCCCTCGCAGCCATCTTGCTGTTCCGCCCGCGCTCTGCTCCCAGTGAACGAGGGTGGGTGACACGCATCGAGTCCATGCCTGGCATCGTGCCTGCCGTGCTCGCCCTGGAATTGGCCGCTGCGGCCCTGCCCATGTTGCGCGCCGCTCCGCTCGAGGGGATCACGGCGGACGCCTCCCGGATCGAGCGCCTGGGGGTGCCCCAGCTGGCGTCCGCTGCGCGCAGCACGGAGTCGGAATCCAAGGTCCCGCCCCGCATCCTGCGGGTGGGCAACGATCCCAGCTATCTGCGGCCGAACTTCCCCGGTCTGTTTGGCTTGCACGATGTTCAGGCCTATGCACCGATGATCCCCCTGCGCGTGGCCGAGCTTTTGGAAAGCGTCATGCCAGGCGCCCGCTTGTCGGGTTCGATCCTGGGTGGGGTGCTGGACACGCAAAGCCTGAGCCTGCCAGCCCTGGATATGCTGGGGGTCAACGCGGTGCTGACGGACGACCCGGCCTTGATGCCCTCGGGCTTCGAGCTGCACGAGGCCGTCGGTCACGTCAACGTGCTGCGCAACACCGAGGCCTTGCCGCGAGCCTTCCTGGCGAGCCGCTTCTCCATCGTGCCGGACAAGGCTCTGCGCCTGGCACGCCTGGCGTCGCCGAACTTCCAGCCGCAGCACACGATCCTGCTGGAAGAAGCTCCCCTGGGCCTACCCGATGCTGAGGTCTACCCCGACGGCCGGCTCCTGACCCCTCCCGTGGAGGGAGTCGACGCAGCAGAGGTGCCAGCATCCAAGCTGCCGCAGGTGTCCGACGGGTCGGCGCGCCCCCGGAACGTGACGGTCACCTTCTATGAGCCGGGGCAGGCGCGCGTGGCCGTCGGTCCGGGAGCTCCCGGCATGCTGGTGTTCTCGGAGTCCTGGCATCCAGGGTGGACGGCCCGGGTCGACGGCAAGATCACCGCAGTTCAACGGGCGAACCACGCCTTGCTGGGGATCCCGGTTGCGACGGCCGAGAAGGTGGTCGTCGAGCTGAGCTACGAGCCTGGCACCACCGGGGTCGGTCTCATGGCCGGCGGCGCCGGCTTCCTGGGCTTGGGCGTGCTGCTCCTGGTCGGTGGCGTCCTGGCTCGTCGCCGTAACCGTGAGGGCGCGGCGATTCCCTGACTGCTTGAGGCGCGGGGGCTGACAGCCGGGGTAGGATCTCGCCCATGTCTGCTTCCGATTCCGACTGCCCAGCTCCTGGTGTGCGCGTTGTCGATGGCATGGGTCGCTGCGTCGAGCTGCCGGCTCCGGCCGAACGGGTGGTGTCCCTGGTTCCGTCCACGACCGAATCGCTGGCCGTCCTGGGGCGCGGGGACAAGGTGGTGGGGCGCACCCGCTACTGCGTGCATCCGGCGCCGTGGGTCCAGAGCGTGCCCGAGGTGGGAGGCACGAAGTCGCCGGACCTGGAACGCATCCGGGCCTTGCAGCCGGACCTGATCCTGGCGAACGAAGAAGAGAACCGCCCCGAGCTGTGGGACGAGCTGTCGGCCATCGCGCCCCTGTATGTGGCCTGGCCGCGGACGCTGGACGAAGCGCTGGATGATCTGGAGTCCACCGCGACCCTGATCGGCGCTGACCGGACGGCCAAGGCTTTTCGAACGCGCATCGAGCAGGAGCGTGCGGCCTTGCGATCCTGGAAGGAGCAGCAGGCAGCACCCTTCCGTTTCGCCTACCTGGTGTGGCGCCAGCCTTGGATGGCCGTGAACGCTGAGACCTACATCTCGTCCCTGCTGAGTGAGGCCGGTGGCCTGAACGTTTTCGCCGGTCGGGAGCGGCGCTACCCGGCCGTGAGCGTGGACGAGCTGCTGGCTGAAGAGCCGGACATCGTCTTCTTGCCCAGCGAGCCCTTCCCGTTCGGGTCAGAGCATGCAGCGGAACTCGGTGCCCTGCAGGACCGCTGCCGCTTGGTGGACGGCGAGATGCTGTGCTGGCATGGAACACGGATGGCGGTGGGCCTGCCCTATCTCGCGGATCTCCTGGCGTGAGTGAGGGGGCGTCGTCGCGCGGGCTGCCCAAGGGTTTGTGTTTCGCCCTGCTGTGTCAGTGGGTGCTGTCGCTCGGATACCTCTTCGTCACGCCGGCATTCGAGGCCCCTGATGAGGGGGACCACCTGCGCTACGCCTTCCACATCAGCCACACCGGCGAGCTGCCCATCATTCGTGGGACATGGAAGGAGGTGGGCCGGCCCAAGTTGGACGAGGCGACCCAGGCCTATCACCCGCCGGCCTACTATGGCCTGCTTGCGGGGACCATGCGTCTGCTGGGTGCCCGCGACACCACGCCGAGCCTGAAACGGAACCCTGCCTTCGCGGACTGGGAAGGACAGGACCCGGGCTTGCACCTGCTGTATCTGCACGGAGACGACGAGCGTTGGCCCGTGTCACCTGAGATCCGGCTGCTCTGGATGCTGCGATTCTGGTCCGTGTTGTTCGGCCTGGTGGCGGTCTTCGCCACCCACCGCTTGGGCCGGCTCGCCTTTCCCGGTAAACCGGTCATCGCCGATCTAGCCGCAGTGCTCCTGGCGTGCGTCCCCAAGTGGTCGTACATGCACGGTGTGATCAACAACGGCATCCCTGCCTCGTCCCTGAGCCACGTGGTGGTGTTGCTGCTGGCGCTGGCCTTGGTGCGCCGGCGCTTGAGCCTTGCGACGGGGGTGGGCGTGGGCCTGCTGGCCGGGCTGGCGGTGATGTCCAAGTTGACCGCGCTCTTCTTGTTGCCGGTGATGTTCAGCGTCTACGTGTTGGGCTGTTGGGCCTGGAAGGACTCCCGTCGACAGACGCTGTGGTCGGCGCTGCTGGCCTTGGGGTCTCTCGCCGCTGTCACGGCTGGGTTCTTCCTGCGCAATCTTGAACTCTACGGGAGCTTCATGGCACTGGATGTGCACCAGGTGTCGTTTCACGAACGCATCCGGGTCCCCCCCGAGCAGGCCTATCAGTGGATCACCGAGCACTTCTATCCCAACGTCTTCACGAGCCTGGTGGGGCACATGGGGTGGTGGATCCAACCGCCCCTGCGTTGGCTCGTGGTGTCCGGCGCGGTGCTCAGCGTGCTGGCGCTCTTCGGTTGGGTGCTGCGCTGGTTGAGGCCGAGCCCCTCGGTTGCGGAGTCCGAGCGAGAGCTGGGGGCGACCGATGCTCGACCCATGGTCGTGGCCCTGTTGGGGGGCGTGGCGCTGATCGTGTTTGCGGTGACCCTGCGCTACAACTTCATGATGAAGGGGCCGCACGCGCGCTACCTGTTCCCCGCCCTGGGTCCCATGGCGATCTTGTTTTCAGCGGGCCTCGTGGCGCTGGGTGATCGCCTGTCCGTCGGCTTGGGACGCCTGCGTCCCGTGGCCTTGGGCCTGCCGCTCGTGCTGGGCGCCGGGGTGCTCTGGTTCCAGTTCCGGCCCGACTTCTTGCCGGAGCTCGCGCCCGGCGATCGCTGGCACGCCAGCCTCATGGCTGATCTGGCCCATGTGCCCGAGCGGCCTGAGCTCACGCTGCTCTCACCGCAGGACGGCGCGCAGCTGAGCGAGGCGCCCGAGTTCCGATGGCTCGCCGAGGACGACCCCGAGGCGGTGTACTCACTGCAGATCTTCAGCGAGTCGGGGCGGGTCTTGGTGGCCACCCACGCCTTCTTCTGGCAGGAGCTCCGGGGCGGAAGCTGGCAACTTCCGGCGCAAGGCTGGGAACTGCTCCCTATGAGCCAGCCCTTGTCATGGAAGGTGCGCCGGGTGCCGGACCGTTCGCAAGGGCAAAGCATGAGGGACGTACCCGCCAGCGGTGCATTCAGCCTGACCCGGTTGTTGCGCGAGTAGGCGGGTGCGCGAGCCGCGTCAGTGCTTGCGGGCGGCCTCGAGCAACGGACGGAGCCTGCGACCGCTGAACGCTGCGGAGCCCACCGGGCTCATGTGATCGCTGTTCACGAAGTTGGCAGCGTCCTGGGTGAACTCCGGGTCTTCCGAGAAGTCGTGGTACTCGATGCCGAGCGTCTCGACGAACTGGGCCATGTGAGCGCGCATGGCGGACTTGGTGTCACTGTCGAAGCCCGAGGCATAGGCCGGGTGGTAGGGAGGTGTGTAGAAGAGCACGCGCACTCCCTGCTCCTGGGTCAACTCGATGATCCGCTTCATGCACGCCACGGCGTCCGCTTCCATGTCCGGGTTGTTTTCCGCCATGTTCTGCTGCAGGCGGTGGTGCCGGGGCAGCACGGTGTCCCGGGCTTCGCGGGTGAGCTCCTCGTGGGATCGGGGCCGGAAGCTCTTGGCGGAGACGACCTCCAGTTGGCCGTCACCCTTCATGAGTTCGCCGTAGAGCCGCTTGGGTTTCTCCTTCCCCGCGAGCCGCTTCTTGAGACCGTCGAAGGCCCCGAGCCAGTGGTCGGGCGTCACGAGGCCGTGGGTCATGAGCCCCTTGAAGTAGTTGCCGGTGTCCACGCCGATCATTCCGTAGTGCGGCGCGGAGGCGTACCAGAGGCTGCGCACCATGCCGCGCTCGGCGTCCGTGGAGGCGCCATTGTCACGGTGGAAGCTCCCGTACGAGACGGCGAAGAGCAGGGTGTCGACTTCGGGCAGCCGCGGCAGCAGGTAGCGCAGTTGCACTTCGAGTTCGAACAGGTCCTGGCCACGGGTCCAGACGTGGTAGCCACGGACGTCGTTCCGTCCGCCACCGCTTTCATTCAGTGCCTTGAGATCCACGGCGAGGCTGTGGGAGTTGCCGACCGAGAGGGTGTTCACGATCTCGGAGTACTGCAGCAGCCGCTCGATGCGGACCCGCTCGAGGTCGATGTCCTCCGGCGGAGCGAGTTCGTGGCGCACGCGATCCAGCCCATAGCCCATGGCGACGCCCAGGACGATGAAGAGCATGGGACCAAACAGAGCGCGCATCATGAGGAGCTACCTTGAATAGGGGCGAGAGATGAAAGCGGGGGAGGTGGTGGAGTTGGTGAGCAGGATCAGAACTGGAAGTAGACGAATTCCTTCAGCTCGAAGATGCCGAAGAGGGCGACGCCGAAGATCAGAGCGTAGTACACGGGCCAACGGACCCAGGCGCTGCGAGCGTTCAGCTCGCGGATGAGTTCGCTGTCCTTGCGCTCTTGGGCGATCTCGTAGACCAGAAGGGCGCCCAGCGCCAGCAACGCGATGCTCAGCTCGTAGGCCTGCATGGGCTTCGTGATCAACCACGGGTCGGAACCGGCGGTGAAGGCCTGCTGCAGGTTGAACGCCATGTCCGGCAGCGTGGTGGAACGCCAGATCATGAGCGAGAGCACGAACAGGTTGAAGGTGACGAGCACGTTGAACAGCTTGCGCAGCCAGGGAAGGCGTGCGAGGCCGCTCAGCCGCGCGAGCTTGTCCTGGAGCCCACCTGTCAGTTGCCCTGCCACCAGGAAGACGCCGTTGACCGAGCCCCAGAGCACGCAGTTCCAGCGGGCGCCGTGCCACAGGCCGCACAAGGTGAACAGCGCCAACATGTTCAGGTGCGTGCGCAGCTTGCCCTTCCGGCTGCCGCCCATGGGGAAGTACACATAGTCCCGGAACCACGTAGTGAGGGAGATGTGCCAGCGCTCCCAGAAGCTCTTGAAGCTGTCCGCCAAGTACGGTCGCTTGAAGTTGGTCATGAGGTCAAAGCCCATGACCCGCGCCCCGCCGATGGCGATGTCCGAGTAGCCGCTGAAGTCGCAGTAGACCTGGATGGCGAAGAAGTAGGTGGCCGTCCACATGGGCAGCCCGTGGTACTCCGCCGAATTGGCGTAGACCTCGTCGACGTACAGCGAGAGACGGTCGGCGATGACCAGCTTCTTGAAGAAGCCGATCAGCATCTGGGTCAGACCCTCCCGGACGCGCAGCCACTGCCAGCTTTGCTTGACCCGGAACTGGGGAAGCAGCGTCGCGCTACGCTCGATGGGGCCGGCGACCAGCTGGGGGAAGAAGGACACATAGAGGGCGAAGATGCCCAGGTGTCGCTCAGGCTCCTTCTGGCCCCGATAGACGTCGATCGAGTAGCTGAGGGTCTGGAAGGTGTAGAAGCTGATTCCAACCGGGAGCAGCAACTGGAAGGACGGCACGTCGTACAGGAGGTTGAACTCCTTGAACAAGTAGCGTGCCGAGTCGTTGAAGAAGTTCCAGTACTTGAAGGCGAACAGCAGCCCCAAGTTGCAGACGAGGCTGAGAACCAGCCACGGTCTTCGCCCGGACCGTTCCTTGTGGGCTCCCATGCGCAGCCCGGCCACATAGTCGATCAGCGTGGAGGCCAGGATGAGCAGCAGGTACTCGGCCTTCCAGCACATGTAGAAGTAGTAGCTGGCGCCCAGCAGCAGCGCCCAACGGAAGCGCTGGGGCAACAGGAAGAACCCGCACACGATGAGCGGGAAGAAGACCACGAAGTCCAGGGAGTTGAAGAGCATGGTCTTCTGGTCCGGCGCGACGCCGGGGGCCTTACCCCGCCAGTGGATTCGGTGGGCTCAGTGGGTCTGCAGCACTGCGCGAGAAGCATACCCCGCCACCTAGGCGGGACCAATCAGCACATCGGGCAGCGCGTCGGGCCAGCGCTATTAGCTGCCGAGCTGCAGCAATTGGCGCACGCCGTGCCACGCGAAGAAGCAGATGGTGAGAGCGAGACCCACGTTGACAGCCAAGCCATTGCGCTGCTTGGCGCCCACCCAGGCGCTGCGCGTGTTCATGGCCAGCAGGGTGGCTGCCAAGAAGGGCATGAAGAGCGCGCCGAGTACGGCGTAGGCCAGCTGGACTTCCCGGAAGGACCAGGTCAGCAGCGGTAGGGGCAGCAGCGCGAGGGCCCACAAGAAACCCCGGTAGGCACGGCTCTGACGCCGATCGGGTGCAGGGCCGGGAGGCTGGGCAGGCGACGACGGAGGGGGGGCTGGCCTGGCGGTCGCCGAGGGCGCTCGGGGTAGCTTCCGTCGCAGCGTCCAGGCATCCGCAAAGAGGTAGGGCACGCTCTGCAAGACCCCCAGCAGGCTCGAGAACACCGCCCCCCAGAAGCCCGCGAGAAAGAGGGCCCGGCCGCCGGGGCCCAGCACCGACTCCAGCTGGTCAGCCAGGGCCAGGGCCACACCAGCACCCTTTCCCTCCAACTCCAGGCGCGAGCCGATGAGGATCATGGCCACACCGAAGAGTGCCGTGACGCCATAGGCCACACCCAGGTCGAGGCGGCAGCGCGGGAGCGAGCTGACATCTCGTCGGTCATGCTCGCGGATCCAGTACCCATAGCTCAGCAGCGTGACGGTCCCGCCCACGCCGCCCAGCACGCCGAACACCCAGCCCAAGCCGCCGGGCGGGACGCGGGGAGTCAGCAGCCCCGAGCCCACCGCGCCCCAGTCGGGCTCCATCAAGACGGCCGTCACGCAGACGCAGACGAACATGGCGCCCACGCAGATCGCCATGACCCGTTCGAACGCGCGGAAACTCCCGGCGCGCACGAGGGCAAGCCCGAGCAGGCTGTGTGTCACGCCCCAGACGATGCGGCTCTGGTCCGTGTCGCCCAAGAAGGAGAGCGGGATGCAGGCGGAGGCGGCGATGCCGCAGGCGTTCACCAGGGCGCCACCCACCACGAAGGACCAGAGCAGGAGATACGCGAGGAAGAGCCAGCGCACGAAGCGCGGAAGGTGGTTGACCCAACCCTCCAGCAAGGTCGTGCCGGTGGCGAGCTGCCAGCGGGCCAGCCCTTCGTTGAGCAGCGCCTTGAGCACGGCACCGGCGACGGCGGCCCATAGGATGGTCAGTCCAAGCTCCGAGCCAGCCAGGCTCGCCGTGATCAGGTCGCCGGCGCCGACGCCGGTCGCTGCGACGAGCAAGCCCGGCATGAGATCGCGGAATCGGAAGGACAGGGGCACGGCTCAGCGAGGTGTCTGGAGTGGGGCGTGCAAGGACTCGGTTAGACTCACCGACCATGCCACAGGCCGTCCGCATCTGCTTCCTTTCCACGCTTCGTCTCGGCGTCGTGGGTCTGTTCTGCCTGGGATGGTCGGCTTGCAGCGAGGCAGAGTCAGCAGGGATCCGGTCCGTGGTTCCACTCGTCCACGCGGCACCCATGAGCAGTCTGCAGTCGCAGATCGATCTCTCGATCGAGGAAAGCGTGAGCCCAGGAGCCCCCTGGCATACGGACCTGGAGCTGCCCGAGGGCCGGGAGTACACCCTCGAACTGACCTATCGCGGCGAACGTCCCGTCCTGTTTGCGGAAGAGGGGCCGAACGGGGAGCCGAAAGCGAAGATTTCGAGGCTGCCCGCTGAGGTCGAGCCAGGCGTGCTGCGAGCCGTGCTGCTGCCCACCCAGGGCATGGCGCACCTGCAGGTACGGCTGCAGAGGGGAGAGGTTCAGCTGGAACGTCTCAGGGTGCGTCGCTGGGCGACGGCGCGGAAGGATGGTGTGCAGGATGTCCCGGGTTGGCAAACCGTGAACATCTTCGGAGATCACCGGGTCGCGACGATCCTACGGCCCGGGCAGGAAAGTGTCTGGGAGGTGGACGTCCCTCAAGGGGCGCGCTCCCTGCACTTCGACGTGGTGTCCGACCCGCGCCTGGATCCGTCGCTCCCGCCGGTCGAGGGCACTCAGCTCCTGGTGCGCGTCCTGCCGCTGGCAGGGGCCCCTGGCCTGGCCGTCTCGGAGGTGTCCAAGCAGGTGGACTGGTCCCGCGCCTCCTGGCAGCCGTTGGAGATCTCGCTGGCCAGCGAGCTTAGCTTGGGGTCTGGGCAACGCGTGCGGCTGGCGGTTCGCTGCGTGGGGCCCGAGGGTGGGCTCGCCCGCGAGGGCGTCGGCATGAGCCTCCCTTTCTGGCATTGCACTTTGGGTGCGCGTCGTCCGAACCTCGTGTTGATCAGCCTGGACACGACGCGACCCGATCATCTGGGTATCTATGGTGCGCAGCGGGACACCTCTCCCGAGCTCGACGCCTTCGCCCAACAGTCCTTTGTGTTCGAAGCAGCACAGAGCACGGCGCCGTACACACTGCCTGCGCACGCGAGCATGCTCTCGGGGCTCTACCCGTCGACCCACGGGGCAGAGCACCCCGCCCACGCCTTGGACCCGGGCGCTACGCCCTTGCTCGCGGACATCCTGGGCCGCGAGGGCTACGCCACGCGTGCCTTCACGGGCGGCGGGTATCTGGACGCGGACTTCGGCTTCGCCCACGGTTTCCAGGGCTATAGCAACAGTGATCCCGTCGCGCCGATCGCCGGTTGGGAGGTGAAAGCCGTGCAGGCCAGCGAGGAGGGGAGTCGCTACGTGGAGGCCCGCCGGGCGCAGCATTGGTCCGCTGCCTTGGAGTGGATCGAGCTGCACCAGTCCGTGCCCTTCTTCTTGTTCTTGCAGACCTTCGCCATTCACGATTACCGACCGACCCTGAAGCACCGCCTGCTGTTCGGTGCACCTCGGCCGGGCGAAGGCGTGGTTCCCTTGCGCAAGCCGCCGGACCAGCACGAGCGCCCCTACAACGCTGAGGAACGGGACCAACTCCTGCGCCTCTATGACGGGGCCATCCACGAGGTGGATGCGCTGATGGGAGAGCTCTTCGCCACGCTGGAATCGAGCGGCCTGGCAGAGCACACCGTGGTGATCATCACCTCCGACCACGGGGAGGATTTCGGCGAGCATGACGTGGACGGCAAGCCGTTCATCGGGCACGCCCAGGCGCTCTGGCAGAGCCTCTTGCATGTGCCGCTGATCGTGCGCGTGCCCGGCGCACTGACACAGGCTGGGCCGAGGCGCATCCCGATCCGGGTGAGCATGGTGGACCTGGCTCCCACCGCCTTGGACTTCCTGGGAGTTCCCATCCCGCAGCGGATGCAGGGGCGGAGCTTGCGCTCCCTGATGTTGACCGGGGAGGGCGCGCGCAGTCCGGTGCTCTCCGAGCTGCACTCCAACCGCGGGTTCATGCGCTCGCTCCTGTCGGATGATCTGAAGGTCATCCACGGGGACCCCGCTGCCCTGGTGAGTTGGCCCGTGGACACCGCGATCCAGCTCTACGACCTGGGCGCAGACCCGGAGGAACAAACCGACCTGGCGACCGAGCGTGAGGCGCTCAGCCAGGGTCTGGCGGACACCCTGCAACGCTTCGGTGCCGAACTGGAGGGGCAGCGCGTCTCCGATGACAAAGCGGCTGGCCTGAGTGAGGAGACCCGACGGCGCCTGGAAGAGCTCGGTTACGTCGACGGCTGACGGACGCTGGACCGCCGGCATTCACCGGCTTGGCCGGGTGGGTCAGGAGCTGGCCGCGAGATGCAGGTGGTAGAGCCGGTGATAGAGACCGCCGGCTTCCAGGAGCTCTTCGTGCGTGCCCACCTCACGCAACTCACCCTTGTGCATGACCAGGATGCAGTCGGCGCGCACCACGGTGGACAGCCGGTGCGCGATGACGAGTGACGTGCGGCCACGCATGAGTGTGGCCGTGGCTTCCTCGATCCAATGCTCCGTCTCGCTGTCCACGGAGGACGTGGCTTCGTCGAGCACCAGGATCTCGGGGTCTGCAGCCAGGGCCCGGGCGAAGGCCACGAGCTGGCGCTGCCCGGAGGAGATGTTGCTGCCGCGCTCCTGGAGCTCGGTCCCGTAGCCATCCGGCAGGGCGTCGATGAAACGGTTGGCGTTGACCGCAGTGGCCGCTGCCCGCACGCGCTCATCGCTGAGGGACTTGTCGCCCATGCGAATGTTGGCGGCGATGCTCTGACTGAAGAGGAAGACGTCTTGCTGCACGATGGCGATGCGCCGACGCAGGTCCGTGTGCGGAATCTCGCGCACGTCGGTGCCGCCCACGCGCACCACACCCCGGTCGGTCTCGTGGAAGCGGCAGAGCAGGTTGACCAAGGTGGTCTTGCCGGCGCCCGTGTGTCCCACGACGGCGACCTTCTGGCCGGGCTCGATCCGGAAGGACACCTCGCTGAGCACGTCCGCGCCCACCGGATAGGAGAAGGAGACGGTGTCGAAATCGATACCGGGAGCCCCGGCCTTGGTGCCGGCCTGCGCGGCGGAGAGCGCGGCGTCGGACGACAGGCGGTTGCCTTCGACCTCCCTGGACAGATCCGGTGAGGCGCCGTGACCGTTCAGGGCGGGTTCAGCTGTGGTTGCCGGTGCCATGGCCTGTGCCGTGGCAGCCGTGGGCTTGTGGAAGAGTCGCAGCTGCGTGGGGTCGGGCGCTCCATCGGCCCGGCTCTCGGCATCCACCGTGGCGATGGTGGCCGCGATGGCGACCTGGCCCTCTTCGGTGGGAGCGTCGAGGATGCCGAAGATCCGTTCGCCTGCAGCCATGGCCGCCTGCAGCACGTTGTAGCGTTCGGCCAACTCACGGATGGGCTCGAACACGAAGTCGAGCAGGAGCCAGAAGGCCACGAAGCTGCCCAGGCTCAACTCACCCTGCAGGATCAGCCAGCTGGCCCAGATCAGCGTGCCCATCTTGACCAGCTGGGAGAGGGTGTCGACGGTGGGGAAGAACAGCGAGAAGTGCCGCACCGTGACCATGTTGTCTTCGTAGTACTGCTCGTTGAACTCCCCGAAGGACTCCGACGAGCTCTTCTCGCGGCGGAAGAGGTGCACGACGTCCAGCCCCGTGAGGCGTTCCTGGAGGAAACCGTTCAAGAGGCTGAGGGACTTGCGCGTGGCGCGGTACGCCATGCGCGCCTTGAGCCGGAAGCGGAAGGTCACGAGGATCATCACCGGCAGGATCAGCAAGGCGACGATGGACAACTTGGCCGACATGCTGATCAGCACGCAGATCACGACCACGATCGAGAGCAGATCCTTGGCGATGGTCGCCACACCCGTGGTGAACAGCTCGGACAGCGAGTCGATGTCGCTCGTGCTGCGCGTGACGACCCAACCTACGTTGTGGCGGTTGAACCAGGAGACGGGCAGGCGCAGCAGGTGATGGAACACGCAGTTCCGGATGGAGAACACCACCCGCTGCCCGGTGCGGTTCATGATCCACTCGAGCAGCACCAGGCTCACCGCCAGCACCAGCGAGGCCCCGAGGAACAGGAGCGCGTACCCGGTGACGGAGCTGGTCAGGGCGTTGATGTCGAAGTCGGTGGTCCCCCGACTTTCGACGGCCGTCTCCAAGGGGCCGTCGATGACTTCCTTGAGGATGAGTGGCTTTGCAATGCCGAGCCCGATGTTGAGGATCAGCAAGCTGAACGTGACGGACAGCGCCGCGATGTGGGGGCGTGCGAAGACCAGCATGCGCCGCAACAGGTTGCGGTCGGCACGGCTGCCCACAGCCGTCTTGGTCAGTGCGTCAACGTCGGTGGCGCTCACAGGGCGTCGATCTCCGCCTCGATGCGCTGGCGCTGCTCGAGGTCGGCGTACAGCCCACCACGGGCGACGAGGTCGTGGTGCGTGCCCCGCTCCACAATCCGCCCCTCATCCATGACGAGGATCTCGTCAGCCAGGATCAGGGCGGTCACCCGGTGGCTGACGATGATGGATGTGCGATCGCTCAAAGTCTCCCGCAGGGTGCGCAGGATGGCCTGCTCGGTGACGGAATCCACGGCGGAGAGACAGTCGTCGAGGATCAACAGAGGCGGATTGGCAGCCAGGCCCCGGGCGATGGCCGTGCGTTGCCGTTGTCCGCCGGAGAGGGTGACGCCCCGCTCTCCCAGCAGTTCGTCGAAGCCGTCGGGGAAGCCCTCGATGTCGTCATGCACCTGAGCCAGCCGGGCCACTTCGCGCACGCGCTCTTCGTCGATGTGGGGGCCGGCGAAGGCGATGTTCTGGGACACGGTGTCACTGAACAAGAAGGTGTCTTGGGGCACGACGCCGATGTGTTGCCGAAGATGGTTGAGGGGGAGTTCGCGGATGTCCCGACCATCCACGAAGACGGTGCCGGCAGGGGGGTCCACGAGCCGCGCGAGCAGCTGGACCAGGGTCGTCTTGCCGCAGCCCGTGCGCCCGGTGATGCCGACGGTCTTGCCCGCAGCCACCTTGAACGAGATGTCCTCGAGGGTGTTCACCTCGCCCCAGCCGAACGAGAGATCCTTGACCTCGATCTCCCCGCGGAACTTTCCGCCGGGGGCGGGGGATTCCAGCTCACGGACCGAGGGCTCCAAGCTGAAGACTTCTTCGAGACGTCGCGCGCCTGCCTTGGCACGGTGATACATGCCGAGCATCCAGCCAATGGCGATCAGCGGCCAGAGGGCCAGGTTCAGGATCATCAGGAAAAAAACGAGGTCGCCCACGGACAAGGTGCCTTGCACCACATGCCATCCGCCCACCAGGAGAATGACGAGGGCGCCCAGGTCCTTGATGGCGGTGATGGCGGCCGAGGTCACGCCGCGGATGGTGGCCAAGCGCATGTTGGCTTCGAGCAGCGAGCGACCCATGCGCCTGAACACGCTGCCGGAGACGCCCTCGGTGGCGAAGGCTTTGACGACCCGCACGCCCGAGAAGTTCTCGTGGGCCACCACGGAGAGATCCGCGATGCGCTCCTGGGTGGCCTCGCTCCAATGTTGCGTGGGTTTGGCGGCGATGCGGATCACCGTGGCCAGGCCGATGAAGGGCACCAGCATGACCAGGGTCAGGCTGACATCGATGGTGGCCATGACGATCAAGGCGGAGGGCACGACGATCGCTGCCTGGCTGACGTACATGAGCCCGGGCCCCAACATCATGCGCACAGCCTCCACGTCCGCGACGGAGCGCGACATGAGATCTCCGGTGCGCACGTGGGCGATGTCGCGCGGCGTCAGGCGCATGAGGTGCTGGAAGTACTCCTGGCGGTAGATGCGCTCAAACTCCCGGGAGGCTCCCGTGATGTACCAGCGCATGCCGAACTTACCGGCGCCCTTGACCACCGTGATGAGCAGGCCGGCCAGAGCCCACCACACCACCTCCGTGGTGCTCATGGTTTCACCCTGCATGCCGTTCACGACATGGCGGACGATGAACGGCAGGACGAGCTCCAGCCCGCTCGTGGGCAGGATGCAGAGCATGCCCTTGAGCCAGCGCGTGCGGACCGCAGGGAAGTAGCTCAGCGCCCTGGCGAAGGGCCCCTCCTTCATGAAGGGGCTCCCGATGGCGTCTCTGCCTTGTCTTCAGAAGTCGCGGCATCCAACGTGGCCGTGCGCGGAGCGCGGACCTTGCTGTCAGCGGCGACGGTGAGCTTGCGGCCCGCATCGGCCGCCACACCCTTGACGCCGCGGGTGATGCCCTCTTCGTCCATCTCGAGAATGCCGCGGTGTGCGCTGTCCAGGAGTCCCATGTCGCGCTTGATAGCGAAGCAAAGCGAGGGCGGCACGCCGCACACGTGACAAACCTTGCCGACGCAGTAGTCCGTCTTGATCAACTTGCGGGCCCGCTCGCGCTCTTCCCAGAGGTACTCCCGGGCTGGACCGATGTCGAGGTGGTCCCAAGGCAGGGCTTCGTCCTGGCTCCGCTCACGCAGCGCGAAGTCATCCGGGTCCAGGCCCGACTGCTCGAAAGCGTTGAGCCAGTGTCCGATCTTGAAGTGTTCGCGCCAGGCGTCGAAGCGGGCGCCCAGCTCCCAGGCCTTGATCAGCACCGGGCCCAAGCGCCGGTCACCACGGGACAGGATGCCCTCGAGGTAGCTCTGGTCGGCGTCGTGGAACTTGAGCTTCACGGACTTGTTGCGGTTGAGCCCGCGCATCCATGACTGCTTCGCGGCGACTGTGTGCCTGTCCATCATGCCGTCCCATTGAAAGGGCACGAAGGCCTTGGGGACGAAGGTCGTGACGGTGACGTTCACCTTGGCCCTGCCCTTGCCGGTGACCTTGTGGCGGAGGCGGGACAGCTCGTCGGCGAATTCCACGACGGCTGTGAGGTCCTCTTCCATCTCGCCGGGGATGCCGATCATGTAGTAGAGCTTGATGGTGGACCAGCCTTCGCGGTAGGCCGCCTCGGCGCTCTTGAGGACGTCAGCGTTGCTGATGTCCTTGTTGATGATCTTGCGCAGGCGGTCCGTGGCCACCTCGGGCGCGAAGGTCAGGCTGCTCTTGCGCACGTTGTTGGTCATGCCCGGCAGGTGTGCCAGTTCGCCCGTGACGCGCAGGCTGGGCAGGGAGACGGAGACGCGTCGCGAGGCGAAGCGGTCGTTCATCTTCTGGATCAGTTCTTCGATCCAGGGGTAGTCTCCCGACGAAAGCGAAGTGAGGGTCACCTCGTCGTAGCCCGTCGACTGCACGGCCTGTTCGGCGGCGTCCACGAGGTCCTCGACCGTCCGGTAGCGCATGGGGCGCGTGATCATGCCCGCCTGGCAGAAGCGGCAGCCCCGGGTGCAACCGCGCATGATCTCGATCGAGATGGTCTCGTGCACCGTCTTGGCGTTGGGGACCAAGGGCTTCGTGACGACAGGGATGCTGCTGAAGTCGAACACGGCTGCGCCCTTGACCCGGGCCGGGACATCCTCGAAGCGGGGGGTGAGGCCGCGGAACGGGCCGCCTCCCTGATCGAAGGCTGCGTCGTACATGGACGGCACATAGGCCCAGGGATGGTTCGCGGCCAGGAGATGCAGCAGCTCTCCGCGCGCCGTGCCGAGCTTGCGCTGTTGGGCGACGAAGCGCAGGAGTTCGGGCAGGGTCTCCTCACCGTCGCCTGGCATGAAGACGTCGATGAAGGGTGCCATGACCTCCGGCGAATGGGCGCCGTGTCCACCGGCGATGACCACGGGATGGTTCTCATCCCGGTCCGTGCTCAGCAGCGGAATCCCCGCCAGGTCGAGGGTCTCGAGGATGTTGGTGTAGGTCAACTCCGTCTGCAAGGTGAAGCCCAGCACGTCGAAGTCGCGCACCGCGAGGTGGTTCTCCAACGTGAACAGCGGCAAACCCGCTTCGCGCATGGCGGCTGCCATGTCTGGCCAGGGCGTGTAGCAGCGCTCGCACGCCAGATCGCTCTCCCGGTTGACCATGGTGTAGAGCACCTGGCTGCCGTTGTGGCTCGAGCCGATCTCGTAGACGTCGGGGTAGCAGAGCGCCAGGCGCGCGCTGACCTCTTCGGGGTTCTTGCGCACGATGTTGTACTCCCCGCCCATGTACTGGACGGGGTTGCTGACCTTCAGCGCGAGGTCACGGACAGCGGGGAGCAGCGTGTTCATGAGGGAGTGGTGCCGGGGTGCCGTCAGGCGGAGGAGCCGTCGTCCTGGTCTGCATCGCGAGTCAGCTCATGAAGCTTGCCCACGGGACTCCAGCACGGCGAGATGTGCGTGAACTGGCGGCGGTAGGGGTGTCGCCCTTCGTTTGCGAGGACCAGTTCGTCTGCCAACGGGAGATAGAAGTCTTCGAACTCCTTGCGAGCGGTTCCGCCGTCGTCAGGCAGTGCCTGCATCGCTACGACGAGTTCCGCGCCGAGAACGTTGGCTGGGCGCTCGTCACCGGGGATCTCGCGCATTTCGTGGGTGTCGGGGTCCATGGCATAGCGCGTCTCCCAGGGCAGGAAGGCCCGGCGCGCGAGGACACCCACCACCTCGGGCAGGACGGCGTTGTCCCGCTCCCAATCGAGGTTGAGCGAGAAGATCAGCAGCTCGGGGCGGTTGCGGGCGAAGCCGGGGCTCAGGGGTTCGAACTCGCCGGCGCCAGCGGCCACCACCAGAGCGCTGCGATCACTGCGGTCGGCGAGGCTCTCCACATAGGTGCGGCCCATGCGCCGGGCCAGGGCGCTCGCCAGGGGGGCTGCCACGGGTCCGGTGGGGATGACCACCTCGACGTCGATCTCGAGCCGTTCCATGAGATGCACCAGCCGCTGCAGCAGGAAGGCCACCATGTCCGGTTTGAGGTCGAGCATGTCGTAGCGCCCGGCACGGCTGCCGTCCTCGAAATAGCCGCCGGCTGTCTTCAGCAGGACGCCGGCGTGCTGGATGAAGTGCCAGGCGCGCAGAGGGGCGTCGGCCAGCTGCGGCCAGCGGCTGGCGCGGCCCAGCAGGCTGTGCAAGGCGTCCAGCCGGGCCCGCTGGCCGTCGTCGGGCAGGATCTGCTCTGCCTGCTCCATGAAGTGGTTCGCGAGGTCCCGGCGGTGCAGGTAGAGGGCGGCTTCGGCTTGGAGCATGGAGAGGTCCAGCCGCTCGGATTCGGCCAGGTCCACGTGGGCTTCGATCCCGCCCAATGTCCTGAGGCTCGCTTCAAAGTCCCGATTCGCGAATTGTGCGAAGGCCAGCTCCCGGCGCAGGGCGTCGGCGAGCTGAGGGTCGGAGCTGCGCTCCAGCCCGCGCTCAAAGAGCGAGACCGCCACGTCGGGCCGGGCCTGGTCGACGAGGCGATGACCCAGGCTGTAGAGTGCGTCCGCCTCCTGGGGCGTGTCCTTCAGCGTCTCGAAGAGCTGAGCGTCCTCGGGTGCTCCCAGCATGCGGCAGATCCGCCCCGCCGCCTCCAGGGATTCGGCGTGGACGGGCTCGGCGACCAGGGCGTCCAGAAGCGTCCCAAGGGCAGGACGGAGCTGGCCACGACGGACCTGGTCGACCGATGCTTCGAAAAGTTCCTTGGCTCGGGTGGTCACAGCGAGGATTCTAGCGAACACGGCCCCGCAACACACCGGGCCTGAGAGACGGACGCCATGAGACGTATTGCGGTCATCAATCAGAAGGGGGGCGTCGGCAAGACGACCACCACGGTGAACTTGGGCGCAGCCCTCGCGCGCCTGGGCCACCGGACCCTCGTCTGCGACCTCGACCCGCAGTGCAATCTCACCGTCCATCTGGACCTGGACCCGGCCAGCGTCACCCCATCCCTTTATGAGCTGTTCCACGGGAAGGCCCATCTGGCCGATGTCGCCCGGGCCAGCGCGGCCGAGCCTGGGCTCGACATTGCGCCAGCCAGCATCGACCTGGCCGGCGTGGAGCTGGAGCTCGTGAACGAGGTGGGCCGGGAGATGATCCTGCGCCACGCTCTCGAGCGGGATGAAGCGGAGCGGCCGGGTACCTACGACTACTTGTTGGTGGACTGCCCACCGAGCCTCGGCCTGCTGTCCCTCAATGCCCTGGTGAGCTGCGACGAGTTGTTCGTGCCCATCCAGGCGGAGTTCTTCGCCCTGCAGGGCTTGGGCAAGCTGCTTGAGATCGTGGAGCTGGTGCGCAGTCGCCTGAACCCGCGGCTGGAGATCGCCTCCATGGTGAGTTGCCGCCACGACCCGAGCACCAAGCTCAGTCGGGCCGTGATCGCAGACGTCGTGAAGCACTTTGGCGACGTGATGTTGAAGTCACCCATCCGGCGTGACATCAAGCTGGCTGAGGCGCCCAGCCATGGGAAGACGATCTTCGAGTACGCGCCAGGCTCGCGCGGTGCCCAGGACTACATGGCTCTCGCCGAAGAGCTCTCCGGGACCCAGCGACCGGCCAGCATGAAGACGCCCGGGCGGGTGGTGTCAGTCGCGCAGCCAGCGACTCCCCCTGTCGTCGAGGCTGTCCCAGAGGCGCTGCCGCCCGAGACGAGCTCGGAGGTCGGCGCCGAAGCTCAGTCGCCCGCGATTCGACCACACGTCGAAGCGCGCCCGGCCCCTGCGAACCCTGTGGCGGACGATGGTTTCGCCGATGACGATGACGGCTTGTCCCCGGCTCAGCGCTTCTTGGCGAAGCCGGACGACGGCCTTGAAAGGACCTGGAAAGAAGCCCGATGAAAACGAGCCTCGCTCACCAGCTCGTGAGCCCGACCTCCACGCCCCTCGTGTTCGTGGTGCGCCTGATCCTCTCACCGCTCTACCTTCTGTACCTGCTGACGGTCACAGCGCGGAACGCTCTCTATGACGCAGGGCTGATCCAGCCGGTGTCCGTGGGGGTGCCCGTCGTTTCGGTGGGCAACGTCTCCGTGGGTGGGACCGGAAAGACGCCGTTGATCATCTGTCTGGCCCAGCGCGCCTTGGCTGCCGGCAAGAGCGTGGGCATCGCGACCCGGGGCTATGGGGCGGTGGCCGACGACAGCGGGCGGACGGATGAGGTGGCCCTGATCGCCCAGCGCGTTCCGGGTGCCCAGGTGTTCATGTCTCCCAACAAGCTCCTGGCCGCCAAGCAGGCTGCAGAGGCCGGGGTGGACCTGATTCTCGTCGACGACGGCTTCCAACACCGCCGGCTGCATCGGGACCTGGACATCGCGCTGGCAGACGCCCGCTCGCCCGTCAGCAACGGAATGGTCGTGCCCTTCGGCGGCCTGCGGGAGCCCCCGAGCGGCCTGGGTCGCGCGGACGTGATCGTCCTGACACACACGGAAGGGATGGACGACGAGAGCTTGGAGCTCACCGAGGCCAGCGTCACGTCCTTCCGTCGCGGGGTCTCCGTGATCCGTGCCAGCCACACCCCCGTCGGTGTTCGGCCCTGTCACGGGGGCGAGCAGGCTGCGCCAGAGAGCCTGGCGGGCCGCGAGCTGTTCCTGTTCAGCGGCATCGCATCTCCCGACGGCTTCCGGGCCACGGTGGAGGGGCTGGGCGGCGTCGTCACCGGCGCCCTCGGATTCCCTGACCACTACGCCTTCGACGCCGCGAGCCTCGCCGAGGTTCGCGGGGAGGCCCGAACAGCCCAGTTGCTGTGCACGGAGAAGGACGCAGCCAAGGTGGCAGCCATTCCGGGTACCGACGACGTGCTGTGCCTGGTGATCGACATGGTGCTCGAGCGCGAGCTGGAGGGGATCCCCGGTCTCGACGCCTGAGGTGAGCGCGAAAGGGGGACAGCAGCTGGCGCAGAGCCAGGGCAGCCGGGACGTCTGGCTCGGTCGGGCGCTGCTCCTGGTTGCCCTCCTGACGGTGGCGTGGGGATTGCGCGGCGTGCTTGAGCCGGCACCCTGGCAGCACTCCTGGCTGGGCCACAACGGTGCCCGCTATTCGCAGATCGCGCGCAACTACGTGCGGCTCGGGCCTTTCCATCTGGGCGGGGCGCCGCTGCTGAATGCGGCGCAGGTGTCTGCACCGGACGTCTACGGGAACCATCCACCAGGTGTCTCTCTGGCCTTGGCGGCCGCCTTCGCAGCTGTGGGCGAAAGCGAGCGGGTAGCGCGGGTGCTCATGGCCCTGTGCACGTTGCTGAGCCTCTGCTTGTTGGCGCGGTTGGTGGGGCGGGAGGCCCCGGGAGTCGGGGCCGCAGCCCTCAGCGGTGGTTTGGCGGCGCTGCTGACGGCAGCCCTGCCCATGACCGTCGCCTACGGCGCCCATGTGGACCCTCAGGGCCCGCCCGTCCTGGCGGCCAGCATCGGGGTCCTCTTGGCGTATCAGTCGTGGTTGAGGCGAGGGCCCACGGGCAGGATTCCGTGGATCCTGCTGGCCAGCATGTTGCTAGCGACCTCCCTGGACTGGTGGGGGTTCTATGCCGGCGTTGGCTGCAGCCTGCATCTCGCCCTGACTCAGCCTCGCCGCTGGCGCGCTGCCGCTGGTCTCGGCGCCTGGACGACGGCGCTCTTCGCCGGCTGGGTCGCCTGGCTCGCCTCACTGCCCGAGTCGTCCTTTGCGGGGCTATTCGGCGCGGCCCGGGTTCGGGGGCCAGGCCTGCTCCTGCAGGGTGAGGGTGGCTCGGCCGAGGCTCTGGCCCAGGCCCGCGGCGTCGAGGTCTGGTTCGAGGCCATGGCCGTCTTGATTCCCCTGGGGCCGCTCTTGGTCTTGGTGGTGCTGGTTCTGGCCTGTCTGCCCAGGAGTCGGCCTTCCAAGGGTGGGTTGCTCGGGGTTTCCGGGCTGCTCCTGCTCCTGCTGCTGCCTCCGTTGGTGCACGGCGCGATCTTCCCGCAGGGGCTTCTGGTGCACTCCTACTGGCTCTTCGGGCTACCGGTTGCCTTGGGGGCAGGGGTGGCTCTCGTGCTGCTCCCGCAGAATCTCCTGGCTGCAGGAAGGCGCCTGCGTGTGCCCCTGGTGGGGCTGCTAGGTCTGGTGCTGGCAGCCTGGTCTGCTGTGTGGACGTCCACTGCAGAGCTGCTTCCCGACCCTCCGGCACCCGTGCCTGCCCTTGTCGGAGAGCTGCTGGCGAGGACCACGTCCCCCGGTGAGCTGACCCTCACCAACTACGACTGCAATCCCCTGCTCCCGGGGGGCGAGGGGGATGCCTACATCAGCAAGCTGCTGGAAGTGACCTATGCCAGCGATCGGCAGGTCCGGGGGCTCGAGCTCGAGATCATGCACGGGGAGTCCCAGCTGGCGGCCTATCGGGATGCCCGCGAGCGCTGCCCTGAGGCTCGCTGGTTCCTGCTCATGCCGTTCCCGACGGCGCCCACGGAGGAGCTGCGGCAGGCCCTGGAGCGGGATGCCTCGGGGCCCCCTCGGCGGGTGTTCGAAGAACCGGCGGTTTGGCTCTTCGGGCTGACGCCCTGATCTGCCGAGGGTAGGGGGAGCCGTCGCCCCTTACCGGCCGACGTTTGGCACCAGCTTGGCCCGGAGTTGTGCCCGGGCGGTCTCGGTCAGCACCGCTGGATCCCGTCTTTCGGAAAAGCAGAGTCGAGTGTGGCTCGACAACCACGCAGGAGAGGGCATAGTGAGCGCCCCGCCCCCAGCGATCCTCTTCCCACGTTCCAAATCTTTCTCCGAGTGGCACGGGCTGAGTGGTCGGCGCCGTCCCCTCGGGGTGCGCGAGATCACGCCATGAGCGTCCGCATCAAGGACACCGAAGACCGTCCCGTTCGTGAGGCCCCGGAGAACAACCCCTTCGAGGCCATGTTGGCGCGCTTCGACGTGGCGGCTGATCTGCTCGACCTGGACGATGGGATGAAGAAGATCCTCCAGACGCCGGAGCGGGAGCTGAAGGTCGCCCTGCCGGTGCGTCTCGACGACGGGCGTCTTGCGGTCTACGAAGGCTGGCGTGTGCAGCACAGCAGCGCCATGGGCCCCTGCAAAGGCGGTATCCGCTACTCCCCGTATGTGGACGTGGATGAGGTGCGGGCGCTGGCGGCCTGGATGACGTGGAAATGCGCCATCGTGAACGTGCCCTTCGGCGGTGCCAAGGGTGGCGTGCGCTGCAACGCTCGCGAACTGTCCACATCGGAGATCGAGCGCGTCACGCGCCGCTACACCAGCGCGATCATGGACATCATCGGCCCGGACCGCGATGTACCCGCGCCGGACATGTACACCAACGAACAGGTCATGGCCTGGATCATGGACACCTACTCCATGCACCGGCGCGGCACCCACACGGGCATCGTGACCGGCAAGCCCTGGGGCCTGGGTGGCTCCATGGGGCGCAAGGAGGCCACCGGGCGCGGCCTGCTCACGATGGTGCGGGAGGCCGCACGTGTCCGGAAGCTCGACCTGGCCAAGTGCAGCGTGGTGGTCCAGGGCTCGGGCAACGTGGGCGGCACCATCGCGCTCCTTCTGCACGAAATCGGCATCTGCGTGAAGGCCATCTCCGACATCGATTCGGCGGTGGTCAACGAGAAGGGCCTCGACATCCCCGCGGTGCTTGAGTACCTCGAGAAGCACCGCACGCTCGAGGGTTTCGAGGGGGGCGACCGAATCTCCAACGAGGAGATCCTGAAGCTTCCGTGCGAGATCCTGATCCCGGCGGCCACCGAGAACCAGATCACGTCCAAGAACGCGGCCAATCTGCGCTGCCAGATCATCGTGGAAGGGGCCAATGGGCCCACCACGCCCGGGGCCGACTCGATCCTGGATGAGAACGATATCTTCGTGATTCCCGACATCCTGGCCAACGCGGGCGGCGTCGTGGTGAGCTACTTCGAGTGGGTCCAGGACCGCATGGGCATCTTCTGGGAGGAGCGGGATGTGAACACCCGCCTCCACAAGATCATGCAGAAGGCCTTCCGTCAGGTGCATCGCCGCAGCCGCAAGGCCAAGGTCAACATGCGCACAGGGGCCTATCTGGAGGGCATCGATCGGGTGTCCTACTTCACCCGCATGCGTGGCTTGTACGCCTAGGGGGCTGTTCTCAGCCGGGGATATGTGTACTTTGCCCGGTTCATGAACATCCGAAACATTGCCATCATCGCGCACGTCGACCACGGGAAAACGACCCTGGTGGACGCGCTCCTAGCCGACGCCGGGGTGTTCCGTGAGGGACAGGAACGCGTCGATTGCGTCCTCGACAGCAACGAACTCGAGCGGGAGCGCGGCATCACCGTGCTCAGCAAGAACGTGGCCGTTGTCCGGGGCGACCTGAAAATCAACATCATCGACACCCCGGGTCACAGCGACTTCGGTGGCGAGGTGGAGCGCGTGCTGCGCATGGCGGACGGCGCGCTGCTGTTGGTGGATGCCTACGAGGGTCCCATGCCCCAGACACGCTACGTGCTGGGCAAGGCGCTCGATGAAGGCCTGAGAGTCGCGGTCGTGGTCAACAAGTGTGACCGCCCGGCCGCGCGCCCCCACGAGGTGGTGGACGAGGTGTTCGACCTCTTCGTGGAGCTGGGCGCGAACGACGAACAGCTGGAGTTCCCGGTGGTGTTTGCGTCCGGTCGCGATGGTTGGGTCCGAACCGAGCCAGACGGCCCCGAGACCAACACCTCGGTCTTGTTCGACCTGGTGGAGAAGGAGGTGCCGCCGCCGCGCACGTCCGGTGAGGGCGCACCGCGCATGCAGGTGTCCTCCATCGACCACAACAACTTCGTTGGTCGGATCGCCATCGGCCGCGTGGATCGTGGCGTCATCAAGAAGGGCGCGCCGCTGGCCACCAGCCGGCCCGGTGAACCCTCCAAGCCCGGCAAGGTGATGAACCTGTTCGTCTTTGAAGGCCTGGAGCGTCGCCCCGTCGAATCAGCCTCGGCCGGCGACATCATCGCCGTGCAAGGTTACCCGGACATCGCCATCGGCGAGACGCTGTGTGATCCGAATTGCGTAGAGCCCCTGCCCGTCGTCTGCATCGATGAGCCCACCTTGTCCATGGACTTCATGGTCAACGACTCACCGTTCAACGGCCAGGAAGGGAAGCTGGTCACGGGTCGGCAGATCGGCGACCGCCTGTCGCGAGAGTTGCGTAGCAACGTCGCCTTGCGCGTGGAGAACCCGGGCGGCGAGTCCGTGTTCCGGGTCTCGGGGCGCGGCGTCCTGCACCTGGGCATCCTGGTGGAGACCATGCGACGAGAAGGCTTCGAGCTGGCGCTCTCCCGGCCACGGGTCATCGACAAGATGATCGACGGCAAGCGTCACGAGCCGGTCGAGTCCCTCACCGTGGATGTGCCCGGCGATCTGGCCGGCCGTGTCATCGAGGGGGTCAGCAACCGGGGCGGCGAGCTGGAGGACATGGACACCTCCAAGCCCATCGCTCGGCTCCAGTTCGTGATCCCCGCCCGGGGCCTGATCGGCCTGCGCTCGCGGCTGCTGACGCTCACCCAGGGCGAGGCATCCCTGCACCACATCTTCCGCGGGCACCAGCCGTTCAAGGGCAAGGTGCCCCGGCGCTCGGTGGGGGTCATGGTCAGCACGCACCCGGGCAAGATCTCGGCCTACGCGCTGGATGCGTTGAAGGACCGCGGCGAGTTCTTCGCGAAGCCTTCCTCCCCGGTGTACGAAGGCATGATCGTTGGCGAGCACTGCAAGACAGGCGATATCTCCGTCAACGCGACGCGCGAGAAGAAGCTCACGAACATGCGCACGTCCGGCACGGACCGTTCCCTGAAGTACGCGCCTCCGCGGGACATTTCCCTCGAAGAGGCCTTGGAGTACATCGAGGAGGACGAGCTGGTGGAGGTCACGCCCAACTCGGTGCGCTTGCGAAAGCGGGTGCTGGATGCCACGACGCGCAAGCGGCAGGTCCGGGCCGCGGCGGAGTCGAGCCCCGCCTGAGGGGGCCTTACATGCCGCCGAGCACGTCGCTCGAGCGGGAGGTCTTCTCGGTTTCCCAGCGCGTGCGCTGGGCCTTGAGATCCGGCTCGGTCTTGAGCAGGCGCTTCTCGAACTTCTTGGGAAGGTCGAAGCCCCGCTCATACAGGATGAAGGGCATGTGCGGCTTGATGCACTTGGCGCAGGTGTAGGTCTTGTCCATCTCCTCCCGCGGGATGCGGAAGTTGGCCATGTTGCGCAGCAACCGGTAGGTCTTGCCGTTCCAGAAGTCCGCGAACTCCTCGCGACTCTGGCCGGTGAACTTGGCGAGGTCGTGTCCGGGCTCCGTGGTGCCATCGCAGCAGGGCAGGATGCCTCCATCCCAGTTGAAGAAGATGGAACGGTAGAGCCATGAGCAGGTGTTCACGTCCGCCTTCGGACGCGCGGTCTCGCTGGCCACGCTGCGCTCACCACGAGCCACGGCCTGGTCCTCTTCGGAGATGTGCACACCCGGGCTGGCATTCACGGCGCCTTCGCCCCGGTTGGCATCCGCGATCTCATCATCCCGGCGGGGCCGCCACTCTTCCTTGTGCTCGGGTGGGATGTTGGGGTTGATGAAGCGAATCATGTTCACGCCGATGTCCTTGGCCATCAGGCGGGCCTTCGGAATCTCGTGCTGGTTGTGGCTGAAGCGCAGGAACTGCCAGTCGACGAAGGGCAGACGGCTGCCGAGCCGCTTCTTGGCCTCCACGATGGCGCGCATGTTCTCCTGCGTCTTGTGGAAGTCGCCGCCCACGTTGTACTTGTCGTAGGTCTCGGGGCTCGCGCCGTGGCAGCTCACGATGAGGTGCTCAAGCCCGGATTCCACAAGCTTCTCGGCGTTCTCCTTCTTGAAGACCGACAGGTTTGCGCTGATGGTCACGCCGATGTTCTTGTCTGCCGCGTAGCGGATCATCTCGTAGATGTCCGGGTAGAGCACCGGTTCGCCCGAGCCGTAGAGGTTCAGGCGCAGGGTCGTGGGCGCCAGGACGTCGATCACGCCCTTGTAACAGTCCAGGTGCATCTTGCCGAAGCCGCGTCCGTCGTCGTCGATCTTGTCCCGGTCGCGATCCAGGCAGAAGGGGCAGCGTTGGTTGCAGACGTTCGTGGACTCGATCTTGAGCACGTACGGAAAACCGCCCACGGTGTCACTGCCCCGGAAGCGGGACCATTCCACGCGCGCCAAGTTGATCAGCTTGCGTGGCGTCATGTGGCGGGTAGCGGCGTATCCGTAGCGACTGAGAATCTTGAGATTCGTCAGCGTCGGACCGGTTGTTGCGAGTACGAAATTGAACAGCTTCATAGGAGTCGAACGATACCCCAGGCTGGGAGAGGCCACAAACTGCTGGGAGGTCTTCCGATCACATTCTCGGCTGTCTACGCAGCCGTACGAGACCACCCTCGCTCAGGAGTGGTCGTCGGCTGCACTCAATGAAAGCAGGGCAAAGGCCGTACAGAGCGTCGGAGCGCCCTCGAACCAGCGCGGTGCCATGGCGTTGAACCACGAGCCATCCGTCCGCTGATTGCCGAGCAGCTTGCGTCGAAGGTCTCTTCGCCAAGGGATCAGCGCACCTTGCTCACTCACGAGCTGCTCGTCGGGAATCATGCGCAGGGTGCGAGCCAGGGCCAGGTAGTAGTAGTAGAGGCCGTCGGCGCTCTTCTTCGGGTCGGAGAAGCCCGGGTTCTCTTCCAGCGTGTAGTGGGAGAGGATCCAGTTCAGCGCAGCGTCCAGCCGCTGGTCGCCTTGTTCGAGCCCGCAGAGCAGGTACGACTTGGTGAGCGCGTAGGTCATGGAGCCGTAGGACCGCGCCTGATAGACCCCAGCCGATTGCTGGTCCTCGCCGGCGGGGCTGTTGCCCGGCATGTAGGTCGCGCCGCCGTCGCTACCGGAGACCACTTCTCCTCCGCCGACCCGATTCCAGCGCTCCGTGTTCACTTCGGCCAGGTTCTGGTTCCGCTGCAGGAAGGTGAGGGTCTTGGCCACGAACGAGGAGTCCTCGGGCAAGCCGGCCCGGGATGCCGCCTCAAGGGCCATCTGTGTGTTGGAGAGGTCCGGGCGCTCATCCCCGCCGTAACCGATGCCACCGTAGTGTGGGTCATCCAGACTGTCGTACCCCAGGTCCTCGTCGGCCTGCATGGAGATGAGGAAATCCCGAGCAGCTGCCACGGCCTCGCTGTCTTGAGGCCTCCCTCCGTCGATCAGGGCTTCCAGGGCGACGGAGGTGGTGTACACCGCCAAGCCGTAGTCGAGGATGGCGCCGTCGGGCCGCTGCAGTCCGCGCAGGTAATCCAGGCCCGAGTCCACCCAATCGGGAGGGCTTTGCCCCAGCTGCCTGGTGGTCGCAAGGGTGGCCGACAAGCACAGGGCGGTGATGCCTGGTTCCGGGCCGGACCACCCAGGCAACTCCAACCCAAAGGTCCCGCCGGTCTGGTGGGCGTCGAGAAAGGCCAGGGCGTGCTCCAGCCCAGCGCGGAGATCGTGGGCAGACTCCAGGACTGCTGGACGATCGTCCTGGGCCATGGCCGGGCCGGGCTGCATGCCGGGGCGGGGCAAACCATGCTGCACCACCACTCGCTCGAGGGCATCCAGGAGCGCGTCCAGGCTGTTGTCCTCTGGAAGGCTGGGCAAGGGCGGGAGGGTGCTGGGGGTGAGGCCGCGCAGGCGGGCGGCCCTCGCCCAGCGGGTCCACTCCATGGCCGCAGAGCGTTCCGTGTCGCTTTCGGCCGCGGCTTGCCCCGCGGGCGCGCGGGCGCCGTTGTCTTCAGACCAGGAGGCATGACCAGGCGGTGCTTCGACCTGGTTGGGCTCCGCAGCTAGGAGCAGGCGCAGCGCGGGCGTCGCATCAGCGGCGGCCTGTCCCCAACGCGTGCTCTCGGGAGGGGCACTGCGCAGGGCGAACAGGGACAGTTCGTCTGAGGACCAGGCCTGCGCATGGGCAGCCAAGGCGTCTCTTGCCGAATTCCTGGCTGCCTGCATGGGGGCCGTGACACAGCCCGCGAGGGCGAGCACTGTCCAGGCTTGTTGTCTCGGCGTAGTCGCTGCGTGGGCGACGACCTGTTCTGCAGCCCGACGAAAGAACGGGCCATCGAGTTCGGTGTAGCGGCGCGGCGAGCGGCTGAGCAGGTTCAGGACCCTGCAGTTCTGCTCAAAGCTCGTGCCAAAGCTCCCGTCGGCATTCTGGGAAGGGCGGATGACGCGAATGATCTCGTCCGCCAGTGCCTTGGTGTCTTGGGATGGGGCGAGTGGGGCGAGAACCAGCAAGCACAGGAACGCTCTCAGGGCCATTCCAGAACGCATCGCGCAAACTCCAGCAGGCGGGGCATGGGGGGGATGAATGCCACTTTATAGCGTTGCCCGTTCTTGAAGTAGCGCCTGGAGTCGAGAGCTGGTCGCTCGCGCGTCGCAGGCGGGGGGTCCGATGACCCGGCGGTCAGAATCCGAGCGCCAAGAGGTGCTGGACGCTGCTCGTGCGGGCCAGGTAGTTGTCACCCGATGCGAGCCGGGAGAGGGCCGGGCGGCGCTCCGTGTCGAGCAACTGTCCCACCGCAGCGACTGCGTAGGTCGTGGTGACCCCCCGAGGCCCCGACTTGTCGATCATGCGCATGAGCGGTCCGACAGCGTCGGCATCGCCTAGAAATGCAATGCCGATGGCGGCGAAGCTGGCGACGAACGGGTTGTTCGTGCCTCGCATGAGTTCGAGCAGTTTTGGAATCGCCGTGGAGTTGCCGAGCACCCCCAACGCGAGGGCAATCTGGCGCTGGACGTCGGGTGAGTTGGTGGAATCGAGGGCGGCCAAGAGCGAGCCCGTGGCGTCCGGATGACCTGAGAGCCCGAGTGCCAGGGCAGCATGGGCCGCGATCTGCGTGCTCTTGCCGTTGAGCTGTTCGGTCAGGGTCGCCAGGATGCTCTCCCAAGGCAGCGTGGTGGAGGGGCGGCGAGAGCCGTTGTGTCCGCAGAGACCCAGCGCGATGAGGTAGGCGCCGGCCGTCTCGGCATTGGCCTCCTGATCAAAACGACGAATCAGGAGCTCGGGCAGTTGGCCGAGCGGTTCTCGGCGCTCGCAAAGGCCGAGCCCGAGGGCGAGCCAAGGCCGCATATCGGAGCGCGGGTCCTCGAAGGCCCGGCGCAGAGCGAATCGTGCCGTCTCGCCGCCCAGTCGACCCAAGGAGATCGCGGCGAAGTGACGGGTGGGGCCATCGGTGCTCTCCATCAGGCTGGTCAGGCGATCGATCACGTGCTTCTGGCTGGAGTGTGCTGCGAGCCCCAACGCCACGGTTGCAGCCCGATGGGGTTCCAGGGCGGTGTCGAGAATCTTCAACAGCGCCGGGACGCTGCCGGGGTCTCCCAAGCGCCCCAGGGCCGTGGTGGCGGACGCCCGAACGAACTCCGGCCGGTTGTCATCCAGGGCGACAGCTGAAAGCTCGGCAATGGAACCGACTGCGCCAATCAGCCCGGCAGCGTCGCAGGCGGAGGCGAGGACTTCGTTGGGGAGGTCCTCGGTGTCCTGCAGCAGATCAGCGACCAGCGCTTCGGGGGCGCGGTGGCCGCGCAGGGCCGATGCGAGCAGGGCAACGCCACGGTCTTCGTCAGAAATGCTGGTGGTGTTGAGGAGCTTGCGAGCAAGCGAGGAGTCGTCGGCGATGTTCATCAGGACGTAGGACGAGCGGCCGGCACTCAGCACGCCCATGGCCAGCATCGAGGCCCGGCGGACGTCGAAGTTCCGGTCCTGGAGCAACTCCTTGGCGAAGTCGGCGCCTTCGACATCCTGCAGCTTGGCGAGCGCAACGACGGAGGAGGCACGCACGGCTGCATCCGTGGCTCCGGTGAGTGCCCGCAGCACGGGCAGCACGTCGGCGCGCACGAGAGCCTGGGTCGCTGCGACGCGCGCGGTCCGCTCGATCGCTGTTTCCGTCACCCGACCCTGCCCGGTGATCGGCGTATCACTGGTGCGTCGGAGGCTGATGAAGTCGAATTTGTTGGTCTCCCACCAGTGCACCCAGTTGTCGATTCCGGTGTTGCGAATGGTGGTGGGGCCAGAGGAGCTCCCGCCACGAGACGGGCCGCTTGACCCCACGGGGCGCGTTCCGCGTGGGGCCGACGCGACGGGCGCCCTCGCGCCCGTGCCTTCAGTGGGGCTGCCGCTTTTGTTGTTCGAGTCGTTCTTGGGGCCGCCGATGTCGGACGGGGGGATGTACTGCCCACCTGAGCCCCCTGGTCCGGGTGTGGGGAAGAAGGGCGAAACCACAGGAGCGGGGCCGGCGTTGGCCGCGCCACCCGACCCGAGGCTCTGGGCGAAGGGCACCGAGAAAGGCGTGCCCGCCAAGGCCGCCAGCAGGAGGGCGCTGCCGAAAGGGAACCGTGAGCGGTATGGGGTGCGAAAGGACATGAAGCCGTCCTCGCCTCGGGAGAGGGGGTTTGCGCTGAGTATAGCGCTCGGCGCCTGTGACTCCTCCTGAACGGAGTGGCCGCAGGGAAAGGACGGGGCCGCCCAGGGCTTTCTTTCACGAAGGCCCCAATCCTTAAGTCACTCGGTGCAGGCGACGACAGCAGGTGCTCTTCGACCTCTCTCATTCGGGCTCCGGGCTTCTTGGTCCGGGTTCGAAGGAAACGCAGATTCTCATGAAAAACCTCGGTTCTCAGCTTTCTCGCTCGACGCTCCGCCGGGCACGGCGCAGCGATCGCGGCACATCCTTCGCTGAGCTGATGCTGGCGACACTGATCGTGGGCACCACGATCGTCGCGTCGATCTCCTCCCTTTCCGGCTCAGCTCAGGTCTACAACTACTTCTCTGATGGCCCACATGAGGCGCTGATGTTGGCGCAGGAGATCCACGAAGCCGCCATCCTGCTGCCCTGGGAATCGGACCCTGGTGACCCCAGCAACTTCGGTCCCGACGTGACCACGTTGTGGGATCTCGACGAACTGGACTTTGATCCACCGCGCTCTGCCGAGTACCAGACCATCCTCAGCCACATCGGTTGGGAGCAGGAGGTCAAGGTGCGCGTCGTCGACCTCCAGAACCCCACGGTGGAGGTCGACCCCCTGACGTTCGAGGGCGACATGCTCACCGAGCTCGCCGTGACCGTGCTCAAGGGCGACCAGGATTCGGGCACGTACCGCTGGTGGATCATCGAACCCCAGACGGAGGAGGAAGCAGGCGCCTGATCTGCCGCTTCACCCTTCTCTCCCCTCGCACACAGCACGCCTAGAGACAGTCCCATGAAAACCCCAAACACTCATCCCCGACCCGCGCGTTCTTCCGAACAGGGCTGGGTCGTTCTCGCCAGCCTGATTCTTGCGGGAATCGCCGCCTCGGTCTCCGTGACCTGGGCACGGCATGCCGTGCTCGCCAAGGGCACCCTCGAGATGTCCCACGGTGCCAGCGAAACCGAGGAAGCCGCGCACTCGGGAATGATGCACGCCCGCGAGCAGATGCGCCTCGGTGACCCGCCTGGCAACGTCCAGAACGGGGACGAGGAGATCGTCCTGACCGAGGACGGGCACGTCGTGACCATCGAGCGTGACGTGAAGGTCCATGACCGTCGCCGCCTGCGCACCAAGGCCCACAAGCTGAACGGCTCGTTCACCGACGAGGCTGCGGTGAAGGCGAATGCAGTCGTGATGCCCGAGAACGATGCCGCCGGTGACCCGACGCGCCTCGACTGTGATGAAGGGACCACGGCGATGATGGCCGGCAACGTCACCATCATCGGCGGGACCTCCACGTACTCCAACACGCAGATGGCGGGGCTGTTCATCCTGGAGAACGGCGCCGATCTGACCCTCGACAACGTGGTCCTGCGCGGGACGATCATCACCCGTGCTGGGCTGTGCAAGAGCAACGCCAAGCAGACGGGGTCCAACCGGCCGACCATCAACATGGTGGGGGGCATCCGCCTGATCGCCGGCACGGTCCTGCCGGATGTGGCCATGGTCGGCCCCGACTGTGTGGTCAATGCGGACGCGAATGCCCGTGTCGAGATCCAAGGCCAGGTGATCTCTGACGAACTCGACCTGCCCTGCCGCGGAACGGTGAAGGGCATGGTCACCACCGAGACGTCCGGTGGCTGCGGGAACCAGATCAAGCGTCCCGGCCACGGTCGGGGACCCCAGAGCTGGTCGTCCAAGCTCATCGCCGGCGCCGAGCGCGTCACAAAAATCGCCTTCCCGGCCGAGGACTACACGGTGGCCGAGATGAACGCCATGGAGGCATGCAATGTTTTCAGTAACTAAGAACAGCAAGAACCGCGGTTTCACCATCATGGAGTTGATGGTGTCGGTCAGCGTGATCGCCTTCCTGGCGGTCATCGCCCTGCCCAACGCTTCTCCCGACAATGAGCGCAAGCTGGACATGGTTCAGCTGCAGCTTCAGGACGCCATCGACCACGCCCAATCCCTCGCCTACCACACGGGCGAGAAGATGAGCGCCTTCGTGAACGTCCAGGGCCAGTGGATTGCCGTGGTGAACGCCCAGGGCGTGGCCCAGGAAGACCCGCTGACCCACAGCCTGTACGCCTTGCGCCTGAGCGACCCGGGGCAGCCAGCGGGCATCTCCATCGATTATGTGGCAAATCCTCTCAACCGTTCGCTCGTGATGTTCGATGACCGTGGAATCTTGGTCTACCCCGTGGACGTGATCATCTCTGCTGGAGGAGTGAGTCGATCACTGCGCATCAATACGGCTACGGGTGAGCTGGCCGAAGTGCCGATAAGCCAGTAGGCGTGGCTTCTCACGCGAGCCGGAGGATGAGTCTTGAAGGCAAAGAAGGCGAGCAGGATCGGTGTTGTGGTCGCCGACCATGCCCTGCGCGGTGCACAACGCATCGAAGGCAGGTTGGTCACGGCCGCTGTCCCCCTTGAGGGGGACTTCCGAAAGAGCTTAAAGCAGCTCCTCACGTCCTCCCCATTCGTGGGGAAGGACGTTTCCATTGGTATCGAGGGCAAAAACGTCCTCGTGGAGTCCTTGGTCGTGCCGCCAGGTGCGACCAAGTCGGCTCGTGCCGTGTGCGCCGAGCGCCTGAAGGGCGATCCGGTGTTCAACGAGGAAAACGCTGCCTTGGGCGTGGCTGTAGCCAGTTCGCCCACGGGTACGGGACCCTCGATGGTGATCCACGCTGCGGTGCTCCACGAGCGCATCTCCAAGGTCATGACAGCCTGCCGGGAGCTTCAGCTCCAGGTGCATGCTGTCGAGGCTGCGGCTCTTGCTGCGTGGCGTGCCTGGACCGGTGACGGCATGCAGGTGCGCCTGGTGCGCACGGACACTGCCGACGTCGTGCAGGCTGGCATCGACGGGCGTCTCCTGTTCTGCCGCATCGTCGAGCGGCCCATCTCCCATGTGGAGTTGAGGGCCACCATCAGCCGGGCTGCCTCCCTGTTGTCGACGGACTCCTTCTCGGTGCTGACATGCAGCGGCGTCCAGGACACAGACCTGCAGTCCATGGCCCAGGACCTTGGCATGGTGGTCAGTGCGCCAGCCGAACTGGTCGAGGACGCGTCTGCGACGGGCCTTGGAACGGACGGCACCATTCTGACGGAGTTCACTCCGGACGCAGAGCGCGTGATCCGCAAGAAGCGTCGGATCCGTCGCGTGCGGGCCTACATGAGCGCCGCTGCGGGTGCCCTGGTGCTGACTGCGGGCCTACTCGGCTACCAGCGCATCGACAACCTGCAGACCCAGAATACGCTGATCCAGGATCGTGTCGACAGCCAGCAGGCTGGCGAACTCCAGCTTGCTGCCATGCAGGCTGAGTTGATCAAGGAGCAGACGAACTCGGCGCATATGGCTGGCGTTCGTCCGGGACACAAGATGTCCCTGTTGTTCGGGATCATCGCCAACTCGGCGCCCGAGAACCTGCTGCTCGAGATCATCACCATCGACGACATGAGGTCCGCAGACAAGGGCTCTCGGCAGTTGGTGGCAGCACTTAATGGATTGGCTGGAGGCGACGGCGAAGTGCGTGTTTTCGCTGACGCCCTCCTGGCAACCGGTGCGTTCAGCGATGTGCGCATCGAGGCCAGCCAGCGTGTGATTCTTGCCAACGGTGCGGGCGGAGAACGCTTCCGCATCCACGCCACTGCGGAGACCCGATGATGTCCTTTTCCACACATGTGGCGGTGACCGCACTCGCCTTGCTCGTCCTGTGCGGTGGCGTGCTGTACCCGGTGCACACGTCCATCACGGAGCTCGAAAGCTCCCTGGTCACGCTGGAGCAGAACGACTCCGTGGAGTCGACGGTGCCGCAGCAGCTCGCTGCGGTCCAAGACGAGATCGAAGTCGTGCGGGCCAGCTTCTCGGACCGCGACTTCTCCCTTTGCCCGGACACGCCCGAGGCGCGCAACGAGTTGGAGACAGCGCTCCACCGGGAGATCCGCAGTTCGGGGATGAGCCGTATCAGCATGGACCGCCAGAATGGTTTCGGCCTGGGGGACGTGCCTAGCTTTGCCATTTCGCTCGTGGTGGAGGGGGATGCATTCCAACTCCACAACTTCCTCAAGGGACTCGAAACACTCACGTGGGTGACCCGTGTCCTGAAGCTTGAGATCCAGCCCGGAGATGAGGAGCGGCGCATCAAGATGCAGATCGCCGTCTTGCTCGAGAACGAATCATGAAAACGCCCAATACGAACATGGCGGCCGCTCGCGGTGCGTCAAAGAACAAGATGCAGCTCATCGTTCTTGGCAGCCTGACCGCTGTCCTGGTGGCTGTACTGGCCTCGCAGTTCTCCGGTGGTGAGGACGCGGTGGCTGCGACGGAGCCTGCACTCGAGGTCGCGACAGGGGGCCTGGCAGCCTCCGCGGATCGCATCGGCGAGGCTGTTGCGCTGAGCGCTGCACCCGACAACGAAGCACTGAGCGAGCAGGGTGACGCGGACAGCGTCAGCCGCAGCCCGTTCGAGAGCTTCTGGAGCACGGCGGCCCCCGTGGACACCACGATCGACGAGATTCCGGCCCCATCCATCATCGTCAACGGGACCATGACCTCTGGTCAGAAGCCCGTGGCCGTCATCGATGGCGAGACCCATTTCCTGGGCGACATCGTCCAGGGTTGGAAGCTGGTTTCCATCGACACCCGTGCGGTCGGACTCGAGTCCCCGACGCGCTCACGCATCTCCGTCGAGATGCCGTTGTTGCAAGTGAAAAACCGTCGCAACCTCTGATTTAGCAACGACTCAAGCTTGGTTGGCCACGCGTCGATAGCGGGGTCTTCCTCTATCCCACTCAGGGTGCTTTGACCATGCGTACGCTCTTGTCCTGCCTGATCCTGTTTGTGCTCTCCGCGCCAGTCCTGGCGCAGGAGGAATCTTCCGACAAGATCACCCTCAACGTTCGCGATGCCTCCCTCGGCCAAGTCATCGAGCTGATCTCTGTTCAGCAGACGGTGAACATCGTCGCGGGTGTCGACACGAACCGTCCCGTCACAGTGAACTTCTTCGACGCTGAGCTTGAGGACGCGCTCGACTGGATCCTCGGACCTCTCGGCCTCGGCTGGTACTTCGATGGTCAGGTCTACACGATCCTCGAAGCTGGCCAGATCTCACTGATCCAGAAGCCGCTGGTCGAGAAGGTCTTCTTCCCCAACTACCGCTCGGCCGCAGAGATGCAGGTCTACCTGGTCAAGTTCCTGTCGGCTTTCGGCAGCATCGTGGTCAGCCCGGCTCCTGAGACGGGCATCACTACGGGTGAGGACAACACCGGCGGCATCAACAGCACGCTGCAGGAGATGCTGATCGTCATCGACAATCAGGAGACGATCGATCGCATCTCGGGCATGTTCCGGCAGCTCGACCTGCGCCCGCGCCAGGTGCTCGTGGAGGCGACCATCGTCCAGGTCATCCTGGATGAGACCAACCGCTTCGGTGTCGACTTCCAGATCATCGGCGAGGCCAGCTTCCCGAACTTCGAGAGCAGCGCGGCACCGCAGACTGTGTTCAGCGGCCCGACCACCCTCGTGCCCGGCCAGTTGGGCCCGGCCGGTGTGGCTGCAGGCTCGCCCTTCATCACGCCGGACGGCACCAAGTCCTTCACGCAGAGCGGCTTCACGGAGGGTCCGAACAGCGGTGGCTTGCGCCTCGGCTTCGTCGGGCAGGACGTTTCCGTCTTCCTCGAGGCTCTCCAGAACACGGTCGACACGAACGTCCTCGCCAACACCGAGGTCCTGGCCCTGAACAAGATGCAGGGTGAGATCATCGTCGGTGGACGCCTGGGCTACTTCGGCGGCACCACGGTCAGCGATGGCATCAGCCAGCAGACGGTGGAGTTCCTGGACGTCGGCACGCAGCTGCGCTTCCGCCCCTTCATCAGCAACGATGGCTTCGTGCGTCTCGAGATCCACCCCGAGCGCTCCAGTGGCATCGTGGACCCGACCACGGGTCTGCCCACCGAGAACACCTCTGAGGTCTCCACCAACGTGATGTTGCGTGACGACGAGACGGTGGTGATCGGTGGCCTGATCGAGACGCGCGAGGTGCAGAACATCAGCCGCGTCCCGTTCCTGGGATACCTGCCCCTCATCGGCTGGTTGTTCTCCAAGGAGACGACCGAGATCGAGCGCAGCGAGATCATCGTGATGATCACGCCCCACATCCTCGAGGATGGCGAGACCTTCGAAGACGGTCAGCTGCTCATCGACGAGGCCAAGAGCAACGGCGAGCTGTTCGTTGATGGGTTCGGCCCGGTTGCCCGCCGCACGCACGCCAAGCGCACCTTTGACGAGGCCAAGGAAGCCTTCGAGAAGGACAACCTCTCCGAGGCCCGCGCGCTCTGTGACCGTGTCATCGCACTGGACCCCCTCGCTGATGGCGTGATTGAACTTTCCCTCGAAATCGACGCCCGCATGGCCGACCGCCGCGCGCTGCAGTCGGCGGCAAACAGCGGAGAGTGAGGCCACATGATTCAGCGGGTGGAGGCAGGTAGGGAACTGAACCAGACGGCGCTGACCCAGTTGGGTAAGTCGCTGACTGAGCTCATGGACCAGGGTGTCACGAGCTTTCACGTCGACACTTCAAAGGTGATCGACTTTGACTCGCTGACCTTGGAGGCCCTGCTGGAGTTCGAGGCCTTGGCCAAGAGTCGGGGCATGGAAGTGCTCATCGATCGGCCGTCCCTGGTGTTCTACCAGGCGCTGTTCATCACCGGCATCGCCGAGCGCCTGAACGTTCGCGTGGACGGCATGGGGGCCGGTGCCGACCAATCGGTGGCAGCGGAGCCTGACGCGTCGGTTCACGAACCTGTGAATGGGAGTTCGAAGACATGACCGTCGTAGGTCTCAGTCATTCGCAGCTTGAGCGCACATTGAAGGAGTCGGGGCTGGTTTCGCCCGATGAGCTCCAACGTGGAGTGGAGTCTTCGCCCGCATCAGATCACGAGAGTCTTGCCGATCGGCTGGTACGCCTCGGGATCGTGGATGAAGAGACCCTGCTGAAGGTCGTGGCCATCCAGAATGGCCTGCCGTTCGTGCGCTTGATTGCCGGCTTGGGTGACTCGGGCCTCTCGGATCTACTGGACAAGGACTGGGCTCGCAGCCGCTCGGTGCTGCCCCTGTACCGGGTGCACGGTGAGTTGACCTGCGCCATCGCCGATCCCACGGACCTGTTCACGATCGATGCGCTGCGCCGGCTGACGAGCCTCAAGCTGCGCCTTGTGGTGGCTTCTTCAGACGAGATCTCCAAAGGACTGAACCAGTCCAACGATGCCATCACCGATCTCATGGTGGACGACATCATCCGCGAAGTGGGTGGTGAAGTCGGCGAAGTGGATGAGCTGGAGCTGATTGATTCGTCCATCGACGAGATCGACGCGCTCGAGGCCAAGGCAGGGACCTCGCCCGTCGTGCGTTTCGTGAACGCCATCATCCTGAAGGCCATCCAGGACCACGCCTCGGATATCCACATCGAGCCGGATGAGACCGAGCTCCGCGTCCGCTTTCGTGTCGACGGCGTGTTGCGGGTGGATGAGAAGATCAAGCCGCCGCTCGGCCTGGCCTCAGCCATCGTCTCGCGCATCAAGATCATGTCGGCCCTCGACATCGCCGAACGCCGTTCACCTCAGGACGGCCGCATGCGGGTGAATGCGAGCGGGCGTGCCATCGACCTGCGTATCTCGATCATTCCCGCCTACTGCGGTGAGAAGGTCGTGATTCGAATCCTGGATCGCAACTCGATGTTGGGGGACCTGCGTGCTCTCGGTTTGAGCCCTACGATCCTGGAAGGCCTCAGCGAGCAGGTGAAGCAACCGAACGGTGTCATCCTGGTTACGGGGCCCACGGGTTCCGGCAAGACCACGACGCTCTATTCGGCCTTGGCCACCATCAACTCCATCGATCGGAATATCTGCACGGTTGAGGACCCGACCGAGTACAGCTTGCCCCTGGTGAACCAGATGCAGGTGAACGAACGGGCCGGATTGACCTTCGCATCCGCCCTTCGCGCCCTGCTGCGTCAGGACCCCGACGTCATGATGGTCGGCGAAATTCGTGACACCGAGACGGCCAAGATCGCCGTCGAGGCGGCCCTCACCGGTCACCTGGTGTTCTCGACCCTGCACACAAACGACGCCATCGCGGCCATCACGCGACTCGTGTACATGGGCGTGGAGTCCTTCCTGTTGGCCGCGGCGATCAACGCCATCCTGGCTCAGCGGCTTGTGCGACGGATTTGCGCCGATTGCAAGATCGAGGAAGCGCCTTCGGACCGCATTCGGACCGCCTTCGAGCTGATGGAGCTGCCTGTGGAATCGGTGGCTCGCGGCGAGGGCTGCAAGTCTTGCTCCGGACTCGGGTACTCCGGCCGGCTCGGGATTCACGAGCTTTACCAGATCGATGACGTCACTCGGGACGTGATCACCGAGAACCCCTCGCTCTCGAACCTTCGTGCCCTGGCTGCCAAGCAAGGTCACAAACTGCTGGCCTACGACGGCTTGCTCAAGGTTGCCGCAGGGCAAACCACCTTTGACGAAGTGACGCGCGTGGCGGAGATGAAACGATGACGACCGGCCTTGAACCCACTGTCGGCTTGGGTGCCCCCTCTGGCTTCGACAAGCTCAAGGACTCGGTACGCATTGGCGTCAAGCGCATGCAGGTGCCGCAGGACCAGATCCTCGACATCGTCACGCAGCTGGCGATCATGTTCGAGACGGGTTTGAACCTCTCTCTGGCGCTCGAAGTCCTGGAGAAGCAGGCCGCAACCCCGCAGTTGGCGGAGTTCGTGGGCAACATTCGGCGCGGGGTTGAGAATGGCAAGCCACTTTCTCAATCCATGGCGCTGGAGGGTTGGGCTTTCTCGCCCGTCGCCCTGGCCCTGGTGCGGGCCGGTGAGATGACCGGTGACCTGGGTGCCATGCTCATGAAGGTCGCAGACTTCATGGAGCGCGATATCTCCACCCGCAAGAAGGTACGCGGCGCCATGGCCTACCCGGCCTTCATGGCTGTCATGGCCACCTGTGTGGTGATCTTCCTGCTGATCAACGTGTTCCCGAAGTTCGCCGACCTCTTTGGCGACCAGCCTGAGAAGTTGCCGGCGCCGACGCGCTTCTTCCTGAATCTCTCCGATGTGCTGCGGGCCCATGGTGCCTGGCTGCTGCCGACGATGGTTGTGGCCTTGGGCGCTGTCGTCTGGGCGATCCGCTCACAGGAAGGGCGGCGCATCTTCGACCCCTTCTTCCTGAAGGTGCCGGCTTTCGGAAAGCTCATCAAGGCCGTCTCCATCTCCCGCTCCTTTCACGTGCTCGGCGTGATGATGAACGCTGGCTTGAACGTCCTGGAGGCCTTGCAGTTGGCCGCCGACGTGTCCGGCAACCAGCGCTATGTGGAGCTCTGGGAAAACACGAAGTCGAAGGTGGAGAATGGCCACGACATCTCCGAGACCTTGATGGACAACCCGCTCATCCCGCCGGCAGAAGCGGCGATGATCTCCTTGGGTGAGCGCTCGGGCACCTTGCCCACAGTGTTGGCCAAGATCACGGTTCACCACGAGAAGAAGGTCGAGTCGGCAATCAAGGCATTCGTTGCAGTCATCGAACCCGCCATGACGATCGGTATGGGTGCGGTCGTCGCGCTCATCGTCTCAAGTCTGATCATGCCCATGTTCGCCATCAGCCAAGTCATGAAGTAACCCAGAGCTCGGAACCCCGGGAACGCGCCGTGCCTGCACAAGCAGCAGCGGTCGTCCTGGAGCATCCGTAGGCCCACGGCTCTTCGAAGGCAGTGCTGATGCCGCTCCTCCTTCCCCGGATGTCCCCATGCAATCCCTCAGCATTCATGGTGCCACGACATCAGACCGTCGTGCGGCGAAGCTACAAGCAGGCTTCACCCTGCTTGAGGTGATGGTCGCCACGGTGCTCGTCGGTGTGGCGTTGATCAGCACGTCCTGGGCCATGGCTTCGGCAGCGCGCGTGAAGGTGGAAGAGGAGCTCGGCGACCCCGTGGTGGCTCAAGGGCTGGCGCAGGAGATCTACGAGATTGCTCAACTGCTCCCTGCGAAGCCCAGCGGTACCTATGGGGTGACGTCCGGGGCCAGCGTCGTCGCCTTGGACTCCTTGGTTGGGGCGTCCTTCTCACCGCCGATCCGCGCGACGGGGAACGCCGACGTTGGCATGACCGCCTGGAGGCAGGATGTGGGGCTCGTGGTCTACGGGCTCGAAGACCTCAAGCACGCCACGACCGACAGCGTGTTGACAGAACTCAAGAAGGGCGACAAGAAGCTCTATCAGCTCTCGGTGACCGTCAGCAAGGACGGCACCGCCATTGACACCTATCGCTGGTTCCTCACGCCATGAAGACTCATGACCTGCAGTCATGCCGCCAGTCGGGATTCGTCGTCGTTGCCGTTTTGCTCGTGATTTCCGTGATCGCAGTGATGGGCACCGCGTACATCCGCCATGTGGATGCGGGTCGCCGCGACTCGACTCTCTCGGCCCGGGCTCTCAGTGGCCGTGCGGCTTTTGAGTCAGGCACGGAAGTCGCTCGCAAGGCCGTTCTTGCCGGCGAATCCCTCACGGGATCCATGGTGGCCTCCGGCACGAGCGAGGCTGAGGTGGAGACCAACTCCGTGACGAGTTCCCGCACGCGCATGTTGGTGCGTGCCGTGGGTGATGACGGCATCGGTGCCACGGCGCTCGCAGAGATGTCGTGGATTCCGCTCGAGATCTCGAACCACCCTGACGCCTTGCCACGCATCGATTCGGTGGCTCTCCAGGCGGCCATGCTGGACACGACCATTCCGAAGCACCGCTATGGCGGCCAAACCACCCTGACCAACGTGGTGCTCGACGGCATCGTCGTGGTGGAGAACACCTCGGCGCTCTACATGGACAACGTGGTGATCAACGGCTGCCTGGTGTCCGAGGACGCCTTGCTCGAAGACCCCTTCGGGGACTTCGACGACACGACTGTCCCGTGCGCGGTGATCACCGGAAACCTCCGCATCGAGCCGGCTGACTTCCTGCCTGGCCTCGCCGTCTGCATGCCGGATGGTGTGCTGATGACGACGTCCGCCGACAGTCGCATCCAGATCGGTGGTGATGTCGTCTCCCACACGCTCGTATTGGATCGCCCCGGTGCCATCACCGGCAACATCGCCACGGTGCAGACGCCCACGCTGCATTCGAGTTTCGACCGCCCCGGGCAAGGCCGCCGCCCTGGCGATTGGTCGCCCACTCTCGACACGACGAGCACGGCGACAGACGTGGACTTCATGGCTTTCGTGCCTCGCACGGTGACGATCGCCGACCTTTCCGCGATCATCAATCTGCAGCTCCCCGCCAGGCACTCTGAGGCGGGCGAGACCAGCGAGGTCACCGAGACTCCTACTGAACCCTGATTCACTGGCTGCGGCTCACCCGCTGCGGCTCACGGGCGACGGCTTGCAGCGCACCCGCCCCTTCCTCTTCAAGGCATTGGAATCACATGACGACTCCAAAGCTCTCACGCGTTTCCGTCGGAAACGATCGCGGCTTCACCTTGGTGGAGTTGCTGCTTGTCGCCACGATTCTCGGCGCCCTCGCGGGTGCCTTGGCCATGAGCACCTCGAACCAGAGTGGTGCCTCGCTGGACCTGGTGAGCATGCAGATCGAGGACTCGGCCAAGCGCACATTGACTCTCGCCCGCTCGAATCGCTCCGCCTACGGCCTGTTCTTCGAAGTGGGCACCGACAGGGTGGCGATTGCCGACGCGAGCGGGCAGCTGGTGATCGACCCGTTCACCCACGGGTTGGCCATCCTGGATTTCGAGCAGCCTGGACAGCCGGGAAACATCAACATCGTCTCGGCTGACTTCGGAGCGGCCGGAACTGCCTTTCTGGTGGACCCGCAGGGAGTCCCGCTAGCTGGGGGCACCGTGGTGCTCACCCGGAGCGGGCAGACCGTCACCCTGACGTTCGACGAGGCAACCGGGACCGTCTCCAGCTCGTAGCAGCGCGTACACTCGGGGCATGCGTCCCGACGTGGTGTCCATGACTGAACGCCTGGTGGCCGTCGATTCGGCCCCAGGAACATCGACCTGCCCTGTGGTCTCCGTCTTGGTGGAGCAGCTGCGTGCGCTGGGTGCGGACGTGCGCATCCAGGACGGGATGCACGACGGTGTGCCGCAACAGAATCTCGTGGCGCGCCTTGGCGGCTCGGATGCAGCCGGCCTCGTGCTCGCAGGCCACATCGATACGGTGCCCTGGTACCGGGATGCCCGGGCGAGCATCACTCCTGAGCGGGACGGCCGCCGGCTCTATGGCCGTGGTTCCTGCGACATGAAGGGGGCGGTCGCCGCCCAGCTCGAGGCCGCGGCGGCCATGACGTCGCGACTCAGGCGCCCCTTGGTGCTGGCCTGGACCTACGCCGAGGAGGTGGGGTGTCACGGCGCCCTGCACCTCGTGGATCAGTCCTCCCTGCTAGGCGAACTGGAGGGTGCCGTCTGCATGGTGGGGGAGCCGACGGGTCTCACGCCCGTCGTCGCCCACAAGGGTTACGGAGGGGCGTTGATCGAGTTGCGTGGCGAGGCGGCCCATTCGAGCGATCCCTGGGCTGGGGCCGACTGTTCGGAGGTGTTGGGTGTCTTGCTGCGGAACCTGCACGAGCTTCGGGAGACCTTGCGCCGCGAAGCCGTGCCATCGCTCATGCACGACCCGCCTTGCTCCACCATCAACACCGGTGTGGTGCGCGCCGGCAGTGCGCGCAACCTCGTCCCACCCCGCGCGAGCATCGACGTGGAGATCCGCCCGCTTCCGGGTGGCGATGTGGACCGGCTGCGCCAGCGAATCGAAAACTGTGCGGAGGATGCGTGCCGCGCCGTGCCTGGCGTGACCCATTCCGTGCACTGGGAGGCCTGTCGGCCAGCCTTCCAGCAGCCCAGCACGACGCGCCTCGTGCAGTGGTTGGTGGAGACGACGGACAGCAAGCCCGAGGCGGTGCCCTTTTACACAGAAGCAGAAATCTACCGATCGGGATTCCAGATCCCCACCGTTGTCTGCGGCCCCGGGTCCATCCGCCAGGCGCACCGAGCGGACGAGTGGGTGAGCTTCGACGCCCTGGGCGCAGGGCAAGCGCTCTATGAGCAGGCCATCGAAGCTTTTTGCGGCTGAGAAGGCCTGGGCAATCGCAGCAGTCGTGGCCCGCTTGTGCGCCTAGCGCTCGCGGCGAACCCAGTCACAGGCGTTGGCGAACAGCGGCGCACCGGGCCCGAGATCCGAAGGCCCCGTGCCGTCGTAGCGGGAGCGCGTCCAGTCCGGATGATGGAAACCGAAGAAGGCGCGCTCCGGGTGGGGCATCAACCCGAGAACCCTGCCGGTCCTGTCCGTGAGGCCCGCGATGGCATCCACGCTACCGTTGGGGTTCGCGGGGTAGTCGTTGGTGGGTTGGCCATGGCCGTCGGCGTAGCGGAAGACGACCCGGTCCTCATCCTGCAGGCGCTTCAAGGTGCCCGGATCAGGGCAGACGATGCGCCCTTCCGCGTGGGCGAGGGGCAGCTCGGGAGCCTCCATGTCGCCCACGAACACGCAGCGGCGCGATGCAATCGCCATACGCACCCAGCGATCCTCGTACTTGTGGGACACGTTGTCGCTCAGGCTCAGCTCAGGCTGACCCAGGGTCGCGTCGAGGCCGGGCAGCAGCCCCAGCCGGACGAGGACCTGGAAGCCGTTGCAGATGCCCAGCACCAGCCCTCCGTCCTCCACGAAGCGGGTCAGCGGCTGGGCGAGTCGGGTGCCGAGTTCACAGGCGAACACCGCCCCGGCGCCGATGTCGTCGCCGTAGGAGAACCCACCTGGGATGGCCAACACATGGTGGGCCTGGAGCAGGTCTGGGTTCGCCAGCAGCGCGTTGACGTGCAGCGTCTCCGTGTCGGCACCGAAGTGACGGAAGGCGTGAGCGGTTTCGAGCTCGCAGTTGGTGCCTGCGGCGCGCAGAACCAGGACGGATGGGGTGGTCATGAGTCTCCGTACTCCCCGTCGAGGTCGAGCGTGCGCAGGTGTGCGAGTCGCAAGGCGTCGAGTGATTCTTCCAGCAGGACGTCCTGCCCGTCGCTGAAACGCAGGTGTTGGGCCGAGATCGTGCGGCCCACCACGGCGTGGGGTAGGTCCCCGAGGATGTCGTGCAGCGACGCGAGGCGATCCGGCATGACTTCCAGCAGGAGCCGTGAAGGGGATTCGCCGAAGAGCCTGGCCGTGGCGTCGGCTCCGTCACGGGTCGGGACCAATGAGATGTCGAGCTCGGCCCCGACCTCGCCCGCGAAGGCCATCTCTGCTGCAGCGACCGCCAGGCCACCTTCGGAGAGGTCGTGGCTGGAGGCCACGAGCCCGGCCTTGAGCGCCTCGTGCACGGCGTCCAGCAGGCGCGGTGCCTGTTCGAGGTCGAGCGGCGGCACCAGCTTGCCGGTGGACCCGCTCAGGTGGGCCAGGTGGCTTCCGCCCAGCTCCGGCCCCGTCACGCCCACCAGCACCAGCTCGTGCCCGGGGGCCTTCATGTCCATGCTCGCGGCGCAGGAGATCTCCGGCACGATGGCCAGGGCCGAGATGAGCAGGGTGGGGGGGATCGAGCGGCTCTCGTCCCCGACGCGGTAGTCGTTGTTGAGGCTGTCTTTGCCGGAGATGAACGGCGTCCGGTAGGCGATGGCGCCGTCGTAGCAGGCAAGGCAGGCCTCCACGAGGTCGCCCAGGTTGTCGGGCTTCTCGCAGTTGCCCCAGGAGAAGTTGTCGAGCAAGGAGGTCTGGTCCGGGTCACCGCCGACGCAGACCACATTGCGCATGGCTTCGTCGATGGCATGCAGCGCCATCTGGTACGGGTCGACGTCGCCGAGCATGGGGTTCAGGCCGCAGCCCACGGCGAACGCCTTCGATGAGCCGAGCACCGGCGCCACCACAGCGGCGTCCCCTGGCCCGTTCCGTCGTGGGCCCACGAGCGGCTTGATGACCGAGCCTGCCTGAACCTCGTGATCGTATTGGCGGATGATCCAGGCCTTGCTGGCCACATTGGGAGAGGCGAGGATCCGCAGCAGCATGGAGCCAGCAGCCTCCATGGCGAGCGGGGCCGGGTCCGAGAGTTCACGCTTCCGGCGGCTGGCATCGCGCGTCCGGCGCGGTAGGCCGTCGTGCAGGAAACCCATGGGCAGGTCCATGACCTTCGTGCCATGGAACTCGGCGGTCAGACGCATGCTGCCGTCGAAGGTGCCGATGACCGAGGCGTCGACATCCTGGGACTCACACAGCTCCAGCAGCTCGTCCACGTGCTCAGGTGGCACGGCAAAGACCATGCGTTCCTGGGCTTCCGAGATCCAGATCTCGGGATAGCTGAGGCCGTGATACTTCAGGGGCACCTGATCCAGGATCACGTGGGCGCCGCAGGTCTCGCCCATCTCGCCCACCGCGGAGGACAGCCCGCCGGCACCACAATCGGTCACCCCGCGATAGAGCCGCCGGTCGCGCGCTTCCATCTGCACGTCCAGCACCCGCTTCTCCTCGATGGCGTTGCCGATCTGCACCGCGCCGGATGACACGCTCTCGCTTTCGTCGTGCAGCTCCAGGCTGGAGAACGTGGCGCCGTGGATGCCGTCGCGGCCCGTTGCGCCGCCGCAGACGACGATCTTGTCCCCGGCGCGCACTTCCTTGTGCACATGCTCCACGGGGATCAGGCCGACGCTGCCGCAGTAGACCAGGGGGTTGCCCACGTAGCGCTCATCGAAGCAGACGGCGCCGTTCACCGTGGGGATACCCATGCGGTTGCCGTAGTCGCGGACGCCCGAGACGACGCCCTTCATGACACGCAGGGGGTGCAGGCAGCCCTTGGGCAGCCGCTCGGCTGGCAGGTCGTGCGGGCCGAAGCAGAACACGTCGGTCGACGCCACGGGGCGCGCGCCGAGCCCGGTCCCCATGGTGTCGCGGAGGACGCCGCCCATGCCCGTGCCCGCGCCACCGTAGGGCTCCAGCGCCGAGGGGTGGTTGTGGGTCTCGACCTTCATGGTGAGGTGGTGCTTGTCGTCGAAGGCCACGATGCCTGCGTTGTCGACGAAGACCGAGATGCAGAAGTCGCGGTCCAGTTCGTGGGTCGCGCGGGCGATGGTCGACTTCAGCAGGTTGTCGTGAATCTTGCCTTCGTAGTTCACGAGGCCGGTCAGCGTCTTGTGCTTGCAGTGTTCGGACCAGGTCTGGGCGATGGTCTCGAGTTCGATGTCGGTGGGGTCGCGTCCCTCGTGGGCGAAGTGCGCCTGGACCGCCTTCATTTCCGTGGTGTCCAGCGCCAGGCATCCTTCGACGCTCAGGTGTGCGAGGCGCTGCTCATCGGCGTCGGCGAGCTTCACGTGGTTGAGGGTGAAGGCACGCTCAGCGAGTTGCGGAGCCGGTGGGATGCCCTGCTCAGGGTTGAGCCGCACCTCCTCGATGACTTCGTTGGCGAGGACATCCTGGCCGAAGCGTTCGAGCAGCTCCGGGTCCGTGGCGCCTGGCAGCACATAGGCATTCCAGGAGCGGACATCCGTCACCTCGATGCCGAGCGCCCTGGCGGCTCGCACGACGCTCTGGGCGGTCGGGTCCATGACGCCAGCTCGGCGCACCACCTCAAGGCGCTGGGTGTCCGGCACGGCGGGCGACTGGTCCGGCGTGTAGACCCGGAAGTCGTTCATCACGGGGTCGGCCAGGAGCCGGGCAGCGAGCAGCTGTGCCCCTTCGGCTCCAGAATCCGTTGCGGGGGGCGCCGAGCCCGTCGACGCCTGGGGCGGTTCAGCGAGGATCCTCAGCGAGTAGCCCCGGCGGGTCGAAAGCCCGTCCGGAAGCGACAGGCCTGCATCGCGGGCTGCGTCGAGGAGGCGGTGAGCGAGAACATCGCGCCGATCCGGGCGAATGCCGACTTCAATGCAGTAGGCAGTGCCGGCGGCCGTTGTGCGGGGGGGAGTCACGCGCTGCTGTCCGTGGGACCGTTGGCCGAGAGGCGCGACATGCTAGCCAACCGGGGCCCCTTGGGGACAGCGGCTACCGTCGGTGAGGTCGAAGCCGGTACGATCCGCTGCCATGGCTCGCTCCAAGAAGGACCCACTCAAGAACACGCTCGCCTTTGAGCGCCCGGTTGCCGAGTTGGACGTCAAGCTCGCTGAGCTGACGGCAACCGCCAAGGAACAGGGCGATGCGCCCGAACCGGAGCTCCTGGCCGAGATCGGCACGGTCACCGAGGAGCGGGACGCCGCCCTGGCCGACATGGTGGCCAGTCTGACCATGTGGCAGAGGATCCAGCTCAGCCGGCACATGAACCGGCCGGTCTCCGGGGACTACCTGGAGGCGCTGGGAACGGATGTCATCGAGCTCCACGGCGATCGCACCTTCGGGGACGACAAGGCCATCTTCACGGGCCTGGTGACCCTCGGCTCCAGGCGCGTGCTGTTGGTGGCCCACCGCAAGGGGCGGACGACCGAGGCGCGTATCCAGTGCAACTGGGGCTGCGCGCACCCTGAGGGGTACCGCAAGGCACTGCGCTGCATGCAGCTGGCGGTGCGCATGAACCTGCCTATCGTCACCCTGATCAACACGCCTGGCGCCTACCCGGGCATCGGCGCCGAGGAGCGGGGTCAAGCGAGCGCCATCGCCTGGACGATCTTCGAGATGTCCCGCCTGCCGGTTCCGATCGTCAGCGTCGTGATCGGCGAGGGTGGCAGCGGAGGTGCGCTGGGGATCGGTGTGTGCGACCGGCTGCTCGTGCTCGAGAACGCGTACTACTCGGTTATCTCACCCGAGGGATGCGCCTCGATTCTCTGGAAGGACGGTTCGAGGGCCGAGGAGGCAGCCCATGCCCTGCGGCTGACGTCGTCGGCTCTGATGGAGCTGGGCGTGGCGGACGAGATCCTCCCGGAGCCCCCTGGGGGTGCTCATCGGGACAAGGAAGGTGCCGCCGAGATTCTGAGCGAGGCTGTGGAACGCCATCTGGCCGAGCTCTCGAAGCTGAGCCCAGCCAAGCTGCTGGCCGACCGGGAGCAGAAGTACCGCAACATTGGCGCCTATCTGCCCGACCCCTCAGAGAGCGCTGTTTCCAACGACTCGTGAGCCTTCGGGTGGGCGGAGGGGCGCTTTTGCCTCCCTCTCTGGGCCCTCAGGGGCTCCAGGGCCGAAGAATCGGCTTTGTTGGGCCCAAGCCTCCGGTCCCACGGGGCGATAGACTCTGTGGGGCTCCTCGGCGTTTGGGCGGGGGCCGCCAGTGTTCGGTCCAAAAGCCCCCGATTCCATCCCATCACTTCTCGCCGGCCAGGCGTATTGGGCCCCATGACTGCTCTCCCGCAGCTGAGGCCTCGCGTCGCTCGCTCCTCAGCATCCACCGAAATGCCTCAGCCAACCCGCGATGATCATGACCTGATCCGAGGAGCCCTGGACGGCTCTCAGGAGGCCTTTGCGGCGCTGGTCAAGCGACATGAAGAGCGGGCGTTCTGGGCCGCCTACCGGGTCCTGGGGGACTCCGACGGTGCCCGCGATGTGGCCCAGGAAGCTTTTGTGCGCGTCTGGCGCGCCCTGGAACGCTTCGACTTCCGGATGGCCTTCACAACCTGGCTCTACCGCATCACGGTCAACCTGGCGATCGATCACCTGCGGCGCAACAAGCGTCACAAGGGCGTGGACATCGACATCTTCCGCGAGGCGATCGCCGACGAACGACCCGGCCAGTCGCCGGACGCCGAGCAGGGATCGCGCGAGATCTCGCGCACCGTCAGGAACGTCCTGCTCACCCTCGACGAGAAGTACCGCACGGTGCTCGCGCTGCGCGACTTGGAGGGATTGTCCTCCAAGCAGATCTCCGACATCACGGGGATCACCCACGCCACGGTGCGTTGGCGCCTGCACGTGGCACGCAAGCAGTTCAAGGATTCGTGGATGCGCCTCGAGGCTGGAAAAACCGAAGCCGGGGCAGCAGCAAACCCGGTCAGCCGCGACGCCCCGAATTCCAAACCAACGATGACTCGCTGACGCCGTAAGACAGCCAGACAACGCACGACGGATGGACCACACCTTGACTTCGCAAAACGACTCCTGCCGAACCGTTCGCAACATGCTCCCGCTCCACGTGGGTGGAGATCTGGACCCGAAGCATGTGGGCACCGTGGACGCGCACCTCAAGCAATGCCTCTCCTGCTTTCGGGAGTTCCGTGAGTTTGCGGTGATGCGTGGGCGCTTGGGTGTGTTGGCGGAGAAGCCCCTTCCAGAGGGAGTGCTGGAAGGGTTCACGGAAGAGGTCATGGCACGGATTCAAGTGGGAGAGCCTGGACCTGCAGCCGTTCCGATGGGACTTGGTTCGGTTGCAGGCTCGGGTCACTTGGGCGTGCTGGCCCGCTTTCCGGCGCTCCAGCGACTGGCGGCGGCGGCTGCCGTGCTCATCGTTTGCACGGCGGGGTGGCGCTACTTCAGTGACGACGCCCTGGCCTCTGGAGGCGAGAGGCTACAGGGCAATGAACAGGTCCTGACGAGCCCGGTGAGCGGGCTCCAGAGCCCCGCGCCGACTCCGGTTGACCGCTTGCCGCTCGGATTCTTCGGGACGAGCCTGGACCCCAAATCGTCGAGCCCGGGATACAGCTCTGGGTCGCGCGACCTGCTCATGTCGGTACCGCCGAACATGCAGGGTCTGCGCCCTCTGAGCCAGGAAGAGGTCCTGCTGTTCCAGAGCAGTGGAGGGGCCGGGACGATCCTGATCATCCGTCAGGGCGAGGGCGCCGGGCTGGAGGCAGTGGACTCGCCAGCTGTTCCGCGAGAGCGCTTGCGCTAGCCAGGCTTGGCGCGGGCGGCGCGACGACGCAACTGCCCGCACGCCACGCCGACATCCCGCCCCCGGGGGCGACGGACCGTCGTGGTGATCCCCCGCGTGCGCAGCGTGTTGGCCATGGCCTCGACGTGGTCATGACGGGGCGGAGCGAGGGCGATGTCCTCAACCGGGTTCCAGGGGATGAGGTTGACCACGACGTTGAGGCCGCCCAGCAAGGCGGCGAACTCCAAGGCGGTCTCCACCGTGTCATTGACGCCCGCCAGGACCACGACTTCGGCTGTGATGCGTCGGCCCGTCTGCTCGAAGCGCGCGTGAGCGGCTGCGAGCGTCCCGCGCAGCTGGGATCGGCCCAGGCCGGGCATGAGGGCCTCCCGCGCTTCATCGGTGGGGGCGTGCAGGGAGAGCGCGATGTTGAAGGGGATCTCGTCCTCAGAGAGCTTCGCCAGCGCTTCCGGGTGTCCGATCGTGGAGACGGTGATACGGCGTGCGCCGATGGCCAATCCGTCCGGGTGGTTCATGACTTCGATGGCCTTGCGCACCGCCTTCATGTTGTGCGTGGGCTCGCCTGAGCCCATGAAGACATAGTTGGTGAGGGGCAGCTCGGGGGAGAGTTCGCGGGCCAACAGGATCTGCTCGATGATCTCGCCAGAGCTGAGGTTGCGCTCGACGCCTTCGAGCCCGCTGGCGCAGAACTGACAGGCCACGGCGCAGCCGACCTGGCTGGAGATGCAGAGGGTGCGCCGGTCGCCCTCGGGAATGCTCACGGACTCCACGAGTTTTCCGTCGTCGAGTCGCGTCAGGATGCCCGCGGTTCCGTCCTTGCTCTCGTGGATGCGTTCGAGAGTCCCGCGTCGCACCCGCCACTGGCTCGAGAGTTGTTCACGGAGCAGCTTGGAGAGGTCCGTCATGCCGTCGACGGTCGAGACACCTCGCTCTAGCACCCAGCGCCGGATCTGCTTGGGCGAGAACTTCTTGGCGCCAGGCAGCTGCTCGAGCTGGCCGTACTCGGCGATGCCGAGATCGGTCAATGCAGGCTGTTCGGGGGACCGCGGGTCGGGGGGGGTGTCCACCGGGACGTCAGGCGGACTCGCGGCGCACGTCTGGTGTCCGCGGCTCGACGCAAATCGGCTCTTCGCCGCGGACGAACTCGGCTGTCACGATGTAACGCAGGTCACCACCACGGTCGGGCAGGTGATAGGCCACATCCAGCAGTTTGGCTTCGATGATGGATCGAGCTGCCCGCACGCCCGTTTTCAGGGAGAGGGCCTGCTCGGCAATGACGCGCAGGGCCGACTGGGTGAACTCCAGCTCGCAGTCGTCCAGGGCGAAGAGCGCCTGGTACTGGCGGATCAGGGCATTCTTGGGCTCGGTGATGGTGCGCACCAGCTCATCGACGTTCAGGGCCGCGAGGGGCGCCACGATGGGGATGCGGCCCACGAACTCGGGGATCAGGCCGTACTCCACGAGATCTTCCGAGATGACCTTCGAGATGAGCTCGTTGCTGGTGGCGAGATCGGAGGAGGAACGGGGGCCCTCCTGGAAGCCGATGGAGCTGCCACCCACGCGCTTGGCAACGATGTCCTCGATGCCCGCGAAGGTGCCACCCACGATGAACAGGATGTCCCGGGTGTCCACCTGCAGGTACTGCTGCTCCGGATGCTTGCGTCCCCCCTGTGGCGGGACATTGGCCACCGTGCCCTCAAGCAACTTGAGCAGGGCCTGCTGCACGCCCTCGCCGGAGACGTCACGCGTGATGGAGACGTTGCTCGTGGTCCGGGACACCTTGTCGATCTCGTCGATGAAGATGATGCCCTGCTGAGCACGCTGGATGTTGTAGTCCGCCGCTTGAACCACCTTCAGAACGATGTTCTCGACGTCCTCGCCCACATAGCCCGCTTCCGTCAGCGTCGTGGCATCGGCGATGGCGAAGGGCACATCGAGCACGCGCGCGAGCGTGCGGGCGAGCAACGTCTTGCCGGAGCCCGTGGGGCCCACCAGCAGGATGTTGCTCTTCTCGATCTCGACGCCTTCGCCCTCGGACTCCAGCTGACGCGAGAGCATGCGGCGGTAGTGGCTGTACACAGCCACGGCCAGGACCTTCTTGGCATGGTCCTGGCTGATGACGTACTCGTTGAGCCGGTCCACGATGCCGGTCGGCGTGGGCAGGCGGTCCAGGTTGAGGTCCAACCCACCCTCGCTCGGCTTGTCACCCGAGCGAGGGGGATCGTCGTCGACCCCGCTTTCCACCAGGATCGTGTTGCAGAGCTCTATGCACTCGTTGCAGATGTAGATCTTCGGCGGCCCGGCGATGAGGCTGCGGACCTGCCGTCTGCCTTTCGAGCAGAAGGTGCAGCGTTCGTCGTCGTTGCGGCTGTCGCCGTTCTTCATGAGAGTGCCTGGTGTCTGGGTGACGGTGCTGGGTCGCTGGTCGAGTCGATGGCGCGTTGGGTGGGGGAGCCAGGCTCGGCACCCAGCTCACGCACGTCAGCTGCCCGAACCAGTGTCCGATGGAATGATGATCTCGTCTACGAGTCCGTACTTCACGGCTTCCTCCGCAGAGAGGTAGGTGTCCCGGTCGGTGTCCTCCTCAACTGCCTTCAGGTCCTTGCCTGAGTGCTTGACGATGATCTGGTTGAGGTCGCCCTTGAGCTTGAGGATCTCGTCAGCCTGGATGCGGATATCGGCTGCAGTGCCGCCGGCGCCACCCCAGGGCTGGTGAATCATCACGCGCGAATGGGGAAGGATGTGACGTTTTCCCTTGGCCCCGGCCATGAGCAGGATCGCGCCCATGCTGGCGGCTTGCCCGATGCAGAAGGTCGAGACGTCGCAGCCGACATGCTGCATGGCGTCATAGATCGCAAGGCCTGCCGTGACGCTGCCGCCGGGCGAGTTCACGTACATGTTCACGTCCTGGCTTCTGTTCTCCTTTTCGAGGAACAGCAGCTGGGCAACGACGGCGTTGGCCACGTGGTCGTCAATGGCCGTGCCGATGAACACGATGCGGTCTTCGAGCAAGCGGCTGTAGATGTCGTACGCCCGCTCGCCACGTCCGGTCTTCTCGATGACGTAGGGCACGGGGTAGTAGCCCTGAGGAGAGAGGGCGTTCTCGGCTGCACCGTCGTTGTCGCTGGTCTTCATGTCTGGTTTCATCCCTCCCGGATGGGGCTCGTGGCCCTTGCGTGAATGGACTGCGTGTCTTGGGTTGGCCCGTTTCAGCTGCCGCAGACTACTCGTCTGCTGAAGGCGCCTCGGGTTCGGATTCGGTCACCTTGGCTAGCTCGCGCAGCCAGGCTCGGGCGTTCTGGTGCATCAGTTGTTCGTACACGTCGGGCAACCAGCCTTCCCGCTGCGCCTGCGCGAGCAGTTCGTCGGGGTCCTTCTGCTGCTGGGCGGCCATGCCCTTGACCTGGTTGATGGTGTCCTCCGCCGACGGCTTGAGGTCGTGGTCCTCGGCGATTCGGCTCAGGAGGAAGGCCACGCGGAGCCCCTTCGTGGTGGCTTCGGCGATCTCCTCTCGGCGCTCTTCGGCCTGGTGGTGGCCGTCCTCGGACTCCAACCCCCGCTCTTTCATGATGCGATGGGCAAACTCGTGCACGCGGCTCTCGATAGCCTTGCTGAGCAGACGGGCGGGCAACTCGAAATCATTGCGCTCCAGGATCTGCTTCTCGATGTCACCGTCGACCATCTCATCGCGAGAACGGGCGCGTTGAATGACCAGTTCCTCGCGGATCCGCTCGATCATCTCCTCTTCGGTCTTGACGCCGATCTTGCTCAAGAACTCCTCGTTGAGTTCCGGGAGGATCACCAGGCGATGCCTGTCGATGGTGAACGCCAGTTTGGCTTCCTTGCCGGCGTGCTCGGCCGGCGCGAAATGTTCTGGCAGCGTCACGTCAAAGTTGAGCGTGTCGCCCTTCACCTTGCTGATGAATGTCTTGCCCGAGCCGTCCAGCTTGATGCTGTCGACGATGTCGTGCTTGGTGAAGGCTGCGCGGTCCGCGCGGGCCTCCAACGCCTCGCCCTCGATCTCGTAGACAACCGTGCCCTCCAGGATGTCGTCCTGGGCGACGGGCGCTCCCTCAGGAGCGTCCTCGAGCGAGGCACCCTGTTCGCGGAACTGGTAGGCCTGACCCTTGACCATCTCGTCCGTCACCGCGGCCAGAGCGACCGTGACAGCGAATTCTTCAGGTACGTCGGGCTCGAAATCCGGGGCCGTCTCGATGGCCAGCTCGAACGTGAAGGGACCTGGGCCCTCCGCATCGAGCTTTTCGAGGTTCATTTCGGGTTCGCCCACAGGATGCAGCGAGTGCTCCTGGACGGCGGCCGAGAATTCTTGGTTCATGATCTCGCGGCGGACTTCTTCTTCAACCTTGGCGCCTTGGGTCTTGCGGATGAAGTCCACGGGAGCCTTGCCCTTGCGGAATCCCTTGAGATTCGCGGTTTGAGCAAGCTTCTGGATGTTTTCGTCGATGGCCTGCTGGAGACGCTCGCGCTCGACTTCGAAGCTCAGGGTGCGGCGGCAAGGGCCGTCGATGGTGACGGTGCACGACATGGAGGGGTTCCGGGTGGGGACAACGTCGGGCCATCGTCCCACCTGCCCGCCCGTCCAATCAAGGGTTGCGACTCCAGGCTTGTGAGTTGGCGCTGTCACCGAGCTGGAGAGCGTGGTCTGCCGACTGCTAGACTCGCCTCGATGCAGTTGCCAACAGAACGCATCGCCAAGCTGGACCGCCTTCGGGCGGCCGGAGTCATTCCCTACCCAGCCGGGACCCGCCTTCCGGAGCGGGAATCCATCGCCGCCCTGCTCGCTCGGGCCGACCCGGATGCCGAGGGGGAGGCCCGCACCGTGGCCACCGTGGCGGGGCGAGCGGTCTCCGTGCGCGACCACGGCAACAGCCTGTTCGTGGATCTGAGGGACGACTCGGGGCGCTTGCAGGCCTTCGTTCGCAAGAAGGCCCTGGGCGAAGAGGCCTTCGCGCTGCTCAAGGAAACCCTCGATTTGGGCGATTTCGTCGCCTGCCGGGGGGAGTTGGCCCGCACCCGGATGGGTGAGGTGACGCTCTTCGCAGCCGACCTGGAGCTCTTGAGCAAGAGCATGTATGCCCCGCCCAGCGAATGGTTCGGGCTGGCAGATGTCGAGACGCGGCTCAGACGCCGTTATGCCGACCTGATCGCGAATCCCGAGAGCTTCGAACGATTTCGGGCCCGCTCGGCCATCGTGCGGGACACCCGGCGCTTCCTCGAGGACCGGGGCTTCATGGAGGTGGAGACGCCAATCCTGCATGGCATCGCAGGTGGGGCGACCGCCAAGCCCTTCCGGACCCACCACAACACCCTGCACATGGACTTGAACCTGCGCATCGCCCCCGAGCTGCATCTGAAGCGACTGCTGGTGGGGGGCTACGAACGGGTCTTCGAGATCGGGCGCAACTTCCGGAACGAAGGGCTCTCGCCCCGTCACAACCCCGAGTTCTCCATGGTGGAGGCCTATTGGGCCTACGCTCGCATGGACGACTGGATCGAGGCCTGCGAGGAGCTGGTGGCGCGACTGGCCGTGGATCACGGTTGCCACAGCCAGCCGGTGGAAGTCGAGAACCCGGATCCGGTCGAGGGTGAGGCCACGGCCGAGCCGGTCACGGTCGAAGCGGCCACGCTCGAGCTGCCTCCAGAGCAGGTGGTCCGTGGCGATCGTGTGATCGACTTCTCTCGCCCCTTCGCCCGCCGCCGCTATGCGGATCTGATCCAGGAGCATGTGGGCATCGACGTCTTCGATGAGGCCGCAGTGCTGGCTGCTGCCAAGAGCCATGGCTTGCACACCCAGGGCGTGCGAGTCGACAAGATCGTGGATGACCTGTTCGGGGAGTGTGTCGAACCCAAGCTGGTGAACCCCACCTTCGTGACCCACTTGCCCATCGCCTTGAGCCCGCTTTCCAAGGCGTCGCCCGAAGATCCACGGATTGCTGAGCGCTTTGAACTCATCGTCGACGGGATGGAGCTCGCCAACGCGTTCTCGGAACTCAATGATCCCGAGGAGCAGCTGGCGCGTTTCGAGGCGCAGGTCGCCGAGCGTGACCCGGAGCTGCCGGCCGAGGTGGACCACGACTACGTGGATGCCCTGCGCTATGGAATGCCGCCTGCAGCTGGCATCGGCATCGGCGTCGACCGGCTCGTCATGTTGCTGACGGGTGCCGACTCGATCCGAGACGTGATCCTGTTTCCGCTCCTGCGAAGCCGCAGCGAGGGTGCGGAAACAAGTGATCCGGCCGTGGCTCCTGAGGTCCCGACGGATCGGGGCACGTCATCGGAATCGGCCAGCTCCTAGAGACCGCGCGTGTATCGCTTCCACCTTGCCAGCCGCTACACCTTCGCCCGACCGGTGAGCTATCTGGCCATGGTCGCCATCGGCCTGGCGGTCATGGCGTTGATTGTCGTGCTGAGCATCATGAACGGCTTCCTCGAGGAGACCCGTTCGTTCCTGCGCGGAACCACCGCCGACATCGTGGTGTTCCCTCACCAGGTGCAATACGCCTATTCCGGCGAGGACCTGACCCAGACCGTGGCCGGCCATCCCCAGATCAAGGGTGCCTGCGCACGCCTCGTGCGCCCGTCCATCTTCAAGGTCTACGGGCGCTCGTCCGTGCTGCACGGCAACTCCAAGGATGCGGCGCAGCATCAGGTGCTCGTGCTGGGTATCGACGCCGCGGATGAAATCGCGTCCACGGACTTCGCGGCCTTTCTCGACCGCGTCGAGGCCCCAGGCTTGCGGGTGGACGATGTCGAGCGCCCCTTCGACTTGCCGATGGAGGAGATCAAGGATCTCGAACTGCGCTATGCCCAGGGGCCCACGGTGCTCTTGAGCGAGGAGATGATGCGCGGGCTGGCGCTGCGCAAGGGGGATGCCCTGACCCTGGTGACGGTGCCCGACAGCGCGCTGCGCCTGACCGGCGATGCCGTGCGCCCGGCCAGCGAGACCTTCGTGATCGCGGGCGCGTACAACACGGGGCACTACAACCACGACCAGGCGAACATCTACATCCAGCGTCAGGACTTCATCTACTGGACCGGGACGCAGCACGAGGTTTCCGAGCTGTACGTGACAGCCGTGGAGGGTGCCGACCTGGAGGTCGTGCGCGACGAACTCGATGCGGACCTGAGGGCGGCGGGCATGCGTTCCACCGTCGAGACCTGGGAAGACCGCCACCGCATCTGGTTGGGGGCCGTCGAGAACGAGCGCAACATCCTGCTCGTCATCTTCTTCTTCTTCCTCCTGCTCGTGTGCACCATCACCTTCTCGGTGTTGACCATGATGGTGCAACAGAAGGTGCGCGACATTGGGATCCTGTCTGCCATGGGGGCACCCGCGGGGGGCGTCGGCGCCGTCTTCGCCACGTGCGGGATCTACATCGCCTCCTTGGGAGGGTTGCTTGGCCTCGGAATGGGTGTCGTGCTCGCGCTCAACATCAACTCGGTGAAGGACACGATCGAAGAGATCTTCGACATCGAGATCTTCAACCGGCAGGTGTATGCCTTCTCGGAGATTCCCGTTGCCTTGGACCACGGCCTCAATGTGGCCATCGCCGGGGCGACCGTGGTGGGCGCGGTGTTGATCTGCATGATGCCTGCCTTCCGTGCGGCGCGCATGGACCCGGTGGAGGCCTTGCGCCATGAGTGAGATGGCGAGCCCCATCCAGACGGTGCCGACAACGGCGTCCGACCCAGGCCCAGCGTCCCCAGGCGAAGGGGAGGGCGAGGGTCGCAAGCCGGTGCTGAGCGCCCGCGGTCTCGTGCGCGGGTACCGCATGGGCCAACAGGTGTTGAAGGTGCTGGCTGGCACGAACCTGGACCTGTACGCCGGCGAGTCCGTGGCCATCATGGGACGATCAGGCTCGGGCAAGAGCACCCTGCTGCATGCCCTGGGTCTCCTCGATCGGCCAGATTCAGGCAGCCTCAAGGTGCACGGCGAAGAGTCCACCACCCTGTCCAAGGCGGCCCGGGCCAGCTTGCGCAATCATCGCATCGGCTATGTGTTCCAGTTCTATCACCTGATTCCCGAACTCTCCGCCTTGGACAACACCCTGCTGCCGCGGCGGATCGAGCACGGGCCGCTGGCCTGGTGGTCGAAGCGCCACGCCATGCGTGCCCAGGCCAAGCAGCTGCTGGAAGAGCTGGGGCTGGGTTCGCGGATGCACCACAAGCCCACACAGATGTCCGGCGGAGAACGGCAGCGCGTGGCCATCGCCCGGGCCCTCATCTCCGAGCCGACGCTGTTGCTCTGCGACGAGCCGACGGGCAATCTCGATGAGCGGACGAGCGAAGTCATTGCCGATTTGCTGTTCCAGATCAGTTCAGAGCGGGATCACACCTTGGTCCTCGTGACGCACGACATGGAGCTGGCGGCCCGGGCCGACCGATGCTTCATGCTGCACGAGGGTCAGTTGGAACCCTGGAGTGTGGAGCAGGCTGCCGAGCGTCGTTTGTCACACCCCTGAGCACGAGCATGAGCGGGAGGCGGAGCATGAGGATGACAGGTCGGCGCACATTGACCGGAGCCTCGCTGCTCCTTCTGGCGGGGATGCTCTTGTGCCAGCTGGGCTGCTCCATGGCCCCGGTCAAGAAGCCACGGGCCGTCCCTATCGGGTACGAAGGCGAGTTCACGACCTGGTGGAGCGATGCGGTCGTCAAGGAGCGTGGTCACTACCTGGCAGGAGAACGCCACGGAGAGGTCGAGCGCTTCTACAAGGATGGCGAACTCGAGTTTGAAGGCCACTTCGAACGGGGCAAGCGCCACGGCAAGCTGATGACCTACCACCCGGGCGGAACGCTGGCCCTGGTGGAGAACTTTGAACAGGACCGGCTCACGGGACCGCGCCAGCTGTTCAGCGAGAAAACCGGTGAACTCGTGGAGCGTGTCGAGTATCGGGCCGGGTCGCGGCACGGCATGGAGCAGCACTGGCGCGATTCGGGCCGAAAGGAATCCGAAGGCCAGTGGCAGAACGAACTTCCCGTGGGCACGTGGCGGCATTGGGATCCCATCGGGCGCCTTGTGCGTGAGGAGACCTACTGGCTCATCAGCGGGGTCCCCACGGGCTACCTCGAGACGGTGTACGCCGCCGGCGGGGTTGCGTCGGTGCAGACGCTCATGCGGCGAGCGGGCACGGACTGGGAGGGGTGGGTGACCACCTGGCACGAGAACGGCCGCCAGCAGAGCCTGGTGGAGAACCGGGGCGGCGCACGCAATGGTCGGGATGTGAGCTGGGATACCAGTGGCCGGCTGGTGGCAGAGGGCCTGCGCAAGGAGGACAAGCGCTGGGGAACCTGGACGTTCTTCGGGCTCCCGGGTGACGACGCGCGCACCACGGTCTATGTGGACGACGTCGAGGTGCTGCCAGACGCCGAGCAGGATCTCTCCCAGCCCGAGCCGACGCTCGACAGCGAATGAACGGCGGGTTGGCGTGGCCCATGATCAGGCGGCCTGACCCTCAGACGACCGCCAGCGCCTGCTCGACTCCGGCCTGAGGGGCTGGGGTTCCGGGGGGCGGATACCTATCCTGTGCTCTCTGTCGCCCCTGACCAGGGGTGCGTGACTTGTCCGGAGAATCGATTCATGGCCGCTGAGCGGGAAGTGTTGGACGTTGATGTGCTGTTCGTCGGAGCAGGGCCCGCGGGCTTGGCCGGCGCGATCCACCTCAAGAACAAGGTGGATGAACACAACGCCCTGGCTGCCGAGAAGGGCGAGCCAGCGCTCGAGGAGCCCATGATTGCCGTGATCGAGAAGGGCGACCATGTCGGTGCCCACTCCATCAGTGGCGCCGTCATCGATCCGCGCGCCCTCGACGAGCTCATCCCCGACTGGCGCGAGCAGGGTGCCCCCGTGGTGCCGGTGGCGTCGGACGAAATGAAGTTCCTGACGCGCGGTGGGGCGACGAGCATTCCGCATCCCCCTTGGATGAAGAACCACGGTTTCTCCACAGGCGCCCTGAACAACGTCGTGCGTTGGTTGGGCGACCGGGCGGAGGCAGCCGAGATCAACGTCTTCCCAGGCTTCCCCGCCGCGGACCTGATCATCGAGGACGACGTCGTGAAGGGAGTCACGACCAACGACAAGGGCATCTCGGCGTCGGGAGAGCAGCGCTCGAACTTCGAGCCGGGCGTCGAGATCCGGGCGCCGGTCACGGTGCTGTGTGATGGCTCGCGTGGGCATCTGACGAAGCGGCTCGTGAAGCGCTTCGGCATGGAGGGCCCGAACCCGCCCGTGTACGAAACGGGCGTGAAGGAGACGTGGGAGGTTCCCGGCGCCAGTGCGCAGGCAGGTCGCGTGATCCACACCATGGGCTGGCCCTTGGGGCTTGGCATTTTCGGTGGGTCGTTCATCTATTTCATCGGCGACGACCTCGTGACTCTTGGCCTGGTCGTGGGCCTGGATACCGAGGACCCCTCGATGGACATCCACGAGGAGTTCCAGCGCTTCAAGACGCACCCCTACGTGAAACCGCTGCTGGAGGGCGGCACGCGCGTCAACTACGGCGCCAAGAGTCTTCCTGCGGGGGGCTATTGGTCCATGCCCCGCGCCTACGCAGACGGCGTCATGCTGGCGGGGGACAGTCTCGGCACGCTGAATGCTGCCCGGCTGAAGGGCGTGCATGCCGCCATGAAGTCCGGGATGTTGGCGGCCGAGACAGCCTTGCAGGCATTGGTCCAGAAGCGCAACGACGCGGAGTTGCTCTCAGGCTACGAGAAGGCGCTCAAGGATTCGTGGCTGGGCAAGGAGCTCTACCGCTTCCGGAACTTCCACCAGGCGGTAGCCCACGGCATGGGGCCCGGCGCGCTCTTCCACGTGGGCCTGCAGATGCTCACCGGCGGCAAGGGCACGCGCGAACGCTACCCGGCCGAGGCCGGTCACGAGCGGATGCGTCGCAAGGGGGCGGTCAAGCCGCGGCACGCCGAGCCCTTCAAGCCCGATGGCAAGCTCACCTTCGACAAGCTCACCAATGTGTTCTTCTCGGGGACGAAGCACGAGGAGGACCAGCCCTGCCATCTCGTGGTCCAGGCCGACCCGGAACACTGCTCGGTGAAGTGCGCCCAGGAGTACGGCAACCCGTGCCAGTACTTCTGTCCCGCCGCGGTCTACGAGATGGTGCCGAACGATGCAGACGCAGCCGGCGACGAGAAGTTGCAGGTGAACTTCAGCAACTGCGTGCACTGCAAGACCTGCGACATCATGGACCCGTATCAGGTCATCGAATGGGTGACGCCTGAAGGCGGTGGCCCTGCCTACGTCAATCTCTAGTCGGTCTCTCTAGAGGTCCCAGTACGCCGTGCCGCTGGGTGCGGTGCCTGCGACGTTGGCGCGCAACTCGCCCGTGGAGGGCTCGTAGGCGTAGCCCTCGGTTTCGTCGGGTACCGAGGGCATGGTCGTGAAGAGCTTGCCGTCGCCATCGTCGGAGACCGGGTTCAGCGGGATCCCAGTGCGCAAGTAGGGTCCGTAGTTGCCGCCGGCGGTCCCATCCGCATGGGTCGTGGTGCTGAGCTGGGTCTGGAACTCATCCCAACTGGCCTGCCCCGGATAGATCTCGTTGTGCTGCACACGGTAAAGCGCGATGGCTTGGCGCATGGTCTGCAAGTTGGCCACCAAGGCGCTCTCCTTGGTGGAGGCCGAAGTGTTCTCGAACTGTGGGATCACCACGGCGGCGAGAATGCCCAGGATGACCACCACGATCAGCAGCTCGACCAGAGTGAAGCCCCGCTGGGGGCGTGGGCGGGAGAGCGGCTGGCTGTGCATTCGGTGTGGGATCATGGTCGGGGCTTTCTGATGAGCTGAGCTGTGTGCTTTGTCCTGCGTGCTGTGCAGGTGGTGATGGCCGTGGCTCAGGTCTCGATCGGGGTCCTTGGCGTTCGTTGGCAGTGGGGGCTCGTTTGCAGGTGCGAGGGGGGCTGAGGGCCTAAGGCGCCGCGTCTCCGGGAACCACACCTGACCAGGGGTCATCGCTGAGGGCTTGTCCCAGCAAGGTGGCGGAGCGGATCTGCAGGTCCTTGTCCTTCAGCTGCAGCTGGATGCTGACGGTGGCGACGACCGACGAGTCCACACTCGTGGAGAGGGTGTACGGGCCCGCGACCGAGAACGGCACGGCGACCGGCAGCGTGCTAAAGGTCGAGCCGAACGAACCGAGGTTCAGGGCAACGTCGTCGTTGGACGGGTCCGGGAACTGTGACTGGGCCTGGGTGATGAGCTTGGCGTCGCCCGTGGCGTGCAGCACGACGACGTAGCCCGTTCCGGCGCTCAGGGCCGGGGCGATTCCGGAGACGCTCAGGGCGAGGCTCGTAGCGGGCACGTCATAGCTGGAGCCATTCCAGACGGCCGGGGTCAGGGAGGAGCCGGGGATCGCGACGGAACCCAGGGCCGAGTCGAGGGGCTTGGCGGAGCCGGGGGCCCAGCTTTCGAAGACCTCGATGATGAGGTCCTCAGGATCCGTACCGGCGACCCAGGCGAGGGGCGCGCTGAAGAGCGAGACGCCTTGGTCGATCAGGACCTCGTCACCAGGGATGCCACCGCTCGGGAGGTCGTCGTCCGTCACGGGTGCCTGGAAGGCCATGGAGAGCAAGCCACCCACGGGCACCTCCAGCGCGAAGGGCGAAGAGCCCGGCATGCTGCGGGTGTAGAGCGTGGAGTCCCACTGGGTCGGCACTCCCTCACGCTTGCGGATGACGCCGGCGCCCTCGAAGTCGAGCACTGCCACGTCGGACAGGATGACGCCGAGGTCGCCGTTGGGGCGCTTGAGCTTGAGCTCCGTGGCGTCGAGGTAGAACTCGCTGATGCCGCCATCCGGGTCGGCGATGCGCAAGCGTTCCGAGTTGATGACTTCGGCGTACCAGGCTTCGCGGACTTCGCGGGTCAGACGGCGCAGGACCTTGGCTTCGCCATCGCTGATGCCCGCCTTCGCTTCCATGTGGGTGACGCCGATGACGAACTCGGTCGTGGCGTAGGCCAGGGCCATCAGGAGCATCGCGCCAAAGACACTGGATGCGAGCACCTCGACGAGCGTGAAGCCCGATTCGCGGCGGCGGCTGGAAGGATCTTGAGTGTTGAAAGACATGGAGACCTGCTCCGGTATTGGGGTGGAGATCTGCATGAGTCGTCGCTCAGCGGGGGCCACTTGAGATCCGGGCTGTGGATTGCCGGGCTTTCCGTGGAAAAGTCGGCGAGTCGTGGGTCGGCGACCCTGGAAGAGCGCTCGAGATCGACGACAGCTGGGCGCTGGACGACTGTTTTGCCCAGGGCGTCGCGCGGTACGCCCCAAAACGCAGTGAATCCCCGGTGAGGCAGCGCGCCTCACCGGGGATTCCGTACTTCGCCTTCGGCTCAGGTGAGCTTAGAGGGAGAAGTAAGCGGTACCACTCGGGCCGTTGCCGGAGATGTTCGCCCTGAACTCACCGAGCACGGTGTCGTACGCCCAGCCACCCGTCTGGTCAGACGGCGTGGAGATGGAGGTACCCGTGGCGACGGTGGCGACGCTGGAGACCGGGTTCTTGGGGAACGCGTTCCGCAAGTAAGGGCCGTAAGCGGAGCCGGTGGTGGCACCGGCGATGTCGGTGCTGTTCGTGAGCTGAAGCACGATCGCAGACGTGGGGAAGGTGTCGTTGTGCTGCACCTTGTACATCTCGATGGCCTGACGAACGGTCGCCAGGTTGGACGCCAAAGCGGCTTCCTTGGACTCGGACGCCGCGGTGTTGAACTGCGGGATCACGACGGCCGCGAGGATACCGAGAATGATGACGACGATCAGGAGCTCAACAAGCGTAAAGCCCTTCTGATTACGATTACTGATGGTCATGGGACTGCCTCTGGGGTGACTTTTTGCTGGTCGTAACGAGGACCTTGCTGAGGGCATTCGTCGGACATGACGCGGCACCACTTGACGCTTTTTTCATGGATGGCTGTGTATATGTCCTGCCGGGCTGCGCATGACGGTCACGGGGGGCGCGCGCGGGAGGGACGAGACGCTTGCAGCAGGTACAAGGCTGGGCGGCGTGGTTGCCGGACGAATGGCCGCCAAACCGCTGTCTTGGGGCCCTTGTGGGGGCAGCTTCAGGCAGACCTGAGGGCGCCGGCGGGGCATCTGCCGGTCAGCGCGACGTCGCAGCGCCCAGCCCAGGTGGCCGTGGGGCGCGAGCGGAAGAAATGGTGGACGGTAGGGGGGTCGAACCCCTGACCTTCTGGCTGCCAGCCAGACGCTCTACCAGCTGAGCTAACCGCCCATCGAAACGCTCTACCGCAGTCGTGCCGCAGCTGCCAGACCCAGCCCCTGCGGGACGAGGGTCGTGCCAACCACGAACGCTGACTCCGAAGGGCAGAGACGGTAGGAGACGGGTCCCCGGTCCATCAAGGCTTTTCTGCCTCGGTCAGGCTGCTGCTGGGACCCGGGGCCCGCGCCTGGGTATTGTGGTCGGATTACACGCGAGAGGCTCAGTGACCACAACGCAAGACGACAAGACGGGCACCTACGACCACCAGGCCCTGGAGGCCCGCTGGCAGGCACGTTGGTTGAAGGAGAAGACATTCGCCGCCAGGGGCGATCTGAGCCTTCCCAAGTACTACGTGCTGGACATGTTCCCGTACCCCAGCGGGGAGGGGCTGCACGTCGGACACCCCCTCAGCTACACGGCCACGGACATCGTGGCGCGTTTTCGACGCCACTTGGGCTTCAACGTGCTGCACCCCATGGGTTGGGACGCTTTCGGCCTGCCTGCCGAACAGTACGCCCTGAAGACCGGCGTGCACCCGTCCAAGACCACGGCCAGGAACGTGAAGAACTTTCGCCGCCAGCTGCAGTCCCTGGGGTTCAGCTACGACTGGGATCGGGAGGTCAACACCACCGATCCTGCCTACTACCGCTGGACACAGTGGATCTTCCTGAAGCTCTACGAGAAGGGTCTGGCCTACCAGGCCGAGATCCCCGTCAACTGGTGCCCGGAGATGGGCACGGTGCTCGCCAATGAAGAGGTGGTGGACGGCAAGAGCGAGGTGGGCGGGCACCCAGTCATCCGACGGCCCATGAAACAGTGGATGCTGCGCATCACCGAATACGCCGACCGCTTGCTGGACGACCTGGATGACCTGAACTGGCCTGAGCACGTGAAGGACATGCAGCGCAACTGGATCGGACGCAGCACGGGCGCAGAAGTGGACTTCGTCGTGCAGGGCCATGCAGGTGAGCCGTTGCGAGTGTTCACCACGTGCCCCGACACCTTGTTCGGCGCCACCTATATGGTGGTCGCTCCAGAACACGCGTCCCTCGATGCCTTCGTGACGGACGAACAGCGTGCAGCCGTGGAGGCGTACCGCGACGCCGCCTCCTCCAAGAGCGATCTCGAACGCACCCAGTTGCAGCGCGAGAAGACGGGCGTGTTCACGGGCGCCTTCGCCATCAACCCCGTGAACGGTGAGTCCTTGCCGATCTGGGTCGCCGACTACGTCATGATGGGTTATGGCACCGGTGCCATCATGGCCGTTCCGGCGCACGACGAGCGGGACCACGAGTTTGCTCAGGTCTACGGCCTGCCCATCGTGGAGGTGATCTCCGGGGGCAATCCGCAGGCAGAGGCGTGGACTGAGGGTGGTCTGGCGGTCAACAGCGGGTTCCTCGATGGCCTGTCGGCCGAAGAGGCCAAGCGAAAGGTGATCGCCTGGTTGGAGGAGCAAGGCAAGGGCGTCGCCGCAGTCCACACCAAGCTGCGCGATTGGCTGTTCAGCCGGCAGCGCTACTGGGGCGAGCCCTTTCCGCTCCTGCACCATGCCGACGGCCGTGTCAGCACGGTGCCTGCATCCGAGCTGCCGGTTCGCCTGCCTGAGGTGGAGCGTTACCAGCCTTCCGGCACGGGGGAATCCCCCCTGGCGGCCGTCACGCAATGGGTCGAGACGACCGACCCCGCCAGCGGTGAAGCCGTGCTGCGTGAGACCCACACGATGCCCCAGTGGGCGGGGTCTTGTTGGTACTACCTGCGTTACATCGACCCGGCCAACGACCAGCAGCTCGTGGACCCCGAGCTGGAGAAGTACTGGATGCCGGTCGACCTCTACATCGGCGGTTCCGAGCACGCCGTCTTGCACCTGCTCTACGCACGCTTCTGGCACAAGGTGCTGTTTGATGCCGGAGTCGTGAGCACCAAGGAACCCTTCGGGCAGCTGCTCAACCAGGGAATGATCCTGGGCGAGGACGGCGAGAAGATGTCCAAGAGCCGTGGCAACGTGATCAACCCGGACGAGATCGTCGAGCGCTTCGGCGCGGATGCGTTCCGGCTCTACGAGATGTTCATGGGCCCGCTGACGGCGACGAAGCCCTGGCAGACGAGCGGGCTCAACGGAACGCACCGCTTCCTGAAGCGGGTCTGGCGACTCTTCATCGGCCTGGAAGGCGAGCTGGTCGTGGACGACGCCGAGCCGTCGGACGAAGCCCTGCGGGCGTTCCATGGAACCCTGAAGCGCGTGACCTCCGACACGGAGAACCTGTCCTTCAACACGGCCATCAGCGCGATGATGGAATGCGTGAACGTGCTGACTCGCGACGGGGGGCGTATGCCACGTCGCCTGGCGGTTCCGTTCCTCACCATGCTCGAGCCCTATGCACCCCACATCGCTGAAGAGCTGCATGCGGTGCTCGGCCAGGACGAGTTGCTGAGTTGGCAGGCGTGGCCAGAGCTGAATGAGTCGCTGCTGCAGCAAGACACGGTGGACGTGCCGGTGCAGATCAACGGGAAGGTACGGACCGTGCTGAAGATGCCCGCCGATGCCGATGCCGCCCAACTGGAAGCGTGCGCCCGGGAGGATGGGGGCATCGCCCAGCTGCTCTCCCAGGGCGATGTGGTCAAGGTCATCGCCGTGCCCGGGCGGATTCTCAACTTCGTGGTCAAGGTGCGCTGAGAGGATGCCGCTGCGACCGACCACTCAGGATCGCGATCAGGGCCAGCCCCCCGAGCGGGGGGTGGTGTTCATCTGCCAGGGGCCCTCCTGCTCGGAAAGAGGAGGCGAGGCGTTGCTCCGGCAGGGGCGCCTGACGATGGCGCCATCCGGCCCGGATCGCTCGTTTCAGCTCTGCGGATGCACCTGCCTGGACAGCTGTGCCACCGGCCCAAACGTGCTGGTGACCAGCGAGTCAGGCCTCCAGACGGGTGTTCTGTCAGTGGACCAGCTGATGCAAGTCGTGGCGCCGGTTCTGCCAGAGGTCCTGCCCGAGGACGGCTCCAGGAGTGAGGGGCCGGGGGAAGAGAACTCCAGCTCCTTCGAAGCCGCCCCTTGACGCTCCGCTTCGGCCCCGGATCATCAGACGCTTCTCACGGGCACCCGTAGCTCAGCTGGATAGAGCGCCTGCCTCCGGAGCAGGAGGTCGCAGGTTCGAATCCTGCCGGGTGTACCAGCCCTTCGGGGCTCCTCCCCAGTCGTCGGTCAGTCGATCGACGAGGGGCTACTGATCGTGGCGGCGATTCCTCGCCGCAGGTGGGGCTGATGTGGCATCCCCGGCCCCCCGCTGGCCCCCAAAGTAGCGTTCTGGGGTCGTTCTGAAGCGGTCGTGCCACCCGGCCAACATCAGTGGATGCTCGTGTCAGTTGGAGGCGCCGTAGGAGCACCCGGCTGCTTAGCCGGGTGGCGGAACGGAGACCCTGCGAATCGCCACTCGAATCGCCCAAATCGAAGTGTTTGTAATAGTCGGCACGGATCGTCACATCCCGATCTGTGTAAGATAGTCCGATTCATACCTGTGGTCCCGATCTGAGCCTTTCCTCCTCCCAGGGCTCAGTTCGTCAGGCCCCTCCCGACCCCGGAGTGATGGCATGGTGCAACTGGCACGCCCCGCCTCGATCCTACTGCTTGCTTCCGTTCTCCTTGTTGGCCTTCCCGCCTGTGGCGGGGGGGGTGGCGGAGGCGGTGGTGGTAAGGGTGGGCCCGGGCCCGGTGCCGGTGCTGCCGTCAAATTCACGGGTTTCGCCTTCCGGTTTGGCGATGGGGTGCTCACGACAACCCCGCCGATGGAGGACAACTCCACGGTGCCGACCACGCCTGGCGCCGGTCTGAACGTCACGGTCATCTTCAAGTTCGACGACGAGCCGTCTGGGCCCTTTGATTCCCTCAGCCTGCCCGTGTTCACCACGCCCTCGGAGGTGACTCCAGACGCCGGTGCGTTGGCGGGCTCTCCGATCATCCCAGCCAAGGGCACCTACACCCTGGTAGGCAACGACGTCGAGTTCCGGCCCTTCATTCCGACGGCCCCGTTGCAGGTGACGTTGTCGGCTCCGCCGGCCGCCGTCCCAGGCTTCCTGCCGGCCTCCACCTACACGGCGCGTGTGAGCGCCGCCGTCGGCACGAAGATCGACAACCTGAACACCGACTTCGGGGGGGTGAGCAACGAGGTCAAGTTCGGCCTGACGTCGAACCCCGCAGCCTTCTACCCCTCGGATCCTGCGGCTTCGGATCCGCCGGCCCTGACCGCGGCCGTGCCGACGGATGGCGCGACAGATTTCCAGCCGGGTACTTTCGCGACCATGGCCTTGGGTTCGAGCACGCCTTTGTTTCCCACGGGCCCGGGTGAGTTCGAGCTCACCTTCGACCGCCCGGTGCTGCCGACCCAGGCCAACATCATGGGCTCCGACCTCGACGGTGACGGTGCCATCGAGACAAGCTTCTTCCTGTCGGCTCGGGCGACGCCGGTTGTGGTGTCCCACACCATTCCGCAAGACGCCTTGGGCACGCATGCGGCCTTCCCCGCCCTGTCCGGCTTTGACAGTACGGACGCTGGTGTGGGTGCACCCGATGGATCCGATGTGTTCCTGCACGGGAGCCTGGATGGAGGCTTGCCAACGCCGGACGCAGGCCTGTCCACGGCCCCCGATGGCCTGGCTTCAGGTCGCGATGCCTCGCTGCTGTTCACGCTGTTCAAGATGGATGGTGGCAACGATTTCCTGAGTGTTGCCGACCACGTCCTGGGCGATCCGAGCGCTGCTGCCATGGCGCTGGACGGTGGGGCGGCGACACCTGCGCTCGTGGACACGGGGCTCGACGACCTGGTGGGCATCACCAGCTTGCTCGACGGTCGCCTGGTGGGCTTCGATCAGACCACCGCACGGATCTACGAGCTGATGCCGGACATCGTTCGCCGTCGCTACAGCCCTGCATCACCCAGCGTTCTTGCGCCCTTGCTCACGAGTGTGACGCTGGGCGATGGCGTCACAGGCTTCATGAGCGACGTCTGGCCCGGGGCCGTTTCGGAGCTGCACGATCTCGCTCAGGCTCCATCCGGCATTCTGTACGCCCTGGCCACCGTGGGTGGCGAGAGCTTCCCGTCCATCTTGAGGCTTTCGCCCATCGATCTGGATCTGAACGGCGTGTTCGGCAGCGGCGAGGGTGTCTTTAGCGGCGATGCGGTCGACGTGGTGCTCGGCCTGACATCGGCCTACTCGGCCATCGAGTTCGTGTCCGAGACGGAGGTCTTGGCACTCAACCGATCCGACGACACCATCGACCGGGTCGACCTCAGCCTGGGCAAGACGGGGGTGGCCATCTCGGATGTCGCTGCATTCGGTTTGCCGTTGGCGTCGTTTCCGGATGGTCTCAGCCCGGCCAAGGCGCTCTCGGTGGGCACGATGCTGATCGACACGGATGTCGGCCTGACCTCCAACTCCGCGAGCGGGGCCACCGTCTTGATCACGGCCCAGGGCATCTTGCCCGTGGGTGCCGACCTGACTCTCTACCAGCGCAACAACTTCACGTCCTTGGCTGGAACGAGCGAGGTGAACGCCGACCTGGGCGACCCCCGGACCCCGATCGGCGCCAAGGCCATGTTGAGCGTGCGCACCGCGGATCCCACGGCGGGCCCTGCCGCCGCCATCGACGACGTCTTCCTCGAGGAGTTCGACTCAGTCGTCTTCGAGGACGAGGGCGTGTTGAGCGACAACCCCAAGGCCGAATGGGCGCTCTCCATTCCGGGCGGCGGCACGACGAGTGGACTGCGCGCTTCTGTTGGCGTGGCTGAGTCTGCGCAGTTGGGAGACTTCCTGCCCCAGGCTGCTAGCAACTTCGATCCCAGCAAGGCCTATCTCCGGGCCAAGTTGCCGTGGGTTGGGGCGCACCTCGTCACCGATCACGCGGAGAGCCTGCTGGATCTGACCCAGACCAACTTCGAGGTGATCTTGCTGGACACGGACGTCCAGCAGTTCCCCTTGCCGTCGGGTGCGACGCCCGGTGCGCTTGGGAACGTGACCGTGTTGGGCGGGCACTTCGTCTTCCGGGACTTCATCATCCCGGAAGGCGTGCACGTGGTGGCCAAGGGCTCGAAGCCGCTGCGGATCACCGCTGTTGGCAAGGTCGAGATTCACGGCATTCTCGATGTCTCCGGTACGAATGGCCTGGGCGACGACAGCTTTGATTCCGGTTTCCTGCCGGTTCGCGGCGGTCCCGGCGGGGCGGGCGGAGGTCGAGGTGGCGATGCACAGCCGTCTCTGTTTGATCCCAACGGCGCCGGCACTCTCGACCAGTTCGTGAGCCCGGAGCGTGCCCAGCGTGGCCTGGGTCCCGTGATTGGAAGCGAAGGCACGGTGAGCTTCCAGGAGATCGGCGGGCACGGCGGCTTGGTGACGGCGGGCTATGACCCGAACGCTGCAGGTTTCCCCAAGACCGGTGTCGCTCTGCCAGCTGGACCGGTGCCCAACTCTGAGCATCACCGTCCGCCAGGTGGTGGTGGTGGCACGTACTACTTCCGAGGCGAGCAGGCCCACGAAGGAACGGGGGCCTACTTCGTCCAGAGCAGCAGTACCTATTTCCCCTTCTCGAAGTGCGCGACCAACAACAAGATCGACGATGCGACCTACGGTAACGAGGAGCGCCGTGCGCAAGGTTTCACGCCTCCGCCGCCGCCGTTGCAGTGCGTCTACATGGACGGTGATCGCACCGCTCCCAACCGCTTCAAGCCGGGTGGCTTGCCGGGCGACCTCGTCTTTGCGGACGGTAACCCCAACAACGACTTCATTGGGGCCACAGGCGAGATCCCCTTCCTGCTCGGTGGGCAGGGCGGTGGCGGTGGTGGAAGCCGTCTCGACAGCTTGCAACACGGAATCTGGGGCGTCGGGCCGACGGGCTTGCCCGTTCCGCCTCCGGCACCTCCCTTCTTTCCGGCACTGTTCATCAACAACACCTACTTCGCGCCCAGCCTGTTTGACGGCAAGGGTGGCGGCGGTGGTGGCGGTGGCGGCGGCGTCGAGATTCGTTCCTTCACCTCCATCTTGGTGAGCCGCACCGGGCACATTGATGCCAGCGGCGGAAGCGGTGGCGGCGGCGAGGTGGTGCAGAACAGCAACGTCGGCGGCGGTGGTGGTGGCGGAAGCGGTGGAGCGATCCTGCTGCAGGCCGCGGAGGGAATCACCATCGAGGCGGATCCATCCCACCTCTCGGCGAACTTCATCGACAAGAGTGGCGACCAGGGTGCGGGCCTGGATGTCTCCGGTGGATTTGGCCGCGATGCACAGACGCTCACGCCGAGCATGGACTACGACCTCAAGCTCTTCACGGGCGACTGGTCTCGAAGCGATGGCGGCCAGGGTGGTTTCGGCCTGATCCAGCTCCAGACCGGCAACGGCACGAAGCCCGTGGTGGAAGAGGGCGCCTTCCTGTTCGCATGGCAGCGCTCGGTCGCCAAGTACGGCGGCTGGAACCTGGGTGCTTCCTTCCAGAAGGAGCACGGCGACTTCACCGCCCCGTTCGATCCGAACAAGATCGTGGACCAGCTGCGCTACGTGGATCTCTTGGACTATCGGCAGTACAAGCCGGATAACGCCGTCAATCGCTATTACGTGCTCAACGGCTCCTACCCACCCATCATCTCGAGCACGGATGGTGACGATGGCCAGGGGCTCATCAATGAGTTCCCCGTGGGCTCAGGCAAGTTCTGGGCCGACACGACCATGACCAGCGGGCCCTTGTCACAGGGCGAAGTCGTGGTCCGGGACCCGGCGCCGCAGGTGTTGTTGGAGACCTACGACGGCTTCGATCCCCTCACCATGAAGGAAACGAACCCGAACAACATGCCGCCCGGGACGCTTTACCCGGTGGGTTCCGACCTGCCCATGCCCATCGCCCTGGACGAGCCAGGCGGAACGGTTCCCATGGTGACGGCGGGGGGCCAGCAGGTGTTCGACCCCGCCAACCTGATCAATCGTTTGCCGGTTGTGCATCCGGACCTGACACCGCCTCCCTTCGGAACGACGAGCGTGGGTGTCTCGCGTTGGTTGGACTTCAACGGCGTTGCCGTGCGCGTTCGTGATGGCAGCGGACGTCCGCCGCCCTTCTTCGAGGCGGTCAAGGGCACCTACCACGCGTCAGCGGGAGTCCCCGTTCCGCCCGGCAAGGAAGGCCAGGTCATTCTCTCTTCGGGGTCGATTCCCGGGAAGCCGCTGAAGCCCGTGCAGGACACCGTGGGCAACCCCACCTTGGATGGTTTGGCGGGTGTTCCCAAGAACGACATCAAGGTCGACTCGCCGGACTTCAACGAGGCGAACGTGGTCTCGAACAATTCCACGGTGACCTTGGAGTTCCAGGCTGCCTACGCTGTGCGGCCGGGTTCGCATGTGCCGGATTCCACCACACTCACGGCTTGGGTGCCGGACCTGACCGATCTCTCGGGCATGCCATTGGTGCGTTTCCGCATGGTCTTCGACGTGGGTGCGGACGTCATCAACTACCCGTTCGGCGTCGACAGTTATCGCCCCCAGGCGGATTACGTCCGCTTGCGTACGACCTACTGAACCCTAGGGCTCGGAGCTGGTCCTGCTGAGGTCAGCGCCCGTGCGAACGAGGCCTCGGTAGAACTCCACCCTCCGAGGTTTCCGTTCGAGCGGGATCTCCACCTTCTCGATCAGCTGGAATTCCTCGAAGCAGGCTTCGATGGCGCTGCGCCAGGCGTCCCGTTCGCCGTAGCCCGTCTCCGTGATCTCGACGAGGATCAGGACTTCCTGACCCGCATGGTCTACGAGATCGGGGAGGCGCTTGCCCCAGAGTTCGTATTGCAGAGCCCGGCCGTGGTCCGCGTTGCGTTCGTGATCGAGAACGTAGACCGGATGTGCTGACTGCAATGCGAAGTCCACCTCGGCTGCAAGGACGTAGTGATCGCAGACGATCCAAGGGGGCTGCTCGCCTGAGCTCTGCGCTTCGTCGAGCAAGGCTGCGGCACGCTGACCGATGTCGCTCCAGCCGGCAAAGGGGCGGGAGAGGAAACGGAGTCCCAACCAGCCGGTCCCCAACTCAACGGCAATGCCCAGCAGCAGCAGTGCAGCAAGGCTCGGCGCTGCGCGGGCGATCCAGGGTCGCCAACCGAGGGCGATCTTCCAGTGCTGCAGGACGTTCGGCGCAAAGACGAGCAGGGGAAGGTACGCATGCAGCGGCCATTGCGCGCTATCGTGGCTGGAGTCCGAGAAGGGGCTGGCGAGGGCATAGATTCCCAGGGGAAGCGCCGAGTAGATCAGGAGCACGTCGGCCTGTGGTCTCTCCCGAGCCCTGCGCCACGTTTCCCCCAGCGTTGCGAGCAGGACCACATAGAGTGCCGGGCTGACGACGATCGCCTGGAGCAGGACATGCTTGCCAATGCCCAGGACCCCGGCGGCCGAAGCATGGCGTTCACCGAACTGGTACAGCAGCGGGCGATAGTCGTTCGCTTGGTTGAAGATCAACACGGGCAGCAGCCCGAGGCCAGCCAGGGCTGCTGCGAGCCACGGTCCGGGGGTCCGGAGCCTGGCCCGGCCCTGATTGCTGAGCAGCAGGCTCAGGCCACAGCAAGCCAGCAGCACCAGGAAGCGGTAGTGGGTCGCGAGCCCCAGGGCCGTGCTGAGCCCGACGAGGAGCCAGGCCCCCAGAGAGTCGGGCGGCGATCGCAGCGCGCGTATCAAGAACACCAACTGGAGCAGTCCGAACACGAGCAGGGGGACGTCCGGCGTGGCCAGGGCGCCGACCAACGCAGAGCCGGGCAGGAGCAGCGAGAGCGCTGCCGACCAGAGGGCCTTCCGGTCGTCCACCATGAGACGCGCCAGGCCATACGTCAGCGGCGCGATGAGACAGCCCAGGAGCAGGAAGAGGCTTCGCACTCCCAGGGGGCTGTCGCCAAAGAGCGCCGTGCCCAACCTCACCAGGCCTGCGGTCATGAACGGGTGGTCTGCGTAGGCCCAATCGAGTTGCCTGGAGCACTGCCAATAGAAGGCCTCATCCCCAAACAGGTCGAGCCTCACCGCCGCGGCGAGGCGTAGGGACAGCAGCAGGATGGCAGCGGCGACAACACGTGCCTTCGTCAAGCAGGCGTCTCCTCGAGGGCGCGAGAGCATGCTAACGACCGGCACCTGCTCTTGCTTCGCTGGATCATGCTCAGGGTAGCTGCTAGGGTCCGACTTCACTCCCCGGATGCCGATCGGACGGCCTCAGGCGGGGCCGCCTCACCCTCTTGAGACTGTTCGATGACGCGCACGCGTGCCGCTCTGACGGGAGTCGGAACCTACCTTCCCGAAGCACGACTCACGAACGAGCTGATCTTCGAACACTATGGGGAGTGGTCTGCCGAGAAGATCAGCAACAAGACCGGGATCGATTCCCGCCACGTTGCTGCCGAGGACGAGTTCACGAGCGACATGGCGGTGAAGGCCGCCGAAGCCTTGTTCGCGGAGGATCCGTCCCGGCGAGAGGGCATCGACATGATGATGCTCACGACGGTTACGCCTGACTATCTGGTTCCGTTCACGGCGGGGATGATCCACGACGCGTTGGGCTTGCCCAAGTCCGTTGCAGCCATGGATGTGGGCTTGGGGTGTTCGGGCTACGTCTACGGCCTGGGCATCGCTGCCGGGATGGTGGAGTCCGGTCGCATGCGCAAGGTCCTGCTTCTGACCGGCGATCGCTTCTCGACCTTCACGGAGCAGGGCGGCCAGGATGTGCGCACCCTGTTCGGGGACGGTGCCTCGGCGAGCCTGATCGAAGCCGTGGACGCTGACGGCACCACAAGCGGTGCCTTCATCGAGGACGTGAGCTATGGGACGGACGGCAGCGGGGCGCGCAAGTTGCTCGTGCCCACGAGCGGCGTGCGCGGTCACGCCGGCAACGAGACCTGCGAAGAGTCGAAGCCGATCCTGCACATGGACGGTCCGCACGTCTTCGACTTCACGTTGCGCACGGTGGCGCCTCACATCCGGGAGTTCCTGGAGAAGCGTGAGCTGAGCGTCCCGGACGTCGACTTGTTCGTCTTTCATCAGGCGAACCTGTTCATGATGGAACACCTGCGTCGACGTCTGAAGGTGACGGACGAACAGTTCGTGGTGCACATCGCCGAGGTGGGCAACACCATCTCCTCGAGCATCCCCATCGCCTTGCGCTCCGCCATGGACGCCGGCAGGGTGAAGCCAGGCAGCAAGGTGCTGCTCGTCGGCTTCGGGGTCGGTTACTCATGGGGTTGCGTCTTGCTGGAGTACCCAGGCTGAGCGACCACGTCGGGAAGGAAGCCGCGTCCATCGTGAACGTCGTGGGCGGCGGTCTGGCTGGCAGCGAGGCGACACGCGTCCTTGCGGCCGCAGGTGTTCCGGTCCGGCTGCACGAGATGCGCCCGGCCCGCCTGACGCCCGCACACGAGACGGGTGGTCTGGCGGAGATCGTCTGCAGCAACTCGCTCGGATCCATCGCGCCGCAGACCAGCAAAGGCGTCTTGCTTGAGGAAATGCGAAGGCTGGGAAGCCTGATCGTGTCTGCCGCCGAGCAACACAGCGTTCCCGCGGGTGCCTCCCTGGCTGTGGAACGGAAGCCGTTCTCGGAGCATGTGTCGAGGGTGATCGAAGCTCTACCCGGCGTGGAGATCTCCCGCGACGAGGTCCTGGCTGTCCCGACCACAGGCCCCACGCTGCTGGCCACCGGCCCGTTGACGGGGGACAGCCTCGCTGCATCCCTCGCCGAGCTGACGGGCTCGGAGCACCTCGCGTTCTATGACGCCATCGCACCGATCGTGACGGCGGAGTCCTTGGACCACGACGTTCTCTACGCTGCCAGCCGCTACGGGCGCGGGAGCCCCGACTTCCTCAACTGCCCTCTCGACAAGGAGCAGTACACCCGGTTCGTCGGCGAGCTGCTCGAAGGGGACAAGGTGGAACCCAAGCCTTTTGAGCAGGAGATCTTCTTCGAAGGCTGCATGCCGGTCGAGGAGATTGCGCGGCGTGGCGAACAGACCTTGGCCTTCGGGCCGATGCGCCCGGTCGGTCTCCCTGACCCGCGCACGGGGAGGATCCCCTACGCGGTGATGCAGCTGCGCCGGGAGGACCCCCACGGACAGCTCTACAACCTCGTGGGGTTCCAGACGAAGCTCAAGTACGGGGAGCAGAAGCGGGTCTTCCGAACGCTGCCTGGCATGGAGCACGCGGAGTTCGCACGACTGGGTTCGATCCACCGGAACACCTTTCTCAACACGCCGGCCTTGCTGGAGCCAGACCTTTCCCTGAGCACGCGCAGGGATCTCTGGTTCGGTGGGCTGCTGGTTGGGGTGGAGGGCTATGCAGAGTGCGCCGCGGCCGGCCTCATGGCGGCCCTCGGTGTCGTGGCTGCCCTGCAAGGGCGCGCGTTCGAACCGCCTCCGCGGACGACCATGGTCGGCGGCCTGCTGGCCCACCTGCGCGAGGCGGACGCTGGCAACTTCCAGCCCATGAACGTCAACTTCGGACTCTTGCCGCCCCTGGAGCGCAAGGTGAAGGGCAAGCGCGAGCGCCGCCTCGCGGCTGCCGAGCGAGCCCTCTCCGACATGGATCACTGGATCGAAGAGCAGGGGCTGTCCTGGTTGGGGGGCAAGCGCACCCTGGCCTCTGAAAGCTCCCCTTGATAGGACGGGGGGCTGCTGAGCACCTGCGTCCCCCGCCTGCTGATTCTGGAGTGCCCTTGGTGGCTCCTCACGAAGAACCCCGCAGCGTCTTCATCGTCGGTTGTCCCCGCAGTGGGACCTCCGTCTTCTTCCAGACCTTCAGCCAACACCCGTCCTTCGCGTACACGACGAACCTGACGCGCCGCTTCCGGGCCCACTTCGGCCTGGTGCGCATCGCCGAGAAACTGGGGGGCACGCACCGCCCTGTCGAGGCAGCGGCGCTCTGGAAGGGACTCTGGCCCACCGGCGTCAGGGAGCGCACGGAAGCGGACCTCACCGACAGCCAGCGGCGTCGCCTCCATCGCATGGTGAATGACCACATCCGCCACTTCGGGCGGCCCGTGTTCCTGAACAAGAAGCCTGGGATGGCCTTGCGCATCCGCTGGTTGGCTGCCGCCCTGCCCAACTGCCGGATCATCCACGTGCTGCGAGACGGCCGAGCCGTTGCAAACTCGATTCTCGAGCAGTGCAAGAAGGCAGACCTGCGATGGTCCTATGTGGGTCGGGAGATGTGGCCTGAGCTGGCCGACATGAACTACGCGGCCTACAGCGGAGCCCTGTGGTCGCGCATCACGCGGGTGTGTGACGACGCCTGCCAGAGCTTGCCGCACGAGCAGGTGCTCACGGTGCGCTACGAGGACTTCGTGGCCGATGCGGCGGGGACGCTTCGCAAGGCCGCTGGCTTCTGCGACATCCCCTGGGGCGAGGAGCACGCCCACCTCGTTCCCCAGCTGGGCAGCCGGAACGACAAGTGGAAGAAGGTCATGACCGCCGAGGAGCAGACCGACATGTTGGCTGAGGCCGACGAAGGGCTGCGACACTTCGGCTACCTGTAGCGCCGCCTCAGCGCCTCCTCAACGCAGGGTCAGCAGGGTGATCTCGGGGGGAGACAAAAAGCGGATCTGAGGCGATTGATGGCGCTCCATGCCCAGGCCGCGGCTGACGTAGAGCTGCCGCCCGTCCAGCTCGTGCAGGCCGCCCGCAGCGACATTCGTGGGCAAGGGTGAGCCTACATACAGCGGCCCCAGGAAGGGGATGGCTACTTGTCCCCCGTGGGTGTGTCCAGCGATGACGAGGTCCACCCGCGAACCCTCCTGGAGCCATTCGACGTTGCGCGGCCGGTGCACCAGGACCAGGCGGATGTCATCCTCGCCCGCCAAGGACTCGAACTCCGGTAGGGCCCGTTCCGGTTCGCCTTCCTGTGCGATGCCCAGGATGCGCACCTGCCGGTCCCGCACCTTGATCGAGACCACCTCGTCCCGCAGGACCCGGGCGCTCGTGCCGTGGGTCACCTGGTCAAAGCGGCCAAAGACGTCAGAGTCTCCCGGGACGATCCAAACCCCACCGGGCGCCGTGAGCAACGACAGCAACTGTTGGATCTCTGGCAGCGCTTCGACAAAGGCTTCCGGTGAACCTTCGAAGATGTCGCCCGGCAAGAGGATGATGTCCGGCACGTGCTCCATCAGGCGACGCACCGCCTGACGCTCGTGCTCGGACACCCGCGCCATCTGCATGTCCGAGAGCACGCCCACGATGAGCGGCGATTCGCCGCTGCGGCTGCTGGGGAGGCGCACCGTGGCCTGTTCCAGCACGACATCGTAGGGCGCAATGAACTGGGCATAGGCCACCAAGGGGATGCTCAGGAAGGACACCCACGCCGCTCTGCGGGCGCCCGAGCTGACGCGGCGCCCTTCGCGCGCGGCGATCAGCAGCCCCAGGCCGGAAAAGGGCAGCACCAAGGCCAGGTCGAGCCACGCCAGGTGCATGGCACCGCCCCGGGTCAGGCGGTGCCCGTAGAGCAGCACCACCTCCAACGAGGTGAGCGCCAGGACAGCGCCGGCAGCGAGGCACACATGCAGCAGGGTCGTACCCGTCTTGGGCCTCAGGAGCACCCACAGGGCCACTGCCGTATGGAGCAGGCAGAGAGCACAGAGTGTCGCGACGTCGCTGGGGCTCACAGGAGGATCCGCAGGAAAGGGCGCTGGTGATGGAAGCTGCTGGGAGAACGGAAGCCATGCCCAGCGTTGCTTGAACGGGTGCCGTCACTCAGAGTTGCGCAGGAGCCGGCCCGACGCCAGCTTCGCATGCTGGCGCCGAGGTCATGGAGATGCCGCACGCCGATCTTCCCAGGACTGATGGACCATGACCTGATGAAGGCCGATCGGATGAAGACTGCCCTCGAGCAAACGGTTCCTGTGAAACGGGCCCAGCGAGCGTTGCTCATCACCGGGCTGCTCACGCTCGTGGCGGTGGCGGCCCCACTGGGTCTCCGCGGCCTCTTCTCTTGGACGCCCTCGGGGGAAGCTGGCCAGGGGGCCATGAACCCCCTCGAACTGGACACTTCGACCGAGGTGCTGCTGTCCGGCGACGAGCGAGCGGGGGCGGCCTATGAGCGTGTGCAGGCCATGTTGGGCGGCCAGACGATGGTCTGTGTCTTGCTCCGCGACGAAGCCCTGCTGAGCAATGAGGGTATCGCGCGCATCCGTGGGCTGGGCGAACGGCTTTCGACCTTGCCTGGGGTCACGGACATCAAGAGCCTGACCCATAGCTGGCGGCCCGTCCGCAAGCAGGGCTTCAGCCTGGACCCGCGCGAGCTCATCGGGCTCAAGCCGATGGTGCCCCTGGAGCCCATCCCGGAGGCCGGCTGGGCCGAGGTGCGACGCTTCGTCACGGCCTATCCCCTCGCTCGGGACCTGTTCATCTCACGCGACGGAAGCTGGGCGTTGGTCATGCTCACTCTGGAGCGTGAGCTCGCACAGCCCGCACAGGTGGCAGCGCTGAAGTCAGACGTCCAGGCGGTGATCGACGAATCGTTGCTGGCCGAGGCGGTGCAGGAGGTCCACGTCCTCGGATTCCCGTTCATCGAGGCGGAGGTGCGTGAGACGGTGCGCGAGGACGTGCGGGCCTTCGCGGGCTCTGCTGCGGCAGGCGCCGCCGTGATCTTGTTGCTGAGCTTTCGCTCCTTGGCGCTGCTGGGCGCGGTGCTGGCGTTCATGGCCGCCGGCTTGGCGGCACTGCCGCTCGTGCTGCGCCTCACGGGTGCCTCACTCAACGTCTACACCGCCATGTTGATCCCGCTGATTGCGGGCTTGCAACTCAGCATCCTGACCCACTTCGTGTCGGCATTTCAGCGCGCCCTGCGGGAATCAGCCATGGCGGCGGCCCAGGAGCCCGACCACGCGGTGCGGCCTGGCGCAGGCCGTGGTGCGGGAAACGCCCGCCAGGCGGCTGCACGGGCGTTGCAGCTCGTGTCGCGTCCGTCGGGAATCGCCTTGGCGACTTCGGCCATCGGCCTGCTGTCACTGCTCGTCTGCGACGTGGACATCGTGCGCGAGTTCGGCGGCCTGGGGGCCTGGGCGGTGGTCGCTGTCAGCCTCGTCACCTTCCTTCCGCTCTGGCTCCTGGCGCGATCGGCAGATCGGGGCGCCGATCGGACGCTGAGCCCGGCGCCGCCGTGCGACGCGAGCGCGGCGATGACGAACTTCGTCAGGTGGGCAGGACGACAGCGACTCTGGTTGAGCGCAGCGTCCCTCTCGCTGGTCGTGATCTGCCTGCCAGGTGTCCTGAATCTGCGCACGGACGTCCGCGCCACGGAGTTCCTGAACCCCGACAGCCCAGGGCGTCAGGGCCTCGCCCGCCTGGACGAACACCTGGGCGGCGTGCACGTGTTCCACCTGGAGCTGGCGTGCGGCACGGCTGGCGGTGCCGCCGCACCCGAGACCCTGCAGTTCCTGGAAGACCTGCGTCATTTCGCCGAAGAGCAGCCGGGCGTCACCAACGTCTACAGCTATGCGTTGATCATGGGGTTGGTGAACCAGGTGTGGACGGGTGATGAGTCTGCGGAGTTGAAACTGCCGGCGACGCCGCTCTTGTCACAGTTGTTTACGGGCGGCTTGCGAAGCCTCAAGTGGAGCTTGCTCGACAACTTCCTGGACGCCGACGGCAAGCGCACGGCGGTGGTGATCCGCACCCACGACATGCCCGGGCCCGAGTACCTTGCCCTGCTCGAAACGTTCATGGCCTTCGCGGAGGAGGAGTGTCCTGAGGGGGTCAGCCTCGACGTGCAGCGCGGCATCCATGACATCTTGGAAGCAGACCGGCGCTTGGTGGAGAGCCAACTCCAGAGCTTGGGGCTGTGCGTCCTGGCCATCTTCCTGGCCGTGGCCTTGCTGTGGTGGTCCTGGCGGGCCGCCGTCTTGAGCGTGCTGGTGAACGTTCCCGCGCTGGCCGTGGTGGGTGGGCTCATGAGCTGGGCTGATCTGCCGCTCAACTCCATCACCGTGATGGTCTCGGCGGTGGTGTTGGGGATTGCTGTCGATGACTCCATCCATTGGCTAGGCACCTATCGTCGCGAAAGCCGGAGCACGTTGGGGATGAAAGGGGCCGTGGCACGCACCATGGGGCACAAGCTCAAGCCCATGATCTGCACCACGGGAATGCTCGTGGCGGGGTTGTCGATCCTGACCTTCTCGCGCTTTCCTCCTGTGGCCGACTTCGGTCTGCTCGCCTCTGCGGCCCTGCTCGTCTCCCTGGCATCGAGCCTGATTCTGCTGCCCGCCCTCGTCACGCCACTCGTGGGGCGTGACTTCTGTCGGGCGGGAGACGGTCCCAGCACGGATTCCTAGGCCAGCCAGCGGCTTGTGTCGGCCTGGCCAAGCATGGCCAAGGCCTCGCGCTGCTGCTCAGCGGGGCGGGCTCTGGAAGTGCAGCACGCTGACTTCGGGCAGGACGCCAAAGCGAACGCGAGGCGCCTGCAGACGCTCCATGCCCACACCGCGGCTCACATAGAGACGGTTTCCGTTGAAGGTGTGGAGACCTCCCGCTGCGATCTTGCGCGGCAGAGGGCTCAAGACGATCGGAGGCCCGATGAACGGGAACGAAACCTGACCACCATGGGTGTGTCCCGCGACGAGCAGGTCGACCCGGGAGTCAGGCGCCAGGGCGTTGACCAGACCGGGGCGGTGGCTGAACACGATGCGCACCTCACCGTCGTCGAAATTCGATTGGAAGCGCGTGAGTTGTTGGAGCTTCTGTTGGAAGCCCCGCCTGCCCCGTTCGGCTGCACCGAAGAGGGCCACTCGCCGGTCACGGATCTGGACGTGCACCACCTCGTCGTCAAGCAACCGAGCTGAACTCCCTTCCAGCAGGCGCGGGAGTCCATCCAGGTAGTCCGAGTTGCCGGAGACGACCCACACGCCGCCCGGTGCGTCAAGCTGTCGGAGCAACTCCTGGAAGTGTGGGAGCTGCTGCTCGAATTCGGAGCTGGGCCCCTGGAAGAGATCGCCGGGGATGAGAATCAGATCGGGCGCTTCCGCCATGAGCAGGCGCACGGACTCCCGTTCGTGTTCACCGATGCGCGTGGCTTGGAGATCGGCCAACACGCCCACAGTGAAGCTGTCGGCACCGTCCCTCTCTGCAGGAAGGGACACCACGGTGTGTTCCACCTGCAGGTCGTAGGGGTCCAACACGAGAGCCTTGATGGCGATGGGGATCATCCCCAGACCTAGCAGCGCTGCAGCGCGAGCCCAAGGGGTCAGGCGGCGCCCGGATGGGCGGCCCAGGAGCGTGTATCCAGCAGCCACGGGAACCACAACGGAGAGGTCGAGCCAGGCGATGTGCGCCACGCCAAAGAAGCTGAGGTTCAGCAGCAGCATGCCCAGAACGACCTCGACGAGTGTGGCCGTGGCGACACGCACGGCAGCCCGGGCGACGACGCCCAGATCCAGGGCAGGGAGCGCGTCCGAAGTTGCTGTGGGTTTCGCGACGGCCGGTCCGCCAGAGGGCTTGTCGCGCCTTCTGTGGGCGTTCGAATTCGTACGGCTCAGGGCGCGCAGGGCCACGACGAGATTGACCATGGTCAGCAACGTCAAGGCGATGATTGTCGCGGTGCTCACGGGCTGTGTAGTTTCACGAAAGATTGAAAGTTCAGGCGCCCGTTGTTAGGCTTCGCGCCATGGTCGAACAAAGGGAACGTACCAGGGAGCACATTCGTGAAGACCTTGTGGGCCTTTGGGGCCGGATGGGGTCCTTCTGGGGTGTGTCCCCTGCCACAGGGCGCGTCTACGGCTGGCTGTTGACCCAGGCGGACCCGCAGGACGCGGAGACCATCCGCATGGGTCTCGACATGAGTCGAGGCGCCGTGAGCATGGCCTGTCGCGAACTCCAGGACTGGAACCTCGTGGAGGCCCAGAAGGTGCCGGGAGGTCGCCGGGTCGAGTATGTCCCGGAGACGAATCTGGAACGCGCGGTGCGCAACATCGTGGCGACCCGAAAGCGCCGTGAGTGGGACCCGATCCTGGAGCGACTGCACGAATGGATTCCCGAGCTGCGCGGGGATCGCTCGCGCGAGGGCGCGGTGCTGAAGGAACGTCTGGAGTCCATCGAAGGCCTCGTGGCGCTGGTGGATGAGTTGGCCGACCAGTTCCTGAAGGGCGGTGTGCTGCAGCGCTTGGGGCTCAAGGTCCTGGTGGCCAAGTCCCGCAGACGGACCAGTCGGAGTCGTACTGAATGAACGTCTTGCTGACGGGAGCGACGGGCTTCGTGGGTTCACGATTGGCTGTTCTCCTGCGTGAGGCGGGGCATCAGGTCTCGACGGTGAGTCGCGGGCCCTCGGGTGACCACGACTGGTCGGATGAAAGCCTCGCCGCGGGGGTGAAGGGGGCGGACGCCATCCTTCACCTGGCGGGTGCAGGCATCTTCGACAAGCGTTGGTCGCCGACCTACAAGCAGGTGATGACCGAAAGCCGCCTCGACACGACGCGACGCCTCGCGCAGCTGGCTGCCGCGACTCGCGAGAGGGCAGGGACCGCGGAGGGAAAGGCTCCCGGCGGCGTGCGCCGCTTCATCACGGCGTCCGCCGTGGGGTACTACGGAGCGTCGGATGGCGACGACCTGAACGAAGAATCCCCCACTGGCGCCGACTTCCTGGCGCGGCTGTGCCAGCAATGGGAGGCTGCCGCGGAACCTGCACGTCAGGCGGGCATCTCCACAGCCAGCGTGCGAATCGGTGTCGTGTTGGGCCAGGGCGGCGGCGCCCTGGCGAAGATGCTGCTGCCCTTCAAGCTCGGCCTGGGCGGCCCCATGGGTTCGGGCCGACAGTGGATGAGCTGGGTGCACCTCGACGACCTGTGCGCTCTCTTCGTGCACCTGCTCGAGCATGAAGAAGCCACCGGTGCCTTCAACGGCACCGCCCCGAACCCGGTGCGCATGACGGACTTTGCCAAGGCGCTGGGTCGGCAGCTGCATCGACCCGCGGTGCTCCCGGCGCCGGGTTTCGCCATGAAGCTGCTGCTGGGTGAGGTGGCCTATGTCCTCCTGACGGGCCAGTGCGCGCTACCGAAGCGGTCCCTGGAGGCCGGTTGCGCCTTCCGCTACGGGGAATTGGACGCGGCCCTGGCCCAGCTCCTGGGCTAGCTGTTCGTCTGGCCGTCGGTCTTGCCACAGGCCCGGGCACGAAATACCGATCGGCCTCAGATCTCGGCCAGGTACTTGGGCAACATGGCGCGCCACGTGGGCCAATCGTGATCGTAGTCCTCGCCCCAGGGGTCGACACGGTTGGGCACACCCTGGGCGCCCAACACGCGCGCCATGGTCCAGTCCTGCTCGGGGTCTTCCCAGCGCCCGCCGCCGTGACACATCAGAACGTGGCGCGTGCGGAGTTTTTCCAGCTGCTCGCCGTCGGGCAGGTTCGGCAGGAAGTGCAGCGGCGAGGAGAAGTAGAAGTTGGGGTCCTTCTGGGAGGGGTCAATGCCCTTCACGAAGCGGTTGATGTCGTAGGTGCCACTCATGCAGATGGCGCGGCTGAACACATCGGGATGGCGACAGATGGAGGCCATGGCATTGAAGGCCCCAATGGAGGCGCCGGCCACGATGATCTCGACCTCCTCGTCTTCGCAGTCACGACGGATGGTGGGCACGACCTCGTTGTAGACGCAGGCGTCGAACTGATTCTGTAGCCAGGTGGCGTGCTGAGCGGTCGTGGAGGTGTCGCCCCAAGCCCTGGCCGCGAGGCTGTCGAGGGAATAGATCTTGATGCGGCCCGCGGAGAGCATGGGCTCCAGCACGCGGATCATCAGCATGCGCTCGATCTCTTCGGCGTCGCCGCCTGCCGTGGGGTACAGCAAGACGGGCGTGCCAAAGGTGCCCCAACGGACCAACTTGATGTCGGACTCCAGGCGCTCGGAGTACCAGGTTGCGGTTTCCTTCACGGTGATGCGTCTCTGCTGAGTTGGGGAGTGAGGGTTTGGGCAGGGCAGGCGGAGGAGCAGGCGGGAAAGCCTCAGGTGGTCGCCGGGGTTTCCGGCGCGCCTCCTTCTCGGGTGCGCCAATGCTGCACCCGCTGCCAGAAGAGATCGGAGAAGGAGTCCACCTCATGCTCGGGGAACAAGGCCTCCACCTTCTGGCGGATGGCGTCCTGGGCGTGGGTGGACGCGAAGTAGTCCTGGATGACCGCATCCAAGCCAGACAGGTGCTTGTCGCAGAAGGCCTCGAACTGCTCGGACTGAAGGCGCTCCCGGGCGATGTTGCCGTAGGCTTCCAGCCGCTCCTTCAAGGGCATGTCGGGGTTCTTGTCGGCAACGTCGAAGTAGGGCTGCCAATCGAGCGTCAGGGGGCATGGGCGCTTCGTCGCCGCACAGAACAGCGACCACTTGACCTTCGCGGCCACCAACCACGGGAAGTGGTAGTGCAAGGAGGTCACCTGGCTGTCGGGGCAGGCGTTTGCGAAGTCGATGGGATGCCAGGTGTCGCCACTGCGCAGGGCTTCGCACGAGTTGAAGTCCCAGCCGAAGAACGTGTTGATGGTGAGCGTCATGTTCTCGAGCAGGCGTTGGTCCTCCTTGTTCAGCTCACCCGACTCCACCATGTAGCGATCATGCAGCGGCGCGCTGGGGTCGTACTGGACGATGCGCACCTGGGCGCCGACACCCACGCAGCGCGCGAAGTAGTCGAAGGGCTCGGCCGCCTTCTGCAGGTGCATGACCAGCCGCCCGCTCTTCTCGTACGCGTCGCGCAGTTGCTGCTCGTCGTCGATGCGGCTGACGCCCTTCCATGCTCCGCCGTCGTAGGGCTTCATGAACATGGGGTAGCCCAACGTCTTGCCCACTTTGCCCAGGTCGAACATGCGGGCGTAGCGTTGCAGCGTGGGCTGCAGGTCCTGGAGGTCCTCCTCGTATTCCTTGGGCGGGACCATCCAGGTTTCGGGTACTGGCAGACCGAGGCGCATCATGGCGCAGTAGGTCGTCTGCTTCTCCATGGACTGCAGGGACCATGGGTTGTTCAGCACGTAGGTGCCGTCCATGAGCAGCGCCTTCTTGAGCCACTCGCGCGTCGTGGGGTACCAGTGCGTGACCCGGTCCAGCACGACGTCATAGGGCGTCTTGCCCTGCAAGTCGTAGGGCTCGATCCCGACACGCTCCACCTCAAAGCGCACGGTGTCCTTGCCCATGGGGAGGGCAAGGTCGAGGCGTCGGACGATTTCCTCGTAACACAGGGGCCAGCACAGATCGGCGCCCAACGAGAGTCCAATGCGTCGCGTGATGTCGGCCACGAAATCCTCCGAAAAGTGTCACGCCGGACGCGTGCCCGGCGCGTGCGGCCTATTCATAAACCATCCAGAGTGGTCCCGGGAAGAGCCAACACAGGCCAACCCGAAGCCGGTCCCGCCAGTTTTCCCAGTTGTGGCCGTCCCTGGCTTCCACGAAGCGGACGGTCATACCCGCCTGCTGCAGGCGCGGGACGAGCGAGCGGTTCTCGTAGATGAGCGATTCGTAGGTGCCGCAGCTGAGGAAGATACGCTCTGCCGGGCGACCCGGTGCCTTGCGGAATTCGTTCATGAAGCGCACGACAGGCTCGAAGGCAGGCCCTCGGGGGTTCGTCCCGATGTCCGTAAACGCGAAGGAGCCTGACTGAAGCAGCAGGCGACCGAAGAAGCCGGGGTGGCGCCAGGCCGTGGAGAGGGAGGCCACGCCGCCGAAGCTCGCGCCCATCAGCGCGCGTGCATCCGGGCGGCCCACCAGGGAGTAGCGTTGCTCGAGGGCCGGGACCAACTCCTCCACGGTGAACTGGGCTTGGCGCGGATCGTCGGCATACTCCCGCAGTCGATCGCCCGACTCCGTCAGGGCCACGACCATCGGCGGGATCTCAAGCCGGTGGATCAGGTTGTCCAGGACGGTCTTGAGCGCGCTGAAGACCATGTAGTCGGCACCGTCATGCACCACGAGCAGCGGATAACGACGCGTCCTGCGATAGCGCGCCGGCAGGTAGACCGTGACCTCACGCCGATTGCCGAAGGCTGCACTCTGGATCCGCCGGTGTTCCAGGCTGCCCGGGCGCGCGTCCTCGTCGGGCAGGGTCCAGTCTGGCCGCTCGTAACCTTCACCGGCGCAGACGGAGTTGCTGCCAAAGGGGTCATGGGCGACGGCCCCATTGAGCGGGTCCCGGATGAGCTCCATGTCGCCATTGGCGTGCTCGAGGATCAGCTTGTATTCCACGCGCGACTCGGGCGGGATCTCCGTTTCCAGATGCCAGAAATCGGTTCCATCCACGCGCTGGAAGGCCTGACTGGATTCCAGACCGAAGATCCAATGCTGCAACTCCACGGCCTTGACGTCTCCGCGGTACACGAAGGTGACGAGCGGGCCGTCCACCAAGGGGAAGCTGTGCTGCTCCAGGAAATTGGTGATCGCCTCGCTGGAGGGCGGGCCGTCCTGGAGCAGGGCTTGAAGGGTGGTGTTCACGACCCACTCCCGTTCTGGAGGCTGCCGTCTTTGCCCAGCCGTTGCGTGCCTGCGCCCAGCGTCCAGGCCTTGCCGTCCCAGGCTGCCCGGGAGCCTTCATCGAGCGCGATGCAAGACGCGGGCGCGAAGCGTCGGCTCATGATGCTCACCCGTTGCTCGTCGTCCAGGAGCAGGCGTTGGCGAGCGTGGGGCAGGGCCACGAGGTTCGGGCACAGTCCAAGCCCACCCGTGAGGACTTCCGGATCGCCTCGCCCTTGAGGAGGGCTGTCGTGGAACAACACCACCTGCTCCGTGACGGCCATGGCACCCGCTGACCACGCCACCACCGGCAGCTCGCCCAGGAGTTCGTGCAAGACGAAGAGGCGCATGCGACCCAGCAGGACAGCGACATGGCCGCCGGCGATGGTCACGGCGGCGCAGCGCGAGAGGGTGCGGCGGATCTTGGCGCGCAGCTTGGCAATGGACTCGCGCTCGGTGGGCTTCATGTGTTCATCAAAGGTGTTGAGCACGTCATCCGTGCGCCGACGATGGTGTTGATCCAGCACATGGACGGCCCCGAGGGCATGCTCCAGTTCTTCGCTGAGCTCCCGCTGAAGGTGGGCAGGGGACAGCTCGTCTTGCTGGCCTTGGAGGTCCAACTCGCGCACCGCGCTCATGGCGTGGGCCAGCCGAAGCCGGTACCACGATTGCAGCGAGCGCAACTCATCGTTCAGCTCGCTCCTGGCCTGGAAGAGTTCCTGGTCCTGTTCCAGCGCTGTCTCCGCCCGGGCGTAGAGCCGCAGGTTGTGCGTGTCGCACTTGAGGTGCTCCGCCAGGTCGTCCAGCTCGGATTCCCGTTCCTCCCACCCGGCCGTCACCACGGCGATCGGGCCGTCCACCCCCAACTGGTCGAGGGTGGCGCGCACGTTGGGGTGATGCCGTTGGGGCCCAAGCAGGACGACGTGCGTCATGAACGGATTCGGTGTCTCAGGAAGTCGGGGTGGCAGGCCGTCAGGCCGCTTCGATGGTCAAGTCCGTGCCGACGCAGTCTGCCATCTCGAGACAGGTTTCGAGGTCAGGGTGTCGGAGGATGATGTGACCGTCAGACATGAGCGTTTGCTTCCAGTTGCGGCGATGAGCGCCCGGCTGGAGCAGGTCCACGGACATGATGTGCGGGCCGAAGCGCGACATGAGGGAGCCCAGGCCGTCGATGCGGGTGATGCGCCCCTCGCCCTTGGCACGCTTGAAGATGATGGCCGCGTTGTAGCGCCGGTTGATGGTCTGGCTGAGCGTCCCCGTGCACACGGCCTCTGCCCAGCCGCGATAGAGGTCGATGTCGTTGGCGGCGTTCATGATCTCCACCGAGCGTGCGCCTGGCGGGCGTGCGCCGATCTCGCAGAAGACCGCTTCGCCGGAGTCCTTGAGGAACCACTCCATGTGCGTGAAGCCCGTGCGGAAGCCCAAGGCCTTGAGCACCGCAACGCCCATGGCATTGCCTGCTGCCAGGGGCCCGACGTCAGGTCGTCTCAGGGTGATGGTCTGGGGGGACGTCCACTCCACCGTGCGGGCGATGAGTGGGCGCGGCCGGTACCAGGCGACGTTGTGGAACAGGATCTCGCCGTCGGCGCAGACGGTGTCGAAGGTGAATTCCCGCCCCTCGACGAACTCCTCGATGCTGATCTCGGGCACGTGACGGATCAGCGGCAGGATCCGTTCCAGTTCGGCGGCGTCGTCGACGCGGTGGGTGTCCGCCGAGCCGGCGCCGTTGATGGGCTTGGCGATCAGGGGGTAGCCGATGCGCTCGGCGGCGGCGCGACATTCGTCGGCGTCAGTGCAGCGGGCATGGTGCGGCGTGCGGATGCCCGCCTCGTCGAGCACCGTCTTCATGGCTTCCTTGTCGCGGAAGGGACGCGTCTCGGCCACGGTCATGCCGGGCACGCCCAGCGCTTCCCGTAGCCGGGCCGCCAGGATCATCAGTGGCTCCCAGAGGCACTCCACCCGGGAGAAGCGCACATTGTTGGCCCGGGCTTCGGTGACGATCTGGTCGATGGCTGCGTCTTCATTCCACAGGCTGGGGACCTGCAGGTAGGCGGTCAGGCTCGCGCGACAGACGCTGGGCAGGGTCTGCACAGGTTGCTCACCCACGCCGTAGACGTTCGCACCGACCTGAGCCAACCCTTGGCTGAACAAAACCATCTCGTCCGGAAAGCCCGGAGAAAGCATAAGCACATTCATCAGCCGAGCTCCACGCGGACCAGTTCGATCAATCGTCGCAGCCCCTTTTGGACGACGTCGGTGCGCGGGTGCCGCAGGATGGCGTAGCCCTCGCCCTCGTAGCTGCTGGCCTGGGACTGCCCGACTGACGGCAGTTTCACGTCCACGACCAAGGAGCCTAGCTCGCGCTGTGCTTGCTCGAGCCCGCGGACGGCCCGCACCACGCCTTTGCCTTGGCCGCGCAGGTAGGCAGCGCCGGCTGAGTACTGGCGAGTGGGTGGGTCGAAGCGCCCTTCGATCATGAGCCGCGACCAGGCGGCGTACATGTCGGTGTCGTGGGCGTAGCTCATGAGGGAGGTGAACTGGGCGCCGGGTGGGCGGGCACCCACTTCGGAGATGGCGATGGACCCGTCGGGCCGACGAAACCACTCCATGTGCGCCAGCCCCGTGCCCATGCCCAGGGCCGTGAGTGCCTTGGGGCCCGCGTCGACGATGGCCTCGTACCCCCGCCCGTCCAGCTCGTGCGGGAGCTGCACGCACCACTGGACCCAGTCGTTGCGCATGACCTCGAGCGGCGTCGGTGAGTAGTCGCTGATGCTGTACCAGAGGCACTGCCCGTCGATGCAAACGGCATCGAAGGAGTGCTCGCTGCCCACGATGAACTCTTCCACCAGCATCGGGCGGTTGGGGTGGGGCGACCAGCTGGCGAGGGCTTGCGGGAGTTGGCTGGCGTTGTCCAGCCGGAAGGTGTCTACGGCGCCTGCGCCTGCCGGTGGTTTGATGACGACCGGGAAACCCACCTGGTTCAGGAAGGCTTCCAGCTCTTCGCGGGATGTCACCAGGCGGTGATGTGCGCAGGGCAAGCCTGCCGCCGCCAAGCGCGTCTTCATCACCGACTTGTCCCGGAAGCACTGGGCGGCGTCGACGGGCAGGCCAGGGAGGTCCAACGCAGCCCGCGCTTGGGCCAACGGCACCTGCAGCTGCTCCAGCACGCCGTTCAAGCTGTCCACGGGGCCGAGTTGCTTGGAGAGGCCCCGCACGGCTTCCACGAGGTGGTTGGGGTCCAGGGCCTTCTCGACACGCCAATGGCCGGCAAGGCCAGCACGGATGTCCTTGTCAAAGCGCTCCAGGGGGTCCTGGCTGATCAGGCTCACCGCTGCGCCCTGAACGCCGAGGGCGGCGCGCAGGAAGCGCACGGAGGTTTCGAACAGGAAGGGGACGACGAACACCGCGTGGCGCATGTCGGTTCCGCTCGTGAGCAGGGGCGTTCCACGATGTCGGAGAGCATCGCGGAGCGAGGCAGGATACCGCTTGCGAGAGGTTCAGGCACTCCCTGCCATGGGATAGAGTGGCTCCCCTTGTCTCGATCCCTCCGGAGCCTTCATGACCCCGCTCAAGATCAGCCTCGTTTCGTCGGAAGTGGCGCCACTTGCGAAGACAGGAGGCCTCGCGGACGTCACGGCTGCCCTGGGTGCCCAGCTCTCGAAGCAGGGTCACGAGGTGCGCGTCTTCATGCCCCTCTATCGGCGCATGCGGGAGGCGGGTCTCGAGTTCAGCCCTGTGCCTGGCATGAGCGATCTGTCCGTGTCCCTGGGGCCTCGTTCGGGGCGCATCTCGGTCCTCTCCACGACCATCGAACGCAGCGGCTTGGAGGTCTACTGCATCGACTGCCCGGAGCTCTACGACCGGGAGGGGATCTACACCGCAGACGAGGACGAACACCTCCGCTTCGCGCTCCTGGCCCGAGCTTCCCTGACGGCCTGTCAGGCCACTTCCTGGGCCCCGGACATCGTGCACTGCAACGACTGGCACGCGGGCTTGCTGCCGCTCTACCTGAAGCTGCTGTCGTCCTGGGAGGATCTCTTCGCTCGTACAAAGACGGTGCTGACCATCCACAACATCGGGTATCAGGGGGTGGTGGGGTCCGAGGCCGTGCACGATCTGGGCCTGGATGACGCCGTCCACCTGCTGCACCAGGAGGACCTGGCCCAGGGGCGCATCAATTTCTTGAAGACAGGGCTGCTGTACGCGGACGCCATCACCACGGTGAGCGAGACCTATGCGGCGGAGATCCAGACCGAAGAGCTGGGGATGGGTCTCGACGGAATCCTGCGCGATCGGGCCTCCAGCCTGGTGGGTATCGTGAACGGTGTGGACTACGGCGAATGGAGCCCGGAACAGGACACTCTGATTCCGCACCCGTTCTCAGCCCAGGACCTCTCGGGGAAGGCGAAGAACAAGGCCGCGCTGCTGAAGGCACTGGGCTTGGGCCCGACCGAGACGGCGCCGGTGTTCGGCATCGTGTCGCGGCTCGTTTACCAGAAGGGCTTCGAGCTGGTGTTCGAGCCCCTGGCAGAGATGCTCTCGGGCCGCGACGTGCGCGTGGTGGTGCTGGGCAGCGGGGAGAGCAAATACGAGCAGGCCTTCCAGGATCTCCAACGGCGCTTTCCGGGCCGCATGTGTTTCTACCGCGGTTACGACAATCCCCTGGCACACCTGATCGAGGCCGGGGCCGACGCCTTCCTCATGCCTTCGCTCTATGAACCGTGCGGGCTGAACCAGATGTACAGCCTGCGCTACGGCACGATCCCCATCGTGCGACGGACGGGTGGTCTGGCCGACACGGTCAGCCAGTTCGACTCCCAGACGGGGGCCGGCACGGGCATTCTCTTTGATCAATTCGATGCGTCCGGAATGCGCTGGGCCCTGACCTACGCCCTTGAACTCTGGGCGGATGCCCCCCAATGGAAACGCATGCAAGCGAACGCCATGGGCATGGATTTCTCATGGGAGCGGCAGACGGGGTCCTATGAGTCGCTGTACCATCAATTGCTGACCGCCACGCCTGCCTGAGGCCCCCGAGATGGGGGCATGCCGGGCGGGCGGGTGCGGACTTGCCCCGTTGTTTGCCCCGTGACTTGCCCCTTTGATTGCCAGGGGGCCCTGAAGAGGACGCAGCGTCATGCATGTGATCTTTGTCGAACCCGGTTTCCCCTTCAACCAACGCGAGTTCGTGCGCGCCCTGGCCAGCGTCGGGGCCTTCGTGACGGGCATTGGCGAACGGCCTCTCGAGTTCCTCGACGACGAGCTCCGGGGTTGGCTCGGTGCCTACGAACAAGTGCCGTCGGTGGTGCACGAACCCTCCTTGTTGGAGGCGGTGCAGCGCATCCAGTCTCGCGGTTGGGTCGATCGGCTGGAAGCCACCGTGGAGGCGCACATCCAACCGACGGCAAACGTGCGCGAGGCCTGCGGCATTCCGGGCACCTCGGTCCAGACCGCCTTCCTATGCCGCGACAAGCCAGCCATGAAGGAGGCCCTGCGGCAAGCAGACGTCCCGTGCGCGCAATCCACGGGAGTGGCGTCGCTGGAGGAGGCTGCGAGCTTTGCGACCCAGGTGGGATACCCGCTCATCGTGAAGCCGCGCGACGGCGCGGGTGCGGCTGGCACCTCCCGCGTGAACAACGACGACGAGTTGGGGCAGGCCCTGCGCAGCTCGGGGGTGCACCGGGGCGCCGAGGTCGCGCTCGAGGAGTTCATCGAAGGTCACGAAGGTTTCTACGACACGCTTTGCGTGGACGGCAAGGTGATGCACGAGTTCATCTGCCACTACTACCCGAACGTCCTCGATGGCATGCGCAGCCGCTGGGTCTCGCCCCAGATCGTCACCACCAATCGCGTGGCGGCCGACACCTACGGCCAGGTCAAACGTCTCGGGCAGCGTGTCATCGAAGAACTGGGCATCGGCACGTCGGCGACGCACATGGAGTGGTTCTTCGGGCCCAAGGGATTGAAATTCTCGGAGATCGGATGCCGCCCACCGGGTGTGGGTGCCTGGGACCTCTACTGCGCTTCCAATGACATGGACGTCTATGTGGAGTGGGCGAACGCCCTGGTTCATGGCCGCCCAGGTGCGCAGACCTCACGGCAATACGCGGCGGGCATGATCGCCCTGCGCCCGGACTGCGACGGCCACATCGTGAGCTACGAGGGGGTCGACGAGCTGAACCACCACTGGGGCGAGTGGATCATCGACAGCCACTTCCCGGGCCCCGGGTCCAAGACGCAGCCGGTTGAAGGTGGCTTCATGGCCAACGCCTGGGTGCGCATGAAGCACCCGGACTACGACACCCTGCGCAAGATGCTCGACACGGTGGGCGAGACGGTCAAGGTGCACGCCCGCTGAAGGACGACCTCAGTTGTCGCTGGCAGCCCATCCGTCCCGGCGCTGGTCGCCCACGGCAGTGATGCGTCCGCTGGCCGGGTCGCGCGCGACGGAGTGCGCGGCGCCGAGGCGCCCGAGGCTCGGTGGCGTGTCGGGTCGGCGATCGAGTCGGTGACCCATGGCCTCGAGCTGCTGGCGCACCTCGGTCGATGGCCAGTCCGCTACCGATTCGAACGACAGGCTGTCGGGATGCCATTGGTGATGCACCCGTGGCGCGTTGACCGCATCGGCCAAGGGCATGCCGTGCAACAGGTGGGCCAGCACCACCTGCGCCACCGTGTTGATGATCGTGCGGCCGCCAGGGCTGCCAGTCACCAGCACGACCTCTTCACCGTCCAGGACGATGACCGGCGACATCGAACTCAGCGGGCGCTTGCCAGGCGCCGCGAGATTCGCTGGCGTGCCGATGTGCCCTTCGACCGTTGTCTGTCCGGGAATCCGATTGAAGTCCCCGAGCTGGTTGTTCAGCAGGATGCCGGTGCTGGCGGAGACCGCCTTGCTGCCGTAGGTCGCCTCGAGTGTCGTGGTGAAGGAGACGGCGTTGCCGTCGGCGTCGATCACGGAGATGTGGGTGGTCTCTTCGCTCTCGGGCACGGCGCGCTGCGGTGTGAGCGGGGGGCCTAGCAGCTGGCTGGCGGTGGCCCGCTGGGAGTCAATGCTCGCTGCGAGGGCGTCCAGGGTGGCGGAATGCAGCAGGCGTTCGGTGGGCACCGGGACAAAGTCGGGGTCGCCTAGCCAGCGAGCCCGCTCGGCGAAGGCGCGCCGGGCAGCTTCCGCGTAGTGATGCAGGAAGCGCAGGGAGCCCGGGGTCGGAGCTGCGTCAGCCTGGCCGTCGGTCGCCGGGCTGAAGACCCGCTCCAATTGTCCGAGGATCTGGCCCAGGGCCACACCGCCGGAGGAGGGGGGAGGCATGGCGAGCACTGTGCGCCCTGCAAACTCGAGCAGCAGGGGCTCCCGGAACAGCACCTGATAGGACGCCAGGTCGTCGAGCGTCAGCAGGCCCCCCGCGGCTTGCACGTCCCGGACGAGTCCCTCCGCAAGAGGGCCTGTGTAGAACGCGCTGGAGCCCTCTGCGGCAAGAACTTCGAGGGTTCGCGCGAGTTGGTACTGAGTCAGTCGTGTCCCCACGGCGGGCGCGGTGCCGTCGGCATTCAAGAAGATCGCCCGGCTCGAGGGCAGCGCATTCAGCTCCGCTGCGGCCGAGGTGAGATAACGGCAGAACATCTCATCACGAACGAAGCCGCGACGTGCCAGCTCGATGGCGGGCCCCACCACCTCAGCCCAGGTCAGCAGGCCGAAGCGTTCGTGGGCTGCTCCGAGTCCGGCGACGCTCCCGGGCACACCGATGGCGAGCCAGGGGTCCGATGCGCGAGCGGGGTCATAGCTCCCGCTTTCATCAAGGAAGGCGTCTTGGGGAAAGGCGGCGGGGGCGGTCTCCCGTGCGTCGATGCTGATCTGCCGCCCGTCGGCCATGCGGACGATCATGAAGCCGCCGCCGCCGAGGTTGCCGGCCTGGGGCCAGGTGACGGCCAAAGCCAGGGCCGTTCCCACGGCAGCGTCCACGGCATTGCCCCCGCGCGCCAAGAGCTCGGCGCCGACCTGTGCCGCGTATCTGTCCACGCAGGCCACGGCTCCAGCGTCCGTTTCCAGGGCGCGCTCCAGGCGGACCGTCGTGTGGATTCCCGTCTGGAGGCCGGCACGCCGAGCGGGGTCCCCGGGGCTTGGCGGCGAGCTGCAGCCGGCCAACTGCAACAGCAGTGCCAGCATCCCCAGGCCGACGGTCGCCACGACGTTGCGGAAACGGATTCGGGTGGTGAACATCGCTGCGTTCAGATGCCTCATGGGAGCCAGCATACGGTCGGCATCGGCTCGGGGTGGTATCTTCTGTCTTGTCACTCTCTCAGGGGCTACGGGTCGCGCATGGATTCCAATCGTTCGACCGAAGAGCTGCAGCGTCGCCGCTACATGAAGGCGTTGCTGAACGACGTGCATGCCTTCGAGCGCATGTTGGAAGAGGAACGCTTCGAGACGGGCATCCGACGCATCGGGGCCGAGATGGAGATGTTCCTCGTCGACAGTGCCATGCGGGCGGCGCCTGTGGCCGATGCCGTGCTGGCGCACGCGGATCGCCCCGAACTGGTGAACGAGTTGGCGCGCTTCAACCTGGAGGCCAACGCCAATCCACGGGTCTTCGGGGGCAGCTGCCTGGCGGACATGGAAGCCGAGCTCAAGGAGCTGGTGGGTGCCGCCGATACCGCGGCTCGTACCCAGGACGCCCGAATCCTGCTGACGGGCATCCTGCCCACCTTGCGGGTGCGGGACCTGAGCCTCGCCAACATGACGCCCAAGGATCGCTACCACGAGATCAATGATGCGACCTGCGCCGCGCGTGGGGGCAAGTTCCAGGTCACCATCAAGGGCATCGACGAACTCGAACTGGTCCATGACAACGTCATGCTGGAATCGTGCAATACGAGCTTCCAGCTGCACTTCCAGGTGGCGCCGAAGGAGTTTGCGAAGCTCTACAACATCGCCCAGGTCATCACCGCCCCGGTCTTGGCTGCGGCCGTGAACTCTCCGCTGCTGCTCGGCCGGCAGCTCTGGAATGAAACGCGGGTCGCCCTCTTCCAGCATTCCGTGGACGCACGCTCGACCTTGGAAAAGGCTCGCAACGCGCGCCCACGTGTGAGCTTTGGGGATTCCTGGGTGAGGGAATCCGCGGCCGAGGTCTGGCGCGACAACATCACCCGTTTCCGGGTGCTCTTCGTGGCCGATCTCGAGGAGGACCCGGAGTCCGTGCTGGATGCCGGGGGCATCCCCGAACTCACCGCCCTGCGCTTGCACAACGGAACTGTCTACCGCTGGAATCGCGTGTGCTACGGCCACGACGGGGTCGTCCCGCATCTGCGCATCGAGAACCGTGTCCTGCCCGCCGGCCCCACGGTGCTGGATCAGATGGCGAACGCGGCGTTCTACTACGGCCTCATGGCGGCCTGCGTGGAGGAGTATGGGCAGGTTCACAAGCGAATGCTGTTCGACGACGCCAAGTCCAACTTCTTCGCAGCGGCGCGACACGGGCTGAAAGCCCAGTTTACCTGGGTGGATGGAGAGACCATCCCGGCCTCCACGCTGATCCTCGAGAGGCTGCTGCCCATGGCTCGTGATGGGCTCCGGGAGGCGGGCATCGCCAGCGGTGACGTGGATCGCTACCTCAATGTCGTGGAAGAGCGTGTGCGCAGTGGCCAGACAGGTGCACGTTGGTGTCGGGATTCCTTGCGCAGCATGGCCGGGTTCTCTCCGGGTGGGGGCGCGACCGAGGCTGACAAGGACGATCCGTCAAAAGCCGGCATGAGTCGCGGCTCAACGGATGTACTCCATCGCACGCTGACGGAAGTCATGCTCCGACGCCAGGCCCACGAGGTGCCGGTCCACGAGTGGGAGCTGGCCAGTTCGGCGGATCTCGATGAGGTGCTCGACCTGCGGGACACCTACCGGACCGTCGGGCAGTTCATGTCGACCGATCTGTTCACGGTGCAACCGGGAGACCTGGTGGACCTGGCGGCCAGTCTCATGGATTGGGAACACGTGCGGCATGTGCCGGTGGAGGATGAACAAGGGCAGCTGGTGGGCCTGCTTTCCCATCGCTCACTCCTGCGACTCGTGGCGCGCGGTCGGCGCAGGGCGGATGCGGATCCCGTTGCCGTCAGCGACATCATGAAGCCAGCACCTGTGACTGTTTCCTCGGACACGCGCACCCTGGACGCCATCGCCCTCATGCGCACTGAGAAGGTGGGCTGTCTACCCGTCGTGGACGACGGCAAATTGGTGGGCATCCTCACCGAATGGGACCTGATCGGTGTGGCAGCCCGCTTGCTCGACGAGCACCTGCGGGGCGAGGGGCCGGTCCACCCGGTGGGTGTGGCGACGCCCGGCCAGTCTGGCGTCGCAGTGGGCAATCCGGATGCAGGGCAGGTGGGCGAGTCGACCAGCGGCTGAACCCTGACCAGCGTGTTCCCCTGGGCACGGCGTGGCGCGCGGTTTTCCGAATCAAGGACCGTCGTCCCGTAGGGCAGGCATCTCAGCGAGCCGTGCCTTCTGCACCTTGCCCATGGCGTTGCGGGGCAGCTCGGTGAGGAACACGATGCGCTTGGGCAATTTGTACGCGGCCAGGCGCTCCCGTGCCCAGCGCTTGAGAGAGGTCGCGTCCGTCGCGCGCCCGGTGCCCGGATCGACGCCTTCCTTCAGCACGACCCCTGCCACGACGGCCTCACCAAAGTCGGCATCGGGTACACCCCAGACGGCACACTCGGAAACCTCCGGATGCTCGTTGAGCACCCGCTCCACCTCCTGCGGATAGACGTTCAACCCGCCCGAGATGATCAGCTCCTTCGCGCGGCCCACGAGCTTCAAGGAGCGGCTTTCATCGAGGGAGCCCAAGTCGCCGCTGCGCAACCAACCGTCCTCGGTGAAGCACTGGGCCGTTTGTTCGGGGCGCTCCCAGTAGCCATCAAAGACCGACGGACCCGTGATCTCCACTTCGCCAACGGAGTCGGGGGGGAGCACCTCGCCCGTGTCGCGGTCCCTGATGCGCAGGCCGACGCCTGGCAGGGCAGGACCCACGCGTCCTGGTCTGCGGGGGCCGTGCAGCGGATTGCTGGCGGCCATGCCCACCTCCGTCATGCCGTAGCGCTCCAGGATCCGGTGCCCCGTGAGTGCTTCGAAGTCTGCGAGGGTGTCCTCCCGTAGCGGGGCCGAGCCGGAGGTGAACAGACGCACCTGCAGGGCCGCTGGATCCCGCAGCGCGATGGGGTCGAGGCTGGGCGCGTGGGCCAGCAGGCGGTGATACATGGTGGGCACGCCCATGAAGAGTGTCGTGCGCCCGGACAGGAGCGCCGACCAGGTGCGCTCGGGGTCGAATCGGGGCGCCAGTTCGAGGGTGGCGCCGGAGGCGAGCGCCACGGAGGCAGCCACGAACAGCCCGTGGACATGGAAGAGAGGCAGTGCGTGGTAGATGCGGTCGTGCTCGCTCCAGCCCCAGGCCTGACGCAGGGTCTCGATGTTGGCGGCGAGTTGCCGCTGCAGCAGGCGCGCGCCCTTGGGGCGGCCAGTGGTGCCAGAGGTGTAGAGCAGGCAGGCGAGGTCGTCCGAGCTAGGTGACGGCCCAGGTACAGGCCCAGGTGAGGGCTGTTGCCGTTGGGCTCCGACATCCGCCCCCTCTCCCTCTCGCTCGATGGCTGCGGCGAAGCCCACGATGCCCCGGGGACCCGACCTGCGCAGCGACGGCTCATCGACGCTGAGGGTTGGGCGGCAGTCCGCCTCGGCTTCGGCGCGCTCGCGAGGCGTTGCCAGCGGGTTCACGGGGACGGACACGCTGCCCACCCGCATGTTCGCCAGATGGAGCAACAGGAAGGGCACGCCCTTCGACAATTGCAGCAGGACACGATCGCCGGGGTGGACGCCCTGAGCACGCAGCCAGGCGGAGGTCTGCTCGACGGACCGGTCGAGGTCTGTGTAGCTCAGGCTCAGGGGGCCGCTGATGACGGCTGTGCGCTCGCCGAAGCGCCCGACGCTCCGGCGCAGGCATTGGTCCAGGGTGCCTGCTGACTTCATGGCGCCGTGTCAGCCTCGCCGTCACCGTCACGGGGCGCACCCTTGGGCCTCACACCCAACTGCCGCGCCAGGGATTCGACGCGCTGGGCGATGTCGTCGCGCACCGTCCGAAAGCCGTCGGGGCCCATGGCCTTGGGGTCCGGGATGGGCCAGTCTGCTTTGTGCCGGGTGGCGACAAAGGCACAGCTGTCGCCGCAGCCCATGGTCACGGCGGCGTCGTACTCGCCGTCCGGGAGGGCCTCGACGCCCTTGCTGCGGTGGGCCGAGAGGTCGTAGCCCAGCTCGGCCATGCTGGCCACCGCCAGGGGGTTCACCTGCCCCGAGGGCTTGCTTCCGGCGCTGTGGGCCTCCAGCCCAGCGAGACGGCCGAGGGCCTCCGCGAGCTGGCTCCTGCAGGAGTTCTCCACGCAGAGGAAGAGCACGCGGGGCTTCGGGCTGAGGGGCTCGGGGGCGGGAGGCATGACGGTGGGGGCTCCGACGGGCTGGACCCGCAGCCTGCCACGGGAAGCGGCATCTTTCGATGGCGCCGGGGCAGATCCAGCGGCGCCCGCAGGTCATCATGGGCAGCTTTCCATCCGTATCCTCTCCCGCCGGGAGCCTTCGGCATGCAGACGCTCGTTCTTGTGGGGGCCGGCGGGGCGCTGGGTGCCCTGGCCCGCTTTGGCCTGTCGGCCTTCGTTCAGCGCCGGGTGGCCTCGTCCTTCCCCATAGGCACCCTCGTCGTGAACGCCTTGGGTTGCCTGGCCATGGGTGCCCTGCTGGCGGCGGTCATGGAGCGCGAGGCCTTCGACCCCCGGCTGCGGCAGTTCGTGGCCATCGGCGTGCTCGGCTCGTTCACGACCTTCTCGACCTTCGGCGCGGAGACCTTGGAGTTGATGCAGAAGGGGCAGCTCTCCCAGGCTTTGGGCAGTGTGGCCCTGAACCTGGTGCTGGGCCTGGCCGCCGTGTGGGTAGGGCAGGCCCTCGTACGCGCGAGCTTGAGCTGAGGCGCAACTCGAAGACGGACCGATCGCCAACCCGCGCAGCACCGCTCAGACCAAGCCGCGAGGCGTGCATCAGACAGGTGGAGGCTCGGCTCCGTGATGCTGGCGAAAGCGCGCCAGCTCCTTCCAGAACATAGGGAAGGACTTGCTGACACAGGCCGGGTCTTCGATCTGCAGTCCGTCGACCACCAGGCCTACGACTGCGAAGGCCATGGCGACGCGGTGGTCGTCATAGGTGCGCACGACGGTGTTCGTCGAGGCGGTCAGCGGGTCCCTGCTGCGGGCAGCAGATGTTGGCCGGATCAGGAGCGCATCCGGCTCCGCTCGGGCCTCCACTCCCAGGCGGTTCAGCTCTGTTGCTGCCGCGTGCAAGCGATCGCACTCCTTGAATCTCAGGTTGCCCACACCGGTGATGTGTGTCGGTCCGTCGGCGCACGCCGCGACCACCGCCAGGTTGAGCACGGCGTCCGGCATCTGGGACATGTCGATCTCGATGCCGCGTAGGGGCGCTCCCTGGATTCGAAGGGAATGCGGCCCGATCCCCAGCGAACATCCCATGCGCTGCAGGGCCGAGGCGAAGGCGACGTCCGCTTGGCGAGACGTGTGCCCGATGTTGGGAACGCTCAAGCAGCTGCCCGTGATGGCCGCCGCCGCGAGGAAGGGGGTCATGCTGCTGGCGTCGGCCTCGACCACCACGCGGGACAGGGCGGGAAGCCGCGCTGGGGGGGAGACCTGCAAGACGCAGGGGCCCCTGTCGGGCGGCGTCCCGCTCGCGGGGATGCCTGCCTGCTTGAGCATCTGCAGGGTCAGGTCGACGTAGGCCCGGGAGGGCTGCGGGCCGTGCACGTGGAGCGCGATGGGGCGGCCCTGTTGGGCTGCCAGCAGCAAGAGCGAACTCGTGAACTGCGAGGACACCTCGGCGTTCACATGCCAGGTGTCCGACGTGGGCGCTCCCCCCGAGATGCGTACGGGTAGATGGTCTGGATGACCGAGCTCCTGGAACCTCACACCGATCTCACGCAGGGCGTGCAGCAGCCCGCCCATGGGTCGTTCGCAAAGTCGCTCATCGCCCGTGAGGGTCGTCTCGCCCGTGACCTGTGCGCTGAACCCCAACAAGAAGCGGGCCGGCGTTCCGGCGACGCCGAGTTGCAAGGCTTCAGATGGGGCGTGCAGTTCGTCCGCTTCGCGGGTGACCCTGAAACCGTCCGAGGTCTGATCGGCGAGCAAACCGCCGAAGGCATCGAGGGCGCGTCGCAGCTGTTCGCTGTCGTCGCAATGCAGTCCCCCCGTGACCTCCGTGACACCGGGGTGCATGGCGCCCAACATCAGCCCGCGAAGGGTGCCAGATTTGGAGCCGGGGATGCGCGCCACGAAGCACTCGCTGCTCGTGGACCGAAGCGCTCGGGAGGGGGCGGTGGGGGAGTCGTTCACCTGTTCAGTCTTGGTTCAGGCGGTCCCGCACCGCAGCTTCGTCGATGTCGTCCGCGGCCCAGCGCAGGCGGCCCTCCATGCCTCCGGCCACGGTGATCGACTGCCCCGTCATGTGTCGAGCAAGGGTGGGGGAAGCCAACCACAGGGCCGTGCGTGCGATGTCGGTCGCTCTCGCCAGTTGTCGCAAGGGCATGGTGGCGAGCACGCGGGCGATGGTGCCGGGCTGATCGAGAGTGGGGCGCGCCATGTGGGTCACCGTCCAGCCGGGCTCGATGCAGTTGACCCGGCCATAGGGGTCGAGGTCGACGATCTCATGCTTGAGGGTTTCCATCAGACCCGACAAGCCCGCCTTGGCCGTGGCGTAGTCGGCGTGGTGGCGCTCCCCAAAGCGCGCCGCCGTGCTGCTGATGAAGACCAGGGCGACTCCGTGGCCGTCGTCTCGCGGGCCCGTCTCGGCCAGCAGTCGCAGGAAGGCCCGGGCCGTCCAGACGGAGCCCAGGAGGTTGACGCCGACGGTGTTCTGGAGGCGCTCGGCGCTCATGGCGTGCAGCGGCACATCCTCCGTGGGCCAGATGCCTGCATTCGCCACGCAGACGTCCAGTCGTCCCCAGCGCTCGTGGATGCTCTCCACGGCCCGGTCCATCTGCGCCGGGTCGCAGACATCCCCTTGCACGCACAGGCTGCGCTCCTGTTCTTCGGCGGGCCGCTCGGCCAGCCATGCCTGCATGGCCTCGAAGCGCCCGTGTCCGTGCAGGGCGACCCGCGCTCCCTCGGCCAGGAAGCTGGTGGCCAAGGCGCGGCCGATTCCGCCCGACGCTCCCGTCACGAGCACGGTCTTGTCTGCGAGTGCGAAGTCCATGCCCCGACCCTACCTCCCGACGCCTCGCCGCAGATAGGCCTATCCCACACCTGTGGCGGTCGCAGCTCCGCAATGGATAGTGTGGCGCGATGTCAGCGATCCGTGCCGAGCTCGGCGCCCAGATGCGCCTCGCCATTCCCGTGGTGATGGTGAACCTGAGCCTCATGACCATGAACGTGGTGGACTCCGCGGTCATGGGGCACGTCTCCACGACGGGCTTCGCCGCCGTACGTCAGGGCCACGCCCTGCTCTGGGTCCCGCTGGCCTTCTGCATGGGCATGCTGCTGGCCCTGGATCCCTTGGTCGCCCAGGCCTTGGGGGCCAAGGATGAACCCGCCGTGGGGCGCGCTGTGCAACGGGGGCTCGTGACGGCGCTGCTGCTGTGCATCCCCATGGGGCTGGCGATGATCTGGGCCGAACCGGCCTTGATCGCCCTGCAGCAACCGGCGGAGATCATCCCGGACGCCACGGACTACGCCCAGACGTGCGCCTGGGGTGTTCCCGGCATGCTGTTGTTCGTGGCGCTGCGACGGAGCCTGCAGGCCCTCGGGCGCATGCGGCCGCTGGTGGTGGTCGTGGTGATTGCCAACATCGTCAACGCGGCTCTGGACTGGGCATTGATCCGGGGTGAGTTCGGCTTCCCGGCGCTCGGCGCCCACGGGTGTGCCCTGGCGACCGTCGTGTGCAACTACCTGATGCTGGTGCTGGTGCTCGTCTTGACGTGGCGCGATCTGAAGCCGCTCTTGTACCCGTTGCGGCCGCGGGCCCTGGCGCTCGGCCCGCTGCTACGACTCGCTGTCATGGGGTTGCCGATAGGCCTGGCCATGGCGCTCGAGGTGGGGGCCTTCAACGCCATAACGTTCATCATGGGCAAGTTCGGCACCTTGGCGGTGGCAGCCAACGCCATCGTGATCACCCTGGCCAGCACGTCGTTCATGTTGCCTCTCGGGCTGAGCACCGCGGCCGCGGTGCGTGTGGGTCACGCCGTGGGCGCCGGGGATCCCGTGGCGATGCGACTCGCGGCCAAGGTGGCACTGGGATGTGGGGCGGGGGTGATGGGCTGTTTCGGATTGCTGTTCGTGATCCTGCCCGAGCCCTTGCTGAAGATCTTCTCCACGGACCCGGAGGTCTTGGCGCTGGCGCTGACCTTCGTGCCCCTGGCGGCTGGCTTCCAGCTCTTCGATGGGTTGCAGGTGGTGGCAGCTGGCGTGTTGCGGGGCATCGGAGAGACGCGCGTCCCCATGCTGGCGAACCTCGTGGGCTATTGGGTGCTGGCGCTCCCCTTGGGGCTGGTCTGGGCTTTCTCCTGGGGCGGGGGGCCCCAAGCCATGTGGTGGGCCCTCGGGGCTGGATTGGGCTTCGTGGCGCTGATCCTGGTCTGGCGGGTGCGCCGGCGGTTGGCCAGGGATGTGGCCCGGATCGACATCGAGGGCCAGGCCCAGCCTTCAGGGCCCTGAGATCGATTCCTGGCAGTGCATGACGGGGGAGTCTGGGCTGCTGGTCGGAGACCCGTGGCTCAGCATGCCTTCTGCCCGGAAGTTGGCAGAATAAGCACCTCAGCCTGAAACATGGGGAGGTCATGTCCGACCGTCACGACGAGTTCACAGCCCTGCTAGCGCCCCAACGCGATGCTCTCTGGCGATTCGCCGAGCGCATGTGCTGGGACCGGGCATCGGCTGAGGATTGCGTGCAGGAGGCGGTTCTCATCGCGTACCGGAAGTTCGATGTGTTCACAGTGGGCACGTCCTTTCGGGCCTGGGTGTTCCGGATCCTCTCGAACACCATCCTGAACGCGAACAACTCCCTGCGGCGGCGGCAGAAGCACCTGGTTTCCTCAGAGCACATGGACCTGGTCCAGGCGTTGGAGCGGGAGCAGGCCTACGAGAACGTGCTGGCCGAGCCCGAGGTTCTCCTGGACCGCGTGTCCGAGGAAGTGCGAAGCGCCGTGAAGAGCCTGCCGGCTTCGGAGCGCATGGTCTTCCTTCTGCGTGCCGGTGAGGGTTTTGCATACCGCGAAATCGCCGAGGCCCTTGAGATCCCCATGGGCACGGTGATGAGTCATCTGTTTCGTGCGAGAGCACGATTGCGCGAGGGACTAGCGAGCCACGCAGAGCGAACCGGTTTTCTGCGCAAGCAAGAGTCACCTGGAAAGAACGCATCATGAGTACCGTGAATTGTCACGAAGCGCGGGCCCTGTTGATGGCCTATCTCGACTCCGAACTCGACGCGGTGACCATCGTGTCGCTTCGAGAGCATCTGGATGTTTGCTCCTCTTGCGGAGAGCGCTTCGAACAGGAGGAACGCCTGGAGCGCGCCCTCAACAAGCTGCTGGCCCACGGCAAGATGCCTGACGATGTGCACGGCCGCCTGAACCAGTCCCTGGTCATCGTGGCTGCTGAGGTCGAACGGGATCTGGACAGCTCTTCCAGGGATGGAGCTGCTGAGATCGCCGTTGCCGACTCGGCGCGGGCCGCCGCTGGTGTCCCGGCTGGGCCAGCGCTCGCTTCGCTTCAAGACAAGCGCAGGACGGACACGTCCTTCGGGGCCTCGACCAACCGTTGGATGCTCCTGGCCGCTGCCGCCGTGGTGTTGTTGTCCGCGATGCTCTACGTCGCCGACGATGGCGTGGATCGCGATGAGGCCCCGGCCTACCTGGGCAGCTTCGTGTCGGCCTGGGAATCAGCGGCCGAGCAAACCGCGCCTCCGCAGGTGCAAGGGGTGCCCGCCGTGCGCGGCCTCCTGGACAAGCACGCCTTCGCAGCCTTTCAGTTTCCCCAGAGCGGGCGTGTGCACGACCATGCCGTGAAGCTGCTGGGTGCGCGGGAAGAATCCTTCGACGGTGTCCGTGCGGTGAACCTGCTCTACGACTGCTGCGGTGCCTTGACCTCGGTCTTCGTCTTGCCGACGCAGGCACTGGATGCCTTGCCTGATGGACTGGAGGCCTTGAAGGTCCCTGGGAGCGGCGATGGAGCCGACTTGGAGATCGACGGCGTGCACACCTACACGGTGGTGCGCGACGGTCTGTTGATCGGGGTGGTTTCGCGTCACGCGTCGGGCCTGGCTGGCCAGTGGGCCAGCTCCAGTTGACCCACTAGCGGGGCCCGCGCCCTTCCCGATCCCGCCAACCCAGCAGGGTGCGGGTGATGAAGTTGTAGAGGGGTTTGGCCAGCCGTCTCAAGGCCCGGGAGGGCCCACTCGGGTTCGCCAGCAGCGCGCGCTCCCGGGGGCTCAGGTGTTCCTTGCAGTAGGTGCGCTTGTGCTTGAGCAGGTGGCGCAGGTCTTCGCGCCCCAGCATGCGGAAGAAGCGGCCGCGCCGTCGGGACAACGCCGCGAGCTGGAAGTCGATCAGCGCCGGCAGGCCCTCGGGGGTCACGAGCCAATTGGGCTCCTTGGCCGTGTCGTTGTGGGTGATGCCTTGACGGTGAAGGCGCGCGAGCAGCCGCCGCGCCGAAGCGAAGTAGGCGGGGGAGTCCACGCCGCCGGCGTAGAGCGGGCGCCCTTCGATCCAGCTGCGCACGAGGCAGCCCTTGGCCTGCCACAGGGCACGTGGCAGCCGGTGGTCTTCGTCGGCGAGGGGGCCGACGGCGGCCAGCGCCCGCGCCTCGCGCGCCAGGAGGTAGCTGGCCAAGGGGCGCGTCCACCACGCGCAGGGGCGCACGTCGCGTTGGATGGCCTGGACCCGTGAGCCGTCCGGGAGCGTCAGCCAGCCGCGGTGGATCTGTCCGAGCAAGTCGCTCTTCAGCAGGGCCTCGGCTTCGAAGTGCGCGCTCATGACGGCTGTGAATCAGGGATTCTTGATGGGAGCAACCGCCGCTGCCGATCGATCGCTGGCGGGGGCGCCTGCGGGGGCCACCACGTCCACGAGGATCTTGAGCACTCCGGGGCGCGCAGCATGCTCGAGAGCGAGCCCCGCCTGGCTCAGGGGGTAGCGACCTTGGACGAACTGCTCCACGGGCACACAGGCCTGCGAGAGCAGGTCGAGGGCGGGGGCAAAGCGCCCGCAGCGGGAGCCTTGGATGCGCTGCTCATCCACCACCAGAGTTGCCATGTCCAGGGAGACTGGCTTCTCCGTCGTGGTCTTCACGACCAGGGTTCCCCGGGGAGCGACGTAGGACAGGAGCCGCGGCAGGACGTCGGCGTTGCCGGTGGCGTCCACGGCGAGCGGGAAGCGCTCGTCGAGGCTGAGGGCCCCCGGCAGCCCGCTCTCGAGCAAGCCCGTGCGCAGGGAGAGACCCTGCGGGAGCAGGCTCTGCCGTTCTGGGTGCCGACCGGCGACGGTCACTTTCAGCCCGGCCTGGTGCAGCGCGTGGGCGCAGAGCAGCCCCAGGCGTCCGTCCCCCGCCACGAGCGCCCGGCCGCCCTCAGGCAGCCGCGGGTCGAGGTCCTGGGGGATCTGCAGGGCGGCGGCGAGCGGCTCGGCGAAGACCGCCGCCTCATTGCTGAGGCCCTCGGGCACGGGCAGGAGGTTGACGGTGGGCAGGGCCAGCCGTTCAGCGAAGGCTCCGGGCCGGCCCAGGATCCCCAGCACGGATCGTTGGCTGCAGTGACGCGGATCAGCGCCGTCGCAGATCGGGCAGTGCCCGCAGCCTGCGTTGATCTCGCCCACCACTCGCTGACCGGCGAGAGGGCCGCTGAGGGCGCGGCCGACGAACTCATGGCCGGGCACACCGGCGAAGCCCATGTAGCCGGCACGCAGGGCGAGGTCCGTGGCACAGACGCCCCCGAGCAAGACCTCCACCAAGCTTTCCCCGGGACCCACCTCGGGCTCCGGGAGGTCGTCCCGAATCAGCGCCTTGCCAGCATCCAGGACGAGTCCGCGCATGAGGCGCCTTTTTTGGGTTGGGCTGGGTTGGGTGCGGTGGGGTGTTCAGGTCGTGGTGGCGAGGTGTCCGCAGCGCAACACGGCCTCGTGCACCTGATCCACGGTGATGGAATCCATGCACGTCTTCACCACGTCGCAGTCTGTCTTGTAGCAGACCAGGCAGTCCAGCTCCGGTGCAATGCGTTCCCCTCGCTCGAACACGTCGATTTCGTGCAGGGAGGTGGGGCCAAAGAGCACCACCGTGGGCACGTGGCGAGCGATGGCCACGTGCATGGCGAGGGTGTCGCCGGTCACGATGACGTCGCAGGCTTCGACAAGACCGGCGAAACTGCGCACTGGGTTGTCGCCGCCCGTGTCGATCGCCACGCCGCCCGAGGCCGTGACAAGGCGCGCATTGCGTTCGGCTTCCGCGGGGCCACCGAGCAGGAGCACGCGATGGCCGTCTTCGCCGAGACGATGGATCAGTTGGGTGTAGCCCGCTTCGGTCCAGCGCTTGTAGCGCCAACGGCCGCCCGCGCCCGTGTTGAGCCCGACGAGCAGCCGGTTCTCGGCGGGGGCATGCAGGGCAGCGAGTTGCCTGCCCTTCTCCCGGTCGTCCTCCGAGATGGCCATGACCGGCGGCTCGCGGTGATAGTCCACGTCGAGTACATCGGCCATGAGGTCTTGGTAAGTGTGCTGATTGGTGCGCTTGAGCTCATCCGACAAACCCATCCTCATCCAGCTCTCGGCGCCGGGCCCGATGGGCACCGGGGTGCCTCGCTCGTCGAAGGCAAAGCCCACACGCTGCCCGCTGCGCGCCAGCTGGGCGAGTGCGCAGGACTCTGGTGCGGCATCGGGGTTGATCACGACGTCGTAGGTCTCGCTGAGGATCTCCAGCGGCACTGCGCCGGCCTGGAAGGCGGCGATGCGGTCGATGTCGGGGTTCCCTTTCAGGAGCGGGACCGACTCGGGGTTGGTGACCCAGGTCACATGGGCGCGCGGCCAGCGGCGATGAATGGCTGGCAACAAGCTGGTGGTGCGCAACACATCACCCATGGCCGCGAGCTTGACGATCAGCAGGCGCGTCTCGACGAGGTCATAGTCGTCCACACAGGTGGCGCACTCGGCGCCATGCAGCTTGTGGGGGGCGCATGGGCGATCCCCAAAGAAGTGGCGGCAGTCGGTCTTCCAGGTCATCGTTCGTGGCTCGTCCATCAATCCTCAATCCGATCCCAATCTTGGGTCCAGAGCGACGCCAGGGGGACTTCGGGGCGGCTCGCTCCTTCTCGTCGGCGCTCGGGACGGGCTCACGGTAGGGAATCCGGAGGGCCCATGCCCCAATGCAGGGGGCGGCGTGCTCGCTGCGGCCCCGGTCGGCCGCCATGATGCGCCCAACCCCCACGGCGCAGGACTCATGCCTTCCTCTGACCCAGCCCCTGTTTCAGGCCGCGCTTCCCTGCCGGCTCCGGAGGATCTTCCGGATCTGCTCAAGATCCCGGCCGTGGCCCGCTCGCCCTGGGTGCGGCTGCTGCTCGCCCTGGGGGGCACCCTCTGCATGGTTCTGGGGCTGGTGGGTTGGCTGGTGCCGGTGGTCACGGGCCTTCCGTTCTACCTGGCTGGCATGCTCTTGCTCAGCATGAGCCACCCGCCGTTGGGGGTCTGGATCAACCGCAAGGAGCGCACGATTTCGCCTCGCGTGCGGTTGCTGTTTCGCCCCAGGTTGCGCAAGCAGTGGAGGTCGGCCGCTTCAGACGTCGAGGCCGAGTGAACGCATCAACGGGAGCGCGTTGCCGCGGGTGACGACCCCTTCCCGGAGGGTGTAGTCGAAGTGCATCTCGCCGTCGACGATGCTGTCCTCGAGGTGTGCGTTCCGGGCCAGCTCACCCAGTTCATCCGCGATGCGGGCCAGGGCCAGGTCGTGGGTCGTCACGATGCCCAGCGCACCTTTGGCCACGAACTTCTTCACGATGGCGCTCGAACCCGCCAGTCGATCGCGCGAGTTGGTGCCGTGCAGCACTTCATCCAACAGGTAGAGCACGGGCCACGGCCCCTTGCTCATGAGCTCGTCGATCAGGCGCAGCCGCTTGATCTCGGCGTAGAAATGGCTTGTACCTTCGCTCAGTGAGTCCTCGATGCGAATGGACGCACCCAGGGCGAGCGGCGTCAAGCTCAGGGAAGTCGCCTTGGTGGGGGCGCCGGCCATGGCCAGCGAGAGATTGGTACCCACCGCGCGGAGCAGCGTGCTCTTGCCGGACATGTTGCTGCCGCTCAGCAGGAGCAGTCGCATGGACTGGTCGAGGCGCAGGTCGTTGCGGACGCAACTCGCGTCGGGGATGAGCGGATGCCCGAGCCCCTGCGCGACGAAGCGGGCGTCGCCACTGCTGCCGTCCAGGATCTCGGGATAGCAGTCATCCGGGCGCTCGTAGGCGTAGGTACCCAGGGCGAGCAGGGCTTCGAAATGCCCGGCAGCGTCGAGCCAGTCGGCCACCCGAAGGCCGTGCTGGGAGCGCCAGTCATCCAGGTCGAGTGCGGTGCGAAGCGGGACCTGGGCGATGAAGGCAAAGAGGCTGTAGACCGCGTTGCGCTTGGAGGCCTCCAGTTTGTCCACCAGCGTCGTGAGCTCATGGATGCTGGCCGACGGCAGGTCGCCTGACTGTTCGCCTGCTTGCTCGCCCGATTGGTTGAGAGACGTCCGCAGGCTCTGGAGCTCGGGAGATTGGAAGCGCCCTTCCTCGAGCAGCTGCAGCAGCTTGGCCAACCAGGCCAGGCCGCGCCCGGCGTGGACGAGCTCCTGGCCGTGCTGTTGGCGCCTCTTTCCGACCAATTTTTCGAACAGCAGGTCGACGATGATCACGAGGCCCAAGGGGCCCACCGAGAGGGAGCCCACGGCCCAAGCCCCGGCGCAGAAGAGCCCGACGGCGCCGAACACCCAGGAGGTGACCCGCAGCGCGCTCGCCTGGGGGTGGACGCTGCCGTTGCGCCCCCAGGCGGCCAGGGCGTCTGGTCGGAAGACCTCGCCAGCCGTCTCCCCGACGATCGCCAGCTCCTCGCGTAGATCCAGGAGTGGGGCCAGCTCGCGCAGCGCCTCCTGGCGACTCCGGATGACGTCGGGTGCGGCGGGCTGGGTCAACCAGACGGCGAGGCGCCGGTGGCCGAGGCTGGTAGGGGTGGTGGCGAGCCGCTGGTAGAGCGAGCCCTCACCGAATAGGTCGATGTCGTGGCCGAAGAGACTCTCGTCCGCGAGGTACTCCTGGCCCGTGGGGCCGGTGCCGGGCCAGGCATCCACGAGCCGGTCGCTGGCGCGTTGGTACCAAGCGTGCAAGGAGCGGGCCCGCTCTGCCGCAGCGTGGGCCTTGTGGTGTTGTGCCACGGCTGCTGCGAAGGCGAGCACGGGGAGCGCCAGGGCGGGCCACCATGCGGGCTGCCCGTACATGATCCAGACGCAGACGAGACCGCCCCCGAGAAAGAGGCCCAGACGGATGCTCTCCAGCCGGCTTTCGCGGGCCGTGAGGTCGGCGTCCATGCGGGCCCACTCATCGAGGCGGCTCGCGTACGCCTCACGCGGCTCAGGGGCCTCGGTCATGGGGTGGGCCGGACGCGGCTTCGGCGGTGTTCGATCATGATGGAGAGGTCGGAGTCACCCCGGGAGGCCGCGAGGCCCCCCGGGGTGGGTTGACAGCTCCGCTGCCTAGAACTCCACCGTCTGGCGGTCGCGGAAGCGGCGGATGCGATCACCGAGCCACTTGCCGTGCGCCGAGACGACGACGTCACTGGACGTCTTGTATGTGTCCAGCTTGGCCAGGCACTTGTCCACCTGGGCATCGAACATGGCCTTGATGCGCGGCGTCGTGTCCGTCTGCACGCGGGACAGCACGATGTTCACGTAGTCCGACTGGGTCCAGAGATCGTACTCGTCGGGCGTCTCGGGCCAGACCACGGCGAAGACCTGGTTGATGACGCTGTTGCCCGTCAAATCGCCAGCCTTGCCGAGCATCTCCTGGGTCTCGAGGCGCTCGTACATCGACGTGCTCATGAGCGGGTAGAGGGTCACCAGACGCGCACCGTTCACGATGCGCGGCAGCGGATCGAAGGTCCAGAAATCGAACCAGCTACCGAAGCTGCCATACTTCTTGTTGGCGAGCAGCAGACGGTCTTCGTTGGGGATGCCACCCGTCCAGCGCAGGCCCTTGTCGATCATCAACGCCAGGGCTTCCTTCTGCAGCGCGGGGTCCACGGCCACGATGGGATCGCGGCCGCCGTCCTGCCCGACCAGGTCACGGTTGAAGGTGAAACCACCGATGAAGCGGCTCAACCCAGAGTAGGACCGGTTGTACATGCTGTAGAACATCGAGTAGTAGCGGGCGTACTTGTGGAAGCCGTCACCCTGCTCCACGGCCCGCTCCTTCATCTTGGAGAGGCCCCACTCCGCCAGCTCGATCTGGCTCTTGGCGAAGGCCACCGGGTCCTTGCCCATGTCCCAGACGACGGTGTAGGGATCGCCGATGAAGGAATCCTCATCGGTGCCGTACTCCAGACCGGGCTCGTTGGAGCGGGCAGCGATCTTGGCCAGGTGCTTGTCCTCGTTGCTGCCGAACTCCGTGTAGCCGTACTCGATGGCCCAGTAGTCATAAGGGCCGATGCAGGACTGGAAGAACTCACCCTGCTTGGTGCCAGGCGCCGCGATGATCACGGCCGGGTAGTCCATGAAGGAACCGGCGGTGCCGTGCGCCATGGTGTCATCGTCGTTGGCCAGCTCCTCCATGGTCTTCCAGGTGGAAGCCTTGAAGTTGTGGCGCAGACCCAGGGTGTGGCCGACCTCGTGGGCGCTCACTTCCTGGATCATGTCCTGCAGGAACTCTTTGCGCGTCTTCTCCGGTGCCACCACGTCCAACATCATGGATGCGTAGGCGACCTGAAGAGCGAACTCGTCGCCCATCATGCTGCACATGCGGCGCGGGTCCTGATCCATCGTGGCGGGGTCGAGGGGCTTCTGGGCCTCTTCGAACTCACGCAGGATGTCTTCCTTGGTCATGGTGGCGCGGTTCGCGATGTAGGTGTCGAAGCGCGTCGTGTAGGTGTTCAGGAAGTTGGCCTGCATGGTGATGTCGGCGTCGAAGGTCTCACCCGTGCGAGGGTCCTGACGGGACGGGCCGATGGCGAAGCTGACGTTCTCGTCCTCGGACCAGCGCACCACGGCGTAGCGCACGTCGGCTGCGTCCCACTCGGCATCGTCAGGCATCTGCTTGGCGATGATGGCGTTGCTGAAGCCCGCCTTGCGGAAGGCCGGCTCCCAGGCCTCGATGCCAGCGCGAATGGAATCGCGGTAGGCAGCGGGGGTGGAGTTCTCGATCCAGTAGACGATGGGCTCGACGGGGTCGCTCACCTCGGCCGTCGGGTCCTTCTTCTGCAGGCGCCAGCGGCTGATCATGCGCGAGACGTTGTCTTCGGACTCGCGGTCGAACAGGTTCTTGCGCTCGGTGAAGAAGTAGCCGACACGCTGGTCGTACTCGCGGGGCTTGTAGCCGGGGTCGGGCAGGGCCACGAAGGAGTGCTGCACGTTCACGGCGACGCCGCGGCCGTCAGCCATGGTGGAGTTGCCGCCGTTGCTGGAGCTGGTGAACACCATCTCCACGAGGATCTCGACGTTCTTGGGGAACGCCTTCAGGTCGGTGAAGAGGCTCAGGTCCTTGCTGGCGGAGTACTTGCCGCCGCTCAGGCTGCGACCCACCTGGAGGTTGTCGCTCTTGAGCCAGGCGCCGACGTCGATCAGGAGCTTCTCGTCCTCGATCTCCGCCGCGATGTCGAAGGACTTGATGAAGCCGTCCGAAAGGACCTCTTCGCGCACGCGGTTCTCGCGGGCGTCGTTGCCCTCCATGTAGTTGGTGTTGCTGGCCACCAGGACGACCTTCTTCTTGCCGCGACGCTCGAAGCGCAGGACGTTCGGGCTGTCGTAGAGCATGGCACCGCGGTAGACGCTGCCGTTGCCCGCGCCGCTGTTGAGGGCGCCCCAATAGAGGAACTCACGGCCCAGGGCCTTGTCGTCCAGCTCGAGCAGGACCTTGGCTTCGCCGTGGTGGAAGGTGAACAGGCCCTTGGCTTCTTCGAGATCCTTCAGGGCCTCGTCGTACTTCTTCTGGGCCTTGCTCTTGGCCTCATCGTCCTTGCTCTTGTCGTCGTCCTTGGACTTCTCGGCGGCCTTCTTCCCGTCCTTCTTGGCGGTCTCGCCTGCGGCGGCCTTCTTGGCTGCTGCGGTCTCGTCCTTCTTGGCGGCGGCCTGCTTGTCGGCGCTCTCAGAAGCGGCTGCTGCGGGGGTCGAACCCTCGTCGGAACCACCGCTTGGGAGCATGCGGCACGACATGGGTGCGAGGAGCACCAGGGGGAGAAGGAGTTTGGTAACGGACGATGGGGTCATGACAGATTCTCGGGCGAAGTGAATATGGCAAGCGGGAGACTCTACCAGACCCCCTGCCGGGCGGTCTGGAGCCTCGAATGGCGCAGATGTGGCTGGGTCGTGCCTGGGCCGGAAGGCGTGGTCGCGTGTGGACCGGGTCTCGGTAGCCTGGGTGGTCTGAGCGGCCTAGGGCTCGGAGCTGCGGCCCACGGAGCGCACGCCCCATTTGCCGTTCAGGCGCTGCAAGTCCCCGGAGGCCTCGAGCTCGCGCAGGGCGGCATCGATGAGCTGGACCAGCTGCGATCTGTCCTTCGGGAGGGCCAAGGCATAACTCTCCGTCGCCAGGGGGGTATGGAGGGTGGTCAGGGCGCCGCCGCTGCCAGCCACCAGGGCGTCAGCAGCCGGGCCGTCCATGGCGATCCCATCCACCTCGCCCAGGAGCAGCCGCTCGGCGGAAGTCAGGCCCTGCTTGGCGGAGAGGGCGAGCTGGGCCCTGGGAAGCTTGCTGCGCACGGCGCTTTCGGAGGTCGTGCCCGCGCCCGCCGCCACGAGCTTTCCATTCAGGTCGTCCCAACCGCGTGGTTCTCCTGGCCCTGAGCGCACCACCACCGTGACCACGGTCTCGAAGTAGGGTCGGCTGAAGAGCACCGTCTTGGCGCGTTCCTCGGTGATGCCCAGGGTGGCGCAGATGACGTCGGTCCAGCCCCCGCGGGCGGCCGGAAGCAGGGTGTCGAAGGGTGCACGATGCCAACGGATGCGGCGCCCCAGCTTGGCTGCGATGGATTCCATCATCTCCACGTCGCGACCGATAGGAGCGCCCTGAGCATCGACACCCGCGAAGGGCAGGTTGTCGAGGTCTGAGCCCACGAGCAGCTCAGCCGGGTTCGAGGCCGGATTGGGCACCGGGGCCCTGGCGGAGCCCAGCGTCGAGGAGCGTGCCGACGCTGTCGTTTCGGCGTTCGCCGAAGCCGCTCGGGGAGCGGACGCCGCACTGGCTTCCGAGGGTGACGTAAGGCCAGCGCAGGCCGACGCGAGGGCGACGCACGTGGCCGCCAGGCACAGGTTGAGCTGAATGCGCATGGGCCTACTCCTCGTTCATGTGTGGGTAGCGCCACTCGTGTGACGGCACGAACGTCTCCTTGATGGTTCGTACGCTGGTCCAGCGGACCAGGTTCAGCAGCGACCCCGCCTTGTCATTCGTCCCGGAGGCACGTCCGCCACCGAAGGGTTGCTGGCCCACGACGGCACCCGTGGGCTTGTCGTTCACGTAGAAGTTGCCAGCGGCGTGTCGCAAGCGAGCGCTCATGCGAGCCACGACCTGCTGATCGCGAGCAAAGATGCCGCCTGTGAGCGCGTAGGGCGTACTGCTGTCACACAGGTCGAGGGTCTCGTCCAGCTTGTCGTCGTCGTAGACGAAGATCGTGAGGATGGGGCCGAAGATCTCTTCGCACATGGACGTGGCGTGGGGGTCGGCGGTCTCGATGATCGTGGGGGACACGAACCAACCGGTGCTGTCGTCGCAGGTGCCGCCCACCAGGATCGAGCAGGCGCTGTCGGCCTTTGCGCCCGCGATGTACGAGCGGCAGCGCTCGAAGCTCTTCTGATCGATGACGGCCGCCATGAAGTTGCTGAAGTCGTTGGGGTTGCCCATGCTGAGGGCCTTCGTCAAGGCAACGAGTTGCTCGCGCAGGGAGTCCCAGGCCGAGCGCGGGATATAGGCCCTGCTGGCTGCCGAGCACTTCTGCCCCTGGTATTCGAAGGAGCCGCGCACCAAGCCGATGGCCACGGCGTCCATGTCCGCGCTGGGGTGGACGAACACGAAGTCCTTGCCGCCTGTCTCACCCACCACGCGCGGGTAGGCCTTGTAGTTCGCGATGTTCTCGCCGACCGTGCGCCACATGCTCTGGAAGACGCCGGTGGACCCGGTGAAGTGCACGCCTGCGAGATCGGGGTGCACGAGCGCCGGTTGACCGATGGTCGGGCCATCGCCCGGGACGAAGTTGATGACGCCGTCGGGCAGGCCCGCTTCCTGGAGCAGTTGCATGAGCGCCCAGTTGCTCAGGAGCGAGGTGGATGCCGGCTTCCAGAGGCACACATTGCCCATCAGCGCGGGGGCGGTGGGGAGGTTGCCGGCGATGGACGTGAAGTTGAAGGGCGTCACTGCCAGCACGAAGCCTTCCAGGTTTCGGTACTCGCAGCGGTTCCACATGCCCGGCAGGCTGTCGGGCTGAATCTCCATCAGCTGGCGCGCATAGGCGACGTTGAAGCGGAAAAAGTCGATCAGCTCGCACGCCGAATCGATCTCGGCCTGCACCACCGTCTTGCTCTGGCCCAGCATGGTGGTGGCGTTGACACGGTCGCGCCAAGGGCCGGCGAGCAGATCGGCGGCGCGCAGGAAGATCGCCGCCCGGTCGTCGAAGTCCATCGTGGCCCAATCATGGGCGGCGTCGGCCGCTGCCGCCGTCGCCAGGGCGACGGACTCGGCGTTTCCGGAATGGCCCGTGGCGATCACGTGCTGGTGGTCGTGGGGCTCCGTGACCTGGAAGGTCTCGCCGGTGCGGATCTCCTTCCCACCGATGACCAGCGGGATGTCGACCGTCTCACCGCGTGCTGTTCTCAGCACGCTGCGGATGGAGGCGCGTTCGGGGCTGCCCGGGGCGTAGGTCCGCACGGGTTCGTTGACGGGAAGGGGGATCCTGCTGATGGAGTTCGGCATGGCGGCGGATTGTACGGGCCGATGCCTCGCTGTCACCCCTGGGAACTCAAGCGGGTTGGTGGGGCGAAGGAGCCGGAGGGGGCTGCTTGCCTCAGGCGTCGTGCTTGGCCAAAAAGGCCGGCTCGCCGGCACCCGGTCCTGGAAGGCCTTCCGTCGTTTCAGCGTCGGCGTCCTTGGTCTTCCAGGGCATCAGCTTGTTGGCCGCGGAGCCAAGGTCGTCAAAGAAGGTGTAGAAGAGCGGCACCGCCAGGAGGGTGAAGAAGGTCGAGAAGGCGAGGCCGCCAGCCACGGTGATGGCCATGCTCTCGTAGCCCGAGGATTCGGCGTCCCCGGGGAAGGCCGATGGCATGGCCATGGGCAGCAGCCCGAAGATGGTCGTCAAGGCTGTCATGACGATCGGGCGCAGGCGTTCGGCGCCACCGCGGATCAGGGCGGCGTCGCGCTCCAGGCCCTCCGCTCGCAAGCGTTGCACCCGATCGAGCAGCACGATGGCGTTGTTCACCACGATGCCCGCTAGCAGGATCATGCCCACCATGACCATGGCATCCATGGCGCGACCGACGGTGAAGAGCGTGATGTTGACGCCCATGAGGGCGAGCGGGATGGACACCAGGATCGAGAAGGGCAGCGAGACGGACTCGAGCAGGATCGCCATCAGGAGGTAGACCAGCAGCACCGAGAACAGCAGCGTCATCACGAGTTCCGCCATGCCTTCCTCGAACTCCTCCTGACCGCCCTGCTCGTCCCAGGTGTAGCCGTCGGGGAAGGGGTAGTTGGCGAGCACGGATTTCAGGCCCCGGGAGACCTCGTAGAGATTGTCCACCGTGGGGAGCGCCGTGACGCCGGTGCTGGTCTCCCCGTTGCGCCGCACGAGGCTGCCGAGGGCCTTGTCGAAGCCAAGGCTCGCGATGGAGGCCAGGGGTACCTGGGCGCCCGTCGTGCTCGACAGACCCATGTTGCGCAGGAACTCGAGGCTCTCCTGGTCGCTGAGTCCGTACTCGATCTGCATCCGGATCTCGCGTTCACCCTCCTGGTAGTCAGGCAGCCGCTGGCCTCCGAGGCCCCAAGCCACGGTGCCGCGCACCATCTCTGGGAGCACGCCCAGCTCCGACGCCCGGTCCCGGTCGATGTCCACGTGGATCTCGTCCAGGCCGTCCTCGAGGTCGGTGCGAACATTCTCGAAGAGCGGGATGATGTGGCCGTCCTTCTCGGTGGTGAGGTTCGCGAGGCGCAGCTTGAGGTCGTCGGCGATGCCTGCCAGGACGGAGAAGTCCCGGCCCTTGAGGTTGATCCGCACTTCCTTGCTCTGCCCTGCGCCATCGCGTCCCACCGTGACCTCGACGCCCGGCAGCTCGGGGGAGGTGTCGCGCAACAAATGGGGCAAGCGCTCGCGGGCGTCGTCATCCAGGCCCTCGCGAGGATAGAAGCTCACGCTTCCGCCCCGGCGGCTGAAGCGGGTGGAGTAGAAGTCGTAGCCATACTCCTCCATGTGCTCCTCGGCCCAGGTCTCAAAGTGTTCGAAGACGGAGTTCGTCTCGCCGAGCGAGTAGGTCGGGGGTGTTTCGACGGACATCCGGATGGAGTCATCACCCTGATTGCCGGTGTTCGCCTTGCGCAGGTTGCTCCCGGCTTCCTTGGCCACCAAAACCACGAGGACAAGCAAGAGGAAGGCGCCGAAACGGTGGCCCAAGACCCAATTCATGGAGCGCTCATAGGTGCTGACAAGGCGTCCGGAGAAGTGCAGGTCTGCTGCCTTGTTGCGGTTGCCGCTCATGATGCGCGCGCAGAAGGCGGGCAGGAAGACCAGGGCCACGAGCAGTGAAGCCGCCAGCGAGTAGGAAATGGGCAGGCCCACCTCCTGCATCATGATCTGGTTGTTGCGGTCGCCATCCATGAACACCAACGGCAGGAAGACCACGATAGAGGTAGCGGTCGCGGTGATCACCGCCAGGCCCACATCGCTCGCACCATGGGCTGCTGAGGAAAGGCGGTCGAGACCCTCGGAGCGCTTGCGGCTGATGTTCTCGATGACCACCACCGCGTTGTCCACCAGCATGCCAATGCCCAGGGTGAAGCCGGCCAGCGAGATGAGGTTGAGCGTCTGGCCACCGAAGTATGTGGCGATCAGGGCGGCCAACAGCGAGCTGGGGATGGCCAGGGCGGCCAGCATCGTCATGCGCAGGTCGCGCAGGAAGAAGAACAGCACGATCACCGCGAACAACCCGCCCCAGAGTGCCGATTGCTGGAGGCCTGTGACGGCACCGAGAATGTGCTCCTTCTGGTTGAAGAAGACGTTGAACTTGGCGCCCGCCAGTCGCGGGTCCTGCTCCAGTTCGGCGATGACCTCTTCCACCCGGCTGCAGACGTCGATGGTGTTCTGGTCGGACTCACGGCTGATGTCCATGCCCACGGCGCCGCGTCCGTTGATGCGCCAGACCCAATCCCGATAGGCCCGGGCGCGCACCACGTCGGCGATGTCACCCAGCACGAGGCCGTTGCCCACGGGGTAGGCGCGGACATCGTCCAGGCTCTGGAAGCGTGCATCGATGCGCAGAGCGAGCGTGCGGCCAGCGTCGTTCACCTCCCCCGCAGGCAAGGTGAAGTTGTCGGCCTGCAGGCGCCGGATGACGTCGCCCAGGTTGACGCCATAGCCCTTCACCTTCTCCACGTTGACGAAGATCCGGACGGCTTCGTCCACCACGCCGGAGAGGCCGACTCGCGCAACACCTTCAACGCCTTCGAGGCGACGGACGGCGATGCGTTCGATGGGGCCGAAGGGATCGACGGCCTCTTGGTCGTATTGAATGCCGATCCACATCACCGGCATGTCGGTGTTGCTGTTCCAGCGCCAGATGTTGTAGCGGTCCATCTCCGGCGGCAGGGTCGAACGGATGCGTTCGATGCGGTCGCGGACCTCGCCATAGGCGACGTCCATGTTGGTCTCGTTGCCGAACTCGATATCGATTGATGCGCGGTTCTCGCGGCTGACCGAGAACACGTTCTTGATACCGGGGATGGTTCGTAGCTGCTCCTCGACGGGGCGCGTGAGCTGGTCCTCCACCTCCTTGGGCCCCGCCCCGGGGTAGGGCAGGTTGATGGAGAGGCTGGAGTCCTGCAGGCCCGGCGGTAGCAAGGTGAGCGGCAGCTTCGAGTAGCTGAGGAAACCCGTTCCGATCAGCGTCAAGAACAGCATGAACATCATCACTGGCCGTCGGACGAGCAGCCCAGGCAGGTTGATGCGACGGGGAGGGGTGATGGCCATGCTGCGGATGGTACCCGCTGTCCCGGTGCTCCGCGGGCCCGGGAACGGTGGCGCTTCCCTGGCTTGGCCTCAGCTCCGCACTTCGTTCGCCTCGAGGTGTGTGTCATAAACGGCGCATGAGCCTCTCACTCGATTACAGCGGTTTTGTGTCCGGCGGCCCCCAAGGTGACGTGGGCGTCGATCCCTCCCAACTCGAACTGGCTGCAGGCAAGCACGCCCAGCATCTGGCCGCCCTGAAGCAGAAGCGGGACTCAGGTCAGCTGGGCTTCTTCAACCTGCCGGACGACACCCAGACGATGGAGGCCTGCCAGCAGTTCGCTGCCGGCCTCGAAGGGCGCTTCGAGAACGTGGTGGTGATGGGGATCGGTGGTTCGGCACTGGGGACGCAAGCCTTGCATGCCGCGCTCTCCCGGGCCATGCACGACACCCGCGGCCCACAGCGTCGACCGCGCCTCTTCGTGGTCGACAATGTGGACCCAGTGCTCGTGGGCGGCGTGATGCGGGCCGTGAACCCGGCCACCACCCTGTTCAACGTCATCAGCAAGTCGGGCTCGACAGCTGAGACCATGAGTCAGTTCCTGCTCTTCCTCGAGGCCTTGAAGTCCAGCGTCGGGGATCGTTGGCGTGAGCATGTCGTGGTGACCACCGATGCCGAGAGCGGCTTCTTGCGCCCCTTCGCGAGAGCGCATGAGCTGACGGCCTTCACCGTGCCCGGCAATGTCGGTGGCCGCTTCAGCGTCTTGTCACCGGTGGGGCTCGTTCCGGGCGCGCTCATGGGCTGGGACCTTCCGCGTCTGCTCGAAGGGGCGGCCGCGGCACGCGATCGTTGCTTCGGGGACGAGTTCTCAAGCAACCCCGCCGCCGTGTGGGCCGCCTGTCACCACCTGCTCGACACCCGCTGCGGCGTGCACACGCAGGTACTCTTTCCCTACAGCCACCGGCTGCGCTTGCTGGTGGATTGGAACGTGCAGCTCGTGGCCGAGAGCCTCGGCAAGCTCAACGCCGACGGCCAGCGCGTCGGGCCCTTGCCCCATGGCGCGGTGGGTGCCACGGATCAGCACAGCCAGGTGCAGTTGTTCGCCCAGGGGCCGCGCGACAAGGCGTACACCTTCATGCGCGTCCTGGAGCACAAGGACGACCTGCTGATCCCGACTGCCCCCGACGGACTGGACGAGTTGGAGTACCTCTCCGGCAAGACCTTCGGGCAGCTGCTGGACGCCGAATGCAGGGCGACGCAGCTGGCTCTCAGCGATGCCGGCTGTCCCCACGCCGTGATCACGCTGCCCGAGGTGGATGCTCACTCGGTGGGCGAGTTCCTCATGTGGTCCATGATGGCCACGGCCTACGGTGGGGAGCTCTACGGGATCGACGCCTTCGATCAGCCGGGTGTCGAGGCCGGCAAGGTAGCGACCTACGGGCTCATGGGACGCCCAGGTTTCGAAGCAGAGCGTGCACGGGTGGAAGGCAGCCTGCAGAGCAACCCGAAGTACAGCGTGAGCTGACGCCCCGCTGACGCACGGGTGACCGCTCAGTCGGGGTCGTTTGGCGGGTCGAACGCCATGACCACCTGGCTGCCGTACACCGGATAGTCGATGCAGCAGCGATAGCCGGCGAACTCATCGGCGTCCCAGCCCATGCGCTCGGTGACGTGTCGCAGCATGGCGACGTAATGAGGGACGCCTGCCAAGCGGTACATGGAGCTGCCACGACCCAGGTGCTGGATGGACTCGGTGAGCTCCATGCGGTCGATGTCCCGGCTGGGATCATTCACGTCGGCGACGCCGTCCAGCGCGGTGTCGTAGAGCAGCAGGCTGGGGGTGGAGCCCGGGTAGACGTCCGGATGGATGAGCACGTCGAACAGCAGGCTTCGGGCCGGTGTGCCGACCTCAGCGAAGACGTAGCCCTTGCGCCCGCTCCCCTCGGGGATGTAGCGCGGCATCTCACCGAGGTTTGCTTCGGCCATGAGCAGGTCGACGGCGCTGCTGGGTCCGTAGGCGTCGCCGCCCAGGACGTAGTGGACGCTCTCGCCCGAGCGATGCACGTCGACGAGCGCCGGCGGTGAGTCACAGAACTCGTCCAGACGCAGGGTCCCGACATCGTCGAGGTCGGTGAGCGTCGTGCCATCCAGGGTGGTGGGGTGGCGTGGTTTATCCGTAGCGCTCAGCAGCCGTCGCGTGGAGAACTTCACTGGGACACCGGGGCGCAGGCGTTGCAGGGAGAGCAAGCCAAAGATCCAGACCACGTCGAGGTGCTTGCCGTCGGCGCTCGGGTGCAGGAGCACCGTGGCGATGTTCATGGCGGCGGCCGCCCCGCGCAGCTGGCTCAGGGCCCGGAAGGCCGCCTGCTTCTGACGCAGCTCGAATTCCGAACGTGCGTCGGGCAGCCAAGCGCTGATCAAGGCGTTCAGCGCGCTCCTGTCGCCAATCTCATCCCGCACGAGCCTGGCGAAGGCCTCGACCGCAGCTTCCGCGGGCTGGAGCACCGGCAAGCTGACGCCCACGCGACGCGCCGCCTTGAGAAAACGCTGCAGGGGGGCGGGCCCCGGGCAGTGGAACACCATGGCCATGGGGTCCCGGGTACGGACGGCCTTGAGCAGGCGGCTCGTGAGGACCTTGTTCAGGCCAAGGCGGGTCGCGAGGGGTTGGGGGCCCGAGGCCGGCAGCTGCTCCAGGACCTCGAGCAGGGTGTCCCGGAGCTCCGTCCCGATGGCCGCGATGCGTGGCTCGAGATCCCCGGCCGAGGGGCTTGGCTCGGCGCCAGCCTTGCCGGATTCGGGTGCCGAGGCCGAGGAATCCTGGGGGGCAGGTTCAGTCATGGGGAGCATTCTGCGGCGCGTGCGCGGGGTCGATCATCGTGAAATCCTAGCAGATATCCTGGAAGTCTCCTGGAAACAAATTGACGGGCTTCGAATCCTGTGTTTTCGTCTGCTTTCGCGCGGGCCCGCTCCTGGTTGGCCCTGCACTCTCAGTCCTCTGCCCCGGATGTCCACCATGCTCCGTTTTCCCCTGTTTGCCCGAACCCTTACCGCGTGTGCCCTGCTCGCGTCTGCTGCCTTGGCTGGCGGTGGAACGGTGGTCGAGACCTTCGTGGGTGGCGTCAACAACGCCGGCTGGTCGTATGGCCCACCCTCGACCTTCCCGACCAGCGGCGGCAACCCCGACGATTATCTCAGGACCCTGGTCGACACCTTCGCCCCGCAACTGCGCAGCTCCGGCCCGTCGGCCTTCACGGGCAACTACCGCACGAAGAATGTCACGAGCGTGGGAGTCGACCTCAACACCTTCAGCCTCAACTTCCCCGCCGCGCGCGAAGCAACCTTGATGCTCACCCGCGAGAACTGCTCGGTCTTCTTCCTCGGCACCGAGATGGTGCCGCAGCCGGGCACGGGCTGGGTTTCCTTCGACTACAGCTTTGACCCGCACAGCCCGACCATGCCCAGCGGCTGGGCCACCTTCGGTACGTGCACCGACCCGGATGCCGCCTGGAACTTCGTGATGACGGGCGTGACCCAGGTGAACTTCTTCTACGGCAATCCCGACTTCTTCTACATCTTCGACCAGTGGACCGTCGGCGCCGACAACATGCGCATCACCACCGTGGATCCCTGGGAAGACCTGGGAGGCGGAACGGTGGGCATCAACGGGCAGCCCACCTTGGAGGGCCTGGGATCGCTCACCGCCAACTCGGTGATCGGCGTGTCCCTGACCAACGGGCCAAGCAGTGAACTCTCGCTGCTCTGGATCGCCTTGGCTCCGAGCCCTTTCGCAGCTTTGGGCGGCACGGTTCACGCGTTCCCGAACAACGCACAGATCGCGGTCTTTACCAGCGGAGCGGGAACCGTCTCGGGCGTGACGCCGCTTCCTGCAGTGGCCTCGGGCACACAGTTCACGTTCCAATTCTTGTGCCAGGACCTGACGACACTGCACGACATCACCCTGTCCAACGGCGTGCGCGCGACGGCGCCCTAGGAGGCTGCGCTACAGATTGCACGCTGAGTTCGGGCGTGCCGGGGGGTGCTGATTTTCGGGCACCAGGTCTGCTTCTCAGACAACGAGGCGAACAGACGCCTCAAGAACTCGCCGCAGACCAGGTGCCCGAAAATCACGCCCCCCTGCTCGGTGGTGGTCGCCTGCTTCGCAGGACGTCCGGGCTTGGGGAGAGAGATGGGTAGGGCTGCGCGACAGCCTGATATGGGGGGGCGCAGCTGGCGCGGGCGTCTATCGCCCTGCTAGTCGCCTAGGGGAAGATCGGGGCGGCGCAGACTTCTCGGGCTCCGCAGCCTTCGCAGAGGCTGTTCTTGGTCTCGATGCCCAGCTTCTTGCGAGTCTCGAGCAGCTTCTTCACGCCGGGAGGGGCGATGGGTTTCACGGTGCCCAGGGTGCGGGCGACGTGGGTGATCTTGGCCGTGTGCTCGACCATCTCCATCTTCTTGTAGGCGTCGATCAGGTCGCTGCCCACGCAGACCACGCCGTGCCGCTCCATGATCACGGCGTCACCCCTGGCCAGGTGCGGCCGCAAGCCATCCGGCAAGTCATGGGTGGAGGGCGTGGCATAGGGCGCCGTGGGGATGGTGCCCATGGTGACGATGATCTCGGGGATCGTGCACTCTGCCAGGGAGATGCCCGCCAGCGAGAAGGCGGTGGCGTAGATCGGGTGGGCGTGCACCACGGAGCGCACATCCGGGCGCTCCTGATAGGCCGCCACATGCATCTTCACTTCCGTCGTCACCTGCCGCCCGTCCAGCGAGTTGCCCTGCGGGTCGCACTCGATGACCTGGTCTGGCGTCATGAAGCCTTTCAGGACCCCCGAGGCCGTGATCATGATGTTGCCGTTGGGCAGACGCGCGCTCACGTTGCCGTCGTTGGCCACGACCATCTCGGCCTTGTAGAGCATGCGCATCACGTCGCAGATCTGCTGAGCAAGTGCCGCTTTGTCGTCAGCCGAGGCCTGGGTGAGGACCTCATGGCGCACCGGGCCGGAGGCCGGCGCCGTCCAGGGCGTGACGCCGATGGGCTTGCCTTCGAGCGCGGGGTCCACGGCCGGTGTGGGGCCGCAGGGGCGCAGGTCGTCGATGCCGGGCGAGGGGTTGTTCATGGCGCGAATGGTAGCGGGAGGCCGGGCGTGCGAACAGGGGCGTCAGGCAGGAGCGGGGTAGACCACGGTTCCATGCATGCAGATTTCATCGATGATGCCTACGACTGCCGTGCGAATAGGCGCCTCGGCCTCACCCAGGACGTCCCGCACGGAGCTGCCCTCAGCCATGAGCAGGACCACATCGCCGACGCCCGCCTGACAGCGGTCCACGGCCGTGAACATGCGGTCCTTCGTGGGGCTGAGGTCGGGTGCCACGGGGCGCACAGCCAACAGGCGTTTGCCGTCGTACGCCGGGTGGCTCACGGGCGTGACCACCGTCCCGATGACTCTTCCGATCTTCATGAGTTGGGGGCTCGCAGATAGCGGCGGCGGAAGAGGGCATGGGCCACGGCGCACAGGGCGACGGTCAAGCCCAGCAGCACTCCGAGGTTCGTGAGGATCCCGGGTTCGGTCCAGTGCAGACCGTTCCAGAAGATGCGCTGGTACGCGTCGATGGACCAGAAGGGCAAGGTGAAGCGCGCGGCCGTCTGGATGGCAGAGGGCATCAGCATCAATGGCACCCAGGCGCCACCCAGGGCGGACATGGTCAGGATCAGGATGGTCGAGAGACCGTCAGCCTGCTTGTCCGAGGTGGCCACCGACGCGATGAGCAGCGCAAAGCCCGAGGTGCAAGCCGCCGTCATGATGGAGACGACCAGGACACTGTCCCAGTACTGCAGCACATCGAGGTCGAACATGACCCAGGAGTGGAGGAACAAGACACAGGTCAGGCCAATGCCCACCACCAAGGCACCCAGGAACTTGCCCAGCAAGATGGTGCTCGGCGCGATGGGGGCACACAGGAGGCGGCGCAGGGTGCCGTCATCCCGCTCTTCCAGCAGCGTGCGCGCGAAGCCGACCAGGCTGAACATCAGCATCATGACCGTCATGCCCGACACGGCATGGGCGATCATGTACGTCATGTTCTCCTGACGTCCGCTCGGCACGACATCCTGGAACTGAACCGGCAGCATGGCGTTGACGATCTTGCTGAAGTCAGGCGCCGTGCTCACGTTCTGGGCGCCGTCTTGGTCGACGGCCTCGCCCCCAGTTGATGCGGCGCTGTCCGAGTCGCCGCTGCCTTTCAGCAAGCCCTGATCGCCGGCTTCCTGGAACATCCTCTCCATGGCATAGCGGAAGGGCTTGGTGAAGGACTCCACCCGCTCGGCCCACTCCGGCGGGATGCCCGCTGCCTCCAGCCCTCGTCGCTGGAGGTCCCAGAGCACATCTTCTCCCCGGGTTTCGAACAGCGCACGCACCAGTGCGATGGTCAGGAGTTGCTGGCTCATGGCGCGACCGGGGTCGCGGATCAACTGCAAGTCATCGCCCTCGCCAAAGCCCGGGGGCAAGACGATGCTGAACGGACGCTCGCCGTCGTTCACGATGGATACGAGTTCTTCCCGTGGCGCGTCGGGATGCATCACCAAGAGCGAGATGCCGTCCATGCTGCCGAGGGCCTCGACGAATTCCCGAGACGCCTCGCTGTCGTCGAGGTCGAGCAGGGCAACCTCCACCGTGGGCATGCCGCCGCCTTCGTCGTCGCCTCCCATGCCTGACATGATGGAACCGAAGACCGTCACCAACACGATGGGCAGGAGCACGGCGAGCATCAAGGCGACCCGGTCGCGTACAAACAGGCGCAGGTCCTTGGCCAGCAGATACAGCGCCGTGCGCAGCACAGGCTGCGTTCTCGTCTTGGCGTCGTGCGCGTCGGGGGAGGCACTCATGAGCCTTCGTCCCGCAGGGTGCGCCCGGTGAGCTCCAGGAAAGTGCGCTCGAGATTGGCGCCGGGCAGGCCAGCGTGCTCGGCCAACTCGGCAGCCGTGCCGATGGCCACGAGTTTGCCGCCATCCATGATGGCGATGCGGTCCGCGAGGCGCTCCACCTCGTCCATGGAGTGCGAGGTGTAGATCACCGCGCGGCCTTCGCTGCGTAAGCGCTCGATGCTGTCAAAGATGTGGTTCCGCGATTGGGGGTCGACGCCCACCATGGGCTCGTCCAGGAGCGTGAGCTCCGGTTGGCCCAGCGACCCGACTGCGAGGTTCAAGCGACGCTTCATGCCTCCAGAGAAGGTCTTTACCCGCTCGTCGGCGCGGTTCTCGAGCGCCGCGAGGCGCAGGCCGTCTTCGGCGGCGCCCTGCGGGTCGGGGTAGCCTTGAAGCCGCGCGAAAAACACGAGGTTCTCGCGCGCCGAGAGGCGGTCGTAGAGAGCGAGTTCCTGGGGGACGACGCCGATCAGGCCTCGATGGCCCGGCGTCTCGTGCGGGGTGAAGCTTCGCCCATCGAATTGCAGCGAGCCTGAAGCGGGGGGTAGCAAGCCGCAAAGACAACTGATGGCCGTCGTCTTGCCGGCGCCATTAGGGCCCAACAAGCCCAGCACCTCAGCGCGCTGAACCGCAAGGGAGATTCCGTCGACGGCGATACGTTCGCCGTAGCGATAGCTGAGTTCGGAGACCTCGAGCAGGGCAGTCATGTGGGCTCCTCGACCGTGGCCTGGCTGTCGCCCGGCGTGTCGAACTGCTCCACATGCCCCACAATGGTGGCGTCCACAGGCACGTAGTGCTCATCGAGTGCCAACGTCGATTCGCGCCCATCGCACACATGCACCAGGTCGCCGAGGCCGGAGTGGGCGACATCGCAGGCCACGAGGGTTTCCCCAGCCCCTTCGCCCCGTTCATCGACGGGCCTCACAATGAGCAGCTTCTCGCCGCTGAGGCCCTGGATGTGCTGGGTGGCGACGACACGGCCGATGACGCGGGCGAGGTACACGGCTCAGCTCTCCGCGGGGTCGTAGGTCGTCGTCTCTAGGCCTTCCTTCTGGTAGACGAGTTCGCCTTCCACATCCCAGCTGTCGATGATGGCGAAGATGGCGGCGTCGATGGGGCGCCCATCGGTGAGCGTCGTCTGCCGGGCAGAGCTGCCTTGAGAGAACAACACCAGGTCGCCCTGGCCCGCACCGATGGTGTCGGCCGCGACGACGTACTTCTCCCGCAACTCACCTTTCTCGTCCAGCTCCTGGACCACCTGGAACTTCAGGTTGGCCACCTTTTCGTCCTTCATGGTGGAGACCACGGTGCCGACGACTTTGCCGATGAACATGAGGATGCGTGCTCGTGTCGAGGCAGGAAGGTGAAGCGGAAGACCGCTTAGAAGCGGCGGATGATCCTACCTTCCGCGAACAGCTGCCGATAGCTGCGCTGTCTCACCTCGCGCCACACGCTAGGAAGGGCCTGCTCGAAGCTCAGATCCGGGCCCAGCCGACTCTCGAAGAACTCACGTTCCTCTTCGAAAAGGGCCTGAAGCTGCTCGTGGGTCCATTGCTTCTCAACCATGAGTCGCAGAAGGACCTCGGCGCCGAAGCGTGGTGTCGCCACGAGCTCTTCCAGGCTGAGCTTGTCGAGCTGGGCCACGATGTTGGCGTAGCTCACGCCGGTGTTTCCATCGCGCGCGCTGACCAGCAGCTCACGTTGCTGGACCTCCTCCGCCACGGCTTCGGGAGTCAGTTCGATCCCCTGCTGCGCTGCGGTGGCCCGGATCAACAGCACCCCGAGCAATTCCGTGAGCACGCCGCCGCGATCTTCAGGTGCGAGCAGGCGATGGATGCGACGCCCCAACTCGACGCGCGTCATCTCACCTGCTGGCCAGCGGGCGGCGATCTTGTCGTCCAAGGGGGCAGGGAGTACATGGATCTCGGCCAGCGCAGCGTCCATCCAGCCGCGCAGCTGCTCGTCCGACGGATGCTCGACGCCTGACTCGGCGGCGATCACTTTCTCTTGCAACGCCAGGATGGCGAGGGAATCGCGCACGACTCCTTCATCTGCATCCAGGCTTTCGAGCAGCCCGGAGGCTCCCCCGGTTTCGGCGCGCGCGCGGGCATCGAGGCGCAGGGCCAGTTCGGTGACATCGTCCTCCGTGATGGACACGCCGGCACGTTCGGCGGCCTCGAAGACGATGCGCTCGATGAGCACCTGCTGGAACGCGATCTCGCCCTCGTCCTGTCGCGCATAGACGGTGCCGACGTAGCGCAAGTACTCAAGGTCCGTGACGACGAGGTCTTCGATGCGGGCGACCTGTCCGTCTTCCAGTGCTGGGAGAGGGGGGAGGTCTGCGTTGACTGCCGACGCCGACTCCGAATCCACGGCGGCGTCCTGCGCGGGACGTCGAGCGATGGTCGCAGCGGGTGCAGCTGCCGAGAGCAGGCCGACCAGTAAGGCCACGAGGACCGGCGCCCAGGCCGGGGCCGGAGCAGATCTCAGGTCCTTGCGGTACACGGCGGAGCAGGGCATGAGCGTCTCGGGCGGGGTTTTTGAAGTGGGGATTCTGGGTGATCTGACGGACCCGTGCAAACGCCGGTCTGCCGAAGTCCTGCCACCGTTTGGGCACAGCCCGGTCGATTGACAGTTTTCGGAGGCTGGCGCTACGGTCCCCCTGGTGGCAGGCGATGTGTCCGTCGACACGGGAGCCCTCTGTCGGGGTCGATCGTGCCGCGCTCGTGTTTGCCGACCGCAGTGCTTCATGAACTCATGGACTCATGGACTCATGGACTCCATGGGTGCCCCAACGACTTCGAGGCTTCGACGTCATGCCACGAGTGTGCTTTACACCCAACTTGCAGCGGCATGTCTCGCTGCCGCCCCAAGAGGTGGGCGCGCAGACCGTCAAGGAAGCCTTGGACACGGTGTTCGAGGGAAGCCCCAACGCGCGCAGCTATGTCCTCGAAGACGATGGATCCCTGCGCAAGCACATGCTGATCTTCGTGGACGGAACACAGATCGTCGACCGCACGGGCCTGGGGGACACCGTCGGCGAGCAGAGCGAAATCTACGTCATGCAGGCCCTTTCCGGAGGCTGAATCCATGAGCGATCGTTTTCATGTGGGAACCCGCAAGGGCGTGTTCAGTTTTGAACGCCGGAAGGGAGCATGGACTCTCACCGCCGCAGAACACCTGGGTGACCCCGTGCCGATCTTGCTGAGTGACACGCGCAGCGGAACCCTCTATGTCGCCATGGATCACGGGCACTTCGGTGGGAAGATGCACCGTCGGCCGGCTGCGGGCGGCGAGTGGGAGGAGATCGGCGTCCCGACCTACCCCGAACAGCCCGAGGGGCTCGACTCCACGGACACGAGTGGGCGAGTCATTCCCTGGTCCCTCAAGCTGATCTGGGCGCTGGCTGCGGGGCATCCTGATCAGCAGGGGCTCCTGTGGTGCGGCACCTTGCCTGGCGGCCTGTTCCGCTCGGATGACGGCGGGGGCAGCTGGGAACTCGTGCGGGCCCTGTGGGATCACCCGGATCGACGGGAGTGGATGGGTGGCGGCGCCGACTGGCCCGGGATCCATAGCGTTTGCGTCCACCCTCAGCGGGCTGATCGGCTGACGCTGGGCGTGTCGTGCGGCGGCGTGTGGGTCAGCGAGGACGCTGGCGCGAGCTGGGAGTGTCGGGCCGAGGGCATGCGCGCCGAGTTCGTTCCACCGGAGCGGGCCTTCGACCCGCTGATCCAGGACCCACACTGTCTCGTGCAGAGTCCGACGGAGCCCGAGACGTTCTGGGTGCAACACCACAACGGCATCTTCCGATCCGTGGATGACTGCAGGTCGTGGCAGGAGATCGAGAGCGCCCAGCCGAGCGCGTTCGGTTTCCCCGTGGCCGTGCATCCGCAGCAGCCAGGGACTGCCTGGTTCGTTCCGGCCATCAAGGACGAGCAGCGGGTGCCTGTGGACGGCGCCGTGGTGGTGAGCCGCACCCGAGATGGGGGGCAGAGCTTTGACGTCCTGCGTGCGGGCTTGCCGCAGCAGCACGCCTACGACCTCGTGCTGCGACACGCCCTGGACGTGGACGAGACCGGGGAACGGCTGGTCTTCGGCAGCACCACGGGCAACCTCTACCTGAGTGAAGACCAGGGGCAGCAGTGGCAGTGCCTGTCGACCAGCCTGCCGCCGGTCTACTGCGCGCGCTTCGAGAAGCGCTGACCTCGACACGGCCAGGAGCGTAGCCAGTACCGCAACGCGATCAGCTCGCAGGCCGGGCCAACATCGCCTCGCCCAGGGAGCTGGCGGCCTCTTCGCCCACCAACTGGCGCACGAGCTCCAGGGCAAACTCCAGGGCGGTGCCAGCCCCGCGGCTGGTGGTGACGCCGCGGTCCACGACGACGCGTTGATCGCTGAGCTCTGCCCCGGTCAGCTGGTCACCGAAGCCGGGGTAACTCGTGGCTTGCCGGCCATCCAGGACCCCGGCGGCGCCCAGGGCGATGGGGGCAGCGCAGATCGCCGCCAGCTTGCCGGCCGCCGCATGTTGGCGCTTCACCAACGCCTGCACAGTCGGGTCGTCGCGCAAGGTGACGGCGCCGGGCATTCCGCCGGGCAGCACCACCAAATCCCACGTCTCATCCGCAGCGTCCACCAGCAACCGGTCCATGCTGACGCTGATGCCGTGGCTGCCCGCGATTTCCATGCTGGTGAGGCCCAGCATCTGGGTTTCGACATCGGCGCGGCGCAGGACGTCGACCACGGTGATGGCTTCAATCTCCTCGAAACCTTCGGCGAACAAGATGCAGCAGCGGGGCATGGCGGGTGTTCTCAAAGGGGTTCAGCGTCGGTCGTAGCAGTAGAACGCGCCGGGTGCGTGCTCGATGCGCTCGCTGTGCTCCCAGAAGTCGAAGTACGACGGCCGACGGTCCCGCGGGCAGTAGTGCGTCACCAGGCTCCGGCGGCTCGAGCCCTCGGCGCGCTGCTGGCTGCCACCGTGGACGAGGTCGGCGTTCCAGATGAGGGCATCCCCCTTCTTGGGGGTGAACTCGCGCCGCTCAAGCCCCGCCTTGGTGCACAGGTCGAGCAGGTAGTGGTTGTAGCGCTCGTCGTTACGGAGCTCGACCGGCATGAGCCGCGTGTCGCCCTCGAACACCGGCTCATCGATGCGGTGGCTGCCGACGTAGTATTCGAGCACGCCTGAGCCCGGCTGGATGTCCTCGAGGGCCACCCAGGACGCCGCAAACTCCAGGGGGGAGTCGACGCCTACGAACGCCGAGTCTTGGTGCGGCGGTTGCTTGCTCCCCGTCTCGAACATCAGCGTGCTGAAGGCCAGAGGCGGTCGTTCAAAGACGGCTTCGAGAAATGAACGGATGGGTTCGGCAAAGATGACCGCTCGGGTTGTTGGGAAGTAGCCGTGCATGTGTAACAGCTTGCCCGTGCCGGTGCGGACATCGGGCGAGGCGGGCAGGATCTTGATGTCTGCGCCGTCCGGATACTCCACGCGGATGTCTGGGTGCTCGCCGCGCCATGCCTGTTCGACGTTATCGAGCGTGGCATCGATGAGGTCGTGCGGCACGGCCTGCTCAAGCACCAGGAAGCCGTCGCGGATGAAGCTCTCCAGCTGGGGGGCCAGCACATCGTTCACGGTGCCGGCAGCCACCCGGCGGGCCAGCTCGTCTTCGGCGTCCAGCCGATCCACCCAGAAACCGCCGAAGCGGCTGCGGGTGCGCGTGTGGTCGGCCTCGGGTGTGATGAGAGAATCCTCCGCGGAGCACGACAGTGTCCTGATGCCCGCAGCCCGATGGGTTCGGTGGTCGGTCTGGCGGCCATCTCCTGACTGGATGGCCAGCATCTTGCGAGGCGTGGAGCCTGTCAAGCTAGAGCTACCAGTACGCAGGCGTGTGCGCGGCCGGTTGCCCCCTCAGAGCTCTGGGTTCTTGCTCCGGAACAACTTCGACCTCGACAGTCCCAGCTTCCACAACATGAAGCTGCCGAGCATCCCCAACGTGCCCAGGCCGTAGCGCGTGCTGCGCTTGAGGTTGATGGAGCTGGCTTCCTCGAAGTAGCGCGCCGGGACGGGGACGTCGCCGATCTTGAAGCTGAAGCGCACGGCCTGCACCAGGAACTGCGTGTCGAACACGAAGTCGTCGCTGTTGTTTTCGAAAGGGATCGTCTCGAGCACTTCGCGCGTATAGGCCCGCAGCCCGGTGTGGAAGTCGCCCACGTTCTGGCCGAGCACCAGGTTCTCGGTGAAGGTCAGGAAGCGGTTGGCCACGTACTTCCAGAGCGGCATGCCCCCTTCGAGGGCTTCGCGGCGGGTACGAATGCGCGAGCCCAGCACCACATCACAGGTGCCCAACTGCATGAAGGTGACCATGGCAGGCAGCGCTCGTGCGTCGTATTGGTAGTCGGGGTGGATCATCACCACGATGTCGGCGCCGTGTTCCAGGGCCGTGCGGTAGCAAGTCTTCTGGTTGCCTCCGTAACCCGTGTTGTCCGTGTGCCGGATGGTGGTGATGCCCAGCGACTCGGCCACCTTGGAGGTGTTGTCGGTGGAGCAGTCGTCCACCAGGATGATTTCATCCACCTGGTCCTGATCGATGTCGTTCAGGGTGACCTCGATGGTCTGTTCGGCGTTGTAGGCCGGCATGACCACGATGACCTTCTTCAGGTCACGCGGGGGTGGGACGACTTTCTTGTAGCTATCGAGCGACACGGGCTGTCTGACCGGGGGCGAGGGAAGGAAAGGGCATGGCGGCGGGGTTCGAGGCCAGGAAGGCTAGCAAGGCCAGGGTCCCGGGCTCCAATTGCACGCACCCAGCCGCTGTGGCGGAGAGCGGAACCCTTGACAGGGGAGCCTATCCCGAGCTGGGCCGCCGTGATGTGAGTCAGTGGCCTGACGGAGGGTCGAGGGCGTAGATCCGGATGTTGCTCATCTGGCCCTTCCACTTGAAGGGCACCAGGATCGGGGGCTTGGCGACCAGGCCCAACAGGTCTTCGGTGGGCTCGCGTCGGGGCCGCGGGCTGAAGATGGCGAAATCCACCTCCGGACAGCTTTCGGGCCAGGGGCCGGCCAGGTTGCGGTAGGTGTAGGTCGTGCGCCCTGTGAGCACCGACAGCACGGCGCCCTTCTCGTGCAGGAGACGGGCGTCGCTGGGCAGGTTGTTCCGCACCCAGTCGGCGGTGGCCAGATCATCCCGCTGGAAGCGTCGCTTGGTGGAGGTCAGCTCCCGGGACTCCTGGAAGCGTGTCGCACTCAGCCCCCCCAGGCCGAGTGCGAAGAGCGCGAGCAGGAGGGCCTGCCATCTGCCAGAAGAGAGAGAGCCTTTGGTGAGCCTGCCCAGGCCCCGTCCCAAGCTGTCCAGGGTGAAGATCACCGAGGAGATGAGCAGGGGGATCAGGGGCAGCAACAGGCGGTCGGCAAAGGTGAAGTAGAGCAGCAGCAGGGCCACGCAGCTGGCGGCGAAGAGGTCCAGGGCGGAGCGGCGGACACAGAGTGTGAACAGCAGGCAGGCCGCGAGCAGCGCGCTGAGCAGATTGGTCTCCGAGCCGTAGGTGCTCAGGGCTTCATTGGCTGGGCCGCCCAGGAAGGCGTGGGTCAGGGTCTGGGAGATCTCGACGGCGTTGTCGGCGATGCGAGCCCACCAGCCCGCGCCATCCACCAAGGGTGAGGCGGGGTCTCTGGGGTTCGTGTGGAAGAGCGCCGTGGAGTAGTCAAACATCAGCAGCTGGGTCGACGGTCGTTCGGCTTGGGTGGCGGCTTCGCTGCAGTAGAGGCTCCAGGGCACGAGGCTGAGGGCGACCAGGCCCGCAGCCGCCAGGGCCTTGAGGTTGCGCCGCGGCCGCCGACCCGGGCCCGGCTCCGGAGCCTCATCGAGGCCCCTCTGCGGGAAGAGCGCGAGCAGGACGAGGCCCGGAAGGAACAACACGCCCACGGTGCGGAAGCTGACGGCTGCTGCCAGCAGGAGGGCACCCAGAACGGTGCTGAACCACGCGGGCTGGCTACCGTCCCGGCGCGTCGAGAGCAACCACACGGCTGCGAAGAACAGGGCCAGGAAAGGGTACTCGGCCAGGATGTTGTTGTGATTGCGGAGGACGAGCGGATTGATGGCAAACAGCAGGGTGACCACGGCCGCACGGAGCCAACCGTGGATGCGTGAGAGCGCCAGCAACAGGGTGATCAGCGTGGCGCCCACGGAGAGCTGGATCAGCTGGTTGGCCAACCGGAAATCCCACTCCTCCCCCATGAAGTGCGACAGGGTCCAGCTGAGAGCCGGCGGGCGGGCGAAGAAGGGGCGCCCGAGGTAGGTGTAGCCCTCACCCAAGGACATGCTCTTGGCCGTCAGCAGGTAGATGGCGCTGTCGACGGAATGGCGCCAGTCGGCCTCGACGAAGGCGGTGGCGCAGAGCACGGCAAAGAGGCCTACGCAGGCCACGGCCAGGCCGGTGAGGAAGCGCACCGTGAGGCTGGCGGCGGCAGATTCCTGGGGCTCAGCGGGGTTCATACGGGCAAAGCATACCGCCCGCCCACCCCTAGAGCGCCTCGGTCTCCGGGGCGCTCTCGCGCTTGGAGGACTTCTTGCGGCGGACCTGGACCGGGGTCATGACCACCTTGTTCTTGCCGCGCACGCTGATGCTGATGGTGTCGCCTGGGGCGAAGCTGCCATCCATGAGCTTCTCGGTGAGCGGGTCCTCGACCTCATCCCGGATATGACGTCGCAACTCCCGGGCGCCGTATTCCGCAGACCAGCCCATCTTGGCGAGGTGTCGGCTGAGGGAGGGAGCGAAACGGAGGTGGACCCCTGTCCGCTCCAGGTAGCCCGCCATCTCGTCCAGCTGCAGGACGGCGATCTGTTCGCAGTCCGACATGGTCAGGGGGCGGAACTGGATCACTTCGTCGATGCGGTTGATGAACTCCGGCCGGAACGCGCGCTTGACGGCTTCGTTCATGGTGAACGCCACGGAGTTGGCATCCATGTCGTCGTCCTGGCGCTGGCCAAAGCCCACGCGGTCGGCGATGCGGTGCACATCGTCTACACCGATGTTGCTCGTCATCAACACGACGGCCTGCTGGAAGGAGATCTTCTCACCCTTGCTGTCGGTGAGTGTTCCCTCATCCATGAGCTGCAACAGGAGGTTGTGCACCTTCTCGTGCGCCTTCTCGATCTCGTCGAAGAGCACCACGCAGGTCTTGGCCTTCTTCACGGCCTCGGTGAGCTGGCCGCCTTCGTTGTGTCCGATGTAGCCAGGAGGTGCGCCGATCAGCTTGGCGTACTCATGGGGCAGGGCGTACTCGCTGCAGTCGATGCGCACCAGCTGGGAGAGGTTGCCGAAGAGCTGACGCGTGAGGGACTTGGCCAACTCGGTCTTGCCCGTTCCGGTGGGGCCGACCAACAGGAAGACTCCCACGGGTTTGCGCGGGTCCTTCAAGCCGACGGCCGCCTTCTTGACGGCATGCGCAACAGCGTGCACTGCGGACGTCTGCCCCACCACGCGCTTGCTGAGGTTGGTCTCGATGTCCCGCACCCGCTCCTGGAACGCGAACATCTCCTCCTCTTCCAGCCACGCCTCGTCCAGCTCCAGGCTTCCGGTGTCCAGCGAACCATCCTCGGTGCTGTCCGAGGGCAGGGTCACGCTGTGGATCTCGAGGTGGGGGTTCACCTCGATGCAGATCTGGTACAGCAACTCCACCAGCGCTTCGGTCTGGTAGATCTTGTTGTGGCGTTGGAAGAGCGGGAGCACCTGCTCTTCATAATCCACGACACACACATTCACCACCAGCTGATGGTAGGCCGCGCGGTTGTTCACCGCACCACTTCCGGTCAGCTGACGAGTGCCGTCGTCGGCGGTCGTCCGAATGCGGATGAACTCATCCAAGAGCTCGCAATACTTCAGGACGACGTTCTCGTCGGAACTCGGCACCTGGTCCTCCCTGGTGTGGGTCAAGCGGTGTGGGTCGATGGTGTGTGGGGTGTTGCTGAGGCGAACCTGTCATCGGTCATCGGTCACGCTTCGCTTGAGGTGCCGCTTTCTCGCTCCTCGATCGAATGGACATGCGCCGTTACGATGCCGCGCACCATGGCCATCGATCCCGCAGTAGAAGCACGCTTCTTCGGTCGCCTCGCGGTGAAGGGAATCCTTCAGCGAGGGGAAGTCGAAGACCTCTTCAACCAAGCACGAAAAGCTGCGCAGGCAGGGAAACCTGTCTCCCTGGCGTCTCTTGCGGTGCGCGCAGGTCTCATCGACAAAGATCGATTGACTGCTCTTTTCCGGACGGATGCGGAGGACGTGCCGGAGCTCCCAGGCCACTTGTATGAACGCAAGCTGGGGGAAGGTGGCTCTGCAAATGTCTTCGCGGTGCGCAGAAAATCGGACGGCGCGCGGCTCGCGGTCAAGCTCATGCACGACCATGTGGCCCTCGAGCCGGCCGAAGTCCAGGCCTTCCTGGGAGAGTCTCAGCTGCTCCAGAAGCTGGACCATCCCAACGTGGTCAAGGGCCACAAGTCGGGCAAGCTGGCGGGCCGCTATCTGAGCTTCATGGAGTGCGTGCAGGGCCGCTCCCTGCAGGACGCCATTGCCGAAGGCGATGTCTTCGATGAGGACGCGGCCCTCTATGTGGTGCTGCAGGTGGCCAGGGCCCTGGAATACCTGCGCAGCCAAGGCATCGTGCATCGCGACATCAAGCCGGGGAACATCCTGTTCGTGCCCGAGACGCACGAGGTGAAGGTCATCGACCTGGGCTTCGCCGTGGTGGGCGGAGCTGGTGGCGCGGAGTCGGGCACGACACGGGGTACAGCAGCCTATTTGTCGCCGGAGTTGGCACGCGGCATCGGCGATCTGGATGTACGCAGCGACATCTACGCTTTGGGCGCCACCCTCTATCAGCTCGTCCTGGGTGAGCTTCCGTTCTCGGGGGATGACGAAGAGCTGGTGCAGAAGGCGGTGCTTGAAGGGCTGTCGGCCGAGACGACGAAGGGCGGCAAGATCAGTGCGCACATGCACTACTTCATCGAGAAGATGATGGCCAAGGATCGGGACATCCGTTACCAGAGCCCGGAAGAGCTGATGGCGGATATCGAGCGCCAGATCGAGGGCAAGAAGAGCCTCGACTTCGACCCCGACGAGGACGGCAGTGATGACGCCGACCGCATCCAGAAGCAACGCCTCGCGCGGCTCCGCCGTCGTCGGAAGAAGCGGTGACCCAGCACGAATCAAGCACTGCATCGCAGGAGCTTGAGCGGCTCTACGCGCGCGTCGACGAAGCGCTCGACGCGGCACGCCCCAAGTGTGAGATGTCGGGGCTCTGCTGTGACTTTCCCCGCAGTGGTCACGAGCTCTTCGCCACCGACCTGGAATCGTCCTACGCCCTGGAGAAGGCGGGGGGCGTGGTTCCGGAGGCCCCCTCAGGTCTCTGTCCGTGGCATGTCGATGGAACCTGCAGATTGCGGGACGGCCGGCCCTTGGGCTGCCGTCTCTACTTCTGCGACCCCGCTTGGGCTGCAGAGATGCCAGCGGCCTATGAGCGCTTTCATCAGGAGATGAAGGCCCTGCACGAGGTCTCCGGTGTGCCGTATCGTTACAGACGCTTCGTCGAGGCAGCGCGGGATGAACGCCTGCTGCCAGCCCCACCCAAGAAAGAGAGTTGAGGATGAGTTCGGCATCTCTGTTCCTGTGTGCGGCCCTGTTCCTGGTGGGGGCCGGCCCGGCGACGGGACCCAGCCAGCCGGCAGTCGGCGGCGACGTCAACGAATTGAACCAGAAGGCGAAGCTCGCCTTGGAGCAGGGACAGGCGTCCGACGCCGTCCTCTATCTGGAATCGGCGTTGAAGCTGGAACCCGGGGAAGCGGTGCTCACCCGCAACCTCGCTTATGCCTACTTCATGCGGGGGCAAGGTCAGTTCGACGCCTTCTCGTGGGATGCGGCTGCGGCCGACTACGACCGTGCCATCCAGAACGACCCCGAGAACATCGGCTACCGACTGCACCTCGCCAGCCTCTCGCTGAGGCTCTATCGGCTGGACACCGCGCTGGAAGAACTGAAGGCTGCCGTGGGCCTCGATCCCGCGGACGCCATGGCGCACCAGCTCATGGGCGACACGCTCAACCTCCTGGATCGATTGCCGGAGGCGCTCGATGCCTACCGCAAGGCGCAGACCTTCGCCGAGGGTGATTTCGCCGCCAAGGCTGCCACTGCGCTGGAGCGGACCGAGCGGCAGTACGCCGTAGAGAAGGACTACCGCACGGATGTCACGAGCACCTTCGTGATCAGGCATCCCAAGGAAACCGACTTCCTGGAGTTGGCGGAGCTTCTGGATCGTGCTCGAGCCGAGGTCTGCAACACCTTCGACCAGTTCCCCCGCAGCAAGGCGATCGTGGTGCTCTATCCTCCAGAGGCCTTCCGGCAGGTGACGGGCACCCACGAATGGGTGGGGGGCCTCTTCGACCGCAAGATCCGCTTGCCCATTGCCGACCCCGACGCGGACCGCCCGCGCATCGAGGCGGCCTTCCGCCATGAGTACACGCACCTGATCGTGAGCGAGCTGGCGCCTCGTTGCCCCGTCTATCTCAACGAGGGGCTGGCCCAGCTCGCCGAGTACGGTCGCGGGGAGGGCATGGGGCGCCTGGTGAACGGGCTCGAAAGCATGGGTCTGGAACGGGCTGAACTCCCGCGTATCGCCGACCTGCCGTCCTCCTTCCTGGAGGTCGGGGACGCCCAACAGGTGCACGTCGGCTACCTGCTGAGCTTCGCCTTCGTGGACCACGTGGTCAGCCAGCATGGGATGGGTGCCGCGCTGCGCTGGGCTCGGGCCCTGGCGTCGAAGCCGGCTGACGAGGCCTTCCAGCACGCCGTGGGCCGCAGCCTGGCCCAAGAAGAGGCCTTGTTCCGCGAGCTGGTGCGCACGGCGCGAGGCTGAGCGCACTTCGCCCCATTACTTTGCGTCTCGCAGCTTGGATCGGCCTCTTGGGCGCGATAGCTTGGTCCACCAACTGATGGCTCCGTGATGGACTTCGTGAGGGCGCGGCTGTGGGACGACAACATCCGCTGGACGTGTTTCGATCCAATCAGGATGGCTTCGACAAGGCCTCCCAGCGCCGAACGGTGGCTGGAAAGGTCATCGCGTCGTCCGTGAAGCACAAGGTTCCGAGCAAGGCGCGCTCCGGCCTCGGCTCGGCCGCAGGGACTGTCGGCAAGGCGAAGCCGAAGGCTTCCAAACGCCGCTCCGCCGGGGCCTCGAGGGCCTCAAGCCAGCCCAAGGCCTCCCAGGCCAAGCCGCCGCGCCTGTCCTCGGGAGCGCGCCTGTTTGCTCCAGCTTGGGGTAAGCAGGGCAAGTCCAAGGCCAAGAGCAAGGGTGCTCGCAAGGCGGAGGGCGCCACGCGCACCATCTTCTTTGGCGCCATCGTGATGCTGTCCGCCGTGGTGTTGGTCGTCGTCTTCAAGCAGTTCTGGCTGGGCGACGGGGTCAGCGAGATGCCCACCATGAAGCTGGGCGACGTCTTGCCGCCGGGGCCGGGTCATGCCACGACGGCGGCCCAGGACGCAGGAGATGGCGCGGCGGCGGTGAAGCCAGATTGGTTCACCATTCGCGCAGCGGTCTACAACGGGTCCGAGCGCGGCCAGGAGCTGGCCGTCGCCGCCCACAGGGAACTCGCTCAGCGCGGCCTGCCGGGCGTGACCCTCATCGGGCATGAGGCCGAGAGCGCCGGAAGCTATTCCAGCTTCGAGTTGATCGTCGGGGCGGCCCGGACCGAGGCGGCCCTGCAAGGAGCCCTAGACGCCCTGCTGGCCATCGACAACTGGCCGGGAGGGAAGGCGGCGCCCTTCGTGGATGCCCGCATCGTGGCCCATCCCGTGCCGGATTCCCTGGGCGAGCCTTGACCCGTCTGGCTCGATGTGGACCATGGCCCGGCTTGAGCGGGCTCTTTAAAAAGGCCTGCGTCTGCTTACCAGGTCGATGCGGAACACCCTCGTCCGCCAGTCATCAAAGGAACTCTTGCCGATGTCTATCCACCCCAGCCTGAAGGTCAAGAGTTCCCTGCTCCGGTCCCGCAACGTGTGGACGCGCATCGAGCGTCTCGAAGCCCTGCAGAAGGACGGAGAGTGGACCAACGACAAGTCCGTCTACGGCTTGCGCAAGGTTCGGACGGGCGTCAAGGCGCGCAAGAAGACGTAAGCATGGTCTCGCGCCGCGCTGACGGTGTTGAAGCCAGCGGGATCCGCAAGATCTTCGAGCGGGTCCAGTTCATGGACGACCCGATCAATCTGTCCATCGGGCAGGCGCACTTCGATGTGCCGGACGTCATAAAGGAAGCCGCCATTGCGGCAATCCGCGATGGCTTCAATCGCTACACGGTGACCCAGGGCCTGCCGGAGCTGAACGACCGCATCCTGGATCGGCTCGAGAAGCGCTACGGCTACGACGGCAAGGAGAGCCTCGTGACCGCAGGCGTTTCTGGCGGTCTGCTGCTCGGCTTCATGGGTGTCCTGGACCCGGGCGACCACGTGATGCTGCCCGACCCCTACTTCACCATGTACCCGGTGTTGGCGGGTCTGGTCGGAGCGGACTGGAGCCCCTACGAGATGGCGCCCGGGGTGCCGCTCACCGAGGCGGCCTTGGAGAAGGGCCGCACGGACAAGACGAAGCTCCTGCTCATCAACTCGCCCAGCAACCCCACGGGCCGGGTCTTGAGCGCTGATGAGTTGGATGTCGTGGGTGCCTTTGCGCGCAAGCACGACCTGATCGTGGTCTCCGATGAGATCTACGACGAGTTTGTCTACGACGCGCCCCACGCCTCGGCTGCCGGCCACATCGACACCGACCGTCTGTTGCTCCTAGGTGGTTTCTCCAAGACCTTCGGCATGCCCGGCTGGCGCATGGGCTATGCGGCCGGGCCCCACGATCTGATCGATGCCATGCGCCGCATGCAGCAGTTCACGTTCGTGTGCGCACCCTCCATGGCTCAGGCCGCGTGCCTGGCCGCCATGGATGTGGACATGTCCGAACAGATCGCCGACTACAGCCACAAGCGCGATTCCTTCCATGCGCGTCTGGCCGAGCGTTTCGATTTCCCGACGCCCGGCGGCTCGTTCTACATGTACCCGCCGCTGCCCGCGGGGGCGACGGGTGAGACCTTCACGGAAGCCGCCTTGGAGCAGAAGCTCCTGCTCGTTCCGGGCAGCGCTTTCTCGGCCAAGGACACGCACTTCCGACTGTCCTTCGCCGCCAGCGACGAGGTCTTGGACCGCGGCGCCGATGCGCTGCTCGGTCTCGCCGACCGGTTCGCCGCAGGCTGAGCCGGCTCTCCCTCCAAGTGGGGTAGCGCGCCGTCGCGCCCAGCCCTTGCTTCGCACCTCTCGATGACCCAGGACGAACATGGCCGCCGCTGATCAGGACGCCGCCGCAGGACCGGTGACGGGCCACCTGGCGGAGGTCTTTCGCAGCTACCAGGGCGAAGGTCTGTTGCTGGGCAAGCGGCAGGTGTTCGTGCGCCTGGCAGGGTGTGAGGTGGGGTGTCGGTATTGCGACACCGAGTGGGCGTTGGGTTCGCTGGCCCGCGTGCGCGTGCCGGAGGCAGGTCAAGCAATGGGTCCAAGCCAGGGTGAGCGCTACCTGCACAATCCGGTCCGGGTGCAGGATGTGCTCGACATGGTCGATCAGGTGGACCCCGGAGGCGACTCTCCCGTCAGCCTGACCGGTGGCGAACCCCTGGAGCAGCCAGCCTTCGCCGAGGCACTCTGCCGGGCGTTGAGCCCGCGCCCGGTCATGCTCGAGACCTCAGGGCTCGACGCCGAGGCCTTGGCCCGCGTCGTTCCCGCCGTGCGCTGGGTGGCTTGTGACCTGAAGTTGCCCACGGCAACGGGCCGCCCCTCGGCCCTGGATGAGCACGAGAAGGTGCTGGCTAGCGGGGTCTTGGATGGCGTCGAGACCTTCTTCAAGCTGATCGTCGACGGGGATACCCCTGTTTCGGAGGTCTCCCGGGCAGCCCAACTGCTTGGGAAGTATGCGCCGGAGAGTGCCGTGTTCCTGCAACCCGTGACGGCGCATGGCGGCTCGCCAGCCCTGCCACGGGAGCGTTTGGACCCCTTCGTGGACGAACTCTCTCGCTTTGGTCTGGATGTGCGCGTGGTGCCGCAAGTCCACAAGGTGTTGAAGGTGCGCTGAGAGATCCGCTGACAGATCCCTGGCCCGCCCGTGGACCCGCGCCCCCATTCGGCCGTATCGTCGCGCGGCCCGGGCAGAGCTGCCCTCGCCATCGCCTGTTCTTTTTCCTGCCCTCCTGCTGCTCGAAGACCCATGTCCGCTCCGCCTGAAGACACGCCGCCCGAGACGGGCCTCCCTGCCACGGACGTCATCGTGCCGAGAGGGGGGATCCCCTGCGTAGTGATCGTGGGTCGCCCCAACGTGGGCAAGAGCACGCTCTTCAACGCGCTTGCCGGGCGTCGGGTCGCCATCGAAGACCCCATGGCTGGCGTCACCCGTGACCGGGTGAGCTTCCTCCTGGACCACGGCAGCCACACCATCGAACTGATCGACACCGGGGGCATCGGCCAGGTCGACAACGAGGACCTGAAGGCCGAGGTGGACGGGCAGATCGCCATGGCCCTGGACCTGGCGGACATCGTTTTGTTCGTCGTGGACTGCAAGTCGGGCCTCACGCCCGTGGATCGGCAGATCGCCGACAAGCTCCGACGCCTCAAGCGCCCCATCATCCTGATGGCCAACAAGGTGGAGGGGGGCAAGGACGAAGTGGGCGTGGCCGAGGCCTTCACCCTGGGCCTCGGCGATCCGGTGCGCGTGTCGGCCAAGGAGCGGCGCGGCACCGTCGAGATGCGAGAGCACCTCTTCGAGCGCCTGGGCACGGACACCGAGATGCCGATGATGCCGGCTGACGTGGTGAAGTTGGCCATCGTCGGTCGCATGAACGCCGGCAAGTCGACCCTGGTGAATGCACTCGTAGGCGAGGAGCGTGTGATCGTCTCCGAGGTGGAGGGCACGACCCGCGACGCGGTCGACGTGCCGTTCTCACGCGCAGGCCGCCGCTTTGTCGCCATCGACACCGCAGGGATCCGCAAACGCAAGACCGTCAGCGATTCCGTGGAGTTCTATGGACAGTCCCGCGCCTTCCGCGCGATCCGCCGCGCGAACGTCGTGTTGCTGCTGCTGGATGCGACCAGGGACGTGGGCCGCATCGACAAAGAGATCGCCGGCATGATCGTGGAGTGCGCGCTGCCGGTCGTGATCGTCGTCACCAAATGGGACATCGCCCGGGAGACGGCGCAGGCAGGTGACTACGAGAAGTACTTGCGGGGTGTCCTGGCGAGCCTGTCCTTCGCGCCGATCACACTCATCTCGGCACCGGAGGACATCAACGTGGATGCCACCTTGGCGCTCGCCGCAGAGCTCCACGACCAGGCCGGCAAGCGCGTCTCCACGGGCGAGCTGAACCGGGTGCTGCGCCGCACGTACGAGATCCGGAAGCCCCGGGCCGATCGCGGACGCATCGGCAAGATCTACTACGCGTCGCAGGTGGCCACCTACCCGCCGACCTTGGTGGTCTTCGTGAACGAGCCGAAGCTCTTCGACGACAGCTGGCGGCGCTTCCTGATTCGCCGCCTCCAGGAAGCCTTGCCCTACGGTGAGATCCCCCTCCTCCTGCGCTTTCAGAAGCGGGGCTGAGCAAAAGCTGGAGCGGATGCCGGAGTGAGGGTCTTGGGGCGCAGGGCGACCCCGAGGTGGCCCTCGACGTCCCGTGAATCAGCTTCTGCGAGGGAGTAGACTCACGCCCTCACGCGACTCCTTCGAGGATCTGGTTGATGAACCGATGGAACCTGATGCCATTCCTTGCGGGGATCCGTACCGGGCTGAGAGCCGCCCATCCGTCGAAGTGGGCCTGGGTGCTCGGCTTGGCGCTGAGCCTCTCCCTGGCCGTGGGCTGTGCCTCCACCCGGGAGCGGTGGGCCGAGGTCACCATGCACGACCTCGGCTACCAGAACCTGTATCACTCCGTGCTCGATCTGCTCGAGTTGGAGGGCTTCTATGTGATCTTGCGGCTGCCCGACACCGGACGCATCGAGTCCGAGTGGTTCCGCGGGGACTCACGCCGCGAGGTGCGGGGCCCGTCCCGCCGGAAGGTGCACGTGGAGATCGAGCGCAAGAAGGGGGAGCGCGCGTACGTCGTGCGCTTGCGCGTCCAAGAGCAGATCATCCGAAAAGGGGGCATGTTGGCCATCGACACCCGCGACGAATCGCTTTGGGAGGACTACCCGGACAGCTTCGGGGACGCGGAGTTCCTGGCCGCCAAGCTGGGGGCGCTGCTCGCGGACTACTCACGCCCCGGCGCCAGCGACGAGTCGTTGGGTGCCACGCGCGTCGAATCCTATGAGGGCGAACCGTGAGGACGTCTCAGCAGGATGCCGTCTACGCCGCGCTGCGTCTGGCGGCGGTCGTGCTGCTGTTGGTCGTCTCGCTGAGTTGGTGGTTCCTGCAGAAGGCGCCGGACTACCGGGTGGATCAGCGGATCCGGCTCTCCCCGGACAACGACCTGGGTGTGCGTCATAAGGTCACTCTCGACTATGAGAGCCGCGGTGCCTGGACGGTGAGGGCCGGTGAGGTCGCCCGTTTCCACGTGGTCGTGCCGGGTGACGAGGCCGTGGTGCGATTCCATGAAGGATTCCTGCACGGCCTGCCTGCCCTGGCCGTGCGCATGGTGCGCAGCGATGGCGAGCGCGAGGAGGTCGCGACCTTCCCGGGCACGGATGCCGCATGGACCGAGCACCGAGTCACCTTGCCCGTCGAGGCGAACGAAGAAGTGGACATCGAGATCGCGGCGCTCGATGGGGACGGGCGCCCGGGCCTCGGGATCGTGCTCCTGGCCGATGTTGTCCTGGAAAGCGAAGGCCGACCCATCGATGAAACGGAGAATCCGGTCACGGCCCACGGGGTCGGGATGGATCTCCTGGCCGACGCTGCCATGGACCGCGTGCGCGCACCCGGCACCTTCGAGTCGATGCGGCTGAACATGCCGGGCCCAGCCTGCCTACCCCTGGAGAGTGGGCTGACGCGCAGCTTCGACGTGGATGCGGTGCCCGCTGGCAGCGAATTGAACATCGTGCTGCACGTGTCCAGGCTCGGGGCGGGGCCCATGCCGGCCACCGCGCACGTTCTGGTTTCTGCTGACGACCTCGTGTTGGCCTCCGTTCCGGTCAAGCATCTGGCGGAGATCGAGGAGGGCGTCCCGCCCGCGAACGAACTGCTGGTCCAAGCCGATCTCTTCCACTGGGCAGGCAAGCCGATGAAGCTGCAGATCGAGCTGGAAGGGGGCGATGGTTTGTTCGTCGGTGTGCGAGAGGTGCTGCTGAAGCAACCCCAAGAGCGGTTGCGTCGCCCCTTCAAGCCGGAAGGCGGCTTGAACACCTTGTTGGTCGTCATCGATGGCTTGCGCTCCGACCGCCTGGGAATGAACGGCTACCTGCCGGCCTACACGCCGGTCATGGACGGCTTGGCTCGCGAGGGCCTGCGCTACGACAACGTGGTCACCCCCTCGTCCTGGGCTCTGCCCAATGTGGCGACCTTGCTGACGGGCGTGCACCCCTTGACCCACGGGCTCGGGTTGCGCCCCGATCGTGTGTTGTCGCCTCGGCTGAGCACCCTCGCGGAGTCAGCCAGCTGGGCGGGCTACACCACAGCCTGTTTCAGTTCGTCGCCGGTGATCAGTGAGGCCACCGGATTGGGCCGCGGCTATGAGACGTTCTTCGGCGGCGATGTGACGCCCACGTCGCTCGTGGAGCGGGCCATCGATTGGTTGCCCGAGGCGGCTCAGTTCGAGTGGTTCCTCACCCTGCACTTCGAGCATCCCACGGCGCCTCACGAGCCCACGCGCGACGATCTGGAGGCGGTCAACAACGAGCTCGATATCGAGCTGGTGGAGCGGCTCCGCAGCTTGGACTCGCGCCCTGGTGCAGCCGAGGGGGTAGCGCTGGAAGTGGGACCGCTCTACGACGCCGAGGTGGCGGGTGTGGATCGCGCGTTGGGGCGCTTCCTCAAGGAACTGACGGATCTCGGCTTGCGCGACAACACGCTCGTGGTCGTGGTGGGTTCCCATGGCCAGGAGTTCTATGAGCACCTGGGGCGCGGCCAGGGCCAGACGCTCTTCGACGAGGTGGTCAAGGTGCCCGTCGTCATTTCGGGGCCGGGCGTGATCGAGCTCACGGTGCCGCCTGTGGTCGAGAAGGAAATGATCCAGATGGTGGACGTGACCCAGCTCATCGGCCATCGGGGCAAGGTCATGACGGCCGTGCACCTGCCAGGGCGTACGCCACCGCCTTTCGGTCCGAGGGATTCCACACAGGTGGCGCACTCCTTGCTGATGCCCTACCCGACGGTCACGGGCCAGGAGCTCGAAGCAAGCCGCCGCGACGGCCTGGTGCTGTATCGCGACCGCCGGCTCCAAACCGACATGCTGCTGGACCTCGCACCGGGCCCAGGCAAGGAACGTGACCTGCTCCAGGACGAGGGTGCGCTGCAGTGGGCCGATGAGGCCCAGGCGCTGCACGATGCCTTCGACGAGTGGTATCGCAGCACGATCCTGAGCGCTGCAGCACGCCCCGTCCTCTGGAAGCGTTAGGTCCGCCATGGCGTCCGTGCTGGCGTTCGACGTAGGCGGCACCCAGCTGCGTTGCGGTTGGGTGGACGATTCGGGGGAGTTGCGGGTCACGCGCTCCGCCGCCACCCCGCGCTCATCGGCCGAAGACCTGAGCGCGGGCCTGTTGACGGTCGCCCAGGATGTTTTGGCCGAGGCGGCTGACATGGGGTTCTGCCGGGCTGACGAGGGCCCAGCCGCAGCTGCGGTCGCCATGGCCGGCACCGTGGACCGGGCCGCCGGGCTCATGCGCAGTTGGCCCATGGCGGGCTTCACGGACTTTGATGTGACGGGCGGCCTGGCCAACTTGCTGGGCGTCCCGGTGGCGCTGGTGAACGATGTGAATGCCGCTGCCCTGGGGGAGGCGGATGTTGCAGGTTGCCAAGACTTGGCGGCCCTCTTCCTGGGCACCGGAGTCGGGGGCGGTTTCGTGAGCCACGGCCGGTTGGTCGAAGGGCGGCGCGGCATGGCAGGGGAGGCGGGTCACCTTCCGTTTCGCCCCGGCGAGCCCTGTCCCGCTGGCTGTGACGGTTGCATCGAGGCCTATCTCGGCGGGGAGGCCCTGGCCCGTCGGGCTGTGGCCGCAGGGGTTGCGGAGACCACGGCCGGGCTGCTGGACGCCTGGCGGGCCGGGCAGGGCGCGGCAGCCTTGCTCATGGGGGACGCCCTGGAGGCCATGTCCGCCCTGGTGAGCATCACCGTGAATCTCTTCGATCCCGAGCGGATTGTGGTGGGGGGCGGGCTCGGGCTGCGCTGCCCCGAACTGCTGGAAGTGGCACGGAGAACAGTGGCTGAGCTGCCGCTGGGGCACGGCCGCCGCGACATCCCCGTGGTGCCTGCCACGCTTGGCGAGCAAGCCGGGCTGCTGGGGGCGGGCTGTTTGGCCCGGAGTCTGATCGAGGCCTGAAGCTTTCCTGGCGGATCGGAGGAGGGCCAGCCGTTCATCGGGGCCCTCTTGCCGGGTATGCTGCCGCGCTTCGTGCCCGCTCCCTGAAGCCCTCTCGGGCGAGGGCAGGCGCGGCCCCAGCCTCTGCGAGCTGCAGCTCCTCTCCCGATGCATCCCCTCCTGGCCGCTTTCCGCCTGCCCTTCGTGGTGCTCAAGTACCGCGAATTGCTCATGGCTTTCGTACACCGCGAGCTGAAGGCGCGCGTGGAGGGGTCGATGTTGGGGCGGGTCTGGCCCGTGATCCAGCCGGCGGTGCTGTTTGCCATCTACTACCTGGTCTTCGCACGCATCCTGAAAATCGGATTCAGCGACGACCTGGCGCCCCACGGGCCCACGGGCGAAGGCTGGCGCTCGACCTTTTATCTGATCACCGGCATCTTGCCCTGGACGGTGCTCGCCGAGAGCCTGTCCCGGGGATCCGGGGTCGTGCTCGAGAACGCGAACCTGGTCAAGAAGATCGCCTTCCCGAGCGAGCTGTTGCCGACGTACTCGGTGGTGGTGAACCACGTGTACTTCCTGATCGGCTACGCGCTGCTCGCCGCGATGGAGGTGGCCATCAACGGCAGCCTGCCCGTGGCCCTGATCTGGTTACCTGCCATCATCGTGGTGCAGTTCCTGTTCATTAGCGGCATCGCGATGTTCTTGGCTGCAGCCAACATTTTCGTGCGTGACGTCATGCAGCTCGTGCCGGTCGCCGTGACCTTCTGGATGTTCACGACGCCCGTGTTCTACGACCTGAGCGCGGTGGCCGTGAAGCAGGAGTCGGAGCTCATCATGGCGGAAGCCCACGTGGCGAACCTCGAGGCTGCTGCGGCGACGCCCGCTGAGGTGCTGGCCGGCGCACAACTTTCCCTCGAGCAGGCGCAGAGTGCGCTGGCGGACGTCAACCGCATCAACGACATCATGCAGGCCAACCCCATGGCGACGGTGCTGAACCTGCACCGCTCCATCTGGACCTACGGCAAGGTCCCCTTCGACTGGGTCAAGCTGCTCAAGTTCGGCGCGCTGGCCGTGGTCGTGCAGTGGCTCGGCTACGCGTTCTTCTTGCGGTGCAAAGGCCGCTTCTCGGACGAGGTCTGATGTCAGACGCAGCCGTCATCGTCAAGGACCTGGTGAAGGAGTACCGCATGTACGGGAACTCCTTCGATCGCTTGAAGGAGATGCTCTCCTTCGGGAAGAAGAAGTTCCATTCCTCCTACCGGGCGTTGGATGGCGTGAGCTTCGAAGTGCCTCACGGCAGGGCGCTCGGTGTCATCGGCGAGAACGGTGCCGGCAAGTCCACGCTGCTGAAGGTGCTTGCGGGGACGTCCATGGCCACAGGCGGCGTGCACCAAGTGAGCGGGACGGTGGCCAGTCTGCTGGAGCTCGGCACGGGCTTCCACAGCGAGTTCGACGGGCGGGCGAACATCTACCTCGCGGCCCAGGTCCTGGGCTTCTCCCTGAAGGAAGTTGAGGCGAAGGTGGACGAGATCATCGCCTTCGCCGAACTGGGCGATTACATCGACAAGCCCGTGCGGACCTACAGCTCAGGCATGATCATGCGTCTCGGCTTTTCGGTGGCCACCGCCATCGACCCCGAAGTGCTGATCATCGATGAGATCCTCGCGGTGGGCGATCTCTACTTCCAGAAGAAGTGCGTCGACCGCATCTTCGACTTCCGCAACTCGGGCAAGTCGATCCTGTTCTGCAGCCACTCCCTCTACGACGTCCGCCAGATCTGTGATGAGGTGATCTGGATCAAGGACGGCAAGGTGGAGATGCACGGCACGCCGCAGGACGTCACCGTGGCCTACGCCAACTATGAGCGCGCCATGTCCGCAGATGAGAGCGCACTTTCGATGGGCAAGGAGCGCATGGAGGGGCAGGGGCGCCCGCTCGTGGAAGACATCCGCCTGCTGCAGGTCGAGAACGGCGTGGAGACCGAGATCTCGGACCCGGTCCAACCCGGCCAGGATGTGCTGGTGGAGATGGAGTTCCGCCTGTTCAACAACCACCAGCCGGTGCACGTCGGGGTGGGTTTTTTCCGCAACGACAACATCCTGGTCATCTCGCTCTTCTCCCACATGGACGGGGTGTTGGCGGTGATCGAGCCCGGCCTCTACCGCTGTCGCCTGAAGTTGCCTCAGTTGCCGTTGGCCAGCGGCGAGTTCAGCATCGTCGGATACCTCATCGACGAGACCTTTGTGCACGCCTACGACACCCGGACGGTGGACCGTCCGCTGATCGTGCTCAACCCCGAGAACATCCCCGGCATGGTGGCTTGTCCCCACGAGTTCGCCGTTACAAGCGTGGAACAGAAATGATGTCCGCAAACGGATCCGAGATGGCTTCAATCACCATTCTGATCGTCAACTGGCGCTCGGGCGCCATGACCCGTGGCCTCGTGGAGAACGCCCGGCGCCAACGGCTGCCGGGCCGAGCGCCTGGTGAAGGCATCGACTTCGTCGTGGTCGACAATGCTTCTGGGCCCGATGAGGAGCAGCACCTCGTCGCCCTGGAACAAGAGCGCGACGTGCATCTCGTGCGCTCGCGCCAGAACTCGGGCTACGCCAGCGGAATGAACCTGGCTTGCGAGCACGCCCGTGGGCACTACGTGCTGATCAGCAACCCGGACGTCATGATGTTCCGCGGCATGCTGACGCGCATGGTCGAGCACCTCGAGTCCAACCAGCGCTGTGGTCTGGTGGGGCCCAAGAGTTTCCTGGACCCGCAACGTTTCTTCCTTCTGCCGCCCAACGAGAAGCCGTCGATGTGCAGCCTCTTCTCGGAGACGCTGGCCCGGGCCGTGTCGGGTGCAGGCGAGCGTCACGCGAGGGCGCGTACCCGCCGTGCCATCGAGCAATGGACGGCTACGACCGGCGTGCCCGTGACCCAGGTGTCGGGAGCCAGCTTCCTGATGCTGCGCAGCCTGGCCGACGAGCTGGGTCCCTTCGACACGCGCTACCCCTTCTACTTCGAAGACGCCGATCTCTGCATGCGCTTGCATCGGCGAGGCTTCACAACCGATCTGTGCCCCCAGGCCGAGCTCACGCACTTCTTCAACCGCAGCGCCGGCCAGGACCCCGTGGCCGCCATGAGCCGCTACGAGGTTTCGCGGCGCCTGTTCTTCAGGGCTCGCTACGGCTTCCTCGGAGCGTGGTTGGCGAACCTGTTGCTGTCCTTCACCTCAGGGCGCACGGGCAAGGGGCATGAGTTCGCGAAGGTCGAGCAGCTGGGTTCCTTCGAGAGTGCGCCGGTTCTCGATGTCCCTGGGAGCGGGGCCTATGTGGCCGAGCTCGCCGTGGACCCCGGCTTCGTCTTCGCGGCCGGCCGCCTGGATGTCAGCCGACGCTTCCAGATCCCCGAGGTGGTCTGGGAAGGGTTGGTGGAGGCCAAGTACTACATTCGCTTCCTGGAGCGCCGGTCACTCAAGGTCCTGCGCACGGTGTGCATGGAGAAGGTCGGCGCGCCCGTGCCGGTCACGGCTGAGACGGCGGCGGCCGAGCTCGTTCACGCATGACGGAGCCTGCGGGCGAGCGACCGACCCTGTCCATCGTGGTGTTGAGCTGGAACACCAAGGGTCTGTTGCGCGCCTGCCTCAATTCGCTCAAGGCCCTGCGGGATGAGCAAAGTCTGCAGGTGGTCGTCCTGGACAACGCTTCCGAGGACGGCAGCGCCGACATGGTGGCGTCGCGCTTCCCGTGGATCCAGCTGGTTCGCAACGAGCGCAACGATGGCTACGCGATTGGAAACAACCTGGGCGCGGAGCATGCCACGGGTCGCTACCTCCTGCTGCTCAACTCGGACACTGCCGTGGGTCCAGGCGTGCTCACCTTCCTCGTCGACTTCCTGGAGCAGCACCCCGAACACGGTGCCTGCGCCCCGCGTCTCGTGTGCGAAGACGGCAGCATCCAACATTCGTGCAAGACGTTCCCCGACCTGCGAACGGCTGTGTTCTACGACACATGGTTCGACAAGAAGTTCCCGGGCAACTCCGTCATCCCACGTTACATGATGGCAGATTTCGACCACGCCAGCAGTCGTGACGTGGACCAGCCACCGGGCGCGGCCTTCCTGATCCGCAAGGAACTCTGGGACCAACTCGGTGGGTTCGACCCCCGGCTCTGGCTGTTCTTCAACGACGTGGATCTCTGCAAGCGCCTTGCGGAGGTGGGGCAGAAGGTGGCCTACATCGCAGAGGTCGCCATCCTTCATCACGAGGGCAAGAGCACATCGCAGGTGCCGAACTTCGGTCAGCTTTGGCATGAGAACCGCTTGGCCTACTACCGCAAGCACTTCGGGTGGCGCGGCAACCTGGTGGCCAAGGCGATGACCGTGCTGCGGGGGCTGCAGGAGTGGCGACGCCTCGTGCGCGAGCAGGCACCCGCTCAGGCGAAGCGCGAGATGTGGGATGCGGTGCGAAAGGTGGTCAAGGCATGAGCAGCTTCTCCATCCGACCCTATGAAGCGGGGGACGAAGAGCAGATCCTGCCGCTCTTCAATCGGGTCTTCGGCGGCGACAACCCGGACTTCACCCCCCGGGACATGGCCACCTGGCGCCACCTCTATGAAGCCAACCCGCGCGGGCACCAGACGCTGGTGGGCTTGGACGTGGACGGCAACATCGTCGCCAACTACTCCTCTTGCCCAGTGCTGCTGAAGGTGGGGGACGAGCGGCGCGTGGCCACGCAGGTGGTGGACAGTTGCGTGGACATGGCCTTCCGGCGTTCGCTGCGCAAGAGCAGCCTGTTCATCACCATCGCGAATGAATACCAGCGCGTGTACTGCGATGCCGACAAGCCGGAGTTCAACGACTTCATCTACGGCCTGCCCAACGAGAACCACTATCCCCTGGGCACTCGGCTGCTGGGCTACACGCCTGTGCACTGCCCCTTACCGCGCCAGTACCGTGAGTTCGACCAGGCCTGGGCGGGGGAGCTCGCTTCCCGGGCCGGCGATGTCGTGGCAGAGGACGCTGGTTGGGACGCCCTGGAGCAGGTGGCCGAGCTGGCGGCGCGCCATGAGCATGAGATGCCGCTGGGCAACGTGCGAGACCTGGCGTATCTGTCGTGGCGCTTCCGCGACTGGCCCGAGAGCCCCTATGGCTTGCTGCTCGCCCGGCGCGACGGCGGGCAGGGAGAAGTCTGTGGCGCGGCCTTCTATCGCGTGGGCGTGCCGTGGGAGAAGAGGCCGGTGTCGGTCGTCCTGGACTGGATCGGCTCGGGCTCGGACGAACAGACCATGGCCGCGCTGCTCGCCCGGGTGGCCGCCGTCTCCTGCGAGCGCCAGCACCCGCGGGTGGAGTCCTGGGTGACCCCAGCCATGCCCCACGTGGCGACGCTCCGCAGCCTGGGCTTTGGCGAGGAGCACACCCAGTTCAATTTGTGCATGGTGCTGTTCTCCCGGGCCTACGACATCCCGTGGGTGAAACAGAACTGGTTCCTGACCATGGGCGACACCGACATCTACTGACAGGCGGTGCCCGGACTGCCGACAGACCAAACGACTGAACCATGGACCCATTCGAAATACGTCGCTATCAGCCCGGTGATGAGCAGGGCATCCTCTCGCTCTTCAATCGCGTGCTCACGGAAGATGACCCGAACTACGTGCCCCGCAGCATGGCCACGTGGCGGCACCGGTACATCGACAACCCCATGGGCTACCAGGTGCTTGTGGCCTTGAGCGAGCAGGGCGAGATCGTCGGCAATTACTCCGCGATGGCCCTGCGCTGCTCTGTCCGGGGTGAGAAGAGGGTCTGCGCCCAGGCCGTGGACACGGTGGTCGACCGCCGTTGGCGGGGCTCCCTGCGCAAGAGCAGCATGTTCGTGACCATCGGTCGGACGTATCTGAAGGAGTTCTGTCGCGGGGACGGGGGGGATCAGAACGAGTACGCCTACGGGCTGCCCAACAACCAGGCCTTCGGCGTGGGCACGCGCATCCTGGGCTACAAGCCGGTGCACTGCCCCATGCCGACGCAGGTCGTGGAGTTCGACGCGTCCTGGGTCGAAGGCCTGGCCCAGAAGGGGGCCGGCCTGACCGTGGAACTCGACGATTGGGGCGCCCTGCCCGAGGTCGAGCAGTTGTTCCTAGCCACCCTGGATGAGGTCCCGCTCGGCTTGTGGCGCGACGAGACCTACCTGGCATGGCGCTACCGGGACTGGCCTGATGTGGACTACCGCATCGCGCTGGCTCGCCGGGACGGAGAACTGGTGGGAGCTCTGGTCTTCAGCCTGGGTTGGTTCGGGCACCCCATCGTGCCCCTCATGGACTGGATCGGCCCGGGCGGGGACAGCCAGACCGTGGCGGCTCTCTTGGCCGAGGTGGGGCGTCTGGCCCTGGCTGAGGGAGGCGGGCGCCTCGAGACCTGGGTGACCCCGCAGATGCCCCAGTTGAAGACCTTGCGGTCGCTTGGATTCACCGAAGAGATCAGCCCCTTCAACCTCTGCATCATGGTGTACGGCCGCGACTTTGATCTCGACTGGTCAGCGGCTCACTGGTTCTTCACCATGGGCGATTCAGACATCTACTGATTCATGTGAATCATGCAGTGTTTCAACAGGAGCCTGGAGACGACGTGAGCGCCAAGAAGGGAATCCTCGGCAGCATTCAGGAGTATTCGATCCCCTTGATCGTGGGTGTGTTTGCCGCGCTCTGGGCCGCCAACAGCGCGCCGGATTGGTACGAGAACGCTGTCAACGGAGCGTTGGTGGGGGGCTCGATCCTGGGCCATCCCATCACCTTGGGCTTTCTGATCAACGACATCTTCATGGTGTTGTTCTTCGGCATCGCAGCGAAGGAGATCACCGACGCCATCCTGCCCGGTGGCTCGCTGAACCCGCCGTCCAAAGCCATCAACCCGCTCCTGGGCACGCTCGGCGGAGTGATCGGGCCAGTGGGCACCTTCTTCCTCCTGGTGCACTTTCTCTACGGAGGTTCGCCGGATGAGGCTGCCGTCGCCAATGGGTGGGGTGTACCCACGGCGACCGACATCGCACTGGCATGGCTCGCGGCGCGGCTCGTGTTCGGCGCCAAGCATCCGGCTGTGAACTTCCTGCTGCTGCTGGCCGTGGCCGACGACGCCATCGGCTTGGGCATCATCGCCGTGGCCTACCCGGACCCGGCACACCCCGTGGCCCCCACGATGATGCTGTTCATCCTGGGCGGCATGTTGGTGTCCGTGGTCTTGCGCAAGATGAACGTGCGCAGCTGGGTGCCCTACATCCTCGTGGGTGGCGGCCTGAGTTGGTACGGGCTCATCATGGCCCATCTGCACCCGGCCTTGGCGCTCGTCTTCATCGTGCCCTTCCTGCCTGCGGACCGTCCGCAGATGGGGCTCATCACCGAGGAGGAAGACGTCGGTGCCGGCACCATGCCGCATCACGTCTCCAGTCCCTTGGAGGCCTTCGAGCACTTCTTCAAGACCTTCGTGGACTATGGGCTGTTCCTGTTTGCCTTCTCCAACGCCGGCGTCGCCCTTGCCAACATGGGCAACCTGACCTGGATCATCCTGGCGTCCCTGCTGGTCGGCAAGACCGTCGGCATCTTCGGTATGTCCTACCTGGGCAAGCTGCTGGGCTTTCCGCTCCCCGACGGCATGGACCTGCGCTCCTTGGCGGTGGCGGGTCTGGTGGCCGGCTTGGGCTTGACCGTTGCACTGTTCGTGGCCGGTGAGGCCTACACGACCCCGGGCCTGCAGGGCGAGGCCAAGATGGGTGCCTTGTTCTCCGCCTCGGCCTTTGGCTTGGCCATCATCCTGGGCAAGTTGTTGCGCATCCAGAAGGTCAACGACTAGGTGACAGAGGCCAAACCACCACGCCCGCTGCAGCCACCGAGCCTCCCGCGCACCTTGGAATCGGCGCCGGCCTCGGGCACGGTGCTCGTGTTGGCTCCGCACCCGGACGACGAGACGGTGGGCCTGGGAGGCACCTTGGCGCTGCATGCGGCTGCAGGCGACACGGTGCATGTGTTGTTTGCCACGACAGGCGTTCATGGAGACCCGGACAAGGTCCATGAGCCCGGGCATTATGTGGCCATGCGCCAGGCCGAGGCGCGCGCTGCGGCGGCTGAGCTGGGCATCGCGGAGCTGGTGTTCTGGGACTTCCCGGACAGCTGCGTGGTCACGACGCAGGACCTGGCGCACATCACGGACATGTTGTGCGCCGAGTACGAACGCCTCCAGCCCGACGTGGTCTATGCGCCGCACGCGGCGGAGGCCCACAGTGACCACCACTTCATCGGGCTCGCGGCGAAGGCAGCGCACCGCAAGCACGGGCGAGGGAAGCCGCTCTTCGGTTATGAGGTCTGGTCCCCGCTGGTCCCGGACGTCCTCGTGGATGTCACGCCTGTCTACGACAGCAAGCGCCGGGCCATCGCTTGTTATGCGAGCCAGCTCGAACACTCCGACATCCTTGGGGCCACCGAGGGCATGAACCGCTACAGGGCGGTGCTCCTGCCAGGGGCCGGAGCCGCCGGGGAGCATCGGGCGGAGGCCTTCCTGGAGGTCCTGTGAGAGTCGTGCACCTGGTGCACAACTACCCGCCCGAGTTCCGGGGCGGGACCGAGGCTTGCGTGGAGAGTCTGGCTGCGGAGCAGCTGGCGCGGGGCGACGAGCCCCTCGTCATCACCGGGTCCGAGCTGCGCGATGCCGAAGCACCCGTGGTGCGTGACGAGTTGGGGCAGGTGAGCGTGTGGCGCATCCGGCGCCGTGCCGACGAGAACTACTCCGTGGACGCACGCCTGGAGCGCGTCACCGCACAGGTCCTGCGCCTGCTGGAGGAGGCGGCGCCGGCCGTTGTGCACCTACACCACACCTTGAATCTCTCGGCGGACCTCGCCTCCCGCATCGCGCAGGCCGGCTACCCCGTTGTCGCGACGCTGCACGACTACACCTTGGTCTGTGCGCGCTTTTTCCTGACGCGCCCGGACGGTTCCTCCTGTGCGCAGGCCTTTCCGTTGCCCAATACGCGCTGTTTCGACTGTGTCCTGCCAGACTTTCCCGGGGGCAAGGACCAACTGGAACACGAGCTGCGCGACAAGACGGCTGGCGCCAGGCGTGAGGCGGCCGCCATGGGCGCCGTGCTGGTGCCGAGCCGGATGGTCGCTGACCGCTGGGAGCGCAGCGGCCTCTTTGCGCCTGGTCAGCTGGAGGTCCTGCCCCACGCTCCGCGAGTGGATTCGATCCGAGCAGCCACGGCCCATGCCGGCGTGAATGACCCGTCCGCACTTCGGCTTGTGACCTGGGGACACCTCGCTCCGGCCAAGGGCGTCCACGACCTGATCCAGGCGCTCCGGCTCGTAGCGGACGAACGCCTCAGTCTGAAGATCCTGGGAGCTGCGACAGATGCGGCGTATGGCGAGCGCCTGCGGGAGTTGGCGAGGGGCCTGCCCGTGGAATTCACCGGTGCCTATGAGAGCGACCAGCTTGCTGAGCTGGCGGCCGGCGCCGACCTGGCGGTGTTCCCCAGTCGCGCCGAGGAGACCTTCGGCCTGGTGGTGGCGGAGGCCCGCAGCTTGGGGCTAGCGGTCATCACCTCGGACCGTGGTGCACTGCCCGAGAGCCTGGGCCAGGCGGGCTGCACGGTGCCCGCAGGTGAACCCCAGGCGTTGGCAGACCGTCTGAAGCAGCTGCTCGACGATCGCGACCCGTTGGATACCTGGCGACGCGCGGCTCACGAGGACCTGCTCGACCCCGCGACCCACGCTCAGCGTGTGGACACCGTTTACCAGCGCGTCATCAAGGCGTGCGGGAAGGCTTGTTGAAGTATGTCGATGCCCCCCGAAGATCCTCACGGCAGCCCCGCCGACCGACGTCCGGCTCAGGACTTCCCTCCTCTGCATGACCTGTCCCGGGTTCCGGTGGGCCCCGTGCTGATCGTGGCCCCGCACCCCGACGACGAGATCTGTGGGTGTGGAGGAGCCGCCGTCATGCACCTGCAGCGGGGCGACCCCGTGCACGTGGCCTTGGTGACCCTGGGCGAAGCAGCGGGCGATGCTGGGGAACGCCTGGCTGAGTCCCGCACCGCGGCCCACCTGCTCGGCTTGACGGAGGCCTCATGCCTGAACGCCCAGGATGGCGCGGTGGCGGACGACCAGGGCCTGGCGGCGCGCATCGCGGAGTGCGTGGAGCTTGTGCAGCCCCGGATCATCTACGCCCCGTCGCCCTTCGAGATGCACCCTGACCATGTCGCCACCTTGCATGCCGTGGTGAAGGCCCTGGGGCAGCGAAGGGACATCACGCTCCTGCTCTACGAGGTGAACGCCGAGTGCATGGCCAGCTTCTTGCTCGACATCACGCCCATCAATCCCCTCAAGCGGTCGGCGTTGGAGGCCTTCGCCAGTCAATTGGATCGCATCGACATCGTGGAGAAGGTCGATGCGCGCAACCGTGCACGCACGGTGAACGTCGATGTGAACGGGGTGACGCATGCCGAAGCGTTCATGGAAGTGCAGGCCCCGGACGTCCCCGCCATCGTGGCCCAGCTGCATGGGCTGGCGAAGCTGTTGAATCGCGTCTGAAGCTCAAGTCCTGCTCCGGTCGATGGGAGGGCGTGGAAGTCCTTCTCGGGCGTCCCATGGACCGAAATCGGTAGACTCGGAATCCTTTGAGCTCGCCTTCGTCGATGAAGATCTCTGCGGTCATCTCCACCTGGAATCGCTGCGATGCGGTGGCTGCGAATGTGGCCGCCCTGAAAGGCGGGACCCGTCCCCCCGACGAGATCGTCGTGGTGGACAATGCGTCCACCGACGACACGGTGGCCATGCTCAGCCGGGAGCACCCGGATGTGGTGGTGGCCCAGGTCGCCCACGATGGCTACGGCGCTTGCGAGACCTTCAACATCGGCTTCAAACTCACGCGTGGCGAGGCCGTCGCCATCATGGACGACGACGTGGTGGCGACCCCGCGCTGGCTCGAGTTGCTGGAGTCCCGGATGCTGGCCGAGCCCGAGACCACTGCCATGGTCTCCAGCCGCATCATCGAGCCCGGCATGCCGGAGGCTTATCAACGGGCCGAGGTCGAGCGAGGGGCCTACTACGCATCCACCTTCCGAGGTTGCGGCACCTTGGCCCGGCGGGATGTCATCGAGCGGGCCGGTTGGTACGACGAACGGTTCTTCATCTACGGGAATGAGCGCGACCTGTCGGCGCGCGTGTTGGGGCTGGGCTACCGCATCCTCCAGGACCCCGAGCCAGTGATCCACCACGCGACGCCTTTCGGCATGAAGGCCGGCAAGCGGTCGCTCTACTACCACGTGCGCAATTACTGGTTGTACGCCTTCAAGAGTTGCCGCTGGGTCGACGTAGCGGCCGTCGCCTGGGGCATGGCGCGCAAGGCCCTGGGCGGGGGCGGGGGCAGAAAAGCCGCCGTGCAGTCTGACGCGACGGGCTCGGCAGGGGAGGCCGAACTGGAAGCCACGGGCACCATGGGCTTGGCCCAGTCCATGAAGGACACGGAGGGTGCGCCTCTGATCGTCATCAAGGCGACGCTCAACGCGCTGCTCAACCTGCCGTACTGCCTGGCCCACCGGAAGCTCGTGGATTCACCCGACTTCCGCTTGCCCGGAGCCTGAGATGAACGGCCGGGCCTCGACCGCCGATGTGTTGCAGACCCCGGTGACGGTTACGGTGGTGAACTACAACGGCGCCGCCTTCATTGAAGAGTGCCTGGAGGCCTTGCTGAAGTTGGAGGGCGCGGTCGAGGAGATCATCGTCGTGGACAACGCATCCACGGACGGGAGCCCCGAGCAGATCAGGCGGCATGCCTGCCCCGTACGGTTGGTGATGCTGGAGACCAACGATGGCCCCTGCGCCGCGCGCAATGCGGGGCTCGCAGAAGCGCACACCGAGTGGGTGCTGCAGATCGACAGCGACGTGATCGTGCAGGGCGACACGCTGCTGCGCCTGTTGCCTGAGATCGCCTCGGAGGACGTGGCTGTCGTACAACCGCGAGCGGTCCTGGCTCACGACCCCGAGGTGGTGCACTACGACGGTGGCGATATGCACTACGTGGGCATCATGTGCCTCGACAACCTGCTGGCGCGCGTCGAGGGTGCGCCCAGCGATGCCGAGGATGTGGACGCCGTGATCAGCATGGCGCTGCTCGTGAGCCGGGCAGTGGTCATGTCGGCTGGCGGCTGGGACGAGGCCTTCTTCATCCTGTTCGAAGACCATGACCTGAGCTACCGCCTTCGAGCCCGCGGCCACCGCCTGCGGCGTGTACCCCAGGCCATCGTGTTGCACCGCGAAGGCACGGCCGGAATTTCCTTTCGGCCCGGCGCACCGTCCTATCCCGGCCGCCGCGCCTACCTGCACGCGCGCAATCGGGCCTACCTCGTGCTGAAGAACTACTCCTGGCCGGCGCTGCTCCTGAGCCTGCCCGGGCGATTCGCCTATGCCTGTGTTTGGGGCGCGTTCGCGGCCTCTCGCGGCGTTTTCGGCGACTATCTCAAGGGACGACTGGCTCTCCTGAAGCTCCTTCCCCGCGCCTGGCGCCTCCGTCGGGAACTCGCACATCAGCGGGTGGTGGGCGACGGTCTGCTGCTCGGCTGCCGGGACCTGACCTTTTCCCCCGTGATTCAGCGCAGGGGATTGGAGGCTAGACTCATCCGGCTCCTGAACGGGATGCTGTCAGCCTGGTGGGCCGCAGCCGGTTGCCTCCTCCCCCGACAATCCGGCAGGCCTGTCCACCAGGCAAGCCCTCGCCAGACCCCCTCGTCTTGATGACCTCCGACCCCGACCAAGATCCAGTGGGCCTGCCCGTGGACACCGACCCTCGCGTCGTGGCCATCGTGCTCAACTGGAACGGCGGTGAGGAGACAGCGGAGTGCCTGGCGTCGCTGCATGTCGCGGAGGCTCCGCGTCCCCGGGTGCTGCTGGCCGACAATGGTTCGACGGATGGGTCCGTGGAACGCTTGGAGTCGGCCGACCCCCAGCTCTCGGTGCTGCGCTTCGAGCAGAATCTCGGCTACGCCGGGGGCAACAACCGTGCCATGCGGCATGCCTTCGGCGAGATGGGAGCTGAGTGGGTGTGCCTCATGAACAGCGATGTGGTAGCCGAGCCGCAGCTCTTCGCGCGCTTGCTCAAGGCGACTGAAAGTCTGCAGACGCAGACCGAGATGGGCCTCGGCGCACTGGGCCCCTGCGTCTACTACCGGGATGACCCCGAGCGCGTCTGGGCGAATGGGGGCCGGATTGGCCTCACGGCCAATGTCACGCAGCTGGTGGACCACGGACGGACCTCCGCAGCACATCTCCAGGCGGAGCCGGTGGCGCGGGACTACGTGCCCGGCACCTGCATGCTCGTCTCCCGCAGGGCCTGGGAAGTGGTGGGCGAATTGGACGAGGAGTTCTTTTGCTACCTCGAAGACGCCGATTGGTGTCTGCGCATGAGAGAGCAGGGTTTTGGAGTGTTCGTGGTGCCCACTGCCGCGGCGTATCATGCTCTGTCTTCCAGCACAGGTGGTGGATACTCGGCAGGCCGCAAGTACATGACAGCAGTGAACTCGGTGCACTTCCTGAGAAAGCATGGGAGCTGGAGTGGTTGGGCTGCGCTCTTCTTCTATGACGTCCTGCTCTGGCCGCTGGTTTACCTGCGCGGGCTGCCCTCCGGACGCGGGCGGGCCGCGCTGGCAAAAATCATCGGTGTGTATCACGGCCTTCGCGGCCAGCATGTGAACGCCGCAACAGCGGCTCGGTTTGCACGGAGGCCGTCGTGAAGATCCTGATTCCTGTGCACTTCTTCCTGCCTGATCACTCGGCGGGAACCGAGGTCTACACCTACAACCTGGCGCGAGCGCTGAAGGACCGCGGCCACACCGTCGAGATCTTCTGCACCGAGAAGATCCTGTCGCGCCGCAGCTACAGCATCATCAAGCGCGAAGTCGGCGGGCTGACCTGCCACGTCATGGTCAACAACCTCGATCACGAGGAGTTCTCGGAGACCTTCGCGAACCCTCGCGCCGAGGGCGCCTTCCAGCGCGTGCTCGATGAGTTCAAGCCGGACATCGTCCATGTGCAGCACCTGATGTTGCTTTCGCTGGGGATCCCGCGCATCAGTCGCACGGCGGGCGCCCGGGTGGTCATGACGTTGAATGACTTCTGGCTGTTCTGCGTGCGTTTCGGCCAGCTCCTGCTTCCGGATGGTTCCCTCTGCAGCGGACCGAACCTGACGGACTGCGAGAACTGCCTGCAGGACTTCCGCTTCAGCCAGGGCAAGCCTGAGAAGGCCCTGATCAAGGCGATGCAGGTGACCCGCGAACTCTCCGGCGTCGATCTCGCTCCCTTGGTCTACTGGGCGCAGGATCGCAGCGAGTGGTTGCGCACCCGCAAGACACACAACCCCAGCAAGGCCGCGAAGGCGGGCGGCGTCAACGGCGGCCAGAATCTCCGCGAGGAGCTGGAGCACCGCATCCGCAAGGTGAACCTGCTCATCGAACAGGTTGACTTGTTCCTCTCGCCGTCGTCGACGGTGGCCGACCGCATGGTGCAGTGGGGTATCGCGCGCAACAAGCTGCGGGTGTCGCGCTACGGCATCGACACGACGCCCTTCGAGAACTTGAACCACGTCGAACGAGACGACGGCAAGATCTCGTTTGGCTACGTGGGCACCTTGGCACCTCACAAGGGCGTGCACGTCCTGATGGAGGCGTTCGCCAAGATCCCGCGCGACCTCTGCTGCCTGCACGTGTACGGCAGCGATGCGCACTACGGCGAGTACGGCCGCATGCTGCGGGAGATGGCCGAGGGGGCGGATGTCACCTTCCATGGCCCCATTGATCGTGCCGAGATCGGCCACGCCTTCGAGCAGATCGACTGCCTCGTGATGCCCTCCTTGTGGCTCGAGAATTCTCCGGTGGTCATCCAGGAGGCCTTCGCCGCCGGTGTTCCCGTGATCGCTTCGGGCCAAGGCGGCATGGCCGAGCTGATCCAGGACGGTCGCTCGGGACGGCTCTTCCCCGCAGGTGATGTGAGCGCCCTGACGACCCACATGGCCTCTGTCATCCAGAACCCGACGACCTTGCGCACGTGGAGCGTGAGCATGGACAGCCCGCGTAGCATCACCGATGACGCGGAGTCCATGGAAACGCTCTACACTGAGCTGATGGGGAACGGCGGGCGGTTGCCACCCTCGTGACCCGGGTCGGCCTCGTCGTCCACGGGCACCCGCCGGAGTTGGTGGGGGGCACAGAGCGCCTGGTGGCAGAGTTGGGAGCCTCCCTCGCTACGGCAGGCGACACGGTCGAGGTGTTCGCCGGCTCCATCGAGTGGCGACCCGAGCGGGCCGTGGTGCGGGATGAGTCGGGGGCGGTCCCCGTCACCCGCTTTCATCGCTCCGATCTCTTCTTCGAGCGTTGGGACAAGTTGGAGAACCCCTACGTCGAAGCCGCCTTCGGCGAATGGCTGGATGGGTTCCAACCTGAGGTCCTGCACATCCACCACTGGGCCCGCCTGAGCACGACCCTCGTGCGCACGGCCACGGCCCGTGGGATCCCCACGGTGCTTTCGTTGCACGACCTCTTCGCCTCGTGCCCGCGCTACCACCGCGTGCGGGAGGACGACAGCTTCTGCAGCGAATCGCCCGGTGTGGAGGCCTGCCTGCACTGTGCCCCTCGATGGCGGTTCCAGGGCGACGCAGAGATCCAGGCCTCGCTGGAGATGTTCGTGGCCGACCTGCGCGCCGAGGTGCTTGCGGCGACAGCCTTGGTGGCGCCAACCGAGGGCCATGGGCGGCGCATCATGAATTGGCTGGGGGTGGAGCGTCCGATCCATGCGCTACCACCTGCCGGGAGCCGTGTTTCCCAGCCAGCCACGCGGCCCTTGGCGGACCGCGTGGCGTCTGCGAGCGATCCGCTGAGAGTCGGGACCTTCGGGCACCTCCACCCCCTGAAGGGCGTGGAGGTCTTGCTGGATGCCCAGGCGGCGCTGGCGGACCCTCGTTGTGTGCAGCTGCACGTGTGGGGGGAAGCGCCCGATGAAGCGATGGAGTTGGCCGTGCGCGAGCGCGCCGGCGATCGCGACGTGGTGTGGCACGGTGCCTTCCAACCCAACGACTTGTCAGGGACTCCGCTCGACGCTGTGGTCTTGCCGACGTTGTGTGCGGAGTCCTACTCGTTCACCTTGGACGAAGCGGGCAGCCTGGGCATTCCGGTGCTCGCGACGGACCTGGGGGCCCTGAGCGATCGCGCCACCGCCCGCATGCAGCTCTTTCCGCGCGGCGATGTGCCGGCGCTGGCCAAGGCCTTGACTGGGCTTGCCAGCGACCCTGGCTTGCGGGCACGGATGTGCGCTGGGCCGGCGCCCGCCACCCTGGACAGCACAGCCCATGTCGATGTACTCCGGGATGTGTTCCGCCAGGTGCGTGAGGGTGTGACGCCTATTGCACCTCTCTCGAGCGCCGAAGCCGGGCATCGGCAGGAGCAGCTCCTGCGACGCCAGCACGCCTTCGACCTGCGCGAAGCCGGGTTGGGCGAGCTGTTGCGCAGCGAAGGCTGGGAAGACGTGGTCGGGAGGCTCCAGGCCGAGTTGAAGCGCTTCTCGGGACCAGACTCGACGGCCCCTTGAGAGCTGTTTTGAGTCGCTGAGGCCTTTCTGGGCTGGAGATCCGCTGATTGGGCGCACTTTCGGCCCCCAATCTGCCGATATGCGGAGACGCACTCTCGTCTCCCTCTGGGCCCGAGCTCATGTCGACTGCATACCGAACCTGGCTGGCTGGCCTTGCGCTGTGTTTCTCAGCGCTTGTCCTGACCTCGAATGTGGAGCCCCACTTCCTGGGCAGCCGAGCCATGCTTGCCATGGTCATCATCTTCGCCCACGCATGGGTGGTGGCGGTGACGGAGCGTGCCTGCCCGGCCCGCGGCGGCGTCGACATCCCACGTTTCGCCTTGGGGCCGCGCTTGCTGGCCATCCGGCCTGGTCTCATCGCGCAGTGCCTGGTCCCGGTCATGATGTTGGGCTTGGTGACGCGCAGCACGCTCGTGCTGGGCTTGGGCGTGGCCGTGGTCATGGTGCTGACCACCGACGTCTTGCGGCAATCTCTGATCTGGGCGCTGCCCGTGATCGGTGCGGTCATGGCGCTGCTCACCATGGAAGAGTTCCATACCCTCGGTGATCTGCTGGGGAGTGCGAAGACCTGGCTTTCCACCGGTCTCACGGTCGGAATCTGGGCCCTGGTGCTGGGCGGTTCGCTGTTGCGGACCGACGTCGGTGGGATCAAGCCGAAGGGCCAGCTCGTTGCGTTCCTTGCCGGCCTGCCCGGATACCTGGCGGCCTTCTTCGTGATGACGCGAACGAGCCTCGCAGGCTTGCAGCCAGATCTGCTTGGCGTGGCACTCGTGTTGCTGGCGGGTGGCGTGGTCCAGACGCTCATCGTGGGCTTCCTTGCCAAGGCGGCTGAGATGGGCCCCCGGACGGCGCGCGAGTTTCCGCGCGTCCAGGCCGGCTCCATTGGCATGGCAGTGATGCCCATGTTGCTCTGCGTGACCGCTTTGTTGGGCATGATGTTCGTGTCCGTGGGCGCTCGCGGCCAGGCGCTGGCTGACGAGGCGACCTGGACCGGGCTGTTGGCCCTGATGATGCTGATTCCCCTGGTCCCCGCGGCTGCCTTGGTGGCGAGTTCCCTCGATCGCGTGGACGGTCGCCCAGGTTCGCAGCAGTCGAGGACCATCGCGCTGGGTGCCTTGGGTGTGTGGTTGCTGGTCGGTCCGATGGCCCTCTCCTGGATGTATGCACCCGGCGGATTCATGTCGGGCTTGCACGAGACCTTCACCCCCGTGGGAGGCGGCTCGCTGATCGCCACTGAACTGGGTGGGCGTTCTTTCCTGCTGGGGCCGGCCCTGGGTGGTGAGCTCATGTTGTTCGGCGTTCCGGCGGCTGATATGTGCCGGGCGGCGACGCTCATGGTGGGCTCCGTAGCACTGCTTGCCGCCAGCTTGGTGCGTCACTCGGCCTGTGGTCTCAAGGGAACCAACTGGGGCACGTTGGCCATCACACTGGGCCTACAGGTGATGGGCATCATCTTCCTGCAGCCGCGCCTCGGCCCCGGTGGTTCGGCCATCGCCACGTCGGCAGCCTGCATGATCATGTGGTTGGTCGATGCCCGCTCCGGCGAAGAGGTGGAAGAGAGCGAAGAGGCCGTCTGCGAGTTCGACGGCTTGCTTGATGCTTCTGTCGCAGGCGATAGCGAGGTCCCGCAGGACGCGTCGAGCCCTGCCATCGGCCTGTCCGTGGAGCTGCAGCCGCAAATCGTTCCCGACGTGGAGCCTGGGCTTGGGCCGGAAGTGTTCGAGGAGGAGTGGGAGACGGTGGAAGCCTCCGAGGCTCCGGAGATTCCCGATCCCTTCGAAGAGTCCTTCCGCGGTAAGAAGGGCGCACCCATCGGCATGGAGCCCGAGACGACTTCCCCGCGCGAGCCGGACATCGACGACTTTGCCATCGATGAGTTGCCGGACGACCCCTTCTTCACGCCTCCTGGGGGCCTGCCCTCGGATACTCCGATCCCGGCTGCACAACCACAGCCGCAGCAGTCGGCGCCGGAGCCACAGGCACCCGCGCCGACCAGCGAGCCCCCGTTGTACCCAGGATTGGATCCAGCGCCTGAGCCAGAGGACCAGCAGCCAGCCCGTGACTAGCGCGAGTCAACGGACGGCAGCGAGCCTTCCGGTGTTCGCCTCGAGGGCCTGGTCCCGAGCGATGGGCTGTTGAGCTCGTCCTAGAACTGCGTTTGGTACCACAGCCAGGCCTTGCGGCTGTCCGTGGTGAGGGAGCGTGCGTCGTAGTCGGCGAACTTCGCTCCCCAGGCAGAGTCCTCGTCGATGGGGCGCGTGGCCAGGAAGTCAATTTCCTGCCCGTACGTGGCGGAGGTCGTCTGCGACTTGAACTCGTGGTAGACGGCCTTCAGGGCAGTGCCCTCATAGGTGCCACCGATTGAGATGTAGGAGTCCTGGAGCCCCGTTGCCGGTGTGACCAGGAACTTGTCAGCCCAACCATTGAAGGCGTGCAGGGTGGCGAGGGGTGTGGAGAAGGTGCCGTTGCCGGAACGCGAACCGTCCAGCGTCTCCTGGCCGACCTTCAACTGCACGGGACCGATGGCGCCCGAGAGCGCGAGGTGGCTGTAGCCCGCATCCACGCTCCCCGGATTGGAGCCGGCGTCCTTCTGGTGCGCCAACTCCAGGCTGACCTTCACGGGTGCCTCTTCCGAGTCCCAGATCGCGCCCTCGAAGCGAGCGCCGACCGTGGATGTGGAAAGAGCTGCCATGCCGCTCGAGCGATTGAAGTCGAGGTGATACCAGTATCCGGTGAGCGCACTGTCCTCACCCAATGCGGTCTTGGCGTTGAGCAGATGGGAGTCCATGCGCGCGTCGCCCGCCGGGTGGTCTTCGCCGAAGATGCGGTTGGCGTTGGCGAGCCAGCTCCAGAAGAGTTTCACACCACCTACGTTTCCGGTGGCGCTCACGGCGTCGAACGTCTGTTCGTTCTGGCGCCAGCCCACGTTGCCCACGAAGCGTGCGTTGTCCAGGATGATGCGTTGACGTCCGCCTCGGATCTTCGTGTCGCCGATCGTGTGCTGCAGGTAGGCCTGGTTGACTTCGGTGCCGGAAGGGTCGGCGATCGCCGGCCGGTCGAGCTTGCCATTGACGGAGTTGTTGTAGGCCTCGCCACCCAAGTGGCTGACGTTCTCGGCTTCCACCAGGAGTGACGTGCCGTTGATCGCGGCCGTCTCATAGCCGAGGACGGTTCGGATCGTGACGCCGGCAGCATCCTTGGACACTCCGCCTGCATCATGCGATTCCCCGCGTATGCGGAGCTTGAGGTAGGCCTTGCCCTGCTCGACGGCCTCGCGAATCGTTGCGGGAGATGTGACCTCTTGCGGACCGATACGGAAGGAAGAGGGATCCTTTTCAGGGAGCCTCAGAGGCGTCGCGCAACTGGCGAGGGCGAGTACCACGGCGCAGAGCGCCAAGCTTGTCCCGCGTGATGTGAGGGAAACGAGGCAAGTGGGTGCTGACATGACAACCTCCAAAGTGTGTCGGGCGCCGTGTAAGAAGCACGTGAACGTACAGATGGGGGAAGTCCATGTCGGTGCGTAGTGTCCAGCCCCGACCTACGCCCTTTGGCGTATGGGGAGCGTGCGCCCGTTGGACGAAGCTCTCCTGAAGTCTTGATTCGTAGCGTTCTTGCCGTCTAAACGACAAAGGGCCGAAGCCCATGCGCACAATGATCCCCCTGACCTTCGCGGTGGCTGCGATCATCTTCCTGTTCGGGGGGAGCGCGGTGGACCTGCCCCCGGCGCCCCGCGCCGATGTGACGAAGGAACAGCTCTCGACGGAGCCCATGCGCCCGCTCAAGGCTCGGCTGGATGTCGTGACCATCGGCGGCGTGCAGCAGCGCTGTGCCGACTGCCATGCGCTGTTCGACTCCCTTGAGGAGACCCCTGAACAGCTCGCGCAGCACCTCGACATCGTGCTGGATCACGGCCTCAACACCCGCTGCTTCAACTGCCATGCCCGCGAGAATCGCGCTGAGCTGGAGCTGATGGGGGGCGAGCGCGTTCCCCTCGCTCAGGCAGTGGATCTGTGCGCCGGGTGCCACGGAACGACCTTTCGTGACTGGGAGGTGGGGACCCACGGTCGGACCATGGGCAGCTGGCGGTCGGATGACCCGGCGTTCCGGCGGCTGCAGTGCATCGAGTGCCATGACCCCCACAGCCCGGCCTTCCCGGGCTTGAAGCCCTTGCCCGGGCCCAACACCTGGCGCGCGAGCCCGACTGACGAAGGCCACGCTGGCGACCACGCTGAAGACCTGGGCTCCGGCGGCCCCTTGCGCCGCTGGGGGCTGGAGAGCCGGTCAGTCGACGAACACGACACGGAGGAGCAGCGGTGAACGGTCACGACTCGACATCCACGTCGCCCGCCTCACCGGCTCCCGACGGAACCGAGGTCGTCGGCCCCCTGTCGCGGCGAAACTTCCTGCGACAGGGCGTGACCGCACTGGCAGGCCTCTCGGCCTTCGTGGCCGCCTTGCGTCCGCTGGCGGACATGGACCCGGACGACATCCCCTCCATGGAGGGCTTCATCCAGAAGCACTACAAGGAGATGGACGGGCAGGACATGGAGACCGCCTTGGCGCGCATCAGCGGCGAGGTCCAGAAGCGCTATGCCATCGATGCCTCCGTGCGCGACGTCACCCCACTCGACGGTGTCGAGTTCGTCTACGCCCTCAACCTCAGCCGCTGCGTCGGCTGCCGCAAGTGCGTCCACGCCTGCGTCGAGGAGAACAACCAGAGCCGCTCGCCCGAGATCCAGTACATCCGCGTGCTGGAGATGCCGCGTGGGACCTTGGACGTGGAGCAGGGGAACCACCAGTACGACCACCCCACGGTGCCGGATGACGATCACTTCTACATGCCGATCCAGTGCCACCAGTGCGCCAACCCACCCTGCGTGAAGGTCTGCCCTGTGGAGGCCACCTGGCAGGAGCCCGACGGCATCACCGTTGTGGACTACGACTGGTGCATCGGTTGCCGCTACTGCGAGGCCGCCTGCCCGTACTGGGCACGGCGCTTCAACTTCAGTGAACCGAAGCTGGAGCCCCAGGATGTCAACCCGGAGATGGCCTACCTCTCCAACCGCCCACGCCAGAAGGGCGTCATGGAGAAGTGCACCTTCTGCTTGCAGCGCACCCGGGAAGGGCGCATGCCAGCCTGCTTGGAGGTCTGCCCGGTGGGAGCCCGGAAGTTCGGCAACGTGCTCGACCCGAACAGCGAAGTGGCCCAGATCCTGCGCACCAAGCGGGTCTTCGTCCTGAAGGAGGACGTGGGCACCTTGCCGCGCTTCTTCTACTACTTCGATGAGCGCTACCCGCGAGGCCATGGGAGGAGCGACGAAGGATGAAGGAGTACACGCGATTCCTCTGGCGCTGCTTCCGGGTCAGTTTCGTCGGTGATTGGCGATACCACCTGTGGATGTTGTTCCTGACCATCGTGGCGCTGTTCGGTCTGAACGCCTACGCCAAGCAGTTGGTGCAGGGCCTGGCCACGACGGGCATGACCGACCAGGTGTCCTGGGGGCTCTACATCGCCAACTTCACCTTCCTGGTGGGCATGGCCGCTGCGGCCGTGATGTTGGTGGTCCCTGTCTACATCTACCGCAACAAGGAACTGCATGACCTCGTCATCTTTGGCGAGCTGTTGGCGGTGGCCTCCATCATCATGTGCCTGGCTTTCGTGACCGTCGACCTGGGTCGACCCGATCGGTTCCACCACCTGTTCATGCGCTTCAACTTCCCCATCTCCATGCTGAGTTGGGACGTGCTGGTGTTGAACGGCTACTTGCTGCTGAACATGCACATCTGCGGGTATCTGGTGTATTGCGCCTACCGCAAGCGGAAGCCGAGCCCGGTCTTCTATGTGCCGTTCGTCTTCACCGCCATCGTCTGGGCCGTGAGCATCCACACGGTGACGGCCTTCCTCTACGTGGGCCTGGGCGGGCGACCCTTCTGGAACTCGGCCATCATCGCGCCGCGCTTCCTGGCCAGCGCCTTCGCGGCGGGCCCCTCTTTCTTGATCCTGACCTTGGTGGTCGTGAATCGCTTCACGTCCTACAACGTGGCGCGCAAGGCCATCATCACGCTCAAGCAGATCGTGACGGTGGCGCTGACGATCAACATGTTCCTGTTGATCTGCGAGGTGTTCACCGAGTTCTACACCGACAGCGCACACGTGGTGTCCGCTCGCTACCTGTTCTTCGGCTTGCACGGCAAGTCGGCCTTGGTGCCCTGGATCTGGACCGCCATTGGCATGAACACCCTGGCGCTCGTCCTGCTCTACCTGCCCGTCTCTTCTCGGCGCCTTCCGGTGCTCTACGTCGCCTGTGGCCTGCAGATCGTCGGCATCTGGATCGAGAAGGGCATGGGCTTGATCATCCCGGGCTTCGTCCCCTCACCCATCGGCGAAGTGGTGGAGTACACACCCACGCTCAACGAGGTGCTGGTGAGCCTGGGCATCTGGGCCTTCGGGCTCATGATCTTCACGATTCTTGTTCGTATCACGATTCCCGTTCTGGCTGGAAAGCTGACCATCGACACGCGGTACTACCGCGGTGGGCCAGCGCCAGCCGGTGCCTTGGACGCACCGCCTGCAGGTGCCGTCCAGCACATGTCATTCGAGAAAGAGGACTCACCATGACGCCAAAGATCCGTATTGCGTGCCTTGCCTGGCTGGGTGCAGTCGTCCTATGCGCGCCCTCGCTCACGGCACAGGCCATCGGCCTCGCCAAGATGAGCGAGGCGACCAAGGAGTGCATCGCGTGCCACCGCGAGGAGAGCCCCGCTCTCTACCAGCAGTGGGGGGCAAGCAAGCACTACCGGGGCAACATCGGCTGCTACGAATGCCACGCCGCGAACCGGGAGGACGCGGACGCCTTCATGCACTACGACCGGAGCATCGCGGTGATCGTCAGTCCGAAGGACTGCGCGCGTTGCCACAGCACGGAGGTGGAGCAGTTCCTGGGCTCCCACCACAGCAAGGCCGGTCGCATCCTGGGCTCCTTGGACAACGTGCTCGCCGAGGTGGTGGAGGGCAACCGCGGTCTCAAGACCGAGGGCTTTCCTGAGGGAGTGTCTGCGGCGGCCGTGAGTGGTTGCTGGCAGTGCCACGGAAGCCAGGTGAAGGTCCTCGAAGGCGGTCGTCTGGACCCCGCTACCTGGCCCAACACCGGCATCGGACGCATCAACCCCGATGGCAGTGAAGGCAGCTGCAGCGCGTGCCACAGCCGGCACACCTTCTCTGTGGCGCAAGCCCGGCAGCCCGAGAACTGCGGCAAGTGCCACATGGGCCCCGACCACCCCCAGATCGAGATTTACGAGGAGTCCAAGCACGGCGTGGCGTACCACGCCAACAAGGACAAGATGAACCTGGACTCGGCCAAGTGGATCGTCGGTGAGGACTACTTCGCGGCGCCCACCTGTGCGACCTGTCACATGTCCGCGACTCGCGAGCAGGAAGTGACCCACGACGTGGGCATGCGCATCAGCTGGAACAACCGGCCTGCCATCTCCATCCGGCCTGAGGAGTCAGACGCAAAGATGGGCCTGCCCGGCGCCAGCGTGCCTTGGCAGGAGCGTCGCGACAACATGCGCGACGTGTGCAGTGCGTGCCACAACTCCAGCTGGGTCGACAACTTCTACATCCAGTACGACGGTCTGCAGGCGCTCTACAACGAGAAGTACGCGAAGCCCGGTCTCGCGCTCTACAACCTGGCCAGGCCGCTCATGAGCCCGGTCAAGTTCGCCAACAAGATCGACTTCATCTGGTTCGAACTCTGGCATCACGAAGGGCGTCGCGCTCGGCATGCCGCCTCCATGATGGGCCCGGACTACACCCATTGGCACGGGACCTACGACCTGGCCAAGAACTTCTACTCGGAGTATGTGCCCGAGCTCGAAGAGCTGGTGGAGGAGAGCCTGGAGTCGGATGACCCCGCGATCGTGGCTGGCGCCGAAGCCTTGAAGGCGAAGCTGCACGAGGTGCTCACCTCGGACGACCACAAGTGGTTCCTGGGCTTGATGGATCCGGGCGAGGCAGAGCGCCGCGATGCGGCCCAACAGGAGTTCAAGAAGCGCTACTCGAAGTAGGCATCAGGTCCACAGCGAAGCGAAGCCAGCACCCTCAGGAAGGACGTCACGCATGTCACCGTCACGCACGAAGGTGAGCGAGGAGGAGGGCCGTCAGGCGCTCCATGGGCACCTCATCGACAAGGCCCTCCACGCCCGCAAGACCTATGGGCCCAGCTTTGACGAAGAAAGCCTGGCGGCGCTGTTGGCCGACCCCGAGGTGGCTCGCTTTCCGACCCGACTCGTCTTCGAGCAGGATGACCTGCTGGCGGGGGAGTTCGCGTGGGCCCGTCCCCGGGGGGATGGCCCGACTGAGGGTTTTGATCTCGTCGTGCATCCGCAGTTCCAGTCGCAGCCCGCCGCCCTGCCGTTGATCGTGGGGTATCACCTGCCCACGGTGAATTATCTGGACGTCGCATCGCGTGAGGAGGCTGAGCTGTTTGGAGCCGCCTTGTGCGGCATGAACGTGGACACCTACTACGAGCGTCTGTGCAGCTTGGCGGATTCGCTTCCGGGCGCGCCCCAACCTGCGCAGCACTCGGCGTCCCTGGTGGTGGTCCTGAAGCCCGATGCGGACGTTGAAGCCGTGCGTTCGTCCTTGGCTCAACGCCCTGACTGTGCGGTGGGCAAGCCCGTTGGATCCCGCTTGCCGGTTGTCCTGCAGTCGGACGATGCGGTGGCTGCGGAAGAGGCAACCCGGCGTCTGGCAGCGATGCCCGGAGTCGGTGACATCGAAGTGGTCGCCGTGGATCTGGATGCGTGTGAAGGACACGTCGACGCACAACCTGCTCCTGCCGCGATCCCAGGCGGGCACGGCTGTGACTGCAAGGGAGGGCAAGGGTCATGCCATTGAGGTCCGGGTTGCCTGGAATCTCCACGGCCGCAAGCTCCTCCGGACCCAACCGGCGGACGTTCATGAAGTCCGTGGCCATGACGGCCGCGCTGTCCGCCGCCAAGAAGGCTCCGGTGATGCCGGTCTTGAGTGGTTTGGCTGGAATCCAGTGGAACAAGGCCCCCTGTCGTTTCTGCGGCACCGGCTGCCACGTGCAGGTCGGTGTGGCCGAAGGCAAGGTCGTGGCCGTAGCGGGGGACGAGCAGGCAGAGGTCAACCGCGGCCTGCTGTGCGTGAAGGGCTACCACGTCGGCGAGATCCTGTACGGCAAGAACCGTTTGACCACGCCCCTGCTGCGCCGCAACGGCAAGCTCGAGCCCATCAGTTGGGAGGAAGCCATCGAGGTGGTGGCCGACAAGGTGCAGGCCGACCCGGCGGGCTTTGCGATCTACGGCAGCGGGCAGTGGACGATCCCTGAAGGCTATGTGGCCAACAAGTTCATCAAGGGCGGGTTGGCGAACAACCACATCGACCCGAACGCCCGCTTGTGCATGGCGTCCGCGGTCACTGGATTCCTCGCGACCTATGGCGTGGACGAACCGGCGAGCTGCTATGACGACCTCGAGGCCTGTGATGTCGCCATCATGTGGGGCAACAACCCGGCCGAGATGCACCCGGTCCTCTTCTCGCGTCTCGTGGATCGCCGCCTGCGCGGGGAGCAGGTCACCCTGATCGACATCGGCACGCGCCGGACGCGCACGACCGATGCCTGCGATCACTTCCTGCTCATGCGGCCCCAGGGCGACCTTGCGCTGGCCAATGGTGTGGCTCACCTGCTCTTGGCGAACGGGACCTGGGACAAGGCCTTCGTCGAGAAGCACGCCGCCTTCCGTCAGGATGCCGAGACGCTGGATCTCTTCGGCGTGCCCATGACGTTCGAACAGTACCGCGAAGCCCTGGCGCCCTACACGCCCGAGTTTGTCGAGCAGCTCTCCGGTGTGCCAGCTGACGACGTGCGCATGCTGGCAGGGCTCTTCGGCGACCCCACCAAGCGCATCGCCAGCTTCTGGTGCATGGGCATGAACCAGCACACCCGGGGCACGGCGATCAACACCCTGGTGCATGGTTTGCACTTGTTGAGCGGGCACTTCGGCAAGCCGGGGGACGGGCCCACGAGTCTCACGGGGCAGCCCTCCGCCTGCGGCACGGCGCGCGAGGTGGGCACCCTCGCCCACACCCTGCCCGGCGGTCGCATCGTGAAGAAAGAAGCCCACCGGGCCGACGCCGAGCGCCTCTGGAAGCTGCCCGCGGGGCGTGTCTCAGGCACGCCAGGCTTCCACACGGTGAAGATGTGGGATGCCTTCTGCACACCGGCCGAGGAGGGAGGCAGCATCTCCACGATCTGGGTGCAGGTGACCAACCCCGCTCAGTCCCTGCCCAACACGGAGGCCCTCTTCTATCGACGTGCGCGCGAGCAGGGCAAGTTCCTGATCGTCTCGGACGTCTACCCCACGGCCACCACGGTCGAGGCGGACCTCGTCTTGCCGTCGGCTTTGTGGGTCGAGAAGAACGGTTTGTTCGGCAACTCGGAACGGCGCACGCAGCAGTGGTTCAAGATGGTGGAGCCGCCGCAGGGCGCGCGCGACGACGTCTGGCAGATGCTGGCCGTGGCGCACACCCTGTTCGAGCGCGACTTCGAGCCCATGAAGGACAAGCACGGCAACTTCTTGTTCGATCTCCCCTCGGACGAGGGCGGCTCCTTCCCCGCTTGGGAGTGGGACCGCTACTACGACGAGAACGTGGACGAGAAGTTGTTCGAGCAGTATCGCCCCTTCACCACCCTGAAGCACAAGGACCTCGCGCCCTACGGCGAGTACGTCAAGGCCCGCGGCTTGCGTTGGCCGGTGGTGCAGCAGCCCAGCGGCCAGTGGAAAGAGACGCGTTGGCGCTTCGTGGAGGGCGAGGACCCCTACGTCGCAGCCGGAAAGGGCGTGGACTTCTATCACTCCACGACCAAGGACGGCAGGGCCCAGATCTGGTTCCGGCCCTATGCAGCTCCGCCGGAGATACCCGACGGGGACTATCCCTTCTGGTTGTGCACAGGGCGCGTACTCGAACACTGGCACACCGGAACCCTGACAGGAGTCGTGCCGGATCTCGCAGCCGCCATGCCCAATGCCTATGTGGAGCTGAACGCTCAGGACGCCTCGGAGCTCGGCATTTCCAACGGCCAGCAGGTGGAGCTGAGCACCCGGCGTGGGAGCTTGCAGATGCCTGCCTGGGTTGGAGGGCGAGGTGCGCCCCCACGGGGGTCGGTCTTCGTTCCCTTCTTCGATGAGCAGCGCCAGATCAATCGCTTGACGCTGGATGCCATCGATCCCATCAGCAAGCAACCGGACTACAAGAAGTGCGCGGTGAGCCTGAAGCCTGTCGCAGCGGGGGAGTGAGGTGAAGTCATGACGTGCTGGAGCAGCTGCCTGTCCGTCGCCTCGGGGGCCCTCATCTTGGGGGCCATGATCGGGGGCAGCACGTCGTGCGTGTCTGATGCTCCGACGGGCGAGACGAGCCGGCCGGCGGCGGAGAAGGAACCAGAAGCCGAACCCGCGCCGCAGGCCATGGCGCCTGCGCAGAGCGTTGCCGACCCTGTGCAAAGCGTTGACGCTCCAGCGCAGAGCGTGGCCCCTTCTGCCGCGGAAGCTGAGGTTGACGCATGGCGGGCGCCCACCCCCGAGACTGGCGGCATGGCCTTGGGCTCGCTGCTCGGGGAACGCCCCCTCGAGTCCCGGAACCGCAAGCTCAGCACCTTGCTCACGCCGGAGTCCGGCAAGTTGCCGTACTTCGTCTTGGCAAGGGATCGGGAGTCAGCCCGGCAAGAGAGCCTGGAGCTGCGTGCCTCGCGCCGTACCTACGAGGGGGCGCCGCCGGCCATGCCGCACTCGACCGTTTTCGGCAAGGGCAGCCGTCAGTGTCTTGACTGCCATGACACTGGCCTCGTGATGGGTGACCGGACGGCGCGGCCCATGGCCCACACGGAACTGTCTCAGTGCCTGCAGTGCCACGTGGAGTCGCGCCACCGGGAATTCTCCTCGCGTGCCGCCGAAGGTCGAGGCGAGGGCGGGCAGGTCGCTTTGCCCTCCTCATCTCTGCACTGGCAGGGCAACGGCTTCGCGGGCAGCCGCCCCGCAGTGACCAGCCAGGTGCTGGAGGCCGATCACCCGCAGGGCATGCCGCCGAGCATTCCTCACACCCTTCTGCTCCGGGGCCGCTGCCTGAGTTGCCACGGCAAGACGGGCTACGAGGGTCTGCGCACCAGCCACCCCCGGCGGGGCCAGTGTGTGCAGTGCCATGTGCCTCAAAGCGCGCCGTTCGCCGATCGCAGCTTTTCGCCTCCCGACCGCTAGGGCCGTCTGGCGCAGTGGTCGCTCGCCGACGATGGCGTGACTATGATGGGCGAGTTCGTCTCCAACTGACCTCGACGAAAGGGGCTCGCCATGGCCTGGACTCATCCTGCACCGCACAAGCTTGCGCTTTCCTGCTGCGTTCTCATCCTGGGGTTGAGCGTCGCCTGTGGCACGCCCTATGTCGTCGTGAGAAGTGCTGAACCGAATCCATTCACCGGCATCCGGGCCTACGCGGTCCAACCGCTCGAGTTGCTCGACCTCCAGGTTGATAGCAAGCCGGAGAGCGAGTTCCTCGCTGCGAAGGGCGACGAACTGGATAAGTGGGCCACCATCAAGACCAACATCCGGACGAACTTCGATGCGGCGCTTTCAACGGAGATGCTGCGCGCTGGCCTGAGGGTGGACCCCGATGCCGAGTTCGTCTTGCGGCCGTTCACAACGAGGATCGATACGGGGTACTACCGCATTCCCGCGTGGCTCGCCGTGGCTCGAGTCCATGTCCAGGTTGAGATCAAGAGCAAGTTGGGCGAAGTGCTCGACGAGATCTACCTGGACCTCGGTGTGCACTACGACTTGCTCATGTCGCCAACCGTCAACGGTCGCTTGAAGGACGCAGCGAAATTGAGCGGCGAGGGGACGGCGGAGTACCTGGCCGAGCGGTCCAAGTAGGCCCGGCGGGCGGCTCGTCTCGCCTCGTCAAGGCAACGCGTGGATCAAGGCTGCTTCGTTCATGATGATGGCCGTCGTGCTGACGTCCGCAGGGGCGAACACGCCGTATCCGTCGTCGAAGGGCGCATAGGCATCGTGGTAGAGCGACCAGAAGTTGGTGCCGGCGAGGGCGCCTCCTGACGTGGCCAGGTCATAGGCCGCCTGGTAGATGGCCTGGTAGTAGAGGTCGCGCGTCGAGAGCGATCCCTGCTTCCCGAATTCCTCGACGACAACGGGCTTGTTGAGCAGCTCGAGGCCGTCCTCCCCGTGGTCGGACACCCATTGCACAGTGTCCGAGAGGTTGAAGCCCCAACTATCGGGCCAGAGATGCACGCTCGCAAAGTCGATGTCCGGCCCTGAGTGATTGGCGATGAAGTCGACGCCCTGAGTGCTCATCCAGCTGGCTGGGTTCTTCGCAGCCTGGTCGCCAGCGTAGAACCCCTCGATGCCTGTTGTGAGCAGGTGGTTGGGGTCCACGGCCTTGACGTGTGCAGCCATGGTATCGAGCCATGACTGCAGCGTGGCGCCGCTGCTGTCCGAGACGCAACGCGCTTCGTTCGCCAGCTCCCAGGCCAGGATCGTTGGGTCGTCTCGATAGGCGATGTTCGTGTAGGTGTTCACGCGCTTCAGCACGGCCGTCACGTGGTTCTTGAACCACTGCTGGCAGGAGGGGTCGCTGTAGAAGTCGTCGTGGCCCGTCGCCGTGGGGCTCCAAGCGACGTACTGGTTCATGCCGCCGTAGTCGTCCCAGTTGTTCACCAACGGCAGGATCAGGCGGACGCCGCGCAGCCCCGCTTGCCAGACCACGTAGTCGAGGCCGCGAAACACCTGTTCGTCATAGGTGCCGGGTGCCGTCTGCAGGGCGTTCCATTGGCCTGCGCCGTCGTTGAAGGCCCAGGTTCGCAGCACCGAGAGTCCCAAGGCGTCCGCATCGTTGAACACCTCATCAACCAGGGGGACCAGCCCCGCATCAGCGGCATAGACCATCAGGTAGTAGGTGTTCCAGCCCGCGAAGTGGAACGGCTTGCCCTGTGCGACCAGTTGATGCCCGACCACATGCACGAAGTCGGAAGGTGGAGAGACAGGCGGGGGGGATGGGCCCCTCTCGTGAAGCCGTGCGCTCGTGCCGGTGGCTACGACCGAACTCCCCGTTCCAAGTGGTGCCTGTTGAGCGGCAAAGGGTTGAGCGGCGACGGTCGGGAGACCCAGCAGGGTGCAGGTGATGAGACAGACGGCCGGCACGATGGAAGCCGATGCGCAAAGCCCGATCTTCAGGAGAAGCATGCCGGGGATCGTACCGCGCTCAGGAACCGCGCCGCCCCTGATTCGTCAGAGGAGCGAGTGCGGGTATGCGAGCGACCGATCCCCTGAAGTACCATCGGCCGCATGGTCCGCCGCGAGAACCCCGAGACTGATGAAGATCGCGACTTGGGCTTCGGGTCTCTCGCGTCGCGCGCGTCGCGGCTGGTGGAGCGGGACGGCAGCTTCTCGGTGGCTCACGTCGGAGGCAGTTGGCGCGCCCGGCTCAGCCTCTACCACCGCATGCTCACCACGCGTTGGGGTTGGTTCTTGCTGGGTGCGGCGCTGGCCTACCTGGCGTTCAACCTGCTCTTCGCTGCGGCTTACATCGCCTGCGGTGAGGGCGCCATCACCGGACCGGCTACCTACGGGCGCTTCCTGCAGGCGCTGTTTCTCTCCGTGCAGACTTCGTCCACGGTGGGCTACGGTCAGCTCGCACCATCAGGACTGGCAGCCAACGTGGTCATGATGGTGCAGGCCTTCTGCTCCTTGGTGTTGGTGGCGTTGGGGACGGGGCTGGTCTTCGCGCGTTTCTCGCGCCCCGCTCCCGACATCGCCTGGAGCGACCGTGCCGTGGTTGCTCCCTACCGTGGCGGCACGGGGCTCATGCTACGCATCGCGAATCGCCGTCGGAACCAACTGCTGGACCTGCACGCCAAGGTCATGCTGTCGAGTTTCGTCGAAGGCGATGACACCGGCGGCGCGCCGCGCCGGGTCTTCCACGACTTGCCCCTGGAGCGCAGCCTGGTTTCCTTCCTGCACCTGTCCTGGACGATCGTCCATCCCATCGACGAGCAGAGCCCCTTGCAGGGGCTCAGTCCGGAGGACTACGCTCGCCTCCGGGTCGAGGCCGTCGTGCTGCTGCGTGGCCGCGACGCCACCACCTCCCAGGACGTCCACGATTGGACCAGCTACACCGATACGGAGATCGTCCACGGCGCGCGCTTCGTGCGCATCTTCGAACGAGAGTCCGAAGGCGGGCCGCTGACCATGGACGTTCGCCGCATCCACGAGTACGAGCTCGTGGACACGGCTGAACGCTGAGTCGTCGTCAGACCGCTGAACCGAGCCTGCTCAGAGCACTTCAAACTCGGTGGGGGTCCCATCGAAGACCGTGGTTCCGGTGCCTCCGGTGGTGAGCCGGAACACATAGAGTCCGTTGAAGAAGGCCCACGCGTTGCCGCTGCCCGTCAAGACCTGGTTGATGGTGGAGATGGCCATGGGTGTGCCGTTGTGAGTCACGGTGGTTCCGCCGGCGGCGAAAGGCACACCCACCAGGATCGACTGGTTGGGTGCCGTGAAGCGCAAGGTCAGGCGGAAGGTCTGGGGGACCGGGTCGCCTGACAGGCCGGCATACAGGTAGACGTCGTTCACGCTGGGCGAGGTGTCGATGGGCACGCTGGCCACGAAGTGCTCGCTGGTCACTTCGGTAGGCGTCATGATGCGGAACACCTTGGTCGGGTCGTTGACGTTGATGAGGTCCAACTCGTCCGGCAGATTGACCACGTCAGTGTTCTTGAAGTCCAGCTGGCCGTAGACCTGGCCCTGCGAGGGGACGACGATGTTCGCGTTCCAGTCCGTGTCGAACGTGGACCCACTGGCAGGCACCAGGAAGTTCGTGTTGGCGAAGACATAGGCACCCGCCGTACCCGAGAGTGAGCCGTCCAGGTCGAGCAGGGATGCCATGGCGATGCCGTTGGCGCCTGGCTGGGCATCCCGGAAGTAGAGCGGCCGGGTCCCGGGTTGTTCGAAGCTGACCCCCTCGACGTAGTTCGTGGGGTCCATGGCCCAGGGTGAAACCAGCGCCTGAACCTGGTGGAAGGCGCCAGCTTTGCGTAGCCAGGCGGGGTTCACGAGGGTGTAGTCGAAGTCCTCGAAGTTGGCGAAGTGCGTGTCCACAACGGCGATGGGGCCGTCATAGATCTCGTATCCCATCAGGGCATCGATCTGCGGAGTGCCGGGCAACCAGGGGGCCGTCTGCGGCAGGCTGCGGCCGTGCTGCAGCTCCAGCGCGCTCAAGGGCTCGCCGAGGTTGTTGCTCTCTCCCACGGCGAGGGAATCCTTCAAGGTGGTCAGGGACGGCAATGGTAGCCCCGCAGGCGTTCCCGTGGAGGCGACATAGAAACCCGACTCATTGTCCGCCGATTTGATGTTGTTCAGTTCGCAGATGCCGTAGCTGCGGAACCAGACGCCCGTGCGTCTGTTCTTGTAGGTCGTGAGGTCGTGCCAGATGCCGGGGTTGGCCGCCGTCGGCATGGGGCGGGTGTTCTGGTAGAAGCCGCTGTGCCCATTGCTGTGGGCGACATTGCGGGTGAAGGAGGTGATCGGCGTGGGGCTGAGGGTGTCCTCGCCCAGCCAGAAGCCGTAGAAATCCGAGCCGCCCGCCGCGTTGTCTTCCAGGATGTTGTCGTTGTTGCGCACCCAGAAGGTGGCGGGTTCTTCGTCGGTGCAGTCGGGCGGGTCCACGCAGACTGTCGCCGCGCGAGTGACGAGGCCGAGGTTCCCCTTCCAGACGCAGTCGGTCTCGCTGCCGTCCTCCATGTAGTAGCCGTGGCCGATGGTGTCGAAGACCACGTTGTTGGTGAGCTCGATACCCTGGGTTCCGTGCACCACGACGCCGCGGTTGCTGCTGTGGTGGATGCTGCAGTTGCGCACGAAGGCGTCGACCTGGGTGCCGAGTTGGTGGAAGTGCACCGGGTACTGACCCAGGGTGCCCTCGTTGCCCAGGTTGCGGAACTCCACCCAGCTGAGGCGTACGATGGGCCCTGCACCCGTGGCATTCCGGACGATCACGTGGCCTGCCATCTCAGGCGACCCCGTCATGTTGGGGCTGCCTTGCACGACGATGTTGCGGGTCAGCAATCCGACCTCCGCATATTCCTCGACGCCGGGGGCCGGGCCCTCCGTCGCGCCCCAATGCTCGTACATCAGGTCCTGATCCAGGGTCAGGGTGGACCCACTGATGGCGAGGATCTCCCGCTCTTCCGCCTGAGTCATGTCGAAGTCGGTGGAGGCGATGACGATCGAATCGCCCACGTTCCAGTCCGGCGCTGATTGGAGCACGAGCTGGTCCTGGTTCTTGGCGGCCGTGCTGGCGATCCGCTTCCAGCTTGGCCCGTGGGGTTCGCCTCGCAGGATGAGCTCGCCGGTCCCCTCCACCACGAGCATCTTGTTGCCAGGGGCCGACGCATCATCGGGGTAGTCGTCCGTGAGCGTGATGATCGCCTCGCGCAGGAAGGGCTTGTTGGCGGTGCCTGCCTCCAGGCGCCCTGTGACACGGATCCAGTCAGCGCTGACGTTCAGGTCACGGCAGATGAAGATCAGGGTGCCTTCCACCTCGATACCTTCGAGGGCATTGGGGCTCCTATCGAGGTACATGGTCGTGCCCGCGGGGATGTGGGCGACGGTGCCTGTTGCGGGCACCATGTTGTTTGGCCAGGAGGAAGCCTGGCTCCAGACGTTGGCGTTGAGTGGAAACACATAGCAGGCTTCCTGCTGAACCCACTGGCCGGTGGCGAGGCTGCACAAGCTGAGAAGCAGGCAGGCGCTCAGCTGGACCTTGACCAGGGTCTTCATGACGAACTTCATGACATCTCTCCCGTGAGTCATTGCTGCTGTGCCGAACATGCGGACTGATGCAGCCCGGTTCGGCGTGGATTCCCGACGGGCATCCTACGCGCCGATGGGAAAGACGGTTGGCTTCGGCGCCGGCTTTCGAACAGAACGTCGGTTCCGAGTTCAGGCGAGTGCCAGGCGGCTCGGGGCGTCTTGGTTCACGGAAGAAAGATGCTCGCTCAGCCTACCTTCCAAACCCGACCGCTGCCCGCCTGGGCTTCGAGCTTTGGCAGCGCTTGCAGTTCGTAGCGACCGAAGTCGAGCACGTGCAAGCTGCCGTCGGTGGGGTCAATGGCCAGGTCGATGGGACGATGCAAGGGAGGCGTGGACTCCATCTGCATTTCGCCCCGGCGCAAGTCGACACGTGCAAGACCTCGTCCGGCGCGCGGACCGGGTGGCCCGGTCAACGGAAGCTTGTCGCCGAACAGGCACACCAAGAGTTCGTCGTTGCTTACGGGCAGCGCATGAGTTGGCGCCGCGTGGCGAGGGAAGCGGAACAGCGGTTCTACCGGAGGACCCAGGGCCTCGTGATTCGACAGCAGGAAGCTGGCCGGTTGCGGCGGAGGTTGCGGCTGGTCTTGGCGCAGGGGTGTGCGGGTGGGGCAGAGTTCGGGTGCCGTCACCGGGACGCCGGCGGCGTAGTCGGGCCAGCCATACCAGCGCCCGGGATGCAGTTCAAAGAGGCAAGCTTCGGCGGCTCGCACCGGGCGGCTGCCGCGGTCATTGAGGCCTAGGTCCACGGCGATCAGCCGCCCGTTGGGCAAGGCGCCGAGGCCGTAGGGATTGCGCAGGCCCCAGGCCACCACTTCGAGCGAGCTGCCGTCGGGGCGGCAGCGCATGACTCCCGAAGTGCACGGTGTCTGAGCGGGGATGCGGCTCCCCGCAGGCTGCGAACGGCCGAAGGGCGCAAACCCTCCCGTCGTGACGGGGGGGCCACCTGCGGGGTTGTCGGTGGTGACGTCTTCGCCGGACAAGACGATTTCGTAACCGGGCAGGTCGTGGCTGTGGGCATGCTCCCTGAGCCAGGGCATGTCGCGTCCGTCGGGGCCCACGATGCCGCTGTTGGTGGCGGATCCCTGCCCGAAGTAGAGCCAGCCATCGGGCGCCATGAAGGGGGTGTTGGTGTGGTAGTTGCCGCCGCTGGGCAGATCATCCACCAAGACCTTTTGGGAACCGGTGTTGGGGTCGATGGCCAGGATCCGTCCGGGCTGGCCCCCCTGAGAGACATAGAGCGTTTCGCCGTGCCAGTGGACGCCGGTGACGGGGGCACCCAGACCGTCCCGCAACAGGCGCCGCTGGCCGTTGCGTTCGACGCGCCAAACGCGCCCACCTGCTGGGGCGCCATCCAGGGGGATGCCGGACTCGGTGATGAAGAGCGTCCCCTGTGCGTCGAAACAGAGCCCCGTGGGAAAGTGCAGGTCGCGCACACGCGGTGCGCGGGGCTGCGCCCGATCCTGTATCGGGCCAGGTATCGGGCCAGGTATCGGGCCAGGCGCCGGGGTGACGTGGAGTGCGCGAGCCGGAGTCACGGAGGGAACCCGTTGTCCATCCACCACCTGAAGTTGTCGATGACCGACTGATTGAGAGCGGGGTACATCGGCGGCGGCATGCGGTTGTCCGTCTTGTCGCTGATGCGGCTGTAGATCATGTCCGCATTGTCCTTCACGTCGGTGTAGTCGATGAGGTTCATGCGCCAACGCATTTCATCGGCGTACTGCGCGAAGTAGGGCGCGATGTGGGAGGCGAAGGACACCTTGGGTGTCGTGCCGGAATCACCGCTTTGTTCCGTGGGGGGCATCGTGATGTCCTCAACCAAGTGCCAGGGAAGTCAGGCTGGCCAACGCCAGGAGCGTTCCGCTCAAGATCGAAGCGGAGAGTCGTCGGCGGGTTCCTTGCTTGGAGCCCCATCCGGTGTCGTGCTGTTCGTTCTCGACGGGCTTGCTGGGGGCGGCCAGCCATGTGGCTGCATGGGCCCCGAGGGAGAGGCCCAGGAGACTCAGGAGCCCCGAGAGCGCGCCGATCATCAAGGCGGAAGAAAGCAGGGCTCCGCCGTCCTGGAGCAGCGTCGCCCCAGCAGCCAGGTTGTCGAGGCTCAAGCTGAGGGGAACGAGGATCAGGGCCAGGCGACCCTGCAGGGCCACGCGCCCACGCCGGCGGGCCCCGATCAAGGCAAGCAGTGCGCACACGGCCAGCGCCATGGGGGTCAGGCCTTCCAGCTGCCAGCCTGTCGCCGAGAGCCCTCGTGCCGCGACGGCGGCTCCAATGAGCGGCATGAGCATCTCGAACAGGCCGAAGGAGAGTGCGAGCCTTCGACGTCGTCGTGGGTCGAGCTGGAGCGGGCCGAGCGCTGCACCCACGAGACAATTGTCCAGGCCGATGAGCAGGCCGAGCGCGATCAGGGGCACGGGTGTTCCTCCTTGGCGGCCGAGGCCGCAGCTGCAGTTAGGCTTTCGGTCCGGCGGGCTGGTCCAAGCCGTAGATCTTCAAGACACCTCCATCGCGCCCGTTCACGAGGGCGCCGGCGACCACGAAGTCACCGCACACGGCAGGGCCCAGGCAGTAGCCGTAGCCGCCGCTGAACCCACCGGATTGCATGCCCAGCGCCTGCTCCCACAAACAGGTCCCGTCTGCCGTGCTGAAGGCATAGAGCGCGATCTTCGAGGTGGAGCAGAACACGAGGTCGTTGACCACGGCGGGAGAGGAGAGCCCTGCTTCACCAGCCTGCTTGTACATGGGCCCCTTGGGTGCACCTGCGTTGACGTAGCGCTGGGGGTCGCCGTCGTCGAGCTCCCAGGCGTCCTTCAGCTCCGTCCAATCGTAGGCGCGCATGAAGGGCGTGGTGGGCGTGTCGATGCCCGAGGCCACCCAGTGGTAGTTGTTCCCGCCGGTGCCCACGAAGATGCGCCCCAACTTGGGGTCGATGGCCGGGGTCGAGTAGGTGCCGTGGAAGTTCTCGGCCGGCGTCTTGTTCGACTGCTCGTTGCTGACGACGGGATGCGGGTTGTTGGCCTCGTCGTCCCCATGGGGATCGACGGTCGTGATCTGCTCACCGGTCTTGCCCGTATTCTTGGCGTTGTTACGGAACGGCAGGAGTTGAGTCCACTCCACGAGTTCGAGCGTCTCGGCATCCAGGAGGAAGAGACCGCCGTTCTTGCAGGCTGCAGCCACGAGCTTCTGACCGCCACGCATGAAGATGACGGGCGAGGCGCCGAAGTCGACGTCGAGGTCGGAGCAGCGGTAGCTGCTTTCCGGAGGGGCCTGGAAGATGTTGATGATCTCGCCCGTCGCCGCGTCCAGGGACATCACGCTGTAGGCATAACCTGGAGCTGGGAGCACGTTGCCCTGGACGCCAAAGAGCTTCTCTTCTTCGCTGTTGGGGAAGTTGCCGGTCGCACAGTAGAGGCGGTTGAGTTCGGCGTCGTAGCTGATGGCCGTCCACACGCAGCAGCCCATCATGTTGGCGGGCACGGGGTCGTCATAGGTCGTGAAGCCGCTGGGCAGAGGGCACTTCACCACAGCTTTGGGCAGGACGTTCGGCTTGTTGATCGGCACACAGGGATCCAGCTGATTCGTGCAGAGGATCCAGTCCACCACGCCCGTTTTGGCGTCCAAGCAGTAGATGAAGGCGTAGAGGTCCGGGTTCTCGCCTTCGCCGAGGCCGACGAACACGCGACCGTTCACCACGAGCGGAGAGCACCAGCCCTCGGCCTGTGCGCTGGGGGGGTCGTCGTCCACGCCGACGGTGTTGGTGATGGGCTGGCGCTGGATGGGGTCCGCGCACCGCAGGTCCGTGACCCAGACCAGCTCGAAGCTCGCGTCATCCAGGCAGTAGAGCTTGCCGTTGAAGGCGCTGAAGTAGACCAGGCCGTCGACGATCGCCGGTGTGCAGCCCATGCCCGTGAAGCCGTGGATGTCGCCCTCCGTGCGCTCCGTTTCCCAACCGAAGGTGAGCACGATCTCCCCTGTGGCCAGATCGATCTTCTGGAACGTCCCGCCGTTGGCCTGGACGCGTTGCTCTCGTTGCATGCCGTTCGCCGTCCCGACGTAGACGAAGCCATTCGCCACCGCGGGGACCGAGAGGATGCAGCCGCCGATCTCCAGGCTGTGGAGCTCCTTGAGTTGCGCGACGTTGGCCGCCGTGATGTTGGAGCTGCCGTCCGGCGCGCAGCCCGTTCGAGCCACGTCGCCGTGATAGGTCGACCAACCCGAAGCCGTCGAATTGCTGGCTGTCATGCTGTCGTCTCCTGGGGCGGCACTCAGTGCGCCCGGTTCTGCAGGACCATGCTGAAGTCGGACTTGGCCGCCCGGTAATGGCACTCCATGCAGTTGTTCCCGAAACCGCCGGAGAGGTCGTCGTTCTGGAGGTAGGTCTCCATGACCACATTCGTGCAGCCCTTGGCCGGAAAGGCCGCGCCAGCGTCCTGGGGATAGATGCCCCCCTGACTCGGGAGGACGAACTGCGAGCCTTCGGTGGGCCACTGGGTGATGACCAGTTGGTAGTGACTCCAGACCGTGCCATCCAGGAGCTCTTGATAGATGCGGTTCATGTCCACGGTGGAGGCGCCCGCAGGTGTCGTGGGGATGGGGTTGACGCGTGCCACCTGGACCGGGCTCCTCTTGGTCGCGGGCAGGAGCGGAGGCACCTTGTCCTTCGGTCGATTGCTGAAGCCCTGCTCTCGGGCCTGCTTCGACATGGGCTTGCCGTCGAAGAAGCTGGGCGTCAAGCCGTCCGGTGCGCCGGGCCCCAGCTCGATGTTGTCCACTTGCTCGAAGCTGGACCAGATCCACTGCGGGAAGTTCTCGAGCTTCTGCACGATGTGCATGCCCACCAAGCCCATGGTCGCCGTCGTGCAGTCGGGCTTGTCGGGGTCGAGTTCGTCATAGAGCTGGGCGCGCACGGTGTAGTAACGGCTGGTGTCCGCTCCCTTGGGCAGGATGCGCCAGGTGGCCTTGATCATCAGGGCTCCCTCGGTGCTGGGCGCCGAGCTCGCGGGCATCTGCAGCCCCTTGTCGCCTGCCGCCTGTTGTGCCTGGAAGAGATTGGGAACGAGGTAGAGCCAGGTGTCTTGGTTCTCGTCTCCGTCCTCCCCCCGGATGAACTCGTACTGCGCCTTGTTGAAGCGCACTTCGCTCCAGGCGTAGTTGTTCTGCTGATCGATGAGTGGGAAGGAGAAGGCCTCGTTCACCTCACCCAGGAGAGTGCCACCAGTGGTGGGCATGGCCATGAAGCGGGTGGCGCCGTCGGCAGCGGGGCATGGGTTCACTGGGACTTCTGCCGACTCCCATGAGGACGGCCGTTCGCTGCCCTGGGAGAACAGCTCGTAGGCTTCTTTGTAGGTGCTCCAGACCGTGGAGTCGGCCGCGCCGGGCCGCATCAGTGCGTGGGGGTCATCGGGGTCGAGGGGCGTGCCCCGCTTTGTGCCGGCCGGCCAATTCAAGGCGATGAAGGACTGCCAGGAGAAACGGTCGAAGCCCGGTCGTGCCTGCACGGGTGTGTTGGCCGTAGTTGGCAGCGGCACGGACAGGGGCAGTCGACCGGAGAGCGTGGGTAGCGGGAGTCCTGCGGGCCAACCAGCGGGCGCTGGCGACGAGCCGACCAAGGATTCGACGGATTCGTCGTCGACTCCCGCCTCGGAGTTTGTTCCGGGGGCATCCGGTTGGGGGTCTTGCTCTCGACATCCCAGAACACAGGTCCCAAGCCCCAAGCCCAACAACCAGCCGATCGTGGTGGGTCGCACGGATCCCCCTCGCAGTTCGGGGCGACGAAGCGCCCGCAGTCGGTGTTCTCTTCCAAGAGATGGACACCCCCGTGTCCGATGCCAGCGAGCATAGACCATCCAGAAAGATCCGGGCGCAGATCCTTGGACCGACCCATGGCTTTGGGTGCCAGTGCGGGTTCAGGAGAAACAGCGAAACACCGAGACTCGGCGCGGCATCAGACGCCCCCGTTGAGCACGTCGCGCCTGCGTCGTGCATCGGCTGAGGCGCCGAGAATGAAGGTTGGCTTCAAGGCAGCCGTGATCGGCGCCCTGCTTCCAGGCAATATCCGGGGAACAGGGCAACATCCCGGGTGCTGCTAGACCCGGTCGGTCTTGGGAACTCACGCAAGGAGCTGGACACATGTCGGATGCGCCGGATACGAGCGCCGCAGCTGCATCGGCCGTGCCGCCTGCGGACACCGCGAGCGCTGCACCGCAAGGGCGTTCCAAGCTGCTGCCCGCCATCCTGGTGGTGGCGGCTCTCGTTGCAGCCCTCGTGTTGCTGCCCATCGACGAATGGATGACTGCCGCGCTGGACTGGGTGGACGGCCTCGGATGGTGGGGGCCCGTTGCTCTCGTAGGCATGTACATCGTGGCCTGCGTCTTCCTGATCCCCGGCTCGATCCTGACACTCGGTGCGGGGGCGGCCTTCGGTGTGGTCAAGGGTTCCATCACCGTCTCCGTGGCCGCAACCCTCGGGGCGGCCGCGGCCTTCCTGGTGGGCCGCTACGTGGCACGGGCCTGGGTGGAGAAGAAGGTCGCGGGCAACGAACGCTTCGCCGCGGTGGATGAGGCGGTGGGGCGCGAGGGTTTCAAGATCGTGTTCCTGACCCGTCTCTCCCCGGTCTTTCCGTTCAGCATCCTCAACTACGCCTACGGCCTGACGGCGGTGTCCTTCCGCAACTACTTCCTGGCGTCCTGGGTGGGGATGATCCCGGGCACCATCATGTACGTCTATCTGGGTTCGGCCGCCAAGGACGTGGTGGCGACGGAGCAGGGCGGAAGCCCCGCACAGACGGCACTCAAGGTCGTGGGCCTCGTTGCCACCATCGTGGTGACGGTCTACGTGACCCGCATCGCCCGCAAGGCGCTCGATAAGGAGGTCAGCCAGTGACGACCATGAGTGACTCATCCGATTCGCCGACCATGCTGCCGGACGACGAACACAACCGGACGCTGGTCGGGCATGTCCACCCAGCCGACTGGAAGAACCCGACCCCCGACGGCCGCTACAACATGGTGGTCATCGGCGGCGGCACGGCGGGTCTGGTCTCGGCCGTGGGGGCTGCGGGCCTGGGCGCCAAGGTCGCCCTGATCGAGAAGCACTTCATGGGCGGCGACTGCCTGAACGTCGGCTGTGTCCCCAGCAAGGGGCTCATCTCCGCGGCGCGACGCGCCGCTGAGGTGCGCGATGCTGGCGAATACGGCATCCATGTGCCTGACGGCGTGCAGGTGGACTTCGGCAAGGTCATGGAACGCATGCGCAAGCTGCGGGCGCGCATCGCGCCTAACGATTCCGCCCAGCGTTTCTCGGACCTGGGCGTCGACATCTTCCTCGGGGGTGGGCGCTTCACCGGTCCGGATCGTGTGGAGGTGGCGGGCCAGACCCTGATGTTCAAGAAGGCGGTCATCGCCACCGGAGGCCGCGCGGCGGCGCCGCCGATCCCCGGTCTGGAGCAGACGGGCTATCTCACCAACGAGACGCTGTTCAGCTTGACCGAGCTTCCCCGGCGCCTGGCCATCATCGGCTCGGGCCCGATTGGCAGCGAGATGGCCCAGTCCTTTGCGCGCTTCGGCAGCGAGGTGACCATCATCGAGCTGGGCGATCACATCCTCATGCGCGAAGACCCGGACGCGGCGGCCGTCGTGCAGAAGGCCTTCGAGCAGGACGGCATCCAACTCTTGCTGTCCACCAAGACCTTGAACGTCGAGCAGGACGGCGATGAAAAGGTGCTGCATCTCCAGCAGGGGGGCGAGACCAAGACCCTGCGCGTGGACGAGATCCTGGTGGGTGTCGGCCGGGCGCCCAATGTGCACGGCCTGGGCCTGGACGTGGCGGGCGTCGCCTTCGACGAACGCAAGGGCGTGCAGGTGGACGACAACCTGCGCACGACCAACCCCAAGATCTTTGCCGCTGGCGACATCTGCTCGCGCTTCCAGTTCACCCACACCGCGGACTTCATGGCGCGCATCGTGATCCGCAACGCCCTGTTCGGGGGCAAGTCCAAGGCTTCGGCCCTGACCATCCCGTGGTGCACCTACACCGACCCCGAGATCGCCCACGTGGGCCTCTACGAGAAGGACGCCGCCGAGCAGGGCATCGACGTGGACGTCTTCGAGCAGCCCTTGGAGGATGTGGACCGGGCCATCTTGGATGGCGAGGACGAGGGCTTCGTGAAGATCATCACCGCCAAGGGCAAGGATCAGATCCTGGGGGCGACCATTGTCGCCCGCCACGCGGGCGAGATGATTTCCGAGTTGAGCGTGGCCATGGTGGGCAAGGTCGGCCTGGGGACGGTGGCCAACACCATCCATCCCTATCCCACCCAGGCCGAGGCCATCCGTCGGGTGGGCGACCAGTACAACCGCACCCGCCTGACGCCCCTGGTCGCGAGCCTCATGGGCAAGTGGCTGAGCTGGACGCGCTGAAGGTCCGCTCCACGAATCGATTGTGAGCGGGCAGGGAGGTAGGATGCGCCGCTTCCTCGAACCGTGAAGCCGGAGACCTGTCGTGAAGAAGAACACCGCGCCCGCCCGGGGCATGCGTGACCTGCTCCCCGACCAGGTCGAGCGGCGCGACGATGCCACCCGGGTGATTCTCGAAGCCTATGAGCGCTTCGGCTTCCGGCGCGTGGAGACCCCGGCCCTCGAGCACATCGCCCTGCTCAGCAGCGGCGAGGGCGGCGACAACGAGAAGCTCATCTACAAGGTGCTGAAGCGGGGCGACAAGTTGGACCTGTCCGCCGCCCAGAGCGCGGACGACCTGGTGGACTTCGGCCTGCGCTACGATCTGACCGTGCCCTTGGCGCGCTTCTACGCTGAGCACGCGGCGGAGCTCCCTGCTCCCTTCCGGTCCATCCAGATCGGGCCGGTGTGGCGGGCCGAGCGCCCTCAGAAAGGGCGCTACCGACAGTTCACCCAATGCGACATCGACATCCTGGGCGAGGCGTCGGTGCTGGCAGAGATCGAACTCATCCGGGCCACCGTGAGGGCGCTCAATGCACTCGGCCTGAAAGGTCTGCGCGTGCGGGTGAACGATCGGCGCATGCTGACCGCTTTTGTTGAGGGCTGTGGTTTTGACGCTGAGCGCTCGGGCGAGGTGTTCATCACCATCGACAAGCTGGACAAGATCGGTGTCGATGGCGTGCGCAAGGAACTGCTGGGCAAGGGCCACCCGGACGCAGCCATCGAGCGAGCCACGGCCATGCTGCAATGCGTGGCGGACGGGAAGGCCGCCGAGGCGGTGGACGCCTATCGCGCCGCCTGTACAGGCGCCGGTAACGACGCGGACACGAACCCGGCGGGCGTCATCGAAGCGGAACTCATGCAGTTGATGGACGTGGCGACCAGCTCCCTGCCGGACGGCGTCGCCGTCGAGATCGACCCGACCCTCGTGCGCGGCATGGGCTACTACACCGGCGTGATCTTCGAGGTGAGCATGGAGGGCTATCCGTTCTCCATGGCGGGAGGGGGCCGCTACGACCGCATGATCGGCAGCATCTCCGGCAAGGACGTTCCGGCCTGTGGCTTCTCCATCGGCTTCGAGCGCGTGCTGATGGTGCTGGAGGACCTGGGCATCGCGCCCCAGCGCCGCTGGAAGAAGGTGGCGCTGCTCTACGGGCCGGAGACGGACTACGGCGAACTCATGGCCCATGCCACCCAGTTGAGGGAGCGGGGCGCCGATGGCGAGACCTGCTCGGTGACGACCCTCGCCAGCCGCAAGAAGCTGGGCAGGCAGTTGGATGAACTGCAGGCGCAGGGCTTCGACAGCTATGCCGTGTGTCAGGCTGGCCAGGCGCCCGTGCTCAAGACCTTCCGCACGTCATGAGCGCTGCGCGACGCAAGCAGGCTGCCGAGACGGCGCCGCTCTTTGATCAGGGCCCCGCGCTCGCGAAAGGTGAGCGGGGCTTCACGCTCTGCTCGCTCAACTGCAACGGCCTGCGCTCCGCGGCGAAGAAGGGTTGGGCGGAGTGGTTGGCGGAAGGGCGGCCCGATGCGCTCTGCCTACAAGAGGTGCGTGCCTGGCCGGACCAGGTGGACGCCTCCCTGCGCTGCCCCGAGGGCTACAACTCGCGCTGGCTCAACGCCGAAAAGAAGGGCTACTCGGGCGTGGCCACCTACACTCGCGCCGCCGCGGATCGGTACGTCGAAGGCTCGGGCCTGGGCTGGAGCGATGCCGAAGGGCGGGTGTTGCGCACGGAGCTGGCCGATCTCACCTTGATCAATGTCTACGTACCGAGCGGCTCGTCCTCGGAGGAGCGTCTGGAGCGAAAGTTCGCCTGGATGGACCACTTCCTGGCCCACACAGCCCAGCTGCTCGAAGAGGGCCGGCCGACCCTGATCTGCGGTGACTTCAACGTCGCCCACACCGAGATCGACATCCACGCGCCCAAGCGCAACGAGAAGAACTCAGGCTTCCTGCCAGAGGAGCGGGAGTGGTTCGGAACCCTGCTCGCGCAGGGTTGGAGTGATGTGTTGCGGGACCTGCACCCGGGCGAGGCCGGTCTCTATTCCTGGTGGTCGAACCGCGGCCGCGCCCGTGAGAACGACCTCGGCTGGCGTCTGGACTACGTGCTGGCCTCCCCGGCCCTGGCGTCCCGGGCCCGGGGCGCCTGGATCGAGAAGGACGCAGGGCTCTCGGACCACGCTCCGGTCTGGGTGCGCTTCGCTCTGCCCTAGCCGATCCCCAGGCATTCCTTGGAGCATCGCTCCGCAACGTCTCCCTACCCTCGTCGGTTCCTCCTGCAGCCCGGGCACACTCACGGCCGATACGGGCTTGACTGTTCAGCTTTGGCATCGAGGATTGGACGGACGATGCCTCGACTCTCCGCACCCGTTGGACCCGCCTTGAACCGCTTGTTTGAACTGCCTCGTCGTGCGCTCCTAGGGGCGGGTTGTCTGGCCGTTCTCGCGTGTTCGGACAGCGCCCCGGACCAGCCACCGGAGGAGATCGTCCCCGCCAGCGCTACGCCGCGCGGCGTGCTCTTCGTGGTGGTGGACACCCTGCGGGCCGACTACGTGGGGGCGCACGGTTCCGACAAGGGGCTCACTCCAGAGTTGGATGCCCTGGCGGCAGACTCCCTGGTGTTCGACAACACCATCGCAGCCTCCAGTTGGACCCGTCCGGCACTCGCCTCGATGTTCACGGGGCAGTACCCCACGACCGTCGACGTGCTCACGAAACAAGACGTGCTGTCGGACGAGCTGGAGACGCTCGCGGAACGCCTGGCGGGCGCCGGCCTGCGCTGCCTCGCGGTCTCCACCAACGGCAATGCCGGGAGCACCTTCGGGTTCGCCCAGGGTTTCGAGCAGTTCGTGTCGCGCCTTCCCAAGCGCGGCTACCCCGACGACTTCCCGGTGGTGACCGCCGACGAGGTGACGAAGAAGGGGCTGGAGATGGTGGACAGCCTGGAACAGGAGCAGCCGTTCTTCCTGTTCATGCACTACATCGATCCCCACGACCCCTATCTGCCACACCCGGACCTGATGACGGAGCCCGAGCCGCCAGGTCGCTTCAATGGCAGTCGGCGCGACCTCGTCCTCATCGACCAGCTCGGTTGGAAGGACCGCACTGAAGCGGACGAGGCGCGCATGCGCTGGCTCTACTCAGGTGAGGTGAGGTACTGCGACATCTGGCTCGGCAAGCTGTTCGAAGGCTTGCGCGAGCGGGGGCTGCTGGACGACCTGTTGGTGGTGGTCACGTCGGATCACGGCGAAGGGCTCTTTGACCACAACCTGCGAGCCCACGGCACCGACATGTATCAGGAGCAGCTGCATGTGCCGCTCGTGATCCGCTTTCCGCGGGAGGGGGCCCCCCAACCGGCGAAGGTGCAGGCCTTTGCCAGCCACGTGGACCTGGCGCCCACCATCCTGGGTGCCTACGGCCTCGAGATCCCCGAGAACTTCCAAGGTCGCGACCTGGGTCTCGCAGCGCGCAGCGGCAAGCTGGAAGTGGAGGGCAGCTATGCCTACTCCGAGATGAACTTCACGGGGCTGGACTTCGAGAGTGTGAGCGACGGCAACGCCAAGCTCATCCGCAACCGCGCCTACGACGGCACGAAGGCCGACGCCTTCGAGTACGAGGTGCGCAAGAAGGACACCATCTCCACCATCTCGCGCGTGAACTACGGCCGCCTCAACCACGTGCAGGACATCGTGGCCCTCAACCCTGGTCTCGTGCCCGCCGGCCAGTCCCAACGAGATGTGGTGTTGGAGCCAGGTACGATCCTGAAGATGCCCGCCCAGCGGCTGCCGCCGGGTGGAACCTTGGAGGAGTACTACCGCCTGGACGAGGACCCGGGTGAACACGAGGACCTGGCCGACACCCTCGAGGGGCGCGGCACGCGCCTGCGCCAACTCATGAAGCACTTCGCGGACGAGAACCTGGCGGGACGCATCGAGGGCGGGAATCTTGAGCTGGAAGATCTGGATCCCGAAGTGGTGGCCGAATTGAGGGCGCTCGGATACCTCGGCGGCGACAGCTAGGGGCTGCGGGTTCGAGTTCTGCCGGCTTGCCGGGCGGTCCTGTTTTTTGGGCAGAGGATCTGCTGCTCAGACAACGAGGCGAACAGACGCCTCGAAAACTCGCCTCAGATCCTCTGCCCAAAAAACAGGACCGCCCTCGTCGGTGAATGTCGGTCCACGCGCCGTGCGAGTCCACTCCCCCTTTGATCCAGACTGTCTGGACTTTCAGTGACTCTGCGAGTGGAGTGACTCCTGGTCTTCAGTGCAGGTCACTGTGGTCTTGGCTATCAGTCCATTTTTCCGGGCCACGGTCCACGGCGCCGGGCGCCACCAGTGGTCCCAGCGCTTCTCCAGCGACGAGGGGCGGGCTGTTCTTGGGCACCTGATCTGAAGCGAGTTTTCGAGGCGTCTGTTCGCCTCGTTGTCTGAGAAGCAGATCAGGTGTCCAAGAACAGTCTGCCCCGGAACGAACACGGCGGCCGCACGGAATCGATTCCGTACGACCGCCGATGTGTCGGGGTAGAACCAGCCTCCGGAGAGGCGACGCCGGCTCCCTCTCAGGGCCGACTACTCGTCGTCGAGGCTGACGGGCAGCAGGCTGGGATCCTCAGGCTTGATCTTCAGGCCCAGCAGCTTGCCCTTCAGTTTCGCGATGAGGTAGTCGGTGTTGTCCGTGTTGCTGGCCGCCCACTTGAACAGCTTGGGCTTCGTGGTGCCGGTCTGCACCAGGGCGTAGTTGCGCTTCTCCGGGAAGCCCTCCTTGACCTTCACCTTCTCCAGCACTGTCACGGGAATCTGGAGCGAACCTAGGGTGAGCGTTCCTTCTGCACCCAGCTTGCGCTTGAGCGGGTTCGGGTCGAACTTCACGTCCAACAGCCTGTTGATGTTCAGGACGGCGTTCGCCACCGGTTCGGGGCTGATGGGAATGTCCACCTCGCCCACGATCGGCAGGCCATCGATGTCCTTGCCCGCCTTGTAGGTCATGGTCATGGAGGTGCTCGTGTCGGTGAGCGCCGCCTTGATCTTCATGTTCAACTTGGCAGTCAGGTCGGGGTGGGCCGTCTTCGCCTTCATGGAGACGTTGGCCGTGCCATCGGGCTTGAACTTGGTCTTGCCTGTGAACTGCACCGGCACGATCGTCCCTCCTTCGACACCAGCCACGGAGACGTCAGCCGTCATGAACGTCTTGCCGCCGAGCCGCTGTTGGATGTCGACATTGGACAGGGTCACGAAGCCGTCACTCGGGTCGACCCCCTCGGCACCTCCACCGTAGAAGAGGTTGAACAGGAAGGGCGTGCTGATCACGAGCCCGGCCAGGTCGACCGTCAAGGGCGGGAAGTTGCCCACGGTGTTGTTGGGCAGGATCGCCCGGTTCAGGACCTTGACCTTGCTGCCGGCGCCGTCGATCTGCACATAGCCAGCGTCCACACCCATGATGCCGCGCACGGTCTTGTTGGTGGTCTCGCCCTGCAGCACGTCGTCGATGTCGTCGTCGTCCGAGCTGTAGGTGAAGAAGAAGTCCATCCGCAGCTGGGCCAGGTTGTTGCCCGGGATGGTGCCGTTGGGGGTGAGCACGGGGCCGACGCTCTGCCAACTGGTCGAGATGGTGCCCGCGACGTCCACCTTGGCCTTGATGGATTTGGGCCCGATCTTGAGCTTGACCTTGATGGACGACGTGATGGGCGTGACCGCAGGCGGCCCGTCGAGCGGTTGGGAGGTGTCGCCCACGAAAACAGGTGGCGTGAAGAACATCGTCGAGACCGAGAGGTCGTCGTCACCCAGGTCGGCGCCCGCAGCGACCTTTGCGGCGTAGAGATAGATCTCACTGCCGTCCACGCCGAACTGGAAGATGACGTCCGCCACTTCGTCGAAGATCTTGGTGCGCACGTTGTAGCGGGGGATGCCGTCCACAACGGTGGTCTTCTTGACGCTGATGATCTGGGTGTCACCGTCCACCTGGTTGTCGGCGTCGATCATCTCCCAGGCGTTGAAGGTGCCGAGCGGGAGGTACTCCGTGGCGTCGATGACGGCGATGCCTTCGGCTGCGTCGCCGGCGAGGGCGCTGCCCGTGAGCAGCAGGCTGGCCGCAGCGGCCTGGATGATATTCATGGGGTTTCTCCCGATGAGGTGTGCGGTGGCGAGGGGCGCCCCTCGCAGGTTGAGCATAACGAGACCCTCGCTCGGTGGGAGGCCGATTCCCGTGGCGGATTGGGCGGATGAGGCCGCTACACTCTGGGTAGCCTCCAGCGTTTCACCAGAGAACTCATCCATGCGCCGTTCGACGCTCGTTCACCGCTTCCTGCCGGAGCAGTCCTCGGGGGATAACGGGTTCGCCGATCTCGTGGATTCCGGCTACCTGGTGGCCTTGGGGCCGGGGCTCGTGGCGGGCACGCCGCTCTTTGAAGGGCTGCTCGAGCAAGTTGAGAACCACCTGCTGGAAACCCTCGCAGAGCACGGGGTCTGCCTGGCATGCCTCCCGGCCTGCGAGGGCGAAGCGCTGGTGAACCTCATGGCCCACATGGGTTGGGCCGGGGCGGAGTCGGGTCTGGCTGCTTCCGGCACGGGCTTTCGGGAGTTGGCGCCGGACGCCGAAGGCCTGCACGGCCTGGCGCTTTACCGGCGCGTCGACGTGGTACGCCTCGAACGCAGCGACGCACCTCCCGCCGCGGACCTGGCTCGCGAGCTGGTGCTGGCTCTTGAACAGGTGGGCGTGCAAGGCATGGGCTGGACGGACGACGGGCTGCTTCAGGCTGCAGGCAAGGAGCTCGGCCGCATGAGCCGCCGCGAGCTCGCCCCGCAGACGACGCAGACGCCAGCATCGGACGCGGAGGCGGCAGAGGCGGAGGCCCCGATCATGCACAGCCTGCTGTTGCTCGAATTGGATCTCTATGCCGTGGCGGGAGTCCTCGCGCAGCAACATCGCGACGAGCGCGGTCTCTCCTGGCCGGTGGCGTGTGCACCCTTTGTCGTCGCCTTGGTGGAGGCGGCAGGGGACGACCCCGTCGCCCGGGAGATGTCCGCCAAGCTGGAGAGCGAGTTGCAGCGGGCGGGCATTGCAACGCTTCGCGATGACACGCAACAACCTGCCGCAGAACAACGGCGCGCGGCGGAGCGGCTGGGGATTCCCCTGCGCGTCCTGTGTGGGCCCACCTGCGCCCAGGGCGTCGTCGTCCTGGAGTCACGCCGCGGCGGGACGCCCGAGCGGGTGACTGTCGGTGAACTGCTGGCCCGGGTGTCCAAGCAGGCAGCGACTCGGCTGGCCTCGGGCACGGGACAGTCCCTGGGCGGCCCGCGGAACTCATCCCAACGCGCTCGCCGTCTGCGAGCCCTGTACTAGTCCGGTCGGAGTCGAGGGCAGCTGTCCGTGCGCCCGACCCACAAAACGTCCCAAGAGGAGCCTGTCCCCTGCGCATTCTCCAGGTGATTCACGATTACCTACCGCTGCATTCAGCTGGTTCGGAGATCTACACCTCCCATCTGGCCCGGGCGTTGACGGATGCAGGCCACGAGGTCTCGGTCTTCACCTGCGAAGAACGCCGGGACCTGCCGCAATACGAGCTGTTGGAACGGGAACACGACGGGGTCCCCGTCTACGAGGCGATCTACAACCGCATCTACCACGATCTCTCGGAGCAGTGGGACGACCCCCAGATGGCGCGGGTCTTCGAGGCTGTCCTGGACAAGGTGCAGCCGGACGTCGTGCATGTGCAGGGCTTGCAGTTCGTGGGGGGCACCTCGAGCCTGGCGGCTGCCGCGGCCAAGGTGCCGATGGTGCTCATGACGCTGCACGAGTATTGGTGGATGTGTTCGCGATCGGGGCTCATGTACGACCTCCAAGGCACGGCCTGTGAGCAGGAGCTGCCCGAGAAGTGTGCGTTCTGCGTCGACATCTATCCCATCGACCGCGAACGCTGGAGTGACGACTCCCACGCCAACAGCTACGCAGAGCTTGGCGATCGGCGCTGGTTCGCTCGGGCCATCGAGGGGCGCAAGCGCGACATGCGGGCAGCCTTCCGTCATGTCGACCGCTTCCTTGCTCCCTCGCGTTTCCTGGCCGAGCGCTTCGTCGCCAATGGGCTGCCGCGGGAGAAGCTGGTGGTGGCGGACTACGGTTTCCCAAACCCCGGTCCGCGAGCGCCACGGGCGACGCCAGGATCTCCGCTGCGGGTGGCGTACGTCGGCACCCTCAGCGACTACAAGGGTGTGGAGACCTTCGCGAGCGCCGTGGAAACCTGCGGCCTGCCGCCGGGCAAGTTGCTGGCCAACGTGCACGGACACCTCGATTGGTTTCCCGATGTGGCCAAACGCCTTCGAGCCATCGCAGAGCGCACGCCCTCCCTGCGCCTGGCGGGGCCGTTCGCCCAGGAGCAACGGGAGGCGGTTTTCGCGGACATGGACCTGCTGGTCGTTCCGAGCCTGTGGTGGGAGAACAGCCCCCTCACGATCCACGAGGCCTTTCAGCGAGGTGTCCCTGTCCTGACGTCCGACCGGGGTGGGATGGCAGAGCTGGTGGCGGAAGGAGGAGGCGAGGTCTTCCCGACCGGAGACAGCGGAGCCCTGGCTGCAGCCCTGCTGCGCTTGGTGGAGCAGCCCGGCCGGGTGGATGCCCTGGCCGCCTCGATCCCAGCCGTGCGGGGAATTGCCGAAGATGTGGCGCTGCTGGAGCGCCTCGTCCGGGAGCATGGAGAGGAGGCCTGAGGGGATCCTCGAATCGCAGCCGAAATCGACGCGGCCGGCCGGTATATTCGCCGGGTCATGGAAACCCTCCTTGCAGCAGACATCGACACCTTCCGGGCCGCCTGTGCCGCCGATCTGGCCGCCGCACGTGAGGCTCTCTCCGACTTCAAAGCGTTGCCCCCTGAAGCGGCGGTGCGGGATGTCCTGAAGGCGCACGACGCCATTGGCCACCCCCTCAACCGCAGTTCGGGCCTGGCGCACCTGTTCTTTCAGGTGCATCCCGAGGGCGCCATGCGCGAGGCGGTGGCAGAGATCGAGCAGGAGGTGAGCCGTTTCGGCACGGAACTCTCCCTCGATCGCCAGGTCTACGACCGCCTGGCGGCGCTGGACCCCGAGCGGGCCCCGGACGCCGTCAGCCGTCGGTTGCTGAAGCACGCCCTGCGGGACTACCGACGCTCTGGTGTCGATCGGGACGAGCCGACCCGCGACCGGGTACGGGCCCTGCGGGAAGAGCTGGTCGAGGTGGGCCAGACCTTCTCACGCAACATCGCCGGGGATGTGCGCGAGATCCTGATCGACAGCGCCGAGGACTTGCAGGGATTGCCCCAGGACTTCATCGACAGCCATGCCCCGGGCGAGGACGGCAAGATCCGGCTGACGACCAATCCGACGGACTATCTGCCCGTGCAGAAGTTCTGCCGCAAGCGCACCGTGCGTGAAGCGGTCTTCCATCAGTTTCATCGGCGGGGGGCCCCGGCAAACTTCGAGGTGCTCGATCAGATGCTCGCCAAGCGACACGAGTTGGCGACCTTGCTGGGCTACGAGAACTGGAGTGCCTACGCCACTGAAGACAAGATGATCCGCACCGCCGACAAGGCAGGGGAGTTCATCCAGCGCGTGTGCGATCTGACGGGTGACCGGGCAGAACGGGAAGTGAACGAACTCACGGAAGCCCTGCAGCGCGAGCTGGGGCAGGCGCCGGGGAGTGAACCGACGAGCGGCGAGCCCGCTGTGCTCCGGGATTTCGACCGGGGCTATTTCTTGGAGATGATGCGTCGTGAGCGCTTTGCTTTCGACTCACGGGAAGCGCGTCCCTACTTCTGCTACGACGCGGTGCGGGACGGCATCGTGTCCGTCATCAGCCGCCTGTACGGCCTGGAGATCCGGCGCCGAGAAGGTGTCCCGTTGTGGCATGAGGACGTGGAGGCCTGGGAGCTGCTTGAGGATGGCGAGGTCATGGCCCGCTTCTTCCTCGACATGCATCCGCGCGAGGACAAGTTCAAGCACGCCGCCATGTTCGATCTGCAAAGCGGCCTGGCCGGGCAGGTGGTGCCGTCGGCATGTCTCGTCTGCAACTTGCCGAAGGCCTCTGGCGACGACCCGGGTCTTCTGGACCCGTCGGACGTGCGCACGGTCTTTCATGAATTCGGTCACCTGCTGCATCACCTCTTGGCAGGTCGCCACGAGTGGTTGGCCACCTCAGGGATCGCCACGGAATGGGACTTCGTGGAGGTGCCGAGCCAGCTCTTCGAAGAGTGGTGTCAGGACGCAGACATCCTGCGCAGTTTCGCCCTGCACCATGAGACGGGGAAGCCGATCCCGGTGGAGCTCGTGGAGAGCATGAACCGCGCGGCGGAGTACGGGAAGGGAATCGGAACGCGGATGCAGATGTTCTACGCGGCGCTCTCCCTGGAGTACTACAGCTCAGACCCTGCGGGACGCGACAGCACGGAGGTCATGCGATCGGTGCGCGAGAACTACCTCTCGACGCCCTACGAGGAGGGTACGAGTCTGCAGACGGCCTTCGGGCACCTCGACGGCTACACCGCGCTCTACTACACCTACATGTGGTCGCTGGTCCTGGCAAAGGACTGCTTGTCGGCCTTCGGCGAAGACCTCATGGACGCCGAGGCGGCCTCGCGCTACCGCAAGAAGGTGCTCGAACCGGGCGGGAGCCGGGACGCCGAGGATCTGATGGAGGACTTCCTCGGCCGCCCGTCTTCCTTTGATGCGTTCGAAGCCTGGTTGGCGAGCTAGCTCACGGTGCGCGTGCTCTTTGTGACGGCCTCTTATTTGCCCGAGTCGGTGGGCGGTGTCGAGTTGCATGTCGCGGGTTTGGCCCGTGCCGTGCGTGAGGCGGGGCACGAGGCCGCTGTCCTGGCACGTACAGGGCGGGCGGGGTTGGAGCATCTGGAGCTGGCGCGCGACGAGGTGCAGGGCGTCCCCGTGGTTCGCCTGGCGAACACCTTCGAGGATGCGACGCGCTTCGATCTCATGTACGCGCACCCCGGCATCGGGGATCGCTTCGTCGAGGTCCTGGACGAGGTCCACCCGGATGTCGTGCACGTGCACCATCTGACCTGCCTCTCCGTCGCGATCCTGGAGCGCCTGAAGGCCCGGGGCATTGCGACGGTGATGACGCTGCACGATTTCTGGATGGGTTGCCCGCGTGGTCAACGCATCACCGCCGGCCTGGAGCTGTGCCCGGAGATCCAGCTGGAGAAGTGCGTGCCTTGCCTGCGGGAACTCTGGCCGCATCTCCTGGGCGAGGGCCGGGCACCAGGTGCTGGCGCGGAGGAGCAGGAGGCGGGGGACCGGGCCCTGCTTGAGCAGTACCACGCCAGCATGCATCAGGTCCTGGAGGGCGTGGACCTGCTGCTCACGCCCTCGGACTTCATGCGCCGCATGTTCGAGGCCTACGGGGTGTCGGCGGGGAGCGTGCGAGTGGTGGAGAACGGGCTCCCCACCAAGCGCTTTCCGACCAGAACCCGGCGAGCCCCAGACGGCCCGCTGCGCGTGGGCTTCATCGGGTCCGTCTTGCCGAGCAAGGGAGTCCACCTCTTGCTGGAAGCCGTGCGTCGCTTGGGTGACCCCAGTTCGCTCCAGCTGGATGTGTGGGGCGAAGTGCTGCCCTTCCACCACGACCGCGACTATGGTGCGCGGCTGGAAGCCCTGCGAGAGGGGTTCGAATCGAGCATCCACCTGCACGGCCGCTACGACAATGAACGCATCCCTGAGATCCTTGCGAGCTTCGATGTCGTCGTGGTGCCGTCCATCTGGTACGAAGCTTTCGCGCTCACCATTCGTGAGGCTTTCCTGGCAGGCGTCGTGGTGGTCACGGCCAACCACGGGGCCATGGCTGAAGCGGTGGAGGACGGCGTCAATGGACTGCTCTTCGAGGCGGGCGATGAAGCGTCGCTGGCACGCGTCTTGAGGCGCCTGGCAGACGACCGGGGCCTCGTGCAGCAGTTGGCGGCCCATGAGCACCGCGTGCGCGATGAAGCCGATGCCGCGGCAGAGTTGCTGGGGGTCTACGAGCAGGTGGTGTCAGGGAGCCGCGGTCCGTGAGAGTCGCCTTTGTCGTCCACCAGTATCCCCCGCGCTACAGCACCGGGACCGAGATCTACGCCCATCGCCTGGCCGGCGTGCTGAGGGGGCAAGGCCATGATTTGCGGGTCTTCACCCACGAGCCGGATCCCCGGCGCCAGACCTCATTCAAGGTGGTGGAAGACTCCGTGGACGAGGTGCCGGTCACGCGGCTGACCTTCTTCGACGGGTTGGCTCCCAACCACGCCTTGCACGACTTCTACAACGTCTTCCTCGGCAAGCAGTTCGGCCGTTGGCTGGATGAGATGAAGCCCGACGTCGTGCACGTCTTCCATCTCATGGGCTTGGGGCTGTCGTTGATCGAAGAGTGCCGCATGCGTGGCATCCCGGTCTTCGTACAGCTCATGGACTACTGGTTCCTGTGTCCGACCGTGCAATTCCTGCGCCACGATGGGGCGTTGTGCGAAGGGCCGGAAACTTCCACCTGCGTGGAGTGCCTGGCGCCGGACAACTACGGCTACCAGGGGCTGCGCATGTTCGGGAAGCGCGACGGCTTCGTGGAGGCTGCTGCCCCCGAGCCCTCGTACGCCGACCTGAATCACTCGGGCGTCGGGCCCCGGCGCGCAGCACTCCACGGTCGCAAGGAGTTCATTCGCGGGATTCTCGACAAGGTCACGGGGTTGATCGCCCCGAGCCGCTTCATCAAGAGCCTGTTCCTGAACCACGGCTATGCGGACGGACACATGCGCCACCTGCCCTATGGGGTGGACGCACCCGAGGGCCGCATCAAGGCGATCCCCGTGGCCGGTGAGGGCACCGTCACCTTCGGGTTCTTCGGCAGCGTGAACCCGCAGAAGGGTCTGGAGATCCTGGTCTCCGCCTTCCGGGAGTGTCACGGCGAGCGCTTGCGGCTGGTGGTGCGCGGCAACATGACGCACTTCCCCAAGTACGCCAAGCGCGTGCGGGCCTTCGCGGACGTGGACCCGCGCATCAACTTCAAGGGCCCCTATGGGCACGGCGAGCTGGCGGACGCCCTCTCGTCCATTGATGTCCTGGTGGTGCCTTCCGTCTGGTACGAGAACACGCCCTTCGTGGTGCTCGAGGCCTTCTGTGCAGGGCGCCCGGTGATCGCGAGCGACCTGGGCGGGCTCTCGGAGATCGTCCAGGATGGTGTGAACGGCCGGACGTTCGCAGCCGGTGACCCCGGCTCCTTGACGGGGGTCTTGGCTGAATTCGAAGAGGATCCCTCTTTGCTGACCAAGCTGGCGATGGGCATCGAGCAGGTGCGCACCCTGGAACAGAATGCAGATGACTTCGTGAGTCTCTGGGAGCAGGCCCTCTCGAGTGCGAGGATCACGTCATGACGAGCGAATCGAAGCACGATGAGGCCCCAACGAACGGCCCGGCGTCCGGAGCGCCCGGGGCTCGGGATGCCGAAGAGGTGCGCCGGCACGAGGCCCATCTGGTGGGGCAGATCTACCACCTGATCGAAGCCAACCGAAAGCTCGAGGAGCAGCTGGACCGGCTCGGCAAGGTGACGGAGATTGCCGACCTCTTCAGGGAGAAGGGCATCAGCCGCGATACCTTCACACTGCCGACGCCCGAGACCCTCACGCCCTCGCACATCCACATCGCCTGGAGCATGGTCGAGGAGATGATCGCCGGTTTGCCCGGCGAGACGCCCGGCCTCATGCAGCTGGAGGACAACCTGGGCGTCATCCGCGTCGGCGACCGCGAGCTTTCTCCCGACTGGCTGGCCGACGTTCAGTTGCGCATGGTCGCTGCGGAGCAGGCCATCGCTTTCCTGGACGAGCAGACCCGGGAACTGGACCTGCTCATGAGCGAGAAGAACAACATCATGGATGGGGTGGGCCGCCTGGAGCAGACCATCGAGGATCTCTGGAAGGCCTTGAACGAGAAAACCACGCACATCCAGAGCCTCGAGAAGCAGTTGGACCGGGTCTGGAACAGCCTGCCCTACCGCTTCCTGAAGTTCTTGCGCTCGCCCTTCAGGGGCTGGAGGAAGTCATAGAGACGGGCGTGGTCATACCGACGCTCCTGGGAGGCGATCGCTTCCGCTCGTGTCTGGAAGCCCTGGCGACTCAGGAGCATGCGCCGAAGGCCGTGGTGGTGGTGGACTCGGGCTCCGACGATGGCAGCGTGGAAGCTGCGCAGGAACACGGAGCCGAAGTGCTGTCGATCCCTCGCTCGGAGTTCCGGCACGGTCCGACGCGCAGCCTGGGGTTCGAGGCCTTGCCGCCCGTGGACGTGGTGGTGTTCCTGGTGCAGGACGCGGTGCCCCAAGGACCCGGCTTTCTGGGCCACCTGGCCTCAGCGCTGGAAGACCCCAACTTGGGAGCGGTCACCGCTCGTCAGGTGCCTCCTGCTGGCTCGGGGGTGCTGACCCACTCCAGCGTGGAGCGTTCGCCTTGCCACAGCGAAGAGGCGCGACGGGTCGGGCCCTTCTCGGAGACGGAGCTCTCCACCTGGGGTGCTGACCGGTGGCGCGGGCACCTGAGTCTCGACAGCATTGCGCTGGCTGTGCGCTCGTCCGTGTTCGAGGCGGTACGCTTCCGGGACACGGATTTTGGCGAGGACGCCCTGCTGGCCCATGACCTGCTGTGGGGCGGGTGGGCGTTGGGGCATGTGCCGCAGGCCGTGGTGGAGCACGGCCACGAGTACGACGTGGATTCGGTGGCAGAGCGCTACGAGCAGGACGCGCGCTTCTTCCGTGAGCGCTTCGGCTTGCGTGTGCGCGCTGGCTGGATGAGTGCCTTGAAAGGTTGGGCTGCGGAGTTGGCTGCGGATCGGCGTTGGCTGGCGGACCATCCAGAGCGGCGCACGCCCGAGGCCCTGAGAGCCAGCTCATCCCTGCGTTGGGCACAGGTCATGGCCCAACTGCGCGGTAGCAGGGGACCGCTCGGCGCGCTTCCCGATCGTCCTCAGCTGTCGCTGGACGGCCTCGGCCCCGGTCGTGGCCCCGGCACGGGGCCCGGTTCAGGAACGAGTTCGAATTCAGGGGGACGTGCGGCATGAGTTCGCCCTCCGTCTCCGTGGTGATTCCCGCCAAGAATGGGCGGCCTGTGTTGGCGCCCTGCCTCGACGCGGTGCTGGCCCAGGACTACGACGGTCCCGTGGACATCCTCGTCATCGATTCCGGTTCCACGGATGGAAGCCTCGACGACATCGCTGCCCGCCCCGGCGTGAAGTGTCATCGCATCCATCCCAGCGCCTTCGATCACGGAGACACCCGAAACCTGGGTGTGGGCATGACCCGCGGGGAGCTGGTGGTGTTGCTGGTCCAGGATGCCGAACCTGTCGGACCTCACTGGCTGCGCAACCTCGTGCGCAACTTCGAGGACCCCAAGGTGGCCGGCGCCTTCAGTCGCATCCTGCCACGACCGGATGCGGGCCCGTTGGTGAAGCGTGGCTGCGAGGGGGACCTGTGCTACGGCACGGAGCGGCTGGAAGTGAGCATGGAATCGCCCGAAGCCTGGGCGGCCATGGACCCGCACAGCCTGCGGGTGGACTGCAATTACAACGACGTGTCGAGCTGTCTGCGCCGATCCGTGTGGCAGCAGTTGCCGCTGGTGCGCGGCATGATGGGTGAGGACATCAGGTACGCCAAGGCCGTGCTGGAGGCGGGTTGGACCGTGGTCTTTGACCCTACCAGCGAGGTCCTGCACAGCCATGAGTACGAGGCGGCCAGCGTGCATGCCCGGACGCAGGTAGACGCCGACATGAACATGCGGCTGCTCGATCGAACCTGCATCGATGAGTTGAAACACGTCTGGATCATGACCGTCCGGAGCTGGAAGGAGGACCGGCGCTATCTGGCGACGACGCCCCTCAGCAAGATCGACAAGGTCAAGTGGTCGCTGCTCTCGCCGGTCTATCACTTCGCCGAGTTCCACGGCTTCTGGAAGGGTGGGCGACGCGCGAGGCGTGAGCGCACTGCGCTGGACCCAGCCCAGGTTCCCGTGCTGGGGCCCGCGCTCAAGATCCTGATGGTCGTGCACGGTTTCCCGCCGGACTCCTGGGCCGGCGTTGAGGTCCTGTCGCTCACGCTGGCGCGGGCGCTGCGCGAACGGGGGCACGAGGTGGTCTTGTTCGTGCGCAGCCCCGGCACGCCCGAGGAACACGATCGCTCCGTTCACGAGGCCGAGTTCGACGGCTTCAAGGTCCATCGCTTCGTGAACCACCTCGCCTTCTCGGGAGTTGACGAGACCTATCGCTTCCGACCTGCCGAAGACGCCTTCGACAAGGTGCTCGCTGCCGAACAGCCCGACGTCGTGCACCTGCAGCACATGATCCACCTGTCGACGGGGCTGATCGACCGCTGCCAGGTGGGCGACGTTCCCTGCGTCGTCACCCTGAGTGACTTCTGGGCGCGCTGCCCGAAGGTGCAGCTGATTCGTCCTGACCGGAGCAACTGCCTGATCCCGCCGCCAGGGCTGGGCTGCGCAGCTTGCGTCAAGGACAAGCCCAAGCTGATCGACCCCTTGGCACGGGTCGACCGCCTGCTGGGCGGTCTGGCGACACTCTGGGCGGAGGGGGTTCCCCAATCCGTGCCAGCACCGCCACCGGGGCGAGAGAAGAGCAAGCAGGACACCGCCTCCCTCTTGCGGCGCGAAGTTTGGATGCGCGAGGTGTTGCAGCGGGCGGACTCCCTGGTCGTCCCGTCCGTCACCCTCAAGAAGTCCATGGAGGGGCTGGGGATCCCGGCGGCAGACATCGCGCTGAGTGCCTATGGCATGGACACCCGCTGGCTCAGCGAGGGGCCGCCGGTGCGAACGGCGCGCAAGCCCGGAGCAGCGCTGCGCGTGGGCTTCATCGGCAGCATCGTCTGGTTCAAGGGCCTCGAGCTGCTGGCAGAGGCGGTCGCCGCCTTGCCCGCTGGGGCTGCCGAGCTGCACGTGCACGGGGATCATGAGGGCGGCAACGACCCCACGGTGGCCGCCGAGATCCAGGCGGTGACGGCCTCTGCCCGACGGATCGCTGGGGATTGCATCCATTTCCACGGCCGCTTCGACCACGACGCCCTGGGGCCCATTCATGGCTCCTTGGACGTGCTGGTGGTCCCCTCCATCTGGCAGGAGGCCTACGGACTGACGGTGCGGGAGGCCCACCTCGCGGGGACGCCTCTGGTGGGCAGCGACATCGCTGGCATCGCCGAGGGAATCGAGCACGACGTCAACGGACTCCTGTTCGAAACAGGAAACGCCCAATCTCTGCAGTCTGCCCTTGAGAGATTCCTCTCGGATCCGGATCTTGGGGAACGCTTGGCTTCCGCAGCACCTCCCATCAAGACCGACGCCGACGAGGCCGAGGAGTGGGAGTGGCGATACCGGCAGGTTGTGTCCTGCCGGGGGCCGCGCGCGCACATCAGCGGAGCCCGCCACAGGTGAGCCTGCCCTCGGTTTCCATCATTCTCGTCAACCTCAACGGGCGGCATCACTTCGAGAAGCTGTTCGAGTCGCTGCGTGCCGTGGATTATCCCGCGGACCTGCTCGAGGTGGTGATGGTCGACAACGCCTCCGTCGACGGCTCGGTCCAGTGGCTCGACAAGCAGGCCCCTGACGCACGCTGCGTTCCGTGCCGCCAGAACCACGGCTTTGCCGGGGGCGTCAACGTGGGGGTCGAGGCGTCGAACGCCGAGGTCTTGGTCTTCCTCAACACCGACATGCGGGTGGAGTCCACCTGGCTGAAGGAGCTGGTGGCTCCGATCGTGGCAGGGGAGGCGGACTGCACGAGTTCCATGACGTTGAGTTGGAATGGGCAGGTTGTGAACTTCGGTGGCTCGGCCATGAACTTCCACGGCATCGGCTGGCAGGTGGGGATGGGTGACCCCGACATCGACCGTTACAAGAAGCCCTGCGAGACGCTCTTCGCCTGCGGTGGCTCCATGGCGATCCGGCGCGAGGTCTACGAGGACGCGGGCCGCTTCGACGAGGACTTCTTCGCCTACTACGAGGATGTCGACCTGGGCTTCCGGCTCTGGGTGCTGGGCTACCGCGTCCTCTACGTGCCGCAGTCCCTGGCCTACCACCACCATATGAGCACCAGCCGACGCATCGACGTGCACAAGATCCGGCTGCTGCAGATGCGCAATCCGCTGTGGCTCATCTACAAGAATTACGAGGAGCACGTGCTGCACCGGGTCCTGCCGGCCGCCATGCTCGTCCACCAGAAGCGCATGTCCTACGTGCTGGCCCTGGACGACGCTGGCTACCGGATCAATGCCCGGGACGCCCGGGGCCGGGGCCGGATGCACGAGGTCCTGCTCAAGCTGCGCGCCAACAAGAGGTCCGTGGGCATCCCACCACCCGCCAAGGCGGACATGTTGGCCATCAACGATTTCACCATGCTGATCGACTGCATGGCCGGAAAGCGGCGGGATATCCAAAGCCGGCGAAAGCGCCCGGACAGCGAGATCCTGCCAATGTTCAAGATTCCGTTCTGGGCGGTCGAGGAATCGCCTGAGTTCTCCCACATGATCCGGGCCCTCATGCAGACCTTCCAGCTGGAGCAGGTCTTCGGCACTTCCGAGGTGGTGGTGGATCCACGCATCGCCTCGGATCGCTAGGCCCCCAACCAGCCCCCAACCAGCCCTTGACCAGCCAGCCCATCAACCTCGCCTTGATCGTCTTCGGATCTTGCGGGATGATTCCGACCGCCTCGGGAATCTCCTCATGAAAATCAGCGTCGTCATGCCGGTCTACAACGAGCGGCAGACCATCCGCACCATCATCGAACGCGTCCTCGCGACGCCCCACGACAAGGAGCTCGTTGTCGTGGACGATGGCTCCAAGGATGGCACTCGCGATGTGCTGCGGGAGATGGAGGCCGAGAACATCCCCGGCCTGCGGATCTTCTTCCAAGACGTGAACCAGGGCAAAGGGGCGGCCCTGAAGGCTGGCTTCGCCAAGGTCGAAGGCGACATCGTCCTGATCCAGGACGCCGACCTCGAGTACACGCCGGACGACTACCCGGCGCTGCTCAAGCCCATCGAAGACGGACTCGCCGATGTGGTCTACGGCAGCCGCTTCCTCGGTGGTGGCGCGCACCGTTGCCACCTGTTCTGGCACTACGTGGTGAACAAGGGCCTGACCCTGTTCTCGAACATGCTCACCAACCTGAACCTCACGGACATGGAGACCTGCTACAAGGTCTTCCGCCGCGAGGTCGCCGACCGTCTCAACATCGAGAGCAACCGGTTCGGCGTCGAACCCGAGATGACCGCGAAGATCTCGCGCATGAAGTTCAACGGCAGCAAGGTGCGCATCTACGAGGTGCCCGTGTCCTACTTCGGGCGCGACTTCGCCGAGGGCAAGAAGATTGGTGTGAAGGACGGCTTCCAGGCCCTCTGGTGCATCATCAAATACAACCTGTTCTAGGTTCTGCCCCCCCCTTGAGCCCCCCTTGAACGGCCCGAGGCGCCCGCTTGGGCTACAGGCCCACAGCCTGGCTCTTCCTGCGGATTGAGGGTCAGGGTGCCGGCGAGGGCGGCCGATAAGAGGGGCTGGTTCCTTGCGGCCTCGGATGTCCGGGTATGGGTGGGTCTCGTCACAAGCTCGTGCTGATGTTGCGTGTTCTTGCGGCGGCGGTCTTGCTCATGGCCGTGGCACGGGCGAGCCTCTTCACCGTCTACCGGGTCGCCGGAACGTCGATGCTCGACACGCTCCAGGACGGTGATCGCATCCTGGTGGCCGATGAATCCTGGCTGGTCCATCCCGTGCTCGCGGGGGACACCGTGGTCTTCGAGGTGCATGACGAGGTGCTCGTGAAGCGCGTCGTGGGTGCTCCCGGGGATCTCATCGCCCTGGACAAAGGGGCCTTGTGGCGCAACGGGAAGAGAGTCGAGGAAGACATCCCCGGGCCGTACAAGGTTGCCGACTCCATGCATGCGCTGACGCTGGGAGGCGACGAGTACTTCGTCATGGGTGATCACCGGGCTGTGTCCGTGGACAGCAGGGACTTCGGCCCCGTCCCCGTGTCGCAGATCCTGGGCAAGGTCATGCTGCGCATGTCGGGCGAAGGCATCTCCACGGTGGCCGCCCTCGACCGGCACTAGGCACCGTACTGGGCACGGTACTGGGATCTGCCCTAGGAATGGCACGGGGTCCTGGGCCAGGATGGGGGCGTGATGATCCTCCAGAGCACGCTCCGTCGCAGCCTGACTCCGGGCGTCCTGGGACCCCTGCTGCTGGTCAGCTCGGGTGCCGCCTGGCTGAGCACACGACTCGTGGCGGGTCATCTGGGGGCAACGCCTGAGTTCCTCGTGGAAGTGCGCAGCGGAAGCCTTCTGTTCGCAGGGCTCCTGGCGCTCTCCCTCGCCGAACCGTTGCTGGTGGCCCGGGAGGCTCGTCATGGGCTCCTGGCGCTGCGGGTGGCCAAGGGCGCCGGCTTCGCTCTCCCGAGCCGCTGCCTGGGCCTGACGTTGGCCACCGTACCAGCAGTGCTCTGCGCTGCCGTGGCCGGGGGGGGTGGTCCCTTGGCGCCTTGGGGCCTCAGCTTGGAGCTCGCCGTCCTTGCGGCTGCAGGGCTGGCACTCGGAGCTTTCCTGCCGCGCGCTCAGTGTGTTCCTGCGTTGTGGGTCCTGGCGGTGGCAGGTCATCTCCGCAGCTGGTTGGAGGGCAGCCCCTGGGGTTCGGCGCTCAGTCTCGTGCTGCCGGACCTGGGCCGGCTGGGCAGCTTCGGCCAACGCGGTTTCGGCGGCCAGGAGTCGCTCTTGCTCGTGCACGCCGCGGCCTGGATCGCTGCCGCGCTGCTGCTGGCGCGCTGGCGCCTAGGGCGCTTGGTGGCACGTGGCCAACTTCCCTCTCGAACTGCGGTCGCAGGTTCAGGTGATCCCTGATCGGTTCATGCCAGCTGCGCAGACAGCTCGGCTAGAAGAGGCTGAAACCCGTGTGCACGGCCCACAACTCCGCGGCGGAGACCACGAAGACCAGGATCGCCGTGGGCAGGCGACGTCCCTTGAGGTGCAGCAGCAAGGCCGTCATGGCGGCCACCGCGGCGATGGCGGCCTGGTCCAGGACCCGGGTCAGGTGAGTGGCGGCCTGGGCTTGGATCACCGCTGTGGGCGTTGGGTTGCCAGCTGCTTCGATGCGCAGCAGGAGCGGGGCCAGGACATCGCGTGCTTCTCCGCTACCGGCCGTGGCGGCCCAGCCGACGAGGCCGCCGGCCAGCACCAGGCAGACGGCGCCCAACAGCAGGGCAGCGCCCACGGGGTCATCGTCCTCGAGTGGCAGCAGTGAAGCCAGGGCCAGGCCTGCCAGGACGGCGAGCCCGGCACTCAGGCAGAGCACGCCCACCAGCACGACGTCCGCGGGAGGGGGCGGCGCACCCAGGGCATCGCCGCAGGCCAGGAGCAGACCCAAGACCACCGCCAGGCGACCCAGCCAGGCTGCCCAGCCGCCCAGGCCTACGAAGCCCATGATCGCCAGGCAAAGGGCCGTGATGCCGAGGTGCAGCCGACCGCCGGTGCCGGTAGTCGAGGCAGAGCCAGCCTGCGCCTGCTGCGTCGCCAGGGTGGGCGAGTAGGTCTGGGTGATCAGGCTGGGTGCCTGATGCGGCAGACCTTCCCAGAGGTCTGGCAAGACGAGTTCGACGAGACGCTGGGGGGCGAAGGGGGTGAGCACCTGGGCAGCCTCGGTCCAGGCTGGCTCGCCGTTCCCGGCGCTTGCCTCCGACATAGACCCAGGTCGAGACACTCCGAGCAGCAGTGGCAGCGAAAGAGCCAACAGCATGCCGCTGAAGAGCGCACCGCGAAGCCGCCTGCCGGGACGACGGCCCAAGCACCCGACGACAAGCGCCACGAGCAGGGGCAGGGCGATGAGCAGGACGACGGGCGACATGTCTGGGCGCCGGATTGGCGTCTCAAGAGAGGCGAGTGGGCTGGGTCAAGCGCGGGGCGAACCTAGACGGGACGCTTGCGCGCCACCACCACCATTTCGTCCATGAGATTGACATACGGCGCGAACCCGCTGAAGAGCCGAAGCGGGGAGGCCAGCGCCGACAGCACCGGGTGCAGCTTGCCGACGCGCTCGACGAGAAACTCCATCGAGACGTATTTACCGCCCCGACGCGGGGTGTTCTCGAGCACCTCGAAGCCGGCGTCGTGCAGCAGGCGGCGCAGGCTGGCGGGGTGGAAGTGGTAGAGATGTTCTTCGTGCTTGTAGTGCTGCCACCTGGTTCCGAGCAGCTTGGCGAAGAACGAGTCCACGTTCTGTGTCTCCAGCACCAGGATGCCATCGTCCTTCAGCAAGGCGTGGGCTTGCTCCAGGTGGAGGCCCGGTTGTTCGAGATGTTCGACGACATCCCAGAGGGTGACCACGTCGAAGCTCTTGGGCGGCAGAGCGGATGCTTCGCTACCCCCTGCAACGCTGAGCAAGTCACCTCGAAGCATGTCCGAGAGGCCCAGCTCAGCTTCGGCGTAGTCGATCATCGGTCTGGCGATCTCGATGCCGGCCGTGGACCAGCCCTTGTCGGCCATGACCTTCAGGAAGAAGCCCGCAGCGCAACCCACGTCGAGCACCCTGCCGGGCTGGCTCTTGTAGCGGTCGACCAGCTTGGCGCGCAGCCGGTAAGTCTTCAGGTACTTGTCCGCGTCCGACAGGTACTCGCCGTAGCCGAAGTCTTTCGCCCGGTCACTGTTCCAGTACTCCTCCTGGTACATCTCGTAGAGGCGCGCTGTGGGCAGCCGCGGGTTGACGTAGACCAAGCCACAGCGACTGCATTCCACCACCCGGTAGGCAGCATCATGGAAGCGCACCCGTTCTTCGTGCACCCCGCAGAACAGGCACGGCATCTCGCGCATGCCATCTGGTGGCGAGGAATGACCGCCGCCGGGGGTCACCCGAAGTACTCGTCCCCTGCCGCAATCTGCTCGTGATCGATGGCGCTGTCCTCAAGGATGCGCCGGGCGACGGCGTGACCCATGGCGACGGAATGGTCCATGTTGCCGTAGCGGAAGAGGCCCTGCCGCCCGGTGGAGACCATGTTGTCGAAGGTCCGCAGGTAGTCGACCAGGGAGCGGACGTGTCCGCGGTAGGTGAGGTCGTAGATGGGGTAAGCGTAATCCACACGGCGCACGAAGCCGCCGTCGCGCACTTCCTTGGGGTCCAGGAGCTTCAGCGTGGCCAGGTTCTCCGAGGCGAGCTTGATCAGGTCCTCGTCGGCCATGGTCCAGTACTTGTCGCCGACGGTGGCCGTGATCTCGGCGCAGACCATGGTCTTGCCCTCGGGCGCGCAGTCCCGGGAGAAGTTGGTGAACTCGCTGATGCGATGGACGGCGATGTGTTCTTCGGGGATGTACACCCAGTGGTCGGGCGTCAGGGTCTCCCGGTCGAGCATGAGGTACACGAAGACGATGCCCTTGTGGATCAAGCCATCCACGGCGGCATGTGCTTCGGCCGGGACGCGCTCGCCCATCATGGGAACGAGCATGGTCAGCGGCAGGGTGCTGACCACGAGATCGGACGTGATGCTGTGCCGCTGTCCGTCCTTCTCGTAGTGCACGGCGGTGACCTTGCTGCCGTCACTGTCGAGCGAGGTGACATGCGCATCGCAGATGACGGTGCCGCTGTCTCGCTCGATGAGCCGCCTGTAGCCCACGGACAGGGCACCGATGCCGCCGGTCTTGGGGTACAGGAACTTGGAGACGTAGGTGCGTGGCACGTTCTTCGGCTTGAAGAGCGTCTTCTTGACCGTGTCCCAGAGCGACAGCAGCGAGATGCGTTGGTTGGCCCAGTCGGCCGAGATCTGCGTGCAAGGGATGCCCCAGGCCTTGCGCGTGTACGTGCCGAAGAAGAGCTCGTAGAGCGTGCGGCCGAAACGCTTGATCACCCAATTCTCGAAGTTGTCGTCCGGGATGGGGGAGATGGCGTTGCGGATGCGCACGACGATGTAGTCGAAGAACGAGCGGAACAGCAACCACGGCGAAAGCTGCAGCACGTTGCTGGCCTTCAGCGGGTAGTCAAAGAAGGCGCCCTTCATGAAGATGCGCGAGAGGCGATCGCGGTAGTCCCAGTTGTCGTCGAGGACCATCTTGAAGTGGTCGTTCAGCGCCTCGAGGTTGCTGTAGAGACGGTGGGGACCGAGGTCGTAGGTGTAGCCGTCGCTCACGTAGGAGGAGGCGAGGCCACCCACTTCGGAGCGAGCTTCGACGACGGTGACCTGCCAGCCGGCTTCCGAGAACTTCTGGGCGGCCGAGAGGCCGGCGAGGCCTCCTCCGAGAACGGTCACGCTGCGGGACGTGGACATCGGGGTCAGGAGGGCTCGGTGGTCGGCGAACAGAGACAGCACCCGAGCGGCTCGTGTCTCACCCATTTGGGAGAGGGATGTCAGCTCGGACACACAGCGGAAGGGAACTCTACCTCATCGGACGGACGGAGACATCGACGTGAGGGCCGGAGCGGGCCTCCTGGGGATTGGGCCTGCCCGTGCGCGTTGTCCATGGCTGGGTAAGGGCCTATGCTCTTTCGCCGCCAGAGTTGGGACAGCGCGTCCCCAGCGGAACGTGACGGGCCTCCCTGGGGGCTGTTTGGTGCCATCGACGAGAGCTCGCTCAGCCTGGCTTGCGCTGGCCGTTTTTACGGCTCTGGCCGCTTGGCTGCTGCGCGATGGCTTCGGCTCTGATCGCGTCCTGATTGCCCATGAGTCCCTGAGCCGGTCGGCGCCGTGGAGTCGGGTTCTGGAACGCCCTGAGGCGTTCAACAGCTACCTGGTGGACCAGCCCCGAATCTTCTATCCGTACTTGATGGAGGCGGCGCGGGTCTTCGCGGGGGAGGCCGACGCCTTGTGGACCTCGCGCGGGGGCGGTGGCCAGCCCTTCCTCGGCAACATCAGCAGCGCCTTGGTGCACCCCCTGACCTGGCTGGCGGCGGTGGTCGACCTCCATTGGCTGCCTTGGCTGCAGGGCCTCCTGGTGCTGACGCTGGGGTCGTTCTTCACCTGGCTGTTCCTGAGGCGACTCAACATTTCGGTTCCGGCCGCCTACTTCGGGGCGGTGGCGTTCGGTTTCGGTGGCCATCAGGTGCTCTGGTTGCAGTACGCCCTGTCGCACACGCTGCTCGCCATGCCATTCACCTTCTGGGCCGTGGAGCGCGTGGCCTCCGACCCGAGCCGTCGTCGAGTGGCAGTGCTGGCCGCAGGCTTCGCCCTGTTCGTGCTGGGCGGCCATCCAGAGACGGGCTTCGTGGCTGGCCTGGTGGCGGGCCTCTGGGCCCTCTACAGGCTCTGGGATTCCCACGGGCGCATGTTGGTCCTGGGTGCCGGTCTGTTGGCAGTGGCCTTGTCTGCCGTGCAGTGGCTGCCCTTCCTGGAGTACGCCCAGGCGAGCCACGGCCTGCGGCTTCGAGAGCTGGAGACTTCGCGCTTGGAAGCGGGGGGCGTCTCCTTCGCTTCCGTGATCTACGCCTTCTTGTTCATCGGGGCCGTGGCAATCCTGCGCAGTTCGGCGAGCCCCGGTTTCGCGAAGCGCATCGTGGCCGTGGCAGCTTGCGTGCTGGGCACGGTCATGGCGCGCCAGATGGGCATGGCTGTTTCGAGCGGTGTCATCTTCCTGCCCGAGCTCTATGGCAATCCCACGGGGGGGGGCGCGTTCACGGCGGCGCAGGACTTCCCTGGGCTCAACGCTGGTTATGTGGGGGTCCTGCCGCCCCTGTTGCTGACGCTCGGGTTCTTCGTGGGCATGGGGCATGGCTTCATCCGCTTCTTCTCGGTCGTCGGCCTGCTGCTGTGGGGCGCGGCCTTCCATCTGCCCGGCGTCGAGGGCCTGGTCCGGCTCGTGCCCGGTCTGACCGAAGTGGCTCCGACGCGCCTGCTGGGGCCCGTGGGCTTCTGCACGGCCTGCGGCGGAGCGATGGTCGTTCAGCGCCTGGCGACCAAGGGGGTAAAGCCCGGGGTGCTGCTAGGGGTCGGGCGACTCGCGGTGACCATGGCCCTGTCGCTTGTCCTCGCGTTTCTCGTCTTGCAGATGCCCTTCAACGAGCGCGAGGGCCCGCGCGTGCGCACGGGAAGTCTGCGAGGACCCGACCCGGACATCGTGCACGGGGGGCGAGGTTCGGTGGCCATCTGCCTCGATCTGAAACAGCCGGTCGAGGACCTGCGCATCCTGGTCGACGGCAAGGTGCTGCGCTCCGGAATGGCGGCAGCGACACTCCCAGGGCTTCCCTTCCGGGAGGCCCTGCTGACCTACCGTATGGAGGAGGGGCGCCATCGCTTGCGGGTGGAGGCCATCAACAAGGGCGAGACGCATGTGCTGGCGGACCAGCGCCTGCAGATCGGCCGGGAGCGCCGGCTGTCCACGCGCGACCTGCTGATGCTCGCGGCGGCCTTGGGTTGCCTCGGTTGGTTGGTGATGCGCAACCGCGCGCAAGGGCCATGGGTGCTCGCGGTGGTGGTGGCTGTGGACGTCCTGAGCCTGGCTGAGGGCTACAACGTCGGTTGCGATGTGGACCAACTGTTTCCGCCGACGAAGACCGTGGAGTTCCTGCGTGCCCAGGAAGCTCCCTTCCGGATCTTCACGGAAGGCACGCTGCTTCCCCCCGACACGCAGTTCGTGGCGGGGGTCGACCACCTGCTCAGCTACGACAACCTGGGGTATTCGCGGACCCACCACTGGCTGCAACAGGTGGAGCTCAAGATGGACGCCTTTGCCAGCTACAGCTTCTCGCGCGAGAGTGCGGACTACGGCAGCCGGCGATTCGACACGCTAGACGTGCGCTATGTGCTCACGGATCTGGGCACGGACCTCTCGGACATTCCGGGCCTGGAGCTGGTCCACGAGAGCGAGACGCGCATCTGGGAGAACTTGGACAACCGGGGCCGGGCCTACGTCGTGGGTGAAGCCATGGATGTCGCCAGCGATTCCTACGAGACGATGCGGGCAGCTGACCCTGGTGAGGTGGCCTTGCTCGAGCAGCCGTGGGTCGGCGAGCTGGGTGGCACAGGGCGCGTCGTCTCGGTGGAGCATCGCGGCAGGGAGATCGAGGTCGTCACGGAGACCAGCGGCGACACGCTGCTGATCCTGGCCGAGAACAAGGCCCCTGGCTGGGGGGTGTCCATCGACGGGGGGCCCACCCTGGACACCCACTTCGTGAACCTGTGCTGGCAGGGGGTGGCCTTGCCGGAAGGCCGCCATCAGGTGCTCTATTCCTATGAGCCCGCCAGCTATACCTGGGGGTTGCGGCTGTCTCTGGCAGGGGCCCTGATCTGGCTGCTGATGCTGGTCTTCCCGCGCCATTTGAGCTGAGCCAGGAGGCCAGGCGCCCCGTTCTGGCCTTCAGCCGCCTTGGTCGACGTGCCGAAAGAGGGTGACGCTCTCCCTACCTCCGGGAACGTCCCATGCACGACGACCGCCTCGATGACCGACCCGTCCGCACCCCTCGCGAGTTGAGCGAGTCGGACGCAGATGGGCTCGTGTCGCTCCCGCCGTACATCCAGGTGGCGCGTGGCATCGACACCGCCAGCGCCTGGAAGGACCTGCACTGGCGCGGGAGCCTCTCGTCGTATCTGGAGATGCTGCGCGCCGAGCCCCGCCTGGCACGCAACGCCTTCCAGCGCATGTACGACATGATCGTCAGCTTCGGGCTGGAGACGCCGCCCGCCGGCAGCGACCGCCCCGTCCACTACCGCTTCTTCGAGGACCCTTTCGACAAGGGCCGCGACGGCATCTTCGGCATCGAGCAACCGCTGGCCGAGTTTGTCTCCCATCTGCGCGCGGCGGCCCACGGGCTCGGGCCGGAGCGGCGCGTCCTGCTTCTGCACGGGCCGGTAGGTAGCTCCAAGTCGACCATCGCCCGCCTGTTGAAGCGCGGCTTGCAGGACCTGTCGAAACGGGAAGACGGGGCCATCTACAGCTACCGCTGGCACATCGACGGCGAGGCCCATGACTGCCCCATGCACGAGGACCCTATGCACCTCCTGCCACAGGAGGCCGTGTCAGCCGTCTACAGGGACTTGAACCAGCGTTTCGATGGTGACTACATCTTGGGTCCTACGGGCGACCTGTGCCCCTTGTGCCGCTTCTACTTCGATCACGTCATGCGCGATTCGGGCGGGGACTTCGCAGCGGTCGAGCGCTCCATCGAGGTCTATCGCTTCAGCTTGTCCGAGCAGGACCGGTGTGGGATCGGCACCTTCCAACCGAAGGACGAGAAGAACCAGGACTCCACGGAACTCACGGGCGACATCAACTACCGCCGCATCGCGGAGTACGGCAGCGACAGCGACCCGCGCGCCTTCAACTTCGACGGCGAGTTCCACGTCGCCAATCGGGGCATGATCGAGTTCATCGAGCTGCTGAAGCTCGACGTGGCCTTCCTCTACGACCTGCTGGGAGCGACCCAGGAACAGAGCGTCAAGCCGAAGAAATTCGCCCAGACGGACATCGACGAGGTGATCTTGGGCCACACGAACAGCCCCGAGTACCGGCGCCTGCAAGGCAACGAACTCATGGAGGCGTTCCGGGATCGCACCTGCAAGATCGACATCCCCTACAACCGGCGATTCAGCCAGGAAGTACGCATCTATCGCAAGAGCTTCGGCACCAGCGCGTGCGCAGGGCGGCATCTCGCGCCACACGCTCTGGACGCTGCGGCGATGTGGGCGGTGCTCACCCGGCTGCACGAGCCCAAGAACGCCAGCATCTCGCTGATGCAGAAGCTGCGCCTCTACGACGGGCAGACGGTGGCCGGCCACGGGCCCCAGACGGCGGCCGAGCTGCGACGCGATGCCACCTCCGAAGGCATGGAGGGCGTCTCCCCGCGCTTCATCCAGGACCGGGTGGCTGCGGCCCTGGTAGCTGACGGCGCACCGCCCTGCCTGATGGCTTTCGATGTGCTCGATTCGCTTGAGGCTGGTCTCGCGAACCACCCCCTCATGGACAACGATGAGAAGCGCCGTCAGTTCACCGAACTCATCGCCTTGGTTCGGGAGGAGATCGAGGAGCAGATCAAGACCGAGGTGCGGGATGCCGTGGTGGCGGACACGGATGGTGTGCGCCGCCTGTGCTGCAACTACGTCGATGCGGTCACCGCGAGCGTGCGTGGCGAGGGTTCGGCGAACGAACGGCTGATGCGTGCGATTGAGGAGAAGATCGGCGTCACCGAATCGCGCAAGGCAGACTTCCGGCGCGAGATCGTCAACTACATCGATGCCCTGGCGAGCCGGGGCGAGAGCTTCACCTACACCTCGAACCCGCGCTTGCGCTCGGCCTTGGAGCTGAAGTTGTTCGAGGACAGCCGCGACAGCTTCCAGCTGACGTCCGGCAGTAGCACGGTGGTGGACCGCGACGCAGCCGAGAAGGTGGAGCTGGTGGCCGGGCGTCTGGTGCGCGACTCGGGTTACTGCGAGTCCTGCGCGGCGCGCACGCTGGAACATGTCGCGGGGCTCTTCGCACGCGGTGATGCCAAGGCGGCGGAGCCGGAGCAAGGCGAGGACCCGTGACCGAGCATGGCGGGCGCATCGAACGGGATCGGCGGCGCTTCGACGAGATCGTCCGTGGACAGATCAAGCGTGATCTGAAGCGCTACGTCACAGGCAGCGAGATGATCGGGCGACGGGGGCGGCAGCTCGTGTCCATCCCCGTGCCGCGCATCGAGCTGCCGCGTCTTCGGTACGGTTCGAACAGCTCGGGCAACAAGGCGAGCGAGGGGGATGGCGATGGCGAGGGCTCCAGCGGCGAGACTGAAGCCGTTGGGAGTGCAGGCAACGCTGCGGGTCAGCACCTGCTGGAGGTCGAGCTACGCCTGGAAGAGATGGCGGCCATCCTTGGCGACGAGTTGGAGCTTCCCAACATCCAGCCCCGCGGTCGTGCCCAGGTCGAGGTCAAGAGCAACAAGTACAACAGCATCGGTCGTCAGGGCCCGCGCTCCTTGCGGCATATGCGGCGCACGATCAAGGAGACCCTGAAGCGTCAGATCGGTGACAACTCCTACGACTCGTGCAATCCACGACTCTCGCCCATCGCCGACGATTTCCGCTACCGCAGCTTCCGGGAGGTCAGCAAGCCGGATCACGCTGCCATGATCCTCTACATGATGGACGTCTCGGGCTCGATGGGCCGGGAACAGAAGGAGATCGTGCGGCTGGTGTCCTTCTGGATCGACACCTGGTTGCGCAGCCAGTACAGCAGCCTCGAGACGCGCTACATGGTGCATGACGCCTCGGCGAAAGAGGTCGACCAGGACACCTTCTATCGCTTGCGCGAGTCCGGCGGCACGAAGATCAGCTCCGCCTATGAACTCGCGGCGAGCATGTTGGAGACACAGTTCCCCGCCTCCGATTGGAACGTCTACCTGTTCCATTTCTCGGACGGCGACAACTGGAGTGGCCGCGACACCGAGAAGTGCCTGGCGCTCTTGCGCGAGCACCTGCTGCCGAGCGTGAACATGTTCTGCTACGGACAGGTGAAGAGCGCCTACGGATCCGGGCAGTTCATGAAGGACCTGGAGGCCGCCGTCAGCAGCGAGGCCAATGTGATCAGCAGCGAGATCCTGGATCGCGACGGCATCCTGCCGGCCATCAAGACGTTCCTCGGCAAGGGGCTCTAGGCATGTCGGGCATTTCGCCAGGACTGCGGGCGCTGCAAGCCGAGGTGGAGGCCTTGGCGGGCTCCTTCGGGCTGGAGTTTCCCGAAATCACCTACGAGATGGTGGACCACCAGCAGCTCAATGAGATCGCGGCCTTAGGCGGTTTCCCGGTGCGCTACCCGTACTGGCGCTTCGGCATGGAGTACGACCGCCTGATCAAGGGCCACACCTACGGGCTCCAGCGGATCTACGAGTTGGTGGTGAACACCCGGCCCGTCGTGGCCTACCTGCTCAGCCAGAACTCGCCGGTGGAGCAGAAGCTCGTCATGGCTCACGTCTGTGGGCACGCCGACTTCTTCGCGAACAACGCCTGGTTCTCGCACACCGACGGCAACATGATGGACGTGCTGGCGAGCCACGGGGCACGCATCCGTGCGCTCGGTGACCGGCACGGCATGGAGCGCGTGGAGAGCTTCATCGACCGGGTGCACAGCGTGGACAACCTGGTGGACCATGGCGCCCTGGACCGGGCCCGTGGACGTCCGGGCAACGCGCCGCCGCTCGACGGTGACCAGGGTGTCAGCGAGCGCGATGTCCTGGGCCGCTTGCTGCGCGACGCGCCCCTGGAGGCATGGGAAGCCGAGGTGCTCGAAATGCTGCGTGACGAGACCTACTACTTCCTGCCCCAGATGTTGACCAAGATCATGAACGAGGGCTGGGCGAGCTTCTGGCACAGCCGGCTGATGACGGGTGAGCTGCTGCGGGACGCAGAGGTCGTGGACTACGCCGACCAGCACAGCGGTGCCATGGGTGGCGATGACGGCCCCATGAACCCCTACAAGATGGGCATCGAACTCTTCGGTCATGTGCACCGCACGCACGGTGGCGGTGAGCAGGGGTTGTCGAAGTTGTACGAGGTCCGTGCCATCCACAACGACCTGACCTTCGTGGACAACTTCCTCGACGATGAGTTCTGTCTCGCGCACCGTCTGGGCCAGGACGCGGAAAGCTGCGCCGAGGCGCGTGAGCAGTTGCTGGCCCAACTCACCAACGGTGGGCAGCCCGTGATCCGCATGCTGTCGACCGATGGCCCCGAGCTGGAACTCGAGCAGTGCTGGAGCGGTGCCGAGCTGCAAATGGATGCGGCCGAACAGACCTTGAAGAACCTCGCGGCGTTGTGGCGTGGGCCGGTCAGGCTGCACACCCAGCTGGATCAGCGCGGCTTGCTTCTGTCCTGTGTGGAGGGGGAGCTCAGCCGGGAGCATGGCGAGCTGCTCGATCTCGGGCAGGCTCCTGGCTAGGAGTCTGCAGCTCGAATCACGAGCGCGACTCGAGCTCGTCGAGGTAACTGCCCAGGTCGGCTCCGTAGGCTTGCAGGATGCCTGCGCGGCGGCGTTTGTGGCGGCGGATGCGGACCGGCATCAGCAGCAGGACGAGCAGATAGTAGGCCGTTGCTCCCGCCAGGCCGGCTTCGAGCAGCACAGTCGGCGTGCGGCTCGACAGGACGAAGATCAACGCCAGCACGCCGAACAGCATCAGGTTCCGTGCGAGAAACCAGCCGAAGCCGTTCTGCCAGCTTCGCTCCAGTCCGATGTCTCTGAGTTGAGTCCAGGCCAGCTGGGTACGGCTCAGGACCTCGAGCACCTCGGGGCCGGACAGTTCCTGCTCGATCAGATCGTCGAGGAGCAGGCGTGGGTCACCAGGGTGGGGGAGTTCGCGCCGTGCTCGCTCGGCGAGGCGTCTGCGCGCGCCCTTCCCTGTCATGACGCGTCGGAGTCAGGGCCCGGTTTTGGGTCGGACAGCACCCTCACGAATGACCACACGAGTAGGCAGGTGACGGAGGTCCAGGCAACGCCCAGCAGGATCCAGCCGCCGATGTCCATTTGGGGCTCAGGCAGATCCTGGGGAGTGGGGGCGGCCGACGTGAGGGCTGGGAGCAGCAGGTTGAAGGCTGCGATCAGGAAGCTGCAGATCATCAAGCGTCCTCCCCAGGGAGATTCTCAACGGCCTTGAAGCGCCCGCGCTTGGCGGCCACACCGACGAGCACAGCGAAGAACAGGAACAAGACCAGCATCAACGACCTGCCCACGATGGCGCCAGTCTTGGAATCGTCCGTGTACGCCTTGCCGCCTGGGTCGACGTCGAACTGAAGCACCCCCAGGGCCACGTCCTTGCCCCACATGAAGAGCATCGTCAGCAGCACGATGGGGGTCACGTAGGTCATCAGTGCCTTGAAGATGCGTGGGATGCGTATGTCCGCGCCGTGGTGGATCTCCTTCCAGGCGCGATTCGCGCCGAAGACCCACATGAACAGCACGACCTCGACGGTGGAGAAGAGCACGAGGCCGAAGGTGCCAGCCCAGTAGTCGATCTCGTCCAGGACGCCCGGCATGAGGATGACGGGTTGCACGAAGAGCAGGATGATCGCCCCGATGATGAGAGCTGCCTTGCGCCTCGTGAGCCCCATGGTGTCCTGCATGAAGGCCATTGCGGGTTGGGAGAGCGCTAGCGACGACGTGATCCCGGCCACGAACAGCAGGCCGAACCAGAGCGTGCCCAGCACGGCGATGCCCGAGGCTCCACCGAAGATCGGGATCTGGTCGAAGACCGTGGGCATGGTGATGAACGCCAGGCCCATGCTGCCGCTGCTGGCCTCCATGACGCCCGACATGCCGGTGAAGACGTAGGCGGCTGGAATGGCGAGCGTGCCGCCCAGCACCACTTCGCAGAACTCGTTCGTGGAGACAGTGGCCAGGCCGGTCAGGGCGATGTCGTCGTCCCGCGTCAGGTAGGACGCATAGGTGTTGATCGCACCGGATCCCACCGACAGGGTGAAGAAGATCTGGCCTGCTGCCGCCAGCCAGATGGCTGAGGAAGCCTTGCCGAACAGCGTTTGGGCGGTGGCGTTGTCGAACAGCGCGCCCCACTGGGAGGGGTTCCAGTAGATGGCGAGGCCGTCGATGGCCGAGCGGCCCTCGAAGTCGGGCAGGGTGAGCACCCGTGCGACCAGGGCGACGGCGCAGATCAACAGCACGGGCATGCCGATCTTCGCGATGAGCTCGATGCCCTTGGAGAGCCCGCGCGAAAGCACGAGCAAATTGACTCCGATCGTGATCGCGAAGAAGAAATAGGCCCAGCCGGAGCCCTGCAGGGCCTCCATGCCCAGGAAACCTCCATCGCCTCCCAGGTACTTCGTGAAGTGTGCCCCCGGGTCCTCACCCGTCAGCGCGCCGGTGGCGGATTGCACCGCGTAGCCGAGCGTCCACGATTCGATGTAGACGTAGTAGATGACGATCAGCAGCGGCATCACGACGCCGATGGCGCCGGCGTATTTGACCCAGCGCGCCTTGGTCAGGCTCTGGAGCATGCCCGGGCAGGTCGAGAAGCCGAAGTGTCCACCTCGGCGCCCGATGCCCCACTCCATCCACATGAGCGGGATACCCAGCAACAACAGGCTCACGAAGTAGGCCACCATGAAGGCGCCCTGTCCGTTCTGCACAGCCTGGTTGGGGAAGCGCAGGAAGTTGCCGAGGCCGACGGCATTGCCGGCCATGGCCAGGATGAGTCCTAGTCGGGAGCCCCAGCGTTCCCGTTCTTCAGGTGGGGCATAGTCCGTCGTGCTCATGCGCTCCTCGTGCTGGAGTGTGGCCCGTCTCGGCCCGTTTCTAAGTGCATGGGGCGGCAGAGACAAGTGCAATCACACGAATCGTGCCTGGACAGTGGACGCGTTTCACGCGTGACGAGTAGAACCCGAGGCCAATTGGCGAGTCCCGTGGAGACGATTTGGTGACCATCGAAGCCGTTGTGTTCGACATGGATGGAGTGCTGGTGGACAGCGAGCCGGTGCTCTTTGCCGCGACCAACGATGTGTTGCGGCTTCGGGGTGCAAGCCTGGCGCAGGAGGAGTACGACCCGTGCCGAGGCATGTCGGAGCAGGCCTTCTTCGCTCTGCTGGTCGAGCGATTCGGACTCAGCGATGACCCCCAACGACTCGCGGATGAGCGCGTTCGGTTGAGCTTGGACCGAATGGCGGCGGGCACCATGCTCCCCATGCACGGTGCGCTGGCATGCCTTTTGAGCCTCTCTTCCGAAGGCTATCGACTGGCGTTGGCATCTTCGTCACGTCGCCTAGCCGTCAATCTCGTTGTGGACAAGTTGGGAATCAGGCGGCTTCTCGGCGCCGTGGTGTGTCTTGACGACGTTGAGCGGGGAAAGCCCGAGCCGGATCTGTTTCTCGAAGCCGCGCGGCAGCTGGGTTGCGCACCCGCGTCCTGCTTGGTCGTGGAGGATGCGGTGCACGGAGTCGAGGCCGGCGTGCGGGCAGGCATGACCGTCGTGGCGGTCCCAGCGCCGGGCCAGGACGGCACGCAACACGAGGCAGCCGGAGCTCAGTGTTGCCTGGAGACCCTTGAGCACCTGACCCCAGAGCTCCTGGAACAGTGGGAGGGGTCGAAGGGTTCCGAGCTGTGAAGAAACCGGCCTGCAAGGCCGTGAACAGTCCCTGAAACGCAGATGGGCGCCCCCTGCCGAAGCAGAGGACGCCCATCGTCCGCTTTGAAAAGCAGTTTCTCGTCGCCTTGTGGGCGGCGAAAAGAGACTACTTCCGGCGCGTGGCCTTCTTGCGAGTGGCCTTCTTCTTGGTGGCCTTCTTGCGAGTCGCCTTCTTACGCGTGGCCTTCTTCTTGGTGGCCTTCTTGCGAGTCGCCTTCTTGCGCGTGGCCTTCTTCTTGGTGGCCTTCTTGCGAGTCGCCTTCTTGCGCGTGGCCTTCTTACGCGTGGCCTTCTTACGCGTGGCCTTCTTGCGCGTGGCCTTCTTGCGCGTGGCCTTCTTGCGCGTCGCCTTCTTACGAGTCGCCTTCTTACGAGTCGCCTTCTTGCGAGTCGTCTTCCTGGTGGCCTTCTTGCGCGTGGCCTTCTTCTTGGTGGCCTTCTTACGCGTCGCCTTCTTGCGGGTTGCCTTCTTCCGCGTGGCCTTCTTGCGCGTCACTTTCTTGCGCGTCGCTTTCTTGCGCGTCGCTTTTTTGCGAGTGGCTTTCTTAGCCATGGTCAGGAGCCTCCCTTTTGCAAAAGGATGTGTGAAGGGGCACATGCGCCCTTCGAGTATTGGATCGGTGGATTGCGCACGGGATGAAGCACCAAGCGCGCGTTTCGGCCGCACACACGCACTCGATTCGGTGTGACACACGAGTTGTCCACAGGCGGCGACGTCAGTTGTTCACGAGCTGTGCGCAGTGCGGCGCGCAAGCGTCGTGTTCCGGAAAACCCTGCGGAAGTCGGGTTTTTTCTCGAACTGTGCCTTTGGGCGGTCCGTGTTGCGCGGGATGTACACGACGACATGCGTTCCCGTTTCGGGCCTCTCAGCGGATGAAGTTGAAGCCCGAAAGTTTTTTCCGGAATTCAGTGAAAATTGGGCCCGATCGCACCGAGTCCCGACCGGATCGGGGGGATGGTCGCCTGTTTCGGAGGTCCTTCATCACGTCTGGTGTTGACATGGGGCGCGGCGGAATGTTCTCTCTTGGCGCTCGTCGTGTCGGTCCCACCCATTGGGGGTTCGGCACGCGGCAGTGTCGGATGCACCCGTAGCTCAATTGGATAGAGCGTCGGTCTACGGAACCGAAGGTTGGAGGTTCGAGTCCTCCCGGGTGTACCACTGCCACGTCCGGCTTCTGGACGACGCCGGGCATGCGGGCGTCCGTGCCCGGCAGGTGTGCCTGCCTGAACGAGCTCGAGACCATGCTGCCAGACCGTCCTCCCGAGCCTGAGCTAGCTCTACGTCGCCAAGCCCTTTTGTGGGCCCTGGAGCAGGCAGAACACGCGGCCGAAATGGCGGAAGTCCCTGTGGGAGCTGTCGTTATGGCTCCTGATGGAAGCTGTCTGGCGCGCGCGCACAACGAGATCCTGAAGCGCTCGGACCCCACGGCTCATGCCGAGCGGCTCGCACTGACGGCGGCCTGCGCCCGGCTGGGTGCGGCTCGCCTCCCCCCGGGCTGCCTGCTGGCGGTCACCTTGGAGCCCTGCGCCATGTGTGCCGGCGCCATCGTGCTCGCGCGGGTCGATCACCTGGTCTTCGGGGCCACGGACCCCAAGACTGGAGCGTGTGGCTCCCTGCGGGACGTGGTCAGGGACCCTCGGCTGAATCACAGGGTGTCGGTCCACGAGCCCCTTGAGGCCGAGCGCTGCGGGCAGCTGCTGGTGGACTTCTTTGCCGCTCGGCGAAGGAAGCCGGACACACACGGTTGAGCGAAAGAGATTCGTCCCTACAATGCCCGGCCGGTCATCGCGTCCCGCGTGACCGAATGGCGGTCCATGCGGAGAGGTGACAGAGTGGCCGATTGTGCTCGCTTGGAAAGCGAGTGAACGGGTCAAACCGTTCCGTGGGTTCGAATCCCACCCTCTCCGCCAACTCCCCCGAGCGCGGGGGGACGCCGGACACGACCTGCCTCTGGCGGGTGCGCACGAAGACGAGTTTGCAGGCACACGATGTGTTGTGGAGAGGTGACAGAGTGGTCGATTGTGGCGGTCTCGAAAACCGTTGATCCGCAAGGATCCGTGGGTTCGAATCCCACCCTCTCCGCCAGCTCACGTCGTGCTTCCTGGGGATCTCCCGTGGTGGAGGGCCAGGAGGAGCAGGAGGGGTCTTTCGAGAGACCCTGGAATCAACAAGGCCCTCTCGGAGGGCGCGCCTTCATCGGTCAGGCGGCACCCTGGGCGTCGCGCCTGGACCCGATGAACGATCAGTGATGGCTGGCGCGTCGACGGTGGGGGTCGGTAGCGAGCGGAGCGCGTGAACCGGGTCAGGCCCTGACGGGAGCAGCCCTAAGCGCAGTCTTCGTTGTGTTGCCGACTCCCTCCTTCGACGCGCCGCCACTTCCAGCAACCGGTGCTGAGCAGCCCTCCGTTCGCCCGCTGTTGAGCCGGACTGCTAGACTCGCCCGGATGGCTGGCTACACCGTTCTCGCAATCCGCTTTCGACCTCGCACTTTCGATCAGGTTGCGGGTCAATCCGATGTCGCTCGAGTGCTGCATTCCGCTGTCAGGGATGGTCGAGCGGGGCACGCCTTCCTGTTCTCCGGTCCGCGTGGCGTAGGCAAGACGTCGATGGCCAGGATCCTGGCCAAGGCGTTCAACTGTCACGGCAGCGACAAGGGGGACCCCTGCGGCGAATGCAACGTCTGCAAGGCCATCGACGGGACGGGCGATTGTCTTGATGTGGTGGAGATCGACGGGGCTTCCCACAACCGCGTCGAGAACGTGCGCGACCTCATCGAGAACCTGCGCTTCCGGCCCGTGGAGTCCCGCTACCGCATCTACATCGTGGACGAGGTGCACATGCTGTCCACCGCGGCCTTCAACGCCTTGTTGAAGACGTTGGAAGAGCCCCCGGAGCACGCGAAGTTCATCCTGGCCACCACGGAACCTCTGAAGGTTCCGGAGACGATTCGCTCCCGTTGCCAGATGTTCGACTTCCGACGCCTGACCGCGGACGTGATCGGCAAGCACATCGCGCAGATCTGCGAATCCGAGAAGGTGCCGGTCGAACAGGGCTTGCTGGACCGTATCGCCCGACACGCCAATGGCGGCATGCGCGATGCCATGACCCTGCTCGACCAGCTCATCACCTTCGGTGAAGGCACGCCCACGGTGGACGACTTCGAGCGTCTCACCGGGCGGCTTCCGCCTGAGCTGCTTGAGGAAGTCGTTCGGGCCTCCCTGGCGGGGGAGGTGGACGGCGTCGTGCAGGCCGCCGCAGATGCATTGGGTCGCGGCGCACGTCCCGCCGACCTGATCTCGCAGCTGATCGAGCTCATGGAAGGTGTCTTGGTCACCTGCGCAGGGGGAGAGCCCGCCGATCGGACGCCCGAAGAGCGCGAGACACTGAAGCAACTGGGGGCCGCAGCTTCGGTCGATCACGTCATGGCGATGCTCGACGTGCTCGTCGAGGCGACCGAGCGCCTCAAGCGTCGGCACGACGGCCGCCTAGTGGTGGAGATGGCCTTGATCACGCTGGCGCGTCTGCAACAGCTGCAGCCTGTTGCGGATGTCCTGGCGTCCGGCGGTCTGGCGGCACAGCCAAGCTCCGCAGCGCCGCAGCCTCGCGTCCGTCCGGCATCCAAGGGCACGGCATCCACCGGCAAGGCAGCCGCCCCCAAGCCAGCCCCTGCCAAGGCAGCCCCTGCCCCGGCGGCGCGTGAACAGAATGCCTGGGGAGAAGAGTCAGCTGCGACCGCCCGCTCTCCAGCTCCGTCTGAACCGGTTCCAGCGCCGGCCCCGGCTGCTCCTGCGGCCCCAGCTGCGCAACCCGCAGCTCATGACGCGAGCCCGGAGCCGTCCGCGCCAGCCAGCTTTCGCGATCGATTCATCGAGGCCCTGCCTTCCCGCTCCTTGCGGATGGACATGGAGCGTTATGGCGGCATCGGCATAAACGGTGATGCGCTCGTGATCCAGTTGCCGGATGACGGTCCATCGCCCCTCTACGACCCGACGAGCGACAAGCAGTTGGCGAAGCAGCTGGCGGAGGTCGGTTCCCGGATCGAGGGACGCACCTTGCACCTCAAGCTGCTCAAGAAGAGCGCTGGTCCGGCGGCATCGGCCGGAAGTGCGGGGGGCTCGGGTGGGGCACGTGCTGGGGGCAAAGCGAGCGGTGCGGGGGCACCGGCCTCGTCCGAGGGGACGATCGGGCAGGGCATCGAACAGCAGTGGCCAGGGGCCGAGAGAGTCGACTTCTAGGGCAAGCTCGGGCACGATCGGGCCACCCGGCGTTGATCCGGGACGTCATCGCCAGTCACCGGAGTTGCCGCATGGACTTTCGCCACCTGCTTGAGAAGGCCAAGAATCTCGAGAAGGCGTTGGCCGAACTCGACGAGACCCTCAAGGGTCACGTGACCGAGGGCAGTGCGGGATCAGGCGGGGTCGTGGTGCGAGTGAATGGCGCCGGAGACGTGGTCGCCATGGAGCTGGATCCTGAGCTGGTCGCCACGGGGGATGCCCCTCTGTTGCAGGAGACGATCCTGGCTGCCTTGCGGCAGGCCACGGAGGCCAGTCGCACCTATCGCGAAGAACAGCGAGCTCGCTTGGTGGGCGGGCTGAAGCTGCCCGAGTTCTAGTCAATGGCGTATCCACCGTCTGTGACGCGCCTGATCGAGGCCTTCAAGAGCCTGCCCGGCGTGGGGACGCGCACTGCCGAGCGTCTCACTTTCCACCTCTTGCGCGCGCCGGCTGGCGAGGCTGCGGAATTGGCGGAGGCCTTGGCCGCGCTCTCGGCCAGCGTGGTGGCCTGCGAGCGCTGCCACAATCTTGCGGACGGCAGCCCGTGCGCCGTCTGCACCGACTCGACCCGGGACGCAAGCCGCGTCCTGGTGGTGGAGCAACCGCGGGATGTTCCAGCCTTCGAGGACGCGGGCTGGTCGGGTCACTATCACGTCTTGCTCGGTCACGTGAACCCGCTCGAGGGGATCGAGGCCCGGGACCTGACCATCGATTCCCTGGTCCAGCGCGTCATGGACGGCACCGTGCGCGAGGTGATCCTGGCCACCAACCCGGACTATGAAGGGGACGCTACGGCCTTGCACGTCAAGCGCAGCCTCGCGGACAGCGGGGTGTTGGTCTCGCGCATCGCCCGGGGCGTGGCCTCAGGGAGTGCGATCGAGTACAGCAACGCGGCCATGTTGTCCGACTCGCTCCGCGGCCGGGCGTCGATGGACACCAAGGCTGACGGGAAAGCGGCAGCGAAGCCCCAAGCTGTCTCCCCGCCGGGAGTCGATCTGCCGAGCGATGTCGAATCGGGGCCGCCGGCATCATGAAGGTCGGGATGAACCAGTCCCTGCGCACGGACATGCAGTTGCGCCTCTCGCCGCAGATCCTGCAGCGCATCGAGGTCTTGCAGCTGCCCGCCCTCGATCTGGCGAACATGGTCCAGCAGGAGCTGCAGGAGAACGAGGTGTTGGAGGTCGACACGGAGTTGTCCGACACCGAGAGCGCCACCGAGGAGGAGTTCGGAGATGAGCGTCTCGAGGAGCTCTACAACGAGGATCCGGAGTGGAAGCCGGCCGCCAGCGACGACAAGATCTCGCGGACCGAGTACCTGGAAGCGGTCAGTGCGGCTCCGGTCACCCTGCACGACCATCTGATCCGTCAGCTGGACGTGCTCGAGCTGGAGTCACGCGAACAGTCCGTGGCCCATTCGCTGTTGGAGGCCTTGAACGATCGTGGCTGGCTCGACATCGAGCTCAGCGAGCTCGATGACGGGCTGAACCCTGGCGCGACCCACGAGGAGAAGGAGCACGCGCTGCACATCGTGCAGTCCCTCGAACCGCGCGGTGTGGGCTGCCGCGACCTCATCGAGTGCCTGTTGCTGCAGCTCGACGAACACCTCAGCAACTACCAGCTGCTCGCTTCGCTGGTCATCCAGCACCTGGATGACATCGCACACAACCGCATCCCGCGCATCGTCAGGGAGACAGGTGAGCCCGTGGATGTCGTGCTGGCGGGGATCGAGACCATCAGTCACTTGGACCCCGTGCCCGGGCGCAGCTTCGGGCGTCGAGAGGTCCCTCACGTGCGGCCGGACGTCGTCGTGAATCGCGTCGGCGATGACTACGAGATCGCGCTGGAGAATGACTGGATCCCTGCACTCACCGTGTCGCGCGCCTACATCGACCGAGCGCGCGACCGGAGCCAACCTGCCGAGCTGCGAAAGCACATCCGGTCCAAGATCGAGAGCGCCCAGTCCCTGATCGACGCCGTCGAGCAGCGCAAGAACACGCTCTTTCGCGTGGCCAGCGAATTGGTCAACCGCCAGTCAGAGTTCATCGACCACGGCAAGTCGGCCTTGCGGCCGTTGCGCATGCAGGAAGTCGCCGATGTGCTGGGTGTGCACGTCAGTACGGTGAGCCGTGCCATCAGCGGCAAGTACATGCAGACGCCCCGGGGCATCATGCCCATGAAGGCGCTGTTCACCGGCGAAGTCGCCTCGGCTCAACCGACAGCGGGGGGCGACGTGGCCTCGCGGGCCTCGGTCCAGGAAATGGTGCGCTCCATCATCGAGGGCGAGAACAAGAGCAAGCCCCTATCGGACGAAGGCATCGTGGGCATCCTCAAGCAGGAGCACGGGTTGGAGATCGCCCGGCGCACGGTGACCAAGTACCGCAAGGCCATGAAGATCGGCTCGTCCCGCGCCCGCCGGGTGTATGGCTGAAGGTGTCGAGGACGACGGAGTGAGCGACGGCACGTTGGGGCAGGCTGGCCGGTCGGCGACGAGTCGTCGCTGCCTGACCGTGGCCTACGACGGCGCCGATTTCTCGGGTTGGCAGGTTCAACCAGACCGTCGAACCGTGCAGGGGGTGTTGGAGGAGGCCTTGTCCGAGGTCTTGGATCGGTCCGTTCGGATCGTCGGCTCTGGCCGCACGGATGCGGGGGTCCACGCCCTGGGGCAGGTGGCTCACTTCGACGACGAGGGGGGCATGGACCAGAGGCGCCTGGGCGGGGCGTTGTCTGGCTTGCTCCCGCTCTCGGTCCGGCCGGTCAGCCTGGTTCCCGCCGCCGTGGACTTCCATGCGCGGCACTCGGCGATCCGCAAGAGCTACGTCTACCAGCTGCACCTCTCCCCGCTGCGAGGTGGCGAGCGTCTCATCCAGCGATCCGTCCCGCCTCATCGTCGCGGAACCCACCTCGCGGTGCCGGACGACCTGGATCTGGGGGCCATGAGGCTGGCGGCCCGAGCCCTCACCGGGACCCACGACTTCACGCTGCTCAGCAAAGTCATGCCCGCCGAGAGGGGCACGGTTCGGACGGTCACAGCGGTCCGCTTGCTGCGCTTTGGGCGGAGCGTGCGCCTCGTCGTTTCAGGGGAGGGCTTTCTGTACGGAATGGTGCGGCTCATGGCCGGCTTGCTCGTGGAAGTGGGCCGGGGCCGCGTCCTGCCCGGCGAGGTGCCAGGACTGCTGATGGCCGCTGATCGCACCCAGGCACCCGCCTCCCTCCCGGCCCACGCTTTGTTCCTCTGGCGGGTCGACTACAAGTGCGACCCACGGGGGCGCGCCCGCCGCCACGGACTGCTATCCTGACCTCCATCGTGGTCAGCTTCCGACTTTCTTCGGATTCAGACGAGGCCGCGAAATCTCCCTTGGGGCAAGCGCATGACAGTGCGAATCGATCTCACGGACCGGCATGCGCAGCACGCCGATTCGGTCAAGGACTACGCACGCGAGAAGGTCGAGAAGCTCACCCGCTTCTTCGACGGCGTGCAGCACATCGAGATCGTTCTCGACCGTGAGCATGAGGAGCACTCGGTCGAGGTCATTGTCTCCGCAAATCACCACATGCATTTTGTAGGGCATGCGACCAACTCCTCGGTCATGGCCTGCATTGACCGGGTGGTCGACAAACTGGAACGGCAGGTCGTGAAGGCCAAGGAGCGCCTGAAGGACCACCACCGAGGCGAAAGCCCAAAAAGGAACCCATGACCACACCTTCCCTCTTGCTTGAGGTGTTCACCCTCGAATCGGTCCTGATGGACTTGCCCAACGGCTCCAAGGAGATGATCCTCGACTCCCTGGTCAGCCACGCCATCGCGGCCAAGGTGCTGCCCAAGGGGCGCAAGGAGCAGGTCCTGGAAGTGCTGGTGGAACGTGAGCAGCGTGGCAGCACGGCCTTCGGCAAGGGGATCGCCGTCCCTCACGCCCGAATTCCGGGCCTCAAGAAGCCGGCGGGCATCGTGGCCCGCTCCGCGGAGGGCGTCGACTTTCGGTCCATCGATGGCGAGCCGGTTCACGCCTTCTTGTTGCTGATCTCTCCAGAAAACCGTGCCGAAGAGCACCTCGAGACCCTCCGCTGGATCAGCAAGTCGGTCCGGGACCCCGACTTCGTCAGCTTCGTGCGCCAGGCCCAGACTCCCGAAGCCGTGCTGGATGTGCTTCAAGAGCGGGCGACGTAGGCAGCCTCTGCACACGTGAGCGGCGGCGGTCATCATCAGGAGCTGAGCACACGGGTTCGCATCGTGAACCCCCAGGGTCTGCATGCCCGTCCGATCAGCGAATTCGTGCGTACTGTCAGCCGCTTCGAAGTGGCCGTTCGGGTCCGTGGGCCCGGTGGTGAGGCCAACGGATCGAGCGTGCTGGACATGATGCGGCTCCAGGGCGCCCTCGGCTGCGAGCTGGAAATCCTGGCCCAGGGCACCCAGGCTCGAGAAGCCCTCCAGGCTCTGGAAGCCCTCGTGCAGGCAGGATTCGGCGAGGTCTGAGGGAGAGGCAGCCCGTTTGGAGCCCTCGTGAGGCCGCCCGGGTCCCACCGGAGCCACTTGGTCAGCGGACGGCGCTTGTCTGGGAGAGCCCGGATCTTATCCTGTCGCGATTGGCGCGGCACCAAAACCGGAAAGGATCCGGGGCGGAGCCGGCCACGGACGGGACCCCATGGTCGAAGCGGTCGCTCGGTACCCCATCAACGTGTGTATCTCCAAGCAAGGAGATGCACGCTTTATGGGCCAGCTCGATTTCCTGCGACTCATGGAACGCTCGCTGCGACGCAGCGGCATCCCCGTGCAGTACACACAAGGATTCAACCCACGGATCAAGTTGATGTTCGCGGATGCCCTCCCGCTGGGAGTGGCCTCGACCGGCGAATGGATACGCCTGATCCTGAACGAGGACTTGCCGCCGGACCAGATCCGGGCGTGCTTGGAACCCGCGCTCCCCGAGAGCGTGGGTCTGGTGGACGTTTGCCGAGGGTCTCCCCCGGCCGAATCGCCCACCGTCCGCTATCGCCTAGACATGGTTTCCGGTGAGAAGTCCGCAGCCGACGCGCTCACTGCATTGCTGATGCGCGATGAGTTTCACGTAAAGGATCCCCGCCGGGAACGGACCGTCGAAGTACGGGCCAGTCTCCGTGGTGGGGGCCTTGATGGCGAGGGCGGCGAACAGTCGCACCTGCTCGTGGATCTGATCGCCGTGGATGGACGTCCCCCCAGACCCGGACCCCTGGCCGAAGCACTGAGCCAGCTGGCGCGGGAAGCGGGGGCCGAGACTCCGGTTTTCGGAGTGTTCACGAAGTTGGCAGCCGTGGAGCGACGTCAAGGAGCCGATACATGGCAAGACGCCGCAGAAGTAGTTCCGGAGGTGGAGGAGGGGCAGGAGGTCGCAAGCTCCTCATCAACGCCAGCGAACCGGAAGAGAGCCGGATAGCAATCATCCAGTCGGGACGCCTCGATGAGTACTACATCGAGCGCCAGTCCATCGGCAGCACGTTGGGCAACATCTACAAGGCGAAGGTCACCAACGTCGAGAAGTCCATCGGCGCGGCCTTCATCGAGTTCGGTCACAGCCGGCAGGGCTTCCTGCACGTGTCCGATCTGTGCATGTCAGCTGTCGGAGACGACGCGAAGGAGCTGTTGTCCAAGGTGCAGGCCGCTCGCGAAGTCGCTCACGACGAAGACGTGGTCGAGCCCGAGTCCAAGGCCAAGAACTCGAAGCAGAGTTCCAAGGAGGGTGGCGAAGAGGCTGACCCTGACTCAAGCACGGAGGCACAGGCCGAACCGGCGGTGGACGATGTCGCCAAGGCCGAAGCCGGTGACAACGGGCTGGATGACGGTCCCGCGCAGTTCAAGCTCAAGATCCAGACGGGTGGCGAGAGCGACTCAGCGGACGAGCCGACGGCGGAAGACGTCGTGGAGAGCGAGACCGACAGCGAGCCTGCAGCAGATCAGGATGCCCCGGAAGGTGGTGAGCCGCAGCTCGATCATGACGAGCCGCAGCTGGATCTCGACGAGGGCGACGACCTGGTCGACGACGCGGGAGAAGACGCTGACGAGGACGCTGACGCCGAGAGCGACGAGCAGTTCTCCTACAGCCCCGATGACGTCATGGATCGATGGACAGGCGATCGCCTCGAAGTCGTTCGCGGCGACGAGGTCGGCGAACTCGACGATGATGAGGACGATGACGAGTCCGCCGATGGAGACGAGGACGAGGCCGAGGCCGAGGTCCCCGACGAGATCGTCCCGCACGGCGAACTGACTGAGGATGACGACTCGGACCAAGACTCCGAGGACCAGGGCGACGAGAAGGGCGACGAGGACTCGACGGAAACCGAACAAGGCGCCGCGACCGATACGGCCGATGACGGCAGCGCACAGACCACCGAAGGTGAGGGCGCGTCGGACGAGTCGGTTGCCCCCTCAAGAGGCGGTCGTCGTCGTCGCGGGGGCCGTCGCCGTCGCGGTGGGCGTCGCCCCGCAGCCAAGTCCTCGGAAGAGGAAGGCGAAGATGAAGGCGGCGTCGCCACGGAAACGGAAACCGACGGTGATGAGTCCGCGTCGGATGACTCAGGCGGCGAAGAAGGGGGAGCCGAGTCCGGGCGTGGCAGCCGTCGCGGTGGTCGTCGTGGCGGCCGTCGTGGAGGGCGCAATGGCCGGAGCGGCAAGTCCGGTGGCCGCAGCAGCGCCCGGGATCCCCGCCAGATGCCTGCCATGGAAGACGTTCTGCAGAAGGGCCAGGAGATCGTGGTCCAGGTCATCAAGGACGGCATCGGCAACAAGGGTCCGACGCTCACCACCTACCTCTCGATTCCCGGCCGCTTCATCGTGCTCATGCCCGGCATCCAGAAGCGGGGGGTGTCGCGCAAGGTCACCAACAACGCCGATCGCGAGCGGCTCAAGAAGATCGTCAGCAAGCTCGAGGCCCCGGAGGGGCTGGGCTTCATCGTGCGCACTGCCGGCAGCGGTTCGACCCAGGAAGACCTGCAGCGAGACCTCGACTACCTGCTCAAGCTTTGGGAGCAGATGCAGACGCGCTCTGAGGAATACAAGGCGCCGGTCCTGCTGTACCAAGAGAACGACTTGGTGATCCGCACCTTGCGCGACCTCTACGACGGTGAGGGCGAAATCGTCATCGACGATGAAGCCACCGCCAACACGGCGCGCGAGTTCATCGGGCAGATCATGCCCGAGAAGGTCGAGAAGATTCAGACCTACTCGGAGGAGAAGCCCCTCTTCAGCCACTACGGGATCGAAACCGAGCTGGGACGATTGCTGGAGAGTCGCCTGGAGTTGAAGTCCGGCGCTTCACTGATCATCGAGCAGACCGAGGCTCTCGTCGCGATCGACGTCAACTCCGGGCGCTTCAAGCCGGACAAGTCCAAGACCATCGATGACACCGCCTATCTCGTGAATTGCGAGGCCGCCGTGGAGATTGCTCGGCAGCTCCGGCTCCGGGATCTCGGCGGCGTGGTGGTGCTCGACTTCATCGACATGCGCTTCGAGAAGCACCGCAAGCAGCTGGAGCGGCTCTTCAAGGACGAGTTGCGCAAGGATCGGGCTCGGATCAAGGTCGCCCGCTTCTCCCCCTTTGGCATCCTGGAAATGACCCGCCAGCGAGTGCGGCCCAGTCTCAAGCGGACGGTGCACCAGAAGTGCCCCTACTGCGAGAGCACCGGCTTCATTCCGTCGGACGAGACCTCCTGCCTGGCAACGGTCCGCAAGATTCGTGAGAACCTCTGGCGCCCGGGTTCGGTGCTGGTTGTCACCGTGCGGCCGGAAGTGGCCGAGGCGGTGCTGAACACCCAGAAGGGCGTGCTCGTGGAGCTGGAAGCCCAGGGGCACAAGCAGATCTTCGTGCGGGCTGATCACCGGCTGGCCTACGAGGACATCGAGGTACGGGCCATGCTCAATCTGCCCGACGACGTGGACCATCGGAGAGCCTGACCCTCCCTGACTCTCAAGGCACCCCTGTCGCCAGGCTGGTTCTTGCCCACGAGCCCCTCCCAGGAGTTGGGGAGGGGCTCGTGGGGCCGGCCTGAGGCGGGTCGGCTCCCAGAAAGGCCCCCAGGGGCAGCTTGACCACCACCGGCCCGTCCGTACGATGGGTCGCCTTCGTGTCCGCAAGATGCAGGCTCGAAGACCCCGGCCCCCGCAACCGCGTGGGGCGGACCCAAGACTCGAATGAGCGGCTGGGCAGTTCCTGCCCAACCAATCGAGAACACGCAGCGGAGTGCAGCCGTGCAGGCCATCATCAATGATCGCGGACGTCAGTACGTCGTCCATGACGGCGACTCGCTCGTGGTCGACCACATGCCCGAAATCGAGCCCGGCGGCGAGGTGCTTTTCGATCGTGTGCTCGCGGTAGGGCAGACCTTCGGCAAGCCCACGGTCGAAGGCGCTGTCGTTAAGGGTGTTGTTGACGAGCACTTCCGCGACAAGAAGATCCTCGTGGAGAAGTTTCGGCGTCGCAAGGACTACAAGCGCCGCGCCGGACATCGTCAGAAGCTGACCCGCTTGAAGATCACTTCCATTTCCCAGTAAGCCCTTTCCGTTGTGGGCCGGCTCGCTTGGGTGCTCGTAGCTTCGAGCGCTCCCCTCGAGTTCGGACCGTGTTCGGAAGCATTCAAAAGTAGGCGACACAAAACATGGCACATAAGAAGGGGCAGGGCTCCACACGCAACGGCCGCGACAGCAACCCGCAGCACCGCGGTGTGAAGCGTTACGGTGGGCAGACGGTGAAGGCCGGAACCATCCTCGTGCGGCAGTTGGGCACGAAGTTCCATCCTGGATTCAACGTGGGTCTCGGTCGGGACTACACCTTGTTCGCGCTGACCGATGGCGTCGTCCGCTTTGGCACCCGTCGTCGCGTGCACATCGACCCGATCGCCATCGCTTCCTGACCGGAGCGATCTGGGCTCTCCACGGCTGCGCCGGGCCTCCGGCAAAGCGGCCTGTGGCAGAGACTGGCGGCCGCGACTGCTGCGCTGCTTGAAGGAAGGCTGCGCAGGGGCGACCGCTCCACACGCTTTCGGTGGTAGCTGATGTTCATAGACGAAACCGAAATCAGCGTGACGTCCGGCCGAGGTGGCGACGGCATGGTCTCGTTCCGCCGGGAGAAGTACATCCCGAAGGGCGGGCCGGACGGCGGCAATGGCGGAGACGGTGGTTCCGTCATCCTGCGAGCCGTGAGCAATCGAAACACCCTGGCGGGGATTCAGCACGGCCGCCACTACCGGGCAGTCGGGGGTGGGCCGGGTGGAACGAGCCTCAAGAACGGTCGCGCAGGCGAAGACCTGATTCTCGAAGTTCCGGTGGGCACCTTGGTCAGGGATGCCGAGCGCGGGCACGTGCTGCGTGATCTGGATCGGGCCGGGCTGGAAGTGGCCATGGTCAGCGGCGGCAGGGGCGGCCGCGGCAACAAGCACTTTGCGGGGCCGACCAACCAGGTTCCCCGCAAGTCGACCCCCGGCAGGGACGGGGAGACGCGACGCCTGCGATTGGAGTTGCAGCTGGTAGCGGACGTGGGCCTGGTGGGCCTGCCCAATGCTGGCAAGTCCACCTTCCTGCGTCGGGTCTCTGCGGCGCGTCCCAAAGTGGCGGACTATCCCTTCACGACCCTGGAACCAGTCCTGGGGCTGGTGTCCCGGGATGACGACGGGCTCGTGGTGGCAGACATTCCAGGCCTGGTGGAAGGCGCCCACACGGGTGCCGGCCTCGGGTCGAGATTCCTGCGCCACGTGAGGCGGACCCGGGTGCTCTTGCATCTCGTGGACTCCTTCGTGGGGCCAGAGCAAGCGGTCGCCGACTGGCACACCATCCGCGAAGAGCTGCGCCAGTCGGGTCATGAACTGCACGAACGGCCCTGTGTGCTGGCCCTCTCCCGCGCCGACACGGCGGAGGACATCGAGGGGGTGGCACGGGCGCTGTCGGAAGCTGCTCAGGTGCCGGTGCTGGTGCTCTCCTCCCAAACCGGGACGGGCGTCTCGGACGTCCTGGATGCCCTGTCCATCCTGGTGCGTGACAGCCGCGAGGCCCAAACCGAGGCGGGTGACAGCGCACCCTAGGCCCTGGTCTGGGTCGGCAGGGGTTCTGCCAGGGGCTTCGGGCCCGATGGGGCGCTGGCGGCCTGACCGGGCCTTCCGAGCCCTCAACCCACCCAGGCCTGGAGCCGCAAGCCATCGAGGAGGCGTGGGCAGTCGGGAAGAGCCCGCCGCCTCCGCCGTCCAAGGGCTCATGTCCCCCTCCATGCTGCAGTTGAATGCTGTCCTCTGGCTCGGCAACCTGGGCCCCCCGCGGGTTGCCTCCCGGGACACTCCTGGGCCGATCGAGGGCCGCACGGGCCCACCAAGGCCCGGCAAGCGCTCGGTTGCCGGCCCTGCAGCCCTGATTCGAGCGTCCGCCATGACTCACCGTAGGAGCGCCTGACCTCGCATGAATATCCGCAAGCTCAAGAGCCTGCTCTGGCTGACGGCCTTCCTGGCCCTGCTCCTCGCTGGCTACACGTTCTGGGACATCTACATGGGCAAGACCCAGGAGATGCGCTACGAGTCGAAGGATGACGACCACTACGACATCGTGCGGGATCGGGACATTGACCGAGACAAGAGCTTCACCGCTGGCCCGACCTCCTACGCCGCCTCGGACTATGAGCAGATCTGGTTGGCGCGCATCGATGGTTCGGTGGAGCCAGTGATCAAGCTGGACGAGGGGACCGACAAACTGGCCGAGGAGAACAAGGTCGTTATCCTCGAGTCCATCGAGGACGTGGTGCAGGTGGGCATGCTGTTGTGGAGTTCCGACCCGCTGTCCCGGCTGATCGCCGTGGAGTACACGAATGAAGGTCCTGGTTCCTCCGCCGTGAACGCGGAGGGCGGCGTGAAGAAGCGGCGCCTCCATCTCACCGAAGGCGAGCCGCTGCGCGAGCCCTACGACGCGGCGCCCTACTTCGGCAAGGTGCTGAGCATCGGCCAGCAGGAAGTCATCTTCCAATGGGGTGAAGACGAGGTACCCATGACGCCCGGCTTGGATTCAAGCGGCGATGGAATGCCGATCGACAAGGTGACCTTCAAGGACACGGACGCCCTCCTGGCCGACGTCGGGGAGTGGCCCGACGACACGCTGCGCCGGGATGACGGCAGTTACCTGATTGGCACCAACGACCGAGATGAGATGGCTGAGAGTGGCGATGCGCTGAAGAACCAGCTCAACGCACGGGCGGTGACACCGACAGGCGGTGGCCGGTCGTCCATCGAGCTCACGGATGTGAAGCCGGGCTCGATGCCGGCGCGCTTCGGCTTCAAGACGGGGGACCGCATCATCTCGGTGAATGGACATCCCATGGGGTCCGTGGCCGAGGCCATCAACTGGGGCAAGAACAACCCGAACGAGCCCCAGTACAACGTGCTCTGGCAGCGCTTGGGGGTCGAGCAGACGACGGTCATCTACTCCGGCAACCAGTGACACGGACGGGCAATTCGGCGGAGCAGGTGCCGGAGCTGCTCAGTATCGATGTGGGGAATTCCTCCATTGGCATCGGTTGTTGGACGTCGGCAGGTGTGGAGTTGACGCGGGTCTCCAGCCCGGCCGCCGCGGCCCAGGTCCTGCTCGTGGACCGGCAGCTTCCGTGCCGCGCCGTGGGCATCGCCGTCGCTCGTCAGCGGTGGGATGAACTCGCCGAACGGCTTGAGCAACAGAGCGGCATGCCCGTCGAGCAGGGGCGGCGCGAGGTCCGGACCGGCGATGCTCGCGAAACCATTCAGTTGGCGCTGCTTCAAGGAGCTCCCCTGGATGTGGCCGACGATCGCTTGTTGACGACAGTCGGTGCGGATCGGTTTGCGGCTGCTCTGGGCGCCGTCAGCGCCGGGGGCGAATACGCCTTGTCGGCGGCTCCCTGCGTGATCGTGGATGCGGGTACGGCGGTCACCGTGGACGTCGTGGATGAGCGAGGAGTGTTCCAGGGAGGATTCATCGGGCCCGGTCCCGGTGTCGCCAGTGCTGGCTTGAAGGCCGCCGCACCAGCGCTGCCCGCTCACGATGGGCAACCGGTCCCCCTGGTGCTTGGTCGGGAGACGGTGGGGGCCGTCTCAGCGGGCGCCTGGGGCATGGCGGTGGGAGGTGTGGAGTGCCTGGTGCGCCAGGCACTGGCGCATCTTTCGCTGACCGCGTCGCCAGGAGGGGCTGAAACGACGGAAGTTCGACTCGTGGTCACCGGAGGCTGGGGGCAGGCCTGGTTGGAGGCGAGTTGTCACTCCTCGACAGGCCGCTGGGATGCGGCCCTGGTCCATCGTGGGATTCGGGCGTGGGCTGACAGGGACCGGTCCGCCCGAACCACGGACGCTGGCTGAGCGCGGTGGCCGACGTGCGTCTGCTCACTCCGCGGGGCCAGGGTGCCGTGGCCGTGCTGCAGTTGCGGCCGACTCCATCGAGCTCCGACTTTGAGCACGTCACGCTGGTCGATGCGCAAGGCCGACCCGTGTCGTGGCCCGATCCCGAGTGTTTCCTCCGTGCGCGACTGTGTGTGGGTGGTGAAGTTCTCGACGATGTGATCGCCCTCGGGGTGGTCTCCGGCGTGGAGCTCCATGTGCACGGAAGTCCTGGTGTGCAGTCCCGGGTCGAGACGTCTCTGCTGGAGGCCGCGCGGGGGGCTCTGGGGCGGCGGGCTAGCTCGCCCGTGGACGGCCGTCAGGCGCTGCATGGACCGGCACCCACAAGCCTCCGCGCCTGCAGGGCATGGGCCAGTGCGCGACACGGTCACGTCCACGCTCTGGTCGCCGCCATCCACGAGTTCCTGGGCGGGCACCCCGGGGGCTCGTTGAATCCCGTCTTGGCCCGGCGCGCACAGGGCGTCCTGGCCCACGCTCGCCTCGCTGATCGATTGGCGACAGCGCCCACCGTACGGCTGGTGGGCACCCCAAACGCTGGCAAGAGCACGCTGTTCAACGCGCTGCTCTTGGAGCCCCGGGCCCTCGTTTCCCCCGTGGCGGGGACGACCAGGGACACGGTCTCGGCGCGGATCCAGCTCGATGGAGTCGAGCTCACGCTCGAGGATACCGAGGGGGGCTCCGCCGAGGAGGCCAAGCGGCCGGGAGCTGACCTGCTGATTCAGCTCGTGAATTCCGGGCAGGACCCACCCCTGACGGGCTTGGAGGCAGGGGTGGCTGTGCTGCGTGTGCGCGGCAAGGCCGATCTCGCCGCCGGGCTTGGAGGCCGGGCTCATATGGATGGAAACCCTGCGGTACCAGGGGTTTCAGGGGAAACTGGGGCAGGTGTGCCCGCTCTCCGGGCCCGGATCTCCGCCGCGCTCGGTCTCACGGGTGGGGCAGCGGCGGATGTGCTCGCACCGATCGACACAGCCCAGCGTCAAATGTTGCGGATCGCCCTGGGATTGTCAGTCTCCCAGCCGCCCGTTCGTCGAAGCGGGAACGGCAATGAAAAGGTACGCTGAACGGAGTTCACGCCGTTTTGAGGACCCCGAAGACCCCGAACGAACAGGCAGCCATTTCGACCCCTTCGAGCGCTTGCTCGAAGACGGGCTGCTGGGACGTTCGTGCCCGCTGTGCCCCGATCTTGTGGAGTGACCCCATGTCGAGATCCAACCTGAGCCGAGCTTGCTTGGCAGGCTTCCTGGCCTTGCTCGTTGCTTGCGGCGGCGGTGGCGGAGGCGGGAGCAAGGATGGGACGCCGGTTGATTCCACCGCGTTGGATCCGGCCGTGGACTTCTTCCTGACGGGTGCCTCCTTCGGTCGACCCATCCTGGACCTGTCCGGCTCGTTGACGGACCTCGTCAATCCCGCGTCCTTGTTCGAGATCGATCCCCTGACGGGCATTGGCCTTCCGGGCTTCCCAAAGGTGTTGAACGCCGGCACGTCCCTGACGTCCTTGGCGAGTCTCAACCTGGCGCAGATCCTCGATCCGCTCACCCCGCAGGTTCCGTTGATTCCACGCAACGCCGCCTTGGTTCTCGAGTTCTCGATGCCGGTGTCCGCACCGAGTGTCAACTTGCTGAACCCCGAAGCTGGCGAGACCAACCTCATGGGTTCGCAGAGCACGATTCAGATTCTGCGCAAGACGGGCGAGTTGGTGCCTGCTCGGGGCTTCGTCGATGGCAAGCGTGTGATTCTCATCGGGCTGACGGAGGACTCCTTGGGGTTCGAAGCCAGCCCTCTGGTGTTCGACCAGACCGGTACCGTCGTGGAGGACATCAGCGGCTTCATGCGCATCGTGATGGGGTCGGGAGTCGGTGCCGGCGCGCTCGTGTCGGATACGGGTCTCCCGTTCAAGACGCGCCCTGACAAGTTGGGGAGCACGTTCCGCCCGTTCCCGATGAACCCGGGCAACGCGGCGCTGGACGCCATCATCCTGCAGACCGACACGGGCAAGGTGACCTTCAATGGGTTCCTTCCAGACGTCACCTCTCCGCGCATCGTGCGCCCCGTCGAAGCGTCGGGTGTCTTGGCATCGTTTGGTTCCGTGGGCGGCCAGGTTGAGCTGCGCGATTCCACTCTTGGTGTCTTGCCGAACGTCTCGGCCAATGCAGGCTTGGGCGAGTGGGCCAACGCCCTCGTGGAGATCACTTCGAATGGCGGGCTGACGACGCAGTACGTCATCGAGTCCAACCGGAACGAGGCGGGAACCGCTGTCTTCCGCTTGGAGGCGTCCGAGTTCCTGGACCCTTCCGTGAGCGTGGGAGATGCCTACGTCGTCTCTCGTACCGAGTTCTTCGAGCCCATTCCGCCGCCATTCCCGAGCTCGCCTGCGGCCTTGGCGGCCATCACGGTGGACCCGGTCAGTGTGCCGCGTGACCCCTTCGACCCGCAGGATCAGTTCAACAGCGACCTGCGGTACTTCGTGCGAATGTTCGGCGAAGACGGCGTGGAACATCTGGATCGCTGGAACTCCGCCACCGGGACCTTCCTGAGCGTCCCCCCGCGCACATCCTTGCGCATCCAGTTCAGCGAGGGGATGGACGTCGACAGCTTCAACCCCTACGAGACGTTCTACATCACCGACGGCTCCCTGCCGGTCACCGACCCCGCCTTCGAGTCCATGCGCGTCGGGCGCTCAGTTGCCTTCGACAACGGCTCTGCCATCGAGTTCCAACCCTACCTCGAAGATCAGGTGGATCCGACCAACTCGCGCTTCATCGGGTTTGGTGGGACAGCCAGCCAGTTGCGGCTCGTGCTCAGGACGCTGCCATCTGAAGTCACCATCAGCGAGCTCAAGGACACGGCAACGGGCGCCGTTCTGGCCCAGTTGCTGGACCTCCAAGACCTCGGCGTTGCAGGTTGCATCGACCTCGGCGGACGAGGCTTCGGTTTGCCGCCGGCCCTGCTGGATCAAGGCGACAACGAGAACTTCTTCCTGTCTTCCACCAGCCCTGCGCGTGGGCCGTTCCCGCCAGCCGTGGATGTGTCCATGGTCTTCGAGACCCAGGCTTCGAGCGACATCGACTATGGGGTCGTGGTGCACCGCTTCCAGGGGCAGGCGCAGACGTCGCTGTTCAGCTACCCGACGGGCGTGGTTCACGACACCGTAGTGGCGGGCGTGGAGTTCAAGGACTTTCCGCCGATCGACGAGGACAACGACGGGACCATCGATCGCCGTTTCATCTACGGCCCACAGGTGGTGGAGGTCGGCCTCAACATCCCCGGACGCCTGACAGGTGCTCCTGCTTCGGTCATCCAACATCTGATTGACGACAACAACCCCCCGAAGCCGTCGCCGGTGTCTTCGCCCAATGGCGAGGACTTCCTGATCTCCCTCGGCTTTGGTGTGAGTACTCCCATCAACTCCGCCTACGGTGCGCGTTTTCAGCACATCTATCGACCGGGTGATGCTTCTCCAGCCAAGAGCGACTTCACGGGCGTCGTGTTGGACCTGGTGGGTTTGGCCTGGTCGCCTTTCAACGACCCCTTGCTACCGACGGTTCTGGATGACTTCGAGCTGCTGGTTGGACTCAGCGGCATGAACGGTGGGCGCGGGCCGGATACGAATCAGACCAACGGGATTCCCGCCAACGGCAACAGCGGGCTGAAGCGGCACTTCGATTGCAACCAACTCGATTTCTGGCAGAACTGCAACGAGACACTGACGCCCAACTTCCAGGCACAGTTGGCGGAGTTTCCGCAGCCCGACACGACAGTCGTGGTCAAGAAGGGCACGCCCTACACGATCAACTCGACCAACTTGTTCAAGCCCTCGAACTCGGGTTCTGGCGCGGGAACATTCAACCAGTATCTGGACTACCCCACCTTCAACGCAGGGTTCGACCCGTTCTTCGAGGATCCGAACGTCTTCTCGTTCCCCTACGACAGCCGCTTCCCGATGCTGATCGAATACTCGATCGGACCGAACGCGTCGCCGCCTCCCACCAACCTCTACCGCTTCTCGCCGGGCATCCTGACCTCGGTGCTGCCGCGCTTCCGCATCTGGAGCCAGGGGCAGCATCCGGCGGCCCACGGCGTGGCCAATGTCACGATCAACAGCGGCAACTTCCTGCCTGCGGGTGAGGGTGGGCCGCTCTTGAAGCCCGGTTGCTACAGCTCGCCTGTGACGCCGCAAGAGCAGCACAACGGCATGCCGACCCAGCTACCGTTGGCCTACATCACCCCGCCCCGTGACATCGACGGTAACTTGCTGCAGACCTCTCGGGATGCAAACGACGGTGTCCTGGACGGCAACGGCTGCCTGGCCACTCTTCCGACGCCGAACAGCAATCCAGAATCGAATTTCTACTTTGCGAGCGGTGCGCTCATCAACCCGCTCCCGGATCCCACGTCGTACCCGGGTCCGAACGGTCAGCCTCCGACCTTCTGGTTTGGCTATGGCGTTCCGGCGGCCGTCTCTTGCAACCTCCAGATTCCCATCGCCCTCGCGTTCTCGAACAACCCGAACGTGTTGAGCAACGAACCTGGCATGACGGCGCCCCCTTCGAGATACGGCGACAACGCGCGCTACTACATGATGTGGAAGTACCGCAAGCGCGTGTCCATCATCGAGTCGCCTACGTTGGAGGTCGACGGCGCAACGGTCCGCTACCAGCGTCCGATCATCAACCCGCCCCTCAGCAGTGTGGACCCCCTCGCTTCCCTGGCGGTGGATTTCCGCGCTGGTCGGCAGCTGGATTTTGCGGTGGCCCAGTTGGAATCCGGCTACGTCCGTTCGGATGAACCTGACTTCAGCGCGCTCCTCAGTGGCCCCGATGATCAGTACACCTTCGTGAAGTTCCGGGCCAGTTTCGGCGTGGCGCCGTCTTCGACTCAGCCGCCCCTGATCGACTCGATCATCATTCCGTACGAGAAGGTGAACTGATGCACCCGGCGGGGGCCACGGTAGGTTTCAGGGTCCGCACTCTGGGAATCCTGGCCCTTGCTGGCAGCCTGGCGTTTCTCTCCGGAGGATGCGGCGGTGGTGGTGGCGGGGGAGGTGGTGGTGGCGGCGGTCCGAACACGGGCGTCGGCAAGTCCATCAAGTTCCTCGGGTTCGCATTTCGTGTGGGCTCGGATCCGAGTTTCACGCAGCCTCCCGTCGAGGATCTCCAAGCGACACCAACGACCTTGGGGGGGCCGCTCAATCTGACGGTGATCTTCCGCTTCAATGGGACGCCGACGGGGCCCGTCGGCGCCACCAATCTTCCGGTCTTCACGACGAATCTCGAGGTGGATCCCACGGTCGGTGCCACGGGCGCGACGCCGATCATCAAGGCCAAGGGGACCTACACCTTGGTCGGGGATACGGTGGAGTTCCGCCCGTTTGTTCCGACGGCGCCTCTGGTGGCCAGCCTGACGGGGCCGGTGAACGCGGTGCCGGGGCTGTTCCCCAACTCCACATACACCGCCCGCGTGTCCACCATTGTGGGCTCACGGATCGCCAATCTCAACCCGGACCTGGGTTCAGTGTCGGGCGAGGTGAAGTTTGGAACAACCTCCAACCCCGCCGCCTTCTACCCCTCGAGTGGCGCCGATGGTTTGCCACCCGCGCTCGTCTCGTCGAACCCGGCGGATGGCATGGGTGACTTCTACCCTCGGACCTTCGCCAAGACATCGCTCGAGTTCGAAGGCGTGCCCTTGTTTCCCCCGGGTCCCGAGAGCATCGAACTGGTCTATGACCGTCCCCTGACTCCCACCGAGAGCAACCTCTTCGGCGCGGATCTCGATGCGGACGGGCTCGTCGAACCGAGCTTCTTCTTCCGGGCACGGGGCACGAAGATCCTGTTGGCGCACGAGGTTCCGGGCAATGCCCTGGGGACCCATGCCGCCTTCGCGGCTCTCTCGGGACTGGACGAAGGGGTGAGCCCCGACCCTGCGGGTGGAGACATCTTTGCCCATGCGGACGGCAGCGGTGCGCTGGCGGGGCCAGACATCGAACTCGTGGCTCCTGTAGCGAGCCTTGCGAGTGACCGCGACGCCTCGTTGTTGTGGGCTGTGCTGGACGTCGATGGCGGAAGCGATTTGCTGACGGCCGTGGACCATGTCTTGGGTGACCCGAGCCACGCACTTCTTGCCGAGGCAGCCGTGGAAGGTGGAGCGACAGGCGCCCTCGACACAGGGTTGGCGGAGCTCGTGGGCCTGACGATGCTCCTCGACGGACGACTGGTGGCCTACGACCGGGACACGCGACGCATCTACGAACTGCTTCCAACCCTGATTCGTCGGCGTCCGGCAGTTTCGGAGCCCGTGGCGGCGCGTCCCATGTTGCTCAGCCTCAACCTGGGCGATGGAGTGGCCGGCTTCCTGAGTGATGTCCAGCCGATCGAAGCAGGCGACATCGTGGACCTAGCGCAATCACCCGCGGGTGATCTCTACGCTCTGGCCATCCGGAATGGCGACCCTGCCCAGCCTTCCATCATCCGCTTGTCGCCCATCGACTTTGACCTCGATGGACAGTTCGACGCGGACGACGGACTGTTCAGTGGGTTGGCAACAGATGTCGTGCTCGAGCTCTTTGGCGAGTACTCGGACCTTCAGTTCGTCGGCGACACTGAGCTGCTTGCCGTGAACCGTACGCTGGACAGCGTCGAGCGGGTGGACCTGGCCACGGGCTTGATCACGACCGCCCTTGCCGATGTGGCCGCCTTCGGCATGCCACTCAACGCCTTGCCAGGAGGGCTCAGCCCCGCGCGAGCCTTCGCCGTCGGCAGCATGGACCTGGATGTTGAGTTGATCGTCAAATCGAACTCGGACGCAGGCGCGGAGTTGGAGCTCACGCCACTCGGCATCTTGCCGTTCGGGGCCGAGATCGACGTCATGCAACGCAACACGCTCACTTCGTTGTTCGGCACCAACGCGCTCAATACGGATCCCACGGCCCAGGTGTCGGCGCTGGGTGCCACACGGCTCTTGGGCTTCCGCACGGCCGAACCGCTGCAAGGGCTGTTCGCCGCCCTGGACGACACCTTCCTCGAGGTGTTCGACCAAGGGGAGTTCGAAGACTCGACACCCCTCAGCACCAGCCCCTTGGCGGAGTGGGCAGGGAGCTTCGGAAGCGCGGTGTCGGTGCCTGGCTTGCGTGCTTCCGTGGGCGTGAGTGATATCGCCCAGCTCGGCGATTTCCTGCCGGGCATGACCGTGGGTTTCGATGAGTTACAGGCCTACAAGCGCTCGTCAGCCACCGGCGGCGAAAAGGACCTGTCCTTGAGCCTTACCACTTTTGGAGTGGTGCTCCTGGACACAGATGCCCAGGTGTTCCCGCACCCAAGTGGGGCGACGCCTGGGGTGACGGATGTGGTGACGGTCTTGGGAGGTCGCTTCTCCTTCCGCGACTTCATCATTCCTGAAGGCGTACAAGTGGTGGCGCGAGGCAGTCAGCCGCTCGTGATCACGGCCACGCGCCGTGTCGAGATCCATGGTGTCTTGTCCGCGCAGGGCACCAATGGTCTGAGCGATGATTCCTTTGATACGGGCTTCTTGCCGGTGCCCGGTGGGCCCGGTGGGCCTGGCGGCGGGCGGGGCGGGGATGGGCAGCCGTCACTCTTTGACCCGACCGGGCCAGGCACCTTGGACCAGTATGTGACGCCCGAGACAGGGGAGCGGGGCTCCGGTCCCGTCCTCACGGCGGTCGGCACCGTGGTCATGCAGAAAGTAGGGGGACTGGGCGGTCTGTCAACTGCGGGCTACGACCCGACGATTTCGGGCATTCCGAAGATCCCGCCGTCCGACAACACGGAGTTCCACCGACCGCCAGGTGGCGGAGGCGGCTCGTACTACGAGGTGGGCCAGAAGGCTCGGGATGGAAGCGGCTCCTACCGTGTCCAGAGCAACAGCACCTGGTTCCCCTTCGACAAGTGCCCAACCAACAACAAGCGCTCCGACGCGCTCTACGGCAATGAAGAGAACTTTTTCTCCGGGCAGCTGCCCAACACGCCGCTTCAGTGTGTGTATTTGACCTACAAGCCGGGATTCGTCCCGGACTTCACCAATCCCGAAAGCGTCATGCGCATCATGCCTGGTGCGGCGCCGGGTGAGCCCGTCTTCAAGGACGGCGACCCATCCAATGACTTCATCGGAGTAGGAGGAGAGCTTCCGGTCCTGATCGGTGGCCAGGGTGGCGGCGGAGGAGGCACCCGGGTCGACAGCATGAGACACGGTGGCTGGGCGCAGAGTGCGCTCGGTGCGCCCGATGTCCCGCCCAATGCTCCTCCCTTCTATCCGAAACTCCAGATCGGCGTGGCAGTGTCCCCTGCTGCCTATGATGCCAAGCCCGGTGGTGGGGGTGGTGGTGGCGGTTCGATCCAGATCCGTTCCTTCGGCGACATCGTGGTGGGTCGCCTCGGGCACATCGATACCAGTGGCGGGCACGGCGGTGGCGGCGAGGTGGTGAGAACCAGCGCCTTCAGTGGTGGTGGTGGCGGCGGGAGTGGTGGCGCGATCTTGCTCCAGGCTGCGGGAACCATCCGCGTCGAGGCCGACAAGGGGCACAAGTCGGCCTCCTATGTCGACTCCAGCGGATTGCAGGGTGCGTCGATCGACGTGTCGGGCGGCATGGGGCGTGACGCCCGGACGAGCCCCGCCAACACGACGAACTTCACCGCCTTCTCGTTCGAGTACTCCCGAAGCGACGGTGGCCAGGGTGGCTCCGGGCTGATCCAGCTCCAGGTCGGTGATGGAAGCGGCATGCCCCAGATCCAGGAAGGCGCCTTCTTGTTCTCGAGGAAGCGCACGATCCTGAAGTTGGGGTTGTGGACGGGCGATGCCAACAGCAAGCAGGCGGAGCACGCAGACTTTGGAGGAAACAGCACGCTTCCCGACGATCTGCGCTACATCGACATGCTGCACTACCGCTACTTCCGGCCCGAGGCGTTGGTAGGAAGCAACGTGCAGGACAACTACTACGTGCTCAACGGATCCTACCCGCCGCTGATTCCGAGCCCCGACGGCACCAACGGGTCGTTCGCAGGTTTGACCAACGAGTACCCGGCGGGTTCGGGGCAGATGTGGTTCGACACCACGACCATCGAGATGCCCGAGTTCCCCGGCCGCCGGTTCGTCCAGGAGCCCGAGCCCGGGAAGGTGATCAAGACCTACAACGGCTACAATCCGAACAACTTCAAGGAAATCAACAATCCGTCCACGGACCCTGATTTCCCCAAGACGCCGGGCACCACCCATGCGGGCGAGACGATCCCCATGGGTGTCCTGATGGTGGAGCCCGACGGGACCTTGCCCACGATTGATGTGGGCGGCAAACAGGTGTTCGATCCCTCCAACCTCATCGAGCGGATGCCAGTCATCCATCCGTCCATGACGCCTCCGCCCTTCGGAAGCGTGAGCACGGGAACCTCGCGCTGGTTGGATTACAGCGGAGTGGCGTTGCGCATGCGCGACGGGACGGGGCGCACCCCGCCTTTCTTCGAGGCCTTCGTGGGCACGCACCATGAGTCGGCGGGGGAGACCACGCCCGCTGGCAAGGACGGCCTGGTGATGACGGTTGGTGCCGTGGTCGGCAAACCCGCTCACTACGTCAAGAACTCGCCCACGACCGGTGCGCCGGGCCTGTTCCCTGGATCCCTTGGCAACACCGCTCCTCAGAACGACATCGGGATCAGCGCTCCGGACGTCTCGCTGTTGCAGGCGGATGCCATCTCGGACAATGCCGTCGTGTCCGTGACCTTCCAAGGTGCTTATGCTGTGCGGGCCGGTTCCCAGATTCCAGACGTGGAGACCATGACCACTTGGGTGTCCGACCTCACCGACCTGTCTGGCTATCCCCTCGTCCGCTTCCGCGTCCTGTTCGACATCGGCGTGGATCCGGATCAGTTCCCCTTCGACGCCAACAGCTTCCGCCCGCAGGCCGACTACCTGCGGCTTCGGTCCAGTTACTGAGCCCATGGCTCGGTGCGGATGCCCGGGCCTGCTTGCGCGCACCGCTGATGATGCTCACCCTCGCGGTGTGTGCTGCCTGCGGTCCTTCGGAGCATGAATGGCGGGTGACGTCCCACTCATCAGCCGTTGCCCTCAACGAGCTTCTCACCGTTGAGTTTTCGGGTGCTTTGGACCCCCTCAGCCTGACATCCCGATCCGTGCGCGTGGAAACTGCCGACGGTCGACTGCTCCCCGCGCGCACATCGGCCGGCGCGACCTCCCTGCGTGTTCACTTGAACGTGACGGAGGAACTCTTCCGACATCCACCACCGAGCGTCTGGATCCAGCTGGTGGGATCCCCTTCGATCCATGCGTTGAGGTCCTCGTCGGGCATGAGCCTGCCCGCATCCGAACGTCTGGAAGTCCGCTGCCGGCCGGGCTTGGTAGGGGAGGGTGTGGTGCGTCTGAGGTCCGTGAACGGGCAACGGGTCTCCTCGACGGGAGCACTGAAGCACGATGGAGCGATTCGGCTGCTTTTTGACGGGGTGCTGGACCCGGGCACGGTCAACTCCCAGAGTTGCCCTTTGTTTCCGGTCGCGGCGGGTCTGGCGCTCAAGCCCTTCCTGCCGCAAACCCGATGGTCGCTGATGGGCCTTGAGTGCACGGTCGTACTCGAAGTCTCCCCGCATGCTGGGCCGCTTGAGTTGATCTGGAAGCGGCTTGGTCTGCGTGGCCTCGACGGGGTGCCCCCCGAGGGGCCGCTCGTGTTGTCTTTCTCGACGCCCTAGAACCTCTGGAATGCCCGCCCATGCCAACCCCCCTTGAAGGCTGGATGGGGTGGTTCATCGCTTCCTTCCTGGGGCTCTCCGTGGGGAGCTTCGCCAACGTTGCGATTCATCGCGTTCCGCGCGAAGGGCTGAGCGTTCACAAACCCGGGCGCTCGTTCTGCCCGTCCTGCGCTACGCAGTTGAGTTGGTTCGACAACATTCCCGTCCTGGCCTGGGTCGTGCTGAGAGGGAAGTGTCGATCGTGCTCTGAGCGAATCTCGATCCGATACCCTGCGATCGAACTCCTGGTCGGCGCTCTGTTCGCCTTCTTCTGGTGGAAGCTCAACCCCGGCGCGGGTGGCAGCTGGGTGCTGTTGCTCGTGGGATGGGTGATGGCGACCTTGTGTGTGGTGGTCAGTGCCATCGACTTGGAGCACTTCATCATCCCCGATGTGATCACGCTGCCCGGCATTGCCTTGGGGCTGCTGGCCTCGGGCGTGTTCCCGGAGATTCACGCGAGCCACGCGATGTTCCGCTCAGAGTCTGCCCACACGTCCAGTGTGGTGGTGGGCATCGTGGGCTTGGTCGCCGGGGGGGGCTCGCTCTGGTTGGTCGGTCGCCTGGGGAACCTCATGTTGAAGAGCCAGGTGGAAGCCGCGGGTGTCGAGGATGCCATGGGACTCGGTGACGTGAAGTGGATGGCGTTTGCCGGCACGCTCCTGGGTCCCATCCTGGTGCTCGAGTCCATCATGATCGGTTGCTTCGCCGGGGCGGTTGTCGGCATCGGGCTGAAGGTCGTGGCGCGGCTCCAGCGTTCAGACAGCCCTGTCGGTTTGCCCTTCGGTCCGTTCCTCTCCCTGGGGATCCTGATCGAGATGCTCTGGCCGGGCTCGGCTTGGGACGCCATGAGCTGGTTGCAAAGCTGAACCCGTTGCAAGGTTGAACTGGGTGCGGGCGTGCCTGCCGCCTCAGATCTTGAACAGCTGACGCGCGGCCGCCGTGCTCGCTTGGGCGAGGGTCTCCAGCTCCACGCCCCGGTCCTGCGCTAGATGCGCGGCCACGTGCGCGACGAAGGAGGGTTCATTGCGACGTCCTCGCTTGGGTACGGGTGCCAGCCAGGGGGCGTCCGTTTCCACAAGCAATCTGTCGGCAGGGATGTCGCGAACGACGTCGCGCAAATCTCTGGAGGCCTTGTAGGTGGCGATGCCACCCACGCCGATGTGAAGCCCGAGGTCCAGCAGCGCGTCTCGCTCCTGAGCTCCCCCCGTGAAGCAGTGCAGAACACCGGTGAGCCCAGCGCCGCGGGTGGATTCCAGCTCCTCGAGCAGCGGGGAGAAGGCATCCCGGCAGTGGATGACCACGGGCCGCTCCAGCTCCAGGGCGAGCTGCAGGTGTTGAGCGAAGCTGTGCCGTTGATCGTCCAGGGTGGCACACTCGTGGAAGGCGTCGAGGCCGGTCTCGCCGACGGCTACGAAAGGCTGCGAGCGCAGGAGTTCAGCCACGGCCTCCCACTCCGAGACATCACCGATGGAGTCTTCGGTGGGGTGGATGCCCGCGGTGGGGAACACGAACCCCGGCTCGGCCTGGCTGAGGGCGAGGGCTGCGCGTGCCGAGGCGGCATCCACGGACACGGCCACACAGGCCTGGAGACCCGCCTGCTTGGCCCGCTGGATGACCTCAGCGCGGTCCTCGTCAAAGGCCGAGAACGCCAGGTGGCAGTGGGTGTCCACCAGGCTGGGAAGAGGGCTCGATGGGGGCTCGGACACTCGCTTGGGTCGCTCATGGCAGGAGAATGGGCGATGAAGGCCGTCTGCCGGGCCTCCAGGGACTGAGGCAGGGTGTATCAGATCGACGGAGCTGGCGCGTCCAACACAGCTCGTCGTGCCTCGTCTCCGGCCAACAGGATTCCCATCGTCGGGTCTCAAGCGTCCCCGAGCCCGTTCCCTTCGGGTTCCGGTGCGTGCCCAACCGGAGCTGGCACCCTATACTCGCTGGCTTGAAAGTTGCGGCCCCGATCGCAGCTTCCAGACCCGCTCACGCGCCGTCCCCGAGATTCTCGACGACCCCGCCATGGCTCCCACCCGACGTCTTTCGGTCTCTTTCCTGATTCTGGCCGCTGCACTGCTCACGTCCTGTGGAGGAGGTGGCGGTAGTGGCGGCGGCGGTGGCGGCAATAAGAATGGCGTCAAGGGCTTTGGTGTCGTCTCGGGGCCCTTCGGGGCGTCCCTGGCCGGCCTGAACCAGACCGTGGTGCTGTCCTTCACCAAGGCGGTGGACGCAGCCACGGTGAACGAGGCGACGGTCGGGCTGGTGACCGTCAGTGACTCGAGTGGGCAGTCGACTGCCCCCGGCGGTCTGCAGGCGTCGGTCACCTACTCGGTCGACGACAAGCGGGTGTTGATCACGCCGACGCTGGAGTTTGATTCGCAGAACGTGACCTTCGGGTTTGTTGCCAGCGCTCTCTACGAGATCAGTTTCGCGGACCCGGATGTGGGGGCGAGCCTGCTCTCCGTGAACGGTGCGCCCATGACCAACTCCACGGCGTCGTTCTTCTTCAGGACGCCGACCAAGGCGCTGGACTCGAAGCCCGGCTTCCCCATGGTGCGGTCCTTCTTCGTGGATGACACCACGAACACCGTCATCGACGAGGTGCTGGACAACGACAGCGACCTGAACCTGGTGGACGATGCGCTGGACTTCTTCACCGGAGAGGTGGAACTTCAGGAGGGCGTCCTGCTGACCGTGCCGTTCAGCCCCATTCGCGACCTGGTCTTCATCTTTGATGACGCCGTGATTCCCTCTTCGGTCTTCAACTCGGTGGACGGCTCGAGCCCTTCCATCCGGGTGCTGATCAACACGGGGACGGGTGGGGACTTCGTGCCGATCGTGACTCCCGCGACACTCAGCTTCCTCCACCAACAGGGCGACCTGACCATCGTGCGCTGGCGCTCAGACCTCACGGCTCTGCCGCCGGGCGGCTTCCTGTTGGTCGAGGTGAACTCGAGCGTCGAGGATCTCGCGGGCAACTCGAAGTTGTCCCTCACGGGCGACTTCACTCCGCTGTTGTCATCCCCCGTCAACACGCTCGCTGGCGTGGATCCGCTCTCCTACCTGGTGACGGAGGACTTTGACACCCAGGCGCAGGAGAGCGTGTCCGGTAGCTCGGCGGCCTGGGCAAGCCCCTTGGGTGAACTCACCACGGGCCTGGCGGGTGGCCTGGGCGGCGACCGCAATCTGGTGGTCGACGCTTCAGGAACGGCTGCTGATCCCGGTACCACGGACATTCCCGTGGAAACGGTGATCGACTTCGACCAACAGATCATCTTCATCCCGACAGTGGGCGAAATGGAGCCCGGCATCTTCGCACCCCGCAGCTGGGAGTTTCGTCGGGTCCTGCTCCCCGTGGGCTGGACGTTGGCCGTGCTGACGGATAGGGACGGCGACGGCATGGAAGACGTCGACGAGTTCATGGTGCAGAGCCCCGGCCACCCGCTGGACGGCTTCCCGGCACCGCTCGTGGTGCGCGCGACTTCTGATATCGACCTCGCTGGCGACGTGCTGGCCGAGGGCATCGCAGGCGAGGTGAAACTCCTACCAGCGAATCCAGGGGACGCCGCCTACGCGGCCTATCTGGGCCAGGGCGGACGGGGCGGACAGCCCTTCGGCGCTGCGGGCCCTGGCGGGGATGGCGGTGATGTCTTGCTGGCCGTGGACACGGACGCCGATGGCTTGGAGGACCTCTCCCTCCTGAACCTGGTGTCGCCCGCGGTTTCTGCCCAGGGCACGCCCTTCGAAGCGGCGGATCCCCGTCTGCGGGGAGCCACCGGCCGGAGTTCGACACTCACTCCGAACACCCTCGCCGACGCGGCCACCGACCTCTCCGTTCTCACCGACCCCATGCTGGGTCTGGGTGGAGACCCGACGCTCCACGCTCAGCTCCTGGCGGGTGAGATCCTGCTGCAGCCCAACCTGGGCGTGGGCTCCTCGGACCTGAAGAACGCGGGCACCCAGAATCAGTTCATCGATGAGAACCACCCCTCGTTCACGGTCACCGATGTGACCGTGCTGGCCGGTGAGTCGACGATCACCATCGACGATGCATCGGGTGGGTCCATGAACGTGGCCTCCAAGAACATCGGCAATGGCTTTGCTCCGATCGCCGCTGCGGGGGACGCCTATCTGGTGGGCCGCTTGCGTGGTTACCCGGGCCAGGACCCCTCAGGCTTTGCTCGTGGGGCACCCGGTGCCGATCCGTTTGTGGTCGTTAACGATGCTCCCGGTGTCACGACGACAGGCGGTGGTGGCGGAGGTGGTGGCGGTTTGACTGATGGTGTGCAGGGCGGCTCCAGCGGTCCGGATTCAGACCCCGCTGACAACCAACGGGGCAAGGGCTTCGGGGGCGTCGCCCTCGATGACTCGTCCGGTGGAGCGCCTGGCTTGGGTGCAGTGCGCGGAGTAGGACGCGCCATGAGCGACACGGAGTTCGATTGGGTGAGCCAGAGCCAAGGCACACTCCTTGCGGATCTGGACCCCATGGATCTCGTGGGCTCACAGCTCCTGGTCAACACGCCGTCCGACGGATGGGCGTTCGAAGTGGAGTCGCTGGCGGGGATGACCTTCACCGTGAAGCGGGTCGAGTCGTTCGGTGTGGATATCGGACTGCTCTCGGGCCCGGCCGGTGCTTCGGGGCCAGGCCTGTCCATGGGGGCGGATGTGAACTTCCTCCTGTTGCCCCGCGAAGGACTGGGCGGCGCAGGCGGTGGTGGCAGCGGCGTCTCCATCTCTGGCACGCTCAACGCTTCCGCCATGAACCTACCTCTGGTCTCTCCGGGGTCGGGCGGCGGGTCCGGTGGAGGTGCACTCGAGTTGGAATGCGCCGAATTCATCACGGTCCGAGCAACCTCGATGCTGTCGGTGAACGGCGGCGACGGCGGCGAGCTGGATGCCCCCGTGGCGACCTACTCGGGTGGCGGCGGTGGTTCCGCGGGGCTCATGACACTGCGAGCTGGCACGGGCTTCAAGCTGTTCGCGGGCGCCTCCCTGGAGGCACGCGGAGGTTTCGGTGGCGGGGACGAGGGCTTCGGTCGTGGTGGTGATGGCGGTTCGGGCTGGATCCGGTTCGAAAACACGGCGGACAACCTGAACCCCGGCAGCTTCCTGGGCTTCACCGATCCACAGATCACCGGCGAGAACGTCGGTCGCCTGGTGGGCTCACCGCGTTCCGTCGGTGAGAGTCGTTTCTACAACTCGGGCCTCGCCAACCCCGAGTTCGAGTCGCTCAGCGTCGCCTATGCGGCCGACACCGACGGCGATGACGTGCCCGAGACCGATCTGGTCTGGACCTTCGACGAAGGCGGGCCGGACGGTGGCGCGGGCAGTTTTGAGCGCCCGCCTTTCCAGTTCTTGTTCAACCCTACCGAGGTCGACATCAACGGCTTGCTGGATGTCGATGGCGCGTCGCCGACCTACTACGAGGTGTCGGACCTCTTCTCGGGCCGTGCGGGTTTTGCGTACGACGCAGACGCGGCCGCGCTGCTGTACAGCGTGGGCGAGTCCACCAGTCTGGTGACGGACCTCATGGGGGCCACGGACCTCGCGCTTCCTGACATTCCTTCCGTTGGAGGAGGTGAGCTCGACATCGTCTCGATGACGGTGGGAGGGACAGTCAGCGAGCTCTATCTGTTGGAGCGCGGTCAAGGTCGTGTCCATGTGTTCAACCGCACGACGGGACTCTTCCAGCGCACGATCTTCCTGCCCGCCCCGCTGGAAGGGGCGATGACCTTCGTGCCCGGCGCGGTTCCTGCAGATGACCGCTTGCTGATCGCCTCGAACCGGGACGATCTCATCGCGAGCTTCCCGACCAGCGACCCCGCTGCTGGCACGCCCGAAACCACCGACTACCGGCCGGCTACTCCTACCGACTTGTTCAAGGTCCAGCGCAACGGCGAGTTTCAACAGATCGAGTACACGGGCATGGCCTATGACGCGCTGACCGAGACCGTCTGGGCTGTGGACCCGCTGACCAGCCAGCTGATCCAATTCAGTGTCGCGGTTGGGATGGAGGGTGTTTCCACAGACGGCGTTCACGGCCTCGCTCGACTGGTGGATGTGGGGTTACGTGTCGTGCCATCTGCCGTCGCGTTTGATGGCACCTCCCTGCACATCCTGCGCTCGACGGATTCGACGGTGACATCGCGGGTCGAAGTCGACCCGGCGAGCGTGAGCCTGTTCGGCGCCGACCTCGATCTGCCCGATAGCGTCGTGGCCCTGCCCGATGTGGCGCGCTCGATCGCGGACGGCAAGACCTACCTGCGCTTCCGGGTCAAGATCGACGGGGAGTTCGTGGACGAGTTGCACACCTCTGGCAGCGTCAGCTTCAGCCTGGTCAGCGTGGACTCCCTGAACCTGACCCTTCGCAACGCCGCCTTCTAGGCATGCCGGGCCGCGCGTCCTTCGGTGTTGCCGCGACCTTGCACGTCGAGGGGGGGCGGCTTGAGCTGAGAAGGGACATGGTCTGGGAGATCGAGGCTGGCCGGACCAGCGCCTGGCGTGCAGCCGCGCCGGGCGACGAGGTCCTGGACGTCGTCCTGATCCCAGGTCTCGTGAACGCCCATTCGCATCTGGATCTTGCGGGGTCCGGTCCCGTCGACGCTGCTGGGTCGTTCCCTGATTGGCTCATGCGCATCGGTGGCTTGCGCGGCGTCGAGCGAGACATTGTCGACACGGCAGCCGGGGAAGCTGACCAGCTGGCGGTGGGGGGCGTGACGGCAGCCGGTGATATTGACGGCTCGGCCGGAAAGGGCACGCGCGGCCGACGCAGGGCGCGGCTGGCGGGACGGAGCTACCTGGAAATCGTGGGCGTGAATGCCGAGTCCGCTCGGGCTCGCCTGGCCCAGACCTTGCGCCATGTGGACACGCTCGGGCGCGGGTCCGAGGAGTTGGGGCTGTCGCCGCACGCACCCTATTCCGTCCACGAGCAGGTCTTGCCGGAGATCGTCAAGGCCGCTGCGGCGCGTGGCCTGCCGCTCGCGATGCACCTCGCGGAGTCGGAAGAGGAGACGCGCTACCTGACCCACGGCGACGGGCCCTTCCTCAAGCTGCTCGAATCCATCGGAAGGGGTGCCCCGTTCGCGCATGCGCCGGGCCTGCGGCCCATCGCCTACGCCGAGCGCGCCGGGCTGCTGTCTGCTGGTGCGCTGGTGATCCACGGCAACGATCTCGACGATGAAGACATCGGGCACCTGTCCAAGCATCGCGCGGCGGTGGTGTACTGCCACGGAACCCACCGCCATTTCGATCGTCCCGCGCATCGGTTGCTGGAGCTCGTCGAGGCCGGCGTGGTGGTGGCCTTTGGCACGGACTCCGGCGCGAGCAATCAAGGGGTGGATCTCCATTCCGAGCTGTGTCGCTTGGCCCGGGACCGCCCTGACATTCCGCCGCAACTCCTGCTGCAGGGGGCGACCATCGGAGGGCGGATGGCCCTGCATCTTCCTGAGGGCCCGGCTGCCTGGAGTGTCGGATCCTCGGCGGATGCGTGCATCCTCGGCCCGTGCCCTGAAGAGCTGGGACGCATGGGTTCCGATGCTCTAGCGGAGTGGATCTGGACCGGAGAAGGGGCCGTGCAGTGCACCATTCACGGAGGCCGGGTGCGCCAAGCGCCCGGGGAGTCATCAGAGCGACTCGTCGGGCACCTTGACTCGCTGTCACCCCAGGGCTAGTTTTCGCCGCATGAATGCCCTCTCTGAGCGCTTCGATCAGTTCCAGGAACTCCTTTCCAGCGCGGAGTCCGTGGTGGTGACGGGCCACGAGAATGCCGATGGCGACGCAGTCGGCGCGGTGGCTGCGCTCCGTCGCCATTTGGAGATCCAGGGTACGAAGGTCACGGCGTTGCTCTCGGAACCCCTGAGCCCGCGCTACGACTTCATGGAGTTCGGCCGGAACTACGAGGTCTACGACCCACAGAAGCACCGGGAGTTGGTGGAGTCCGCGGACGTCTTCGTCATGTGCGACCTGTCATCACTCGGACGCCTGGGGCCACTCACCGAGCCGGCAGAACACGTCACCGGGACCAAGGTCTGCTTTGACCACCATCCTTGCGAAGGGGACGGGCCCGCAGACCTCAACCTGCTGGACTCCTCCGCAACCGCCACCGGGCGCCTGGTGTTCGACTACATCAAGCATGTCGGTGGGCGGATCGATCGCGAGATCGCCGAGAGTGTGTTCGTGTCCTTGTCCACGGACACGGGTTGGTTCCGCTACCCAAACACCAGCGGAGATGTGATGGCGCTGGTGGCAGAGTTGGCCGAACACCGGCTCGACTTGCCCGCCATGTACCGCTCCATCTACCAGTCCAACAGCATGCCGTTGCTGCGGGTGCTGGGGCATGTGGCACGCACCGTGCATGAGGAGTGTGGCGGGCGCTTCGTGTGGGCCCTGGTCCGCCGCGAGTTCATCACGGACCTGGGGGTCGAGCGCTACGAGTCCGACCCCATCCTCGACGTGTTGCGCTCCGGAGAGGGTGTCTCTGTCGTGGCTCTCTTCACGGAATTGGAGGATGGGCGGGTCTCCGTCAGCCTGCGCTCCCGGGGGAATCTCGACATGAACGGGGTCGCTCGCCAGTTTGGCGGCGGTGGCCACGTCTATGCCGCGGGGACAACCCTGCCTGCGGAGGAAGCCGAGCAACTCCGCAGAGACATGGTGGGCGTCTTGCGCCGGATCGTGGGAAGATCCTGAGATGACGCGCTTCGCCATCATCTCCGACCTGCACTCCAACACCGAGGCGCTCGGTGCAGTGCTCTCGAGGTTGGAGAAGGAAGGCGTGGAATCCGTGGTCTGCCTCGGCGATGTGGTGGGCTACGGACCCGACCCCGAGCACTGCATCGATCTGGTCATGCGCCACTGTGATCTGACGTTGTGTGGCAACCATGATGAAGCGCTCTTGCGTGGGGCGCAGGACTTCAATCCCGTGGCTCGCCAGGTCATCGAATACAACCGCCGCACCCTGAAGCCCTCCCTGCTGTCCAGCTCGCTGAAACGCTCCCGCTGGAAGTTCATCGAGAGCCTGCCGGCGCGACATCAGATGGGTGAGTACCTGCTGGTCCATGGGTCACCGCGCGACCCCATCCACGAGTACATCATGAAGACCGACGTGATCTTCATCCCCGACAAGGTGCGCGATATCTTCGACCACCTCGACGGGCTGTGCTTCGTGGGCCACACGCACTTCCCCGGTGTGTTCACCGAGGACTTGCAGTTCCGGGACCCTTCCCAGCTGGACTACCACTTCGAGTGGGACGGCAGCGCCAAGGCGATCGTCAACGTCGGTTCGGTGGGGCAGCCTCGGGACGGCGACCCTCGCGCATCTTGCGTCATCGTCGACGGGCACGAGATCCGCTTCCTGCGCACCGACTACGACATCGCCACGGTGCAGCGGAAGATCTACGACAATCCGAACATCCCGGATCTCTGCGCTGCGCGGCTCGAGATCGGCAAGTAAGGCGAGTGGCAGCTGCATGAGCATCTTGAACCAGTTGGTGCGTCTTTCGCTGCCGCTCATCCCGAAGCCCATCATCTGGACTGTCGCGCGGCGTTACGTCGCAGGTGCCGAGCTGTCGGCCGCGTTGCACCGCATCGAACTCGTGAAGGCGGATGGCTTCGGTGCGATTCTCGACGTGTTGGGCGAAGCCGTGGCCGACATGGATGAAGCGCGGGAGGCCGCAGCCGAGTACGGCCGCGCCCTCGACGAGTTGCCCGCCATCGATCCGGATGCAACGGTGTCCGTGAAGCCGACGCACCTGGGCGCCACGCTCGACAAGCAGGAGTGTATCGAGCTGCTGTCCGGGTTGTGCCGCCGGGCTAGCGAACAGGGTCGGCGCGTCCGGCTCGAGATGGAGGACGCTCCCACCATCGATGTCACGCTCGAGGTCTTCAGGGCGGTGAGGTCACGGTTCGACAACCTGGGCTGTGTACTTCAAGCGCGGCTGTTTCGTACGGCGGCGGACGTGGAGGCTTTGTTGGCGGATGTCGACGGGTTGGACGTGCGCCTGGTGAAGGGCATCTACCTGGAACCAGCCGAGATCGCTTGGACTGAGCCCGAGGACATCTCGAAGAGCTATCTGCAACTCGCCGAACAGCTCCTGGCCGGCGGGGCCTCGGTGAGCTTCGCTACCCATGACACGCCCCTGGCTGACAGCTGCGTCGACCTGGCCCGCGCCATCGGCCTTGTCGAGGGTGAGCCAAGCACGCGGCGCTACGAGTTCCAGCTGCTGATGGGGGTGCGCAAGCTCGAGGCCGTGCGGCTCCGGGACGCGGGACACCGGGTGCGCATCTACGTGCCCTATGGTCGGGATTGGCACGCCTACACGCAGCGACGCTTGAAGGCCAATCCGGAGATCGCCATGCACGTGATGCGCGCTCTCTTCAAGTTCGGATAGGGCCCCGGTCCCAGCCCGCGCTCAGCGTGGCCAGATCAGGGCGCATTTCGCCCGGCCCTCGCTTGAATCGGGGTTTCCTTGGGCCACACTGCGGCGACCCGATTGGAACCTCCGGAGAGAGCATCCGTGAGCTCAGCGCTCGAGGAGGCCCGCAAGGCCTTCTCCCAACTCGACTTCGACCCGGCAGCCCGGGCGCGCGCCCTCAGCGCTCTGGAGCCCTGGCTCACGGACAAGCGTTATGCGGCCGCGCGGCCTCAGCTGGAGCGCCAGATCGAGCGAGCAGAGTTTGAGGCGCTCTTTGATGCCTTCTGGCAGGTGATGCCCTTCGGGACAGGCGGACGGCGCGGTGCGGTGGGGTTGGGTCCGAACCGCTTCAACACCTGGACGCTGCTGAGCTCGGTACAAGGGCACGCCGAGACGCTGAAGGAGAGTTACCCCAGCGAGCAGGTACACGTGGTGATTGCCTTCGACGTGCGCGTCTACAACGACTTGCGCTGCGTCTACGACCCAGGGTTGCCCAACCCCCTGATGGGCATGTCGTCCGCCGACTTTGCCGCTCTGGCGGCGGGTGTCTACAGCGCCAACCGTGTGCGCGTGTCCATGCTTGATCCGCGTGGTGGTGAGTACATGTCGACACCTGAGCTGAGCCTCGCGATCCGACGCAGCAAGGCGCACGGCGGGCTCAACGTGTCCGCTTCGCACAATCATCCGGACGACAATGGCGGCAAGTTCTACAACCGCCATGGCGGGCAGGATGTTCCCCCCGCTGACGAGATCCTGGCGCGGCGTGTCGAGGGCATCCAGGAGGTCCAGAGCCTCTCCTTCGATGAAGGGCTGCTACAGGAGATGATCACCCTGCTGGGCCCGGAGGAGAACGAACACTATCTCAACGTGAACCGGCGGCTGTCGCTGGCCCCGGACCAACGCGGTGGCCGGATCGTGTTCACCCCCTTGCACGGCACGGGGGCCTCGACCGTGGGGCGCCTGCTCCGTTCCGAGGGGTTCGATGTGCGGGCCGTTCCTTCCCAGGAGGCCTTTGACGGCGGCTTTCCGGCGGTGAAGTTCCTGGCCCCCAACCCCGAGGTGCCGACCTGCTACGAGCAGGCAGAGGCCATCGCTGACCAGTGCGATGCGGACATCATCCTCGCGACGGACCCCGATGCTGACAGGATCGGGCTGGAGGTCCGCGAGAAGGATGGCCGTTGGCGCTTCGTGTCGGGGGACGAGATCGTCTTTCTGGTCACACGCTTCGTGTTGGACAGGCGACGGGACTCTGGCCGACTGCCGGAGCAGTCCTTCCTGCTCAAGACGCTCGTGACGTCGAGCCTCACCACCACCATCGCGCGCTCCTACGGCTGTCGCGTCGTGCCCGACCTGCTGGTGGGTTTCAAGTACATGGCGGAAGTCCTGGCGAGCCTGGAGGAGACGGGCTCTTGGCGCGACATCAAGGCTCAGCCCGACAAGTTCGTGTTGGGCGTGGAGGAGAGCCACGGGCTCTTGCTGAGTCACGTGGTGCGCGACAAGGATGCGGCGGGCGCTGCCTTGGTCTTGGCTGAACTCAACGCGGTCCTGGTCGCAGAGGGACGCACCATGCTGGACGAGCTGAACGCGCTGTACGCGCGCTTCGGCTACATGGCCAACAAGTTGTTCACCACGGTGATGACAGGCGCGGCGGGGCTCGATCGGATCCGGGCTATCCAGGCCAGCTTGCGTGCAGACCCTCCTGCCGATGTTGCCGGGCGCAAAGTGGTGTCCTTCGAGGACATGGCCGACGAAGAGGGCGCCATGGGGCCGCTCAAGTCGGGTACGGACGCGTCGGCGCGCAACGTGTTGGTGCTGTCCCTCGACAACGATGCGCGACTGGTCATTCGCCCCAGCGGGACCGAACCAAAGAACAAGATCTACGTCGAAGTTCCCGGTCGGACACCCAAGGCTGATCTCAAGCCCGCTGAGTTGGAGGCGGAGCGGGTGCGCTGCGAAAAGGAAGCCGACGATCTGGGGCGGGCCTTCGAACGCCTGACACTGGAGCGTGTGGGTATCGAGCTCACCCCCAGCGCCTCCCAGGTGAGCAATCTCCTGGGACTCGATCAGAAGGTGCACTTCGGTTCGGTCTTCCTGCCCGACTTGCAGCAGGCGTTGAAGGACTCGAGCCTGGATCTGGACGGCTGGGTGGACGGGGCCCTGGAAGGCTACGGCAGCCAGCCCCGGGATCTCGTGGCGCAAGGCGTCGCCTTCTGGCTCAAGGGCGACCCTCTTTCAGAGGCTGACGCCCGTCGGGTCCGGGAGTTGTTCGGCCTCGGCGCCGCCTGACACCGGGCACCGGCCCCGAGTTCACCCGCGCGCCTCGATGGAGGCGAGAAAGGCGTCGAGTCGCCCCATGTGCTCCCTGAGCTCCGGGTCGAGGATCGCCGTCTGCTCCAATCGCCTGAGCAGCTCGCGGGCGCCAGCCGGGTTATAGAAGCGGTTGTCGGGGTGCTGCAGGGCGTGCATCCAGGCCCGGTTGAGCAGCACCTGGGGGTGCTCAGGAAGGACGGCTGCGACCGCATCCAGGTGTTGGTTCGCCTGCTCGAAGCGTGCCAGTCCCAGCGCCACACGGTGGGCCTGGAGTCGAGCTCTCACCAGGGCCGGCGCATGGGCGAGAGCCGTCGTGATGTCGTCATCCGCGGCCTGCAGGGCGGCCTGTCGTGTGTCAGGGGTGGCCAGGGCGAGGCGCGCCTCGGAGAGGCTGGTCCACCCGATGGCCCGGGTGTCCGCATGGTGCGTGCCGTCTTGCCAGGAGACCCAGGCCAGAGCAACGCCCACCAGCAAGGCGATCAGGATCCGTCCTGGCCCCGGTCGCTGGGCCACGTGTCCCAGGCGCTGCGCCGCGCAGGAGACGGCCACGCACGCCAGGGGGATGAGCGGCAGGCGGAACCGGCTGTAGTGGAAGAAGAGCAGGGTGGTGAGCAGCACGATACCCGCCACCGCGAGCATGGGTAGGAGGGGAGAGCCAGGTGCTTCGCTCGACCCCGCTGGAGCGTTGCTGCGACGGTCGCGGCCGCGGGCCAGGATCACCAGGCTCGCTCCCGTCAGGGCGAGCAACAGGCCGAACGGCACGGCCAGGACCTGCAGCGGCGCAATCAGCTGGGACTCGATGGCGGGCACGCAGACGATGCCCGTTTCAAACGTCTCGGTCAGCGCCTGCGCTCGCAGAGCCAGGCGCTCAAGGAACACACCGGGTTCTCTCCAGATGGCGTTCCATGCCGCCTGGCTGAGGGTGTTCGACACCTCTCCTGGACCGAGCGTGCGGCCGGCCAGGGTTTCGGCCACGGCCTGTGCCGACTGCGCCTGGCGTTCGATGTCGCCGAAGGCCTCGTCGTGAGTCAGGAAGGTTCCGGACATCGGCCCCGTGTTGGCGAGCCACAGATTGACGCCGCCATTGTCGGAGACGGGAGCGAAGCCGGCCTCCGCAGACAGGTTGTGCAGGAGCGAGGGCAGCATCACCAAGCCAGCCGTGAGTGCGAAGGCCACGGCTGGGCCCCGCAGTCTGCGCAGCCAAAGCCAGGCCGCCAGGACCGGGAGCAGAAGCATCAACTGCGGGCGCAGAAGAGTGGCCGTCCCACACCCCAGGCCGAGCCCGATGGCGAAGCCCATCGCATGGCGCAGCGTGAGGCCAGGCGCTGGGCTGAGCTTGGGCGCCTGCTCGGCGCGCGGGCTCGGAAAGCCGTCGGCCAGGCGATCCGCCAGGACCAGGACCCAGACCAGGAGCGAGCACGCCAAGGAGTCGCCCAGGACCTTCACCTCGAAGAAGGTCGAGGGTCCATAGAGCAGGGCCAGCCCCGTGGCAGCCAGGGCGAGCGGGCGGCTGGTGCGTCGCACGGCCAGCAGGTAGAGCCCCAAAAGTGCCGCGGTGCCCGCCAGCGCCTGGAGCAGGAAGAGGGGCCCAAAGGACCCGTCCAGGGCCCCCGGGACACGTGCCAGGAGTTGAGGGTAGAGGGGCGGCAGGTGATAGGGCTGCGCAGCGAAGGGGTCCATCGCCTGCCCGGCAATCCCTGCGGCTCGGTCCAGGTAGTAGCGCGAGTCGCTGGTGGCGTGGCGCGCAAGGGGGTTGGCGTCCAAGCTGGCAGCAACCACCAGGAACTTGATGCCAGCGGCTACCATGAGCAGTGCGGCGAGTGGGCGTCCTCCCCGCAAGATGTTGGCCCACAGGCCCCGAGGCTTGTCGCCTTCGGGCGGCCGTGAGGGCTCGGAGGCAGGGGCAGGAGCGGGCGCCGAGCGGTTGGACATGGGCTGGGCGAGCTCTCCCGGGTGGATGGCGCGACGCGCTACCGTATCATGCGCGCGATCCGGTCTTTTCGTGTCCTCGTTGCGCGTCCTCGTTGCGCGCCTCCGAGGCGTAGCCCGCCGCCCCGGTCGTTGAGAGCGAACCGTCCATGTCGCAAGAGGGCACCCGGCCACCGCACATGAAGGAATGGCTGTTGGCCGCCATCGTCTGCATGGTCGGCGCGCTGTTCGTGCTGTGGGAACCGCTCGTCGGCGACGCGTCCACGCTGTCCTTCGATGAGGCGCACCCAGGCTATCCCGCACCCTGGTTGAAACCCTCGGCTGGTGAGCGGCCGCTGATCAACCCGATCACATCCGACGGCGACTTCCTGGTCCTTCCCGGCTTGATGCGTCTGGCCCAACTCGAGGCGGCAGGCAACACGCCGTGGTGGGACAACCGTCAGCTCTTGGGCTACCCGCTCGGCGCGAACCAGACCTATCCCATCGACCTGCCCTACGCCGCCTGGCTCGTGGGCCAGGACCCGGTGGACAGCCTGGACTGGCTGCTCTGGTTCCACATGGCGCTCGCGGCCTTCAGCGCCTACCGCGCCGTGCGCGTGTTGAACGGGAGTCGCACCGCGGGAGCTCTCGCCGCCGTCGGTTTCTCCCTGTCCACATGGATGATCACGCGCTGGCATCTTCCGCAGATCACCTACACCACAGCCTGTTGGCCGGGCTTGGTGGTGGCCGTGGAGTGGTTGCGCAGGGGGCGCTGGGGGGCGGCCGTCGCAGAGGGGGCGCTGTGGATCGGCTTGAGTCTGCTGGCGGGCTTCCCCCAGGTGGGAATGATCTACCTCGCTGGCTTCCTGTTGCTCGTGGTGCTGGAGCGACGTCTGTGGAAACCCGTGCCGTTTCTTTCTGCCGGGCTGGCCGCCGCCCTCGGCCTGGCCTTGGCTGCGCCGCTCCTGAATGCCGTTCAGTCGGTGTACCCCGTCGCGGCCCGAACGTCGGATCGCGCCAAGGCGCTCACGGCCCAGTCGGGTCTCCAACCTGCGGCCCTGATCGGCATGGCGGTGCCAGAGTTCTTTGGGCGACCCAGCGACTTCTCGACGGCCGACCCCCCCGCGCCGTCCATGCAAGCCTACTGGCCCCGGCGCTTGATGCTCACCGATGATGTGCAGGACAACCCGGTGGAAGATGCGCTCTACCCAGGGGTGGCGCTGCTGCTCTTGTTTCCCTTGCTGTTGCGGCGCGGGGTCGACCCCCGGGCGAAACAGTTGGGTGCTGCGGCGGCGCTGTCGGTGCTGGGCGCCCTGGCGATCCCCTTCGCCGTGGATCTGGTTCCGGGTCTGGAAGGCCTGGGCTCGGCCAACTCCAAACGAGCGGTGGTGCTTTGGGCTGGTTGTGTCCCGCTCGCCGCGGGGCTCGCTCTGGATGCCTTGTGCCGGCGTCGCGTGGCCACGAGTTGGTGGCCGGGACTTTCGTTGCTTGCGCTGCTGCTGGGTCTCGTCACAGTGGTCACGCTGAACGGGGAAGCGGATGCTCCCGATTTCCTGGCCGCTCTCCGCCCCCAGGCAGCGCGTCAGGCCGCGCTGATTGCAGCTGGGAGCCTGCTCTTGTGGTGGGCGTCGCGGGGCAGGTCCTGGGCGGGTCCGGCTCTGGTGCTCTTGCTCTTCGTGGACCTCGTGACCCTTGCTTGGGTCTTCAATCCCTTCCCTCCGCAGTTCGAACACTTTGGCGAACGGCCCAGCTTGAGTTGGCTGGCCCAGCAGCCCGGGCGCGTGGCCGTGGTGGGCCAGCGTCGCGTCTTGCCTCCCAGCGCCGCGGGCTTGCATGGCATCCGCAGCTTGCACGGCAGCGTGCCCATGTTGGGGCGACGACAGGCCGAACTCTTCGAGTGCATGGGGGACGGGCTCATCGATTGGCGCGACCCGCGGAGTGTCGAGCCATTCCCCAACGAGACGATGCTGGACCACGCGCTGCTCGACCTCTTCGAAGTGGGCACGGTGGTGCACGCCGACCCGGGGATGGCTGCGCGGCGCGGCTGGCCCAACGACTACGAGAGTGTCGACGAAGGCCTGGCCGCCTTCCGTCGGCCGGGGGCGGGGCCGAGGGCTTTCCTGTGTGGCGGTGCGGTGCTGTTGCCGTCGGCTCCTGAACGTCTCGCCTGGCTCTCCCGGCCCGACGCGCCGGTACACGCCACGGTGGTCTTGGAAAGCGACCCCGGCATCACGCTACCAGCGACAGGCGAGATGCTGCCCGTGCAGCCACGGCTCGATGAGGACGGGCACATCCTGCTGGATGTCGAGGCAGATTGGGACGGCGTGCTTGTGGTGGTGGAGAGCTGGCACGACGGTTGGGAGCTGCGCGTAGACGGTGAGGTCCGGGACCTTTCTCCCGTGGACCACGCCCTGTTGGGGGTTCCCTTGACCGCCGGCCGACACGAAGTCGAGTTCCGCTTCGATCTTCCCGGGCGACGCACGGCTGGCTGGATCCAGCTGTTGGCGCTCCTGGCCGTGGGCGTAGCGCTCTGCAAGCGGGGGCCATCGCCGGCTGCGGCAAACTAGTTGCGCGAGAGTCCGTTGCGGAAGGAGAGCGCCTCGTCGAGGTCGGTGATGTTGGCCTCTTGCTCACCCCGCAGGCGAGCAATGGTGCGTGCCACGGCGACAGAGCGATGGACGGCTCGTGCTGAAAGTCCAAAGGCCGTGATGGCTCGTTCGAGTCGGCGTCGCACGGGTGCGACCTCGGGAATGGGCGCTGCCGATTCGGAGCGGGGCGGAGCGCTACGCATGCGGCTCAGGACGTCAGCGCTGCATTCTCCGACTGCATCACCCAGCAAGGCTTGGGCTTCGGGCGGAGGCACATCGACGGCGAGGTCGAACCGATCGAGCAGGGGGCCGGACAGGCGTCGGCGGTAGAGGTCCAGGGCTGCCGGAGAGCAGCAGCAGCCCCGGCGCGGGTGCCCGAGGTTCCCGCAGGGACAGGGATTCATGGCACCCACCAGCTGCACCCGCGCCGGAAAGACCATGGTCCGCCCCGCGCGCGCCAGACGCAGCTCCCCATCCTCCAGCGGTTGGCGCAAGGACTCGAGCAGGGTGCGCGGGAACTCGGCCATTTCGTCGAGGAAGAGCACGCCATGATGGGCCAGGCTGATCTCGCCAGGCGTCAGGGGTTTGCCGCCGCCAATCAAACCACCCCTGGAGATGGTGTGGTGCGGTGCCCGGAATGGCGGGTGGCGGTGGATGCGTGCCACGCCGCCCGACGCCAGTCCATGCAGTGCGGAGACCTCGAGGGCTTGGGACTCACTCAAGGCAGGAAGCAGGCCCGGGAGGCGTTGGGCCAACATGGTCTTGCCGGTGCCGGGCGGACCTGAGAGCAGGAGGTTGTGGCCGCCCAGGGCCGCAATCTCGAGCGCTCGGCGCGCGCTGGCCTGTCCCCGGACGTCGGCCAGGTCGAGAGTGGGCTGCGCGCTGCACAAGCCCGGTGGAGGGGCGGGGGCGGGCGCACCGCCCAGCACGTCCAACGCTTCTTGCACGGTGCGCACGGGCTCGACCAAGAGGCCCTCGACCAGGGCGGCTTCTGCACCGTTGTCGTAAGGCAGCATGAGACGACGTGCGCCGTCGCGGCGGGCCGCAAGAGCCAAGGTCAAGGCGCCGCGCACGGGGCGCAGCCGACCGTCGAGCGCCACTTCGCCAAACACCGTGCGCTCCTGCAGCACCTGTGCAGGGATGTGTTCGGTGAGAGCCAGCATGCCGAGCACGAGCGGCAGGTCGAAGCCGTTTCCTTCCTTGTGTACATCTGCCGGTGCGAAGTTGGCCAGCACCGAGCGTCGCGGCAACGACAGGCCAGCGTGAGTCAGGCAGGCACGCAGCCGGTCCCGGGATTCTCGGACGGCACCTCCGGGCAGCCCGCTCATGATGATCCGCTGCATGAGGCCGCCGGTGATCTGCAACTCCACTTCAACGGCCTGGGCGCGGGCACCGCACAGGCAGTAGGTTTGCACGCGCACGTCCGCGACGGGTGGGCGGTCGCTCGTCATGGGTGGAGGAGCTGCCGCTCGTCAGGCCACGGAGCCGACGGCGCCACCTGGGCTTCCGTCTGCTCGAGCGGCGATCGCCGGCCACGACCAGGGAGGGCGACCAGTGCAGCGACCACCAAGAGTGAGACCCACAACCCAGGAAGTGGAAACGGCGGCGGTGTCAGGGGGGCTGGACACAGCCAGGCTGCGGCCCGGAGCTGCCACGCGAGTCCATCGGCAGCGGCGTTGAGCAGCGGACTTGTGACGGGGTCCAACAGCGACAAGGTCTCTCCCGGGAAGACGGCCAACAGCCCGGTCAACAAGACTGCGGCAACAGCAGGTACCAGGAAGGGGGTGATGAGCAAGCCCCACGGCTGCACGCGTCCGAACGTTTCGAGGCACAGGGGCGCGGTGGCCAGGAAGGCACCTGAAGGACCCAGGAGCCCGCCGCGCAGGAGGCGTGCTGCGGCCAGAAGCCCGGCGACTGCCAGGAAGGACAACTGGGCCCCGAGGTCCTCGCGCAGCGTTGGGCTGAGAGTGAGCAACACCAGCGCGATGGCCGCGAGGCGTGGAAGCCCCGCACCGAGCCGCCCGGACGCCAGGCCCACGAAGGTGGCCAGCCAAGCGAGGCTCGCTCTCAGCAGCGACGGTCGGTGGCCGGCCAGCAGGACAAAGGAGAGCAGGGTCCCCAGGGAGCACAGCAGCCGCACCCGGCCCAGGCCTGGAAGCCGCTGAAGAGCAGCGGCGACCAAGGCCACATGCAGTCCGCTCAGGGCTAGCAAGTGCATCGTTCCGGTTCTGATGCAATCGTTCCGGACTTCGGGAGACAGATGATCCCGGCTGCCGAGCAGCAGGGCCTCCACCAAGCCCCGTTGCCCATGGGTGAGGGTGCGGATGCGTCGCGCGGCGGTTTCGCGCCAGCGGTCGAGCCAGGCACCCTCGGCAGGCGCCAGGTCTTGAAGGTGGACGGCGGTGGCGCGACCCATGGCATCGACCCGGGCCCAGACTGTCAGGGGCGTTCCCGCTTGAGGTGGTCGCACGTCTGCTGCCAGGCGCAAGGAGACCGCGCCGCCCGCAGTTTGAAGGTGTGGAGACTCGCCCGGGGGGGCGCGCCACCGTCCCCGCAGCTCGAGGGCTTGGACTCCGCCCTCACGTCCCTCGCTGGGCCCGTCGGGGGCTTCGAGCAGCGGGCCGGGCGGGTGGGGTGCACGGGAGCCCAGAGCGGTGCCCGGTTGTGCCAGCGCGAGCAGGGCCAGACCGGCGACGGCTGGGAGGCCAGCACCTGAGACTGCAGCCAGCCCAGCACTGAACAACCCCCATCCCCCGGGGAGGACGCGAGCCATGAGGGCGAAGAGGAGCAGGGTGCGAGCGGACACAACCCCATCGACGGGTCAGTCCGGATTCCGTTTCACGGCCGCGCCGGACCCTGCTCCCGCTCATGTTTCCGTCTTCCTGCGAGGCGCTGCCCGAAGGGGGATCGAGGGGCCACTTGCGCTTGCTATCCTCTGCCCATGAGCAAGACAGCCTTCTTTGCAGGGTCTTTCGATCCGCCTACCTTGGGGCACGTCGACTTGGTGCGTCGCAGCCTGCTTTGGTCGGATCGCCTGGTGGTGGGGGTCGGCCAGAATGCCGACAAGCAGGGCTGGCTCCCGGTGGAACTGCGCATCCAGCTCTTGCGCGAGGTGCTGCCTGCGGGAGTGGAGGTGGTGGCCTTCGAGGGTTTGGCGGTGAGCGCTGCTCGGGCTGCCGGAGCCCAGGTGCTCGTGCGCGGTGTGCGCAACGCCCAGGATGCCGCCGCTGAACTCCAGATGTCCTTCGCGAACAAGCAACTGGATGAAGGCATCGAAACGGTCCTCCTGCCTGCATCGCTTGAGACCGCGCACATCTCTTCACGCCTGGTGCGCGAGGTGCATCGCTCGGGCGGGGACACGCGTGTGTTCTTGCCCGAGGCAGTGGCGGCGGCTCTGAAGACTGTCTCCTGAGAAACGACTCAGCCCCCTTCCCTCACGCACGTTGGAGAGCGCCACGATGGCGGAGCACAAGATCGTTGCCACGGACAAGGCCCCGGCCGCGATTGGCCCCTACAGTCAGGCGGTCGTTGCAGGCAGCACCGTGTACACCAGCGGGCAGGTCGCCCTCGATCCGGTCACGGGTGCCATGGTGGAAGGAGGCGTTGCCGAGCAGAGCGCGCAGGTCCTGACGAACCTACGAGCAGTACTCGAGGCGGCGGGCAGCAGCCTCGGGCGGGTGCTCAAGACCACGGTGTATCTCCGCAGCATGGACGATTTTGCAGCGATGAACGCTGTCTACGAGCAAGCCTTTGGTTCCTCCTTGCCGGCCCGCGCCACCGTGGCGGTGGTGGGCCTGCCCAAGGACGCGCTGGTGGAGATCGATGCCGTCGCGTCGGTGAGCTGAGCCATCGACCTCGCAGAGAAACTCCTGGCGGTCGTCGCGATGCTGGCATCGGTTCGCCCGATCCTGCATGGGGCCATGAGCTCGTCGAATCGCGTGTCCGTGCCCAGGGTGCTGGCGCTCTTGGCGGGGGCGGTGGCCTCGTACTCCTGGACCGTGGGTTTGCTTGCGCTGCGATCCTACGCCTTCGAAGATCAGCCCTTTCTCGTGCCGAACGAATTGGGCACGGCCTTGGCGGCCTTTGGCGGAATGCTGGGCGTCGCAGCGATGATCTCCAAACGGGGACCCGAGGGGCTCTCGGAGCAGCAGGCCATTCGTTGCGCCACCCAGGCGGGGGCGATGGCGCTCTACGTCGCAGCGCCGGCCCTGGCGACGGCGGCGTTGGGCCTCACGCGCCTCTTGCGGTCCTCCCTGCCTTGGACGCTTGTGCCCACCCGGCGGCAGGGGATGGTGGAGGGAATCGTGCTCTTGGCGTTGTGCCTGGCGCACCTGACGACGTCGGATCTGTCCTCCACGAGTTTGGGGGACGGTGGGCTTCGGACCTCCAGCGCGCAACATCTTCCCCTGTGACCAAATCTGGCTTGGGGGTGACGCCGCAAGAGCTTGTGAATCAAGACCTTGCGATCATTCGCCTGCATTGACAGGGAGCCATTCCACCAGTACGTTGCCAACCCCTCGGTCGTGACCTTTCGAGGCGCAAATCACCGGTTCTCCGGTGGGATCCGGCGCCCCTCGAAGTCCGCGTTCTTGCGGGATGAGATGAGAGGACACGAGGCAGCCCCTTTGGGCGTGACCTTCCATGGCTCGCAGTGTCTGAGCCTGGGGGACGGGCTCGAGGATGGGCCTCGTCTCGCACAGTCGACAGGAATCGTTCGTAGAGAGAGTTCAATCAGCACCGATCGCCCTTGGGGCCGCACCGACCCGCTTCTCGTCGGCCTCACGCATCCCGTGGAATCCAAGCCATGCCAGACCTGATCCGCACCCCGCGACCGTCCCGCCGTCCTGTCCCGATGCCTGCGCCCGGTCGCGCCATTGGCCTTGCAAGTGGCCTCGGCCGAGTTGGGCTTGCGGTGGCAGCCTTGCTCTGCCTGGCCTCGTCGGGCCTGTCGCAGTCTCTAGATACGAGAGGGCGCTTGGAGCTGACCCCGGCGCTCAAGGCTGCGGGGGTGACGGAGGCGGATTTGAGCGGGCCCCACGATCCCCCCGTGGACCGCCTGCATCCCGACGGGCAGGTGGAGCCAGCGCTGGGCGGTCGGCTGATAACGCATGTGTCGTCCGAGCCGCCGAATCTGAACTTCGCCATCGAGAACTCGGCCTCCATCCGGCACGTCCACTACGACGTGCACGCCAGCTTGATCCAGTTCAGCCCGGTGACCTGGGAGTACGAGCTCGACGTCGCCGCGGCCTACGATGTCGAGGACACCCTGATCCTCAAAGGCGGGGCCGGAGACGGGCACACGAACATCGCTTTCGGAAGGCTGGTGGATGAGACGGCGGACGCCTACGTGTTGGAGAGCGGCAGCCGCTACAACAAGCTTGAGCGCAAGACGATTCCCAAGTCGGACGTCGAGGCCCTTGAGATGGGGACCGTCTGGACCTTCACCTTGCGCGACGATGTGCTGTGGCAGGATGGGCACCCGCTGGATGCGCAGGACCTGGTTTTCTCGTGGGAACTGTTCGCCAACCCGCATGTGGATTGCGACGAGAAGCGCTGGAAGTTCGAGAAGATCAAGCGTGTGGAAGTGCTCCAGCCCGGGGTCGTGCGCTTCTTCTGGGAGGAACAGTACTTCGCGACGAAGGGTGCCTTCGGCTTGGACTTCTGCATCCTGCCAAGCCACCTCTACAATCTGCTCGACCCCGAGCATCCTGAGCACAACGCCAGCGCTTCCTTGGACGAGCGCGCCGTGGCCATCAACGACAACCCGCACAACCTCGATTGGATCGGTCTCGGCCCCTACAAGGTCTCCGGTTGGGAGCGCAACCAGTACCTGGACGCCGACAAGGTGGACACCTACTGGAAGAAGAGCCCTGCGGAGTCGGGCTACCTCGATTCCATCCGCTGGCGCTTCATCAAGGACGACGACTCGGCCTGGCAGGCCCTGCTGAACGACGAGCTGGACATCTTCAACCGGGTGAAGTCCGAGGACTTCGTGGGGGAGGCGACGCGGAGCGAGACCTTCACGGACCGGGCCTACAAGGCGCTCTCCTACGTGGGCAACATCGGCTACACGTCGTGGAACCTGCACCGCAAGAAGTTCGATGACGTGCGGGTGCGCAAGGCGCTCGCCCATGCCTTTGATGTGGCTGGCTGGATCGAGACGAACTACCAGGGCTTCGCCCTCTGGAGCATGGGCACGGAGTTCTACTTCGGACCTGCCTACCCGCACGAGATCGAACCCTTGGAGTACGACGTCGAGGCGGCAGAAGACCTGCTGGGCGAGGCCGGGTGGTATGACCGCGACGGCAACGGCATCGTGGACTTCGACGGTGAGGACCTGGTGATCCAGGTGCTCATGCCCACGGGCAACAAGGCCAGCCAGAAGTTCCTTCAGGCGCTGCAGGATGCGTATCGCAAGATCGGCGTGGGCGTGGACATCCAGACCTATGAGTGGGCCACCTTGCTCGAGAAGGTGCTCGATCGGGACTTCGATGCGGTGAACATGGCCTGGACGCTGCCCACGCCGGAATCGGATCCGATGCAGATCTGGCACAGCGATGAGGCGGAGTTCTCGAAGCGTTCCAGCAACCACGCCGGGCTGATCGACGACGAAGTGGATCGCCTGATCGAGCTGGGGCGGCGGGAGCTGGACGACGACAAGCGGCACGCCATCTGGCGCGAGCTGCATGCGAGAATCTATTCCTTGCAGCCCTATCTGTTCGGTTGGAACGTCCCGCGCAAGATCGCCATCAACAAGCGGGTGCATGGCTTCAAGTTGCACAAGTTCGAGCCGGGCTACCGCATGCGGGACCTCTACCTCGAAGCGGGAACGCCGGGAACGCGGCCGCTGAACCCCGACCACTAGCCACTGCCCGACAGCCTCTTCTCCCTCTCCCGGGCTTCCCCCTCCCCTCGGGCAACCTCGCGTGGCTCTCTATATCCTGCGTCGCATTCTGTGGATGGTGCCGACGATGTTTGGCATCACCGTCTTGCTCATGCTGGTGATCCAGCTGGCGCCGGGTGACCCGGCTGCCATTGCTACGGCCGGCAGCCTGGACATGCAGGGGCAGCAGTCCAGTGGCGATACGCAAAGCGCCTACGAGAAGTTCCGCGAACGCTTTCGTCTGGATGAGCCGGTCTACGTCCAGTACTGGGAATGGGTGAAGAACGTTGCCCAGCTGGATTTCGGGACGGAGTTCTTCCGGCCGAACGTCCAGGTGTCCTCAGAACTGTGGAGGCGGCTGCAGATCACCGTCCCGCTCTCGTTGATCGCCACCCTCTTGAGCTATCTGATTGCGCTGCCGCTCGGAATCTTCTCCGCGGTGAAGCGTGGAAGCCTGTCCGACAAGGTGCTGACGCTGGGGCTCTTCCTGCTGTATTCGCTGCCCACCTTCTGGGCGGGTCTGATGTTGATCCTTGCGTTCGGAGCCACGGGGCTCGACTGGTTTCCGGTGATCGGCTTGCACGGCAAGGACGCGGCGGAGATGGGTGACGGGGCCTACGTCTGGGACACCATCTGGCACGCCATCCTTCCGGTGGCCACCCTGACCTACGGCGGTGTGGCCTACCTCTCGCGCCAGATGCGCGTGGGTATGTTGGAGACCGTTCAGCAGGACTACATCCGTACGGCACGGGCCAAGGGCCTCGATCGCCGCAAGATCATCCTCAAGCACGCCCTGCGCAACTCGATGATTCCGGTCATCACGGTCTTCGCCACGATTCTGCCGATCCTCATCGGCGGCTCGGTGCTGGTGGAGACCATCTTCAACATCCCGGGCATGGGTTTGTATGCCTTCGATGGACTCCTCGTGCGGGACTACAACGTCATCATGGCGACGGTCACCTTCTCGGCCTTCATGACGCTCTTGGGCTTCCTGGTCTCGGACATCCTCTACGCGATCGTCGACCCGAGGATTGCGTATGAGTAAGGCGGCGCAGGGGGACCCGACCTACAGCAAGGACTACTGGGACATCGTGCTGGGGCAGCTGCAGAAGCGCCGCTCGGTGCGCTTGGCCATGGCGGTGTTGATTTGCCTGTACGCGATGGCGATCTACGCGCCCTTCCTGGCCAACGATCGCCCCCTGGTCTTCGAGGGCACCAACTACACCGAGTACCGTTCAGCCCATCGCTTGGTGACGGTGGCCGCCGGGGACCTCTCCCGGAAGGCCCTTGCGGGGCGCGAGGGTTTCGAGCACTGGGAGGAGAGCCAGCTGGCCCGTGGCGAGTCCCTCGAGGGTTCGGCCAAGGAGGACTGGCTGGCTTCGCGAGGCGGCGTGCCCCAGGACATGCTCAGCTATCTCGAGCTAGACCGTGGGTCCTTGTCGTTGCGCTTGGAGAGAATGCGCAAGCAGCTCGCTCCGGAACACCATGCCTTGCTGGACGACACCCTGGTGTCGGCCGCAAAGTTGACCCGGCAGGCAAGCCAGCATGGGGCGGCAGACCTGGAGAGCCTGGCTGCGACGCTCACGGAGCAGGCCGGGCAGATCAAATCGACCCTCAAGGCAGCGAAGTACGACGCGCAGCCGGTGCAGGGCAAGACCATCGCCCTCCAAGCGTTCACCACCTATCCCGTGCTCGAGTCCATCGTCTGGAACGACATCTTCTTCATGGTGCTCTGGGCGTTGGTCATCCTGCTGCCCGTCTGGAACCGGGTGGTGAACAACGTCCTCCTGCGCAGCGACCGGGCCAGGATCCGCAAGGCCAGGCGCAAGAAGCTGGCGGTGGTGCTGGCGCTGCCGCTCATCGCAACGCTGACCTGGGTCAGCGTGCACGGCACCGATGATGCGGCGATGCAGGCCACGAGTCTCAAGGAAGCGCTCACGGACGGGAAGGCCCAGGCGCTGACCATGATCCTGCCGCCGATCGAGTTCGGGATGGCGGAACAGAACCAGACCGAGACCTTCCGACCACCCACGTGGCGCCCCAATTCCGCTATCGATGATGAGGGCTACTACATGGTGGGTGCCCGCTCGTTGCGCCTGGATGTGGAGACGGACACGCCGCTGGGCGCGACCCCCGTTGAAGTGCGGGTGGGTGAGTCCGATCGGAACGCCCCCTTGCGACACATCCTGGGCACGGACAGCTTGGGCCGCGACCTCATGGGGCGCATCGTCTGGGGTGCGCGCATCAGTCTGGCCGTGGGGCTGATCTCCACCGTCCTGCTGGTGTTCATCGGCACGGTGATCGGTTCCCTCGCCGGCTACTTTGGCGGGTGGGTCGACATCATCATCAGCCGCATCATCGAGGTGTTTCAGTGTTTCCCGGTCTTCTTCCTGATCCTGATCGTGGTCAGTTTCCTGGGCGCGAGCATCCTGAACATCATGCTGGCCATCGGGATCTTCCGTTGGACCGGGGTCGCGCGTCTCGTACGCGCGGAGTTCATTCGTTTGCGCGGGCAGGACTTCGTGGTGGCCAGCCAGGCCCTGGGCATGGGCAGCCTGCGAACGATCTTCAGACATGTGCTGCCCAACGCCATGGGGCCAGTGCTGGTGTCCGCAACTTTTGCCGTGGCCAGCGGCATCCTGACGGAGTCCGCACTCTCGTTCCTCGGCTTCGGCGTGAAGTTGCCGATTCCCAGCTGGGGGTCACTGTTGGTGGAGAGCAAGAACCCCGAATACTGGTGGATCCAGATCTTCCCTGGGCTGCTCGTGTTCCTCACGGTCATCCTCTACAACCTCGTGGGCGAAGGTGTCCGCGACGCACTCGACCCGCGTTTGAAGGAGGTCTGAGGCGCCCATGGACGGCCACAGCACGGACGGCAACAGCACGGACGGCAACAGCATGAGCAACGCCCCTGTGGAACCACCAAAGGGACCAGGTTCTCGCGCGCCGCAGGACAGGACAGCAGCGGACGCCTCGGTCGAGGCAGACCAGGGTGACGTCCTGCTGGAGATTCGCGATCTGCGAACCTGGTTCGACACCGAGGAGGGCACGGTCAAGGCTGTCGACGGTGTGAACTACGTCATTCAGCGCGGTGAGACCCTGGGAGTGGTGGGTGAGTCCGGTTGCGGCAAGAGCGTCACGGCCATGAGCATCCTGCAGTTGTTGCCCAAGCCGCCGGCGCGCTACGCCGGAGGGCAGATCAATTTCAACGGTCGCAACTTGCTGGAGCTCAGCGAGGCGCAGATGCGCAAGGTGCGTGGCAATGACATCGCCATGATCTTCCAGGAGCCCATGACATCGCTGAACCCCGTGTTCACGGTGGGCAACCAGATCGGCGAAGCCCTCGAACTGCATCGCGGCATGTCACCCGCCGAGGCGCGTGCGGCGTCCATCGAGATGTTGACCAAGGTCGGCATCCCTTCGCCCGAGTCGCGCGTGGATGAGTATCCTCACCAGATGTCGGGCGGCATGAAGCAACGCGTCATGATTGCCATGGCCCTGGCCTGCGACCCCGCCCTGTTGATCGCCGATGAGCCGACCACGGCCTTGGATGTCACCATCCAGGCCCAGATCCTCGACCTGCTGGCCGGCATGCAGCGCGAGCTCGGCATGTCGATCCTGCTCATCACCCACGACCTCGGTGTGGTGGCTGAGATGAGCGACCACGTGGCGGTCATGTATGCCAGCAAGGTGGTGGAGTACTCCACCACGGAGAAGCTGTTTGCACGGCCACGTCACCCGTACACCTTCGGCCTGTTTCAGTCGCTGCCTGAGATGCATGCAGACGGCGATGAGCGTCTGCGGGAGATCCCCGGCACGGTTCCCAACCCGCTCAACTTTCCGAGCGGCTGCAAGTTTCGGGATCGGTGCTTCAAGGCTCATGAGCGCTGTGCTGAAGAGGAGCCTCCCCTGGTGGATGTGGGGCAGGGGCACCTGTTGGCTTGCCACGCGCCGGTGACTGATGAGGAGATGAGGAGCGAGGGCTCATGAGTACACAAGGTCTTCAGGCTTCGGAGAAGGGCTCGGCCGACTCGGCGTCGTCACGCGTGCTGCTGGATGTGCGCGGCCTCAAGAAGTACTTCCCCGTGCGCAAGGGCTTGTTGGCGCGCGTCGTGGGGCAGGTGAAGGCGGTCGACGACATAAGCTTCCATGTGGACGAAGGTGAGACGGTCGGCCTGGTGGGTGAGTCGGGCTGTGGCAAGACCACAGCAGGTCGCTCGGCGTTGCGGTTGATCGAGCCGACGGCGGGCGAGATCACCTTCGAGGGGCAGGATGTGCGCGCCGCCTCGTCGTCGCAGATGCGCCAGATGCGCCGGCACATGCAGATCATCTTCCAGGATCCCTACGCCTCCCTGAACCCTCGCATGTCCGTGTCGGACATCGTTGGTGAAGGTCTGAAGGTGCACAAACTCGTCACCAGCCGCGTTGCCCTCGAGCAGAAAGTGGGCGAGCTCCTGGATCGAGTGCGCCTCGACCCGAGCTTCGTGAACCGGTATCCGCATGAGTTTAGCGGTGGGCAACGGCAGCGCATCGGTATCGCCCGGGCTCTGAGTCTGTCGCCACGCTTCATCGTGTGCGATGAGGCGGTGTCCGCTCTGGACGTCTCGATCCAAGCCCAGATCATCAATCTGCTCATGGACCTCCGTGACGAGATGGGTCTGAGCTACCTGTTCATCGCCCACGATCTGTCGGTCGTGCGGCACATCGCCGATCGCGTGGCGGTCATGTATCTCGGCAAGATCGTGGAACAGGCGCCCACGATCAAGTTGTTCGACAAGCCCTCGCACCCGTACACCAAGGCCTTGTTGTCGGCGGTGCCTCGTGCGGATCCGAAGCGGCGCTCCGAGCGCGTCGTGTTGCAGGGTGATGTGCCTTCGCCGCTGAACCCGCCCTCTGGCTGCGCCTTCCATACGCGCTGCCCTGCCGTCATGGACGTGTGCCGCAGCGAAGAGCCACCTCTGCGAGATGCAGGTCGGGGGCACAGCTTCTCCTGCCATCTCGAGGACTGAGCGCGCCGCCGCTAGAAGAGCTCGACCGGCACCTCGACCTGGGCGTTCACGAGGATCCGCGTGTTGATGAGTACGCCGTTCGGATAGAGCTGCAGCTTGTACTGGCGCTCGTCGAGGCGCAGGCGGACGTGATAGGAACGGATGGTCCGGTTGACGTCGCGGACCTCGCTGTAGCGCGGGTCCGTGGCATTCGGGAAGCGCTCCGTGATGGTCTCGAGCACGGGCGAAGGGGTCTTCTCGACCGGGATCTCCATCTCTTCGCTGAGCAGGGTGCCGTCGGCCCTGAAGGCGGCGGACACCTCCAGGTGGTTCACCGTGCGCCACAGGCGGTAGAGCTTTTGCTGCCCGTCGGTTTCGAATTTTGCAGCCGTGTAGGGCGAACCCGGATGGAGGCGGTCCATGGCTGCCTTGGCCGGGGCTGGAACGGCTTCAGGGTCGATCTGGTACTGGACGCGATCCGTGCGCCCATCGGTGTTGACGATGAAGGCGAGCGATGAGGCCGCTGCGGCTTGATCCAGGTCGATGGGGTTGCTGGAGATGAGTCCACAGGCCAGGAGCTGTGCACACACCAGCCATGCTGCAAGCAGCCGGATTCCGGCGCGGCTCCAGCGCCTACCGGGACGCGGGCGTGAGGACTGTGCGGGTAGCGGCATCACGACCCCGAGGATACCGATCGGGAGGGGCTCAGCGCGTGAGTCGTGGGTCGAGCGCATCCCTCAGCGCGTCGCCCAGACTGTTCAGCGTTCCCAACGTGATCGCCAGCGCGAGGCCTGGGAAGGCCACCAGCCACCAGCTGACTCCGAGCACCGTCAGGCTCTCCAGGCCCTCGCTGGCGAGGATTCCCCAGGAGACCCCTGGTGGCTCCACCCCGAGGCCCAGGAAGCTCAGGAACGCCTCGAAGAGCATCACCCGCGGGACCGTCAAGGTGAGGTAGACGACGATGATGCCCCAGAGGTTTGGGAGAATGTGTCGAGTGATGATGCGCCCTCCCCGGGCGCCCAGGGCGTGGGCTGCATCGACGAAGGGTGCACGGCGCAGAGCCAGCACCTGGCCACGCACGATACGAGCCATGGTCAACCAGCTGATGCCGCCGATGACGAGGTAGAGCACGGAAAGCCGGTCGAGCCCGAGCGCCCGCATGGCGCTGGCGAGTTCGTCATCCCGGAGGACGGCGATCAACAGGATCACCACGAACAGGAATGGGATGGAATAGAGCACGTCGACGAGGCGCATCATGAGCTGGTCGATGCGGCCGCCCACATAGCCAGCGATGACCCCCCAACCCACGCCGAGCAGGGCCGAGACGAGGGTCGCCAGGAGGCCCACCATGAGTGAGACGCGGCCGCCCCACAGGATGCGGGACAAGAGGTCCCGACCCAGATCATCCGTGCCGAACACGCCAGCGAATTCGGAGTCGCCAAAGACGGCGCCGCGGATGCCTGCCGCCCAGGGGTGCGCGGCGGCCAGCTCGTGGAGGCTGATCTCGCTGGCTACGCCCCAGTGCCCGGCGGGGCCATGGTTGGCCAGCTCGGGAGACATTTCGGATGGGGCTGGCAAGGGGAGGCAAGGAGCCGCCAGGACGGCCAAGACCACCGTACCCAGGATCCAGAGGGCGGGTCGAGTTCCTGGCCGCGCGACGAGGCGCTGCCAGACGCCTCGCCGTGAGGAGGTCCCGTTGCTCATGGCGCGTCCCCGATCCGCGGGTCGAGCAGGGCGTAGAGCAGGTCCACCACCAGGTTCGCGCTGGACACGAGCACCGTGTAGAGGATGACCACGCCGGAGGCGAGGTAGTAGTCGGCGTTCAGTGCGGAGTCGACGAAGTGGCTGCCCATACCTGGGATGGCGAAGATCTGCTCCACCACGAGCGAGCCCGAGAGGATGCCGGCCAAGGCGGGGCCGAGAAAGCTCACCACGGGCAAGAGTGCGGGTTGGGCAGCGTGCTTCCACAAGACGGCTCGGCCCGAGAGGCCCTTGCTGCGTGCGGTGCGGATCCAATCTTCACCCAGCACCTCCAACAAGCCGGTACGGAAGAGGCGCGCAATGGACGCGGCGAAGGGCAGCCCCAGGGCGATGGAGGGCAACACCAGGTGGGCTACTGAATCCAAACCTGCCAAGGGGAATAGGCGCCACTGGAAGACGAACAGCAGCACGAGCATGCCAGCCACGACGAAGTTGGGCAGCGAGATGCCGAAGGTGGCAGCGCCCATGACGAAGGTGTCGACCCAGGTGCCGCGCCGCGCGGCAGCAAGGGCGCCTGCCAGGAGGCCGAAGGCCAGGGCGAAGAGCATGGCGTAGAGGCCCAAGACCATGGACACCGGAAAGCTCTCGGCGATCACCTCGTTGACTGAGTAGTCGCGGAGTTTCAGTGATGGGCCGAGGTCGAGGTGCAGGAAGACGTTGCTCAAGTAGCGCACGTATTGCTCGGGCAGCGGAGCATCCAGATCGTAGCGCGCGAGAAGGTTGGCCTTGATGCTCGGGTCCATGTCCCGACCGTCGTCGAAGGGGCCGCCGGGGACCGCATGCATCAGCACGAAACACACGCTGACGACAACGAGCACGATGCCCACGATGCCCAGGGCGCGCAGCAGGAGGTGCGTCAGGCTCTTCAACGCCGGTCGTTCCCGCGCGTCTCACGCAACGAGATGTCACGCAGCGGATGCGAATCCAGCAGATTGTCGTAGAAGCCCTCGATGCGCGGTGACACCAGGTTGATGTTCACGCGCTGGTAGATGGGAGCGATGGGCACATCCTTCAGGAGCAGCGCTTCTGCTTCCCGGTAGAGGCGGGCGCGGCGAGCTGGGTCGGTGTCCCCGCCGGCCTCCTGGACCAGGGCGTCGTAGGCCTCGCTGGCCCAGCCGGTGCGGTTGTTTCCACTCTCGCTCAGGAAGACCTCGAGGAACGTGCTCGGATCCAGGTAGTCACCGATCCATGCTCCCCAGGCCACGTCGAACAGGCCTGCTTGGGTGCTGTCGATGTACACCCCGAAGACCTGGTTCACCAACTCCGATTCGAGCCCCAGGCTGCGTCGCCAGCGCGTCGCCACGGCCTCGCAGAAGTCCCTGGTGGTTTCATTGTGTGGGTAGAGGATCGAGAACTTGGGAAACCCCTCGCCGTTGGGATAGCCGGCCTCGGCCAGGAGCTCACGTGCGCGTTGCAGGTTCGGTTGGGGCAGGAGTGCGGGCTCGTAGCCGGGCAGCCCAGCGGGGACGAAGGAATCCAGGGGCTCCTGCCCACCGCGCATGACATCCCGAGCCAGCGCCTTCCGGTCCAGGGCGAGCATCAGCGCGGTGCGTACCCGCAGGTCACGGAAAGGGGAGTCTTCAGCTGTGTTCTTGAACGCGCCACCCCACGTGTTGAAGCGCATGAACGTGCAGCCGAGCTGGCCGCCCACCAGCAGGTCATCCCGCTCGCTGAGGGAGCTGTAGAGCCCAGGTGGCGGTTTGATCATCCAGTCCACCTCACCTAGGAGATACATGTTCAGCTGGGTCGTGATGCCGCTCGCTGAGTAGGCCACCACCGACTGCAAGCCCACCTCGTCGCGGCCCCAGTAGGTGTCGGACCGCTCCAGGCGGATGCGGTCGCGAAGACGCCGCTCGGTCATGATGAACGGGCCGTTGCCCACGAGCCGATCGGGTTTCATCCAGGAGGTACCGTGCTTCTCCAGCGTGGGCTGATGGACGGCGGCGAAGGTGTGATACGACAGCAGGGAGGCTAGATAGGGGGTCGGGCGCTCCAGCCGGATGAGCAGTTCGTGGTCGGACACGGCTTCCAGACCCAAGCTCGGAGAGCTTTCCGGTGCCCGGCCTTCCGTGAGAGCCCTGGCTCCCTGGATGCTCCACAGCAGGTAGGCGTAGCGGGAGGCAGTCGCCGGGTCCAGCACGCGGCGCAGGCTGTACACGAAGTCGTGGGCGGTGACCGGGTCACCGTTGCTCCAGAGCGCCTCCTTGCGCATGAAGAAGCGCCACTCCAGCCCGTCCGGGCTGGTGCTCCAGCGTTCGGCTGCGGCAGGCAGTGGAGCGTTGGTGGCAGGGTCCTGGCGGGTGAGGCCTTCGAGCAGGGCCCGCAAGATGCGCGCATCCGGTACGCCGGTGGCGACGGCAGGGTCGAGGGAGGACGGGTCGGCTTGATTGCAGAAGGCGAAGTCTGCCCGAGGTGACGGTGGACGACGACCCAGCACCGCGACCGTGAAGATCAGGGCTGCTGCCAGGATCGCTGCGACCAGCAGTCTTCCACGCTCGCGGCTCACGCGAGGCCCCCGGGCGAGCCCATTCGGGAGCCCGCAGACGGCCGAATCACGGGCCGACCATCAACTCGAAGTCTTCGCGCAACTTGGGGACGAGCTCGTCAAAGGAGGAGACGTCGTAGTCTGCGGGCGCCTCGCTCTCCATCTGGGCGAAGCGGTTGTCCCTTCGCACCCTGACGGTGACCATGCCCAGGGCGTGGGCGGGGTCGATGTCATGGGCGGGGTTGTCGCCGCAATACATGACCTCACTCGGGTCCAGTCCGAGGCGCGCGCAGGCGCGCAGGTAGAGCTTGGGGTTGGGCTTGCTGATGCCCTCCTGATCGCTGATGACCACGGCTTCGGGGTGCAGGTACGGCACGACACCCAGGAGCAGGAGCTTCTCTGCCTGCTTGATCTCGAGCCCGTGTGTCACGATGCCCAGGGGCAAATTCGTGCTCTCGGTGACGAGCTGGAAGAAGGGGAGCACGTCGTCGAAGGGCTGCAGCTCCTGCTTCGTGGCGTGGTAGCCCATGATGCCCGCGGCGATGATGAGACCGCGATTCGTGCTGGCCCAAGCCTTGCGAGGGAGCCGTGCCAGGAGCTTGTCGAAGTGGTTGGGGTAGTTGCTCGTGAACTCGGCGATGACTTCATCGAGCTCGCGGCGAACCACGTCGACCGGGAGCCGCAGGCCTTGCTGGACCATGGCCGAGACGGCGTTCTGGCGTGCTCGACTCGCGAACTCGGTGGTCGAGTACAGCGTGTCGTCGACGTCGAAGTAGATCGCGGAGAGGCGGCGTGCCACGGGCTCAGCGAGAGGCCGTTTGGCCCTCGTCGCGCAGGTATCCGAAATCGGTGATCTTCGCGCGGATGACGATGATCAGGTCCGTGACCTCGTCGGCCAGGCCCTTTTCGCGGAAGAAGAACCCGAGCACGGGGATGTCGGAGAACCAAGGAGACTCAGCGGTGCGGTTCTTGTAGCGCACGTGCTTGAAGCCGCCGAGCACGACCGCGCCGCCGTCAGGAACCACCACGGTGGTCTGGGCGTCCTGCACGTTGAGCACGGGAATGGCGAAGGTCACGGGCGAACCGTTCGGACCCAACAGCGTGGTAACGGTCCGGAAGGGGCGCTCCAGCTCGGCCACGGTGGTCTGCACGTCGAGAGCGACGTACTTGCGGTCGTAGCTGATGGTAGGCCGCACGTCGAGCACGATGCCCTCCTGCGCGACGCCGATGACCGGGTCAGCGATGAAGGCTGCCGTGGCCACGTCCACCTCGAAGCCCTGGACGAAGGACACCTGGTTGACCACCGTCACGAAGGCACGTTGCGTGTTGTAGACCGAGACGATGGGCGCGCTGATCTCGGTCGCGTTCTCGCTCTTGCTCACCAGATTCATGACGATGTTCACGGATGTGTCGTCAAGAATCGTGAACTGGAAGGCGCCGCCGCCCACCGTTGAGAGCAGCGAACCGAGCGGGTTGGCGAAGAAGTTCTCAGACGCCAGCCCGTAGATCTGGTCGCCGCCATCCTCGAAGAAGGCACCCGCGTTGGGGTTGCTGTTGCCGTCGCCCAGGTTGTCCAGACCCTGCGTCGGGTTGCCGGTGACAGCCGAGGAGTTGAGGTCGTAGAACTCGGAGAACGGCCCGTCGGCGTCCAAGCCCCGAAGGTCCGTGCCGATCTCTTCGATGAAGGAGTCAGTGATGCTGAAGAAGCGCGACTCGAGCGTCACCATGCTGGTGGAGAACGCGCGGAGGTCGTTCAGGAAGCTCGCGACCTGGGCCTGCACTTCGGGAGTGTGGATCACCAACAGGTTGTTGTTGTCCACGAAGTCGATGTTGTAGGCGTCGGAAAGGTCCCAGTCCTCGGTGGCGATGTTCTCGCGCACGAGGTTCAAGACCTCTTCGGGGTCGATCAAGGTGACCTGCTCCAGCTCCGAGTTGAAGATGGTGGTCTCGTTGTCGTCACCCGCTTCGCCGGGCAGGGCGATCTCGCGGATGTTGGTGCCCTTGAAGTCCGTGATCTTGAAGGTCAGGTCCTGGATGGGGTGCACCCGCACGACGGGCTCGCCAGCAGCCTTTTCCTTGAGCGTGATGTAGGCGCGACCGTTGCGCACGGTCCAGGCCAGGTCGGTGCCCACCTGATCGGTGATGATGTTGAGCACTTCCTCGACGCTGAGGTTGCGGAGGCCGGTCAGGTCGACCGTCTCACCGCTGTCGTCCAGTTCGATCACCACCTCGGGATCCACCGAGACGGGCACGTCCGTGGAGAAGTAGATGTTGTTCGCGACCTCGGTGATCGTCTTCTGGTCGAACTCCACATCCATCTTGGCGGAGCGCATGCGCTCCAGCAGGGCGACGCGCTCGGGGTCGAGCGCCGCGAGTCCCAAGGAGATATCAAGGCTGCGCAGGCGCGTGATCTCCGCCCAGTGCTCCTTCGAGGGCTCCGTGAAGATGTCGGTGTGGGGGATGCGCACCCGCTCCATGTTGTTGCGCCAGCGGTTGAACTCTTCCCGGCGACGTTGCACGAACAGGCGGTCCGCGTACTCGCGGGATGCATCGCGGGAGGCTTCCAGGATCGCCTTGCCCTGCACGTTGTGCTGGTCGAGGTCCAGGATGCCCTGAGCCAGTTGGCTGGCGCTGTCGTACTCGCCCCGATCGAAAGCCGTGGTGGCGGCGATGATGAGACTCTGGATGCGCTGCTCTTCGCGTCGGACGTCGAGATCCTCTTCGTCACGCAGACGCTTGTAGGTCTCTTCGCGCTGCGTCTGACGAACCTCGGCCTCGTGCGCACTCTTGGCCTGCTCGGCCTGTGCGAGGAAACCCTGTGCATCAGCGGGGAGGGTGCCCCAATCCAGCTCGCCTTCCGTCCAGGCGATCTGGTTGTTCACGGCACGAGCCAGGTTGACGGCCGTGTCGTAGTCGCCTGAATCGAGGGCTTCACGCCCGGCAGACAGATCGGTCATGGCCAGGGTGCGCATCTGCTGGCGCTGTGCCTCGTAGCGCTCGCGAGCTGAGCGACGCAGCAGCGCGGCCTCGGCCTCGGGGTGACCCAACAGCGCCTGGATCTCCTGCAGGTACTGACTGACCACGCGGTTGGTGGGGTCGAGGGCCAGGGCCTTCTTGAGCTCGCCCTCTGCGGCGCCGAAGTTGAGACGCTCTTCCAGATCGCGGGCGTTCTGGGTGTAGTGCTCGACCAGGAGGTAGGTCTTTTGCGCCATCAACTCGCGGCGTGTCCGCTCGGACTGCATCGCATCGTCGTCCTGCGCATGGACCACGGCGGGGGCGCTGAGCGGCACCACCACGGCCAAGACAAGCGAGAGGGTCCAGCGGATCCGGGTCCGAGTCATCTTCATGAGTCTCCACCTGCGGGCCGCGGGCTTGCGGCTGCATGTCGGCGCGATGTGTGTGGTGTCAGGCATCCCATCAAGCATCCCAAGTCACTCCGGCAAAGGTGATGTCCACCAGCTTCTCCTCGATGCACTGGTCGACAACCTTCACCACTTGCTCGTAGTTCACTTTGGGGCCAGGGTACAGCGTGGCTTTTTGGTCCGGGGCCAGGGTAATAAAACCCCGGATCCGAGAGCGAAATGTGGCCAGATTCGGCACTTTCGTGCCGTTGATGAAGACCTCCATGCCGAACTCCTCCGTGGGCTCCGACTTGATCTGGATCTCGACCTTCTCAAGCAGGTCTTCCACATCCCCAGAGTTGACGCCGACGTCCTTCGGCAGCTCGGTCTCCAGTCTCCCCTCCAGCACTTTGAACTTCATCGTCACGATGAAGAAGATCAAGAGCAGGAACACGACGTCGATCATGGGCGTGAGCTCCACTTCGACTTCGTCGATTGTTGCCTTCTTGCGTGCCATGTCGTCGTTCCTGTGCTGGTGGCCGGGCTGGGTCGATCAGCCCGCTTACGGCTGCTCGTTCTGTGCTGCCGCGAGTTGCACCTTGTAGACCTGGATGCCGTTCTCGCCGCAGATGCGCATCACCTTCTGCACTTCCTTGAACTTGGTGGTCTTGTCCGCGCGAATGAGCAATGCGCGTTCCGACAACCCCTGAGCGTCCTTTTCACCCTTGCTGACCTCAGAAGCGAGGTAACTGCGCAGGGCGCTGATGGCGGCCTGATCATCCAGCGTGGGGTACTTCTGCTTCTTGATCTCGATTTCGCCGTTCGGGTAGATGTTCACGATCATCCGGCCCTTCTCGGTCTTGTCGTCCACGGCCTGTTCGGCCATGGGCAGAGTGATGTCGGCCAGGTCCTGCTGGCTCATATCACTCACGATCATGAAGAAGATGATCATGAGGAACACGACGTCGATCATCGGCGTCATGTCCATCTTGACTTCGGTACCTTCGCGAGACTTCTTGCCCATGTCGCGATCCGCAGTGGGGGTGGCCCGGGTGTCAGGCCTCGTGCCAGGGGGAGGCTGCCAGGACGAAGGCCTGGCATGCCGGTGCTACGGCTGCTTAGGACTCGTTCGGACGGAAGCGCTCGAACAGGTCCTCGACGACCGCCGAGATTTCTAGCGAGTAGGCCACCACGCGGTTACGCAAGAACACGAAAGCTGCCGTCACCGGCACCGCCACGATCAAACCGAGCAGGGTGGTGATGAGGGCGCCGGAGATGTCGCCGGCGAGCTTGTCAGGCGTGGCCTGACCCTTGGAGGCCGCGATGACCTCGAAAGCGCCGATCATGCCGTTGACCGTACCCATCAGACCGAGCATGGGGGCCACGCCGGCGATGAGCGAAAGCCAACTGAGACGGGCATGGAGCTTGATGGTCTCTTCCTCGACCATCTCCTCGAGCGACTTCTCCATGGCGTCGAAGGAAGCGTTCAGCTTGGGCAAGCCTGCGGCCACGATGTTCGTGAAGTAGCACGGCTCGGTCTCGCAGAGCTCGATGGCCTCCTGGTACTCGCCGGCTTCGAAGAGGGCTTCCACTTCGTCCACGAGTTCTGGAGGCGCGAGCTGGTCGCGACGCACGGCCATGATCTCCTTGATGATCAAGGTCAGCGCCACGATCGACAGGGCGATGATCACCATGCCGATGGCGCCCGCATTTTCGAAGAAGCTGGACGCTGCGTTGGTCTCCACGGCTTCGGCAGCGGCCGGGGCATCGTCCTGGGCCAGGACCATCACCGGAGCAAACGCCACGTGGGCGACGAGGAGGAACAGTTGGGTGACCTTCATCGAAGGGAATCTCACTTTGTGAATCGAGACGAGTCTCAGGGAAGCAACTCGCGAGCGAGGCGAGCCCAGCGCGTGCTGGGGTAGCGACGATCGACGTCCTTGTAATATTGATGTGCGCGGCTGCGCGCGTTGGGTTCAGCGTCCTGCTGGCCGAGAGCCTCGCAGCATCGGCCGAGGTAGTACAGAGCCTTGGCGTGCTCATCCGCAATGCTGGCACCGAGCACGGCGGCCCGGGCGAAGCCCAATTGGGCTTCCTTGAGCCGGCCGTCGTCGAGGAAGTCAGCCTCGGCCTTGCCATTCAGGGCGGCGACGCGGATGGCGGAATTGTCGCCACCGTCGCGCTCCAGGGTGTCAAAGAAGCTGCGAGCACCCTGCAGATCGCCCGAGGCCAGGATGGCTGAGCCCATGCCACTGCGGGCGGCGAGGGCCAAGCGGCCCAACTCATCGGCAAGATCTTCACGGGCACCCAGGTTGGAGGCTCCCGTGCGGGAAGCGGTCTCGGCTGCCGTGAAGGCCGTCCGGGCAGCGTCTGAATCGCCGGCATCCAGGAGGTCTTGCCCATGAGCCAGATGGGCGCGAACGGCCCAGTCCGGCGTCAGCTTGCCACTGCTGGCCAGGGCCAGGACCTTGTCCACATCGCTCTGGGCTCGCCCTGGGTCGCCCGCCTGGGCCGCCAGGTGTGCCGAGATGAGCAGGGCGCGGGGGGTCAGGCGGTGGTTCGTCTGTTCATCCAGGAAGCGCTGCACCGCCGCGCGGGCGTCGGCAGCCTGACCCTGCTCAGCGCGGGCCTCGGCCAGCCCGAGCAGGGCGTGGGCTGAAACCCACGCCGGGGTCTTGTCGTTGACGGCGGCCGAAAAGAGGTTGACCGCATTCTGGAGGTCTCCTGTCTTCAAGGCAGCCTGGGCACCGCTGTAGGCGGCCGAACCGGGCCCATAGTCAATGAAGACGACGCGATCTGCGGGCCGGTTCTCGGTGCGTTCGCTGCCCGTCCGGGTGAAGCGCACCTCGTCGAGGGTCTCGCTGACTACGGTCGCCCCGGCGAGGGGGCTGACTTCCCCACGGTTGTTCAACACGTCAATTCGACCCGCTGTCTGCCCGAAGGCGGTCCCAGCCGGGACGAATGCCGCAAGCAGGAGGGCGGCAGAGGCAAGCCGCTTGAGGACGGGGTGCAGAGACACGGTGGACTCCGTGGAAGTTTGCGCGGTCGGGGGCCGAAGCAAGCGCGGCATTCTAGGTCAGGTCCTGAAAACGATCAACGGACTCAAGCAGCTCTGGTGCGCTTTGGGCGCAACTCGTCGGAGCCAAGGGGTCCCTTGTTCTCGTGGAGGAGGAGGAATACGGGGGTCAGTGGGCTGTGTCTTGGGGGCTGGGAGAGGCTCTCAGGAGAGCTGGGCTGCCAGGAGGGCTTCCCCAGCTGGGGCTCAGCTGGTGGGTAGGTTGCGCTCGAGGTGGCGGAAGAGCGGAGCGAAAAGCGGCTCGTACTGCAGCTCAGGGGCCAGGTTCTCGATGGTGTCCTTGTCGTAGTTCGGATTGAAGAGGCGCAGCTGGTCGAGGACCGTGCGTGCCTTGCGGGCCTTCTCAGGGTCGGCGGCCCGCTGCCGGTACCAGGTGTCGATGCTGCCCAGCTTGGCTTCCCAGTAGAGCGAGGTGAACTTGTTGGTACCGGCCTTGGCGCTCTTGAAGAGGTCGGCCCAGATGTCGTGGGCCATGTCGTAGTCACCCGCGCCGGGGATCTCGACCACGCTGCCGTCTTCCTGGACCTGGAGCCAGCCGCCGAGGCTGCGTGCGGCCCCGCGCCGGATGGAAACGGTGTTGGGGTTGCGGTTCAGCAGGTCGAGCCAAACAGGGCGCGACTGGGCGAAGTTGAGCATGTGATCGTAGGTGCGAGCCAAGCCCACGTATGCGCTGTCCAGGTCGCTCATCGAGACGTCGTCGGCGTGGATTTCGATGGCCTTCTCGAAGAGGCGCAGGGCCGACTCACCCTCTTGGGCGCTCAGGTACCACTGACCATTGGTGAGCAGGTTGCGGTAGGAGGAGAAGCCGTCCGCAATGGCATAGGTTTCCAGAGCAGCCGCAGCACGGTTGAGCAGCGCGCGGCTGCTCGCCAACTCCTCCGCATCCTTGGCTTCGTCGCTCTTGGCCTTCAGAGCGTTGGCGACCCGGAAGGCCGCTGTTGCGACGAACGTCGGCTGCACTCCGGCGGACTCCTGCAGGATTTGCAGGGCCTCTTCGGCTTCGTCCACCAAGCCCGCCATGGAGTAGGCAACGACCCGTTCCCACTTCACCCGGGGGTGAAAGCTCTCCTGAGTGGCGGCTGCCTCTTCAAAGCCTTCCAGCAACGCCAGGGCGTGGGTGGGGCGGTTTACCTCAGCGTCGATGAGCAGTGCGGCGTGGAAGTAGCGCTCTTCGGCCAGCGCGACCTCGCGCTTGTTGCGCGCGTTGTCATTGGTGGGCTCCAGGCTGGAGTCCGCAATCCGGTCTTCCATGACCTGGAAGCGCTTGATCGCATCGTCGATGCGCCCCGCTGCATTTAGGCAACGCGCCGCATACACCAGCGCGCGCTCGTAGTTGGCGGAGCTCTCGGGAACCGCCTCGAACTCGGCCAGAACAGCCAACGCCGCCTGGGTGTCGCCAGACTGGATGTCCCCAAATGCTTCGTAGGCTTTGCCGAACTGGACATCGAGGTCCAAGCCCATGCTGACGATGCGTTGGCTGGCGCCATCGCGCAGGGATTTGTCGAACGCGTCCTGAGTCTCGACATAGCGGCTGGCGAAGCTCTGGTACATGAGGTTCGCAGCGTTTTCGACCTTGTCGATCTCAGCCGCATGGTGAGCTGAGGCAGCGTCGAGGGCCTGCTCGAAGGCCGTGGCCGCCTCCAGGTGGCGTCCCAGGTAGCGCAGAGCGCGGCCGGCATTTTGCCAGCACTGGTAGCTCATGGCCGCCTTCTCTTCGGGTGTGTTCAGCAGGCTGGCGGCGCGCAGATAGTAGTACGACGCCTCCGAGTAGTTCTTCTCGGCGAAGAAACCGTCCGCGGCGGACTTGAGAGCGTCGGGGGAATCGATCACCACCGATCCGCCCGTGATAAGCGACGAGAGGAAGACCTCTGCGAGTCCTCCAGGAGGCGTGCCACGTCCTTCCACGGAGACGCGCAAGGCGAGCTCGGAGGCCTCACCGGTCTTGCCTAGCTCGGCCAACTTCCTGGCCCAGTCGAGCAGAACTTCGTGGCCCGAACGTCCCATGGGGACTTGCTTCGTCTCGTGTTCCGCGAGCATGGCGTCGATGCGCGCCGTGGCGCCGGCCAGGTTGCCCTGCTCAACGTCCAGCAGCGCGAGGTAACCCCACACGCTGTCGAACAGTCCGCCGATGATCCGCTGCAGACCGGGGCTGAACTCGCCCACGATGTTCTCGCCCTGGTACTCCCAGAAGATCGGAGTCCCCAATTCGAGGACGTTCTCCAGCAGCTCGCGAGCGTCGTCCGGCTCGCCGAGCTTGGCGTAGGCCCGGGCCATCTCGTAGGTGGCGCTGTAGTAGACGAGGGTTTCCTCGCTCACCTCCCACAGGAACTCATCGATCATCTCGATCGCTTGTTCGAGGCGGAACTCACGATCCGTGGCGACGTCAGACCAGTCCACCGAGTTGAGGCCACGCAGGTAGTAGGTCAGGGCGGCCTTGGCGTTCATTGCCTCGGCGGCGTCGAGCTTCTCTTCCCCTTCGAGCTGGCTCGCTCGTGAGGCGGACTCCTTGCGCAGGTCCTGGAAGACGTCATCGGCTTCCTTGAAGTCGGCATCGGCAGCCGCCTGGGCATCTGCCTGGCCCTCCGCTGCGCGACGGGCGTACTCCTTGCCGCGTTCCCCCAGGGTCTTGGCCAGATCTTCGAGGGCATCCGTCATGCGATCCAGGAACGCAAAGGCCGAGCCGGGACGGGACCAGTCCCGCAATTCCTCGATGGCGCTCGTCATGGCCGCCTCGCGCAAGTCCGGATCCGCGGTGGAATCACTGCGACGAATGGCGACGCGGGCCTTCACCAGGCTGGCATCTCCTGCCAGCTCCACCTCATCAGAACCGAGTTCGTTGATCTTGGCCGTCGTGTTGACCACCACTTCGTCTGCGAGGGCGTAGAAGCGATTGACGGCCAGGGCCTCCGCGAAACGCAGATCATCGGCCAGCAGAGCTATTTGATCCTCATCGGCGACGGTGAACGTCGACGTCGCCCCAGCCACGGCTGGCATGGCGAAGAGGGCGAGGGCCGTGAGCGAAGCCGTCAGCAGGGAAGATCCGTTCATGAGTGGCGCTGGGCTTAGAAAGGGAGCGGTGCATGGAGACGAACCCACCTCCAGGCCTCTTGGCCACCCCATGCGGCGCATGAAGCGGGGGAGAGACTGGGAGCCGGGTTCGTACGGTGCTGAGGGTTCGATGCGCGATCGCACCCTCGATCAATGTCTAAAGGCAATTCCTACCCGGCAGTCACGCCGAGATCGTCCTCTTCTTACCTCAGCGATTGAATCCTGGGCCGGGCTCCGTCTCCTCGGGGGAGAGGATCGTCGCCGTCAGCAGGATGAGCAGCTTGCGCTTGCTCGTGTACTGGCCCTGCCGAGAGAAGAAGAATCCGATGATGGGGATGTCGGCCAGGAACGGCGTCTCTGAGCGGTTGTCCTGCTCGATGGAGGTCTTGAGGCCGCCCAGGAGCAGTGTGGCGCCGTCCGGGATGGTCGCTGTGGTGCGCAGACGCTGGATCTTCAGCTCGGGGAGCTGAATCGTCACGTTGTTGGCGTTGGGCGTTCCCAAGCTCACGAGCGCTTCCGGAAGCGGGTCTCCCGTGGCGTCCGGGATGAGCTCCGCCAGGGTGGGTCGCAGCTCCAAGGTGATGAAGCGGCGGTCCGCCGAGGCGACGGCACGTACGTCGAGCACGATGCCGTCCTGCACCACACCCAGCTCCGGCTGGGCGATGACGGCTGCCTGCGCGATCTCAGGCTCGAAGTCCCGCACATAGGTGCGGTTGGTGAGCACGTTGATGTTGCCGCGGTTGCCGCTGCGCAGGGTCAGGCTCGGAGCGTTGACGATGTTGGAGTTCTGGTACTTGGTCACCGCTCGCAAGACCGCGTTGACGTTGGTGTCGTCCAGGAACAAGGCTTCGAGCGACAAGCCACCTCCACCGGTCAGCACGTCCGATTCGCCAAGCACTGAATCGAACAGGTGTTCGGTGCGGCCCTTCAGGTCGCCGTGGGTGCCCGGGTAGAAGGCGCCCGTGTCGATGCCCGTACCGATGCCGGACGGGTTGCTCGGGGTACCCACGCCACCGGCGTTGGGCTGACCGAAGTCTTCGAGGCTGGCGCCCTGTGCGGGAGAGAGCCCACGCAGGTCGACGCCGATGTCCTCGAGGAAGCTGTCCTCGACCTCGATGAAGCGCGTCTCGATGTGCACCAGCGTCAGGGTGTTCTTGCGCAGGTCCATGAGCAGCTGCCCGATCTGGGCGTGCACGTCGCGCGTCGTCTTGACCACGAGGGTGCCAGGCATCTGGTTGATGCTGCGGGCGGGATCGTCGGTCCAGGAGTCCGGTGAGATGTTGTCCTGGATGAGAGCCAGCAGGGTGTCTTCGCTCACCAACGGAAGGGGGTCGTCCTCTTCCACGCCGTCGGTGAAGCTCTCCTCATCCGTGCCCGAGGGCAGCAGGTTGAAGTCCTTGGTTGCATGATCCACCGGCGTGAAGGTGAGGTCGCGGATGTCGTACATCTCCAGCACGTAGTCGCCGTGCGACTCGCTGGTGGTGATGATCCGTGCCACGCCATTCTTCACGTTGTAGGTCATCTGGGGGATGCTGAGATCCTCCAGGATGATCTTCAGGATGCGCGAGAGGGGCAGGCTGGCGCGATCCACCAGGTCGTAGGTGTTGCTGCCCAGCTCGTCTTCCACGTCCTGGGACATCAGGAAGTTGATGCCCGAGACGCTCTGCAGGTGCCCGAGCACCTCGCTCAGGTCAGCACCCTGGAAGTCCACCGGAATGCGCACCTCGTCCAGGCGATCGAGAATGGCCTGGTCAGAGTCGGTGCGATCGCTGTTGCGGTCCGCGAAGGTGCGCGGGCCCCGGTCGACGGTCTTCTGCCATTCGCGCGACGACGGGAAGCTCAGGATGTCGTTGGGAATGATGGAGTCGTTGACCAGATCGTCAAAGGTGTCGACCCAAGCCTCGCGGTACTCAACCCGGATGTTCTGGGCGTCCTTTTCGTAGGTGGCGCGGGTCGCGATCTTGCGCAAGTTCAGGGCTTCTTCGTTCTTCGGAGCCAGGCGCAGAAGCTCGTCGAGGCTCGCGATGGTGGCCGCGAAATCATCCTTCAGGAAAGATGTATTGGCGGCGCTCAAGAGGCCATCCACCTTCAGGGTGAGGCGGTTGCGCTCGGCAAACTGGAACTCTTCCTGGCGCTGACGGGCCTCCTCGGCCACGGCGGCCTCGCGCGATTCCTTGGCAGCCCGGGCCTGGGCGCGGGCATCGTCCACCATGCCTTGGACGTCAGCTTCGCTGACACCGTCTCCCGAGACATCCGGGTTGAAGCGCACCAGCGAGAGGGCGTCCTCGAAATGGAGGGCGGCGGCATCGGCGTCGCCTTCGGCCATGGCCTTGCGGCCCTGCTGAATGTGGTTGTCGACCAACAGGCGACGCTGTCCCCGGCGCACGGTCTCGAGATCCCGTGCGTTCTGGGCCACGGCACTCAGCTCGGCCTGGTCGTCACCGAGCAAGGTGCCCGTCTGCGCCCACATGGCACGAGCCACAGGGTGGTCGGGATCCAACTCGTAGGCATGCACGAACTGTTCGTGCGCGCTCGCGACATCACCCTGTTCAAGCAGCACGAGTCCCTCATCGAGGAAGCTCTCCACGAGCAAGGCCAGACGCTGTTCGACGAGCTGCGTGTGTGCTCGCGCATCCTGAACGAGTTGATTGGCGTCCTGGCTCACGTTCGCAGGCGTGTTGCCTGGCTCGACGGTCGTCGGCGACGTGGCGCGGATGCGTTGCACTTCGACAGCGTAGTCGCGCAGGGCTTCGGCATCTCCGGCAGCGAGAGCTTCGGGGCTCTGCTCGGCGCTGGTCGCAGAAGCTGGGGGCAGCTCCGACTGGGAGGTAGCGAGCTCTGGGTTCGCCTCATCCGATTGCGGAGACAGAGTTCCGCAGCTAGACAGGGACGAGGCCGAGAACAGGGCCAAGAGACCGAGACCCACCATCGAGGTGGGGCGGAGAAAACGCAGGTTGGGCAGCATGGGCGGCCGGTTCCGGGGGCGGGGTTTGCTCACTGCAAGTCCAGCTCCAGACGTCGGGTCGCGCCTGAAGGGGCGGCCAGGGTAGCAACCAAGCGCGTCTGCGGCATGAGGACTTGCGTATCGGACGTTCGGGGGGTGTTTGTGACGGGGTCGAGCACTAGCCGGGCTTCACTCGTAAAGACCAGGCGGGTGCGCGTTGTGAGGCGATCTTCGATCAGCAATTCCAGGCTGCGGACGGTCAGTCCGGTGGACCATTCTCCCGCCACGACCGGATCACCGGGCGAGAGCGTGAGGTGATGGACGGCAACCGGCATGGAGGCAGGCCCTACTTCCATGGACAGGACGACCGACTCGTCGTCCCCGGAGACCAACTGCAGCCTGAAGTGCTCAGGGACGGTGACGGTAACCAATTCGCCGCTCTCCGACCGCACCAGGGTTGGTGTCTCGTTGGATGTGGCTCGGAGCAGGACCGTCCAGACCTCGTAGGACAGCTCCCCTCCGGTGAGGGGCATGTCGTCGTCGCGCCAGCGGGTGGTGCTGTGATCGAGGCTGGCGACCCACTCTGGAGTGGTGGAGGCCCGGCTGGAGTCTCCCAGGCCCTGGAGATTGTGCACGGTCCTGTAGATGCGGTGTCCGACCTGTTGATCCAGGTCCAGTTGCCCGGCAATGACGTCACGCGTCGCCGGCGCGACTGTCCATCGGACGGAGACAGCGCCTGCCTCGTAGACGGCGGACACCCCCTGGGGAGCCAGCAATCCGCTGGTGGGCAGCGCTTCAGCAACACCGCCGGGCCACCTCAGGGCGGCAAAGCTGCTCCTCTCGGATTCGTCGTACAAAAGGAGAGCATCCAGAGCAGTGGCTGCACGAACCGGGGCCTGTCGAAGGGCGGCCTCGAAGCCTTCAGAGGCATGCCCCGGAAGCAGGCGGACGGGGTTTTCTGGCTGGGCATCCAGTCGCTGCCGAACCTGCTCCGTCAAACGCTCTGCACGGCTTAAGTCGTTGCTATATAAGCGACTATGTACGAATAAGGCAAGGGCGAAGACGACCGTGGCAAGCCCCGAACCTGCCAACATGAGAAATCGGCCGCGACGCGTCTGGAGGCCGCTCATGGGTTGCCCTCTACGTCGCGAGCGCCTTGGTGCGTGTGGCTCTCGAGGCGCAGCCAGAGGCGGACCGGGGGGGTGTCGAGGCTTCCGGGCGTCGTGGACCACAGGCTGCGGTCGATCCGACGCAAGGAGGCCCCCGTCACACTGAGCACGGGATCGCCCCGTCCCGGCACGAGCTGTTCGAGCAGGTCCAGGACGTGGTGCATCTCGCTCACGACCACCAGCTCCCAGGAGCCGGTTTGGAGGTCCGGAATTCGCAGGCTGTCCTCCATTCGCCGATCCAGGTCCTCCACCTCTTGGATTCCGGACCGATGCACGAAGGACAGGAGCCTGGAGAGGCTCGCAGCGCTGCTGCCATCTGAGGCAGCCCAGGCCTCGACCTGGCTGCGCAGCGGATCTCCTGGCTGGAGGCCCTGGGCATCCAGAGCGTCCAGGACCGCCGAGAGCTCCTGCACGGGGGGCGCGTAGCGCTCATCCGTGAGCATGGCCAGGCGCTGATTCCCCAGCTCCGCTAGGCGTGTCCGCTCGGCGGTGAGCGCCTGGGCCGCCGTATAGGACACTGGGGGAATCGCGCTGCGGGCCTCCTGAACGGCATCCAGGCGTGCCAAGAGGGCCACATGGGCGTCCTTGGCCCGTTCCTGGGCATCCAGGCCGACGACCGCGAAAACCACCGCTGAGGAAAGGAACAGGGTTGCGAGCAACGCAGCGAGAAGCCTCATGGGAGGGTGACCTCCACGATCCAGCGCGAGAGCCCCCGGGTTGGGGCAGCTTCCGGGCCCCTCAGACTGACGTCTGAGAACACGCCCCGAAAGGTCTCCGTGAGCTGGGAACCCAGGGTCTCATCCCGTGCTGGGTCGGCATCCAGGGTGATGGTCAGGTGAGCAGGCTGATGGGAGTCGCCGGGGGCCAGCCATGCGCTGTCCACGTGCAGCGCTTCGCTGCCACGGGTGGCCACGACTTCGGCCACTCGGCTCAGAGCCGTACGCACGGCCAGCACGGCTGGACGACGGTTGGCCAGGGACAGCAGCCCATCGGCGCGCGCCTCGAGTGCCCCCAGCTCAGCCCGGGTTTCCTGGCTGCGCTCATGGATGTTGCGCAGCTCGCCGGGCAGGTCCTCCGAGAGCGCATGGGTCAGGGAGTCGGCTCTCTGGACGGCCAGATGCGTCAGGCCGAACAGCCCCAGCGAGGACAGAACTAGGCCCGCTGCGGCCAAGGGCAGGGTACGGATGGCCGCCCGACGGGGGTTGCCGCTCACGAGCGGGCACGGAAAGCGCGCCACGCCCAGGCCCGTCAGGGCGAGCCCCATGGCTTTGGCCATGGCGAGGGTCTGCGCGGCGGTGGCGTCCCCTTGTCCCAGGCGGCTGCCCGTCTCGATGCGAGGCAGTTCCCCGAAGCGAGTCACGGGAAGCGCCATGGCGCGAGTCAGTTCTGTGGTGAGCTTGGCGCTCAGCGCGCCCTCCTCTGTCAGGACCACATCCGTTGGGCGGAAGGGGGAGTCCTCTGGCAGCAGGGCCGAGACGGCCGCGGCCACTTCGCTCGCCAGGCGCTCGGCCAGGACGGGCACGGCCGCCTCAGCTCTGAGCCCGAAGGGGAGATGCCGGGTCCAGAGTCCGTCTTCCCGGATCAGGACCAGGTGCGTGGCTCGCTCGCCGACGCCGAGCATGATGCGGTCGCGCCCTAGGGGCTGCTCGTGCTCAAGGAAGGACGCCAGGGCGAAGCCTGGGGGCTGGAGCTCATCGAAGGGGATCCGCTCCCCCCGCAGGCTGCCTACGAATTCGCCCAGCAGTCCGGGGTCGAAGGCGACGGCATGCACCTGTTGTTCCACCACGCCCTTTCGAGCGTGGAAGCTCACCTGTGCCTCCTCCGCCGGGGCCTTCAGCTCCGAGAGCACTTCGTAGCGCACCATCTCCGCCAGGCGGTCCGCCTGCATGGTGGGCACCTTATAGGTCTGGCTGAAGTGGCCACGATCCGGTGCCGAGACGATCACGGAGGTCAGCCCATCGGGGTGGACGTTGCTGGCGAACTCGCGCAGCGCGTCCAAGGCCCCCTGGGCGAGGTCCTCGCTGCGGTGATAGGGGATGCGCCAGCTACCCGCCAGGCGGATCTTGCGGCCACGGCGGACGAGCTTGACCGCCTTGAGGGTGCCGTCCGTGACGTCCACACCGATCGAACTGGCACCGAATAGGCTCATGCGCGCGAGGCCATCTCCATCACTCGTTGAATATCCTCCCAGGTGGGACGTTTCGCGGAGGCATTCCTCAACAGGTAGGCCGGATGATAGGTGGGGATGACGGGGATTTGCCGCCAGTGGTGCTGCCCTTGGCGCAGACGGTTCATGGAGAGTTCGGTGTCCAGAAGCAGGTGGGCGGCCACATTGCCCAGGGCGCAGATGACCTTCGGCTGCAGGATCTCCAGCTGCCTCTCCAGGAAGCCACGACAGGCGGCGGATTCTTCGGGCAAGGGGTTTCGATTGCCCGGCGGCCGGCACTTGACCGTGTTCAGGATGAAGACGTCTGAGCGCTGGAGCTTCATGCCCTTGTTGACGATGTCCTCGAGCAGTTGGCCGGCCTTGCCGACGAAGGGACGGCCGCTGCGGTCCTCATCTGCTCCTGGGCCCTCGCCCACGAACACGATGTCGGCCTGGGGGTTGCCCTCCCCCGGCACTGTGCGAGTCCGGGTTTCACACAAGGAGCAGGCGTTGCAGCCGGCGATTTCCTGGGCCAGGGACGTCAGGGCTGCTTGAGCCGAGGCTGGGTCGCCTGCCGCGTATGGAGCTGCGGGAGTTGCGCTGCTGGGCGTGCTTGCGTCGGGCGCTGCCTCGGGCTCCGTGGCAGCGACAGCGATGGCTTGGCGAACGCCGCGCGGCATGCGTCGGACCCCCGCCGCAGCGAGGGAAGTGAGATAGCGGCGCAGGGGCGGCGTCATGGAGGCGCATCCTACCCGGAGCCCCTGGCCAACGCCCTCACTGGAAAGCAGTCTCAGAGAGCAAGTCGGGCGACGAGGGCGAGGGCAGCGGTTTCCACCCGCAGGACGCCCTTGCCGAGGCAGACGCTGCGGGCGCCTGCCTGCTGCAACGCGCGCTTCTCCGCTTCGCTCAGGCCTCCTTCGGGGCCGATCACGGCAAGCAGGGGCGTGCCGGGCCGGCGCGGGGGCAGGTCCAGCGCCTGCTCGCTTGGATCGCCGCCAGAATCCATGGCAGCAGGGTCCGACCGCGAGGCCGCATCCGGCGGCGCGTCCGTCATCCACAGGTCTGCACCGACGCGCTGGGCCTCGGCCAGGAGCGCGCTGAAGGCCTGCTCGGGGACGACGTGCAAGGCATGCAGGCGGCGGCATTGGAGCATGGCCTCGTGCGCTTTCTTCTGCAGGCGCAGGACCCGAGCCTGCTTGATCGATCGCGCCGAATGCTCGCTCTTCATCAGGAGCAGCCGTTGGACGCCCAGTTCGGCGGCCTTCTCGACAAGCCAATCCAGGCGCGATGGTCGGGGGGCAGCGACAGCCAACCAGACGGGATCCGCCGGTGGCTCCGAGCAAGACGCCCTTTCGTCAACCGTAGGCTCAGCCTTGCCAGCCCAGCGCGCCCGGAGCAGTCCACCGCGGCCGTCCACGAGCTCTACAGGGTCGCCCGGTGCCATGCGCAGCACTCGAGCCAGGTGGTGCCGGGTGGCGCTGTCGAGTTGAGGTGCCTGGAGGGAGGCCACCAGGCAGCGGGGGGGGCGGGCCACGACGGACTCCGGGGGGCGAGGCGAGTGCCCCCATGTGATAACGTCCCGAGCTTTGCGACCCCAGCGGCGGTTGTTCGTCGTGCCACCCGGGACCCAGCCACCTTCCCTGCCCAGCAGTGAAGCTGCGGCTCGGGCCGGAGCACCGTGAGACCATCGTTTGGGGCTCGACCACCGTTCTCGAACAGCCCCCACCGATCGAAGCAGGAGTCATCATGCGCCTGACCGCCGGAACTGCCGCGGCCCTGAACCAGAAGGTCCCCCTCGTTGCTCTGCTGATCCCAGAGGGCAAGACCACCCTGCCCGGTGGCGTGTTGGCCCGCAGAGCGGAAGCGCTGATGAAGTCCAAGGCCTTCAAGGGCAAGGCGGCGGAGTCGCTGCTGCTGCATGCCGAAACGGCTGCGGGCCCGCGGGGGTTGCTGCTGATCGGCCTGGGCAAGGCCAAGAGCGTGAACTCGGAGCTTCTGCGGCGCGCGGGTCTCATCGCCGGTGCCAAGGCCGCCAGCCTGGGCGCCAAGAAGCTCGTCGTCGGAGCGGCCAAGTCCTGGTCCTTCGATGCGCCTAGCCTGGCGGCGCTGGGTGAAGGCCTGGTGCTGAGCAGCTACCGCTACGGGGCGAAGAAGTCGGAAACGCAACCGGCCGGTGAAGCGGTGGTGGTGTCTTCGGTGCGTGCCGCGAGTGCGGTGCTGAAGGTCGCCAAGGCGGTCACCGACGGAACCAACCTGGCGCGGGACCTGGGTGACCTGCCAGGCAACATCGCCGACCCCGATCACCTGAAGTCCGTGGCGCGCAAGGTCTGCACGGCGGGCAAGCTGCGCTTCAAGGCGCACGACAAGGCCGCTCTCAAGCGCATGAAGATGGGCGGCATCCTGGCCGTGAACCAGGGCTCCGACTTGCCGGCCTACCTGCTCGAGATGGAGTACAAGCCGGCGCGCTACAAGCACACCGTCGCCATCGTCGGCAAGGGGCTCACCTTCGACGCGGGCGGTATCTCCCTGAAGCCCGCAGGCGGCATGGAGGAGATGAAGTACGACATGTGCGGTGCTGCCGCGACGATCGGTCTGATGAAGGCCATCGCTGCGACGAAGCCGAAGGATGTGCGCGTGATCGCCATCGTCGGCACGACCGAGAACATGCCCAGCGGTTCGGCCTACAAGCCGGGCGATGTGGTGACCACCGGTTCAGGCAAGACCATCGAAGTGATCAACACGGACGCCGAAGGGCGTGTGGTCCTGGCCGATGCCTTGCACCTGGCGACCAAGTTCAAGCCGGAAGCGATCATCGACATGGCGACCCTGACGGGTGCCATCGTGGTGGCCCTCGGGCACGAGGCGGCCGGGCTGTTCTGCAAGGACGACAAGCTGGTGAAGCGCCTGCAAGCCGCGTCGGCGAACACCGACGAGAAGGTGTGGCACATGCCGAGCTACCCCGCCTACGACGAGAAGGTGAAGAGCAAGTGGGCGGATATCCGGAACTCAGCCGGACGGGAGGCGGGCTCGTGCACTGCGGCCGCCTTCCTGTACCACTTCTCCGGTGACATTCCCCATGCCCACATCGACGTTGCAGGTGCGGCTTGGGACATGGTCGCCAAGAACGACTTCCCCGGTGGAGCAAGCGGCTTTGGTGTGCGCCTGCTGCACGACGCCCTCTCCAACTGGTAACGCTTTCGCCGCAGCGAACTCACCACGAGCTGGTGGGCTGCGCTGGGGCTCCCGACGTTCCCGATCCACCTTCCAAGCGAGGCACGAGCCGTGCTCAAGTTGCTGACCGAGATGTCCCCCGAACGCTTGACGGAGCTCTACGAGTCGCTCGAGGAGCGAGCACAGCGCGCCTTGGACGGGCCCATCGCAAAGGCTCTGAACTCCCGGCCGCAGACGGTGGCCAAGCGCCCCCTGAGCTTGCGCATGAAGGCGCTGCGTGCGCACCTGTTGCGTAGCCGTGACGACGACCTCGCCGGCGAGTTGATCCGTGCGTACCTGCTGGGCCCCAAGAAGCAGGTGGTGACGGACTTCTTGGATGGCGTGGGCTTGGAACACGAAGACGGCACGGTGGAAGGCGATGGCGAGCCGGACGAGAGCAAGGTGAAGCCGACTCTCGACGCGATGGTCGAGAAGCACAACCCGGCCGATGTGGGCCTCTACCTCGAGATTGCCGTCCTGCAGTGGCCCGACAGCAAAGCCATCGCTGAAACGCTTGAGGGTCTGCGTTCCTGAGTCAGAGCTGAGCGGTTCCGGCTCACCTGCGACCGCCCGGGCTCAGGCGTTCGTGCTGAAGAAGTGCTCGCGGACTGTGGAGTCCAGGCTGACGCCCGCGAGCTGGGCGCGCTGAACGACCTGCCAGTAGTAGCGGTAGCTGGCCCGATCAAACAGCCGTCCGTCGAGTGAGATGGGGCCCCAGTCGGCCGCTCGGGCCGCCAGCAACACGCGGCCCGCAAGGTCTACCTCGATGACGTCCGGCGCGAAGGCCTCGAGGATGGGTTCGATCTGCGAGGGGTGGATGGACCACATGCGCAGGTACCCGAACTCGCGTCGTGCGCGCAGTGCGTCGGCGCGGGTCTGTTCGGGGTCCTTCACGTCGAGCGTGACGTTGTGCACGGGCACCAGACCGTTGCCCAGGGCGGCAGCCACCTGGCGGATCTTGGCGCGTTGAATCAGCTTGTGCTCGAACTGGTTGGGGGACTGCATGGCTTCGCTGCCGATCGCCCCGTGGTGACTGCTGACGAAGTCCATGATTCCGAACTCGAGCGTGCGCAACCAAGGCAGGGCCGCGATGGCCCAGACGTCCTGGATGGCTGCGTGGGTTTCCACCAGGACGTGCAGGGGGATCTCGTGCTGGATGCCCGCCGCCGCGCAGGCGGATTGCACGGCGTGAATCACCTCGGACAGGGGGCGCGGGCCCTCCACCTTGGGGATCGTCAGGTGCGTGATGATGTCGCCGGCATCCCGGATCACCCGCTCCAAGTCCGCGCGCCAGAAGGGGCTGTCGGGGCCATGGATGCGGACACCGGCTTGCTGCTGGGCGTTCAGGTCGCTGCGCAGCAGGTCCACGACGAGCTGGGCGTGCTCGCTCTCCCGTCCCGCCGGGGCGCCGTCCTCGAGGTCGAGGGTGACGTCGAAGCGGTGAAGGCTCTCAGCCTGCAGGCGCAGAGCCTTCTTCATGCGTGACTCGGTGCCGGCGTAGTGGTCGCAGGCTGCGAGCAGGGGGAAGGGTCTGCGGCCAGGGTCCAGGGCGCTGGACGGGTGCAGAGGCGCCGCCGGCTCCTGTTGGCCCTGGCTGACCTGCTTGCCGTGCGCCCCTCCTGGGGGGGGCGACATGGAATCGGAGGCGTCGGGCGCCATGCGGTCTCCTCGCCGTGCTGGTTTCGAAGGGCTCGTTGTAGCGTCCCTCATCCCTGGATGTGAGCCCCCAGTCGAACTCCCCTGAGGCCAGGCGTCCGCTGAGCGCCCTTCGCGGCTACCGTTGCGAGCCATCCGTTGCTATGGTCCCTCGATCTCTGCGATCGCAGTTAGGCGGCATGGCCAAGTGGTAAGGCAACGGATTGCAAATCCGTCATCCCCGGTTCGAATCCGGGTGCCGCCTCCAGCGTTTCATCCGCGGGACAGCTCCCGCACCGTCTTCGTGATGTGCTTCTTGAAGGCGTCGACCCCCAGCGGCTTGCCCGTGACCCGCTTCACCAGTTGAGCCGGTGTGTAGTGCTGGTCGTGGCGGTGGATGTTCTCCGTCAGCCAGTCCTTCAGGGGCTCCATCTTTCCCTTGGAGATCTTGGTGTCGAGGCCGCGGATGCTCTTGCGTGCCGCCTCCATGAACTGGGCCGCGTACAGGTTGCCGATGCTGTAGGTGGGGAAGTACCCGAAGAGGCCCATGCTCCAGTGGATGTCCTGCAGAACTCCCTCGGCATCATTCGCGGGCGTCACTCCCAGCAGCTCCTGCATGCTCGAGTTCCAGCGATCGGGGAGATCGGAGATGGCCAGCTTGCCCTCGATCAGGTCCCGCTCGATCTCGTAGCGCAAGATGATGTGCAGGTTGTAGGTCAGCTCGTCGGCTTCGACGCGGATCATGGACGGTCGGATGGCGTTGGCTGCGCGCCAGATGCAGTCGAGGTCGAGGCCCTTGAGTTGGGGATGGGCGCGGCGCAGCTTGGGCGCCCAGTGCTTCCAGAAGGCCCGGCTGCGCGCCACGTTGTTTTCCCAGAGCCGAGACTGACTCTCGTGAATGGCCATGGACACGGCGCCGCCCACGGGCTTGCAGAGCCGCTTCGGGTTCAGGCCCTGCTCGTACAGCCCATGCCCGGCCTCGTGGATGACGCCGAACAAGCCGCCCCGGGTGTCCTTCGTGTCGTAACGAGCCGTCATGCGCACGTCCACTGGGCCGATGCCGCCGCAGAAGGGGTGCGTCGACAGGTCCATGCGCGCACGGGAGAAGTCGATGCCCATGGCTGTGGCCACGTCTCGTGCGAAGGCGCGCTGGGCGTCCACATCGAAGCGGCCTACGAACGGACGCATGTCCACTCGCCGCTTGTCGGCGACGACGCGTTTGAGCAGCGGGACAGTGACCTCCTTCAACTCCAAGAGCAGCGGGTCGATCTGCTTCATGGTGGCGCCCGGCTCGAAGTTGTCGAGCAGGGCGTCGTAGGGCCGGCCCTTGCCGGCGGTGAGGTAGGCCTCCTCCCGCTTGAGGTCCACCATGCGCGCCAGCTCGGGCGCGAAGCGCTTGAAGTTCTTCTCGGCGCGAGCGATGCGCCATGCCTCAAGGCCGCTGCTTTCCGCGTGCGCCAACTGCTGGGCCAGCTTGCCCGGGATCTTGGAGGCCTTGTCCACGTGGTGTTTGACAAGCTCCACGCCCCGGCGTTGGGCGCGTGACAACGCCTTGCTCCGGCTGAGGGAACGCACCAGCTTCTGGAGTGCTGGGCCCGTCATCTGGCTGTGGACCACACCCGTCAATGTTGCCAGCGTGCGCGCGCGAGCCGACGCACCACCGAGGGGCATCATCACCTCCTGATCCCAACCCAGGATCGAAAGGCCGTGCTTCAGGTCCTGGATCTCGGCGTAGTGTTGTTCGAGGTCGGCGTAGGTCTTCATGACGGACGGATGTCTCCAGGAAATGATCGCTCTCGATTCTAGCGTCCCATCAGACACAATCTGGCGCCCCGGATCTTCATCCCCCGCTTGAGAGAGTTCGACATGTCTGCAGAACCCACGACCCTGACTGCGGCCCACTTCGCCTACGTGGCCGAGCGCACCGCCGGGGATGACGACTTCCTGCGCGATCTCAAGTCGGCAGCGGAAGCCGCCGGGATTCCGGCTATCTGGATCAATCCCGCCCAAGCGAGCCTGATGCGGATCCTGCTGCGGTTGAACAAGGCCTCCCAGGTCGTGGAGGTGGGGACGCTCGCAGGTTACTCAGCCATCTCCATGGCGCGGGCACTCCCTCCGGGCGGGCGCGTGGCGACCATCGAATTGAGTCCAAAGCACGCAGACTTCGCGGAGGAATGGATCGCCCGGTCGGATGTCGCCGATCGCATCACGGTCATTCGCGGTGCGGGCGATGATGTCTTGCCCCACATCGAGGAGGGCTCCGTGGACGCGATGTTCCTGGATGCGGACAAGGCTGGCTATGTCAGCTATCGGGAGCACGGCATGCGCCTGCTCAAGCAGGGTGGGTTGTTCATGGCGGACAACGCCTTCGCGTTCGGCGAGTTGCTGGACGCTGAGCCCAAGGACGGCGAAGTGGGTGCCGTGCGCGCCTTCAACGATCACATGGCGGCGGCGAGCGGGATGACGTCCGTCATCGTTCCCGTGGGCGACGGCCTGTGGGTCTCGGTCAAGGACTGAGCCCCGAGCCAGGCGTCAGGCTCAGGGCTGGATGTTGGTGCTTGCCACCGGGGTAGCCGCTTCGAAATGACCCGGGCCGCTGATGACCTGGGTGAAGAGCTCCAAGCCGACGGCATTTGCAGGAAGCGAGGCGGCGAACGTGCCGACGCCCTGCTCGTCCAACACGGTCGCGGGTCCCACCACGAAGCTGGCCAGGACGGGCCAATCGCCGAGGGGAAGCGTGTCCGCGGACAAGGACGCGAGCAGGACAGCCGTGTGCAGGGGCTGCGCGCCGAAGGTCCAAGTGAGCGGCTGTCCGACGGACTGCTGTTTGGGGACAAGCAGATGGGGTGGGCTCACGATCGTGTAGTTGAAACCGACCGTATTGCTCGAGCCCGAGGCGCTCAGGAGTTGAAGGGGCAGCACACCGAGTGCGGGCGCGGGAGGCGGCTGAAAACTCAGCTGGGTGTCGCTCAGCACCTCGACGTCCACGGGAATGGTCCCGACCAGGGCAGCCGTGACGAGGGTCAGGCCGCTGCCGTTCAGCAGGATGGGGGCGCCGTCGGGAGTGCGTCCCAGCGCATCCGCACTGGCGGGAGAGAGGGAGGCGATCTGCACACTCGCCGACTGTTCCATGAACTCGAGAGCGGCCGCCATGTCCACGCGGCCATGGGCGACCCAGCCACCGGTGACCGGGGCGGCGCTGTCTTGCAGGGCGTCGCGCACGGCCTGCGCCAAGGTGACGGAACGAACGCCTCCACCATGGGCGTAGAGCAGCGCGGCCTGGCCCGCCACCAGTGGGCAGGCCATTGAGGTACCACTGCGGTAGCCGTAGCTCGTGCCGAGGCCCGTGGAGTAGATGCTCTGGCCAGGTGCCGCAACCGAAACCCAGTTGCCGTAGTTCGAGAAGAGGGCCCGGCTGTCGTTCGGTGCCGAGGCCGCCACGCCGATCACCTCGGGATAGGCCGCGGGGTAGAACGGGCCGGAGAGCGCATCGTTTCCGGCGGCTGCCACGAGCACACAGCCCGAGTCCGCAGCAGTTTGGACGGCTGACTGGAGAGAGGGGAGGTCCACGTACATGCCGAAGGACATGGAGATCACGTGGGCACCACGCGCGGCGGCGTCCAGCAGGCTCGCAATGACGACGCTGGAGCTGAGCAGGGTGTCTTCTCCGCAGCGGTAAGCAGCGAAACGGCACCCATGGGAGGCCCCGGCGATGCCGAGCGCATTGTCCGTCGCTGCCGCGGCCACGCCGGTGCAGTGGGACCCATGCCCATCGGTGTCCTCTGCCGTCACGTCTCCGTCCCACGCGTCCATCTGCCAGGCCAGCTTGGGTGCGAGGTCTGGGTGGGAGCTGGCGAAGCCCGTGTCGAGCACGGCGATCACCACGGATGGATCGCCTTGCTCGAGTTCCCAAGCCTCATGGGCACGCACCGGCCCCAGGGCCCACTGCAATGGGAGGGCTGGATCGTCTGGGGGAGAGAGCGGCGCGCCCACGGTAGGGATGCCCAGATCGGGGTCAGCGCTCCGAACCCAAGGGTTGCTGGACAGCCGACTCAGGGTGGCGCTGAGGGGACCGCTGCCGGGCAGGTCGAGCACCGCCATCGCGGGGCCCAGCTCGCGCAAGGGCGTGGCGCCCCATGCCGCAAGGAGCTGCGCTCGCTGTGCTGGACTCGTTCCCGGCTCGAAGCGAACCACGGCCCGTTCGCGCACGGCTCGCATGCCGCGCCAAGGGACCCAGCCCGATTCGGCTGCCGCCAGCCCAGAGACACGGGGGGCGGGTTTCAGGAGTTGTGCCGAGAGGCTCGTGCAGAGGGCCAGGGACAGGACGAGCGTCGGTCCATATCGAAGGCAGAGCATGTTCTGTTGTTCGACAATTGCAGGCTGAGGCTTGAGGCGGGAGGGGGGCGCCTGCTTTGCTGCGGCCATCGTCTCCAACGCGTTGAGGTGAGCGTGCGCCAATCTGGACGGTGTTCCGCGTTTTCCACGGGGGTTCCGGGAGTGCTTTCCGGACATCCCATCCCTTTGAACGCAATCCTCACAATGGGATGAGATGACTCCCGGCACGTACAGAGTTCCTCATACCACCTTCACTTCCGGAGACCTGCCATGGTGGGCTCGATTCGCTGGTTCCTGCTTGCTGCATTGCTCTTCCCCGCCACCGCCGTGATGGCTCGGGATGACGACACGAACACAGTGGAAGTCGCGATCCTGGACATCCTGCTGGAGCGCGGCATCATCGATGCAGCCACCTACGAGGAGCTCATGGGGCTCGCCGAGACGGAGAGCCAGAAGGCTCGCGAACTCGACCTGCTCGAGGCGCGCTTGCGCCGCATGCAGGCTCCCGACATTTCGGCCAGCGGCGGAAAGCCCGGCAAGTTCAAGGTGGAGTCCGAGGACGGTCAGTGGTCCATGGGCTTCAAGGGCCGGCTGCAGATCCAGGCGGACGTCAATGAGGGTGAGAGCGGGAACCGCGCAGCCGATGAAACCAACATCAGCCTGCGTCGTGGGCGCCTGGCCTTGTTCGGCAAGGCGGGCGGCGACAACACCACCTACAAGATCGAGTTTGATGCGGCCACGCAGAACTCGGTGAACAAGGACGCCAAATCGTTCTCCCTGACCGACGCCTGGGTGAACTGGGGCCTCGGTGACGGCATGAACGTGAAGGCCGGTCAAGTGAAAGTCCCCTTCGGACGCGAAGTGCACATGGTGAGCTCGAGGCTCAACACGGTGGATGGCTCCCGGGCGACCAGGGTCTTTACCCCCGATCGTGAGCCAGGACTGATGTTCTACGGTGCCACCGAGGACAAGTTCATCGAGTACTACGCGGGTGTGTTCAACGGCGAAGGCACGAACATTTCCAACGCGAGCGGCGAGACGGGGAGCGGGGCCTCAGGCTTGCGCTACGGCGGCAGGGTGGTGGTGAACCCCCTGGGTGAGGTGAAGAAGGACGTCTCCTCCTTCCAGACCGTGGAAGACGGAAGCACTCGGCTGGCCATCGGTGCTTCGGTGATGCGCAACGACGACCAGGCTCAGGATGTGGACGGAGACGGGACGGCAGGTGACAGCCGCTCCAGCGACACCAGCATGGGTTTTGAAGCGCAACTCCTGACGGGGCCAGTGTCCGTCTTGTCCGAGTACTTCAGCCGCCGCATGGACATCGCAGGGGCCCCCAACCAGACCGACCGTGGCTACAACGCCCAGGTCGGTGTGATGGTCGTGCCCAACAAGTATGAGGTCGTCTTTCGGCGCTCCGAGGTGAACTTCGACGTGGCCAGCGACATGCTGGAATCGACGCTGGCCCTGGTGCGCTACAGCGACAAGCACAACAGCAAGTTCACCTTTGATGTCACCAAGGTGGTGAACAAGAGCGCCGGCAAGAAGGACGAGATGCAATATCGGGGGCAGTACCAGGTCATCTTCTGATTGAGGCTTGATGACCACCTCCCGACAGCCGGGTAATTTGATTTGATCGGTCGCCGGAGAGGCCCTTCAGCCCCCCGTTGTGAGCTTCCTTTCGCCCAGGGCAGCCGCTCAGAGCGTGGTATGCTTTGCGGCAATTGTGTGCGCGTGTCTCCGCGCCCACCTCTGCTGGCCCTCCTCGCCCTCTCCTCCCAGATCCCGATGCGGAGTATCGCTCCATGAGGCACCTTGCCCTCTCCCTGCTTGGCCTCGCTAGCCTGGCCGTCTTTGCCCCCGCCTCCAGCGCGCAGTCCACGCCGTTGGTGGGCCAGCTCGTCTACGCCGACTATGTTCGCCCGGTGCAGTTCCTGACCGCGCCCGGCGATGCGTCCCGCAACTTCGTGGTGGAGCAGAACTCGGCGGACATCCACGTCATCGTGAACGGTGTGAAGATCGCCGCTCCGTTCCTGGATCTCACGGGCCTCGTCACGACCGGTGGCAATGAGCAGGGTCTGCTTGGCATGGCCTTTCACCCGGACTACCAGTCCAACCGCCAGTTCTACGTGAACTACACGGGCGGTGGCGGGACGAAGGTCGTGCGCTATTTGCGCGATACCGTGAACCCGAACCTGGCCCTCGCGGGCAGCGCCCAGACGGTGATCGAGTTCAGCCAGCCCCAGTCGAACCACAACGGTGGCGCGATCAACTTCGGCCCCAATGGCTACCTCTGGGTCGCCACCGGTGATGGCGGCAACTTCAACGACACCGGGAGTGGCCACGTGTCGGGCGGCAACGCGCAGTTCGGCCTGAACCTGCTCGGCAAGATGCTGCGCCTGGATGTCGACGGTGATGACTTCCCGGCGGACCCGAACAAGAACTACTCCATTCCCGGCGACAATCCCGGCGTGGGTGATGCAAACCTGCTGGATGAAATCATCCACATCGGCTTGCGCAACCCCTGGCGCTTCAGCTTCGACAGCGAGACCGATGACCTGTACATCGGCGATGTGGGCCAGAACGCTCGGGAGGAACTCGACTTCCTGGCGGTTGCCGACGTCAATGCAGCGACCTTCGTGAACTGGGGTTGGCGCTGCATGGAAGGTGCCATCTGCTCGGGCCTGAGCGGTTGCACCTGCAGCGCTCCCGAACTCACCGGTCCCTTCGCTGGTTACACCCACGGGACCGGGCAGTCCATCACAGGTGGTTACGTCTACCGTGGCGACGCCATCCCCGATCTGGACGGCACCTACTTCTACGCCGACTACCAGACGGCCAAGCTGTTCAGCCTCGCGTACGACGGCACGGTTTTCACGGCGCCACCGGTCGAGCGCACGAGCGAGCTGGATCCTCCAGGCGCTACGTCCATCGGCCGCGTGTCGGCCTTTGGTGAGGATGCCGACGGCGAGTTGTACATGTGCGATCTGCAATTCAATCGGATCTACAAGTTGGTGCCCGACGGGCCGTTCTTGGGTCTCGGCGACGCCTACCCGGGCGTGAGCGGCGACCCCGTCCTGTACGGAACGGGCGGTGTGGGTGCGGGTGACCCCGGCTCGTTGCACGTGCGCAACGCCGTGCCCAGCAAGTTGGCGGTGGCCTTCGCGTCCCTGACCAACACCCCGGCCAACTTCTTCGGCGGCCAGTTGATCCCCGGCCTGCCCTTGGTGCTCTCGCTCAACCTGTTCACCGACGGGGCTGGTGAGATCGACCTGGGCTGGACGGACCTGGGCACGAACCCGCCTGGCTTGAACATCTTCATCCAGTTCGGCTTCGACGACCCGGCCGCCATGTTCGGCGTGTCGCTGTCCAACGCCATCATGGTCACGCTTCCCTGATCTGTTTCGGGTTGCGATGCGCTGTCCAGGGCGCGCAGCCATCCCTGCGATGGGTGCGTGATCTTGTCCTGGGAGCGCTGATTCTGTCGGCCGTCGGTGCCTGCGCGGCACCGGCGGCCGGCTGTACAAAGAGCGGCAGTGGGCCAGGCCAAGGGGCTCCGATTCGCCCTGCAGCCATCCTGCACTGGGTTGCGTTCCGGCTGCACGATGCGAGTGACGCAGAGGCCTTGCTTGCGGACTGCGAACGCCTGCTGGTGCCCATCCCCGGCGTGGTGGCCTACGCCGCGGGGCAACACCTCGACACCGGCCGTGCCAATGTCGACGGGGACTATGACCTCGCGCTGCTGGTGGGCTTCTCCGATCAGGCGGCCTACAAGGACTACCTGAGCCACCCGTTGCACCTTGAGCTGCTCGAACTCTGGAAGCCGCGCTTGGCGGGCTACACCATCCACGACGTCCTCGACCAGCCGGTGCAGTGACCGGTGCAGTGAACAGGCGCAAGTCGAGCTGGTGGCTCCCGCTCGCCGTCTTGCTGCTCTTGTCCTTGCTGTTGCTGTGGACCGAGGGCAGCGAGCAGGGGCAGCAGCGCGAGCCTCGGGGCGCAGCCCGGGATGGTTCGGTCCAATCCGGATTCCCGCGCGACGTCCCGCTCCCGGGCGGAGAGACTCTTCATCTGGAGCGGGCACCTCAGGCTGTCGTGGCGGCCGCCTCGGGCAGCGTTGATCTGGTGTGTGCCCTGATTCCGCCTGAGCGAGTTGCGGGAATCCCTGGGTCTTCCGAGCGATACTCAGGCCTACGAGATGCCGACAGTCCGTATCTGGCCCGCCCTCGGTTCCAGCAGTATGAGGCGGAGCGGTTGCTGCAGCTGCGGCCGGACCTGGTGCTGGCCTACCCCTGGCAGAGCGCTGACACCACGGCCCGCCTGCGGGAGGCCGGGGTCGTGGTCGTGCTCCTGCCGGACCCAACGGACTGGCCCAGCCTGCAGGTGCAGGTTCGGAGCCTGGGATTGCTGCTGGGGGCCGAGCAGGCCGCCAGCGACCTGTTGGAGCGCTGCACGGAGCAAGTCGAGCGATTGGAGCAGGCCGCCACGGGGCGCCCCGAGTGGACTGCCGTGGCCTACAGCAATGGCGGTGCTGGGGGCTATGCAGCGGGCTCAGGGACGACCAATGACGAGATCCTGCGCTTGGCGGGCTTCCGCAATATCGCCCCCCGCGCCGGGCATACGGCCCTGACCTTCGAGGAGCTGCTGGTGCTCGATCCCGACGCCCTGTTGGTGGGTGGCCAGGCGGAGGCGCAGCATGCAGGTGGAACCGCTGGCCTGCTACGCACCGAACCCGCCCTTGCGAGTCTGCGGGCGGTTGTCGAGGATCGCATCATCGTGCTCGACTCCTGGCTCTATACGACCCTGTCGCACCACCTGCTCGACGCTGCTGAGCGGGTGTTGGAGCAGTCCGCGGAGTGGGGGCGCGCGGAGCGGGGCCCCCGTTGAGCCGCTCACGCGCGGTGCTTTCGGCCCGCACCTTGGGCGTCACCTTGCTCGTGGCCCTGCCTGTCTTGGTGCTGCTGTCCGTCCGAGTCGGCGTGACCGGTGTCTTGGATCTGGGTGAGACCCTGCAAGGCATCCTCGCGGTGTTGGGTCTGGGCGAGGCGCTCGACGGACAGGCTCAGATTATTGTCGAGCTGCGCCTGTGGCGAGCCTTGACCGCGGCGGGCGTGGGCGCAGCCCTGGCCTTCTCGGGCGTCCTGATCCAGGGCTTGTTCCGCAACGGCTTGGCGGCTCCTTCCGTGATCGGAGTGACGGGCGGTGCCACGCTCGGGGCGACCTGCGCGATCCTGCTCATGAGCGGTTACGGCCCCGCTTTCCTCAGCGGGCTCTCGGACTCCAGTGAGATGGCGCTGGCGTCCCTGCGTCACGTCGGCCTGCTGACCTTCTTGATCCCCGCTTTTGGCTTCCTGGGTTCCGTGGCCGTCGTGTTGTTGGTGGCGACGCTGTCTTCGCGTGGCGGGCGCTTCTCGGTGCCGACACTGTTGCTGACCGGCATTGCCGTGAACACCTGCATCGCAGGTGTGCTCTCCTTGGTGAGCTCCCTGCTTCTGGACGACTGGGCGGTTTCGCGCGCCATCTTTGCTTGGACGTTCGGAACGCTGGCGGATCGCTCGCTCTACCACGTGCTGACTGTCTGGGGCGGGCTTGCGTTGGCCGTCGCCGTGATCCCCTTCGTGTCCTGGGAGCTGGATCTCCTCGCGGGCGGTGAAGAGGACGCGAGCGCCCTGGGTGTCGATGTGCGCAAGGTCCGTCTGCTGGCCATTGGCGCAGCGGCGTTGTCAGCGGCCTCAGCCGTGGCTGTGGCCGGACAGATCGCGTTCCTGGGGCTGGTGGTGCCGCACCTCTTGCGCATGCTCTGCGGCGGACGTCACAAGGGCTTGCTTCCCCTGGCGCTGCCCGGCGGTGCGGTCTTCCTGCTGAGCATCGAGCTGCTCAATCATGCGCTGCTCGCGGAGCACGCGTTGCGACCCGGCGTCGTGATGTCGCTCCTGGGCGGTCTATTCTTCCTGTTCCTGCTCAGCTTCTACAAGCGGGAGGTGGACCAGTGGTGAAGGACGCGGTCGGCGCTGATTCTCCCGAGTTGCAAGCCATGGGGCTGTCCTACGAGTACCCAGGTGATGTCCGCGCCGTCTCGTGCGTTGACCTCCACCTGGGTCCTGCAGAGTTGCTCGTGGTCTGCGGGCCGAATGGTTCGGGCAAGAGCACACTCTTGCGCCTGTTGTGTGGATTGCTGAAGGCAGATGAGGGAGAGGTGAGCTTTGACGGTCGGGACCTCCAGGCGCTACCCCTGTCCGAGCGCGCCAAAAGCATCACCTTGGTTCCGCAGTCCTTGCACACGCTGCCCGACGTAACCGTGGAGCAGTTCGTGGTGGCAGGACGCTACGCCCGTATCGATCGCTGGCGCGGGCCTACCGAAGTGGATCGCGACGCGGTTCAGGGTGCCCTGCGTGCCACGGAAGTCGAGGAGCTAAGCGACCGGCCCATGAGCACCCTGTCGGGAGGGCAGCGCCAGCGGGCATTGCTAGGGCGTGCCTTGGCGAGTGACGCGCGCGTGCTGCTGGTCGACGAGCCCACCACGGGGCTCGACCCCGAACACCAGGTGCGCGTTGTCCAGCTCATAGCCGCCCAGGTTGCCCAGGGACGTTCGGCGATCCTGGTGACCCATGACCTCAATCTCGCGAGCCAGGTCGCCACGTCCGTGCTGATCCTGCAGAACGGACGTGTGGTGACCCGCGGCCCGCCGGCGGAGGTGTTGCGGCCCGAAGTGCTGACGCCCGTCTACGGTGAGCACCTGCACTTCGGTACGGCCCCGGACGGGCGGCCGATCGTCGTGCCATGGGCGAATCGCGAGAAGCCTGCAAAGGGTGGGTCCCCGGGTGGGTGACGCGCGAGACAGTGCGATTTCGCGCAGCGGTCACGCGGCCGGAGAGCACTTCGACAAGCCCACTCAGTCTGTCATGCCTTCCCAGGGTGCGCTCAACGTGCACCTCCTGCGGCACGGCGAGGTCGAAGGCTTTGGAGAGAGGGTCGTGCGCGGTCACATGGATGCGGCCTTGTCGCCCGAGGGTCTGGCACAGCATGAGCGGCTCGTGCGCTGGTTCGCCAACTGCGAGGCCGCCCCAGACCGCATCGTCTGCAGCGACCTGTCTCGTTGCGTGCAGCTTGCCCAAAGCCTCTCGGAAGCGAAGGGTGTCCCGTATGAGGCGACGCCGCAGTTGCGCGAGCAGTCCATGGGCGAGTGGGAAGGGCGCACCTGGCGTAGCCTGACGGAAGAATTCGGGCACGCCATCAACGACTATTGGGACGACTATCTTCACGCGCGACCTCCGGGCGGTGAGTCGTTGCAGGACACCGCGCAGCGCATCGGCAGTTGGTGGCGGGAGAACACGACGACCTACGACGACTCGAAGCTCGTCGTCGTCACCCATTCCGGTGTCATCCGCATCGTGCTGTGTGAGTCCTTGGGGCTGCCCCTCGACCAGGCGCTTCGCTTTGCGCCGCCAGCGGCCTCCCACACCCGATTGCAGTTGGCAGTCGCGGGCGCAGTCCTCAGCGGCATGGGGGAGCGGCCGTGGATGGGGGAGTCTGGGCTCGGCGCGGCGCCGCTCGACGACCTGTCGGCCGGCTTGCAGAGCGCACGTGGCGTGCGGCTGTCGCTCTCCGGTTCCGCGGGGACCGGCAAGACGTCCTTGGGGCGACGGCTCGCCGATTGCCTGGGGCTGCCGTTCATCGAGGAAGGCATGCGCACCCGGCTGGAGGCCGGTCTGGATCTGCATCAGCTCGACCACCGCGGGATGAGACGTCTGCTGCTCGAACTCTGGGACGAGCAGTGCGCTGCAGAGGATGCCGCCACAGACGGTTTCGTCGCTGACCGTTCAGCCGCCGACTTTGCGGCCTTCTGGATCTACTACGGCTTCCATCATGACGCCGCCGACACGGATCGCTTCATGGCGCGCGCGCTCAAGCGGCTGGAACGGACGGACAGGGTCGTGTTGCTGCCCTGGGGCGTGTTGCCCTTGCACGCCGATGGTGTGCGCTCGTCCAACCGTTGGGTCCAGTTCATGTTCCAGACCATCGTCGAAGGCGTCCTCGAGCGGCACGCTCAGGGGGCCCAGTTGTTGCGGATGCCAGCCGACGTCGCCAGCTTGGAAGCACGCACCGAGTGGGTGGCCCGGAGCCTCCAGCCGCAGTGAGGCAGCGCTACCAGTAGCGCTCCACGTGGATCTGTCCCGGTTGGGATCGGGTTTGCTCCACGAAGCCTTCCTCACCGAGCATCTCCACCATGCTGTCGATCATGCCGGGGCTTCCGCACAGGAAGACGTGTGTGTTCTCGGGGGTGGGGTGGAAGCCCCAGGCTTTCTCGACCTGGCCGCTGCTCCACAGGTCCTGGACGTGACCCGTGGGGCCATCCCAGCCGGCGTGCTCTTCATCCGGGCGGCTGACGACCGGCAAGTAGCGGAAGTTCTCACAGAGGCGTGTGAGCGTCATGAGTTCGGAGCGGTAGCCCAGGTCCCAGGAGTGGCGGGCGCCATGCAGAACGGCGAAGTGGCGGCTGGAGCCAGCCTCTAGATAGGTGCGCAGCATGCTCATGTACGGTGCCAGGCCGGTCCCCGTGCCAACGAAGATGACGTGGGCATCGTCCGGCGCTTCGGAGAGCGTGAAGTGTCCACTCGTCTTCGCCCCCAACCAGATGCGGCTTCCCGGCTCCAACGCAAAGAGCCGTGGCGTGAGCCCGCCGTAGGGCACCAAGGCGATGTAGAACTCCATGAACTCGCTGCTGAGCGAGGACGAGGCGATGGAATAGGCGCGCTTGAGCATGCGCTCCGGTGGCGGCGGGGCCTCTTCTACTTCAGCGCCTGCGCAGCGGGGCGCGTCCGGTGGCAGCCCGATCACTGCGAACTGGCCCGCCGTGAAGTCGGGAAGGTCCCAGCCATCCGGGACCACCCGCAGGATTGCGAGGCCAGGGGCAATCTCGATCTTCTGGGAGACGATGGCGTTCGTTTCGGGGAGGGCCATGGGTGCGTCAGGTCGCGAGGGTGAGGTGTGATCGGGCGGATACGTGTGAGGGCAGGATCTTCAGGGAAGGAGTCGCGGAAGGGGAACCACACGGGCGCCTCCAGACTCCACGAGCAGGATCCCGATCAGTCGGCCGTCCTTGCGAGCGAGGACCGGTGCCCCGTGCCAGCGCTTGTCGACCGGGAGAGCACGGTCGACGTGCCAGCCGTCGTCTGTGACATCGAAGCCGCCGGGAGCGATGCTCAGCGGTGCCGAGCCGGGGTCGGCCACCACCAGACAGTCTTCGGGCTGCGTGGGGACCCGTTGTTGGGCGCGGGGCCAGGCCTGCATACCGGCGCCCTCGGGCATGGAGCGTGTGGCCAGGCCTGGCGTGACGATGTCCGCTGCAGATTCGACGGGCAGGCGTAGCCCCGCGACCTCCAAGGCGGCGCTTGCCTCATCGGCCTTCTCGGGGGCGGTCAACAGGTCGGCGGGCGCCAGCAGCGCGCCGGAGAGCGGCAACCCCCAACCTTCGCGCACCTCGTCGCCCGACCAGAGCGTGCCTTGCCTCCAGCTCAGCTGGACGCGGCGCGGGTGCGGGACCGATGTGCCGGGCGGTAAGAGCGAATGGCCGATGGGCACGGCGGGGCGCCATGCAAGCCAGGCAGACTCGGGCTTGGAGTCCAAGTCAAAGCGGTGTCCCGTGGACACACGTGCTCCGTCTGCCGTGGGCGTGGCCAGGGAAACGCCGCCGCGCACCAGGGATTCCAGGCTTTCGAGGTGGAATGCTGCACCGGTCAGGCCTACATCGAGGCCGACACCGCTGGTTTCCCAGAAGCGGGTGCCTTCCTGGATCAGCGCCGAATACTCCTGACGGATGCGTGCCAGGATCTCGACGCTGCGGCTGTCGCTGGCGAGGCTGACCGAGAGCACGCTGCCCACGTGGATGCGGCGGTAGGTGACCGGTGAGCCGGCGACGATGCTGCCGCGCGATGTGCCCTCCAACTTGATGTCCAAGCCAGGCAGGAGCGCGTCGGGAATCGGTGCCTGGTCGAGGCCGACGAACTGACGTCGTTCGGGGCCGTCGCCGGGGATGACGCCGAGGTAGCGGTCACCGATCAAGGTGTCGAGGCCTGTGATACCGGTCCAGCCGAAGCGAGGGCGCACGATCCAGAACCGGCTGCCCGCCACGGCCAGGCTGGTGGCGGCCGAGTCGAGTGTGACCTCCACGGATACCCCACCCAGGCGATCGGCGAAGGTCATGGCGGTGACCTCACCGGCCACGATGCCCTTGTAGCGCAGGGTGTCGCCGGTCTTGATGCCGTGGCCCTGTTCGAAGGCGATCTCGATGCTCGTTCCCAGGGCGCCCCAGGACTGCCAGCCCAGGATGCCAGCCAGTGCCGCCGCAGCCAGCGGCACGAGCCAGATGGGGGACCACGAGGGCGCCGGGTCGATGCGAGCCACAGGAGGGCTGTCGTCCGTCATGCGGAATTCCGCCAGAGACTATGGGGCTGGAAGCTGGCGCTCGCCGCCAGGTTGAGCAACACGCAGGCCGTGAAGGCGAGTGCCGCGGGGCCAGCACGAAGTTCCACGATGTGGCCCAGCTTGAGGACGGCCACCAGCACGGCGACCAGAAGCACGTCGAGCATGCCCCAACGTCCGGTCCATTCGACGAGGTGCCAGGTCCAGGCCCGGAGCGTGGGTCGAAGTCTGGTGCCTGCGCCCGCGAGCAGGAAAAGACCGGCGAGTTTTCCCAGCGGCAGCACGACGGAGCAGAGCAAGACCACCACGCCCACCAGAACCTGCCCGTCGCTGAGCAGTGCCATGCCGCCCGAGAGCACGCTGGCCTTGTGCGTCGCGCCGAGGCGCTCGACCTCCATGATGGGCAGGCCCACGGCGAAGGGGTAGAGAAAGAGGGCGCTGAGGGCGAGGGCCAGGGTGCGCCGGTTGCTCCTCAGCCGATCACGTCGCTGGGCGAAGGACGTGTGGCAACGCACGCAGCGGATGCGCTGCTTGGGTTCGGCTGCCGGGAGTTGTTGCACGAGCCCGCAACACCCACAAGCCGCAAGAGAGACCCTTGGCGAAGTTGTCATCGTTCGGGAGTCTACCTCGCACGGCATGGCTCACCGATGACGGCTTCGCCAACTAGGGCGGGGCGCCGACCGGAGCGGGGGTGCCGAATGCAACGGGGGCGAGCTGCGCGCAGAGTGCAACTCGCCCCCGCAGGACCTTGGCAGGATGGTCAGGAGCCGGGACATGTTCCGGCCCCCATCCATTCCCCGGGCCGTGGGACCCGACGGTCGGAGCTGATCAGTGGAACTGTGATGTCTCCGTCGAGCCCGCCAGGGCGGTGGTGGACGACTTGCCACCTGAAACCGCGTTGGAGACGGCGTCGAAGTAACCGGTGCCCACTTCGTGCTGGTGCTTGGTCGCGCCGTAGCCCTGCTCCTCTGAGCAGAACTCGGCCTGCTGCAACTCGGAGTAGGCGGCCATGCCACGCTCGCGGTAGCCCCGGGCCAGCTCGAACATGGAGTGGTTCAAGCTGTGGAAGCCGGCGAGCGTCACGAACTGGAACTTGTAGCCCATGGCACCCAGCTCGCGCTGGAACTTCGCGATGGTGGACTCGTCTAGCTTGGCGCGCCAGTTGAACGACGGGCTGCAGTTGTAGGCCAGCAACTTGCCGGGGAACTCGGCATGGATGGCGTCGGCGAAGCGCCGGGCGTCATCCAGGTCTGGCGTGCTGGTCTCACACCAGATGAGATCGGCGTAAGGGGCATAGCTGAGCCCGCGGGCGATGGCACTGTCGAGGCCGCCGTTGATGCGGAAGAAGCCCTCGGGCGTACGCTCCCCCGTGCAGAAGGGGCGGTCCCGCTCATCGATGTCCGCGGTGAGCAGGTTGGCGCTGTCCGCATCCGTGCGAGCGATGAGCACCGTCGGTACACCCATGACGTCGGCCGCGAGGCGTGCGGAGTTCAGGGTGCGGATGAAGGATTGGGTTGGCACCAGGACCTTGCCGCCCAGGTGTCCGCACTTCTTTTCGGACGCCAGTTGGTCTTCGAAGTGCACGCCGGCGGCACCCGCTTCGATCATGTTCTTCATGAGCTCGAAGGCGTTCAGTGGTCCACCGAAACCCGCTTCGGCGTCGGCGATGATGGGCTGGAACCAATCGGTGTCCGACCCGCCTTCCATGTGCTGGATCTGGTCAGCGCGCTGCAGGGTGCGGTTGATGCGGCGGACCACATCGGGGACGCTGCTGACGGGGTAGAGGCTCTGGTCGGGATACATCTGGCCAGCGTTGTTGGCGTCTGCTGCAACCTGCCAGCCGCTCAGGTAGATGGCCTTGAGGCCCGCACGCACCTGCTGCATGGCCTGGTTGCCGGTGAGGGCACCCAGCGCGTTGATGTAGTCCTCTGAGTGCAGGTAACCCCAGAGCTTCTGAGCACCGTGCTTGGCGAGGGTCTGCTCGATGGGAAGGGATCCGCCCAGGCGAGCCACGTCCTCGGGCGTGTAGTCCCGTCGGATTCCGTCGAAACGGTTGGGCGCGTCTGCTGGGGGGGCGTCCGCGGGGAGTCGGTTCTTTCCGTTGCTGGCTGACATGGTGGTGTCCGTCGATGGTGGGTGAGAGGTGGAGAGTTCAGAGGGGGATTCGTGGTGGGGGCGGGGCTCAGGTCGTGCGCGTGAGGATTCGTTCGTAGGCGGGGATCGTGAGGAAGTCCTCACACTCCTCGCCGGTGCTCATGGCATCGAAGAGACCGGCTGCTTCGGCGAACCGGCCGCCCTCGAAGCGGGCGTCGCCGAGGGTCTCGCGAATGGACTTCAATTCTTCGAACAGGATGCTGCGGAAGAGCTCCGCCGTGACGACGCGATCGTCGTCCATCTGGGCGTGGTGCCGGATCCACTGCCAGATCTGTGTGCGTGAGATCTCGGCCGTCGCGGCGTCTTCCATGAGGTTGTAGAGGGGGACGCAACCGTTGCCGTTCAGCCAGGCCTCCAGATACTGGACGCCTACGTTGACGTTCTGTCGCAGTCCTGCTTCCGTGATGTCCCCCTTGGGGACCCACAGCAGGTCGCGGGCCGTGACGTGCACGTCGTCGCGAGCGATGTCCAGTTGGTTCGGGCCAGTCATCTGCGCGTCGAAGATCTCCTTCGCGAGGGGGACCAGTGCGGGGTGGGCGACCCAGGTGCCGTCGTGGCCGTTGCTGACCTCGCGTTGCTTGTCGGCTCGCACGGAGTTGAGCGCGGCTTCGTTCGCGGTGTCATCGCCCTTGATGGGGATCTGCGCCGCCATGCCACCCATGGCGTGCACGCGTCGACGGTGGCAGGTCTTGATCAGCAGTTGGCTATAGCTGTGCAGGAAATGCTGCGTCATCCCGACCTGCGCGCGATCGGGCAGGACGAAGTCGGGTTGCTTGGCGAAGCGCTTGATGAAGCTGAAGATGTAGTCCCAACGCCCGCAGTTCAGGCCAGCGCTGTGCTCCCTGAGTTCGTAGAGGATCTCATCCATCTCGAAGGCAGCGAGGATGGTCTCGATCAGGACGGTGGCCTTGATGGTTCCGCGAGGGATGCCCAGCTCGTCCTGCGCTTCGCAGAAGATGTCGTTCCAGAGCCGGGCCTCGAGATGGCTTTCCATCTTGGGCAGGTAGAAGTAGGGGCCCGTGTTGCGCTCGAGCAGCGCTCGCGCGTTGTGGAAGAAGTACAGCGCGAAGTCGAAAATGGAGGCGGAGATGGGCTGGCCGTCCACGAGCACGTGCTTCTCGAGCAGGTGCCAACCGCGTGGTCGCACGAGCAGCGTGGCCGGTTGATCCACGAGTCGATAGTGCTTGCCTGAGTCGGGGTGGGTGTACTCGATGCTGCCGCGCACGGCGTCCGCGAGGTTCACCTGTCCTTCGATGACGTTGGCCCAGGTCGGGGAGTTGCTGTCCTCGAAGTCGGCCATGAAAACGTTGGCGCCCGAGTTGAGGGCGTTGATGACCATCTTGCGGCTGACGGGGCCCGTGATCTCGACGCGCCGGTCAGCCAGGTCAGACGGAAGCGGAGCCACCGTCCAATCGCTCGCGCGGATGTCAGCGGTGGCTTCCAGGAAATCCGGCCGATCGCCCGCGTCGAGTTCGGATTGGCGCATCCGACGACGCTCCATGAGTTCCCGTCGCCGAGGTTCGAAACGACGTTGGAGCTTGGCGGCGAACTCAAGAGCTTCAGGGCTGAGGACGACATCCGAGAAGTCGCTGCGCGGAGCGAGAAGCTCGATGGACCCCGACTTGGGTCGTGGGGCAGCTGCGGAACCGCTGGGTGGAACATTCATGTGCTGGAAGTCCGGAGAAGGCTTCGGGCCCAGTCGAGCGGCGCTTCTGTCGACATGTGAAGTATTGACCAATAATCCGAATCGTCAATAAGTCATTGCTAGTTAAGGTGTAAGGATGCATACATCCATACAGATAGGATTTGTAATGCTGTAAAGCTTTGTCACGCGCCGATGGGGCCCTTGCTTCACAAACGAGGAGAATCCCATGGCCAGACGCCACAGACTTGGGCACCGCGTGCGCAGGGAGCGCTTGGCCCGGGGTTTGACGCAGGCTCAGATGGCCGAGGCCCTGGGGATCTCGCCCAGCTACCTCAACCTGCTCGAGCACGACAAGCGGCCGCTGACCGTGGCCCTGTTGCTCAAACTCGCCCAGGTCTTTGAGCTGGAGCTGCAATCCCTCGCGGAGGATGACGGCAACCTGCTGGTCCAGGACCTGACAGAGGTCTTCGGTGATGGGCTCTTCGAGCGAGACGCGCCGGCACCCTCAGCGATGGAAGATGTGGTGGACGTGGCGCCAGAAGTGGCTCGGGCCGTGGTCTCCCTGTATCGCGCCTATCGGGCGAGCATCACGGACCGCACGGTCCTGGTGGAACAGCTGGCTGGTACCGGGTGGGGTGATGAGAGCTTGGAGCCCCCTCGCCTGCCTTCTGAGGAAGTGAGTGACCTGCTGCAGAGCTGCATGAACCACTTTCCTGAGCTGGAGACGGCAGCCTCCCAGTTGCGGACGGAGGCGGACGCCCGGGCTGAATCCCTGGACCGGGGGCTCATGGCGCATCTCGCCGACCGCCATGGGGTGGATGTCGACATCATTCCGGCCAACGAAGCGGGTTCAGCGGTCCGGCGCTTCGACGCCGCGCGCGGTCGCCTGGTGCTCTCGGAGGTCTTGCCCCCGCGCAGCCGGAGCTTCCAGCTGGCTCACCAGATCGCGCTGATCGAGCACCGACCTGTCCTGGATGGTTATCTGGCCCAGGGCAACCTGTCCACGGAAGACAGCCGAACTCTCGGCAGGGTGGCTCTCGCCAACTACTTTGCCGGTGCCCTGCTGATGCCGTACACGCCCTTTCTGGAAGCGGCGCGGGCGATGCGCTACGACGTCGAGATGCTGGGGCACCGCTTCCGAACGAGCTTCGAGCAGGTGTGCCAACGGCTGACGTCACTCAACCGACCCGGAGAAGCAGGCGTGCCCTTGCACATGGTCCGGGTCGACATCGCAGGGAACATCAGCAAGCACTTCAGCGCGAGCGGCATCCGCTTCGCACGCTTCAGCGGGGCCTGCCCGCGTTGGAATGTCCACGCGGCGTTCATGCAACCGGGATTCATTCGGACGCAGCTCTCGCGCATGCCCGATGGAACGACCTACTTCTGCATCGCGCGCACGGTCCGCAAGGAGGGCGGCGGCTTCCGCGCGCCCCAGAGCCGCCTCGCCATCGGACTGGGTTGTGATGTCTCCCATGCTCGGGAGCTGGTCTACGCCGATGGCATCGACCTCGAGAACCTGGATGCGGCGGAGCCCATCGGCCCCACGTGCCGGCTCTGCGAGCGCATGGATTGCCGGCAGCGCGCGTTCCCACCGATCCGGTCGCGCCTGGGCATGGATGAGAATGTGCGCGGCCTGTCCTTCTATGTGGAGTCCGACCCCACCAAGCGTGGGAGCGAAGGCAAGCGCTCATGAGCCTCGACCGGCCAAGGGACCTGGCAGCCTTGCTGAGGATCTTCGTCGCGCGTTGATAGACTGCGCCGCTTCGGCGCGAGGGAGGTGTCTGCGATGGACAAACGGGTCTGGCACGAGCACTACGATGAAGGTGTGCCCGCATCCATCGTCGACCGGGAAGACCTCAGTGTTCCGGGCCTTCTCCAGCGCTCGGCGCGTCGCTCCCCGGGTCGCAGCGCGCTGGTCTTTTTCAACGCCAGCATCAGCTACGCCGAGCTGGAGCAGCTGGTGGCCCGCATGGCAGGTGTCTACGCCTCGCTGGGGGTGAAGCCGGGGGCTCGGGTGGCAATCCACCTTCCCAATCTGCCCCAGACGGTCATCGCGTACTACGGAGCCCTGGCCTGTGGGGCTCAGGTGGTCATGACCAACCCGCTCTACGTGGCGCGGGAGATCGTGCACCAGTGGACGGACGCCGGCTGCGAGCTGGCTGTCACCACTGATTTCCTGTTCGAACGATCTGTACGGTCGGCCCTGCCCTCCACGCCTGTGAAGCACGTGATCATCGCTTCGATTCCCGAGTTCCTGCGCTTCCCGCTGAAGCAGCTCGCTCCCTTCAAATTGCGCAAGCAGAATCCGCCCGCCATCGCACCCTTCCCCAAGGGCGAGAACCTGCATCCCTTCAAGGCCTCCTTGGAGGCAACCCAGCCCTGCGCCTTCCTGGACATCGACCCATCGGACCTGGCCGTGTTGCAGTACACCGGTGGGACGACAGGCGTGTCCAAGGCTGCGATGCTCAGCCACCGCAACCTGGTGCACAACGTGGACCAGTGTTGCGCTTGGATGGCCGACCTCGAGGTGAGCGAGGAGGTCTTCCTCGCGGCGCTGCCTTACTTCCACATCTTCGGCATGACCATTGCACTGAACGAGCCCATCGCCTTGGGATCGACGATCGTCTTGGCGCCCAACCCCCGTGACACGGGAGCGTTGCTCGCCTCCATCGCGAAGCATGGTGTCAGTGTGTTCCCCGCCGTGCCGGCGATGTTGGGTGCGATGGTGTCTCACCCCGGCGTGGAGGGCATGGACCTGACGAGCGTCAAGGCCGTCTTCAGTGGGTCGGCGCCACTGCCCGAAGACACCCGCCGTCGCTTCGAGCAAAAGACAGGCGCGCGCATCTTTGAAGGGTTCGGCATGACCGAGAGTTCGCCAGCCACTCACGCCAACCCCCTCTTGGGGCAACGCAAGACGGGAACCGTGGGTTTGCCGTTTCCCGACACCGACTGCCGCATCGTCGACCTCGAGGACGGGACGACGGTGTTGCCGCCCGGCCAAGAGGGGGAGTTGGTGATCCAGGGACCGCAGGTCATGTCCGGGTACTGGAATCGCCCAGAGGAAACGGCGCTGACACTTCGGGATGGTTGGCTGCACACCGGCGACCTGGCCACCATGGATGAGCAGGGCTACTTCCGCATCGTGGGCCGCAAGAAGGACATGATCCTGGCCAGCGGCTACAACATCTTCCCGGACGAGATCGACCATGTGCTGACGGACCATCCGGCCGTCGCCGAGGCCTGCACCATTGGCTTACCCGACAAGAAGCGGGGCGAGACGGTCAAGGCCTTCGTCGTGCTCGAGCCCGGCATGCAGGTGAGCGCAGAAGAGCTCGAGGCGCATTGCCGCAAGAACCTCGCGGCCTACAAGGTGCCCAGGGGTTTTGCCTTCCGGAGCGACCTGCCCAAGAGCGCCATGATGAAGCTACTGAGGCGCACGCTGCGGGAGCAGGAGCTGGAGGCGAAGGGGGCCGGGTGACCCCAAAAAGACTGGGAGGGCGGGCCCGAGCCAGCCCGTCCTGGAGTGGAGTGGCGCTGGGCTGCTAGCCTGCGCAACTCAGCGGTTTCACGCAGGAATCTGTGTCGGTCTTCCGTAGGGGGCGTGGCGGAACTGGTAGACGCAGGGGACTTAAAATCCCCTGGCCCGCATGGGCCGTCCGGGTTCGAGCCCCGGCGCCCCCACAAGGAAGCACAAGGGAGCAGGACGATCCCGCAGGTTCCGTCCAGCGCGCTGCTTACGTCACCAGGAGCGTGTCAGGGGAGCTGCCAGATTGTCGGCGAGGAGGGAGTGTTTCGGGACTTCCGGCGCCCCTCGTCACACCCCGCATGCACCCGGGCCGGACCCGCTCAGCACCCCTCGTGACGGGAGCTGCCGGCCGGCGCGCGGCACCCTCCCGCCGGCGATGAACAGGGCCGGCTCGCGGAAGCCATCCCGAAAATCCGTCAGAAACCTCGAAAAACATAGGGAATCCGCTGCTTGAAGGAGCTGATCTTCGCCGGTAGTGTCTCGACACACTTCTATTGATGAGTGCAAACCCCACACGAATCCAAGCAGAGGACAACAGAGATGGCCGTTACCAAGGCAGCCGCGAAGCCGCGCACCAAGACCGACATCCTGAAAACCATTTCCGAGAACACTGGCCTGACCCGCAAAGAGGTCGTGTCCGTGTTCGACGAGATGGGCTTGATCATGAAGAAGGACCTCGGCCGTCGTGGCCCGGGCGTCTTCACGATTCCCGGCCTCGTCAAGTGCCGGGTCGTCAGCAAGCCTGCCGTCAAGGCACGCAAGGGCATCAACCCCTTCACGGGCGAAGAGATGATGTTCAAGGCGAAGGCCGCACGGAAGGTCGTCAAGACCACGCCGTTGAAGAACCTGAAGGACATGGTCTGATCCTGTTCGGGGCGTTTCGCTCCGAATCGAACAGAGCATGAGTTGAGCGCATCACGCCCACGGCGTGCGGGCTCGACACACGAAGCCCCTCGAAGCGCCCATGCTTCGGGGGGCTTCTGCATGTCCGGGGGGCCCTGGATGTCAGAGGCTTCCTGTATGTCGGGCTGCCCGACACGGAATGACGAGGGCCATGATCATGGCGCGCACATCGAGAGGCAGTCTCCAGGTTGCTGGGCGGCCCGCGGCCTGGCGGCGCCAAGGCAGCTTGGATGGACGCCCGGTGCTGGTGCTGGCACACGGCGCGGGTGCTGCACTCGACAGCCCCTTCATGGAGTCCACTGCCCAGGAGCTCGAGCGGCGCGGATTCTGCGTCGTGCGTTTCCACTTCCCCTACATGCAGCAGCGAGTGGATGACGGGAGTCGCCGTCCGCCGGACCGGGCTCCCTTGCTGTTGGACACGTGGTGCGCGATTCTCGACCGGGTCGGAAAGATGGCGGGTGCAGGCCCGCTCGTGATGGCTGGCAAGTCCATGGGCGGGCGCGTGGCTTCGATGGTGTTGGCGGCGGGCCGGGCACCCCAGGTGCGGGCGGCTGTCTACCTGGGCTATCCCCTGCACCCTGCGGGCCAGCCAGGCAAAGAACGGGCGGATCATCTTTCCGAGGTGTCGGTGCCTCAGTTGTTCATCTCCGGGACCCGCGACCCCTTGGCCAACTTGGAGCGACTCGAGGCCGTGGTCGGCGGACTCAGCAGGGCGGAACTCCTGCTCATTCCTGGCGGGGATCACTCCTTCGCGCGACGCAAGCGGGATGAACGGGAGTTGGGGCCCATGCCGGATTGGCTTGGAGCTGTTGCCGTCTTCGTCCAGGCCCACGCCAGTCGGGTCTGACAGGGGCTGGGTCCTGTCCCAGGCGGGCTCTGAGGTCCTGGACGGCTTGGCCCCGGGCAAGGCCCAGCACCCCACGAGTCGTGGCAGCGTGAAGAAGGCTGGAAATCAGGACGGGGGCAGTGGGACGATGAGCAGCCCCTTCTTCGTCCAAGGCCATTCATGACACGTACGTTGCTCGTCACCGGAGGTGCTGGGTTCATCGGCACGCACTTGGTGCGCCGGCTCTTGCAGGCTGGCGACCGGGTCAGCGTCCTGGATGACTTCTCGGCTCCCAGCAGCTTGCCGCTTCCAGAGCACCCGCACTTGCGGGTCCACGTGGGGGACGTCCGGCGACAGGCACCCGTGGAGACGGCCGCGGGGGCGTTCGCCGCTGACATGAACGGTGCCACCCGTGTGCATGCGGTGGTACACCTCGCTTCCGTGGTGGGCGTGGAGGCTGTTCTGGCCGACCCCGCCCGCACCGGCTCCGTGATTCTTGAGGGGACGGACGTCGCGTTGGCTGTTGCCCGCAGGGCGGGCGCTCCGCTGCTCTTCTTCTCCACCAGCGAAGTGACAGATGCTGGGCGGCGGGGGCCGCGCTCCATCTACGCCGAAGCAAAGCGTGCGGCGGAAGCCCTCCTGTCGGAGCAAGCGGCTCAACCCGGTGGGGTGCCGGTCACCATCGTGCGCCCGTTCAACATCGTGGGGCCTGGACAATGCGCTCCCGGGATGGTCCTGCCGGCCATGGCCGTCGCCGCCCGCACTGGCCAGGAGATGCCGGTGCACGGCACGGGCGTCCAGCAGCGTTCCTTCCTGCACGTGGATGATTGCGTCTCGGCGACCCTGTCACTGCTGCGAGCACCCCTGGCGGAAGGCTTCGAAGTCATCGAGCTGGGTTCCGAAGAGCGCACGAGCATTGCAGGTCTGGCCCAGCGCATGGCGGAGTTGGCTGGACGCGGCGCGCGCGTGACGTGCACACCAGCCGAAGCAGGCCGTGAGGACTTGCCGCGCCGGGCACCCCACCTGAAGGCCTTGCGACGCCGCATCGACTTCCGGCCGCGTTGGGCCCTGGACGACATCCTGAAGCAGGCGCTTCAACATGCCTGAGCTGTTGCGCGTCATCGCTCGCCTGAACATGGGTGGGCCGGCGCGCCATGTGATCCGGGTCACGGCACCCTTGCGCTGTCACGGCTGGCGCACGGTCCTGGCCACGGGTTCCGTCGAAGAGGGTGAAGCCGACCTGATTGATGAGGCCCGCGAGGCGGGCATGCGCGTGCACGTGATTCCCGAGTTGGGCCGGGCCGTGCGCCCTCGGCAGGACATCGCGGCGGCCGTGGCGCTGCGTCGGCTGGTGCGTGAGGTGAAACCCGCTCTCGTCCACACCCACACTGCCAAGGCCGGGGTTCTCGGCCGGCTGGCGGCGGGAGCCCTGCACCCCGCTCCCCGTCGGGTACACACCTACCATGGGCACGTTCTCTCGGGCTACTTCGGCAGCCTGACGTCGCGGGCCTTCGCGCTGACGGAATCCTATCTGGCCCGCCGCACGGACAAGCTGATCGCCGTGGCCGAGGCCGTGCGCGACGAGTTGGTGGACCAACACCACGTCGGTCGCCGGGATCAATACGCCATCATCCCTCCGGGCATCGACGCCCAACGGACCGCGCCCGACCAGCTTGCGGGGGCGGCGTTGCGGGAAGAACTGGGAGTCCGCCCCGACGAGCTGCTGGTGGGTTGGGTCGGTCGCCTGGAACCGGTGAAGAACCTGCCCCTCGCCGTGCAGGCGGTCGGGCGGGCACGGGCCGCAGGGGCACCGCTGCGCCTGCTCGTCGTGGGCGAAGGGAGCGGCAATCAGTCTGCCCGTGACCAGCTGTCTGGCTTGCCGGGGGCCCTTCACCTGCCGGGGCGGGCCCAGTTGGGGGATGTCTACGGAGCCTTGGACATGCTCCTGCAGTCGTCGCGCCGGGAGGGCTTGCCGCAAGTCCTGGTTGAAGCCTTGGAGGCGGGTGTGCCCGTCGTGGCCAGTGCCGTGGGTGGAGTGCCCGAGTTGGTTCGACACGGTGTGGACGGCCTGCTCGCGGAAGCCGACAGCGTGAACGGTCTGGCAGCCGGGCTGGAAAGACTGGCGGCGGAGCCCGAGCTGCGGCAGGCGATGGGGGCCGCTGCACGCCTGCGTCCGCGACCCCAGATGACGGCCCAGGCCGTGGCGGCTCGCCTCGCAGAAATCTACGCCGAGGTCATGGGCGGGTCGGTGATTCCCATCGACCCCGACCTGGTGACCGATGAGGCGCTGAGAGCCGTGCGGGAAAGTGGCCTGGAGACCGGGCTGGAGACCATGGCGAACAGCGGTCATGCTGCGCCGTCATGCACATCGTCCTCCTGACGCAAGTGCTCGACCGGCAGGATGCCGTTCTGGGCTTCTTCCATCGCTGGTGCGAATCCTTCGCCCAGAATGTGGAGCAGCTCACGGTCATCGCTCAGCGGGTCGGGGACACCCAGCTACCCGCCAACGTCGAGGTCCGGTCGCTGGGCAAGGAGCGGGGGGCGGGCCTGCTCGCCATGGAGGCCCGGCTGGTCCGCGTGCTGATGGGGCTTCGAGGTGAGCGACGGCCGGACGCGCTCTTGGCGCACATGGTGCCCAAGTTCGTTCTCTACGCCGCGCCCGTCACGGTTCCCCGCAGGATTCCCCTCTACCTCTGGTACACGCACAAGGGGGTGGATCGGGCGCTCAAGATGGCCGTGCCTTTGGTGCGCAGGGTGTTCAGCGCTTCCGAGGAGTCCTTCCGCTTGGCCTCGGCCACAGACAAGCGCGTGGTCACCGGCCACGGCATCGACTGTGAACACTTCGGGCCGGGTGATGCCTTGCGCCCCGTGGATGTACTGTCGGTAGGGCGTCTGGCGCCGAGCAAGGGGCACCACGAGATCCTTGAGGCGGTGAGTCTGCTCGATGGCGAAACGCAGGTGGAGATCGCTGGAGATGTCCTTCTCGATCGGGATGTCTCCTACCGTTCGAGCTTGGGGCACCAGGCGGCTGCCTTGGGTGGCGTGCGGCTGCTGGGGGCTGTGAGCTATCCCCACATTGCCGACGTGATGCGTCGGGCTCGAGTCCTGGTCAACGCCAGTCGCACCGGCAGCGTGGACAAGGTCGTGCTCGAGGCCATGGCGTGCGAGACACCTGTGCTGACCTGCAACGAGTCCTTTGAACGGGTGCTCGGCCCCGAGCTGGCGGCGACGCTGATGTTCTCGAAGGGTGATATCCAAGGCCTGGCCATGCGCCTGGAGCGCCTGCTCTCCCTGTCCCCAGGCGATCGGGAGTCGCTGGGGCAGGAACTCCGTGGGCGCGTCTTGGCCGAACACGATCTCGACAAGCTCGTACCACGTCTTGTTGCGGACATGAGGCGTCTCCCGTGAGCCTTTCTCCTGCGCCTGGTAGCGGCAAGACGCGCATGAAGAATCACGTGCAACTGCGCTTGGGGATCCTGCGGGGCCTGTCCAACTTCTTCGAGAAGTACACGGGCCCCGACGGCGAATGCCTGTGCCCGCGCCATCGGGTGGAGCACACGGGGAAGCTGACGTATGGCGCGGTGATCAACCTCGAGGCCTGGCGCAACACGCGCGAGGAGGAGTTCCTCGAGCGCGGCAAGCGCCAGGTGCTCCGCAGCGTGGATCACCTGGGTCTGGACCCCCAGAGCAAGGTGCCCGTCTTCCTTCCGGGACGCATTGACCACCGCAACGCGTCGACCAATGCCATTGATGGCGGGGCGTGCGCGGACTCCATCGCCACGCTGCTGGAGGACGTGCCGGAGCTGTTCAATGAATCCGAGACGGCCCGCTGCCGGGATGCTTTGGAACGACACGTTGAGGGTTATCTGAGGCATGCCGCTCGGGAGCGGCCTATTACCGCGCAGCGCCTGTGGGCGGCCACGGGCGTGGCCCGCGCCGCGCGCTGCTTGGGGCGCAAGGACTGGGCGCAAGATGCTCTCACGGGCTGTGCGTCAGCCCTCGCTGAGTTGGCCCCGGACGGGGTGGCCCCGTACATCCCTGCGCACACGGACCACTGCACCCATCCAGGGTTGGCAGACACCTCGACCTTCTACCACTCCCGGACGCCGGGCTTCGTGCTCTATGTGCACGAGGTGCTGGAGCGGATGGAGGGTGTGGATGCCAGCCTGAGTGACTGGGCTCGCGAGCGCTTGACGACCAGCTTGCGGGCGCTTGTGGCCTTCCGGGATGGGCTCGGTCGGAAGGTCCTGCACAACGAGGCCAAGGCCTGGTACTGGGTCAGCGCCTACGAAGTCGCCAGCCACCCCTTTGACGCGTACGCGCTGCAGACGGGCTCTCGGGTGTTGAACGAACCGATGTTCGCCAATGAAGCCGGTCGCGCCATGGAGGAGTGGGTCGCCCACATCGATCCCCTGGACGGAGGCGCAGACAGCCATCACGGCGCCGGTGTGAACTTCCAGTGCCGCATCTTCTGGACGGGGCACGCCGCCTGGGCGGCGAGGGTCCTGTCCGATGTGTCCTTGCGCGCTGCCCCGCGCGAACCCATGACGATCGACCTGGCGCACTCGGGCCTGCTGCACGTGGAGCGCATCGCCTACACCGCAATCTTGCGTGGCAAGAGCCTGGGGGCAAGCAACCTGTTCGGGTGCGACCTGGGCGGCGGAAGCCTGCAGTCCCTGGTATGGGCCAGCGACGGTCGCACACCAGGCCGGGAAGACGTGCCGCGCGTGCGCTTCCAGCGTGAGCGACCCGGGAGCTTTCTCCTGCGCCCGTCGAAAGCTGGGTCCCGTACCGCACGCTGGGTGCGCTGGCTGAAGGCAGAGAAGAGCGACGTCCGCTTCCGACTCTACGTCACCAGCATCGAACTGAAGGCGCGCCACGGTCTGCTGCGCGGCCTGGCCTACCCCTGGCGGCACGTCCTCGTGCGCAGCGTGCAGGAGTCGAGCCCCTGGTGCGCCGCGCACCAGGACATCCAGACCGAGCATGAGTTCGACGGCCAGTCCGTCACCTTCAAAGGGGCGCTGGCGGATGGTCGGGGCCAGCGGGTCCCCGGCACCGGCACGGAACGCCACTACACGTTCGAAGAGGATCGCGTGCGCCTGACGGACGTCTTGAGGTTGGAGAATGTCCACGGCCTCGCGCGCTACCAACTCCCGGTCGCACTCCAGGACGTGGACGTCCAGGCCGATGGCGCCGACCTCACGAAACGGGGCCACCTGGTGGAGCTACGCGCCGCCGGCACTCCCGTCACCCTGACCGTCCAAGGCAGCTGGAAGAAGACCTGGACCGAAGCCTGAAGCCTCTTACCGATGAGGCTGGATCTGTCTTTGGACAGCAGATCTGAGGCGAGTTTTCGAGGCGTCCGTTTGCCTCGTTGTCTGAGCAGCAGATCTGCTGTCCAAAGACAGATCCAGCCGGCCCGTCGGCAGAGGGCATGGCTACGGCAGATCAACGCTCGCCGGTCGGCCGCGTCTGCGCCAGGTGTCCACCCGTCGCAAGGCGAAGGGGTCAGCCGCCTGGCCGTGGAGTTCATCCGGATCAGCCGCAAGATCAAAGCGGAGCCCGCGCGCGCCTTGACCGGCATCCGGTTTGATCGTCAACAAGGTCTTGCCGGTGGCCGAACGCTCGCCCCAGATGCGCCGCGCCGCTCCGCGTGCCGTCGGGTCGATGTCCGCCGGATAGGCGGCGCCGGTGCCCAGACCGGGGCGCCACGCGCTTTCGAGCATCACCCGTTCGCGAACAGGGAGCCGGCCCATGAGCAACAGGTCGGGAATGTCCTCGAGGCTCGTGAGGCTGCCGCTGCGACTGACGGGCATGCCACCGCCGACGACGATCAGCGGAACATGGATGGACGGTTCGAAGAGGTCGGGGCCGTGCATGAAGTAGGCGCCGTGCTCGGACAGGCTGGTGCCGTGGGGGGCCGTGACCGCGAGCAGGTCGTCTTCCGGAATGGACTGCAGCAGGCGGCCCAACTCCCGGTCGACCATGCCCACCAAGGCGTCGTATTGCGCCACGCCCGTCTTGAGATCCACCTCTCCCCTGTGATTCGCCGAGGGAGGAAAGGGAGCGACGCCGTAGCGCGTCGCGTCGAGATTCGAGCTGTCGGGGAAGTCGTGTGGACCGGTGATTGCCGTGCGAGCGTGCTCTGGAACCTCGAAGGGCAGCTCCAGGTCCGAGAAGTGCACCCAGAGAAACACAGGGCGGGGGTCGGCCAGGCTCAGTTGTTGAGTGGCTAGGTCCACCAAATGCTCCGCATCGAGAGTCGACTCAGCGCGCACCTGTTCAAAGCCCCTGAGCAATCCGGAGTCGGACCCCAGGGCGACCACGGCGGAGGAGCGGTAACCCCGTAGTGCGAGTTGTCGCTGCAAGCCTGGGATGTCCGCGGAGAGGCGCCGGCCGTCGTCGCGCACATCGTGCTCCACGGGGGAGAGGCCGGAAAGCAAGCTGGCGAGCCCCGGCCCCGTGCTGGGCGTTGGCGTGATGGCTGTCTCGAACAGCAGGCCTTGTTTGCTGCGGGCATCGAGGGCCGGCATGGAGTCCGCGTTGACCCGGTCCACACGCAGGCTCGAGATGGTGACGAGCACGATGTCCGGCAGTTCGGCGCGCTCCACCAACAATGCACTGGCCTGGCGCTGGGGGTGGAAGCCGGGCCAGCTGTCCCCTTCGTGCACAGCCCACATCTCCCGCCCCTGCAGGCCGCGACTGCCGCGCAGGCGGGCGAGTGCCGTTCCATCACCGTGGGAGAGGCGGCTCACGAGATCGCGCCGGGAGCCTGTGCGCTCGGGGCGGGAGAGTGTCTCGGGTTGACGCTGATAGGCGTTGCTGCTGTCGAGCAGGGTGGACTTCGGGATGGTCACCAGTGGACGCCCTGACAAGAGATACAGCGCGTACAAGTCGTGGGCGTCCGGGAGCTCGTCCAGGATCAGCACGGCGTCCTGGGTGCTGCGCTCGTGAACCAGGGCGAGGGCACTGGCGATGCCCTCATCCAACTCGGCCCAGCGCACCGAGTCGTGGTCCACGCAGTGCAGCGGTCGCGCTGTGTCGCGAGCTTCACGGAGGACGACGAGCGGACCAGGCAGCGTGATCAAGGTCAGGAAGATCAACAGCAGTGTGGCGCGCAGGCCGTGCAGCTCGATGACCTTCATGGCGCCGTTGGCCGCGGGGACGGCGAGTACGAGGGCCAGCAAGCGCACCACCAGATTGCCTTGGTCGCCATCGAACTGCACCGTCATCCCCAACAGCGCGGCGACCGCCACCGCGGGCAGGAAGAAGTACGCCTCGCGCCCTGGGCTGGCGTTCAGGTGGCGAATCCCAGGCATGAACAGGATGCAGCCCGGGCCCACGGCGGCCACCAAGCCCCAGACCACGACGCGCGAAAGCTGCACGTCGTAGGTCGGGAGGTCCACGAGCGCGAAACCCACGGCCGCGCCCAACGCGATGTGCAGCGCGGGTCTCCAGAAGGGAGCCCGGAGGATGAGCGGTTCGCCCGGGCGGCGCACACTGGAGTTGAGCTGCGGGTCGTTGTCCTTGCTGTCCCGGCACGCGAGGTGCGCGAGGGCCAGGCCAGCGAACCAACCGGGCAGCAGCAGCAGCGCCGCGCGGGCGTCCGTCAGCACGAGGCCCAGGGTTGCCAGGCCAGCGAGTCGTGGCACGTGATAGCTGGAGCGCCGAAGGATCGAGAGGGTCGACGAGAGCAGCATGGCCGTGAAGGCCAGGGCCAGCGCCAGCGGTGCTGCGTCCAGGAAGGGAGCGATAGCCGTGGTGAGCTGGGGGGAGAAGTCCGCGGTGAGGTGTTGCGAGTCGATGCGCACACCGTCGGAGCCCAACAGGAAGGCGAGGGCCAACGGGTTCAGCCCCAACAGAACTGCCGCCATCGCAAGCACCGCGCCCCGATTGCCCCAAAGTCGCGAGATGCTCTCCGCCGCCAGGACCAGGCAGGCCACGAGGGCTGACCACGAGAGCAACTGCGTGGACTCCAGCGGGTGCAAGCCGGCACCCGCCGCCAGGGCCGCAGAGGCGCCGGAAAGGAGCGAGCCCATGGGCAAGGGCCGGCCGGCGTGCATGGGATCCTCGGCGCCCTGCAGCCAGGCCAACGCCTCGCTGGCCACCACGAGCCGGGGAGATCCGGCCGCAGCCTCGTCCAGGGGGACCACCTCGGCTCCGGCGGCGACGGCAACCACGACGATCGTCACGCAGACCCAGAGCTTCTCCGGCCACCAGGGCATGGGCCCGTCGATGGGAGGTTGGCGCCCCAGCCAGCGGTCGTAGACGGCGAGCCGGATGCGGCCCAGCAGGCACAGGCCCACCGACGTGATGTGGACGGCCAGGGCCAGCCGGTCGGACGGCCAGCCCGCGGCAGCACTCACGAGGGTCAGGGAGCCCAGGACGAGCGGGGAGAGGCACAGGGCAGAACCGAGAACTCCAAAGTTCCGGTCGATGACGGAGACGAGCCTGGCCAGACCCCAGCCCGGGCAGAGCAGCAGAGGCAGCCAGGCCAGCACGCTCCCTGGCCAGACCAGAGCGGACACCAGCCCCGTGATGGACAGGAGCAACGGCATGCTGTTGCGGCGCATATGTCGGTCGTGCCCCTCACTCATGCTGGGGGAGGTTATCAGTCGAGAGGAGCTGCTCTCTAGCGCGCCGTAGTCTGGCCCCGCCCAAGGATCTACGATGCGCGATCGGTTCCCCCTGGAGTGACCTGTGAATCAGCTGCGCCAAGCCCTGGCCTCTGGGCTCGTGTGGGGCGCTGTGTGGGGATTGCTCGAAGCCCTGGTGGTGCGCATGGGGCCCTGGATGAGCTTCTGGGGGCGCCTGGGTGATGTGCCGCCCCTCGATGGGGTGGACCTTGCCGCGACGCTGATCCTGGGGGCCGCGCACTACGGGGTCCTCGGTGCCCTCGGCTGCACGCTGGCCGTGATCATGCTGAGTCGGTTGAGGCGTCGTGCTCCCGCGCCAGGCAGCGCCGAACTCCTGGCCCCGCGACTGATGGTGGCCTCAGCTCTCTTCGTAAACCTGTACTGGCACACCAAGCAGCTCTGGGACTTCTCGTGGGGGCTGCCGTTCCACCACCCGAAGCGACTCGCTCTGACGCTGGCGTGGGTCGTGGTGGCAGCCCTGGGTGCCCGCATGTTGGTGCGGGAGGGCGGGCTGGTCAGGGTGCCGGGCCGGGTGACGACCTTGGTCGTGACGCTGTTGCTCGCGGTCGCTGGAAGTTGGGCCATGGCGCGCGAGGCCAGTCTCACCGCCGGGCGGGGCGGCGCTCCGGAGGGCGCACCCAACGTCCTCTATGTGGTGGTGGATGCCCTGCGTGCCGATCGGCTGGGGTGCTACGGCTACGAGAAGACGCCTGACATCTCTCCCAACGTGGACCGCATGGCGGAACAGGGTGTGGTCTATGAGACCGCGTGGGCCCAGGCACCCTTCACCTGGACCTCCTTCGGCAGCTTTCTCACGGGCAAGTACCCGCGCGAGCATGGCCTGATCAAGATGTGGCCCGGGCAGCAACTGGATGTGGACAGCAACCGCACGCTGGCCCAGGCGCTTCAGGAGCAGGGCTACGCCACGGGGGCCTTCCTGACGGGGACCCTGTCCAACGACACCGGGCTGCTGCATGGCTTCGACACCTACTTCGAGACCATCGTCGGGCACGAAGCGGTGAACCGGCACAGCAAGTGGTCGGTGGTGCGCAGTCGCATGCTGCTCTGGATCCTCTACAACAAGACGCGCCAGGCCATGGACCCGCGGCTCGTGAACACCGAGGCCCTGGGCTGGATCCGCAAGCACGCCGACCGGCCGTTCTTTGCGCTGGTCCACTACTACAGCACGCACACACCCTATGAGCCGCCGGCGCCCTACGACGGTCGCTACGACCCTGAGTACGGGGGCTACTTCCACCCCTTCCGGCAGAAGCACGGGCAGTGGATCATGAAGCAGCAGCAGCAGGGCGTTTGCGAACACGACAGTCAGCAGACCTGGAGCTGTGAGCATTTTGACCCAGGCCGCGATGTGGAACACGTCAATGCGCTCTACGACGGTGGCGTGAGCTTTGCCGACGAGATGTTCGGCAGCCTGCTCGATCTGCTGGCCGAGCTGGAGATCGACGAGAACACCCTGGTGATCTTCACTTCGGACCACGGTGAAGAGCTATACGACCACGGCCTGTTCGAACACGATTGGATGTTCGAGACCAACCTGCAGGTGCCGATGGTCGTGCGCTTCCCCGGCAAGCAACACGGTGGGGCGCGTGTGACCTGGCCGGTGGAGATGCGTGACCTGCCCGCGACGGTGCTCGACGTGGCGGGTGTCGGAACCCTGGCGGTCGCGGGAGGACCGTCACCGGGGCGCAGCCTCGCGCCCGATGCTGCAGGCGTCGACCCCGGAGAAGACGAGCGACACGTCGTGGCAGAGAACGTGCGCTACGTCTCCATGCGCAACGAACGCTACAAGCTCACCCAGAGCCGCTTCGCACCGTTGAGCAAGGCGCAGGGTGCGCAGTGGACGACGCGCTTGTTCGATCTCATCGACGACCCCGGCGAGCACAGTCCCCTGGACTTGAACGACCCGGCCTACGCGCAGGCCTTCGCGGCGATCGCAGCCCGTTACAAACTGCACGACGCCGCCATGCCGGAAGTGCCCATGTCGGCCGGGGTGGGCGACGAGCAGGCGCTGCTGAACCAGATGAAGAGTCTGGTGGCGCTCGGTTATGCAGGCGACATGCCGGAAGACGCGAAGGCCGCGGCCATGGCCGGCAGCGCGGAGGCGCTCAAGCTGTTGCAGGCTGGCGACCTCGGGCAGCTGACGGGGTCCAACGAGATCCTCGAAGAGGATCTCTATCGCCGACCGTTCCAGTGGCCGCCGGGCTTCAACGGCCAGGCTCCCGAGGAGCCGGCCGGAAGCTCTCCCACGGAAGGCGACGACTCACCGTGAGCAGCGACCTCACCCGTCTCGACTTGATTGTCAACGTGCGCTTCCCTGGCGTGCGGGCGCACGGCATCCAGGTGGCGGCCATGGCCGAGGCCTTGGCGGACACGGGCCTGGTGGTGGATGTGGTGGTGCCGCGCCGCTTCCCGTACCGCGCCGTGGACCCTTGGGCGCACTACGGCGTGCGGCGCAACTTCGAGGTCTGTCGCATCGCCAACATCGACACCATCGACATGGTGAAGCCCTCGGCCCAGCGCGTGCCCTTCCTGATGCAGTCCATCACGTTCGGGTTGCGCGCCTTGGCGCGAGCGGCGGTGGAGCGGGACGCGGGCATCCTGGTGCGCGATCACTACACCTTGGAGATCCTGGTGGGTGGTTTGCGGGCGGGGGATCGTGCCCGGGTGGCGGCGGAGATCCACAACCTGCCCGAAGCAGGAGGGCGTCTACGACGAGTGGTGGCGGCACTCAAATCGCTGCGGGCCGTGGTGGTCATCAGCGACGGCCTGAAGCAGGACCTGGAGCGCGAGGGCCTTGAGTCCAGCCGGATCCTCGTGGCGCGTGACGGGGTGCACCTGTCGCGCTTCGCCACGCGTCCCAGTGTCGAGGATGCACGCCAGCACCTCTCGCTGCGGGCCGATGTCCCGACCGTGGTGTATGCGGGCCAGCTCTACGAGTGGAAGGGAGTGGACACCCTGGTGCAGGCCATGGGCCAACTGCCACAGGCGCAACTCCTGGTGGTCGGAGGCGACGCGCCGAACCTGTCCCGTATCGAGAAGCTGGTAGCGCTACACGCGCCGGGGCGCGTGATCCTCGCGGGCAGCGTTCCGCATCAGGCCGTGCCCTTCTACCTAGCTGCCGGCGATGTCATCGCCCTGCCCAACAGCGCGCGCGAGACCATCAGCCGCAAGTACACCTCGCCGCTCAAGATGTTCGAGGCCATGGCCAGCGGTCGGGCCATCCTCGGCACCGACCTGCCCTCCCTGCGGGAGGTGCTGCAGCACGATGCCAACGCCTACCTCGTGGCGCCCGACGACCCCACGGCCATGGCCGAGGGCTTGGACGCCTTGATCCAGGACGAGGCCTTGCGCACCCGCTTGGCACTGCAGGCCGAACAGGATGTGCTGCCCTACGACTGGGCCGAGCGCGGCCGGCTCGTGGCCAACTTCCTGCGCGAGAAGCTCGTGGTGGGGGCTCACTGAGTGATGCTTATGGGGCGAGACCATCCCCTGCGCGCCGTGATGGTCTTGGTGGCCGTCTTGATGGGCTTGTCGCTCGACCATGGCTTGCCGCATCGCTATGTGCCGGACGACACGGTGGTGCGCTGTGCGTTGGGCATGGCCCGGGATGCAGCGGACGGCGGCGGGCTGGGCGCGCTGGTTCCCGAGGGCGCTGTCTACACCACCTATCCCTACCTCTTGCCGTATCTGAATCTCGGCGCTCTGGGGATGCGCTTTGCCGTCGGCAAGCTGAGCGGCGAATGGGGTGGGGCGGGCGCCTTCGCCGAAGCCATCTTCGAGGACCCTGGGCTGGCCTGGTTCCCCGGCCGTGTGCTCTCGGCGCTCTTGGCTCTGCTGCTGCCCTGGGGGGTCTATCGGGCGGCCCGGGAGCTGAGACGCAGCAAGGCCGAAGCAGCCGTTGCGGCGCTGCTGGCGGGCTCATCCCTGATGGTGGTCCAGTTCGCACACACCGTTCGCCCCTGGGCGCCGATGCTGGGTTTCGCGGCCTTGGGTCTGGCGTTGACCCTGCGCCTGCAGCGTCGGCGTCGGGTCCGGGATGTGCTAGCCGCCTTCGGCGCCAGCGCCTTGGCCGGGGCGAGCTTCCAGGTGGGTCTGCTCTATCTGGCGGTCCCCTGTGTGGGGCTGCTGTGTGTCGCGGCGCGCGCGGAGCCGGGCAAGAGAGTGCGGGTGCTTGGTCAGCTGGCTGTCGGCGTGCTGGCGGCGGGGCTGGTCCTGCTCTCGCTCGGCTATCCGTTCAGCTGGGTGCACGGCGCAGACAGTGGGGCCGGTTTCCAGACGGACCAGAGCCAGCTCCTGGCGGAAGGCGGGGACGAGGTGCTGGACCTGGGCGGACAAGCCTTCAGTCTGGGGCTGCTGGGGGGCGCGCGCTTCGGAACCGTGCTGCGCTCGTGGTTGGGCTACGACCCGGTGTTGGCGCTGGCCGGGCTGGTGGGTCTGCTGCTCTGGGCTCGCTGTCGGCAGACGCGCTGGGAGAGCCTGCTGCTGGTGGTCGTTCCGGCCCTGCTGGCCTGCGCGCTGTTCTTGGTCTACGACGGCAGCCATGTGCGCTACATGATGACGGCGGTGCCCTTCCTGGCCCTGGGTGCTGGTCGTCTGCTCACGGCCCTGGCTCGCAGGGGAGGCGCCATGCGCGTGCTGGCCTGCGTATTGCTGGCGGTCCCCATCGTGCAGGCAGCTCGTCTGGACGCCTTGCTCGGGAGAACGGACACACGCTCGCTGGCGTCCCAGGAGTTGCTCGCAATCATCGGTCCGGAAGAGCTCGCCGCCGTTGATGGGCTCGGTGCCCAATACGGTCCGCCCATGACGCCGCGCGCCGAGACACTCGTTGCCATGCTGGAAGATCAGGGGCGCCGCGCGGTGGGGGATGCGCAGGCGGGCTCCGTCTGGCTCGGTCGACAGGAGCAACGCGCCGTGGCCGAAGCCGAGGCTGGAGTGCCAGCGCCTCTGCACGCACGACACCTGTTGCCTATCCAGCGCTACTGGCGGTACATCAGCTACTACCCGACGGACTTCCTGTTCGGGAAGCCGCCCATCGAGATGTCTTTGGACGCCTGGATGAAGGAGTGGAGTGTTGACGTCTACGTGCGGGTGGACCGTGCGCCCGTGGCGGAGCCGCGTGCGCCCATCGACGAGTTCACGGCGCAGCACGGCACGCTCGTGTACGAGCGTTCGCCCACGGGCCAGTCGGCGCCCGGGGAAGCAGCCTTGCCGACGGACATGGAGTTTGCCCTGACGCAGCTCTGGAGCTACGAGCGACCGGGTCCTTGGATCCGCGCCTGGCGACTCGACACTGGGACTGGGAGCGACGGATGAGCAAGCCAGAGCTCGAGACCAACGTCGATACCGGGACCGGAGATGCAGCCAAGCCTCGGGTCATGGTGCTGACCCATTCGCTTTCCGAGGTGGACGGCGTGGGGCGCTACAGCGTGTCGACCCTGCGCTACCTGATTCCGCGTTGTTCCGGTCTCGAGCTGTACATCGGGCGTGGGCACCGGGGCTTCGCCAGCGACATGCCGCGCAAGGGGGTCACGGTCTATCCGCTGTTGCCCATGAACCACTTCCCCTTCCTGAACCTGCCCAAGTTGGCGTGGTTGGTGTTCAGCAGCTTGCCCATGCTCGTGCGCGCGGCGCGGCGCGCGGATGTGGTGCACAGCCTGTCCGACTACCCGCTGGGCTTCGTGGCAGTTCTCGTCGGGGTGCTCTCCGGTCGCCCGGTGGTGGTGAGCGGTCACGGCACCTACTCCGTGACTCCCGCCGCCATGCCCATTCACCAGAACCTCCTGAACTGGATGTACAAGCGAGCCGACCGCTTCCTGATGGGTGCGCGCTTCGCCCTGCGCCAGGTGGAGCGGGTCGTGGACCCGGGCGACGCGGAAGTGGTGCCCTACGGTTGCGTGCCGGACGATTACGACGTGCTGGCCGCGCGCGGCGAGACGCCCGAAGTGCCCGAACCGTACATCCTGTGCGTGGGCGAGGTGAAGCAGCGCAAGGGCTATGAGACCTCCCTGCCAGCCTTCCTCAAGGCCTGGGAGCGTTGCCCGTCGGCACACTTCGTGATCGTGGGGCGCTTCGCCGAGCAGGACCCGTACTACCAGGGCCTCCTGGCGCAGATCGAGGCGGCGGGGGCCCAGGAGCATGTGCACTTCCTGGGGAATGTGACCGAGGGCCGCAAGGTCGCCCTCATGCGTGGAGCGCAGGCCTTCATGCTCACTCCCCAGACGAGCAAGGAAGGGGGCTTCGAAGCTTTCGGCCTCGTGTTCCTGGAGGCCGGCGCCGCCGGCCGGCCTGTGGTGGGTGTGCTGGACAGCGGGGCCGAGGACGCCATCACCGACGGGGAGAACGGCTTCCTCCGCAGCCGCGACGATCTGGCAGGACTCGCCGAGGCCCTGTGTCTGTTGCTGGAGAACGACGAGAGGGCACGCAGCATGGGGCGCGCGGGCCTGGAGCGCGCCAAGGGCCAGACCTGGGAGCGGGCTGCTAACCGCGTGGCGGACATCTACGCAGAACTCGCCGCCGTGCGCGGGAGGCGGGCCCGCTCGTGATCCGTCATCGCATCAAGGCCTTCGGCCAGAAGAAGTTCGTACGTGACACGCTGGTCTTGCAAGGCGCGAGCCTTGTCCAGAGCGCGACCTATCTCGTGACGTCGCTGATCACGACGCGCATGTTGTCCGAATACGAGTTCGGCCGATGGACCACATCGCGCGAGCTCTACATGTTCTTGTTCTTCCTGGTGAACCTCGGTCTCACCAACGCCGCCGTGTCCCGTTACAGCAAGGCGAAGGGGCTGAGTGACGAGGGGGGAAGCATCCAAGCGCTGGCGGCGCTGCTGAAGCTGGGCGCCCTGATGTCCGTGGGGGTCTTGCTCCTGGCCTGGTTCGCGGCGCCGGCGCTCGCCGAGAGGTTCCTGGACGACCGCGACGTGGGTGCGGTGGCGGCGGTGTTGTCGCTGGCGGTCGTGGGGGAGATCCTGCGCAGCCTGACGCTGGCGATCTTCAACGGCACGCGGCAGATGCGGACCTACGCCACCTTTGACATGGCCACGAACATCTTGCGTGTGGGCCTCGTCTCGGGGGCTCTGTGGGTGAGTGCGACACCCACCTCGGCGGCCTGGGCCTTCGTGGCCCATGGAATCCTGTCGGGCGTGGCCGGGCTGTTCGTCTATCGCTGGGCTCGCAAGCTGCACCCCAATCTGGCGCCGCCACCCTTCCGGAAGGTGCTGCGGGCCATTCCCAAGGCTCCCCTTTCCACTTTTTTTGGCCTCTCCTTCCTCCTGGCCCTCGGCAAGTCCATGGCCGCCGTGGTGCCCCGGCTCGGCATGATCTTCATCCCCGCCGTGGCCGCGGCCAACGCCATGGCGGTGGAGGGCATGGAGGACAACGGGGTCTACAAGGTGGGCAGCGTGCTGACCATGGTGCTGGGCGGGGCCATCGGAGCGATTGGTACGAACATCTTGCCGACCCTGGGTCTGAAGATGGGTCAGTCGGATGTTCCCATCGACAAGCTGGGGGGCATGCTGCGGCGCCTTTCGCTGACGGCAGGCGGCTTGGCCATCGGGGCGACGCTGCTCTCGATCCCCTTCGTCTGGCTGGTCATCACCTACGGATACGGCAGCCGATACGCAGGATCCTTCGAGATCTACCTGTTGCTGGCCTCCGGCTATCTGTTCACCGGCTTCGCCGTGATCGTGGAGCCGTTCTACATCTACGCGAACCGCATGCGGCATTGCGTGATCCAGAACCTGCTGTATTCCACCCTGATGACCGTTGGGATCTTTTTAGCTACGACGGCCTGGGGGCCGAAGGGAGCTGCAGCGGCGGCGGGCTTCGGCCAGGTCGTTGTCCTTTTTCATCTGGTATACATATTCGTCTACTTTCGCCGTGCTCCAGCCAGAATGAAGGCCAGGGCCGGGGGGAGTGCCGGTGCAGCAGACGCCTCTGGGGCGCCTGACGATCCGGCGCGAGAGCAGACTGTCCCCAGACGTGGCTGAACTGACCGAGTGGTAGATTGATGAGCGACAACGCGCCTAGCGCCCCCGTCACCAAGAAGAAGATCATCCTGATGTATGTCACCCCTCCGGGGCAGGACGACTTCTTCATCGCCATGCCCTTGGGCATCATCTACCTGTCCGCCATCCTGCGTGAGGCGGGTTGCGACGTGGAGTGCTGCGACGAGCGCGTCTGCACCGCCGCCGAGGTGGATGAGTACATCTCCAAGGCAGACATCCTGGGCTTGTCAGCGCTCACGCCGCACGTGAACCGTGCCATCCGCTACGCCGAGAAGGCGAAGCAGGCGCGGCCCGAAGTGATCACCGTCATGGGCGGCCCGCACGCCACCGTCGACGTGGACACCTTCCTGGATGCCGGCAGCGCTATCGACTATGTCATCGGTGGTGAGGCCGAGGATTCCATCGTCGACTTCGCCCGCGGTGTCGACCAGGGCCGCGATGCCCTGGAGTCGGTGCCCGGTATCGCCTTCAACAAGGCAGACGGCACGCGGCACGCCAACCCCCAGCCCCCGCTCATCAAGGACCTGGACCGCATCCCGTTCCCGGCCTGGGAGATGCTTCCCTTCCCGCGCTACTCCGCGATGAACAAGGAGAAGCTGTTCTACATCTTCACCAGTCGCGGCTGCCCCTTCCGCTGTGTGTTCTGCCAGAAGGAGTTGACGGGCCGTGGATTCCGCACGCGTTCGGTCGAGAACATCCTGGACGAGCTGCAGGAGATCTCGGACACCTACGAACCGGGCAACGTGCTGTTCATCGACGAGCTGTTCACCTGCCAGAAGCAGCGCGTCTACGACCTCTGCGAAGGGATCATGAAGCGTGGCCTGAAGTTGAACATGTCCTGCGAGACGCGCGTGGACATGATCGACTACGACATGGCCCGCACCATGAAGAAGGCCGGCTTCAACCGGATGTACTTCGGTGTGGAATCCGTGAGCCAGCGCAGCCTCGACACGCTGATCAAGGACTACAAGGCCGAGAAGGTGGTCGAGTGCCTGAAGATGACCCGTCGCGCAGGCATCTGGTCGAAGGTCTTCCTGATCGTCGGGACGCCCGGCGAGACCATGGAGGACATCGAAGAGACGGCACGCGGGATCCGGGCGGCGATGCCGGACCGTGTGCGCACGTCCTTGTTCAATCCGCTCACGGCCACTGCCTCCTTTGAGCAATACGCGGACCGCATCGACCCGGAACTCGTGCGCACCGAATACGTGGACTCGGACCGCTCGCCCTACATGCATGAGAACTTCAGCAACGATGAGCTGAACCGCATCAAGCGCAGCCTCGTGGAAGACTATGAGGCCTGGTACGACTCCTTCCCCTCGCGCGCGAAGCGCTACTGGGCCCGGATTCGTTACTACATCGAGAACTGGGATGACGAGGGCAAGGCGCGCGTGGCCCGTGCGTTCAAGCTGGGCAAGACCCAGGCTCCCGTGTCCAGCGACTTCCCCGAGATCTGAGCTGACGTGGTCGTTGTTGCAGGACGGCTTGCAGGACAGGTTGAACGACGGTCGGGGCGACGGGGCCCCGTCGAGCGGCGATGAAGCTGCTCGTCGCGAACGATCTCTATGGGCGTTCCTCAGCTGCGGGGGTCGCGGTCCGCATGGCGGAGGGGCTGGCCAGTCGGGGGCATGAGGTCTCCTTCCTGGCTACGACCCAGAAGCCTGCTGAGGCTCGCCGCTGGACCGAGAACGGGGTCGATGTGCACCTGGAGTACACGCCGACCTACAACCCCCGTTGGAAGGCTTGGCGCAGCCTGGACAACCCCGGGGGCGTCTCGGCCATGCAGCGCGTGGTGGCCGAGGTGCGGCCAGAGATCGTTCACGTGCACAACCTGCACATCCACCTGAGCTACGCTGCCCTTGCAGCCGCAGGGTCTGCGGGTTGCAGGACGATCCTGCACGTGCATGACATCATGCCCGTGTGCCACCAGAAGCTGTTCTGTCACCTGGACGAGCGGCTCGAGCCGGGCGATCCCGTTCCCTATCGGAATGGCCTCCTGAAGTGTGCCGTTTGCGTGCGCGGCCGCTTCAATCCGCTGCGCAATGGGCGCATCAAGAAGGTGCTGGCGTCGGATGTGGATCGCTTGCTGGCCGTAAGCGACGAGATGGGGGCTGCCCTGGCGCAGAGCGGTATCGGGCCCTGCACGACGGTCTTCAATGCCGCTCCCCCTGCGGTTGCAGTGCCAAAGGCTGATGTAGCGCGCCAGCTGGCGGAGCGCCTAGGTGTCGCTGGCCAGCCCTGCGTGCTCTATGGGGGGCGCATCGACAGGCTCAAGGGAGGGCTCGAGTTGGTCGAGTCCCTGGCCGCCCTGGTGCAGGATGTGCCCGATCTGGTCCTGCTGTTGGTGGGCGATGCCTTGCCGGGCTTCTTCGAGGAGATGCTGGCCCTGGCCGAGCGCAATGGACTGGGGGCCGAACGGCTCGTCCGCACCGGTTGGTTGACAGGTGACGAGCTGGCCGCGGCCTTCTCCCTGGCGTCCGTGGTGGTCAGCCCTTCGCTCTGCTTCGAGTCCTTTGGCCTGGTGAATCTGGAGGCCATGGCTGCCGGGCGGCCCGTGGTGGCCTCCATGTGGGGCGGTCCCTCGGACGTGGTGGTGGATGGTGAGACGGGCTTCCTGGTGAACCCCCTGCAGACGGCGGTCATGGCCGACCGGCTGCGGCGCCTGCTGCTGAACCCCGCTCTGGCCAAACGAATGGGGGCGGCGGGGCGCATGCGGGCTTCTCAGATGTTTAGCTTGGAGAAGCAGCTGGATGCGGTGGAAGCCGTCCACCGCGATTTGATGAGTCACTAGAGGGCGGATTGCCGTGAAGAGACGCTGGCGCGTCATGATCGTCGTGACCAAGGGCCCTCAGCGTGGCCTTCGCCTCGCAACGGCCGAGACCGTGGGCCCACCCTCGTGGGATGTGGCCATGATGAGCGCCCGGCTTCTGCGCCACGGCGCGGAAGTGCGCGTTCTCGACCAGGACTCCGAGCAGCTGGGGCACCGGCTTGTGCGCCGTGAACTCAAGATGTGGCGCCCCGACCTCGTGTTGTTGCATGCGGGGGGCAGTACGGTGGCCCAGAACCCCGTACCCGATGCCCGTCCGCTCATCAGCCTCCTGAGCGGCTGGGATTGGCCCGCGCCGGTCTTGGCCTGTGGCCCCCTGGCCCATCGCTACGGCGCAGAGCTCATGGCCCTGCTGCCCAATTTGGAAGGGGTCATGCTGGGGCCGGTCGGCGAGAGCCTCGCGCGGGAATTCTCACCGTCCACGCCCGGTCTCGCCCGCCTCGATGGAGGGCGGCTGCAGTGCGACGTGGACGTCACCGATCTTGCGGAGTCGGATCGCGAGAACGACATTTTGCCGGCCTGGCAGTTGTTCGCGTTGGATGCCTATGCGGCGCGCATGACCAATGGCCAGCGCACGACGACCGTCGGTCCCCTGCGGGATGACCCCGACCACACCTTCCGAGAGGTTCGGCATGCCGTGACGCGCTCCGGCTGCCGCGCGCTGGTGTTCGACGATCGCGATCTCGGCCGGGACCAGGAGTTCACTGACGAGGTGGCACGGGGCATGTTTGGTGCGGCGCCGGGTGTGCCCTGGAGCTGTCGTGTGCGTGCCGATCACGTCTCGCCGTCGTTCGTGCTGACCTTGGCCCAAGGAGGTTGCAAGGAAGTGCTCGTCGTCTCGCCTGAGGACATCGAGGCCGAGGCTCGGACGCCCATGGACGACCCGGTCCGTCCGCGTCTGGAAGGTGCCGTCGAGGCCGTGCGGGTGACGGGCATGTCTGCCGTGGTGCTGCACGTCCTCGGTCGTAGCGGACAGACGCGCCCCATGCTCTCTGCCTGGCAACGCTGGTTTGCAGACCGGCGCATCGCCGTCCGACCCCAGGTGCTGGTGCAGCACGCGGGTGCCCAAGGTGAGGGCAAGCCGGGCCTGGACGAGGCGCGGGCCGGTGCCGGGTGTTGGAACAACGAGCTGTCGGTCTCGGACGTAGAACGGGCCGTGAAGATGCTGGGCGGGGGGCGGGTGGACGCTCCGGCGGGCATCCGATGAGCGAACGCCCCTGGACCTGGCGCGAGGCCGGTGCGGCTGACCGCGAGGACCAGTGTCGGCTGTTCAACGCTTGCTTCCGGAAGGACAAGCAGGTCGACACCTTCGACTGGAAGTATGCAAAGAACCCCCATGGTCCGGCCATCTCGCGTGTGGCCGTGGACGGGCGGGGAAAGGTGGTGGGTGCCTACAGCTATGTGCCGCGGAGATTCCGGCGGGACGGCCAGCCCCTGCTCCTGATGCAGGCTTCCGATGCCATGGTCGCTCCGGAGGCCCGACGGCAGGGCATCTTCACGGGGCTGGATGACATCGTGTGTGAGGCCGCCGGGGAGATGGGCATCCCGTGGGTGTTCGCTTATTCAGGGCGTCTCTCCTACACGGGCTTCCTGGGCAACGGCTGGGAAGACATCGGACAAGCCTCCGTGTTCCGCTACGGGTATCGCAGCGAGCGGGGGTTGCGTCGACTGGGGCGCGTGGCGCCACTGGCTGCGCAGTTGGCGCCGCTCCTGGATGGCTGGCGCTTTCGGCGGGATCGCAAGAGATTCGAGGCTTGGCACTCTCCCCTGACCCGGGTCGCTCGCTTCGATGGGGTCGTTGGATTGACCGAATCCGTCGATGAGCTCTGCGAAGCGGCCATGCCCTGCCAGGGGCTGGTGGGGGAGCGCGACGCGGCTTGGCTCAACTGGCGCTACGTGGACACCCCAAGCGGCCGCCAGGAGTGCTACGTGTTGCCCGCCCCTGGCGAGGCTGTGTCGGCAGCAGCGGGCGGGGCGCGGGCTGCGCGGCTCGACGGCCTGCTCGTCGTGGAGTTCCACGGTGGCAATGCCTTCCTTGTGGATCACGTCGCCCGGGACGAGGCGGCTCGACGGGAGCTGCTGCTGGCCTTCACCGCCATGGGCCATGCACGCGGGATGCTGGAGGCCACGGCCCTCTGTTTTCTACACCACCCAGCAGCCGCCACCTTGCGAGAGCTCGGCTGGCCTGAGCCCTCGGGCAGTAAACTGTTCAGGGATCGTTTCCCATTCATCGTGCGTGCTTGTCGCAAGGATGCTCGTCCGGAGGATGGCGACATCTCCCGCTGGCATCTGGCCGATGGTGACCGGGACGCCGAACATCTGTCCGCCTGATGCCGCCGAACCACCTCTCGAAGCTTTCGTCATGCAGAACTCGATGAAACACACACTCAAGCGTTGGCTCTCCACCTTCGTGGCCAAGGCCTTCCACCTGACGGGCTTGAGGTCGCTGTTCCGGGCGTCGCGGGAGGGAGTGCCCATCCTCATGTTCCACAACGTGGGCAGCCCCGCGGAGACGGATTATCTGCCAGGGCACATGAAGATCAGTGAGGCCAAGTTGCGGCGCCTGCTACGCATGCTTCAGGCGGCTGGTTATCGAACGTGCACCGTGGACCAGATGGTGGACGAGTTGCAATCGGGGGCCGTGCCTTCCGATGCGGTGGTGCTGACCTTCGATGACGGCTACCTCGACAACCACGACGTCTTGCTGCCCCTGCTCCAGTCCATGGGGGCTACGGCGACGATCTACGTTCAGACCGGTCCCATGAAGGGGCGTCTCAACTGGCTCCATCATTACTTCTGGGCACTGCACTTGGGAGGGGCACACGACCTCGCCGAGCGTCTCGCCCAGCAGGTGGACAAGCAACATCTGCGAGAGGACCTGCGAAGCCTGCCCAAGGATGACGTTGCCGCCGAGTACGAGATGAAACGCCTGCTGAAGTACGAGGTCACGCCCAAGGAGCGGGACACCATCCTGGCGCGTATCTTCTCGGACCTGGGGGGGGTGGATGCCGAGCTGGCGAGCCATGTCTATCTCGGCCCGGATGAGTGTCGGGCTCTGGACAAGGCAGGGGTGGAGATCGGAGCCCACACCGTGAACCACCTGATTCTTTCGTCGCTGGATGCCACGCAGCAGCGCCTGGAGATCGAGGGCTCACTGCGCGACCTGGAATCCTGGTTGGGCCACAGCATCGCGTCCTTCGCCTATCCCTACGGCAGGACATGGGACTACAACGAGGAGACGCGCTCGATCCTCGAAGAGCTGGGCTTTCGCAGCTCGACGACTGCCATGCCTGGACTGAATGACGCCGCCACGCCCCTGCTGGACCTCAAGCGCATCGCGGTGAATGAAGACAGCGATCTGTCCGAGGTGATGTGCGAGGTGGATGGCGTCTTTCGTTGGTTTGGCCGCCGCGGTCTGAATTTGAGAACGTAGGCGCGCCGGGATTTGGGAGCGGACAGGCTCTAGAGCTGGCCGCGGTTCTCCGATCGGGATAGAGTCACCTTGGACTTCCGGGACACCTCCTCCTTGTTCGACGAACCCGTTCTTCGGATTGCTGCCTTGGGCTTTGGCGCGGCTCTTGCGGTGGCTCTTGTCACCGTTCCGCTCTTCCTCGTCCTGGCACGGCGCTTTGGGATCGTGGACAAGCCTGGGGGCCGCAAGACCCACGAGAAGGTGACCCCCTTGCTGGGCGGGCTGGGTGTCGTCTGCGGCGTCATGGCGGGCCTGGCCGTGGTCTGGACCCAATCCGAGTCCCAGCTGGGTGATGAAGGACTACGCTTCTCCGTCATCAGCTTCGTGATAGCGGGCAGCATCGTCATCTTCCTGATCGGGCTGGTTGACGACATCTTCAAGGACTCCATGGGCTTCGAGCCCAAGCTGTTGGGGCAGATCGTGGGCGTGCTCGTGCTCATGCTGCCGACTTTGAGAGACCTGATCTCAGGCGGCGGGAGTCCAGAGCAATGGCTCTACCAGCTCTTCTTCCTGGGTTGGTATCTGACCATCGTCAACAGCTTCAACTTCTCGGACAACATGAACGGTCTGATGTCCGGTCTGTCGGTCATCTCCTTCGCGGCGGCCATCCTCTACATGTCCAACACGGACAGCTACAGGTCCATGACCGTGGCCGTCGTGCTGCTCGCCGCCGTCCTGGGCTTCATGCCCTACAACTTTCCGCGCAGCCGGGTCTTCCTGGGCGACACGGGCAGCATGTTCATCGGGTTCTGGATGGCGTGGGTGCAGTTCGACCTGGTCAAGGGCTTCATGGGCGTTGGCAGTCACGACTTCGGCGCCAGCCACCTGATCCCCGCCGTCTTGTTCATGGGCATTCCGCTCTTCGATGCGGCCTTCGTGGTCTTCATGCGGATCAAGGAGAAGCGGCCGGTGTACCTGGGTGACTGCCACCACCTGAGCCATCGCTTGGTGCGAGGTGGGTTCAGCAGCGCAGAGGCCGTCGTGATCCTGTGGGGCCTGGCGTTGATCATCGCGTACCTCGGGATCCTGGCGCGCCAGACCAGCGCCCCCTACCGTTACCTGATCTTCGCTGGTGGCTTCCTGTTCATGATCGCGGTCACCCGCAAGATCATCGCCATGGAGAAGCATGGAGGCCCCGTGGACCCCCGCAACAAGAGCACCACCGATGGGGAAGCACCGGCGTCGGACGGCAGAGTAGCTGGCCCCGGTGGAGCACACGGCACCCCGTGAACACTGCCGAGTTCGATCGCATGTTCGCCATTGAGGAAACTCATTGGTGGTACCAAGGACGGCGGGCCCTCGTGCGCGCGGCCTTGGACCGTTACGTGACCCGTCAGGGGCCGCTACAGATCCTGGACCTCGCCTGCGCCACGGGCATGAGCTTCCGTTTTCTCGCCGACTACGGAGAGATCAGGGGGATCGACATCTCCGAGGAGACGATCCGACTGTGCGGGGAGCGAGGGATCGATCGCATCGTCCGAGGGGATGCGCTCGAGCTTCCCTTCCGCAAAGCCGGCTTCGATGTGGTGTTGGCGCTGGATGCCTTCGAGCACTTCGAGGACGACGTGGCGGCCATGCGCGAGGTTTACCGGGTGCTGCGCCCCGGTGGCGTCCTGGTCGCCACGGTCCCCGCCTTCATGGCCTTGTGGAGCCCTCACGATGAGGCCTATCACCACCATCGACGCTACCGCCGCCCGCAACTGCGGGGGCGGCTCGAGCAAGCGGGCTTCGTCACGGAGCGCATGAGCTACAGCTCGATGGCGCTCTTCCCTCCGGTCTGGGCGCTGCGCAAATTGCGCGGGCTCTCGCCCACACCGCCTGAGGAAGCCACGTCGGACTTCGCGGTGCCCATGCCTGCGCCTGCCGAGTGGCTGGCAGGGCTCATCACTCGCACAGAGATCGCCATCGAGAAGCGGCTGGACCTGCCCTTTGGTGTCTCGCTCTACGGCGTGTTGCGCAAGCCCCTCGAGGCCGATGGCGGCGCCTAGAGGGAGAGGGCCCAGTCGCGGTAGATGGCGAGGAAGTGCTGGCAGTCCATGCGCGTGTTCCAGCGGTAGAGATCGCCGTGCGCCTGCGCGGATTCGAGCTGGTCGGCGCCGCGCAGCAGATAGACGATGTCGGTGGTGTCCAGGTAGCTCTCCGCCATGCCCAACAAGATCGGATGGAAGTCGACGTTCTCCCAGTTCGTCACCTGTTGCTGCGTCACGGCGTACGAGTACATGAGGCGGCGATTCACCGGGTTGGGGTCGTTGCTGAAGATTTCTTCCCGCGCCCAGTAGGAGAGGTCGCGCATGCGGCCCCTGGCTGCCATGCCGTCAGGGTCATTGGAGGCGAAGAAGCGTGCGGCGTGGAAGTAGCCGAGCGGCCCGAGGCTGGCGGAGATGAAGCCCCGGCACTGGAAGTTCTCCCCCGGCGGCTTCTCGTTCTTGTTGTCCGAGCTGTTGACGAAGTAGCGGCGTTGGCCCACGTCCTGACTGGTTTCCCAACCCCAACCGCTGCTCGCCGTGTTGACGTTGACCGTGGGTTGCGTGATGTACTGAAGGCGTGCGCGCAGCGTGGGGATCAGGGCTGGGTCGCCCGTGAACTCCGCCACCAGGCCCATGGCACGCAGCGTCTGGTACATCGAGCGCTCATGGGGCCAGAGTGACACGCTCTGCAGGACCTCGGCCTCGTCGTAGAGGGCTTCGCGCAGGCGTCGGTCACCCGTGAGGTGGTACGCCAGGATCATGCCATCGCGGTAGCGATGTTCGTCGTCACTCTGGAAGCCCACGCTGTGGGGGACCTGGTCGTTGCTGGCGCCCGGATCATCTTCGTCCTCGAAGTTGTCCGAACGAGCGACTTGCCACTCCGACTTGTAGAGGGCCAGATTCATTGCGGAGAGGTATTGGCCGCCTGTGCCATGCCGCAACCAATCGCCGCCGAGGTGCAGCTCGATGCCCGCGTGGTTGTTCGTGCCGCCGGTCGTCCCCTTGTAGAGGTACTTGGTGACGAGGAAGGTGTTGTTGCCCACGCTGATGTTGTGGTTGATGCCCATCAGCGAGAGGGCTTCCTCCTGCTCTTGCTTGGTGAGCAGGCGGTACGGAAAGACGCCCGCGCGGTCGTAGTCCTTGTAGTCCGCGAAGCGGCCTACGACGGGGTAGTCCAGCCGGCGCACGACAGCCTCGGGGTCAGCTGCGACTCCGGTGTGGAACGAGAACACCGCCGAACGGCTTTCGTGCTGCTGCCAGCTGAAGGTGAAGTCGGCCGGGTTGTGTGAGCTGAACATGCCCGCCGTGACCTTGCCCGAACCGTACGCCTCGAGCGAGACCGGGTACATGTACGGGGCCTGTCGGATGCCGACCGTCACGCCGCCGTTCGGGCCAGTGAGGTCGATCCATCCGTGCTCGGGGTAGAGGTTCTCGTTACCCAGGGACTGCAGCGTGGAGCCGGCGATGGCGGCCTCGTAGCCTTCCTGCGTGAACGTCTTGCTCCCCGAGCTGACGTTGGGGAGGTGGGGGACATACTGCGCCCCGCCCAGCCCCGCCTGGTTGGTGGCCGTGTGGGCCAGGTAGAGGTGTGCGTCCAGGGACGACAGCAGGATGCCGGTGTGCTCACCAGCGTGCCCGGCCATGCGCACCGAGCTAGAACTGCTCCCGAGCAGACTCTCGACGGAGAGCTCCAGGGACTCGATCACCGCGTGTTGGGGGCGAGCGATGTTGGCGTTGCGAACCGTGAGCTGCGTTTCCAGGTCGCGCGAGCCGCGGCGTGCCACGATGCGCAAGGTGAAGTCGACAAACTTCACGGCGCCGGGGTCCACCATCGTGCCGTCCACGCGGATCATGGCGCGGGTGGGGCCATTCTCTTCCAGCGTGACAGTCGTCAGGGCTGGGACCAGCAGGTCGCCGTTGGGTGCCCGCCCCGTGAGGCCACGGCCGCTGGGGCCGTCGACCAGCAGCGTCCCGTCGACGGTGACGCTGTCGAGGAAGTTGAACGTGGTCTTGAGGACTGTCGCCTGCAGCGGGCCGGTGTCGATCTGGATTGAGCTGCCGTTCTCGTCAGCGAGGTTGGCTTGGACCGATTGGCCGTCGCCACCCAGCACCACGAGACCTTGGCTGATGACGCCGGCGGTGACATCTGTCTGCAGGTCGCAGAGCGCCCACTGGACGCTGCCGTCGGGCCAGAGTTTCAGCGTGCGGAACTGAAACGAGTCCGCACCGGACACGGCCAAGGCGGGGCGGCCCGACTTGATGCCGACGTCTCCCTCGGAGAATGGGATGCCGAAGGTGGCGATGTCTCCAGCGCGGGTGACCCCCGTGCCGTTGCTCGGCCGGGCTTCCTGCACGAAGACGGGCAGGGTGGGCACGCCGGCGCCTTGGAAGTCGGGTCCGGGGTTGGTGGCGGGGTCGGGGTCCGGCTCGCCCGTCGGGTCCGGATCGGGCTCCGGTGGGGGGCCCGTCTGGCTCTCGAAGTAGCCAGGGTCGACCTCATCGATGGCCGCGACAAAGGCCGTGAGCTTGGAGTTGAGGCCCACCAACTTGGTCTGTGCCTTGAGCAGCTTCTTTTGTGCCTTGAGCAGCTTCTTCTCGGCCTTCTTGATGGCCTTCGCCTTCTGGGTCAGCTCTTCAGGCGTTCCGTCCGGGAGGGCATTGGCTGCGACGAGGGCGGCCTGAGCGGCGGCGAGTTCGCCAATGCGCTGAACCACGAGCGCTTCCTTCTTGGCGATCTTTCCGCCTGTCTTGGCCCACTTCTTGGCCAGCTTGTTCAGCTTCTTCTGTTCCTTGCCCGTCAGCTCGGCGCCAAGCTGAGGGTCGTCCACGAGCAGCGGCACGCTTTGGCTAGGCTTCCGGTCAAACAACTCCAGCCGGGTGTTGCGAGCCTGGTCACCGTCCGAGGGCAACTCCAGCCCAGGTCGTTCTGAGGCTGCGCCTGCAGAGCCAAGTGCCAAGGCTGCGCTCGAGTTGATGCCTGCGGACGAGGACGTCGGGGCCTCGCTGGGCTCCACGACCACGGCGGCCAGGGCCACGAGGGTCAGAAGCGTCGCTGCGCCGGCGAAATGGAAAAAGGGCCTCGCTGAGGCCCGATGTGAGTCGTTCAAGGTGGCTTGCGCGGAGTCGTCCAGCAGATCGCTTTGCTGGCCCGGCTCCTCTCCGTCCAAAGTGACAATGAAGTTTCGAACACCTTTCTTCGGACGTGCTTCTGGATGACTTTGGTTAAGCCTTTGATATCAACGCACTTAGATGCCTCAAGTTGGGTGGTGAAAACGCGCGAAAGAAGGCCTCTCGTCGACTCTGGCGAGCAGCCTGATAGGATCCACGCCGCCCCATGCACGTCTTGCTCGTCAATCCACCACCACCTCCTAGTCAGCGCGTGAGCCGAGGGCTCATGGGCGGTTTTGGCATGGTCGTGGGTGAAGGGCTCTGTTATCCGCCCCTGGACCTGCTCTACGTGGCGGCCATCGTGGAGCGGGCGGGTCACCAGGCCAGCGTCGTGGACGCCGAGGCGGACGGATCGGACGACAGCGTGGTGCTGGAGGCACTGGCGGCCCACCCCTCGCCGTTGGTGGTCCTGGCGACGTCCAGCGCGACCATCTCGCTGGATCTGGCGTTGGTCGATCGCATCAAAGAGGTGTCCCCGGACAGCGTGGTCTGCATCACGGGCAGCCAGGGCAGCAAGGTGCCGGACCTGGCCATGGCGGGTTCGCAGGTGGACGCGGTGGTGCGCGGCGAGCCGGAGCTGACCATTGAGCAGATGCTCAAGGCTCTTGAGGCGGGGGAGGACCCCCTGGCCGTGGATGGCCTGACGGTGCGTCGTGGGAGCGGGGCCAGCAGCAACCCGGACCGCCCGCTGTTGCGCGGTGACGCCTTGGATGCCTTGCCCTTCCCTTCGCGCGCACTGTTGCCCGTGGAGCCGTACCGCATCCCCACGATGGAGGGGCCCATCCAGACGGTGCAGTCCTCCCGGGGTTGCCCCATCAACTGCACGTACTGCGGGTACGTGGTTGCGCAGGGCATTCCGTGGCGTGGCCGATCAGCCGTCAATGTGTTCGACGAGCTGAAACAAATCGTTCACGAGCAAGGTGTGACCAACATCGTGTTCCGGGACCCCTTGTTTGCCTACGACCGCGACCGCGTCATCGAGCTGAGCGCCATGCTGGAACAGGCAAAGCTCGGCGTGCTCTGGCAGTGTGAGACGGCCATCAAGACCATGGACGACGAGCTCATCGCCGCCATGGCGCGCGGCGGCTGCGTCTCGGTCTCCTTCGGCATCGAGGCCGGCAACGAAGGGCTGCAGAAGAAGTACAGCCGCGGCAAGATCAAGAGCCACGAGCACGCCAAGGTCGTCATGGAGTCCTGTAAGAAGCATGGCATTGCCACGCGCGGCTTCTTCATGATCGGCTTCCCGGAGGAGACCCCGGCGATGGCACGTGAGACCATCGACCTGGCGATCTACCTCGACCCCGACACCGTCCAGTTCACGGTGGTGACGCCGTACCCGGACACAAAGCTCTACAAGGAGAGCCGGGCCGAGCAGGAGGACGAGTTCGACTTCGACAAGTTCACGGGCACCACGCCTGTGGGTGTGGCCAAGGTCATGAGCAGCGAGCAGGTGTCCGCAGCCATCCGCCGGGCCTACCGGAGCTTCTACATGCGCCCCTCGCGCATCATGCGCGAGCTGCGCCGGCCGCAATTGCTGCTGCAGCGTTTCCGACGCTACATCGGCTTGCTGTCCACCGCTGGCGAGGCCTGACCGGCTAGAAGGTGCCGAACAGGAAGGATCCGAGGCTGGTGACGGGCGTCGTTTCCCGGGCGTCCTCGATGGCCCCAAGCACCTGGCTCAGGATGGAGCGGAAGTCGTCGAGTAGCTCTTCGTCGTTGATGAGCGCGGCCACAAGCCCCTTGCCATCGCGCAGATCGCTGAACACGACCCTCGCATCGTTCACGAAGGCCACCACGTCATCGTAGAGCTGGGCGTCATTGAGCAGACGGCCGAGCGTGCCCTCGCCGTCGGAGACCTTCTCGGCAATCTCGAGCAGATCCGCCATGAACTCTTCGGCCTGTGCGTAGAGGGCGTCGTCGTTGATCAGCTTGCCCAGGGTTCCTTCGCCATCCCAGATGCCTGAGAGCCCTGTCCGCGCCTCTTCTGTCAGCGAACGGATGTCCTCGTAGATGGTGTCGTCCTGGATCATCTTGCCCACGGTGCCTTCACCCTTGCGGATGCGGTCAGTGAAGCTGCGAGCATCGGCCATGGCCACCTTCAAGTCGTCGAAGGGTGCGCTGTCGTTGAGCAGCTTGCCCATGGTCCCCTCGCCGTTGGTCAGGCTATCGCCCACCGTGGTGATGTCGTCGATGATGCCCTCGATGCGCGCCCGCGTCTCGGCGTCATTCATGAGCAGGCCCAGGGTGCCCTCACCCCGGTTCGCCTTCTCGGCAAACTCGTTGATCTGGGCGATGGCGTCCCGGATGTCGGCCCGGTTCTCTTCGAGGATCTCGCTGGCAGCCTGGACGGCCGACGGGGGGGCCAAGGCGTAGAGCTGTTGGCCTTTGGGGATGAAGACGTCTGCTCTCCCCACGACCATGCGCACCATCTTGCCGCCCAGCAGGCCCAGGTCCTCGATCAGGATGTCGTAGTCCTGGCGCAGGTAGAGATAGGGGTCCACCTCCATCTTCAGCTGAACCTCCACCGTGCAGTTGGCCTCGCCTGGGCTCGCGCCGCTGGAGTCGTGGGGCTCGGCGATGAGCAGCGGCTGCGGGAGCCGGTTGATCTCCTCCACCTTGCCGGCGGCCATGCCATGCAGAAGGATAGGGTCGCCTGCTCGCAGGTAGCCGATGTCGGTGGCGTAGACCTTCACGCGGAAGGTCTCCGCGCCGAGGGCAAAGTCTGAGAGCACGATCGTCATGACGCCCAGGCCGATCAAGGCGCCAAAGAACACGATGCCCAGGATTGCGTCGTTGTTGCGGTTCTTCACTTCTTGAGTCCCTCCCCCTCGACGGTGGTGCTGCCGTCGAGGAAGGCGCGGATGATGGGGTGACTGCTCTGCTTGAATTCGTCCGGGGGCGCGAGCTCGATGAGCTGGCCCTCGAAGTGGAGCCCGATGCGGGTGGCGACCGCGAAGGCGAGTTCGAGGTCGTGCGTGACCACCATGGCGGTGCGATCACCGGACGATTGGACGTCCCGGATGAGGTGGCCCACGGTGCGCGCCATGATGGGGTCGAGGCCCGCGGTGGGTTCGTCGTAGAGGATGGCCTTGGGTTGGGCGACGAGCACCCTGGCCAGGGCCGCTCGCTTGCGCATGCCGCCGGAGATCTCGGCCGGCATGCGCTCGGCCGCCTCCAACATGTCGAGCGACTGCAGCGATTCGTCTACGCGCTCACGGATCTCGCCAGGGGGCAGCGAGCGCTTCTCAACCAGCGGCAGGGACACGTTGTCGCGGACGCTCATCCAGTTCACGAGCGCACCCGTCTGGAAGAGGTAGGCGACCTTGCGGCGGATATCCCGCAGCTGCTCACCGTTCGCGGTGGGTACGTCCACGCCGTCCACGGTGATGCGCCCCGAATCGGGTTTCAGCAAGCCCACCATGTGCTTCAAGGTGACGCTCTTGCCCGTGCCCGAGAGGCCCAGGACCACGAGCGTCTCGCCACTTTCGAGGGTGAGGTCGACGCCGCGCAAGATGTGCAGATCGCCAAAGGACTTGTGAACGTTCTCGAGTTGGATCACTTGAAGAACATCCAGGAGATGTAGTAGCCGATGATGATCAGCATCAGGAAGCAGCGCACGACGGCGGTGCGGACACAGCGGCCCACTCCGATGGCGCCACCGCTTGCCTTGAGTCCGGCCGCACAGCTGATGGTCGCTACGAGCACGCCGAAGACCACGGACTTGATCAGCCCCGTGTAGATCTCCTCGGGGAACGGGCCCAGGCTGTTGGGCTCCGCCTCGAGCGAGCTGAGCAGGTTGCGCAGGTAGACGGAGGCGGAGACGGACAGCTGCGTCTTGGCCACGATGCCGCCGCCGATGCAGCCCAGGATGCAGCCGATGAAGGTGAGGATGGGCGTCATGATGGCCATGGCGATGATGCGCGGCATGACCAGGAAGGAGATGGGGTCGACGGACATGCACTCCAGCGCGTCGATCTCCTCGGAGACGCGCATGGTCCCGATCTCGGCCGCCATGGCGCTGCCGACGCTGGCCGTGAGGATCATGGACGTCATGAAGGGGCCCATCTCGCGGAACAGGATCACGCCGAGCATGTTGGCGATGGCTTCCGACTGACCGACCTTCGAGAGCTCCATGCCGACCTGCAGCGCGAGCAGCATGCCGGTGAAGAGACCCACGACGCAGACCACGGGCAGGGGCGAGATGCCACAGACCGCCAGCTGGTCCAGGGTGAAGCGCGAGCGGTGCCGCAGGTCGGGCACGATGCGCTGGGCACTGCGCAGCAGGATCGTGACGGCGAAGCCCGCTTCGGTGACCGTCTCCCGAATCGCGCGGCCGCGAGACTCGAGAGTTGTCTTTAGCGTGCCCAAAGCGTCCACCCCGCCAAGCTGAGTTCGGCTAGACCGTCTGCGTCCGTTCCCGCGCCCAGCAGGCCCCAGAGGATCTGGTGCTTGTCGAGGCCTGCGGAGTCTGGGCGCCGAGAATAGAGGAAGGGAACCGAGATTCTGAGACCTTCCGGGGACTCGCGATAAAGAACCGTGTCGAAGAGGAAGCGCGTCTCGTGGCTGGTGCCGTCCGAGCGCGAACGCCAGAGGGTCCACAAGAACGAGTAGAGCTCGTCGACGGGGCGCAGGAATTCGAAGTGACGCGTCGGTACCAGGGAAAGGAAGGCGGCATCCCGACGTCCGCGTGCGTCGGCGTCGCGGTGAAAGAGCGGCCAAAGTTGATGTTGGACGTCGGCCCCCTCGCGCCCGGACACGGTGCGGTGAGAGTTGTGCCAGAAGGGAAACAGGTAGGTGTCCTGGCGTTCGTAGTTCCGCGGCGGCCAGCCCTCGTCGGAGGTCCGGCCGGTGCTGGCCCGGTCCCAATACAGGTAGAGCAGCGTGAGGGAGTCCAAGTCCTCACTCACCTGGTGGCTGTAGAAGGGGAAGACGCGCGTGACCGACTTCTTCTCGTCCTTGGAGACGCGTACCAGCGGCCACGGAAGGTCGTAGAGGTAGTCACCGCCGGCCTCTTCTGTCTCGCGGTTCACGCGGAAGAAGGGCCACAGCACGGTGGTTCGAGACCAGCTCTCCCCCGCTTCGCGGCCGAACAGCGGCCAGGCGGAAAAGCGCATGGAAGGGTCGGCGCTGTCGCCGTGGTCCAGCCCCCAAGTGAAGATGGGCCAGAGCGCGCTGCGTTGATCGGTGCGCAGGGTCCCGTCGACATGGCGCACGATGCGGTGCCGGTAGAAGGGCAGGGCCCGCCAGCTGTCGTCGCGGGGGCCGCCGGTGGTCCAGCCGCCGCCCAGCAAGACCGTCCACGAGGTGGATTGCTCGTCGATGTCCATGCGCGTGCGCATGAAGAAGGGCCAGAGGAAGAAATCGAAGGTCTCGAGGCCGAAGATGTTGCGAATGCGCCCGCCCAACGGGAAGAGGGCAAAGTAGCCATCGCCCTGGCGCGGGCCGCCGCCGGTGAAGATCAGGGGCAGCAGGACCGCATCCCACTCGGCACCTTCGGGACTGTCGCGCGTTTCACCCGACCAGACGAGGGGCCAGAAGCGCCAGCGGGTCGCGTCGGCCGTGACGAAGCGCCGGCCGAAGGGCGCCAGGAAATCGGTGATCGGCTTGCCGAAGTTGGCCTTGTGCTGGTAGAGCGGGCGCAGGGCGTGGGAGGTCCCTTCGGGGCCCTCACGGATGTCGATCAGCGGGCCCAGGGCCTCGATCTCGACGGATCCATCCGGCGTGTGCTCGATGCGGATGAGCGGATTCCAGTCCAGCTCAGGCAGGGAAGAACACCCGCCCAGCAAGAGCATGAAAAGGGCACCCGCGCCAGCCGGGTGCCACCAGAATTGTCGATGTCTCCCGGTCCGCACGGGACAACCGTCCCAAGGCGGAGCGCCGGTCTCAAGCGCTTCGTGTCTTGAGACTTCGATTCTACGAGGTGTACCGTTCTAGGTCGGCACTGCCCGACGGCTCCGCGCCGCTGGACAGCCCTGAGGATTTCCCCACGGTTTCCTCGCCGATTCGTCCGTGTTTCCTCCCTGGCCGGAGAGCCTCGTGCCCGCCAACACCACCCGCATCCTGTCCGGCATCCAGCCCAGCGGGAAGCTGCACCTCGGCAACTACTTCGGGGCGATCCAGCAGCACATCTCGCTGCAGGACCAGGGAGACGGCTTCTATTTCATTGCCGACTATCACGCCCTCACCACCTTCCAGGATCGTGCGGCCTTTGCCGTCGCCGTGAAGGACGTGGCCCTGGACTACCTGGCTCTGGGCCTGGACCCCGCCAAGGCGCTCCTGTTCCGGCAGTCGGATGTGCCGGAGGTCTGCGAGCTGACGTGGCTCCTGTCCACGGTGACGGGGATGGGGCTGCTCGAGCGAGCGACCTCGTACAAGGACAAGGTGGCCAAGGGGATCCGGCCCCGGGCAGGGCTGTTCCTGTATCCCGTGCTCATGGCTGCGGACATCCTGGCCTACCACTCGGACGTGGTGCCGGTGGGCAAGGACCAGATCCAGCACATCGAGATGACCCAGGACATGGCGGAGGCTTTTCATGCCGCCTACAAATGCGAGGTGTTCCGGCGCCCCGAAGGGCGGCTGTCCGAATCGGGGGCGGTCGTGCCTGGGTCGGATGGACAGAAGATGTCCAAGAGCTACGGCAACACCATCGGAATCTTCGCCACGGGGAAGCCCCTCAAGAAGTCGGTCATGTCTGTCGTCACGGACAGTCTCGGCGTCGACGATGTGAAGGACCCCGAGGCCTGCACGGTGTGGCAGCTCTACAAGCTCGTGGCCTCAGCTGAGGAGACGGAGAGCATGGCGAAGCGTCTGCGGGCGGGGGGCTACGGCTATGGGGACGCCAAGAAGGAACTGCTTGCAGCCATCGATGCCACCTTCAGTGCAGCGCGCGAGCGGAGGGCTGCGCTGGAAGCGGATCCCGACTTCGTGGAGGACGTGCTGGTGACAGCCGCCGGCCGCGCGCGTTCCGTGGCGGCGGAGGTGGTGGGGGCGGCCCGGGAAGCCGTGGGGATGGCCGGAGCGAGTCGGGCGATGCGCGCTCCATGATCGTCGTCGCTCAACGGGTGCGCGAAGCCGCGGTGCGCGTGGGCGATGAGGTCGTGGGTGAGATCGGTCCCGGGCTGTGCCTTCTCGTGTGCGCCGTCCAAGGAGACACACGCGAAGAGGTGCTCTGGTTGGCCAACAAGATCGTCGACCTGCGCGTCTTCCCGGATGAGGATGGGCGCAGCCAGCGGTCACTGATGGATGTGGGTGGGGCGGCTCTCGTCGTGTCGCAATTCACCCTGGCAGCTGAGTGGAGGAAAGGACGGAGGCCGGGCTTCACGAAGGCCGCGTCTCCAGAGCGGGCCCAGGAACTGTTGGCGGCGTTTGAGAGGGAGCTCCAGTCGCGCGGGGTTCCGGTCGCTCAGGGACGCTTCGGCGCAATGATGCAGCTCTCGCTGTGCAACGACGGGCCGTTCACCTTGCACCTGGACTCGCGGCCAGGCTTCCAGCACGGCGCGGAGTCAGGGTCCTAACCGCTTTCTTGACAAGGGTTTGAACACTGTTAGAGTGAGCGCGCATCAGACCGCTTTGCGCTCGTGAGCGCGGGCTTGGTGCGCCGGGATTTGATCGCGTCAGACGCTCGAACACCGTGCATGCCTGCTCGGGTCGTTTCGTTCGGGGAACCATGAAGGAGCCTCTTGGATTCCACTCCTGAATCTTCTGCGTCGGCTGGTGGGGAGCTGGTCCCTGGCGGTATCACGATCACGAAGAAGGACCTCGTGAATCGTATTGCCGAGCGGACCGGGGAGACCAAGGTGGTCACGAAGACGATCATCCAGATGTTCCTGGATGAGATCGTTGCGGATCTCAGCCGCGGGAATCGCTTGGAATTCCGCGACTTCGGGGTCTTCGAGGTGCGCACCCGACGAGCTCGACGGGCGCAGAACCCGCGCACGCTCGAGAAGGTGGACGTGCCGCCGAAGCGCGTCGTCAAGTTCAAGGTGGGTCGCGTGATGCGCGAGCGCGTTCCGGCGCCGCCGCCGACCGATGTCTCCGACTCCAGCTCGGAATCAGGCAAGCCATAGGGTCACCGATTGAGGGCGTTGCCCGAGGCCTGACACAAGCAGCTTGTCTCAGACCTGGTCGAAGGCCTGATCGAGGTCAGCCTTGAGATCCTCGATGTCCTCGATGCCGACCGAGAGGCGGATCAGCCCGTCATCCAGGCCAGACGCTCGACGTTCTTCAGCGGGGATCGAGGCGTGGGTCATGGACGGCGGGTGCTCGATGAGCGATTCGACTCCGCCCAGGCTCTCAGCCAAGGCGAACAGCTTGGTCTTGCTGGTGAACTTCATGCCGTCCTCGACCGAACCATCCAGGACGAAGGAGATCATGCCGCCGAAGTCTCGCATCTGCTCGCTGGCCAACCCGTGGCCGGCGTGTGTGCTGAGGCCTGGGTAGTAGACCTTGCGGACGCGGGGATGCGCGTCGAGCATGCCGGCGATCGCGCGCGCGTTCTCGCAATGGCGCTGCATCCGCACGTGCAGGGTCTTGATGCCGCGCAGCAAGAGGAAGCAATCCATCGGACCGGGGACGGCCCCAACCGCCATCTGCACGAAGTGGAGCTTCTCGGCGAACTCGTCGCTGTTGAGCATGACGGCGCCACCGATCACGTCGCTGTGCCCACCGAGGTACTTGGTGGCACTGTGCATGGCGAAGTCGCAGCCTAGCTCCAAGGGACTTTGGAGGTAGGGGGTGGCAAAGGTGTTGTCGCATGCCACCAGGGCTCCGGCCTCGTGGGCCATCGCAGCGACTGCCTTCAGGTCAGTGATGCGGAGCAGGGGATTGGTGGGGGTCTCCAACCAGACCAACTTGGTGGGGCCGCTGGCCAGGGCTGCCGCCATGGCTTGCACATCACTGGTGTCCACCACATCCAGCTGGATGCCTTGGGGCTCGAAGATCCGGCGCAGAAGGCGCAGGGTCCCCCCATACAGGTCGTTTCCGCAGATGACCCGCTCACCTGTGCCGACGACAGAGGTCATGACGGCGTGGATGGCGGCCAAACCACTCGAGAAGGCGACCCCGTGCTGGGCTCCCTCGAGCCCGGCCAGGTTGTCCTCAAGGGCCGTGCGGGTCGGATTCTTGCCCCTGGAGTAGTCGTAGCCGTCCTTCACCACCGCCGGATACTCCTGCACATAGGTCGATGTGCAGAAGATGGGGGTCATGATCGCCCCCGTTGTCGGATCCGGGGTTTGGCCTGCGTGGATGGCGGTGGTGCCGAAGCGCATGAGGGACTCCTCTGATTGGGCCGGGCATCCTAGCAGGGCAGACCGCGGGGTTTGGAGCCCTAGGGCCGTTCCGTTCGGGAATTGGATTCGCCCCTGCGGCCGTGGTGTCATGCCGCCCATGTCCCCAGTGGAAAGGCCCTCCTCTCTCGATGTGCTCGTGGTCGACGACGACCCGGCCGTTGCCCGACTGGTGCGGGTGGTCCTGGAGCGTGAGGGGCTGACCGTGGAGCACGCCCACGATGCCGCCACGGCGTTCCAGCTCCTGGAAAACGCGCTCTGCCGGCTGATTCTCACGGACTACACGATGCCGGAGGTCAGCGGGTTGGACCTTGTGAGGCAGTTCGAGGCCAAGGGGGTACGCGCGACCTACCTTATTATGAGCGCCTTTCTGGAGCCGATCGTGGTCTCGCAGATCTGCGCTGAGCCCGCCGTGGCAGGCGTGATCCGCAAGCCCTTCGAGCTGAAGGAGCTCACCCGGGACGTCCGTTCGGTGCTCGGAATGAGCGTGGAAACGGAGCGGGAGGAGCCCAAGGATCCGTCTTCGGTGGGTGTTGACTCGCCTAACCGGCAGAGCTAGGATCCTCCGTTTTCTCGGTGCGCGAAAGTTGCGTGTCGGGAGGCGCTCCGGCGCTAGCGTAGCTCAACTGGTAGAGCACCGGTTTTGTAAACCGGATGTTGTGGGTTCGAGTCCCGTCGCTAGCTTCATTGCGTGCCTCAAGGCCGTTCAAAGCCGTGTTTTGCGACGCTTTTGGAATGGAGGCGAGTGCGTGCATGCCGTCTGCAAGCGTCTCCGGACAGGCGGTGTCTCGTGGGCGGAGAAGAGTGCCAAGCAGGACATGCGCGCGAACATACGAGGCGATTCGAAACCGAAAGACGATCCCAGCAGCAAGCAACTGATCTTGGGGGAATGCCCGAGTGGTTAATGGGGACGGGCTGTAAACCCGTTGGCTTTGCCTACGTAGGTTCGAATCCTACTTCCCCCACCAGGTCTGACGGTCGTGCTGACTGTGCTTGAGAGCTGGATTCAACGAAACGAACACGGACGACAGGTAGCGAGGACACAGGACAGACGAGGCGAGTCCAGAGGGATCCGACGCAGAGGTCGCGCAGGTCAGGCGCTCAGCGAATGGTGACGACGGAACGGCCCACACGGCCCGATGCGGGTGTAGCTCAGTGGTAGAGCCCCAGCCTTCCAAGCTGGTTGCGTGGGTTCGATTCCCATCACCCGCTCCATCGCTTGGATGGTGACTGGAAGCAGGGCGATTCACCCGACCCGACCGTTGAAACGACCGACAACCCACTCAACGAACCGACAACCGACAACGAGTGACAACGAGTATGGATATGGCGAGGACGGGTGCACCGGCAGCACGACAGCCTGGGAGCACCGCCCCCGCGAACACACGAACGAAAGAAGCTGCTGTGGCTCAGGGGTAGAGCACGTCCTTGGTAAGGACGAGGTCATGGGTTCGAATCCCATCAGCAGCTCCAAGCAGTCCAAGGCAGTGCACGACAGTTGCCATCCCATCCAGAGATGGCGAGCGACACGAGTAGGCAGTGAGAGTTAGGCAGTACCCGGGGCCGCAGACGGCCTTCGAGGCGAGCGAGTCAGGAAGTTCCGAGCGGGTGTTCCGCTGGGCGTCCCTGGCCAGGTCGCATGACCGCAAGTCCGATCAACAGCACGCGCGCTACGTCGCGCACCAGAAAACGGAGATCAGAGCCAAATGGCTAAGGGCACCTTTGAACGCACCAAGCCCCACCTGAACGTGGGCACTATCGGCCACGTTGACCATGGTAAGACGACCCTGACGGCTGCCATTACGGGCTCCCTTGCGCTCAAGGGCCTCGCGGACGCACGTGGCTTCGACACCATCGACAAGGCTCCCGAAGAGCGCGAGCGCGGTATCACCATCGCCACCGCTCACGTGGAGTACCAGACGGATACACGGCACTACGCTCACGTGGACTGCCCTGGCCACGCCGACTATGTCAAGAACATGATCACAGGTGCCGCGCAGATGGACGGCGCCATCCTGGTCTGCAGCGCTGCTGACGGCCCCATGCCTCAGACGCGTGAGCACATCCTGCTCGCCCGCCAGGTGGGTGTGCCCAGCGTGCTGGTGTTCATGAACAAGGTCGACCAGGTCGATGACGACGAGCTCCTGGAGCTCGTCGACATGGAGATCCGCGAGCTGCTCAGCAGCTACGACTTCCCCGGCGACGACACACCGATCATTCAGGGTTCCGCGCTGAAGGCTGGCGAAGCTGCTGTTGAGGGCGCGCCTGTCGACGACCCCCGCTTCACCTGCATCTGGGAGCTCATGGATGCCGTTGACTCTTGGGTCCCGGAACCGAAGCGCGAGATCGACAAGGACTTCCTCATGCCCGTGGAGGACGTGTTCTCCATCAAGGGGCGTGGCACGGTGGCGACGGGTCGTATCGAGCGTGGCAAGGTGAACGTTGGCGACTCGCTTGAGCTGGTCGGTCTGAAGGATGAGATCGGCAACACGACCTGCACCGGCGTCGAGATGTTCAACAAGTCCCTCGACGAGGGTCTCGCTGGCGACAACGTGGGCCTGCTCCTGCGCGGAATCGAAAAGGATGCCATCGAGCGCGGCCAGGTCCTGGCCAAGCCGAAGAGCATCACGCCCCACAAGAAGTTCAAGGGCGTCGTCTACGTGCTGAGCAAGGAGGAAGGTGGCCGACACACGCCTTTCTTCAACGGCTACCGCCCGCAGTTCTACTTCCGCACGACCGATGTGACCGGAAACGTGACCCTGCCCGAAGGCACTGAGATGGTGATGCCGGGCGACAACGTTGAAGTCGTGGTGGAGCTGATCATGCCCATCGCCATGGACACGGACCTGAAGTTCGCCATCCGCGAAGGCGGGCGCACGGTTGGTTCGGGCAAGGTCGTCGAGATCGTCGAGTAGTTCTCACCAAGACACTGGTGGCACGCGAGCTGAGCACTGCGTTCGGCTCGCGTGACATCGAACGGCTGGATACCAGATGGCCAAAGGCAAAAGCAGCACCGTCGTCTTCCTCGAATGCTCCGAGTGCGGACGCAGGAACTACGCCCTGCGCAAGCGCACGAAGGCTCAGTGGAAGCTCGAGTTGAACAAGTACTGCCGGTTCGACCGGAAGCACACCTCTCACAAGGAGCGCAAGAAGTAGGTCGCTTCCCTGCGAGCCCGATGTCCACCCGCACACCCGGGAGGCCAGTAGCTCAGTTGGTAGAGCATCGGTTTCCAAAACCGAGGGTCGGGGGTTCAAGTCCCTCCTGGCCTGCCATCGGGCTCTCAGCCACCTCTCGCTCACAGGTTCGAAGCGTCACAGACGACGGAAACATCCATGGCCAAGTTCAAAGCTGATCAAGGCACCTATTCACGGACCACAGCCCTTTGGCTGCTGGGCTCGCTGTGGCTTTTCGGATGCTACGAGATGTACTACTTCCTCGGCAGCTTCCGGGGCGATCCAGAAGCCGCCGCACCCGGTGGGTTGGCGACCCGGCTGATGGAGGACAACCTCCCGGTCCTGGGAGTTCCACTCACCTATGCGCTGATTCTCGCCGTCGTCATTGCCTCCGTCGGCCTGGCCACGCTCATGAAGTTCCTGGAACGGCCGAAGGTTGCGGACCTCCTGATCGACTCCGAAACCGAGATGCGCAAGTGCACCTGGCCCAGCTGGAACGAGACCTTCACCTCCTCCATCGTCATTCTCGTCGTCATGCTTGTCTTCACGGTGCTCCTCGCCGGGATGGACATGCTGCTCAACGAGATCGTGGCGAAGAACATCCTCTCCTGATCGGCTCCTGACTGATGGAACCCTCCGCTTTCAACGCCGCCTCCTCTCGCTGGTTCGTCCTCCGGGTCGCCAGTAACCTCGAGAAGAAGATGCGCGACAAACTCGAGCGCCGGCTGAAGGCCGTCGGTCTTGAGGAGCGGGTTCCGAGCGTGCTCGTTCCCACCGAGACCATCTCGGAGATGAAGGGCGGTCGGAAGAAGGTCATCCAGCGCAAGCTCTACCCCGGCTACATCATGGTGGAGATGTATCTGGATGAAGAGGGGCAGATCCCGGAAGACGTGTGGTTCCTGATCCGGGAGACCCAGGGCATCGGTGACTTCGTGGGTGTGTCCCGCGCGCCCGTGCCCATGGCGGATCACGAGGTGGAGCGCATCCTGAATGGCATGCGCGATACCGAGGAGACGCCGCAACTCAAGATCAACTTCAAGCTCGGTGATCGCGTGAAGATCAACGACGGACCGTTCGAGTCCTACACGGGCGTGGTGGACGAAGTGAACGAGATGAAGGGAATGGTCCGGGTGATCGTGACCATCTTTGGACGTGAAACGCCCGTGGAACTGGAGTACTGGAAGGTCGAGCAGACCTAAGAACCAGTTCCTGAATCGGCCTCGTCGATCCCGACAGGCCGAACCAACGACTTCGAACACAAACCGACCGACCCCAAGCAAGACGACATCAGATGGCCAAGGAAATCCAATCCGTCCTCAAGCTCCAGCTGGCCGCCGGGCAGGCGACGCCTGCTCCGCCTGTTGGACCCGCGCTGGGTCAGCACGGCGTCAACATCGGGCAGTTCGTGAAGGAGTACAACGACTCGACCCGCGATCAGATGGGCTTGATCATTCCGGCCGAGATCACCGTCTACAAGGATCGCTCGTTCAGCTTCGTGCTCAAGACGCCCCCGGCAGCCGTGCTCCTGAAGCGCGCAGCGGGCATCGTCAAGGGCAATGCTCATCTCGAGATCGTGGGGCAGGTCACGAAGGATCAGGTGAAGGAAATCGCCGAGACCAAGATGGCCGACCTGAACGCTCGCAACATCGACGCAGCGTGCCGGATGGTCGAAGGCACGGCTCGTTCCATGGGTATCGAGGTCTCCGGCTGAGCCGGTGAACAAAGGACGCTAGACACATGACGACGCACATAAACAAGCGCAAGAAGGCCAATGCGATCAAGGTGGACAAGGACATCGTCTACCCGCTCCTCGATGGCATCGCGATTCTCAAGACGTCCGAGAAGACGCGCTTCGACGAATCGATCGACATCGCCATCAACCTCGGCATCGACCCCCGCAAGTCTGATCAGTCAGTGCGCGGCGCGGTGTCGCTGCCTCACGGCACGGGGCGCACCCGGCGCGTCATCGCGTTCGTGAAGGATCCTGCCAAGCAGGCGGCTGCGGCCGAGGCCGGCGCCGTGGAAGTGGGCGACGACGATCTCGTCAAGAAGGTCGCGGATGGCTGGACCGATTTTGACGTAGCCGTGGCTTCGCCCGACATGATGGGCAAGGTCGGCAAGCTCGGTAAGGTCCTCGGACCCCAGGGCAAGATGCCGACTCCGAAGTCCGGCACGGTGACGCCCAACGTCGAGAATGCAGTGCGAGAGTTCGCAGCCGGCAAGGTGGAGTTCCGCGCCGATGGCGGTGGGACGATCCACGCGGCTGTGGGCAAGCGCTCCTTCGACGACGAAAACCTCGTGGCCAACGTGCGCGCCTTCGTGGCAGCCGTCAACTCGCTGAAGCCCGCCTCTTCCAAGGGCACCTACCTCAAGAAGGTCTTCCTAGCCACGACCATGGGCCCCGGCGTTGCCGTGGACCTGGCGAGCTGACCGGAGCGAACTGATGCCGAACATCGTCAATGTTTCCATTGCCAGCGAGTACGAACGCCGCCTGTCTGGCGGCGTCGACGCCCTGTTGGTGCAACCCGTCGGCATGACCGTCGAGGACGTCAACTCGTTCCGCGGCCTGCTCGAAGAGGCTCAGCTGAGCATGCAAGTGGTGAAGGGCTCATTGGCCCGGCGCGCGCTCGAAGCTCAGGGCCTGTCAGGCATAGAATCCCTCTTCGAAGGCCCCTCAGCCCTGATTCTTGGGCTGGAGGACGTCGAAGTGGAAGGGGCGGCCATCGCGGCTGCTCGCGTCATCGAGAAGTGGCGCAAGGAAAGCGGTAACGAGCTGCCTGCAGTCAAGGGCGGTTTCATGGAGGGCGAAGTTCTCGACTCCGACCGCGCCAAGGCCCTATCCAAGTTGCCCACGAAGCAAGAAATGCAGTCCAAGCTTCTGGGACAGATTCTTTCGCCGGCATCCACTCTTTCCGGCCAGTTCACCGCACGTGGTTCGAAGATCGCTGGTGCGATCCAGAGCCACATCGAGAAGCTCGAAAGCGGCAGCTGAGCAGTACACCGTTCAACACACCACCATCCAACACCGGGCGGAGACGCCCGAACATCCCGTACCGGGCGCTTGAGCCCGACATGGAGCCAGGAGCATGACCGAAGCAGCAACCACCGAGTTCAAGGCAGAGATCAAGGACCTCGGCGACAAGATTGTCGCTCTGACCCTTCTCGATGCGCAGCAGCTCTCCGATTATCTGAAGGACACCTACGGGATTGAGCCCGCTTCCGGCGGCGCCGTCATGATGGCGGCCGCAGCGGGTGGCGACGGTGGCGGCGAGGAGGAGGAGAAGACCGCCTTCGACGTCGTGCTGACCGGCCCTGGTGACAAGAAGATCCAAGTCATCAAGGCTGTCCGCGGCATCACCGGCTTGGGCCTCAAGGAGGCCAAGGAGCTTGTCGAGAGCGCGCCGAAGGCCGTCAAGGAAGGTGTGTCCAAGGACGAGGCCGAGAAGGTCAAGGGCGAGCTCGAAGAGGCCGGGGCATCCGTCGAGGTCAAGTAGTCGCCTCCCGCTTGTCACGCACCGCCAGTGGACGAGACAGCACCGCGATCTTCGCGGGCGCTGTCCGTCGCTGTTGTGTCTCTGATCGTCCGTCCCTACCCGATGTTGAAGTCCGCCGATGAACGTTCGCCACTACGGTAAGTTCCGGTCACCTCTGGCTGTCCCGCCGCTTACGGACATCCAGACAAAGTCCTTCGAGGAGTACCTGCAGGCGGGAGTGCCGTTCAACCGGCGCGCCGACTCGGGCCTCGAGGCGATTTTGCGAGAGACCTTCCCCATCTTCTCGTACGACAAGACCGTCTCGCTCGAATACATCGGGTACGAGCTCGGTCGGCCTCGCTACACGGCTGATGAGTGTCGGATCCTCGGCGTGACCTATGGCATGCCCTTCAAGATCCTGGTCAGGCTCGACAAGCCTGAGCCGGTGGAGGAATGGGTGTACCTGGGCGAGATCCCCATCATGGTGGGGGGCGGCGAGTTCATCATCAACGGTAGCGAGCGCGTCATCGTCAGCCAGCTGCACCGCTCGCCTGGCGTGGACTTCAGCGTCGAACTGCACACCAACGAGAAGAAGCTGCACAGCTGCTGGATCATTCCGCAGCGCGGTTCGTGGGTGGAGCTGTCGGTCACCAAGAAGGACGTGCTGGAGATCAAGATTGATCAGACCAGCAAGTTCCCGGCGACGACGTTCTTGCGGGCGATGTCCGAGGACTATGGCACCAACGAGCAGATCGTTCCGCTCTTCTACAAGACCAAGAAGGTCTCGCTGAAGGGCAGCAAGGACAAGGACCTGCTGGGCAAGCACGTGGTGGGCGACATCGTCGACACCCAGACCGGCGAGGTGATGCTCAAGAGCGGTTCGGCCATCACGGCTGAGACGCTTGAGATGATCCTCGCGTCGGATCTGAAGAACGTCGACGTGATCCTCAACGGCGAGGATGACCCGCTGCTTCTGCAGACGCTGGCTGAGGACGACTCCCGCAGCCACGAGGAAGCACTGCTCAAGATCTACACCCGCCTGCGTCCCGGCAACCCGCCCAACATCGAGAAGGCACGGACCCTGTTCCGTGAGCGTTTCCAGGATCCGACGCGTTATCGTCTGGGTCCGGTGGGCCGCTTCCGCATCAACCGCAAGTTCGCTCGCGGGGCGGGAAGCGACGAGATGACCCTGACGGTTCAGGACATCATCGATCCCATCCGCTACATCATGGATCTGCGCGGCAACCGGGGTCAGGTGGACGACATCGACCACCTCGGCAACCGGCGTGTGCGGACCATCGCGGAGCTGGGTGGCGACGAGTTCCGGAAGGGCTTCCTGAAGCTCCGGCGCACCGCGTCCGAGCGCATGAACAATCAGGAGACCATCCAGACCGCGACGCCCCGCCAGTTGATCAACAGCAAGACGATCAGCTCTTCGATCGAGTACTTCTTCGGTCGCGGTGAACTCTCGCAGGTGGTGGACCAGAGCAACCCGCTCTCGCAGCTCACCCACGAGCGGCGCCTTTCGGCGCTCGGCCCTGGCGGCCTCAACCGGAAGCGTGCCGGCTTCGATGTGCGCGACGTGCACGTCAGTCACTACGGCCGCATCTGCCCGATCGAGACGCCGGAAGGAAGCAACATTGGCCTGATCGCCTCCCTGTCGCTCTACGCTCAACTGGATGAGTACGGCTTCCTCGTCACGCCGTACCGGAAGGTGGAGAAGGGACGCGTCACGGACAAGGTGGTCAACCTGCGGGCGGACGAGGAGTACGACACCGTCCTGGCGCCGGCAGACACCCAGTTCACCGACAAGGGCGCCTTCGTCGACAGCAAGGTGCTCAGTCGCACAGGTGGTGAGTTCTCCGAGGTCGACGTCAGTGACGTGAAGTACCTCGACATCTCGCCAGTGCAGCTGGTGGGTGTGAGCGCCGCCCTGATCCCCTTCCTCGAGCACGATGACGCCAACCGCGCGCTCATGGGAAGCAACATGCAGCGCCAGGCCGTGCCCCTGATCAAGACGCAGGTCCCCTGCGTTGCGACGGGCATGGAACGTGACGTGGCCATGAACTCCGGCATGATCGTCCGGGCCAAGAAGGGCGGCACCGTCAAGTACGTGGACGGTGAGAGCATCGTGGTGGGGGATGACACCTACGAACTGCGCAAGTTCGTGGGCTTGAACGAGAAAACCTGCCTCAACCAGCGCCCGGCGGTGCTTCCGGGTCAGAAGGTCAAGGCGGGCGAACTGCTCGCTGACGGGGCCTCCACCGACAAGGGAGAGCTGGCCCTCGGCCGCAACATCCTGGTCGGCTTCATGGTCTGGGATGGCTACAACTTCGAGGACGCGATCATCGTGTCCGAGGAGTTGATCCGCGACGACATCTTCACCTCGATCCACATTCAGCACTTCGATGTCGAGATTCGCGAGACGAAGCTCGGCAAGGAAGAGTTCACGCGGGATATCCCGAACGTGTCCGAGACGGCTCTGGCTCGCCTCGATGAGACGGGTGTGGTCATGGTGGGCAGCAAGATCCGCCCGGGTGACATCCTGGTGGGCAAGGTCAGTCCCAAGAGCAAGTCGGAGCTGACTCCCGAGGAGAAGCTGTTGCACGCCATCTTCGGTCGCGCCGGCGAGGACGTGAAGAACGACTCGTTGGAAGTGAGCCCTGGCGTCTACGGGACGGTCATCAGCACGCGGCGCTTCACGCGCAACGTCGACACGAGCGAGGAGCAGTCGGCCAAGAACCTGCGCCTCATCCGTGGTGCCGAGCGCCAGTTCCGCGTCTTCTTGTTCGAGCAGGTCCAGTTGCTGCTCGTCGAGATCAACGAGATGCTCGGCGAGAAGATCAAGGACGACCAGACCAACAAGGTCCTGGTGGTTGATGACGAGGATGCCGACAGCCAAGAGCTGCGCCGCATGTTCGAAGTCATTCGCAAGAAGTGCATGGAGAACTACCGCCGTGGAACCGGCGAGAAGATCTACTTGCGCTTCCGTGAGTACGCGGACCAGATCGAAGAGCAGGAGAACGAGAAGAACAAGGTCGTCAACAAGCTCTCGCGTGGTGATGAGCTGCCGACCGGCGTGCTCGAGAAGGTGAAGGTCTTCGTGGCCACCAAACGGACGTTGTCCGTGGGTGACAAGATGGCCGGTCGTCACGGAAACAAGGGCGTGATCTCCGTGATCCTGCCCGAGGAAGACATGCCCTTCCTGCCGGACGGCGACTCGATCCAGATCATGTTGAACCCGCTGGGCGTTCCGTCTCGAATGAACGTGGGGCAGATCCTGGAGACGCACCTGGGCTGGGCAGCTTCCAAGCTCGGTTTCCAGGCAGTCACTCCCGTGTTCGATGGTGCCAGCGAGCAGCAGATCTTCTCCGCTCTGGAGGAGGCAGGCCTGCCCAAGGACGGCAAGGCCACGCTCTTCGACGGCCGTACCGGTCGCCCCTTCGACCAGAAGGTCACTGTGGGCTACCTCTACATGCTGAAGTTGCACCACTTGGTTGCGGACAAGGTTCACGCCCGCGCAACAGGACCTTATTCACTCATCACGCAGCAGCCCCTGGGCGGCAAGGCCCGCTTCGGTGGTCAGCGCTTTGGTGAGATGGAAGTGTGGGCGCTCGAGGCCTATGGCGCGGCCAGCATCCTCCAGGAGTTGCTCACCGTGAAGAGCGACGACGTGGAAGGTCGCACCAGGATCTACGAGTCGATGGTGAAGGGTACGAACGTGCTCGATCCTGGAACTCCCATCTCGTTCGACGTACTCACGAACGAGATTCGCGGACTGTGTCTGAACATGGAACTCCATCGGGGACGCCAGTAAGTCATGCAACTCGAAGGCACAAGCCACATGGATTCGACGGAACCTCGCGGTCTCAACCCGCTCCGTAAGAACCCCACCGACAACCCTTACGTCACGATCCGCCTCGCGTCCCATGAGGACATCCGGAGCTGGTCGTTCGGCGAAGTCCGCAAGCCCGAGACCATCAACTACCGGACGTACCGTCCGGAAAAGGATGGTCTGTTCTGCGAGAAGATCTTCGGTCCGACCAAGGACTGGGAGTGCTTCTGCGGCAAGTACAAGGGCATCAAGCACAAGAACATCATCTGTGATCGCTGTGGCGTGCAGGTCACGCACAGCAAGGTGCGCCGCACCCGCATGGGGCACATCAACCTCGCCGCATCGGTTGGTCACATCTGGTTCTTCAAGGCGACTCCCTCGCGTATCGGCAACTTGCTGGGCGTGAAGCTGAGTCACCTGGACAAGGTGATCTACTTCCAGGAGTACATCGTCACCGAGGCTGGCGACACCACGCTCGAGGTGGGGCAGCTGCTCTCTGAAGATGCCTTCCGCGAGGCTCGCCAGAAGTTCGGCGCGAGCTTCGAGGCGGACATGGGTGCCGAGGCAGTCAAGAAGCTGTTGGTCAACCTCGACCTGAACGCCACGTCGGAGTCCCTGCGCGAGGAGCTGAAGACCACTCGCAGCAAGCAGCGCAAGGCTGAGATCGTCAAGCGCTTGCGGACCGTGGAGATGCTCCGCGATTCGCCCAACAAGCCGTCTTGGATGGTGCTCGACGTGGTGCCGGTGATTCCGCCGGACCTGCGTCCGTTGGTGCTGCTGGACAGCGGCAACTTTGCGACCTCCGACCTGAACGACCTGTACCGCCGGCTGATCAACCGCAACAACCGCTTGAAGAAGCTGCTCGACCTGAACGCCCCCGAAGTCATCATCCGCAACGAAAAGCGGATGCTGCAGCAGTCGGTGGACGCCCTGTTCGACAACAGCCGCTGCCGCCGGCCGGTGCTGGGCACCAGCAACCGCCCGCTGAAGTCCTTGACCGACATGATCAAGGGCAAGCAAGGGCGCTTCCGCGAGAACCTGCTCGGTAAGCGCGTGGACTACTCCGCACGTTCCGTGATCGTGGTGGGGCCGGACCTGCAGCTGCACCAGTGTGGGCTTCCCAAGGTCATCGCCCTGGAGCTCTACCAGCCATTCATCATCCGCCGGCTCAAGGAGCTCGGTTACGCCGACACGATCAAGTCGGCCAAGAAGATGCTCGAGCGCAAGGAAGAGGAAGTCTGGGACATCCTTGAAGAGGTCATCTTCGAGCACCCGGTCTTGCTGAACCGCGCGCCGACCCTTCACCGTATGGGCATCCAGGCCTTCCAGCCCGTGCTGGTCGAGGGCAACGCCATCAAGCTTCACCCGCTCGTGTGTGCCGGCTTCAACGCCGACTTCGATGGTGACCAGATGGCTGTCCACCTGCCCCTCTCCTATGAGGCGCAGATCGAGGCCACGGCCCTGATGATCGCCACGAACAACATCTTCACGCCGGCCAACGGCACCCCGATCATCAGTCCTTCCCAGGACATCGTGCTCGGCTGCTTCTACCTCACAACGCAGCGCGCGGGTGAGCCCGGCGAGGGCATGATCTTTGCTACCGAGCGGGAGGTGTTCCGCGCCTACGCGGATGGCAAGGCGGGTGTCCACGCTCCGATCAAGGTGCGTTTGACTCCCGGAAAGGTCGTCATCTCCGCCGACTCGACGGTCACCTATGAGGGTGGCCTGGTGGACACGACTGTCGGTCGGGTGTTGTTCAACGACATCCTTCCGGACGACTGCCCCTACTGGAACATCGCGCTAGACAAGGGTTCCATCAAGCGGGTCATCAGCGATGCCTACGAGATCGTGGGCAAGGACCGCACCGTCGACCTGTTGGATGACCTGAAGTCCATCGGCTTCAAGTCGGCAACGCGCGCCGGTCTCTCCTTCGCCACCGTCGACCTGATCGTTCCTTCTGGCAAGTTCAAGATCCTCGACAGCACCGATGATGAGGTGATCGGGATCAACAACCAGTACCAGAAGGGCGTGATCACCGAGGGTGAGCGCTACAACCAGGTCATCGACCTCTGGACCCACGCTCGTGAGCGGGTGGGTGAGGAGATGATGCTGGAGTGGCAGAAGGCTGCTCTGGATGGCGCCCTGGCCATCAACCCTGTCTACATCATGGAGCGCTCGGGTGCTCGAGGCACCATCGAGCAGATTCGTCAGCTGGCTGGTATGCGTGGACTGATGGCGAAGCCGTCGGGCCGGATCATCGAGACGCCCATCAAGTCGAACTTCCGCGAGGGACTGCGTGTGCTGGAGTACTTCAGCTCGACGCACGGTGCTCGCAAGGGCTTGGCGGATACGGCGCTCAAGACGGCAGACTCGGGTTACCTCACCCGCAAGCTGGCCGACGTGGGCCAGAACCTGGTGGTCAGCGTGATCGACTGCGGAACCATCAACGGCATCAGCAAAAGCGCCGTGATGAAGGGTGACAAGGTCGATGTGCCGCTGCGTCAGCAGATTCGTGGTCGTGTGGCTCGCGACGCCATCATCGACATCGTCACGGATGATGTCATCGTCCGGGAGAATCAGGTCATCACGCCTGAGATCGCCAAGCGGATCGAGGAGCTCGGTTACGAGAAGGTTCGTGTCCGTAGCCCGCTCACCTGCGAGGCCGGTGACGGCACCTGTGCCACTTGCTACGGCATGGACCTCTCGCGCGGCAAGCTGGCCGAGCTGGGCCTTGCCATCGGAATCATCGCGGCGCAGTCCATCGGTGAGCCCGGTACGCAGCTCACCATGCGGACGTTCCACATCGGTGGTACGGCAAGCCGCGCCTTGGCTGTCTCCAAGATCAAGGCAGGTCGCAAGGGCACGCTCAAGTACATCAGCGTCAAGTACGGCGAGAACCTGGAAGGCGAGCAGGTCTCCCTCGACCGCAACGGCATCCTGGTCATCCTGGATGACAAGGGGCGCGAATTGGATCGCTACGACGTTCCGCTCGGTGCCGTGCTGCCTGTCGCCGACGGCGCACGGGTGAAGTCGGGTGAGATCATCGCCAACTGGGATCCTCACAGTATTCCGATCTTTGCCGACCGTTCCGGACGCGTGCGCTTCATCGACATCGTCGAGGGCAAGACCCTCAAGACGGAAGACGATGCGGCGGGTATCAGCCGTAAGTTCATCATGGACCACAAGGGCGACCTGCACCCGCAGATCAGCCTGGAAGATGAGAACGAGACGCCGCTGACCTTCTACCCGATTCCTGAGCGCGCCTTCATCGAGGTGGACGACGGACAGATGGTGAAGGCCGGTACGCTCATCGCCAAGACGCCGCGCGCCATGACCGGTACGCAGGACATCACCGGTGGTCTGCCGCGTGTGACGGAAGTCTTCGAAGCTCGTCGGCCGAAGGAGCCGGCGATCATGGCGGAGATCGATGGCACCGTGGAGCTGGTGCGCGAGATGAAGCGCGGCAAGCGGACCATCAACGTCAAGAACGATGAGACCGGCGTGGTCCAGGAGCACCTCGTTCCTCACGGTAAGCACCTGAAGGTCCAGAGCGGTGACCGCGTCGAGGCTGGACACCCCTTGGTGGAAGGCCCGCTGATTCCGCAGGACATCCTGCGAATCAACGGCGAAGACGCGCTGCAGCAGTACCTCCTGCGCGAGGTGCAGGGCGTCTATCGTTCCCAGAACGTGAGCATCGACGAGAAGCACGTCGAGGTGATCGTGAGCCAGATGTTGCGCCGTGTGCAGGTCGTGGATCCGGGTGATACGGACTTCCTGCCCGATGCCGTGGTGGACAAGTTCCGCTTCCGGAAGTCCAACCAGGACATGGTGAAGGCCAAGAAGCGCCCCGCGACTGCGGAACCGGTGCTCCTGGGTATCACCAAGGCGGCCTTGCAGTCGGACTCGATGATCTCCGCCGCATCCTTCCAGGAGACCACCAAGGTGCTCACGGAAGCTGCGCTCGGCGGCCGTCGTGACCCTCTGCTGGGGCTCAAGGAGAACGTGATCCTGGGCAACATGGTGCCCACAGGCACCGGATTCCGGCAGCTGCAGCGCACGCGGGTGAAGCACAATGTGGAAGCCCCACAGAGTGCGGAGATCATGGAGTCTTCAAGCCTGGACGCCGTGACCCTGGAAGGGGCCGTCTAGGCAGCATGAATCTGCGAAGGGGTCAGCAGGGCCCTCAAACGGGGCTCCGAAGCAGCCGCAGGAGCAGGACGAGTACGAGAACCGAGTTGCGACACCCCCGGGATCCTTCCGGTGGCGGTGCGAGCCTCTTGACCCAGGCCGGGCCGATTGATGAAATGCGCCGCTCGCCGTTGAAGACGAAGTAGAAACCCTCAGAAACAGCCGCACAACATGCCGACGATCAATCAGCTCGTCCGACAGGGTCGCAAGAAGATCCGCAAGGTCTCCAAGGCCCCTGTCCTCGACAAATGCTCCCAGAAGCGCGGTGTCTGCTTGCAGGTCAAGATCCAGACCCCAAAGAAGCCGAACTCCGCTCTGCGCAAGATCGCCAGGGTGAAGCTGAGCAATGGCAAGGAGATCACCGCCTACATCGGCGGTGAGAAGCACACCTTGCAGGAGCACGCGATCGTGCTTGTCCGCGGTGGCCGTGTCCGGGACCTTCCCGGCGTTCGGTACCACATCATTCGCGGCACCCTCGATGCGGCTCCCGTTGCGGACCGCCGGCAGGGTCGTAGCAAGTACGGCAGCAAGCGCCCGAAGTCCTGATCGTCGCCCCGACGCACGAGTCATAAAAGATGCCCCGCAAGTACGTTTCGACCGCCAAGTACCAGAAGCCGGATCCCAAATTCGGCAGCTTGCTCGCCAGCAGGTTCATCAACTGCTTGATGCTGGACGGCAAGAAGTCCACCGCACAGAAGATCTTCTACGAGGCACTCGACATCCTGGTCGAAAAGATCCCGGACGACGATGCCATCGAGAGCTTCACCAACGCAGTGAACAACGTGAAGCCCAGCGTGGAAGTGCGCTCCCGACGTGTCGGTGGCGCCACCTTGCAGGTGCCGCACGAAATCCGGCGCGACCGGCAGCAGGCTTTGGCCTTCCGCTGGTTGCTTCAGGCCACGCGCAAGAAGAAGGGCAAGCCCGTCGCTCGCAAGCTCGCGGAAGAGCTCTACGACGCCTGCAAGAAGCAGGGCACTGCCTTCACGACGCGTGAGAACACGCACAAGATGGCCGAGGCCAACAAGGCTTACGCCCACTTCGCCTGGTAGGGCGTCCGCCGGCCGCTCGCCTGAGAGAAACAGTGAGTGTCTTCAGGTTGATCCTGCAGGCATTCCCGTCTCGGCGATGCGTTCGAACCTCATGTCGACGCTTGGCGAGGCTGGCATGAGTTGGAGGCTGGCATGGCCCGTGTGAAGCGCGACCGCATCCGCAACATCGGTGTGATCGCGCACATCGATGCGGGCAAGACCACGCTCACTGAGCGGATCCTCTTCTACACCGACCGTGCACACCGCATGGGAGAGGTGCACGAGGGGACGGCCAAGATGGACTACCTCGACGAAGAGCGCGAGCGAGGGATCACCATCACCAGCGCGGCCACGAGCTGCAGCTGGAAGAAGCACCGCATCAACATCATCGACACCCCGGGACATGTCGACTTCACGGTCGAGGTGGAGCGGAGTCTGCGAGTGCTCGATGGGGCCGTGGTCGTGGTCTGCGGTGTTGCGGGGGTCCAGGCGCAGTCCGAGACCGTCTGGCGGCAGGCGGATCGCTATCACGTTCCGCGCGTGGTGTTCGTCAACAAGCTGGACCGGGTCGGGGCCGACTTCGACCGGGTCGTGTCCGACATCACGGAGCGCCTGAAGGTCAAGACGATCCCGGTCCAGATGCCTTGGGGTCGCGAGAAGGAGCTCAAAGGGGTCATCGACCTGGTGAGCATGCGGGCGCTTCGATTCACCGAAGGTTCGCTCGGCAAGGACGTACAGGAGGATGAGATCCCGGCGGATTTGCTAGAGGACGCCACGCTGGCCCGGCTGAGCATGCTGGAGGAGCTGGCCGACTCCATCGACTCCTTCGCAGAGCTCTACCTGGAGCACGAGATGGACTGCACACCGCAGGCCATCCAAGAGGCCCTGCGTGAGGGCGCCCTCGGGTTGAAGTTCGTCCCGGTGGTCTGCGGCTCCGCCTTTCGCAACGTGGGGGTCCAGCCAGTCCTGGATGCCGTCTGCCAGTTCCTCCCGGCCCCGGATGAGGTTCCGCCAGCGGTGGGGGTCCATCCCCAGACCGGGGCCCATGTCGAGCGGACCTGCGATCCTGCCGGTCCGTTGTGCGCGCTCATCTTCAAGACGATCTGGGTGAGCCAAGGGGACCTGGTCTTCGCTCGGATCTACTCAGGCAAGCTGAGTCTGGCTGAACAAGTCTTCAATCCGCGCACCGCCAAGACCGAGCGGGTCAATCGGATGTTCGTCATGCACGCCGACGAACGGGAGTCCGTGGAGCTGGCCGAGGCGGGCGACATCGTGGCCGTGGTGGGGCTGAAGCACAGCAAGACGGGGGACACCTTGTGCGACAAGGGCGACCCCATCGTGCTCGAGGGGATGGAGACCACAGAACCCGTGATTTCCATGTCCATCGAGCCTCACAGCTTGAAGGACAAGGATGAACTGGTGCGCGTGCTCGACCTGTTGTCACGCGATGACCCCTCCTTCGTCTGGCGCGTGGACGAAGAGACGGGCCAGATGATCATTTCCGGGGTGGGGGAGTTGCACCTGGAGGTGATCCGCCACCGCATCGAGCGCGACTTCAAGATGGCCATCCGGGTCGGTGAGCCACGGGTGGCGTTCCGTCAGACCCTGGCGGGCACGGGCCAGGCCGAGGCCATCTTCGATCGCCTGGTCAACAACCGCTCCCTCTATGCCGGCGTGCGCTTGAAAGTGGAGCCCTGCGACGGGGCGACCCCCGTCGAGGTGGTCAACGAGATGGATGGGGAGGATGTTCCTCGCATCTTCCATCCAACGATTGAGCGGGCGGCGCTCGACGCCGCGGGTGGCGGCCTGTCGATGGGCTTTCCCGTCTCCGGAATCCGCATCACCCTGCTGGGCGGCCAAGCCCGCGATCAGAGCAGCACGGACGCGGCCTTCTCCCACGCGACCCACCTGGCCTTCCGCGAGGCGGCCGAGAAGGCTGACCCTCAACTGCTTGAGCCGGTGATGACCTTCGAAATCTCCTGCCCGATCGAGTTCCTGACGGGGGTCAACTCAGACCTCAACGGGCGTAGGGCCCGGGTCTCCGGCCTGTCGACGGACACGGACCCTGCCACGATCCGCGGCAGCGTGCCTCTGTCGGAGATCTTTGGCTACTCCACTGTGCTGCGCTCCCTGAGCCAGGGCCGAGCCACCTTCACGGTGGAGCCGCGCTCCTATGAGCCTCTTCCGCCCGGCCGAGCTGCGGGGATGGTCCTGTGATTCGGACGGCCTCGTGGGCCTTGCCGGCCGTTGATACAGGCAGCCGGGAGTCGCGGAACACTGCGCTCAGAGCGTTTGCGGTGCGGCCCCCGCGGGGGGGGCCGGTCTCCGAGCCGCCGCAGCCCCCAAACAGCACCCGTTTGGCCAGGGATCCTGGGCAGATTCTCTTTGACTCGAAGCGCCTTGCACCTAGAATCGCCCGTTTTTCGCCGTCAGGGCAGAAACACCCCCAGACGGAGGCTTCCGCCTCGCTTCCAATCAGTCAGTGGATGCGGTTCACGGGCAGGAGACCCCGTTTTTGCGATGGCGACTCGATGCACGTAACCCACCGGCGCGCAAGTTGAACGCGCGGCGGCGGGATTGTTTTGGCTCGCGGCATGTTCGCCGTGGTCCTTGAAGGCCGTACAAGCTCACCAGCTCACAGGTGTCACCGAAGAGAGCGATGCAGACCAAGAAGATCATCATCCGCCTCGAGGCCTACGACCACGAGACCCTGGACCAGTCCGCTGCGGACATTGCCGATGGCGCTCGTCGCACCGGCGCCCGCGTTGCTGGCCCGATTCCGCTGCCCACTCGCATTGAGCGTTACACCGTTCTGCGCTCGCCCCACGTCGACAAGAAGAGTCGGGAGCAGTTCGAGATTCGAACCCACAAGCGCCTGATTCACATTCTCGAGCCGACGAGCAAGACCGTCGATGCCATCAGCAAGCTCACGCTTCCTGCCGGTGTCGACATTCGGGTCAAGGCGTGATGAGTTCGGACGTGAACCTGTTTTCGACCCTGGCCGCAGCGACAGCGCTGCCTGACTGCCGGGGCAACACCGTGTGCATGAACGATGGGAGTGCGCTGTGAAGTCGCTACTCGGAACCAAACGTGGGATGACCCAGCTCTGGCTTGAGGATGGCCAGCGCATGCCGGTCACCGTGTTGGACGTTGCCCAGAACACCGTGACGGCGGTGAAGACCGTTGAGAAGGATGGCTACGAGGCCGTGCAGTTTGGCGTCGGCTCCATCCGCCCGAAGGTCGTCTCCAAGCCGCGCCTCGGCCAGTTCCAGAAGGCCGGCCTGACCGAGCCCCTGCGCCATGTGCGCGAGGTGCGTGGTGGGGCGGCTGGCGCTGGCGCAGAGGGTGCCGATCTCGAAGTCGGCGCCACCGTGGGTGTGGATGTCTTCGAAGTCGGCGGGTTCGTCGACGTTGTCGGAACCAGCAAGGGCAAGGGCTTTGCCGGCACCATCAAGCGGCACGGCTTCGCTCGTGGGCCGGTGAGCCACGGTAGCCAGAACGTCCGGCGGCCCGGCTCGATCGGCATGTGCAAGTACCCAGGGCGAGTCATCAAGGGCAAGCGGATGGCAGGTCGCATGGGTGGCGAGCGGGTCACAGTCAAGGGTTTGGAGATCCTCGCGGTCGACGCTGAGAATGGTCGCCTGATGATCAAGGGACCCGTCCCGGGCGCGAACGGCGGCCTGGTGATCGTGCGCGAGAGCAATCTCGTCCAGAAGGGTGGCAAGTGATGGCACAGGTCAGCAGCTGGAGCGCTGATGGAGCGGTGGGAACTGCTGAGCTTCCCTCCGACAGCCTCGGTGAGATCGTCAAGCTGAAGCTCATGCGCGACGTCGTTCGCATGTACGAAGCGAACGCTCGTCAGGGCACCGTCAAGACGAAGACTCGCGCGGAGGTGTCCTACACCACGCGCAAGCCCTACAAGCAGAAGGGCACGGGCAACGCCCGCCGTGGCGATTTCAACTCGCCTCTGCTTCGTGGCGGCGGCGTGATCTTCGGCCCCCGTCCCCGTGACTACAGCTACACCATGCCGCGCAAGGCGCTGCGTGAAGCTCTTCGCTCGGCCTTGCTCGGCAAGCTGCGCGACAGCGAAGTGGCTGTCTGTGCGTCGGCGCCTTTCGACGCGCCCACGACCAAGACTGCAGCCAAGCTGATGTCCGACCTGGGCTGGGAAGGTTCGGCGGCGATCGTGATCCCGTCCGAGAACGAGTCCCTCTGGAAGTCGTTCCGCAACCTGCCGCGCGTGCATATCATCCGCGCGTCCGACCTCAACACCTTCCATGTCCTTTGGCACCGCAAGGTGTTGTTCGTGGACGATGCGTGGGATGTGCTCATGACGCGCCTCGAGCATCGTTCGTCCAAGGCCACGGCTTCTGTCGGCGCCAAGAGTGAGGGCGACGAGTCATGAGAAACGACGCACGCGACATCATCCGGCGCCCCTTGATCACCGAAAAGGGCACCGACATCACCACCGACGTGAACGGATACACGTTTCTGGTGGCTCCCTATGCCAACAAGGTGCAGATCAAGACGGCCATCGAGGAACTCTTCGATGTGAACGTCATGCAGGTTCGCACCATGACGCGCCGTGGAAAAGTGAAGGGACGGGGCCCGAAGGCTTCCCGTCGCCCTGACTGGAAACGCGCCGTCGTTACGCTCGCCGATGGCGACACCGTGGAGTTCCTCTAGGCCATGGCCATCCATAAGTACAAGCCGACGTCGCCCGGTCGTCGTGGCGCAACCGTCGCGCGGGACCCCGACATCACTGGCGGCAAGCCAGAGAAGTCCCTGACCAAGCGGCTCAAGCGGCACTCGGGGCGCAACGCCCACGGTCGCATCACGAGCCACCGCCGGGGCGGCGGTCACAAGCGCAAGTACCGCATGATCGACTTCCGCCGTCGCCACGATGGCGTGCCGGCCAAGGTCGCTGAGGTGCAGTACGATCCGAACCGCTCGGCCAACATCGCGCTGCTGCACTACGCCGATGGCAAGAAGGCCTACATCGTCGCCCCCTTGGGCTTGAAGCAGGGGGCCACGGTGATGTCCGGCCCCGATGCCGAGCCGAAGCTGGGCAACGCCATGGAACTGCGTCACATGCCCTTGGGCACGCTGATCCACTGTGTCGAGCTCGAGCCAGGTCGTGGCGCCCGCATGGGCCGCTCGGCTGGAACCGTCATTCGGTTGTCGTCCCGCGAAGGTGAGTACGCCCAGCTGATCTTGCCGTCTGGCGAGCAGCGCAAGGTGCACTCGCGCTGCCGCGCGACGATCGGCCAGGTCGGCAACATCGACCACGGCCTCGTCAAGCTGGGTAAGGCTGGGCGTAACCGCTGGAAGGGTCGTCGGCCCAAGGTTCGCGGTACAGCCATGTCTGCCTACGCTCACCCGATGGGTGGTGGTGAGGGCCGGACGGCTGGTGGGCGGCACCCCGTGTCTCCATGGGGCAAGCTCGCAAAGGGTGGCAAGACGCGTCACGCGAAGAAGGCGTCGAGCCGCATGATCATCCGCAAGCGCAAGTCGAAGCGTTGATGCAGCGGGTGTAGCAGGACTAACAAGGACGCGCCTGGGACGGACCCAGGGCGGCCGATGGAACTCAGAGAGAGCAGCACAGTGAGCCGCAGTCTGAAAAAAGGCCCCTACGTGGATGTCAAGTTGGAGAAGAAGGTTCTCCGCATGGCACGCGAGGGACGCCGGGAGCCCATCACGACATGGGCCCGTTCCTGCACCATCACGCCGGATTTCGTGGGTCACACCTTCCTGGTGCACGACGGTCGGCGGCACCAGAAGATCTTCGTTGTTGAAGACATGGTGGGCCACAAGCTCGGCGAGTTCGCACCCACTCGGACCTTCCGTGGTCACACGAACAAGAAGGAGTCCTCCCGGGGCAGGTAGGCAGACATGATCGAGTTCAACGCAAAACATCGCTTCGCCAAGATCACCGCCCGCAAGGCGCGGCTCGTGGTGGACCTCGTGCGCGGGCTTCCGGTGAACCGGGCTCTCGTCCTGCTCGACCGCTCTCCCAAGCGGGCCGCCGTGCTCGTCAAGAGCGTGGTTCGCTCTGCTGTGGCAAACGCCGAGCAGAAGAGTGGGGGCAGCCTCGACCTGAACGACCTGGTGGTCTCGATCGCTCGGGTCGATGAGGGCCCGCTGCTCGGTGGCCACATCCGTTGGCGGCCGTCCGCGCGTGGTCGTGCCATGCCGTACCGCAAGCGCACCAGTCACATTCATATCTCGCTCTCCCCGATGAGTGCGCCTGTCGGCGCCGCGGGTGGAGATTCCAACGACCAAGAAAACCAGGGGGAGAAGGCCTGATGGGCCAGAAAGTCCACCCAATCGGATTCCGCGTCGGCATCACGGAGCCCTGGCGGTCCCGCTGGTATGCCGGCAAGAAGGAATTCGGAGCGCTGCTCTACGAAGACCAGATGATCCGCCGATTCGTGAAGAAGGAGTACCACGCCGCTGCCGTGCCCCGCATCGACATCGAGCGGACGCGTGAGCGTGTGACGGTCATCATTCACACGGCTCGGCCCGGATTGCTCATCGGTCGTCGCGGTGCGCAGGTCGAGAAGCTCAACGATGAGCTGACCAACATCTGCAACAAGCCCGTGGCGATTCGGACGGTCGAGATCAGCAAGCCTGAACTATCGGCTCAGCTGGTCGCCGAGAGCATGGCCGAGCAGCTCATGCGCCGTGCGAGCTACCGACGTGCTCTCAAGAAGTCAGCTGACCTCACGATGCAGGCGGGTGCCTTGGGCGTGAAGATCCACATCGCCGGTCGTTTGGGTGGTGCGGAAATCGCGCGTGAGCAGAAGATCTCGCTGGGTTCTGTGCCGCTTTCCACCCTGGATGCCTGGGTGGACTACGGCACGGGGATCGCTCGCACCACGATGGGTGTGATTGGCGTCAAGGTGTGGATCTACCGCGGTCGCTACGCCGACTTCGCCGCACCTGCGCCGGGGCGGCCGTCATGAAGAACATGCCGAAGCGCTTCAAGCACCGGAAGGTGCAGAAGGGCAAGATCCGCGGCGAAGCGACTCGTTGCCACACTGTCGAGTTCGGCGAATGGGGCCTGCAGTCCCTTCAGGCTGGATACCTCAACGCGCGTGTGCTGGAGGCCGGTCGTGTGGCCGCCAACCGCGCGGCTCCCGGCTCCCGCATCACGATCCGTGTCTTCCCGCACAAGCCCATCACCAGCATTCCCGCCGAGACCCGCATGGGTAAGGGCAAGGGCGAGCCGGAGTTCTGGGCTGCATCCATCAAGCCCGGCACGGTGATCTACGAGATCGGCGGTACGGACGAGGCCCACGCAAAGCTGGCCATGAACCGTGTGGCCCACAAGCTGCCGGTGAAGTGCCGGTTGGTGAAGAGGAGGGTTCGGTGAGCGCCGGCAACAAGGGACTCAAGGAGCTTCGAGAGAAGCTGGACAGCGAGCTCGAATTTGATTGTGCCGAGCACAAGAAGGAGCTGTTCGAGCTGCGCTTCAAGGCCAGCGCCGAGGGCATCGCAAACCCGAGTCGCATTTCCGAGCTGCGCCGGGAAATCGCGCGCATTCAAACGCTGCTGCGCGAACGGCAGACGAACATCCGCGGCTCGCAGCCCCGGACCTGAGGAAGACCAAGAGATGTCAGCAGACAGGACTCCACGAGTCGTCACGAAAGTCGGTCAGGTCAAGAGTGACCGGATGGACAAGACGATCGTCGTGAAGGTGGAGCGGCGCCTCATGCATCCGCTTTACAAGAAGATCATCAGGCGCTTCACCACGCTCGTCGCCCACGACGAGAACAATGAAGCCAAGGAAGGCGACACGGTCGAGGTCGTGTTCTCCCGTCCGTTGAGCAAGAGCAAACGCTGGCGGCTCACGCGGGTGATGGAGCGGGCGGAGGTGGACGCATGATTCAGATGCAGACCACGCTCGAGGTCGCTGACAACACCGGTGCGAAAGCCGTTCAGTGCTTCAAGGTGCTGGGTGGCAGCAAGCGGCGCTACGCCAGCATCGGGGATATCATCATCGGCTCCGTGAAGAAGTCGATTCCGACGGCGAGCATCAAGAAGGGCACCGTCGTTCGCGGCGTGATCGTCCGGACGCGCAAGGACATCCGCCGTCGTGATGGGTCCCGCCTGCGTTTCGACAGCAATGCCCTCGTCATCATCGACAAGGACGGGAACCCCGTCGGGACCCGTATCTTCGGCGCGGTGGCTCGTGAGCTGCGCCAGAAGAACTTCATGAAGATCATCTCTCTCGCGAATGAGGTGGTCTGATGACGCGCCTGAAGAAGGGTGACACCATCATCGTCCTTGCCGGTGCAGACCGCGGCAAGACGGGACGGATCATCGACATCGATCGCAAGAAGGACATGGCCTTGGTTGAGGGTGTGAACATGAAGTTCAAGCACCAGCGCCGGAGCCAGGAGATGCCGCAGGGTGGACGCACGCAACGGGAGTATCCCGTGGATGTGTCCAACCTGGCCTACCACGATGCGGAGTCGGGTAAGGGTGTGCGCCTCGGCGCCTCGGTAGTGGACGGCCAAAAGGTGCGCGTCATGCGCCCCTCTGGCAAGCAGATCGATAGCTGAGCCGAAGGCTGAGACCGAGAACCGGATCATGAGTACCGAAACCTACGTTCCCCGCCTGAAGACCAGCTTCAAGGAAGCTCGCGCTGAGCTGATGGAGAAGTCTGGCATCAAGAACATCCATGCAGCTCCGACCATCCAGAAGGTCGTCGTCAGCATGGGCGTTGGAGAAGCCCGCGAGAACGCTGCCCTTGTCGACTCGGCTGCGGCCGACCTGACCGCCATCGTGGGCCAAAAGGCCTCGCATACGGTGGCGCGGATGAGCGTCTCGAACTTCCGCCTGCGTGAAGGAATGCCCATCGGCTGCCGCGTCACCTTGCGCGGCGACCGCATGTGGGAGTTCCTCGACCGCCTGATCTCCGTGGTGATCCCCCGTATCAAGGACTTCCGCGGACTGAAGCGGAAGCTCGACGGTCAGGGCAACTACTCCATGGGCTTGCCCGACCAGACGGTCTTTCCTGAGATCGACCTGGACCGCATCAAGCACATGCAGGGCATGAACATCACGATCGTGACCACCGCACCCGACGACGATGCTGGCACGGAGCTCTTGACCGCGTTGGGCATGCCCTTCCGAAAGACCGGGGCGGCCAACCAACCGTAGCCGTGCACGCCTCATGCGGCTCTTGGTTCTGAACAGGACCGAAGGCCGGACGTTTCACTGACCACAAGCCAAAACGCACAGGATCGACCAACGTGGGTAAGACCAGCTGGATCGCCAAGTCGAAGATGAAGCCGAAGTTCAGCACGCGACAGAAGTCGCGTTGCTCGCTCTGCGGCCGTAGTCATGCCTTCTTGCGGAAGTTCGGCGTTTGCCGAATCTGCTTCCGCAATCTCGCCCTGCGCGGTGAGATCCCGGGCGTTCGCAAGGCCTCCTGGTAACCACGGTTTCGGACCGGAGCAGACTCCCATGATGACCGACCCCATTGCCGACATGTTGACCCGGATCCGGAACTCTGTCCGTGTCCAGCAGTCCGACGTGTCGATGCCTGCAAGCCGTACCAAGGCAGCCCTGGCCGATGTGCTGAAGCGTGAAGGCTTCATCCACGGCTACGAGGTCACGCCCGACGGTGTGCAGGGAACCCTCTCCATCCGCCTGAAGTATGGGCCGCGTGGACAGGCTGTGATCAACACCATCAAGCGCGAGAGCAAGCCAGGACGGCGTGTGTATCGCAGCGTGGGTGAGATTCGCCGGGTGCTCAACGGCACCGGAATCTCGATCTACACCACGCCGGACGGTCTCCTGAGTGATCGGGAGTGCCGCGAGCGCAACGTCGGTGGCGAGATGCTCGCCACTGTTTGGTAAGGACGAACGATGTCTAGAATCGGAAAACAGCCAGTGGTTTGGGCCAGCGGCACGAAGGTGAGCCTGAAGGGCTCGACGGTTCGTGTGGAGGCCGGCAAGACCGTGCTTGAGCAGGATGTTGACGCCTGCATCTCGGTGGCCATCGATGAAGACGGTCGTTCGGTGCAGTTGACGCGTTCCGATGACACCAAGCGGTCCCGGGCAATGCACGGCCTCTACCGCAGTCTCGTGGCCAACATGGTCGAGGGAGCCGAGAAGGGCTTCAAGAAGACCTTGGACATCCACGGTGTGGGCTACAACGCGAAGCTTTCTGGAAAGACGGTCGTCTTGAACATCGGCTTCAACGCGCCGGTGAAGATGCCCATTCCGGACGGCCTCAACATCGAAGTGCCGGCACCCGTCCAGATCATCATTTCAGGCGCAGACAAGCAGGCCGTGGGTCAGTTCGCGGCTGAGATTCGCGCGATTCGCAAGCCGGAGCCCTACAAGGGCAAGGGCATTCGCTACTCCGACGAGTTCGTTCGTCGCAAGGTTGGCAAGTCCCTCGGAGCCTGAGCAGAGCGCCTGCCAGAAAGCTACATCGATCATGGAACGAGCTACAAGAATCCTCAACAACTGTCGTGTGCGCCGGAAGAAGCACGTGCGGAAGAAGGTCGTCGGCACGGATGCGCGCCCCCGGCTCAGCGTCTTCCGCAGCAACAAGCAGGTCTACGTGCAGGCGATCGACGACTTCCACGGCGTGACCCTCGCCGCCGTGTCGAGCATGGACAAAGAGATCCGCGGCGACCTCTCGGGTACCAAGACCGAGAAGGCCAAGGCTGTGGGCGTCGAGCTGGCCAAGCGTTTGACTGGCAAGGGCGTCACCGCCGCTGTCTTCGATCGCGGCTGGTACAAATTCCACGGTCGCGTCAAGGCCCTCGCAGAGGGTGCACGCGAAGGTGGTCTGGACTTCTGAAGAGCGAACTGGAACTGATCGATGGCTGAAGGCAACGCAAAACCCGAGAAGGAACTGAAGGTTCACGCACCAGGGCTCTATGAAGAGTCCGTGGTGAAGGTGAATCGTTGCGCCAAGGTTGTGAAGGGCGGCCGTCGATTCTCGTTCTCGGCTCTTGTGGTCGTGGGCGATCGGCATGGCAGCGTCGGCATCGGCTTCGGCAAGGCGAAGGAAGTGCCTGCAGCCGTCGACAAGGCCGTCAAGGAAGCCCAGAAGAACCTGGTGCAGGTGGACCTCAAGGGCACGACCATCGAGCATGAAGTGATGGGTGTGTTCGGTGCCGCCAAGGTGCGCTTGATTCCCGCCGCTCCTGGTACCGGCATCATCGCTGGCGCCACGGTGCGCTCCGTCCTGGAGCTGGCAGGTGTGCACGACATCCTCACCAAGAGCATGGGCAGCAACAACCCCGTGAACCTGGTGAAGGCGACCCTTGAGGGTTTGCTTTCGGTGCGGAGTCGCCGGACCGTCGAGAAGCTGCGAGGGGTTTCGATCTCATGAATCTGCAAGACGTCAAGTGCAAGGGCTCCGCGCTGAAGAAGCGTCGGCGGGTGGGGCGCGGTACCGGAAGTGGGCAGGGCTCCACCGCGGGTCGCGGCCACAACGGGCAGGGCTCACGTTCGGGCTCCGGCGGCAAGTTCGGTTTCGAGGGTGGCCAGATGCCCCTCGCTCGCCGTTTGCCGAAGCGGGGCTTTACCAACGCGCTGTTCAAAGTCACCTACGCCATCGTGAACGTCGCCGACCTGGTGACGGCCTTTCCCGAGGGCGGTGAGATTGACCTCGCTGCGGTGAAGGCCAAGAACCTGGTGAAGAAGAAGGCCACGACGCTCAAGATCCTCGGCAAGGGCGAGATCCACATCCCGCTGAAGCTGAAGGCCAACCGTGTGTCCGAGACGGCCCGCCAGAAGATCGAGGCGGCTGGGGGGAGCATCGAGCTCACTTCATGAACGGCCTTCTGAACCTCTTCCGTGTACCCGAGATCAGGAACAAGATCCTGATCACCGTCAGTCTCCTTCTGTGCTACCGCGTGGGTTTCCACATCCCGGTGCCGGGGGTGAACTACACGGCGCTTGAGGCCTTCCTCAATCAAGAGGGCGGTGGGCTCGGGTTTGCGTTCGGCATCATGAATGCACTCTCCGGTGGTGCGATCGGCTCCTGCCGTTTGTTCACCTTGGGAGTGATGCCCTACATCAGTGCATCCATCATCTTCTCCCTCTTGGTGAAGGTGGTGCCGCAGCTGGAGGCTCTCTCCAAGGAGGGCCAGGCTGGGCAGAAGATCATCAACCGTTGGACGCGTTACGCCACGGTTCCGATCTGCGTGATCCAGGCCATCTTCCTGGTCTTCGGGAAGCTCAGCGATGCGGCTGCGGCGGACATCATCGATCCGGCCCTGTACGCGACATTCAGCTACAAGCTGTTCCTGATCCTGACCCTCACCACGGGCACGCTCATCATCATGTGGATCGGTGAGCAGATCACCGAGTACGGCGTGGGCAATGGTGTGTCGCTGATCATCATGGCCGGCATCCTGGCCAGCATGCCCTCGATGATGCAGCAGCTGCAGAGCTCGCTGGACCCGACCGAAGGCCTGCAGGCCATGGTGACGCTCCTGGTTCTCTACCTGTTGATCGTGCTGGGCATCGTCTTCGTCACGAAGGGCCAGCGAAGGATACCCATCCAGCAGGGTCGTCAGACCCGCGGTCGCCGGGTCTACGGGGGGCAGCGCCACTACCTGCCCCTGAAGGTCAACCAGGCGGGCGTCATGCCCATCATCTTCGCCTCCTTCCTGTTCGTGGTCCCCACGGTCCTCGACAGCGTGTTCGGCGGCAAATTCTTCCAGCGCGCCTTCGAGTGGGGCGGCTTCTGGTACATCCTCTTCTACAGCTCGTTGATCTTCGTCTTCTCGTTCTTCTGGACATCGTTGATGTTCCAGCCGAAGGAGATCGCGAACAACTTGAAGGAGTACGGGGGTTTCGTTCCGGGGCTTCGCCCTGGAGCGCGGACGGCTGAGTTCCTTGAGTCCGTGATGTTCAAGGTGACACTGGCCGGTGCGACCTTCCTCGTGATCATTGCCGTCTTGCCGCAGTTGCTCTCGAGCAACGTGCCCAACATGCCGCCAGCTCTGGCGATGTTCTTGGGCGGCACCAGCATCCTGATCGTCGTGGGTGTGGTCCTCGACCTCATCGACAAGGTGAACTCGATGCTGCTCATGCGGCGCTACGAGGGCATCGGTGGTGAGAGCAGTGGTTGGGCCCGCAAGGGCGGTGGCTCGCGTGCCGGGAGGGGTGCGTGAGCCGTCGGACCGTGATTCTCGGCGCACCCGGCGCCGGCAAGGGGACGCAGGCGCAGAAGGTCTGCTCCCGGCTGGACCTTGTCCACCTGTCCACGGGTGACTTGCTGCGTGGGGCCGTGGCCGCAGGCACTCCGGCGGGGCAGAAGGCCGGTGCCCTGATGGAAGCCGGTCAGCTGGTTCCCGACGAGGTCGTCTTCAGCGTGCTGTTCGAGCAACTTGAAGGAGCGGCTGGAGGCGAAGGTCAGGCCAAACAGCTGAATGAAAACGGATACATGCTCGACGGCTTTCCCCGCAATCGGGCCCAGGCCGCGGAGTTGGATCGCCGTCTGGCTGGGCGATCGGAATCCCTGGACGCTGTGATCGACATGGATGTGCCCGATGAGCGCCTTCTGGGTCGAATCACCGGGCGGCGGGTCTGCAAGGCTTGCGGTTTGAGCTTCCACGTCGAATTCGTACCCCCGGCCAAGGAAGGGGTGTGCGATGGCTGTGATTCGCCCCTGACCCAGCGCTCGGATGACGTCGAAGCGGTGGTGGCTGAGCGACTTGCGGTCTACCACGAGCAAACTGCCCCCCTGATTGACTACTATGAGGGGCGCGGTGTCCTGCTCAAAGTTGATGGTGACCAGGACGTGGAGGCGGTCACTGAGGCCGTGCTCGAGGCGCTGTCCCAATCCAACCCAAACAACGACCTAGCGGGGCATTCCTGATGGCCCGAGCGACGTCGTTGAGAGTCCAAGCGAAGGTGGTCGAGGCCCTGCCCAGTGCGGTGTTTCGCGTTGAGCTTGAGAATGGCCACCAGCTGATGACCCACGTCTCCGGAAAGATGCGCATGCACTACATCCGCATTCTCCCCGGCGACACGGTCACCATAGAGATCAGTCCGTATGACCTGAGTCGGGGTCGAATCGTTTACCGCGGTCCTGCGCCCGGTGGAAGGAAAATGTCATGAAGGTGAGAGCCTCCGTTCGGCGCATCTGTGAAAACTGCAAGGTCATTCGACGCTTCGGCGTTGTTCGCGTGATCTGCACCAACCCACGTCACAAGCAGCGGCAGGGCAAGTAAGCCTTCCCGGGAGATCAAGCATGCCGCGTATCGTCGGCGTAGACATTCCGAACAACAAGCGCGTCATCATTGCGCTGACCTACATCCATGGGATCGGTCCCACGAGCTCGCAGAAGATCTGCAAACAGCTCGAGTTCCCCGCAGAGCTGCGGGCGAAGGACCTGACTGACGAGGACGTGCAACACATCGTTGCCGAACTCGACAAGTCTCACGTGGTGGAAGGCGCCTTGCGCCGCCAGGTCGCCCAGAACATTCAACGATTGCGTGAAATCGGCAGTTACCGAGGGTTGCGCCATCGGCGCGGGCTTCCGGTGCGCGGTCAGAGCACTCAGTCAAATGCTCGTACCCGCAAGGGTCCTAAAAAGACCGTGGCCGGCAAGAAGTCCGTCAAGGGCGGCAAGTAACAGCGCCCCCCGACGAAGAGGAATCGAACTATGGCTACCAAGAAAGTCCGTCGTGTTGTGTCGCGCGCCGTTGTCAACGTCAAGGCGACCTTCAACAACACGATCATCACGTTCACCGACCCGCACACCGGCGAAGTCCTGTGCTGGGACAGCGCTGGTACGGCTGGCTACAAGGGGTCTCGCAAGAGCACACCCTTTGCAGCCCAGAAGGCCGCCGAACGCTGTGCCGCCAAGGCCATGAAAATGGGTGTGCGCGACGTGGAAGTCCGAGTCCGGGGCCCTGGCTCCGGGCGCGAGTCTGCCGTGCGCGCGGTGGCCCAGGCCGGTATCAAGGTCAAGGCCATCGAGGACCGCACACCCCTGCCACACAATGGGTGCCGTCCGCGTAAGCGGAGGCGTGTGTGATTCCCGTTTGGGAATGCTCACCAGGCGTTACGAGCCGTGCTTGTGCCGCTTCAATCGATCCAACTCAGTAGCCAGTACCGTTAAGTCAGCATAGAGACAAGACGCCAGAACCATGATGAAGACCAGTGTTTGTAAGCTGTGCCGACGAGAGGGAGTGAAGCTCTTTCTCAAGGGCAATCGCTGCGAAACCTCCAAGTGCGCCATTCAAAAGCGCAATTTCCCACCGGGTGCGCATCCTTGGACGCGTGTCCGGCACTCTGAGTACCGTACCCAGCTGCGCGAGAAGCAGAAGCTGAAGCGGTTCTATGGGGTGGAGGAGAAGCAGTTCACCAAGTACTACCAGCACGCCGTCCGCATGGCTGGGAACACGGGTGAGAACCTCCTCACGCTTTTGGAGCGTCGTCTGGACAACGTCTTGTTCACGACGGGCCTGGCCGCCAGTCGCCGTTCGGCTCGTCAGCTGATCGGTCACGGACATATCCTGGTGAATGACCATCGCTGCAATGTGTCCTCGCGTCAGCTCCGGCTGGGCGACCGCATCAGCGTCACGAGCCGCGAGAAGATCCGTTCGGTTGCCAAGGATGCCTACGAGTTGCGCTCGAGCTACCCGGTTCCGGCTTGGTTGGAACGGGATGGCAGCACGCTCGAAGCCCGGGTGTCCAGTTTGCCGGCGCGCTCGGATGTCACGTTCGAGATTCGCGAGCAGCTCGTCATCGAGTTGATGTCGAAGTAGTCAGTTTGCAGGTGATCCCTCCGCAGGTCTTTGGGATCACCACCCCGTAGTCCTCGGTTTTCGATAGTCGCACTGAGATCAGTCACGACTTCGTGCCCCCTGAGCAGGAACAGCAATCGCATGAGAATCCGCTGGCGCAACTTTGAGCTCCCGTCTTCGGTGAGCGTTGATCGCGAGACGTTGACCGAGAATTTCGGTCGCTTCAGCATCGAGCCCTTTGAAAAGGGTTTCGGTCACACCATCGGCAACGGCTTGCGCCGTGTGCTCTTGTCCTCCATTGAGGGCACGGCTGTCACGAGCGTGACTGTTGAGGGTGTGGTCCACGAGTTCACCGCCATCCCTGGTGTGCTCGAGGACATGACCTCCATTGTCCTGAATCTGAAGGGCCTGCTGATCGGCCTCGAGGATGCGGACCAGGCGCAGGTGACCTTCTCCAAGGATTCGAAGGGCGAGCTGAAGGCGAGCGATGCGAGCCTTCCCGGCGGCGCCTCGGTGCTGAACCCGGACCACATCATCTGCACCTTGACGGACGACGTGGAGATCAACCTCACGGTGACGATCGAGCGCAGCCGTGGCTACGTCACGGCCGACGAGCACATGGGCGATGCCGAGCGTCCCCTGGGTGTCATCGACGTGGACAGCAACTTCTCCCCCGTGGAGCGTGTCCGCTACCGCGTCGAAGAGACGCGTGTCGGCAAGATCACGAACTACGACCGCCTGATCCTTGAGGTCTGGACCGACGGCACGGTGGGCCCGGAAGACGCGTTGGTGGAAGCCTCGCTCATCTACCGGAAGCACCTGAACGCCTTCGTGCACTACCACGATCTCGAGAAGATCGTCCCCGCGGACTCCATGAGCAGGCAGCCCGAAGTGGGCATGGATGCCGAGAGCGAAGCGATGCTTCAGGTGATGGCGAAGCCGATCGACGAGCTGGATCTGTCCGTGCGTTCCCGGCATTGCCTGGACTCCGAGAACATCACGACGGTGGGGGAGCTCGTGGCCCGCACTGAGGCAGAGCTGCTCAAGGTGCGCAACTTCGGCGCCACCTCACTGACCGAGATCAAGAAGAAGCTGGTGGCCTTGGGCCTTCAGCTGGGCATGACCAACGCAACCGAACTCCAGGGGTCTGGTTCTGAGGGCTAGTGAGCTCCTCGTTCCTTCTTGGAACGGCCTGACCTGGCGCCCCCGGGCGTCGTGGACGAACATGATCGCCATCGCCAGGTGCGCAACGCACACGGCGTAGGAACAAAAGGAAGTAGATATGAGACATCGCGTGCGAGGTCGTCGCCTGAACCGGAGCTCAAGCCATCGGCGTGCTCTGTCCAGGAATCTCGTTTCGGCGCTCTTTCGCCATGGGCGCGTGGTGACCACGGGTCCCAAGGCCAAGGAATACCGTGCGATGGCTGAGAAGCTCATCACGCTGGCCAAGGAGAAAACCTTGCACCGCGTGCGTCGGGCAGCCCAGGTTCTGGGCGACAAGGAGGCCGTGCGCATCCTGTTCGACGAGATCGGTCCCTCGATGAAGGATCGTCCGGGCGGCTACACGCGCATCGTGAAGCTGGCCACCCCGCGACTCGGTGACAAGGGGCAGCGGGTGATCTTCGAACTGGTGAACTACGTTCCGTCGCCTTCGGCAGCCCCGGTTGATTCGGCTGTGGAGGAGGACGCGGAGGTCGCGAGCTGATGAGGTGGGCGCGCCTGGCTGTGTTGTCGTTGCTCGTGTTGAGCAGCGCCTGCGCCGGCGCCAAGACCTACGTCCGTTCTCGTGTCGCCGATCTCCAGGATGTCGTTCCCTGGAGCATCTCCTGCGGTTGGGGGCTGGGCGTTTCGCTGCAGGCCACGCCGCTGCTCCAAGTCGGCTTGGGGTTGACGCCGATTCACGCCAACCGTTGGGGTTATGACGATCGCACCGTTCGCGGGGTCTGGCGCGAAGCAGAGATCCTCTTTCCGTACACGCTGTGGCACGACGCCCTGGATGCGGACCTCACTGCGCCGGACTACGAGCAGACTGGCTTCCCCTGGTGGAACGCGCCCCTGGTCTACAGGTGGCAGCTGTTCCGCGATGCACCCACCGGCGAAGGCAGGCGGAACCAGGACTACGAGCCCAACATGCAGGGCTGGGGGCGCCACCCGCCCATCGTGCGCGAATCCCTGGGTGCGTTCATTGCACCCGCGACCCGACGCTGGTTGGACTTCAACGAGGTTCGGCGCGAGCAGGCTGACCCGGACGTGCTCAATAACCTGGGGCCGCCGCGACGCGCGTCCCTCTGGGAGTCCCGGCGAGCCGGGCGACCCGCGAACCGCGCTTGGGACCTGTTCGAAGCAGACATCTTTGCGGGCGTGATCGGCGTCAGGCTGGGTGTTCGCCCCGTTGAGTTCGTCGACTTCTTGCTGGGGATCTTCCTGGTGGATCTGCTGGGTGACGATCTCCCGGTGCCGGTGAGCGTCGAGCCGAGCGAGCAGCCGCTTCCAGCCGCCAGCTAAGAGTTGGTGGGGGGGAAGACGGCCAGGGAGCTGATCCTGTCTTTGGCCCGACGGCTAGCGCAGATGCATGCGGTCTGAGCCGACGATCTTCTCCATGCCCTTGACCAGCTCGCTGCAGATGGCGACACGTCCGCTCTGAGGCAAACGCCAGACCGATCGCTGCCCGGGTTCCATCTCCACTGAGAGAAAGGTGTTCGTGGGGCCGGGGTGCTTGACGAGCAGTTGCTTCAGGGCACCGATGCGATCGAGCACGAGCTGATCGTCGCCGCTGGGAACGTCCAGTAGCAGGCGGCGACCCTGGGCCACGTCGGGCTGGGAGATGTCGAGCACGTCATCCACCAGGAGGTTCGGCTCATCCCTGCTCTTGTCGAGACGCGCGCGGAAGAGACCGACGTAGTCGTCTTTCAGGATCTCCCGGTACTTGGCGAATGACTTGGAGAACATCACGGCCGCTACCGACCCTCCGAGACCTTGGATCTTGAACAGGCCCATGGCCTGGCCCGCTGAGCGACCCTTCGAGCTCACGGTCGTGCGCAAGGCCGTCACCATGCCGCCCACCGTGACCTCGGTTCGGTCCGCGGCCTCAGCGAGCTCCGCCATGGAGTGCGTCGCCACCATGCGCAGGAGCGATCGGTACTCCGCCATGGGGTCCACCGTGACTGCGAAGCCCATGGATTCCTTCTCCATGAGGTAGATCTCGCGATCACTCGGTCGGGGCACGTCGTCCAAGCGCACCTCGATCTGTGCGCTGGCTGCGGCGAAGAGGGAGCTCTGGCCGATGGCCCGGTCGCTCTGATCGCGGCCGGCGTCCCGAAGCAGGCGATCCGACGACGACAGAAGGGATGCGCGTGAGGCGTCCAAGGAGTCGAACACGCCCGAACGCGCCATCGCGTCGAAGGCCAAGCGGTTCACGGCGCGCGTGTCGATGTTGTCGAGCACCGAGGACAGGTTCTCGAACTTGCCGCCTGCTTCATCGCGCCCTTCCACGACGGCTTGGACAGCGCGGGAGCCGACGCCTTTGATGGCATTGAGGCCGAAGTGGATGGTGTCTCCCTGCAGCGAGAAGTCGCCCACGCTCAGGTTGATGTCGGGGCCCGCAATGTCACGCCCCGTCCGGCGGACCGCCTCGGCGTACTCAGCGAGCTTGTCGCTGTCTCCGGCGTCACAGGACATGAGCGCCGCCATGTACTCGCCCGGAAAGTTCGTCTTCATGTACGCCGTGCGGAACGTGATCAGCCCGTAGGCGGCGGAGTGCGACTTGTTGAAGCCGTACTGGGCGAACTGGCTCATGTCAGACCAGATCTTGTCCGCGACCTTGGTCTGGATTCCGTGGCCAGCGCAGCCCTCGAGGAACTGCTCCTTGTACTGATTCATGACGTCGAGCTTCTTCTTGCCCATCGCCTTGCGCAGGCCGTCTGCCTGGTTCAACGAGAGCCCACCCAACGACTGGGCGAGCAGCATGACCTGTTCCTGGTAGATCATGGCGCCATAGGTGTCGCCGAGCACCGACTCCATCAAGGGGTGGGGGTAGGCCACCTCTTCGATACCGTGCTTGCGATTCACGAAGCTGTCGGTCATGCCGGATTGCAGGGGGCCAGGCCGATAGAGAGCGATCAGGGCGATGATGTCCTCGAAGCAGTCGGGCTTCATGCGCACGAGCAGTTCGCGCATGCCCGATGACTCCAGCTGGAACACGCCCGCGGTCTCGCCTGTCCGCAGCAGCGCATAGGTCGCTTCGTCGTCGAGGGGCAGGGCCTCGTAGTCGATGTCGAGTCCCCGGCTCAGCTTCACCGCGTCTGCGACCTTCTGCAGGATGGTGAGGTTCTTGAGCCCCAGGAAGTCCATCTTGAGCAGTCCGATCTTTTCCAGATCGGACATCTGGAACTGCGTGTTCAGCGCCCCTTGTACGACGCACAAGGGCACGTGGTCGATCAGCGGGTTCTGCGTGATGACTACGCCTGCGGCATGGGTCGAGGTGTTACGCGCCATGCCTTCGATGCGCTGGCTGACGTCCGCCAGCTCCCTCAGGCGTTCATCGGCATCCAGCAGTTCGCGCAGCTCCTTGTCGGCCTCCAAGGCGTCGCGCAACTTCGTCTTCGGCATCTCGGGGATGCGCTTGGCGATCTTGTCCACCTCGGCCAACGGCACTTCGAGCACGCGCCCTGCATCACGCACTGCGGCCTTGGCTGCCAAGGTTCCGAAGGTGACGATCTGGCACACCTGCGCCTCACCGTACTTGCGGCGGGTGTACTCGATGACCTCTTCGCGCCGGTCGCGGCAGAAGTCGATGTCGATATCGGGCATAGAGATGCGGTCGGCGTTCAGGAAGCGCTCGAACAGCAAGTCGTACTTGAGCGGGTCGAGCAGCGTGATGTCGAGGCTGTACGCGACGATGGAGCCCGCGGCCGAGCCACGCCCCGGCCCCACGGGAATCCCCTGCTCGCGGGCATAGCGGATGAGGTCCCAGACGATGAGGAAGTAGGACACGAACCCCATGGAGTCGATGACCTTGAACTCCTTCTCGAAGCGTTCCCGGACCGGCGGCGTGATCTCCCCGTAGTGTTTCCGGAGGCCTTCTTCGCAGAGCCTGCGCATGTAGATCTCCGCCGGCTCGCCGGTGGGGATCTCGAAGTGAGGCAAGTGCATGGTCTCGAGGTCGAGCTCGATGTTGCAGCGCTCGGCGATTTCAGCGGTGCTGCGGTAGGCCTCGCTGTCTTCGCCGAAGAGGGCTGCCATCTGTTCGCTGCTGCGGAAGAAGAGCTCGTCCGTCTCGATCCGGAAGCGGCGATCGGGGTCGTGCATCCGCTGGCCGGTACCGATGCAGATCAGCGCGTCTTGGGCGACGGAATCGCCGTCGCAGCGATAGTGGATGTCGTTGGTGGCCACCAACTTCAGCCCGGTCTCCTTGGCTACAGCTGGCATCGCATCGTGCACGAGGCGTTGCTGCTCAAGTCCGTTGCTCATCACTTCAAGGTAGAAGTTGTCAGGGCCCAGGATCTCTGCGTACTCCTGTGCGTTCTTGACGGCTTCGTTCAAACGATTGGCTTGGAGGTGTCGCGCGACCTCGCCACTGAGGCAGCCGGAGAGCGCCATCAAACCCTCGCGGTGCTCTGCCAGCATGGTCTTGTCGATGCAGGGCTTGCGGTTGAAGCCCTTGGTCCAGGACAAGCTGGAGAGCCGCGAGAGGTTCTCGAATCCCTTCCTGTTCTTGGCAAGCAGGGTGATGTGGTAGCGGGGGCGCTTCTCCCCTGGCGGCGGCTTCTTGGTCGCATCGCCGTTGACCAGGTAGGCCTCGCAGCCAAGGATCGGGTTGATGCCTGCCTCGCGCGCCGCGCTGTAGAACTCGATGGCCCCGAACAAGTTGCCGTGATCGGTCAGGGCCAGGGAGCTCATTTCGAACTCGGATGCCTGCTTCACCAAGGACGGGACGGTGATGGCACCGTCCAGCAGGGAATAGTGGCTATGAACGTGAAGGTGCGTGAACGAAGGTGGGGGCATGACCGCGAGGCTACGGCCCGCGCCCAATCGCTGCAACTTCCGCGCCACCTTGCTTGAGGGCTTCGCGGGCCCTTGCTAATTTCGATGCTCTGCGTGCGCTCTTCCCCATGGTGGGTGCGGCATGCAGACCTCCCCCCGATGAGTGCACTCGATGAGCGACGGCGACGGCTGGAAGATTCCCGCAAGTGGGGAGCAGTGCTCGCGTTGTGAAGCTGCGTTGGCAGTGGGGGACGATGTGACGGTGGTGCTCTCCTTCCAGGAGGATGGCCCCCAACGGCAGGATCTGTGCGTAGCCTGTGGAGAACTCCTGGGTTTCCCGGTCGCGATGGCGCCGGACGCTGAAGGGGACTCCTCGCCCGCCGAGGCCAGGAAAGCCTCTGGCGGGAAAGGCGCTGCCAGGGAGGGCGCTGCCAGAGAGGCTGCAAGCGACGGCCCAGCTTCGGCGGACGGCGCTCCGCAGGTGTTCTGGCGGCACAAGTTGCCCGAAGATGCCGTGGCCAGTCCCGTGGTGGACTATGCGTTGCTGCGGGAGATGTTCCACCGCATGCTCAAGCGCTCTGAGCCGGTCTACCAGCGGCTGAGCTACCTGGTGGGCCTGGTGCTCGTTCGCAAGCGCCACCTCAAGCTACGGGGCTTCGAGCGACGTGACGGACGGGAGGTGATGGTCGTGGCCAAGGGGGCCGGGGAGCCTGAGTTGGTGGTTCCTGCGCCGCACCTCAGCTCGGATGCGCTGGTGGAGACACGGGAGCTGCTGACGCGGCTCCTGGCGGCCGATTTCCCCATGGAGGATCTTGCCTCGGCTTCCGCTGGCGGAGCCTCCGAGGACTCCAAAGCGGCGAGCGAATCATCTGCTCCCACCTCAGACGCAGGATCTCCGGACGAAGGGGCCACGCCAGGTCCTGAGGACGGGTCCATGGACGCTACCGGGGACGCTACCGGGGACGCTACCGGGGACGGGCCCGAGGCGACGACGGGCAGCGCCGATAAGCCCGAGATCGTGAACGGGCAGGGGGCAAGCTAGGGCCCGGTTCCCGGTCACCGGACCCACTTTGACCCACGGCCAGCGTGTCGGACCCTGCCATACCATGGGCTGGCCGCGGCGGGTGCTGCGCTCTCAGCAGCTGAGCTGAAGTCGGCAAGAAGCACCTTCCTGCCCGAAATCCCCACTGAAAGCGGCTCTTGGGGATGGTGCGCCGCGTCGGGTCACCCGCCGGGGACTCCACGGCCTGCTCCTCTGGCCAGGGCGGCAGCCTGGTCCGGCGAGCCCGGAAGGAGGACGTGGCCCCAGCGCTCTGGCCTCGAGCGCAGCAGTTCACGCTCCAGAAAACGGCCTCTGTGGGGCGCCTTGTCCCCGATTCGCTGAGGGTGGATGCAAAATGGTCTGGCGACTCCCCAAAGTGGGGGTAAGTGGGTTAAGGTGGGTCCAGCCGAGGCAGCCAACTTTGGGGCCTCATGGATCACGGGCAGCTCATGAAGTCATTCACCAGCAACTACACGCACTCGATCGACGCCAAGAATCGCGTCTCGGTGCCGCGGAAGATGCTGGAGGTGCTGCGCGTTCTGGACTCGGCAGACATGGTGGTCATCACGGCCGGTTTTGACGGCTGTCTCTACCTCCTGCCCCAGGTGGAGTTCGACAGCCTGGGTTCTGACGTCGACCGGGGGTCCGTCGGCGAAGAAGACGTGCGCGATTTTTCGCGCACCTTTTACTCCAGCGCGGAAGGCTGCCCGCTGGACAAGAACGGTCGCATGTTGCTCCCCGACGCGCTCAAGCGGTCGGTGGGGCTGGAGGACAAAGTTGTCTTTGCCGGCGTGGGTCGGCGTGTGGAGCTGTGGCGCCCCGAGTTGTGGGAGGAGCGTCGCACTCAGGCTCGCGAGAAGTTCGAGAGCCAAGCAAAGGAAGTGTTCCGCTGATGTGGAAGGTCTCGATGGAGGCACCGATGAGTCACATTCCCGTGATGGCGGGGGAGGTGCTGCAACTCATCGGTGCGTCCTCGGGCCGTGTGCTCGTGGATCTCACAGTGGGCGCAGGCGGACATGCGGCGGCGTTTCTGGAGGCCACGATTCCCGAAGGACGCGTGCACGCCTGCGACCGCGACACCGAGGCGCTGGCGCTCGCTGAGATCAACCTGGCGCGCTATTCCGAGCGGGTCAACTACCTGCACGGAGACAGTGAGTGGTGCTTGCGCGAACTCGCGCGTCGAGGTGTCCGGCCCGATAGCATCCTCATGGACCTGGGGGTGTCGTCCATGCAGTTGGACGAAGCTGAGCGGGGCTTCACCCTTCGTCAGGATGCCTACCTCGACATGCGCATGGACCAGACAACCGGTCAGACCGCTGCCGACTTCGTCAACACGCTCAGAGAAGAAGATCTCGAGCAGGCATTGCGCGAACTCGGGGGCGAGCCCCGGGCGCGTCGGATCGCACGTGCGATCACTGATCGTCGTCGTGCACGGCCATTCCGCACGACCGGCGACCTGCGCGAAGTGGTCGAGCAGGCCCTGCGGCGACGCGGCGGGAAGATCCACCCCGCGACGCGCACCTTCCAGGCCATCCGCATGCTGGTCAACGACGAACGCGCCTTGCTCGAGCGGACGTTGCCGTTGGCCCTGCAGCTGGTGAAACCCGGCGGGACCATCGCCTGCATCTCCTTTCACTCGGGCGAAGACCGTTTCGTGAAGGCCTTCTTCCGGGGGGCGGCCGCGGCAGACATGGGTGAGCTCGTCACCCGCAAGGCCGTCAGCGCCACCATGGCTGAGCAACGCAAGAACCGGCGCAGCCGCAGCGCACGGCTCCGGGTTCTGAGACGGGCCTGAGATGCACACACAGTATGAACTAACGGTTCATCGCCGCGACGGCGCCTGGCTCGCAGGCCTGTCCGCGGTGGGTTTGCTGGGGCTCTCGGTGTTCACCTGCGTCGTGCGAGCACGCACCGTGGGAGAGGGTTATGTCTTGGCGGAGTGCGAGGCAGAGCAGCGAAGTGTCGAGCGCAGGGTGCGTGCAGTGGATGCCGACATCCTTTCCCGCTTCGCGGCCTTTCAAGATGTTGCCGAGCTCCCGGTGTTCTTCGATCAGGACCTCAAGCAAGCCGGCGGGCACACAAGCTCGCTGCAGGATTGATCCGACCCGCCGTCGTGGGCTCCTTCGGGAGCTGGGTGGTGCGGACGTTGGGACAAGTCGTGGGCCAGTGCGGCCAACGTGAGGCAAACACCGTGAGGACAACAGCACCTTGATGAACATCGGGGAGACATTCAGATGATGCAGCGTGCCCGGCATTTCGTACTCGTGTTCGGCGTCTTCCTCTTTCTCGGTGTGCTCGCCCTCACCGGGCGACTGGCGTGGTTGACGGTGGGGACACAGGAACAGTCCGAGGCACGCATGGACCGCCAGTCCAATCGCATGGCCGATGTGGAGGCCTGCCGCGGCGCACTTCTCGATCGCCACGGTCGTGTGCTCGCGAGCTCCGTCCAGACCTTGAGAGCCGAGGTCTTGCCGCGCAACTTCCTGCGGCGTGCCAAGACCTTGGAGGAGCAAGCGGACCTGGTCTCCGACGCGGCAGCCTTCCTGGCGCCGCTCGTCCGATCGGACCCGCGGGAACTGGAGCGCCGCCTCTCCGGAAGCAAGTGGACCGTTCTCGGTGAACCGATCCAGGATCCCCTCGACCTGGACACCCTGGAAGCCGAACGACGTGGCCTGCTCTACGGCTTGGACTTCGTGTCCGGATACACGCGGCGTTATCCCTGGGGGAGCGCCGCGGGCAACCTCATTGGTTACGTGAACCATGAAGGCGTCGGCGTGGCCGGCCTGGAGGCCGGGCTCGACGACCTGCTACGGGGCGCCGATGGGGTGCGCCGTTACCGCGTGGATCACCTCGGGCGGGAGGTCTCGGATCGGACCGCCATTCAGGTGCCAGCCGTCGACGGCATGGACGTGACCCTTACCTTGGACGCCCGAATCCAGCAGATCGTGGAGGAGGAGGCTCTGGCTGCCCGGGCCAGGACGGGAGCGGTCAGCGTCACGGTGGTCGCCATGGAGCCGTCGTCGGGGGATGTCCTGGCGATGTGTTCGGTCCCGGGCATCGACCTCTCGGATCGGCAGGACCGTCCGCAGGACGGCAGCGTTTGCGCTGCCCTGCAGGAGGTCTACCCCCCGGGCTCGACCTTCAAGCCGCTCATGATGGCGGCGGCCATGGAGCTAGGGCTCGTGGATCCGGAAGGCCCTCCCGTGGACTGCCGGGCCTTCAACGGGCCTCGGCGGATTCGGGACACGCACCCCAAGAGCGAGCCCCTGAGCGTCGAGGAGATCATCGTTCACTCCAGCAACATCGGCATGGCCAACATCCTGACCCGCCTGGTGCCAGCGGACCGACCATCGGACTCGGCCGCCATGCGCCCCCTGCAGGAGATCTTCGAGCATCTGGGTCTGGGGCGGAAGACGGGATTGCCCGTGCCAGCTGAGGCCTCCGGCCTGGTCACGAAGTGGTCGGATTGGACGCGAACCTACACCTTGGCCTCGGTGGCTTTCGGCCAGGAGCTAGGGGTGTCAGCGGTCCAAATGGCTGCGGCCGCAAGCTCTCTGTACGACGGGCTGTATCGGCCTCCGCGGCTCGTTGCGGCCTGCACGGACGCCTCGGGAGAGGTTGGCGGCATCTCCGAGGGCCCCAGGACCCATGTGTTCCAGCCGGACATCGTGCGCCAGGTCCGCCAGTACATGGCCCGCTCCGTGGACGAGGGGAGCTGCGAAAGCATGAAGCTCCCCGGCGTCCGGGTGGCCGGCAAGACTGGCACGGCTCAGTGCGAGAACAAGCCCGGAGCGGAGGTGCACAGCTACCTCGCGCTGGCTCCCAGCGAGAAGCCGGTCGTCACCCTGGTTGTGGTGGTTCGGGAGCCGCAAGGCGTGCGCTATGCCAGCGAGAGCGCCGCCCCGGCGGCCGGAGCCATGCTCATGAGACTGCTGCCCTACATGGGTATTCCACTCGAAGAAGGGGAATAGGACCTGTGCGGACCCTTGATTCGGCGATTTTTCGCCGCCTAATGAAGCACAGCGTGAATCGCCTCCCCCTCCATCAACTGGCTCAGCCTCTGCTGGGCGTCCTGCCGGACGTCTCGGTCAGCGGTCCCGACTGTGTGGTCAGCGGTCTGTCGTCCGACAGCAGGACCACCCGCAAGGGCGACCTGTTCGTGGCGACGCCTAGTGCAGTGCCGGGTGCAGTGCCGGGTGCAGTGAGAGGAGCCGTGGGTGTGACCGCCCAGGGCATGGACGATGGGCTCAGCCACGTGGCCCAGGCCGTGGAGCGGGGTGCCGCCGCCGTGCTGGCTGCCCACCGGCCGGAATTGCCGGCGGGGGTCGGCTTCGTCGGCGCGTCTGACGTCCCCCTGGCCAAGGCTCTCGTCGCTGCCGAGTTCTACCGTCATCCCAGTCGCCGCCTCGATGTGGTGGGGATCACCGGGACCAACGGCAAGACGACCGTGGCCTGCATGTTGCGCGCGATGCTCACGATGGACGGGCGCGACAGCGGGCTGATCGGCACCCTGGGCGCGTGGGTTGGCAAACGTTACGAAGCGCTGGCCAACACGACACCTGATGCCCTGGAAGTGCAGCGTCTGATGGCGCAGATGGTCGATGAGAATCTCTCCTCCGTCGTGATGGAGGTGAGCTCCCATGCTCTCATGCAGCATCGCGTGCGCGGCGTGGAGTTCGACGTCGGGGTGTTCACCAATCTGAGCCAGGACCACCTGGACTACCACGGCGACATGGATGCCTACGGCCACGCCAAGGCGCGTCTGTTCGACGGGCTGGGCCCAGAGGCAACCGCCATCCTGAACGCCGAGGACAGCTGGACGCCGACGCTTGCCGAGCGCACGGCAGCCTCGGTGGTTCGGTTCGGCTTTGGTGAAGGCGCACGCATGCGCGCGATCATGGATCGCGCGGACGCACACGGGGCAGCCTTCCGGCTCGTGGACCCCGCGCGCGATCTCGTGTTGCCGCTCAACACGCGGCTCGTGGGCAAGCACAACGTGTCCAACGCCTTGGCGGCCGCCGCTGCGGCCCTGGCGCTGGGCCTGTCGCCGACGGCGATCCGCACCGGCCTGACGAGCATGGAACCGGTTCCCGGTCGACTGGAACCGGTGGAGTGCGGACAGGACTTCCGGGTTTTCGTCGACTACGCCCACACACCCGACGCGCTCGACAAGGTCTTGGCGCAGTTGCGAAACCTCACCAGGGGCAAGCTGCACGTCGTCTTCGGCTGCGGGGGCGACCGGGACGTCGGCAAGCGCCCGTTGATGGGGGCGGCCGCTGCGCGCTGGGCCGATTCGCTCTTCGTGACTTCGGACAACCCTCGCTCGGAGCCCCCTGCAGGGATCGTCGAGCAGGTGGTCGCCGGTGTGCCCGCAGCGTCGACGGCAGAGCTGGCGAGTCTGGTGGATCGGCGTGAAGCCATCGAGGCTGCCTGCACAGCAGCACGAGGCGGCGACATCGTGCTGGTCGCCGGGAAGGGCCACGAGACCACCCAGACGGTGGGTGAACAGGTGTTGGCATTCGATGATTGTCAGGTCGTACGGGAGACACTGTGGAAACTCTGAGCCTCGACACGCTGTGCAGCATGCTGAAGGGTCGTCGCGAGGGCGGTCGGGCAAGCCTGAAGGTGAAGCGGGTCGTGACCGACAGCCGGCACGTTCAGGCTGGCGACCTCTTCGTGTGCCTCGTAGGCGATCGATTCGACGGCCATGAGTACGCAGAGCAGGCGATGCGCTCAGGCGCCGTTGCCGTCCTCGTGCATCGCAAGAAACTGGCGGTCCAACCAGCCATCGTGGTCAAGGACACCTTGAAGGCCTTCGGGCAGCTGGGGCGCGCCATTCGCGTAAGGGCCAAGGACCACAAGGACCCCCTGGTGGTGGCGGTGACGGGGACCAACGGCAAGACCGGAACCAAGGACCTCACGGCTGCCGCCCTGGGATGCGATCGGCGAACGGTTGCCTCCCGTCAGAGCTTCAACAACGCCATCGGCGTGCCGATCACCCTGCTGGACATCGAACCCAAGACCGAAGCCGTCGTGGTGGAGGTGGGCAGCAATGCGCCGGGTGAGATCCGCCAGCTGGCCAAGTTGGTGAAGCCCGAGGTGGCGGTGATCACGAACGTCCATGCAGGGCACCTGGCTGGCCTGCACGATCTCGAGGGTGTCCTGAAGGAAAAGAGTTCGCTCCTGGATGGGCTCACAGGTCGCAAGGCGGCCGTGCTGAACCGGGATGACCCCAGCTTCGACAGCTTGCGAGAGCGGGCACCGGGCGAGGTGATCAGCTTCGGCGTCGACCCCGCTGCGGATTTGCATGCCTTGGATGTGCGTTGCGCGGCCAATGGGACGAGTTTCCGCGTGAATGATGGACGTGTCGTGCAGTTGGCACACCTCGGGCGGCACTCGGTGCTCAACGCGTTGGCGGCCCTGGCCGTGGCGCGCCTGTCGGGCGTCGACCCGGTGCGGGCCGCAGAAGCCCTCGCAACGGTTCCGCCTCCGCCCGGACGCTTGCAGCTGCGCAAGCTGGGCAAGCTGACCGTGCTGGACGACAGCTACAACGCCAACCCGGGGTCGCTGGCGGCGGCGGCCGCCACCCTCAACGAAGTGGGCCTCGGGGGGCGTCGCGTGTTCGTGGTGGGGGACATGCTGGAGCTCGGGCCGCGCGCCGCGAGCCTTCATCGGGCCGCGGGCCGGACTCTTGCTGCCGCAGGCCCCGAGCTGCTCGTGGCCGTGGGCATCCACGCCAAGGACATCGTTCAGGGGGCCATCGAATCCGGCGTCGACGCAGACTCCTGCGTGGCCTGCAGCGATCGAGACTGCGCCGTGGAGGTGCTCGAGCGCGCGCTGGTTCCCGGTGATGTCGTGTTGGTCAAGGGCTCCCGTGGGATGGCCCTCGACGCCTTGGTCCGTGACCTCAACACCGAAGCCACCGCAGTGTCATGATCCTTCATTTCCTGGACGAGCTGCGTGAACTGTGGGGGCCCCTGGGGAACCTGAGTTCGCTGGCGGTTCGTTCAGCCCTGGGCGCCGTGCTGGCATTCGTGGTGGCGCTGCTGTTGGGCCCACCGTTGATCCGCGCCCTGCAGCGCAAGCAATGGATCGAGAAGCAGGTCGACACCGAGAGCGAGACGCTCAACAAGATCAACGCCAAGAAGGCACCGACGCCCACCATGGGGGGCGTGATGATCGTCATGGCGGTACTGGTGTCCGGTGTGCTGTTCGGCGACCTCACCAACTCCTACGTGATGCTGGCGATCCTCTCCACCCTGGGTTACGGCTTCATCGGGTTCATCGACGACTGGATCAAGCTCACGCACCCGGGACGCAAGGGGCTGCAGGCCGCAAGCAAGTACACGCTGCAAGCCCTGGTCGCTGCGAGCCTCGCCTTCGTCATCACGCGCATCTTCCAGGAGCAAGGCATCCCGGAGTTGCTCGCCTTGCGGATCCCCTTCACCGAAGGCCAGGTCCTGCCGCTGTCGGGTTGGGGCGGCTTTCCCCACATGCTGCTGGTGATGCTCGTGGTGACCGGCACCAGCAATGCCGTGAACCTGACGGACGGCATGGACGGACTGGCTCCGGGGTCGATGGTCGTTGCGGCGCTCTCCATGGGCGTACTGGCCGTGGCGGTCGGTCGTGCCGAGACCCTGGAGCTCGACCTGCTGTACGTGCCCCGCAGCCAGGAGATGACCGTCTTCTGCACGTCCATGGTGGGCGCGACCCTGGGCTTCCTGTGGTTCAACGCAGCGCCTGCCATGGTCTACATGGGCGACACGGGTTCGTTGCCCCTGGGCAGCCTGCTGGGCTACGTCGCCGTGGTGCTCAAGCTCGAACTGGTGCTGGTCATCATTGGCGGCGTGTTCGTCTGGGAGGCCCTCTCCGTGATCCTGCAGGTGGGCACGTTCAAGTTGACCGGCGGCAAGCGCATGTTCCGCTGTGCGCCCTACCACCATCACCTTCAGTTCCAAGGAGTCCCTGAGACGCGCATCGTCATCCGTTTCTGGATCATGGCCGTGCTGTGTGCTGCAGCCGGCTTCGCAAGTCTGGCCGTTGTCTAGCTGGGAGTGAGTCGGCGACCGAACCCATGCAGAGCCTGAGCTACACCTCCCGCGAAACCATGCTCTCGAGCAGCCGTTGGCTGGTGGTGGCCATGTTGGGGCTGCTTGGTTTCGGCATCGTGATGGTGGCCTCTGCCTCGTCGGTGCAGGAATCTCAGCGCGGCGAGCAGCTGGTGATGCTGACCTCGCATCTGCTGAAGGTGGCGGTGGCCCTGGTTGCCTTCGTGTTGGCGACCCGCGTGAAACCCAAATGGATGTTCTTGGCGGCGCTGCCGGCCTGGTTGGCCGCGCTGGGGCTCCTGAGCGCGGTGCTCGTGGTGGGCATCACCGTGAAGGGGGCGCAGCGCTGGCTGGACCTCGGCATGCTCAACTTCCAGCCCTCCGAGTTTGCGCGAGTTGCAGTGATCCTGGTGATCGGCGCCTGGGCTGCGCGCTGCCGAGAAGGCATGCGCGGATACAGGACCGGGATCCTGGTGCCGTCGATCCTGGCCGGCCTCCCGGCTGTGCTCGTGCTCATGGAGCCCGACTTCGGTTCGACGGTCTACCTGTTGTTCATGGGCGTGGTCGTGCTTTGGGTCGGAGGTGCGCAGCCGAAGCATCTCGTGGTCAGCTTCATGCTGGGCCTGGGGACGGCCTTGGCCTACGGCTGGGAGCACTTCGCCCACATCAGCAAGCGCTTCGCCAACTTCCGGGATCCGGAGACAGGCAGCCAGGTCTGGCAGAGCCTCACGGCTCTGGGGCGAGGAGGGTGGACCGGCGTGGGGGTGGGGGCTGGACTGGGCAAATGGGGCTATGTGCCTGAGGCCGAGAACGACTTCATCCTGTCCGTCGTGGGCGAAGAGCTCGGGTTCTTTGGTGTGCTGTTGCTGGTTTCGTTGTACGGCATGCTTCTTTGGCACGGAGTGCGTTTGCTTTTGGGCATGCGCACCCTGTTCGGCCTGGTAGTCGGTTCAGGCTTGCTGTTCCAGATCCTGGTCCAGGCCCTGCTCAACATCGCCGTCGTCACGGCGGTGGCGCCACCCAAGGGCCTTCCGTTGCCGCTCGTGAGCGCGGGTGGCACCTCGGTGTTGATGCTCTCGATCTCTCTGGGATTGTTTCTTGGTTTGGCCCGCTGGCCGGAGGAAGATCCAGTCGGTGGTTCGCAGTTCAAACGCGTCGGTTCCCAACCCGCTTCGAATAGAGGCTGACTGGGTTGCGCGGGGAGTCCTTCTATGTCTGATGTTGAGAAATACGGTGTCTTCGCCCTGGTCTTCGTGCTGGGGGTGCTAGGCCTGATCCTGTTCTACGAGCCAGCCGAGGAGGAACATCCGGGAGGGTTGAGGCAGGCAGTCATCATCCGCTCCGCATCCGACGTGCCCCTCACGGCAGGCGTTCCTGCGGGTGGCGGCCGCGGGGACGGCAAGAACCGGGAACGGCAGCGCTCGCTGACGGATTCGCTGTTGGACACCTTCCGCGGTAGCGACGCTTCGGAGGCCGCCCAGCTCGCCGGACAGGGTTCGACAGGGCCCGAGCAGCGGGCGGCCCACTACCGGGTGCGCTCTCCGGCGGATGGCGTGGGGGCTTTCGACTTCACCGAGCCGCCACTGCGTTATCCAGGAGACCGGACTTCGCTCGGCTCCCGGGCCAAGAATGCGGACGGTTCCGCTGTGCATGTCGTCGCCAAGGGCGAGACCCTGATGCACATCTCCAAGATCTACTACGGTACGACGACGCGCTGGAAGGAGATCCTGCGGCTGAATCCCAAGCTGGATCCCGTCAAGATGCGACCCGGCGACGAGGTCTTCGTGGCTGCTGCCTCGCCGGCTGCGGTTCGCGACCAGGGCACGAAACCTGGTTCGACACCTGGTACGAAACCGGGCGCGCCGAACGCTCGGAAGACCGCCTCGGGCACCGGCTCCAAGACGAAGGTGAGCGCCTCCTCCTACACGGTCAAGCAGGGCGACACGCTGGGCCAGATCGCCCAGAAGCTCTTGGGCAGTGCTCGCCTGGTGGACGATCTCTACGCCGCCAATCGCGGCGTGCTCGACAGCCCTGACGACCTGAAGATCGGCATGGTGCTTTCCGTCCCAGTTGCGGGCCGGTGAGAGTCGCCTTTGTAGGCGGTGGCACCGGCGGGCACCTCGCCCCCGGGATCGGTGTTGCGGAAGTGCTCCGGGCTGCGGGACACGAGTCCCTCTTTCTCGTGGCTGGCCGCCGTGTCGAGCAGGCCATGCTTGAACCTCGCGGGTTCGAAAGTCGCACGTTGTTTGGTGGCGGAGGGGGCCGGCCGGGGCTGCATCGCCTGGGTTCCTGGTTGCGCGCCACGCGCACGCTGCGCAAGGAGTTGAGTCGTTTCGATCCGGACGTGGTGGTGGTGCTGGGTGGTTGGGTCGCCTTGCCAACCGTTTGGTCCCGGCTCGGTTCCCGTCCCACGGTGCTGATCGAGTCCAATGCCCGGCCGGGAAAAGTCCAGCGCTTGCTCGCCCGCCGTGTCGACCACGCTTGCCTCGCAGTGGATGGGCCCGCCATGCCCCGCGGGCGCCGTTCGACGAGAGTCACCGGGGTGCCGACGCCGTCCCTAGGCGACTGCTCCCGTCGGGATGCAGCCGAGGTCTTCGGCCTGGATCCGGATCGTCTCACCTTGCTCATCACCGGCGGAAGCCAGGGGGCACGTGATCTGAACGAGCTCGTGCCAGGCTTCCGCGTCGAGCTCTCCGAGCGCGACGAGCCCTGGCAGATCCTGCATGTGGTGGGACCGCAACAGGGATCCGTCGCGGCGCAGGGGCCCCACGGGGCTGTGCCCGTGGCCTGCATTCCGTTTGTTTCGGACATGGCTGCAGCCTGGAGCCTGGCCGACGTGGCCGTCTGTCGCTCCGGGGCTGGCACTACGGCGGAGCTGGCCTGCACCGGAACACCTGCGCTGCTGATTCCGTACCCGCATCATGCGGATCGCCATCAGGCGTGGAACGGCCAGCCCCTCGTCGACGCGGGAGCCGCGCGCATGGTGGCCGCCGCAGACCCAGCTGGTACGCGCACGGCCGTCAAGATCCTGGCGAGCATGCTGGACCACTTGCCGGACATGGCGCAGCGAGCGCGCAGCCTGGCTCGCCCCGATGCAGCGAGAGAGGTGGCTCAGGTGGTGGGTTCTGCGGGGCACCGCCAGCCATGACGACGACGGACGCGCGACCCACTTCAGCGCTGCGAATGGACGGCCTTCCAGGACGGATCCACTGCGTTGGGGTCAATGGAGGCGGGTTGCTCCCTCTGGCCTGTCTGCTTGCAGCGCGGGGCCACGACGTCAGTGGCTCGGATCGCACCCAGCTCCGGGAGGAGTTGGCAAAGGAAGGGGTGAGATCGGCGGCTGGTTCAGCCATCGACCGCACCGCGGGCGTCGAGCTGGTCATTCGCTCGGCGGCGGTTCCCCTGGATGACCCTGAGTTGGCAGCGGCTGTTGCACAGGGCATCCCGATCGTGAAGTACAGCGAAGCCCTCGGACGGCTGATGCACGGACAGCGTGGGCTTGCAGTCGCAGGGACTCATGGCAAGACGAGCGCCACGGCGCTGCTGTCCCACCTGCTGCGTGGGGCTGGACGCGATCCCTCATGGATCGTGGGAGGGCGGCCCGTGGATGCGGCCGCATGGTGCTCGGGTGACTCGGATCTGCTCTGCGTGGAAGCCTGCGAGTACGACCATTCCTTTCTCAACCTGACGTACGAAGTGGCGATCATCACTGGGATCTCTGCGGACCACCTCGACTGCTTCGGCGATGAACTCGGTGTGCAGCGCGCCTTTGCCCAGTTCGCCGCCGGGCAGGGCCCCGAGGGACAGCTTGTTCTCGGGCCCGACGTCCCAGGGTCGTGGGATCCTGGTGCTGAATGCAGGGGGCGCGTGACGCGCGTGTCGGAGGCCCTCCAGCTGCGCTCCCTTGAAGAGGGCCCCGCCGGCTATGAGGGAGTGCTCTGGGACGGGCGCGAGGAGCACCCCTTCCGGTTCCCGGTGCTGGGGCGTCATAACGTGGACCACTTGCGAAGCGCGCTGGTTGCCGCTTCCTCGACGGGGGTCCCGCTCTCCGAACTCGTGCCGTCTGCCGCGAACTTCCACGGCGTGGAACGGCGGCTGGAGGATCTGGGCGAGTGTTCCGGATTCGGGATCGACGAAGGGCAGCGGGGGGTGCGTGTGGTGGATGATTTCGCACACCATCCGGAGGCCTTGGTCGCTGCGGCCAGGGCGATGCGAGCCCGCTTTCCCGGTCGACGGCTCGTCGGCGTCTTCCAGCCGCATCAGGTCAGCAGGACAGCCGACTTTCTCGACGCGTTCCGCATCGCCCTCCGGGCTTTCGACCACGTGGCCTTGTGCGATATCTTCGTGGCGCGAGATGCGCATCCAGAACGCGCGCACGACCTGTGTGATGCACTCGCGGCGGATTCAGGAGGTCGAGTCTGTCGGGTAGGGCCCGCACCGCTCGCTGACGAGCGCGTGGCGAGCCTGTTGCGCCCCGGTGATGCCTGCGTCGTGATGGGAGCTGGTGATGTCGATGGACTTGCCCGACGTCTTGCTGGACGAGCTGCTCGTTCATAGACACGAAGCCCTGGGTCCCCGCACCACGTTGGGTGTGGGCGGCCCTGCAGCCTGGGTGATCGAACCTCGGCGCCGGGAGGAGCTGATCCTTGCGGTGAAGGAACTGTCGGCGGCGGGTCTCCCGTTCCGAATGCTCGGCCACGGCAGCAACCTCGTGGTGAGCGATGCGGGCTTGGATGAGGTGGTGATTCACACCCGCCAGATGAAGAACATCTACCACCACGGCACCCAGGAGCACGCCTTGCGTTGCGAGGCGGGAGCGACGTTGGCGCGACTGGTGAGCGTGGCACACGACATGGGCCTGGCCGGTGCTGAAGGACTGATCGGCATTCCAGGCACCGTCGGTGGTGCGGTAGCCGGCAACGCTGGTGGACACCAGATTGCCGTGGGCGACCTGCTGAGCGAGGTCACGCTGGTCGATGCAGACGGTGAGGTGCGGGTGGTGGCCTGTACGGCGGAGGACTTCAGCTACCGGAGCTCACGCTTCAAGGGCAGCGTCATTCTCGATGCCGTGCTTCAGCTCTGCCCGGACGACAAGCTGTCGATCTTCGAGCGCATGCGAACCATCTTGCGTGCCAAGGCCGAGTCGCAACCCCTGAGCTCGCCGACCGCGGGCTGCATGTTCCAGAACCCTGCGGGAACCTCCAGCGGGCAGCTCATCGACGGTGCGGGCTGCAAGGGAGAGCGGGTCGGTGCGGCGCAGGTTTCGCTGGATCACGCAAATTTCATCGTGAACACGGGCGGGGCTTCGGCGGAAGACGTGCGCCAGCTGGTCCTGCGGGTGCAGGCTGCAGTCCGAGAGCAGAGCGGCGTGGAGCTGCCCCTGGAAGTGGAGTGGTGGGGCCCATTCGATGGTGGTTTGCCTGGGGCTGACTGAGCTCAGCGAGGGCCTTCCAGACGTCGCGACATGAGCCGTCGAGGGGGGCCGAAGGGAGGCTCCGGGAAGCGCTTGACAGGGAATTTACAGGGGCTGTGACGCCCCGGTGAAGAATCTGGGGAAGCCTCTTGGAGCTGAGACGCACCCACTATATGTTGGGTCTCTTCGGCCGCGTAGCCCCATAGACGGGGCTTCGGGGCTGCTTTCAGTACATATTGGCGGTTGGTCTTCTACGCAAATTGTAGTCTCTCGCAGGGGAGGGTGTGTCTTGGTGAGCAAAGGTTTGGAAGGTGATTCGGGCAGTTCAAAGGACGGCGGCGCCACCGGCGCTTTCACGGAGAATGCTCTCCGGGTGCTCGAGAACCGGTATCTGAAGAAGGACGCCACGGGTGTCATCGATGAAACCCCCGTGCAGCTCTTTGAGCGGGTGGCCACCGCGGTCGCCAAGGCCGAGAAGGACCCGGCCGCCTGGAAGAGTTCCTTCTTCGACATGATGTGGTCGCGGAAGTTCATTCCGAACTCGCCCACCCTGATGAACGCCGGACGGCCGCTCGGCATGCTCAGCGCCTGTTTCGTGCTGCCCCTGGAGGACTCCATCGCCGACATCATGGAGACCGCACGCCAGATCGCGCTGGTGCAACGCGCCGGCGGCGGTACGGGCATCGATCTGAGCAAGCTACGCCCCCGTGGATCCATCGTGCAGAGTTCGGGTGGGACCACCGATGGCCCGCTCTCGTTCCTGCGCATGCTCTCCTCGGTGACGGATGCCATCCAGCAGGGCGCGTTCCGTCGCGGCGCCAACATGGGCACCATGCGGCTCGACCATCCGGACATCCTCTCCTTCATCCGCTTGAAGGAAGACCTCACCCAGGTCACGAACTACAACCTGTCCTGCACCGTTCCCGACAGCTTCATGGAGCAGATCAAGAGCGATCGGGGTGCTCTGCATGTGGTGGTCAACCCGCACGACGGCCGCCGTGGTTTCGTGTGCCGTGAGGACGACATGGTGGACTACGAAGCCTTCGATTCGGGTGAGGCAGCGGTCGAAGCCGCGGACTACTGGACGGCCGGCGACGTCTTCGAGCTGATCGTGGGCAAGGCATGGGCCAGCGGTGAGCCGGGTCTGATCTTCCTGGATCGGATCAACGAGGTGAACCCGACGCCCAACGTCGGCCCCATGACGTCCACCAACCCCTGTGGCGAGCAGCCGCTGTTGCCCTACGAGGCCTGCAACCTGGGCAGCCTCAACCTCGCTGGCTTCTTCAAGGCCGACGTGGCGGACACGGCGCCCCTGGAGGACCGGATCGACTGGGACGACATGGGCAGCACCGTGCGCACGGCTGTGCGCTTCCTCGACGACGTGGTGGAGGCGAACAACTACCCCACTCCCGAGATCGATGAGATGTGCCGGGCCAATCGCAAGATCGGCCTGGGCGTCATGGGTTGGGCGGATCTACTGTTCATGCTGGGTGTCCGCTACGACGGTGAGGACGCACTGGCGCTTGCCCGCAGGGTGGGCAGCTTCATCCGCGAAGAGGCCTGGGACGAAGACACGCGACTCGCCGAAGAGAAGGGTGTCTTCACGCACTGGAAGGGCTCCCGCTGGGACAAGGTGCTCGGCCGCAAGATGCGCAACGCTCACTGCGTGACCATCGCTCCGACGGGAACCATCTCCATCATCGCGGGCTGCTCCGGCGGCATCGAGCCCATCTTCAGCTTGGTGTTCAAGCGGCAGGTGATGCGCGACTCCGAGGGCGTTGCCCAGATCATGTTCGAAGCCAACCCCATCTTCTTGGAGGCACTCAAGGCCGAGGGGTTGACGGAGGAGCAGGTCGAAACGGTGTCCGAATATGCATGCGAGCGCGGCACCATCGAGGGCTGCCCGGTGGAGCTCTCGTCGGAAATCCGTCGCGTTTTCCGCTCCGCGCGTGACGTGGGGCCGGAATGGCACGTGAAGATGCAGGCTGCTTGGCAGGAATTCACGGACGCGGCCGTGAGCAAGACCATCAACTTCCCGCCAGAAGCCACGAAGAAGGACGTCGAAACGGCCTACTTGCTGGCCTTCGACACGGGCTGCAAGGGCATCACCGTGTACCGTGACGGAAGTCGCCAGAACCAGCCCATGGCTCTGGACAGCAAGTCGTCCAAGTCGCAGGATGCTGCGCCTTCCGCGAGCGCCGAGACGGATGAGGCGCGCGAGCAGGAGGAAATCCTCGACATGCTCATGGACGGCTGATCGGCCGATCTGAGGCCACATGTGAGTGGGCTTGGGCGTTGACACGGTCAGCTCAGCAGGACCGAGGCCGAACCCGGCTCCCACCAAAGATCAAGTGGGGCCGGGTTCGGTGTCCGAGGGGCCGGAGGTGGGAGGTGCAGGACAGAGGTGCAGGACATTGGACCGGAACGGCACGCCGGCTGGGCACGAGACGACAGGGATCACGAGCGAGAGGGAAAGCGACACATGGTGAAGCAACAGAAGACGCATGCGAAGCAGGGGGCGGACAAGGCGGCCAAGCCGAACGGTGCCGCGGCGCCGACGGAGGAGCAGGGATCCGGCCAGGAGGTTGAGGTGGCGGAAGCTGCAACAGTGGCGGCTTCGATCGTGGCGGAGGCCCAAGAGCGAGCCACTTCCGTGGTCTTGGGATACCGCGGCATCGACTGGGATGCGGTCAAGGCAGGCGAAGAGGCGGCAGTGCGCGCGCTGGTCGCGGCCTGCGAACGCCATGATGCGACCCGCCGCTTCCTGCAGGAGGAAGACTGCGGCGAGGTCGGCGCCAAGCTCGACGGCGGGCTCGACCGCTTCTACGCTGCCACCGTGGCTCCGAAGCTCGGTGATCCGCAGGTGATCTTGCAGCTGACGAAGTTGCCAGCCACCGCGACGACCGAGGAGATGTCGGTCGTTCCGGCGGGCGGCATCATGTCCGAGGGGGAAGGGCTGGCGCCTCGCTCGCGCCCTCAGGTGACGGTTGGCAACACGGTCCGCATGAACACGGGTTGTGGCCATCTCTATGTCACGGTCAACGAGTCCGAGGACGGCAAGCCGTTCGAGCTGTTCAATCACATGGGCAAGGCGGGCGGCTGCGCGGCCTCCCAGAATGAAGCCATTGGCCGTTTGATCAGCTACGCGTTGCGTTGCGGTGCCAAGTTGGACCCCTTGATCAAGCAGCTCAAGGGCATCAGCTGCCACCGGCCCGCGTGGGGCGAGGGGGGCAAGATCAGCTCCTGCTCGGACGCCATCGGCAAGGCCCTCGAGACCTATCACCACACGCGTGAGTTGCGCGAAGAAAGCCGCCAGTTGAGCGCTGCTGGCAACGGCCCCGGAAATGTCCAAGGCAGTGTTGCAGGCTTGGACTCTCCGTCCGTCGTCCGCGAAAGCCTGAGCGCGGATCTCGCCGGTGATGTGTCTTTCGACGCTGCCCTGACAGGTGCCAGCGATGTGGTCGCTGAGCGCTGGGTGGAACCCGGTGCCGAGTTGCGCAGTGCGGCCGTGGAGTCCAAAGGCGGACACGGCAACAAGGGCAGCCAGGAAATCCACCGCGTGCAGGGTGCGTGCGTCGACTGTGGCAGCCAGCTCTCCTTCGAAGAGGGTTGCGTGAAGTGCCACTCCTGCGGCTTCACGGAATGCGGCTGATGCTTCTCGTCGGTGCCGTTTCCTGAAACGAGCAGCGGCGGCGTTCAGATCCAAATCAAAGAGCCCGGCCGGATGAGATTCGGCCGGGCTCTTTGCGTGGCTGCGTGGGGGGGCTGGTCAGCGCCGGTCAGGGCCGGTCAGGGAGCGGTGACCTTTGGGCTCAGGTGCTAATGGCGAGGGTCCAAGCCCAGGCCAGGAGAGCGGCGCTCCCCAGGGCGGCAAGCCATTGGACACGCGACCCCGGGGCGCGCTCCTTCACCGTGGGTGCCAGCAGCGCACCCAGCGCCAGGCCCGCGCCGAAGCCCAAGGCATGTGCCAGGACATTGGTGCGTGTGCCGCCTGTGCCGAGGAAGCCCAGCAGCGCGATGCCCATCACCAAGGGTGCCCAGCGGCGCAACGGACCGTCCCGCAGCAAGGCGCGCAGTCGCAACGAGACGGACGTCAGCAGGCCGAGCGCTGAGAAGACGGCCGTCGAGGCGCCCAAGGACAAGTGCCCGGTGGGCTGGATCCAGGCGTCCAGCGTGTTGCCGAGTGCGCCTGCCAGGAGGATGGCGCCCCAGGCCAGGCCGTTGCCCAGCAGCTGGCTCAGCAGCGCCCCGAAGGCGGCACCAAAGACGAGGTTCCCAGCGAGATGGGGCACATCGATGTGCAGGCACAAGGCGGTCAGGCTGCGCCACCATTGCCCGGCCAGGAAGCGGTCGGCATCCATGCGACCTTGCTCGCCGACGGTGCTGGTGAGACTGCCGTGCTGAGCGACGAACACCCCGATCAGCACGACGGCGTAGCTGAGCATGCCAGGCCATGCGGCTTGCAGCGTTCGCGCTGGTTCCCCCGGCTTGGGGTTCGGGCTGATGGGGTTCTCGAGGGCGTAGCGCTCCAGTTCATGGCGTGCGGCTGGTGCGTCCGGAGCGCTGACTATGAGAGCTGCGGAGCCATCCAGCGTGGCGAAGCTGTGGGGGATACCCACAGCCCGCAGGACCAGGGCGGCCTCTTCCAGCTCGGCTCTTCGCCGGGCCTTGAGCAAGGGCAGCTGTTCAGGGTCTTGCAAGGGCGCGCTAGGCCTGGGCGGGGCGCACGTCGATGAGTTCCAGCTCGACGGTGGTGCGACCGCGGAAGTGATTGAACTTGGGGCTGTGCAGGAGGTCGACGGGGAGCCCCACCGGCAAGCGATCGGCCCAATGTCCACGGCTGAACGCCACTGCACGCATCACGATGTCGCCCTGGCCGACGGTCAGTGCGAGGTGCTGGCCATCGCCTCCCATGCGGCGGGTTTCCCGGACAGTGACGCCACCTGTGGCCAGGACAGGGCGCTCGTTCTCCTTGCCGAAGGGCTCGAGGTCATCGAAGGCCGAGACAAGTTTGTGCGTCAGCCCCGCCAGCGGGATTTCTCCTTCGAAGCGGTGGCAGATGGGTTCGCTACCGGCGCTGTTCTGGAGCTGCCATTGCTCGAGAAAGGCGCTACGGAAATCGTCCACCTGGCTCGTCTCGATCGAGAAGCCGGCTGCGCCAGGGTGGCCGCCGAAGGTCACCAGGTACTGCTGGCAGGCCTCCAAGGCAGCGTGGGCATTGAAGCCCGGGAGGGAGCGGCAGCTTCCCTTGGCAGGGTCGCCCTTGGCCGAGGAGATGAGCACGGCGGGCACACCTTTCTCGCGCGCCACGCGCCCAGCCACGAGACCCATCAAGCCCACATTCCAACCCTCGTTGAAGAGCACGACGGGCTCGCCTGCCGGGGATTGGTCAACAAGTGGCAGAAGCTCTTCCATGAGTTCCCGCTCGGCGGCCTGCCGGTTGCGGTTGGCTTCGTCGAGCAGGTCGGCGAGCCGCTTGGCGTCCTGGTTGTCGGACGCGGTGACCAGGGATACCGAAAGATCGCTGCGCCCCATGCGGGTGGCGGCGTTCAGGCGTGGTGCGAGCTTGAAGGCGATGTCTTCGGCGCGGCAGTCGGCGCCCACGCCCAAGCCGGCCACGCGGCATAGGGCGGTGAGCCCCGGGCTGCTGCTACGCGGCAAGGCCCGCAGCCCGCGAGAGACGAGCACCCTGTTCTCGCCGCGCAAGGGCATCATGTCGGACACGGTGCCCATGCACACCCACGCCAGGGACTCGCCCAGAAAGCGGCTCATGGACTCCGACAATTGGATCCGCCGGTGCAGCTTGCTCGACACGGCGCACGCCAGCTTGAAGGCCACGCCGACCCCTGCCAGCCCCTTGAAGGGGTAGCGACAGTCCGCGCGCTTGGGGTTCACCAAGGCGTAGGCGGGTGGCAGGGTCTCGGCAGGCATGTGGTGGTCGGTGATGATGACGTCGATGCCGGCAGACTGAATCCGACCCACGGCCTCGACGCTCGAGGTGCCGTTGTCCACGGACACGACGAGTTGGGCCCCCGATTGCAGGACATGCTCCACGCCGGCCGGTGTGAAGGAGTAGCCCTCATAAGCCCGGTTGGGGACGTAGACCAGAGGTTCGATGGAGAGCATGCGCAGGTACTGCACCAACAGGCCCGTGGACGTCAGGCCGTCAACATCCGCGTCGCCATAGACGAGGATCCGCTCATGATCGGTGATGGCCTTGGCCACCCGTTCGGCGGCCCGATCCATGTCAGCGAGCAGGAAGGGGTCGATCAGATCGTCTACGGAGGGCTGTAGGAAGGCCGCAGCCTCTGCAGGTGTTGTCAGGTCGCGATTTACGAGGATCGTGGCCAGCAAGGGTTCGATCCCCATCTCGCTGGCCAGGCGGCGCACGGCTCCGGGGTCCGTGTCATGGGGCTGCCAGCTGCGGGTGGCTTCGGAGGAGCTGCTGGTCACGAAGGATTCTCGATCTGTGGCTCGGGGACGAATGCCCAGCATCCTAACGGGTAGAATGTCGCGATGACTCGTTCCAGCAAAGACGGCTCTCCCACACCGCCGGCCCCTGATGCCCCTGCCGCCCTCACGGACTCATCAGGTCTGCTCCGAGCGCTGCCCTCCGTGGATGCCGTGCTGTCGCTCTTGAAAGCCAGACCCGGGGGGGCGGCCGCTGTGCGGGCCAGCCTGGATGAGTTGCGTCGCGCGGTCCAGGCCGGCGAGATCGAGGATGCAACCCAGCTGCCCGATGCCGCGGGGGTGGCATCACTCGCGTCACAGAGACTTTCCCAATGGGCCTGTGAGACCTACCCGCGCGTGGTGAATGCGACGGGGGTCGTGCTGCACACGGGTCTGGGGCGGGCTCCCTTGGCGCAGCCGGCGGTGGAGGCCCTGCAAGGCATCGCAGACGGCTATTCCCTGTTGGAGGTCGACCCGGTTACGGGGGACCGCAAGGACCGTGAGAGCCGCTTGCTGGAGGACCTGACGGCTCTGACGGGGGCAGAGTCGGCCACGGTCGTCAACAACAACGCCGGCGCGATGGTCTTGGCCTTGTCGGCGCTCGCCACGGACCGGGACGTGATCGTCTCACGCGGACAGCTGATCGAGATCGGTGGCGGCTTCCGCATTCCGGACCTGCTCCAGCAGACGGGCGCGAAGCTGGTGGAGGTGGGCACGACAAACCGCACCTACACCCGGGACTACAAGGAAGCGCTGCGCTGGGAGACGGGTCTCGTGCTGGTGATGCACACGAGCAACTTCCGGGTGGTGGGCTTTGCCCATCAGCCTGAGATCGGCGAACTGGTGTCCGTGGCCCATGAGTGTGCTGTTCCTGTGCTGGAGGACATCGGATCTGGCCTCCTACGCCCTGCAGAGGGTGAGCTGGCAGGCGAACCCGATGCCCAGACCGCCTTGGCGAAGGGCGTCGATCTGGTGTGCTTCAGTGGCGACAAGCTCTTGGGAGGCCCCCAGGCGGGCATCCTCGTCGGCCGCAAGGACTTGATCGAACGCTGTCGCAGTCATCCGCTCTTCCGGGCCTTGCGGCCAGACCGCCTGGCGCTGGCGGCCTTGGGCGCGACCTTGCGACTGCATCGAGAGGCTCCCGGCGACGTGCCCGTGTTGGCTGCCTTGTCGGCATCCCCTGCCCAACGTCTCGAGCGGGCACGCACGCTGAAGGCCGCGCTCACCCAGGCCTTCCCAGCGCTGGCCATCAAGGTGGTCGAGAGCGAGGCCTTCGCGGGCTCTGGATCCCTGCCGGCGAAGCCGCTGAAGTCGTCCGCCCTGGAGCTCCAGATGCAGGACCCTGCGCTCGATGCTGAGGGCCTGGCAACACGCTTGCGCATGTTGAGCACGCCGGTGTTTGCCAAGGTCTGGCAAGGGCATCTACGCTTGGATGTGGCTGCGCTCGTGGTGGGGGATGAGCAGCGCCTGGTCCGCGCGCTGCAGGAGTTGTTCGCTGCGGAGCCCTTCACGCCTTCCCCCGCAGATGGAAAGGAGGATCGATCATGAGTTTGTCAGGACGCCAAGTGCGACTCACCAACTACGCCAACTCCGCCGGTTGAGCTGCGAAAATTCCCGCGCAGGACCTCGTGCAGGTCCTCTCATGTTTGCCGAAGCAGGACGACCCGCGCTTGCTGGTCGGGTCCTCTCATTTCGATGACGCCGGCGTGATCGCCGTCAACGACGAGTTGGCCCTCGTCCAGAGCACGGACTTCTTTCCACCCGTGGTCGACGACCCGTGGTGGTTTGGACGCATCGCCGCGGCCAATGCGCTGTCGGATCTCTACGCCATGGGGGCGAAACCCCTGAGCGTGCTGAACATCGTCGTGTTCAACAACGATGCGCTTCCCATGGACGTGCTCGGTGAGATCTTGAAGGGCGGTGAGGACGCCGTTCGCGAAGCCGGAGCGGTGACCATGGGGGGGCACTCGGTTTCGGACGAAGGGGTGAAGTTCGGCTTGGCCGTGACGGGCACCCTCCGGCCCGGCGAGGAGGTCACCAATGGCGGGGCTCAGGTCGGAGACCGCCTCTATCTCACCAAGGCTTTGGGGACCGGCTGCATCACCACCGCAGCACGGAAGAAAAAGACCACACCCGAAGAGCTGGACCAGGCCATGCATCAGATGGGGGCATTGAACGCGGCGGCTGCCGAGGCCATGAAGGCCTGCTCCGTCAAGGCCGCCACGGATGTGACGGGCTTCGGGTTGGCGGGGCACGCCCATGAGCTGGCAGCGGCCAGTGGTGTGGATGTGGTGCTCTCTGCCCAGGCGCTGCCCTTGCTCGAAGGTGCCGTGCGACTCATGTCCAAGGGCTTCGTTTCGGGGGGCGCGGCACGCACCCGGGCACACCTCGGTGAGGCCTTCGTCGCAGACCCAGGGGTTGAAGAGGTCCTCGTGCTGCTCGTCGCTGATAGCGAGACTTCGGGCGGCTTGTTGATCTCCGTCCCGGAAGCTGCAGCCGCACAGCTGGAGCAAGAGCTGTCGAAGCGCGCGCTGCCCGCGGCGTGCATCGGCCACGTTGCAGCGGCTACCGGTGCCTCACGCGTGAGGCTCAATCCCTGAGGCTCGGGCCGTGTCTGCGACGTCGTTCAAGCGCTGATGTCGCTCAATCGAAGGGGTTGACGTACTGACCCGAGGTGATGCGCGCCAGGCGTGACATGAAGTCCCTGCTCCGGGGCTGGGTGTTCAAGGCGATGCAGTGAACGCGCACCTGAAGTTCGCGGTTCCGTTCTTCCACCCACTCTAGGATCACCGATGTGTCGAGCATGGTGCCAACGCTCGGCTCGCCATCCGTGAGCAGGAAGATGGTGTCTGGGGTGGAGTCTTCGAGCTCGGGCTTCGTCAGCGAGTCAGCGGCCATCTCGAAGCAGGTGCTCAACGCATGGAAGAGGTTCGTCCCGCCCCGGGGGCTGTAGCTCTCGATCTCCGCCAGGGCCTTGGCGCGCCCCTTCTTGTTCATGGTGAGCAGCTTGCGCTGCCAGACCTCCGCGTTGTCGCTGAAGGTCACGAGGTTGATGGCCACGTCTTCGCCGAGGTCTTCGACGAGGGACTCCATCTGATCCTTCGTGAGCTGAAGCCGGCTCGCCGTGATCTTTGAACGATAGGTCGTCCGCTCGATGGTCGTCATGCTTGTCGACAAGTCGGTCACGAGCACGAAACGTGTGCTGTGAGAGGTCAGGCCGTAGTACACGACGCTTCCGGATGACGTTGCCACGGCACTTTCGTCCGGCGTGCTCAGGAAGTCTGGCGGCGCCAGCTCCAGAAAGCGCTCCCAGGCGTCCACGTGCAGGCCGAAGTCCTGGCGGGTCAAGTGGCGGAGCTGGTCCAAGGCATCTTCGCGGATCCGACCGACCTCCCGATCGAGGATCGCCACCAACTCTTCCACGGAGTCGCGTGTTCGCAAGCTACCCAACGCTCGCACAGCGGAGGCGCGCACGCGCCAGCTGCTGTCGGCCGCCAAGGTCGGGAGGATGGCAGAAGCGCGATGGGGCGCGAGACGCACCAGGGCTTCCGGGACCTGCTGGCGCACGCGCACCGAGGGGTCGTCTGCGAGTTCGAGGATGCGGCCGAGGCGACCGCTCGCTCGCGCGAGGCCGAGCGCTTCCACGGCAGCGGCCCGGACGATGGCGAAGCGGTCATCCAAGGCTGCTTCGGTGGGTGGGATCCAATCCACCGAGCTGGGGCGACCGGAGCCCAGGGCAAGCAGGCATTGAGCCCTCACCTCGGGGCGTGGGTGGCCGACGCCCTCCTTGATGAGATGGTTCAGCGTGCGCGGATCGCGAAAGCCCTCGAGTACCCTGCGGGCCGTGCGGTAGCGCTCGATGCGCGCCCCACTCAGCTCATGCAGCATGGCATCGACGATCACAGGCGAATCGTGGGCAGCTAGATCCTGCAGAGCGAGCAAGGCGTTGAGGGAGTTGTCCTGGCTGCGGTCGAGCTTGCGGTATTCCTTGAGCGCTTCTCTTGCGGCACCGTCGCCTGCTGTGTGGGCTGAGGGCAGCACACCCGCGGCGCTACAAAGGAGCAGGATGCTGAGCAGCCACGCCGCATGGCGCATGGCGCTGCGGGCCTGTCCCCGGCTCACCACGTCGGGCTGAAGCAAGCCTGGCGTGCAGCGGCCGTCACATGACGCATGAGGATCGCCGTCGTGACGATGCCGACGCCACCCGGCACCGGCGTCATGAAGCCCGCCTGCCCGGCGACATCGGGATGCACGTCGCCGTCCAAGGTCCACTTGCCGTCGCGCTCGATGGGGTGTGTGCCCACATCGATGACGATGGCGCCCGGCTTGACCATGTCTGGAGTGAGCATGTGCCGGCGGCCTACGGCCATCACCACGATGTCCGCTCGCTTCGTGTGGGCGCTGAGGTCCTGGGTGCGGCTGTGGCATAGGTCTACCGTGGCTTGTCCGCCAGAGACCGGGGCGGACAGCATGGCCGCGAGGGGGCGGCCCACCACCAGGCTGCGACCCACGATGGTGACGTCACGCCCGGACGGGTCGAGGCGCTCATCCGAGGAGAGCACCTCGACGACAGCGGCTGCCGTGGCAGGGGCCGTGTGCCGACGGTTTCCCGCCAGCACGGAACCAAGGGATTGCGTCGTGAGGCCATCCACATCCTTAGCAGCGGGAATCAGGTCGGTCACGCGCTGCCGGTCCATTCCTGCCGGCAACGGGAACTGAATCATGAGGCCGTGAATGCCGTCATCGCGCCCGGCCTCCACGACGCTCTCGCACAGCGCCTCTTCCGAGACGTCGTGATCCAGCTGGATCCGACGGGTCAGGATGCCGCGTTTGCTGGCGGCCTTGTCCAGCGAGTCGAGGTAGGAGCCGGCAGCCGGATTCTCACCGACCACGATGTTGGCCAGGCAAGGTGTGGGGCCGTCGCCCTCCAGGGCGGCGAGGACTTGTTTGCGAAGGGCCCCTGCTATCGGGGCACCGCGAAGCATTTCGGCGGGCATGACTCTCAGCTCTCCGTGCGCTTTTCGAGTTGCGCGAGGCGTGTTGCCATCTGGTTGCGCGGCATGAAGTCACCCTTGTTGTCTGCGATGGGGACGCCGCGCCGATAGACCTCGGCGGCGTCCGAACCCATGTTGGCCTCCTCGAGGCTCTTGCCCAGTTCCAGGTAGAGGGTGGACAGGGTGCCGTCCAGGCCCAGGGCGTGCTGCAGGTGGCTCACGGCCTTGACCGGCATACCCAGCTTGCGATAGCTGGAGGCCAAGGCCATGCGCGCCATGACGTCGTCCGGCCGGGACTCCACGGCGTGCTCCTGTTTCTCCACGAGGTCTGGGGAGACGCCTGCGTCCATGCCGCTCACCCCGCCCGCGGCGGAGGCCTTGCGTCCGACCTCTTCCTTCCAGCCCAGGACACGCGCCTTGCCTTGCCAGTCCTCGGCCGTCTCCTTGTCGCCCTTGAGCATGTAGAAGCGCGAGAGGTTGGCGTGGGCCATGATGGACTGCGGCTGCAGGGCGACGAGTTTGGTCGTGAGCTCGATGGCGCGGTCCAGGTCGCCTTGCTCCGAGATCATCATGCCCAGGACCTCCAGGGCATCCGTGTGATCGGGGTTCTCTTTCAGCATGCCCTCGAGAATGGCGAGGGCTTCATCCAGCTTGCCCTTGCGCTTGGCGAGCAGGGCAGAGCGGAACTGGGGGTCGGGAGCAGAGGGGGGCATCGAGGATTCCGGCGGGGAGCCGCCGCATCCTACCGTCGGGCCCCTGCCGTGGCACGGGTCCGATCCCGCTCGATCGGCCGTCGGGCACCGGGTGCTGACCCTTCCGAACTAGACCGGGTGGATCTCGGCCCGTTACACTTCGCACGCAGATGTGAGGGAGCGGCAAGGCGCTGGTGTGCCTACTGGACTTCAAATCCAGATTGGGAGGCCAAACACTTCCCGGGTGGGTTCGATTCCCATGCGCTCCCGCCATCTCTGCCGCGAGCCCATATCGGCTGGCTCGCGGCGAGACGGCGGCGGAGAGGACGGGCAGCCCCCCGCCCGTCAATCGTTGTCGTCAGGGCCCTTGGGGTCCAGCTTCACCCGCCACTTGACCAGGCCGGTGAGGCCGACGTTTGTCGCCGTCAGCTGGTAGGTTCCCAGCTCAGGCAGCGGCACGTCGAGGATCTTCAGGTTGGGCCCGATCACCTGCAGGAACTGCCCGAGGTCGAGGTCGATTCCGCTGGGCGACGTGAGGGTCGGCGAAGTCATGATCGGGTTGGCCGACTTGACTTCGAATCGGGCGTCCATGGCCCAGCCAGCGGCTGCATCGAAGCCCACTTCCAGGACGCCTCCGTCACCGGGCACCACCACGAAGTCCTTCTGGTTGATGCCCAGCCAGCTGAGCTTCTCGGCGGTCTTCAGCTTGTAGCCGCCGAGGGTGTCCTGGGCGCCACTGATCGTGATCATGTACTCGCCGGTGCTCGGGAGCGGCAGCTTCTTGATGTAGACCAGTTGGTTGGTGCTGGCATCCACCAGCACGCTGTTGGTCGTCAGGTCGGTCACCCGCACTCGGGGCTTCAGGGACTTGGGGTAACCGTAGGCCCGGGCCATGATCGTGACCTTGGTGTCCTTGACGGCGCTGAAGAGGTAGGTGTCCTCCTGGCCGTAGTCGTCGATGGAACCGGTGACCTCGTCACCCAGATTCAACAGGCCGTTGGTGATGGCTCCCACGGCAGCGCCTGCCAACAGCACGAGGGCGAACAGTCCTGACTTCTTGACGTCCATCTGAGGCTTCACTCCGTGCGGTCCGGGAACTGATGGGAGAACGGACGACGCGGTGGAGGTGCTCTCAGGGAACCGCCGTGCTGAGCGTGCGGTTCAGTGGCTGTCAGCCGAGGGATCGTTGGAAGTCTCCGGGCCGGGCTCGCCTTGATCTGTCGGGATGGGATTATCCGCCAGGTCGATGTAGCCGAGACTGCGAAGCACTTCGAGTTGATCCGAATTGGCCTGCTCAGCGTCGCCCTCCAGATAGAGGTCGAACTCACGTGCCATCCGTTCGCGGGTGGCGATGAGAGTGCGCAGTTCGCTGAGATAACCATCCTCCACGTCGGTGCCAGTCTCTGTGCGACTGGCGAGGTTCTTGACCTCGTGAGGATCGGATCCGAGTTGGAACAACATGAGTGGCAGGCCGTAGAAGTCGCCGGTGGGTGTCCCAAAGATGAGCTTCAAGTCATCCCTCGTGCGCCGGACCACCGTGGCCTCCTGACTGTGGCTGAACACGTAGGGTTTGTCGGGTGCCGTCCCCGCGACGACGTCTTGAAGGGCCTGGCCGTCGAGGTCTGCTGGTATGTCCAGGCCCGCCGCGCGCAGCAAGGTGGGGGCGATGTCGACGTTCTCCACCGCGCGTTGAATGCGATGGCCGCCCTCGAAGCCGGGTCCATGGACGATCAGCGGCGTGAAGATCAGCTCCTGGAACATGTGGTAGCTGTGGTCACGGAAGAAGACGTTGGAGAGCGTGCGTTGCTCGGGGGGCTGGTCGCGCTCCACGAGCAGGGTGTGGTGCTTGTGATCCCAGAGTCCCTCCCCGTGATCCGAGGCCAGGACCATCAGCCGTCCCCGCTCGGGACGGGCGAGTCGACCTAGGAGCCGATCGATCTCCCGATCCACGTTCAGTATTTCGTGATCGTAGGCATCCAGCCAGTCGATGATGGCTCGCCGTTCCTTGTCAAAGGACTCACGGACGACGTCATTGGTTCGCGCTTCGTCCACCCAGGATTCCAGGACGTGGTCTTGGACGCGTACGTCACCTGGCAGGCTCTCTGTGCGCTCCGGCTCGTAGGGCCAATGAGGGTCCAGGAAATGCAGGTAGTAGAAGCGCGGCGCATCCCCAGGCGGGTGCTCCAACAACCATTGATCCAGCGCGGCGCCGAGGTCCTTGGCATCCCAGTTTCCGTGGCCGGTGGTGTCACGGTCGAGCACGTGATCGAAGCCGCGGCCATAGCCCGTGCCCGGGGTCGACAGGGCTGGGTTCCCCAGCAAGGCCACGGTCTCGTAGCCCGCAGCCTGCAGATGCTCAGCGACGGCCGGGACGTCCGCGGGCATGCGCTTGGCATTCACGAACACCCGTCGCCCGGTGAGCATGGAAGCCATGGACGGCAGGGTCCACGAAGACTGCGAGGTGACGTCTTCGAACAGGGCGCCCTCGGCGGCGAGGCGGTCGAGGGAGGGTGAGGTGGGGCGCTCATACCCATAGGCGGAGAGGCGATCCGCGCGCAGGGTGTCCACCACGATCAGCACGAGGTCGGGCGACGGCGCTCGGGCCTGCTCGGGCTCGGGATCGGCCTGGCAGCCGAGGAGGGCGAAAGCCGCGAGGAGCAGGAGCCCGGGGGATCGGCGTGCTCGGGTCATGGGAGGGGCTCAGCGTCGTCGGTGACAGTCTCGGTGGGTTCTGCCTCTGGTGTGGAACCCTCGGGGGCGTCAGGAGTTCCGGTCTCTTGTGGTTGTGAGCGGGCGGCCTCGATCTGCTGGGCTCGCAGCCGGAAGGCCTCCATGCGCGCCTGGAGCTGCGCGTGCTTCCAGGGCTGGAGGGGGATGACCTGCTCGAGCAGCTCGACGGCGCGCTCGAAGTCTCCCAGGATGTACGACACGTCGGAGGCAAAGCTCAGGACGTTCGGGTTTTGCGCGTCGAGCTCCACAGCGCGTTGGGCATAGAGCCCCCCGCGTTTGAGATCGAACACCGGTTGAGTCTGTCCGGCAATGACGAAGGGCGTATGCCCCTTGATGCGCTCGTCGACGGAGATGCGTGCAATGGCAGCCAGACTCTCGCCGTCGAAGCAGCCCAAGGCCTCGGCCTTGAGCAGGTGCTCCAAGGCGACGGGCCATTGCTCCCAGAGGAGGTGCAGGCGGCCTACATCCCGATGACTCGGTCCGTGGCTTGGGTGACGTTCCAATTCGCGCTTGAAGCAACGATAGGCGTCACCAAAAGTCTTCTGCGGGTTCTCATTCTGGAAGTGGTTCTCCATGGCCGCGGAGAGGGTTCCCAGGCCGTGATGGAGACCAACACGCCCCGGGTCGGCATCGAGCGCGCGCCTGTAGTGCTGCTCCGCGAGCAAGGAGAATTCGCGCAGGTCGCCGCGCTTCATGATGGGCACCAGCGTGGTGTAGCCATCGGCCAGTGCCTGGTGGTGGGCGGCTGTGCCTTCGGGTTCCGCCATGGCAACCTCAAAGTCTTCAAAGGCGGATTGGATCACCGCGAGCTTCCCGCCGTGATCCTGCTCCAGGTCGAGGCCGCGGTCGCGTGCCAGGACCTCCACCAGCCGGTCCCGGAAGCGCAGGGACTTCTCGAAGTTGCCCGTCTTGGCAAGCTGCAACATGATGCTCGTGTTCTTGCTGTCTTCCCCGTAGGGGTCTCCGACGCCCCAGGTCCAGGAGGCCAGCAGGCCGAAGAGAGCGAGGCCGACGAGCAGACCGCCTCGGCGGCGGGTGGTCCAGCGCGTGAGCGCCCAGTCGACGCTCAGCCCCGCGAAGATGGCCATCAGGGGCAGGGTCTGCAGCCGGAAGCGGGCCAGGATATAGAGGGCGATCACCGAGGCCGCGGTGGCGCCGAGCATGAGGTAGACCACCGACAGTCGGCGCCTCGCCTGGACGCCCAATAGCAAGCCCAGCAGCATGGCGGGCGAGAGGAACGCCATCGACACGAAGCCCATGCGCAGGGTGCTGAGGTGTGAGCGATGCAGGTAGAAGTTCACGTTGTTGGGAACTTCGTAGGCGTTGAGGAAGGCTTTCGTCTTGCCCCAAAGCAGGCGCGGGAAGCCCCAGGGGTCCGCCTTGTGAGTGCCGGCCGTCAGCACCATGGCCTTGGGCAGGGAGAAGTTGCTCTCCATGAGCAGGTCGCGCAGCAACGAGATGGGTGGGTTCCAGCCCACTCCCGTCTGCCCATGGGCATTCCCGGTGATAAAGACCTCAGGGCCTCGGGTGCTCAGCTTCGTGGGCGGCGCACCCACCACGACGTTGCGCGCGAAGGCCGGCGCCGTGACCAAGATCCAACCCAGCAACAGCAGACTCGCCGTCTGCATCAGGCGCTTGGGGTGGCGGCGCCACACGACGAGCATCGCGAGCAGGGTCAGCGCCAGGATCGGCATGCCCGTTTCTTTCGCCAGGGTGAAGAGCCCCAGCGAGGCACCGGCCAGGACCCAGTCCCGGGCTCGACCGCGTTCCGTTGCGACGTCCAGCGCGAGGGTGGTCAGGATCACCACGAAGGCCATGGGACCGTCGCGCAGCACGAAGGCGTCGTAGAAGTAGTAGCTGCCCATGAATGCCAGGAGCAGCCCAGCGATGAGCCCCGCGCGCAGGTTCAGGACGCGGCTGCCCAACAGAAACGTCAACCAGCAGGCCAGGGCCCCCAACAACGCCTGGGCGTAGGCGACCATGAGATCGCTGAAGTCGGCGAGGGTGTAGACCACCGCCACGAAGTACGGGTACAGCGGCGTCTGGTGAAAGGTCTCGGGCCCGCCATACCACTCCAGCCAGCGGCCTTCGGGCGCAACTTCCTTGGTCCAGTGGTGATAGGCGTGGGGTTGCTCTCGACAGAGCCAGTCTCCCCCGGCAATGACTCGCGCCCACGTTGCGAAGACGTGGTTGTCGGTCTGGGTGAGCTTGTTGACGTCGAGGCCCAGGACCTCCTGCTGTTGGTGAACGTAGGCGACGCGCAGAACCAGCGCGAACACCAGCACGATCAACCCTGCCCAGAAGCGCTTGCTCATTCCGGCAGGCCCTCCAAGCGTGCCCGGAGCATTCCGCAATCGGGCACCTGTTCGAGGCCCTGCTGCAACAGGGCACGCGCAGCACGACGGGCTCGCGGGCTGTCCGCGAGGTAGGTCGCCCGTGCCTGCCAACCCAGGAGATGGGCTGCCGCATGGGGAGCTCCCTCGGTGCGTTCAAGGGCGTTGCCGAACATGTCTGCCGCTTCCTGATAGCGGCCCCGAAGCAGATTGAGGATGGCGATCTCGAACCACGCGTCGGGGTCGTGGGCCCGGGAGGCTCCGGAGATCACGGCTTGGCGGTACACCTCTTCCACGGAGTACTGAACTGCAAACTGCTCCGCCAGGTCGCGCATGGTGTCGCGCAGGTTGTTCCACTGTCCGAGACCCTCGAGGGCGTCGAGGCGTGCCCAAAGAGCCAATCCGTTGTGCCCGTCACGCAGCAGCTGGAGGTCCGCTTCACGCAAGAGGGCATCGGGTTGTCCGTTCTCGTAGTAGAGCGCCATGCGCAGCAGGGACCAGGCCGTGCGTGGAGAGAAGAAATCCGGAAGGCCCCAGGCAGCCTCTTGAATGCCCTGCTGGTCCAGGCCCATCTCTCGCCAGGTGCTGCACAGCGATTGCGCAATGCGACCCGGGATGGAGCGAACCTGACCGAGTTGGAGGTTCGGCAAGCCGAAGGGCTTGGCGTTGAGATGAACCAGCGCCTCTCCATAGGCACGGACGCCTTCCTTCCCGTCGCCAGCGAGCCGGTAGAGATCACCGACGCGCTCCCAGCGGGCAGCCCGTGCTTCCAGTTCGTCCTCATACAGCAGGGTGCGCTCGAGCAGCTGTGCCGCACTCGCTGCATCGCCCTTGGCGAGGGCAACGGACGATTGCAGTTCGAGGCTCTCGAGGAAGGCCATCGGCCGGTCGAGGATCTCGCCGGTGGCCGCAAAGGCATCGGCGGTCTGCTCCGCCGCTTCGGTCACCTTTCCCTGGAGACGGCGCACGTCGGTGGCCGCCATGCGGAAGTAGGGAGCGGACGTGCTCGGCGCCACGTCGGCCGCGGTCTCGAACAACTCGAGCGCTCCCTCGAGGTCCTCGGCATCCAGCTTCATCCGCCCGCGTTCGTACGCGAGGGTGTGGGGCTCATCGAAGATCTGATGCTGCTCGATGTAGTTGAGGACATCCGCCGCGCCGCTGTCCTTGTCAGCACGCCGATAGGCGTTGTAGGTGGCCATCCAGAATTGCCGGCCGACGGGTTGGGTGGCTTCCTCGAGCGCGATGTTGCGCGCGAAGAGGATCTCTGCCGCTTCCGAGAGACGGATGGGGGCCAAGCTGGGGTCGCCTCCTAGCGTGAGCAGGTATTCCTGGATCTCCGCTCTCCACACGAAAGGCAGCTCATCGACGACGCCGGATCCGAGGCGCAAGGCGGACGCGATCTGTTCGAGGCATTCCTGGCGTTGGCCCAGGCGCGCCAGGCTGAGGATGACATCGGCCCGGTCGCGGGTGAGATGCACGCTCCCGTGGCTGCAAGCGAGGCCTCGTTCGAGCCAGGTGCTGGCTTCGGTGTACATGCCGTGTCGCATGTAGAGGTGCCCGAGCAGACTCAGGCTCGGTCCGTAGGTCTCAGCCCGTTGCACGAGGTCTTCCAGCACCTGCTTGGCCGCCAGGAAGCCGCCGTCGGCGTTTTCGGTCCAGCGGGCCAGGAGGTCGTAGGCGGGTGCAAGGTCAGGGTCGCGCTGGATGGCTTGGGCGAGGACCTCGCGCGACGAGTCCCGCAACTGATCGGCATCGCCGCGACGCTGGCCTGCGAGGTACCACATGAGCTTGGCCTGCTCGAGGTCGCTTCGAGCGCGTATCGCCTGCAATCCATCGGGCACCATCAAGAGCGCCAAAGGCAGGGTCCAGAGCAGTGCAGGTCCTTCCCGTCGTCGTCGCTCATGAAGGGTGGCCGAGCCCAGCGCCAGGCCGGTCAGCACAAAGATGGGTGCGGGCAAGACGGTTTGCAGGGAGAGTCCCAGGTCCAGACAGCTCGCAGCTGCGAGGCCCACCGTCGCGGCGATCAGCGTGGCAAGCAGGAAGCGCGGAGCCTCATGGGAGCCTGACCCGAAGCCCGTCCACAAGACCTTGAGCAGGGCCAGCAGCCAGGCGAGGCTCAAGAGGGCGGCGGGGATGCCCGCAGCCTGGCCCACATATAGCAGCACGTTGTGAGGGTGCGGCGACTCGGGCTCGTTGAAGAAGCGGCTACCGGGCTGGAACCGCCGCACCGAGACGAAGGTGCCCGGTCCAATGCCCAGCAGCGGGTTGGTCTTGATGATGTCGATGCTGTTCCACCAAGCGTCGACCCTGTATTCCATGGAGGCGTCAAAACGTTCCAGCTTCGAGGCCGCCTGCAAGAGGGAGCTCTCACCCGAGTCGTTTTGTTGCGACCACAAGACGCCGCCCAGCAGCAGCGGGGCACCGACCAAGGTCGCCCAGGCAAGGCGTCGCTGGAGTTTGGCGCTGAGTCGAGCCAGGCCATACAAGATGGGAAGCGTGAGCAGGGCGAGGGCGAGGGCGCCGATGCCAGTGCGTGAGTCGGTCATCACGGTCGACGCGGCGAGCAGCGCGCTGCATGCCAGGCCCGTCAGGCGGAAGCGCCTTTCGCTGAGCGCGAGGCCCAGCGCCACCAGCGACTGGAAGGCCAGGAAGGGCGCCAGGAAATTCGGGTGCTGGCGGAAGACGGTGAGGCGCGTGCGCAGGGCAGGGAGCCAGTCCACTTGAACACCCAGGTAGACCGTGAGCAGCAGGGCGCTCAGGGCAATCAGCAGAGCCGTGGCAAGCGGTGCCGAGAGGATCCAGCGCCAGTCGGCGCGCTTGCGGGGGCGTACGGCGATGGCCAGGCCCGTGCTGGCGGCGGCGAGAATCCACGCGCGGCTGGGTGCGGCGTGCAGCGGGTTGAGCCCCACCCACGAACTCAGCAAGAGCAGGCCCACCACCAGGGTGGCGAAGAGCAAGAGCGGGCTGCGTTGAACGCGCCCACCTCCATCGTCGAACTGCATGACCAAGGCGATGAAGCCCAGGCAAAGAGCCGCAGGGGCGCTGAGCAGCACCACGGCACCACTCAGGCTGCAGAGCGAGAGGCTGATCCACAAGCCTTGGTCGGCTGCGGATCGCAGCGAACTGCTGAGCTTCAGTCCGAGCGGCGTGAGCAGGACCATGGTGGGGTAGATCCAGCCCAGAATCTGCGGAACCTCCTCACGCAGGACCCGGATCGAGGTGTGCGCTTCCACGTGTGAAAACGCTTCCAGGCAGATGGCTGCCACGAGCAGGCTCAGGCCGTGCTGATCTGCGTCGAGCCTGCGCCTCCGGGCCGAAGGAACGGCCAGGGCGAGCAGATGCCCGAGCAGAAGCGCTCCCAGGATGACGGGGAGCCCCCACAGCAGGCGAGAGTCGATGGTGGAGGCTGCCACGCTCCGGAAATAGGCGTGGGTGCTCAGTACGAGCACCGACCCCCACAGAGCCATGACTTTGCCGACGCGGAAAACCAGCATGGAGTGCGGAAGGCTACCCCCAAGCCCTGTTGCGTTCCCCTTGCGGCTGGGAAAAAAGCGGCGCGCCAAAAAAAAGAGATAGGGTCGGCTCCGCGTGGGAGCCGACCCTATCCTCCTCCCTTACAATCCTGTAATGCGACTGCCCGGGCCCGATCCCAGTCAGCCGCAGGATTGAGCATCCGAAAAATCCTCGGCACCAACTCCCTTATCAACTGCCGTGCCAATTCACGGGTGTAACTTGAGATGTTTTTTAAGTGCCTTGCTAGTAAGTCGTTACGGCGATATCTGATCGGATGTGGCACGCGGGCACCGGGAAGCGGATTCAGCGTCTTTGGCCCTGAGGGGCACCCGAACATCTTGCAAACATGCATAAGTCTCTGATGAGGCGTTCTTTATGAAGACGTCCTGGAGGGCAGGCTGTTGGGCGATGTTTTTGGCCCTGATGGGCATGGTGACCGCCTGCGCATCCCCCGGGTCGGTGGAGCTGACCCAGGACGACGCCGCACTCGACCAGGTCTGGCTGGGTTTGGCTCGAGGCGATGTCGAGGCGGCTCGGACAGCTGCGACGCAGGTGAACGACCCGCTCTTCCGTGAGCGCGCCCTAGCGGACGTGGCTGTGAGCGAGGAGGGGCGGTCCAAGGTCCTCTCGCAGCTCAGGGCCTCCGGCTCGTGGCTGGCTTGCCGTTACTTCGCCAGCCGCGCGCGCGCCCGGGAGTGGCTGGGCACGACGGCCAGGGAACAGGACGGCCATCCCGCCCTGCTGCTCGAGGAGGTGCGTCTGTCCGGCACCTCCTCCCGCAGGGAGTCCATGGCCCGGTCTGCTCTGGGTGCCTCTCCGGGCGGACCCGAAGCCTTGGCCCTGCTCGTTGAATCCCTGCTGGGACGGGGCCAATTCACGGAGGCCGAGCAGCTGCTGCTGGGGGCAACCGTGGACACAGCACGCTTGCGCCTGCTCCGCCGGCAGCTCGCCGCCTACACAGGGCGGCTCGTGATGGCGGGCGACGGCTTGTTGATGGACCTCTCCAGTGGGCATGCGGTCCCCCGCTCAGTACAGCTGCTCCAGCAGATCCTGGAGCTGGTGCCCTTGGCGTCCGTGGAGCACCGTGTGGCAGCGGCTTTGGCGGCGGGCTCGATCGCGTCGGATCCTTCCGCCGAGCGCCTGATGCACGCAGCGGAGCAAGGCCTGTGCTCGCGGTTGGCTGAACGATCAGGTGACCTGTCCCATGCGGTAGCTCTCGCTTCCTCGATGCGGGCCAACCCATCCTCAACCGGTACCGCCGCCGAGCAGTTGGGAGACTACGGTCCGTTGACGAGCACGGGCCGTCAACTGGCGCGCTGGCAGCAGCGCTTGGCCGCGCAGCGACGTACGGAGCACGGTGCGCAGCACGAGTCCACGGCGCTGCAAGGTGTTCTTCCGGGATGGGAGAACCAGGTGGATGAAGCCACGCAGCGAGTCGGCTCTCCTGCCTTGGACACCCTACGCTTGGCACACGAGTGGGATCTCGCGGCGAGGGAAAGCTACGGAAGGGTCCTGAAGTCGGGGGACGCTCTTTCCTTGCAGAGATTCCTCGAGCTCCTGGATGAGCGCGCCGACCCCCTGGGTTCTCACGTCACTCTCGAGGACGTGCCGCGTATCGATTACGGACTGTTTGGCGACATGCTCGACACGCGGGCCCTGCGAGAGCGGATGCCCCAGACCTTCATCGCGGCTGGGAAAGCCCTGGGGATGCCGCCTGAGCTGACCTGGTACGACCTGGCTGACGTGACAGTGCGCGAGCTCCCCGATCCGCCGGGGGGGCTGTACGACGAGTGTCATGTGCTTCGTCAGCGCGTTCCGGGCTTCGCGGCGAGCCAGGGGGCGCGCTTTGCTGGCGCGGGCTTGGACCGCTTCGTGTTCTTGGACCTCGAGCAAGTGGTCGCCCAAAGTCAGGGCTTCCCTGACGCGCTCGGCCATCCATGGACAGCCTGGCCGGCTGCCGGTTCCGTGCAACGGCGAGATCTCAGCGAGCCTCTCGATGTCGCCTGGCGAATCGCGGTGGCGGCGCGTCGGGACGCGGGGGACGACTACGACGAGTTGGTTCTCGAGTCCCTTTCCTTACATGAGCGGCGACACATCATCGACGTCCGTCGCTTTCTGGAGAACGGCTTCTTCGGTCAGTTGGGCGATGTCTTCTCCGCGGGTGTCTTCCCGGGTGCTGTGCGCGCGGAGGTGGAGCGCAGGGCGCAGCTGGATGCGCTGCGGGAGGCTCGCGATCCGCGCATTCCCCTGGCCCACGCGCTGTCCTACCTGCCCGTGGAGGGGGCGGCGCTCGCGAGTGAACACGCTCGTGGGTACGCACGCCTCCTGGCCGACTTTGTGGAGGTCTTGGATGAGCGTCGCTGGAAGGGTGCTGGAGAGTTCGAGTCGCTGGGCCTCAACCGCAATCAGGTCCTTGTGCAACAGTTGCACAAGCTCGGCCCTGAGACCGTCCGCAGCATCGCCATGACCATCGAACTCTAACGCGCTGGAGCCGGCGTCCCTGTGCGAGGGCTAGACGGCGCCCTTCTGCAGCACGACGACCTTGATGGTGCGCAACAGGATCGCGATGTCGATGGCCAGGCTGCGGTGCTTGATGTAGTAGAGATCGAACTGAAGCTTGATGAAGGCGTCGTCGACGCTCGCGCCGTAGCTGTAGTTGATCTGCGCCCAGCCCGTGACGCCGGGCTTGACCAGATGGCGTTGGCCGTAGTGCGGGATCTCCCGCTCGAGTTCCTCGATGAAGAACTCGCGCTCGGGTCGCGGCCCCACGAGGGCCATGTCGTTGCGGATCACGGACCAGAGCTGTGGGATCTCATCGATGCGCAACTTGCGAAGCCACTTGCCGATGCGCGTGACGCGCGTGTCTCCCGCCTGCGCCCACACGGGGCCGCTCTTGGTCTCTGCGTCCTGGCGCATGGAACGAAACTTGTAGATGCGGAAGGGCTTGCCGTTCGCGCCGATGCGCTCCTGGCTGTAGAAGACGGGACCTCGGGACTCCAGCTTGATGGCCAGGGCTGTCGCGGCGAGCAGGGGGGCCGCGAGAATCAAACCAAGCATCGCGACGGCCCGGTCCAGCACGTGGCTCGTCAGGCGGTAGAGGACGTTGCTGGCCGCTCGCTCCAGGAAGAGGTCATCGTCACGAAAGCTCTCCGGTGAGAGTCGACCCGTCAGCCGTTCGTAGAAGGATGCCGTGTCGATAATGTGGACATCCGCCAGGCGCAGGCGCAGCAGGATGTCGTTGGGGATCGCGGTGCCGCGATCGATCACCAACCGCTGGACCTCGTTCCGACGCACGATGGACTCGACGTCGCTGGCCGGGCCGAGCACCGTGCGACCGCGGGAAGCCGTGGCCGGGTCATCCACGACTCCTGCCAAGTCGATGCTCGGGTCATGTTCTCGTGCCACTTCCTCGATGCACAGGTCGACCATGGGGCCGCGGCCCACGATGGCGACGCGTTCGGCGAGGCCGGCGCCACGAATCCAGCGCGGGAATCGCAGGCGCAGGCCATAGGCCACGAGGAAGGCGACGCCCAGGCTGGCGGCCACGAGTAGGGGATGGATCTCGAGCCGCTGGAAGATGCCGTCCAGCTCGAGGCTGCGGTCCAGGATGCCCAGCCCGTAGTGCAGCAAGGGCATGACGATCAGAGCGGTGATCGTGGCTTCGACCAGGCGCACCACGACCTGTCGCGGGCGCACGATCACATTCCAGCGGTACAGGTCGCGCAGCGCGAAGCTGGCCTGGAGGACCAACAGCAACAGGAGCGAGCGCAGGACGATGAACCAGACTTCGTCGGGCGCCACCTCCGGCAAGTGCTCGGTGGACTCGAGAAACATCCGCTCCGTGAAGGAGCGCATGTGCACGACAGGCATCAACACGACCAGGAGGACGAGTGCCTCCACGAACGCAAAGATAGAAATGGATGCCCGGCGATTCACGTCACTTCCTGCTTGCGAGCAGCTCCAGCAGGTCGTCGGGGTCGCTCGGGAAGCCCACCGAGAGCTTCACGGCACCATCTGCGGTCATGAGGTAGTCATCTTCGATGCGCACCCCCAAGGACTCCTCCGCGATGTAGATGCCCGGCTCGATGGTGAACAAGGATCCTTCCACGATGGGGACTCTGCCGCCCACGTCGTGGACGTCCAGACCGATCCAGTGGCCGACGGAGTGAGGGAAGTGCTTCCGCTCGAAACCGGCGTCCTCGATCACCTTTCGGGCGATGTCGTCCAGGTCCTTGATTGTCATCCCGGGGCGCGCTGCATTTGCCGCCGCCGTCTGGGCAGCAAGGACGGTCTCGTAGACCTCCCGCTGGCGCTCGGTGAAACGGCCATTGACCGGCACCGTGCGGCTCACATCGGCGCAGTAGTAGCGGTACTTGGCCCCAACATCCATGACCATCAGCTCGCCGTCCTGCATCTGTCGGCGGTTGCTGTTGTAGTGCAGCGTCACGGAATTGGGCCCGGAACCGAAGATGGAGGAGAAGCCAGGGCGTTCGCTGCCCATGCGCAGGTAGGCCCCTTCAAGGGCTCCCTGGGCCTGATACTCCCAGGCTTCCGGTTGGATCTCGGTCACGGCATTGCGCAAAGCTGCACAGGTGATGTCGATGGCCGCTTGGAGGCATGCGATCTCGTACTCGGATTTCACGAGGCGCTGCGCCGAGAGAGTGGCTCGTAGACTTTCGGGGTCTCGTCGGTTGGCCACAGCCAGCTCCACGCCCTCGGGCGCAGCCCAGCCGGGCTCGCCCAGGACATGGATCAGGGGGGCGCCGCTCTGGGCCAGCAGTTGGCTCCACTCCGCATCGGCCTGGGGCAGGGCCGCGGTGTCCCGGAAGCCTGTCTGGGCGGCGGCTGCGCTTCCGGGAGCGAGGCGAGCGCCGTTCCAGAGCTCGAAGTTCGGGTCCTTTGCAGGCAGGAACAAGGTGTCGCCCGTGAGCTCTCCGTGCTCGTCGATCACCATCAGCAGGGCGATGTCGGGGATCTCGGAGCCCGAGAGGTAGTAGAAGTCGTCCTCTTGGAAGAAGGGGTCGACTTCATCGAAGCCTCGGGCGGGAATCCAGATGGCCGAGGGGCCGCCCATGGCCGCTGCGAGGGCTGCGCGGCGGCGTGAAAACTCGCTCGGGTTGGCTGCGTCGACGTGCACCGCAGGTTCCATGGCGCGCGGGACATGGTTCCAGTCGTTTCTCGCAGGCTTCCAACCGTCCCGGTGGGTCTGGGCGTGGAGATCCGCGCAGCCTGCGAGGGCGAGCGCGAGCATCAGGAAGGCGGCGCTCAGGCTGAGGGCCTGGACGCGCGGGGATGTCCTAGTCGTCACCACGATGAAACTCCGGCAGATGAACAAAGGGGTCTTCGATGATTTCGGTGGAGATGGGGCGCCCATCTTCATCAAGCCCCACCTCGACCACCACGAAGCGCCAAGCGCTACGCGCCTGGCCGTGCTGGGCCAGCCACGCCCGGGCGCCTCGCATCAAGAACTTCAGCTTGCGGCCGTCCAGGGTTGCAGACGGTGCGACGAGCCCAGGGCCGCGTCCCCGGACTTCGGCGAAGACGACACCATCGCCATCCCGACAGACCACATCGATCTCGGCTCCGGTGATACGGAAGTTGCTCTCGATCAGCCGGAAGCCAGCCGACTGCAGCGCACGCTGAGCTGCCTCCTCGGCACGGCGCCCGCGATCATGGGAGAGTTGTCCCACCGTCCTAGCTCTTGTCGTTGCCGTCCTCGTTCTTGTCCAGAACGGTTGAGATGGCGGACTTCAAGACCCTGACCCGGGTGGGACCATCATCGAACTTGACGGTGATGTCCTGCTCACCGATCGCGGCGACGGTGGCGTACATGCCGGACGAGAGCAGCACGCGATCGTTCTTCTTCAGCTCCTCCATCATGGCGGCTTTCTTCTTGCGCTGCTTGCGTTCGGGCATGATCGCCACGAACCAGAAGATCGCCAGGATGATGGCGATCATGAAGAAGAAGTCGGGCTTTGTCTCCTCCGCGGGGACGCCGTCCGTGGACTGGACCGCGGCGAGGAAAAGGGCTGAGCCGGAGGAAAATGAGGTCGGGAACATGGCGGGGCCGGGGGGGCGGGAAGGGTGGCGGGACGGGATGCCGGAAGGGGCTGGGTCCCGAACGGGCGAGCGAGCTGGCTGCGGGCGGGGTGCTGGTGATCAGCATGAGACGCGACGCGTCCCGATCGATCCGGCATGATAGGTATCAGACCGCCCCGGGACCATCGGCGGGAACATCGGCGGGATCCTTGGCACCCCCGAGGCATCCCCGAGGCATCATCGAGCCGCCGGGACCCGACGGATGTCCCCCGAGCCCCTATGGAGATCCCGACATGAGTTCCCCGCCACGCACCCTGGTCGCATTGAGCGGTGGTGTGGATTCGGCGGTCTGTGCCGGCCTGTTGGCCGAACAAGGCCACGAGTTGGTGGGGGTCTTCATGCGCAACGGGATCACGGGCAGCGAAGACGATTCCGCCCAAGCCCCCGCCAAGGCGCGGTCCTGCTGTTCCGTCTCGGATGCCCGGGACGCGAGGCGTGTGGCGGACCATCTCGATATCCCCTTCTACGTCCAGGACCTCTCGAAGCCCTTCGCGGAGCTCATCAAGTCGTTTTGCAAGGACTACGTGGTGGGTCTCACCCCCAATCCCTGCGTCCTCTGCAACAACGACTTGAAGTTCGGTGAGCTGCTGAACCTGGCTGACGACCTCTCTTGTGACGGGGTGGCCACGGGACATTACGCCCAGCTCGCCGAGGGCCGGCTGCGGCGCGCCGTCGATCGGAACAAGGACCAGAGCTATCTGCTGCACGGCCTCAGCCCCGACCAGCTCAAGCGTGCCCGCTTTCCGGTGGGGCACATGGAAAAGGGCCAGGTTCGCGACGAAGCCCGGCGGTTGGGGTTGCCCGTTGCCGACAAGCAGGACTCGGCGGACATCTGTTTCGTTCCTGGCGGCGACTACCGAGCTGTGGTGAAGGAACGCCTGGGCGATCTCGGAGTGGCTGGCGAGATGACGAACCCCGCGGGTCAGGTGCTGACGACCCACGAGGGTGTGGGTAGCTTCACGGTGGGCCAGCGTCGGGGCTTGGGTGTGGCCCTCGGTGAGCCGGCCTTCGTCACGGAGATCGATCCGGCCAGCGGGCGGGTGACCGTTGGGAGCCGGGACGACCTGCTCCGCTCCCGTTGCAATTTGGACGGCGTCCGCTGGCATTCCGAGCCGCAATGGGATCAACCGCTGCTCGTCCAGCTTCGCCACCATCACGAGCCCGAAGCCGCTCGCGTCGTGGTGTCGGGCGGCCGGGTGGAGCTGCACTTCGAGCAGCCCAGCTACGACATCACGCCTGGCCAGTATGCTGTCTTCTATGGGGAGGACATGGTGCTCGGTGGAGGTCGCGTGGCCCAGGAGGTCTCGGTCTCATGACATCAGGAACCTCGAACCAGCCCTTGAACGAGAGCGACGACGAGCGGGTCCGCGTTTGCCCTGAGTGCAGCGAGATCGTCGCCTTCGACGTCCGTACGTGCCCCGCCTGCCAGCATCACGACCCGCTGCTGGATTACCCGGCGCTGGGCGCGGAGACACGCCGCTGTGTCGCCTGTGAAGCGCAGATGTTGCACAGCTTGCTGTTCTGCCCAAGTTGCGGGCACGAACGGGATGCGCCGGCACGCAGTGTTGCGCCTCGCTCGCTCAAGGCCGATGACCGGGATGCGCGCCCCTATGCGATCCTGGCCCTCGTGCTGACGTGGCTCGGCCCGCTCGTCCTGCTCACGGCGGTGTTGAGCGTCTTCATCTAGAGCGCTGCCGCTAGATCGCAGCCCCGGGGAGCAGCTACTCGGCGATGCGGTCCTCGATCAGAGCAAAGCGCTTGTCCGCTCGAAGACTGGCGAGGTCCTCGTCGCGACTCAGGTGCTCGAAGTCCTGGAAGCCCAAGTCGATGCTCGCCAACAGTTCCTTGCAGGCGCCGTCCAGGTCACCGGTGAGCGCGAGGGAGCAGGCCAGGTTGTAACGGAAGGTCGGGTCCTCGGGACGGGCCTTCACCAACCGGCGGTCGACGTCCAGCCCCCGTACGTGGTTCTTGAGCTTGCTGCAGGCCTGACCCAGGGCGGCGAGGTAGGCCAGATTCCCGGGGTCCTTGGAGACGAGCTGGTCCAACACATCGGCCTCGAAGAGCAGCGCTGAGCGGGCCAGCGTGGTCTCCAAGCTGTTCGACACGTCTGATTCTTCCAACCGGTGAGTCATGGGCGATGAAGGGCCTTCGTCATCATTCCTTGGGGCTCATTCCCTGCTCGGTGAACCATCCTGGTCCGCCTAGCAGGTCAGTGAGTCACGCCCGTCAGTGAACGGCACTGAGGGACGCGCTACAGTCTTTTCCCGGCTAGCCCTGGTTCGCATGGCGTCCGATTGAACGGAATCCAAGGGCCACGGCGGCAAGGAGGGTTTCGGATTGAGTCACTGTCAGAACGCCCCGTCTGAGGGAGCCATACCAAGGGGGCCCGGGCATGGGGCTCCGTGGGATGCTCCGTCACGTGCGGTCCGACGGGCGCCTATTCTAGATCCGAATGCCGGTCATCGCCAATTTCATCGAACCTCCCCCGGGATCCCCGATCCCGCCACGCTGGGGGTTCTCCGATTCTCCAGCAAGGAGACACACGGATCATGAAGATCTACTTCTGCGACGGTTGCAACGAGAGTGTGCCCCTGGTCGACGTCCAATCGGGACGAGTCACCACCATCAAGGGCAAGTTGTTCTGCACCAATTGCATCCCGCCTGGCGCTGTGGCGCCGGCACCGCTCCAGTCCGCTCCGGCCGCCTCGCGCAGCCCCCTGCTCGCCGTTCTCGTCCTGGGGCTCCTGACGTGGACGGTCTGGAACGACTGGGACTTGATCGTGGGGGCCAACCCCATCGACCTGGACACCACGGAGGCTCAGGGTGATCCCGTCAGCGACCTGCAACGCCAGGCGGAGCGCACGGACGTGCAGGTCATGCAGCTGTCGGCAGACGCTGAGCAGATCGACCGGGCGCTGACGTCCCTGAGGGCCGACCTGGAGGCGTTGCGGGCGGCCGATGCAGATCAGGCGCGCGGAGCGGAGCAGCTGGCCAACGAGATGGACCGGCTCGCGCGCACACAAGCCGAGATGGGTCGCCTGATCGAAAAGGTCCAGCTCACGTCCAACCGGACGGACGTGTTGACCACGCGTTTGGATGCCTTGTCGGATTCCGTGGCAGCCCACCAGGCCTTGCTCTCGATGGGCACCGTCCGATCGGGCGACGCCTCGCTGAGTCTGGATGACTCCATGGGATCCATGCTGCCGGAGAGCGGGGCGGTCACCCAGGTGGTCGATCCTGTGCGTCTCGCAGAGATCGAAGACATCCGCCGCCAGTTGCTCGATGCCCAGGCGGACTTACGCTTTGAAGCTGTCGACCGGGTCGAGAACGGGCGCTACGAGGAGCTGGCTCCGGACCTGGTCGCCATGCTCGATGACGAAGACATGTTCGTGCGCTTGCACGCGATGCACGCCCTCGAGACCCTCGTCTACGAAGAGGCGGTGCCCGCGCTCTTCGATGTGCTCGAAGACGAGCACGCCGCGATCCGCAAGGCTGCTGCAGAGACTCTCGTGCGCCTGACGGGCTTCGACCCCGGGTATGAGCACAAGGGCTCAAGCGGTGAACGTGCCAAGGCCGTTCGGGAGTGGAGAGAGTGGTACGACGAGCGCTGAGCAGCGCCCCCTGAATCAGCTCCCGGGTACGACGTGGGGCACCACGCCTTGCACTACCTGAGCAGGATGCGCACGTCCGGGTGATCGAGCAGGCGCTGCCGCACCACGGCCAGCTCGGAGCTGTTGGGCTCGGAGGTGCGGATGTTGATGAGGATCTCCTCCCGCATCGCCTCCTTCTTGACGGGCACGCTGGACACGAGCTGGACCACAAAGTAGCCATCGAAGACTGCGATGGGTGCGGTCACATCGCCCGGCTCATCCAGGTTGGCGAGGGCCAACTCCACTTCCTTGCCCAGGAGCCGTCGGGTGTACATGGAGACGCGGCCGTTTCCGTCAACGAAGTCGGAATTCACTTTGTCCGACAGCTCACCCAGTTCGGCGAAGGGCTTGCCGTTCCGCAGGGTCGCCGACGCCGCCTCCGCGCGTCCGAGAGCCTCGTCCTTCAGGGCTTGCAGCACCGGGCGGACACCGGGCTTCATCTCGCGGTACATGTTGAAGAAGGCCACGTCGAGAGAGGTGCGCTCGGCAAGGGGGCCGAACATGTCGCGGAATCGACGGTCGACCTGATCTTCCGTCACGACTCGGTCGGCGCGGGCCAGCGCCGCCATGGTGAGGTCTGCCTTGAGTTGCTGCCGCCGCCGATCCGCATGGGCTGCAGGGTCCTGTTCACGCATGACGATGTCGCGTTCGTACTTCGACATGTCACCGTGATAGTGCTGCCGTAGGATCAGGTCGAGCTCCTTCTCGAAGGCGATGCGCACCTCCTCATCCGTTGGCAGCAGGCCCCGCTCTTCGGCCTCCTTGTGGGCCATGCGTTCAGCCACGTAGGTGAAGACATAGTCGAACCCCGACTGATCCACCAACCAGAGGCCGAACTCAGCCCGGTCGAAGGCCCAATCACCCACGACTGCCACCGGCTTGTCGGGCACCGACTCGGGGGCCTCCTGAAGGACCGGGGCGACCGTGATGACAGCAGAGGTTGCAGGGATGGCTGCAGGGCAGAGGGTGCTCGATACAGCTAGGCAAGTCGCGAGCAGGGCAGGGCGGGTCATCGGTCGGTTCCGTGGTTGGAGGTCTGAACAGTTGGCAGGGGGCCGCCATTCATCATGGTTTCGCCCCGGCCCTGGATTTGCAATCGGCCATCCCCAAGCCACTGCAGTCCGGAGGCGGCGCCAGCGGTCAGGGCAGGAGGGAGAGGGAGGTCCAGCTGAGGACTCAAGACGAGCGACCAGGTGTCACCGTTGGGCAGACGGCACTCCAGGGCTGCCAGGCTGCCTGCGCCTGCGCTGCCCTGCGGAGGGTCACTCAGGCCCGGACCCAGGCCCAGGTGGACGCTGCTGGACGATTGGCCGAAGTAGGACGGCTGCGGGCCGGCCTCCCTGATGAGAATCGAGCCTGAGCCCGTGACCGCCTTCACGCGAGTGCCTCGCGGGAGCTTGCGGAGAATCAGGGCGCTCGACGAGGGCGCTCCCGGCTCCATCAGCTGAGCTGCCGCTTCGTTGCGTAGGATGACCGCAGGACCGTCGCATTGGGTCAGGACGAGGTCCAGGGCCCCATCTCCGTCCAGGTCGCCGCTGTAGAGGCCGCGTCCGACGAAGTCCGTCGCGCAGAGGTCGCCTGCCTGCGGGGAGATGTTGTCGAAGTGTGATGCCCCGGTGTTCCGGTAGAGCAATGCGCGTTGAGCATGGGTCTTGCCGTCGTGGTACAGCGCGATGTTGTCGATGATGTGCCCATTGGCGACGGCGAGGTCGAGCAGCCCGTCGTTGTCGAAGTCAGCCAAGACCGTTCCGAACCCTACGGGCAGGCGGCTCGATGCGTCGAGCCCGGACCGGGCCGTGATGTCCGTGAACAATCCCCCGCCGTCGTTGCGGTAGAGGGTGTTGGACTCGTCGTCGAAGTTCGTCACGAACAGCTCGCTGTCCCCGTCGCCATCGACGTCCCCAGCGGCCAGGCCCATGCCGGCCTCCGTGAGCCCGCGGCCGTTCACGCCGGTGGCCGAGAGCAGCGTGCCGTCCGAGAAGCTGCCGTCACCCCGGTTGATCCAAAGCCTGTTCTCGACGCTGTCGTTGGCCACGTACAGATCCGTTCTTCCGTCACCGTCGAAATCCGTGGCGAGCACACCCAGGCCCTTGCCGTGGTGACCAGGTCGCGTGGTCAGGCCGGCGGCGTCGGTGGCCTCCTCGAAGCCGCCGCGTCCGTCGTTGCGATAGAAGCGATCCTGGATCCCGGCGTAGGCGTCTGGGTGGCAATAGCTGCGCCAGCCCTCTTCCTGTCGGCCGCACCACTTCGGTTCCGACAGGTCGTAGTCCACGTACCCTGCAACGTAGAGGTCCAGGTCCCCATCCAGGTCCGCATCGAAGAAGGCTGCGCTGCCCGTCCAACGCGGGTCCGCGAGTGGGCTGGACCCCGTGATGTCCTGGAAGCGTGCGTCGCCGTCATTGCGGAGCAAGGCGTCGGGGCCGAGCTGGCTCAGGAAGAGGTCGAGCTGTCCGTCTCCGTCGACGTCTCCCACGGCGACGCCCATTCCGTATCCCGGGTGGGCAGCGGCGCCTGACTCAGCTGTCGCATCGCGGAAGGCAAAGGCCCCTGGCCGGGAGCCGGCGTTGAGGAAGAGCTGATTCACCCACTCTGGTGCGTTCAGCGGGGTGCCGGCCGAGGGACGAGGGTCCGGCAGGCGCCCGCTCTGGACAAAGTAGATGTCCAACTGGCCATCGCCATTGAGATCGGCCAGGGCAGCTCCCGCGCCCATGGTTTCGGGCAGCTGGCGCTCGGCAGTCACGCCTGCCTCGTGCCGAAAGGACAGCCCGCTTTCCGGGCCGACCGCTCGGAACCAGCCGGACGCTTCGGGCGAGCGGCGGGCGTCCGACGACCGGCTCGCGCTGGAGGTGTCCAAGGGGGCCGCGGAGGGTGGCGCGGACTCGGTGACGGGCCCTTGGTCACAAGCGGCAAGCAAGCTGCAGCAGAGAAGCAGGCTCGGTAGTGAAATGGCTCGCGGAGCCGTCACTGATCTGGGCTCGGAGCGTTCGCAGAGTCTGCGCCTGCAGACTCCAGCAGTGACTTGGCTGCCTCGATACGCTGAATGATGGCGCCATCCTGTGGGCGGAGGGTGAGGGCTTGCTCAAATCGCAGCCGCGCCTCGCCGTAAGCCTGCGAGCGCAGCAGGATGTCTCCTGCTCGCACGAGCAGTCGAAGGTCGTCAACCGTACTCGAGGCCTCGTCGAGCAGTTCCACGGCGGCGCCGACATCCCCCAGATCCTCCTCGAGCAGGCGGGCGAAACGCAACGCAACAGGCGGGAGCTGCTCCGGGGATGCGTACAGCAGCGCCGCTTGATAGGACGCCCGGGCGGGCTCGAAGCGCCCCAGCTTGCGTTGCGCATCACCCACGGACGCGTGGTTCGGTGCGTGCAGGGGCGACAGGTCCACGGCCCTCACTGCGAAGTCCAGCTCATCCATCAAGGGCACGATCTCCCGATGCCTCGTCAGCAGCACGAGGCCTTCATCCCGCCGGCCTGTGCGCACGAGAGCCTGCCCCAAACCGAACAGTGCCCCGGGGTTCACGGGATCCTCGGCGAGCACGGTTTCGAAGGCTTGGGCCGCGAGTTCATGCCGGCCGGCGCTTGCCTCCAGGCGACCCGTGACCAGGGCCCGGCGGATGCGGTGGGATTCGGGCAGCTCTCCCAAGCCCTCCAAGGCCAGCCGGGCCTGCTCGGAGCGCCCGAGGATCTCCAGACCTTCGACGCGGGCCAGGGCCTGGGTCGGGTTGCTGGAATCCAGGAGCGGCAAGGCCTCCTCGAAGCGGTCCAACAGGAACAAGGCTTCTGCCTGCAGGGATTGCAGCGCCGCGCCAGCCGGGCGGGCGGTCTCGAAGGCCGCTGCATAACGATGCACAGCCAACTGATGTTCCACCAGCAGGCGTCGCAGCCAGAGGTCGCCAGGGGATTCATCTAGCGCGAGGGACAGACGCTCCAGGGCTTCGGCTCGTTGGCCGGTGCGCCACAACGATTCGACCTCTGCCCGCAGCGTGTCGCCTTCGTCCTGGGAGGTCCCGAGGCCGATCCCGATCATGAGCGTGGCAACGCTCTGCGGCAGGGCAGCTGTCGTGCCGAGTGCCATCACCCATGCCATCGCCCACGCCGTCAGGCTCGACAGGGCAGACAGGAGGACGCTGGGTACGCGGGTTGCGGTCATGCGTCGGTCAGTTCGCAGGGCGCAGTGTGGTCGTCGATGCCAAACTGCCATCGCCAGTAAACCGATAGAGCGCGCCCGCCTCGAGCGCACCGTGGGTCGTCACGCGCCCATCGGGCCAGCGGATGCTCAGGCCGTCGATCCGCGTGGCGCCGCCTAGGCCCAGCACGAAGTCCGTGTGGGAATGGCTGAGATAGGAACCTCCGGCGCGCAGTTCTCGCACCACTTGGCGTTCACCCAAACTGGCCGTGATGCGCGCGCCCTCGGCGTCAGCCCGGCCCTGAAGGCCTTCGAGCCGGACCACCAAGGAGTGGCCGTCCGCGTAATCATTGCGCAAGAGGAACGGTGCTCCGTTGCTGTTGCTCACGACGATGTCGAGGTCCCCGTCCTGGTCCAGGTCACCGGTGGCAACCCCGCGGCCGACGCGCGGGTCGGTCTCGCTCGCGGAGAGGGCCCGGCTTGGTGGCTTGAAGCGGCCCCGCCCATCGTTGAGCAAGAACTGGTCGGGTTGCGCGTAGCTGGAGCTGCCTTGGACCTGCTCGACGTTGTCCATGATGTGGCCATTCGCCACATAGATGTCGAGGTCGCTGTCGTTGTCGAGGTCCACGAAGCAGGTGCCGAAGCCGAGCATGGGCATGCTCGGCGCGCCGGTGCCCGACAACATGGACACGTCGGTGAAGAAGCCGCCGCCATCATTGCGATACAGGGTGTTGGTCTCATTCTCGAAGTTGACGACGAAGAGATCCAGGTCGCCGTCTCCGTCGAGGTCGCCCAGGTCGCTGCCCATGCAGGCTTCCGAACGACCTTCACCATTCAGGTCGGTGCCGCTGTGCCGCCCGGCGTTCTCGAAGTGCCCCGACCCGTCGTTGCGCCAGAGGAAATTCGCGGTGCTGTCGTTGGCGACGAAGAGGTCGATGTCGCCGTCGTCGTCGTAGTCCCCACCGACGACCGCGAGACCCTTGCCCTTCGCACCGACGTCGCCGATGCCCGCCGCCGCCGAGCCGTCGCTGAAGTTCCCCCTGCCGTCGTTGAGCCAGAGGCGGTCCTGCAAGCCATCCCATTGGTCGACATGGCAGTAAGTGCGCTGCTCCGGCGAGGGGCCGCAGAACCGGTGGCTGCCAATTGGCATGTCGAGGTAGGCGACGCTGTACAGATCGAGATCCCCGTCTGCATCCACATCGACGAAGGCACCGCCGATGGTCCAGCGACTGTCAGCCAGGCCGGCCTCCGGTGGCGCCTCCGTGAAGTGCGCCCTGCCATCGTTGAGATAGAGGCGGTCACGCCCGAAGGCGGCGACATAGATGTCGCGGTCACCATCGTTGTCGACATCTCCCACGGCGAGGCCCATGGCGTAGTAGGGCTGCTCCAGGCCGCTGCCGGCCGTCGCGTTCTCGAACTGCAAGTTCGCTGCTGCACCCGGCTGGGTTCCCTTGCCCGAGGCGTTGAGGTAGAGAGCCGCGCTGCCTCCTGTGTTGTGGTTCGCCCGGCGTCGCTGCTCGGCATCGAACTCGTCAGCCGGGATCGTGCCGCTTTGGAGGAAGAGGATGTCGGGCAATTCATCGCCATTGAAGTCAGCGATGGCCAGGCCGGAGCCCATGGTTTCGAACAGGAACTTCTTTCCCCGTCCGCCGTGGGCGTGGACGAAGTCCAGGCCGGCTGCCTGGGTCATGTCGCGAAAGGCTGTGGGAGCCTCAGGCGCTGCGACGGCGGTGGGCGGTGTCGTCGACGGCGACGCGGCCGGTGACGCGTCCTCGGAAGGGGCGCATGCACTGGTCAGCTGAAGTGCCAGGAAGAGCGGCAGGGACAGGCACAAGCCGTGGCGCGCACGGGACGGGCACGATGCTGCGTCAGCGGGCCAGCGACGATTGGCGAACACACTCATGGGTCGATCCCCGTACAGAAACGGTCGCGTAGCGCCGCAGCTTCCGCTGGCCCCACGAGCGGGGCGTGCTCGTCGAGGAAGGTCTCGATCACCTGACAAGCACCGGCGCGATCCCCCTCTCGACGCAGCAGGAGTGCCAACTGCGCGAAAGCGGGCGTCCATGCGGGGTATTCAGCCACGAGCGCTTGCAGCGTCCTGCGCCGCTCCTCGGGCCGCTTGCGGATGAACACATTGTCCGTGAGGTCGAGGAAGAGCCCGAGCACGCGATCCCAGCGTGCGGCTTCTTCTGGCCGCTGCTGCCGTCGACAGGCATCCGCCATGCCGCGCAGGGCCTCCTTGTAATCGGGCCGGCCGGCGAGAGCCGTGCGGAAGAGGGCTTCGGCTTGGGCGAAGTCGCCCGCTTCCAGCGTGAAGCGGCCGTGCAGCGAGATGGCGTGATAGGCCTGATCGGGGCCGAGGGCCGAGGCCAACCGCGCGACGCTCAACGCGCCGGGGCGATCCCCCTGGAAGTCCAGGAGCCCCGCTTGGTGGTACAGCGCCTCACCGCGCGTGGCCTCATGCTTGAGCAGCGGCTCGAGCTCGGACAGGGCTTCCTCGTGCAGGCCTTGGGCAAGGGCCAGGCGGACGACCGCCAAGCCATCCTGCATCGCCTCCGGCTTGGCGATTCGCGCCAGTCGGTAGTGCTTGAGGGCCTCGAGATTCAGCTTGATGTCCGCGTAGGTCTGGCCGAGTCGACGGTTGACTCCGTAGGCGTCCGGGTCGAGGGCGTGGGCTGCGAGCAGGGCCTCCAGCACCCGGCCAGGTTCCTCCTGGGCTTCATGCATGCGGAAGGCTTCGTTGCGCAGCTCCTCGAAGCTGGCATCGTCGTCGGCTTGGCCGGGCGTCTGGGCGCGCGAGGTCGGACGCTCACCCTCTGCCGGGTTGCCGGAGTCTGTTCCCGGCGAGCAGCCCCAGCTCAGGACACCGGTTAGGAGCAGAGCGGCCGAGAGGAGAGCGGCCGAGAGAGGAGCGCACTGGGGAGGTTTTGCAGGCACGAGCAGTTCAAGGAGGGCAGTGGGTCGCAGCAAGGCGGTGGTGGAGTGCATACGCAGGCTCATGGTAGCTGCTTGATGCTGCGGCCCTAGGCCTCGTTCTGGGGGGTGCAGAACGGGGAGGCGTGCGAGATGTGGCTGCAGTGCCTTGGAGGGGGCGTCGGCCGGGGGAGTCCACTACAATGCCGCGCCATGAACGACGCCGTCCTCTCTCCACCACCCCTGGGTCACACCGGGGGGCCGAAAGTCCTGCTTGAGGTCTTCGGTTGCCAGATGAACAAGCTCGACGCCGAGCTCGTTGTGGGCGCCCTGAAGCGCTCCGGCTACGACTTCACGGATCGAGACGAAGAGGCCGACGCCGTGCTGCTCGTGACCTGCAGCATTCGCGACCAATCCGAGAACCGGGTGCACAGCCATCTCGGCGAACTGGCCTTGGCGAAGAAGGAACGACCCGGACTGGCGGTGGGGGTCCTGGGGTGCATGGCCTCGCGCGAAGGTCAGGAGCTGCTTCGCCGTTGGCCAGCCCTCGACTTCGTGGTGGGGACGCGCGACTTTCCCCAAGTTGCCCAAGTGCTCGACGAGGTGCGCGCCGACCAGTCGCGAATCGTGGCGGTGGACGGGAGTCCACAGGTCAATGAAGAGCGCGATATCGAAGCACGCCCTAGCCGCAGCCGGGCGTTCGTGACGGTCATGCGCGGTTGTGACAAGCGCTGCACCTACTGTGTGGTGCCGAACACGCGCGGCTTCGAAGTGAGCCGGCCCATGGCCGAGATCCTCGACGAAGTGCGGCGGCTCGTGGACGACGGCGTCGTGGAAGTCACGCTCCTGGGCCAGACCGTCAATGCCTGGGGACGCGCCGAAGGGCGTTCGCTCGGTGACCTGCTCGAGCAGCTGGAAGCCCTGGACGGTCTCCGCCGCGTGCGGTTCATCACGAGCCATCCCGAAGAGATGGACGATCGGCTCATCGACGCCATGGCAGCTTGCCGCAAGGCCGGTCTGTTCCTCCACCTCCCGCCCCAATCGGGGAGCGACAGTGTCCTGCGCCGCATGGCTCGTGGCTACACCTCCGAACGATACCTGGACATCGCCCGAGAGCTGAAGCAGCGCATCCCCGGCGTGCAGATCGGTGCAGACCTGATCATCGGCTTCCCCGGTGAGACGGACGATGACTTTGCGGCGACGATGCGCATGGTCCACGAGGTGCGTTTCAGCCAAGCCTTCATCTTCCGCTACTCCCCGCGCCCGGGGACACCCGCGTGGGGGAGGCTCGAGGACGATGTGCCTGACAAGCTGAAGCGTGCCCGCTTCGCTGAGGTGCAGGCCTTGCAGACGACCATCCAAGAAGAGCGACACCGCCGCTTGATCGGCAGTCGACACGAAGTGCTGGTGGAGGGCGCGAGTCGTCGCGACCCCAACATGCTCTTTGGACGCAACCTCGCCTTCGACCGCATTGTCTTCTCCGGAGAACCCGGGTGGGCGGACACCTTCGTGGATGTCGAGGTGCTCGAGTCGACGGCGCTGACCTTGTCTGGGCGCCGAATGAAGTCGGCTCCCGTCGCGGGAGCGTGAACTCCGGCTTGGAGCGCGTGCTGCCGTGAGTTCCCTGACAGAGCTGACCTCGGCCGAACGTGAGGCGCTGCAACGGGCAGAGACCCTGGCCCGGAACGGGCGCGGCGATGTGGAACCGAACCCGATCGTGGGTGCGGTGGTGTTATCGGCCGCCGACGGCCACTCTGAACACACTGTCGAGGTGTTGGGAGAGGGCTGGCACGAGCGATTCGGTGGCCCCCACGCGGAAGTGAACGCCCTGGCAGCGGCGGGTGGACGCGCACGGGGGGGCACGATGTGCGTGACCCTGGAACCGTGTTCGACCGCTGGGAAGACCGCAGCCTGCACGGAAGCCTTGCTCGCGGCGGGTATCGCCCGGCTGGTGGTCGGGTGCGTGGATCCGGCCCCGGGGCACAGCGGCCACGGGCTCGATGTGTTGCGCCAGGCGGGGGTTTCGGTCGTGTTGGCCAACAGCCCGGAAAGCCGGGAGCTGATCGCCCCCTTCGTGGCTGGCCTGGAGCTTCGGCGACCGCACGTTTTCGCCAAGTGGGCGCTCTCGGCCGAGGGCGCACTGGCTCCCGCTGATCGGAGTCGGCGGCAGCTCACGGGTCGTCAGGCCCAAGCGCTTGTCCATGACTGGCGTGCAGCCCTCGACGGCGTCCTGGTGGGCGTGGGCACCGTACTCGCTGACGATCCGCTGCTCACGGCGCGGGGTTCCTTGCAGCCGACGCGGCCTCTGCGACGGATCGTCCTGGACCGCTCGCTGCGCACGCCCCCGGGCTGCGCCCTGCTGACGTCGTCCGGCGAAGTGCCCACATGGCTCATGGCTACGGATGCCGTGGAGAGCCAGGCGTTGGAGCTCATTGAGGAGGAGGGAGCTCGGGTCTTCCGGGTGCCCGGCGGTCCCGCCTATGGCACGGACTGGACCGAGGCCGTGCTCGAGTGCCTGTGGCTGCAAGGCGTGAAGCGGCTCATGGTGGAAGGCGGCGCCCAGACCCTCGAGCGCTTCTTCCAAGCCGGGCTCGTGGATCAGGTGGCGGTGTTCTTGAGCAGGACGGTGCTCGGCCCTGGCGCGCTCGCCGCACTGGAAAGCTGGGAGCTCCCAGGTCTGGGGCAGTGCCAGCCCGGCTCCGCCGAGCAGCGGGCAGTCGTGGGCGAGATCTCGGAAAAGCTGCGACTGCAGTACGTGCGCACTCTGCCTTGCGGAGACGATGTCCTCCTGCGAGGGGTGGTGGGGTAGCAAGCCAGCCCGTAGGGGAGCGGCCAGCCGGGCGCAGCCTCACGCGCCTTGAGCGTGCCGCTGAAGCGCCAGGCACCGGTCCCCTCAGGGGAGCAGCACATCCATTCCATGGGACCAGTGGGCTTCCAGGTCACTCAGCCAGGGCTGCAGTTTGTAGAAGACTTCGATGCGTGCCCGCGCGGCCTGCTCCGGCAGCGGCAGATCGAGGCTGGCGGTCTCGCCGGCTGGTAGTTGGGTGCTGGCTTCGCCAGAACTGCGGTAGGGGTTCCGGAAGCGAAGGCGGGCCGTGCCGCTCTCGCCGCCCGGGTGGCGCACTCCCACCCCTTCCAGGGACGGCAGCGGGGCACCGCGGGCATCGAACAGGGTGACCACGAGGTCGAGTGCCCGGTTGCGTGAGTCACTCGGGAGGTTGTGGCCAGCGAAGGTGTTCTCGAGGCTCACCCGCAGCAACCGGCCTCTCAGTTCGTGCCCCAGGCGCAACCCCGCCACGGCGAACTGATCGTCCCGACCGCCCAGGAAACGGTGGCTGCGTCCGCTGCGGGGCGCCCCGGCCTCCGGACCTTCCCTTCGGACCCGTGGCATGTGGCAGTCATTGCAGGCCGTGCCCGCCTCGTAGGCAGGGGAGGCGCGCCACTCATCGTGCAGGTCGTGTTGGTTGTGGCAGGGAGCACACAGCGCTTGGGTCGACAGCTCGGCTTTCAGCGTGGGTTGGCAAGCCCCCGTGAGGCCGGGCCGCGTGGACGCCACCTGCCCGTCGGCGAGCCCGTGGCAGGAGAGGCAATCCACACCGTCGTGCCGCCGTTGAACCCGGGCGACCACACGCGTTTCGTCCTGGATGCCGTACTCGAACACGGGGCGGGGCGCGTGACACGGGATGCACTCGGTCTGCCGGAAGTTGTCCGACTGATCGGGAGCTCGCACCTGCGGGTCGGTGAAGGCCTGGGAGTGCATGGAGAGTTGCCACTCGTCCACGACCTCCCGGTGGCACGGGAGGCAGGAGCTGGGCGCGCCGGTCAGTGCGCTGCCTTGCTGCCCTGGATCGCCCTGCGCGTTTCCGGCGGAGCCCTCGCGGGCTTGGTCATCGGGAGCCAACCAGATAATGGCTGTCAGCACCAGCAGCAAGGACACGGCGATGACGCGGCGGGCCATCAGGAAACGGGCGCCGAGGAGGGTGCGTGCTCTTCATCGTAGAGTGGGCGCACACGGCCTTCGATGTGGACGCGCACGTGTTGGCCTGCGTGCAGGCTTCCACCGATATCGGAGCAGCGCAGCAAGCGGCCTTCGACACGCACCCAGCTGCCGCCGCGACGGTCGGGCGCCACGTAGGTTCCCTGGATCGACGACGCGCTGTCCGTGAGGCGCACTGCAGCCGTGTCCAGGTACGCGGTGATCTGTTCGCGGGGCGGGCAACCATCGGCAGCGAGACCGAGACCGAAGTCTGCACGACCTTGGCTGTCCGAGAGGGCTGTCAGCAAGGTGCCCCGCTCTGCGAAGGCCGCGAGCCCGCGGGTTGGCGGTGAGTCGAGAGCGAAGCGCGCGGGGCCCAGCCAGGTGGGGCCATTGCCCGAAAGAGACAACAGGCGTTCGCCGAAGTGCAGCACGTCATCCGGGTTGTGGGTGACCACCAGGGAGGCCGCACCGATCTCCTCGATCAGCATGGGCAGGCTCTCGCGCACGATGGCGACCACTTGGGGGTCGAGGTGGGCCAGGGGCTCGTCCAGCAGGATCCAGCTGGGTCGATTGGCCAGGGCCCGGGCCAACCCCAGTCGCAGACGTTCACCGCCGCTCAGGGCCTCCGGTCTGTGGCTGATGAGGTCCTTCAGTCGGAAGGTGTCCAGCAGGCGGCTGCGCCAAACCGTGTCGTGTTGAGTGTCCACGAATTCCAGGTGTTCGTTGACGGTCATGTGTGGCCAGAGGCCGCCGTCCTGGAACAGGACGCCGGGCGGGGAGGATGGCCTCTGGACGAGACCGCCGGTGGGCTTCGTGAGACCTGCCAGCACGGACAGCAAGGTGGACTTCCCGGCGCCGTTCCCGCCGACGATGACGAGCCGCTCTCCCGCCGCGAGACGGAAGCTCAAATCCCGGACCAAGGTGCGCGCCCCGACTTGCAGCAGCAAGCTCTCCACGCAGAGGACCGGTGCGTCGTGCTCCGAGCAGGAATCCGAGGCTCGGCGACCCGAAGCGGCTCGGGGGGAGCCAACGGAGGGCTCCGGTTGAGCGGCCGGAGGATCGGGAGGGGGCGGGCTGGATGGGGAACCGGTCATGAGGCCTCCCAGGATGACCGAAGCAGTGGGGCGACTCCAGCCACCCTTGGAATCCTCCATTTGTCAGACTGGGCTCTGCCCGGGCTGTCCGGGCAACCGGCCTGATGGTTCGTGGCCTTTGGTCGGCGCCCGGCGGCTGGATGACGGGTGCCTGGATGAGAGCTCGAGAAACGCAACGTGGCAGGGACCGTGGCTGGGAACATGGCTGAGACGCTGGTTGTTGTCGGTGGAGGACACAGTGGGCTGGAGGCCGCCTGGGCGGCGCGTGCCCGCGGTTGCCGCGTGCTTCTCCTAACGTTGGACCCCCGTGCCATCGGACGCATGAGCTGCAATCCGTCCGTGGGCGGCCTAGCCAAGGGGCAGCTCGCGCGCGAGGTGGACGCCATGGGTGGGCTCATGGGCATCGCGGCCGACCACGCCTGCATGCAGTTCAGGATGCTGAACACCAGCAAGGGACCGGCGGTCCAGGGCCCACGAGCGCAGGTGGACAAGCAGGCCTACGCAGGTTTCTTGAAGGCTTCGATCGAGGAGGTGCCCGAGATCGAGGTGCGCGCCGGACAGGTGCGCCGCATCCTCGAAGAGGGCGGGCAGCTCACCGGCCTGGAACTCACGGATGGCAGCCGCATCGCCACGCGCGCCGCCGTGCTCACGACCGGGACCTTCCTGCGCGGCCTCATGCACGTGGGAGACCGGCGCACAGCTGGTGGGCGTGTCGGTGAAGCCCCGGCGCACGCCTTGAGCGAGTCCCTGTCCGCCCTGGGCCTGGAGCTCGTGCGCCTGAAGACGGGCACGCCCCCGCGCTTGGACGCGCGTTCGGTCGATCTCTCCGGGTTCACTTCCCACGGTGGTACGCCGGACAGTGGGCGCTTTTCCTTCCGCGTGGAACCCCGGGCGGGTCGGCCCCACGTGCAGAGCCACTGCACCGAGACGCTGCCCGCGACCCATGATCTGGTCCGTGAACATCTGCACCTGTCGCCCTATGGCCGGGGCGCATTGGAGAGCGCCGGCCCACGCTACTGTCCTTCCATCGAGGACAAGGTCGTGCGCTTCGCCGACAAGGACCGGCACCGCTTGTTCATCGAACGAGAGACGGAAACGGGGCACTCGCTCTACCTGAACGGCCTGTCCAACTGCCTCCCGGCCGACGTTCAGTTGGACATGGTGCACACGATCCCTGGTTTGGAGTCCGCGCGCATGCTGCGCCCCGGCTATGCCGTGGAGTACGACGCGGTTCCCGCGTGGCAGCTGGATCCGACGCTCATGTGCCGGGCGGTGGGTGGCCTGTTCCTGGCCGGGCAGATCAACGGCACCAGCGGATACGAAGAGGCCGCGGCCCAGGGACTCATGGCCGGGCTCAACGGTGCGCGCTACCTGGCGGGCGAAGAGGGCGCGGTGCTGGGTCGACACGAGGCCTACATCGGTGTGCTCATCGACGACCTCGTGACGCGCAGCCCACGCGAACCCTATCGCATGTTCACGTCGCGGGCCGAATACCGCCTCTTGCTGCGCCAGGACAATGCGGATCGTCGGCTCATGCCACGGGCCCTTGAGTGGGGCCTGCTCAGCGGCCGGGATCTCGAGAGCTTGGCCGCAAAGGAGGCAGCCATTGAAACCGCGCTTCGGTCCCTGGGTGGTCACGACGCTCCTCTCCGACGGGCGTTGCGGGGCGGCCAGAGCTGGGCCGAGGTGGTGCACGAGTTTCCGAAGCTCGCGTCGCTGAGCTTGTCACCGGAAGAACGCCAGCAGGTGGAGTGGGACGTGCGCTACGAGGGTTACATCCAGCGCCAGGCCCGGCAGGTGGAGAAGGTGGCCCAACTCTCGGCCGTGAGCTTGCCGCCTGAGCTCGACTACGACTCGATGGAAGCGCTGCGCCTTGAGGCCCGCGAGGTGCTCGGCAAGGTGAGGCCCGTGGATCTTGCCCAGGCGTCACGCTTGCCGGGTGTCACCCGCTCTGACCTCGCGCTGCTTGCGCTGAGCCGATCCGGGCCAGTGCAAGCTTGACGAGCTCTTCGAGCGGCGTGTCCTTCGGTGCGTCGCTCGTGGCGGCCACCGCAGCGGCTGCCGCCGCGGAGCGGGGATAGCCCAGGGCCACCAAGGCAGAGCTGACCGAGGCGCCCCGGTCCGTCACCACGCCGGGCAAGGAACCCACGACCTGGAGCCGGTCTTTCAGTTCGACGCACAGGCGCTCCGCCGTCCGCTTGCCCACGCCCTTGACCATGGAGAGCAGGCCGACATCACCTTGATCCACGGCCGCGGCGAGCCGAGCAGGCTCCATGGCCGAGAGCAGGGCCAGCGCGATCGCTGGGCCGATCTTGCTGACCGTGAGCAGCTTCTCGAACAGGCCCCGTTCTTCGCGGCTGGCGAAGCCGTAGAGAATGGGGCGTTCATCGCGCACGGCCTGGTGGGTGAAGAGCGTCACCGAGTCACCCAGCTCGGGCAGTCGTGAGGCTGTGGCGCCCGAGACGAGCAGCCGCCAGCCCACGCCCGCGAGATCCAGCACCACCTCATCGGGCCCTCGATGAACCAAGCGACCCGAGAGGTACTCGTACATCACTTCGCCAGCTCGAGGCCCAGGTTGCGCAGCTTGCTGCGGATCTCGTCCAAGGACGTCTGTCCGAAGTTCTTGCAGCTCATCAGCGTGGTCTCATTGGCGGACGTGAGATCACGCACGCGCACGATGCCCAGCATGGCCAAGGCGGCGCGGGAGCGCACCGAAAGGTCCAGCTCGGAGATGAGGATCTCCATCACGTCGCCTGTTCCCGCGACCGGGCCCGCCGTTGCGGCCGATGCAGCTGGGCCGACTTCCATGGTGGGCATCATTCCCAGGCGAAGGCCCTTCATGACCAGGATGTCCTTCACTTCCTGCAGGCTGGTCTCGCCGAAGTTCTTGAACGACAGCAGCTCGCTCTCGGTGCGGGACACCAGGTCGCCGAGGGTGTGGATCGCCATGCGCTGCAGGCAGTTGCGGGCGCGCACGGACAACTCGAAGTCGGTCACGGGGATGCGCATGACGGCGTTCTGCTTGTCGGCGCTGCGTTCGCGACCTTCGTCGTAGTACTGGATGCTCGAGGCGCGGGCGTTGGACAGGTAGTGGCGGGCCCGCTCGTTCTCCGGGTCTGCGTTGACCACCATCTGGAAGCAGCTCGTGGCCCAGGGGTGGTTCTGGTTGTCCTCGTGCATGGTTCCGAGGTTCATGAGTGCGCCGACCTGCGGCGGCAACTCACCATTGCGGAACCGGTCGTACAGCTCCTGGGCGTTTTCGTCGTCGCCGTAGAGGTCGAGCAGCTCTGCGAGCCGGAAGGTGGCCTCGGCGTGCTTGGGGTCGGCTTCCACCGCACGGGCCCAGGCGTCGATAGCTGCCTGATGCTCGCCGTCGGCTTCCAGCAAGGCACCCTCTGCGAAAGCTTGGTGTGCCGGGGCATCGCCGGCCTTCTTCACGGCCAGCGCTGCGCTCTGCAGAGCCTCGGCGTTTCGGGTGGAGAAGGCGTGATCCACGAGCGCGATGCGCGCACGCGCACCGATCTCCGACGCATCGTTGATGGACGAGAGCGTCGCGACGGCTTCCTCGTGCTGTCCCAGGTTCATCTGCGCCGTGCCCGTGAGCAACTTGGCGAAGGGCGTGTTCTCCCCGGCGAGCAACGGGATGGCGCGGGACAACTGTCCGGCTGCACTGCGCCCGAGGCCCAGCTTGTAGGCATCGGCCGTCTCGTCGAAGTTGTTCGAGAGCCAGTTCAGGAAACTCTCGCGCACGCGAAGCGTCTCGTTGACCTGGTCGCGGAAGAAACACCAGCTCTCCCAGTCGGAAGGCAGGGTGCCGAACCAATTGCGTGAAGCCATCTCGAGCGCCTCGGCCTCTGCGGCCGCTGCGGCTTCGGCGGCGTCCGCGGCGGCGAGCGCTTCAGCTTCCGCGGCGAGCTGCTCTTCCGTGAGTTCAACTTCTTCGAATTCTTCGAGCTCGTTCATCTCTGCTGCGACACCCTCCTCTCCATCGTGCACTTCCGTCGTGACCCCCATGTCGAGGGGTTCGGCGTTCGCATCGTCGGCAGTGGGTGGCACTCCGGAGTCAGACGTGGGCATCGGGCTCTGCGGCTCTTCGGTGGAATCCGCGGGCACGTTCGTCGTCTCGTTGGTCATGCGTAGTGGTAGCTCGGGGCCGTGGAGGATCGGGCGGGAGCCGGGGGATGGGGGCTCGGGACGGGAGTCTCGCAGCGGGCGCTGACCGGATCTCTGGTCGCCCTCGACGTCCTCGTTGGGTGCCGCGTTGCGTTGCACCCTGTCCCTGCTTGCCCTAACCTCGCGCCCTCGCTGCCGCCCTCCTGGTGGGTTGTGGATACAGGAATGTTTGAGACTGTGTGTCGAATCCGCCAATGTTAAAGGTGTCGCCCTTCGAGTCAAGCAGCTCCGGACTTGCTCTTTGGCGGTCTTCCGGAGGGATGCCTTGGATCAGCTGAGAGTGGTCGGTGGCGCCCGCCTAGAGGGAAGCCTCGAGGCGGCTGGCTCCAAAAACGCGGTTCTGCCGCTCATGGCGGCCTGTTTGCTCACCAAGCAGCCGTTGGTCCTGACCCACGTGCCACGTCTTAGGGACGTGGAGACCATGGCCCGCATCCTGGCTGGGCTGGGGGTCGAGGTGAGCCACGAGGGGGATCGCCTGGAGCTGCAGGCACAGGACGAGGGGCCGATCGAGGCGCCCTACGACCTGGTCTCGACCATGCGGGCGTCGGTCTGCGTGCTTGGGCCGTTGATTGCCCGGCGAGGGGCTGCCCGGGTCAGCATGCCCGGGGGCTGTGTCTTCGGCGTGCGGCCGGTCGATCTGCACGTCAAGGGCTTGAACGCCCTGGGGGCCGGGATCCGGGTCGAAGGTGGCTACCTGGTGAGCGAGGCGGGCGGCCGCCTGCGAGGAGCGTCGGTCTATCTGGGATCCCGGGCGGGGAGCAGCGTGCTGGCAACGGCCCAGATGCTCACGGCCGCCGTCCTGGCTGAGGGCCGCACGGAGATCGAGAACGCTGCGATGGAGCCGGAGATCACTGAGCTCTGCCGCTGCCTGGTGGCCATGGGGGCAAAGATCAGCGGCTTGGGTGGGCATTGTCTCGTCATCGAAGGTGTCCGCGAGCTGCACGGCACGGAGCATCGGGTCGGAGGCGATCGTGTGGAGGCGGGGACCTTCCTGACAGGCGCGGCCATGACCGGGGGCGACGTGACCGTGACGGGCGTCGAGCCGCAGACCCTCACCGCGGCTCTCGAAGCCCTGACGACCATGGGGGCCGAGCTCACGACGGGGTCGGACTGGATTCGCTGCCAGGCCACGGGTCCGCTGCGGGCGGCCGATATCACCACCTTGCCCTTTCCGGGTTTCCCGACTGACCTCCAGGCGCAGCTCATGGCGGCGCTCACGGTGGCCGAGGGCATCTCCGTGGTGGCCGAGCGGATCTTCCCGGATCGCTTCATGCACGTGGCGGAGCTGCTGCGCCTAGGGGCTCGAATCTCCAAGGAGGGGGCGCAGGCCATTGTTCACGGCCCAGCACCCCTCTCGGGCGCCATCGTGATGGCCAGCGACCTGCGCGCCAGCGCGGCTCTCGTCCTGGCGGGGCTGGTGGCGGAGGGCGAAACGGAGGTCCGACGGGTCTATCACATCGATCGGGGCTACGAACGCATCGACGAACGCCTTCGGTCGCTGGGCGCCGAAATCTCGCGCGAGAGTCAGCCAGATCTTGTGCCTTCGACCCCTGTTTGATAAACGGAGGGGTTTGCTACAGGACCCATGTTCGAGTCTCTCTCACAACGTCTGAGCGGTGTTTTCTCGGGGCTCACCGGCCGTGGCCGGCTCACCGAGACCAACATCGAGGAAGGTCTGTCCGAAGTTCGGGCGGCCTTGCTCGAGGCGGATGTCCATTTCCGTGTCGCCAAAGACCTGATTGACCGCGTCAAGGCCAAGGCCTTGGGCACGGAAGTGGTCAAATCGGTGAGTGCGGGCCAGATGCTGGTCAAGCTCTTCCACGACGAACTCGTGGAGATGATGTCCAGCGAGGGCGAGCCCATCGATTTTGCCGTGGGGCGGCCCACGGTGATCCTGATGGCCGGATTGCAGGGCTCGGGCAAGACCACATCCAGCGCCAAGCTGGCCGTGCACTTGCGGGACACGCGCAAGCGCAAGCCGCTGCTCGTTGCTGCCGACACCCAGCGCCCGGCCGCGGTGGAGCAGCTGCGCCAACTGGGCGCCGCCAACGATCTGCCCGTCTTCAACGTGCCCAGCGAGCCCCCCGAGGTGTTGGCGAAGTTGGCCCTGGCGGAGGCCCTGAAGACCGGGCGGGACACCGTGCTGGTGGACACCGCCGGTCGTCTGCACATCGATTCGGACCTCATGCAGGAGTTGGGCCGCATCCGTGCGGCCGTGACCCCGGACACCACCTTCCTGGTGTGCGATGCCATGACGGGCCAGGACGCCGTACGCAGCGCGTCGGCCTTCCGCGAGACCTTGCCCCTCGACGGCGTAATCCTCACCAAGCTCGACGGTGACTCCCGCGGTGGCGCCGCCCTCTCCGTGCGTCATGTGACGGACACGCCCGTGCGCTACGTGGGCATCGGGGAAAAGGTCGCCGACCTGCAGCCTTTCCACGCGGACCGTCTCGTCAGTCGACTGCTGGGCATGGGCGACGTGGTGAGCCTCGTCGAGAAGGCACAGGACGTCGTCGACGAGAAGGAAGCTGAAGCCCAGATGAAGCGGATGATGGAAGACCGCTTCACCCTGGACGACTTCCTCAAGCAGCTCCGGGCCATCCGCAAGATGGGTTCGCTGGGGGATCTTCTGGGGCACCTGCCGGGGGTTCCCGCTGGCATGGCCGACCAGATCGACGAGAAGGCCCTGCACCGAACCGAAGCCGTGGTGCTCTCCATGACACCGGCCGAGCGGCGGCGCCCAGAAGTGATCGATGCGGCCCGCAAGCGTCGCATCGCCCGGGGCAGCGGCACGGGTGTCGACGTGGTCTCGCGCATGCTCAAGCAGTTCGAGCAGATGCGAAAGATGATGAAGCAGATGAAGAAGGGCGGCCTGTTCTCCCGGCTCAAGGGCGCCATGGGGGGCGGTGTGGGAGGCGGCATGGGCATGGGGGACATGCCAGACATGGCCAACATGCAGGGCATGCCTGGAATGGACGGCATGCCCGGGGCATCCCTACCCTCGGCGGACCGGCAGACGACGGATGCTCGTCGCAAGAGCCGCAAGGCCGAACGCAAGCGCAAGAAGCAGGGGCGCCGCAAGCGCTGAACGACTCGGCGCGCCGGTAGCCAGTACACAGCCGGTAGCCAGCACACAAACAAAACAAACCACCGAACAATCAACCAACTCAAGATCGTGTCGCGCGCCGTGTGGGCGTGGCGACGCAACGAACCGACGGAGTCAAACCCATGGCAGTGAGGATTCGCCTCAAGCGGACGGGACGCAGGAACCGCCCCTTCTATCGTATTTGTGTTTTTGACGGTCGCACGCGCCGGGATGGTGCACCCGTTGAAGAACTCGGGTCCTACGACCCGCGCGGCGCTGATTGGGACCAGAAGGTCAAGCTGAAGCGCCAGCGCGCGCACTACTGGCTCACGGTGGGTGCTCAGCCCTCGGAGACCGTTGCGTCGATCCTGCGTCGCTTTGGTGTGCGCAAGGACGGCCCGGTGCCCGAGGACGAGCCGGTTGTCGTGGCTGCAGAGCCCGCAGTCGAGTCGACGGATGCCCCGGAAGCAGCTGCTGCCTCCGAGGAATCCACCGAGGGCGCTGCACCCGAGTCTGAGAGTTAACCGGAGCGTTCATGAGCGCGGCGACCAAGGCAGGTACACGAAAGAAGGCCAGCGGCAAGAAGGCTGCGCCCAAAGCGGCCAAGAAACCGGCAGCCAAGAAGGCCACGCCCAAGAAGGCGGCTGGCAAGAAGGCGGCTGGCAAGAAGGCGGCTGGCAAGAAGGCTGCGCCCAAGAAGGCCACGCCCAAGAAGGCACCGGCTGCACCCAAGGGCAAGAAAAGCCCTGCGAAGGCGGCACCCGCAGCAAAGGCAGCAGCGGCCAAGCCCGCGCCCAAGGCAGCCAAGCCGAAGGCCGAGCCAGCCAAGGCGCCGAGCAAGCCAGCTGCCAAGAGGCGCAAGGTCAACCCGAAGACGATGTTGGCCGCAGTGCTGGAGAAGCTGGAGCGCGCCTTCGGGGCTGTCAACCTGCCAGATGACACCCAGAGCACCGTCGAAAAGGCGGTGTACCTGGTGCTGCGGGAGGGGGGCTCTCAGGCGTCCACCGAGCGTGCGATGAAGTCGCTGCGGGAGGACTTTGTCGACTGGAACGACGTCCGCCTCTCGCGGCCCTCCGAGCTGTCGCGCCTCATGTCCAACTCGAGCAAGGCTGCCACGATCCGGAAGCTGGTGGAGCGCTGCGAGCGGATCCGCGAGATGCTGGATCAGATCTACAACGACCGCAACGAGGTGAGCCTGGAGTTCCTGGCTGATGAGAAGCCCAAGGGGCAGATCGAGTACCTCGAGGACATCGACGACCTGGGGCTCCACAACGCCTACGCTTTGTCCCAGTGGATGTCAGGTGAGCAGAAGCTCGTGCTCGTGAGCCCTGAGATGGCGCAGGTCTGCCAGACTTTCGGCATCACCGAGTCTGCCGCCGTGGCCAAGGTCCGCAAGGAGTTGAGCGAGTTGCTCGCTCCCGGGCAGGCGACGGCAGTGCAGGCCCACCTGAACCAGCTGGGCGATCTGGATCAGCCCGACTGGCCCGGGGCCCTGAAGGAGCTGTTGGCCTGACGATGTCGGAGCGGGCGCGGACGAGTGGGTGCCCAGCATGTCTTGCACCCCTCGTCCTCGCCTCCGCCTCGCCGCGCCGCAGGGATATCCTGCAAGCTGCGGGCTGGGCGCACGAGATCCTTCCGGCTGACATCGACGAGCGCGCCGTCGCCGGCGAGTCGCCGCTGCAGTGTGCTGAGCGTCTTGCTGTGGAGAAGGCGCTCAGCGCCTCCCAGCTAGCGGCGGGGCGGCCTGAGTTCAAGCGGAGCCGTGGCATCCTGGCGGGCGACACCATCGTCGAGCTGGACGGCGAACTCTTCGGCAAGCCCGAGGGTCGCTCCGATGCCGAATCGATGTTGCGCAAGCTCTCCGGCAACACCCATCGCGTGGCCAGCTCCGTGGCCCTCTTGGAGCTCGCGAGCGGGCGGCTCGAATCAGGCGTTCACGTCAGTGAGGTGCGCTTCGATCAGCTCTCAGATCAGCAGCTGGAGCGCTACCTCGACTCCGACGAGTGGCAGGGAAAGGCAGGGGCCTACGCCATCCAAGGAGATGGGGGTGACTTTGCCCACCTGATTTCGGGGCAGATGGATACGGTGATTGGCTTGCCCATGGCTTTGGTTCTGGAGCTGGGCCGTCGATGGGAACATCCCACTGGAGCAGGGAAGAGCGCGTGATGAACCGACAGGATTCTGGAGGGCTGGGGGGCCGGGCCTCGCGGGGACTCGCCTTGGCGCTCCTGAGCGTGTTCTGGCTGGTTGCCTGTAGCGGGCAGGACAAGCCGCGTCTCGCACCCCACAAGTCCGCCCTCAAGGCTCCCAAGAGCGCCGAACTTGAGGTGGCAAGGCTCCACGTCACAGTCGAATTGGCCTACACCAACGAGAGCCGCCAGCGCGGCCTCATGGCGCGGACGAGGCTCGAGCCCGATCACGGCATGCTGTTCCTGTTCACGGACTCCCAACCCCGGAGTTTCTGGATGAAGAACACCCTGATCGCCCTGGATATCGCCTTCCTGGACTCGCAAGGGGCGGTCATCAACATCGTTCGAGGGCGCCCCGGGGTGGAGATTCCACGCTGCCAGAGCACGGCGCCAGCGCAGTTCGTGCTGGAGATGAAGGCAGGTTGGTGTGCCGAGGCCGGCTTCGGGCCGGGTGACGTGATCGACATCTCCCCCGAGCTGCGAGCCCTGGCTCAGCCTCTGTTAGGAGCTCCGGGCGGGGTGCCCCCTTGATCGTCAGGGCAGGCTTCCTAGAATGCAGGGCTCGCTTCGGAGCGGAATGTTTCCTTCCCGGGGCGATCAACCAGAGGTCAGGAGCGTCATGAAGGCTGAAATTCACCCCGACTACATCGAGTGCACGGTGACGTGCGGTTGTGGCAGCGTCTTCATGACTCACTCCACGCAGCCGAAGATCAACGTCGAGATCTGCAGCGCCTGCCACCCCTTCTACACGGGGCAGCAGAAGTTCGTGGACACCGCCGGTCGCATCGAGAAGTTCCGTCGTCGCTACGGCAACCGTGGCGGAGACGCCGCGAAGACGGAATCCTGATCCGCGCTGCCATCTGACGGGGCCGAGATGTTCTCCCGTCTGAAACAGTGTGCGACGCGCTACAACGAGCTTGAGGCTGAGCTCCAGAATCCGGACCTGCACAACCAGGCGGGGCGGATGTCGGCCGTGGTGCGCGAGATGGGTGCCTTGCGCGAGAAGGCCGAAGCCTACGGCCGCTGGGCTGACCTGGAAGACCGCGCGCAGAAGGCGCGCGAGATGATCGACGAGGAGACCGACGCCGAGCTGGTGGAGATGGCTCGCGAGGAACTCGTCGAGGTCGAGGCCGCCCAGCAGCTCATGAACGACGAGATGCGACAGCAGATCGTCGATGATGAGCCCAATCGAGGCCGCTCTGTGCTGCTCGAGATCCGGGCAGGCGCCGGCGGTGACGAAGCCTCGCTCTTCGTCGCTGACCTGATGCGCATCTATTCCCGCTTCATCGAGGCCAACAAGCTCAAGCAGGAGGTGCTCACCAGTCACCCCACGGAGGTGGGCGGCTACAAGGAGATCACGCTCTCCATCTCGGGCGAGCGGGCCTGGGACCTGTTTCGCTACGAGGCCGGAGGGCATCGGGTGCAGCGGGTGCCCGAAACGGAGGCTCAGGGCCGGATCCACACATCGGCCGTGACCGTGGCGGTCCTGGCGGAGGTGGACGAGGTGGATGTCGAGGTCCAGGACAGCGACCTGCGCATCGATACCTACCGTGCCAGCGGCCCCGGTGGACAGAACGTCAACAAGACCTCCAGCGCGGTCCGGATCACCCACGTGCCCACAAACACGGTGGTGCAGTGCCAGGATGAGTCCAGCCAGCACAAGAACAAGGCCCGGGCCATGCGCATGCTGCGGGCCCGCATACACGAGGCGCAGGAACAGGCCCGCAAGGACGAACAGGACACAGCCCGTCGATCCCAGATAGGATCTGGGGATCGTTCGGAGCGCATTCGGACGTACAACTACCCGCAGAACCGCGTCACGGACCATCGGATCAAGACGAACTACAGTCTCGATACGGTGGGCCTGGGCAAGCTCGACACCCTTGTCGAGGATCTGCGGTGCCGTGACATGGAGTTGAAACTCGCCGCGCTTGGTGAAGGAGCCCCCTGAACGTGACTGACGTTGACAGCAACAAGGACCACGAGTCGGAACCTGAACTCGAACTCGAGCTCGTGTCGGAGGCTGCTCCCGAGACAGCGTCTGGCGACGCCGCCGCTGACACCAGTGCCGACCCCGGTGCGGACCCCGGTGCCGACTCGGGGACCGACCCTGGTGCTGGCCAGTGGGTGTGGCAGTTCGCCGCTGCTCCGCCGCCGCCCTCCTTCCTCGCGGTGTTCTTCTCCGGAACGGCGCACAAGGAGCTGTACCGCTTCTTCGGCTGCGCCCTGATGGTCGTCATCGGCTGCCTGCTGCCCTGGGGACCCGTGACGGACACGGTGCCCGACCCCAATGGCGTTGACGGTGCGCTGGTGGAAGTGGTTCGGAGCATGCCCGGTGTCGCTGGCTACGAGACGCCCGCCGGCGCCATCTCCCTGCTGCTGGGCCTGTACCTGCTCTTCTCCTCCTGCTACGGCATCTACACCAGGCGGCAGAAGATCCTGCCCGTCTTCCTGATGCTTGAGCCCGCCGCCGTGTCGCTGATGCGAACCCTGGATGCCTGGGACAAGCTGGAGTCGGAGAGCGCGCTAGACAAGATCGGCGAGCTGTTCGAGGTGGCGGGCAGCGGCGTGATGCTGACCCTCGCCGGTTCTGGCTTCGTGGCCGTCGGTTTCCTGTTCCTGCTGGGCAAGGTCTACACCAAGAAGGACGACAAGGGTGCCGCTCGCCGTGGAGCACGCGACAAGGGTGCGCCGGACTCCAAGGGCAAGGGCAAGGACAAGTCGAAGGCCAAGGACAAGAAGAAGGGCAAGCAGGCCGACGAAGCCGCTGCCTCCTCCACCAGCGACGAAAAGGGTGATGCAGTCGCCGACGACGGGGCGAGCAAGGCCGATTCCGAACCGGCCAAGTCCAGCCGCTCACGGAGTCGTCGCCGCTGACGGCTTCTGGCCTTGAGCGAGGTGCCATGAACGAGCTGCTCCGGTGGGCCGCCCAGGCTCTGCAGGAGCGTGCCGGTGATGGATCGGGCGCTCGGCTCGAAGCCGAGGTGCTCCTGGCCTTCGTCCTGGGTGTCGAGCGGTCATCGCTGTTCGCCGTCGAACTGGTCTCGGGCCAGGAGGTCGAGCGCTTCCGCGCCCTCGTGGGCGAGCGGGTCCGCACGGCTCGGCCGGTGGCCTACCTGGTGGGGCGTCGCGCCTTCTACGACCTCGAACTGTTCGTGGATGAGCGGGTGCTCATCCCGCGGCCCGAGACGGAACATGTCGTGGATGTGGTGCTGGCGCTCTCGAAGTCGGGCGAGTTGCCCGAGGGCCCCATCGTGGATCGCGGGACGGGGAGCGGTGCCCTGGCACTGACCCTGGCCGGGCACGTGGCTGCAACCGTCGTGGGCGTGGAGCTGTCGTCCGGAGCCCTGCAGGTGGCGCAGCACAATCGGATGCAGGGAGGTGAGCTGGAGGGAGTCCCGGAGCCCGGTTCAAGGCGCGCCCTGCGCCGACGGGTGCACCTGGTCCAAGGCGACTGCCTCAAGTGCTTTCAAACGGCTTCCCTGGCGGCCGTGGTGGCCAACCCGCCCTATGTCCGGGAGCAGGAGCATGCGGGTCTCGACGCGGACGTACGGCTCCACGAACCTCGGCGAGCCCTGGTGCCCGAGTCGGAAACGCCCGAGCAGCACTCCACCGGCCTCATCTGCGAAGCCGAGCGGGTCCTGACGGCCGGCGGTTGGCTCGTGACCGAGGTGGGTCAGGGTCAGGCTGAGCCCCTGTCCAGGCAGCTGCGCGCCCGGGGCTGGGTGAGCGTGGCCGTGACGCCGGACCTGGCAGGCACGGGCCGGGTCGTGCGGGCATCCCGCCCACGGGGCGCTCCGCAGCGTTCGAGCTGAACCCCGAGCTGAACCCCGGGGGAGCCCCGGAAGGCCTCCAGCCTCAGCTCTGGACCTTGTCGTCGTCGCCCTTGGCCGCGATGAAGCTCTCCAGCGCCTGGCGATTGGCGTCATCCATGTGCGTGAAGAACACCGCCACCAGGTACTGATCCCCTTGCTGCTCGCTGCGGACCACGGCGCCCCCGGCCTTGAAGTCCATTGGCTCCTGGCTCTCCATGGGCAGTTTGATGTTGATCTCGAGGATGGCCATTTCGTCAAAGGCTGCGGGTGAAAGGCACGCCAGGCCCGACATACTGATGTCCCGGAGCACGGCGGCGCCCTTGGCGCCCGTGCCCAGGTCGACGACGCCGTCCAGGTTGAAGCGGGTGTGCAGGCGGCGTTCCAGGGAGCGCTTGTTGTCGGTCATGGGTCCATCCGGGGCCAAGGAGGTGGCAACTCGCGTCACGTCGCGCGATCGTGTCCGTCACAGTACGACCGTCCGGCCGAAATTCCAGACCGCAGGATGGACGGGGGGGAGGAATGCAGGGAACACTGTCCATACAATGAGCCGGATACGGCAAGCGACCAGCTGAGCTGGCCGTCTTGTCGGGCGGGTCCAAGGCCCTTTCACGGGCTCCATCTGCCGGATGGGGTCCGAGCCTGACTGGGCCCTGCCCTGGTTCCGCTTCACGATTTCAGTCACGAGACAATCACGAGACAATCACGAGACCTGGGTCTCAGCGGTGATCCCGCACAGACCCCGCAGAGAGGAAGACACCGATGGCGAGTTACAACAAAGTCCTGCTGATGGGAAACCTGACCCGGGATCCCGAAGTCCGGACCCTGCCCAGCGGGCAAGCGGTCACCGAAGTGGGCATCGCGTCCAACCGCACCTACACGGTGGGTGGACCTGGTGGCGAGAAGAAGGAAGAGGTGACCTTCGTCGACGTGTCGTTCTGGGGGCGTAAGGGCGAGGTCGTGGCCCAATACTTCCATCGCGGTGACCCCATCTTCATCGAGGGTCGCCTGTCCTTCCGCCAATGGCAGACCAAGGAAGGGGAGAAGCGCAGCAAGCTCTCCGTCACGGGAGAGAATTTCGAGTTCGTGGGTGGTCGCAAGGACGGTGCCGGTGGTGGTGGCGGCGGCGGTGCAAGTCGCGGCGCGCCTCCCCAGCAGCAACAGCAACCACAGTCTGGTGGATTCGACCAGAGTGGCGGCATGGAAGGCTTCGACGAAGTTCCCTTCTGACGTGGCCGACCCCTCGGCTAGCACCTCGGCCAGCAACTCGACTGGGAAGATGCGCATCCTCTTGTTCGCAGGCCTGGCAGAGCTGCTCAAGGAATCCAGCCTTCTCTTGCAGGCACCGTGGCCTCAGACCGTCGAGGAGCTGAAGTGCGAGCTCGAGTCGCGCTGGCCCGCCCTTCAGGGGGCGAGCTATCGCGTCGCGGTCAATCAGAGCTACGTGGCGGACGAGTCTCCTGTCCGTTGCGAGGATGAGATCGCGCTGATTCCCCCGGTCTCGGGAGGCTGAAATGATCCAGGTCACAGCCGATGCCATCGACCTGGATGCAGTCTTGCGCAGTGTCGAGGGGGAGGGCGAGGGGGCCGTGACCCTTTTTGTAGGGCGCGTTCGCAACCACTCACGGGCCCGCGATGTGACGCGCCTCGACTACGAGGCGTATGGGTCCATGGCCGAGGCAGAAATGAAGGCCCTTGCGGAGGTGGCCTGCCGCGAGAAGGGGGCCGTCAAGGTCGCGCTCGTGCATCGGGTGGGGCGACTGGAGATCGGAGATGCGGCAGTCGCCATCGCCGTCTCGGCCGTGCATCGTCCGGAGGCCTTCGCCGCCTGTCGCTGGCTCATCGACACGCTCAAGGAACGCGTTCCGATCTGGAAGAAGGAACGCTATTCGGATGGTGAGGAATGGATCGCTGAGCATCCATGAAGGCGCGCTCTAGCGCGTGTCGATCACCTTGATTCTTCCGTGGAGGCTTCCTTTCGATGACTGGCCCAAGGCCTAGGCGCGCGGCTCGTCCAGCGCAACGACTCGCGGCACTGTCCGGCTATGCCTTTGATGAGCTGGATCGCCTGCGGGATGAGCAACGGGCGGCCGGCGTGGACGTCATCGACTTCGGGGTTGGCGATCCGACGGAGCCCACTCCGGATGTCGTGCTCGACGCTGCCCGCGACGGTCTCGAGAAGCATCGGCGGTCCGGCTATCCCTCCTATCACGGGAGCCCGGAGTTTCGTGCAGCAGCTGCAGCATGGTTCGATCGTCGCCACGGCGTGCGTGTGGATCCGACGTCAGGAGTCACCTCGAGCGTGGGCAGCAAGGAAGCCGTCTTCCATCTGCCGCTCGCCTTTGTCGACCCCGGTGAGGTGGTGTTGGTGCCGTCGCCGGGCTACCCGCCGTACGGGCGAGGCACTGCCCTGGCGGGCGGTCGGGTCGTGACCTATGCCGTCTCAAGTGAAGGGTCGACCCTGCCGGACCTGGACGAGCTGGATGCAGAGGACACCGCCGCGCTGAAGGTCGTCTGGATCACTCAGCCCCATGTCCCTACTGGGAGGGCGGCGTCGCTGGCTGCCTTGCAACGCTTGGCTGACCAGTGCCGCGAGCGGGGGGTGCTGCTCTGCTCGGATGAGGCCTACAGCGAGCTCTGGCTTGGGGATCCTGTGCACTCGGCCTTGGAAACGGGCTCGGACGGTGTGCTCGTGTTCCAGTCGCTCAGCAAGCGCGCCGCCATGACGGGCTACCGGGTTGGCTTCGTGGCCGGCGACCCCGAGGCCGTGAGCACCTACCGACAGTTGAAACTGAACATCGACTCGGGCACCCCGGCCTTCATTCAAGACGCGGCCATCGCGGCGTTGGCCGACGAGCGTGCCCCGGCACAGGCACGCGAGGAGTATGGCCGGCGGATCGATGTCTTGAGGCCCGTGCTCGAGAGCCGCGGCTGCCAAGTCCCCAGACCTGAGGCTGGGTTCTTCCTCTGGGTGGCGGTTCCGGACGGGCTGACAGGCCTGGAGTATGCGCGCCAGTTGTTGACGGAGTCACCGGGCCTGGCGGTGATGCCGGGCGAGTGGTTGGCTGACCCTGTGGTGGGTGTGTCGCGGCAGCCCGGAGACGGCATGGTGCGCTTCGCCATGGTGCCGTCGCTTGACCGTTGCCGCGAGGCCGCTGATCGTCTGCGACAATGGTGATCACATCGCAAGGACGTAGGACGCTTGCCGTGCTCGGGCTGTCGCTCGTCGCCTTCGGGTTCCTGTCGAGTGGGAGCGCAACGGCCTGCCTAGCACCGGCCTCGCCTCGCGCCGCCGCCCAGTTCGACGAGCAGGAGTCAGCGGAAGACCTCGCTTTTCTCGAGGAGCTGGCCAAGGACTTCCGGCGCGGCGGGAGTCATTCGGCGAAGCAAGAGCTGGATGACTACCTCCTGGATTTCCCTGCCTCCTCCCGAGCGCGCCAGTTGGCGGCGACTGCGGCCTTGTCCCGGGGTGAGCTGGACGATGTCGAGCGGCATCTGGCCATGGTCAACGAGCCCGATGCGGTCTTGATGGCCCAGGTTCTGTTGCGTCGTGGTCGCTATGAAGAGGCCTTGGAACTCGCACGGAGCAAGACGTTGCCAGAGGTCGCGTCCGCGCGCCTGGAGGTGGCGGCCATGCAGGGCCTCGGCCAGCTCCAGGAGTCCTTGGCCCGCGCCGCCCAGGCTACGCGCGCCATCGATGACCGCGAGTTGGATGGCAAGGGCTTGGTGGATCTGGCGTGGCTGTACATGGTGCAGCGCAAGTTCGAAGTGGCGAACCAGGCCCTTGTGCTGGCGGATGCTGAGCTCAACGGCAAGCGCGGCCCCACCTACCGCCTGTCGGCCCCCTCGGTGATCGTCTTGCTGGGTGAGGTCTATCACGCAACGCGCCAGAGCGGACAAGGTGGCTTGGACAAGACCTTGTCGGCCTTGAACGAAGTGCTCGCCGTGGACTCGGGGCATGCCGATGCCTTGACGGTGAAGGCGAAGGTCTATCGCTATGGCAGCAACGGGCGTGCGGCGAACGAGGCCTTGGACCGAGCCCTGAGCCGGGACCCTGGACATCCTGAAGCCAACGTCATCCGCGGCGAGATGCTGCTCCAAGCTCGTCGGGTGAATGCGGCGCTGTCGGTGGCGGATCGGGTGCTGCTCGACAACCCTCGACATCGGGGGGGGCTCGCGCTGCGTGCGACGGCCCTGGCTGTCTCGCGTCGCACGGAGGATGCCGTCAAGGCGCGCGAGGACTTCGCCCGGGCGCACCCGGAGAGCGCTCACCTCGACGCACTTCTCGGCCGTGTGCTGCAGGAGCACTATCGCTTCGGCGAATCCCTGGAGCCGCTGGAGCGCGCCTTGCGGCTGGAGCCGGGGGACGAAAGCCCGCTTTCGATACTCGCCCAGAGCCTGGCGCACCTGGGTCGTGAAGAAGAGGCGCGTGCCGCGCTTGAGGAACACCGGGGCCGCAGCCCATTCCCCTTCCCTTGGCGAGAGAACATGCTTGAGGTGTTGCGCCGGCTGGCGGACACCGCAGAGTTGAAGACGGAGTCCGGCTTCCGCATCCGTTTGCCGCCCGGTGAACAGCATGTGCTCGGCGAGCTACTGCCCGACGTGCTCGATGCGGCGCGGGAAGACCTCGCCCGTCGCTGGGGCTTCGAGCCGGAGGGGGAGGTGCTTGTGGAGGTCTTTGATGTGCACGCAGACTTCTCGGCGCGCACCGTGGGCTTCGAGGGCTTCTTCGCCGTGGGAGCCTGCTTCGGCAATGTCGTCACGCTGGTCTCACCCATCAGCGAGATGCGGCGACGATTCCATTGGGAGCAAACGGCCGTCCACGAGTATGCGCATGTCGTCACCCTCGGCCTCTCGAAGCAGCGTTTGCCGCGTTGGTTGAGCGAGGGCGTGAGCGTGGTGGAAGAGCGCAAGGCCAACCCTGCTTGGACTCGCCCCCTCGAGCGGGAGGTCTTGAACGCGCGGGCGAACGAGCTTGTCTTCCCGGTCACGCGCTTGGATGAAGCCTTCCAGGACGGCGCTACCGTCATGCTGGGTTACTACCTCGGAAGCCTGGTCTGCGAGGTTGTCGAGCGGGAGTTCGGCTTCCAGGCCTTGGTGGACATGGTGGCGGCGTACGCAGACGGCAGCTCGACCCGGCAGGTCGTCAAGGCGGTTCTGGGCATCGAAGCAGAAGAACTCGATGCCCTGCTGCTCGCCTTCATCGATGAGGAGGTCGGAGGTCGTGCCGCGATCCGTCCAGCCCTCGGGCCGCGGGCCAAGGACGCCCTGCGCAAGCGGGCCATGAAAGGCGATGCAGCTGCCCTTGTTGACCTGGCTTCTGCCTATCACGACATGGGGCAGGTCGTGGATCGGGACAGCACGCTGCGTCGGGCCAAGCAGAAGCTGGGCGAGACGCCCGGGATCCTGCGCTTGGAGGCGGCCATCGCCTTGCGTTCCGGTTCCCTGGATGAAGCGCGGGTGAAACTCCAAGAGCTGGCAGACACGGAACAACTGGAGGCGGATGGCCTGGTGCAACTCGGGCGCATCCTGCTGGCGCGCGGCGAGCGTGACGAAGCCTTGGATCTCTTGCGCCGCGCACGAGCGCTGTATCCCGGCGACATCTCGGACCAGGGCGCGCTGCTCTTGCTCTATGAAGAGTTGGATCAAACCGACGAGCAAGAACGCGAGCAGTGGCTCGATGTGCTGCGCTCCGTCTGCCGCTACGACGAGACAGCGCTGGAGCCGCGACGGACCCTGGCACGCGAGGCCCTCGACGCGAACGATGTGCCTTTGGCGCAAGCCATGTACGAGCAGATGGTGAGCATCGATCCGTACTCGCCGAGCCCGCGCATGCAGTTGGCGCGCCTGTATTCCGAGGCTGGGTCGACGGAACTCGCTCGTGCGCAATGGCTCTTGGTTCTGGGCATGCGCGCCGACCAGGTTCCCTCCGCCGGAGGAGCGGGCAGCGCCTTGGGCGGGCTTGTCGACGAGGAACTCGAAAGCTTGCAAGAGGAAGCGCGTGAGTCGCTCGCTGCGACCAAGGCCTCGTCGACGCGCTGACGAACCAAACGGAAGTCGGATTCGTCAAGCGCTCGCAGCAGTTCTTCCAATGCGCGTCGTGTTGTGCCTTTTTGCGGGGAAGTTGTCCGTGAGGAGCAGGCTCTCTGGACGTGTCAAGAGTTTGCTCGACTTCTCGCATTTCGCCTCTTTGGGTGACCGGTTGCGTGATCGCGCGAGGCAGTGCTAGGGTCGATCCGCACATGACGATCCCCGAGCAACAGATCTGGTCCGTGGTCACCGAAGAGTTCGGTCGCTTGCGCGGACACCAAGTCAGGGAACTGTGGCTCGAAGATGCGGAGCCCTACTCCTTTCGGCGGGGGTTGTTCACCCTGGATGTGAAGGACGCCTCCAAGAAGGAGGCGATCGACAACTGCTACCGGGAGGACATCGAGTCCATCTTCCGGGAGATCACGGGCAGCCACGTGCGCTTGCGCATTCGCGTTGCAACCAGCGCCTCCGATCCGGAGGGCGCATCGATCACAGACGGAAGCGCGGCGCCATCGGACGAGGTCCTGGATCAGGATCAGGATCAGGACAAGGCGCCCGCGGTCGGCTCCAAGTCCAAGGACGTGCAGGCGGCCGACGCCGAAGCGGCCCGTCGGCTCAAACGAGACCGTCGGGACCCCGTTGCCCTGGCCGGGCCCGCCGAGTTCGTGCGCACGGCGGCCAACGAGTTGGCTGCCAAGGCCGTGGATGCTTTCGTGCAATCCAGCGGGCGGGACTTCAATCCGCTGTTCATTCATGGGCCGCATGGTTGCGGCAAGACGGCCCTCGCGGGGGCCGCTCTGCGCGGCCTGCTGGCGAACGACCCCGACTGCAATCCCCTGGTGTTGTCGGGGGAGTCTTTGGGGCGAGATGTTCGGCGCGCGACACGGGCCCGGACGTTCGGTTCCATCCAGCGCAGCTGGGCTGCGCACGACACCATCGTGCTCGATGAAGCCCATCGCTTGCGGGGCCAGCAGACTGCCCAGAAGGTTGCCGTGAGCTTGATCAGCCCGATCCTGGCTCGAGGTGGTCGGGTGCTGGTGCTGTCGCGACACGCGCCCGGCATGATCCATGGGCTGGGCGATCACCTGCGTTCGCACTTCGAGGGCGGCCTGGTGGTCGAGATGCTGCAGCCGGATGGCGCAGATCGCGCCCGGGTCCTGCGCTCCGTCGTTGAGCGCTTGCCTGTGCAGGTGCAATCGAAAGCCCTCGAGGCAGTGGCCGAGCGTTGTCCGGGAACATTGAGCGAAGCAGCCGCCCTGCTCGAGGATTCAGGCGCAGCTGCCAGGGATCGCAGCAAGAAGGCGGTGGGGCGTTCCCCGGCGGCCGTGGTGCAGCTGGACGACGTGGAGGCCCGCCTGGTACGGGTAGGACGCGGAGCGGGCTCCATCACCCTCCTGGTCGACATGGTGTGCGAGGAGACCGGGCTGTGCCCGGATCGCCTGCGCTCCAGCGAGAAGTCCCGGGACGTGGCCATGATGCGTCACCTGTGCGTCTATCTCGCCAGCCGTAGCCTGGGACTGTCCGCCCGGCAGATCTGTCGCTCGCTGCGGCTGAAGTCGCCATCCATCGTGGCCTACGCCCGGCGTGCGGTGGACCGACGCCGAGCTGCCGATCCGGCCTACGAGAAACTCATCCACGTGCTTCAGGCCCGGCTTGCGGGCGCCCAACGGGACTTCGAGTGGTAGCCGACGTTCGGGCAGGGGGCTTGCTCCTCGCGTTCGAGGGCATTGATGGATGCGGCAAGAGCACCCAGGCCAGCCGCTTCGTGGAGCGACTGAAGGCCCGTGACGCCGAGCGAGTCGTCCACCTGCTGAGGGAGCCGGGCGGGACCGAGTTCGGCGAGCGCGTGCGGGATCTCCTGCTGCACGGGGAGGAGATGGATCCGCTCTCCGAGACCTTGCTGTACATGGCTTCGCGCGCGGAGCTCTACGCCCAGCGCGTGTTGCCCGCTTTGGCGCGAGGCGAGCTGGTCGTCCTGGATCGGACCCACTACTCGACCGTTGCCTATCAGGGCGCCGGCCTGGATGTGGACGAGGCGCTGATCCTCCAGCTGGCCCGCGTCGCCACGCGCGGTGTGGAGCCAGCTTGCATCGTGCTGCTCGACATCCCTGTCGAAGTTGCCGTTGAGCGATTGAACGCGGGGCAGGCCGAAGGGCCCGATCGCATCGAGGCGCGGAGCCGGGAGTACTTCGAGCGGGTGCGAGCGTCCTATCTCCGCTTCGCCGCCGCGGCACCCGACGGCTTCGTCGTGCTGGATGGTCGGGCGGAGATCGATCTGCTCGGCCGAGACGTCGATGCCGTTCTGCTGCCCATGCTCCCGGGTGCCGCGAGGCAGGGCGCTCATGAACATGAGTGAGCCTGCACAGCGGGAGGCGTCCGACCACACGGCAGCGCGCAGCGCGCTCAGGGCGGCACATCGAAGCGGGCGCTTGCCGCACGCGCTGATGCTGACTGGCGAGGAAGGGGTGGGCAAGGCGGCCTTCGCCGAATGGCTCATCCAGATGCGTTGGTGCAAGGGGCCGGACGCGCCCTGCAGGAGCTGCTCAAGCTGCCGCAAGGTGAGCACCCGGAATCACCCGGACCTGATCCATGTGTGCAAGAACCCGAGCCCTGAGCAGGACCCTGACGGATGGGGCTCGAAGCACGAGCTGACTGTGGATCAGGTGCGACGCGGGGTGCTGCCGGGTCTGGCGTTGCGTGCGGTGGAAGGGGGCGGCCGTGCGGTCATCCTGCAAGACGCGGACGACATGAACGAGGAAGCCCAGAACGCGCTCCTGAAGACACTCGAGGAGCCTCCTTCTGGAAGCCTGTTGGTGTTGGTGACGGGGCGCGAAGAGGGCTTGCTGGAGACGGTGCGCTCCCGCTGCCAGGAGATCAGGCTCTTCGAAGACGCGGACCTCTCGGGGCAGATCCTGGGGACGGGGCGCGACGCCGAGCGCTTCCAGGGGCTCGATGTCGCCGGCCTGGTTGAGGCGTTCGACCTGCTCCTGCAGTCTCAGGTGCTTCCCACCAGCTTCGCGCGGACGGTCCAGGAGCTTACGGAAGGCGAGGATGCCGACGAGGATCTGCACCGCCGGTTGGCGTTGCGGGTGATGCATCAGCGGCTGCGTGACCTGGCTTTCCTGCAGGGCGGCGGCGCACCTGAGGGCGTGCGTACAACGGCCGTTGTCGATGCCGCTGCCTTCCCGGCAACGGAGACCCTGCTTGCGGCCGAAGAGGCCGTTTTGGAGGCCACAGCGGACTTTCGTCGACATGTTCCAGCCCATGTGACATGGGTCGCTCTGGGCCACGAAATCGCACACGAAGGGGTGGGGGGTCCGGCCTCACCAAAGCGCTATACCTAGGGGGCGGTCAAGCTGGCCGCAAGACCGACCGATAGTCGCTGTACCCGTTCGCGGGAACACGGCACGTCTCCCCTTCCGGTCGTCCCATGAGCCAGACCCTCACTCTCGACGAACGCATCTCTGCCCTTGCGGCTGCAGACCGACGCTACAAGGCGGATGCCTACCATTTCGTCTTCCGGGCCCTGGACTTCGTCCTGGACCGCCAGGCGGCGCAGCAGGACGAGACGGGTGAGGATCCGCATGTCTCGGCCATCGAACTGCTGGAAGGGCTGCGGGGCTTCGCGCTGGAGCTCTACGGGCCCCTCGCACGCCTTGTGCTGGAGCACTGGGGGATTTACCGCACCGAAGACTTCGGTGAAATCGTGTTCGGCTTGGTGGAGTGCCGTCTGCTCAACAAGCAGGAGACGGATCGCAAGAGCGACTTCCGGAACGGCTTCAACTTCCGGGAGGCCTTCGACAAGGCACGCAGCGCAGCCCTGCACGTGGAATGAGCATCCGGTACCGCCGGATCGCGTTTCCCGTCGTCGCTGTGGTGGTGGCGCTGTTCCTGGCGTCCAACCTCTCACCCGTCCTGAGTCCCGTCTTCATGGCGGCCCTCCTGGCGGTGATCCTCAACCCGGTGGTGGAGGCGGCGGCGCGTTTCCGCTTCCCGCGGGTGGTCACGGTGAGCCTGCTGTACGTCGTGATCCTGATCGGTGCCGCGCTGACGACGGCTGCCATCTCCACCCAGTTCACCCAGCTCGTGGACGTCTTGAGGGGCGAGCAGTTCCACGCGGACTATGACGGGAACAACCTGATCAACCTGGCCGACGGCCCCAACGGTCAGGACGAGTTCGACGATCGCAACGGCGATGGCGAGTGGGACGGCGGAGCCCTCGTGGCCCTGCGCCAGTGGATTGACGAGCAGCGTACGCGCTTCGCCCACGGCGTCTGGGGTGGGGTCGTGGACGAGTTGGGCAACAGCGCCCTGGACCTGCTGGAGCGGATGTGGGTCCCGGCCACGTCGATGATGGCCACGGGGCTGGACCGCCTCGCCTCGTGGGCCGGTGGCTTCTTCCAGCTGCTGACCCTGCTCGTGCTGGTTCCGTTCTACCTGTTCTTCTTCCTGGTCGAGTATCCGTCCATGTCGCGGGCGCTGCACGACCTCGTGCCGATTCGCTACCGCGAGCAGGTCAATCGCATCGCTCGGGACATCGGCAAGGAGCAGGTCGCCTTCCTGCGCGGGCGCTTGGCCTGCGGCATGGTCAAGGCTGCGATCCTCTTCGCAGGCATGCTCACCCTGGGGATCGACTTCGCGCTGCCCATCGCCCTCGTGTCGGGCCTCCTGTCCCTGGTGCCCTTCCTGGGCTTCCTGGTGGGCGTGGTGCCTGCATCGGTGATTGCGCTCACGATGCCCGGTGGGGGATCCGACAGCCTGCTCTGGCTGCTCGCCCTGTTCGGCGCAGCGGAGGCCATCGAAGGGGCCGTGCTCTTCCCCTTGCTGCTCGGCCGCGAGACGGGACTGCATCCCGTCGCCATGGTCGTGGTCCTGCTCGCTGGCGGCGCGCTGCTCGGAACCCTGGGCGTCCTGGTCGCCGTCCCCCTCGCCTTGGTCTGCAAGGTCCTCTGGCGCGAACTCGTGCTGCCCTTCTATCGCGAATGGGCCGAATCAGCGGACAACATCGACGCCGACCTGGAAGACGAGACTGTTGGCTAGGGCCGCACCCTCGCACCGACGAGGGGAGCCAGCAGACGGACGATGGTTCGGCGGCCCTGCTAGCGCGGGGGCGCACTCTCGAAGTCGTCGTAGGCCTCAAAGGCCGTGAGATCCAGCGCCATCTCCCGTGCCAGGACCGAGATGGCCGCCTGCAGCTGGTTGTCTTCCTGCCAGTCGCCGTAGATCACGCCGCCAGGGAACACCTTGCCCAGGTCATCGGCCACGCGATCGCGCACACGAGCCCGAAGCACGAGCCGCAGGGTGTTGTCAGAGAGGGGGGTCTCGAGGCCATCGCGAAAGGCCTCGAACTCCGGATAGCGGCCGGTGTCGTGGTTGTCGCCAAAGGCCAGCTCGTGAAACAGCGGGCGGTGAGCGTCGAAACGCTCGCGCACGTACTCTTGGAAGGGGTCTTCCCCATCCAGGCGATCGAAGAGCTCCGCCAGCTCGTGGTTCTCCCAGCCTGCGAGAGCACTGAACTCGATCTCCACGTCGGGCTCGACACCGCCGTCCTTCACGATGCGCCCATCCAGGTCGCGCTCGGTGTGCAGTGACTTGCCGCTCGCAAGGTAGTAGCGAGCGTTGGTGATCTTCACGTTCACGGGGTAGGTGTATTTGCCATCCCCATCGATGTCGCGGTACGTGTCGCCCGGGTCGTAGGCCTGGTTGTGGTTGGCATCCGTCCGCAGTTCGTCACCGGGCCGGGTGTCCAAGGGGAAGGCCTGCTGCACCGATCCCTTGCCGAAGGTCTTGTCACCGACCACGAGCGCTCGCTGTGCCTCCTGAAGGCAGCCGGAGACGATCTCGCTGGCACTGGCGCTGCGCGAATTCACCAACACGATCATGGGGCCGGTGTAGGGCTTGGAGTAGCCGGGCAGGGAGGTTGAGGGGTAGCTCTGCCTCCGCACGCCTCGCCCCTCGGTGTAGACGACTTCCTCGCCCGGGGGCAGCACCATCGAGCACATGTTGACGGCTTCGTCGAGGTAGCCGCCGCTGTTGTTGCGGAGGTCGAGGATCAAGCCTTTCATCTGCTTGCTCTCGAGCTCCCTGAGAGCCTTGATCATCTCGACGGTCGTGTCCTGAGCAAAGCCCAGGACCTCCACGTAACCGATGTCGCCAGGCAGCATGTCCCAGTTGACCGACGCGATGTCGATCACGCGGCGCTCGATCACGAATTCCCGCGCCTTCTGCCAGCCTTCGCGGTAGACGGAGATGGTGACCTCGGTACCGGGTTCGCCCTTGAGCCGGCGGATGATGTCGTCGTTGTTCTCGTTGTAGGTGTCCCACCCATCGACCTTCAGGATCTGGTCGCCGGAGACGAGGCCCGCGCCGTAGGCCGGGCCCGAGTAGATGGGGCGCGTGATGGTGAACACATTGTCGACGGTGTCGACATACGCGCCGATGCCCGCATAGTGGCGGCGCAGGTCGAGGATCCAGCGCTCGAACTCTGCGCTGGAGAAGTAGGTGGAGTGCAGGTCGAGGGTCTGCAGCATGCCCTTGGCGGCGGCCGTCACGAGGCGTTCACGACCTTCGGTGCCTTTCAGTTCTTCGCCGAGCAGGTGGTAGTTCTGGACGCGCTCGATGAGCTCCTCCAGCACGTCGAGGCTGCCCGGCCCCGACCCGACGGTCTCCTTGTCGAGAGGGCGATTGCTCGTGACATCACTGACGGAGATCTGTTCGGCCTGCTTGTAGAGCTGGCGTGTGTAGTAGTCGATCTGGAAGTCGGTCTCGAGATAGGCCCGCGCCAGTTGCCCCCGACGACCGGGGTCCTGGGTCAGGGTGCGGAGCAGGGGGCGCGCGGACTCGAAGTCGTTGATCTCCGCCAGGGCCAGCGCGGCCTCGGCCCGAAGATCTGCGTCATCACTTTCGAGCGCGCGCAAGAGCTCGCGCCGGGCGCCTGTCCGCGCCGCGGCCCGACGGCTGACCTTGTAGAGCGTGCGAGCTGTGGCCACGGCGAGCAGCGGGGGCAGCTCCTCCCGGCTGAGCCCCTCGAGGCTCTCCGCAACCGAACCGACATCCTTGAAGGACTTGTGGGCCAGGATCGCCAGGCTCGCTTCTGCCAGCGGCCCCTCCAGCATGCTGAGCAGGATGCTGGCAGCCTCCCTGGGCGCATCGACGTCGAGCAGCGTGCGCGCGATCACGAGCTCCACCGAGGGGGCTGCTCCCACCGCAGCCTCCTGGAGGTGGGGCACCGAGCGGATCGTGTCCGTGCGTGCTGCGTCACGGAGTTCCCGTGCCAGGTCCCAGGTCTCGGCTCCCTCGGCGTCCGCAAGTTGGAAGAGGACGTCATCGAGGTCCGCGATCAGATCGTCGAAAACAGGCGGGGCGACGAGCAGGGTCACGGCGAGCAACAGGACGTGCATGGGATTCTCCTGGGGGAGTGCGCGATCTTCTTTATCGTACTAGCTGCCGGTTTGCATGAGTGACGGGCAATCCGTGACCTGTTCCGGTGTCCCTAGCATCATTCTGGGTGAGCCGCAGACCCGCGCTCGGCGGATCTGGGCCCATCCCGGCATCCGTAGCAGACCTCCCTCATGTTGGATGGACCATGGACCACCCGCCCCGTGACCTCTCCAGTGACCCGCCTGGCAAGCAGAGCAATCCACTGAGTCATGTGGATGGGCAGGGCAAGGCTCGCATGGTGAATGTGGGCGGAAAGCTGCCCACCCGCCGCAAAGCCGTGGCGGCCGGTCGGGTGGTCATGAAGCCGGAAACGCGGCGCCTTGCCTTGGAGGGGGGTGGGCCCAAGGGGCCAGTGCTCGAGGTGGCGCGTCTCGCGGGCATAGGCGCTGCCAAGCGCACCTCGGATCTGGTGCCCCTCTGCCATCCGCTGCCGCTCGACAGGGTGGATGTGAACATCACTGCCTCAGGTCCAGATGCGCTTGAGGTGCGGGCCGAGGCGGAGACCACCTGGCGCACGGGGGTGGAGATGGAGGCCTTCATGGCCGTCTCCGTGGCTGCCGTGACCTTGATCGACATGCTCAAGGCCGTGGATCGGGAGATCATGATCACGGACATCCGCTTGCTGGAGAAGAGCGGTGGTCGCACCGGCACCTGGCATCGGAGCGAGTGATGTCGGAAGCCTGCCTCGTCTTGGCCTCGGATCGTGTCTCGCGCGGCGAGCGGGCCGACGCCACAGCTGCCGGCCTGGCCGAAGCCCTCCAGGCCGTGGGTTGGCGCCTGGCCCATGTGCGCGCCGTGCCGGATGAAGAGGAGGCCTTGGTCGTGTCCTTGCGGGAGCTGGCGACGCGTTATGCCCTGGTGCTCACCAGCGGCGGCACCGGCTTGTCGGTCCGGGATGTCACGCCAGAGGCCACACGCCGGGTCATCGAGCGCGAGGTGCCGGGGCTGGCCGAGTCCATGCGAGCCGCAGGCCGCGTGTCGGTGCCGACGGCAGACCTCTCGCGCGGCATCGCCGGCACGCTAGGCGGCACGCTGATCCTCAATCTGCCCGGCAGCCCTGCCGGTGCGCGCGAGAGTCTCGAGGCCGTCTTGCCCGCAGTGCTTCACGGCCTGCGCGTGCTCGCGGGCTCGGTGCAGGATTGTGCGCAGGACTTGCGCGCTGACCCGCCTGCTGACGAGTGACCCGAGGTCGGCTGACGGTCCGCATCTTGGCCAGCCCTGAGGCGCCGATCAGCCGGGGAGATCGAGGCGCAAGCAGAAGACAGAGCCGCCGGACTTGTGGAACTCCGAAACGTCTACGGGCAGCGGTGAGTAGCCCGCATCGGACAGGATCTTCTGCGTCTTGGGCGTAGCCGCGGGAAGCAGCACCGTGCCATTGGCCAGGCCGTGCGCGTTCACGGCGAGTTCCGTTTCGGCCTCGTGTGGGTCGGCGATGAGCAGCCTCGGAAAAAGCGTGTGCAGCGTCTGCAGGGCGCCGTTCCTGAAGGCCGGAGGGTGGATCAGGAGCGTGTCCTCATCGAGCACGGCCAGGCAGGTGTCGAGGTGATAGAAGGGGCTGCCGACCAAGGGCAGTGGCACGACGGGCAGGGAACACAGTTCGGACAGGGCCTGAAGGGCCGTGCGTGTGCTTCGTCCCCCGTAGCCGCCGAGCGCGAGGCGGCGGCCTGGAATGACGGCCACATCTCCGTGCCCTTCCAAGGTTCCTGAATCTGGCGGCAAGCTCGACGACGGCACGCCGCGTTCCGCAAACCAGGCCGTGATGTGCGGCACTTCCCGAACGCGCGACGCGTGGTTCATGTGGGAGGCCACGAGGTCGGCAGCGGTCCAGGGCCCGGGCTCAGACCCAGTGACCCGGCTTGGGCGGGGAAGCACACAAACCGGGTTGGCGCAGAAGACCATGTCTTCGAGGCCGGGGGCACCTGCCAACTGATGCACCCGGACGCCCGCCTGGCCATAGCATTCGACCAGATGCTGCCATTGGTCCATGGCGCGCAGCTTGTCGATCCGGCCCAGCTGGCCGCGCATGAAGGTGTTCTTCTCGTCCACCACGTCGAAGTGATCGGGTCGACACATGAGCACGCCGTCCCAGCCGGCTGTGCGGGGGATTTCTGCGCGCCAACGCGCAGTCACGGCTTTTGGGAGGTGGGCAGGTGTCGGCATGACGAGGCAGGGAAGCCTGGGCTCGGGAGGGGTCGGGAGGACACGTCAGGAGCGGCGGACCGCTTGCGGCATGACACCCAAGCATGACTGTGATGCAGGTCGCCTAGTCGATGATAGGATCCCTCGGCCCTGAGCAAGTTCCTTCCAGGAAACAGAATCCACCGATGGATCGAAAAGTCGCCACGCAGATTGTTGCGATGCTCGTGGTCCTCTCCGTGCTGATTCGGTGGATCCCGGCCGAAAACTCCGTCGCCGATCCCCTGGGGCGTGGGGCCCCGCTGGACAGCCTCGCCTTGGACGAATACCTGCAGCAGTTGGAGGAATTCGACCCGGAAGCTCCGCGCGCGTTCCTGCGCGGCTACGGGCGAAAAGACCCTGAACGGTGGTTGCCCTACTGGCGGCGCCGCTTGCGCGAGGCTGCCCGCATCCACGAGCGTTTCGCCGACGAGCCCGAACTCTTCGTGCAGTTCAAGGGTGTGCCGCGCAACGAGATGTGGCCCCTGATGTACGACCTCTACCCGATCCCCATGAAGGGCATCCCCTTCGAGTCCGGCAGCAGTGAGGACGACCCGACGCTGCCCGGAGCCATCGTCCTCGAGTCGCGCTTGGAGCGCCCGGTCGACATGGACCCGGAGGCACTCAAGGAGCAGCGCCGTGCCGAGCGCAAGGCGCGGGATGCGGGGCAGGGGGGCGGCTGACGATGAGTGCCTTGATCGTTCCCTTGCTGACCTTGCTGCTTGTAGGCGTGGTGGTGGACCGCGGGTTGTTCGGCGACCCGGGCCTGGGTTGGATCGAGCGCTTCGGTCGCGGGCTGATGCTGGGCTTCGGTGTGGTGGGCAGTTTGTCGCTGCTGGTGGATGTCCTGGGCCTCGGTGTGTCGGCGACGAGCTTGGGTGGCGCCGTGCTGGTCGTCCTGTTGCTGCTCGCCCGTCCCGCCTGGCGTTGTTCTTCGGGGGCTTCGGTCTGTACGGACGAGGATCGCCGGCCCCTCAGTGCTTTGACGCGCAACGAACAATTGGCCCACGGAGGCATGCTGCTGCTGGCGTGTGTCGGGCTGTTCATGGCGGTGCGCTCCGGCTGGTTGCGGCCGACGTTCCAGTTCGATGCGTTGACGCGTTGGATGTTCAAGGCCAAGGCGCTGCACTTCGACGAGACCTTGCTTGGCGCCGTGTCCCGGGACCCGTACTACGGCTTGACCCATCAGCGCTATCCGCCTCTGGTGTCCCACATCGCCAATCTGCCGGCGATGGTGTCGGGTGTCTTTGATGACCGCATCGCCTCGGCGATCTTCCCGTGGTTTGCCGTGGCTTTGGTGGCGACGGTGTACGGCGGGCTGCGTCGTCGCTGCGGCGCCCTGAGCGCTGCGCTGTCCGCGGCCTGGATCGGGAATCTACCGCTGATCTCCTACGTGCTGAAGCCACCGCCGGGAGCCGGTGCGTCTTCAGCCATGGCGGATATTCCCCTGGCGCTCTTCATCGTAGGGGCCGTGCTCGCCATGGCCGATGCCCTGCAGGGTCGCCGAGCCCGGGCGCATCTGGAGGCGGGTCTGCTGCTGGGCTTTGCGGCGCTCACGAAGAATGAGGGGCTGCCCTTCATCGTGGCCCTCGCGCTCGGCGTGCTCGTGGCCGCGCCTCGGGGCCGGTTTCGGCGAGCTGGCGGGGTGGCGGCCGTGGGCGTGGGGCTGTTCTACGGTCTCTGGGGGCTCCTGGCCCTGGGACTGCCCATCACGGATGAGCACTACCTGGGCCGGCTGCAGGGGGATGCTTTCCAGGCCGGCCTGGCCAGGCTCGAAATCATTCTGCCCCGCCTGGCTTCCGAGGTCATGAATTTCCAGTCGTGGAACCTGACCTGGGCTGCGTGGGCCGTGCTGCTGGCTCTGGGGGGCCGGCGCCTCGCTCGTCCCGTACCGCGGATGATCCTGGTGGCCCTGGCGATTCAGCTGGCCAGCTACATCTTTGCGTACATCGTCACGTCGTGGAGCAGCCCGGCTGCAGAGCTGATCCACCCCGGTGGCGACCCCCTACCTACCCTTATGGAATTGACCCTTGGGCGGCTGCTGATCCAGATTGCACCGGCTGCAATCGTGCTCGGCTTGATCGTGGCTCCCTTGGCCTCAGGAACTGAGGAGCCTCGCTCCTGTTGATTCGGCAGAGGGCTCCCGGTTCAATGGCGCGCTCGCCCGAAGCATCCTGAGAAGCCACCCATGGTCATCATCTCGACCAACCAGTTTTCGAACGGCATCACCCTCCGCGTCGACGGCAAGCTGTTCGACATGGTCAGCTTTCAATTCGTCAAGCCTGGAAAGGGTGGTGCCTTCGTGCGCACCCGTCTCAAGAACCTCCAGACGGGTGCCGTCAAGGACGTGACCTACGACTCCAAGGACAAGGTCGAACAGGTCATCGTGGACAAGATCGACATGGAGTACCTCTACCGCGAGGGCAATGGCTTCGTGTTCATGGATCCGGAGACTTACGACCAGTCGCCGGTGGACGAGGACCGACTCACGGACTTGTTGCCGTTTCTCAAGGAGAACACGGTCTGCAAGTTCAAGATGTGTGATTCCGAGATCATCTCCATCGCCCTTCCCGACCACATGGTGTTCCAGGTCACGGAGACCACGCCCTGGGTCAAGGGCAGTACCGCACAAGGTGGCAACAAGCCGGCGACCCTCGACACCGGGGCGGTGATCCAGGTGCCGGTCTATCTCAACCAGGATGAGTACGTGAAGGTGGACACTCGCACCCGCACGTATGTGGAGCGCGTGTCGGCACCCGAGTAGGGTGTCGCGTCTCACAGATCCTGATGTTTCGAGACCCCTGAAAGGAGCTCTCGTGGCTGCACGAAAGAAGGCCGCCCGTTCGGGTGCCCAAACGAAATCCAAGTCGAAGCCCAAGCTGAAGGCGAAGGCCAAGGCCGTCCGAAAGGCAACCAGCTCCGCAGCGAAGGCTCCCAAGCGGGCGTCGAGCGCCAAGCGGCCGTTGGTCAAGAAGGCTGCAGCCAAGGCTGCGCCCAAGCGGAAGGCGACGGCCCGCAAGGCTGCTCGCGGTCAGGGTCGAGCGACGGCACAGGCCTCTCAGGGTTTTCCGGAGATCTCGGAGCTGGCTGAGCTCATGGACCAGCACTCGCTCGTGGAGGTGGAGTACGAACGCTCCACGGATGGCGCGACGCGCATCCACGTCAAGCGGGCCGGAGCCTATGTCGACACCGTGGCTGCGCCTGCGGCGGCCACCCCCAGCGCTCCTGTGCACGCCGCTGCTGTGCCAGTAGCGGCCGAGGTGGCGGCGCCTGCGCCCGTCCAGGACGACAACCTGCACGCCTTCAAGTCACCGATGGTGGGCACCTTCTACAGAGCGCCCAGCCCGGAAGCGTCTTCTTTTGCGAGCGTGGGCGACAGCGTCGAGGTGGGCAACACCGTGTGCATCATCGAGGCCATGAAGGTGATGAATGAGATCACGCCCGACGAATCCGGCGAGGTCGTCTCCATCGAGGTGGAGAACGGCGAAGCGGTGGAGTTTGGTCAGACGCTCATGTTGATCCGGCGTCGCTGACGCCCAGGGAGGGTCCCGCCAGTGTTCGGTCGTGTGCTGATTGCCAATCGCGGGGAGATTGCCCTGCGTGTGTTGAGAGCTTGCAAGTCGCTCGGCGTGGAGACGGTCGTCGTCTACAGCGAGGCGGACCGCGATGCCGCCTACATCGAGCTGGCCGATGAGGCCGTGTGCATCGGTCCCGCGAAGGCGAGCGAAAGCTACCTCGACATGAACCGGGTCATCAGCGCCGCGGAGATCTCCGAGGCCGATGCCATCCACCCCGGGTACGGATTCCTCTCCGAGAACAGCAAGTTCGTCGAGGTGGTCAACGCGTGTGGGTTCACCTTCATCGGTCCGCCCGCCGACGTGATCGCGGCCATGGGCGACAAGAACACGGCACGCGCCACGGCGAAGTCCGCTGGCGTCCCCATTGTTCCGGGCAGCGATGGCATCGTGCACACGGAGGCTGAGGCGGAGCAGGTGGCCTCCGAGGTCGGCTACCCAGTCATGGTCAAGGCCACGGCGGGCGGGGGTGGGCGCGGCATGCGCCCGGTCCACGCACCGGCAGAGTTGCTGCCCGCCTTCCACGCGGCCCGGGCGGAAGCCGAGGGCGCCTTCGGAAATCCGGACGTCTACATCGAACGGTTGGTGGAGGAGCCCCGACACGTCGAGATCCAGGTGATGGCCGACCAGCACGGCAACCTGATCCATCTGGGTGAGCGGGACTGTTCGATCCAGAGGCGCCATCAGAAGCTGCTGGAGGAGAGCCCCTCGCCCGTGCTGACGGACGAGCTGCGGAACGCGATGGGGGACGCCGCCATCGCACTGTGCCGCCAGGCTGGCTACGTGAACGCGGGAACGGTGGAGTTCCTGGTGGACAAGCACCGGCGCTTCTACTTCATGGAACTCAACGCTCGTGTGCAGGTGGAGCACCCCGTGACCGAAATGGTGACGGGCTTCGATATCGTCCGTGAGCAGTTGCTCATCGCGGCCGGTCAGCCCCTGTCCATCACCCAGGCCGATGTGCGCTTCCGGGGCGCTGCCATCGAATGCCGCATCAATGCTGAGGACGTTAGCCATAACTTCCGTCCAAGTTGTGGGACGATAGTGCATATGTTGCACCCCGGCGGATCGGGTGTGCGCTTCGATACCCACGCCTACGCGGGCTACACGGTCTCCCCGTACTACGATTCCATGATCGGGAAATTGATCGTCCATGCCGAGGATCGGGCGGAAGCGATCAAGGCGATGGCCAATGCGCTCGATGAATGTGTCATCGAAGGGGTGTCCACAACTGTGGCCGCCCATCGGCTGTTCCTGAAGGACCCGCGTTTCCTCTCGGGCAGCTACGACACGAGCTTCATCGAAACCATGCAGGCCCAGCCCCAGGATTCGGATTCCGACAACGATCGGGACGAGGGTGGGGGTCACAACCCCGAGTGAACCACCAAGCCATGACCCGCCCGCTTCTGCTCCTGGTGCTTGCCCTGGCCTGCTGCCCAGCGCTCTTTGCACAGGAGCGCATCTTGGCGCGGCGGCTCGAAGACACCGTGGCGGTGCGTCGCGGGCCCGATCGCCTGGAGACGGTGCTGTACTCCTTTGCCTCCTCGGCCGATCTCGCCGCGGGCGACGAATTGGAGCAGGGCAGCAGCGGTCAGAGCGAGCTGTACCTGTCAGGTGGCGGTCTGGTGGAGCTCTACGACCAGGGGCACGCCATCGTGCTACGCCTGGACCCCCAAGGGGATGTGCTGCGCTTTCCTTGGCTGACCATTGCCAGCATGACCAGTACCGATCGCACCTTGATTTGCGAGTTGCCCGGTGGCGTCAGCTGCCGTCTGCTCGAAACCCAGATGGAAGTGCGGACCGAGCCTGGGCGCTTGCGGATCCGCAACCGGGGTAGCCAACCGATCTATGTCAGCGGCACCATCTCCATCGAACGGGGTGCCGAGGGGGCCACGGTCCTGGAACTCGGTCAGGGGCAGGAGGCCATCATGCCCCTCGTTCGGTACATCTCCGACCCGCCCGGCAGCTTGCGGGATGCCTGGTCGGATCTGACCCTGCGCCACAACGGTGGCTTTGCGCTTTCGAGCAGCGAAGGCAGCGCGCTGTCGGTCAGCCTGGCCGATGACCCCGAGGCTCCGCGCGACGACGTCCTCACGATCGGCGGGGTGCGTACGCGCCTGCCAGCGGACACCTTGATGGTCCAGAACCACCGGCGGGAGATCCCCGAGTCGGTGGACCTCTATGAGGTGCTTCAGCGCATCTCCGGCACCCCGGAGATCATCAGCCCCGACGCGGTGGATGAGCTGCTGCTGCGCTTCTCCGCCGACCAGCTGCGGGCGATGGGTGCCCGCATCACGGAAGAACAGGAATTGCGCGCCCAGAAGGCAGCGGGCGGAGGAGTTCCCATCCCTGCACCCGAGCAGAGTGCGGAGCCGGAAGCCGATCCGGACACCACCGAACCCGATTCGCCCTAGGGCGAAATGAACCACACAACCTAGCGAACACTTCGCAGAACAGAGGAAGCGCATCATGAGGGCAGTCGTCACCGGTGGAGCCGGATTCCTGGGATCGCATCTGAGCGATCGGCTCATCGCCGAAGGGTGGGAGGTCGTCTGCATGGACAATCTCATCACCGGCGACATGAGGAACATCGAGCACCTGATTGGCAAGGACGGCTACACCTTCGTGAAGGTGGACGTCACGAACTACATCCACGTGCCGGGCGAAGTTCATCGCATCTTCCACTTCGCGTCGCCCGCGAGCCCCATCGACTACCTGGAGATGCCGATCCCGACCCTCAAGGTCGGCTCGCTGGGGACGCACAAGGCATTGGGTCTGGCGCGTGCCAAGGGCGCGCGCTTTCTGATGGCCTCCACCTCGGAGGTCTATGGCGACCCGCTCGAGCACCCCCAGAGGGAGACCTACTGGGGCAACGTGAACCCCGTCGGGCCGCGCGGTGTGTACGACGAGGCCAAGCGCTTCAGCGAGGCGCTGGTGATGGCCTACCACCGCTTCCACGGCGTGGAGACGCGCATCGTGCGTATCTTCAACACCTACGGCCCGCGTATGCGCCTGAACGATGGGCGTGCCCTGCCTGCCTTCATGGGGCAGGCGTTGCGTGGCGAAGAGCTGTCCGTCTTCGGCGACGGATCCCAGACGCGTTCGTTCTGCTACGTGGACGACCTCATTGACGGGATCTGGCGCCTCTCGGAAAGCAATGAACCGAACCCGGTGAACATCGGCAACCCCGCCGAGATGACGATCAAGGACTTCGCCGAGACTATCCTCGAGTTGATCGACACCGAGAGCACCATCTCCTACCACCCGCTGCCGGAAGACGATCCGAAGCAGCGCCGCCCGGACATCACCCGGGCGCGGGAAATATTGGGCTGGGAGCCCAAGGTGCTGTTGAGGGATGGCCTGGCTCGCACGCTGAAGTACTTCCAGGACTGCGTGAGCCCCTGACGTGTGCGGCATCATTGGCATCGTGGGGCGCGAGGGCGTCAGTCAGCTCCTGATCGACGGACTCAAGACCCTTGAGTATCGCGGATACGACTCCGCAGGTGTCGCCGTGCAGAGTGGCGAGTCCTCCCTGACAGTTGTGCGCCGGGCCGGCAAGTTGTCGGAGCTGGAGGCGGTTCTCAATGAGGCGCCAGCCTTTGGCAGCACGGGGCTCGGGCACACTCGCTGGGCGACGCACGGGCCACCCGTGGAGCACAACTCCCACCCCATGGTGGACACCGGGAGCCGCATCGCGGTGGTGCACAACGGCATCATCGAGAACCACGAGGCCCTGCGCGCCGAGCTGCTTGCCGCGGGCACGGAGTTCCGGTCCGAGACGGACACCGAGATCTTCGCTCACCTCGTCTCGCGTGCCGTAGCGACGGGGCTTTCGCTGGCGGATGCCGTGCGGCAGTGCGCGCGACGCCTCGAGGGCAGCTACGCCCTGGCGGTCGTGTCTGCGGACGAGCCCGAGACCATCGTCGCCGTACGCAACCAGTCTCCGCTCGTGTTGGGCATCGCAGAGGGCGGCTCCATGCTTGCCTCGGACATCCCGGCGCTCTTGGCTCACACGCGCCAGATGATTCCTCTCGAAGACGGCGATGTGGCGGTGCTCACGACGAGCGGCGTCGAAGTCACCGATCTCGACGGCCGGGCGGTGGGGCGCGAGATCCGCCAGATCAACTGGGACCCGATCACCGTGCAGAAGGGCGGCTACCGCCACTTCATGCTCAAGGAGATCGACGAGCAGCCGGCTGCTGTCTCCGCGACCATGCTGTCTCGCTTGGACGACGCCACCGGGTCCATCCACATGGGTGACCTGGACGTGCTCGGGGATCGCCTGGCTGCGGTCGATCGCATGACCTTCGTGGCCTGCGGAACCTCCTGGCACGCCGGACTGGCTGGCAAGTTCTACATCGAGAACCTGGTCGGGATGCCGGTCGACGTCGATTACGCGAGCGAGTTCCGCTATCGCAAGACGGGTGCGGGGCCAAACCACCTGATCGTTCCCATCACGCAATCCGGGGAGACCCTGGATACGCTGGCAGCCCTGCGGGACGTCCGCAAGACAGGCGCGCCCATTGCCGCCGTGGTGAACGTCCCGGAGAGTTCTGCGACCCGCGAGGCGGACGCCACGATCCTGACGCTCGCCGGCCCCGAGATCGGCGTGGCGTCCACGAAGGCCTTCACGACGCAGCTGGTGGCCTTGTACATGCTGGCCCTCGACCTGGCCGTGCGCCGGGGTGTCATGACCCACGACGAGGTGGAGCAGCGCATCATTCCCCTGCGGCGCGTCCGGTACGCGATGGAAGGCGCCTTGCGCAACGCGGAGCATGTGGCAGAGGTGGCCCACAAGTACGCTCACGCGCGTGACTTCTTGTTCTTGGGGCGTGGTGTCAACTATCCCATCGCGCTCGAGGGCGCGCTCAAGCTCAAGGAGATCAGCTACATCCACGCCGAGGGATATCCTGCGGGCGAGATGAAGCATGGCCCCATCGCACTGATCGATGCCGAGATGCCCGTGGTCATCATCGCCACGCCCGGCCGGGTCTACGAGAAGGTGCTGAGCAACATCGAAGAAGTCCGGGCCCGAGATGGTCAAGTCATCGCCGTGTGTGCCGAAGGAGATGAACGAGTGGCCGCCTTGGCCAACGATGTGCTCGAGGTGCCCGCTGTGGATGAAGACTTGTCGCCGTTGGTGAATGTGATCCCCCTGCAGCTCCTGGCCTACCACGTGGCCGAGCGACGCGGGTGTGACATCGACCAGCCGCGGAACCTGGCCAAGAGTGTGACGGTCGAGTAATCAGATCATGGGCAACCGCATCTTGGTGACGGGCGCTGCCGGGTTCATCGGCAGCCACTTGTGCGAGCAACTGCTGTCGCGTGGCGACGAGGTGGTTGGGCTCGACAACTTCAACGACTTCTATGACCCCACCATCAAGCGCGGTCATGCCGCGCTGCTGGCCGGTCACGACGGCTTCCAGCTCGTGGAGGGGGACATCCGCGATGCCGAGATGCTCAAGCAGACCTTCGCGTCGACCCAGCCCACCTCGGTCATCCACCTGGCTGCCATGGCTGGCGTCCGGCCGTCGCTCCAGGACCCGGCGCACTACCACGACGTGAACTGCACGGGCACCGCCCGTCTGCTTGAGGCCAGTCGTTCCGCCGGCCTCAAGCGGTTCATCTTCGGCAGCAGCAGCTCCGTCTACGGCGGCAACGAGCGCGTTCCTTTTCGGGAGGTTGACGACGTCTCGGGTCCGGTGTCTCCGTACGCCGCCACGAAGCGGTCCAACGAACTGACCTGCTTCACCTTCCACCACCTGTACGAAATGGACATCGCCTGCCTGCGCTTCTTCACTGTGTATGGCCCTCGGCAGCGCCCGGAAATGGCCATCCACAAGTTCGTACGCCTGGTGGAGGCCGGGGAGCCGCTGCCCTGCTTTGGCGACGGCAGCAGCGAGCGCGACTACACCTACGTCGGCGACATCCTGGACGGCATCGTCAAGGCGCACGACAAGGTGCAGGGATATCGCATCTACAATCTGGGTGAATCCCAGACCATCAGCTTGCGAGGCCTCGTGGAAGCCATCGGGCGGGCGACGGGGAAAGAGCCACGGGTGGATTGGCAGCCCAATCAACCGGGCGATGTTCCGCGCACCTTCGCCGACGTCTCGCGGGCCAAGGATGAGCTCGGATACAACCCCACGGTGAGCCTCGATGAAGGCTTGCAGCGCTTCGTCGAATGGTATCGCGGCCCCGAGGGGCCTGGAGGCGCAGCACGATGACACGTGTCTTGGTTACGGGTGGTGCGGGGTTCATCGGCAGCCACATCGCCGACGCCCTGCTCGCGGATGGCCGCGAGGTCGTCGTGGTGGACGACTTCTCTTCCGGCCACCGGGAGAACATCCCGGAGCCAGCGAGGCTCGTGGAAGGCGACCTGGCCGAGCCGGGAGTCGCTGAGGAAGCCGTGCAGGGCTGCGATGCCGTCGTGCATTGCGCCGCCATGCCGTCGGTGGCCCGCTCGGTCGAAGACCCGGTGACCAGCAACCACGCCAACCTGGACGGCTCGACCCGACTGGTGCTTGCAGCCAGGGACGCTGGGGTCCGGCGCATCGTGTACTCGAGCACCTCGGCGGTCTACGGCGACGAGGTCGAGGGCGCCGCGAGCGAGAGTCGCCGCGAGGAGCCCATGTCGCCCTACGGCTTGAACAAGCTGGCGGCGGAGCACCTGTTCCGTATGGCCCCGAAGCTCTACGGCGTGGACACGGTGTGTCTGCGCTATTTCAACGTGTTCGGGCCTCGGCAGGATCCGGGCTCCGCGTACTCCGGCGTCATCTCGATCTTCGTCACGCACGCACTCGAGGGGCGCAGTCCGACCATCCACGGGGACGGCAAGCAGAGCCGGGACTTCACCTATGTGGGCGATGTGGTGCGAGCGAACCTGCTCGCGGTGGACCTGCCCCGTGGCGACGGCCAGGTGATGAACATCGGCTGGGGTCAGTCGATAGACCTGCTGACCATTTGGGATCACATCCGCAAGGCTTGTGGACATCCGCAACTCGAGACCCTGCACGGCCCCACCCGGGCCGGCGACATCCGCCATTCGATGGCCGAGTCCCAGAGGGCGCGTGAAATCCTGGGCTTCGAGCCCTCGGTTTCGGTGGCCACCGGACTCGACTCCACGGTCGCGTGGTATCGTTCTGCCCCGCCGGTGGCCAGCTAGAACCTCTCCCATGGTCTTGTGGAGCCGCCTCGGCAGCAGTGGGCAGCCTTTTGCGATGGACGGCAACGGGTGTGTTCGCTCGCTTGTCGTGGCCGGCTCAGCTCAACTGTTTCCTCCCCCGACTCCGCAACCACTGAGAGGCACGACCCATGAAGGGCGTTATCCTCGCCGGTGGCTTGGGCTCCCGCCTGATGCCACTGACCAAGATCACGAACAAGCATCTGCTGCCGGTCTTTGACCGTCCCATGATCTATTACCCCATCGAGTGCCTGAAGAACGCAGGCATCGATGACATCCTGATCGTGACGGGTGGGAACAGTGCGGGTGACTTCTTGCGGTTGCTCGAGAACGGCGACGAGTTGGGTGTGAACCTGAACTACGCCTACCAGCGTGGAGAGGGGGGGATCGCTGCAGCCCTGCGCTTGGCTGCCCGCTTCGCTGGCGACGAGTCCATCTGCGTGATCCTGGGCGACAACATCATCGAAGGAAACATCCGCGAGACCGTCGAGACCTTCAACAAGCGCGGCCATGGGGCCTGCATCCTGCTCAAGGAAGTCCACGACCCGGAGCGCTTTGGCGTAGCCGTGCGCGATGGAGATCGCATCGAGACGATCATCGAGAAGCCGAAGGACCCGCCGTCCAACATGGCAGTCATCGGCATCTACATGTACGACAGCAGCGTGTTCCAGATCATCGAGACGCTCAAGCCGTCCGGCCGTGGGGAGCTCGAGATCACCGACGTGAACAACGCCTACATCAAGCGCGGCGACATGTTCTACGGAGAGCTCGACGGCTGGTGGACGGACGCCGGGACCTTCGAGAGCCTGTTGAATGCCAGCAAGCTCGTCGCCGAGGGCGGTGCGAACAAGGCCGGCTGACATGGCAAGTTCGAACCACTCTGTCACGCCTCAGCGCGTGCTCGTCAGCGGCGCCGCCGGGATGCTTGGGCATTCCATGCAGTCCCAGAAGCCGGCCCATGTGACTGGCCTCTGGGTGGATCTGCCGGAGATGGACATCACGCGTCGAGAGAGCGTTGATGCTTGCCTCGATGCGCAGGGCTCTGACGGGCAGGCCTTGGATGCCGTGGTGAATTGCTCGGCCTTCACGCAGGTGGACGCCTGCGAGGAGCACGAGGCGCAGGCGCTGGCTGTCAACGGCACGGGGGCCAGCGTCCTGGCCGAGGCCTGCGCGGCGCGTTCGATTCCGCTGCTCCACATCTCGACGGACTACGTCTTCGATGGCGCCATCCCTGCCCCCGGCTGCTATGTCGAGGGTGACGTCACCAACCCGCTGTCCGCCTACGGGCGCAGCAAACTGGCGGGAGAACAGGCCGTCCAGGCAGCCGGTGGTGTGCACTGGGTCGTTCGCACCCAGTGGCTCTATGGGTTGAATGGGCCGAACTTCGTCGAGACCATGTTGCGCCTGGCGGCGGAGCACGACGTCCTGCGCGTCGTCGACGACCAGGTGGGCAGCCCAACGTCCACCGATTCCCTGGCCAGCTTGCTGTGGGGGATCATCCTCCAGCGGCCGGCAGCGGGCATCTACCACGCGGCCAACGCGGGGGCCTGTTCCTGGTACGACTTCGCCGTGGAGGTCTTCAAGCAGGTCGGGGTGGACGTGCGCGTGGACCCCATTCCCACCTCGGAGTTTCCCCGGCCGGCGACGCGACCCGCACGCGGTGTGCTCAGCACGGACAAGCTGCGGGCAGCCCTCGGGGTCGAGATTCCAAGTTGGCAGGACGCCCTGAGCACCTACCTCGAGCGGCGCCCCAGGACGAACAATGCGACCCCCGCGTAAGCCTCGACCGACCTCAGGTCCGATGCATCCCCGGACCCACGTGACAACCCCAGTACCAATGCAGGTGACTTCATGAAGATTCTCGTGACCGGCGGTGCCGGCTTCATCGGCTCCAACTTCGTGCTCTGGCTGCGGGCGACCCGGCCGGACGTCACCATCGTGAACCTCGACCTGCTGACGTACGCGGGCAACCTCGAGAACCTGAAGCCCCTGGAAGGGGATGACGGGCACGTCTTCGTGAAGGGGGACGTCTCGGACGTCGCGGCGATGGACAAGCTGTTCGGAGAGCACAGCTTCGACGGTGTGCTGCACTTCGCGGCGGAGAGCCACGTCGACCGCTCGATCCTGGATGCCACGCCCTTCGTCCGGAACAACATCCTCGGCACCCAGGTGCTGCTCGATGTGGCGCGGCGGCACGCCGTGCCTCGCTATCTGCAGGTGTCGACCGATGAGGTCTACGGCGCGCTCGGCAAGACTGGGCTCTTCACTGAGGAAACCCCCCTGGCGCCCAACTCACCCTACGCGGCGAGCAAGGCCTCTGCGGACATGCTGGTGCGGGCCGCGTACAAGACCCACGGCTACAACGCGGTCATCACCCGCTGCTCGAATAATTACGGGGCCCTGCAATTCCCCGAAAAGCTGATCCCGCTGATGATCGCCAACGCCTTCGAGGGCAAGAAGCTGCCCGTTTATGGGGACGGGATGCAGATCCGCGATTGGCTGCATGTGTCGGACCACTGCACGGCCATTTGGACCGTCTTCGAGAAGGCCGATCCCGGCTCCGTCTACAACATCGGCGGCAACAACGAATGGCCCAATATCGATGTGGTCCAGTTGCTGCTGTCGATTCTCGGAAAATCCGAAGACCTGATCGAATATGTCGAGGATCGAGCCGGGCACGACCGTCGCTACGCCATCGACGCCAGTCGCATCAAGAAGGACCTCGGTTGGGAGCCCGCGAGGCGCTTTGAGGAGGCCCTGCCGGAGACGGTCCAGTGGTACCTCGACAACCGTAGTTGGTGGGAGAGAGTGCGCTCCGGTGCCTACCGGGACTACTACGAGAGCCAGTACGGCGGACGCATCAGCGTTTAGGCTGGATTTTTGCCAGCCCACGGCCGATATCCCCGTAGGACATGACCGGAGTCTCGTTTCGGCGAAACCTCCGTTCTTGGGCCCGGTTTGGCTTCGATTCGATCGACCTTGATGGGTCGATGCACAGGAGAGCGCTCGATGACAGCTGCAGGTCGACTTGGTGCGTGCGTGGTCGCACTTGTCGCGGGACTCTGCCTTCCCGCATGTCAGACGACCGACGATGCGCGGGTGTTGCAGGTGCTCAACCAGCGTGGCTTCGGCCGCCCGACGCAGGATGCCAACCGCCGCTACTACATCGGCATCGGTGACGGCGTGGTGCTCCAGAGCAACATCTACCGTGAGCTGAACGGCGTGACCGAGAAGGTGCGCATGGACGGCACCATCACGCTGCCCGATGTCGGCGAGGTCTACATCAACGGCCTCACGCCGGACGAGGCCACCGAGGTGGTGCGCCAGCGCTACGGGCACCTGTACACCGACACCTCGAACCTACTCGTGCGGGTCTCGGCCATCACGTCGAAGAAGTTCTACATCACGGGTGCACCGCCGTTCTCGCCGCGCTCGATCCCCTTCGCCGGGGACACCACGCTCCTGGACGTCGTGGTGGGGGCCAACATCGACGAGAACGTGGTCGACACGGACGCCATCCTGGTGATCCGGGGCGACCCCGAGAACCCGCTGGTCATCACCTGTGACTACGACGACATCGTTCAGGGCTTTACCCGGGACAACATCCTGATCCGGGAGAACGACATCATCTACATGACACCCTCGTGGTTGGGCTACATCAAGTGGGGCGTGTCGGCACTGCTGGCACCGCTGCAGCCCATCCAGCAGCTCGTCTCTGGCACGAACAACATCGTCTCCCTGGCCGACACCTTCGGCCAGCCCCGTCGCGGTCGCGGCGGCTTCAACAACAACAACAACTTCAACTACTGATCCGGCTATGGCACCTCCGCCCGACACAACTGGCACCGAGCAAGGCCCTGACCCGCGCGAAGCGGTCCAGGAGATCATTGCCGCCATCCGACGCAACCTGGTGCGCGTCGTGTTCACCACTCTCGTGTTCCTGATGCTCGGCATCGGCCTGAACATGATCTGGCCGAACAAGTTCGAGTCGCAGACGGACTTCCGGCTGAACGAGACGGCCATCGTCACGGACCGGGCGGTACTCGGTGAGCTGGAGGACATTCCCCTCTCGCGCAAGCTGCAGTCGCTGAAGAACGAGTTGAAGTCGTCCAAGCGCATCAGCGCCGTGATGGACGAGCTGGGTTGGACCGATTGGCTGAGCACCCACGGCCGCCCCTCCAAGCGTCGGGCGCTGATCGAAAAGATCCGCGACAACCTCGAGGTGGAGATGAACCCGGACGTGACTGGCGCCACCAACGTCACCTTCGGCTTCCAGTGGACGGCCCCGGACAAGGCCGCGGCCTTCGTGAATCGCAAGCGCGATGCCTGGATCAAGCTGGTCATGGATTCCTATCGCAAGGGCGTGGAACGCCGGGCGAGTGAAGCGGAATCCGTGGTGTTGGAGCGCGAGGCCAAGTTCGACCAGGCCTTGAGCGCGCGCCGAAAGTACGAGCAGGAGAACGACGTCCCAGGTCTTCTGGACACCGAGAACAACCACATCCTCAAGGCCGATCTGCTGGTGACCATCAGCAGGGCCCGGGCGCAACTCGAGTCGACCATCACCGGGATTGAGATCCTCAATGCGGAGATGATCACGACTGAGAAGACGCGCGAGATTCCCGTACCTCCCGAGAGTCCGGAGCAAGGCGCGGCCTACCTCGCCTTGCAGGAGGCCGAGACGGCCTTCGCGACCGTCAAGGCTGACTACAAGGAAGAGCACTGGCGCTACCAGCAGGCAATCGCCACTGTCGACCTCGCGAAGCAGGCCTTGATCAAGGCTGGTGGTACTCCGGAGGTGAAGTTCACCACCGTGACCAACGAGGCCTACTTCCAGCTCGGTCGCCAGATCGAGGAGAAAAAGGCCAAGGAAAGGGAGTACGCGGCCCTGGTGAACACCTACAGCGATGAGCTGGATCAGGTGGAGGACCGCCTGACCCGCCTGCCGCGCGTCACCATGGACATGGCTCGGCTGGATGCGGACGCGTTGAACGCCGAGGAGTTGCTGACGTCAGCGCGCCTCGCGGTGCAACCGCTGAAGGACCAGCTGCGCAACCTGCGTAACCAGACCAGCATCGTCAGCGGTTCCTCGGGCCTGATCGCCACGGGGCCCTTCGAGATCCTGGAGCAGGGCATCGAGCCCGACGAGCCCGTGATGCCTATCGGGGCCATGATCATGGCGCTGTCCCTCTTGATGGGTATTGGCGTGGGGCTCTCCGGCCCGGTCCTGGCCGAACTGACCCGCAGCTCCTTCGGCAGTGTGAAGGAAGTGTCGCGCACCCTGGGTGTGCCGGTCCTGGGTGCCGTGGACCTGATCCTGACGGCTCGTGACGTCCGTGCACGCAACGTGCAGTCCGTCCTGACGATTGCCACGATGGTACTAGTGCTCCTGGCCTTGGCCTCGGTGCTGTACATCTACGGCTACCATCGCGATGTGTTCCCGGCCACGGTGCAGCGTGCGTTGCAGAACATGAGCATGGCACTCACGTAGGGCTTGTGGCCATGGAGGTTCTCTTCGTGGCGCATCGGGCACCGTTCCCTCCTGACAAGGGCGACAGGCTTCGCGCCTGGCGGCATCTGACGCGCCTGGCGCAGCTCGGGCCAGTCGATCTCGTGGCCCAGGCTGATTCCTCTGAGGACGCGGATGCTGCGCGGGCCGGCCTGGCAGATCTCTGCCGGGAGGTGCATGTGTTCCCGCGGCGCAAGCTTGAGGCCCTGGCGCAGGTCGGTCTGGCGTTGACGACCGGCAAGAGCCTGACCGTAGGCTGGCACACCGATGCTCGGGTCCAGCGCACCCTGAATGACCTCGTGGATCGCCACGACTACGGTCTGTGTTGGAGCTTCTCGTCGGGCACCGGTCCCTGGCTCCAGAGCCGAGACGCCGGGCCGATGGTCATGGACCTGTGCGATGTGGACGCGCTGAAGTGGGACGCCCTAGCGAAGGACGTTCATGGGCCCCGGTCATGGGTCTATGCCTTGGAGGCCAAGCGCTTGCTGCCTCTGGAGGTGGCGCTGTCCGAGTCAGCGGATGTCTGCTTGGTGAGCACGAACCAGGAAGCCGATGACATCCGCACGCGGGGTCACCCCCGGCGCCTGGAAGTGCTCACGAATGGTTCTCCCTGGGAGCAGTTCGTGGATGTGCCGGCTCCCTCGGAGGCTGAGGCCGTGGTGGGCTTCCTCGGGCAGATGGACTACCCGCCGAACATCCAGGCCGTGCGCCATCTGGCCACTGAGGTCCTGCCGCGGATTCGCGAGACGGTCCCCGAGGCGCGGCTGCGCATCATGGGGCGTGCACCCACGGACGAGGTGCGTGCCCTGGCTCGCCCCGGCGCGGTGGAGGTGACAGGCGCCGTCGACTCGATCCCGGAGGCCCTCGCAGGTATCCGGGTGTTCTGCGCGCCTTTGGATCGAGGCCGCGGGATCCCCAACAAGATCCTCGAAGCCCTGTCCGCTGGTCGCGCCACCTTGGTCTCGAGCTGGGCCGCGAAGGCCCTGGACGGCGTTGATGGTGAGCACTACATGGTGGCTGATGGGGTCGCGGAGCGCGCTGCCGTCCTGGCGGAGTTGCTGGCCAACCCCGCCCGTTGCGACGAGCTGGGTGCCGCGGGGCGGATCTACATCCGCCAGCACCACGACTGGGACGACGTGTTGGATCGCCTCGAATCGCTTGTTAAGGAGGTGGCCGGTGCGTGACATCGTCGTCTTCCTGCTCTTCGTCGGCATCCTGCCCCTGAGCCTCATGCGCCCGTGGGTTGGCATCTGCGCCTTCACCTTCCTGGCCTACAACCGGACCCAGGACCTCACCTGGGGCTTCGCCCGCAACCTGCCGCTCTCACAGCTGATCGCCATCGCCATGGTGCTGGGCTGGCTCGTGTCCGAGTTCCGGCCGATCCCGTTCAAATACCACCGCATCAAGGCCATGGCCCTGCTGGTTCTGGTGGTGACGCTGTCCATCATCTTCAACAGGGTGCGCTGGGAGGAACAGGGCGCGAAGTACACCGACCTCGTGAAGGTGATCTTCGTGTCCCTGCTGACGGCAGCCTTCCTGGTCAACCGCTATCGCTTGCGCGTCATCATGGCCGTGATGGCCGTGGCCCTGGGTTTCTACGGCGCCAAGAACGGCCTCATGTACGTGCTGGGAAGCAGGTCGATTGCTGGCCCGGGCGGCATGCTCAAGGACAACAACGACTTCGCCCTGGCGATGGTCATGAACGTGCCGTTGCTGTTCTACCTGGGCAACGAGATGAAGCCGCTGAAGTACGGCAAGCAGATCTGCCTGTTCATGAAGGGGGCGTGCGCCATGTCGCTCCTGACCATCATGTCGACGGGCTCCCGCGGCGCCTTCCTTTCATTGGGCGTCGCCGCGATGCTCATGGCCTACAAGACCAAGTACAAGGTGCCCGCGATGGCGGCTCTGGTCCTGGCGGGAGTGATCGGAACAGCGGTCGCGCCCCAGGAATACAAGGATCGCATCGCGAGCATGTTCGTGGATGCAGAAGAGCAGGACGACTCCGTCCAAGGCCGCTTCACGTCCTGGATGGTGGCGACCAACATGATCAAGGGGAACCCCGTCTTCGGCATCGGGTTCAACAACATGGTGCACGAGTACAACCGCTACACCAAGGGCATCTACAACGAAGAGGGCGGGACGGATCACTATGCCCGCGTGTCCCACAACTCCTACTTCCAGATCTGGGCTGAGTCGGGTACCGCTGCCTATTTGCTGTTCATGTTCATGATCGTGGGGTCGATCGTCTCGCTCGAACGGCTCTGGCGAAGATGCAAACGGGAGGGTGATGACTGGGCCATCCCGTATTGCCACGCTATCCAGATCTCGATGTGTTCCTTCATGGTCGGGGCGACGTTCCTCAACCGTGCGCACTTCGACTTCATCTATCAGCTGATCGTGGTGGCGTCGGTGCTGCCGACGGTGATCGCTGCGGAGCGGGTCGTGCAGAAGCGGACGGCTCGCCGGAAGGGGCCGAGGCTCGCGCAGCAGGTGTGGGTGCGGCACGGTAACCCGTTCGTCAAGGCGAGTTCGTCATGAGTGCGCAGCAGTTGGCGATGGTCGTTCCCGACCTGGCTATCGGAGGGCTCCAGGGCATGGCCGTGGGCCTCGCCTTGGCGCTGAAGCGCGACGAGTTCGAGCCCCGGTTCTACACCTTCGATGCGGAGGGCCCGAACAAGGCCGTCCTTGAGGAGGCAGGCATCGCCTACGTCCACATGCCGCGCGAGCAGGGTGTCGACGCCGGCTACGCCCGCAAGCTGGCCGCGCGGTTCGTCGAGGACGGAGTCGACCTGGTCCACTGCCACAATGTGACCGCCCTCTTTCACGGGGCCCGTGCCGCATGGCGCGCCCGACGGTTGCCATCCTTGTTTACGGAACACGATCGCGAGATGCCGGCGCCGTGGAGACACCGCGTGCTCCATCGTTGGCTCGCTCGCCGCGTGACGCGCACGGTCGCGGTGTCGGAGCAGCTGCGCGGTGATCTGGTGCGTTTCGAGGGCTTCCCAGGGTCCCGCACATCCTGTCTTGTGAATGGCATCCCGGACCCGCTGGAGCGCTTCCCTGGCAGCCAGGCGGAGGCTCGCCTGGAGCTAGGGTGGGGTCAGGAGACTCCTGTGGTGCTGGCCGTGGGCAGCCTCACGCCGGTGAAAAACCACGCCGGCTTCTTGCGGGTCTTCGCCGAACTGCACGCCAAGCTCGACGGCCATGCGCGTTTCGTGCTGGCTGGCGATGGGCCCTTGCGGCAAGAGCTCGAGACCCAGGCGCGATCGACACTGCCGGAACAGGCCGTTCAATTCCTGGGCAATCGGGACGATGTGCCGCGCCTGCTCGCAGCCGCCGACCTGTTCGTGCTGCCCAGCCACCGCGAAGGCCTGCCGCTGAGCATGGTCGAGGCGCACGCCATGAGCCGGCCCTCGGTTTCCTACGCCGTGGGCGGCAACCCGGAAGTCATCGACGATGGCGTCACTGGATCACTCGTGCAGTACAGGGATGAGCACGGATACGCCGCTACGCTTGAGTCGTTGCTCCGGAAACCCGAGCGACGGGAGCAGCAAGGGCGCGCGGCCCGTCAGCGCTACCTGGCGCACTTTACCCACGCACGCATGGTTGACGCCTACGTGGACATCTACGAAGCCCTGCTTCCCATGAAGGTGGTCTGAGATGTGTGGCATCGCCGGTTTCGCAGCGTCTCCAGGCCAGCCTCTGCTGGAGGAAGTCCTCTTGGAGAGGATGACGTCGTCCCTCGAGCATCGTGGGCCGGACGCCCAGGACACGTTCATGGACGGCCCCTTCGGGCTCGGGCACCGGCGGCTGGCCATCATCGACCTGGAGGGGGGTCGAAACCCGCTCTACGATGACGAGCAGCGCGTCGCCATGGTCTACAACGGCGAGATCTACAACCATCGTGAGTTGCGCGCTGAGCTGGAGGCTGCCGGATGCCGACCACGCACCGGGAGCGACGGTGAGGTGATCGTGCATGGCTTCCTGGTGTGGGGGCTGGCCGGGATGCTGCGTCGCTTGCGGGGTATGTTCGCCTTCGCCTTGCTCGATCGCATGAAGCGTGAGCTGCACCTCGCGCGCGACCCCTTGGGCATCAAGCCCCTGTTCTGGGCCAACACCCGGGACGGGCTGCACTTCGGCTCGGAGATGAAGGCGATCCTGACGGCCCTGCCCACGCGCCCGCCGCTCTCCAAGCGGGGGCTGCTGGAGTCAGTGACGCTCGGTTTCACCATGGCTCCAGGGACGATCTACGAAGGTGTGCAGTGCCTGGAGCCTGGAGCCTTCCTGACCTGGTCCGAAGGCGAGATCCGTCACGGCCGACATCATGAGTTGGTGTTCGAGCCCGGCACCGAGCAGGACGACCCCGACGCTTGCTGGGAGCAGGTGTCCCGCGCCGTAGAATCGCACATGATGAGTGAAGTCCCCTTGGGTGCCTTTCTCTCAGGGGGGATCGATTCCTCCGCTGTGGTGACGGCCATGACGAAGGTCGTCTCGACCCAGGTCGACGCCGTGACCGTCGGCGTCGTGTCCGACGGCATGGATGAGCGCCCCTTCGCCCGGCAAGTGGCCAAGGGCCTGGGCGTGCGTCTGCATGAGGAGTCTGCCGAGTCGGACATCGTGGACCTGGTACCTCGCCTCGCCTGGCACCTGGAGAGCCCCTTCGCCGACACTTCGGCTGCTCCCACCTGGCTGGTGTGTGAGGCCGCGCGTCGACACGTCACGGTTGCCCTGTCTGGCGATGGTGGTGACGAGAACTTCGCAGGCTATCGGCGCACCAAGTACGACGTCATCGAGGAACACATGCGGGCCAACCTGCCGGAGCCCTTGCGGCGCCTGGGTCTCGGGCCCCTGGGCCGCGCCTGGCCCCGCGGCCGCTGGGTGCCCAAGCCCCTGCGTGCCGGAACCTTGCTCGAGAACCTGGGAGACGACTGGCTCGACGGATACCTCCGCAGCCTGTCGCGCATTCCGGAGAAGCGGGCGCGCGCGCTGATCCGCCCCGAACTCCTCCCGGAGGAACCGCTGCGGGAAAGCGTGGAGAAGCGTGCCAAACGCGTGGAGCACCACGACCCGTTGAGCCGTGTGCTGGCGATGGACTTTTCGACCTGGCTGGCCGACGACATCCTGGTGAAAGCCGATCGCATGTCCATGGCTCACGGCCTCGAGGTGCGCGTGCCGCTCCTGGACACCGACTTCGTCGAGTACGCCGCCAACCTGCCGGTGGAGAGCAAGCTGCACGATGGGGAGGGCAAGGCGCTCTTCAAACGCAGCCTGCGCGGGAGAGTCCCCGACAGCGTGCTGGACCGACCCAAGCAGGGGTTCCACTTGCCCGTGGGCGATTGGCTTGCGGGACCTCTGGCACCCGTGCTGGGCGAGATCATCGCCGAACCCTCCGGGCCGGTGTTCGACCTGCTCGACTACGACGAGGTGTGCAGGACCATCAACGACCACCTCTCCGGCAAGCAGGACCGGACCGCCGAGGTGTGGTTCTTCGTAGTCTTGGATGCGTTCCAACGCCACGCTTACCCAGCGGTGATGTCGTGAAGCTTCTCGTCTTCACATCCCTCTTCCCGAACGGCCTGGAACCTCACCACGGGGTGTTCGTGAAGACGAGACTGCAGCGCTACCTCAAGCGCCATGGAGGCAGTGCCCACATCGTTGCGCCGGTCCCCATGGCTCCCCCCGTGGGGCCGCGTCGATGGACGCGCTTCCGGCGGATCCCTTCCAGAGAGACGGTCGACGGTTTCTCCGTGGACCATCCGCGCTACGCGAGCCCGCCCGGCTTCGGCGATGCCTGGCGCGCCAACCTCATGGCGCGTTCGGTTCGGAGCTGCTTGGCGGAACAGGTGCGACGGGTGCAACCCGACGTGCTCGACGTGCATTACGCCTACCCCGACGGTGTGGCGGCCTTTCAGCTGCGAGATCAATTGTCCAAGGCCTTGGGGCGCCGCTTGCCCATGGTGCTGACGTGTCGTGGGACCGACCTCAACCTGATCCCAGAAATCGATTCCGTGCGCCCGCAGATCCAGGAGACCCTGCGAGGGGTGGACCAGGTGGTGTGCGTGGCGGACGCCCTGCGCGATGTTGCCCTGAAGCTCGGCGCCCCGCCCGAGAAGGTCACCACCTTGCGCAACGGTGTCGACCTCGAACATTTCCAGCCGGGCTCCAAGAGCAAGGCACGCGCCTACACCGGCCTACCGGAGGACGAACGTATCGTGCTCTGCGTCGGGCATCTGGTGGAGCGCAAGGGGCAGCACCTTCTGATTGAGGCCTTTGCGCGCAGCCTGGCCAAGGCTCCTGTACCTCATAGGCTGGTGCTCGTCGGCGGCGGTGATGTGGCCCCGATGAAGCGCTTGGCGGAGCAGCACAGCGTGGATCATTTCGTCCAGTTCGTGGGGCCCGTGCCACCGTCGGAGCTGCCTGTCTGGTATCAGGCGGCCGACGTGCAGGTGCTCGCCTCCAGTCGCGAGGGCTGGCCGAACGTGGTGCTGGAAGGCCTGGCATGCGGCACGCCCATCGTCGCGACGAAGGTCTGGGGGACGCCTGAGATCCTGACGGGCTGCGCCGCCGGTCGTCTGGTGGAGCCCAGCGTGCACGGCCTCAAGCAAGGCCTGCGCGATTTCGAGCAGATGGACGCGGCCGCCGCCCGACCCTGGGCCGAGCAGTTCGGTTGGGAACCCACCCTGGACGGCATGCACCAGCTCTTTGAACGGGTCGCGGGCGAGGCGGTCCCGGCATGAACATCCTGTATCACCACCGGACCAAGTCTCGCGATGGACAGGCTGTGCACATTCGCGAGCTCATCGCTGCGCTGCGCCGGCGGGAGCATCACGTGGAAGAGTGGGCTCTCTCCAAGGGCGACGACGGTGAGATGGGCTCCGAGGGCGGCGCGGTCGGCAAGCTGCTGAGCCGTCTGCCGCGCGTCACCTACGAGCTGGCGGAACACGCCTATGGCCCGATGGTGTATCGCCGATTGGTCGAGGCCGCGCGAGCCTGTGAAGCGGACTTCATCTACGAACGCCACGCCCTGTCGAACACGGCCGGTGTGCGTGCGGCGCGCAGCCTGGGGGTCCCCCTGCTGCTGGAAGTGAACTCGCCTCTCGCCACCGAACGCAGCGCTCACGAGACCCTCGTACTTCAGCGCTGGGCCGAAGCCTCGGAGCGACGGGTGTTCGATCGAGCGGACAGACTGCTCGTGGTCACCCAGGTGCTGGCCGACATGCTCATCGCCCAAGGGCTGCCCGCTGAGCGTGTGCGCGTGATTCCCAATGGGGCGAACCTCTCGCTCTATCCCGTGGAAGCACTTCCCGCCCGTGACGACGTCGTGGTGGGCTTCACCGGCTTCTTCCGCCCTTGGCACGGCATCGAAGCCCTGGTTGACGGACTCGCGGACGGACTGCTGCCCAAGAACTCGCGCCTCCTGTTGGTGGGCACGGGCCCAGCCCAGGCCTCCATCGAGGCACGGGCCGTGGAGCGCGACGTCGTGTCGCGCGTGACCGTCACGGGCGCCGTCTCGCGCGAGGAGATCCCGGCGCTCGTGCGCTCCATGGATATCTGTGTGCAGCCTGCTGCGACGGCCTGGGCATCGCCCCTGAAGCTCTTCGAGTACATGGCGGCGGGCAAGGCGATCGTCGCGCCGGATCAGGCCAACCTGCGGGAGATCCTGACCCACGAGAAGGATGCCCTCTTGTTCGAACCGGGTGCCATCGAGGACATGTGTGCCGCGGTGGCAACCTTGGCGAACGACACGGCCCTGCGCACGGCCCTGGGTGGGGGCGCTCGCTCGACCCTCGACGAGCAGCGTTACACCTGGGATGCCAACGCGCAGCGCGTCGAAGAGATCGCCCTGGAGTGCCTGGGGGCGCTGACGACATGAGCTCCCCGGTCATTCGACATGGGTTGTCCTTTGATATCGAAGAGGCCTTTCACGCGCTCAACATGTGGTCGGTGACACCGCCGGATTCCTGGGCCTCCCAGGACAGCCGGGTGGAAGCGGTCACGGACCAGATCCTGGCCCTGCTCGACACCGCCGGCGTGCGCGCAACCTTCTTCGTGCTGGGGTTGGTTGCGGAGCGATCTCCCGCCGTCGTCAACCGCATTATCGGTGCAGGCCACGAGCTGGCCTCCCATGGATACAGCCACCGCATGGCGGGCGATCTCGGCCCGGAGGGTTTCGCGGAAGACGTGCGCCGCGCGCGTGCCCTGCTGCAGGATATCTCGGGTGCAGAGGTCGCTGGTTTCCGTGCGTCGACCTTCTCGATCGGCAAGGGCACCCGCTGGGCGCTGAACGCGCTGGCGGATGCGGGGCACACCTGGGACAGCAGCGTGTTTCCCGTGCGGCACGACCGATACGGTGATCCGGCGTTTCCTTGGCACCCCGTGCACCTGGACCTGCCTGGCGGTCCCGCCCTGCGTGAGTACCCCTTGCTGACCCGGCCCGCCTTCGGGCGGCGCTGGCCCGCGGCGGGGGGCGGCTATTTGAGACTTCTGCCCTTGCCATTGGTGGACGGAGCGCTGCGACGTTCGGAGGCCGACGGGGAAGCGGGAGTCGTCTATCTGCACCCTTGGGAGCTGGATGTCCACCAGCCCCGTCACCAGCTGGGTGGCCTGCGGACATTCCGGCACTACTTCGGTCTTTCGCAGGTGCAGGGAAAGCTTCAGCGCTTGCTGGAGCGGCACGCCTTCGGGCCCATCGGCGAGATCGCCGTACCGAGCGAGCGTCGCCTGGACCCTGCGTCCCTCGACTGAGCAGCCGGGCTCCTGCGGGTCCGCGAGAAGTTCCTAGAGCTCGCCGTCGGCGGCGAGGGCGCTCGGGAGACCGTCACCGGCCTGGTCGGCGCTGCTGTTGCTGTCGGGATCGGTCGAGGCTTCCTGCACTGCCACGGCCTCCGCTTGTGAGTCGCCCTCAGTTCCCTCGTCCTCAACTGCCTCGGGCGCTGCGGAGGAGGCAGCACCCTTGCCGGTGCCTGCTGCCTTCGGTGCGGGTCCGCAGAGCGCCAGCAGGGAGCTGACCCGGCCAGCCGTCGGGTGGTCGAGTCCCACGAACTTCTGGTACTGGGTGAAGATGCCACGGGCCTCGTCATCCAAGCCGGAGGCGAAGGCGATGCGGCCCACGGTCAAGAAGGTGTCGGGCGTGACTGCGGGGTGATGGCTGATCTTGCGGAAGAGGTGCAGCGCCGTTTCGGAGTCGCCACGCAGGTAGGACTCGGCGGCCAGGACTTCCACGGCCGCCGGCGGCATGATCTGCCGGCCGTACGTTCGACGGATGATGTCGGCGGCGATGTGCGGTTGCCCGATCTGCTCGAACAGGAGCCGCGCCAACGTGAGCGGCCCCTCGCGGTCGTAGGGGCGCACGATGCTGAGCACTTCGAGGTAGCTGCGGGCGATGTCCAGGTTGCCGTCTTCGATCTCCAGCGATGCCAGCTCCTGGAACTGCCCCACCGAACCGGGTTCGATTTGGAGCGCCAACTTGTTGAGCTGGCGGGCGTATGTCCGCAGCCCGGCGCTGCGCGCCAGGCGGCCCAAACGACGACAGACGGTTGCCTCGACGGCGGCTTCCTCAGACCAGAGCTCGGGCGTCGAGCCCTGCAGTTGTTGGACGAGCGCGTCGATCAGAGGCTCGAGTCGATCGAGGGACCCGGCCGTCAGGTAGATCTGGGCCAGGGGTTCGTAGGGCGCGAGGTTCTGCGGGTACTCGGAGGTGAGCAGCTCCAGGATGCGCTGTCCTTCGTTGTCCAAGGTCGGGATCCTGGACAGGGCTGCAGTACACACCTGGGCCAGCTCGTCGTCTTGCGGATGGAGCTCGAGGGCCGTCTTGACGCTCTCGACGGTGCTTCGCGGACGACCGAGGAATGCGTAGGCCTGGATGATGCCCGACCATGCCTCGATGTCGGTCGGGTTTCGTTCGAGGAAGGCCTCGTAGTGCGGAAGCGACTCTTCGACGTAGCGCCGGTGCCGGAGGCTCTCGGCCAGCACGAGCAACACGGCGTCGTCGTCCTTCGCCTCGTAGGCCATGGCGAGACCCCACTCGTCATGGCCAAACGCCCGGGTGGCCTCCATGAACATCTCAAGGGTGCGCGGGTCCACGTCCGTCGGTGAGAGCAGGTACTTCAGGATGTTCAGCGCCTCGTTGGGAAGCTCGGAATCGAGGTACTGTTGCGCCAGGTGCAGGGAGACGACGTGCATGCCTGGCAGATGATCGAGCACCTGTTCGGCCAGGAACTGGGATTCGCGCCACCAGAACGGGCGGTCGATGGACATCATGAGCAGCACCAGCGCGCGCATGGTCTCGGCCGTCCGTTCCGGGTCCTGCTTGAGCGCATCCAGGAGACGAACCACATCCGGCCCAGCGTTGGGGTAGGCCTTCAGCGGGTTCTCCACGACGTCGCGCGGCACGACCTCGTCCAGGCGATCCCTGCTGGGCATGATGCGCATGACGGCATCCAACAGCTCCAGGCTGGCGGGGTCCAGTTCGAGGTCGACCCCCAGGTCGCGCAGGCGGACCACGGGCACGAGGTCGTACATCGACTGGAAGCCCATGAGCGAGGCGGCTGAGAGCAAGCAGAAGTCGAGGTCCTGCTGCTGGTCGTCCCGCCCAGTGGTCAGGCGCAGTCGCCGGCTGGCGTCTTCGGTTCGGCCAACGAAGGACATCAGCAGGAAGCGATCCCTGAGGGCCTCGCTGTCGTCGAGCAACTCCAGCAGGCGATCGGCTTCGTCCGTGTCACCGATGGCCTTGGAAGCTTCGGCGAGCGGGCGCAACGCCGGACGCAGCACGGGCAGATCCCGGAGAACCTCCGGGAAGATCTCCAGCATCTCTTCGAAGTACTCATAGTCGAGGAGGTTCCACGCGAGATCGCCCACCTGGTCGGGAAGCAAGCCGGTGATCATGGGCCGCAGGTGTGCCACCGCAGAGGCGATGACCCCTTCGTCCCCGGAACTCAGGCCGATCTCCAGGCCGAGCAGGGCCACGTCTTCGTTGTTCGGAAACTGGTTGCTCAGGTTGACCAGGAGCGCCGTGGCGCTGTCGATGTCGCCCCGCGCGAGGAAGGCGCGTGCGGACATGATGAAGAGGTCGCGGCCCGGCGTGAAGTCAGGCCAACGCAGCAGACGCTTGATGAGATCCTGTGCTTCGTCAATGCGACCGCGTTCCAGCAGGTTCTTGCCGTAGCGAACGGCACCGACGCCCAAGGGATCATGGAGGATCATCTGGTTCACGAGCTCGGCTGCCTGCTCGGAGTTGCCGCTGGAGAACTCGATACGGGTGGTGAGGTCCAGCAGCTCGGTGTCGGAAGGCACCTGGCTCAAGACGTCCCGGAACTCCGCAACGGCGGAGTCGAGCCGACCCTGTCGGACCAGGAGCTTGCCGAGCTGCACCCGGAACTCCTGGACCTCCGGATGGTCCTGGCTGAGCCGTCGCAGGTCGTTCCGTGCGCGTTCCAGCTGGTTGCGTGGAATGCGCTCGCGGATGGTGGTCCAGGCCAGGGCCGGAGCCTTGGTCAGATAGGCCGCGCTGCTGGTGGAACCGGTGTCGCTCCGCCAGCTGTCCTGCGGGCGCCCCTGATTGGTCTCGAAGCCGGCCTGAGCGCTGGCGGCCTGGAACTCCAGGTCCTTCTCGATCATCTCCGTCGCACGTTCGTCCAGGCTCAACCCATAGCGTTGGAGCGAGAGTTCGTTGGCGATGTCCAGCCAGCGTTGGAAGTCTTCGGGCCGGCGCCGGTCAGACGTGAGCAGGGCGAAGGCATCCTCCATCGCCAGCTCGAGACGGTCGCGTTCTATCTGGACCTGGATGCGCGCTTCCAGTCCCTCGCTGTCATGGGGGAAGTTATCGATCAGGGCGTCCAAGGCCGTGAGGGCGTTGGTGTCGTCCAGCTGGTCGAACAAGGAGTGCGCCAAGAGCAGGATGCGGCGCCGGCGGTCCGGGAAGCTGCGCACGCTGGGTGGCAATCTCGTGCCCAGGCTCAAGGTCGTGAACGGCTGTTGGATCTCCTCGACGGCCGCGTCCAGGTCCCCCGTGGCGGATAGTGCGGCCGCGTGGGCGTACTGCAACAGGACGTCGTTGTTGGTGAGCTCCTCGTACTCGGCATGGTTTGCGAGGATCCAGTCCCAGTCCTCCGCCAGCACGCGGTTGTCGATGAGCGACTGCACGAAGGTCGGCGGGGGCCATGTGCCTGCCGCGCGAAAGCCCTTGACGATCTCCTCGTACAGATTGGCGGCCTGGTGCACTTCGTCGAGGACCAACAGGCATTGCGCCTGGGTCTGCAACATGATCCGGCTCATGGCCGTCGAGAGGTTGGGTTGTCGAAGGGCGATGGCGGCTTCGATGTGTGCGTCGTAGACACGGCCGGAGCGCCGCAAGAGCTCGACATACCCTCTGCAGACACCTTGGTCGAAGGCCGGAGCGTTGGGGTAGTCGACGAAGACGTCGGCGGCTTGGCCGAAGAGGTCCCGGGAGTCGACGAGCTGCTGTCGAATCTCGTCTCGCGTGCCCTCGTCCGCCTTCGGTGCCAGCTGGGTGATCAGCGCTTCGGTGTCAGAGCTACCCCAGATGTCGGTCACGTAGGACTCGATGGACTCCACGATGAACACATCGCCATCGTCGGTGACCTTGAGGATGGGCACGAAGCGCCGCAACACCATGTTCTGGATTGCGGTTGAGCTGTTGTAGAGCGCAAGCCCGTAGTTGAGCTTGAAGAGTATGTTGTGAGGCTGGATGGACGCGACGGTCTGGGCCCACTCGATGGCGTCGTCGAACTTCCGGTTGGAGATGAGGTAGCCCACGCCCTGTCGCAGGGCGCGCACCTGGCCGATGGTGTCCTCCTGCGCCGCAGCGACGGCGTTTGCGCGCTCAAGCATCTCGACGGCGTTGTCGTAGCTGCGCAGGGAGGCCCAGGAGCGCGCTGCTTCGATCAAAGCGTCGAAATGCTCTGGCTCTCTCGCCAGCAGACGCTCGAGCATGTCGAGGGCGACTTCGGGGTTGCGAGCGATGCCGTTGTTGGGGTCGCCGCGCCGGATGGACTCGGCTTCGGCGACGATGCGGTCGGCGCTGGTGCGCACGGCCTCATAGACGAAGAGGCCGACCACGACCACGAAGCCCAAGGCCAGGAGCCAGGGCACGGCACGCGTAAGACGACGACGGCGACGGCGCCTTGCCATCAGAGCAGGTCTCCCGGACGGGCGTCGGTCATGCGCCGAACTCCAGGGAGGACTGGTGAGTGGCGGGGATGAAGGCCTCGACGAGCAAACGCTCTCCGTCCTGACGGGATCTGAGATCGCCCCCGTGCCGCCGGAAGGCGTTGCGGGCCGTCGTCAGACTGATGCCCTCGGGAAGGCCGAGAGCCTGGCGGGCCCAGAGCGGGGTGAACAGTCGGCCGGCGGCGTCTTCCGGCAGGCGCGGAGTCAGGGCCCTGTGCCGGATGCGCAGGCTGCCTCCGGCCGTGCGGCCCGCTTCGATGCTCAAGGGCTCCGCACCCTCACCGGCGCGCAACAGATACTCCCAGAGATCGGCGAGGGCCTGGGACAGGAGCACCCCGTCCACATGCAGCTCCGCATCTTCACAGGTGACGTCCATGCGCTTCATGAGCTTCGGGGACCGCTGGGCAAGGCGAGTTTTGGTCTGTTCGAGCAGGTCGCCCAGCGAGAGCTCCTCGGCTCGCACCAGGCTGCGTTGGGCGCCGCTGGCCACATCCTCGACGACGGTCTCGATGCGACGAGCTGACTCTTCGATCAGGGAGATCTGATCCAAGACTGTCTCGAGGGTCGGATCGGCCTTCAGCAGCTCGATCTGGAGGAAAAGTGAGGTCAGGGGATTGCCGATCTCGTGACGGAGGCCGGCGGAGATATCGGCCAGGATTTCTTCGGCCAGAGGGCCTAGGGCGGCGCGTGAACACCAGCGGACCACCTCTTCGAGGTAGATCGGGGGGCGCATGACGGCGTCCGTCTCAGGGGCTCCTCGCAACGCCTCCGGCAGCAGAGAAAGACTGCGAGCCCGTGGGCAGGCCTGGTGGACCGCCCGAGCCCCCTCCAGGGCGTCGGATCCGCCCCCACGCAAATCCAGCAGCAGCAGGGAGCGGGGGCTGGCGTTCCAGGCCTCCATGGCTTGGCGAGCCGTGGTGACCAGGGCCACGGATCCGAGGCCCGCCTCCAATGCCGACAGGAGAGCCTGACGCTCGGGGTGCGGGGCAGGAGAGAAGAGGACCACCGACATGGCATTCATGTGAGGGACGGCCAGGGTACGATGCAGGTTCGGAACGTGTCCCCTCGAGCACCCGTCGAGCACCCGGTGGTCCAGCTGTCCGTCATCATCCCTGTTTATAACGAGGTTGGTTCCATCGGTCCCCTCTTGGAGGACGTTGAGGCCACCCTCGACGGTATCCCGCGGGAGTCGGAGATTCTCGTAGTGGATGACGGAAGCACGGATGGCACCGTCGAACGCCTCGAAGAACACCGTCGCAACAGCCGGTATCTGCGGGTGTTGCGGCTGCAGCGGAATTTCGGGCAGACGGCAGCCATGGCCGCGGGATTCCACGCAGCCCACGGGGAGGTGCTGGTCACCATGGACGGCGACGGGCAAAACGACCCAGCCGACATCCCGGGGCTCCTGGCCGACCTGGACGACGGCTTCGACATCGTCAGCGGGTGGCGCAAGAACCGCCAGGACAACGTGCTCAGCCGGGTGGTTCCCTCGGTGGCCGCCAACTGGCTGCTGGCCGAGATCACCGGGGTCCGGCTACACGACTTCGGCTGCACCTTGAAGGCCTACCGGGCCAGCATCATCCACAAGCTGCACCTGTACTCGGACATGCACCGCTTCATTCCAGGGCTGGCCGCCGCGGTGGGTGCCCGCGTCGGGGAGCGCGTGGTTCATCACCACCCGCGTCGCCAAGGCGTTTCGAAGTACGGCATCGGGCGCACCTGGAAGCTGCTGACGGACATGGTGGTGTTGCGATTGCTGGTGCGCTTCAGCGGCCAGCCTCTGCACTACTTCGGGCTGCTCGGCATCGCGACCTTCCTCACCGCCCTTGGGCTCAGCTTCGTGGCGTTCGTGGATACCGGCACCATGGAGCTGGTCAATTACTCGACCGTCGTTCTGCCAGCCATCGCGACCCTCAGTTTCTGTCTCTCGTTCTACTTCCTGATGATGGGCCTGCTGTGTGAGCTGGCACTCAAGAGCAGTTCCGCACGAGAGACCGCCTACGCACCCATGGCCCGTGAGGAGTGTTTCTCTTGAGTGAGCGGACACGCGATCAAGAGGTCGACGTCAGCGCTGTCTTGGCGTTGATGGAGGATTGCCCCGACCTGGGTGAGATCATCCGCCAGTACAGCGCAGAATTCGAAGAGCGCGGTGCGGTCTATGAGTTCGTCTGTGTGCTGGATGGCCTGGGAGAGGAACGCACCCAGCGGCTGCGAGCCCTGGTTCCGCCCGGTGCTCCAGTACGCTTTGCCCACTTCAACCAGCCCTTCGGTGAGGAGCGCGCCCTGGACGTGGGCTATCGCACGGCTCACGGGCGGCTCATGGTGTCCTTGCCGTCCTACATGCAGCTGGACCCGGGCGACATCCATCACGTCCTGGACGCCCTCGAGAGTGGGTACGACCTGGTGGCTGGTTGGCGTGTACCCCGCGTCGACCCTGTGACGAACCGCATCCAATCCTGGTTCTACAACCGCGCGATGAGCTCGTTGACGGGCGTGCGTCTGCACGACCTCAACTGCGGGCTGACGGGCATGCGCCGCTGCGTCGTGGAGGAGGTGCTGGTCGAGGGCAATGTGTCGCGCTTCCTGCCTGTGCTTGCCCATCGGCAGGGGTTCAAGGTGGGTGAGGTACGCGTGCGTCACCTGCGCGAGAAGGGGCGGCAGGGTTTCTTCGGACTGGGTGTCTACGTGCGACGAATCCTGGACGTGGTCGCGCTGCTGTTCATCACGCGGTTCACCCGCAAGCCGTTGCGCTTCTTTGGCATGGCCGGTGGCTTGTGTGCGGTCTTGGGTGCGGCCATCTGCCTCTGGCTCAGCTTGGACTACTTGCTGGAATGGAGCCCGGCCGGGACCGCCCGGAACAGGGCCTCCTTGGTGGCGGGCATCGCTTTGATCGTGCTGGGCGTGCAAATCTTCGCCCTGGGGCTCGTGGGCGAGATCATCATCTTCACCAGCTCGCACAACCTGCGCGACTACACGGTCGAGGGCGAGTCGGCGCCCGGCCGCGCGGCTCGCCGGATCGCGGCTGATGCTTCGGCTGCGGCTGCCGCTGGGCCTGACGGTGATGCCGATCCGCCGGCGGATCAGGCCGCCGGACGATTGGAGGCGCGAACGCACGCCGGCTTGGCGGCGGCCCCGAGCGAGACTCCCGAGGGCGGCACGCCGTCGTGAACTCCGCGCCGCGGTTGAGTTGGCTCGCGGCCAGCGTCGTGCTGGGGGTGGCGGTGGCGATGCGGCTCCTGGGACTGGGGGCCTGGAGCCTCGACGGCGACGAACTCTACAGCTGGTATGACGTCCAGCGCATGCTCGCCGGAGAGCAGTGGTCGCACGGCGCCCGCAGTCACCCGCTCGGCTATCTGCTCATGCTAGCCGTCGCCAGCGTGGTGGGGGTTTCGGAGCTGGCCCTGCGATCCGCGTCCGCGGTGTCCGGCGTGTTGGCGGTTGCCGCCTTGCTGCTGCTGCGTGCCGATGTGCTTCGGCCTCGGGTGCGCTTGGGGGCTGCGACTCTGGCCGCTTGCTCTCCCTGGCTGATCTATCACGCGCAGACGGCGCGCTTCTACGCGCCGCTCTTGCTGTTCTCCGCCTTGGCCACTCTTTGGGCGCTTCAGGGGCCGAAGCAGCGACCTCGACTGGCTGCGGGTGCTTGGGTCATGGCTGTGCTCTGTCATCCCACGGCCTTGCTGCTGGGTCCCGGCCTGCTGGCTCCGCTGCTGCTGCCGCCGATCCGCTGGCGTTGGTTGGGGGGCTTGGGGCTGGCGGGGCTCGTCTTGCTGGGGGCCGCATGGGCCCTGGACCAAGGGGGCTTCGAGGAGGTCGTGCTGCGGGTCTACGAGGGCCTCGATCCCGGGAGCTACAGCGCACGGCACTTCGTCGTGGGCCTCGGCTACAACGTGGGGCCCGTGCTCGGATTCCTGGCCCTGCTGGCGGTGCCCGCCGCCTGGCGCGATCGGCGCGGGGTGGGCCTCACGCTGCTGCTGGCGGCCGGACTTCCCCTCGCGATCCTCCTGGGCCCCTCTTTGGCAGGCTTCAGCACGCATCAACGCTACGTCATGTGCTCCCTGCCTGCGGTGCTCCTGCTGGCTGGGCGGGCCTGGGATGCCCTCAGCGAGAAGAGCCCCGTGATCGGTGGTCTGCTGGCCCTGCTGGCGCTTGGGGCCTTTGCTCCGCAGCTCGTGGCCTATCGGCAGGATGGAAACCGGCATGACCTGCGGGGGGTGGCGGCCTACCTGACCCAAGAGGGCTCGCCAGGCGACCTGATCGTGGCGGATGAACACGCGACTCTGGAGGTCTACCTACATAGAGAGGCCAGTTTTGCCGATATCGTCACCCACGAGGAGTCGGCCATTGATGCGAAGAAGCGTCACGACTTCCTCCGGAACAAGAACGAGGTCTGGGTTGCCGTCAAGCTGAGTCGCCTTGACTCGGGTTACGGGGCCGATTTCAAATCATGGCTGCACGAGTTCTTCAGCGAGACACACCGGGTGGGGGTGATTCCGCCAGCCCTCGCGCGCCACGACAACCGCTACGTGATCTACCGACGGACGAAACGGATTCTCCCGTGAGCGAGTCACGCCGTACCGATCGGCCGCCCGTCTCCGTCGATCTCTTCGATGTGCGCTACGCGCGCGCCGTGGATCGCTACGTCATGGCGCACCCCGCGGGCACGCCGTTCCACGAGACGCGCTGGTTGGATCTCGTTCGTTCCACCTCGGGTTTTGAACAGCGCACCTTGATCGCCTGGTCGGGCAGGGACATCCGCGGTGTGCTCCCCTTGGCACTCGTGGCAGCCCCGATCACGGGGCGTCGCCTCGTGTCCGTGCCCTACGGTGTCTACGGTGGCATCCTTGCCAGCGACGCCGAATCCATCGGTGCTCTCGATGAGGCGGCGCGGATCCTGGCGCGCAACACCCACGTGCGCTACATCGAAACGCGCTACCTGGGTGAACCGGTGACGGGCCGCACCTCCGGTTCAGGTTCACACTACGAGACCTACCGCAAGGAACTCCCCGAATCACCTGATGAGGTCTTGGCGACCATTCCCCGCAAGGCACGCGCGGAAGTGCGTAAGGCGCGCAACAAGCATGGGCTCGTGTTCGTCGAAGGTGACCAGCTGTTCGACGACTTCTACAAGATCTATTGCCTGAACAAGCGCAGCCTCGGTTCGCCGGTCTTCCGCAAGGGGCACTTCCGGCGCCTGATGGATCTGTACGGCAACCGGGCCATGCTGCACGGTGTGACCAAGGATGGTGAGTTGATCGGAGCGGTGTTGAGCCTGGCTTCCGGCTCCGTGCTCTATGCGTACTACTCAGGTGCGGCCGAAGGCGCTGGTCGCCTGGGTGTCAACAACACGATGTACGCATCGTTGATGGAAGATGCGGTTCGCAAGGGCTATCGCATCTTCGACTTTGGCCGCAGCCGCTGTGGCTCCGGGCCAGCGTCGTTCAAGCAGCACATGGGTTTTGAGCCGACCCCCCTGCACTACGAGTTCTACTTCCCCTCCGGCGGCAAGCCGTCGACGATCACGCCCAGCAACCCCAAGATGGCCATTCCGCAAAAGGTGCTGTCACGCTTGCCGATGTGGGCCGCCCGGATCGTCGGTCCCGCCCTCATGCGGCACGTGCCCTAGCGCTGGATCTGTTGGCGGCGGGTCCGGCTCGGAGATCGCTTCGCTGCCGGTATCGCTGATCGGGGGCTGGGTTCGGCGATCGAAGCGCTCGGCGATCCACTGGGTCGCCTCCACGATGGAGGGCAGCACGGCGTCCGCGTCCTGGGTGTGTCTTTCCGTGTGGCCGCTACGCACCAGCAGGCGCGCTGCAGCCGGGCCCGCATCCGCGTAGAGGTCCCGTGCCCGGTCGCCGATGAAGATGGATCGCGCGAGGTCGATGCCGTGTTCATTCATGGCCGTTTCCAGCAAGCCATGCAACGGCTTGCGGCACGAGCAGCGGAAGCTGTAGCCCACCGCGCAGCCTTCGGGATGGTGGGGACAGTAGTAGATGGCGTCCACACCTCCCCCGGCCGCGGTCAGCTGGCGCAGCATGGAGCGGTGCAGCTCAGCCAGGCTCTCTTCGGTCAGCATGCCCCGGGCGACAGCGGACTGATTGGTGAGCACGACGCGCAGGAATCCCAGGGCAGCCAGGCGATGCAGGGCCTGGCCCACGCCGGCGATGGGGACGATGTCCTCGGGCCGGCACGGATAGTTGCGCTCCTCGATGAGCGTGCCGTCCCGGTCCAGGAACACGGCGGGGCGGAGGGCCTTCGGGGTGCTCACGGAGGGGCTCACCTCGGGCACGCTAGGATTGCCCGACCACGGCTCGCTCGACGAGATCACACAGCATGTGCCCCACGGTGATGTGCATCTCTTGAATGCGTGGAGTGTGCTTGGAGGGCACGTCGATCAAGGCGTCCACGATGCTTGCACACTGGCCGCCGCCCTCGCCGGTGAACGCGATGGTGGCCAGGCCGAGGGAACGGGCCTTCTCGAGTGCCCGCACCACATTGGTGGAGTTGCCGCTGGTCGTGAAGCCACAGGCCACGTCCCCGGGGCGATGGTGCGCCACGAGCATGCGCGCGAAGACATCTTCATAGGAGTAGTCATTGGCCGTCGCCGTCAAGCTGGCGGGGCTGCCGAGGGCCACGGCCGCGACGCCCTGGCGATCAATGGCGAAGCGGTTGACGAGCTCTCCTTCGATGTGCTGAGCGTCCGACATGCTGCCACCATTGCCGAAGAGGATCGCCTTTCCGCCCCCCAGATAGGCCGCGATGAGCAACCGGGCAGCGCTCTCGATCTTGGGCGGCAAGGCCTCCGTCGAAGCCTCCAGCACTTGCCGGTGCCGTTCGAAGGTGGAGGAAATGACTGTCTGGAGTTCGTCAGCGCTTGCTTGAGTCGACATGATCCCAGAAGTCTACTGGACGGATCAGCCCATCCCAATGCCGGGTCCTCCCCTTGAGCATGTCCGCTTCAACCGACCGACTCCGTCGGGCCCCGCAGCGCGCCTGGTTCGCGTCCGACTTCCACCTGGCGGCCCAGGATCCGGAGGGCGTGGCTCGTGCCTGCCGCTTTGTCGAGCACGTGCGGGCGCAAGCTGCGGATGCCCTGTTCCTCCTGGGCGATGTCTTCCGCGCCTGGCTGGGTGCCCGCTCCCTGCAGGACCCTGGGCTCAAACCCTTCTTCGACGCGCTGAAGTCCGCCAGCGAGGGGGGCATCCGGGTCGTGATCATTCACGGCAACCACGACTTCCTGATGGGGCCAGAGCTCGAGCGTGCTTGCGGCCTCGAGGTCTATGAGCAGAACCTGGACATCTCCGTTCGTGGCCAGGTGCTGCGGCTGCTCCACGGTGATGCGTTCTGCACCAACGATGAGAGCTACCACAAGCTTCATGGCGTCCTGCGGCACCCCGCCATGCGCTGGGTGTTCCGCACGATCCCGGCGAGCAGCCTGGCGTGGGTGGGTGACCGCTTGGTGCATGGGGCCACCCGGGCCACCGGGGAGAAGAGTCAGGCCAGCATGGCCATCGTGGACGAGGAAGTCGTCCGCGCCTTCGAGACCGGGCCCGATCTCATTCTGTGCGGGCACGTGCACGTGGCGCGGGACGAGCGAATCGGGAGCGGGGAGGGTGCTGGCCGACTCGTGGTGATGGCCGACTTCGAACGCTCCGGATGTCACGCGCACATGATTGACGGCGAGCTCACCCTCGTTCGGGAAGACGTACGCTTCGGGTGCCACGGCGAGGTGGCGGGCCGGGCGCCCATCGTGGTGACGTTGGACGGTCCTGCCGGAAGCGGCAAGAGCTCAGTGAGCCGGCAACTGGCCGAGCGCCTGGGGTTCGTCATGTTGGATTCAGGGGCGCTCTATCGCACGGTGACGGCCCTGGGCATCGAAGCGGGTCTCGCCCTCGACGCCGACGGCGCCGAGTGGGGCGCGCTGGCCGCGGGCCTGGACCTGGCCGTGGGCTCCCAGGGTGAGGTGCTGCTGGACGGAGTGCCGGTGGAAGACGCTCGCTTGCGCAGCGCGGCCGTCTCGGCGGCCGTCTCGGCGGCAAGCGCCCACCCGGAGGTTCGCCATGCCTTGCTGGAGGTCCAGCGCCAGGCCGCTGGGGTGGGTGCTGGCCTGGTTGCGGAAGGTCGGGACATGGCCACGGTCGTGTTCCCCGAGGCCGTCGTCCAGGTCTATCTGGACGCCCGCCCCGAGGTCAGGGCTCGGCGTCGGTTGGCTCAGAACCCCGGCGAAGGTGAGACCGTTGATCAGGTGGTGGCAGCCCTGGAGGCCCGGGATTGGCGCGACAGCCAACGGGAGCATGCCCCGTTGAGCAGGGCCTCAGGGGCCCGACTGCTCGATACGTCCGACCTTTCCCAGGCAGAGGTCCTGGATGAGTTGGAAAAGCTGGTCCAACAAGCGGCTGAGGCCCCAAGGCCGGACAGATCGCAGGGCTGAAGATTCCCTCGCACGGCCTCCGCAGGATCCCTAAACTACTGGGCTTTGTTTTCACTACAAATCTAGACACTTCACACTGGGACGATCCGCGACGGGAATTCCCCCGTCCTACAGCACCCGGTGAGCGCGGTTCGCTTTTTTGGGGACCGCCCCACACCCCTTCTTCCAATGATTAACGACAACAAAGATCTCCTGGAGCGCTTCCTGCTCTCGGATGACGAACTGGATGCTGCTGTTGCTGATGCCATGGGTGGCATGGGCGATGGCGACATCGAATCCCGATACGAACAGTCGGTCTGCGACTTCGCCCCGAATGCCCTGATCTCGGGCAAGGTCCTGCGCGTCGTTGCTGACGACGTGATGGTGGACATCGGCTACAAGAGCGAAGGCGTCGTCCCCCTCTACGAGTTTGACGATCTGCAGGCCCCGGATGCGGGTACCGAGATCGAAGTGCTCATGGAAGGCATGGACGACAGCACCGGCTTGCTGCTGCTTTCACGCCGTCGGGCTGAACGCCTCCGTGGTTGGGAACGCATCGTTTCCACGCACGGCGAAGGCGACATCCTCAAGGGCGAGGCGACCCGCAAGATCAAGGGCGGCCTGCTGCTCGACGTGGGTGGCGTGGCGGTCTTCCTGCCCGCCAGTCAGATCGACATTCGGCGTGTGCCCGATGTGGCGACCTTCATCGGTCGCGAGCTCGAGTGCAAGATCATCAAGATCGACCGCGAACGCATGAACATCGTGGTCAGTCGCCGCAAGTTGCTCGAAGAGCGTCGCAACCGTTTGCGCGACGATCTGCTCGAGAACCTCGAGGAGGGCCAGGTCCGCACAGGCACCGTCAAGAACATCGCCGACTTCGGCGCGTTCCTGGACATCGGTGGCGTGGACGGCCTGCTGCACATCACCGACATGTCCTGGGGCCGGGTGAACCACCCCAGCGAGTGTGTCGCGCTCGAGCAGCAGCTTGAGGTGAAGGTGTTGCGCTTCGACCGCGAGCGGAACCGCATCGCGCTGGGCCTCAAGCAGCTCGAATCCTCCCCATGGGAAGAGATCGAGAAGAAGTACCCGGTCGGCAGCCGTGTGGCTGGCGAGGTGGTGAACATCATGCCGTACGGTGCCTTCGTTAAGATCGAAGATGGCATCGAGGGCCTGGTGCACATCTCCGAGATGTCCTGGACCCGTCGCGTGAACCACCCCAGCGAGCTCGTCGAAATCGGCGGCGAGGTGGATGTGGTCGTGCTCGAGATCAACAAGGACAAGCAGGAGATCAGCCTCGGTATGAAGCAGACCGAGGTGAACCCCTGGACCGAGGTCGAGGAGCGCTACCCGGTCGGCACCATCATCGAAGGTGTCGTGCGGAACCTCACCAACTACGGTGCTTTCGTCGAGATCGAGGAGGGCATCGATGGCCTCCTGCACGTCTCGGATATGTCCTGGACCAAGAAGGTCAGCCACCCCAGCGACAACCTGCAAAAGGGCGATCTGGTGCGCGCCGTGGTGCTCAGCGTCGACACGGAGAAGCGTCGTGTCGCGCTCGGCATGAAGCAGCTGGAGCAGGACCCGTGGCAGGACGAGATCCCGCGCCGTTACGGCCCGGGCGACATCGTGGCCGGCCGTGTGACGAAGATCACCAACTTCGGTGTGTTCGTCAGCCTCGAGGATGGTCTCGAGGGGCTGCTGCACATCTCCGAGCTCACCGACAAGAAGGTCGAGTCGCCGGAAGATGTGGTGAAGGCAGGTCAACTCGTCGATGTGCGCGTGCTCAAGGTGGACAGTGAAGAGCGGAAGATCGGTCTCTCCATGATCGGCGTTCCGCAGCACAGCCACCTCACCGAGGAAGAAGAGCAGGCGGCAGCGGGTGAGGGAGAAGCGACCGAGGAGGGTGCCGAAGAGGCGACCGCCGACGACGCCGCAGCTCCCGAAGCTTCTTCGGAGGAGGCACCGGCGGACGAAGCGTCCGAGCCGGTGGCCAGCGCTGACGTTGAAGCCGAGGTTGAAGCCGAGGTTGAAGCCAAGGCTGAGGTCGAGGTTGAAGTCGAGGCTGAGGTCGAGGCGGCTCCTGTGGCTGAGGAAACTCCTGCAGAGGAAGCTCCTGCGGTCGATGCCGAAGCCGCGGCTCAGGATGAGGATGAGAAGAAGGACGCCTGAGACAGGCTCCCTCGAGTCCAGGCCCGTCCGGGGCCCAGCGCACTCTGTGCGTGGTCCCGGGCGGGTTTGGGCGGGAGTCCTAGCGCTCTTGACGTCGGTGCTGTGGATGCCGGCGTGCTCGCTCCTGCCCTTTGGAGCGTCGGCGGGAGACGACGAGGAGCCGCTGCCGGTGGCGGTCGTCGAGACGCTCAACAGCCTTTCGTTGGCTGCTCAGAGCGAGGGTGAGGGCGTCGTGACGGCGCTCGACATCGAAGTCCAGATCGAGCCGAAGACGCCTGGTCTGTTCAGGATCCTCGGTCGCGGTCCCCGGGGTCGCGGGGTGGACGATGCCCTGATCCAGCTGACGGTGGCCTGGAAGGACTTCGCGGGGACGACTCCCACGTCATTCGGCGGGCGTCGAAGCCGTCCGACGGCCTTCGGCGACGACGGGGAAGCCCGCTTCGGGCAGCCTTTCCGTCGCCGCTTCCTGTGGGAGCTGGACCCGGCACATGCCTCGGTCCTGGCACGGCGGGTCGAGGCCCATGCGCGATTGCACCCCGTGGATGTCGTCGGCGAGTCCGTGCGCTCCGGGGGAGTTCGCATGGAGTTTCCGTCGGTCAGTTTGGAGAGTTTCTCGCGGCCCGCCTCGGGGACACTCGCCGAGTGGTTCGAGCAGCCCGTCGACGAGCGGGAGCCCGATGAGCTGTTCTTGCGGGCGGCGCAGGCACCTGTCGAGCACCGTGTGGACGTGATCGTGCAGCTCGTGGGCCAGTTGGCAGGCCTCAAGGGCCAGCAGCAGGAGGCGGGCTTCGGAGCCCTGCACTTCATGACCGGGCAGACCCATGGCCGCTCGGCCTTTGCGTGGGAAGCATGGTTGAAGGAGAGCGGGTTGGCTGGAACCCTGGAGCCATGACGACTGGCGACATCTCCCCCGACCTGTCACCCCTTCTCGCGGGCACGGTAACGTGCCATACGGAAGACGACCTGCGTCGAAAAGTGACCAAGGGCAAGCCGCTTCGGGTCAAGCTCGGCGTGGACCCCAGCTCCCCGGATCTGCATGTGGGGCATTCCGTGCAGCTGCGCTACCTGCGACGGCTCCAGGACCTCGGGCATGTTGCGGTGCTGATCATCGGGGATGCCACCGCCATGGTGGGCGACCCGACGGGCAAGAACGTGACGCGGCCCCAGCTCACTCGCGACGAAGTGGATGCGCACGCGGCGACCTACCTCAAGCAGGCCGCGCTGATCCTCGAAATGGATCGGGTGGAGGTGGTTCGGAACAGTCAGTGGTTCGACCAGATGAACTTCATGGATGCCGTGCGCTTGTGCGGGTCCATGACGGTGGCACGCATGTTGGAGCGGGACACCTTCGCTGAGCGGCACAAGGCTGGCGTCCCCATCAGCATGCACGAGTTCCTCTACCCGCTGATGCAGGCACGGGACTCCGTGGAGGTGCGGGCCGACCTGGAGATCGGTGGAACGGACCAGACGTTCAACCTGCTGGTGGGGCGCGATCTCATGCGCGGCGCGGGTCAGGCACCCCAAGTCTGCCTGACGCTGCCGCTGCTCCCGGGCTTGGACGGCGTGCAGAAGATGTCGAAGAGCTTGGGCAATGCCATCGGGCTGACCGACCCGCCCAGGGACATGTTCGGAAAGGCCATGAGTGTTCCGGACGAACTCATGCCAGCGTACTTCCGCCTGGCCACGGACGTGCCGGAGGAGGAGGCGCTCAAGCTGCTCGCGGGTTCGCCTCGAGCGGCCAAGGGCGCTTTGGCTGGCGCGCTGACCCGCCTCTATCATGGCGCCGATGCAGCGCGCACCGCAGCGGAGGAGTTCGACCGCATCTTCCGCGACAAGGGCGTTCCCGACGAGATTGAGCAGACAACGCTGCCGTTGGAGCTGATGGAATCCGGAAAAGGCGTCTGGATCGTGCGTATCCTGCAGCACATCCAGCTGGCCTCGTCTGCCTCGGAGGCGCGCCGCCTGATCAAGGGCGGTGGAGTCCGAGTGGACGACCAGCGTGTGCAAGATGAGCAGCTGCATCTTTCGTCCGGTGGTACGCACCTGCTTCAGGTGGGCAAACGCCGCTTCCATGAGGTCACCATTCCGTGAGACAGCACTCGACCCTCCCCAGCCTGCTTCTGCTCGTGAAGAGGACGCTGATGGGGGTGCTGCTGCTGGGCGGGGCGCTTGTGGGGAGCGCCCTCGCGCAGGAACAACAGACTGCCGGAAGCGAGCAAGCGGACCCGTCTCCGTGGTACCTGGAGCGGGGCACGGAGCGCCGAGATGGCACCGGGCTCGACGACACTCCAGAGGTCGCGTTCCTGCTCGCGGGCCTGCTGCGGGATGGTGGGATCCCCGGTTTCTACGATGGGCAGTTCGCGGCGACGGTGGAGCGCTTCGATGACCTGGTGCGTGTGGCGCAGGACCGCGCCATGCATCACACCATCCGGATCATGGCCGTCATGGCGCTGCAGGAGGCCGCCGAGGGTGAACGACTGCGAGCCGCGCTGGAACCTCTCCTGCTCGATCCGGACGAGGAGTTCCGGGTGGAGTGGCAGCGGGCGTCTCGCGATTGGCAGAACCAGGCCCCGCGCCCCCTCAACGAAGATCTGCACCGCCTCGAACTCGACATCGACCTGTCGCGCTACACCCGTTTTGCCTTGGCGAAGAGTGGGCAGCCGGGGCCGATCCGCGAGCGCATCGCCGTCCTGGAGCAATACGTGCTCCCTCGTCGGGTCAGCCTGCTCGACCCGCTGATTTCGACCTTCAGGAGCTTTGACGAGTACTTCGGGCGCACCGTCTGGTTCGACATCGGATACCACTACCAGCAGTTCGACGACTACGCCTCAGCCGCCGAGTGGTTCGGCCAGCTCACGGCCAACCTCGAAGGCGTCGACGCCCGGATGGCTCACTACAACCTCGCGTGCATTGCCGCTCTCAGCGGAGAGGGGGGGCGGGCTGTTGAGCAGCTGCGCGGGGCTGTGGAAGACGGCTTTCTGGACGTGGCATGGATGCTGGAGGATGGCGATCTCGTGAGCGTGCGAGAGCGGGATGACTTCCGGCTGCTGGTTTCAGAGCTGTTGGGCGAAGAAGCCCTCCCGAGCGCTCCCGAAGGCGGCCCGGTGGACAAGCAGCCCTGAGTCCCCCCTCCTCAGGGGCAGGGCCGGTGTGCGATATGGGCGTCGAATGGGCCTATGCGTAGTCGTGCGACCGTTGAGTGCCTTTTCAGGGCGAGATATCAGAAGTTCAATCTCCGGCTCGCGGGCCAATCCGTCCAGCTTCGGGAATGTTGAAACTCTGAGGAAAGCCTGTGGGCGAAGTTGACAGGCCGGGGGTGATGGAGGATTATGAACCCACAAGAGTCAGGCCTAGCTTGGCTCGCCATGCCATTCATTTGGCGTGGGTGGTCTGTGGGGCTTGAGCCGTTTTCCCCTCCCCAACCGCCATCTCCAGCCCTATTGGCCACCACATTTGAGTTGGCTCTGTCCGGCAACGGGCAGGGCCAACTTTTTTTGTGGGCTGCGGTTTGCAAGGGCCGGCCCGCGATGGCCGGGGAGTGCTCTCAGAACGCTCTCTTCTTAGTTCTTCAGGCGGAGGCGCCCGTGGTCGATAATCAGGGTGTGAGAGACGAGCGAGCCAACAACAAGGTGGATGCGGGCCTCTTCTCGTACACGCAGATCCTGCATCTGCTGAAGATCGAGTTCTCACGAGCTCGGCGATATCAGTACGAGTTGTCGTGCATCCTGCTCGAGATTGATCGCCTGGGTGCCTTGGGCGACCTGCACGGCTCCGACACGCGAGATCGCGTCGAGGGTGCGGTGGCTGATCTTCTCAATCGTCACTCCCGCAGCTGCGACTTCGTGGGTCGGCTCGGCGAACGCTTCGTTGTGGTGCTTCCCCACACAGATGCCAAGGGGGCGAGCCTGCTGGGCAAGCGCCTGCACGACAGGGTCTCGGAGCTGGACGTCCGGGTCGATGACCGGCCTTTGAGGGTCAGCATCAGCGTCGGCGTGTCTACCCAGGATGGCGACGAGTCGATCTTCTTCGACACCGTCCTCAAACAGGCCGAAGTGGCCTTGGGCGAGGTCGTCTCACGAGGCGGCGATTCGGTCGCGCTCTCCAGCTAGGGCGCCCCTCAGGGCGATTCGCCGGAGCCCTCCGCATCTTGCGGCGAGGGGTTTTCCTCCAGAGTCTCGCCCGGCTCGACGGGATCAGCTTGGTTGATGGCGCCGACGTAACCCAGCCCCCTCAATGTGTCCATGAAGTCCTGGTGGTCGCTCGGAGCGAAGCCATCCGGGGTGTCGAAGCCCCGGGGCTCAAAGGCCTCCTTCGCGCTTTTCTGCCGTAGCTGCTCGGCTTCGAACTCGCTGATGATGCCCCGCACCCGGGCGTCCTCGCCCCGGCGGTCGAACAGGTTGGTTTGCTCCCCTGGGTCGGCGCGCAGATCGAACACCTCCAGCTCCGCACCCTCGTATTCAGGCATGTTGTCGATGCGCATCGGGTCATCCGGGGACCAGGGCACCCGGACCCGGCGGACGTATTTCATGCCGTCGTAGACGATGGCATCGTGCCGTGTGTAGTACTCGGGGCCTTCTCGGTGCAGGAACGTCAACGCTGCGTGCGTGGGCCGCTTCTCCAGCGCACCGCCTTCGATCAAGGGACGCAGGCTGCGGCCGTAGATGATGGGGTCCTCGGGCAGGTCTGCGTAATCCATGAGCGTCGGCAGGACGTCGTAGAGCGCCACGTCATCGTCGATGACCTGTCCCTCGGGGATGATGCCGGGCCCCCAGAAGATCAAGGGGATGGCCAGCACCTCTTCACTCAGGCTTGTGCGGTGGCCGATTTTGCCGTGCTCGAAGAACTCCTCACCGTGGTCGCCCGTGATGACGACGATGGTGGAGCCCAGGCCGCCGCTGTCCTCGATCCCTTGGATGACTTCACCGAGGTTTTGATCCACGAAGCGAATCTCGGCGTCGTAGTACGCCAGCAGTTGCGTGAGGTCAGCGGCAGGCATCTCGCTGTGGATGACATCGGGTTGGGCGAGCACACCCTGCCCGTTGACAGGGCCCCGGTAGGTGGGCGAGATGAACTCCCGGGCGAACTTGGCCGGCGGAAGGTAGTCGTAGTGGGGGTCGAAGAAGTGCAGGAACATGAACATCTTGGGCCGTATGCGCGCCTCCGAGAACGACTGCAGGGCCTGGGTGCGGATGCGGGTGCTGGTGACCTCGAGGTGGGATACGAACTCCAGCTGCGACGACCGGTCCTCACTCCCCATCTGCCGGGGTGGCAAGTCGTAGACCATCGGGCTACGCGTGGCCGCCTCATAGAAATCCATGCCCCGGGCGAAGCCAAAGCGACTGTGCAGGTACGGGGCGGAGAAGATGCCCGTGGTCTGGTAGCCAGCCTGCTTGAAGATCTGCCCCATCGTGGGGCGGCCCAGGTCGAGCGTCTGGAAGTCGATGGTGACGTTGTGCAAATCCGCCGGAAGCCCCGTGAACAGGGACATGTGTGACGGAAGGGTCCAGGAGGTGGTGGACCTTGCCGACGAAAAGCGGGTCCCCTCGGCCGCCAGCCGGGCCAGGGTGGGCGTCGTCAGCTTGTCGTAGCCGTAGGGCGTGAGGTGGTCGGGCCTGGTGGTGTCCAACGACACCACCAGGATCGTGAGCTTCTGCTCCTGCGAAAGAAGCCAGCCGCCCACGAGGATGGACAAGCCCACCACAACGGCCAGGATGCTGCCGAGGCCGCGTGGGGCCGACGTCCGTCGAACTGCACTACCGGTGGCTTCGGTCACAGGCGATTACTTCTGCACCCACCCGTGGAACGGAATCATCTTGTTGGCCAGGTCCGGGTGCTCAGCCCGCAGGATCAGGCTGCCACGGAAGAAGGGAGCCCCCAGGGAGCCATCCACCGTGATGTCGACTTCATAGGAGATGCCTTCCTCGACGGTGCGCATGCTCGTCTTGAAGAACTCCTTCTGACTGGTGAGCAAGTCGACCGCTTGCAGGACGTAGGGGACAGCCGGGTCCTTGTTCAGCACGGTGATGGTGCGGGTCACGGTTTCATCCGCTTTCACGTGCTCGAAGTTCACGCTGTCCTGGAACGAGCTGTTGCCCGTGTCGAAGGAGACGTTGGGCGCGACGATGGCCGTCACGGCAAAGTCGGCCTGCTTGATCTTCTCGTGCTCGATCTCGACGGCGACCCGGGTGGAGAAAGCTCCCACTGGGCGGTCGCCCTCGATGACAACCCGCACGCGGCGCCGGGGACCCTCCTCGTCCAGAACCTCGAACGTCATCCAGGTCGGCAACGGGACGTTCTCGATCTGGCTCTTGAAGCCGGAGATCTTCCAATCACCGATCTCGACGGCCTCGACGGTCACGATTTCTTCCATGCGGCCGGTCTTGGGGATCTTGTTCAGGTTGAGCCAAGGTGGCGTCACTTGCAGGGCCTTCGTCACCCGCACGTGAACGCCCACCTCGAGCGCCGCGTGGGCAGGGTCCGCGGGGTGCAGCTTCATGGTCTGCTTCACATCCCCGTTCTTGCCCGTGGTGTTGAACTCGACCATGACCGTCATGGACTCAGCGGGAGCCAGGATGAGGATCGGATCGGCGCTCGGAGAGCGGGTGGGATAGTCGGAGCCGTCCGGGCCGATGATCTTGGCTGCCGTGCAGCCACAGCTGGTCTGGATGCTGCCCAGGGGGAAGGCCGCGTCACCGGTGTTCGTGACGGTGACCTTCTGCACCAGCTGCTCTCCCTGGAAGACGTCGCCAAAATCCACGTTGGCGGGCTCTGCAACGAGCAGCGGACTCTCGACAGCAAGAGCCGAATTCGGCAGGGAAACGGGAGCCTGGGACGCGATGGCAGCCGTGGGGAGCCACAGAGCGCAGAGCAGGGCACTCGACATGAGGGTCGACATACGGGGTCTCTTCCAGAGTCAAGAAATTCGATCCAGCGACTCGATACGTCGCATCGTACCAACGTGACGGATTTGATCCTGTCACCTGGGCAGCAGAGCCCAGGGAGCGTTGGCGCAGAGCAGCACGCGCACGAGCCGATGGTATACTCCATTCGTCCTCGCGCCTGGGTGCCCTGAACCCTCGTTCACGGCCCTCCTCCCCCGATCGCAGTCCCAACGCAGGTACTTCTCCCGTGAAGAACTCCCCGATTTCCGCACTCGTGATGTTTGGTATCGCTGCCCTGGTGGGTGGCGTGGCTTGGATGGCCGCTGGCCAGGAGAGCGTCGAGCCCGATGTCGCCCCCATGATCCCTCCTACCGTCAAGACGCCCAAGGTCATGTCCGTGACCCCAAAGGAGGCGAAGATGGCTCGGATCATGGAGGAGAACCTGGAGAAGATCGAGGAGTACAAGCGGAACGGGCGGGTGCTCGACAACGGCGCCATCAAGACCGTCGATGAGAGCGGCACGCCGCTGTACGTCCACCCTGAGCTGATTGAGGGTGTCGGCCGCTTCGGTGAGCCGCTCTGGATGATGGCCACCTACAAGAAGAAGAACGCCGTGCCGCTGTTGCGCAACAGGAAGGCGCCCAAGGCGGACAAGGTGGCGACGATGCGCCGGTTGCCGAAGGGCCAGACGGCGCTGACCCTGGGCAAGAAGGGCCGGCCGACCAAGGGACTCGATGCCCCGAACGATGGGGAGCAGGGTGGTGGCCAGAACAGCGGCAACCAAGATGCTCCTGGCAAGCCGGGCGAGAAGCCTGAGTCGCCCAGCGCGCCTTCCGGCGGCTGAGTTCAGCGGGGTCCCGTCCGGCCCTTCCGTGGTGCGACGTTCAGCGGCTGTCGCTCGCCTCGTTCATGCGTTGAGCGATCAAGGCCCGTAGTGACGTGACCAGCGGGTGTTCCGGCGCGGCGGTTTCGGCTGCCAGCACGGCCTCCCAGAGAGCCTTCGTCTTCTCTTCCGAGCTTGGGTCACGCTGCAGCCGGAGGAGTCGGACCAGGGCACGGTGCACGAGCAAGACCGTCGCGCGGGAGCGGCCCGTGGCAGGTTGCGCAGCGGCGTCCGCCAAGGCCAGGTCCAGAACCTGCTCCGCCTCGCCGGAACGACCCAGCAGCTCATAGGCCTCCGCCAGTGCCGCGGCGACGGTCTCTGCATCGGTCGTCGGACGCTCCAAAGCCTGCCAATACCGGGCGGCTTCGAGTGCCTTCTCCAAGACCGGGAGTGCCGCCTCGGCGTTGCCCGTGCTGCGCAGGAGGTGCTGGCCGAGCCGGGCCAGCGCTGCTGCCTCGAGCTTGCTCCCCGCCACACAGTTCTGGGTTGCCTGGATCAGGTGAGCCCGTTGAACCAGCTCCTCGGAGGAGACGGCCGCCAGACCCAGGTGCGCCCGAACCGAGCCGGGATTCTTGACCAAGACGTCTGACCACAGCGAAGTGTCCGAACGGAAGGCTGCTGTGCGCTCTACGGAGGCAAAGGCGAGCGGGATGCCCAGGCCCAGGACGACGAGCCAGGCGGCGGCGCGGCGGCCCCCGCAGGCCAATCCCAGGAGCGCTCCCAAGGCGGGGAGCATGGGGTAGGCACCACGGTCGTTAACCAGGTCCCGCAGCGTGACCAGGAAGCTGCTGGACGGCAGATAGGCGAGCAGTGCCCAGGCGGCGAGAAAGGCCGCCCTACGGCGGCCCAGGCGCGCCCAGAGGATCGGTAGCACGAGCACCCCAACTCCCAAAAGGGTGGCGGGGCGGATCCAAACCGGGATGGCCCCTGCCGCCCAGCTGTCCTGGGGATACTCGACACACAGGTTCGCCGGAAACACGACTGACGCCAGGGTTTGGCTCAGGCCGAAGAGGGCCCAGGCCGCCTGGGCCAGGGCGCTGCCTCCGTGGGGGGGGGTCTGGACCGGTGAAGCACCAGCAAGCGCGACCTGGCGCAGGGTCAGGGCGGCCAGCACCCCAAGAGCCAATGCCAGGGGGCCCCAGGGCACCCCGTGAAGTCGCCGCTTGGATTCGTGCCCCACGAGTTCCTCGTCCGGATCAACTGGCGAGCCGCCGTGCCGGCCCACGAGCAAGACGTGCAGCCCAGCAACGACAGGAAGCACGGCAGCGGATTCCTTGCCGAGCGTCGCCAGGCAGGCCGCGCTGGCCGCCAGCACGAGCACGCCCGGCTTGGCCCTGCGAACGCAACCCAGGCCCAGCGCCACGAGGCCGAAGCCAGCGGCGTAGAGATCACCCCGGCTCGAGATCCAACCCACGACCTCGACCCCAAGCGGGTGTGTCGCGAGCAGCGCAGCACCCACGAACGCGGCCTCGTCGCGCTCCGATCCGAGAAGGTGGCGCAGCACGACGTACGCCAGGAGGACGTTGAGCAAGTGAACGATCAGGGAATGCAAATGGAAGCCGAAAGGGTCGAGCCCCCAGTGCCGCAGATCCCACGCGTGGCCCAGCAGCCGCAAGGGGCGATACACATCCCGATCGAGATCGGCCGTCTGGGTCGCAGCGTCCAGGAAGGCGTCGGCCACGCTCACCCGCGCAAGCGCCGGATTGCCGTCGACGAAGCGGTGGTCGTCGTACACGAAGCCATTCGCCAGGCCGAGCCCATGTGAGAACAGCGCGAGCAACAGGACCGTCGTGAGCTGCGCCTTCAAAGGGGGCTGCCTCGACCCACCAGCAGCGTCGGGAAGGCCTCGCACGGGGACCAGCAACCAGGGCAGCGGCGGGCCTCCACCTCCACCAAGGTGGGGGCGCTCTCGGCGAGTTCGTTCATGCGTCGCAGGGAGTAGCTCACGTCTCTCAGGTTGCCCAACGGGCGATCGAAGATCGAGCAGGGATAGAGGGAGAGGTCGGCACCCAGGAACACACTCCCCCGCAAGGCGCTGCAGCGACCGCCCACATCGCCGGAGTCCAGGTAGCGTCGGGCGAACTTCCAGTAGCGGCCCTCCATGATGCCGAGCGGGCTCCAGCGCGATTTGCGAGCCGTCTCCACGAACTCGATCAGGGCCTGTGCCGTTTGGGTGGGGGGCTGGACCGAGTCCTTGTTGCGGTAGTAGTGCGTGGAGTGGTGGGCCAGGTTCAGATGCAGATCCGAGGGCGGGCAGTGGCTGGGCAGCAGGTCCGCCAGGCGCTCCGGGATGCTCTCCGGGAGGTTGTGGCTCGAGAGCGTCATGCCCGCCACGGCCGTGAAGCCCGGGCGACGGATGGCCTGGAGCGCTCGCAGGGTTTCCCGTGCGCGCGCGGCAGAACCCACGCTGCCCCGAATCGTGTCGTGCACGTCATCGGGGCCATCCAGACTCACGGTGACATAGACACGCGGCACCTGCGAGTCGAGGGCCGGTTCCAGTGCCCGCAAGACGGCTTTCGTGTCCTGGCCCGCCGTAGGAAAGTCGAGCAGGGCGAGGTCCGGCAGGGCGTGGGTGACAGCCTCAATGATCTGCGCTGCCTCCGCGCGCTCTACGAAGTCGCCGCCCGAGAGGTTCAGCCAGGTGAGGTGACGGTTGGCCTCCAGCAAGCGCTGGATCTCCTCCATGCTGGGCCCGGGCGCTGGCTGGCCCACCCAGAGGTTGCAACTCCGGCAATGCTGGGAGCACTGCTCCGTGAGAATCCAGGTCAGCTTGAACGGGTCGAAGGCTGCCCGCCGAGCGCGCTGGACCGCTCGCGCCAGGGCGATGTAGCGGCGGGTCGCCTCAATGCGCGAGGGCATGGGACGCTGTATCCACTCGGCGAAGCATGTTGCCTTGCAGGCTCTCCATGCAGATCGACTCGACGGCGTCCACACTGAGGGCATCCATGCAAGCGAAGTGCCTGCAGGAAGAACGCTTCATGCTGCGATCGTCGAGGCAGGGGCTGCAGGGAAGATCGGCGAAGACCGCGCGGGACCCCACTGTGCGAGGGCCGTAGCGATGGGGTGTGTTGGGCCCATACAAGGCGACGCTTCGCGTGCCAAGGGCATCGGCCAGATGGAGCGGGCCCGTGTCGTTCGTGAGCAAGAGGTCGGCCTCTGCGAGCAGGGCGACCAGTGCCCGTGTTTCCAGTTGTCCGCAGAGGTTGAGGGAGGCCGTGCTGCCCAAGGCTTGCAGCACCTCCCGAATCAGTTCAGCCTCCGCGTCCAGCCCCGTGAGCACGACCCGGGCGCCCGTGGATCGGGCCAGCCGTTTCGCCAATTGGCCAAAGCGCTGCGGCGACCAGCGCCGGCCGGGGAAATGGTCACCGGAGCCCGGGTGCACCACGATCAACGGACGCCTGCATGATGAAGGCGACCAGCCTTCTGGAAGCCTGGGCAACGCGCTGGGGTCCACGCGCAGAGGCCCAGGGCCAACGCCCGTGTTCAAGCCAGCTGCCCGCCACAGTGCTGCAAAGGTCTCGGCCACGTGGCGCGTTGCGTCGTGACGGACCGGCTTGTCGAGCAGCTGGCTGCGGCCTTGCATGGGCGTGTCCAGCCCGATGCTGGGTGCGCCTGTGACGCGACGGAACAGCCACAAGGGCAAGCGCAGGAACTGCTCCAGGTCGAGCAAGACCTCGGGCGGATCCTGGGCAAGACTCCGTGCGTGATGGAACAGCGCCAGCGGGAGTCGAAGAGAGCTGGGATCGGGGAGCGACAACACTTCGACCCAGGGGAAGTGCTGGACTACGAACTCCCGGTTTCGTTCCAAAGTGAGCAGGCGCAAGCGCGTGGAGTCTCGGCACGCCGCGAGGTGCGGTGCCAGCAGCGCCAGGTTGCCCAACCCCCAGAGCCGGATCAGCACGACGTCCGTGGGCCGGCGGGGCATTTTTCGGTTCGTCGTCCCTGGAGCAAAGCGCACCACGAGGCCGCCCAGGCTGGCGTCCAAGGACTTGCAGAGATCGAGGAGTCGGCTGTGCATGCTCATGAGAAGCGAGGGCTGACCCCCTGGACGTTGCACTCACTGCAGTTCCGGCACGTCTTCGGCAGCTCTCCCTGGCGATGCTGGCGGCGGAGCTCCTGGAAGGCGGGCGACGTGTAGACCTGGGCGAACCGTGGGTCCTCGACATGTCCGAGATCCAGCTCGCCCCGGACATCAGCACAGCAGGTGGTGACACGGCCGTCGCTGAGGACCACCAACACGCCTCGCGAAGGCTCCCGGCATGATGTGCTGCGAGTGGCGTCCAGCATACGAGGGATGAACTGCACGCGATCGCAGAGGGGCGCCATGCGCTGGCGGAAGGCTGGCAGGAGGTGGGCGACCTCGTCGTCGACCACCATCGACACGTCCAGCTTGGTGGCCGCGGCCTCCCGCTGCTGGATGCCACGTGCCTCCGCGAGCCGCTCGAGGATCTCGTCCTGAGCATAGCCTCGTCGCTGCTCATGGTTCAGCGCTTCGCCGTCGAGGGAAACGGTCAGGCGGGTCAGGCCGGCACGTGTCAGGGCGCGGAAGCGGCTCCCATCCAGGAGCAGGCCGTTGGTCGTGACATACGAACGCAGCTGCTGCTGGGTGGCGAGGCGCAACGCTTCGTCCAGCGCGGGGTAAAGCAGGGGCTCTCCCCACTGGAACGGCAGCACCTCCTCGAGAGTGGGGAGTTGCTCCAGCAGGCGGGCGTAGGTGTCGAGGTCCAGGTCCTGGTTGGGTCGACCGAGCTGTCGGTTCACGTCGCAGTAGCTGCAGGCGGCGTTGCAACGGCTGGTCAGTTCGACGTTGAGGGTGGTCAGGCGGGCCGCGCCGGTGAGCCCCAAGCGGTAGGCCAGCTCGTTCCGGGCCCCGGACATCAGGCTGCGCAGATCCGGGAACCGGATGGCGAGGAAATCAGCCAGATCCGGTTTGCCCAGGTAGCGGCTCGCGACGGTGCGCAGCAGGCGGTCCGTCAGCAAGGGGATCTCCGAGGTGTCTTGCCGCCAGGTGTGCTGGGGGGCGCGGTGGCGGGACCTGCACCCCATGGCCAGGCTCATGGATGGGTCGAGTGTAACCGCCGCATCCGGTGCCAGGAGCGGGGGCTTTGGTTCGCTATGCTCCCAGAATGACGTCCCGACTACTCGTTCTCGACATCGTCGGCCTGGTTCCGTCGCTCATGGGTCCGCGCATGCGCGCCCTGGCCGAATCTGGCTGGCAGGTCCCGCTGGAACCAGCCTTCCCCGCGGTGACATGCACCGCACAGGCCTCCATGTTGACGGGGCGTGACCCCAGTGAGCACGGCGTGGTGGGCAACGGATGGTACTTCCACGAGCTCTCCGAAGTGCTGTTCTGGCGGCAGTCGAATCGCCTCGTTCAAGCGCCCTCGGTGTGGGACACGGCCAGAGAGCAGCGGCCTGACTTGCGGGTGGCCCAGATGTTCTGGTGGTTCAACATGTATTCCTCCGCCGACGTGTCCGTGACGCCGCGCCCTGAGTACCCGGCAGACGGCCGCAAGATCCCGGGGGTGTACACGACGCCGCACAGCCTGCGAGGTCGGCTGGAGGAGCGCCTCGGGGCCTTCCCGTTGTTCCGTTTCTGGGGGCCGGCCGCCGACATCTCATCGACCCGCTGGATCGTGGACGCCAGCCTGGACGTGCTTGCGACAGACAAGCCGGACGTCCTTTTCGCGTATCTCCCTCACCTGGACTACGTGCTTCAACAGCAAGGTCCGCACGGAGCTGATGTCGCTGCGCAGGTCGAGCTGGTGGATGCCGAAGCGGGTCGTCTCGTGGATGCGGCGCGGGATGCCGGCATGGAAGTCCTCGTCGTCTCGGAGTATGGAATCGGCGAGGTGGATCAGGTGGTCTACCCCAACCGCGCCCTGCGCGAGGCGGGCTTGCTGACGGTTCTGTGGCAGGACTCGGTGGGCGAGACCCTGGACGCTGGAGCGAGCAGGGCCTTTGCCGTGTGCGACCACCAGGTCGCCCATGTGTACGTGGCCGACCCGGCTGATGTGCCCGCGGCGCGTGCGCTGCTGGAAGCGCTCCCCGGGGTGGGGCGCGTGGAGTCGGGACCCGAACGTGCGGCGTCCGGCCTCGACCATCCTCGTGCCGGTGAGCTGATTCTCGAGGCGGAACCGCGGGCCTGGTTCGCCTATCCTTTCTGGTTGGAGGATGATCGCGCCCCGGACTACGCGCGGACGGTGGACATTCATCGCAAACCGGGCTACGACCCCGGCGAGTTGTTTCTCGATCCGGAGCTGAGTGCTCCCAAGTTGCGCATCGCCCGTCGGTTGCTCGCACGCCGACTTGGTTTCCGAAACCTCTTGGATGTCATCCCCTTGGACGCACGAATGGTCAAAGGCAGCCACGGCCACAGGCCAGAGGACCGGGCACTTTGGCCGGTCGCCATGGGGTCCCCTGGCTTGGCGGCAGCCGCCGAGAGGGTCAAGAGGCACACGGACATCCACGACCTGATCCTGGGCGCTCTCGTGTCTGCTGAGCCGGAGGGCCGGGCATGAGCCAGCGCATCATGATCGTGGGCGACCTCCGGGAGCGAGCCGCGGAGTGCGCCTCGGCCGCCGGCTTCGAGGTGGTGGATCGGGAGCCCGACATCGTTTTGTGCCATGGCGGCGATGGAACCCTGCTGCGGGCCGAGCGCATGTTGCCGGGGGTGCCCAAGTTGTCAGCGCGCCTGGGTCGTTCGGCAAAGCTCTGTCCGCTGCACGAGCTGGAAGCTGTCTTGGAGCGCTTCCGGGACGGTGACCTGGAGTGTGCGAGTTTGGAAATGCTGGTCTGTCGCCTGGGCCACGCCCGCTTTCATGCGCTCAACGACGTCGTCCTGCGCAATGACAACCCCGCCTTGGCACTGCGCTTCCGGCTCTACGTGGACGGCAACGAGGTCGGAGTCGAGACCACCGGTGATGGCCTGGTGTTCGCCACGCCCTTTGGCAGTACCGGCTATTTTCACACCGTGACCCGCGAACGTTTCGAGTCCGGGATCGGGATCGCCTTCAACAACTGCACCCGAGGTGAGGTCGCACCGCTGAAGGTGGAAGGGGATCGCGTGATCCAGGTTGATGTCACGCGTGGCCCCGCGGTGCTCGTGCACGACAATGACACGCGGACGGTGGTCCTGCGCCAGGGTCACAGCTTCCAGGTGTCGCGCTCGGAGCGGAAGGCCGTGGTCCACGGCCTGGATGCCCTCGCTTGCCAGGCCTGTCATCGCTACGACGACGAGACCTTCAACCCGCACTGACGCCTGACGCGGCGCCTACCAGTCGAACATGTCCTCGACGTCTTCGGGGTGACGCTGCGACGGGTCAGATGATTCCGCCGAGGACTCCTTCGGGTCAGTGGGATCGCGGCCTCCGGACCTCGGTTTGGAGTCGGACGTGCCGCTCTTCTTTCGTTGGCCGCCACTCCTCTTGGATCCGCCGGAGCTGCCTCGCTCGCTCGGGGCTTCACCGCCCCTGGATCGGGAACCGCCGCCACTCCCGCTGCCGGAGCCAGCACCAGATCCAGAGCGTGATCCTCGGCGACGACGGCCGCGGGACGAGCGCGACTTGCCGTCGCCGCTCTGCTGCCTCGCCGATGTCGATGCGGAGTCGCTCCGGTCTCCATCCGAAGCGCTTGTCGGCTCTCGGTGCTCTCCATTCTCTGAAGGCTGCTCGTTCCCAGTGGATGAGCCGGTGGACGACCGGCGACGGCGGCGGCGACGTGAGCGACTTCTGCTGCGAGTCCCGCCCGATGCATCGGAGGAACTCGTGGTTGACCCGGTGCGCTGCCCGGCCTCCGTGGACTCAGCGTGCGTGCTGTCTGACGATCCGCTTTGCGTGTCGGGCTGAGTGTTCGTCGGACCGGTGCGCGCTGTGGGCGACGCCGGTGACCCGCCTGGCGCGGCCGATCCGGCTGCTGCGGCCCCCGAATCCCCGGCGACGTCGGAGCGCCCCAGAACGCGCCGGAAGAGCGCCTTCACTTTGCCCTTGAGACCCGACGGTGCTTCGGGGGCGGGAGCCGCGCTGACCGGTGCCGTTGAAGGCCCAGGTGAGGTCCCAGGTGAAGGCTCAGATGCCGCCACTGGTGGCTGCGGATGGGCCCCGGCGGTTTCTCCAGCGACCTTGTCGCTCCGGTTGTGTCGATTCGAGCCAGCAGCCTTGGAGGAACGCGAGCTCTGACCGGCTGCAGCATTCCCTTCCTCGGGCTGCGAGCGAGGGCGACGCCCCTCGCCCTGGGATCGGCTTGAAGACGACTGCTGCGCCGTGTCCGAATCGCCACGGTTGGACGACCGCCGTCGTCCGCCGCGACTCCGTCGACGGCGAGGCTTCTCCTCTTCTTGGGCTGGACGTTCCGCTCGCGGAGCACCCGGAATGGCCTCGGCACCGCAGTGTTCGAGCAGTCGCATGGCCCAGCGCGCGTGGTTCTCGGCGTCGGCTGCGCCCCCCAGGGCGCGCACATAGAGCAGGTCGATGGCCTCGACGGTGGTGGGGCGCGCGAGGAAATCCTGCATGCGGAATCGACGGCCGCGGCGCGAGCGCTCGAGCCGCGATTGGTTGAGCAGGAGTTGGGACGCGGAGGAGACATCCCGACGCGGGATGTTCATGCGCAGAGCTGCCGGCGCCATCAGGTCACGGGCTGCCACCAGGGGGTCCACACGCTCAGACTGGTCGAGCATCTTGCGCCATGGGTCATGGAACAACACCGCAATCAGGAGCGCATTGCTGAGTTTGCGCTGAGCCTTGTCGACGTGATCGAGTGCGGCGCCCAGCTGGATCAGCGTCTCCCTGTTTTCTGTCCAATGCTCTGCGACCTCCGGCAAGAGTTCCGCCAGCAGGCCGTAGTCAAGCAGGAGCTCCAAGGAACGCTTGGCGGCACCACAGGACAGGAGCTTGAAGATCTCCTCGAGCACGCGCGGAGGGGCGCTGCGAGTAATGAAGGTGGAGCACTCACGCATGGCGTGATCGAGGGAAGGTTCCAGCTGCAGATCGAGGCGGGCCGTGAACTTGACGGCGCGCAGCATGCGCACCGGATCTTCGGCGATTCGCACCATGGGGTCGCCGATGGTGCGCAGTGTGCGGCTGTTGATGTCTGCGACACCGCCGACGTAGTCGATGACCTCGTCCGTGAGCACGTCGTACAGCAGGGCATTGATGGTGAAGTCCCGCCGGAGCGTGTCTTCCTCGGCAGTGCCGTAGACATTGTCGCGGGTGATCAGCAGCTCGTCGGCCTCTTCGGCGCTGGGCGCCTCTGGCGGGGCATCCAGCTCGGCATCCACCGGGGCATTCACAGGGGCATCCACCGGGGCATCCACTGGGGCATCCACTGGGGCATCCACTGGGGCATCCACTGGGGCATCCACTGGCGGTTCCCCTTCCGGTCCAGCGCCCTGCGCGGGCTGGCTCTCGACCTCACCCACAGTGCCTACGGAGTCCTGGGTGGGGTTCTGCCGGAAGGTGGCGACTTCGATGATGTGATCGCCGAAGTGCACATGGGCCAGCTTGAAGCGCCGACCGATGACCCGACAGTTGCGAAACACGCGCCGGATCTGCCTGGGTCGCGCCTCGGTCGAGACGTCGTAGTCCTTGGGAATGTGCCCCAACAACAAGTCCCGGACGCAGCCGCCGACGAGGTAGGACTCGTATCCAGCTTCGCGCAGGCGTCGCACGACGGAGACGCCCTTGGGGTCGAGGCTGGCAGGAAAGATGATTGTGTCCGCGTGGCGGACGGGGTGTTCACTCATGAAGTTTGCGCTCTGCATAGGCGGCGGCGCGAATCGGATCGACTCGCCCTGCCATCTCTCCCTTGAGTGCGCTGCCGACAAGCGTGCCGGCACAGCGATCAAGGGTTGCGCGCAAGGTGTCTGGAGTGGTTCCACTGGCAGCCAACACCGGCGTGGGTGCGACTGCATGGCTCACGGAAGCCAATTGATCGAGGTCGACAGCAGCGCCAGTGGCGCTCCCGGTGACGAGCACAGCATCAGCGCCGGAACGGTTCGCCAGATCGGCGGCCCGTTCCGTCAGCGGTCTGCTGTCGAGGGATGTGGCGTGTTTCACGTCCACATCCGCGAGGATCATGACATCTGCCCCCAACGCCTCGCGGCGTCGGAGCAGGACATCGGCCTGTCCCTGGATCAACCCCTGGTCGGTCACTGCCGCTCCACTCAACACATTCACCCGAATAAAGCTGGCCCCAGAGGCGACGGCGATGCCGAGCCCGGCCAACGAATCATTGCGGAGAACCTGTACGCCGACGGGAATCTTCACGGCCTCCGTGATGGCACGCGTCACGACGGCCATCGCAGCGATGGTCTCGGGAGCGGCGTGTCCAGCAGGGAATGGCACATCGTGGAAATTCTCGACCATAACGGCACTGAAGCCGAGACCTTGGAGAACGAGCGCGTCCTCGACCGCGTGCCTGACCGCGTCACTGATGGGGACACGAGCCCCCGGAGCACCGGGCAGCGTCGGCAGGTGGAGAACGCCGATCAGCCACGGATGGGGGCAGGCTCGCAGGGAGGCCACAGCCGACGGGGCTGATAGGGCACCTTGCACGGCAGGGATTATGCGCTCCAGACTGCCTGGGGCAACGAGCAATCCCACCTCGTCTGAGACGGGCTGTTCCGCTATCGTCCGCGATCCCCGATCAGTACGGAATCCTCCATGTCTGAAGCTTCTCTCGGCCTGCTTGCCGCTCCCGGTGTCTCCCAGGGCTCTGGCCCCGGTTCCTCCACGGGTGGGGTGGAGGTCCATCTGCAGCAAACCACCCGATTCAAGACGGTTCACCTGCATTGGCTGGTCGAGGCGCCGCTGGATCAGGGACGCACGGCCCGGGCCCTTCTGCCGGACCTGATCACGCGCGGCACCGCCAGTTATCCGGAGCTTTCGGCTCTCTCGGCGCGCTGTGAAGAGCTCTACAACACCGAGCTGCTGGCGGCTGTGACGGCCCACGGCTCTCGGCAGCTGCTGCGCTTCGGGGTGGAGACCATCGCGGATCGGCACTCTTTCGATGGCCCCCTCTTTTCACGGGTGACAGCCCTGCTGGAGGAGGTCCTGCACCGGCCGCCCCTGGTGGACGAGCGCTTCCGGAAGGAGCATGTGCTTCAGGAGCAGACCAACCTGGCCCGGGCCATCGAGTCTCTGGCCGACGACAAGCCCCTGCACACCTATCGGCGCCTGATGGAGACGATGCACGAGGGCACGCACTATGCCCGGCACTCCTGGGGCAGCGCTGAGGAGGCCCGGGCCCTGACGGAAGCTGACATCCATGAGGCCTGGGATCACGTCCGCACCCAGGCACCCGTCCGGCTGATGATCGTGGGGGACGTGAGCCCGGAGCAGGCGTTCGAGACCGCAGCGCGACTCTCAGGCGTCGAGACCCGGAGTGCCCCCGGCGAGCCGGTGCCCATCCCCGATCCTCCTGAACGACCGGTGCGCGAGGTGGAGGAAGCGCAGCCCCTGGCCCAGAGTCGCCTCGCCATGGGCTTTCGCTTGCCCCCCAAACGTCTTTCAGGGGCGGCTTGCAAGCTCGCTTCGTTGGTGCTCGGCGGCGGCTCCCATTCGCGCCTCTTCAAGCGTGTCCGCGAGGCCGAGAGCTTGGCGTACGGCTGTGGCTCTTCGGCGGTGCTCGACAGCGGAACCCTGGTCGTCCAGGCCGGCGTCGACCACGAAAACGTGGACCGCGTCCGGGAACTCGTCTGTGAAGAGCTCGAAACCCTGGCCCGGGACGGCGTGAGCGAAGAGGAGTTCAGCCTGTCGGTGCGGGCCCAGAAGCGTCGCCTCCGCGCCTTGGCCGACTCGCCGGCGGCGACCATGGGCTTCCGGCTGACGGGGCTCATGAGCGGCCGCGCGACCAGCGCGGAAGAGGCTCTCGAGCAGCTCTTCGCCGTGACGCCCGAAGATGTGGCGGCCGTGGCCGCGGAGTGTGTCTTGGATTCGGTGTTCGTCTTGCGGGGTACCTTGTCATGAAGCTGGAATCCCTACCCAACAGTCTCTCCGAACCCATCCTGAGTGGAGTGTCGAGCCGGGGCCTGCGGGTCCTGGTGAACCCGCGGCCGGGCTATGTGGGAGCGTTCGGAGCCCTGGGGACCAACTTCGGCTCCGTGGACCGCGTGGCGGACGGCCAGGGGCAGCCGTTGCCCGAAGGTCTGGCGCATTTCCTGGAGCACAAGCTGTTCGAGGATCAGCGGGGCGATGTCTCGGATCGCTTCAGCGCGCTGGGTGCTTCGACCAACGCCATGACGGGCTTCTGTGGGACCACCTACATCTTCTCGACGGCCGACCAGGTGCAGGCGTGCCTTGAGCTCCTGCTCTCGTTCGTCCAGGACCCGTGGTTCACGGACGAACTGGTGCAGAAGGAGCAGGGGATCATCGCCCAGGAGATCCGCATGTACGACGACGATCCCGATTGGCGGATCTTCTTCGGGCTGCTGCGCTGTCTCTACTCCGAGCATCCCGTGCGCGAAAACATCGCCGGCAGCGTGGAGTCCATCGCGAAAATCGATGCCGCCACGCTGCAACGTTGCTACGAGTTGTTCTACCACCCGCGCAACATGTGCCTCTCCCTTTCGGGCGCCATCGATCCGGAGATGGTGAGGGATGTCGTGGAACGCGATCAGGGCGAACGCCCCGTCGATGACCGGGAGCCCCATGTGCGCGGCGTCTCGCCTGCGGAGTCCTTGCTGCCCGTCAGTGATCGGCACGAGGAGGAGCTGTCGGTGTCCCGGCCGCGACTCTTGTTGGGTGTGAAGGAAACGGTTCTGGGGGGGGCCCCGCTCGAAGTGGCGCGGCGTCAACTTTCCACACGGATCGTCCTGGACGCGCTGTTGGGACGGGCGAGCCCGACCTTCGAATCGATGTACGCCGACGGTTTGGTGGATGAGAGTTTCTCTGCGTCCTATTCCGGTGAGTCAGGTTTCGGATTCACCACCATGGGTGGGGACACGGACGAGCCGGAGAAGCTCGAGCAGCGATTGCGGGACGTGATCAAGGACGCTCGCCGAGACGGGGTGGGGAGTGCGGCCCTCGAGCGGGTACGGCGCAAGATCCACGGCCAGCTCATGCGCTCGCTGGATTCCCCTGAGAACGTAGCCTTCGGAATGCTCTCGGAACATTTCCACGGTTTGAGTCCCTACGCGGCCCTGGAGCTTGTCGAGCAGATCACCGGAGACGAACTGGACCGGCGCTTGGCGGAGCACTTCCGAGACGATGCGCTGGCCGTCTCCGTGGTGAGGCCGTGCGCGAGCTGAAGCACCGAGTCCTCGTCGGGGGCACGGCCAGCGGCAAGAAGACCGTCGCGGCGGCGCTCTGTCGTCGACACGGGTGGCGTCCGCTCTCCATGGACTCGATGAAGGTCTATCGGGGGATGGACATCGGCACGGACAAGCCACCCGCCGCGCTCGTGGACGAGTTGGGTTGGGGGTTGCTCGACCTGGTTGGCCATGACGAGATCTACTCCGCAGGCCGTTGGGTCGAGGATGCCGTGCGCGAGACGTCGTTGTCCCATCAGCCCGTGCTCTTTGCCGGAGGCACGCCACTCTATCTGCGGCTGTTGTTGCAGGGCATGTTCCCGGGGCCGCCGCCCGATGTGGGATTGCGGGAGGAGTTCGAACAACTCTGGAAAGAGCAGGGCGAGGCGCACTTTCGGGCCTTGCTTGCCGAGGTGGACCCCGTGTTGGAGGCTCGGCTTTTTCCGGGCGACAAGAAGCGTCTCATGCGTGGGCTCGAGGTCCACCGGCTCACGGGACGCCCGCTTTCGGATTGGCAGAAGGAGGAGACGCGGCGCCCGATCGAGGGCCGCTTCCAGGCGGTGGCTCTGCGTCATCAGGCGGAGGCGCACCAGGACCGGGTGCGCGAGCGGGTCTCGGCCATGTTCCAGGGCGGGCTGCTCGAGGAAGTGGAGACGCTGCGGGCGCGAGCCGATTTCGCACCCGAGGCGGGGCGCTCCATCGGCTATGCCGAGGCCATGGCGCTGCTGGACGGGAGCATGAGCCGCGAAGACGCCGAAGAACGCGTCATGATCCGGACGCGGCAGCTGGTGCGCCGGCAGCGCATCTTCCTTGCGAGTTTCCCGGACCTGCGCTGGGTGGATGTCGCCCCAGGCGAGGCACAGGAATCGGTCGTGGACCGGGTGCAGGCGGCGCTGGGCTGAGCCCACCGGGCGGCACCTAGCGGGCGTCTGGCGCGGTCGTCGGCGGGCCCGGGGGGCCTGTTTCCGGAGCGAGGGCCTTTTGGGCGGCGTCCTCTGCCGTCTTGCGCTCAGTCTCGAGGCGTTTGTGAATCTCCTGCAGAGCGGCTTCCACCTTGGCGAACACGGCCGAGGCGCGAGGGGAGCCCCCCCGGGAGCGCAACGCGCGCCACGAGCGGTCGAGCAGGCCTGCCATCTCCTGGTCGCTGAGTTCGGAGCGCTGGATCCAGGCTTCCAGCAACACATCGATGGCGAAGCCGTTGGTGGGGTCTCGCCGCAGCTGATCGCGCAAGACCGCCAAGCCCTCCTCGGTCCTGCCCTGAAGCAGCACGACGCGGGAGTGGACAGCAAAGATCTCGGAGGCCAGCCGCGCGGGAACAGGCACCGGCAACGCAGCCAGGGCTACTTCGCAGTCGGCGTAGCGCTCAGCGATCATCAGTTCGACCGCCTGGGCCAGGGCCATGTCGGTCTGGCCGGGATGTCGCTCAGACGTGCGCCGAATCAAGGACCGGCCAGCGGCCTGGCGCTCGGGCCGGAGGCTCGTGCCTTCTTGCAGGGCGTTTCTCGCGCCGGGGCCCCGGTCGAGGCTGAGGTCCATGGCGGCATTGGCTCGCTCGCGCATGCCGAGCGATTCTGCTCCCAGGGCGAGCAGAGCCCAGCTGCTGGCGAGCATGGCGGGGGCCGCGGAGCTGAGGCCTCCCAAGCGCAGGATCTCCTCCTCTGCCGCGTCCAGATCGTCCGTCGCCAGATGGGCGCGCACGCGTGCCGACCGCAGCCAGGCCTCGACGTTTGCGGCAGGCATGCCGGCCAGGGCGTCATCGAGCACGGCCCAGAGTGCTGGCTCGTCGCCCGTGCGTCCCGTCAGGTCCGCCTTGAACAGCAGCAACTGCGCATCCCGAGGCTGATGCTTGAGGCCTCGGTTCACGAACTCGAGAGCGGCCGCGGGGTCGCGAGCGACGCCCATGGCGGAGTAGCCCCAGATGCCAGGGATCAGAGGGTCGGAGGACCGCACCCCTGCAAGCGCCTCCGGAGCCCCTCCGCTCTTCGCCAGCTCAAGACTGGCAAAGCGAGCTCGACTGGCACTTCCGCAGCTCTGCTGAAGCAGGGCACACAGACAGAGGAGCGGTAGCGCAAGCCGCAGGCTGTTGCTGCTGAGGGGCATGGGCACCTGTTCGGGCTGAGAGAGGCCTCTTAGCGGCCCAGGTCTCAGCGGTGCATCGGGCCCGTCGCGTACGACTCGTCTGCCCAGTCGATGCGAGGATCATCCCAGTCGAGATCGAGGATGTACTTGTCCCAGCGGCGGTGCGCATTGTTGCCCTTGCGGGCCCAGGCATCGCGCACATCCTGGCCGTGATCGGAGAACGGCGTCAGGCATCCCGTCGTGAACGCGAGAAGGGCGAGCGCGACTGCGGAACGGCGGACCAACTTGGGAATCATGTCGTCATCCTCTGTTTCGGGGGGCACGAAAGTATCAAGGCCCCCGGGGAGTGTCAAAGTAGGGATACACCAGGAGTCTGCTGAGGCAACGGGGGTGGCCCCGACGCTACACTGACCGATCTCCCCTCCAGTCATGCCATGCGCACCTCCCTGATCCCAGCCTTCGTCATCGCGCTCCTGCTTGGGCTCGTGTTCCTGATGCCCAAACGGGACTCAGGGGTGGGGCCCAGCGGCGCCTTCCTGCTGCCAGGATCCACGGCCATGGGGGCCGATGTGGCGGGGGCCCTCCAAGGCCTTCCGCGCCTGGAATTGCTGGATCCTCCGTCCTGGGTGAAGCAGAGGGGGGGCCAGGACGAGGTCCTGCGTTCGCTGGACCGCGTCTCCTGGGGCAGCCACGACTCGATCCGGGCCTCGATCCGGGCCTTGGAGGCCCATGGGACGGGATTCGCCCAGGAGGTGCTCTCGCGCCTGGACGCCCTGCCGGATCACGACATCATCCACATCTCGAAGCTCGTGGCTCTGCTGGTCCACGACGGTGAAAACACCCCGGGTGTGGTGGAGGAGCTGACGCGCCGGGCGCTTTCTCCCAGTGGCCTGGTGGCGAAGGCAGCGCTCAAGGCCTTGGGGGAACACCGCTCCCAGGAGGCCCTGGGTGCCATTCTCGAGCGCCGCCGGGACGAGGACCTGGAAGTGCGGGATGTGGCGCGAAAGGCCCTCGTGTCCCGGGTCCGTCGGGGGGATGAGGAGGCCCTGGCCTACATGTTGGAGGACATGGAGTTGCAGCCGCACTTGCCCGAGCTGCGCTACATCCGGGCCCTGGAGGACGTTGAGGCCAACGGGCGAGTCCTGTCCGCGCTGCGCCGGATCGAAGAGCTGAGCTCCTATTCCAACAGCGTGACGGCTCTGGGGGTGCTGGTCTCGCTGGGGGACGCAGAGGCCACATCCCAGCTCGAGTCGATGATGGGCAGCGACGACATGGCGACGCGGATCAACGCGCTGCACATGGCGGCGAACTCCCGGCAGGTCGTGGGCCAGAGCCATTGGCGGGATCTGGTCGAGGTCGGTCAGCGCACACCTTGTTTGTTGCTCTTGGCCGTCTTGGATCTGGCCATCAACTCGGGGCATGAGGGGGCGCCGGAGGCGGTGGAACTCATTGAGCGCATGGCCCAGGACCCGACCCACTCCTCGCAAGTCGAGTCCCTGGATCTGCTGTTCGCCATGGGGCACCCCTGGGGCGTGGAGCGCACCCGTGCCGAGCTGCAGTCGGCCAGCGGCCCCTACCTCAGCCAGACGGTCGAACGCATCGAGCGGGCCGGCGGCAAGCTGGGGGCCCCCTTTGCCGACCTGGCGTTCGACCGCCTTTCCCAGCCGGATCTACTCCCGATGGACCGGCTGCTTCTGTGTCGGTTGCTCGCGGGGATCGATCCGCTGCGTGGCGCCGAACTGCTGGTTCGCCTCGTCAGCGACGCCACGGAGGGGGGCTCCTCCCTCGAACTGATCAATCAGCTGGTGAAGGTGGGGGATCCTGCCCTGCAGCTCCTAGCCCGATCCGTAGACACCGACCGGGGCGCGGGGCTGTTCGTGTTCGTGGCCTCGCAAATCGGGGGGGCAGGGGCGGTCCCGCTGCTGGAGCAGATCGCTGCGAACGAAGGCCTCGACCCCGTCGTGCGCCAGCACGCCCTGGACTCCCTGGTGCGGGTCGTGGGCGGGGATCGTGCGGGAGCCCTGCGGCGCGTTGCCACGGCTTCCAACGATGAGCGTGTCCGGCAGCGCTCCTATCTCTTGTTCTGGAACTACTTGTGATTGCTGTCGGTGTCGTCGGTCAGGCCGCGATCGGGACGCCACCAGGACTTCTGTTTCGAGTCCTCGAATTCGCGCTTGGAGAAGCTGGGCGGGAAGCCCGCATCCGTGCCGCTGCGCCCGACCTCATTCTGTCCATGCCAGAGCACGCCTCGGTCGTTGACGTGATACTCAAGGTCGCCGGTCACTCCAAACTGGCGAGGCCAGGCGCGCAGGGCCCAGGAGGGCCGGTGCCGGCCGGTCTTGCTGTCGACGACGCTCGTCAACCCAAGCCCGTAGACGTAGAAGTTGTCTTGGGCAAAGGCGCTGCTGTCGTCCCCCGTGCCCTGCAGCGGTGTGAGCCCCACTTGCCTGCCCAGGCTGGCCAGGCGCTTGGCAGGGGAGACGTCCGCTTGAAACTCCCGCTGGAACGTTCCTGCCAGGTCCTGCAGACGCGCTTCCGCACGGGCCTCGCCCTCGAAGATGCGAGCGGTGCGTTGAAGCGAACGATGTCGCAGTCCGAAGCCACCGGCCAGCAGCAGGATGAGCAGCAAGCTTCCGTAGAAACGCGACACCGGGACCGTGCCTCCGAGAGGGAACGGCATGGTAGCAGCCGCGCGATGGCAGAGCTTGTTTCCGCGGGTGTGTTCGGATGAGTTCCAGCTCACCCAAGCCAAACAAGCGCGCGGATGCCGTTCAGATCGCCCGCGTGCTGAGCGCTGCGGGGCACCAGGTTGTCTTTGCCGGGGGCGCGGTTCGCGACGCCCGCTTGGGGCGCTCGGGTGGAGATATCGATATCGCCAGCTCGGCCTCTGCATCCGAGGTCATGGCCTTGTTCGAGCGCACGGTGCCCGTGGGCGAGTCTTTCGGTGTCGTGAAGGTCGTCGTGGGTGGCGTGGGTTATGACGTGGCCACGTTCCGAACCGACATCGGCATGGCAGACGGGCGTCATCCCGAACGCATCGAGCCCGCCAGCCTGGAGCAGGATGTCCAGCGACGGGACTTCACCATCAACGGCCTGGTGGAGGACCCTTTCACGGGCGAGGTCCAGGACCTCGTGGGCGGGCTCGCTGACCTGGAGGCAGGGGTCGTGCGAGCCATCGGCGATCCCACGCAACGATTCCAGGAAGACAGCCTCCGGCTGCTGCGCGGTGTGCGTTTTGCAAGCATGTTCGGCTTCCAGATCGAAGCCGGCACGGCCCTGGCCATGCGTGCGGGCGCCTCGGGTTTGGAACGGATCTCCGGGGAACGAGTGCGCGAGGAGCTGTTCAAGATGTTGGGGCCGGGCGGCAGACGTCGCGCAGTGGAATTGCTGGACGAGCTCGAATTGCTGCCGTTGATCCTGCCGGAGATCTCGGCCATGCACGGGGTGGAGCAACCACCGGAGTTTCATCCCGAAGGGGATGTGTGGATCCACACGCTCATGGCCATGGAAGCCCTGGGGCCCGCCACCGTCAGCCCCGAGCTGGGCCTCGGCACCTTGTTGCACGATGTGGGCAAGCCGCCCACCTTCGTGGTCGGTCCGGACCGCATCCGCTTCGACGGGCACGTGGAGCTCGGAGCGGAGATGGCCGAAGGCATCTGTGCCCGGCTGAAACTCAGCAAGGTTTCGACCCGCCGTGTGGTGGCCCTGGTGAACGACCACCTTCAGTTCATGAATGTTCCCAAGATGCGTGCCGCGACCTTGCGTCGCTTCATGGCCCAGGAGCACTTTGAAGAGTTGATGCAGCTCTACCGGGCGGACTGCGCGGCCTGTCACGGCCAGCTGAGCGCCTTGCCAGCCATCGAAGCCATGCATGCCCAGCTGGAACAGGAAGCGCTGATTCCAGAGCCGCTGGTCGTGGGCCGTGATGTGTTGAGCCTGGGTGTGCCTGCGGGGCCTGAGGTGGGTAGGTTGCTGCGCGAGGTGGCAGACCTTCAGCTCGAAGGGCAGCTCCCCGACCGGGAATCCGCCATGCAGTGGCTGCGGCGGTGTCTCGAGCAGCAGGATTCCTGAGGGTTCCTGCGCGGCCGTTCGGACAGCTGCCAACACAGCCGCTGCTCAGCTCGGGGGGAACACCCGCATCAATCGCTTGGAAGCCCAGAAGAGGGCGAGGACCAAGGCGCCTTCAACAAGCTGGCCCGTTCCCAGGCACAGGCCGGCGCCGATGAGATACATGGTCGACAGGGCGACCCCGGTCAGGGGTGGAGGCGGCAAACGCTGCCAGGCCCGGACCAGGCGCAGGAGGGCGTAGGCGAAGAGCAGGCTGGCGAGTGTTGCATGGCTAGGTTCCATGGCGCGTGCGCTGATGACTCCGAAGCTGATCAGGCACAGCGCGCAGAGGCTCAGCCCGAGAGTGCTCCAAGGGCGCAAGCTGGAGCGGTGTTCCGGCGCGGCGTCATCGGTGGAAGCGTGCAGGGAGGCTGAGGCGATGTAGAGGCCGTAGAGGGTGCACCCGATGAGCGGAAAACCCGACGCAGAGATCGTGCTGAGGTCGCCAAAGCTCATCCTCTGCACCAAGCCATTGCCGTACACGGCCAGGCCGCCTGCCGCGGCAGCCACGCCGATCAGCATGTCGAGCCCACGCAGGCCGCCCAGGGCCAGGCAGCCGGCGAGGCGGTGTGGCTTCAACACGTAATGGTAGCTGGCCGTGAGCACCACGATGCTCGCCACCACCCAGGGTAGACCCGGAGCGAGTGCGCTCAAGCCGAGCGCGGCGAGGGTGCACGCAGCGAACGTCAGCCGCACCGTCTGGAGCCGGACGGCACCCCGAGGCAAGGGGCGCTCGGGCTTTCGCTGCTCGTCGTCGCGCCTGTCCGCCAAAGCGTTTTGCGCCATCCCTGCAGCCAGGAGCAGCACCCCGCAAGCGAGGCCCACCGCAAGCGAGGTCGCGGATGAAGAGGGCTGGCCCGAAGCTGTCGGGGCCCGGAGCCCCGCTGCGGTTGCAAGTGCCCAGCCGGCCAGCACATCCGAACAGGGGGAGAGCAACAGGGGGGCGCGCAAGACCTCCAGCAGGGCCATCACACCAAAATGCGCAGTGGGTCGTGGGGCCCGCTCCGAAGCGACAGTGTCGCCCGCCCGCTCGTCCATCAGGTGAAGCGCACGAAGTCGTTGATGGTCACGTACACCATGAGCGCCAGGATCGCCACGAAACCTGCGAGCTGGGCGTTCTGCATGAACCGTTCAGAGAGCCGGCTGCCCTTGGCCTTCTCGCACAGCAGGAAGACGATTTGTCCGCCGTCCAGGACCGGGATCGGCAGGCTGTTGATGAAGCCGAGGTTGACCGAGAGTGCTGCAAGGAACATGAGCAGCTTGGCGAAGCTCCACTTGGCGGCTTCGTAGGTGATGACGGAGATGGCCAGCGGACCACCCAGGTTTTCCGTTCCCACCTCGCCGGTGAAGAGCTTGGCGAGGGTCAGTCCCGTCTGCCGAATGGAGTTGATGGAGGAATCGAGACCGGCCTTCATGTTTCCTGCGAAGTCGAAGTCGTAGACCACCTCGTGGGTCGTCGAGCTCAATCCGAATTGGTAGGCGGGCAGGGGGTGGGCGCGTACAGAGACTTCGCGTTTCTCCTGTTCGCCGGCACGCAAGAACTCCACGCGATAGTCCACCTGCTCGGGGTGGTCGCCCACGAGCTTCTGGAGATCGGCGAAGTTGTCGAGGGATTGCCCGTTGAGGGCAACGATGAGATCGCCGTCCTGCATGCCAGCGGCCAAGAGCGACCCACCGGCCACGGGTTGGATGCGAAGCGGACCCTGGATGTCCTGGGCGAAGATCACGTCCCGGGCAAGGATGGCGGCGAGGTCGTCGGTGCCGAGGGTGATGTTCATGCTGGCCCCGTCACGCCGGATACGGAAGGCTGTTTGCAGCGCATCGGGAGTGTCTCTCAGGACCTTCCGGATCGATTCGCCCGTCATCACTTCAACGCCGTTCACGTGCTCGACGAGGTCCCCTTCCTTGAGGGGGAAGCCGGCCTGGGAGGCGAGTTGGCGCAAGCCACCAACGCGCGTGGCGGCGGGCCAGGCGCCCAGCTGGGGTTTGGGGTTCTCGAGCTCGACTGATTCCGGCTCCATCACGAAGCTCAGGGCCCGGCCGTCGCGCTCCACATGCACGGTGACTGCGTCGGAGCGGTTGAAGATCGAGATGAGGCACTGGGACGGCGAGACCAGCTTGCCGTCCTCCATGCTGCCAACACGGAGGTCTTCAACACCGACGAGGATGTCCCCCGCTTGGAGGCCGGCGTTTTCGGCGGAGCCTCCCTCAGCCAGGCGTAGGACGGGGAGCTGGTGAGGTCTGATGCCCAGGTCGTAGCGACCCTGGCTTTCGTTGTGCAGCAGCTCGAAGTCCTGGCTGAACTCCCGGCCATCGCGGCGAATGATCGCGCTGGTGTTGTCGGGGTCGCTCAGCGCGATCTCAAGCGCGACGTCGGTGAAGCCATAGACGCGGTTGCCGTTGATCGAGACCACCTGGTCCCCCGTTTGCAGCCCTGCACTCCAGGCGGCTCCGCCTTGGGTGATGTCTCCCACGATGGGGGCCACGAAGGGAGCACCGCTGGCAAACCCGATCGGGAACAGCAAGAAGGCCAGCAGGAAGTTCACTGCCGGACCGGCGGCAAAGATGATGAATCGCTGCCAGATGGGTTTGCTGTTCAGGTCGTCCTCATCGAGGACGCGGTCCCCATCCTCCATGAAGTCGCTGTACTCGCCCGCCATCTTGACGTAGCCACCCAGCGGAATCGCCGAAACGCGGTACTCCGTATCACCGCGTTGCATGCCGAAGATGCGTGGGCCGAAGCCAAGCGAGAAGGTCTCAACGCGCACCTTGAACAAGCGTGCGGCCAGGAAGTGCCCCGCTTCGTGAACGAAGATGAGCAGGCTGATGCCCAGGACGGCCAGCAGGATGGTGCCAGCGTTGGCAACGAGTTCGGACATGTTGGCGATGAAGGGCCCTTGCAACGTGCGGGCCGATCTTTCTCAGGGAGTTGGTTGAAGGGTCGCGCTTGCGTGCAGGCGCACGGCGGCATCGGTCTCAAGGATCGACGCAAGGTCGGGCTCGAGTTGAGGAGCGAAGGCGTCGAGGGCGTTCTCGACCACATCCGGGATCTCGAGGAACGGGATGCGCCCGGCCAGGAAGGCCTCGACCGCCACTTCGTTGGCGGCGTTCAGGATGGTCCCGGAGAGGCCTCCGTCGCGTGCCGCGCGCTCGGCCAGGGCCAGGCAGCGGAAGGTCTCGCGGTCGGGGGACTCGAAGCTGAGCCCGCCCAGCCGACTCAGGTCCGCCGCGCCCTCAGGGTTCGGAATGCGATCGGGATAGCCAAGGGCGTAGCGGATGGGGAGGCGCATGTCCGGCTGACTGAGCTGCGCCAGCAGCGCCCCATCGATGTACTCCACCATCGAGTGGATGATGCTCTGGGGGTGGACGACGACCTCGACCCGATCCACCGGCGTGTCGAACAGGTGGCAGGCCTCGATGATCTCGAGGCCCTTGTTCATCAGAGTGGCGCTGTCGATGGTGATGCGGGGGCCCATTTCCCAGGAGGGGTGCTTGAGCGCTTGCTCGATGGTCACGGACTTGAGGGCCTCACGGTCCCAGCCGCGGAAGGGGCCTCCCGAAGCGGTGAGCACCAGCCTGCGCACGCCGGCGAGATCCTGGCCACGCAGGCACTGGGCGATGGCAGAGTGCTCGCTGTCCACGGGCACGAGCACGGAGCCGGACTCGGCGCAGGCGCGTTTCACCAGATGCCCGGCGAGCACCAGGCTTTCCTTGTTGGCCAGGGCGACCACAGCACCCGAGGCAGCTGCTGCCAAGGTCGACCTGAGCCCTGCTGCCCCGGTGATGGAGCAGACGACCACATCGGGCTGGGTGGACTCCACCAATTCCATGAGCCCGTCGGCACCTCTCAGCAGGCGGCATCCGTTTGGCAGGCCGCCCGCCGCCTCGGCTGCCCTGGCGGCCGTTTCATCAGCAAGGCAGATGGCCTCGGGGTGGACGTCGTGAGCCTGTGCCAGCAGGCCCTCCACCGAGCTGTGGGCGGAGAGACCGACCACCTGATGGGTGGGGCCGAGACTGGAAAGCACGTCGAGGGATTGCTTCCCGACGGAGCCTGTGGAACCGAGGACGAGGACGCGTTTGGCCATAGATGCTGGCGAGTATAGCCCGGACGGCACTCTGTTATCCTCCGCCTGATGCAACCTCGATTCTGCATCGTTTGCGGCACAGGGCTGGTCTCCCAGGAGCTGGATGGTCGGCCGCGACAGACGTGTCCGGACTGTGGCCACATCGCCTGGGAGAACCCGGTGCCTGCGGCCGCAGTGGTGGTCCGCAGAGATCGGGAGGTCCTGCTCTGCCGGCGCAGCATCGAGCCCTATGCTGGTTTGTGGGCCCTGCCCGCGGGCTATCAGGAAGTGGACGAGACCATCGAGACGGCGGCTGTGAGGGAGGTCCGGGAGGAGACCGGACTCATCGTTCAGCTGACAGGGCTGGTGGACGTGTTCACGACTCCGGATGATCCGCGCAAGCCGTCCCTCTTGGTCGTCTATGACGGAGTCGAGATGGACGGAGAGCTGGAACCCGGAGATGAATGCTCGGAGGTGGCTTGGATGTCGCTGGACGCCCTGCCCCGAGACATCGCTTTTGCCAACAACCGCACCGTGCTTGAGAGGCTGCGGACCGGAGAGTCGCGAGAATGGTAGCCGAGAAGTCTTCCCTGACTTACAAGGACGCGGGGGTCGACATCGACTCCGTGACCAATGCCCTCAAGGGTGTGGGCGAGATGGCCGCAGCCACCCACACCGACCCCCGGGTGTTGACGGGCCTGGGCAGCTTCGGCGCGCTGTTCAAGGCAGATTTCGGCGACATGAAGGAGCCCGTGCTCGTTTCGAGCACGGATGGCGTGGGCACGAAGCTGATGGTTGCGCGCCGCATGCAGCGCTTCGACACCGTCGGGGCGGATCTGGTGAATCACTGCATCGACGACATCCTCGTGATGGGTGCGACGCCCCTGTTCTTCATGGACTACGTCGCGGCTGGGCATTTCGAGCCGGGCATGGTGGAGGGCATTGTCTCGGGCTTCGCGCGTGCTTGCGGCGAGCAAGGTGTGGCATTGATCGGCGGTGAGACGGCCGAGATGCCCGGGCTCTACGGCCGCGGCGACTTCGACTTGGCGGGCTTCATCGTCGGCGTGATGGATCGCGGCGACATCCTGGGCCCAGAGCGGGTGCGCGCTGACGACGTGCTGATCGGATTGCCGTCCACCGGGCTGCACACCAACGGCTACTCCCTCGCCCAGAAGATCTTCTTTGAGCGGGCGGGCCTTGAGCCGGACGCCACCTTGCCCGGATTGCCTGGGACGGTGGGTGAAGCGCTGCTCGCCACACACCACTGCTATCTTCCGGAGCTTCGCGGCTTGTTGAAGGACCCTGCCTTGCACGCCATGGCGCACATCACTGGAGGTGGCTTTACCGACAACCTGCCGCGCGTGCTCCCGGAGGGCATTGGCGCGGTGGTCGACCGGGACGCCTGGGAGGTGCCTCCTGTCTTCGTGCACATGGCACAACTCGGGCCGGTGGAGCGCGACGAGATGGACCGCACCTTCAACATGGGCCTGGGCATGATCCTCGCCGTGCAGGCGACCGAGGTGGAGCGCATGCTCGCCAGCCTCAAGGCAGCAGGGGCGCAGCCCGTGGTGATGGGGCGCCTCGAAGCAGGCGAGCGCAAGGTGCGTTACGAGGGGAGCGCCGAACTGTAGGTGTTGGGGTGATGCGCTCTCCAACATATCTCCGCTTCCTGTGCCTGCTCGTTGCGGCCTTTGTGGCTGCGGGCCCCATGCCGACAGCCTCGGCCTCAGCAGTCCTGCAGGATGGGCCGTCTTTTGCAGAGCTGGCCGAGCAAGGGCTTTGGAGCGAACTCCTCTCCGCGGCAGAGCAGCAGTTGGCGCTCCAGGACGTGGGGCAAGACGCCGGTCAGGCTGTGGCCGCCCGGGCCTGGTTGGGGCGCGCCAGCGCTCAGCGCGCCTTGCTGTTGTTGGGCGGCGATGAGTTCTCGCAAGATTTGGGCGCAGCCCTGCTGCAGCGCGCCACCGAGGAGTTGGCAGCTGCGTTGGGCAGTTGGGATCAGGCGGCGGGGAGCGAATCCCTGAACGGACTCTCCGAGCACACGGTCTCGGAATGGTGGTTCGAGGCTCGCTATCAAGGGGCCCGCTATCGAGAGGGAGCGGACGCGTCCCTCAAACAGGACCTGGAGCAGGCCTGGAAGCTGACGGCCCAGCCCTATGCTGCCTTCCTTCGAGGGTGGATGGAGTGGGTGGGGCCAGCCGGATCGGCGTCGTCGAACGGACCCTCACGAGCGCCCGATGTCACGGTGTTGTCCTGGCTGGAGCGGGCCTCGGATGCGGCTCCCGATCGCGCCCTCTACGCGCTCAGCTGGGCGGAGGCCGCAGCGGCGGCCGGTGATTCGGTGACGGCCGCGGACGCCTGGCAGAGGGCGCTGGATGGCGAAGCCGATGACAACACGCTGCTCAAGACGCTGCTGCTGATCTTGCCGGGGGCGGAGCATGCCGAGGCTCGGCTCACGCGCTTGGACAGCTTGCGAGGGGCGCGCCCAGGTCAGGTCTCCGAGACGGTGGCGTGGGCGAAGGCTCATGCGCTGGATCAGCTCGGACGCGGCCCTGAAGCAGAGGCGGCCCTGGCGTCGGTGGATGCCAGCACGGGGCGCAGCCCGGCCTATGATCGGGCCCACGCATCGCTGTTGCTGAGGCTGGAGCGATTCGAGCAGGCCGTGGCCTTGCTGCAGCCCCGAGCCTCAGCGCGAGACTGGGAAGCCTTCTCGATCCTCTTGGACGTCGCCGACACCTTGGGCCTGGCCCGGCGCTGGGAGGAGGCCTTGGCGGTGTATGACATGGCCATGGAGATCGAGCACCGCGATGAGCGGGCGGCTCGCAACCGGGCGCTGACTCTGTGGCGCTCGGGTCGCAAGGACAAGGCGAAGCGCGCTTGGGACGAACTGCTGGTCTTGCTGCCCGAACGCTCCGACCTCTTGAACGATGCGGCCCTGGCTGCCGCTGGAGCTGGTGACGCTGCGGGGGAGAAGCTCCTGCTGGAAGCGGCCATCGGACTGCCTGGCTCACAAGATGCCCGGGAGAACCTCGCCGCCTGGCATCTGGGGCACCCGTCCGGCTCGGTCCCGGAAGCCGTTCGACTTCTTGAGGACGTGCTGAGGCAGGAGCCTGAGCGCGATCGAGCCCTCTATTTGAGGTTTCGGGCAGGGCGGCCAGACTGATTTCCGAGCCCCCAGCCGTCGGTTGTGAACCCCTTCACGGGCCCGCTACACTTTCTGTTCACCGGGGATCACCTTTGGTTCCGGGTTCCGCCCCCTGGCGGAAACACCCATTGGAGACATGTTGATGATTGCTCACCTGCTGCTCATCCCGGCGCTGTTGCTGTGGCCGGCTGACGAGGATGGCCTGGCCCGCTCGGGTGTGTCCGATCGGGATTTGACGAAGATGAGCAAGGACGTCAATGCCTTCTTCGAGGCTCTGGATGAGGACGATCGCCAAGCTCAGGTCTCGACGCTCGGGAAGCTGGAGTCCGCGCTGGCGAAGGCCGCCAAGAAGGCCAAGGTCGACGGCTCGCTGTTGGCCTATACCGGCGACTGGGACTTCCTGCTCGAGACGTCGAAATCCCCCGGGCGCGATCTCACCAGCAACTACGGCAGGGGCTTCTTCCGGCATGTGTTCGCGGATCCGTGGGATCCCGAGGGGCGGCGGGTTGTCTCCCTGCTGTCCATCCCCGCAGTCGCCAAGGGTGGGGCGATCTTGCCCGCGATCGTCAGCCTCAAGCACACCGTGGGTCAGTCTGGAAAGAAGCTCGAAGAGCAGCTGGGCGACGAGGCGGCGGCGGCCTATGGCAGCTTGAGCGAGTCGCACATCATCCTCATTCCGATCGGGTTGGAGTCGGGTGAGGGTCGCAAGGCGGAGACAACGGAACTGGACGAAAGCTGGGTGGGGGACGCGGGCATGTACGTCTTCTTCACGGCCTACCGCACGCTGCTGGAGCAGCTCCCGTTCGATCGGACCCGGGTGGTGCTCGATGGATGGGCAGACGCTGGTACTGATGCATTGCGGCTCGCGACCACCACGCCCTTCTTCTCGGGGCTGCTGCTGCGGTCCTCGCCGGTGGAGTCGTCCGAGCTCATCTACAGCAACCTGGCGACGGTGCCCGTGATGTATCTCAAGGGCACAGGTGATGAGGCTCCGGATTCGGTGGACGTCTTGACGGGGGCCGATGGCGTCGACGCGGAGGTCGTGGAGCTTGGCACCTCCGCCTTGAGCCCCGATGCGGAGGCGTTGGGCTCGGTGGCGACGTGGCTTGAGGGCTGTCGCCGGGATCCCTCCCCGACGGAGTTTGAGTACAAGCTCGGTGACGTGCGCTTCGGGAGCATCAACTGGTGCACGGCGACGAACATCAACCGCCGGGTCACGGCACAGCCCGGCGATGCGGACTTTCCGCGTATCCAAGCGCGCATCGACCGCGGCACGAACACGATCGAGATCGAATGCGTCAACGTGCTCGAGATGTTCGTGTACCTCTCCGATTCGCTGGTCAACCTCGACAAGCCGGTGACCATCAAGGTGAACGGCGAGGAGAAGGTCAGCCGAAAGATGATCAAGCGCAGCTTGCGCGATCTGCTGGAGACCCGCTTCTTCAACAACTCAGGCGACTACGGTCTCTACACGGCGAGCGAGCGCATCGAAGAGATCGACGCGAACCTTCCGGGCGGCGATTGACTTCCAACGAGGTCCGGATGATGGAGCCACGGCTTGAGTAACTCCTGGCTGACCGTCGTGGCCGCGCTCACGGGTGCGGCCGTGATGGTGCTGGAGCTGATGGCCGTCCGGCTCATGGCGCCGTGGTTCGGTCAGAGCCAACCCGTTTGGACGAACGTGATTGGCGTGGTCCTGGCCGCGTTGGCTGCGGGGCAGTGGTTGGGCGGGCGCTGGGCTGAGTCGGCTCGCGGTCCCCGGCCGGCGCTCCTGCTGTTCCTGGCGGGGGCTTGGTCCCTTGCCCTGCCGGACATCGTCGGGGCACTCGGTGCGGCTGTCGTGCCCAGCGAGCTGCCCTTGCTCGAGGCCTATCCCTTCGTGACCTGGGGTTCCTTGCTTGTCTCCCTCGTGTCACTGGGCTTCCCCCTGGTGGCCCTCGGCGCCATGACCCCGGGCCTGGTGCGGCTGTCACCAGACGCGCAGCGCCTGCCCGGCAAGGTCGCTGGGCGACTCTTGGGGGCCGGGACGATTGGGAGTCTGATCGGCACCTTCGGTGCCACGCACCTGCTGTTGTCGACTGTCGGCTCGGCTTGGGCTGTTCGGGTGGCGGGCGCGCTCCTGTTGGGCATTGCGCTGCTTGTCCAGCGTGTCGCGCGCTCGCAAGGTGGCAAGGGGCGAGTGCTGCTGCTCCTGCTGCCTGCTGCGGCAGCCTTTCTGCCGGCCAGTCGGGCGACCGACGGAACCGTTCTGGAAGTGCGTGAGACGCCCTATCAGCTTGCGCAGGTCGTGGAGATGGAGGATGGCGTTCGGGCGCTTCGACTCAACGAGGGGCTCGACAGCTTCCACTCGCTCTACGACCCGAACAGCTTCTGGTCTGGCACCTACTTCGACGCCTTCCTTGCGCCAGCCTTGGCGGCACCCAAGGGGGCGGGCGGTGAACGGGACGTGCTGATCATCGGTCTCGCTGCAGGAACCATGGCCCGTCAGCTCTTGCGTGTGGATCCGGGAGCCCGAGTGCGCGGGGTCGAGATCGACGCGGAGATCGTGGAACTCGGCCGCCGTTGGTTCGACCTGCCGGCAGGAGTGGACACGGTCGAGGGAGTGGACGGGCGGGTCGCGCTGGGTTCTGACGCAGGGCGTTACGGCGCCATCCTCATGGATGCCTACGCCCAGCAGGTTTACCTGCCTGCACACCTTTGCACCCAGGAGTTCTTCCAGAGCGTGTTCGACCATCTGCTGGAAGGAGGTGTGGCGGCGCTGAACATCGGAGGGACAGGGCGCGAAGATCCCGTGGTCAATGCGGTTGCGGGGACGTTCGCCTCGGTCTTCGAGGAGTCGGTGCTGGGACGAGTGCCTGGCACACGAAACATGTTGCTGATGGGCTCCCGCGGCGGTTCCCTGACTCGCGAGGCGCTGCGGGCAGCGGTGCAGCCGACCGCGCTCCCTGCCCTCGATGGTGGCGGCATCGGCTTGGATTGGCTCTGGGACAGCCAAGCGATGGGCCGTGTGGATCCGGCGCACGATGGGCCGTTGCTGGATGGCGCAGCACCCGTCGAGGCCCTGGCCCATGCGAGCTGGAAGGGACAGTCGCTGCGCAGCCCCTCAACGCTGGAGCTTCAGGCGGGGGAAGATGCCTTGCTTCGCGCCGCGGGCCTGATGGCACAAACGCGCTGGTCAGAGGTCGAATCGCTGCTCACGGCGATGCTGCCAGAGGCCAGCGGAGAGCGCGCCGCACGTGCCCACCTCCTGCTCGGCAACATTGCCTTCGAGCGCGGGCAGTGGGAACTCGCAGTGCATGAGTATGACGCGGCTGGAAACGGGGCGGATCTCTCACCTGCCCAGCGCCAGATCGCCGACACGGCGGGAGCGAATGCCCAACTTGCGCAGCCTTCCATTGACCGCCGGATGCGTTTGGCGAGTGCGCTCACACTGATCCAGTGGAGCGTTGGCGGCGTGCTACTGCTTTCGCTTGCAGCCTTGGTGCAGGTGTACCGCAGCCTCGGCCGTTCACCGCAGTCCGCCTAGGCGCGTTCCTCGGAGTCTTCAACGCGAGCCAGATGGGCTGTGCGTTGCGCGTCTCGTCCAGGATGCCCAGTCGTCGTGCGCGATTCGGCGCAAACGAAAGCGGGGCCGAGTCCGCATGCGCTGAACTCGGCCCCGCTTCGTGAAGCACGACATCGTTGAAGGGCGCTTGCCCCTAGAGGATGTCGAGCACCTCTTCGATGGAGGGCGTCTTGGCGCGGTAGTTGTTGTTCGCGCTGATGACGGCGTTCCAGGGAAGATCGGTCTTCTCGCCGACGATGCCGAGGGCAACACAGGCAAAGGCGCGGGTCAGCTTCTGCTGACTCTCGTCTGTTGCCACTTCCTTCAGCGGGCCGATGGAGTCGCGGTCACCGATCAGACCCAGCGCCTTGGCGACAGCAGAGCTGACACCCAGGGTGCTGGCCGTCTTCAAGGTCTCGATGAGCGTACCCACTGCCTGGGTGTCACTCATGAGGCCAAGGCCCGTTGCAGCCTGGAGTCGCAGCGTGGGCGTGGTGCCCTTGTTCTGGCTGAGACCGCGCAGGGCATCACTCGCATCGGTGTAGTTCATGAAACCCAGGGCGATGCTGGCGTAGCCACGGAAGTCTGTCTCCTTGCGCTTCTTGAAGTCATTGAAGATGTCCTCGGCCGACGCGTAGTCGTTCAGCAGGCCCAGGGCCACAGCGAAGGAACTCTTGAAGGAAGGGTTGCTCTCCTTGGTGTACGCAGCCTTGATGCGGGTGATGAAGTCAGGCTGCGACGCCTCCTGCGAGCGACTGTAGATGGCACCTGCCAAAGCGGCCCAGGAGCGGTGATCCTTGCTCTTGCCCTTGCCCTGGATCTCCTTGCCGAGCTGCCCCGTGATGGCCTCGTGAGCCTCCGCGTGGGAAGCCACATCCTCATCGCGAGCACCGATCTGGGCGAGCGAGATGAGGGAGAAGTGGCGGCTCTGCTGATCCTTGCCTTCCTTCACGTAGTCGAGCAGTGCCTCCACGACGCCGTCGTTCTCGATGCCGGCCAGCTGGCCGAGGCCGATGGCAGCAGACTGAACGAGAAGGTTGTCGGAGTCGCGGTCGGTGAAGACGTTCAACAAGGGGCCGACGGCCTTCGTGGCATTGAGCTTGCCGAGGGACGTGGGGATGTAGCTGGCGATCAATGGATCCATGCGCTTGTCGGCTAGCTGCTCCACCAGGAAGTCAGCGGCGTCATCCGCGAGATCCTCGCCCACGAGCCCGAGGGCAACGATGGCACAGACCTTGATGTCCTTGTCCTTGTCACCGAGCCGGACGACCACGTCCTGCAGGGTGGCCATGGAGTCGGCGTCACCGATCAAGCCCAGGGAGAGAGCCGAGAAGGCGCGCACCAACCAGTGCACCGAACCTCCACCCGTGAGGCGGCGGCCGTCCGAGTTGTCCTGGAGCACGTTCTTCAGTGCCTCGGTTGCCTTGGGCGAGCCGAGCACACCCAAGGTGAGGGCCGTGGACGATTGGACGGACAGTTCGGAGTGAGCCAGCAGCGGCATGGCCGCATCCACGATCTGGTCGGCGTTGCCGGGCTTGGTGGTCCGGCCCAGAGCAAGGATCGCCGAGTCGAGGATGTCGCGGTCCTGGGACTGCTTCACCAACTCGAGCAGAGCGGGGATCACCTCATTCTCGATCATCGCATCACTGGGGCGGCGCGAACTGCCTTGCGTGACCTTGCGGCCACGGCCGGTCAGGGCACCGGTTCCGCCGGACACGGTCGTGTTGCTGATCAGGCGGTCCTTGAGGTTCAGGAAGCGGTCTTTGTTGTTCTCCCACCAGAACTCCCAGACTTCGAAGCCCTTGGCGTCGGACAGCGTGCCAGCGCCGGTGGTGGCGCTGGTGCGCCCGGAGCCACCACGGGATCCGCGGCCACCTGAAGTACCTGCGCCAGTCGAGGTTGCGGCGCCAGCCGTGCCCGCACCGGGGCCCGGGGCCGCTGCACCACCAGGGTTGGTCGGAGGAGCCACGGTGCCACCGCTCGCGGAGTTGCCACCGCCTGCGTCAGACGGGCCTTTGTACTGGCCGCCGTGCGCGAACACGGGGGTGGCCGCGAGGGCCACGACGAGAAGAGCTGAAAGTGCAGTGCGCATGCGATACCCCAGGCGAATGGTCGGATTCAGGCAGTGTTTCGGATTGGGTGAGAGTGTGCCGGGCATGATAGTCGGAATCACTCTCGAAGATACGGCGTGGGAGGCAGCCATCAGAGATAGCTCCACTCTCAGGCGCTCTAGACGAGAACAGCGGACCAAGCGGACGCACGGAAGCGATGTTTTCCGCGTAGAAATCCCTCTTTTTGCGCGCCGCGAGCGGTTGTGAGGCCAGGGCCGCCTGGGTCGCCCAGGGGCACGGCCGGACGAGACCTGCTTTGTGGTCAGCCTGTTCGATCAGGTTCGATCAGGCGACGAGGCCCCTCGGACGGGCGCCTGCCGCGTCCTGGGCATCAAATCGTGGTTTAGAGCTCGCTCCTGACGCTCAGCTGAGGCCAGCTGTGGACGTCTCGTCCATGGGCATGGCCAAGCTGCGATTCAGTTCGAGGCTAGCGATGCGCGGGTCGCTGACCCGTCGAACCGCCTGAACTTCGTCGAGCGAGAAGTCATATCGAGTCTCATCCAGCGCGTTCACGATGGAACCCGTGCGTCGGATGGGGTTCCTGATGACGTTGCCCTGATAGGTGTGCCCATCGCGGAGCACGACCTCGACCCATTCCACGCGTTCGGCCGATTCCACAAAGGCCGTCGCTGCGGATTTCTCCTTGCGAACCATGAACTGCCCTCCCAAAAGGTCCCTCAGCGCTTGGATCGACCGCCTGTCGACGCTGTGGGTTAGCGCACAACATATGTGGGGCGGCTTTTGGACGCAACCCCAGATATGGGGCCCTGGTCCGCGCTGCTGGGTGTACGGGTATAAGTGCTTATTTAATAGCTACTTAAATCCGCAGTGGATCAGCTGGCCTCGAAAGAGCGCCGCATCAGGACCCGCCAGGTGCCGCTCAAAACGGTCTTTCCATGCTGATTTCGCAGTCGAATGGCGAATGCTGCCCGCGCCCGGTCTGGCCGAGGCCTGGTGTCGAGCTCCAAGACGGTGAGGGCCAGGGTCAGGCTGTCGCCGGGGTAGACGGGTCGGTCGTAGCTGACGTCCATGCCTCGAATGGCAAGCACCGTCCCCTCGAAGATGCCGAGTTCATAGGCAAGGCCGGTGGCAACCGCCAGATTGAGGACGCCGTGAGCGACCAATCCGCCCAGGGGGGTCGTCGCAGCGTAGTCGGCATCGGTGTGGAGCGCCGTCTTGTCACCGGACACCGCCGTGAAGGCGTCTATGTCGCCACGGCTGACGACCCGGGGCCCGACCTCGAACTCCGTCTCGAGTTCGAGCTGGTCAAAGGTGTGGGGTGCGTACTTCATCCATGCATGATGTCTCGCCGCGAGGCGGCTCTCCACGACTTTGTGCGATGAGGACCGTAGAATCCCCGCCCTCCTCTGGTCTTCATCCCGTCGGACACCCCAGCACAGTGAGTGAGCGTCTCGGTCTTTGGATGGTGGGAGCCCTGGGTGGCATCGGCACGACACTCGCCGTTGGAACCCGTGCCATCGCGAGAGGAATGGTGCCGCCGACAGGCCTTGTCAGCGTGCGTCCCGAGTTCGACGCCCTGGATCTGCCGGCCTTCGAGGACATCGTGTTCGGTGGCCATGAGGTGCGCAGCTCCGACTTCTGGGAGAGCGCATACCAGGTTGCGAAGTTGAGTGGCTCCCTGGACCTCGAGATGATCCAGGCTCTGCGACCTGAATTGGAGCAGATGTCGGAGCGAATTCGACCTGGCACGGTGGTGAACTGTGGCCCCGCCATTGAGGGCATCGTGAGCAAGGGCGGAACCATGCCTGCGCTTTCCCTGCGCGAGTCCGTGGACGCCGTCCGCGCGGACCTGGAGGCCTTCCGGAAGGAGGCCGGCGTGGACCGGGTCGTGGTGGTGAATCTCGCGTCGACGGAGCCGGATGTCGAGAGCGACACGCTCCCCAGCGGCGCCGCAGAACTCGAGCAGGTGCTCGACGACAACCAATCTGAGCGTGTGCGTCCCAGCCTCATCTATGCCTACGCTGCCTTCCGCGAAGGTTGCGCGTACATCAACTTCACGCCCTCGAGCGCCGCACTTTGCCCAGCCATGGCCGAACTCGGCCAATCGTCTGGCTTGCCCTTCATGGGTAATGACGGAAAGACCGGGGAAACCTTGGTCAAGAGCGCACTGGCCCCCATGTTCAAGGTCCGCAACCTGCACGTCTTGAGCTGGCAGGGCTACAACATGCTAGGGGATCGCGACGGCCAGATCCTGGCGCACAAGGACAACCTGGCCAGCAAGGTGCGCAGCAAGGATGCGGTCCTGCAGGGTATCCTGGGCTACCCGCTGCACACCCATGTGGGTATCGACTTCGTGGAATCCCTGGACGACCGGAAGACGGCTTGGGACTTCATCCACTTCGAGGGTTTCCTCAACCACCGGATGAACATGCAGTTCGTCTGGCAAGGCTGTGATGCCATCCTCGCTGCACCGCTCGTGCTCGACATGGCCCGCCTCGCGAGCGCCGCGCTGCGCGATGGCGAGTCGGGTCCCATGGAGCATCTTGCGTGCTTCTTCAAGTCACCCATGGACGTGAAGGAACACGACCTGCATCGGCAGTTTGAAGGGCTCGAGCAGTACGTGGCCGCCAAGCAGGCAGGCTGACCCACGCGTCCTAGGTTTGCCCTAGGTCAGTTCGCCGATGATCTTGGCGAGGGTGCCCAGGTCCTGGTCATCCACGATCGACTTGGCCTGGTGCGGGTGAGCACCGGCGGCGACCATCTGCTTCTCGACCCGCGCCCAGGTGCGCTTGAGCTTGGCGGCGGAGGTCTCGACGTAGAGATCCGAGACCATCTCTGCGAGCTTCTGCAGCGCGATCGCGTCCCGGTTGTCATAGAAGCGCTTGATGACGCCTTTTTGGTAGGCCGAGTAGTCAGTCATGAGGTGCTGAGTCCGGCCGGAGTCGGTCGTGCCGGAGGCTTTCCAGATGGGGGAGCGGGGGGGTGCAGGCGCGTCGACCGATCCTCAAGCACGGCGCGGTACACGTCCAGGGTCGATTTGCAGGAACTCCTGGCGGGGAAGTGTCGTGCCAGGGCGCGCGTCGCATCGCGGACTTCAGCCGTGCCCGCACGCTCGAGCCACGACACCAGGGACGAGCGCAACTCCGCCGGGTGAATGGGGGTGTCGAGCACGCTGCCATGCAGCTCCGGGTCGAGGATCTCTGACGCGCCGTTCATGGCGCTTGTGACCACGGGCAGGCCGCTAGCCAAGGCCTCCAGCGTGCTGTTGGCCGCGGGGTCATAGGACGTAGGCAGGACATAGACGTCTGCACCGCGGTAGCTGAGTTCGGGCTCCGAGACCGGACCGAGCCAGGTGACGACGTGTGAGAGCCCGAGGCGCTCTGCGAGGCGACGCCAGCGGCGCATCCGATGATCCTGGCCGCCTACGACGAGTCGCAGCTTGGGATTCTCCGCAACGAGCGAGGCGGCGCTCCGCAGCAGGACTTCGAGGCCCTTGCGGGAATAGCCACTGCCCAGGAACAACAGGACGTCATGGGATTCGTCGAGACCCCACATGGCGCGCACTCGTTCCCGCTCATCGTGCTCCGGGGGCCGGAAGCGCTCCAGGTCGATGCCGTTGCGGACCACGTGCATGTGCTGTTGCGGGACCGAGTACCGATGGAGCACATCCGACCTGCTCATCTGGCTGTTGGTGATGATGTGCGGGGCGACGTCACTGCTCAACATGCGTGATTCGAAGGATGCCTTGAGCCGCTGAAGGGGGGCTCGTCGCAGGAGGCGTCTGAGCCAGAAGGGGTACTCCAATGCATGGGCGTGTTCGAGATAGGTGGCGTGGCACCCACCACCCATGCGGTAGACGTCCTGGCCCACCGTCCGACCGAAGCCATGGGTGATATCGAAGCGGCCGGAGACCTGTTCGACATGCCGAACGGCCCGCTGGGCCCAGTTGGAAAAGGCAATGCGGCCGAGGCCGGGCCCGAGCGGGATCCATGGCATGCGGTGTACGGACACCCCCGTCGGGGGCGTGGTCTGGAGGTCCCTGCAGAAGAGGTGCACCTCATGACCCTCGCCCGTGAGATCCCGGGCAAGCATGAACACATGGCGCTCCGAACCGCCGTGGAGCGAGAGTCGTTTGAAGATCAGGGCCAACCGCACACTCTGAGGCTAGCAAGCCCAATGACCCGGTTCGATAACTCCCGCTGGGATGCCTCTTGGACGCCTCTTGGATGCTGGGCGGGCCAGGGCGAGGAGCAGAGTGCGGGGGCGGCCCGGAGCGGTCTTGAGCGCTGACTCGCTTGAGCGCCGAGGATGGATACCATGCGGCCACGTTGCGACCGCCGGCTGCGGCACGGCCCGCGGCGTTGGCCCGCCCGCCCCCGAGCCCACCCATGTCCAAGAGCCGTGTCGATTGGGTCTGGGCGGTGCCGCCCTCGGACGAGCTGCGAGCATTCGCCCAGGATCTCGTGCGCGGAGAGCTGCCCAGCGAGGGCTGCCACGTCATCAAGCAGAACCGTCCTCGCACCGTGTGGCAGCTGCCCCATGTGGCTGGCGGCCTGCTCGTGAAGCACTATCGTGTCCAGCGCAAGGATGCCGTGCGGGCCCTGGTGACTCCCGGCCGTGCCGAGCGGGAATACCGAGCCATGGAATCCCTCTGCTCGTGGGGCCTACCCACGGTGCGCCCGCTCGGATACGCCGATCACCGGCAGGGCGTCTGGCTCAAGGAGGCCTGGTTCATCGGGCGTTTGGTGAAAGACGCGCAGACCTTGGCGGAATCCCTCGCCGCGTCCCAGGCCCTGTCGACCCCAAGCCTGCCCACAGCGGGGCGTCGGGATCCATGGACCATGGCCTTGCGAGCGGCCGGGGTGGTGGCCCAACTGCACGAACATCGCGTCTGGCACCGGGACCTCCACGCTGGCAATCTCCTGCTCGGGCCAGACGATCAGCTGTTGATCATCGACCTGCACTCCATGTGGCGGGTGCCCCGGGTGACGCGCTCCATGCGCACCGGAAACCTCGCGCACCTCCTGCATTCGATGCGGACCTGGATCAACCTGGACGACGCCCCGCGCTTTGTCGCGGAGTACGCCCAGGCCCGAGGAGAGCGAGCCGACGAACTCATTCCCCATGTGCGTCGGGCCTTGCAGGCCTTTGAAGCCGACTACGTGCGCGGACGTTCCGCCCGCTGCATGCGAAACTCGACCGAATTCCTCGGGCGAGCGTTGCCCGAAGGGCGGGTACACAGGCTCAGGCACTATGAGCTGGACACGTTCCGCGCTGACCTGAGACGCCACGCCGAGATCGTCAGCCAGGGCGGGCCGGAGTTGTTGGGGGATGCTCCCCGTTGTCGCGTCAGCCTGATGGATGGCTCTGCCCCTGAGGGCTCGGCGCCCCGGGCTGGGCGCGTCGTGAAGCAGTATCTCGACCACGGTTTCTATCCATCGCTTCGTTCGCGTCTCGGTTGGGGCAAGGCGCGCAGTGCCTGGAAGGCCGCGCGCCGCTGCCAGGTGGAGGGAGTGCCGACGCCCACGGCCTTGGCCCTGCTGGAGCGGCCCGATGGCTCGGCCTTCACCGTGACGGATGAGGTCCCCGACGCCCTCTCGCTCGAAACCTTCGCGGATCGTCTGGGGCCGGGTAGCGAACCCACCCTGCGACACCAGGTGGCTTGGCAGGTGGGGCATGTGGTGGGCCGGCTGTCCCGAGCGGGTCTTCGCCACGACGATATGTCCACCAAGAACCTGCTCATCGCCCCGTGGGAAGCTGCGGGGACGGGGGACCTGCGGACGAATCCTCCCGTGGGGATGCCTGAGATCCTGCTTATCGACCTGGACAACATGGTCCGCACGGCAGCCCACGACCCTGGGGCTCTGGTCCGGATGCTGGGGCAGCTGGGAGATGTGCCAGAGGCGGTCACAAGGACTGATCTCGGTCGCTTTGCCCGGGGCTTCCGATCAGCCGCAGGGCGTGCGCTGCCGACGGCAGTCGTCGTGCGCGCCGCCGCCCTCACCCGGGTCCGGCAGGCTCGGCGGGCATCCCTGGAGCGAGCAGTGTCGGCTGGCTCGCCCGGCTGAGGGTCGCTACGCTCGCGGCCCCCCACGGAGCCCCATTCATGGCCAACCTTCTGGTCGCCTTGTGTCTCGCCGTCGCCGCTGGCCCTCTTGCGTCGGATCGGCCCGAGCCACCGCTCGCCATCGTGGGCGCCAAGGCAGTGCTCGAACCAGGAGCACCCGCTGTGGATGGAGTCACCGTGGTGATCCGTCACGGCCTGATCGAGGCCGTCGGTGCCGATGTCCACGCTCCAGACGACGCCCGGGTGATCGACGCCGAGGGCTACACACTGGTGGCGTCTTTCGTGGATGCGGCCCATGAGCTGAAGGTCGACTTCCAAGACCACGAAATGAACCCCGGTCGGCCCGCAGACGACGGTCGCGACGTGTTCGCTGGCATGTTGACGACGAACCGAAACGGAGTGTCTCCCGAACGTCAACTCTGGCGCGCTCTGGGTTCCGGGTCCACGGAGCTCAAGGGCCACCGGGAGGCAGGCTTCGGGGCGTTGCTTGCTGCGCCCTCCGGGATGGCGCTGTCGGGTATGGGATCGTGGCTGCTTCCCAACGGACGCCCAGCTCGCGAGGCCCTGTTGGGCACGGACGTGGCCCAGTTTGGTTCCTTGAGTTGGCGCTCCGGGTCCTGGGGTCAGGGCGGCGTGCAGTACCCCGCCACGCTCATGGGTTTGATGGCCCACCTGCGACAGGCGCTCCTGGACGCCCAGCATCACCAGGCGCTGGCGCAGGGTTTCGCAGACGGTCTGGCGGGCCCCCGCCCTCCCGTGGACCCGGCGCTCGACGCCCTGGTGGCCTTGCTGGATGGTGAGCAGCCACTGATCCTGCGAGCCAACGAAGAAGAGGACATCCGTTTGGCCTTGGGCCTGGCGCAGGATTTCCCCGGGCTGCGGCTCGTGATTGCAGGTGGGCGAGAAGCCTGGGAAGTGGCTGACCTGCTGGCGGCTGCTCAGGTGCCTGTGATCCTGGATCTGGACTTCCCGGAGGAGCCTGAGGCGCCCGAGAAGTCGAAGGATGATGAGGATGATGAGGTCGCAGACGCAGACGACTCTGCGAAGTCTGATGCGGAGCAGGCTTCCTCTGCAGAAGGGGCTTCCGATTCGAAGCGGTCCAAGAAGGACAAGGACAACGAGAAGAAGGCCAAGCACGAAGCTTGGGATCCGGGCACTCCAACCCGTCTCGTTGCGGACCGGCATCGGATCTGGACGGAGCAGGTGTCAGGGGCCTCGGCGCTGCTCAAGGTGGGCGTCCCGGTGGCGCTTGGAACTTTCGGTCGCACAGCCAAGGAGCTCCGGGAAAGTGTGCTGATCGCCATGGAGAAGGGTGGGCTCGAGGCGGCGCAAGCATCGACCTTGCTTGCCGCGGGTGCCGCCCATGTGCTGGGCGACGGGGCCCCAGTCGGTCAACTGCAGGTGGGGGCCCAGGCTTGCCTCAGCGGCTGGAACGGCTCTCCCACCGAGAAGGCGTCCAAGGTGGCCTTCTCCATTGTTGGTGGCCGGCTGTTCGACGACCGAGATCGTGTGGAGAAGGAGAAGGAGTCCAAGGGGAAGAGTGACGACGACGAGGATGAGGAGGACGAGGACGACGAGGACCAAGACGAAGAGGTCGACGACGAGCCGAAGGAAGAGGTCATCGCGGAGTCCAACGCCGAGGACGACCTGCTCGGGTCTTCGGATGCCGATGCTGCGGAGGAGGGCGAGTCGGAGGGCGAGGGGGATGCGAAACTCTCGAGCTACCGCCGCGCCCTGAAGGCAGCAGCCGAGGCCGCTCACGAGGATGTGGACTGGCCCGTCGAGCTGGACGAGGACCGCGAGCCCAGCTTCCGAACCGGTGGAGATGTCCTGGTGCGGGGGGCGACCATCTACACGGCGGACGACCGCACGGGGCTGCTCGAGAAGGCTGACTTGCTTGTGAGCGGCGGCTTGATCGCGGCGATCGGCGAAGACCTCGAGGCTCCCGACGGTATCCGGGTCGTGGATGGCACGGGGCTCTTCGTGGCCCCTGGCATCATCGACTGTCACGCGCACGTGGCCATTCGCGGAGGCGTCAATGAATGGACGCGCATCATCACGCCCGAGGTCTCCATCGAAGACGAAGTGGATCCGGACGACGTGGGCATCTACCGGGCCCTGGCAGGCGGGACGACGACGGCGCGCCTGCTGCACGGGAGCGCCAACTCCATCGGTGGGCGGCATGAGGTGGTGAAGTTCCGCTGGGGTTCCACGGCGCCCGAGATGGTTCTGGAGGGTGCCCCCCGCGGCGTGAAGTTCGCCTTGGGCGAGAACCCGCGACAAGCCAACTGGGGTGATGGCGCTCGCTTTCCCAAGACGCGCATGGGAGTCGAAGTGTCCCTGCGCCGTTCCTTCGAAGAGGCGCGCCGGTACCAGGACGCTTGGGCGGCACATGAAGCGGCAGCAGCCGGCGGGGCCGCCAGCATGGCGCCGCGCCGTGACCTGCGGCTGGAAGCCTTGGTGGGTATTCTGGGCGGCGAGATCGCTGTGCACAGCCACTGCTACCGGGCGCACGAGATCGTGATGCTGATGCGCATCGCAGAGGAGTTCGGTTTCAAGGTCGCGACCTTCCAACACGTGCTCGAGGGCTACAAGGTCGCCGCAGAGATCGCAGCCCACGGTGGATTGGGAGGTTCCACCTTCGTGGACTGGTGGGGGTTCAAGTACGAGGCCTCCGAGGCCACGCCCTACAACCCGGCACTGGTGCATGAAGCCGGTGCGCTCATGTCCGTGAACAGCGACAGCGGCGATCACATCCGGCGCTTGAACCTCGAAGCGGCGAAGACCATCAAGTACGGCGATGTGCCCGAGCGGGAAGCTCTGAAGATGGTGACCATGAACCCGGCCTTGCAGTTGGGCATCGCCGACCAGGTCGGGTCGTTGCACCCCGGGAAGTCCGCAGACTTTGCTGTCTACAGCGGCCACCCCTTTGACGTGACGTCGAAGGTCCTGATGACCTTCGTGGACGGCGAGCTGATGTTCGAACGTCGGGAAGGTCGCTACGACGACTGGCTCGCAGAACTGTCCACAAGGATCGAAGCAGGGCGGGCGGCCGTGGCCGACCAGGCCGAGGAGGACGAGGGCGGCTTGACGGTTGAAGGTCGCGATGCACCGCTCGACGCGGAGCTGTTGACGAGGCTCTCGGCGCCGCGCAGTGCTACACGCGCTGCGTCCACACCTACACGCCCGGCTCCGCAAGCCGTGGTGCTCGTGGGAGGACGCGTTCACACCATGACCCGTGGCGATGACGGCTTCGTGGTCCACGAACCCGGTGTGGTGATGCTGCGTGACGGGCGCATCGAAGCGGTACAGGCTGGGGATGCGGATGTGGTGGCTCTGCGAGCTGCCGGCTACGACGTGCGGGATGTCAGTGGACTGGATGTGTGGCCAGGAATGATCGACGCGGGAGCGCCCCTGGGCATCGGGGAGATCTCCATGGTCAAGCAATCCATGGATCAACGGGAGGTGGGCGGGAACCAGGCTGACATCCGCTCCTCTACCGCGTGGCATGCCGCTTCTGATCAGATTCCGGTGGCGCGCGTCAACGGAGTCACCAGCGTGCTGGTGCCGCCATCGGGCCAGGGGGTGGCGGGTCAGAGCGCGCTCATGTCCTTGGAGGGTTGGACGGCCTCGGATGCGCTCGTTCGAGACGGCGTCGCCCTGCATGTCTCCGCGCCGCGCACCTCCCGCGATCCAGCGGAGCAGCTGACGGCTGAGCTCGAGGGCTGCATGGGAGGCGTGGACGCTGCACCCATGGACTGGACGGCCGGCAAGGAGGACAAGAAGCCGCTCCCCGAGCGGCTGGAGAAGTCCTGGAAGCAGCTGCGGGAGATGTTCCTGGAAGCGCGTGAGTATGCGCGCGTGGGCGGGGTGCACGGCTACGACCCGCGCTTGGAAGCGCTGGCGCCCTATGCCTTGGGGCAGGCACCCATCGTGTTCTCCGCCGATCGGGCTGACCAGATCGCCGACACCCTGGACTTCGCCGATGAGTTCGGTCTCGACATCACCATCGCCGGTGGGCGAGCAGCGTGGAAGGTCGCGGATCGGCTGGCCTTGGCCGACGTGCCCGTGATCGTGGGGCCGGTGATGGGTATGCCTCTCACGCGCAGTGACCCGTACGACTCGGCTTACTCGAACGCGGGCCTGCTGGCCGCAGCGGGGGTGCGCATCGCCTTCCGCACGGACTCGGCCTTCGACGTGCGAAACCTGCCCTACGAGGCGGGCATGGCCGTGGCCTTTGGCCTGTCCGAGCAGGACGCCATGCACGCGCTCACGGCCGGGGCCGCGGAGGTCTTGGGGCTGGAGTCAGAGCTGGGTCAGCTTGCCCCGGGCCTGCGTGCCGATGTCGTCGTGACGCAGGGCAGCCCGCTGCAGATCACGACGCGCGTGCGGCAGGTCTTCGTGGGCGGCCGGGATGTCGGCCTGGAGAGCAAGCACACCGAGCTCTACGAGACCTATCGCGACCGCCTGCACGACCCCAGCCGGGCCTTCCGTTGATGGATGGAAGGCATGCGTCCGGCTGGGGCCCGGCGGTCCGGTCTCAGCCGGCGCAGTGCTCGTCGTAGGCAGCGGTGATGCGCGAGGCGATGTCCTCGGGGCTGCGTCCTTCGATTTCGTGCCGTTGCAGGATGAACGCCACTTCGCCGCCCTTGAGCAGCGCGATGGAAGGCGACGAGGGCATGTAGCCCTTGAAGTAGCTTCGGGCGCGGTCGGTGGCTTCCCGGTCCACACCGGCGAAGACCGTGACGGTCGCATCGGGCTGGGTGCCGTGCTGGAGCGCCAGGCGCACTCCTGGGCGGGCGTTGGCGGCGGCGCAGCCGCAGACCGAATTCACCACCACCAGGGCGGTCTTTCCTGGCTCGTTCAGCACGCTGTCCACCTCGTCGGGGCTTCCCAACGAGCGGACACCGGAGTTCACGAGTTCGTCGCGCATGGGCGCAACCATCATGGGGTCGTACATGGTCAAGCTCTCTCAAGATCGATGGATGTGAGTCCGCCGGGGTATAGCCTTCCTTGGGTGGGAAGGCAAAGGAGTCGGTGGTCACAGGAGTCCTTCTTGGACAGACCCAGAGTAGACTGTGTTCCGATCACGAGGCAGGGGACGCCCGCCCGCGGGCTCACGATGTCCGTGATCTCGTCGTGAGGAGTCAGAACACGCTCAGGAGCATCCCCATGCGCTCTCCACAGGAATCGGGATTCCTGCTCGTCGCGAGTCCAGGGCTGCGGGACCCGAACTTCGAGCGCACGGTGCTGCTGATGCTCGAGCACGATGAGCAGGGGGCCTTGGGCTTGGTGCTGAATCGTCCGCTGGAGCATCGGCTGTCAGATGTCCTCGAGGAGGTGGACGCGCACTGGGCAGACGTGGGGCTTTCGGAGGGGGGGCCGGTGCAGCCCAACATCCTGCAGTTCCTGTGCCGCGATTCGGGCGAGGGACAGCAGGTGGTGAAAGATGTCAGTGTCCAGGGTGAGCTACGCCCCTGGACGGAGGCCCAGCCCCAGGTCACCGCAGTTCGTGCCTTCGCCGGGTATGCCGGTTGGGGGGGTGGCCAGCTGGAGGACGAGACGAAGGAAGGTTCTTGGATCGTCTGTCCTGCGGAGTCACGGCATGTCTTTGACATCCCCGCCCATCGGCTTTGGGCGGAGGTGCTGCGGGGCTTGGGTGGAAACTACGCCTGGATGTCGCTCTCAGGTGGGGACCCGACCGACAACTAGCCAGCTTGGCGAGGCGAGGCCCGTTCAGGCTTCCTGCACACGATTCGGCGCGGTCCAACCGTCTGCCGGCGCCGTGAGTCGTCGACGTTCATCGGCCGTCCGCTCACCTCCGGGGAGGCGATCCCAGAGCTGGCAGGTGACTTGCCGGTGCTGTTGGTCCAGGGCTTCGCAGTAGTTGGTGAAGAGGCAACGCTGGATGTCAGCCCCGCGACCCGTCCGCATCTTCAGGAACCAGTCGGGGTCCGCGAGACTTTGTCGCGCTGCTGCGACCAGATCAGCGGACCCGTCCTGCAGGGCGGACTCCATCAACTCGAAGCTGGACAGGCCACCCGCCGCCACCACGGGGGTTTGGTGGCCCGCAGCTCGAACGCTCCGCCGTACCGTTGCTGCGAGGTGCAGGTTGAGGCCAAAGGGCGGGGACGCCCCAAACACTGTCGGCATGCAGGCATGACCGCTGGGGCCGGTGTAGGGGTAGGCAGCCTTGCCGACGCCGGGTTGTTTGGCGTCCTCGAACTTCCCGCCCCGGGACAGGGACAGGAAGTCCATGCCCGCCGCAGCGAACTGAACGGCGATTTGCTGGGCATCCTCGACGGTGTTGCCGCCCTCGATGACCTCGTCCGCGAGGAAGCGCGCGCCTAGGGTGAAGCGATTGCCAACGTGCTGACGGCACAGCTGATAGACCTCCAGCGGCAGGCGCACGCGATGATCCAAGCTGCCCCCATAGCCGTCCCTACGCGTGTTCCGGCGCGAGAGGAAGGAGGCCATGGTGTAGGCATGGGCATAGTGCAGCTCCACGCCGTCGAAGCCCGCACGCTGCGCCCGTTCGGCGGCGTCGGCGAAGAGCAAGGGCAGGGTGTCGGGCAGCGCAGCGATGTGTCCCAGGTGGGTGTCCGTGACCCGCTCCCGCGCCCCCATGCTGAGGTCTTCGAGCTCCCGGGGCCGGAGGACCTGGGCGAGCTGCGCATCGGACAGCGCCGCCAAGGCGCGTCTCAACTCGCTTTCGTTTGCGAGGGACGGGCCGGCGTGATGTCCTGAGCTCCCCTCGGGGGGCGTCGTGAGCCCCGACTTCGTGGAGAGCTGAAGCAGGCCGTCGACGTGGTGCTGATGGAGCGAGAGGTAGCGCTCGAAGAACCGGCTCCGCTCGGGCCGGCGGCGCATGGCCAGGAAGTCGATGAGCTGGATCAGCAGCCGGGTCTTTCCGCCGCTGGCCTCGCGCACGCACTCCACGAGCTGCTCGAGGCCTGGCAGGAATCGGTCATGGCCGACGCGCAGGAGCGGACCGCTAGGGACGTCCCGGATGCCCGTGGCCTCTACCACCAGGACGGCGGGCTGCCCTTCAGCGAAGCGTCGATACCACGCCAGGACCTCCGGCGTGACGAAGCCCTCGTCGGTGGCACGCCACGGCACCATGGCCGGAACCCAGCTCCGGTGCTGCAGCTGAAGGCCGCTCGCCAGGGCCAGAGGCGAGAAAAGCAGGCTTTGTGTGGCACTCGCCGAATCGGGCCAGCCGGGGTCGGGAAGCGGATGTCGTTGTTTCACGGCTGGCCTCCAGCGCCGAGCTGCGCCGCGAAATCGGGTGGCAAGATGTCCGTGCCGTCCGGCTTGCGGGTTGCGTTGTCGATGATCGGATCTCGAAGGTGGAAGAGGTGCTGTTGTTCGGGGGCCCGATCCTGCCGATAGGAGCTGCGTTCCGTCCATCGACGGTCCCGTCTGAAGCTCCCTGAGCTTCGGGGGCTCAATCACGGAACGGATGATAGACTCCCCATATCTCTACCCAATGGGCCGAACGCGGACTCTTCAACAGCGATGAACAAACGCAAGGTTGTGATGTACCTGCCCCATAGGGGTGATCCGCACAAGGGGGAGCTGATCTCTGCAGACCTCCTGCCTCTCGAGCTGGTGCAGATCGCCGGTGTCGCGTTGGAGCGCGGATGGGAAGTGCAGCTGCTCGACGCCGTGATCGAAGAGCAGCCCTTGGAGCGGGTGCTGGAAGCATGCGCCGACGCGGACGTGTTCTGCAGCAGTTGCATCCTCGGCTACCAGGTGTTCGACGGTGTCGAGGTGGCCAGCGCCGTGCGCGAGAAGTATCCGCAGCTCAGCATCTGGTGGGGTGGCTGGTTCCCGTCTGCCGTGCCTGAGTTGTTCCTCGGCGGCGGTGCGGCGGATGCCGTGTGCATGGGACAGGGTGAAATCACCTTCGGCGAGATGCTCGACGCCTTCGAATCGGGCACGCCCCTGGACGATATCGCGGGCCTCGCCTTGCTGCGTGATGACCATATCGTCTGGACGCCGCGACGCCCGGTCGTCGGCTTCGATCAGTTCCCCAAGGCTCCCTTCGAGGTGATGGACCTGCAGCGCTACTACGCCGAGCAGCGGCGGCAGTGCGCCATCGAGTCCAGCCCCAATGGGCGTGGCATCCGGCATCGTTTCCCCGACCCGCCAGGCAAATCGGCGTACCCGGCCATCAGCTACCACTCCTCCTTCGGGTGTCCCGAGCCCTGCACCTTTTGCAACTCGCCGGGCTTGACCAACCGCGCCTACAAGATGATGCCGGCCGTGGCCCTGCTCGATCACATCGAGGAGATCATGGCCAAGGATCCCTTCGTGGGTCTGCGCTTCCAGGACGCGAACTTCGGTGTGAGCGAGAAGCGCACCCGGGAGTTCGCCCAGGGCCTGCTCGACCGTGGCCTTGAGTTCGTGTGGCACGCGACCATCGAGATCAAGCAGGTCAACCAGTACAGCGATGCGACCCTCGACCTGATGGCCGAATCGGGCCTTTATGTCGCTCCCACCGGTGCAGAGACTGCGTCCTGGGAACAGCAGGATGCGATCGGGAAGCGCATCAAGGAAGGCGAGACGCTGAAGGCGATCGGCAAGCTGGACGAGCGCGGGATCATCTCGGGCGTCAGCTACATCATCGGCTTCCCGGACGAGTCCGAAGAGTCCATGCGTCATACCTTGGACGAGGCTCGCAAGGTGAAGATGAACTTCGAGCACGCCTCGGTGGACGTCTTCCCTTACCGGCCTATCCCAGGCGCGGAGCTGTGGCAGGTGGCGCTGGACAACGGTTATCAACCGCCCACATCCGCAGCAGAGTGGGGGCGCATGTTCGAGTACAAGGTCGACACCTGGAAGGGCGGAATCCCCGAAGGTGTCGAGCGCGACTGGAGCGTCTTCAACTTCCTGTCGCCTTGGGTGGACGACCATGTGCGCTGCAGCGCCGTCATGAAGAAGATGCTGGGTGCATCGGCTCGCTGGCGCATGCGCAACGGCGTCTTTCAGTTCCCATACGAGTTCAAGGCCTACCACCGGGCACGGCAGTTGCTCGACAAGGTTTGGACCACACGCTTGGCTCCGCGCTGAGAGTGCTTCCTTCCGGAAGCCCCTCGCAGGCGCGCCTGCAGAGCAAGCGACTTCATACAACGACGACTTAGGGCAGCAAGCTGATGAAACAACGCGTGGTGATGTACTACCCCGAACGAGGCGATCCCAAGCTGGGGCAGCCCTACAGCGCGGACCTCATGCCGCTGGAGTTCCTGCACATCCTGGCGCCGGCCCTGGAGCACGACTTCGAGTTCGACATCATCGACTCCATGGTGGAGTCCGATCCCATGGGCAAGCTGTGGGAGAAGCTCGAGGGAGCCTTCGCCTTCGCATCGACGTGCATCGTGGGGTATCAGGTTGCCGACGGCGCTTCCGTCGCTGAGCAAGTCAGGGCCAAATACCCCGATCTACCCATGATCTGGGGCGGCTGGTTCCCCTCGGTTGCCCCCGAGCTGTATCTCTCACGCAACCTCGCCAACGCCGTCTGCATTGGACAGGGCGAAGTGACCTTCACGGAGTGGCTGCTGGCGGTACGCGACGGCACGCCGGCCGAAGACGTCCCGGGGCTAGCGCTCTGGAAGGACGACAAGTTGTTCCACACTCCCAAGCGGGAGATCGTGGGGCTTGAGACCTTGCCGCCCCCGGCTTTCGACTTGATTGATGTGGAGCGCTACCTCGACGTCCAGGAGAGCCAGGCCAGCACAGCCAAGGTGCGTTACCGCTTTCCCGACCCGCCGGGCTACAGCATGCAGAAGCCGTACCGGGCCGTGTCGTACTTCAGCTCCTACGGTTGCCCCGAGCCCTGCACCTTCTGCTGTTCGCCGCTGGTCACGAACCGCCGCTGGAAAGCGCTGGGCGCAGAAGATCTCGTGGACCGCATCGTTGATTTGAAGAAGCAATACGAATTCGACGTGGTGCGTTTCCAGGACGCCAACTTCGGTGTGCACGAGAAGCGCGTGAAGAAGTTCTGCGAACTGTTGATCGAGCGCGAGGTCAACATCCACTGGAACGCGACGATCGAGGTCGAGACCATCGTGCGCTACTCCGACGAGACGCTCGACCTGCTACGTGACTCGGGCTGCCACATGATGTGGGTGGGGGCCGAGGCGGCTGCCGCGGAGACCCAGCTGTACATCCAGAAGGGCATCCAGGACGGCAACATCGACATCGCCATGCGGCGCATGTGGGAGCGCGACATCAAGATTGGGCTGTTCTGGATCATCGGCTATCCCGATGAGACGCCCTCCTCCATGCGCGAGACCCTGACGCTCGCCGCCGAGATGAAGACGCGCTACCCGAACTGTACGAGCGAGGTGCTGCTCTACCGTCCGCTACCGGGCACTGTTTCCGGTGAACACGCCGAGCGCAATGGCTATGAGATGCCGCTGAGTTTCGACACGTGGGGCGGCATGGTCGAGTACAAGTTCGAGAACAAGACCTACGAATCGCTGCCCGACGACATCAAGCGCGACTACCACCGTTACACCTACCTGGTGCCCTGGTTCGATGGCCTGGTCAAGGGCAAGACGCCCTACCACAGCTTCCTGAAGTGGATGGCGGGCTATCGGCTGCGGAACCACAAGTACGCATGGACCGTGGAGTTCAAGCTGTACGACATCGGCAAACGTCTCATGCAATCGTTGGGGCTGACCCGCCGTCCGCAGTTGGAGGCTCGTGCCGCTGGCGTCAGCGTGGAGGGCACGACACACAACGTGCGCGATGCGTGAGCGGGGCGGCAGCTGCCCCGCGCTCGAAGGCTGTCCTTCAGGAAGGCCCGTTGGCGGTTCGCCTGCGGCCTTCTGTTGGCCGGGGCTGGATTCCAGCCCTCCAGCGAGAGAACCTCTGGGCGCGCGCCCTAGCCTGCTGACCATGAAGACCTGACGATGAAACCCATGCCGCCCAATGCCGCCAAAGACGTTTGCATGCTTGGCTTCCCCATGGACCTGGGAGCCGGTCGTCGCGGGGTCGACATGGGTCCGGCTGCCGTTCGCTACGCGGGGCTGGCCGCTGAAGTGGCTGAGCTCAACCTGGCGTTCGAGGACCTCGGTGACGTGGAGGTTCCGCTACCCGAACGACCTGAGACGGGACCTGGCGCGAAGTACATGAAGGAGATCGTGGCTGCTTGCGAGAACCTCGCGCCACGCGTCGAAAGCGTCCTGGACGATGGGAAGTTTCCCGTGGTCGTGGGCGGGGATCACTCCATGGCCATGGGAACGGTCACCGGGGTGGCTTCCCACTTCCGCAAGAAGCAGGAGAAGATCGGGCTGATCTGGATTGATGCCCACGCCGATTTCAACACGGTGAACACTTCTCCCACGGGCAACGTGCACGGAATGCCCCTGTCGGCTTTGATGGGGTATGGCGCCCAGGAGCTCGTCAACATTGGCGGCTTCTCTCCCAAGGTCCCGCCCGAGAACACGGTGCTGATCGGCATCCGTTCGGTGGATGACGGCGAGCGCGAGCTCGTCATGCAGAGCGGCATCCACTACTACGAAATGATGAAGATCGATGCCCGAGGCATGGCAGCGGTCGTTGAGGAAGCCCTCTCCATCGCCCTGCGCGACGCTGCTGGTGTGCACCTCTCCCTGGACATGGACGGTATTGATCCAGCCTGTGCGCCGGGCGTGGGGACACCCGTCGCGGGTGGGATCTCCATGCGGGAGACGTATCTGATCATGGAGATGCTCGCCGACTCCGGTCGCCTCGTGTCCATGGAGGTGGCGGAGCTCAATCCGATTCTCGACTCCGGAAATGCGACCGCCGAGCTGGCCTGCGAGATGATCACGTCGGCCCTCGGCAAGAAGGTGATGGGCCCGCTGTCCGCTCGCGGTCAACGCCGCACCGGCCGACTGCGCCCCTAGGTTAGGACCAGGGATAGGACGAGGGCCGGGGCTCAAGGGCTTCAGCTGGGCGTTGGGATCTCAGCAGGCCTCCCTGTAACCTGGGCGCCGTGAAACTCCACTGGCGCATTCTCATCGCACTCATCGCCGGCGTGGCGGTGGGCGGGTACTTCCAGACCGCACTCGATGCGCCGCCGTGGTTGGGGTTGCACGTCGAGGCAGGGGACACGGGCGCCGTGGTTTCGGCCGTCGACCCCGACAGCCCTGGCTCGGCGGCTGGGGTGAAGCCCGGCGACGTCCTGCGGGGGATGGTCGTCGACCAGTCCAGCGACTCCGCTGGCGGGCCGCTGTTCGGCCCGAGCCGCATGGAGGAGATCCTGACCGAGACAGGTCTCGGCCAGGTGCTGTGGTTGGAGTTCGCCGACGGGCGGGAAGCCGCGCCCGTCACCGTGCGCATGGAGCCAGGCTGTGAGCGGGCCCGCTGGATCGAGCCCTTCGCATTCCTGGCGGACATCTTCCTCGCCTTGCTGAAGATGCTGATCGTGCCCATCATCCTGACGTCCATCATCACGGGCGTGGCGGGAGTGGGGGCGGGCCGCGACCTGCGACGCATGGGGCTGAAGACCTTCGCCTACTACCTCGGCACCAGCTTGCTGGCCGTCGTCGTCGGCCAGGTGTTGGTCAACCTCGTCCAGCCTGGCACCGGGGCCTCGCTCGGGCTCCTGCCGTCGAACGAGTTCCAGACAGTGGCAGGCCAGAGTTTCTGGGACGTGCTGAAGCGCATGATCCCCACCAACGTCTTTGCGGCGATGGGCGACAACCGGGCCATGTTGCAGGTCATCTTCTTTGCGCTGCTCTTCGGCTACTTCATCACGCAGGCGGCCGATCCCCATCGCGATCGCATGAAGGCGTTCTTCGAGTCGGCCTTCGAAGTGATGATGAAGATGGCCGGTTGGGTCCTGAGCCTGATCCCGTACGGCGTGTTCGTGTTGCTGGCGAAGGTCGTTGGCGAGACGGGCTTCGGCCTCTTCGAGCCGCTGGGTCTCTACATGGCGGTGGTGGCTGGCGGGCTCCTGTTCCACGCTGTCATCACCTTGCCCACGCTACTCAAGTTGGGTGGTGTGAGTCCCATTGGCTGGTTCAAGGCCATGGGGCCGGCGCTGATGACGGCCTTCTCCACCTCGTCTTCGTCCATGACCCTGCCGGTCACCTTGGACACCGTCGAGCGGCGCGGCCGGGTGAGCAACAAGACCACGTCCTTCGTGTTGCCCTTGGGCGCCACCATCAACATGGACGGCACGGCGCTTTACGAGTGCGTGGGTGTGATCTTCCTGGCTCAGTACTACCAGGGCGTGAGCGATTTTCCGCTGACGTTGGCCGTGCAGGCCCAGGTCGTCGTCATGGCGCTGCTGGCATCGATTGGTGCGGCCGGCATCCCCTCCGCCGGGCTCGTGATGATGCTCACGATTCTCGGCACCCTGGGTCTACCTGTGGAGGGCGCAGCCCTCCTGCTCGCCGTGGATCGCCCGCTCGACATGCTGCGGACCGTGGTGAACGTGTGGAGCGACTCTTGTGGCGCCGCGCTCGTGGCCCGCACCGAGGGAGAGAAGCCGCTCGCCACCGAAGGCCTGGTGGTGGACACCGACTAGCGATCCCCAGGGGTGGTCCGTCTCGTCCTCAGGTCTTGCCCCAGCGGAAGAGGACCGGCTTCTCCGTGGATTCGGCCAAGCTGGCGTGCACCGGGCAGGCATGGGCTGCTCGCTCCAGGATCGTCTTCAGCTTGTCCTCCGGCTCGACCGGGATGTGGATGATGGTGTTGAGCTTGGAGATGTGACGAACCGGCTCGGCGCCCATGGACTTCACGACCGTGATGCGCATGCCGCTCAGGTCCAGCCCATGCTTCTCCGCCGCAATCGCCATGATGGTTGCCATGCAGCTGCCCAGGGCCGTGGCCACGAGGTCCGTGGGGGAGAAGGACTCTCCCTTGCCGTGGTTGTCGACCGGAGCGTCCGTGAGCAAGGTCTGGCCCGAGGGTTCGTGGGCGGCCTGACAGCGCAGGTCTCCCTGGTAGACGATGTCGATCCGAACCATGGGGGAGTCCTCGGGCTGAACGGGTGAGCGGAGTTGTCGGCGATGGGTGAAGGGCAGCAGCTCGTGCGGCAGCGGTCCCCGGCGCAGGACGTTAGACTCTACGGCTTCTCCTCCATGCAGATCCATGTCACCACCCTCACCCACGCACGGCGACCTCTTCTCTGCCGCGGGTCGTCGACGTGCGGCGATCACGGCGCCTCTCGCTGAACGCCTTCGTCCCCAGGGCCTCGACGAGGTGGTGGGGCAGGGGGAGCTGTTGGCGGCCGATGGACTGTTGCGCCGCGAAGCCAAGGACGGGCGCCTCTCCTCGCTGGTTCTGTGGGGCCCACCCGGCTGCGGCAAGACGACGCTGGCGCGCCTGCTGGCTGACGAGGCTGGCTTCGAGCTGACCCACATCTCAGCGGTCTCCGTCGGCGTTGCGGAGGTCCGTCGGTTGCTGGCTGAATCGGCCCAGCGGCTGGGGGCATCGGGCCGCCGGACCCTGCTCTTCGTAGATGAGATCCACCGCTTCCACAAGGGGCAGCAGGATGCCCTGCTGCACGAAGTTGAGGACGGGCGCGTGGTGATGGTCGGTGCCACCACCGAGAACCCCGCCTTCTATCTCAACCAGGCACTCCTGTCGCGCTGCCGACTCGTTCAGCTCAACGCCCTGACGCCTGACGCAGCGGGGGAGCTCCTGGATCGGGGGCTCGCGGATCCGCGAGGGATGTCGGGGGAGCGGGGGCTGGATGAAGAGGCGCGAGCAGAACTCGTGGAGGTCGCGGACGGCGATGGCCGGCGACTGCTCAACCACCTCGAGCGTGCAGCGCACATGGCCCGGGTGGAAGGGGCGGCCGTGATCACGGCGGCTCATGTGCGCGGGTCGCTCGGAGCGCGCCTGCCCGCGCACGACCGCTCGGGCGACCGGCACTTCGATCTGCTCAGCGCGCTGCACAAGTCCTTGCGCGGTGGCGATCCGGACGCAGCCGTGTATTGGTTGCACCGGATGTTGCTCGCCGGCGAAGACCCCACCGTGGTGGCTCGGCGCCTTGTGCGCATGGCGAGCGAAGACGTGGGATTGGCGGATCCGCGCGCCTTGGGCGTGGCGCTGGATGCCTTGCGCGCGGTGCAGTTTCTGGGCATGCCCGAGGGAGATGCGGCCCTATGCCAAGCGGCCATCTACCTGGCGTTGGCACCGAAGTCAGACGCCGTGTACCGGGCGTCCGGTGAGGCTCGTCAGGCCGCTGAGCGGGGTGGTGCCCTGGACGTGCCACCGGAGCTGGCGGGTTCGAAACGCCCCGGGTCGGTCCCCGGTTCAGCGCCCTATCAGAATCCGCACGAGGTCCCGGGCCGCGTGACGAATCAAGAACACCTGCCTGACCGATTCGCTGATGCGACCTTCTACCGACCAGGTGATGTGGGTTTCGAAGCGCACCTTCAGCAACGTCTGGACGACTTCAGGCGTCTGCGGCGGGAGGGCCGGGAGGGCCGGGAGGGGTACCCGGCGGCTGCGAAGGGTGGTGCGACGCGTGGCTCTGAAGATGCCGGGGCAGCAGGCTCAGCAGTTCCCTGAGGCAGGCGGCCACCGCGGACTGCTCAAGGCTGGGTTCGTCGAGCTCCCGGCGCGTCGCCTGCTCCGGCAACAGCGGGACATGAACAAAAGCGCAGGGGATGGCCGGCTCCCGTGCCAGGCAGGTGTAGAGCGCGTGATTGCAGAGGAAGCGCCCCGCGTCGTTGGAACAGCGCACCCGATGCCCGGCGGAGGCCAGCGCTGCCTGGAGAGGTTCGAGGGGCAGGGTGGAGGGGCGCTGCCTGGGCCCACCAGCTTGCACAGGTGCTGAGCTGATGGAACGGCCAGCGTTGTCGCGGGCCTTGCCGTAGGCCACCTCGTTGATGGCCGTGGTCTCCAAGCAGATGGCGTCGCGTCCCGTGGCCTGTCCCACGAGCAACAGGGCGTCCGGCCGCACCTCGTCCAGAGCTCGTTCCAGTTCGATCGGCAGGAGTTCTATGTCCACCGGCAGGATGCTGGTGACCAGCTCCAGTCCATCGAACTGCTCGTGCTTCAGCTCCTCCACGAGCTGCTGCGACGGGTTGATGGGTTCGCCGCCGAAGGGCTCGAACCCCGTGACCAGGACACGCAGTGGGCGTGTGCTCATGGAGCGTCGTCAGGCTGCGCTTGGTAGTGGTAGACGCCCCGTTGCCCGGAGGTTTCTTCCACCGCCAGGTCGAGCTGTCGCACGCGCAGCTTCGGGAATCGCTGTTCGAGCCGAGAGCGCAGTTCGCGCGCAAGCCAAGTGGCCAGGTTCTCGGCGCTCAGGTTGTTCATGGGTAGCACGATCACGTCTTCTTTGGGTGCGGCGTAGTAGCGTTCGAGGTAGTGCACTTCCATCACCCCGTCCTCCCGCAGGTGCGTGGAGAGCACGGGGTGCTCACCGGGCAGGAGCCAGTGTTCGTCGAGTTCGTCTACGAGTTCCCGGATTACGGGCTTCACGGTCTTGAAGTCGATGACGAGGCCGAAGCGGTCGAGAGCGGCCTCGATGTCAACGAAGACCCGGTAGTTGTGGCCGTGCAGTCGCTCCGCGCTGCCGTCGGGGAAGATCAGGAAGTGAGCGGCCGAGAACTTGAATGTTTCTTTCTGCAGGTGAATCGACCAGCGTTCCATGGATCGTCCGGAGGAGGAGGGCTGAGCCGTCGACGGGGCGGAATTGACGGCCTGGGGGGGCTTTGATGCTCGCAACAGCATAGTGAACTGCCGGGGAGGAGCAGGGGGCGGAAGTCGCTCCCAAGTCCTGAGCGTGAGCTGCCGAAAGGGTCTCTTTCTGCAAGCCCCATCGGAGTGTCGTCCCGTGACCAACCGGACCCCAGACCCAAGCTACATCGACGGCATCACCGATCAGCCGCCCGTGCCCGCCCAGCCTGCCGCTCCAGCTGCCCCCGCTTCGACAGCTCCTCCGGCGGCACCTTCCGCTCCGCCGGCGGTGCCCGTGGCACCCGGCGCCTCCGCAGAGCCGCTGAACTACTCGCCCGACCCGACACCTCCGCAGGATCGGGCCGCGCCGCGCCAGATCGCGCGCCGGGAAGGCAGCCATCGCCCGGACGCGCAGGCGGATCACAACGTCTACGACGTGGGCGGACGTCTCGTTTCCATTTTCGACCTGCTGCGCCGCTTTGGCGAGGGGGACTCCCAGGCCGGAGGCCTCTCCAGGCTTGCCGACCTGCACCTCAAAGTCGGAGGACCCGCGCGCTTCCGGCACGACGGTCAACTCGTTCCCCTGGAGGGCGCCAGTGACCTCACCCCCGAGGTCATGGAAGGCCTCGTCTACCCGCTGCTGCGTACGGACCACATCCGCAAGTTGGAGCAGGAGCCGCCGGAGGATGTGGACGCCGGCTTCCACTTCGAAGTCGAGCAGATGGATTTCCGTATCAACGTGTTCCACGACCGGGACGGCCTGGCCATGGTTGTTCGAGCCCTGCCGCGCAACGTGCCCGACACCAAGGGGCTCGGCTTCCCCGATCCGCGCGTGGTGGAGGAGATCCTCAACCTGCGTCAAGGTCTCGTGGTCGTCACGGGCATCACCGGTTCCGGCAAATCCACCACGATCGCCTCGATCCTGGCTGAGCTGAACCGCCGTTCACGCCTGCGGGTCATCACGCTCGAGGACCCCATCGAGTACGTCATGACCCCCGACCGCTGCCTGATCTCCCAGCGCGAAGTGGGCAAGAACACACGCACCTTCTCCGGCGGTCTGCGCAGTGCACTGCGTGAAGACCCCGACGTCATCTTCCTGGGTGAGATTCGTGACTCGGAAACTGCCAACCTCGCGCTTTCCGCTGCGGAAACGGGACACCTCGTGTTCACGACCTTGCACACCCGCGATGCCAAGGGTGTGGTCACCCGTATCGTCGACCTCTTCCCGCCAGAACGCTCCAAGGAAGTGATGTCGCAGCTGTCGTTCAGCCTGGCTTACGTCGTGGCGCAGAAGCTGCTGCCGCGCAAGGACGGCCGGGGTCGTATCGCGACCTTCGAGATCCTCAAGAACATCTCGTCGATCAGCAACCTGATCCGCACGGGCGCATGGCACCAGATCTACGCCACCATGCAGCTGTCTGCCAAGGAGCGCATGGTCACGCTGGAGAAGCACTTGGCATGGCTCGTCTCCAAGGGTCTCGTGTCCCAGGAGGTTGCGCTGCAGTACGCCAACGATCCGAGCCAGTTCTCAAACGGAACCACAGGCGTCCCGGCCAGCTCCAACCAGGCGCGGCGCCCCAAGGTCTGAGGCCTCGCAGCCGTTCTACGGCAAGCTTTCTTCTCCGATGATCTCGCCGATGTCCCAGTTGTCGAGGCCGGCCCTGCGTGCATGAGGTCTGCCGAACAACAGGATGTTGAGCAAGGCCAGGTAGAACGCGCCCATCAGCCCTAGCGTTGCCCAGCTGGGGAACATGCCCACCGCGCAGCGCTCATAGAGTTCGTCGAAGGAAGTGGTGGGGACAGGGTGGATGTCCAGCTTGATCAACCAGGCGACGAAGACCACACCGAAGATGGGCAGGTAGTTGCGCACGAGGCGGCTGCGCATGGCCTGGAGCCGCGTCAGATGGAAATGGGGCTCGTCGAGATCCGTGGCCACCTGACGCGCCCAGTCGGACTCCGGTGAGGACAGGTTCCGACGCAGGATGGGAGCGAAGAAGTTGGTCTCCACCTTGCGGACGCGCGCCCTCCACACATCGAAGAACCGGAAGCGACGCGCCTCGAAGGTCAGCAGGAAGAACAGCAGCACGTTGGCGAACTGCAGACTGAAGTGTGAGGCGTCCTTGTTGTTGAACGCGAAACCCAACGCACTCGCCGTGACGAAGATGGCCCAGTTCGTGGTCTGGTCCAGGCGCATGCGCCAGGCGTTCGCCCGGGCCACTTCGCCTCGGTACATATGCACCACGGCCATGACATACGTACTGCGCTCCAGCGACTCGGACTCGTAGTCCACTCCGAGCCGTCGGGCGGGTCGCGCGGCCTCGGAGTCGTCGGTCGGGCTGGGGCTGTCGTCCGTCATGGGGCGCCTCGCGTGAGAAGGGCATTCATCCTGGGCAATCCCAGGGCCAATGTCATCCCAGCGGTGCGGCGGGCCGTGCATTCCACAATCTAGGCGCTCACGATCGGGGTTTGAATCTCCTATTCTCGGGAGCATGGGTTGGATCCGGCTGCGGCAGGCGCCCGTTGCGATTCGGCAAGGCGCAGGCCAAGCCAATCAAGGCCAGCACCAGTACCAGTCCAGGGCAAGAGCTGCACATGCAGGAGCTGCACATGAGTGAAGCGAAGTCGCTGGTCGGTGAGCTAGAGCAGACGTGGCGCCGAACGGACGCCCTCTTCGCCGGCCTGCAGCCCGAAGCCCTGCTGGCCCGCCCAGACGCCGAGCGCCCTCCCTTCCTCTACTACTTGGGGCATCTGCCGGCCTTTGCCTGGCGCGAACTCCAGTCGGGGCTGGCGGACATCGTGGGAGCGTCGGCGCGCCCAGACCTCGACGATCTCTTCCTCCGGCCGCCAGTGTCCAAGGCAGGGGGCGTCCAGTCGGCCACCGAGCGCGACGAGCGCGCGTCCTGCGATGCCTGGCCGCGGCCTGAGGAGGTCCTGGCCTACCGCGACGAGGTGCGGACGGTCATGCGCTCGGCCATCGGTTCGTCCTGTGCCGGGTCCGGCGCCTCCGTGGGAGAGGGCCCTGGCCTGTCCCCAGCCGAACTGATCCTGCACGCCGTGATCGAACACGAGCTGATCCACCAAGAGAGCTTGGCGCAGATGGCGACCTGTCTCGAGCCCGCACTCAAGCGCCAGGTGGTGAGTGCCTCGAGCCCATGTTTCGACCCCGCGAGCGCTCCTCGCAGCATGCTGATCCCCGGCGGTCGGGTGGTGTTGGGCGCCGAGCCCGTGCAGCGCTCCTATCTCTGGAGTCACGAAGTGCCGGAGCGCGCGGAGACGGTCGCGCCCTTCCGCATGGACCGCACGCCCATCATGAACGGTGAGTTCTTCGAGTTCGTCAGCGCTGGGGGCTACTCGGACCCAGCGCCCTGGACCACAGTGGCCTGGCGCAGCCTGCAGGCTCAGCAGCTGACGTGTCCCCGGTCCTGGCGCCGCGATGGGGGAGACTGGTTCTGCCGTGGATTGCACGAGGACCTTCCGCTGACCCGGGTTTTCGATTGGCCGGCCTTCGTGAGCTGGGCCGAGGCCAGCGCGTTTCTGTCGTGGCGCGGGCAGCGCCTGCCCACAGAGGCGGAATCCGTGTGGGCTGCCTACGGAACACCGGAAGGCGGATTGCGTTGCCACCCCTGGGGGGACGCGAGCCCGGCGCCAGAGCACGGCAACTTCAACTCCTTGAGTGGAACCCCGATGCCGGTCGGCACTCATCCCGGGGGTGCCAGTGCGTTCGGGATCTTGGAACTCGTGGGCAACGGCTGGGAGTGGACAGGCTCAGCGTTCAGGAAGCACGTTGCCTTTGGTGGCGCGGGTGTTGGCACCGGTTCCGACTCCGGCGGAGGGTCGATCTCCTCAAGGGTGGGCCAGCTGCCGGAGCTGGCCGCCGCCACTCAAGACGAAGAACACGTCGTCCGGCTCGGAGCCTCCTGGGCGACGCCGAACCGGCAGCTGCGGCGCAGCTTCCGGCAGTGGGCGAGGCCCCACGACTTCTGCTCGTTCGGTAAGTTCCGGGGAGTCTCGCCCGCCTGACCGACGGCCTGAAGCCCGACCACCCGGCGCCTGACCACCCGGCGCCTGACACCAGGGAGCAACTCAGGATGAGTACGCGCAAGACTTCGTCGCCAGGCCCGGCCGACACGGCCTTCGAATTGCGGGGACGTGTGGCGGTGATCACGGGCGCCTCAGCGGGCATTGGTGAGTTCGTCGCCAGACGGCTCGCAGCCAGGGGGATGCACCTGGTGCTCGGCGCGCGCCGCGAGCAACGTCTGAAATCACTCAGCGCCGAACTCTCGGGCGCTCATGGTGTCCAGTGCCTTGCCCATTCCTTGGACGTGACCCAGTCCGCTTCGGTGCAGGCCTTCAGCCAGGCGGCGGAGGAGTTCGCAACGGCTGTTGGTGGCCCGTCCGGCATCCACCTGCTGGTCAACAACGCTGGAGTGGCCCGTGGCGTCGCACGGATTCCCACCGCAACCGCCGAGGACGAGGCGGACTGGGAGGCCATGCTCGAGGTGAATGTCATGGGTCTGCTGCGGGTCACGCGGCGCTTCGTGCCGGGCATGGTGGCCCGGGGTGGGGGGCATGTGATCCACATGGGTTCGCTTGCGGGCATCGAGACGTATGAGGGCGGTTCGGTCTACTGCGCGAGCAAGGCGTCGGTGCGGGTGATCACCAAGGCCCTGCGTTTGGAACTCCTGGGGTCGGGCGTGAAGGTTTGCTGCATCAACCCGGGCCTCGTCGAGACGGAGTTCAGCACCGTTCGTCTGGGGTCCCAGGAGGCCTCCGACAAGGTGTATGCGGGCATGACTCCGCTCACGGGCGACCACGTGGCGGAAGCCGTGGAGTGGGTGGCTGGCTTGCCTGCGTTCATGAACATCGAAGAGCTCGCCCTGCAGCCCGTGGATCAGGCCTCGGCGCAGAAGGTCCATCGGACGCCCTAGGGCTCCTGCCGGAAATCGGTGTCACATCCGGGGTTTGGGCGATTAACACTCTGGGGCGGGAAGCGTCTTTGGGGACTGAAAGGTGTCCCCTATGGTGGGTATGACCACGACACGCCGAAACGACACAGCCAGCGCAGGATCAGGGGACCGGGACGAGACCGGTCGCCCTGGCCTCGACGCGGAGCGGCGGGCCTTTCAGGCACTCCTGGGGCCCCACCATGCGGCTGCCCTGGCCCTCGCCACGCGCATTCTCGGCAGCCATGAGGATGCTGAGGACGCCGTACAGGACGTGCTGATCAAGACCTGGAGCACCCGAGAAAGCCTGGGTCAGGTCCAGGACATGCGCGCTTGGTTTCTGCGGGTGGTCTTCAACCGTTGCCTGGATGTGCGCCGGCGTCGAAGCACACGAGCCGGGTACGAACGGCGAGCTCCGGTGAGCCAGGTCCCGTCGCCGGCGGAGGCCTCGGCGCGGCGGGATGTGCTGCGCCGGGTGCGGGAGGTCATGGGGGAGCTGCCGCCCAAGCAGCAGGCCGTGTTGCACCTGCGTGTGTTCGAGGAGATGGAGTATGCGGCGATCGGTGCCGTGCTCGACCTCACCCCACACTCCGCGCGCGTCTACCTCGTGAAGGCGCGCGCCTACCTGAGAGGCCGCCTCGGCCGGGAGCTCGAAGACTCATGACAGACCCCCGTAGCCACCCCGGACCCGCACGACTCCAGCGCTATCTGCTCGGCGAGCTGAGCGGCGAACGTCGCCTCGATGTGGACCGCCACGTGGCTGAGTGTGCCCGCTGCAGAGCGCGCGTCGAGCAGGAACAGCAGCTGGACGAGTGGTTGCTCGCTTCCCTGCCCGCAACACCGGCGGCCGACGACACGGCGCAGGCGTTCAAGACGTTGTGGGAGCGCGTGGATGCTGGCGAGGTCGCATCAAGTGGCTCGGTTGCAGAGGCTGGGACGTCGGCGCAGCTCGACTCGAGTCCGAGGGCCGTGTCGCAGGTGATCCAAGCCTCGAGCTTGGCAGAAGACAGCGCGAGTCCGCCGTCGACGGTCGAGAGTGGCACTGCGGGCGAGGGCTCCTCTGCCAAGGCGCGAGTGGAGCGACGGTTGCTGGCCATGCCCCTGCGCTTTCTCACGGGCCTGGCCGCGATGGTGGGCATCGTGGCCTGGCTGGCTTCGCTTTGGGATCTTGACCTCGGAACGTCCCCGCAGGGGGAGCTCGGCGGCACGCCGGGAGCGGCTGTGGTCGACGAGAGCCCCGAGCGGGAGCTCAGCCCTCACGCACCGTGGGGGCTCGACCAGCTCGAGCCGGGTGCTTCAGCCACCGCGGGTGAACGGACGGTCCTGCCACAGGTGGACGAGGGGCTCTGGGAACCTGTGGATCCCGTGCGCCTGGAGAACGCGCGTGGCACCGTGCGTCAGGCGCTGCTCGCAGCCCATCAAGAGTTTCCCCATGGGCAGGAGGGCTTCCGCATGGCGTGTGAGCATGCGCTCGCAGGCCTGCGGGCGCAGGGCTGGCCGGTGTCCGCCTTGGTGCGTGGGCTGGCCCTCGCGGTGCCGGACACGGCGGCAGCGGACGCGGAGGTAGCAGACTCGCAGGAGTCGAGGGTGGCCGCATTGCGACACGCGGCCACATCCGCCGCGGGCTACTCCGTGCTGGCTCGGGCGCTTGCCTTGGAAGCCCACGTGGACGACGCCTTGGCCGTCCTGGAGTCGGCAGGGCTCGGGCCCCAACTTGGAACATCAGGGGCCTTGGTGCATGAGCTGGAGAAACGGGTGCTCCCCGGCGCCCTTTGGGACTGGGTGACGCAGACCGAAGGCGACGACACCAGGCTCGCGATCCAAGCGATCCCCGTGGCCAACAACTCTGCTTGGAACACTCGCCGCGCGAACGCCCTGGCGTTGCTGCGGCAGGCCGAGGGGTCACGGGTAGAGCGCAGCTGGGCGCGTCTCGCGGACGAGATGCTGAGCGGGCTGGAACGCCTCAAGACCGCGCGGGCGGCCGAACCCCTGCTGCGGGAGCTGGCTTCACTCTGGCCTGCCGAGCGGGCCCTGGGGGTGCTGCAGCAACTCTCGCAGGACGCGCCCCAAGCTGGCGAGTGGCGCGAGACCCTTTGCCGTTCCCTGTTCCTGGAGCATGCGGATCGCTTGGACGATGCAACGGTTCGTCGGGTGGACAACTTGCTCAGCGAGGGGCGGTCCGTGAGCACGCTCCTGGAATGGTGCGTTGCCGCTGACGTACGTGGCATCGTTCCGAGCCTTGTGCGCAGCCTGGAGAATGAGAGGCAAGACTTGGACTGGACGCCAGGACTTGAGAGTCCTGGTCTCGGTGCGCGGAATGCGCAGTCTGCTCTCGTCGCGCTCGTTGCTATTGGGGGACCTGAAGCGGCCGCAGCCTTGCACGGCTTGTGGCGGGATACGCCGAGCCACTCGCGGTCGACAGTCTTCCTGGAGGCTCTCGCGTCGGTCCTCAAGGCGTCCCCGCCCCTGGCCTCGCAGTTCGGCGGTGCCTTGGTGTACCGGGACTCCGAGCTCGTCGTAGAGCTGGCAGAAGCGCTGTCCGACAGCGCACGCAAGGGTCTCTTGGTGGGAGCCTTGCGGGGCTTCGATGAGATGCCGATGGACTCTGCCGCAAACGATGGAGCGCCTCGCAGCGTCGGCTGGCACGAGACCCAACGCGCCGCCAGCCGTTCCGGTTTGCTGGTGAGCCTGGGCCGCATGGGGACGGTGGCGGAAGGGCAGCAGCTCCTGGCCTGGATCGAAACTCAACCAGCCGATGAGCCCTTGCTGCCGTTGGCCTGGGCCGCCGCTGGACACATCGCGCCGACGGAAGCCTTCGCTGCCTGGAACGCCCACGGAGGTGACTCCCGCGTGCTGTCCGAGGTCGTGGAGGACGCCTCGCCGCAACTCGCTGCAGCCGCTGTTCCTGCACGCCGGATTCTGGCGCCTCTGAGCGCCGCCATCGCCCGTGTCGACACGGGCTCGGAACGCAAACCAACACCGAGCCGTTCGTCGGCACCTCGGTACTCCCGACCCCGCTTTTCTTCGGAGGAATTGCCATGATGTCAGCCCTGACCTCACCCTGGATCCTGTGCGTGCTGTTGTCCGGTCTGTTCTGGACAGACCCTGTGGAGCCGCCGGCTGCGGTCCCCGCAGCCTCTGAGGCCAGTGACGCGGCAAACGAGACATCCGTCGCGGTCCTGCACGATCTCGATGGGCTGGCACCGCGCCATGTGGTGAGCACGCGGGAGCTCCGCTGGCTGCCGCTCGTGCGTCGCACGGGCGATGTCGCGGAAAGCGATGAGCTGGAACTCGGAGAGATGATCGAGTCTCTCGTGTACGACGTCGTGGCACCGGAGGCCTTCGAGTATGAGGGACGGGCCTTTCATCGCATGGACGACGGCCGTCTGCTGGTGGTGGGGCCGCCGGCCCTGCAAGAGCGCATCGCCCGCTTGATTGATGGGGTGCGCGCTGCGTTTGGCCGACGGGCTCGTCTTGGTCTCGACGTCTACGAGGTGATGCCCGGGCGCGGCCTGCCGGGCTCCCTGGATGGCGGCGGCGTGCGCTCTCTGGCTGAGTCAGGTGTGCTACGCCTGCTGCACCAACGGCAGGATCAAGTGCTCTTGGGCAACACGGAACGGATCGAGGCCCTGAACACCACGACAATGATCAAGCACTGGGACGGGGAGATCGCCCAGAACATGACGATCGCCGAGCCGGATCTGGTCGAGATGGAGACCGGGCTGGACCTCACGGTCCGCGCGGAGGCCGTTCCCGGAAGCAGCGCGCTTCGCCTGCGGCACGCCGTGTTCGTGTCGCGGCTCGACCAGATGCTGGAGGACACCCTTCGTGTACACAGCATGGTGCAGCTGGACAACTCCGTGGAGTTGAAGGTCGACAACTTGCTGGTGGACTTGCCGATCGTCAGTGGCATCTCAAGCAGCGGCTCCACCGTCCTGTCGGTGGGGGAGGGGCTGGTGCTGGTGGGTCAGATCCTGACGCATGAGGGCAGTTCAAGCTGGGTCGTGCACCTGCGCTTGCTGGACGTGGACCCGGATCCGGGCCCCATGGAGTTCGGGGACGTGTCCGTTGCCGTGGTGGACACCTCTGCCGTGCGCTGGCCAAGGGTGGAAGTCCATGGGCGGTCTGCCAGGACGCTGGCCGGTCGCAATGGAGAGGACATGGAAGGTCTGTTCGAGCTCGCGAACGAGTTCGATCCGCATCAGTTTCCCGCCTCCGAATCCTTCGACTGGGAGGGCAATCTCGAGGCCTGCGAGCAGGGTCTGCGTCCGGAGGCCGACGAACGCGACTGGGAGTATGAGGGTTGGGGCTGGAGCCAGGCGTCTTGGGCCGTGTGGGCGGCGGCTCCCGACATGCTGGCGCGCCGCTTGGAAGCACTCAAGGTGTTCACGGGTCAGCGCCGCAACTTGGTGGTTGAGTTGGGGGTCTCTGAATCCGCGGGACCAGGTGGCGCAATCCAGGAGGTCGCACGGGGGCGCTTGCTGTTGGAGTCGGGCAGCGGCGGGTCGCTCGTGGTCGGTGACAGTTTGGTCCTGCATCGGGGGTTCCGCACGGATGTCGCTACGGGTGCGGCCCTCGCTGCCCCGCTCTTCGCCGCCGTCTTTGATGGGCTTTCGGTGCACGTGACGGCCGATGGGCGCGGAGAGACGGTGGATGTCCGTGTGGCGTCCTCGCGCCTGTTGGAGCGCAGCGACGTGAGCCTGAGCAGCTTCGCGCCGGGCTCCTTGGAGCGCCCGAGTTTCGCCCTGGCGGATGTCCGTGCGTCGCTTCCCGTGGACGGGCAACGCCACGTGGTCGCGGAGTTGGACGCTGCTCTTGAGGGTGGGGCGAAGCGCAGCCTGTGGGTGTCAGTTCACGCACGTTGAGCTGCCGGGCGCGGCGAGCATTCCGTACACTTCGGGAATGCCTGAGACGAGAACCAGGACTGCTCGCCGCCTCCTGCCCGCGCTTTTGCTCGGTTGCCTGAGCCAGCTCGCGTGTGGGCCGACCGACGGTGTGGAGCCAGAGGCCAAGCAGGTCCCCGTGCCAACGGTGGACGACCTCGACCCGCCCACGGCCCAGTGGCATGTGGTGGAACAACAGCGCGCCGACCTGGCTGCGGTTCGACATGCGGCAGATGGGGGCGGGCGGGTCTGGCTTGAGCAAGCTGCAGAGGTGCGAGAGGGCGGAGCCGTAGCGGCGGAGGCCGTCACGGCGGGTTCGGCTGGGCGCTGGCGGTTTGTGTACGAGGCGCGGGGCGAAGGCATTGCGGTGGGGGGCTCCTTGCACTTCAAGGTGTCGCCGTTCTGGCGCTGGAGCCAACCGTGGTGTGCACAAGACGCGGGCGGCGACAGATCCACGTCGGAAGCCAGCGCGCGGGCTTCGCAGCGGCCAGGTCTCACTGAGTTCGCGACGGACGCCAGCGGACTCGAACTGGAGTTGATCGTCTCGGAGATGTCCGCCCTCGCTGTCATCAAGGGGCGGCCGCTGGCAGCAGGGGAGCAGGTTTCCATCGTCTACGGCGCCGGAGCAGCGGGTGCGCGTGCAGACGACTTCGCTGAACGGGGGGCGCCGTTCTGGTTCGCAGTCGACGCGGATGGGGATGGGGTCTCGGCCTTCGTGGCGCAGCCCGCCCGGGTGGACATCGCGGCGGCCGCGCCGCGCAGACTGGTGGCGACCTTGAACTCCGGAGCCGAACCCGGTGAACTCGTGCGCCTCACGCTGGCTGTTCTGGATGCTGTAGGGAATGCAGGCGTCGCCTTTGAAGGGCGTGTCGAGATTTCCCACGTGCCCGACGGTTGGGGGCTGCCAGAGGCTGTGGACTTCCATGCGGGGGATGGTGGGGTCCAGACCCTGGAGTTCCGCCCCCCCGAGGAAGGTGTGTTCCGCCTCTTCCTGGATGGGCCGGGTGAGCTGGACACGCTGAGCAATCCGCTGGTAGTGCTCAAGGGAACAGAACCGGTTCGTTGGGCAGATCTGCATGGCCACAGCCACGTCTCCGATGGCACCGGAACGCCCGAGGACTACTACCGCTACGCCCGCGACGTCTCAGCACTGGACATCGTGGCGCTCACCGACCACGACCATTACGGCTTCAAGAAGCTCGATGCCGATCCCGAGACATGGCAGCGCATCCGCGAGGCGGTGCGAAACGCGCACGAGCCGGGGCGCTTCGTCGCCCTGCTCGGCTACGAATGGACCAGCTGGATTCACGGGCACCGGCACGTGCTGTCCTTTGACGAGCAGCTCGGATTGGAAGTGCTGAGTTCGGCGGACCCTGCGTTCGAGACGCCGCGCCAACTCTGGGATGCGCTGGAAGGCCAGGCCGCGTTGACCTTCGCCCACCATTCGGCGGGACGGCCCATCGCGACCAACTGGAGTTTTCGCCCCGACCCCCACATGGAGCCGGTGACCGAGATCGTCTCCGTTCATGGGAGCAGCGAGGCCATGGACTCCCCCTATCGGATCGGCGGCCCCCTGGACGGCAACTTCGTACGGGATGTCCTGGACCAGGGCATGCGCTTTGGTTTCATCGGGAGCGGTGACAGCCATGACGGTCACCCGGGCTTGCCACAGTTCTCGAACCCCAGCGGCGTGGGCGGGCTGGCAGGCGTGATCACCCGTGAACTCAGTCGGGAGTCCGTGCTCGGGGCGATGCGGGAGCGCCGGGTCTATGCGACGACCGGCGCGCGCATCATCCTGCGCTGCTCCATGGATGGCGCTCGCATGGGCTCGACGATGTTGGCGGACGGGGCTGAGGGAGTGCTCTCGCTGCTGGTGTACGGCACGGCGCCCATCCGCTCCCTGGAGCTGGTGCGCAGCGGGGGCGTCGTGGACACCTGGGTACCCGATTCAGAGGGCGTGTTCGACCTGGGGCACAGTTGGAGTCTCAGCGATCTGAAGGCAGGAGAGTATGTGTACGTGCGGGTCCTGCAGGAGGATGGCCATATGGCTTGGACCAGCCCTTTCTACCTCGACTAGTACGCCCCACTACGCATGGTTGCCACCCAAGGCCTTCGCTAGCCTGGGGGCAAGGAACAGTTGCCGAGGAGCCACACGAAGAGCGCAGGTGGTGAGCTGGCCCTGTCCATCGTGCGCGCACGCGCGAGTTCGTCCGTTTCGTGGAATGAGTTGAAGGAGGACAGGAGATGCCGACCGACAAACAACTGAACCGGGTCGTGGTGGGGGTGGATGCTGTTCCGAGGTCCGACACACCTCTTCACGTGGGGATCGACCTTGCCCGCCGGTTCGGGGCCGAGTTGGAGTTCGTGCACGGGGTGAAGCCTCCGCACCATCTCTGGCCAGATCTCACGCCGCACGACGTGGATGCTGCCCGGCGCGTGATCGAGACGCGCATGGAAGCCTCCTTGGCCGGCGCGCGCCAAGCGGGCGAGGCGCACCCGAGCGCACTCGTGGTGGAGAGCACCCGGCATCCGGCGGAACTCCTGTTGAGCCGTGCGGCGAACCCGAGCACGGATCTGCTCGTGGTCGGGCGGCATCGTCGGCGAGGCCTAGTGGACTTCGGGGGGACGTTGCGGGCGGTTCTGTCCCAGGCGAAATGTCCGGTTTGGGTTCAATCGGGTCCAGTTCGTCTCGTGAAGCGAATCCTCGTGCCTGTCGATCTCTCCGAGGAGAGCCTGGCTGCCCTGCGGCACGCCTGTGCGTGGGCGCTTCAGCTGGGTGCGAGCCTGCGCGTCATTCATTGCTTTCAGCAACCCGAGTTGTTCGCTGGGCATGGCTATCCGGCCGTTGGGCCGACCTATGTCGTGGACCAGCTCATCAAGGATGCGCGGGAGGTGTTCGAGAAGGAGATGAGCTCCTTTGCTTGGACGGGCGCGGAGCACGAGATCGAGTTCGTCGAGGACGAGCCAGCAACAGCCATTCTGGATCGGCAGGACAGCGTCGATTTGGTGATGATGGGGAGTCACGGGCGGACGGGGCTCGCCGGCGCGCTGCTTGGCAATGTGGCGCTGACTGTGTTGCTCGAAGGCCACGTACCCGTCGTCGTGATGCGAGAGCCGGGCCGAGAGTGGGTCTTGTGACGGACGAGTGCGTGTCGGTCTACATCACCTGTGGCTCGCAGCCCGAGGCTGAGGCGCTGGCTCGTGCGCTGGTCGAGGAGGCCTTGGCGGCCTGCGTGAACATCGTGCCCGGAGTGACGTCCATCTATCGATGGCAAGGCGAGCTCTGCACCGACCAGGAGTGTTTGTTGCTAGCGAAGACCCGCAAGGAGTTGTTTCCGGCTCTGCGTACACGCGTGCAGGAGCTGCACGCCTACGACACGCCTTGCATCGTGGCTCTTCGCTGGATGGACGCGGCTCCCGACTACCGAGCCTGGGTCGTGGAGCAGACGGAGCAGGGCCCGAGCGGGCCCTAAGAGGAGAGCTGCCAAGGGCGGCTCATTCCAGGACGGCGAGGAAGGCGTTCATACGCGGCCTGGTGGGGGTGTAGATCAACGGTGTCAGAAAACCGCTGACGAGCACCGACGCCATGTCTTCTGGCGTTCTGTCGGTGCGGAACTCCCCGGCCCGCTGTCCGTTGCGCACCACGTCGGTCACAAGCAGTTCGAGAGTCTCACCAAACTCGTCGAGGTGTCGACCCAGTTCCGCATGGCTATCGCGCATCTCGGCGCAGACGCGAATCGCGAAGCAACCGCGAGCGAGCATCTTGGCCCAGAGCCGGTCGGCCTCATTCATGTCGGGATGATCAGGGTCGCGGAGCGTGAGCAGTTGCTCGAGGCGTTCTCGATTCGAGCCGGGGCCTACGAGGCGCTCGCGGATCTGGTCGATCACGACGCCGCGGTAGTGCTCCAGGGCGGACATGAGCAGACCGAACTTGCTGCCGAAACTGTCGTACAGGCTGTGCCGGTTGAGCTCTGTCTCTTGGACGATGTCTTCAACGCTGACAGCATGGAAACCGCGCTTCCAGAACAGCTCGAGAGCCGACTCGACAGCCTTGTTCGTATCGAAGGTGGTGATGTGCGCCATGGGAGCGAGGGACCCCGGAGTGCCTTTCGAAAGTCAGTGGGCAGAGTGGTGCCTTGGACGGACTGCCCGCCCAGGGCAGAAGCGCGCAAAGCGGGGTGCAGCGGACAGGGAATCTCAGGAATTTGGAAAAGAAGCCCTGGCCCCGAGTAGGCTGGCTCGCCGGATTCGATCGCTGGGGGTTAATAACGGGCTCTCAGCACCACTTTCACGCCGTTTTATTGAAGATCCAGGAGACGTATGAGCGCCGAGGCATGGGACTTCCAACGTTGCAAGAGCTTGGTGGATGAGAGCTGGGATGCGTCCATTCTCCCGCAGCTGATCGAGTACATCCGGATTCCGAACCAGTCGCCGCACTTCGACCCCGATTGGGAGCAAGCAGGTCACATGGAGGCAGCGGTGGGTCTGGTTGCCGACTGGTGCCGCGTTCAGGACATCCCTGGCTTGCAGGTCGAGGTGGTGCGGCTTCCGGGGCGCACGCCGCTGATCTTGATGGAGATCCCGGGCCAGGTGGACGACACGGTCCTGCTCTATGGGCATCTCGACAAGCAGCCGCCCATGGAGGGTTGGGAAGAGGGGCTGGGGCCGTGGACTCCTGTCCTGCGCGACGGTCGTCTCTATGGCCGCGGTGGGGCGGACGATGGTTACTCCGCCTTCGCTTCCCTGACGGCGATCCGCGCGCTGACCGAACAGGGGCTGCCGCACGCGCGCTGCGTGGTCTTGATCGAAGCGTGTGAGGAGAGCGGTAGCGAGGACCTGCCTGCGTACATCGAAACTCTCCGCGATCGTATCGGCGAACCCAGCCTCGTGGTGTGCCTCGACTCCGGTTGCGGGAACTACGACCAGCTGTGGTGCACGACGTCCTTGCGTGGGATGGCGATGGGGACCCTGACGGTGGACGTCCTGACAGAGGGTGTTCACTCGGGCGACGCCAGTGGGATCGTTCCGGATTCCTTCCGGGTCTTGCGCAGCCTGCTATCGCGGCTTGAGAACGAGGACGATGGCGAACTCAGCTTGCCCGAACTGCACGTGGATGTGCCGGCGCAGCGGCGCGAACAGGCAGCTGTCGCGGCCCAACAACTCGGTGGGGCGGTCGAGTCCAAGTTTCCCTTCGCACCTGGCGTGCGGCCGGTGCGCGAGGACTCAACGGAACTGGTTCTGCAGCGCACGTGGGCTCCGACCCTGGTGGTGACGGGGCAAGAAGGGCTGCCTCCCTTGGGGATCGCTGGCAATGTCCTGCGACCTCGTACGCGCGCCAAGTTGTCCTTCCGTTTGCCGCCCACCTGCGAGAGCAAGGCCGCCGTAGCACGCATCAAGGCCGTCCTGGAGGAGAGTCCTCCGTACGGTGCGAACGTGCGTTTCGAGGGTGAGGAGGCCTGCGATGGGTGGGATGCACCGCCGCTCGCCGATTGGCTTGGACAGGCTCTGGATGAGGCGTCGCACGAGAGCTTCGGGCGCCCCGCCTGCTTCATGGGCGAAGGCGGAACGATCCCGTTCATGGGCATGCTCGGGGAGATCTTCCCTGATGCGCAGTTCATGATCACGGGTGTGCTGGGCCCCAAGAGCAATGCGCACGGACCGAACGAGTTCCTGGACCTTGCGACAGGCAAACGCCTGACCGCATGTGTCGCGCATGTCTTGCTGAAGCACGCGCTGAGGTCCTGACGCTCAGGCAGTCAGCCAGATGTCGTAGCGCGTGGTGCGGCCGCCGTCGGTGCTCTGATGAGCTGGACGCATACCCTGGAGCTGCGGAGCTCCGGTGGGGCGCTTCATGACGACGCGTCGGGTTGCGACGGCGCATGCTTGTTCGTGAAGCGCCGTGATATCACTGTCGCGCGCTGGACCACCGGCCAGATCAGCAACCATGCGCATTTCCTTCTTCACGAGAGCCGACTTGCGTCGGATCGGGAACATCGGATCGATGTAGACGGCTTCGGGGGCTTCGTCGGGGCTCAGCCTTGTGAGGATGTCGAGGGCGTCGCCGCGTAGGAGCCGAACGGCTCGCACGATGTCTTGAACGTCTGGGTGAGCGAGGCCGCGTTCCAGGCCGTCTTGGAGCAAGGCGCCCACCACCGGGTCCCTTTCGACCGCGCACACGTCGGCTCCGAGACAAGCCAGCAGGAAGCTGTCGCGGCCGAGTCCGGCGGTGGCATCCAGCACCTTTCGGATGGGTTGCTTGGCTCGCAGGCCCAGGGCGCGACTCAAGGGCTCCCGGGAGCCGGCGCCTCGCAGCGCACGCAGGGCTTCGCGGCCTGCCAGGAAATCAACCCGGAGGCGCCCCATCTCAGAAAGCAGTTCGAGCCCGAACTCGGTGACGCGAAGCACGGGAGACTCCGAGGGCGCGCTGTCCGCGTCAGCCAGCGGCAGGTCGAGCTCCAGGGCCCAGCGCCTGGCTGCCGCGAGCTGGGTCGGGTCAGCTGGGTCGCTGATGTGGATGGCCTGGGGTCGGGTCACCGCCGGTGACTCAACGAGGGATGCAACGAGGGATGCGCTGAGGGAGTCACGAGTGGTTGGTGCGCTGAAGAGCGGAGTCCTGAGCGAAGAGGATTCGTCGCAAGTCTGGCTGAGAAGAGGCCTCAAAGCCCGGCTGAAGGGCCAGAATGGGCCTGAATTGCGCAGTTGGTCATAATACTGATTATCAGACGTTTGGGGGCGGGTGAGTCCGGCTGCAATGGAATCGACGCTCAGCTGCTGGCGGCTCAGGTGACCCGCTCGCTGGGTCAGCGCTAGAGCCAGCCAAGAAACCCCAGGCTAAGGAATCGTTTTGCTGTCGTCGGACTGCTTTCATCGTCGTCCGATGGCCGTGATTTGGAGCGCACCAGACGAATGACCGAGACAGCCAGCGAGTCCCCGGAGTCGAACCCGGAGCAGCCATCCACCGATCCCGACGTCCCAGCTGAGGACGCCGCGCAATCGGCGCATGCTGCATCTGCCGGCGGCGATCAGCGTCCGTCCAGCGCAGCTGCCGGGTCTTCTGGTGCAGGCTTCAGGGCCTTCCTGTTGCTAGTCCTTGCCATCGCTGTGGGTTTGGCGTTGCGGATCGGCTATGCGAGCAGCGCGGAGCTTCCCGTCGGTGAGTGGGAAACGGATGGATTCGTCACGGTCTGGGAAGGCCGCCCCTGGGGATCCCTGAACCGGGTGCGCGCTCCGGGCCTGGCGTTGCTGTTGACCCAGCTCGGCGAAGTGCTGCCGGTAGACAGTCTGCGAAACGTTCGCCTGCTCGCCATTGGGCTCTCGGGTCTCGGATTTCTGGCGGCGTTGCTTTGTGCCGCCGCACTGGCTGCGATCTCAGGGCTCAGCCGCCGTTCCATGCTGCGCGCTGCAAGCTGGATGGCCTGGCTTTGGGCTGTTCACCCCACGCTGATCCTGAGCTCGGTGAGCCCGACGCCAGAGCTCATCACCGGCTCGATGGCCTGTCTCATGGTCGCAGCGCTGGCCTTCGCCAGGCATCGCCCGGGAGTCCTGTCGAGTGTGCTGTGTGCACTGGCTGGTGGGGCCTTCGTGGTGGCCGGTGGCGTGCTCGCAGCCGTGGCCCTGGTGGTTGGGGTGCTCGTCTGGCTCATGCCTATTCCGCCCTTTGGTCGGATGCTCGCCGGGGTCACGATCCTGGTGTTGGCTCTGGCTTCGGGTTGGGCCGTGCAGCGGGGGTCAGATGGGGAACGCCCGTGGTTTCCAGACACCGCGTGGGCCTATTCGTGGAGTGCGATGGTTGACCATCCAGGCCCCCATCCCAACGACATCCCCACCGACGCGGATCAACGTGCACGGCTTGCCTTGAGCACTGCTTGGGACGCGACAACCCAGTCTGACGGCGTGTGGATCGGGCAAACTTGGCTGAACCGACTGGCGTTCCAGTTGATGGGCCCGCGGCGGTTCGAGTACGTGGTTCAGGCCAGTGGTCTGGGGCAGGTGGACCTCGAAGCCCTGGAGCAGCAGGAACCCGGTGCCAGCGCGGTGGAGGCTTCCAGCCAGGCGCTTGCCCGCGGCCGCTTCGGCTTGGGGCTGTTCGACGTGTTCCTTCGTGGCGGCCTGTTGTTGTTTGCGCTCACCGTGATTGGGCTCGTCCGCAAGGGGGCTGCACCGGCAAGTTGGCCGCGCGCGGGGGTCGTCGTGGGCGCGCTCACCTGGTTGTTGCTCATGGCGGCAAGTGCCATCGGGCCCGCGGCCATGGCGCCCTTCGACGTGCTGCTCCTAGGAGTCGCGGGCGCTGGGGTTGCGGGTGCTGACCCCAAGAAGGCCTGGACTCGCCGCCTGGCTTTCGCTGTCGGCGGTGTGCTCCTGGGGACCTTTCTTTGGACGAGTGGTTGGCGGGATGAGCCGCTGCAGCCCTGGTTGATGAGCATGGAGCACCGCACCGCTGAAGGGCGCAGTTTGACGCACTTGCTGGAGGACGGCGGGCCCAAGACTCCGGACGAACTCTTCCGGGCGGCCCACCTGATGTCCGTTTGGAATGCGCCGCTTCTGCGTCTGCCGGAGGCCGCCTACGAGCGGGCGTCGGAGTCCTGGAAGAGTGTCATGAGCACCGAAACTGCGGACCAGGCCGTGGAGTTGCTGGTGCGAACGTTGGTGGAATGCCGGCTGTACGCTGATGCGGCTCGTCTCGCCGACGATTACCACATGTCCCTGGGCGTCAGTGACAAGCGCTCAGAACTGCTCCTGCACTGGGTGCAGGGGGAGCAACGGAAGTCGGAGAACCTCCCCATCCGCCGACCCTAGCTCCGGACCTGCCTCGTATCGACCGAGCCTCTGCCTGGCATGCCCGAGGCCGCTTTTCGCTGGAACGGGCCTGGCCGGCGTGGTGAATTCGGCTCTCCTGGTTCTCTCGAGAGGTTGGTCCGCCCATGTCGTCGCAGGCTGCTGGTGAATTCGCTCCCGAGCCGATACCCCCCTCGGGCCGCAGGACGCCCCCCCCGCCGGCTGGAAAGTCTGCGGGCGCAGGTGCGATGGCGGGCGTTCAGCAACGGGAGGCGGGCGATGTGCTGGAGGTCGCGCACGAGGCGAGGCTGTTGCAGGCGGGACGCATGCTGGCAGGGATCGTGCATGAGATCCGCAACCCTCTCGCGGTCATTCAAGGATACGCCCAGTTGCTCCAGGAGACCTTGGAGGAGGCGAGCGATGCGGACGATGTGGGTCGCATCATCCAGGAGACGAAACGCCTCGGCGCCCTGGTGGACGACATGCTGTCGTTCGTCCGGCGCGATGCCGGCACCGGGACCGGAAGCCTCGACCTGGCGCGTGCCGTTCAGGCTGCTCTCAACCTGACCACGCACGCCATGCGTCAATCGGGCGTGACCGTCGTGGCGAACATTCCTGAGGCCGGTTGCCATGTGAAGGGCCAACAAGGGGCGTTCATCCAGGTGCTGTTGAACCTGCTCGACAACGCGCGGGAGAGCCTCGAGGAGTCGGAGACAACAGCGCGCGGGATCGTGCTGCGAGTCGACGAACGGGCCGAGAGCTGGCAGCTCGACGTGTCGAACAACGGCCCATCCATCCCCCCCGCCATGCTCGAAAGTGTTTTTGACTCCTTCGTGACAACGAAGCAGGAGGGAGCGGGAACCGGTTTGGGGCTGGCGCTTTGTCGAGAGATTCTCGAGCGCTTCGGCGGCAGCATTCGCGTGCTTGCTGCGGAAGAGAGCGAATCGTCGGTGACCTTTCGCCTCGAGCTACCGAAGGCGTAGGCTGGATGTGTCGCGCGTCAACGTCCGGGCAACGCTGCCCGAGCAGGGTGTGCTCCCCCACTCGTTCCTGAAAGACAGTCGAGATGTCTCCTCCCGTGCTCGATGGCGTGTCCCTGAGTTGGATCGATGGGCTCGCGCTGCTCGTCATTGTCGGCTACGGCATCGCGGGCCTGGTCAAGGGCGCCATCCGCTTCATCGTGGGCTTGGCGACGGTGGTTGTGGGCATCATCCTGGCGGGCACCTTCGGGGAATCCCTCGGGGCATCGGACTGGCCGCTGATCTCAGGCACCCAGGACAGTCAGCGGATCGGCGTCCTCGTGGGCTGCGCCACGGTGTTTGCGGGCACCCTGCTGGCGGGCGCGCTGCTCTCCAAGCTCTTGCGCGCGGCTGCCGAAGAAACGGACATGGGCGGTGTCGACCGGACCCTTGGGCTGGTGTTCGGGCTGCTTCGCGGGGCCGTGTACGTGACCTTGTTCGTCACACTGCTCATGTTTGCACGGAGCATGTTCCCCGACATGACCTCCCTGCAGGACTCACTCGATGGCAGCTCATCGCTCGAGCTGACCCGGGCTGTGGGCGACACCTGTCGCGGGTGGTTTCCGCCATCGATCGCCGACTGGTTGACGGAGACCCTTGAGCTGGAAGGCGCGCGACCAGAGGTCCCCCGCTGATCAGTCCTCGGCCTTGAGCCCGTAGCGAACCAAGGCCTCATCGATCGTCGCGTTGTCTTCGAAGCGCTGCCCCAGTCGGAAGAGCATGTCGAAGGCCTCCTGACGTCTGCCCAGCTCGTTCAACATGTCGATCTGGACGATGTAGACCGGAATGAGAACCGAGTCGAGGCGCTCGTACTCAAGCGGCGCGATCAGGCTCGCGTGGCTCAGGGCAAGCTCCGGGTCGCGAACCTCAGGCGAGTCAGATTGGGTCAACAGGTCCAGGTAGGCGATGTTCATCTGCAAGTTGCCGGGTTCTACGGCGAGGTATTCCCGCAGCACCTGAACCGCGCCCGCAGCATCCCCCTGATCTTGCAAGTACTGCGCTGTGAAGTAGGTCATTTGGGGCCAGTCGGTCTGCGCGAGGATGTAGTCCTTGATCAGGCCGAGGCCCTCTTCGGACAGGCCGAGGCCTACCTTGGCCCGGCCCTCCAGATAGCTGTCCCAGTCGGTCGCCTTGCCCCGCGCCCTCAGCATCTCGATGGCCTCAATTGCTTGCGCGCGGGTCTGCAGCAGGACCGGGTCGTCGAAGCGCATGGGCGGACAAGCGATCTGGTCAAAGGCCTCGGATTCGACGAATTCGGGAGACCGTTGATTGTTGTGACAGACCGAGCATGTCATCTCGTCGCGCTTGCTGGCACCGATGTAGAGCGGGTCGACCACGAGACGCTTGTTGATGACGTGCGTTGTCTGGACCTGGTGGCAGGTGTAGCAGGTGATGCCGCCATAGGGTGCCGCGTGACGCGGGTCCAGGAAGCCCCCCGAGCGACCGAAGCCGGCGACATGGCACACCAGGCATGAGCTGTCGTATTCCCGCTCCTGCTCCAGCAGGAGGTCGTAGCTCGTTGCGTGCCCGGTGTTCGCCCAGAAGTCGTACTGATTCTGGTGGCAGCTCTGACAGTCCTCCGCCACAGGGATGGCGCTCTCGGAATCGAGCGGTTGTAGGGGCCCGTCGAACTCGTTGATGGAAGCGCGGATGGCGCTGCCATGCCGGGCGAGGACGGCGCGCACGGGATCGTCGTCAGCGAGGGCCGGAGCTTCCGGGGTCTGATGGTCGAGGTACGAGCCCGGCCATTCCGACGCCTTCTCCAGCCAGGCTTCGTTCTCCTCGATGAGCTCGTACTTGGTCAGGAACGTCTCGGGGTTGGCGGGGATGACCATGGGAGCCAGGACCTCCGGGTCACTGCTGCCATAGGTCTGCTCGTACTTGGCCAGGGCTTCCCTCTCGGTGGCGAGCTGTGCAGGGAGCACATGCCGCTGGGAGATGTCTGCGAGGTTCCAGTCATCGTTCACCCAGCGGAAGGTGGTGAGGGCCAAGGCGCGCCCCGCGATTCGCTGCAGGAACATCGTTGTGCCTTCCCGCCGCACCACTTCTTGGGTGTGTACGTTCGCGTTCGAGGAGCCGATCATGAAGTGGAGGTTGGGGATGGAGCACAGGTTCTGGTTCGCGTCGTTCGTGAGCGCGCTCAGGCAGACGATGGCGTTGGCCTCGCCACGCGAGAGGATGTCGCGCGAAAGCTCCCGCACCACTTTCCCGGGGGGGAGGAACTGCACACCGTTCCTGTTCTTCGGGTTGGCGGTGCCGACCCCTGAGCCTTGCCTGGGAATGACGCCCAGGACTGCGAGGCGAACCCCTTGTTGCTCAACGATCATGTAGCGCTTGATGTCGTCCCGCCCATCCATCGTGACATTGGAGAGCAGTACGGGGATGTCCCGGGCCGCTGCCCGATCGAGCAAGTCCCCGAGGCCGTTCAGCATGTCGCCGTGACCTGGGACGTAGATGTCCACGCCCGCCCTGGCCATGGCGTCGAGGTCGTTGTCGATGCGCGCCAGGGCGGCCGCTGCTGAAGCCGGTGCACTGCTGATGCTGGCGGGTTGAACGAGCGTGTCCCCGATGAATGTCAGGAGGGCGTTGTCACCTTGCGCCTCCAACTCGGCCGTGAGTCGGGCGGCAGCGGGCAGCGGTGGTGTGAGGGCAGGAGTGCAGGGCACTCCCTCGCCATACCCCTGGAGCCGCGAAAACCACACGAAGTGGATGCTTCCATCCGCAGGCGCCTGGTCGGTGGCTGCAGCGCCCAGGGGCGCCCGAGACCCTCCGTCGGTCTGCCCCGCTTCTGCCCCCGATGCCGGGGATTCGCCGCACGCAGCGAGCAGGAGCATGGCCAGGAGAGCGGCGATCCAAGGGTTGCGTGCGTTCACGGTGAGAAGCTCAGGAGGAGCGGCGGAATCATCGAAGGAATGGACCAGCATTGAATCAAATCGCAACGACCTTCTGGATCGTCGGAATGGCCTCTTTGAGGCGTGCCTCCACGGCAAACCGCATGGTGAAGATCGAGGCAGCGCAATGAGTGCAGGCTCCTTGGAGCCTGACCTCCACCAGGCCGTTGGCTTCGTCGGCCCGGACGAACTCGATGTCGCCCCCATCGCTGCGGAGCATGGGCCGCACCCGTTCGAGCACGGCCAGGATGCGCTGTTCGTAATCCGTGGGCAGGCTGGACAAGTCGAGCGAGGCCTTGTTGGAGGGCACAGCAGAGAATCGACGAAACAGGCGCGGCAGCGGCATGGTCGTGACGTAGGGATCTGAGCGGGTGAATCGGAGGCGTCAATGCAGGACAATACGGCATGAGGCCGCCGAGCATTTGAATCGGCTTGGATTCGGCGCGAGCTTCACACGGAAATGGCCATTTGAGAGGACTTGGTACATGGCGTCTGGAGCAACTCCCCTTGTCGAAGCCAAAGGGTTGGCGAAGACGTACAAAGGGCGCGGGAAGGATGTGACCGAGGCGGTGAAGGACCTCTCCCTGAGCTGCTTCGAGGGCGAGGTCTTCGGCCTTCTGGGGCCCAACGGGGCCGGCAAGACCACGACCCTGCGCATGCTGTCCACGGTGCTCGCCCCCACGCGGGGGGCCGCCACGGTGGCTGGCTTCGACGTGGTCGAGGAGCCGCACCAGGTGCGGGCATCGATCGGCTTCCTGTCAGGCAACACGGGCCTGTACCCCCGCCTCAGCCCGCGCGAGGTCTTGACCTATTTCGGCAGCCTGAACGGCATGGATAAAGAACAGATCGCGGCGCGCATCGAAGAGCTGGCCGGCCTGTTCGGCATGGATTCCTTTCTCGACAAGCGTTGCGATGCCCTCTCCAGCGGCATGCGGCAGAAGGTGAACGTCGCGCGAACGGCCCTGCACGACCCACGGGTCTTGATTCTTGACGAACCCACGGTGGGTCTCGACGTGCTCGCCTCGCGCACCATCGTCGAGTTCGTGCGCCGCTGCCGTGACGAAGGGCGCTGCGTGATCTTCTCGACCCACATCATGGGAGAGGTGACACGCCTGTGTGATCGCCTCGCCATCATCCACAAGGGGCGCGTGCAGTTCGGCGGCACGCTGGACGAGCTTCGCGAGCAGTCAGGGGATGACGTCGAGGAAGCCTTTGTGAGCGTCTTGGAGAATGCCACGTGAGCCTTCGCACCGTCTCGGTGATTGCCCGCAAGGAACTGCGGGATGTCCTGCGCGACCGACGCACGCTCTTCTTCATGATGTTGCTGCCGATCGTGGTCATGCCGTTGCTGATGTTGGGCGTGAGCAAGTTCATGCAGAGCCAGAACGCCCAGAAGGCGGCCCGCGTGCTCACCATTGCGGCAGAGCCTGCGGCGGTGACGACCTTGACTGCCCTGACGACCCATTGGCTCAATGAGAACTGGGTGGCCTTGAGCCTCGGGCAGGGCAAGGCCGTCCTGGACGGCCTGGGTGGACGGTCCGCCCTCGAGAAACTGATGAAGTTCGGTGAACAGGCCGAGGGGGATGCGAAGCAGGGCATTGATTTCGCGCAGTTGGCCAAGCTGTCAGCGGACATGCCGAGCGAACAACGGCAGCTCATGCTGGATGCGCACGCCATCAGCAAGCTGGTGTCGCAGTCCAAGTTCGTGGATCCCGCGAGCCTCGACGTCGATGGCCAGCTGGCTCAAGGTGTGAAGGTGCCGAAGGACCTGCCCGACAGCCTGGCGGGTGAACGCATGACGATCGCCGTGCAGTCCAAGGCGATCAGCGCCGGACTGGCGCTGCCGGGGGATGCGCTGGTGACCCTCGAAGAATTTGAGGCTACGGTTCCCCTGCACGTCCTCTATGACTCGAGCCAGAGCCTGTCCGACGAGGCCTATGACCGGGTCCACGCCTTCCTGGATGTGATCAACCGGCAGCAGTTGAAGCTGCGTCTGCGAGAGGAGCAGCTGCCGCGGGAGTTTGCGGAACCCATGCGTTTGGAGTCGGCCAACGTCGCTACGGATTCGCGCAAGGTGCAAGCAGCGATCGGTGGCTTGCTTCCGTACCTGCTGTTCGCGTTCTGCTTCTTCGGCGCGCTCTACCCCGCACTCGACGTGACCGCCGGTGAGAAGGAACGCTTCACCATGGAGACGCTGCTGCTGGCTCCGGTGTCACGCCTGGAGATCGCGTGCGGCAAGTTCGTCGTCGTCTTCCTGGCGGCTGTGGTGGCCGCTGTGCTCACCACCTCGTCGATGGTGGCGAGTTTCACCTACGGCATCCTGCCGCCCAATCTCGCGGAAGCCTTCGAGATCGAGTTCCAGCCCCTGGCGTTGCTACTCACGGGCTCCTTGGTCGTGCCGGTCGCGGCTCTCTACTCTGCGCTGCTGCTGGCCGTGGGGCTCTACGCGCGCTCCTTCAAGGAAGCCCAGAGTTACACGGTGCCGCTGCAGTTCGTGATGATCCTGCCCATGATGGTGTCGCTCCTGCCGGACGTCGAAGCGGAATCGCACATGGCCTGGATCCCCTTCGTGAACATCTCGTTGCTCATGAAGGAACTGCTCAAGGGCAACTACCTCTGGAGCTTCTACATCATCACCTTGGGCAGCACGCTGGTGGTGACCGTGTTGGCCTTGTTCGGCGCCGCGTGGATGTTCCGCCGCGAGTCGGTGATGATGCGCTCCTGAACAGCCCTGCGGCGGCTGGCTTGGGCTCGACGGCCGGACGGCGGGTCCCGGTCAGTGCACCCGTCAGCGCACACCTGTCAGCGCCTTCGGGATCGCTTGGCAGGGCTCTTGCTGCGGCTCTTGCCGGCCCCCTGCTTCGGACCCATCTTGTGGGCAGCCCTCGGACTGGTCCGGTCACTGGTCCTAGACCAGGGTCCGGCCTGGGACCCGATCTGGGGATGTCTAGCGCTTCGGCCGCGCCCTGCATTCCGGGCCCCGTCGGCCGAGCGAGCTGGGGCTGGGTGGACGCCGTTCATGCGAGCGAGGCGCTCCCGAGCGACGAGCCCGGGCTGCTGACCGCTCTTCACGTCAGACGGCTTTGCTTGGAGGCGCCGGTGAGCTGCCGCCCGTCGCCGTTGGACTGCCTTGAGCTGCACGGCCGTCGGCTCGCCGTGCTGCTGGCGCGCTCCGATCTGGCCACGCTGGGGTGCGGACGCAGTGGCCGACGGGGTGCTCGAGAGGGATTCCTGGGCGGCGAGGCTGGAGCCGAAGCTGACCAGCAGCGCGGCGCTGAGGGTTGCGTGGAAGAAGGGACGCATCTGGAACTCCGTGGTGTGTTCGGGCGCGCAAGAGGAGCACAGCCAGTTCCTCCCCATCGGAAGCCAGGGGGGCCGACTTCAGCGCCCATTCCTGAGGCCGATCAGCTGCCCCACTGGCGGAAGCTTCCCTCTCTGGACGGTTGCCTCTCCCCCATTCGATCCGCATAGTGACTCCCCGACTCACGGGCGAGTGGCGCAGTTGGTAGCGCACCTGGATCACAACCAGGGGGTCAGGGGTTCGAGTCCCTTCTCGCCCACCATTTTGATGTCGGCTGAACGCGGTCGTGACGCGTCCCCGCAACCGACGGTCAGCGCGCTCCAGCGGCGCTGCCTTTCGAGATCGCGACCCTCCTGCGCTCCCAGCTGTGGGTAGACTTCACCCCCATGGAGTTCGAACGGCTTCGACGCAACTGGGAGAACCTGGGCCGGAAGGACCCCATGTGGGCCATCCTGACTCAAGCGGGTACGGATGGCGGCCGCTGGGATGAAGCCGAGTTCATGAACTCCGGAATCGAGTTCGTGGAGTGGATCGCGGCGTGGCTCAGTCAGCAGGGAGTCACCGTCCAGCGAGGCGATGCCTTGGACTTCGGGTGTGGGATTGGACGCATCACCCAGGCCATGGCGCCCCACTTCTCGAGCGTGACGGGTGTCGACGTGAGCCAGCCCATGATCGATCTGGCGAATGAGAAGAACCGCTTTGGCGAGCAGGTGCGCTACCTCTGCAACACGCGCCCGGATCTGTCGGTCATCCCGGACGCCTCCCTCGACCTGGTGGTCACCGCCATCGTCTTGCAGCACATGCGTGCCGAGTACTCATTGGCCTACCTGCGGGAGTTCCTACGCATCCTGAGACCGGGGGGAGTGCTGTTCTTTCAGCTGGCGACGGGCGAGCTGGGTGAGAGTGGGTCTTCCCTCGCGCCGGCGCAGGAAGCCGACGAGGAGGCTCACATGGAGATCCACTGCGTACCGTTAGAAGACGTCCACGACACGCTCAAGCGCGGGGGCGGTGAGCTGGTGTTCGAAGAGCCGGATCGCTGGGCTGGAGCAGACTGGGAGAGTGCTCACTTCGCCGTCCGGCGCACGTGAGTCTCCCCCAGCTCGAGCGCAGCCCCCTCAGTCCTCTTCCAGGCAGCCCGCGAGGAAACGTTCGGCTTCCGCCAGCAGCGCCTTGCGGTGGGCCGGGATCACCAGTGCCTTGCGCACGAGGGAACTGGCCATGAGCATCTGGTCCGAGTCGCGATGCAGGTCGATGCGGAACATGAACTCGAGCGGCACACGGTGTCGCGCCGACGGTGTCTCCCCGCTGCTTCCACAGTCGCGCACGAAGGGCGTGACGCGCACGTCCACAGCGTCCCATGGTTGAGCGTTGGCGAAATAGAACAGCCGACGCTGCGTGGTGGCGAGGCAGGAGACGAACTGATGTGAGAGGGGTTGCTCCAGTCCATCCATGAGCAGCTCCCGTTCGCCGTGATCCATCATGGCGACGTAGCGTGCGAAGTAGAGCAGGCCTGCGCCGTTGAGGTCGGACTCAGGGCTGATGAAGTAGGGAATGGGCTCGGCGTCCAGGGTTTCCAAGGGGACGAAGTCCTCGTCATCCCAAGCAGCCTCGATCAGGCCGCTGGACTGGACCTGGGCATGCTCCACGAGTCCCTGGGGGCGCTCGTCCGTTTGGGCAATGGAGCGCCCGGCCTCGCCCTGATCCTCATCAAGGCCGCGCGGCGCGTGAACCTTGAGGCGGTCGTTTTCGCCGCCAAAGGGCGCCACGAAACAGTTGTTCATGCTCACCCAGGGCAGCTCCCCCACCGTGAGGTCTTCGGTGGATTGGACGGAACCTTCGCAGCCCTCGGGAAGAGGCTTGTCGTCCAGCAAGTACAGACCCTCGACAAAGGTCCCGGCGTAGAGCCGGGTCCCGTTGCGCAGGTGCATGGAGCTGCCTTCGGTGAAGCTCGCCAGGCTGTGGCGTGCCCTGAGGTCCAGCTCGATGTTGACGAAGGACGCGTAGAGGCGCTCACCGTTTTCGTTGGTGATCTCGGCCGAGGGCGTGTCCAGCATCTCGGCGATGGAGTCCCACTGCCAGGCGCCCAACCATTTCAGCAACTCCACCTCCGAGAGGCGGCCGGGCACCATGTGGGGCATGCCCACGGTGAAGGCGTAGTCCTTCCAAGAGAACATGGCTGCGTCCGGAATCGTGGATTGGAGGGGTTGGTTGAAAGGGGTGCGCACCTGAATCGGGGCTCGAGCACTCCTATACTGCCTGAACGATCCGGCTCGAACGACCCATCCGCAGGCCGCCCTGGTAGCTTCTCCCCGATGTCCCCCACCGAACAGCCGGACCCGCAGCAGATCGAAGCCGAGCTCGTGGATCTGATCGTGCAACTGAGTGAGGGGCGGCTCGCCTCGGCAAGCATCGATCCCACGCAGCACCTCTACGACTGTGGCTATGTGGATTCCCTCAGCGCCGCACCCTTCCTCAAGGCCATTCAGACCCGCTACGGGGTGGTGCTGAAGGAAAGCCAGTTGATCGGCCGCTTCGACCACGTCCGCGCGCTGGCCGAACATCTCTCGGGGGACTAGCGCGCGCTAGGCCTGGGCGGGCGTCCGAACTAGAACTGGAAGTAGATGAAGGCTTCCGCCTCGGGCTGCATGAGCGCCGCCGTGATCGCAGCAGCGCCTCCCACGAAGAGCGCAAAACCCCACTCAGGGAGCCGTCGCCACCAGCCTGCGCACCACTTCCGCCACGAGATCCAATGCAGCACGAACAGCAGCGCGAGCACCCAGGGCATGCGGTCCCCCAGGCTGACCGTCTGGGCCGCGGCGCCTGACGCCAGCGGGTCGCCGAACCAGGCTGGCATGTCGGCGGCGAGCAGCGTTGCGCCGCTGCCAAGGACAGGGCCCGGCGGGCTCAGGCTGAGATAGCTCGCCGCGATGTGCAGGGCGCTGGAGAGCGTCTCGGAGCGGAAGAACACCCAAGTCAGCCCTAGCCACCAAAGGGTGAGCAGCGTGCCGGCCAAGGCCATGGTCTTGGATTGCCGCAGTCGCGCGGGCGAATGCAACACCCAGAGCCGGTGGACGAGCAAGGCCAGGCCGTGCAGGCCGCCCCAGAAAACGAATTTCCAGGCGGCGCCGTGCCACAAGCCGCCCAGCAACATGGTCAGCATCAGCGCCAGCATGGGTGTGCGGCTGAGCAGCTTCGTCTCGCTCAACGGGATGAACAGATAGTCCCGCAGCCAGTTGGACAGGCTGATGTGCCAACGCCGCCAGAAGCTGGCGATGTTGGTGGCGAAGTACGGGAAGTCGAAGTTGAGGCAGAGGTTGTAGCCGAGCAGACCGGCGCAGGCGATGGCCATGTCCGAGTAGCCGGAGAAGTCGCAGTAGATCTGCACCGAGTAGAGGCCCAGGGCCAACCAGGTGCTGGCCGCATCGAACAGCTCTGGGCGCGCGAAGTAGATGTCTACCGACGGGCTCAGAGAGTCGGAGATCACCGCCTTCTTGAGGAAGCCGATCAGGAACAACATCAGGCAGGCGCGCACATCGATGGCCTGGAAGTTCCTCCGGCTTGCGAGCTGAGGCAGGAACGCTCGGGCACGCACGATGGGGCCCGCGACGAGCTGCGGGAAGAAGCCGACGAACAGTGCCAGATCCAAGGCGCTGCGCGCTGGCTTCAGGCGACGGGCATGAATGTCGAGCGAGTAGCTCATGGTCTGGAAGGTGTAGAAGCTGATGCCCACCGGCAGCACGATGGCCAGGGTCGGAGCGCTCACGTCCAGCCCCAGCCAGTGCAGGAAGCTGACGCCGGAGTCCACGAAGAAGCCGAGGTACTTGAAGACCCCCAGCAGGCCGAGATTGAGGCTGACGCTCAACGCCAACAGGCGGTTCCGCCGTTTTTCGTCCTCGCTGCGGTGGATGGCGCGCCCGACCAGACCGTCCAGCAGCGTGGAGCCCACGATCAGCGAGAGGAAGCGCACGTCCCAAGCGGCGTAGAACGCATAGCTGCAGACCAGCAGCCACAGCTTGCGGGACGTGTTCTTCCGGAGGCTCCAATGGACCCCGAGCACGACGGCGAAGAACAGCAGGAAGCGCAGCTCGGTGAAGATCAACGGGCGTCTCCCCCAGCTTCACGGCGCGCTCGCTTGACGGCCTTCAAGAACTCCTGGGCCAGGACGCGGGTGTAGACTTCGGCCCCCTGCTCGTTGAGGTGGTCCCGATCAAAGCGGGTGCTGTTTCGAAACAGCGCGGGATAGAGGTCGGGTCGATCCGTGTCCAACAGCTCGGGAATCAACCCGGCGTCCAGGCCGGCGCGAGCGAAGAACTCCCGCTGTCGCACATCGGGGCTGTTCATGAACAGCACCTGGATCCCACGGCTCTGCAGCTCGTTGACGATGTCGTGCAGCAGGTCCTGTTCGGCCTGGGTGAGACGCTGGTCCTTGCGGGCCGTGCCAGCCTGGGTCAGGAGGCGCCGCGGCCGGCCCTCCGGTGCGCGATCGAGTTGTGCAAGCAGGCGCTCGGACTCTGCCTCCCAACTAAGTTGGCGTTCGTAGAGGAACCGCTGCTGGAGCGGGTCGGCCTGGCCAGCGGCCCAGTCCAGGGGGGCGAAGCCGTCGTCGTTTCGCCCACGTTCCATGCGTCGAACCGACGCCCGCTCTTGCGTCACCCCCGCGCGACTGTGGGCGTTGCCACTGAGCGTCGAGCTCAGGAGCTCCTGAAGCCGCCCGACGTTCCCGAGCCTGAGCAGCGCAGCGAACCCGTGGCGCCACACCTGCTCGAGCTTCCACTCCCAGGGTTCCGAGGACTCGAACACCAGGCGCACGGCGAGCCATGTTGTCTGCAGGTCATGCCACTGGGCGACGCGAGCGGTGAGGTGGTTGTTGCCCGCCAAGCTGTAGCCCGCCTGGCGGGCATCCAGCACCACCCACTCCAGGTTCTCGCGCAGGGCGTCTTGGCTGAGCAGGCTGCGCAGGGCGTAGAGGCTCTCCAGGGTCTCCATGGCGGGCACACCGAAGTTGTAGGAGTGCGTGGGTTCCCCCGCTTCAGAAGTCAGGGTGTCGAAGAGTGCGGGGTCGACATGGCGGTAGACGCTGCTGGAGCCCACGAACAGCAGGTCGATGTCCCCGGGCCGAACGGCCGCCAGCTTGGTCGCTAGGGCGGACTCGGGGAGGGGCGGCAGGCCGGTCCGCAACGCGATGGAAACGACCAGGAAGGCGCCAACACCAAGGGCAAGCGAACAAGCTGCCCGTTTCAGGGATTGACCCGGGCTGGGATGGACTCCGCCATGACGTTCGGGGGAGACGAGTTCCATGAGCAGATCCCAGCGCGGGGCCGACGCCGGGGCGCATCGGGCAGCGGCCGAGCCTATGCCAGTGGAAGTGGCGGTTCAACGAGCGCTGCGGGCTGCCGGGAGCTCACCGTTCGGCCCGGGTGGGGCCACCTGCCCTCCATGGCCTGTGTCAATCGACATCAATGGGCCACAGGCCCCCACGCCGTTTCAGTACGGTAGGCTGTCGCCTTGTTGTTCGACGTAGATCGTGTATTGGAGCCGGGAGAGCGAGGAAGAGACGCCTCGACCGGCTCGATGGATCCGGCCCCCTCTGAGGGGCGCATTGAAAGGCTGACCAAGATGATGATTCCGTCCGTTGTCCTCTCCTCCCTGATGCTGCTTGTGGCAGTGCCGCAAGAGGGGTCGGATCTTGATGCGGCCCGCGCGCTTGCAGAGCGTGGCGACGTCGCCGGGGCCACCGAGATGCTGGGGGAGCTCGCGGGCACCGATGGTGAAGCCCGCGTCCCAGCTGCGATCTTCCTCTCCGAACTCCAGGCTACGGCCGGTCAGCCTGAAGAGGCCATTGCGACGCTCGACGCCTTGCAGCTTCCCAATGACCCGGATGTCGCCCTGGCCATGGGCCGCCGCTACCTGGCGTGGGCTGATGCCCTCCATGCTGGTGGCGCGAATGGCGACGATGTAACCCTGACCCTCATGGATGCCCAGAGCCACATCGAACGATCCGTGGAGCATGCTGCTCCCGGCGACTTCGACGCCTTGGTGGAGTTGGGTTACGTCAAGCTCTACCGCTTCAACGACCACGTGACGGCCCTCGACATGGCCAAGGGTGCTCTCACCCAGGCCCCCAACGACGGCAACCTCCATCTGCTCAAGGGGTGCGCCAACGTGTACGTGTACTGGGGTGCCAAGAGTGCTGGCGACAACTCGGTGACCGATGCGGCCTACGCCGAGACCGTGGCCGACCTCGAGAAGGCAGCCTCGCTGCTACCCCGCGAGCGGGTCGAGGCGCACGGGCAACTGGCGTGGATCCACGGTGACCGCGGCGACGCGGTGAAGGCTGTGGACGCAGCGATCCAAGTGGTGGATCGCCAGCAGGAGCCCGACTTCACCACGCTCTACAACATGGCGAAGTCCTACAGCTTGGGCCGGCAGTTCGACGCCTCGTCCAAGGCCTTGGAGAAGATGGTCTCGATCAGTGCGCGGGAGATCACCAACCGCCTGCGCCAGGAACCGGATCTGGACGCCATGGCGACGGAGCTTGCCTGGTCCGTCGGCCCCTTCGTCCAACGTCAGGACCAGGCCACGGCGCGCGCCATCCTGCAGGCCATCACGGCCGCGGGAACCAAGAGCCCGGATGTCTGGCACAACTACGCCGTGATGTGCGAAGGCACCCGCCGCTTCGAGGACGCGCTCACCGCGTACCAGAAGAGCGTCGACCTCGACCCCGAGAACCCGCGTTACTACAACGACCTGGGGGCCCTGCTGCATCACCAGCTCAACCGCGAGCTGGACCGCGCGAAGGAGATGTACCAGATCTGCATCGAGAAGGCTGATGAGCAGCTGGTGGCCGTCAACTTGTCGCCCGAGATCCGCGCCGAACTCAGCACCGCCCGGAACATTGCCCAGGGAAGTCTCGATCAGCTGGCTCCGCCGAGCTCTGGTGGCGGCCTCCTGGACGGCTTGCTGGATGGTCTGAGCAGTCTCGAACTCCCCGACCTCGGTGGTGGTGACGATGAGGAGGGCGAGGAAGAGGACAGCGCCACGGAAACCGAGGCCGACGCTGAGCCGGCCGACGTCGAGGGTGACGACGGCGCTGAGGACGGCGAGGGCTAGGCCTTCCAGAAGCGGGCGCGCAGACAGAGGCGCGTCGACTGGGAGCGCAACACCGCCAGGCTTAGGAACATCAGTCCGAGGTTCTGAGGCAGCTTCGAGCAGACGAACTCCTCGCCGGTTCCGCATCCACAATCGAACTTGATGGCGCAGAACGCCTGCTCGCCCAAGGCGTGAATGTCGAGGGCGCGCAGCAGAATGGCCGTGGAGAAGACCATCAGCATGAGCAGCATGCTGGCACCCACGCCGCGCACGCCGATCCCCAGCAAGAGCAGCGTGCCGCACAAGATCTCCACCCAGGGCAGCGTCACCGCCAGCGTGTTCAGGACGGCCGGCATGCCCTCGGGCGCGATCTCGTACTGGCGGATGAGCTTGAGGAAGGCGATGGGGTCCGAGACCTTGTTGCTGCCGAGCCAGATGAAGACGGCACCCAGGATGACGCGGGCGACAAGAAACAGGGTCACGGTGCCTCTCCCTTGAGCAGGCCCGAGTTGCGCGCGCCGGTCTCGACAGGCAAGCCCTGCTCCTCCCACTCGGCGATGCCACCGGTGTACACGGAGAGCGTGTCGGGGTTCGCGCCCAACGCCAGCAGGAAGAGCGCGGCGGACTCGCTGTCTTCGCAGTCTCCCCCATTGCAGTAGACCACCACCTTCATGGAAGTGGGCAGCAACATGAGCATCTGCTCCTGAAAGCGCTCGGCACGGAAGTGGTCGAACTGGTAGGCACCCGGTATGTGGCCAGCTGCGTAGTGGTCGTCATCCCGGGCGTCGATGAACGCGTAGGCTTCATACTCGTACATCGGATCCTGCCAGAGGGCGTGGGCCTCGCTGTGATTGATCCCACGCAGCCCCTTCTCCGCCAAGCGCTGTTGGACGTCAGCTGAGAGAGGGGCGCTCTCGGGTGATGTGTCCTGGGCGTCCTCGGGCGCGGGGCTCTCCGCCTCCCCTTCCGTCACAGGTGATTCCTGAATCGGATCTGCGGCCGCTGGCGGTGCCGCGTCCTGATCTTGCTCGGAACTCCCGGTGGCGCTGCTTCCGGCGACGCCGCTGGGAAAGTAGTCGCGCCCCAGATCCAGCCCCTGTGAGGAGAAGGCGTTGACCGTGAGGCCTAGCAGCAGACCCGCTGCGAGCACGAGCAGCATCTCAGAGAGGGTTCGAGTCATGGAGGTTCCGCGCTGGTCAGACACAGGGGCAGGGCGAGCTTGGTGTCGAGAGTACGACAGGAGCACGGCCAGCGTGAGCTGCTCTGCCCGGCCCCGCTGCCAGGCCCAGCTCAGGGCCTGTGTGCCCATGCTATGTTGACGCCAATGCCCGCTCCACGTCTCTCTCGCGGTGGTTCCATCGCGCTCCTGATCGGCCTGTTCTTCGTGGTCGGTATGGTGCTGGCTCTCATGGGTGGTGCGGTCCTGATCCCCCAGGGTGCGGCTGTCGGCGTGCTGCTGGCTGCGGCCGCAGTCTTTCTCGCCATTCAGCTCGTGTTGTTCCGGCTCTTCGGCCTCGTCTCGGATGCCGACCAGGCGGGAGCAACTCCCTCATCGGACTCCGGCCAAGACGAGCAGCCGCTGGCCGATGTGGATGCTGAGCCAGACGATGCCGAGGCCGAGTGGCGGGCCTGGCGAGGCTGAAGCAGGCTGGTGCCCCAGGAGGCTCCCGCGTCAGTCCCCGTCGGAACCGCCGAGGTAGCCGAGCGCCTTGAGTTGCTCCGTGGTCTCGTCGTCGAGCTCCACGCGCTGGGTCTGCATGTGGTCCGATGCTTCACTGAGCCATTGGAGCAGCAGGGCGTCGAGTTGCTCGGCGGACCCGGGGTCCTCGCTCAAGATGTCGCGAGCTTGCGCCGGGTCCACGCGCATGTCGAACAGCTGAGCGCGGCGGTCTGCTTCGTAGTTCTCGTCGGGCCGCAGGGAGTGTCGTCGGGCCAAGGTCTTGGTGTTCTGGTCGTACGCGTAGTAGGCAAGCCCCCCCGCCATCACCAGTCCGCGGCCGTGGTTTCCACCGCTGAAGACCGGCCGATCGGGGCGACTGCCGCCGCGCATGAGGGGCAGCAGGCTACGTCCCTGGAAGCTGGGCGGTGTCTCGTCCGCTGCACAGCCGGCGAGCTCGACGATCGTGGGGCCGAGATCCAGCAGTTCGACAGGTGTGCCAATGACAAGGCCTGGCTCAAGGCCGGCACCGCTGCCCGTCGGCCCCTCGCGCACCTGGTCCGGTACCGAGATGATCAAGGGCACACGCACCTGTTCGACATAGAGCGTGCGGCCGTGCGTCCACCCCTTCTGGTCTTCGGGGTGCGGGTCGTGGAACTCTTCACCATGATCGGCCGTGACGATCACCACGGTGTTGGACAGGTCGATGTTGTGCTCGCTCAGCAGCTCGAACAGGCGCACGAGGGCGTCGTCCGTGTAGCGGATCTCTCCATCGTATTGGGCATGGCGGTAGCCGAGGTCTTCAACGAAGGGCGCCGGGGCTTCGGACAGAGGTCGGCAGGTCCCCCGCAACGCGAACTGTCGCTGCGCCGCAGTCCATGTGTCGGGCGCAAACATGTCGTGGTACGGCGGCGGCGGAACATAGGGGCCGTGGATGTCCCGGTAGTGCAAGTAGAGTGCTGCTGGCCGCTCGTCTCCTGAAGCGGCCCGCTGCGACAAGTAGTGCTCCACCTTGGTGTGCATGCGCTCTGCCGTGTCGAACACATCGTGGACATGGGGCTCCGGGTCTTGCGACTTGGTGACACCATCATCGTAGACATCAAAGCCCTGCCCGAACTTGTAGCGCGCTTGCAGGTGCGGGTTGAAGACGAAGGCGGCGGTGGCATAGCCGCGATTGCTCAGGACCTCGGCAACGGTCAGCATGCTGCTGTCGAGCGTGTCGAGTTGCGGCTCGTCGTAGAGCACACCGTGCAGCGGTGGATAGGTCGACGTGAAATAGGAAGCGGCCGACGCCAGGGTGTAGGACTCCTGGCTCACGGCGAAGTCGAAGCGCGTCGCTCGTGCCGCCAGTTCATCCAGGAACGGGCTCGTGTCGTGTTGGTATCCGTAAGAGCCCAGGTGGTCGGCGCGCAGGGCATCGAGCACGATCCAGACGACATGGGGTGGTGCACCATCGGCCGACTTCGCGATCCTGTTGCGCGTGACCTCAGCTGCCACGCTGATCAGGACCAGGGTCGCACCCAACCCGAGGCCGAGGCGCCGCAGCCAACTGGATGAGGAACGCGCGGCCGAGCGGCGCCAGGCGGCCAGCGCCGCACCCAAGACGGCCCCGCCCAGCGTGCAGGCGCTGAGCAACCGGATACTCTCTGCCAGGGCTTCGGCGGCCAGGCGTGTCATCCCTTGGGACCACCACTGTTCCCGCGCCACGACGCCCAGCGCCTCGACGAGGGTCGCCCCCCACAACACGCCCCCCAGCACGCCGCCCAGCAGGGCACCCCACGCGAGGCCGGCTAGGACATGGGTCATGCAGGAACCGATTCTGGGGTGGCTGTCGCTGCAGCTCCGTGCGTGCGCTCGGTGATGCCCGGGGCATGGAGCGGGAGATGGAGGTGGTGCCAGAGGGGGGACTCGAACCCCCATGCCCTTGCGGGCAGCGGATTTTGAATCCGCCGCGTATACCGATTCCGCCACTCTGGCTGCCGTGATTCGGCAAGGGCGGGAATCATACCAGCCGTCAACCCGGGGGTGCGAGAGCGTCGTTGAGCAAGCTGTCGAGGCCGATCCTCAACTCCCGCAGACCGGCCACGGCTCGGATCGCCAACAGGATCCCGGGCGCGTAGGCCTCGCGGTCCCGGACATCGTGATCCAGCACGAGCTGCTCGTGCGCGGAGCCGAAGCGTACAACCTGCCGGGCGAGCACCCCCTGCACGCGTTCGCTTTGGATCTGCGGCGGCCTCGTGTCCCGACCAGCTCCGCTCGCCCCGCGCTCGATGCGCTCCGCCGTAGAACGTGCTGTGCCCGAGGGACTGTCGAGTTTCTGGGGATGGTGGATCTCCCGGATTCCCGTGCACTCAAGGAAGGCGGCGATGCGCTCGGCTGCCTGCATCTGCAGCACGGCGCCCACGGAGAAGTTCGGGATCAGCAGCCCCCCGACCCCACCTACTCCGCAGGCGTGCCTCAGGCGCTCGATGTCGTCCGCCGAGAGGCCGCTCGAACCGACCACCGGAGCAATCCCCCGCTCGGCCGCCAGGGGGGCGTGGACGCGACTCCCTGCGGCCGGGCTGAAGTCCAGCAGCACGTCGTGGGCCTCGGGCTCGAGCACGTCGGCCGGGGAGTCTTCCCGATGGAGTTCTGCGCTCAGCAGCAGGGTCTGTTGGCCGGGTGTTCCTGCCGCAGCTTCCGCCGCCAGGGCCCGTCGGGCCACACGGCCCATGCGGCCTCGCGCCCCGGCCAACACCACACGCAGCGGGGGTGTCATGGGCTGCCTCACCCCGCCTCCGTGGAATCCGCCAGGACGGCTTCGAGCAGCTGCAGGGGACTCCAGCCCGCTGAGCGGGCCGCCATGGGCACCAGGCTGTGCGTCGTGAAGCCGGGCAGTGTGTTCAGTTCCAGGAAGATGGGCTCCTCGGGATCAGCGCGCACGATGAAGTCGAAGCGAGCCACGCCTCGCAGCTCGAGCATGCCGTAGAGCTGGCGTGAGACACCCTGGATCTCGTCGCGGACAGTGCTGGAGACCTCTGCCGGGCACACGTACTCCGTCTCGTCGGAGGTGTACTTGGCGTGGTAGTCGTAGAAGTCCTCTTTGGGCTGGATCGCAACCAGCGGGAAGCTAATGACCTCCCCCTCGTGGCGGAGCACGGCGCAGGTGACTTCGGGCCCTTCGATCAGGGCTTCCACAAGACAGCGGCCTGCACGGTCCTGTGCTTGCGCCCGGCTGACGGCTTCGCGCAGATCGTCTTCCGACTGCACCCGGGTGATACCCACGCTGGAACCGGCGGCCACGGGCTTCACGAAGCAGGGGTAGCCCACACCTTTTTGGATGCCCCAGGTGGGCATGCGCTTGCCCACGAGCATTTCGTGGCTCGCCGTCCGCGCACCCACCTTGGCAGCCGCCAGCTTGGACAACTCCTTGTCCATGCCGAGCTCGGAGGACACGGGGCCGCTCCCGGTGTACGGGATGCCGGCGTGCTGCAGCAGGTTCTGGACCGTGCCGTCCTCGCCGAACGGGCCGTGCAGGCCGAGGCAGGCGATGAGGCCAAGGTCCTTCAGTTGCTGCAAGGCCTCGGCACGCGGTGTGCAAGGTGGTGTCTTGTCGTCGAAGCTGTCGAGCTCGCTGCCCACCCGCCAGAGTTCCGCACTCGGCCCGTCGTCCGCCGTGTGCTCGGCGCCCGACGCGGCGATCAAGACAGGATGCACACGATGTCCGCCGGCGCGGAGCACCTCCAGCATCTCCCGGCTCGTGTCCAAGGAGACGGCGTGCTCGGAGGACGGGCCGCCGGCCAGGACGGCCACTCGCAAGGCGTGGTCGGAGTCGGGCACTGGGTGCTGCTGATTCATCCGTTCGCTACCTCTACCTCTTGGGCGCAGCACGCTTTGTGAGGAACCTGGCCCCATAAAGTCCATGAGGTCCATGCGATGCAATGCGCTGCCGCCAAGCCGTCGAGGTCTGCAAAGCTCCGCCCTGCAGGCGGGCGGGGCCAAGCTGGCCTCAGGCAGAGCGATCGAAGACTGGACCGAAGTCTGCTCTGGTCAGAGTAGCGAGGAACTGGGCCTGATCCAGGGCGAAGAGCGGGCCGACTTCAGCCGCGCCCGAAGGTGGCGCCAGGCCAGCGGCCTTCATCCAGCGCTTGGCCTGCTCCGACAGGGCCGCTTCGCTGGTTGCGGGACTGTCGGAGCCCTCGGCGTTCTTGACCGGTGCAAACTCGTCTTCCCGCAGCACGAACTGGGTCACTGAGCGTTCCGCCATGGGCAGCGCGTCGAAGACGAACATCTCCATCTTCACGGCATTGGGCTCAGACGGCTCGACCAGCTGACCTGCTGCGTCGAGGCAGGCCACCTTCTTGTCAGCCCGGTGGACCGGCAAATCCTGGCCGCCCTCGGCGAGGGAGCGGACGAAGGCCAGATCGAGCATGTGGATGGCGATGTTGCCAGCGCGGAAGCGCAGCCGGCCTTCGGCATCCGTGGCCTCAGCGAGCGCAGGGTCCAGGTCGCTGTACTCAAGCAGGCTGGTGCGTCCCAGGGTGGGATCGCGGGCGAGAACCCCCACCTTCTCTCCTGGCTCCGTCTTCTCCACGACCTTGGTGGACATCTGCGCGCCAGCCAGGGCGTGGTGCCCGATGAAGAGCGGGTCGAAGACCTGGGCAAGCGGGTTGTCGACCTGGAAGTAGAAGAGCTGCTCGAGCCCCCGTGCCGCCATGTCCTTCAGGGCGCCGCTCTCTTCGAGGGCGCGGAAGCAGCCCCCGTGCCCGTCGGGGCTCAGGGACAGGCTGCCCTTGTCCGCCAGCAGCAACTTGCCCTGCGGGTCGATGGCGGGAAGCATGCCTTGGACCAGGAAGAACACCTGCGAAGGTTGCAGGCCGAAAAAGCGGGCCTCCTCGAAGGCCGCCTGGGTGTTCTCGTTGTTGGCCCGGCTCGTCATCACGTAGAAGGGCAGCTCCGCGCCGTAGCGACGGCTCGCTGCCAAGACACGTTGGGCGTGATACGCGAACAGGGAGCGGTGCGTCAGAGGGCCCACGGGGTAACGCCCCTTGGGGCCGTCGTAGCCAAGGCGTGTGCCTTGGCCCCCGGCCACCAGGAACGCGCCGACCTTGCCCTCCGAGAGGAGCTTCTCTCCCGCGGCCCTGGCTGCGGCATCCCGCTCGTCGTCGGTTCCCCAATCCAAGGCTTCCGGGGGCTCGAGCTGTGCCTCGCCGGGGCCTCCGGCGTCTTGGGTCTCGCTCTCAAGTACCCGGCCGATCAGCCCCTGCAGGCGTCTCAGATCCAGGGCTTCGAGTTCGTCCGCGAAGGCCTCGGCCTGCTCGTCACTGAGCTCTGCCGCGAAGCGCAGGACATGTGCCTGCCCCGCGCTGTCCAAGGAGGCCTGCAGCGCGCTCAGCCGTGGGTGCATGCTCAGACTTGAGCCTTGCTGAAGGCGAGACTGACGTTGTGTCCACCGAAGCCGAGCGAGTTGCTCACGGCCGTGCGCACCGCCAGGGCCCTGGCTTCGCCGGGGATGTAGTCGAGGTCGCAACCCTCGCCGGGCTCATGGTGGTTGAGCGTGCAGTGCACAAGCCCTTCTGAAATGGACTTGGCCGTGACAGCTGCCTCGACCGCCGCAGAGCCACCCAGCAGATGCCCCACCATGGACTTGCTGCTGGAGACCGCCAACTTGTCGGCGTGCTCCTTGAAGACCCGACGCAAGGCCGTGGTCTCGACCAGGTCGTTGAAGTAGGTCGATGTGCCGTGCGCGTTGATGTAGTCCACATCGCTGGGCACCAGGCCTCCGTCCGCCAACGCCAAGTTGATGGCGCGCGTGGGGCCGTCGGCATCTTCCTTGGGCTGGGTGATGTGGAAAGCGTCAGCGGTGGACCCATAGCCCACGAACTCGGCGTAGATGCGCGCACCACGGTCGAGCGCATGCTGGCGTTCTTCCAACATGAGCACCGAGGCTCCCTCACCCATGACGAATCCATCCCGATCCTTGTCGAAGGGGCGGGACGCTTCCTGCGGTGCTTCATTGCGCGTGGACAGTGCCTTCATGGCACCGAAGGCTGCAACGGCCTGGGTCGAGATGGGTGCTTCAGAGCCGCCCGAGAGAACCACATCTGCTTCGCCGTACTGGATCGTCCGCAGCGCCATGCCCAAGGCATGACCTGCCGACGCGCACGCTGAACTGGTGGCGAAGTTCGTCCCACGCAAACCGTGCACGATGCTGATTTGACCGCTGACGGCGTTCGGCATCATCTTGGGGATGAAGTGCGGCGAGGCGCGTCGAACGCCCCGCTCCAGCATCACCAGATGGTGCCCTTCGATGGACGTGATGCCACCGATCCCCGTGCCCATGATGCATCCGATCCGGTCCCGATCGTGTTGCTCGAAATCGATCCCGGAATCGTCGATGCAATCCTTGGCCGCCAGCAGCGCGAACTGGGTGAAGGGATCCAGCTTGCGGGCCTCTTTGACGCCAAACAACTCGGCAGCATCGAACTTCGGAACCAACGCACCGAAGGTGGTCCGATAGTCCGTCGTGTCGAAATGCGTGATGGGTCCGACGCCGCTGCGTCCGTGCACCAGCCCGTCCCAGACCTCTGCGAAAGAGAGACCTAGACCGCAGACTGCACCCAGACCAGTGACGACGACCGAGCGCCGAAGAGGTTCTCGTTCCCTATCGTTCATGATGGGCCGAATCGCCTCGTGTGGCTCAGCTACCGGAGTGGTTCGAGATGTAGCTCACTGCATCGCCGACGGTCTGGATCTTCTCGGCCTCTTCATCAGGGATGCTGATGTTGAAGTGATCCTCGAACTCCATGACCAACTCGACGGTGTCGAGAGAGTCTGCACCGAGATCCTGGATGAAGGATGTGCTCGTGCTGACCTTCTCCTTGCTCGCGCCCATCTGCTCACAGACGATGGCGACGACTTTCTCCTCGATCTCCTGCGTCGAAGGCACCTGTTCTCTCCGTCTCTTGGATGGGCATGTCGCCCGGCTTCGGGTGGATTGGTCCGACCCGATGAATCGAATAGTTTGCTGAGGCCCCGGCCCAAGTCAAGGCGCCGGGAAAACTGCTTCTGCTCTTGCTCTTTGGGCCCGGAAAGGCTCCTAGAGGGACATGCCCCCGTCGATCACGAGGGTGGTCCCCGTCACATAGCCTGCGGCGTCAGAAGCCAGGAAAAGGACGCCATTTGCGATGTCCTCGGGGTCTCCGAAGCGGCCCATGGGGATGGCCTTCCGGCTCTGCTCCTTGACTTCTTCGGGCAGCTCCGAGGTCATATCCGTCTGGATGTAGCCAGGGGCGATGGCGTTGACACGGACCCCCCGGGCTCCGAACTCCGCGGCCAGGGAGCGTGTGACGCCGAAAAGGCCGGCCTTGGCGGCGGCATAGTTGCTCTGTCCGGCGCTGCCCACGAGACCCACGATCGACGAGACATTGATGATGGAACCGGTGCGGGCCTTGATCATGGGCCGTGCTACGGCGCGCGAATAGAACAGCGCTGCCTTGAGATTGATGTCGATCACGCTGTCGATGTCCTCGTCCGACATCTTCATCAGCAGGCCGTCGCGGGTGATGCCCGCGTTGTTGACCAGGATGTCGATGCCGCCCCAGGTCTTGGCGACCTCGGTGGCGATTTCCTGGGCCCGAGCGCTGTCGCGGACGTCAGCGGCGAAGGCGAGGGCCTCGACCCCCAGCTCCCGTGCCGCGGCGGCCCCGCGCTCTGCCGACGTCTCGGAGGTGGCCACGGCTGCAACCTTGCAGCCGGCGCGTGCCAGGGTCTGCGTGATGCCCAAGCCGATCCCGCGCGATGCGCCGGTGACGATGGCGGTCTTACCGGAAAGATCCGTCATGGTGCCTCTCCACTCGCGGCAGCAGTCCCTGGCCACGCTGACAACGCGTCCAGTTCCGCGACGTCGCCACCAGTCGTCACGGTCATGTGTTCGTTTTGCTCCCGATCGTAGCGGCGCAGCATGTTGGTGAGCTGCTTGCCGGGGGCGGGTTCGAAGAACTGGGTGACCCCACGCCCGAAGAGCGCGTCCATGGAGTCACGCCAGAGGACGGGCGACGTCATCTGGCGCCGCAGCAGGTCGCGCATCTGCTCGGGGTCGCGCGTGGCCGTGCCGGTCACGTTCATGACCACAGGCACGCGAGGCTGCTTGAAGGGCGTGGACTCAAGCGCCTCCGCCAGAGCGGCCCCTGCGGATTCCATGCAGGGCGAATGGAATGCTCCCGCGACGGGCAGTTTCACGCCCTTGCGGATCTTGTGTTCCTTGAGGATGCCAGCGGCCCGGTCGAGAGCGTCGTGGGTTCCTGCGATGGCCACCTGGCCGGGGGCCAGCACATTGGCGACGACCAACACGCCTGTCCCTCGCGCCGCTTCGCAGACAGCCTGGGCCGACTCAACCGTTGCACCCACCAGCGACAGCATGCCGCTGGGGTTCTGTTCGGAGGCTTGTTGCATGGCCGCACCGCGGGTACGCACGAGGCGGATGGCGTCCGCCCACTCCAGGGCGCCCGCCCAGGCGAGGGCGGTGTATTCACCCAGGCTGAGACCCGCGCAGCTGTCCACCGACGAGCCGTCCAGCTGGCCGCTGGCTTCGGCGGCGGCCATGACGGCCAGGGAGGTCACGAGGATGGCTGGCTGGCACACGTCCGTCCGATCCAGGGCAGCCTGGTCATCGCCCGCGATGATGGCAGCAAGATCGAGGCCGAGTACATCGGCACCGAGTTCAAAGACCTGCTTCGCTGCCGGGTGGGCTGCAGCAATGTCCAAACCCATGCCCAGCGCCTGTGCGCCCTGCCCAGGAAAGAGGATGCCGGCTTGGGTGTCTTGCTCCGCAGCGCTCACCAGCGGAACCCCAGGGAGCCCCACGTGAGCCCGGCGCCGAAGGCGCACATCACCACGAGCTTGCCCTCCATGCCATCCATGAAGCCGGATCGCACCGCCTCGTCCAGGGCCAATGGCACTGACGCGGCCGAGGTGTTCCCGTAGCGATCGATGTTCACGAAGATCTGGTCCGACGAGAGGCCGAGCTTCTCCCGGGCCGACTCGAGAATGCGCATGTTCACTTGGTGAGGGATGACGGCGCCCAGCTCGAGGTCCGGGTTGGCCTCCATCTCCTTGCGTACGAGCTCCACCATCTTGTTGACCGCGAACTTGTAGACCTCGCGCCCCTTGATGACGAGCTTGTGCTCGTTGGCGTCCAGGAGTTCATGCGTGAGGGGCGTCTCGGCTCCGCCGGCCATGGTGTGCATGACCTCATAGCCCTCGCCGCTGGAGGAGAACGAGTTCGAAAGCAGCTCCTTGCCCTTGAAGCCAGTGCCATACACCACGGCGCCCGCTCCATCTCCGAACAGGATGCAGGAGCTGCGGTCGTCGTAGTTGACGATGCGCGACAGGGCTTCGGCGCCGATCACGAGCACGTTGTCGTGGCCGCCGGTCCAGAGGAAGCGGCTAGCAATGACGCTGCCGTAGACGAAGCCACTGCAGCCCGCTGCCATGTCGAAGGCCGGGATGTCGTTGCAGCCCAGCATCTGCTGCACCTTGCAGGCCGTCGCTGCCACCTGTCGGTCAGGGGTCACGGTGCCCAGGACGATCAAGCTGATGTCCTGCGGCGTCAGGCCGGCGTCCTCGATGGCCTTGACCGAAGCCTCGTGGCACAGGTCGGACGTGGTCAGGCCCTGCCCGAGGATCCTGCGCTCCTTGATGCCTGTGCGCTTGGTGATCCACTCGTCCGAGGTGTCGACGCGCTTCGAGATCTCGTCGTTGGTGAGGGCGTGCTCGGGGACAGCGGAGCCCGTGCCGAGGATTCCAAAGGGTGTTTTCGTCATGAGGCTGTCCTGGGCCAGATCCGAGGATTGGTCGGGGTCATGTGTTGGGCTGGGTCGTGTCGTGCGCAGCCACACTGAGACAGTCTGTGATGTGCTGTGTCACGTCGTACTCGATGGACTTCAGCGATGCGTGAACCATGTTCATGATGGCGTGGGGGCTGGAACGGCCGTGGCCGATCAGCACCGGAGCGCCCACGCCCAGCAAGGGAGCGCCGCCATATTCGGCGTAGTCCAGCTTCCGGAATGCCTTTGCCACGGCTTGCTTGACGTTGTCGGCGGGTGGCGCATGGGCGAACGCCGCGTGGACCTGGCGGCTCACGAACGCGCCCAGGCCCTCGGCAACCTTCAAGATCACGTTGCCCACGAAGCCCTCGCAGACAACGACGTCGATCTCGCCGCCCATGATGTCTTGGCCTTCGACGAAGCCGCTGTAGGAGATGTCGCTGCCCTGAAGCAGCTCGTGCACCTCGAGGATCAGGGGGTTTCCCTTGCCCTCCTCGGCGCCGATGTTCAGCAGGCCGACGTTGGGCGCCGCCTTCCCGAAGTTGGCCTTGCTGTACTCAGAGGCCATGACGGCGTACTGCCGCATGTGTTCGGGCTTGCAGTAGATGTTCGCCCCGACGTCGATGACGATGCAGGGGGCGCCGGTGTTCGTGGGCACGGGGACGGCGATGCCTGGTCGTTGCACACCTGGCAAGCGACCCAGGATCAGCTGGGCAGCGGCCACGACGGCGCCGGTATTCCCTGCGGACAGGAAAGCCTGGGCGTGTCCCTCCCTCACGGCCTTCATGGCCACGACAATGGAGGAGTCCGGCTTGGAGCGGATGGCCGCAGACGGACTCTCGTGCATCTCGACCACCTGCGAGGCGTCGAGAATCTCGACCTCCGTCAGTCCAGCCTGTTCCAGCGCCGGGCGGAGGGCGGCTTCAGGGCCGACGAGAAGCAAGCTCTGTGCATCGACCACACCCTGTTGGGTGGCCAATGCAGCTCCTTCTACGACGACCTGAGGCGCGTGGTCGCCCCCCATAGCATCGATCGCGATTTTCACGGAGCGAAGCGCTCGGCGGGTCAGGCGTCGAGTGCCAAGACGTCGCGGCCGCGGTAGTGACCGCAACCCTCACAGACGGCGTGAGGCACTTTCTGTGCGCCACAGCGGTCACAGACCGACGTGGACGGCGTGGAAAGGGCCAAGTGTGCCCTCCGCTTGCGCTTCCGCGCCTTAGAGGTCTTCCGCTTCGGAACAGCCATGGGCTCATCGCCTCCTGCGACCGGCGCGGAGCTCAATCGCTCCGTGTCGGGGGGTGTGGTGAATCCTTCGACCGAGACCCTCCGGCCAAACCGGTCACTCTACCGGCTGCCGCGTTGCCGGAAAAGACCTCATCGCCCATGAGCCTCCCGATTTGGCGATCTCGCGGGTTGGGGGCTCGGGTTGCCGGTCCCGCGGCCTGCGACCTCAGGATGCGGCTCCCAGGGCCTCTTGCGCCACGCTTGTGAGCAGGCCCGGAATGTCCTCGTGAGGCCCTCCCCGGCCCTGGGCGAAGGCGGCGTTCCCACCGCCCTTGCCGTCCAAGGCTGCGCAGAGCTGTTCCACCAGGTCCCGTGCCTTGAGGCCCGCATTCTGGGCAGCCTTGCCGGCGGCGACCAGGAAGCTCGTGCCCCCACCGTCTGCCATGGCCACGAGGGCCAGGTCGCACTGGGTCTTGACCGACTCGCCGATGATCTCGCGCAGGGCCTTCACGGGGACCCCAGCAACCTCTGCGGAGAGGATGCGCAGGCCATGGGTTTCCACGACGGACTTCGCGAGGGTGGTTTCCAGCATCTCGGCCCGCAGCTGGTCCAGTTCCTTGCGCGCGCTCTTCAGGTCGCTCTGGGTGCTCGCGATGCGTTCCTCGAGCAGCTCGGGGCTGGTTTTGAACAGCGCAGCCGATCGCTGCACGCGTTCGGAGTCCTCCCGGAGAAGCTGGAGCACTCCTGCACCAGTGCGCGCTTCGATACGGCGGATGCCGGCAGCGATGCTGGTCTCGGTGGTGACCCGGAACATGCCGATATCCCCAGAGCGGCCCACGTGGGTGCCGCCGCAGAGTTCCACGCTCTTGGGCCCCCGCCGATTGGGCACCTGCACGACGCGCACCACGTCGCCGTACTTCTCGCCGAACAGCGCCATGGCGCCGAGTTCACGAGCCTCGTCTCGACCCATCTCTTCCCCGCTCACCAGCTCGTTGCCCAGGATCCAGTGGTTGACGAGGTCTTCCACTGCCCGGAGTTCGTCCTCTGTGAGTGCCCGGGGGAACCGGAAGTCGAAGCGCAGCCGCTCGGGGTTCACGTGGGAGCCCGCCTGGGTGACGTCTTCGCCGAGGATGCTGTGGAGTGCCGCATGAAGCAGGTGCGTTGCGGTGTGGTTGCGGCCGGTGGCATCGCGTGCGTCCTGATCGACTCGCGCCGTGCACGGCCCTGGTCGGGCCTCGCCCTCGAGGACGGCTCCGCGGTGCAGGGAAATCCCTCGCAGGCTGACCACATCGTCGATCTCGATGCGGAAATCTGCCCCCACCAGAATTCCCCGATCGCCCACCTGGCCGCCACCTTCTGCGTAGAAGGGCGTGCGATCCAACACGACGACGACCTTCTGCTCGGCGGTCGTTTCGGAAGAGGAGTCGCCCGGGTCTTCTGTGTCGTCCACGACAGCGAGGATGTTCGCGCCGTTGAGTTCCAATCCGTCACGCACGAACTCCGTGGCGGGCAAGCTCCCGGACACCGCGGCGAGCGGCCCCTCATCGAAGATGGAATCGGAGATCTTGGACGACTCACGGGAGCGCCGCCGTTGTTCGGCCATGGCGTCTCTGTAGCCGGCCTCATCGACCTCGAGGCCCTCGTTGTCGAGCAGTTGCTTCTGCATGTCCACCGGCAGCCCGAAGGTGTCATAGAGCAGGAAGGCCTGTTCGCCTGAGAGTTGTTCCTGCCCGGCATCCCGGGCTTGTTTGGCCAACACGGACAGCCGCTGTGACCCGGAAAGGAAGGCGCCCGCGAAGCGTTCTTCTTCGGCGGCGATGACGGAACTCACCATGCTTCGGGCTTCGCCCAGCTCGGGCCAGGCAGCTTGCATGGAGGAGATGATGGCCTCGGCCAGGGTACAGAGCCACGGGGTGCGCACATCTCCACCCAAGAGGTGGCGGTCGAGCATGGCGCGCCGCAGGACCTTGCGCACGACATAGCCCTGCTTCTCGTTGCTGGGTTGGACGCCGTCGCCGATGCAGAAGGCCGCCGCGCGCACATGATCGACGATGCGCCGCGTGCGTTCGCCCTCCGGCGTTCCGAAGGCTGTCTCCCGACCCACATGCTCGTGGACCTGTTCCATCAGAGGGGCAAACAGCAACGTTTCGAAGTTGCTGGGAAGGACCGTCCCCCGGTCCATCGACTCCAGCACGCGGACGATGCGCTCGAAGCCCATTCCAGTATCGATGTTGGCATTCGGGAGCGGCTTGAGAACGCCGCCGTCCTGCCGTTCGAACTGCGTGAACACGAGGTTCCAGATCTCGACCAGGCGCGCGCCGTCTTCGCCCGGGCCCGCCGAGGGCAAGGCCCCCCGCTCCGGGTAGTAGTCGAAGTAGATCTCGGAGCACGGGCCGCAAATCCCGTTGGGCCCCTTGGAGGGAGCTGAGGCCGGCCAGAAGTTCTCGTCTTCGTCGCAGCGGAAGATCCGCTCAGCGGGCAGGCCCACCCCATCAGCCCAGATCTCGGCCGCTTCGTCATCGTCCTTGTAGACCGTGACGCTCAGTCGGTCGGCCGGCAGACCGAACACCCCCGTCAGCAACTCCCAGGCCCAGGTGATGGCGTCCTGCTTGAAGTAGTCGCCAAAGGAGAAGTTGCCGAGCATCTCGAAGAATGTGTGGTGCGACGACGTGCGTCCGACGTTGTCGAGGTCGGGCATCCGCAAGCACTTCTGGGATGTGGTGGCCCGCTTGAACGGAAGGCTGCCCTTGCCCAGGAACTCGGCTTTGAACTGGTTCATGCCAGCGCCGGTGAACAGCAGCGTCGGGTCGTTCTCGGGAACCAATCCGTCGGATGGATGTCGCGTGTGCCCCCTGTCCTGGAAGAACTGGAGGTACTGTTCGCGAATCGTGTCGGGTGTCCGGGTCATGGGTCTAGCCAGTGTGTGGTCGGTGCCGCGGCCTGGACGCCCGCACACCCTGGCTGAACGATTGGCCCAAGTGCCGACGCACGCCGCCGAGGAATCCAAACCTCGGCGGCGTGCGCGTGGGGCAACTCGTGCCATCAACCAGCAGGGCGTGCGTCAGACGCACGGACATCTTGTCAGTGATGGATACGGCAGTTCGGGGCCAACTTCGGTGCCATCAACGGGTCCATCAACCTTCTGCCTCAGCAGATTGTTCTGGGGCCGGAGCTGGCGTGCTTTCGACCTTGGGCATCAAGACATCGCGCACCTTGCCCTCGATCTCCTGAAGAATATCCACGTTTTGGAGCAGGAAATCGCGGGCTTTTTCCCGGCCCTGGCCAATGCGCGTGGCGCCGTACGACAGCCAGGAGCCCGACTTCTTGACGATGTTGTGTTCCACGGCGATGTCCAGCACGTCGCCCTCGTAGGAGATGCCCTTGTTGAACACGATGTCGAACTCTGCCTTGCGGAAAGGCGGTGCCATCTTGTTCTTGACCACCGTGACCCGTGCCCGGTTGCCGATGACCGCATCCCCCAGCTTGAGGGAGCCGATGCGGCGGATATCCAAGCGCACGGAGGAGTAGAACTTCAGGGCCCGGCCACCCGTGGTGGTCTCAGGGCTGCCGAAGAAGACCCCGATCTTCTCGCGGATCTGGTTGATGAAGATGACGCAACTGCCACCGCGGGAGATGGCGCCTGTCAGCTTTCGCATGGCCTGGGACATGAGGCGAGCCTGAAGGCCCACATGGGTGTCACCCATCTCGCCCTCGAGCTCGGCGCGCGGGACCAGGGCGGCCACGGAGTCGATCACCACGCAGGCGAAGGCGTTGCTGCGCACCAGCATCTCGCAGATCTCGAGCGCCTGCTCGCCGCTGTCCGGCTGGGAGACGATCAGATTCTCCACGTCCACGCCGAGCTTCCTGGCGTATTCCGGGTCCAGAGCGTGCTCGGCATCGATGAAGGCGCAGGTTCCGCCCTTCTTCTGGGCATTGGCGATGAGGTGCAGCGTGAGGGTGGTCTTACCGGAGGACTCAGGTCCGAACACCTCCACGATGCGCCCCTTCGGCAGGCCGTTGCCGCCCAAGGCCACATCCAGGGAGAGTGAGCCCGTGGAGATGCCTTCAACGGGCTCCGGCACGTGATCGCCCAGGCGCATGATGGCGCCTTCGCCGAACTGCTTCTCGATCTGGGCGAGGGTCGTGTCCACCTGGGTTTCGGCCGCGGCGCCGCGTCCTGCGGTTTGCTGGGCTGCGGTAGCCGAGGACATCTGGGTCTTCGACTTGGACCCGCTTGCCTTCGCGTTGCGGTTGGCCGTTTTGCTGGCGGCTGCCATGCTCTGAATCTCCTTGGGTGCTTTGTTCGCGCGTCCGAGGGGGCTCGTGCCGAGGCCCTTGGGCGGCTGTTGTGTCGTTTGGGTCATACCTAACACCTGCTTAACATGGGGCTGATTCCGGCCGAAGGGGAATTCCCAGGAATTCCCTGCCTCGGCACGCTGAGCCCTCCCGACGCAGTCGGGATCCCGCCGTTACCGGCGCCCGCTCAGGAGCTCGGGCTGGTCTCCGAGGCGGCGGGATTGGAGGAGGCCTCCATCACGCGCTTGCGGTCCAGGACGAGCATGATTCCGCCAATGAAGGACACCAACAGCACCGTGATGCGGTAGGTGAACGACAGCGCCAGGGCGTGCGAATTGGCCACGGACACGGCTTCGAAGAAGTAGGCGAACATGGCTTCCCCAACCCCCCAACCGGCCGGGGCCACCGGCACGGCGGAGATGATCATGATGATGGGGATGATGGAGCAGTAGGCGCTGGCGCTGACGTCCGCCAAGGTGTGGAGGTTGGCCTGCTCCACGGCGATGGCCGCCGGGTCGTTACCCCCGACGAACTGTTCGGGGTGGGCCTCGAGCGCCTCCAGGCCACCGGAGGCGATGGCGTTTCCGAACAGGAACAGCGCGAAGATGATCAACAGGTGGACGCCGAAGGACATGGCCAGGGCCAAGGCCACCGTGCCCAGGCGGTCCCGGTACATCGAGACGGCTTCGTCGAACTTGTGCACGACGCCGGCCAACTTTCCCCGGGAGCCCCCACCGCGCCCAAGCAGGCTCTTGAGCAGCTTCTTGGCCCGACGCGAGAGGGTGAAGACGGCACCCAGGCCCGCCGCAGCCAGGAAGCCGTAGATGCCGATGGCCGCCTCTCCGTAGAGCTCGAGATCGAAGGGAATGACCACGGCCGCAATCAGGGCCAAGGCGACGATGCCGATGATGCGGTCCACCGCCACGGAGATGACGGCGGAGGCCCGTTGGCTCGGATTCTCACGGGTGACGTAGATCGCCTTGACCAGGTCACCCCCCGTCAGGCCGGGCACCACGTTGTTGAAGAAGACGCCGATGAAACCGAGCCGCATGGCGGTGCCTGCGGTGGTGTTGAGCCCCACCGAATGCATCAGCACATGCCAGCGCAGCATGGCCAGGCAGTTGGCGATGAGCACGAGCACCAGACCCTTGGCCCAGCCCGAGCGGTCGATGTTGGTGAGCGCGGCCTGGATGTTTTCCCAGCCAGCCGTGTGGATCACGAAGGCGATCAGGCTGACGGCGACCAGCAGCTTGAGAATCGTGAAGACATGGGAGCGCTTCACGTGACGGGCCTGACCTTTCCTACGGCGTGGGAAATGGAGTCCATCTCCCGCTCATAGGCCCGGGCGACGCCGCGCAGGAATTCCTCGGGAGCCACCCGCAGATCACGCAGGCCATGGGCCTTCACGGGGGCCCCATCCGTGTCGACATTGACTCCGAAATGGATGAGGACGCCTCGCGGTGATGTGGTGGCAATGGACACGGAAAGCTTGCCTTCGAGCACGTAGAGGTCATCTCCGCGCACCTCAATAGTGGCCCCGGATCGGGCCGCCGTCCACTCGGCCGCATGACGCACCAGGAGGCGCTGGGCCAACACTCCCTCTCGCAAGGACATCCCCCGGTGCTCGATGAGCATGTGGGTCATGAGCGGGCTGTAGATGGAGAGGCCCGCGTCGGCGTCCTCAAGATCCACCATATGCTCGGATGGCACGTCGGCCAGGCCCATGAAGGCCACCAGGGAGTCTCCGTCGCAGGGGGCGTGCGTATCCATGAAGCCCGTGCAGAGCTGGAGGCCGTCGTAGGCCAGCGGTCTGTCGACAAAGACGATCTTCATGGCTTCATCTGCTCCAGAAGCGACGTCGCACGTCGCCGCACGGCGGCGTGGCTGGAGCGCACCGCATAGTCCAGCAGCTCCTGGAGCGGCTCGAGGCCCAGCTGGGGTGCCAGGGCCTCCATGCTATCCAGAAGCGCAAGCAAGACGGCGGTCTCGGTTTCGCTGTTCAAGCTCGAAGCCAGGCGCGTCAGGGCGACCCGTCGCGGGAGATGACGCGTGGCGCGCAGGGACTCCTCCCTGACAAAGGGGCTCGAGTCGTCACCTGCGCGCAAGGTGATGAGCGCCAGCGCATGGCGACAGGCCGCGGGAGCCTGCTCGGCAAAGACGGCCTGCACCGGCCCCTCCTGCCGTTCGAAGCCGCGCACGGTGGTGACGCCGGCGAGGTCGATGGCGTAGCTCATTTGCTGGGTCGAGAAGCGGAAGCTGGCGATGCGTTGGGCCAGCTCCTGGATCTCCTGCCCCTGGTTCAACAAGGGGTCTTCGTCGAGTTCCTCGAAGCGCCGCATCCACTCATTGAACTCGGCTGCCGGCACGTCATCCACCTTGAGTTCTTCGGCAGGGATGTTCTTTGCCAGGGACCACGCGGCGCGCAGGGCCTCGGCGCGAACCCAAGCCGACTCGCTTTCGTACGCCTGGCGAGTCAACAGGGGCAGGGCGCTGAGAGCAGAGGGATGGCCCGGCGACAGCTTGCCCAGACTGCGGATGTGCTCCGTCATCTCGGCGAGTGAGCCCTCCGGCAGCTCGGCGGTCCAGCGCCCGTCGATGATCTCGATCGCTCGCCGGTGTTCCGCAGGACTCTCGCAGGCCACGAGACCGAGGCTCAACGCCACGCCAGCGGCGAAGCAGGTGCGGCGGAGCGTGCGGAGGGGCATGTGGAAGACGAAGGGGGGCTGGGCGAACAGCAGACCGACGGATTATCGCGGGGATGACCGAGCCTTCAAGCCAGCAAAGGCTGAACCCGCTTGCATAGGCCACGAGCCATGTCGGCTCCCGGCCGGGCTGTCTCTGGCTGGATGGTGGAGGCGGCGGGAATCGAACCCGCGTCCCAAAGCGCCCTTCACCGAGCATCTACGTGCGTAGTCGACCTTCTTCTGAAGTCGCCTTGTGGCTCTCCGATCGACGGGATCGTCCACGCGGCCAGTCCGCTGAATCTCGCCGAGAACCCCACGGACGGGAGGGCGCTCAGCCAGCCTGCAAGTGACGTTCCCGAAACGCGGCAGGCTCCCGCCCCGGGAACGGGTTGCCTATTTCTAGGCAGCCAGTTGGTAGCTGTTGTTGCCAGCTATGTTTTCCCAGGGGTTTTACGAGGCCTCCTGGGCACCTCGGCACGCCACCCGATGAAGTAAGCCACTTGGTCGAAACCGAGTCGCCCCCCGTCGGTCCAGCGTCGGGATGGTAGCAAAGCTAGCGCTTGCGCAGCGCTCGATCGACGTCCCGCTGGGCTTCCCGGCTCTTGAGCTTCTCGCGCTTGTCGGCCTGTCGGCGGCCGCGGCAGACCCCCACCTCAGCCTTGGCCCAGGGGCCCTGGAAGTAGATTTCCAGCGGAACCAGGGCCAGTCCCTTTTCGCGCATGGTCTGCTTCAGGCGCCGGATCTCGACCGCCTTGAGCAACAGCCCACGGCTACGCTTCGTGTCCCCGTCCCTGGCCGAGCTGTCGCAGCTGTAGGGCGAAATCTCCATGTTGTGCAGGACGGGGCGCTCGCCCCGCAGCGAGACGTAGGCGTCCACGAGGTTCCCCTTGCCCTCCCGCAGCGCCTTGACCTCCGACCCCTTCAGGATCAGACCGGCCTCGAAGGTTTGCAGCACATCGTAGTTGTGGCGAGCGCGTCGGTTGACGCAAACGCTTCGTCGTTGGGAGTTCGCTTTGCGGGCCATGGCGGCCATTCTCCGGTCCCGTGCAAGTTGGGCAAGAGCGAGGCTTGCAAGCTCAGCCGCCGCGTGGACAATCCGCCGTCCCCTCTTCGTGCCGAAGTGGCGGAATTGGTAGACGCGCTAGATTCAGGGTCTAGTTGGGGTTAACCCAGTGGGGGTTCGAGTCCCCCCTTCGGCACCATCACTTCTTGCCGTCTGCTTCGGGCGAGGCGGGCAAGACGGGCGAGGCAGCCTGGTCAGGCGAGTCAGGCAAGAGGATCGCCTGCAGCGCCGCCAGACGTTGTGCCGCCAACGGGTGCGGGTCATCCGTGAGCAGCTCCTGCTCGAAGAGCACAGCGGCTTCCAAGAGCCGGCCTTCTGCTTCATGCCAGGCCCCCAGGTTGTGCAGCACGAGCGGATCGTCAGGGAAGCGCGAGAGCAGGGCGGTGGCCTGCCCCGCGGCCTCCTCCTGCCGCCCCATGAGAACCAGGGTGATGAATCGGTTCACCCCCGCGCGCGTCAGTTGTGGGTCGAGGGTCAGTGCCCGGTCGAAGGACACCACGGCTTCCTGCGCAAGAGACGCGAGCTGCTGGTCGGCCACTTGTCGTTCCGATCCCTGCGGCTGCCTTCCCGCTGTTTGCTGGCGCTCGCGGTACTGCTCCATGAGCGCGGTGCCGAGATGCGACCAGAGGTTGGCCGAACCGGGAGCAACGGCCAGCCCGGCGCGGGCGAAGCTCACGTCGGACTCCCAAGCTCTCGCTCGGTCGGCTGTGAGGGGAGCCAGAGCGACGAGCAGCGCGAGCATCGTCGCGCTCAAGCGCCAGATGGACGACCCCACGAGCCGGCCCAGGAGCTGAGCCAACAGGAGCGCCGGTGCCGCCACGGCGACGTACAGGTAGCGTTCATAGAGTGGGCCCGCGACTTCTGGGAAGCCCATGGGGAAGCGGACCCAAGGTGCCAGCATCAGCAGCGTCCCGAGCGCCACGCCCAGCACATAGCTGCTGGCCGCCGCTCGTCGGCGCACGAACCAGGCACCCAGGACACACAACAAGCCGAGCAGCAGCGCACCGGTCAGGACGTCGCGCTGCAGGAGACCTTCTGCTGCCAACACGGGGTGTAGGGGCGTTGCGGGTCCGGGCCAGAACATGAAGCGCAAGAGGTCTGGTTGGATGGAAAGCCACGTCGCCCAGCGTGCGAGTTCGGAGGCAGGCCCCGTGTAGGCCACGTCCGGAATCTCATGGGCGAAGCCGAAGGACAGGCCCCGGATGACTGCGGTCGCCACCAGCGCTGCGCAAGGTACCGCCAGGCTCCGCCCCCAACTGAGCCCCATCAGTCGGCCCGCCAAGGGGGCCAGGGCGATGAGCAACACGACGGTTTCTTTTCCCAGGGGCGCAAGGCTGAAGAGCAGCAGGGCAGCCAGGGCAGGCAGCCCCCTGCCCCCCGCTCGCAACCAGAGGGCCGTGGCCCCCCAGGCCAAGGCGGTGGGCAGGCTGTCCACCCTGCCGGAGGTCCAGGTCACGTTCTCCACGTGGACGGGCGCCAAGCCAAAGAGCGCTGCGGCGAGGACGGCCACCGAACCATGCACACCCAACGCGAGCAGCAGTCGCCAGAGGGCCAGGGTCGCCGCGAGGTGGCACAGGATCGTCAACACATGGCCCAGCCACAGGTATGCCTGAGAAGAGCCCCCGGCCAGGACCGCCTCGAGCCGGAAGCTCAGGATGACGAGCGGGCGCCAGAATCCCGTCTGCCCCTGTGGTTGCTCGTAGGTGCCGAAGAAGTCGGCCCCCCACAGGTCGTCGAGATCCGCCCGTGGGTCCGTGGCCAGGCTCTGGCTGCCTCGCAGCTCATGGTCATCGTGGACGTGGCCGTAGCCCCTCGTCGCGGCAAAGGGCAGCAGCGCCGAGAGGATGAGCAGGCAAAGAGGCCACAGGGCAGACCTGTGGGGAACCCATGGCTCCGCATGCGCAGCATGGACCTGGGCCGAATCCGCTTCTACCGTGTCGAGCACGATGAAAAATCTCTCTGCAACCTTGATCGCACTCTTCGCACCGCTTGCCGCTCACTGTAGCGCTGTGCCCGTCGCTGAGACAGTCTCACCGCAAAGCACCACGGATTCGGTGCTGGCCCAGGCCGAGGCGTTGCCCGTCTCCGAGCCAGCGGCCGAGGTGGCTTCTGTCGCCCAGGAGCCCCTGGCAGCGGAATCCGTGGCGCCGGAACCCTCGGCACCGGCCCCCCCCGCACCGGAGCCATCTGCGCAGGACACACCCCAAGTCAGCATGGGAGAGGTCGCTGCCAGGGCGCTTCTGCAGCGGGCGGCGGAGTTCCAGCGAGGCCAGATCCCGCTTTCTGCACCGACAGGTCTTGCGGGGCGCTTTCGAGTGCAAGTGGTCAATCCCCAGGACGGCCTCACGGTGGGTGCTTGGGTCGAGCGAGTCTATCTGCGTGCCCCGGAGCGCATGCTCACCACCCGTGAAGACGAAGTGGTGAACTCGAATTCGACGGTCGGTTTCGACGGCTCCCGGACCTGGTTCCGGGACAACAGCACCCAGAAGGTGGTGGTCTACAGCGATGACCCGCTCACCTTCGAGGTGGATCTTGAGCAGGTGCGCGATCAGCTGCGCTTGATGCCCGTCATGCTGGACGCTTTCGTGGTGGATGCGCTCTCGCAGAAGTTGGCGGGCCTGGCGCTGGATGGCCCTGCCAGTAAGGTGTCCATCGATCGCTATGGGCGGGAGCTGCGCGACGTCCAGTGGGTCGTCGGGCGGGTGGAAGACGAACTCTTCGAGTCGGAGCTGGGCCCTCCACCCAGCCTCGGCAGCCCCCCGCCGCCGGCTCCCGAGCTCCAGGTGGGCCTCGCCATCGATGTGGAGACAGGAGCGTTGTGGGCCTTCCGGGTCCGGACCTTGGGTCGCAGCGATGCCCGGGAGCTGGAGCTCCGTTTCCGCTTCCACCTCCCCAGCACCTCGGGCCTCAAGGTCCCGGCCTACACGGCCGTCTTCCAGGACGGTGACTCCGTTCCCTTGATCACGTTGAACATCATTCCGGACGAGGACGGCGGCGACCTGGAGCTGGACCTCTATCCGGAAGTCGATGAGAGCATGTTCGCTGTCCCGAAGTGACCGCCGCAGCTAGAAGCCGGAGCGTTTGAACAGGCGCTCCAATTCCGTGCGGCCGATCATCAGGCGCGTGGGTCTGCCGTGAGGGCAGGTGGAGTCGTGTTCCAGGGCGGCACCCTGCTCCAACAAGGCAGCGATCTCCTCTTCCTTCAACGGGTCGCCGGCCTTCACGGCGGCGTGGCACGCCATGGTGAAGAGTCGGCGGTCCAAGCCGTGCGGCACGCCCCCATGAACGTCGGGCGGAGCGACGAGGGCTACCACCAGGTCTTCGAGGCGTTCATTCCTCAGGACGGTCGGGACAGCGCGCACCACGAGGGTGTCCTGGCCGAAGTCCTCGATCTCGAGGCCGAAGTGCTTGAGCTCGTCGGCCTTCTCCAGGCTGAGTGCGTGCAGTTCGGGCGTGAGGTGGACCGGCTGCGGAACCAACAACCCCTGGCGTTCCATGCGGCCCGCGGCGAGGTCGTCCTGGAGGCGTGCATAGAGGATGCGTTCGTGCAGCGCGTGCTGGTCCACCAACACCAAGCCGTCAGGCGAGTCGTGCACGAGGTAGGTGTCGAGCACCTGCAGGAAGCGGGCTGAATGGCTGACGCCGCTCATCAACAAGGGGTGAGCTTCGGACACCACCTCAACCGAATCTTCCGCCTCTTGCGACCAGGGCACGCCCGGTGGCTCAGGCGAGGTGCGGTCTCCGTTGGCTGACGTGGGGGGCGACCCGCTGTCCGACGCGGGATGGAGAGCAGCCGGACGCGCGAAAGTCGAGTGCGACGTTCCGTGCAGCGGCGAGGCTCGCTCAGATGGATTTGACGGAGGGTTGGCCGTGCCGGGGGCACCAAACAGGGCCGCGGGACTCTGCTCTCCCGCACCAGAACCCTTGGCCCCATCCAGGTGCTCAGCGCGAATGCGCGGTGCGAGATCGGACTGGAGCAAGGCATCCCGGCAGGCGCGTCGCACGAGGCGGAAGATGGCGTCCTTGTCGCGGAAGCGGACCTCGGCCTTTGTCGGATGGACGTTGACGTCCAGACGTTCCGGATCGATCGTCAGGAACAGGACCCACGAGGCGTTCAAGTTGGGTGGAATGAAGTCGCGGCAGGCGACCCGCACGGCGGACAGCACGCCCCTGTCCTTGACGAGGCGTCCGTTCACGAACAGCAGTTGCGTGCGTGCGCGGTGTCGTGCGGCGGCGGGCAGGCTGAGTTGGCCTTCCACCTGCAGTCCCGGCTCACTGCCGGAGAGATCGATCATGGACTCCGAGAAGTCTCGGCCGTAGACCGCTCGCACGCGGTCACCCAGCTCGAGCGAACCGTCGGCACTGAACCGCAACTTTCCATCGGTCGTGAAGCTGAAGCGGATGCCGGGGTTGACCAGCGACAGGGACGTGCACACTTCGCGACACTTGGCCGCCTCGGTCCGGATCGCGCCCAGGAACTGGCGCCGTGCCGGGGTGTTGTGGAACAGGTCGCGGATCTCCACCACCGTGCCGTGGGCGCTGGGCACGGCTTCGAGGCGGCCCAGCTCCCCCGCCGTGCAGTCGAGCCGGTAGCCGCCGCCGCTGTCGTCGGCTGCAGACGTGATCCTGGCGCGGGAGACGGCCGCCATCGAGCTCAGGGCTTCTCCCCGGAAACCGAAGCTCACGACGTGGAACAGGTCATCGACATCGACGAGTTTGGACGTGGCGTGGGAGGCAAAAGCGACGGGGAGATCGTCAGCATCGATACCGGTGCCGTTGTCAGCCACGCGAATCAGCCCCAGCCCTCCATTCTCGATACTGACATCGATGGACGTGGCCCTGGCATCGAGGGCGTTCTCGACGAGCTCCTTGACCACCGCGGCGGGCCGCTCGACCACCTCTCCTGCTGCGATGCGGTCGACGACTTCCTTGGGAAGTTTGCGAATCATCGGTTTCTCGATCCGGAGCGGTAGGCCTGTCCGAGGCGCACTGTGTGTGCGTGCAGGGAGAGCCCGCGTCCATCTCGCAGCCGACGCAAGCCGTCCAGCGCCACTTCAAACGCCGAGCGCGCCGAGGCCAGCGGCATCCGCTTCAGGTCCCGTTCCAGGAACACGCGCCTGCCCCCACGGCCGAGCGCCTCATCGAGGGCCGCGCTGTCAGCTTTGGATCGTTGCCAGGGCTTGTCGGAGACAGCCTGCACGAGCGCGGGCCCCAGCCGTTCGTGTGCCTCGTAGACGCGGGCGAGCCCGGAGGTGAGGCCGCGCAGCACGGTCTCCGAGACAGCCGATCCGGACACCAGGCGCATGAAGGGGTCGTACACGCCGTCGTGCACCATGCGGTCCACCAGTTGCAAAGCGGCTGTGATGTCCCCCGCAATCAGGGCCTCTTCGTAGAGGCTCAGGATGCGCACGGAAGAGAAGGGCACGAACTCCGTCACGTCCTTGGCGCTGAGTTGGGTGCGCTCACCCAGCAGGGTTGCCAGTTGTTGCAGCTTCTGTGCAAGGCGCCCGGGCTCATTGCCGATCCGCTTGGCGAGTTCGCCTGCCACGGCGAGCGAGACCTGCAAGCCCTGGGCCTTGCCCTCTGCAGCGATCCACTGGTTGAGGTCGGTCTCGAGGAAGGGGCCGCCGTCGTGCCAGGGCGGCGGCGCATCCCGAAGCACCGGCAGGTTGATGAACCCGTTCTGCGTCTTGAGAGCCTTCGCCAGCTTGCTGCGCCCGTCGAGGGACTGCACGGTGATCAGCAAGCGGTTGGGTGGTGGCCCCTCGCTGAGGATGGCCCCAAGCTGCTTCAGCCCATTGCCCTTGACCAAGGCGTCGGCATCCCGGGCCAGGATCAGCTGGCCGCCACCGAAGAGGGAGCGGGTGGCCCACAGGTCCTGCATGCGGCGCATGGCGGAGGCGGGTGGCTCGCCCTGGCGCGTCGCGAAGACCTCGACGTCACCGTCCATCTGCTGCAGGGCTGCACGGATCAGGCGTTCCTTCACGAAGGGATTCTCGCCCGCGATGACCGTCATGGGCGGGAGGTCATCCTGGGCGAGTTGCCGGATGGCTGCGCCCCAGATGTCGATGAAGGTGGCGCGCTTTATGGCCAAAGCTGATCCGCCCTACCGATGATGTCCATGGCCACGAGCAGCGAGAACAGGACGCTGACAGCACCATTCACGGTGAAGAAGGAGGCGTTGACCCGGCTCAGGTCCTTGGGCGAGACCATGCCGTGCTCCACGAGCAGCAACACGCTGACCAGTGCGACGGCGGACCAGGAGAGGGGGCCCCAGCCCTGGCCAAGCACTGCGAAGCAGAGGGCGGCCACCATCCCGAGGTGGACCCAGCGGGCGAGGTTCAGCGCACGAGCGATGCCCAGGCGGGACGGCAGTGAGTGGAGCTGTTCCTGCCGGTCATGCTCGACGTCCTGGCAGGCATAGATGATGTCGAAGCCCGTGACCCAGAGCAGGACGGCGAGTGCCAGCCAGAGCACTCCGCTCACGTCGGCATCGACCGTGCCACGCGCGGCGAGGTAGGCGGCCGGGGGTGAGAGGGCGAGCGCGAAGCCCACGAAGGCGTGGGCCCACATCGTGAAGCGCTTCGTGAGCGAGTAGCCGAACAGCGCCAAGAGCACGAGCGGCGACAAGACGAAGCACATCGTCCCGAACCAGCTCGCGCTCGCCAGGAACACGGCGGAGCAGGCCACGAGGAAGCTGACCATCGCACGGCGGCTCACCCGGCCAGACGGCAGCGCCCTGCCCTGGGTGCGGGGGTTGGTCTCGTCGAAGCGGTGATCCACGAGGCGGTTGAAGGCCATGGCCGCCGAGCGCGCACTCACCATGGCTAGCACGATGAAGCCGCAGAAGGCCCAGCCAGGCCACTGTGCTCGAGCCCCGATCGTCAGCCCGATGGCGGCGAACGGCAAGGCGAAGATGGAGTGCGAGAGCCGGATGTCCGCCAGGATCGATGAGAGGCTCGTGAGGCGGTTCATGGCGTGGGGCTTTCCCAGCGATCCCGCAGGGGGATGTCGAGCCCCGCGGCGACGATGGCCCGGTCGACCACGAAGGCGATGCCGTCCTCGAGGGTCTTGGGATGCGTGTAGAAGGCTGGCATGGCGGGCACCATGCGCGCTCCCGCTTCGGCGAGTCGAAGCATGTTGGCCAGATGGATCGTGCTGAGCGGCGATTCCCGGGGGACGAGCACCAGGGGCTGCTGCTCCTTGAGCATCACATCGGCACAGCGTTCGATGAGGTTCCCGGAAATGCCCGCCGCGATGCGGCCTACGCTTCCCATGGAGCAGGGTGCCACGATCATGGCTCGGGGGGCACGGCTCCCGCTCGCGGGAGGTGCGGCGATGTCGCCGTTCGAGAACGATCGCAGCCCCTCCGGAACTCCCTCCGGAAACCAGTCTGCCGGTTCGCCCGACAGCTCGTGCTCCAGGGCCAGGACTCGTCGCCCGGCTGAAGAACAGATGACGTCCGTCGGGAGGCCGCAGGCCAACAGCCGTTGGACCAGGCGCACGCCATAGATGGCTCCAGAGGCGCCCGTGATCGCAACCAGGACCGGGCTCGGAGTCATGAGGTGTCGCTCGTCAGAGAAGCAGCATGCGCAGATCGCAGAGCAAGTCGTAGAAGACGTGCATATAGACCACGATGGCGAGTCCTCGCCATGCAAACAGAAGGCCGAGGATTGTACCGGCGAAGGCCCTGAACGCGAATCGACTGGCTATGAACGGTTCGCCAGCGTCGCCCATGTGGTGATAGAGGGCGAACAGGAGGGCGGAGACCAGGATGCCGATCCCCACCGCCGAGCGTGGGTGCAAGCGGGCCAACCGCCGCAGCAGGACGAAGAGACCGCCCAGCAATCCCAGGCGGAACACGATCTCCTCCCACAGACCGGCGCCGACGCTGAGCAGGAAGGGCAGCCACGCGGGGTCGGGGGGCAGCTGGTCGACAGACACAGCCGAGAGACCTATTCGACCCACAAGGCGTTCCAGGGCCGGCCCGAGCAGCACGGCCAGGAGCAGGGCCTCCGTGAGCATCATGTGCGGCTTGGCGACCTTGGCGCGGGGACGTGCGTCGCGAAACCACCAGAGGGTGGCCGCGACCAGTGCCAACAAACTAGCGCTTCGCAACAGGAAGACGGCCTGGCCGGGGAGCTTGCGCACGAAGCCCGCGACGGCCATCTCCGCGCTGTTGCGGATCTCAGGCGCCAGGAAAGTGACCGTCAGCTCGTAGGCGATCAGCAGGGGCACGACGAGGGCCAGCGAGCGCCCCATCTGCCGTGATTCCTCGTGATACACCCTCAGGGATGAGGGTTGTTTCTTCACATGGGGACTCGCTCGGCGACGTGAAGCACGACAGCTCCCATCAAGAAGTGTCGTTGTTCACGGACGGCGAGCCCGACTCGTTCCATTTCCTGGGCGAGTTCCGCCGGTGAGGGGAAGGCCCACACCGATTCGGGAAGATAGCGATACGCGTCGATTTCGCTTCCAGAGAGCAGCCGTCCCATGAGGGGCAGGATGCGAAAGAAGTAGAAGCGATAGAAGGCTGAGAAAAGTCTTCGTTCGGGACGACTGAACTCCAGGATCAGCAATCGGCCACCTGGCTCGAGCACCCGGGCCATTTCGGCCAGACCCACGGGGGGCTGCTCGATGTTGCGCAGGCCGAAGGCGACCGAGACGGCCCGGAAGCTGGCGTCCAGGTAGGGCAGCAGCATGGCGTCCCCCACCGTGAAGCAGGGCGCGTCTTGCTCCGAGAATTTGCTGGGTGCCCGGACGACCATCTCTTCGCAGAAGTCGCTGGCGTGCAGATGGGCCCCTTCGGGCAGGGCCGGCGCCAGGGCGCGCGCCACATCGCCGGTTCCGGTGCACAGGTCGAGCACCCGCTGGCCCGGGCTCAGGGACGGCAGGCAACCCACGAGCGCTGTGCGCCAACGCTGGTCCATCCCCATGGAGAGCAGGCGGTTGAGCAGGTCGTAGCGGGGCGCGATGGAGGCGAACATGCCTCGCACGGCCCGACCTCGATGAGGCGAACGAGGATCGGGAACCGTGCTCGGCATGTTCTCGTGACCCGGGCTGGAGGGCCCAGGTCTTGTCCTTCCTGTCAGACCGGGGTCCTACTGTTCGAAGTAGGAAGCCATGATGGTGGCGTTTGAATCCGTCTGGACCGTCTTGAGGCGGATACCGGAATCGACATCGAAGACGTCAATGGTGCCACCGCCGATGGACAGGTAGACCCGGTCCGGGTCCCAGCGAGGACCGTTGATGAAGACCGGGACGATGTTGCTGGCCAGCGGGTACTTGCTGTTCCGAGCGATGTTCTGGCCACCGATGCTGTAGGTGGTCCCGCCAGCGTTCAACAGGTTGTAGTGCGAGTTGAAGTTGCTGTTCTCGTAGATGTCCCGGTTGTAGTCAGGCAAGGCCACATCGAAGGCCGTGCCCGTGGACGTGGACACGTACTGCTGCACGATGTTGAACACCTTCTCACCAAAACCAGGGCTGGCGTTGTTGGCGTTGAAGGTCACCTGACCCGGGCTGCTGTCCGCCGTGTAGGCAATGCGGCTGATCATGGCGTTGCCGGCCACGGCGTCCTGGTGAGCCACGAACGCACCGATGGTGTGTGCGAAGCCGTCCAGAGGCGTGTTCGGGTCGTACACGATGCCGCGCGGGTTGTTCATCTTGTTCAGGACGGGTGCACCGAGCTGCGGCGGCTCATTCGGGGCGATGCCGCCCAGGATGTTGTCGAAGCCGATGCCAGCGATACCGGACGGTCCACCCTCGTAGATGAGGATGTTGTCGCCACCACCGTTCGAGATGAAGCCGTGATAGGTGCCGCTCTGGAAGGCCGGGCCCCCACCGAACTCGCGCATGCCGACGCACACGTCATTCGGCCGGTTGATGCCGGACTGGGTCAGGGTGCGACGCACCGTGTTGGTTCCCGTGTCAACGATGCTGACGGTGTTGCCGAGACGGTTGAGCACGAAGACGTCTTCGTTGTCCGGCGAGACCGCAACGGCACGGGGGCCTTCACCCACGGTGACACGGGTCAACTCCGTCATGAACGTGCTGGGGTTCCGAGGATCGGCGCCCACCACCGACAAGGTGTTGTTGCCCTCGTTGCTCACGTACAGCAACCCTCCCTCAGGGGAGAGGCCCAGCCCATAGGGGTCAGGCAGGTTGAGCGACTCCAGCACTTCCATGTTGTTGGAGTTCACCGCGTGCAACTGCTTGTTCACGCCATCCGTCACGAACAGGAAGTTTCCGATCTGCTGACGTGACTGATAGGAGGGCGCCTTCAGGCCACCCGGGAAACCGCTGCCCACGGCGATGGTGTTCAGCGCCGTCAGCACGACCGTTCCAGCCGTGGTGGTCTTCGGCATCGGGCCCGTCTGCAGGAACTTCGTCGGGAAGTTGATCTCACCGAGGAAGGGGCTGGGGAAACCAGCGTTCGGAAGCAGCGGGATGTCGAAGGAGTTGGGGTTGGACGCGTTGGACGTCGGGTTCAGGTTCAGCATCACGTTGCCAGGCCACGTGAAGGGCGAGATGCCGGTTCCGTCGTCGAAGCGCATCAGGTAGTCGCGACCGAAGACCTCAGAGCCCGTGATCACGACCGGGTCCTCCGTCAGCTCTGCCTGATCGAAGATGACTGCCGTGTGGGGCAGGCCTTCGGGGAAGCGCAGCGGTGGCGGGTTCGGCACCGGCGGATCGGAGATCAGGTTGCTGGGCACACCCGTCTGCAGCGGCGTGATGTACGTCACGTGGCCGATGAAGGTGAAGGGGTTCTGCACATCGAAGTAGACGGTGTCGAGGAACTGGCCCACCAGGATGTCACGAACCAGGCCGAGCTTGGACGGATCCGTCAGGAACTGGCTGCCCTTGGAGGAGCGCACCATGGTCTCGTAGCCGGACGAACCTTCGTTCACGCCCGGAGCCCGCTTGCCCGCAATGGGGCCAGTGGGAATACCGAGGCCGCTTGCGAGCTCCGACTCGTAACTGACCTGACCACACTGACAACCACCCGAGGTGTAGCGTCCGAGGATTCCGAAGGCGCGTTGGTTGGCGCCGCCGGCCTGGGAGCTGCTGGCATCCCAGTTGACGTTGGAGGTGGAGCCGGTCACGGACGGCGGGAGATAGCGCGAGGTGATGAGCTTGTTGGCCGAGCCGACGTTGGCGAGTGCCCCCAGCGGTGCGTTGGTGTTGTAGCCCTCTCCGTTGAGGTCGAGCACACCGAGGCCGTCTCCGCCGAAGCCGACGACGAGAGCCTGCGGTGCCACAGGAGCGTTGACGTAGCCGCGCACCTGGTCGTCGCCGACCAGGAAGGTACGACCGACGTTCCAACCACCCATGGTCAGGTCGTTGGTGGTGTCGCCGTCGATCAGCGTGTCCAGCACCACACCGGTGCCGCCGAAGAACAGGTTGCCCTCCAGGTCCATGGGACCCGCGTTGACCTTGATGATGGTCTGGTTGGCCAGCGTGACCTGCTTCAAGGAAACGGTGGAGTCACCGAGGCCGAGAGCCGTGAGGCCCTGCCATGGGGTGAACAAGGTGCCGGAACGGGTGAAGTTACCGTGGTTGGACGGTGCGTTCGGGACGGTGTCGGGCAACAGCAGGTTGGACATGCCCAGTCCTTGCATGCAGACACCAATGGTGATCACAGCGTTCGGCGGCAGATCGACCAATGGTTCGATCACATACGACTGGAGGTTGTTCTGGTTCCGCGGGTAGATGTCGCAAGGCACGACACCGCGAGGCAGGGTCGCCAGCGTGTTGTGCTCCTGGGGGAACAGCCCGTTCAACAGGTTCATGTTGAAGTTGGGGTCAGCCAGGTTTGCGATGGGGTCACCCGCGTCCGTAGTGGTCCCCCCGCTCTTCACAAAGGGGTTGTTCACGGCGACCTGGACCGGCTGGTTCACGGCGATGTAGATGCTCGGAGCGAGCGGTGCGCCGATCACGCCCAAGGTGAAGCTTCCGGCCGGGCTGGGGATGGGCCGCGTGTTGCCGTTGAAGGGAAACACCAGGCCCTGGCCCGCCACCGAGTGGATGGTGTAGGCCTTCGAGAAGCCCACGGAGTTGGGCACCACTTCCTTGTCGAAGTTGACCACGAAGCGCGCCTTGGTCGAAACCGTGTTGACGGTGTCGTCCACCGGGTTGGGGTCGAAGTTGCCCAGGTAGTCAACGGACGGATCCATCACATCGATGGCGGGGATGCGACTGATGGCATCCACTTCAATGGCGGGGCCGCGGTTGAAGGAGCCATTGATGGCCAAGGGGTCCATGCCCACGCTGGTCTGACTCATGGGGAACGAGTGGAAGTAGGGGTACTCGACCAGCTCGTTGCCCTTGCGCAGGTGCGTGATGTTGACGGACATGAAGCCCACGGCTGCGGATGGGATGGCGTTGCCATCGGCGGCGAAGTCGTTGACCGAACTGGGCACCGTGGTGTTGGCTCCGAAGACGCGCCCACCCAAACCCGTGGAGGGGTCGGGGAGGACCAGCACGCCATCCGGAGTGATGTGTCCCGCCGTGCTGCCCACGGGGTTGGCCGTCGTGATGGTCCCGGGCGCCTCATGCGCGATGTACGTCAGGACCCTCGGATCGAGCAGCTTGGCGCGCGCACCTTCAGGGATGTTGCTCAGGTCGGGATCGATCGTGGTGAGCGTGGAGAAACCCTGTTGCAGGGGCACGGCGCAGATGCCGCCGATGATGGCGATGCCGGGCACGTGGGCGTGCTCGAAGGTGTGGTCGATGACGTTGACCTGGTCGGCAGCATCGGGGCGCGAGACCCAGCGCTTCTCGATGATCACGTTGCCGGGGTCACTGGGGTCACCCAAGAAGGAGTTCCCCTGATCCAAGAAGTTGAACAGGCTGTCGCGGTTCAACTTGAACGGGAACTCGATCTGGATGAACTGGTGCTGGTCGTCGCCGACGCCCGGCCCACGGCCGGAGCCGCTGCCGTCCGGGGTGCCCATGAAGTTGGGCAACGTCGGGAGCGACGGAATGATGGAGAAGGGCACATTGGCGAAGACGCCCGGGCCACCATCCGTGATTCCGTCGGCATCCCGGTCCCCACCCGTGAAGGGTGGTGCCGAGGTATTCAAAGTGGGGATGCCACCTATCGTCCGACCCGTGGTGGTCTGGAACAGGTCGTAGATGTTGTTGGCAGCGAAGATGCGCTTGGAGGACCCAGTCTGTGTACTCGTGCCCGTGGTGTAGGCATCGAATCCGACATCTGCGTCGGCGATGCCGTCCGCATCATTGTCGACGAGGTCCCCGTTCAGGTCCGTCTGCGTCTTCATGAAGGTGTCGAGCAGGGCACGCTTGGCGGGGTTCGGAGCGATGTTCCCGGGATCCGTCGGGTCGCCCGGCACCAGCACCGGTGTGCCGCCGTCAAGGATGTCGACGCGCCCCCAGCTGCCATCAGCGCCCGTCGTCGCGGTCGTGATGATCTCCTGGAACGCAGATGGCTTGCTGTCGCCTCCACCCCCACCACCCCCACCGCTGCCAAAACAGGCAGTCAGGGACAGAGCGAGGCCGGCGGACAGCAGCGTGAACTTGAAGGTCTTCATCATGGAAGGGTCCTGCAGTCTATGGACGGCGGAGACAGATCGGGGAACCGGAGTGCCTACCTCTGAGACATCCCAAACCCTGCTTCGGGGCCCTGGACACTGGCTGCTGGCCAGCTGACTTCGTCCAGTTGGGCACAGGATGCATCAGGTTCGATTCTCAGGGGGCGGGCCTACGGAGTCAAGCTGTGACGTGTATTGCTCTGGCTGGCTGACAGTGTTGATCCGGGAGACCTGGCGGTACCATGACCCCATGACGGATCACGAGGCGCATGAGGCGAAGAGTGTCTTCCAGGCCATGGCGGGCGAGAGGGACGACGCCGAGGGCGCACTCCGCCCCAGGAACTTCGAGGAGTTCGTAGGGCAGGAGCGGGTCGCGAGCAACCTCAGGACGTGGATCGAGGCGAATCGCCGACGTGGGGGCGCCCTGGACCATGTGCTGCTTTCTGGCCCTCCAGGCCTCGGAAAGACCACTTTGGCGCATTTGGTGGCGGCTGAGATGGGTTCGCCGCTGAAAATCACTTCCGGGCCGGCACTTGAGCGCCCCGGCGACCTCGTGGGCCTCCTGACCGGCCTGGAGCAAGGCGACGTGCTGTTCGTGGATGAGATCCATCGCTTGCCCCGGGCCGTGGAGGAGTACCTCTACGCCGCCATGGAGGATCTCGCCGTCGATGTGGTCATCGACCAGGGGCCGGGGGCGCGATCGGTCCGTCTTTCCGTCCAGCCATTCACCCTGGTGGGCGCCACGACCCGCGAGGGGCTGCTCACCCAGCCCTTGCGCTCCCGCTTCGGAATCGCCGAGAAATTGGTGCCCTACAGCTCGGAGGACATCCGGGAGATCCTGATTCGCTCAGCCAAGCGGCTCGATTGCCAATGGGCGGATGCGGCCGCCGAGCGGGTGGCGGAGCGGGCCCGGGGAGTGCCTCGCATCGCCAACCGCCTGTTGCGGCGGCTGCGAGACGTCGCGGATCTCTCCTCCGAAGGCGCCATCACCCACCAGGTGGTGGACACCGGCTTGGCCATGCTGGGGATCGACGCCTTGGGGCTGGAGGACATGGATCGTCGGATCCTCGGGGCCCTGGCGCGATTGGGCGGTGGGCCCGCCGGGCTCGGCACCCTGTCGGTGGCCGTGGGTGAGGAGCCGGACACCCTCGAGCTGGTCTACGAGCCCCATTTGATCCGACTGGGCTTCCTGTCCAGGACCCCCCGCGGTCGCATCCTGACGGACGCTGCCAGGGCTCATCTGGGCCTGGAGCTCTCGGATCCTCCGGGCACGCTCTTCGACGGCTGACGCGCTGTGCTGCGAGACCCGCTTCTGACGGTGCTCATCCTGCTGGGTGCGCTGGTGTCGTGCTCCCCGGGACCGCCTCCAGATCTGCCTGCGTTTGGCGAGCGGCGTCCCGGTTGGGTCGATGTCCGCCTTGCGTTGCCCTCGGACCGTCCGGCGACCCTCGGTGGGGATGGCGACTGCGAACTGCTGCACGAGTTGGGCGCGGTCCCGTTGAGCGGGTCGCAGCTGGATCCGGACAGCACGCTGCAGCTTCTGGATGGGCTGTTGATGCTCAACGATCTCCAGCTCGAGGCCCCGCCCTACGAGCTTCGGTCGTTGGATGGGTCGCCACTGCGGGTGGGCGGGAAACGCTATCGCGGGTTGGTGCGAATCGAAGTGTCCCCGCAGGGGACGCTGCGCGTCGTGAATCGCTTGTCCATCGAGGACTACCTGCGCGGCGTTCTCCCGGGTGAGATGCCGGACCGCTTCGGGCTGGAAGCACTCAAGGCCCAGGCCGTGGCCGCCCGCAGCTACGCCCTGTCGGAAGGGGCTCAGCGCGGTTGGTTGCATCCTGATGTGCGCAGCCAGGTCTATGGCGGCATGGGCGTGGAGACCTGGTTGTCGGGCCAGGCCATCGCGACCACAGCCGGGCAGGTCCTCACCCATGAGGGGCTCGTGATCTCGGCCTGGTTCCAATCGACGTGCGGCGGAGCGACGGCTCGAGCACGGGATGTGTTTCCCAATGCGGCCGGTGGTTTGCTCGATGAAGAGGTCGTTTGTGCGGACTGCCGTCACTCTCCCACCTGGAGTTGGCAGCGCCGTGTATCAGCGGCCTTGGTCTGCGCGGCCGCTGGTCTTCCTGAAGCTCCCTTGCAGGCGGTGGCCGTCGACTTGGAGGCTTGGCCGGGCCGGCCAAGTTGGATTCGTGTCACCGCAGGGGGCCAGGAAGCGCAGATCCGTGTTCATGACTTCCGTGACAGGGTGTCCAAGGGGCAGTCATGGAAGGAGCAAGTGCTCTCGACGCGCTGGTCCTCGGCGCCGAGCATCGAGTTCTCAGGAACAAACGGAACGCATCTTCTCGTCAACGGTCACGGCTGGGGACATGGAGTGGGCCTCTGCCAGTACGGGGCCAGCGGTTTCGCACGGCGCGGTGCTGGCTACCGTGTCCTCCTCACCCGCTACTATCCCGGTGCCGAACTGGTGCAGCTGCTTTGAAGACGACGAGTCCAGCGGGACTTTCCCTGGAGGTGCACCACCAAAGCGGAGCGGCGCGGGTGGCGACCATGACGGTGCGCGGCCGCAGCATGCAGACCCCGGCTTTCCTCCCGGTGGGAACCTACGGCAGCGTGAAGGGCGTGCCCCCGGACCGCCTGGCCGCCACGGGTTCGCAGATGATCCTGGCCAATGCCTGCCACCTCCACGACAGGCCGGGCGAGGACGTTGTGGCGGCACTCGGCGGCCTGCACCGCTTCATGCAATGGGACGGGCCGATCCTCACGGACAGCGGCGGCTTCCAGGTGTTCTCGATGCTGGATGTCGCCAAGCTGGATGACCAGGGGGTGAGCTTCCGCTCCCCCATCGACGGCAGGACCCTGCGGCTGGGGCCGATCGAGGCTGCCGACATCCAGCTGGCGTTGGACTCGGACATCGCCATGGTGTTCGACCACTGCCCGCCTCTGCCCGCGAGCCGCGACCTGCTGGAGACGGCCGTCCGGCGGACGACGGAGTGGGCGACGCGAGCGCTCAAGCATCACCGGGCGACGAGCCAAAAGGGGCAGGCGCTGTTTGCCATCGTCCAGGGTGGCTTGGACGACGGCTTGCGCGAGCTCTCGGCGCAACAGCTGACCGCTTTGGATTTCGACGGCTTTGCCGTGGGCGGTTTGTCCGTGGGCGAGAGTCCGCAGGACCTGCGGGCCGCGACGCGCAAGTACGCCCAGCTGCTGCCCGCGAGCCGGGTGCGCTACCTCATGGGTGTTGGCCGTCCAGGGGACGTGTTGACGGCCATCGGCGCAGGCTTCGATGTCTTTGACTGTGTCATGCCGACCCGCAACGGAAGGCACGGCACCTTGTTCACTTCCAGCGGCACGATCCACCTTCGCAACAAGCGCTTTGAAAAGGCCACGGGGCCCGCAGACCCTGAGTGCGATTGCGAGGCGTGCACCGATTGGAGCCTCGGTGTGCTGCGCCACCTCGTGAAGGCTGCGGAGCCCGTCGGCCGCATGCTGTGCAGTGTTCACAATCTGCGCTTCCTGCATCGGCTCGTGGAGCAGGCGCGAGAGGCCATTGCCGAGGATCGCTACGACGCCTTCCTCGCGGCCTCGCCACACCTCAAGGACTGAGGGTCGCGACGGCCGTGCGAGCTGTCGGAGAGCGGCACTCCCTGCCCGGCGTTGGCTGAGGCCACGGTGTCAGGGCGGCGAGAGCTTGTCGCGGCGCGTTGCCAACAGGCCTTCGAGGCAGACCCAAAGGCCCAGGGCAAGCAGCATCGAACCCACGACGAGCAGCAAGCGGTCGCTGCCTGCTGCGTAGGTCTGGATGTTGGCCAGCATGGCCGTCAGGGTGCTGCCGAGCATGAAGAACATCGGTACGGCCGTGAACCAGATGGGTCGCCCGCGCCGCGCGAGGTAACGGGTCGCCAGCAGCAGGGTGAGCCCGGCCAGGAGTTGGTTGGTCGTTCCGAACAAGCCCCAGAGTGCGATGCCCGCTTCGCGGGTGGTCTCCACCATGCGCGTCGTTTCGACCAGCACGCCGTTGGCGTCTGGGACGATTTCGCTCACGGCCTTCACCTCCGTGACTTCGTAGAACGCGAAGACCCAGATGGCCGCTACGGCAAGCAGCGATGCCGGATAGCGGGTGCCCAGCCGCGACACGCCCACGGACTGGCTGATCTCCTCGATGTTGTAACGCAGCAGGCGGGTGGCCGAGTCGAGGGTGGTGAGTGCGAAGGAGACCACGATCACGGCGACGAACGACACGGCCAGTTCGCTGCTCAAGCCGAACTGCTCCAGGAAGGAACCGCCGCCCTGGATGAAGTTGCCCAGCGCGGGACCGCCTTTGATGTTGCTCCAGCTGGCGTACGCACCGTCGCCCGACCAGGCCTCGGCACCCAGCGCTCCTGCCGAGCACGCCACGACGGCCAGGAGTCCGAGCAAGGACTCGGCGATCATTCCGCCGTAGCCAATCGGTCGTGCGTGCGTTTCGTTCGAGAGTTGCTTGGCGGTCGTTCCTGAGGACACGAGGGCATGAAATCCGCTGGCCGCGCCACAGGCGATGGTGATGAAGACGAAGGGGAAGAGTGGTGGTGCCCCTTCCGGCTCCAGCACCACGGCCGGTGCTGCGAAATCCTTGCCGCTCATGAAGAAGCCGGCGTACATGCCGATCAGACCCACGTACAGCAGCAGGGAGTTGATGAAATCCCGTGGCTGCAGCAGGGTCCAGACGGGGAGCACAGAGGCCAGGAAGCCGTAGACGAGCAGACCGTATTTGAAGCTGTCGCTGGCGGGCCACTGTTCGGCGCTCAACCCGAAGGTGTCGAGTTGCACTGCAGCGAAGATCAGGCCCAGCAGCAGCAGGAAGCCCACGGCTGTGGAGCTGCCCAGGCGCACGCGGCCGCGGTGCAGCAGGATTCCGATCACCATGGCCACTACCATCAGACCCGCGCTGGGCAGGATCGCCTGGGGGTAGGCCCCGTGCCCGAACAGCTGGGAGATGTAGAGCACGAAGACGCCCATGGCGAGCGACACGCCGAAGAAGATCACCAGGTGGAACAGGGCCTTGGCGCGCCGGCCCAGAAGGTCCTCGGCGACGGCTCCGATGGAGAGACCCCGATTGCGGATCGAGAGCACGAGCGCGGAGAAGTCGTGCACGCAGCCGACGAACAGGGCCCCCACGACGACCCAGATCATGGCGGGCAACCAGCCCCAGATCACGGCCACCGCGGGGCCGAGCATGGGCGCCAGGCCGGTGATGGACGCGAAGTGGTGCCCGAAGAGGACGGAGGGCCTCGTGGGCACGTAGTCCACATCGTCCGCGAACTCGTGGGCTGGCGTGAGCCGGTCTGGGTCCAACGCGTAGATGCGCGTGGCCAGGAAGCGCGAATAGACGCGATAGCCGACGACGTACGCGAGCAAGCAAGCGGCGACGGCGAAGGCGGCAGTCACGGGGCGGCGGTCAAGGGCAGGCGGTTACCGGGCGATGATCAGGGGACGGAGACGCGGGTCACCGAATCGACGATCAGCACGGGGCCCTCGACGTTGACCAGGGTCAGGCTTCGACCTTCGAGTTCGACGCGCTTGCCGATCAGGACCTTCAAGTCAGCGATGTCCTTGGCGGCGCTCAACTTGTAGAGCCGGCCATCCTTGGCTTCGATGCTGTACACGGCGGACTCGGAGTCGGGGCTGCTGGCCCTGGTCACCAGGCCGTGCACCGTCCGGGCTTCGCCCTTTCCAAGGAAGCGCAGGCCGAAGTCCAGGGCCCGGGCTTCGCGCACCAGGTTTGCGGCCTCGCGTGCGCGAACCCGCTCCGCTTCCAGCATGGCGGCGACGGCGGCTTTCCGGCGCACGCCTTCGGCAGTGACCTGTCGCTGCAACTCCGACACTTCGGCGACGAGGTCGTGGCGATCAACAGCGCGGACTTCACGCACCAATTGATCGAGCTGCCGGTCCCGGTCCTGCAGCTGCCCTACGTTGAGAGTGTCGAGCGTCGCCTCCGCCATCTGTTGCACGCGCTGCTCGAGGCGCCGGTCCCGCAGGCGCGTTGGGTCCGTGGCCTCGAAGGCGGCGATCTGCGTTTGACGGCGCCCCTCGCGTGAGCCCAGCTCGGCGAACCAGCGCTCGGACGCTTGGGCAGGCGTGCGCACCTCAAGGTTCTTGTTGCGTGCGTAGAGCGGAAGACTCACCGGCGCCAAGACCCGCACCCACTCGCCTTCGATGTCCAGGAGCTGCAACTCGTGCGGGCCTTCGCCCAGCTGCCCCACCGGCGGGAGTCCGACGGTGGCTGGCAACAGGCGCAGGTTGAGCCGACTGCCTTCCACGCTCACCACCCGCCGCGCTTTGTCCACCTGCACGAAGTCGCCGTGCACATACACCGGGAAGCCGCTGGCGATGTAGACCGGAACGTACTCCGACGATCCGCTGGAGGGTGAGCCCATGCGCACCACTGCCCCCACAGACAGGCTCAGGGTGCCGGCGTGGTTGACGCTGGGTCCTGCGTGCAGGACCACGGCTGCCGTGGCCTCGGCGAAGCTGGCCCCGGGAAGTTCCCGGGAGGAGGAAGCCTGGAATCCGGCGGCAGGAATGCTGAGCGGCGACGCTTCGGTGACCGGCTGGGGGGCCGGTCCTACAGCAGTTTCCACACGAGCTTCGACCGGGGACATCGCCAGGCACAGGAGCAACATCAAGCTGAGGGCAGTCATGACATAGGATCCTAGGCCACAGCGAGGCGTGTCTCTACCCTGGGCCATGCTTCGCGTCTCTCCGCGCCCCAGGGCGCGTCGATCACGCTCCCGACGCCTCTCGATCTCCGAGGGTTCCAGCACATGTTCGCTGTGCTCCTGACGCTCTGCCTCGCAACGCCCCCCGCAGCCCTTCTCGGCCCGCTTCTCTCCCCCCCGCACGGCGGGCAGTATCTGCCGCCCCACCCGGAGCCGGGCACGCCCCTCGACCAACTGAACCGGCCCGTGGTCCAGCCCGGTTATGGGCCCTTCCTGGAGGTGCAGCCGGACCGGTGGGAGTGGTGGTTCGAGTTCAATCGGGAGGAGTTGGTCGATCGCCGGGCTCGCATGCGGGCGCTCGTTTCCACCCCGGTTGGTGTGCCCGAGGCTGGGGCAACGTCAGCTGTGCGGGGCCCTGTGCCGGCACGGGTGCGGGCCTTTGAGGAGCTGCAGCCGGGGATCCGACGTCAGACCGTCTTGCCGGTCTTGATGGCAGCCACCAAGCACCACAATCGGGATGTGCGCGCCACGGCCTTGCTGGCCCTGTCGCGCCTGGGATTCGAATCGGCCTGGCCCACCATCCTCAAGGGAACCCAAGACAAGGATCTGTTCGTGCGAACGGTTGGGATCCTGGCTTTGGGTTTCGGCCAGTCGGGAGCTTCGGTCGAGCGCCTCGGGAGCGTGCTGGGCGATCGTACGGAGGACTCAGAGGTTCGACAGGCGGCCGCCGTGGCAGCCGGTCTGCTGGGCACTTCTGAGGCCGTGCAGCTGCTGGAGCGCTTGCTGAGGCCCCGATCGTTGCAAAAGCTGGATCACCAGCTGCAGGCGGGCGTGGTGTATGCCGCCGGCGTGGCCGGAGAGGCCGCCCCCGTTGCGGCGCTGCTGAAGCTGGCCGGCAGCTGGGACGTGAAGCAGGACGCGCGACTTCAGTCGGTGCTGGCCGTGGCCCTCGGGCGATCGGGTCGCCCGGAGGTCGTTCCGGAGCTGCTGAGGATGCTCTCGGGATCGGACAACCAGCTGCGCCGCTCTGCGGCCGCAGGCCTGGAGGGTGTCGCTGCGCACCTTGAGGGCCCCATTCTTGAGCTGCTCCTGGGCCACGCTCAGGACGAAAGTGATCTCGCCACCTTGGCCGCTCTCTACCGCGCCCTGGGCCGTGTGAGGCGCCCCGAGAGCCGCCAATTCCTGCGGGCGCAGCTCGAGCGGGCCAACACGATCCTGCGACCCCAGGTCGCCATGGCCTTGGCCCTGGATGGGCACGCCGGCAATGGCGGGCCGCTTCTCAAGCGGCTCGAGGATGAGCATGAGACGAGCGCCCGCGCTGCCCTGGTCACGTCCCTGGCCTTGCTCGGAGACGTGCGGCTCCTGCCCGTCCTGCAGAAGGACCTCGGGAAACGCGGCGAGCCCGTCTATGTGGGGGCACTCTGCCGGGCGGCTGGGCTGCTGGGTCAGACGTCTCCGGAACTCGTGGAGCGGCTCGGCGAGCTGGCGCGGACCGTCCACGATGTCGAGGTCTCTCGGCTGGCCGTGCTGGGGCTGGGGCTGCTGGGCGCCCGGGACGAGTTGGACGCTCTCACGGCCGGCCTGGGCGAGGTTCCCAGCACCGTGGATCGAGCGGCGCGTGTCTTTGCCCTGGGTCAGGTGGGCGATAGGCGCACGCTCTCCGCCTTGCTGGCCCTGGCAGAGGACGATCGCCAACCGTCGTACGTGCTGGCCTACACCATCCAGGCGTTGGGCGAGGTGTCCGATGCCCGGCTGCGCTCACCCAGCTGGCGCCTCTCGCGCCTCGTGAACCTGCACCACGACCTCAGCAACCTGGTCGAGCTCTACCGCATGTTGTGAGTCGGGCGAGCGCTCGCTGCGGGGACCTGCTCAGGATGGTCCCTGAGGTTGCGCCGACTTGAGGAAGGACTCGAGGCGCTTCAAGGCTTCCTGGATGTTGTCCACCGAGTTGGCGTAGCTGAAGCGCAGGAAGCCGTCACCATGAGCGCCGAAGGAGGTGCCCGAAAGTGCGGCGACCCCCGCCTCATCCAAGAGGCGTGTGGCGAGCTCCTTGCTGCTGAAGCCGGTGCCTCGGATGTTGGGGAAGACGTAGAACGCACCCTTGGGCTTCAGACACTGGATGCCCTCCAGCGCGTTGAGCCCGTCGACGATGATGTCGCGACGACGATGGAATTCCTCCACCATGGCCAGCACGTCGGACTGGTCGCCCGTGAGCGCTTCAAGCCCCGCCATCTGGGTCATGGCCGCGGTGCAACTGGTGGCGTTCGTCTGCAAGCGCGCCATGGGCACCGCGAACTCCTTCGACATGATGCCGTAGCCCAGGCGCCAGCCCGTCATGGCGTACGTCTTGCTGAAGCCGTCCAGCACGACCATGCGCGAGGGGTCGCCGTACTTGAGCGGTGTGTCGTGCGCACCTTCGTAGAGGATGCGCGAATAGATCTCGTCGCTGAGCAGCCAGATGCCACGGTCCGAGCAGAGCTTCGCGACAGCCTGGATCTCCTCCGTGCCCAGCAAGGCGCCCGTGGGATTCTGCGGCGAGTTGATGATGAGCAGCTTCGTCTTGTCCGTGACGAGGCCCTCCAGCTCGGACACGTCGAGCTTGAACTCGTTCTCTTCGCGCAGCGGGAGGGGCACCGCGCGAGCGCCGCAGTAATCGATCATGGACTCGTAGATGGGAAAGCCCGGATTGGGGTAGATGGCTTCATCGCCCTCCTCCAGCAGCGCCAACATCATGAAGAACATGACGGGCTTTCCACCTGGGAAGACCACCACCTGCTCGGGTGAGATCTCGTAGCCGCGGCGGGCCGAGAAGTCCGCCGCGATCGCTTCCCGGAACTGCGGCAAGCCTGGGCTGGGGCCGTAGTGGGTGAACCCATCCGCCAAGGCCTTCTGCCCCGCGGCGATGACATTCGCCGGAGTCTCGAAGTCCGGCTCTCCGATCTCGAGATGGACAACCGAGCGGCCCTGGGCTTCGAGAGCACGGGCTCGAGCAAGAACTTCAAAGGCCGTCTCGGTTCCAAGGCGGCTCATGCGACTGGCGAGATTCATGGGCGACAGGGTACGGCTTGGCCCCGAGCGGTCAACGGGAGGGGTGAACGGCCGGATCAGCGACGCTTGTCCCCCAGCCAGCTGTCACGACTCCGTTGAGTCCGCGAGGGTGCGCCCGCACACTGTCCTCACCCATGTCCTCGACCCCTCCCGATTCAGGGACACCGGCCGGCGCGCAGGCTGCCGCCCCGGTCAGTCCGCAGGCCCAGGCTGTGCGCATGTTCCGCTGGTACGCGAGCCTGGTGTTCTCCTTCGCCTGGGTGCCGGTGATGTACACGGCCTTCACTGCCCAGCGCGGTTTCGACAGCGGGCAGTACCTCGGGCTCTGGTCGGTCTACTACCTCTCCATGGTGCTCGCTGAGCTGCCTTGGGGTTGGATCGGGGATCGCTTTTCCTATCGCCCCCTGCTCGTGGCTGGGCCCCTGGTCCTGGGCCTGGGGTTCGGCGTGTTGGGTCACGCCCAGAGCTACGACCTCTGCCTGGCTGCGATGGCTTTGACGGGGGCGGCGCACGCCATGATCTCGGGCGCCGACAGTGCGTATCTCTATGAGCTCGTGGTGGCTGATGGCCGCAGGAAGGACGCGCTGGCGGAAGAGGCGGCCGCCCATCGCTGGCGACTCTTCGGGGTGTCTGCTGCCGACCTGGCGGGCGGCTTTGTGGCCTTCTTCATGGGCACGGCGGCCGCCTTCGACCTCAGCGTGCTCTTGATGCTGGCTGCGGCTGCCATCGCGTGGAAGCTGCCTCGGGAAGCGGGCAGACAACGGCAGCTGCAGCGGCCCCGACCTCAATGGAGCGCCGTGCTGCGTCAGTCCCTGCGCTCGGACATCTTGTGGGTGTTCGGCTGGTACACCACGGTGTTCGTGTTCCTGCGGCTCGGGTTCCAGCTCTACCAGCCCACTTTGATCGCCGATGGACTGATCGATCTGCGCTGGCACGGCGGGATGTTGTGCGTGCTGAACCTCGTCGCGGGGATCTCAGCGCTGTTCGTGGCGCGCCTGCACCGACGTCTGGGGGAGCGGGGCACAGCGTGGCTGGTGGTGCTGCTGATGGTGGTCTCCTTCCTGGGGCTCTCGGGCTCAGGCGTGTGGCTGCTGGCCCCCCTCTTGTTCCTGCAGCAAGTGAGTTTCGGGCTGATGCAGCCCATGGCGCGGACGGCGCTGAACCACCGGGTCTCGGGCAGCGAGCGGGCTTCGCTGCTCTCCGCCCAGAGCGTGGTGGCGAGGCTGGGATTCGGTGTGGTGCTCTGGGCCCTGTCGGGCTCGCCTTGGGAGCAGCCCCCGGAACAGCATCTGACGCTCATCTACCTGGTCCTGGCGGGTGTGGCAGCAGCCCTGGGCGCTCTGTGGTGGCTGCTTCACCCCCGCATGACCCGATCTCACGCCTCGCCGACTGCGGACGCTGATTGATCCAGCATTGAAACCCCCTTGGCGGCTTGCAAAGCTCACTTTTCATGCGGCAGACATCGGTTGGACTCCAGTTGTGGGTGGCCCTGGCTCTGAGCCTGGGCGTGACATCGTGTGCCCTCCCTTCCCGGGAGGCGCGACGTGCGGATCACGGCACGGCCAGGGGGGCGACCGCTGCGACAAGCAGGCCCGCTGAGGGGTTGCCCCGCAGCGCGTTCCAGCCGGATGCTTCCCGGCCCCGCGTCAGTTCCCGCAGCCACCCCAGCTCCAGCGTCTGGGTCGAGGCGGACCGCCTGGCAGCAGCGGGCGATGATCGCGGGCTGCTGGAGTTCGTCTCGAACAAGCTGCCCTCGGTCCGCACGCGCTCGGTTCGGGCATCCCTGGAGCTCATGACGGCGCGCGCACAACTGCGCCTCGGGCGCAAGCTGTCGGCCTTGACCAGCTACGGCCGGGCCTGGCAGGAGGCGAGCCCCGATGCCTTCGGTGTCGGCGGCGAGATCCTGGTGGAGTGGGCCGATCTCGAGCTGGCGGTGCACGCCTACGAGTCCGCAATGGACCACTACACCCTCGCCCTGGGCGCGCGCGGTTTGACCCACGAACAGGAACGCGCACTGCGGACTTCGCTGGTAGTGGCCTGTGAGGCGGCGGGGCACTCGGCCATGGCCGCCAAGCACCTCGCGCTCTTGGATCGCGACGGCCGCGATCAGCTGCCGGCAGTGCGTTCGCGGCTCATGGACTCAGGTCGGCGTGGCGCCCGGCTTCCACGCACCACGGTGGCGGATGCCTACATCCCCCATGGCATCATCCCCATCAACCCCGCCTTGCTCCTCCCAGGAATCCGCACGCGTGAGGAGTGGGGTGCGGCGAAGATCCGCGCTGACCATGTGCCCATGACGCCGATCACGAGCATCACGGTGCATCACTCTGCCATGCCCGCGCCGAGCAGCTACGGGACGGTCGGGCAGCTCAAGCAGATCCAGGACATCCACACACAGGACAAGGGCTGGGCCGATGTCGGTTATCACTTCCTGATCGACCCGACCGGGCGTGTGTGGGAAGGTCGGCGCCTGATGTATCAGGGTGCTCATGCAGGCGGCGCCGCCAACATCGGCAATGTGGGTGTGTGTCTGTTGGGCAACTTCGAGAATCACAACGCTCCCCAAGCGCAGCTAGAAGGTCTCAGCAGCCTGGTGGAAGCCCTCCGCGGACAGTTCGACATCGCCAAGAGCGAAGTGCGGACACACCGGGAGTGGAAGGCGACGGCTTGCCCTGGAGCGCACTTGCACTCCGCTGTCCTGGGTTACCGCTCCGGCGCCAGCGCGACCCTCTCACGCCAGTAGTCCAGCACCGTCTGCAAGGTGTCCACGAGGGCGTAGTGTGGCGTGTGGCCGCAGCGTTCCGTGAGGTGTTCAGTCGAACCGTGGAAGAGCGGGACGTCTACCGGGCGCATGCGCGTCGGGTCCTGCTCCACCTTGACCTCCACCTCGGACAGCGAGAGCAGCGCATCGAGGATGAGCTGGATGGAGACGGCCTGTCCGCTCGTGACGTTGAGCACCTCGCCCGGCTGCCCCTCCATCAGGCACAGGCGGTAGGCCGCGACGGTGTCGCGCACGTCGGAGAAGTCGCGCACGGCGGCGAGATTTCCCACGTGCATGACGGGCTCTTGGAGCCCTGCTTCGATGCGCGCGATCTGGTGTGCGAAGGCCGCGGTGACAAAGTCGTCTGACTGCCCCGGCCCGATGTGATTGAAGGCTCGGGCGATGAGGCAGTGCAAGCCCTGGGCGGCGGCACGGTGCACGTGCATCTCCGCCTGGGCCTTGCTCAGCGCGTAGGCGGTGGCGGGCCGGAGAGGGTGGCCCTCCCGCACTGGCAGCTGGTTCGCGTCGACCCGGCCATACACCTCGGCCGTGGAGACGAACAGGAAGCGCACGTTGGCGAACCCGTCCAGGCAAGACGCCAGCATGTTGCGGCAGCCGTCCCGATTGACGGCGAGACACAGCTCCGGGTTCTGCTCCGCATGCATGACATGGGCCATGCCGGCGAGGTGGTAGATGGCCGTGGGGCGTGTGTCGGCCAGGACGTCCCAGCATGCCTGCTCGTCGGTGACGTCCAAGGTGACGTGGGTCAGGCGCTCAGTTTGGGGCCAGGTTCCAGCCTGACCCGAGGTGGGCGTGGCGAGGTCACACGCCACCACCTCGTCGCCCTGGGACAGCAGGTGCTGAACGAGATGGCGCCCAGCGAATCCGCTGGCGCCCGTGATCAAGGATTTCACGACATCATGACCCGAGGCCGGCAGCCCGACGTTCCTTCTCGCGGCCCACGAGGTGCATATCGGAGTCCGTCATCGTGGTCACGAGTCCACGGAAGTCGACGCGCGGCGTCCAGCCCAGCTCGTTGCGCGCCTTGCTCGCATCACCCAGGAGCAGGTCCACCTCGGCTGGGCGGAAGAACTTCGGGTCGACCTTCACGTAGTCGTTGTAGTCGAGGTCCACGTGCCCGAAAGCGATCTCGCAGAACTCGCGCACGCTGTGCGTCTCGCCGGTGGAGATCACGTAATCCGATGGCTTGTCCTGCTGGAGCATGAGCCACATGGCTTCCACGAAGTCGCCGGCATAGCCCCAGTCGCGCTGGGCATCAAGGTTGCCCAGCATGAGCTCGTCTTGCAGCCCGTGGTGAATACGCGCCACCGCATGCGTGATCTTGCGTGTGACGAATTGCAGGCCGCGGCGCGGCGACTCGTGATTGAACAAGATGCCGGAGCTGGCGTGCATGCCGTAGGACTCACGGTAGTTCACCGTGATCCAGTGGCCGTACACCTTCGCCACGCCGTAGGGGCTGCGAGGGTGGAAACGCGTGTCCTCGGTCTGTGGTGACTCGTGGACCTTGCCGAACATCTCGCTGGAGCTGGCCTGGTAGAAGCGGGCGCGTGGCCGCACGCGGCGCACGGCTTCCAGGAGCCGAGCCACACCCACAGCGGTGAACTCTGCCGTCAACACTGGCTGATTGAAGGACGTTGGGACGAAGGACTGGGCCGCCAGGTTGAACACCTCATCGGCCTCGCTCACCTCGAGCGCGGCCATCAGGGAACTCGGGTCCAGGAGGTCGGCTTCGATGATCTCGATCTTGCCTTCGAGGTGATCGATGCGCTCGTAGTGGTCCGTGGAGGCCCGGCGCACGGCGCCGTAGACCTTGTAGCCCTTTTCGAGCAGCAGCTCCGCTAGGTAGGAGCCATCTTGGCCGGTGACACCGGTGATCAGTGCATTGGGCATGCGAGCGAGACTTCCTTCGGCGGAAAACCAGGGTCGAGGTGGGACGATCCGGGGTTGGTCGATCGGCCCGAATCGAGCGCAAGAGGGTACCCCATCAGGCCGTCAAGATCGCCGCCACCCCCATGGCTGCAGTGTAGTAGCCGAATGCCCGCAAGGTCCGGGCGTCCACGCGTACGGCGATGAAGCGCAGGGCGAGGGTGCCCACGATGCAGGCCACGGCCATGGCTGCCAGCATGTCCCCGTGCATGGCCAGCTCGGCAGATTCGCCCTCAAGAGCATCCAGGAGCACGGCCCCACCCACCGCTGGAATGGAGATCAAGAAGGCGATGCGGACAGCGTCCGGTCGGCGGTAGCCCAGCAGCAACGCACCCACGATGGTGGCCCCGGCGCGAGAGATCCCGGGGGCCAGCGCGAGGCTCTGGAAGAGGCCCATGATCAAGGCATGTCCCCAGGTCCCGTCGCCAATGGATCGGTGCAGCTTGGAGTCGTCGCGCGGCGCTACGACCACCAGCAGGAAGGTCGTGCCCAGCAGGTAGCAGCCGGCGGAAAACGGGTTGTTCAGATCTTCGGCGATGGTGTCCTTGAGCGGCACGCCCAAGCCAGCCGTGACCGCTGAGGCGCCGATCACCAGCTTCCATAGCCCCGCAGAGCCGGCGCCGAGCATGCGCTTCAGATCCGCGAAGCAGAACACCACCACCGCCACCAGCGTTCCGAAGTGCAGCGCGATCTCCCGGGAGAGACCACCCTCCGTTTCGAGCCCGAACCAGTGGGCGAAGATCACCAGGTGCCCGCTGCTCGAGACGGGCAGGAACTCTGTCGCGCCCTGAATGGCGCCCAGCAGGATCAAGGCCGTCGTGCCACCCAGGGCGGCACCCAACCAGAGGACGTGTTGCAGACTCACGAAGCGATCCCCACGTGGCGGTAGACCGTGTCCCTCAGGACCGTCAGGTCGAATGGTTTCGGCAACCAGCCATCGGCGCCTTTTTGCATGAGCTCGTCCGCCTGCTCTTCGGTCAGGTGGGCGGACATGATGACGATGGCGGGTTGAGCGAGGCTGGGCATGCCGCGGATGGTGTCGACCACGCGGTCGCCGGTCGTGTCCCCCAGGCGGTAATCGAGCAGCAGGAGGCGCGGCTTGCGGGCGGCTGTCTTCAAGCCTGCCTCCCAACCCGACCCGGCCACGTCGACGTCCAGCAGGCCCAGTTTGTTGAGGTACTTGGACATCATGCTGCGCACCCCTTCGTCATCGTCGACCACGAGCACCAGCGGGCGCTCTTGTCCGTGGAGCTCGACGGGCATGCCGCTCTCGCGCAGGAAGCGTTGCACCGCTGCCCGCGTGAAGCGCCGATCCCGCGAGCCCGGAAGGCGATAGCCCTCGAGACGGCCTTGCTCAAACCACTTGATGACGGTGCGGATCGTCACGGAGCAGAGGCGCGCTACGTCACCGGTCGTGAGCACGTCTTTCGTGGTTTGTCCAGCCATGAGCGAATGCTAGCGGTGCGGCGGCGCGGGTTCACCCTCTGCGTCATGACAGTTCTCCCAGCTTGCTGATCGTCCTGCCGCCGAGGGACTGAGTTGGTTGCCCGCCGAACCTTCTCAGCGGAGTCCTGTTCCGCCGAAAGGGGGGCGGGGTGGCCACGCCAGGCACCTTCGGCACGGGGCCAGGCCTCGTCTCAGAAGTGTGGTGGCGTACAGCGAGCGCTCACGCTCCTGGCCGCCGCCGCGAAGGCCGCTACAATCCAGTCGATGAAAGCTGGTGCTCGTCGGGACGAACGGTCCTCGGGAGGAGGGGTGGTCCAGCACGGCATGCACGCCACGGCGCAGGTCGACGGCTCGAGCTTGAGCAGCCAGCAGCGAGGGCTCACGGCTCCGGTAGACCCAGGCCAGGCCAGCCTCGACAAGTTCGCACGAGAGGCTTCGCTCCTGCAGGCGCAGGTCGGCGAGCAGGCGTCCGTAACGATCTCGCGCGGGTAGAGTCGGCGCGAGCTGGAGCCCGGCCAGCTGCTGCGGGTGGGCGCGACCCAGGATTCCCTCCCCCTCTCGCAAGAAGGACTCGGTCAGCCGCCGGGCTTGCGCGGCGCCGGGCCGGCCGGTTTCGGGGCAGTCCACGTTGAGGAGCCGCAGCCGACCTCCCCCCGGAAGCCGCACCGTGTCGCCGTCGGAGGCTCGGGCGCCGATCAGTGACTCGCTGGCGAGCCTCGGCGGTGAGCCCCACGGTTGGGAAACCGAGGGGGCCCCGGGAGCGGAGTCCGTGGAGCCGCAGAATCGAGAGGCCCCTAGGACGAACAAGGCCGCGCCCCGCAGGAGCACGGCCCGATGTCGTTCGATGGTTTGGACCAGGCTCAGCCCCGTGAGGGCCTGGCTTCTCAGCCCAGGACGTCGTCCAGGGAGGCCAACTCGCGGCCGAAGGCCTTGGCCACGCCGGGGTGCGTGATGGCGCCGCGCATGACGTTCGCACCCAGCGCGAGACCGGGGTCGGCCTTCAGCGCCTTGACCAAGCCGTCTCCTGCGAGCCGCCGTGCGTAGGCCAGGGTCACGTTCGTCAGGGCGAAGGTCGACGTGCGCGGCACGGCGCCCGGCATGTTGGCCACGGCGTAGTGCACGATGCCATCGACGTCGTAGACGGGGTCGAGGTGCGTCGTCGGCTTGATGGTCTCGATGCAACCGCCCTGGTCCACGGCGACGTCGGCGATGACGCTGCCCTTGGGCATCAGGGACAGGTCTGCGCGGGTCACGAGCTTGGGAGCCTTCTCACCCGTCACCAGCACAGCGCCGATGACAAGGTCTGCAGTCCCGAGCTCTTCCTGGATGGCCAGACGGTTGCTGAAGCGGGTCGTGACATTGGCAGGCATCACATCGTCGAGGTACCGCAGGCGGTCCATGTCGATGTCCATGATGGTGACGCGCGCCCCGAGGCCCGCTGCCATCTTCGCCGCGTTGATGCCCACGATGCCGCCGCCGAGGATCAGCACGCGGCCAGGCTCGACCCCGGGCACGCCGCCGAGCAGAACTCCGCGCCCGCCCATGGGCTTCTCGAGGTATTTGGCGCCCTCCTGGACGCTCATGCGGCCAGCTACCTCAGACATGGGCGTGAGCAGCGGCAAGGTGCCGCCCTGCTCGACGGTCTCGTAGGCGATGCAGTCGGAACCCGAGACCAACATGGCGTCGGTCAGCTCTTCGCTCGCGGCGAAGTGGAAGTAGGTGAACAACAGCTGGCCCTTGCGGATGCGGCCATACTCCTCGGCGATGGGCTCCTTGACCTTCATGATCATGTCGGCCTCGCCAAACACGGCGTCGGCGTCGGGCAGGATCTTCGCGCCAGCGGCGACGAACTCCTTGTCCTCCAGCCCGCTGCCGAGTCCCGCGCCCTTCTGGATGAACACCTCATGGCCATCCAGGACCAGGCGGTCGGCGCCTGCAGGCACCATGGCGATGCGGTTCTCGCTGGGCTTGATCTCGGTGGGGACGCCGATCTTCATCGCACGGTTCCGTGGCTGGGGAGGGAGCTTTGGCAGGCCTGCAGAAAAGGGCCCGGGAGCATAAACCGGAGCTCTCTCTGCGATCCACCAGCGACTGGCCAAGAACTGTTCTCGGGGTCTCCTGGGAGCCAGCCGTTGAACAGACCTCTCCGAAACCGTATGACACGCCCTCCGTCAGCGACGGACCGTGGGCGCATAGCTCAGTTGGCTAGAGCACCAGCTCGACAAGCTGGGGGTCGTAGGTTCGAGTCCTACTGCGCCCACCACGGCTTTTTCAGTCCCCTGTGCTCCCTCCGGTGCCCCCCTCGTGGCCTTGGCCGCGCTCGGCTGCGTGGCGCCCGAATCGAGCTCGGATGGCGTCCAGGGTCTCGTTGACGACCTTGCCTCCCTCGACCTCGTCCTGCTGGAACAACTGGCCCTGGACGGGGCGGCTGCCCTCCGAGAGCTCCGAGACCCCGACACCGATCAGGCGCACCGGCTCCCGATTCCTGCGGGTGGCCTGCAGCAGCTCGACGACGGCCCGGTAGATCTGCATGTCGTCCTGGGTGGGCTGGGGCATGTGGACCTGGCGAGTGAGTGTCTCGAAGGGCGGGTAGCGGAGCTTCAAGCGCACCGTGCTGCCCGACAGTTGCTTGCGTCTCAGACGAATGCCCACATCCTCGCTCAAGTTCAGCAGCACGGACCGCAGTTTGGAGTCGTCCCGCACGTCGTCCCCGAAGGTCGTCTCACGACTCACGGATTTCGGGCCCTGGTGCGGCACCACGGCGCGCTCGTCCCGCCCGCGACAGAGGGCGAAGTAGTGCTGCCCCGCCCTCTCTCCAAACTGGCTCTCCAGGGTTTCGAGTGAGAGGGCCTGGATGTCCGCGATGCGGTGCAGCCCCATGGCCTGCATGCGCTCGGTCGTCTTCTTGCCTGCACCCCACAGGCGACGGATGGAAAGGGGCGCCAGGAACTGCTCCTCCCCCCCCGGCGGCACGACCGTCAGCCCATCGGGTTTCTTGTGGTCGGAGGCCACCTTGGCCACGTACTTGGAGGCGGCCACTCCTACGGAAACCGTGAGGCCCGTGGCGTCAAAGACATCACGCCGCAGGCTCTCCGCCATGAGTTCCCCACCACCGAAGAGCCGCAGGCTGCCCGTGACGTCCAGGAAAGCCTCGTCGAGGGAGAGCGGTTCGACGAGGTCCGTCAGGCTCAGGAACACCTCTCGGATCTGCATCGAGGCTTCGACGTAGGCCTCCATGCGGCCGGGGACGAAGATGCCCTGGGGGCAAAGGCGCTGGGCTTGGGCGCCCGGCATGGCGGAATGCACCCCGAACACCCGGGCCTCGTAGGAGGCCGCGGAGACCACGCCGCGCTTGCCGATCCCCCCGACGATGACCGGCTTTCCGCGCCACTCAGGGTGGTCCCGTTGTTCGATGGATGCGTAGAAGGCGTCCATATCGGCATGCAAGATGACCCTGGTCATCTCCCCACCTTAATGTGGCGAGGCCGTCACGAGCCAACGCCTCAACGGCCTCGGCAGTATCCTCAGGCGCAGGCCTCGTCAGGGTGTCCGGCTGCCCTTCCGGGTCGGCGTCCTGCTGGAGCGGACGGGGCCTTGCGGCCATGGAGTCTGGAATCTTCTCAGGAGCTGTGCATGCCCCTTCGATTTGCGATGACGCTTGGTTTGGCCCTTTGCTGCTGGCTCGCTGGACCCCTCTGGGCTCAGTCCCAGGTCACAGAGCCCCTCACGGCCGCGCAGCTGACGCGCATGACACCCATTGTCCAAGCAGCTCGGGAGGTGGGGCCGGCGGTGGTGAACATCTACCAGGAGGTCATCGAACAGGTGGCGCTCCCATGGCCTTATCGATTCTTCGAGCCGGGGGGCAGCCGCCAGACGAGTCTCGGCTCGGGCGTCATCATCGATCCCGATGGCTTCGTGCTCACCAACTCGCACGTGATTGCCCGCCCCGATCGGGACATCCAGGTGCGCCTCGGGGATGGCACGAGCTACGTGGCGCGCTTGATCAACACGGACACGGCCAACGATGTCGCCCTGTTGAAGGTGGCTGCTGGCAAGCCGCTGCCCTTTGCTCGCCTTGGCTCGTCCTCGGACGTCATGGTGGGCGAGACGATCATCGCCATCGGGAATCCGCTTGGGAACGAGAACTCCGTGACCTCGGGCATCGTCAGCTCGTTGTTCCGGGACGTGCGCGTTCCCGGCCAGGCGGGGGCAGGTCAGCGCTTCCGGGACTTCATCCAGTTGGACGCTGCTATCAACCCGGGTAACAGCGGCGGCCCACTGCTGAACGTGCACGGCGAGGTGATCGGCATCAACTGGGCCATCGCCACCGAAGCAGAGGGGATCGGGTTCGCGATCCCCATCGATCGTGTGCGGCAGAGCCTGACGGGACGTCTGCTGAACCCCCTGGTGGTTAGCGACGTGGTCACGGGCCTCTCACTCGCCAGCGATGTGCGTGGCCAGGATGTGGCTGTGTCCGGCGTGGAGCGCGGTTCGCCCGGGGACCGGGCGGGTCTCCGAGCCGGAGATCGTCTGGTGTCCGTGGAGGGCGCGGCCATCGAATGGGAGTTCGACTACAACAAGGCCCTCTACGGCATGGCGCCCGGCGACCTCCTGGATCTCGTCGTGAAGCGCGGCAACGAGGTGTTGCCCGTGCGCTTGAAGCTGGAGGGGGATGAGTCCCCCATGCGCTTCATCGAACGGGAACTCGGGCTGCGCGTGGTGGACCACCCCCGCTACTACGGGGTCGTGGTGGAGTCGGTGGATCCGCGGGGCGTTGCGGCGCGGCTACCCATTGTTCGCGGTGACCTCATCGACGGCCTCGCGGATCAGGACGTGGATGACTCCCAGGCGCTGTACCGGATCCTCAAGAGCATCAGTGACTCCCAGCGCGTCAACATCCAGCTCTTCCGTCGCGGGCAACCCTTGCGGGGCAGCATGAGCTTGCGCTGACCCCCCTGGACGTCCAGGGGACGTTCACGGGACCGGCCATGGGCTTGGAAGGCGGGCGGGACGGGGTATGCTCTGAACCACTATGAACGCCTTCATGAAATTCCTCGGCGAGAACAAGATCTGGTGGATCACGCCACTGGTCCTGGTGCTCGCGCTCGTGGCCTTCCTCTACTTCTCCGACACCTCGGGCGGTCCCCAGACCGACGAGGGCTTCCAGTACGACATGTACTAGAGGTGCCTTGCCCAGGGAAAGCGCGGCTGGGGTGGTTGGGCGGCAGCTTCGACCCTGTCCATGACGGGCACTTGAGCATCGCGCGCCTTGCTGCGGAGCACTTCGGGCTGGAGAGCGTCCTGCTTGTGCCAGCCCCGCGCCCTCCCCACAAACCGAACCAGGTCATGGAGGCTCCCGAGGAGCGCCTCGGCCTGCTCGCGGCGGCCACCGCCGACGACCCCTTGCTGGTTCCCTGTGATGTGGAACTCCAGCGCGAGGGGCCGAGCTACAGCATCGACACGGCGCAGGCCTTGCGCCTGTCTCACGGCCCCGAGACGGAGCTGTACTACATCATCGGTGCTGACACCTTGGTGGACCTGCCCAACTGGTTCCGCATCGCCGAGCTCTGCGAACTCGTGACCTTCTGTGCGGTGACCCGCCCGGGCTCGCCCTTGGATGCTGCGCCCATGCAGGCTGTGGTCGGCGCGGTGCATGCCGCCAAGATCGCGGCCCATATCCTGGAGTTGCCCCCCCATCCGGCCTCCAGCACCGAGATCAGGGCAGCGCTGCAGCGCGGCGAACGTCCGGACCATGTCCCCGACGTCGTGCTCGAGCGCATTGCCCAGCGAGGGCTCTACGGCGCGTCGGGCGCGTCGTCCAACGACACATCGGGCATGGGCGGCACGATCCCGTAGTGTTCGAGCAGCCGGCCCCGCGAGGACAGGAGATTCGTCTGCGCGATGGCCAGGTCCAGACGTGCGCGGGTGCCCTCGTCCACGGCGGTCAGGTAGTCGCGCTGGGCCTCGCGCACCTCGAAGGGTGTGCTCAGGTCGTTCTCGAGCCGACGCTTCTCGCCTTCGTACACCTCGAGGCGCAGGCGGGTCGTCTCGGCGGTCGCCTTGATGCGCTCAGTCTGCAGGCCGACGTCGCGAGCCGACGAACGGACACCGGAGACGGCGATGATCTCCGCCTCGCGCAGGGCGACGCTTGCACGTTCCCGTTCGATCTTGCGCCGGCGGAGGTTGTAGCCCGCACGCCGGTTGCCGAAGGGCACTTCGTAGTCGATGAAGATGCTGGCCTCGTGCAAGCCCGTGTCGTTGAGGCGTCGCAAGGCCAGCCCAGAGTTGGTCTCGTTGCTGTTCAGGCCGTAAGAGCCGGTGATGTCCAGGCGTGACTGGCTCTCGCTCTCGGCACGTCGGACCTCGATGGCGGCGCGCTCGAGGTCCAGCCGTGCATTCGCGATATCGGGCCGCAGCATGAGCGCATCGCGCACCGCGGCTTGGGTGTCGACCCGCGAACCTTCTGGTGGCGGCGCATAGGCCGTCGAAGGGATGATCTCTCGACTCCACTCGTCGTCGCTCTCCGGGGCGAAGACCAGTTGCTGCAGGTTGTCGACGGCCTGCTTGACGGCGTTCTCCGCCGTGAGCAGCTCTTCCAGGCGGCGGGCCACATCTGCCTCCACCTCGATCACATCGATGCGGTTCTGGATGCCCTGTTGGTACTTGCGCTCCGTGATGGCGAGCAGCTCTCCGGCCAGCTCCAAGGAGAGGTTCACCGTGTCGACGTTCTGGCGGCTGTAGACGAGTTCCCAGTAGGCCGTGACGACGGAGACGATCGTGGTGTATGTGAGGCTGCGTGTTGCGATGGCCGCGATGCTCACATCCTTGGCTGCCAGCTCCAGCTCGGAGCGTGCGTAGTCCTTGGAACCGCCGCGCAGCAGGGGTTGGGTGAGTGAAAGGGACCACTCAGCCGTCGTCTCGTCGTTGTCGAGATCCTTGGTCACGAAGACGCCGCTGCCCGGAAAGGTCTCTTGGGGCACGCGGCGGTTGGTGTTCCGGACCTCCGTGGTGCTCGCGCTCAATTCCCATGTCATGCCGGTCTCAAACTTCCCGCGTACGCCGCTGCGGACGCTCAGGAAATCGAACTCTGACGTGTTGCTGGGTCCCAGGTTGACGCCACCAGAGAAGTTGATGGGCTTGGGGGCCTGCACGGTCTCTGAACGCGTGACGGTGGTGAAGAACTCGGTGTCGAAGTCGCCCCACGCTGCGCCGAGGCCGGCGACGCTGGCTTCGGTGCTGAGGCCGGAACGCTGCAGCGCGAGGTTGTTGTTGATGCACTCGGCGATGGCCTGCTCGAGGGACAGCTCGATGAGCTGCGCGCCGTCCGGGGCGTCAACGGCGGGCGCGGCGGTGTCGGAGTCCTGAGGTGCCGTGGACACCAGCACCATGATCAGAGCGAGGGAGAGGTTCATGGAGAGGAGGATTCCTGCTGGGCGGAGAGGCGTAAAGCCTGGGTTCTGCGGACCATCTCATTCGCCACCGATTCGACACCGTAGCGCACCTCGGCCCAGGTGGACGATGCGCCGAGATGACGGAGTCGACGCAGGCGCTCGGCGTTGAGGATGTCCGGGTTCACCGCAGCCACCCAGTTGAGTTCCGACAGGGCATTGGCGCGGCTCCAGGCGTCAGGCTTGCCCATGAGTTCGAGCAGCATCTCGAAGGTGGCTGCCGCGCGCCGTTCCGATCCATCGATGTTCATCAGTTGGATCTGGCTGCGGGCCGCCGAGAGCTTCGCGCGGTAGTCCGGGTCTCGCGCGTCCACCCGGTGTTGCACCTGGTAGCGCCCCCCCGAGCCGAAGGGTTGCAGCACGAGCAGGCCTCGCGCCCCGGACTGAAAATCGCCTGCTTGGGTGAGAATGAGGATGGCCTCTGGAACCCGCTCAGCGCCCTGCTTCAGCAGCAGCTCTTCGATCCGGAGGCGCACGACGGCCGTCCCCAGGCCGATGCGCGTGACGCTCTCCACCGCCCCGGCCACGATCAGCGGGTTCTCCGCCAGGACCTGCGTCCCGAAGCGGGTGGGCGGAAGGCCTGGGCCTTTCTGATCGAGGGCCGGAACCAGTGCTGGCCCCGGTGCATTCTGAGCGCTGGCCGTTTGCGACTGCTCTGGTTTGGCGGGAGTGCTGTCCTGCGCGCGCAGGCTTTGAGCTCCAGCGAGCTCAGCGTCGAGGGTGCTCAGGGCGAGCGCGGTCAGCAGCGGGGCAGCCCACCAGCGGAGGAGTGTTTGCGGCAGACAGGACGTAGCCGGGCCCAAGCGGCAGCCTGTGCTCACGGGGTTCCGCCCGCAGCTGGGGGGACGCCCAGCTCGGCGCGGCGTCCATTGCCGGTCGGGGCAGGCACGGCCCCGTCGTTGAGGCCGTCCTCGGGACTCAGCTCGATCCATTGGGTCTCGCTGGGCAAGGCCTCGGGCACCCGGTCGGCCCACTCCACGACTACGACGTATCCGTCCCGGCGAAGGTCGGCCAAGCCCGCCCGTTCGAGGTCGTCGGCACCGTCCATGAAGTAGGCGTCGAAGTGGGCCACGGGCAACCGCCCCCCCTCGTAGAGGTTCAGCAGAAGGTAGGACGGGGAACAGACGTCCGAGCCCGCGGGCCCCTCCAGCGCCTGCACGAGGCCCCGCGTGAATTCCGTCTTCCCAGCGCCCAGCTCTCCCATCAGCCCCACGACGGACCCGGGTTGCAGGCCAGCGGCCACGCGCGCCGCCAAGGCGTGGGTGGCAGCGACATCTGGGAGTGACTCAGAACCGGTGAACATGACCTGCCTCCGGCCAAGGCTGCCGTTTTCCCGCGGACTCCAACTCGATCAGACTCTGCTGCCGCAGGCTCCCCACCTTTGTACAGCCTGCGGGAAGGGCTACGGAAGGTGGCAGGGCAAAGAGCAGTTCAAAGTCCTCGCCGTCGCCCAGCGCAGCCAGGGTGGTGTCCCGCTGCCGGTCCACGTCGGGGTGGATGGGTAGTCGATCGGCGATGATCACAGCGCCGAGGCCCGACGCCTTGCAGAGCCGGGGCAGGTCGGTCCCGAGCCCATCGGAGAGGTCCATGCAAGCATGCACGGGCAGCGACTCTTCGCGTGCCCTGCGGACCAGATCCTGGCGGGGTTTCACCCTCAGATGGCGCCCGGACCGGGAGCCCCCCAGCGGGCCGCTGACCACCAGCTGGTCCCCCACCTGACCGCCAGAGCGGAGCCACGGTGCGTGTCCCTGGCCGCAGCGACCGATGGCGGTCACGGAGAGCGCGAGGCTCCCTGGCGACGTGCGCACGGTGTCTCCGCCCGCAAGAGCCACACCGAAGGCCCGACTCCAGCGCACCAGGGCCGCTGCCAGCGCCTCGCCGTCGCAGCCGGGGCTCAGCTGGGCCGAGAGGAAGACGGCCTCCGCTTCCGCACCCATGGCGCACAGGTCCGACAGGCAGGCCCCCAAGGCCTTGCGCGCGAGGAGTTCGGCGGGAGTTCCGGGATCGAAGTGCACCCCTTCAACGAAGCTGTCCAAGGCCACGACGGTGCCGTCGATCAGGACCGCCCCATCATCGCCGGGGCCTACGGCGAGCCGTTGCTCCCGAAGACCGGAGCGGTCGGCTTCCTCGCCCGCTTCACCTGTTACCCAGGCGATGAACTGCTGTTCGTCAAAGGCCATGAGCCGCCCCCTGGCCCATGCCGAAGTCGAGCTGGGCATCCATGAGCGAGCGCAGCACGGCGGCACTTGCGCGTGGATCGGGGGCTTCCGAGAGGGCGCGGATCACGGCCACGCCACGAATTCCCGCGGGAAGGTCCGGGATGCGAGCGGCCGTCATGCCGCCCAGGGCGAGCACCGGACGGGGTGCGAGGCGATCCACAGCGGCTGCCACCTGCTCGACCGAAAGCAGGGTGCGTGGGTGGCTCCTGGGTGTGCTGTGAAAGGGACTGAGCGTCACGTAGTCCGCGAGCAGGTCTTCGTCGACGAGGGGCCAGTGGGCAGAGCGGCCGACGAGCCGCCCTGCGAGTTGGCTCCGGGCTTGCTCGACGGAGGGACCTCCCCAGCCCAGATGCACGCCGTCCGCGTCGCACTCTCCAGCCAGCTCCAGGTCGCGACTCACCAGGCACAGCGCTCCCGCTGCGTGGCAGGCGTTCACCGCGTGCTTGGCGAAGCGGCGTCGTTCAGCGTCCTCGAGCTGCGGCTCGCGCAGAAGGACCGTCGTCACGCCCCCCTCAAGGACAGCTTCGATCCGTGCGGCGGTTTCAGCCACCGGGAGGCAGCCGGGGGTGACGAACACGAGGCGCAGTGCGCCTAGGCGCTCGTCATTCATTGCTGCCTTCGGAGCCCTCTTCCAGCTCCTCAAGGAAGATGCCGAGGGGCTCGAGCAAGGCTCCGAATTCTGCCCTCGGCAAGCTACGGGACAGCAGGACTGCCGTCGGTGAGAGTCGCTCCAGGACGTGCGCCTTCAAGGCCTCGTTGTGCAGGATCCTGTCGATGACCTCTTTGTTCCTGCCACGCACCAGGCTTACGGTGGTCTGTCGGACGAACTTGACCTTGCCCGCCCACTGCCCGATGGAATAGATGACGTTCTGCGGCACGTCGACGCGGCTGTGTTCGCTGAGCGTCTTGAGGATCGAGGACGGCTCCATGCCTTCGGCAACGGCCTTCTCGATGGAGGCCGCGGTCAGTCGGTAGCGATAGGCCGAGTCACTGGCCACCCGTTCGGCGAAACGATCCAGCTCGGTGATCACGTCGTAGCTGGAGCTGTCCGGAAACAGGATGACCTCGAAGTCCGGGTTCACGATGAGTGGCGCGGAGCTCTCATCGGCCTCCTTGACCTCAAGCCCCAGGGCCTTCGCGCCGAGTGGGGTCAAGCGGATGGCTGCCGGCCTGCCCTCGAACTCACCCAGGTCGAGCATGCCGAACAGGAACAGGCGCTTGCGTGCCCAGCCGCTCAGTTCCTGGGCCAGCTGATGGGGGTCGCGCATGCCCGACTGCTGCGCGAACTGGAACCGGCTCTGGAAACGGTCTCGGACGCCAAAGTTGTCCAGGTTGGCCAGGTAGTGGCTGCGCGCGTCGAAGGACGGCGCGTTGATGTCCACCCACTGCCCGATCGGCAGCTCCCGGATGGCATCGAGGTAGAGATCGAGCAGCTGAACCCCGTGAAAGGGCTCCTCCGTCGTGGTCCAGTTGCCGCAGGAGAATTTCAGCAACCGGGACAGCTTCTGGTCAAGGGGCGTGCGGTCCCAGCTGCGGCCCTTGATGGTGAGGCTGACGCTGCGGTCGTCGCCGCGCTGGATCATGGACTGGCTGTTGCAGAAGTCGAAGAGGTACTGAAACAACCAGTCACCGGGGAAGCCTGAAGTGCTCGCCAGGATGAACGAGTCCTCGAGCTTGCGCACCGCGGTGCGATAGACCTTGCCCGACAACGTGAGCTTGATGGGATTGTGCTCGATGTAGCTGAGGAAGGCCGAGACGTCTGAGATCAGGTCCACGCCGAGGCTGCGAACGAGGTCGACTGTCGGTGGAGTCTCGGTCAGCAGCTCGCGCAGCGGCTTGAGCAGCTCGACATAGACCACGACGGCCTCGTCGAACTGGTGGATCCCGAACTCACCCAGGCTGACGTGACGCACGGTGCCGAGCAGTTGGCCCTCCAGCAGGTCCTGCAGCTCCTTGCGATTCCAGCGAGCGAGGCCCTTGTGCTTCTTCTGGAGCACGGTGCGTGGAGTGATGCCGCCGTAGGTACCGACGACCAGCTTGAGCAGCGGGTGGTGCTTTTCGGGGATCTTTGCCAGGCGTTCGCTGACCGTCTGGTTCTGGCTCAGGAGTTGTGCCGCGTGCGTGTGGCTCTCGGCACCCTTGGCATCTGGAACGAAGCGCTGCACGAGCGAATCCAGGTCGCGGCGGTCCACGAGTCGGGCCAGCTGCCCCTTGAGGGAGAAGGTCTCCTCGACTGTTCGGTCGTCGTCCCAGATGAAGGCCTGCAGGACGTCGCCCAGCTCACAGGGAACCAGGAAGGTGTCTTCGGATGACTTCCCATTTTCCTTCCCTGAGCGCGACGTGCCGTTGTCGCGCTTGTGCCCATTGGCGTGGAACAGGAAGCCGCGCTTGATGAGCGCGTTGACTGCGGCCTTCAACTCGAAGGGCGAGAGATAGGAGAACGCCTGGCTGCCGGTGACGTGGGCCAGCTCGGAGCGATAGCCGTCACCTCTCAGGAAGAACTTCAGCAGGTCGACGAGCTTCTTGCTCAGGAACTTCATCCGCTTGCGGACGGTCTTCTCGTTCGACATCCGCCGGCGCAGCTCCGGGATCGCCCGGTCGCCGGAGGGCACGGAGCTCCGGCCGTCCCAGAAGGAGAGCAGCTCGTCGAGTTCGCGCTCGTCCTTGTGCTCAAGCGCCACCTCGAGGGCGACGCCTCGGGAGGACCTGCGGGCGTTGGAGTCGGTCTGATCAGGCACAATTAGGACCCTGATAACGAAGTCGTCCACTGTACCGCAGGATCCCCTGTCCGTGCGAGCCCCTCTGGGGCCCCCTTCGTGCGACCCGCGCAGGGTCCCTGGGGGCACCCCTTGAAAGGAGGGAAGCAGCAAGGGACGCCGCCTCAGACCTCGGAGACGTCCAGGATCTCGTAGGTGTAACCCTGCTCCGTCAGAAACAGCTGGCGGTTGTTGGCGAAGTGCTCCTCACGGCTGTCGCGCGTCACCACCGAGTAGAAAACGGCCGGTCGCCGGTCACTCTTCGGGCGCAGGATGCGGCCCAGGCGCTGGGCTTCCTCCTGTCGGGAACCAAAGGTGCCTGAGACCTGGATGGCCACATTGGCGTCTGGGAGGTCCACGGCGAAGTTTCCCACCTTGGAAACGATCAGGAGATGCAGGTCCCCGTTCCGGAATCGCTCGTAGAGCTCGGCACGCTCCTTGTTCGGAGTGCGTCCGGTGATCACAGGAGCCTGCATGGCTTCCGCGAGATGGTCCAGCTGGTCGAGGTACTGGCCGATGATCAGCACCCGGTCCTCGCTGTGTCGGGCCGCGAGCCGCTGCACCACCGGCAGCTTGTCAGGGTTCTCCGAGGCGATCCTGAACTGGTCGCGACTGCCGGCTGTCTGGTAGTCGAAGGTGGCCGAGGGCATGAGCGGGATGCGCACTTCCACGCAGTGGGCGTCCGCGATCCATCCCTGGCGCTCCAGGATCTTCCAGGGCACGTCGTACTTCTTGGGGCCGATGAGTGAGAACACCTCGTCCTCGCGTCCATCTTCGCGTACGAGGGTCGCTGTGAGCCCCAGGCGTCGTCGTGCCTGGATCTCGGCCGTGACACGGAAAACGGGGGCTGGTAGGAGGTGCACCTCATCGTAGATGACCAGGCCCCAGTCCCGGGCGCCGAACAACTGGAAGTGCGTGAACTCCCCGCTCTTGCGACGCCGGTAGGTGATCATCTGATAGGTCGAGATGGTGATGGGAGCGATGTGCTTGTTGTCGCCGGTGTACTCACCTACCTCCTCTTCCGTCAGGGTCGTCTTGTCCAACAGCTCGTCGCGCCATTGGCGGACGGCGATGGTGTTGGTGGTCAGGATTAGGCACTGGGTCTGCAGTTTGTGCAGGCAGCCGATGCCCACCACGGTCTTGCCGGCGCCGCAGGGCAGGACGACGACGCCGCTGCCGCCCTTTTCCGTGCCGCCTGCATGGAAGATGGTCGCCGCCTCTTGCTGGTAGGCGCGCAGCCCGAAGTCCTCTCCGGTGCGTCCGGATGTGTCGCGCAGGCTGAACTCCAGCTTGGCGCCCGGGGTGTATCCGGCCAGATCCTCGACGGGATACCCGATGCGGATCAACGCCTGCTTCACGTCGCCACGCATGGCCTCCACGACGGGTAGCACGGTTGTCGAGCCTCCTGCCTCGAAGAACTGCTTGAGGCTTGCGGTCTTGCGGATGTGCTTCAGCAGCACCTCGTCTGCCGAGGTGAGGGCCAGCACGCCATCCACGCGCTCCAAGCGCAGCAGCCCGAAGCGCCGGATGTTCTCCTCGATGTCGACCTTGACGTTCGGGGGGATGGGGTAGCGCGACTGGGCTTTCAGGAAGGTGAGGATGTCTTCCGCGCTGAGGCCCGCTGCCGCAGCATTCCAGATGGAAAGCGAGGTGATGCGGTAGGTGTGGATGTGTTCAGGGCTCTTCTCAAGCTCCGCGAACAGCGGGAGGAAGTCGCGTGCTTCGGAGAAGCCTTCGGTGTGGACCTCCGCGAGGATGGTCTTGTCGCCCTGAACGGTGAGCGGCAGGTCGGGACTCATGCGCCGGTCTTCTCCAACAGCGGGGCGAGGAATCGTCCCGTATGCGATGTGGGGTGGCTGGCAACCTCTTCGGGGGTTCCCGCCACCACGATGCGACCACCTGCCTTGCCCCCTTCGGGGCCCATGTCGATCAGGTGATCTGCGTTCTTGATGACATCGAGGTTGTGCTCGATGACGATCACGGTATTGCCACTGTCCACCATGTCTTGCAAGACCTTGACGAGCCGGGCGACGTCGTCGACGTGCAGGCCCGTGGTGGGCTCATCGAGCACGACCAGGGAGTTGCCCGTGCCCGGGCGCGCCAGCTCCGAGGCGAGCTTCACGCGTTGGGCCTCCCCGCCCGAGAGCGTCGTTGCGGGTTGGCCCAGCTTGAGATAGCCGAGCCCCACCTGTGAGAGGTAGGACAGCCGGCGCTGGATACGCTTGTGGCTGCCGAAAACCTCGAGCGCGGTGTCGATGTCCATTTCCAGGACGTCGGCGATCGTGTGCCCCTTCCAGTGCACCTCGAGTGTCTCACGACCAAAGCGGCGCCCATTGCACGCGTCGCAGGTGATGGACACATCGGAGAGGAAGTGCATCTCGACCACCTCCACTCCCCGGCCCTGGCAGCTCTCGCAGCGGCCGCCCTTCACGTTGCAGCTGAAGCGCCCTGGGCCGAAGCCGCGCATGCGGGATTCGGCGGTTGCGGCGAAGAGATTCCGGATCTCGCCGAAGGCGCCGCTATAGGTGGCTGCGTTGCTATGGGGTGAGCGGCCGAGGGGGGACTGATCGATGACGAGCAACTTGTCCAGCTTGTGGCGCACGCCGGTCAGCTCCCCCATCTGGCTCGGCGCATCGCCAGTGGCCTCCAGCTTGGCGTGCACCGCAGGCACAAGCAGCCCACTCACGAGGCTGGACTTGCCGGAACCCGAGACGCCCGTGACAACCGTCAGGACGCGCAACGGGAAGCGGGCCGTGAGCTTGCGGAGGTTGTGCAGACGGGCACCTTTGAGGGTGAGCTGGCCCTGCCCCTCGCGCCGCTCGGCAGGGACAGGCACCGTCATGCGCCCGGAGAGATAGCGGCCCGTCAGGGAGCGCCGGCTGCGGCGGATCTTGTCCGGCGAGCCCGCCGCCACCACCTTGCCCCCGTGTCGTCCGGCGCCTGGCCCGAGGTCGATGATGTGGTCGGCCATCTCCATGGTCTGCTCGTCGTGCTCGACCACCACGATGGTGTTGCCCAGGTCGCGAAGCTCGGTGAGGGTGCCGAGCAGCTGCGCTTGATCCCTGGGGTGCAGGCCGATGGAGGGTTCGTCCAGGACGTAGAGCACGCCCACCAGGCGGTTGCCCAGTTGGCTGGCCAGCCGGATGCGCTGGGCCTCGCCACCCGACAAGGTCGAGCTCGGTCTGGAGAGCGAGAGATAACCGAGGCCGACGTTCACCAGGAAGTCGAGGCGGTTGCGGATCTCGTTCAGGATGTCTTCCGCGATGGTGCGCGCGTTGCCCTTGAGCTTGAGGCCGTGCATGGTGCTGCGGGCTTCGCTGACGGTCTGGCGAGCCAGGTCCGCGATGCCGATGTCGCCGACCTTCGTCGCCGCGGATTCCGGGCGCAGGCGGCCACCCTGACAGCCGCGGCACTCGTCGTCGCTCATGAGTTCTTCGAGGGCGGCCCGCCACCAGCCCTCCTTCTCCGTGCCACGCCACCAGCCTTCGACCAGCGGGATGAGGCCTTGCCACTGGACCTCGAAGTCCACCTGCCGGCTGCGGCCGCTCGAGCTGCTGTCGTAGTGCACCGCGATGGTGGAGTCGTTCCCGGTGCCTTTCAGGACGGCCTTCTGCACGCTGCGTGAAAGGGTGGACCAGGGGCGTTCCAGATTGCCCCCATGGCGCTCCGCGACCTGATTCAGTGCCTGGGAGTACCAGCCACCGCGGCGGCCGATGTGCCGCCCCACGCGGGACGTCATGGCGCCTTCGAGCAGCGGCCGGTTCGGGCGGTCGATGAGGCGCTCGACGTCCAAGGAGAGCACGCGGCCCATGCCCTCACAGTCGGGGCAGGCACCTGCGTGGTTGTTGAAGGAGAACATGCGCGGAGTCAGGCCTTCTGCCGGAAGCATGTTGCCGCAGCGGGCGCAACCTGGGCGGGCTTCATAGTCGACGACGCTGCCGTCTTCGAGGTGTACGTGCGCCAGCCCGAGACCTCGCTGCTGGGCCAGACCGAGGGCCTCGGCCAGGCGGGTGCGCTTGCGGCCGTCGACCTTGATGCGGTCGATGACCAGCTCGACACTCTTGGCTGATGCCGTGGAGCTGAGCTCATCGAGACGAACCTCCTCACCGTTCACGAGCAGCCGGGCGAAGCCATCGCCCAGAAGCTCCTCGCGCAACTCCATGACCTCCTCCGGCTTGCTGAGCGCCGTGGGGTGCTTGTGCAGCTTGGTGTAGAGCGATGCGCTGATGCGGGCCCGCTGCCCCCCAGCGCGCGCGACCAGGTCGACAGCCGCCTGTGTGGGTGCCCAGCCCTGGAGGACCCGCTCACAGGTCCAGCAGTGGGCGACTCCCACCCGCGAGAACAACAACCGCAGGTAGTCATGGATCTCCGTCGAGGTGGCCACGGTGGAGCGCGGGTTGCGCCCCGCCGTCTTCTGGTCAATGGCGATGGCTGGCGCCAGGCCGTCGATGGATTCGACAGGCGGGCGCTGCATGCGCTCGAGGAAGCGTCGCGCGTAGGTGGACAGGCTCTCCACGAAGCGGCGTTGGCCCTCGGCGAAGAGGGTGTCGAAGGCGAGGCTCGTCTTGCCCGACCCCGACGGGCCGGTGATGACCGTCAACTTCCCGTGCGGGATTTGCACGTCGATGTGGTCGAGGTTGTGCAGTGAAGCGCCCTTGACGGTGAGCGCGCGAGGTACCGCGGTGGCCTTGCGCTTCTTGGTGACCGCCTTGGGCATGTGCACCTTGCGCGGCTTGAGCAAGGGGGCCAAGGCGCGCCCAGTGTGAGAGGCCTGGACGGCGGCCACCTCCTCCGGCGTGCCCTGGGCGACGATCTCCCCGCCCCCTGTGCCGCCTTCCGGCCCGAGGTCGATCACATGGTCCGCCACCTTGATGACGTCCAGGTTGTGCTCCACGACGATCAGGGTGTTCCCCGCATCGACCAGCCGCTGAAGCGCTGCCACGAGCACGCGGATGTCCTCGAAGTGCAGGCCCGTCGTGGGTTCGTCGAGCACATAGAGGGTGCTTCCGGTGGCCGGCCGGCACAGCTCCGAGGCCAGTTTCATGCGCTGCGCCTCGCCTCCGGAGAGGGTCGTGGACGGTTGCCCGAGGCTGACGTAGCCGAGACCGACGTCGTGAAGTGTCTGCAGGATGCGCCCTGTCTTGCGGTGGTGCGCGAAGAACTCGAGCCCCTCGTCCACGGTCATGTCGAGGATCTGGTCGATGGCCTGGCCGCGGTACTGGATCTCCAGCGTTTCGCTGTTGTAGCGGCGGCGGTTGCACACCTCGCAGGGCACCTGGACATCGGGCAGGAACTGCATCTCGATGGTGTTGACCCCTGCGCCCTCGCAGGACTCGCAGCGTCCGCCCTTAACGTTGAAGGAGAAGCGCCCCTTGGCATAGCCGCGAACCTTCGCTTCGGGCGTGTTGGCGAACACGTCCCGGATGAGGTCCATGACCCCGGTGTACGTAGCGGGATTGCTGCGGGGCGTGCGCCCGATGGGCTGCTGATCGATCTCGATGATCTTGTCGACCTGCTCGATGCCGCGGATCTCGCGGTGTTCCCCAGGTACCTTTTCGGCGCGATGCAGGGTGCGTGCGAGGGAGCGACGGAGCACATGGTCGACGAGGGTGGACTTGCCGCTGCCCGAGACACCCGTCACCGCGATCAGGCAGCCCAGCGGAAAGGAGACGTCCAGGTCCACGAGGTTGCGTGCGCTGGCACCCAGGATCGAGAGCTGCTCGCCGTTGCCTGTCCGTCGCTGCTGCGGCAGGTCGATTCCGCGCCGACCGGTGAGGTAGTCCGTCGTCAGCGTCTGGGTCCCGCGCAAGACCTCCGCGGCCGTGCCCTCGGAGAGCACGTGCCCGCCCAGGCGCCCTGCCCCCGGCCCGATGTCGATGATGTGGTCGCTGGCGAGGATCGTCTCCTCGTCATGCTCCACCACGAGCACCGTGTTGCCGCGGTCGCGCAAGGCGTGAAGGGTGGCGATCAGGCGCTGGTTGTCCCGGGCGTGCAGGCCGATGGACGGCTCATCCAGGACGTAGAGCACGCCCTGCAGGCCGGAGCCCACCTGGGTGGCCAGGCGCACGCGCTGGGCCTCCCCGCCAGACAGGGTGCGGGAGCTGCGATCGAGGCTCAGGTACTCGAGCCCCACCTCGTCGAGGAAGCTCAGGCGCTTGGTGATCTCGGCCAGGATCGGCTTGCCAACCAGCTTCTCGCGCTCACTGAAGGAGAGCGACTGGAAGAACTTGCGGGCCTCGCTCACCGTGAGGGCCGTCAGTTCATCCAAGCGTAGATCGTGGAAGGTGACGGCGCGCGGGGACGGGCCCAGCCGCGTGCCTTCGCAGTCGTCGCAGATGCGCGTGGCGAGGAAGCGTTCGACCTGGCGGAAGCCGGGCAGCCCCACATGGCGCTCGATGGCTGGCAGCAGGCCTTCGAAGGGCTTCGTGTCCGAGCCGTGCACGGTCTTGTTGCCGTCGCGGGACTTCCAATCCCACTCGAGCGTCACTTCGCGCTCCCCGGAGCCGTGCAGCATCACCCGCTTGGCGCGCTTGGGGAGCTTCTTCCAGGGAACATCGAGGTCGATGTCGAAGGCCGCTGCCACCGCGTCGAGGCTCTTGGGGCCGAGCCGCACATAGCTCATGTAGCCCGTCTTGTTGCTGACTCTCAGGGCTCCGTCACGAATGGACAGACCGGCGTCTGCGATGAGCAGGTCGGGGTCGGGTTGGCGGCGTTTGCCGAGGCCTTCGCAGGCCGGGCAGGCGCCGTGCGGTGAGTTGAAGGAGAACAGCCGGGGCTCCAACTCCGGGAAGTCGCCGTGCCCTTCCGGGCAGGTGTTGCGGGTGGAGAAGGCGGTGGGCTCGCCCTTGCCGACGCGCACGTGCACGAAGCCATCGGCCAGGCGACAGGCGGTTTCGACCCCTTCGCTGAGCCGCCCCACGCGCTCGGCTTCCAGTCGCACGCGGTCCACCACCAGCTCGAGGGTGTGGCGCTCGTTGCGCACCAGCTCGATCTCTTCATCGAGCCGCCGCTCCACGCCGTCCACCCAGACCCGGGTGTAGCCCTTGAGCCGCCAGCCTTCGAGGTCCCTTCGGTAGGTGCCCTTGCGATCCCGGACGATGGGCGCAAGCAGCGCGATGCGTTCCCCGGGCCAACGGGCCAGGATCGTCTCCACGATGCTGTCGACGGGTTGCGCCTTCACGGCTGCACCGCAGACCGCGCAGTGCGGGATTCCCAAGCGTGCGAAGAGCAATCTGAGGGAGTCGTAGATCTCGGTCACCGTGCCCACCGTGGAGCGCGGGTTGCGGTTGACCGTCTTCTGATCGATGAGCAGCGTCGGAGAGAGGCCATCGATCTGATCGATCTTGGGCTTCTCCATCCGCCCCAGGAATTGGCGGGCGTAGGACGAGAGGCTCTCGACGTACCGTCGCTGACCCTCTTGATAGATGGTGTCGAAGGCCAGGGAGCTCTTGCCGGAGCCCGAGACGCCCGTGATGGTCGTCAGCGCAAGCCGCGGGATGGTGACATCCACCCCTTGCAGGTTGTGTTCCCGGGCCCCACGCACGACGACGTCTTGCAGCGTCATGCGTCGTCTCCCGCCGAGCGAGCTGCGGGTTCTTGCCCAATCAGCTGATCGAGCATCAGCGCGTGCATGCGCTTCGGTCCAGCTGCGATGGTGCCGCCCTGCAACCAGCCGTCGCTGCCCTGCATGTCGGTGACCACGCCACCCGCTTCCAGCACCAGCAAGGCACCGGCTGCCACATCGAAGGGATTCAGATGCGGCTCCCAGTAGCCATCCAGGCGGCCGGCCGCGGTGTAGGCCAGGTCCAGCGCCGCTGATCCGCAGCGCCGCATCCCACGCACCTTCAGGATGAAGTCGGTGAAGTGACCCACGTTGTTGTCCGCCAGTTCGTTGCGCTTGTAGGCGAAGCCCGTGGCGAGCACGGCCTGGATCAACGCGTCCTTGGAGGACACCTGCAGCGGCATGCCGTTGAGCGTGGCGCCCAACCCCCGCCCGGCGGCGAAGGTCTCGCCCAGTCGCGGGGCGTGGACGACGCCGACCAGCGGTGTGGGCCCGTCGTAGAGGGCGATGGACACGGCGTAGAACGGGTGTGCCTGGCTGAAATTCACGGTGCCATCGAGGGGGTCCACATACCAGGTGAGGCCGTCGCGCCGGGTATCGCGCGTTTCCTCCTCCGCGAAGATGGCGTTCGCGGGGTAGGCCGCACGGATGCGACTGACGATGTGACGCTCGGCAGCCAGGTCAGCCACCGTGACGGGGTCGCGCAAGCCCTTCATGGTCACGTCGGGGGCGGCGTGGGGCTGGCCCAGATCGTGCTGCGCGATGACCTCACCTGCCGAGCGGGCGGTCTCCACGGCGAAAGCGAGGAGCTGGGGGATGTCGTCGGCAGTCACGGGATTCAGTAGCGGTCGACGAGGTCCCGGCAGATGTCATCCTGCACGATCTTCATGAACCGATTGCCCACGCCCTTGGGGACGTCATTGATCAGGATCGAGAAGGCGAGCACACGCTCGGACCTCGTTTGGACGTAGCCGGAGAGGCCTGAGACCCCGCTGATGTATCCGGACTTGGCGCGCACTCGCCCCGCGTAGCCCGGCTGCGTGAGTCGATCGCGCAAGGATCCGTCCATTCCGGCCACCGGCAGCGAGCGCAGGAAGAGGTCCCGGACGGGGGCGCTGGAGGTGTTCATGGCCACGAGCATGTCCACCATCTGGCGCACGGTGATGCGGTTGGTGGATGCGAGCCCAGAGCCATCTGCCATGGAGAAGCCCGGAATCCGGGTCTTCACCGTGTTCTTGAGGAAGCGCTCCGTGGCTTCGGCTCCGCCTGAAAAGGAACCCTTGCCGAGGATCTCTGCGCCGAGCACCTTGAACACGTGGTCGCTGATGGAGTTGTCACTCTCCTTGTTGGCCAGGATCACGGCGAGAGACAGAGGCGTCTCCAAGCGCACCAGTTCGGAGGAGCTGCCGAGGGAGCGTGCTGCTCCTCCTTCCCTCTGCATGCCATCCCGCACGTGGATGCCCACCCGTTCGAGCTGCGACATGAGGCAGCGCCCGAAGAGCAGCGCCCCGTCCCGAACGGGCACACGCAACTCGTGCGGTTCGAGGCCGTGCGATATCGAACCTCGCAGGCGGATACCACCGCGGTCGTCCGGACGCAGGGCGCCCACGCTGAAGGTGCGCGTCGCGCTCGCCCACTTGACCTCATTGCGCAGGTCGTAGCCGTCCACCTCGTGGCGCAGGGAGGCGACGGGGTGACTGCCGCCGCTGCGACCATCCACGGAGATCGTGAGGCAGTTGCCGTGGATTGACAGCGCGCTGATAGGTGCGGCGTAGGGGAAGTCGAGATCGGACAGATCCCATTCCGGGTGCACCCACTGCCGATCCAGGAAGGCGTCGTCCAGCACGAGCGCTCCATCGATGCGCTTGACGCCCTTGGACTTCAGCAGGTCCGCCAGGAGTCGAGCGGCGTCGTCCACCTGATCGGGCTGGTCGCGCAGGGTGTCCGAGCGCAAGCACGGGTCTCCCCCGCCCAGCAGGATCAGGTCCCCTTGCAGAGTGCCGTCACGGTTGACAAGCGGGCCCTGTTCGTTGGCGTTCGCTGCCATGAGCCGCGTGGCGAAGACATAGTCCGGCCCCAGGCTCGACAGGGCTGCGGCCGTGCTCACCAGCTTGAGGTTGCTGGCAGGCGTGCGCGGCACGTCGAGGTTCTTGGAAAAGATCGGCTCCCCTGTCTCGGCGTCGGCCACGGCCACGGAGACCGAGGCACCAGCCAGGATGGGCCGGCCCAGAACCTGTTCCACGGAGTCGCCCAGACCCAGGATGGAGAGGGCGAGCAGGCACAGGGCGTGGGCAGACATGCAGAGGTCCCGGGCTGGGGTCCTTGTGGGTCTCTCTTTGTTGGGCTCAGGGCACGAGCGGAAGGATCATCCCATCTTCTGCCAGGCTGAGCCGACCCCGAAATGCGCTGCGAACGCGAGGGCGCATGGGCTCCCCCAGAACCCCCGGATAGAAGTGCGTCAGGAGCAGATGACGGGTGCCAGAGGCCTGCCCCACCCGAGCCGCGCGTTCTGGAGAGAGGTGCCCTTCGACCGGCCGTGATTCGGGAACGGCGGCCTCCAGCACGAACAAGTCGCTGTCGCGGCCAAGATCCAGCAGCCCCGCGCCCTCGGCGGCATCCCCCGAGAAGGCGATCACGAAGCCATTGGGCAAGGTCAGGCGATAGCCGACGGAGCTCTGGGTGTGGGCGATGGGAAAGGCAGCCACGTGCCGGAAGCCCGGGGCGTCCACGGGGGTGCCAGCCGTCGAAGCCCGGCGAGAGACCTCTACGGTCTGCAGCCGCAGCCGCTCAGGGCCGCTGCCCAGCCAGCCCGGCCATGCGTTGCGAACCCGTGCATGCAGCAGGGCCAGGTCCGCGTGCCCCCAGACGTCGAGCGCTGGCATGCCGGCACGGGGGATGGGGTTCCGCAAGGCGAAGTCCAGCGCGACGAGGTCAGCGCTGTGGTCTGGATGGATGTGGGTGACCAGGATCCCGTGCAGCCGGTCCAGGTCGTAGCCCAAGGCGGCTGCTCGTTGCAGGGCGCCGGGGCCCAGGTCGATCAGCAGGGCGCGTCCGTCCCCTGGGTCGACCAGATAGCAGCTCGTGGTGCGACCGGCGCGCGGGACAGAGGTGCCCGAGCCCAGCACGATCAGGCGCGGAGTGCGCTCCATGCGTGCTCCACGATGGTCTCGATGCGCGTGTATTCGGGTTGCCATCCCAGGAGTTCCCGGGCTCGATCCGCGGCGGCGTAGAGAGCTGCAGGGTCGCCAGGCCGACGCGGGCCGGTCAGCGTCTCCAGCGGAAGCCCGGTGACGCTGCGCACCGCCTCCAGGATCTCAAGCACCGAGTTGCCGTGGCCGCTGCCGAGGTTGGCGGTCAGGCCGGGCTTACCATCCAGGAGGCGTTCGACGCCGCGCACGTGGGCGTCCGCCAGATCGCAGACGTGCACATAGTCACGGATGCAGGTGCCGTCCGCCGTGGGGTAGTCGTTGCCGTTGACCGTCAAGGTTCTGCCGTCTCGTGCTGCCATGAGCGCCAGGGGGATCAGGTGCGTCTCCGGGTCATGGTGCTCCCCCAGCACGGCATCGACGCTGGCACCGGCTGCGTTGAAGTACCGGAAGATCACCGCTTCCAAGGGCGAGCTGTCCACCGCTTGGGCGATCTCCGCCTCCATGGCCGATTTGGTTTCCCCGTAGACGCTCAGGGGGCGGTGCGGCATGTCCTCCACCAACGGCACCTGGTCGGGCAGGCCGTACACCGCGCACGTGGAGGAGAACACGAGCTTGTGCACCCCCACCGCGCCCATGGCCTTCAGCAGCGAGCGGGTGCCGTCCCGGTTGATGCGCCAGTAGAGGTCGGGCTTCTCCATGGACTCGCCCACATAGCAACGGGCAGCGAAGTGCAGCACGGCGTCGATCTCGCGCCCCTTGAGGGTCGCGGCCAGGGTTTCGGTGTCGAGAATGTCCGCGACCACCAAGGGTGCCCCCAGGACGGCCTTCTCGAAACCCTCGGAGAGGTCGTCGTAGACCACCACGTCGTGCCCCGCGGCGCGCAGGGCCCGGGTCGCATGACTGCCGATGTAGCCGGCTCCGCCGGTCACGAGCAACTTGAAGGGAGCGGCCATGGGCTGTCCGGGGTGTGGAAGGAGGGCTGGGTTGGCGTGAGAGCTGGAGCTGCCAGTCAGCATAGCCAGGTCATCGAGCCACTCGGAAGAGCGTAGCTGTGGTCGATCGAGCCCTCGCCCGTGCGGTATGATCCGCCGCTTCCACACCGGGCTCGGAGTCTTCACCTCGTCTGCTCCGGGCGCCGCGACACGGACAAACGGATCACAGGAGGGTCCAAGAGATGACGATCGAGACACCCGAAAACACACTCGATGCAGAGTTGGACGGCCTGACGCGGCTGCACAGTGGAAAGGTCCGGGACATCTACTCAGTGGACGAATCCAGCCTGCTGCTGGTGGCGTCCGATCGCGTGTCCGCCTTCGACGTGATCCTGCCCCAGCGCTTGGAAGGCAAGGGGCAGCTGCTCACGAGCCTGAGCACGTTCTGGTTCGAGAAGACGGCCAGCGTGCTGCAGAACCACGTGATCGAGACCGACGTCTCCAAGATGCCCGAGTCAGTGCAGCGGCATGCCGATGCGTTGGCAGGGCGTTCGATGTGGGTCAAGAAGGCGTCCCCACTCAAGGCCGAGTTCATCGTCCGGGGTTACGTCGCAGGCTCGGGCTGGAAGGAATACCAGCGCACTGGTGAGATCTGCGGCCACAAGTTGCCCGCAGGCCTGCAGGAGAGCAGCAAGCTGCCCGAGGCGATCTTGACGCCGAGCACCAAGGCCCCCATGGGCCAGCACGACGAGAACATCAGTGTCGCCCAGCTGGCACACATCGTCGGTGTGGACCTGGCGACCAGGGCCGGAGCGCTGGCGCTGGCGCTCTTTGACGCCGCATCGCAACACGCCGCCGCGCGGGGCATCCTGCTCGCGGACACCAAGTTCGAGTTTGGTCTGGTGCAGGACCAACTGACCCTGATCGACGAGGTCTTCACGCCGGACTCTTCGCGCTACTGGTTGGAAGACACCTACGCCCCCGGACGCGCCCAGGACAGCTACGACAAGCAGGTGATCCGCGATGCGCTGCTCGACATGGGGTGGGACAAGACTCCCCCAGCGCCCGAGCTACCCGAGGCGATCATGAACAAGGCACGCGAACGTTACGTCGACATCGAACGCCGATTGAGGGGTCCTGCAGCATGAGTCAGCCACGAGTTCTCTGGGTCCTGGGTAGCGACAGCGATCTGCCTCACATCGAGGGCGGTTTTGAGCAGCTGAAGTCGATGGGGATTCCCTTCGACGTGCGCATCCTCTCCGCCCATCGCACGCCCGACCACGTGCACGAACTGGCCTCTGGTGCACGGGCAGCCGGAGTGCAGGTCGTGATTGGCGTAGCTGGCGGGGCGGCTCACCTGGCGGGCGTGTTGGCTGCGGCCACGACGCTGCCTGTGATCGGTGTGCCGATCCCCACCGACTTCGCAGGGGGCTTGGACTCCCTGCTGTCCGTGGTGCAGATGCCAAGCGGGATTCCGGTCGCGACCGTGGCGGCCAACAAGGCAGGTGGCAAGAATGCCGCCCTGCTTGCCGTGCGCATCATGGCAGTGTCCGACGCCGCCCTGGCGCAGGCGCTCGAAGACCACAAGCAGAGCATGCGAGACGCTGTCCTGGCCAAGGACAAGGCTGTCTCGGAGAAACTCCGCATGATGCAGGGAGCCTGAGCACATGACCGGCACCAGCCACCCGGACACCATCAAATGGATGGGCGGCCTCGACGGCTGCTGTCGGCTCATAGAGCAGACCCTCCTGCCGGCCGAGTTCAAGGAGATCGACTGCCAGACGCAGGAGGAGATGTGGGACGCCATCAAGCGCCTGGCGGTGCGCGGTGCACCGGCCATCGGTGTGGCGGCGGGCTTCGGGACCGTGCTGGGCGTCCGCAACTCTGCGGCGACAGACGTGCCGGGCTTCCTGCAGGACCTGCGCAAGACCACGGACTATCTGGCCACCTCGAGGCCCACGGCCGTGAACCTCTTCTGGGGCTTGGATCGCATGACCCGGGTCGCGGAGCAGGCAGCCGCCGAGGCCGGAGCGAGCGTGGACGGCATGAAGCAACGCATGCTCGACGAGGCGGTCACGATCTGGGAGGAGGACCGGGACATCTGTCGCCGCTTGGGCAAGCACGGGGCGACCCTGCTGCTTGAGGGAGAGACGGCACTCACCCACTGCAACGCAGGCGGCCTGGCTACGGCGGACTACGGCACGGCTCTGGCGGTGTTCTTCGCTGCGCAGGAGCAAGGCAAGACCTTTGCTGTCTTCGCGGATGAGACGCGCCCCCTCAACCAGGGCAGCCGCCTCACCTCCTGGGAGCTGCACAACGCCGGCATCGATGTGACCCTCATCTGTGACAACATGGCTGGGCAGGTGATGAAGGAGGGTCGCATCCAGAAGGTGTTCGTGGGTTCAGATCGCATCGCCGCCAATGGGGATGCGGCCAACAAGATCGGCACCTACTCGGTGTCCGTGCTGGCCAAGCACCACGGTGTGCCCTTCTATGTGGTGGCCCCCACCTCGACCTTCGACCTGGCTACGCCCGATGGAAGCGGCATTCCCATCGAACAGCGGGATCCCGATGAGATCCGCAAGGGCTACTCAGGTGGTCTGAACGCGCCGGCAGACGTCCAGGTCTACAACCCGGCCTTCGATGTGACTCCCCATGAGCACATTGCTGGAATCGTGACCGAATTCGGCGTGATCGAGAATCCGACCACAGAAGCCGTCCGTGAACATTTCAGGAGGCACGGCCTTGTGGCCGATGAGTAGCCCCTTCGAGTTATTCCGCGGGAGGCACTCATGGTGACCACTAAGAAGTCCAGCAAGGCTGCATCGGCCAAAACGAAGCCCACGGCCAAGGCCGCAACCAAGCCGGGCCCAAAGGCCCCCGCGAAGAAGTCGACAGCTAAGGCGGCGGGTTCCTCCACGCGCACGTCGAGCCGCAGCGCGAAGCGCCGCAGCCCGAAGGAGGCGCCGGATGATCCCGAGCTGCTGGAGTTCGAGCGTCTTCAGTTCCTGAAGGCCATGGACAAGTACAAGCGCCAGTCGGGCAAGACCTTCCCCAGCTGGACCGAGGTCCTGGTGGTGTTGCGCGGAATCGGGTGGGTCAGCCCTGCCCGTCTCTCAGACATCAAGGGCAAGCTGAGTCCCTGAGATCGGGTTGCCCGACCTCAGCTGCGTCGCTCGAACAGCGGGATCAGCGTCGTCTCGAGCTTCTCGTAGAGCGCCGCCGTGGCTATCACGTCACGGGCGCAGTAGTCGACGATCTCTTCGAGTCGGTTGGATTCGTAGTACTCCTGGACCCGGGATCCGTCCAAGCCCTCCTCCTTGGGTGAGGTAATGCCGAAGCGGCGACACCAGTAGTCCAGGCTGTAGACCGGGCGCGTTGCCCCATGGAAGCTGAGCACTTCCTGCAGGTCGCAATGCGCCGCGACCGAGTAGCGGTAGCCCGCCAGGTTCATGCTGGGTGCCACCCCAAGCATCGCGGAGCGCAGCATCAAGAAGGGGCCGTCGAACTGCCGGCCGTTGTAGGTCACCACCCGACCTGCGTTGGTGCCGAGCATGCGCCAGAACTCGGTCAGCATGTCCCGCTCGTCCCCGTCAAAGCGCTTGAAGCCGGCAGGTCCCGCATCGATCCAGCCGCGTGGCTTGCCCTCGACGAACATGCCGCCTTTGTCGGCGGTGATGTTGCGCATGCCGATCACGATCACCCGTCCCGTGCCCGGGCTCAGCCCCAGACGGTGGGTGACGGCCTCCTTTTCGGCTTCCGAACTGGCGCGCCCTTGGAGGTACTCGCGGGTCTTTTCGTCGAGGGAGTTCCACGGCACGCCGACCGTCTCGATGTCGACGACGTAGGTGTGCCGCGCGCCCCCCATCAGAGGGCGTCGCCTTGTTGCAGCGGGTGGGCGTCCGCGAGTTCTGCCGCGGTGGCCTTCGCTGCAGCGAGCACGGCGGAGTCTTGCGGGGCCTCGAGCACGTCCGCGATCAGGTCGCCCACGCGTGCGCAGTCCTCCGGACCGAAGCCGCGGGTGCAGAGGGATGGTGTCCCCAGGCGAATGCCTGACGCCTTCATGGGCGGCTGGGTGTCGAAGGGGATCATGTTCTTGTTGGCGGTGAGACCTGCGGCCCCCAGGGCGTCTTCAGCGTCCGCACCGGTGAGCCCCTTGCTGCCTACGTCCACGAGCAGGAGGTGGTTGTCTGTTCCTCCGGACACCACGCGCACTCCACGCTGCACGAGCTGTTTCGCCATGGCATCCGCGCTGGCCGCCACCCGTTGCTGATACTCCACGAACTCGGGTTGAGCTGCTTCCTTGAGGGCCACGGCCTTGCCGGCGATGGCATGCATCAGGGGGCCGCCCTGGATCCCTGGGAAGACCCTGGAGTTGATGGTCTTCATGACGCTCTTGCGAGACAGGATCATTCCGCCGCGAGGGCCGCGCAGGCTCTTGTGGGTGGTCAGTGTCACGGCGTCGGCGTGCGGCACCGGGCTCGGATGGACGCCGGCCGCCACGAGGCCAGCGATGTGGGCCATGTCCACCATCAACGACGCCCCCACCTCCTGGGCGATCTGTGCGAAGGCCTCGAAATCGATGTGCCGCGAGTAGGCGCTTGCTCCTGCCAGGATGAGCTTGGGCCGGTGCTCCAGGGCGAGCTTCCTCACGGCGTCCATGTCGATGCGCTCGGTTTCGCGGTCCACTCCGTAGGGGATGGCCTCATAGAGCCGCCCCGAGAAATTCATGGGGTGTCCGTGGGTCAGGTGGCCTCCATGGGCGAGGTCCATGGCGAGGTAGCTGTCGCCCGGATCGAGCAGGGCCATGAGCACCGCCATGTTCGCCTGGCTGCCCGAGTGGGCTTGCACATTGGCGCGCTCAGCCCCGAACAGCTGCTTGGCGCGATCGATCGTCAGGCGCTCGACGGTGTCGACATGCTCGCAGCCGCCGTAGTAACGGCGCCCGGGATAGCCTTCGGCGTACTTGTTGGTGAGCACCGAGCCGACGGCCTCCCGAACCGCCGCCGACGTGGTGTTCTCGGAGGCGATGAGCTCGAGATCCTCGTGTTGGCGGCGAGCCTCTGCGGCGATCGCGGCGTAGATCTCGGGATCCGCTTGGGACAACTCAGTCATGCCGATTTCTCTCCATCTGCACTGCACGTGGGGCAATCGCACAACGCCCCGAGGGTTTCGAAGGTGTAGATCCCGGTGCCATGTCCGTCGCTCCAGTCAAACTGGATGCCGTACAAGCCCACCGGGTCGATGGACACCGGCCGGATGTCCTCGGGCACGGTGTCGTCCTTGAGGGTGCGCTCGCCGGTCCACTCGTCCACACATTGGGCGCACGGACAGGCCAGGCGCAGAGTCCGCACGGCGTGGCGGCCTTGGTGCCCGTTGCTCCACTCGACGGTCAGCACGTGCGGGCCGTCCTGGCCCAGCTTGACCGGTTTCACACCGCTGCTGACGTCCATCAGCCTTTCCAGGCCATGGAGCTGAGGCCGCTGCCGGCTGCGTGGTCACCGTCCAGGCGCTCGCGGATGGAGGTTGCCAGCTTGTGAAAGGCATGGGCTGCTGGGCTGTCGGGCGACTCCAGTACGACGGGGCGACCGCCGTCGCCGCTGGCGGCGATGCCGGACTGGATCGGGATCTCACCCAGGAACGGCACGGACATCTCGTCGGCCGTGCGCTTGCCGCCACCGCGCAGGAAGATGTCGTGCTCCTTGTCGCAGCCATCGCAGACGAAGTAGGACATGTTCTCGACGATACCCAGCACCGGAACCTTCACCTGCTCGAACATCTTGAGACCCTTGCGTGCATCCACAACGGAGACCTGCTGCGGGGTGGTGACGACGACGGCACCAGAGAGGGGCGCCTTTTGGGTCAACGTGAGCTGCGCGTCACCCGTGCCGGGCGGCATGTCGACGATGACGTAGTCCAGCTCGCCCCACACCACCTGCTCCATGAACTGCGTCAGCGCTCCATGCACCATCGGTCCACGCCAGACCATCGGGGTGTCCGGGTCGATCAGGAAGCCGATGCTCATCAGCGAGATGCCGTGGGCCTTCATGGGGTGGATCAGCTTCTCGCCGGCCGGCTCGGGCCGGCCGCTCACGCCGAACATGGTGGGCACGGACGGGCCGTAGATGTCGGCGTCCAGCAGGCCGACGCGCATCCCTTGGGCATGCAGGGCGACGGCGAGGTTGGCGGCCGTCGTGCTCTTGCCGACTCCACCCTTGCCGCTGGCCACCGCTACCACATGCTTCACTTGCGGCATGATCGTCCGTGTGGCGCTTTCGGCTGGCGGGCGTATGGAGCTCTTCACGTGCACGCTGGTGACGTCGCCCAGGGACTTCACGGCTGCTTCGCAGCCGGCCTGGATCTGAGCCACTCGCGCCTCGGGCATGTTGGCACCGACCATCAACACCAGGTCGAACGAGACAGCGCCGCCCGAGATCACGAGGTTCCGAACGGCGGCACCGCTGACGATGTCCTTGCCTTGGCCCAGTTCGGGGACGGGGACGGTCTTGAGTGCGGTGTAGACATCCTGGGTGCTGGCCACGAATCCTCCGGGTTGCATCGGGTGCTTGCGCGCTGCCGCGGGGCTCGCTGTGCCGGTCTCATGCTGGCAATCTCGGGGCTGGGGCAGAAGCCCGGCAGCATACCAAGCGCCCCCACCGGACACCCACGCTCGGCGCCCTCAGCCGAGGCCGGTGGCCGCATCACGTGACCCGCCTGGCATGAGACGCAAGACGGCCGGCTCCGCGGGGTTCGCGGAACCGGCCGTCGATGAACACTCCTGTGCTTCAGGGAGCCGCGCGAGGCCGCTCTCCAAGGCGCAGCCGCCTAGTAGCGGTAGTGCTCCGGCTTGTAGGGGCCGGCCTTGTCCAAGCCGAGGTAGGCGGACTGCACGTCCGTCATCACGGTGAGCTTCACGCCCAGCTTCTCGAGGTGCGCGCGGGCGACCTCTTCGTCGAGGTGCTTCGGCAGGGTGTAGACGCCGATCTCGTACTTGCCGGGGTTGGTGAAGACCTCGATCTGTGCCAGGACCTGGTTGCTGAACGAGTTGGACATGACGAAGGACGGGTGGCCCGTCGCACAGCCCAGGTTCACCAGGCGACCCTCGGCGAGCAGGATGATGCTGTGCCCGTCGGCGAAGGTGTAGCGGTCCACCTGCGGCTTGATCTCGTCCTTCTTGATGCCGGGGAACGAGTTCAGGCCCGCGACGTCGATCTCGATGTCGAAGTGGCCGATGTTGCAGACGATGGCCTCGTCACGCATCTTCGACATGTGGTCGGCCGTGACGATGTCGCGGCAGCCCGTGGTGGTGACGTAGATGTCGCCCTCGGACAGAGCGTTCTCCATCGTCGTGACCTCGTAGCCTTCCATGGCTGCTTGCAGCGCACAGATGGGGTCGATCTCGGTCACGATGACGCGGGCACCGAAGTGCTTCATGGCGACCGCACAGCCCTTGCCGACATCGCCGTAGCCAGCCACGACGACGACCTTGCCGGCCACCATCACGTCGGTGGCGCGCTTGATGCCATCCGCGAGGGACTCACGGCAACCGTAGAGGTTGTCGAACTTGCTCTTGGTCACGGAGTCGTTGACGTTGATGGCGGGCTTCTGCAGCGTGCCCTCGTTCCACATCTTCACCAGGGCGTGCACACCCGTGGTGGTCTCCTCCGTGATGCCGCGCACGTTCTTCATGAGCTCGGCGTTCTCGGGCTTGTGCAGCACGGCCGTGAGGTCGCCGCCGTCGTCGAGGATCATGTCGGGGCCGCTGCCATCGGGCCAGCGGATGGTCTGCTCGATGCACCAGTCGTACTCCTCGTCCGTCTCGCCCTTCCAGGCGAAGACGGGCACACCCGTCTCGGCGATGGCCGCTGCGGCGTGATCCTGGGTCGAGAAGATGTTGCAGGAGCTCCAGCGCACGTCTGCGCCCAGCTCGACCAGCGTCTCGATCAGCACGGCGGTCTGGATGGTCATGTGCAGGCAGCCGACCAGCTTGCAGTCCTTCAGCGGCTGGCTGTCCTTGTACTTCTCGCGGAAGTACATGAGGCCGGGCATTTCCTTCTCGGCCAGCATGATTTCCTTGCGGCCCCAAGGGGCGAGCGACATGTCGGCCACCTTGCAGTCGGTGGCGGTGGCCTGGCTGGATTCGGACACGGGTGTTCTCCGGGTATTCGGGAAAGAAAAAGGGTCTATGAGTCAGGGCGCGCGTTGCGCCGAAATGAGGTAGAGCGGAAGGCCGATGCTCTTGCCGGTCGGGTTCTCGACCATGTAGCGATCGCTGAGCATCTCGCGTGTGATGTTGGTCAGGCCGGCGGAGGCGAAGTCCTCCTCGAGTGCCTGGGGGTCGATGCCCAGCCGTGTGTCGGCCATGGCTTCGTGCATCCAGGTCTCGTGATGCGGCAGCAGCTCGACGCAGATGACGCGCCCTCCGGGTTTGATCACCCGGGTGAGCTCGTCGAGGCCAGTGCGGGTCTCCGTCAGGTGGTGCAGGACCATGTGCGCACAGGCGGCGTCCACCTCGGCGTCGGCGAGCGGCAGCGCTTCCATGCTCCCGGCGCGGAACTCGAGCCGACAGTTGAGGTTTGCCAGATTGTCCTGAGCCTGGGCCAGCATGGCTTCGCTGGAATCCACGCAGATCAGGTGTTCGATGTGCCGCCCCAGAGCGGCGGCTAGATAGCCGGTGCCACAGCCCACGTCGGCGACGACGAGGTTGGAGGGCACCAGGCAGGCCAAGGCTTCCAGACGCCCCGTGCCTCGTTCGAAGTCGCTGCCGATGACGTCCCAGTCCCCGGCGATCCGATCGAAGAAAGCCCGGGTGTCGGTCCGCTCAGCCAAAACGACGGCCAGTCGGGCCTGATCCGCGTCACGCTGCCCGAGGGAGTCCAAGGAGGGCGCCAGGGCGGTCCACAGGTTCCCCATGGGCCCGTTGGGCACCTCCAGGCGGCAGAAGGTGTAGCTGCCCTCGTGCCGCTCCCCGATCCAGTCCATCTCACGCAGGATCTTGAGGTGGTTGCTGACCCGGCTCTGGCCGGTGGCCAGGCAGCGGGCAATCTCCCCCACAGACAGCTCAGCCTGCAGCAGCAGGCTGAGGATCCGCAGGCGCGTCTCATCTGAGAGTGCCCTGAGGGTGCTGGGGATGGATTCGGTTGACGGCATCACGGGATCATAACCTGCTGATATGCCGGGTCAAGTCCCTCGTTCACTGTCTGCCCCATTCAACGCGAGTGGCCCGGCAGCCACCCGTTTCGGGGTGGCGCCGGGCCACGATGGTGCCCTGGGGGCGGGCACCGGGTCCGAGGGGCTGGCCCTCGAATCATGGGTCCATGAGGACGATTTGCGGCCTACTTGTTGGCGGCGCTCTTCTGGTCCTCGACACGGCCCGTGCCGAGCTGGCTGTGCAGCTCGCTGATCAGGGTGTCCGTCAGGCGCACATCGCCCACACCAGACACGAAGGAGGCGTGATCGATGCGGCTGCTGTGGATCAGGAAGTCGCCGGTGCCCGAATCGCCGCGCAGCTTGCCGAGGGTGCAATCCTTGGCGGCCAGGGAGCCGATGCCCATGTTCATGCGCACGGACTCAACGGTGCACTGGGCCATGCGCACATCGCCGGTGCCCGAGTTGATGGAGACGTCGGATACTTCGCAGGAACGGACGGACACGGTGCCCGTGCCGTTCTTGATGTCGACGGAGCCGGGCCCGAAGAAGCTCGTGACCAGGACATCGCCCGTGCCGGCCTGGATCTCCAGGGAGACGCCTTCGGGGAGGCGGCCGCGAATGCCGTTGATCAGGATCGCGCCGTTCATGTCCGACCAGGCGCGCAAGCCGTCGCCGTCGAGCTCAGCCATGCCGTCGCCTTCGAACTCGGTGTAGAGGTCGAGCACCAGCTCGTAGCTGTCGCCTGGGCTGCCCACCACATCGATGGCGCCGGTGTGGGACATCAGCTTGAGGGTCAGGCCTTCGGCCGCAAGCTGACCTTGGAGGGACACTTCCTGGTGGTAGTCCACCGCGATGTCGCCGACGAAATGCCGACCATCGTGATCGGAGATGTCGAGGCTCTGCATGTGCCGGGCGGTGCCACAGCCAGCGGCCAGGGCCGGAATCAAGAGGGCGAGTGCCCAGCGGGAGCACAGGTTCGAGGCAAGCATGGATCATCTCCGTAACGCGACGGGGGTGGCGCCGGGAGGGCACCTGAGGGGCACATTCCTCGACCAGATGTCCGGCGAAGTTGAGGGAGAATGAGGAAGAAGCGCACCAGACCCCAAGACGGCCTCTCGGGCCGAGGCGCGGGCCACAGCTGCGGGCCACGCGCAGGCCTTGTCTGCGGCTCCTGGAACTGGACCTGGACTGGGCCTAGGAGGTTTCCTTGTCCGGGCCCTTGTCGGGCCCACGGTATCGGCGCAGCCAGGCCTCTTTCCAGGGCCCAAATCGATTGCGCTCGATCTCGTGCCGGCAGCCCGCCATGAGGTCTTCGTAGAACTGCAGGTTGTGGATGCTGGCCAGGGTCTCGAAGACCGGCTCATGGGCGTAGTGCAGATGGCGCAGCACCATACGGCTGTAGTGGCTGCAGGTGTAGCAGGTGCACTTGCTGTCGACTGGCGACAGGTCGTGCCGGTGTGACCGGTCTCCGATGCGCAGCCGCCCCTTGCGGGTGAACAGGCTGCCGCCGCGGGCGTAGCGCGTGGGGATGACGCAGTCGAACATGTCCATGCCGCTTTCCACGGCTTCGAGAATGTCTTCCGGCAATCCCACCCCCATGAGGTAGCGCGGCTTGTTGACGGGCAGGTGGGGTGCGGTCCAACGCGTGATCGCCACCATCAGGTCGTGGCCTTCTCCGACGCTGACCCCGCCGATGGCGAAGCCGTCAAAGCCCAACTCGGTGATCTGAGCTGCGCTGCGCTGGCGAAGCTCTTCGTGGACGCCGCCTTGCACGATTCCAAACAGGAGTTGGTGCGTTGCCAGCTTCTGGTCCAGGCAGCGACGCGCCCAGCGTGTCGTGCGCTCGACGCTGCGCCCGACGTATTCGCGGGTTGCGTCGTGCGGGCAGCACTCGTCGAATGCCATCACGATGTCTGCGCCCAGTCGGCGCTGGACGTCCATGGAGGTCTCAGGGTCCAACAGGTAGCGCGGCTTGCCCTCACCCAACGGAAAGGAGACGCCCTCTTCACTGACTTTCGCCCCAGGCAAGCTGAAGACCTGGAAACCGCCCGAGTCCGTGAGGATGGACTTGTCCCAGTTCATGAAGCTGTGCAGGCCGCCGGCGCGCTCGACCAACTCGGTGCGATCGTTCAGGCTCAGGTGGTAGGTGTTGGCGAGAATGACGTCGGAGCCGATGTCTGCCACGTCCCGGGGCAGCACGGCCTTGACCGTGCCCTGGGTCCCGACCGGCATGAAGGCTGGCGTCTCGACGCTGCCATGGGTGGTCTCGAAGCGAGCTCGTCGGGCGCCCGTGGCATCCTCGCGAAGCAGTTCGAAGTGGATGTCGTGTCCAGCCTGCTTGGCGCGCGAACCCGAGCTTCCGGACTGCGGGGATGCAGGCGAGGAGTGCTTGGAGCCACCTTTGGATTTGGGAGCCACGACTCAGTTCGCTCGTAGCGCGAGGGCGAGGGACACCCAACCGGCGATGAGGCCCAGGCCCCCCAGCGGCGTGACGGCACCCAACCAGCGCGGCCCCCCCAGCGCCATGGCATAAAGGCTGCCGCTGAACACACAGACCCCGAGCAAGAACAGCCAGCCACAGCGCCCAGCCTGCACAGGTTGCTCTCGAAGCAGGGCTGCCACGGCCAGGAGCGCCAGGGCGTGCACCAGCTGGTAGCGCACCCCCACCTCGAAGATGGCGAGCTTGTCCTCAGCCAGTCGGTCCTTGAGGGCGTGCGCGCCGAAGGCACCGAAGGCCACGCCGAGGCCACCGAGGATCGCGCCCACAACGCCGGGGTTCATGCTCATGGGCGTGCACCTCGGCCGGGCTCCCACAAGACCTCGTGTGGTCCAGCGGCGCGCCGGGCGAGGACGAAGAGCAAGTCCGAGAGCCTGTTCAGGTAGACCAGGGCCACCGGGTTGGTGGCTTCCGCGCCTTCGGCTTCCAGCAGACTGAGTAGCCCGCGCTCGACCCGACGACAGACGGTGCGCGCCAGGTGATAGACGCTCGCGAGCGGCGTGCCTCCGGGCAGGATGAAACTCGTGAGCGGCGCGAGGCCTGCATTGACCTCGTCGATCACGGCTTCGAGGCGCTGGGCCGCTTCGGGCACGAGCCGTAGCTTGGGGCTCGCCCCCTGCTCGCCAATCGCGGCGGCGGAGATGGGGATGCACAGGTCGGCGCCCAGGTCGAACAGCTCGTGCTGGATGTCCAGCAGGAGTTCGCGCTCGGAGGCTTCGGTCGCATGGCTCAGGCACATGCCGAGAACGGAGTTCAGCTCATCCACCTCGCCGTAGGCTGCGATGCGCGCACTGTTCTTGGGCACGCGCGTTCCGCTGCCGAGGGACGTCAGGCCCGCGTCTCCTCCGCCCGTGTAGATCTTGTCCAGTCGAACCATGGTGTCTGTGGGCGCGGAGCCCGGGCGCTTAGGGGATGCGTTCGTAGCGGCCGTGGCCGACGCGCTTGAAGCGGAAGTCCTTGGAGAGCGTGTTGCTCACCATGATCTGGAGGTTCTTGGAGCTGCTCTCATAGCCTTCGGCTCGAACGCGCTCACAGGCTTCGGCTGGGCTCACGACCACGTTGGGTTCGAGGACGTGCGCCAGGGCATCACCCAGGCCCAGGGTGTTGAGGTTCGTCACGACGGCAGGCAAGTGCTCGGCCTTGCCAGCAGACTGCCTGTCCTCCCAGGAGTCGGCAGGGTCCGTTACCTGTACCTGGGCTTCGTAGCGCTGGCGTTGACGGCCGGCGGCCTGGACCCGGCGGAGAGCGGACAGCACGGCAGACGTCGGCGCGGGGTTGACCCCCTGGCTGTCCAGCTGATGATCAATCGCATGCAGCTCCTGGACCAGCTTCTCACGCTTTGCCAGGAGGCTGCGCGCCAGGCCCTCACGGCGCTTCAGCTCGTGCTGCAGTTCTTCCGTGGTCACGGAGTCGATGTTCATGTCAGGTTCGCCAGGTGGTTTCGGGGCGACATGGGGCTTGGAGTTGGGGGCTCGCTGGATGCAGCGAGCGAGCTGGGTCTTCCACGAGAGTCTCACATCCGAACAGGCAGTTGCAGCACCGCGTCTCGGCATCCATATGGCGGCAGAGGCAGGGGCCCGGGCAGCTACCCGTCCTAGCACGCAAGCGGCAGCTGCGGCATGACGGGCGCCCTGCTGCTCAGCTTTGTACCCACTGGGCTCACCAGCCAGCCATCAGGACGAGAGACCGATGGCTCCCCGGGTTGGACTCGAACCAACGACCCTCTGATTAACAGTCAGATGCTCTAACCAACTGAGCTACCGGGGATGCGGTCTGTCGGTGAGGCGGGAAGTCTAGGGCGTCCGCCCCTTGGACGCAAGGGCGCGCTTCTTGCGCTTCGGCAAGTAGTTCAGCAGCCGTCCGAGGGTTGCTCGAAGCTCTTGGCGGGCGACGATCATGTCGATCTGCCCCTTGTCCAAAAGGAACTCCGCCATCTGGAATCCGGGTGGCAGCTTCTTCTTGATGGTGCCCTCGATGACGCGCGGGCCCGCGAAGCCGATCAAGGCCTCGGGCTCCGCCATGATGATGTCGGCAGTCATGGCCCAGGAGGCCGTGACGCCGCCCGTTGTGGGGTGCGTGCAGAGCGAGATGTAGAACCCCCCTGCTTCCCGCAGCCCGGCCAGGGCCGAACAGGTCTTGGCCATCTGCATCAGCGAGAGGATGCCCTCGTGCATGCGGGCCCCGCCTGAGGCGGAAACCAGGATCAGCGGCAGGCCGCGTTCCTTGGCCAGCTCGATCGCCCGGGTGACCTTTTCACCCACCACCACACCCATGCTTCCACCCATGAAGCGGAACTCGAGCACCCCGAAGACCACCGCGTGGCCCTCGATGCGCCCCAGCCCGTAACGCATGGCCTCCTTGAGGCCCGTGCGCGAGGCCGAGTCTTCGAGCTTCTGTGCGTAGGGCTTGGCGTCCACGAACCCGAGGCTGTCGACGCTGCCCATGCCGGCATCGAACTCCTGCCAGGTGGCAGGGTCCAAGGTGTAGGCGATGCGCAGGTGGCTGGAGATGCGGAAGTGATGCCCACACTTCGGACAGACCTTGAACTGATCGTCCAGGTCCTTGCCGAACAGCGTCTGCTTGCAGCCCGTGCAGCGAACCCAGAGGTCGCCCGGGATGTCCTTCTTCTTGTGCCGCAACCAAGGCAGGGAACCCATCGGTGCTGCTCCAGAGTCAGGGGGGCGCGGCCCAAAGGCGGCGCTGGCCAAGCCAGGAATCAAGCCAGGGGATCAGGTGGAGACGCCGAGGCGTGCTTCCGCCGTCTCGCGCAGAGTAGAGATGGTATCGGCCCAGTTGTCGGAGCCAAAGACTGCTGAGCCTGCCACGAAGACATTGGCACCCGCGCCAGCAGCATCAGCGATGGTGCCGGGCGCGATACCCCCATCAATCTGGATGTCTCCCTGGAAGCCCCAAGCTCGCAACGCCTCGATCTTCGGCAGCACCTCGGGCATGAAGGACTGGCCCCCGAAGCCCGGATGGACCGACATGACCAGCACCATGTCGACGCGCTCCAGCATGTCCCGCACCGGCGCGATGTCCGTCTCGGGGTTGACCGCCAAGCCCGCCCGGGCGCCCGCCTCACGGATCAGCTCGAGCGCGCCAGGTTGGGTCTCGATGTGGCAGGTCAGGATGTCCGCACCGGCCTTCACGTAGTCCGCTGCGTAGCGCTCGGGCTCCGTGATCATGATGTGCACGTCCAAGGGCTTGGTCGCCACCCTCTTGAGCGCCTTTACCACCGGCGGGCCGATGGTGAGGTTGGGCACGAAGTGTCCATCCATGACGTCGACGTGCAGCCAGTCGGCACCGCAGGATTCCACCTCCCGGACATCCCGCGCCAGGTTGGCGAAGTCTGCTGAGAGCAGCGAAGGGGCGATGCGAACGGGCGGGGGACTCATGATGGGTGCACCTATGGACTAGGAGTCGAGGGCGGCAAGGCCGGGAAGGGTCTTTCCCTCCAGCAGCTCGAGGGAAGCTCCCCCGCCTGTGGACACGTGGTTGATCTTGTCAGCCAAACCGAAGAGCTTGACGGCGGCCGCGCTGTCGCCCCCGCCCACCACCGTGTATGCGGACGAGGCTGCGGCTGCTTCTGCCACGGCGCGGGTGCCGGCCGCGTAGGCATCGCGCTCGAAGACCCCCATCGGGCCGTTCCACACCACGGTTCCGGCCGAGGACACCGTTGCGGCGTAGGCCTGTGCAGTCTGGGGTCCGATGTCCAGGCCCATCAGGCCGTCCGGAATGTCGCGGCCGCAGGGGGTGGCTGCATCGGAGTCGAAGCCGGGGGCACACAGGTGGTCGCTGGGCAGCATGAGATCCACACCGGCCCCCTCCGCATGGGTCAGGATGCGCGCTGCTTCCTCCAGGAAGTCCTCTTCGACACGAGAGCTGCCGACGGCGGTGCCTCCCGCCTTGAGGAAAGTGTACGCCATGGCTCCGCCGACGATGAGCGCATCCACTCGTTGAAGCAGGTTCTGAACCACGGCGAGCTTGTCGGAGACCTTCGCTCCCCCGAGCACGGCGACGAGAGGACGTGCAGGCTCCCCGAGCAAGCAATCAAAGGCGTGCAGCTCCTTGCCGAGCAGGAAGCCGGCGGCGCACTGCTCGCTGCCGAGGATCGACGGCACCCCGACCACCGAGGCGTGGGCCCGGTGGGCCGTCCCGAAGGCGTCGTTCACATAGGCGTCGCCACAAGCCGCGAGCTGGCTGGCGAAGGCTGGGTCGTTCTTCTTTTCTCCCGGATCGAAGCGCAGGTTCTCGAGCAACAGGACGGAACCTGGAGCGGCGGCGCGCGTGGCGTCCACGACTTCGACGCCGACGGTCTCCCGCAGCGACGTGACGGGTTGCTCCAGGAGTTTCGACATGCGCGCGGCCACAGGGGCGAGGCGTAGGTTGTCGTCGACCCCCTTGGGGCGGCCCAGGTGGCTCATGCAGACTGCGACGCCGCCCCGCTCCACGATGGAACGCACCGTGGGCAGGGCGGCGGTGATACGCAGATCGTCGGTGATCTGCCCCTCTTGCAAAGGAACGTTGAGGTCCAGCCTGACGAGCACGCGACGGCCCTCGACATCCAGCTGGTCGACGGTCCGTCGGGTCATGAGATGGAGTGGGCCTTTGCGATGAGGTCCGTCACCCGGGTGCTGTAACCCCATTCGTTGTCGTACCAGGAGATGACCTTCACCATGTTGGCGTCGATCACCATCGTGGAGAGGGAATCGAAGACCGACGAGTGGGAGTTGCCGATGACGTCGCTCGACACCAGCGGGTCTGCGCTGAACTCGAGGATGCCCTTGAGCGGCCCATCGGCAGCAGCCTTCATGGCGCTGTTGATGTCGTCCGGTGTGACTTCCTTGTCCAGCACGGCCACCAGGTCGATCACCGAACCGTTGATGACGGGAACGCGCATGGCCATGCCATCCACCTTGCCCACCAACTGGGGGATGACCTTGCCCACGGCCTTCGCGGCACCGGTGGAGGTCGGGATGATATTGGCGGCTGCGGCCCGGGCGCGACGCATGTCGCTGTGGATCTGGTCCGCGATGCGCTGGTCGTTGGTGTAGGCGTGCACGGTGGTCATCAGGCCGCGCTTCACTCCGAAGGAGTCCACGAGCACCTTGGCCACGGGTGCCAGGCAGTTCGTGGTGCACGACGCGTTGGAGATGATCTGATGCTCGGCCTTGAGGTCCTCGTCGTTAACACCCAGAACGATCATGGCGTCGATCGCGTCCTTGGGCGGGACCGTGAGCAGCACCTTGGGTGCGCCGGCGTCGATGTGCGCTGCGATCTCCGAGCGCTTGCGGAAGATGCCCGTCGCTTCCACGACGAAGTCGACCTTGAGCTCCTTCCAAGGCAGCTTGGAAGGGTCGCGCTCGGCGCTGACGCGCACGCTGCGCCCACCCACCGTCAACTCGCCGTCGCTGGCGCTGACATCCCTGCCGAAGCGGCCCATGACCGTGTCGTACTTGAGCAGGTGCGCGAGGGAGGAGGGCGGAGCGAGGTCGTTGATGCACACGACCTCCATGTCGTCCCGGGTTTCCATGATGCGCATGACCGTGCGGCCGATGCGTCCGAATCCGTTGATGCCAACCCGAATACCCATGGGGACGAGACACTCCTATCGACGGGAAGCACGCGCTGCGCGTGCGGGAAGATCGGCACCTGCCCGGAGCGGCGCCAAGCCGCAGTCTATCGCTTGGGGCTGGCCGGTGCGATCCCTCCAGCCGCTGATCGCTATGCTGGTGAACCGTGTGCCCACCCACTCCCGCTCGGTCTTTCGTAGACCGGTCGCACGCCGAAGCCTCGAGCGTCGACTCGCCCTCTCCTGATCGGCTCTTGGAGGCCTGCCTTTCGGCCGTGCTGCCTCAGGGCGGGCGCCTGCTGGTGGCGGTGTCGGGGGGCAGCGACTCCATGGCCTTGTTGGGTGCCGTCCACGCCTGGTGGCTGGCCCGGAATCGAGGCGATCCCGGAGCGCCCGCTCTCGAGCCTGCCCCGCTCGTGGGGCACGTCCACCACGGCCAGCGACCCAGCGCCGACCAGGACGCCCGCCTTGTGCAGGAGGTCAGCGGCCAGCTGGGTCTCCCGTGCGAGGTCCTGAGGGCCCCCCCGCCCCACGGTTCAGGGCCCAGCAGTGAATCGGCGGCTCGGCAGCGCCGCATGGATGCCTTGGCGGACCAGGCCCAGCGCCGTGCTGTCGACGTCGTCTTGGCAGCCCATCATCAGGGAGACGCGCAGGAAACATTGCTCCTGCATCTGCTGCGCGGCCACCGTGGCGACCGAGCGCGAGCGGGTATCCCCACGCTGCGCCGGCTGCGCGGTGAGGTCGCTCTGGTGCATCCCTTCCTGCTCGGAGAGCGGGTGCCCAACCGGGATGACCTGAGGGTTTGCAGGGAAGCTCGCGGCCTGCCGTTTGTGGAGGACCCCACCAATGCTGAGATGAGCATTCCGCGCAATGCCCTGCGCAGGCTGATCCGAGATGCTCGCCCTCCCCTCGATCGTCTGACCCTTGAGCGAGAGCGGCTGCAAAGCCGCCGAAGGCTGCGGGAGCGGGTGACCCGGGTGGCGCAGGCCTTGGAGCAGGGCTGGCGACCGGAGGGACGAGGGTGCGTGGTCCAGAGCGACGTCTGGCAGCCCCCGCCTGGCGAGACGGCGGAGTCCTGGTTGCCGGAAGTCCTGCGACTGCTGGGATCAGGCCTGGGGCAGCCGCGCTATGTGGCGCCCCGCGCTGGGGTCCTGAAGCAGCTGGTACGACTCGTGGCTTCGCGGTCGGGCACCCTGGAGATCCCGGCTTCTCCCACGTCGCTGCTGGTGAAGGCATCGCGCATCGGTTTGCATTTGCCGCATGAGGCCTTGCCGGAGCTCGATCCTGCTGCTCGTGTCCTGTCTGCGCTCTCTCGCACCTCGCTTCATCTCTGATCCGGCCTGAGAGCCGGCCTGGGAGCCGGTCCAGGCGGCAGGCTTGGACGGGCAGTGCTCACACGCCGCCGCGAACTCCAATCCACCACCAGGCCGGCCGCGCACATCACGCGCTGCTTGAGCGGCAGCTCGAAGGACTCGCCGGTCCAGGACGAGCGGCCCAGCAGTCGCCCCGATGGCCGGCGGCTGAGGACGAAGCCATGCAGCCCGCCCATGGGCAGCTCCGGACCGACGCTGCTCCAGAGCACGTGCCCGTCCGTAGCACGCACCCCTCGGACGCCGCGCTTGCTGGCCACCACCACCACCTCCCCGGCGACGACGGGGCTTCCCCGCGCCCTCGAACCCAGGGGCAGCTTCCAGCGCAAGCTGCCCGTTGCGCTGTCCACGGCCAGGAGCTCGTTGCGTGAATTGGAAATCAAGAGGTTGTCGCCCTGAAGCGCCAGGGGGCCGACGGGCTGGCCGACATCACGCGACCAACGGAGGTTCTCCGGAGGGCTCGTGGTCGCCGGGATCGCCCGCAGGACACCGTCCGCTCCCATCAGGTAGAGCGTGCTCCCACGGTCGGTCTCCAGCAGCTGCGTTTCGCCCCGAAATGCTGACGGCGAGCGGTAGCGCCAAAGCAGGCGGCCGTCGTGCAACGACACGGCGAGCAGCATGTTCTCGAGTGAGGAGGGCACGAACAGCAGGTCCCGGCTTGCGATGGGAGCTACCAGTGGCGGACTGCTCAGGGGGTGGCGTCCTCGCACGGCGCCGGTGAGTGCCGAGAGCACGGTGATGCTGTGCAGCGTGCACAGGGTGACGGTCTCCGACTCGCTGGCGTAGCTGGGCGGGAACGCCAAGCTGCCGTCCAGGGGGAGCGACCAGGCCAAGCTTCCGTCCGCTGCGGACAGGGCGGTCAGGCGCGCGGACGTGTCGACGACCAGCAGCAGCGGGCCCGCTGAATGGACGGCGATCAGGGTTCCCGGAGGACGCTGAGATGATGGGGGCGCAGGCAGCCGGCTCGGCGCCCAGTCCTCCAGCGAGACTGTCCATGCGTGCTGCAACGGCACGTCACCAGGCGCGGCGGCGGCCCCAAGGCCGTGCGCGATCGAGCCGGTCCATGCAGCGGTCCATGCAGCGGTCCAGCCAAGGGGCCAAAGGCTCAGCAACAGCCAGGCGAAGTGTGCGGCGACGGACATGGGTGAGTTCGGCTGATCCGACCTTTGGTGCTCGTGCTGGACCTCGTGCTGGACAGGGCTCAATCTATCATGAGGCTCGCGCTGCCTTTTCCCATGCTGAGGCTTCGCGGATTCCAACCGGCAACGAACCCAAGAGGTGCTCTGTGAATCTTGAGCAGTCGATCGACCAGGTGCGCAGTGAGATGCGCGCTGCCTGCGTGCGAGCGGGCCGCGCTCCGGACGCGGCACGCCTGGTGGTGGTGACCAAGGCAGCCGCGCCGGATGTGTTTGCGGACCTGGCTGCGCTCGGGGTGACGGACCTGGGAGAAAACCGGATCCAAGCAGCCGCCGAACGGCTCGAGGGGTACGAGCGAGCCTTCCGCTGGCATTTCATCGGGCACCTGCAATCCAACAAGGTGCGCAAGGCGGTGCTCTTGTTCGACGTGTTCCATGGGGTGGATTCTGTGGACCTCATGCTGCGCATCGATCGCGTCGCGGGTGAGCAGGGGCGGGCCCCTGAGCTGCTGCTGCAGGTGAACGTGAGCGGAGAATCCAGCAAGTCCGGCTTGGAGCCCCAGGAGATCCCTGGGGCCTTGGCCCGGGCTGCCGAACTTCAGCACGCGAAGCTCACGGGCTTCATGACCATGGCCCCTCTTGCCGATGACCCTGAGCAGGTCCGGCCTGTCTTCAAGACCCTCGCGGACCTCCAGCGGCAGTACGGGCCAAACGCTCAGCATCCACAGGGGCTCGTCGAGCTCAGCGAACTCTCCATGGGCATGACGGCCGACTTTGCCGTGGCTGTGGAGGAGGGCGCAACCTGGGTGCGCGTCGGGCGCCGGATCGTCGCGGCTCGAAATCTGACCTAGACTGAAGCAGCCTCCCGCACACTCGACGACTCCACAATGCTTCTCACCTTCTCGCTCGCAGCGGCCGTGTTGCTGTCCTGCCCCACGGACGATCTGATCCCGTCGTCCATCGAGGCAGCACTGTCGGCCCCGAACGACCCCGTGGCCGGCGGCTTGCCGGGGCTGCTCGAAGCGCAGGTGGTGTCCGCTGGGCAACTCGCAGGGGTGGGGCGTTGTCTCGCTGATGTGGGCGATGTGAGCGGTGACGGCGCGGCGGACTACGCCCTGGGCCTGGGGCCGGGTGCCGCTGGCGACACCCTGCTCATGATGGACTCCGTGACTGGAGACCCGCTCTGGTCCGCGCACCCCGATGGTGGTGCGATCAGGAGTCTGCGGGCGTTCTCGGTGGAGGGCGGTCGGCTGGCCGTGGGGATGGCGTCCCTTCAAGGCCGCGTCGAGGTGCGCGCAAGCGCGGATGGGAGGGTTCTGTGGATGCGCGACCTGGCTCCCCTCCCGACCCCGGCCAGTCCTGCCTTCGTGTCGTCGGTGTGTTGGGTGCCGGACATGAGTCAGGACGGCCAGCCCGACCTGCTTGTGGCGGGCGGCGGCGGGCTGCTGGGCTGCTGGCTGCTCTCGGGAGTGGATGGCAGCGACATCTGGAGCGTGTCCGTGGGCGATGTGGTGGCCGATGCGATCCTCGCTCATGATGGCGATGGCGACGGCACGCCGGACGTGCTCTTGGTCGGCGGCGAGCTGGCCCCCTTCGCTCGCCTGGTTTCGGGAGTCGATGGAGCGCTGCTCTGGGAAGTGGCCCTTGACGGGCCGGGCTCGGTCGGGCTGGCGGTGGACGACAGCACGGGAGATGGCATCCCCGAGGTCGCGGTCGGGCAGTTCGCAGAACCTGCGCCCTGCGTGCTGGCCCTGGACGGTTCCGATGGCAGTCGCCTCTGGGCCAGCCAGGACATGACACGCAACGTCACCTCCTTGGCCTTGATGCACGACACGCTCGAGACAGGCTTGCGCGACATCGCCGTGGGCTCCTTCGACAACGCTATCAACGTCTTGCTGCTCTTCAACGGCGGAACCGTCTGGCGTCGGGAGGCCAGCAGCTACAACACCGGCAGCATGTTCTCCGTCGCCGTCACCGCGGACCTGGATGGCAATGGCTCGCCGGAGGTGCTTTCCAGCTGTCTCGACCAGCGGGTCTACCTGCATGGCGGAACCATCGGGCAGTTCATGGCCATGTGGGAGTCGGAACGGAAGCTGGCGGCTGTCGCTGCCCTGGCAGACATCACCGGTGACGGAAAGCCGGAAGCGCTTGCCGCAGGTGTGGGCCGCGTGGCCGTCTTGGACGGAGGCATGGGGCTCGCCAGCGGGCCGCGGCTGGAGTTCACGGCGCCCAAGTCGCTGGCCGATTCGCCCAGCCCCATCATCTGGTCGTACCCCACGACCCAGGTGATCTTGTGGGCCGCCCTGGCTCCCGACTCGATCCCCATCACCGGGGTGGTCAACAACTTCGGCTTGGACCCGAGCAGCCTGGTCACGGTCTTCAAGGGGCCCGCCCCAGGCGCGGGGACCGTGGCCTTGAGCCTGGCGCCGCTGCCCCGCTCAGCCGTGGGCCTCGACATCTGGCTCCAGGCCGTGAACATCTACTCGCCCAGCCACGCGATCCTCTCGAACGTCCAAAGCTTCACCGTCCAGCCCTAGCTGAAAACCCGGGCGCGGCCGCGGGCATCTTGCGTCGCGCTCCCGGGATGGCGAGGCTGTCCATTCTCTTCCGTCGTTGGCGACCTGGATCGGCTCTGGGTGGGATGTCGGGCGATGCTCCGCCGAGGTGCGTGGATGAAGGTGCCGAAGATCGTGGTCTTGCTGTCCGGCGGTGGGCGCACCCTGCTCAACCTGGCTCGGTGTGTGGACGAGGGGAGCCTCAAGGCCGAATTCCCGCTGGTGATCTCCTCGCGCTCGACGGCAGCCGGCAACGAACGGGCCCGCAAGCTGGGGTTGACGGTGGAAGTGCTCAGGCCGCGTGACTTCGCTTCACGCGAAGAGTTCGTCGCGACCCAGACCGAGCGCATCCTGCGTGCAGAACCCGACCTGATCCTGATGGCTGGCTACCTGCTGCACTTTCCCGTTCCGCAGGGTTTCGAGGGGCGCGTGTTGAACATCCACCCTTCGCTGCTACCGAACTACGGCGGCAAGGGCATGTATGGAGACCGGGTGCATGCAGCGGTGCTGGAGGCAGGGGAGAGCGTTTCCGGCTGTACGGTGCACGTCGTCGATGACCTCTACGACAACGGACCCGTGCTGCTGCAGGCGGAAGTCCCCGTGCTTCCTGACGACACGGTGGACTCCCTCGCAACGCGTGTCTTCGAGGTGGAGTGTGTGACCTATCCGGAGGCCTTGCGGCGTCACGCGGCTTCGTGCGGCCTGGATGCCGGCAAGCCGAACGCCGACCCCGTCTAGCCGCCTCGTAGCTGAGGGCTGCCGAGAGCGGCCATGCGGTCGAGGATGGATGCCGAAACGAGCAGCTCCATGTTCGGCACGCCACTCCAGTGGGCGACGGCTGCAGCCTGGCCCTGGACCTCCTGCGGTTCTCCAGGACGCAGTCCTCGGAAGCTCAGGGTCCCGAGAGCAGCGCCGTCAAAGCCGAGGAAGACCACACGCCAGTCATAGTCCGCGGGCTGGAAGCCTCCTGCCTCGAGGGGTTGCCAGGCTAGGCCTCGGAAGCCGCGCAGCAGATCGTGCCCCAGTCCGAAGCGCCGCCCCCATGTGTCATCCCCTTGCCAGGGAGTGGCGGTGTCGGGGCGCGACACGCTGAGCGGCAGAAGCTGGGAGGGGATGTGGATCTCCAGCCCCCCCCAGGCGGATTCGGGCAGCTCAAGGGGCCGCAGATGACGCAGCAGGTCGGGCAGCTGGGGGTCGAGCAGGGACAGCACGTCAGGCCCGAGCAGCAGGCCCTCCTTGGGGCGCTCGCTGACTCGTGCCCGCAGGCTCTCGCCTTCCAGGTCATAGAGGGAGAGCACCAGCTGGTTTTCCCGATTGGCCCAGCTCCAGTCGATGCGGACGCTGGCAGCCGGCTCCTGGTCCTGGATCTGGGTTTCTTCGTCCGCCGGGTCCGTGAAGGCCTCGACGCTGAGTTGGTCGAGTTTCCCGAGAAACTCAGCGACGAGCGAGAAGCCATCGACCCGCTCGGAGTCCAGGGCGACGCCTTCGAGGCGCTTCGGCTCCCTGTACGTCCAGAGTCCTTGGTCGTTCTGGCGGACGTCGAGCAGCGTGGTGTCGCCTTCCGCAATGCGTACCCGCCGCGCTCGATCGCGGATCGGTGGCGTCACGCGCCGATCGCGGAAGAAGTCCGTGGTGTTCAGGAGCAGGTTCAGCTCCCGCCGGTCGATGACCAGGATCTTCCGCAGGTCTTCACGGACCGCAAGGATCTCTGCGTCCGGGGTCTTGTTCCAGCCCTCCTGAAGGAACACGCGCGCGGGCGTCTGTGCCGCGCCCGTCAGCTGGATCATGGTCGAGTTCGCCCAGTCGCCCTTTTGAATCTGGTCCGCCGTGGGCAAGCCGAGCTCTCGCAGCTGGCTGTCCACCACCGTCGTTTCGATGGGGTAGATCTGTTCCACGAAGCGCAGGCTGCGCACGAGGGTGGAGAGGCGGCTGTTGTCCGCCTGGGCAGGGATGGGTTCCGTCAGGTTCCAGGCATCACCATCCAGGCGTGCGTCGATGAGCACACCCTCGGGGAACTCGACGCGCACGCGACGGATGTTGCCCGTGAGCCCCCGCAACAAGTGCTTGTCCACGTAGTCCTGGGCCCGGAACTGCTCGAGCATGTTGTCCAGGTTCTCGGTGACCATGACCACGTGCGGGCTCCCCTCCAACTGTGCGAAGACCCCTGGTCCGAGGGGGTTGCGATCACCCACAAAGAGGGTGCGCCGGTGCTCGCCGCGACCGAAGGTGATGCTCTTGGCGTGTCGCCCCAGTCCCACGTCTTCCGGGTTGATCGCGCCACCCTGCTCCTCGATGGGCAGGACCATGGCGGAGGCGAGGTTGCGCACCACCACCTCCGCGTATTCCTTCTGGGCCAGCTCATCCGTAGGTGCCGTGATCATCCAGGGGCCCTGGGAATCCCGCTCCAGGTCGAGGATGTGCCCTGTCCTGAACTTCAGGCTGAGGAAGCCGACGTCCTGGATTTCCAAGCCCGGGAAGAGTGCCCCGCCCGACGGCAGCGGCTGGGAGGCGCGGTCCTGTTCCTCGGCGAAGCGGAAGAGGAAGTAGGCCAGCAGCCCGAGGGCGACAAGGGTGAGCAGACGAGAACGCACGGAGACCTCCTCCTCGACGCCTTCAGCGGCGTCGGACGAACCACCCCAGCAGGCCCAGCAGGGCACCGCCGAGGGGCATGAGCACCACAACATATAGGAAGACGTCTGATTTCTCGTCGCCGTACAACTCGACTCGGGATTCGTAGACTTCCCGCGGTCGCGCCGCGATGGCGTCTTCCCGTTCCACCAACCAGTTGAACGAGTTCAGGCTGAGGTCCATGTTGCCCCGGCCCCCATCGCTGAGGGAGGAGTTGTAGACGAAGGCGCCGCTGCTGAAGAGCGTCACGCGCCCCAGCCCCCCTTGGATGGCCATGCCGACGAAGCGGCTGTTGCGCAACTCGGGCGGTCCGTCGTAGAGGAAGTTTCCGGGGCGGTCATCTGCGCCCAAGGTGTCCCCGAACACATGGTCTTCGGTCTTGGCCAAGAACGAGGTCTGGATGTGCGCCGCCGTGGTGGGTGCCCGGTTCAGGCCCGCCACCGTGGGGAACAGCGCCACGACTCCCTGCTCGTGCATGGGCTTGGTGATGGGATGGGAGGCGTCGTAGCGGCGGACCGGGATGATGCTGCGTGCCGCGCCCTCGTAGGGGTTCTCGTCGTCGGTGAGGATGCCCCGCTCACGGATCGCGCCCAGCTCTTCCAGCAAGGTGTCGAAGCGCGGGTCCCCCACCCACGGTGCAAGGGCGAGGAACAAGGAGCCCCCAGCTGCGTGGAAGTTTGCCAGGGCATCCACGGCCGCACTGCCCAGGGCCTGTTCTGGGTTCACGACGGCCACGACGTCGGTGCCTTCGGGGATGCTCGCCCCGGCGACGAGGTCCAGGGCGCCCACCTCGAAGCCCTGTCCGCGCAGGGACTCGGCCAGGAGACCCTGGCCGCGATCCTGGAAGTCACGGATGTCCGGCTCGCCGTGGCCGGAGACGAACAGGACGCTGGGCAACTCTTCGCTGATGACGGCCAGCAGAGCCGACGTCAAAGGGCCCTCGCCATGAAAGGCGAGCAGCTCGGCCATCTCGATGTTGCCCGGTGAGACGCGGCCGGGGGAGATGGTGACGAGCTCTTCGAGGAAGACCTGTTCGGTGCGCTCTCCGACCCGCAGGATCACGACGTTCTTGCGCGTGAGATGGTCGCTGCGCTTGAGCAGTTCCACCTCCTCGCGGTCGCGCCACGGGTCGATCTGGGTGACGCTCAGCTGGCCGCCTGCTGCGACCACATACTCCTCAAGCAGGTTGTGGACATACGCGATGCCCTTGGCCTGCTCGGCGGCGAGCCCATTGGCCACCGATTGTCCCTCAGGGCGCATGACCGTGGTGATGCTCACGGGCCGCTCCAGCCCCGCGAGGATCTTCTCGGATTGCTCGGTCAGGGTGTAGTGAGCCCCTTGGGTGAGGTCATGACGTGCCCGAACACTCGGCCGGCTCGAGGCATACACGATCGCAGCTACCAAGAGCAGCACGATGAGCGAGGTGCCCAGGCCCTCGGCGGCGCCGAAGAGCCGGCGCCAGCGCCCGAAGCCTCCGCTGGGTGTGCTCATCGCCAGCGCCTCGCTTCGAGGGAGCGGGTGGCGATCACGAGCAAGCCGATGGTGGATGCCGCGTAGAACACCATGACGGACGAGTCGAGAATGCCCCGGCTGAACGAGCTGCTGAAGTGCTCAGTAACAGAGACGTGTTTGAACAGAGGTTCCAGGGCGACGAGCGATGTGCTGGGGCCCATGGCGGGGATGACCACGAAGAGCAGGTTGACCGTGAGGGATCCCACGGCCGCCACGATCTGGTTGTTGGTCAAGGTGGAGAGCAGAAGGCCAGCGGCAGTGAGCAGGGACGTGACACTGGCGATGCCCAGATAGCTGGTGAAGATCTGCCCCCCGTCAGGGAGTGCGCCATAGTTCCGGATGATGGCGACGTAGAGCAGCGTGGGTGCCCACAGGAAGAGTTGGAACACAAGCGCGCCGAGGAACTTGGCGAGGATCACCTCACCGTCGCGCACGGGCGCGGTGAGCAGCACCTCCAGCAAGCCCGAGCGGCGCTCCTCGGCCACCAGCCGCATGGTCACCAGGGGCGGCACCACGAGCAGGCACAGCCAGAACAACGGGCCGTCCCCGAAGAACAGCGAGATGGTGTCATCCACGACACCGCCCGATTGCTCCAACGCGAAGAAGAAGGAGAAGCCGTTCAACACCAGGAAGATGGTGAGCACGATGTAGGCCAGCGGCGAGAAGAAGAGGCTCTCGATCTCGCGCCAGAAAAGCGGCAGCAGGGGGCGGTTCTTCACGATCGGGTGAGGTCCAGGAAGATCTGCTGCAGGGAACGCACACGTGGCTCGTAGCGTTGGACAGGCAGGCCGGCGCTCACCATCTTGGCCAGCAGCTCCACCATGGCGGTGGCGTAGAGGTCGTCCACGCCGCTGCCCGGTGCCTCACTCGACAGCGACTGGTCGAGGTGTACGAGACAGGTGTCGGGGCCCTGGGGCACGAAGGGGATCTGCTCCTGGGTGAGCCATGCGGCGAGTTGCTTGCCCGCACCCCTGGTCGCCACCAGGATCTGCCCTCGGCGTTCTGAGTCGCGCTCCAGCTCGTCCCGGGTGCCCTCCGCCACGATGCGACCTGTCTTGATGATGGCCACGCGGGTGCACACGTTCTCCACCTCGTTGAGCACGTGGCTGGAGAGCAGCACCGTGCGCTTGCCAGCGAAGCTGCCGATGAGGTCGAGCACCTCCTGGCGCTGGGCCGGGTCGAGGCCTCCCGTGGGTTCGTCCAGGATGAGCAGCGGAGGGTCGGAGAGCAGCGCATCGGCCAGCCCCACCCGTTGCCGGTAGCCGCGCGACAGCTGGGACAGGATGCGCCGCCGCATGGGAACGAGGCCACACTGCTCCAGGACGCGACCCTTGGCGGCAGTTCTCTGCTTGGCGGGCACCCCCTTGAGGCGCCCCCGATATTCCAGGTACTCATCCACCCGGGCGTCCACGGGCAGGCTGACGTTCTCGGGCAGATAGCCGATCCGTCGTCGAACTTCGAGACTGTCCCGGGCCACATCGAGACCGGCGACCACGGCCTTGCCGGAGGTGGCAGGCAGGAAGCCGGTGAGGATCTTGATGGTGGTGCTCTTGCCCGCACCATTGGGACCCAGGAAGCCGTAGACCTCCCCCTCCTGGATATGGAGGGAGATGTCGTCGACGGCGACCAGGTCGTGGAAGCGGCGTGTCAGCTGCTCAATGCGGATCATCTAGGCTGCGGCGCTCGCCATGGAACGCCGCTCAGACCCATCGGGCTTAGCTTTTGACCTCGAAATCGGCATCGATGATGTCGTCGTTCGCAGGGGTGCCACCAGGCTGGGAACCGGACTCGGGCCCGGCTGACGCGCCGTCCGCCGGGTTTCCGGCAGCAGGGTCCTGAGCGTACAGCTTCTCGGCCAACTTCTGAGCTGCCGCCGAATACTGCTCGAGGGCGCTCTTGATGGCCTCAGCATCATCGCCCTTGACTGCAGTTTCCAGGGCTTCCTTGTTGCTCGAGATGGCCAGGACGGCTTCCTCGTCGAGCTTCTCCTTGTGCTCGTCGAGGGTCTTCTCGGTCTGGTAGATCGTCTGCTCTGCGTTGTTCCGCAGGTCGATCAGCTCACGCTGCTTCTTGTCCTCCTCCGCGTGCTCCTCGGCCTCCTTGCGCATGGTTTCGATCTCGTCCTCCGACAGGCCGGAGCTGGCCTCGATCTTGATCTTCTGCTCCTTGCCGGTGCCGAGGTCCTTGGCGGCCACGTTCAAGATGCCGTTGGCGTCGATGTCGAAGGTCACCTCGATTTGGGGCACACCGCGGGCTGCCGGGGGGATGCCCTCCAGCTTGAACTTGCCCAGGGTGCGGTTGTCCTGCGCCATCTCGCGCTCACCCTGAAGCACGTGGATCTCCACACCCGGCTGGTTGTCTGCAGCCGTCGAGAAGATCTCCTTCTTCGAGGTGGGGATGGTGGAGTTGCGCTCGATGAGCCGGGTCGTGACGCTTCCCATGGTCTCGATACCCAGGGAGAGGGGCGTCACGTCGAGCAGCACCACGTCTTCCACGGCGCCGCTGAGTACGCCGCCCTGGACAGCAGCCCCCAAGGCCACCACCTCGTCAGGGTTGACGTTCTTGCTCGGATCCTGCTGGAACAGGGCCTTCACCAGCTCCTGCACGGCGGGGATGCGGGTGCTGCCACCCACGAGCAGGACTTCGTCGATCTCTGAGGGCTGGCAGCCTGCGTCTTTCAGTGCGTCCAGGCAGGGCTTGCGGCAGCGCTCCACGAGATCTGACACGAGCTCTTCGAACTTGGCGCGCGTGAGGTTCACGTTGAGGTGCTTCGGGCCGCTCTGGTCGGCGGTGATGAAGGGCAGGTTGATGCTGGTCTGGGGCGTGGTGGACAGCTCGCACTTGGCCTTCTCACAGGCCTCGCGCAGCCGCTGCACGGCCATGATGTCCTGACGCAGGTCGATGCCGTTCTCAGACTGGAACTGACCAGCCACGTAGGCGATCAGCGCGTTGTCGAAGTCGTCGCCGCCCAGGTGTGTGTCACCGTTGGTGGAGGCCACCTCGAAGACGCCATCGCCAATGTCGAGGATGGAGACGTCGAAGGTGCCGCCGCCCAGGTCGAAGACCGCAATCTTGCCTTCCTTGTTCTTCTCCATGCCGAATGCCAGGCAGGCAGCGGTGGGCTCGTTGACGATGCGCTCCACCTTGAGGCCGGCGATCTCGCCCGCATCCTTGGTGGCCTGACGCTGGGCGTCGTTGAAGTAGGCCGGAACCGTGATCACGGCCTTGTCCACGGAGGTGCCGAGATAGCTCTCGGCCGTCTCCTTCAGGTTGCTGAGGATCATGGCGCTGAGCTGCTGCGGCGTGAAGCGCTTCTCGGTCTCCTTGCCGGACTCATCCTTGACCATCACCCGCACTTCCACGGGCTTGTCGGCGTCGCCCACCACGTCGTAGGGGACCTGCTTCTCCTCTGCGCTCACCTCTTCGTGGCGGCGGCCCATGAAGCGCTTGATGGAGTAAATGGTCTGGCCGGCGTTCGTCACGGCCTGGCGCCGGGCAGGGTGGCCCACCAGGCGCTCTCCATCTGCGGTGAAAGCGACGACGGACGGGGTCGTGCGGTGACCCTCGGCGTTCGGGATGACCTTGGGCTGCCCTCCCTCGAGAACCGCCACCACCGAGTTGGTGGTGCCGAGGTCGATGCCGATGATGTGCTCGCTGCTCATGGGAGAGGCTCCGGGTCCTTGTCCTTGGAATTGTGCCCCGCTTCAGGAGGGGCGCAGCCGGGTGATGGCTGGCAACAGACAATCAAACGGCGTGCCAAAAGGCCTGAGTCTCCGTGGACTCGGCCGATCCGCTCGCGAACGACGAAGATCTAGGGCACAGGCCGCAGGCTTCGAGGGGCCTGAGGGGGAGAAAAGGTGCCTTCCGTGGGTCTGTGGGCCACGGAGAGCGCACGACCCCTGCGGGGATATCAGCCGATCCGGCGGGTCCCGAACACCAGGGCAGCGGCCATCTGCCGAAATGGCGCATCCACAGAAGCGCAGCCAGGAGTGTGTAGCCAGGCAGCGCGCTCGCCTGGGGGTCGCTCAGCTGAGGTCGTATTCCTTGATCTTGCGGAACAGGGTGCGCTCGCCAATCTCCATCAGCTGCGCCGCCTGGCGACGGTGGCCGCCCACCATCGCGAGGGTGGCGCGGATGTGCTCTTTCTCGACCTCTTGGGCGGTGCGGCCCGCGAGCCAGGTGTCGAAGGCCGGTGAGCCCACGGCTGCCTCGGCCGGTTCGGGGTTGACCAGCCCTGCTGGCAGGTCCGAGAGCTGGAGGACCTCGTGCATTCCGGTGACCACCATGTTTTCGATGATGTTGCGCAGCTCTCGCACGTTGCCCGGCCAGGGTTGGGCCTGTAGCACACGCATCACCTCCGGAGAGATGCCTTTGACCCGGGTTTGGTGTTGTTCGCTGAGTTCCGCGAGGAAGGTCTCGGCAAGCGGCGGGATGTCGATGCTCCGGTCACGCAGGGGAGGCAGGTCGAGTGAGACCACCTTCAGCCGGAAATAGAGGTCCTCTCGGAAGCGCCCTGTGGAGACCTCTTCGAGCAGCTTCTTGTTGGTGGCGGTCACCACCCTGATGTCGACTGGAATGGTGACGTTCGAGCCGAGGCGGTTGATCTCCCGGGATTCGAGCACGCGCAGCATCTTGACCTGGGTCGTGAGCGGCATGTCCCCCACCTCGTCCAAGAACAACGTGCCGCCGTGGGCGTACTCGATATAGCCGACCTTGCGGGCGTTGGCCCCCGTGAAGGCGCCGCGTTCGTGGCCGAAGAGTTCGCTTTCGAGCAGGCTCTCGGGCAGGGCCGCGCAGTTGAGGGTCACCAAGGGAGCCTTGCTGCGTCGACTGTTCTGGTGCAGTGCGCGCGCGACGAGTTCCTTGCCGGTGCCGCTCTCACCCATGATCAGCACGGTCACATCGGTGGCCGCTACCTGCCGCATGGTGCGGAACAGGGCCTGCATGGGCGGGCTGCTGCCGATGATCTTGTCGAAGCCGTAGCGGTCGTCGAGCTGCGCTTCGAGGTGGGCGTTGCGACGGCGCAGGCGCTGCTCGTCCACGAGCCGCTCCAGCACGGCGCGCAGCTCCGCGAGGTTGACGGGCTTGGTTATGTAGTGCGCTGCGCCGCGGGACATCGCCTCCACGGCGCTCTCGACTGAGGCGTGGCCGGTGATCATGACCACCTCCGTGTCGCCTGCGTCGCGCGCCGCCTCGAGGATCTGCATGCCGTCCACATCGGCCATGCGCAGATCGGTCAGGACGATGTCGGGCTGGGTGTCGCTGAGGCTGAGCAGCGCTGCTTCGCCGGACAACACGACGCGCGGCTCATATCCTGAGGACTCCAGGGCGTCGGCGAGGGTTTGGGCGTGAGCCGCATCGTCGTCCACCACAAGCACACTGACCGGGGCACTCATGAGTCGCGTCCATCTCCGTCTTTGGGGTCATTCTGAGGGGCGTCCGAGGTAGCCGGGACGTCCTGTGGAAGTTGCTTGGGCACCGCCAGCAGTTGCACGGTGAAGCGTGTCCCGCGGCCCTGTTCCGAGAAGACCTGGATGTCCCCACCCATCTCTTCAAGGATGCGCCGCGTGGTGGGCAAGCCCAGCCCGGTGCCGCCGTCCTTCGTGGAGAAGAAGGGCTGCCAGATCTTCTCGAGACGATCGCGTTCGATTCCGGGCCCCGTATCTGTGATGCGCAGCTCGACGATGTTCCCCTTGCGCCGGCTTTCCACCAGAAGCTCCCCGCCCCCATCTGCCATGGCTTGCTGGGCGTTGACGACGAGGTTCATGAGGGCGACCCGCAAGAACTTGGGATCGGCGACCACGCTGCGGGCGTCGGTGGCCAGGCTGGAGCGGGTCTGGATGTTCAGCTGCTCGTTCTGGGCTCGAACCAGCGCCAACAACTCCGTGATCAACAGCTCCAGGTCCAGGGTTGCCGGCGTGATCTCATAGCCCCGGGCAAGGTCCAGGAAGTCGTTCACGATGCTGTCCAGGCGCTGGACCTCCCGCAGCAGCAAGCGGGCCCGGCGCAGGGTGCGCTCTTCCGTGGGCGTCTTGGGCTTGGAGAACTCCTCCTCCATCAGCTGCAGGTTCACGGACATGGTGCTGAGGGGGTTCTTCACCTCATGCGCCAACCCCGCGGCGAGCACACCCATGGACTGCAGACGGCTGCGTCGAGCAGAAAGGCCGGGCACGGAAGGGGATCCTCGTCAGGGGGGACTGCCAGCCCGGCAGTATGCCTGTCGACCAGCGCCCTGAGAATGGCGGGAGCAGATCCGAGCGGCCTGTCCGGGCTAGAATCTCGTCCCATGACCAGCCATCCCCCCCCACGGCTCCAGATCTCCTCTCCGGAACTTCCGCCCGGGGAGGTTGGGAGGGAGTCGGCCCCGGGCCCTGAGCCCGCCGCACAGACGGCCAGGACGGCAGCCCTTGCAGCCCTCGATGCCGGGGAGCTGGTGGTGATCCCGACCGAGACCGTCTACGGGGTCGCCGCGCGCGAGGATCGACCCGCCGCTCTGGAGAAGCTGTCCGCTCTCAAGGGGCAGCGCCAAGCCCCCTACAGCCTGGCCGTCTCCGGAGTGGATCGCATCGCCGAGCGCCTCCAGCCCCTGCGTGGCCCCGCGCTGCGCGTGGCCGAGCGCTGGTGGCCCGGGCCCATCACCCAGGTCTTGCCCACGGTCTCGGCTTTGGAGGGCACGGCGCACGGCCCGGCCCTGGGTGTGCGCGTGGTGGGTCATCGCTGGACGAGGAGCCTGCTGGCCGAGTGCGCTTCGCCCCTGGTGCTTCCGTCGGCCAATCTTTCCGGCCGCCCGGCTCCCCTGTCGGTGGACGAACTCGAGCCCGGCTTGTTGGAGCAGGTGGCGCTGGTCATCGATGGCGGGCGCTGTGCACTGGGCGAGAGTTCCACCGTCTTGCGGCCTAGCGCGGCGGGCATGGAGATCCTGCGCGAGGGTGTGGTGAACCGGGAGGACCTGCGGCGGCACGCGCTCGGAAACGTGCTCGTCGTCTGCAGCGGCAACACGTGCCGCAGCCCCATGGCGAGCCTCCTGCTCGGGCGCGCCCTGGCACGCCAGGTCGAGGGCGTCCCGGCCTTCCTCCCGCCCGAAGTTCACTCCGCGGGCACCTGGGCCGGTCACGGCGCTCCCGCCAGTTCGGGGGCCCTGGAGGCCATGGCTCGGCGCAATCTGGAGCTCGGCAGCCACCGGAGTCAACCGCTGGCCCATGAGCTGCTTGAGACCTGCGACTTGGTGCTGTGCATGACGGAATCCCATCTCGCCGCAGTGCTTGAGGCGTCGTCGGCCCTGGGTGGCCCTGCGGTGGAGCTCTTCGACCCGGACGGCGAAGAGGTTCTAGACCCTTACGGGGGCTCGCGTGAGGTGTACGCTCAGTGCGCCCAGCAACTTGAGTCCATGGCGCAGCGCCGCGCCGAGATGCTCTGCCCATCCCCAGCCGGAACACCGACATGAAGATCGCATTGGGTTCGGATCACGCAGGTGTGGAGACCAAGAGTCACCTCGCCAAGATGCTCATGGAGGCTGGGCATGAGGTGCTGGACTGTGGGCCCGCGGACGATTCGTCGGTCGACTACCCCGACTACGCCGTGAGTGTCGCTCGGCGTGTTGCGGATTCGGCGGTGGAGCGCGGCATCCTGGTGTGCGGTACGGGCATCGGCATGTCCATCGCGGCCAACAAGGTCCACGGAGTGCGTGCCGCCAAGTGCAATGACCCTTCCGAAGCCCAGCTCTGTCGCGCACACAACGACGCGAATGTGCTGTGCGTCGGGGCGCGGGTGCTGGACGCCAGCGTTCTCGACGAAGTCGTGACGGCCTTCCTGGATTCAGACTTTGAAGGCGGACGCCATGCCCGGCGCGTCGACAAAATGATGGCTGCGGAGTCCACGCCAGCGACCTAGCCGGCGGGATACGCAAACGAGCACCGCAGCCAGAAGGCTCCGGTGCTCGTCAGGAAGGGCCTCACACAAGAGCGTGAAACGCCTCCGGACCCGGACGACAACGCTTGAGCCCGAGGGCTCGGCGAAGGGCCGGGACGATCCCTCAGGACTCAGTCGTGTTGATGGTGACCGGGTTGGCCTGGGGTGCCACAGCATCGACCTGGGTCTCGACTGCAGCCTCGACCTGGACGTCGTTCTCTGTGACGGCCGCGTTCTCGGCCCGGACCTGGGATGCCTCGGCCTCCCGTGCTGCGGCGCGGGCGTTCTTGCGAGCCTTGCGGCGGCGGTTCAAGAGCTTCGCCACGTCCTGGCGCTTGGCGCGCATGGAGAGGCGGATGGCCTTGCGGCGCTCGCGCTTGTCGCGGCGGCGGCGCTCGCTGGGCTTCTCAAAGTAAGCCTTAGCCTTCGAGGTGCGGGTGACGCCCTCGTTGTTGCACAGCTTGCGAAGCCGTCGAAGGGCCTTCTCGACGGGCTCGTTCTCGCGGGTCTGGATGCGAATGACCAAGTGATACTCCTGAAACTAACGTGTCAAGCCAAAGGGCTAGTGTATCGGAAGGATGGCAGCCGTCACGTAACAGCTGCCTCTGCCTCACGGATCTTCTCCAGCGCCACGAGGACGCTGGGTGCCTCATGCAGTGCGGTGCGGAGCTCGGCACTGGACAGCAGCCGGGCGATCTCAGCGAGGGTGCGGATATGAGCTTTGGTGCGATTGCTGGGGTTGACCAGCAAGATCACCAAATGGGTCGGGCGCCCGTCGATGGCCTCGAAATCGAGGCCTGCGCGGGATATTCCCAAGGCAACGGCCGTCTTGTCCACCTCGTCCACCGACGTATGGGGAATGGCGATGCCATTCTCCATTCCGGTGGACATGGACTTCTCGCGGGTCACCAGGGCCTGATGGACGGAGTCGCGGTGACCCCCTTCCACCTGCCCACTGGCCACGAGGCAATCCGTGAGATTCTCGATGAGCTGCCACTTGTCCTGGCCCGAAAGATCGAGCAGGACGGCGGACTCGGTGAGGACCTCTGAGAGCTTCACGAAGGGAATGCCAGCGGGAATGGGTGCCAAGCCGGGGCAGCAAGGGCCTGCAGCGGACCGTCCCGCAACAGGGTGAACTTCTGTGTCCCGTCGAAACCGGACGAGGTTAGTGACCGCTCAGCCCCACTGCAAGCCCGAAGGCAGGGCTCATTGAGCCTTTCCCGGCCGGCTCCGATCCTGCCCTGAGATGGGGAATACACCGTTGAGATCGTCCGTCCAAGCCCCCATCATCGACCGATCATCCGGCCGGAGCATTCCGTCGGGTGGCTCCACCCCATCCCCTTCCGATCTTGCACGGACCGCCTCGGAGAGACCGTCCTCATGCGCCTGAAGCTCCTCATCAGCTTGGTGGCCTTGCTGGCCCTAAGCAGCCCCGAGGTCTGGGCAGCTCCGCTGCCGGCTCCCCTTCCCCAGGACATCACCACTTCTGGCGATGAGTTCGTCCTGCAGTTTGATGAGGAGAACGGGGAAAAGCTCTTGGATTTCATCGATCTGGCCAAGGTGCTGCTCGGTCGCCCGATCATGTACAAGCGCGCTGAGGTCAGTGATGCGCGGATCCAGATCGTGGGTCCCATCCGGGTCCAGCAGAAGGACTTCTACCTCTTCTTCCAGGCGGTGCTCAGGGCCTACGACTTCATCGTTCTGGACTACGGGCCTCAGGGCTCTTCCTTCCTTGAGATCCGGAAGATCTCGGCAGGTGGTGCCGGCCGCGGTGGTGCCGGGCCCAAGTCCCAGGCCCCCATCGTGCCCATGGAACTGCTGCATCTCTATGCGCAGAACCCTGCGGTGCTGATCACCACGTCCATCCCGCTGAAGTATGTGGACGCCCGCAACGCCATGAGCACCTTCAACCCCTTCTTCGACACGCAGATCGAACAGGTGCGGTCGGTGGAGAACAGCAACAGCCTGGTGCTGACAGGTTTTGGCACCAACGTCTGGGGCGCGTATCAGCTCGTGGGCCTTGTGGATGTGCCGCCCTTCAGCCCCCAGCCGACCATTCGCAAGCGCGTTCTGAACCATGCATCGGTCGACGAGGTGGAGCCGGTGCTGTCCGATCTGCTGGCGGCGTCGCGCGGATTGCGACCCGGCCAGACCCAGGTCAACCAGGGCGCAGGCGCTCTCGCCGCACGCGAGATCGAGCCGCGCATCATTCCCGACCCGCGCAGCAACGCGCTCATGCTGGCTGGCGAATTAGACATCGTCGACCGCATGGAGTCGTGGATCGACATCCTCGACGTGGAAGTGGAACCGCGGGGCTTTACGCATGTGGTGCGGCTTCAGAACACGGACGCTGGCAGCATCGAAGAGGTGCTGACGAAGGTGCTTCAGGAGGAGCAGTCCAATCAGCAGGCGGCCCGTAGTGGCGCTGCCCCGGGCGGTGGGAACAGCCTCGAGATCCCGGCCAGCGTGGTGGCGGACACCACCAGCAACTCGCTCATCATCACGGCCTCGGATCGCAAGTATGGCGAGCTCCTGGCGACGCTGCAGCAGTTGGACGTGCGCCGCCCGCAAGTGCTCGTGGAGGCCGCCATCGTGGAGACCTCGCGCACCCTGAACGAGATGTTCAGCGCTGGCATCGGTGCCGCTTCCGCGGAAGACGGCGGCTTCTTCTCCAACTTCGGCACGACCTTCGGCGTGGACGCCACCACGGGCGCCCTCGACCTGGGTCAGGTGGCCTCGAGCGTCCAGGGCCAGGGCGGAACCCTCGCCTTGCTCAGCAGCCAGGACATCCCGATTCCGGTCTTCCTGCAGTGGCTCGAAGGCAACTCGGAATCCCGGGTGCTCTCCCGGCCGTCGCTCCTGACCAACGACAATCAGGAGGCCGAGCTTGCCGCCGAGACGGAGACGGCCTACCAGGTGACCACCACGGGGCAGAACTCCGTCACCACCAACTCCTTCGAGACGGTGACGGCGGGTATTCGCCTCGGCGTCTCCCCCACGATCTCCGCGGGCAACTACCTACGTCTGCGCGTGAAGATCGAGGTGTCGAGCTTCCAGCCCTCGCAGTCGGGCATCCCCGGTGCGCCGCCGGACATCACCAGTCGCGAGATCGAGACGCCGGTCACGGTGCCCGATGGACACACGGTGATCCTGGGTGGGCTCGTGAGCCGTAGCTCCCGCGCTAGCGATTCGAAGGTGCCGTGGCTCGGCGACTTGCCCCTCATCGGCTGGCTCTTCCGGGCCTTCGATGATGCGCAAGAGGATCGCTTCCTCTACGTCTTCATCACCTCGCACATCATCGACACGGACTTCGCCCTGCTGGACGAGATCAGTGCAGCGCGTCAGCAGGACGTGGAGCGCTTGGGGGGTGACATCAGCGAGCTGGTGAGTTCGCTGACCACCGACGACGTGCCGGACAGCTTGCCGCGTATGACGGGCTTGGAGCAGGTGTTCGAGATGCCGACCGTGGCGGTTCCGTCCACGGGCGAACGGCAGGTGGCGACCCCCACCTCCAGTTCGGGCGACGGCTAGAGCCCGCTCCCCATGGACAAGACACTGCAAGAGATCTTGGTCACGGATGGGGGCATGGCCCCTGACGACATCAAGGATGCCGCCGCGCTGGTTCGGGATGGCAACCAGAGCCTGGACCGGCTGCTGGTGGCGAAGGGCTACCTCCAAGAAGCCGAGATGCTCAAGATCATGGCTCGCTACCTGGGGTATCCCTTCAGGCAGGAGCTGAGGGAAGTGGAGGTGCCGCCGCTTTTCGTGGAGCGCGTGCCGGTGCACTTCGCGCGCTCCTTCAACCTCGTAGGCGTGGAGCAAGGGGACGGCACGGTGTTGGTCGCGACCTGCGCGCCCTTCGACCTGCACCCCATGGATGATCTGGCCACCTTCATGGAAGGCGAGGTGGACATCATCCTGGCGCCCAAGGCCGAGATCACCAGTCTGATCAACCGGGCCTACAAGACGCGCTCGGACATGGTGGATGAGGCCCTCGGCAACATCGACGATGACGAGGACCTGATCCGCCTGGACGACGGGGACGACGACGGAGAGAACCTCCTCGATGTCTCGAACAAGGCGCCGTTGATCAAGCTGGTCAACATGATCCTGTTCCAGGCCCTGAAGATGCGTGCCTCGGATGTACACATCCAGCCCTACCCCGACAAGTTGCAGGTGCGCTACCGCATCGACGGTGTGCTGTACGACATGGAGGCCCCGCCCAAGAAGTACCAGGACGCGATCATCAGCCGCATTAAGGTCATGGGCAAGATGGACATTGCCGAACGTCGGCTGCCTCAGGATGGTCGCGCCACGCTGCGCATGGGCGAAGGTGATGTGGACGTGCGCATCTCCGCGGTGCCCACGACCTATGGCGAACGCATCGTCATGCGTCTCCTGGACAAGAGCTCGCGCGTCTACCGCGTCTCCAACATCGGGCTCGACGAGTACAACGAGAACCTGCTGCGGGAGTACGTCGCCTACACCCACGGCGTGATCTTCGTGACCGGCCCCACGGGCTCCGGCAAGACCACGACGCTCTACGCGGCGCTCACTGAGCAGAACACCCAGGAGAAGAACATCCTCACCATCGAGGATCCGGTGGAATACAACCTGGCCGGCATCTCCCAGGTGCAGGTGAACACCAAGAAGGGGCTGACCTTCGCCGCGGGGCTGCGCTCGTTCCTGCGCCAGGACCCCGACATCATGATGATCGGTGAGGTGCGCGACAACGAGACGGCGGACATCGCCATCCGCGCGGCGCTCACCGGTCACCTTGTGTACTCCACGCTGCACACCAACGACGCGGCGAGCGCTGTGACCCGAATGCTCGACATCGGCGTGGAGCCCTATCTGGTGGCTTCCTCGGTGCTGATCTGCATCGCCCAGCGCCTCGTGCGTGTGATCTGCCCGAAGTGCAAGACGGTCAGCGAGCCCAACGCCGAGATGCTCGCCAAGCTGAAGTCGGTGAACCTCGAGCTGGATCGCTTCGAGGATCGCAAGGTCGCCTTCGGTGCGGGCTGCGACTACTGCTTCGACAGCGGCTACGTGGATCGTACGGCGCTCTACGAGATGCTGCCCGTGAACGAGCAGGTGCGCTTGCGCGTCATGGAGCGGGCGGGCGCCAGCCTGATCAAGAAGGAAGCTGTTCAGTCCGGCAACCTGCGCACCCTGCGCATGGACGGGCTGAACAAGGTGGCCGCAGGAGTGACCACCATCGACGAAGTGTTGCGGGTGACCCAGAAGGACGACGTCTGACGTGCCCGTCTATTCGTACAAGGCGTACAACGACACGGGCCAGGTGAAGGCTGGCATCGAGGATGCGGACTCGCCCCGAGACGCGCGATTGCAGCTGCGACGCAAGGGGCTGCACGTCACGGACATCGATGAACTCAAGTCCGTCGGCAACAAGGGCCAGTCGCGTTTCGGCGAATGGCGCATGCGGCGCAAGACGTCCAAGTACCTTCCGCAGATCACCCGCCAGCTGGCGACCCTGCTGCGCTCGGGCATCCCGCTCAACGACGCCCTGAAGGCCCTGATCGAGCAGGTCGAAAGTCGGCACCTCGAGATCGTCTTCCGGGACGTGCGCGAGCGGATCAACGCAGGCGCTTCCTTCGCGGAGTCCCTCGAGCTGCACCCCGGCGTGTTCCCCCGGCTCTACGTCAGCATGGTGCGCGCCGGTGAGGCCGCCGGTAACAACGACGTGGTGCTCCAGCGCCTGGGCGAGTTTCTGCTGAACCAGTCGCGCATGAAGAACCGCGTGGTCTCGGCCCTGATGTATCCCATCATCATGATGGCGGTGGGCGGCCTGGTGGTGACGGTCCTGATGATCAAGGTGGTTCCCCAGCTGATCGCGCTGGTGGAGGCCAAGCAGAAGGAGCTGCCGCTCCCCACCCAGATCTTGCGGGACACAACGGACTTCCTGACTGAGTATTGGATCCTCCTGTCCGTGGCCATCGTCGTGATCGGCATGGTGTTCAGCGCCATCCGCCGAACGCCGCGCGGGAAGTACTCGACGGATATGTTCCTGCTGCGCATGCCGGTCATGGGCGACCTGTTCAAGAAGCAGGCCATCTCGCGCTTCGCGGTGACCCTCTCCACCTTGCTCAAGACGGGTGTTCCGGTCCTGGAAGCCCTGAAGATCGTGCGCGAGGTGATCGCCAACGCCGTTCTCCAGAAGGTGCTCGATGACCTGCACGCCGCCATTCTGAAGGGTGCCGATATCTCCACGCCCTTGAAGCGCAGCGGGGTCTTTCCCCCCGCTGTGGGCTACATGATTGCCGTGGGTGAGCAATCCGGTGAGTTGGAGGAAGTGCTCGACAGCCTGGCTGAGGCCTACGATCTGGAGGTGGAGATTGCCACCGACCGCATGACCGCAGCCCTGGAACCGATCATGATCATCATCATGGCTGCAGCTGTGGCATTCATCGTCATGGCCATCGTCATGCCGATGCTTTCGCTGGGCAGCGCCAGCATTTGACCTAAACTGAACTCACCGACTTGAGCTGGGCCTCTGGCCCCGTTCGGGTCGGACGGACAACACATGTTCCCAACACGCACACCCAGGGTCAGTCTGGGGCGGGGCAGGGACGCACGATTGGAGTATGGACCATGAAGCACGACACGAAGCTCAGCGCCCGACGCACCTCTCAAAAGGGTTTCACCCTGATCGAGATCATGGTCGTGATCGCCATCATCGGCTTGATCGCCACCCTCGTGGTGCCGGGCGTCATGAACCGCCTGGACGACGCCGCCGTGCAGACGACGAAGGCCAAGATGACCAACCTGAAGCAGATCATTGGTCAGTACCGGCTCAAGCACAACAAGGTGCCCGACACCTTGCAGGAGCTGCTCCAGGAAGACCCCAAGAACATGGGCGACCCCTGGGTCGAGCCCCAGTTGCTGCTCGACGCTTGGGAAAACGAGTTCCGCTACGACAAGTCCACCAGCCGCAAGTTTGAGATCATGTCCCTGGGCGCTGACGGGGTTGAGGGTGGCGAGTTCGCGGACGGCGACATCTCGTCCAACGCCAACGCGCTCCCCGGCGCTTGAGGAACCAGCATGTCTCGCTCAGGGGTGGAGGTTCCGTCACGGCGTGCAGCACGCCGATGGTCGGGCTTCACCCTGATCGAGATGATGGTCGTGGTCGCTGTGCTCGGCATGGCCATGACCCTGGTGTTCAACTACGACGCGATGTTGCCGCAAGCGCAGCTCGAGAGCACGGCGTCGAAGCTGCAGACGAATCTGAGCAAGATGCGCACGCATGCGTTGATCACGCAGCGCGAGGTCGTGTTCGCCTATCACATCGACACGAACACGATCGAGGCCTGGTACCCGGTGGAGGTCGATGACGACGGCCGGGTGCTGGGCCCCGGTGTCACGATCATCCTCGATCCGACCCTGCTGTCGGACTTCATGCAGATGGAGTCGGTGGTCCTTGCCGACGGTACGGAGCGCACCAAGGAAGACATCGAGCTGCGCATCTCGGCCCTGGGGCGCATGGCTGCCCACCGGGTGAAGTTCGTGAACCCGGACTTCAAGGAGTTGGAGCATCGCTGGGTGGAGGTGGACGGCCTGGTAAACGACTCACGGGTGCTGGAGGAGTTGCCCTTCGACGACAAGGAAGAGGTGAACGATGCCAGCTTCCGGTGATCTCTTGCCGCTTTCGGTGACTTGCGGAGCCCGGCAAGCCCCTGCCTCGCCGCGCGCAGCGCAGGCGGGCTTCACGCTGCTGGAGATCATGGTGACGGTGATGCTGCTCGGCATCGTCATCCTGCCCATCCTCCAGATCCGCGAGGACGCCACCAATCGCGCGATTCGAAGCAAGTACATGCTCCTGGCCCTGCATCATGCCCAGGAGTTGATCGCTACTCACGGCCGCGAAGTGGAGCAGATCGACGCCTTCGAGGGCCGCTTCGAGGAGCTGCCTGAGTTCCGTTACGAACTCACCCTCCAAGACTGGGACCTGGCGACCGGGCGCCCCGAGGACGAGGAGGATCAGGACCCCTTCGCGAACGACTTCGGCGCCATCGCCCCCTCCGATGCAGAGGCAGCCGATGAAGAGATGCGCAGCGATCCGCATCGTGTGCGACGCTTCAGCGTGAAGGTGTACTTCCCCGACTCCAAGAAGGAGGACGAGGAAGAGCACGTTGCCCTGGAGGGCTTTCTCCCGCGGGTGTGGGAAGAGAACTCTGATCTCCTGGGAAACAACAACCCATGACGACGCCCCTGCAAGCTGCCATGAGCCCGCGACCGGCTGGTCGGCCTCACCGAGGCTTCACGTTGATCGAAGTCATGGTGGCGCTCACCATCATGGCCTTCATCATGGTTGAGCTCTATCTCACCCTGAACGTGACCCTGAGCACCCGGGACATGTTGGAACACGAGGTGCGTGCGGCGCGCTTGGGCCCCCAGATCCTTGACCTGATCGAGGCGGACCTGCGCCGCGTCTGGGCCTTCAACATCGAGGACGACGAGGTCTTCAAGGGCGAGCGGCGCACGCTCCTGGGCGAGAGTGCGGACAACCTGGTCTTCCTTTCCAGCGTCGACAGCACGCTGGTCCAACGCATCGGAGACCGAGACGCCACGGCCGATGTGTGCGAGACGGGCTATCGCCTACGCTTGAACCCGGTCTTGCCGGACGTGCTCGAACTCTGGCGCCGGCAAACCTTCCACGTCGACGAAGAGCCGCTCAAGGAAGGCGCCTACGAGCGGGTCTATGATCGCGTGGTCTCGCTTCAGTTCCGCTACTACGAAGACCAGGAGCTGGAAACCGATCCGGTCGAGGAATGGGATGCCTCGGTCAGCCACAGCCTGCCTGTCATGGTGCGCGTGATCCTGGGTATCGAAGTGGGCCCACGACTGGCTGACGAACGAGCCCAACGGGAGTTCGGCACCCAGTGGTTCGAACGCCTGATCCCCCTCACCAAGGACGCGGGCCTGACCATGCGCGTCCACCCCCTGCCTCCCACTTTCGTCGCAGCTGCAGGTCAGGCTGGCGGCCCCAATGCCGCCGAAGGTGGCGACGGCGAAGGTGGTGAAGGTGGACCGAATGGGCCCAATGGAGGGGGCGGGCTCGATGTCGATGTCACCGAAGGCGGTGGCGGCCTTGGCGATCTTGGCGACTTCGGTGGTGGTGGCGGTGGTGGCGGCGGCGGCGGAAATGGCGGAGGGGGCGACCTCAACGACATCTTTGACGACATCTTTGGCGGTGGCTAGGCCCCCGGGCCAGCTCGGCGTACCTCTCGCGCACCCCGCCAGCTCAGGCGTCCCAAGGCTACGACGACCCGCAGCGCCCTAGGCCTTTGGCTCGATGACCTCGATGCCCATCATGAACGGGCGCAGCACTTCGGGGATCACCACGCTTCCGTCCTTCTGCTGGTAGAGCTCGAGAATCGGAATCAGCGCGCGGGGGCTGGCGATGACCGTGTTGTTGAGGGTATGGCAGAAGTGCTTCTTCTTGTTCTCGTCCTTGTAGCGGATGTTGAGCCGCCGGGACTGGAAGTCGTGGAAGCGCGACGCCGAATGTGTTTCGCCGTAGTCGCCCCGGGACGGCATCCAGGTCTCGATGTCGAACTTCTGGACGTGGGGCACACCGAGGTCCCCGCCGCACACATTGACGACGCGGTACGGGAGCCCCAGGGCCTGCATGACCTCCTCCGAGTTCTGCAGGATGGCCTTGTGCTCGACGATCGAGGCCTCTTCGTCATTCTTCATGATGACCACCTGCTCCACCTTCTCGAACTGGTGGATGCGGTAGAGGCCGCGAGTGTCCTTGCCGGCGGCGCCAGCCTCCCGACGGAAACACGGTGAGCGAGCCACCATGCGCAGTGGAAGCTCGTCCAGCTGTAGGAACTCGCCCGAGCGATAGGCGGTGAGCGGGACCTCGGCCGTTCCCACGAGCGTCAGCTGGTCCTTGTCGAAGCGGTACGCCTGGTCCTCGCCACCCGGGTAGTAGGCGGTGCCCACCATGGCCGGGTCGCGCACGAGCAGCGGCACTTCCAGCGGCTCGAAGCCCTTGCGGATCATGTGCTGATAGGCGAACTCCAGCACGGCCCGATGCAGCAGCGCTCCCGCACCCTTGAGCACGTAGAAGCGCGCACCGGACAGGCGCACGCCTCGTTCGATGTCGAGGATTCCGAGGCTGGTGCCGAGTTCGACGTGGTCCTTGCGCTCAAACTCGGTCGCGGGGATCTCCCCCACCTTGTAGATCTCGACGTTGTCCTTGTCGTCCTTGCCCTCCGGGACGTCCGCTGCCGGGAAGTTGGGCACGCGCAGCATCAGGCTGTCGAAGTCGGCCTGGACGATAGCGAGAGATTCCTCCTCGCGCTTGATCGTCTCCTTGAGCTGGCCCAGCGCGGCGACCTCGGTCTGCCGCTCCTCCGGGGAGAGCTTGCCCAGCGCCTTGCTGCGGCGACGCTGTTCTGCGACGCCATCCTCGGCCAGGCGGATCAGGCGGCGACGCTCGTCGTCCAGCTCCACCAGGCGATCGAGATCCACCTCGACGTGCTTCTTGGCTGCGCCCGCTCGGAGCGCCTCGAGGTTCTCTCGAATGACATTGATGTCGAGCATGGTGCTACTGGATCCAATCGCTCTCAAGGGGGCCACCCAGCAACGCGTGCTTCTTCTGGGAGAGCTTGAACTGGTAGGAGGCGCCCTTGGGCATCTCAATGGAGTACTTCACGGGGAACCAGAGTACGTTGTCGACGCCACCGTCCTGGTTGTTGTTCTGCCAGTGCTCCAAACCGGCACGGCGCATGGTCTCCTCCTTGACGACGCTCCTGCCATCGGAGTCCTGCACGGACACGTCGGGTTGCAGTGGGTCGTCGAAGAACATGGCGTACTCTTCGCCGCCACGCCCGAAGACGCGCAGGGTGCGCGTGTCGATCTCCTTCTCCTTGCCTTCAGTGCGCGTCTTGAATGTGATCTTGTAGGGCGCACCGAGATCGACTTCGGTCAAGACGCCGGCGTGGACCTTGAAGGTCTCCGACGTGCCGGTGTACATGCGCACCAGGTCGGTGCTGGTCTTCTTGCCCGTCCGCAGGCTTCCCAGCGCCAGGCGATACTCCCCGGCGGGCAGGACGACCTCCCCGCCCTTCTTGCTGGGCAGGATGTCGAAGATGGCGCCGTCCAGCTTGCCGCCCACTTCCTTGGCGAGGATGAACTCCGGCCGCACCCCCATGTCGAGGTTCAGCTTCACGGTGCCGGTGGAGAGGTGCATCTTCTGCAGGCGGAACTCGGTGCCTGCGTCGTTGGGTGAGCAGCGGTAATAGTCCTTGCCGATGGGCATCACGCTGGACAGCGGCACGGCCTTCTTCGCGCGGCCGATGAGGACACCGTCAGGCTCCCAGAACGCCGCCCCATCGTCGGGCTCGTAGGATGTGATGACCTCGCCCCAGTTCTCGATGATGGGGCCGAACTTACCGTCCATGTTCAGGTCGTAGACCTTCCACGTGTCTCCGAGCACCTTGCCCTGCATCCAAGAGGCCAGCCAGAAGCGCAGGCGAGAACCGTCGCCGTTGGGCGCGTAGTTCATCTTGGCGCCGAACATCTGCTCCTGGTCGCTGAGCACGCAGACCATCATGGGGTAGGGATCTTCGCCCTCGGGTCCGGGCACTTCGACCAGGGAGGGCGAGGTGCTGGGTGCGAACTCGAAGTCGGGCTTGCCGTCGCCGTTCGTGTCGAGCTCGAACTGGAAGATCCCGCTTCGCCCCAGGTACCACTGCTGGCCCCAGGGTGCGAGGAATGTCGAACGCTGCATGTCGAACTTTTCGGGGCCATTGCCGCTGACCCAGGTCTTGGGCCACAGCTGGTACTGATCGGCGGGCCAGACCGTGGGCAGCTTGACCCCGACGATGCCCTTCTTGTTGGACTTGCGCTCCAGTTTGAAGTTCTCAGGCTGCGCGCCCTCCGCGAAGGAGTCGAGCCCGCGTCCGCCACCGGTGGGTGCCTCGGAGTCCTTCTTGGCTAGGTCCTCGGGCTTGTCTTTCTCGGGGTCGATACCCATGCCGATCAGCGCGTCCAGTGCCTGCTTGGCTTCAGCGGCCACGGCATCCCGGAACGGCAACTGGTCACCCAACTTCACAACCTCTGCCAAGTAGCGTGAGCGCTCCCACGGTCGTTCGCGCTGGCGCTCCACTTGTTCGCAGCGGGAGAGGCAGTTGAGCGCCATCTCCAGGTCGCCCAACTCGAGGGTCTCTTCGTAGACGGCGAGGTAACCCTGCAAGGCGGCCTCCCAGGCTTCGAAGGTGCGGCTCGACTTGGCGAGATCTTCCAGATCGATGGCATCCCACCAATCCCGGCGGGCGCGGTAGCGGCGCACCCGATCCCGCATCTCCATGTCGAGCACGAGGCGCACCCGGGTGATGTAGCGCTCACTGCGCGTGACGTCGTCGAGGGTCCACGCCAGGGTGCGGACTTCGTGATGGAGAGACTGGATCTCCTTCTGGCAGAGGTCGTCCAGCAGGAGGTCGAGGCACTCCTCCGCCAGGCTGCGTTTGCCACGCACGACCTTGTCCATGTCTTCTGCGTCGCCGTCGTCCTTGGCGTCGGTGTAGCTCTCCCAGAAGCTCTTGAGGTTGTCCGGCATGTTGAAGTCGTAGGGCTGTTCCTCTTGAACCGGTACCGGCCCCGGGCTGAAGCTTGCTCCTGCCGGGGTCAGCGCGCCCGCCGTGAGCAGGCACAGGCACAGCGCGTAGATGCGGGAACTCATGGGCTGATGGGTCGCCATGGCGACGCTCCGCGGGGCAGTTGGAAGAACCGATCTTCTCGCGCTTGGCGGGAAGGGGCAACTCCGAATCAAGGGAGGCTAGCGTTCTTCCCGCAGCTCGCGGCTGCGCTGGTCCAGGAAGCTGCGCTCCTTCTTGTCGAGAGACGAGAGACCGGTCGCCTGGATCTTGCCTAGAATTCGATCCATTTCCCGCCGGTCCGTGGACTTCTCCGTGGCCTGCTTCTCGGCTCGATCGCGGCTGCGCTTCATCTGCACCTGGCCAACGACGTCGCCCTTGCGGAACCAGAGATAGCCCACAGCGGCGCCTCCCAGGTGGACCAGGTAGGCCACCTGGGCGGCACCCCCGAAGAAGCCCCCGATATCGCCTAGGACCTTCAGGCCGATGAGCAGCGCGGCCGGAACGGGGATGGGCGGGAAGATGAGATAAATCGTGCGCCGGGGCCAGCGACACGCGTAGAGCACCATCACCGTGTAGACCGCGCCGGAGGCGCCGATGGTGAGCGTCGGGTCACCGGTGTAGAGGTTGTAGCCCCATTGGCAGAGCCCACCGAAGACGCCGCCGACGATGAACAGCCGCAGGAAGGCCTGCTTGCCCATGGAGGCCTCGAGCTCTCGCCCGAAGATCCAGAGCAACACGAGGTTCCAGAAGATGTGCGACATGTCCCCGGCGCTGTGCAACAGCATGTAGCTGAAGAGCTGGATCGGGAACAGGAAGTTGAAGTCCAGAGTGGGCGGCTGGAGGATGCCGCCTTCGATGCCTCCGTCGCTGATGGTCCAGGTGCGGAGTCCGAAGATCTGCTCGATGACATGGCCGCTCCCCCAGGAAGCGGTGACGAGCTGGAGCAGAAAGACGACGCCACAGAGCGTGGCGATCAGTCGGATTGCGGACCAATCCTCGATGGCGCGGCCCAGGTTGGAGCGCCGGTTCTGTTGGTCATACCAGTTGGGGCGAAAGGCCACGTTGTCCTCGGAAGAAGCTTGGGGTCGTGGGCAGAGTGGTCGTGTCGAGAGAACGCGTGTCGAACGAAGACACGCCGCTCAGTAGGACCGCTCCAAGATGAAGCTGCACATGTCGTTCAGGCTCTCGCGCTCGACGCCTTCGGGGAAGGTAGCGAGGTGCTTCAGGCACTTGTGCAGGTACTCATCGGCTTCCTCGTGGCACTGGACCACGGCCTTGTCGAGGTCGAACTCGCTGCGTAGCCGCTCGCGGCGATTGCTTTCCGTGTCCACGCACAGGAGCTGGTGCAGTTCGAGCAGGCGCGCATCGTCCAGGCTCTGGGCGAGGCGGATGATCGGAAGGGTGACCTTGCCCGTCTCGAGGTCGGTGCCGAGCGACTTGCCGGCCACGGTCTCGTCCCCCACCACGTCCAGGCAGTCGTCGATGATCTGAAATGCCGTGCCCACATCGAGACCGAACTGCTTCATGGTGCGCGCCTGGGTCTGGGTGCCGCCGCCATACTTGACGCCCAGCTCGCAGGCCGCCTTGAACATGGCGCCGGTCTTGCCCTGGATGATCCGGAAGTAGCGGCTCTCATCGGGCTGGGTCCCATCGAACTGGAAGAAGCCCTGCTCGATCTCGCCGCGGCACATGGCCTGCGTCATGTGCGAGATCTCGAAGGCCGCATCCAGCGACGGCAGGCGCAAGGAGATGTCGAAGGTCCGGGCGTAGATCAGGTCGCCCAGCAGGATCGGCACGCCGTTGCCGTGTTCGGCGTTCAGCGTGGGGACCTGTCGCCGCTTGTCGGCGCCGTCGAGCACATCGTCGTGCAGCAAGGTGGCCATGTGCAGGGCCTCGAGCATGGCCCCGACGATGGCGAGGTCATGGTCCTTGCTACCCACGAGCCCACCGCAGAGGTGCACGATGGCCGGCCTCAGGCGTTTGCCCGAGAACTGACCGATGTGGTCCATCAACGGGGAGACCGCTTCGCTCTCATCGATGAGCAGTTCTTCGCGCAGGATGCGGTCCGTTTCGGCCAAGCCGGCCCGGACGGGCTCCATGATGTCTTTGTTGAGTAGGCTCATCGAGGCGATTCTCGTCTCTGTCTCGCAGGTGATGGGCCACGAGGCACGACGCGGGAGGCGCGTCGTGTGGGCCCGAAGTCGTCAGTCCGTGAAGATCATGGAATGGAGATGTCTTGGGGCCCGGCAACACGATGCAACTTCTCGTACTCGGCGGGTGTGTTCACATCGTGCAGGAAGCGTTCGTCGGCGTGGTCGCCGAGGGTGTCGGTGCGGACCTGGCAGAGCCTGCCCGACCCATCAACCTGTTCCAGGAGGGAGCGCAGCGAGGGCCGTTGTGAGACCCCCGTCTCCAGGACCTGGTCGAGTAGCTCCCGGTGGTAGAGGGCGTGGAAGGGCTGCACCATGGGACCCGTCTGAAGGGCACGTGTCTGAAAAGCGATGCAACGGGCCCACGGCTCGTTGGCCGCTGCTTGCCGGAGGCGCTCGATGACCGATTCCTGTGCGAAGGGTTGATCGCACGGTAGGAGCAGCGACCACTCGTGGCGTGCCGCCCTCAGGCCAGCAGCCAAGCCAGCCAAGGGGCCTCTCAGTCCGGGCTCATCCGGAATCCTGCGGGTGCGCTCGGCGGGCAACGTCCGGTCTCTGCTGAGGAGCAGCACGTCCGTTGAAACGCTCTGGGCGACAGCCAGCACCGTGTCCACCAACCGCCCCCCTGCAAAGGGGCGTTCAGCCTTCTGGCCGCCCAGGCGACTGGCATCGCCACCCGCCAAGACGAGCACCGAGAGTTGCGGCACGGTATGGAGGTTCACGAACCCTCTTTGTCGGCACTCTTCTCGGAAGCTGCGCCGTCATCCGACTCGGCGGCTGCGTCCTTCTGGCCTTCCTTGAGACCCGACTTGAACTCGTTGATCCCCGAGCCGAGGGAGCGGGCCATGCCCGGGATCCGGTTGCCGAAGAAGATCAGCACCACCAGCAGGATGATGACCCATTCGATGCCGCCCGGGATGCCCACGGCCAGCGCACTGGGACTGCCATCGATCACGTCTCATTCTCCGCTCGTTCGATCCCGCCAGTATAGGCTCTCCCCCGCGCGGAAGCACCCGCAGACGCCAGGCAAACCGCTCGCCGTGCGTGCCGGGTGATGCGCCCACGGGGGCTCACGAGCTGCTGAGGGGGCTTACTCCCGTGAGCGGGACAAGATGCCCGCTTCCTCAAGGGCGAGCGCCATGGCGGCGCCCAGGCCGGCTGGTGTGTCTGCCATGGTGACGCCCACCTCGGTCAGGGCTGCGATCTTGTCAGCAGCGCTGCCCGACCCACCGGAGATGATGGCGCCTGCGTGGCCCATGCGCTTGCCGGGGGGGGCGGTGGAGCCCGCGATGAACCCAGCCACGGGCTTGGTCATGTGGTCGCGGATGTACTCGGCAGCTTCTTCTTCGGCAGTGCCGCCGATCTCACCGATCATCACCACCGCATCCGTGCCCGGGTCCGCCTGGAAGGCCGACAGGACGTCGATGAAGTTGGTGCCATTCACGGGGTCGCCACCGATGCCCACGCAGGTGCTCTGGCCAAGGCCGAGGGTGCTGAGCTGCCACACGGCCTCGTAGGTGAGCGTTCCGCTGCGGCTCAGGACGCCGATGCGACCAGGCCGGTGGATGTAGCCCGGCATGATGCCGATCTTGCACTCACCAGGCGTGATCACGCCGGGGCAGTTGGGCCCCACGAGGCGGATGTCAGTGCCCCGCAGCTCGGACGTCACACGCATCATGTCGGTGACGGGGATGCCCTCGGTGATGCAGACGATGAGGGGGACGCCGGCTCCCGCTGCCTCCAGGATCGCATCCGCCGCGAAGGGCGGTGGCACGTAGATCGTGGAAGCATTGGCGCCCGTTTCGGCGACGGCCTCGCGCACCGTGTCGAAGATCGGAACGCCGAGGACGGTGCTCCCACCCTTGCCTGGGGTGACTCCCCCCACCATGCGGGTGCCGTACTCAATGGCCTGCTTGGTGTGGAACATGCCGGTCTTGCCGGTCAGCCCCTGGGTGACGACGCGCGTGTCCTTGTCGACGAGGATGCTCATGCGGGTGCTCCTGTTGCTTCCACAGCCTTGGCGGCCGCGTCGGCAAGATCACTGGCCGTGATGATGTCGAGGCCGGATGTCTCCAGGAGCTCGCGGCCCCGTTCCACGTTGGTGCCCTCGAGGCGCACGATGAGTGGGATGGAGAGTTTGGTCTCGCTGGCAGCAGCGATGATGCCCTCGGCGATGACGTCGCACTTCATGATGCCCCCGAAGATGTTCACCAGGATGGCGCGCACGTTCGGGTCGCTGAGGATGATCTTGAACGCGGACGAAACCTGTTCGGCGGTCGCGCCTCCACCCACGTCCAGGAAGTTGGCTGGGCTTCCGCCTGCCGCCTGGATCGTGTCCATGGTGCCCATGGCCAGTCCCGCACCGTTCACGAGGCAGCCGATGCTGCCTTCGAGGGCGATGTAGGCCAGGCCCACCGCAGCCGCTTCGGCTTCGCGTGGGTCTTCTTCGTCGATGTCCCGCATGGCCACCACTTCGGGCTGACGGTACAGGGCGTTGCTGTCGAAGTTGATCTTGCCGTCCAGGGCAATGACCGCGCCGTCCTTGGTGGTCACCAGCGGGTTGATCTCCACCAGCGAGGCGTCCTTCGCCAGGAACATGGCGGACAGCTTCTGGAAGATGGAGCAGGCTTCCTTGATGCACTCAGCCGGGAGGCCGAGGCCGTAGGCGATGGTGCGCGCCTGCCACGGGCGGAGGCCGCAATCCGGGTTGATGCTCACCTTCAGAATCTTCTCGGGCGTCTCGGCGGCCACCGTCTCGATGTCCATGCCACCTTCGGTGCTGGCCATCAGCACGGGGCGGCCGGAGCTGCGGTCGAGGGTGATGCCGAGGTAGTACTCGTGGTCGATGTCAGAGCCCGCTTCGATCAGCAAGGTCTTCACCGGCTGCCCGGCAGCGCTCGTCTGGGGCGTGATCAGCGGCTTGGCGAGGATGGCCGTTGCCGCTGCGCTGGCTTCCTCGGCCGAGCGGACGAGCTTGACGCCACCCCCCTTGCCGCGGCCGCCTGCATGGATCTGCGCTTTGACGACAGCGAGGGGTTCCCCCAGCTGCTCGAAGCCGGCGGCGATGCCGCTGGGCTCGGATGCCACAACGCCCGCGGGGACCGGGATCCCGGCTTCGCGGAAGAGCTGTTTGGCTTGGTATTCGTGGATTTTCATCCGGAGCGGTTTACTGGTCGCCTTGCACGGGGTCAAGGCAACCCTGGAAGAGCTTTCGGAACTCTTCCTGTGACGCCGTCGCAATTCAGCCGTCCAAGCTCTGGAACCACGCATCGCTGGGCTCCAAACTCCCCTCTCGAGCCCCTTTCGACCCTGCCCCGCGAACATCGAGCCGTGACTGACGGAATCCTCACCCTGGCCCAGATCGACGGCCTGCTGGCCTCGGGAGCCATCCGACCGCGCCAGCCCCTCGACGCCATCCAGCGCCAGCCCACCACCCTGGACTTGCGTCTGGGTGAGGAGGCCCTCGCCATCCGCTCGGGATTCCTGCCCACGGGTGGCGACGTGGAGAGCCAGGTCTCGGATCTCGTGGAGCAGCGCATCTCCCTGCGGGAGGGCGCGGTGCTGGAGCGCGGCCGGGTCTACCTCGTGCGCCTGCTGGAGGATCTGGCGCTGCCCCAGGACCTTCGGGCCCGGGCCAACCCGCGCTCGTCCACCGGACGCATCGATGTGTTCACCCGGGCGGTCGTCGACAACCATGACCGCTTCGACGACATCCCCGCCGGCTACACAGGGCCCGTGTGGTTGGAGGTGGTTCCCCGTTCGTTTGACGTTGCCGTCAGGACGGGGCAACGCCTGAACCAGACGCGTTTCGTACGTGGTGATCCGCGCCTTGCGGACGAGCAGTTGAAGGCGCGGGTGCGTGAGCAGGACCTGATCGTGGGAGCGACGGAGTGCACCGTGGAAGAAGCCTCGCTCCTGCTCGGGTTGTCTTTGCGCCCGGAAGTTCCCGGGGATCCCATCGGCTGGAAAGCGCGCTCGGACGCTCCGCTCTTGGATCTCCGTCAGGGCGCGGTCCATGACCCCCATCTGTTCTTCGAGGCACTGCATGCCGACGCCCACGGGCATCTGATCCTGGAGCCCGAAGCCTTCTATATCCTCGCGTCGTCGGAGCGCTTGCGGGTGCCACCTGATCTGGCCGCCGAGATGCTGGCTTGGGATGTGGGCATGGGTGAGTTGCGCACCAACTATGCGGGCTTCTTCGACCCCGGCTTTGGCTGGGGCGAAGCCAGCCCCGACGGCGCGCGGGCGGTGTTGGAGGTGCGGCCGCACGACGTGCCCTTCCGTGTCATGCACGGCCAGCCCATCTTCAGGCTGCAGTTCTCGGAGACGCTCGAGCCCTGCGCCGTCCTGTACGGCGGGCGCAATTCGGCATACCAGAACCAGGGCCTGGAGCTGGCCCGCTACTTCTCTTCGCCTGAGTCCTGAGGGTCTGCTGCTCGAAGCTCGCTGCTCTCAGCGTGCCCTAGTCTTCTTGGCGATCTTCTTGGCGCGCTTGGGGGCCTGACCCACCGTGTGGATGTGCAGCGAGTTGGTGGCACCCGTGTGGACCTGCTGTCCGCAGACGATGACGAGCTGGTCTCCCTTGCGGACGCGCTTCTCCCTCAAAAGCAGGCGCTCCGCATCGGCGATCATGGCCTCGACGGTCTTGGCGCGCTTGATCTTGAGCGGGACGACGCCCCAGAAGAACTTCATGCGGCGGATGGTGCCTTCATCGTGACTGAAGCCATAGACGGGGCGGCGCGGTCGCTGGCTGGAGATCAGTCGTAGAGTGCGGCCGGAGTTCGAGAAGCCCAGGATGGCCCGGGCCCCCACCGCACGCGCTGCCAAGCGGGCGGCGCGAGTGACGGCTTGAGCTGGGTCCTCGATGAGGAAATCGTTCCCGAACCACTCGATGATGTTGCCCGGGTCCTGCTCGGCTTCGACCGCCACGTTGACCAGGGTCTTCACGGCCGCGATGGGGTGCTTGCCCACCGCCGTTTCGCCCGACAGCATGAGGGCGTCGGTTCCCTCCAGGACTGCGTTGGCCACGTCCGAGACCTCGGCCCGGGTTGCCGAAGGGCGATCGATCATGCTCTCAAGCATTTGCGTGGCCGTGATCACGGGGCGTCGCCGCGCGAGGGCCTCGCGCACGATGCGCTTTTGGGCGAGGGGCACCTTCTCGAGCCCGATCTCCACGCCGAGGTCACCGCGCGCCACCATCACTCCGCCGGTGACTTCCAGGATCTCGCGCAGGTTCTTCAGCGCTTCGGCCCGCTCGATCTTCGCGATCACGAAGGGACGCTTGCCGTGGCGCTTCAACAGGCGCCGCAGGCTCAGGATGTCTTCGGCGTCCTGGACGAAGGACAGGGCCACGGCATCCACGCCGAGCTCCAAGCCCAGCTTCAGGTCGATCCGGTCCTTGCGGGTGAGGGCTTTGACTCCCAGGTCGGCACCGGGGATGTTGACACCCTGGCGCGAGCGCAGGTAGCCGCCATGGATGATCTTGGCGCGCACGCCGCCCTTGGTGCGCTTGACCACGCGCAGCTCCAGCAGGCCGTCGGCGAGTCGGATGGGTTGCCCGACCTTCAGGCCGCGGATGGCTCCGGCCGCTTCGACCTGCAGCCATTCCGGGGTGCAGAGGTTGCGGCTCGAATGCCCCTCGACCACGTCGATGAGCTGGCCGCTGCGCAGCGGGATGAGGCCATCGGTCACGTGGCCCACGCGCATCTTGGGTCCACACAGGTCCTGCAGGACGCCCACCGGCTTGCCGACCTTCTTGGAGACACGCCGGATGTCCGAGACCAGCTGCTTGAAGAACTCCGGGCTGCCGTGGGAGAAGTTCAGCCGGACGACATCCACGCCGGCTCGAACAAGCCGCTCGAGCATGGCAGGAGAACTGCTGGGTGGGCCAATGGTGGCCACGATGCGTGTGCAGCGCGGGTAGTTCTTCACGTCCGTCTCCGCCAACCTAGCCAAGGAAGCCGTCGATCCTACCGACGACAAACCCAGGTACAACCGCGACGGCTACAACTCATCGCTGTGCTGGTTGAATGGCTTCCCATGCCTGCAGCAGGGTCGGGTCCGAGGGAAAGAGCGCGAGGCCGGCGGCCAGGGCGCGCCGTGCCTCGCCTCCATCGCCGATGCTGAGGTGCAGCTCAGCCATGCGCGCGCGGAGCAGGGGGCTGTCCCGCTCCGTCCCGAGCGAGCTGGCCAGGCCGGCGAGTGACTCCTTCACGCTGTACACGAGACGATGTCGTTCCAAGGCGACCTCTGCTTCCTCATGACGCCCCAGTTCACCCAGCACCCGGCCCTGGAGGTAGATGGCTTCCTCGTGGGAAGGCCAGCGTTCCAGCACCGGTTGAAGGGCCTCGAGCGCTTCCTCGTTGCGCCCCTCTTGATGCAGGAGCCGAGCTTGGGCGAAGTGCGCCTTGAGGTAGTCGGGTGAGAGTCGCAGTGCCTCTGCGAGGCTGTTACGCGCCGGCTCCAACTCTCCCAGGGCAAGGGCTACGAAACCGAGGCCATAGTGCGCCTTGTGCTTCGTGGGTTCGGCCGTGACGATCGCTTGGAACGCAGCGCGCGCCGCCTCGAAGTCTCCTCGCTTGATGTGGGCAAACCCCAGGGCGCTGGAGTTCGGCAGCAGCCTACGGTCGAGGGCGATGGCGGCCGTGAGGCGCGTCACCGCTTCTCCGTAGTCGTGCAGTTCGTAGGCTGCTGAGCCCGCGACGAACTGCACGTCTGCTGCAACCGGGTCGGCATCCAGCAAGGGGCCCAGGGCTTCGTGCACATGCTCAGGGAGGCCCGTGAGCATCGCCTGTTGCGCGAGGCCCAGGCGCTGCTGTTCCGCTTCTCCCCAGACGACATCCGTAGGCGCTGCAGCCTCGGTAGCTGGTGACTCGGCCGGTGACGCGACCGGATCGGGCAGAGCCCCTGGTTGTGCTTCGGGGGTCCCATCGCTGCAGGCCAGGCAAACCGCGAGGGCCCATGCAGAAGTCCATCCCCGTGGCAGGGACATGCCCGGGGACGGGTACAGGTTGCCGCTGAGTCTTCGTTGTCGATCTCCGGCAGTCATCGATTGGGGTCCAGGTCCAGGAGCTGACGGCCCGCTGTACGCACGCCCTGTTCGAGCACCGTCCCGTCGCGTCGAGTGAGGCGCAGAGTGCCCGGGCCACGCCATGCGAAGGCGGGACGTGGGTCCGAGCTGGCCTGGAACCCCGCGCTGACGCGCACCTGTTGGGCGCGCACACCCATCGCATCTTCGAACTCCAACTTCAGTCCGACGCCATCGGGATTCCCCGCGGGGCCACGGAGTTGGAAGCTCACGCTTTGGCCCCCGGCGCCGAGCCCCCTCCAGAGCATGGGTGGCCCGAACCTGCGGGTGATGACCACATCCTGGATGCCGTCGTCATCGAGGTCCCCCACAGCCAGCGCGCGGCTCACGGCTTGCGCGCTGCCCGGCCACTCTGTCTGGGTGAAGCGCCCGCGACCGTCGTTGAGCAACAGCAAGTCTGCTTGGGCGTAGGAGGTGTCGGTGTCTGGGGCGTCCGCCTGGTGGTAGACGTGCCCATTGGCGGTGAGGACGTCGAGGTCGCCATCCAGATCCACATCCAGGAAGCCGACCCCCCAACCCAGCATGCGGCGCGAGGGTCCGCCGATACCTGAGGGATCCGCCGTGTCCTCGAAACGACCTGTGCCGTTGTTGCGATAGAGCGCGTTGGGCTCCATGGAGAAGTTCGTTACCAGCAGGTCTTCGTCGAGGTCGCCATCCAGGTCTCCGGCGGCGACCCCCATGCCCGCTTGCTCGCGCCCGCGTGAGGACAGGGCGGCTCCGGCCATCAAGCCCACCTCAAGGACGCTGCCGTCGCCAGTGCCCAGGAACAGGAAGTTGGGTGTGGAGTCATTGGAGACATACAGGTCCGGCCAGCCGTCTCCGTTGAAGTCGCCGTCGAGCACGCCCAGGCCGAACCCAGGCTTGGCGCCGAAGCCAGCGGACTCGGTGGCCTCGACGAAACGACCGTCGTCATTGCGGAAGTAGACATCGCCTTGCTCGGGCAGGCCCTGGGGACCGCAGATCACAGGCATGCCCTTCCAGGTGCACTGCAGCCCTGCCTGGCCATGCAGCGGCGGGTCGTCTGGGTCGAAGCTGAGATAGTTGACCACGTAGAGATCCGGGTCGCCGTCACGATCCATGTCGCTGAAGACGGCCGAGGTGCTCCAAGCATTTCCGCCTGCTGCTCCGGCGGCATTGGTCAGCGGCTCGAACTTCAGCTTGCCCAGGTTTCGCAGCAAGATGTTGGGCCCGAGGCAGGTGAGGTAGAGGTCCCGCTTTCCATCCCCGTTCACATCGCCGACGGCCACGCCGTTGCACCACGCCGCGACATCCACCCCGCTGCCCGCGGTGACGTCGGTGAAGGTCCAGTCGCCGTCGTTCCGATAGAGGCGATTGGTGCCGCCTTGTGTCGCATCGCGTGATGGGTACTGCCCAGGACTCACCAACAACACGTCCAGGTCGCCGTCGTCATCCCCGTCGAAGAGCGCCACCCCACCGCCGTTCACTTCCAGGATCGTGTCCGCCTGTTCGCGCCCTGTCTGAATGGCTGCGAACGGGCTCTCGACCGATTCGAACAGCAAGTGACTGCTGCGGATCCTCGCGAAGATTGTCTGGGCTGGAAGGCGTGCCTGCCCTCCGGCCTCGGCGACCAGGGCGTCGTAGCGTTGGAGGTGTTCTTGGGCCTCGGAGCGACGTCCCTGGGCATGTGCTGCCCAGGCCGCCAGTCCATGGCCGTCGTCGTGCTCCGGCCGCTGTTGCATCAGCAACTGGGCTTCGGGGGCGGCTTCCCGAGCTCGGTCCGAGTGCAGCAGGCTGAGGGTGAGGTACTGACGAGCCACGCGGTCCAGGGGCGTGCTCTTAAGTGCGCTCTGAAATGAGGGGATGGCTGCAGCCCATGCTCCCTGGTCGTAGTGCAGCAGGCCGCGCATGCGGTGGGCGGGGCCATGATCGGGCTGAACGGAGAGGGCGATGCGCATGGCCTCTTCCGCCATGGACCGCAACTTGGCCGCCTGCTCGGGGTCTCGACGGAGCGAGGCCAACGCAGCATCCCTGCGGTCGAGGGATCCCAGGAGCACCAGCACATCCGGGGCGACTTTTCCCACGTCCCTCCCCAGCACCAGCGCCGCATCGAGGTCGCGCCGCGCCGCTTGATCGTCGCTCCGATTGAGGGCGGCCTGGGCCCGATTCATCAGGCGTGTCACGCGATGTGATGCGCGCTCGACTTCCGTGAGCGGACCGAGGGTCCCCTCAGAGGTTTGGGTCAGGACGAAACCCAGGAGCAGCATTCCCGCCGTGAGGGCGCGCAGGCCTTGCTTCGTCTCGGGGGAGGCCAGGGCACGGAGCCTTGCGAGCAGGTAGCCCGCATACACCATCAGCGGCACGGCGACAGGCATGCGAAAGCGCGAGGACATGTTGAACAACAGGAGCGTGCCAGCGTAGCCCACGAGCCCCAGGACCAGGGCCACGCGCGCGGCCCGATGCCCGTCTGTCTGCTGCTCGCGACGACGCAATGCCCAGGCGATCCAGAGCCCTCCCAAGGCCAAGGGCACCAGGATGCCGTAGCGCGCGGGGGTCCAAGCCAGCAGGGAACTCCTCTCGGCTGCCAAGTCGTACGACACGTTGTCAGGAGCTTCATAGCGGGAGAACAAGAGCCCCAGCTTGCGCAACTCCACCAGCAGCCAGCGGGCGGGGTTGTCGCGGATGTCCTGGAGCGCACGCCCCATCCAGTAGCTGCTGATCTCGGCCGGCCGGACGCTGCGTCCCAGGGCCTGCTCCGTGCGGGCCGTCCAGTCCTCGATCTCGTGCAGCGGGACCTGCCGGTTCAGCGCCGTGAACTCCACCAAGCCGGTGTCGTTGCCAGCATGGTTGCAAAGCCAGAAGGCCGTGCCTCCCGCTGCCGTCGAGAGCACCGGTTGGCCTGCCACCACCGAGTTGCGAACAACAACCGGAGCCAGGGCGAGGGCCAAGCCGAGAAACAGGAACCCACAGCGTGCGACCGCTGGAGCGAACTGTTTGCGGCGGACCCCCACCACCAAGAGCGCAGCGGCGGCCCAGGGCGCGAGCAGATGCAGGTTACCGCGCACGAGTCCGCCCAAGCCCAGTGCCAGCCCGCACCAGATCCAGGCCCTGTGACGGTCCAGGCGCACGGCTCGCGCGGCGGCCAGGACGGCCCAGGGGATGAAGAGCAAGGACAGGCTCACCTTGAGCAGGTGCCCCTCGTAGAAGAGGGACGGCCCATAGGCCGCTGCGATGAGGCCGGCTGCGAGCCCGACGCCCGGCGAGTACAAACGCACGCCCAGCAGCCAGACGAGGGCCACCAGGATCAGGCCCAAGATCACGTTCATCCAGCCGCCCACCGCTCGGGCGTGGCTGACCACCCCCTGGGGAAGCTCGAAGGCGTGTTCGACGTCCCGGTCGGGAAGGTCCTGGGCGACACCGGTGGCGCGATACACCAGCCCCAACAGCCACGGGTGCAAGGGCGCCTGGAAGTAGACGCCGTCTGTGAGGTCGTGTCCGCGGGCGACGCGCAGCGCCTGGAGCAGGTAGGCCTCCGAGTCCACGACCGGAGCGAAGGAGTCCGCGTCGCGCTCGAACTGGGTTTGGGCCGAGAACCTGACCGTTGCAGCGAGCAGCAAGACGAGCAGCAGCCCCACCCCTGCGCGACGACCGGACTCCGTGCTGTTGGGCGACGTCATCGCCGAGCGGTCACTTGAGAGCGAGGTTTCGGATCAAGGCCCACGCCTCGCGGGCCTGGGTGCGTGCCTCGGACAGGCTGCGCAAGTGACAGAAACGGCGCCAGAGGTAGCTGGGCCGCAGGTAGAAGGAGCGGACAGCCTTGCGTCGCCAGGACCTCAGGTCGTCAGGCGTGAGGCCGCGCGTCGCCAGTGTGGGTTCGAATCCTGATTGGTCCATGACCACAACATCGGCATCCACGAGGCCCTCTTCCACTGCGGATTCTCGGAGCCGTGTCCCGGCCCGCGGGACAGCCACATTGAAGGAGGCGTAGTCCGCTGGCAGCGAGCAGGCGAAGTCGATGGTCGCCTGGATGGTCTCCGCCGTCTCTTCCGGCAGCCCGAGGATGAACGTCGCTGCAGTTCGAAGCCCCTCGGACTCTGCGAGTTCGAAGCAGTCCCGAACGAGGTCGGGGCCGTAGCCTTTCCGGTGGGCGTCGAGGATCTCGCGCGAGGCGGACTCCACGCCGAGGATGATCGTGTGGCAGCCGGCCGCCTTCATCTTGCGGGCCAACGGGCGGTCGAGGACGTCCACCCGGGTGAAGGTCCACCAGCCCAGGCCGAGGTCCTCTTCGATCATGGCGTCCAGTAGCGCCTCGAAGGGAGCACGTGGCTGGCCGAAGCACTGATCCTGGACGAACAACTCCCGAACGCCCAGCTCGGAGAGCCGCCGCAGCTCAAGCATGACGTTGTCGACAGGACGGACCGAAGTGCCCAACTCGCCGGTGATGCAGAAGCTGCATGTGTAGGGGCAGCCATAGCCGACGTAGATACCCGCGATAGGTGTGGCCCGTGCGAAGGCGTAGCGGTAGTCGTTGCCCGTGAACAAGTCGTGGGCAGGGATCGGGATCGGGCGTGCACCCCGGGTCCGTCTGAATTCACGCGTTGATTCCTGGGGGAGGACCAGGGCATCCCGCTCGAAGCTGTCACCGGCAAGGTGGCGGCTCAGCTCATCGCTCGTGAAGTCCGTCAGCACCCCAGCCAGCCACGGAGATTTCTTCAGCGCCTTGAGCGTGTCTTCCATGAAGAGGTCACCGCTCGCGTACACGGGCGCGCCTGTGGCCTCGGCGACCGCGGCCAGGAAGGGGCCATCGGACTCCCAGGACACGGCACCCGCCAGGGCGAAGACAGCCATGGGTTGGATGGCCACCGCGCGTTTCAGCGCCTCTTGCGGAGAGATGCGTTCGACGGTGGCGTCCACCAAGACCGGTTCGAAGCCACGCTCCCGGAACCAGCCGCCCTGCACCGCGAGGTCGAGCGGTGGGTGCAGGTAGTTCGCCTGGCTGGTCTTGCTGCAGTAGTAGTCCCGGATGACGACATCCTTGGATGGCGGAATCAGCAACAGGACCTTGGGCGGGGTTGGGTTCGTCATGAGCGCGGCCCCGACTCGCCCGGCTCATCGGTCCTCAGCGTGTCCGTGTTGGCGCGCACCGAACTGCGCACGGGTGCGAGGCCTACGCGTTCGCGACAGAAGACGGCGGCTTGGCTCATGACACTGTCCAGCTCGATGCGGCGCATGCACTCGTTCTGCCCATGACACATGGCGATCTTTGCGTTGTAGACGCTCAAGCAGGGCGAACACCAGTGCCGCTCATAGAAGATCAGGTGGTTGTCCCCCTGCGGCCCATAGAGCTCCGGCGTCTCAGGTCCGAAGAAGCTCAGGGTGGGCACGCCCTGGGAAGCGGCAAGGTGCATGGGGCCGCTGTCATTGGTCACGAGCAGGGCGGCGCGCTGCAGCAGCACCATCAGTTCCAGCAGTGACGTCCGACCGGAGAGGTCCAGGCAGAGGGGCAGGGATTCCGTGGCCACCTCATCGAGGACGGCTTTGACGGTGGCCGTCTCGGAGGGTGCCCCGATGAACACGAAGCGGTCGACTGTGGACACCTCGCGGCCGAAGCGCTCCACGAAGCGCGCGAAGCGCTCTCCCGGCCAGCGTCGTTCCACGCACAGGTCGGAGGCATTGACGTTCACGACAACCAGGGTCCCTTCCTCCGGAACGCCGTAGGTCACGAGCCGCGCGGCGGCTGCCTGCTCTTCATCGGGTTGGATCTGAGGCGGCGTTGATGCGGGACGCTGGCTGTCGTTCAGGCCCAACGGCCGCAGGAGCGCCCAGACAGCCTCGGCATAGGGCAGGCGTGCATTGAAGTAGACGCTGTCCGTGAGCAGCGAACCGCGCCAACGAGCGCGCACGAAGAAACCGATGCGACGCCGAGCCCCACTGCCCCAGCTGACGAGGTTGCTGAGGCGGGAGTAGAACTCGAGATCGAGGGCGAGGTCGAAGCGCTCCCTGCGCAAGCTGGAGAGCAAGCTGGGGACGCGCCACAGCAAGGCCCGGAGGCCCGAACTCGGAACAACGACGATGTCATCCACCCACTCCAGTCGCCGCACGAGCTCGGCGTTGGACTCGAGGGTGAGGAAGGTGATGCGCGCGCCAGGGTAGGCCTGGGCGAGGCGCCGCAGCAGCGGCGTCGCCAGCAGGATGCTGCCCATGCCCAGGAACTTCACCACGAGGATGCGTTGGACCTGCGCCTCATCCCTGGGAGTCCGGAGGTTCAGGAGGCGCCGCGGCAGGCTGAGCAGAAAAGCCAGCGCACACAGCGGGAGCCCCAGCACCGCATCCAGCCGAATCATGGCGCGGGTCTTCATGACCCCCTCAGCTGTGGCACTCCCCCACGGCCGCCTCATCCTTGCCACCGGGGCCTTGGACGAGCAGCTTGCCCAGGCCGAAGGTGCCGCGGAACAGGGCGGCGGCCTTGCGAGGCACGAGCAGGTGAGGGAGGAAGGACTTCAACACCCGGGGGCGCGTGTAGAAGCGCAGCATGATGCGTCGGTAGGCACGCTCTAGGTCGCGACGCTCCAGCTCCTTGGGGATGTACGCGATGTTGTAGAAGTTGAGCTGCGTCCAGTCGGCCACGATCTCGCCGCCATCCACGATGAGATCCGAGGAGATGTCGGTGTTCGGGAAGGGCGTGAAGTACGTGAGCCGAAGCGTGTCGATGGGCACCGTCTTCAGGAAATCCTCGGTCTCCTTCAAGGTCTGGTGCGTCTCACCGGGGAAACCGATGATGATGTACGCGTTGCTCTTGATGCCCGCAGCAGCCGTGAGGTGCAGCGCCCGCGCCTGCATGGCAGGCGTGGCGGCTTTCTTGATGCGCTTGAGGATGTCCCAGCTTCCGCTCTCGACGCCGTAGGAGATTTGCCAGCAACCAGCCCGCTTCATGAGGTCGAGGATCTCTTCGTCGACCTCGCTGGTGCGGGCGTTGATGCTCCACTCGAGGTCGTAGTTGCGCTCGATGAGGCCTTCGCAGACCTGCTCGAACTCCTCGCGCAAGGTCATGAGCGAGTCGTCCGTGAAGAACATCGACTTGATGCCGTACTCCTGCACCAAGCGGTCGATGTTCTCGAGGATGCGATCGACAGGCAGCGCGCGGATGGAGCGGCCGAACGTCTGGTTGTCACAGAACGTGCAGCGGTAGCGGCAACCACGCGACACGATGATGTCGCTGAAGGGCGTCTTGTTGAGGTAGGTCGCCGCGGCGTGGTAACGCGCGGGGAAGTCCTCGAGCAGGTCCCACGCCAAGGACGGCAGGTCGGCGAGTTCGACTTCGTCTTCCGAGGGCGGGTTCGCGCGCACGGAGCCGTCGTCCAGGTGCGCCACCATGCCTGGGATGTCGCGGGGGTCCTCGCCGCGCTCGAAGCGTGCGAGGGTCTCCAACAGCGCTGCTTCTCCTTCGCCCGCGCAGGCCAGATCAAAGACCGGCAGTCGTTCGAGGGTCTCGGCGGGCAGCGCCGTGATATGTGGGCCGCCGGCCATGATGATGGTGTCGGGACGCACGCTGCGCACGGCCTCCGCCACCCGGGCGGCCTTGGCGATGCTCATGGTTGTCGCGGTGAAACCGACGACGTTGGGCTCCGTCTCGAGCACGCGGTCGGCGCAGGTCTGGATTCCGAGGCCAAGTGCAGGGCCGTCGACGATCTCCACGGTCCAACCCGCTTCGCGGGCGACGGCTCCGAGGTACAGGAAGGCGTGAGGCGGCAGGGAGTTGCCAGCCGAGGCCATGGGGCCGTAGCGATCCTCGGCCGTCACCGGTGGTACGACGAGGGTGAGGCGCCGTTCCGACGCAGGCACTGCCGGGCGAGGAAAGTGCATGGGAGGCCGGGAGAGGGAGTGAAGGGGCGCGGAGCGGAGGCTGCTCAGCGAAGCGGGCTCTACAGTATGACTCCTGATGGCCCCGCGTGCAGGACCTTCCTGGATGGCAGGTCGGCCTAGCGCGGCGAGCTGCTGGGATTGGCCAGCTGATGCTCCGCCTCAAACGAAGCCCGCCGCGTCCGTCTCAGGATGAGCAGGACGCGGCGGGAGGTGCCGCGGGGCTGTGGGGCTAGCCCCTCAGCCGATCCATCCCCATCAGATCAGGGGGTGGTGCTGCGGACCGCGTTGGACATCGTTCCGCCAAAGATGACCGACACGTCTTCACACACGAACTGCCAGGTGGCAGAGACGCCAGACGGGATGCCTGCCGGCCAAGGTGTCGAGGCCGAGAACTCGCCGTTCAGGTCCGAGCCCACGAACAGCTGCGTGCTGAAGGGCAGCGCGTAGATGGTGCCGTTCCAGATGGGCGTGGGGATCTCGGTGAAAGCGAGCCAGAAGACCAGCAGCGAACTCGGGGCGGCCTTGGTCAACGACAGGGTCGTCGTCGATCCGGCCGTTTGAGGACCGCTCATCTGCAGCGCCGGCACACCATTGATGCCCGAGGTGCCGTGGTCGATGTAGCGCCAGGCACCTGCCTCGACCACACTCGAATCCACACCCAGGACATTGCCCGCGGTGTCGGTCACATCGAAGTGCACATCGATGCTGTCCAGCCCGGGGACCGTCGGAACAGCTGCCCGGAACATGCCGCCACCCATGTGGGTGGCCGTACCGGCGCCGGCGCCGACGTTGGTGGTGTAGGTGAAGTCAGCCGTGGCGTTGATGTGGCCGTCATCCGAGATGGCGTCCTGGCAACGGATGTGGAAGACCGTCTCCGGGATACCCCAGTTGGTGACGGTGTCCTTGCCGAGCAGGGTCGGCGCGGTCACATCAGCGGTGCCGTTGTTGCGATAGATCTTGTTGGTGAAGTTGCCCGACTCGCCCTGGCCCGTGATCATGTCGTAGTCGCCATCGCCGTCCACGTCGCCGAATCCGAAGTCGAGTGTCGAGTCGCTCTGGTTCTGGATCTCGCCCTGCTGGTTGACGAAGGTGCCGCCGCCATCGTTGCGGTAGACCTTCTCGGTGCTGGCGAGGGAGGCCACGAAGACGTCGAGATCGCCGTCGCTGTCGTAGTCCATGAGCGCCATCTCGTTGTCATCCGAGCCGTTCGGGTTGGGGAACGTGAACTTGGTCAGGGCCGAGCCCGTTCCGTTGTTGCGTGCCCAGCCTTCGTTCTGACCGGAGACGGACTGCACGGCGGCATCGAAGTCGCCGTCGCCGTCCAGGTCGCCCCAGTCGATCTCGTAGGTGGCGTTGGTGCCGACGTTGTTCATGACGGTGCTCTCGGTGAACACGCCGGAGCCGTCGTTCAGGTAGAGCCGCCCACGGTTGTTGGTACCGCCGCCCTTGCCGGACAGGGCGATGTCGATGTCGAAGTCACCGTCGAAGTCGAACAGCGTGGCGTCCTGCGCGTTGAACAGGTCGACGGGCATGTTGGAGGCCGTGGCATCACTGAAGAAGCCGTTGCCGTCGTTCAGGTAGAGACGCGCCTGGCGGGCGAGGCCGCTGAAGGTGGCGCCGTCCGTGAAGACCACGTCCAGGTCGCCGTCATCGTCCACATCGCCGGCGGCGACGCAGTAGGAGGCCATGAAGATGTTGGGAATGCGCGTGGCGGATCCGTCGGCGAAGAGGCCCTCGGTGCCAGCCTGGTCGCCGCCTTGGTTGATCAGCATGCGCGGCTTCTGGGTGGGCGTGCCTGCCGGACCCTCAGGCGCGTACATGAGGTCCAGGTCGCCGTCGTTGTCGAAGTCCTCGGCGATGACCATCTTCGCGTTGAAATTGGCAACGTTCAGGAAAGCGTGGGCCTCGGAGAACACACCGGAGCCGTTGTTGCGGTAGAAGTGCTGCGCGAGGGCACCACCCGAACCGTAGCCGGAGCCGTTTGCGAAGAGGATGTCTACGTCTCCGTCGCCGTCAATGTCGGCGACTTCCACGCCGTCCGTCCAGATGGACTGAGCTGGGAGCGACCCACCAGCGAGGGTGAACTGCTGGGCCGTCAGGGGCATGGTGGCGCCCAGGAGTGCCAGTGCAGACATCAAGATGCGATTCGACATGGATGGTCCTTGAGGGGTAGGTCGATTCGGGGGGATGGGAGAAGTACCTCCGCCTGAGGACCCGACCTGCCGAGGTGTGGGTCTTCCGGAACTGCGAGAGAGGCGGAATGCGGGGTTAGTATTCCGTGATATCAGCGATCCGACAAGGCTCAGTTGGCAAGCACTTGTCGATGGCGCCGAGCTGCGTGCCTCTCTCCTGGCCGCTCCGCTCTCCGGTTCGGGAAGCGGTCCGGGGCCGGCGCTCAGTCGATCCGGAGCACCTGCAGGGGTTCATAGGGGCTCTCAGGCCCCACAGGAAGCCCTCGCTGTTCTAGCTCGGGCCACTCGATCAGCAGCTCCGCCCCATCGATGAAGAGGTCAAAGGTCACCACAGCGCCGTCCCCGTAGAGAATGTTCGTGGCTTCGCTGTGGTTGGGGCTGAACTCATTGTCATCCGCGGCCAGCACCTGTTCCTCTGGGTCTGGGCCTCGCAGCGGGTAGTTGTCCAGGTCTCGTCCGGCGTAGGAGATACTGTCGGAGGTGATCCCCTCCCAGTCATCGTAGGACGAGCCGGGTTCACCGCTGGGGCCGAGATCATTGACGTCAGCGGTGCCCGGACACAGAAAGACATCGGAGTAGCGGCCCTTGATCTCACGATGCCTGTACATCGTGAGCAGGAATCGCATGCCGCTTTCGTTGGGCCAGCGCCCCTTCGCGCGGTTGTTCTTGTAGCTGAGCAGGGCCTGCCCGATCTGGTCCAGGTTGTTCTGGCACTTCAGCACGCGACCGTTCTCCATGGCGCTCTGCATGGAGTTGTAGCCGAGGGTCATCAGCAGTCCGATGAGGGTGATGACGACCAGGATCTCGACCAACGAGAAGCCCCGCTCCCGGCGATCAGGGCGGGGCAACTCGTGGTCGGATTCCAACGGCGTCGGCATCACCGAATGCTCAACAGGCTCATCAAACGGAACGGCTCTGCACCCAATCAGCGCTTGCGCTTGCGGAGCTTGGCGGCTTCGGCCCGCAACTTGGCAGCCTTGTCCGTCTTCTCCCACGTGAAGGCTGCACCCTTGCGGCCGAAGTGGCCGTGGGCTGCGGTCTGCACGTAGCGAGCCTTCTTGAGGTCGAGCATCTTTGCGATGCCAGCCGGACGCAGGTCGAAGTGCTTTTCAACCAACCTGATGACATCTTCCTCCGGCAAAGTGGACGTGCCGAAGGTGTTGACGTTGATGGAGACGGGCTCCGCGACACCGATGGCGAAGGCGATTTGCACCTCGCAACGATCGGCCAGACCCGCGGCCACGATGTTCTTGGCCACGTAGCGGGTGGCGTACGCAGCGCTGCGGTCCACCTTGCTCGGGTCCTTGCCGCTGAAGGCGCCGCCGCCATGGCGACCCATGCCGCCGTAGGTGTCGACGATGATCTTGCGGCCCGTGAGGCCGCAGTCACCGTGCGGGCCGCCCACCACGAAGCGACCCGGTGGGGTTGATGTGGAACTTGGTCTTCTTGTCGATGAATTTGGCGGGGACGACGGACTTGATCATGGCGATCATGTCCTTCTTGATCCGCGCATGCGTCGACGTCGGGGTCGTGCTGGGTCGAGATGACGACCGCATCCACGCGCACCGGCTTGTCGTCTTGGTACTCGACCGTGACCTGGCTCTTGGCGTCGGGGCGCAGGTACTTGACCTTGCCGGACTGCCGGCAGCTTCGCGATCTTGGCCATCAGCAGTGGGCGAGGTCGATGGGCAGTGGCATCAGCGAGGGCGTCTCGCGGCAGGCGTAGCCGAACATCATGCCCTGGTCGCCGGCGCCCTGCTCCTTGTGCAGGCCCTTGCCAGCGGTGACGCCCTGCGAGATGTCAGGCGACTGGCGATCGATGGTGACCATGACGGCACAGGTGTCGCCGTTGATGCCGTAGGAATCGTCGGTGTAGCCGATGTCCTTCAGGGTCTGTCTGGCGATCTTGGCGTAGTCGACGATGGTCTTGGTGGTGATCTCGCCGCTGACGACGCAAAGGCCGGTTGTGACCAGCGTCTCGCAGGCCACGCGGGAGTGAGGATCCCCCTTGAGGCAGGCGTCGAGAATGGCGTCACTGACCTGATCAGCCACCTTGTCAGGGTGGCCCATCGAGACCGATTCGGAGGTAAAGAGGACCTTCCGGGTCATAGCGAAGAGGCTCCGGTGCATGGACCAATGAGTGAGGGTGCTGCGCTTGATTCCTCGGCAAAATCCGCAGTCGCTGCGGCCAAGGGGCGCACAAGAGTAGCCGATTCACGCTTCCGGTCCAGCGCTGAGTCAGAGCGGGGCCTTTGGGCTGCCGTGCTTCTGCTCGCGGCATCACTCGCAGCTCAGGGCGCGGACCGGCTTCTCACGCCCGCGGCGACGGATGCTCGGGTAGGAAGCCGTGTTGGCGCAGGAGGCTGAGGTTCGCCTGCGTTGCGCCCTGGAGCCCGTGGGCGGCCTGTTTCGCTGCTACGCCCATGGCTTTGCGGGCGACGGGGTTTCCCAGCAGCCGGCTCAGGGCCTCGGCGAGTTCTCCGGTCGTCTGCACCACGGCCAGGCCTCCTCCTGCTGCGAGCAGATCCGCTTCACGACGGCAGGTTTCCAGGTACGGGCCGACGAGCACGGGACACCCTGCGACGGCCGGCTCCAGGACGTTGTGCCCACCCACAGGGGTGAGGGAGCCACCTAGGAAGACCACGTCTGCCAGGTCGAAGAAGGACTCCAGCTCTCCCATGGTGTCCACGAGCAGCACGCAGACCGACGGTCGATCGGGAGTGGCCATGGAGCGCAAGACGAAGTCCTGTTGGTGCCGCTTGAGGATCCGCGTGATGTCCTTCAGGCGATCCAGGTGTCGCGGCACGAGAACCATGTGCGCCGCCTCGCCCCCACCTGAAGCGAGCCATGCCTCAAGGGCTGGTTCGTCTTCGCCCTCATGGGTGCTGCCCGCGACGAACACCGGTAGGCCATCGACCAAACCGAGCTCTCTGCCGAAGGAAGGCGACGGCGTTGCTCCCATTGTCCCGGCGGTTGGCGGCACGGGCTGGCCCGTCTCCAGCAGGTCATGTTTCTGGTTGCCCGTGACGTGGATGCGTTCGGGCGGGACTCCAAGGCTCGCGATGCGCTGGGCGTAAGTCTCGTCCTGGGCGGCCACGAGGTCGATGCGATCGAACTCGGGCAGCCACCAACTCAAGCGACGATAGCCCTTGAAGGACGAAGCGCTCAGGCGGCCGTTCACGATGACTTGCGGCGTCCCGCGTCGGTCGATGCAGCGTAAGAAGGCCGGCCAGACCTCGAGCTCCATGAGGATCAGCAGCCGTGGGTTGACGCGCCGGACACAGCGGTTGACGACCAGCGGCAAGTCGAGTGGCGCGGCGAAGACCGGGAGCCCCGGAAACTCTTGGCGGGCGGTGGCACATCCAGTCACGGTTCCGGTGCTCAGCACCAGGGGGATCTCGGGGTGCTGCTGCCGCAGCGCCTGGATCAAAGGGCGGCTGGCTTTGACTTCACCCACGGAGACCGCATGCACCCAGATGGGCGCTTCTTCCGCGAGATCCAGCGTGGGAGGCTTCAAGCGCTGCCACATCCAGCCGCCGTACGCCCGGTTGCGCAGGACGCGCACGAGAAAGGGCACGAAGGCGACGAGGCAGGCGAGGTGCACACAGACCGCATAGGCAGCGTGCGCGATGAAGACGCGCGGTGCCGAGCGGGCTGTCGTCATGTGTCGTACTTCGGATAGCAGCAGCGCTTGTACTTCTTGCCGCTCCCGCAGGGGCATGGGTCGTTGCGACCGACACGATCGGAAACGCGCGTGATGGGTTTCACCGGGCCCTGGGCACCGGCGTTCTCTGCGGCGCGTTGCTGGCCACGAGCCGCTGCCTGCATGGCGGCCGGCACCAAGGAGGTCTTGCGTGCCACGGGCTCCGTGGTCTGCCGCCCGGACTGGCGGGCATCCAGGCGCTTGTCCAGCTGCTCCTTGTCCTCTTCCTTCACTTCGAGGCGGAAGAACAGGCCAGTCACCTCTTCGGCGATGGCGGAGAGCAGCATCTGGAACTTGTCGTATCCCTCGCGTTTGTACTCGACCTTGGGGTCGACCTGGGCGTAGCCGCGCAGCCCGATGCCCTGCTTGAGGGCGTCCATGGCGCGCAGGTGATCCTTCCAGCGCGAGTCGATGGTGTTGAGCAGCAGGAAGCGCTCCAGCATTCCCATGCGCTCATCACCCAGGCTCTCGGCCCGTTCGTCATAGCGTTGGTTGAGGCGCTCCAGCACGACGTCCACGGTGCCGGCGGGCTCTTCCTTACCGCCGAGTTCCGAGGGCTCGAAGGTGGTGTTGAAGCGGGTCTGCAGCTCGGCCGCCATGCCCTCTAGGTCGGGCTTCTGTTTCTCTGGCCAGCGACTCTCGACGATCTGCGAGGTGATCTCCTCGCACATATCGATCACCACGTCCCGCAGCTTCTCGCCTTCCAGGACCTCCTGGCGCTTGCCGTAGATCGTCTTGCGCTGGGTGTCCATCACCTCGTCGTACTCGAGCAGGCTCTTGCGGATCTCGAAGTTGCGAGCCTCCACGCGCTTCTGGGCCTTCTCGATCCCGCGGCTGACCATGCCGCTCTGGATCTCCTGGCCTTCAGTCATGCCGAGCTTCTCGAGCAGGCCACCCACCCACTCACGGGCGAAGATGCGCATCAGGTCGTCGTCGAGCGACAGGTAGAAGCGCGTGGTCCCGGGGTCACCTTGGCGGCCCGCGCGGCCGCGTAACTGGTTGTCGATGCGTCGGGATTCGTGCCGTTCCGTACCGAGCACATAGAGTCCGCCTGCTTCCAGGACCTCGTTGTGCTCGACGTCGGCCGCCGCCTTGATCTGGGCCGTCACGGCTTCCAGGTCGGACTCGGGATGCAGGGCCATGTGGTTCCCGATCAGGCCCTCCGCGTTGCCTCCCAGGACGATGTCCGTCCCACGTCCTGCCATGTTCGTGGCCACGGTGACAGCGGCTTTGCGCCCGGCCTGGGCGACGATGTCCGCCTCCCGGCCGTGGTTCTTGGCGTTGAGCACTTCGTGCGTCAAGCCACGTCGCTTGAGGATGCCGGACAGGTGCTCACTGTTCTCGATGGTGGTCGTACCCACGAGCATCGGTTGACCCGTGGCGTGCACCTCTTCGATCTCGTCCGCAATGGCCGTCCACTTCTCCTTGGACGTGCGGTAGATCACGTCCTGGTCATCCAGGCGCGTGATGGGCTTGTTGGGGGGGACCGACACCACGTCGAGGTCGTAGATCTTCGAGAACTCGCCGGCTTCCGTCATGGCGGTTCCGGTCATGCCGGACAGCTTCTGATACAGGCGGAAGTAGTTCTGGAAGGTGATGGTCGCGAGGGTCTGGAGCTCTTCGCGGACGCGCAGGCCTTCCTTGGCTTCCACGGCCTGATGCAAGCCGTCCGACCAGCGACGACCGGGCATCAGGCGCCCTGTGAACTCGTCCACGATGACGATCTCGGGCCCTTGGTCACCGCTGTGGACGACGTACTCCTTGTCCCGGCGGTAGAGGTTGTAGGCCTTGAGGGACTGCTCGAGATGGTGCGGCCACTCCATGTGCTCGGGGTCATAGAAGGACTCAACGCCGGCCAGGTGTTGGGCGTGGTCGATGCCCTCCTCCGTCAGCACCACCGCCCGTTCCTTCTCCTTGACCTCGAAATGCTCGGGAGCCTTCAGCTGTTTGGCCACGCGGTCAGCCTGGCTGTAGAGCTGGGTGGAGCCTTCCGGGATGCCCGAGATGATCAAGGGGGTCCGCGCCTCATCAATAAGGATGGAGTCCACCTCATCGATGATGGCGAAGTTGAGGAAGGCCTGGACCTGATCGTCGCCGCGCGTCTTCATGTTGTCGCGCAGGTAGTCGAAGCCGAACTCGTTGTTCGTGCCGAAGGTCACGTCGCAGGCGTAGCGCTCGCGCCGCGTCTGGGAATCCATCTGGCCCTGGATCGCGCCAGTCGTCATTCCCAGGGCCTCGTACACCGGCGCCATCCAGGCACAGTCTCGGCGCGCGAGATAGTCGTTCACGGTGATGATGAACACGCCCTTCTCGCTCAGGGCATTCAAATAGGCGGGGGCCACGGCCATGAGGGTCTTGCCCTCGCCGGTCGCCATCTCGGCGATCTTGCCCTGATGCAACACGATGCCGCCGAGCATCTGCACGTCATAGGGGCGCAGGCCCAAGGTGCGATCGGCCACCTCGCGGGCCACGGCGAAGGCCTCAGGAAGCAGCTCGTCGAGGGTTTCACCCTCTGCGAGCCGGCTCTTGAACTCTGCTGTCTTGGCACCCAGAGCGTCGTCGTCGAGCTGGCCGATCTCAGGGCCAAGATCGTTGATCTGCTGCACGAGAGGCGAGAACGTCTTGACGACACGCTCGTTGCGATCTCCGAAGACGGTCTTGAGGAGCTTGGCGAAGGCCATGTCAGAACAATCTCAATAGGTGTCGTGGGTAGCGCGGGGGCGCGGTGGGACCCAGGCGGGGTTCTCGCGACCGAACAGCCGATCGTGCCCCCGGGCGGGGTCGATCGCAAGTCTGGCGCTGGTCAGTCCGAGTCTGGGGGTGCTGAAGTGGGCGCAGGACTCAAGCGAGGTGGAAGCATGTGCTCGATCATGGAGAACAGCAGCTCCATCCGAAACGGCTTCACCAGGAAGCCGTCAGCTGCGTCCAGCTGCTGAAGGGTCAGGGAGCCTGCCGTGGCGATCAGGACGGGGATGCCGCTCGTGTCGGTGCGGGACTTGAGCACTCGGCAGGCTTCGAAGCCGTTCAGGTGCTTCATTTCATTGTCCATCAGGATCAGGTCGTGCAGGCGGGCATCGGCGACCTGCACGGCATCCCGCCCATCCGACAGGCAGGTGACGGCGTAGCCCCGGGCTTCCAGCAGCATGCTCAGGGTCTTGGCGATGCACTCGTCGTCATCCACCACCAGGATCGTCTGGCCGTTGGGTTCATTGCGCTTGGTGGGCCGCGTCTCCACGAGACCTTTCAGGTGGCCTGAGGTCGGCAGCTGCGCCTCTCCCCAGGCCCATTCCACCCGGCTCTTCACCTCGAGGTTGTAGCGCTTCAGGGAATCGAGCTCCTCGGTCTCCTCCCCGCCAAGCTCGAACATCTGATCGTGGGTGTCCACCTCGAAGAAGTACTCGTCCTGCACCAGGTGCTCGTGGAGCACGAGCTTCATGAAGGGGTAGCGTGTGTTTCCCAGTCGAAGGGTGTAGCAGTGGACGCTGGAGTCGCCATTCTTGCGGGACTCATCGGTCAGCCCGGGCAGCGCGGTTTCTATCGGGGCGTCGTCCTCGCCCATGAACTCGTGCTGGCAATCGCCGGAATCCCCGTCGTGATAGGTCTCGCGGTTGTAGATGGCGACAGCTTGACGCAGCAGGCCGACTGTCATCGCCTCCAGCTTCATGGCTCAGGGCGTCTTCATGCTGGCGATTTGGTCCCGCACCGAGGACCGTTGCATCTCGGCCAGTCGTTCGCGCAGGGCGTGCACGATGCGCGGGACGATGTCCGGTGTCTTGTAGTGGGCTGTGCCGATTTGCACTGCCGTCGCGCCCACCGTGAGGAATTCCAGGGCGTCATCCACGCTCATGATGCCGCCGATGCCCACGATGGGAATGTCCACGGCGCGTTTGACCTCAAGCACCATGCGCAAGGCGATGGGCTTGATCGCGGGACCTGACAGGCCACCCACCACGGTGCCCAGGCCCGGCTTTCCGGTGCGCCAATCCACGGACATGCCCAGCACGGTGTTGATCAGGGAGACGGCGTCGCTGCCCGCCTCCTTGGCGGCCTGCGCGATCGAGGCCACGTCGGTCACGTTCGGGGAGAGCTTGGTGATGAGTGGGAGCGACGTCTCCGCCCGCACATCTCCCACCAACTTCTTCACGATCTCGGGGTCCCGGGCGAAGGGAAGGTTGCCGTCCTCGACGTTTGGGCAGGAGATGTTCAGCTCGAGAGCGTCGATGCCGGGCAGCCCGTCCAGTCGTTGGGCCAGCTCTGCGAACTCATCCCCACACCCGCCCGCGATGTTGACCACCAGACAGCGTGCCTTGCCTGCCAATTGTGGCAGGGTCTTCTCGATGAAGACGTCGATGCCCTTGTTGGGCAGGCCGATGCTGTTCAGAAGCCCCGAGGGGGTCTCGGCCAAGCGCGGCAAGGGGTTGCCCTTGCGAGGGACCTTGGTGATGGTCTTGACCACGATCGCGCCGGCGTCGGCGAGGTTGTAGAAGGGCTCCATCTCCAGTCCGAGGCCTGCGGTCCCGGAGGCCGTCATGATCGGGTTCGCCAGCTTGAGCGGGCCCAGATCCACCGAGAGGTCGATGTCCTCCGGTGCCAGGCTGGTCGGCACCTTTTGGGTCGAGGGGGCGTTCATTCCGGCTGGGCTTCCTGCTCGCGGCGTCCATCCAGCAAGAGGCCGAGCGCGAGCAAGACGACGCCAACGCAGATCGCGCTGTCAGCCACGTTGAAGACAGGGAAGGGGTCGAAGGGCGCGAAGTCGAAGTCGAAAAGCAGGAAGTCGCGCACCTTCCCATAGGCGAAACCGTCGTAGATGTTGCCTAGGGCACCACCCAAGACAAGCCCGAGGGCCAGGAGCAGCAATCGCGATCTGGAGGGAGTGTTGAGGATCATGATGAGGACGACCCCTGCGGCCACGACGCGCAGCCACCTGAGGGTGCTGTGCACGAGATCACTGTGATCCTGGAGCACGCCCCACATCATGCCCTTGTTCCAGACCTTTGTGAGCCCGAACCACTGACCGGCCACCCAATCCACGCGGCCCTCGATCTGCGGCCCAAAGAGGGCTTCCTTGGTCCAGAGGTCTGCACCGATCACCAGCGCTGCTAGCAAGAGCCAGACCCACTTTCCGCGCATGCTGCGGCCTTCGCCGGGCGGCGTGCCATCGATTCCCGGCGGGCTCTCGGACGACATGCCTAGAAGGACCCCTCCTGCTTCTCTTGGCAAGGCACACAGGTCGTTGCGAAGGGAAGAGCCTCGAGGCGGGCCAGGGGGATGGGCTCGTCACACTCGAAGCAGAGGCCGTAGGTGCCTGAATCCAGGAGGATCAGGGCGCGCTCGATCTGGCGCAGGGTGCGCGAGTCGTGCTCCATGAGGCCCAGGGTCACGTTGCGCTCGTAGGCGTCACTGCCGTGATCAGCGACGCTCTCGGCATCCGTGTCGGGGTCAGACGCCCGAAGGGCCTCGTCTCCCATGAGGTTCAGGTCGGAGCTGACCCGGGACCGGCGCTCGAGGATCGCCTTGCGAAGAGGCCGGAGCTGGGCTTTGGAGTAGGGAGATTTCATCTTCCTGCGCCGCACGCGTGCCGGCACCTCGATCTCCACGACCTTGACTGCAGCCTTGGCTTTCGCGGTCTTCTTGGCGGTTCCGGTCGCCGTGGCCTTGGTGGCCTTGGTGGCCTTGGGAGCTGGAGCGCTCTTGGGGGCAGCCTTCGTCGGCTTCCTGGCCGTCGCGGGACGCTTGGTGGGCGGGGCCTTCTTGGCGCTCACCTTCTTCTTTGCGACGGCCTTCTTTGCGACGGCCTTCTTGGCGACGGCCTTCTTGGCGACGGCCTTCTTGGCGACGGCCTTCTTTGCGACGGCCTTCTTGGCGACAGTCTTCTTTGCGCCGGCTTTCTTGGGGGAGGCCCTCTTCGCTGCCGGCCTCTTGGCGGCTGACGCCGCCTTGGACTTGGATTTCACCGGGCGCTTGGCCGCGGAGGATGCCTTGGCAGCGCTCTTCTTGCGCGTCGTCTTGGACGAGGCGGCCGGTTTGGCCCGGCTTGCCGGCTTCGCGGCGGGCTTGGTCTTCGCTTTGCTCTTCGATCTAGCCGGCTTCTTGGCTGCTGATTTCGCAGCAGCCTTTGGCTTGGAAGCGGCCTTCTTGGGCGCCTTCGAGCTGGCTTTCTTGGTGGGCCGAGCTGCCGAGGCAGCCTTGCGGCGGGTCTTGGATTGAGTGGGCTTCTTTTGGGTGGCCATCGTTCCCCAGGAATCCAAAGTCCAGTATCGACTCGCGTGGCCCGTCCTTCCTGCGACCTCGCGACCCACCCAACCTTCCGACCTCGCGCTGCACCCGCTCCAGGTCGTTCAGCCACGGCCGGGATTCGCTAAGCTCCTTTCAGCCCGGCGATTGCGCCGGAAGGAGGTGGCTGGAGTGGGCCGCAAGATAGCGTCCGGAAGCGGGAATGCAACCGCAAACGCCTTCCAGGGGTGGATTGCGGCCTGGCTGGCTCAGCTCGCCGCTGAGGCGGGTCTGTCGCGGCACACCCTCGGCGCCTATCGCCGGGACCTCGCCCGCTTCTGCTCCTATTGCGCTGCCAGTGGCTGCGGCCCGGAACAGGTGGATTCTCAGCAGATCCTGGGGTTCCTGGCTGCGGAGCGGGAGCAGGGCAAGGCCGCGAGTACCCGGGCCCGGCGGCTGGCCTCCCTGCGCGGCTTCTACCGGTTCGCCTTGGCCGAGGGGCGCTGCCAGTCGGACCCCTGCGCCGACCTTCCCACGCCCCGTCGGGCTCGGCACCTGCCGAAGCTGCTGGACCAGGCTCAAGTCGAACTGCTGCTGGCCGCCCCCTGCTTGGAGCGCCCCCTGGGACGACGGGACAGGGCCATCCTGGAATTGCTCTATGCGACTGGGGCGCGGGTGTCCGAGGTGGCAGATTTGCGTTTGGACAGCTTGCTTGAAGCTGGCCAGGTGGTGCGTTGCGAAGGCAAGCGGGACAAGCACCGCCTTGTCCCGCTGGGACGTCGGGCCCAGGAGGCCCTGGGTGTGTACTTGGAGTGCGAGCGGCCGGGCTTGGCTTTGAGGGGGAAGTCGCCCCGCTGGCTGTTCCTGTCGAAGAACGGTCAGCGTCTCGACCGGGGGCGCCTGTTGGGGCTGGTGCAGGCTTACGCCATCCAGCAAGGCCTGCCGCCGGTGACCCCGCACGTCCTGCGGCACTCCTTCGCCACCCATCTGCTCGAGCACGGCGCTGATCTCCGCGCGGTGCAGGAGATGCTCGGCCACAGCGACATCGGAACCACCGAGATCTACACCCACGTGGATCGGCGGCGCCTGAAGAAGGTGCATCGCGAGTTCCACCCCCGGGGCTGAGGGCGCGGAGACGGCTCAGTCGTTGGTCCGTTCCAGATGGTCCAGGATCTCGCGGGCGAGCTCTGCGCTCACCCCCTGCACACGGGCGACCTGCTCGACGTTTGCCTGTCCCAGCCCGCGCATGCCGCCGAAGGATTGCAGCAGACGCTTCTTCAAGACGGGACCCACGCCGGGCACGTCGTCGAGCTTGGAGAACAAGCTCTGCTTGCTTCGGGCCTTGCGGTGGTGGCCGATGGCGAAGCGATGGGCCTCGTCCCGTACGCGCTGCAAGAGGTACTCCTCGGGCGACTTGCCGGCCAGGACCACGGGCTGTGATCTGCCCGGGAGGAAGACTCGTTCCTCCTCCCCCTCGCCGAGGGTCAGTGCGCGGCCGCGCCGGGCCCCCTTGGCGAGGGATGCCAGGGGCAGCTTGCCGTGCCCCGTTTCCTCAGCCACGTCGATAGCCACGCCGAGCTGACCCTTGCCTCCATCCACAAGCAAGAGGTCCGGCAGTGGATCGGCCTTGACGCGGGCGAAGCGTCGTCGGAGCACTTCCCTCATGGAGGCGTAGTCGTCTTGGCCCTCGACGGTCTTCATCCGGTAGTGCCGGTACCGGCTGCGGTCGGGCTCGCCGTGCTTGAACACGACGCGAGAGGCCACGATTGCGGTCCGCCCCGTGTTGGAGATGTCGTAACACTCGATGACCTCGGGCACCTTCGGCAGACCCAGGCGATCGGCCAGGGCCTCCAGCAGCCGCCGCTGATGGCCCCGCTGTTCCACCGCGACCACGAGCGCGTCCTTGGCGTTGGTCTGCGCGAGTTGGACGAGCTTGGCCTTGGCGCCGCGCTGGGGCGAAAGCACCTTGATCTTCCCGCCGCGACGGGCTCCGAGGAACTCCCCCAGCCCCTCGGCGTCTGGGGCTGGGTAAGGCAGCAGGATCTCGCGCGGCACCGGGCGTGCTTCGCCGTAGAACTCCAGCAGGAAACCCTCGAGCAGTTCGCCCTCGGGCAGCACGGACTCGAGGGTGTGGTGGGCGCTGGAGACGAGTGAGCTGTTGCGGAAGGCCAGGACCACGAGCTCTACCAGTTCGCCGGCCCGGCGCAGCCCGACCACATCGGCCTCCTTCACGCCGATGTTCTCCACCTGCTGGTGTGCTGTGGTGGCACGGAGATAGCGAATGGCATCGCGATGCCTGGCGGCGGTTTCGTATCGAAGGTCCGCGGCGGCTGCCGACATCTTCTGTTCCAGCCGCCCCACCGCGGTCTCGCAGTTTCCCTCCAGCACGCTCAGCGCTTCGTCGAGCAAGCCCGCGTAGTCCTGCTGACTGACGAGGTCGACGCAGGGCGCACAGCATCGGTTCATCTCGTGCTTGAGGCACGGTCGCGTGCGGCTCGCAAACTCACGGTCCGTGCAATCGCGCAGGGGGATGATGCCGCCGAGCATGCGCAAGGTGCGTCGCAACGCGCCCGCATTGGCGAAGGGCCCGTGGAAGCTCAGGCTGCTGGCAGCCTGCTTCTTCGGACGACGCGCCAGCCCCAAGGCCGGGAAGCGGTGGCTGCGATCCACCCGGACGTAGAGGAAGTCCTTGTCGTCCCGGAGCTTGACGTTGTAGGGCGGCTTGTGCCGCTTGACGAGCTTGTTCTCGAGCAAGAAGGCGGCTGTCTCGCTCTCGGTGCTGACGAAATCGATGTCATGCACGTAGCGGGAGACGAAACGTACGGCCCGGCGTCCATCCTGGCTCGCGGCGAAGTAGCTCTTGACGCGGTTTCGCAAGTTATGGGCCTTGCCGACGTAGGCCACGCGCTTGCCGACATCCATGAACAAATAGACCCCGGGGCCCTCGGGCAGTCGCTTGACGCGCTCCAGGAGTCGCTCACGCCTTTGCCGTCCGCTTTCCTCAGGCGTGCTCACCGATAGCGCAGTTCCAGCCGCTCGAGGGCGGTGAGTTCGTCGCGCAGCTTGGCAGCCTTCTCGAATTCGAGGGCCTCCGAAGCTGCGAGCATCGCCTTGCGGGTCACACCGATGTGCTTGCGGATGTTGCCTGGATTCACCTCCGCCAGGTCGAGGCCCGCTTCTTCCGCCAGCTCCTCTTCGGCGACGGCCAGGGATCGATCGACGGCGCGCGTCGTGGTCGTGGGAATGATGCCGTGCTCGTCGTTGAAAGCCTGTTGGATGGTGCGGCGGCGACTCGACTCATCGATGGCAGCTCGCATGGCGTCCGTCTCGCCGTCTGCATAGAAGATCACGCGGCCGTTCACGTTGCGGGCTGCGCGCCCCATGGTCTGGATCAGGCTCGTGGCAGAACGGAGGAAACCGGTCTTGTCTGCGTCCAGGACGGCCACGAGCGAAACCTCGGGCAGGTCGAGGCCTTCGCGCAGCAGGTTGATGCCCACGAGGACGTCGAACTCCCCCATGCGCAGCCCGCGGATGATCTCAACCCTTTCGATGCTGTCGATGTCGCTGTGCATGTACTTCACGCGGATGCCGAGCGAGGCGTAGTGGTCCGACAGTTCTTCAGCCATGCGCTTCGTGAGCGTGGTGACCAGGACCCGTTCGCCAGCCTTGCGCACCTGCTCGATCTCGGAGTGCAGGTCGTCCACCTGGCCTCGAGCGGGGCGCACGATGACCGGCGGATCCAGGAGCCCCGTGGGCCGGATGATCTGCTCGGCGATGCGCTCCTCGCTGGCCTTGAGCTCCCAGGAACCTGGAGTGGCCGACACATAGATCACCTTGTTGAGCAGCTGGTCGAACTCCTCGAACCCGAGCGGGCGATTGTCGATGGCGGAGGGCAGCCGGAAGCCGTGCTCGACCAGGGTTCCCTTGCGGGAGAAGTCCCCACGTCGCATGGCGCCGACCTGCGGCAGGCTCTGGTGGCTCTCGTCGACGATCAGCAGGAAGTCGTCAGGGAAGTACGAGATCAGGGTCGCGGGGGCTTCGCCCGGGGCCCGTCCGTCCAGGTGGCGGCTGTAGTTCTCGATTCCGGAGCACATGCCGCTCTCTTCCAACAGCTCCAGGTCAAAGCGCGTTCTCTGCTCTAGCCGCTGAGCTTCCAGCAGGCGCGCTTCACCTCGGAGGGCGGGCAGATGGCTTTCCAGTTCGTCCCGGATGCTCTCGATGGCCCCGACCAGGCGATCTTTGGGAGTGACGTAGTGGCTGGCGGGGTAGATCGCGACGGATTCCCGGGTCTCCAGCACCTCGCCTCGCAGCGGGTCGATGACCGTCAGGCTCTCGACCTCATCGTCGAAGAACTCTACGCGGATGACCCTGTCCTCCTCGTACACCGGGAAGACCTCCACCACGTCGCCCCGCACCCGGAAGGTCCCGTTCTTGAACTCGAGCGCCGCGCGCTGGTACCCGCAACCGGCCAATTCCCGCAGCAGGTCGTCCCGGTCGACCAACATGCCGCGCCGCAGCTCGACCCGCATGCCCTCGTAGTTCTCGGGCGAACCCAGGCCGTAGATGCAACTGACCGAGGCCACGATCAGCACATCGTGGCGGTCGATCAACGAACGGGTCGCGCTGTTGCGGAGGCGTTCGATCCGTTCATTGATGAAGGCCTCTTTTTCGATGTAGGTGTCGGTGCGCGCGACGTAGGCCTCCGGTTGGTAGTAGTCGTAGTAGGAGACGAAGTACTCGACGGCGTTCTCGGGGAAGAGGGTCCGGAACTCGTCGTAGAGCTGGGCCGCGAGGGTCTTGTTGTGTGCGAGCACGAGGGTCGGGCGCTGCAGCTGCATGACCACATTGGCCATGGTGAACGTCTTGCCCGAGCCCGTGACGCCCCGCAGGACCTGGCGCTGGTGCCCGTCCCTGAAGCCCTTGACGAGCGTCTCGATGGCCGCTGGCTGGTCGCCGCGGGGCTCGAACCGGGTCTGGAGTCGAAAGCTTGTCTCCGGCATGGTGCGCCTGCAACTCACGAGGGGGGTCCTGGTTACCGACGGGCGTCCGGGGAATACCGGCGAAGGAAGATGGGACTATAAAGCGGCCGCTCGGTGTTGGAAGTTGCTGTCCCTGTGGGTCTCGGGGAGCAACTCGGGCCCGAGGCCGGGCAAAGGGTCGACGAGAGGCGGGTTCAGCTGTTGAGGTGTGGGATGGTCAATGGTCGTTTGGGTCGCGGAGAGAAGGCTGTGAACGTTGGAGTCAATCGGAGTCCCATGAGTCCTGATGGAGGCGCTGGGCGCCGCCGAGACGCACAGAGGGGTCCGGATCGGGCTCTCGATCGACTTCCGGGAGCGAACTGGTGGCGCATGCCCCTGATGATGCTGTTGGCCGCCTGCCTGTGTGGTTGGCCTCTGCCTCCATCCTTGCTCTGGGGGCAAGCCGTGGCGGCTGCCCCGTTCATGTCGGCCCCTGTTGTTCAGGATCAGGACTCCAGCCAGGACTCCACCCAGGAGCCCACGCCAGAACACTGGGAGTTGGCCAGCATCGTCATCCGGGCCCTGCGTGGCGGAGACGAACGCACGCTCGCACAGATCACGGACTTTCGCCTGCGCTCTGAGGAGGGCGTGGCGCGCGGGGCAGCCCGGGGGCGTTGGGAGGATCTCGACGAGCTCGGACAGCTGCTCTTCATCCAGGACACGGTGCAGGGCTGGTTGGGCGCCGACGCACACCATTTCGAAAGCGGAACCCTCTACAACATCCGGGTGCTGGAGGATCCCGACGCGGGTTGGGGTCCCGTGCCCGATCGGCACGTCCTGCAAACGGTGGTCAAGGCTTCCCGCTCCGGCCGCTTGCTCGATCTGGTCCTCGTGGCCAGCCCCGACTTCCTGGTGCTCGACCTTCAGTTCGGTGAGTCCTACAGCGCCGGACACAATCCTTTGGGTGAGGCGGGCCTGCAGCCGGAATCCCGCCCCGAGCTGACCCAGCTTCGAGTGGTTTGGCCGGAGGTACTCGATGACTTCGACCGGGATTCCATGGGAGAACTCGTGGACGGGCTGCTCGCTGCTCAGCGGCCCCCTGAGCGGAAGGAGGTCACTGAGGCCCTGCACAGGAATCCACGCGCCGCGGTGGCCGCGCTCCTGGAGCGCATTCTCGAGATGAGCGATGCGGGCACTCCGGACGCGGTGGCTCAGCGGCTGCTCTTCGACGCCTTGGAAACCATCACGGGGCGCAGCTCGGCCTTTTCCGCCGTGGCGCGCTTCGGGACGGACGACGGAGCCTGGGAATCCGCGAATCAGGCCGATCTCGCTGCCTGGATGCGCTGGCATGGTCGCCATGGCGGAACCTTCGCGGCGGTCCCGGTGGAGAACCCGCTCATGCCAACCCACCGCGAGCGTCCCGTGGGGCCGTCCGATGACGATCCGGGTGAGGACGGTTCCGTCGCCCAGGCGCCGCCGTCGCCTGGGAGGGAACCACCCCGCGAGCCGGTACCCGTGCCGGAACCGAAGCCCGATTCAGAACCCGCGCCTGGCAAGACGGACAGCTCGGGCGGCCCGCGTGTCACCATCCGCAAGGGCACCAAGCCCCGCGCTCCCCGCGCGCTCTTGCGCGAGGACACCGCTGCGCTCGAGATCCTGTGGGGCGACAAGCTGGTCACCGCGGGAGAGGTGGCGGAGCAGATCCCCACGCCCGTTCGGCGGCTGTTGGATTCCTGGTCCAAGGAGATCCTGGCCCTGGAGTTACGCGTCTGCCTGAGCGGCAACCCCGATCACGTGGTCATGGGTCGCGTCGCAGACCAAGTGCTGATCGACGCCGCGCTCAAGATGGACGAGGCCTGGGAGATCCTGGAGCCGGCGCTTCCCCTGTTGGTGAAGCGGACAGCCCGCCCCACGCTGGCCGTGCTCTTTGACCAACAGGCCAGCCGCGATCAGGAGTTCTGGGATGGCCTGCTCAGCGCGCTGGCTTCCAAACGTGCGCTCTTGCCGGAGGAGGTGGCACAACTCTCCCAGGAGCCGGACGGCGTCATGGCTCGCAACGTGCCCATGTTCCTGCAACCCACCTGGGACCAAGCGGGCAACGCGGCCGCCGGTGACGACGAGTTTCGTCTGGTGAACGAGATCGCCCACAAGTTCACGCAGTGCTTCCTCACGCAGCGCACCGGACAGCTGCCTCAGAGCATCCGCTGGGGCCTCGGCCATCTGATCGAGATCCGCCTGCAGAACAGTGTCTATCAGTTCAACACCTCGGGCTTCGTGGCCGTGGGTGACCACTTCGATTGGTCTCGCAGGGCCGAACGCTTGCTTGAGAAGGCGTCGCGCAAGCGGAAGTTCAACCTGGGGTCACTGCTCTTGGGAGCCGAAGAGCCGGCCGGGGACATGGACCAGGCCGTGATGGTCTGGGGTGTGCTGGAGGGCTTGCTGGCCCTCGACGCGGTGCAGTTCACGAGCCTGTTGGAGGCCCTGGGAGAGGTTCACGCGGATGAGGACCCCTATGGCGTGGCCGATGACTTCAAGGCCGACGAGCAGGCGGCGATCGATGCCATCGGCCTGCGCCTCTCCAAGCTGGAAATGGACGAGGTGCTGGAGTATCTGGATCAGATGAACTGACGCCCCTCCTGGGGCCGCCCTTGACCACCCCCACGGCCGCTCCTAGCCTGCAGCGTTCCCCAGGGCCCGAGAACCCGCCTTGGGCCCCCTCTCGCCCCAGGAAGCTCCGATCATGACCCGAGTGGCCACATGCAAGGATTGCGGTGCACGATTCAAGGTGCCCGAAAGCACCACCGCCACCCGCGCGAAGTGCAAGACCTGCGGTGGGGTCCTGGAGATTCCGCCCGCTGAGACGGCTGCTGCTCCAGCCCCAGCCAAGGCCACGGCTGGTGAGTCCGCCAAGGCTGCGCCCAAGAAGGCGACAGCCCCCAAGCGGGCAGCACCGGTGAAGAAAACAGCTCCGGCCAAAGCGGCTCCAGCCAGGAAGGCGGGCGCCAGCAGCAAGGCTGCCGGTCGCAAGGCCGGGGGCAAGTCCGGCGGAGGTGCTCGCAAGGGTGCCCGCAAGGCCTCCGGCTCCAAGGCGGCGCGCAGTGGCTCCAGCGGAGGGTCCGGGTCTGACTCGAAGACCGGCTTGATGGTCGGCCTTGTGCTGCTCGTGGTTGTCCTTGCCGGTGGCGGCTACTGGTTCTTCCTGCGCGACGACGGGGGCAGTTCCACGCCTGATTCCAGCACCACGGTCGCGGACGACACGTCCGGCGACAACTCGGCGGCTTCAGACTTGGAGAGCGAGACGGCCGCGGATGGCGGCAACGACACCTCGTCCCAACCCACCGAAGAAACGGCGAGCGAGACTGCTGCGAAGCTTGCAGACGCGGAAGCGGGCTCTGACGACTCTGTAGGCACGACTGGTGACGACGCCGCAGGCAAGGCGCCCCTGCCTGCGAAGGCTCCCGCAGCGGTTGCAGCGGCCCCGAAGGCGGACCCGGACGCACCAGAGGAACCCTTGCCCACGCTGATCGAGTTCGACGCCCTGCCCCCGGCCCTGGGAAGCACCGCCGAAGAACTGGACGAGTGGACCGTCCTGATCAAGGAGCTGTACATCGACTTCGGTGGTGCGACGCCGCGCCGCAAGAAGAAGTTGCTGCCGCAGGTCCGTGACTTGGATCTGGCACTCTCGGTTCCCGCCTATCTGAACGCCTTGAGGGGCGTGGACATCAGCGAAGAAGGCAACGTGGTCTCGGTCTACAAGATGGTCGACGACTGGCAGAAGAGCGTCGGATTCTTCCCCCGATTCTCGTTCCCAGCGGACACCACCCGCATGGACACCAAGACCCAGAATCTCCGGGTGAAGGTCCTGCAAGGCTGGAACAGCTGGTGGGTCGATAGCCGCAAGGCAGGCCAGGACCAAGACCTGCTCGACGAGTACCGCACCAAGGCCCTGGCCGCCCGCGAGCGTCTTCGCGCGGACGACTGAGGGTTCCTTCAGACGGGCGGAGCCTTGTCGGGGGCGTCTGCGGCGACCTCTTCCACGGAAACGCCCTTGCTCTTCAGGAACTCCACGGCTTTCTCGACCTCGGCTTCGTTGCCTTCCAGGTCGAGGTACACCAGGCCAATGTCGTCACTGATGGTGGCTCCACGGATGTTGGGGACCACTCCGAAGTCGCAGCCAAGGTTGTAGAGCAGCGGCTGGTGAATGAGGTCCTTCGGGAAGGTGCAGTGGATCAGCTTGCTATGGCCCATGATCAAACCGGGGTCCGGCTCAGGGAAATGAAAGAGGGAAGAAGGGGTCGCCCAGGGCCACCCCTCCTTCCCGCATTCTATCGCCGCGAGTGAGGCGGCGCCACGATGCTCGCTGTGACCCTCTCGTCACCGTTGAGGAGGAATCCTTCACGGATGCTGAGCGTCGTGGTGTCCTCTTCTCTGTTGATGGTCCACCCCTGGTGGGCCAACCCTATTGAGCCACCTCGATGACGAGCGGGTTGGTGGCAGGATGCGGGCTCGCAGCGGCCACGGCCTGAACGAAGATGTCCGTGGCCGGGACACCAGTTGGAATGGTGAATCCGAGTTGAGCCTGGCCCAGGGAGTCGGTCACGACCGTGCGCAGGGCCAGCTGATTGAGTGAGCCCAGGAAAAGAGCATCTGCGGAAAGGACGAGGCCGCCCCACCCAGCCGTGACGACTTGCGATGGGCCCAACGACAGCGCCGCGAAGATGATGTAGGCCTCTCCTGGGTCGGCGCCGTCGACCTTCAGGCTGCCCGACGCGCCGGCTGCGGGCATCGAGTCGCTGGTGTCGAGCGATGGCCAAAGATTCGTCGCCACGGAGAGGGCATCGAACTCGGTTGCAGAGCTGAAGCCCCAGCTTGCCTCGGCGTAGCCCTCCATCAGTTCACCTCCGCCTGCATCCGTGAAGATCGACGCATCGTGACTGGAGGGGCTCTGGACCGTGAACAAGAGGGCGCCCGTCAGCGGGTTGCGGGCCACGCCCTTCACGTCCCCGATGCTCGTGGCTGATCCCAGGGCTTGGCTCACGAAAGCGCCCACCTCGGACTCCCGATGGAACACATCGGCGCTGCCGAGGAAGGGGTTCCACTTCAGGATGTCGCCATCCGCAACCACTCCAGGGGTGTCGCCTGAGAGGAATGATGAGTCCTCGTCTTCCGCGAAGGAGAAGAACACGGAGCCGTCCCCATCCTTGTGGAAGGCGTCAATGTCGGCGTTGCCGTCCGTCAGCCCGCAGGCCATGACGAAGTCGGCCTCGCCGAGAAAGACGCTGAACCCGGAGGCCGGCGTTCCGCGCAGCACATCGCCGTCGAGGTAGCCCGCCTCATTGCTCACGAGGGAGAGGAACAGCTCGCTTCCCACGGGGTATCCACCGCCCTCGTGCAGGGCGTCGACATCGCCGAAGACATGGTGCAGCCCCGAAGTGGTCAACTCCCCCACCATGGCGGAGGAAGCTTCCGTCGGGACGCTGACGTACATCATTCCCTGCATGTTCCGCGTCAGAACCTCTTCGTCTGCAATGACGAGACCCGAGATCTGGGCATCGGAGGACGTGCTGACGTGAACCCCGAAGGACTGGGCGTGAACGCTTGGCGTCGAGACGGCACAAAGCGCGAGAAGGGCAAGGCTTGCCGGCCCCCGCAAGCCGGCGAAACGAAGGTGATGCATGAACTGACTCCCGTAGACGACCTCGCGCCGCGAGGGCCCGGAACCCTTTCCGGTGCTCCATTCGCGGCGTCGTTGCGGGGGTGGTCGTGGGAAGTCCGGTGACGTTACCGGTGGCGTTACGGATCGTCAGGCGCGTCCGCGGTCCTCTCCGACAGTGAGAGGCTCAACGGCAGCACCTGATCCAGGCTCGTGGCTCCGAGCAGGCACATGAGTAGACGATCCACACCCAGCGCCATGCCGACGCAGGGGGCCGGGGGGTGGGCGGCCAGTGTCTCGAGCAACTGTTCGTCCAGGGCTGGGGCCTGCGCGGGACCTGTGCGCTGCAGGCGTTCCTGCGCCCAGCGCTCCGCCATGGGCCCGGGTTCCAGCAACTCGACGTAGCCGTTTGCCAACTCCACGCCGCCGAGATAGGCCTCGACCCGCAAGGCCTTGCGGGGGTCGCTGGGATCGATCTGCGCCAGGGCTGCCAACGCCGCCGGATACCCCTGCAGGAAGACGAGGCCGTCGATCTCGAGCAGCGCAGGCTCGATCCGATCGACCATGACCCTGCCCACCATGCTGGCCACATCGTCCTGCGGCCGCAGGGGCAGGCCGCTCTGCGCCGCCTGGCTGGCGAACTCGGCTTGGCGGCCGTCGAGCAGCAGCTCGAGATCGAGCTGCGCCCAGCGTCGAAAGGCCTCGGCGAGGTCCAGCAGCTCCCCAGGCTTTGGCGCCGGCCTGTCCAAGGCTCCCGCGACGTCGCTCGCCAGCGCCCGGACGCGCTGCACGAGGACCTCGATGGACTCCCCGGCCTCGTACCACTCCAGCATCGAGAACTGGGGCTGATGATGGGTGCTCAGCTCCTCTCGCCCCGCTCGGAAGGCAGGACCCAGGTTGTAGAGACGGTCGGCGCCAGCGCACAGCAGGTGCTTGAGTGGCAGTTCGGGTGACGTCTGCAACCACATCGGGGAGGGCAAGCCCTCCAGCATGACGGCAGGCGGATGGAGGTAGGGTTCTTGCCCTGCACTCGGAAGCAGGACGGGGACGTCGGCCTCGAGGAAGCCGGCGTCATCGAAGTGGGCGCGCAGCGCTTGAAGCGCCCGGGCCCGCCGACGGAGCACGTCCACCGCAGAGCTGGAGACCTTCAGGTGGAGAGCGTCAGGGCGCATGGTCTGGCGAGCTCAGGCACCCGGCCCTACGGCTTCACCGGTGACCTCCCAGCCGGCGCCGCAACTGCTCGTGCCTTCGAAGACCGGAACGGTGCGTCGCTCGGGCGGAAGCTTGAGTTGGTGCAAGTCCACCAGGCGTTCGGCGCGCCGGTGGAGGTCGGGCCGTGCCTCCACGCGCGAGGATCCCAGGTCGAGGCAATCCTGGTTCATCACATTCAGCGCGCGCACCAGGACCTCGGGATCACCCAGCAGGGTGACCGTGGCATCGTCGGCCGCAATCATTGCCTGGGACCAACCCACGAGAGCGTAGGCGACCCAGCCCGCAGCCAACACGCTCGCTCCGACCCACTCGACCCATCCGTACGAGCCATCCGTCAGGGCGGCCCAGGCCCAGCCGAGCCCGAGCGCGCAGGCGGCGTAGATCAGCAAGCCCGTGCGCAGGCGCGACAGTTGCTTCCACTGCAGGATGGAATTCGTGAGCAGCGCCTGGCCTTCGGCCGGAGGCAGGCGCTCAAGCACGCGTTCATTCACGAGCAGTGCGTGGCCGATTCTCTGAAACAGGCGCCCACGGCGCGGGTTGGGCGGGACCAGGCGTGCCTCCAGCCCAGGCAGCCCGGCTTTCGCTGCCGCCTGTTCCAAAGGTGTCAGGTCCAGAGTACTCATCTCGTAGTTCCTGCCCCGGGGGCGTTACGGGTAGATCTTGTAGAGCATGCGCGGGAAGGCAGTGCACTCTCGGATGTGATGCGTGCCGCACAGCCAGGCCACGGTGCGTTCGAGACCCAGTCCGAAGCCACCATGCGGCACCGTGCCGAAGCGCCGCAGATCGAGATACCACTCGAAGGACTCCTGCGGCAGGTCGTGCTTCTTGATCTGGTCCAGGAGGTACTGCAGATCGTCGGCTCGTTCACTGCCGCCGATGATCTCGCCGTAGCCCTCGGGGGCGAGCACGTCGACGCACAGCGCCAAGCGGTCGTCCTCCGGGTCCCGCTTCATGTAGAACGCCTTCACCTGCGCCGGGAAGCGATGCACGAGAACGGGGCGGTCGAACATCTTGGTCAGCACCTCTTCGTCGGGTGCACCAAAGTCATCGCCCCACTCGAAGGGGTGTCCAGCCTCGTTGAGCATCTTCACGGCCTCGTCGTAGGAGACGCGTGGAAACGGTCTGGTCATGGCCAGCAGCTTGTCGCAGTCGCGCCCAAGTAGCTCCAGGTCGGCGCGGCAATTTGCGACGACGTCCTGGATGATCGAGACAAGGAAGTCCTCCGACAGGTCCATGACATCGTCGAGCTTGGCGAAGGCGATCTCCGGCTCGACCATCCAGAACTCCGTCAGGTGTCGACGGGTCTTGGACTTCTCGGCTCGGAAGGTCGGCCCGAAGGTATAGACCTTGCCCAGGGCCATGGCGGCTGCCTCGGCGTACAGCTGGCTGCTCTGTGTGAGGTAGGCGGGTTCGCCGAAGTAGTCCACTTCGAACAAGGTGCTCGTCCCCTCGCAGGCAGCGGGGGTGAAGATGGGTCCGTCGACGTTCGTGAAGTCGTTCCCGTCGAAGAAATCCCGAATGGCCTTCACGGTACGGGAGCGCACGCGCAGGGTTGCGGCCTGCCGCGAACTCCGCAGCCAGAGGTGCCGGTGCTGCATCAGGAAAGCCGTGCTCTCCGTGTCGACACCCTTGGTGATGGGGTAGGACTCGGAGACGCCGATGATGCGCACGGCACTCACCGACAGTTCGAAGCCGCCGGGGCTGCGCTCATCCGCCTTCACGCTGCCGTCCACCTCGAGCGAGGATTCCTGCGGCAGTGAAGAGAGTTCCTTGAAGAGTTCGTCCTCGACGACGCCTTTGCGCAGCACCGCTTGGACCGTGCCGCTGCCGTCGCGAACCTGAAGGAAGATCAGCTTGCCCGAAGAACGCCGATTGCTGAGCCAACCCTGCACGGTGACGTTGCCGCCCACGTGCTCCGACAGTCGGGAGACACGGGAAATCACGGGGGAATCACTGGGGGTGTCGACACTCGGGCTGGACATGGAAACTTCCTGGGAATGCTGCCGGAACCTGACTGGCCGCTGGGCGGATCTCGTCAAGGCCTCTTTGGCAAACGGGGGCGGACGGGGGCAGACGTGAACATGAAACGAACCGAGGCGCGTCGTTGACGCAACCCAAGCAGAGTCTACGGAAAGGCCGAGTAGGCCGCGCGCACGTTCTCGTCCTGCACGTGGCCGTCCTTCAGATTCACGTGGCCCTTGTGCATGACGCCGGTGCGCCGGGCTTCGAACACGACCCGACCGCTGCGGCCCTGGAGGTGGGTCAGGTCGGACAGGATGTGCACTTCGTCAAAGCCGTCGGCCTGAAGATGGGAACGCACCACCTCGGCCATGGAGGACGGTTCATCGGCTTCGGATGCCTCGAGGGCCACCTGCCGCTGGGTTGAGCTGTCCACCAGCTCCTTGACCTCGAGCCGCACCTCGTCCACCGCGTGGGCCAGGCGCCGATTGGCCTCGGTCACCTCCGTCATCTTGGCTTGCAGCCGCGTATTGAGTTCCTTCCGGTCGAACTCTGCGCAGAGGTCTCCGAGCCGGCGCTCGATCTCCTCGAGGCGGTCGAGCCGCCCCAGTGCGGATTCCAGCTGGCCGAGGCGCTTGGCGAGCAAAGCGACTCCGAGCAGACCGAGCAGGCCCAAGGCGGCGACGGCAATCAGGACGGGTTCCATAGGCCGCCCATGATTCCCGCCCGGTGCCCAGGCTTCAAGCGGCGAGCTGCTCCGGTACAATCCCCCGCTTCCTCGCGGGGCAGTCCATGAACAGCAGGATCACGGCAGTGTTGGGGGCCCTCGTCGGGCTGATCCTGGCGGCGGCACTGCTGGTTCCCAGCGCGGATTCCCGGGTGCTTGTGGCTCAGGCTGCGCGAAACCTGCTGGAGGACCAGATCCCGGCCAAGGACGCCGACCTGGAGCTTTGGCTCGAAACCCGTCAGCTGGAAGGCCCCACGATTTTCTCGGACGTGCTGCGCGTCTGCCGCGCCCGCCTGGTGCCTGGCCAGTCCTTCCAGCGGCTGCGCCTGGAGGTCTTCGTCGACGGTGAGCCCACCCGCGAGGCGGCTTTTCTGAGAGCCTTCAGCACACGCCTGAGTGAGCTCGACCAGAAGTTGCGCACGGAGGGGCTTCCCGGCCTGCAGATGGCAGCGGACGCTTTGGACGCGCCCGTGCTGGTCTCGCTGGAGGTGACGACCGACGGCCCCCGTGTCGACCTGGCGGGCCAGGTGTCGTCCACCACCCCGGGCCTCGAATCGGGCCTCGACCCTGCGCTGGATCCTGCCCTCGCACGCATCGTCGTGGGCCAGACCCGGGTCCCCCATCGCGGTGCGATGCTGCCTCCGCTGGTGGCCATCTTCGTGGCCCTCGTGCTGCGCCGCACCCTGCTCGCCTTGTTCATGGGGATTCTGGTGGGCGCTGTGCTGTTGGCTCACGATGGCGGCCTGGGTTGGGTTCCGGCCCTGGGGAGCGGCTTCCTGGATGTCTTCCGCGTGTTCTTCTGGACCGAGCTCGTGGACACCTTCCGGGTCGAGATCATCGGCTTCGTGATCCTGCTGGTGGCGATGGTGGGTGTCATGAGTCGCAGCGGCGGGGTGCACGGGCTCGTGCAGCTGTTGTTGGGCTTCGCACGCACGGTGCGCTCCACACTGCTCGTGACCTGGGGCATGGGGCTGCTGATCTTCTTTGACGACTACGCCAACTGCTTGTTGGTGGGCAACACCATGCGGCCGCTCACGGATCGTCTGCGCATCTCGCGTGAGAAACTCGCGTACATCGTCGACAGCACCGCGGCGCCCGTGGCCGGCATCTCGCTCCTGTCCACATGGATCGCCTACGAAGTCTCGACCTTCAGCGCGCACCTCCCGGCCGCTGGGATCCAGGAGGATGCCTACGAGATCTTCCTGCGCACGATTCCCTACCGCTACTACTGCCTGTTCACGCTGGCCTTCGTGTTCCTGACGATCGTGACCCGTCGCGACTACGGGCCCATGCGACGAGCCGAAGCCCGCGCACGCACGACCGGGCGGTTGGTTCGGGAGGGTGGCACCCCGATGGTCTCCGACGAGGCGACGCGCATCGAACCGCGCGAGGGCATGCCCTTGCACTGGTGGCACGGTGCCCTGCCCATCGCGTTGGTCCTGTTTGCCACCCTCGCCTCCATCTTCATGGAAGGCGGAGGTTGGGAAGTGCTCACGCAGAATCCCTCTTCGCTGTTGTCGCTGCGCGGGGTCGATGGGGCGAAGGGCATCACCGGAATCCTGTTCGACGGAAGCGGCGGCAAGCCCATCTTCGTGGGCGCCTTCGCAGGATTCGTCCTGGCCATGTTCCTGACGGGTTCGAACCTCACCCGCGTGGCGATGGTGGGTGGCGTCGCAGCAGCCGCCCTGTTCCAGGACGTCGTGGCCAGCGGCCTGGAGTCCATGGCCTGGGTCCATGAGTTCGCCTTCGGCAAGCTCGTCCTCGGCACCCTGGACTACCTGGCCTATGGCCTCGCCTTCAGTGCCGGTGCCGTGCTGCTGGCGCTGCTGGCGCGTGCCCTGCCTGCCTTGGCGCGCACCAGCCGCGAGCACCTTCCCGCCGGTGATCTGAGCCGCGCCAGCTTGTCGAGCATCCGGGCGCTCTTCTTCGCGGTGATGATCCTCTTCCAGGCCTGGATGATCGGCGCTGTGTGCCGCGACATGGGGACGGCGGACTACCTGGTGGCGCTGCTCTCCGGTTCCGTGAGCGCCGTCATGTTGCCGGTCCTGCTCTTCGGCGCCGCCTGCCTCGTGGCCTTCTCCACCGGCTCGTCCTGGTCGACCATGGCGATCCTCTTGCCGAACGTGGTGGCGCTCGCTGCCAGCGTGGGCGAAGCCGAGGGCATGGGGGCCTTGGCCATGGTGGTGCTCTGCGTCGGTGCCGTGCTGGAAGGCTCCATCTTTGGAGACCACTGCTCCCCCATCTCCGACACCACGGTGTTGAGCTCCGTCTCCAGCGCGTCGGACCATGTAGACCACGTCCGGACCCAGGCGCCCTACGCCCTGACCACGGGCTTGCTCGCTGTGTGCCTGGGCTACATCCCCACCGTCCTCTTCGATTGGTGGAGCACGCCCTTGGCGCTCGGAAGTGGCGTGGCCGTGATGTTGTTCGTGCTCTTCGTGTTCGGGCGCACGGCCCCGGAGCCTCCACCGGAAGCCGCCAACTCCTCGAGCGCGGCCAGCTGACGTGAAGATTGCCGCCACCTGGCGGACCTTCTCGGAGGACGCCCGGCACTTCCTCGGGGGTGCCATCCTGCTCGAGTTGGGCCACGCCTTCCTGTGGGTTCTCCAGAACCTCTACGTGCGTTCGTTGGGTCACGACGACGAAGCCGTGGGCCAGATCCTGGCGGCAGCTGGCGTGGGTGTCGTGCTCTCGACGATTCCGGCAGCTGCTCTTTACGATCGGCTCGGTGCGCGCCGCAGCCTGGTCCTCAGCAGCATCGGGGCGGCGCTTTCCCTGGCGGGGATGGCGTGTTGCGAGGGGCTCGGCTTCCTGTTCGTGTTCGCCGCGCTGCAGGGCGCTTTCTTCACCTTGCACCGCGTGGTGGCCGCGCCCTTCCTGGTCACCGCCAGCACACCTGCCGAGCGCACCAGCTTGTTCGGCGCCGAGATGGCAACGCACTCTATCGCGTCCATGGTCGGCCTGGCCGTGGCGGGGCTCATCGCTGGGAGCCTGGAGGCGCACATCTGGGCCGAGACAGGAGCGCTGCGGGCCACGCTCCTGCTTGGTGCCGCCGCAACTCTGGGTGCGCTTCCGTTCTACCGCCGGATCCGTCTCAGCGAGGCGATGCCCGAGCAGGAGGTCGCTCCCGCCCGGCGGCGCATGTTCGCCATCCTGGCCCCCTCCCACTGGCACCTCTGGTGGCGGATGGCTCTGCCTCATGTGTTCATGGGCCTGGGTGCGGGCCTGACGATCCCCTTCATCAATCTGTACTTCACGGACCGCTTTGCCCTGCCGAAGAGCCAGCTGGGCGTCGTCATGTCCACCTCGCAACTGACCATGACCGTCGGCATCCTGGCCATTCCCTGGGCCGTGCGTCGCATGGGATTCCTGAAGGCGACCATCGCCAGCGAGGCGCTCTCGCTGCCTTTCTTCTTGATCTTGGCGTTCACCACGAGCTTCCCCGTGGCCCTGGTGGCCTTCGTGTTTCGCAGCGCCCTCATGAACCTGAGCCATCCCATGTGGCGCAATCTCATGATGGAGCTGACCCCACCCGATTGGCGCGCCGCCGTGAACGGGGTCACGATGCTGGCCTGGACCCTGGGTTGGGCGATGTCCAATCAGATGGGCGGGATCCTGATCGAACGATCGCCGGGTTGGATCGGTGACGGCAGCGACGGCTATGTCGTGCCCATGTTGATCACGACGACGCTTTACGTCCTGTCCATTGTCCTGGAGGCGGCGTTCTTCTGGAACGTGCGCCACCTTGGGCGCGCAGGCGCGGACTCAGCCTGACCGCGTCCGCCCTCGTCCGGGCTACTCCGCAGACGGTTCTGCATTGCCCAAGCGCTTGTTCACGAACAACAGGACGGCGATGACCGTGCCCCACTGAAGGAGGCAGGTGCCGACGCCAAACACCGTTGTGGGGTCAAGCCACTCCGCGATGCGGTCACCCAGGGGGCGAAGGGTACCTTGCTCATCCGTGTTGGGAACCCACGTGAAGGCCTGATAGAACCACCAGCCCAGCAGGACCAGAGCTTGGAGAGGAACCAGGATCGTCACAGCGAAGCGGAACAGCAGGCCGCCTCCCGGCGGAGCCCCTTCAGGCTCGGCGATGATCTTGTCGTGGAAGCGGCGCGGCCCATAGCGCAACACGGAGTACCCCGTGAACGCACCCGACACCATCAGCCCCACGCCCCAGACCCAATCCTGGTTCTCGAACACGGTCAGGCCTTTGTGCCCGGGAATGAACCCCAGGTCGACAGCAGAAGGCACGCCGAGCACGAAGCCCACCACGAAGGTCAGCAGCGTCGCGCGCTTGCGGGGAATGCCCAGGTCGCCCAGGGTTCGCACCGCGAGTTCCACCAAGGCGATCAGCGAGGACAGTGCGGCGAATGCCAGGCCCGCGAAGAAGAGGGTCCCCAGGATGTTGCCCGCCGAGGGCATCTGCTGGAACAGGACGGGCATCCAGACGAAGGTCAGGCCGGTGCTCGCGGGGCCGCCCTCCTGCATCAGGGCTGCGGGGTCCTCGCCAGCCAGCGGTGCCAGGGCGAAGACAGCCGGAATGATGGCGAGCGCCGCGAGCAAGGAGGCGCAGTTGTTGCCGATGCCCGTGGACACGCACTCGCGTCCCGCGCGCATGTCCTTGCTGGCATAGATGGCGTAGCAGACCATGAGACCCCAGCCGGCCCCGGTGCTCCAGGCGGATTGGGTGAGCGCCTCGAGCCACACCGTGTGGTCGGTGGCGAGTCGTTCGAGGTCGAAGGTCGTGAGGAAGTCGATTCCGTTCGAGGCGCCGTCGAGGGTCAGCCCGCGCACGGCACTGATGACGAGCACGATGAACAGCCCTGGGACGAGCACCTTGCAGACCCGCTCGATGCCGCCCGTCACGCCGGCAGCAACCACCCCGCAGGCGAGCCCGATGGAGATCAGATGCGTTAGCGCAGGGCCCCAACTCTGGGTGAAGTCGAGGAAGACGTCGGGCGCGTTCTCGGGGGTGATGGAACCGAAGCCGCCGCTGAAGGCGAGCCACAGGTAGCGCAGCGTCCAACCGCTCACCACCGAGTAGTAGAAGAGGATGGCGATGGTGCAGAAGGCGACGAAGCCCCCGCGCCAGGCGGTCTTCTTGCCGAACACCGTGGCGAAGGCACCCACGGGGCCGCGCCTGCTCGCACGCCCGATGGAAAACTCCACCATCAGCAGTGGGATGGACCAGGTGAACAGGAACAGGATCCAGGGGATCAGGAAGGTGCCACCCCCGTTCGCCGCCAGGATCCTGGGGAAGCGCCAGAGGTTGCCGGTGCCGATCGCCATGCCCAGGGTGGCGAGGATCAAGGCCCAACGGCTCGAGAACACCTTGCTCAATCGTTCGCTCCGCTCAGTCGGCTGCGGACCCAGTCGGCCCGCTCACCGCTGGCTTCCAGCTCAAGGAACAAGTCGCCGAAGCGCTGCACGCGCTGCTCATTGCCGAGGCCGCCCAGGCCCTGCATCTTGATCAAGGCGTAGGCCGCGTCCGCGCGGTGGGATCCCGCAGAAGCGGCGCCTCGTTCCAGTGCGCTGTTGGCCGCTCGCCAGTCCTGCTCGCCCTGGAGCTGGAGGTAGAGTGCGAGGCGTGCCTTGCCGGCTGCCCACTGCAGGTCGGCGCTCAGTTCGCCGCCCGCGTCGCCAGCGTCCGCCAAGCTGCCCGAGGCGCCCTCCGCAAAACCGGCCGCTTCGGAGAAGCGCTTGAGCCCCAGGCAGGCCTCGGCTGCAGCCAGACCCAGGCGGCCGTCCTCGGGCCACTGCTGGAGAGCACGTCGAGCGAGGTGCAGCGCATCCGAATGATCGCCTGCTGCGAGCGCTGCGCGCAGCGGTGTGTAGGTCTCAGGCTCTGCGACCGCAGGGGCATCGCTGCATGCGCCAAGCGCCAGCAGGGCGAGCGCCAGGAGTCGGCACGAGCCCGCTCTCCTGGTGGGAGGAACAGCTCCCCGGGAGTGCGAACTCAAGTGGGTCCTGGCCGGCACGACGATCCTCCCTGGAAGCCCTTGGAAACCTTGCTGATCCCGGCGGAGTCTCGTACGGCCGAAGCCGCTGCGAGGTCCCAGCGAGGGGTGGCCCAGCATTTCGGCTGCGGGCGGGGATGTCCATTGGAAAGGCGTGCCCAGGCGCGACGGATGGCTAGGATGCCCGCCATGCCACGCACCTTCCTGATTGATGGATCTGCTCTCGCCTATCGCTCCTTCTACGCGCGGGGACCGGGGCCTGCCTTCGCCTATGCGGCCTCGCTGCTCTCCCTGATCGAGCGCGAGCAACCGGACTCCATCCTGGTGGCGATGGACACGCCGAAGCCCACTTTCCGGCACGAGCAGTTCAAGGACTACAAGGCCACTCGCCAGAAGACTCCCTCGGAGTTGATCGCGCAGCTGCCCAACTTCGAACGCATTGCGAAGTCCTTGGGCATGCCGGTGTACGAGCTACCGGGCTGGGAGGCAGATGACATCATCGGCACCCTGGCTCGCCAAGCCTATGAGGCGGGCCACGAGGTCTTCGTGGTGAGCGGCGACAAGGACTTCATGCAGATCATCAATGATCGCACCTCGATGTATGTCCCTGCGGGACTCGGTACGGAGCCGGCCATCCTGGGCAAGGAGGCGGTCAAGCAGAAGTTCAACTGCCGGCCGGACCAGGTCATCGACGTGCTGGCGCTCATGGGTGACACCTCCGACAACGTACCCGGTGTCCCGCGCGTGGGGACGAAGACGGCCCTCAAGCTCATCGGCCAGTACGAGGGCCTCGACGACATCTACGAGAAGATCGAGTCCATCAAGCCGCCGTCCCTGCAGACGCGCTTGAAGGAGGGTAAGGAGAGCGCGTATCTCTCGCAGGACCTGGTGACGATCCGGCTGGAATCCCCCATCACCGTGAGCCTGGAAGACCTGGTCTACACCGGACCGGTTGTGGAGGAGGCGCGCGCGCTCTTCCTGGAGTTGGAGTTCCCGTCGCTCATCAAACGCCTCGGCGATGAGGCGACCTTGGATGACGGCGCCCGTGTCTACCGTGTCGTGGATTCCGTTGCGGAGTACGAGGCCTTCCTCGGGGAGCTGCGTGCTGCGAAAGAACTCGTCTTCGATCTCGAGACGACATCCCTCAAGGCCCTGGAGGCGGAGATCGTCGGATTGGCCTTCTCCTTCGAGAGCTCGACGGGTTGGTATCTCCCCGCGAATCTCGCGGAGCCGCTGTTCGGCGCCGGCGATCGGGGGCGCACGGCACGCGAACGTGCGGCAGGCACTGGCGACGACGAAGGGATGTTCGCCAGCAGCGGTTCGCTCACCACGGGCAGCGGCCTGCCCGGCGACCCGCTCCGGCCCGCAGACGGCAGCGATCTCGCTCGATTCCTGGAGGATCTGACTCCCGTCTTCAGGGACGCCAGCGTGGCGGTCGCAGGACAGAACCTGAAGTACGACCTGCACGTGCTCGGCCGCTACGGCCTGGCCCCGGCGCAGATCGGCTTCGACACGATGTTGGCCTCCTATTGCCTGGACGCCCACCAGTCCCAGCACGGCCTGGACTTCCTCTCCCTGAAGCACCTGGGCATCACGAAGATCCCCACCTCGGAGCTGATCGGAAAGGGTGCAAAGCAGATCAGCATGTGGGATGTGCCCGTCGCCAAGTGCGGGGAGTACGCCTGCGAAGACGCCGACTGCACCTTCCGACTCTGGAAGCTCTTCGACGAGCAGCTGACAGGCACGGATCTTGGGCGCGATGTCGACCACGTCTTCCGGGACATCGAACTGCCCGTACTCTCCGTCTTGCAGACCATGGAGACGCACGGTGTGTTCGTGGACCGGGATCTGCTGGCGCGGATCGGAACCGAGATGGGAGAGCGCATCGCGGCGCTCAACACGGAGATCCATGAACTGGCTGGCGAAGAGTTCAACGTGGCCAGCCCGAAGCAGCTTGCACACATCCTCTTCGAGAAGCTGGCGGTGCACGAAGAGCTGGGCATCAAGCGCCTCAAGAAGACCAAGACCGGCTTCAGCACGGACGCGAGCGTGCTGGACTCCCTGAAGGCCCACCCCATCGCGGCGAAGATTCTCGAGCACCGCCAGCTCACGAAGCTCAAGGGCACCTATGTGGATGCCTTGCCTGCACTGATCCATCCGTTCAGCGGCAGGATCCACACCTCCTACAACCAGGCGGTGGCGGCCACGGGGCGGCTCAGCTCCACGGACCCCAATCTGCAGAACATCCCGGTGCGCACGGCCGAGGGGCGCCGCATCCGCGAAGCGTTCATCGCCGAGCCAGGGAACCTGCTGCTGGCTGCCGACTACAGCCAGGTCGAGCTGCGGCTGATGGCCCACCTCTCGGGCGACACGGCGCTGATCAAGGCTTTCCGTTCAGGCGAGGACATCCACCGTCGTACGGCTTCCCTGGTGTTTGGTGTGGCCGCCGAGGACGTCACGGGCGACATGCGGAGCCGAGCCAAGGCCATCAACTTCGGCATCATCTACGGCATGGGCGCCCAGCGCCTCTCGGGCGAGATCAACGTCAGCGTGAAGGAGGCCGCGGCTTTCATCGAGCAGTACTTCGAGACCTTCCCGCAGGTGAAAGCCTGGCTCGATGGCACACGAGATTCGGCGAAGGAGCAGGGCTATGTGAGCACCTTGGCCGGTCGACGCCGGCGCCTCGACGGCCTCGACAGCGCCGATCCGCGAACCTTCGCTGCGCTCATGAACATGGCGGTGAACACTCCGATCCAAGGGACAGCTGCTGACCTGGTCAAGCTGGCCATGATCCGTGTGCAGGCAGCCCTCGAGGCGAGCCAGCTCTCGGCTCGCATGATCATGCAAGTGCACGACGAGCTGGTCTTCGAAGTGGCCGAGCAGGAAGCGGATGCACTGCGCGAGCTCGTGGTGCCTCTCATGGAAGGTGCCATGGAGCTGGACGTCCCGCTGGTGGTGGACACAGGCGTCGGCCAGAACTGGCTCCAGGCTCACTGAGTTTCGAGCGGGACTCTCAGAAGCGAAGCCGTGACGACCTTGGCGTCGAACGACGCGTTGCCGAGCACGGCGATTGCTTGGCGCTGTTCGGGGTGGACCTGCATCTCTGCCGTGAATCCCGGGCCGCGCCCTCCGTGTGAGAGAAACCCCGGGTTTGATGCAAGCGCTGCTCCCGGCCCCGCAGGATGGACGCGCCAACCGAGACCACCCTCGCCCCGCCGCCGCGCCCGTCCTCGACGGGCCTGATGAACCCTGCCCATGTCGAACTCTGGGCAGTCGGGTGTCGTGCTCAGATGCAGCTGCTCCCGGAGCAGCGGCACGAGATCGCCCACGGGCCCCCAGAGACCACCATGCGGTGAGAAGATCGGGCGCCGGCGCCTGGTCGTGATCCACAGGCCGTGGTGTTGCTTGGAGCGCACGCGGTCCTCCACGAATCCACCCAAGGCCGTCGCCAGCAACCCCATCCGGCTCGCCTGGCGCACGTGTCCCGTCGCGACCTTGCCCTCGGCCTCGAAGCCCGCGTGGATCGCGCCCACAGGCTTCAGCAGGTTACGCACGATGTGTTCGCGAAAAGTCGAGCGGGTCGCTTCGGCCAGGGCTTCACCCAAGAGGGCGTACCCGAGGTTTGAGTAGTGGAAGCTCCGGCCCGGTTCGCCGCGCACCCAGGGGCGACGCCCGAGCACTTCGTAAAGGAAGTCACGGGGGTCTGGCCAGGCTTGTGAGTCATCCAGGAACCAGCGCGCCGCATGCAGTTGGCGGTCTCGAAAACCAGCGCCATGGCTCATGAGCTGGTCCATCTGCAGTTGCCCCAGGCCGAGCGCAGCGCAGCTGGCCGGCAGCGTGGACACCAGGCCGGGCGCGAACTCATCGAGCCTGGCATCAAGGGCCAGACCGGCTTCTGCCAACGCGCGCACGCAAGCGGTCGCCGTCAGCACCTTGGTCAGTGAAAACCAGGCGAAGACCGAATCCAGGTCGAGTGGCCGGGAGCTGCGAAGGTCTGCCAGGCCGTCCACGGCCACCACGGCCCACCCATCAGGGTGCACGCGGGCAGCGGCAAGGCCCGGGATGTTGTGCACCTTGCGTAGAGCAGAGAGCTGGCAACGCAAGGCGTCCGCGTGCGGGCCGTCGACCAAGGTGTCGCCCGCAGGGGCTGGTCGTGTCCGGGGGCCTTGGGAGGCTGGCTCGGGAGTCACGGCTCCCTCCCTGTTCAGCTGCTGTGGGCGATGCGCCCTTGCACCATGGTCATGCGGGGCCAGCCCATGAGCTCCATGCCCTCATAGGGCGTGAGCTTGGCCTTCGAATGATGCTCGGCACCGCGGACGATCCGCCGCTCGCTGGGGTCCACGAGGACGAGATCTGCTTCATACCCCGCAGCTACGCTGCCCTTGCGGGTGAAGCCGTGCACTTCGGCGGGCGTGGAGGCTCCGCGTGCGATGACCGTCGCCAGGTCGAGCAGGCCACGCTCGACCAAGGTCAGGCAGAGCGGCATGAAGATGTCCAGACAAGGGATGCCGGACGGTGCCTCAGGAAAGGGCTTGGCCTTCTCTTCGGCAGGGTGGGGTGCATGGTCGGAGGACAGGCAGTCGATGGAGCCGCTGCGCAATCCCTCGACGAGGGCCTCTTGGTCCTGCTTGGTCTTGATCGAGGGGTTGACACGCAGGACCGTCCCCATGCGCGCCGTGTCCTCGTTCGTGAAGTAGAGGTAGTGCGGACAGGTTCCGCCCGTCACCGCCTGACCGGACTGCCTGGCATCGCGCACGAGCTCGGCCGCCCCCCCGCTCGACATGTGGAAGATGTGGACGCGCGTGCCGCACTCCTTGCCGAATGCGATGGCGTTTCGCGTGGCGACGATCTCCGCTTCGGCGGAGCGCGCCAGGTGCCAGCTCGCCGCCCCACCGGAGCCGTGTTCTGCGATTCCAGCGGCGATGCTTGCGCCGTCCTCTGCATGGACGAAAAGCCAGTGCCCGGTCTCGGCCACCGCGCTGAACAGTCGCCGCAAGCGGTCTTCGCCCGACACATCGATGCCGCCTGTGGAGGGCCCCATGAACAGCTTGTAGCCCGCCACGAGATCCGACATTTCGGAGACATGGCCGAGGATGGCTGGAACCAGGCTGCCGTACACGCCGACGTTGACGACGGACTTCGGGCGGACCTGTTCCAGCTTCTCCTCGATGGCGCGCCGGCTCGTCATCAAGGGTTGGTTGTTCTGGATTTCGAGCATCGTCGTGATGCCCCCTGCCGCTGCGGCCCGGGTGCCCGTGGCGTAGCCTTCCTTGAACTCCATGCCCGGCTCACGCAAATGCACGTGGTCGTCGATGAAGCCGGGCAGCAACCAATGCCCCCTGCCGTCCATCTGCTCGGCTTGGGGGTCGAGACCCCCCTCCTTGGCGACGGCAATCTCGACGATGTCCTTGCCGTCGACGAGGACATCGTAGCGCTCGCCCAGATCCCGCTCCGGCAGGATCACGTTGGAGATGCTCAGCGGGTGGTCACCCTTGCCTGCATCACGCATCGGCGCGCAAGACCGCGAGGGTGATGTCGTCGTCTGCCGGACCCGTCAGGCCAGCCCAGTCGATGGCGTCGGCGATGAGGGCCTCCACCAGCTCCGTGGCGGGCATCTGGTTGTGCTTCAGGATGGATTCACCCAGTCGCGTGCGGCCGTACTGTTCATCTCCGCGACGCATCTCGAGGATGCCGTCGGTGAACATCACTACCGTGTCGCCCGGGTCCAGCTGGTAGGGCCCGCGTTCGCCCCAGTCTGCGTCGTCCTCGACGCCCAGCGCCATGCCGGTGATCTTGTAGTCCTCGAGCTCGCCGGTGGTGGAGTGCAGCAGGATCGGGTTCGGATGACCGGCGTTGGCGTAGTAGAAGTCCCGGGACTCCTGGTCGACGACGCACAGGAACATCGACATGAACATGTCGTCGCCCATGTCTCCCGCGAGGTGACGGTTGAGTCGGCGCAGGATCACCTTCGGGGATTCCGCGGTCTGGCTGTAGGCGCGCAGATACGCCCGGGCACCCGACATGAACAGCGCCGGGCCAGCTCCGTGACCCGACACATCGCCGATGGCCATGGCGAGGAAGTTGCTCTTCGTCTTGAAGAAGTCGAAGTAGTCGCCCCCGGCTTCCGTGGCAGGGATGACCCGGCCGCACATGGTCATGCCGTGCGACTTCAGCTCCGTGCTCGGGAAGAGGTTGCCTTGGATCTCGCGAACGAGCTCCAGGTCACGCTGCATGCGCTCACTCAGGACCCGCTCCTCGGTGACCCGGCGGTTCGTCCAGACGATCGAGAGCATGTCGGCGAACGCCTCGAAGAAACGCAGGTCCGCCTTCTGGAACGGGCGCTCGGATGCCCGAGCGTCCACGTAGATGGCCCCTTCCAAGGCGTCCTGGAACTTCAGCGGCACGCACATGACTGAGCGGATGTTGAGGCTGATCATGGACTGGCTGGGGTCGAAGTCCTTGCCGTCGTCCGCTTTCTTGCAGATGGCCTCGCCCGTCTCCAGCACGCTCTGGATCTCGCGCGTGGACCAGGTGGCGCCCTTGGGTAGCTCCTGTCCGTCGGCGGCACGGCCCACCCGCAGCACGGGGGTGTCGGATTCCGAGTCGCGGGTGAAGAGCAAGCCCCGCTCGGCACCCACGACCTTGACGGCCCGGTCCACCATGGATTCGAGCAGCTTGTCGGGGTCCATCTGCCGGCTGACTTCGCCCAGGCTGTCGATCAGCAGGCGGACACGACTGGAATCCCGCTCTCGATCGCCGGTGATGTAGGTGGTCTGGGCGCCGTCGAAGAAGACGGTGGCCGGATCCCCTGAGGCCGGTAGATCCGGGACTTCGTGGGGAGGACTGGGTTTCTTACGTCGAAAGAGGCCGCACATGCGGCGGAGTGTACCAGTCCGCCTTGCCGGTCCACGGGGTTGAAAACAAGGGTTCGCGAGGGCCACCAGCCTTGACCTTCCTCGCGGGCCCCATGAGAATGGCGCGCTTCGCACTCACGTCCTGTTGGCCCCTGGCCGACTCCCGAAGGGCGGTTGCGAACCTCAGCCATCCCGCAAGCAGCCTAGCCTCGCCAGACCTCACGGATTGATCCATGAAAGTTCTGAAGGAGAACCTGTCCGGAATCGTCGTCCTGACCCTGAAGGGTGAGTTCGATTCATTCGTGACCAACCCGTTCAGCAATGAGATCGGGAAGGTGCACGCCGACGGCGTTCACAAAATCGTGCTCAACATGCGCCTCGTGAAATTCGTCAACAGCACGGCGCTTGGCGCCATGATCAAGGCCCGCAAGGGGTGCAAGGCCCAGGGCGGGGATCTGGTGATCTCCCAGCCCAGCGCTGGCGTTCGCGAGGCCATGGAGTCGCTGGGCCTGGATCGCCTCTTCTCCACCTTCGAGGACGATGACGAAGCCTTGGCTGCGCTGGACCGCACCGCATCTGTGGAGCTGGACGGCGAGTCCGAGAGCACCGTCATGATCCACGTGCCCGAAGAGACCCGCCCCGTGGTGGCCCGTCTCCGCCGGCTGGAGAAGGACAGCATCGAATGCCAGGCACCAGGCTCCTTGGACCAGCTCGCCTGCGGTCGCGAGGTGCGTCTCAAGTTCCGCTTGCCGCTGTATCGCAAGGAGTTCTTTGACGTCAGCGCGCGCATCGAGTCGGCTGATATCGGCGATTCGGTCACGACCCTGTCGATGCACTTCACCAAGGTCTCCGACGACGATCGTGAAGCCATCGAGAGCTTCGTGTCCGACATGAAAGATCTGCGCGACGCGGCACGCGGCTCGTCCTGAGCCGTTCGGCGCGCTGCCTAGCTGGCCAGGACCAGCACGCGAACGGATGAGGCCCCTGCCAGCTTGAGGGCGCGGGCCGCCGCATCGGCGGTGGCGCCGGTGCTCAGCACGTCGTCCACGAGCAGCACGGATCGGCCAGAGACCCGGGCAGTCCGGGCCCGGAAACCTGCACGCAGTTGCTTGCGTCGCTCTTCGCCCGATGAGCGGGCTTGGGCTCGGGCAGGTTCTCGTCTGCGCCTGAGGGCACTGGCTTCGCAACAGCTTCCCAAGGACTCTGCGACGCCTTGGGCAAGGCCGAAGGCCTGGTCGTAGCCCCGTTGACGGCGCGAGGCCGAGCGGGCGGGGATGGGCACCACGAGGTCGGGGCGATGAACGGCTCGTAGGGAGGCCGCCCGGGTGCAGCGGGCCATGCGCCTGCCCAGCGGGCGCAGGGCGTCACGGCGTCCGGAGAACTTGACGGCCAGGACGATGCGGCGCGGGGCCCCGCGGTAGTGCCAGAGGGCCAGCGCCGCCTCGAAAGCGAACGGTCGTCTGTAGCGCCAGCAGCGCCCGCACCAGCCTTCCCTGAAGCCGGCGAGGGTCCAAGGGGCCGCGCACCGGACGCAGGCCGGGCCGGGAGGAGGCCTGCAATCGCCCAGACAGCTCTGGCAGACATCGCCTGAGGAGACACCCTGGCAGCTCGGACACCGACCGGGAAGCAGCAGCGCCAGAAGGTCGGGCCCCGCGTCGAGGCTGCTACGGCCGGCGGCCCGCCCCCATCTTGCGCAGCGGAGCAAAGGCGTCATCAGCTGATGCCCGGCGGCGGCCATGGGGTGCAAGGCGGAGCGCCGCGCGTACGCGGTCCGAGTAGTCCGCGATGGAGTCATCCCCGAGCGGAGAGACACCGAGGATTTCTCCGATCTCCCGCGTCTCGGTCGGATGCTTCTCGAAGTTCCAGTCGCTGTGATCCTGGAAAAACTCGCTGAGCAGGCCGCGGAAGACGGCGAGGCTCCACGCATTCTGTGCCAGGCGCAGCGCCGTCGTGGTGGCGATGATGCCGCCCAGCAGCAGGCCCGCCGCTTCGAGCGGGAAGCCCTCGGGGGCCGGAGCCGTTGGCGAGGCGGGAGACAGCTGGGCCACGATCTGGAGTGAGAACCCCACCATCAAGAACAGGAAGCCCGTGAAGATCTGTGCCTTCACACGCACCTGTTGGTGTACGGCACGCAGGGGTTGCTGCCGCTCGATCCCGAAGTGCTCGTGGATGAAGCGCCGCGGATTGCGGACTCCCATGGAGTTCGCGAGGAAGATCACGCCGACGATGTCGAGGGCGAGTCCGATCGACGAGAGGTTGATGAACTCCATCACCCAGAGGGGCTCCGAGGGGTCCGACCTGGAAAGGATTTATCATGGCATAGGGATTCGGGGGACGGAATCCAGCGAATACGAGAGCAGGGACGTGGGGCCCCTCAGTCCGTGACTCCTTGATTGCAGCCCCGCTGAGTGCCCGGAATGTGCCCAGCCGACCCCAGTCTGACCCCAGACCGACCTGGGAGCGGTGCTGGAACGTCTGGAGACGGGTGCGCTAGCATTGCCGGACTTCCGGCCAGCCCACGGCACCCATCCCGGCACCCAGCCCCGCATCACCGCCCGCCCGAGAGGTCTGGTGCGCCCTGGGCCCCCGGATGCCGTCTCGGGCTTTTCTCCCCCATTTTCAGCGCGACCGACCTACATGATCACTCAGGAGTTGCTCGAACGCCTCGCGGGGCTCTCCCGGCTGGGCCTCTCGCCCGAGGAGAAGCAGGCCCTCTGCGGTGAGCTGGAGTCGTTGCTCGTGCATTTTCAGTCCATCCAGGATGTGGACACGGACGGCATCGAGCCCATGGCGCACGTCCTGACGGCGGCTGGCGTCCCGGCGCCGGATGTGGTGGAGGCCTTTCCGGACCCCCGCAACGTGCTCGTGCCCCTGTCCGCCAATCATCGGGAGGGGTTCTTCGTGGTGCCGCGAGTGGTCGAGGGCCCTGAACGCCCGGAACGATCCGAGGACACGGCGGAAGATTCCTGAGCATGCTCTCCGCCACCGCCATAGCAGCACGCGTGCGCTCTGGGGAGTTCGACCCCCAAGACGTCACCGAGAATGCGATCCGCCGCCTGGAGAAGCGGGACCCGATGGTGCAGGCCTACCTGGACCCCGATCTGGCTCGGGCGCGGCGGCTCGCGGAACAAGTGGCCGAAACCCTGCGCAAGGGTGAAGACCCGGGGCGCCTGGCCGGGGTGCCCATCTCGCTCAAGGACAACATGGCGGTGCGCGGTGCGACGCTCACAGCGGGCTCACGCATTCTCGAGGGCTATCGTTCGCCGTACACGGGCTTCGTGGCGCAGCGACTGCTTGCAGAGGGTGCGGTCCTCCTGGGGCGGACGAACCTCGACGAGTTTGCCATGGGAGCGTCCACGGAGAACTCTGCCTTCGGTGCGAGCCGCAACCCCTGGGACACGGACCGCGTTCCAGGCGGAAGCAGTGGCGGAAGTGCTGCGGCCGTGGCGGCCGGCATCGTCCCGGTTGCCTTGGGGTCGGAGACGGGTGGCTCCATTCGTCAGCCGGCTGCACTGTGTGGCATCACCGGATTCAAGCCGACTTTTGGCGCCGTCTCACGCCAGGGGCTGGTGGCCTTCGGCTCTTCCCTCGACGTGATCGGACCGCTCGCCGCGCACGCCGAGGATGCGGCCTTGGTATACGACGTCATTGCTGGACACGACCCTCGCGATTCCACCAGCTGGGAGGGCAAGCGCCCTTCGGCTCTGTCTGAGCGGGCTGACCTCGAGGGGCTGAGGGTCGGGATTCCGGAGGAATTCCTGGATGAAGCCGTGGACAGCCGTGTCCTGGAGCAGATCAGCGCGTCGATCCAGACCCTCGACGATGCTGGCGCCATCACGCGTGTTGTTCCGAAAGGCAGCCTGCCGACGATGCACCACGCGATCCCCGTCTACTACCTTGTGGCGTGTAGCGAGGCGTCCAGCAATCTGGCGCGCTTCGATGGCATCCACTTCGGCCCCGTTCCCGACGCCACGCAAGAGGACCGCGACGCCCTCGGCGACCTGGTGGAACGCTACAGCCACACGAGGGCCAGCTTGTTCGGCCCGGAAGTCAGGCGCCGGATCGCTCTCGGCACCTTCGCTCTCTCCGCTGGCTACGCAGACGCCTGGTACAAGAAGGCGCTTTCGGTCCGCAGGCTGATTCTCAACGAGTTCTCAGCGCTCTTCCAGGAGTTCGACCTCATCGCCGGGCCCACCTCGCCCTTCGGCGCCTTCAAGCTGGGTGAGCGCAGCAATGATGCCTACTCCATGTACCTGTGTGATCTGCTCACGGCTCCTGTGTGCCTTGCGGGATTGCCCAGTGTGTCGGTCCCCTGCGGCCTCGCACGCAAAGGCGCGTGCAAGGGGCTGCCCGTGGGGCTCTCGCTGACAGGCGCGGCGGGTCAAGATCATCGTGTCCTGGCGGCGGCACGCGCCTTCGAGGCAGCTCGCGGAGAGCCTGAACGCTGCGCACTGCACGGAGGCGAGGCATGACGACGAGCACGACCAGCACGACATGGGAACCGGTCATCGGCCTTGAGGTGCACGTCCAGCTGGGGACGGCGAGCAAGATGTTCTGCCGTTGCGAGGCGCGCTTCGGTGCCCCGCCGAACACGCTCATCTGCCCCATCTGCACCAGTCAGCCGGGGACCTTGCCGACGTTGAACCAGGAGGCACTGCGGCTGGGTGTCCTGGCCGGGCTGGCCTTGGGTTGCACCATCGATCCGAGCACCAAATTCGATCGCAAGAACTACTTCTACCCGGACCTCCCGAAGGGCTACCAGATCTCGCAGTTCGATCGCCCGCTCTGTCGTGACGGGCAGTTCAGCTTCCGGCTCGAGGACGGGACCGACCGCACGGTGTCCATCGGTCGGGCCCACCTGGAAGAAGACTCCGGGAAGATCATCCACCCCGACGGCATGAATCTCTCGCTGGTGGACCTGAACCGCGCGGGAACGCCGCTGTTGGAGATCGTCTCCGGCCCGGACATGCACTCGCCCGCGGAAGCGATGGCCTACCTGCAAGAGCTGCGCCGAACCCTGCGCTACGCCGGGGTGGCCGACTGCGACATGGAGAAGGGCGGCTTTCGTTGTGATGCCAACATCTCCCTGCGTCCAGCTGGGACGGAGCCCTTCGGGACGCGAACCGAAACCAAGAACCTCAACTCGTTCCGTTTCGTGGCTGGTGCACTGCAGGCCGAGATCGATCGCCAGGCTGAAGTGCTGGATGCCGGCGGAGTCGTGGTCCAGGAGACCCTCGCTTACGATCCGGACAGCGGGAGGACGCGTACCCTGCGCAGCAAAGAAGACGCGTTGGACTACCGCTACTTCCCCGAGCCGGATCTGCCGGAATTCGCCGTGGATCCGACCTGGGTCGAGCAGCTGCGCGGAGATCTTCCGGAGCTTCCGAGGGACCGCCACGCACGCTACACGGAGGTCCTGGGCCTGAGCTTGAAGGACGCCGACTCCCTGGTGGCAGAGAAGCCCTTGGGCGACTACTTCGAGGCGGCGCTTGCCCTCACCAAGAAGCCGAAGGAGACGGCCAACTGGATGCTGTCCGAACTCCTGCGCTTGTCCAACGACAGGAAGTTGCCCATCGGAGAGTTGAACCTGGGTCCCGCTCGCTTGGCGGAACTCGTCCAGCTCGTCAGCACGGGGGGCGTGTCTGTCCAAGCGGGTCGACTGCTGGCAACAGCCATGGAGGATCAGCCCGACGCCACGGCGGTCGCCCTGGCCGAGCAACTGGATCTGATGCAGGTTTCGGACGACAGCGAGCTGCGCAGCATGGTGGAGCAGGTGGTCGCCGATGAGGCCGATGTCGTGCAGCGCTATCGCGCGGGAAACGACGGCTTGCTGAACGCTCTGCTGGGTTCCGTGATGCGGGCCTCCCGAGGGAAGGCAAACCCCAAGGCTGTTCGCGACCTGCTGCTGGAAGTCCTGGCGCCCTAGCCCTCAGCTGGCCGGTTGTTCAGCTCGTCGTTCGCTTCCGCAGGCCCGGGCGCAGTGGCCTGCTCCGCGTCGATGTCCTCGGCATCCAGCTCGGCTTCCATCTCTTCGGCCCAGCGGATCACGAACAGATCGAAGTCCTCGAGCTCCTCCATGGAGAGAGGCAGGCGTTGGAAGACGTGCTTGAAGAACGGCTCGCCGCCGTACGCGTAGGCTCGCTCCGCGAACTCCCAGCCGTACACATACTGCATGAACTTCATGCGGCCGACGCTGTTGCCCAGGCCGCTCAAGACGTCCATGCCCAGGCTGCCGTCACTCTTGAGCAAGACGGCGTTGCGGGCCTGTTCCATGCTGGGCTTGGGCAGCGGTTTCACACCGGCGTGCTCGCAGGCCAGGAAGGAAGCAAAGCTCGCGCGGCCTTCCAGCAGGGACATGCGCGTGTGGATGTCCATGAGAGCGCTGGGGTCTTCGGTCAACAGGCCGAGCTCTGCCGGGTCGGGGACACTGTCATAGACCTGGTCGTCGTAGGCGTGCACCAGCTCATGCGCGAGCACGGGGAACAGCATCTTCATGGCCTGGGCCTCGTTCCCTCCTGCCATGTCGAGCAGGACGTTCTCGAGCACGTAGATCACCTTCTCGTCCGGGAGATATCGGCCCAACATGCGGTCAGACATCATGGCGTCCGCCATGAAGTCGACGGCCGCCGTCATGCCCGTCTTGTCCTCCAGCTGTGCCACGTATTCCCGTCGCCGGATCTTGGCCTCCTGCGTCGTGAGCAGGATCACCGGGACCGGTTCGGGCAGGATGATGCCAGCGCCCTTCTCCAGCGCCACCAGCGCGTCCTCGGTGCAGGACTTGAGAACTGCTGGATCCGAGAAGTCCGAGTCTCCGCCACACGCGATTGGGATCGCACCCACGAATACAACCGAAACAATCAGGAGTTGGAGTGCGAAGCGTGAAGTGAAGGCTGCAATCATGGTGGACTCATGCGAGATGACGAGGCACTGGGTGCCTAGAGTGCGACACAGACCTTCCGTTCGCGAGGATCCTTTCCATGCTTCCATGTCTCCAGCTTCGGCGTCTTGTCTTGGCGATGGCCCTTGCAGCAGCGGTGCCAGAAAGTGTCGGCGCGCTTCAGGCAGAGCCGCCCCAGGACGCAGCCTCGTCATCGGCGAGTGCCCGGCGCGACGACGACCTCAGCCAGGCTCGCGCGCTGTTCGAACGGAATCTCCAGGCCATCCGAGACGAAGATCGGGAGGCCTATCTGAGCTGCTACCTCGGCAGTCCGCTGCTCGTGCGAGCTGGCTCCGAGGGGCAGGAGCGGGGGTTCGATGAGTTCGCCGCGGCGCTCGACGACACCTGGCCCGATCGCCTGGCGTCGCGCAACCTGCAGCTCAGCTGGATTCGTCCGGGTGTCGTGTTCGGAAGCTACCGGTACCACGCGGTCTTCGGGGGTGTTGCCAGTCACGGTGTTTCCGAGCGACTGTTTCTTGAGACGCCCGACGGTTGGCGCATCGGTGTCACCACAGCTCACCCGGAGGCACCTGGCACACCCGCCCCAGCTCTGGCATTCGTCGGGGCGACGGCGCTCGATGGGCTGGGTGGCGAGCTCGAGGACGCGACTGTGTTGGTCGAGGGTGGGATGATCCGTTCGGTCGGCCCGCGCGAAACCACTTCGGTTCCCGAGGGCTACGAAGTGATCGATGTGCGCGGGCGCTTTCTCACGCCAGGCCTGGTGGACACCCACGTTCATTACTCACAGACCGGTTGGGCGGACGGGCGCCCCGACGCCTTCGACGTGCGCGAGGACTTTCCCTATGCCGCCACCATGGCTGAGTTGGAGCGCCACCCCGAGCGATTCCACCGCGCCTTCTTGCGCAGCGGCATCACGTCCGTCCTCGATTGTGGTGGATACCCGTGGACCCGGGGCATGGCGGCCGAAACCACCGGCCAGGCCGAGGCCCCCCGGGTCAGCGCCGCGGGGCCGCTGCTTGCCAGTTGGGTTCCCAGTCAGCTCCGGCTCCCAGCGCAGAGCCAGTTCATCCTCATGCAGGACGTGCAGTCCGTGACCGAGGCCGTGGCAACACAAGTGGCGCACGGCAGCGACGTGATCAAGGTCTGGTTGGTGTTGGTGGATCGGAGCCTCGCCGAGCTGGCTCCCCTTGTTCACGCCGCGGGGGAAGCGGCGCGCGCACACGGCGTGCCTCTGATCGTGCACGCCACCCAACTGGAAGCGGCGCGGGTCGCCGTCGCCGCGGGGGCCCAGCTGCTTGTCCACAGTGTCGAGGATCAAGCGCTGGACGAGGCCTTCGTCCAGGCCTGCCTCGCCTCGGGCGTGTCCTACTGCCCCACCTTGATCGTGTCCGAGGGATACCAGCGCCTGGCTACTGGCGAGTGGCCCGAGCACTTGCGAGAGAGTCTGGGCCGGGTTTCACCCTGGGTGGCTGAGCGCGTCAACACGCCCTACCCCACCCGGGCCACAAGCCCCGCCCGCCGCTCGGCGGCCGCGGCCCGTCGGGAGATCATGGCGGCCAACCTGCTCCGGCTGGCGGAGGCTGGCGTGCCCGTCGTGCTGGGTACGGATGCCGGCAACCCCCTGACCCTTCATGGGCCCTCTGTCGTCGAGGAGCTGCAGGCCATGAGCGACGCCGGCTTGAGCGCTAGCCAGGTGCTGCGGGCCAGCACCTCCGACGCGGCGAGGGCTATCGGTCAGAGCGCATATGGCTGCCTGGCCCGGGGTTATGTGGCGAATATGCTCGTCCTGGAAGAGGACCCACGGGCGGACGTCCGGCGCCTGGGCCGCCCACTTTGGGTGTTGCGCAACGGCGTCCTGCATCGCTCGTGGGACCTCTGATCTTCGGCAGGGGCCGCATCTCTGGTGAAAACGCCTCGAGAGCGGGGCTCCAGAACTTCCAGCGGAGCGCTGGCCACGCTCCAGCAAGCGAAGCACGCTGACCGATAGCAAAGAGGCCCCAAGTCCCAATTTCTGGCTAGAATGACCCTGCAGGCTTTCGCGCAGGGATCACCCGAATTGGTTCCTCGTTTCCACACTCTCTGCACAGCGTTCGAGCATCCTCCGATGACACACTCTCTCCGTCGTGTGATTCTCCCCCTTTTGGCCCTGTTGGTCGTTGGGCCCGGGGTCTTTGCCCAGGCGTCCATTTACGCGCCTGGCTGTGCAGGGCTGAGCCCTCCTCCAGCGGTCACATTCGGGGGCAGCCTGACTCCTGGTGGCAACGCCGTGATCCACCTGGTGGGTCTCCCTCCGAGCACCTTGGTAGCCCTCGCCGTGGGTACCAAGAACACGAATGTGAATGGCACCCTGCTCGAGATCCCCGTGGGGCATATCGACGGGGTCGGCATGGATTGCACCATCAACGTGCAGCCCATCATCACGATCCAATTCCCGACGGATCCGCAGGGCGAGATCCACCTCTACTTCACTGTGCCGGACTACCTGGGCCCGAAGCTGGTGTTCCAGTTCGCCATCGTGGAGTCCTTCAGCCCCGCAAGCATCGTGATCTCGGAAGCTCTCCAATTGCTGCTCGAGACGACCGTGGACCCGTCGCCGTTGCAACTCGACTTCGCCGCGCGGGAGATCGGCTCGACGAGCGCGTCGCAGATCATCACGCTCACGAACAACTCGGACATCCCCTACCAGGTCAACGATGCGGTCGTCTTCGATGGCGACGCCTCTGATTTCTCGGCGGTCTTCTCGTCCGGCGCGCCACCCTTCGTCATTGCGCCTGCAGCAAGCGAAGACGTCGAGGTGACGTTCACTCCGGGCGCACCGGGTGCTCGCTCCAGCAAGTTGCAGATCGTGCATGACACGCTGATCCCCTTCGACATCGATCCCATCGTGCCATTGACCGGCGTTGGGCTTGGCGCTCCCGGCGCAGACATCCTGATCAGCTCCGGCACGGACAGCATCTTCCTCGACAGCGGCTTCCAGATGTGGGCGGCCGACTACGGGTTCACAGGTGGTGTCGAGGTGTTGATCGGGGATTCCGTGGCAGGCACCGCGGATCCTGATCTCTACAAGAGCTACCGCGCGGGCCTCGCTTTCCAGTACGCGCTAGGGGTCCCCAACGGCCAGTATGAGGTCACGCTGCACTTTGCTGACTTCACCGCCAGCGCGGCGCTGGAGCGGGTGATGGACATCAGCGCGGAAGGCGCCCTGGTCCTGGATGACCTGGATATCTTCGCGCTGGTGGGCCAGGACACGGCGCACCAGGAGACCTTCATCGCCACCGTCGCGGATGGCGTGCTGGATCTCGACTTCACCGCGGTCGCAGCTGCCTGCATCGTCTCGGCCATCGAGGCCCGGCTTCAGTTCGCCGAGTTGGAGATCACGCCCACCCTCGCGCATGACTTCGGCTTCCTGGATCAAGGCAACTCCACCACGCTCAACCTGACGGCCGAGAACACCGGCACAGTTTCGCTGGATGTCAGCTCGGTGGACTTCACGGTCAATGCGGGTGCGGGCCATGAGTTCCAGCTCGACATGGATGGCAACAACTACATCGGGGACGAAGACAGCATCAATCTGCCGGCGACCCTGACCCTCGCGCCTGGTGCTACGGCCCCCTTGGATGTGATCTTCGCTCCGAGCGAACACGGTTCGAACGACGTGGACCTCAGCATCAACGGCAACTTCACGAGCCAGACCGTCAACCTGGTCGGCACGGGCGGAGTCGGCGGCCACCCCTTCCTGCACGTGGTCATCGATCCCGTGGCCACTGCGGTGGACTACGACGGTGACGGATTCGAGGATGTGGATGTCGACGGCAGCTTCTCCCACACGCACGAGCCAGGTCATGACCTGACCTCCTGGACGTGGAAGGACGGCCCCACCACCTTGGCAACGGGTGACCTGGCGACCCTCAACCTTGCGGTGGGCGACCACTCCATCTGCCTGGTCATCGAAGACGACAACGTTCCGGCGGAGTCCCTTACGGGCTGCGCCGACGTGAAGGTCGTGACGCCCATGACCGTCCCGGGTGTGGAGGTGCGTTACTACGACACCGACCCTGCGCTTCCCGCCACGATCCTGGACACGCTGCCCGCTGACCCGGACTGGATCGAAGTGGCGAGCCAGATGCTGGTCGATGCCAGCCCCAATGTGGGTGGCTCCCCCTTCACGCAGCTGGTCGTCGCGCAGCTTACGGGCAACGTGCAGATTGATGTGGCAGATGACTACGTGTTCAGCACGGTGGGCGGCGTGGACAACCGTCTCTTCGTGAACGGGCTGCCCTACGTAGGCCCGGTGACCCTCCCGGTCGGCCCGGCCGCCATCGAGGCCCGCTTCGCCGTGGACGCCCTCGGCGACCTGCCGGTGGAAGTCCTGATGGCTCCCGATGGCAACGTCCCGGTCGCCGTGGCCGAGGAGGACTTGACCCACGATGAGACGGGAGCCGTTCCCTTCGTCAACACGATGCCCGGTTCGGGCAGCACGTCGGGCGGCAACTTGATCACGATCCAGGGTGCGGGATTCTTCCCCGCGGCGAGCGTCGTGGTTCATTGGGGTGCCGACGACCTCGTGCTGGCCGACTTCAGCAGCATCGACGTGAACAACATCATGCTCAGCACGCCGGCACACTCCGCTGGCTTCATCACGGTGAGCGTCGAGACTCCGGCCGGTATCAGCAACTCGATGATGTTCGAGTACACCGAATCGGCTCCCCCCCCGATCGTGTTCACGAAGAACACCCTGACGAGCTTCTTCCCCAACTTGCCAACCTGTGGCGCCTGGGGTCCCGATGGACGTCTCTACGTCGGAACGCGCACCGGGGTGGTCGTGGCCATCACCGTCGACGAGGACTACAACGAGGTCTCGAAGGTGCTGTACACCGGCGTCTCCCTCGAGGCGAACCCGGAGATCATGGGGCTGACCTTCAGCCCCTTCGACAGTGTGAGCCCGATCACGGTCTACGTGGCCCACGCTGAGCTCTACGCCCAGGGCGGCACGACCCCCACCGGTCCCGCTCCCTACAACGGGCAGGTGAGCACGCTGACGGGGCCCAACTTCGACACGCCCGTGCCGCTCATCACCGGGCTTCCCGTGAGCAACCACGACCACGCCATCAACGGGCTGGTCTTCGATCACAACGGTGATCTGCTCATCGCGACGGGTGGTAACACGAACGCAGGCATCGCCGATCCGCTCATGGGTGACTTGCCCGAATCCCCCTTCTCCGGGGCCATCCTCAAGGCTGAGCTTTCGAACCCGTCCTTCAATGGTGTGATCCTCTATGAGGACACCCTGAGCGGGATGCCGGACACCGATCAGCGCAACGGCGAAGACGTGGACGTCACGCCCGGCAGTCATGTCAGCGTGCACGCCCCCGGCTTGCGCAACGCCTTCGACATGGCGCTGGCGACCAACGGTTACCTCTACGCGACGGACAATGGTCCGAATGGTGGCCTGGGGAATGGTTCCTCGGGCCCCGCCAGCGACAGTGGAAACGCAGCTCACTCCGACGAGCTGCTGCTCATCGAAGAGGGTGTCTACTACGGCCACGCCAACCGCAACCGTGGTCGCTATGACAGCCGTGAGTACGTCTATCGGGATGGTGCCATCGCCTCGATCCCCGGCGAGTTCCGTCAGCGTCTCTCCAGCCACAGCTCCTCCACCAATGGCATCGCGGAGTACCGCGCCATGACCTTCGGTGGGCAGATGCAGGGCGACCTGCTCGTGCAGCGCTGGAAGGGTTACCTGAGCCGTGTGGAGATTGCAGACGATGGCCGCTCCACCACCGCCGTCTCCAACATCGAGCCGCGCACCGATTCGCTGGGTGTCATGACGGGCCCCGGCGGTGTGATCATCGGGCTGAAGTATCAGGGCAATCAGGTCGACGTCCTTGAGCCGGATGACATCGGCGCCGTCGGCGTGACGGCCTACGACATCTTCCCGTGGCGCGCCCTGGCCACGGGCGGGACGGACTTCGTGATTGGCGGTGAGAACTTCGGCACCTTGGCGATGACCTCCGTGACCATCGGCGGCGTCCCCGCCGCGCTCACGTCGGTCACCAGCCGTCGGATCTACGGCACGGTGCCCGCTGCCATCTCGCCCACGACGGATCTGTTGGACGTGGTGGTCACCTCCGGCCCCGAGCAGTCGACGCTGCCTGGCGCCTTCCGCTACCTCTTCGTCCCGGCCGGCAATGAGCCCGGCCGCTGGATTCCTGGTGTGGACCAGATGAACTGGTCGCTGGGTGAGGTCGCAGGTGGAGTGATCGACGGCATGATCTACGTCGTCGGCGACAACCGGGACAACACCAACATCTACGACATCGAAGCGGATTCGTGGAGCGCCCCCTCCTCGCCGAAGCGCCCGTACAAGGGGCACCATCACACGGCCGAGGTCTTTGACGGGAAGCTGTACTTGTTCGGTGGTGAGAACGACAACGCCGAGGGCAAGGTCCAGATCTACGACCCGGTGCTCGACACCTGGACGACCGGCACCGATATGCCCTGGAACGGTTCGTCCTGTTCCTCGGCTGTGATCAACGGTCTGATCTACGTCGCTGGTGGCATCGTCGACAACCTGTTCACCACCGATCAGGTCGCAGCTTACGACCCCGTCATGGATTCCTGGTCGGCGCCCTTGGCCCCCATGATCGACGCCCGCAACCACGCGGCCGCCGGTACGGATGGCAGCATGCTCTATGTGCTGGGCGGACGCGGGCCCGGCAGCGGCGACACGAACGTCCTGGCCAATGGTTTCGCCGACATCCAGATCTACGACCCTGTGGCGAACACCTGGGTGTCGAGCAACGACATGGGCTCGACCCTGGCCCCCATGCCCATCGGGCGCGGTGGCGCCGGCAAGGCGGTCTACTCCGCTGGGGAGTTCTACGTCTTCGGCGGTGAGACCCTCAATGGCCCCGGCGCGACTCCCTCGGGCGCCTACGATCGGGTGGATGTCTACGACCCGGTGAGCAACACCTGGCGCTTGGAAGCGGCCATGCCGACGGCTCGGCACGGCAGCTTCCCCGTGCTCTTCGAGAGCCGCATCTTCCTGCCTGCAGGTGCCACGCAGTCCGGCAACGGCGTCTCCTCCATCCTGGAAGTCTTCACGCGCCAGTAGGCGTCTCGCGCGGGCCCCAGGTGTCCCGGCTTGGCAACGGGGGCCTGGCTCGGCGGCGACGTCCTCGTCGGCAGGTTTGGCTTGCTCAGTGGTAGTCGTGGCTGCGTATGCCCTCGATGTGTGTCCGTCCGTCCAAGGCGAGCAAGCGCTGCACGCGGACATTCTGGACGCCGTCTGCTCGTTCGAGCCGGCCCTCGGCGAGTACGAGGCAGGCGCGCATGGCTTCGGCTGAAGCCTGGGCGACGTCGGGCATGACAATGAGGTTGGCGAAGCCCGTCTCGTCTTCGAGGGTCAGGAAGGTCAGACCGCCCGCCGTGGGAGGGCGTTGGCGGCAAATCACCATGCCGGCAACCCACACGCTGCCGCGGGAGCCGGGCAGCGTGCTGAGGGAGGCGGCCGGTAGCGCGCCCACACTCTCGAGCTGCGTGCGCAGGAGTTCCACGGGGTGTCGCCCCAAGGTGACCCCCGCCATGCGGTAGTCCTCTTGCAGGGATTCCACTTCGCTCATCAGCGGGAGGGCGACGTCCTGTTCGACGGGCAGGGCATCGGCCAGGGCCCCGGGCACCTGCCGGGCCATCTGGGCCACTTGCCACAGGGCTTCGCGACGCCGCAGTTCGAAACCGCGCAAGGCGCCCGAGCGGGCGAGGTTCTCCATCTGGGGGCGGCCCAAGCCGGCACGCTTCGCAAAGTCCTCGGGCCCCAGGAAGGGGCCGAGGTCCAGGACCGACTCGAGCCCGTTCCGCACGCCCTCCTCATGCGCCTCCCCGAGACCCCGCACCGTGCAGAGGCCCAGCCGCACCGACAGCTTGGGCGCGCGCTCTTCCTCCACCCACTGCAGCCGGCTTTCCCACGAGCTCTGCAGGACGTCCACCGGCAGGACCTGGACTCCGTGCCGACGGGCATCACTGACCAGCACGCTAGGCGCGTAGAAACCCATGGGCTGTGCGTTGAGCAGCGCGCACAGGAGGTGCTCAGGGTGGTGGCGTTTGAGCCAGGCCGAAACCCACACCAGGCGCGCGAAGGAAGCTGCGTGCGATTCGGGAAAGCCGTAGTCCGCAAAGGCGGAGAGTTGTTGCAGGATGCGCTCCGCCAGTTCGTGTCGGATGCCGCTGGCCAGCATGCCGTCCACGAGGCGTTTCGAAAGAGCTGCCATGCGCTCGTGGCTGCGCTTGTGGCCCATCGCCCGCCGCAGTTCATCCGCCTGGCCTGCCGTGAAGCCGGCGGCTGCCACGGCGATCTTCATGCCCTGCTCCTGGAACAAGGGCACGCCCAAGGTGCGTTTCAGGATGGGCTCCAGGCGCGGGTGCGGATAGGTGACCGCCTCACGCCCCGCCCTGCGGCGCAGATAGGGGTGCACCATGTCGCCTTGGATCGGCCCGGGGCGGATCAGGGCCACCTCCACCACCAGATCGTAGAAGCTTCGCGGGCGCAGGCGCGGCAAGCAGTTCATTTGAGCGCGGGACTCCACCTGGAAGACGCCCACGGTGTCCGCCTCGCACAACATGTCCCACGTGGGCTCGTCCTCCGTGGGCACCGTATAGAGCGAACAGTCCGCGGTGTCCGGTTGAGTGCGCAAGGACTTCAAGCAGCGGTCGATGACGGTGAGCATCCCCAAGCCCAGCAAGTCGATCTTGATGATCCCGAGCCCTGCCAGATCGTCCTTGTCCCAGGGCACGACGGTGCGTCCTTTCATGGCGGCGGGCTCCACCGGCATGGAGTCGGTGAGCGGCGCCCCCGTGATGACCATTCCGCCCACATGGATCGACAAGTGGCGAGGCAGGCCGTGCATGGCCTGCACCAGCCGCATGAGCAAGGGCAGGCGTGCGTCCCCGGCATGCTGCGCCCAACCGGCAGGAACTCCGTCGCCCCCTTGGCGGTCGTTGTCGAAACGCCGGTCGACACCCTTCGCCAGGGCGTCGACCTCTGCCTTCGAGAACCCGAGGGCCTTGCCAGCATCGCGCACCGCGGAACGTGTCCGCCAGGTGATGGCCTCGGCCGCCAGGGCTGCATGCTCCCGCCCGTAACGCGTGTAGACGTACTGCAACACGCGCTCGCGGTCCTGGTGTGCAATGTCCAGGTCGATGTCCGGTGTCTCGCCCCGCTCCTCCGAGAGAAAGCGCTCGAAGAGCAGTTCCATCCCCACCGGGTCGACCGAGCTGATCCCCAGGGAGTAGCACACGGCCGAGTTGGCAGCGGAGCCGCGCCCTTGGCAGAGAATCCCCTCTCGTTCGCAGAAGGCGACGATGTCGTGCACCACCAGGAAGTAGCCGGCGAGATCGAGTCGCTCGATCAGGTCCAGCTCCTTGGCCAGCTGCCGCGCGACGGCAGGAGTCAGCGGCCGGTAACGCTTTCGTGCCCCCTCCTGGGTGTGCTTGTGCAAGGCGCTGAAGACCGTCTCGTCTTCCGCAACGGGATAGGAGGGGAAGCGGTAGGCCAGGTCGGCAAGGTCCCATTGGCAGCGCTCAGCGACGTCCAGGGTTCGCTGCACGGCCTCGGGCATGTGTCGAAACAGGCGCTCGATCCGGGCGACAGGGCGCAGGCAGAACTCTGCGTTGGGGAGCAGGCGGGTGCTGGCTTGTTCGAGGGTGGTGCGATGTCGAACGCAGGTGAGCACGTCGTGCAGTGCCTTGTCGCCGCGGCGGGCGAAGCGCACGCCGCCTGTGACCAGCAAGGGCAGGGTGAAGCGCTTCGAACGCTGTCGCTGCAGCGCTTGCCCGCGGCGGTCGCGACGCAGAAGCCGGTCATGAACGCTGAGCCATACGCAGTCCCGCCCTGCGGTATCGACAAGCGTCTCCAACGCAGGCTCAGGGAGATGCGGCCCTGCGAGCAGGAGCAAACCCGACCCCGGCCCGCAGGCTTCGCTCAAGCTGGCGACGGTGGTCGTGGGCTGCTTGCGGCTGCGGTGACGTGCGGCGGAGACCAGTTGGCACAAGCTCCGCCACCCGGACCCGTTCTCTGCCAGCAAGACGATCCGGTCGTCCGCGGATTCGGGGCGACCGTTGCACACGGTTTTCCCGCGTGCCGGTGCCGGTAACGGCGCGAGGGTGAGTGTTGTTCCATGCACACCGTGTAAAGACATCTTCGACGTTGCGGCATGAAAACGAGGGCAACCATAGAGGCCGTCACGATCCGTGAGGGCCAAGGCCCGATATCCCAAGGCATGGGCTTGTTCCACCAAGGCTTCCGGTTCGGAGGCTCCACGCAGGAAACTGAACGCGGACTGGCACGAGAGCTCGGCATAGGGCGGCATGCGTTGACCTCCCTTTCAGTCGAACTCACCGAGGAGCAGCCAGCACTTCAGACCCAGGTCGCGACAGATGCGCAGCCGCCCTCCCTGCAGCGGCTCCAGGTCGTGTTCGTCCCGTGCCCAGGGAGTCGCCCACCAGCCCCCTTCCAAGCGTCGAGGCGCGGAGAGGCGCCCGAGTGAGAGCTCCTGGGCCCCGCGCCGGAAGCCCATCAGTTGCCCCCCCATGGACACGGGCACCAGACGCTCGGGCTCCGCGAGCACCCTCAGGGCCGGCCCGGCGGCTGGGCGCGCCGGGACTTCTCCCGGCCCCCCTTGCCAACGATCTTCCAGGCGGTGGGCAGCGCGCATCTGGGGCTGCCCCAGGGCTCCTTGGCCAAGGCGCTCTGTGAGCCGCGCCAGGGCCTCCGCCCTGCGAGCGGGATCTCGGGCGGTGTCGCCCGGCAAGCCACCGAAGAGTTGTGCCTGGTGCACGGCCATGCGCTGCGTGCGAAGCACTTCCAATTGGAAAGCGCTCACGGCCGCTTGAGGTGGTTGGGCCTGAAGCCGCAGCCGGGTCAGCTCCAGCAGCAAGGGCACCCGACGCTCTGGAGTGGCCGGGGAGAGCTCCCACTGGGCCTGCCCTGAGGAGAAGAAGAGCTGCAGGCGCAAGGAGAGGAGCCCCTCGCCGCGTTCCTCCAAGGCTTCGCACAGAATCGTCAGGGCCTGCTCGAGGAAGGGCTCCAGGCGCAGGAGGCGGTCGACGGGGTGTTCGAGCTGGCGCCACACACTGCGGCGCGCTCCCGGCTGCTCGGGGAGCAGGCTGCGGTCATCTTCGCCCCGGGCCAAGCGGTGCAAGGCAATGCCTTCCGGGCCGTAACGCCGATCGACGGCGGCCACCGGCAGGGCCGCGAACTCTCCAAGGGTTTCCAGCCCCAAGGGGCCCAGGCGTCGGGCCAGGGAGGCGCTCAGGGGCAGTTCGCTCAGAGGTCGCTGGGCCAGGTAGAGCGCCTCCTCGCCGGGGGCGATGGCCACGGCGCGCCCGCTGCAACGGGCCGCGACCTCTGCGGTGAAGCGATTGCTGGCCAGCGCCATGCCCTGCAGGTCAGCGCTTTGCCCAGGACCCAAAGCGGAGCGGATGGCGGCAAACAAACCCACGGTGCCCCCATGCAGACGGGAGGTGCCCGTGACATCCAGGAAGACAGCCTGGCCGGCTCCCTCCGCCTGCTCCACCCGTTCCAGCAGGGGGCTGATGGCGAAGAGCTTGCGCGCCAGTTCGGGTTCGGATCGGGACAGGAGGACACAGACGAGCATCTCAGTTTTCGATCTGCAGGCGCAGGGGTTGTGAGTTTTCACCTGGGTCCTGCGAGAACCGCTTCCGGTGCAGCCAGAGCTCGAGTTCGGGGGCCGGCCACTCGTCCCACTCCGCCCCCTCCGGAGACCGCAAGCGCACGTCGACCTGCATCTGGGACGCAGAACCGGCGAGCATGCGCAGGGCGCCAGGCGAGCGCTCGGGAAGAGCCCCCTGCCAGCCCCCATCGGGGTGCAGCAGCAGGAGCGTTGTCTCGGCCCGCACAGCCAGACGGGCGAGACGGAACCAGGCGGAGCGGGAAGGGCTCCGACGTGCAGGGAGGTCCAAGACCAGCAGGCTGTAGGCGCGGCTGCGCAACAGGACGTCGGCGGCGAAGAGCGCTGAACTCACGGCGGAGCGGCCCTGAGAAGCCCCCGCGCGGACCCACGTCAGGCGCGAGGGGTCGAGCGAGGCGGTGGCCGGGCAGAAGCTGTTCGAACCGTCGATCCAGGCGATGGGCAGCTCCTGTTGCTGAGCGGCCCGGACGGCCCCCAAAGCCAGGCTGGTCCCCCCGTGGCCGAGGATCTCGACCAGACCGCCTGCGGGCCAGCCACCCCCCAGCAGGGCATCGAGCGAACCCCAGCCTGAGGGCAGGTGAGTGCTGAGGGTCGGGCACTTGGCATGGCTTGTGTCGGTAGGCATGAGCCCTAACACATACCTAACATTTACCAAACGTCAAGCCCTTGCCAGGCGACCCCCGGGGGGAGCTGGGGGCTCTAGAGGTTCTAGAGGCTCTAGGGGCTCGCTTTTGCTTTCTTCAAGCGGAGCCAATCCATCTCGGAGCGCGCCCCGGGAAGGCTGCGCCCGGCAGGGCTGCGCGCCACGAAGTAGTAGTAGTAGCGGCTGATGCGCGAGAACTGTGCCAGGCGTTCTGCCGGATGCACGATCTCATCGGGGAAGTGGATCGGCTGGCCCGGCTGCACCGTGGTGGCATAACCCCGGTCGGGGCCCAGCAGCACCAACTGCATGCTGAGACCGTCCCGCGGCAGTTCCGGGGCTCGCAAGACGGTGGCTTCCTCGCGAATGGTCAGGTTGCGATCGGCGAAGACCGTTGGCAGGGGGAGCGTCTCCAAGCGTGGCGCAGTGCTCACGCGTACGACCGAATCAGCCTGCCCATCCAGCTCCACGATGAAACCGTGGATGCCTCCCGTGTACGAAGCGGACAGGAACTCCCAGTCGTCAAAGAGATCGATGGAGAACACTTTCTGATCGCCGTCCGCCCACGGCCCACGGAACACCCGGGGCTTGCTCAAGACGTCGGTGTCACTGCCAGCAGGGCGTACGAACCACCAGAGCTTTCCGCTGTGGGATGCGAGCTTGCCCGCACCTGCGCCTGTACCGGGTTTGCTCACCTCCACACGCAGGGATTCGATACGAGCTGGCGAGACGGAATCTCCCCCGAAATCGAAACGTCTTCCGTCCAGGCTCGAAAGCTCCCGGGCTTGGAAAGGCGGGCGTGAGCGTGTGAGCGGTTCGAACTCACCGAGGGTGTTCGACCAACCCACCACGTCGGCTCCCATGCGCTGCATGGCTCGGAGCGGGCCTGCCGCCTTCCACAAGTTCATGGAGCGCGGCGTTCTGTAGAAGAGAAACCATAGGGACAGCACCGGGACGTCCTCGGCGACGAAGGGGCGTTCGCCCAAGGCAAACAAGGAACTGGCACGGATCGACGGCACCCCCCGCACCCCGGGTGGCGTGGCCATCACGGCCAAGGGGCGCTCCGCCGTGCTGTCCTGGGTCGCCTTCGCCAAGCTGGCTTCCAGCCGATGCACGTTCTCGTAGGCCAAGACGTAATCCTGCGTGCGCTGCGCCGTCACGCTCGCAAAGAGCATGCACCACACGACGAGCACCACCGGAAGTCCGCGACGGATCCACGCGAAGCGCGAATCCAGTGCGACGACGGCGGCCAGGCTGAGAGCGGCGACGGCAGCGTAGACGTAGCGGCTGCCGGCGAGGTCGAGGGATTGCGGGTAGGGCAGGCTGGGGGCTACGGAGACGGCGCCCCAGAGAGCACACAGGGCGAGCACCCAGCGACTCACCCGGTGAGTGAGGCAAGCCAGCAGGACGGCCAGCGCGCAGGCGGCCAACAAGGCTTCCTGCCCGGGCCAGCGTTGCTGCATGAACGGCGCCAGGACCACGGCCAGCTTCTCGATCAGGTGCTGGGCTGCCAGGGGCACGCTCAAGGCGGGTTGCTCGCCACCGGCCCAATGCTCCCCCAAGGCGAACCAGCGGGCCGCCCAGTAGGCCAGCCAGACAGGAGCCAGGGCGATGTGCGCCTTCCACCGCAGGCGCCCTCCGTGAACCACGCACAAGATGCCGTCCCAGAGCAACAGGACGGCCGGCGTGACGATCGCCTCCTCTTTGGAGAGGTAGGCGAGAGCGCAGGCGAGGCCGCAAAGCCAGAGACTGATGTGGCTCCGCTCGCGTCGATAGCGAGCGAAGGCCACGAGCGCGGCCAACTGGAAGACGAGGGCCAAGCTGGAGGTGCGTCCCGCGATCCAACACACCGGTTCCGTGGCGGCGGGGTGCAGGGCGAACAGCATCCCCCCCAACAGCCCCGCGAGGACGGCGCGCTTCGGGCACACGCGCATGCAGAGCAGGCCGCAGAAGAAGGCAGCCAAGACGTGGATCAGGACATTGGTCACGTGCAGCATGCGTGCTGGCGCGCTGGACAGCGCATAGTCCACGGCCGCGCTCAGCGTGACGATGGGCCGGTAGAACATGCCGCGGTCGGCACCCCAGGGTCTGCCGAATTCCGACAGGACCTTGCCCCAGTCCAGACCGCCGCCTTCAGCCTCCGCACCAATCAGGTTGGGGAGGAAGAGATCGTCCTCCAGGAAGGTGCCCTCCCAATTGGGTGCGTAGAGCACTGCAGCCAAGAGCGGCCCGAGCAGGCAGGCAAGGAAGCGGGCAGCCGGTGAGGACATCGCGGGACCGTACCAGCCCCCTCAGCTCAGTGGCAGGCTCTTCTTTGCCGCGGCGGAGCTCAGGAGGCGGCTGCCTCATGCTTCCGCAGCAAGGCGAGGTAGAAACCCTCCACGCCAGGGCCGGGGAGCAGCCGGCGGCTCAACGCCAGATCCGCATGGAAGCTCTTGCGCCCCCACTGGGTCAGGCCAGGCAAGGCGGGCGGCAACGGCAAGGGCAGCTCCTCCAAGGCAAGGCAACCTGCGTGCCGCAGCAGCACCCGATTCACCACCGCTTCGTTCTCTTCCGGCGCAAAGGTGCAGGTGGCGTAGAGGATCCGCCCGCCTGGACGGGTGGCGGCGACGGCAGATTCCAGCAGCCGGGTCTGCAGGCCAGCCAGTCGTGGGATGCGACGCGCCGTCCAGTGCTCCTCGGAGTCGGGGTGCTGGCGCGCTTCTGCGCTGCAGGGCGCATCCAGCAACACGGCATCGAAGACACCTGCGTGGCTACGCCCGAAACCCTGGCCCTGGCGAGCGGTCGTGACGGCCCCCTGCACACCTTGCTGCTCAAGCACCGCGCGCAGTTTGTACACACGCGAGCGGCTTCCGTCGTTCGCGTGCAAGCGCAACTCACTGTCGGTCGCGCTCCCGTTCATGAGGCATGCCAGCAGGGTCGTCTTGCCGCCCGGCGCAGCGCACAGATCGAGGATCGCCTCCCCTGGTTTGGGCTCGAGTGCCAAGGGCGCCGTCATGCTGGCGAGCCCCTGGATGAAGAGCTCCCCCCGTTGATGCGGACCACTCTGCTGAAGGTCGCGCACGCTCCCGGTGGTCAACAGTCCAGCCTCCGCGAACCATGCCACCCGCGTGAACTGGATGCCCTCCGCTTCGAGCGCAGCGAACACCGCAGCCGCTTCCGCACGTAGCGTGTTCACGCGGAAGCTCACCCCCCGGTCCTGGCAGAGACCATCCAGAACGCACTGCAGTGCGTCCTCCGGCACGATGCGCTCAAGACGAGCCACGAAGCGCGCCGGGAGCCCTGTCGCTGGATCCCTTGGCACCGACTTGCTCACAGGTCAGCGTTCCTCAGCGGAGTTCTGGGACGCGATCGCGCAGAGCCTGTACGTAGTTCGCCGCCAGGACGCGGATGCCCGCGGGGGTGTAGTGCACATGGTCGGTGAAGTACTCGTCGACCCCGTCCATCCCGGAGTTGTCCACGAAGCCTGCGCCCATGTTGGCGGCCACCTCCCCCATCAATTGGTTGAAGGCCGCGTGTCGTAGCGCAGCCACGGAATGTTCGGGGTAGCGCACGATATCGTTGTAGAGCTTCCCGCCCATGTGCCGGTCGAAGCGCTCCGGGTCCGTGTGTCGGGCCTGGCTACCGAAGACCACGTCGATGTCGTTGGCCATGGCAAGGCTCGCGAAGGAGGCTAGGTTTCGTGCGAAGGCCTGGGCGATGAAGCGCTCCGGCTGCTCCGGGTAGTCGGCGCGTTTCAAGCTGCGATCGGCGCTGGGTGGGCCGAGCATCTCCCCCAGGAACCAATACGCCTCGCTCCATTGGAAGAGCACGTTGGGGATCGAGTACTCCTTCCGGTAGTCCGGCCCCATGTAGCTAGGGTGTCCGTACTTGTTCGCGTAGTCAGGCTCGAATTCAGGGAAGTAGGACACGTGCAGGTCGTTTGTGTTGTGGCTCAGGATCACCAGGTCCGGGTCCCAGGACAGGACGTTGAGCGCAAGCACGCTGAGGGAGTGGGCTGTGGAGTAGGCGCTGAAGCCGACGTTGATGACCTCGATCTCGTCCCGCCCCGAGCTCTCCCTGAGCTGGCGCTGCAGCTCCAGGGGGTAGTGGATCCCCTGCTCGCGCCAAGCCTCCACGTTGTGGGTCGTGGAGCCGCCGAAGACGACGATGCGGTAGGTCCCGCTCGCCTTGCTCAAGGGGTAGAGCTCGCCGTGTACGGACGACACGAAGCGTTGCCCATCCCGGGTGACGTAGAGGTCCTCGCCAAATTGGCGAAAGGGGCGCACCGGCTTGCGCTCGCGACCGAGGGGGCTCCTGTGCCCGCCAAAGCCTTTGCCTTGGGCAACGTCATAGGTGCGGACGCCCAGCTCCATGGCTACGGCCAGCCCCAACATCAGCAGCATGGCCAGCGCTAGGCGTGAGCGCTTGGCGCGTCGAGCGGGGGCAGGGGCGGACGTCATGGGCTTCATGGGGTGCGAGAGCTGGAACGACGACGAAAGGACAGGGGGGATGACGTGAAAGGGCCCCCTTCTGGCGAGCTGCGAGATTACCCCACGGCACCCCTCCCTGACGCCGTGGGCTTGTCAGCTCAGCGCCGAGGCTCCATCGTAGCGAGGGTCCGCTCGGGCTTTCGGCTTTCGGAGGGTCCCCAGGGGTTTGGCCAGATGAACGAGTCACGGTAGGCCCGGTGAGGGAGCAGTCCATGGTGCGTCCGATGCCTCATCTGTGCGGGATGGTCCGAGGAGGGCTCACCCTGCTCAGCCTCCTGTGGCTTGGGTGTCTCTGCGCCTGCTCCGCCCCGATCACGTCAAGGCCTGCGCTCGCAGAGCCTCCTGTGAGCGGGCCGTACGCGCTCGTGTTGGGTACCGCGCAGGATGCTGGCCTGCCTCAGATCGGTTGCACCCGAGCTTGCTGCGAGGACGCCCGGTCTCAGCCCGAGCTCCGGCGTCTCGGGAGCTCGTTGCTCATCGTGGACCCGGCCTCGGGTGGGCGCTGGTTGCTCGATGCCAGCCCGGATCTGCGGGAGCAAGTCGAGCTGGCACGAGGGCACCCGCCGCAGCGCGAGCTGCCAGGCAGCCGCCCGCCACTTTTCGACGGCATCTACCTGACCCATGCGCACATGGGGCACGTGGCCGGCTTGCTTCAGCTCGGTCGCGAAGCTTACGCCGCCCAAGCCACGCCCGTCTTCGGGACCGAGTCCCTGCTGGGCTTCCTGGCAGACAACGAACCCTGGGCACTGCTGCAGCGGGCGGGGCATCTCGAAGCGAGGCTGCTGCAGCCCGGGCTCGCTCAGCCGCTGTTCGGTCCGGGCGGAACGGCCTCCGAGACCCTCAGCATCACCTCTTTCCGGGTCCCCCACCGCGACGAACTGAGCGACACGGTGGGTTACCTGCTGCAGGGCCCGCGGGCAGCGTTGCTGTTCCTTCCGGACATCGACAAGTGGGAGCGTTGGGATCGACCCGTGGAGTCGCTGCTGAGCCAGGTGGACATCGCCCTGCTCGACGGAACGTTTGCGACGGCCGACGAACTCCCCGGCCGAAACATGGAGGACATTCCGCACCCCTTCATCACCGAGAGCATGGCGCGTTTCGGAGCTGCAGCTCGCGCAGGGCTCCGCTCGAAGATCTTCTTCACGCACCTGAACCACAGCAACCCTGCTGCGAAGGGTTCAAGCGCTGCTTCCAGGAGTGTCCGCGAAGCAGGCTTCCACATCGCCAGCGACGGCGACATCTTTGAACTCTAGGGGGCAACTCCCGGGGGCAGCTCTAGAGCCGCCTGCGGGACGGGCTTGGGACGCGCCCGATGCGCCCCATGCGAACAACCTCACTCCCACTCGATGGTCGCCGGGGGCTTGCTCGAGATGTCGTAGACCACCCGGTTGATGCCCGTGACTTCGTTGATGATGCGGTTGCTCACGCGAGCCAGAAGGTCCGAGGGCAGGCGACTCCAATCAGCCGTCATGAAGTCCGTCGTGTCGACGCAACGCAGGGCGAGCACGTTCTCGTAGGTGCGCTCGTCGCCCATGACGCCGACAGTGCGGACGGGCAACAACACGCAGAAGGCTTGGGAGGTGCGGGCCATCCAGCCGGAATCGGTCAGCTCATCGCGGAAGATGGCGTCCGCCTCGCGCAGCACGCTGAGCTTCTCGCGGGTGACCTCGCCAGGGATGCGCACGGCCAGCCCCGGTCCCGGGAAGGGGTGGCGCCCTACGATGTCCTCTGCGAGGCCCAGGCGACGGCCGAGTTCCCGCACCTCGTCCTTGAAGAGTTCCCGGAACGGCTCGACCAACTCGAACTTCAGGTCGTCGGGAAGGCCACCCACATTGTGATGGGTCTTGATGGTGGATGTTGGCCCCCCGTGGGCCGCGACGGACTCGATCACATCTGGGTAGAGGGTACCCTGGGCGAGAAAGGCGGCATCGTCAGCCGAGCGCGCCTGATCCGAGAAGACGTCGATGAACACCTTGCCGATCCGGCGCCGCTTCTCCTCCGGGTCATCCACGCCGGCGAGCGCCGAGAGGAACTCATCGCTCGCATCCACGTGCTTCAGGCGGATGCCGAAGGAACCACCAAAGGTCTCCTGGACCTGGGCTGACTCGCCCTTTCGGAGCAGTCCGTTGTCCACGAAGATGCAGGTGAGCTGGTCACCCAAGGCGCGGTGCAGGAGCATCGCTAGCGTCGAGCTGTCGACGCCCCCGGACAGGCCGCAGATGACGTGCTTGTCGCCGACCTGGCGCTTCACTGCCGCGCTGGCTTCCTCCAGGAAGGAACCCATCTCCCAACTGCGCTCCGCCCCACAGCGATCGTGCAGGAAATGGGAGAGCATCGCGGAGCCGTGTTCTGTGTGGCTCACCTCCGGGTGGAACTGGAGCCCGAGGAAGTTGCCGTCTTCGCTCTCGACTGCCGCGAAGGGACACCCCTCGCTCCAGCCCAGCTTGCGGAAGCCCTCAGGCAGGCGGGTCACCCGGTCCACATGACTCATCCAGACCACGCTCGACTCAGGGACGCCGGGCAGGGAATCCGTGTGGAAGTCGGTGCGACCGTACTCGCCGCCGGTCGTGCCCCGCTCCACCTCGCCACCCAACTGCTTCATGGTGGCTTGCAGGCCGTAGCAGATGCCGAGTACGGGAAGGCCCGCCGTCAGCAGCTCCGGATGCACCGCGACGGCGTCCGGGGCGTAGACGGAACGCGGGCCGCCCGAGAGGATGATGCCCTTGAGCCGGGTGGGCATACCGTCGTCCACGCTGGTCCCACCGGGACCGACAGCGGCCACCGACAAGATGTCCTCAACCGGCGCCGTGCACGGATAGATCCGGCAGAAGACGCCGTGCTCGCGCACTCGCCGCGCGATGATCTGGGTGAACTGGCTGCCGAAGTCGACGATGGCCACAGCGTCGTGCTGCGCCCCCATCGAGCTCTGCTCGTGCGTCTCCATGCGCGCTCTGGACCTCAGGACTGTGAGTGGTAGTTGGGTGCTTCCTTGGTGATCTCGATGTCGTGCGGATGGTTCTCGCGCAGCGACGCCGGGCTGACGCGCACGAACTGCGCATGCTCAGCCAGATCGGCGATGTTGGCCACGCCCAAGTATCCCATCCCGGACCTGAGGCCGCCCACCATCTGGTATACGAACGGCGCCAAGGGCCCCTTGTAGGGCACCAGGCCTTCGACACCCTCTGGGACGAGCTTGTCGGAGGTGTCGATGTCGCCCTGTCCGTAGCGGTCCCGGCTGCCGTCGACCATGGCCCCCAAGGACCCCATGCCGCGCACCGTCTTGTACGAGCGGCCCTTGTAGAGCACGCGCTCTCCAGGGCTTTCGTCCAGCCCGGCGAAGAGTGCGCCGATCATGACGGCGTTTGCGCCCGCCGCCAGGGCCTTGACCACATCCCCGCTGTGACGGATGCCGCCATCCGCGATCACGGAAACCCCCGCAGGGCGGGCGACCTCGACCACATTGGCGACGGCTGTCAGTTGCGGCATGCCCACACCTGCAACGATGCGCGTGGTGCAGATGGAGCCGGGGCCGATGCCGACCTTCAGCGAGTCGGCGCCAGCGGCAATCAGGTCGCGGGCTGCATCCGCGGTAGCAATGTTGCCAGCGACGACTTCGATGTCGAACTTCTCTTTCACGTAGCTCACGGTCTCGATCACGTTCTTGCTGTGACCATGTGCCGTGTCCACCACGATCAGGTCGACGTCGGCATCCACCAGGGCTTCGATGCGTTCAAATTCCCGCACGCCGACGGCGGCGCCTACGCGCAGGCGACCCAGGTCGTCGCGACAAGCCGCCGGCCACTTGGCGGTCTCGGTGATGTCGCGCATGGTGATCAGGCCCTTCAGGCGGCCTTCTTCATCGACCAGCAGCAGCTTCTCGATCTTGTTCTGGTGCAGGGTGTCCTTCGCGGACTCCAGGGTCGTGGACGGCCCCGACGTCACCAGGCGCGACGTCATGACATCCTCGATGCGTGTTTCCGGCGAGCGGTGAAAGCGCAGGTCGCGGTTGGTGAGGATGCCCACCACGCGATCGCCTTCACCGATGATCGGAAGGCCGGAGATGTTGTGGTTGGTCATGAGCTCCTGCGCACGACCAATGGTCTCGCTGGGAGACAAGGTGACGGGGTCTCTGATCACACCGTGTGCCGAGCGCTTGACCTTGCGCACCTCGCTGACCTGGCCTGCCGGGTCGAGGTTCTTGTGGATCACTCCGAGGCCACCGGAACGCGCCAGGGAGATGGCGAGCTTCGACTCGGTGACGGTGTCCATGGCCGCGGAGAGCAGCGGGACATTCAACGAGAGGCGCGGGGTCAGACGGGACCCGGTGTGGACGCCACTCGGAACAATGTCCGATCGACGGGGAACCAGAAGCACGTCGTCGAAGGTGAGGGCTTCGCCGAGCAGCTTGCCGGCGAGGTTTGAAGACCCGGAACCCGGGTTTTCAGCCCCAGGTCGCGGTGTCGAAGGCGCTGTGACTGTTTCCATCGAGCGATTGGAACAAACGAGCGCCAGCCTTGGAATGGTCCCCCTTGAAAGAACCCGGGCCTCCGGGGCGGAAATGCCCCCGAAGGCCCGGGCCGCGAGAAGAAGAAGGAGGAGAAACAAACGTATCGGGGACCCACCCAGGCGACTTGACCGGGGGCGGGGAATGCTGACGGCACGCCTGGGTCGTGGACCCGGGTTCATGGCCCGCAGGACCCCGCCTCCCCGCTTTCTGCCCAACGAAAAAGATGCTCACCCTTCCGCGATCTGCCAGTCCTTGGCGTCAGCGGCTCTGGTGCGCGAGCACTTGCGCCGCGCGTCCCATGGCCCGACTCCCCCACCGACGAGGGCTGGGCTGCTTCCAAGCGACGGATCTGAGGCGAGTCTTCGAGGCGTCGGTATTGCCGAGTTGTCTGAGCAGCAGATCCGTCGCTTGGAAACAGCCTCGCCCGGAATGCCGCCAGTGAAGTCACGAAGCATGAGCAGCTCGGCGCAATCCTAGGGCAGGTTTCGCAGGTGTCGCGGAACAGGTGGCCCTGCGGGTTCCTTCCAGCCGGGATAGAGCTTCACGCCATCGGCGTCCATGGATGTCCACAGCGCGGTGTTCGGCCGATGCCAGCCGCCTGTGGTGAGGAAGCTCTCGTAGGTGGGCCACCAACAATCCGGGGAGCCCGGCAACACTTGCAGCAGATGCGTCATGTGCTTGAACTCTGGCGCGACCTCCGGCCAGCGGCTCGATGGCCCGTCCTCAAGCACCACGGCATAGAAGTGTCGCGCGGCCACCATTGCAGCCATGCGGGACTCTTCCGACTGCTGCTCCGCCTCTTGCTCCGAGAGTTGGCGCCAGTAGCGCGCCAGGCGCAGCACGGCGTCGATGTTCACGGTGCGGATCTGCGACTGGAGTTTGTAGGTGAGCAGGTCGATGGCCTCGGGCAAGCGCTTGGCCTGGGCCAGGGCCTCGATCGCTTCGGTCTGTGCAGACTCGCTCCCAGGTGCTGCCTCTGCGGCTTGCTGGAACGATGACACCGCTTCATCGAAGCGCTCAAGAGCGAGGAATATCTGGCCTTCCAGTCGCATCAACTCGGTCTTGTAGGGCGAGAGGACTCGGGCTGCGCGTGCGTGCAGCAAGGCCGTTTCGAACTCTCCTCGTTCCAGTTCCAGCTGTGCGATCTGCAACTCGGGAACCCAAGAGCCGGTGCGCATCCCCGCGACATCGAGCAGGGCGCTGAGGGCTCCTTGTTCGTCCCCATGCTTCCGGAGCTCGATGGCCTTGGAGGCTGCAGCCGAAGCCGGCAGGCGTTGAATTACGTACGCGAGACCAGCCGTCGACAAGGCAATCACGGCCAGGGACAGGAGCGGGTTGGGGCGCAAGAGCCGGGGGTGGCGGGTCCCCATCTCACCCAAGCGGCACGTCAACCCGATCAAGATGCCCAAGATGGACGCCGTCGACCCCATGGTCATGGGCACCTCGAACAGCCCGCAGAACAAGAAGGCCAAGGTGGCGCCCAGCAGACCCAGCGCGCAGGCGTAGCCGACCCCCGAACGACTTCCGATGATCACGCGCACTTGTGTCAGCAGCAGCGAGGCGAAGAGCGCCAGGAACAAGGCGAGCCCGGGGATGCCCAACTCCGCCAGCACCTGCAGTGCGTCGTTGTGGGCGTGCGGTCGATCCAGGATGTGTCGCTCGAAGCGCGGATACTCCACAGACCAGTTGGCCACGCCCACGCCGCGCAGGGGTACCTCCTTCGCCATGGCGATGGTTTTCTGGAAGACGTGCGGGCGGAATCCGGAGTCCTGGAGATCGGCCACCCCGTATTCCTGCGCGAGGCGCGTCGCCGCATAGAAGGCATCCTTCGAGACGCCCCGTGCCTTGTCCGAGAAGGGCAGCACGGCCAAGGCCAGCACAAGCGGGAAGGCCAGCGCGGCGGAGAGCCGGCGTGTCCAGCGCAGTTGCGTGACCCGGTCGCGCAGCAGGAAGAGACCCGCGAGCGCGGGCAAGCCGAGCGCGGCGAAGAGCAGGCCCGAGCGGCTCCCGAGCAGGAGCAGGTAGGCGACACCGCCCACGAGCATCAGCAGGGGCAGCAACCGGCTCCAGGACTTGAGCCCCAGGGTGAGTGCTGCGCCGATGGGCAGCAACACCATGGCGTAGTTGGCTCCCATGTTGTTGTGCGCGAAGAGGAAGGACGCGTACTTGGCGGCATCCTCGCTGAGCTCGGTCGAGCGCTCCTGGATCGCCGTTGCGTCGAGAGCCATGGCCACCAGCCCCACGCCGGTCAAGGCCAGCAGCCAACGCCGGGCGCCCGCCGTTCCAGAGGTGAGCGCCCGCACCGTCCGGGCCAGCCCCAGCAACGCCACCAACATGAGCACCGGGGCCAGGCCCAGCATCGGGTTCGTGGCCCAGCTCAAGCTCGCAGCCGACCAGACAATCAGGGCCAGCAGCAGCGCCTCGGCCGGCGCCAGGCCGAGCAGCGGGCGTCTCGCAAACAGCCCCTCCGTCGCCTCGAGGCCCAGCAGCAGCGAGCCGATGAGGCACAGGCTCAGGCGCTCTACGGACAGGGTGTCCAGGCCGTAGGGATCGACGACCAAGGGAACGAGCAGCCCAAGCGCCAAGAGCAGTCGCCGGGCCGTGCTGGGTGAGGGGGAGTCCACGGGAGGCATTCTTCCGAACGCGGTGCGCTCTACGCCATGGGTTTGCGAGACTTCGCTCATGCTTGGCCGGACAGCTGACGATCGAAGTCATCGATGCATGGGAGTTTGTCTGTGCGCTCGCTCGACTGATCTCTTTGAGATGGCTTCTTGAAGCGCCTGGTTTCGGCTCTGGTGGCGACCCTGGTCCTGGGTGCGCTCGTGATGGCGTTTCTGGACCTCAAGCCGTCCGAGATGGGCGAGGGGGTCGCGGAGCGCCTCAGGAGCCTGTCGGGCCTGCACGTGGGGCTCGCCTTCCTGGTCTACCTAGGCAGCTATTTGGGGAGGGCCCTGCGCTTCGCGGTGCTCCTGCCCGGTCTGAGCGGCGTGGTCCATCTGGCCTCGATCGCCGGTCGCCACAACTTCCTGAATCTGGTGCTGCCCCTGCGATCCGGGGAGCTGGCCCTGCCGTGGATGCTTCAGCGCGAGTGTGGGCGCCCCCTCGCAGAGGGAGGTGCGGCCCTCATCGTCTGCCGGGTCCTGGATCTCTTTTGCGTGGCGGCCTACCTGAGCTTGGGAATCGCCTGGAACGGCGTGGCGGGCAAGACGGCCGACCAGGCCTCGACCCAGGCCACGCTGGTCCTGCTGAGCCTGGGCCTGGGTCTCTTGCTCATGGGCCCTCTCAGTCGCTGGGTCGCTCGCAGGCTGCCCACTGAAGGGAAGGGCAAGCTCAGCACCTTCGTGGCGAGGGCGTGCACCCATCTGGGCGATCTCAGCTTGGGGCGTCTGCTCGCGGCCGCTGGGATCTCCTTGGCCACTTGGGCACTCACCTACACCACCTACTACTTCCTGGTCACGGCCATGGGCTCACCTGCCGCCAGCTTGGTCACCGACCCCGTGGGGCATGAGCTGGGCTCCGTGGGCTTCGCCCGCAGCCTCGTGGGGACGACCGGGCTGCACCTGAGTACCGTGCTCCCGGTCAACACCTTGGGTGGTCTGGGGTCCTGGGAAGCAGGCTGGGTCGCTGGCTACACACTGCTCGCGGAGGTGAGCAAGGAGGCGGCGGGCATCTCAGCAGTCGTGACCCATCTGGTCAACTTCGTCTTCATCGCGATCATCGGTGGGGCCGGCTTCCTGCTGCGGAAGAAAGCCCTCCCGCCGGGGCCGACCACAGGCGCAACAGGCTGAGGCCGGGGTGGCTCTTGCACCCCGATGGGGTCGCGGGCATAGTTGGCCGATTCGACGGTCCAAGGGCACCAAGTGCCCCATCCGAAGCGTCGGGGTGTGGCTCAGTTTGGTAGAGCGCAGCGTTCGGGACGCTGAGGCCGCTGGTTCGAATCCAGTCACCCCGACCACTTCGAAACCGCCCGGCTCACCGGCCCAGCCCACTCATGGCTCTCCCGAGCTGGTGATGCCGGTGGCTCCCCTACTGGCAGGCTGGCGGGGCTCTAGCCCCCGATGGAGACGAAGACGCCTCCGTTGTCATCGGCCAGCTTCTGGAAGTCGGTGCCCCCATAAGCGCCCACGTAGATGACGTGAATCTGGACGCCCCTGAACGCATTGACCCGGGCAACCTCTTCCCGGATCTCCGACATGTCCACGCTCTTGCCCACCGTGGGTTCGCCGTCGGTGAGGAAGAAGATCGTGTCGACGGGGTCGGTGATCTTGGTCACGAACGCGTTGGGCTTACGCTTGTCCACGTCCTCGCCGAAGGCCGTCATGAGCGCCAGGTAGGTGTTGGTGCGCCCCTCGTCCGACGAGTTGTTGTTGTGGCCCATCCTCGCCCGGAAGCCCGCTGCCTCACCCCCACGTGGGCTCAGGGCCTTGACCCAGTTCACCGCGTTGTTGCGATTCAGGATGCTTGCGCGCGCCGCCTTCTTCTTCCAAAGATCGACTCCGGTCGCGTAGGCGACGATGTTGAAATTGGTGGTGTCCGGAAGGGAGTCGATGGTGTTGGCCAGCTCTTCCTTCACGATTTCCAAACGCTGCAGGGAGCTGTACTCCCGGCCGCTGAGCTTCAGGCGTTCCGGGTCCCCGAAGGGTTCCGACATGCTCTGGCTGACGTCGATCACGAAGACGATGTTCTCGCTCTTCGTCTCGATGTTCTCGAAGGACTTGGCCCCCCCACCGTAGCGGGTGCCTGATTCCTCAAGCACCTTCAGGGCCGCGGCGACCTTGGCGAGATCCGGGAGTTCGAAGCTGCGCTCGTTGCGATCCCACCAGGCCAACCACTGGTCCATGTTGTCTTCGAACTTGCGCAAGGTGATGGCGCGCAGGACTTCGAAGGCATCTTCCGCCACGCGAGCATCCGGGTCGCTACCCATCATGAGGATCAGCGGGCGCACGCCGGCCTTCATGTGCAGCGTCTGAACCGTCTCGACCGCCTTCAAGCGCACTTGCTTCGAGTCGTTGGCCAAGGCCGCCAGCACGGCCGCCACGCCGCGCTTGGCGTCCCCCAGCTTCCCCAGGGTGTCGAGCGAGGCGATCAGCACGGCGTCGGGAGCTTCAGCCTCGAGAATGAGCTCGGCGAGCGGCTCCAGTGCCCCCGGGTTCTTCAAGCGGCCCAGGCCAGCGATGCTTCCGAGGCGGACGCCCAGATCCCGGTGGCCGACCAGATCCACAAGAGGGTCCAGCGCGAAGGCATGCTGCATGCCGCCCAAGGCTTCGGCCACGGTCGAGACGACCTGGGTGTTCTTTGAAAGTTTGCGGTCTAGGAGCACGCCGTCCAGTAACCACCTGGCCGAGGGCTCGTCACGATAGGCAGACACGATGTCGATGGCGGCACGACGCACCAGGTATTCCTCGTCCTTGAAGGCATCGAGCAAGGCCTGGGTGGCATTGAGGGAGTCCACGTCCTGGAGGTTCAGGACGGCCTCTCGGCGTTGGATCGGTGTCTTGTCTTTGGAGAAGTAGCGGCGGAATTCGGTCACCAGCTCCGGGTCCTCGGGGCTCATCCCATTGCCCATCACAGGCCCCAGCACTGGGTCCAAACGGGGGGCCAGAGGAGCCGCACCGAGAGCAGCCGTACTGAGGGCGGCCGCGAGCACGAGCGAGGTCAGGAGCGTGGAACACAGGGAACCCATCATGTCTCTCGCCTACTTAGCAAATGTTCGGGGCTGGTGCTGGGATGCTCGGGCGAGCATCGGCTGGCAGCCGTTCTTGTCGATCACTGCAAAGTCATATGGGGACGCTTCATGAAGTCGCGGTGCTCTCTCGATAGGATGCCGAGTATGGCGACTACCATACCGCAGGCCCCCCGCTGCGACAGGATCGAATGGCTCCCCACGGAGGCATCAGGCCGTCGTTATGCCCGTCTTCACGGGCCACCCGGATTGCCGGTGCCCACGGCCATCTTCATGCAATTCCCGCGCGCAGCCCGGCCGGCCGAGATCGAGCGGGTGGCTCGCTCCACCCTGCTGCTGAGGGAGGCTGGCCTCCCCGTTCCGGAAATCTACGACAGCCGTCCGGATCAATCGTGGATCCTGCAGGAGGATCTGGGTGACATCACCCTGGCAGCCGCTAGGGGGCAGGGTCTGCCCATCGCGGGCGCCTACAGCGAAGCGGTCTCGCTGCTTCCGAGGATCCATGATCTGCGACTGAGCACGTCCCCGCGCCCACCTCTGGATGCGCGCCGCTTGATGACGGAGTTGGAACAGTTCGTGCAGCTCGCCCTTCGCTTGCCAGAGGGGGCGGGTGCCTCGCTGACGCAAGACCTGGAGCAGATCGTGGCAGCCTGCACTGCAGCCCCAGAGGTTCTGTGTCACCGGGATTTCCACAGCCGGAATCTTCTGCTGCATGAAAACCAGGTTCGCGTCGTCGACCACCAGGACGCGCTCCCCGGCCCTTTGGGGTACGACCGCGCTTCTCTCGCCTACGACCCCTACGTCGAGCTCCCTGACGACATCCGTGACCGCATTGCGGGCGAGAGTCCGCACGTTGGCGCGGTCGCTGTCCAGAGATTGGCGAAGGCCATCGGAACCTTCGCGGAAAAACAGGGAGCCTGGGCGCAGTTCATTCCTCCCGCAGCGAAGCAAGCGCGTCGACTGCTCCAGCTGCACGGTCTCAAGGTCCCCGTCCTGGATCTCGCCTTCGCGACCCTGGCTTCGCAGGCCGCCGTCAGCTCGCCCGCTGCTCCCGAAGCGTCAGACCCGGCCAGCCCCGCCCGTCCGCCGCACGAATCACCAGCGCGTCCCGCCCAAGGGCAAAGGGCTGCCGAGCCGCCTGCGCTGGATCGCCCGGACCCCGGAACGCAAAGCGCTTCATGAGCATCAGCATTCCAAGGCAGGCGGTGGTTCTCGCGGCTGGCGAGGGGCGCCGGCTTCAGCCCATGACTCTTCAGCGCCCCAAGCCCCTGATGCCTTTTCTCAACCGGCCGTTGCTGGAGCACACGCTGACGGCCCTCGCTCGAAGCGGCGTCCAGCGGGTCTGGATCAATGCCTGGCACCTGGCGCAGCAGGTGGTGGACTTCGTGGAGCACGTGGCTGTTCCTCCGCTTGAGATCACGGTCGTAAGAGAGCCTGAGCTGCTCGGCACGGGCGGTGGCCTGGCGAACCTCTGGGCCCGGATGCCGCGCGAACGCTTGTTGCTGCTTCTGCCGGACATCGTCGCCGACTTCGACCTGGCGGCCCTCGCGCGCCACCACATCCGTGCAGGTGCGGTGGCCACCATGGCGCTGACCCAGGCCGCAGATCCGGTTCGCTACGGTGCCGTCAACGTATCCAGCTCAGGCGGCGGGCCCCTGACGGATATCGCGGGGCTCGTCGCGCCCTCGAAACGCGCGCTGGTGCACGGGGATTCGGAGCGCGCCTTCGTGAACGCGAGTGCACACGTGTTTGAGCCCGAGTTTCTCGATCGCTTGCCCCGCACCCCCTCCTGCTTCATCCGACAGGGCTACGTGCCTGCGATTGAGTCGGGCCTGCCCTGTGAGGGGTGGGTTCATCCTGGTGGCTGGCACGACACGGGCACCATGCAGGACCTCGTGGCTGCGCAGGCTGCGGCGCTGAGCGAGCAGGTCACGGTGGACGCGGAGTTGCTCGCAGCGGGTGGGCTTCGGCACAAGTCCCAGTCTTTGGTCCACCCGAGCGCGGATGTCTCCCCGGGCGCGCACCTGGTGGGAGGCACCACGGTCGCTGAAGGGTGTGTTGTCGAGGACCAGGTCCAGCTGAGACGCTGCCTCGTGATGCCCGGCACGCGGGTGGCTGAAGGGACGCACGGTGTCGACCAGATCCTGGGGGATGGCCTGGTGCAGGAGCGAGTTGCCTCATGAAAGGTCCGTTGATCTTCCTCGGCCTCGTTGCGGTGCTCGGCGGTCTGCTGTGGTGGGCTCTGGTTGGCGGCAGCAGCGTGGACAAGGAGCGAGGGCGCGAGGAGACGGAGATCGCCTTTGGGCTGCTTGAGGAAGAGATCAGGGCCATGGATGAGGCCTTCATCCCCCTGACCCGCATGGGCTATCTGCTCAACTTGAAGCGGCGGCACGAAGAGCTGCGTTCGGGGCTCGCCAAACTGAAGGCGCAGCGGCTTGAACTCGAGACGGACGAGCAGCTCGACTCCAGAGCCAGACTGACGGCGTTTCGCGACCTGGTGAACTCCTCCGATGTGCTGCTCGCTCAAGCGCGTTCGCTCCATGCCCACACCCGCGCACGCTACGACTACATGATCCATGTGAGCCCGTTGCTCAAACGTGCGCGTGCCCTGGGTGGTCTGCTCGACGTTGCGGTGATCGATGACCCCGAACTCGTGGCGCGCAGGGACAGTTTGGCCGGAACCTTCGCCGACCTGGAGCGTGGATCGAAGATCGCGGACAACGTCCTGACCCAGAACATGGAGCAGGGCAGCTCACTTGCTCAGTCCGAGATCCTCAATCTCCAACGGCTGATCGAAAACCAGGAGAAGCTCGCGAGGTCCCTGACGCTGGAACTCCCGCCCTCGGATGAGACGGGGCCCTGAGTCAGGGCGCAGCTTCGGGGCTGACTCGTTGCGATCTGGCGTGTGGCTGACGCCGACTTGGCCTAGCGAAGGTTGGGGGAGAGCTGTTGCAGCCGGGCCGTGACATCTGCGGCCTCCTTGTCACGCCCCAGCACCTGCAGTGCGCGGCGCTGGACCAGCATCAGATTCACGGCTTGGGGTCGGGAGCCAAGGGCTTCCTTGATGCGTTCGAGGGCCTCTTCCGCCTTTCCGAACTCGATCTCCGTCAGGGCCCACATGGCGATCGCTTCAGGGTCTCCAGGCACCAAGGAGAGTGCCTTCTGAAAGAGACGTGAAGCCTCTTCAGCGGTGCGCAGCGCTCCGATCGGTGGGCCGCCGCTTGAGCTGGCTGGCTCGCTGCCGCGGCTCGCAAGTGCGACTTCCAGCAGTGCTCGCCCCCACTCCACGAGCGTGCCGCCCGAGGAGGGTTGCAGCAGATGAGCCTCCGAAAACTCATGGGCGGCTTCCTGTGGGCGGCCCAAGGCGCGCAGGGCCTTCCCGCGGAAGAAGTGCAGTTCTGGGACGCTGTCGTACTCGTCAGGCAGAGTCGCCAGTCGCTCGAGGGCGTCCGCAGGAGCCTGAGCGACCAACAGGCTGTTGGCCGCGTCGATGGCGTCCACAAGGTCCATGGCGGTGCGCGGATCGCGGCGATCCGAACCGCTGGAGTCGGGGATGGTGGCTCCCACGTATCCCAAGGCCCGTAGAGTCTCGAGATCCGTGACCACGGATGCCTCGCGCTCGGGCTCCGGGGAAAGGACCCGGGTTCGGAGGGGGTGGGTCTGCGCGTCAACCCCCGTCTGCTCGGCGGCATCGACAGCCAGGTCGTAGAGGCGCCAACCTTCGGGGTCGGACTGTGGCGCACCCATGAGCTTCTCAGCGCCGCGACGGAGACCGACGAGGGGCGAGAATCCGTAGTAGAAGGCGGGGCTTCTGCATTCCAAGGGGATGATGCGTTGCGGCCGAGGCTCGGACAGGGAGCGGCCGTCCAGCTCGGCGTCGACCGGCAGCCCCAGCAGATCGAGGACCGTAGGCGTCACGTCCAGGACGGAGACGACATCGTCACGAACCTGGCCACCCGCCGGAAAAGCCCGGCCTTGCGCGGGGAGCGGGCTCTCCGGATCGAGCCAGGCGACAATCAAGGGGACATGCATCGCACCCTGATACATGAGCACTCCATGAGTGCTCTCTCCGTGCTCCCCAAGGCTCTCGCCGTGATCCGAGGTCACGATGACGAGCAGAGGGCGTGACGGCTGATGGGCGGCGTGCCGCGATTGACGCAGCGTCGAGAGCAATCGGCCCAGCTGGGAATCCACCCAGCGCACCTCGTCGAGGTAGTCTTCGCGCCGGTTTTGGCTCAGGTCTTCGGCGCCGCCCTCAAGCGCAGGCCAGGTCTCGGGATCGGCCTGTTTGTCGGGCGCAGCATAGGGGGCGTGCGGGTCGAACAAGTGCACCCAGGCCATCCACGGCGCCCCCTCATGCTCGGCCATCCACTGGAGAGCGGAGTCGATGGTGCGATCTGCGCGCCGCTCCTGCGGGCGCGGCGGACCACCTGGATAGAACAGACCATCGTCGTAGGTCTGGAAGCCGGCCGAGAGTCCGTGTTGCTCGTCGAGCACCGACGCGGAAACGAAGGCTCCTGTGGCGTATCCCTGAGCGAGCAGGGCCTCGGCCAGCGTCGGTACAGGCAGCTCGTTGGACGCCACTCCATTCACTGTCAGCCCGTGTCGCGCCGGGCGAATGCCGGTCAGGATGGAGGCGTGGGCGGGGAGCGTGAGGGGGGTGACGGTGGTGGCGTCCGTGAAGCGCGTGCCCGCGGCAGCCAGAGCGTCCAGGTTGGGTGTCGTTCCACGCTCTCGACCGCTGGCGCTCAGCGCGTCGGCTCGCAGGGTGTCGATCGTGACGAGCAGCACGTCCACGCTCGTGGCCGACTCCGGCTCCGCACACGACAAGGCACCTAGCAGCGCCAGGGGGATGACCCAGAGGCGCGTCATCCCGCCATCGCCTCGCGCCAGCCCGGTCATGCGGTGCCGTCCTCGTTCTCCCGCTCGAGGATCCCGCGCCGGAGAACCCGTTGATCGCCGTGCCTGACCGTGAGCTGCATGGCATCAAAGTACTCGAGCAATGGGATCAGGAACTTGCGTGAGGTCTCCAGCTCATCGCGCAGCTCCGGGATCTCGATGGCGCCCTGGCGTGCCGCTGCGTGGGAGATCAACGTCTTGCGTGCTCTGTCCAAGGCCTCTTGATGGAAGATCAGGCCCCCCACCGAGACGGCGATGCCCGCTGTCCGCAGCATGTCGAGCAGGGCGGCGTGATCCTTCTCCGCCAAGCCCGTGAAGTCGCGGTCAACGCTGGGCGGGCGCAAGCCACCCGCCTGGAGCTGGCTCACGATGCGATCGCGAGCCGCCTCCAGTTCCGGAGTGAGTCGGCCTCGGTGCCCTCGGCGCCGCACGCGTCCACCGGACGCACTCTCCAGGCGCGGGTCGTGATCCAAAGCAGCCTGGAGGACTGTTTCCTCGTAGCTGACTCCTGACCTCAGGCTGGAAAGGTCCACCCAGTCCAGCAAGGGGTTCTTGCGGTGCACGCCCTTGAGCACGGAAACCAATTCGTCCGCGACCTGTTCTGTCGCCGACGCCGCGAGGTAGACCCCTCCCGCCAACTTCAGGAAGTCGCCGGATTCGACGAAGGGTTCGAGGCTCCGCCGTAGCTGATCCACGGTCTGTCCGACTTCGACGGCGACGTCGGCGAGTTGCGCGCCTCGCACACCAGCCCCTGAGACGATGGCCTGCGCAAGGAGGCTCGGATCCCCGACGCTCTCCCGACGCGAACGGAGGTCTTCGAGAACTCGGTCTTTGAAGCGCTTCAGTCGGCCGTCGCCCGCCTCCAGCACCAGGCCTCCGCCCATCACGCCCATGGACGAGGCGTCGCGCACGATGATGCGATCGCCGGGCGCCACACAGAGCGCGTGATCCAGCCGGAGCTGAATGGGCGAGCATTGCCCGTGGTCAAGCAACCCGCTGTCCAGCAGCACGGCGCGGCCGAGCACTTCCGCCGTTCCAGCGTGAACGCGGATGGGGTGGCGGTGACGCAGAGCCGAGCTTGCTGCGGTGTGTTCGTAGTCCACCGCAATGAAGCGCGTGGATCGATACACGCCTGGGGTGGCGACGACGTCGCCGCGCTCGACGTCCACGCGGTCGAGGCCAGCGAGATTGAGCGCGGTGGAATGTCCAGCCTGCCCTTGATCGCGGCTCTTGCCGTAGGCATGGATGCCTCGCACGCGCAGCTCCTGCCCCGACCCCACGAGCTCGAGTTGGTCACCGACAGCGACCTTGCCGCTCATGGGGACACCGGTCACGACGAGGCCGTGCCCGTCGACGGTGAAGACGCGTTGGATGGGGAGCCGGAAGGGCCCATCGTGGGTGTGCGGATCGACCTCGCTCACCAGGGCGTCGAGTGCGCTGCGGAGCTGATCCAGGCCCTCACCCGTGGTCCCAGAGACCGGGATCACCGGTGCGCCCTCCAGGAAGGTACCCGCCACGAATTCAGCGACATCTTCCTGGGCGAGCTCGACCAGCTCCGTGTCCACGAGGTCGATCTTGTTCAGGGCTACCAGGCCGCGGCGGACTCCGAGCAGCTTGAGGATTTCGAGGTGCTCGCGCGTCTGGGGCATGACCCCGTCGTCGGCCGCCACAACCAGCATGGCGACGTCCACGGATGTTGCGCCGGCGACCATGTTCTTGATGAAACGCTCGTGCCCAGGGACATCAATCAGACCGACGGTCGCTCCGCTCTCGTGCTTGTAGGGCGCGAAGCCGAGGTCGATGGTCATGCCCCGCTCGTGTTCCTCAGCGAGGCGGTCGGGGTCGATGCCGGTCAAAGCGCGCACGAGGGACGACTTGCCGTGGTCGATATGACCGGCCGTTCCCACGATGACGTTGCGAATCGTGCCGCCAGCCACCTACTTGACCCCCGGAGGCTCGATCGCTCCGTCGCCTGTCAGGAAGGCGAGGCGTGCAGAGCGCTTGGCACGTAGAGAATGCGTTGGCACGCACGACAGATCACGAGCTGGCGGCCGCTGAGCAGGCGATTCTGGTCGTTCGGTGTGATGTTCGAGAAACAGCCTTGGCAGGTGTTCCCCTCGGCTGGAACGACGGCCACCCCGTGCGCGTTGTAGACGCGGTCGTACAGCTTGAGGATCGCTGGGTCGATCGCCCGGCGAACCTGCTCCCGACGCTTTTCCAGCTCGTCCAGATCCTTCTGGTGGTCGGCCAGCTGGTCGCGAGCGCGCTGCTCGAAGCCGCCATACTCCGACTGCGCTTCGACCAGCCCGGCCTCCGCAGTCTTGACCATCTCCTCGCCTTGGCTGATCACGTCGTACTGCTCGAGGATCCGCTCTTCGACGGTTCCCTTCTCTTCCTGCTTCCGCGTGATCTCTGCCATCAACAAGCTGTACTCCTGGTTCGTCTTGGCTCCCAGGAGATTGCCGTTGGCTTTGGAGAGGGCTTCTTCCCGGTCCGCAAGATCCAGCTCGAGCATCTTTAGGTGACTGCGGAAGCCCTGAAGCTTGTCGTGGTAGGCATCGAGTGTCGCTTGGGCTTCGCGGGAGTGACGGCTGCGGCTCGCAAGGACGCGGGGGACTGAGTCCATCAGACTCTGGGCTTCGGTGCGTTTGCGGTCGACGTTTCCGAGGGCCACAAGTTGCAACGTCTGTTGCTTGGGGTCGCCAGGCGCTTGCTCGTCTGTCACGGTGACTCTGCTGTTCTAGTGGACGGGGGAAACCCCCAAGCCTAGCAGACCCCCTGGTGAGGAGAAAGCCCCTCCAAAGGACGGCGAGGCGGCCCCAGGCATCTGCCTGGAACCGCCTCGCAGGCCCTGTGAAGGCTGCTCTGAGATGGAGGACTCCATCCCCGCGGAACGGGGTCGCCAGCCCCGTCAGGGGGCCCATGATCCCCATCAGGTGACGGGCAGGGCAGTCTCCAAGAATCCTTCCAGCATCCGGCTGCGCACCGGGTGCTGCAACTTCCGCACCGCCTTCGCCTCGATCTGGCGAACACGCTCACGGGTGACCTTGAAGATCCGGCCCACCTCTTCGAGTGTGTAGGTGTAGCCATCGCCAATGCCGTAGCGCAGCTTGATGATCTCGCGCTCACGGAAGGACAGCGTGTGAAGGACACTCATGATCTTGTCCTTCAGCATCTCCTGGGCTGCAGCCATGACCGGAGACACGGCACTGTCATCCTCGATGAAGTCACCGAAGTAGCTGTCGTCTCCTTCGCCGATGGGACGGTCCAGGCTGATCGGGTGCTTGGAGATCTTCATGACGCGCTTCGCTTCGTCGATGGAGATGTCGCTGTTCTTCGCAATCTCCTCGATCGTCGGTTCGCGGCCCAGCTGCTGAACGAGCTTCTTCGTCACGTTCCGCAACTTGCTCATGGTTTCAATCATGTGCACAGGGATTCGGATCGTACGCGCCTGGTCAGCGATGGAACGAGTGATCGCCTGCCGGATCCACCACGTGGCATAGGTCGAGAACTTGTAGCCACGGCGATACTCATACTTCTCGACAGCCTTCATGAGACCCGTATTGCCTTCCTGGATCAGATCCAGGAAAGAGAGCCCACGGTTCCGGTACTTCTTGGCGATCGAGACGACGAGTCGAAGGTTGCCGCTCGACAAATCCCGCTTGGCTTCTTCGTATTGAGCGTAGCGCTCATCGATCAGCTTGAGGCGTGCCGCCAGACGTCGGGGAGACTCGAGCGCCTGAATTTGGAGCGCCTCGAAATCCGTCTTGAGCTCCCTGAACTCCTTGCTCGACTTCCGGTCTTCCGGGAAGTGCTTCAAGCGACGTTCAAGCGTTGCCATCTCCTGGTGCTTCTCACGCACCAGTTCGATCATGGGCTTCACCTTCTTCAACTGGATCTGAAGCTCCTCGACAAGGTCGGCGCACTTCCTGCGCCCCCACCCGATGCGCTGAAGAGTCAACTTCCGCTGGGCCGATGACCCCTTGTCCAGGAGGAACTTCTTGTAGTCGGACGTCAGCCGGGCGTGAAGCTTGCGCTGCGTTTCGATACTGCCCTTCAGGCGTGCCGAGACTTCCAGCTTTCCGGGCTCAAAGCCACTTGTGGACACCTTGAGCGTGCGGTCGAAAGCCAGGCGACTGGCCTCGACGTCCTCGATGATCTGCAAGCCCTCGCGAATGGCAAAGCCCGTCGCCATGATCAGCTTGCGGAAGTGACGGCGGGTCACTTCAATCTGACGCGCCAGGTTGATCTCTTCGGAGCGGGTGAGCAGCGGAATCTCGCCCATCTGGGTGAGGTACATCCGCACCGGGTCCTCGATGCGTTCGGTCTGAGTGACCCGCTCTTTTGGCTCCTCCTGATCGACCACGGCAGAGCTGCCGGAGGCGCGAACCTCCTGCTCCGCGACGACATCGGCTTCATCCAGGATCTTGACGCCCTGGCCTTCCAGCAGGGTCAGGATCTCATCGATGTTCTCGATGTCCGGCGGGAGGATCTCATTCATCTCCTCGTAGGTCACGAAACCGCGCTTCTCGCCGTTTTCCATCAGGACGCGAACGCTCGGATCCAACTTGTCCAGTGCAGCGATTGAACTCACAGGGCTTCCTCAAAACACAGGGGGTGGTCGTACTGTTGCTTCACGCGGTGCGAACTCATGTGGGCATCGCCTCCGGTGAATCGTTAGAAATCGTTTGGGGTGGCTCCGGCTGCTGCCCGGAGTCCTTCAGGGACAGGCTCTCCTGAATGGCCTTGAGCGCTGCTTCGTCCGTCGCGATCCCCGGGTCGGAAAGGGCGGTGCGCCGGTCCTGCCGTTCCTGGTCCTCCTCGGCGAGCGACGTCAGGTAGTCCACAGCCGTCTGATAGCCGGGAATCACGCTGCCGGGTTCGCTGAGCAGTGCCCGCTCCAGGAGGGAGCCGAGCCTGGTGCTCTCCGCTCGTGTGGCGTCCAACCATTCCATGGGATCCACGGGGCCGCTGTCACCCGGCTGAATGAGCTGGCGCGCGATCTGGGCCAGTTGGAGAGCATCGGGGTGGCTCAACACCCCGAGCTCTGACAGGCGATCGACAACCTGCATCGCATCCGACAGCCGAGCCAGGCCTGCAACAACAGAGAACTGGGAGCGGATGCGCGCAGACGAGCGGGGAGAGCGAGAGCGCCCGGCTGACCCTTCTGCGGGCGTGGCATCCGCCGACATCTTGACCTGCCGACGCATGAGGTTGCGATCCACGCTGCAGGCCCGCGAGATTTCCGCGGAGATCGTCTCTCGCCGAACAGGGTCGACGATGCTGCGGCAGGCCTCGAGAACCTCGTTGGCAACCTGCTCACGCCAGCCGGGCTGAGCTCGGTCCGTGCGCTCCACGGCTCGGTGGCAGAGGAAGCCCACTGTGCTCATGCCCTCACTCGCGAGGAGCTCCTCGAAGGCCTCCAAGTCGTTTCGCAGGAACCAGTCGCCCGGGTCACTGCCGTCGGGCAAGCACAGAACGCGCACTTCCAGGCCATCGCGCAGAGTGAGGTTCACGGCACGCTCGGCTGCAGTTAGCCCCGCCGAATCGCCATCGAAGACGAACACGAGATTGGAAGCCCGCCCCTTGAGTGCGCGGATGTGGTCATCGGTGAGGCTGGTCCCCATCGTCGCCACGGCTTCACTCAGGCCACTCTGGTGTGCCATGAGGACATCGGTGTAGCCCTCCATGATGATCAGGCGGCGCGATTTGGCCACGCTCCGCGCTGCCTTGTCCAGGCCGTAGAGCAGCCGTCGTTTGTTGAATGCCGAGGTCTCGCGCGTGTTGACGTACTTGGGCTTCCCGTCGGCATCGAGCGTTCGAGCACCGAAGCCGACAAGGCTCCCGTTCGCATCGCGAATGCCGAAGGACAGTCGGCCCGCGAACAGGTTGGTAAAGCCTGCGCGGTCCACGGCGGTCGGCGCCATGCCGGATTCGCGCAACTGACGCAGGAAGTCTGTGGGCACGACGCCAACGTCGAAGTCCAAAGCCGTCTGGCCATGGAAGCCGCGCTCCTTCAGGTACTGAACGGCCTGCTCGCCTGCGGGGGCCTTGAGCGCCCGGGCAAACAACTCACCCGCCCGGTTGAGGACTTCCCGCAGTTCATGCAGCTCGGCGTGCCGACGCTTGTCTTCCGGGCTCATGGAGCCAAGCGTGACGCCAGCTCGGTCGGCCAGGAACTCGAGCGCTTCCCGGAACCCGACTCCGCGAATCTTCTGCACGAAGCTGAAGACATCCCCCGCTTCCCCGCAGCCGAAGCACTTGAACATCCCGTGCTCGACCCGCACATGAAACGAAGGCGTGTCCTCGGAATGAAATGGGCAGCAGGCCCAAAGGTCGCCGGGGCCCCGAGACTCGTACTCGCAGCCTGCGAGCTCTCGCACCACTTCATCGATGCGGCTGCGGCTCTTGACGAGCTGCTTCTCAGCCTGCTTGTCAGCCTGGATGTTCAAGCGCCCTCCCCCTGGAAGTGGACGGGAGGGTGCTGAGGAGGCTGTGCGCGGTCCGATGGAACTGGAAAGATCGCACCAGAAAGATGGGGACGCACCCCGGGCCAGGCCTGGGTGGTTGAGATCGGGCTCTGCCTGATCCACATCATCTCGCTGGCGCACTCCATCGACCCCGCGACTCCATCGCACTGAGGTCCGAGGCCGGACTCTCAGGGCGTGCAGACAAAGCCGACGAGCTTGCCTTCGAGCAGTCCAATCACCCCCATGCCGTGGGGCACCTGGAATCCCGCCGTCACGCGTTGATGCAAAAAACGTCAACAGGTGACGGCGACCAGGTCCACTCCTGGACCGCTGGATTCGAGTCGACTCACGCGAGCGTGCCCAAGGAAACCCATAGACACATCGAATACGCAAACCACACTCCTGCGAGCTCCACCAGTTTCGTCTTCGCTAGCTCAGCCGGCCTCCTGGAGCAAATCAGCCCATGTCGTGGGTTGAACAGTTCAAGAAGGCGGTGGCGTGAACCCCGTAAGTGCCGAAGCCGGCAGACTTGCGAGGAGCAGAGCGTGTGCGAAGACTAGCTTGGTCGAGACAAGAGGCAAGTGGTCGAGCCAGCTCAACAGCGATCCAAGAACATCGCTTGGACCGAGCCGAAGCATCTCTTCAAGCCTTGGCCTGCAAACCAACTACTCGCGATCAGACAGCGCGGGACACCCAGCGTGTTCTTGGTGGGGCTCCCCTGCATGCCGATCTCTTGAAACTCCGAGGAGCTTCGGGCCGGCTTTGCCGGCTATGGGCGGAGTCGCTCGCCCGGCGCGTGCTCTGCCCATAGCTGGGCAAGATGCTCTAATTGTAGCGCTTCGAAGGCTTCAGCACGTGCTTTTTGACGATTTTCCTTGAGCTGGAGGATCTCTTGCACCGCAGCTGGCCTGAGGCCCGCCCCATCGGCGACGGCGTTGATCAGCGTTTTTCGTCGCGAACTGAACGCTAGGCGCAGGAATCGCTCCAATTGCAGGACGGGCACCGACCCAGGCCACGACGGCAAGCGGTTCAGGCGGAGAACCACGGATTTCACCTTCGGGGCTGGCCAGAATGCGCCAGCGGGGACACGACGAAGGATCTTGCTTTGGCAGCAGAGGGTGCAGAGAACTGCCAGCGGGCCGTAGTCTCGCCCCCCTGGCGGGGCGACAAGTCGCTCGGCAAGTTCCTTCTGGATCATGACCACTTGGCGCTCCGGAGCCTCCGGTTCCCGTGCGAGAGCCATGAGGAGTGGAGCTGCCACGGCATAGGGCAGATTGGCCACGAGAGCTGTCGTCCCGGGAAGGCTGGCCAGGAGGCCGGCGCTGAGTGTTCGGGGCCCAGCCATCGCATCGCCGTTGGTCCAGGAAAGACCGCCCGATGCCAGCAGTCGGTCCTCGATCAAACCGGCTGCGATCCCCTCCATGGCGGGGTCGATCTCCATGGCCCGCACCTGCGCTCCCGACGCGAGCAGATGCCGCGTGAGCAAGCCGGGCCCGGGACCCACCTCAAGAACCGTATCGCTGGCTCCAACCCCGGCGTCCCGAACGATGGCCGCCAAGAGATTGTTGTCGAGCAGGAAGTTCTGCCCGTGTCTCTTCAACGGAGCTGCGCCCACAGCTTGGAGTGCAGACTCCAGCTGTGGACGCAGGATCGGGGTGAGCTCAGGACTGTCCATGGACAGCCCCAAGGCCCACCACGTCACCAGGGGAAATGCTGCTAGCCCTGGGTGATCGTCGTGTTCGCCATGCGAAGCATGATCTCAACACGACGGTTCTGAGACTTCGACTTGGAGTCCTTACCTTGCCTGAGCGGCTTGTACTGCCCGAAGGAGGCGATGGAGATCCGCGAAGCCGCGATGCCCTGCTCGACCAGGAAAGCCCTGACGGCAATCGCGCGCAGAGCACCCAGCTGGATGTTTCCGTGCGGATAGTCGGCCTTGGTCTTCTTGATCGGGTCGATGTCCGTATGCCCGTCGATGCGGATGGGCGAGTCAATGTCGGAGATGCGCTGCGCGACAACCGAGAGGGACTTCTTGCCGGCGGCGGTCAGGACCGAACTGCCGCTGGTGAAGAGCACATCGCCCTCGGCGCGGTAGCCGTACATCCCTTCCTCGGCGTTGACGACATTCGTCAGCCCCTCGGCATCCAGGAAGCCCATTTCAGTGCGGAAGCGCTCGTACTCAGCCAGCAACTCCTGCTTCTGGAGCTGAGCAGCGGCGAGTTCCGCCTGCAGACGCGACAGATCTTCCTGATCCAGTTCGCTGTCCGTCAACATGGACTCGGCGTGGCCGAGGGTGTCTCGCATGTACGCGTTTTCTTCCTGGCTGCGAGCCAGCTCATCTTCCAGTGCGTAGTACTTGGAAGCCGTGACGCATCCAGGCAGCAGGCAACCGACAACCGCGGCAGCAACCCACAACGACTTCCTACTCATGATGGTGGACACCACGAAACCCTCCCGTTTGATGTGTGTCTATCTTGGTGAATAGATGGTTGAACGATGATCGAATCAGCCGGCGAACATCTCCGCGATGAAGCCGGTCAAGGCATTGGTCGAACCCGTCACGGCTCCAGCTGCCGCAAAGTTCGCGAAGATCAGAATGACGAAACCCAAGCCCATGAAGAAAAGCATTCCGGCGCCTTCCGAAACTTCTTCCTGAGCTTGCTGGCTGCGAGGGGTCCGACGCGCGGGGGCGCGGTCGGATCCCGACCGACTGCTGTCGGCCGCAAGATCCAGCTCCTCCACCTCAAGACCCGCCGAGTCTTCAGGTTCGAGGACGAACTCGTCACCACCCAGATCCAGGTCTTCGATCAAGTCGCCGCCCAGGTCATCCCCCAGGTCCAGCTCCTCGCCGAGGTCCAGCTCCAGGTCGTCGTCCGTCGGGCTGCTCTTCAGGCGTTCGATGTCGGCGGCCTTGAAGCGCATCGTGTCTTTCTCGCGGAAAGCACGAATTTCGCCGGCTGAGACCAGTCTCTTCAGCTCATCCTCCTCCATCCGGAGGCCGGAGAGCACTTCATCAAACGAGTAGTAGTCCTTGTCGCCAGCCACGAGGGTGACCTCCTCTATCGTGTGGATTCTTCGAGCTCTGACCTGCCCGATGGGTCTCGTTAGGGGCCGCCAGTTTGGATCTTAGGTGGCCACAGGGCCCCTTGCAACGCAGGAGATGGGGAAAGGCCGCCTCAGGTGGGGCTCTCGCTCGTCGTGCCCATCACCCGCCCCCGAAGGTGATTTGCGTCGAGGACACCCAGCTCGCCATTGGCTCGGCGCACCCACGCGAAGGGCGTCTCCATGCGATCGAGTTGGAGATAGACCTCGTCCAGGCGGGAGGCTTCGCTCACCTGGAGCACAGGCTGGATCTCGCGGGGGCTCACTTGGCGGAAACCCGAGGGGGTCCAGAGGGTCGCCAAGATCACCCAGCCAAGGGGCTGTCGCCCACTGGAGTCCAGGACGAGAACCCGCGGGTCACGAGAGCCCGGGGGGACTGTCACCCCCGGGCTCCCTAGACAGGTGCTGATGAAGGCAGAGACCTCCCGGGCCTCGTTTGCCGCCGTGCGGGTTCTCATGCCGAGCACGCTGTGAGCCACCCGCTCCTGGAAGGGGGTCAGGAAGCCTTCCCTCCTGCCGGCGAGAATCAGCGCCTCACGAGGCCCCGTGCCGGGCCTGCTAGAGCCTGAGCCGCTGCCGATCACCTGAGAGAACCACTGGGCGAAGCGGGTGAGTGGCCAGGTGGGCCAGCGCAGCGCCGCATGGGCTGCCGCGAGGATCGGCACGACAGGATAGAGCAGCCGCTCGCGTCCCCGATGAAAGGCCTGCTTGGGAACCGATTCGGCCAGCACGAACAGCACGACGGAGACTCCGAAGGTCCCGACCGCTTCAGGGTCCCGCACCCCGTACTCCAGCAGTAGAACCTGCGCGAGCAGGCTCGCGGCCCAATTTGCCGTGTTGTTGGACACCAGCAGGACGGTCAACAAGGTGGGCATGTCCTTGAGCAGCGCCCGAGCCCGGACTGCCGGCCGGATGCCGCTGCTCGCATCCAGCTGGATGCGCAGGCGACTCGTGCTGTACAGCCCAGTCTCCAGGCCCGAGAAGAGCGCGGACAGGAGCACCGCTAGCAGAAACAGGCTCGCGGTCATGCTGGCGTTCCTCCGGAGGTGTCGTCTTCGCCCTCCAGCTCGCGCTCCGACGCCGGCTCGGGCTTCACGAGCAAGCGACCCACGCGCCCGCCGTCCATGCTCAGGACACGCAGGCTCCAGTTGCCGAGCCGCAGCTCGTCACCACGTCGGGGCACCGCAGAAAGCGCCTCTGCGACGGCCCCCCCGACAGTCCCCGCCCGGCGGCTGGTGAAGACCGGGCCGAGCTCCTCTTCCAAGCGATGCACGGGGCACCGCCCCATGACCAGGGCCGACCCGTTTCCGAGCCGTTCCACGGGGCCCATGCGCTCGGTATCGACCTCGCCCAGGAGTTCTTGGGCGAGTTCTGCGCGGCCCACGAGCCCAGCCACTCCTCCAAACTCATCCAAGAGCACTGCAAGCTGGCAGTCTTCGTGAATCATTCGAAGCACCAGGCGTTCTGCCCCAAGGCTCAGCGGTGCGAGCAGCGCAGGTTCGACCAGCTCTTCCAGCGGCGTCTCGGTCTCCAGCATGACGCGTGTCGCATTGACGACGCCCAACAACTTGTCGGGCGAACCGTCAATCACGGGGTAGTCCGTGTGGGGCTGCTCGGCCATGACAGCCACCCACGCAGCCCGGTCTTCGGCCAGGTCCAGCACTGCCATGTCGACTCGAGGAACCATCAGGGCTTTGGCTTTCAGCTCGCCGAAATCGATGACGTCACTCAGAAGCGCGAACTCGACCCGTCGCTCCGACGCATCGCCTCCTTCATCGCCAAGCATCGCCTTCAGATCTGCTGCGCGGACGGCAGGACGCGATCGTGCGCCAAAGAGCAGACGCTCAACAATCTCCGTGACCCATGCGCCAACCCACACAAGCGGGGCCAGGACGAACGACAAGATCGACAGGGCCGGAGAAACCCCACGCACGATCCGCAGGCCGTCAGCCAGAGCGAGGGTCTTGGGAACAATCTCACCCAGGACCACCATGGCTCCCAAGCTCGCGACAGCCACACCCAGCGCCAATCCGCCGCGATCGCTCTGCAGGAGTTCCAGGCTGACGGAGGCCGACAGCGTGAAGTAGCCGACGTTGATGATCAGATTCGCCAGCAAGAGAGTCACCAGCAGGCGCCCCGGACGCGCCAGCAGCGACTTCACCAAGGGTGTGCGCTGCGCCAGTGCCCTGCGCTCAGCAGCCGAAAGCGAGAACACGGCCGTCTCGCTGCCCGAGACGAAACCGGAACAGACCAAGAGAGCAGCCATGAAAACCAGCGTCATTGCCACGGGCTGGTCCTGCGCAGGGGATGCTTCAGAGGCTCGCCCCCGCCATGGACTCCATGAGGCGGATCATGGGGCTGAAGAGGGCGAAGGCGATGGTGCCCACGACCAGGGCAACCAAGAGCAGCATCACAGGCTCAAGCGCCTTGAACAAGACGGTGATGGAGGTGTCCAGCTCCGCTTCGCTGTCCTCGGCGATACGCACGAGCATGGTGTCGAGCTGGCCTGTTTCCTCACCCACGTCGATCATGTTGACGACCATGTCGTCGAACACACCACTCTGCGCCAGTGGCGAAGCCATGGTCTCCCCATTCCTGATCGCATCGCGTACGTCAGCCACCGCTTGCTCAACGACGCGGTTTGCCAGCGAGGCGCGTACGATGTCCAGGGCTTCCAGGATCGGGACACCGCTGGAGAGCAAGGTCCCTAGCGTGCGGGTGATGCGCGCGACGAGCGTCTTCTTCACGACGTCGCCGAAGAAGGGCAGTCGAAGCTTCAAGCCGTCAAAGCGATAGGCCATGGCTTCACTTCGCAGCAGCAAGACAAGGGTCGCCCAGAGCAGGGCGGGCGCTGCCAGCAGCACCCACCAGGAGTCGGAGAGGCCGCGCGAGATGGAGAGCAGAGCCTGTGTCAGCGCCGGCATCTCCACATCGAAGCTCTGGAACATCTGCTCGAACTGGGGCACGACGACGAACATGGCGACCATCAAGACGCCGCCCGCGAAGAAGATCACCAACACGGGGTAGGTCAGTGCGCCCTTGATCTGCCCCTTGATGGCTTCCGTCTTCCTGGCGAACGCCGCCAGGCGCGCGAGAATGGTGCCCAGGATGCCGCCAGCCTCCCCCGCTCGCACCATGTTCACGTAGAGGCGATCGAAGACATGTGGATGCTTGCTGAGTGCTTCGGAGAGGGGCGCGCCGCCCTCGACATCGTCGGCCACGATTTCAATCACGTCCTGCAACGGGCCGGGCTTCTGTTGCCCTTCGAGGATTCTCAGCGAGCGCAGGACCGGAAGCCCAGCGTTGACGAGGGTCTCAAGGCGCCCAGAGAATTGCGCCAACTCCTTCGCGGGGACACGCCCCCACCAGGCCCAGCGACGACGCGCTTGCACATCGGCAGGCCGCGCAGCGCTCCCCCGGCGGCCAGCGCCGCCCGAGGGCCCGGTCAGCGCACCCTCCCGGGAGGGCGGCGCAGTACGTGGTCGCGCTGCGGCCGGCCGCCGAGCGCTGGGTTTGCGCGCGGAAGGTCGGTCAGCTGGCATCTGAGAGCGTCTCCTTCAACACTTCCTCCACGGTGGTCAGTCCCGCCATGACCGCCATGCTGCCCGAAGTGCGCAACGGGCGCATGCCCTCTCGAACCGCAACCTCACGAAGCTGGCTCGTGGGGGCTTCATCGAGAACCAGCTGCCTCAGGCTTTCACTCATGACCATGATCTCGAAGAGGCCGCGCCGCCCACGATGACCTGAGTAGTTGCAGGCTTCACAACCTCTTCCTCGGGCGAACGGCTGGCCGCGGAGCTCTGCGCGCTGCAACCCCAACTCACTCAGCGTCTCGTTGTCCGGTTCATACTCCTCACGGCAATCGGGGCAGATGGCGCGAACAAGCCGTTGCGCGATCACCGCCTCGAGGGTCGCGACGATGAGGTAGGGCGGCACGCCCACGTCCACGAGTCGGGTGATGGTCGAGGGCGCATCATTGGTGTGCAAGGTCGACAGGATCAGGTGCCCCGTGAGAGCGGCCTCCACGGCAATCTGGGCTGTTTCAGTGTCGCGAATCTCACCCACCAGGAGGATGTCCGGGTCCTGACGCAGGATGGAGCGCAGCACGCTCGCATAGGAGACGTCGATCTCGTCGTTCACCTGGACCTGCACCACGCCGTCGAGGTCGTACTCGATGGGGTCCTCGACCGTGATGATCTTGCGCTCTACGGAGTTGAGTCGATTCAGCGCCGAGTAGAGCGTCGTGGTCTTCCCTGAGCCCGTCGGCCCTGTCACGAGCAAGATGCCGTGCGGCCGATCCAACAGCGCGTGCACCAGCGCCTGCTCATCCTCCTTGAGACCGACCAAGCCGAGATCGAGGGAGACGACGCTTCGATCCAGGACTCTCAGCACGCAGGACTCCCCGTGGACCGTCGGCATGGTCGAGACGCGCAGGTCGATCGGGCGACCGCCGAGCGAGAGTTCGATGCGCCCGTCTTGGGGGATGCGCGTCTCGGCGATGTCGAGGTGTGACATGACCTTCACTCGCGACGTGAGCGCCGAGGCCAAGGAGAGTGGCGGAGCTTCCACTTCAAAGAGCACACCATCCACCCGATAGCGAACCTTGAACTCGTGCTCGAACGGCTCCAGATGGATGTCGCTGGCCTTGTCGCGAATGGCCTGAAGGAGGATGTAGTTCAACAACTTCACGACCGGTGCGGCTTGAGCCATCGCCGTTTGGTCTTCAAGGTCCAACGACCCGGAGATGATACGCGCTTCGTCGATGACCTTCGCGAAATCCACGGAGGGTGCGATCTGCCAGCACGCCTCCAGGGCGCGGTCGACCGCCTCCTCGTCTGCGATGACCGCTTGCACTTCGCGGCCAACCAGGAAGGAGAGATCCTGAAGGATGCTGACGTTGAGGGGGTCCGCGAGGGCGACCACCAATGTTCCTGTGTCGAGCAGACGCACCGGGACCGCGCGGTAGAGCGCACAGGTTGCCGCGTCCACGAGCGGCACCACCTCGGGAGCGATTCCAACCGCATCGAGATCCATCGGTTCGAGCCCGACTTGTATCCCCAGGGCCCGCGTGAGTTCTTTTCGATCCACGGCCCCCATCGCCATCAGGAGATCACCGAGATGGCCCCCGGAGCGCACCTGCTCGGCCAATGCCTGCTCGATCTGGGCCTCACTGCAAGAGCCGCGGCCCACGAGGATCTGTCCCAGCAGCCGTCGCGAAGCGCCGGAGCCGTGCGTGTCAGGGGGCGCAGTCATTGTTCGTGGCTCACCCGGAGGACTTCCGAGATCGACGTCAAGCCACTGAGGACCTTGGAGAGCCCGTCCTCGCGCAGCGGTACCAGACGACGGCTCGCCTCGGCCGCGGCGCGCACGCGAGGCGTGGGCTCGTTGCGAAACGCCATGTCCCGTAGGGCGCCATCCATGACCAACAGCTCAAAGGCCGCGACGCGCCCGGCATAGCCTGTGAACTGGCACTCGCCACAGCCTACGGCCCGGTACAGGGTCCTGCCCGACAGGCGCTCCGGCGCGAGCCCCAAGGCGCGAAGCTCGCTCGGCTCGGGCACCGATTCCGCACGGCACGACGTGCACAGCCGGCGGATCAGGCGTTGCGCCACCACCGCCTGAAGAGAGGCCGACACGAGAAAGGGCTTCACTCCCATGTCCACCAGACGAGCCAGGGCGGACGGAGCGTCATTCGTGTGCAAGGTGGCGAACACCAGGTGCCCTGTCAGCGCCGCTTGGATGGCGACCTCGGCCGTCTCCGCATCCCGGATCTCCCCCACGAGGATGATGTTCGGTGCCTGCCGCAGCATGGAGCGCAAGATGCGCGCAAAGGTCAGGCCGATGCGCGGATGCACCTGGACCTGGTTGATGCCCGCGATTTCATACTCCACCGGGTCTTCCGCCGTGATGATCTTGACGTCGGCGCGGTTGAGTTCCTTCAAGGCTGCATAGAGTGTGGTGGTCTTGCCGGAGCCCGTGGGGCCCGTCACGAGCACGATGCCGTTGGGCCGTTCGAGGACCTGGCGGAAGCGCGCCAGGTCTTCCGGGCCGAAGCCCAGCTCAGGAAGAGAGACCAGGCCCCGCTCCTTGTCGAGCAGGCGCATCACCATCGCCTCACCATGATTGCCGGGCAGGACCGAGGCCCGGATGTCGATGCGGCGGCCTTCCACTGTCACATGGATGCGCCCGTCCTGCGGTTTGCGGCGCTCCGCAATGTCCATGCCAGCCATGATCTTGAGGCGCGACATGAGCGGCCCCAGGAGCTGGCGCTCGTGACTTGCTGCCTCCATCAGGACGCCGTCCTTGCGGAAGCGAACACGGATGCGCCCCTCGAGCGGCTCCACATGGATGTCGGAGGCGCCCGCAGAGACGGCGGAGTCCAACATGCGACGCACCATCCGGATGATGGGAGCCTCGTCTCCCTCGCCCCCCTCTGCGTCTTCGGCGAACAACTCGCCGGCCGGAGTGCGCTCAGCCTGGAGCCCGTAGTAATGTTGCATGGCCTGACGGAGGCCGCGGGGCGTGGTCAGGGCTGCCGCCACGTCCCGGTCCAGCACGAACTGCAGTGTGTCGAGCGAATAGGTGGCCAGGGGATCGTCCAGGGCAAGCACCAGGCGCCCATCTTTCAAGGAAACCGGGACGACCCGGTGCTCCTCGACAACGGCCACGGGCACGGCCTGGGTGATGGGGTCGGGGATGCGACCACCCCGCTTCACGTCCCCTTCCAGGTCGACGAAGGGGAGCTTCTGCTGCTGCGCCAGGGCACGCCAGATGCGGTCCTCGCTGGCGAGGCCCAGGGAGACCAGCGCCTGTCCGAGAGGAACCCTGCTGGTCTTCTGTAGTGAAAGGGCCTTCGACAATCCCTGTGCGTCCACGACGCCCTGAGCCAGAAGCATGTCACCGAGACGGTCAGCCATCGATCAGGTCTGCTTCCTGCAGAGGGACTGGAGCGGGGAGGCATTCTCAGCGCAGGCCCGCGACGAATCAACCGATGGCCGCCGAGCGAACGGATCGATCCCTCAAGTCGATCCCTCAAAGAGACGTCAGAAACATCCACCGGTGACACACTTCTCGGGAGCGGGTACCTTTCAGCCGCGTCGAGCCACCCCGTGGGGCCGGGTTTGGGCTGCGCTCGGCCGGGCCCTTCACTCTCAACGCTGTGTCCCCCATCGTGCCGCTCCGATTTTCGACTACCTTCCAGCGCTGGGCGCTCTGTGCGTCAGTCTGCCTGTTCATGGCAGCCTGCTGCCCGCCCCTGAAGACGTCCTATACGACGCCTGCCGAGACCCTCGGCAGTTGGCAGTCCCAACTCTGTCATGACGAGCCCGAAGGCGAGTACCGCTGCCTTTCGAGGGGCCTTCAACAGTCCATGGGCGGCTTTGAAACCTATTTTGCGGCGCGGCAGGAGCTCTTCGCCTCAGAGCCCTTGATGGCCTTTCTGATCCAGCGCGTGGACCTTCCGAGCCGTGCTGTGGAGGAGCTCAGCCTGCAGGGAGGCCTCGGGCACCGCTTGGTCTTCGAGGAGTCCGGCCAACGCTTCGCCATCGAGTTCGTCGTCGAAACGCTCGCCACCGTTCGCTTGGCGGACGGCACGGAGTTGCCGGCTCGACTGGAGCGAGAGATCGCCAGCTACCTGTCGCGGGACCGAAGGGCTCAGTGGCTCAACATTCCGCGGCCGCTGCTGACGGATGAACAGGCCGCGGCGCTCCAGTCCTTGAGCTTTGAACAGCAGTGGAAGATCTCTTCCATCGACGGCCTCTCAGCGCCATCTCAGGTGATCGAATGACCCAGTGGACGTACGGTTTTGGCCAAGGGAAGGCCGACGGGATGGGCAGCTGGAAGGAACTGCTCGGTGGAAAGGGCGCCAACCTGGCGGAGATGACGCGGCTCGGCATCCCCGTCCCGCCAGGTTTCACGATCTCCACGGATTGCTGCGCAGAGATTCTCGCCAGCAAGGGGCAGTGGCCCGAAGAGCTCGCAGCGCAGATTCAACGCGGCATGGAAACCGTGGAGAAAGCGACGGGGCGAGGCTTTGGTGACCCGGCCAATCCGCTGCTCGTGTCCGTGCGCTCGGGCGCGGCGGTGTCCATGCCCGGCATGATGGATACCGTCCTCAACCTGGGCTTGAACGAAGACACCTTGGCTGGCCTTGCCGAGGCTGGCAATGAACGCTTCGCCTGGGACAGCTACCGACGGTTGATCCAGATGCTTGGCGATGTCGTGCTCGGCGTCCCTCACGAGGACTTCGAGCGGGTGCTCGACGCTGCCCGCGTCGAGCAAGGCGTGCGGGATGACAACCAGCTCGATGTCGCTTCCCTGAAGCGGGTCGTGAGTCGGTACAAGGACCTGGTGCGGGAGAAGACGGGCGAGCCCTTCCCTTCCGATCCACGAGAGCAGCTGCGCCTCGCCATCGATGCGGTGTTCAGTTCATGGAACATCCCGCGCGCGGTGAAGTATCGGCAGCTCAACAACATCCATGACCTGAACGGCACGGCTGTCAACGTCCAGGCGATGGTCTTCGGCAATCTCGGGGACTCCTCCGCCACCGGCGTCTGTTTCACACGAAACCCGTCCACGGGCGAAGACGACTTCTACGGCGAGTTCCTCCAGAACGCCCAGGGCGAGGACGTGGTCGCGGGGATCCGGACCCCCCGCCCCATCGCCGAGATCGACACGATCCTGCCGGACATGCTGGGCCAGCTCCTGGACATCAAGGCGCGCCTTGAGACGCATTTCCGGGACATGCAGGACATCGAATTCACCGTGCAGGATGAGCAGCTGTACATGCTCCAGACCCGCACCGGGAAGCGCACCACCACGGCGGCCGTCCGCATCGCCGTGGAGATGGAAGCCTCTGGGCTCATCACCCGCAGCGAGGCGATCTGCCGCGTGGACCCCGCCTCCCTGGATCAGCTCCTGCACCCCACCTTCGACCCTGCGGCTGACCGCAACGTCGCTGCGCGGGGCCTGCCCGCATCACCCGGAGCGGCGTCGGGCCAGGTGGTCTTCGACGCTGCCGATGCAGAGGAGTGGCATGACCGGGGCCAGATGGTGATCCTCGTTCGCAACGAGACCTCGCCCGAGGACATCGGTGGCATGCACGTCGCCGAGGGCATCCTGACGGCTCGAGGGGGCATGACTTCGCACGCTGCCGTCGTCGCTCGCGGCATGGGCACCTGCTGCGTGGCTGGCTGCGGCGATCTGGTCATCGACCTGGCGAACAAGACGGCATGCATGGGCGCCAGCACCATCGCCGAGGGCGATTGGATCAGCCTGGACGGAACCACCGGCGAAGCCATGTTGGGCATGGTGGCCACGGTCGAACCGACCCTCTCCGGTGACTTCTCCAAGCTGATGGGCTGGGCGGACGAGGCTCGCACCCTGCGCGTCCGGACGAACGCCGACACCCCTGCCGATGCAGCGCGCGGCCGGGAATTCGGCGCCGAGGGCATCGGTCTGTGCCGTACCGAACACATGTTCTTCGGCGACGACCGGATCGCCACGGTGCGGCGCATGATCCTCGCCAGCACGAATCGCCAACGGCAGGCAGCCTTGGACGAGTTGCTGCCGCTGCAGCGCGACGACTTCGTGGGCATCTTCGCTGCCATGCGGGACCTTCCCGTGACGGTCCGTCTGCTGGACCCGCCGCTGCACGAGTTCCTTCCCCACGAGAAAGAACACCAGGAGGACCTCGCCCGGGCCCTGGGCTGGGACATCGAGTCCGTCCTCGCGCGCGTGGCTGAGCTGTCCGAGATGAATCCGATGCTCGGCCTACGCGGTTGTCGGCTCGGCCTGACACACCCGGAGATCTACGACATGCAGGTGCGTGCCATCTACGAGGCCGCCGGCATCTGCAAACAGCGGGGCATCGACGTGCGCCCCGAGATCATGGTTCCCCTCGTGGGCACGCATTCCGAGCTGGGCAACCTACGCCAGCGGATCCTGGATGCTCAACCTGAGCTGGTGAAGTTGTCCGGCTTCGAGTCGCGTGTACCCATTGGCACCATGATCGAAGTGCCGCGGGCAGCGCTGACGGCCTCAGACATCGCTCCCTACGCGGACTTCTTCTCTTTCGGTACCAACGATCTGACGCAAATGGGCCTCGGCCTGTCGCGAGACGACACCGGCCCGTTGATCCGGGACTACATCGACAAGGGCATCTACCGCCGCGACCCCTTCGCTAGCCTCGATATCCGTGGCGTAGGGCGGCTGGTGGAGATGGCCACGCGGGACGGCCGTGTAGCCAAGCCAGACCTGAAGGTCGGCATCTGCGGCGAGCACGGAGGCGACCCCGACTCGATCCAGTTTTTCCACAAGACGGGCCTGAACTACATCAGTTGCTCACCGTTCAGGGTGCCCATCGCTCGGCTTGCGGCGGCTCAGGCGGCCCTGCAGGGCGATGGCTAGTCTTCGCTCGGGGCTGCGAGGACGAAGCGGCCGTCGCCTTTCTCGCAGGCCTCGTCCACGGCTTCCCGCGCGGCAGCCATGAAGGCGTCAGCTGACTTCACGGCGGTGGACGGCATGACGCAGCCACCGACGCGCACCTGGTAGCGCCCGAAGGCTCCCTCGACGAGACCTTGAACGACACGCTCCACAAAGGCCCGCGTGCCCGACTGCCCGGTTCCGGGCAGCAGGACCGCGAAGTAGCGCTCGTCCAGTCGCGCCGACAGATCCGTATCCCGGCTCGCTGAGAGAATCTGTCCGCAGATGTCCAAGCGGGCGCCCCGAATGGCGTTCTCGCCTTCCTTCTCGGCAAGCTCATCGAGACCGTCCACGGCGATCAGCAACAGCGAGTAGCTCCAGCCGTAGCGCCAGGACTTCTTGAACTCTTCCTCGAAGCGCAGCATGAAGTAGGCGCGGCTGAGGAGACTCGTTTCGTCATCCGTCAGGAAGTCGAGAAGCCGGTTGGGATCCGTTCGCACGCTGTCGACCATTCGTCGCAATCCTGAGTCTGGGCATTGGGGCTGATCGCAGGCACGGCACATCGCCGGCACCTCGAGGCCTTCTCTTTTCGGCTGCCTGGGCGCGCAGCTTCACTCGCAGCGCGTTTTTCACTATGGAACAGCCAGGGAGCGGTCTCAAGCTCCGCCGCGGGGCAAGAGCGCCGGTCCTGAGCGTCCGCGAGCGGGGCTCTGGGGTCCCCTCAGGCGTTCTCGGCCGCCTCGAGGGCTTCTGCCGTCCACTCCAGGTTGGTGGAGGTGGTCTGCACATCATCCAAATCGTCGAGCAGGCCCAGGATTCGCAGCAGGGCCCGGACGTGATCGGGGTTCTCGAGCACCACGGTCGTCTTGGGCAGGGAGTCGATCTCGCTCTTGGCCGCCTTGAAGCCGGCTGCTTCCAGGGCCTCGGAGATCACGCCGAAAAGGGTGGGGTCCGCCGTGACCTCGAAGCCGTCGTCCGTGGCACTGCAGTCGTCCGCCTCGGCCTCCATGGCGACCATGAGGATGTCCTCCTCCTTGTCCGCCTCGGCCTCGATGAAAAACACCGCCTTGCGCTCGAAGTTCCAGGCCACCGAGCCGCTCTCGCCCATGTTCCCGCCGTTGCGGTCGAGAGTGTTGCGGACCTCGCCCACCGTGCGGTTGCGGTTGTCAGTCAGCGTCTCCACCAGGATGGCCACACCACCGGGGCCATAGCCCTCGTAGGTGATGGACTCCATGGGCACGCCATCACCGTCGCCAGAACCCTTGTCCACGGCTCGCTGGATGGCGTCCTTGGGCATGTTGTCGGCCCGGGCACGATCCACCGCATAGCGCAGGGACAGGTTCATCCCCATGTCCGAGCCGCCGGTGCGGGCCGCGGTCATGATCAAACGAGCATGCTTGCTGAAGGCATTGGAGCGCTTGGCGTCCACCGCCTTCTTGCGGTGCATGATGTTCTTGAACTTGGAATGACCAGCCATGGTCTCGAACCACGCTGTGCGCAGTTCCTCCCAGAAGTTCCAAGGGTTACGCCAGTGAGCATTGGGTGAGCCCCTGTATGGGCCCACCCCACCCCAGGCGGATCAGCGCTTGCTGAACTGGTACTTACGACGAGCCTTGCGCTGTCCGTACTTCTTGCGCTCGACCATACGACCATCCCGTGTGAGGTAGCCGCCCTCGCGAAGCGACTCGGAGAGCTCCGGCTCCGCCTTGACGAGCGCACGGGACACGCCCAGGCGCAGTGCACCTGCCTGGCCCGTACCGCCACCACCCTTGATGTTGGCAAAGACGTCAAAGCGTCCTTCTGCCCCGGTGGCCGCGAGCGGCGCGAGGATGTTCACGCGCTGCTGAAGCACGGGGAAGTAGTCGTCGAAGGTCCGACCATTCACGGTGATGAGACCGTTGCCCGGACGGATGCGAACGCGCGCCACGGAAGACTTACGCCGGCCAGTACCCCAGGCGAACTCGCTTCCAGCAGGCACTGACTTGCTGCCTTCGGTGGTTGCGTTGGTCTCGTCAGTCATCGTGTTCGTTCTCTCTTCCTGTGCTCAGTGTTGCTGCGAATGTGGTGGCGCGCGCCAGCTCCGCCCAGCGGGCGGCGCGGCGTCGATGATCGGTCGCGGGGTCAGGCGTTGGATTCGCCCGAGTGCTTGAAGACGCTCATGTCGACGACCACGGCCTGTTGAGCCTCGTGCGGATGCTCGGGGCCAGCAAAGACCTTGAGCTTCTTGAACATCGCCTTGCCGAGCTTCGTCTTGGGCATCATGCGGCGGACGGCCAACTGGATCAGGCGCTCGGGGTGCTTCTCGAGCATCTCTCCCGCGCTCATCTCCTTGAGTCCGCCGATGTAGCCGGTGTGCCAGCGATGCATCCGGTCGGTGAGCTTCTTGCCGCTCAACGCGACCTTCGACGCGTTGGTCACGATGACGAAGTCGCCGGTGTCGACGTGCTGGGTGTAGCGGCCGTGATGCTTGCCCTGAAGGATCAGGGCGATGCGGGTCGCCAGACGTCCAAGGACGACGTCATCGGCGTCGAAGAGGTGCCACTTCTGCTGCACTTCTCCGGCCTTCGCGTGATAGGTCTTCATTTGAATGAGGTCTCGGTCCAACGCGTGAGCGACGCACAGTCTGCACGGGCGCTCTGTCTGGGTCTGTTTCGGTGAGGACGATCCTGCCTGCTGCCGTGCTTCATCGATTCCGGGGCGAACCCGGGCCGATTCCGGGCTGGCCTGGGATCTTGGCTTTCTGACCGGATTTCGAACGGCGCAGCATAGCAAAGGCCGCCTGCCGATCAACCGCCTCCAGCAGCCCTTGCGGCACCCACCGGGAGAGTGGGCGAAACCAGCACGATTTCAGGCTGATCCTTCCAGACCACCACCCGGGCCACGCCATGCAGACCAGGCCGTCGCTCAAGGGCGGTCAGCAGGTGTTCAACCCGGGCTGCAGGGGGCAAATCCACCGCGGCGAACTCAGACCGGGTGGTGGAGCGCCCCCATTCGATCTCCACGCCGACGGTGGTGAGGAAGCGGACTCGCCCACCGACCCCCAGCAACACCCTATCGAGGGTGATCCCCTCGTCCTCCAACTCGAATCGGTAGGGCAGGATGTCAGCGGCCGAGGCCGCGCATTCCCGCACTTCTTCGGCGTTTCCGGCACCCTCGAAGCGCAGCAGGCGCGGCTCCGTGTCGATGTATCCGGTCCCCAGGGTGTGGCCGTCAGCCGAGAGCAGGACCTGTCCCGACAACTCGAGCACCGGTCGCCGCAGGCGCAGCCGCACCTCGGCCTGCCCAGGAAAACGGGCCTCCAGGCGCTCCACCGACTCCACCCAATCGCTGGCATCCATGAGATCGCCTCGCCAGCGGGTCAAGTCCTCATCCCCTAGCAGGGAGGCTGGCCCCCCGAGCGAGATCCCGAGCTGCAACCCGAGTTCCGTCGCCAGATCTGCCGGCAACCACTCGGGACGCTCCAGGACCGCCACGTGCCCAGGATCCACTTCGAATCGTGGACTGGCCCGCGCGGAATCCCGGGCCACAAAGAGCAGACCAGCCACCGCCAGGAAGACCAAGGCAGAGAGCACGGGGGCCCCCCAGCGGTCGATGGCCCCGGCGTCGTCGTCAGCAGATGCGGTCATGGCTTGAAGAATAGAATCGGGAGGCTCGGAGCGAACCGCTATTCTGCCAAGCCCTCCCCCCCAGTTCGATGCCCCGTGACGCCCCGCTCTCCCAACTCACCTGACTCACGCGGCGCCTCCGGGTCCGCGGGCCGCTCCAGCGGCAGTTCTCCCGCGCCAGGTTCGAAGAAGGCGGCCAAGAAGAGCTCTGCCCGGGCCTCAAAAAAGGGTGGCAAAAAGAGCGCCCAAGGCAGGTCCAAGAAGGGCGACAAGGCTTCGGCGCGCTCCAAGGCTGGTGGATCAGGTCGAGGTGGGCGGCGTTCATCGCCGGTGGTGGTCAACTCTCCAGCTCGGCCCGATGACTCCCAGGAGCTCGGGGCGGCCGGCCGGGATCAGGGCGAGCAGGCTGAGTCCACCCCGTCCGGCCTGACCCCAGAGATGTTTCGCGGCCTGACGCTCAACGACTTCCAGATGAAGGCGCTGGGCCCCCTGCGAGAAGGGCGGCCCGTGCTGCTCGCCGCCCCCACCGGCGCCGGCAAGACCCTGGTGGCCGAGATGGCCATCGACATGAGCCTGTCCCAGGGTAAGCGGGCCATCTACACCGCCCCCATCAAGGCCCTCTCGAACCAGAAATACAGGGACTTCAAGGCCATCGATCCCGAGGGCGTGGGCCTGATGACGGGCGACGTCACCATCAACCCGTCAGCGCCGGTGTTGATCATGACCACGGAGATCTTCCGCAACACCATCTTCGAGAACCCGGCGAGCCTGGACGACGTCGACACCGTGGTCTTCGATGAGATCCACTACATGGATGACCCAGGCCGGGGAACCGTCTGGGAGGAGAGCATCATCTTCGCGCCGAAGCACATCCGCTTCGTGTGCCTCTCCGCCACCATCTCCAACCTGACGCAATACGGCGACTGGATCTCCGCAGCCCGGGAGCAGGACGTCTCCGTCATTCGCCACACCGAGCGCCCTGTCCCCCTCGACCACTACCTGTTCTTTCCCGGCGGTGGTCTGCGGCGTATCTCCGGCAAGGTGAAGTTCCCCAAGGGCTACGAGCAGATTGGCCGTCGGAACACCGGCAAGCGGCCGAAGGATCGCAACGAGATCGTGGACGTGCTGAGCCGGGCCAAGAACCTGCCCATCCTCTTCTTCTGTTTCTCGCGCAAGGACTGCGAACGGCGCGCCCGGGAGACGGCGCAGCATCGCAACCTCCTGCAGCCCGACGAAAGCACCAAGATCGAGCAGCTCTTCGACAAGGTCTGCGAAACCTTCGAGATCGAAGCCGGCGCTGAGCTGGCCGAGTTGCAGAGCCTGATCCTCAAAGGCATCGCCCATCACCACGCCGGGATGCTGCCGCTGCACAAGGAACTCGTGGAGCGCCTCTTCACCAGCGGCTTGCTGCGTGTCCTCTTCGCGACCGAGACTTTCTCCCTGGGCATCAACATGCCTGCCCGGAGCGTGGTCTTCGCGTCCCTGCGCAAGTTCGACGGAGTGGGCTTCGGGCCACTCAAGGTCCGGGAGTACCAGCAGATGGCCGGCCGCGCCGGGCGCCAGGGCATCGACGACCAGGGCATCGTCGTGTCCATCGTCGACGACCACCGCATCCAACCGGCCGACATCGAGCACATGATCAGCAACGATGTGGAGCCCGTGATCTCGCGCTTCAACCTCTCGTACTCGACCCTGATCAATTTGCACAGAACGCTGGGCGACCGCCTGCACGAAGCTTGGGAGCGTTCCTTCAACAACTACCAGTGGTCGCGCATGAGCAACAAGAAGCGCACCAAGAACGAAGAGAAGCAGCGTCAGGCCATCGACAAGCGCATGCAGCTCCTGCGCGACCTCGACTACATCACCGACACAGGTGTCACCGAGAAGGGCCGCGTGGCCTCCGTGATCAGCGGCTACGAGTTGCAGATCGTCGAGTTGCTGGAGTCAGGCGTGCTGGAGTGGTTGAGCGAGATCCAGCTCGCCATCGTCTTCGCCTCGCTCGTGTTCGAGGAGCGCAAGAACGACCTCTTCCGGCGCATGCGCCAGGGCGTCATGGGCAAGCACCGCAAGGATATCGAGCGGGTCGTGGGTCGGCTGCAGCTCGCTGAACGTGACCTGGGCATCCCGCCGACGATCCGCCCGCCTAACTTCAAGATCGGCATCGTCGTGGATGCTTGGTGTCAGGGGGCCAGCTTCGACGACATCCGCGAGCACACGACCTCACCCAACGGTGACCTCGTGCGCATCATGCGCTTGACCGTGCAGCTGCTCCGGCAGCTCCGCCACGCCCTCCCTCGCCAGCACCCCCTGATCAAGTTGCTCGATCGATCGCGCGACCTGCTCAACCGCAGCGAAGTGGATGCGGCACGCCAACTGGAACTCGGGTGAACGCGGAGGGACACGACGGGTCTTCGGGGGCCGCACGCCGCGTGAGGGGCCCAACGCTGCTGGCGCTCGCGCTGATTGCGGCGGCCAGCGCGGTCTGGCTCACGGGAGGGGCCGAGACGAGCCGCGCCCCTCGTCCGACCAGGGGACCCCGCCCGGATTTGCTCACCGACCGCGTGCACGACCTGGTCTCCTTGATCGCGTCGGCGGAGGCCTCGCCCACCTCGCCCTATGCCACCCAGCGCTTCGGCCTCATTCATGAGGCGGACAATCGTGACGGGGTGGCCTGCCTGCGGGTCCCCACCGGAACGAGCCTGGGCTTCCACCAGCTTCACACCGACGGTCAGGCCGTGCTGGAGTTTGGCGCGGGAGTCGCATGGCCCGAGCACCCAGCGGGCCCGGACCCCGTGCGTTTCCGGATCGAGGCGCGCCGCGCTCAGGACCAGCAGCCCGCCGCCTGGGTGGAGGTGTTCAACGAGATTCTCGACCCGGCCCTGCTGCCCGAGGGCCGGCTTGCAGTGGACCGTTCGGTCGAGCTGCCGGGTACCGACGCCGCCACCTGGTCCCTGCGCTTCACGACTCGCCGAGCGGGCGGCCAGGGCCTGGCGCTCAACTGGCCGGGCTTCCTCTCTCCGAAGCTGCGTTCACCCGGCCGGCTGCGCACGCCGGAGGAGCATCAGGTCGCCGTCGCTACCGTCTCACAGGACCTGGTCGCCAGCCTCTCGGAAGCCCAGGTGCTGCAGCAGTCGGAGACCCACCCCGTTGAGCTGGCTTTCCTCGATGCAGCCAAGGGCTTCTCGGCAGCAGGAGGGCGCCGCACGTCCATTCGCGCGGCTACTCCTTCGCGTATTGCCTACGAACTGGCCCCTCCCGCTGGGGCCACGCTCGAGTTCTCCGTCGGCATGGACACCCAACTGGGCTGGAAGCGCCCCGGCGATGGCATGCGCTTCGCCGTGGAGATCGATGGCGAACGCGTCTGGTCGCTCACCCTCGAGGCCCCTCAGGTGATCGCGCACCGTGGCTGGAAGGCCGCCGAGATCGACCTGGGCCCTTGGGTGGGGAAAGCGGTCCGCTTGGAGCTGGTGACCGAGGCACTCGGCACGACGGACAACGATGTCGGCGGCTGGAGCAACGCCGCGCTGCTGCGGCGTGACCAGGTGCCGCGCCTGCTTCGGCAGGATGCCCCGACGGTCCTGCTCGTGCTCGTGGACACCCTGCGCGCGGATCGACTGGGTGCCTACGGGCATTCCGGGCAGATCAGCCCCAACCTGGACGCCATGGCTGATCAGGGCCTCCTCTATCTGAACGCACAGGCATCCTCCTCCTGGACGTGGCCGTCGACGGCGTCCGTGCTCACAGGTCTACCGCCCAATGTTCACGGCGTGCATGACAGCGACCGCAGCTACCTCGTGGATGCCCTCGAGACCCTGCCGGAGGTCTTCGGGCGGGCGGGCTACACCACCGGTGGATTCACCTCCAACCTGCTGATCGGGCGGGCGGACAACTTCCACCAGGGCTTCGAGACGTTCTCCCACACCCCGTACGCCTCCGCCCGCGCCCTGAACGATCGCGTGTCGAGCTGGCTCGACGACACCGAAGGCCTGGCGCGCTTCGGGTACATCCATTACTTCGATCCGCACACCCCCTACCTGCCGCCGCCCGGTTGGCTGCTGGACCCGCCAGAGGGCGTTCGCCCAGAAGAGGTCCTGAAGCCCATCGCCCAAGCCCAGTACGATTCGGGCAGCCCGCTCGACCCGGCCTTGGTCGAGGAGTACCGCAGCTTGCTCCTGAGTCAGTACGACTCCGAGCTGCGCTACTTCGACCATGCTTTCGGCGAGCTCCTCGACTCCCTTGAGTCGCGCGGCATTCTCGAAAACTGCCTGATCGCCTTCACCTCCGACCACGGTGAGGAGTTCTACGAGCACGATTTCTTCAGCCACGGTGGCCACCTCTATCGGGAGACCCTGGGTGTGCCCTTGTGGGTGACGGGTTACGGACAGGCAGCCCTGAGCCCGGCGCGCATCGAACGCCCTGCATCCAACCAGGATCTGTACTCGGCGCTCTGCGAGTTGGTGGGCCTCCCCACGCCCAAGCAGGAAGTCCCCATGGGTTCCCTGAGCCCCGAGGCAGCGGCCCACCCGGTGTTCGGCCAGACCTGGCACGGCCACGAGCCCGGCGTGAAGGAATGGGTCCAGAAGCTGTCGATCACCTCGGGCCCCTTCAAGCTGATCCACACGCCGTCGACGAAGCGCACGGAACTCTACGACCGCTCCTCGGATCCGAACGAACACGAGGACCTCGCGCAGGGCGGAGCTTCGGCGACCCAGCTTCAGTCCCTTCTACGCACTCTCAGGGCCTGGGATCGGCGCACTCGTGCCGCTGAACAGGGCGTCCGGGTCAGCGGGGATTCCGACACCTTGGCCATGATGCGCCAGCTCGGGTACGTCAGCGGTGCCGAGGATGCCCAGGACCCGGACGGACACTGACCCGTGGAATGACCCGGCGTCGGCGTGGTCCAATCGCGGCTATGACTTCCAGCGCATCGCAGTCCACACGTGTTGAAACCGACAGCCTGGGCGAAGTGCCCGTCGCGACGAATAGCTACTGGGGCGCCCAGACCCAGCGATCCATCCAGAACTTCGACGTCGGTGAGGCGCGCTTCACGCGCCCCATGATCCGTGCCCTCGGCCTGCTCAAGCAGGCAGCTGCCACGGTGAATGGCGAACTGGAGCTGCTCGACGCAGAGAAGGTCGCCCTCATCGAACGGGCAGCCCAAGAGGTGATCGACGGCAAGCTCGATGACCACTTTCCGCTGGTTGTCTACCAGACGGGCTCGGGCACCCAGACCAACATGAACAGCAACGAGGTCATCTCGAACCGGGCGATCGAGATGTCGGGCGGCGTCATGGGCAGCAAGAGCCCGGTGCACCCAAACGATGACGTCAACAAGAGCCAGTCCAGCAATGACACCTTCCCTACGGCCATGTCGATTGCGGCGGCCAGCGAGGCACATGCCTCCCTGATCCCGGCCGTGTCGGCACTGCGTGACACCTTGGCGAAGAAGAGCCAGGCCTATCGCGAGGTGGTCAAGATCGGCCGGACGCATCTCATGGACGCTACGCCGCTGACCTTGGGGCAGGAGATCTCGGGCTGGGTCAGTCAGCTCGACCACGCCCTGGGTCACATCGAGGATGCGCTGCCGCACGTTTGCGAGCTCGCCATCGGCGGAACGGCCGTGGGGACGGGCCTCAACACCCACCCTGACTACGCGGAACTCGTGGCAGCGCGCATCAGCAGCCTCACGGGCCTGCGCTTCACCAGCGCCGCCAACAAGTTTGAATCCCTCGCTGCCCACGATGGCCTGGTGGCGCTCAGCGCGAGCCTGCGCGGCCTGGCCATGGCGCTCATGAAGATCGCCAACGATGTGCGCTGGTTGGCCAGCGGCCCGCGCTGCGGCCTGGGTGAGATCACGATCCCTGCCAACGAGCCGGGCAGCTCGATCATGCCGGGCAAGGTCAACCCGACGCAGAGTGAATCCATGACCATGGTGGCGGTGCAGGTGTTCGGCAACGATGCAGCCGTTGCCTTCGCTGGGAGCCAGGGGAACTTCGAGCTCAACGTCTACAAGCCCGTGATGATCCACAACGTGCTGCAGAGCCTTCGCCTGCTGTCCGACAGCTGCCGCGCGTTCGAGCGCAGCTGTGCCCGGGGCATCGAGCCCGACCACGACCGCATCGCCCAACACCTGGGCAACTCCTTGATGCTGGTCACCGCGCTCAACACGCACATCGGCTACGACAAGGCCGCCAAGATCGCGAAGACGGCCTGGGCCGAAGGGACGACCCTCAAGGAAGCCGCGCTGCAACTCGAGTACCTGACCAGCGAGGAGTTCGACCTCTGGGTGGATCCCTCGAAGATGCTCGGCCCGCTCTGACGTGTGGGTGCCATGACTCCCCACTTCCGCATGTTCCTGTCGGCCATGGTCCTGTGCACGGGCAGCGCGTGCGGACCCGATCCAGAGCCGGCGCGCGAACCCATCCAGCGCGACGTGATCCTGATCGTGCTCGACACCCTCCGGGCAGACCACGTGTCGAGCTACGGCTACCACCGTCCGACGACACCCACCCTCGACGCCTTGGCGGCGAGAGGCACCCGCGTGCACGACGTCACGGCTCAGTCGTCGTGGACGGGCCCCTCCATGGTCTCGATGTTCCTGGCGCGACATGTCGCCGAGGACTTCGTGCGCATGCCCCCCGCCACGACCCTGGCCGAGCACCTCCAGGCCAACGGATGGCGTACCGCAGGTTTCCAGGACAACATCCTGCTCGCGCCCGGCACGGGCTATGACCGGGGCTTCGACGTCTACGAGATGGAGCCCGGGCCGCAGCTGATCCTGCCGGTCCTGAACAATGACGACCCCCGGCCGCTGTTCGCCTACTTCCACTTCGTCGGGCCGCACGACCCCTGGGAGCCGGTGCCTGCCTTCGACGTGTTCGAGTCGGAGCCGCTCTCGCCCGAGCTGCGCGAGACCTACGGCGCCTATCTCCACCAGCGCGACCCAAGTCGCCCCGCGCTCGAAATCGATCTGCTGGTGGAGCAGGCAGCGCGCGAGATCTCGCGCCAGATCGCGCTCTACGACGGCGACATCCTGCAGGCCGACGCCAAGGTGGACTACGTGCTGGGCGCCTTGCACCGCGCGGGGCGTCTGAAGAACGCCTTGCTGGTGGTGGCCGCTGACCATGGCGAAGGCCTTTGGCAGCACCCCGTCGCCCAGTTGGCCTTCGACGTGGACGATTCCCGGCGAGGCGATCTGCTCACGGCCTTCAAGCGCACCCACAACACCTTGCTCTATGAAGAGCTCACCCGGGTGCCACTGATCTTCAGCGGCCCGGGCGTGCCCGAGGGAGTCGTGTTGCACGGGCCCACCGAGAACGTCGACATCGTGCCGACGCTGCTCGACCTGCTGCAGCTGCCTCCGCTGCCCTCTTCCGGAGCTGCCTTGGATGGACGCAGCCTGTTACCGGACATGTTGGCGGCTGCCCGCGGTGGCACTCCCGTGGGGCGCCGCTGGGTCGTCTCGAACACGAACCAGTTCAGCGCGGTGCGCACATCCATGGGCGAGAAACTGATCCTGCCCTGGGACGTCGAAGGGCCCGACGGGCCGCAGAGCTACCGGCTCCAGGAGGATCCTGCGGAGCAACGCATCCAGGCGCTCGAGGGGGAGCAACTCTCCCAGCTCATGCAGGCGCTCCAGAGGCTGCGGGCGCAGGGTCTGAAGCCTCAGGCGGGCGAGGGTGAGTTGGACGAGGCCACCCGCGAACGCATGCGCCAGCTGGGCTACCTGGGTCGCTGAGCCAGCTCGCGGGCCGCTGGCTTTCCCGCCCCCTTTCCTGGCGTCGACACGAACCACAGCCCGGACAACACCCCGACCGCCGTAAGCAGCAGGCTGGGGCTGGGGCGCTCCCCCATCAGCCCGATGCCGAGCAGCGCGGCGAGGACGGGCTGCAGCATCACGTAGGCAGCGGTCACATTGGCACCCACCCGTCCGAGCACGACGATGTTCCCCAGGTACGCCAGGATGGTTGGGAAGACGAGCACCCCGCCCAGGGCGAGCCACTGGGGCTGCTCGATGCCGCTGGGCAACCAGGCCACGTCCCAGGCCAGGAAGGGAACCGTGAGCGCTCCAAACACGAAGACCCAGGCGATGACCACCGGTTGTGGAAGGCGGCTCGCCACGGGCCGTGCGAAGACGAGGTAGGCGGAGTAGCTGAGGGCGTTGGCCGTCATCAGGATGTCGCCCCACAGGGTGTCAGCGCCCAACTGCGCCCCCTGCTGGAAGAACAGCCAGGCCACACCGCTGACCGAGAGCGCGATTCCGAGCAGCTGGCGACGGGTGGGGTGCTCTTGCTTCAGGAGCGCCGCCAGACCCACCGTCGCGACCGGAATCACCGTCATGAGCAAGCCCGCATTGACGGCCGTGGAGCGTGAGAGCCCCTCCAGGAAGAGCGACTGATTGATGGTCACACCCAGCAGGCTGAGACCGAACAGACGGGCCAGGTCGCTGCGACCCGGAAGGGCGGCACGGCCGTAAACGCGCAAGGCCACGATCATCAGCACTGCGGCGCCCACGAACAGCCGCCAGACCATCACGGCCCGGGGTTCGAAACCCTCCATGGCAAGCTTGCCCAGCCATGGAAAGACACCAAAGCACAACTGGACCCCGATCAGCATGCGGCGCGTGGCTGGGGTCATGGGCGGTCTGGTGCAGTCCGAAGACGGTCTGGGCGCGTTGAGGGGGCGCCCTTTGTATCCTCAGCGCGTGCCCACCACACGCTCGGCGTAGAAGGCCCTCCGTCAAACCGCAGCGTCGCCCTCCTTGCAGCCAAGAGCCCAGCCGACCACCGTGACCATCAAGTACATCGGCTCCAAGCGACTGCTGCTGCCTCATATCGAGGCGCTTGTGGAAGGCTTGGAGGGCGTTCGCACGGCCGCTGACCTCTTCACGGGCACCACGCGCGTCGCGCGCATGCTGAAGCGCCGCGGGCTCCGGGTGCACGCCAACGACGTCCTGGCGCACGGCGAAGTCCTGGGGCGAGCGGCCATCGCCACCGATGCACGCGAGGTCAACGTGCTCGAACTGACAGCCGTGTTGCGGGACCTCAACGCCACGCCCCCTGAGCCGGGCTACTTCACCCGCGCGTTCTGCGAACAGGCACGCTACATCCACCCCGACAATGGCGCGCGCATCGATGCCATCCGCAAACGCATCGACGCTGAGTTCCCGCATGAGCCCCTGCACTGCCTGTTGCTCGCATCGCTCTTGTTGGCGGCCGACCGGGTGGACTCGACCACCGGGGTCCAGATGGCCTACCTCAAGCAGTGGGCGCCGCGCGCCCTCAAGCCCATGCAGCTGGAGCTTCCCGAACTCATCGACGGCCCGGGCAGCGTCTCTCGCAAAGACGCCGCTGACTGCGCACGGGACCTAGGCCGAGTCGATCTCGCCTACCTGGACCCGCCCTACAACCAGCACAGCTACCTCGGCAACTATCACGTCTGGGAAAGCCTGCTTCTGGCGGATGAGCCGGAGGGCTATGGGATCGCCAACAAGCGCATCGACTGCAAGACCCGCAAGAGTCCGTGGAACAGCGTGCGTCAGATCCGAGGTGCCCTGGAAGAGCTGGTGTCCGTTGTCGATGCGCGCTGGATCCTCATGTCCTTCAACGACGAGGGCGCCCTCACGACCCGAGACGTCCAAGACATCCTGAGCGCCCGAGGACACGTGGAGCGCGTCGACATCGAACATCCACGCTACGTGGGCGCCCGCATCGGCATCCACAACCCCAATGGAAAGAAGGTCGGCACCGTGGGACGGACACGCAACACTGAGTGCCTCTTCCTGGTACACACCGAGGACGGAGGGCTTTGAACACTTGAGCCCATTTTGAGCCCAGGTGAGCGCGTCAGGAATCGAGCCAAGGATTCCGCACGAGGGATCGAGCCCAGCCTTCCATGGCCCCGTCGATCACGCGCGCGATGAGGTGGAACATCGCCTCGTCGAATCCGATGGGGTCCTCGATGTCGACCGGCGCTTCCCCCTCCAGCATCTGGGCGAAGAGTTTCAACTTCTCGGTGCTGATGTCGGGCCAGCGCCGTCGGATCTGTTCGATGTGCTCGCTCGAAGCGCACAGGACGAGTTCGCTCTCGTCGATGATCCGGCGCTCCAGCACCTGTGCCCGGTGAGCGTTGAGCTCCGCGCCCAGTGCCGCGCCGGCTCGCCGGCTCGCCTCGATGGCGCGCTGCCCATCTGTCGCGCCCAGGCCCGCGCTCTGGACCATCACGTCCACGACGCCCAGCCTGTCGAGGTGCTTCCGCAGCAGGGCTTCAGCCAATGGCGAACGACACAAGTTGCCCGTGCAGACGGTGGTCACGATGCGCAGTTGGGTCACGGCGTTCGCCCTTTCTCAGTCAGCGCTTCGGCATACAGCGCCAGGGTCTGTTGGATCATCGGTGGAAGGGCGAAACGCTCGAGCAGCCGCATCTGGCCGGCGAGCCCCCGCGCCAGCCGCCCCGCCTCGTCCGCGAGCCCTTCCTGGATGGCCGCCGCGAGCGCCTCCGGGTCGCCCGGGGGCACGAGCCAGCCCGACACGCCGTCCTCGATGACTTCCGGGATGGCGGACACATTGCTGGCGACGATGGGCAGGCGCACGGCCATGGCTTCCAGGAACACGAGACCCAGGCCTTCCCAAAGCGAGGGCAGGACGAAGAGATCGCTCGCCATGAGCAGGTCCTGCACGTCGTGGCGGATGCCCAGGAAACGAGCCTGGTTCTCAAGCCCCAGCTGCTGAGCAGCGGCCTCCAGGCGCTCGCGCCCGTCCCCGAAGGGATCGCCGCCCACGATCAGCAAGACGACCTCCGGCGGCAACAGGGCGAGGCTGCGCAACAAGGTGGGGTGGTCCTTTTGCTGCGCGAGACGCCCAACACAGATCAGGGTCGGCGTCCCAGCCTGCAGTCCCAGCGCCGCGCGCGTTTCACGACGCACGTCTTCTGATGGCCGTGACGCGCCCAGGGTGTCCGCATCCACTCCGTAGTAGATCCGCGTGATGGCCTCGCGCGGGACGCGCCCGTGCTGCGCAACGAAGCGAGCCACATGGTCCGAGAGGGCGATGATGCGATCCACCCGTCGACACAGAATGCCGTGCACGAAGCCCACCGAGCGACGCAGCAGGGCCCGCTCGTCGTTGTGCTTGCTGGACACCACGACAGGAACACCCGCGCGATGTCCGACCCAGGCGCCGAGCGAATCCGCCTTGAGCAAGTGCGTGTGCAAGACGTCCGGGGCCAGCTGGCGCAGGTGGGCTTCAAGGGCTCCCAGGGCTGCCGGCAGTTGCCCCGCTGACTCGAAGGGGATCTTCTGGGCCGACATGCCGGCCGCCTCGAAGTCGCCCTGCAATTCTCCCTCGCCCTTCAGCCAGGCCACCGACACCTCGTGGCCCGCAGCCAACTGGCCCGCACCCAACCACAACAGGTGCTTCTCGGCACCGCCCACGCCCAAGGTGGTGATGAAGTGCACGATCCTCACGAGCTGCTCCCGGGATGCATTCCTGTGCTCGTCGCTGCGGACCAACCCAGGGCCTCTCGATACACGCCCAGGGTCTGCTCCACCATCGAGTCGAGACTGAAGTGCGACCCGACCCGGGCGGGGCCAGCCGCCGACAGTCGGCGCGCCAACTGTTGCGCATCCGCTGAGTCTGCGAGCAGCCGCCCCATGGCTTCTGCCAAAGCCGCTGTGTCTTCACAGGGGACCACCAGCCCGCAGGGCGACTGCCCCTCAGGGTCCAACACGTCGCGGCTCCCATTGACGGCCGTGGAGACGGCCGGCACGCCGGCCGCTACGGCTTCCAGAAGGGCGTAGCTCAGGCCCTCCCAGCGCGAGGACAGCACGAACACGTCCATGGCGTCATGGGCCGAGTGCACCTCGTCACGCCATCCAGCGAAGTGCACGCGCGCCTGCAACCCGAGCTGTTCTGCCAGGGCGCGGAGCTGGGGTTCCAGTTCTCCGTGGCCCACCAAGAGCAGATGCACGCGTTCGTCCAGCGTGGCCACGGCGCGCAACAAGCTGTCGTGACCCTTGGCATCGTTCAGCAGCCCGACGGTTCCCACCAGCGGTGCTGCCCGCGGGATGCCCAGTTCAGCTCGCAGGGCTGCCCCCCCTCGCGGGGACGCGAAGTCCTTCGGCCGGATTCCATTGGGAACCACCCGCGCCCGGCGAGCTGGAATCACGCCCAGCTGCTGGCCCTCGTCCCGCTCGTCCGCGCTCACGTGCACGAGCCGGTGCGTGGCCTTTCCGAGCAGACGTTCCGTCGCGAGGATCAGCGCCAGGTTCCCCGGCGCCTCTCCGCCTTGCCCCTTGCCGCCCTCAAAGGAGGCCGCATAGGTGTGAGGCGTGTGGATGCGTACGGCACTCGAGCCCAGCAGCCCGACGCTGCGGGCCAAGGCGCCCGCCTTGCTGGAGTGGCTGTGGATGACGTCGAAGCCGCGATCCCAGGCGATGGCTGCAAGCCGCAGGGCGTGCCACGCGTCTCGAAGCGGACTGATGGGGCGGATCATTGGCAACTCGTGCACACGGGCGCCGCGCTCGCGCATGAGCTCCATGTCGCGGCGCATGTCAGGCTCCCGCAAAGCCGCGCAGACCACCTCCAGCTCGACCCCGCGCTCCAGGAGACCGAGGCTGAGATCTCGCAGGTGGCGTCGGGTTCCACCGATGGTGCACTCCATCACCTGCAGCACGCGCACGAGCAGTCGGGCTCCAGAGGGTCGGTCGGAGGAGGACGGGCCCACCGTCCCAGCCGCGCGGTGGGATTCCAGCCCCGCGTCGCCTAAGTTGGGCGCCACAGGGAGGCTAGCAGTGCCCTGGTGGGCTTCCAAGCCACGCCTCCCATTCCCCTTGCGGACCAACCCACGCGTGAAGCTTCTGGTGACCGGCGGTGCGGGATTCCTGGGGCGCCACGTGGCGGCCATCGCTCTGGAGCGCGGTCACGAGGTCGTCGTCCTCAGTCGCCACCCAGAACGTGCCCGGGGCGTCCCGTCTGGGGCAGAAATTCAGGAAGGGGACCTCACCCGACCCGGGCCCCTGGCCGCAGCGCTGCGTGAGATCGATCCGGAGGCTGTGGTGCATGCCGCCGCCATCGTGGTCGACCACGACCCCAAGCTGAACTCGGTCAACATCGAGGGGACGGCCGCCCTTTGCGCCGCCCTCGCGGGCCTCCAGCCAGCCCCGCGCATGGTGCACGTCTCCACATTCTCCGTGGAGGACGTCCCCCCCACGGACTACAGCGAGAGCAAGCTCGCGGCGGAAGAGGTCGTCAGGGCGTCGGGCCTGTCCCACGTGGTATTGCGCCCCGCACTCATCTACGGCAAGGGCGACAAGACCAACACACCCGAACTCGTGGCGCGCATGGCCCACGGCACTCAGTGGCTGCCCGGCGGCGGTCGTGTGCTGATCCAGCCCGTCCACGTGGAAGACGTGGCTCTGGCCTGTGTTGTGGCGGCGGAGCGCAGCAAACTCGTCAGCCGGACCTACCGGCTGGGCGGCCCAGAAGCCGTGAGCGTGCGGCACTACCGCGAGGCCGTGCGGGACGCCAGCGGTGGTCAGGCGGCCATCCGATCCCTGCCCTTGGGCCTCATGAATCTCGCGGCTAGCGTGCTGTCCATGCTGGGGAAGCCGAGGGCCAAGTCGGTGCTCTCCTTCCACCTCATGGACCACGTGGTGGACACCGAAGAGGCGCGCCAGGACCTCTCCTACGATCCCGTGAGCCTCGACACAGGCCTGAAGAAGACGTTCTAGGCCGCGCCTAAGCCCGGTCGAGGTCAGGAATCTGCCGGCTCAAGACGGGCCACCCGTGCCTCCGTGCATGTTGGCCACGGCCCGCAGGACCCACTGGCCGATCATGTCCGGCTCCAGATTGACGAAATCTCCGAGCGCCAGATCTCCCAAGGTGGTGCGCTCCAGGGTGTGCGGCACCAGGGCCACCACGAAGGCGTCGGAGTGCAACTCGGCCACGGTCAGGCTCACGCCGTTGACGGTCACAGAGCCCTTGGGCAGGCAGCGACTGATGAAATCCGGCCCGCAGCCAACCGTGAGGCGCAGTTCCCCGGGCAGCGACTCACGGGCCGAGAGGGGTGCACAGCTCTCCACATGGCCCTGCACGAGGTGCCCATCCACCCTGGCCCCGAAACGCATGGCCCGTTCCACATTCACGCTGCTCTGGGGCAGCGTCCGGCCCAGATTGGTCCGGCTGAGACTCTCCGGCACCACATCGAAGGCCGCCTCGTCCCCGTCGAGGGCGGCGACCGTCAGACACACCCCATTCACGGCCACACTGTCTCCCAAGCCCACCAAAGGCCCCTGAGGGCCAGGCAAACCGGGCTCGGGAGCCTCACCGGCCCCCTTCACGCCTGGATCCAGGTCGGCAATGGGGTCGGCAATGGGGTCGGCAGCCAGGGCCCGCAGCGGACCGAGGTCGATGACCAGGCGGCGCCCCCCTTCGTGCTCGCGGGCCACCAGCAGAGGGCAGGCTGCTTCCACGATGCCGGTGAACATGGGACGGTCTCCTGAATCGAGCTGGATCGAAGGGGCTGACGCGGCCTTGACCCGAGCCCGAGCGGATCTACACTAGCGGGTTTCGCCCAAGGGTTTAAGACCACGAGTTCGGGAGAGGCAGGCGCAAAGCCTTCGCCTCGGATCCCCGCGCTCATGGGTGCTTGGACCCCTGGGCTCCCGCTCGTCTCGGTCCCCGCTTCCTCCCTAATCCAGAGCACCGGTCTCGCCGGTGGACACCGTCCACGTGAAGGTCCACATCCTCAGCCTCTTTCCCCGCCTGTTCGAGGCCTTCCTCGAAGAGAGCATCGTGGGCATCGCCCGGGAGAAGGGTGCGCTGGAGGTGGAGACCGTGGACTTCCGGGACTACGCGACGGATCGGCACCGCACCGTGGACGGTCGCCCCTACGGTGGCGGCCCCGGCATGGTGCTCAAACCCGAACCGGTCTTTGACGCCATCGAGGACGTGCTCGCCAAGAGCGAGAGCCCGTCGATGCCGCTGATCCTCTTCACGCCGACGGGTGAGCCCCTGGGCCAGCGGCGCGCGGAATGGCTCAGCCACCAGCCCGAGTCGCTCATGCTGTGTGGCCGCTACGAGGGTTTCGACGAACGCATCCACGAGGGCTTCAACTGGCTCGAACTGTCCTTGGGGCCGTTCGTCATGTCAGGCGGCGAACTCGCAGCCATGGCTGCCATCGAATCCGCTGCGCGCCTGTTGCCCGGCGTGCTGGGCGACGAACAATCGGCGGTGCAGGATTCCTTCGTGGAAGACCGCCTCGATCATCCGCATTACACACGCCCCCCCAGCTTTCGCGGCCGGCAAGTGCCGGACGTCCTGCTGAGTGGGGATCACGAACGCATTGCCCGCTGGCGTCGCAGCCAGTCTGATGCGCGAACGGCCGTCTGGGCCGAGCGCTTCAACAGGGCACACGACGACGGGACCCGCTTGCGGGCCCCTTCCTGAAAGGTAAAGGCAGAGAGATGAGCACCAAGCTCGATTCCGTTGAAGAGACCCTCGGCAAGTCCGAACTCCCCGAGTTCAAGGTGGGAGACCACGTGTCGGTGGGCGTGCTCATCCGCGAGGCAGCCCCCAAGGGCGCCAAGAAGCAGGAAGACCGCCAGCGCATCCAGAACTTCATCGGCGACGTCATTGCCATGGGCGGCAGCGGCCTGGGCCGCTCCTTCACCGTGCGCCGCGTGGTGCAGGGCGAGGGTGTCGAGCGCGTCTTCCCCCTCCACTCGCCCCTGGTGACCGACGTCAAGATCATCCGCCACGGCGATGTGCGTCGCGCCAAGCTCTACGACCTGCGCCAGAAGAGCGGCAAGGCGGCTCGTATCAAGGAGCGCAGCGTTCGCAAGGGCGACAAGAAGGCCAAGTCGGCCAAGTCCGAGTAGTTCTCGTTCCACCCCATTGTTCGGCGAGGCTGTTCGGCCGCGCATCGTCCATGCATCGGATGATCGCGGGCTAGGCAGCCGAGCCTTCTTTTCGTAGCGCGCCCCACCGCCCATTTCGCGGGAGCAACACCGTGGCCAGTAGGCTGACCTGGATCGTCCTTTCTCTTGCGCTCGCCGCTTACGGCATCCTGAGCAAGCCCTTGGTTCTGGGCTTGGATCTGCAGGGCGGCGTGACCATGCGTTACGAGCTGGAGCCGCCAGAGGGCGTGCTCCCCGAAGACCTGCCTGCGATGATGGACGCGACGGCAGACACGCTTCGCGACCGCATCAACACCTACGGCATCAAGGAGTCCGCCATCACCCGCCAGGGTGACAACGAGATCGTGATCGAGTTGCCGGGCTCATCCAAGGATGAGGCCGAGAGCATCAAGAGCGCTATTTCCCGGGTGGGACGCCTCGACTTCCGAATCGTCATGCGCGGCGACGGCAGCGACGACGACGTCCGCAACAAGGTCATCATCTCGGATGAGACCGCCCGGCTCACGGAGCTGCTCAGCGCTGAGGAGAACGCCGGGCGCCTGCCCGACGAGATCGATCTCACCAGCCTCGAGATCAAGACGCCGGACGTGCTCTATCGCTGGTACGCCTTCTCCGACAAGTACCTGGCCGCGGCGCGTGGAGTGGACCTCAACGCAGCCGATGGGCCGGTGGACATCGCGGAGTTGCTGACGGCTGCGCCCCTGAGCACCGCCGACTTCCGCCTCATCAAGCGTGAGCTGGCTGCGGTCCGCACCTTCACGGGCTCCGACATCGTGCGAGCCCAGCAGACCATGGACAGCTCGGGCAACCCGGCTGTGGGCATCTTCATGAACCCCAGTCGTGCGAGTGAGTTCGGCGACTGGACCGAGCCCAACGCGGGCCGGGCCATGGGCATCCTGTTGGACGGTCGTTTGTCCGAGCAGCCTGCCACCATCAACGACCGCCTCGAGGACTTCTTCGTCATCACCTCGGGTGGCGTCGCTGGCTTCACTCCGACCGAGATCAAGGACTACCTCACGGTCATCAAGTCGGGCAGCCTGCAGATGAAGCCCCGGCTGTTGTTCGAGAACACCGTGGGACCGAGCCTCGGTGAGGCCGCCATCTCAGCAGGTGTGTCCGCCTCGTTCTTCGGCTTTCTGGCCATCATCGCGTTCATGCTGGTGTACTACCGCACCAATGGCTTGATCGCTGGCATCTGTCTGCTGGTCAACATGACGTTGCTCACGGGCATCCTCATGTTCCTTGGTGCCACACTGACCCTGCCTGGCATCGCAGGTCTGGTGCTCACCATCGGCATGGCGGTGGACGCCAACATCCTCGTCTTCGAGCGCATCCGCGAGGAAGCCGACCGAGCCAAGGGCGTGGACCAGGCGGTGCGACTGGGCTTCGAGAAGGCCTTCTCCACCATCGTGGACGCCAACGTCACGACCTTCGTGACGGCCTTCATCCTCTACAAGGTCGGCACCGGCCCGGTGCGTGGCTTCTCGGTCATCCTCATGACCGGTATCGTCACCTCGGTCTTCAGCGTCCTGCTGGTGGGCCGCGTGTTCTACGACAAACTCGTGGAAGGCGGCTGGACCAACATCTCCATGCGCCGCCTGATCAAGAGCGAGACCAGCATCGGTTTCATGGCTAAGTCCAAGACGGCCTTGCGCGTGTCCGTGCTGCTGGTGGTCGCAAGCCTCGTGGCCTTCTTCCTCGCTGACCGCGACAAGTACGGTCTCGACTTCCTCGGTGGCTACAAGGCACACGTCCGCTTGGCCGAGTCGACGACCCAATCCGACATCAGCGAGACGGTGGGCGAACGCTTCGCCGGTGCCCAGGTCATCTCGGTCATCGATGACGAGAGCACCGACGGCACCAGCAAGCAGTACGTCATCAAGATCAAGGCCCAGCCGGGTGAGATCGACGACAAGAACGACGAGACGGCTCTGGAAGATCGCTTCGAGAACCCGCTCAAGGTGGCCTTGGCTGGCAAGGTGCTCCCGGACTTCATGACGGGGCTGAGCCTCGACGAGGACACCGAGAACGCCAGCACCAGCATCTCGGGCACGCTCCACTTCGAGGACAGCGAAACGGCGGCAGAGACGGTGACACCCGAGAAGGTTGCCGCCCACCTCGGCTTCCTCTCAGGCGTACAGACGTCGGCTGCACCCGGTGGCGGTGTCCACGTCAGTGGACGTTGGGCCCGGGTTGACCTGGACGCCCAACAGGTCGTCCAGCGCTTCCGCACCAGCCTCGTGGATGTTCCTGATCTCCCGGCAGCCAGCGAGCCCTTCCTCGAATCCACCACCATCGGTTCGAGGGTGGGCACCGAGCTGCGGGACTCGGCCATCCGGGCCATCCTGCTCTCGTTCATCGCCATCGTGCTCTACATCCGGGTCCGCTTCCGGGAGTACCGCTATGGCATCGCCGCCATCGTGGCCTTGGCCCACGACGTGTCCATCACCCTGGGCGTGGTGGCCTTGGCGCACTTCTCCGGCTTCGTGGACGTGGAGATCGACCTGGCGATGATCGCAGCCTTCCTGACGATCATCGGCTACTCCCTTAACGACACGATCGTGCTCTTCGATCGCATCCGCGAGAACCTGCCGCGCCTGAAGGACAAGACCTTCCAGGAAGTGCTCGACATCTCCATCAACCAGACGCTCTCGCGTACCGTGCTCACGTCCATGACGACCTTGGTGGCCTTGATCATCATCTTCGTCTTCAACTACGGACGGCAGAACGTGCTCGAGGGCTTCTCCTTCGCCATGATCCTGGGCGTCCTCGTGGGAACCTACTCGTCCATCTTCGTGGCCAGCCCCGTTCTGGCGATGATCGCGAAGAAGTACGACACCACGGGCAGCGCTCCGAGCCAGAAGCCGAGCGCGGCCAAGAATTCATCCAAGGGCTCTTCACAGAACAAGAAGGGCGGCCAGGCCGAGGGAGTTCCCGCCTGAGCCGCACCCAGCTGCTTGCGCTGGCGCTGTTCTTGGCGCTCGTGGCCCTGGCGGTCACCATGGTGGAGCGTTTGCCCGCCATGGCGGCCGACGAGCCCGGCCGCATCAGTCAGGACGATGAGCTGGTGCTGCTCTTCGGCACGGTCCCCGAGCCGGGGGCTGAGGCCCAGCTCTCCCCTGAGGTCGACGACGAATCAGGTGGCGATGTCTGGGGCGTTCCCGAGGCGGACCAGGAGTGGTACGTCATCCAGGTCGGTGACACGCTCAGCAGCATCGCGCAGGACAAGTTGGGTTCGGCCAGCTGGGCTCCGGACCTCGCCCGCTTGAACCAGCTGAGCGACCCTGATCAGCTCACGCCGGGCGAGCGGATCCGCTTGCACTGAGCTCGAGGCCCTCCGCCTCGGCCCAGGCCTTGAGGCGCGCGATGCGGCCGTCCTCCACGCGCAGGCTCAATCGCACCATCTCCGTGTCCGCCTCACTCGCCGTGACTTCTGCAAGCTCGCCCGCCCGGGCCAGCTCGCGACCACGGTGGATGGGCACCACCAGCTCGAACTCGCATGTCCGCGCGATGAAGAAGCTGCGCACGGCCTGCTCGAGATCGTTGAGCCCGTAACCCGTGCGCGCGGAGATGACCACCGCTCCAGGGTGCGCGTTCAGGAGCGACTGGAGTTCCATGGTGTCGGTCACCAGGTCCACCTTGTTGAAGACCGTGATGGTCGGCACGTCTGCGGCACCGATTTCCTTGAGCGTCTCTGCGACGGCTTGCATGCAGTCGACGACATGCGGGTCGGCGGCGTCCACGACGTGCAGCACCAGGTCTGCCTCCACCACCTCCTCCAAGGTCGCGTGGAAGGACGCGACCAGATGGTGCGGGAGCGCGCGCACGAAGCCCACCGTGTCAGACAGGATGAGGTCCTCGCACTGTGGTAGCCGCCACTTGCGGGTTCTCGTATCCAGGGTGGCGAAGAGCCGGTTCGCAGCCAGGCGGTCAGCGCCTGTGACGCGGTTGAAGAGCGTGCTCTTGCCCGTGTTCGTGTAGCCCGCGAGAGCCACCTTGCGCGCGATGCTGCGCCCCGCCAGGTTCAGTTGGGTGCGCCGCCCATAGACCTCGAGGCGCGACTGCAGGTCGCCGATGCGTTTGTTCACCAATCGGCGGTCGGTCTCGAGCTGCTTTTCACCCGGCCCACGGGTACCGACTCCGCCGCCCTTGTAGCGGTCGAGGTGCTCCCACTGGCCACGCAGTCGCGGCAGCATGTACTTCAGCTGGGCCAACTCGACCTGCAACTTCGCCTGAGCGGTGCGCGCTCTGCCGGCAAAGATGTCCATGATCAATTCGGAGCGGTCCACCACGCGCACCCCGATCGCCTTGGTCAGGTTCCGTGCCTGCGCGGGGCTGAGGTCCACATCGGCGAGCACGAGCTCCGCATGCACGGACTTCGCGAGCTCCTTGAGCTCTTGCACCTTGCCGGACCCGACGTAGGTCGCGGGCAGCGGGCGCTGCAGGCTCTGGACCAAGCGCCCGGCCACACCCACATCCGCTGCCTCGGCGAGGCCGGCGAGCTCGTCCAGGACATCCTCCGGCTCCAGGCCAGACGGCTGGGTCCCGTCGGGCCCTCCAGCCCTGCCGAAGAGCACCGCGATGGGCGGACGTGTTTCCGACTCGTGCATGCCACCCTTCATGAGCGGCCGCCGTTCATGAAGGGTCACTCCGCACGATGACGATGTCGCGACGCCACTGGGAGTCGTCCAGCGCCGGGAAGTCACGCCGGAAGTGCGTCCCCCTGCTCTCCTGGCGCGCCGCAGCTGCACGCGTGATGAGCGCCGATGTCAGCAGCTTGTTGGTCAGACTCCAGCCAAAGGGGTCACCCAACACGCGCTGACTGACCATGTGCAGCCAGGATTCGATCCGGTGGGTCGCAGAGGACAGCCCCAGCTCCTCGCGTTCAATGCCCACGAGCCGCCACATGGTGGAGCGCAGGGCGTTGTCCATGTCGTGCAGGTCGAGTGCGGTGCTGTGAGCGCGCTCGGGGTGGGGCTCTGCATCCGTCGCCACGCGCGGGCTGCGCTCGGATGCGGCAGCGTGCGCGCCGGCACGATGCCCCACGACCGCACCTTCCAGCAGGGAATTGCTGCCCATGCGGTTCGCGCCATGGAAACCTGTCGAACCCACCTCGCCGCAGGCGTAGAGGCCCGTCAAATTGGTGCGGCCGTGGGTGTCGGTCTCCACTCCACCCACCATGTAGTGACAGGCAGGGTGGACGGGGATCAGGTCCTTCGCCATGTCGATATCGAACTCGGCACACGCGCGATAGATCACGGGGAAGCGCGCCTTGAGGCGCTCCTCGCTCAGGTGCCGCATGTCGAGATAGACATTGCTGTCGCGCACCTTGCCCAGCTGCGTCACGATCGAGCGGCTGACGATGTCGCGCGGCGCCAACTCGGCGCGTTCGTGATAGGACGGCATGAAGCGCTCGCCTGTCCGATCGACCAGCTTGCCCCCTTCGCCGCGCGCCGTTTCGCTCACCAGGAAGCGCGCCATGCCCGCCACGTAGAGCACGGTCGGATGGAACTGCACGAACTCCATCCCGCGCATGCGAGCACCAGCGCGATAGGCGAGAGCGTGCCCGTCACCGGTGGCAGACTTGGGGTTGCTGGACTCGCGATACACGCGCCCCACACCACCCGCTGCGAGAATCGTGGAGCCGGCCCAGATCACGTGGTAGCCCTGCTCATGGCTCCACGCGATGACACCGTGCACGCTGTCACCTTGGGTCACCAGGTCCAGGACGAAGGTGTCCTCATGCACCTCCACCTTGTCCATGCTGCTGGCCTTGGCAACCAAGAGACGCTGGATCTCTGCGCCGGTCTGGTCGCCATGGGAGTGGATGATGCGCGCCACCGAGTGGCCCCCCTCCATGGCGAGCTTGAGTTGCTCGTGCTCATCGCGGTCGAACTGCCCGCCCCATCCGAGCCAGCGCTTCACCACCTCGGGACCGTCGGCCACGATCTCGCGCACGACGTCCTGATGCGCTAGCCCACCAGCGACCTCGGTCGTGTCGGCCTCATGGGATGCCAGGCTGTCGTCGTCGCCCAGCACGGCCGCCATCCCCCCTTGCGCCCAGTTCGTGGCGGTCTTGTTGCGGGCACCCTTGAATACGACCAGCGTGCTGCGACTCTCGCCGGCCGCGATGGCCGCGCTGAGGCCCGCGACGCCACCACCCACCACCAGCACATCCACCGTCAGGCTGGGCAGGTGCAGGGGGCTCATGTGCACCAGATACCGCGGCACATTCGGCCCCGCTAGCTCCAGGGGGGGCTGCAGCGGGGGCTGCTGGGGCGGCTGCAAATCACTCAAGACCAAGACGCGAACTCTTCAGCGAAGGAAGGCAAACGGGGGCTCCGTGGCAGATTCGGGGCCGGATGTCTCTTCTCCCATACGAAGCGCATCGCCACCCGAACGAAAACCGAAAGTATTTCCTAACAAGCACCGAAGATCCCGAATGTTGCACCGATGTTAGGGTTACGGAAGCCGAACAAAGTCGTTCGGGCCCTTCCATCGCTACTTCTCGACTGGAGCTTCGATCTCACCATGACTGCCGCCATCGCAGCCCTCTCCACCCGTATCCAAAGTCGGGCGAAACACCTCGGAATGATACGGGAAATCGTGCGCAGCGACACGCTCGCCCTGGTCGCCATGCTGCTCATGTTTCTCGCCTGCCTGTTCATCTGAGCTGCTCACGAGCCAGAAATCTTGATCCCGTCTGCCACCCACTATCGAGTCTTGAACGGAACGACTTGCCGCCGGCTTCCCGGCCGAGCGGTGTTCCCTGCACCGCTTGAGAGACCCTCTCCGAAGGCCCAGCTTGCTGCGTCCGCGCAGTCCTTCGCTTCGGATCTTTCGAACCACATTTCGACCCGGCCGGGCAACCCCTCGGACTTCACCGCCATCTACAAGATCAGGATGCACCACCGCCTCCCTTCGGTGCCGCCTGGGAGTCCGCGGGGTTGACCGGCCTTTTTCTCATCGCGCGAACGGAAGCCACACCCGCTCGGCTCTCCGCCACTCGCGCGAAACCTGACCGTTCCCAAAAGCGAGGCAGAGCGCTTTGTTCCTGACTGAGAAGCAGAACGCCATCCTGACCTTCATCCGCGAGTTCATTGCGGACAAGGGCATCTCCCCCACCCTCGAAGAGATGGCGCAGTACTTCGGGGTCTCCAAGATCACGATTCACGAACACGTGAAAGCCTTGGAGTCCAAGGGCGCGATCCGCAAGGAAGCCAATCGCAAGCGCTCCATCGAGCTGGTCGAGAACGGCTCGCAGCCCGGTCATGCCGACGCCCCTCCAGCGCGCGTGCTCAGCATCCGTGGGCGTGTGGCAGCAGGCGCCTTCATCGAAGAAGTGGAGGCGGAAGAAGCCTTCACCATGGAAGACCTCGCCCGGGATCTCGACAGCTGCTACATGCTGCGCATCGAAGGCGATTCCATGATCGATGCCCACATCTGCAACGGCGATCTGGTCATCGTCCAGCCCGCCAAGTCCGCCGAGAACGGACAGATCGTGGTGGCGCGCATCGATGACGAGGACACTGGCGGCAAGAAGGCCACCGTGAAGCGCTTCTACAAGGAGCGCAACCACGTCCGCCTGCAGCCCGCCAACGAGCGCCTGGAGCCGATGATCCTGTCCCAGCCTGACGTGGAGATCGAAGGCATGGTTGTCGGGGTCGTTCGCTCGAGTCTCTAGGCCTCAGGATCTTCGGGAGCCATCAGGCGACCGATTGCTCCTTTTCGTGTCCGGTGCATGTTCTATACTTCGGCCTCAGCGCTCCTACAGGCCGAATCCAGCGCTTGACTGGATCGTCCCCGAGCCTGATTCACCTGCACGTGGCCGGAGACGCTCGCCTTGGATGGGAACACTCAGGAACCTGACGCCCAGGCTGACCTGCCCGCGAGCCCCTTCTCCTATGAGGGCAAGCCGGCTGCCGCAGGGCAGACGGATGCACTGAGCGAGGACGACCGCTCCAGCGTCTCGGGCTTCCTGGGGGACACCAAGGCCCTCAACGTGCCCGCCGTGGAGTCCGTCTTCTTCGACTCCATCCTGTCCGCTGCGCACATCTCGGACGAGATGCAGGGCCTGGCCCAGGACTACCATGACAATGGCTTCGTAGTGCTCGAGAACCTCTTTGAGCCCGAGCTGATCGACAAGATCGTGGGCCACTATCCGTGGCTGTTCGACCCCAAGACCATTCCCACCCTTCCGGGCCACGTCCAGGAGCTGTTCAAGCTGGACCCCGCCCGTCGCCTCGATGCCTGGTGGGCTTGTGATGAGGTGCAGCAGTTGGCGGCCCACCCCAAGATCCTGGAGCTGCTGCAGCTGCTCTACGGCCGCCGCGCCATCCCCTTCCAGACTCTCAACTTCCTGTACGGCACGGAGCAGCCGGCGCACAGCGACGCCATCCACTTCAGCTGCCTGCCGGCCGGGTTCATGTGTGGTGTTTGGGTCGCCCTCGAGGACGCAACGCTCGAGAACGGGGCGCTGGTCTACTACCCCGGCAGCCACAAGCTACCCGAGGTCCAGCTGTCCCAGCTAGGTCTCTGGGGCCAAGCCGGCTACACCGCCCACGGCGGTGGTTATGGCCACTACGAGAACTATGTGCGCGCCGTGGTGAACACCCACGGGCTGCAAGAGAAGCGCCTGGAGATCCCCAAGGGCACGGCGCTGATCTGGTCCAGCAACCTGCTGCACGGCGGCTCGGCCATCAGCAAGCACGGTGCCACGCGCATGAGCCAGGTGACCCACTACTACTTCGAGGGCTGCACCTACTTCGCGCCCATCCTGAGCGACGTCGCCCTGGGCGAGTACAAGCTCAAGGAAGTGCGCGACATCAGCACCAACGAGATCGTGCCCCACACCCTCAACGGCGAGCCCTTGACGGTGATGCCGGGGGCCAACGGCCGCTCGCGCATCACGCGCCCTGGGGGTGGTGAGCATCGCGGCTTCGACCCCGACGTCATCGCGCGCATGGAAAAGCTGAAGCAGGAGCTGGAGGCCACCACAGCGACTCCCGAAGCCAGCCCCGACGGCGATGTCGGCACTGGCAGCGACCCAGCCTCCCAGCTAGCCCCGGAGGACGCAGCCGAAGCGGCAGCAGCCAACGCCGAGCGCGAGCGCCTGCGACTCTACGCCAAGACCCTGGAGGCCGAGCGGGACCACCTGCGGGGCCGGGTCGACGATCTCGAGGGCGCCCTCAAGACCTACCCAGGCACGCCCATCTACAAGGTCTTCCGGGCCATCAAGAACCGCATCAACCCCACCCGGCTCAACGGCGACAAGTAGGGCAGCCGGGGTTCGGCGAGGGCTGCCGTGTGGGCCAGCACCCCAAGCGCCCACAATCTCCACTCGCAGCGGTGGAACCCCGACCGAAGTCCGGGCTAGACTCCCCCCGCTTCAAGATCGGGGTGTGGCGCAGCTTGGTAGCGCGTCTGCTTTGGGAGCAGAAGGTCGCTGGTTCGAATCCAGTCACCCCGACCAGCTCGATTAGCGATTCTGCCCGCTGAACGGGCGCTCGTCACGGAACACGCGGGGCTTTGTTTCGCGTATCCTCGGCACGCAGCTCGCGCCTCTGCAGGACACTCGCTGTCCCCAGGAACGCACTCTGCTCCAAACCCCGGGAATCCCGATCGCGAGTAGACTGGTCGTCCTTCGGGATTGCACACCGGGTTCCGCTTCCCCGGGTCTTGCGCCACGGCGGGGCTCCGTTCATCGGGAGATCCGCTCATGTCGTGGCTCATCGTCTGCTCGCTCACCCTTGCCGCTCTCCAGCCGGGCGTCGAGGCGACCACGACTTCCGCTGCCGTCCGCCTGGTGGACGTGACGGGCGATGGCCTCCTCGATCAGCTCACGCTGGGTCCGGGCGGCACGGTCTCCGTGGCCATCAACATCGGCACCAAGACCTTCAGGCCCGTGCAGCAACGGCTGCCGACGGTCATGGTGAGCAACGTGCTCGTCAGCGACCTCGATGGCGACACCCTGCCTGACCTGTACCTGGTGTCGCCCAAGGACAACGTCGCGCTGCTCGGCGACGGCAGCGGACACTTTCGCGATGCCACGAAGACACTGGGCCTGGCCGACACAGGCCCGGGCAAGAGCGCTGAGCACATCGATGTCGACGGTGACGGCCTCCTCGACCTCGTCCTGCACAACGTCGGCGGCGACGTGCTCTTCTGGGCGCTGGCCCCCGGGGACTTCGACCGCACACCTCCGCGGAGCCCTGCCCGTGGGCAGACGACGATCGGCGCCGCTCCTCCCGGAGGCGCCAGCATGTCGACCGTCGGCCCGGGCGCAGGAGGCGTAACGCTCGGCGGTCGCCCCCGCATCGGCTCTCCGGCGCGCAATCCATCGTGCCCACCGAACGGATGCTGCACGACTGCCGGTTCCGTCGACGTCATGGACTTCATCGGCAAGTACCCGACCGTTCGCGAAGCCGTGCAAGCAGCCTACGATCAAGCGATCAGCGTCGCCCAGAGCAACGGTTCAGGACACACGGTCGTGTTCCCGCCCGGAGAGACCTATGCGTTCTCGGGTGTCGTCCTCGACTCGGGATTCCCGATCACGACCGTCATGCGAGGGGCTTATCTCTACATCGATGACGATGCGAGCCCGCTCTTCACGATCCGCGGCGAGAAGCACAGCTTCATCGGTGGGCACATCAGGCAGACCGCCGCCCTGCTGCAGGCCACGGCATTTCGCGTCGAGAACACCCCGGCACGACCTCAGGGCTCTCAATGCAAGTTCACGGACATCGAGATGTACTCGGTCTACCGAGGGATCGACTTCCACATGGACCATGGCATCGGAGCCGCGTACAGGCACTCGGTGCGTGGGTGCATCATCCGGAACTACACGAACCAGAATGACTGGCCGGGTAGCTATGGCATTCGCATGGGCGGGAGCCAGGCAGGCAACAGCGCCGGCAATGACAGCAAGATCAGCGCTTGCGTGATCACTGGATATGAGACCAACGTCTACACCAACGGCGTCGCGACCAAGCTGCACATGACCAGCATGGACGGTGGCGTGGGCCTGGAGGTCGACGGCTGCTCATCCGTCTCCGCGGAGTCCTGCTACTTCGAATACAACGACACGGCGATCCTCTTCAGCAACGGGCCTCATGACTTCCGCTCCTTGAACTGCACGTTCGCCAACTACACCAACCTGTATCTCGGGTCACTGAGCTTCAACGCGAACCCACAGTTCATCTACTCAGGCAGCGTGATGAACCAGATCAGCAACACCGTCCAACTCTCCACGAACACCGACGACGTGCTGCTCCTCGACACCAACGGCGGGAACTACCTGAAGGCGGGTGATGACAAGCTCGTGATCGCAGGCACCGGGTTCATCGGTGTCGGCGAGGAAAGCCCTCAGTACGCGCTGCACCTCGAGGGGGGACAGACGGTCGGTGCGAGCATCAACCAGATCAACACAGCCCGACCCGACAACGGCTGGCGCTTGTTCCCGAACTACAATTCAGACGAGTACATCCTGGAAAGCGCCCTGGGTGGTCCGGTGCTGCGGCTGGATGCTCTCGGCGGGGTCAACATCTCTTCCTTGCCCACACACGATGATGACCCTACAGCTGGAGTCGGCGGCCTCAGTCCGGGCGATCTGTACAAGACGCCGACCGGAGAACTTCGCATCAAGCTGTAGTGCAGCAGAGAGGTGATCCAAGCTGCGCGACGGTACGACCCGAGACGAGAAAGAACGCCTGCTACTCCGCTCGCCGCTCGAACACGAAGTCCGTCGCCGGCGTCCGGTCCATCCGCGAGATCGTCGCGGTCATCCCCCTCGCCGTCTTCGCGTAGCGGATCCGCTGCGGGTAGTCGTGATCAGGGCGCTCGAACACCGCCTCCTCCTCCGTGACCTTCACCGCCCGGAAGAGCGTGGGCGGATCGCCTCCAGGCTGCACGATGTACGCGATCCTCCCGCCGTGCGTGGCGATGTGCATGAACTCGAAGATGTGCGTCCGCTTCGCGGAGTAGGTGTGCGACGTCTCCATGAACGTAGTGCTTATCCTCATCCGGACGGCCGCATCGTCTACGACCTGCGGCGCCCGTGGTCGGACGGCACGACGCGGGTGGTCTTCGAGCCGCAGTCGTTCCTGGAGAAGCTGGCGGCGCTCATCCATGTCGGCGCGGCGACGCGTCAACACATGCGAGCGATGGAGACTCTGCCATCAGGGCCTGCTGCACCCAAGGCCATCGATTGGGACAGGACATGACGCTTCCTTCGATTCACGTCATCGCCGCCGCTCTCATCCTTGGCGTGTCGTGCACGGGGTGCATCGCAATCGAGAAGCTGCATCGGCCCAGGCTTCAGGGAACTCCGGGCTCCAACGGCCTGCTCCTGGTGGAGTTCGAGATCTTGTGTAGCGAGGATTCATAGCGGCACTCTGTGCGGAGGGCCTGGATCCAGCAGGCAGACGAGACGTCGAAGGTCGTGTCTGCCGATGCGCTCCCGACGGACGACTGGGGCCGAATCTTGCTCTCCGGATACACCTCCGGGAGCTACCTCGTCGCCTTCTCCCGGATGGCACCCGGTCCATGGAGCATGCACAGCGTCTACTCGAATGCGCATTGGTGTGGTCACCCCGCGGAGCATGATTTCCTGGATGGTGCTTCGCCCAGCCTCCGGGACGCCCTGACGGTGGACATGCGCCCCGGAGAGCTGACGTACTTGCGCGCCGTCGTGGAGTACGGCGAAGGGGCCACGAAAGTGAGGGTGGAACACGACCTCGGCGCCGAGCGGAAGGCCTGGTCCCGAATGCTGAAACTCTACGACGGCACGGAGTGGGCAGACGAGATCTGTCGGCGGATCGACAGGTTGCCACGACCCAGGCGCTGGTGATGTCACGAATCGGGACCGGAAGATCAGGGCGGCTCGACGTGCAGGCCGCCCCGGGCGACTGGTGGTGGAGCGGTAATGCAAGGCGGTCATGAGCTCCGACAAAGCTCGCTGGCCAAGTCGCTCATCGAGTTGGTGATCCCGACCATCAGGGCGCCTTCCGTAGACTACGGAGATTCGCATTTTTCGCACGACTACGGAGGAACTTCGCGATCAGGCGCGGGGCGATGCGCGCACTTGCGAAAGGGCCGTTGCGGCGTAGGATGCGGACAACACGGTGATTCGACGCGGTTCTGGGTCATGCGGCACCGACGCCCCCAGCATCTTTGGGAGCGATAGGTCGCTGGTTCGAATCCAGTCAGCCCGACCAGCTCGAGCGGGCCCTCGCGATCGGAGGCGCGATCCTCACCCTCAGGCCGATGCGCCTTCCTCGATCACCGTCTTCATGCGGGCAAAGATCTCGGCCTGCGCCTGCTTGCCCTCTCGTTCCATCTTCTTTCCGGACAAGAGGCCCATCAGCTTGAAGACGTGCTTGAAGCGCGACTCGGAGTGCTGGGTGAGGCGCGTCGAGGTCGGGCTGAGCTGCTTGAGTTCGTACGTGACCTCCAGACCGAAGAACGCGCCGTCCAGCTTCACGGCCATTCGCTCCGGGGGGCTGTGTTCCGTCACGACGCCGGTCATCTTCATCCGGCGACCCTTCTCCTCGTAGACGTGCCAGAAAGTCGATCCGACCTTCTCCGGCGTCTCATTGATGATCCCCTGATCCACAAGGGTCGGGACAATCTTGGGGAGGTTCTTCTCGTCGTCGAGGAATGCGAACACCTGCTCGCGCGAACACTCGATGTCGATGCTGTAGGTGCCCTTCATGGTGAGCAGAGTCTAGCATTCCCCGGGAAGGCTTCGGCGAGCCGACCCCGATGACGTGACCCGGCTTCCATGCGTGGCCGTGCCGGTTCTGGCATTTGCTAGCCTTCTCCCGCTTCACGCTGGATTGCCCGGAGCAGTTCGCTTCTGGCGGGCAAGGAAGCGTCGTCGGGGGGGGTGAGATCCACGAGCTCCTGGGCCATTGGTTCCGCCGCCAGAGGATCGCCTTGCACGGAATGAAGCAGCCAGACCTTCAGGTGCAGAGTCTGTAGCGTGGCGTCGTGAGCCCGACCGAGAGTGTTCCGCTGACGTTCGAGAACGTCGGCGAGGATCCGCCCCGCCTCCTCGTGGTGCTCCTGCTTGATCAGGACATGCGCCAGGAGCGACCTCATCTCAAGCACGGTTACGTGATCCTCCCCTTGTGTTCCCAAGGCCCCGGAAGAGGCCGCGCGCAACAAGATTTCGGCTTCCCCCAGCCGCCCCTGGCGCACACGGATGTCGGCCATCTTTGCCATCGAGGCGAACATCCCGAGATCCTTGGTGTCTCCGATGCGCGCGCGCGTCTCGATCACCTCGTCCAGGAGGTTCTCCGCCGCTTTCAGGTCACCCCGGCTGAGGTGGAAGGACGCCAGGTCTCCGATGTCCCAGAGGGTGTTGGGATGTTCCGACCCCAGGACCCGTCGGCTGTGCGCTACCGATTGCTCGAAGGTCGATTGTGCCTCGTCCAGTTTCCCCTGCTTCCACCGCAGCCAGCCGAGATTGTGAAGCGAGCAAAGCGTCTCGGGGTCGTCTTCGCCAAGGATCTCTCGCCGCCGTTCGAGCACTGCTTCGACGAGTGGCGCAGCTTCCTGCACACGATCCAGCACGAGCAACGTAGCCCCCAGGGCATTCTGCGAGGCCAGCGTCTCCACGTGCCCTGGCCCAAGCGCTGCCCGTCGACCCTCGAACGCGTCCGCATACAGTTTGGCGGCCTCGTCGATTCGACCTCCCTCGAAGTACAGGCTCGCCAGGGCGTGCCTGGCCGAAAGCGTCTCGACAGCTCGATCACCGATCTCCGCCGCGTAGGTCGCCAGCACCTCCGCCAGGACAGCCTCGGCTTGCTCGTGCTCGTCCAGCGCCCGAATCACGTTGCCGACCGCACCCAACAAGCGCGCGCGAACGAGAGGCTCAGCCGCGAATTCGGTGCGGACGATTTCGGCGTTCCCCAGGAGCATGCCCGTGGCGGTGATCCGTTCGGGCCGCCCCAGGCGGGGATCGGGAGAACCAAAGAGCGACTCCATGACGGTCAGCATGCGCGCCAAGCGGACATTGCGGCTCTGGAGCTGGCCCAGCAATGCGCTGACGAGGATCAAGGCCGCGACCAGGACCGCTCCCACCGTCGAGACCAGGGGATGCCGGCGCGTCCATTTTCCGACCCGCGAGATCATCCCCGGCGGACGCGCGGTGATCGGTTCGTTCGCTAGCCATCTCCGGAGGTCGGCCGCAAGCTTACCCATCGACGAGAAGCGAGCCTCCGGCCGCTTCTCCAGCGACTTGCTGCAGATGACGGACAGCTCCCACGGCACCCGTGAGCGCAGCTTCTGTGGGTCCGGAGGCTCGGCGCTGATGACCTGCTCGAGCACCTGCTGGCTGGTGTCCCCTTCGAACGGCCGTCTCAACGTCAGGCACTCGTACAGCGTCGCTCCAAGGCTGAAGACGTCCGTGCGGTGGTCGACAGTTGTCAGCTGCCCCGAAGCCTGCTCGGGGCTCATGTAGTAGGGCGTCCCGGCGAGCTCGCCCGTGCGCGAGAGCAGCAGGTCGTCGTTGATCTTCGCCAAACCAAAGTCGGCGACCTTCGGCTGGTCGTTCTCCGAGATCAGGACGTTGCTCGGCTTGATGTCGCGGTGGATCACTCCCGCGTCGTGCGCAACCTGAAGTGCTTCTGCAAGGGAGGCGAACAACTCCCCGATGGCTCGGTAATAGCCGGAAGGCACCTGGTCGCCCTCGCGCGCGTCGGCCAGGAAGTCAGCCAACGTCACGCCACCCGGAACGAGCTCCTGCGCGATGTAGTGGACACCCTCCGCCTCGCCTGCCTCGATCACCGCCACGATGCCCGGGTGACTGAGACGCGCAGCGGCATTCGCTTCCCGATGGAAACGTCCGAGGGCTTCGTCCGCGATGCTGAGGTGCGGGGCCAGCAGCTTGAGAGCAACGCGCCGCTTCAGCGAAACCTGCTCGGCCTCCCACACCGCGCCCATCCCGCCCTGACCAAGAGGGACGATCAGGCGGTAGTCGCCGACAACCTGGCCGGCCTCGCGGCCGTCAGACGCAACGGTCTCGCGCTCGGCTGACAGGCGTGCGTTTGAGAACAGACTCTGGGATCCCAGAGACGCGTCTGGAGATTCGCCGGACAACATCTCCGTAGACTACGAACCTCCGCACGACTACGGAGGAACTACGGGGCTTCACCTCTCAGAACGCACGGACTTGCGAAAGCCACGCTACGGCGTAGGACGCGTCCTACTCGGTGATTCGCGGCCGTTTCGAGCCACTTCACCCCGACCAGCTAGCGCCACTCCCCGCTCAGCACGAACGCCCCCCACGTGCTGGGGATCCCGCCAGCGTGCCTCTCGCGGTTCTCGGCCAGCATCGAGAGCTGGGCCGTGCGCAGCGCCTCGTGACGCCCCATGCCGTCGACGAGCAGGTTGGTGTAGAAGCCCTGCATCAGCTCCGACGTGCTCTCGTCCTGCACCGACCACAGCGAGCTGATCACCGTGTCCGCGCCGGCCATGTGGAACGAACGACGCAGGCCAAGCAGACCCTCGCCTGACTGCGGTCGTCCGAGCCCCGTCTCGCAGGCGGAGAGCACCACCAGATCGACGTGCGAGAGATCCAGTAGTGTGACCTCGGAGGCGGTCAGGTAACCGTCGTCGCGATCCTCATCCTCGTCGGGCGGACTGTTGGCGCCAGCGAACACCAGGCCGCTGAGAAGACCGGGGTGCAGGCCCGTGAGGCGCTTGGAAGACTCGCTCACCTTCATCCCGCGCTCGCCGCCTACGCCACCCACGGCATCCAGCGCCGCCTCCCACATCGAGGGCAAGCCTTCGGGCTGGAAGTACCCATGCGTCGCGAGGTGCAGGATCGCGTGCTGCGGCATCTCGAGCTTGAGGCGCCCCTCGGTGGCGTCGGAACCGCGCACCAGATGGCGTGAGCCGGATTGCCGAGCGCCCGCGTGCGTCGCCACGATGGAGCTGGCCTCCGCCACGGTGGCCGGGAGCGATGACCAACTGCCTGCAAAGCCCCGGGACAAGTCGCTGCCGCCCGGCGAAACGAGGGAAGGGGACGAATCCTGCCCGCGGTCGTAGTCCACCCCTCCGGCAACCAGCAGCGACGCGCCCAGCGGCGAGGCTGCGCTGCCGTGCCTGACTAGCGCACCTCCACTGGAGACGTAGACGAAGGCAAGATCCTCGACGAGATAGCGACCCGACGCGTCCTGGAGCGTCTCGAAGGGCAACGTGCCGAGCACGCCATCAGGCGACATGAAGACCGTCTCGACCCCGTCGAGGTGCACGGCCAAGGGGTCCCAGACCAGAGCGCGCAGTGTCCGTTGGACACCGCCCTGCTGGGCGTCGGGTGCGCGACCGAGACTCCCGCCCCGCTGCTCCGGCGCCGTGCCCCCGCCCACAGCCACGAGATCTCCTAGGAACGACGCCACCGCCTCCTCGATGGCGGCAGCGGGTCCCAAGTCGACGTGCTGCACTTCGTTTGCGCCCGACCGCACCACCCACGCACTCACGCGCGGCTCGGACCAGTGACCTTCCCGGACAAACACCCCGCCGTCGTGGGCCGCTGCAACCCAACTCTCGTGCACCAGCAGGTCCACCAACAGCGACTCGGGCGGGAGGCTGTTTGCGACGTCCTGCACCGTGACAGCCACCTTCTCCGTCACGTCCACCTTCCGCCGCAACTCACGGTCCAGCCCATCGCGCTCGGTGCGCAACGAGTCCAACTGCCTCCCGTGCCGCTCGCGGTCTGGGATGTCCGTCTGCAGCGCGAGTCGCGACAGCTGGCCCTGGACCTGGGCCAAAGACTCCATCAGCGCAAGGATCTCAGGGTCCAGCGCGTCCCGCAGTTGAGCCCGGGTCTGCAGCGTTAGTCGCGCCACCTGGCCCTTACTGTCCAGGACGGTGGCGTAGGCGGCGGCGGGATCGTCCGCGGCGGCGGCCACCGAGAGCAACGCATTCCGTGCACGGCGCTGTTTGGCGAGAAACAGGTGGCTCTCGCCGGTCGTCAGGGAGGCCATCGTTCGGCGCACATGGACCCGGTCATCGGCGAGGCGCTCGGCGTAGGGCAGAGCTCGTTCGAGTTGCCCGTCGTCCAGCTCCAGGAGCACCCGCGACTGAACGCCACGGGCGACGTCCGCGTGCTCATGGCCGTAGGCCGCCAACAGGATCGCCAGCGAGCGTTCATACAGCGGCCGTGCTGTGGCGTAGTCTCCGAGTTCGTGGTGCAGATTCGCCAGGCCCTCGAGAGAGATGGCCGCGCTCGGATGCTCAGGGCCCAGCGCCGCCTCCCGGATCGCCAGCGAGCGCTCGTGCAGCTGCTGCGCCGCCGCGTACTCCCCGAGCTTGTAATTCACGCTGGCCAGGTTTTGCAGACTGGAAGCGACATGCGGGTGGTCGGGTCCCAGGGCCTCCTCCCAGATCGCCAGGGAGCGTTTGTACAGCGGCCGCGCTGCCGCATAGTCGCCACGTTCCTTAAGCATGCTGGCCAGGTTGTTCAGGCTGTGGGCGACCTTCGGGTGGTCGGGGCCCAAGGCCGCCTCCCAGATCGCCAGGGCGCGTTCGTACAGGGGCTGCGCCGCCGCGTTGTCCCCAAGTTTCGAATGCAGCTTGGCCAGATTGTTCAAGACGAGGGCAAGAACAGGGTCGTCCGGGCTCAAGGCTGCCTCGTTGATCGCCAGGGCTCGTTCGTGCATGGGCCGTGCCGCCGCGTAGTCCCCTCGGGCAACGAGCAGGGTGGCCAGACTGCTGAGGCTGTCGGCGACAGTGGCGTGTTCGGGTCCGAACGCCGCCTCCCGGATCGCCAGCGAGCGTTCGTACAGCGGCTGCGCCTCTTCAAACTCCCCAAGGTTGTAGAGCAGGTGGCCCAGGTTCATCAGGATGTAGGCGACGTCCGGGTGGTCGGGGCCCAAGGTCGCCTCGTCGATCGCCAGGGCGCGTTCGAACAGGGGCCGCGCCGCCGCGTAGTCCCCGAGTTCCCTGAGTAGGACAGCCTGGTTGTTGATGCTGCCGGCGACTCTGGAGTGTTCGGGGCCGAGGGCCGCCTCGAGGTTCGCCCGGCCGCGTTCGTACAGCGGACGGGCGGCGATGTAGTCCCCTCGCGCCCTGAGAAGGTTGGCCAGGGTGTCGAGCGCAGTGCCAAGGTTCGCCACGTCGGGGCCGTGCAGCTGCTCCAACCAAGGCACGATGCGCTCGAGGGCGGCGTGCGCTGTCTCGACGTCGCCGAGACGCCAGGCGCGGCCATGAAGGTCCTCGTAGGCGCCGACCATCTGCGCCGACATGGGTCGCTCGGCGAGCAACGGAAGCGCCCGCCGGAGCAAGGCGCGTTCGGTCTCTGCATCGTCGGCCGCTGACTGGGGCACGAGCACGAGCAATGCGGCGAACAGGATGTTGAGCATTGGTGGTGGGTGGCTCTGTCGGGGGGCGAGCCATCATCGCAAATGGCGAGGGCCCGAACTCCAGGCGGCCTCGACCCCGCTCACTTCTTGAGCTTGGTGCGCACCTTCGGCAGGGGCCCGTTACGCAGACCCACATGCACGGGAGGTTTGCCCATGGGCTTGCGCTTGATCAGGGCCACCCAATCGTCGCCCGGAGCGCCCGTCGTCGGCGCCGTCAACAGGACTTCGCCAGGCCCGAGCACCGTCGAGTGCTGGAACAGGGGGCCGCCGATACGCGGGTCGTACCAGGAGACCTTGAACGCCCCGAAGTTCAGGCCGAGGTCGAGCTGGGTCGTCCCGCCCGTGGGCAGGTAGACGGCGTACACCTCGCCCTGCTTCGCGAAGCACCAGGCGTCGGTCGCGCTCACCAGATCGTCGGCCGGGTCCATCTGGTCGAAGGGCAGGTAGGTGTGGAAGAAGTCCATGGCGTGCTTGGTCTGCTTCCACATGTTGGTGCGCGTGCGGTAGTCCTCGAGGTTGATGTCGTTCTCTGGAAACGCGACACCGAAGTACCACTGCACGCCCCCACCGCCAGCCATGAGGTTGCCCCACAGGGCGCCCTTGCGGATGTCGTCATGGGTCGGATCGAGGGAATCCTCCAAGACGCCGTGCGAGGGCGGTCCGACCTCGTCGGCGCCCACGAACCAGGGCCGCCCCATCTCTGCCGACCGCTCGCGCCAGTAGAGCACCGTGTCATGGGTGTCGGGCGGCGTGGGGATCGCCAAGGAGATGCCGTCCAGACGATCGGTGGAGAGCAACGGGTCGAAGACCTTGTTGTACTGGGAAGGGAAGGTGTGGATGACGATGGGATGGTTGTAGGGGTCCGTGTCCTGGATGTAGTCGTGGAACTGACGCAGCCAGAAGTCGCTGTTGGTGTTCTCTTCGCCGAGGTTCCAGATGATGCCGAGGTGATGGCCGTAGCGCGCGATCAGTTCGCGGTAGTAGAGCTTCCGCTCGGTGCCTAGCATCCCCTGGTCCAGGGCGGGGAGGCCCGTGTCGTTCTCCTGCTCCTGGGTCACCACGTACATCTGCATACCCAGGGTGTTCATGTGGTCGAACACCTGGTTCCACTGGGACAGCTTGCTGGTGTCATAACGCACGCGTTCCGTGGAGCTCGTCCAGGGCCAGACGTCGTTGCCATCCCCGGCCACATTGAAGGTCAGGAACCAGATGGTGTTCATGCCCTCGGAAGCGAGGTAGTTCATGGCCCCCACCAGGCCCTTGCCCAGCCCCTGCCACTTGGGGTCGCCGGTGTTCCAATCCACGATGTGGTTGAAGTAGCCGTGGCTCTGGCTGGTCTGGTCGAAGGCGAAGTAGGCCAGCAGGTTCTCAGGGCTGTTGGCGCCTGCCTGAAGGAAGGGCTTGTTGTCGCCTGCCGTGCGCAGGTAGTGGCCGCCGCTGGCCACGAGCGGGCCGCTCAGATGGAAGCCTGTCGCACCCACGTCGGGTGGGCCCACCTGAAAGCAACCCGTCAAGCCGTCGTTCGCCAGCGCAACGCCCTCGGCGGGGTCCTCGCTGATGGCGATCTCCAGCCCCTGACGGAACGAGACCTCGTACACCCAACCGCCGGTGCGTGGCGGAGCGAAGTTCACGCGCCAGGTGTTGCCGCCCGTCGCGCTGCTGTCATGCGGGCGACCGTCGGCGTCAAAGAAGCCAGGGACGATCCAGGTCTCGCCGCTGCCCCCATGCGTGAAGGTCGCGTTCAGGCGGTAGTCGAGGAAGGGATTCGGCGTGGACGCCTCATCGGTGACGGGGCCCGGAACAATGGTGGACCACTTCTTCCAGATTGGAACGGGCGCCGTGGGTGGGCAATCCGCCAGGGTCACCGTCAGACTCGCGCTGGCCGTCAAGCCCGCATCGTCCCAGACCATCACCTCGAACACATAGTCGTCGGGCACGACGAGATCCGAGACCGTCAGGTCGGAGGTGGTGGCGCCCGCCAGCGTGACGGGCGCGCCCGCCAGCTGGACCCACTGGGTCTGGGCGATGGCACCTCCATCCGGATCGAAGGCCACGCTCTGCAAGACGATGCTGTCGTCCGGCGGAACGACGTACCTGTCCAGGCCGACATCCACGCTGGGGAAGAAATTACTGACAGGGGCGGGGCAGAGGTAATCCGTGGGGATCACCACCTCGGGTTGCCCGGGGCCTTCGAACTTCAACTGGATCGTGACGCCGCCACCGTCCTGGTAATGCTCGAGGGTGACGGGATGCAGGCCAGCCATGAGCGACAGCGTGACGCTGTCCGTGGTCGCCGCGTGCTGGGTCCAGTTGGAGATGACCTCCAACCCACCAATGAACAGGCGCACGCCATCATTGGAGACGGTGGAGAAGGTCCAGTCCCCCGCGGCATCCAGGCGCACCGCGCCGGTCCAGCGTTCGGAGTAGGTGTCGTCGGGTGTGACAGCCGTGCCGGTGGGCGCGCCACCCGACCAGTTGGTGAAGTCCACGACCGCATCGAGCCGGGTCTCCACGAGGGTGCCCAGGTTCTCGTCGTCGTAGTACTCCCCCATCAATCCGGTTTGGCCGGTCTGAGCACCCGCTGTCGAGAGCCATCCAAAACTGAACAGGCACAGGGCGAGGGCCATGAGCGGCCAAGAGCGCTGCACGTGGGTTCGGTCGAGGGTGCAGATTGTCACTATGAGAAGCTCGGGGTGTCGATGACTGTCGCCGGCGGCGTGCATGAGTCGGGACCCACCGGGCGAGTGAGGGGCTCTCTGCAGGGTAGTCGGCTTGCGAGATTGCGGGTAGCAGAACGGTGCTCTGGCCCATCACCTGCGAACATCACACGGCTCCCATCGGCGCATCCGGAGCGAGACTCCACTGCATCTGCCACAGCCCTGCCTTCGACGGGCTGTAGGCAGCGGAGTGCCTGGCGCTCTAAGCTCTGGGCCTTGGGCCCCGGCCGCCGACGGCCCCCAGCTGCTCGTAGCCCCCCTTTCGCCTCCCGAATCCCCTGAATCCCCTGGATGCCTTGATGAAGCTTCTTGCAGCCGCCGCCTTGTGTTTGTGCCTGTTCAGCGCCCCCGCCTCGGCCCAAAACCGTCTGTCCGTTGGCGACAAGGCTCCGGCGCTTTCCATCGAGCATTTCGTGAAGGGCGAGCGCGTCGACGGCTTTCCTGAGGGCAAGGTCATCTTGGTGGAGTTCTGGGCCACCTGGTGCAAGCCGTGCATCCAGGCCTTCCCGCACCTCTCCGAAACGCAGGAGAAGTATGGCGACGATCTCGTGGTGATCGGCGTCAGCGACGAGAAGCTCGACACGGTGGAGCCCTTCCTCGCCAAGGACCGCCACGCGGGCGTCACCCGTTACCGCATGAGCACCGACCCGGACCGCTCCATGCACATCGACTGGATGGAAGCCGCCGGGCAAGCCGGCATCCCATGCAGCTTCATCGTCGACCGCGAAGGCATCATCCAATACATCGGCCACCCCATGGCCATGGACCGCACCCTCGAACGCGTCATCACCGGTCAGGCGCCCGAAGAGGAGGCCGCGCCGAGGCTGAGTGAGGAAGCACGCGCCGAGATGATGCGCGTGGACGGCACGCACTCGGCCGACGCCACACGTCACCTCGAAACCCTGCGCGCGAACTTGTCTGCGGCAGGCGGCATCCTGACCTTCGAGCAGGCCTTGCTCATGCCCGGCGCCATTCGCATGGGCGGCCCCGAGGGCGAAGCCCTCGACCTGCGCAAGACCCGCAAGGGCACCTTGATCCTGGGCGGCAGCATGGGCACCCGGCTCGAGGCGGTTCGCAGCATGTCCCTGCCGGGCATGCCCGGCGACATGGAGGAGACGGAGGCGGTGCTCGACGACGGGAAGGTCCTACACCTGAAGTTCAGCAGCGCCTCCCCTTTCATGCCCTCGCCCCTGCCCACCGAAGGCTGGACCCGGATCACGCGGGACGACGCGCGCGAGCTCATGGATGAAGTGCCCATCCCCCTGCCCATGACCTTGTTGATGGAGGTCAACCCCGCCCTGTCCAACCCGTTGGATGCCCTCGACGCCCTGCTGAGGATGTCCGCCTTGGAGGTGGTGCTGGATGACGAAGGCATGGTGGCCCTCGCGGGCCCCGCAGCCCCCTTCGCTGGCATGCCATCGGCCGAGGCGGCGCCCGGCGACGGGGAGGGCCCTGCGCTGTCGCAACTGCGTCTCGAATACAATCGCGCGCAGCCGACCCGCCTCACGATCCTGGTGGATGACCCCGCCGAGCCAACCTTGCGCATGACCTTGGAGTGGGCAGCGTCGGCTGAAGATCCCAGCGCCGCCCTGTTTGGAACAGGCGAGGCTGGTGACGAGCCCCTGGCCTTGCTGCCGATCCTTCGCGAACGCATGGCCGCCATGCGAGGCATGTCCCGCTGACGACTTGAACCCACGGCGCAGCGAGAGAAGAATCAGCGCTTCCGTTTTCCGTTCCTTCGTTCTTCCGTGATTCGAGGATCTGCCCGTGCTCACGCTCCGCCGCCCGCACCTCCCCCTGCTGATCTGCAGCCTGGCCCTCCTGAGCGCGGCCTGTGCTTCCCCCATGAACCTGGACTATCCGCCGGGGGGGACCTACTACAGCCAGTTCAGCGTGCGCTACGAGAAGGGCCGTTACCCCACCACCAACTACCGGCGTGGGCTGCTGCTGCCCATCAACACCGAGGTCGAATTGATCGCCGTCAACTCGCGCCAGACCAAGCTGATCATCAAGAACAGCGGCTCCCCCCTGCTGGTCCAGAACATGGCCAAGCACACGGGCAAGGACATGGCCACGGCCTTCGAGGAGATGTTTGCCGCCCAACCCGTCGACCTCAGCAGCTACAGCGACGAGCAGCGCACGGCTATCGAAGCAGGCAAAGCTTTGACGGGCATGCACAAGGCAGACGTGCTGCTCGCCTTGGGCCCCCCACCGGCGTCCGGAACTCCCAGCCAGGAGTCTTCTAGCTGGAAGTACTGGAGCTCGCGCTGGTCGACGTTCCTGGTGGCGTTTGATGAGGCGGGCGTGGCGACGGAGATTGGCGAGTGACGCCCACGCCCTCCACGGGCAGCACTCCAAAGCGACGAGCGCTGATTACGGGCGGCAGCCGTGGGATCGGCGCTGCGGTGGCACGGCGCCTCGCTGCCGATGGCTACGAAGTCGTGGTCAACTACCGCACGGGCGAGGCGGCCGCGGCCCAGGTGGTCGAGGAGATCCGCTCTGCCGGCGGCGAGGCCGTTGCCGTGGGTTTCGATGTGGCAGACCGCGAAGCCACCCAGGAATCGATCGATCGGCTGCTGGCGGAGCCCACTCCCATCGCGGTGCTGGTCAACAACGCAGGCATCTCACAGGACGCAGCCTTCCCTGCCATGAACGGGGAGCAGTGGGACGCCGTGATCGACACGACGCTGCAGGGCTTCTTCAACGTCACCAAACCGCTGGTGATGCCCATGGTCCAACAGAAGTGGGGCCGAATCATCTCCATGTCCTCCATCTCCGCCTTGCGGGGCAATCGCGGGCAGGTGAACTATGCCGCCGCCAAGGCCGGTATCCTGGGTGCCACGCGGTCGCTCTCCCTGGAGCTCGCCAAGCGCAAGATCACCGTGAATGCCGTGGCCCCCGGGCTGATCGGCACTGACATGATCGAGTCCATCCCCATCGACGTGACGTCCATGATCCCCATGCGCCGAGTCGGCCAACCCGAGGAGGTGGCTTCCCTTGTCTCCTTCCTTGCGTCGTCAGAGGCTGCCTACATCACGGGCCAGGTGATCGGCATCGACGGCGGCTTCCGTTGAGCACACCACCCATTCAAGACGTGCTGATCGTGGGCGCTGGCCCGGCGGGTTCCACAGCGGCGGCACTCCTGTCTCGCATGGGCCACAGCGTGACGGTGCTCGAGAAGGAGCAGTTCCCACGCTTTCACGTGGGCGAATCCCTGCTCCCTGCCGGCATGCCCATCCTGGAGCGCCTGGGCGTGAAACCGCAGGGCGACATCTATCTCTACAAGCGCGGCGCCGAGTTCGTGTGCGAGGAGACCGGCCGCTCGCAGACCTTCCCCTTCCACGACGCGCTGCCTGGCTGCCCCGAGCACGCGTGGCACGTCGATCGGGCTGACTTCGACACCCAATTGCGCGACGTCGCTCTGCAAAGCGGCGCCCGGGTTCTGCACGGCACAACCGTCACGGACGTGGAGTTCGGCGATTCGGGGGTCGTCGTGCACGCGCTCAATGAGACAGAGCCCGAAACGCTGAAGACCTATCAGGCGCGCTTCTTCCTCGACGCCTCCGGCCAAGACCGTTTCCTGGGTCGGGCACTGGACAGCGTGAAACCCTACGAATGCTTCGGAGCCGCCGCCGTCTACTCCCGCTTCGAGCACCTGAGCGATGACGCGCTGGAGGCCATCGGCGAAGGCAACGACGTGCGCATCTTGCTGCGCAAGGACGGCTGGGGCTGGATGATCCCACTGCCTGGCCGTCGCCTGAGTCTCGGCGTGGTTTCGCAGAGCAAGGTCAGCCTGGAGTCTCTCGATGGCGAGCAGGGCTTCTTGTCGGGCCCACTCGTCAAGCGCTGGACAGCCGGGGCGACCCGCGTGCAAACCGGCGTCATCCGGAACTTCAGCTACCGCAACACCCAATCCAGCGGGTCACGCTTCGGAGTCATCGGGGACGCTGCCTGCTTCCTCGACCCCGTCTTTTCCTCGGGCGTCGTGCTCGCCATGCGCGGTGCAGAGGACGTGGCCGACCTGCTCGGGTCGGCCCTCGATGCAGGGACCGAGGCGGATGCCGAGCTGCTGGCCCCGCAGCACGATCGCATGGACCGGGTGTACCGCACCTTCGCGCAACTCATCGACCGTTTCTACAACACGCGCTTTGCAGAGACGATGTTCCTGAATGACCCAGCGGGCTTGGAGATGCGGCACGGCGTCATGAGTGTTCTGGCGGGTGATGTCTGGCGCACGGACAACCCCTTCCAGGAACTCCTGTTGCGCGCCGATGGCCGGCGGACGCGAGCCATCTAGACCTGGCCATGCCCATTCCACGAGTCAGCCCACTGCCCGTCACGGGCTATGCCAACCTGAATGCCCTGGGTTCGTCGCGCACAGAGATCCTGAAGGCTCTCCGAGCGGGTCGGAGCGGGTTGGGAGCGCCCAGCTTGCCGCTCGATTTCGAGACGTGTGTCGGCGAGGTCCGCCGGGAGCTGCCAGCGCTCCCCAAACAGCTGGCGCCTTGGGACACGCGCATCGCGCGCATGGCCGCCCAACTCATCGAACAGCTGGAGCAGCCACTGCAAGCAGCTCGCGGCCGGTGGCCTGCCGATCGCATCGCCGTCATCCTGGGAACGAGCACGGGGGGCGCCCGGACCACCGAGCAGGCCTACCGCCAGTACGTCGAGCGGGGTTCTCTCCCGCACGGCTACGATTTCCGCCGGCAACACACTTTCGGCGCGGTGCTGCACGTCGTCTCCGAACTCAGCGGAGCCACAGGCCCCGCCTGGATGATCTCGACCGCCTGTTCATCCAGCGCCAAGCCCCTGGCGTCCGCGCAACGACTCATGACGGCTGGTCTCATCGATGCCGCCATCGTGGGTGGGATCGACACTCTTTGCGACCTGACCCTCCAGGGCTTCCACGCCTTGCAAGTCGTCGACAAGCGCCCCTGCCGACCTTTCGCTGCAAACCGAGCTGGCCTCAGTCTGGGGGAAGGCGGCGCCTTGGCACTCGTGGAACGCAAGGGCGACGCGCGGGTCACGGTCCTGGGTGTGGGCGAATCCTCGGATGCCTATCACATCAGTGCACCCCACCCGGAGGGCCGTGGTGCCCGGGACGCCATGGCTGCGGCGCTCCAACAAGCGGGTTGCGCGCCTGCCGACATTGACCACGTCAATGCCCACGGCACCGGCACTCCGCTCAACGACAAGGCCGAGTCCAGCGCCATCCAGGACCTCCTGGGTTGCCAGGTGCCCGTGGTCTCCACGAAGGGCTTCACGGGCCACACCCTGGGTGCAGCGGGTGCCATCGAGTTCGCCTTCGCGGCCTACGCCGTCGAGGAGGGCTGGATCCCCGGCTCCATCCACTCGGATCCCCTCGACCCCGCCATCGGACTCCCCATCTCCACCGCCTGCCGGACCGGTCCCTTCCGGCGCGTGCTGAGCAACTCCTTCGCGTTCGGCGGCAACAACGTCAGCGTCCTGGTGGGCAGCCCATGACTCGCGACGAGAGCGCGGGCCACGCGGTGCGCATTGCTGGATTGGGCTACTGGAGCACGGGCTATGCCGGGCTCGACGCCTGGAGAACGGGCACAGCGGATGCGGAACTCGTGCGCCCTGCTGCCACCTCGCTCAAGCCCCGGGACCGTCGGCGCGCCAGCTTCCTGGGACGTGCCTTGGCAGACGCGAGCTTCGAGGCCCTCAGCAACACCCCGGCGAGTCGCTCGCCGGGCGCAGAAGCGGTCTCGCCCGCGGAGGTGCACCTGGTGGTGGGCTCTGCCATCGCCGAGGCGGCCACCTTGCTAGGCATGCTCGAGCAGACCATGCGATACGCTGAACCCCTGTCGCCAGCAGCCTTCACCATGAGCGTGCACAACGCCTCATCGGGCCTCATGTCGATCTCCTACGGCAACCGCGGCTTCGCCACCTCCCTCGCGGCGGATGCCGACACACCAGCGGCCTGCCTGATGGAAGGCATCGGCCTCGCGCTCACCTCCGACCTGCCCGTCTTGGTCGCCTGTGGTGACGAGGCCTCCCCGGATGGGCTGGTGCCCGAGTCCGAGCGTTGGGACCTGCTCGCGGCAGCACTGGTCCTGCTCCCCCCCGGGCATCCGGCGCCAGGCCTCGCGACCCTGCGCGTGCAGCGTTCGGAGGCCATCACCTTGGAACCAGCCGCCTTCGACGAGCGCGTGGCCCGCAACCCCCAGGTCGGCCTGGCGGATCTGGTCATGGCTGTTCTCGAAGGGCGCGAGGGGGCGCTCGCTTTGGACCGGGGCGACGGCCGCGGTTACAGCGCCGTGCTGGCACCCACCGGCCTGCGGCAACCCAGCGACGGATGAATCACTCCGACTCAGCGGGCTACGACGGACCCTTGCTGCCCGTCGCCGAAATCGTCCCCCACGCGCCCCCCATGCTGGCAGTGGAGGAGCTGTTGGAGTGGTCTCCGGGCAAGGCGCGGGCACGCATGACCGTCCGGGCCGGCTTGTTCGATCACGACGGCCGCGTCGAGTCCGTCATGACCTTGGAGTACATGGCCCAGACGGTGGCTGCCTGCCTCGGCCACGAAGCTGTCCAGGACGGGCACAGCGTGCGGGTCGGCATGGTCATCGCCTGCCGCACGATGAGCATCCACCGCCCCCGCCTTCGGCTCGGCGAGAAGCTCGAGATCCGGGTCGAACAAGCGCGCGGAACGGACTCGTTGAGCCACTACGACACGTGGACCCACGATGAGGCGGGCCGGCTGGTGGCAAGTGCTCAGCTGACCCTGATCCACGGCGAGAAGCCGCCCGAAGATGCGCGCGGCGGCACGCTGCAGGGACCTAGGCCCTGATGGGCCTGCAGACCAACAGCCAGCTGGCTGGCGGAAGAGGCGTCACGCCTTCGAGGGTGAGGCCGGCAGCACGGATCAAGCGGCGGAGTTCTGGTTTGCGCCGCTCGCGTCCGTTGGTCAGCACGAGCATCTCCAGATCCATCATGCGTGCTGTGTCGATGCGGCCGTCAGGCGCCAGCACATACTCCAGGACCAGCACGTAACCAGTGTCAGGGACTTGCTGGGCGCAGCGGCGCAGGAGTTGAACTGCCTGCTCGTCATCCCAATTGTGAAGCACGTGCTTGAGCAGGTAAGCGTCCGCATCACCGGGCACATCTTTCAGGAAGTCGCCACCCACGCACTCCACCCGCGCGGCCAACTCCGGCGCCAGGTGCTCTCGAGCCGCGCGAGCAACATGCGGGAGATCGAACAAGACGCCGTGCAGATTCGGCCACTGCTTCAACAGTTCCTGCAAACCCGCACCGCGCCCGCCCCCGACGTCCACGAGGCGGCTGATGCCGGAGAAGTCAAAGGACGTGGCCAAGGTCCTGGCAGCCTGACGGGTGAACGCATCGATCGCGACGTCATAGCGCGCGGCGGCGCTCGCGTGGTCCCGCATGTAGCTGTAGAGGTCAGTTCCGTGGGTCGTCACGAACGCGTTGTCGGCCTGCTGGGTTCCGCCCAGGCTGTCCCGCAGCGCGGACCAGGGGTTCCATTGGTCCGGCGAACCCAGGAAGCTCGCCAGGGGGCCCAACGCATCCTGCCGCAGACTCAGCCCAAGCCGCGTCAACGACAACGCGCCGTCCTGCTCCTGGCGGAGGAAGCCGAGCCCCGCCAGGAAGGACAGCAGCCTCCCCACGGCTTGCTCATCAGCGCCCAGCTCAAGCGCAAGGTCCTGTGCGCTACGTGGACCATGCGCCAGCAACTCGGGCAAGCCCAACGCTGCGGCGGTGGACACCGCTTGGGAGCGCGCCCGCCCACCCAAGATATCCAGCAAGGCAGCCATGTCCTCGGCGCTGGCCGACTCCGTCACGACGTCCGACATCCCTGCAACAGCAAGTCGCGCGCTTGCGCCGCCTGCGGGTGTCGCCGCACCGTACCGAGGTTTCGCTCGACGTCGCGCGCGATGGGAGAAAGGGCCTTGCGCCGGCTCATGCTGTCATAGGTCTCGGCCTCGAGTCGTTCGGCGGATATGTCGAGATCCCAGCTTGGAAAGCCCACGCGCTCCAGGAGCTGCGCCCCGAGCTCAGGACCCAGCTCCTGAACAAGTCGCACCATGAGCTCCCCCGCGATCTCCCGGCCCTGTGCCACTCGTTCGCGCACATACGCCAGGGACTCGTCGTAGGCCATCTTCTGGCCCACGGCGATATGGGCGTCCACGAGTACGGACGGAAACATCGGCAGCGGCATCATGACCGGTGCAGGCTCTGGGTTCTTGAGGTCCACCCAGGCGCGCATGGCGGCATTGATGTAACCGCCGTACTGAACGAACTCCCGCCCGGCATCGTCAAAGGGCTCCACCTTGTCGCGATCCAGAGTCCAGAGGTTCTGCTGGAAGTACTGACACGTGTACGACCAGTAGGTGAAGTTGTCCCAGTAGATCTTGGCCGACATCGCTTGCGCATGCCCGTAGACCAGACCGGCCGTCCGGAACAACTCTGTGGTCGAGGTCACGAACGCGCGGTATTGCGCGTTCAGCGACACGGCTTTCGTGGCGAGATCGCCGCCGCGCTCGTCGATGTGCATCATCTCGGTGGTGAAGCAGTTCGCGAAGGCGATGAAGTCCGTGCCCGGGCTGTAGAGCGGGTCGACGAAGGCCCCCGCCTCACCGACGATCGCCCAACGGTCAGCAGACCAGGAGCGGGCGATGGCGTGGGTGTACTTGCGCAGACAGAGGAAGTCCTTCACCTCGTAGGATTCCAAGGCTGCGGCGAGCACCGGCTCCTTCTCCCGCAAGAAAGCCATCACGTTCTCGAGTGAGGACACGCTCGAGAAGGGATGCGATTCTTCGTGCACGACGAGCCCGATGCTGGTGTGCCCCGTGGCCAGGGGGATCACCCAGGCCCAATAGCCCGTGCCCATGAAGTGGTTCGTCGAACGCCAGCGCTCGTCAGCGCACGGGCGTCGGTGCCACTCCTCTTCGCTCTTCGGAACCAGGTCGCTGATGTCCAGCCGTCCGGCGACCCGGAACCAACCCGCGCTGGCCTCGTGCTGGGAGCCGCGCTTGAGCTTCAGTTGGCTGCGCAGGACGGCTGCACGGCCCGTGGCATCCACGACCCAGCGAGCGTTCAGGGTCTGCCGGGCACCATCCTGTTCGTAGGCAACGCGATGCTCGGTCTCGCCCTTGCCGATCTCGAACTCACGCACCCGGACGCCTTCCCGCAGGTCGACGCCATCTTCCTCCAGCATGCCGCGCAGGTCGCTTTCAAAGCGCCCCCGGTCGATCTGGTAGGAACGCACGATGGGTTCAGCCGACGGCCCCACCTCAAGGCGCTCCTGGAGCGGCAGCTCACCGCCCCCCGGGAAGAACCGCAGGCCCAACTTCACGTAGTGATTGTCGAGCAGGTACTGCTCCAACCCCAGGCGCTCAAGGTATTGCGAACCGGTCTCGACGGACGACTCCCCGACCTTGTGGCAGGCGTCGGGCAGGGGGCGCTCCGTGCGCTCCAGCACCGTGACGGAGCGATGAGGGAGCTCTTGTCGGATTTGACGAGCGAGCAGAAGCCCTGCCAGCCCGCCGCCGCAAATGACGACATCGTGCCGTTCATTGCCATCCTCAACAGGCTTCACGTCCTCCATCAGTCCTTGCTCTCCTATCCGGTCGGGGCCTGTCGCTGCCTACGCCTGTCACCTCACGCCTATCCATCTTCAAGGCACCACGGCAGGCGCGTTTCGTGAAGTGGCTCGGTATCATAGCGGGGTGACGAAGGCGCCCCAAACCCAAGCTCAGCATCAGCCGTCGTTGGCGCGCACGGCCCGCCGCCTGCGGGTCATGCTGACCATCGGCATCTACACGCTGCTCTCGCCCTTTGGCTACGGCCTCTTTGCCCTCAGCTGCGCCTGCGCCCCTCGTGACCCGGTGCAACGTGCCTGGCGACTACAAAAACTCTCCTCTGGGGCCTACCGGCTGTTGCATGACTGGCTGCGCATCATGCGTCTCGCGGACTTCAACCATCGAAACGCCCTCCCCGATCTACCGCCCCGCCCCTTCGTCCTGGTGGCCAACCACCCCACGCTGATCGATGTGACCTCCCTGACCGCCGTTCTGGGGGGAGCCTGCACGGTGGCCAAGCCAGCCCTCTTCAGGCGCCGTTCCCTGCACCCATTGCTGGAAGGCGCAGGCCATCTGGAAGGGCCCGGCGCGGACCCCGTGGCAGGGAGTGGGCTGCTCGACCTGGCGGTTGAGCGCATTCACCAGGGATTCCCGCTGCTCATCTTCCCGGAAGGCACCCGATCACCCCGCGGGAAACTCCTGCCGTTCGGGCGCGCGGCCTTCGAGATCGCCTGCCGGGCGAATGTCCCGGTGGTCTCCGTGGGTATCCGTTGCGAACCGCTCTGGCTCACGAAGGATGTTCCAGCCGTCAAGGCGCCAGCGCGACTCCCGGTCCTGGAGCTCTCAGTGCTGGCGACCGACGATCCAGCGGGCGTAGAATACGACAGCCGCCGTCTTCGAGAGACGGTGGAACAACGCTTTCGCACGTGGCACGCCACATCTCCCGAGCCACGGCCCGATTTCCCGAAAGACAGCCCATGCCCGACTCCCTCGAAGACCGCCTGAAGACGCTCATCGTCGAAACACTTGCCCTCGAGGATGTCGACCCGCAGACCATCGAGACCGACGCACCACTCTTCGGGGAGGGCCTGGGCCTGGATTCCATCGATGCCTTGGAGCTCGCCCTCGCGATCCACAGCGAGTTCGGCGTGCGCACGCAGGAGAATGACGAGCGGAATCGTGACTACTACCAGTCGGTGAAGTCCTTGGCCGACTTCATTCGCGCGGGCCAGGCGAAGGTGACGACCCCCGAGGCCTAGTGGCTCCGCCAGTGAGCCCAGAGCGTGCCGCCGGTCCCGAGAGCGTCGAGAGCGCCTCGGCAACGCACGGCTGGCAAATCGCCTTGCGCGTCGTGCTTGGTGTGGGCGCGGTGGGTTACCCGGTCTTGGTGTGGTTCGGTCTCACGCACTGGAGCGTGCGCACCCTGGCAACGGTCATGATCTGCATCCTTGCCCCCACAGCCTTGCTGCGGTTCCGCGCCATGCGACGCGCGACCTCGCAAGACCCCGTGGACCTACGCAGCCTTGCGGCCATCCCACTGGTCACCTTGGCTGCCTTGGGGTTGGCGCTAGCGCTCGATTCCGGCGGCTACGTGCTCATGGTTCCTGTGGGTATCAACGCGGCCTTGCTCGTGGGCTTCGGCGGCACCTTGCGCTCCGGGACCGTGCCGATGATCGAGCGCTTCGCTCGGCTCCACGAAGCCGACCTGCAACCAGCCAAGCAGGCTTGGTGCCGCAGCTGGACGATCACCTGGTGCGCTTTCTTCATTCTCAACGGTGGCACGGCAGCCGCGCTCGCACTGCTCGCGCCGCTTGCCTGGTGGGCGACCTACACGGGCTTGATCTCGTACGCGCTGATGGGCTTGCTGTTCGCCACGGAATGGGTCCTGCGACATCGACGTTTCCCGGTCAGCTCCACGGGCGACGAGGCTGAGGGTCAACCCGAGAAGGGGCTTCCTCGTGTCTGAGACAGGGTCATCGCAGAGCGGCACGCGCCTCCTCAAGTGGAGTGAGCCCCTGTGGGAGGTCACGGACGACCCACCCGGCACGCTGGCCCGTTTCCATTCCAGGCTTCCCGAGAAGTACGCCTTCTTTGAGGGGCATTTCCCAACCTATCCCGTGCTGGCCGGCGCGGTGCAGCTCCACGAGCTGGTGTGGCCCTGCCTCAAGCAGGCCTTCCCGGACGCCGGCGACCCCGCCGGTCTGTCCGGCGTGAAGTTCCCCGCGCGACTTGCTCCCGGCGATCCTGTCTGCGTGACGCTTCGTCGCAAGCAGGGCGCATGGCTCGTTCAGTTCGAGGTGGCCCGCGACGCCGTTGTCTGCACGCGTGGAAGCATCGAACTCCAACCCCAAGAACCCTCCAAGGGACCTGTCACGGAACCTAGCACGGGGCCGGGCGCGGGACCGGCACCATGAGTTCGGGCCATCGTCCTTGCGCGATCCTGCCGTGTTTCAACAATGATGCGCAGATTCGTCTCACCGTCGTCGCTGTCCGGCAGCACCTCGCGGACGTGCTTGTCGTCGACGATGGCAGTGGCCCGGAAACCCAAGCTGTGCTCGACAGCTTGTCGGAAGAAGGCTTGGCCCGGGTGGTACGACGACCCACCAACAGCGGTAAGGGCGCGGCGGTCCAACACGGCTTTGAACTCGCTCTGGAACTGGGCTTCACGCATTGTTTCCAGATTGACGGGGACGGCCAGCACGACTGCTCGGAGATCCCCCGCTTCCTCGAGGTCTCGCGGCAAGCCCCCGAAGCCCTGGTGCTCGGCTACCCCGTCTACGATGGATCTGCACCGCGCGGTCGCACCATTGCGCGCGGCATCACGACTTTCTGGGTCGCCGTCGAGGTGGGCCAGCGGCGCCTCGTGCGTGACGCGATGATCGGATTCCGCGTCTATCCCTTGTGTTCAACCCGCAGCGTCGCCCCCCGCGCTCAACGCATGGGCTTCGACATCGAGATCGTCGTTTTGCTCGCACGGGCGGGGGTTCCTATCCAGAACCTCCCCGTCCGTGTCCGTTATCTGCCTGTGGAAGAGGGTGGCGTCTCCCACTTCCGCCCCGTACGTGACAACCTTGGATTCTTCGGGCTACACACCCGCCTCTGCACCAGCGGCGTGTTGGGCTGGCTCCTGCGCCGCGGCAAGACCTCCGCGCCACCGGAGTCACCATGACGCCAGCTGATCCAAGGGCTGACTCACCGGTCGACCCAGCGGGCGATGCAGCGGGCCCCGGGCCGGCACAACCCAAGGGCAACGGTCAGGGCCCGGTCGAAGCTGACGCGGCGTGGCTGAGCCAAGGGGAACGGGGCACGCTGTTCGGGATCCGCATGGTGTTCAAGGCCGCGACGCTGCTCGGACGGCGCGCCATGCGCCCCATCGTGTGTGCCATCGCGCTCTGGTATCGCTTGTTCGACCGTCGGGCCGTGGCCGCTTCCAAGGCCTGGCTCACCCGGGTGCACGGTTCGCCGCCCTCCTACTGGGCCATCTATCGACACCTGCGTACCTTCGCCCAGGTCACCCTGGATAGAATTTTCCTGCTGTCCAACAGGCTTGAAGGCATGCGCTTCCGTTCCGCTGGGGACGAACACATGCGCACCCAGCTCGACACAGGACGGGGTGCCGTCTTGCTCGGTGCCCACCTCGGCAGCTACCAGGCCATGAGGACGGGGGGGACCAACCCCGACAAGCGCGTGCAGATCCTGGGCTACTTCGAGAATGCCCGCATGATCAATGCGCTCTTCGAGCAGTTGAATCCGCAGGCCGCTGCCGAGGTGGTTCACCTCGGCGAGGATCCCGTCGGCGCCATGGCACGAGTCAGAGCGCGCCTTGAGGACGGCGAGATGGTGGCTCTGTTGGGAGACCGAGTGGGCCTCAACGATCGCATCGTTCATGCGAGCTTCTTCGGCCAGTCGGCCCCCTTCGCCGCCGGCCCCTTCCTGCTCGCCTCGCTGCTGCGCTGCCCTGTGTACCTGTTCTTCGGGCTCTACTCTGAGCCGAACCAGTACGAACTCATCTGCGAACCCTTCGCCGACGGCATCGCGCTGCCCCGCAAGAGCCGGGACCAGGCCTTGCAAGGCTATGTGCAACAGTACGCGGAGCGCGTCGAGCACCATGCCCGCCGGAACCCCGATAATTGGTTCAATTTCTTCGACTTCTGGAGGCCCGCGTGACCCCGCCCAAGCGCCCTGAGCATGCGGTGACCGTTGAGCTGCCACCTATCGCCTTCTACCACTGCGACCCGCTGGGGGTGGTCTGGCACGGTCGCTACTTCGAGTTCTTCGAGACAGCGAGGATGGCGCTGCTTTCCAGCGTCGACCTGGATGTGCCCCAGATCCGCGAGCTCGGCTATCGAATGTTCGTGACGGACGCACGTTGTCGCTACATGGCACCGCTGAGCTTGGGAGACTGCCCCCTGGTGACGGCGTGGTTCAGCGCCAACACCCCCCTGATACGAGTGGCCTACGACATCTATAATCCCGTCGAGCGCTCCGCCACGCCCTGGAGCTGCCGAGCCGTGACCGTTCTGGCGACCACAGATGACGCAGGCACCCTTCTCCCGGCGACACCCGATGCCATCCTGGAACGCCTCCCTTCTCGTTAGTCTGCTCGCCCCGGCGTTCTTGACCCTCGGCATCGCAGGGGCGGCGCGGGCGCAGGAAAGCCATCAAGAGCAGGTTCCCGCCGCCACGGACGTCGCCGTCACGCCCCCCGCAGAGGCCCGTGACGTTGCGTCTCTGCTGGCTGGCTTCGCCCGGGTGCAAGGGCTGGAGGCCACCTTCGTCGAGAGTAAGTCCCTGGCGCTGCTCGCGGCACCTCTCACCACGCGCGGTCGGCTCTACTACCTGCGGCCAGGCCACCTGACGCGGGTCGTGGACGGTGTCCAACCAACCTGGCTGCGCATCTCTCCCAGCGCGTTGCATATGGAGGGCCCCGAAGGCGAACAGAGCATCGATCTCAGCAAGAACGCAGATCTGCGTCTCTTCGTCACGTCCGTCGTCAAGATCCTCGCCGGTGATCACGCGACCCTTGAACAATCCTACGAGCTCGAGTTCACACCCTTGGATACCCCCAAGCAGGAACCCGCCACACGCGATGACCAAGATGCGGCCGAAGGCGCAGCGCTTGACGCGGCGACTCCACCCCAGGCATGGACGCTCAAGCTGACCCCGCGCGCCAAGCCGCTGACCGAGATGCTGCGCCGCTTGACGTTGCGAGGCCGCGGCTTCCTGGTCGAGACCATTGAGCTCACGGAGGAGAACGGCGACACGACCCTCACCACCATCCAGCAGGCCGAGACGGAGCGCCGTTTCTCAAAGCAGGAGCGTGCCGATCTCTTCGGGTTGGAGCCTTGATCCCGGGTCGCGAGCGTCGCCTTGTCCTGACGGGCTGCGTTGTGCTGCTGACGCTCGGGCTCTTCGTCGGGCTGCGACTCCGTGTTACCAGCGACATCACGCACTTCCTCCCTCGAGGTGAGGCCGACGAGCGCGTCAGCTTGGCTCGAGAACTGGCGGCTGGCGAGTTGAGCCGGACCAAGGTGCTCCTGATCCATGCCGGCTCGGAAGCCGAGGCTCTCGCCGTCAGCCGGGCGTTTGAATCGGGTCTGCGCGGGGACGAAGACCTCATGGCGGAGCTGAGCTTCTTTGAAGCCGGCGTACCCCAGGGCGTCGAGCAGGCGCTCTGGTCCCTGTACGAGCCACGACGCTTCGCCTTCGGCCAGCACGGGAGCACAGCCCTGGATGACGCGGCGCTGGAAGCGGCTGCCCGCGAACTGAAACGGCAGCTCGCATCGCCGATGTCAGGAATGGTCAGCCGCGTCGCCCCGCGCGACCCGCTGTTGATCCTGCCCCAGCTGTTCGACGCCCTCTCCACGACCCAGGGTGGCCAACTGCGTATCGCGGAAGACCGCTTCCTGACCAAGGACGGCGAGGGTGCCGTGTTCTTCCTCGGCAGCAAGGCACCTGCCTTCGACTCGAGCGCGCAGCGCCCCTTGCTGGAACGCCTTGAGCGACACTTCCAGGAGTTGCAGGCTGCGCATGGCGAGCATCTCCGGCTGCGCTCCAGCGACGCCAGCCGCTTCGCTCTCGCAGCGGAGGACTCCATCCGCAGTGACATCTCACGCGTCACGGCTGGTTCCATCGTCGGCCTGCTCGCGCTGTTCTTGTGGCTCTTCGGTTCCCTGCGCCTGGTCCTGCTCACGCTGCCGGTCGTTTCGGCCGGCTTCCTGGTGGGCACGAGCGCCTGCTTGTTGATCTTCGGCAGCATCCACGGGCTCACCTTGGCGTTTGGAGCGGCGCTGATCGGCGTGAGCATCGACTACACCGTCCACGTCCAGTGCCACCAGGTCCTCGCCCCGCACCCAGCGGGTGCCCGCGCAACGCTCGGCAAACTCTGGAACGGCCTCTCCCTGGGAGCAGCGACGACCGTCGTTGGGTTCGTCGCGCTGCTCGCCTCGAGTTTTCCGGGCATGCGTGAGCTGGCCGTCTTCTCCAGCACGGGCATCGCCGCAGCCCTCTTCTCGACGCGGGTCTTCCTGCCCGGGTTGCTAGGCGCTCAGACGCTTCCGACACGCAACACCAGGCGCGTGGCGAGCTGGATCGACGCCCTCATGACTCGCCTCGCTCGTCCGGGACTGCACACCCGCGCCCTTTGGCTGGGGCTGCTGGTCTGGGTCTCCCTGGCTGCGGTGGGTCTGACGCACGTCAGCTGGAATGACGACCTCTCCCAACTGAACCGTCTCGACCCTGAGCTCATGGCTGAGGACGCCGCGGTGCGGGAGCAGGTCGTGCGCCTCGAGCAAAGTCGTCTTGTCGTGGCGGTGGGCGACAGCTCACAGCAGGCGTTGGAGGCCAATGACCTGGCCCATGAGGCCCTGCTGGCAGCTCAAGCGGCTGGCGAGCTGCAGTCCTTCAGTGGCGTGGGTCTGCTGCTGCCCAGTGCAGCCAAGCAGATCGCCTCCGACCAGGCTCTTCGCACGGACCCCAGCCTCTGGCCACGCCTGAGAGAGGCCCTGCAGGCGCAGGGCTTCGTGACCGAGGCCTTCTCTCCTTTCGCGGACTCCCTTGCGCAAGTGGCGGGCCCACCCCTGCGCTGGGACGACCTCCTCGCGACACCCATGGCAGCGCTTGTTCGTCCGTATCGCGTGCAGCTCCCGGAGCGGCATGCCGTGCTCAGCTTCCTCGCGGGCGTCGAGCACGAGGCGGCCCTGGGGCAGCGGATCAGCGCTCTGCCAGGTGTTCACCTGATCGATATTCGGGGCACGCTGGACAGTGCCTACGGCTCCTATCGCCAGGGAATGCTGCGGCTGCTGTTGCTGGGTCTCGTGGCGGTTGTCCTGCTCGTGGCGCTTCGCCATCGGGCGCTGTACCCCACCCTCTCCTCCTGCCTGCCGGCCTTTCTCGCGGCCGCTGCGACCGTGGGTTTGCTCTCCCTGCTCGGCGTCGCCCTGAACATCCTGTCGCTGGTGGCCTTGCTGATGGTGGTCAGCATGGGCGTGGACTACGGTGTGTTCCTGGCGGAAGCCGGGGACGAGCAAGAAGCGCTGAGTGCGACCCAGCTGGCACTCTTCGTGTCCGCTCTTTCGACGCTCCTGGGCTTCGGTCTGCTGGCGCTTTCCAACCATCCTTCGCTCTTCAGCATCGGCTCCACAGCGGGCCTTGGCATCTTGATGTGCTTGTTTCTTGCGCCGCTTCCCCGGCTCTTGTTTCCGCGCACACCTGCTCAACCGACAGCTGCTCAACCGGCACCTCGCACGGAGGCCTCCCCGTGAGACTTCGTCGCCCTTGCACCCCGTGCCTCACCCCGCACCCCAGCTCGCTTGCACGCTGGGTGCTGGTCGCGACGCTGCTCCTCCTGCCTGGCTGCGCGACGTCCCAGCAGGGTCAGGCACGCGCCCTGAACGGCGATGACTATCCCGGCGAACTCCGCTCCCCCAAGCTGTTTGGGCGCGACTTGATGATCCAGCAGCGGGTCACGGCTCGCTGGGGAGAGGCGGGCGGCTTCGATCTTGATTCACCAACGCACGACGAAGAGCAACGACCCAGCGGCGAGCACGGCTTCGATGCCGCCTTGCAGATCCAGGGCGATGTCCTGACCCTGCTCGGCCTCACCCCGCTCGGTTCCGTGGGCTTCGTGATCACGCTTCGGGCGGCCCCGGAGGGTTCAGCTGAGCAGACACAGCTCAGCTACCGCAACGAAACCGACCGCGAGCTGCCCTTCCCGCCGCGCTTCATCTTGCTCGATGTTCAACGCGTGTTCTGGCCGTGGTTCGACGACGTCGCTCCCGTCGAGGGGATGTCCGAACGCCAGGAGATGCTGGGTGAGGAGCGTGTGCGCGAGACCTATCTCAACGGGAAACTCCGCGAACGCAGCTTCTCGCGCCTCGACGGCGATCCCGCCGGTTTCATCCGCGTCCTCTACGACTGGACGGACGCTCGCTCCGGAGTGCCCACCCGAGTCGAGTTGATCAACGAGTGGTTCGGCTACCGATTGACCATCGACAGCTTGGGCGTCACGGATCTTGCCACGTCAGAGCAGGACAGCCCATGACGCTTCGACGCCGCGTGAGTATCGCTGGCCGCGGCGCGGCCTCCGCCTTCGGGCTCGGTGCCGAGACGCTTATCGACCGGGTCTTTGCGGGGGAAACGGCCATCGCGCCTCGCGCGCGCACGGCTGCCTTCCGGGCTCCTACCAGCGTGTGCGCCGAGTTTCCTACCGGCGACGACGCGACAGCCCTGCAGACTCGCTTCGACGGAGACCTGGCTCTAGGCCTGGCCTACGCGGCTGCCACCGAGGCGATCAACCAACCGACCGCCTCCATCCCCGCTGCGGGAAACGCGCGGCTGGGGCTGTTCCTGGCCTCCACCAAGGGTGACTTGCGCGGCTTGCGGGGAGAACCCGAACGCGGCCTCGGACTGCCTGGACGCCTCGGCGTGCGCTTGCAGCAGGCCCTCGGCTGGGGACCCGAATCGCCGGAGCCCGTAACCGTGTCCACGGCCTGTGCGTCAGGCCTCGTCGCTCTCGCCCTGGCCGTCCGCCGCCTGGCCCGGGGAGAACTCGACCGAGCGCTCGTGGTGGGTGTGGATGTGCTCACGGAGTTCATTCTTGCGGGCTTCGGTAGCGTTCATGCGCTGGACCCCGGGGCCTGTCGTCCGTTCGACGCGCAGCGACGCGGGGTGACCCTGGGGGATGGCGCCGGCGCCCTCCTGCTCAGCGCGCTGAAAACTGAATCCCTCGGTGTGCTCTTGGCTGGGCACGGCGGCGCCAATGACGCGGCGCATGTCACCCGCCCAAGGCTCGATGGCAGCGGGCTGACCCTCGCAGCTCAACGCGCTCTCCACTGCGCATCCCTGAGCCCACAGGACATGGACGTGCTGCACCTGCACGGCACAGGCACCGAGGCCAACGACCTGTCGGAAGCGCACGGCATGGTCGCCCTCTTTGGTGGAGAGACGCCGCCTGCCTACGGGACAAAGGCCCAGACCGGCCACACGCTCGGTGCCAGCGGAGTGCTCGAGACCCTGTTGCTGATGGCTAGTCTGGAGCGCGGCGAGGCCCCCGCCAATCGAGGTCTCGGGGAGTTGGGCGTGGATGCACGCTTGCAGTTGTTGCGTACGTCAACCAAGCTCCCCGGTGCCCATCGTGCCCTGAAGGTGGCCGGCGGCTTCGGCGGAGTCCAGGCCGCCTTGGTGCTGGAGGCATGACGGACGTGCCGCAAGCGTTCGACGTCGGTACGCGGGTGCTTGCCGTAGGTTCGGTGGACGCCACCGGAGTCGTGGGGAGCTGCGGCGTGGACCGGCGTTGGCGGGACATGGGGCTTGACCACCCGGCGGATCGACGCGCCTTTCGGGCCGCCTTCGACCGTGGGGACCCGACCTTCCGGAGACTGGACCATGTCTCTCGTGCGCTGGTCCTTGCAGCAGAGGCAGCAGGGCTCTCCGAACTGCTGCCGCTGGAGCTTGCGGAAGAGACGGCCATCGTGATCGAGACACAACGGGGCGCGCTCGACACGGACGCCCGCTTTGCAGACAGCCTCGACGACGAGGAGGTGGCTGCCCCGCTCTTCCCCTACACCCTCACCAGCACCAGCTTGGGCGAAGTGGCGCTGCGACATGACATCCGCGGTGTGAGCCTGTGCCTGTCGACCACCGCCCCCACTTCAGGTGAGGAGGCCACGGAAGGCGCGGCCCTACGGGAGGCCGTGGCTCTGCTCGATGACCGTGAGTGTCCCGCAGCGGTGGTGGGTGTCATCGAGGTTCTGGAGCGCACGATCGAGAGCACCACGCCCGCCTTCCGGGCCACCGTGGCCTTGCTCGCGCGCGCCGATGTGCTGCCAGGGCTCAACAGCGTCGTCGCGTTGCCCGCCTCTTCAGCCCATGACCCCTACGGCCTGTTGCGAGCGTCCCAGGACTGAGGCTCGCCTGCGGCCTGGAGCGCGACCGGAGAAGGTGCACCCCCCTTGTTTCTCCAGGGGGCCACACCCACGGTTCCAGCACCTAGGGCGTCGTGGCAAACGCTCCGTTGGCCAACACGATGCCCGAGGGCACCGAGAGATCCTGAATCAGGAACTGCAACGAGAGCTCGGTCCCGACCGGTACCCCGGCGGGCCAGGGCACGCTCTGGCTGAACGCACCCGAAGCATTGCTCGTGCGAATCACCTGCAGGTTGTAGGGAAAGGCCCAGACCGTGCCACCCAGGGCGGCGAAGGGCACCGGTGCGAACGCCAGCCAGAACACCAGCGCCGCATTGGGCGCAGCATCCGTGAGACTCAAGGACAAGTTGGAGCCGGCAGTCAGGGGGCCGTCTACAACGAGTGATGGCACGCCGTTCACGCCGGCGGTTCCGCCGCCGAGGTCCGTCCAGACAGGCTCCACCGTGATGTGTCCGTTCATGCTGAACGAAACGTGCGGTTGACAGATGAAGCAGAACTCCCCGACATCGTTGAAGACGAGCTCGAAGGTGTCGACGTCACCGCCGAAGCCCGAGAAGAAACCGCCGTTGTAGACCGATGTCGGCGTGGCTGGGCAGTCTGTCTGCGCCACGTTGTGGCTGTTGCCCTGGAGGTTCGTCCAGCGCACGGTGTCACCTTTGGAGATGGTGATGTTGTTGGGGCTGAAGCTGAAGCCGGAGGTCGTGATGATGTGCGTGGTCTGTGCCAGAGATTCAGCGCCGCAGAACGCCCAGGCCAGGCACAGCGCTGCAAGGCGCCAGCGTGCAGCCGCTCGCAAACTGGCGCTCGCCCCCCTGCCCCTACGGATCTTCTGCGGAGGAGTCGCGGGCTTCGTGGTGTTCATGGTGCAATGCATCGTGTGATCTCTCGCGGCAGGGTCCCGGCCAGAAGACAGGGTGTGATGACAGAGTGTGATGACTGAGCAGGCGCACCAACTCAGGCCGGACGAGCATAGCGGCAAAACCGAGTTTGCCTTGGAGTTTCGCGCAGCGGGCGTGGACTTCACCGCGCCGAACGGCGAGCCGGTCGCCGCCGTGGCGAGCCTTGACCTGGCCGTCAGGAGAGCCGAGACGCTCTGCATCATCGGCACGAGCGGCTGCGGGAAGACCACCCTGATCAAGATGGTCAATCGCCTCGTGGACCTCAGCCGTGGCGACGTGCTCTTCGAGGGCGTCAGTGTGCGGGATCAGCCCGCTCAGGAACTCCGGTTGCGCATGGGCTACGTGATCCAGTCGGGCGGGCTCTTCCCCCATATGCACGTCGAGCGCAACGTGGGATTGCTGGCTGAGCTCGCCGGATGGTCTCCTGACCGAATCAGCGAGCGAGTGCGCACCCTCCTGCGGTTGGTCCACCTTGACCCCGACGAGGTGGCGCTGCGGCGCCCATCCCAGCTCTCGGGTGGGCAGCGCCAGCGGGTCGGCGTCGCCCGCGCCCTGCTCATGGACCCACCATTGCTGCTGATGGATGAACCCTTCGGAGCGCTCGACAACATCACCCGAACCCGCTTGCGTCGCGAGTTCAAGGACCTCAAAGAAACCACCGGCCAGACCACCTTGCTCGTCACCCACGATCTGCGCGAGGCCTTCGAGCTCGGGGACAGGGTGGCCCTGCTGGATGCAGGCCAACTGTGTCAGGTCGGGACCGAGGAGGACTTCCGCGACCGCCCCGAAGGCGACTTCGTGCAAGGCTTCGTCCAGGAGCACTTCGGATGATGTCGAGACGAAACGGCGGACGCGCGCTCGTCACCCTGTGCCTCACACTCGTGGCCGCGATCGGACAGCCTTCCCTGGCCCAGGACGCGACGGGCCCGATCGTCATTGGAAGCAAGAACTTCGCAGAGAACAGGATCCTCGCCCAGCTCATGGCGCAGATGCTGGAAGCTCACACGGACTACGACGTCCAGCTCAAGGACGGTCTCGGCGGAACGCTGGTCGCCTTCGAGGCGCTTCGAGCGGGTGAGATCGATGTGTACCCCGAATACACCGGTACGGCGTGGGCCGTCATCTTGAAGGAGCAGGGCGCCGCCACGGACCCGCTCCGCACCTATGTGCACGTTGACCTCGAATTCAACCGCCTCTACGACGTGGATTGGCTGCCGCCCTTCGGGTTCAGCAACAGCTATGCGCTGGCTGTCACGCGAACACTGGCCGAGAGCCTCAACCTCAAGCGGCTTTCGGATCTCGCCGCCCACAGCACAGGGCTGCGCGCCGGAGTGAGCCACGAGTTCCTCGCACGCGAGGATGGCTGGCCGGGTCTCGCAGAAGCCTACAACCTGCGCTTCGACAGCTTGCGCGGAATGGACCACGGACTGACGTTCGAAGCCCTGCGGCAGGGTGAGCTCGACATCGTCGACGTCTGGACGACCGACGGAAAGCTTCAGCGCTTTGACCTGGCTGTGCTGGAGGATGACCTGGGCTTCTGGCCGCCCTACCAGTGCGCTCCCATCGTCCGAGCTGACCTCGCGCGACGCGCGCCGGGCGCCCGCGAGGTTATCGAGCGACTGGCGCTCCGTCTGCCTGAGGCACGCATGCAGGAACTGAATGGGCGGGTCGAAGTCGACGGCCTGTCTTTCTACGAGGCGGCCCGCAGCTTCCTGCTCGAAGAAGGCCTGCTCGGAGACTCGCCAGGGGCAGCGGCAGGCGTGGGCTCATCCTTGGAGACCGGCGCTGGGGAGCGACGCGGTAGCCTGAGTCAGTTCATGGCTTCCCGGCTAGGGGTGACGGGGCGATTGATCTGGGAGCACCTGCTGCTCACGATCAGCGCCGTCCTGACCGCAACTCTCCTGTCGCTGCCGCTCGGCGTGTTCATCTCACGAAGGGGAAGGCGTCGCCAGAAAGTTGCCGGGCCTGTGCTCGCCCTTGCTGGGGTCATCCAGACGATCCCGGGCCTGGCCTTGCTCGCATTCATGATTCCCTGGCTCGGCCTCGGCTTGGATGCGGCCTACGCAGCCCTCGTGCTGTACGCGCTGCTTCCAATCCTGCGCAACACCTACGCTGGCCTGATGGATGTTGACCCGGATCTCATCGAAGCGGCGACAGGCATGGGGTTGACGCCTCGCCAGACGCTGCGGCATGTGGAGCTGCCTCTCGCGCGTCCCACCATCATGGCTGGAATCCGCACAGCCACCGTGATCACCCTTGGAGTCGCCACTTTGGCGGCTTTCATTGGTGCTGGTGGACTCGGAGAACCCATCGTCACCGGGCTCGCCTTGAACGATACGAGACTCATTCTCTCCGGCGCAGTTCCGGCGGCCCTGCTGGCGATCCTGGCTGATGCCGCTTGGGGCCTCGTCGAGCGCCACATGCGCTGAACCCGGCACGTGCGACTCGCACTCTCGCACGCCCCGCCTACACACTGCGCACCCGGGTGGATGCGCACCTCAGCGCGCCACTCGGATCGGCAGGGCGTGTTAATCTGCGACTGCTATTCGAGCCTCTCTGGAGCCCTGGCCATGCGCGCCTACACCCTTCCCTTGCTGCTTTTGTTCTCAGCCGTTGGCACCGCCGCAAGTGCGCAGTTCGTGTCGCCACCCCTGGCTACGGATGTGAACCCCGACCCTCAGATCGTCGAGGTGTTCCTTGAGGCGTCCGAGACGACGAAGCAGTATCTGCCCGGTGCGGCGACAGCCGTGGCTGCGTACAACGGGACGATCCCCGGCCCGACCATCGAAGCCAACGTGGGCGACACGCTCATCGTTCACTTCACCAACAACCTGAACACGGACACGACCATCCATTGGCACGGCATCGAAACGCCGGCTGACATGGATGGCAGTCACATTGCACAGAAGGCGATCCCTCCGGGCGGCACCTTCGACTACGAGTTTGACCTGCTCACGGCGTCGCTCTTCTGGTACCACCCCCACATCCGCACGGACGAGATGGTGGAGAAGGGACTCTACGGCGCAATCCTCGTACGTGACCCGGTCGGCGAAGCCGGCCTGGGCCTGCCGACCCTCGAACGCCTGGTCATCCTCGACGACATCAAGCTCGACGGAAACAACCAGATCGAGACCCACGACCCCGTGGATCCGATCCAGAAGGTGGACGAGACCCTAAACGGGCGCACCGGCACGCATGTGCTCGTCAACGGCAAGGTCGCCCCCATGTCCTTCCCGGTGGTCAACGGCACGCCGGAGCGTTGGCGCATCGTCAACGTGGCCAACGTGCGCTTCTTCCGCGTGTCCTTCGAGACTCCTTTTGAGGGCGCCGGCTCGATTCAGCAGGTCTATCGCATTGGTGGTGACGGCGGTCTGCTCGAGAACCCGCAACTGAAGGAACCCATCGACGTCATCTTCCCAGGTCCGAGCCCGGGCCCCGACCACATGAGCAGTGCCGACCCGGACCAAGGCCTGTTCCTCACCCCGGGTGAGCGCGCCGACATGGTCTGGACCCCGGATGGCATCGCTACCAACCTCGTGGTGCAGTCACACGACTGGAATCGCGGCGCACACACGGTCATGTACAACCCGGACATGTCGGGCACGATCGTGCTGGGCGATGACGTCACGGACGGCAACGCTCTTCCGGACCTCTTGTTCCGCATCGTTCCCCAGGGCCCCCAGGGCACGCCGTACATTCCGCCGGCCAACCTTCGGACCATCCCTGCCATCGACCCGAACGACGTTGCCGGGACCCTGCAGCTGGTCATGGGTCACCAGCTGCCGCCCCTGCCGCCAACGGGTGACGTGAAGCTGTTCATCCAGATGATCAACGGCAGCCCAGCTCCGATGCCGCTGATTGGCAGCTTGGACGCCCTCGACCTGGAAGTGGGCAAAACCTATCGCTGGGAGGTGAAGAACCTTACCCACATGGATCACCCCTTCCACACCCACGGGTGGACCTTCCAGCCCTACGAGATCGAGTACACCCACGTGGTGGACCCAACCCTCAACTACGTTGAGGAGATTGGCTACCTCGAGAACAAGGACACCTTCCGGGTGCCCGGACGCCGGGATCCGGTGCCTTTCTCGAGCAACACCACCCTGCGCGCCCTCGCCACCTTCAATGACGACGGCCGGGAGGGCGAGGTCCGAGCTGAAGGCCTCTACCCCGGGGACGACACCTCTGGCGGCTGGCTGGCTCACTGTCACATTCTCGAGCACAGCAAGAACGGCATGATGACCTTCTTCGAGACCCGCTACCCCAACCAGCGCTTTCATCTGCTGGGAACGGGCTTGGCTGGGGCCTCGGGGATCCCAGAGTTGCGCCTCAGTGGCAGCCTGCTGAGCAGCGACCCCACCACCCTGACCGTGCGGGAGGCGGCCCCGAACGCCTTCGTCGGCGTCTTCGTCGGTACGAGCCTCGCCCCCCAGCCCCTGTTCGGCGGAACCCTGGTCCCCAGTTTCGATGTGCTGAAGCTCTTTGGCACCGATGGCAACGGTGAACTCGACCTCGTGGCCGCCTGGCCCGTTGGACTGCCCCTGGGGACCGAATTCTTCTGGCAGGCTTGGGTGGAGGATGTGGGAGCACCGGAGGGCTATTCGGCCTCCAATGCGGTCAAATCGATCACGCCCTAGCCGGCGGCGCGGCCAAGAAGGCCTCTCAGATGCGGTCCTCACCCCGAATTCGCTCCTGGGTACCCAAAAAGGCTCCACACGACGCGACATATCCATGTAGATTTTCTATTCCGAAAAACAGCGTTCTGCCGATCCTTTGTCTCGGCACCGCCTTTGGGGGCAGCCAAAGGCGCTCTTCGTTCCGTTCCTGATCGTTTCTGATGACCCATTGGGCATAGCTCCTACCATGCGTACGTTCCCCTTCTTTGCGGGCCTGCTCGGCCTCGGCCTCCTTGGCTCCTCCGCCATGGGCCAGTTCGTCGAGCCGCCTGTCGCAGTTGACGTGAATCCCGACCCGACCATCGTCGAGATCTTCCTCGAGGCCTCTGACACCACGAAGCAGTATTTGCCTGGTGCCACGACCGCGGTGTCCGCCTACAACGGCACCGTCCCCGGCCCGACCATCGAGGCGAACGTGGGTGACACGCTGATCGTGCACTTCACGAACAACCTCTCCATCAGCACGACGGTGCACTGGCACGGCGTCGAAACGCCCGCCCAGATGGACGGCAGCCACATCGCCCAGAAGCCCATTCCCCCGGGCGGCACCTTTGACTACGAGTTCGACCTGCTGACCGCGTCGCTCTTCTGGTACCACCCCCACGTTCGGACCCACGAGAAGGTTGAGTCCGGGCTCTACGGTGCGCTGCTGGTGCGCGACCCCGTCGGTGAAGCTGGCCTGGGCCTGCCTGCCAACGAGCGCATCTTGATGGTCGACGACATCCTGCTGGATGCTGGCAACCAGATCGAGACGCACGACCCCGCGGACCCGCTCGAGAAGATCGAGCAGACGCTCAACGGTCGCGAAGGCAACCACCTGATGATCAACGGCAAGATCGGCGCCGTGCTGCCCGTGACGAACGGTGTCCCGGAGCGTTGGCGTATCGTCAACGTCGCCAACACCAAGTTCTTCCGCTTGTCCTGGGAGACGCCCGACGGTGGCAACGTGCAGCAGGTCTACCGCATCGGCGGTGACGGCGGGCTGCTCGAGGCGCCGCTGCTCAAGGATCCCATTGACATCATCATTGTGCCGCCGGTCCAGGGACCTGGGTCCGACGGCAACAATGGCGGCGCTGATCACTTCAGCAACGCCGATCCGGAGCTGGGCATCTTCGTCACGCCTGGCGAACGCGCCGACGTGGTGTTCACGCCCGACGGCTTCGATGGCGGGACCATCGCTCTTCGTTCCCACGACTGGAACCGCGGCGCACACGCCGTGATCCCGAACCCTGACATGTCTGGCACCTTCGTGTTGGGAGATGACGTCACGGATGGCAACGGGGCAGCGGTGGACATCCTGCGCATGCTCGTCAGTGGCCCCCCCGCGACGCCGTACATCCCCCCGGCAAACTTGCGGACGATCACTCCGATCGACCCCAACGAAGTCGTCGGCACCTTGAACATCATCATGGGCCACCAGCTCCCGCCGTTGCCCGCCTCGGGTGACGTCAAGCTGTTCGTCCAGATGGTCAACGGTATGCCGAAGCCGATGCCGCTCATGACGCCGCTGGAAGCCTACGACGTTGAGATCGGTTCGACGTACCTCTGGGAGGTCAAGAACCTCACGCACATGGATCACCCGTTCCACACGCACGGTTGGACCTTCCAGCCGTTCGAGATCGAGTACACCCACGTGTCGGACCCGCTCCAGAACCACGTCGACCCCATCCCCTACATCGAGAACAAGGACACCTTCCGCGTGCCTGGTCGCACGGACCCGATGCCCTTCTCGAGCAACACCACCCTGCGCGCCTACGCCACGTTCACGGACGCCGGTCGCGTTGGTGAGGTGACGGCCGAGGGGCTCTACCCCGAGGACGACACCTCCGGTGGCTGGTTGGCTCACTGCCACATCCTCGAGCACAGTGCTCACGGGATGATGACGTTCTTCGAGACCCGCGAACCCGACGCGCTCTACCACCTGCTCGGCAACGGCCTCGCCGGTGCTGCGGGTATCCCGGTGTTGCGTATCGGTGGTGACCTGACGGCTGGCTCCCCCGCCACCCTCGATGTCAGCAACGCGGCTCCGAGCGCCTTCGGTGGCGTGTTCATCGGCACCTCCCTTGCTCCGCAGCCGTTGTTCGGCGGTACGTTGATCCCAAGCATCAACGTGTTGCGCCTCTTCGGCACCAACGCGAGCGGTGAGTTGTCCCTGGGCACGAGCTGGCCCGCTGGTCTGCCCCCGGGCACCGAGTTCTTCTGGCAGTACTGGGTGGAAGATGTCGGTGCACCCGAAGGTTACGCCGCCACCAACGCGGTCAAGACCATCACTCCCTGATCCGTTCACCCGGGCGTCGTGGTCCTGATCAGGAGCCACGACACCGGTAGGGGATTTGTCGGCGGCTGGCCCTCAACCGAGGGTCAGTCGTCGACCAACGCGCCAGGCAGCGCGCGACCATCCAGATCATCCGGAAGCGCCAGGCCCAAGCTGCCGGCCAGAGTGGGAAGAACATCCAGAGGCTCGCCGCGCGCAGCTTCGTGCCCTGCGCGGATGCCGGGGCCCATCAGGAACAGGGGCACGAGCCGGTCACTCTCGTGATGGCTGCCCGCCGCGGTCCCCACTCCCGCATTGAGCACGCATCCGGCTTCCATCAGAAGCAGCACATCGCCCGAACGCTCCGGATGCAGGTCCGCAGCCCAGCGTCGAAGCTGGGGGTCGTTGGCCTCAAGCAGCTGCTCCGGCGTCCAGGCTGACTCGATGCCCGGAATCTCTGCGGCGATCTCTGCGGCGCGCGCCCTGAGCTCAGCGAGTTCAACCCCGGCTTCGGCTGCCACGGAGTGCGAGAGGAAGAGCCAGGGCCCTCCCAGTCCGACGCTCCACGACGCGCTGCTGCGCACCACGTGCTGGGGGTAGGCCTGGCGCAGCCCGAGCTCGACGGGAACCTGGATATCGTGCGAACGAAGCCGCTGTCCCCCCGTCTTCTCAGGCAGTCGGGCGATGCCCTGGGTCGACGTCAGCGCGAGCGCCCAATCACCTCGACCCAGCTCCTCATCGAGCAGGCTCAGCAGCTCCGCGACCCGACGGTCGAGCCGCAAGAACACGTCCATGACCTCCTGGCTGTCCGGGCCGTAGTCCTGGCCCGCATCGCCCAGAGCGCTGAAGTCGATGCACAGGAGGTCGGGTGTCTCATCCGCTCCCAAGCCCATGCCCGGCACGGCGCGCTTCACGAGATCCATCACGGTGAGGTCGTTGAAAGGCGTCGCATCCGCCACCTTGCGAACCTTGTTGCGGACCATGACGTAGACCGGAATCTCGTAGGGGAAGTGGGGCATCCCGGCGAACGGCGGCTCGTCGGGGTCGTCGTCGGCAGAGGCGTATCGCCTCCCCACCTCATCGCTGAAGCTCCGCTCCCAGGTTTCGCCCCGATATTTGTGCAGCGCCCCGGCTCTGTTTTCGTCCAGCGCAAAGTCCGGCAAGGCGTTCATGACCTGGCTGCTGGTCACCCATGTTCCAGTCTCAGGGTCCAGCCACAGGGAGGCGTCGCTCTCGCGCCCGCCCAGCAGGAGAGCGGTCTCGGCGTACCAGGAGATGCTGGCAACCAGGGCGGTCGGGCCGAACTGCTGCTTCATGAGGCCTCCAAGGGTGGGCCTCTCCAGCGCACGCGGGGAGTACTCGCTCTTGAGGATCTCCGGGTCACTGCCGCGGGTGAAAGAGCGCTCGTCATCCACGGCACCCAGGCTCTTGCGACGCGTCCGATCGAACCAGCGGCTGCTGGGGATCCCGGCTCGCCCGGGCAAGACCCCCGTAGTCACGCTGGCCACGCCCGGAGCTGGCAGGCTCACTGTGTGGCTCACGCGGGCCTCTCGAACGAAACTGCCTTCGCGCATCAGGCGCTTGAGGCCCCCATCGCCCAGCAAGGGTTCGAATCGGGTCAGGTAGTCGGCGCGAAACGAGTCGACATGGACCAGGACCACCAACTTCGGCTTGGAGCCTCTTGCAGTCTTGAGCGGAGCACTTGCAGAGGCCGCCAGTTCCGATGGCGGTGCCTGACCGGGCAGCTCTTGGATCGTGGTGCAGGAAGCGATCAACAGGGCGCCCCCAACGCAGCCAGCGAGCCCTTCGAACGGGCCGACCCATCGCTTCGTCATTCGACTCTTCGTCATCCGGAACACTCGCCTACAAGGGCTTCAGGTGCACGGGGCAGACTTTCAGTTCAGCAGTCTGCGTCACAGGGTCGTAGCCGGAACCCGTTAGGAAATTCACAGGAGTGTCATTGAACGAGAAACTCGTGAACACCGTGCCGCGCGGCGAGCGATTCGTGGATGCAACCTTGATCTCGACCTCACCGCGCGGGCTCGACATGAGGCACCGCCCACCGTCGGAGAGCCCCCACGCTGCGACGTCATCCGGGTGTACCTCCAAGGTCTCTTCCGGCAGCAGGTAATCCATGCCGTGCGAGCGACCTGTTTGCGTGCGCGAGTGATACGACTGGAGGCGCCGCCCAGTCGTGAGCCAGACGGGATACTCCTCGCTCACGGTTTCCGCCGGGTCGCGGTATTCCAACAACTTGAACACGCCCCGTCCGTTGGGGAACTCCCCCTGGTGCAGGATGGGTGTCCCAGGATGCCCCTTGTGCGGCACCGGCCACTGATACTCACCTGCGGAGATCATGTCCCAGTCGATGCCCGTGTAGATGGGCGACAAGCTGCACAACTCGTTGAACACATCCTCAGCGGACTCGAACTCGAACCCCGACAGCCCGCAACGCTTGGCGATCTGGCTGACGATCCACCAGTCGGGGCGTGCTTCGCCGATGGCAGGAACTGCGGCCCTCAAGCGCTGCACACGCCGTTCTGTGTTCGTGCAGACGCCGTCCGTCTCAGCCCACGCTGTCGCAGGAAAGACGATGTCCGCGAGCGCTGCAGTCTCCGTCAGGAACAGGTCGATGACCACCAGGTGATCCAGGCTGCGCAACGCGTGTTCGCAGTGCCTCCGATCCGGGTCCGTCACCAAGGTGTTCTCGCCGTCGATGAGCATGGCGTGGATGCCGTCCCCACACAGCTCGAGGGCCGTGACCTTCGTCATGCCCTTCTCAAGATCCACAGCGTGGCCGTAGAGGGCTTCGAACTTGGCTTGGTTTGCAGGGTCCGTGACGGCCTGGAAGCCGGGGTAGTTGTTGGGCAGGGCGCCAGCATCACCCGCGCCTTGAATGTTGTTTTGGCCGCGCATCGGGTTGATGCCCGTGCCCTCGCGCCCGATGTTGCCAGTCATGAGGGCGAGGTTCGACAGGCTCTGCACGTTGTCCACCCCGCAGATGTGCTCGGTGATGCCCAAGGTGTAGTAGATCGCTCCGCGGTCCGCCTTGCCGAACCACACGCCTGCCCGCTCGATGTCCGCGGCGGGAACGCCCGTGATGCCGGACGACCATTCGGGCGTGAAAGGCTTGAGGTGCTCCAAGAAGGACTCGACGCCCATCGTGCGCGCTGCCAAGAACTCCTGGTCCACGAGACCCTCGCGAGCAATGACGTGCGCCATGCCCAACAGCAGTGCCACGTCCGTCCCGACGCGCAGGGGCAGGTAGAGGTCCGCCAACTCGGCTAGGGGGATCAGCCGCGGGTCCGCGACGATCAGCTTGGCCCCCTGCGCCACGGCCTTCTTCAGGCCCGTCGCCGCCACGGGGTGGCACTCCGTCATGTTTGTCCCGATACAGAAGATCACGTCCGGTTTGGACATGTCCTCCAGGGGGTTCGACATGGCACCGCGCCCGATGGTGGCCGCCAGCCCGGCGACCGTTGGAGCGTGTCAGGCTCGAGAACAGTTGTCGACGTGATTCGACCAGAACCCAGCTCGAATGAACTTCTGGGTCGTGTAGCTGGCCTCGTGAGGAGCCCGGCCCGATGCGATGGCGTAGACGCTGTGTCGCCCGTACTTGTCCTTCGCGTCCATGAAGCCCTGGGCCGCCTTGTCGAGCGCGACTTCCCAGGTCGCCTCGTGCAGCTCTCCGTCGGCTCCCCGGACCAGTGGAGTCTTCAGGCGATCGTCGTGCTGCACGAAGTCATAGGCGAACTGACCCTTGATGCAGAGCGCGCCATGGTTTGCCGGCCCGTCCATGGCTGGTTGCACGCCTACGAGCAGATCTCCCTTGGTCAGGGCATCGATGGAGCACCCCACACCGCAATAGGTGCAGATGGTGCGCGTCTTCTCCAGCTCACCCGGCGTGTCGACATGGCGCAAGGCCTTGCGATCCGCCAGGGCGCCTGTGGGGCACGTCTGGACACACTGGCCACAGAAGGTGCACGCCGATTCCTTCAGGATGCCGCCAAACTCCGTCGTGATCTGCGTCTCGAAGCCGCGGTTCGCCACGCTGATGGCGTAGTCGCCCTCCTGCTCCGCGCAGACACGAACGCAGCGGTAGCAAGAGATGCACTGGTCGTAGTCACGCAGGATGAACGGGTTGTCGTCATCCTCACGGCTCGTGCCTGACTGCTTGCCTTCGAAGCGCCCGGTCCGGGCCTCGTAGCGATCCACGAGCTGGGTCATTTCCTGGGAAGCAAGACCGGCCAGCGGATCCACATCCACGGCGCGATTCTCAGAGACCAGCATCTCGAGCAGGGTCTTGCGGTGCTTCTCGACCGAGTCGCTCTGGGTCGACACCACCATGCCGTCTTCCGCTGCGCGCGCGCACGAGGCCACGGGGTTGCGCACACCCTCGATGTCCACCACGCACATGCGGCAGCCACCGAAAGGATCCAGCCGCTCGTCGTAGCAGAGCGTCGGGATCGAGCAGCCAGCGCCGCCCAGGGCCCGGCCGTGCCGGCGAGAGACCTCCAGGATCGTCTCACCCGGAGTGAACGAGACCTGAACACCATCCAAGCAGACCGAGGGAGCCTCGCCCCCGCCCGAGCTGCCGATCGCGTGCGTCGTCATGAGGTCAGGGTCTCCACGTGGTCTGCAACGCGTTCAGGGAAGTAGCGCATCAGGCTCTCAACGATGAGTGGAGCCGCCATGCCCAGCCCACAAGCGCTGGTCGACATCATCACATTGCTGATGTCCTTCACTTCTTCGCTCCAGAGCGGCAGGGCGTCGTGCCCGCTGGGGCCCGCCACCCCGGCCAGTCGCTCGGTCAGGCGCTGTGTCCCGATCCGGCAGGGGAAGCACTTGCCACAGGACTCGTGCGCGAAGAACTCCATGCAGGAGTGAGCCACCTCAAGCATGTCGCGGCTGTCGTCGAAGACCATGATCCCTCCAGCTCCAAGCATGGAGCCCTTGGCGCGGACACTGGGCTCATCCAGATTCACGTCCAGGTCCCCAAGCGCCAGGAAGCCACCGGAGATTCCGGCCATGCTCACCGCTTGGATCGTCCGGCCAGCGAGCGGTCCGCCTGCCCAGTCATGGAGCAGCGTCTGCAGAGACATGCCGAAGGGCACCTCGTAGTTTCCCGGCCGCGCAATGTCCCCAGACAGGCTGATCACCTTCGTGCCCGCGAGCTCTTCCAGACCGAGGCCCTGGTACCAGTCGGCACCCTTGCGCGCGATCTGCGCGGCGGACGCCAGGGTCTCCACATTGTTGACCACCGTCGGACGCCCTTCGAAGCCATGGGTCACCGGGAAGGGTGGGCGCTCTCGAGGGAAGGGGTGCTTGCCTTCAAGGCTGTTGAGCAACGAGCCCTCCTCGCCGCAGATGTAGGCCCCCGCGCCGCGCCTGACGTGCACATGGAACGAAAAGCCCGCGCCCTGGATATCGTCCCCGAGCAGCCCTGCGGCTTCGGCTTCGGCGATGGCGTCTTCGAGGACCTGCTGAGTGTCGGGGTACTCGTAGCGCAGATAGATGAAGCCCAACTCCGCCCCGGCTGAATATCCGGCCAACGCCATGCCTTCCAGGACGGCGTGGGGGTCGTGGTCCATGAGCACGCGATCCTTGAAGCAGCCTGGCTCACCTTCGTCGGCGTTGCAGACCACGCTCTTCCAAGGGCTGGAGCCACTCGACGGGATGCCCGATGCAGGCTGTGAGCCGCCGCCCGCCATGCGCGTAGTGCTCGCATCCGGCGAGACGGACGCGTCGCGCACCGCTTTCCACTTCACGCCCGTGGGAAAGCCCGCACCACCGCGCCCAGCCAGGCCACTGGCGCTGATCTCCTCCACCAAGCGCTCTGGCGGCTGCTGCAGCGCCTTGACCAGCCCCTCATAACCCCCGCTGCGGCGGTAGCCCTCAAGGCCTGCACGGCCCGGCTCGCGGATTCCGCGAAAGACGCACTCCTCAAGCCCACCCGGGTTGGGCGCTGGCAAGGGTGAGCGACGCCCGTCCAGCTCGGAGAGGGTCCGTCCTACACTCACCTGGCCAGCGCGCAACACAGGCACCGGCTCGTCGCAACGGCCGGCACACGGCATCGCGGTCGCACCCTCGGCCGTGAGAGCCTGAAGCAGCTCTGGCCCCCCTTGGAACCGGCAGACCTGCCCCGTGCACACCCGGGGGGCTGCCTTCCCGCCCTCTGTGCGCGAAAAGTGGTGATAGAAGGTGACGGTGCCGTAGAGCTCCGCCAGGGGGATCCTGAGGCCACCTGCGACGGCTCGCAGGGCATCCTCGCTCAGCCAGCCGTCCCGATCATGGAAGGCGTGCAGGAGCGGGAGCAGCGGTGCGGGCTGATGGATCCAGCGCTCGACGAGGTCCTGATTGGTGGGCAGCGGCATGGGCCACGAGTGTATCGGTGCCGCGAAGCGCTACCAAGCAAGCAACTGTCGATCTGCAAAACGGGAGCGGTCCCTGGACGGGCCCCTGTTCAGGCCAAGGTTCAGGCCAAGCTGGGCTGCGAGTCCCAGACATCCATGCCGAAAGCCGCCGGGTTGCCCGCATGCCGCGCGGCCTCCGCAATCTCGAGCTGTCCGGCATCCACGAGCTCCCGCAGTGACTGGTCGAGGGTGATCATCCCGTCCTTGCGTCCGGTCTGCATCATTCCTTCGATCTGATGGGAGCGACTCTCGCGGATCAGGTTGCTCATGGCCGAGGTGTTCACCAAGACCTCGAAGGCCGCCACCCGACCCCCTCCACCCGCAGCAGGCAACAGGCGCTGTGCCACCACGCCCTTGAGGCTCTCGGCCAGCATGACGCGAATCTGGGACTGCTCATCCGCCGAGAAGGCGTCGATGATCCGGTCCACTGTTCCTGCAGCGCTGTTCGTATGCAGCGTGCCGAACACGAGGTGTCCCGTCTCGGCAGCAGAGATTGCCAGGCGGATGGTCTCGAGGTCACGCATCTCGCCAACGAGGATGATGTCCGGATCCTCGCGCAAGGCCGACCGCAGGGCCGCTGAGAAGGACAAGGTGTGCGAGCCCACTTCGCGCTGATTCACGAGGCTCTTCTTGTTGGGGTGCACGAACTCAACCGGATCTTCGACGGTCAGGATGTGCCGGTTCCTGGACGAGTTGATGGCATCGATCATGGCCGCCAAGGTAGTGGACTTGCCGGAGCCGGTCGCCCCCGTCACGACCACCAGACCGCGCGGAAGCTCACAGAACTGCATGATCTCCCGGGGCAGACCCAGCGCTTCGGGATTCGGAATCTCGGAGGGCACCAGGCGGAAGACGCCCGCGACTCCCTGCAGCTGCTCGAAGATGTTGCAACGCAAGCGCACGACGCCCGGAATTTCGTAGGCGAAGTCGATCTCCTTGTTCTCTTCGAAGTAGGCCAGCTGGGATGGCGTCATCATCTCGCCCAGGAAGCGCCGCGTCATGTCGGCGTCCATGGGGTCCCCCTCCAGGGGCATCAGACCTTCAGCAACGCGAATCAAGGGAGGGCGGCCCGGGGAGATGTGCAGATCGCTCGCACCGCGCTCGACAACCAAGGGGAAGATCGCGTCGATTGAAGCCATGCCAACTCCATGAAGAGAACGAGTCGCGGGCCCCTGCCATGAGAGGCGAGGGCATCCCGCTTCCTATCGAAGTCCGTCCACGACATCCTTGAGGCTGCTTCAAGCGCAGCTGCGCACCTGGAAAGCTGCGGAGCGAGGCATGCCCATGAGAACCCAGCTCAATTGGAGCAGGCCAGCGGAAGCCTGATACCGTGTTTCGGCCCCAATCGACCCTAGGCGGGCACTTTCTGGGCCGCAGACCGCCACCACCCTCTCATCGAGCTTGAGCATGCCACTCTCCGGACCGTCCCCCCTTGATCGGCGCGACCTCCTCAAGCGGGCCGCTGCACTCGGCGCAGCCGCCGCCATCGTGCCCCTGAGCCTGACCGGCTGCGCCACCAGGCGTCGCATCGTTCAGGGCGCCACCCTGCGCCATGCTTGCATCGGCGTCGGTGGCATGGGCGAGTGGGACATGAAGAACATCGGCGGGCATCCCGACGTGAGCATCATCGCCTTGTGTGACGTGGATGCCACGAAGCTGGCGCGCGCTGCGGAGCTGCACCCCGACGCCCGCACCTACAGCGACTGGCGCGAGTTGCTCGCTGCTGAAGCCGGGCGGTTGGATTCCGTCAACGTCTCCACGCCGGACCACATGCACGCCCCCATCGCCATGACGGCCATCCTGGCGGGCCTGCACGTCTACTGCCAGAAGCCCCTGACACACACGGTGCTCGAGGCGAGGCGTCTGGTGGAAGCGGCGGACCGCATGGGCGCCGTCACCCAGATGGGGATCCAGAACCACAGCCTCGTGAATTTCCGCCGTGCTCGGCGCGTTTTCGACGACCGCGCCACGGGCCCGATCCACGAGGTCCACGTCTGGACCGACCGCCCTGCCGGCTGGTGGCCACAAGACGTCGAGCGCAGCGAAGGCAGCGACCCGGTTCCGGAGACCCTCGACTGGGACGGTTGGCTGGGTGTCGCGCCAGAGCGGCCGTACAAGGAGGGCCAGTACCACGCCTTCCAGTGGCGCGGTCGCAAGGACTTCGGCACGGGCGCCCAGGGCGACATGGCGTGCCACTTGATGGATCCCGTGCCGTGGTTCCTGGGAGTGCGCGCACCCGCCAGCGTCCGCTCGGCGGGTCCAGCGCCCAACGGAGAGAGCTTCCCGCTCTGGTCCGAGGTCCATTATGACTTCGAGGCGGCCAACGATTCCTGCGCCGACGAAGGCGTGCATGTCGTCTGGCACGACGGCGGACGCAAGCCCGACGCGCTGCTCGAGTCGTGGAACACCGGAGAGGTGTACGCCAACGCAGCCTTCTTCGTCGGCAGCAAAGGAGCCCTGCTCGCGAGCCCCTACGAGGACTGCCGCCTGTTCCTGCCCAGCGGTGAACGGGAGCTGCACCTGCCAGAGCTGGACGAGATCAACCACTGGCAGCAGTTCGTGGAAGCCTGCTTCGGCCGAGAGGAACCCCGCACGCCGTTCAGCTACGCGGGCCCGCTGACAGAGATCGCCTTGCTCGGCAACATCGCCCTGGAGTTCCCAGACGAGACCCTGCAGTGGAACTCACGCATGCTCCAGTTCGCAGGGCGTCCTGACGCCAGCGCCCTGGTGCACAAGACCTACCGGCAGTCCTGGGCTGTGCGCGGCCTCAAGAGCTAGCCGCTCAGGCTCCAGTAGGTCGCCACCACCCAACCCACACCGCAGATCTGCAGCACGACGTTCTTGAGGATGATGTCCACGGGCGAGCCGCCCTGGGACTTCACGTGCACGACGCGCAGGTACTCGAAGACGCCGAAGACCACAAACGGCAAGGTCGCGAATTCGCGTCCCTCGATCAGGACTGCGGACTCCATGCAGTAGAGCGCGTAGGCCACGATGGCCATGCCACTCGTCACCCCGATCGCCTGATCGAGGAACGACAGGTTGTAGCCTGCGAGGCTCGGCCGGTGGGTGTCATCGACTCCGGCGACAACGTCCCCGCGACGTTTTGCGAGGCCCAGGAACAAGGCCAAGGTCGACGTGCAGAGCAGCAGCCAGTTGGACGGTTCCACCTGTACGAGAACACACCCGAGCAACACGCGCAGAACGAAGCCCGATGACAAGAGGAAGACATCGAGCAGGGCCACGGCGCGCGCCCAGAACGAGTAGACGATGTTGATCAGGATGTAGGCAACCGTGATCCACAGCGCACCCTGCCGCCCCGTACTCCAGGCGACCGCCAGCGCACCCAGCAGCAGCAAGACGCCGAAGACGCGGCCACCTGCCTCCGAGATGCGCCCGGCCGCAATGGGCCGGGACTTCTTGTCCTCGTGCAGCCTGTCCTGCTCAGCATCATGGGCATCGTTCAGGGCATAGATGCCGGAGTTGGCCAGGCAAAAGCCGGCAATGCCAAGCAGCAAGACCGTCGGGTCAAAGGTCCCCGTGCTCGCCAGGGAGTGAGGCAGCGGCATGAGGATGAACACGTTCTTCACCCAGTGCCGTGGGCGCGCGAGCTTGAAGTAGGCCGCAACGTCCATGATCAGAATCCGATCCGTCGCATGACAAAGCGTGGCAGAAAACGAATCACGGTCATCACCAAAAGCCACATGCCCGGGGCGTAGACCACCACCTGGCCGCGGTCCATGGCTGCAAGCACGGTCTTGGCCACGCCATCCGGCTCGCCCGCAAAGGGCGGCGGATCCAGTCCGGCGGTCATGGTCGTCTTGACGAATCCCGGCTTCACCAGCACGACCTGCAAGCCCTCTCCGTGGAACTTGTGATCCAACCCCTGCAGGTAGTACGTGAGCCCCGCCTTGCTCGCTCCGTAGAGGACAACCGGTTTGCGTGCGCGGTCGCCAGCGACCGAAGAGAACACGCACAGGGTGCCGCCCCCTCGCTGAAGCAGCCGCTTGCGGATCGCCTCGCAGAGCATGACGGTGTTGGTGAAGTTCACCTGCAGCAGGCTGGCGGTCTTCTCGACATCTTCCTCCAGGGCTTCCTGCTGATCAAACAGGCCCGCCGTGATGACCACGGTGTCGAACTGCCCCAGGGCCTCGTCCGCGGCATCGAGCGCCGCTTCGAAGCCCTCCCGCTCGGCGAGATCGCAAGGCACGCAAGCGACGGCCCCTTCGGCTCCGCGCAACTCGAGGTCCTTGGCGCTGGTCGCCAAGGTCTCCGGATCACGCCCTAGCAAGCAGAGCGAGTCACCGCGCGCAGCCATGGCCTGGGCCATGCTGCGCCCCATGCCCTTGGTGGCTCCCAGGACGACAGCCTTCATGCCTCATCTCCTAGCAATCGCACGGACAGGGCGCTCTTCAGCAGCCCCTCGGGGTCCCATTTCCTGCGAACTGAGTTCCAGGCATCGAGCCGGGGTTCCATCGCACGGAAGTCAGCCGGTCGGGTCAAGGCGTCCTTTGCCAAATACACGCGACCTCCTGCATCCAGGACGTGCCTGTTGAGCGCATCCACCAGCTCCTGCGTCCGTTCACCGCGCATGGGAATGTCCAGCGCGACGGAAAGCCCCGGTCGGGGAAAACTGATCATGCCCGTGCCCGCTGGACCGCAGTCCTTGAGCACCGTCAGGAAGGATGCATCCCCAAAGGACGTCAGCGTGTCGAAGAACCGGTGGATCGAGGCCTCTCCTTCGTCCACAGGCAGGACACACTGGTGCTGGATGAAGCCCTTGCGGCCATACATGCGATTCCACTGCAGCAGGGAATCCAAGGGATAGAAGAAGCTGTCCGGGTGCACGATCCCATTCCGCGGGCGTAGCTTGTGCATGCCGTAAAAGGCCATGTTGAAGGCGGCGACGCTGATATTTCCAAGCACGAAGCTGGGGAAATCGAAGGGAAGGGTGATGCGCGGCAGACTGGCAGGCGGCTCGGGCGGCGCCTCCCCCGGTTCGGCCCAGCGCCCCTTCATGACAACTCCTCGCCCCATCGCGCGCCCGCGCGTGAGGGAGTCCACCCAGGCCATGGTGTAGGGCCATTCCCGGGACGCGCGGCGCAAGCGTGTCACCAGGTCTCGGAGATCCGTTGCGATCTCCTCCTCCATGTGGATCCAGGGTGCGCTCACGGCAGCCAGTTGGACCTCCACCTCGAGGATGTGGCCAGTCAGGCCCATCCCTCCCAGGGTCGCAGTGAACAGCTCCGCTTCCGCGTCGCGGCTGATGTCGAGGCAGCGACCGTCGGCCACCAGCATGCGCAGCGACACCACGTGTTCACCGAACGTCCCCCGGACATGGTGATTCTTGCCGTGCACATCCGAGCCCACCATGCCACCCAGGGTCACCTGGGCCGTGCCCGGGCAGACCGGGCTCACCCAGCCAGCCGGCCGACTGATGGCATCCAGTTCTCGCAAGGTGAAGCCCGCCTCGGCGCGGAAGAGCCCCGTTTCGTGGTCAAAGGACAACACCCTGTTTCCGAAGCGCGTGCCCGCCACCACAGCGTCCGGGCTCGCGGGCAGCGACGCATCGCCGTAGGAGCGGGCAAGCCCTCTCGAGAGCGCCGCCCCCCGACAAGCCGTGGAGAGATCCTCAGAGAGCTGCTCGGCCCCCTCCACGACGGGATAGCGGCCCCAGCCGCTCAGCTTCGGCGTCATGAGAGCAGCCCCGGCTTGAGGCACGCCCCAGAGCGCTGGAGGAGCCTCCAGCTCGACCCCGGCGCCGATTCGGATACCCAATGAGCTCTCGGGCTGAGCCCACGGCTGCGAGGCGGTGTCGAGACGCGCATGAAGGGATCCGGAGGATGCCGAGGCCCCAGACGCACGGGTCTTCTGTCCGGTGCCCTGGCTGCCATCGACGAGAACAAGCTGGAAAGTCCTCTTCACTCTATCTCGGGAAGGCCTGGAGTGAGAAACCCCAGCCGTGATCTCCCACTCAGTGCCCTGTGCACCCTGGGCGAGCTGGCTCGCGCCCATATCCCGTGAGTCTGCTTGCAGAGGCGGCTCTCGACCCGATGATCGCTACCCCCTCCTGGAGTCCGTCGAATGCTGCGAACCATGGGTTGGTTTCTGCTTGTCGTGCTGGGTCTGGCCATCGTGGCCGGCCTCTCGCTGAGCACCGGTGGAAGTGAAGGCCTCGTCAGCTCCTTGGGCAACCTGGCCATGGAGAAGTCAGATGCTGGCCAGGGCTACGACGACGGCCAGCTCGTGTGGCGGGACACCGGCGAGATTCGTCTGACAGTGGAACAACTCCCCTCGCTCGAAGGGAGGCGTCTCGGCAGCAGCTCGAATTCGGGCTTCTTCACGGGGCGCATGTCCTGGTTCGGCATCAGCCTGCGCGACGCCATCGCGCGCTGCGTCGACCTCCCATCGAGCCGGGTCTTGGGGGATGAGAGCCTGGACGGCTTCTGGTTCGACATCGACGCTGCACGCAAACATGGTTTTCTGGAGCACGACTTCGATGGTTGGGACGACGCCCATGCCCGCATCCTCGAGGGGCTGACGCAACACTATGGTGTGAGCGTCGCCCTGAGCACTGAGCAACTGCCCGTCAAGGTGATGCGCGCCGGCCCCGCTTGGAGTCAGCACCTGGGAGGCGATCGCGACGGGCAGGTGATGCGCAGCGACGGCTCCCTCTCCATCCAAGGGCAGCGGACTTCGGTCCTGCTGTCACAACTCCGCGTCCTGATCGGAGTCGAGTTGACGGAGAACATGGACCTCGACGCCCCCTGCACGGTGGATCTGCATTGGGATCCCGCCGACCCGGATGGCCTGACAGAGGCGTTGGCCGAGCAATTGGACTTGCACGTCGAGGAACAGCTGCGCGATCTCCAACTCGCCCGCGTCGAGGGCGTCGCGACAAGACCTGCTCATCTCAAGTAGCCAAGTCGGCGCAGCTCCTCTTCTTGCTCCTGGCTCAGTGGTGCGGTCTTTGGTCCTGCCGTGGGTGGTCGCTGAGAGCGGATGAAGCGTGCGAGCTTCTCCATCTGTTCCACCTCTCTCAGAGCGTCTCCAGGGACGTCAGCCACGCCGCGGGGCTCCAATTCCCACGGGTCGTGGGTGCGGTCAAACAGCTGCAGGCTCTCGCGCCCGGGCTCACCGCTCAGCAGCAGGGTCCAACCCGACCCCACGACGCCGACCTCGGGCCATTGCCCGGGATACCAACGCCCCGACAAGCGGACGGGTGCGCGCCGGGTCGCTGGCGCCTGCCCTCCCATCATCTGCGCAGCCAAGGAAGCCCCGTCCATCGCTCCTGGTGATTCCAGCCCGAGCAGCTCATAAAGCGTTGGGGCGACATCCACGGTGGACACCGGCGTCTCGATCACCGAGGGGCGCAGCATGGGGCCAATCCACAGCAACGGGACCCGCACGTGCTCACCGAAGAGCCTCGGACCATGTCCGAAGTCACCATGCTCGCCCAGGCCTTCCCCGTGGTCAGACGTCACCACCAGTAGGGTGTCCTCGGACAAGCGCGGCGACAGGGCGGACAGCACGTCCTGCTCGAGACGTGCATCGACCTGCCTCAAGCTCGCGCGGTACAGGTGCCGCAGGTGCTCGACCTCAGCCTCATCCAGCTGCGGATCTGCTGCGCCATCGATGAAACGCAAGACGTCGTCGCGGGAGCCATCAGCAAGAGAGCACCCCACCTCAAAGGGCGCGAGAAACTCTGGGGCCGGGTCGTACGGCGAATGAGGCCGCCGGTAGTGGAGATACGTAAACGATGGGCCCTCGGGCAGGGCTCCCAAACGATCCCTGACTGCGGCGTGAAACTCCGGAGCTCCGCGGTTCTTGCCGTGATAGACGAAGTGGTCCACCCCGCGGTCAAAGCCATGGCGTTCCGACGCGAAGATCATCTGGGAGATGAACGCGACGTCGAAGCCTGCCGCTTGAAGTTCATTCGTGAGCAGCGGCAAGTCGTCCGGCAGGACGTCGCGAGCCGTCGCGACGGCGTGGCTCTCTTGGTACAGACCCGTCAACAGGGAGACCGTCGACGGCAAGGTCCACGTGGTGTTGGAGCGAGCCTCGGCGAAGCGAACACCCCGCGCCGCGAGAGCATCCAGATTTGGAGAGACCTCGACATCGCCGCCGTAGCAGCCGAGATGCCGTGCATGGGTCGTGTCGAGCACCACCAGTACGACATGTTGAGGGGCCGCGCCTTCGACATCGAGTGAGGTCGCCCCGGACGACAGCTGCCCTTCTGCGAGGCCGGCGCCCATGGTGCCCTGGCCTGTCGTCCCCGGACCCGACTGCGGGTCACCACAGGCACTCGTGAGGCTGCACGCGAGGCTGCACGCGAGGCTGCACCGGCCCAGCAAGGAGGGCAGCCCTCCCCACCAAGACCCGACAGACAAGCGCCCCCCGGTCCGAGACCGAGGGGCGCTGGGAACTTCGGATGAAGCGGCGCGAGTCATGGCCGGAGCCTATCACGCGGCGATTGGCTGCCGACTCTCTCCGCGGTCAGTCCTGCTCCTCGAGCAAACGCTGCACCAAGGCTTCGAGTTCCGCCACCTGGGCACGCAGGGAGGCGAGCTCCGTCTGCTGATCCGTGGTGGTTTCGGCCACGACGACCAGCCGTTCGTTGAGTCCTTGGATCGCCGTGAGCGCGACCCCATCGGGGTCCACCACATCGATGTAGCGCTCGCTGAACCCGAGCCCAAAGGCTTCGCGGAAGTCCTGCGCCGTCGGGCCCATGTGCCGCACATCCAGACTCTGCGAAACATAGCTCCAGGTGTAGAGCGGCATTTGCACGACGAGGTCCAAGACCTCCTGGGCATCGACCGGCTCAAACCCACGCTTCAAGTTGCGGTCACTCAAGTTGGACCACGTACCCGCACCGGGAGTCAGGGTGACGCCCGTCGTCTGCGCGGAGTTCGTGAAGAAGTTCGCGCCGCCTGCGGAGAACACGCTGAAGGTGTTGGTTCCTTGGGAGGGCTTGTTCAGGTCCAGGTTGTCGCCCCAGACGAAGGAACCCGAATGAGTGGCGTTCGCCCGACGACCGGCAGCCAGGCTGTACTCGCCCGTGGCGCTATTGTCCAAGCCGCCGGGAATGGTGGCGTAGAGCGCGTTGGCCGTGTTGTCCTGCCCGCCAGAGACGGTCGCCCGTGAAGCGAAGGTGCTGTTGCCCGTGCCGCCACCCACCACGCTACCCAGGCCGGTGGCCGTGTTGGTCGCACCGCCGCCCACCACGGCACCGCCGCCAGCGATGTTGCTGTCGCCTCCGCCGATGAAGGCCTGGGTTCCGTTGGCTGTGTTCATGCGGCCACCGCCAATGGTGGCCTGTGGACCCAGGGCCCGGTTGCCGATACCCGAGGCAACGGTCGAGTGCACCCCGGTGGCTTCATTGTCAGTCCCACCGCCGACAAACGCTGGTGCGGTAAAGGTGTTGTTGACGCCACCCGTGTGAGGGCCATCTGTGCCAGCGGTGCCTGTAGGTCCGGTGATGCCCGCCGGACCCTCGCTTCCCGTGGGACCCGTAGCGCCGGGTGCACCGTCAGCACCGGGCAGGCCCATGGATCCGGCTGAACCGGTCGGACCGGCAGATCCGGTAGGACCTGTGGGCCCGATGGCTCCATCCATGCCTGCAGCGCCGGGGGCGCCAGCAGCACCGGTTGGACCAGCTGCACCCGTTGGGCCAGCAGATCCCGTGGCGCCGGCGGGGCCGGTGGCCCCATCAGCTCCGGGAGCACCATCCATGCCGGGAACACCTTGCGTGCCAGTTGCTCCCGTTGGGCCAGCAGGTCCCGTCGCGCCGGCGGGACCGGTGGCCCCATTGGCACCATCCATTCCCGCAGCCCCCGCAGCGCCGACAGCGCCGGGGGCACCATCAGTACCGGTTGGGCCAGCTGCACCCGTTGGGCCAGCAGGTCCCGTAGCGCCTGCGGGGCCGGTGGCCCCATCCGCGCCGGGAGCGCCATCCATGCCAGCTGCTCCGTCCATTCCGGCAACGCCGGGGGCGCCATCAGCGCCAGCACTTCCTGTTGGGCCTGCGGGTCCCGTCGCACCGGCAGGGCCGACGGCCCCGTCAGCACCCGGGCCACCATCCATGCCGGGAACACCTTGCGTGCCAGTTGCTCCCGTTGGGCCAGCAGGTCCCGTAGCGCCTGCGGGGCCGGTGGCCCCATCCGCGCCGGGAGCGCCATCCATGCCAGCTGCTCCGTCCATCCCAGCAACGCCGGGGGCGCCATCAGCGCCAGCACTTCCTGTTGGGCCTGCGGGTCCCGTCGCACCGGCAGGGCCGACGGCCCCGTCAGCACCCGGGCCACCATCCATGCCGGGAACACCTTGTGTGCCAGGTGCTCCCGTTGGGCCAGCAGGTCCCGTAGCGCCTGCGGGGCCGGTGGCCCCATCCGCTCCGGGAGCGCCATCCATGCCAGCTGCTCCGTCCATCCCAGCAACGCCGGGGGCGCCATCAGCGCCAGCACTTCCTGTTGGGCCTGCGGGTCCCGTCGCACCGGCAGGGCCGACGGCCCCGTCAGCACCCGGGCCACCATCCATGCCGGGAACACCTTGCGTGCCAGTTGCTCCCGTTGGGCCAGCAGGTCCCGTAGCGCCTGCAGGGCCGGTGGCCCCATCCGCTCCGGGAGCGCCATCCATGCCAGCTGCTCCGTCCATTCCGGCAACGCCGGGGGCGCCATCAGCGCCAGCACTTCCTGTTGGGCCTGCGGGTCCCGTCGCACCGGCAGGGCCAACGGCCCCGTCAGCACCCGGGCCACCATCCATGCCGGGAACACCTTGCGTGCCAGTTGCTCCCGTTGGGCCAGCAGGTCCCGTAGCGCCTGCGGGGCCGGTGGCCCCATCCGCGCCGGGAGCGCCATCCATGCCAGCTGCTCCGTCCATTCCGGCAACGCCGGGGGCGCCATCAGCGCCAGCACTTCCTGTTGGGCCTGCGGGTCCCGTCGCACCGGCAGGGCCGACGGCCCCGTCAGCACCCGGGCCACCATCCATGCCGGGAACACCTTGCGTGCCAGTTGCTCCCGTTGGGCCAGCAGGTCCCGTAGCGCCTGCGGGGCCGGTGGCCCCATCCGCGCCGGGAGCGCCATCCATGCCAGCTGCTCCGTCCATCCCAGCAACGCCGGGGGCGCCATCAGCGCCAGCATTTCCTGTTGGGCCTGCGGGTCCCGTCGCACCGGCAGGGCCGACGGCCCCGTCAGCACCCGGGCCACCATCCATGCCGGGAACACCTTGCGTGCCAGTTGCTCCCGTTGGGCCAGCAGGTCCCGTAGCGCCGGCAGGGCCGGTGGCCCCATCCGCGCCGGGAGCGCCATCCATGCCAGCTGCTCCGTCCATTCCGGCAACGCCGGGGGCGCCATCAGCGCCAGCACTTCCTGTTGGGCCTGCGGGTCCCGTCGCACCGGCAGGGCCGACGGCCCCGTCAGCACCCGGGCCACCATCCATGCCGGGAACACCTTGCGTGCCAGTTGCTCCCGTTGGGCCAGCAGGTCCCGTAGCGCCTGCGGGGCCGGTGGCCCCATCCGCGCCGGGAGCGCCATCCATGCCAGCTGCTCCGTCCATTCCGGCAACGCCGGGGGCGCCATCAGCGCCAGCACTTCCTGTTGGGCCTGCGGGTCCCGTAGGGCCGGCCGGTCCATCGGCGCCCGTGGGACCTGCTACGCCGTCGACACCTGGTGCTCCGTCGACTCCCGGTGCACCGTCGACTCCCGGTGCACCGTCGGCGCCATCCATCCCAGCAGCTCCATCGGCACCCGCTGCTCCATCCATGCCGGCGACGCCCTGAATTCCATCAGGACCCGTAGCTCCCACGGCACCCGTGGCACCAGTCGGTCCAGTGGATCCCATGGGGCCGTCCGCGCCCGTCGGACCAGCTGGCCCGACATCACCGTCCAAGCCATCGAGTCCATCAGCGCCGGGTGCCCCCGTGGGGCCCGCGACTCCGGTCGGTCCTGCGGGGCCCACCGGGCCTCCCGACGGTCCGATGGGTCCGGTTGGCCCTGCGGGTCCAGTAGGACCCGTGGCACCGGCAGCTCCATCTGCTCCCGCAGGTCCAGTTGAGCCGGTCATGCCTGCCGGACCGGTCGGACCCAGGGGGCCAGGAGCACCATCGGATCCAGGGGGGCCGGCATCACCTGCAACACCGGGGTCGCCCTGGGGCCCAGGAGAGCCATCCGCTCCGGCCGGACCGGCTGCACCGTCAGCCCCTGCAGGGCCGGAAGGGCCTTGAAGGTCCGTGGGGTCACCCACCCAACGACCTGTGTTGTCTATCACCGGGGTTCCGCCGACAGACACGGAGCCCACCACATCCAGTTCAGACTGAGGACTCGCGGTACCGACTCCCATGCGCCCACCAAGGTGAACAATATCGCCACTCAAGGTGGAGACGTCGGGGCCCGTCAACGAGTAATCGAGAACGTCCTCGGCGTCCACCTGGTTCATTTCGTCGAGGATGAAGACTGCCTTCAGCTTGTCGACGATCATACGCACCAACAAGTTGAACTCGGTCGGCGTGAGAGTTGAGAAAACCCCGCCTTGCGCGGAGGCCTTGCCAGCCGTCTTGTCGCCGGACCCCGCATCAGAACCGAGGCCGCTGAGGGTCCCGGAGTCGGCGCCGAGGTCGACGTCGAGGAGGTCGGAGCCGCTTGCATCGCCGAGCGTCGGGCCGCCTGCACCTGCGGCCAGGCCTTCCCGCTCAAAGCGACCGAGACTCGGGCGCCACCAGAAAAGCACGTCGCTGTTCTTGTTGTGGATGAGGAGGTCAAGCGCGCCATCGCCGTCGACATCCAGCCGCTCTGCAGAGACGCCGAACCCACGCTCCGTAACGCCTAGCAAGGCGGTGTCATCCCGGAAGAGCCCAAAGCCGTCGCCAATCAACAAGGCATTGTCTCGGGGCGAGACGAGGTAGAGGTCGGTCATTCCATCGCCGTTGAAATCTCCCGCGAGCACCTCTGCCACATGGATGCGCGGCAAGGTCTGTTCAACCGGCAGGAAGAGTCCCCCGCCATGATTCACTTCCAGTTGCAGGCTTCCGTCTTCAAGCATGAGCAGCTTGTCGGGAAGAGCATCGCCGGTGAACTCCACGAGGCGAAAGCTCGGTGTCGTTGCCGGGGCAGGGAGAAGCGTGAGAGCGCAAGCGAGCAAGAGCGTGTGCACGAGAAAGACCTCCAGATGTCAGATCCACCCAACGCGTGCCGGCCCGTTCGAACTTCAAAGGCAAACGCAGGCATTGCCGTGACTTCGCACAGCCCCTTCGTAAAGGCGCGAACCACGAACGCACGGCGAGTTCGGGACCCCTAAGAGTAGTCCAGTGATCCAGAATGGAAAAGTCGCTCTTCTTGAGAAGTTCGCTTGACGAACGCTCTTCTTCCCCAGTGATCGCCCACAAAAGGGGTTCGGAACAGGAATCCGACGATGATTTCAGGGCGAACCATGTGCCGCCGCCCTGAGACACGAGGCAGCTCAAAGATGCTGGGAGCCCGTGCAGGAGTGCGGCACAGGCGGCTGCTAGACTCGCCCGCTGAGGTGCCGCCCAGAGCGCCCGGATCCCAAGAATCGCGAGCCTGTGTGTGGCCATCGCTTCGTTTGTTCGAACAGCCATCCGATGGCTTGCCCCCTTCCTGCTGCTGGCTTGGCTCGACGCGGCGATTGTCGTGGCTTTGGAGCCCGGAGGTGCCGCAACCGGCCCTCGACTCCTGCGGGATGCTTTCCTGAGTCACGCGCTGATCGGCCTCGCTCTAGCCCTCATCCTGGCTCTCCCGGAGGCGCTGGTCGCACGGAAGCGGCCAAGCAAGCGGCAGGATCGCGACTCCGGAGAGATGAGTGCTGACAGGACCGGCGCCACCGCTTTCGCCTCGGCGCTCGCAGCCACACTGGCCCTGCACCATGGACATCTGGCCGCGCTCGGCGAGGGTTCGCTGGCGGGCGCCGCTGAGACCCTCGCCTTCCACGAGGCGGGCTCAGGATCGAACCTGCGGGTCGCGATCCTGGCACAGCTGGCTCTCTTCGCCATCCTGCGCCCCCTTTTCGGCCTGGTGTTGCGCCTGAAACCACTGCAGAAGACCGCGGCGGGGCCCGGGATCCCCGTGGCTGCCCTCGTGCTCGCCGTGACGGGGGTCGTCGCGCTCGCTGCTGTGCGCTCCCTCCCTCAAGCCTCCGCGTCCCAGAAGCTCGCGAGCCTGAGTCGGCAACCGAACATCGTCTTCATCCTGGCGGACACACTGCGCCGGGATCGACTGGGTCTCTACGGCTACGACAAACACCCGACCTCTCCACGGATCGACGCCTTTGCAGCGCGCTCCACCGTCTTCGATGACGCCGTCGCCAACTCGTCCTGGACCATTCCGTCAACCGCGTCGCTCTGGACTGGCCGCTGGCTCATGGAACACGGATCGAGCACGGAAGCGCGGCTCCTGCACAGTTCCTTCGCGACGCTGCCCGGCATCTTGAAGGACCACGGCTACCGCACCATGGCGGTCAGCAGCAACTCGATGATCAACGGCTTGCAGCAGGGCTATGTGACACCCTTCGACTGGGTGCAGGACACCAGCACCGATGCGGTTCGCGACTCCAGAACCCGTCGAGCAGTGCGTGGCGTCTTCCCCCTCGAAGAAGCCTTCGATTCGTTGACTGGCGTGGCCCAAGGCGCTCCGTTCTTCACCCCCGTACTGCCCGAGAACCCCGGCGACTTGGGGGTCCACGAAACGACGGAGGCTGCGCTTCAGTACGTGGACATGGCGCGCGAGGACGACAGGCCGTTTTTCCTGTTCGCGGGCTACATGGCGAACCATCGTCCTTACCAGTTCCCAGCGGACTTCAACCCGGGCTTCCAGACCGTCGAGAAGCCGGCGGGCCGGGAGTGGGACCCCATCATTCGCGCCTCAAGCGTGCCCGCCTTCCCGAGTATCCATCTCGTGTATTGGCGGCAGCTCCTGGCTGCGACGGGGACGCACCCGTACACCCCGGAGGACCTCCAGTACCTGTCCGATCTCTACGACAAGACCGTGCGCTATCTCGACGACGAATGCGGTCGCCTGCTGGCCGGCCTCGAAGAACGTGGGTTGCTTGAGAACACCCTCGTGGTCTTCACGTCTGACCATGGCGAATCCCTTGGTGAAAGCACGGACTTCGGGCACGGGAGGTTGCTCTCCTCGCCCCTCATCGACCTGCCCCTGTTCATCTATGACCCCGCCGAAGAACCGCGGCGGGTCACTCACCCCGTCCAGTCCATCGACCTCCTCCCCACACTTCTGGGCCGGCTCGGGATCGATGCACGCTCCGCCACAGGAGGGGCTCTGCCTGGCTCCGACCTCTTCGGCCCACGCTCCCACACACCCATCGTCGCCGAGCTGCACTACAACACCGGCGCGCCGGGCTGGGAACACAGCGAGCCCCTCGAGCGGCAGATGCGGCAGATCATGCAACCGGGAACGGTGCAGCGCGAGGTGAACCTGATGCGCGCCACGGAGCTGCACCTGCCCGACACGGACGCCGCCCCTCCTCCCTCGCTCAAGAACCTGCTGGGTCACTGGATTCGCCGGGTCGAATCACACCCCACCCTGGTGCCGGGCATAGCCGGCCGCACGGACCAGGATCCGGCGATTGACCGCGGCCTGGGCCCCGGTGCACCCCGGATCAGCGAGCGGGTGTTCCGGGATTACTACTTCGCCGCCCGTCGTGCACTGATCACGGACAAATGGAGCTATGAACGAACGTCCACGGGCGAAGAAGTGCTCATCAATCGTGAGACCGGCAAACCCGTCGTCGCCCCTTCCGAGAGTTTGCTGGCCCCCCTCCGCAAGCAACTGGAACGCTGGCGCAAGAGCGTCCGCCCCTTCGACCAAGCCATGGATCTCAAACACGCCTCCCAGATCCCCTACTTCAAATGATCCGGTTCCTACACATAGCCAAGGCTTGGCCCGCGGAAGTAGCGACTGACGGTCGCCGGAGCCACGCGACTCCATGGTTGCTCACGACCTTGCTCGTCTGGGCCAGCGCGGCACTGACGCCAGCGCACGCCGACACCCTTTACGTGGGCCGGCCGCAGCCCTGGCTCCGCAAGCAGGATACCTTCGTCCCCGGCCAGTCATTCGAGACCCCGTCCCAGGCCCTTGCTGCTGCGAGCGACGGAGACCGGATCATCCTGCTTCTGGATGTTGCCGAGTCGTTCAACATCGACAAGCGCGTGGCTGTGTTGGGCTACGGCAACAAGGCCAGGCCGTTGGTGCACCAGCCTGTGACTGTCACCGCGTCCGGCGTCGAGATCGACAATCTCCATTTCCGGACGTTGGACGGTCCGGCGCTCACGTTGGCTTCGGCTAACGACGTCGCCATCACTCGCAGCCTGTTCACCGAGTGCAAGGACGCTATCACGCTCAACGACTCCTCGCGCTGCCAGGTGCTGGAGAACCGGATGGTGTTCTCGGGCGCCATCCGTGTCTTTGGTGGCGGACAGAACCTGTTCCGCGGCAACCAGATCGACTCCGGCAGCATCTACGCCGTGCGCTTCTCGGGCAGCACCCAGAACCGTTTCGTCGAGAACCACGTCCGGCGTTCCGGTTGGGTTGGCCTGGTGCTCTACAGCCGGTCCAGCCAGACCGAGATCGTGGGCAACATCTTCGAGGGCAGTGACATCGGGCTCAGCGTTCAAACGAACGACAACCTGATCCGCGACAATCTCTTCTTCGGCATGGCGCGCGGCCTCGCCCTGACCCGCAGCCCCTTCGGCAAGGACAACTCCGAATACGGCGATGTGGTGTACGTCGACTCGGACACCGGCGGCACCGATGTGCTGACCCGGGGAAACGTCATCGCCGAGAACACCTTTCGGAACTGTCGGCGCGAGGCCATCCTGCTCAAGCAGGCTCAAGGCAATCACCTCTCAGGCAATTCGATCAAGGGCCAGGGAGCGCGTGGCATCGTGCTCATGGACGGAGCTGACGACAACCTGCTGGAGGGCACGCGTTTCGGGCTCGAGATCGGCGAAGCCGTAGCGATCGTACGTAGCAGCGGCAACACCCTGAGGAGCCTCGACGACGAGCAGCACGCCGTGCGCTTGCTGGGTGCGCCCGCCAACGACATCCAGGGCCTGCAGTCCGTGGTCGCCGAAGCCGGTGCCCAAGCCCCCCTGACCAGAGCGCCGGGAAGCGAGCAGCTGCTCGCCTTCGGCGACTTCCACACCCACTCGCTGCTCTCCGACGGCTCCAGCACGCCCGAGGAGTTGCTCGGCTACGCCCGAGATGTCGCCGGGCTCGACTTCGTCGCGATGTCGGATCATGGCGAATATGTCGGACACGATGACGGCCGCTGGGAGACGCTCAATCAGACGGTGGCCGACTTCGCCTTGCCCGGCCGCTTCGTCACGATCCCCGGCTACGAAACAACCTTCGTCATCGGCTGGTCCGCCCACTTCAACGTCTACTTCTCGGGGCCCAACGGAAACGCCTACATGGCGCCCCATGGTGGTCGGACATGGATCCCGAATCTGGTCACTCCGACGCCGACGCGCCTGCTCGAGCGGTTGAAGTCCGACACCGAAGATGCGCTCGTGATCCGCCACCACTACTTCTCGACACCAGACTACTGGTACGAATCGCCACCCGATTCGGACATCCTGCCCATGACGGAGCTGTGCTCCGTCCACGCCATCTGGAGCGGTGAGCGTGATGTGGACGCCTATGCCTCGGACCGTAGCGCCGAGATCAGGGGCCATGTCTCCACCTTGAACGGCGCGCTCAAGAGCGGCCGCGTGCTTGGAGTCGGGGGCAGCAGCGACAGCCACTACACCTTCCCGGGCGACTCGGGGCTCACGGCGGTCCTGACGGACGCGCTGGATGCGCCCTCGATCTTCGAGGCCCTGCGCAAGCGCCGCACCTACGCAACCACCGGCGCTCGCATCCGGCTCGGGTTCACGCTCAACGGCGAGCCCATGGGCTCGACGATCACGGACGAGGGAATCCCCACCGGCCTCGCCCTCGTGGAGGGCACTGCGGAGCTGGACGAAGTCACCATCTACGAGAACGACCGGGTGCTGCTGCGGGTTGACCCTGAGGGCAGCACGGCCTCGATCCCATTCGCTGCGAGCGAGCGCCCCGAGGACGGCACCTGGTACATGCTGCGAGTGCGCCAGGCAGATGGAGAGATGGCGTGGAGCACGCCCATCTGGGTGCGTCCCATCGAGCCCAGCATCGCCCCTGACGCTCTCTTCGAAGATCGTGAGCGGATGGTCTTGCTGGCCTATGCGGCTGTGCTTCGAGCCTGGCCTGAACTCCCGACCAAGGATCTTGACGGCCTCTCACCCAAACAGGCCCGTCTGCAGCCGGCCCTTGCTGAGCGTTTCGAGGAAGCTTGGCAACGCTACCTTACGACGGTTGCCGAACTGGAGGAGCTTGCCTCAGCGCGAGGTCTGGACAGTGCGCCACAGGCGGCCAAGATCATTGACACCTACGGGCTGCGGTTCGGCCCCTTGCCGTCTCCCATCCGCATCCGCCCGCGCGTCCACCCCATGGTGGATCTCGATGTCGTTCGCGATCGCCTCGGCCTCTAGGCCGTCGCATCACCGAGGGTCCCGTCGGCTTGCTCGGTCCCGTCGGCAAGGATCGGGACACCCATGTACTCCGTGAGTTCGTACGATTCCGCCTCGAAACCTGAGCCGCTGCCTAACCATTGCAGCACTCCAGTGTGCACCCGGGCCTGTAGCCTCCTTCGATCCTGCTGATAGAGCTGCAGAGCGAAGTGCACGGCAGGGAACGCAAGCTGCCCCCAGGGGATCTCGGTCAACCCGAAGACAGCGGTCTCGAGCGTCTCGTGCCCTGGCTTCGCAGCCGCTGCCCCCGCCGCCCGACGTGCGCGAAACAGCACATAGCCTTGCCCGATGTGCGGCATGTCCAAGAGGGCATGTGGTGCCAACACATCGACTTCGAGACAGGCTTCCTCTCTGGTCTCGCGCCGGGCACCCGCCGCCAAGCCTTCATCCAACTCCAGGAAGCCGGCGGGAAGTGTCCACGTGCCGTGTCGAGGCTCGATGGAACGCCGGCACAGCAGCACGCCATCGCCTTCCTCCACCAGGCATCCGACGACGGTGGTCGGGTTCTGGTAATGGATACCAGGGCACTGGGTGCACATCGCTCGTGGACGGTCATCGCCAGGGGGGATGCGTCGTTCAACGGGTGCGCCGCAAGCCGGGCAATACCGCGGTCCTGCGGCCTCGATCTCAGGCTTCACCGGCACCCTGCTCGAGAGCTCCGCCCTCCCCGGCGCCATCGTCCCGGAAGTCAGCCTCGTCGATGTCCACCTCGATGCGCCGGATGCGAGTCTCCACGGATTTCAGCTGGCGCCCCAAGGCGGCACACATCGTCGGCAGGTCCTTGCCTTGCTTGTAGAGGCGTCGCAGCAACGCATCTTCTTCTTCCGTCCAGCGTTGATACGCCCGGGGGTACTTCTGCTTGATCGCAGCGGGACTCTCCGGCGTCTCCATGGGAGGAAGCCCAACGCGGGAGCCCGCGCGTGCCTGGGGTGTGGGGCTCACAGGGCGGCGAGGGCGTGAAAGAGGAGCCACCGTCGGGTTGGGTCGTGGCGTCGACGGTCCAGGCGCTGCCTGGGTGCTGCCCGGAGCGGAGCGGGCCTCTGCCCCAGCCTCGCCCACCGAACTGGCCCCTGCGGCGCTGCTGCTCGCACCTGTGGTCGCACGGGTTTCGGCGCTGGTACCGGTACTGGTGCCGGTACTGGCAGCGCTGCTGTCCTCCGCTTCGGATTGTTCGTCCTCGGACGCCTCCTGGCTCACGAGGCTCGCATCAACGCGTGACAATCCTGGGAAGCCCGCACCTGTTGTCACCAACGGGCCGTAGCCGGCTCGGGGTTCATCAGCCCGGTGCACCTCCTGGCCGAGGGCCAGTCCGATCACACGCGTCGCGCCAGCATCGCGCAAGGCGCGAGCAGCCTCCGCGAGCGTCGCGCCCGTACCGCGCGAGTCATCGAGTACAACAAGAGTTCGCCCGGCAAGGTTGACCTTGCCCCGCGCCTCCATCGTTCCGTTCATGCTGGTGGCACGAACGTCGCGTTCGCGCGAAGACTGTTCACCAGGGTCGCTGCGGAAACGCAACAGCGGCGAGACCGTCAACCCAGTCTCTTCCTTGAGAGCGAGCATCAGGGTCTTGAGAACATCGGGACGTCCCTGGCGCGCGGGCACCCAGGTCAGCACGACGCCATCGGGGTCGGCGCCGATGGCATGGTCGACCAAGGCCTTGGCCAAGTCGACCAGCTCGCGGGACCACTGTCCGTCGCGGGCACTCATCAGCAAACTCGAGAGTCGATTCCGCGGCTGCGTGGTGAGCGCACCGCCCACACGACAGACGTGCCCCGGCAACTCCAGCTGCAGCGACACGGACGGCCCTGGACGATCGAAGTCACCAATCATCGAGAACCGGCGCTCATCGTCGAAGAAGCTCTCGACGTACGGCAGGAACAGGTCAGGGGGATTGCTCCCCGGGACCACCTCGCGGACCGTGCCAGCCGTCACGCCAGCCCGGTGCGCTGCCGTGATGTCGTCTGCGTCGTCTCCCACGGCGAGCACGCGCTCGCTGGGCATCAAGCCCATCTGGGAGAGAGCCTCCAGCAGCGGATGCGGGGAGGGACGGTGAAGCACCGTGTCATGGAAGCCGATGATGGCGACCGGTAGCGCGAACTGGTGCTCCTGGAACCAGCGCCGCATGGCGGCTTCCGGGCTGGAGGTGATGACCGCCACGGGGATGCCTGCCTCGCCCAGCAGCGAGAGAGCCTCCACGACCGGTCGGCCGGCGCGGTCCGTCACGGGTGGCACACCCTTGGCGCCGCTGTAGTAGACCGGCCCCCCGCGGGGCGGCTTGCCTCGGGACAAGTCCACGAGGGTGTCCTCGAAGTCGAAAATGACGGCATCCCAGCTCATGGTGACACTCAAAAAGGGGGTGATCGAGATCCATGTGTGGGGAGCTGCGCCCGTCCTACACCGACCGCCGGCGGTGCCGCTCCTCGCCGCCGAGTCTAGGGAACGGAGCGGGCCGTCGCCAAGGTGGAACTCTGCGACCGCAGGGCCGGCGTGACTTCACGCCCCCAGCGCCCCAGCTCCGAAAGGCCTCGAAGATGGGGCTCGGGCCGCAGCGCCTTCAGCAGGGCGACCATGTCAACCGATACACGTGGGGCCATGCCCTCTCCATCCAACGAAGCCACAACCCGGCGTCCCTCCCCCCAGGGGCTGCACCACGAGCCCAGCGAGGCCGAGCTGGACCAGTACGTCCAGGATCTTGAGCAGCTTGCCGAGTACGAGGCTGCAGCCGAGATCGAGCTGGAGCGCGTCGAAGCCTTCGAAACATGGCAACCCACCAGCTACGAGCAACATTTCCTGCCCGGGCTGCGCATGGCCGGCATTGCGGACAAGCAGCGGGTGACCCTGCAGAACACCGCCGACTTGCACATCCATACGCACTATTCCGATGGGGACAAGCTCGAGAATGTGCTCGAGAAGGCGGCTTCGGCGCGCCTCGATGCCATCGCCATCACCGATCATGACGAGATCGAGGGAGCCCTTGAGGCTCGCCGCATCGTCCACGAACGCAAACTGCGCTTCGCCGTGATCCCGGGCTTGGAAGTCTCCTCTCGAGACGGGCACATCGGCGCACTGTTCGTCACAAAGATCATCCCCGCCGACCTCTCGGCGGCCGAAACGGTGCGCCTGATCCACGAGGCGGGTGGCCTTGCGGTCGCGCATCACCCCTTTGCTCCGCCGTTCATCGAGCGTCTCCTCAACGTGAAGCTCGGGTGCGGCGAGCTCGTGCACAGCGTCCCCTTCGACGCCATCGAGTGCACCAACGCCGTGCCAGGCTACGGCCGGAAGTACAACATCGAAGCCTATGAGCAACTTCAGAAGCGCCAGGTTCGAATCGGGATGACAGGCAGTAGCGATGCCCACTCGGCCTCCTTCATCGGCAAGGGCAGGACCTACTTCGGTGGCAACCAGGGTGTGGCCTCATGCCGCTCTGCCCTTGAGTTCGGGTTCGTGCACGGTGCCGAGGGGTACTGGAGGACGCGAGAGAAGCTCAACTACCGCATCCAGCTGGCCAAGGCCATCTTCCGGAACTTCCGGAAGCGGCGCGGCTCGATCAACTGAGGTCGACGCCCTCGCTCGGCCCGTCCACGAGGTCGGCGCCAGGGGCGACATCCCGGGCGACATCAGGGATCTGCGAATCGTTCATGAGCGGATTCAACTCTGCCGCCAACTGACGCGCAGTATCGACGCTCAGGAACGGGACACGCGTCGTCTCACCTGTCCCCGCGATGTCCAAGCCGACTGTCCGCGTCCCCCAGCGACGATCGAACGGAGACTCCGACTCCACAAGCACCTGGACGCGAGAGCAGGGCAGCATGCGAGTCGTCCGGGTCCAGACCCCCCTCCGGGCCGAGAAGAAACCGCCCACTTGGCAATGCCCGAACGCCGCTGCGCGGCGCCGGGCGTCCCACACAGCGAAGAGGCACACGGGTACGACGCCCCAAAGCACGGCGGGCGTCCACCACCACGCAGAGAGCGAGCTCGCTGCCAGGATGAGCACGCAACGCTTGCGACTCAGCCTGTAGGCGGTCCGCGCATGAACAGTGCTCCAGGGCCCCGACGCCCGGGTCACCCCGGGCTGCAAGGCCTCGAGCAATCCTGGAAGCTCATCGCGGGCCACGAGCGGTGCCACCCAACGCCGGGTTGCAGCGCTCTCCTCCAAGAGGCTCCCGCCAGCCGTGTCCACTTTGACGGAAACGTAGCCCGCAATGCGGTTGAGCCAGGACTCCTGCACCGTAACGGCCTGAATACGTCGCCGCGGAATCGTGGCGGAATAGCGGGTGAACAAGCCGCACTCCGTGCGCAGGTCTTCACCTTCCACCAGGAGCGTGAAGTCATACAGGGCCCCAAAGGCCCAACCCACGGACAGCAGCCGCATAAGCAAGAGAAGCACCCCCAAACCAGCCCCGAAGGCAACGGCGATGAAGGCCTGACTTTCGAGAAGAGTTGAGAGGCCCGGCGCCGCCTGCGAACCCCAGTTGCCGATGCGTTTGATATTCGCCTGATCCAGGACATCGAACTCGTAGGCCAGGCCGAGCGCGCCCAAGATCACGGCCATCCCACGATTGGACATGAGACCGAAGAGCAGCAACTCCCGAGGCCGCAAGCGCAGCAACGTCTGTGGACCTCGGACGGAAGATCCAAGCGGGTCATACGTCTCGGAGTGCATCCCGCCGTGCTCGGCCTGCGGTGCAGTTGTGTTTGGTTGCACCGACTGGGCGAACACTCGCTGCCGCATCTCCTCGATGGCCGACAGCGACAGCACCTGGAGGTGTGCTTCGGCGGTAGCGCCACTGGCGGTCTCGACCTTCACATCAGCTACGCGGAACAGGCGGTGAAAGAGCGACTGCGTCACGTCGATGTTCTGGACACGCTCGTAGGGAATGTGCCGTTCGAAGCGGAAGAACATGCCGCCCGAAACCACCAGCTCGTCGCCACAGAAGCGATAGCGATGCGTGAAGTACTGCAGCGTCACGTACGCCATGGACGCCCCGACAGGCCAGGCGATCCATGCGAAGCTCTCCGACTTGCCCGAGAAGAACACGAGCAAGATCAGCGGGAGCAACAGGCTGCGAATGCTGGCCCCGAGCCGGAAGAGCAGCGAGGAGGGATGCAGTCGGCGCACCTCGTCGGCCTGCTCCGTCTGTGCATGCACGGAAGCAGCTGCGGCCGCGTCCTCCCGACCATCCGGCGAAACCTGGCCGGATTCCTGCCCCGATCCGCCGGTTAGGCCCTCAGGGCACACGGGAAGCTTCGCGTTCGATGAGCAGGTCCCTCACACTCTCTGCCGTTCCCTTGGCCAAGCCATTCAGCCGGACCGTGGAGAGATGCGTCCCAGCCGTGTGAATCACCAGTGTCGCCAAACCATAGCGACGTTCCAGGGGTCCTTGGGTCACGTCGGTGTGCTGGACCCGTGACCTGGGGACGGTGATGACCTTGCGCCACCAGACACCCCGATGGATTTCCAACCAACCGCTGCGCGCATCCATCTCATGGTCAGCCGCGAGATACCAGTGGGTGCGATCGAAGGAACGCCGCACAAAGCACATCACGAGTCGAAGCGTCACCCAGGCAAGCACCCACGGGGTGACGGCGAACCAGAGCCACGCCAGGCCGGACGGGCGCTCAATGGCCAACCACGCGAGCGCCACTCCGGGAAACAGGATGTACAGAAGCAGTCGCCACCCCGCGCGTTCGCACTGAGGCATGCGGTCAGCAAGCGGACGCTCCACGCCGTCAAAGGTGGGTTCCTCCGACTCGGAACGTACCTGTTCTCTACCTGAGTTGGACGGATCCAACGGGGAGTCAGCCGCCCAGGTGGTGAGCTCAGTCATGCGAGATCAACGCTGCATCAAAGGAGACGGAATCTGCGACCTCCGAGAGCAGCTGCAAGGCGAGATCGTCATCTGCAACGCTGATGTCGAAGCGAAAGACGGTGTCCCGATCCAGGACGCGCAGCGTCCAAGGGGATCGATCAGCCAAGACGGCGGACCGCCCTTTCACGGTGCGCTTGACGGTGATGAGTCCTCGCTCATCCGTCTTGGCCAGGTCCTCAGCACCGAACTCATAACTCACGGCCCGAGCGTAGATCGTGAGCGAATCCCCCTTGTCGTTGACGGCTCGAGCCAGACGGCCGCTCATCCAATGAGGGCTCTCTTCACTCCAGGAGAAGCCCGCGGGAGCGTCAACCCGAAAGACGTAGCTGTTGCTTGTGAGCGTCTTTCCGCTGATGTCGAAGGGATGGGACTCTCCAGCCTCGTAGGACGTCACCGTTCCATCCACCTCGGTTTCGACGACCTCGATCTCCAGATTGGCGAGGCCAAGCAGCGAGGAGTACATCTCGGCCCCCATGCCGAGACCGGACAGCGCGCTCACTCCAAAGCGGATGTGGGCAGCATCGACTGAGCCGAGGCCGTTGGTTCCATCCAACGCGACCCAGCGCCCACCCATCCACATCTCGGTCCAGGCGTGGCCGCCAAAGATCCCACCGACGTACGTCAGCCCCATGGCGATCCGTGAGGGAATGCCCTGCGATCGGCCCAGGGCTGCGAGTAGCACCGCATGCTCGGAGCAATCCCCGCTGCGGTTGCGGCACACCTCGCTCGCAGTGGCAAAAGCCACCCCAAACGACTTCTTGTCGATGTACTCAAAGACTCCACGCTCCAAGCGCCGGGCCTTGTCCCAGTCCGTCACGGCGTCCCCAACGAATTCCTGCCCCAAGGCAAGGATGGCAGGATCGTCTGATTGAATCGTGCCATTGGCGGCCAGATCCCCCCCGGAAGGCAGCGCAGGCGAACCAGCAGCTCCCGCGTCGGCATCGGCGGAAACACGCGCTGTCGCTTGCTCACCAGCTTCGACGCGGCGGATCTCGAGCAGGACCTCCCCCGCCGCTTTGTCCATTACCCGCTGTCGTTCGCTATCGAAGGCAGGAAACGGAATCGCCGTGTCCTTTGCCTTCAGTCGGAAGAGGACCCGATCCAAGCTGCGGGGCCGAGGCAATGGGTGGTTCGGCCGAAGGACAGTCGTCGCGAAGACCTCCGCTGCGACTCCGTCGGACGTCATGGCGTCGAGCGCTGCTTGCTTGCTCGCTGCCTCCGTGAGAAAGGTCATGCCCATGAGCGTCATCTCGCGAGAACTCACGGTGCCTGAGCGGGACATCAAGACAGTCTCGACCATGCCGGGCATGACATCCAGCGAGGTTCGCAGGGTGAGCACGTCGCCAGCGACGGATTGCACTCGGTAGGTCGAGACGGCCACCTGCCCCAGCTCCATCTCAAAGGTCTGCAAGGGGAACTCATCTCCAACAGCAGCATCGGCGACCCACTGCGTCAGCCCCCGTCGCCCGAACTCCAGTCCCCGCACGGTCGCATCCCACTTGACGTCATACTCCCGAGCGCCGGAAGGCTCCTCCTGGCTGATATGCAGGCGATCTCCGACGACCACCGCAGTCGCCGCAGATTCGCTCGAAAGGAAGGTGCGGTGGCTCATCTTCGAGATGGTCCCCGAAGCGGATTCGAGCTGGGTCTGCTCGGTGGCGATCACGAGCACAGTCCCCATGCGTGCCATTCGAAACCGGGTCTCGACCCAGGTCGAGAACCCTCCGTCAGGCAGCTCGCGAATGACGGTGTGGACGTAACCCGAAGGCGCCTCATTGAGCAGGATCCTCATCCACTCGTCCTGCACGACGTCATCTGAAGCAGCCCATGCCGGCGCGCTGAGCCCGACAAGCAGCGTGGTGATCAGCGCGCACTCACCGAACAATAGGCGCCGCCCAAGCCCTCGCTGCAACGTGCTGACCAGCCCGACAAGACCGGCATGTACGCAGAGATCAACGAATCTAGACATCCTCGAGCTCTCGCCTCGACCAGGATTCAAGTCAACACTGGCCTACGATACTGGATGCCCAAAGCGAACGCGGCACGCAGCTGTGAGCACACCGTGCCGTCACAGCTACGACTCGACAGCCGGAGGACGGAGAAGCCTCGTACGCACCACCAAGTCGCCAAGCCACCGGCGCCCTGAACTCAGGCAGCGCTTCTAGAACCGGACATTGAGCTCGAACTGGATCTTCGGTTGTTGAACCGGCGCGTCGAGATCGTTCTGGAACTTCTGAGCAACCAGAATCCGATAGGCCCGCGAGTCGCTGCCCTGAAACTGAAAGCCTGCCGCGGCCCCGATCTCCCGACCGAAGGCCGATGCATGACCATCGACAGCGCCTTGCCGCCCACCGACGAAGGTGCTCAGGCCCGCTGACTCGGAGGCCCAATGGACCTCCATGCTGCCGGCACCCGACAAATCAGGTCCGGATCCGGGCGCTATTGCTGGTTCGGGAGCAGATCCCAATCCCTGTGCACCCAGCGCAAGGGCGCTGCCACCATCCGACTCGGATCCAGAAGACTCTGTCGCGTCGCCGATTGCCCGCCGTGTTCTCCCGAACCGTGAGCCCGACGGCGTACCGACCGACTCGCCCAGCGCGCGAACCAGACGATCCACACGCGGCCCAGGAATACGCTCGACCAGCGGCGCCGCCAAACCAATACCGAAGGCACGCCCGGCGACAGGCACAACCACAGGGGCTCCGAAGGACAACCTAATCATGCCGCCGGGCGATGACCGAACCCTCATGCGGGGCTCTACCCCGCCCAGCATGAACGAGGCTTCAGGCTCAACAACTCGCCCCAGGCTCGAAAGCACGGAGGAGCTGCCGTCAGGCACCCGGTGCCCAGGATCCAACGACCTGCCCTGCAAGGCCTTGGCCGGAGCCCCAACCCAAGAAGCAGATGAATGAATCCGCGCGTCCAGTTGGAGGGGCCGAGCCACTCGTGGCTCCGGCTGGTCAACCAACCACGACGAGGAGCGGGAACTCCGCAAAGCAGGCAGCGCGGCACGCCGCGTCGTCGGCTCAACCAAAGAAAGCGCAATGGGCCTGAAGACCAAGGGCATCCCGAGTCGGATCTTCAGCTTCGCCGCTGGCGACGGGCTTTTGACCGCAACGGGACTCGCGGCACGTCGTGCCCAGACTGGCGCAAGGGGCGAAACCCCGAGCAGGAAGACAAGCGATAACCCAAGCAGCACACCGAGCGACCACCGGGAGTCGTTCCCGCCCACGGTCTGCTCATCGAATGGGACTGCGGGCTTCAAGCGGGCCACCTCAGGGTCAGCCGAGCGCAACCGTGACCGGTCGAAACACTCAGTGGACCACCGATATCGTCCCCCTTCTGGGGCAACTTGACCGCCCGCAGAGCCAAATCCAAAATCCAGGGCAAAGCTTCCAAACCGGCGCCAAATACCTGTTTAGAAGGCAAACTCTGCAAACGAGGGCAGCCGAGAAGGACCCAACAGAGCCCGTTGCTACAAAGGAAGGCAGGCCCCGCCTGCCCTACAACCAGCAACTGACCGTGGAGCCCCGTGGTCCCTCCGGAGTCCAGACATTCGGGGTTCTAGAACGAGATCAATACGCCCCACCCGCCATCACAAAAAAAAGAGCCCGCCGCTCACGCTTTCGCGGAGCAACGGGCTCTTTGCAGTTAAGCCCCGGCGCCAACCTACTCTCTCAACGTTAGCCAATACCATCGGCCCGATCTGCTTAACGACTGTGTTCGGAATGGGAACAGGTGTGGCCAGACCGGCATGAGCACCGGGAAGATACGATATCTGGATGTGGTACACGCCTCGAGCGATGGTCCGTGGCACAGGCATTCCTGCCGTGCCTACAATCCCAGCAGCTCCATCCTCCGCTACCTCTCCGGTCTTCCAAAGAAGACAAGAGGCAGCGAAGAAATGTAGTCAAGTCGATCGGCCTATTAGTACTGGTGAGCTCAATGCATTGCTGCACTTACACTTCCAGCCTATCAACCTGGTGTTCTTCCAGGAGCCTGATAGGGAAACCTGATCTTGGAGCGGGCTTCGCGCTTATATGCCTTCAGCGCTTATCCTTTCCGAACGTAGCTACCCAGCGGTACCGCGAGCGCGATAACTGGTACACCAGGGGTTCGTCCGCCCCAATCCTCTCGTACTAGGGGCAAATCTCCTCAAGTTTCCTCCGCCCACGCCGGATAGAGACCGACCTGTCTCACGACGGTCTGAACCCAGCTCGCGTACCGCTTTCATTGGCGAACAGCCAAACCCTTGGGACCTTCTTCAGCCCCAGGATGCGATGAGCCGACATCGAGGTGCCAAACCTCCCCGTCGATACGGACTCTTGGGGGAGATCAGCCTGTTATCCCCGGAGTACCTTTTGTCTGATGAGCCACGACCCTTCCACACGGGATCGCGGGATCACTAAGCCCTGCTTTCACACCTGCTCGACTTATAGGTCTCGCAGTCAAGCGCCCTTGTGCCTTTACACTCAACATGCGATTACCAACCGCATTGAGGGCGCCTTTGGGCTCCTCCGTTACTCTTTGGGAGGAGACCGCCCCAGCCAAACTGCCCAACAAGCACTGTCCCGTGTCCGGTTTCACGGATATCACGGTTAGGATCCCAGAAAAGCAAGAGTGGTATTTCACTGATGACTCCACCGGAACTAGCGTCCCAGCTTCAACGTCTCCCACCTATGCTACACATACTCAACTAAAACCCAATACCAGCCTACAGTAAAGGTTCACGGGGTCTTTTCGTCCTGGCGTGGGAACGTGGTATTCTCACCACGAATACAATTTCACCGAGTCCACCGTTGAGACAGTGCCCAAGTCGTTACGCCTTTCGTGCGGGTCGGAACTTACCCGACAAGGAACTTCGCTACCTTAGGACCGTCATAGTTACGGCCGCCATTCACCGGGGCTTCAATTCCTAGCTTCGCCTTACGGCTAACAAGTCCTGTTGACCTTCCGGCATTGGGCAGGCGTCAGTCTGTATACAGCGTCGGTTTGACTTAGCACAGACCTGTGTTTTTGGTAAACAGTCGCTTGGGCCATTTCTCTGCGGCCACCTGCAGCTCAGCGAGCAAGTCGCTTCACCACGAGTGGCTCTCCTTATCCCGAAGTTACGGAGTCATTTTGCCGAGTTCCTTAACGGTGGTTCTCTCGAGCGCCTTAGGATACTCACCCCACCCACCTGTGTCAGTTTGCGGTACGGACAGCCGCTGACTCACTAGAGGTTTTTCTTGGAGAAGCTTTCGGTGACTTCGCGCGCTAGCGCTCGGCATTACCTCCGAGGATTATAACTGCGGATTTACCTACAGTCACCCCGCGGGCTTACACAGGCACAACTAGTCACCTGCTCACTTGCATCTTCCCGTCACCCCATCGTGTCTTTGTCGTCAGAAGCTGGTACAGGAATATTAACCTGTTTCCCATCGACTACGCCTTTCGGCCTCGCCTTAGGACCCGACTAACCCTGGGCGGATTTACCTTCCCCAGGAAACCTTGGGTTTTCGGCGAACAAGATTCTCACTTGTTTTATCGTTACTTATACCGACATTCTCACTTCCACATCGTCCAGCCGTCCTTACGGTCGACCTTCAACCTATCGTGGAACGCTCCTCTACCACCACTGAATGGCGACGCCAAACAGTGATCCGCGGCTTCGGTGTGCAACTTAGTCCCGTTAATTTTCGGCGCAGACCTGCTCGACCAGTAAGCTGTTACGCACTTTTTAAATGATGGCTGCTTCTAAGCCAACATCCTGGCTGTCTTAGCAGATCCACTTCCTTTTACCACTGAGTTGCAGCTTGGGGACCTTAGCCGACGGTCCGGGTTGTTTCCCTCTCGACCACGGAGCTTATCCCCCGTGGACTGACTGCTGCGATAAGGCACACGGTATTCGGAGTTTGATTAGGGTGGGTAGGCGGGAAGCCCCCCACTCCAGATCAGTGCTCTACCCCCGTGTACTATTACGCAACGCTAGCCCTAAAGCTATTTCGAGGAGAACGAGCTATCTGCAGGTTCGATTAGCTTTTTACTCCGATCCACAGCTCATCCCATCACTTTTCAACGTAAATGGGTTCGGCCCTCCACGAGCTGTTAGGCTCGCTTCAGCCTGGCCATGGATAGATCACCTGCGTTCGCGTCTGATCCATGCAACTTATGTCGCACATTTCGCACTCGCTTTCGCTTCGGCTACGGGCCTTAAGCCCTTAACCTCGCTACATAGATCAACTCGCCGGTCCATTATGCAAAAGGTACGCCGTCACCCATTCCCATAAGGGCATAGGGCTCCGACAGCTTGTAAGTGTCTGGTTTCAGGTACTATTTCACTCCCCTTACCGGGGTACTTTTCATTTTTCGCTCACGCTACTATTCGCTACCGGTCGTTGAGGAGTATTTAGCCTTACGGGGTGGTCCCCGCGGATTCACACCAGGTTTCCCGTGACTGGTGCTACTCGGGAGAGCAATCGGAAGGCCAATATCTTTCGCTTACGGGGCTATCACCGTCTGTGGCGGAACTTTCCAGGACCTTTAGCTAGATATTGACTTTCTTACTTCCGCGCCGGTCTGCAAACCGACGGCATGCTTCCCACGACCCCGACTGCAAAACGCTTGCAGGCTTGCAGGCAGTCGGTTTAGGCCAAGTCTTCCCCGTTCGCTCGCCGCTACTAGGGGAATCGAGGTTTCTTTCTCTTCCTGAGGTTACTGAGATGTTTCAGTTCACCTCGTTCGCCTCCATGACTTATGTATTCAGTCATGGATACCAAGGTATTGCCTTGGTCCGTTTCCGGATTCGGATATCTGCGGGTCAAAGCCTGGTTGGCGGCTTACCGCAGCTTAACGCAGCCGTCCCACGTCCTTCATCGCCTCTCAACGCCAGAACATCCGCCAGACACTCTTAATAACTTGACTACATTTCTTAAGAATCAGGATCCTGCTCGAGATTGTATTCGGATAGATATATCGTCTTCGTGACGTGATACCACATCCAGATTTGTCAAAGAACGTCTGCGCCAGCTCCGCGGTGCCACATGGGAAACCCATCATGACTCGGATGCCGGCTGCCGGGCTGCCCGGCGCGTGAACACAACACGTCGAATCTCAAAGAGAGACCTGGTGTCGTGGTCGCGAACCGTGAACCACCCGTTTTCCTCGTCGGTAGCATGCTACGGAGCACAGTGCTTCGTGCTCGTTCGATCTAATCACCACATGGTGGAGGCGACAGGTTTCGAACCTGCGACCACCTGCTTGCAAAGCAGGAGCTCTACCAACTGAGCTACGCCCCCGCACAAAGTGGTGGGCCTATGTGGATTCGAACCACAGACCTTACGCTTATCAGGCGTACGCTCTAACCAACTGAGCTATAGGCCCGTGGTAAGTCGGCACAGGGATCGGCCGAGAGGAAAAAAGGCAGCAAGCTTGCTCGAGACGTGTGCCGATGATTCTTCATGCCATCTCCATCACTGGCGATGACACGTCTAGTTATCCCTAGAAAGGAGGTGATCCAGCCGCAGGTTCCCCTACGGCTACCTTGTTACGACTTAGTCCCAATCACTGAGCTTACCGTCGGCGCTTCCCTCCTTGCGGTTGGGTACACGACTTCGGGTACTCCCAGCTTTCGTGGCTTGACGGGCGGTGTGTACAAGGCTCAGGAACATATTCACCGCGGCGTAGCTGATCCGCGATTACTAGCGATTCCGGCTTCATGGAGGCGAATTGCAGCCTCCAATCCGAACTGGGATCAGGTTTGGGCGATTTGCTTACCATCGCTGGTTTGCGTCGCTCTGTCCCGACCATTGTGGCACGTGTGTAGCCCAGGACATAAAGGCCATGATGACTTGACGTCATCCCCACCTTCCTCCGTTTTGACAACGGCAGTCCCGTTAGAGTCCCCATCATTACATGCTGGCAACTAACGGCAAGGGTTTCGCTCGTTCAGGGACTTAACCCGACATCTCACGACACGAGCTGACGACAGCCATGCAACACCTGTGCACGTTCCACCAAAAGGCGTCACTTCCCTTTCAGGAAGCTAATCCGTGCATTTCAAACCCTGGTAAGGTTCTGCGCGTTGCTTCGAATTAAACCACATACTCCACCGCTTGTGTGAGCCCCCGTCAATTCCTTTGAGTTTCAGCCTTGCGGCCGTACTCCCCAGGCGGGGTACTTAGCACATTAGCTTCGACAACGATCGCATCGGACGACCATTGCCCAGTACCCATCGTTTACAGCTAGGACTACCAGGGTATCTAATCCTGTTCGCTCCCCTAGCTTTCGCACCTCAGCGTCAGTAATAGTCCAGTGACCCGCCTTCGCCTCTGGTGTTCCTCCAGATATCTACGCATTTCACCGCTACACCTGGAGTTCCGGTCACCTCTCCTACACTCAAGCTCGGCAGTATCGAGGGCAGTTCCACAGTTGAGCTGTGGGCTTTCACCTCCGACTGACCGAGCCGCCTACGCGCGCTTTATGCCCAGTAAATCCGAATAACGCTCGCCACCTTCGTCTTACCGCGGCTGCTGGCACGAAGTTAGCCGTGACTTCCTCTCATGCCTTCGTCAGAGCACAGGTAGACCTGTACCTTTCTTAACATGTGACAGCAGTTTACGACCCGAGGGCCTTCATCCTGCACGCGGCGTCGCTCTGTCAGGCTTTCGCCCATTGCAGAAGATTCTCGACTGCAGCCTCCCGTAGGAGTCAGGACAGTGTCTCAGTTCCCATGTGGCCGGCCAACCTCTCAGTCCGGCTACCCGTCATCGCCTTGGTGAGCCATTACCTCACCAACAAGCTGATAGGACTTGGACTCCTCCACGAGCGGAATCACCTTTACCGATCTAGCCGTAGCTAAACCGGACTATCGGGTATTAGCAATCCTTTCGGATTGTTGTCCCCAACTCGAGGGTAGATCGTCCAAGCATTACTCACCCTTTCGCCACTCTACTTGTTCCCCCGAAGGGAAACGTTCGCGTTCGACTTGCATGCCTAATCCACGCCGCCAGCGTTCATTCTGAGCCAGGATCAAACCCTTCATGATGATTGATTTGACCTGAAGCACCCATCGCAACCGGGAAGGTCGCGAGGATGCATGGAATCGACAACGTCACCTGCGCGGACGTAAACGCCCATCGCACGTGCGTTGCTCACACACACTCAAGCAAGCTTGCTACCGATATTTCAAAGACCGCATGGCCCAGCCAAGGCCTACGAGACGCCCGACACGAGGTGTCGAGGGCCTCCATTCTCCAACCCACTTCCGGTGCCTGACGGCGTCCTTGGTGTGCTGGACTGGCTTTTTCTCACCCGTAGGTGAGCCGCGAATGGTACCGATTCGCCAACCCCGGGCAAGAGCCGTATCTCCCTTTTTTCGAAAGTCTTTGGGAAGGCTCTGCCGGGTGCATCTCGCCCAGCGAACTGGACATCGAGAAGTCTACAAAACTAGGGTTTTGAGCCCAGGACGGGCACTTCCTGATTTTCGCGGTTGCCGGCATCGGAGGCGGCGGGTTGACCCGAGACGTCCCTTTTTTGGGGACGAGATCATCGTTCGGAATCGCCTCCAGTCGACCGCCCCATCACCCGCCATTGGGCGGGGTGGGCACGGCGCCCACGGCCAACTCCTCATGGCTGTTTCCGGTCCGCCCTGCGAGCTCCCGCAAGCCTGCCCCAGCCCCCATGGGCCTGCCGGCTCCCATGGGCCTGCCAGCACCCGAAGGCATGCCAGCCCCACAAAGCCGTGTGCCCCGTCTCCAGAGCCAGAGCCCTGGATCGATCGATCGCCCCCTAGGGGATGCTGACCTTCGTCCCACGTGGCACGAGGCCAAAGAGCTCTTCGACCTCCTCATTCCTCATCCGCACGCATCCCATGGATTCGTCGCTCCCGACGCTCTCAGGGTGAGCTGTGCCGTGAATGCCGTACCCCATGACCCCGGGCTTGTTCTCAAAGCCGAGCCAGCGAGTGCCGAGAATATTCGCGGGGTCGCCGAAAGGGATGACGCGCCCGTCGTGGTGCCAGGTGGGTTCCTCGAGCTTCACCTCGATCTGAAACTCCCCACTTGGGGTTCGATTCTCCTTACCGAGCCCCACGCGGTAGGCCGCCAGCGCCACATTGCCCAGATAGACCACGAGTCCATGGTTCCCACGGTCCACCTCGACCCTGACATCCTCCAGAGGAATCGCCAGGGTCTCGCCGACCCTCAGGTTGGTGCCCGCCATCCCATTGAGCAGCTGAATCAGGCCCACCTCAGGCGAGGCCGAGTATTCCTTCGGAAACACCTTGTTGCACAGGGTCCAGAGGTTGTCGTTGGCTTCAACCACGTACTCCTGCACCTGAAGGAGCGGTAGCAGGGACCCGCCTGTGCTCCGGTTGAGTTCTTGCAGCTGGTCACTGACGACCTCGTACTCGGCGTCGAACACAACGCCGTTCTGGAGTGCATTTGTCAGCAAGCGTCGTGCTTCCGCCGGGTTGACGGCTTGCTTGGCGAGAAAGAGGCCCATACGAGCCACGTCCTGGGGCCGCTTGCTCCTCGACATGCCATCGCGCAGCAGGGAGGCGGCCCCTTGGGCATCGCCCTGGGACCCCAGTTCCATCGCCCGGAGCAGGAGAGCGTCCGTCTGTTCAGAGGGCTTGGCAGCCCGAGCCGAGCGATCGTCCGTCTTCATGAGCCGTGCCGAGCTTGGCCCGCCGTCGCTGTTCCCGTACGTGTCGATCGGGTCAGCGGGGCTGCCTCGGCGCTGCCCCTGGGCTCCGTCGAGCTTCGCACCCGCCTTGCTTCCACGCCGGACACTCCCATCTGGGGGACCAGGCCGCTGTGACGGGCTGGCTTTCCGGCCTGCTGGCGCGCCGCCCTGGTCGACACCAAGATTCTCGGCTGTCGCCCTCAGATCAGCTCCCTGCACCTGTCCATGCACTTGTCCCTGCACCTGGGCAGGATCCAAGACCACGGCCTTGCCGCCTGCCTGGGCGGGTACGGCGTCTTGCCCCCCCCACAACCAGTAGGAACCACCGGCCAGCAAGACCACTACAAGCAAGACTTTCGCCATCAGACCACTCCCAAGTTGCCGCGTGGAGCGATCCTACGGGCGTGACGGCGGGTGTTCCAGCAGCGCTCTGTGGCAGACGCAAGATGTCACAACCCGTGAACGCCGAGCCGGTTCCAACGACGAGGAGCACTCCCGAAGCCTGGTACTGAAACCAGGTGGGAACACAGTGACCACTCGAGAAGTCCTGCACAGGGCAGGCATGACGAAAGCGTTCACACGGCAGTTCCCGCTTCGGACGTAAAGGCTCGGGAGCGCAAAATGGATGCGCTGGAACCGACACGGCTGCGCTGGACCATACCCCGCCCAAACGGGCGGTCAAGCGCGCTCAGCGCAGCCGCGCCCCGAGTTGCTCCACCCCCTTGACGATCCGCTCCCGGGCACGACTCAGATCATCCTCTGACAGTGTCCGATCCTTCGCCCGGAAGGTGAGGTGGAAGGCAACCGATCGCTCATCCTTGCCCAGGGCGCCACCCCGGAAGACGTCGAAAGGCTCCACACTCGCAAGTGTCTTGGGGCCGCTCTTGCGGATGGCCTCGAGCAGCACATCCGTCGACAGTTCGTACTTCGCTACGAAAGCCAGGTCACACAGTGCAGGCGGCAATCGCGAAGGAGCTTGATAGTGACTCGCCGCACGCGGACAACCGGCCAATGCGGCGGGATCGAGCAGGACTCCGGCGGCTGTGACGTCCAGCCCGATCCGCGCGAGTGTGGCCGGATTGAGTGCTCCGAATCGTGCCACGATACGGCCGTCCAGCTCCGCCTGGGCGTGGCGGTGCGGGTGCCACCAGGGTTCGTTGGCGTCAGGCTTGGACGCGCTCAAGGTGGCTTCATCACGGCCCGCGCCACGCACCGCCGCGTCCACGATACCTCGGACGTCGCGCACCATTTCCCGGTCATCCGTTGAACCGCGCTTCACCAAGAGCACGGCCACCTCACGATGCTCCCGGAGACCGGTCTCTGCATCTGGGGAGTACCCACGCCCCACCTCGAACAAGCGCGCTTCGGGCGCCGAGCGCAACCAAGACTCCATCTGCATCAGCAGCTCGGGCATGACGGAAGGGCGGAGCCGAGAGGCATCCTGCTGGAGTGCGTTCGTGAGCCGCGGCTGCCCCTCGGGGAGCTCCAAGGCCAAGATCTCGACGGTGCGGTCGCGAAGAGTCGAATAGCTGAAGACCTCAGTGCAGGAAGCCCGCTGCGCGAGTACATCCCGCAAAGCCTCCTCGACCTTGACCACGGGATCCCGGTCGCCGATCAGAAGCGGGCCGATGGGATGCCGAATGGGGATCGAGTCGTAACCCACGACGCGACCCACCTCTTCCACCAGGTCTTCGGCGCTGGTCACATCGCGCGTGGCACGCCAGGGCGGAACCTTCACCGCCAGCCGCTGCCCGTCCCCTTCGCGCCATTCGAAACCGAGCCCCTCGAGAGCGCCGCGCATGGTGTCCAGCTCAACGTCGGTGCCCAAGGTGCGCTGCACCATGCCCGGATCGAGCTCGATCTCGATTTCCGGCGCGACAGCCTCTCCAGCCACCCGGTAGGTCGTCGAGAGGACCGCGTCCGGGTCCAGCTGACGCAGCAGTTCGGCATAGCGGGCCACGGCGCACTCAACCAACCCCGGGTCGAGCACCTTCTCGAAACGGGAGAGTGCTTCGGATCGCAGCCCCAGCCGGCTGGACGTTTTGCGAACCCTCACGGAATCGAAGGAGGCTGATTCAAGGAAGAGGCGCTTTGTCCCCTCCCCCACCTCGGCATCTGCACTGCCCATGATTCCGGCAATGGCCACGCCTTGTTGTCCGTCGGCGATGACGGTGTCGTCTGGACCAAGCTCCCGCTTCACCTCGTCCAAGGTCGTCAGCGACTCGCCTGGCTCTCCGCGCCGGACCCGGATGCAATCGCCGGCCAGCTGATCCCGATCGAAGGGATGGGTGGGTTGGCCCAACTCGAGCATCACGTAGTTCGACAGGTCCACCGCCAGGTTGATCGGACGCATGCCGCAGGCAACCAAGCGGAACCGCATCCAATCAGGGGTGCGAGCGCTGACGCCATCCGCGCAGAGACCCGCATAGAGCGTGCATCCACAGTCCTCATCAAGGTTGATCTGCGGCCCGGCATCGCCAGCGGTCAGCCCGGTGTGTAGGGCCAGCGGCTTCAGCTCCCGCCCGAAGATCACGGCCAGCTCACGGGCGAAACCGAAGTGCCCCCACAGGTCCGGCCGGTGGGTCACGCTCTTGTTGTCGATGTCGAAGACGACATCGGCCATGCCGGGGATGTCCGCAATGGGCGTACCCGCTGCCAGCTCCTGGTCCAGCACGAGGATGCCATCGTGCTCCGGCCCCAAGCCCAGCTCGTCCTCGGCACAGATCATGCCGTAGCTGGGCTCGCCACGGATCTTGGCCTTCTTCAGCTTGACGCCGTTGGGCAAACGAACGCCCACCGGGGCGTAGACGACCTTCTGGCCGGGCTCAACATTGGGCGCGCCGCACACCACGTGGGCCGGCTCCGCGCCGTCACCCACCGACACCTCGCAGACGCGCAAGCGATCCGCGCCAGGGTGCGGGCCGCAGCTGAGCACTTCGCCCACCATCACGCCTGTCAGGGCGGCTCGATGGTCCACGAAACCCTCGATCAAGGCGGTCTTCATGGTCAGTTCGTGCGCAATGGTCTCGGGCGTGAGCCCCGAGAGGTCCACGTAGTCGGACAGCCAGTTCAGGGAGAGATCCATGGTTCGGTCGAGTCTGCTTGGGGATCAGAACTGCTGCAGGAAGCGGGGGTCGCCGCTCATCATCCAACGCACATCTTCAATGCCGAAACGCATCATCGCCAGGCGATCGAGGCCCATTCCAAAGGCAAAGCCAGACACCCGCTCGGGGTCCATGCCGCCAGCCCTCAGGACTTCGGGGTGCACCATGCCGCAGCCCAGCATCTCCAACCATTCGCCGTCAGACCCCGCGGGGCGCATGTCCAGCTCGAAGCCGGGTTCGACGAATGGGAAATAGTGCGGCCGCAGCCGGACTTCCACCGAGCCACCAAAGATCCGCGAAAGCACGAGGCGCAGGATGCCCTTCAGATCCGCCACGGAGACGCCCTCGTCCACCATCAGGCCTTCCACCTGATGAAAGGTGTGCTCGTGGGTGGCGTCAGGCTGTTCGTTCCGGAAGACGCGCCCGGGTGCAATCACCCGCACCGGCACCTTGCCCTCGGCCCGACGCATGGCGCGCAGTTGAACGGGGGATGTGTGGGTCCGCATGACGTGGCCCGTGTCCACCCACATCGTGTCCTGATGATCTCGCGCGGGATGGTGCGCTGGGATGTTCAGCAGATCGAAGTTGAACTCTTCCGTCTCTGCTTCCGGACCGTCCACGACCGAGAAACCGAGGCTCGTGAAGATGGACTCCACCTCCCGCCTCACCTGGGTGATGGGGTGCAGATGGCCGCCGGGCAACGGCCCCGCTGGCTCGGTGGGGTCGAAGTGCTCATCCGAGGTGGCGGCCTCCACCTTGGCGCTGACGAACTCGGCCTTGCGCTCCCCCACAGCGACTTCGAGGGACGCCTTGGCCTGATTAACCGCCTGCCCAAAGGGAGCCCGCTCATCGGCTGGCAGGTTCTTGATGCCACGCATCAAGCCCAACAGCTCGCCCTTGCGTGCGAGGTCTGTCTGCTCGATGTGCTCAAGGGCTGCCGCAGAGTCCGCGATGCGGATCCGCTCCAGAACCTCTGCGACAAGCGTGTCGAGTCTGGCCTTCATCTCGCTGCATCGCACCCGCGCGGAAGGGGTGATCTACCCCGCGAAGGGAACGAACGCTGCGTCAGGCCGCTGCCTTTTCCTTGACGGTAGCCACCAGCGCCGAGAAAGCCTCGGGCTCGCGGGCTGCCATTTCGGAGAGCACCTTGCGGTCCAGCTCGATCTCGGCCTTCTTCAGCGCACACATGAAGGTGCTGTAGGTCATGCCTTCGGCCCGGACCGCGCCATTGATGCGCACAATCCAGAGCTTGCGCAGATTGCGACGCTTCAAGCGGCGGTGAGCGTAGGCGAAAGCGCCGGCACGCTTGAGCGTGTCCTTGGCGTCCTTGAGGTGCTTGCTGCGGGTGGCGCGGTAGCCCTTGGCCTTCTTCAGGATCCGCTTGACGCGCTTGTGACGAGCAACACCGGAATGCACACGAACCATCTGTCTTATCTCCTCTCGCGATCCAGCCTTAGCCGGCTGGCGCGATGAGCCTCTTCATGTTCTTGGCGATTTTGCCCTGACACAACTCGCTACCGCGGACGGCGCGGCGACGGTCACCATTCTTGCCAGCCTTGTAGTGCCGGCCGAACGGCTTGCGGCGCTTCACCTTGCCGAGCTTGGTGATTTTCATCCGCTTGCTGATGGACTTCTTGGTCTTGAGCTTGGGCATTGTTCGTTCAGTCGTTCTGCGTTCGGTGCGTTGGAGAGAGCGGCTCGGGGCCGCTACTTCTGGTTGAGCGGGTGGAGGATCATGACAAGCCTGTTGCCTTCAAGTCGAGGCTCGCGCTCCACCTTGGAGAGGTCTGCCAGCTCGTCCTTGATCTGGTGCATCACCTTCAAGCCACGATCCCGGAAGCCGTGTTCGCGTCCACGGAAGAGCATGTTCACCTGGAGCTTGTCTCCGTGCTCCAGAAACTCACGTGCCTTCCGCATCTTGGTCTGAAGATCGTGGGTATCGATCTTCGGACGGACGCGCACTTCCTTGATCACAACCTGGTGCTGCTTCTTTCGTGCGTCGTGTTCCTTCTTCTTCGAGAGATACTTCTGCTTACCGTAGTCCTGAATCTTGCAGACGGGCGGACGGGCATCAGGAGCCACCTCGACGAGGTCCAGCCCCTTCTCCCGCGCCATCGCAAGTGCGGAGTCGATTTCCACGATGCCATGCTGCTCACCGGTCTCGTCGATCAGACGAACCTGCCGCATGCGGATCTCTTCATTGATCCGGATCTTGGCCTGTGCCGTGGTACCTCCTCCTGCGGGTTGCGTTTCGTTCGAGTTTGAGTGCTGTCACCGAGCCCGAGGGCTCATGTCCGGGCGGCGACCTCTCCCACCAGCTGTTCGACAAAGGCATCGAGCGGCATAGGGCCAAGTTCACCGTCCTTCCGAGAGCGTACGGAAACAGTGGAATCCTGAATTTCTCGGGCGCCCAGTATGGCCACGTAGGGCGTTTTTTCAAGCCGAGCGCGCTTGATTTTGGCACCAATCGGTTCATTCACGAGATCCCGGTACACCCGGAGCCCTCGCGCTTCCAAAACGGCCGCCAGCGCCTGGGCCCCTTCATGCTGTTCATCCGTGATGGGAGCCACCGAAACCTGGACCGGAGCCATCCAGAGCGGGAAAGCCCCTCCGTAGTGCTCAATCAGGACCCCCATCAGGCGTTCCAGACTGCCGAAGGGCGCCCTATGGATCATGATGGGCCGCTGCCGGCTCCCGTCTTTTGCCGTGTAGCTCAGGTCAAAACGCTCCGGCAGGTTGTAGTCCACCTGTGCCGTCCCCAGCTGCCACTCCCGGTCCAGGGCGTCCGTGATCACGAAGTCGAGCTTGGGGCCGTAGAAGGCTGCCTCCCCTTCCTCCACCGTGTAGTCGAGGCCCATCTGGGAGCAGGCTTCGATGATCTCGCTCTGGGCGCGCTCCCAAAGGGCCGCATCACCGACGAACTTCGCATCTCCAGTGGTCTCACTGCCACGGATGCCCACCCGAGCCTCCACCTTCAGCCCGAAGGTCTCGAGGGCCAGGCGCACCAGCTCCACGACCCCGCGGAACTCCTCGAACAACTGCTCGGGCGTCACGAAGAGGTGCGCGTCATCAACGGTGAAGCCGCGCACACGCTTCAGACCCCCCAGCTCCCCGCTCTTCTCGTAGCGGTAGACGGTGCCGAACTCGGACAGCCGCAGCGGGAGATCCCGGTAGCTGCGCCCCTCGGCCTTGTAGATCTGGATGTGGTGCGGGCAATTCATTGGCTTCATGCAGAAGGCCGTGCCCTTTTCATCACCCATTAGGGGGAACATGGACTCCCTGTAGTTCTGCCAGTGCCCGCTGGTCTCATACAGCCCCAGCCGGCCCACATGAGGCGTGATCACCGACTGATACCCGCGCTTGCGCTGCTCCTGGGTCAGGAACTCCTTCAGGGTCTCCAGGATGACCGTGCCGCGCGGCAGCCAGAGAGGCAGCCCGGGGCCCACCTCATCCGTGAAGTGGAACAGCTTCAGCTCCTTGCCCAGCTTGCGGTGGTCGCGCTTCTTGGCCTCTTCCAGATTGGCCAGGTGCCTCTTCAGTTCCTTCTTGTTGCCGAAGCAGACGGCATACACCCGCTGCAGGATCGGGTTGTTCTCGTCGCCCTGCCAGTAGGCCCCAGCGACACTCAGCAACTTGAAGTGCGCGACCGCCAGCATCCCTGTGCGGGGTACGTGCGGACCCAGGCAGAGGTCCACGAAGGTGTCCTCATCCGCCCCCTCGACACGGTTGTGATAGAAGCTGATCACGGCGTCGTCGTCGAATCCCTGGATCAGATCGCACTTGAAGCGATCGGCGCGCGCCTCCCAGTGGGCGAGCGCGTCGTCCCGCGACATCTCCTCGCGCAGGAAGACCTGGTCGCTCTCGATGATGGCGCGCATGCGCTGCTCGATGGCTTCGAGATCCTCCTCCTTGAGCCGCCGGCCATCCACGAAATCGAAGTCGTAGTAGAAGCCCGACTTGATGGTCGGACCGATCCCGAGCCGCACCGTCTCGCGCCCATAGAGATCCATGACCGCTTGTGCCATCACATGGGCCGTGCTGTGGCGCATGAGATCGAGGCCCGCCGCGCTGTCGGCCTTCACGATGGCCACGGTGGACCCCGACGGCAGGGGGCGTGTGAGATCCCTCAGCTGGCCGTCGACCTCGACCGCGATCGCCGCCTTGGCGAGACCTGGGCCGATGTCCGCGGCAAGGTCCGCTCCGCTGCTGCCCTCGGCCAGGGTGCGCTTGCTGCCATCGGGCAGCGCCACTTCCACATCTGCACTCACGGGCTCACCTCTGCGGCTTGGCCGCCAGCTTGTTCTGGGTTGGATGCCTCGCCCTGCCCCTTGCCCGGGTCCGCTCCCTGGCCAGGGGCGTCGGACGCCACGAAGCGCACACCGGCCTCCAGCAGCTGCTCGTCGGGAACCGGGGTGGGTGCCCCCGTCATGAGGCAAGCTGCCTGAGCGGTCTTGGGGAAAGCGATGACCTCGCGGATGGACTCCTCGCCCGCCAGGAGCATGACCAGGCGATCGAGCCCCACAGCAAAACCTGCGTGGGGAGGCGCGCCATACTCAAAGGCGTGGATCACGAAACCGAAGCGGTCTTCAATCTCGTCATCGGGCATGCCGATCGCCTCGAACACCTGGTGCTGCATGTCCGCGTCGTGGATCCTGACGCTCCCCGACCCGAGCTCACAGCCATTGAGCACGAGGTCGTAGCTCCTGGCCAGCGTTCCTGACGGGTCCTTCTGCAGCTGCCCCTCGTAGGCCTCCAAGGGCGTGCAGAAGGGGTGATGGGCCGGGCTCAGGGCGCCGCTGTCCTCGTCTTCGTCGAACATCGGGAACTCGGTGATCCAGACGAACTCGAAGCGATCTTTGTCGATCAGACCTAGCTTCTTGCCCAGGGCCAGGCGCACAGCCGAGAGGGCCGCTGCCGAGGTCTTGAATGTGTCCGCACCGAAGAAGAGCGCGTCGCCCACGCCAGCGCCGGTGGCTCCCATCAGGGCCGCCACCAACTCGGGCGCCAGGAACTTCGAGATGCCGCCTGTGAGCACCGGACCGGCGTCACCCTCGCCATCCACCACCTTGGCCCAGGCCAGGCCCTTGGCGCCCTGTTCCTTGGCCACGCCCTCCAGGCCATCGATCTGCTTGCGAGAGAGGGCTCCCCCGCCGGGGGCTGCCAGAACCCGCACCCGACCACCTGCGGCCACGGCCTTCTCGAAGACCCCGAAACCACACCCGGCGACGAGCTCGGACACATCGGACAACTCGACACCGAAGCGCAGGTCCGGCTTGTCGGAGCCGAAGCGTCGCATGGATTCGGTCCAGGTCATTTGGGGGAAGGGGGTCGCTGGACAGCGCCCGGGGTGCACAGCTTCCACGGCCCCGGACACCGCCTCGTCGATCACGGCCTGCACCCTCGGCTCATCGACGAAGCTCATCTCCATGTCGAGCTGCGTGAACTCAGGCTGGCGGTCGGCGCGCAAGTCCTCATCCCTGAAGCAGCGCACGATCTGGAAGTACTTGTCCATGCCAGCAACCATCAGGATCTGCTTGAAGATCTGAGGGCTCTGGGGCAGTGCAAAGACCTTGCCCGGGTGCACACGGCTGGGGACCAGGTAGTCCCGGGCGCCTTCCGGCGTGGCCTTGGTGAGCACCGGCGTTTCGATTTCCAGGAAGCCCTGGGCGTCCAATCCCTTGCGCAGGGCGAGCAGCACCTGGTGGCGCATGACCATGGAGGCCAGAGGCTTCGGTCGACGCAGGTCGAGATAGCGGTAGGTGAGCCGGAGTTCGTCGCTGACCTTCTCCGCATCCAGCTCGAAGGGCGGGGTCTTGGACGGACCCAGCACTTCCAGGGCGTTGACCAGCACCTCCACCTCGCCCGTGGAGCGCTCGGCGTTGGCCTGCACCCTGGGGCGGACCACACCCACCACGTGGATCACGCTTTCGGTCTTCAGCTTCTGCGCGGCCACCAGCAGTTCAGCGGGGGTGTCCTCGTCGAAGCTCACCTGGGTGATGCCGTAGCGGTCACGCAGGTCGATGAAGACCAGGGAGCCCAGATCTCGGTGGGATGCGATCCAACCGGAGAGACGGACTGTGGAACCGGCATCGCTCGCTCGGAGCTCGCCGCAATTGTGGGTACGTATGCCTTGTGTGCTCATGATCCGCGACATCGTAGTGATTCGCGGTGCCCTGTCCGAGAGCCGACGTCCAGCCTTCCTGCGAACAGCCTCGCGAGCTACAGCAAGCCGTGCTCGGCGAGCGTCTGATACAGCATGCGCCCCACGACTCGGCCCCCGATGTCCGGGGTCAGGTGGATCCCATCCGCCTTGATGTAGAGGTCGGTGGTCTTGGGGGGCAAGGCGTCAAACTGGGCGGCCAGATCGCACAGCACCACCCCTTGCTCCTCGGCCACCTGGCGCACCGCTGAGACGTAGGATTGGTGCAGGGGGATCAGGTCCGAAAGCTCCTGAAGCCACGCGCCTTCCAGGTATCGAGGCTCCTTGCCTTCCTCGTGCCCATCCGGAGCCGTGATCAGGACCGGGATGATGTCGTTGTCACGGGCCAACTGGATCATGGCCGTGAGGTTGGACCGGAAATCCTCGAGCGAGACGCGCTCCGGGAAGGCACCTTCGCCCAGGGTGCGCTGCGCCACGGCTCGGCGGCTGACCATCACCTTGCTCGCCCACTGCACCAACCGCGACTCCTGCATGGTCCGCTTCCAGGGCGATGCTGTGAGCTCTGCCACCGCCTTGTCCTCGATGCCGTGGCCGATCCAGTGGTCGTTCCAGCCGAAGTAGATGGTCACGATCTTGGGGCCGATGGGCAGCACATCGTCCTGGAGCTGGTTCAGGCCCTGGTAGGTGGACCATCCGGCACATCCGAAGTTGGAGATCTTGAGCGGGCTGCCGGCTTGAGTCGCCTGATTCCCGAGGGCTAGGTCGTACTCCCCCCACTCGGTGCACGAGCAGCCCATGAGGATCACGTCCGGCGTCTCAGCTTGGGCTCCGGCCAGGATCTCGTCGTACTTCCTGCTCACCCAAAGGAAGCGATCATGGGGCAGGAAGTAGCCCTCTTCGATCTTCTCCGGTTCCGGGTATCCAAAACGGATGCGCTCCGGATAGAGGTGGTAGCTGAAGCCCGCCACGCGCAAGGCACCCTCTACGACTCCCAGGCTCAGCAGCACAACTCCCAAGGCGAAGCCCAGCTTCAGCAGCAGACGGGACTTTCGAACGGGGGTCACATTCGCGGTCATGGGCCGGTCCTTCAGACGGTGGGTCGACGGTTTGTCACGCTGCCGAGCGTCGGCCGGCCGCGACGCGGCTCCAGCCTCAGGGGCTTTCAGGATAGAGGATAGAACGAGCGATGCGCCCGCCTCACCACTTCTTGCGGTGCTTCTGGAAGCCCTGCTCGGGGTAGAGCTGCGTCCAGACTTGGTAGATCAGGCCATGCAGCTCGACGGCTTGCTCACCTTCCTGGCGCACCGCGAGGCCGTAGCTGAGAGCAGCCGGGAAGTACTGGTAGTGCTGACGGAAGTCGGGATGGTCCTGCAGCGCCTGGCGCAGACCCACGTAGTCGGGGTGAGGCATCCAGAAGACATCGGGCTTCTGGGACAGCAAGCGCCCGGCGTCAAAACCTTCCCGGGCGACGACCGCGTCATGCAGACCCAAGGGGTCCAGAATGGTCACCTCAGGAGCCGCAGCGCCCACGACCCCGTACTCCGACAGGCACAGAATCGTTCCGGTGGGTGCCCGCTGGGCGATCTGGGCCATGGCATCCACGGCCGCCCAGTAGGGCACGGGCTCGAGGCCGCCTGGGTTCTCTATGGGAACGGCCGCCGGCGCCGATGCAGCGACCCGTTCCCGCCAGGACTCGGCGAGCCCGCCGCCCCCGTACTGCAACCCCAGAACCAGCGCTACGGCGCACAACGCTCCGGGAAGGCCCCGCCGGGAGAGCAGCGAGCGCAGCCCCCCCCGCTCCGCCAACAGCCCATCCAGACACAGGAGAGCTGCCATCACGAAGAACGGCAGGGCTGGATAACTGAAGCGAGCCCGGTAGCCCATGATCTGGGTGGTCTGGAAATAGGCTCCCAGGGTCAGACAGGCCGGGACCAGCAAGCTGGCCGTGAGGGCCCAGGTCGCTCGACGAACGCACAGCAAGAGCAGCACCAGGAACGGAAGCAGGCCGTGGCCAAAACCCAGCAGGTAGACCACGGCATTCCATTGGGCGCCCCCTGCATATCCAAGCTCGTGCACTGACGACTTGGCGTAGACAGGCAAGGGCAGCGATACACCGAAGACGGCCAGCTTGGCCGCCGTGTCCAGCCCCAGCAGCACCCCCATTGTCAGCACATAGGTCCAGAGCACGCGCTTCCGCCGGGAACCGTCCTGCAGAAGGGCTGCGGCGAGGGTGGGCAGCAGCGCGGCGTAGAGGCCGTTGTCGGGGCGCGCAAGAAACCCGAGGTAGGCCGTGCCCGCAAGAGCCAGGACCGAGCGCGTCGTCCCCGACCGAAGCATGGCCAAGGTCGCCAACACCAGCAGGGCGTTCATGCACAACGACAGCGTCGTGTCCATGCCGGTTCGTGCGTGGTAGACGAACAGCGGGTTGAGGAACAAGGCCGGGGCCAGCAGACCCAGACAGAGCAGCCACTGCCCGCGCAGCCAGGGGGAGCGCGCAAAACGGACGAGGCTGAAGGCCATGATCAGGACGGACGCCACGCCAAAGCTGAAGGACAGGCCTCGCAGCAGCTCAGCATCGTCCAGACGCGTGAGAGCGTGGGCCAGGGTCACCCAGCCTGCATAGAGCAGGCTCGTGCAGCCGTAGGTCTGGACTCCGTCCGGGTTCCAGGCATGGCCGTAACCCGCCAGCACATGCTTCGCGTAGCGCGTGAACATGAACGCATCGTCAAAGCGGGCAGGAGCTCCCCAGAAGACCTCTTCCACCAGGATCCACAGACTCGCGGACACAGCCAGGAAGCCCAGGCAACGGAGGCCCAGCAGCAGACCCGGCCGCGCCTGTTCAGGCATCGTCACCGGTCCCGTCACCGGTCCTGTCACCGGAGTGGCTGCCGCTGTGGGAATCGACCGCTGGTCCATAGCAGACCCGATACAGGATCGTCTCCAACCACTGCATGCATCCCACGGGCCACGGGAAACTGCCCCGCTGCCAGGTCCGCACCTTCAAGGTCCGAACGCCGGCTTCATTGGCCCCAGCGATGTCCGTGAAGTACTGGTCTCCCACCATCAGCGCTCGGGACGCGGGCAAGTCACCCGCGAAACCCAAGGCGAAATGCACGAGGCGCGCGTCCGGTTTGCGAAGGGTCGTGACATCGGCCTGGGTCAGGGGATCCCAGTGGTCCCCATCGCTCCAGGTCTCGACGCCCTGGAAGATGCGCCGGGCAGCGGCCCCTTTCGGGGTGGTGTAGCCCTTCACCACGGGCACGTCGGGGAAGATCTGGCCCAGCTCCACGAAGCGGCGGTCGCTGCAGTTGCTGAGGATCATGTGCTCAAGCTCGGGCATGGCGCGCAGCCGATCCCAACCCGGCCGCAGCTCGGGGTCCACCTGCGCCCCATGCCAGGGCATGAGCGTGCCGTCCACATCCCAGATGATCAGCCCCACACCTTGCTGCTCCAAAAACTCGGCGCTGAGGTCGAGCAGGCAGCTGCGATGAAAGCTGGGGCGCATGCGCCGGGCAACCGCAAAGAAGCGCGGCAAGACCTGGCGTACCGTGGTGGTCCAATCAGCCATCCCTGCACTCTGCCATGCCTCCAGCCGTGGGCGAAGCCTGCGCTCCGCTAGGGGGCCCATGTTGGGAATGCGAGACCTGGCAGCGCCCCGGGCTGGCCAGACGACGCCGCGAGCAGCTTGGCGCCCCCCCCCTGGCAGCGGTATCCTCCGAGAGTCGTGGCGACGCGCGTGCAGAGACGTCGCTGGTGACAGAACATCCAGTCCTTCCGCAGTTCACGCCGCCGGACCACCTGTCCGAAACCGGCCCCTCTGAGGCAGAGCATGCCAGCGAATCGCCCAGCGTCCGCGCACCGTGAGCTTGCAGCGCAAAGGCCTCGGCTCCGCCTCCCACGCTGGCTGGCTCTGGGCGCGTTGGGATTCTGCCTGCTTGCGGGTGCGTGCAGCGACCCCGGCGAGGGACCTGAAGGTGGAGAGACGCCCCGAGGCGAAGGCGGTTCCGACTCCACCGACACACCTGGCCAGACGCAGCGCTTGGTCGGACCTGGCGCGGGTCGCTGGCGTGAGCCCCGCACCAACACCGATCTCGAAGACCTGACTGACGAGCAACGCCAACAGATCGCCGACCTGGAAGCGCTCGGTTATGTGGACGGCCGGCACGACGCAGGGTCGCAGAGCGGCGTCACCCACTGGGACCAGGAACGGGCCCAGCCAGGTCTCAACCTGCTCACGTCGGCCCACGAACCCAGCGCGCTGATCATGGACGCCAGTGGCGAGATCCTGCATCGCTGGAGATACGGCTTCCGGCGGGTCTGGCCGGACTACCCAGGGATGCATCGGGACCGGTCCTTCTGGCGCCGGACACACCTGAATGACGACGGCAGCCTGTTCGCCGTCTACGAAGGTCTCGGCATCATCAAGGTGGACGTGGACAGCGAACTCCTGTGGAAGAACTCCTTGCGCGCTCATCACGACCTGCACGTCATGGAGGACGGCACGCTTTGGGTGCTGAGCCGTGAGGCACGCGTCATCCCCCGCGTCCACCCCACGAAACCCGTGCTTGAGGACTTCATCACGCTGCTGGGCACCGATGGACGAGAGCTGCGCAACATCAGCGTGCTGCGCGCGCTCGAGTCCTCCCAATTCGCAGAGCATTGGGACGGCAGTCTGGGCCCGGCCAAGGGCGATATCTTCCACACCAACTCGCTGGAACGCTTGGACGGCAGCCTGGCCCACCTGGACGCAGCCTTCAAGGAAGGCAACTTCCTGATCTCGCTGCTGATCCTCGACATGCTGGCCATCGTCGACGCCGAAACGGAGCAAGTCGTCTGGGTCATGGAGGGCGCCTTCAACCGGCAACACGACCCCCACGTGCTCGACAACGGCACGATCCTGCTCTTCGACAACAACACCCGCGACGAAGCCTCGCGCATCGTGGAGCTGAACCCGCTCACGGGCGAGGAGGGTTGGACCTACACAGGCAACGACGTCTCACCTTTCTACTCGGAGACCTGCGGCGTCGCCCAGCGCCTCCCCAACGGCAACACGCTCATCACCGAGTCCGACTTCGGCCGGGCCTTCGAGGTCACCGAGGAAGGACGCCTTGTGTGGGAGTACTTCAACACGTTCCGGGCGGGTGACGAGGGCCAGTACATCGCCACCATGATGGAGATGAAGCGCTTGCCTCAGGGCTTTGCGCCGAGCTGGCTCGGAAGCCAAGGCGGCTCCCGCTGAGTCCGCAGCGCGCCTCGCGCCGGAGGCAGGCCCTGGAAGCTGCGCGTCTCGGCGTCCTGCTGCTCTTCCTGGCCTGCCCTGCTTGCTTTGCGAATCAGCTCCCATCGGGAGCCGGCAACCCGGCCTCCGCGTCGCAGCTGACGGGCGCGCGACGCTACCAGCTGACGGTCTTCTGGGGCGGCGACGCAGAGAGCCGTCGTTGGCGGGGAAGCCTCGAAGTGATCCCAGAAGGCGAGCGCTTCGAGTGCGCCTTTACCTGGCTTGAAGACTTCGAGCTGGGTGATCGAATTGTTCCGGGCCGAACGATGGCGCGCCCTCAGTGGTCCTTGCCTGCAGGCATCCCTGGAGCACCACCCACGGATCCAGAACGGGCGCTAGTCCCGGCGCGAGGTTTCCTGCTCGACACGCAGACCCAGGGTGACGCGGATGGGCTCTGCTTCGAGGTGACCGTTCTTCCCGGAGCTCGTCTCACCCTGGACATCGAGGGAGCCGTCGCCCAGTGGACACTCGGTGACCTCAGCCAAGGAGCGCGAGCGCTCCCTGCAGCGAACGGTGGGGTGGTCACGGTGAGCAGTCATGATTTGAGCAGCCGAGCCCCCGTCACGCAGCGGCACTTTGGACAAGCTGCCACACGCGCTGCCTTGCACACCCACTCCAGCTTCAGCACCAACCTCTTCGAACTCGGTCGCGTCGTCGAAGGCATGCAAGCCTTCGTGCGCACCGTGTGGTGGACCGACCACAACTTGGGGACGCCACGCCGGATCCTGGGCGGTGACTTCGAGTCCGAGGATCGGACACGCGCCCTTTGGCAGACCCAGAGCACAGGCGTCACCGTCCTCCGTGCAGGACGGGTGGGGTCGCAACATGCAACGGCCCGGGCAGGCGTCGGCTGCTGGGGACTCGAGGTTGAAGCAGGCCCCGAGGGCGGGAGCGCGTGGAGCAGCATCGAGAAGGGTGAGCGTGCAGGCCAGCTGTACGTCGCCCTCCCCGCCCGACCGACCCTGCTCTTCTCCTGGGAACCCCGAGCGGAGTCCATCGCCTTCGTGGATGTTCGGCTCGCCTCCCAGAAACGCATTCGATACCTGAGCAGGCGCCCCCCGCGAGGTTTCGACCCTGCGCAGGAGATCGTGCTGAGCAGTGCAGGGGATGAGTGGTCGGACCAGCGCATCGATCTCGCCGCAGATGTTGCACGCCTGTTTGGTGCGGATCACACAGATGGCCTGCTCTCCGTCGCCGTCGGGGTGCTCTGCCAGCCGAACAGCAAGGCATTGGCTCTCTTCGACGAGGTACGGCTGGAGGTCCCCAGCCCCGAGCAGTCCATCCGCGCACAGCAATCCAGCTTCGCAGCCTTGCCCGACTTGCAGAGTCATGTAGGCATGGAGCAGAGCGCTTGGCGCGACCAAGACCACTTCGGCCAATTGGTCCCGCATCTCACCTTCCTGGCGCCCGTCGATGTGTCGGCCGAACTCCCCGAGTCCGACCATGCCCTGACCGCCTCGGAGCGCCGGGCCATGGTGGAGGACATCCAGCGCTTGGGCGGCGCCGTGGGTGCCCACCACATGCAATACGCCGACCACTACAACGCGCTGCTCGACGGCGACGGCTTGGGCGCCGACCTTTTCGAAGTCGGCACGCGTTGGAAGTCGGCACCCTTCTACGCAACCGAAGCCGAGCGCCAGGCGCGTGAGGCGCTTTCCTACCCGCAGCCTGATGGCGACGAGGACGAGCTGTTCCCGTTGCTCGTCCGTTGGGACCGCACCACTGCCCGAGGACTGCTGCTCACGGCAAACGGCGCACCGGACCTGAACGGCCGTTGGGCCCAGCCCAGTGAGCGTTCCTTCAATCGATGGCTGACGCACATCCTCACCACGGACTCCGCCGGCGACGAGGGCAACGAGCTCAACGACCCAGCCCACGAATTGCTGCGCAGCCTTCGCAGCGGTCGGGCCTCGGCCTCGGAGTGGCGCAGCGGCGCCGTGCTGTCGCTCGAGACCGTGAGCGGTCAGGGCATGGGCAAGTTGCTGGTCACCGATCAAAGCAGTGTCCAGCTCATGGCGCGCATCAGCAGCGCCGTCCCCGGCTCCACTCTGCGACTCATCGCGGGACGGTTCGTCCGGCAGGTGGGAGGCCTCACTCCCTGGGAACCGAGCCGCGTCGTGGCGGAGATGCCCATCGGACCCAGCGGTGAGCTGGAGCACGAGTTCTCTTTCGGGACGCAGCTCGCCGGTTTTGCGCGCCTGGAGTTGCGCAATCCGTCAGGTCACCTCGAGGCCCTCTCCAACCCTGTCCACGTGGTGCCCTATTGGCCCCAGCACTGGCCCTTCGGGCGAGTCGCCTTCGATTGGGGCGGTGTCGCACTCTCATCCGAGCAAGGCCTTCTGCTGGAGTCAGCCCGCATCGACCCCGACGGCAAACTGCTGCTGGAAGGTCGGGCCTATAGGTCAGGTGCCAGACTCGACCTGAGTTGCAAGTCCGCCCCCACCGTCAAGGCGTCCGTCGGGTCCCCTGGGTGGAGCGCCACCAACAGCTTGTTCCAGCTGGAGGAACTCCCCGAGGGAAGCTTCAACATTCAGCTGACATTCGATGAGCCGCTCAGCCCTGGAGTCACCCGCCCACTGCGGGCCATCCCTGCGCGCATGCGCGTCGCTGCCACCCTGCCACTTCCGTCGCCCCGCCCAGCGCTGACAACGCGCACAGAGGCGACCTTCAGCGTCCCCGCCAACAGCACGACGACCCTGCGCATGCGGACCGTCAGCGAGGCCTCCGGTCGACACCCCAGCAGCAGCGCCCCGACATCCGGCCGCCTACTGATCGAGGGACAAGAGGTCGCCAGCTTCCAGCAGGGCGCCCCCATGGAGTTCCCCCTCCCAGCCCAGGCCATCGCCCAAGAGTTCACTTTCGTGGTGCTGCTGGACCCACTCAGCGAAGACGGCGACCCCGTACTCCTCTCCGACCTCCAACTCTTCCAAGCCCAACCAGCCGACGACACCGCGGTGCTGGAGTACTAACCCCAATCGCCCCTGCGCCGCCTCACCACCGAGGAGGCGAGATCTGTCTTCGTTCATCAGATCTGAGGCGAGTTTTCGAGGCATCTGTATGCCTCGTTGTCTGAACAGCAGATCTGATGAACGAAAACAGATCCCGCCGGCCCAGTCTCAGCGCGGAGGCAAGCGCTCCACCTTCATGAGCACCGGCCAGAATTTGCCCGGCGCGAGCTCGGGAAACTCGAAGCGATAGGGGTAGTCCGGCTCGACCATCCCCATGTAGCGCCCGTAGTGGCAGGGGCCGCCAGGCTTGACGGCCTGTTGGGCATGCAGCTTCGTGGGGAACACACGCACACAGAAGATGATGGCGTCCGGCCGGCGGCGCGCGATATCGATGGGTTTCACCCAGACGCCCCACTTTGTGCGCGCCAGACTCTCGTCCTGCACGAAGGCCCGATCGGTCAGGCCGAAGGTGTCGAGGAAGTTGTGCTTGGCGTAGTAGGGCACGATTCCCGCCCACTCGATGGCCACCAACTTCTCCTCGGGGATCACCGTGTGCAGGTTCTCCCCGATGAGCTTGCCTTCCAGCTCGTCGAAGTGCTTTCCGGGCCCATCAAACCCCGTCTCGAAGCCCTCGATCAGGGCCGGGGTGCTCCCAGCCAGGGCCAGCAGGCCGACGAGGCAGGTCGCCAGCACCCGTGAAGTGGGCCATGCGACGCGGGCGATCGGCTCGGCTCCAGGGGCTCGCAGCTGAGCGGGGGCCAACCAGCTCAACAGCCCGTGCTGAGCGGCCAAGCACAGCGCGGGGACGGCTGGCAGCAGGAAGCGGTGGTAGGGCATCCAGTCGCCCCCCACCAGGATCGTGTAGCCCGCCTGCCCCAGGAAGAGCCAGAGGCAGAGCCCAACCCCACGCCCGCCAGCCTTCCCCAGTCGAGGAAGGGCAGCCAGCGCCAACAACAGGGCGCCGCAAAAGCCCAAGGAGAACTCTCCAATATAGCGGGCGCCCTCCCAGGCGCGAGCCCAGTGGAAGCTCGTCTTGGCGTAGGCGGTGTTCGGCAGCGGAAGGCCGTAGTAGCCGTAGCGCCATGCGTTGTAGACGCCCAGGATGAGCACGAAGACCAGCGCCGCTTGCACGGTCTTCTTGAACTCCCGACGGAAAAACACCTGCCATCCCAGCAGGATGAAGACCACCACGAAGCCGTCGAAACGGTTCAATCCCAGCAGCGCCCACAGCAGCCCGAGTTGCAACGGCCAGCGGGAGCTGCGCTGCTTCTCGCTCACCATCAGCCTCACAGCGGCCGTGGTCAGGAAGACATGGAAGGTGGTCTCCATACCCGTGGTCGGGTACGTCAGGAAACCGACGTTGAGGACCAGCAAGGCCGGTGCCAGGAGCGCAGCCCAAGAGCCAGCGCCTAGCCGTCGGCCGGTGCTGTAGACCAGACAGACCGTGAGGAACTGAGCGAGCCAGGCCACGGCTGAGGTGGTCTGGATCGGTTCGAAACCCACGTGCAGACCGACGAGAGCCACCATGCCCCACAGGAAGTTGGTGTAGCCCTCAACCACTTCGCCTGGGTTGAACACCAGGCCGTGCCCCTCAAAGAGATGGCGCACATGCCGGAAGGTGATGAACGAGTCGTCGCACCAGAACTTGTCGCCCAGCTGCGGGTGGAACGCACTGAGACCGACGGCCAGCAAGCCCAGAGCAACCGCCACCGCCCAGGCCAGAGGGGCCCGGTCCGATCCACTCGGGGAGGCGGTCGACAAGATTCAGGGACTCAGCGAGTGGCGAAACGCAAACGTGTGGCAGCGCGATCCATGGCTGCCTGAGCACGTGCTGCGTCAACTTCCTCACTGGGAACCCGCAGGCGCGCCCGAGCACGATCGCGGGCCAGCTCGGCCCGCGGCACGTCAATGTCGGTCACATCGTCGGCGAAGTCCACAAGGATCAGCACTTCGTTGTTCTGGATCTCGACGAAGCCGAGACCGGTCACGAAGGTCCATTCCTTGCCCAAGGGATCCCGGACCCGCGTGTAGCCCACCTCCAGCGAAGAGAGCAGCGGTGCGTGCCGAGGCAGCACCCCCATGGCGCCCGTACTGCCAGGCACCAGGACCGAAGACGCGCCACCCGAGTAGATGGGCCCCTCAGGCGTGCGCATCTCCACGTAGAGCGCCTGACCGGCTTTCACCGATGTCAGCAGCTCAGGCATGTCATTCAGCAGGGAGGCAGTCATAGGATCACTCAGCCTTCATCTCTTCGGCACGCTGCCGGACCTGGTCGATGCCACCCTGCATGTAGAACGCCTGCTCAGGGATGTCATCGTGGTCGCCGCGGCAGATCTCCTGGAAGGAGCGCACCGTGTCGGCCACCTTGACGTACTCGCCGGTACGTCCCGTGAACTGCTCGGCCACCGCAAAGGGCTGCGACAAGAAGCGCTGCAACTTACGCGCACGGGCCACGGTCGCACGGTCCTCTTCGGACAGCTCGTCCATACCCAGAATGGCGATGATGTCGCGCAGCTCTTCATAACGCTGCAGGATCTCCTGCACGTCGCGGGCGGTGTCGTAGTGATCCTGACCGATGAGACGCGGGTCGAGCATGCGCGAAGAGGAGAGCAGCGGGTCCACAGCCGGGTAGATGCCCAGCTCGGCGATCTTGCGCTCCAGACGAATGGTGCTGTCGAGGTGGGCAAAGGTCGCCACAGGCGCCGGGTCGGTGTAGTCATCGGCAGGCACATAGACAGCCTGCATCGAGGTGATCGAGCCCTTGTCCGTGGACGTGATGCGCTCCTGAAGCGCACCCATCTCGGAGGACATCGTGGGCTGGTAACCCACAGCCGAAGGCATACGACCGAGCAGCGCAGACACCTCGGAACCGGCCTGCACAAAGCGGAAGATGTTGTCCACGAAGAGCAGCACGTCCTTGCCCATCTCGTCGCGCAAGTGCTCGCACATGGTCAGTGCCGTGAGCGCCACACGCAGACGTGCACCCGGGGGTTCGTTCATCTGGCCAAACACCAGCGAGGTGTTCTTGAGCACGCCCGACTCTTCCATTTCCAGGTAGAGGTCGTTGCCCTCACGGGTGCGCTCGCCCACACCGGCAAATGCCGAGTAGCCGTCATGAGCCGTGGCGATGGCGTAGATCAACTCCTGGATCAGCACCGTCTTGCCCACACCGGCACCACCAAAGAGGCCGATCTTTCCGCCCTTGGCGAAGGGGCACAGCAGGTCGATGACCTTGATGCCCGTTTCGAACACCTCAGTCACGGGGCGCTGCACCTCGTAGTTCGGGTAGGGCATGTGGATCGAGCGCGTGGGCACGTCCGTCATCTCACCCTTGCCATCAATCGGCTTACCCAACAGGCTGAACATGCGGCCCAGAGCCTTCTCGCCCACGGGCACGCTGATCGGCGCACCGGTGTCGGTGGCAGCCATGCCACGCTGCATGCCGTCTGTGCTCGACATGGAGAGGCAGCGCGCCACGTCGTCACCAAGGTGCTGCGCCACCTCAAGGGTGATGTCCATCTTCTTCGACGCGTCTTCAATCTTGACGGCGTTGAAGATGTTGGGCAGCTCGTTGGTGGGGAAGCGCACGTCCACAACGGGACCCACGATCTCGATCACGGAACCGATAGCCACGGTTATCTCCTGTGTCTGTTACGTCTACTTGAGTGCTTCTGCGCCGGATGACACCTCGAGCAACTCGCTCGTAATGCTTTCCTGTCGCGCGCGGTTGTACTGGCGCCGGAGGGCGCCGATCATTTCGTCTGCTGCGTCGGTCGCCTGCTTCATGGCGTTTCGTCGTGCGGTGAACTCCGAGGCCAGCGACTCGAGAATGGCCGAGTAGACCTTGATCTCGAGAAACTTGGGCAAGAGTTCTTTCAGCAGCTGCTCGCTGTCGGGCTCGACGATGAAGTCCATGTCAGCGGAGTCGTCGTCGTCTTCCACGATGAGCTCTGCCGGGTCGATGGGCAGCACGGTCACGGCGGCAGGGCGCTGGCGCCCCGCGGACAGGAACGCGGTGTAGATGATGCGCAGGCGGTCGATCTTGCCATCCAGGTAGTCGGCCACCAGGTCGCGCACGATGGTCCGCACCCGCGTGTAGTCGATCTTCTCGACCACGTCTTCATGCTTGAGGTCCACCACCCGCTTGCGAGCGCGCAACAGGATGTCGGTCTTCCTGCCGAGCGCATGAACCAACTGCTTCGGGCCCGCACCCTCCCCATCCCCATCCGCATCCATGGTCGCGATGGCGTAGCGCACGAGGTTGGCATTGTATCCACCACACATGCCCTTGTCGGAGGCCACGACGAAGTTGGCCACCGTGTCGACCTCCCGCTCTGCGAGCAGGGGCGAAAGGTCACTGCTCACGGAGCCCGCGAGCCGCCCCACCATCTCCTGGATCTTGCTGGAGAAGGGGCGCGCCGCATCGGCACGGCTCTGCAGACGCATGAGCTTCTGCGTCGCGACCATTTCCATGGCGCGCGTGATCTGCTGGATGTTCTTCACACCCGTGATCCGCTGCTTGAGTTCTTTTGTGCCCTTGGCCATGTCGTCTCCGGTTTCGAACGGCGGTCTTTCGGTTCACTGCCTTCCCCCCCCACTCAATGCATGTCGAGCAGGCTGGCGGCGGCGTTCACTCAGGACGCTGTGAAACCCTCCTTGAACTTGGTCATGGCCGCGCTCAAGGCCGCCTTCTCGTCGTCGCCGATCTTGCCGGTCTCGTCGATCTTCGCCACGAGCTCTGCGTGGTTGACACGAAGGTCGTCCACCACACCCTTCTCGAAGTCACGCACCTGCTTGACGTCGAGACTGTCGAGGAAGCCCGCCGTGCCGGCGTAGACCGAGATGATCTGGTCGACCACGTGCATGGGCGCGTACTGACCCTGCTTGAGCAACTCCACCAGGCGCTCACCACGGGTCAGCTGCTTCTGGGTGTTCTCGTCCAGGTCCGAACCGAACTGAGCGAAGGCCGCCAGCTCGCGGTATTGGGCGAGGTCGATGCGCAAGCCGCCGGCCGTCTTCTTCATGGCCGGGCGCTGTGCAGCACCACCCACGCGGGACACGCTGATACCCACGTTCACGGCGGGACGCACACCGGAGTTGAAGAGGTCGGTCTCGAGGAAGATCTGACCGTCGGTGATGGAGATCACGTTGGTCGGGATGTAGGCCGAGACGTCCGACTCCTGGGTCTCCACGATGGGCAGCGCCGTGAGGCTGCCGCCGCCGGACACATACAGGTCCGGGTTGAACTCGTGAGCCGTGTCGGAAAGCTTCGCGGAGCGCTCAAGCAGGCGGCTGTGCAGGTTGAAGACGTCGCCCGGGAAAGCCTCACGGCCCGGAGGACGACGCAGCAACAGAGACACCTGACGCCAGGCCACCGCGTGCTTGTAGAGATCGTCGTAGATGATCAGGACGTGCTTGCTGCGGTCCCGGAAATACTCCGCCATGGACGTGCCGGCGAAGGGCGCCAGGTACTGCATGGACGCCTGGTCGGAAGCGGGCGCGCTGACCACGATCGTGTAGTCGAGGGCACCGGCCTTCTCCAGCTCGCCCACCACGGTCTTCACCGTGGACTGCTTCTGTCCCACAGCCACGTACACACAGATGACGTCGCCGCCCTTCTGGTTGATGATGGCGTCGATGCAAATGGCGGTCTTGCCCGTCTGGCGGTCACCGATGACGAGCTCACGCTGGCCGCGGCCGATGGGGATCATGGCGTCGATGGCCTTGATGCCCGTCTGCAGCGGCTCGGTCACCGGCTGACGCTCCAGCACGCTGGGTGCCGGCATCTCGATCGGGCGACGCATGGTGGCCTGGATCGGGCCCTTGCCGTCCTGGGGGTCACCGAGAGCGTTCACCACGCGGCCCAGCAGCGCCTCGCCGACGGGCACGGAGATGACTTCGCCGGTGGACTTCACGACGTCGCCTTCCTTGATCTTCTGGTCGGAGCCAAGGAGCACGCAGCCCACGTTGTCCTGCTCGAGGTTGAGCGCCACGCCGCGGACATCGCCCGGGAACTGGAGCAACTCGGACATCATGCAGTTGTCGAGGCCGTGGATACGGGCCACACCGTCACCCACTTGGATGACCGCGCCGACGCTCTCCATCTGGAGCGAATCGTCGTAGCTCGCGATCTCCTTCTTCAGGATGGCGGTGACTTCAGAGGGCTGCAGCTTCATGGCAATCGGTTCCGATAATGGATCGGCTGGTTTGCGTGTTGTGTGTTGAGTCTTCCCTAACTTCCCAGCGTGCCCGTGATGGGCGTCTGGAGCAGTCGGGACTGAATGAGTTCGAGTCGACGGCGCAAGCTGCCGTCAATCATGCGTGACCCAATGATCACGCGCAGGCCGCCCAACAGGCTGGGGTCCACGTCCTCGGAGAGGCTCACGGACTTGCCGGTGATGCGACCCAGTTGTTCGCGAAGCTGCGAGCGTGCCGCCTCGTCCAACGTGCTGGCCGAGGTGACCTTCGCCACGACCCGACCCGAGGCCTCCATGGCCACGGAGTTGAAGACCGCCGTGAAGTCCGCCAGAAAGCCGCCGCGCCCCTTGTCGATCAGCAGCAGCACCGTGCGGCGCAGCAGGTCGCTGACACCATCACCCATGATCTGCAGCAGGATGGAGCGCTTGGCCCCACGGCCGAGACGCGGGTTGCCCAACTGGTTCCGCAACTCTTCGTTCTCGGCCAGGACAGCCTCGAGGTCCACCAACTCCGCTTCGACTTGCTCGGTGGTGCCATGCTCGTGGGCCAATTGGTACAGCGCCGTGGCGTAACGGTTGAGAATGAGTTGGGTGGAAGCCATGGATCAGTTGTCTCCGGCCGAGCCCACAGCGCCCAGGCCATCCAGGACGTCCGAGGCCAGGCGACGCTGGTCGTCTCCGTCCAGTGACTGCCCCACCACCTTGCTGGCGATAGCCATGCCGAGACCGACGGCCTCCTTGCGCAGCTCCTCGACAGCGGCCGTCTGGGCCTGTTCGATCTCGCGCACAGCGCGCTCGACCCGGGCCTCGGCGTCGGCATCGGCGCGAGCCTTGATGTCCTTGGCCAAGGCGTCAGCCTCCTGACGACCGCGCTCCTTGAGCGCCGCCACTTCGGTTTCAACGTTCTTGACCTGCTCGCGGTACTCAGCCAGCACGTGCTCGGCCGTCTCGCGATCCTTCTCCGCCGTGCTGATGGCATCGTCGATGCGCTTCTCGCGAGCCTCGATGGACTGCAGGATCGGCCCCCACGCAAACTTCGTGAGGATGAACAGCAGGGCGCCGAACGTGATCAGTGTGAGCACGAACGCTGCCGGATCGAAGGACAGCGGGTTGAAACCGGCCGCAAGGACGAGTGGTGCAACCATCATGACGATGTTCCGAGTGTGGTGTTGTTCCGCAGCGTCCGTGCCCACACGCCAACTGCGGTGGAACCGAACGCTGCCCCGATGCCTGCCGCAACGGAAGCGGCGAAAACGGGTCTTGCCGCACCTGCCAGCGACCCCTGTGGCCGATGGCAGGTGCGGCGGCGCGCAGCCTTACTCAGCCACGATGCCCGCAGCGTGCTTGAGCACGATACCGGCGTCACCGAGGTAACCCGATGCACCGAGTGCGAGCAGCAAGCAGACCACGACGGCGAAGAGGGTTGCACCCTCGATGAACGCCGCGGTGATGATCATGCCGCCCTTGATGTCACCAGCAGCTTCCGGCTGGCGGGCAATGCCCTCCATGGCCGCAGCTGCCAGACGTCCGATACCACCGCCGCCGCCGAGCAGCGCGATTCCGGCGCCCAGGCCGGCTCCCAGTCCCACGAGACCAAGTCCCAAGTCCATCTTTTTTCTCCGGTTGGAATGCCGAGTCGCCAGCGCAGTGCGCCGCCGCCCGAAAACAAGCGAAACGTCTTAGTGGTCCGGGGCCAGCGAGGCGCCCAGAAACACAATCGAAAGGTAAGTGAAGATGTAGGCCTGCACGAAGCAGACAAACAGCTCGAGGCAGTAGATCGCGATCCCCATGCCCATCACAGGCACTGCGATGATTCCACTGTCGAAGAAGTACACGAGCCCGAACAGGCCCAGCACGATGAGGTGCCCGGCCGTGAGGTTCGCGAACAGTCGAATGGTGAGCGCGGCTGGCTTCACCACCATGCCCAGGACCTCCACGGGCACGATGATGGGCAGCACGTACCACGGAAGGCCGTGGGGAATGAAGTTCTTGAAGTGGGGCACCAAACCGTGCTCTTTCATGCCGCCCAAGTGAATCCCAAGCAGCGTGGTCATGGCCAGTCCGCCCGTCACGGCCAGGTTCGCCGTCGCGGTCCCGCCAAAGCCCCCCAAGGGCATCAGGCCCAGCAGGTTCATGAACAGGATGAAGAAGAACTGTGTCAGGAACAGCGGCAGGAACCTGCGGCCACCTTCTTTGCCCAGCACGCTGTAGACCATCTCGTCGCGCACGAACAGGAAGAGGGATTCCATCAAGCCGTAGAGCGCCCCCTTGGGGGCCTGTCCCGAACGGCTGCGGGCCCTGCGGGCGACGGGCAAGAAGACCAACACCAGCGCCAACCCTGCCATCCACATGACCGTGTTGATGTTGTAGATGAGGTAGCCACTGCCCCCACCCATCTCGGCCGAAAGGGCTTCGGTGAGATCGGCCGGGGTGTGATAGGCCGCGTGGGCGCCATGGCTATCGATGACTGGCTCGCCATGGCTGTCGTACAGGTGCGCGTCCACCAGACCGAAGCCCTTGTCGCCACCGATCCAGACGGCAGACACTGCGTGCGGCTCCAGGTGGCTGAACAGCTCCATGAACAGGGAAGCATCCCCCGCACGGCTGTGGCCCTGATGCTCGGTGTGATCGTCTTCGGCTGCAGGGCTCGCACCCTGCCCCGAGCTGTCGGCGCCATGCCCATCCTGTGCCAGCAGGCTGGAAGACAGCGGCGCAAGCAGGGTCAGAGCCAGGCACAGAGTCGTGGCTAGAGCGCGAGCCGACAGGGTCATGCGTGCCTCCCGTTTGGAGCTTTGCTGCCAAGAGCCATGGTCAGTTCCAAGCCTGTGAGCAGCATGTAACCGAGGAAGAAGGAGAGCAGGAACGTCTTGATCGGCGCGTCGTCCACCAAGCTGGCGAAGAGCGCCACGGAGACCAGGACGACCGCCATGCGGCCCATGGTCCCGCCTGCCCAGAGCTTGTAGAAGCGGTTGTTGTCCTCCTGGGACAACGCGCGACTGATGAGGATGTAGCTGGGCACGATGGTGAACAGCGCGATCGCCCAGCCCACCAAGGTGCCCATGACGTAGCGAGTCTCGTCGAAGGGAGCGCCGAGCAGGATCAAGCCAGGCACCAACACGGTCGCCAGCAGCGCGCCCACGTAGAACGTGCGGTCATGGGCGGTCATGCTCGCCCTCCCGCTGCCGGTCGGCTGGTTTGCTGTCCTCGCCCTGCTTCTCTGCCGCCTTCTGGGCCGCAGCCTTTTCCAGCGCCTGCCAGCGGTTGACCCCGCTCACAACCGACACCATCCCCCCCGTCACGCCGACGAAGCAAAAGGTGATCAGAAGCCATGGTGCTGTGGAAAGCCATCCGTCCAGCCGGTATCCCGCGTAGGTGAACACTGCCGTGGAGAGGGCGAGCCGCATGCCCAGATCCGCGAACTGCATGATGTCGTTGTTGCGCTTCGGAGCCGGTTGAGGACTGGACTTGGGACTGGACTTGGGCATGGCTCAGAAGAGCTCCTGCTGCCGTCTCTGTCTCGCGATGGCCCTGACCCCGACGGCGACCTGCTGCCGTGCCGAATGCTGGCCCTGCCCACCATCCACTGCCGGTTCCTGATCCTGCGTTTGCTGCCGATTCTCGCGATCTCGAATCTGTGTCCTGAGCGACCTCCTGGGCCGTCCAGAAACACCTTTTTTTGACCCCGATACGGAAACGCTTTGGATCCTACGCAGAGGCACTTTCGGATCAACCCCTGAGGGCGCATTTTTGCATTTTCCAGCGGCGCGCGGCGGGAGAAGCCCTGGCAGCAGCTGGAGATCAGGCGGTCCGCCAACTCAGACCCCTGATCCTCCCTCACCCCCGCTGTCCTCGCTGGCGGGCTCCGCGCCTGAGTCCACCCCGTCTTCGGATGGAGTGACCTGCGCGGGTTCATCACCCGACTCCGGGGGCGTCACTTCCGGGGCCGGAAGGCTGTCGTCAGGCACCGGCTCCGCAGGTCGGTCCTCCTGGAGAACGGCTGATTCATCAGAGATCACGCGCTGGAGTCCCAACTCGCGCAGCAGCTCACCCCATGCCTGCAAGGGAATCGACCACTGGGCCCGGAAGGCTTCCAGGCGCTTCTGACGGAAGAACCTCACACCACCATCTTCCGACACCCCTCCGCGCCAGAAGGCGATCTCCCGGCGAGCCTCCAGGCCTTCCTGACGCGCCTCGGCCAGCTGGGCATCCGACTCCACCTGCTCGGCTCGAGCGCCGTCCCGTTCGCTGCGCTTGGTCTCCAGCTTCGCCAGGGCCTCGTCCAGCTCTCCCTGCACGGCCAAGACGTCCGCGTTCACCCCGTCAGCGTCCGCCCGCAGGCGCTGATAGGTCTCCTCTGCGTCCAATACCTCCGCGTAGACCCGGGCTTCGTCAGCCCGCAAGGCGTCCAGCTGGGCATTCAGGCTGATCACGTGCTCCTTCTCGCGCACGATGTTCACCTGCAAGGCTTCGCTTGCCCGACGCAGGTTGGGCAAGGCCATAGGGTCCGAGGGCTTGTCGATGGAGGCCCGCGTCACGCCGCAGGCCGGCAAGACCCCCAGGCACGCCAGGGCCCCGATCCACAGCAACTGCGGCCAACGTCGATGGTGCGGCACCCGAGACGGGTTCCGCTGCCAGATCTGGTGCCAGCCCTGGTTCCGGGGCTGGCCATTGCAGTGCACGCCCAACATGCGGGATCTCTCAGAGGGAGCATCGGTCTCGACCCTCCAGGCTAGCGAAGCCGTTCGCTGGGTACCCGCAGTAGATCGCGGCGAGATCTTCGAGCTAGACTGCGCGGCTCATGTGAACCCGCCAAAATGCGGTGCTCACGGACCCACTCGTAGCTTGCTCTGAACCCAATCCAGGAAACCTTCATGGAACGCACCCTCATCATCCTCAAGCCCGACGCCGTCCAGAGGGGCCTCATGGGCCAGATCCTGACCCGCTTCGAGAGCAAGGGACTGACCGTCGTGGCAGCGCGCTTCCGCAAGTTGAGCGAGGAGCTGTTGGCCACGCACTACCAGGACCACAAGGAACGGCCCTTCTACCCGGGTCTGGTGCGCTTCATGGGCGAAAGCCCCGTACTCGTCCTGGTGCTGGAGGGCGTGGAGGCCATCACGGTCTGCCGCAAGATGATGGGCGCCACTTTTGGCCGGGATGCGGACCCGGGCACCATCCGCGGTGACTTCGGAGTCTCGCGTTCCTACAACCTGATCCACGGATCCGACTCGCCGGAAGCCGCAAGCCGCGAAATCTCGCTATTCTTCGCTGCAGACGAGATCGTCGAATGGCAGCCGGCCGGCCACAAGTGGGTCTACGACGCCGAAGATCTCGGCTGAGTCGCACCCTCATCTCAGGAGCCCCTTGATCATGAAGACCACCATGAGCACAAGGGCCCTGGCCCTGATGACGATCCTGCTCTCGACAGGCTGCCTAGGTCTGTCGGAGCAGGACGAGAAGCGCTTCACGCTCCATCAGCGCAACAGTCAGGAGTTCTACAACAAGGGGTCGTACGTTCAAGCTGTTCAGCAGGCCGAGATGGCGCTCAGCTTCGATGAGGACTCCGAGGGCATGCGCCTGATGCGCGGCTACTGCCTCACCAAACTCGGTGAGACGCGCAACGAAGTCGTGCTGCTCGACGAGGCGATCCGCACCCTGGAAGACCTGCGCGGTACAGCCAGTGACAAGAACTACCGCGTCTGGCTGGGCATCGGCCAGGCGCACCTCGCGCGCGCCATGCTCAGCGACGGGGAGATCGGCCGTATCCAATGGCAGCTGAGCAGCGAGTTCCTGGACGACGAGGGTCGACAGGCCGAGAGCCGCAAGCTGGTTGCTGAACGGACCGGCCGGAAGAAACATCTCAGCGAGGCCGAACACGCGCTCAAGAAGGTGTTGGACTTCGACCTGCAGGCCGACAACACCTACGCATTGATCGAACTGGCGCTCGTGCTCAACCTGCAGGGGGAGCGCGAGACCGAGGCCCTGGACTACTCAGCTCGCGCCGTCGAGCAGCTCATGCAGTCCAACCAGGTCACGAACAACACGTTGCAGGAGACGCACAATCTCTCCCCCTCCTTCGAGCTCAGCCTCGAACGCCGGATCGAGGACAACCTTCAGAAGGAGCGTCAGCTGCGCGACGCCATGGCACACATCCATTACAGCCTCGGCGACCACGAAGCGGCCCTCGAGGCCATCAATGGCATCGAGCAACGCCAGCTGATGCAAGCGGGGCACTACGAATTCAGGGCCACCCTGCACGAGCTGCTCTTGATGCTCGATGAAGCTGTCAGCGACCTGGAGACCTTTCTCAAGCTGCGCGCACAGAACGTCGACTTCGACGACGTCGCCAGCCAGACCTTCGACCGCATCGACAAGCTCGTCGGCCGCGGCGCCACTCGCCCCGTCAAGAGCTGAGCGAGTGGACCAGGGATCGGCCCCCGAAGGGCGCTTCGATCAAAGCACGCGGCTGCGCAACCGGCAGCAGTTCGACGTGGTGTTCCAATCGGGCATCAAGGTGGTGAATCGCCAGCTCGTGGTCCGCCTCCGCCCGCTGTCAGCCGGCAGTCGTTCGCGGCTCGGCCTGAGCGTCAGCAGGAAGGTGGGCAATGCCCCGCGCCGCAATCGGGTCAAGCGCTGCCTCCGTGCCGCCTACCGTGAGCTGGAACCGTCCTTTCCCCAACCGATGGAGCTGGTGCTCATCGCCCGCCCTCATGCGGCGCCAGACAGCTACGCCGTTGCCCTGCGCTCCTTGCGAGACATCCTGAGCAAGCACGCACGCCCGCAACCCAGACCCAGACCCAGCGGCGGCCCCCGCCGCTGATGCGCTCCCTGTTGCGATCACTGGTCGCCAGCATCGGCCGCATCTGGCGCCTGACGGTGGGTGCCGTGATCCCGGACAGCTGCCGCTTCACGCCCAGCTGCTCGCACTACGCGGCAGAGGCCATCCAGCGAAAAGGCATCCTGGTGGGCAGCGCCCTCAGCCTGTGGCGACTGCTGAAGTGCCAGCCACTGCATCCCGGGGGCTACGACCCCGTCATCCGCAGCAAGCCGCCCTGCCTACCCACGCAGCACACGCAGCCCAGGTCCACTGCCGAGAGTTGAACTCTCTACGGCGCGTCGCCCGGCTCTTCGTCCGCAGCCTCTTCAGGCTGGGCAACAAGCAGGCCGTGGGATTCCAGGATGCCCGCAGCTGAGAACTCGTCCTGCATGAGCATCATGGCCGCAGAACTCTGGGAGGTCCGTGCCGCCAGCATGCCCTCCTCATCGGCGAACATGGCGTCAATCTCCGGGTAGGAGCGACCCGCCACGAGCACCACTGCCGAGGCGTTCGCCGCCGGCAGGCGCAGGACGTCGGTCACGCTGTCCTGGTCCAGCTGGAAGACGGCGAAGTGCGTCTTCACATGCTGCTCCATGCTCAAGGGGTCACGCTCATCCGCCGTCAGGGACGAGCGGTAGTTGCGCGGCACGCCCGTGTACTGAACGCGCTCAACAGCGTCGCCCAGTCCTTCGATGACGCTGTCCCACACCTGATGGAGGTGTTCCGAAACCGCGTTGTCGATGTCGCCTTGGACGCGGGCCAACTCCGCGGCCCGGATCTCGTCCTTCCGGGCGTCGTCGACGATGGTCACGCTGCCATCCTCGCTGGGCCCCACCTCGGCAGCTGCTGCTTCCGCGGCGGCGATGGCCAGCTCAGCAGCTTCAGTAGCCGTCGTCTCCAGCAGCTGAAGCACACCCCCAACGTCGGGGAGATTCCGGGCTGCTTCCTTGAGGGCGTCGTGGAACTGGCGCGGAGCCAGTTCGGCCTGCTTGATGCGCCATTCGTCGAGGACCTGCTCGCCGGCCTCCGCGAACTCCAGCGGGCGCTCGTCGATGACCGCTTCCAGGAACACCACGGCGGCGGCATTCTCCAGGCCGGTGACACTCGTGATGATCTGGGAGTCGCCGGTCTTGCGCATCTGTCGCAAACGCAAGGGCAGGATGTCGTCGCCGATGTGCTCCAGGGCTTCGACCTCCTCAGCCCCCAGCAAGCCTTCCGGATTCACGAAACCCAGGCCGAACTTCTCCATGCTCGCGGTGAAGCCCTCCAGGCTGCGCTCTTCCTCACTCAGCAACCGGTACTCGGAGTGAGCGCCGGCGGCGAGGGCCAGGACCTTCAGCTCCCGCGCGAGCAGCTGCTTCGTCTCGTCATCCGGGGCATCCAGCCCTTCGTAGCGTTGGTTCTTCACCCGGACGAAGCGCTGCAGGATGTCGGTGTCCGAAGGCTCGGCTACGGCTGCAGCCACGGACTCGTCCAGGCTGGCGATGAGCTCGTCGGGGTCGACATCGAAGGGCAGGTAGGCGAAGGCGATGTCGTGCTTGGCCGGCTCCTTGAACAGGCTGTTGCGGCTGAACTCTGGCAGCTCCTCGTACCACGCCAGCAAGGTCGCCGGACCGGGGCTCTCGATGCTCTCGGGGTCCAGGTCTTCGAAGATCACCGCATCGAGATCGAACAGCTCGTTGTCCACGCGCCAGCGTTGGTAGACGTCTTCGGCGGGAAGCACGGAAGCCGAGCGGTAGCGGGCCTCGCGCCAGCGCTGTGCCATCATCACCGTCCGGAAAAAGCCCTCGAAGGCACGGGCCGTGGCGAATCCGCTGCGGGCCACGACCTGCTGATAGAGATCTTTGCTCCCGCCCGGGATCAGCTGCCCCAAGGCGCTGCCCAGCTCCGCATCAGAGACCACCAGGCCGGCGTCCTCCGCGTCTGAGAGCGTGATCAGGTGCGCCCAGATGTCTTCGTCCTCCACATCCGGGGTGCTGCCGCCGCCCATCATCTTCATGAAGCGCACGTAATTCTGGCGCGTGCTCAGGAAGGTTTGCTGATCGACCTCGACCGTGGACCCGCTCGTGGCGGTGGTGAAGGAGCCAGCCAGGCTATCCGCCGAAGCCCCCCCACTCGAGAACGCCCGATCGAGGTCGCCCATGGAGGAGAACAGCGCAAAGATCACGATCGTAAAAGCGACCGTGATCCAGAGGAAAGTCTTCTCGTGCTTACGGAACCAAGTGAAACTCATGAGACGTTCAGTAGATCCTTGACGTCCGGCAGGTTCTTCAAAGACGCCAACCCGAAGTGGTCGAGAAAGCGCTTGGTCGTGCCGTAAAGCAACGGGTGTCCGGGCTCGGACGAGCGCCCGGAGATGCGGATCAAATCACGATCGAGCAGCACCCGCAACAGCGGGCCGCACTGCACTCCTCGAACAGCTTCGATTTCTGCCCGGCCAATGGGTTGCCGATAGGCCACGACAGCCAGTGTCTCCAGGGCTGCAGGTGAGAGCTTCTCGATGCGGGTCTTAGCTGTCAGCTGGGCCACATCTTCGTGATATGCCGCCCGGGTCATGAGACGCCAGCCCCCCGAGACCTCCACCAGCTCCATCGCCGTCTCGCGCTCAGACCAAGTCTCCGTCAGGCGATCCAGGGCCTCCCGGACCTCGTCGCCTGTGGCCTGGAGAGCCTTGGACAGCTTGCGCAGGCCCAAAACCTGCCCTGAGGCGAAGAGCAGCGCTTCCACCCGAAGGGCCAGCTGGGCGATGTCCAGCGGCTCTCTCGCAGGCTTCTTGGGCTTCTTGGGCTTGCTGGACTGCTCGGTCTCGTGTTCGGCATCCCCTTCGCCCTCCGTGGCCTCGGCCGGCTCTTCGGCGACCTCGTCCAGCGGGTCGGAGTCCTCAGGCGGAAGCTCGGCCTCTGGCTCGTCGGCGAGCTCAACCTGCTCGACGTCTTCCCTCGCCTCGACCTCGACCTCGGCTTCCAGGGCTTCTCCGCCATCCGAGCTGGCTGCGACGGATGCCCCGCGCGCCGCAGCGGATGTTGCGCCAGATGCCGAACCGGCGGACTTCTTGCGCCCCTTGCGTGAGCGGGCGGCTTGTCCAGGCCTCTTCTGAATCATGGTGTCTCGGTGATCTGCGGGGATGTGCTGAAAGAACGAGTGGATCCGTGGCGTGCAGCGTCGTGCGTGAAGACCTGGATTCGCTACGGAGTCTTGGGCGGGCGGACCACACGATATCGAGCCAGCATCCGCGCTTCAAAGATGGCCACCTCATCAGGATTCATCGGATTCTGCTCCAGGTCGCCCTCCACCAGCCCACGCAGCTCCGTCCAGGTGCCCTCGACTGGCGCCCGGCGTTCCACCAGGCGTAGGAAGCGGTAGAAGTCCTGGTCGCCCAGGGTGATGGGCGCTGGGCCCAGGATTCCTCCGACCTCGAGCCCCTCCCGCCCGTCCAGCATGGGCGCTGTCACTTCCAGGGAGATGGGCGGCATCAGCCCCCCCTGGGCGCTCGAACCGTGGACCGAATGCTGCTTGGCCAGCACGGAAAAGCTGGCGCCTTCGTTCAGGAGTTCCTCGATCTCCAGCGCCAGGGTCTCATCATCCACGAGCAGGATCTGCAGCTGGTCCCGAGTCTCCCGCAGCTGCTGGAGTCGCGAGACCCGGGCCAGGAGCATCTCCGAGAGCACCCCGCGGCGGACGTGCTCCCGATAGTCAGGGCCCGTCATGCCATGGACCTGAGCCAGATACTCCTCCAAGGGCATGGAGGAGTTCCCTTCCAGTGCAAAGCTGGCAGCCTGTTGAGCGAGAGCTTGCTCCACTCGGTCCGTGAGCTCCTGCTCCGGCACGTCGATCCCCTCGCGCACGGCCTCCAGCTCCGTGACGGTGGTCAGCACCATGTTGGCGAGCACCTCCCCCGAGAGATCGGGGGCTGCCAGATCCAGCATGCTGAACACATCGCTGGCCATGATCTGGATGTCGCCCACCTCACGCACCACGAAATCGCGAGACGCAGGCCTGCGCAGGAGTGTCGCCGCCGCCTGTCTCCCAGCGGGGAGCTGCGCGAGCGGCAGGCCCTCATCGACCGCGGGAAGGGCGGAGCCCGGGCTCTCCTGCAAGGCCGCGGCCGAGGGAATCCAACCGGACGCGAACAGCAGCACGAGCAGGACGACGCCCAACCGATCCTTCACTGGGCTTTTCACGGGGATCTTCATGGGCCTCAACGGTAGCGAACCAATCGCTCAAACTTGAGGCCCTTGCAGGACGGGCAGGTGGTGCGCACCGGCTCGCGATCCTGGTTCAGCCCCTCCAGGAAACCGTCGCTGTCGCAAAGCCGACACGGACGCCCCCGTGTCTCGACCACTCGCACGGCCTCCGCAAACTCAGCGAAGTAGGCCATCAGCCAGCGGTAACGATCGTCCGACTCGGCACGCTCCCACCACTGCTCTGCCGTCGGGCCCTCGTCATCCAGGTTTAGGCCCGTGGAGCCTGCACTCTGCCGCCGGGCGGCTTTTCGGGCGCGTTGCTTCTTGACCTGTTCCACCAGATCAGCGAACTCCTCCTCGGCATCCAGCTCATCCCCTGGCTCCGCCGCCTGCCTGTCCTCGTCGTCCGTCCGACCAAAGTCGAGCGCCTTCTGCTTGCCCAGGATGAAGGTGCCTGTGCCGTAGGAGTGGCTGCGCATGCTTCCCCCCGAGCGTTCGGCCCACAGGCCAAGCACGGTCTCCTCTACCAACTCATAGGAGCTGCCCAGCTCGCTCAAGACCTCCCGGTGCAGGAAGTCTTCCAGGGTCTCGCGGGCCACATCCAGCCCCAATTCCTTGTCCCGGGCGAGCCCCTGCACGCGATCTTCCAGCAGCGAGTAGTAGTCGGAGATCATGCCGCGCGCGTGGTGCTCCTGCTTGCGACGCTGAATCTCGGCAGCCAGCGCGGTGGCATCTCCAAGCTGCCTGGACTCCGGGTACTCCAGCATGAAGCCGCGAGCGGAATCCGCCGCAACGCCGAACTTGCGCCTGTAGAGCAGCTTGCGGATGTCGTCCAGGATCAGGGTTTCTGCAGCATCTTCGATCTTCACGGCGATGCGATCGAGGCGCGCGACCAGCAGCTCCGGCTTGAAGCCGGCGTCGAGCCGCACCACTTCTGCATAGTGCTCGCCAGCGCGGTCGTAGAGCCCTGCCCCCTCGCACGCCACCGCCATGTTGAAGTGACTCAGCGCATCGAGGGGAAGGCCGCGTGCCGCTTGAAGGACCTGATAGAGCTCGTTCGGGGCGTAGATCTCCAGGCCGTTCATGCGGCCGGGTTCCACGCTCTGCACGTAGTGTTTGGGAAAGCTGTCGGTGCCGCTCCGGCGCCGGAGGGTGTAGAAGTCTTCCCGTTCCTCGTCGACTCGCAGCCCCGACTCCGTCGTGCCGTTCTTGAGGACGAGATGCACCACATCCACAAGGAAGGCCTCGGGAGCTTCGCCCGTGAACCCCCGCGCCGCCTTGATGCGCTTCACCTCACTGGATTGCAGGTGCTCCCACTTCAAGCGGATGAGCCCGCCCGTGTCAGCCCGCTCCAGCGTAATCCCCGAAGCTTCGTCGAAGTCGGTGATGGTCCCATGCACGAGCCGCCCATCGCGGAGGGTCAGGATCTCTCCCTCGGTCAAAATGACCGCGGCTGCAACCGCATCGACGAGCGCGACGCAGCACACGACCAAGCTTCCCCAGAGCTTCAGGGCCTTCGCGACTCGTCCGGTCTTCATGGCATCTCCTCGATCGTATCCAACGTGCGCGTCTGCATGACGCGGGCTCGCCACACGGCGATGGCTGAGGCCATGTTCGGCCCCTTGTCCAGGAAGAGGGTCCAGGGCAACGCGCGCTCCAAGCCCACGCGTGTGCCGCTGATGCGCACCTCGGCCTTCAGCAGAGTCGCCTCTGGATCCACCGAACCTGCCACGAAATTCACCCGATAGAAGCTCCCGTCGGGCAACTGGGCCTCCAACAGGTCTTCCAACTTGGCCTCTTGCTCGCCGTTCCGGGCGAGAGCCCGTGGATCAGCCAGGAAGCGTTGCTGCACCTGTTGCTCCAGGAGCTGCCGAACGGCCGTGCGCCGGCCCGCGAGCAGCGAGAGTTCGAGACTGTCCTTCTGCATGCTCAGCCCGGTGCCCAGCAAGGCATAGAGCCCTGCCACGCCTGTCAGGAACACCAGCATCGCCAGCAGGATCTCCACCAGGGTGAACCCCTGTTGCGACTTGGAGCGGGCCCTGATCATCCGTCGAAGTCCTCCCGATGCACAGGCAGCCGCAGCGTGCGCTGGAAGAGTTTCCCGACGCGGACCACAGCGCCCCCGGCATGGGCAGCCGGCAGGGTTCCTCGCAGGCCGCGCTTCACCGTCCACACGCGGCCGTCCTGAGCCAGGACGCTCATCCACTCCCCGTCCACCCAGACGGCGTCCGGAGTACGGTCATCTCCCGAAAGCACAGGCGACCGCAACACAATCCGCGTGGCCTCTTCGGTGAGGGGCTCGGCGAGTCGCCCGGCCCCTTCATCCACCCCGGCCACGAAGGGCTCGAGCACGAGACTCAGGCGCACCTGGCGCGGAAAGACGTCGTCGCGCGCATCCCAGAGAGACTGGGGGCCGACACCGTAGGGGAAGGACGGGTGCCCCGCAGGAATCAGCGCGCGGGTCGAGTCCCAGTGGGTCAAGGCAATCGTCGGGCCGGCAGCTCCCTGCTCGCCTGCATCCCAGGCTTGGGTGTCGGGCGCCCAGCAGTGGACACCGAAATACAGCACCCCCGACGTCAACGGGAGGTGGTCCTTCAGCAGTCGATCTTCTTGCTCCGGGAGCGCCGGCCGGAGCAGGGACTGCTCCCCTCCGAGCGGCGATCGGACTCGTCTCACGAGGCTGGGGAGAACGTCACCCTGCAGCTGAGTCGTGGTGTACAGCGACTCCGCCAAGCCGCCCGTGGGCGCCAGTGTCATGGGGTCCTGCTGGGTGAGCAGCGTCGCCACTCCTTCGGCCGCCGGTCGGTCTCCCGCCTGACGCAACCACTCCAGGGAACGCGCCTCGTGCAGCAGCCGGGAGAAACGCAAGACAGTCGCCTGAACCGCGCCCTCAGGCCGAGCAGCTGATCCCGCTTTGCCCCCGTCAGCCCCGGGAAGCCCCCTGCTGGCGCTGCGCACACCGCACAGGAAACGCGCGTCCTGCTCGGCACTGTCTCGGCGACCCGACCACACGTGGGCGAGGTCCGTGGCCATCAGGTCCAGGACGGCGTCGGCCCGCTCCTCCATCTCGGCCAGCCGTTCACCACGCCCCTGGATCTCCAGTGCTCCTTGGACCAGTTGAAAGAGCATGAGCCCCAGCACGGCGAAGAGGGCCGTGGCGGCCAGGACCTCCACGAGGGTGAACCCTCGCTTTGACCTGGAAACTGACCTGGGATCTGCTCTTGAGTTCATCGCCATTGCTCGTGCTCGTACACCTGGGTGGGTTGGATGTGCTTCACCACCACCTCGTCGAGACGTGGCCCCAGCTTCCAGGCGTTGCTTGCAAAGTCTCGCCCGTCGAAGGCGCCGGGCAACCAGCGCGCGGAGAGCCAGAGCTGAAGCAGGTCTCCCTGCCGCCCCAAGGCCACCTGACGCAGGTCGAGACCTGGTTCGGCCGCGGGCAATTCAAAAAGATCCGGCGATTGGGTTGGCTCGTCGAGGCGACTCGCGTGACCGTCGATGACCACCCTTCCGTCGAGGGCCACGAGCTCGTTCGGTATCTGGGCCCGCACAGCCAGGTCCGTAAAGAAGGCGCCCGGAGCATGCACCGGAAGCTCCAGGGCCTGCACCTCATCCAGGCTTCTGTCGGACACCCGCGCGGGCATCCACCTCACCAAGGAGCCCGCCGCATGGGTGCTGGGGGTCGTGCCGAAACGACCGCGGTCCACCGCCAGCCCCTCGGCCGTCACGCGCTCATACTCCAGCAGTTCATCGTCGACCCAGACCAGCCCCCCTGCCTCGGGGAAGACGCTCGGTTCCGCCACGGACAACCACGGGCTGTCGGCGTCTGCACGCTCGGTGAGCGGCGCCACAGGCCAGAAGTCGAGCGGTGTCACCGCGACGCCGGCCACGTGTTTGGCGCGCCGGGTTCCATAGAGCCCGCGAGCCGTCAGGAACACGGCACCGGTCTGCACCGGATCGAGCCCGGCATAGCCGATGATCTCCTCGTCCACGAGCAGCAGTCCGCCCGTGGAGGGGAGCTCGGACAGGACCTCGAGCTTGTCCTCGCCCAGACGATCATCCCGGATGCGGGTGTGGGGATAGAGCAGGGACTGCACGGACAGGGCGGCCACGGCGTCCTGCTCGTAGTCCAGGTCATCCGCGAGGCGGTAGCGGGCGATGGGAGGCACGAGCTCACTCGCAGCACTCTGCGCCCAGACCCTCAGTTCATCGAGCCGGACACCTTGTGCCAGCGCCCGGCCTGCGAGCCCCGCTGGCGCATGCTCGCCGAAGTGCAGCTGTTCGATCAGGGCATCAGGCAGCTCACCCGATGGCGCCTTCACGATCCGTGTGAGCCGGCGCGAATCCACATTCAGATGACGGATGGCGGACCGGACCGCCGCGCGTGACGAGAGGGACATCTCTGCCACGAGGCGCGCCCCTGCGCCCTCGGCCTTCAGGCTGCGCTCGAGATCTCGATCGTCCACAACCGAGGCGTCCGCTTCACCGCTGTCGGTGGTCTGGGGCGTGCGCCCGAAGTCCCCGACCACGGCCTCGCGGAACGCCACCAACGCCGCACCCGCACCCCACTCGACGTCGTTGGTCACGGCGTGGTTGACGGTGTGCCATTCCTTCTCCTCGTCGTCCCCCATCAGGGTCACGCCGTCGTGGCGTCCGGGAATCCCCAGCAGGGGTTCGAACTGCTCCACGCCCCACGCCCCGAACACATGCACAGGCAGCACTCCGACAACGGGCTCGTGCACGCTGTCCTCGGTCCCGCCTTGTGCACGGAAGCGGAGCCGTTCGTTGAGCCCGTCCACGAAGGCCTGGTCGAGGGGGGTGTCCATCACCCAGGTGCTCGTGCCCGTCACCGTGCTCAGCATGTCCTCCACGGCCTGGAGGTCGTCCCGCACCAGGAAGTCCGCCGTGGGTGTGGTCCAACGCACCCATTCGGTTCCGCCATCTGGGTCCGGAAAGTCGAGACCCAGCTGCACCAGGGGCGAAATGCCCGCCGGCGGGCCTTCTGGAAAGGGGTGGAACTGATCCGCGAGGTTGCCGCCCTCGACGTCGACGGAGAGCGGGATCACGAGCACCCGCGCCTCCTCCGGCAGGCTGGGCAAGACGCCGCGCAGGGAGGAATCAAAAGTGGTCACAAAGGCGCGGTCGTCATCCCAGCGCTGCTCGGTGAGGTTCACGTAGGCCGGGCTGGTCTGCCCATCCAGCGGGCTGACGAAGCTGCTGGGCACACCGACGGGGATCCCCTCCCGGGCGCGCCGACAGTTGAGCAATGCGCTCCCGTTGAAGGAGTCGTACATCACGACTTCGCCACCCCCCAGCCATGACCCGTTGCCGAAGTTGCCGTTGTCCAGGACGGTGCCTGGCAAGGTCGGTGTCACGAGGGTGCCGAGGATGGGGTAGTCCTGCCCCGCCAGCTCGGTGTTGCCGTAGTCGCAGAACAGCAGCGCGTGGCCGCCGGTGGCCTGGAAGACACCGTCCAGCGACCCGCCTTGGATGCTGCGCACAGGGATGCTCGTGGCGTCAAAAAGGAGGCCGGTCCCCAGCTCGATGGGGAGCGTCTCGGTGGCATCCCCAACGGAAGCGGTCACCGTGACGCCCGCCTCGATGCTCTCGCTCAAGCCGTTGGGGTCCAGCTCCGCCACGGCCCACTCCGCCATGCGGCTAGCGAGGGTGCCATCCCCCTGCGGGGCCACCGTCGCCCCCAGCGTGCGGCTGTAGCCCATGAGTTCCACCGTCTCTCCGAGCTCGTGCTCGCCGCCCACCGTGCCGCGTCGGGAGCGCCCGCCGAATGGGTCCCGGGAGCTGTCCGGTTTCAGGATGAAGCTGTCCTCGGTCTTGTCCGCGTACTCCAACAGCTCCCAACCAACGCGCAGCACGCCTCGGGCGGGAAAGCCCGCCGTGGACTCCACCGCGATGCGCTCTGAGCGCGCCGTGGAGGTCCCGGTCGCTGGTAGGGCCCCCACCGAAGCCATGCCCTCGGTCAGGTGGGTGGTGAAGACGCGGCGCCCACGCGGGACCCCATCGACGAAGAGCGCCAGGCGATTGTCGTGCGACCCTCCCACCAGCGCGGCGACGTGATAGGGAACATCCGGCAGGAGCTCGAGGCCATCGTCGAAGGCATACCGGATCTCACCGGCCGGAGGCGGCTGCCCCTCTTCCATCTGCGCTTCGAAATCCGTGATTCCCCCATCACTGACCCGCAGGCTCAAGACGCCCTCGCGCAGCATGATCCAGACCCGGTTCTCGAGCACATCCACACCCGCGTCGAAGAGCATGGCCTCCGCCTCGACGTCTTCCATCTGGAACCAGAACTCGACGCCAAAGGGCTGCAGCAAGTCGCTGCGAGTACCCAGCAAGGGGGCCTTCACGTCGACCACTGGCCAGCGCAAGGGGCCCTGAGCGAGATCGAAGCCCTCGGGCGAGTGTCCGGTGCGGCCCAGCTCGCCCTCATCAAAGTGGTGTGTGTCCAGGAGCGCGCTGCGTACGGTGGCCGGAGCGACAAAGGACTCCGACTGCACCAGCGAGGGGCCGGCCGCCCCAGCGATGAGCACGCCGTCGCGCCCAGGACGGACTCCGGCGGGTTCCCCGGCATCCGCAGGCGTGCCCTGGGCCATCAAGGACGGACGACTCGCCCAGCCCCACCCAAAATCCATGGACAGTTCGAAGTCCTGTTGGCTCGCAAAGAGCCGAGCCGTATCCCCAGGGGGAGCGACGGAGAGCACTTGCTGGGCGTAGCTCCGGCTGCGTTCCCGTCCGTTGGGCAGGTTCTCGCTTGCCGCCGCCGAGACCTGGAACACCCCGGCGCTCGCATAGGTGAAGGGCGCCGTGCCGCCCTCGATGCGCGCGTCCCCGGCATCCAGGGCGTTGCGCAGGAGTGCGACGCGCTGGCTCTCGTCCAGCTCGCCGGCTTCGACCGCCTGCCGCGTGAGTTCGGCGAAGTCCTCGTGGCTCTGGGGCCGGCGATTCAGCACCCGCTGTGCCAGTCGTTGCGCCGCGAGTTGGCTGACACGCCTCAGCGGCCGGAGGCTCTCCAGACCCAGCACCCGACCTGCCGCCTCCAGCGCGGTCAACTGCCCGACGCGGAAGCCGTCTTGCGACCAGGCTCGCGTGGCGACATCCACATCGGCGGCGCTGAATCGCCCTGTATCCAGCTCCCGCTCCGCGGCGCGCTGGAACTCCGCTGAATCCGGCTCCACGCCCTGTTGGAGCAGGAAGACAGCCAGCTCGGCGGCCTCCTCCTCAGTGATCACATCGGTCACCGAGGCTGTGCCCACACCCGCGAAGAGCGCCGCGAGTACTTGCTGTGAGGCGCTGCCGAGATTCACGGGCTGGCGTTGCAAGACCGAGAGCGCGAGCACGCTGCCCCCATGACGCGTCGCCGAGGAGACGAATGCCTGCGCCGAGCCCGAACCGCTGAACGAACCGGTCAGGTTTTCCAGCAGCCCGAGGCGCCAGGCCGACCCCCAGCGCACGGCTGACAGCACGAGGTTCCAGGACAAACCTCCGTCCTCCCACTCCAGTTGCAGCACCGAGCCCGGCCCCAGGTGCAGGCCATCCCGAACCACCAGTTCGCTGCGCCCCCAGCGTCCCTGCTCCACACCCAGCACCCGCTGCGGCTGCTCCCAGCGGATGGGCCCGGCGTGCACGCTGAGCCGGGAGCGCACCCGCTCCAATTCCTCGGCGCTGTAGCTCAGCTCCGAAAAGCGTGCGATGTCCCGCAGGGCGTCCACGCGCGCCGCGGGCTGCCAGACCCCCTCGCGGGCGTGCCAGGCCCGCTGCACGAGCAACATCAAGCGCCCATCCAGGACCTCCGTACCCGCATCGTGCGCCCGCGCCGTCCCCCGTTCGAGATTCGCTGAGGCTGCAGCGCGCTGGACCTGCTCCAAGCCGCGCTCGCTCCGATTCGTGTAGGACACTTGCTCACCGCCGACCCACGCGAAGCCTGGCTCGGGGAAGCCTTCCACCGAGTTGAGTCCCAGCTGCGTCGCGAACTCGTCCACCGCGCCGTCGAGCCAGGTCCGGCCCCCAAGCAAGTTGCCGAGCAGGGCGGCGCTCGCCGTGTTGAGCGAGACCTTCCCCGATTCGTCCTGGATGGTGACTGAGCGCAGGGAGCCATGGGGGTCCTTGGGCAGCGCCTCTGGGAAACGGCGCGCCGCCCCAGCGCCCGACAGCTCGGCCATGTCATCGGCGTGCGGGCTGTCGACGTCCCAGGCCGGGTGCGTCTGTGCCAGGTGCCGGCGCGCTGCATCCAAGGCCTGCTCCAGGGCGGCCTCGCTGTCCAGATGGCGCTGCTGCAAGAGAGCGCCCGACTCCAAGCTGCGCATGGACAAGGCGAAGGGCGTGGCAATGAGCGTCAAGGCAGCCAACACGATCACGACCGTGATGAGTGCCAGACCCTCTTGAGGACGAGCGCGGGCCATCACGGCGGGTCCCCATTCGTCACGCTCTGCTCGCCCTCTTCCGAGCCCGGGGCCACGACGGCTTCATCCCAGGAGCGCACACCACCCAGTAATCCCATCTCCACCACGGTTCGCCGCTGTGGCTCTCCGAACGTGAACGCGATGCGGGCGGGGGCGCCATGCCACGCGGGGTCGAGGTGCCCGAACGCGTCCACATGCACCTGGAAGTCCTCTCCCTCCAGCGCTACGTCCACAGGCAGATCCCGCGCAGCCCCCCGACGCACGCTGGCCAGGCGAAGTTCGTCCATGACACCCCTGAACTGACGGCCTGCCGCACCCGTACTGATCGGAACCCCGGGGACAGTCACGAGCCGCCGAGGGCGCCCAAAAGCACCATCCAACTGACGGCGGGCACCGTTCAGGCTCACGCTCAGGGCGCGCCCATCGAAGCGAACAGACAGACGCGCCATGCGGTCGCTGGGCAGGACCACCTCCGGAATGTCGGCGAGCCACTCCCGCCCGGTGGGAGCTGGCTCTTGAGCGACTCGCTCGGCGCCAGCGACAGGCGCCGGCCGGTCAGCCTGTTGGGGCACGGCATCCGACTCCAACATCAGCCGCACCCGCAGAACCCGCTCGGAGCTGAGTTCGACGACCCATGAGCCCGGCCGTTCCAGCACGGTCATGGGGCGTCCATCCGACGCGGGCTGCAGGAACACATCCAGCCCGAAACCGTAGGGCGAATCGAAACTGGGAGGCAGGTCCTCCAGGCGCAGGATGGCGCCCTCGCGCAGCTCCAGCGCTTGTCCGAGCCGCGGCACGGCGGTCGCCTCCGCGCCCGAAACCAGGCGCGCTCCTTCGTGACGCGCATCCACCGGCCAACCGCTGCCCGCGAGTGTCTCGAAGTGCCAGTTACCCACGGTGCGCAGGGCGCTCGTGATGATCTGTCCGCGCGCGGGAAGCACGCTCAGCTCGGCCACCGCCCCTTCAGCCTGGGCCACGAGTCTGACCGTTCGAAGGGCGTCCTTCACCTGATGCATGGCCGTCCGTTCGGGCCGGGAGAAGCTGCGGAAGGCACCCACGCCCAGCCCGAACAGCGCCGACAGGACAGCCATCACCACCAACAGCTCAAGCAGGGTGAAGCCGCGCGCAGGCTGCCCGCGTCTGTTCACCGGTCGCGCACCGCGGAGCCATCCGCTCCAGGTAGCTCCGGCGTACCAGACGGGCTCGCCAGGGAGATGTCGAAGTTGGCGATGTCATCCTCGGTCTCGAGCACGCCGTCGGCCCCCGCTGAGCGCAACTGGAAGCCGTCGAAGCGGTGGTACGCCCCGGTCAGGGGATTCTTGAGAGCCCTGGCCTCCACGTCCTCCAACCCGGCGCCTGAATCCAAGCGCAGCAGGGCGCTGCCGCCATAGCCCTCGTTCATCACATAGAAGAACGGGTTGTCCCACGGGTCCAGCAACTCCAGCAGCGCCGTCGACCCGTCAGCCGCGTGGAGTGAGGGCGAGCGGTCGCCGTCATGATTCCCGAACCAACGCTCCTCGGGACGTTTCCCTGCGTAGTCGCGGTGGCGTAGGGCGACGGCCAAGGCCTCGATGCCCTCGTTGACGACATTGGCGTCCCTCACACCAAGGTCTGCAAGGCGACTTGGGGGATAGCCGCCCGTGCGATCCGCATAACTCTCCACCATCAGCGAGAGCGCCTCGACGCGAGCCCGGCAATCGGTCTCGCGCCCCGCCTCGGCGTGCCGCCCCAGCGCGAGCACGGCGAAGCCCATGAGCAGCCCGATCAAGGTGATGACGACGAGGATCTCCACCAGCGAAAAGCCGCTCATGCCCGTCCTGCCCGGTGTCCCTAGCCGTCCTGGCCTCATCACAGCAGCCTCACGATGCGCACGTCGTGGACCGTCACGTCCACGCTGCGACCCGGGGCCGCGTCCCCGAACACCTCCAGGTCGAACATGCTCTTGAAGTTGCGCAGGGACTTCAGGGCCACAGGCTCGCCCACGGCTCGACCATCCACGAGGAACTGGAAACGCCCAGTGACATCATCCAGGCGCTCCACGCCCAGGCGTACGGAGCCGCCGGTTGGTAGCCGGATGCCCGGTACCTCAAGCGAGTCGAGAAGCACCGTGTCGAAGTTGTCCAAGGCACTCAGCCGGAGCAAGCCCTCGCTGTCGACCCAGATCTCGAGTCGCGCCTTCGGCAAGCGCCCTCGCTGACCCTTCACCTGCCGATAGGTGAGCGCCAGGCCGAAACGCGAGTCGCCACTCACTGTGGCCTGCATGCTCGCACCCACCGACACGAAGCCCCGGCCGTCCAGCACCCTGGCGATGCCAGGCTGCTCGTCGGTTCGCGGACGCTCCATGCGACCTTGGATGTTCACGCCCTCGCCGAGCAGCAAGACACGCGGGCTGCCCTCCCACTGCTGCTCGGTCCAGCCGCGCTGGAGACTCGAACGTCCGAAGCCGTCAACCCACTGACGCTTGGCGAGGTTGTCTCGGATGGCGACGGCCTGAGCGCTGGCGTAGGCCGCCTGCGCCGATTCCGGCCGCCCAGCAAACGCACGTTCCACTTCATCGAGATGGTCCAACGCAGCGTCGACGTCACCGGCGTCACCCCGTTGATACAGCGCCACCCCCAGGCCCACATGAGCGCCCTCGGCGCCGTGAATCGTGGCTCGATCCAAGCTCTCCAGCGCGCTGCTCAGGTCGCCTGCCTGGAGTTCGGCAAGCCCCTTGAGCCACAAAACCTCAGGGTTCTCCGGCTCGAGACGCAGGGCTTCCCTGAAGTAGCGCGTGGCCAATGCGGGTTCATCTCGCTCCATGGCCGCTCGACCCAACTCGGAAAGCAGGAGCAGCTCCGGTCCACCGAGACGCAGGGCGCTGCGCAGGGTCGTCCCTGCAGAGTCCGTGTCCCCAGCCAGGCGTTGGTGCCGCCCCATCCGGTACAGCCCATCCACGGAGGCGGGGCTGACACTGAGGGCTTCGGCATAGAGTTCCCTGGCCGCCTCCGGCTGACCGGCGTCTTCGTGCAGGAAGCCCAAGGCCAGCAGGGGCGCGGCGCTGTTCAGGGGGTCCTGGTCGATGGCGCGCAGGAGCAGGCGTCGTGCCGCCGCCCCGTCGCCCTGTCGCCAGGCCACCAAGCCGGCGTTCCGGAGCAATTCCCCATCGCCCGGTTCTGCGGCGATCGCTTCCGCATAGGCCGCCGCTGCTGCCTCCAGGTTCTGGAGGGCCGCGTGAGCCGAGCCGGAAAGCGCCAACGCACCCACATCCCCCGGCTCGTTCAGCAGGACCCGCTGGGCAGCCCGCAGCGCTTCCCGTGCACGACCCGCTGCCAGCTCCGCGCGACCGATCGTCAACACGAGCTGGGTGCGCTGCAGGTCCTCGAAGGGTGGCTGGAAGGGCACCTGATCTGCTGAGCGCAGCATGACCAGGGCCTGCTCGACCTGTCCGGCGCTCAGCAACATCTCGCCCGTCAGGCCGCGCACCTCCGCGGACACGGGCCTCAAGCGACGTGCTTGCTCCACCAACTCCGAAGCCCGCTCTGGCAAGCCCATGTTCAGGACGAAGCGGGCGTAGTCGCACATCAGCGCATCGTCGATCCATGCGCCATCCACAGCGGAGCGATACACCGCGAGCTCACCCTCCACGTCATGAACCCGAGCGCAGAGACGCGCTACCAGACGGGCTGCCGTGTTGTCACGTCGGCCGGCCTCCAGCGCGAGGCGCGCTTCGGCGAGGGCGAACTCCAGGCCACGGGCTTCACGGCCCGCGGAGGCCAACAAACTCATGCTGAGTTCCATGCGTGCGCGCACAGCCCCCGGCCCCGAACCCAAGGACCGGCTCTCCAGCTGATAGGTGTTCTCGAAGTTACGCGCGAAACCGAACTCCAAGACATCGCTGCGAAGGATGGAATAGGGAACGCCCACGCTGCCCCCGGTGCGCAGCGAAACGTCCTGGAACACGAGATCTTCAGCGGATCGTTCCCCGAGCCCGAGCGGGTCCCCGTTCAGGATCCGCCCGTAGACTCGACGAGTCATGGACACCCGCGCCAACCAATCGAAGCGCAACTCCGGGTCCACGGCGGCCTCTGCTTGCTCGCTTTCAGGCACCGAATCCGCATCCGCTCCCGGCTGCCCGGCGACTCCACTTGAAAGGCGCCCTGCATCCCCGGCACCCAGCGACAACCCACCCAGGGAGCTGGCAGCCAGGCGATCGTCCAGGGCCACGTCACCGCCAGCGACAGGCGTCATGCGCGGCGCCAAGACGGACAGGCGCGGGATCGGCGGTGCAGGGAGCAGCAACGGCTCCAGCGGGAGCAGTTCACGGGGTGGGGCGAAGGAGGAGCGACGGCGGACGCGATTCTCATCATCCCGGTCGCCCAACAGATCCGCCCGGAGCTTGACATGAGCAGGGCTGGCCAAGACTTCGCCTTGCATGCCGGCGACCGCCGGAACCCTGGCGCGCTGGTATCCATCGGACAGCTTCAAGAACCCCAGGCCCGCGAACACCAGCAGCGAGACGCCGAACAGGATCTTCTCTCGGGCACCCGGCATCTCAGCGCCCCCCTGCCACCAGGCCGTCGAGCAGCTCGGCATCGACGCTGACCGAGGCAACGCTCAGGCGGAGCCGCGCCGATTGACCGTTCTCATCGAGAACATCCAGGCGCACATCGTCCAAGGCCAGCCAGGTCTCTGTCGCCACGAGCGCTGACAAGAGCATGTGCAGAGACCCAGGCGAGCCAGAGAGTTCGAAGTCCACGGCGTGCCTGGTCAGGAAGCTGCCCCGGGTACCGCTCCGTCGCGACACAGCTTGCAAGCGGATGGAATCCACCGCGCGCACGTCTGAGTCCAGCGCCGCACCCACCACCAGGTGAACCACATGCAAGGCACGCAGCGCCGCCAACACATCCTCGAGTCCGGTGGGGTTCGGCACGGGCATGCCCAGCCCTGGAGGGACGCTCTTGCCCAGGTAGCGCGCGGTCTTTACCAACTCGTCCTGTTCTCGCCGCAACACTTCGATGTACCGCAAGTCGGGGCTGACGTCCGAGGGAACGTCGAAGTCCCCGGGACGCACGCTGTGGATGCGCGGCAACAGCTCGTCCAGTTCAGTGCGCAAGCGCTGAGCGACATCTCTAGCAGCCGCCATGTCCGCCCGCTCAGGACGCCGTCCGGCCTCACCTCCCCGGCTGAGGCTGCGCCGGAGGCCATCCACCGAGCGCCGCAACTCCGTGTCGTCCCAGAGCGCTCCCACCACGGTACGCCCCACGAAGAGCAGCACGATCAAGGAGATGGCCGTCAACAGGAGCCGGCGCGCTTCCTTCTCCATCAGCCGGCCTCCCCGGAGGCCGAGGCCTCGTCCTGCGCCCCTGCGGAGGGCTGGATCACCGAGGTGTCGATGCGCAGCTCGAACACGAAGTCACCCCGGGCGTCGGGTGCGAAGTGGGGTCGCACCGCGGCGACATCAGGGTGGTCACGCAAGCGGGTGGTGATCTCGATCACCGCGTCCGCAAGATTTCGGTCGTGCTCCTTGCCGAGGCCCTCCACCACCACGAAGGGACGAGGGGCACCTGCACCGCCAAACTCGGCGTCAGCGGATCGCACTGTGCGCACCGACCGCACCCACAGCTCTTCCGGAAGATAGACGTCCAGCAAGTTGAGCACCGTCACCAGCCCGGCTCCCGGCGCACTGAGGTTCTCCAGCGCCGCCAGCTGCAATCCCAGGGCTCGCCCCGCCTCCAGCGAGCGTTCATAGGCCCGCACATCGCCCTTGTTGGTTTCGACCTTGCGCGAAAGCGCGGAGCGGTCTGCTTCGGCCGCCTCGGCATCAGCGCGACTGCTCCAGGCAAAGACGCCCAGGTAAAGCACGAGCGCCGTCGCCGCCAACGCCAGCCAGAGCGTCTTCTCACGGAAGCCGCGCCCGGCCTCGCTTCGCTCCGACTCCACCTGGATCCGATAGCCGTCCTCCAGCAAGGCCATCATGGCGAGACCGGTGGCCACGGCGAAGTCGGGGCCGTGCTGGTCCAGCTCGGGTGCGTCCCCCACCACGTAGCCTTCTGTGGGGTCGAAGAGTGAAACCGGCAAGTCCAACACGCGCGAAAGGGACTGATCGAAGCCGGGAACGGACGCACCGGCGCCGCTCAGCAGCACCCGATCCACCTCCAGGTTAGGGGCCGGAATCTGGGCCCGCGCCAGGGCCAGCGTCGATTGCAACATGCCCACGATCTGACGTTGCGCACCCTCCAAGGCGCGCGACACAGCGCCTGCCCTGCCCTCTGGCTCCTGGCCCGCGACGCTGAACTCGCCCATGCGGTGCTTGGCCTGTTCAGCCACGGCAAGCTCCACCCGCAGGCTGTCAGAAATGGCTTGGCTGAGGGTGTCGCCCCCACCCGCCAGGTTGCGTGCGAAGAGCAGGTCGCCATCCTGGATCAGGGCGACATCCGTGTGTTGTCCGCGCAAGTTGACGGCGAGCACGGCGCCCTCGCCACCATCCGTGGCCACGACGGCGTTGTAGAGCGCCACGGCATTGGGTGTGAAGCCCGTCACCCTCAACCCAGCCGCCTTGAGCAGCACCGAACGCTGCTCGATATGGGAGCTGCGCACGAGGGCGATCAGCGCCAGATCATCGTCACTGTAGGCCGCGGCGCCGTTGAGCAGATTGAAGTCAGCACGCAGGGAGTCGCCAGACTGCTCCGCGATGTCTTCCACTTCGTAGGAGATCAGTTCGCGCACCTGCCAGAGCGGCACGGGAGGCACCTGCGTCGTGCGCAAGATCATGTCGCGTCCGGTGACCCCGACAGCGACCGGCAAGCCCTTGAGCCCCAGGCTCGCGACACTCGCTGCCAGGTCATGCACGGGCACGGCCGTGGCACGATGAAGCTCGAAGGCGCCCTTGTGCAGTCGCCCTTCCACGAGCCGCGCGGTGTCCCCTCCCAGGTCCAATCCGATCACGCGCGAACTCATGGGCTTCCCTCTGCACCGGTACCGTTACCGGCACCGGAAGCCTCGTCTGCAGGGGCTGCCATGTGCAGCCTGAGGTAGTCCTGCAGTTCCTGGGCGACCAGGGGATAACTCCCATGCTCCGCAAACGACTGCGCCAGGGCCTCGATACGCTGACGCCGTCGCTCGACGTCCGCACTCAAGAGTCGCTGGGCCCGTCGCCCCACCACATCGGCCCGCTCCAGGAAACGCTGCTCCCCTTCACTGCCCTGAAAACGAAACGCCTGTCGTTGCGCTGCCGCCATCACCTCACGGCAACGGCCGGCACTCCCCAGGAAGAGCGCGTCTTCCAGCTCCGCGTCCAGGACATCCAGCTGCGCTTGCATGATCCCCTGGATTCGACCACGCGCTTCCAAGGCGACGCCCAGCACCACTTCGTCGTAGGGGTAGTCGGCGACCAACAGCTCGATGTCGGCGAGGGCGGCCCCGAGGCGGTCTGCGGCCTCGTGGGCTGAGGCTGAATCCCGGAGCTGGGCCGCAGCGACCCGCTCCTCCTGGAACTCAGCTTGGACACTCACGTCCAACTGCATGTTCCCGTTGCCCCACTCGCTCCGAAGTCCACTGAGCACTTCCAGTCGAAGCGACACCGTTCCTTCATTCGAGTGGGTCGCCGAGACCGTGAAGGGAACCCCGAGGGCCAGGACGAGGCGATCCTGTGTGCTTCCCAGCAACAAGGCCTCCACGCCGTCCACCCGAAAGTCCCCGCCGAAGCTCTCGAAACCCCGCGCCGATCGGATCCCCAACGAACTGCTGGCGAGTGATCCCGTGACACGCACGTCATGCGTCACGGACCAATCGCTCCGCAACTGGGTCAGGTGTTCTTCGAGGATCAACTGTCGACCTTCCGAGCGCAGTTTCGTGGATATGGGGACGCGCACCCCACCCACACCAGCCACTTCAGAGGTCGACAGCAGGGAGGCAACGCTGGCGGGCAACAGGAGCCCCGTCGGCGAGCGCACGCTGGGAGGCTCTACGCGCACGACGAGTTCCTCCCCCCTGAAGATCGTCATCCCGGGGGGGTCCTGGGTGAGCAGCGTGAACAGACCCCGCCTAGTGTGTTGGTTCGGGTCCTCGTTTGGGTTCTCCCGCTGGCTCAAGAAGCGGACGTCGATGTCGTCCACCGTGGCCTCGCCCAGAGCGCTCAGGCCCACTTGAAAGCGCGTGGCACCAGGTGGCGGCCGTACGAATCCCAGCAGTTGACTGGAGCCAGCCCCTTGGCTGGACGCCACCACGACGTCGAACAGCGGGCTCCGATCGCGGAGGAAACGGATCATCAGCGACAGTCCCTCACCCTGCGCCTGCGCGCTGCATTGCAGCCAGCCGCCGCCAGACGGAATCCTGAAGCTGTCACTGCTCAGGATGCGTGCCCATAGTTCCTGGCCGTCACCCGGTGCCAGGGCCCGAGCGGCCGACTCGCCGGACACCGCCCCAGTGGCGCCGAACTGGAAACCGCGCGGAGCCTCCTCCGGCACCAGCCAGTGAACACTGGGGCTGCTGTCCTCCGTCGTCTCGAAGGACCACGCGTTACCCAGCAGGTTCTCGGCATGCGCAGGAGGAACCGCCTGCACGACCGGGCTGCCAAAGGGATCCGTCAGGCCGACCCAGGCGCCTGCCCCACCGACAACTGCGAGCAGCACGAGCCCCAGCACGAACAGCCAGGGCGCTCGCCGCCCGCGCCTCGCCTCACCTTCCAAGCGGTGCAGCCCAGCCGCTGGAAGCCCCGGCCCATCGGCGTTGCTGGCGTCGATTTGGTCAGGCGTCGAAGACAAGTCCAGGAGTATCCGTTCGGATCAAGAGCGATTGAACAGGGAGGCAAAGCCAAAGCTCCGCGATCCCAGGGAGACCATCAAGCGCGTGGTGAGCCGGTCAAGCGGCACAAGTGCCTAACGAGTCAGGCGGCGCAGTGTAACGTCGAAGACGTGCCGAATGGGCTCTGTCCGACGCCTGTCGGTCAGGAAGTCCCTCTGGATCTCCGCAGGTCGCTGCCCGGTCAGGCGCCGTCCTCGTCCTCGGAGAGTTCTTCCCAAGGCCGCCAGGTGAGGAAGCTCACCCGCCAGATGCCCTCCACATCCCGATCCAGCCCCATGCGAAAACTCTGGGTCGAGCTGGATTCCTCGGCGTGGCTCTCCGACGGGTGGAAGGTCATCTTCGCCAAACCCAGCACCTGGCCCCGCAGGGGCGGCAACAGCCCCTGCGAGGATCCCGTCCCCGAGAGCTGCCCCGACACCTCCACGGACTGGTCGCTGATCTCCAGGCTCAGGCGCGAACTGGCGAACATCTCGGCATAGCGCTGCAGGATGCTGGCCCGGCCCTGAACGGCAGGCTCCGAAGGCGGCTGCCACACGGCCTGCTCGGTGTAGATCGCCTCCAGCCCAACCAGGTCCGCGGCCCCCTCGGCCCGTTCCATCTCCCTCAGCACGGCCCGGATCTCCTCCCGGGCCCGGGTCCGTTGCTCCTGCGTGTGCAAGCTTTTCTCCGCCAGGGACGTGCGCGGAAAGACCGCTCCGCAGCTGGTGTTCATGAACAGCGCGACGCCCACCACGACACAGGCTCCAGCGCGATACGGGGAGCGCCCCAGTCTCGATCTCAAAGGTCTCGATCTCAAAGGTCTCGATCTCAAAGGTCTCGATTTCAAAACAGCGCGAAGGCCCCCAGGTAGATGAAGAGCGACACCGACATGATGGTCATGGTGTACCCCAGAATGTCTCGCGCCTTGAGGCCCGTGATTCCCAGCAGCGCCAGCGCCCAGAAGGGCTGCAGCATGTTGGTCCACTCATCCCCGTAGGAGAGGGCCATCACGGCGCGCGAGAGCGGCAGATCCAGCTCTGCGCAGGCCTCGGCCAGAATGGTGCCTTGCACCGCCCACTGCCCACCGCCCGACGGGACGAAGAGATTCACCAGGCCCGCGGAGACGAAGGTCACCACGTCGAAGCACCACTGCAGGGGAAGGCCTAGGCTCGCCAAACCCTGGGCCATGTCCGCGGATTGCAACGCCAGGCGCTCCACCAGGCCGGACGCCTGGAGCAAACCCAGGATCCCGAAGTAGAAGGGGAACTGCAGCAGGATGCCCGCCGCCTCGGGTGTGGCCGCGGCGAAGGCGCGCCCATAACGGCGCGGTGTGCCGAACAGCGCCATACCCCCGAGCACCAGGCCCAGGATCACGACATCCAGACTCAGGGCTTGCCACCAGCTCTCGGCAACCGCCAGCTTGCTGGCCAAGGCCAGGGCTCCCAAGCCCAGCAGGGCCCAGGTCAGGAACCGACTCAACAACCCTTCGTCTGCTCTCGCAGGAGCAACGTGCTCCGGCAGCCCGACCGGGACGCGCTCGTTGCCACTCTGCGCCATGCGACTGACCACCAAGGGCACGCACAGCAAGAGCCCGATCGTCACGGCCAGATTGAGGCCAGAGAAGAGCGTCTGATCCAGCAGGATTGGCGGCCCGCCCTCTGGGAAGCCAGCCGTGACGGGCCCGCCCTGGGTGAGCTTGAGCGGTGCGCTTCCGGAGAGGCCTCCGTGCCAGACCATGAGACCCGTGTAGCCAGCAGCCCCTACAAGCGGGTAATCGATGGCACGTCCGGCCGCCTGGGCGCGAACACCGATCTGGTGCGCCAGGACCGCACCCGCGACCAACCCGAAGCCCCAGTTGATGAAAGCTGCGGACATGGCCACCAGGGCCGTCAGCGCCGCCGCCGTGGCTGTGCTGCGGGGCAAGTCGGCCAGCCGTCCCAGGGCGCCCGCTATGAAGGGAGCGCGCGCCAGCACCGCCCCGGCCACCAGGATCAGGGCCATCTGGGTCGTGAACGCCAGCGTGCCCTGGGCCGAGAACCTCTCCAACCAGCCGGCCGCCAGGGCACCCGCATCCGGGCTGTCCATGGACAGCATCCCCATGCAGAACGCCACCACCGTCAAGGCCAGGGCAATGACGAAGGGGTCCGGCACCACACGCTGGGCGACGTCGGCAAGGCGGGTCGAGAAGCGGGCAAGCATTGGGGCAGCTTAGCGCTCGCAGCGACAGCGATCAGCGCTCGAGCTGGTCTGAATCCTCAGAAGGCGGTGGAGAGTGTCCGATCGAGAGCCGCCGAACGATGGATTTCCAGCGCGGCGGCTCAGGCGGGGCCCAGGCAACTCACGGAGGTCGCCTTGATCAGGGCGAAGACCCGGCGCCCTGGAACGATGCCCAACTCCCGGACGGCATCGTGTGTCAGGGTGGCCACCAACCGCGGGCGCGCCAGATGAACCAGCGCGGCATCACCCGCCCGCTCCACCCGGGTCACCTCCGTCTCGAGGATGTTGCGTGCCGAGAGTGCGCGCGGCCGCTCGGTAGCCAAGAGCACATCGTGGGCGAAACACGCGAGCCGCACGACTCCCGCGTCTCCCGCAGACAATGCGGCAGCCAAGACGCAACCCTCCACGTCCACCTCGTTGTGGGAGAGCACGCGGCCCGTGAGGTGGTTGTCGACGCGTGTCTCGCCCGCCCGCAAGACCGACACGGCGGAGCCCGACGACACGACCCGCCCCTGCTCCAGACGCAAGGCGATCTCGGCCACACCGACGATCTCGTCGGCTACGTGGCTCACGAGGATCACGGGCGTACCGAAGCGTTCCTGCACTGCACGCACGATGGACAGCGCGTCGCGTCGTCGTTGTGCATCCAGGCCGGCAAAGGGTTCATCCAGGAGCAGCAAGCGTGGTGCGCTGACCAGCGCGCGTCCCAGGGAGACGCGGCGTCGCTCGCCCCCACTCAAGTTTCGGGGCATGCGCTGCAGGAGCGCACCCAGATGCAAGGCATCGATCACATCGCGGGTCAGGTCCTGCCGGGCATGCGGACTGAACTGGAGGTTCTGGGCCACCGACAGATGTGGGAAGAGCAGGTCCTCCTGGGTGACATACCCCACCCGCCGCTGATGAAGGGCGCGTGGACCTTGGTCCTCGCCATCGAAGCGCACATGCCCCGCGTGCTTCTCGAGCCCGGCGAGCAAGCCCAAAGCCGTGGACTTGCCCGAGCCGCTGGGACCAACGAGCGCCAGGGCATGCGTCTCCCCTTGCCAGCTGACATCCAGTGCGAAGCCCTGCTTGCGCGCAAGTTGCAGGACGAAGTCGAACTTCACGAGTCGAGTTCCATGCGCCGCCGGTGACGCGTGTCCAGAAGGCGATAGGCGGCAACCGAGAACGCGCCCAGAAGCACGGCGATGCCGCACAGCCATGCGACGTCCCCTTCGGCGCCCGGCACGTCCAGGAGGGCGAGCACTTCCAGCGGGATCGTGCCCGTCTCTCCCGGCACATGCCCTGCGAGCACGATGGTCGCACCGAACTCACCCAGCGCCCGGGCAAACGCCAGCAGTGCGCCGGCCACGACTCCAGGCCAGGCCAGTGGCAGCGTCACGCGCCACCAGGTCTGCAGCGGTGTCTGCCCCAACGAACGCGAGACCAGCTCGAGGCGCGGGTCCACCGAACGGTACGCGCGGGCTACCAACATGACCAACAAGGGGAACCCCACCACGGCCGCCGCCAGCACCGCACCCGCAAGATGGAAGGCGACCGGCAGCCCGAGCGAAGCCAAGGCAGCGCCCACGGGCGCGCGCGGAGAGAACACCGCCAGCAACAGGTAGCCGGTGACCACCGGAGGCAACACCAAGGGCATGAGCACGAGACCGTGCAACACTCCGCGCCCACGCCACTGAGTGCGCTCCAGGACCCATGCCACGGCCAAGGCTGGCGGCAGGGCCAGGAGCGTCGCGCTCAAACCCACGAGCAGCGAAAGTTGGACGGGGCTCATCATTTGTCGACACCTTCGGCAAACCCGTAGCGGGTGGCTAGGCCGAGGACCCAGTCGTCCGCGAGCGCGTCGAAGAGCGCGCGGGCTTCGGGCCGCAGGAGTGCCGCTTCGTAACGGACCCGCGGGTGGCTGTCCGCGGGCAGCAAGGCCAGCAGGCGTACCCCCTGATCGAGAGGAACATCGGTGGCGTAGACGATGCCTGCCTGCGCAGCGCCCTGCCCCACCTTGGAGAGGACATCGCGTGCACTGGCACCGCGCACGATGCGGTCGGGCAGCTCGACTCCCAAGGCCTCCAAGGCGGCTTCTGCGTAGCGCCCAACCGGAACGGACGACTGCCCCAGGGCGAGACTGCCACAGGAACTGAGCAGCGCTCCGACATCCGGTGCCGATTCGTCAGTCCACGCGATCGAGCTTGCCGTCGGGACCACCAAGGCCAGACGGTTGCCAAGCCACGGCTTGCGCTCCAAGGCCGGCAGGTCGTCCACCCAGCGCGCGTCGGCACTCAGGAAGACATCGCACGGCGCCCCCGCCGCAAGCTGTCTGGACAAGGTGGACGAGGCCCCGATCCGTAGGCGCACGGGCGTGCCGCTGCGCAGGGTCCACTCATCGCCCAGGTCACGCGCCAACTCGACGAGGCTCGAGGCCGCCACCAACTCGAGCACCGGCTCGCCGGCCGCAGATCCGCAACCCCACGCGAGCACGCTGCAGGCGCCCAGCATGAGCCAGCGGCCCCAAGCCGCACGCGCGGCGCAGCCCAAGCCGCCGGACAAAACGGCTCGGGTGGAACGGCTGGAAAGAGCAGAGCGGGTCCTCATCCGAGACTCCTGGCAACCCGAGCAGCACGGTCGAGGCGCTCTCGGCAAACGCTCTCCATGCGCTGGGCTGGCGACGGTACACATCTCCCAAGCCGTCAACCACCGCCAGCGCTCTTCAGCACTGGCCCGAGGCGGGTCGGGACAGCCCCTGTGCGGGGCCCGGGCAATCGTGGCGACTCGCCAGTCGCTCCGGTAGGATCCGGCCCTTCGTTCCTTGGGATCCCGATCGCATGCGCGAGTTTGAAGGCCAACTCGATGGCCCCCCCACCGGCTCACTTGCCGCGCAGGGCTTCCACATCGCCCTGGTGGTGAGCCGCTTCCACGAGGCCATCACCAAGAACCTCCTCTCGGGAGCCTTGGCCGAGCTCGAAGCACGCGGCGTCCCAGAGAGTCAGGTCACGCTGGCGTGGGTCCCCGGTGCCCTGGAGCTGCCCCTGGTCGCGCAGACCTTGGCCCAGTCCGGCCAGCATGACGCCGTCGTGGTGCTGGGCTGCGTCATCCGCGGCGACACCGACCACTACGACTTCGTTTGCTCCGAAACCACCCGCGGCTGCGGCCGAGTCGCCCTCGAGCACAGCCTGCCTGTGCTGTTCGGGCTGCTCACCTGCGACACCATGGCCCAGGCGGTCGCCCGCTCCGGGCCGAACGCCGACAACAAGGGCACCCAGTGTGCCCAAGCTGCCCTGCGCATGATCCGGCTGCAACGCAGCCTCAAGACCCAAGGTGAGGACACTCCGTGATCGGCAAGCGCACACGCGCCCGGGAAATCGCTCTGCAGGCCCTCTTCTGTGAGGACGTGCTGCATGCCTCGTCAGGGGGGCATACCCGGGCAAATACAGCGCCGGGCGCGGTTGCCCAGGACGTCATCGAGCACGCCGAGGCGGATTCCGAGGTGAAGGACTTTGCCCGGCGGCTGTCCGAAGGAGTGCTCGGGAACGTAGCCGAGCTGGACGGACACATCGCCGGCGCCGCGGACAACTGGGACATCTCAAGGCTCGCAGTGGTGGACAGGAACGTGTTGCGCCTGGCCATCTATGAACTCAAGTCCTGCGAGGACATTCCCGCGAAGGTGTCCATCAACGAAGCCATCGAGCTCGGCAAGCGCTTCTCCACGGCGCAGTCGGGTGGGTTCGTCAACGGCATCCTGGATCGCATCCGCAAGGATCTCGGTTTGCCGGCCATCGACATCGAGGATGACGACCTGAACGCGCCCCCCTCCGACGGCGACGTGACCCCCACCAGCTTCTCCCCCAGCGGCAGCGACGAGGGGCTCGGCTGATGGTTTTTGGAAGGCTCCTCAGCGGCCTACGCAAGACGCGCGACAACCTCGTGGGCGGCTTGCGCAAGCTGGTGGGCCGCGGCCCCTTGAACGCCGAAGTGCTCGACAAGATGGAGGAACTGCTCTACACCTCCGACCTCGGCCCCGCCGCCGGGACGCTCATGGCCGCCATCCGCAGCGCCAACAAGAAGGGCATCCTCAAGGAGGGTGAGCAGGTCGAGCCCTTCGTGCGCGAGCAGCTGCTCGAGATCATGGGAGAAGCCAGCCAGCCGCTGCAGATCAGCACGGGCGCTGGGCCCCACGTGATCCTCGTGTGTGGAGTGAATGGTTCCGGCAAGACCACCTCCATCGCCAAGCTGTCCAAGCTGCTGCTCGCCGAAGGGCATTCGGTGATGTTGGCGGCCTGCGACACCTTCCGCGCTGCAGCGGTGGAACAGCTCGCGATCTGGGCCGAGCGCCTGTCCATTCCCATCGTCAAGCGCGCAACCGGCTCGGACCCCTCAGGCCTGGCGTACGACGCGGCCGACGCTGCCGTCACCCAAGGCATCGACGTGCTCATCGTGGACACGGCAGGGCGCCTCCACACCCAGAAGAACCTCATGGCCGAGCTGGAAAAGATCCACCGCGTCATCGGTCGCCGCATCGAAGGCGCCCCGCACGAAGTCCTGTTGATCCTGGACGGCACCACCGGACAGAACGCCATCCAGCAGGCGCGGGAATTCCGCGAGTGCGTGGACGTCACGGGCCTCATGGTGAGCAAACTGGACGGGACGGCGCGGGGTGGAGCGATCGTCTCTATCCGAGAGCAACTCGGGTTGCCGATCCGCTACATCGGTGTGGGCGAGAGTGCCGACGACATTGAACGCTTCCAGCCCGACGCCTTCGTAGACGCGCTCTTCTCCGCAGACTGAGTCACCCTCCCGACCCCGACCCTACCCCCGTCCTGCACTGGCCCGAGCCCTTCGAGACGCCCCTTGACCGCGCCCACCTCGAGCTCCGCCCTGCAACGCTGGTCGCTCGCTTCGCTGCTGTTGTTTGCCGCCGTCGCCATCCTGCCGGAGCTCTTCCAGGCGGAGGTGGTGAAACGAGCCGCCAGCGCGCTGTTCGCTGCGCTCGCTATCCTGCCCATGCTTGCTCTCGCGCCAGGTCCGGCGGGGCACCAGGCCCTGCGCCGCTGGTTCACCAGCCCGGCTGCCCGCCTGCTGCTGCTTGTGTTCGCCCTGTGCTCGGTGCGCGCGCTGCCCTTCGTCGAGCACGCGGCGGTCATGGATCGCCTGCTCAACTTTGGCCTGATCAACATCGCGGCGGTGCTGGGTGTGCTCGCAGCCGCTTCTGAAGACACACAACACCCTACGGGCCCTGACCGCTTCGGGCAGGCCTTGCGCTGGGCCGTCTTGCCGGGTGCCGTGATCGCCTGGATGCAGGCCCTGGGCTGGGAGTCCAGCCTCACCAGCGGGTCCGGCGAAGTGGTCGCCCTCTCGGGCAATTCGACCCATGCGGGTGCCCTACTGGCCTTGGGAAGCGTCGCCTGGCTGGTGCGCCTGACACACGGCGGCCTGCGCACGCCCGGCTCCCCCCTCGATCGAGGCCGGCTTGAAATGGGCCCTCTGCTGTGCCTGGCGCTCGTGTCCGGTGCCCTGATCCTCACACGGGCTCGCGGGGCGCGGCTTGCGGCTGCCCTCGCCCTGGCCGTCCTGTGTGTGGTCACGCTGATGCGCCAGCGGCAGAGCTCGCGCTCAGCAGATGGAGTGCAGGCTGCGCCCGCAGGCCCTGCGAGCCAGCAGGCTGTTGGACCGACCTTTCGCCCCGCAGCCGTGGGCCTCTTGTTTGGCATCCTGCTGGCGGCCTGGGCGGGAGGTTCGGACGCCCTCACGGCCACCAAACTCGAACACAGCGGGTCGGTTCTTTCGGGTGAAGACCTCACCGTGAATGTGCGCCTGGCCTTGGCCCAATCCACCCTCAGCCTGATGGCGGAATCCCCTGGCCTCGGTGTGGGCCTCGGACGATTCCGGGCAGAGTTCCCGCCCTATCGGGATCCGGGCGAAGCGGCGCTGCCGGGGCTCGGCGGCGCCAACACCGAGCCGGCCCATCCCCACAACGAGTTCCTCCTGGCTGCAGCCGAAGGCGGTCTGCTGGCGGGTCTGCTGCTGCTGATCCTGGTCGCCCTCAGCCTGCGCCGCGCCTGGGCACTCACCCACGACGGCCGGGCTTCTTCCTTGCTGGCTTTCCTCGTCCTGCTGACCGGCACCCTGCTGGCCTGTGTCCAGAACGCCTGGGGCGACGTGGCCACGGCGTTGCCCTTCTTCGCGGCCATGGGCTTCGTGTGGGCCAGCAAACCCAGCGACGCCGGTAGGGACGGCGAGCGGGAGATGGGCAGCCGACGCCCGCGCGCCTTCGTCGCTGCCCCCACGCTCTTGCTGGCTTTGGGTCTCGCCCTGCTGGCCTGGCCACGCCTCGACAGCCACCTGTCCCTGCGCAGCTTCTTGCTGCGAGCCCAGGCCACGGACAACGTCATTGGCCCCCACAGTTTCGCCGCCTTGCTGCACGCCGAGCGAAGTGGCGCCGGGGATGTCGACATCCAACGCATGGTGGCCACCTACGGCGCCATGTACGCACCCACCGCCCCCGATGCGACGGGCAAGGTCGAAGCCATCCAGGCTGTGGACCGAGCGCGGGAGCGTCTGAAGAGCTTGGCGCCTTACGCTCCCTGAGGTTCGGGGGATGGGAGGCTTTGGGGTTGCGGGCCGGGGGGCTGGGGCTTCGACGCGGATCTGCTGCTCAGACAACGAGGCGAACAGACGCCTCGAAGTCCCAGCCCCCCTGCTCGGTGGAGACTCGCAAACAACTCTCGGCGAACTGTCTGCTCGTTCACGAGGGAGTGAAGCGTGGGGTCTGACACTTGGTCGTAGGCGGACAGGCCCAAGTGGACGGCCATGGCCCTCGTCCAACCGCCCCCCCCAAGCGTGAAGTCGCGCGAAGCCCCTCGAACCTTGCCCGGCGAGCCTGGAGCACGTTTCCACCGAGGAGGGGTGTGGGTGTTTTTTGGGCAGAGGATCTGAAGCGAGTTCTCGAGGCGTCTGTTCGCCTCGTTGTCTGAGCAGCAGATCCTCTGCCCAAAAAACACCCGCCCCCGGCCCGCCAGCTCACCGTCCCCAGCCTAGCCGTAGCCCAACAACCGGCCGCCTTGGTAGACCGCGAAGGAGGCGACCCATGCCAGGCCCGTCATGTAGCTGAACATGAACAGGGGCCAGCGGTAGCTGCGGGTCTCTCGCTTCACCACGGCCAGGGTGCTCATGCACTGGGCTGCGAGGGCGAAGAACACCATCAACGAGAGGCCGACGAGGGGCGTGTAGACGCGGCGGCCGTCGGGCCAGCGCTCGCTCTGCAAGCGAGCGCGCAGCGGCTGTGCCTCGGCGTCCACGTCGTCACCCATGCCGTAGACGACACCCATGGTGCTCACAAAGACCTCGCGTGCTGCAAAGGCGCCGATCAGGCCCACGCCGATCTTCCAGTCGAACCCGAGCGGCGCGATGACCGGTTCCAAGGCGTGCCCCAGGCGACCACCCCAAGACAACTGCAGGCGTTCCGACGACTGCTCGGACTGCAGGGCCGCCAGCTGTTCGCCCAGCCACGATTCGCCTTCCGGTGCAGCTTCTGCGGCAGCTGTGGCGTGCAGCTGTTGCGCAGCAGCTTCATAGTCCTTCGAGAGTTCCGGCTCCCGGGGGAAGGTCAACAAGACCCACAGCAGCACCGTGCACGTCAGGATCACGGTCCCGGCTTCGCTGACGAACAGGCGACTGCGCTCCCACATCTGTCGCAGCACGGAACGCGGCCCGGGCCAACGATAGGGTGGCAGCTCCAGCAGCAGCGGAGACGACGCACCCCGGAACAGGGTCCGCCCCAAGACCGCCGCAGCCACCAGCGCCAACACCGTGCTGAAGACGTACATGGCCACCATCAGCAGCGCTTGGAGCGAGAAGAAGCCGAGCACGGTGCCCCCGCTCTCCTCGGGCGCTGGATACAGCGCGGCAATGATCAGCGTGTAGACCGGCAGCCGTGCGGAGCAGGTCATGATCGGCACGACCATCATGGTCAGCATGCGATCCCGGCGGCGCTCCATGGTGCGCGTGGCCATGATGGCCGGAATCGCGCAGGCGAAACCCGAGAGCATGGGCACGAAGGCGCGGCCCGTCAGGCCGATGGCCTTCATGATGCGGTCCATCAAGAAGGCGGCCCGAGCCATGTAGCCGCTGTCTTCCATCAAGCTGATGAACAGGAACAGCAGCAGGATCTGTGGCAGGAAGACGAGCACCGCGCCGACCCCAGCCACCAATCCGTCGATCACGAAATCCCGGATCAGGCCTTCGGGCAACAACGCACCCAACGAAGAGCCGAAGGCCCCCACGGCACCGTCCACGGAATCGATCAGCGGCGAACTCCACGTGAAGAGAGCCTCGAAGACCATCGCCATGATCAACAGAAAGAGTCCGAAGCCCACGAACGGATGGATGAGCACCCGATCGATGGCATCGGTCAAGCGGCGCAGGGCCCCCGGTACGTCTCCGACAACCCGTGAGGACACCTCGTCGATCCAACGATAGCGCTCCGCCACCACCTCGAGATCGATGTCGATCTCCGCCGCGTCCGCCAGGCGACGCTGAGCCAACACCGCTTCACGCAGGTCGTCGGGCACCTCCCAGAGTTCATCGTCGTCGTCGATAGACAGCAGGGCCCAGGTGGCCAGGGCCGCGCGGCGATCAGCGTCGCCGCGGCTCCAACCCTCCGGTATGGCAGGCATGACTGCTTCCACGGCAGCGCCCACCGCGCCGTTCACGCGCTGCACGACGGCGCGGCTCACGAGCGAAGCGTCGGCCGACAAGGCCGAAGCCACTGCCTGCTTGAGCTCGGCGATGCCCTCGCCCTTGGAGGCAGAGATCGGCACCACGGGCACACCCAAGGCCGTGGAGAGCGCCTCGCAATCCACCTCGACACCGGTGCGCTTCAGCACGTCGCACATGTTCAGGGCCACCACGACCTTCAGTCGCAGCTCCAGGACCTGCAGCGCGAGGTAGAGGTTGCGGGCCAGCTGGGTGCCGTCGAGCACGACGATCACGGCGTCGGGGTCTTCAAAGCGATTGAGGCCCGCGATGGCCGAGATGGCGATCTGTTCTTCTGCAGTGCGGGCCGACAGGCTGTAGGTGCCCGGGATGTCCAGCAGCAGCGCGTCGCGCCCGTCCGGCAGGGAGAGGCTGGCCTCACGCCGCTCCACCGTGATGCCCGGGTAGTTACCGACCTTCGCGTTGGCGCCCGTCAGCGCATTGAAGAGCGTGGTCTTGCCACTGTTGGGGTTGCCCGCAATGGCGACGACAGCGCGACTCACCGGCCCGCCTCCGATTCCATCAGCAGCACATCTGCTTCCGAGATACGCAGCGAGACGCGGCTCTCCCGAAGCTCCACTTCCATCACATCGCCGACCTCGAGTCGGCGCACCATGGTCAGCCGCGTGCCGGGCACGAAGCCAAGCTCCAGCAGCCGGCGCCGGAAGGAGCGAGACCCTCCTACGGCGCGCAAAACGGCCGTGGTTCCGGGCTGGAGGTCAGAGAGTGATTGATGAGACACGATCTCAGTAAGCTAGCACAGCGGCATCTTGTGTGACCAGGGTCGGCTGGGCCGGGTCGGCTGGGCCGGGTCGGCAAGCTGGGGTGGCCCTCAGCCAGCCGCCGCTTCGCCTGCCGCCGCTTCCTTCTGGGCGCAGACACGGCAGGTGCCGAACACATTCAGCCGGTGGGAGCTGGCGACGAAGCCGTGCCGCTCCACCGCCCGAGCCTGGACGGTCTCGAGCTCGTCATCGTGGAACTCGATGATGTTCTCGCAGGTGGTGCAGACCATGTGGTCGTGGTGGCCGTGGCCCAGCACATGCTCATAGAGCGTGCCCCGCTCGCGCCCGATATCGAGCGCTTGGATGAAGCCACCTTCAGTGAGCAGAGACAGGGTGCGGTACACGGTGGCACGACTGATGCGCAGCGCCCGTGCCTTCTCGTCGCGCGCCAAGCGGTCGTAGAGTTCGTCGGCCGACACGTGCTTGTGCGTCGCGTAGATGGCTTCGAGCACCGCCTCGCGCTGCTTGGTCAGGCGCAAGTCCCGTTCCCGCAGGAAGGTCTCGAAGTGCTTGGCGACGTCTTTCACGGGGCACCTGCCTCGCTCGACGCTTCCTGCGGAGCCGACGCACCCAGCTCGCGCCAGCCGATGTCCGTGCGATAGCGCATACCGGAGAAGCTGATCTTGGACACACCCTCATAGGCCTTGTCGCGGGCGGCACGGAGGGTGTCACCCAAACCGGTCACGCAGAGCACACGCCCACCATTGGTCTCCAGTTTGCCGTCGTTGAGCTTGGTGCCGGCGTGGAACACGGACACGTCCTCGAGGCTGTCGGCTTCCTCCGTGCCACTGATGAACAGCCCTTTGGTGACGGGCCCGGGGTAGCCGCCGTCGGCCAGCACCACCCCGCACGCGTGCTGCGGCTTCCAGCGCACGTCACCGATCTGGTCCAGGGTGCCCGTCGCCGCCGCGTAGAAAAGCTGCAAGGCATCCGTTTCCAGCCGGGGCAGCAGGACCTCCATCTCGGGGTCCCCGCCGCGCACATTGAATTCCAGCACTGAGGGCCCATCGTCGGTGATCATCAGCCCGGCGTAGAGGATGCCCTTGAAGGGCGTCCCCGCCTTGGCCAGGGCGTGCACCGTGGGGAGCAACACGCGCTCCTCGATCTGCTCGTAGTTGCGGGGCGTCAGGAGTTTGGTCGGGCTGAACGCCCCCATGCCTCCGGTGTTCGGCCCCTTGTCCCCATCGAAGGCGGCCTTGTGGTCACGAGAGGGCTCCAGCACCGCCACCGTCTCCCCGTCCACCAGGGCGATCATCGACAGCTCTTCGCCCTCCAGGAAGTCTTCGATGACGATGCGCTCGCCCGCATCACCGAAGTGCTTGTTGAGCATCATGTCGCGCACGGCGCTGATGGCCATGACGCTGTCGTGAACGATGATGACGCCCTTGCCGGCGGCGAGCCCATCGGCCTTGATGACCGACGGCCAGCGGTCGTGCCCCTCGCAGTAGCTCAGGGCCTCTGCGGCCGAGTTGAAGGTCTTGTACGCGGCCGTGGGGATGCGCGCCTTGCGGCAGAGGTCCTTGCAGAAGGCCTTGCTGCCCTCCAGCTGCGCGGCCGCCTTACTCGGGCCCAGGGCCGGAATACCCTCGGCCTCCAAAACATCCACAAGGCCATCCACCAGCGGACCCTCGGGGCCCACGATCACGAGGCCCACATCCTGGGCCTTCGCGAGCTTCAGCAGGCCGGCCTTGTCCGAGGCCTCCACCGGTACGCACTCCGCCTGGCGGGCCATGCCCCCGTTGCCCGGAGCGACCAAAATGCGACCAATGCCGTGACTGCGTGCCAGGGCATCGACAAAAGCATGCTCCCGACCACCTGAACCCACCACCAGGACGTTCACAGAACCCTCCAGACGACGCGGCTCCGCAGGGCCTCGTGCGAAGGGCACAGCCTTCGTCCTCCTGCGGTCGACGCGGCATTGTACGGTACAACACCCTCGCTCATGAACCCGCCCAGCGACGCCTCCAGCCAGCCCCCCAGCCAGCCCCCCGGCCTCGCCCAGAGGGGCGCCACGCTCTGCTTGCTCGGCCTGGCCTTCGTGATGCCGCTGATTCCCGTTTCGCGCGAGTTCCCCCTCAACAAGCACCTCATTTTTGCGGCCCTCGCTAGCTGCGGCGGCCTCTTCCTGTGGCTGGGTGCCCTCTCCCGCCGCCCCAGCCCGGCCCTGGGGACGCCCACCGACATCGCCTTCCTGGCGTTCCTGGCCTGCGCCTTGCCCTCGGCCGTGCTGGCCATCAACCCCGGCATGTCCCAGGTCGAGTTGGGCAACCTCACGTGTTTCGCCCTGACCTACGTCCTGGCGGTGAAGACGCTGCGGACCCGCAGCCTGGTCTTGTCCTTCTACGCCGTGGTGCTCCTGGGTGGCCTGATCATCAGCTTCCTGGGGCTGCAGGCCTACGGCCGCTTTCTCGAGGCGGATGTCTCCGAATTCGCCCGCTCCGGTTACCTCTCCACAGATCTCTTCCCGCACAGCTACCTGGCCGCCCAATACCTGGTGATGGTGTTCGTGGGCGGTGTGGTCATGGTGCTCGAGCGGGAGCTCTCCACAGCCTGGCGCTGCGGCATCGTGGTGTCGCTGATCCCCATCGCTGTCTATCTCACAGCCATCGGGTCACGGGGTGCCTACATCGCAGTGGCCGTCGCCCTGCTCGTGAGCGCCATCCTGCGGGTTCGCGCAGCCGACGGGCGCGGCCTCGCCAGTCGTTTGCTGCGCGTGTGCTTGCGCGCGGCCTTGGGCCTCAGCGGAGTGGCCCTGCTCTATGTCCTGGCCAGCGTCGCGGGTCTCGTCCCTGACGACACGCTGGGCAACGCGCTGGAGCGCTTGAGCCTGCTGCTCAACCCGAAGTATGCCGAGAACAACTTCGAACGCTTCGACATCTGGCGCGCCACGCTGGCCATGGTCTCGGACCATCTGCTGACCGGTGTGGGGTTGGGCTGCTTCGCCACCGGCATCCTGCCCTACCAGACGGCGGCGCGCCTCGTGCCCCATGCCCACAATCAATTCCTGCAGGTATTCGGTCAGTCCGGTTTGATCGGCCTCGTAGGCTTCGGCTTCCTGCTGCGCCACGTCTTCCACGCCGTTCGCAAGGGCGCCAGCGCCCTCTCGAATGACAACGCCCGCCGGGGCCCGTTCCACGCCTCGGTAGCCGCCCTCGCAGCCGCCTTTGTCTACTGCTTTCTCGAGACACCGCTGCACTGGATCGAAGCAGGCAGCCTGATCACGATGCTGCTCGCCGTGGCGACCCGGGCTGGCTGTGTCAGCCGCGACGCCGTCCCGTCAGCCGCGGCCTCGCACGTCTCGCTGCTGGTGGCCGCAACGCTGCTCGCCATCGCGACACCCACCTGGTACGCCTTCCACGACTTCGCCCTGGGGCGCAGCCGCGCCGCACGCGTTGCCGACAGCGCTCGCTCCGAGGCATCCCGTGGCAACGAGCAGGCGGCTGCCGAGCGCTGGGCAGAATCCGACGCGCTCCTGGCAACGGCCGACAAGCGCTTCCCCTACTCCTTGGAGGCGACCATCCAGGGCACCGAGTTCGCGTGGGCACGCGGCGACCTGCGCACCGCAGCCGACTGGCAGCGGCTGGGCCATGAGCGCTTTCCAGGCGCGCCCTTCCAGCTCTACAACCTGGGCAGCCTGCTGATGCAGTTGAACCGGGTTCCGCACGCCATCCCGCTGCTCAAGGAGGTGGCCCTGCGGCCCGAGGGGGAGAGCTCCTACGCGGCCACGGTCACCCTGGCTCGTGCGTACGCCACGGCCCGTCGCTACGAAGAGGCCTGGACGCTGCAGCGCCGGCTCGTGAAGGACCCCACCCTCGTGGAAGCCGACCCGCGACTGTTGCTCGACGCCGTGTCCAGCATGCTCATGCTGAATCGTGACTCCGAAGAAACGCACGGCATGCTCGAGCAGTACCTCGACCTCACGCAAGACGAACAGGACGGAGAGTCTGACGAGAACTGGGAGCGTTACCTGAAGCTGCGGCGACGTCTCGAAGTCCAGCGTGAGCGCTGGAACCGCGCGCTCTGGCGCGGGCCCATGTGGGCCGGCTGGCTGGCACGCCCGGCTCCTCCCAAGCCGCCTATCAGCAGCAGCTAGTCAACGCAGACTCAAGGCTCACAGACACCCTGACCCATCGCACGATGGCGCCGGCCTCACGACGTTTCGATGACCCCCGGCAACTGCCGGGAACCAAACGCGAATGGACCGCCACCGTGACCCACCGTGTTGCGGCTGCCGTCCAGGTTGTTGCCCGCTGGATCCTCCTGCCCTGCATTCACCGCCCGCCCGGGCCGCTTGTTGCAGACGGAGAGATCCAGGCAGTTCACGGCCGCACCAGACTTGGGCGGCGAACGAAGGAAGCCGGGCATGCCATCCAGATTGCCTTGCACCTTCTGGTCACCGGGGTTCTGCTTCTGGAAGGACTTCAGTTTCTTCCAATCCTTGCCACCGCGCAGGAGTGCGGCCACGCGGTTGCGATGAAACACATTGTTGAACAGGCTCGCCGCCCCGCCGCTGAAGTCGCAGATGCCACGGCCGCGCGTGGTCTTGCCGACCTTGGCGCCGTTCCAGGCGATGATGTTGTTCTGGATCAGCGCCGCCGAGCCACCGCCGACGAGGATGCCGTTGCTGTCCCCGCGCACGATGGTGTTGTTGACGATGCTCGGCGCGGAACCCGAGACTTGGATGCCATGGGGGTCGCCCCCTCCGCTGCGCGTGTTGTAGCTGACGACGTTGTTGTAGATGAGCGGCGCACCACCGCCTGAGACCTGGATGCCGCTGCCGCTCGAACTGGCCTGGTTGCCGGTGATGGTGCAGCGCACGATGATCGGGCTCGCACCGTCGATGAAGACGCCGCCGCCCGCGCTGGCCACGCCCCCCGTGATGGTCAGGGAATCCAGGATGCTGTCACTGGTCTCGCCGTTTTCGAAGCGCACCACCGGGCCGTTGCCGGTCCCTTGCAGGATCGTGTGCGGGCCGCTGCCGCGAACCGTGACAGCCTTGCCGCCGAAATCGACATCGCCCGCATAGATCCCGGCGTCCAGCTCGATGACATCGCCCGGGTCGGCCGCGTCAATCAGGCCCTGCACGCTCAGACCCCCACCCGCACCGCCAGCGCTGGCCAGCTGGGGCAGGAGCAGGGCTGCGAGCAGGGCTGCCAGCGCGCGCGGCGCAGCGGCCCACACGACCCCGAGCGCACGTCGTTGCCTCAGGAGGAAGGGTGCAGGGGTCGAACGGGCGAGGGGCGGGATCACGGCAGAACCTCCGGGCATGGATCGGCGCAGCTGGCCCCTCGATGCTGCTCGGAGCCCACCCGTTACGGCAAGACATTGCTTCAAGCCCTCCCGAAGGGTTCCATGACCCTCGATGTTCCCGTAGCTCAGGTGGATAGAGCACCGGATTTCTAATCCGGCGGTCCCAGGTTCGAATCCTGGCGGGAACGCCATCGCTACCTGTTGCGCGCAGCGCAGTTACGGCATGTCGCCTTCCGCGCTCCGAGAACAGCAGCCGCTTGGTGCCTCCGCGAATCGTCCCAAGCCCCCGGGCGCACCTGCCCGTCAATCGCGGCGAGCCGAGAAGAGCGAATCGCCTGCGATCAACACCCACCCGTGACAAGGTAGATCCTGTCACCCCAGCTCAGGTAGATCGCTCCCTGCAACGATCCGACGAGATCCCGCACGTGAGTCGGCACCGATTCCATAAGCGCAGTGGCCTCGGGTGTGCCCGGCACAACCTGGCTGTCGTGCGCAAAGTCCTTGCCCTCCAGACGCGCGTCCTCAAAGTCCTCGATGAGGTCATTGGCTACCCATGTGTTCATGGTTCCAGCGCCGAACTGGATGAAATAGTCGCACGTCTCCACCTCCTCGACCTCGACCTTGAGCTCGGCCTCGACGGGAGACACCACCATCGCAACCGTTGTCCCGAGCGGCGAGAATGCAAACCCCAGAACCCCGGCTTTCGTGCGAATGGCGCTGCGGATCGCGAGATCGAAACTCCCGATGTTCGTCGTCGCCTGGCGCGCCAGCTCCTCTGCGAACAGCCTCTGGCGACGCTGATCGAGTTCGTTGATCTGACTCTGCAGCTTCGTCCGACGCTGATACATGGCATCGATCTTTGCCGCCCGCTGGGCGTACGTGAGTGCCCGCATGTCTTCGGGCAGATCCTTCTCATCTACCTCGGCGAGATCAATCTCCCCGTTGCGGGTCGCATCGACGAGATCCCACGAACATGTATACAGCTTGCCGGCCTTCGTCGCGGCCCGCGACGCCGCGTTCTCGGAGTTCATCTGCACCGCGTTGGCGTCCTGCGCCAACTGGTTGCTGCAACCGGCCTGGCCCGCATCGCCGAACGGAAGATAGGTTTCGTTGAGCTCGCCGGAGAGCTTGATCAGGGCCTGGTCGTAGGGCGTGGCAATCACGACCGTCCCGTTGTCCTGATCGATCATGGCGAACTCGCCGTTGCCCAACCTGGCAAGCTCCCTCCAGCCCGGCCGGACTTCACTGTCGTCATCGCCGTAGACGCAGTAGATCGAGTTCACATCGATCCCGCCTTCGGTCGCCTCCTTGCAAATGGTGCGGGCGGCAACCTGATCGTCCTGGTCGGCGGACTCGTTCCCGGCCACAAAGATCATGCGCAACGCGCTCTCGGAGGAATGCCAGTCGAGTTCCTGCAATGACGTCTGGACAACACGTCCGACGAGCTCCGTGCCGCCGTTGGTCGTCAACGCAAAGAGCTTCTGCGAGAGGGTGTCGAGATCCTCCGTGAAGGGTGTTTCGACGTTGACCCAGCCATTCTCGGGGTTGTGCCCGTCGTTGCCGTAACTGAGCAGGGCCACGCGAAGTCTCGGCGTGGGCTCGGCCTTGGCCAGATCGTTGACGATCGTCCACAGCTTCTGCCGCGCCGAGTTGATCAGGCCATCCATCGAGCCGCTCGTATCGAGACAGATCGCCAGCTCGATGACGTGCTCGTTGGCCACGGTCGGCGTGTTGCCCGGGAGCGGAAGCTCGTTGTCACCGGCGTTGGCTACCGGTGCAGCGAAACCGCCAACCGCGAGGCTGACAGCGGCAAGGGACGAGATGAGTGTGAGTGCAGGGTGCTTCATGACCATTTTCCTTTGGCTGGGGGACGGCTGAAAGCCATCCACTAAGGACATCGGGCTGGGTTCGAGCGGAGGTGGGTCGGGGCGCCATGACGTCCGCCGCGCGCTGGGTGGAGGCCCCTATCAAACGCGGTCCTCCGGATGCCTATGTCCCGATGGGCACGCGCATATGCAGCAGGGCGTCCTTTCTTGCCGAAAGGCGGCGGGAACCCTCGCGCGCGGAGCAGGACGCCCGAAAATCCCAACGCGGGGGAGCCGCAGAGCGAATTCTTGCGGGGTGAGGAAAGCGCGTGCAATTCCCCGACCTGTCGGCGACATCCCTCCCTGACGATACGATCCCGGAGGTCATGACGAATCCGACAAGCACACCCGCGTCGCCGCCTGGCGGCGACGGACGGCGAGACCAGCGACTGACCTCCTCGGAGTCGGCGATGGCGGCGTTGGATGCCGAGCAGTTCGCCGTTCAGTTTCAGGCATCGGCCCGCGTGTTGTGGTCTGTGGCCGCGGGCGTGCTGGGCAACCGATCGCATGTGGAAGACATCTTGCAGGAGGCAGCCTTGATCGGCCTGCAGAAGTTGGACCAGTTTCGACCCGACAGCAACTTCACGGCGTGGATGGCACGCATTGTGCGCTTCGTTGCGCTGAATCAGGCGCGCACGCGGTCACGTCGACGCACCTACGACTCCGACCCGGGCCAGCTCGATCGCGAGCCTGGCCTGGCACGCGACGTCGCCGGACCGGCGCGGCCGGCCGTCGACCTGCGAGGCGAGCTGGGCCCCGACGACGGCGCCTTCGATGACGAGCTGTCGGGTGCCCTAGCTGAGCTCAAGCCCATGGCGCGCTCGTGCCTGCTGCTCAAGACCCTGCTCGGCCTCGAGTACCAGGAGATCGCGCGCTCTCTAGACATCCCCCTGGGAACGGCCGTGAGCCACGTGCACCGCGCGCGCCGCTTCCTGCGGCAGCGCCTGGCCGACGGACCGACACCCTCCAGCCACCCCGCAGCGCCCGCGCCTGTGTCTGGGACGGGCGTGACCGCCGGGAAGAAAGGCCTGCCATGAACGACACCCACGGACCCGGCGGCGACATGGGACAGGATGAACTCGACCTCTACGTCGACGGTCTGCTCGACGACGAGCGGCGGGCGGCGTTCGAGCGGCAGCTCTTCGCGGACCCCGAGCTGGCCGCCGAGCTGAAGCACCAGCGGTCCCTCGAAGCGCGGTTGACCGCGGCCTTCCCCGTGCCCGAGGACTCGGCCGCCATCGCTCAGGGGGCCTTGACCGGTGCGCGAACCCGGCACTCCGCAGGGCGCTGGCTCTCCTTGCTGCGCGTCGCGGTCGCGGCATCGTTGCTCGCGACACTGGGTCTGTGGGCGATGGACGTCTTCGACGCCAGGTATGAGGCAGAGACGCCAGCGGTCGTCGTGGACGAGGGCGGCCCAAGCCCCGAAATCGACAACCCCGCAGCCGACAGCCCCGGGGACCTCGCCCAGCTGGTCGCACGCCCCGGGCTGGGCGCGCAGGAGGGTGAAACGAGCTGCGTGGCATACGGCGGCCTGTACGCCGAGCTGGCCGATGAGTGGCGGCAGGCGTCGGCAGCCTGCGGGTTTCCCCACGATCTCGCGCGGCACTTCCAGGACAGCCTGGGGCAGGAGCTGCTCGTCGACGCGACGGACGAGATCTCCATCGAGGGGCCGTTCACCATCCGGAGCTGGCCGACCACGACGCTGCTGGCGTCACCGCAGCAGCCCGAACCGATCCTGATCCTGGTGGACAAGCTGGCCCGCGATCCGCGGCCGGTCCTCGAGCTGGGCAGCCCGGCGCACCTGTTCCGTCGCGAGCTGGGTGACCTCGTGCTCTACGAGCTCACGCCCTCGGACACGCCCCGAGCGTTGGAGTTGTTCCGCCTGCGGTAGCCGCTCTGCCCAGCCTGCACCCTCGGATCGCCCACGCCCGATCAGCACCATTGGAAGGATGGCCATGCGAACGAAGATCTGTGTGTCCGTCGCCGTTCTCGTGGCGGTGGCCGTCGTGTACTTCGTGGTACGGGCACCGCGGGCCGAGTCACCGCCGATGGCGGCGGTCGAGCCGCTGGAGGCCGGCGTAGAGCTCGCGGATGCTGCGGTCGCGCCCGCGTTCGAACTCCCGGTCGCCAGGTCGGCCGTGGTACAGAATCTGGTCGCGGAGGAATCTCCCGGCGGCGTGTCTGCAGTTGAGGGAACGAGCGTGCTGCGCGTGGTGATCGAGGGGGTCACCGAAGAAGACGCGCGGATGACGACGGTCACGGTGACGGGTGTGGACAAGCGCTCGTTCGATCGCAGGCTTGCCACCGCTGAGCGATGGAGCGCCTACGTGCAGTGGGTGCAAAGTGCTCTGAACCGTGTCTTGGGAACCCGGTTGGAAGTCGACGGACGGCCGGGACCCCGATTGCACCAAGCGATCGTCGCCTTCCAGGAACGAGAGGGCCTGCCACAGTCGGGTCGCGGCGATCCGAGAACGGAGGCGGCGCTCATCCGCTACGACGGCATGCATTCGTACGCTCCTCAGTGGCCCGCCGAGATCCGGGACTCGTGGCCGTGCCAGGGATCGACGAGCGAGTTCGAACTGGATCCGTTCTTCGCGCTTGTGGCGGAGCGAGTCGAAGACCTACGCGTCGACGAACTGGAGGTCTCCGTCGACCATCCGTTGCACCTCATCGAAACGACCCGGGTGACCCTGTCTCGCGGCGTAGAGCTGGAGAGCGGCCAGACGGTCTACGAGGTTCGGGTGCGGTTGGTTTCCGCCGCCGTGATTCACGGCCGCCTGACGCGGGAGGACGGCGCTCCGGCGGCGATGGGCCTTGTGGGTGCCTTGCTGCTCGAGGATGACTTCCCTATCGATGAGGACGGCCGCGCCGTCGAGTGTGCGGCAGATGGTTCGTTCGAATTCCGCGTGTCCGCGTCGGGCCGCTATGCGCTGGCGTCGTACGAACACGGCCGACGACCCACGACGACGCACGTCGAGGCGCTGCTCGGCACGCGCGTCGACGTGGGCAACCTCGTGCTCGAGCCCGGGAACACGATCTCGGGATCCGTGCAGTGCCGCGGCAATCCAGTGGCCGGTGCCTTAGTCTCCGCCCAGTCGCCCACGCGCAGGACGGCCGCCACCCCAGATGCCGTGAAAAGTGGCATGCATACGACGGCCTCCGAAGGGCGAAGCTTCCACACTCCCGGTCGGTCCGTGCAGCTCCTCTGGCTGACTCCCACCACGACTTTCTCGACCCTGTCGGGAAGCGGCTCTCGCCATGGTGGCCGCTTCGAACTGGCGCTAAGGGGCCAGTGGACTGACACAGACGAGAACGGGGCCTTCGCGTTCGGCGGACTGGGTACTGGCGAGTACCTGGTGAGTTTGGAGGGGCTGGCCGAGTCGCGCACCAAGCCCGAGCCATGGGACGATCACCCGGAAGGGATGGTCAGCCAACACGGTGGTACCCCCGGCTTGGTCTTCCGTGCCCCCGAGCACGGTGTCGTGCTGGAATTCCGCTGGACATCGATCCGTTTCGAGTTCGAGGGCGACCTCGAGGGCGAGGGCCGCCTGCTCCTGAGAACCCCGTCCGCCCGACCGTCATCGAGCCTGCCGCCTGCCGAGAGAGGATCCAACTACGTCTTTGATTTCCAATCTGCGGTGTTCCCCCTCTGCGGGAACGAGTCGACCTACGTCCTGCAGGCTCGGCCCAACAAGCACATGACGGGCGAGATCACGTTCCACGGTCGGCAGCCGGTGCCGCTCGACTTCTGGACGCCGGAGCCCTGCGAAGAGGTCCTGGTTCCCGTTGAGCTCGTGCGTGGCGAGGAGGTGGCGACTCTAGTGATCGAGCTGGAGAATCCGCAGGGTTCGATCCCTGAGACATTCACGGTCAGTTTATCGCGCGCCGGCCAGGAAGATGTCCCTCCGGAGACGCGGCAGGTCTCGTTGGCCGAGGGTCAGCTGCGGGTCGAGGGCATTCCCCCCGGGGCGTACCGCGTTCGCGTGCGCCCGGGCGAGGACCGCTACTTCGCATCCGGGCTCTTCTACGAGAACGAGTTCGAGGTCGAACTCGGTCCTGGCCTCGAGATCACGCAGTTCATGCTGCTGCGGGTGGGCGCGGGGATGCGCGTCACGGTGCGCGGCGAAGAGGGAAAGCTGGTGAGCGGCCAATACGAATTCTTCGACGACGCGGGACACCCGACGCACCTCGTGCTGGGCACGGACCTCACGGACACGTCGGACGCGTCGATTAGCATGTGGTCGTTCGACTCCTACCCAATCCACACGTCGCTCAGTCTGTTCGAGCCTGGACGCTACCGGCTCGTGCTCCGCTCGTCGGGCTACGCGGAGCGAAGCGTGACGGTCGATCTTCGCGCGGGCCAGTACGCAGACGTCGACGTCACCCTGTCCAAGTAGGACCGTGTTGGACGCAAGCACGCAAGACGACTGGAACCCAGGCGCATGACCATGAAGAGCCGCCTCGCACTCGGCAGCACCTCCGCAGTTCTCCTGGCGGCGGTCGTCGTGTACTTCGTGACACGAACACCGAGGGCCGAGTCACTACCGGCGGCGGTGGTCGAGCCGCTGCCGACCGTCGTGCAGCGCGTGGACGTCGCAGACGTGTCCGCGTTCAAACTCCCTGCCGCCAGGTCGGCCGCGGTGCAAAGCCTCGTCGCGGAGGAGCCTCCCGGTGGCGCGGCTGCTATCGCGGGAATGAAGCTGCTGCGCGTGGTCCTAGAGGGGATCACAGAAGAGAACGCTCGAATGACGACGGTCACGTTGACAGGCGTGGACGAGCCCGACGAGTGGCCCGGGTCGATCAGGGACTCGTGGCTGTGCGAGGGGCTGACGAGCGAGTTCGACCTGGATCCGTTCTTCGCGAGTGTGGCGGAGCGAGACGGAGACTTGCGAGTCGGCGAGCTGGAGGTCGAGGTCGACAATCCGCTGCACTTGCTGGAGACGACCCGGATTTCGCTGTCCAGCGGCGTGGAGCTGGCGATCGGCCGGACCGTCTACGAGGTCCGGGTGCAGTTGGTTCCTGCCGGCGTGATTCACGGCCGCCTGGCGCGGGAGGACGGCGCCCCGGCTGCGCAAGGCCTGGTGGGTGCCCTGCTGCTCGATGATGGCTTTCCCGTAGAGGACGTCGCCGGCGCCGTCGAGGGCGCGGCGGACGGTGCGTTCGAACTTCGCTTAGGCGCCTCGGGCCTCTATGCACTGGCGTCCTACGAAGAGGGCCGACGTCCGACGACGACGCACGTGGAGGTGCTCGTCGGCACGCGCGTCGACGTGGGCACCCTCGTGCTCGAGTCCGGTCACGCGATCACGGGCTACTTGTTGCGCATGGGCAATCCGTTGGTCGGCGCCTCCGTCTCCTCCATGCCACCCCGGTGGAGGACTGCCGCCCCCCCCGACGCCATCAGCAGTGGCATGCGCGTGAATGTCTACGAGGGGCGGACATTCACCACTCCCAGTCGCTCCGTGCATCTCCTCTGGCTGACTCCGACCACGACCCATACGAGCTTGCTGGGCCCTCGCCGTGGCGGTCGCTTCGAGTTGAAACGCCTGTCGGCGACAGTGGACGAGAACGGTGCCTTCGCCTTCGGCGGACTGGGCCCTCTCGAGTACCTGCTCCGTATGGGTGAGCTTGCCGAGACGCACGACTCCCTCCCCGGGGGCTGGGGAGATGGCGAGCGGGACGACGAGATGATCTACATCAACGGCGGCAAAGCCGGCTTGCCTGTGCGTGCCCCCGAGCACGGAGTCGTGCTGGAATTCAGGGAGACGTCAATCCGCTTCGAGCTTGCGGGCGACCTCGAGAGCGAGGGCGAGGGCCGCCTGCTCCTGAAGACCAGGACCCCCGGCGGCGGGACGCCCGTCGATGAGAATGGCAAAGACCTCCGGCGGGTTGCCGATCCCTTGGCCAAGAACCTCAACTTCATGCCCGAGTACCTCACGACGCAGATCCCACTCCCCGGGGACGAGCCGACCTACGTCCTCCAGGCTCCGCCCAACAAGCACATGACGGGCGAGGTCGTGTTTCCCGGTCGGCAGCCGGTGCCGCTCGACTTCCAGACGCCGGAGCCCGGCGGGGAGCTTGTAATTCCAATCAGGCTCGTGCGTGCCGAGGAGTTGGCGACTCTGGTGATCGATCTGGAGAATCCGCCGGGGTCGATCCCCGAGAGCTTTACCGTCCTGCTGTGGCGCGCCGGCCAGGAAGGCTTCCCGCCGGAAACGCGGCTGGTCGAAGCCCGTGAGGGCCAGCTGCGGGTGGAGGGCCTCTTCCCCGGGAAGAACCGCGTTCGCGTGCGCACTGGCGTAGACCGCAGTTTTCCCACCGGACTCTTCTTCGAATACGAGCTCGACCTCGAACTCCATCCTGGCAGGGTGATCACGCGGTCCATCATGCTGCAGCAGTGCGCGGGGCTGCGCCTCACGGTGCGCGACGAGGACGGCGCACTGGTCAGCGGCGAGTACCAGCTCATCGACCACTTGGGAAACCAGGTAAGTCTCTTGCTGGACGTGGGCGAGGGGCAGCGCCGGGGGTACAGCTACTCGAGAATCTACCCGTACGGAACCCACGAGTCGGCCAACCCGCTCCAGCCTGGACGCTACCGGCTCGTGCTCATTTCGCCGGGCTCTGCGGAGCGAAGCGTGGAGGTCGAGCTTCACACGGGAGAGTACGAAGACGTCGACGTCACCCTGTCCAAATAGATCCGCGTTCGACACAAGAACGCAAGACGACCGGAGCATAGGTGCATGACCATGAAGATCCGCCTCGCACTCGCCAGCACCGTGGTCGTTCTCGTGGCGGTGGTGATCGTGTACTTCGTGACAAGGGCACCCGAGGCACCGCCGATGGCGGCGGCCGAGTCGCTGGCGGTCGACGTGGAGCCCGTGGGTGGCACGGTCTTGCCCATGGCCAAAGACCCGGCCGCGGAACCCCTGCGACTGAGCCCGGTCACGGAGGAGCCCCCCGGCGGCGTGTCTGCAGTTGCGGGAACAAACGTACTGCGCGTGATCCTCGAGGGAATCCCTGAGGAGTACGCGGGGTTGGCGAGGGTCACGGTGACGGGCGTAGAGGAGGTCAGCGTTTGGCCCGAGAGGATCCGGGACTCGTGGCCGTGCCATGGATTGACGAGCGAGTTCGACCTGGACCCGTTCTTTGCGCGTGTGGAGGAGCGACTGCGCGACGACGAGCTGGTGGTCGATGTCGACCATCCACAGCACTTCATCGAGACGACCCGGATTCCGTTGTCCAGCGGTGTGGAGGGCAGGAGCGGCCAGATCGTCTACGAGCTCCGGGTGCGATTTGCCGAGGTGGTTTTCTGGCCGGAGCTCACGCTGGCCGTGCGCGATGCGAACACGCGGGCGCACCTCGAAGGCGTGGAGCTCCGCTGCGTGCCGACCGCGTTCATGGCCGCGCAGCTGCCCGGGACGGGCGGCGAGATCTACACCTCGCTCGGCAGCGGCCTCAACTCTCCCATCGTGCTGCTGGGCGGGCGCAAGGCTGACGGGCCGGAGGAATGGGTCGCCGGCTTGGCGCTCGGGTCCGCAGTGGGCGAGGCGCCCCAGCCCGCCGAGCTCATGCAACCCGAGGAGACTGGGCGCGGCGTCCTCGTGTACGCGAGGGCGCCCGGCTACGCCTGGAGCACGATCGTGCTTGACGTCTCGACGAACGCCGAGCGCGAGCTGCTGCTGCTGCCGGCCGCCGCGCTGGACGTGCGGATGGCGAACGTGCAACTCGAGCGCTACGCCGCGCTCGAGCCGGAGGCCATGCTCAACGTCGTCCGGCCTCGCCCGGGCGGGGCTGAGGCCGGACGCGTCTGGTCCCAGCGGCTCGACGAGACGCTCGAGACCGAAGGGCTGCGGCTCGAGAACCTGGAGCCGGGCGAGTACGCCGTCTCGGTCGAGCTGGGTGGCTGGTGGGAAAAGCCGCACGTGCTCGCGCGCGAGGAGCTCTCCCTCGCCGCCGGCGAAACGCGCGAGCTGCTGCTGACGTTGACCGACCCGCCAGCGCCGCCGGAGCGGGCGACCCTCGGCGGCAAGGTCTCCTTTCCGGCCTTCGACGGCGAGCAGCAGGTGCGGCTTCAGTTCTACGGGCCCGACTACAACCATGGCGACGCCGACGTCGAGCTCTCCCTGGCCGACATGGAGCGCGTCGGCGGCGCTCTCCCGACCTGGGCGTTCCACCTGGAGGATTTAGCGGTCGGCCCCTACCAGGTCCAGCTCTTGCCGTTCCTGAAGAACTGGATGATCGAGCTCCCGGCCGCTGGCCGCGAGGACGTGGAGCTCGTGGTCCCGGAGCTTGCCGAGGTGCTCGTGGAGACCGTCGACGCGCGGACCGGCGAGCGGCTCCCGCTCGAGCTGATCCGTTACGGCTACCTGGAGGACCTCCAGGGTCAGGTGCACCACGACTGGAGCAGCGCCGACCACCCCTCGATCGGCTTCGATGGCGAACCAGGCCGCTTCCGCTTCTGGACAGCGCCCGGCGCGGCGTACGTCCAGACCTACGGGATCCCGAGCGGGCTGGACTACGGCACACGTAGAGAGATCCTCGAGCTTTTCCCCGGGTTCCAGTCGGTGCGCTTTGAGCTCGAGCCCGTCTACGCCATCCGCTTCGAGTTTCGCATCAACGGGGCTGCGCTGCCGCACGACGACGGGGTCTTCGTGGGGTTGAGCCGGGGCATCAGCGCGGTCGACCACGAAGGTCGTGTGAATGCCGCGACGTACTGGCTCTTCGAGGCGAGCGCGCCCGGGCTCTACGAGATCAGCTTCGAGGGCATCGGTGCCGACCGCTTCCTCCCAATCCCGGCCCGGCGCATCGACGTGCGGGCGGGCGAGACGGCGGAGGTGATCGTCGACCTGCACCGGAAGTAGAATCCCGCGTGCACAGCCTGACGTGCAGCAGCGACCGACGGGTCGCCCACGGTCCCAGGTTCGAATCCTGGCGGGAACGCCCCCCTCCACCGGCCCCCTTGCCGCGCACCGCTACGGCGCACCCGCAAGGCGAATCCGGTTGCCGTCAGCATCCTTGAAGTCCGCCAGCTTCACGACCCCGGGTATGACCTGCGTTGGCCCGTCAAACACGATGCCCCGCGCCTCGAGCAGTGCTCGCGCGGCCTCGATGTCCGCCACGCTGATATTCAAGGACGTCGTGCCGCTGCCTGACACCCGTTCGGCCTCACCAACGCCCAGTTGGGCCCCCGCCGGCAGCCGGAACTTGGCCCACTTCAGGGAGTCGGTCCTGGAGATGGGCGGGAGCCCCAGAATCTGGCCATAGAACTCGCAGGCTTTGTCCAGGTCGGAGACCGCGATCTGGACCAGCAGCTCATCGCCGTAGACGATCGAGGGGATCAGCGCCTGGTCACGCGCGGAGCCATCGTCCATCCGTTCCGCCACCGCCTCCTGCGGCGTGGGCAGCGGGAAGAGTTGAACGGGCGCAGCCACACTCGCCGCCACCCCCCAGGCGCTCAAGGCGATCAAGGTCCCGGACATCACTCGAACGAAGGTCGTCTGCATCAGGTCATGCTCCGATTGGGTTGGGTCAGTGAACAGGACAACATGAGCAAGCGGTTAGGCTCCTCAGCTCACTGACGAAGATGCTGACCGCGTCTCGACATGACTTTGTTCCCTCACTCGCCCCGCGGCCCTCCCTGGTGACCAAACCGCCCTCAAATCCCTCGATCTCCCTACGAGGCGCACGGGAAAACTCCCTCGCGGGAGTGGACATCGACCTGCCCCGGGGGCGCTGGGTCGCGGTGACGGGCCGCTCCGGCAGCGGCAAGACCTCGCTCGTCTTCGACACCCTGGTACGCGAAGGGGAGCGTCGCTTCCTGGGCAGCCTCTCCGCCCACGCCCGGCACGCCTTCGGAAAGCTGGGGCGCGCCGACCTCGACAGCCTGACGGGCCTACCGGCCACCATCGCCGTGGGGCAACACGCCGTCACGCCCCACCAGCGCTCCACGGTAGGAACCCTCACAGGTCTCCTGGATCTGCTCAGGCTGCTCTTCGCCCGCACCGCCAACGACCCGGCCACAGACCCCAGCGGCGAAGCCCTCACCCGCAGCCACTTCAGCTTCAATCACCCGCTGGGTCAGTGCGCCAGCTGCCGGGGCATCGGGCTCAGCGATCGCATCGACCCGAGCAAGATCGTGGCCGACGGCGGCAAGAGCCTGCGCGACGGCGCCTTGGTCCCCACCCTCAAGAACGGCTACACAGTCTACAGCCAGGTCACCGTGGATGTCATGGACACGGTCTGTCGCGCGCACGGCTTCGATGTGGACAGCCCCTGGGATTCCCTCAGCGACGAACAACGCCACGTCATCCTCTACGGCAGCCGCGCCCTGAAGGTGCCCTTCGGGAAGCACGCCATCGAGTCGCGCATGAAGTGGAGCGGCATCACGGCCCGCCCGCGCGAGGAGGGCTACTACCGCGGCCTGGTGCCCGTCATGGACGAGGTGCTGCAGCGCAGCCGCAACCCGAACATCCTGCGCTTCGTTAGCTCGAGACCTTGCGAAGAGTGCAGCGGCACGCGCCTCGGCCGTCCAGGGCGAGAGGCACAGCTCGGCGAACTGACCCTGCCCCAGGCCTTGAGCCTGCCAACGGCAGAGCTGTTGCACGAGCTCGACAAGGCACTCCAATCCCAATCATCTGACGCCGCCGCCTGCGCCGTCTGGACTCGCACACGCCCGCCTCTCGCAGCCCGTGTGCAGCGCATGCTGCGCCTGGGTCTTGGGCACCTGAGCCTCGACCGCAGCAGCACGACCCTGTCGGGCGGAGAAGCGCAGCGAGTCCGGCTTGCAGCACAACTCAACGGCCAACTGAGCGGCGTACTCTTCGCCCTCGACGAACCCACGCTCGGCCTGCACCCCAACGGGCAGCAGGGCATGCAGGAGATCCTGCGGGAGCTGCTCGACAACGGCAACAGCCTCGTTCTGGTGGAGCATGACCCCGACATGGTGCGCCACGCCGACCACGTGCTGGCCCTGGGCCCAGGCGCCGGCAGTGAGGGCGGGAGAGTCGTTGCGTGGGACGGCCCCGCCGCAGCTGGGCACCCAACGCTCATCGATCACGAGCACCCATTGGGGTGTGTCGCGCCACCGGATCGCAGCACCCGGCCCGGCAGCGGCTGGATTCGTCTCACCGGAGCCACGCTTCACAACCTCGATCAAGCGGAGCTCAACGTCCGCCAGGGCGCCTTGAACGTGGTCATGGGTCTGTCGGGGGCAGGCAAGACGTCGCTCGTGTTCGGCACCTTGCTGCCCGCGCTGCAAGGCCACACCGACGGCGGCCCCTTCGAAACGCTCAGCGTCCATCCCGGCACGCTCACCGAAGTCCAGCTGATCAAGTTGCTCAAGGAGAACCAGAGGGACGCTGGGCAGGCTCGACCCAACGCCCCCGTCCACGCCGTGGATGCCCGGCCCGTCGGCAAGACTCCGCGCAGCACGCCCGCCACCTGGTGCGGGCTCTTCGACCTCATCCGGAAACGCTTCGCGAAGCTGGACAGCGCCAAGCTACGCGGACTGACGGCCAGCCACTTTTCCTTCAACAGTGCCCATGGCCGCTGCCCCGCGTGCGAAGGGCTGGGCCTGACCCGTGTGGGCCTGCATCTCTTCGAGGACCTGGAACTCCTCTGCGATGCCTGTGGCGGAGGGCGCTATGCCCAAAGCGTCCTGGAGGTCGAGCTCGCCGGCAAGACCATCGCCGACGTCCTGCGCATGAGCTTTCGCGAAGCGCGTGCCTTCTTCGAGCACGACCCGCCCTGCGCCGTGCTCTGCGACGCGATGCTCACCCTGGGCCTCGGATATCTCACCCTCGGCCAGTCCTCCGGCAGCCTCAGCCGCGGCGAATCTCAACGCATCAAGCTCGGCACTCTCTTGGGGACGCGGCGCAGCGAACCGACGCTGGTCGTTCTCGATGAACCCGATCGCGGGCTCGCTCCAACCGATGTGGTCGACCTGCTCGTAGCCCTGCACGCGCTGGTGGAAGCGGGCCACACGGTGCTCGCCATTTCACACCATCGGCAGGTCTGGGCCGCTGCCGACCATCTCATCGAACTGCGTGACGGAAGCACGCTGCGCGAGGCGCAGCCCGACTGGTCTGCCCTCAGCAAGCGACAGCCTCCGCCGCCGGCAGAGCAAGGCGACGAGCGCCCCATCGAGCTACGCGGCGTGCGCACCCATTCCCTGCGCGGCATCGACGTCGCGTTTCCTCGCCATCAGCTCACGGCCGTGTGCGGTGTGTCCGGCAGCGGCAAGTCCTCGCTGGTCACACACACCCTGGCCAGCGAAGCGACGGCGCGCTTTGCCGAGAGCCTGCCGTTCCAAGTGCGACGCTTCATGCGGCGTCTGCCCGCGCCCCGGATCGAATCGGCCAGCGGGTTGGGCCCCACTCTTCATCTCGGGCAAGGGCATGCCAGCTCGCGCCGCGCCCTGGACCGACGTTCGACGGTCGCAACCCAATCGGAATGCGGGCCGCTGCTGCGCTTGATCTACTCCCGCGCCGGGCTCTGGCAGGAGCAGCCCTGCGGCCTCAGCGCCTCGCACTTCAGCCGTGAGCGAAGGGAGGGTGCCTGCGAGGTCTGTGGCGGTCGCGGCACGAGCCAGCGCTGCGACCCTCAAAGGCTGATCGACGCACCGCACCGGCCCCTGCTCGGGGCAGGTCCCTCGACGGCAGCGAGCGGGGCCGCCGGCGGGAGCCGCCCGGGTCGTTTCTTCACCGAAGCGGACGGCCAGCACATGGCCACCCTGGTGGCGGCCCTGGTCGCTGGGCAGGTCACTGACCAGGATGCAGACCAGGTCGCCGACCGTCTTCAGGAACCAGCGCTAGAACCCTGCCGGTCCCCTGCCGAGATCTGGGATTTGCTGAAGACGCGGCCCTGGAACGAGCTGCCGCCGAGTGTCCGCGACATGGCCTTGCATGGCCTCGAGGACCCGGGGTCTCGAAAGCCGCAAAGCCTGCGGGTGCAGTGGGAGTTTGCCTCCAGCGCAGAAGGCGACGGCAGCCATGAATTCGAGACTAGCTGGAGCGGGCTCTGTGCTCTCGTGGAGGCGGAGGCTGACCACCGCGCCCGCTCCAAGCGTGCGGCCGAATGGAGCGCGCCGCTGGCTGACGCCGAGTGCCCGTCGTGTTCGGGTTCGGGCCTGACTCAGATCCCGCGCGAGACGCGCGTCTTGGGTGTGAGTCTTCCCGAGCTGGAGCAGCTCAGCCTGGTGGCGGTCTCGGCTCTCTTCCGATCCAGCACCCAGGACCCGGTGCTGGAAGCCCTGCGTCCCGAACTGTGCGTGCGCCTCGCTGAGTTGCAGTCCCTGGGTCTCGGCCATCTTCAACTGGGTCGCCCCGTGCGCACGCTCTCGAGTGGCGAACTGCAACGGGTGCGCCTAGGCGGAGTCCTTCGTTCGGGTCTCGTCGGCCTGACCCTCGTCCTCGACGAGCCCACGGCCGGCCTGCATGAGCGGGACGTCCAACAGCTCCTGGACCGCTTGCACACCTTCCAGCAGGAGGGCAACACCGTCGTCCTGGTCTCACACCGCCCGTCCGTCCTGCGGCGGGCCGACCATCTGCTCGAGCTGGGCCCAGAGGGCGGTGCCAAGGGTGGTCAACTGCTGGAGACCGGCCCCCCGGAGCGTGTGCTGAGTGGCGACGGCCCCACCGCGCGCGCCTTGAGGGCCCGGCCCGGCAGCGACGAACGCACCGCAGCCGGGACGCCGAACACTCCGCTGATCCAACTGCGCGGAGCCCATGCCCACAACCTCGTGCAGCTCGACGTGCAGTTCCCCGCCTCCGGCCTGGTGTGCATCACGGGTGTCTCTGGCAGTGGCAAGAGCAGCCTGCTGTTCGATGTCCTGGGAGCTTCCTTCGCGGCACAGGCGCCCGTGAAGTGCGAGACCCTCGACATCCCTGGTGGGTTCGAGCGCTACAAGGCACTGCACGATGCGCGAGACGCCCATCGAACGACGGCGACCAGCTCAACCCTCGTTGCGCTTCAGTTGGCCGCACCACTCGGCGCCGTGTTCAGCGCCGCAAGCGCACAGGCGAACAGCGGGCAGCGACTCCCTGCACGGGCCTTCAAGCCGGGTAACACAGCGGGGCGCTGCCCAGCCTGCAAAGGCAGTGGGCGCGAGCAGGTCAGCATGGACTTCCTTGCGGACGTAGACCTGCCGTGCCAGGTCTGCAACGGGCGCCGCTTCCGCCCCGAGGTCTGCCAGGTGCGCTGGAACGGAAAGAGCATCGTGCAGATCCTGGAGGAGCCCGCCGAACAACTGCTCATGAGCCTGGCGGCTCTACCCGAACACGCATGCGGGAAGGAGCAGCGCGCCCTCTGCGCGGGCCTGACCGCCTTGGACGATGTAGCCTTGGGCCATCTCCCCCTGGGCCGCCCCCGTGTGGAGCTTTCAGGCGGGGAGTCAGCGCGCGTGCAGCTGGCGGCGAGCCTGATGCACTCGACCACACCCGCCGTCTCACTTTACGACGAGCCGTCCACGGCTTTGCACGAAGCGGACCTCGGCCGCATCCTCAAGGTCTTCCGAAAGCTCGCGGACCGGGGTGATCTCGTGTTGACCACCGAACATCGGCTGTCAGCCATCGCTGCTGCCGACTGGGTGATCGACCTCGGGCCCGAGGCGGGAGCAGACGGAGGGCGGCTGATGGTCGCGGGGCCGCCGAGCAGCCTGGGCAAGCTGACACCGGGTCATACGGCAGCAGCGCTGCGCGCCCGGAGCTGACGTCGCTCCTAGCGGCCCGAAGCGTCCACCCAACCCAGGGATTCCAGCTCGCGGTCCGGCCCCCTGTGGCGTTGGATCAACACTCGCGAGCCGTCGTGGTATGTGAGCAGCAGAGCCCCCTCCGTCGCCTGCCGTACGAACACGACATCGTGCATCGCCTCCTCGCCCGGCCAGGGATAGGCGAAGACCACGTCACACCCGTCGGGGTTCAAGCCCAACTCCTGATACGCCGTTCGGCTCGAAGCAGCATCGGTGTGTGGACAGTCAGGCAAGATGTCCTCATGGCCGGGCAGGAGATAGGTGCCGTGCGCAATGCCCGCCTCCAAATCAAAGCGTGTGAGCAGCTCCCGGGCGATGTCCACCAGCTCGGCTTGGATCTCGATCCCGTGGGCTTCGTATCCCAGAGACGCGGCCAGGGCGCAGATGGCCCCCATGCCGCAGCCCCACTCGCAAAACACGAGGCCACGAGCCAGGTCTCGCTCCAGTACGGATGCGAGAGCCGCATGAACGGCTGAGAGTTCGCTGGACACGAAGCCGCGGCATGAGAGGCCCAAGCCCTGCAGCCGCAGCCCCTCCGCCTCCACCTCCCGCTCCAGGTCCAACAGCAGGTTGCGAGCCGCGGGCTGGTCGCCGTCGGCGGCCACGTCGTCGATCCACGTCACACGGGCCACGTCATGCAAGTTGTCCATCAGGGGGAGCAGGATCGACCGCCGTGCGGTCAACTCGTCGCCAGCGGTGGGGATCCTACCTCGGGAGCGCGGGGCAGCCCACCGCCCTGCGCGAAACCCGTGGGGTCGACGGTCCAGACACCGCTGTCCGTCTTGTTGCATTCAGGGAACCACTGGGCGCCCAGACAGCGAGAGAGCAGGAAGTCCTTGTAGCGACCGATTCCGAAGGGCATGTCCGGCGCGCGTGACAAGGCGGTCCTCGCTCTCAGGCTGAGCACCAAGGCTCGCAGCATGTCAGGGCGGAACAGGGCCAGGGGGTAGAGAAGCGTCGCGTCATCCAGCTCGGCGACACGGGGAATCATCCGGGCGGGGTCCGCAAGATCCCGCAGGAACTCCTGCTCTCCCTCGAAAACGAGAACCCCAAGTTGGGACAGCAGCTGGTACGCATGCTCGACGTGCCAGCGAGGCTCGTGGGAGCCATAGACGAAGGGCTCTGCTCGCACCTCCAGGAGGTGAACCGATCGCTGATGCACCTGTTCAAAGCAGCGCATCTCCGACGCCGTGAAGCGGATGCGCAGCTCGGCGGCGCGCTCCAGGACCGAATCCCAGTTGCCGAAGTTTTCAGCCTCCTTCACCGCCGGCACGAAACGCTCCCAGAACTGCCGTACGTCCGCCGCGCACAGGTCACTGTCGACGCAGAGGTTCTCCGCCGTCGGGCCGCCCTCGGCCACGACTTCCCGCAGGCTAGCCAAGGCAGGGCTCCCACGACGCCAGTGACTCAGCTCGGGATGCACTGCTTCCGGCAGCGGAATCCAGCGCTCCCACAGACCAGGATCGCTCGACACAGGCTCGTGCAGCACGCACATGCTGCGGGCGTGCCACCAGCGACCGCTGCGCCGACGCTCGGCCAGGGACGTGGGCTTCAGGCATTGGTGCACCACGCGCACCAACCTCGGAGGTTGACCTGGGAAAGGGTTCTTGCCGAGCAGCCGGAGCACACTGGGCTCGCCCTCCAGCACACGTTGAACCACGCGATGCAACCACGAGGCCGGGCCATAGGGCGACATGCCGTAGGGCTTCACCTCGAACATCATGCCCCCTGCGGCATCGGCCTCGTTGAGGCCCAGACCTGCATAGATGCAGCTGTGATCGAGACGGGGGTGGTGCGGTGCGATGAAACGCGGCGGGCTGCGCTCCCCCACCGGCATGAACCGCCATGGGATGGGCGTCCACTGCACCCCGTCGTGACTGCCCTCCATGACGGGGACCATCTTGATGGGCGGACTGGTGTTGGGAGGAAAGACGCCGTAGGCGCCCACCAACCTCAGGCGGTTGATGGCGCGCAGCACCCACGCTAGGCGCTGCACTACCGGGCGCCCCCACGCCAGTCGATCGGCGTTCCACTGGAAGGTCGACTGATTGACCCAGCTGTTGAGCGGGAACATCACGAGGCTGGCGAGGAACAAAGCCAGCAGTACCCCGTGCGTCAGCAGACCTCCAAACCCACCGAGGGCTGCGCTCCCCGCTCCCAAGGCGTCACTCAGCTGCGCCTCATGGTCCAGGAAGACGATGCAGAGCCCGGCGTACGCGAGATTGAAGTGCCCCCAGTTTCCCGTGGCCCAGATCCCGAGCATGAGCATGACCAGCAGGCTCGCGCCGATCAGGCGCGGCGTCCCCGGGAAGCACGCGAGCAAAGGCGCAAGCACCTCGGCCACCCACATGAACAAGCACCCCAGCCGCAGCGCCCAGGGTGGAGCATGTTGAGCGAACCAACCCAAGGGCGTGGGCATGGGCAACCAGGTCAGGAAGCCTTGGAGGTAGAGGCCGTCGCCCTTCTCGGTGCCCACGAACTTCAGCTTGGCGAAGCCCCACATGAGGCGGATCAGCAACCAGCGGAACAGGAAAGCCACGCTGGCCAGGGGCAGCACCGTTGCTTCCAGCCGGGCAAGGCCTGAGTCGGCGGCAAGAACAGCGCCAGGAAACCCACCTCCAGCAGGAGCGTGTCCCAAGGCAACCAGAGGGCGCACACATCCAAGGACAAGAAACACAGCCAACACAGGAGCAACCCCCACCACCCGAGGGCACCACCTGCGATGGCCAGGCAAGCCCCCAACACTCCAAGCCAGGGCAGTGCGGCCAGCGCAAGGTCGCTGGAGCTGAGCCAGAAGAGACTGGGCATTTCGAACCAGCGCCGCGGGGCTGGCACATCCTTGCGTAGCCGCGCCATGCGATCCCCCAACGGGGACACCCCCCGCGCTCCCACCAGCGGGACGACTTGTCGTGAGAGCGACAGGAAGGCGGTCAAGAACGCCAAGCCGATCAGCCGGGGCACGACGCCCCACACGAGTTCAGGTGCCATCAGAGAGTCATGCCGGGAGCCGGGACATCGCTTGAGCAGGGAATCCGCCCGCCCCAAGCGGAGCTGGAACGGCTGCCGCTGGAGATCTTGAGCAGCGCACAGCGACCGGGCAAGTCAGCTGCTCCAGATGGGAATTCCCTCTCGGATTCCCTCGCATTGTTCAGGATCAGCGCATAAGGTGCCGCACGGCTCATGGTCCACTGGCCACGTTGATTGGAAGAGTTCTCCATTGCACCTCGTCGAATGTCGACAGGAGCAGAGGGGAAGCCAACCAACCGTCAGCCGGGCTTCCCCGACGTCGAGGCCTCGCCTCTTCACGCGGTTTGATCCCAGAGCCGAGGATCATCCGCGCACACCATGAGCAAGAACAAGGAAATGACAGCGGAGCGTTGACCTCCCCGTCCCCTGCGGACGCATCGGCCCGACTTCAAACCCGTTCCCATCACGGTCACCTCACAGCATGAGGCCCTGAGGACCGGTTCACCCCTTCCCTAACTGCACCACCCTATCCCAAGCGAGTTCAAGACTTTGGCCAAGCCCCATCCCAGTATCGTGAAGCGCATCCGTGAACAAAAGAAGCGCGAGAAGAAGGAAGAGAAAGCACGTCGCAAGGAAGACCGCGACGCCCAGCGCTCGGACGGCTCCCCCGGGATCGTGATCTACGAGCGCCCCGAAGATGATGGATCCCTGGATCGCAATCCCTGATATGACCACTTCGTTCAACGAGCTCCAACTCATGGAGCCTCTCCTGCGCGCGATCAGCGAGCAGGGCTATGACACACCGACGCCCATTCAAGCCCAGGCGATTCCGCCTCTGCTCGAAGGGCGCGACCTGTTGGGCATCGCCCAAACAGGCACCGGCAAGACGGCAGCCTTCGCGCTGCCCATCCTGGACTTCCTCGCCAGGGAGCCGCAGGAGCGGCTCCCGCGCAAGCCCAGCGTGTTGATCTTGACACCCACGCGCGAACTGGCGGCGCAGATCGGCGAGAGCTTCGCTGTCTACGGCCGTCACCTGCGCCTTCGGCACAGCGTCATCTTCGGTGGCGTCGGACAAGGCCCCCAGGTCAAGGCGCTCAAGCAGGGCATCGACGTCGTGGTGGCTACCCCCGGTCGGCTGCTCGATCTCATGGACCAGAAGCAGATCATCCTCAGCGAGATCGAAGTCTTCGTGCTCGATGAGGCTGATCGCATGTTGGACATGGGTTTCATTCACGACGTCCGCAAGGTCATCGCGAAGCTGCCCAAGGATCGGCAGTCCCTGCTCTTCTCCGCCACCATGCCCGACGACATCGTGCGACTGTCCAAGTCCATCCTGCGCGATCCGCTGCGGGTCGAAGTGACGCCGCCCGCGACCACGGTGGACCGGATCTCCCAGAAGGTGCTGCTCGTCGAGAAAAGCGACAAGCGCCACCTGCTCGGCGAGGTGCTCAAAGACGAGGGCATCGAGCGCGTGCTCGTGTTCACGCGGACCAAGCATGGTGCCGACCGCGTCGTGAAGCATCTGCGGCAAATCGGCCAACGGGCCGAAGCCATCCACGGCAACAAGTCCCAGGGTCAGCGCGAACGCGCCCTCGACGGCTTCCGCAGTGGCAAGGTGCGAACCCTCGTGGCGACGGACATCGCAGCACGCGGCATCGATGTGCCCGAGATCACCCACGTGATCAACTTCGACCTGCCCAACATCACCGACAGCTACGTGCACCGCATCGGGCGCACGGCGCGCGCAGGGCGGGATGGCGTGGCCATCTCCTTCTGCGACATCGACGAGCGGGCCTACCTCTCGGACATCGAGAAGGCCATTCGGATCGAAGTCGAGGTTGTTAAGGACCACGCCTACCGCTCAACCATCCCCTTCGATCGCCACAACCCGCCGCCGGCACCCAAGAAGCCTGGCGGCGGCTCACAGCAGCAAGGGCGTCGCGGCGGCGGCAAGCAGGCCACGAGTCGCGCTGGCAAGGGCCGCAAGGCAGGCGGACGCAAGGCGGGCGCTGGCAAGAGTGGCGGCCGCAAGGCCGGCGCAGCAGCTGGCAGTGCTGGGTCCAGTGCCAAGAAGTCGAGCCCTGGTGGCAAGGCGCGGGTGATGCCGCGCATGTACTAGGTCGTGGCATCGCCCAAGCGTCGGATACCTCTGGGCGGCCTCATTTCGGACTCAGAACACGGGCGCATGTGCCCCGGCTGCAGCCAACCCGTAGAGCAGTGTCTCTGCGGGTCGGCTGCAGAAGTCGTGCCTGAGACGGACGGTGTGGTGCGCATCGCACGGGAGACCAAGGGCCGCAAGGGCAAGGGCGTCACGCTCATCCACGGCGTGCCTCTCACTCCCAGCGACCTCAAGCTGCTGGCCAAGGCCCTGAAGCAACGCTGCGGAACGGGCGGCTCCGTGAAGCACGGTGTGATCGAGATCCAGGGAGATCACCGCGAGCAACTGCTGCGCGAACTCCAAGCCAAGGGCTGGACGGTCAAGCTCTCCGGAGGCTGAGCGCTGCTCGCACCTCAGCCGTCTTGCTGCTCAGACGCCGCTGCCGTCGCCTCGACCAGCGCTCCGAACTGCACATCGTCGAGCACCCCCAGGCTCACCAGCTCGGCCATGCGCCTGCAACCCTGCTCGGTGAAGTGGACGGAATCCGAGAAGTGATCCCTATCCCCGGAGATCTCGTCGGCCAGATCGATGAGCAGCGAACCCGTGTCGGAGGCCACCTGGCCAATGATCCGGTTGTATTCCTCGTACGCTGCGAAGGAGGCCTCCGGCGTCAAATAGGGCATGAAGGTGAAGGCCTGTGCCATGTTCTCCAGCTGGGCCGCTTGGCTCTGCTCGCGTCTCATCAGCGTCGCGAAGGTCAGCAGGACCACACGTCGTCCAGGGGCCTGGACCGCCTGCACCAAGGCGCGCAGCTCCTCTTCGAAGCTCGCGGACCATTCAGTCGCTGGAGCCGTGAGCTTGTCTGCCGAACTCCGTCCTGACTGCTGCGCTCCCTGGTAGCGGATGTTCTTCAGGATCAGCTTCCAAAGCAGGAGGCGCTGCTCGAGCCACGAGGGAAGAGGCGGCTCGTCGAAGAGACCCAACTCCCGGGCAAGCACACCACTGTCCCGGGCGAGATCGTTCGTGGCGTGGTAGATCACCACGACATCCGGTTCGAGATCCGCCAAATCGTTCTCAATTCGAAGCCGGCTCTCGCTCACGCCGAAGCCAGTCCCTGCTGCGTTGAAGTATTCCACTTGCTCGACAGCCAGCGCTGAACGGAGTGTGTCAGCGACGAGGCTGGGCCATGTGCTCTCGTTGTCTGCCGCCTGGGTGCAGAAAGTGGTGGAGCCCCCCAGGAAACCCACCAGCAGCCCATGCTCCGGCTTTGGGTCCAGGAGCTCCGGGCTCCGTAACCCACGCGAATCTGCCTGGACCCTCCCGCCCAGGAACTGCACATCGCTGTTGGGAACGAGGCGCAGGACCCGCTCGCCCGCGGGAAGACTCTCGAAGAGCTGGTAGACATCCTGCAAATCCCCGAAGCGCACCTGGGCACGCCAACGGGTGAGACCTTCAGCAGCCAAGACGGCGCCCACGAGGATGGACACACACAGCAGGCTGAATCTGGTCCGACTGAGTGGCTTCATACACTCCCCGGCCCGTGGTCCTGCGGCCCAGCGGAACCCTGCGCTGCATCCCAACTCTCGAGGCTGCGATAGCCGGTGCGCCGGTGATCAATACCCTCGGCAACGGCCTGGTCCTCGAAGGCCATTCGGCGCCAAGTCTCATCCCCGAGGTGGCTGTCGGCGGAGCCCCAGCCCCGGCGCTTTTCGCACACGCTGCAGAAGGAGTAGTGCTTGGGCCCGGAGTCGTCGTTCACCGTCCGTCGCAGGGCCTGGTAGTCCGTTGAATTCCAGATGTCCGAGAAGTCCTGGGCGCCGTCCCCGTGCAGCTGCCCCATGTGCAGGGCCTCGAAGGCGCGGTAGCAGGGGAGCACGCGGCCGCTCGTGTCGATCATCACGAACTCCCAGGGCGAGCGGCATGCGGAAGGGTTCCGCTGCAACTCCTGCTGCTCGGCCACGCTGGGCGGCAAGCTCAACGTCAATTGCGGGAAGGAGCGCGCCACTTCACGGGCCCTGTCAAACACCCGCAGCATGTGATCCTGATGGAAGTAGAGGCTCTCATCCCGATCGATCCCGTTGGCCAGGTTCAGATATCCCGCATCCAGGCGCTCGATGCCCCGATGCCCCCAGTAGCTGACGGCCTCAGGCAGTTCATCGATGTTGCGTCGCATCAGTGCATAGCGCACCACGACCCCCGGGCCCGACGAGCCCGCCACCGGACTTCCGGAGCGAGGCCCCCGCAACTGCAACAAGGTGTCGATGTTCTTCAGGATCGTGGGCAGATGAGCACCTGTCCGGATCCCCTCCACCGTCTCCGCCTTGATGCCATCGACGCTGAAGCCGTGCTCGGTGATCAAGTCCTGCTCGAGCATCCGCGCTAATCGCCCTTCCTCAACCAACATGCCGTTGGACAGCACCCAGGTCCGCGCACCATGACCTCGTGCCAAACGCAGGAGATGTTCCAGGCCCGTGTGCAGGTAGGGCTCCCCACCACTGCAGATGTTCACCCAGCGCGCCGTGGGAAAGAGCTGCGCCGCGATGCACTCCATCTGCTCTGGTGAGACCTTGCGCGCGCCGGGGTGTTCATAGTCCCGACAAAAGGTGCACGAAAGATTGCAGGCCTTGGTGAGCACCACATCCACGATGGCAGGTCTGGAGAGCAGACGCGTGCGCCCCAACTTCTGCTCGATCTTGCTGATCAAGCGATGCGCGGCAGGGCGGAGTGGTGCGGACGACATGCCCAGCATCCTACGTCATGCCCGGCAGCGACAGACGCCCACATCGAGACCCCGTGATAGCCTTGCGCACCTGATGACCCGAGCCGGCATACCTTCGAGATCGCAAGTTTTCCCCGACCTGGCAGCCATCCGGTGATCTACATCCGTGAAGGCATCGCCGGTTTGATCTCCCCGTGGGTGGTGCTGTCGCCCAGCCGGTTTTCACGTCAGTTGCAGCAGTTCGCCCACACCGAGCTGTACACGCACTTCGACATCGAGGCCATGGCGAACAAGCAGGAGAGTCCACTGCGCGAGGAGATGCTGCGACACGCAGCGGACGAGGCTCGGCACTACGGCATCTTCCTGGACTGGGCGCGCAAGGTCTCTCCCTACGTCACGGCCAACTACGCCGACTCCTCCGAGCAAGCGCGACTCGACCGCGAGAGCGTCAAAGCGCTGGTGCAAGAGGAGGCCGCCCCACACCGCCGCCTACCCACTCTGTTCAGCTACATGAGCTACATCTTCCTTTCCGAAAGCCGGGCGGTGCTCATGTTCAAGCTGTACCAATACGTGAACGTGTACGACGCGCGCTGCCGGAAGCAGATCCCGCTCCTTCTGGAGGATGAGACCCGGCACGTGGGCTACTCGATGCGCGTGGCCTGGAGCGAGTTCAAGGCGGCGCCCTGGCCTTGCACGAAGCAGCTCTTCCGAGTGCTCGGCTACATCCTGCGCCAAGACCTGCTCGACCTGCTGAAGTTGGTTCAGATCGTGGGCTCGGGGATCTTCACCTTCCTGCTGTACTACGCGGTGGTCACTCCCTATTCGCTGCTCAAGCGTCTTCTCGGCGGTACACGTCGCGGTCGACTGCGGCCAGTACCACGTTCGGGCAGCATGCCCCTCGACCAGGACTTCTGGGCCCGTTCCTGAGATGCCTGCGGAACGCGCATGAAGATCTGCGGCATCTCGGCCCAGTTTCATGATGCGGCGGCCGCCCTGGTGGTGGATGGCCAACTCGTGGCCGCCTCACAAGAGGAGCGATTCAGCCGCCGCAAGGGCGACCCGTCCCTTCCCGTCGGCGCCTTTCGGTTCTGCCTCGAACAGGCCGGACTCGAAGCGGCCGATCTGGATGCTGTGGTGTTCTACGAGAAGCCGTTCCAGAAGTTCTTCAGGATCATCGCCTCGACCGTGGCCAACGCGCCGTTCGCCGCAGCACCCTTTCGTGCCGCCCTGCACAGTTGGTTCGAAACGAAGCTGTGGATCCGGACCGACCTGGCCCGGGCCCTCGGCGTTCCGCGCGGGAAGATCGCGTTTGCCGACCACCACCTCTCGCACGCCGCCGCTGCCTTCTTGACCCACGACGTCGAGTCGGCGGCGACCTTGGTCGTGGACGGCGTGGGCGAATGGGCCAGCACCAGCATCGGCCGGCTGAGGCACGGCAACGCAGGGCTCGAATACGAGCTCTTGGAGGTCACGGATTTCCCCCATTCCCTCGGCCTGTTCTATTCGGCGCTCACGGCCTTCCTCGGCTTCGCCGTGAACGAGGGTGAGTACAAGGTCATGGGGCTCGCGCCCTATGGAGAGCCGCGCTTCGCAGAGGCGCTGCGTGGACTCATCCTGCACGGACCGGGCGACGGCACGGGCGGGAGCTTCCGCCTCGACCTGAAGGCCTTCAGCCATGACCGCTCGGTGCGCAAGGGCTGGTCAGCCCACCTGGAGCAGCTGCTTGGGCCGCCCCACCCACCCCACAAGCCCGTGGTGATGGACGGGACCCCCGAGGCCCAACGGCTCGCCGACATCGCCTGCTCCCTGCAGCGTGTGCTCGAAGAACAACTGCATGGGCTCGCGACGCGAGCACAGGAGCTCACGGGCGAGCGCACGCTCTGCTACGGCGGAGGCGTTGCGCTCAACGCGGTGGCCAACGGGCACCTGGCGCGTTCTGGCATCTTCGACCGATTGCTCATGCACCCTGCATCGGGCGATGCGGGCGGCGCCGTCGGTGCGGCCCTGTGTTATGCGGCCACCCACGGCGAGCCGCGCAATCGCCCCCTGACGACACCGCTGCTGGGCCTCGACGTCCGGGACCAGGTGCCGCTCGTGCCGCTCAAGAACGGTGCGACGTCGCACTTCGAGTTCTCACCCAGCCTGAGCGAGGAGGAGTTCTGCAGCCAGGTCGCACAGGCCCTCAGCGACAACAAGGTCGTGGGGTGGGTGGACGGACGTGCAGAGTGGGGTCCGCGAGCCCTCGGTGCTCGTTCGATCCTGGCGCGCCCCGACCATCCCCAGCAACAAGCCCGCCTCAACCGCCTCGTAAAGAACCGCGAGGACTTCCGGCCCTTCGCTCCCGTCGTCCTCGCCCATCGGGCGGACGAGCTCTTCGAAGGCTTCAGCCCGGGCCAGGGGCTCGAGCGCCACATGCTGTCGGTCGTGAATGTCAGGGAGGCGTGGCGGACACGCCTGTCAGCCGTCACCCACGTCAACGGGACGGCACGCGTCCAGATCCTGCATCCCGAGGATGCCCCGCTTCTACACCGGGTACTCACGCTGTTCGAAGCGCGAAGCGGTCTCCCAGCGCTCGTCAACACGAGCTTCAACCACGCGGGCGAACCCATCGTCAACAGCGTGGAAGACGCCTATGCGAGCGCGCAGCGCTGCCGACTCGACGCTTTGGCCATCAACCCCTACCTTGGGTTTGCTCAGGGCGGCCGCGCCCCCGCCGACTGAAAGGACAGGATGCTCAAGGAACGCCTCGAGACGGTCAAGCAACTGCTGCAGGAAGGCTCGCGTGGGGAGAACCGCCAGCACTTCGTGCTGCTCGTGGTGCTTGTGCTGGCCGGGCTGATCGTCGCGCTTGGCGCGATGTACCCGATGATCGCGCCATTCCTCTACACCCTGTTCTAGACACAACGGTGCACGGCGTGGAATCCCGACTGGGGCCTAACCGTCCTTCGCAGGCGACTCAGCAGTTCCCGCAGCCTGAGCCAGGGCCTCGTCCAAGAGGGCGATGAGTTCATCCCGGTCGTAGGTGTAGGGCTGCCGCTCGTTGAACTGGACAAGACGCCGCACGATGGCGCCGATGGTCCAGGCGGCTTCCTCGGCATCGGGAACGACCATGTAGTGGAGCTTGGGGTTCTCGTCGGTCATGGCCGCGTAGAATGCCTCGGCCACTTCCTGCGGGTCCTTCTCCTCGGAGCGATCCGACATGTCAGTCATCAGTCGATCCATCTGCTCCTTGTACAGCGAACCTTCGGAGCTGTAGCCGCTCTCCTGCAGGCGCTTTCGCCTGCTCTCGCCGATCTTGGAGTTGTAGTTGCCCGGCTCCACGATGCTGACCGTCACGCCGAAGGGCTGCAGCTCCTGCGCCAGGACATCCGTGTAGGCCTCCATGGCGTGCTTGCTCATGGCATACACACCTCCCATGGCCCAGGGCAGGACACCGGAGATGGAACCCGTGGTGCTGATGCGTCCCTTGCTTTCGATGATCAAGGGGGCGAAGGCCTTGGTCACGCGGTACGGGCCATACACGTTGACGTCCAGTTGGAAGTCAAAGTCCTGCTCGGAAACCTCGATCAGCGGCGCCACCACGGCGACGCCCGCGTTGTTGATCAGACCATAGAGGCCGCGACCTGACGCGCTGACGTGCTCCACGGCCGCGTCGATCTCGGCTTGGCTCGTGACGTCCAGGCGCACCCCCTCGATGTTGTCGAGGGCGCTCAACTCAGCGAGGTCCCGTTGCTTGCGCGCCCCGGCGTAGACGTAGAAGCCCATCGCCGCCAGGTGCTCGGCGGTCGCCCGACCGATGCCGGTGCTCGCCCCCGTCACGAAGACCGCTCGCTGGGTCGGCTCGTCGACCGACACAGCAGCCACGGTCGTCGAGGACAGGTGCTCGGCGGTGGCCGCGGTCGTCAGACCACAGGAGAAGCTCAACAAGGCAAGCGTCAGGCTCAGGGTTACGGTGTTCATGAAGAAGGGATCCGGGATGACGAAGCAGTGCGGAGACGGAGGGGCCGCGTGCAGCCTGCAGCGAAGCCCTAGGAGGAGGGCATCGTACGCAGCGCACGGCCCGTGGGTGTTCGTAGAAACATGACGAAGGCGCCTGTCAGCTACGGCGACGGCCAGCGCCGCCCTTACCCGCGCCGGGCCCGCCGCGTTTGCCGCCGCCCGGGCCCCGTGAGCCAGCGCTGGCCCCGCGCTTCGACCCAGCCTTGAAGCGTCCCTTGCCACCCTTGCGCGGGCCGGCACCGGGGCGCCCCGCCGGGCGCGCCGGCCCCGTCTTGGGGTACTCCTTCAGCTTGATGCGGGGAATGTGCATCTGCAGTTTGCGTTCGATGGCCTTGATGGCTGGGAAGTCCTCATGCGTCACGAAGGTGTACGCCTTGCCCAGGTGCTCGGCCCGCCCCGTGCGCCCGATCCGGTGGGTGTACGCGTTCGGCGTGTTGGGGATGTCGTAGTTCACCACATGGCTGACCCCCTCCACGTCGATGCCTCGCGACGCGATATCCGTGGCCACCAACACCTTGTAGTGCCCCTTCCGGAATCCCTGCATCGCCCGCTGCCGCTGGCTTTGGGTCATGTTGCCGTGCAGCCCGACCGCAGAATGCCCGGAGCGACCCAGGTCATTGGCCACCTGCTCCGCGCGCTCCTTGGTGCGCAGGAAAACGATCGCCGAGCGGAAGCCCTTGGCGCTCATCAGGTGCCGGAGCAGGTCCGTCTTGTTGCGGGCCTCCACCGGGTAGAGGGCGTGCTCGATCGTCTCGAGCGGAGCGGCGTGCTCGAGCTCGACGACGTGGGGGTTCTTGAGCAACGTCCCCACCAGCTCCCGGATCGGCCCGGGCATCGTTGCGGAGAAGAGCAGGTTCTGCCGCTGTGGTGGCAATCGCGCGAGGATGCGCTCGATGTCCGGCAAGAAGCCCATGTCCAGCATCTGATCCGCCTCGTCCAGGACGAGCATGCTCACCCCATCGATGCGCACATGGCCGCTGCCTTCCAGGTCGAGCAAGCGACCAGGGCAGGCCACCACGATGTCGGGCAGTTCCTTCATGGATCGGATCTGGGGAGCCGCGCTCACGCCGCCGTAGAGCGTCGTGGAGCGCACGCTGGTGAAGCGGCCCAGCTTGTCGATCTCCTTGCTGATCTGGGTGGCCAGTTCTCGAGTCGGCGCCAGGATCAGTCCGCGTGGCGTGCCACCGCTGCCGGCCAGGAGCTTCTCGATCATGGGCAGCACGAAGGCGGCCGTCTTGCCGGTCCCGGTCTGGGCCAGTCCCAGGACGTCTCGCCCCTTCATGACCTTGGGGATCACCTCTGCCTGAATCGGGCGAGCTGCCTCGTAGCCAGCGGCCTCGATGGCAGACAGGACATTTTTGCAGAAGCCGAACGAACTCAAGGATCGCTCGGCGGTGGACTTGGGACGAGGCTTGTTGATGGGTCTCTCTTTCCGTGGATGCGGCAGAGGCAAGCAGTGACTGCGAGGTTTGAAGTGACAGTCCACAGACAGCCCAGGATGCGCTCAGGCACCGATCAAGTGAGGCTCCCATGCTGTTGCTGGGTGGCCGTCTGCCCGGCAGGCTAGCGAACCGAGGCCTTTAGCTCACGATTTGCCCTGGCGGCAAGGGGCCCTCCAGCCCCGGTCGGCGCCCCATGCGGGGCCCCCGACCGCCACCGCCTGGGCCCCTTTCCCTGCGTTCGGCCCAAGGACCCCCTAGCAGAGCATTGACATGCCGAGCGTGTCCCGGCACTGTTGCTGCCTTGGGGGAGGGGCAGAGTCGCCCCTCCATCGCACCAGCACGGGCATCGGAAGACTCTCACTATGAGCCTCTCGCTTCGCCCAGGTGTGACGCCCGTACCGGTTGCTGTGTGTTTGCAGTGGTCGGCAGGGCAACCTCCGCGGAGGGTTTTCCGCGGATCCCGTGACCGCCACGTCAGTCTTTAGACGTGGGTCACTTAGTCTAGGAATCAGCAAATGCGCAGTACCGGTACCGTAAAGTGGTTCAACGAAACCAAGGGCTTTGGATTCATCACCCCCGAGGACAACAGCAAGGATTGCTTCGTCCACCACTCGGCAATCCAGGGTGACGGGTTCAAGACCTTGAACGAGGGCGAGCGCGTCGAATTCGACATCGTCCAGGGCGCTAAGGGCCCGGCGGCAGAGAACGTCGTCCGTTCGTAGTCGGCTTCGCTGACTCAGCGGGGTCACCTCGGACTCGAGGTGGCCCCGCTTGTATTTCCGCCCCGCCTCCTCGGAATCCCCATGGCCCGCACGACCTACACGTACGAGAAGTTCCAGCGCGAGAAGCGCAAGGCCGAGAAGCGCAAGCAACGGGAAGAGAGCAAGCAAGCCCGCCGGGCCGAGAAGTCCGGTGCCACCGAGGGTGCAGCCCCCGCAGCTCACGACGGACAGCCGCCCGCTGATGCCCCCGAGGCATCCCACGAATCACCCGGGGCGAGCCCCGACGATTCAGGAAACCCGCCGGCCAGTGAAGATGCCGCCGACCCCGGTGAGACACCTCGCGACAGCTAGAGCCCTGGCCAGGCGCCGTCGGCGCCGAGCCCGGCTCACATGTCGTAGTAGGCCACTCCCGAAGGACCGGTGCCCGCGGAGTTCAGGCGGATCTCGCCCGTCTCCTGCGCATAGCGCCAACCCTGCAGCCCACTGGGCGTCGACACCATCGTGTTCAACACCTGGATGTCGTTGCGATCCTTGAGCGGGTTCATGGGGAAGTCCCTACGGATGTAGGGGCCGAAGGTCGAGCCCGTGCCGCCCGACTTTGCGGTGGTCCCCGTGAGCTGAGCCACGATCGCCGTCGTGGGGTAGGACCCGTCATGCTGCACGGAGTACACCTCGATGGCTTGGCGGATCGACGCTAGGTTGCTGAGGACGTTCGCCTCGCGAGCCTCGACCGTGGCGGTGTCGAACTGGGGAATCGCCACGGCAGCCAGGATTCCGAGAATGATCACCACGATCAGGAGTTCGATCAGGGTGAAGCCTGCCTGCTTTGGATTGGTTCCGTCTGACATCCAGCCGTTCCTCATGCCTCGGGTACGGGAGTGCGCGTCGCCCCTTTCGGCTCAGGAGGCATCTGATCATGAGACTTCCAGGAATGGGTCTTTCCGAATCTCGTTGAAGCGTGCGGCGGCGTCGCTACCCTGCGCCGCCCCCCGATTTCTCCAGAGCCCGCAATTTCCAGGTGTTTGACCTCACAAGCAAGACCACGTACCGCCCTCAGGTCGACATCCTGTCGGGGCTAACCGTCGCCCTCGCCCTGGTTCCGGAGGCCGTCGCCTTTGCGTTCGTGGCCGGCGTCGACCCCCTCGTCGGCCTGCACGCGGCCTTCATGGTGGGCCTCATCACGGCCTTGCTGGGCGGACGACCGGGCATGATCTCTGGCGCCACCGGAGCCATCGCCATCGTGCTCGTGGCCCTGGTCGCCCAGCACGGGGCGCAGTACATGTTTGCAGCCGTCGTGCTCATGGGCGTGCTGCAGATCCTTGCGGGGCTCTTCCGGCTCGGCAAGTTCATCCGCATGGTGCCCCACCCGGTCATGCTGGGTTTCGTCAACGGCCTGGCCATCGTGATCTTCCTGGCGCAACTCGGGCAGTTCAAGACGTCTGATGGCCGGGGAAACCTCCAGTGGATGTCTGGCACACCGCTCTGGACCATGCTGGGCCTGGTGGCCGGCACCATGGCCGTCATCCACTTCCTGCCGAAGCTCACCAAGGTGATCCCCGCCTCGCTCGCCGCCATCGTCGGCGTGACGGCCGTGGTGGCTGGCCTAGGCCTCGACACCCCAAGCGTGGTGGATTCCCTGCGCAGCATGACAGGCGACGCTGACGCCTCCCTGGCCGGAGGATGGCCGACCTTCGCGATCCCCATGGTGCCGTTCAATCTAGAGACCCTCAGGATCGTCTTCCCCTTCGCCGTGATCCTGGCGGCCGTGGGGCTGATCGAATCCCTGCTGACCCTCACCCTGGTCGACGAGCTCACGGAGACACGCGGGCGTGGCAACAAGGAGTGCGTGGCGCAGGGCGTCGCGAACGTCACGTGTGGCTTCTTCGGCGGCATGGGTGGCTGCGCGATGATCGGGCAGAGCATGATCAACATCAACTCAGGCGGCAGGGGCCGGCTCTCCGGCATCACGGCGGCGCTCGTCTTGATCGCCTTCGTACTGGTGGCCTCCCCGCTGATCGAGATGGTTCCCGTGGCCGCACTGGTGGGCGTCATGTTCATGGTGGTGCTGGGCACCTTCGAGTGGTCCAGCTTCCAGGTCGTCACCAAGGTCCCCCTCACCGACGCCTTCGTCGTGGTCCTGGTTTCCGCCGTAACCGTCGCCACGGACCTCGCCGTGGCTGTCTTCGTGGGCGTGATCGTCTCGGCGCTGGTCTTCGCCTGGAAGCACGCCAAGGTCATCCACGTCTTCTCGAAGGTGGATGAGTCGGGGGCCAAGGTCTATTCCCTGCGAGGCCCGCTCTTCTTCGGCTCCAGCAGCAACTTCCAGGAACTCTTCGACCCCCGCAATGACCCCGACGAGGTGATCATCGAGTTCGAACACGCCCGTGTGTCGGATCACTCAGCCATCGAAGCCATCGATGCGCTGGCGGAGCGCTACCTGAACCGAGGCAAGACCCTGCACCTCCGCCACCTGAGCCCCGAGTGTCGGAAGCTGCTGCGCAAGGCTGGAAAGCTGGTGGAGGTCAACGTCATCGAAGACCCTCAATATCACGTCGCGACGGATGCCCTGGCCTGAGCGGAGCTCATTGCCCGCATCCTGAGACGTCTCCCTGGGCCATGGGGCCAGCGCGGACTGGCATTCGGCGAAGCACTCTGGATACTGACCGCCCGGCGCTGAGAGCCCCCGGGCCGTGTTGGCAGGGGAGCCTCATGGCTGAAGGGCAGACGCCCCACACATTCCATCGACCCAAGAGCCAGGAAGACTCCGTGAACATCACCAAGAACGCTGTTGCCTCCTTCGAGTACACCCTCACCGACGACGACGGCACTGTCATCGACACGTCCGAGGACGGCACCCCCCTTGCCTACATCCATGGCATCGGCAACCTGATCCCGGGCCTCGAGAAGGAACTCGAAGGCAAGACCGAGGGGGATGAGCTGGACGTGCATATCGCCCCCGCCGACGGCTACGGTGAGCGGGACGACGAGATGGTCCAGTCCGTCGCCAAGGACCAGATGCCTGAGGGCGTGGAGATCGAAGTCGGGATGCAGCTGCAGGCCGAGAGCGAAGAGGGCGTGCACGTGCTCACCGTTGTGGCCCTCGATGATGATGAGGTCCAGTTGGACGCCAACCACCCCCTCGCTGGCGTGCCGCTCAACTTCAAGGTGAAGATCGTCGAAGTGCGTGATGCCACCGCCGAGGAACTCGAGCACGGGCATGTGCACGGCGAGGGCGGACACGACCACTGAGCCGCATGCGGCCGATGGCCGGGCGACCGACGCCCTGACCTAGCTCTGCGGGCTGCGCGGTGGCTTCATGCCGCCGGGCGGCCCCGAATTGTGAACCCGCTTCTTGTGCGGCTTGCCCGTGGGCTTGGCACTTCCGGCGCTGGATGAACCCGCTGAGCTGGATGAGCTTGCTGAGCTGGGTGAACCGGCCTGGCTGCCCTTGCCCATCTTCATGGGCTTGGACTTCAGCGTGCCCTTGCCTTTGCCTTTGTAGCCAGGCCCACCGGAGCCTTCGGAGCGGTCCCGGGAGATGTTCAGGTTCTGGCGGCAAAGGCGCGTCTTGCGGAGCGCCTTGAAGATCTCGGGCGGCATGCCTTCCGGCAGGTCCACCAAGCTGAAGTTCGTGCGGATGTCGATGCGCCCGATGTGCTGGCCCTCGAGCCCAGCTTCATTCGTCAGGGCGCCCATGATCTGGCCCGGCTTGACGCCGTGTTCGTGCCCCACCTCGATCCGGAAGCGCTGCATCCCCGGTCGCATGGTGTTGTCGGGGCGCCGCGGGCCCGCCTCGTGGGGAGCGCCGCTGGCCCCGCGTGCATCCGAAGGGCTAGGCCGCGCAGGCCGCGCAGGACGGCTGTCCGAACGCCCACCGGCTCCGTAAGCCTGGCCATCCCGTCGCTCAACCGGCTTGTGCTTCTTCTTGGGCGGCTCGGCCAGCAACAGTGGCTGCGTGCCTTGGACGATCTGGGCCAGGGCCGCCGCTGCGGACAGGGCCGTAGCCCCGGTCTCCTCGATGTACTCCTCGAGCAGTTGCTCGAAGAAGGCAAGTTGTCGCCCCTCTCGCGCCTCGGTGATGCGGTCCTTGAAGCGCTGAATGCGGCGCTTGTTCACCTCATCCGTGGACGGCGCCGTGATCATCTCCATCGGCTTCCCGACGGTTCGCTCGATGGAGTGGAACATGCGTCGTTCGCGAGGCGTCACGAAGAGGATGGCTTCGCCCGTCCGGCCCGCGCGCCCCGTGCGGCCGATGCGGTGGATGTAGACCCCGGCATCGTTCGGGATGTCGTAGTTGAGCACATGCGAAATGCGCTCCACATCCAACCCGCGAGCAGCCACGTCCGTGGCCACCAGCAGGTCCAGCTTGCCCTCCTTGAAGCGCGCAACGGTCCGCTCGCGCAGGGGCTGGGCCATGTCACCGTTCAAGGCGGCCGTGGCGTAGCCCCGGGCTTCGAGCTTCTCGGCCAACTCGACCGTGGCCGTCTTGGTCCGCACGAAGATCAGCATGCCCTCGACGGGCTCCACTTCCAGCAGGCGCGTCAGGGCGTCCAGCTTGTGGAAGTGGGAGATGTGCAAGTAGCGCTGGTTGATCGTCGTCGCCGCTCGCGCCGTCACCTCGATGGAGATCTCCTCCGGATCCTTGAGGTGCTCGCGGGTGATACGGCGGATGGCGGGCGGCATCGTGGCGGAGAACAACGCGATCTGCCGCTCGGGTGGCGTCTGCTCCAGGATCCAGGTGACGTCGTCGATGAACCCCATGGCAAGCATCTCGTCGGCTTCGTCGAGCACGAGCGCCTTGAGACTGCCCAGCTTGAGCGTGCCACGCCGGATGTGATCCATGACGCGACCCGGCGTGCCCACCACCACGTGCACGCCGCGCTGCAACGGCCTCACTTGGGCCGGGTAGGGCTGGCCGCCGTAGATGGGCAGCACATGAAAGCCCGGCGAACCGGAGGCGTAGCGTTGGAAGGCCTCGGCCACCTGGATCGCCAATTCACGAGTTGGTGCCAGCACCAGCGCCTGGGGCGTCCCGGGCACGCGGATCTTGAGGTCCAGCCGATCGATGATTGGAAGCGCGAAGGCTCCCGTCTTGCCAGTGCCGGTCTGGGCTTGCCCGATCACATCGCGCCCAGCCAGGAGCGGCGGGATCGTCCTGGCCTGGATCGGCGAGGGCGCCTCGTAGCCCACCTTGCTCAAGGTGGCGAGCACTTCCTCGGAGAGACCCAGAGATTTGAAATCGGGCGTGGAACTGTCTTCGACGGACACGGGGAACACCTCAGGAAAGCTGCTGCAGGTTGTCCGGGTACCGATCTGTCGATCCGTGCAACGTGCTGATGATCTCGGTCAGTCTATCGCGAACGCACCAGCAAGCGCGAACTGGCTCCCCGTCGACGCTCTCCCACCTATTCAGGCAGTTCGGGCAAAGCCTGCATCAACAGATGAACACAGACGACGAGACCCAGGGCAAGCCCCACGTAGGTTCCCCACGCGATCCAGCGTTGGGTGTTCGTGACATCCTCGTCTCGTGCCTTCTCCTTCCGGCGTTCCGCCTCCTGAAGCTGCCGGAGAGCTGAGAGTCCGGCGACGACCTCTTGGGCACGCCGACTTCGGATCCAAGACCAACCCGCGCTGAGCGCTCGGTAGCCCGCCAGCAGCACCATCAACAGAGCCACGGGGTTCAGCTCACCGGTCAGCCCGGAAAGCCAGAAGGTCCCGCCCGCCAGGACCAGCGCCGCCAAGCCCCACATGCCCCCCGAGAAGAGCGCTGACATGCGCGCACCATCCAGCTGCCAGACCGGGATCAGGTTGAACAAGTTGATCATCAGCGTGAAGAAGGCCAGCACCGTGAGCAGGCCGGCCCAGTCCTCAGCCACCGTCTGCGCCAACCCGAGGCAGAGCAGGCCTCCCAGCGTTCCGGCCAAGGGCCCACCCGCGCCGATGACGAAGTCCTGGAAGCCCGTACGCGGACGCGCCTTGAGGGCGATCACCGCACCGAAGAAGGGAATGAAGATGGGTGCGCCGACGGGCAGGCCGATGGCCTTCGCAGCGATTCCATGACCGAGCTCATGCACTAGGATCAGCAGCACGAAGCCGATGGCGAAGGGCGCGCCGAAGAACATCGAATAGGCCCACATGCTCAGCAGCATCGTGGAGCTCGTGGTCAGCAAGTTGCCGAACTTCACGAGCTTCAAACCGGCCAGGATGAACTTGAACTTGCTGAGCCCGATCAGCAGCACCGCCTTGAACTTCCAGAGCATCAAGGCCACCACCGCGATCGCGCCGCCCAGGCCCACGCGACGCCGTGGGGCGCTGCCTCCGACGACGACGCCGCCAGCCGCTGGCCTGCCCGCCGATCGCCCGCCGCCCGGCGAGGCAGCTTGTCGCCCCGGTTGGCCGCCACGCTCCAACTCCGCTAGGCGTTGCAGCGCTGACTTGGGCTCCACGTCCGTCATGAATCGTCGAGATGCAAGCTGGGGCTGGCCGGTTGACGCCACGCCGCAGTCACTGCGAAGAAGATCCACAACGCATCAAAGAAGCTGCTGTCTTCCCGCAGGTAGGGGATGAAATTCTCGACGATGAACGGGTCGAAGTAGCTCACCGCCGCTGCTGGATCGTCCGCTGTCGCCGACGCCACGACATAGTGAGCGAGCAGGGCGTACTTGGCCACGAGCAGGCCAAGCACCGCAGCGATTCCCGCCAGCACCTGCAGGGGCTTCCCGTGCCGACCACCCGATGCCAGCACCGTGCCACGCCCGGCCAGGAAGCCCACCAGGATCGCCACATAGCCCACCTCATATTCGGTCGCGATGACGATGCCCACCCAGGCTGCCGCGCCCAGCAAGGCCCCGACGAGCGCGCCCAGCGAGGCCGTGGGCAGGGACCCCACACCTGCCTCGCTCTCGCTCACCTCCGCCTGAAGCTGCTCAACGCAGGCGGCGCACGCGGCGTGGCCGCTGACGAATCGCGCCGTGCCAGGTGCGAGTTTCACACCGCAAAGCTGGCACTCATCGTGGGCGCCTTGGGCCTTCGGAGACCCCGTGGGCTCGACCTCTTCACCGACGGCATCGCGGCCCTCGGATGCGCCCTCCCCTGGAATGTCCATGTCGACCACCCTCTCGCCAGAGTTCCGCCACGTCTCCAAGCGTGGGCCCCGGCAGACTACACCCGAGCCGCGCTTCGCCAAAGGGGCCTCCTGGGCGGATTCTACGCACAATGTGCGCAGGAGCTTCGCCGCGACACCGGCCGCTCACTCCAGGGTTTCACTCGCATTGGGACTGCCAGCCGCCTAGAGTGCCGCGCGCCTGACCTGAGCCCGCTCCGGGCCCCAGTACAGGCCCCAGTACAGGCCCCAGTACAGGTCCAAGTGCAGGTCCTGACACTGCACCCTCGCTGCCGGATTGCCCTCCTCAGAGTCCCCCGCTCGAGCACCCATGAACAGGCCACGTCTTCACTGGACGAACATCCTCTTCATGGCTGGCGTCCATCTGCTTGCGGTGTGGGCCGTCGTCTACATGGCAGCCGTCCACTTCTCCTGGTGGACCCTGGGGCTGGGCGTGTTCTGGTTCGCCCTGTGCGGGCTCTCCATCACCGGCGGCTATCACCGGCTCTTTTCCCATGTGGCCTACTCTGCCACCTGGCCGGTGCGCGCGTTCTACCTCGCGTTCGGCGCGGCCTCCGTGCAGAACTCTGCCTTGGCCTGGTGTGCAGACCACCGCGAGCACCACACCTATACAGACGACGAGCGCGACCCCTACAACATCCAGCTCGGCTTCTGGTGGGCGCACATCGGCTGGGTGCTCTGCAAGAGCGACCGCAGCGAACGCTCGAGCACCGTCGTCAAGGACCTGGAATCCGACCGCCTGGTGGTCCTCCAGGACAAGCACTACCTGCTGCTCGCAGCGCTGTTCGGCGCGGCCTTGCCCGCAGCCTTCGGCCTGCTCTGGGGTGATGCCTTGGGCGCCTTCCTCGTGGCCGGCAGCCTGCGCCTGGTGCTGCAGTGGCACGCGACGTTCTCGGTCAACTCCTTCGCCCACATGCTGGGGACGCAACCCTTCGGCGAGCTGGGCTCAGCGCGAGACAGCGCGCTGGTGGCGTTCATGACCTTGGGCGAGGGCTACCACAACTTCCACCACCGCTTTCAGTCCGACTATCGCAATGGCATTCGCTGGTACCAGTTCGACCCCACGAAGTGGATCGTCTGGAGTGCTGCCAAGGTCGGCCTGACGAGCAATCTGCGTCGCGTACCGGCCGACCTGATCGCTGCCGCTCGCGTCGACGGCTAGGGCTCCAACTCCAGGCGCGGCCTCGCGACGTGCCGTGCCCTGGCAGAGCCCTCGACCCCGTCCTGCGACCCGGCCTCCGGCTCGTTCAGGTGCAGCTCCACACCTCCTGGCGTCGTGGCGAGCAGCAGCATGAGGCCGTGCACCGCGATGACCACGCCGGACATCTCGAGCACTTCCTCGAGTGTCGTCCAGACCGCGATGGCCAGGCTGCTCGACCCGCCGGCCGCTTCCTTCGCGGAGCCGGCGGCCATCTCGATGCCCACCGCACCCAGCACAAAGGTCAGGCCCCCAAGCACCAGGAACGTGCGGACGGACTTCGGCAAGGCCAGGGTGAAGCGCAAGAACGTCAGCCCCAGCAGCAGGCCCAGGATCCCGTAGGGGATGACCCACGCGCTCGTGAACATGCCACTCGTCCCGAGAGCCGAACGAATGGGGTCGGACAGACGCTCGTGCAGAGAGGCGAACTCATCCAGGGCCAGGAAGGCCATGATCGACGCCAAGGAAGCCCAATGGGCGGCATAGGGTGCGGCGCGCAGCTTCTGGACCCGGGCGATCACGGCCATCAACGCCCCGCAGAAGAGCAGCGAGACAGACGCGTAGAGGGTCGGGACATTCAGCTCGCCGTTCAGGTCGAACATCGGCACGAGGCCAAACACCGAGTCGTGCCCGAACCCCCAGTGGGAGATCTGCGCCAACAGGTGCAGCCCGGTGAGCACGAAGACCAGGCGCCACATCACGCGACTCACCTGCTGTGGGCGAATCGAAAGTCGGAGTGCGGGACTTCTGGACATGGGTTGTTGCGGAGAAGCAGTGGGGGCGGTCGGCGAAAGAAACCCTCAGTCCCTTCGGCCAACACCCCCTTTGGGCTGAAAACTCCTTCCCGCTCCCCAATCCGGGCCAGCTACGGCCCTCCCAGCCTTGAGTCGTGAGGTTTCGCAAGCATGATGCGACCCCATGACTGCAAACCCAGAACAGGACTCCGGCACCCTCCCCTCCTCCAGCGACCCAGCGGAGCCCACCGCCAGCGCCCCACGGGTCGTCTTCGGTGGATTCCTGATGGGGATGGCCAACCTCGTGCCCGGGATCAGTGGCGGCACGATGATCTTGGCGGTAGGCCTCTACGAACGCTTCATCGACGCGGTTGCCGACCTCAGCCGCTTGAAGCTGCGCCGCGAGGCGCTGCTGTTCGCGGCATTGATCGGCCTAGGTGCGGTGGCGGCCGTCCTGGGTTTCTCGGGCCTGGCAGTGAGCCTGGTCCGCGACCAGCGCTGGGTGATGTACAGCTTGTTCATCGGCATGACCCTCGGGGGTGTGCCCTTGATCTGGCGCTTCCTGCGGCCCTTCAACGCCGGCGTCGTCCTGGGCTTCCTGGGTGGCTTCGGCCTGATGCTCGCGCAGTTCCTCGAACTGTTCTCCACGCGCTTGCCCGACACGACGCCGTGGCTCGCCCTGGCGGGCTTGCTTGCGGCCACGAGCATGGTCCTGCCCGGTATCAGCGGTGCCTACGTGCTGCTCATCCTGGGCCTCTATGAGACCGTCGTTGGCAGCGTCAGCGTGGGTGCCCTGCGCGCCGATCTGAGTGGAAGCCTGGCGGTGCTGGTGCCCGTGGGTGTGGGCGCAGCGCTCGGCATCGGCGGACTGAGCAATCTCCTGAAGTGGTTGCTGACGCGCTACTCGGCGACGGTCCACGGTGTGCTTCTCGGGCTGCTCGTGGGCTCTGTGCTCAATCTCTACCCCTTTGAGAACCCGGTTCACCCGGACCTCATCGATCGCAGCTCCCGCAAGGCAATCACCGCCTACGTTCAGGGTGACGACGCAGCCACCATCTCCGAAAAGTACGGCATCGTCTTCGACGACGCGCAGGAGGCTCACATGGAGAGCACTTACGCAGGCATGAGTCCGGCCGAGCTCAAGATTCTCAGCGACCGCACCACGACCTTCAAACCCAGCATGGGTCAGCTGATCCAGGCCCTGCTGCTGCTGCTGGGTGGCTTCGCGGTGACCTGGGTCCTGGGCTTGACCGGCCGCAAGAAGGACGCCCTCACAGCCGGTTAGAGTGGCGCATCGTGACTCCGTCCACCCACCTGTCTCCGCGCACCCGTGTGCCCCCCGCGAGAGCCACCGGGCCACTGGCGAGCTGGCTTCTGCTGATGTGCCTCTGCGCCTGCTCGCGCAGTGAATCCGATCGTCTGGCGGGCGCTCTCTCTGCGGACCCCTTCGAACGCAGCCTGACCGCCGCCGCCTTGGGCGAGCCGGCCCCGGCCGCTGGTTGGGAGGACCCTGATGCTGTGAGCGAAACCCTGATCGTGCTTCTGGATGACATCGCCGAAGAGGTCTCCCAGCACGCCGCTGCCAGCCTCAAGAAACATGGGTTGGAGGTCTTTCCGGCCCTGCTGGCCAACGCTGGCAGACCCACCTCCCGCGTGCCCGAGCTCATCGCCGAGATGGCGCTGCAGCTCGGGGAAGCCGCCCTCCCGCAGCTCGTGACAGCCCTGGAGCAAGCTCACCCGCCAGGCGGTGCCCTGCTGGTCAACACCCTGGGCTCGCTCGGTGCTTCCGGGCAGGCGGCGGTGCTGCAGGCTTCCCATCATGAGCACGAGCGGGTACGCCGCGCAGCCTGCACGATCCTGAGCAAGACAGCTCGACCGGGCAACGCAGAGTTCGAACGCCTCGAGGCCGCCCTCGATGACGAGTCGCCCCCGATCCGGGGCCTCGCACAATCCACGGTCATCAGGGCCTGGAACCTCCAGCTGAAGGCGCCCCGCCCCGAGCTGCGCCGCGAAGCCGAGCAGCAGCTGGCCGCGCTGGGTGCCGTGGCTCTCAGGCACATGGCACAGCTAGCGTTGGACAACCGACCTGCGTCGACGGGGCACACCCGGGCCTGGCTTCGTGCCCGAGGCCCCGAGCACCTACCCGGCATGCTGCTCGCCTTCCAGGGCACGTCGGACGAGCTGGACGTGGCCCGACTGCCTGCCTTGCTCGACCTCGTCGCTGAGTTCGGGGAGGGCGCACTGCCGGTGCTGCTCGGGGAACTGACGGCTGCGGACAGCCGCCGACGGACAGCGGCGGCGGCGGCGCTTGGCGCGTTGGGTCCCCGCGCTGACGCAGCCCGGCCACAGCTGCTGAGCGAGGCACTGCCATCGCGTGCTCAACCCGACTCGCCGCTCAGCCTACAACGTGCAGCCGCCCACTCCCTGATGCTCATCGGGGAGACCGACCCGGAGATCCTTCAATCCCTGGCTGCCGAGGCGCGCGTCGTGGGAGGCATGCTTGAGAACGACCTGGGCATGGCGGCCTGCGCCGGCGTGCTCCGATTGGCGGGACGGGCGCAGGACCCAGCACAACGGATGGTGCAGCTCAGGGCCGTGCTCCCGTGGGGAGACGCGGGTTTGGAATGGATGCGGCGGCTCGCGCTCTACGCCTACCGAGCCGACATCCGCGAGCAGGCACAAACCGCCCTCGTAGACCTCGGGCACCCGTTGGGACAAGGCAAGTCGGAAGACGGCTGAGCCCGTGCTGCAGGATCGTGCCTTCCTCAGGGCAGGTTCTGCCGCAGGAAGTCGGCCAGCGCCAAACCGACGAGCCGGTTGCCGCGCGCATTGATGTGCGTATCCCGCAGGTGATAGAGCGCCCGCCGCCGCTCGTCATCGGGTGCCCCCGTCCAGGTGGGCGCCTCGCGCATGAGCGGCAACAGATCCAGGGTCGGAAGTGCGCGCTCGGCGAGGCCCTCGACCAGCAGACGTTGGGGCTGGAAGCGATCCAGGGATTCGCCAGGCGTGCTGTCGACGATGTCCTCCCAGAGCGCGTCCTCCACCTGGAACTCGTCAGGAATGAGCATCACCAAAAGGGGCGCCGGTGCGCAGGCCGCGCGCATCTCTTCGAGCAAGTCGAAGAGCATCCCGTAGGCCGCCGTCCAGCGGCTGCACGCACGTCGCGCGCGAGTTGTCTCGATGCCCAGGAACGTAGCTTCGGTCATCATGTTGCGCTCCAGGGAGGGATCCCCCAGGTGCGGCCACTCAGAGAGGCTGCTCCGTCGCAGCGCCTCGAGACGTTCATCTCCCCGACCCCAACCAACCCCAGCGGAGGTGTGTTCCGGAAGCGCCTCGTCCCCCACAGCCTGGCCCGACACAGCCCAGAGGCGGCGCACGTAGAGTGAGACGAGCCAGTGATCGGCATCCAGCCACGACCAGGAACCGAGGTCCCAGCTGTCTCGGTTCAGGGCCTGGTTGATGTCGTTGCCGACAAACACATTCACCACCACGGCCTCGGGTTCGAGGTCACCGACACGCGTCTCGATCAGGTGCAGGTATTCCTTGGGGCCGATCGTCGGCAGTCCCACGTTGTAGACCTCGATCTCCGGCCACTGCTGCTCCGCCACCGTGGTGAAGTGATACGGGTAAGGCACCACCCCCACGCTGAAGGAATCTCCGATGCTCAGCACCAGACGGCGGCCGTCCCGCTCACGCTCCGTGTCGTAGTCCCCCTCACTGTTGATGGGAAAACCCCGGATCAGGGTCCCCGGTGACAAGCGTTCACGGGCGATGTGCTCGGCCGCCGTTCCGCCCGGCATCGCGAGCAGCGGATTCGCGTCCCAGGCGTTCCATAGGGAGAGCGCCCACTCAGCACTGAGCGCCAGCCCGAGCAACGTGAGCGCCGCGAGATCCAGCACGGAGCGACTGCGCTTCAGCAGCTTGGGCTTGGACTCTCCGACGGCGGAGAGAAGGGCGTAGGCCCCGCCGCACACCGCCAGCAACATCTCAGCCACGGCTCCACGAACCGGAGCCAGCCACGTCATGTGCAGCACGGCGCCCAGCGCCAGCATGTAGACCAACAGCCGGCAGTGCGCCCACGGTCTGTGCGCCGCCCGCGCGAGATGCCATAGCCTCATGCGCTGCACCACGGCGAACAAGCACGCCAGCACCGAGGCGACCAACAGCATCTGCCAAGCTGCAAAGGCTCCCCCGAGCAGCGCCTGCAGGGGGTCGGCGTCGGCCAGGGCACGGGCCACGCCACGCGCCACCGCGCCGACGGCCAGCGCGAGACAGAGCACTGGCAGGATGCGCAGAAGCAGGCTGGCGGTGGGAGAGGCTTCGCGCTTGCGTTGTGGCATTGGGGCGAAGCCTAACGCACACCGGCCGGCCTGACATCTGCCCAATGTCGGCAGGCTCCGGGCAACTCGGATCACTCCTGTGCAGGCGGCCCGTCCCAGACCCGCAACGACCCATCGGAGCCCGCTGAAACGAGGCGGCGCCCATCCCCTGAGAAAGCTGCGGCGCGGATCGTCCCGGCAGGGTGCGTCAGCAGGCTCAGGGTCTCCGGCGCCGTGCGACTACGCAGGCGCAGCGATCCGTCTCCTCGGGTGGCCGACACGAGTCGTGAACCGTCCGGCGTCATGGCAAAGACCGCATGCCCATAGCGACCGTCCCCCTCCAGTTCGAACTCTTCGCCCGTGAGCATGTCCCAACCCAGCACGAGGTCTTGCTGATTCGAGGCCCAGACCACGAAGCGACCGTTCTGGCTCATCTCGAGTGTTCCGCCAGCCAGACCTTGGGACGGCCTCAAGACAGTCAGGCGAGGGTCGAGACGTCCCTCCGCGAGCGACTCGGGAGGGCTCTCGTCCAGAGCGACCAAGAACACGGTGCCGTCCGTGCAGGAGGCAGCCAGACGCCGGCCATCCTCGGTCAGGCGCACGCTCGACACCGCTGCACGACCAGGCGCGTCGATCCGGTCCACCTGCTCCCCACCCTGCCAGCGACGGACGGTGCCATCGTAGGAACCGGACACGAGTGCGGCTCCCGTGAGATCCATGGCCAGGCAGGACACCGTCAAGCGATGGCCGCGCATGATGCCCAAGGCCTTGCCCGCCACAGCGTCCCACAGCCGCACGTGAGGCTCGAGCGACCCCAGGCCCCCCGAGGCGACGAGCCGGCCGTCCCCGCTCATGGCGACTGCCGAAATCGTCGTCTCGTGTCCCGACAGCTCATGTTGCAAGGCGCCGCTCGTTCCGTCCCAGATGCGCACGACGCGCTCCCCCAAACCAGCGGACGCCACCCGCTCGCCGTTCTGGTCGACAGCCAACGCCGACTGCGCGTGGGGCAAGCCCGTCACGAGCGAGTAGGAGGCGCCACGTTGTGCGAGGTCCCAGATCACAGCGGTGCCGTCCTCACAGCCTGCGACCAGCAACTGGGCGTCGGCGCTCAGCGCCACGCACAAGGGTGTCGAAGGGTGCCCGGTGAGCACGGTCGGCAACCGCACGGAGTCCACCGTGTAGAGCCGCACCCCCCCGGCCGTCGCCGAGAGCAGGGTGCCACCGTCCGGCGTCGACGCCACGGCGCGCACTCCATAGCCATCTCCCGGCAGGACGATCCCTGCTTCGGTAGACCCCGTCTCCCACACCCGAATGGAACCGTCGGCGGTCCCCACAAAGCGGCGCCCGCCCAGGCCGTCCAGGCTCACGGCCACCTCATTGCGCGCGTCCCAGGGCAGCTCCTGCACCAGCTCGGCGGTCGCGACATCCCAGAGACTCACGGTGCCGAGCCGCGAAGCAGTGAGCAGTCGTCTGCCGTCGCGGCTCAGTGCCACGCCGCGAACGCCGGTCGGAACGCGCGGCGTCACCGTGAACTGCCGTTCATCACGTCGGTCCCAGACATGTGCGGAGCCGTCGTCGGAACCCGAGACGATCACGAGACCATCGGCGCTCACGGCCACGGACCGCACAGCGGCCTGATGGAAGCTCAAGGTCATGGGGATGTCGTCGACACCTGGCCGCCATTCGAGCACGCTTCCATCGTCCGCACCGGCAATCACGGCACCTGTCTGCTCGGCATACGCCACGGAGTGCAAATTGTACGGAAGCCCAGCCAACTCGAAGAGCAGCTCACCGCTGGCGGTGTCCCAGACCGACACGCTGCCTTCCCGGGCGGCCGTCACGACCCGAGAGCCGTCGGCTGACATCGCCACCGAAGTCACCGCGCCGGGGTGACCGCTCAAGGTATGGGACGTCATGTCGACGCGCCGGGCGTCGTGGTGCCACTCCCATCCGCGCAGCGCCGGCGCGCAGGCCTCCAAACGGCGCCGCGCTTCCTCGGACACACCGCGGTCCAGGGCGATGGCCGATGCGCGCAGGTTCGCCACATAGCCCTGCCACTCAGCGGCCTCTGCCCGCTCCTCTGCTCGCGTGGCCGCGGCGGCAGCGGTCAAGGCGTTCTGGTCCGCCCGGTCGGCCGCTGCGGTAGCAGTCAGGGCGTTCTGATCAGCCCGGTTCCTCTCGAAGACCATCTGCCTCCGCAGCTCCACCTCCCTCACGAGGAAGATACTGACGGTCACCAGGGCCGCCACGCCGAGCCCCAGACTCGCTGCCCATGCCGGATGTCGCCGCAACCACTTTCGCAGACGCACCCCAGGCCCGGGCGGCACGGCCAGGATCGGCTCGTCTGCCAGGAAGCGCCGCAGGTCGTCGGCGAAGGACTTCATGTCGGCGTAGCGCTGGGAGCGTTCCTTGTCCAACGCCTTCACGCAGATCAAGGCCAGGTCCCCTGGAATGCGCGCGCGCAGCGAACGAGGGTCGGGAGGATCCTCCTCCCGCACGGCACGCAACACCGCAGGCACGCTGTCGCCCTCGAACGCCCGACGCTGGGTCAAGGCCTCAAACAGCACAGCGCCCAAGGCGAACACATCGCTGCGCGCATCGAGTGCGCCTCGCCCCGTCGCCTGCTCGGGGCTCATGTACGCGCAGGTCCCGACGAGTCCTTCTTGCTCGGGGTCCTCCCCCACCACATGCGCGAGACCGAAGTCGCTCACCCGCGGACGCCCGTCACCACCGATCAGGATGTTCCCCGGCTTGATATCGCGGTGCAGGATGCCGGCCTCGTGGGCGACGTGCACGGCGTCCGCCACATCAACCACGAGTTGCGCGGTCCTGCGGAAGGGCGCAAGGCCGGTGGGGACATCTCGGCGCGCCTCTTCGATCAGTTCCCCGAGAGTGCGTCCCTCCTTGACCAACTGTTGGGAGAGATAGGCCACGCCCCCGATGCTCCCGGCCGCGTACACATTGACGATGCCTGGATGATCGAGGCGCCCCGCAGCCCGGGCCTCGTGCACCAGCGCCAGGCCCCGCGCCGCAGACGCCCGGTTGGGACGCAGCAGCTTGAGTGCCACGGGACGGTTGAGCGAAATCTGTTGCGCCTCCCAGACCTGACCCACGGCCCCCTCGCCGAGCAGGCGCACCAAGCGGTAGTCCCCCAGCACGGCGCCGGCCTCGCGGACCAGGATGTCTTCGCCCCACTCGTCCTCGACGCCCGTCTCGGGCAGGTCTTCCGGCAGGGCGCTCTCGATGCCCGTCTCGATCTCCTGCCACTCTTCGTGGAGGGCGCGGAATGCCTGCTCATGGGACGGGTGCTGCGCGACGAGCTGCTCGAAGGGCCGCTCAGCCGTGCCCCCCACCGTCTCCAGCCACGCATCGAACAAGCGCTCGGCCTCGGCGCTCGCAGCAGGATCTTCGCCCTCTGGACCGGGCGACGGAAGGTTTGAAAAAGTGGGATCCACCATCAGCTCAGTGTCATTTGGTTTCCGCTGGGGTCTTCTGACGATACTCCCCCATACGATCAACTCACCACGCTGGTCACGTTAGACTCCAGACGCCAGCAGTCTCCCCTGCAATCGCCTGCCCTCTTCCTTCCCCTTGAGGCCGGACTCATCACCGACTCCTCCAAGCCATCCCACGAGAAGGCCGACGACCCCCTGGAGGCCTCGCTTGATGGATCAATGCTGCCCGATCCCACGGAGTCCCTGCGCCTCCTGGACGAAGCGCAGAACGGGAACAGGAAGGCGCTCGAAGATCTGCTGCAGCGCTACCAGGATCGCCTACGGCGAATCGTCCGCATCCGCTTGAGCGTGGACCTGCGCAGCCGCATGGAGTCCATGGACATCGTCCAGGAAACAATGTCCGCCGCCTTCCAGCACATCGGTGATCTCCAGCCGCGCAGCACGGCCAGCATCATCCAGTGGCTCTCGCGCATCGCCGAAAACCGTATCCGCGACGCGTGGCGCAGTCACTTCGCGGAGAAGCGAGACCCCCGGCGCGAGGTCAACATCGACGCCCTTGTCTCATCGGGCGGTGGGCCCGGATCGGGGACGGGGACGCCCGACGAACGGGCAGCCCTGAACGAGCTGGAGAAGCTCGTAGACGAAGCCATGACGGAGCTGAACGAGGATGCGCGAGAGGTGATCCTGCTGCGCACCTATCAAGGTGGCAGCTGGGACTTCGTGGCGCGACAAATGGGTCGGCCGGGAGCCGATGCCGCTCGGCAGCTCTATCGCCGGGCCAGGGTCCAGCTGGCCCGCCTCGTGAAACGCCGCATGGCTGCAGATTCTGACCCCGAAGACTGAGGAACTGCGTCCGTTCCGGCCCGGGGATCCGTCACACTGCCCAGACGGCCCTCGCACACGGGTGCCGAGCCCTTACACTCCCCTGGCACTCCAAGGCGCTGGTCCTCCCCAGAGGCCCTCCAAGCGTCCTGGTCAGCATCTTGAGCCTCTCGACCCCCGATCCTCCTCCGCACTCGATCATGAGCCCCACGCCCTCTTCCCGAAGCCTCAGGACGTCCCGCGCGACGCGGCTGACGGCATCCCGGCCAGGCGACGGCTTGTGGAGTGTGGCTGGCTGGGCCCTCTGGGGCCTAAGCATCTGCCTGGGAAGCCTCGCGGTCGGCTGCTCCGAAGCACGAAGCGTGCGAGCCGAAGCCGCCTCGCCGCTCCTGCTGCTCAACGACTCCACGGCCTATGAGCAGGCCCAACAGCTTCAGCTGGACGTGCGCGAGCCGGGCCAGGACGGTGGCCTGCACAACGTCTTTGCCCTGAGCGAGAGCATCATCTCCGGCGGCGAGCCCCACGACCGGGAATCCCTGGTTGCCATTGCCGCCATGGGCGTCCGCACCATCCTGTCGGTGGACGGCAAGACGCCGGACGCCGAGGGCGCCGCCGAACTGGGCATGCGCTACGTGCACGTGCCGATTCAGTACCGCGGGATCAACCCCGACGAGCTCCTGAAGATCTCCAAGACCTTCCGGGAGGCCGAGGGCCCGTTCTACGTGCACTGCTTTCATGGCCAACACCGGGGCCCGGCCGCCGCTGCGATCGGGAGGCTGGTCCTGGATGCCGTTCCGCGCGAACAAGCGCTCGCAGAGATGCGCCAGTGGTGCGGCACCTCGGAGAAGTACGAGGGCCTCTATCGCACGGTCGCGACAGCAGACATTCCCAGTGCGCAGCAGACAGGTGCACTGGACTGGGGACTGGCTGCGGCGCAGGAGTTTGATGGGGTCCGCGAGTTGATGGTGCGCATTGCGCGCCACTTCGACAACGTCGCCGGCATGGCCAAGCGCGACTGGACAGTGAACCCCGATCACCCCGACGTCGACCCTGCCAATGAAGCGGCCATCCTGCGCGGGCTCTTCGTGCAGGCGCGGGAGCTGCCCGAGGTCAACGAGGCAGCGACCGACTATCAGTCCTGGATCGAAGACGCGATCCAGAGCAGCGCTACGCTGCGCGAGGCGTACTCAGCACGGCGTGCGTCCCCTGACGACGATCAAGGGGCGAGTGCCGCAGCCTTCTCCGCCCTGAAGGCGTCGTGCACCAGCTGTCATTCTGCCTACCGCAACGACTGACACAGGCTCCTGACTCCAGGTCAGGGCCAGCGCAGCATCCAGACGTTGCTGGTGGCTGCGGCAGACAGCGTCCCCTCCGTCTTCAGGAACAGGACCTGGGCATGGGCGTGAGCCCCGCTCCCCACAGGCAGCGCGGGGAGTTGCAACGGCATGACCACGCTACCGTCGTCCTCGAGCGGCAAGCAGCGCAGGATCGATGGCGGGCGGGGCTGGACACCGAGAGTCGCTCCCCCGCCCAGTACGGGGCTGAGTGCTTCATGCATCCCGAGCACGAGCCAGGCCTGATCGACCGCAACGAATCCTTCGGCCACCAGTGTGGCTGGCGGGGTCATTCCGCCCGGCGCTGGCAAGGGGTCCGGCAAGACGGTCAGCCGCGCTGTCCAATCGTGTCGGGACACCAGGTTCACGCGCAGCCCTTCCGCGGGCACCGGCAGCACGAGTGCCTCGTGCCAGGGTTCCGAGCGCACGTCCTCGACCAGCGCTCCCGTGGACTCATGCAGCGCATAGGAAGGCCGGCTGTCAAGGCCCAGCACGCGCAGCTCGAAGGCTTGCCCGTCAGCGGGGATCGCCTCCACCCGCTGGTCAGCGGGAGCTCCGCCTCCATCAAAGCTGAGCAGCCTCGCGTTCTGAACCTGGGTCAACGCCGCCCCCGGAAGCACTGAGGTGTCAAAGGACGTGAAGGCTCCGGTGACGCGCTGCTCGCAGGCGACGTTCCCCACCGTGGAATCGTCGGCCAGGAGCGCACGGAACGAAGCAGGAGTCCGATCCACGGTCTTGCCGTCGAAGAAGTTGGCCAGCTGATTCTCCTTGAGCACCGCCCAGGAGTGGGGCGCCGGAACTCCGGTCGCGGGGTCGAGTGTCCCGAACACCGTCTTGACGCTGACCTCCCCGCCCAAGCTCGGCAGGAAGTTGGAGAGCTGAGCACACTGATCGGTCACGTAGAGGGTCGCGTCGCCCGTGTCCCAACTCAGGTAGACGGGCGTGCTGCCCAGATTGCTGGCCATGGACTGAGAGGGCGCTAGGCTTCCGAGCATCGAAGCGCTGCTTCCGTCGTGAAAGCTCCCGCTCCAGCGACGATAGCCGAAGGGGTCCTGTGACGGGCTGGCACCGAAGTTCAGGGGATTCTCGAGCACCGCTTGCACGCTCGGCGAACCCGTCAGCCACGCAGACGTCCAATCAGCGGAGACGCTCACCAAGCCCAAGGCCGCGATCATGACTCCCGCGGGGTCCCGATGTCGCGCCGCGAAGTTCATGGCGACACCGGCTCCCATGGAGAATCCCACCATGTAGATCTGATCGGGGTCGACGTGGAAGTGGTCCAGCATCCAGTTCACGGCTGCTTCCGTGTGAGCTTGCGAGAGCTCCGTGCCGAAGACCTTGTCGTCCAAGCCCGTCACCGAGAGGTACACCCACCCTCTTTGGTTGCAGACTTCATCCAAGGTGGATTGCGTGGCGACGCTAGCCGCCGATCCCCCGTAGCCGTGATACGCCACGAGCAGGGGGCGCCGCCGCCCGACGCTGCTGTAGGACGTGCCCAGTTGATACTGGATCGTCTCGGGGAAGGCTGTTCCTGTTCCTTTCGCGCCACTCGGAATCACGGCGTCGACCAGAACGGCCGGCTCCTGTCCGGCGAAGGGTGCGAGGTCCTGGCCGACACGCTGCGCGTCGGCCTCCGTGAACGCAGTGGCCGTCTGGCTCGCGACCTGCCCGGCTGCGCGCAACTCCCCAGAACCTGTCTGGGCCTGCAGTCGCCCAGCTGAGCCAACCACCAGCGCCAGGAGCGCAGAGGCAACGAGCCATGCGCCGTGCACGCCCTCGGCCTGGACTCCTCTGGCGGAAGTGCCCCTCGCGGACCGTCGCGCACTCCCATCCAGAGTGAACACGCTGTCCATGGCAGGCTAGGGAGTGCTCCCTACTCCTTCAGGTCGAGCTTCAGCCCGCCCGTCAAGGTGTAGCCACCCACGGCACCCGGGTCTTCGATGGCAGCTTGCACGAAGACGTCAAACAAGCCCCCGGCCAACCCGAGATCCAGATCCCGCAGGCAATCGCCCTGGGCGTCGGTCGTGCCGTAGAGGAAGACCATCGGCTGCACGTACAGGCGGCCGGCGAACAAGGGAACATCGATCTGACCGATCCCAAGCGCGAAGGTGACCATGGCGTTGGGCGGCGCATCCGTCACCAGCAGGGTCTCGGTGGGCCCCATGCTGCGCAGGTAGAGTTCCGGCGAGACCGCAGAGGTTCCGCCAACACCGTCACCGTAGGGAAGTCCGGTGAACTGCACCTTCATCCAATCCAGATCATCCAAGGCCGGGCCGATGGGCCAGTCGGGCGCCAGGTCCCAGTTCAAAACCGGAAAACCGTGGTCCCCTTGCTCGAGGGCGACTTGCATCGTCAGGCCATAGGCGGGGTCATGAATATCACCGGCAACAGGGCCCTCGTAGTCCTGGTACGCGCCCACCTGGCGATTGGCCTCAGCCTGCGGTGCCTGCCCGACTTGCCAGAAGGGCGAGGCCTCCAGCTGGGTCGCCAAGGGCACCAGGATGTTGAACGGCGGCGTGTTCGGCACGAACACGCCGAAGTAATGCATGACGTCTGGGTTCACGAAGGGGTTCACGTACGTCCAGTCCGTGGGACCGTCCACGTTGACGAAGGCGCGCACGCGGGTCGAGAGCCCGGGGCCGTGCCCCACACCGCCCTGGAAGGCCGCGAGATCATCGGCCATGGCGGTCCACGACGAGAGACATCCACCAGCTGACTCACCGAACAAGAGGATCTTGTCCGGGTCGATGTTCCAATCCGTGCTCTTGGTGCGCAGGTACTGCACGGCCAGGGCGACATCCACGGCATGGTCGGGGTACACGGAGTCCTGCCCGTGCATGAATGCATCCCAGTCCTGCCCGGTGTGCCGATAGTCCAAGGACGCAATCGACCAGCCCGCAGCGAGCCAATCCACAAAGGGAGACGTGCTCGCGTCAATCGACTCGTCCCCACCCCAGAATCCCTTGCCATGGATCCAGACCACGACCGGTGTCTTGGCCGTCGTCACCACCTCCGTGCGGTAGAAATCCATGGCCTGGTTGATGGTGAACTGGCCGGGGAGCCCGTAGTGGACGTCGTCCTCTTCAGGTGGCGGGCCTGTCTGGGCGGTGCTGACGGCGCCTTGCAAGACAACAGCAAGCGCACAGCTCACCATCCAACGGACCGAGGATCCCATCACCATGCTGCATCTCCGAGTTCTCTGCGGCGCGCGTTCACGCCAGTTCGCCCCTGATCCGTCAGGAACGATCATCGGCCAATCTATTTCCATGAACACGAACTGTCGAGGGCGCAATGGATCTGCCTAGCGTCCCGCATCCGCCGAAATGGACACCGCAGCCCTGGAAGCTGCGCTGTTCTTGATCGGCAGATGCAGCGGCGCACTCCAATTGAAGGGCCTGCCGTCCGAGTCCAATTCGACAGCGCGTACGGTCAAGACGCCGCCCGCGCCCAGGAGCGGCCACTCAGTCTGAGCGGCTAGACGGAGCGAGAGCTCGGCGCCCCCGTGCTGATCCAGCCCGAGGCGCTGAGAGCCCTGGAGGGCGTCCTCGACGTAGGCGTAGACCAGCAACTTGCCCTCGGGGACTCCGCCCAGGACCTGCAGGGGCAGCTCCAGACGACGCTCTCGCGGCAGCTTGTCACCCGGCTGAACAGCTTGCTGGACAAGCGGGTCACCGAATCCCACAGCACCCACTACTGAATCCCCCAGGACTTCGGACCAGCGAGGCAGGAGTTCGAGGATCGAGCCGGTCCGCGGCAGCCCCTGAAGCAGTTGGTCCAGGATCGGGAATTCACACTCGTCGGGAATCCCATTCGGCCCACCCATCCAGGGTTTGAAATCGATGCCGCCGAGGTTGATCGAGATCTGGTCCGAGCCATCAATGAAGAAGTCGCACTCGTCGGGCACGCCGTTCTTGTTGCAGTCGATGCTCGCCCCCTGAGCAATGTCGCACGCGTCCGGAACGCCGTTGCTGTTGCAGTCGAGGGACACGGTGTTCTCGAACCAGGCCACGCGGTCGTTCGTCGACGTCGCCGCGACGACATCCAGATCGCAGTCCTGGTCCATGTCGGCCACCAGGGCGGCCCGCCCCTTGGCCACCGTGTCCGAGACGGTGTGTTCCTGCCAAGACACGGGGCTGCCCAGCAGGTTCTCTTGCCAGGTGACCGTCATGGCTCCTGTTCCAACTCCCTTCGACTCCAGGTTGTCGAAGGAGGCAGCCAGCACATCCAGATCACCGTCGAGATCCAGGTCCGCCACCTCGACCGAGACGTAGTTGCCGATCTGGGTGCTGATGACCTCGTTGCTCCAGTCGAGAGCCGTTCCGTTCCGGTTGCGATGGAAGACGAGCAGGTCGTTCCCGAACGACCCGGACACGGCATCCATGTCACCGTCTCCGTTCATGTCGCCGGGCGACACGGAGTGCCCACCCTGCCCGGACAACATCATGTCGACTTCGAACCAGAGCGAGCCGTCGCCCTCCTGGTTGCTGTACCAGGCGACACGCGTCTCCTGCGAGTAGATCGTCAGGACGTCGAGAGTTCCGTTGCCGTCCACGTCGGCCGTCTCAACATCCAAGGGACCATCCCCTTGGCCAACCTGACCCGAAGCCCAGGAGGTGCCCGTGCCGTTGAGGTTCTTCGACAGCACCACGGCGTCCCCGTCCTCGAGGGCACTCAACAGGTCCATGTCCCCGTCCGCATCCACATCGGCTCCGTGCACCGAGCGGATCGTGACGGGAGGCGCAGGAACGATGTTCTTGATCCATGCGCTGCCATCGCCGAAGCGGTTCTCGAACCAGGTCAGGGGTTCCGTCAGCGACGTCGAACCGACTGCGACATCCAGATCCCCATCGCCATCGAGGTCGACGGCATCCACCGTGAACACGAACACGGCCGGCGCAATCACGTGCTCGACCCAGAGGCGACCATCTGTTTCGACGTTCTCATGCCAGGAGATCGTGTCGTTGAAGCCAGCCGAGAACACATCCATGTCCCCATCACCGTCGACGTCAGCGGGCGAGACCGAGAAGGCCATCACCGTCGAGGTGGACACGTCGTGGGCCTGCCAGGGCTGAAGCGAACTCTGAGTGGAAGCTGCCGGCGCAAGCGGCCCAAGAGCCGTCCCGAGCAGGAACAACGCCTTGAGAATTCCCGACTTCATCAAGTTGAGGCTATCTCAGTCCCCAAGGTGGTCAAGCCTGGGTGGAGGCCACCTGCTCGCAACGTTTCACTGATGCAACATGCGGCAGCTGACCCAGCGCTCACCTTTCATTTCCTGAACGACGGTGAACGCCACTCTCTCCAACGGCCCGAGGCGATGGATAAGAAGGAGCCGACCGTCGCTGCAACTGGACTCCCTGCTGCACCGACTCTTCTCTCAACTGCTGCTGTCGACGGCACTGTTGGGATTGGTGCCAGCCCAAGGCCGGTCTGCAGGAGTGAGCGCGCCCGGTCACCTGCTTCTCAATGCACGGGCGGATCGTTGCCCTTGTGTGACGCCTCGAAGATGTCGGGTTCCAAGTAGATCACCAGGCGGGGCGCGACGCTGGCGCGCATGGCCGCCTCCACTTCATCGATGGCGTCGGTCAACTCGGAAAAGTCGAGGGTCGCGTCGAACTCCACCTTCAGCCCAACCAGCAATTCCTCGGGGCCCAGATGTTGGGTGCGCATGTTGATCAGTCGGACGACGCGTGGAGCGTCGGCGACCGCCTGCTTCAAACGCGTGCGGTGATCCACCGAGGCTGACTCGCCGATGATGAGGCTCTTCATCTCCACTGCCAACAGCACGGCGATCACCCCGAGCAGGGCTCCGATCACGATCGTGCCCAGCGCGTCGTACACAGGGTTGCCGGTGACCCAGGCCATGATCACGCCCACCATGGCGATCGCCAATCCGACCAAGGCCCCGAGATCCTCCAGCAGGACCACCGGGAGTTCCGGGTTACGGGTGCGCTTGATGAAGTTCCACCATCCAGTCGCGCCCTTGCGGCTACGGGCCTCGCGCACCGCCAGGCGGAATGACAGCCCCTCCAACACCAAGCCCAACGCCAGGATCCCCACCGCGATCATCGGCGACTCCAGGGGCTCCGTGGAATCCAGCTTGTGGAGCCCCTCGTAGAGCGCGAAGACCGACCCCAAGGCGAAGATCACCAGCGAGACGACGAAGGCCCAGAAGTAGCGTTCGCGACCGTGGCCGAACGGGTGCTGCTCCGTAGCTGGGCGGCGGGCCGCGGCCCCACCCCAGAGCAGGAGGGCCTGGTTCCCCGAGTCCGCAAGGGAGTGAACGCTCTCCGCCAACATCGAGGAGGAGCCCGTGAAGAGGTAGCCAACGAACTTCGCCACGGCGATGCCCGCATTGGCCGACAAGGCCGCTATCACCGCCTTCCGGTTGCCTGCATCCATGACGGGCTCACCATCCGCTCGAGGAAAAGCTGCGCTCCCGGTATCAGGCCTCAACGGTCCCTTTGAGGGTGCGTATTGCACGGGGAAGGCTACCGCGTTCCCGGGGCAGCATTCCATATCCACTCAAGCGCAAACCTCCGCTGAGTTATGCTCGCCAGCTCGCGCAGGGTGACTCTCTCCCGAGTCGGCAAGTCTCCCCGTGTCGACACCCCATGGTTCCCTTGCTGTTTGCCAGGGGGTCACGCCGCGCGACTTCACACTCATCGCTCCTCCCGGCGAGACTTCTCATGATTCTTTCCCCACGCAACTTGAGTGCCCTGGGCGCGCTCGCGCTCTGCCTGACCATCACCCACCAGCTTTCCGTTGCCCTGCCAGGCGCCGCCTTCAGCCTCACCGGCGATTCGCTCGGTCTCGACCAGCGCGACGTGCGCGTGCTGAACAACTTCAGCGACGCGTCTGCCAACGACAACCTGGCGCCTCATCCCGACTTCCCGTCGGCGACCGGTGCCACCCAAGCGCTCTGGAAGGCGCACCTCGAATGGTCGAGCCAGCCCTTCGCGGGCTCGGGCAACCAGGACCCGACCCAAGCCACCCTGGGCAGCGGCCAAGCCAACTACGACGCGAGCTTCCAGGGAGAGGCACCGGGACCGGGCGGCAACAATGCCAACATCCACTGCGAGCTCTTCGACCCCAATCCCGGCAGCTTGCTGGCCTTCAGCGTGACGCCCTCCTCGGACGGCTGGAAGATCAACTACCTGTCCTCCATCACCTGGCAGGACGGCCCTGGTGACGACGGCCCTGCCGACCTGCAGGGTGTCGCCACGCACGAGGTCGGCCATGTGTTGGGGATCGGCCACAGCTCCAGCGCCGGCGCCAGCATGTTTGCAGCGGCCAGCAACCCCGTGCAGACCCGCTCCATCGAGGCGGACGACGTTGCCGCCTTGCAGTCCATCTACGGCAGCGTCGCGGCGACAAAGCCGAGTGTGACAGGCGTGTCCGGCTCCACATCCACCGGAGGTCTGCTTACGATCAACGGCAACGGCTTCTCGGCGCTGGGCAACGAGGTCTGGTTCACCGCAGCAGCAGCCGACGGGAATGCGCTCGTCGCCTCAGGGGTTTCCTCCAGCGCCGGCGGCACGCAACTGCAACTCATCGTCCCGGTCGGCACGGCGGATGGCTCCCTGCTCGTTCGCAACAACGGCGCCGGGGGTGCCAGTCTCAGCAATGAATGGCCCTACGACACCAACTCCGGAGGGTTCAGCGATCTCGGCCCGTCCGGTCTACCCGGCAGCCTCGGTGAACCGCTGCTGTCCGGAAGCGGCGACCTCAGCCCCGGTGGCGGCCCCTTCAGCATCCAGTGCAGCAACGCCCAGCCGTCGGCCCTCGGGTTCGTGTTCCTGAGCACCGCCGTCACGCCGACACCCTTCTTCGGTGGCACCTTCTACCCCTTCCCCATCGTGAGTCAAAAGGCGTTCGCCTTCGATGGAGCAGGCAGTTTCTCCATCGCCACCAGCTTCCCCGCCAGCGTGCCCTCCGGCTTCGGCGTCGCCCTGCAGTTCTTCTTCCAGGATCCGACGGGCCCGTTCGGCGTGACCGGAAGCAACGGCCTGCTGGCCGTCACCCCCTGACCTCGACCTGAAACGCCTCAGGGGCCAGGCAGTTCCAGGAGGTTTGCGACACGCCGCCCCACGGCAGCGCTCATTTGCTGGGCGCCTTCACGATTGAGGTGGGTCAGGTCTGCGAAGATCTCCTGCGGAAAGGGCCCGCTCTCTTCCAATGCCAGGAAGAGCACGCCCTCTTCCTGGCTCAACTCCTGGGCAAGCTCCAGGAAGTCGGTTCGGATGGAGTTGTCGTAGAAGCCCTTGGTCGCCGGCGCCAGGGGACCTTCCACGAGCAACACGCGGACGCCCTTGGAACGCGCTCGTACCACCGCCTTGCGCAGCAAGAACATCTGGACCGTGGCGTGCGGCCCACGGGTGATGGACTGGCACTGGGTCATGCCCGCCTTGCGCGCCCGGAGCGAGAGATGGGGATAGACAAGCTCCAACTGCTGGAGCTCCTCATCCATGTTCATGTCGAGCGGGGCGTTGCCCTCAAGCAGATAGGGAATCTTCAGGACTCCCTGACCGCGCGGTGCAGCGGGATGGCTGAACATGCGGTAGTCCTCGACGCCTGCCACATGAAACACCTCGCGATAGCGATACAGGTCCACCACGCTCGCCAAGGCCACCTGGAGGAAGGTCGTGCGTTGCTCCCAAACGAAGTCGCCGCCCACCTGGCTGGCCAACTCCCGCAGGGCTGCGAAGCTCCCCGGTGACGTCTGCGGCATCAGACGCAGGGGGCGGTGGGTGTCGAACTCCGAGATGAGGATCACCACCAGCTCGGGCTCCAAGGCCAACACCTCGTCGAGGGCCCCACGAATCTCGAAGGGGTGCATGCCTGCATGAGCGAGCGCCGCGACTTCGATGCCGGGGGCCGCCTTCTTGAGCAGGTGCGTGTGCATGCTGGCATGGGCTCGGCTCGAACCCATCACGGCCACCAGCGGGTTGTCGCTCGCCTCGGCAGCCAGCCGGGCGAACTCCACGCGGTCACTCACGACCCCTCGCTCCATGGGGTGTTCGTTGTTCATGCGTTCGGAGAAGAAGTCCCACGGGCCACCCAAGCCGAGGGCCCAGGCATCCACAGCCCAGACCAGCAGCCCAGCCAGCAGCGCTCCCCAGGGGAAGCGATTCGGCCAGTCGGTGTCTTCACGTTCGCTGATGAGCGCGCTCCCTTCTCAGGCCGTCAGAACTGGAAGTAGATGAAGGGGCTGCCGCCATTCTCGCCCAGCACGAAAATCGCCAACACGATGCCCGCATACACCACGGACCGGAGTACGAGCGGCCAGCGCAGGATGGTGTCCAGTCGCCCCGTCACGTGCTGGATCAGCTGGAAGCTTGCCAGGGGCAAGATCAGGACAGCCAAAGGCTTCCACCAGGCGTCGAGAATGCCCAGACCGGGCGCGCTCACCAGCCGGGTCAGCAGGACGCCCAACTGGGGCACGCTCTCCGCCCGGAAGATCATCCAACCCAGGCATGCCAACTGGAACATGAAGAGCACGCGCACCAACCACCAGCCCCGGGACAGCATGGGCCCCTTGGGGGCGAGACGTCGAAGCACCGGCTCGAGCAGGCGATGGCCGATGAGCAGAGCACCTTGATAGGCGCCCCAAAGCACGTAGGTCCACGCCGCTCCGTGCCACAGCCCGCCCAGCAACATGGTCAGCCCCAGGTTGCGGTAGGTCAGCCAACCGCCCCCGCGATTGCCACCCAGTGAGATGTAGAGGTAGTCCCGCAGCCAGGTCGACAGACTGATGTGCCACCGGCGCCAGAACTCCGAGGGGTTCGTCGCCAGATACGGCAGGTTGAAGTTCAACATGAGGTCGAACCCCATCAGCCGCGCGATGCCCCGCGCCACATCCGTGTAGCCACTGAAGTCGCAGTAGATCTGCCAGGCGAAGGCGTAGGTCGCGACAGCGATCTCCAGGCCTGTGGCTTCCTCGGCGTTCCCGTAGATCAGGTTCACGCAGCGCGCCAGGTTGTCGGCCACAACGACCTTCTTGAAGGTGCCCGCCAACACCAACCAGCAGCCAGAACCGAACCGGCCCCAATCCAGCTTGCGCGGCTTGAGGATCTGCGGCAACAGTCGGCTCGCACGCTCGATGGGACCGGCCACCAGCTGCGGAAAGAACGCGACGAAGAGCGCGAAGTCCAGGAAGCTGCGCGTGGGCTTCAGCGTCCCGCGATAGACGTCGATCGTATAGCTGAGCGTCTGAAAGGTGTAGAAGGAGATGCCCACGGGAAGCACGACGTCCAGCACCCAGGGCTCCACCTGCCAGCCCGCGAGCCCCGCCAGATCCGCGAAGCTCTCGGCGAAGAAGCCGGCGTACTTGAAGGTGGCGAGGATGCCCAGGTTGCTGACCAGGCTGCAGACCACGAGCCGCTTGCGCCGGCGCGGGTCGTCACTGCGGTGGATGGCCAGGCCCAAGCCGTAGTCGATCACCGTGGACAAGGCGATCAGCCCCAGGAACTTCCAGTCCCACGCTCCGTAGAACACGTAGCTGGCCACGAGCAGCAGGCCGTTCTGTGCCCGGCGCTGGAGCACCAGGTAGAGCCCGTAGACCACCGCGAAGAAAACAGCGAACTCGAGGCTGTTGAAGAGCATCGTTCGCGAGACGGGAAGAGGCGGTCAGGTTCAGAAGACGGACCAGAAGAAGGCAGACGATAACACGCTGTTCGGCCCGCTCAGCCACCCCCTTGAAGCCCAAACCGGCCCCGAGACAGCGCCCCACACGCCCTGGTCGGCAGAGCGAGCCGAGGTAAGCTGGCGAGTTCCCCGTGGGATTCCCTCCATGCTCAGTGCCCTGCTTCTGTCGACAATCGTGCACGCCGTGCCCGGCATCAGCCCCGCCGTGCCTCTTGTCGTCGCGACGGAAGAGCTCCCGCTCGCCCAGATCCAGCTCCGCCCGCTGGATCCGGCGCTCTCGAGCGCCGAGCTCGCGGCCGAGTTCGGGCAGCGAGGCTTCGATGTGCTGGGCTTCGTGGACGATGGACTCGGTCTGAGCCACATCGAACTCATCGCGAGCGCACAAGAGCTCCATGACCTGCGAGAGCAGGGATACACCTACCACGTGGTTCAGACAGGGCGGCCCTTGGGGGAGACTGCCGTCGGTGGGAAGCTTGCCTTGGGCACGCCAGTCCCCGCCGGCTATCCGGACCTCGCCGCCATAGAAGTCAGCCTCCTGAGCTCCGCGGCCGCGCACCCGAACCTGGCTCGGGTGGTGAACTTGACCCAGGCCTACGGCATGCCCACCACCGTTGAAGGCCGCAACCTGCTGGCGCTGGTCATCTCCGACAACGTCACGATCGAGGAGGATGAGCCCGCGGTGCTGTTGGTCTCCGCGCACCATGCGCGCGAGATCGTCACCCCCCTCATCGCCCTGGAAAGCATCGACCGCCTCCTGTCCGACTACGGCACGGACCCTGATGTGACCCAGGCCGTGAACGCGCACGAGATCTGGATCGTCCCGGTCCAGAACCCGGACGGCTACAACCACGTGTTCACCCAGGACAATTTCTGGCGCAAGAACCGTCGGGTCTTCCCAACGGGAACGGGCGTCGACCTCAACCGCAACTACCCTCCGGGTTGGGGAGGTGGATGTGGCGGCAGCACTTCGGCGGGCTCTAGCACCTACCAAGGCCCGTCCCCCTCATCCGAACCCGAGACGCAGACGCTGATCGCCCTCTCGGACGACCGGCACTTCGCGAAGGTGCTCGACTTCCATTCCTTCGGGCAAGAAGCCCGCTACGGCTATGGTTGCTGGACGCACCCACTCGAGTTGTTCTTGAGTGACGAGGCCACTGCCATCAGCACAGCAGCCGGCTGGGCTGGCGACATCGGCAGCAGCTGCTGTCTCGCGGGTGACATCCATTATCAGATGCGCAGCGGAGCCCACGCCTTCCTGCTCGAAACAGCCACGACCTTCCAGCCCAGCTTCGCCGCAGGTGAAGCTGAGGCCCAGGCCGTGTGGCTCGCCATCGAGCAGTTCCTGGGGCGCGACATCTCGGTCAGTGGTCACATCACGGACGCCAACAGCATGCTGCCCGTGGATGGCCTGGTGCAGGTGTCAGGCATCAACTTCGCCAACGGGGAGAGCTTCGGAAGTGGCGGCGACTTTGGCCGCTACCACGCCACGCTTCCCAATGGCATGTACACCCTCACGGTCCAGGCGGCGGGCTACCTGGACAGCATCCAGCAGGTGACCGTAGCGGTGGGTAGCCCGGTGACCCTCGACGTGGCGCTGGTTCCGGAACCCAACGCCTGGCAGGACCTGGGCGGCGGCAGTCTCGGCAGTGCAGGCATACCGGGCCTGTCGGGGACGGGGACCCTCGAGGCGAACACCCTGGTCACCCTCGACCTGCAAGCTGCGCTACCGAACGCCCTGCTGCTGGGCTGGATCTCTACAAGTTCCTCGCCCCTATTCGCCGCAGGTGGAACGCTCTACACGAATCCCTTGCTGCACCAGTTTCAGTTCATGGCCAACACCTCCGGCCAGCTGGGCCTGCCTACGACCTGGCCTGCGGGCCTGCCCAGCGGCACGCAGCTCTGGGTCCAGTTCGTCTGTGAAGACGGCGGCGTGGTCTTCGGGTTCACCCTCTCCAACGCACTGCTGGGAACGACGCCCTAGCGTTGCGCGCGGATCGCCGTCGACAGACTGCGCCCCACGGCGGCATGGCCGGCGATGTTCAGGTGGCCCGGGTCATAGCTGTGCCAGCCATCCATCGCCAACGGACGCAACTCGTCGTCGGGCAGGATGACGGGCACGCCGCGGCTTTCGATGCCCCGCTTGAGCCAACCGTGGATGGGGAAGTCGCCCTCGGTGCTGACCATGTGTGATTGCGGAATCAGCAGGCACACAAGCGGCGTTCCCGCCTCGTCCGCCAAGGCCTTCATGCGTTCTACATGCTCCAAGGCGTGGCGCCAGAGACGCACCTTGTCGTCGTAGCCCAGCTTGTCCTCGGGCACGTCGACGAAGCGCCGGAGGTCGGGTTCGATGGGCTCCAGCAGGGCGCGCTTCTGACCCTCCTCCGCCATGCCCTCCGCCCAGCTCATGAGCAGCGGCCGGTGCTTCTCCAGCAGGTAGTGCCCCACGGCCGTGTTACGCACCAGGCCGGGAAAAGGCACGGGATTGAACAAGCGATTGCGCGTCGCGATGACCAGGTCGTTGCCGATGTACAGGCACATCACGACGAGATCGGGGCTGTAGGTCTTGAGCTGTGTCTCCATCCAACGCAGGTAGTGGATGGTCGAATAGCCGTTGGCGGCTACGTTGACGACGCGCGTGAAACCAGCCTCGGCGGCGTCCCCCGAGTCTGAATTCAGGAGCGCCTCCGCCTGCATGGCGAAGGTTTCCTGATTGCTGACGCCGGGGCCAAAGGTCAGCGAATCTCCCATCGTGACGACCCGGTACTCGCCCGGCTGCTTCTCCAGCTCGTAGTCAGGGCAGCGCTGGCCGAAGCCGTTGATGTGCATCTGAATCGTGCGATCGCCGGCCTTCTCATCGTGGACCTGCACGCTTCCTTCCTGGTTCGGCGCAGCCGTGTAGTGCAGATCCGGGTGGGCGAACCAGCGCAGGTGAGTGGACGGCCCGTAGCCAGCCACGCGAAAACCCACCTCGGTGAGCGCCGCGAGCACGAGCAAGGTACCCACCATCAACAGCAGCTTTCCCAAGGCGCCTGACAGCACACCCCGCGCAGCGGGCTTGGCCTTCCTGCCCACTTCATCCTGTTCCGGTGCCTTCGCTTCGTGCTCAGTCATAGGGGCGGGATCATAGCAGCTAACCCACGATGACCCGCTGCACGGCTGAGCTCGCCACGCGCTCATCGGGCGTCAGGATGCCGACGTAGTTGAGGGGATCCGCCGCCGTCACGTGCACCGGGATGCGCCCGGCCGTCTCCTCTCCACGAACACGCCTCAGCAGACGCACCGCTTGGGGCAGGGCAAACTGCTCCCCCGCAAAGCCTTCGACGAAGCGGCCGCCGCGCACCTCGCCTCTCGCCTCCAATGTCCGCAGCTCGCGGTGGATGCGCCACCACGGCACCCCGAAGCGCTCGCGCTCGATCGTGCGCTTGAACACAACGCCCGTCCGACGCAGGAGCACACGAGCCAGGAATTCCACAGGGGGTGCTTCGAAGGCGCCTCGGCTCAACACGCTCCAGCGCCCGCTGGGTGCAGGTGTTCGACGAGGGCGTGCGCGGCGCCGGGCAAAAAGGGTGCGCAAGCCTCCGAAGCCGTCACAGCTCGCCAGGCCGAGACCCACGAGCTGGCCCAAGCCCTCCTCCACCTGCACCGGCAGCAACTTGCCGCGCCGCTCGATCTCCTGGGGAAAGAGTGCGCCTGCGGCAGCCAGCTGTTCGTGCACGGCACGGCCCGCGCCCTTGAGGCTCCACTCATCGCCCACCGTCGTCAGCCCCAGCCAGGGCTCCAGGTCCTCCCTTGGGACGAGCGACAAGGGAGTCCGGCGGATCGGGCCCGCAGCCGCCCCCCATAATCGACCCCAAGCCACCTGTCCCGAGAGCATGAGTTCGTCCAGCCAGTTGGGCCGATAGCCCGTCACGCGCTGGGGCAGGATGTCCTTCTCCCAGGCGGCCGCGGGGATCTCGAAGCCCGCCAACTGACGCACCACCTCCAGCACGCCCCGCGGACCCTCCAGCTGATGGCCCTGGTCGACATGCTGCCAGGCAACGAGAAAACGCAGAAAATCGGCCGCGCTGACGGGCTGGATCTGCTTGCGCAGCGTGTCCAGGGTGTAGCGATGGATGCGCGCCAGAAGGCGACGGTTGCACCAGGCGTCGCGACCGTCGATGCGCGTGCGCAGCACCAGGCCCTTGGCCTCGAGGGCCAGCATCAGAGGGTCGTCGCTCTCCACCGGCCCCAAGGCCTCCAACCGACCAGCCAGCACGGACTCGGCATCCCTGGGAGCTTCGGCAGCGAACCATCGCACCTCGTCTTGGTGCTTCTCCTGCACGATGCGGCCATCCCGCGCCAGCTTGCCGAGCCACTCCGACCACTCCGGAACCTCGGTCTCGGTCACGTAGCCCATCCACAGCAAGGCTTCATGAACCTCCTCGAGACTGCTTGCCCGGGGCCACGCCTCCTCGCGCACCCGCTCCACCGCGGCTGGGTCGAGGGCGCCCAGGCCATCGGCTTCCTTGGCGGACAAACCACGCCGGGTCCGCACCGCCTGGGTGCGTCGCTCCTCCAAGGGGGCGTCATCCAGGAAGGCGTAGGGCTGGGCGTGCAGGATCCCTTCGGCGAAGCTCGAGGGCTCCGGAACATCCACGGCGTGGGTGGCGATGCGCCCGTCCTGGATGCCGCTCAGCAAGCCCAGCAGGCCCTCGATGTCCATGGCCTCGACCAAGCAGTCCTCCACCGTCTGCCTGACCATGGGTTGGTCCATCGGCACCGGTAGGTCGCCCGCAGGGAGCGTTTCGCCGCATGCCATCGCCTGGGGGAATGCCTGCACGAGCATGTCGTCGGCCCGCATGCGCATCAGCGCCGGGGGCACCTTGCGCCCGGCCTTCGTGCGCGGCAGGAGCAACGAACGCGTCAGGTTCCAGCGCCAGCGCGTGGTAAACATCGGTGCCGCGAGCAACGCCTGGGTCAACGTGTCCCGAGCCGAATTGCTGTGCAGGAATTTGAACACGTCCTGAAGTGGAAAGCTGTGGTGCGGGCCCAGGGAAATGAGGATGGCTTCCTCGCTCGCTGCAGCCTGCAGCTCGAAGCCGAAACCGCGACAGAACTTCTTGCGCAGGGCGAGACCCCACGCGCGGTTGATGCGCCCGCCGAAGGGCGAGTGGATCACCAACTGCATACCGCCCGTCTCGTCGAAGAACCGCTCGGCAATTACGCAGGTCTGGCTGGGAACCGCGCCGAGCGCCTTGCGCCCGTCTGCCAGGTAGGTGAACAACTGTTCTGCGGCGTCGCGACCGAGTCCTGTCTCGCGCTCAAACCACTCGGGGCCGTCAGCCCGCTCACGCTGCCGACCGATTTCCTGGCTCAGCTCGATGGTGCGGGACGGCGCCTCTCCCAACCAGAAAGGGAGGGTCGGGGGTTCGCCCGCAGCATCGGCCACCCGGACGACACCCGACTCCACCCGCAGGATCCGCCAACTCGTGTTGCCGAGCTGAAAGATGTCACCGACGTTGGCCTCGACCGCGAAGTCCTCGTTCAGCGTCCCCACCAGCAGACCTTCGGGCTCCAGGCGCACCTGGTAGTCAGCGTTGTCGGGGATGGAGCCGCCCGACGTGAGGGCGGGGAGACGCGCACGCTTGGTCGCCATCAGGCGCCCCCCCACACCGTCTTCGTGCAGCATGGCCCAACGCCCGCTGGTGTGGAGCGCGATGACGGCGTCGAAGTCCTCACGACTCAACGTGCGGTAGGGATGGGCGCGGGAGAGGGAGGCGAACAACGCGTCCTTGTCCTGGGGTTCGGCCACGCAGGCAGCGACGACCTGTTGAACGAGGATGTCCAGCGCGGGGGGGGGCGTCGGCGTGCGGTCCAGTTGCCCTTGGCGGATCGACGCCAGGAGCGCGGCGGCTTCCGCCAGCTCGTCCATGGTCAGCGGAAAGAGCCGTCCCTTGGGGACCCGATGAACACCGTGACCGGCCCGACCCACTCGTTGCAGCAGTGTCGCGATGGAGCGGGCCGACCCCACTTGGACAGCGAGGTCAATATCCCCGATGTCGATCCCCAGCTCCAGCGAGGCAGTGGCCACCAACACTCGCAGTTCCCCAGACTTCAAGCGCTCTTCAGCCTGCAGCCGGAGCTCCTTGCTCAGGCTCCCATGGTGGCAAGCCACAAGCCCCTCCCCCACGGCGTCCGTGAGCCGCGCAGCAAGGCGCTCAGCTAGCTTGCGTGTGTTCACGAACACCAGCGTCGTGCTGTGTTCGGCCGCCAGCTGTGCCATGCGCTGGTAGATCTCTCCCCAATGCTCGTGGCTGCAGACAGCACCCAAAGGTGACTGGGGGATCTCGACGGCCAGATCGATGTCACGCAAGTGGCCGGTGTCCACGATGGTGCACTCCCGCCGCGTCCCCGTCAGCAGCTGTGCGACCACCTCCACGGGTTTCTGCGTCGCCGACAGGCCGATGCGTTGCACGCCCCCTGTCAGGACCTCGAGCCGCTCCAGGGACAGGGCGAGGTGGCTCCCGCGCTTGTCCCGCGCCATGGCGTGGATCTCGTCCACGATAACCGTGCGCACCTGTGACAGCATGCGTCGGCCACTGTCCGACGTGAGCAGGATGTACATGGACTCGGGCGTCGTCACGAGCACGTGCGGCGCCTTGCGCACCATCGAGGCACGCTCCGATGATGTCGTGTCGCCCGAGCGCACCGCCACGCGCACCTCGGGCAACTCTGGGTCGCGTTCAGCCAGCTCGGCCAGCGGCCCGGAGAGGTTCTTCTGCACGTCGTTGCTCAGCGCGCGCAGGGGTGAGATGTAGAGCACCTGGGTGGCGTCAGGCAGGGAGTTGCCTTGTCGCAGCAACCCGTTCAGCGCCCAGAGGAAGGCGGCCAAGGTCTTGCCGGTCCCGGTCGGTGCAGCGATCAGGGTGTGCTGCCCAGCTGCAATGGCGGGCCAGCCCTCGATCTGCGGGCTCGTGGGCTGCCCGATGCGCTCCTGGAACCACGTTGCCAGGGTCGGATGGAAGAGGCCAAGAGCTGCGTGGGCTGCCTCCGTCGCCTCCCCGGCGTCCAAGCCAATCGAAGCGGAGGGCGGCGGCGGGGAAGGCATGGCCGCCAGTGTGCCGTGACCCGATCCAGCGTGCTACGAACACCTCTGGAAATGCCTGCAATCCCGGTGTCCACTGCACACATCTGCTCACACCCTCGGCGATGGGTCCAGCCCAGTTCAGCGCGCCTCCCATCCGCCCCCCCACAGCCCACGCTTCCAGGAATCCTCATGATCACACACTCCCCCTGGGGCGCCGCCCGCACCCTCGCGCTCCTGATGCTGTGTGTCGTCCCCCTCAGAGCCCAGGGCGAGATCAGCCTGCGCGTCGGCGACAAGGCACCCAACCTGACTCATGTGGAGTGGCTCAGAGGCGACGCCGTTCCCAGCTACCAGGAGGGACACACCTACGTGCTGGACTTCTGGGCCACCTGGTGCGGCCCTTGCGTGCAGAGCATTCCGCACGTCAACGAGCTGGCCACATCCCATGCCGAAGACGGCCTGACCGTGATCGGTGTAGCCATCTGGCCCAACCCCTCCATGAAGCCCACGCGAGCCTTCGTGGAGGAGCAGGGTGATGCCATGAGCTACACCCTCGCCTCCGACCTCGATGGGCAGACCGCAACTGCCTACATGCAGGCCGCCGGGCAAGATGGCATCCCCACGGCCATGATCGTCGATGGCAGCGGCCATCTCGCCTGGATCGGCAACCCGCTGTCGGACCACGTAGAGATGAAGGGCGTCGTGGAGCAGGTCCTCGCGGGAACCTACGACGTGACTGCGGCCAGGGAACAGGCCGCCGCCTGGCAGGCTGCCTTGCATCGTGCGCGGCCCCTGGACATGGCCCTGAGCGAGGCACTCAATGAAGGTAACTGGCCCGCCGTCCTGGAGCACGCCCAAGCGCTTGCCGCGCTGCATGTGCGCTTCATCGACATGCATTCCCTCAGCTACCTGGCGCTCTTGCGCATTGATGACAGCGGTCGGCGCGCCGAACAGTTGGGGCGCCGGCTCATCAGCAACGAGTTAAAGGACAATGCCCAACAGCTCGAACTCTTCGCGTGGCGCATCGTCGCGCCAAACAGCGGGATCCCCGACGGCATGCGCGACGTGGAGTTGGCGTTGGTCGCGGCCCAAAGAGCTGACGCCCTGACCCAACACAAGAACGCGAGCATCCAGGACACCCTGGCTCGTAGCCATTTCCAGCAGGGCGACATCCCTGCGGCCATCGCCCTCCAGTCCAAGGCCATCGCCCTGACACAAGCTGACGAGGAGTTGGTCAACAAGCTGCCCGTTCTCACTCAGTACGAGAGCACCCTGGCGGAGTACCAAGCGGTTCTCGATCTGCAGGAGTCCCGGGAGAAGTTGGGGAGCAGCGACGGCTGAGGCCGAGGATCGCTCAGGGATCAACCGGGGATCAACCGGGGATCAACCGGGGCGATGGAAGGCCGGAATTCTCAAGTGCCGCGCAGCGTGGCCGCGGGAACCGGGAAAAGCCTGAGAATCCGAGGCGGCGCCAGCGGACCACAAAAGGGGGAAGAGGGGGAGATCGTGACCCGCCAACCGCCGTCGCTCTGGGGGGAATGACGGCGAGTGGCGTCCAGCCCCAGATCCTCAGGGGATGTTCGTGACTCTACTTACACGCAATGAATGCATGTGTCCAGATCCATCCCAGAGCATCTCTCACGAAGCTGGCCTCCGTTTCTGACGAGATCGTTGTCTTTTCGGTCCAATGTGGCACAGGCAGGGGTATGCTCCCCTCCTTGGTGGGGTCGGTCGAATGTCCGTCCAATCCGCTGTCTCATCCCCTGAGTTCGCGGCGAGACCCTGGCACTGCCCGCCCCTCCGAAAGCGTGCATGCAGCATCCGGGGAAGCGCTTTGCACATGCGTTCGAGCCGGTCGACGTTGCACTCCAGAGGGTTGGGAGGCTGCGGTGAGAGTACTACTCGTCGATGACGATTCGGACTTCGTCCTGTTCGCTCAGGCTGGGCTTGAGTCAGCTGGTGTGGATGTGCTCACTGCGAGTTCTGAGGCGGAGGCCCTCTCGGTCCTCCACCCTCGCCCAACGCCCGCCGTCGACTTGATCTTGTTGGACATCGGGCTGCCAGGGCCCTCCGGCCTCGACCTGCTCTACAGCTTGCGCCAAGCGGGAAATGAAACGCCTGTGATCATCGTCTCGGGCGAAGGCCGCACGAAGCAGAAGGTGAAGGGGCTTTCACTCGGAGCCGACGACTACATCGTCAAGCCACCGGAGATCGAGGAGCTCGTCGCTCGCATGGATGCCGTGGTGCGGCGCCGCGAATCGCTCCAGCCGCTGGAGTACGGTGAAATCACCATCGACCTGGCTCGCCGACGCGTGCTGAGAAACGGTCGGCGGGTGGATCTCAGCCCGCGCGAGTTCGACCTGCTGCTCGCCTTGGTGAAAGCCAAGGGCGAACTCGTGACCCGCGAGGAGCTGTTGAAGGAGGTCTGGGATCTTGAATTCGATCCCGGCACGAACGTCCTGGATGTTCACGTGGGCAGGCTCCGCCGCAAACTCGATGCCCAGGGCAACCCGCTCATCGAGAACAAGCGGGGCCAGGGCTACCGGGTTCTGCTGAACACGCAGTCCCAGCCCTAGGTCTAGGTCACGCGTCAGACTTAGGCTCTGGCGACTCCGCGGCTTCGACGCCCTCGACAGCGTCGCCCGCGCGGTTGCCCTCGCTGGATGACACCAACTCAGCCTGCTCGGCGTCCTTCGCGGCCTGACCGTCGCCAACGGCGCCCGTTTCTGTCGGTGCCAGGATTTTCTTGGACAGGTCCGAATCCGGTGCGTCCTTGCCCGCCGAGTTGGAGGCGGGGGTCGAACGATCCGACAGCAGGCTCGCACGCGCCGTACCGCCCACGCGCCCCGCCGCTGAGCTCACTTCGCCCAGATCGCTGGCCGCCTTGCCCGCCAAGGAGCGTGTTGCTGGAGGCGTGCTGACCGTTTCACCGGATGACAGAGCGTCGATCGTCTCGGTCATCGAGGTCACGGGGCGCACGAGCAGCTTGGGATCCGTCTCGCCATAGCGGCTCGAGAGACTTCCCAGCACCACCGAGGCCTGCTCCACCACGTTGGAGAGATTGCCGAGCGATTCGCTCACCCGGGTGAGCTCTGCCAGGCGCCGCGCCACCGAGGATTTGCGCAGGGCATTCGCCTCGCGAATCTTGCGCAACTCACCCTTGATACCCATGCGCAGGGTGCCGACGTAGAGCTTGAGAACCTGCGTCGAGAGGTGGTCCAGCGCGCCTTCGAAGAAGTCCCCGAAGGCCCCTTCCAGCACATCCTGGAGACCGTCTCGACCCTGCGTCCCCATGCGCCGCATCTTCACGGAGCGCGGGATGGGCTCATTGGGTGCCTCTTCGGGGCCGAAGAGCCGCCGACGCACGCTGCCCTGACCGCGCAGGCAAACATAGTCGAGGAAGCCCTTCTTCACAGGTATGCGCGATGTGGGCACGTCCAACTTGGCATGCGCCATGCCGCTGCCGGGGTCGATCTGCTTGAGACAGGCCTTGCCCAGGGCACCCAGGTCGACACCCAGGCTTTCGAGGTCTTGCCGGATCTTGTCGGGGACCTGGGCACCTGCCGTGTCGGTGGACGCCACCGTGTCCAGCACACCCCGGGCCGTGGCCGTGAGGTCATCGCGGCTACGGGCCAAGAGCGGTTGTGCCAGGTCCACGAGCAGGCTCTGATAGCTGGAGTCCCCTTCGAACCAGGCGTCCATGGCATCACCCAAGCCGTGGGCAGTCTGGTCGCGAAGCTTTTCGATCCGGCCCCGCGCAATGCTGGAGAGGTCGTCTCCAAGCGCTCCGAAGAAGCTGTCCCAGTTGCACGCACCGAGGCGTTCCGCAGCCTGCTCCAGGCCGTCCAGGCGATTCTGCTCCGCGTCCAGGCGCAGGACCTTCTCACCCAGCTCCTTCACGGAGTCCCGTTCGCAGAGGTTCTTGAGTTCGCCAAGCAGACCCCACGCCTGCTTCAAGCTGTCCCCCAGGAACGCCACCAGATAGTCGGTGCTGTTGAGGTAGTCGGTGAGGTCACGTTGGAAGGCCTTGAAGTTCGCCCCGCCGTCGGCGTCTCTCTCCTCGCCCTTCACACGGCCAGACGCAGCGCGCAGCAAGTCCACCGGGTAGATCTTCAGCCGCCCTTCCTTGAGCGCTGACTTCAACGGCGCCGTCATGGCCAGGTTCTCGAAAGCCGTGATGATCCGGTCGGGATCATGGCACTCGAGGCTCGGGCCGAGTTCGCCATTGGCGAGCAGGTCCCGCTTGGTCGAGTCGATGTTGACCACGAGGAAGATGCGGCTGAACAACTTCAGAAGATCGCCGAACTCGTTGAACACCTGTTCCAAGAACAGGTTGTCGGTCTTGACCACGAAGATTGCGCTGGCCGCGGTGTTCCGGAACTCGCGCGTCATGCGGTCGTAGCCAAACTTCATCCGGCTGTAGAGGCCGGGGGTGTCCACGAGCACGGCGCTGGATTCCGCCAGGTGCGGGGCCGGCAGCTTCACGTCGATGCGACGGATTGCCTGCGGGATGTGCTCGTTCGGGTCGAAGGTCTCGTTGCGGGCCTCCACCTCGCGGATGCGGTCCGCCAGCTCGTTGTGCGCCCACTCCAGGAGCGTGCGCATCGAAGCCATGTCACCGAACTCCTCCTGCTGCCCGTTGAAGCGGGTGACGGTGAAACCCACCTTCTCGGCGTGGCTCACATACACCATGCAGGGGTAGGCGGGCAGGGTCGTGACTTCGCTCACATACGCCGCGCTGATAGCGTTCATGAGCGTCGACTTGCCGCTCTTGAGGGGGCCAAAGATCAGCACATAGGCCTGCTGCTCTGCCACCTTGTCAGCCAGGGTGCTCAAGTGATGACGCACATCCAGAACCGTCGGCAGGAGAACCCGGACGCCGGTCTTGTCCGACACATGGTTCAGCGTGTCTGCCGCCTGGGTGAGCGGCGACAGCAGCGGGCGAACCACGCCGTCAAACTCTTCGCAAAACTGGGAAAGCAGCGTCTTCATGAGGTCACCTGTGGGATGTCCAGCGAGGGTGTCAATCGATGTCGTTTGGCGATGTCTGCTTGCGTGCTGTGTCGTCCTGTCAGGGATCTCGCGTGTTTCCACCTGCACGCTGGGCCGAAGCCGACGCGCATGACCCAGGCCAGCCCTCGACTGGGACCAATCTGGGACATCCCCAAAGCTGATGACCGAGGCCCTAGCCTCTCGAATCCTCACCAGCTTCCGATCGGCATGCAATCGATGCCATGCAGTCGATGAAGGGGCGTCTCCCGGGCCCTGCGCAAACGACGCGAGATCCGCGGTGGACGATACATCCGTCTCGGCCGGTATTCACCTTGAATCTGCCCTGACGGAGCCGTCATTGCAGAGAGCACGCCCTCCGTCCTGCAGCGAAGGAGTATCGTGTTCCCCCTCATGAACCGCCGTGAAGTGCACCCACCCCGCCACGCCCGCAGCCTGGCGTCCCCCCGCACCCTGGCACCCAACAGCCGGCTGGCGTGTTTGGCTACCCGCATGGCCCCGCTGCTGCTCCTGATTCTGCATTTCGCCTGCGGATCTGCGGGGGCGCCGCAAGAGTTGCTCATGGAGTTCACGGGTCACAAAAACGGCGACCTCTTGGGGATGGCGCTGACATCAGCCGGCGATCTCAATGGCGACGGTGTTCCGGACCTCCTGGTCAGCGCATCCCAGATGGGAGCGCTCCAGGCCCAGCCGGGCTATGTCCTGGCCCTTTCCGGCTCCGACGGGGCCCGGCTCCTGCGTCTGGACGGTGCTTCTGGCGGTGACGCCTTCGGCAGGTCCGTGGCCTCGGTGGCCGACGTGGACGGGGATGGTGTCCGGGACATCGCCGTGGGAGCTCCAGGTGCCGACCTCCGGGGCCCCGAGGCGGGTGCTGTTCATCTGTACTCCGGACGATCCGGGACGCCGCTCTGGGTAAGCCAGGGAGACCGGGGCGGAGATGCCCTGGGTGTAGCCCTCTGCGCCCTGGGTGATGTCGATGGCGATGGCACTCCAGACCTTGCGGCCGCAGCACTTCAGCCCGCTCAGGGGCCGACGAACGACCCTGGTTTCGGCTATGTCCGGGCTCTCTCTGGCGCAGACGGGAGCCCCCTTTTCACGGCCCGCGGTAGCGCCGAGGCCTCTGACCTGGGCCGGCTTTTGGCCCCCCTGGGCGACATCAATGGCGACGGCCTGCCCGACCTGGCGGCTTCTGCCCCCCCGTCTCAAGCCGTGCTGTTCCTCTCGGGGCGCACCGGGGCGACCTTGCTGAGGCTGGACGGGCGTGGGGCTGGATTCGGCGAAGCTCTGGCCTCCTTTCCCGACCTGAATGGCGATGGCCTCCCTGAATTGGCTGTCGGGGCCCCCTTGGACAGCAACGCGGCCCCGCTCGGGGGCGCTGTGCACATCATCCATGGGCGCGACGGCACCAACCTGTTGATTGCCAGGGGCTTGGAGCGTGGGCTACGCCTGGGGTCCCAGGTGGCTTCGGTGGCTGACCTGGATGGAGACGGGCGGGCTGAGCTGGCGGCCACTCCGGGTGGCGGGGGCCACGTGCGCCTGCTGTCCTCCTCCGATGGACGCGAATTGCGCCGGCTGGAGGCCCACCCCGACCAGCACTCCTACGGCCTGGGCCTGGCTGCGCTCGGCGACCTGGACGGCGACGGCCGACCCGAGTTGGCGGTGGGCTCCCCTGACCTGGGCCAAGCAACCGCAACTCCCGGCGGCGTCCACGTCTTGGCCCTGCGCCCATGAGCGCGCCCACGACCGCACCCATCAGCGCAGCAAGGCGACGCCCATCCCGCCTGCGCCGGGCCGGCATCCAGCTTCTGGCCACACTGGTGGTGCTCGGTGGCGTCGAGGGGGCCTTGCAGCTCCTGGGTTACGGCCCTCCGGCTCAAGCTGAGGACCCCTATGTGGGGTTCTCGAATGCCCTGCCGCTCTACGTGGAACAAAACACCCTGCCGGAAAGCCCAGGTGCAGCGGCGGGACAGATGGTGACTGCCCCGTACAAGCGCAACCACTTCAACGTGCAGAGCTTCGCTGCGGAGAAGGAAGCCGGCACCGTGCGCATCCTCAGCCTCGGCGGCTCCTCGACCTACGGCCGCCCCTATGCCGACCCCACCTCCTTCTCGGGCTGGCTGCGGGCCTGGTTACCCGAAGCCGCGCCCCACCGCGCTTGGGAAGTCCTGAACGCCGGTGGCATCAGCTACGCCAGTTACCGAGTAGCCCTCGTGCTGGAGGAGATGCTCCAGTACGACCCCGACATCGTCATCATCTACAGCGGGCACAACGAGTTCCTCGAGGAACGCACCTACGCGGGGCTTGCGAGCACTCCGCCCTGGCTTCTCAGCGTGGGCAGCTGGGCGCGACGCTCCGCTTTGTTCCAAGCCCTGCGCAGCCTGCTCGGCGCGCAGGCATCGGGGCCCACGGTGCCCGCCGCCGAAACGCTGCCAGGCGAGGTGCAGACGCTCTTGGATCAGAGCCTGGGGCCTGACGCCTACACCCGCGACGACCGCTTGCGGGGCAGGGTCCTGCAGCAGTACCGCGCCAAGCTCGTGGCGATGGTGCGTCGGGCGCGCGCCGCCGGTGCCGACGTCGTGCTCGTCGCCCCCGCCTCCCAACTCCTGGACTGCAGGCCGTTCAAGAGCGAGCGAAGCCAACGCGACAGCGGTGAACCCGGAGCCCCCCTGCCGGCCACGAACGGTGAGCAGGATCTCCAGGCCTTGCGAGCTGCCATTCGGAGCGACCCGCGCTTCGCCGACCATTGGTACGACCTCGGGCTCGCCTTGCTGGCATCGGGAGACACGGCAGGTGCGCGTCTGGCATTGGAGCGCGCTCGAGACGAGGACATCGTCCCCCTGCGCGCCCTGAGTGAGGTGCGGGCCATCGTTCGGGAGGTCGCTTCACAGGAGGGAGCCCACTTCCTGGACGCCGTCGCCGTGATGGACACTGCGGCCCAGGAGCTAAGCGGGCGCCCCATCCCCGGAGCCGACCTCTTCCTCGACCATGTGCACATGACCGTGGAGGGTTATCGCCGTCTCTCAGCGGCCCTGCTCGACACCCTGGCCGAGGCCGATCTGGTTCAACTGTCCAGCGTCTGGACGCCAGAACGAGAAGCGGCTGTGAACCGGACCGTGGAGGCCCGACTCAGCACCGAAGATCATGTGCGGGCCCTCTCCCGGCTGGCTTCCGTGCTCGACTGGGCAGGCAAGACCAGCGAAGCCGAAGCCCTCACCGACCGCGCCCTCGGCCTGGCAGGCGGGCGGGATGCCATGAGCTCTTGGCTCAAAGGGAATTTCCACTTCGAACGCGGAGAGCTGAGCCAGGGCATCGACGCGTATGAGGAGGCCGTGCGCATCGACCCCGACTTTGGTGAGGCGCACTTCAATCTCTCCGCGGCGCTGCGGCAGGCTGGCCGGAGGGAACAGGCGCTGCCGCACGCCAAACGCGCTGCTCAACTGACGCCTGACGACGCCGCGGTGCTGTACGGCTACGGAGTCCTGTTGGATGAACTGGGCCGAGCTGACGACGCGCGCGCGGTGTGGCTTCGGGCGCGAGCCTCCGATGGGACGCACGGCCCCACCCTCAACGCCCTGGGCCTCGCCGCGCTGCGCAGCCAAGCGGCCCCCACAGCAGAGCAGTTCTTCCGGGAAGCCGTCGCTGCCCAGCCTGAAGACGCACGCAGCCACTTCAACCTCGCGCTACTCCTGCTCGGCACCAACCGGTCCACAGAAGCCGAGCAGTCCTTGCGCGCTGCGCTCAATGCCGATCCGGACTACCAGCCCGCCCGGGATCGCCTGGACGACTTGCTCCGGCTCAGCTCGGCAGGCAACTGACGCCCCATGCGAGTCCTGCTCTGGAACATCCACAAAGGCATCGGTGGCATCGATCGACGCTATGCCCTCGACCGAATCATCACGGTCATCCAGCACTACGGGCCGGACACCGTGATGCTGCAGGAGGTGGATCAAGGGGTGCCGCGCTCCCGGCATGATCACCAGGCAGAAGTCCTCGCCGAGCAACTGGGTTTCCCGCACCTGGCCTTCGGCCCCAACGTGAGCCTGAAACACGGCTGCTACGGCAACGCGACCCTCAGCCACCACCCCTTGATCGAGGTGGAAAACGTCGACCTCAGCTTCTCCATCAAGAAGGCTCGTGGCGCCTTGATCACGGACATCGACGTGCGGCAGGACGGACACCGTTTGCGGGTCCACCTCGCAAACGTGCACCTCGGGCTTTCGGGGCTCGAGCGGCGTTGGCAGGTCAAGCGCCTGCTGGCGTGCCCTCGGCTGGCACACCTGCATCGCCGCAGCAGGGTGCTCATCGCCGGGGACACCAACGATTGGGCCGGAAGCCTGGCTGACGGTCATCTGGCCCAAGCTGGGTACTCCTGCGCTACTGGCACCGGCAGACGTGCGTTGCGCAGCTTTCCGGCCTGGAGTCCAGCGGGAGCCTTGGACAAGATGTTCGTGCGCGGCCCGCTCAGTGTGGAGCACTCCATGCGCTCTCGCCTGTCCTTGGCGCGCCTCGCGTCCGACCATCTGCCCCTGGTGGTCGACCTCGCCTTGGAGCTGCCGTGAAGTTCGGTGCCGGCCCCTCTCGGTACGTGTGGCAACCCACTCCGGGCAACTCCCTGCAAGTGTTGTCCGGGGGCCCCGAGTTCTATCCACGGATTCTCGAAGACATTGAGTCCGCCCAGACGGAAGTGCTGCTCGGAACCTACCTCTGGGAAGACGACGAAACCGGCCGCCGTTTTCTAGAGGCTGCACGCGTGGCCGCCGCGCGCGGACTTCGGGTGCGTGTGCTGCTGGATGGCATAGGCGGACGAAGAGTCCAGAGCTCGGACCTGGCGGCCCTGAAACAAGCGGGCGGCAAGGTGTGCTACTTCCACGCCCTGCGCTTCCCGCTCTTCGATTCACGGCTCATGCGTCGCTTTCATCGCAAGCTGGTCCTGATTGACGGGCGCGTGGCGTACACGGGCGGCGCAGGCTTCGCCGACGGATGGCTCCAACAAGCTCCGGAAGAGTGGTGGGACCTGATGGTCCGGGTCGAAGGCCCGGTCGTGCCCCAGCTGAGACGGCTCTTCGTCACGGACTGGAAGCGCGCCACCAAGGAGCGCCTCCCGGACCTTCGGGACGAGCACCCCGCCATCGCTCCAGGAGCACACCAGGGAGACCGGGGAGACCAGACCTTGCACACGCTCGTCACCCGACGCGGACGGCCGGAACTTCAGCGACGGTTGCGGATCGCCATCCACGAAGCGCGCGATTCCGTGAGCTTGACGAACGCCTACTTTGTCCCGAGCTTCCTGCTGCGCCGAGCGCTCACCCGCGCCGCACAGCGGGGCGTGCATGTCCGCCTGCTCCTACCCGGGCCGCGCACGGATCACTTCGCCGTCTGGAACGCGGGCCGCCGCTACTATCGCTCGCTGCTCCAGCGGGGCGTGCGTATCTTCGAGTTCCAGCGCAGCATGCTGCACAGCAAGTACGCCGTCGCCGACCAACATTGGGGCTACGTCGGTTCGTCGAATCTCGACAACTGGAGTCGGCACTTCAACCTCGAGCTGGACCTGGGCATCCATTCGGCAACGACACTCACGACCCTCCAGGGGCAGTTCGAACGAGATCTCGAGTCCGCCCGTGAGATCCGCCTGGCTCAATGGGAGGCCCGGCCCCTCAGTTTGCGCCTGATGGAAACACTGTTCGGGTGGTTCGACCCGTTGCTCTGAAGGCAGCGCCCTGCCCTCAGGCAGCATGCCCCTCGAAGGGTGGAAGGTCGTCGACTCCGCGCAACTTGCGAACGCCCGTCAGGACATCCTCGAGCAGCATGTACGACACGGGCACCAGCAGCAGCGTGATGGCCGTCGCGAAGAGCACACCGAAGCCGAGCGACACCGCCATGGGGATCAGGAACTTGGCTTGCAAGCTGCGCTCCAGCAACAGCGGAGACAGGCCGGCGAAGGTGGTCAAGGAGGTGAGCAGGATGGCGCGAAAACGCGCCGGCCCCGCAGCGATCACCGCATTCAAGGTCGCGGCCCCCTCCCGGCGCCGGCTGTTGATGAAGTCCACCATCACCAGGCTGTCATTCACCAGGATGCCCGTCAGCGCCACCACCCCGAACAAGGACATGATGGTCAGGGACATGCCCATGAACAGGTGGCCCCAGATCGCGCCAACGATGCCGAAGGGGATCGCCAACATGACGATCACCGGCTGCAGGTAGGAGCGGAAGGGGATCGCCAGCAGGGCGTAGATCATGACCAACGCCAGCAGGAAACCGCGGATCATGCCGCCCACGGTGTCGGCCTGCTCCCGCTGCTCGCCCTCGAGGCTGTAGGACATCGTCGGGTGATCAACCAGCAGCTGCGGAAGCACGGACTCCTGGAGATCCGCGAGCACCAGATTGGGGTCGTTGACGGCGAGATCCACATCGGCGGTGACGTTCAGGCTGCGGCGGCGATCCGAGCGCTGGATCACTGAATCACCCCGGGCTTCCTCAACGAGTGCCACGGTGCTGAACGGTACCTCCGCACCATCCGGCAAGCGGACCCGCATGTTCTCGACATGGCTGAGCGAGCGGCGCTCATCTGCGGGGTAGCGCACCATCACCCGAACCTCGTCGCGCCCGCGCTGGATGCGTTGCGCCTCCTCGCCGTAGAAGCCCTGGCGCACCTGGCGCGCGAGATCGGCACGCGTGAGCCCCAGGCTCTCTGCTTCGGGCGTGATCTCCAAGCGCTGCTCGGCCTGGCCCGAGCGGAAGGAGTCGGAGATGTCGGAGACACCCGGGTAGTCCCGGAGCCGCAGCTTGAGTTCGTCCGCCACCTGTCGCAGGGCCGCGAGGTCCGTGCCCGTCAGCTGGATGTCGATGGCGTCACCGGTGGACATCAGGTTGCTGCTGAAGATCAGCTCCACCGTCCCAGGGATGGGCCCGGTGCGCTCTCGCAACTCGGCCACGAGCTCCGTGGAACCCACGACCCGCTCCTCACTCGGAACCAGCTCGATGTTCACTTCCCCGGTGTGGGCGCCCGTGAAGTTTGCAGCCTTTCCGAAACCCCGGCCCTGGTCATTCCGGAAGGGTTGGTCACCAACCGAAGCCAGCACGTGGCGGAACACGGCCCCGCCTTCCCGCTCTTCCACCTCATCCCGCAGGGACAGGGCGGCCCGCTCGATGCGCTCAACTGCAGCTGCCGTGACCTCGGCCGGCGTGCCCTGGGGCATCGTGACGAACGCCACGACGTTGTCGGCCTCCACGTCCGGGAAGAAATGGAACTTCACGAAGCCAGCTCCGAAGCCCGCGAACGTCAGCATGAGTGAGGCAGATGCGACGGCGAGCGTCAGGTACCGCCAGCGGATGCAGATGCCCAAGAAGGGCGTGTAGACGCGCTGGACGAATCTCTCGAGTGCTGCCGTCACGGCGTCCTGGACCTTTTCCCAGAGCCGCAGGAGGCCGAAGCCCTTGCTCTTCCTGCGCTCCCCCAGGTGCGCCAGGTGTGCCGGCAGGATGAACAGGGACTCCACCAAGGAGAACAACAGCGTGGGTACGACGATCAACGGCAGCTGGGACACGAAGTCACCCATGATGCCGGGGATCCCCACCAACGGCGAGAAGGCTGCAATGGTCGTGAGGATCGCGAAGATCACCGGCGTGCGCACCTCGTGCACCCCCGCAAGAACGGCGACCAGCCCCTTCTTGCCCTTCTCCGCATGAGCGTAGATGTTCTCCCCCACCACGATGGCGTCATCAACCACGATCCCCAAGGCGACGATGAAGCCGAAGAGGGAGATCATGTTCACGGAGACCCCCAGCAGCGGCATGACGAGAGCGGCCCCCAGGAACGAGATCGGGATACCCACCGTGACCCAAAACGCGAGAGACAAGCGCAGGAACAGCGCCAGGGTCAGGAACACGAGCAGCAGTCCCGTGCGCCCATTGTCCAGGAGCAGGTCCAGGCGACTGCGCAACAGGCGCGCATCGTCTTGCCAGGTCGTCAGCTCCACCCCTTCGGGGAGGTCGGCCCGGGCCTCTTCGACATACGCGTAGACGGCGTCCGCGATGTCCAGGGCCCGCTGGTCGCCGACGCGATACACCCGCACCAGGACACCCGCCTGCCCGTCGAAGCGCGCCGACTGCCCCGTGTCCTCGAAGGCGTCCACCACCGAAGCGACGTCGGCCAGCGTCAGGCGTGAGCCATCGTTGCCGGTGCGCAGCACGAGCTTTTCGAACTCCGCCTGACGGTAGGCCTGGTGCCGTGCCCTCAGCAGGATCTCGCCACCATCCGTTTTCACCGACCCACCGGACACATCCAGCGACGAACTCCGGACCGCTGCGACCAACTCATCGAAGGTCAGTCCGTAACGCCGCATTTCGGCCTCCGACACCTCGATCGAGACCTCGTAGGGTCGGACGTTGGACAGTTTCGCCAAGCTGATCTCGGCCAGCCCGAGCAAGTCATCGCGCACCCGTTCCCCGAGGCGCACGAGGGTCGTCTCCTGGACATCCCCGGAGAGCGCCACGTTGATCACCTGACGCGTCACCTCGAACTCGGCCACGACGGGGTTCTCGGAGTTCTCCGGGAAGCTGTCGATGGCATCCACGGCGGACTTGACGTCGTCCATGACGTCGCGCGGCTCCGCGTCGTTCTCCAACTCGATGGTGACGGTGCCCATGCCGCTGACCGCTCTCGAGGTGATGCGCTTCACACCTTCGATGCCTGACACCGCTTCCTCGACCTTGATGCAGACGCCCTCTTCCACCTCCTCCGGCGCAGCGCCGCGCATCTCCACGGTCACTGTCACGAGGCCGGAGTCCACCTCTGGAAAGACCGACTGCTCGATGCCGGGGAGTACGACAGCCCCCGCCACCAGGATCACGGCCATGAGCATGTTGGCCGCGACGCCATGCTCCGCGACCCAATCGATGGCGGCCTTCATGGCTTGATCTCGAGCGCGGCGGGCAAGCCGCTGCTGGTCGCCTGTTCCACGCGCACGCTCATGCCATCGACGGGAGTCTCCAGGATGCCGACACAGATCTGCTCGCCGTCCTCGATGCCTGAAGCGAGGACCACCTGCTCCCCTTCGATCCGGGCGACCTGCACGGTACGGAAGCGCAGTCGCCCTTCGTCGTCCACCACGAAGACCTGCGAGTTGGGGCGCATGGCCGAACGGGGCAGCACCAACACATCGCTCTTCTCCCGCCCGCGGATCTCCGCGGACACGAACAGTCCAAGCGCCAGGGGAATGGGCGGCGGAACCTCCTGCAAACGGCCATAGGGGTCGTCCACCGAGACCACCAGATGAACCATTCGGGAGGAGCGGTCCACCTCGCCCTCCATGCGCACCAGGCGGCCCTGCCAGGAGCCCGAATGACCGGCAAAGCGCGCCGTCAGTCGGACTTGGGGGCCCTCGATCCGGCCGTCTTCCAGCCCGGCTGCCTGGCCATAAAAGGCCGGCGGCAGGTCCAGGAATTCCAGCTCCCCGTGCGGCACCGGCAAGCGCACCTCGGCCCGATCGATGGCGTAGAGCGTCGCGAGTTCCGTCGTGGGGCTGACCATCTGCCCCAGGTCAGCCGAGCGCGTCCGCACCCGACCGTCAAAGGGAGCCCGCAGCTCGGTCCGATCCAGGTTCAGCTGTGCGAGTTCCGCGGCAGCGCGAGCTGCCGCGAGCCCAGCACGTGCCTCGGCGAGATGCGGAACTCGCAGGACCAAGGGGCTCGCCTCACCTTCCCCCAGGGCCTCCCACTCCGCACGCGCAACTGCCGCCTCACTCTGCTCCCGCGCGAGCGCGAGCTCTGCAGCTGCCACCTTCGCTGCTGCCTCGACCACCGCCAACTCGTGATCGCGCCGGTCGAGCCGCAACAGCACGTCGCCCTGTCTGAAGAAACCCCCGACCACGAACTCAGGAGCCACCCAATCGATGGGCCCGGACACGCGCGGGATCAACCGGCTCTCGGTGGGCGCCATGACGTCGCCCTGACTCATCACGGTGTACGTCACGTCGAGCGAACTGGCGCGCATGGCCCGAACCAGGGGTGCCGGGGGCGGTGACGAGAGCTTCTCCGGCTCCTCCCGGGAGTCGAGCATGGCCTTCACCATGAGCCCAGCACCCACAAGCACCAGGATCGGCAAGGTGGCTCTCAGGATTCCAACGGCACGACCCATGGGTCACTCTCCCTCTGCATCGGATTGTGGTTCTCGCGAACCGGGCTGCCCTGGCTGCTCCGGAGCGGAGAATCCCCCCCCGAGGGCCAGGTGCAGGCGGACCCGGGACGTCAGTCGCAGACGCCGCAAGCGAATCAACGAGGACTCCGCCACGTACGCCGTGCGCTGGGCATCGAGCCATGTGCTCACGTCGCTCAAGCCTTGGCTGTAGCGTTCCCGGGCTAGGTCGCGCGCGTGCTGCGCATGATCTGCGACGGCACTGCGCCGCTTCAGTTCCTCATCCAGGCTGCTCTCGGCCGCCAGCGCGTTCTCGACCTCGGCCAACGCCGCCAGTACCAGGCCAGCGAAGCGCGCCAACTGAGCCTCTGCCGTCGCGTCCGAGATGTCGAGCTCTGCCCGCAGACGCCCCCCTTCAAAGAGCGGCTGAACGAGTGACCCCAACAGACGCCAGACACCGAAGTCACCGTCCAGCAAGTCCGAGAGCTTGGTGCTGGATGTCCCCACGGCACCCGTCAGCACCAGGCTCGGATAGAAGCTCGCGCGGGAGGCATCCACCCGCGCCTCCGCCGCGACCAGCCGTCGCTCAGCTGCGAAGAGGTCCGCGCGACGCCCAATGAGGCTAGCTGGCAATCCTGCGGGGACCTGCTCCCGCGGCGGAAGCAAGTCGCCTGCTGCCTCGAGTTCTCCTTTGGGGTAGCGCCCCAAGAGCAGCTCCATGGTGCGCGCCGCCTCTGACTGCAGCCGCTCAAGGCGCACCCGTTCTGCGGTCGCCCGTTCGAGCTCCACCAGGACCAGGCGCGCGTCCAGCGCCGGGCTCAGCCCTCCGGTGTAGCGTCCCTTGATCAGATCAGCGCTGGCGCTCCAGGTCTGCTGGGTCTTCAGCGCCAGCTCCACCTGCTTCTGGGCCTCCACCAATTCGTACCAGGTGCGGATCACGGCCCCGGCCAGGGACACCTTCGCGAACTCATGGTCAGCCCAAGCCGCAAAGCTCTCCTCCTGGGCTGCCCGCTCACGGCTGCCCAGGCGATCCCAGAGGTCGACCTCCCAGCGCGTGCTGAGCGCCAGCTCGAAGGTGGTGGAACGGCTGACGGCCACGCCGCCACCGCCGCCTCCTCCACCCGTTGGAAAACCAATGAAGTTGCGCTTGGTGCGATTGCGATCGAGGCCCACGCTGACATCCGGCAAGCCCGCGGCACCCTCCACCCGTGCGCTGGCTTCCGACGCGAACATCAGTGCGGCAGAAGCTCGCAGATCGACATTGTGCTCCAAGGCCTCGTCCACCAACGCGAGCAACTCGTCGTCCACCAGCTCCCGCCACCAGGTGGTGTCCACGCCCTCGAGCGGCTCGCTCTTCTCGCCGCTGGCCCAAGCCTCGGGCAGCTCGAGATCCAGACCACGCTCTGTGCGCTCCCCCGGGCCCGCACACGCAAAGCTCAGCAGCACGAGCAGACCCAGGCCGAACCGATTGCGCGACGTCATGCCGTTTCTCCGCGCCGCATGCCCGCGACGGCGAAGTCCACGAGCGACTCCAGCACCGCATCGCCATCCTCATCGGTGCAGAGCCCGTTGGTCGCCAGCGTCAGCAAGTGTGTACTCACCACCGTGTGGCAGAGTGCGCCGATGATGAAGTGCAGGCTCCAGAACACATCGCTCAGGGGCGCACCCGGCAGGGCTCGTTGAAGCGCTTCGCGAAAGCGCTCGATCACCTCGCCGAACTGGGACACGAAGGCTTCGTTCAGTTCAACGTTCGGCGCTGAGTGCGCGCGCGCCACCATGACGAAGAACTCCCGGCCTTCGCTGCGCCCCATGCCGAGGGCAGGGCCCAAGAAGGCCCGCAGGATCCCCCGCAAGTCAGGGCGCCCGTCCCCGGCCTCCGCCATGACAGCCTCCAGCTGTTCCAGGCGTTCCGCATTCATGGGCCCCAGGCGCCGGGCGAAGACGGCCTGGACCAACTCCAACTTGGATCCGAAGTGGTAGTTCACGGCAGCCAGATTGGCTCCGGCCCGGCTGGTGATCTGGCGCAGGCTCGCAGCATTGAATCCCCGTTCAGCCATCACCTGCTCGGCCGCATCCAGGAGCCGCTCGCGCGTGCTGGAGTCATTCGCCATGGGAGGAACCTGCGAGGGGGGCCCGGTCACCAAGACCTGTCGCCTAGAACTGGATCGGACGGGGGTCTGCGCCTCCGGCCTTTGTTTCAAACGATCGTATCAAACACCTGTTCGACCTGCCAAGCCCACAACTTCAATCCCGGTTCAATCCCGGTTCAATCCCGGTTCAATCCCGGTTCAATCCCGGTTCAATCCCGGTTCAATCCCGGTTCAATCCTGGTTCGACCCTGGTTCGACCCTGGTTCGATCCCAACGCACTCCCAGTTCAGCCATCTGGGGGGCCGTGGCAAGATGCCCGACCCGAACTCCTCCCGTGAACCGAACGGCCGCCGCGCCCGTGACCCCCACCCAGTCCGCCTCTGATCTGGTCCTGCTCGACGGCCCCATGGGCAGCGAGCTCGAGCGCGCGGGCTACGCGCTTCCGCCGCCACTCTGGTCCGCAGCCATCGTGCGCGACCACCCCCAGGCGGTGCTGGACGTGCACACGGCCTACGTCCAGGCCGGGGCTGACGTCCATACAACCGCGACCTTTCGAACCTCCCGCCGAGCCCTGGCCCAGGCAGGCGACGACACGCCCTGGGAGCGGCTCACCCAGCGGGCGGTCCGGGTCTGTCGCGAGGCCGTGGGTGCCACGGCCAGTCCGCTGCCCGGTCGGGTGGCCGGCAGCATGGCGCCCCTCGAAGATTGCTACCGCCCGGATCTCACACCTCCACAGGAGGAGCTCGACGGCGAGCACCATGCCATGGCGCATTGCCTGGTGGACGCAGGTGTGGACCTGCTGCTTGTGGAGACCATGCCCACGCTGCATGAGCTGGAAAGCGCCGTTCGAGCCGCGCACGACACCGGCCTCCCGGTCTGGGCAGCCATCACGCTGGGACCTCACGCCGACTGTTTTTCGGGGGACAGCTGGAAGCGAGCCGTGTCCCAGGCTGCCCAGCTCGGTGCCGAAGCCTTCCTCATCAACTGCAGTCCAGCGCAGCAGATCAGCCCGCTCCTCCCAGCGCTTGCCGCGCTCCGGGACCGGCCGCCCCTTTTTGGTGCCTACGCCAACACCTTGTTTGATCGAGAGCCGCAACACACAACCGAGACCTTCGTGCAAACATCCCTGGAGTGGATTGCTCAGGGCGCTCGTATCGTCGGCGGATGTTGTGGCACGAGCCCGCAGGACATTGCTGCCCTCCGGGCACGACTCGACGCCGGCCCCGGCACCCCTCAGAGCAGCCCCCACCCGATTCCTTGAGCAGGGAGCGGGAATGGGTTCATGGACGCGCGACCGTTCGGCCCGGATGATGCCCAGCATGAGCGACCAGACGCCCAAGACTCCCCAAGACGCCCCCCCTCCTGCATCGACGCCAGACGACTTCGTGGAGGCGCCCCCATCTCCCGAGCTGGCAGCACCCCAGCCGGCCAGCTCGCTCACGGACGATCAGATTGATGCCCTCTCGGAGCGGGTCGACAAGATCCACGACCGGGTGGTCATGCGTACCCAATCGGACGTCCACGGCTTGTTCCAGATCCTGGGCAGCAAGCGGCGACTGCTCTTCGTCAATTTCATGTCCGGCCTGGCCCGGGGCGCCGGCTTCTTCCTCGGTGCGACGCTCATCGGCGGCCTGCTGATTGGCGCCCTCGCTATGTTCGTGGACACCACGGCGCGCGCCATGGGGTTCGAGGACGTCACCTTCCGCAGCCTCATGCGCGTCTTTGCCGAGAAGGCAGCCGAAGCACAGAAAGTGTGGGAAGACGTCGCCGACGAAACGAAGACCGAACAAACCGCGGGCCCAGACGGCATGCCACCCGGCGAGCCCGGCGAACTCGACCCCGCGCCGGACGCCGAGCCCCCAACCGAGCCGGCGAAACCAGACGACGGCTAGCGCTGGCCCTCGGTCGGTCCTGGCTCAGCTCGACTCCAATCACTGCGCTCCCGAGGCAGCGTTCGCAACAAGGTCATGACGCCGAAGGATGTGCCGTAGGGCTTGTGGTAGGTGTTGAAGTAGTAGTCCCACATGGAGCCATCGGCCTCCTGCGTCTTCACCACCTCTCGCGCCAGGCGCGAGCGGTAGCGGCTCTGTTCCGCGGGGTTGAGCAGGTCCAGGACCCCCGCTGCGTAGAAGTGCCCGAAGAAGTAGAAGTAGCCGGAGTTCTGGTAGTAGGCCTCGTGCGGGATGGGCTTGCCGCGAGCGATGTCCAGGAAGCGGTGGTGCTCGAAGAAGGCATCCAGCCCGTCCAGCAGGTCCTGGTGGGACACCAGATCCGAGCCCGCCACTCGCAGGGCCAGGTTGCACACCTGCACCCGAGAGAGGGAGCCCTGCATGCGATTGATGCGGCCCACGCCGCCTGGCGATGGGACCGCCATGACGGAATAGGTGTAGGCACCTGTCGGCAAGCGGCAGCGCTCGACAGCGACCACCGCAGCCTCCAACATGCCTTCGGGCACCTGAACACCGACCTCCTCTGCCCGGATCAGGGCGAGCACACCCACCGCCGTCATGAAGCTCGTGCTCCAGCTCGGCCGCTGCGCCAAGGTGTCGAAGTCGTAGTACCCCCACCCGCCATCCGGTGCCTGCAACCCGGACAGTTGCACGATGTACTCGGCACACTTCGCACGCATGGCAGCTGCCCGCTCCTCGTCCGCCTGAAAGCGCGCAGTCATCAGGGCCTCGGACAAGCCGGCCAGGCCATAGAGGCAACCCCAGGTGTTGTCGACATCCCAATCGGAGGGACGCTTGAGCGTCGCCTGCTTCGTCAGGAAGTCCACGGCCCGGTCGCAGGCCTGCGCCAGACGCGGGTCCTCGGCTTGCTCAAGCAAGGACATGAGCCCCAAGCCCGTGGTGCCGGCGATCCAGGCAAAGTGGCTGTGGGGGTTGCTCCAGAAGGCGTGCGCCGGCTCGTCCCAGCTGCCCCAGCTCCCGTCGTCGTTCTGGGACGAGAGCAGGTACTCAACCCCTTGGCTCATGGAGTCGAAGATCGCCTCCCGGTCCGGGAGCAGGATCGGCCCTTGATCCCGGTCCGCAGTCTCCAGCACCTCCTCGGGCGACAGGTGAACCAGCAGCCGCGGATCCGTGGGTGCGGTGGGCGTGGCGTCTTGGGCCCAGGCCGGACTCGCAGCCATGAGCAGCCCGACGCCGAAGGCCCTTCCGATCACTGGAAGAAACATCAGGGCGTTCCCGCGCGTCGTGCGTCGTCTTGCTCGCGGTTCCACTTGCGCCGGTCGACATCCAGGAGTCGCGCCTCTTCACCGATGGCGGCCGTCTCCCGCTCGAGTTTCCGCTGTTCGTGTTCGAGGTCGCGCGTGGCTGCAGCGCGTTCCATAGCCTGACGATCCAAGCGCCGCTTGGTGTTCTCATTGGCCACGGTCTTCTGTACGAGCGCGGTCTTCAGCTTCGCGAGCTCACGGGGCAGGGTGCGCGACTTCAGCTCCGCCGCTTCCTGTACACGCAGCTTGTGCCGCAACTCCGACAACATCAGGCGACGACGCGTGCGCTCCAGCACGATCTCGGCGGTGGAGTCGCCGAGCTCAGATGCCCCGTACATGAGTTCCAACTGTGCCAGCTCTTCGCGCGTCTCCAAGAGGCCGTGCTCGGACGACTGCAGCGTCAGCTCGCTGGCCCGAATCCGCCGATCCATGAGCACGGTCTTGAAATGAGCCAGGTCCTCCTGAGCCAGCACCAGCTCCCGCTGGGCTGCCGACAGGGCCAGTGTCTCGTCCGCCAGGGCAGTGGCGTGCTCGAGATCCGTCCGTGTCACGCGCCCCGCCAGGCTGGCGGTGTTGTGGGAATGGTCGGCGCGTCGGTCGTCGAGCTGGCGACTCCGGTCGTCCAGGGAACGGCGGGCCTTCTCCGCACCTTCGACGCTGGAAGCGCTCGGTTCGCGTGCCGCCGTGAGCCGCTCCATTTCGCGGTACTCGCTGGCGCTCAGGGACTGTCCCGAGGGGCCCAAGCAAGCAGGCAGGGCGGCCAAGGCCAGGCAGGAAAGCAAACGGAGGGTTCGGTGCATGGTCAGGACGCTCCCAAGGATCGGAGGGAGCCCTACTCGGCAAGAGGCTCCCGGAGGGCCGCATGATACGTCGTGGATCCCCCAGCCCAAGGCGTCCATGCGCCGGCAGCCAAATGACGAGTGTGGGGCGGGCGCTGGAGCCCAGCCACGTCGCCTTGCTAGGGTGCCCGATCGGTCCGAGCCTGTGCAGGAACGCGCGCGCCCACCGACGGAGAACAACATGAGCAAGCTCCAGAGCTACCTTTCCGGGCAATGGGTCACAGGTGACGGTGAGGGAAGCCCGCTGGTCAATCCCATGACTGATGAGGTCCTGGCCACGGCGAGCAGCGAGGGCCTGGATCTGGGCGGAGCCCTCAGCCACGCCCGCAGCATCGGCGGACCCGCCCTGCGGGCCATGACCTTCGCCGAGCGCGGCGCGGCCTTGAAGGCCCTCAGCGCAGCCATCCACGAGCACAGGGAAGAGCTCATCGAGCTGGGCATCCGCAACGCCGGCAACACCCGCGGCGATGCCAAGTTCGACATCGATGGTGCCACGGGCACCCTGGCCTCCTACGCCTACTTCGCCAAGGGGCTCCCCGCCGACGGCACCTTCCTGCCCGACGGCGACCCCATCCAGCTCTCCCGTTCGCCGCACTTCCAGGGCCAACACGTCTGGGTCTCGCGGCTCGGCGTGGGCGTGCACATCAACGCCTTCAACTTTCCCGCCTGGGGCATGATGGAGAAGGCCGCGTGCTCGCTGCTGGCCGGGGTCCCGGTGCTCGAGAAGCCCGGCACCCCCACGGCGCTCATGGCAGAGCGCATCGCACACATCATCGTGGACTCCGGCATCCTGCCCGAGGGTGCCTTCAGCTTCCTGGCCGGAGGTGCTGGTGATCTGCTGAACCACGTCGAGTCCCAGGACTGCGTGGCCTTCACCGGGTCGTCGGGCACCGCCCGGATCCTGCGCGCCCATCCAGCCTTCGTGCAGCGCGCCGCACGCCTCAACGCCGAGGCCGACTCCCTCAACGCCGCAGTGCTCGGCCCGGACGTTGAGGACGACTGCGCTGCCTTCGACATGTTCCTGCGGGAGATGGCGCGGGAGATGACCCAGAAGGCCGGCCAGAAGTGCACCGCGGTGCGCCGCATCCTCGTGCCCGAGGCCATGCTCGATGATGTTGGCGAAGCCCTGGTCGAGGCCCTCGCCCGGGTGAAGGTGGGCGCCCCCACGGACAGCGAGACCCGCATGGGCCCGCTCACCAACGCGGCACAACTCGCGTCGGTGCGCCAGGGGTTGTCCAAGCTGCAGTCCGTCGCCGACGTGCTCTGCGGTGGTGACAGCTCCCCGTTTGAGCAAGGCCCCTTCCAGATGCCAACGCTGCTGCGAGCCCGGAACGGCGACGCGGACGCCGTCCACGCGGACGAGGTGTTTGGCCCCGTCGCGACCCTGGTGCCCTACTCGGGCAAGGCCGAGGAGGCCGTACGCCTTGTCGCGCGTGGTGGTGGCAGCCTGCTCACCTCGCTCTACAGCGACAACCGCCGATTCGCCACGGATCTCGCCCTGGGGCTCGCCCCCTGGAGCGGCCGCATCTACATGGGCGGCAGCAAGGTGGCTGAGCACGGCATGGGCCCCGGGCTCGTCCTGCCGTCAATGACCCATGGCGGGCCCGGTCGAGCCGGTGGCGGTGAGGAACTCGGTGGCCTGCGTGGCCTCCAGTTCTCCATGCAACGCACCGCCCTCCAGGGCTTCAAATCGCTCATCCAGGGCAGCTTTGGAGCGCCTGCCCCCGAAGCCTGAAAGGGTCGTTCCAGGCTTTCCCGGCCTTTCCACTCAAGGGAAACATGGTCGCATCACGATAGATCGCTTTATCGCGGAATCCACCGCTACAGCGCCTCTTTCGGGATGGACACCATGGCTGAGCAACTGCACCGCGTCCGGGTCTTCGCCTTTCGCCGGACTGCTGATCGCTTTGAGTACCTGGTGGTGCGCAACGAGCCGGTCATGGAGTCCTTCTGGGCCCCCGTGACGGGTGTCATGCGCCCGGACGAGAACATCTTCCAGGCAGCCGTGCGCAATGCGGGCGAGCTCGTCGGTCTCGATGCGCCACGCCAGATCGTGGACCTCCAACTGGCCACGCACCTGCAGATCGGTGACCTGGACGAGGTGGACTGGAGCGTTGGCTACCAGGTGCGGGGTGAGGGGGTCGACCTCTACCCCACCGAATCCGTGGCCGATGTGCGCTGGGTGGACTTCGACTCCTGCTACCGCAATCTGGAGCTGGAAGACGACCGCCGCTCGATCATGCGGCTGCACTTCACCTTGCGCAGCACTGGCTGAAGCGCGGGTCGACGGCAAAATCATCGACGCCTGAATCGAACGCCTCCAGGCCGTTGTTGACGCCGGGCACGAGAGCCCCGACCATCCCTGGCCACCCTTTCTCCGTGGCCAGCTCGCGCGCCAGCCCATGGCTGCACGCCGTGGCCCGTTCCGCAGCACCTCGGCCCCGTGCCACCCGGCCCCGCTCCGCTCATGATCTCGGTCCAGAACCTCGCCAAGTCCTATGGTGAGCAGGTCGTCTTCGACGACGCCACCTTCCTGATGACACCCGGCGAACGGCTCGGGATCGTCGGCCGCAATGGCCACGGCAAGACGACGCTCTTTCGCATGTTGCTGGGCGAGGAGTCCAGCGACGGCGGCACCATCGTGCTGCCCAAGGGCTACCGCATCGGCCACTTGTCCCAGCACCTCGAGTTCCACGAGGCAAGTATCCTCGACGAAGTGCTGAAGGTGCTCGGTGACCGCGTCAGCGAGGAGGGCTATCGCGCCGAGGCTGCGCTCATGGGCCTGGGCTTCAGCAAGCAAGAGCTGACCCGGCCGGCCAGCGAGTTCTCAGGCGGCTACCAGATCCGCGTGAACCTCGCGCGCGTGCTCGTGGAAGAGCCGAACCTGCTCCTGCTCGATGAGCCCACCAACTACCTGGACATCGTGTCGGTGCGCTGGCTCAGCCGCTACCTCCGCTCATGGCGCAACGAGCTCATGCTGATCACGCACGATCGGCAGTTCATGAACAGCGTCACGACCCACACCATGGCCGTGCATCGGCGCAAGCTGAGGCGCATGGAAGGCAGCGTGGAGAAGCTGTACGAGCAGATCTTCACCGAGGAGGAGATCTACGAGAGCACCCGGGCCAACGAGCAGAAGAAGCGCAAACAGGAAGAACGCTTCATCGAGCGCTTCCGCTCCAAGGCTTCCAAGGCAACGCTCGTGCAATCGCGTATCAAGGCCTTGGCGCGGCGCGGAGAGATGGAGGCCTTGGAGACGCAGGCTGACCTCGCCTTCAAGTTCAACGCGGCGCCCTTCCACTCCAGCACCATGATGACGGTGAGCGACCTGGAGTTCGGTTTTCCAGATGGCCCATCGCTGCTCGAGGGACTCGACTTCACCATCGATCGAGGGGATCGCATCGCCATCATCGGGCCCAACGGCAAGGGCAAGACGACGCTGCTCAACCTGTTGGCATCGGAGTTCGCACCCCGCGCGGGCGTGATCAAGCAGAACCCCAACACCCAGATCGCCTACTTCGGCCAGACCAACATCGCCCGGCTCGACACACGCAACACCGTCGAAGAAGAACTGCTGGCGGTGCACCCCGACAAGAACCGGACGGGCGTACGCACCCTCTGCGGTCTGCTGATGTTCTCCGGAGACAGCGCCCTCAAGCGCATCGAGGTGCTCTCAGGCGGCGAGCGCAGCCGCGTCCTGCTGGGCAAGCTGCTCGTCAGCCCCGCCAACCTCCTGTTGCTCGACGAACCCACGAACCACCTCGACATCGAGAGCATCGACGGCCTCATGGACGCCGTGGACGCCTTCCCCGGAAGCGTCCTGTTGGTCACTCACAGCGAGATGATCCTCGAACGCCTGGCCACGCGACTGATCGTTTTCGACGGCGGCAAGGTCTCCCTCTTCCAGGGCGGCTACCGGGACTTCCTGGATCGGGTCGGGTGGCAGTCAGAGACGGACGAAGGGCTGAACACCAAGAAGAAGGCCGCCAGCGCTCCGAAGTCCAAGGAGATGCGCCGCAAGCGGGCCGAGATCGTGACGGCACGCAGCAAGGCCACGAACCCCTTGAAGAACCGAGTGAACAAGCTCGAGAAGGCCATCGTCCAGCTGGAGGACGAGGTGAAGGACGCGGAGCAGCAGATCACGTGGGCCGCCTCTGACGGTCGCAGCAGCGACCTGGCCAAGCTGGCCACCCAGGCCGCCGCGAAACGCGCGACCATCGAAGAACACTTTGAAGAGCTGGAGCGTGTCAGCGACGAACTGGAGACGGCACGAGCACGTTTCGACAAACAGCTCGAACAGTTAAGCGCCTGAGCGGGCTGACATCGAACAGGGCTTGCTAGCGCGCGGCGTGTACCCCCTCCGGAAGAGTCAGCCTGCGCAGGACACTCGGGCCGGCGGCGTAGGCATTCACGGCGTCTCCCTGGTGGTCGTTCACGTAGAGGCTGAGTCCATCCGCGCTGAACACCAGGCCGTTGGGGCGCATCATGCTGGCGCCCAGGGCGGGGCCGTCCACAGCGCCCTTCCGACCCGTACCAGCGAGTGCTGTGAGGCTACCCTCCAAGCTCAGGCGGTAGAGGCGTGGTGACGCCTTGCCCGCCACGTAGAGCGAGCCCGAGCGGTAGGTGATGTGCCCGTTGTTGCCGCCCGGGATGTTGGCGAGCGGAGACACCTCACCCTCGGCAGAAATGCGCAGCACCCAACCATCGTTGAAGTTGCAGGTGTAGAGGTTGCCCTCATCATCCTGGACGAGTCCGTTGGGGCACTGAAGCAGCGGGCTCTGCGCGAAGCGCGACAAGGAGCCGTCGCGGTCGAGCCGATAGATCGCGTTGGCATTGCAGCTGGTGACGAAGACCTCACCCTCTGCTCCCATGGCAACCCCCACCGGACCCGGGATCCCGCTCGCGACCACCTCGCGGCGCGTACCGTCGGCCTCGAAGCGCAGCAGATTGTTCCCGTTGAGCGCCGCTTGGTACACCCGCCCGTCCGGATCCACGGCCAGCCCCGAGGGCGTCTGGATGCCGCTCGCAAAGACGCTCATCTCTCCCGCCGGAGTCACCCGGTACAGCGTGGAGACGAAGTCGGCCATGAGCACACTGCCGTCCGCTGCCAGCGCCAGGCCACCGGTGCCGCCCTGGATCGGGTCGCCCAGCGTGGACATCTCGCCAGCGCCCGAGGCCTCTCTCTGCTGCTCTTCTTGCAAGGCATTCTGCCCGAGCTCAAGTCCGCGCACGATGCTGGCCTGCTTCGAAGCCGGGTCAGCGAGGTAGCCCCGTTGGCCGTTCCAGTAGAGCGTTGTGCCCTCGGGATCGAAGGCCATGGCGTTGGGCTTGAAGAGGGTCGCTTGCAGGCCTGGGCCGTCCTGACCTCCAGCGCCCCCTACGCCCGCGATGAGCCGCAGCTCCCCGTCCAGGCTCAAACGGTACAGCTGATGGGCGCTCATGGCTGCCACCCACAGGAAGCCGTGCCGATAGGTGATGTGCCCGTTGTTGCCCCCAGGGATGTTGGCGAGCGGAGACACCTCGCCCTCGGGAGAGATGCGCAACACCATCCCGTCGTTGAAATTGCACACGTAGAGGTTGCCTTGCTCATCGCGGGTGATGCCGTTGGGGCACTGCAAGAGCGGGTCTTGCACCAGCAGCCTGAGCGAGCCTGCCGGGCTGATGGTGTAGATGGAGGACGTCTTGCAACTCGTGACGAACACCCGGTCTTCAGCGTCCAACACGATGCCTACGGGATCGGGGATGCCTGTCGCCAACACCTCGCGCGTGTCCCCGGATGGCGAGAATCGCAGCACCTCCCCCGCCTTGAACGCGGATTGGTAGACACGCCCTTGGGAGTCCAACCCGATGCCGGAAGGGACCGGGATCCCGCTGGCGAACACCTCCCTCTCGCCCGAGGGCAACTGCTTGTAGAGGGTCGTCAGGAAGTCGGCGACGAAGATCGATCCCTCGGCATCCACCACGATGCCCCCGCCGATGCCGGGCATGGCATCGCCGAGAGTCGTGATCTCGCCCAGCGCCAGCGACTGGCCCGAAACCGTCTCCCCCATGGCCGCTTGCAGCGCTTTGAAGCGCTCATGCCCGCGGACGCTGCTGAGGTCAGGGTCCGTCGACAGTCCGTTCACATCGGCGAAGCCGGCGACCCACGCCCGCTCCAGCCACTCGAGCGCCAGCACCGTCTCGCCCTTCAATGCGTAGGCGCAGGCCGCGTTGTAGGAGGAGCCGGCCACGTTGAAGCGCAAGACAACCGCCTGCAGATGAGCCTTGAGTGCCTCATCCAGACGCCCGGCGGCATGCAGCGCGTAACCTTGCAGGAACCACGCTTGCCCGTGACCTGGCTGAGCCGTTGTGAGTGCGCCAAAGACCTCCGCGGCCTCGTCGAACTTCTGCTGGCCCAGGAGCTGCTGCCCTGTCCGCAAGTCCGCGGCGACGGTGCTGGGTGCAGTGGATGCAGCCGCCTGGGCTGACAGTCTGTTGCCGAGACCGCTTCCGGCGGCCGTCACCAGCAACGCCGCCAACGTCATGCGTGCCGCCACAGCTGGCCACCCCACGCTGCCGAGCCCGACGCGCCGGGCCTCCTTGATCTGATCGTGCACGCGATGGCCCTCCTGAGGCCTTGCCGACCTTGGAACTCAGCGATCGGCTTTCGGTGTTCGGATTGAGGAGACGCAGAGAGGATAGAGGATTCGATAATCTGCGCGGCACTTCCTTGGAGATTCCGATGTCCGCACCGCATGCCATCCTTCTGTCCCTTGCCAGCGCCCTGTCCACCGGCAGCGCCCTGGGGCTCGCCCAACAGGAGAGCCCGGAGCCGCTGCGCGTCGCGGCCAGCTGGACGGACACCAAGCAAACGGCAGCGCAATCGGTCGACGCGCATGCCGACAGCCTGGTGAATGCGAGCCTCGAGATCTGGCGCCACGCCGAGCTTGCCCTGCGCGAGTCGGCGTCGGCAGATGCCCTGGTGGCCATGCTCGAAGCGGATGGCTTCCAGGTCGAGCGGGGCGTCTCCGACATGCCCACCGCCTTCGTGGCCAGCTATGGCAGCGGGTCCCCCGTCGTGGCCTACCTCGCGGAGTACGACGCCTTGCCTGGGCTGTCCCAGGAGGTCTCCGCAGAGCACGCCATCCGCATCCCCGGCGCCGGCGGCCACGGCTGCGGGCACAACCTCTTTGGAGCGGGAAGCGTCGGCGCAGGCATCGCCCTCAAGCAGGCCATGGAGTCCCACGGCTTGCAGGGCACCGTACGCGTCTACGGGACCCCGGCCGAAGAGCAGGGCCTGGGCAAGGTCTTCATGGTGCGCGACGGACTGTTCGACGATGTGGACGCCTGCCTCTCCTGGCACCCCGCCAACCAGAACAAGGTGAGCATGCAACCCAGCAAGGCGCTGCGCTCCTTCGAGGTCACGTTCTACGGCCGTTCAGCCCACGCTGCAGGCGCGCCCTGGAGCGGCGTCTCGGCCCTGGACGCCGTGGAGGCCTTTGAGACGGGGGTCAACCTGCTTCGGGAGCACATGCCGGAGACGGCGCGCATCCACTACGTCGTCACGGGTGGCGGTGAAGCCCCCAACATCGTGCCGTCCGAAGCCAGTGTCTGGCTCTTCACGCGGGGCCAGGACTGGCCCGAGCAGGAGCAAGTGTTCCAGCACGTGCTGAAGATCGTGGAGGGCGCCGACCTCATGTCCTGGGGCGAACAACACGGCGACCTCGACGCGGGCTTTCGCGCGGCAGAGGTCGAGATGTTCACCGGCCTCTACCACTACAACCCAAACCTCGCGGCCGCCGAGATGATGCACGCCAACCTGCGGCTCGTAGGCCCCACCGACTACACCTCGGAGGAGCAGTCCTTCGCCGCTGACCTCCAGGCGGCCTTCGGCGTAGCGCCCTCAGGAATGCACACGGAGATCACAGCCTTCGATCCCGACGCTGCGCCGGAACCCGGTGGTTCCACGGATGTGGCGAACATTTCCTGGGTCTGTCCCACGATCGGCCTGCGCGTTGCGAACTGGCCCCTCGATGTCCCCGCCCATTCCTGGGCGTCCACCGCCGCCAGCGGCTCCAGTGCAGCACAGAAGGCCATGCTCAACGCGGCCAAGGTCCTTTCCGCCGCGGGCATCGACGTGCTCACCCGGCCCTCCCTCGTGCAGGCCATGCGGGACGAGTTCGAGCAGCAGTCCCGGGCCTTCCCGTACGTCTCGCCCGTGTCGGAGGAGTCACTTCCCGCCCTGCCCCGGAGCATGCGCGACGATTGACGTTCAACTGGCTGTGGGCAGGGACCATCCCTGGCGCGCAGCAAGGCTCGTGATGTGCGCCCGGTGATGTCGCCCATGCCAGGCGTAGATGCCCACGTTCACCCGCAGGGACACCGGCCCAGAGACCGGGTGCACGAATTCCCGGTCCAGCTGCTCGGGCGAGAGCGCGCGGAGCAACACGCACCAGCGCTTGTGCAATGCATCCAACCAGTCCAGTGAGGGGCCCAGCGGGGCGCTGCCTGCGTCGGGGGTCTCGGCCCAACGCACTTCATCGTAGGCCTTGATGGTCGGTCGCTCCTCTGTCAGCGCCCACTTGAAGCGCACGAAGCTGTTCAAGTGACTGTCGGCGAGGTGGTGCACGACCTTTTGCACCGTCCAACCCTCGGGCCGATAGGGTGTGCCCAGTTGCGTTGCGTCCATGCCGCTGACGGTCGAACGCAGCAGGCCGGGCAAGGCCTCGATTTCATCGACCCAGCCTGAGATCCGGGCGGCGCCGACATCGCCGGGCACCTCGAACTCCCCCACAGGAAACCGTAGGTCGTGCAGCGCATCCGTCATGTTTCATTCCTCTGCCTTGCTGCGCCGACGCGCCCCGCCCACCACACGCCCAGATAGCAGGCGGGTGTATCGAGCAGGGCCATGAATGCCTTGAGCACATAGACACCGATGATCACGGCCCAGATCGCGGGCCACTCCATCTTCCAGTAGAAGTGCAGGAAGATGGCGTTGACGATGATGGTGTCCACCAACTGCGACAGCATGGTGGACATGTTGTTGCGGAACCATAGCGCCTTGCCCTTGGTCAGCCGGCGCCAGAAGTGGAACAGGCGGTTGTCCACGAGTTGTGCCACCAGATAGGCCGTCATGGACGCCAACAGCAGCGTGCCCGGAGCATCGAAGGTGAACAGGTAGGCCGCCTGACTGGCCACCGAAGACGCCACCTGCGTGCCGTCCGCAGCCAGCGTGACCAGGTCCGGGCGGAACACCTCGGCGTAGGCGTCTGGCACCTGCCAGTAGGGTGAAGGCGTCAGTCGCCGGGCGACGTCCAACACCCCCAACATCAGCAGCGAGGAGCCGAAGCCCAACCACACCATGCGGTCGGCCCGCTTGCGCCCGAAAGTCTCGGACACGATGTCGGTGATCAGGAAGGTGACCGGGTAGGTGATGATGCCGGCCGTGAGCGTGATGGCCTCGCTGGCTTGCTCCGGGAAGAGCTGTGCCACCAGGGAGCCCACCCAGCCGATGACCGGACCCAAAACGGGCAGCTCGGGCGTCACCACGAACAGCTTCGTGCCGATGATGTTCGTGAGCATCAGCATCGCCACGAAGAGCACCGCGAGTACGAAGTAGAGGGATTCGTAGGCGCTCTGGGGGACGTGCTCCACGTGGCCTGGCGCACTGGAGCCCTGGGCCCTCGCGGCTCCCGCCGCGTCCTTGTCCACCATGCCGTTGGGTGTCCCGAGGGGTGCCGTCGTGGTCCGTGCTCTAACTGATAGTATGCCCGGCCCTTTGTCTCCACCGCCAACTTCGCGTGCCCTCATGGTCCCTGGACCTATGCCCCGCCCGCGAGCCGACCCATTAGCCGAACCGTGAGCCGACCAGTGACCCCCTCCGTGAGCCTCGTCACGTACGCCGTGCACGACGGCGTCGCCTTGCTGACGCTGAACAACCCACCGGCCAACGCCTACAGCCATGAGATGCACCGCGCCCTGGACGACGCCGTCCTGGCGGCGCGTTTCGACGAACAGGTCCACGTGATCGTGCTCACCGGAGCGGGTGAGAAGTTCTTCTGCGCGGGCGCGGACATCGAAATGCTGGCCAGCGTCACGCCTGAGTGGAAATACAACTTCTGCCTGCACGCCAACGAGACCCTGAACCGACTTGAACAGACGCCCAAGCTGGTGATTGCCGCGTTGAATGGACATACCGTCGGAGGCGGCCTGGAAGTGGCCCTGGCCGCCGACCTGCGTTGGGCCAAGCAGGCGGGCGGCAAGCTCGGTCTCCCGGAGGTCGCCCTGGGCGTCCTGCCCGGCACCGGCGGAACGGCGCGCCTGTCCCGGATGTTGGGGCGCGCCAAGGCCATCGAACTCATGACCGCCGGCACCAACATGGACTTCGATGCGGCCCAAGCTCTCGGGCTCGTCAACGAGATCCTCCCAGCCGACAACTTCATGGACACGGTGCTCGAACGGGCGCGCGGCTTCTGTCCCCCGCACAAGGCCAGCCTGGCCGTGGGTGCCATCAAGCGCAGCGTGGTCTCCGGTCTCGAGATGTCCTTCGAAAGCCACCTGGCCCTGGAGCGGGAGCTCCAACAGCAGCTCTTCAAGAGTGCCGATGCCAGTGAGGGCTTCGCGGCCTTCAAGGAACGCCGCGCACCACGGTTCAAAGGAAGCTGACGCCATGCAGGCCGTTGTCATCTCGGAACACGGCGGCACCGACGTGCTGCGTATCGAAGAGCGGGAACGCCCCAGCCCCGGCCCCGATGAAGTTCTGGTGCAGGTGAGGGCCGTGGGCCTCAATCACCTCGACACCTGGGTGCGGCGCGGCGTGCCCGGCCACGAGTTCCCCCTGCCGATGATCCCCGGCTGCGACTTCTCGGGCGTGGTGGCGGAGACGGGCGAGCTCGTGGACTGGCTGCATGTCGGCGACAGGGTGCTCGGGTCACCCGGCACCTCGTGTGGCCACTGCGCTCCCTGTTCCCGGGGCGATGACAACCTCTGCCCCGAGTACGGCATCCTGGGCGAGACCCAGGACGGCGCCTGTGCGGAGTACATCACGCTCTCGGCGCGCAACGCCTTGGCCATGCCGGAGGGCCTCGATTTCCCCGAAGCCGCCGCCGTCCCGCTGACCTTCCTCACGGCTTGGCACATGCTCGTTGTGCGCTGCGGGCTCAACTCCAGCGACACGGTCCTGGTCCATGCTGCCGGGAGCGGCGTGGGTTCCGCGGCGGTGCAGATCGCGAAGCTGCACCATGCTCAGGTGATCGCCACGGCGGGCACCGAGGCCAAACGCCAGCGAGCACTCGAACTGGGTGCAGACCACGTGCTGCCCTCTCGCGAGGGCGACCTCGCCAAGTCCGTCAAGAAACTCACGGGACGGCGTGGCGTCGACATCGTCTTCGAACATGTGGGCGAAGCCACCATGCCCGCCAGCCTGCGCAGCCTTGCACGCAATGGGCGGCTGGTCACCTGCGGTGCGACCACGGGCCCCAAGCTGGAAGCGGACCTGCGGCACATCTTCTTCAAGAACCTCTCCATCCTCGGAAGCACCATGGGCAGTCGCGGCGAGCTCATGCACGTCGTCGAGCTTGTGGGCCGTGGCCTGCTCAAGCCCGTGGTGGATCGGGTCCTCCCGCTGACCGAGATCGCCGCGGCACATGACGCCCTGGCTCAGCGGGAGGCGTTCGGAAAAATCATCCTCACTCCAGGAGTCTCTTCGTGAGCGCCTTCCGCTTTGATCAAGTCACTGTCATCGGCGCCGGCACCATGGGCCGAGGCATCGCCCAGACCTGCGCAGCCACGGGCAGCCGTGTGCAGCTCGTGGATGTGGATGCCGCCAGGGCCAGCGCCGGGCGGGACGCCATCGCCTCCTCGCTCACCCGTGCCGTGGACAAGGGCAAGGTCAGCGCCGAGCAGCGCGAGAAGATTCTCGGCGCCATCGAGTCGACGGACGACATGGAATCCGCGGTGGCCGGTGCGGACGTCCTGGTGGAGGCAGCCTTGGAGGACATGGCCATCAAGCGCAAGCTCTTCGCGGGCTTCGCCAAGACGGCCCCAGCGCATTGCTTGCTGGGCACCAACACGAGTTCCTTGCCCATCACCGAGATTGCCCGGGGCTCCGGCGCGGAGGACCGCATCGTCGGCCTGCACTTCTTCAACCCCGTGCCCGTCATGAAGCTGGTTGAGGTCGTGCGCGGCAACGAGAGTTCACAGGAAGCCGTCGACGCCTCCAGGGACTTCGCCCTGCGCCTCGGCAAGGACCCGATCCTGGTGCGCGACTCGCCCGGTTTCGCCACCAGCCGCCTGGGAGTCCTGTTGGGCCTGGAAGCCATGCGCATGGTGCAAGAAGAGGTGGCCTCGCCCACCGACATCGACAAGGCCATGGAGCTCGGCTACCGCCACCCCATGGGCCCGCTCAAGCTCACCGATCTCGTGGGGCTCGATGTGCGCCTCGCCATCGCAGAGCACCTGCACAAAGAGCTGGGCAGCGCGACCTTCGAGCCACCGCAGATCCTGCGCGACATGGTGGCGGCCGGAAAGCTCGGCCGGAAGAGTGGGCAAGGCTTCTACACCTACTGAACCTCCCCTGCTCGACGAGCGGACCTCAACCGGTTCTCCGGTGCAGCTCGGGCCGATCGACTCAGGGTTCGGCGGACGCTTTGGGCGAGGGCTCCCATGGGCTCCCGGGCTGGGTTACGGTCATGGAATGGTCACAGGTGTTCAGATCCAGCCACGCAGTAGGCAGAGGGCGGTGCGCCTTTCTGAGCTCCCCGCTGACCTCCCCGGCAGCCTCCTCCGTGGTCTAGTTCACCTGACCCTTGCCGTGCTCGGCATCGGCTTGCTAGTGAGCTGTGGCGAGCAGCCGCCCCCCGCCTCGCCCGCCGTGACGGCGCCTGCGGAGAGCAGCAGCTCGACATCGCCCGGGCGCTCGGCAGCGACTCCACCCTCCGCCTCGCGAGAACATCTGCCCCCTGCCAGCCCGGCGACACCACCCGAGAGCGGCCCCTGGTTCGTGGCGGGCGGTGCGGCCTCGGGCATTGACCATTCCGACCTCTCGGGGCCGGATCGCGAGGGCGGAAAGTCCTACCTCCGCGACACCGTCGGCCGGGGTGTCGCCGTGCTCGACTTGGACCAAGACGGCCTCATGGACCTCTACTTCCCCCAGGGCCGGGACGGGACTGAGCAGGGCGGTGATGCCGCCAACAGGCTGTACCGCAATCTCGGGGATGGCCGCTTCGAAGAATGCGCCCAGGAGCGCGGCGCGGATCACCGCGGTTACGGATTCGGAGCCCTCGCCTTCGACTACGACAGCGATGGCGACAGCGATCTGCTGCTGACCAACTGGGGCCCCAATGCCCTGCTGCGCAACGACGACGGACGCTTCGTCGACGTCACCGCACGGCACCCAGGGATCGCCGGAGCCGACGCGGACTGGTCGGTGGGCGCTGCGGCCGCCGACATCGACGGCGATGGAGACCTCGACCTCTACCTCTGCAACTACTGCGAGCAGGACCTCGCGAGCCTGGACAAGAAGGGCTGGTGTCGCCAGATGTCGTGCGAGATCCCGTGCGGGCCACGAGGCCTGGCACCCCAGGCTGACCGGGTCTTCCTCAACCAAGGTGCGCCCCACTTCACGCTCAAGGAGGGTGCCGGCGAAACGGGCCTGCTGAGCACCGCGGCCAGCTACGCCTTCCAGCCGACCTTCAGCGACATCGACAACGACGGCGACCTGGACCTCTACGTCACCAACGACTCTGTCGCGAATTACCTGTTCGTGAACGACGGAAGCGGCCACTACACCGAAACAGCGCTCGTGGCCGGTGTTGCCTGTGGCCGCGCCGGGCAGATGGAGGCGGGCATGGGCTTGGCCGTTGGCCACGCCAATGACGACCCGCTGCCGGAGTTCTTCGTGACCAACTTCTCCACACAGAGCAACTCGCTCTACTGGAACGAGTCGAACGCACTCACCGGCCCGTGGTTCGAGGAGATGTCTCACCGCGCAGGCCTTGGACGCCCCAGTTGGTTCCAACTGGGTTGGGGATGTTCCATCGCGGACTTTGACAATGACGGCTTCAGCGATGTGTTCAGCGCCAACGGTCACATCTTCGAACAGATGGATCAGTGCGCACCAGAGCTCGTGGTTTTCCGCCAACCCAACAGCCTCTTTCGGGGCACCTCGGTGGCCGGCGTTTTTGACGACGTGAGCGAGGCCTCCGGACTCGCCACCCCCGGTGCGCATCGGGGCTCGGCCCGGGTGGACCTCGACAACGATGGGCGCCTCGACCTCGTGATCGCGCGCCTGGAGAACAGCCCCTTGATCCTGTGGAACCGGAGCCCGAAGCAGGGCCACTGGTTCGGCGCCACCCTCCGGCGGGCCACGACGGACAGCGCTGGGCCGGCTGGCCCCATGCCGGTGGGCGCGCGCCTCACCCTGCACGCCGCTGACCGCAGCTGGACCCGCGATCTCACCGTCGGCAGCAGCTTCCTCTCCACGGAGGATCCGCGCTTCCACGTGGGCCTGGGAGAGATCAGCCGGGTGGACCGCCTCGAGCTCCGGCTGCCAGGTGAGGAACCGCACGTGTTGTCCGCTCCGCCTCTGGCCCTGGATCGCTGGATCCAGCTCGAGATTGGTCCCCAGGGCCTGAGGATCGTTGACGAGGTTCCCGGTCAGGTTCCCGGAGACACGGGGGCTGCAGGCCGTTGAGCGACTGCGCTCCCCAGACAGCGTCGTGGCAGCCGGCCTTGGCCTTCCGGGCCGCCATCGTCCTGTGGGTCGCGGTGTTCAGCACGACGACTCTGGCGTTGGCGACAACGGCTGGGGCGTCTGACACGAACGCGGCACCCTCAGCTGCTGCACGCGCCGTCACCGACGACACCTTTGACCAGGCGCGCCAACTGCGGCGTGGCGGAAGAGCGGGCGAGGCGGCTGCGCTCCTGCAGGCGCAGCTCAAGACGCACGCCGGGGACGGCGACTACCTGGGCCTGCTCGGGCTCTGCCTGATGGATGCCGGCTCCACGGCCGAGGCGGCAGCTCTGGCCCAGCGCGCCAGCAGTCCAGGGAACCCAAAGCCCAGCGCCAGCTTTCGCCTGGAGATTCTCAAGGGCCGGCTCGCGCTGCAGGCGGGAAACCTCGACGTGGCTCAGGAGGCCTTCCGCCAAGCCACGCGTATGAACGAACGCGCCGTGGAGGCCTGGGCTGCCTTGGTCCGCGCCAACATGAGCAGCCAGCGCTTCGGCAAGGCTCTCAAGAACGCCGAGCGGCTGGAGGCGGTCCAAGCTGAATTGGGCAGGCGACTCGGGGCGGAAATCCTGCGCCTGCAAGGGGACGGCTACCGGCGGCTGGGCGAGTCCACGATCGAGCTGGCCGCCGACAAGTATGCCGCCGCGTTGCTGAAGACCCCCGCGGACGACGCCCTGGCCGAGCTGCTGCTGGAATCCCAGCTCATGTGCTTCCGCCTCGCGGAAACGAGAGAGCTCATCCGCGAACGCTTCGCTGCAGACGACCGGAAGCTCGAACGGCACTACTGGACGGGCCGCTGCCTGGTCGCCGGCCAAGATCTCGATGCGGCCAAGGAGGCCCTGGAGTCTGCGCTCGCAGTGGATCCGGGCCACGCGCGGAGCGCCCTGGCGCTCGCCAAGCTCGCCTTGGATGAAGGGCACTTGGACGCAGCGCAAGACTGGTTGGCGCTGTGCAACAGCAGCGGCCTCGCCACGGCACAGACGTCCTTGCTCATGGGAGAGGTGCTCATGGGCCTCGATCAGCACGAGGCCGCAGAGGCGCACCTGCGCAAGGCGAGCCAGCTCGATCCCAACCTCACCAAGGCCCTGTATCTGCTGGGCCGGCTGATGGTGCGCCTGGGAAGGCATGAGGAAGCCCAGGAAGTCCTGGCTCGCTTCAAGGACCTCACCCAGCCGCCGCCTGTGGCTGACCCCTGACCAAACCATCCGTCCCAGAGGAACCACTCATGACCGCACGAGACCTGTTCGCCTTGGCCGTCCGACTTCTGGGCCTTTGGATGCTTTGGACCACCGTCAACACGGTGCTGGCGTCGCTCTTTGGCCCCATCGACCTGCGCTTCGGGATCCTGTTCTGGCAGGCCATCCAGGGTTTCGTGGGACTGATCCTCTTGCGCGGCGCCCCCGCTCTGGTGGACTTTGCGTATCCAGAGTCCAGCTCAACCCACGCGCCCGCAACGCCTCGCACCGCCCCCCCCTCGACTCCGCTCAGCTGAGCCCTCCCGTGACCACGCCCGCCTCTTCCGACCACACTCGCGAACCGACCTCCGACCTCAGCGGACGCCACGCGCTGATCACGGGGGCGGGCCGCGGCATCGGGCGTGCCATCTCCCTGGCGCTCGCCCAGCGCGGGGCTGCCCTGACCTTGGTCGCCCGCAGCGAAGAGCAGTTGGCTGCCGTCAAGGCCGAGGCACAAACGGCCGGAGCCTCGAGCGTGTCCTGCGAAGTGGTGGACCTGCTCGATCGGGAGCAGGTCGACGAACTCGCCTGCACGGTCGCTACAGCCGCCGACTTGCTCGTGAACAACGCCGGCAGCGCCCCCTCGGTGCCCCTGGAACGCACGGACGATGACCTGTTTGACGACACCCTCGACCTGAACCTCTTCGCGCCCTTTGCACTCGCGCGCGCGGCCTTGCCAGCCATGGCGGAGCGGGGCTGGGGGCGCATGGTGAACGTAGCCTCCACGGCCGCGCTGGAGGGCTACGCCTACACGAGTGCCTATGTTGCCAGCAAGCACGCCTTGCTCGGTCTCACGCGCGCCCTCTCGGCCGAGGCCCAAGCGCGCTGGAAAGACGCCGACCTGAGCATCAATGCCGTCTGCCCTGGCTTTGTAGACACCGACATCGTGGCGCAGTCCGCCCAGCGCATCGCCCAGAGCAGCGGGCTGGACCTGGAGGCCGCCAAGGGTCGTCTGGCAGCCATGAACCCGGGAGGGCGTCTCCTGAGCCCCGAGGACGTGGCCCAAGAGGTCTGCGCACTCCTGTGCGAGGAGCCCAGCAGATCTCATGGGCGCGCGGTTCGTTTCTTCGACGACTAGATCGCCCGTCCCTTCACCCTGTCAGGTGGAACGTTGCGCGAGAGCCAAGGTAGGATCCCGCCCATGGCTGAAACCTTCCACGAGAGCATCGACGACGACGGCGTCGCACTGATCACCCTCGACAGGCCGGAGCGCTACAACGCCCTGACCTTTGAGGTCTATCGGGAACTCACCGACCGCTTCGCCACCATGGTGACGGACGACGACGTCCACGCCGTCGTCATCACCGGCAGTGGCAAGGCGTTCTGTTCAGGCGGTGATGTGCACGACATCATCGGTCAGCTCTTCGGCCGCTCCGAAGAGGAGGTGCTGAAGTTCACGCGCATGACTGGCGAGCTCATCGCCAACATGCGAAAGCTCGAGAAGCCTATCGTCGCGGCCGTCAACGGCATGGCAGCCGGGGCCGGTGCCGTGATCGCCCTGGCGTCCGACCTGCGAGTCTTCGCCACGCGTGCCAAGATCGCCTTCCTGTTCACGAACGTCGGGCTGACGGGTGCCGACATGGGCGCTGCCTACCTGTTGCCACGGGTCGTGGGGCTCGGACGAGCCAGCGAACTGCTGATGCTGGGCAACGCGATCGACGCGGTGACGGCCGAGCGCTATGGCCTCGCCAACCAGATCGTGCCGGACAACGAGTGCCTGCCCACCGCCATGGCCCTCGGGCAACGCCTGGCACGAGGGCCTCTCGCAGCCCTCGCGACCACCAAGCGCTGCCTGAATGAAGAGTGGGCCCTGGGCTTGGACGAGGCCATCGAACTCGAGGCGCAAGTGCAAGCGGTGCACTTGCGCGGCGTGGACCATCGCACCTTCCACGAGGCCTTCGTGAAGAAGGAATCCCCCCGATTCTCGGGTGAGACCCGCCGCTCATGAGCACCGAAGCCCGATTCGAACGCCACCTCTTCGTGTGCATCAACGCGCGCGGCGAAGGGCACCCCCGCGGTTGCTGCGCCGGCAAGGGCTCCGAGCAGATTGCCAAGGCGCTCAAGGTAAAGGCCTATGACAAGGGTCTCAAGGGACGCATCCGGGTCAACAAAGCGGGCTGCCTGGACGCCTGTGAAGAGGGGGTCGCGGCGGTGCTCTATCCGGAAGGGATCTGGTATCGCGGCATCACCCTGGCCGACGTGGACGAGATCGTGGATCGCACGTTGGTGAAGGGCGAAGTGGTGGAGCGGCTGGTCTCGCCGCGCCACCCGCGGGCACCCTCCTCTTCAGCCAACGACTCGCAGCCTCACTGACATGAGCCAGCCCGACAACTCCAGCAACGTGCCCTCAAACCAGACAACAACGCAACTCATGGCGTCGGTGCGCGAACGGGCCCGCCGCTTCGCGCACGAGGACGTCGCACCCATGGCAGGCGAATGGGACCGCGCGGGAGAACTGCCACGCTCCATTGTCACGCGCATGGGCGAGCTGGGTTTCCTGGCGGGGCCCCTGCCCACCACGCACGGGGGCAGTGGCTGGAACAACGAAACCTTCATCGCAGTCTACGAGGAGATTGGACGGGCTTGCAGTTCGACCCGAGGCTTCCTCGCCGTGCACACCGGGCTCGTCTCCCAATGCCTTGAAGATCATGGCAGCGAGGCGCAGAAGGAACGCTGGCTTCCATCGCTTGCCAGCGGCGAGCGCATTGGCTGTTACGGCCTCACCGAAGAGGGCGCGGGCAGTGATGTGTCGGCCATCGCCACCCGCGCACGACAGGATGGGGCGCACTGGGTCATCGATGGCAGCAAGACCTGGATCACCAACGCGGGCGTGGCAGACCTCGCCCTGATCTTCGCCCGCACCAATGAAGCGGGAGGCCGCGCCGAACTCACCGCCTTCGTGGTGGAGCTCCCGAGCCCGGGATTCGAGGCGCTGCCCCTGGGCGTCGAACCCCTGGGCCACCGGGCCTCGGACCATGCGCGGCTGCAGCTCAGCGGACTGCGCGTCCCAGAGGAGCAGCGCCTCGGGGCCGTGGGCCAGGGTTTCAAGATCGCCATGTCTGCTCTGGACCATGGCCGGCTCGGGGTCGCCGCGGGTGCGGTGGGCATCGGGCAGGCCTGTCTCGCCGAAGCGGTGGCTCACGCCCAGGAGCGGCGGCAGTTCGGGCAACGCATCGGGGACTTCCAGATGGTGCAGGCCGACCTCGCGGACATGTTCTCCGAGATGGAGGCCGCCTCCGCCCTGGTGGCCCGTGCCGCCCGGGCTGCCGACGCAGGCGCCTCGGACGTGACCCGCCTCACCTCCTCCGCAAAGCTCTTCGCTACCGAGGCTGCCCAGCGGGCCGCCGACAAGGCCGTCCTGCTGCTCGGCAACAGGGGATACGGCAGCGGCCACTCCGTGGAGCGCCACTACCGCGACATCCAGGGACTGCGCATCTACGAGGGCACCAACCACATCCACCGCCTGATCATCGGCCGCAGCCTGGTCGGCAAGCCGGCCCCTTGAACAGAGGTCCTGAGCTGGGGTCTTGAGTCCCCCATCTTGAGTCGCGGGGTTGCACCGGGTAGTCTCCCCGCGTCGCCTCGGGGCCCTGGCTTCGAACGACTCCCGCACGCGTTGCGCGGATGGTGAGTGTAGCTCAGTTGGTTAGAGCGCCAGATTGTGGTTCTGGAGGTCGGGGGTTCGATCCCCCTCACTCACCCCAGCGCGCTCCGTGCCGGCTCGGGGGTGCCTCGTTTCCGCGCACCCCACCCCCCCCAGCCGGCGAGCCCCTCCCATGTCCTCCGTGCGCCCCCTGCGACCCCACCGCGACGCTCCCCTGCTTGCGGCCGTCGTGCTCTTCTTCACTCTTTGCGCCTGCGGTCTTCCGCACGCCGAGGCCCCCCCTCAGCTCAGCCAGCAAGAGGGCTCCCGGGTCGCGCTGGATCCCAGTCTGGTGGCCGGCCAGCTCGTCTATCTTGCTGGCCAACTCAGCGAGGACGATTTGGCTGCGCGTCGCGCAGCTGCGCCCAACGTCGAGATCCTGGCAGGGCTCGATCGGGAGACAGCCGTGGAGTACGCGCCCCGGGCTCATGCCGCCGATGCGCATCTGATCTCCGAGGCTTTCTTGGACGCAGCACCCCAGCTGGCCTGGGTGCAGGCCTGGAGCGCGGGTGTGGAGCGCTACCTGGCTGTCCCCGGCTTGGCTGAGCGCGAGGGTCTTGTCTTCACCAACGCGCAGGGCGTGCATGGCCCCGTCATCGCCGAGCACGTGTTCGCCCTGCTGCTGCACCTCACGCGCGGGCTAGGGCCCTATGGGGCCGCTCAAGCCCAGGGCACCTGGGACCGCGGTGCCGCCCAGGCCCCCACCTCCCTCTCCGGGCGCACGCTGCTGGTGGCTGGCATGGGTGGTATCGGCAGCCAGGTGGCACGCCGCGCCCACGCGTTCGACATGCGCGTCCTGGGCACGGTGCGCAGCCCACGCCCTGCTCCCAGCTTCGTCGATGAGTTGGGCACGGCAGACGATCTGGAGCGCTTCCTGGCCGAGACCGACGTGCTGGTGGTGTGCCTGCCGCTCACGGACGAGACGGCAGGGCTGTTCGACGCGCGACGCCTGGCCCTGCTCAAGCCCGGAGCCTATCTCGTGAACATCGCCCGCGGAGGCATCGTGGAGACTGAGGCGCTGCTACAGGCCCTCGAGTCAGGCCATCTCGCAGGCGCCGGCCTGGATGTCACGGACCCCGAACCCCTGCCCGACGGCCATGCGCTGTGGGCGCGCGACGACGTGGTCATCACGCCCCACGCAGCAGGCCGCGCCGAGCTCACTGTGGAACGACGCGACGCGCTGCTGCTGGAGAACCTGCGCCGCTTCGCAAACGGCGAGGCGCTGCTGAACGTCGTGGACAGGAAGGCAGGCTACTGAGCCCGGCCGCTCGCCTCAGTTGATGGTGGTGAACTCCACCGCGGTGACCGAAGCTGGCACACCCTGCTGCGGGTCGACCACGGCCACCTGCCAGAACACCGTGAGCCCGAGAGCGCTCGGCGGTACCGTCACGGGGAAGCTGCTCACGCCAGCCGAGTTGGCCACCTTGCCAGGCAACCAGGTGAGCTGGGTGAAGCTGTTGCCAATCCCGAAGGCGACTTCCGGGGCGATGGACGGCAGCGGCGAAAGCGACGCGACGGGGTAGAACAAATCACCCGGCTGGTCGCTACCGAAGGCCACGAGGAAGGAATCTCCGACACCCTGCTGCTCATCCCCGGTGTCGAGGATCGGTCCATCGGGCAACGTCACTTCCACCTGGATCGGCAGCGAGGCACCCGAGGCGTTCGTCACGGTGATGTCGTTCATGCCCAAGGCCGAGACCAGCGGCATGCGGAACTCGATCAGCTGGTCGCCCATGCGGTTGAAGTCCGCCGAACCGATGGTCGTGCCCCCGACGGTCACCTGCGTTGCGGTGGTGAAACCCCGCCCGGTGATGATGACCCGCTGGCGCGGGCTGTCGAGCGCCGAAACCGACGGCGGCCAGACCTTGCAGACCTGCGGCTGCGCCTGGATGGGCAGGTCCACCGAGCACTCGTTGAAGCTCAGCAGGAACAAGCCCCGTTGACGGTCGGAGATGTAGACCACGCCCGAAGGAGAGAAGGGGTAGCAACCCCAGGCACCATCGAAGCCCGACTGGCCACCCGAAGGTGTGGCGGGCTGGGTGTCGAAGCGCCCCACCTTGACCGGGTTGTAGGGATCGCTCACGTCCACCGCGATGTAGCCCTCTGTGTACCAGGACACGTGGCAGATGTCGCCGCGGATGAAGGGGTTGTGCGGGATGGATTTGCTGTCCTCGGTGTAGCGCGACGCCACGATCGGGTTCAGCTGGTTCGTGATGTCGAAGAAGGTCAGGTGACGCAAGGCGGCCTTCTCATCGGCCGCCGCAAGCACCGTGTTGTCCGCATTGGGCCAGGTAGCGTGGGCGAAGTTCGCGCCCGTGGACACATTGGCCATGGTCGAGACGTTGTTCGGATTGGACACGTCCAGCACCCGGTAGTCCCCGGCATAGATCAAGGCCGCGTGCGCCACACCATCCTGCACCGACACATCGTGCACATACTGCGACCCCCACAGGTCGATGCGCGGGGGGTTGATGGGGTTCGTGTTCAGGTTGAACACGTGCATGCCGTTCTGAGTGCCCGCGGCGTAGAGGATGCCGGTGTCCGTGTCGATGGCCACATTGTGCGCGTGGTTCATGTACTGCGCGCCGAATGTATTCACGAAGGCGGGGTTCTCGGGGTCGGAGAGGTCAAAGACATCCACGCCCCCGACACAGTCATTCACCACGTAGAGGAAGTCGTTGAAGGTCTTGAGGTCGCGCCAGGTGCAGAAGGCGCCGGGAAAGAAGCCCACCTCATAGGGAGCCAAGGGGTCCGTGGCGTTCACGATGGCGACACCGGCACTCGTGCCCACGCAGGCGTACTCGCGGCCGTCGGGCGCGGTGTAGCCCCACACGTCGTTGTAGTTCAGGTGCTGATCGAGCTGGGCCAGCTTCACCGTGTTGAGGTTCGGCGGCGAGACCTGTGCTGCGACCGTGTTGAGCGGGGCAGACATCAGGACAGACAGACAGACAAGAACTGCTGCAGCGGCGCGGACCATGTCGAGCTCGGGAGGGGAGAAGCGGCGTGCCGGGATTCGGGGTATTCCCCCCATGCAAAGCCAGGGGAGGGCCTCCGTCAAGGATCCATCTTGAGGAATCGGCTCGCAGGATCCGGAATCCGACGCTTCTAGCGCGTCGAATCCTGCAACTCGGCCGCCGTGGGGGCCCGCGAGAGGCGCTCTGGCAGCTTCTCGTCGGTGAGCGACTCCAGGAAGGCGATGAGCTGTCGGATCTCCTGCTCGCTGAATTCGCGCGGCTGGAGGAAGCGCTCGCCCGTGGGGTCGGGAGGCAAGGAGTCCTCCATGGTGGAGTAGAACTCCAGGACCTCCTCCAGCGTCTGCATCTGCCCCTCGTGCATGTATGGGGCCGTGCGGGCCACGTTTCGAAGGCTGGGGGTCTTGAACTCGCCAGGAAAATGCAGGCTCTTCGGGGCGATGGACAGCTTGGTGCGGGCGCTGCGCCCCCCATCATCGGCGTGGACCGAAGCCCCATTGAAGGGGTCTTGATAGAGGTCCTGGATCCCGCGCGCCCGCCCTGCGTCCTGGAGGTTCGTGACGGGGATGCGGTTGGAGTGGAACTCCCGATCCGTGAAATTCGGGCCGTCGTGGCAGAGGAAGCAGCGGCCCTTGCCGACGAAGAGGCCAAAGCCCCGCTGGGCACTCTCCGACAAGACGCCCAGCTTCTCGGCGTCGCCTTCACGCAGGCCCTCGACGAAGATGTCGAAGGCTGCGCGCCCGGTCAGCAACTGGCGCTCGAAGGCAGCGATGGACTTGCCGACATTGGCATAGGCGACATTGGATGACTCCCGGTCCTCCTTCGACATGCCGTCCCAGGCCAGGGCGTGCGGGTGGTCAGGCTGCCCGGGCACGGGGCGTGCCTGCGCGGGGAAGCGGGCGCCATCAGACAAGGCTGGCAACACCCCGAACACTCCCGAGTAGGCCTCCCGCAGCACAGGATCTGCGCCGATCACATGCAGCACACCCAACCGGCTGGAGGCATGCTCCCGGGCATCCTCGAAAGGGGCGAGCGCCTGGGACCAGAGGCTGTCCTTCCTGCCATCCCAGAAGAACCACCGGTTGTAGGCGACATTCCAGAGCGACATGGCGTGACGGGCTGCGGTCGACACGCCCTCCGCCAGAGGCAGGCCGTCCGTCCAGGACAACTCAGGCTGATGGCAGCTCGAGCAGGAGACGGTGCCCGGATCGGACAGACGCGGATCAAAAAACAAGGCCTGTCCCAGGAGCGCCGCCGATGGGTCGTCGGCTACGGCGTTCGTGGGGCTTGGGGGCAGGGGCGGAAGCGGTGAGTACTCAAGCGCCAGGGCCGCTTCATCAACACTCAGGACGTGCCCCTCAGCCGGACCAAGCGTCTGGGAGACTGCGCTGCTGAGCGTGCCGAGTACGACACTCACGAACACCACAAGCCCGGTCATCCTGTTGATCAAGCTGCAGCCATGTCTGGAGCCGCAAACGGAGGAAGCTCTAAAGGTCGACATCAAAGGTCACCGTTTCGCTGTCTCGTTCGGCGAAGATCTGGAATCGCAACTGCCACGTGCCGCGCATGTGCAGCAGCATGCCCGTCACGGAATGGCGACCTGGAGCCACCTCCTCAACGACCGGCAAGCGGACCATGCCGTGCTCGTGCTCGGGCATCCAACCGGTCACAGCGACTCGCAGACCGGGCGCTAGCTGCTCATCACGCAGAAGCAGGACGTCCAGGGCGAACTCGGAGTTCCTGGGGGGCTTCGACGGAGTCGACGGAGCCAGTTCGCCTTCGGCCGGGCGAATCCGCCAGGCCAGACGATGCAGGCCGCGATGACCATCTGCCACATGCCAGCCCTTCAGGTCCTTCAGGTTTGGTTCGTCCGGCACGTCCGTGGAAACCTCCGCGTCCGGAACACTTGCCTCGTCGTCGCTCCGCAGCGGTTCGGTCTTCGCCCCAGCCTTGGTCGCTTGCTCGGTCTCGGAGAGTTGGGATGACTCCGCAGCATCGGGTGCTGCGGCCTCGCCGGACTCACAGGACCCCAGCAGGCTGGCCCCCAGCGGGAGGACCAACATCCACCCCCAGAACCGCAGCCTGCCGGACGCGCTTCGACTCAGAGACGGAGAGGACCCGGCGGCGGCGCTACCGGGACCCGACGAAGTGGCTGATGTGCGTGTGATCATTGAACACACCATGGCCTGCCGTGCCCAAAGGGTGCAATGACCCATGCCACGGAGTGCTCGCCGCCGAAGGACGCCCGTTCATTGCCCTGGAGTGCCTCAAGCTGGCCGAGCAGGCCTCAGCAGTGGTCCCTGGCAGCGGGTTCAAGTCGGAAGGTCCCGTCGGTCGACATCGACCTGAGACCCGCCCGCCCACAGAGCCGTGCGACATGCCCAGCCCACCACCGTCCAACGACACCCCGTGGGACACCGCGTTGGTGACCGACAGCCCTGACCGGCCCCCTGTGCCGGCCGAGCTGGTCTTCCTCATGGTGGTGCTCGCCCTGACGGTGTTCTTCGCCCTCGCAGGGGTGCCGGGCGAACCCACACCGGTCGTCAGCGACGGCTCCCAACAGCTCCGCCTGGGCTGGATGGAAGAGCACAATCGGCAGCACGTCTTGGCCGCCCCCGGCAAAGACGCACCCGAGGGCAGCTCGGCCCTTGATCGCTCTCGCTGATTGCGTTACGGATAGGGGCTGCTTTGCAAGTGCCTCCTTAGCTCAGTTGGTAGAGCAGCTGACTCTTAATCAGCGGGTCGCAGGTTCGAGCCCTGCAGGGGGTACCAAGCTCAAGCACCCGACTGGCTGCTTCGCCAGCCGACTGACGCCCCGCCAACGGGCGCGAAGCCACGGCCGGAGCCCTGGCCAGCCCTAGCCCAGAGCCGGGGCCGGAACCGGGGAGCCCTCGATCCTCAGCCGTCGCCCAGATAGCCCAACGCCCTCAAGGCGTCGATGCGCTCCTGGCTCAGCTCTTCCTGTTCGCCCAGCAGTTCTGCGGGATTCCGGGCCAGCCAGCCATCCAGCATCGCCGTCAGCTTGCGATGGACATCAGGGTGCTGGTCGACGATGTCAATCGACTCGTCGGGGTCCCGTTCCAAGTCATAGAGCTCCTCACCGCCGTCGGGCCAGCGCACGAGTTTGTACTGCTCCATGAGCACGGCCACCATGATCCCGTTCTGCCCCACCCGGCCCCCGGTGCGCTCCATGAAACCGTCCTCGCTGAAGTGCGGGCGCTCCAGAAACATCGGGCGCTCTGGCACCGAACGACCGGACTCCATGAGCCCCCATAGGTCGAGGCCACGTTCCACGTCATTCCCGCCGGCGCTGGGGTCCGTCTCTTGCCCAAGAGCCATACCCAGGATCGTGGGCAACACGTCGGCAAGACCCACTCGCTCCGAAACCCGTGTCCCCGCATGCTCGCCCGTAGGGCTCACGACCAGCAGCGGAACCTTGTGCAACTCCTCCCAGACCGCCATCCCGTGGGCGGCGATCCCGTGCTCCGCAAGGCCCTCGCCATGGTCGCCCGACAGGACGATCACCGTATTGTCGAGCGCACCCGCCTCCTCCAACTCCGCGAGCATGCGCCCCACCTGGGCGTCCGTGTAGCGCAGTTCTGCGGCGTAACCACGCCAGTCCTTGATCAGGCGCGGCATGGCCACGGGCGCATCGCCTATCAACGGCTTGATGACCTTGTCACGTACCTCGAGCGGGTACACCTCGCGCATGTAGCGACGCGGAGCCACGTGGTCGAAGTGCGGATCGAAGAAGTGCACCCAAGCGAAAAAGGGGCGATCAGAAGACCGCTTCTCGGCCCACTCCACGGCGATGTCCGCCATTTCCGTGGCTTCACGCTCTGCAGCGGCGGGCAAGCCCACATGGAACCGTGCGCGTGGCTGATCGTAGCTCTCGAATCCCTGCAGGATCCCTGTGCCGTGGCTCAACGCAAGGGAGCTCACGAAGGCTGCCGTCTCGAAACCCCTGCCGCCCAGCATGTCTGCCAGGGTCTCCAACCGGTCGTCCACAGTGAAGGTGTTCGCCAGGGCACCATGCTGACGCGGCGCCAAGCCCGTCATCAGCGTCGTGTGGGAGGGCAGGGTCTGTGGCATGGGTGCGTAGCTGTTCTCGAACAGCACGCCTCGCTCAGCCAAGGCATCGATGTTGGGCGTGATGTCCAGCGGATAGCCGTAGGCACCGATGTGGTCCGAGCGCGTGGTGTCCAAGGTGATGATCAGCACGTTGCGCGGCATCGAGCCGGCCTCGCCGAGCTGCCGTCGGGCAGCAGGCTCACCCGCCGTCCCGGGTGCGTCGTCCGGCCCGCAGGCAATCAGACAGAGCAGCACGCTCCCAATCAGCAAGACCCTCGTCAGAACCCCAACAGCTCGCTGCGCGCAGTGCCCCCGACAAGCTGAAAGGCTGGACATGTTGACATTCTCCACGGGCTGACACTGGCGAGGCGTCACTTTATCGGCACCCTGAACAGTGGACCAGCAATGGTTGCGGAATCTAGATCACCCACACGGGCTGCCACCCGACAGCCACGCGCCACACCGGGCCCCACCCGCTAGGATCGGAACCGCCGAGAGGCGCTACCAGACATCCCCAACTCTCCAACCAACGGACGTCGCCATGCCAGCTGCCTGCATCACCCCCACCCATGCTCGCGCCCTTTCCCGAGAAAGGGCCGCTGGCAAGACCCATCACACGGCGAGCGGAACAGCACCGGCACTGGTACCAGCACTGGCCTGCGCCCTGCTGCTTGGGATGCTCACGCCAGGCTTGAACGCGCAAGCAACAAAGCAAGCCGACATCCGCAACGGCCAGGGCCGCTACGCCTTCCAAGAGACCGTGCTCGAGAACGGCCTGCGGGTCATCTCGCTGGAAGATCACAGCACGCCGGTGGTTGCCGTCCAACTCTGGTACCACGTGGGCAGCAAGGACGAGCAGGTGGACCGCCAGGGCTTCGCCCACATGTTCGAGCACATGATGTTCCGCGGCACCGACCGACTCGGCCCCAAGGACCACTTCCAATTCGTGCGCACGACCGGCGGCGACTGCAACGCCTACACCGCCTTCGACCAGACCGTGTACGTGCAGGAGGTGCCGAGTAATCAGCTCGACATGGTGCTCTGGCTCGAAGCGGAGCGCATGGCCTCGCTCAAGATCGACGAGGCAGGGTTCGCCACCGAACGCAAGGTCGTGGAGGAAGAGCGGCGCCTGGGCCTGAACCGTCCGTACGGCCTGGTGCCGGAAACCGTGCTCGACTTCCTGTTCACCAAGCACCCCTACCGCTGGACCCCCATCGGGCAGATCGAGCACCTGCGAGCTTCCACGCCGGATGACATCCAGAAGTTCTGGGACACCTACTACGTCCCCAACAACGCCACACTGGTGGTGGTGGGCGACGTCACGCACGAAGAGGTGCGAGCCCTTTCGCGCAAGCACTTCGGCTGGATCCCGCGTTGCGCCGATCCGCCACGCGTGACCACTCTGGAGCCCGAGCAAACAAAGCTGCGCCGACTCGACATCGATGAGAACAACGGCCCCGTGCCCATCGCCGGTATCGTTTTCCGCACGGTCCCGCAGGGGCATCCTGACGCGCTGGCGCTCGAGATGTTGATGCAGATCCTCGGCAACGGCGAGAGCAGCCGGCTGTACCTGGACCTCGTGCGACGCAAGGATGCGGCCGCCGCAGCTCTCGGGGCCTACGTCTCCTTTGAGCAAGCGGGGCTCGCCATCGCAGGCGGCGTGGCGATGCCCTTCGGCAGCGTCGACGACATCATGAACGGTATCTGGGAGCAGGTGCAGCTTCTCAAGGAAGAGGGCGTCACGGAGTCGGAACTCGAGAAGGTGCGCAACACCCTCTACCGCAACAACGTGACCGAGTCCCTGACGGTGGCCAGCAAGGCTGGAGCCTTGGGTCAGGCTGCGGTCATCGAGGGCGACACGCAGCTGGCGAACACCTACCTGGAACGCATCGCATCGGTCACTCCCGACGACGTCCTGCGCGTCGCAGGGATCTACCTGGTCGAGACCCGCGCCAACGAGATCCGGGTGCGCCCCTCCATCAAGGGCATGTTCACCTCCCTGCTCTCCATGGCCGGCAACACGTCGGACATGGAAGACGAAGCGGAAAGCGAGGAAGCCGAACCCAGCGAGGACGGCGGCCAGCGGGCCACCCCCGGCGGACCCAAGGCTTCGGCAAGACGCCCTGTTGGGTATGCGACGGCCCCGCCCGTTGCCCCGCCCCTGGACGCAGACATCTCGATCCGTAGCAAGCGCAGCGTCTTGGAGAACGGCCTCGGGCTGGTGGTGGTGGAGAACCACGAGGTGCCCTACGTCAGTTTGAGCCTGCGCCTCAAGGCTGGTGCCTACAGCGATGACCCGGATTTCCCAGGCACTGCGAGCATGGCCACATCGATGGTCACCCGCGGCACCCTCGCCCGGGATGCCGAAGCCCTGGCTGCCGAGCTCGAACGCTACGCCATCTCCCTGGGCGCGGGGGCCGACCACGACAGTGCGAGCATCACGGCCTCCGCAGTCACCGGCCAACTGGACCGCGCAGCGCGCCTCTTCGCCGAAGTGATCCAGGTGCCCGGCTTCCGGGAGAAGGAGTTCAATACCCTTCGCAGCCAGACCGCCACGGGCATGGCGGTGGCGGAGAAGACACCTGAGGTGCAAGCGGAACGAGCCTATGCCGCCGCGCTCTGGGGCGATCACCCCTACGGCCGCCCCGCCGAGGGCACCGCGGACGATCTCTCCAAGTTGGATGTGGAGCGCCTCGCGCAATGGTGGAGCACCTTCGTGCGCCCCGAGACCGCCACGCTGTACATCGCCGGCGACGTCACCCAGGAGCGAGCGGCCGCCTTGGCAGAGCGCTACTTCGCGGACTGGGAGGGCGAGGGTGAAAGCCTGCAGCGCCCGCTGCCCAAGTGGACGCGACCCAAGCAGACCCGCATCACCCTCGTGGACAAACCCGGCGCCGTCCAAAGCCAGATCCGGGCCGGGCATGAAGGCGTCACCAGGCGCCACCCCATGCACGCGACGGGCGTGGTGCTGACCCAGATCTTCGGGGGCGCCTTCACCAGCCGGCTGAACGACGTGCTGCGCGTGGAGAAGGGGCTGACCTACGGCGCGAGCGGCGGGCTTCGTAGCCGGCGCTTCGGTGGGCAGTTCCAGATCAGCACCTTCACCAAGACGCCGAAGACGGCCGAGACCGTGCGAGCCCTCGTCGGCGAGGTGAAGCGCATGCGGGACGAGGCCCCCACCGCTGAAGAGTTGGAAAGCGCCGTCAAGTACCTGGCCGGCTCCTTCGCAGGCTCCCTCGAAACGCCCCAGTCCGTGGCCGGGAGGCTCTGGTCGCTGGAACTGGATGAGCTCCCGGATGACTACTGGAGCACGTACCTGGAGCGCATTTCCAGCACCACCTCCGAAGCCGTCGTGGCAGCGGCGAAACAGTTGCTCGACCCCGACCGGCTGCTGATCGTCGTGGTGGGTGACGCCCAGCGGATCCAGGAGGAGCTGGAGGAGATCGCCGAGGTGGAGCTGATCAAGAGCGGCGGATAAGGCTCCCGGAAGGCCGCCGGAGTTGAACAGGTTGCGAGGGCTGCCGTAGGCTGGGGATCCTTCTGCCCCAGCCCGGAACTTCCCGGGCTCCGACCGCCCAGCGCCGGCCCTGCCGGCGCCGCCAACGAGCGCCTGCCATGACCCAGAACCCGTCTCAGCCCGACGTCGCCCGCCTGTACGGAACCCTCGCCGCGCGCCACGCCGACATCCGTCAGCGTCTCGGCCGCCCCCTGACCCTGGCTGAGAAGGTGCTCTACAGCCACCTGGAGGACGACGGCGGGACCTTGCCCGAGCGCGGCAAGACCTACGTCGAGCTCAAGCCCGACCGGGTGGCCATGCAGGATGCCACGGCACAGATGGCTCTCTTGCAGTTCGCGATGACCGGCAAGACGACGACCGCTGTCCCCTCCTCGGTGCACTGCGACCACCTGATCCGGGCGCGCTTCGGCAAGCAGCAGGACCTCGAAGTGGCCAACGAGGAGAACGCCGAGGTCTATTCGTTCCTGAAGTCAGCCAGCGCCAAGTACGGCCTGGGCTTCTGGGAACCCGGCGCCGGCATCATCCATCAGGTCGTGCTCGAGAACTACGCGTTCCCCGGCGGCATGATGATCGGCACCGACAGCCACACGCCCAACGCAGGTGGCCTCGGCATGATCGCCGTGGGTGTCGGCGGCGCGGACGCCATGGAAGTCATGGCGGGCCTGCCCTTCGGCGTGCGTTGGCCCAAGCTGATCGGCGTGCACCTCACGGGTGAGCTCGACGGTTGGAGTTCTTCCAAGGACGTCATCCTGAAAGTGTGCGAGCTCTTGACGGTGAAGGGCGGTACCGGCGCCATCGTCGAGTACTTTGGCCCGGGTACCGAGAGCATCTCCGCGACCGGCAAGGGCACCATCTGCAACATGGGTGCCGAGCTGGGTGCCACCACCTCGATCTTCCCATTCGATGAGCACATGGCCCGCTACCTTGAGTCCACCCAGCGTGCAGACGTGGCCGCCCAGGCGCGCGCCCACGCAGCGGAACTCGTGGCAGACCCCGAAGTGTTGGCCGAGCCCGGCAAGTTCTTCGATCAGATCATCGAGATCGACCTGTCGAGCTTGCCCCCCATGGTGGTGGGCCCGCACACGCCCGACCGCGCCCGGACCCTTGATGCCCTGCAGGCAGAGATTGAAGCCGAGGGTTGGCCGGCCGAGCTGAAGGCGGCCCTCATCGGCAGCTGCACCAACTCCTCCTACGAGGACATGGAGCGCGCCGCCTCCCTGGCGCGCCAGGCGTCGGCGGCTGGGCTCAAGACCAAGTCACCGCTGATGGTGACCCCCGGCAGCAACACCGTCGACGAGACCATCCGCCGCGACGGGCAGATGGAAGCGCTGCAGGCCATCGGCGCCACGGTGCTGGCCAACGCCTGCGGCCCATGCATCGGCCAATGGCAGCGGGACGACATCGAGAAGGGTGATGTGAACTCCATTATCACGTCCTTCAATCGGAACTTCAGCGGCCGCAACGATGCCAACCACGACACCTTGGCCTTCATCTCGAGCCCCGAGGTGGTCGTGGCCATGGCGCTGGCCGGGCGCCTGGACTTCGACCCGCGTCGGGACACCTTGACGGCGGAGGACGGCAGCGTCGTGAGCCTCGCGCCGCCCACAGGCGACCAACTGCCCAGCGCTGGCTTCGCACCAAGTGGAACGGGGTTCATCGCGCCTCCCGCCAACGGCAGCTCCGTGAAGCTCGATGTTGCAGACGACAGCAAGCGACTGCAGTTGCTCATCCCCTTCGAGGCACCGCAACCGGAACAGTTCCTGGACCTGCCCGTCTTGTTGAAGGTCTCCGGCAAGTGCACCACGGACCACATCTCTGCAGCTGGCCCCTGGCTGAAGTACCGCGGACACCTCGACAACATCTCCGACAACATGTACGTCGGCGCCACCAACGCCTTCACCGGCGAGATCGGCCAGGGAAAGAACGTGCTGAGCGGTGAGACCGGCGTGGCCTACCCCGCCGTGGCCCGCGCCTACAAGACCCAGGGCCTGGGCTGGGTCGCCATCGGCGACGTGAACTACGGCGAAGGCAGCAGCCGTGAGCACGCGGCCATGTCGCCGCGCTTCCTGGGCTGCAAGGCGGTCATCGCACGCAGCTTCGCGCGCATCGCCGAGACGAACCTGAAGAAGCAGGGCGTGCTGCCACTGGTCTTCGACGATCCCGCAGCATGGGATCTGATCCAGGAAGACGACCGCCTCAGCTTCGCGGGTACGGGGATTGGCGAGCTGGGCCCCGGCAGCAAGCTGCTGGTCTCCATCGCCCACAGCGACGGCAGCACCGACCAGTTCAGCGCCAGTCACAGCATGAGCGAACTCCAGGCCCGCTGGTTCCGGGCCGGCTCCGCCCTCAACCATCTCCGAGCCATCTGAGCGGGCCGCTGGGCGCGGAATGCGCTAGCGTTCGCCGCCGAGATACCCCAACGCCCGCAGCTCATCCAGCGCATCGCTGTCAGCCGTGCTGCTGGCGGCATGCTCATGACGCTCGGGGTAGTTGGCCAGGAACCACGCGAGGCGCCGCTTGAGTTGTTCCACGCGCCCGGGGTGCTCAGCGGACAGGTCCACCAAGTCGCCTCCATCGGCCTGCATGTCGAAGAGCCGGGTCCTGGCGCGCTGGGCACCGGGGCCATCCACCTCCGAAGCCTTGACCTCAGCGTCGGGCCGCAGCGGTTCGACGAGCTTGAAGCCCTCGCTCATGGTGGCCCGCAGGTCCGCTTGATACTGCGCAACGCGCACCGACACGCCCGTGGCGGACTGCAGCGCTCGCCCGGGCAAGCCCTCGGGGATGGGAATCCCAGCCGCTTCCAGCACGGTGGGCAACAGGTCGAGCCCCGACGAGGGCGTCCCGTTCACACCAGCCACACCCTCGGGGAAACGAATCAGCAGAGGAACCCTCAGCACCTCGCTCCAGAGCGAGAGGCCGTGGCCGTAGAGCTCATGTTCGAGGAATGCCTCTCCGTGATCCGACGTGAGAATCACCATGAAGGGCTCATCGCCGAAGGCGGCTTCCAGATCGCTCAGGAACTGTCCGACGATGCCGTCCATGCGCCGCACGAGCCCGTCGTAGAGGTCTTCGACGTAGCGCCGATCAGCCGCGCTCAACTCCAGCTCGCCGTCATGCCAGGGGTCGAAGACGGTGTCCCGATCCACTTCGATACCGCGTAGGGGGCCGTCGTAATCCGGGTCGACGTCCTCGGCTTCATACTCATAGGGCGCGTGGACGTAGTAGGTGTGCAGGAACAAGAAGAGCGGCGTCTCGCTGTCGCGTTTCGCAACGAACTCCGTCACGCCGCTCCAATCGATGTGCTTCGGGTCGCGGGTCTCGTAGACGTCGAAGCCTAGATCGAAGCCATAGGCGGCCCGCAGATAGCCACCCGTGGCATGACCGCGTGTCTCATAGCCCGCGGACTTCAGGTGCGTCACGAGCGTGTCTGCACCCCCCGCCAACGCGGTCGACGCCTTGTCGATGCCGTGCTGATGCACAGCCAGGCCCGTGAACATGGACACGGTGGACGGCAAGGTCCACGGTGCGGTGGCCATGGCGTCCGGGAACACGACGGCGCAACGCTCTGCCCATGAGTCCAGCTCAGGGGTCAGGCCTCGATCTCCCCCATGGCTGCCCAGGCGATCGGCGCGCAGCGTATCGATGTCGATCAGCACGATATGCGGCTTCGAAGGAGACTTGCGCGCCGCCCCGCGAAAGCGCAGCCCGGCCCAGAGCCCATAGTCGAAAAGCGGGTTCCCCGACGGGCCCGGCTCCGTCACCAGCCGCAAGGTGCAGGTCTTGCCCATCCAGCGCGAGAGGTCCACCTGGGCCTCGAGCCAGGTCGTGCCCACGTCCTCTGCCCCCAGAGTCTTCTCCCAAACGCGCTCCGGGGCGTCCTCTCCCGCGCTCAGAATCTCCACGGCGAAGGTCGCCCCGTCGCCTCGGCGATGCACCCGCCGCACGATGCCATCCACCAGGGACCAGCCGACATCAACCACACCGATGGCGAACTCCAAACGCTGCGCCTGCAGGTCCTGGAGTTCGACCTCCAACGTTCCCGGAGCGGCCAGCAGCAAGGCATCCCGCACCACGGAATCGAGCTCCTGGTGGGTCGCGAGACCCTTGGCGGTTGGGCTGCGGCCTGTGACGACGGCGCCCCGATCCACGGAGGCGAACTCCGTCACCCCCGGCACCGAACCTTCGAGGCCCACATCTCGAATCGGACCGACCTCGACGCCGGTCGCCAAGAGCAACTGCTCCTGCACGCGCCAGACGGCCAAGCGTTCGGGGAGGGTATTCTGCAGAGAGAGGTCAAAGGCCGGGACCGGCTGGCCACCGATCAGCGGCACGGGGATCTCACCCTCCGCGATGAGGGGGATCGGAGAGGGCGCCCAATACAACTCGGGGTTGCCGTTCGCTGCGAGCACCGGCCCCCACCCGGCGGGCATGCTCCAGACCCGCTCCCACGCCAAGGGAGGGACTCCGGCCCGCACCCGGATGTTCCCGCCGGCGACGGCGTTCACCTCGGGCGGAAGATTGGAGTCGGGATAGCGCACCACCCGCACGGACTCCAGGTGCTCCAGCAAGCTGTCCCCGGGGGAAACACTCCAGGGCCCTGACACGTCGTGCGCCCCCGGGTCGCCAGCCTCGCCCTGCCCGTCGCCGCCCCCGCCTTCAGCCTCGGCGCAACTGAGCAGGCCGAGCAGCAAAGCACTGGCTGTCAGGCTTGGTGCCCATGCCCAGCGCCATGAAGTGCCCCGTGCAGCAGTCGGTTCGGTGAATGGGTGCATCAGTGCTCACACTCCAGGAAACACATCGTGTCACGGGAACAGCCTAGGACATCTCCCACCGCTATCGGCCCAAACCGTCCACCGGCTCCAGGGGTTGCGGCTGCCGGATCGCGCGCGCCAGGTCCTCCATCAACACGACACGAGCCCCGGGTTGGAGATGGCAGGCATCCATCAGGACTTCGTAGCCCACCACACCGTCGGGGGAGCGCTGGCCGAAGAGTGCAGCAGCATCGACGAGCTGAACCCCCTCGACCCGGCTCGCTACGGCTCGAACGGCAGCATAGATCGTGACGTTGGCCGAGCTCGGGGAGCGGTCAAAGCGCCCCGCCGATTCAAAGGCGCGAACGGCCAGCGCTGCATCCCCCTGCAACCAGGCCACGAGCCCCAGGTCGAACCAGGCAATGGGGCTGTCGGGAACGAGCTCCAAGGCTTCGAGCAGAGCCAGGCGGGCTTCACTCAACCAGCGCAGGGTGCGAGCGTCGAGCTCGGGAGCGGCGTAGGCCGACATGGTCTCGAGCACCGCACGCACGTCCGGATTCCATCCGTCGGGTCGGGGCCAATGAGCACCCTCGACGGAGTCCGCCTTGGGCTCCTCGGAGGCCGGCGCGTACTCCAAGGGCCCCAACAGAGGACGGAGCAACGGTGCCTCCCAGTTTGGAGAAAGCTGCTCGCCCGGTTCGGCATCTTGCGGCGCGCTGTACCAGTCCACCACGCGCAGTCGCACCGGCGGTCGCAACGCCTGCCGACATTCGCTCGGTATTCGCCCGAGTGCACGCTGGCGCAGGGCGTCAAAAGCCTGCTGGTGCTGCCCCACATCCCCAAACACCAACGGCGGTGAGAGCATGTTGCTCACGGGAGTCACCACGAGCACACGGGCCCCTGCGCTGCGCGCGGCCGCGCACATGGCTTCCAGGTTCGCTTCGAAAGCCTCGTAGCGCTGCACCGTCTCATCCCATCGGAGCTGACGAGCAGCATGGTCGGGGCGCGTGATGGGCTCGGGCATGCCCAGGGGGTTCATGGCGTCGACGAGCACACCAAACATCCGCAGCTTCGACAGGGACTCCGCACTGGCCTGTTCCCAGGAGTGATCCCAGGCCGAGGCGAGCTCCCGTTCGAAGCCCAGCTCCACGAACTCATTGTGGCCCGAGTAGATGACGACCACATCCGGCTCCAACACCATGGCCTGTTCCAAGAGGGCGAGCACGCGACGGCTGCCGTATCCCTGCCGGCCGAGGTTGACCACCTCAAACCCATGCTCCCACCCACGGTCTCGTTCGGCGTCCCGTTCGCCGTCGGCAGCAGCCGAATCGTTCAGCCGCTGTTCCAGGACCTGCTCAGGAAAGAGTTGCGTGTTGCTGCCACCGAAGAGCACGACCCTGATTCGCTCGTCGCGCGCCGGGACCACCCGCTCCAGCTCAAGGTCACCGTAGATGTGGGTGCGCCAGGCGCCGCGCTCGCTGCGATCCGGAACCATCAGGCGCGCCGCCGGATCGAAACCGCGCGAGAGATCCGATGACCAGGCGTTGCGCCCCAGGTCCAGAGCCCAAAGCCCCAGCTCGCACAGCGCGATGAAAACGGGAACGGCCAGGAGGACCAGGACAAGCCGCCCGAGCCAGCCGCTCTTCGCTTCTGGCTGCCCTGCCTCGGTCACTGCTCGAAACTCACGCACCAGTCACACTGATCGGCTTGCCAGAGGTCGGCCGACACGTCCTCCGAAGGCTCGACGTACCCCAACTGCATGAGTGACTCGAGGAAGGCCTCGTCGTCCTGGCGCTGCTCGGCCCAGCCCCTGTCAGGCACCTCAAGCAGCCACCGGATGAGCTGGTGACGCATGCGGCTCGCCAGCTCTCGCTGTTCGGTCACGAGGTTGCGGCTGCAGTGCGGGTCGAGGCGCAGGTCGTACAGCTCCAGCTCGTGGTGCTCGCGTTGTTCGAGAACCGTCTCGGTCTGACGAGACGCCAGGTTCAAGACGAGGTGCATCCCGCCGTGGGTCACGGAGGCCGAGAAGCCATAGCCCTCGATGGCAAAGCGTGGCTTGGCGGGCGAGGGCTCGAGCAGGTTCGCCCCAGGGAATTCCACATCCGTCAGCCCCCCCAGGTCGAGCAAGGTGCGCGCCAGGTCGGTGTGCATCACGGGCCGCTCCGTCCGCTTGCCGATCGGAACGCCGGGGCCCGCCACCACGAGCGGGATGTGCAAGACGCTGGGATAGAGCCCGATGTGATCGAAATACACACCGTGCTCACCCAAGGCTTCCCCGTGATCGGCCACGAGCGCCACGACGCCGTCCTGGATCCGCGGGGCGTTCAAGACCTGAGCCAGCAAGGCATCCTGACCGCTGATCTCCGCCTTGTACTGAGCGCGAGGCCAGTCCAGATCGCGGACGCCTTGCAACTCTGTCTTGAAGCGTGCCGGGTCGACCGCAGGCGCGGGCAGCTCCGTGCTGCGCGGGTCCTGGCCAGGAGGATAGTACTGGTCTACCCAGCTCGCCTCCGGTTCGTAAGGCCAGTGGGCATCGAAGACATGCACCCAGAGAAAGAGCGGGCGCCCCTCTGCTTCAGGCAACCAACGAACCACATCCTTCAGGGTGTCAACGGCGCGCCGCCGTGGCTGGCTGCGCGGCCAACTCATGCGATCGAAGCCTTGCCCCAAGCCACTGCCATCCGCACCCAAGTGGCGGGTGCTCACGGCCGCCATGGTCATCCAGCCCGCCTCTGCAAAGGCCTCTGCGAGGGTCGGTGCAGCCTCCGCGAGGCGGCTGTAGTTCGTCCTCACGCCCGTGGTCCGAACAGAGCGAGCCGTCATCATGGCCACGTGGCTGGGGTTCGTGACGTTGACCGGCGTGAAGCAATCGTCGAAGACCAGCCCCCGTTTGGCCAGCAGGTCCACCACCGGGGTTTGGACGCCGACGCCGCCCAAGGCGTAACCCATGTGGTCCGCGCGGTGTGTGTCCGTGGTGATCAAGACGACCGTGGGCGGACTTGGGTCTGCGACCACCAGCGTCGCCTCAGCCAGTGCACAGCCGAAAAGGGCGGGGCCGTCGCCAGCCGGCGTTGCCTCCCGCGCCCCCCCCGGCGCCCCGACGCCCACGCGGAATTGCACGCTCACTGAACGCCCGGCGTAGTCGGACAGATCCACGCGCTCGTCGTGCCATGCCTCGTCCGGGTTCGGCCAAGCGGCGAGAACATAGTCCGCCACGCGCTCACCGTCGACCAGGACCTCAAGCCTCGCGGGCTGCTTCGACCGCAACTCCTCCACGGGCTGCCCGTAGGCAAAGCGGAGTTCCGCGCCGGGCGGGATCTCGAGCTCCCGTTGCAGCGGGCTCTGGGACAGGACGCCCACGGCACGCCGGGCCGACAGACCCAGTCGCACGAGCTCACCGTCGCCTTGCGGCGAGGGAAGCATGCCCTCGACCGGCTCCTGCACGAGCAGGACATGCGACAGGGCCACCATGCGATAGATACCGGAGACATGCAGCTCCAGCGTGTCGACGGCTTGCTCGAAGCGCATGGCCGGGGGAAGGCGCAGCTCCGTGGAGAGCGAACCGGCGCCCGTGGCCTGGAGGTCGTCCGTCGGCAGGATGCGCACCGCCTCGGTGCGCCCCACCAACACCCCGTCCCGCCAGAAGTCGGCGCGTAGATAGCCTTGGCCATCAAAGCGCATCGGCAGGTGGATGCGGTTGAAGCGGGAGGGGTCCAGCGCCCCTCGGCGGGTCAGGCTCAGGGTCTCACCCTTGAGGGTCGCGCGACACACCAACTCGTGGGTCGGCCCGCCGTCTAGCTCCGCCTCCGGTCGACGCATGAGCCGCTTGAAGGGCGCATCGACGGACCAGGCGGCGTTGTCCAGGGCGAGGTCAAAGCTCTCGACGATGCGCGCATCGCTGGAGCTGGCAACCCCTGAAACGGGCCGCAGGCTCAGCTTCTGGTGGACCGGATCATGGCCCGACTCTGAGCCACAGGCGCAGAGAAAGGCCGGCAGCAGCAGCCAGATCAGGGACCGGGGGCCGACTCGCCGTCGGGCCGTCTGTGCGTTCACCTGTCACTCCGGTCGCTCATCGTCTTGCGGCACGATACCTCATGCACACACAATGGCCGCCTTCGTGTCGTGGTCCAAGACTGCGCGACGCCCGGGCGAGGGTGGCGGAATGGCAGACGCGCCAGATTTAGGATCTGGTGGGGAAACCCGTGGGGGTTCGAGTCCCCCTCCTCGCACCAACTCCTCCGGGGCCCTCGGGCCCAGCCTGAGGGAGCGGCTCGCCCCTAGTGGTAGAGCCCGATGATGTGGATCCCGGCGATGGGCAGGTAGATCGAGAGAGCGATCAAGGCCGCCATGCGAGCCTGTGTTCGCGGGGCCCGGCGATTGATCCAGATCAGGCACAGGACGGTCAGACTCAGCTTGAAGGCCAGGAAGACCAGCACTCCACCGTGGTGGTAGATCCAGTCCATGAACGGATTCAGCTCGACCCCGCGCTGGGTGGACAGGCTGTCGTGCGTCATCCAGGTGTCGATGGCCACGAGGAAGAGCACAAAATAGCTGAGCGTTGAGAGGGAGACCCCCAGCAGAGTCCGCGAACGCTCTTGGGAGTGATCGGAGTGATGGCAGTCCGGGTCGTCCGACGCCCCGGTCGGACCCTCGGTGGGCGTGGGCACGTGGTCCCGAACCGGCTCCTCTCCAGACTGTCCAGGCTGGGGAAGCTCGTTGGTCACGGTCGGCAAATGGGATGCCTGCAACATGAAGTCTCCGTCGCCCGTCTCTCGGGTCGCACGGAATCTTCGTCCCCGACCAGGGGTGACTTGACCAGCCGCCCCAAGGCTCCCTCGAAAAGCCCCCTTCACGCCGGTCAGAAGCTCAGCCGGGCGCCAATCCACCCCCTCCAGCTCCCGTTCTTCAGCCCCGTCCCGCCTTAGTGCTCCTCGCTGACCGTGTTGCGGTTCCAGGACGGAACCACCACGCGCACCTCCGCGCTGCCGTTCGGAATGCACTGGCAACCCAGGCGTGAGCTGTCCTCAAGCCCGGGTGCCAAATCGAGCATGTCCTCCTCGGCCTCCGAGGACTCGTTGCAGCTCTGCGAGCCCTCGATGACCAAGACGTGGCACGTCGAACAGGCACACACACCACCGCAGGCGTGGTCGATGTCGATCCCGTTTCCGCAGGCGATATCCAGGATGCTGCCGGGCAATCCCTCGTCCGTGTACGGCAGTGCCGACGGATCGACCTCCACCCGGCGCTCCTCAGGCTCGCCTCCTCCATCTGCGGGCGAGAAAAAGGTGATGTGGTACTTCTCTTGTGGCAGATCGGCTTCGACCTGCTTGATGTAGGGGTTGATCCCACCCATGACGACGACGAGCTCCTCGAAGGAAGGCCGAAGGATAGCGTGGGAAGCGCCCGTGTCACCATGCTCTTGCGGCTCACCACCCAGCGCCTCAGAATCCGACTCCTGACTCCACTTCCGCTGCCTCCCAACGTCCGCATCAGAAGAGCCTGCCCTCACCTGCAGCTCCTCCTCTTCCAACCATTCCAGCGCCCTCCCAGGACAGTCCATGATCGAGGTTGAAGGACTCAACAAACGCTTCGAAGAGGTTCAGGCCGTCGACAACCTGAGTCTGCGGGTGAAATCGAGCGAGATCCTGGGACTGGTGGGCGTGAATGGCGCCGGCAAGACCACCTGCCTGCGCATGCTCGCAGGCATCCTGCCGCCGACCTCCGGCTCGATCTTCATCGGCGGGGAGCCCATGACAGGCGAATCCGTGGCGGCCCGACGCCGGCTGGCCTTTGTCCCCGACACGCCGATGCTGTTCGACTCCCTCACGACCTTGGAGCACCTGCTTTTCACGGCACGGCTCTACGGCGTCGAGGAACCCCACGGACGCATCGACGCGCTGCTCGACGAGTTCGATCTGGAGGAACGTCGGCACGCCACCGCCTCGGCGCTCTCCCGAGGCATGCGCCAGAAGCTCGCCATCTGCTGCGCCTTCGTCCATGACCCGGAGGTCATGCTCCTGGATGAACCGCTGACCGGCCTCGACCCGCCCGGGCGCCGGCGCATGTGCGACTCCATTGCTCGACGGGCCCAGGCGGGCAGCGCCGTGATCGTCTCCAGCCACCAACTGGAGATCGTCGAACGGCTCTCCACGCGCTTCTTCCTCGTGCATCAAGGTCGCGAGATGGCGTCGGGCACCATGGCTGACATCCGCGCCCTCGTGGGCCACGAGGCGGAAGAAGCGAACCTTGAAGACCTGTTCATGCGCGCGATCGGGATCGACGAGGCGGGAGCGGCGGGCACGTCGCTTGCCAAGCCTGCCTCCGACGCCCCCCAACAGGACCTTGGACCCGGCCCTTCATGAGCAACGGCTGGGAGGGATTCGGCGCGCTTCGCTATCTCTACGTGCTGCGCATGCGGGCGAGGGGGCGCCGCTTGCTCAAATCCCTGAAGCAGCCGAAGCGTCTCTTGCTGATGGTGTTCATCATCGCCGTGCTCGCCCTGGTGATCGCGGGCAAGTCCCTAGGCAACGACGACGGCGGCAACCTGTTCGCCGGCGCCAACCGTGAGCGCATCGTGGCCTTGTTCTTCAGCTTCTCCTTCGTCGCCACGATGATTTCCGCCGTCTCCAACGGTGTGCTGGCGTTCACCCCGGCGGAGATGCAGTTCCTGTTCCCTGCTCCCATCGGCACGCGCGCCTTGCTAGCCGGCCATCTCCTGGCAGCGATGGTGAAGTCCTTCACGGCGAGCCTGATCTTCAGCACCTTCCTGACACCCGCTGGGACGCCTTACCCGCAAGCCGTAGTGTCCTACCTGGTCCTGCTCTTCAGCCTGACGCTGTTGGGCATGGCGGTCGATCTCGGCATGCTGCGCGTCCCCCGCAGCCGTCGCAAGGTCGCGGGCAAGCTCGTAGGTCTTGCTGCCCTCGCAACAGCGGCGGGCGCAGTCGGCCTTCAGGTCTACCGAGCAGGCGGCAAATTCGAACCCCGGATGCTGGACGTCATCGGCTGGCCCGTCTCCCCCTGGACCGCGCTGTTCTTGGCGCGCTCCACCGATGTGTTCCTGAGCTCACTCAGCATGTGCCTCGGCCTCAGCGCCCTGCTCGCCATCCGCCCACTGACTTTCCGCGGCGATGTGCGCGAATCCGCCACCCACAGCAGCGAGCGCATCCAAAAGCAGCTGCAACGCATGGCCAAGGGCAACGTCGGCCAGGACCGCCCCCAGCTGAGTGCTGGGCGCACGCTTCCCATGCTGCCCCGCTGGGGTGGCGCGGGTGTGCATGCCTGGCGGCAACTCTCCAGCCTCTCGCGGCGCCGCAAGTCCTACATGCTGTTGTTGGTCTTCAGCGTGTTTTGCGGGTTGGGTGCCGGCATCTCCACCGTGAAGGAAACACCGGAGATCATGGCCGGCATGATGATCGGCATGCTGTGCTTCGCAGGTCCGCTCTACGTGCAGTGCGACTTCCGCTCCGACTTTGACTGCCTCGCCTACCTGCGCAGCCTGCCCTCCTCCCCCATGGCCCTGGCCGCCGGGCAGATCATGGCCAGCGTGCTGGTGATCTACGGTTTCCAACTGCTGCTGGGCTCATGGGTGTTTGCCGTGATCGAGCCGAGCCAGTACCTGCTGTGGATCTTCATCTTCCTGACCCTGCCGCTGCTCAACGCCGTGCAACTCTGCGTGGAGAACGGGACCTTCCTGCTCTACCCCTATCGCATCGACTACACCCGGGGACCGCCGGGCGCGACACAGGTGGCCCGCATGTACGCCCTGCTGCTGGCCAAGATGATCCTGCTGATGCTCTCCCTGTTGGTGGTGGGCGTTCCGGCCTGGCTGCTTGCCTTCAAGGCAGGCATGCCCCTGCTCGCCGCCCTGGTGATCTGGGTGCTGCTGGCCTTCGAGGTGGTGATGCTGGTCTGGCTGGTGGGCCGGATCTTCCTCCGGGTCGACCCCAGCCGCGACCTCACGGACTGAACCCGCTGCCCTCAGGCGAAGAGTTCGCGGCTGGCAGCCACCACGGCCTCCAAGGCCTCGTCGCCCACGTCCCGGTGGAACACGAAGCGCATGCGGTGCGGGGAGAGGGCGAAGCCAAGGATGCCCTTGGCCGCATACGCAGCTTCGGCTTCGGGCGCCGAGCCGCGGGTGGTCAGGAAGACGATGTTCGTCTGGACCGCATCCAGATCGATGTCCACACCGGGAAGATCCGTCAGGGCTTCGGCCATGGAACGCGCCCGACGATGGTCCTCCCGCATGAGCGTTGGTCCTTCTTCGAGGGCGAGTCGCGCCGCCGCAGCAAGCACGCCCGCCTGACGCATGCCGCCTCCCAAGGCCTTTCGCAGCTTGCGGCACTCCCCGATACGCAGCGCATCGCCCACCACCAGCGAACCCACCGGGGCGCCCAAGCCCTTCGACAGACAGACCGACGCCAGATCGACATCGCGCACCCAGCGGGCGACGGGGATGCCGCTGGCCACCTGGGCGTTGAACAATCGCGCCCCATCCATCTGCACCGCCATGTCGTTCCGCTTCGCGACCTGGCACAGGGCATCCAGCTGCTCCAGGGGCAGCACCGTGCCACCGGCATAGTTGTGGGTGTTCTCGACGGAGAGCACGGAGGTCCGGGGGTGATGGATGTCCTCCTCCCGGACTGCGGCCTCCACCTGCGCAGGGTCGAGTGCGCCCCGCGTGCCGGGCACGGCTCGGATCTGGCAGCCCCACAGACGCGACACAGAGCCCACCTCATTGATCAGGATATGGGCCTGGGCCTCGGCAATGATCTCGTCCCCCGGGCGGCTGAGGACACCCAGGCAGAGCTGGTTGCCCATGGTGCCACTGGGAACGAAGAGCGCCGCTTGCTTGCCGAACAGGGCCGCGGACTCCTGCTCCAGGAGATTGATGGTGGGGTCTTCGCCGAGGACGTCATCCCCCACTTCGGCCGCCGACATGGCGGCCCGCATGGCGGGGGTCGGGCGGGTCACGGTGTCGCTGCGCAAGTCGTGCATGGCGCGAAGTGTAGCAACGGGCGGGGACACCACCTTATCCTCGTCGTCACCCATGTCCGGCGCCCTCCCCCAACTGACTGTCCGCACCCGCCCCTCGGCTTGGCGCCTGCCCTCGGCTGCATGGGCCGCATGCCTGGGCCTTTGGCTGAGCGGCCTCTGCGCCTGCTCAGACCCCGGGGATTCGCACGAAGCGCCCGGGGCCGGAGGACGCACTCAAGAACCCGAGCTTGCAGGCTCGTTTGGATTCGACGATATCACCGAGGCGGCGGGCCTCGACCTGCAGCTGGGTGCGGGAGGCGACGCCCTCCACAAGACAAGCATCCTGGAGGTCAACGGCAGCGGCGCGGCCCTCGTCGACCTGGATGCGGACGGCCTGCTGGACATCGTGTTCATCCAGGGCAACACCCACGAAGGCTTGGTGGCCGGCAGCTCCGTGAGCCACCCTGTGTTCGTCAACCGCGGTCAGCGGGAGGGCGTGCCCCGTTTCGAACCCGTAGAGGGCGCGGGCCTCAGCATGCAGGGTTGGCCAACGGGAGTTTGTTCGGGTGACGTCGACCGGGACGGCCGCCCAGACCTCGTCATCGGCGGCCACGGCGAGGACGCCCTGTTCCTCAACCGCACGGAACCCGGCGGCGGCATCCGATTCGAGAAGCACGCGCTACCCGGCCGGAGCAGCCCTCTCGACTGGACCACCAGCCTCGCTCTCGCGGACGCCGACGGGGACGGCCTGCTCGACCTCTACCTGGTGCGCTACCTGGAGCTGGACCCCACCAGGATTCCGGACGGGGATGTGCGCGGCGTGCCTTGTCGCTTCGAGGGCCACAGCGTGTTGTGCGGCCCCCACGGCTTGGATGCCCAACCCGACGTGTTCCTGGGTGGCCTCGACGCAGCGCCGTGGTTCGAGGACCGCACCCGGGCAGCGGGGCTCGCCGACATTCCACCCGCCTATGGTTTGGGGCTCCTGTTCATGGACCTCGATCAGGACGGCCGCTGCGACGTGTACGTGGCCAACGACTCGGTCGACAACTTCCTGCTCCGCAACACAGGGAATGGGACCTTCGAGAACGCCAGCCGCATGTCCGGTGCCGTGAGCGACCGGGCCGGCCGACCTCAAGCAGGCATGGGCGTGAACGCCGCCGACTGGGATCGCGACGGCGATTTCGATCTCGTGGTCACGAACTTCTCATCCGAATCCAACACCCTCTATCGAGCGGAAGGCGGGCTGCGTTTCCGGGACGTGTCCACGAACCTGGGACTGTCTGCCGCCAGCCGCCCGCTGCTGGGTTGGGGCGTACACCTGGCCGACTTCGATGCGGACGGTTTCGACGATGTGTTCTTCAGCAACGGCCACGTCTACCCCGAAGCTGACCGGGATGGGACCAGCAGCAGCTATGCCCAGCCGCTGATCATGCTGCGGGGTGAAGCCGAGGGTCGCTTCTCGGGCAATGAGTTCCCCGACCTCACGCGACACCGGGGCCGGGCTGCCCTACGCGCTGACATCGACAACGACGGCGACCTCGACCTGCTGGTGGTGCGTCTCGACGACTCCCCGCGCCTGTTCCTGAACACGCTCCATGCGCCAGGCCGGCAGCTGTTGGTCACGCTCGAGGGTGACCAGGGCATCGGGCCGGACGCCTTCGGCTCGACGCTCCTTGTGCAGACATCCCTGCACACCAGCGCCTATCAGAAACGCTCAGCGAGCAGTTTCCAGAGCCAGGACGACAGCCGCCTGCATGTGGTCTTGCCACCTGGCTCGGATTTCCTGACTGCCCGCGTTCTTTGGCTGGGCGGAGACCAGGAGGAGTTGGATCCCGAGCGACTGTTTGGCGGCCAGCATGTGACCGTCCAGAAGGGCATGGGCATCGTCCGCAGCACCCCCTTGAATGAGACCGAGCCGTGATCCGCACCCTCACCTGCTGCGCACGAAGCACGCGACGGGCCCTTGCCTGCAGCCTCGCACTCGTGTCCCTCTCTGTTCTTTCAGCTTGTGGACCTGAACCCGTGACGGCCTTTGATCCGCGCAGCCTGGAGCCGCGCATCCCCGGCGTGCTTCAGGCGCTGCGTGACGGCAGACCGGAGTCGGCCTTGGGAGAGATCGACGCGCTGCTGGCTGCCGGCAACGCACCGAGCGGCGTCCAGTACTACCGCGGGCTGGCCTACTCGGACATGGGACGGCCGGAGGACGCCCTGCTGGCCTTTGAGGCCGAGCTGCTCGCAAACCCTGGCAACGGTCGAGCGCACGGCATGTTGGCGGATGTCCTGCTCGAGCTGGGCCGGCTGGCAGAAGCCCAGGTCCACATCGATCAGGGGCGCGGCCTGGCCACGGACTTCCCCTACCTCGTCCTGGTGACGGGCAGGGCGGCGGCCATGGCAGACAACGCACCCTTGGCACGCAATGCCTTCGAGACCTATCTGCAGACGGACTCCTGGGGCCCGCTCGCAGCCGAGGCCCACCACATGCTCTACCAGTTGGCGTTGGCCCGCGATGACAAGCAGGCGGCGCGCGATCATCTGGAGCGCAGCGATCACCTCGAACGCATCCAGCAATACCTCAACCGCTTTCGGGAACGACTCGCGGACGACCCCGAGGACACAGACGCAGCCCTGGGCGTGGCCAAGATCTACCTCGACCTCTATCGGACCGTGAAGCAGGACGGCGCCTTCCTCGACCAAGCCGAGGGCGGCTTGCAGCGGGTGCTGGCGGCGCGCACCGAGGACGTGCCTGCCCTGTTCAACATGGGCTTCGTGCGCATGGTGCAGGGCCGCAACGACGAGGCCTTGCAGTATTACGGCGCCGCCGTGGCACTGGACCCGACCCATGTGGGTGCTCACCTGAACTCCGGCATGTTGTTGCGAGCCGTTGGCCGCCCCGAGGACGCCTTGGGCCCTCTCGAGACAGCGGTGCAGCTGACAGAGATCGGGGGCGAACGAGAACGCGCGCTCTACGAACAGGCACGCTGCCTGGAAACGCTTGGACTCACCGAACAGGCGGCGCAGAGCTACCGCGAGCTCCTGGCCCTGCCGCCCCAAGGCCGTTGGGATGCCGCGCAGCGATTGCAGGCGATCAAGAACGGGTAGCGGCTGTCAGGACGACTTGCCTTCACTGGTGTCAGGGCCGGGTTGGGCGGTCCAAGACCCACCCCCGCCGATACGCCGCTTCAAGCAGCAGCATGCCAGGGGTCGAAGAGGCAGACGAACCCCTTCCCTGCGACCCCAGCTGCTGTCTCCATGCGACGGATCTCCCGACTGCTGATCTTGCTGTGCGTCGCCCTCGGCCCAACGGGGACTGCTGCGGGCCAGCAAAATTCCATTCAGCCCAAAGCAGGGCCCCCTCCCGTTTCCCCCAAGGGAGCCTCGGCATCGTTGGGGTTCCCAGCCTTGCCGCTGCTCCGAGCCGATCTGCGCACGGACACCTTGCGCGACATCGATCGGATCGAGGTTCGACCCGATGCGGCTCAACAGGCCAGCCTGGCCGTGTCCAGCGTCTCGCCCATCGAGGCGATTCTCAATCAGTCCTACACGGGAACGGGTTACGCCGAACCGTACGCCTACCAACTGACGCCCGGCTACAGCCCGAGCGATGCCGCGGCGCCCATGCTGATCGCGTATCACGGCTTCGGGAGTTCAGCGGCCAGCGTGGCGAAGCAGACGCTCTTGGATGAACTCTGCGCGGCACGAGGATGGTTCTACCTGTCGGTCACGGGCCTCGACGACCAGCTCTTTGGGACCGAACTCTGCCAACAGAACGTCGACGCCGTGATCCAGTACATGCTCGACACCTACAGCATCGATCCCGATCGCTTGTACATGGTGGGCTTCTCGCTCGGCGCCGGCATCGCCGCCAACTATGCGGCCACGCATCGGGACCCTGATGGCATCATGCTCGCAGCCTTGGGGTTGGTGTCCGGGTCCTACGATTGGGCCATGGCCTACACGCTCGACCCGTCCATTCGCGCGTGGATGTTGAACCCCAACAACTTCGGCACCTCCCCCAGCAGCGACGTCTTTGCCTATCAGGCGACGTCAACCCTTTACCACGATGCGGGCAGCTACCCGCCGCTTCCCGGCAGTGTGACGGCGCCCAGGAGTCTGGGCTGGAATCTCGAGAACACCCCGGCATGGATCGGCTGGGACGAGGCAGACACCTTGATCAGCTTGCCCGATCAGAGTGCGAGACTCGTGACCCTGCTGCAGGCAAGAGGCGGCACGGTGTCGTCGCATCCCGTGACGGGGACGCTGAACCCAGCAGACGGAAGTGCGGCGACGCACTCCTGGGCCGTCATGGACCCCGTCGCCCTCGTCGACTTCCTGGAGGGCCATGTCGTCCAGCGCGCGCCTCATGCGCTTGACGTCTTGCTGGCCTCGGACCAACCCATCTCCTTCCTCGATGTCGAGCTCGCCCTGCCCGACACCTTCGGCTCGGTCCGCGCAAATGTCGACACCGCCACGCGCAGCCTGGCTCTGGCAGAGAGTAAGAATGTGAGCAGCGTGGTGTTCCGCCTCGGGCCGGCCGGGCTGAACAAGCAAGACGTGCTCTCGCTGACAGCCGTTGCGCCAGATGCCCGGCAGCTTCTCGTGGGCGTGGAGAAGGTTGACGAACTGCCGGGGTACTTCACCAGCGCCTCGGGTGAGCTGGCGGAGAACACCGAGTGGTGGCCCGATAGCGACCGGACGCTCGTCGCGGTTCCGGCCTCCTCGACCGCCTCTCTCGCCTACCGCGCTGCTCCGTGGGAGACCCGGCTGAGCTTGAGCCCAGACCCCGTGCCGCTGGGAGGCTCCTTCCAGCTGGCGGTCCAGGCGACCAGCGGCCCCGACACTCTCTGGACCGTCCTGTCACTTGAAGAGCAGCTGCTGCCCCTGGGCCCCGGCACGCTGCTGGTGGTGTCCCCAGCTTTTCCAGCTCTGATCCAGCCCCTGCCCCTGGATGCCTCCGGAAAACTGCTGCTGAAGCTGAGCATGCCGTCCGACCCCTCCCTGACAGGCCTCCGGCTCTCGCTGCAGGGAGCACTCCTGGGCCCCGGGGGCTGGGTCCACGACACCAGCAATCCCTACGCCCTGGACGTGAATTAGGCCGATAGAGGCTTCGACCCGGCCTCCGCGAGCCCCTTTCACGCTCGGCTTCGCTTGAGCTGGGTCGTTTGGCAGCCCCAGGTTCCTGCCCTCACTCCAGCGGCTGAGAGCCTTCATGAGACACGCCACACGCCTTCCAAATTGCGATTCAAACCCCGGATTCAGTGCCATGAGCCAATTCACAAGCCGCTGCCCATCTGGTGGAAGCTTGAAGTCGGGGGTAGACTGCCACCGGCCTCTCGACCGTTCAGACCCGAATCCCGGTCCCTTGGCCCTCGGCAAACTCAATCCCGCACTCCGTAAACGGATGGATCCCATGGTCCGATCCAAGCTGATTCTCGTGGCCTTCTTGGCTCTGCTGGCTGCCGCCTCCCCGGCTACCGCACAGACCCTAGGCGGCTCTCCGCCTCTCGCTGGCACCTTGGTGGACGGCAATGCCGTCGATGCCCTGGCTCGCCAGAAGCGTATCGCCGCGACCGGGACCCTTGGATTCCCGCCCCTGCCTGCCATCACGGCCGGCAGCCCGCGGAACTCGCTGTTCTACGCGGACCGCTTGCCCTACGGCGCGATGCTCCCGAGCGGCAACACCCAGAACGCCACCATCGTGAACTTCCAGGTGCCCAAGGAGCTGACGGGCACGGGCTTCGAGGAGTTCATCGACTACCAACTGCCTGACAACTACAGCGCTGTCGGCACGCCGCACCCCATGGTCGTCGCCTACCACGGCTACGGGGGCTCCGCCGCCAGTGTCGCCGCCCAGTCCACCCTGGACGAGGAAGCGAACAACCGCGACTGGATGTATCTCTCCGTGACCGGCCTGGACGACCAGTTGTTCGGCGCGGCCATCTCGCAGCAGAACACGTACGCCGCCATCGAGTACATGTTGAACAACTTCAACGTGGACCCCGACCGCCTGTACTTGGTCGGCTTCTCGGCGGGCGCGGGCATCAGCGTCAACTTCGCGGCGCGCCACCGCGACCCCGCCGGCGTCATGATCGCCGGCCTGGGCCTCGTCTCCGCCTCCGGCGATTGGACGATGGAATACACCATCGGGGATGCCAACCTGCAGGCCTGGATGGAGAACCCCTACAACTTCGACGGCCCGCCAGGCACCAAGCAGTTCGGATACCAGGCGGCCAGCGCGATCTTCAACAGCACGGGCTCCTACCCCCCGTTGTGGTTGGCTTCACCAGACTCCTCCAAGAGCATGGTGACGAACCTCGCCAGCGTGCCGACCTACATCACCTACGACAGCCAAGACACCCTGAGCCAGGTGCCCGTCATCTGCGATCAGCTCGAGAGCGAGCTGAACACCCTGGGTGCCTCCGTGCAGAAGACCATCGTGACGGGCACAGTGCTCCCCGGTCCGCCGTCGGTTCCTGCCCCGCACTCCTGGGCCGTGCTCGACGAAGTCGATCTCTTCGACTTCTTCGACGGACTCAGCGTGGATCGCACGCCTGATGAGTTCGAGGCGCAGCAAGACCTCGGTGGCCCCGTCTCCTGGGCCTCCACGACCCAGCTACGGGATGACCAGTTCGTCTACATTGATGGGGAGGTGGTTGTCCCCGCGAAGTTGATCACCGTGTCGAGCCTCACCAACGCAACAACCCTGGAAATCGACGCGGCTGAAGCTGGCCTCACCGGCGCGATGCCGTACCGCATCCAGGTGACCAACTCGAGTTTGGGAAGCACGCGCGTCGTCTTGAAGGGCTTCCCGAACACCCCCAGCCGCCTTGTCGTGCCAGGCACGAGCGCCCTGGTGACCCTGGTGGATTCAGACCCCGTAAACGGCTCCTTGTCGTTGGACGTGGCGGGCTTGAGCAGCATCGATGTGCGGGTCATTCATGACCCGCTCTGGGTCACCGAGCTGACGACCTCGCCCAACCCCGTCTCGGCCGGTGACATGGTCACCGTCCACATCGATGGACCCGCGGGCGACACCAACGCGTACATGGTGGTTTCGTTGTCCGAGCTTCTGACCCCCATCGGCGCCATCACGATGACGGCCTTCCCTGCGCCCCCGGCCCTCATTCAGTTCTTGCCGCTCAACGCGTCGGGTGACATCATTTTCGGCCAGATCGTGCCCAACGATCCATCGATCGTGGGCTTCCGTTTCCCAACCCAGGTAGTCACCACGGACGCCGGCGGCGTGCTGCAGACGGTGAGTAATCTCTGGGGCCTCTACATCAGCTCATGACGTGAAGGAAGGCGCATCAGACCCTCATGGGGTCGGATTGGAAACGTATCTCGAGGTCACTCGAGAACAGCAGGGAAGCTCCCTTCTGAAGTATCTAGACGCCTTGGCGGGGCCGCTGGATCGACGCCTCGTCGCCAGCGCGGCGAAGGAGGGGGCGTTCCTCCTGAACGGCGAGCCCGCAGGGCCCTCGGTCACCCTCAGGATGGGTGATCAAGTGCATTTCAACCTCGACCTTGCGGAGCTGTCGCGCACGGCCAGCGAGGCCCTCGTCTTGCTGCACGAGGACGATGACTTCCTCGTCGCTGCCAAGCCCAGCGGTTTGCCCTTCGATGCCAGTCGTGCGGGCTCTGGCCGCTCGGCCGTGGAACGCATGGCATCCTTCCTGCCGCCTGAATGCGGGCGCCTGCGCCCCGTACACCGCCTCGACAAGGACACCTCGGGCCTCGTGGTCACGGCCAAGAACCGCGCCGCAGAGGAACGGCTGGCCGCTGCCTTCCGCGCCGGCGAAGCACGCATGGAGTATCTGGCCGTGATTCGCCGCGAACTGCGAGAGACCAGCGGCCGGATGGACGTCTCGCTCGGCAAGCGGCGCAAGAGCGACGCCAAGATGATCGCCGACCCGAAGCACGGCCGACCCAGCGTGACGGAGTGGGCGCTTGAGCGCCGGTTCCGCGGCTACAGCCTGCTCCGGCTCTGGGCAACGGACACGGGCCGCAGCCATCAGATTCGTGCCCACCTCGCTCTCAGCGGGCATCCAGTGGCCTGTGACAAGCTCTACGGCGAGGACGATCGCGTCCAGCTCAGCCAGCTCAAGCTCAAATACAGGCCCAAGCGGGGCCAACCCGAGCGAGCCATCTGCTCCCGCCCCGCCCTGCATGCCACCCGGTTTTGCTGGGGGTCGCTGGTCGTCGAGGCGCCAGTGCCCGACGACCTGGCCGTCTTCCTGGCCCAGCTCGAGCGCCACTGTGCTCATTCGTCATCAGAGACGTCTCAGCGGGAAAGCGGAACACCAGCGCCGCCTCACAGCGACGATTTGGTCTAGACTGTGGGGGTCGCCGGGGCGCGGAGTCCCGGTAGCATCCCTTGAGCTCAGATCCCAGCCGGGCCCCGAACCCCCTCCGGGAAGCGGGTTGGCCAGGTCAGGCTGGGCTCACTCTCCGGCACACCAGGGTTAACTCCGATGCTTCGCACCCTTCTGATCACGTGCACTTTGATTTGTTCGAGTGCCGTCGCTCAACAACTTGAACCAGCCCGCCCCGACCTTGGATTCGCACCGCTTCCAGCCGTGCCGAAGTTCGGTCCGATCGACAGCATCTTCTTCGCAGACCGGTTGGACCTGCCGCCCGCTGGAACGATCTCGGCGTCCTTGGTGTCGGCCACCCTGCCCGCGTCCTTCACCGGCACGGGTTACGGCGAGCCGATCCAATACCAACTGCCGGATGGCTACTCGGAATTGGGTGCCCCCTATCCGCTGATCCTTGCCTACCACGGCTTCGGTGGTTCAGCAGCCAGCTCCGGCAATCAATCGATGGTTGATGAGGAAGCCAACGAGCGAGGCTGGATCTACCTGTCCGTGACGGGGCTCGACGATCAACTGTTCGGAACGCCTCTCTCACAGCAGAACACCAAGGCCGCCATCCAATGGATGATCAACAACTTCAACGTCGATGAAGACCGCCTCTTCATGGTGGGCTTCTCGGTTGGCGGTGGCATCAGCGCCAACTTCGCCGCCATCCATCGCGACCCGACCGACATCATGATCGCCGGCATCGGCCTCGTGAGCTCCACCGTCGACTGGGCCATGGAATACAACCTCGGCATCCCCCAGCTCCAGACTTGGATGGAGAACCCCTTCAATTTCAGCGGCCCGCCGAGCTCGAACCTCTTCGACTACCTGTCTGCCAGCGTGCTCTACGAAGATGAGGCGAGTTACCCGCCCACCCCAGGGACCATCGTGGAGGAGTCATCCCTGGCTCAGAACCTCAGCAATCTGCCCATCTACATGACGTACGACGTGCTGGATTTCATCCTGCACGTTCCACACGTCAATGATGACCTCCAAATGAATATGGCAAGCGTCGGCAACAGCGTGCTCAAGGCGGTGGTGGCGGGCACGGTCTATCCCCCCGACCCGTCGATCATGGTGCCTCACTCCTGGTACGTGCTCGATGAGGACGCTCTCTTCGATTACTTCGATGGCGTCAGCGTCGACCGCTACCCGTCGACCTTCTACTCCCGGCAAGCTGCTGGCACCAAGGTGTCCTACGTCACCACCACCCAGGCCACCGCTGGTCAGTTCGTGAACGTGGATGGCGACACCAGCGTCCCGGCGAAGCACATCACCCTGAGCAACGTCGAAAACGCCTCGATGGTCGAAGTCAACGTGGGTGAGGCCGGCATCACCTCCTTGCCCATGCGGCTCACGGCGACGTCCGCCGACGACCAGGGCTTCCGGCTGAAGCTGACCGGTTTCACGAGCTCCCCCAGTCGCCTGCACGACTTCAGTACGAACGCCTTGATCACGGGCGTGGACTCGAACCCTTCGGACGGCTCCCTGCTGGTGGATGTGCCTCCAAACTCAACCCTGGATGTCCGCGTCAAGCATGACCCTCTCTGGACGACGGTGCTCGAGACCTCGCCCAACCCTGTGGTGGCAGGCAGTTCCATCTCGGTTTCCATCGATGCCCCACCCAGCAGCAGCCTCACGTACTTCATCGTGTCGCTGAGTGAGCTGTTCATCCCCGTGGGCAGCGTGACCATCACCGCGTCGCCGCTCCCCCCATCCTTCGTGAGGCTCTTTGCGCTGGATGCTTCCGGGGACGTGGGTTTCGTCAACACGGTCCCTAATGACCCGGCGCTCATCGGTCTGCGATTCCCGACACAGGCCCTGACACTGACTGCAGGACAGGCCTTTGACAGCGTGAGCAACCTCTGGGGCCTCTACGTCGAGTAGGGATGGCCCTGATGCCTTCCTCGCCTTGAGGCCCTCAGCCTGGCTCTGGGCTGGGCGCTGAACCGGGCAGTTCTCCGGGTACCAATCGGAGTCCAGGGCGAGGTGCATTCTCCCGTCTCGGGAAGCTTGCGACTGGCCCCTCGCCTTGCGTAGGATGCCGGGCCGCCTGAAAGCCTCCAAGTCGAGGGTCCTCATCACCACAGGCGCTGGATTCGGAGCAGGAGTCACCCATGACCAAAGTCAGAACGCGCAACAGCAACACCAAGCGGGGCCGCAAGCTCGGGTTCCTTACGCGTATGAAGACCGTGGGCGGCCGCCGGATCATCCGCCGGCGTCGGGCTCGCGGCCGTAGTCTCAGCTAACGAGTGCCGTAGCGGACTCGCCGCTGCCCCTCAGCCCCCGAGACATGGCTCGGCGCGGCTGGGATTCCGTCGACGTCGTCCTGGTCTCAGGCGACGCGTACGTCGACCATCCTTCCTTCGCGGCCGCGATCATCGGCCGCACACTGGAAGCCGCCGGATGGCGGATTGCGATCCTCGCCCAGCCAGACTGGAAGTCCGTCGAGGAGTTTCGTGCCTTCGGACGCCCTCGTCTCTGCTTCGGCGTGACCGCGGGAAACATGGATTCCATGATCAACCACTACACGGCCAATCGCAGGCCGCGCAGTGACGATGCCTATTCCCCGGGTGGCCTGCCCGGGTTGCGGCCCGACAGGGCCACCAATGTGTACGCCCAGCGCTGCCGCGAGGCCTTTCCCGGTGTGCCGGTCATCGCAGGCGGAGTGGAGGCGTCGCTGCGTCGCTTTGCCCACTACGACTACTGGTCGGACATGGTCAAGCCGTCGATCCTGCTGAGCAGCAAGGCCGACCTCGTCGTGTTCGGCATGGGCGAGCGCGCCATCTCCGAGATCGTCAGCCGCCTCGACCAAGGCAGCCCCGTGCAAGACCTGACAGATGTGCGGGGCACGGCCTACCTTCTGGGAAAGACGCAAAGCTTGCCCGCCTTCGCGCCCCGCATGCTGGCCGACGGCACGCCGACGAGCGAAGACTCGACGGCCAGCCTGCCGTCAGCTGAAGAGGTCAAGGCGGACCCGATCGCATTCTCCCTGGCCACCCGTGTGATCCACAGGGAAACCAATCCGTTCAACGCGCAACGCCTGACCCAGCGGCATGGCGATCGCACGGTGGTGCAGAACCCGCCAGCCATGCCCCTCAGCCAAGCGGAGATGGACGCGACCTACGACCTCCCCTACACGCGCAGGAAGCACCCGTCCTACAAAGACAAGATCCCAGCCGAGGAGATGATCGCCCAGAGCATCACGATCATGCGCGGCTGCTTTGGCGGCTGTTCCTTCTGCAGCATCACCACCCACCAGGGCCGCGTGATTCAGTCCCGCAGCAAAGCCTCGATCCTGGCGGAAGTGGACAAGGTCGCGGCCGACGAACGCAGCAAGGGTGTCGTCTCCGACATCGGAGGCCCCACCGCCAACATGTACGGCATGCGCTGTGGCTCTCCGGAAACTGAAGCCAAGTGCCACCGCCTCTCTTGCGTGTTCCCGAAGATCTGCAGGCACCTGGGCACGGATCACGGCCCGTTGATCGAGCTCATGCGCGAATCCCGAGAGCGCCCCGGTGTTCGCCATGTGCACGTCGCCTCGGGGGTGCGCATGGACCTCGCAAACCTGTCGCCGGAGTACATGGCGGAGCTGGTCGGGCACCATGTCAGCGGCCACCTCAAGGTGGCGCCCGAGCATGTCAGCCCACGGGTGCTGCGCTCCATGAAGAAGCCCCCACAGGAGAGCTTCGAACAGTTCGCCGACGCCTTCGCCAAGAGCAATGACGAGGCAGGCAAGGAACAGTATCTGGTGCCGTACTTCATCGCGGGGCACCCCGGCTCCGCTCTAGAAGACATGATCGAGCTGGCCGTGTTCTTGAAGGGCGCGGGCTACCGGCCGCGCCAGGTCCAGGACTTCATCCCGGCCCCCATGGACCTGGCGACCTCCGCCTACTGGACTGGGCTCGACCCCCACACCCTGAAGCCCTCGCCTGTTGCGAGGAAGCTCAAGGACCGCCGCATGCAACGGGCGCTGATGCAGTTCTTCAAGCCCGAGAACTGGTTCGAGGTGGCTGCCGCCCTGAAGAGCGCGGGGCGAGAAGACCTCATCGGCCGCGGCCCCCAGTGCCTGATCAAGGACACACCACCCAAGGAAGCCGTGGATGCCCGCGCCGGCCGGCGCCAGCGTGAAGCCGAACGCTTCGTTCACGAGGAAGACGCCATGGGGCAGCCGCAGCGCGCACGCGGCAAGGGCCGCTCTGGAGCTCAGCGCAAGAAACAGCGCACGAGCCCTCCTCGCACAGGCGGCAGCACGGGCCCGCATGGGGCCCCGCAAGACTCGTAGCAAACCCGCGTCAAGCAGGCTCAGGAAGCGGGCTCTCGCCGGTTCAGTTCGCGCAGCTTGGCGTACTTCAGGAACACATAGAAGCCACCGACAGCTGACAGCACCAGGCCGCGCCAGCCGTCCCGCCAGCCCGCACGCAGCACGTACATACGCAAGAAGCGGCCGACCGGTCGGGTCCAGAGCTTGAAGACCGAACCGTCTTCGCCACGGGCCACGCGCTGTTGGGCCATCTCATCGGTGTAGCGATTCACCTTGCCCACATGAGCCGCCAGACTCCGGTAGGGCTCGTGGTTCAAACGCCCCAAGTCCAGACGAAGCACAGCGCCCGCGACCTTGATACGGTCGTGCGGATCGGTTCCCGTACAGCACCCGCGAGCGCGACGGACCAAGCGCAAGCGCCACTCAGGCGACCACCCGCAGTGGTCGATCCAGCCCCCCAGATAGAGCGTCCGCCGGTTCAGCTCGAAGCCGTCTACACCGGGCTCGGCCTCGACCAGCGCGCGTGCGAGAGAGCGGGCCAGCTCGGGCTCCAGCCACTCATCTGCATCCAGGCACAGCACCCAATCCCCGCTGCCCAGTTCGAGACAACGGGCGCGCTGGCCGTTCATGCCACGCCAGTCCTCCTCGAGCACGACGGCCCCGGCCTCTTCGGCCAGCTCGCGCGTGCGGTCCTGGCTGTGCGAGTCCAGCACGATGACTTCGACAGCCTGGTCGGAGAGGCCCGAACCCTCGCCCGGCTGGGAGGCCCCCAACGCACGAAGGGACGCGAGGCAGCGGGGCAGATTCCGCTCCTCGTCGCGAGTCATGATGCAGACGGTCAGGCTCAGCAAGGCGTGCTCACCGAGGCATGATCCTCCGAGGATCCCAGGCGTTGCAAGCCGCTGTCCGATTCCCCATGCCTCTGATCGGTCGATGGCGGGCCGTTCATCCGCTTCGGACCATACTCTCCAGCTCCCCACACCCCGGTCTTCGCCCCGCCCACCTTGGCCGCCTCCCCCGCGCCTTGTAGGATGTGCGCCCCTTGTCCCACGGATGCGCCCATGAGCGCGGGTCCCGCACAAAACGTCGCCCAGGTGCTGAATCGGGCTCCCCCTCTGGGGAGCCGGGGAGATGCGGAAATCTCGTCCAGCTCGAAGAGCCCACCCCCTGTGGTCCGCGAGGAGCCGGCCCTCAGCTGGACCGTGCATCCCGCTGCCGCAGACCCCCTCAAGGCTGCGCTGCTGGTGGGCGTGCTGACCATCGCGAGCGTTTTGTGCTTCGAGTTCAGCGGGTCGGCCATTCTGGGGGTGCTGGCGTTCCTGATGTTGGCTTTGAGCCTGCGCAGCTGGTTCCTCCCCAGGCGCTACACCCTGGATGCGGCAGGGGCCCGGGAAGACGGGCCGCTTTGCGCAGCCCGGCTGTTGCTCTGGCAAGAAGTCCGCAAGGTGAGTTCCGCCCGCTTCGGGGTCTACCTCTCGACTCTCCACTCCAGGTCACGCTTCGTGCGCGACACGGGCCTCTTCCTGCGCACGGCGAGCCAGAGGCCGGACCCTGCCCGCCCCCCCTGCTCCCGCGACGCCGTCCTGACCTTCGCCGATCGCGCCGTGGAGGGCACGTGATGCCCATCTCGAAGGAAGACGAAGAACTCATGCAGGAGGCCGCCGTGGCGGTCGTCAAGCGTCGGCTGGCGGTGCCTGCGATGATGTTCCTCGAGACCGTGAGCCCGATGAACACCCTGACCTCCTCCATGCTGCACATGATCACGCCCATCTGGGGCATCGCCTTGCCCGAGGCGCGGCTGCGACAGGTCGCGGCCATGCTCGAACGGCGTGAGACCATTCCAGCCCTGATCCGCACCATCGATGACGCCGAGGAGGATCGCCGCCTCCACGAGAAGGCGCAGCGAGGGTTGGCCAAGCAACGCAAGCGCGAGGCGAAGCTCGAGAAGAAGCGCCTGAAGTCCAAGTCCTCCTAGACAGCCGCTCTGGTCTCCGCGCACCCTCACAGCTCTCCCCGTAGCTCCCAAGGCAGCCCAACACCGGCACCGACGCCCGTCGCACGCCCCGCGAACACAACTGCACCGATCCGAAGGAACAGCCCGTGACCCAGAAGATACGTTCCATCCTCGCCACCGACTGTGGCAGCACGACCACGAAGGCGATCCTCATCGAGCTCACGGACGAGGGCTATCGCTTGAGCGTTCGAGGTGAGGCACCGACCACGGTGGAGAAGCCCTTCGACGACGTGACCGTGGGTGTGGTGAACGCCGTCACGGAGGTCCAGGAAATCGCTGGCCGGCCCATCATCGGCGAAGACGGACTGATCATGGTGCCGCAGAAGGGCGACGCGGGCGTGGACCTGTATCTCTCCACCTCCAGCGCAGGCGGTGGTCTGCAAATGCTGGTGGCCGGCGTCGTGCGTTCCATGACAGCGGAGTCAGCCGAGCGTGCCGCCTTGGGTGCCGGTGCCATCGTCATGGACACCATCTCGAGCAATGACAAACGCCAGCCCCACGAGCAGATCGCGCGCATCCGGCACCTGAGACCCGACATGATCCTGCTCTCGGGAGGTGTGGATGGAGGCACCACCAGCCATGTCGCCGAGCTGGCGGAGTTGATCGGCGCCGCGGACCCGAAGCCGCGACTCGGTTCCAGCTACGAACTGCCCGTGGTCTACGCCGGCAACACCGGAGCGCGGGATGCGGTCAGGGAAGCCATCGGCGAGAAGACGGCCCTGGCCATCGTCGACAACTTGCGCCCCACCCTCGACGAGGAAAACCTCGACCCCGCCCGCGACGAAATCCACGACCTGTTCATGGAACACGTCATGGCCCAGGCGCCCGGCTACGACAAGCTCAAGAGCTGGACCTCGGCACCGGTCATGCCCACACCGGGCGCGGTGGGACTGATCATCCAGACCATCGCCAAGCAGCGCGACATCTCGGTCATCGGCGTGGACATCGGCGGAGCCACGACCGACGTCTTCAGCGTGTTCAACGGTACGTTCAACCGGACCGTGTCCGCCAACCTGGGCATGAGCTACTCGATCAGCAATGTCATGGCCTCTGCCGGGCTGGAGAACGTTCTGCGCTGGGTGCCCTTCGACATCGACGAAGGAGAGCTTCGCAACCGCATCAAGAACAAGATGGTGCGCCCCACCACGATCCCCTCCCTGCTGCGCGACCTGCAGGTGGAGCAGGCCCTGGCCCGCGAGGCCCTGCGACTCTCGCTGATCCAGCACAAGGAGTTCGCCACCGAACTCAAGGGTGTGCGCAAGAGCCGCGACATCTCCGAGGCATTCGCACAGAGCGGCTCGGGCAACACCATCGTGGACATGATGGCGTTGGACCTGATCGTGGGGTCGGGCGGCGTCCTGAGCCACGCCCCACGCCGTGTGCAGGCAGCCCTCATGCTCGTCGACAGCTTCCAGCCCATGGGTATCACGACCCTGGCGGTGGACAGCATCTTCATGATGCCCCAACTCGGCGTGCTCTCCACGGAACAGCCCGAAGCGGCGACCGAGGTCTTTGAGCGCGACTGCCTCGTCATCCTGGGCGTTTGCATCGCGCCCGTTGGAAAGACGAAGGGTGGCAAGCCCTTGGCGCAGGTAAGCCTCGACCTCCCCGAGGGGAAGAAGGAACTCAGCATCGCAGCGGGAGACCTGCTGCGCGTGCCCTTGGGCGCCGGTGAAACCGCGCGCTGCCGGGTGTCACCCGCGAAGGGCGTCGACATGGGCGCCGGCCCTGGCCAACCGGTGGAGAAGACCGTCGAGGGAGGCGAGGTGGGCGTGCTCATCGACGGCCGCGGCCGCCCCCTCAACCTGCCGACCACTCCCGCAGAGCGCGTGGCCAGCATCGAACAGTGGATCGAAAGCCTCGACCTCTACCCCCGGAAGGCCTGATACGCATGGGACACGCCTACACACCAGGACTCAAGGTCTCCGATGCGGCCGAATTCGTTCGCGACCGCATCCTGCCCATCCCCGGCGAAGTGCTGGTGAAGCAGGGAGACACGGTTGAGCCCGATACGGTCGTGGCTCGCGCGATGCTGCCGGGCAACGTGGTCACCAGCAACATCGGCCGTCAGCTCGGGGTCGCGGCCGCTGACCTGGGAGAGCTGCTGCTCGTCCAGGAGGGCGCCTCCGTCGAGAAGGACCAGCCGGTGGCCCAGAGCAAGGGCATCTTCGGCTTCATGAAGCAGACGGTGGGCGCCCCCACCACCGGCACCTTCGAGTCGGTGTCCAAGGTGTCGGGCCAAGCCATCTTCCGCGAGGCCCCCATCCCGGTCGAGGTCAAGGCCTACGTCGGTGGCATCGTGAGCCATGTGGAGGACACCTTCGGCGTGCACGTGGACTCGCGCGGCACCATGGTCCAGGGCATCTTCGGCATCGGCCCCGAGGTCAGCGGCCCCATCGTCATGGCCTGCGATGACCCCACCCAGCAGCTCTCACCGGGTGAGATCAAACCGGAGTTCAAGGACGCCATCGTCGTGGGTGGCTCCCTGGCCAGTCTCGCCACCCTGAAAGCCTGCATTGCGGTCGGCGTCAAGGCGCTCATCGTGGGCGGCATCGACGCGGCTGACCTCAAGGAACTGCTGGGCTACGACCTTGGCGTGGCCATCACGGGGAGCGAGACCGTGGGGCTGACCCTGGTGGTGACCGAGGGCTTCGGTCCCCTGGTCATGTCCGGCAAGACCCACCGCCTGCTCAGCGAGCGGGCCGGCATGACGGCATCGGTCAGCGGCGCTACCCAGATCCGTGCTGGCGTGATGCGGCCCGAGGTCCTGATTCCGTCCGAGATCCATCAGATCGAGCAGACGGAGGTGGATACCGGCATGATGCACGTCAACAGCACGGTGCGCATCATCCGGGACCCCCACTTTGGCGAGCTCGGGCGCGTGACGGATCTGCCTGCAGAACCCCATAAGCTGGACACTGAGGCGAAGGTGCGTATCCTCACGGTCGCCCTCAAGGATGGAGAACACGTGACCCTTCCCCGCGCGAACGTTGAGCTGGTGGACGAACGGCTTTGATGGCCCTTTCCGTCGCCCTCGCTCCGCTGTTCGACGTAGCTGGCGCCGCGCTTGGCACTGCCTGGTGGGCTGGTTCGGCAAAGCTGGGCGCCCTGACGCTGGCCATCCAGGATGCGGCCCCTGCTTCAGGGCCGGAAAACGGCTGGGCTGGCGCATTCGTCGTTGAAGACGAAAAGATCTCGACCCTCGTGGCCGTGCTCTTCTTCGGCGTCGTCATGTTCGTGGCCCAAGCCCAGGCCAAGAGCGGCAAGGACATCCCCATCCGGCGCATCGCGGGCCTGGATGCCCTGGACGAGGCCATCGGGCGCTCCACCGAAATGGGCCGCCCAGTGCTCTATGTGCCCGGCATCGACGAGATCAAAGAGATCCAGACGATCTACTCGATGATGATCCTGCGGCACGTGGCCAAGAAGACGGCCGAGTACGGCACACCGCTGATCGTGCCCGTGAAGGACTCGGTGGTCATGACCTTCGCCGAGGAAGCCGTGAAGCAGGGCTGCCTCGACGCGGGCCGCCCCGACGCCTTCATCGCCGACAACGTGCGCTATCTGTCCAACGAGCAGTTCGCCTACTGCGCGGGCGTGGCCGGCATCATGAACCGCGAGAAGCCTGCCGCGAACATCATGCTGGGCATGTTCTTCGCCGAGTCGTTGATCCTCGCGGAGACGGGCTTCTCCACAGGAGCCATCCAGGTGGCTGGCACGGCCAAGCAGCACCAGCTGCCCTTCTTCGTGGCGGCCTGTGACTACACGATCATCGGCGAGGAGTACTTCGCGGTGACGGCCTACCTGACCCGTGAGCCAGGGCTGCTGGGTACCATTCGCGCGGCGGACTTCACCAAGATGTTGGCCATCCTGTGCCTCGTGATCGGTGTCTCCTTGGCCACTTACTTCTCGGCGGAAATCTTCGCGGGTGCAACCGACACGCTGTTCCACGACTTCCTGCACCTCTTCCAGCCCCAGAACAACTAGGCGAACGCAGACGTGAAGCGCGAGATCCCCATTCTTCTGGTCATCCTGTGCGGGCTGGCGATCACGTGGTCGTTCTTCTCCCCGGCGCCGGTCTCCCGAGCCGTCAACGATGAGCTGCTCGCCTGGGGCACGGTGTTCTTCAGTGTGGCCTTCTTGCTCGGCATCAGCAATCTGGTGCGCATCAGCCTGAAACAGATCAGCTCGCGTCACGAGGACTGGCCCTACAAGGCCTTGCTGCTGGTCGTGCTCTTCGGCTACCTGGCCATCGGTATCTCCGAGATCCATGGCTTCTTCGGCATTGCCGAAGGGGAGCAGTTCCGCCGCGACTGGATCTACGAGCGCATCTTCATGCCGCTCCAGGCCACCATGTTCAGCCTGTTGGCGTTCTACATCGCCTCCGCCGCCTTCCGTGCCTTTCGCGCCCGGTCGCTGGAGGCCACCCTGCTGCTCACGGCAGGCGCGCTGGTCATGATCGGCCAGGTGCCTATCCCCGAGTTCTTCCCGTTCAACGAGTGGATCGGTGAAACCTCCGTGCGGCTGCAAGCCTTCTTGATGGTCTACGTCAACGGCGCTGGGCAGAAGGCCATCATCATGGGTGCCGCCCTCGGCACCTTGGCCACCGGCCTGCGCATCATCCTCGGAATCGAGCGTAGCTACCTCAGCGAATAACCATGGCCCAACGACTCGACAAAGCTCTCGATCTGGATCGGCGCTGGATTTTCCTCGTCATCAGCATCCTCGTGGTGGTGCTCTACGCACTGGGCCTCGCCTCCAAGATGCCCATCAACCAGTACGTGCAGAGCTACTACGACACGATCGAGTCCCTGGAAGAGGGCAGCATCGTGATGCTCTCGGCAGACTTCGACCCCGCCAGTGCGGCCGAACTGCTGCCCATGTACCAGGCCACCATCCATCACCTGCTCAAGCGCAACATCCGGGTGGTCAATGTCTCCACCTGGCCGGCAGCACCGCCCTACACGCGCAAGGAATTCGAAGTCACGGCCCCGGTCTACGGCAAGGTCTACGGCATCGACTGGGTTGAGCTCGGGTTCAAGCCGGGCGACGACGTGGCCATGGGACAGATCGGGCAGTCGGTCACGTCCGCCTACATCGAGGATGATCGTGACGGCACGCCCCTCAGCGAGCTGCCCCTGCTCGAGGATGTGAGCGACAGCTTCCAGGGCATCAGCCTCTTGATCACCATGAGCGCCGGCTACCCGGGCATCCTGGAGTGGATCGCCCAGGCTGGCGGCCGCTACCAGATCCCGATCCTGGCGGGCACCACGGCTGTGCAGACGCCTGACCTGTTCGCGTACTACCCCTCGCAGCTGAATGGCTTCCTGGGTGCTGCGACGGGCGCCACCATGTATCTGCAGCTGGTGGGAGCGACCGTGCCTGAGTTGGCCGAAACCACGTCCACCAATCAGAAGCGCATGTTGATCCAGACCTGGGCCCACCTGCTGATCATCGGCCTGATCTTCTACGGCAACCTGCTCTACTTCCTGGGCCGCAGGGAGGCGACCGCGTGATCAACCCCGTGCTTGCCGTGCAAGACGCCGCCGCGCCGATGTTCTTCTCCATGAACGGCGAGATGGACATCCTGGGTGGCTGGCTGATCTGCTTCTTCACGCTCTCCGTGTTCAGCTTCCTGTACAAGGACAACCCCTTCTACAAGGTGGCAGAACACACCTTCGTGGGCGCTGGCACGGCATTCTTCGCCTTGCAGTACTACAACGAGGGCATCCTCGAACCGCTCCGCGATCACATCAAGCACGCCATGGAACTCCCGGCAGGTGAGCTCATGATGCTCGGTGGGCATGGGGTCGACCCGACCCTGGCCATCATCTTTCGCAGCGTGGCCGTGCTGTTCAGCCTGTTCCTGCTCTCGCGCATGGTGTTCCCCAACAGTTGGGCGCCGCGCTGGCCGCTAGCCATCATGGTGGGCGTCTATGCCGCGCTGAAGCTCACGGGCGAGACGCAGAGCAAGCTCGTGCAGCAGGTGTCAGGCGCCATGAAGCCCCTCACGGACCCCACCAAGGCGGCCTGGGGCGACAACTGGGAGTTCATCGAGCAGACCCAGGTCTTCTACACCTTTGCCAACACGGTGCTGGTGGTGGGCCTGATCTGCGCCCTGTCCCACTTCATCTTCACCTACAAGCGCACGCCCATCCTCGGCGGCATGTCCCGGGTCGGCATCGTGGTGCTGATGATCACCTTCGGCAGCATGTTCGGCTTCACGGTGCTGGGGCGTTATGCCCTGCTCATCGAGCGGGTCGACACCCTGGGTGGATTCAACACGCCGGACTACTCGCTCTTCGGCTTGTCGGTCCTCTCGCCACCGATCCTGCTGGCGGTGCTGATTGCCTTGGTCCTCGCCGTCACCATGCGTGGCAAGGGCGATTCCGAGCCCACCTAGCCTGAGTTAGCTGGACCGGCCGGGGCGCTTGGACGACCGGATCAGTCCAGCCAGAGACTGCGGGTCCAGACGGCCTGCCGCTCGTCGAGCCAGGCGACCACCTCGCGCGTGACGCTCTCCTGATCCCGCTCGCCTGCCTCAGGTGGGAGACGCTTCAGCAGCCCATCAAGGCGCAGGAGCCGCTCCACGGCCTTGCGGGTCTCATCGCCTGTGATGCGTGAGTAGACCGCTTGGGAGAGGTCTCGGGACATCACGCCTGCAGCTAGGGGCCGGGCGCCGACCTGGCTCTCGTGCGCCGTCACGGCCCTGGTCTTGGCGACTCGAGCGGCGGTGATGTCGACCTCCACCACATCGGCCACCGCCGGAAGGGCATCCCAGACTCCGTAGCCATACCAGGCAGCGCCCGCCTCGGCGATGGGAGCCAGCAGTGCCGCCAGCAAGCTCGCCCGATGGGTGTCGTGGCGCTCCATGGGGCCCGGAACCAACACAGCTGCAAAGCACTGCCCTTCCAGCAGACTCGCGAGCTTCTGGGCTGCTGCCTGAGGGGAGGCCCGCAATTCCGGCGAAGGCAGCTCTGCAAAGAGTGGTGGCTCCGCTCCGAGGGCCTCACAGGCCCGCCTGGACTCATCTTGGCGCCCTTGAGCCGAGGTCTGTCCATCGACTCCCCCGTCACCTCGAGCCATGACCACGACGACCACCCGCACTCCTGCAGCCGTGAGCAACCTGACGGTTCCCCCACAACCGAGGGCTTCATCGTCTGGGTGAGGGGCAATGAGCAACACATCGCCACGGCTCACATCCGACGGGTCCAGCGCCGACATGCCTACCTGGGAGGACGCCTCGGTCAACTCAAGGGTTCGCCGAAGAACCCGCGCTCAGCAGGTAGATACGGTTGCCGACGCCCAAGCCGAACGTGCTCAGGATCGGGATCAACAAGGGCACGGGCTCGACCAGGGGATTGGAGATGTTGGCGAGCGGCGCGTAGACAGTGGAAACATCCGTGGCCACGCCGAGCGAGTCCGAGAGGACCTTGGAACCGGCGGAGAAGATGGCTGCATCCCCCGCAGTCGCCGTCGGCGGGATGAAGTGGATGCTGCCATCGACGATGCGTCCGATGGGTTGGCCCGCCACCTGGAAGCTGGGTGTGAGATCTCGCAGGAACAAGAAGTTGTCGAGATCCACAGCGAAGGGATGCTGAGTCGAGGCGTAGGGATCCGCGTCGTTCGTGCGCACGAACAGCACCGAACCCGAGTAGGGGTTGGAGGCGATGTTCGTGATGTGGCTGCCCGCCGGAGACGAGGAGGTGAGCTCCAGTTTCACGAAGGGATTGTTCGCATCCACTCCGTAGAGTTCGTCCGTGAGGGCGAGATCGCCGACCACGTGCCCAGTGAAGTACCTCATCCCAGCCTGGCCGCCTGAGCCCTCGATGAACTGCATCACCGCGGCGCTCTCCAACGGCGTGATGCACTCTTCGCCGGGGAGTTCGACATTGGGCAAACCGGCGCCGCCACCAAACTCGTCGCCCGTGACGTCGAACACCTGGAAGGTCTGCAGGTTCACGCCGATCAGGTTGAAGACATCCGTGTCCACGGGGAGCGAGGTGTTCCCCTGGCTGATCGGCCCATCGCGAAGCAGATAGAGGAAGCGACCGTCCTCCGACTTGAAGCTCCCCCCCGGACGGATCTTGCCCAGCAGGTCAAAATCGTTGGGGCTCTCGCTGGTGAACGTCAGATTCACCATCGTGTCCGTGGAGATCGTGTACCGGAACAGGTCAAAACGGGGCGTGTTGGCAGCGCTGAGTCCCAGCTCATCCGAGTGTGGGCTGTCGCCCATCAGGAACACGATGTTGTCGTCGTCAGCGAAGTACAAGCTGTTCAGCGCGTGGTCGGACTTGTACTCGCCTGCCTCCTGGAACGACGTCCCCGAGCCTGTCTTGTAGACGTCTGAGATCATCGCGAATTCCGAACCGTTGGAGGCCCCGATCATGACGAAGTCGGCGGTCGCCGATTCCTCCCGGATCCAAGCGAACAGGGTTCCGTCGGGAGAGAGGGCCGCTCGCTTCCCGAACCCGTGACCGCCCAGGTCGAAGGCCTTGATCGACTCAGGCTTGCTTTCGCCCGTGCCACCTACGGCACCGATGCCCGAGATGTTCTGGATGACCCGATTGACCGTCCCATCCATGGCGATTTCGATGTTCCGGATGACGTAGACATCCTCCTCTTCTTCCTCGGCGCCTGCAGTCAGGAACATGCGGCCGCCGTTCGGATCCACGAAGGGCGTCGGGTCGAAGCGGATGATGGGATTGCCGAAGCCCGTCTCTCCAAAATCAGTCGTGATGTGGGGCCGCGGCATGCTGGGGATGGTCTTCGTGGAACCGGGCCCCACCAACGGAACCTCGATGTAGTCCCGAACGATGACCTCTTCACGCAACCACGAGCCTTCCCAGCCCTCGTGGGCGACGAGCAGGTTGCCCGTCGACGACAGCCGCCACTTGTTCTTGAGGCCGACGTACGCCACGTAGTTGTCGTCGTCCGTACCCACGATGGCGACGGACGGCATGTAGACCTCGCGGGATTCGGCGGTGATGGAGTTGCCGTCCGGCTCCGGGAGCAACGCATAGGTCACCTGCCAAACCTCGGACATGCTGGCGGGCCAATCGAGGCCGTCGAGCCGGATGGCATACAGCTCGTCCGGCATCGAGTCCCAGGACAACGGCCCGCCGCTCACCCGCTGGTGCGCAATCATGGACCGTCCGTCGGGCGCGATGGAGACCATCGGGTCCCAGAAGCGCGTGGAGGTCACATCGATGACCGAATCCTCGATCACGTGCCAGGTGTGGCTCACCCGATCCAGGACAGCGAACCCTTGCCGCTCGGCATCCACCTCTTCAAACAGGTAGAGGTCCTGATCGCGAGTCACGACGCCCTCGCCAAGGTCAGCCGTGAAAGCTGGAATAACGACGTGCGGCGTTTCCTCATTCGTTGCGTCCAAGCCCACACGCGTTCGCAGACGAGCCCCCGCCGAAGTCGCAAAGGTGTAGCGACCAAAGACGAACTCCCCCGTGAGGTGTGGGAAAACCGTCGAGCCCGTTGAGCCTGGCAGGACACGACGCACGCCCGTCAACTTGTGCTTGCCTGTGATGGAGTCGATTTCCCTCCCCGTGTAGGTCGCTCGCTCCATGTTCGGCAGATTGGTCTTGTTGCTGGTCTTGTTGCCGAACGGGTTCTCGCCCGCCTGCTGAATCAGGATCTCCCCCCGGGGCGGGAAGAAGGACGCGTCGTCTACGAGGATCGCGTTGATGCTCGTCAGGGCCGAGAGGTCCTCTGCCAGGCGGGTCACGGGACGAGCCATGGGGTTGACCGGCGCATCCGGCACATTGGGCAAGATCGGCAAGAAGCGGAAGCCGGGCGCGATGCCGATGTCCGTGGTGGCAGTATTGGGCGCAACGCCGACCCCCAAGGGAGCCAGGGTGTTCAGGGTGTCGCCGTCTAGGTCACGCATACCGACCCCCTCCAGACCGAACGGGTTCAGGCCGGCGGAGAATCGGGCGAAACTGAAGGCGACCTGGAAGCGCGGAGGCGTGGTCTGCAGCGTCAAGCCGTTGCTCAACTGCAGGTTGGGAATCGAGGTGGCATCGAACGTGATGGCCTGGACGTAGGCCGTGACACCCAGCAAGCCAGCGGGCACCGCCACGGCAAAGGAGGCGTCCCCGCCCATGTCGAGCGTCGGTCCGACCCGCAGATTGAAAGGCGGCTGCGTGAACAGCGGTGGCGGCGTGATGTTCGTGGGGAACCCCGTCTCCTGCGCCGAGACCAGCAACCCCCAGAGCACGTTCGGGTTGGCCTGCGCAAAAGCCTCATAGCTGATGCTCACATCGATCACCGACCCTGCGGGGGCCAGCAGCAGCCCGCTGTTGTCAAAGGGGCCGCTGGGAGCTGGGGCAGTGTCACCTGCCGCGTTCGTCAGGATGAGATGTGCGTAATCGCCTGGAACCTGTCCCGCAGACTGCTCTGCCAGGAAGCCCAAGACCAGAAGGCACACGACGAGAAGGTTTCTCATGCTTTTGGGGCGCATCTTCGGGGAACGGGTATCAGGTCGGGACGGCCAGCTTCCAGACGACCTGACAAGCCACCGAGTATACCGGCCGGCTCGGCCTACGTGACGCCCCCTCCCGACTCCCGGCTCGACGTCCTAGACGGATGCCCCCAGCTGGCCCCTGCAAGCGCGAGAGCCCGCACCGCCTGTTAGAGCTCGGCATCCACAAGGGAGGGGCTGCCAACGGCCTTGAGGATCCGCTGGGCCAAGGCAAAGGGTGTGAAGCCCAGCTTCTCGAGCAGCCGCGCCCGGGTGCCGTGCTCTACGAATTCGTCCGGCACCCCGATCATCAGCGTCGGCGGAAGCGGGCGCCCGGCGAGGCTCAGGGCCTCAAGCACCGCGGAGCCGAATCCGCCAGCCAAGGAATGTTCCTCCATCGTGACCAGCAGCCGGGTCTGCTCGGCAGCGCTGCCCACGGCCTGGACGTCGATGGGCTTGGCAAAACGTGCATTGAGAACCGTCGCCTCCACGCCCTGTTCCGCCAACAGATCTGCAGCGGCCTCAGCCAGAGGCACCATGGTTCCGTAGGCGCAGAGCAGGATGTCACCGCCCTCGCGCAGGGTGACGGCCTTGCCCAACTCGATCACAGGCACGGTCTCGGCGACGGGCTCGCGCGCCTCAGGAGCCGAGTCCCTGGGATAACGCACGCCCACGACGCCCGGTTGCTCGATAGCGAAGGCTAACATCGCCTCCAACTCCTCCGCACAGGCAGGTGCCATCAAAACGGTGTTGGGCAACGTCCGCAGGTAGGCGATGTCGAACAGGCCATGGTGGGTGCAACCGTCGTCTACGAGCCCGGCGCGGTCCATGGCCAGCACGCTGCTCGCGTTCTGGATGGCCAGCTCCTGGAACACCTGGTCGTATCCGCGCTGCAGGAAGGTCGAGTAGATCGCCACGACAGGGCGCATGCCGCCCTTGGCCAGCCCACCCGCCAAGCCCAGGGCGTGTTGCTCGCAGATGCCCACATCGTGGCAGCGATCCGGCAACTCCGCCGCCAGCTTCACCAGACCCGTGCCATCCGGCATGGCGGCTGTGACACCCACCAGACTCGGGTCGGACTTGGCCAATTGCACCAGCTTGTTGGCGAAGACGTTCGTGTAGGCCGGGCGCTTGGGCTTGGGAGCCCCCGCCGGCGGATCCGCCTCCCCATCACTGTGCTTGGGCTTCACGGCGATCGGTGCAGGCTCGGGCTTCACACCGTGCAAGCGCTGCGGGTCCTGCTCGCGGTCGGCATGTCCGGACCCCTTGTCCGTCAGCAGATGCAGCAGGTTCAGGCCGCCTCGCTCTTGCAGATCCTCGATCGTGTGCAGCAGGCGCGGAATGTCGTGGCCGTCCATCGGCCCGAAGTACTCAAAGCCGAACTCCTCGAACACATGGCCCGGCGTCAGCACCGAACGCACGACGTTCAAGCTGTCCTGCAGGGACTTGTCCACCTTCTCGCCGATAAACGGGATGTGCTTGATCAGCTCGTGCACTTCCTTCTTGGCGCCGGTGTAGAGCGGGCCCATGCGCATCCGCGTGAAGTAGCGCGACATGGCACCGACCGTCGGGCTGATGGACATCTCGTTGTCGTTGAGGATCACCACCAGATCGACGTCCAGCTCCGAGGCCGCATTCATGGCCTCGAAGGCGACGCCGGCGCCGTAGCTGGCATCCCCCACCACGGCTACCGTGCGCCGCCCGTTGCCGGCGGCCTTGTCCGCAGCGGCCAGACCGAGCGCGAGTGAAATGGACGTCCCCGCATGCCCCGTGTGGAACTGATCGAATTCGCTCTCGTTAGGGTGCGGAAAACCACACAGCCCGTCATCCATGCGCATCGTGTTCATGCGCTCCCGCCGCCCCGTCAGCATCTTGTGCGGATAGCACTGGTGCCCCACATCGAAGACCAGCCGGTCTTTCGAGAAATCGTAGAGCCGATGCAGCGCCAGCGTCATCTCAAGCACGCCCAGACCGGAGCCCAGATGGCCCCCGGTGCGAGTGATGGTCTCAATCATCTCGGCCCGCATTTCCTGCGCGAGCTCGATGAGTTCGTCCGACGAGAGCCGGCGCAGGTCCTGGGGACCACGTATGGAGTCGAAGAGGGACATAAAGGGGGTCTTTGCAGCCCGGGGGATGGCCCAGAAGGATAGCAGGCGACCCTCAGAAGCAATGCCCCGATTTCGTAGTCTGTCCCCGTGCCCAGCCCACCACCAGAGCCCCTCAAGCGCCATTCCGACCAGTCGGGGCCCATCCATCGCAGCCTGCACGGCGGCCTCTGGCCTGATCGTGTCGACGCGGAGCAGCTCCTGGACGAGCGCCTGGCTCGGGCGCAGATGGACGATCGGCAGGCCGCCCTGTTCCAGGATTGGATGAGAGATGGCTTCGTCGTGCTGGAAGGAGCCGTCGAGCCTGCTCAGATCGAGGCCGTGGAGGCTGCCTTGGAGTCCACCTGGAGCGGTGTCCACCCGCGCGCCCACGTGGAGTACTGGAAGGACGGCAACCAGCTCATCGAACCGGTGCAACCCGAGCACCGGGCCCTGATGGCCAAGCTGCTCGACCTGCATGCCTTCGATGAGCGGGTGCGCCAAGCCATCTTCAGCCCGCGGGCCCTGGAGTTCTTGAACCTGCTGTTCGAACGGGCGCCGATGGCGTTCCAGACCCTGACGTTCCAGCGCGGCACGGAGCAGCCCATCCACCAGGACACTGCCTACGTCATCGTGGACAAACCCATGGAGCTGGTGGGGTCCTGGCTGGCGCTGGAGGATGTGGTGCGGGGCAGCGGCGAACTCGAGTACTACGTCGGCAGCCACCGGCTCCCGGAGTTTGACTGGGGCAGCGACACGAAGGGCATGCCAGCGGGCCACCCCGAACACGACCGCTGGATGGCTTGGCTGCATGAACAGGCCGCGGAGCTGGGGCTCGAGCGCCGCAGCTTCTGCCCGAAGCGCGGCGACCTCCTGCTCTGGCACGCGGACCTCGCCCACGGTGGGACACCGGTGCACCTCAGCGACGCTACGCGTCGCAGCCTCGTCACGCACTACTGCCCCGTGGACCGGGCGCCGGGTTACTTCGCGCACCACCCCCACAGCCTGGCCTTGCCCCACGCGTCCGGAGCGGCCTACTGCTATCCCTGCCGCTGGGACCCTGAACCACCGCAGGAGTGCGGACCGTCCGGGCTCAGTTCCGGCGGCTGAGGATCTTGGCAGCGAGGGCTTCGAGCAGCGCCGTCGCCTGACCTCCCTGAGCGCGCCCTCGGGCGTCGTCAACCAGTTGCTGGGCATCGGCTCGAGCGCGCTTCACTCCCACCACGCCGGGCCAGGTGAGCTTGTCGTTGTCCGCGTCGGCCCCCGTGTCCTTGCCCATCTGCTCGGCGTCCACTTCGGTGTCGAGCACATCGTCCACGATCTGGAACGCCAACCCGATCTCCCGCCCATAGAGAGAGAGCCGTTCCACATCGCCAGGGCTGCCGCCGCCAACCAGGGCTCCCATGCGCAGGGACGCCGAGATGAGTGCCGCTGTCTTGCCCAAGTGGACCTCGCGGACCTGCTCCAGGTCGGGCTCGCAACCCTCCGCTGCCAGATCGAGGACTTGCCCGCCGACCATGCCCGCCCAGCCGGCGCCGCGCCCCAGCGCCTCGACCATGGCACCCACGGGTGCTCCATCCGGCGTGCCACGAGCCAGGACTTCGAAGGCGAGCGTCAGCAAACCGTCCCCGGCCAGAACTCCCATGGCTTCCCCATACAGCAGGTGCACGCACGGCTTGCCCCGCCGCAATGTCGCATCGTCCATGCAGGGCAGGTCATCGTGGACGAGGGAGTACGCGTGGATCAGTTCGATCGCCGCGGCAGCCCCCAGGGCGTCTTGATCCCGCCCGCCGACGTCCCGGCAACCCAAGAACACCAGCGCCGGCCGGAAGCGCTTGCCCCCGCTCATCACGATGTGACGCATGGCGGCGGCCAGCTCTCCGCACTGGGACTCCGTGGGGAGCCAACGGTCGAGGGCCTCATCCACGCGCTGCGCAGACTGCTTCATGAAGTCGTTGAAGGACACCTCAGCCACCGATCACCTCCGCCCACGCCGCATAGTTGGAGCCAGGCAGCGGCAGGCGGCTCTGCCCGCGCCAGAAGTCCCGTTGTTGGTCGCCTTCGGTGACGGTGCCACCGCTCAGCACGAGCTCCGGGCCCTCCTCCTCCAAGACACCGCGTTGGGCACGAAAGGTGCGCAACACCTGTCCGTCAGGCGCGAGCTGTCGCAGGACGACATCCTGCAGTTCGCCGGCCTGAAAACCACCGACGGACACCAACTCATAGTGGTGGATCTCCAGCAGATCGCGCAGGGACTGCTCCACGACGTCGGTGGAGATGAACTCCAGGGGGACAGCGACACCCACCCGTTCCCAAGCTTCCCGGTCCCAGTTCGGGAGCGGGTGCCGAGCGAGAATCACTGGTCCCTCCGGGGCGATGGTCTCCAGGTTGGATCCTGCGGACTGCTCGACCCCCTCGGTCAATCCCTCGGGCAATTCAAAGGAGAGTCCGCCTGGGGCCGACGCGCGGACCGGGAGGTCATTGAGGCTGGGGGCTCCGCCTATGACCTCCCCCTCCAAACGCGACTCAGGGTCCTTCAAGTGCTCCGTGAACACGAGACTCACCACCCCGCGCTCTTCAGAGAGCTCCGCGCGCGGAATGCTCTGGATCAACGGCAGCTCCTGATTCTCGGAAGAGTCCATCACGATCAGGTCGCTCAGGGCCCCAGCTTGGATGGAACCGACCTCCACCACCTTGAGGTCCCGAAGCCCGGAAGCCTTCAAGGCGGCGTTGACGCGCGTCACCAGCGGAACCGACCCGTTGAGGTCAAGCTCCGCCGCGCGTTGGACGCTGCTGCTGACGCGCACCGGTTCGTTCGCTCGACGTAGTTGGGCATCCGCCACGACAGCACTGACACCCTTCATGGCTTCGTCGAGCTGCATCTGTTTTTCGATCAGCGCCTGTCGAAGCTGACTGCTTTCACCCAGCTGCTTGTTGCGTTCGTTGCGGGCCGAGGTCAGCTGCGCTTCCGCCGACTCAGCCCGCTGACGGAGTGACTCCAGCTCAGCGTAGGTAGTGGCCTCTCCCGTGCTCCCGGGCGGGGCCGCGCGAGGTGTCGATGGTGCTAGCGCCTGCGCGGCTCTGGACTCGTCATCAGCTCGCTGTCCCTCGAGGCCCGAGTCAGCGGCAACGCGCTGCGCCAGAGCCCGCTGCGTGGAGGAAGCGCCCTGCCGACGCCATGACTTGAACAGCGGCACCTCGTCAGCCCAACGTTCCCAGGCCCACACGCTCCCGAGACCAAAGGCGACGAGCAGCAGCACGACCCACGCAGCCCGGCCCCCGCGCCTGGCGTCTGCTCGCAGCCGATCCTCTTCAAGACGACGATTGAGTTCCCGTTGCTCGGCGCGCACTTCGTGCAGCCCATCACTCATCTCATCCACCCGCCCCCTGAGTGCCTCACCGGCAGCCAGGCGCTCGGCCAGGTCGAGGTGCAGCCGCCTCACACCCTCCAGGGCCTGTACGTGCGCGGCGAGCGCCTCGACTTGCGCGACACTCGCAGGGGTTACGGGCCCACTGGTGTCGTCAGGCCCAGAGCAGTCGGAAGAAGAGGGGGGGCTCACGAGAGCGACTCATCGGCGGGAGAGGCGGGCCCCTCTTCGACGGTCGCGAGCCGATCGGCTTCCCGGGCGACCGCCTGCTTGGTGGCAGCGCGCAGCAGCTCCCGCTTGCGAAAGATGCTCACCAACACGCAATAGGTCGGCACGGCTGTGAGTGTGGCCAGGACCATGGATCCCAGACACATGGGCCAGAGGATCTCGCGTCCCAGCGGTCTCATGGACTCCAGGAAACTCGCTTCATTGAGCATGGCGAACTGCTCGGAGATCCGCTGTCCGATCTGTGCATATCCGGCCGGGGGAAGACCCAGAAGCAGGCTGCCTACCCAGTAGTACGAGAAGTAGAACGGGATCAAGGTGACGGGGTTCGTGATCCAACACATCACGAGCGAGACCGGCAGGTTGGCGCGCATCGGAACGGCCACGGCGGTCACCAGGAGACTCTGCACCCCCACCGTCGGAGTGAGCGCGATGAACAAGCCGATCGCCCCACCGCGTGCGATGGACTCAGGCGTCCCCTGAGCCCGCCGCAGCGGTTCGACGATTTTCTCCCGCAGGAAGCGTCCGAAACTCACCAGCGATCCCCGGCTCCGTTCTCCTTGAACCAGGCAGCCCACCCGTCGGCGGTGTCGAGCCGTTGGCGCGTCAGCTTCAGCAGCGAGTCATGGAAGGTCCCCTCGACGCGCAGAAGCAAGGACTGGGCATCCTCCTTCTTGCCCTTCTTCGCCTCCTTTTCGGCGGCCTTCGAGAGCTTCAGGAAGGCATCAATGAGCGGCTTGCACGCGGAGCGCCGCACCGCCACGTCCTGTTCGGACAACAGTCCTAGGCCACTCACGGCAGCCCGCACCACAGCCGATTGCTCATCCGTCAGGTAGCCCGCGATCGTCTTCACGTTCTCAGGCTCGAGACGGTGCCCCAAGGCCTCCACGAAGAGGGCCTCGGCGTCGGGCCACTGCTTGACGTGGCCCTGCTTCAGGGCGGTCTTGAGAATCTCCTGGCCGCCGTCCTTGTCGAACACCGTGCCACACGCGAGTTGGTAGGCCCCCAGGAGTTCCGAGCGGGGGTCGGAGCCATCTTCGCGCTGCTCTTGGCGGGGCGCCAACTTGAACAACTTGCCGTAGGCCTTGTGGAACTTCTTGACGGTCTTCTCCGCGACCTTCTCGTACACCGCATCGAAGTCCGACAGCGCCTCTTCCAGGCGGGGAACATCCTTGTCGGACAGCGCCTTGTTGAACATCTTCAGCGCAGACTCTGCCAGCTTCTCGGGGCCATCCCCCACAGCGGGGTTCGCGGCGCACAGGAGGAACATCACGCAAAGCGCAGCGAACACGGAGCGCCAACTCTCGCGGAACAGATCGTGCGTTGGCCAAGGCATGGGGAACTCCGGCGCAGGGTGTTGCGTAAAAGAATGTGTGTCGGCTGCCAGCTCCGGCCCCACCATCGTAGCCCGGCCTTCCAGCCACGATCCACCGGATCTACTGGCCCGACAGGCACTCCAGGCTCTGGCGGCGACGGATGGACGTCAGCGCTAGAACAAGATGCTCGCCTCAGACACGTCACAGCGCTCGGCAATATCCTTCCGAAGGGCATCACGCAGGGCATCCGCCACGGGCCGCGCCGTCGGCAACGCGCGTTCCTCCAAGACATCGACAGGGAGCAAGCACTTGCCTGATCCCGTCAGGAAGCACTCGTCGACGATACGCAGGTCGTCACGATGGAGCGCTTCCTCCGAGACTTCGAGCCCGAGTTCCCGCGCCAGCTCGAGCACCCGCGCCCGGGTGACACCCGCGAGGATCCCCTCGCTCAGCGGAGGTGTCACCAGACGCCCTTCCCGCACGCAGAAGACATTGGCCACGGTGGCCTCGGAGATGTGCCCCACGGTGTCCACCATGAGATCGTCGGTCCGTCCTGCCGCCTCGGCCCGCTCACGGAGCAGGTAGTGCACCAGGTAGCTGGTGGACTTCACCCCGACCAGCGGGGAGCGAATGTCGTGCGCGAACTCGGCCACGCCTACAACCACCCGCCCCTGCGTCGAGGCCACCGGGCGCAGGGCCATGATCACGTGCCGGTCCGCTGACCCCGCATCAGCGGAGGTGCCCGCCGTGACCGTGATGCGCGCAATGCAGTCGGGGCTCTCGTTGGCCCCGGCCAGCTGCTTCAGACCCTCCGCAATCTGCCCAACCGATTCCGGCACATTCAAACCCACCGCCTGGAGCGATTGCACCAGGCGCGTCATGTGGCGATCCAGCAGGTAGGCCGTGCCGCCGAACAGGCGCACGGTCTCGAAGGCGCCCAGGCCGTACAGCAAAGTACGGTCGAAGGCCGAGAGCCGAACCTCGTCGACGGGTAGAATCTCGCCGTCCATCCAACCGCACGCACCGGACACTCGACTGGGGTCGTTCACGCAACCAGGCTCCCATGGGGCAAGGGCACATGCGCGGCTTCGAAGAGAGCGCGCGCCTTGTGCAGGGTTTCAAGGTATTCCGCAGCCGGGTCGCTGCCCACAGTGAGCCCACCACCGACGGGGACAAGCAGACGGCCTTCATTCAGGGTTGCGGTTCGGATGTTCACCGAGAGGTCGCAGTCGCCATCGGCACCGATCCAACCCAGAGCTCCGGTGTACGCATGCCGGCGCACGGGTTCGACCGCCTCGATGATCTCGAGCGCCCGGATCTTGGGTGTGCCCGTCACGGAGGCCGGAGGAAAGGCCGCCTCAAGCACGGGCGCCAGGTCCATCTCGGGCGGCAAGCGAGCCGAGACCCGCGCCATGCGATGGAACACCGTGGCCCAGGCGTCTGTCTCGAAGGGCAGGTCCACCGTGACGCTGCCCACCACTGCCGAGCGCCCGAGATCGTTGCGCACGAGGTCGACGATCATGGCGAGTTCGGCGAGCTCCTTCTCGCTCGACTCCAACTCGACCCGCAGACGCTCGTCTTCGGCTGGAGTTGCACCACGAGGCCGGGTCCCCTTGATGGGTCGCGACTCCACCAAGCCCGCGCGCCGTCGTAGGAACAGCTCTGGCGAGTTGGAGACCAACGACCAATCCGGTGTCCGCATCAGGGATGCAAAGGGCACCGGGCTCTGGCTGCTCACGGCATGAAAGAGCTCACTGGCTCGACCAGCAAACGGCAGCTCAAAACGCTGGGAGAGGTTCACCTGGTAGATGTCGCCGCAACGGATGTGGCCCAGGATGCGCTCGACCGCCGCTTCGTAGCTGCGGCGCGAGAACGTGCTGGTGGGCGCCCCAGCTGCCTGGGCGCTCGGTCCCGTCAGTGCTGGGGAGGTCCGCGCCAGGGCCTCCAACTCCGCCCGGCGCGAGACCCACTCCCCGGCCTGGCCGCGCCCCAGCAACAGCCGTCGGCCGCTCTCCACCTCTTCGGCCAGCACGAACGGATAGAGACCCACACTCAGATCGGGCAGGGGCACATCGCGCACCAACCGGTCGGGCAGCAGCTCAAGCTCGCGCCCCAGATCGAAGCCCAGCAGCCCGACCGCCCCCCCACAAAACGGGGGCAGCGCAGGGCCATCCCACGCTGCTTGCTCTGCGCTCGCAGCGGCAGGGGCTCCGAACTGGCGCTCCAGCGCAGCCATCAAGCGAGGCAGTGCACGCCGACTCGGCTCGCACACCTGGAGCCCAGAGACCACGTGTTCCAGGACCTGGATGGGATCCCAGGCCAGGTACCGCCAGGCATCCATGGACGCTCCAGCGAGCCCTCCGCCCCCGGCCAGCACCACGGGCCGGCTCTGTGCAGGCATTGCGGCCGCCAATTGCGCGAGGGGGGGCCCTGGGGCGAGTTCGACGAGCTGCAGGGACTCCATGAGGAGAGAGTGTAGGCACCTCCAAACTCGAGCCCAGCCTGGAATCCGGGGGCGGAACGTGCGAGTGCTGGGGCATGGATCTGCTGGACGCCTTTCTCGCCGAATTCAGGGACAGCCGCCAGGCCAGCCCGCACACCCTGCGTGCCTACGCCTCGGATCTGAGCGCCCTGCTCGCCTTCGCGAAGGAAGAGGGCGTTCACGACCCGGCGCAGATCGACACCCTGTTGCTGCGTGCCTTCCTGGCCACGCTCCAGGAACCGAGCCGAGCCACCTTGTCGCGCAAGCAGGCAGCCCTGCGCGGGTTCTTCGGCTGGATGCAACGCACAGGGCGCGCCGAAAAGAACCCGGCCGCTGCGCTGCGGACACCGCGCCGAGGGCGTCACCTGCCCAGGACCCTCGACGAATCCCAGGTGGATGCCCTCCTGGCCGCTCCCCAGGAGGATGAGGCGGCGGGGCTACGAGATCGCGCGCTGCTGGAGCTGCTCTACTCCACCGGGATGCGTGTCGCCGAATGCACCGGGCTCGACCTGGGCCACGTGGATCTCAGCGGGGGCTCGGTGCGCCTCTACGGCAAGGGCCGCAAGGAACGCCTGGGCCTCATCGGAGGCGCCGCCTGTCGAGCCGTGGAAGCCTGGCTCCCCTTGCGTCTCCAGACCCTTCGGCAGCGGCGCCGAACCAAGGAGGAAGCGCTATTCATCAACCTGCGGGACGGCGGCCGGCTCACCTCGCGCAGTGTCGCCCGGATGGTCAAGGCCCGGGCCGCGGCTGCCGGCCTCACCGAAGATGTCTCCCCGCACACCCTGCGGCACTCCTTCGCCACCCACTTGCTGGACCGCGGTGCCGACCTGCGGGTGGTCCAGGAGTTGTTGGGGCATGAGAGCCTGTCCACGACACAGATCTACACTCACGTGAGTATCCGACGCCTGAAAGAGGTCTACATCAAGGCGCACCCGCGCGCCTGAGGCTCGCCCTGGCCCCAGCGTGGGCAGCCGCCTATCGTCTCGGGGACGATGCCACGCCGCCGATCCTTTCACGCCCTGCACCGCCGCCTGCTTCACGGTGCGGCGCGCCTTTCGCACCTGCTCGGCGGGGAATCCACGACCCTGATCCTGCTGGGCGCCTTGGCGGGCATCGTCTCGGGTTTTGCAGCCGTCGCCTTCGTGCTCCTGGTGCGCGGCATCAACTCGTTGGTCTGGGGCTGGAAGCTGGGCCTGGACGACGTGGTGCCCGAAGCCGCTCTCTCTCACGGCGGCGATCACAGTTTGCCGTTCCTGTACCCCGTGGGCGTCGTGGTCGTGGGCATGCTGCTGGTGGTGCTCATCGTGCGCTGGCTCTCCCCGGAAGCCGGCGGACACGGCGTGCCGGAGGTCATGCAGGCCGTGGCCCGGCGCGGCGGCCAGATGAAGGCACGCATCGGCTGGGTCAAGCTGCTGGCCTCCTCGCTGAACATCGGGCTCGGTGGCTCAGTCGGCAAAGAGGGCCCCATCGTCCAGGTCGGTGCCGCGTTCGGCTCCTCCATCGGCCGCTTCTTTGGCGTCCACGGAAAGGCGGTGCGCACCCTGGTGGGCTGCGGTGCTGCAGCGGGTGTGGCTGCGGTCTTCAACGCGCCGATCGGCGGCGTCATGTTCGCGCTCGAGATCGTGATCGGGAGCTACAGCCTGAGCGCCTTCTCGCCGGTGCTGATCGCCTCGGTTGCGGGCAGTGTCACCGCCCGACGCATGCTGGGTGAAGAACCCGCCTTCGCCATCCCAGAGACCTTGCGCCAAGGGCTGACCCTGGTGACGCCTTGGGAGATGGGTGCGTACATCGTGCTCGGTCTGTTGTTCGGCGTACTCTCCGTGGGCTTCACGCGAACCCTGTATGCCATCGAAGATCGGGCAGCTGCGTGGCAGGTCCCCGCCTGGCTCAAGGCGGTCATCGCTGGCCTGCTCGTGGGCGCCGCTGGCCTAGTCTTGCCCCGGGTGCTGGGCGAAGGGCACCACACCATGACCGAGGTGCTCACCTCCGACCAGGCGACCATGACCTGGAAGCTGCTGCTCGCCCTGGGCGTGGTCAAGACGCTGGCGACGTCGATGACCCTGAGCGGCGGTGGCTCGGGGGGCGTGTTCGCACCCTCGCTCTTCGTGGGCGCCATGTTCGGTGGCGTGTTTGGTCAGTTCCTCGAGATGATCTTCCCGGGCCAGGTGGCAGGCTTCGGTGCCTACGCCATGGCGGGCATGGCTGCACTGCTGGCGGGTACGGCTCACGCCCCCATGACAGCCATCCTGCTGCTGTTCGAGATGAGCGACAACTACCTGCTGATCCTGCCGCTCATGACGGCCTCCGTGCTGTCCACGGTGGTGGCGTCGCGCCTGATGCCTGACAGCATCTACACCCTGCCCCTATCACGGCGCGGAATCCTGCTGCGAGACCACCAGGACACCGCCATCCTGCGTCGCTTGCGGGTGGGCGACGCCATGCGACCTCCCACCGAGACGATCGTCGAAACAACCACCTTCGATCGCATCGTGCGACGCCTGCTCCAATCAGATCAACACGACTTCCCCGTGGTGGATGCACGCGGGCGCCTCACGGGCTCCATCTCCCTGGCGGACGTCCGGGAGTTCCTGCGCGACGAGCACCTCGACCACCTGCTCCTGGCGGGCGACTGCGCCCACCCGGTGGCGACGCTCCATCCAGCCGACACCTTGCTGCACGCCATGGAAGTCCTCGACAGTGAAGATCTCTTCGAGATCCCCGTGGTCGTGGAGGACAAACTTGTCGGTTCGCTCACACGCGCACGAGTGTTGAGGACCTATCGCAGGGCCCTCATGACGGCCCGCTAAGGCGCAGCGTCAACGTCCTGGCACCTGCCCAGCCCCGGCCTAGCCCCGGCCCAGAACTCGCCCCAGGCTCATGCGCTGCTAGACTTTCTCCATCGCTTCGCCCCCGTCGGGGTGAGCGCGGCGGAGCATCCCTTGAGTCCGCCCTCTCCGGCTCCGAATCCCCACCCTTGATCGTCACCATGAAGACTGCCTGCATCGGTTTGAGCGTAATTGCCCTCTGGCTTGGCCTCGGCCCAGCTGCCTGGAGCGCCGCCCTGCCCACCGGCAGCCAGGGCGTTCAATCCTGGACCGTCCCCTTGCTCCGCCCTGCCGGCGCCCCCGACGGCAATGCTTTCGGTTCGTTGCGCCTGCGCTCGAAACCCAACAAAAACGACGAACGCTTCGAGTTGAAGGTGAAGCAAGTCGACACGGATCTCGACTTCGAGCTCTTCGTCCAGGACGCCTCCGATCCGCTCGACCCCGACACCAAGACGTTCAGCTTCGTGGCGAAACTGGAAACAGACAAGGCGGGGTCAGAGGGCTCCATGAAATGGAAAGCCCTGACCAAGAAGGGAGACAGCTTGCCGTTGGGGGCGGCGGACGTCGCGCAGCTCTTCGGTCGTGAGATCGAGATCCGTGTGGAGGATGACCTCTACTTGAGGGCCATCCTGCCAGGCGGCAAGGCGACCAAGGGCAAGACGCTTCAGGCCATCTCGATGCTCGTGCGCCCGGACAATCCACCGGACGCAGACGCCACGGGTGATGTGCGCCTGTCATCCCAAGCCAGCAAGGGCAAAGAACGATTCGAGGTCAACGCGTATGACGTCGACGTGCAGACCACCCACGACCTCTACCTCGAAGACCCACCAGGCTCCGACAAGCTGGTGAACATCGGCTCCCTGGATGCCATGGGGCAGACCCAGAACGGTGCTGACCAGGACGACGATGATGATGACGAAGACCCTCAGTTCGAACTGAGGCTCGACACCAAGCAAGGCGACGAGCTGCCCCTGGATGTCTCGAGCAACAACGACCTGCTCGACCGCCGTGTGCAGATTCGCTCCGAGGGTGACGTGGTGCTGCAGGCCACGCTGCCTTCCTCCTGGGGCGGCCCGGAGAAGAACCTCAAAGCCGAGGTCTCCCTGAGCACCCCCAACCCGGCCCCTCTCGCCGGCGCAGGCGGCAAGGTCAAACTCCGCCAGCAGCCCCACAAGAACAGGGACCTGTTCGACGTTTTCATCTGGGATGTCGACGGCGACGAGAACTACCACCTGTGGGTCGAAACGGGTGTCGACACCGACGAGTTCGAAGAGGCTGGCAAGTTGACCAAGACCGACGACGGAGGCTCGCCGCCCCAGCAGGGCAACCTCATTTTCGTCGCAGACACGTCCGACGGAACGGCCCTGCCCTTCGATGTCGCGTCCACAGAAGACCTCTTCGGCCGGCGTGTGGAAATCGTCGCCCTGGGCGAGCTGGTGCTGCAAGGCGCGGCCCCCACCGGTTACTCCACCCCAGCCGACAACGCCTCTGCCAAGCTGAAGCTGCTCCCCATCAAGGGGGCACCTACCAACTCGCTCAAGGGCACGTTGCGCATCTCGTCCAAACCGATCAAGGGCGACGAGCGCTTCGAGGTGTCGGTCAAGAAGCTCGACTTCAGCGCTTCGACCTGGCACGTGGCCATGGAAACAGAGCCGGGCAAGCAAGACTTTCAGGACATCGGTGAACTGACCCAGCTCGGCAAGTCGAGCAAGGGACGTCTGAGGCTGCGGACCAAGGACGGTGCCGCCTTGCCGTTCGATGTCGCCACCATCCATGAGCTGGCGAACCTGCAGCTGCTGGTGCGGGATGACACGGAGGTCGCCTACCTGATGATCACGATCCCTGACTTGCTGTCGCCCGCCCCCTAGGTGGCTCCGTAAGTGTTTTTCGCGTTGCCAGCACAGCGAGCAGTCGGCTAGCTCTCCATGCGCTTGCCGATCAGGAAGAGCGCAGCGCCAATGGCCAACCCGCCGAATTGGAAGGCCATGGAATCCACCATGTACGAACGCACCATCACGAAGGTGACGGTGACGACGCCAAGCAACTGGATCACACGCGGGAGTCCCATGGGACGCGCATTCTAGCCAGCGCAGGTATCTGCTACGAGCCCCCGCTCCCAGGCCCCAGACAGCCGGGTCCGGTAGCGAGCTGGACCGAAGGCTCAGGGATCGGACTGCAGGCGGCTCAGCAGGCGTTCACGCCGGGCCTCGAACCGGGTGCGCATGGCCTGCGCCACATTGGGCGCTCTCAACGCACCGTCGAGGGCTTCAATGGCTTCCTCGACCTCGCCGATCGTCGTGAAGGCGTCGCACAGGAGCTCCCAACTGGCGGGGTGGTTCTGATAAGCCCCGGTGACCAGGGGCAGCAGGAGTTCGACGGCGGCCGCCGGATCCCGCACCGCAGGATGCCGGCTGCGGAGCAGCAGTCGGGCCCGCAGGAACGCCATGTGCTCGTCGTCCGCGACGCCCTGCAGCAGACGACCAGCACAGCGCTTTGCAGCCCCCCAGTCCTGCCCTTCCTCCCACAGGAACGTCAGCTCCAGCAAGGTCTCAGGTCTCAGCGTCCCGAGCGCATCCGCGCGCGCCAGGGATTCCTGGGCTGCCTTGCGATCTCCCAGGTTCAGGTGCAGCTCACCCAGCGCTTCATGGGCCACGGCGAGTCCTGGTGCCTCCTCGATGGCCCATTCGTAGGCGGTCTGGGCGCCGTCCAGATCGCCCACGCCCTCCAGCATGCCGCCGTAGTTCAAGAACACGAAGGCACCGTCAGGACCTGCGCCTTCCAGCTGCGCGAGCGCCTGCTCGAAGTGTGGCCGAGCCTCATGCGGGCGCCCCAACTCCAGCAGCACCGACGCCATGTTGGCGTGCGTCCAGGGGTTGTCCTGTTCAAGCTCCAGAGCCATGCGGTACGCGAGCAGCGAATCCTCGCGGCGATCCAGGTCGCGCAAGACATGCCCCAGCACCACCTGCAGGCTCGCATCGTCCGGAACCAGGCTCGAAGCCGTCCTGAAGGCGCGCTCCGCAAGCGCAAGCTCGCCCACGTTCAGGTAGAGCCGACCCAGGGCGCGATGGGCTGCATCATCCTGCTCGTCCAGTTCGACCGCACGCAGCAGCGCGTCGTAGGCCTGGTTCCAATGTTCCTGTTCGAAGTGCAGCAACCCCAGGCTCGTCCAGTGTTGTCCGACTTCCGGCGCCAACTCCGTCGAGCGACGGATCGCCGCGATGGCTGCCTGCCCATGACCCAACTCGAATTCGATGCGCGCCAGCACAGCGAAGCTGCTCGCGTCCTCGGGCTCGGCCTCCGTCGCCGCGATCAACAGCGCCTGCGCCTGCTCGGTTGCCCCGAGGTCGAGCAGGGCCACGCCGCGTAGGAAGAGCGCCATGCCGTTGTCTGGTTCGAACTCCAGGAAGGCCGCCAACAGATCCGCAGCCAGGGCGGGGTCCCCGGACGAAAGCGCCGTCGCTCCCTCAGTCAGCAACTCTAGCTGGGCAAGATGCTGGCGGGCCTTCGCGGCTGACCGAGCGTCGGAATCCTGCTTGGCCTCCATCTCCACCAGCCGCTTGGCCAGCCGGTCCACTGGCCGCTCCGTCTCCTGCTCGTTCGAAAGTCCCAGACGATGCCCATCCCCCGGACCGTCCTGCAGGGTCGGGGCCGAACACCCCCACAGGGGACTCAAAGAGAGGGCAATCAAGGCGGACGAAACGACAAAGCGACGGGATCCCATGCCGATGGACTCCGTAGGGGAAAAGGGGTCTTTCCCCCTCGTCCCCGCCTCTCACAACACATGAGTAGAAATCGATACGCCATATTTGAGCTGGTTGGCAACCTCAACGGAGCTCCCTGGCTCCCGTCGCTTCCAAGCGGGAAGCCCTTGCGAAGCCAGCGGGTCGAAGACCCCCCTCCCTCCCCGTAGACTCTGCGCCCATGTCCTCCGGCCCCTCCCGTCTCGTGCTCGCCCTGCTCGTGCTCACCGTGCTCGGGCTGCTGGCCGCCTTGTTCCTGCTCCAGGACGGCAGGGACCCCGGCCAGACGGGACAGCCCAGAGACCCGCAGGGGCTTGCAGCACCCACGGCCGACGGGCGAGTCCCCACGCTGGTCCCGGACCCCCGCGCCGCCGAGCTGCCGGCTTTGCCGATGATCGACCCGGACCCGGAAGCTCAGCTCATCCCGGAAGGACAGCGCAGCCCGGCCCAAGTCGTCGGGCGGATCGTGGTCAAGGGTGGAGCCCCGCTGCCCGGAGCCCTGCTGCAGGGCTTCGTGGTCGGAGGCGGTTCGGCGTGGCTGCAGTACCTGCCGGTGGACATCCAGGCCCTCAGCGGAGAGGACGGCCGCTTCCGCCTCGTGGGGCTCCCCTTGGGTGAAACCCTGGCGCTGGAGGTCTCCCACATTGATGCCGCTCCAGCGATGGTCGAGCCGGTGCGTCTTCAGGAGGGCCAGGTGCTGGACCTCGGTGACGTCATCCTGGACAAGGGCCTCAGCCTCTACGGCAAGGTTCTCGATCCCGAAGGGCGAGCGATCCAAGGCGCGCGCTTGCTGGTCTCCGACGTGGGTCGCGCCACGGCGGATGCGGGGCTCCCTGAGCCGACGGTGGTCACGGAGCGCATCACCGATGCGTTGGGCGAGTACACCATCGAGCATCTCGGCCGACGGCAGTACACCGTCGACATCAACGCCGAGGGCTATGCCCCCCTGCAGTCGACCATCGCCTTCATGCTCAACAACTCCAGCGGTTCCTACGAGCAGGACTACGTGCTGGAAGGCTCCGGCTTCGCTCTCGGCGGTGTCGTGCTGGGACCAGAAGAACAAGCGGTGCCCGGTGCGACGATCGAGCTCGTGCGCCGCGTGCCCAACAACAAGGCGTACTACATGCTCAAGCACGTCACGGACGAGCAGGGAGTCTTCCTCTTCGAGGGCCTTGCGGAAGGGCGCTATGACGTGCGCTTCTCCTCCGACGACTGGTACCTGCCCCTGCCCATCAAGCTCGACGCCGGGCGCACGGACCAGGTGCTGCGAGCCCAACACGCCATCACCGTCGTGGGCACTGTCCTGGCGACCGATGGCATGCCGCCCAAGGTGACCGTCACCGCCACCCCCGATGCGCGCACGGGGGCCCGGGTCCTGGGGCAAGCTGGACGGGATCGCGAGTTCGAGCTGGATGACAGCGGCCGCTTCGAATTCGGCGGCCTGCGCTCCGGAAGCTATGTGCTCCTGGTCAAGGCTGCCGGCTACGCAGCCACTCGCAGTCAGGACCTGATCCTGGGGCAGGATGTGCTGGAGGTTCCCGTCACGGTGCGCCTTCGCTCAGGGGGCAGCATCTCGGGCAAGCTGGCGAAGGCCACACCCAACGCCGTCGTCGAACTGCGCGATGGGGAGTGGGACCCCAACGGCCCGCTCGACTTTGCGTTTCCGACCAAGCCAGTGCACGGATTGCGGGTCAAGACCGGCAAGACCGGTGCCTTTCGACTGGCCCATGTGCCCGCGGGAAGCTACGTGCTCTCCGTGAAGACTCCCGGCATGCCCAACCTGCACGTGCGCGACCTGCAACTCGTGGATGGTGAAGCCATCGACGTAGGCGTCCTCACCCGCGAGGTGGGAGGCACGGTGCTTGGAAGGATCACCAGCTCGCGCGGATCCGGCCTGAACGGCGCCTCCGTGAGCTTGAGCGGCGCGGCCGCACGACTGCGCACCACCGCGAACATGGATGGCACCTTCCGCTTCGATTCGGTGCCAGCCGGTGAGTACGAGATCACGGCTGTCCCCAAGGCATTCTTCGAAGCCTTCCGCTTCGAAGCACGTCAGGACATCAACGTCGAGTCGGGCGAGACCCTCGAGCTCGACCTGTTCCTGGAAGAACGCGCGATCCCCGTCTCAACGACCGACGGTTGAGTCGCCTGATGCGGGAGCGGCACCCGCCTCACGCTCGGTGACCAGACCCACCTCCAGGAACTCGCCGAGCACTTCCAGCTGCTGACGGACCGGTGGTGCACCTGCACCGAACAGGGTCACGCGATAGCGCCCAGGCGGGACCCGTTGAGGGGACCCGGGCCGCAGCTCCCAACTCTGCCCGTCCTGTTCGAGCAGCGCCCCTTCCCAACCGTCCGACATGCGCAGCTCCGTGAGTTCAGGAGGCAGCCCCGGCCGCATCCAGAGCACCAGCCCCAAAAGCACGACGGCCGCCGAAGACACCCAGAGATAGGTGCCCAGCGCTCCGCGGATGCTGCGGGCGCCGCGCTTCAAGCGCCCTCGTCGCTCGGCAGTCGTAGCAGCGCGTAGACCGTCTCCTCACAGGTCGTGAGGTGGACCAGCTCCAGCCCTGCAAGCGCATCCACGGGACCGTCTTCGCCCACGGCCTCGATGAACAACTGCCCGTCCAGGTAACGCACCGACAAGCGCTGCTCGAGGGCAAGGCCCAGGTCGTCGGCCAGCACTCGCGCTGCGCGGCTCAGGGCCAAGGCCGTGCGATCGGCATCCACGAAGACCTCGGCACACTGGCCGGCCCCATAGATCCAGCCGGGCGCGGACGGCGTGTGCGCGACCCAACTGGGTGGACAACTCGTACACGCGGTCGTCAGGCCGGCCGCCAGCAGGGTGCCCTGCAGCAGCAGTCGGTGGCCCAGCTTCAAACCGGCGCCAGCAACGTGGAGAACTCGGGAACGAGGCGCAGCACATGACCCCGGAGCGCCGCGCGGATCTCGGTGGTAGTGTTCAGTTCGAGAACCTGAGCGGCGACGATTCGCGCCTCGTCGAGGGTGACCGCACCCAGCAGCCGCCGAACCAGGGGCAGGTGGTAGGGCGACATGCTCAACGAGCGCACTCCGAGCCCGAGCAACAGCAAGACGGAGTCGGGGTCCCCCGCCATCTCTCCACAGACGGACAGATGGCTCTCGGCTTGAGCCGCACCTTCCACAGCCTGCCTCACCAACTGCACCATGCCTGGATGCAGGGGTTGATAGAGGGACGCCACCCGAGCGTTGTTACGGTCGACGGCCAGGGCGTACTGGGAGAGGTCGTTGGTACCCAACGAAAGGAAATCCGCTTCCTCGCCCAGGGAACGCGCGGCCATGGCAGCAGCGGGCACCTCGACCATGGCCCCCACCTGCACACCCTTGTCGAAGGGCAGACCGTGAGCAGTCATGTCGGACTGGATCTGCGAGATCATGGTGCGCGCCCTGCGGAACTCCTCGATCATGGTGACCATGGGCAGCAGGATGCGCACCCGACCGTGGGCCGACGCCCTGAGCAGGGCCCGGATCTGGGTGTAGAAGATGTCCGGCCACTGCAGGGACAAGCGCAGGCCACGCCAGCCGAGGACGGGGTTGGGTTCCGTGGGCAGCGAGAAGTAGGGCAGCGGCTTGTCACCACCGACATCGATGGTGCGGAAGGTGATCTCGGCGTCACCCACCTGCGACAGGGCCGCCACATAGTCCTCGTACTGCTCTTGCTCGCTGGGGAAGGACGTGCGATCCATGAACAGGAATTCGGTCCGGAACAGTCCCACCCCACGTAGACCGGAGAGCATCTCCGGGTGCACGCTGTCGAAGTTCTCCACGTTGAGCATCAGCTCGATGGCGACACCGTCCGCGGTGCGCACCATGCCGCTGGCCCGTGCTGCCAACTCCTCGCGGACTTCGTGGTAATGCTGAGATTGGCGTGCCGCCAGGGCGAGGTCCTCGGCCTGGGGGTTCAGGATCACCCGCCCCTCCCCGCCATCGACGATCCATGGGCCGCCGCACGCAGGCAACGAACTCACGTCGACGTCCGTGACGGCGGGAATGCCCAGCCCACGTGCCAGGATCGCCGCGTGCGAAGCCGCGCCTCCGGACGCCGTGACGATCGCCGCCAGGCGTCGCCGATCCAGGGTGGCTGTATCCGAGGGCAAGAGCTCACGCGTGACGAGCACGACCTTGCTGCCGTCCGCCCCCGCGGCGTCCACCGCGGACGCCGCGCCGGGACCCGGGCGCCCCGCCAGGATCCGCAACAGCTGCCGCCCCACATCGCGCAGATCCGCCACGGGGTCGCGGTCGGCCGTCGTGCCCACACCCGCAAGGCGCGCGCTCCAGGAGGCCACGGCATCGCGCACCGCTACCTCGGCATTCACCAGCTGGCTGGCGATGCGCTCGCGGATGGCCTTGCGAAAGGCGGGATCGTCCAACAACAGCCCTTGCACCGAGAAGATGCGCGCGTCCCGGCGCCCCACCTCGCGCTCGATGCTGTGCTCCACATCCGCCAGGGCCTTCTTGGCCATGCGAATGGCGGACGCCAGGCGGCGCTGCTCGGCAGGCACATCCTCGGCCGACAAGGCGATGACCGGGATGTCGATGTCCGCCTCGTCATGGAAGACGGGGGTGCCCACGGCCAGACCGGGAGCCACAGGCAGACCCGTGACCACGATCCGTCCCGCGCCACCGGTGCCCGACGTGCCTGAGGCGCCCGGAGGCACACTGCTGGGCGCACTGCTTGGAATCTTTGGGAGGTCTGCGCTCAAGAGATCAGCCCTGGAGCCTCTCCGTGATCAGGCTCGGCAGGTCCGCCACCGCCACCCGCTCCTGCTGCATGGAGTCGCGATCGCGCAAGGTCACCGTGCCGTGTTCCTGCGTCTCACCATCAACAGTGATGCACCACGGTGTCCCCACCTCGTCCTGTCGCCGATAGCGACGCCCGATGGCGCCACCCTGGTCGTAGAAGGTTGCGATGCCGCGCGCACGGAGGCTGTCTTCGATCTCCATCGCCAACTCGGGCATGCCGTCCTTCTTCACGAGCGGGAAGATCGCCACCTTGATGGGCGCCAGACGCGGGTGCAGGCGCAACACGGTGCGCGTGTCCCCGTCCAGTTCCTCTTCTTCAAAGGCATCCACGAGGAAGCAGAGCACGGCGCGGTCGACTCCTGCTGCAGGCTCGATGACCCACGGCACATAGCGCTCGCGCGTCTGGCCGTCGAAGTACTCGATGGTCTTGCCGGAGGCTTCGGCGTGAGCCTTCAGGTCGAAATCGGAACGACAGGCGACGCCCTCGAGTTCCTTCCAGCCGATGGGCAGCTTGTATTCGATGTCGGCGGTCGCCTTGGCGTAGTGAGCCAGCTCCGCTCCGTCGTGATCCCTGTAGCGCAGGTTGGCCGCGTTCATGCCCAGGTCGAGGTACCACTGCATGCGGGCTTCGCGCCAGTAGCTGTACCAGGTCTCCCACTCGTCCGGCGGCACGAAGAATTCCATCTCCATCTGCTCGAACTCGCGGGTCCGGAAGATGAAGTTCCCGGGCGTGATCTCGTTGCGGAAGGACTTGCCGATCTGCGCGATGCCGAAGGGCGGCTTGCGGCGGCTGCTGGTCATCACGTTCAGGAAGTTCGTGAAGATGCCCTGGGCCGTCTCGGGCCGCAGGTAGGCCAGGCTCGCCGAGCCCTCGACGGGGCCGAGGTGTGTCTGGAACATCAGGTTGAAGGCGCGCGGCTCGGTGAAGTTCTCGCGGCATTCATCGTTCAAGGCGGCGTTGTGCCGCGCCGGGCAGGTGGCTCCGTCCAGGTCATCGGCCCGAAAGCGCGCCTTGCACTTGCGACAGTCCACCAGGGGGTCCGAAAAGGTGTCCACGTGGCCCGAGGCCTTCCAGACGTCCGGATGCTGGAGGATGGCCGAATCCAGCCCCTCCACATCGCGCCGTGTGGAGACCATGGAGCGCCACCAGGCGTCCTTCACATTGCGCTTGAGTTCGGCTCCTAGCGGCCCGTAGTCCCAACAAGAGCCCAGGCCCCCGTAGATCTCGCTGGCCTGGAAGACGAAACCCCGGCGCTTGGCGAGGCTGACGATCTGGTCGATGGAACTGGCGGACAAGGGTGGCCTCCGGACGAAGTCGAACGGGGCATTGTGGCCGCAGTGCGGTCAACCGTTCAAGGGACGCAATAACCGGCTCAGACCGGTGCTCTCTGGCGGCTGAGGGCCAAACGGGCGAAAACGGCCTAATCCGCGCGCTGCGCTGCCCGTTCCCTGATCCAGAACACCAGCATCAGGAGGGGGTAGACCAACAGGGCCAGGTACATGAGGGTGCCGCTGGCGAAGGTCCCGAGCACGCCGTTCGGCTGATCCAACTCCACCCGTTGGTCGACCAAGAGCAGCGCAGCCAGCGCCAGGAGCCCGGTCACGCCCAGCTGCCATTGCAAGGCCGCGTGGGCCCGCAATCCCTCACGCTTCGTCCACAGCATGAGACCCAGGGTGTTCGCCAGCACGAAGGCGAGCAGGACCCCTGCGCCAGCCAGGGCGTCCCGGCCCCAGACCTGGACGGAGAGGATCAGGATCCAGAGCGTGCAGCCGAACAGCGGCCCAAACCAGCTGTCCGCCTTCCACGTGTAGGACGTCTCACCCATCGTGAGTTGCTCCCTGGTCTGCGCGGGTCCCCATCCCGTTCGCAGCGTCCGCTTGCTGTGCGGCTGGCTTGGAGACCCACGGAACCTCGTAGAGATCGACGAATGCCGGAGCCACGCGGTGCGCTGGCAGGTCAGGCGCCAAGGACACCACGGCACCGATCCTCCCGCGCGGGTCCTCCCCGCGCCGTCCGTTGAACTGAGAGCGCCCCCACCACTCCGCCAGGCCCAACAGCTCGAACTGCGTGAACAGCTGCGCGGTGGGATCCCAGCGGGCGTGGCCCAGCAGCTCCCACTCGATACCCCTGGGCCAAGGCCGCTTGGGCGTCCAGTCGTTTTCTCCGAGACGCCACACACCGTCGGCATCCGCGCGGCTGCGGCCGCTCAGTCGCAGGCTCACCTGGCCGTCCTGCAGGGACACCACCTCCACCCACAGCTCACTCAGCACCATCTCCTTCGGCGCATAGGGGAGTCCCTGCCCGACCACCGCGTCCAACAGGTGGAAGCGTGCCAGGCGCTCGACAAAGAAGGAGGGCAGCCGCCACGCCTCTCCCACCCGGGGGCTGCGCGCGTCCGACACGGACTGGCGGGCGAGCATGAGCTGGCGAGCCTCGTCCTGGCTGAACCATGCGTGATCCTGATTCCATTTCGGCGCCTGAGGCTCCGTCGGGTCCAGGCTCTCCGGGACATCTCGCAGGCGGCTCACGAGGGCGAGCCCCGACTCCGGGTAGCTCATCTCCCAACGGTGTGCAGGCGAGATGATTCCTGCGCCTGGGCCGTCACTCGAGTTCTCAGTTTGGGCTTCCTTGGCTTCCAGGGCTGTCCAGGCTTCCAGACCCGCGTGCATCATCTCCAGCACCCGCTCGGCGTTCAGGGAGTTGACCGAAGCCAACAACTCTCCGTCCGGCGAGGCCACATAGATTCCTTGGCGCGTGCCGCCCTTACCGCGGTAGTGCCCCTTGTCAGCCATGGCCCGGAACGCCAGGCATTCCGCGTCATCACCCCGCTGCAGGCGCCAGACCTCGTCAGCGCAGGGCACGAAGGCTTGGGTCAGCTGCTGAATGTCTTCGTTGGACCAGACAGACCGCCGGCCCGCGACACCATTGCCTCAGGTGCACCCCAGGGGGTGGCCGTTCATGGCCCACATGAGCAGCGGCTTGCCTTCGGCACGAGCGGCAGTCAGGCCGTCGGCGAAGGTGACGTGCCAGGGGATCGACGCGTAGGCCATGTCCGCCGCATCGGGAAGAATGTAGGCACGCCATGCGGGGGCGTTGGATTCGCTCAAGACTCCAGGGCCCTCCCGCAGGACATCGCCCCCCAGCCGCTGGGAATCCACCGACTTGCAGCTTGGAAAGAGAGCTGCTGCCAAGAGAGCCAGACCAAGGGTTCGAAGCACCGGGAGCCTCAAAGGGGAGCGCGTGACCTGCTGCGGCGCACGATACCACCCGGCGCGGCCCATCCCCTGCGGCCGCGCTGCCGTCTCGTCCCGCTTGCCCTCAAGAGCCCCTGCGCTGCTCCCGCAGGCTGCGGTACTCCGCCTCGGCCTCCAGGTCGTGCACCACCTCAGCCAGGGCCCGCACCAGGGGCGAGTCGAAGTGACGGTCGTAGACAGCGATCAGGCTCTTGTAATACCAGAGGGTTTCGTCGCGCTTTCCGCTGAAGCGCTCCCAGATCCCGGCCCCCTCTTCACGGAGGTCGGAGAGGGTACAGCGGGCGTTGTGCAGCTTGTCCGCGCAAGACACCCGGTGGACCGCCCGGCTCTGGGTCTCCATCTGGTCGATGAAGGCCTGCTTGCGCGGGCGCCAGGGGGGCTTGGGGTCGTCGAAGGTGTCGGTGCAGCCCGCCACGATCTCCGCCACTTCCTGCCCGAACTGTTTCCGGATCAGCTCCAGGGTCGCGTGGCCGCCCTGGTCCTCCGGTGCGTCGTGCAACAGGGCGGCTATCATCTCCGCCTCGCCGCCCCCGTGTTCCCCCACCAAGGACGCCACGGCAAACAGATGGGTCACATACGGGATGTCGCCCTCGCCCTTGCGGGTCTGCCCGCTGTGCAGATCCAAGGCCAGGGAGACGGCTTGCTGGAGTTTCTCGGAGTAGGGCATAGGTGCCGACAAGCCTACTTCCCGACGCGGCCCATGCGGCCCGGAATTGCTAGAGTTCCTGCACGATGACCACCTTCCGCACCCTTGCCGAAAAAGTGCACTCCGGGGAACGTCTCAGCGAAGACGACGCCCTGGTGCTGCTGCGCCATCCCGACCTCCCAGCCGTGGGCCAGCTGGCCGATTCGGTGCGCCGCCGGCGCCACCCGCTGGACGAGGTCAGCTACATCGTCGACCGCAACATCAACTACACCAATGTGTGCGTCACGCTGTGCAAATTCTGCGCCTTCTATCGCCGTCCGGGCGACCCCGAGGGCTACGACCACCCACTCGAGACGGTCTACGAGAAGATCCGCGAGACCCGGGACCTGGGGGGTGTGCAGATCCTGCTGCAGGGCGGGCACCACCCGGACTACGACATCGAGCGCTACGAGGCGCTGTTCCGCGGGATCAAGCAAAACGCGCCGATCCACATCCACGGCCTGAGCAGCTCCGAGATCCTGCACTGTGCCCAGGTCAGCAAGCTGCCCCTGGCTGAAGTGCTGCAGCGCATGCGGGCCGCAGGGCTCGATTCCATCCCCGGTGGGGGCGGCGAGATCCTCGTGGATCGGGTGCGCAAGCTCATCTCCCCGCTCAAGACCATGTCGGACCCGTGGTTGGAAGTCATGCGCGAGGCCCACAAGCAGGGGCTGCGTACCACCGCGACCATGATGTTCGGGCACGTCGAGACCCTTGAGGAGCGGGTCGAGCACATGCGCCGCATCCGCGATCTCCAGGACGAGACCGCAGGCTTCACGGCCTTCATCTCCTGGACGTTCCAAGCGCCCCACACGCAGATGGAAGACACGCCCATGACCGGCGGATTCGACTACCTGCGCACGGCCGCCGTGAGTCGCCTCTTCATCGACAACATCGACAACTTCCAGGCCAGCTTCGTGACCCAGGGCCTCGACATGGCCGGGCTCTCGTTGCAATACGGCATGAACGACCTGGGCTCGGTGATGATCGAAGAGAATGTCGTCTCGGCCGCCAACTGCGAGTGCCTGGCGGACATCCCCGAGATGGAGAAGCAGATCCGGGCAGCAGGCTTCACACCCACACGGCGCAACATGTTCTACGACCGGGTGGATGAGCAGGGCGAGGTGCTGGAGCGCAACCAGGACGAGGACTGGGCAACCAAGAACCCTGAGGGCGACGTGAGGCCCTGGGACACGGCAGCGACGAAGCAGAACCAAGGAAGCCCCGCATGAGTCTCGTGACGGCAGGCCCCATCACCTTGAGGGACGGCACCTTGGTGCCCTCGGTCTCTCCCTACCCGCTACTCCCGAGCAACCAAGGGCCCCAGGATGGCTTCACCCCTGTCACGGATGCTCTCAGTGATCTGGCGCCCGAGCTGCTGCCCATCCGCGACAAGGTCTTCGCGGGGGAGCGTCTCAGCGTCGAAGACGGCCAGGTGTTGTTCGCCACGCAGGACCTCACCGGCGTGGGTGCCCTCGCCAACTGGCTGACGGAGCTGCGCAACGGAAACCGCACGACCTTCACCTTCAACCGCCACCTGAACTACACGAACGTCTGCGCCTACAAGTGCATGTTCTGTGCGTTCCGGCGCAGCGGGCACGAAGACGACGCCATCACCATGGACATGGACTTCGTTGCCAACCGCATCGGCAACGAGTTCACCGACGGCATGAAGGAAGTACACGTCGTGGGCGGCATCCACCCCGAGCTGCCCTACGAGTACTACCTCGACCTGCTGCGAACCATCAAGAAGACGAGGCCCCATCTGCACATCAAGGGCTTCACGATGATCGAGCTGAACGAGATCGCGAAGCAGGCGGACAAGCCCCTGGGCATCGTCGTCCGCGAACTCAAGGAAGCGGGCCTGGACTCCTGCCCGGGAGGCGGCGCCGAGGTGCTCAGCGAACGTGTGCACCGCAAGCTCTACAACGGCAAGCTGCCCCCCGCCGAGTGGCTGGAGGCAGCCCGAGTGGTGCATGGCGCCGGTCTCAAGTCCAACGCCACGATGCTGTTCGGCCACATCGAGACCACGGACGAGCGCCTGGACCACATGGACCAGATCCGCCAGCTCCAGGATGAGACGAGCGGCATCATGCAGTTCATCCCGCTCGTGTTTCACCCTGAGAACACACCGCTGCAGCGGCTGGGCAAGACCACGGGGCTGGATGCCCTGCGGACCATCGCCATCGCTCGCCTCATGCTCGACAACATCCCGCACGTCAAGGCCTACTGGGTCATGGTCGGTCTGCGCATCGCCCAGATCGCGCTGCACTATGGTGCGGACGACATCGATGGCACGGTGGTTGAAGAACACATCACCCACGACGCAGGCGCCACGACACCCCAGGGACTCACCACGGAACGCCTCGGCTCATTGATCCGCGAGACTGGCCGCGTCCCCGTCCTGCGTGACACCCTTTACGAAGACCTGGTGACGGTCTGACGCCAGCCCCGCCGCACTCGTCGCTCCCGTGAACCCACCGTCCAGCGACCTCCACCGCCTCGCCCACGCCTATGGCGTCCAGGTCGGGTCGTACGACATGCAGGGCCAGCGACACATCGCTAGCTCGGAGACCTTGGTCGCCGTCCTGGCTGCCTTGGGCGCACCCATCACGAGCCCCGGGGATGTTCCCGCAGCCCTGCGGGAACGCCGGGCCCGCCGCGCGCGCACGCTCATGGAACCGGTGCTCGTCGCCTGGAACGGCGCGCTGCCCGCCTTGGAGATCCGCCTCGCGGGGCCGCACCCCAAGGGTCTTGCCAGCGCGTCCTTCCAGCTGGAGGGGGGCGACATCCAGTCGCTGCATCGGCACTTGGACGACCTGCCGCTCGTGGCCCGCGGACGCAGCGCTCATCTGGACGGCGAACAGGTGCTCACCTACCGCTGGGACACCCGGCTCAGACTGCCCTGGGGATTCCACCGGCTCCACGTCCAAGCTGGCGGCCGACAGGCGCAGGTGCACGTGATCTCCGCCCCGGTGCGGGCCTACGCCGAGCCCCCAGGCCGAGCCTGGGGCTCATTCCTCCCCACCTATGCCCTGCGCGGCGCCGACGATTGGGGCTGCGGAGACTACAGTCTGCTGCAAGAGCTGGTGCGCTGGACGGGCGAGGCGGGTGGCCAATCCGTGGCCACCTTGCCGCTGCTGCCAGCCTTCCTCGAAGACCCGCTCTTCGAGCCCAGCCCCTACTCACCCACGAGCCGGCAGTGCTGGAACGAACTCTTCATCGACCCAACCCGTGAGCCGGAGTTTGCGTCGAGCGACGCCGCACGCCAGCTCATGGAGTCGGCGGAATGGGCCGCCGAACGCTCCCAACTCTCCAACGCTGAAACCTTGGACTACCGCCGGCTCTGGGCTTTGAAGCGGCCGGTCCTGGAGGCCATGGCGTCCCGCTGCGCCCAGCAGGGTGGGCAACGGATGGATGCGCTGTCGGCCTTCCTCCGGGAACGCCCGCAGATCGCCGAGTACGCGCGCTTCCGCGCCGCAGTCGACATGCGCCAGAGCGGCTGGCAGCTCTGGCCCGAGCGCATGCAGGCCGGCAACCTCCGGGCTTCGGACCACGACCCGCAGCGAACCCACTTCTGGGGCTACGCCCAGTGGGTCAGCCACCTTCAGCTGAAGGCGACCGCAGAACTCGGAGCCCAGACGGGCACAGGACTGCTGCTCGACCTTCCGCTCGGCGTGCACGGAAGCGGATTCGACACCTGGCGCCACCCCCAGCTGTTCGCCCACCGCATGAGCGCCGGCGCACCGCCCGACACCTTCTTCACCAAGGGCCAGTCCTGGGGCTTCCCGCCCCGCATTCCGGACGCCGTACGGGCCGACGGATACCGCGACCTGGCGGCGACCTTGCGGCACCACCTCGAGCTCGCGTCCACGCTGCGCATGGACCACGTCATGTCCCTGCACCGGCTGTACTGGGTGCCCCATGGCATGGACGCCACCCAGGGTGTCTACGTGCGAACTCGCGCCGAGGAGCAGTACGCGGTGCTCTGCCTCGAATCTCATCGGCACCGGGCCTCCATCGTCGGTGAAGACCTGGGAACGGTTCCCCGCACCGTGCGCTCGTCCATGCAGCGACACAACATCACGCGCCTGGGCGTCATGCAGTTCGACTTGGCGGGCGGAGGGCCCAGCCTTCCCAACCCGTCCGCGATGACCAGCCTGAACACCCACGACACACCCACCTTCGAGGCCTTTCGACGCGGGCTCGACATCGACGATCTGCTCGAGCTCGGACTGTTCACGGAGGCAGGCGCCCGCGACGCGACCCAGGCCCGGAGCCGGTTGATCTCCGACCTGCGGCGTTGGTTGCGCGGAGAAGGCCTGCTGAGCCGCAGCCCACCCGAGTCGGAACCCGAAAGCGATAGCTCCCTGGCCCTGGCCTGCCTGACGCAACTCGCGCGAGGATCCTCGCCCTTGGTGCTCGTGAGCCTCGAGGATCTCTGGCAGGAAGCGCGGCCGCACAATGTGCCTGGCACGCACCGCGAACGACCGAACTGGCGCCGGCGCGCGCTCTTCGGCCCCGAAGCATGGCGCAGCGACCCCGACTTGCAGCCACGCCTGGAGGCGGCGCTGAAAACCCTCTCCACGGCGCGGCGTCAGCCGTTCCCTTCTGCCGCGCACGAATTCGCGGAATCGCCCAACCCCACGGTCCTGACTGCGGCTGACCGCGCGCTGTTCCGCACCGGTCGACACTTGCACCTGCATGAGCGCCTCGGCGCCTCGCGCGTGCTGGTTGATGAAGTCTCGGGCCTGCACGCCCTGTGCTGGTCGAGCGGTGCACAACTCGTGGAACTGGAGGACGTGCGCAGAGGCCGGTTCTTCCCCATGGAGTCCCGCGGCGACGATCTCTGGGAGGTGTTCGTGCCGGGTCGACCCGCCCGACCCTCAGACGACGACCGCTATCGCTTTCGCGTCAGCGCACAGGGTCAGACACGCACGGAGCATGACCCGGCAGCGCGTCACTTCCCGATCGGCACCGGCGACTGCGCCGCAGCCGCCTCGCGACCCTATCGTTGGGGCGACGAGAGCTGGTGCGCACTGCGCGGCCAAGCCTCCGCCCCGCCCAACGTCCTGGAGCTCCCGGCTGAGCTCTGGGGTCGGCAGAGCGCCGACACCCTGTGCGCCCAGATCCTCGAGTTCGTGCGGGGCAAGAAGGCGCGCAACAGGCCTCGCCAACGGACGCTGCCTTGCCAACGGACCCTCGTCGTGCTCCCACGCCTGATGGAGAGCAGGGAACTCGCCGATGGATCCCAGCTCTCTGCGGACTTCGCGCCCGATGCCCGCCTGGGCACCCCACACGATGTGATGCGCATGGTGGACTCATTGCACCAGGCCGACGTGGGCGTGCTGCTCACCTGGCCGCCCGCTGGCACCAGCCTCTCGGCCGAATCATTAGCGGCGCTCGCCTGCGGTGACTCCGAGGAGGTCCGGCGCGGCAAGGCTGAGAGCTTCCTGCTCAGCAGCGCCGACTTCTGGCTGGACGTCTACCACTTCGACGGGTTGCGCATCCTGCCCCAGGCCCTGCGGGAGCGCGCCGGATCGGGCAATTCCCTGCTTCAGACGGCCGAGATCATGCAGAGACTGCGGGGTGTGCTGGCCCAGAGGCACCCCCACGCCATCATGCTCACGGGCAGCACCAAGCCCGGGCCAGGCACAGGGGCGGCAGCTCCCCTCCGCTGAGGGCTCGGCCTAGCTCTTTGGGCCCTCGGGGCCCCTCAACCGCAGTGAAGGTCCCCCCCGCCTGCGTCCGATAGAGGAGGGTCCGCCCGACCAGGGGCGGATCCACCATGTCGAACCCCGAGCCAAAACCCGCCACCGGTCTGGGCACCTTCGCAGGTGTCTTCACCCCCAGCATCCTGACCATCCTCGGGCTGATCCTCTTCCGGCGCCTCGGGTATGTGGTGGGCGGCGCCGGCTTGATGCAGATGTTGCTGATCCTCTGCATCGCCCACACCATCTCGATCCTCACCAGCACGTCGCTCTCCGCCATCGCCACGAACATGCGGGTGAAAGGCGGCGGGGACTACTACCTGATCTCTCGCAGCCTGGGGGTCACTTACGGTGGCGCCCTGGGCATCGTGCTGTACCTAGCCCAGTCCATCTCCGTGGCTTTCTACTGCATCGGTCTCGGGGAGGCCGTGGCGCTCATGCTGCCGGAGGGTTCGCCTATCGGAGCCACGGGCGTGGCAGCAGCAGCCACCCTGTTCTTGTTCGCCTTCGCCTGGTTGGGCAGCGACTGGGCCACGCGCTTGCAGTACGTGGTCATGGCCGCCCTGGTGGCAGCCCTGGCCTCCTTCTTCATCGGCGGGTACCAGGCCTTCGATGTCCAGCAACTGCAGCAGAATTGGAACACACGCGCGCCGGACGCACCAGGCTTCTGGGTCCTCTTCGCGCTCTTCTTTCCGGCGGTCACCGGTTTCACCCAAGGGGTGAGCATGAGCGGCGACCTGCGCAACCCGAGCCGCAGCCTGCCGTCTGGGACCTTCGCAGCGATCTTCGTTTCGCTGATCGTCTACGGCACGGCAGCCGTCTTCGCTGCCGGCAGCTTGACGTCCGCGGAACTCACGGCCGACTACGAGGCCATGAACACCATTTCGGTCCTGCCCGCCCTGATGACAGCCGGTCTCGTCGCGGCCACCCTCTCCTCCGCCTTGGCCTCGTTCATGGGTGCACCGCGCATCCTCCAGGCCCTGGCGTCCGACAAGATCTTTCCGGGGCTCGGCCCCTTCTCCAAGGGCTTCGGCCCGTCCAACAACCCACGCCTGGGGACCCTCCTGACCTTGGGGATCTCCTTGGGTGTCGTGGGCTTGGGTGGCGTGGATGTCATCGCCCCCGTGGTGTCGATGTTCTTCCTGATTTCCTACGGCCTGCTCAACTACGCGACGGCCCTGGAGGCCATCGCCCAGAGCCCCTCGTTCCGGCCCAGGTTCCGGTGGTTCAACATGCGCACCAGCATGTTGGGTGCCGTGGCGTGTCTGGGAGTCATGCTGGCCATCAACGTCATCGCCAGCCTCGCAGCCCTCACGTTCCTCTTCCTGCTTCAGCGTTTCGTCCAGCGCATCTCGGGCCAGAAGCGCTGGAGTGACGGGCGCCGGGATCAGTACTTCCACGCGGTTCGCAAGAACCTGAAACTGATGTCCAAGGAACCCGTGCATGCGCGCAACTGGCGCCCGCACCTGCTCTTCTTCTCGGACACCACACGTCGGCGCGCCCCGGCCCTACGCTTCGCCAACTGGATCGAAGGCGGCGCGGGCATGACCACCATCGTGCAGGTGCTCGAGGGCCAAGGGCAGGCAGCCCTCCAGCGCTGCGCTCTCGCGCGCAAGGAACTGGAAGAGGATCTCGAAGCCCATGACCTCAAGGCCTTCCCCTTGGTGGTCACGGCGCCGTCGACGGAGATCGCGGCCCGCACCGTGATCCAGTCGCACGGCCTGGGGCCGCTGAAAGCCAACACCATCCTCCTGAACTGGTGTGACCAGGTGGACGGCGCTGGCGACGCCGAAAGCGAACGCCTCTCCGAGCGTGTGCTCTCCGCAGCCACCCTCGGTGTGAACGTCGTGCTGTTTGACGGACTGTCCGACGACTGGGTCACCGTCGCCAGCAAGCCACCGCAGCAACGCCGCATCGACATCTGGTGGTCGCCGGACAAATCCGGTCGACTGATGCTGCTGCTGGCGTACATGATGACTCGCGATCCCATGTGGGAGAACGCCACGCTGCGCTTGATCCTCGCCGTCAACAAGCGCTCGCGTGGGCCCATGGAGGAACAGCTCCGGGAAACCCTGGAAGAGGTTCGCATTGAAGCCGAGGTGCACATCGTCTCGGAGATGACCTCGGACGTGTTCTTCCGCGAGTCGGGCGATGCCTGCATGGTGTTCGCCTCCCTGCGCATGCGCGGGCTTTCCGCGCTCGATGCCTATGGCCGCCCCGTGGGCCCCATGCTCCAGCACCTTCCTGCGGTGGCGTTGGTTCGGGCCGTGGACGATGTCGCTCTGGACGCCGACCCCGAACAGGGTGCTCCCGGAGAGATGGCGGCGCTGGGGGATGCGGCTCGAGCACTCAAGAAACTGATCGACCGGCTCGAGGCGGACCTGGTGCCTGCCCACAAGAATGCCCAGGACAGTCGGCGCAGCGCACTCAAGGCGCTGGAACAGATCGACCAGTACAAGCTCGAGCACCCCACCGAGAGCGACGGCTCACGCTCGCGGCGCGAGGAGGCACTGGAACGCAAGGCGCGCGAAGCTTTCCAGCGCGCAGCCGCTGCCGAACGTCAGCGTCGCAGCCTCGAGACCCAGGCGAGTACCGCCAAGCAGGAGCTGAGCCAGGCCGAGATCCAGCTCTCGAGCCTCGCCACATCGCTCACCTCCGGCAAGCGCGCTCCCTCCAAGGCCCCGGCCTGACAGACGGTCGGGCCCACCCCCTGGTCACTCGGCCGTCTTCGCCGAGAACTCCAGCGTCACCCGTCCTCCGGACGGAAGCTCAGCATCCTTGTAACGCGCCCGGACCACCCGCACCCGCTCTGCCAGCCGCGCCGCTTCCCGAGCGTTGCTGCCGAGGATCTCTCGACGGGTCTCAGCCAGGCGCAGGTTGCCCAACTCGAGGGATGCCGTCTTGGTGCGCGTCTTCCGTTTGCGGTCTGCACCGGGGCGCAGCACCTCCACCAATTCATCCAACGCCCGTTCCGTCTCTCCCAAGCGACGATCCACCTCGCCCAGCAGGCGCCTCTCCTCGGCGCCGTGCGCGGCACCCCGCGTGAACAACGCTGCGCGGGCGGCCTCTTCGGCGGCGGCCCGCTCGCTCAGCAGGTCTGCCTTGTGGGCACGAAGCTCAGACAAGAGAGCGAGGCACGTCTGCTCGGAAGGGTTGGCCCGTTGCGACACCAGGGCCACGTCTTCTTTTCCGAACTCATGCCGCAGGGTCACCACGAGCCTGGGATCCTCGATCAGCCTCGCGTGCAACTCACTGAACGCGGCGTCCGTAGGCTCCAGAACAAAGGGCGAGGCAGGGGCATAGTCAACCAGCACGGGTTCCAGATCGCGCTCTTCCTCCGCGCCGGACAAGCCGGTGAGCTCCCCGAGCGCGCTGGCCATGCGGAAGGGTGAGCTGGCCACCGCGCTCACCACCAAGGAACTCAGTGCCGAGACTGCCGCCCCACTCAAGGACAGCAGGGAGAGCCCGTCTTCGTCCATCTCGAAGGAGAGCGGGATGCCGATCGTGCCGGACTCGTCCCGCAGCACGAAGAGCACGACGTCCAAGGGAGCCGGAAGGCTCAGGATGCGCTCCAGCGGGCCGTCCGGACCTTCGGAGATGTCCAGGTCGGTGAGCTGCAGCGAGGTGTCCACTTCCGTGACACCGTCGCCCGGGAAGTAGACGCCCGTCGTCACGTCCACCACCCCCTTGTTGAGGGTGACCCCTGCGGCCGAAGCAGGCCCGCTGAAGGGCAGCACCTCCAGCGAACTCACGTTGAACTTCACGCCGCCGGTCAGCTCGGGAAACAAGCTCACATCCGTGAGCAGGGCGACCTCTCCGATGGTGGCCTGCTCGTCTTCCGCCGCACCGATGCCCAGTAGGGTGCTGGTGCGCAGGGACAGAGGCTCCTTCAAAGCCCGCGACGTGAGGTTGCGCGCGTCCACTTCCAGCTCTCGCAGCGGGAGAATGAACACGGGCTCGGTGGTTTCGTCGGTGTAGGACACATCAATCCCGGTGACGAGAAACTCGTCCACGCGCCGCTCCGCCTCTTCTTCGACGGGTAGCTCGACGGTCGGCTCGACGGGCAGCTCGGAGGCCGACGATTCTTGCGCGACAACGTCCTCCGGTGCCTCCTCGCCGGAGCCATCTTCCGCTTCCTCGGGCGCTGGAATCAGCCGCAGCCCCGCGACGTGCAAGCCGTCAGCGCGCTGCACGAGATGGGCCCGGGGTGTCTGGATCTCCAGCGAGCGAACGTGCAGCCCGCCGGTGTGCGGCACGAATCGCGCCACGTCCAGCAGCACCTCGTCCACACCCAGGGTCGGCTCCCCGTCCGGGTGCTCCCGGAGCGCTACATCGGTCAGGGCCACCTCCACTCCCAGACCCTCCTCCAAGCGAAGCTCGAGAGCGGATCGACGAGCGACGTGCGCCACCAGCTCGAGGCCGGCGTGGAAGGCTCCCTCGGTGAGACCGCTGGCATCCACCGTCTGCTCCAGGCCCGGGGCCCACTGCAACAAGCCCGACCCCCGCAGCTCGGTGACGTCCAAGGTCATCTGCAGCGTCGGCTCCGGTGCGAAGGGTGCGAGCTTCAGATCCAGCGCCAACTCGGCAGCGTCTGGCTCGACGCTCCCCGTCAGCCCCAGATGGATCGTGCCCTGGGATTCAGGGTCTTCACCCAGCTGCACGATGGGCTCGAGAGTCTGCAGGCGCAGGTTGGAGATGCCCAAAGGGGGCCCCTCATTGCGCACCAGGCGCAGGCGCGCTAGCTGCAGGTCCAGGCGATCCAGCCGGAACTCAGGCAAGTCGACGGCGGGCGCATCCATGGAGTCAGGAGTGGAAGGCAATTCGGACGCGCCCGGCTTTCCGGACGTCGCTCCCTGTGCCACTTCACCGGCCACTTCACCGGCCTCATCCCCGGCCTCGTCCCCGGCCTCAGGGGCGGCGCCTGAGACATCCTGGGCGACGTCCACCTGGCCCTCGGACACCGGGGCCGACAGCTCGATGCCGAACAGGGTCAAGCCGCCGTCCGGCCGCTGCGCACCATCCACGGTCACGCCCGTGAGCTCCAGCGACTCGATGTGGATCAGACCACCCTCGGGATCCAAGCGCGGAGCCCGCAGAGCCAGGTGCTCCACGCCAAAGTAGGACGTGTGACCGGCACCCTCGGCAGCTTCACCAAAGCTGAGATTCGACAGCGTCGCATGCACCGAATTGCCACCCGACTCAGCCGGGCCGTGCTGCAGCTCGAACTCCGCAGAGAGGCGACCGTCGGACCAAGGGATCACCAGCTCCGGCGGCAGATAGCTCTGCACGCCTCGCACCTGGAGCCCCTGCACATCGAGCACTGTCTGCACACGTTGCTGCTCTGGTCCGGCTGCGATCTGGCCCGTCAAGGACAGCCGTTCCATCAGGCCAGGAAGACCCAGCGTCAACGCGTACTCCGCCGGACTCGCCCGCTCGCCCAAGACCAGCTGGGTCACATGGGCATCCAAGGACGCCTGAAGCTGGACCGCCGGCTGGACGCCTGCGTCCTGCCACTCCACCCGGGCGCCGCTCACATCCAGGCGATCAAGACTTGTGACCGTCGCCGGGGACGGGGCCGTGGTCTGAGCTGTTGATGTCGGCGACGCCTCGGACGTTCCCGGTTCGGCAGCCGGCTCGGAATCAGGTTCACGACCCGATTCAGCAGCAGCTTCACCCAGCCGGAATCCTCCTACCTCCAAGCTGCCGTCCGCTGCACGCCGAGCGCGGAGCACCGGCCCCACTACAGCGACCCGGGCCAGGTCCAAGCGCCCTCTGCTTGCCTCCAGCCCATCCACCCGCAGTTCGGAGACGGAGAGGAAGCGTTGTTCACCATCGCCATACACGATATCCGAGACTCTTGCGTCCAACGTGAGGCCACGCCCCGCCAGCTCGTCGGGCAGACCCACGCCCACATCCACGCGGGCCGTCACGCGCCCTGCCTCGAGTTCAGACACGACCCCAGCGGGTTCGAGATAGGGCGCCAGAGCCTGGGCGGTGATGCCGCTCAGGCCCACATCCAGGCCCAGTTCCAGCCGAGATTCGCTCGTCAGCAGCTCGCCAGACAGCTTGAGTTTCTCAAGGATGCCCGGTAGCTCGCCGCTCAACAGCAATTGGCTCGTCCCAGCCAGGGCGCCCGGACCGAATTGGAGCGGGCCCGCCACGGCCCGCACGTGCTCCAAGCTCAGGGGGCCGTAACGTTCGTCGTCGAAGACCACAGCGTGATCGTTGAGAAGCAGGCGGCCCAGCTCGAGACGGAATCCAGAACCCGATCCAGGATCCGCCGTCGCCGGCACCGTCACAGCCGTCCTCGCAGCAGACCCTGGTGTGGAACCCGCTGCCCGCGCGTTCGCAGAGAGCGGCTCGGAGACGTCAGCGGAGCGCGACGGATCGCCAGCTGGCGCCTCTCCCATTCGCATCCCGAACAGCGCCAGGCTTCCGTCGAGAGAACGACGTGCAAACACCCGCCCCCCGCTCACCCGAACTTCCGCAACGCGCAGGCTGTCTCCAGCCGCTGGCTTCTGCACGCCGCTCAGCGCCACCTCGCCCAGGGCGAGCCACGTTTCGGCGCCTTGGAGGGACAGATCCCTGAGCCAGGCCTCCGCTGCCACGCCCGTGTCGTCGGAGCTCAGCTCGGCACCCAGCTCGAAGCGTAGCTGCGTCGGTTCCCCGTCGGGTGTGATGCCTGCCGGCCCGAGATAGGGGTCCAGAGCGACGGGGTTCAGACCCGCACCATCTACAGCCAGGGTGTAGCGCTGCGGAGTGGCGAAGGGCGCCAGGGCGCCGATCACCGACACGCGATCCAGGATGCCTGGCAAAAGAAGTTCTACCGAAAGGCGAGCCTCCTCTTCGGGCGCCTGGGCGTTGAGACCCATGATCTCCAAGCCTGGCATGCTCAGCACGAATGACCGGGCGTCAGGCAGTGAGGAATCCACGAACCGCAGCTCCAGATCGTGCACCCCCAGCTCGTTCAGGCGGGCCAACTGCATCCCAGCCCCCGCGTCGGTCTGCGGCTCGTCTTCGATCGGCTCCGGCTTGGCTCGCCCAGAGCCCGCCGTGGGCCCAAGGTCGACCCCGGCCACCCGCAGTGCTCCAGAAGGCCGCAGCTCTGCGTGGGCACGAACGCCCTGCACGAGCACGCGACTCACGTCCAGCATTCCGCCATCCAGTGCAGCAACCTCCACGAGCACCTGGTCGATCGCCGCAGACTCCACCCCATCAGCGGACAGCGCGAGGTCGTCAAGCTGAGCCGACACGGCCAGGGCCAAGGGCGAGAGACCCGTTCCTTCTTTGCCCGCACCCTCCGCCGGTCGCACATGAACGGCTGCGGAGAACCCGAAGTCCTGCTGGAAGGCAACGGGCTCCACACCGAGAGGCGCCAGGATCTGCCCGAGCGTGCTCAACTGCAGCCCCTGCATGTCCACGCGCAACTGCGCGTCCAGGGTGCGCCCGACGGCGTTCATCTCGCCACGGACACTCAAGACATCAAGGGTGGGCAACGCCTGGATCGTCAATTCGAGGCGTGTGGAACGCTCCGGCGCCGAGAGGTCGGACACCCGGAGGTTCAGGGAAAGCCCGAGATCCAAGGGCGACGCCCCCTCCGTTTCGCGCACCCGCAGCTGCACATGCTGCAAACGCAGGGCGTCCAACTCGATGGCTGGGAGGAGGGCCGGCAGGGGTTCGTCAGGATCGAAGGCTTCGGGCTCAGTGAGCTGCTCCCCACCGTTCTTCGGGACCTTGCCAGGCTCGCCTCGGGCGACCTCGGCGCTGCGTCCCGGCTCGGGCTCTTCGGCTCTCGTGTCTCCCGCCGCCTCGGCGCGAGCCAACGTCTCCAGGATCCTGGGTTGACCGTTTTCATCCAACTCCAGCAACACGTCCACACCGTCTGCTTCGACCCGGCGCACCACCAGCTCACCCACGAAGAGGTGCAGCATCGCCACGTCGGCCCGCACGTATTCCAAGAACAGCAAGGCGTTCTCGTCCCCCACGTCCGGCGAAGCCCCTGTCTGCCCAGGGTCTTCGTCCAAGGTGAGATGCCAGAGCTCCAACTCGCCGCCAAAGAACGAGAGTTCCAGGGAGCGCCAAGAACATGTCAGGCCTGAATCCTCGGCGAGGCCGGCAACAAGACCCGGGAGCATCACGCTCAAGCTCAGGCGCGCAACCAACAGGATCACAGCCAACACGATCAGCACGCGGCGTAGGCGGCTGCGCTTCTTGCGAGGCTGAACGCTCAGCGTCTTCAGCGCTTGAGCTTGGGGCGAGGAAGCGCTCATCAGGACTGGGCCTTTCGGAAGGCAGCCAAGGCGGCGCGACGATCGCTGCGCGCGCCGAGCGGGTCGAAGTCTGGCGGTGCCCTGCCCCGCTCTGTGAGCCAATCAAAGGCTCGGATGCGCGCAGCCGGCGACGGGTCCTCCAACCAGATCAGGTTCTGCTCGACCATGCGCTCATCCAACTCCTCCAGGCTCCCGACGCGATCTGCGAGGCGCTTCACATAGGAGGGATGACGGGCCGTCTCGCCGAGGTGTCTCAGCAGCACAGCCTCCAGCCCGAGCTGGGGTGCCGTCTGCGTCAGCTGCACGGAGAACCACTGAAGAGTCTGCCGTTCGAGGGCCCAACCCAGGCGCCGACCATCGTCTCCGGGCTCCGGGCCCTGTGGGTTCGACTCCAGGAACTGCGCCACATAGTCATCCAGCAACTCCTGCTGGACAACCAACGCGACGTCAGCCGTGAGCTTCGCGTGGGTCCGTCGTGCGAGGTGTGCCAGTGCCGCCCGGCACATCGACGGCGTCTCCAGACTCACGAACGCCTCGGTCAATCCCACAAAGGTGGCAGCGCTGGCTTCGGGTGCCGACACGGCGCTGTCCAACTCGCTGCGCCGTCTGTCCAGGGCTTCGGCAAAGAGCCCTCCCGGGTCCACCTCATGCGTCGGGGCTGAACGCACGTCGAGCAGGACAGCAACTCCCTGTGCCGTACCACTGGCGAAACTGAGCGGCAAGGCCAGCAGCAGACCTGTGCCGTCTACCGGAACGCTGTCAGCCAGGACGATCAGTTCGCGGAAGGGCTCCACGATCTCAGCCTCGGACGCAGACGAGCTGCTGGCTTGGGGAGCCGCTCGCCGAGAGGACGTCGCTGCCCCCTGCCCGCTGTCTTCATCCAGCGCCTGCTGAGGCAACCAACCGGTGAGCTCGAGGGCAACGCGCACTGCGGGAGGCCCTGCAGGGTCCGTCATGCCCGCATGCACCAACACCCGCACAGAAGCCGTTCCCGCCACACCCCGCTCCAACAGGCGAGCGGCGGCGGGGTCCGAGAGTTCGAAAGCAGCCGTTAGGCCGGCGGCGAGCGCAGCAGGTAGGGACGGCACTTCTTGGATCCGCTGCGGCAGGAGCTGCTGAAGCTGCGCGACCGGGTCGCCTCCCTGCTCCGGTGAGAGGACCACGGCGTATCGCCCGAGACGCGGGGTCGGAGCCAAGGCACGCCCGCCACCCACGCGCGCGACGACCTCGGCGTGTGTGGCCAGACCCTCTGCCCCCAAGCCCTGTGGCAACTCACCCAGCACGAACCAGCGCACACTGACGGCGAGGTCGGGCCCCTGCAAGTCGCGACCTTCCTCGCGCACCTCGGCGCTGGGGATCGCTCCGCTCAAGAGAGCCCCGAATCGGTGGCTCGTGGAAACCTGCAGGCGGGGCAGTTCGAAGGGTGCCGGGCCAGCCGGAGCACGACAGGAGGACGACACGCCCACGACCCAGCCCAAGACACCCAGGCAGGCCAGGCGGCGGACGGAAGAGCAATCCAGCAAGGTCACGGTGCAGCTCACTTCGAGAATCGGGCGCGGCAGTATGGCACTTGCACCACGGGCCCGTCAGCAGCTGGCAGAGGTCCCCAGGAAGATCGCTGGCAGCGGCCCAGCGCGCTGCAGGAGTCCCGCGCAGAAGCCAGCCCGGGGGCTCGGGCCCAGCCCCTTCATTTCGTGTAGCCGAGGGCCTCTAACCGCAGCAGATCTTCCTCCGAAAGCTGGCCGGACGCATCGGCCTGGCGGGCCGTGCTCTGCAGCCAGGCAGCTAGACGCGCAGCCAGCTTGGCCGCCTGCTCCGGCCGTTCGGCCTCGAGGTTGTAGCGCTCGTCCGGATCCGCCGTAAGGTCGTAGAGTTCGCGCGTACCCTCTGCGTCACCCACGATGTACTTCCAGCCTCCGAGGCGTACGGCGAGCTTCTCCCCTGCCACGGGAATCGTCCCCTCCATCCCCGGCTCATAGTGACGACGGTGCAGGAAGACCGGGTGATCGGCATCGAAACCCGTCTGGCCCAGCCATCCCGAGGCAAGGTCACGCCCCTGAGCCCGACCCAGGGCCGGGGCCCCCAGCAGGGACAGCAGTGTCGGAGCGAGGTCCACTACCTCCACGGGCTCGGCCACGACCCGACCCGCAGGGAGCCGCCCCGGCCAGCGTGCAAGCAGCGGTACGTGGACCGTCTCGTCGTACACGTGCACGCCGTGCTCCATGTGGCCGTGCTCCATGAGCTCTTCCCCATGATCTCCGGTGATCACCACCAGTGTGTTGTCGTCCAGTCCCAGGCGGCGCAACGAGTCGAGCAAGGCGCCGACCTGCTGGTCCGTGAAGGCGATCTCGGCGTCGTACCGGGCGATGGCATCTTGCAGGGGACTGGGGCCGCGGGGCGCGTACTGCGCATCGAATTCTGGCGGCGGGTCATAAGGGTTGTGCGGATCGAAGTAATGCACGAACAAGAAGAAGGGTTGGGCATCGTCGCCACGGCTCGTGTCGTTGCCTGGGACTGCATGACGCTCCAACCAACGCACGGCCCGACGCGTCGCAGCGTCCGCGCGGCGGTCGAAGCCACCCGTCACCTTGTGCCCCTCCCAATCCGGCATGTGGGTCGAGGACCCACGCTGCGTGAACTCGTCCTGCCAGGCCTGGAAACCCTGGGAATAGCCGAAGCGTTCATCGAGCACGAACGAGCTGGTGATGCCGGCCGTGCGCCAGCCCTCGGCCTGCAGCTGCTCGGCCAGGGTGTCGTGCTCATCATCCAGGAAGAGCCCGTTCTTCACGATGCGATGGGCCACGGGATAGAGACCCGTGAACAAGCTGGCGTGTGTCGGACCCGTTGTTGCCATGGGAGCGAAGGCCTGGTCAAAGCGAAGGCCGGTGCGGGCGAAGCTCTCTAGGTTGGGTGTCGTGGGCAGGTCGTAGCCATAGACCGAGCAGTGGTCCTGGCGCAGGGTGTCCAGGGTGATCAGCAACAGGTTCGGCGGCTTGGGAGTGGCCGACTCCGAGCAGGACGCCAGCAAGACCGTCGCCAGGCACGCAGCCAACACGCGGGCCGACGCCATGGCCTGGTATGCGGGGTTCGTGCTCATCTCAGCTGAGCGCCTGCTCGAGGTCGCCGCTGCTCGGTGCAAAGTAGTAGGCACCGCTGGTCGGCCGGGAGAACTCGAGCAAGCGATCCTGCACGCCGTCCTTCAGACCGAACATGCTCTCCAACAGGGCGTCGAAGCGGGCCGATGCCCGGGAGAAGGCCACGAACATCAGCCCATGCTCGCGCACTCCACCGAAGGGTGCGCTGCGGCGGTAGATGGCCTGGGCTTGCCCGTCCACTTCGATGTCGGTGCGCGCCACGTGGGCGTCGGCGGGCATGGCGCGTCCAGACAACTCGTCGTTCGTACTCTTCTTGCGACCGATCACCTTGGACTGCTGCGCCTCCGTGAGTTGCTCGAAGGCCGCCAGGTCGTGCAGCCAGCGTTGGACCAGGACATGACTTCCGCCGGCCCCGCGCTTTCCGCGCGGGACCAAGGCGACCTCCCGGCGCTCGGCGCCCTTGGGGTTGGCGGTGCCGTCCACGAAGCCCGTGAGATCACGGGAGTCCCGAAATCGGAACCCGTGTTCTTCTGCAGCGAGCCTTGCCACCTTCTTCAGCGCCCCGTGTATGCCTCGGGCCGCAGCCACGTTTTCGTCGTGGTGCCCGCCGTGAAGCCAGAACCACAGGGCGTGCGGCGTTGGCGGAGCATGGTGCCCCCCCTTCCCATCCAGGCCCTCGAAGAGATGCAGTCCCTGGGGCACGGCATCGGGCGCCAGTCGACTCCACAACACGGGGCCGAAGGCGATCACACGCTGCGGCTGGCGCTCGGGAGCAACGCTCTCATCTCGAAGCAGCGACTCCCGCAGCGCAGCACGAAGGGCCTTCTCGCTGCCCCCTGCGCGGAGGTCGTACTCCAACCACAGGTGATGGCCGCCCTCCTCGTGAAACACAGCATCCTGCGGCGAGGACTTGCCCGCGCGGCTTGAGCCCGAAGCCATGTCAGCCTCCTTGGCGCAGGCAGTTCGAGAACCCTGGGGGTAGCGCGCCGGTCAACCCAGGAGCCCCTCATGCTTGAACACTCGACGCAGGAAACTCAACGGCATATTCCCGGACACGAGATAGAGCTCGTGGAAGGATCGGTCGAGGTCCAGGCCCGTCAGCCCTGAGGCAGCCCGAACATCATCCTTCAACTCCCAGACCATGCGGTTGCCTGTGAGGTAGCTGAGGGGATAGCCACGCTCTTGGCTGTACCAATTGAGCTCGGCGGCGACTCGTCCCGGGACGAAGCCGGTCACGGCCGCCAGCAAGTGGCCTGCGGCGACGAAGGGGTCCGGCGAGGAGAGGTCGCAAGGCACGCCGACGTCGAGAAACTGCTTCTGTCCGGTCATGAAAAACAGGTCGATGGCAACCCGGGCACCAATGCGACTGATGTCGCGTTTACCGACGAAGCGCGCCTCGTCTTCCAGCTCCCCCATGTACCCCATGTCGAGCATGTAGTCCTCGAGCATGGTGGTCCAGCCCTCGGAGTGATGGCTGCCGTTGTAGTGGCGCCGGATCACGGAGGCGTGACAGGCAGCCGTGGAATGCTGCAGGTGATGTCCTGGAATCCCCTCGTGGATCATCATGCCGGGGATCGACAGTTCGGTGTGCTCGGCGACCAGCTCTTGGGAGAGGGTCAAGTACACCAGGCTCGTGCGCACTCCAGGGCGGAAAGGCGGCGGTGCCATCATCGCGCCGGCCGGGATGCTGGGAGCCATGAAGGTCGGCGTGCGCAGGATGGCCATGTCCTGGTCGTCCGGGACCGGAAACAAACGGCGCTCCGCGATGAACGCGGTGATCTTGCGTCGTTCCTCCTGGTAGCGATCCAGGATGTCTTCGAGCTGCCCCGTGGGCAGCGGCACGGCGAAGCGATCGGCGAGGAAGACCGTCAGCTCATCCGCTGACGTGCTGGCCGGAAGCCCATACTTCTGCACCAGGCGCGAGCGCAGCTGCTCGATGGTGGCCCCGGTCTCCTCCAGGAAGTCTGCCGCCATTCCGTGCAGTGACTCGAGGCTCTTGTCGATGCCCCGGTGCGAGACGATGGCGCGGGCGTCGGCCTCCTCCATGTGCAACTGCTTCGTGGTGGGCATCGAGGACAGGGCCTCGCAGTAGCCGTGCAGGGCTCCCTCCGCGGATTCCGCTGCTCGGATCAAGCGCCCGGCATCGGACCAGGACACCTCTTTCGCCCAGCCCAGGAGGGTCGCGAAGAGCTGGGGCAGCTCACGAACCTTCTCCAGGTCCATGTCCACCCAGCGCGCCAGGGGCGTGTCGAGGCGCCCCAACAGGGCGTTGCAGTAGTCAGGCACCTGCTCCAGTCGTTCGGTGATGCTGGAGAGCCGGTCCTCCGCCGGACGCGGGTCGTTGATGAACTGCAGGAACATCCCGTCCCCGATGTCGTCCCCGGCGCTGGGTTGTTGCGCCAGGCGGTTTCGTCCATTGAAGAGGTAGCTGTCCTTGTGGATCTGCTCCCGCAGGGAGAGCGCGGCCAGCTCGGCATCGAGGGTCGTGTCAAAGTCGCCAGGGCGCCCGTTTCCATCGGCTTCCGACCTCAGCGCTTCGACGCGCGTCAACAGGGCCTCTGCCTCAGAGACGTGGGCCCGCACGGCCTCCAGAGACGGATCCCTCAGCTCTCCCAGCCTCTGGTCGACACCCAACTCGACACAGGCGTTGGGGTCCTTGAGGGCGTGCTGGTGGTAATCAACGCAGAAGGACTGCCAAGCCTGCGGATCGACGATGTTCTGAGGTGGCATGGGCTTGCTCCGCGTCGGCGCCGGACACTCAAGGGGGAACGGCCAGCATGTCACTTCCCGGGGTCTTCAGGCCAGCTCGCTTGTCAGCTCAGCTGTCACCTCGCTGGGGGCCGGCCCTACAGTCCCACGAGAGCCTTGGGCCCGGCCCGTGCCCCACGAGGGCCCCTTCTCGACGGAGTTGCAGCCATGCAGCGTGCATCGTCTCATGCAGCGACCGATCACTCCGAAGCCCCCGATCTGATGCCCATGATCGATGTGGTGTTCCTGCTGCTGATCTTCTTCGTTTGCACCATGTCCTTCCGCGTCATCCAAGGCCGCCTGGACACCGAACTCCCAGCCGGCGTCGGCCCCAACGCGGGCGATGTGGTGGTGCTCTTGGAGGCCATCGACCTCTGGGTGTTCAGCGACCCTCTCGCTCCGGATGGCACCGGCGTCCGGGTGGGCTCCACGGGCCCCTACACGGTCGAGAGCCTACCGGCCATCCTGTCGCGCACTGGGTCCAACGCCCCCGAGACGCAACTGGTCATCCATGCCGAGCAGGATGTCAGCCACGGGCAAGTGGTCAGCGTTGTCGACGCGTGTCTTGCGAGCGACCTCACGAGCATCCGTTTCGCTGCGGGGCGCGGAAACTGACTCCAGCAGCTGTCGCGCCCTTCAGGGGCATGTGTAGCCGCAATGGGTGTGCGAACCCGCACCCGCCGCTTGCTAGGCTTTCCTGCTGAGTGACAGGCTCGTCATGTGCGCGCGATGCCCAAGAGGGCAGTTTGGACGGAATGACACCCGATACGCTGGCCGCACACATCCTCATCGTTGACGACGACCCCCAGATCCGGGGCTTCCTGGAGGCAGGGCTGGTCGAAACCGGCATGTCCATCGACAGCGCCGCGAACGGCGCCGAGGCGCTGGAGCTGCTAAGAGCCAACACCTACGACATGGTGCTGCTCGACGTCATGCTTCCTGACATCCTCGGCTGGGACCTGTTGGCCACCATGCGCAACGAAGGCATGGAGACGCCCGTGATCCTGGTGACTGCGCGGGATGCCGTGGACGAGCGCATCAAGGGCCTGCACCTGGGCGGCGATGACTACGTCGTCAAGCCGTTCGTCTTCAACGAACTGTGCGCCCGGATCCAGGCCGTGCTCCGCCGCCGCGGACCTGGCATGGAATCCCGCGTCGGGGATCTCGTGCTCGACCACCGCAAGGGCAGCGTGCAGCGTGCGGGGGTGGCGATCGATCTCACCCGCGTGGAGATGGCCTTGCTACGACGCTTGCTCGAAGACGCCGGCGAAGCCGTGTCCCGTAGCGATCTCCTGCATTCCGTCTGGAACATCGACTTCGACCCAGGCACCAACATCGTCGAGGTCCACATCCGACGCCTGCGCCACAAGGTCGACAAGCCCTTCGAGACGCCTCTCATCCACACCCTGCGCGGTCAAGGATATGCCATCGAAGACCGCAGCTGATCCGAAGAGCAGGGCGCAGAAGGCGTGGTCTCTCACCGGCCGCATGACGCTGATTTTCGCAGCCACCACGAGCGCTCTGCTGGCGCTCGACTCAGCCTGGTCGGCGCACTTCATGTACTCCACCAAGATGGATGCCATCCAGGCATTCCTCGATCACGAGACCCTTGAGTTCTCCCACGCCATCGAACAGACCGATGGCTCCCGGGATCAGATCAGGGAGGCCGCCGATGACATCGCTGCGGTCTCCCACGAGCCCCCCTGCGCCTTCCGGATCAGCAACGGCTCGGGTAGCCCCATCTACGTCACGGGGGACGGACGCTTGCTCGCGCTGTCCCGCCCGCTCTCGGCCGGCTGGCGGGACGTCTTGTTCGGAACCCAATCGTCCAGCATGACGGTCGTGGACAAGAAGCACGGTTATGAACTCCAGGTCCTTGCGGACGTTCGCTCCTATGTCGACGCCCTCGGTGAGTACCTCATCTCGGCAGCGATCGCCTTTGCAGTGACCGTCGTCCTGGCTGGCCTGGCGGGGTGGATCGTCGTACGCCGCGGACTGCGCGGGTTGAGAGAGGTGGTGCGTGGTGCCAGTCACGTGGAGTTCCCCACCGGTGGGCTGAGCCTCCAGCTCGACGGTGCGCCCCAAGAGGTCCGGGATGTGGGCGTGGCGCTCGAGTCCATGATTCAACGCGTGGACAGCGGCATGGACAACATGCGCACCTTCACGGCTGGCCTTGCCCACGAACTGCGGTCACCGCTTCAGAGCCTCATTGGCCGGACCGAGGTGGCCCTGCTGTCCAAGCGCTCGCCGGGAGAGTATGAGCAAGCGCTCAACAGCAACCTGGACGACCTCCATTCCCTGTCAGACTCGGTGGACAACATGGTCGCGCTGTGTCGCTCGGCTTCCCTGAGCGGGCAGGCGGCCGCCTACCATTCCTTCGACCTCGCCCTCGAGTCTCGGCTGCGCTTGGAGCGGGAACGCGTCAGTGCCGAGCGCAGCGGGATCAGCGTGGTGCTGGGCCAGGACGGCGACACGGTGTTGGAGGCCGACAGGGAGGCGTGCTTGCGCGTCGTCCGCAACCTCGCCAGCAACGCGATTCAGTGGACTCCCAAGGGCGGAACGGTTCGCGTCAACATCACCGGAAGCCCGGACTCGGTGGATGTCGAAGTGCTCGATGAAGGGCCCGGCATCCCCGAGGAAATGGCCTCTCGCATGTTCGATGCCTTTGTCTCAGGCATGCCACGCGTGGGGCGTCGTTCTGGCTACGGCCTGGGGCTGGCCATCTGCAAGACCGTCGTGGACGAGCACCGTGGACAGCTGAGTTTCTCCAACCGATCCCAGGGCGGCGCACGCTTTCACGTGAGCTTCCCACGCACGCAGACCGCAGCGTAGCGCCTCGCCGGTGCCTTGGCCGGTTCCTTGGCCGCTCAGCGCGTGCGGGCGAGGGCCAGGTTCAGCACGCGTTGGATCATGGCCGGGTAGGTCATGCCCGCCATTTCCGCGGCGGATGCGAACTCTTCCGATTGCGCGATCTCCGGGTTCGGGTTCGCTTCGAGGAAGTACAGCTTGCCGTCCAGCGCGAGCCTGTAGTCGATGCGCGCATACCCGTCCAGCCCCAGGATACGGTAGATGCGTTTGCTGACCTTGCTCATCGCGGCCTCCTGCTCAGGAGTCAGCTCCTCCGCAGAAGAGTGTTCGATCCCGCGCCGCCTCTGATACTCGATGTCGTGCTTCACCTTCTCCGTGGCGATGGTCGCGCTGCCCGGCGGCAGGTCACCGAAGTGCAGCTCCCAGGGTGGCAAGACCTCCAGCCGCCGGTTCCCCATGAGCCCTTGGTAGAGCTCGCGCCCCTCGATGAACTGCTCGGCGATGGCGTCGGTGCCGATGCTCTCGTGCACGAAACGCACACGCTCGGCGAGTTTCTCGTCGTTGTCGACAAGCGACGCCTGACTGATGCCGATGGACGACTCCTCCACCAGGCTCTTGACGATCAACGGGAGTTCGAAGCCCTTGGGGCGCTGAACGCGCCTGCCACGACGAAACACCCGAAAGGCGGGGGTGCGAATGCGGTGATAGTGCAACAGCTTCTTGCTGAGTGCCTTGCCTCGCGCCAGCATCAGCCCGCGAGGATTGCAGCCTGTGTACGGAATGCCGAGCAGCTCGAGGTAGCTGACGACGTGGCTGTCCAGCTCGGGGAGCCCGGCGAAGCCCTCCACCAAATTGAACACAACGTGCGGCCTGAACGTGCGTACAGCCGAACGAATCGGGCGCAACTCATCCTCGACGCCTTCAGAACGCACCTGATGCCCCAGCTCACGGAGCGCCCGGATCACATCCAGGTCCGTCTTCATCAGGTTGACCTGCTTCTCGTCCAGCGTGGACTCGTCCTCGGGTGGAATCAGGGACGGGTGTGTGAGGTGGAGGACGCGTAGGCTTCTCATCACATGCTGATCCAGTCTCGGCGATTGAAGAGCGAATGCATGGTCTGGACTGTCAACAACACGGCGAACTGCATGCGCAAGTCGGCCTCGTCTCCGGCTGCGTACAACTTCAGCTCGCGACACCTGCGGATCATGTCCTCCAGCACGTGCTCCAGCGTGAACTGATACTGGCCGGTCCAACGCGAGACGAGTTGCCTGATCAACGTCCGGTTGCGACGAAGGAAGCGCCCGGCAGGTTCGGAATCCGCTGTCCGCTCGGCGGCAAACAGGCGGCGCAGGTCCTGGTCGTAGACATCGGGTACTCCGGGTTGAGTGCGCTCGAGGCGCAAGGCGTAGTGTTCCCTCAGGCTGGTCTTGAGACTGGACAAGGGGTCGACCTTGCGGCGGGTGCGCACCGGTGCGGGTGCGTGGCGCACCCCTTCCATGAGTTCGTCCACATACTCCAGCTTGCGCAACGACGGCCAGCCCGCGTAGCGACGACGCCAATGGTGGCGCGGCCCCAGCCACACGGCGAAGGTCTCTGCGAAGTCCTCATCCGGATGGCTTTGGGCGTAGTACATCGGCAAGTGCTGCACGTACTGCCTGCTGGCGGGGTCCGGGCGATAGCTGTCCGGGTACTTCTCCGACGACTTCCCGAAGAGCTCGTGCCAACGCTTGCGCCGGTTGAGACGGTAGGCGGACTGGATGGCGTGTCCGCACTCGTGTCGGAGGATGCGTCGGAACTCGCGGCGGGTGCCCCCCTCCACCTCCAACATGAGCTTGCGCTCCAGGCGCATCAGGCGTGGGTGAGCCAGGTAGAACGGGATGGCGATCCCGGGCACCCCGGACGGCGAGAACCACTCCGACGAGAACCAGACGTGAGGCCGGAACCGGAGACCACGGCGCTCCAGGTCGGACTTCAGGCCCTCCAGACCATCCTGGATCCAGGCCTGCTCCTGCGGGGCCCCCTTCCCTAGGTCCACAAGGGGCGCCAGGTCGCACAAGCGGGCGTCCAGCAGCTGGTCCGTGGACCAGCGAGGCCAGTCCGCAGGAAGGGGTGTCTCGTGCGTCATCAGCTATCCGAAGCAGTCACAACGGGTCCTGATCTTGAGAAACCCGGCGCCGGGGCATCAAGCGCCAGGGCTCAGCTTGCATGAATGCCCAACTGGGGGCGACAATGCCGGATCGCACCTCGCGGATGAAAACGAAACCCTGGCGAAGGATGCCAGCGCGCGGCCCCGAAGCGATCTCGGACTCCACTATGACTTCCATTCCCATCACCGAGCTGCAGGGCGACGGCATTGGCCCTGAGCTGGAGAAGGCCGTCCACGCGGTCGCAGATGCACTTCCGCTGGATTTTGATTTCCGGCCGGTGGATTGGTCCCTGGAGACCCGGGAGCGCCAGGGCGGCGTCGCCATCGACCAGGCTGAGGACTCCATGCGCGAGACCCAGCTCGTCCTGAAATACCCCACGGTGACGGGCACCCGTAGCCCCAACGCCCTGATCCGGCGTCGCTGCGGATTCAGTGTCATCTATCGTCCCGCCATCTCCATCCCCGGGATCAGCAGCTTCTTCACGGAGCCCATCGACCTGCACATCGTGCGCGTGGCCACCGGCGGGACCTACGACGACCCCGGCCGGCTCATCGGCCGGGATGCCGCCGTCTCCCTGCGCATGGTCGAACGGGAGCCTTGCGAGCAGGCAGCGGCCTTCGCCTTCGAGCTGGCGCGCAAGAAGAAGATGCACGTCACCTCGTCCTCAAAGCACACCATCCAGAAGGTGACCGATGGCCTGTTCGAGACCATCGTCGGGGACATGCACCGCCACTACACGGACATCCTGCACAAGCAGGAGCTGTTCGACGCGTTGCTCGCCAAGATCCTGCTGCAGCCCGCGGACTACCAGGTCGTGCTGGTCCTCAATGAATACGGCGACTTCCTCTCGGACATGGCTTCCGGTCTTGTGGGCAGCCTCGGCACCGGCGCCAGCGGCAACTACTCCTTCAACGCCAAGCGTGAGGTGGAGATCGCGATGTTCGACCCCGCCGGGGGCACCGCCCCTGACATCGCGGGTCAGGACAAGGCCAACCCGACGGCAGTGCTGCTGTCCTTCGGCATGCTGCTGGACCACATCGACCGCTACGACCTCGGGCACGCCCTGCGGCTCGCCATGCTCAGCGCTATCCGCGACGGCGAGTGCACCGCTGACCTGCGCGGCAAGCTCGGCACCCGGGACTACACCCAGGTCGTCATAGATCGCATGAAGGACCTGCTTCCCAAGCGGGAACGGAAGCCGGCCTCACCTGAGAACCTCGCTGGCGGAAGCGCCGCGATCTGACCTCAGCTCTGCTTCAGGATGTAGTAGAAGCGATCGTCGGCGAGCTTCCGGAAACCACCGGAGGACAAGTTGCCGTCGTCAATCAGGGCATCCAGCTGCCCCATGTAGCCGTCGTCCTTGGCCTCGCCATTCAGGAAGTGCACTCCGAGGGCGGACTTCACGCCGAAGGAGTTCTGTTCGGCGTCCCACACGCCACCGATGGGCGTGCCGTCCAGCCAACCCTTCGCATTGATATAGACCTCGAAGCCGCTCGGCACCGCACCTGAGGAGCTGTCTTCGAGATCGCGTTGAGTGCGCGCTTCGTAGATCGCCGCGGCATCCACGAAGATGCGTAACTCGGTGGCGAAGGCCGAGTGCTCGCTTTCGGTTGCGACCTCGACCGAGGCCGGAACCACGATGGCCGCCAACATGCCGAGGATCACCACCACGATCAGCAGCTCGATCAAGGTGAACGCGCGCTGGGAGTGGCGCGCTTGGGCTGGCGAAGATGTCATGGGCTTGCTTTCCGTCGAGAACAGGAGGCAGGAGCCCGCAGGCCGTGCACCACCGACCCTGTCGGTCGCCCATCGCTTCCGACTTGATCGTTCCAAGCATTCGGCAGGCGGATGGCGCGCTGGGAGCCCCCTCCCGGGAAAGGGTTCCCAGGTCCGTCCGCTCCGCCCGCTCGTGCCGTTGATCAAGGCACAGCCCGGAGAGAAGCCTTGAAGCACGTACAGCACACCCTATCCCTGACCGCCTTGCTCGTGGGCTTCATGCTCGCAGGCCTCGCTGAAACGGCGGCGGCGCACGGTGGCCAGTACAAGGGGCCCTCGAATGCAGGGGGTGGCGGAGGGGCGGCCCCCAAGGGCGCCCCAAGCAGCGGTGGCGGTGGCGCCTCGCTCGGGGGCGGCGGGCCCGGTGCGGGCGCGCCCAGCTCCGGCAGCACGGGCGCCCCCTCCCGCGGCTCGGGTTCCGCTCGTGGTGGCAGATCCCGCAGCAGCGCCAGCGCTGCCGTCAGCATGGGCTACGACGGGTGGGAGTTCTGGTGGGAGAGCAACCGGGACCGGTACATCACGCTCAAGGAACGCGTGGGCCGGACCGTCTCTCAGCCGGGCTCCCCGGGACGACTGACAGCACGAGGTGGTCGCGCTGCCGTCAGCTCGGAACGCCCCGACCAGACCATGATCGACCAGCGCATCATCCCCGCACTCGAACAGGTCTCGAAGACAGCAGATGATCGGGACATTCTGGATTCCACGGTCCTGGCCATGGGACGGAGCGCCTCCCCCCTGACCCATGACGCCGCCTATGAGGCGGCGGTCAGCCTGCTGGCCCACCGCGAGCTGTCAGTGCAATCCTCCGCCGCTCTCAGTCTGGGGGTCCTGCATGCCACCCAGGCGTGGCCCCTGCTGACGGGTCTCGTTGCGGATGACTCCGCGGGACGCGCTGCTGTCGGGGGTGGCAATGTGCCCTGGCTCGTGCGCTCCTTCGCGTGCCTCGCCCTGGGTTTGATCGGCGATGCGCGTTCCGTGCGCACACTGATGAGCACCATCGACACCCTGCCCGACAGCGAACGAGATGTGAAGGCCAGCGCCATCGCTGCCCTCGGGCTCCTACCCCGCAGCAATGCCTTGGCGAGCACCGCCGAGAGCTTTCTCGGCAGCGTGCTCGAGAAGGCTGAGCTCGACCCGCACATCCGCAGCTACATCCCCACCACGCTCGGCAAGATGGGCAGCGCGTCGTCCATCGCCCCGCTCCTGGCCTGCTTCAAGGATGACCACACGGAGAACGTGGTCCGCCAATCGGCGGCCATCGGCTTGGGGCAACTGAGCCGGATGGGCGACGTGTCCGTCCTGGACGCCCTGACCGGCTACATCTCCGGCGGCCGAGACCAGCAGACGCGACACTTCGCGCTGATCTCCCTGGCCCAGATCGGAGGCCGCGACCTCGACCCCAGCCAGCACTTGCCAGGGCACGCCAGCCTGCTCAAGACCCTGCTGCGGGAGATGGGTACCAAAGCCAGCAGCCACTCCCATCGCTCCTGGTCAGCCCTCGCTGCAGCGATCTACGGGCGGGAGATGCACACGGCGACCCCGAAGATCATCGAGGCGATTCGCGAGGGCTTTCAGCGCGAACGGGACCCCTCCTTCCGCGGCGCCTTCGCCATCTCCCTCGCCCTCCTGGACGACCAGTCCTCACGCACCCTGATCCACGAGGAATTCAGTCGCTCCCATCAAGAGGACTTCCAGGGCTATGCCGGCGAGGCCCTGGGCCTGCTGCGCCATCGGGAAGCCTCCCTGGAACTGCTGAAACTCTGTGCGGACAGGTCGATCTCCCCCAGCTTCCGGCTCAAGACCGCCACGAGCCTGGGCCTCATGGGTGATCGCCAGGCCGTACCGGTGCTCATGCAGACCCTTGATGAGGCCGGTAGCCTGGGGGGACTCGCCAGCGCCGCCAGCGCTCTGGGCCTGATCGGTGACCAGACCGCCGTCGATCCACTGCTCGAGATGGCAGCCGACCAGGCCGGTCGAGCCGCCTCGCGGGCCTTTGCCTGCGTGGCCCTGGGCCTTCTGGGAGAGCGCAGCGCGCTGCCCTTCAACGAGCGCCTCAAGGCCCACAACAACTACCTGGCCCAACTGCCCAGCATTGCCGAGGTCTTGCGCATCCTCTGAGGTCGACCGCTAGAATGTCGGGCTTCCCATGGAGCCCGCCGTGCACCGCCAGCCCCTTCTTCCCCGTCTCAACAGCGCCGCCGACCGCACATGCACCGCGCTCGTACTCCTGGCTCTGCTGGGTGCCTGCAGCGCGGCCTCGACGCTGGACGACGCGCCAGCGGACACGGACCGAAACCAGGCCGTCGCAGCACAGCCCGAATCGAGCGTTCGCCCTGGGGCCAACACGCGCTTCCTCGATCCAGAGCTCGACGTCGAATCCTTCGTCAAGACCTTCGAAGGTGAGAGCCGCGAGATCGCGAAGCACCGGGCCTCGATTGTCGCGGAACTCATCCGCTCGGCAGGGCTTGGCTCCGGAGCGGACATCGCCGACGTCGGTGCGGGCACAGGGCTCTTCCTGGATGCGTTCGTCAACGCCGTCGGCCCCACCGGCACCGTCTATGCCGTCGACATCTCCCCAGGCTTCATCCAACACCTGGCGCAACGCGCCGATGCGGCCGGCTGGTCCCAGGTGCGCCCGATCCTCTGCGCCGAAGACTCGGTAAACCTCCCTGCGCGCAGTCTCGACCTGGCCTTCGTCTGCGACACCTATCACCACTTCGAGTACCCCAGCTCCACCCTGGCCTCGCTCTACAAGGCCCTGCGCCCCGGGGGAGCCCTGGTGATCGTGGACTTCGAACGCATCCCGGGCGTCACGCGGGAATGGATCCTGGAGCACGTGCGCCTGGGCCGCGAAGCCACGGTCCAGGAAGTGCTGGCCTCCGGCTTCGAAGACGCGGGAACCCGCACAGTCGAAGGCCTCAGCGAAAACTACATGGTCGTGTTTCGGCGCCCGCAAGACGCGCGTTGAGGCGGGCTATCGGGGCAGCCTAGACGCCGATCACTTGCAGGGACATGTCCAGTTCCTGCAGGGCCGCCGTCTCCCCGGCCAGGTCGGCATCCGCCAGTGGGTGAGCATCCAACCAGCTGCGAGGCAGCGTGATTGTGAGTGTTCCCAGCTGCGCGTGCCCCGCCAAGGGCGGCAAGGCCTCGGCCGAACGGCCACGGTTCAGAAGCACGGCGGCGCGCAGGATCAGCACCAGCTGAGCAGCCAGCATTCGACGCCCCTTGTGGCGAAGCTGTTCGAAGCGGTCGGCACGCACGCGCCGCCGATGCGCCGACACCAGCAAGGCCAGCAGTTGCTGGTCATCGCGCGAGAAGCCGGGCATGTCGGCGTTCTCTATGAGGTAGGCGCCGTGGCGATGGTGCCTGTTGTAGGAGACGGTCAAACCGATCTCATGCAGGCGAGCCGCCCAGAGCAGGAAGGGGGAGGCCTTCTCCTCATCGACCTCCCAATCCTTGGCGACGATCTGTAGCAGTTTGCTCGCCGTGCGCTCCACGCGCTCTGCCTGCCCACGGTCCACGTGGTAGCGCTCCTGGAAGGTGACGATCGTTCGCTCACGTACGTCTTCGTGTTGCAGACGTCCCAGCAGGTCGTAGAGCACTCCCTCCCTGAGCGCACCCTTGGCCACGCTCATGGTCTCGATCTCGAGGCTCTCGAAGCAGGCCTGAAGAATGGCCGTCCCGCCCGCGATGATGTTGGCGCGTGACGCCTTCATACCGGGCAGGGTGGCCACCGCTTCCGCGTTCCCGGCTGCGACGAGCTCCTTGCGGAGGCGCTTCACAGCCTTGTAGCTCACCCCTTCCTCGCACCAGCCATTGGCTGCGGCCACGGCCGCCACCGCCCGGATGGTCCCCGAAGCCCCAACTGCTTCTGTCCAGCCTGCCTCACGGTATTCCTGGACGCAGGCGTACAACTCCTGCTGCGCCGTCAGTACGGCGTCGCTCATGCGGCGATTCGTGATCTTCCCATCAGCGAAGAAGCGGCTCGTGAACTGGACGCACCCCATGTAGAAGCTATGCGTGGCCCGGGCTTCAAAGCGCTGGCCGACGATGCACTCGGTGCTCCCCCCGCCGATGTCCACCACGAGCCGACTGGCCGAGTCGTCGGAGACGGTGTGGGCAACACCCAAGTAGATGAGTCGCGCTTCTTCGTTGCCGCTGATCACCTCGATGGGATAGCCCAGTGCCTCTTCAGCTTCGGCCCGAAACTCCGCCCCATTGCTGGCTACGCGCAGGGTGTTCGTGCCCACGGCGCGCACGCGCACATGCGCCATGTTGCGCAGGCGCTGACCGAACCGCTCCAGACAAGCCATGGAGCGCTCCCAGGCCTCCGGGGAAATCCGCCGCCCCTGTTTGCTGCGCGAGTTCAGGCCCGCGGCCAGTTGGACCTGCTCCCGGAGGCGGTCCAAGGTCACCGGCACATCGCCCTGAACCCGGGCGATGACCATGTGAAAACTGTTGGAGCCGAGGTCCACGGCAGCCAGGCAAGGTGCTTCAGACACGGACACGCAAGATTCTCAGCCAGCTTGGAAACACAGGAGAAAGCAGCGACCGGCGACCCGTGTGCTCGCGTCCCTTGGACGCCCACCACGAGACCGCGCTGGCCCACGCTGGCCCTCGCCAGCCTTGCCCCTACCATGGCTCCCATGCCACACACAGTCCACCTCATCGATGCCAGCCCGTACGTGTTTCGCGCCTGGTTTTCCCTGCCGGATTCCATGACCGCCCCCGACGGCCGCCCGGTCAATGCCGTCTACGGTTTCCTCACGTTCCTGCTGCGCTACCTGGCAGAAGAGCAGCCCACGCATTGGGCCCTGGCCTTCGATGAGAGCCTGAACACCTGCTTCCGCAACGACCTGTATCCCGACTACAAGGCACAGCGCGAATTGCCGCCCCCCGAACTCGAGCAGCAGTTCGTCGACTGCCGCCGGGTCGCGGAAGCCTTGGGCGGCACCACCTTCGCCGACGTCCGTTACGAGGCGGACGACTTCGTGGGCACCCTCTGCCAGCAACTGCTCTCGAAGGGACACCACGTGGTGGTCACCACGGTCGACAAGGACCTCTGCCAGCTGGTCGGGGAACGGGTCCAGCTCTATGACTGGGCAGCGGGCAAGCGCTACGGCCCGCAGGAGGTCATGGAGAAGCTGGGTGTGCAGCCGCACCAGGTGCCGGACTACCTGGGGCTAATGGGTGATGCGGTGGACAACATCCCTGGCGTGGCCGGCGTGGGCTCGAAGACGGCCCAAGCGCTGCTGAGCCACTTCGATCATCTAGAGGCGCTCTATGACAACCTCCCAAGCGTCGCCGAACTTCCGATCCGTGGCGCTCGTAGCCTCGAGCAGAAGCTGCGTGCGCAGCGCGAAGTCGCGTATCTGAGCCGCGAGCTCGCGACGCTGTGCTACACAGCCCCCGCATCGGCCTTGCTGCGCCAACTCGCCTGGAAGGGTGCCGATGCCCAGCTGGTCGATGGGCTCTTCGAGGAACTCGGTTTCGGGCGCGTTCGCGACCGGATCACCCGCTGGAGCTGAGGCTTGTCCAAAGGGCTGCCCTCGGCGGCACGACACGCTAAGCTGTCTGTCTCACGCTAGGGGTGCTCGCCTCCATATGGGGAGGTGGGCTGAGAACACACCCTTCGAACCTGATCAGACCGGCCCGTGGCCAAGTGCCCGGCAGGCTGCGTAGGGAAGCTGCGGACGCTTGGCGGCCGCTTCTTTCCGTCGACGCCTCCCGGGATCCGCCGCTGGCCGGATTCAGCGCCGCCACCGCAGCTCGGTGTCGCTGCACGGAGCCCGCCATGACTCGCAGCCCCATCGCATCCCCCTCCAACGGTTCGGAGCGGCACCCCTTGCCCGCCGTGGGCAGCAACCCGTCCAGCACGTCCAACGGAACGAACCCGGGCAGCTTCTCCGCACCGAATCGGGTGGGGACACCGTGGACGTTCAGCTCCCCCGACACCCCCGGCATGCCGCTCCCGTCGGACAAGACCGCCTGGGACTTCATGCCCGACGATTGGTCGCGGGATGAAAACAGCGGTCGCTGGTCCGCGCCCGAGGGATTCAAGCCCATCACGCAACTGGAGCACGCTCGGCTGGGCATGATCACGCCGGAGATGCGCCGCGTCGCAGAGCGCGAGCCCCACCTGTCTGCGGACCAGGTGCGAGCCGAGATCGCCGCCGGACGCATGGTGATCCCCGCCAATCGCAACCACCTGGCGATGCAGCTGGACCCCATGGCCATTGGCCGCGCCAGCCTGACCAAGATCAATGCCAACATGGGCGCATCGCCCGTGGCTTCCGGCACGGACGAAGAGGTGGAGAAGCTGGACTGGGCGGTGCGCTGGGGAGCGGACACCGTCATGGACCTCTCCACCGGCGGTGACCTCGACGCCACCCGCGAAGCAATCCTCGCCGCCTCCACGACGCCCATCGGCACCGTGCCGATCTATTCGATGATCATCGGTCGCAAGATCGAAGATCTGGATCGGGAGATGGTGCTTGAGACCTTGCGCCACCAGGCGCAACAGGGTGTGGACTACTTCACCATCCACGCCGGCGTGCTCCACGAGCACCTGCCCTTCGTAGCCAAGCGAGTGATCGGCATCGTGAGCCGCGGCGGTTCGCTGCTGGCCAAGTGGATGATCCACCACCGCAAACAGAATCTGATGAACACCATGTGGGAGGAGATCTGCGATGTCATGCGCGAGCACGACGTCACTTTCTCCATCGGTGATGGGTTGCGCCCGGGAGGCCTGGCCGACGCCACGGACCAGGGCCAGTTGGGCGAACTCTACGAGCTCGGACGGCTCACGGAGCGCGCTTGGAGAAAGGGCCTTCAGGTCATGATCGAAGGCCCCGGCCACGTCCCGCTGGACCAGGTCGAATACAACATGAAGTTGCAGCGTCGCGTCTGCCACGGCGCCCCCTTCTACGTGCTCGGCCCCCTGATCACCGACATCTTCCCGGGCTACGACCACATCACCAGCAGCATCGGCGCGACCAACGCCGCCTGGCACGGTGCCAGCATGCTCTGCTACGTGACACCCAAGGAGCACCTGGGCCTGCCCAAGCGGGAGGACGTCAAGCAGGGCTGCGTCGCCTACAAGATCGCCGCGCACGCAGCGGACATCGCGCTGGGCATTCCCGGCTCTCGGGACCGGGACGATGAGCTCACCGCCGCCCGCGCCGCGCTCAACTGGGAGAAGCATTTCGAGCTGTCCTTCGACCCAGACCTGGCGCGCGCGTATCACGACGAGGACCTGGATGTGGACACCGACTTCTGCGCCATGTGCGGCCACGACTGGTGCTCGGTGCGCATCAGCAAGGAGATCACGGAGTTCGTCTCAGGCAAGGACGAACGCTTCCAGTGGGACCGCTCGAAGATCACCGAAGCCCTCAACCCGGAGCAGGTGCAGATCCTTCAACAACGGGGTGTGCTCAGCCCCGATGAGATCCACCGACTGGCGGCCAAGACCAAGGGTGCCGTGAGTGCCGACGACGGGCTGGCGGCCTGCCACAGCGACGTGAGCGATGACGAAGCGGCCAAGTCGTTGCAGGAGGAGCAGGAACTCACACCGGGCTAGTCCTGGTCGGGCTCCGACTGCTCCATCAGCACGCTCACGTCCTGCGCGTCAATGCCCGGCGGAAGCTGCGGCGAAAGGTGCGGCGGCCACCCCTGGGGAGTCGCTGTCGGGGCCGCTGCGGCGGGCTGCGACTCAAAACCTCCCTGCAGTCCCACGATTCCGAACCCGATCAGCAGCCCGAAGCCGACGGCCACGACCGAGGACACGGAGCCCTCGGGTTCCTGCCCATCGGTCCCATCGGGCCCATCGTTCGAGGCTCTGCCGTCGACGCCCACCACTGCTCCCCGTTTCGAGACCGCTCTCCTAGGACTGAGAGCGCAACTGCACGCGGGACGGTCCGCGCACCGGACCTTCCGCACCCGCGGCTCACAAGCCGAGAGCGCGGAAGGCGCCGGACGCTCGGGTATCAGCTCCCGACGATCAGGTCGAGCCCGTCCGTGAAGGAGAAGCCCGCGGGGCCGTCCACGTCCACCACGATCCACTGGCTGAAGGCCTGGACACCCACGAAGATCACGTCGTCCGGGATCGGGAGCGGGCGGGTCGCGGCACCGTTGGCAGAAGTGGCGATCGCCGCAACGCTGGCCGACGGCAGGCTCAGGTCCACCAACAAGGTGCCACCCTCGAAGGGTGCATTGAGAGCCCCCAGGGACAACAGGTTGTAGGCCACGCTGCTTGGCCGACCACCGCGCATCGTGATGGCGAAGCCCGGGTCATCCTGGGACGGGGCTCCTCCGCTCGTGCCGATGCTCGGCGTCACACCACCCATGCCGGCGACACCCGAGCCGTAGTTGACGGCTTGGCCGAAGACGAAGCCTCCGGAGAGAGCCAGCAAGGCGTTCTTGGCGTTGATCCTGCCGTCACCAGTTCCGGTGTCGAAACCAGAGGCTCCGACGTCGTCGGCCGTGGCACGGATGATGGCGCGCACGCCAGCCGCTGTGGCCGCAGGGTCCTCAGAGAACAGCAGGCCAGCCAGCGCTGCCACGTGCGGCGCTGCGAAGCTCGTGCCACTGCTGAGGGTGTAGCCACCGCCGAGGTCCGTGGACATGACGTCTTCACCAGGCGCGGCCACTTCGACCTCCGGGCCCGGGTTGCTGAAGCCCGACTTGGTGTCGTTCCGGTTGGTGGAGGCCACTGCCATGATCCTGGACAGGTTCGCCGGGTAGGCCACGGAAGAGCCGCCGTTGCCCGAGGCGCAATCGATGAACACGCCCTTCACGTCGGCCGCGTAGATCACAGCCGCATCGATGGCGGAGGTGGTGCCCACCGACAGGCTGAGGGTGATGACCCGGGCCCCGTTGTCAGCGGCGTAGATGATGGCGTCGTCGAGCACGGCACCATTGGGCGAGAAGTTGCCCACATTGAGCGGCATGACGGTGCAACCCACTCCGTCGGCTGCCCCACCGGCGAGGGCGGCAATGCCCTGCCCGTTGTTGCTGGACGCTGCCACGCAACCCGCCACGAACGTCCCGTGGAAAAAGCTGCCGGTGGGGTCGTTGTCGTTGCCGTCAAAATCCCAGCCGCGGACATCATCCACGAAACCGTTGCTGTCGCTGTCGAGACCGTTGAGCGTCTCACCCGGGTTGGACCAGATGCTGCTGGCCAGGTCGGTGTGGGTCCACTGCGTGCCACTGTCCAAGACGGCGATGATCACGGAGGCTTCGCCGTCCTGGATATCCCAGGCCGCTTCCGCATCCACATCGGCGCCGGGCGTCCCGCCCGACTGTCCGGTGTTCTTCAGGTTCCACTGGCTGCTGTAGCTCGTGTCGTTGGGTGTTGCGGTGTACTCACCCAGGGTGTTGGGCTCGGCAAAGTCCACGCCAGCCTGGGCGCGCAAGGCGGCCACCACGAGCAGCGGGTCAGCGCCTTCAGGAAGCGCGAGGTCCACGATGCCCAGACGGTTGCTTCGTACGATGCTCAACCCCTCCAGCAGCCCATCAGCCGCCCCGAAGGCAGCGAGGCGCTCTCCGACCTGCGTGGCCCCGTCGAGGAAGCGCACGCTCACGACCTGTGGGTCGACGAGATGGCTGTGAGCTCCGTCTTGCTGGATCCAGCCGCCGGGGGTGAGCTGGAAGTTGCCCGCCGCTTGGGCGGCAGCCGGTGCAGCGCCGAAGCCCAGGAGAGCGGTAGGAAGCAGGGCAGCCAGGGCCCAAGCGGTGCGGGATGCGGAACGATTGTGATGCAAGAGAACCTCCTTCATGAGGTGGAGTCCGGCCTGAGGGGAGAGAGGGAGAGAGGGAGAGAGCCGGGGACGCGCTCCGATTGCAGTGCGCACTGCAGCACACCACGGAGCGAGGGGCGCCCATCCTACGGCGCTTTCCCGGCTCGTGGGTCTGAATCCGCCTCCGGGCCCCTAGAGGGGCTGTGCCATCAGTGCTCGGAGACTGCGTACTCAAGGAAGTTCATCAGCAGAGCCTTGGGCACATCGTGGGGCCCGGCAGGGCCCGGGATGGCACGGGGCAGATCCAAGGTCGACAGCACGATGCGACCCCGGCCATGCCGCACCACACCGACGCTGGTTGCCAGTTCGGGAGTGTGCCCGGTGATGCAGGCAGCCACCGCTTCCTCGCCCTGCAGGCGCAGGCCAAAACCCGGCATGCCGTAGTGGACGAGTTCCTGGTAGGGCCAGGACATGCCGCCATTCACCGGCAGGTCCTTGAACAGCGGATGCTCCCTGACGAAGTAGTTGCCTCCCAGCCAATAGCGCCCCATGGGCAAGACTCCCGCCCACTCGATGAGCCCTGCGTCGGCGAGTAATCGTGCCCAGGAGGTGGCGTGGTCCAGCACGAGCAAGGTCGTGCCGTCCTCAGCGACGCGACGACCAAACTCCTCGACCAGGGCGCGCCCCCGGGCGGAGGCTTCGGGCGGCGTCCAGAGCAAGCGGACTCGCGCATTGTCGTCTTCCTGAAAGAAGTCGAGCCTCAGCGACACTGCCTGCCCCTGCACCAAGGACAAGGCCTCGCTGGAGTCCTGCTGCGGGCTGTGCTCACTCCACTCCTCAAGCACCAAGCGCCCGTCGACCCAGAGCCTCACGCCGCCACTGCTCTCGGTGTGGAAACGATAGACACCTGTTTCTGGCGGCACGAGGCTGCCTGTCCAACGGACCGAAAAGTCCGTCCCACCCAAGGCAGGGAACGGGCCCTCGTCAGAGAACAGGAAATGCAGCTCGGCGTCCGTTCGCTCCTGCTCGAACTGCTGGAAGGCTGCGCCATCGTAATAGGCGCCCTTCAGACCCAGCTCGCCCTCCGGGCTCCGCAGGTACTCGCCGGGAACCAGCAGCTTGGGCTCCGGCTCCAGGTGATCCGTTGCGATCCAGCGCAGGGGTGGAAGCCCGTCGTGGAACTCTGGGACCTCCGCCCCGTGGGCCACATTGAGGAAGTAGCCGAGGGGACCCGCCGTGGACACCAGTGCGCCGTCCTCTGGGACGGGTCGACCACGCCAATCCACCAGCAGCAGTTCCGACTGCCCCGTCACCACGGCGCCCGCCCCGCCGCCGACAGGCCAGAGCTCGGCGTGCACCGTGTACATGCCCGGCCCACCATCCACGAGCACCCGCAGACCGCGCTCGAGCACTTCCCCGAACACATCGCCCCCGCTCACGGTCACCGCCCGGGTGGTGCTGCGCTGGGCAGCACCGGAGGAGTCTCTCACCGTCAGTCGCAGCTCATGCGGGCCACGCAGCCCCCGCTCATTGATGAGCCCCACATCGGCCAGCACCACGCTGGGTGACACGACGCCGGCTCCGTGATCGGTGCCCACGTGCACCACTCGCTGTCGCAACTTGAGCTGGAGCGACACGGGGGCATTGGCTTCGGCCAGGAGTTCGACATGCCCCTTGGGGTGCCGCCAGGAATCCACGATGCCCGAGTGATTCTCGAAGCGGCTGCCCTCCCAGCCATTGACCACATAACCGTCGGCGACATCGCCCAGGCGGATGTTCGTGATCGCCGTCGCCTGATAGGTGTAGGCGATGTCTCCCAGGCTCCGGGTGAGGCTGTCGAGGTCTGGAAAGAACTCCTCCCAGCCCTTCTCGGTGAAGTAGTCGTCATAGGCGGCCTTCCACTCGAGATAGGCACTGCCATCCCAACCCGGATGCTCTCGCTCCACTTCTGCCGCGATGAGCGCCAGTCGGGGCTGCGTGGCGATGGCGCCCTCTTCACCCCAGAACACGACGTCCCGTCTGTTCTCACTGCGGCGGAGGTAGTCCTCGGGGCCGTTCCAATGTTCATCCCGGTCGGTGCCGGGGCCGGGGGCGTTGTGCTGGTCCCACCAACCGCTCGCGTGCAGGCCTTGCTGCCCTGGTCGAGCGTGCAGGCCGAGCGCCGGGTCATCCTCCTCGGCCCAGGCCGAGGTGTACGTCAGGATGCGGGTCGGGTCCAAGCGCTGGGCATCCAACAGGTCCCGTTCGAAACGGCCCTCCGGCAACACCTTCGACTCGTTGATCATGTTGAAAATCACGACCGAGGGATGATTGCGGTCCCGCCGGATCATGCGCAGCCACTTCTCCCGGGCGAGTGCAGCGCAGAAATCGTCACCGCCCTGGGCCCAGTAGCCGCCGGGCTCTTCGTAGGCGAGCAAGCCCAACTCGTCGTGCACATCCAGCAGGCCGGGCGCCGCGATGGTCCGGTGGTGGTTCAACATGTTGAGCCCCAGGTTCTGGGCGGCGCGCACCTGTCGAACAGCCAGCTCGGGCGTGGGCACCAGGCCCGTCACAGGCCAGAAACCCCAACTGATGGCCGAGCGCAGGACGGTGCGCTGACCGTTCAGGCGCAGGACAGCGTCCTCGCCGATGCCGGTGGCTTCGAACCATCGGAAACCGAAACGCACGCTCAGGGCGTCCCCGGAATCGCTGCTGTCGAGAGCGCTGGCCGGGCTCTCTCCGAGACTGGCCCGACAGCGGTAGAGTTGCGGAGAACTCGGAGACCACGGCCGGGCCTCGGGTACGGACAGGCGCACGCGGAGGCACGCCCCGTCGAGGCCCTGCTCCACCACGCCTCCCGTCACCCACTGATCGACGAGCAGTTCCCCATCCCAGCCAGCCCCACGCCGACTCTGGGGTCCGCTCGCCACCGCTCCCAGCTGGAGTCGCAGATCGGGTGCCACGTCGCCCGGTTTGGGTGCTTCCGGGCCACCATAGGCGATGGTGACAAGGACCTCCTTCAGGCTTGGGGTGTTCGCGACAAACACGTCCGAGAGATGCAGGGCATCGCGCAACTCCAAGCGCACCGGGCCCGACACGCCCCCGAAGCCGTGACTCGCCGGGAGGGTCTGGGCGTCGGGCAACGTCCCCCAGCGATGGGCATCGTAGTCGCGCCAATCGAAGTTCCCACCGGGGTCCGTGACGCGCACCACCAGTTCGTGCGACCCCGGCAGCTGGCACGCGTCGCTGATGTCCACCTCGAAGGGCGTGTTGCCCACGGCGTCGTAGCCCACCAACTTGCGGTCCACGAAGACCTCCGCTCGCAAGCGCACGGCTTCAAAACACAGCATGGCCCGCTGGCCATCGAGCAGCTGCGGTACTTCGAAGCTGCGTGACCAGTGACTGACACCCACGTAGTCGCCGCCCAGCTCGTCCCAGAAGAGGCCTTCAACCGTTCCTGGAACGCTGACGGGTCGACCCAGCGTGGCCAGGGCATCCCACCCCGCACTCGGCGCCGCGACATCCAAGGAGGCTGGCTCGACTCCGGGTAGAAAGAGGGTGTCGCTCTCCCAATCCGCATCGGGATCCAGGGCCACGGTCCAGCCGCGACCCGAGAGGTCAGTCAGCCGTCGACTACCGTCGCTCCAGCTGGAAGGCGCACCCGTTGCCGGGTCGGCACCCAGATCGGAACCCAGAGCGGACCCGGGATCAGAACCCGGGTCAGAACAGGCAGAACACATCCAGGGCCACAGCAGGAGCAGCAGCAAGGCTTGCGACACCCTGCCCTGGGCGCCACTTCCGGCTGTCGAGGAGACGCTCACGCCGGCGAGGAGCCTCCGGCGCTCGAGGAGCCGTCCCCTCCTTCAGGGAGCCCCGCGCGTCCTGCGTCGTCTTCAGCTGGCCCATCCTCTCTCGGGCCGGTGCGTTGACGGACCACGGTCGCGTCCTTGATGCCTCCCTCCGCGAAAGGCTCGGCCCCAGGGCCTTGGCCCGGACCGCCCATGCGTCCCGAGAAGAAGATCCGCGACCCGAAGGGCCCCGCTCGGCCAGCGCCTGGCGCGCCCCCCGCGAATCGCCCTTCCTTGGTGGCTCGCGCCAGCACCCGCGACATGCCCCAGATCATGAATCTGCGGGTAGGTGGGAAGAGACCCATCAAGCCCAGGGCATCCGTTATGAAGCCCGGAGCCAGCAGCACCACCCCCGAAAGCAGGATCACCACCCCCTCCACGGCCGTCTGTTTCGGGGCTCGCCCCTCGGCGAGGTCCTGCTGAAGACGCGTCAGGACGCCCACCCCCTGCCAGCGGGCCAGGGAGGCGCCCAGGAAGCCGGTTCCCAGCACCAGCCAGAGGGTATTCAAGAAGCCCAGCTGTTCCCCCACTTCCAGAAGCAGCAGGAACTCCAGCAGGGGCAGACCGACGAACAACAAGAAGAATGCCATAGGACGTTTGTATCCCTTCAGCCTCACTGCGGCCAGACATGGGATTTGGCCGTCTTTCCGGCCTACAGGCCGCGAGTCAGCCTTGCCGATAGCGCAGGGGTGAGCCCTTTTCTCCGACTCTCTGTCCGCCAAAAGCTCCTGCTGGTGATCATGCTCACCGCGGGCATGGCCCTGCTCACGGCGGGGGTCCTGTTCACCACCATGGACCGCGACCTGGCGCGGCAGGGCCTGGCCGACCAACTGCGCGTGCTCAGCCAGGCCGTGGGTGCCAATTGCGGCCCCTCGCTCCTGTTCCAGGACAGCAGCAAGGCGGAGGCCTCCCTGGAGGCGTTCCGCGCCCAACCGCAGATCGAGGCCGCCTGCCTCTTCGATGAACACGGCGAAGTCGTGGCGTCCTTCGGACGGCCCGGCAACCCCGAGGATTTCCGCCCACCGACGGTGGATCACTCCAAGCACAGCTTCGACGAGACCGGCGTCTCCATGTACGAGACGGTGCGACTCAAGGGCCAGCCCATTGGCACCCTCTGGGTCCGCAGCAACCTGGCTCACCTCGACCATCGTTTCGAAGCCATCGTCGAGACCATGTCGATGGTGGCCGTCGTCGCCTCGCTCGTCGCCCTGCTCTTCGCCATCGTTGTGCAGCGCGTGGTGTCCCGCCCCATCATCACCTTGGGCCAAGCGGCACAGAAGGTGCGGACGGACCACGACTACTCCGTGCGCGTGCCGTCGTTCGGGACCGACGAGGTGGGCTACCTGGCGGCGACCTTCAACGAGATGCTCGTGGCCATGGAGGAACACGAGCACGCGCTGGAGGTCCACGCCGATCAGCTAGAAGTCCAGGTGTCCAAACGCACCGACGAGCTGCTCCAGGTCAATGAGCAGTTGCAAGTCTCCATGGAGGAAGCACAGGCCGCAGCCGTCGCGAAGGCCCAGTTCCTGGCCAACATGAGTCACGAGATCCGCACGCCCATGAACGGCGTGATGGGCATGACCAACATCCTGCTGGACACCGACCTGGACAAGCACCAGGCGGAGGTCGCCAGCACCGTCATGGACAGCGCCAACCAGCTGCTGCGTATCATCAACGACATCCTCGACTACTCAAAAATCGAGGCGGGCAAGCTGCAACTCGAGGCCGTCGACTTCGATCTTCACACGGTGATCGAAGGGGCTGCGGACCTGCTGCACCCCATCGCCCAACAGAAGGGCTTGGAGATGATGTGCCTGGTGGAGCCCGATGTCCCCGCCAAGCTCAGCGGCGACCCCGGGCGCTTGCGCCAGATCGTCTTGAACTTCATGAACAACGCCCTGAAGTTCACCCACAAGGGCGAGATCGTCTTGACCGCCAGCGTCGAGGAGAGCAACGAGCAGGACGCCCTGCTCAAGATCGCGGTCAAGGACACGGGCATCGGCATCCCCTCCAACCGGATCAACTGCCTGTTCAACGAGTTCACCCAGGTCGACGCATCCACCACACGGCGCTTCGGGGGGACCGGGCTGGGGCTCGCTATCAGCAAGCAGTTGGCGGAGGCCATGGAGGGTTCCGTGGGCGTCGAGAGCGTGGACGGCTCCGGTTCCACCTTCTGGTTCACTGCCCGCATCGGTCTCCAGAGCAGCACCCCGGCGCCCAGCGTGACGCTCGCCCCGAACTTCGCGGAGCTGCACGTGCTCGTGGTCGACGACAACGCCACCCACCGCAAGGTTCTGCAGCACCACCTGGAAGCCTGGGGCTGCTGGCCGGTGCTCGTCTCGAGCGGTGAGGAAGCGTTCACCGTCATGCGCGAGAACGCCGTCACTCCCCGCTCCTTCAACCTGGTCCTCGTCGATCGCGAGATGCCTGAGATGAACGGCGAGGAGTTCACGGAACTCATCCGTCGGGACAAGCTCCTGAAGCAGATCCCTGTGATCATGGTCAGCAACAACTACACCGCGAAAGACGAGAAGAAGCTCACCAAGCTGGGCGTCACCGGCCTGCTGACCAAGCCGGTCAAGGCGAGCCAGCTGTTCGATACCCTTGCCTCGGCGTTGGGCCTCGAAGCCCGTGAGGAAAAGAACACCGACGACGAACGTGAGCTCGAGGAAGAGCTCGAGGCACTCAAGGCGCACAACGCCGACGTCCACCTGCTGGTGGCCGAAGACAACCTCGTCAACCAGAAGGTCGCTGTGAGCCTGCTCAAGCGCCGCGGCTACACGTGCCAGATCGCCAACGACGGGCAGGAGGCTGTTGAAGCGATTCGCGAACGGCACTTCGACGCCATCCTCATGGACTGCCAGATGCCCCGCATGGACGGCTATGCCGCCACGGCAGCCATCCGAGAGGAAGACAAGCTCTCGGGCCGGCACACCGTCATCATCGCCATGACGGCCAATGCCATGGCCGAGGACGCCGACCGTTGCCGCGCAGCCGGCATGGACGACTACGTGCCGAAGCCGGTCAAGCCGGACCGCCTCTACGAGGCCATCGAACGCTGGTGTGGGCGCCCGGGCATGGCCGCTGTCGGTGACGGCTGAGCCGACCTAGAGCTGCGGTGCTTCTGGGTCGTAGGCCAACCAGGGTCCCAACCGGCGCTCCACCGCGGAGACCTCCTCCGCACAACGCCGGGCGTAGTCCGTCACCTGATCCCGATCGATGCGCCCGACGCTGAAGTAGTGCGAGTCCGGATGCGAGAAGTAAAGTCCGCTGACGCTGGCCGCCGGCAGCATCGCCCCACTCTCGGTCAGGCTCATGCCGATCGATGCAGCGTCGAGCAGTTCGAACAAGGCGTGCTTCGGTTCATGGTCGGGGCATGCGGGGTACCCGAAGGCGGGGCGAATGCCCTGGAAGTCCTCCTTGATCAAGTGCACCAGTGATTCGCCCTGCGGCTCCGCGTCGGCGATGCCCCAGGCCCGCCGCGCCTCCCGATGGCACCACTCGGCCCCCGCCTCTGCCAGTCGATCAGCGAGTGCCTTGACGAGGATCGCGTTGTAGTCATCGTGATCGCGCTCGAAGTCCTCTGCCAGCTCCGCCGCACCCAGGCCGGTCGTGACGGCGAAGGCGCCGACGTAATCCTGCCGGCCGCTGCTCGCAGGAGCCACGTAGTCCACGAGGGATTCATTGGGTCGCCCCTTCGACAGCTCTGCCTGATTGCGCAGCATGGGGATGCGTAGGCGTTCCCCGGATGCGCGGCCCTCGGCGTCCGGCTCGTGCAAGACGAGATCCTCACCCTCTGCACTCGCGGGCCAGAAGCCCCACATGGCTTTGCCCGTGAGCAACTCCTCGTCCAGGATGCGCTTCAGGAGGGTCTTGCCGTTCTCGAACAGCTCCCGGGCCGCCGGGCCGTGGTCGGGGTGGTCCAGCAGGCTGGGGTAGCTGCCTTTGATCTCCCAAGCATGGAAGAAGAACGTCCAGTCGATGAGTTCGGCAACTTCGCTCATCGGAAGCTCGACGCAACGGACACCCGTGAAGGACGGGGCAGGGGGCGCCATGTCCGACCAGTCCAACGCCCGACGGTTGTCCACGGCCGTGGCCAGCGGGCGAACGGGGTCGTCCACCCGTTGGGAGTACACATAACGCAGCTGCTCCTGGGAGGAGATGTTCTCCTTCAGGAACGCACGGCGGCGCTTGGAATCGAGCAGCTTGGAGACCACGTTGACGGCACGTGAGGCGTCAAGCACGTGCACCGTGGGCTGCTCATAGCCGGGAGCGATCTTCACGGCCGTGTGCTGGCGACTGGTGGTGGCACCGCCGATGAGCAAGGGCTGTTTCATGCCCCGCCGCTCCATCTCCCGGGAAACTTGTGCCATCTCATCAAGGGATGGCGTGATCAGGCCGGAGAGCCCCACGATGTCGGCCCCCTCCTTCTCCGCCGTGCTGAGGATCACGTCCGCGGTGACCATGACGCCGAGGTCGATGATCTCGTAGTTGTTGCAGCCGAGCACCACGCCCACGATGTTCTTGCCGATGTCGTGCACATCGCCTTTGACGGTGGCCAGGACGACCTTGCTCTGGTTGCGTGAGGCGACCTCGGAACCCTCTGCCGCCGCGCTCAGCTTCTCGGCCTCCATGAAGGGGTTGAGCCAGGCGACAGCCTTCTTCATGACGCGCGCGCTCTTCACCACTTGTGGCAAGAACATCTTGCCAGCGCCGAAGAGGTCACCCACGACGCTCATGCCATCCATGAGCGGGCCCTCGATGACGTTCAGTGGGCGCGGGAGCTTGAGCCTTGCCTCCTCCGTGTCCTCTTCGATCCAGTCCACGATCCCATGCACCAAGGCGTAGCTCAGGCGTTCCTCCACGCCGCCCTCGCGCCAGCTCAGGTCCAGCTCACGTTTCATTCCTGAACCCTTGACCGTCTCCGCGAGGGTCACGAGGCGCTCCGTGGCATCGCTCCGACGGTTGAGGATCACATCCTCCACGTGCTCCAGCAGCTCGGCAGGGATGTCTTCGTAGACCACCAGCTGACCCGCGTTCACGATGCCCATGTCCATTCCGGCGCGGATTGCGTGATACAGGAAGGCCGAGTGCATGGCCTCGCGCACGAGGTTGTTGCCGCGGAAGGAGAAGCTCAGGTTGCTCACGCCTCCGCTCACCCGTGCACCGGGGCAGGTCTCCTTGATGATGCGGGTGGCCTTGATGAAGTTCACGGCGTACGGGTCGTGCTCCTCGATGCCCGTGGCCACCGCCAGGATGTTGGGGTCGAAGATGATGTCCTGGGGCGAGACCCCCGCCTGCTCTGTGAGCAGCTTGTAGGCCCGTTGGCAGATCTCGACCTTCCGCTCGACCGTGTCCGCCTGCCCCATCTCATCGAACGCCATGACGACCATGGCGGCGCCGTAGCCGCGCAGCACCCGGGCCCGTTCCAGGAAGAGCTCCTCGCCTTCCTTCATGCTGATGGAGTTCACGATGGCCTTCCCCTGCACGCACTTCAGGCCGGCCTCGATGACCTCCCACTTGCTGCTGTCGATCATGATGGGCAGGCGCGTGATCTCCGGTTCACTGCCCACGAGGTTGAGGAATCGGGTCATGGCCGCAGCGCCATCCAACATGCCCTCATCCATGTTGACGTCGAGGATGTTGGCGCCACCCCGCACCTGGTGCAGCGCCACCTCGAGGGCCGTGGCGAAGTCGTCGTTGAGGATCAACTTCGCGAACTTGCGCGAGCCCGTCACATTGGTGCGCTCGCCGATCATCAGGAAGTTGGCGTCTGGGCGGACGGTGAGTGTCTCCAAGCCGCTGTAGGTGGTGAGTTCGGGGGCGTCGACCTGGGAGCGCGGTTTGATGCCTTTCACGGCATCCTTGATGGCCTTCACATGCCCAGGCGTCGTGCCGCAGCAGCCGCCCACGATGTTCACCAAGCCGCTGGCCGCCCACTCTCCCAGGTGCTCCGCCGTGGTCTCGGGCGACTCGTCGTATCCACCGAAGGCGTTGGGCAAGCCAGCGTTCGGGTAGGCGCTTGCCCAGCAGTCTGCGATCCCCGCGAGCTCTGCCATGTAGGGCCGCATCTGCGCCGCGCCCAAAGCGCAGTTGATGCCGACACTGAACGGCTTCGCGTGGCGCACCGACGTCCAGAAGGCCTCCAGGGTCTGACCCGACAGGGTTCGCCCGCTGTTGTCCGTGATGGTCACGCTGATCATGATCGGCACCCGTGTATCCAACTCCTGGAACACGAGCTCGATGCCAGCCAGGGCCGCCTTGGCGTTCAAGGTGTCGAAGATGGTCTCGACCAGCAGGAGATCCACGCCTCCCTCGAGCAAGCCGCGCACCTGTTCGGCGTAGGCCTCACGCACCTCATCGAAGGTCACGGCCCGGAAGCCCGGGTCTTCCACACGAGGTGACAGGGACAAGGTCCGGTTGGTGGGGCCCAGCGCTCCAGCAACGAAGCGCGGCCGGTCGGGCGTCTTGGCGGTGTATTCGGCAGCTGCCTCAAGAGCCAGGCGAGCCGCTTCACGGTTCAACTCCCGGACCACCGACTGCATGGAGTAATCGGCTTGCGCGATAGCCGTGCCGCTGAAGGTGTTGGTCTCGATGATGTCTGACCCGGCCTCCAGGTATTCGCGGTGGATCTCCCCAATCACGTCAGGGCGCGTGAGCACCAGCAGGTCATTGTTCCCCTGAAGGTCAGTCCCGTGCTCCTGGAAGCGGTCGCCCCGAAAGTCCTGCTCGGTGAGCTCCCGCTGCTGGATGAGGCTGCCCATGGCTCCGTCCATCACCAGGATGCGCTCCGCCAGCAGGCGGCTCAGGGCGTCAGACACGGACACGGACGCGGTGGAAGGTGTCATGGCAGGGTCTCGGGTGGAGAAGGTGGAAGCCGGGTGGCGTACAGGCTGATGACGGACAGATGCGGGGCACGGCGCTCGCGCGACGTCACTGCGCAGGCGTCGACCCGGAAGCCGTTGGCCTCGAACAGGCGCCGCAGCTCGATGGGGTCAAAACCCATCTGCACGTGATTGAAGGAGCGCACCACGTGTTCGTGTGCGTGGGTTGCGAGCACGACGGCCACGAGCCCCGCCCCGCTGCGAAGGACGCGCGCTGCTTCCGCAACGACCTGCGCGGGGTGCTGCGCATAGCTCAGGGAGTTCACGAGCAGCAGTTGGTCGAAGCGCGCATCCGGAAAGGGCAGGCGGTGCATGTCCCCCACCGAGAAGCGCACGCTGGGCACGAGACGCAAGCGCCGTCGACCAGCGGAGACCACCTGCCTGCTGGCGTCGAGACAGGTGACGCTGCGAGCCCTGGGCGCCACCAGTTCTGCCAGGGCACCATCCCCCGAGGCGACATCCAGGACGTCCCCCAAGACAGCGAGACCCACGAGCGCCCGCGCCGCAGCCTCCCAGGTCCGGCCCGGCGAATAGTGCCGCTCCATCTGACCCGCCACACTATCAGCCCAGCTGCCCGAGCGAGCGGAGACGACCTCCTGCAGCCGCTGGGTATCCTCGCGCAGCAATTGATCGTCCGTGGCGGCGCTGAAGGCCTGCCACAGCAAGCGCGCATCCTCCGACATCCCCAGCTCATCCAGGGCATAGAAGGTGGAGGTGCCGTGCCTTCGGACCCGGAGCAAACCTGCTTCGCGCAGCTTTCCCAGATGGGTCGACACCCTCGACTGACCCAGGCGCGTGGCGCTGGTGAGCTCAGCCACCGTGAGCTCCTCCTGCGATAGCAGAGACAGCAGGCGCAACCTGGAACTGTCCCCATAGAGACGCGCCAACTGGGAGCTGCTGTGGAGATCGATCACGAGCGCGGGCTGTCAGGGGAAGCGAGGATCTGGGTGGCCTTTGGAAGCATGGCTCTGCGGTTCAGCAGCTCTGGAGCTGCCCTTCACACTCTCTATATCTCTCCATCCGCATGAAGAGATATAGAGACTATTAGCCGATCAAGGGCAGAAGTCAAGCCATGAGGTACATACCGTGGCCCCGGATTCAACGGCTTGATCGATGCGCCCTGAGCCCTAGGGTCCAGCGCCTCCCCCCTCCATGAGACGTCTCACCTGTGGTCAATCTCCTCGCCGGCCTGAACCCCGAGCAGCACCAAGCGGTCATCACCACCCTGGGCCCGGTGCTCGTGCTTGCCGGGGCGGGTACCGGCAAGACCCGGGTCATCACCGTGCGCACCGCCTACTTGCTGGCAGAGGGGGTGCACCCGCATCAGATCCTCGGTGTCACCTTCACCAACAAGGCGGCGCGTGAAATGCGGCAACGCATCTCAGCCATCGTCGGCAAGAAGCTGGCTGCTGAGTTGACCATTGGCACCTTCCACTCCTTCTGCGCCAAGACGCTGCGTGAACATGCGCCGGCCTTGGGCCTCCCGACGAACTTCGCCATCTGCGACGCCTCGGATCAGCTGGCGGCCGTGAAGACCGCCATGCGTGAGCTGCGCGTGGCCGACACCTCCCTGCACCCCTCGTTCGCGAACAGCCGCATCTCGCTGCTGAAGAACCAGCTCGTCTCGGCACACGACTTGCTGGCCTCCGCTTGCGACGACAAGGAGGAGCTGCTCGGCCGGATCTACGTGCGCTACGACGAGCTGCTGCGCCGGCAACGCAGCGTGGACTTCGACGACCTCTTGCTGCTGACACGCAACCTGCTCAAGAAGAACGACGCCGTGCGCGGGGAGTTCCAGGACCGCTATCGCTACATCATGGTGGACGAGTACCAGGACACGAACGGCCCCCAGTACGAGATCGTCCTGAGCATTGCGGAGGCGCATCGGAACCTGTGCGTCGTGGGCGACGACGACCAGTCCATCTATGGCTGGCGTGGCGCAGACGTCGAGAAGATCCTGGGCTTCGAGAACGACTTCCCGGGCGCCACGGTCATTCGACTCGAGACCAACTACCGCTCCACCGGCCACATCCTGAACGCGGCCAACAAGGTCATCGCACACAACACCAGCCGGCACGGCAAGACGCTGCGCTCGGCGCAGGCTGCGGGGAGCCCACCCGAGGTCATCGCCTGCGACGACGAGATCGAAGAAGCCCACTTCGTGGTGACGGACATCTGCAGGCGGGTCCGCTCTGGTGTGGCCACCGCAGGGGATTTTGCCATCCTCTACCGCACCCAGCAGCAGCCGCGCCCCTTGGAAACGCAGCTTCGCGCCGAGAACGTGCCCTACATCCTCGTGGGCGGGCAATCTTTCTTCGACCGCAAGGAGATCCGCGACGTCCTGGCCTACCTGAGGCTGCTCGCCAATCCCGAGGACGAAGTCTCCCTCTTGCGCATCATCAACCGACCGGCGCGGGGCATCGGCAAGGGCACGGTGGACAAGCTGATCGCCGTCGCCACGGAGCACGGGGAGAGCGCCTTCTATGCCGCCAAGCGCGCCCTGAAGGAAGGCGTGTTCAAACCGCTCGCCCACGAGGCGCTCAGCGAGCTGCTCAGGGTGCTCGACATGCACAGGGACCCCGAACCAACGGACGACCTCGTGAACCGCATCGGGCGCATGCTGGATGACGTCAGCTATCGCGCCGAAGTCGATCGTTGCTACCCCGATGAGCGCACCCGGCGCGACCGCTGGAATAGCGTGCTCGAAGTCTTCGACATGGCGGAGAACTACGTCACTCGCGCAGCCAAGCCACGTTTGACGGAGTTCCTCCAACGCATCGCCCTCGCCCAGGACGACTCCACATCGGAAGACCCCAGCAAGCGCAACGCCGTCACGCTCATGACGTTGCACGCCGCCAAGGGATTGGAGTACCCGGAGGTCTATCTCGTGGGCGCCGAGGAGGGCCTGTTGCCCCACCAGCGTTCCGTGGAAGAAGACACCGTCGACGAAGAGCGACGCCTCATGTACGTGGGCATCACGCGAGCCCAGAAGCGCCTCGTCATCACACGGGCTGGCTCACGGTCCAAGTTCGGGACCCGCGCCGAAGCCATGACGTCCCGCTTCCTGTTTGAGATGACGGGTGAGGATCCGCCCGAAGGCTGGCGTCCCGCTCGCCCCAAGCAGAAGGAAGAGGCGCCCGGATTGCGAAAGGCAACCGCCCCCAGCCGGGAGCGCAAGGGCACGGGCAAGAAGGCGACCCAGAAGCGCGCGCCACGCAAGAAAGCTGCTTCCTGATCCAGCATTCGCAGGGTCCCGCTCGCCTGGCTTCCTGTCCGTCCGTACCGTGGGCGCATGATCGAAATCGAGATCGAGATCCAGACCGAATCAGCTGTGCCCAAGACCATGGAGAGCCGGCCCAGGGGCCCTGCTCTGCCTAGCCCAGCCGCTCACTGGCGTGCCGTTCTCGTGCGACCGGCTGTCCTGGTGCTCGGCCTCTTCCTGGCATCGCCCACGGCTGACGGACTGTTCGTCCAGGCCGAATCAGAGCCGGAACCGGTCAGCATGGAAACCGCGGCAGCGGCCGCCCAGGTTGTCGGCCTCGAATACACCGAGACCGAGCTGGCTGCGATGCTGATGGAGCTGCGCAGCATGCGCGCCCAGAGCCTTCAGAGCCGCACGCTCCCCTTGGCTCACGACGTGCTGCCAGCGATCCAGTTCACCCCCTTGGCTCCAGGCATCCCCTATCGCCCAAGCCGCCTCGCAGAGCTGGGTCCGAGCCTGATCGGGGAGCCTGAATCCGAGCCAGGTTCACAGGACGTCGCTCGCCCCAAGTCCCCCGACGACCTCGCCTTTGCGGACATCCCAACGCTCTCGCGCTGGATCCGGGCCAGGGCTATCTCCTGCGAGGAACTTGCAGAGTTCTTCATCGCCCGCCTCCGACGCCTCGACCCCCAACTTCATTGCGTCGTGAGCTTCACCGAAGAACGAGCGCTCGCGCAGGCCAGGGTGCTGGATGCCGAACTCGAAGCCGGCCACTGGCGAGGCCCCTTGCACGGCATCCCCTGGGGAGCGAAGGACCTCCTTGCGGTCAAACAGACCCGCACCACTTGGGGTGCCGCTCCCTACAAGGACCAGGTGATCGACGTGGATGCGACCGTCGTTCGTCGCTTGGACGAAGCAGGCGCGGTTCTGATCGCGAAGTTGAGCCTGGGCGCCTTGGCCTACGGGGACATCTGGTTCGAGGGAACGACCCGCAACCCGTGGAAGCCTGAGCAGGGCTCAAGCGGTTCGTCAGCGGGTCCCGCATCCGCCGTGGCCGCAGGAGCCGTGCCCTTTGCGATCGGCTCCGAGACCTATGGTTCGCTTGTCTCCCCGAGCAACCGCTGCGGAGTCTCGTCGCTGCGCCCCACCTTCGGGCGCGTGAGCCGGCATGGCGCCATGCCACTCGTCTGGTCCATGGACAAGCTCGGCCCCATGGCTCGTAGCCTGGACGGTGCTGCCCTCGTCTTCGACGTGCTGCACGGGCCAGATGGCCTGGATCCGACTGTGCACGACCTGCCGTTCGACGTCCCCGGCCATGCCTCCGTCGAAGGGCTCGTGGTGGGCGTGCCCATGGGTGCGTTCGAGGGGTTCCCACTTGGCGAGGGAACCCTCGAAGAGCTGCGCGCCCTCGGCCTCAAGCTGGTCGAGGTCGAACTTCCAGACGTCTCGTCAGCGAACCTCAACGCGATGCTCATGGCAGAGTCGGCAGCTGCCTTCGACGAATTGACGCGCAGCAATGCCGATGATGAGCTCGCCTGGCAGGCACCCCAAGCCTGGCCCAACCTCTGGAGAGCCACGCAGCTCTTGCCCGCCGTCGACTACATCAATGCCTCCCGCAGAAGGTCCCTGGTGATGCTTGAGATGGACGCGGTGATGGCCCAGGTGGACGTCTTGGTGCATGCGCCTTTCGCCGCCAACAATCTGCTCATCACCAACCACACTGGTCACCCCGTTGCGGTGGCCCCTGCGGGCTTCGCCGACGATGGGACGCCCTTCGCGCTGAGCTTCACCGGACGGCTGTTCGATGAGACCACCTTGCTCGCAGTCGCTGCAGCCTGGCAGCGCGCGGGCAATGCTCACTTGAAGCGCCCCACTCTCGGGGACCCATGAGCAGCCCCGTGCAACCACGATCCGGCGCGATGCTCAGCTTCCCGCGCTTTGCCTGAAGTCCACTTCGTAGAGTCGGTACGCGGTTTCCTGCATGCCCATCTGGGCGTAGGTCTGGCGAGCGCGGTCGTTCTCCCGCTCCACGTACAGGCGGACTCCGCAAACTTTCGGATCGTTCTTGGCGTCTCTCAGCACAGCCTCATAGAGAGCGCTGTAGACACCTTGCCTGCGGGCTGATGCATCCACATAGACGCTCTGGACCCACCAGAACCAACCGTTGCGCCAATCACTCCACTCCGTCGTGACGGCCAGGGCGCCGAGCACTTCGCCTGCGCGTTCCGCGATGAGGTAGCGCCCCTTGGCTCCATCGGCGAGCAATGTCTCGACGCCTGCCCGCAGGAGATCCAGGTCGAGCTGCCTGTCCTCGGTTTCCGAAGCCAGAGCTGCATTGAAGCGCACCAGGACGTCGACGTCAGTGGGGCCTGCTGAGCGGATGTTCAACGCCAAGTCTCCGGATCGGGTGCAGTTTGGACGGCCGGACAGAGATCAGACTGGGTTGCCCGGCCGGAAGCAAGGACCCAGCCCGTGCCCAGCTCGCTGGCGACCGGCGCCTCACTCCGGCACCATGTCCGGCTCCCGTCACGCACCTGGCGAGTTCGCGCATGTCTGTCGTTGCACTCGGTATCGATTTGGCCCGCATTGATCGCATCGACGATGTCATTGCACGCAGGGGCCGACGCTTCCTGGAGCGGGTGTTCAGCGAAGGTGAGCGCGCCTACTGTGACGCTCGAGCCCGAACGGCCTCATCGAGCTATGCGGGTCGATTCGCGGTGAAGGAAGCGGTGATGAAGATGCTGGGGACCGGCTGGGCGCAGGGTGTGCGCTGGGTGGACATCGAAGTCGTACGACTTCCCGGGCAAGCCCCGACGGTCCAGCTTCACGGCGCCGCGGAGCGCATCGCCTCGGGCCGCGGCATCACCCAGATCCATATCAGCATCACCCACGACGGTGGCATGGCGGCAGCAGTCGCCATTGGCGAAAGCGAATAGAGTGAGCCCAAGCGCCGTATAGCTGACTACTTCCGCTTGCGCTTCCCGCTGCTGGACGAGCGCCCCTTGCTGCTGGACGAAGATCGACCAGAACTCGCGGAGCGTCCAGAACTCTTGGAGCCCCCGGACTTTCTGGAGGACGAGCTCGACGCCCCTCGCGAACTCGAGGACGAGGCACTGCCGCGACTCGCCGAGGAGCCCCGGTTCGTAGACACAGATGTCGTCCGGGAGGGAGTCGGGGATGATGAGCGGAATGTCGGAAGCGAGCGTGATGAGGACGGGAGACTGATCCGGCTACCGCGACTGGTGCTCGGTGTCAGGGTCGTGCGTCCGCTCGTCGAACTCGACGAAGTCCTGGAGCTTGTCGTGCTCCGTGAGGTCGGCGGAAGCTGGAGAGTGCTGGCGTCGTCCTTCCGCGTTCCTGCGGTTGATGAGCTGCGACTGTTCGACTGCGAGTTGACGACGGCACGCGTCACCACGGACGAAGACGATGAGCGGATGATCGGCGCCGAGGATGTCGACGTGGAACGGCTGCGGCGGTCGTTCGCACCGCCCCATTGGCTGACCGAGGCGCTGCGGCTCGGAAGTGATGACCGGAGTGAAGGCATGGTCTCGAGAGTTGTGCCACGCGAGCCCACGCGAATCGTTCGAGCCGTCACCGTCCGCACGGTCGGCGTCCAGGTTCCCGACCCGCGGTTCGTGGGAGGCTCCGTCGGGGGTCCCGAATCCACGACCGCATCCCCTCCCGAGCGCCCGCTCTGACCCGTGCCGCCGGATCCGGATAAGGAGCCGCCGGTTCCGCCCGTAACCGATCCTCCCTGAGACAGCGTTCCTCCGGAATCGGAAGGCGGGCTGATCGAATCGGCCGTCCCACCGTTCAAATCCGACAAGGAGCGTTTTGCGGGGCCGTCGCCTGAACCCAGCGAAACCACGCGTGTCGATGTACCAAGAGTGCCGGGCGTCGCTGAACCCAGTGACGTCTCCGCGCTCCCTCGAACAGGGCTCGCCGGTTGCCCGCCGGCCACCAAGCCACCGCCACCGCCACCGCCACCGCCACCGTTGCCGCCACCGCCACCGCCACCGTTGCCGCCACCGCCACCGCCACCGCCACCGTTGCCGTCGTCGTTGCCGTCGTCGTAGCCGTCGTCGTAGCCATCGTCGTAGCCGTCGTCGTAGTCGTCGTAGTTCTTCACGATGACGACGCAACTGGAGCAGCCGCAGAAACTCGAGTGGTATCCGTTCCACCACGCGCCGTAGGGATGGAAACCCCAACCGGATGCAGGGCTGCACCAAGCCGAATAGCTGCTGTAGCCATGCCAACCGTACTGGTACCCATAGGACCAGTTGCTGTAGGACAGCCAGCCGTAGGCCCACGGCGAACAGTAGGCATAGGGCGAGTAGTAGGAATACGCAGGACCGCCGTATCCGTAGAACGAGGAATACCCGTAGACAGGCTCGTCGTAGCCATCGTCGGCGTACGTGATGTTGTTCACTTCAACGGGCACGTAGACCTCAATCGGCTGCTGAGTGCTCGCCGCCACGGCTTCTCCGATGGGAGTCAGGCTGGAGACACCGAACCCGCCTTGGATCGCTTGGGTTGCTGGCAGCGAGGGGTTCCCGTCATAGCCGTCAGCAAACTGCGCCCCGCTCAGACTCAGCTCGGCTTCCAGGCGCAAGGCCAGCTCGCTGAGCAGGTCTTCCGCGCGAAAGCGCTCCTGCTCGGTGCTGAAGGTTCCAACGCGAACGCGCACCCGCGACCAGGCACCTTGAATGTAGGGCAGTGGTTCAATGCGGATCCAGGTGTCGTCCACCTGGAACCACGTGGATGGCAGCACTTCGGCAAATCCGACAGCCCCGCGAGCCACCAACACCTGCCCCAAGACACGTGCCAGGGTTCTCGTGTCGGCACGCAGGTCGAGAAAGGCCTCCTCCGACGTCAGGGTGATGTCGCCAAACAAGCGATCAGGATCCCCAGCGAGGGGTACGCCGGCACCCTGCAGGATGTCCGCAGGCTCGTTCGCGCTCGCACCGATCTGCGGAAGCGACTCGGCCTCCGCCTGGGTCGCCTTACTGGTCTCCAGGTCCACCTGCTGGGCCATTGCCCATGAAGGCAGGACGCCAAATGCCAGGACAGCAAACACAACGATGCTCGATGCTCGTACGGAATCGCGACGCCCGTCGTCCGTCGCATGGAACTCGTGGGTCAGCGTCAGCCGTGGCATGTGTTGATCTCCTTCGTGCATTCAGCGAGGGGCCCATGGAGAGCTCGAATCTGTCAACGCCGAAGAGCCCATCATGGCACCGATCCAGGGCATGAGATAGCGCCGATCAGGTGACGTGTGACGGCTAGGACGCTGGTTGAAGTCCCTCTTCGGGCCCCATTTCGCCGAGAAGCCCTACTCTCGCCTCACGATCAGGCGATCCGGCAACTCATTGCGATCGCCCTGCTCCCACGGCACATGCTCCTGAAGCACCGCGCCCACGGCCTGCACTGCAGCCACCATCCCGCCTGCGACGTCGCCTTTGGCCAGCTGTTTCAGTGCCGCCTCGGCGACCTGATCCCAGGTCTCGGACGAGACGGCCGCATCGATGCCCTCGTCACCGAGGACCACCACCTGATGCTCCAACAGGCTGACGAAGATGAGTACACCGGTGGCAGCTTCGGTCTTCTGCATCCCCAGGCGATAGAACTCCTGGAACGCCTGCTCCTGGCACACGGCTTCCGCCCGTTGCCGAGGGATGAACACCCAAGTCAGGTCTGGGAGCCAGCGCGTCAGGCAGAACGCCGTCGCACCCAGGCCGAGCTGTATCAGCAACAACTGGAATGGATTGCCCCAAGGCAACACGTGAACGAGCAAGGTGCTGCCGAGGATGACGCCGAACAGGGAGGCAACCCACGCGGCACCAGGGTGCGGATCGGCACGCTCGACCACAACGGGCACCACCTCACCCACCGTGTGAGCCTCTGCCTGGCGGATCGCTTCGTGAACCTGTTCGCACTCTGCATCGCCCATGACCGAAACAGCGCGATAGCGACGGGCCCGAAGCAAAGCGCGCACGACCAAGGCCACCGTGATTGCAAGCAGGAGCCAAGGCGCGAACTCACCCAGGCTGACCCACCACGCGCGTCCGTGCTCCCAGCTGTCCTGTGCCTGGACGGGGTCCTGAACGCCCAGCACTCCGAAGGCAAATTCGTTTCCCGAGCGCATCACCAACCTCCCGAAGAACCGCCGCCGCCGAAGCCACCACCACCGCCGAACCCACCGAACGAGCTGCCGCCGCCGAAGCTGCTCCCCCCACCGCTGCTTCCGAAGCCCCCACCATGGCCAAAGGAGCGTCCCAGGAAGTAGCCCCAGAGCAGCCCGCTGCCGCCGCGCCCACCGCGGCCCCGACGCCCACCGCGGCCTGCCATCATGCCGAAGAAGATCAGATAGAAGAGCGCTGACATCACACCCATGCCGCCCCTAGATCGCCCCCGCGACGCCTTCTCGATCGGGCCGTAGTCACCACCGATCGCGGCGTGCATGGCCTCGACGCCCGCGCGGATTCCGACGCCGAAACGGCCTGCCTGAAACTGGGGTTTGATGACGTTGCGGATGATGCGCCCCGCGATGGAATCCGTCAGGCCACCCTCCAAGCCGTACCCCACTTCGATGCGCATCACACGCTCGTCGGCGACGACGAGCAGCAGAGCCCCATCGTTCTTCCCCTCGCGCCCGAGCTTCCAACTCCTGGCCACGTCCAGCGCCACCTGCTCCAGCACGTCTCCGTCCAGCGAACGCACGGTGAGGACCGCGAGGTCATGCCCTGTGCCCGACTGGTACGACTGCATCAGGTCCTCGAGCGAGGACTCCTCCGAAGCAGACAGCATGCCTGCCGTATCCGTCACCCAGCCGTCGTGGGCCGGAATGACGAAATCAGCCGGCGGCCACGACGCAGCCGCCGAAGCGCACACCAGAACACTGACGGCAAGGGCGACGAGAACTCTGAGAGCTGGACGCAAGTCCTCAGCCCTCCTTGCCGAAGTCGATCACCGGCGTGTCGTGAGACGCCTCTTCAGCGGGAAGGGTTGCCGCCCGCTCGAAGCCGAGCAGGCCCGCCATGACGTTCCCGGGGAACTGGCGCACCTTGGTGTTGTAGGCCTTGACCGCCTGGATGAAATCACCGCGGGCGACCGTGATGCGATTCTCCGTCCCTTCGATCTGGTCCTGGAGTGAGAGGAAGCTCTCCGTGGCACGCAGCCCCGGGTAGTTCTCACTCACGGCGAAGAGCCGACCGAGGGCTCCGCCCAGGCCGCGCTGGGCACTGATGTAGGCCTCCATCTGGGCCGAATCGGTGGGCAAGCCTTCCGGCAGCTGCACACGCCCCACGCTTGCACGGGCTTCGACCACCTGCTGCAGGGTCGTCTGTTCGTACTCAGCGACGCCCTTGACCGTTTCCACCAACTGTGGAATCAGGTCCATGCGCCGCTTGTATTGGTTGTCGATCTCGCTCCAGGAAGCCGTCACCGTCTCTTCACCGGCGACGAGGCCGCTGTGGGAACTCCAGGCCATGCCGCCGAGGATCAACAGCGGGAGGACAATGACCAGCAGGAGAATCAGGATCAGGTTCTTCATGGGTACTCCGGAGACAGCGCAACGTAGTTGGATCCGCCCCAGACCTCCCAGGGGGACACCCCGAGGCCCCCTTCGGGCGTCGGCAAGACGTCGCATCCTTGGGAGCCCAGAAGCTCGGATTCCGGGGCCAGTATGCGGATCCGCCTGCTCGGACCACAGCGCCGATGTGCGCCAATCCCCTGGAACTGGCCCTGGATCTGCCCCAGGAACCGAGGGATGAATCCAACAGAACGGATCCTTGCCGTCAAAAACAGGAGACACCGTGCGTCCAGCTCCGGTCTCCAACTCCGATTGCCCTTGATAGTCAGCACTCGCACGCAGGACTCAGGTCCCGGGCGTACGATGCCTCTCTTCCTGGAGCCCTCCTATGCTCAGAGCCTCACTGCTCGCCGCGCTCATCCCGCTTCTGGTGTTGTGCACGCACACCAGCTCCCAATGCCCTTCGGGCGGAGGCTCCGCTCCGACAGGCAGTGGTGCAGGGAGCGGCCCCGGCGCCAGCGGCTACGCCGACTCGGGCTCGGGTGGGGCTTCAACAAGTGCAGGAAGCTCGAAAGCCAAAGGCGCACAGGCTCGCGCGGCCGCTGGCACGAGTGGCGGGGGTCCCTCGGCTGCCGTCCCGACCAGCACGTCCAGCGGCACCCGCGGCATCAGCGGCCGCGTCGCTGCCAGCACCGGAGGCGGATTGAGCAAGCCCAGCTCGTGCAGCCTTATCGGTCGCGAACTGGATTCCTGGAACAGTTGGTGGGCTCGCAACCAGGATGCCTTCCTGTGGGATGTCGAGCCTGTCCGCTCTGCTGCCAGCTTGACCGCCTCAGGCCGGGGGCTCACTGGTCGCGGTACATCCCATCGCGCATCGAGCGCCTCCGCCCGGCCCACCCGCTCCGTGATCTACACGAGCATCGTGCCCTCGCTCATGGCCCTGGTTGACCAAGCCGACGACCCCCAAGTGGTGAATGCCGCGGTGCGCGCGCTCGGCAGCACGGTGGAAGCGCCCTTTGAGTCCGTGGTCAGCGAGACGCTTATTCCCCTGCTCCGCCACGAGAGCGACGAAGTTAGGCAAGCAGCCACGCTCAGCTTGGGCCTCCTGGGCAACACCGAATCGAGCACCCTGCTCGACCTCGCGACCTGCTCCAGCGCGGGCCATCGCCTGGTGGCCGAGACGGAGGTCCCCGCCTTCATGCGCGCGGCCGCGACCCTCGCCCTGGGCTTCGCGGATGATCCAGCATCCGTAGCTTCCCTGATCGACATGGTCGAGCGCCTGCCCGATTCCGAGGCGGCCACGAAGCGCTCAGCCATCCACGCCATGGGCATCATGCGCAACCCGAAGGCCTCCATGGCGGTGGACTACCTCATGAGCAAGATTCACGACGAACGCATGGAGCCGAGCATTCGCAGCGCGATCCCTACCGCGCTCGGAAAACAGAATCGCCAGGGCGCCGTGGATGCCTTGCTCTCCGTGCTCAAGGACCGCGACACCGACCGTCGAGTGCAGCAGTCGACCATCATCGGCCTCGGCGAGCTGGCCGCAGCGGATCGCCTGGACGCGGTGGAAACGCTCATCAAGCTCTGCGAAGACAGCAAGGACAACGCGAGCCGTCACTTCGCAGTGATGAGCTTGGCGACCTTGGGTGCCCGCGACGAGCAGCCTTCGAGAAACACGGAGCTTCACGACACGCTCGCGAAATTCCTCGCCAAGGCGGTCTCCAAACCCCGACGGAGCCAGGACCGCCCGTGGGCAGCCCTGGCAGCGGGTGTCTACATGCGCGGCCAACCGGCGGCGAAGCGCAAGCTCGCCGAGCGCCTGATGGACGCCTACGACGACGTCAAGGACCCCCAGACTCGCGGCGCCTATGCACTGGGGCTTGGCCTGGCCGGCGTCGGCTCTGCGGGTGAGAGGCTGCTGAAAGACTTCGGTCGAACCGGCGATGAGGAGCTGCGTGGCTACCTCGCCTTGGCGCTCGGCTTCATGGGGCACATCGAGGCGGCTCCCATGCTCGAGCAGTCCGTGACCCGGAAGGGCGGCGGCAGCGCCTTCCGTCGTTCCACGGGACTCGCCTGCCGCCTGCTGGGGCAATCGGCAACCCACGGTCGCATCAGCAAACGCTATGAGAACGAGAGCAGCCTCGAAGGACGCCTGGGACTCTCCCAGGCCCTGGGTGTGCTCCAGCACAGCGACAGCGTCCAGTCCCTGGCCCGAGCTGCGGCAGACACCTCCCTGGACTCACAGAGCCGCGCGAGTGCCTGTGCAGCCCTGGGACGGGTCGCTGAAAAGAGCAAGGCTCCCTGGCACGCTGCCCTGCGGATGAGCACCAACTACCTGGTGGATGCAGGCATCGCACTGGACGACATCCTCGGGGTCCGCTAGCAAGATGCTCTGGGCACGCATCCGCACACATGCTTGTTAGTGTGTCTGGCTCTGCCCACGATTCGTTGACTGCCCGTGCGAGACCCTGTCATGACCTGCACCCTGGCCCTGTTCCTCGCCTCCACCCTGCTGCTCCCGCTGGGGGATGACACCGTCGAGGCGGACACCGTCCTCCTGACCACCGGCAAGGCACGTGAAGGTCGAGTCGTCTACGAAGACGACGAGGTGGTGATCCTGCGCAAGGGGTCGAAGGACAAGGAGTACGACCGCGCCGACGTGGAAGAAGTGGACTCACGCGTGCGGCACCTCGCCGAGCTGCTCAAGCGCCTCGACGCCAAGGGCCCCGACATCATGCGCGATGGCGTCGCCCTGGTTGAACTCGCTCAATACGCAGGGGCCTCTCGCCTCGCAGGGGAAGCCGAGGCGCTGTTCCTGGCTGCACTGCTCGCGGACTCAAAGCAACCGGTCGCTCTCGAAGCCCTGGGCTGCCGGGAGCGGAAGGGGCATTGGTCCTACAAGAAGGGCAGCAAGTGGTACCGCACCAGCGAGCTTGCCATCGTTATCGAAAAGTGGAAGGACCGTTGGGCTCTGCACAGCGTGCACTACACGATGCAGTCCAACTTGCCTTTGGGGCAGGCGATTCGCGCACTGCTCGACCTCGAGCGCTTCTATGCGGCCTTCTACGCCGCCAACCAGACGGATCTGCGCCTGCTCGAGCCCGACGAGTCCATGGACATCCAGGCGCATGCCGACGGCGAGTCCTACCCCAACCCCAGCGACGGGCGCGGCGCCCACTTCGATTCCAGCGATCGCCTGACCCACGTCAACGGACAGCAAAAGCCCTGGCTGGGCAACCTGATTCACGAAGCCGTCCACCATGTCTTCTACATGACGACCGTGCGCAGCCGGGGGGGCAAGGGGAAGATCCCCTCCTGGCTCAACGAAGGCATGGCTGAGATCTTCGCCACCGGCATGGGTGGAGAGCTGGGCTTCTCGAGTTTCGACCGGACCTCCGTCGAATCGAGCTATGTGCGCGCGCAGGTCAACACGGACGACCCCTACGACCTCTCAAGGGTCCTGGCCTTCCAGTCGGACGACTACGAATCCACGGTGAACCGCCAACTGAAGTACGCCCAGTCCTACAACCTCGTGTACTTCCTGATGCACGGCAACGGCGGAAGCCGAGCTGACCAGTTCGTGGATTTCCTGAGATCGGCCTACGAGGGCAAGTCCTCGATGACGGACTTCCAGAAGGTCTTCAAGACGGAGAGCAAGGACAAGTTCGAGGCAAAGTGGTTCGCGGGTATGGAAGCCCTCGCCGAAACACTCTGACGATCGTCGTCGGCCGCGCGGGGCGCACGCCCTGCTGCGGCTAGTTGTCGGCCTCGGACTCCCCCGGCCCGTCGATGGTGAAGCTCAGGACCGTCCTGCCGTTCTTGCGTTTGTTCGTGCTCGCCTCGATGTAGTCGAGGACCATCTGGTCCGTTCCATGCACGGTCACCTTGAAGTGGCCCTTGGCCAGGGTGCCCGTCTTGCCGCTCTGGTACTCGGGTACGCCGTCGTTGTCGTAGTCCATCTCGGCCTTGTACCAGGCATGGCTCGACCAGGTCGGAGGCCCTGCTGCGGCTCCTTGCCCCCCGATGGCGTAGAAGACCCCCTCACCTTCGAAGTCAGCGTTGACCTTCTCTCCCCATGCCACGATGTGATCGTGGAACGACAGGAAGAGCTGCGCGCCGTGCTCTTTCATCATCTCGTGGATCAGGAACTGCTCGCCGAGGAAGGTGCCGTTGATCTCCCCGTTGTCCGTGGCCTTGAGGCCACCCCGTGCCTTCCAGCTGGGGCCGTCCGGATCCCCTGAGCCACCCACAAGGTGCTCGGCCGTGACGATCTTGAAGGCGGCATCCGACTCCCCCAGCGTCTCCTCGAGCCAGATCAGCTGGGCCTCACCCAGACTCCAATTGTCCGGCCCCATGGGGATTTCGCTGCTGTAGCGCTGGGCGGCCAACACGACCAACAGCAGGTCTCCCGTCCGCAGCGCGTAGTACGCCCCTTTTGGGTCCCCTCCGTAGCTTGCATACGCGTTGGGAATGGACTGGCGCCGCGCCCCGAAGCTCAGGTCCTGCTGTTGCTTGGTGTATTCCCCCGCCCCGCCATCGATGGTCCAACCCTTTTCACCGTCGTGGTCGCCCAGCATGTAGAGCATGGGCTTGTCCGCAGCGAAGAGTCCGTAGATGTCCTTCGACAACACGGCGCGATAGCGCAGCTCCGCGTCCCTCAGGCTGGTGCTGTCACCCTGTGCGACTCGCTCGCCACTCACCTTGCAGCTCTTGCACCCATTGCCACAGAGCGTCATGACGCTGTCGGTCCCCACCACCACGAAGTCGATGCTTTCGTCAGCCCGGATGTTCGTCATCGCCCTTTTCATCACGTCGTAACCACCGGGACTGCTGCCGCAGGCTTTTCGCGTCCACATGGCCCAGGCGTGAGGGTCCGCCAGAACCGCGAAGCTGAAGGAGCCGCCCACTTCACGCAGGGTCCTGAAGTGGTGAACGGGCCGACGCCATTCCGGCGCCCCCTCGGAGCGCCGGACCACCAGCTGGTATTGGAACTCCCTGCCCGGCGCCAGTTTGCCCAGGGGCAGCATGACCATCTCCCCCGCAGCAGCGGCTTGCTCGGTTGTCTGGAGCAGGCCGTCCTTCAGATCCCCGTACTCCACCCGAACCAAGACGTCCTCAGCTGGGCAGAACGAGAGGGTCACACCCTCCGTGGTGGGATTGTGGAGCACCTCGTCCACATGGAACGGGAGCTTGGCACTTGTGTCCACACCCTGGGCGTCCACACCTTGGGCGTCCACACCCTGGGCGTCCGCATCCTGGGCGTCCGCATCCTGGGCTTCCACTGCAGGGCAGGCCGTGAGAGTCATCAGGACGACGGCCCAGGCGCTGCACCGAGTCCAGGTCCGGGCCCGGGCGACAGCCCCGGCTCGCGGCCGCTTGGGCGCGGGTTTCAGGGGACTCACGGACGGTCTCGAGGGCATGGTCAAGGCGATCTCGGAGCGCGCGCGGGGCGCTGCCCGTTCCTGGGGAGAAGGGAGGGGAGAGGACGGAGGGCCATGGGCCCGAAGCATACACCGGAGACCTGCAGCTGATGATCTTGCCCATCCGGCCTGCCCCTACGAAGCGGGGGCTTCGACCGGTAGTCTCTGCACCCCATGTGGCGTCTCGGAACAGTCCCCTATCTCAACGCCCTGCCCCTCGTGGACGGCCTGCGCTTTGCGGAGGACGTCCAGCTCATCCAGGAGTTGCCGGCGCGCCTCGCCCCCCGACTGCGCGCCGGCGAGCTGGACCTGGCTTTGGTCTCCTCGGTGGAGCTCTTCAGGGCCCCTGCCCTGGGTTGGATCGACGGCCCCGCCATCACCAGCGAGGGGCCTGTTCGAAGCATCCTGCTCTACCTGCGCGTCCCGCTGTCCTCCGTGCGGAAGCTGGCGCTGGACACATCCAGCCTGTCCGCGGCTGTCATGAGCCAGGTCTGCCTGCGGGCATTCCTTGGCCTGGACGAGCTCGTCACCCTGCCTGCTGCTCCCGACCGCCCGCTGAACGACATCGAAGGGGACGCCATCCTGCGCATTGGCGATCCGGCCCTGCGCACCGCTCCCGGAGCGCACGACGTCCTCGACCTCGGCGAGTTCTGGACCGAGCACACAGGCCTGCCCTTCGTCTACGCACAGTGGCTCACGCGCCCCAACCTCGAGGCCCCACGCGTGAAACCCATGCTCGAAGCAGCCCGCGCGCACGGGCTGGAGCATCGAAACGCACTGGCCGACGCGTTCGCGAAGACCCATGACATGTCGGCCCTGGACTGCCGCTCCTATCTCGACCAGAACATTGGCTATGACCTGGGCGTACGAGAACGCCAAGGCCTTGAGTTGTACGGAAAACTGGCCCACTCCTTCGGCCTCGTAGACCACGCCGAGCTGCCCCCGGCGGTGGGATGAGCCTCCCGCGCTTGAACACGCCGAGATGCCTCGATACGGTCGGCTCGCGCGATGTCGGACAGCCGACAGCGGGCACCCCGGGCCACCAGGACCACGCTGAGTCCCCGGGTTCACCAGGAGTTTGCCCACCTCTCAGTGCAATCGACCACCTATGGATACGCAGAGCACGCTCTTTGGCGAAAAGCCCATGACGGCCAAGAAGGCTTCTCCCAAGAGCATCGCGCAGGGAAAGGGCAAGGCCGCCGGGGCAGGCGCGCCGAAAACCTCGCGCGGAGCCAGCGCCAAGTCGCCGAGCAAGCGCGGGAGCAAGGGCAGGACCGCCGCCCACGAGATGGCGGAGCAGGCGCGCGAGATCTCGGTCAGCGAGTTCTTCTCCAAGAACCGGCACCTGCTCGGCTTCGACAGCAAGCGCAAGGCGCTGCTCACCACCGTCAAGGAGGCCGTGGACAACGCCTTGGACGCGTGCGAGGAGGCCAAGATCCTGCCGGACATCACCGTTTCGGTGAAGGCGCTGCCCAAGCACGAAGATCGATTCCAGGTCACGGTCTCTGACAACGGCCCCGGCATTCTCGAGGAACAGATCGAGTCGGTCTTCGCCCGACTGCTCTACGGCAGCAAATTCCACCGGCTACGCCAGAGCCGCGGTCAGCAGGGCATCGGCATCTCGGCGGCGGGCATGTACGGCCAGATGACCACGGGCGTGCCCACCATGATCCGCAGCCGCATCTCCAAGCGGCACGACGCGATCGAGATCGGCGTGCGCATCGACACCACGAAGAACCGGCCGGTGCGTACCAAGCACAGCGTCATCGAGTGGGACCGGGACCACGGCACCGAGGTGACGATCGTGCTCGAGGCCCGCTACAGCAAGGGCCGCGGAAGCGTGGATGAGTACGTTGCCCAGACCGCCATCTCCAACCCGCACATTTCCATCACCTACTTCGGGCCAGACCGCGCGGAACCGCAAGTCTTCGAGCGCGCCACCAAGCAGCTGCCGCACGCCCCGGCCGAGATCAAGCCGCACCCTTATGGCGTCGAGCTGGGCGTCCTCATGAAGCTCATGAAGACCACCAGCGCCTCGAAGCTCGGCAGCTTCCTGCAGAAGGACTTCAGCCGGGTGTCCGCCAAGACGGCAGCCGAGATCTGCGAGGTGGCGAAGCTCGATGTGGGCTCCCGGGTCAAGTCCCTGGAGCACAAGTCGGCCGAAGCGCTGCACAAGGCCATCAGCAAGGTCAAGATCCGCAACCCGCCCACGAACTGCCTGTCGCCCATCGGCGAAGAGCTGATCCAGAAGGGGCTGGAGAAGGAGATCGGCGAGGCAGAGTTCTTCGTGAGCCGCACGCGCCCGCCGTCGGTGTACCGCGGCAACCCGTTCCAGATCGAGGTGGGTGTGGCCCTGGGCGGAGATTTGAACGCGGACAACACCGTACGCGTCATGCGCTTCGCCAACCGCGTCCCATTGCAGTACTCGCCGGGTGGCTGCGCCATCACCAAGGCGGTGACGTCCGTCGACTGGAAGTCCTACAGCCTGTCCCAACCGCGCGGCAGCCTGCCCGTCGGCCCCGCCATCTTCATGGTGCACATCGCGTCCGCCTGGGTGCCCTTCACTTCGGAATCCAAGGAGGCCGTGGCCAGCTACCCAGAGATCCTCAAGGAGCTTCGCTTGGCACTCCAGGAGTGTGGGCGCCTGATGAACCGCTACCTGCGCCGCCGCAAGCGCGTCGCGGATGAGCTGAAGAAACGCCAGTACATCGAGAAGTACATCCCGCACATCGGTGAGGCCCTGCGCGACATCCTCACTCTGGACGCGAAGCAGACAAACGAAGTGGTGGCCGAGTTGCGCGACACCTTGGAGCGCTCTCGGAAGATGTAGGTCGCTCCCGACCGGAACGGTGCGGGGGCGTGGACTGCAACTCGGAGACTGGAGTCATGGCAAAGTATTCGTGCACATTGGGCCTTTCCCGGCGACTCTGGCCCGTGGTCGACGGTGAGCACTACCACGGTGAGATCATGCGCTTCCGCTTGCATGCCGAGCTGGAGCGGACAAGCCCGGACCCCGCCCTGGACAAGGCACCTGTGGACTACCAGGTCGAACTGCGCATCAGCGGCACCCTGCTCGCAGAGTCCAGCTGGGACGCGTTCTCGGTGCGGGAGGTCACCGCTCACGGCATGGCCTATCTTCGCGAATGCATCGAGCGGCAGGGGCTGCCGCAGCAAGCCACGACGACCTACACCTTGAACGAGCAAACCCAAGACGGCGCCTTCGTGAAGGGTTCCCCCTATGCAGACAGCGTGGCACTGGTTCACAGGCCCTTCGTCGTGCATGGGAATGACAGCGCCCTCGACACCCGAAAGCTCTCCACCCACTGACGGGAGCGCTTCGGCGCCTCCCATCACCCTGGACGCATAGGACACACCACTCGTGACCCCCGCCAAGAAGTCCACGCCGCGCAAGACCGCTCCCAAGGCCAGCCCGAAGGCTGCGCCCAAAGCCAAGGCTTCGCCCAAGAAGGCCGCGAGCAGGAAGAGCGCGAAGAAGCCAGTCCGCCGCACCGTGACGGACGCGACGGACAAGCACACCGTGGATTGCATCAACAAAACGGCTCGCACGGTCTACTCGAAGATCCTGCAGAAGGTCTCACCCGAACTGAAGAGCCCCGTGCGCGCGCTCTCCAACGTGAACTACGACCCGAAGGTGGGCTACCTCGCCATCGGCGAAGCGCGCAAGGTACGCACGCTGACGGTCAACACCGTGAAGAGCTTCGCCCAGACCCTCAAGATGCTGAACATCTCCAAGGAGATGATCGAGCAGGACACTTTCGCCACCAAGAGGGAGGCGTACTACGTCAGCAAGAACTGGGCCGAGGCGCGCTTCAAGGAACAGCCCGAGTCCGACACGGTCATGGACGACATCGAGTCCATGTTCTCGCTGCACGGCGTCTCCCGTGAGCAGCTGCGCTTCTACCCGGAGGAGCACGGCGGCGCGGTGGCAGGCAACCTCGTAGTCCTCGACCGTGACGCCATCTCAGGTGAGGAACTGCGCATTGACTGCACCAAGTTTGGCAGCGGTGCCTACACGATCCCCCACTCGGTGGAGCATCTGCAGTTCGAGACCAAGGCCAAGTTCATTCTCGCCATCGAGACCGGCGGCATGTTCCAGCGGCTCCAGGTGCACGGCTTCTGGAACACGGCCAACTGCATCATCGTCTCCATGGGCGGCGTCCCCACCCGCGCCACGCGCCGCTTCGTGCGCCGCCTGTCCGAGGCCCAGAAGATCCCGGTCTATGCCTTCGTGGACTGCGACCCCTACGGCATCAGCAACATCTATCGCACGCTCAAGGTGGGCTCCGGCAACACAGCCCACCTGAACAGGTTCTTCTGCGTGCCCCACGCCCACTACCTGGGCGTCACGCCGCAAGACATCATCGACTACGAGCTGCCCACCCACCCTCTTCTCGACGTGGACATCAAGCGCGCCAAGGACGCCCTGAAGAACGACCCCTTCTTCCAGCAGAGCAAGCCCTGGAACAAGGCCATCAACCAGCTCTTGAAGATGAAGGTGCGCGCCGAGCAGCAGGCGCTCGCGAAGTGGGGACTCAACTACGTGATCGAGGAGTACCTGCCGCAGAAGCTGAAGGCCGTGAAGAGCTTCCTACCCTAGTCGCAGTCCTTCAGCGCCTCGGCTCCGACATACCCCAGCTCCACGAGCTGACGCAGGGCGTCGCAATCCAGGCTCTCTCCCGAGCTCATGCGCTCGAGGTTCGCGTAGGCCTCCAGATCCTGGTGGAAGTGCTCCCGGAGCTTCCGGAAGCGGGCCACCACATCCGGTGAAGTCTCAGCGAGATTGCTTTGCTCGTCCGGGTCGGCAGAGAGCTTGTAGAGGTACTGCTTCTCGCCGTCCCGGCTGCGGTGCTCATCCACGATGTACTTCATGCCTTCGTTGTAGATGGCCACCTGCCAGTCGTAGAGAGGGCTGCCCTTCCGGTCGGCGCGGTACTCGCTGATGATGGGCCGGGGACTGGGCTCCGTCCCCTGCAGGACACTGCCGGCGAGGGAGAGGCCCTGCATACGGGGCATGGACTCCAGCGGCAGTTGCTCCGGCTCGATGTCCATGAGTTCGAGCAGCGTGGGCATGACATCCAGGATGCCCACGGGCGTGTCGATGCGAGTGCCCGCCCCGACCCCTCCGGGCATGCGCACCATGAGCGGCACCCGCAGGCACTCCTCGAACACCTGGTCGTGCTGCCACTGGCCGTGCTCGAAGAACTCCTCGCCGTGATCCGAGAGGATCACCACGATCGTGTCGTCGAAGACGCCGCGCTGCTCCATGCCGTCCAGCAACTCACCCAGCTGTGCGTCGGTGAACTGAACCCCTGCCTTGTAGAGGCTGTGCAGATAGGCCGACTCGGGCCACCCGAACTGCTCCTTGTCCACCCAGAAGATGGACCGCATGGCGGAGAAGCGTTGCTGGAAGGTGAGGCCCATGAGTTGGGCAAGGCGGCCGGACATGATCCCGTCGTAGCCCTTGGGCTCCCAACGATCCATGTACTCCTGTGGGGAGACGTAGGGCGCGTGCACCTCGTAGGTGTGCCAGAACAAGAAGTAGGGCGAGTCAGCAGCAGCCAGCTCGTCGAGCCACTTCAGCCCATCGGCAACCTGCGCCTCGGCACCCGAGAGGTCCACGGTGTAGTGCTCGAAGCCGCGTGGGAACCCGTGCGCCCGGTTGAGGTTCCCGCCGTCGGTCAGACCCACACTCCGATACCCGCCCGCCGTCAGCACTTCGGCCAGGGTCGGGATGGAGTCCGGCACGGATTCGATCAGGGGGCCGCCCCCTGCGTGCTGCACATTCTGCACGCCGTGCACACTGGGCAACATGGACGTGAAGAGCGACATGTGGCTCGGCGCGGTCTGCGGCGCGGTCGCACGGGCGTGGGTGAACGTCACGCTCTGCTCGGCGAAGCGCGCCAGGTTCGGGGTGATCTTGCGCGGACCGCCGCCTTCCTCCAGCGACAGGGTGTCGCTCCGAAAGGTGTCCAGGGAGATGATGATCAGGTTGGCGCCAGCAGCCGGCGAGGGCTCGGAAGGACCCTCCTGCGGGGCATCGCTACACGCGACGGCCAGACAAAGAACGGCCGCCATCCACGCCCCGCCCCACACGACTCCACCCCGGGTTCGTGGCCCGCCAGCGGTCCGCATCACCCGTCCTCGTGGTCGAACTGCGAGACGAAACCCACCATCTGGTCCTGCATGAAGTCGTAGGTGCTCGCGAATCGTTCCGGCAGTTCGCCCAGCGCACCGTCAGCCAGCGGCTTGCCGAACGTGCCGACGTTCTCGAGGAACAAGCTGCGGTTGTCTTGGCTGTAGGACTCCAGCCGCATATTGAACACGGCTTGGGTCTCGGGGTCTGGTGGGAATGTGAAGCGCATGCCCGACAGGCTCGGCTGCGCCGGAAAGACTCCGAGCATCGTCTCGTCGTAGCCGAACACCGACTGCATCATGAAGGCCCGCGCATCGTCCACGGAGTGAGGATTGATGAGCGACCTCACCGCAAACTGCTGGACCATGAAGAGCTGCATGGGCAGGACGGACAAGGCGCTTTGGGCCAGGACGCTCAAGCGTGCCTCGAAGTCCTCCTTGGACACGCCCGTCTGCTCCTCACGGATCTGGATGCGGTCAGCCAGCACATTGGCCACCGACACGGGCGTACCGGGCATCCCACCAGGGGCCGAGTTGCTGAACTGCGCCCCCCCTGGAACCATCCGGAAGTCGCGATAGTTGCAGTCGCGATGCTCGAAAAGTTCCGCGTGCAACTGTTGGAGCCCCCGCGGCTCGTGTTTGACCGGGGGGTGAATCAGCTCCGCTACAAACGCGATGCTGCGCAAGGCATACGACATGGAGAGTTCCGGGCGGCGTGAGGGGCGACCCACTATGGCACGCCCCCGGGGGGCTCGCAATCGACCCCAGGGACCCCCAACAGGCGTGCCACGGCGGCAGGAACCAGGACCAAGGCGACCAGGGTCAAGCACAGCACGGCCGTCACCGCATCGGAGCCGTTGTGAACCATGCTGAAGATCACGTGCGCCAACGTGCCCGATCCCGCAGGCACCAGCACGACCATGTCCAGCTCACGCATGGAGAGCAGGAAGCCGAGCGAGAAAGCCAGGCCCGTGGCCGGCGCCAGCATCGGGAGGTCCACACGACACCAGCGCTCCCACCCGCCGCGACCCGCGAGCCGGGCGGCCGCGAACGGCAAGTTGTCCTGGCGTACCAACACGGCCCGCGCCACCAGCACCCCCAGGGGCAGCAGGCGTCCGGTCAGCGCCAACACCAGCAGCAGCGGAGAAGGGTAGATCAGGTCGGACAGCGGGTTGAGCGGGTGGTTCCAGAGTCGGATCTCTCCCACGGCGAAGGTCACGGCTGGAGCGGCCAGCGGCAACAGCAGGAGCGCCAGCAGACGCCCACCTCGACGCGGGCCCCATTCCAGGGTCAGGCGCGCGAGCTTCACGCCCAAGCCAGCGATCAACGCGCCCGTGGCCGCCGCCACGAGCACCGAGAGCACGATCTTGTCGCGATGCGCAGCGATCGGGGCCAACACCGTCTCACCCCGCAGGGCCCAACCCGCGAGGACCACGAGCGGGACAGCCGTCACGGCTGCCAGGGCAAGCAGCCCGAGACCACGCCCCACGCCCATCCGTTGGAACTGGGGCGCCCGGGGCAACGCTCCACGGAAGCGACCGACGTGTCGGCTCTCGAGCAGCAGGATGCCTGCCAGGGCCAGCAGCGATGACAGGATCGCAGGCACGGACACCGCTGCCGCCCCCGCGCCGCTTTGCACCCGCGCCCACTTCTGGAAGATCTCGGACGAGAGTACGACGAAGGGCTCGGGTGAACTGAACGACAGGAAGTCGACCACGCCAAAGTCCGTGGTGGCGAACACGAACACGAGCAGCGTGCCGGACAGAATCGACGGCATGGCCAGCGGCAACTCCACCTGCCTCCAAGACGCAGATCGCCCGCGGAACAGGCGCGCCGTCTCCCCCGCCCGCGTCGTCGACCGGAATCCACGCACGGCGAAGAGCGCCACCAACGGCCACAAGGAGGTCGTCAGCAGGAAGACAGCGCCCCAGAAGCCGCTCAGGGGCGCGGCCTCCGTCCAGGCAACGCCCACCACCCAAGGCGGCAGGATCAGGGGCAGGGGCAGGAGTGCACCCACCCAGCCCGTCCGCTGGCAGCGCGCCACCGTCCAGCCCACGGGCACGCCCACCAACATCGAACTGGCGGCGGTCGCCAGGCCCAGAAGCACCGTGCCCCCCCACAGGGAGAGCACCCGGGCGTTGAACACATCAGCCAGGGCTTCCGGGGTGGTCAACACGTCGAGCAGCCCCGCCAGCAGCGGTGCAAGTCCCAGGATCAAGGCGAGCAGGATGACTGTGACGTTCATGGCCAAGCCCTATACTCTCCGTTCCAGTGCACCGTCACAACGCCGACTCTGAAGGGGTTTTCCATGCTGAAGCGCCGAGCCCTGCCCTCGCCCATCTCCTGCACGCCTCTTGCTCGAGTGCTGCCTCTGACTGCCCTCTGTCTGGGCGTGATGAGCGGACTGCTCGGCGCGAGCCTCAGCCAGCCCCAGGACGCGCCCGACCCGGCGGCCTTGCGGGCCGCGCTGCCGGCCCCTGAGGCTCCTCCGGCACTGTCCGCCACGGACAAGGCCAAGCTGGACAGGGTCATCAAGAAGCTCACGTCCAAGAAAACGAAAGCGCGCCTCATTGCGGAGCAAGGCGTTCTGGAATTCGGGCGCGCGGCCATCCCGATCCTGCTCGAGGAGGCCAAGACCACCAGCACCGTCAAGCAGGCCAGCATCCAGAGCTGCCTCGTGCGCCTGGCGGACATGCGCGATTGGGATCTGGTGGAAGCCCAGCTAGAGGCCACGCCTCCCGCCCCCCTCGCCCTGCGTCGCTTTGCGGCGCGCAAGGCGGGCGAGCTCCAGCTGCTGCACCTGATCCCCCAACTGGAGCCCCTGCTCGAGGATGGGGACACCGAGCTGCGGCTGGAGGCTGCGGTGGGCCTGGCATCCTTGGGCACCGAGGCGGGGCTGGGCGCCCTGGCCGAGGTCTACACCACCATCTATCGGGTGGAGCAGGGCCGGCAGGGCGACGAGAAACTCAGCGCAGAAGAGACGGCCGCGAGCCTCGAACAGGGTGAACGCATCCGGCAGGCACTCGCTGGCCTCGCGGACCACGGGCGACACGAAGCGCTGAGTGCCCGACTCAAGGTCGACCCAAAGGCGGACGGAACCAACGCGGAGGGGGCCGCCCTCGACCGTCAGTCTGCCATCGCGCTGCTGGAGGCCATCGGCGACCGCCAGGCCGTGCACGGCATCGCGCGCGCTCTGGACGACAGCCACAACATCGTCCAACGCGAGGCCATCAATGCCCTACGCCAACTGGTGGAACAGGCCGAGCCCTTCTCAGGGGGCTCCATCTTCCAGCAGATCAACGAGGTGAAACGCCTGAAGGACGTTCTCGCCCGCCGCTAGGCTCAGAGTTCGGACGCCTTGCTGACCAGCTTGTCGGCGAGCTTGTAGTCCACGGCTTCCTGGGCACTCAGCCAGAAGTCGCGATGGGCATCCTTCACGATGGCCTTGGCTGTCACGCCCGTTTCCGCTGCGATGATGTCGTTGTACTTGTCGCGCGTCTTCAGGATCTCATTGGCCGTGATCTCAAGATCAGAGGCCTGGCCCTGGGCCTGGCTGCTGGGCTGGTGGATCAGGAAGCGGCTGTTGGGCATGGAGAAGCGACGCCCCTTGTCACCGCCGAGGAAGATGATGATGGCCGCGCTGGCGGCCAGCCCCATGCAGACCGTCGTGATGGGCGACTCGATGAACTTCATGGCGTCGTACATGCCGAAGCCCGAGTCCGCGTCCCCACCGGGGCAGTTGATGTACATCGTGATGGGTTCATGCGACTCGGCATCGAGCACCAGGAGCTGCGCCACGGTGGCCGCCATCAGGTCACGGTCGACCGGCTTGGCCAGCATGATGACGCGCTTCTTCAGCAGTCGCTGGCCCAGCATGGCACCCGCACCCTTGTCCTCCTTGCCGCCTTCGCCGCAGGGGGCATCGTCGTCATCGTCGTCGATGGTCACGATGTCCGTGTTCTCGATACGGGCCTTGGAGGGAACGAAGCAATCCGCCATGGGTCGAGTCCTGTTTTCGGGGACGGGCTGAGTCCTGGTTGCGGTGATCCGGGCCGAATCACTCGCGGAAGTGGGGGAACGTAGCGCATCGGAAGAGCCGATTGAAGCGCCGGAACGGGCCCGTCGCCTCTATCGGCCGCTGCGGCCCCTCGCCTTTGAGGAAGCTGTCCGGCATCCGAAGCGTCCGTTCTAGCCCCTTCCCGAGCCTGCCGCCCTCAGCCCTCGTCCACCTCCTGGTCCAGGTCCGGCTTGTAGTCGTTCGGGTTGACGGTCCGGCTGTTCTCCGCAGCAGGAACCCCGAGGTACCCCAGCTCCCTGAAGCGCCTCGTGAAGGCTTCCTCCCCCGCCTTGGACATCTGCACCAGGCTCGGTGCCCGGAAGCCTTCGTCGTGGGTCTCCACCAACTCCAGGGCCTGGACACGCTCCCGGGTCTCGGGGGTCAGGATGTTGCGATACACGCGCTGCTCCATGTCTCGGGCGGCGGGGATCCCGAGCAGGCCCAGAACCGTCGGGGCCACGGCGTAGACCGACCCGTGTACGGGCAAGGCTCCGCTCTTCAGGAAGCGATCGAAGTCCCCCTGCTCGCGGATGCCGGGCCCGGACGCGATGAGCACCCCCGGGGCACCATCCTGATGGTCCCCTGTGGTGTGGGCGCTGTTGGCCTTCTTGAGGGCAATGGCGTGCATGCCGTGGTCGGACACCACCATCACGGTCGTGCCTGGTCCCACCAGGCCCACGAGTTCACCAATCATGCCGTCCACCCACTCGTAGTAGCTGGGCAAGACGTCAGCCAGGGCCTCGTCGGCCGCGGCGCTCGTGCCAGAATAGGCGAAACCCTCCGGATGCAGGTGCCGCCAAAACCGATGGCCGGCCACGTCGGGTCCACCGAAATAGACCATGTTCAGGTCGGCCGGATGCTCCGGGATGAGGGTCTTGGCGATGCTGAAGTAGGTGGCATCGGACTGTACGGACCAGAGGGTCTGGTCGATGAGCTTCTCTTCGGCGGCCCCCATGATGCCCTCGGCGTAGTTGCCGAAGACCTTCTCCCGGGCCAGGCGGATGAGCTCCTGTTCCGAGCCGGCCTCTGCGGCGAGCTGCAACACCTGCTCCGTGAGTTCTGGCGGGTGCACCTGGTCCTCGACATCAGGCATGAGCGCTGGCTTCCAGTTGTCCGCCAGCTGCGCCACGGCGCTCGTACCGCTGACCATCACGCCGCGCACCGGCTCCACCGGCCAGGTAATCCACCAGCCGAAGACATTGGACGACAAGCCGTAGAGATCGGTGATGTTCCAGAGGGCGCGCCCGTTCCGTCGAGAGGACGTGAACGCTCGCTGCTGCCCATCCAAGAAGCTGGTGATGCCGTGCTCCTCCATGCGTTTGCCCGTGGCGATGGATGTCCAGACCACGGGGCTGTGCGTCGGAATGAAAGTGCCCAACTTGCCGAAGCTGCCGGACTCAGCGAGCTTCCGCAGGTTCGGGCATCGACCAGATTCCATAAGTGGGCGCAACACCTCCCACTCCAGCCCGTCGACCCCCACCAGCAGCACAGGCGCCGCTGGCTCGGCGACTGCCTGGCCGTCACCGCAACTTGTTGCGAGACAGGCGAGACCGAGGGCGCAAAAACCCAGGCGAATGCTTCGCCGGGCAGAGCAGAGCACTGTTTCTAGAAAAGGAGCCATGCCTCGGAGTTAACCGCTCAAGGGTCGTGGGAGCAAGAGATCTACTCGGCCCGAGAGTGGCGCGTTGGGAGAATCTGCTGCTGCAAGGGCGCTTCGGCCGGGATGCTGCTGCATCAACAGCTCACCCGGGGGCCGCGACTTGGATAGAATGGCCGAGCCTCCCTGGCGGGAACTGACGGCTGGATGGAACGCCCCCAGGGATGGATGGACACCGGCAGTCGAACAACTCAGGCCGTCTCGACGGCCAGCCCACGGACATCACACATGCCCTCTACCTGGATCGACGGACAGATCGTGCCTCTCGAAGAGGCTCGTGTCAGCGTCCTCGCCCACACCCTGCACTACGGAGTGGGCGTGTTCGAGGGCATCCGCAGCTATGCCTCCCGCGCTCCCGGCGAAGAGGGCCAATCCTCGATCTTCCGTCTGGGTGACCACCTACGCCGGCTCGAGGACAGCGCCTGCGTCTGCAATCTGACCCTGCCCTTCAGCCGCAAAGAGCTGGCCCACGCCTGTGTCGATGTGCTGCAGGCCAACGAACTCCAGGACGGCTACCTGCGCCCCGTGGTCTGGCAAGACGATGGAACCCTCGGCGGTCTCGGCAGCATGCCCCCCGTGCACGTGGCCGTGGCGGCCCAGGCTTGGGGTGCGTACCTGGGCGAGGACGGCTTGCGCAAGGGCATCAGGGTGCGTGTGTCCGCCTACCGCCGCGGGGGACTGGGCAGTTTCATGTCCCGCGCCAAGATCAACGGCCAGTACGTCACCTCCACCCTGGCCAAGCGCGAAGCGGTGGACCTGGGCTTCGACGAGGCCCTGTTGATGGATGACACCGGACACGTCTGCGAAGGCAGCGGAGAGAACCTGTTCATGATCCGCGACCGCGTGCTCATGACTCCTCCCCCGTCCGCCGCCATCCTGCCCGGAATCACGCGCGACACGGTGCTGCGCCTCGCCTTCCGTCTGAAGGAATCCCTCGGACTGCTGGACATCGTGGAATGCAACATCGCGCGGGATGCCTTGATGGTCGCCGACGAAGTGTTCCTCACGGGCACCGCGGCCGAGGTCACCCCGGTTCGCGAGGTGGACGGGCGACAGATCGGTGAAGGACAGGCGGGCCCCGTCACCTCGCAGTTGCAGGACGCATTCTTCGGGGTCGTGCATGGCACTGGCGAAGCACCGAGCGCCTGGCGAACCTCCTTCGGGTTGGCCGCCCGTTGAGCCCTGATGCGTACTTCGTGCTCGCCGTCATGGTGGGCGCCTTCGCGTTGTTCGTCACGGAGGCCTTGGCAGTCGACCTCGTCGGTCTGCTGATCCTGGTTGCCCTCGTGCTGCGCGGCACCCTGACACCCAGCGAGGTGTTCGACGGGTTCGGAAACCCGGCCTTGATCACGGTTGCGGCCATGTTCGTGCTGTCGGCAGGGCTAATCCGCGCCGGCACGCTGGACCGCATCACGCACCTGATGTTCCACATCTCCAAGGGCAACGGGAAACGGCTGGTGCTCATGGTGATGGTCACCGTGGCCGTCAGCTCCGCCTTCCTGAACAACACCCCGGTGACCGTGATCTTCCTGCCCATCGTGCTGGGCGCCGCGGCCTCCTTCGACATCGCTCCGTCGAAGCTGCTGATCCCCATGAGCTATGCATCCATCATGGGCGGCACCTGCACCTTGATCGGCACCAGCACCAACCTGCTCGTGGCCGAGGAGGCACGCATTCACTCGCACATGACCATGAGCATGTTCGAGTTCTCCATCCCCGGCATCATCTTCGCCGCGGTCGGCTTCGCCTTCATGGGGCTCTTTGCCACGCGCTTGCTGCCCGACCGCATGTCGGTCTCGAACGCCACGTCGGCGGGGCGCATCCGCGAGTTCGTGACCGAGGTCTGCTTCGAGTCAGGCTCCCCGCTCATCTCCAAGAGCTACCAGGAGTTGCTCACCAAGTCTCAGGGCATCACGCCGCTGATGCTCATCCGCGGTGACGACGTGGTCTTCGCCCCCCTGGTGGCCAACCCAAAGGCGCAGTTCATCCGCGAGGGGGATGTGCTGCTGTTGAAGGGCGAGCCCGGGGCCATCAATGCACTGCTCGACCGGGATGGCATCACGTTGCCCTCGGAGTTGGGCGCCTTGCTCGCCCAGGAGGGCAAGGGCAAGACCATGACCATGGTCGAGTTGGTCATCAACCCCAACAGCCCGCTCATCGGTCGCACCATCGCCCGTGCCGGCTTTGCACGGAGGCATGGGAACGCCGCCGCGATCGCCGTGCTGCGTCGCGACGAGCACCTGAGAGAGCGGGTCAGCGAGATCCGACTCAGACTCGGTGACACGCTGCTGGTGGTTTGTGAAGAATCGATGATCGAGAATCTGCGCACATCCAACGAGTTCATCCTCTTGGAAGGCGTGGAGCGGCAGGTGGTGCGGCACGACAAGGCCCCCATCGCCCTGGGCATCATGGCCCTCGTGGTCCTGCTGGCAGCCCTGGAGATCCTTCCCATCGTGACCCTCGCCCTGACCGGCGTGGCGCTCATGGTGCTCACCGGGTGCCTGTCCATGCGCATGGCCTACGACGCCATCGACATGAGCATCGTGTTCCTGATCGCCGGCATGCTCGCCCTGGGCCGTGCGTTGGACAAGACAGGTGTGCTGGACCACGCCAGCGGCTGGCTCGTGGACTCGCTCCAATCCAACGGCCCCCTGGCCGTGATGGCGGGGATCTACCTGCTGTCTGCGGCGCTGACGAGTCTCGTCTCGAACAATGCGGTGGCCGTGCTCGTCACGCCGCTGGCGATCCAGACCGCATTCTCGATGGGGTATCAACCAGAGCCCTTCGTCTTCGCCACGCTGTTCGGTGCGAGCGCGAGCTTCTCCACCCCCATCGGATACCAGACAAACCTCTTCGTCTACGCGCCAGGCGGCTATCGCTTCACCGACTATCTGCGGATCGGCCTGCCGTTGAACGTCTTGCTGTTCATCGTGTCCATGTGGGTCATCCCCTGGTTCTGGCCTTTCGAGGCGCTGGCTTCGTGAGCGCATCCCCCGAGCAGATCCTGGCCCACACTACTTTGCTGGTTCGCCGTGGGCCGTTCACCCTGGCGGCCTGGCAGACCAACCAGCTGTCAGCTGTCTTTGGTGCCCTGCTTCGATCCCGCGAACAGCACACCTTCGTCATCAGCGATGAGATGGAGGTCACGGCCTTTGTCCCCGCAGCCTCGATGCGCGAGTTTCCGGCCCCTCTGCGTCGCGACGACGGCTGGTGCCTACTCACCTTGGACACCGTGATGGACTGGGATGTGGTGGGCGTCCTCTCAGCCGTCAGTGGCGCCCTCGCAGCTGCCTCGATCCCGCTCGGAGCCGTGACGGCCTTCAGTCGCGACCACCTGCTGGTGTCCGCCACACACCTGGACCGCGCCCAGACCACCCTGGCCCTCCTCTGCGAGAGCATCCGCGTTCTCGATTGAGCACCGCGCGGCACCCTGCCCAGCCCATGCCGAAGCTCTTCATCAGCGCCGGAGACACCTCGGGAGATCAGCATGCCGCACGGTTGGTGCGCGCGCTGCGTAGTCGTGTTCCACAGCTGCAAGTGGAAGGTCTCGGCGGCCGGGAGCTGGCCTCGGCAGACGTGAAACTGCATGCCGACCTCGTGTCCCACGCCATCATCGGCATCCGGCCTGCCGTGAAGGCCGTGCCGCAGTTACTGCGCCTGCTGCGCCAGGTGGCCGGCGTGTTCGCCAAGCGTCGGCCCGACCTGCTCGTGCTCGTCGACTATCCCGGGTTCAACCTCTTCCTGGCCCGCATGGCACATCGGCGGGGCATCCCGGTCGTGTACTTCGTGGCCCCCCAACTCTGGGCCTGGGCACCCTGGCGGATCCGCCGCTTCGCCCGGGTTGTCGACGAGGCACACGTCATCTTTCCGTTTGAGGAAGCCCTCTTTCGCGACGCTGGCATGACCGCCCACTGGATCGGCCATCCCCTGGTGGACGCCTTGCCGGCCAGCCCCCCCGAGCGGCGCGAGATCCAGGAGCTTCCTCGCCCTGTTGCCTTGCTGCCGGGCAGTCGTCGGCGCGAAGTCCGGAAACACATGCCGCTGCTGCTCGAGACGGCCAGGCTCTTGGCGCAACGGCACCCCGACATCAGCTTCCATGCGGCGCACGTCTCCCCCGACGAGCTCAAGAACATGGAGCGCGCTGCGGCGGCTGCAGGAGTCCCCTTGCAGCTGCATGGCGACGACATCCACGGCGTCATGGCCTCGTGCCGTTGCGCTCTGGTGGGCAGCGGTACCGCCACCCTCGAGACGGCCTTGCTCGGCACGCCGCTCGTGGTCTTCTACCGCCTCACGCCCATGGAAGAGCGCATGCGGCGGGCCATCCTGGTGCCGCCCTTCGTGGGCCAGGTGAATCTCGTTTGCGGACGCGAGGTCACCCCAGAGCTGTTGCTCACGACTGAGGAACCTCAACCCTTGTTCGACGCCATCGAGCCACTCGTCACGGACACGCCGGCCTATGGGGAGCAGCTGCAAGCCCTGCGTGTGCTGCGCGAGCGCTGCTTCCAGCCAGGGGCCGTGGACCGGGCAGCCGAGCGCATCGCCACCCGACTTCAGCAGTCCCGCGGAGCCTAACGGCCCTCGCTCAGTCCCTGTCATCAGCAGGCCTTCGATGATCTCAGCTCAGCGCAGTTCCGCCCGGTGTTGAGTGACTCACGAGCGGGCCGTCTCTCACCAGGGGAACAGCGATTGGAGCCGGGCCGAAGCACTTATCCAGCCAGAGCATTGTTCCCGGCTCCCATTTCAGATGGGATGACAGCCCTGCCACCTCCGCTCCCCCATGAGAGAGTTGCCGATGCCCCGTCCGCTGCAGGTCGCCTTGATCGGTGCCAAGTTCATGGGCCGTGCTCATAGCAATGCGTGGCACCAGGCCGGGCGATTCTTCCAGCTCCCGCGGGCTGTCCAGCTGCACACCCTCGCCGCGCGCAACGCCGAGGAGACCGAGTCGTTCGCGGCGCAGTGGGGCTGGCCGCATTGGACCGTCCGCTGGCAGGACCTGGCCGACAACGCTGAGATTGATCTCGTGGACATCGGCACACCGAACCACGTCCATCACGAGCAGGCGCTCGCCATGCTCGAGGCCGGCAAGCACGTCGCCTGTGAGAAGCCCCTCGCCCGCACCCTGGACGAAGCGCGTGCCATGAAACAGGCGGCCGCCTCAGCCCAGGGACAGACTTTCGTCTGGTTCAACTACCGGCGCTGCCCCGCCGTGGCCTTGGCGCACCAACTCGTCAAGGAGGGGCGGCTAGGGGCGATCTACCATGTCCGGGCCCATTACCTGCAGAGCTGGGGAGGCCCCGGGACGCCGCTCAGCTGGCGATTCCAAAAGAAGCACGCGGGTAGCGGTGCCCATGGTGATCTCAACGCACACATCGTGGACATGGCACGCTTCATCACGGGCGAGTCCATCACGGAGATTCATGGCGCGGTGTCGCGCACCTTCATCAAGCAACGCACGAAGCCCGATGACCCCAAGGCTGTCGGCCGAAGCGATGTCGATGACGCCACCCTCTTTCTCGCTAGCTTCTCCGGCGGAGCGACGGGCAGCTTCGAAGCCACACGCCTGGCGGCGGGGCACCAGAACCGCAACGGCATCGAGCTGAACGGCGAGTCGGGCTCGTTGCGCTTCGATTTCGAAGACATGAACGTGCTCTGGTACCACGATGAAACCGAGGGGCCGCGCACCGCGGGCTGGCGCCGCATCATGTGCACCAATGCTCAGGGCGGGCACCCCTATGCCGAGAACTGGTGGCCCGACGCCCACGTCGTGGGCTACGAGCACGGTTTCACCAACATGGCGGCGGACATCGTGCGATCCCTGTCCCGCAAGAAGCCCGTCGTCCCGCTTCCCGACTTCGCGGACGCCTACGAGACGCAGCGGGTCCTGGAGGCAGCCATGATCTCGGCGCGCGAACGCAGCGCCATCAAGCTGTCCCAGGTCAAGTAGAGGCTCGACGAGCCCGGCCGCTTGGTACCCTGGCGCGCCCTCGCGTGGGACGTCGCGCGAGCCCCCTTCCGCCCCGCGTGAGGACAGCCCTTGCCCCGCCCCGTATCGCTGTTCACCGGCCAGTGGGCCGACCTCCCTCTTGAGACTTTATGCGCGAAGGCCGCTTCCTTTGGCTACGACGCCCTGGAGCTTGCCTGCTGGGGCGACCACTTCGATGTGCAGCGCGCGACCCAGGAGGACGACTACTGCGCGCAACACTGGGAGTTGCTGCAACAGCATGGTCTGCTCTCCTTTGCCGTCAGCAACCACCTTGTGGGCCAGGCCGTGTGCGACCGGATCGACGAGCGGCACAAGGGAATCCTACCCGCCGCCATCTGGGGTGACGGCGACCCGGAAGGTGTCCGACAGCGGGCAGCACAAGAGATGATCGCCACCGGACAGGCGGCCCGACGCTTCTTCGATGCAGCACCGTCGGCCGTCAAGGATCGACTGGCCAGGACCGGACGGACGGTCGTCGTAGGCTTCACGGGAAGCTCCATCTGGGATGCCGCCTACGCGTTCCCCCCGCTTCCGGCAGGCTCTATCGAGGCGGGCTTCCAGGACTTCGCCGCGCGCTGGAAACCCATCCTCGACGACTACGCGGCCCACGGCGTCAGCTTCGCGCTCGAAGTGCATCCCACGGAGATCGCCTTCGACATCGCGTCCACACGGCGGGCGCTGGCGGCGCTGGACGGACACCCCGCCTTCGGGTTCAACTTCGACCCCTCCCACTTCGGGTACCAGGGCGTGGACTACCTGGGCTTCCTGCGGGAATTCGGAACGCGCCTCTTCAACGTTCACGTGAAGGACGTCTGGTGGTCCGACTCACCGGCAGAAGCGGGTGTCTTCGGCGGGCACACGGACTTCGGCTCTGACGGCCGCTTCTGGGACTTCCGCAGCCCAGGCAGGGGGCGCATCGACTTTGAAGGCATCGTGCGCCTGCTCAACCATCTCGACTACGAAGGTCCCCTCTCCGTGGAATGGGAAGACCCCATGATGAATCGCGAGCACGGCGCCACGGAGGCCGCGGCCTTCGTGAAGCGCCTGGACTTCCCCCAATCCGAGGTCGCCTTTGATGCGGCGTTCAGCGAATGAGCACTTTCGCTGAAGTCGAGGCCGAGCCGCTCGAGAAGGGGCTCTACGCCAACCTCTCGTTCATGATGTTCCTGCAGTACGCCATCTGGGGTGCCTGGCTGCCCCTGCTGTGGCCGTACCTGGCAGGACACCGGGGCTTCGCGGCAGACCAGATCGCCTGGATCTTCTCGGTCGGCGCGGTGGGCGCCCTGCTCGCCCCCTTCATTGCGGGTCAGATCGCCGATCGCTGGTTCGCCACCGAGCGCTTCCTCGGCATCAGCCACCTGCTCGGGGCAGCACTCGTCTGGCAGCTCAGCTCCATCGAGACCTACTCGGGCTTCCTGTGGTTCTCCTTGGCGTACTCCATCGTCTACTCCCCCACCTTGGCCTTGACCAACAGTCTGGCCTTCCATCACATCCCCGATCGCGACCGCGACTTCGGCAAGATCCGTCTCTGGGGGACCCTGGGCTGGATCGTGGTGGGGATCGGCATCGGCCAGTGGCTGCTCCATCAGCACACGCCCGCCGAGGGCACACCGGAGCTGATCGCTGCCGCCCAGGATGCGGGGCGCTCCGACGCCTTCCGCCTGAGCGCCTTGCTCGGTCTGCTCATGGGCCTCTTCTGCTTCGTTCTTCCGCACACACCGCCAGCGCAAGGGCAGAACAAGAACGCCACCGCCGAGGCCCTGGGTGAAGTGAGGCGGAACCCACTGCTGACGTTGTTCTTGCTCGCAGTGCCCGTCAGCTGTATCCACCAGTTCTACTTCGTGCACACCGCTGGCTTCCTCAGCACCATCCAGACTAGCGCGACGGAGAGCATCAACCAGGTGTTCGGCGTGGGCGGAGGCGGCTTGATGACCATCGGCCAGCTGGCCGAGCTCCTCGTCCTCGCGTTGATCCCCATGCTCGTCAAACGGGTCTCGCGCAAATCCCTGCTGTCCATTGGCCTGCTGGCCTATGCCGGGCGCATGGCCATCTTCGCGTACGCAGAGTCGATCCCGGTGATCATGGCGGGCGTTGCCCTGCACGGCTTGTGCTTCGGCTGCTTCATCTTCGTGGCCTTCATGATCGTAGATGAAGAGACCTCCATCGACGTCCGGGCCAGCGCCCAGAGCCTGTTCAACCTCGTCATCGTGGGCATCGGAATCATCGTCGGCAGCCTGATCGCCGGGTATGTCGCCGACTGGGCCACCGACAGTGCGGGCACGCTCGACTACACCCGCTTGTTCAGCGTCCCCATGTGGGCCAGCCTTGCCTGCCTCGTTCTGCTGTCCTTGTTCTACCCAGCTCGTTCAGTCCGCGCGGAGAACGCCTCGTGACCTCTCGACCGATCCTGCCTGCCCGCTCTCCCGCTCCCAAGCTCCTGAAGGCCCTGGGCTTCTGCCTGGCTGTCGCCCTGCTTCAGGTCACCTGTCGGAGCGTGTGCGGCACGTGCGCAGAAACGGGCCTCGCTCTCGCTCCCAACACGCTCTCAGGGCAGGAGCAGTCGGACGGGTTCGAGTTGCTGTTCGACGGTGAGTCCACCCGCGGATGGCGAGGCTTCAGAAGCGAACAGATGCCCGCCGGCTGGACCGTCGAGGACGGAACCCTGACCCGCAGCGCGGGCGGCGGCGACGTCATCACCGAGCAGCAGTTCGCAGACTTCGAGCTGCACCTGCAGTGGAAGATCTCCCCCGGCGGCAACAGCGGCATCTTCTTCCACGTCTCCGAAGAGAAGGGCGGGGTCTATGAGACCGGCCCGGAGATGCAGGTCCTGGACAATGACCTGCACCCCGACGGCGCCAACCCCATGACCTCGGCTGGGGCGAACTACGCCATGCATGCGCCGCCCGAAGACGTCACCCGGCCCGTGGGCGAGTGGAACACGGTGCGCCTGCGCATCCAGGACGGCCATGTACAGCACTGGCTCAACGGTGTTCCCGTGGTGGAGTACCAGCTGGGAAGCCCGGAGTGGGAGGCACTCCTGGCGAAGAGCAAGTTCACGCGCTGGCCGGGGTACGGCAAGACCGGGCGCGGGCACATCGCACTGCAGGACCACGGCGATCCTGTTTGGTACCGCAACATCCGCGTGAAGCGTCTGGACTGAGTTCACACTCGACCCCGGTGCTGCCCGTCAATCCAACGGGCGCACGAACACGTTCGCGAACTGCAACGCCGCACCGTGGTGCTGGAGGGCGATAGGCCCCTCGGCTGGCACGCCAGGCAGCTGAGCGCGGTCCAGGACCAGCTTCCCGTTGAGCACGACCGTCAGCCGATCACCCACCATCGTGATGTGGAAGCGGTTCCACTTCCCGAAGGCTACGTCTGCGGCCACGAGAGGTGTGACTCCGCGGCGGACTTCCGCCGTGAGCGATCCATCGGTGCGGTAGCCGTACACCTCCCCAGAGCCGATGGGCCAACCCCAGATGTTCACCTGGCTCTTGCTGTTGCCACGAAGGTAGATGCCGCTGTCTCCCGTGTGCGGCACATCCACCATGAGCTGCTTGCCGTCCGCATCGAGCGCTTGGGTGCCGTCCGGATGGACCACCGGAACCGGCCCTGGTGTGGCTTCACCTGCCCAACGCCAATCGGCCACGAGTTCAAAATCACCGAAGCTCTCCTCACTCCACAGGGTGTCGCCCTGACCGTCATAGTCGAGTCGCCAGCCCTGAGGCGTCCAATGCCCCTCGTGGACCTGCTCGACCTTCCAACCTGACAGGTCCACGCCGCTGTAGAGCGAACGGAACGCTTCGTCTGGGGCTCCTGCATCGTGGGCGATCTGGCTGGGCTCCAAGCCACCCGCTGAGTTCGGGAGTTCCTGGATCTTCAGATTCCGGAAGTGCACCTCGCTGCCCTCCGACTCCAGGCAGATGTAGCCTCGCCGGGGCGTGACATCGTGCGCGCCGCTGACTCGCTTGCCGTTCACCTCGAGCTGGATGTCGCCGTCCACGCAGGTCACGCGATAGTGATTCCATTCGGGAGCCGGCCGGGCACGCTTCTCGCTCGGAAGGCAGCGCTCCCATCCCCCAGGGTGCGGCCGGTCGGGCGTCATGCGCGCACCCCAGATCGAGAAGATGTCGCCGTGACTCGTGTAGTTCTCCGTCTCGATTCCGTCCATCACCTGGACCTCGATGGAGCGTGTGAACGGCACCCCCACTGCAGGGAGCGGGTCAGACCAGACGAAGAGGCCGGCGTTCCCCCCGGCCTGCATGTGCCGATAATCCATCTCCAACACGAAGTTCTCGTACATCCGCTCGGTGCGCAGCACGCAGGTGGGCTGGCCATCGCAAACGATCATGCCGTCCTTCGCCACGAACGTGCTCGGCCCACCATTCACCCTCACCCAGCCGTCGAGACTCTTCCCATCGAACAGCGGTACGAACTCAGGCGCGCCGGACGCACTAGCGCAACTCGTGAGGCCGGACATGAGACCAAGGGCGAGCCACAACATCGACGGGCACAGAGTGCCTCGATTCAGGAAACGAGAAAGGGCCACGGGGAACTCCTGGGAATCAGCCTTGTTCAATGTCTTCGTCTTGGACGCCCGGGGCTGTGCCCGGATCCCCGTCAGACGTGTTCTCGTCGCCGGGCGCCGCGCTGTCGCCCTTCTGCCCGTACTCCCGGACGAACATGTTGCGCACCCAGAGGGCCGTGTCGCCGGGAACATGGGGGGCGCCGTAGCGCTGCAAGCCGATGAACCCAGTGGGCACGCGATCGGCAAACGGTGGCTCACACTCCAACTCGTGGGTGTTGACGTCGTAGAGCACGCGACCGTTGAGCGCGACTGCCATGCGCCGACCGTGCATGAGCACTTCGTAGGTGTTCCACTCCCCCGTCGGGCGCAGGGCTCCCGGAGCCTGGGCGGCGACGGCCCCATAGAGGCTGCCGCACTTCTGACGTTCCTGGAGCGGGAAGCCAGCCAGCCCTTCCCAGCCGTGGTCGTCGATGATCTGGACTTCACACCCGCTGTAGGCCGGGTCGCCGCCGGCACGATCACCACGCAGGAAGAGCCCGCTGTTCGCACCGGGCGCCAGCTTGAACTCCATGCGCAGCCGGAAGTCCTGGAAGTCCTGCTTCGTCCGCAGCTGGCCCCCGCCTCCCGAGGAGGGGATATGCAACACGCCATCCGTCACCCGGTAGTCGAGGGGGGCGGAGACGTAGCTGCCTCGATCCTCCTCCCACTCACTCATGCCGAGGTCGATCAGCGAACGCCACCCGTGCAACTCAGCGTCCTCCGTCAGGATCAACTTGCCTCCACCCAGCACGCTCAAGCCCTCGTCGTCCACCGATTCCAGCCGTCGCAGCTTCAACCCCCGAACCCGGACCATGCCCACCGGCGCCTCGGCCTCGGCGCCGTCGGTGGACAGCTCCGCGCGAACCATGGTGAAGGCAGCCTTGCGCTCATGCCCGGCCGAGGTCTTGCTGCTCGGTATGCGCAGATCCTGGACCAGATCCCCGTCTCGCCAGACCTGGAAGCGCCTGTCGAAGCCTGTGCAGCGAACCTCCCAGTGGTTGCCTCGCCCTGCAGCGCTAGGTGCGTTGAGATTCTCGCCGGCACCGATCCCGAGCCGCACGGCGTCCTTCCCCAGCTGGTCGGCATCGGGATGCACGAGCAAGTCTGCACCTGCATTGCCCCAGACCTGCATCTCCAGCGACCAGTTCGTCCCCGCTGGGAAGCGCACTGGCCCCGAGGCCTCTCCAAAGAGGCGGCCCACGAGTACTTCCTCTTCTTCGGTCCAGGCAGGGCGCTCCCCAGCTTCGCGAGCCTGCCCGTGGGGCATTCCGAACTCCAGCTCCAGCAACGGGGCGACCCGGAGCGGGTCACGAAACTGCTGGGCCACCGGAAGGTCCAGGCGTTCGGCATACACGACGCGCGCACCAGCAACACGTCCCACCACGCTACGCCCCTCCCGCGGACCGATCACCTGCACTGCCGAGGCCAAGGCGTCGGCCACGGCCCCGCTCTTGGCGACCACCGAAGCGCAAGTGCGCTGGCTGACGGCGAGCCCCGTGCGCGGGTCGATGAGATGGCTGTAGCGCCGGCCGTCGACTTCGAGAAACTGTTCGGTATCCCCGGACACCGCGAGGCTCTCGTTCGTCAGGCTGACGCGAACGGCGCGCCCCGGCCCGCAGCCAGCGAGGGTGTCCCAGCCGTCGCGATCCGGAGGAGCATCGCCGGCGGCGACATCACCGCCCACTTCCACAAGCGCACGGTTCACACCCACGGCGCTCATGGCGAGCAGCGCCTGCTGCGCACCGTAACCCTTGGCCAAGCCCCCTAGATCCAAGGCCATGCCGGGCACGGTCAACACAACGAAGCCCGCGCCGTCGCCCGAAGCCTCGAGCGTCAACTTGTCCCAGCCAACAGCAACGGCGGCTGCAGCGAGATCCTCCTGTGCTGGGAGCCGGTTGAGGGTACGTGCCTCGCGCCAGAGCTTCACGAAGGGCCCGACGCTGGCGTCAAAGGCCCCGGCCGTGGCCGAGTGCAGCTCATCGGCCAGTTGCAGCACGGCGAAGAGGTCGGTTCCAATCGGAAGGGGCTCGCCCACGGGTGCTTCGCGCAACAAGCTGAGCTCACTGTCCACCCGCCAATCGCTGAGAGCTGCATCGAGTTCCTCGAAGCGCGCCCAGGCCGCCTCGGCCGCGGTGAGAGCGGTCTTGTCGTCGGTGGCATACAGCACGAGCCGCGCCTCGACCCCGAAGACAACCTGCCTATACTCGTAGCGCTCCAGCCCGACCCGAGCCGTGGCCGCTGGGCTTGCCCCGGCGACAGACGCGAGCGCGACACCTACCCAAACCATGAGCATCCCCACCATGCGCACACTCTTCAGCCCCGCGCAGCCTGCACGCATCCTGCTCGCTGTCCTTGCTGTGGTCATCGCTGTGTCCTCGGGCTCTGCGTCGGCGGCGGCTCAAGACAGCGCACCGGTCTCCGGCTCGGCTCAGCCAAACCCGACCATAGGTGTGCACGGTGCTTCGTCACCGGCTTCAGCCAAATCGTTCTCGCAGAGGATATCCGGCACGAGCCTGAGCTTCGACATGGTGCCTGTGCGCGTTCCGGCCTTTCTTGAGGAAATCACCTCAGACCCCTCTTCCGCAGAGGCTTCCGCAGAGGCTTCCGGGCAGGGCTCTGACGGATCGCAGCCGACACCCGACGACCCAAAGCACGCGACGCTGTGGTTCAGCGCACACGAGGTCACATGGGATGCCTTCGACGCCTTTCTGTACCGGCTCGACAAGGCCGACCCCCAGGTTCCCGACGAGCTCGACGCAGTGATCCGACCCAGCGCCGCTTTCGTCCTGGCCGACCGCGGCTATGGGCATAGCGGCTATCCCGCCATCTCCGTCAATCACACCTCGGCAAGCGCGTTTTGCGAGTGGCTCTCGGCCAAGAGCGGTCGCCGCTACCGCTTGCCCACGCAGGCCGAATGGGAGGCGGCCTGCCTGGCCAGCGACGCCGCTACCGGCCCCCCCCACACCGCTGGCGAGTCCGCGGGGGACGACCCCGCCCCCGACAGCGGTTCAGCCCCCGCCCCAGCATCAGTCCCAGGCTCATGGATCGACAGCAGCCGCAAAGGACTCAGCCCCTACGCCTGGGTGCGCCAGACCGCCGATCGCAAGACCCACGCCGTCGGTAGCCTCAAGCCCAACCCCGCAGGGCTCTACGACATGCTGGGGAATGCGGCGGAGTGGTGCGTCGACCCCGATGGGACGGCCGTCCTGCGCGGCGGCAGCTTCCGCGACAAAGCGCAGGATGTGCACGCCGGCCACCTTCAGCGACCGGACCCAAGCTGGAATGCCACGGACCCCCAGATCCCCAAGAGCAAGTGGTGGCTCGCAGATGCTGACTTCGCCGGGTTCCGGATCGTGACGTCGGACGCCGATGCGCGCTGAACCCAGCCCACAGGCCTCCGCGCTGAGCTGCTAGACTCGCAGCCCTTCATGCCTTCCAAGGACGCCTGCCATGACGACTCGCCGTCGCTTCCTCAAGGGCGCCGCAGCAGCGGCTCCCTTCGCCCTGGCCCTGCCCCGCCCGCTCCTGGGCGCCGTCCCCGGCAGCGCTGACCCCGACGTGCTCAAGGTCGGCTTGATCGGTTGCGGAGGGCGCGGAACGGGCGCTGCCTACCAGGCACTGAATGCCGAAGCCGGCACGGTCCAGCTCACGGCCATGGGCGATGTCTTCGCCGACCGCCTGGACAGCAGCCACGGCCACCTGCTGAATTCCCTGGGGAGCACAGCGGAAGCACGCATGGATGTCCCCGAAGAGCGACGCTTCGTCGGCTTTGACGCGTTTCAGCAGGTCATCGACAGCGGCGTGGACGTCGTCGTGCTGACCACGCCCCCTCACTTCCGCCCGGCGCACATCCGCGCCGCCCTGGAGGCCGGCAAGCACGTGTTCTGTGAGAAGCCCATGGCGGTCGATGCCCCCGGCGTGCGTTCGGTCATGGAGTCGGCACGCATCGCGAAGCAGAAGAAGCTCTCGCTGGTCTCGGGCTTCTGCTGGCGCAAGCACTACAAGTATCGCTCACTCTACGAGCGCATCCTCGAAGGAGGGCTGGGAGACGTTCAGTCGGTGTACAGCACCTACAACGCCTCGCCGCTCGGCACGCGCCCACGTCAGGCAGACTGGACCGAGATGGAGTTCCAGCTGCGCAACTGGCAACACATGAACTGGCTCGGCGGCGACAGCCTGGTGGAACAGGCCTGCCACAGCCTGGACAAGATGGCCTGGACGTTCGGCGACAAGACGCCCCTCTCGTGCACGGCGGTCGGTGGCAGGCAGGCACGATTTGGCGAAGAGCAGGGCGACATCTTCGACCACTTTTCCGTGACCTACGACTACGCCGAGGGCGCGCGCGGCTTCCACATGTCGCGCCAGATGGCCAACTGTTCTACCGACAACAGCGACTTCGTGTACGGCACCAAGGGCCGCGCCACGGCGAAGCCTTGGGCAGGGCTGTTCCTGATCGAAGGGGAGCAGGAGTGGGAGAGCGAGGCCCCCGGCAACGACATGTATCAGACCGAGCACGACGAGATGTTCGCAGCAATTCGGGCTGGGAGCCCCGTCAATGACGGCAGCTGGATGACCACGAGCACCATGTTGTCGGTCATGGGACGCCTGGCGGCCTACACCGGCCAGACCGTCACCTGGGAACAGGCCATGGCGAGCAAGGAACACCTGGGGCCCGAGATCTACGCCATGAATGCCGACGCGCCGAAACTCGTGGTGCCGATCCCCGGGCGCACCCGGCTTATCTAGAGCGCGACGACGGCACCGCTCTCGAGACTGAGACGCTCCGCGGCCAGCATCGCCTGGAGGCCTATCGCCTCCTCGAGGCGAGCGTCCAGGGGCACGGTCGTACCTGCCTTGAGCGCGTGGATCGCGCGCAGCACGTGGGAGATCTCGCCGTCGTAGCCATTGCCGTCCGCGAGGGCCACAGGCTCAACGGGCTCTCCCCGGCGTTCGACCCGCAAGGCAGGCTCCCGACCGAAAGCAAAGTCGGCGGTCGCCACCTCGAACTCCACCCGGTAACCCATGAAGAAGGCCGTGCTCGGGTCCCGGTCCCAGAAGCCTTCCGCCATCACGTCCGCGCGACCGTCAGCAAACAGGTAGCGCGTCTTGATTTGAGCCAGACTGCCGGTGGTCTCCACCGCCGAGGGCACACCGAAGCACCAGCGCACGAAGTCCGCATCGTGGACGTGTAGGTCGACGAGCGCTCCGCCGCTACGAGTCGGGTCCTCGTAGAAGTCCTGCCCCCAGTGCGGGGCCGCCGAAAGGCGCCGGAAACTCGCGCGGCGCACAGCCCCGAGGCTCCCGTCCTGGACGACCTCCGCCAACCAACGCCACCCAGGCCAGAACCGCATGCACATGGCGGGCATGCAGAGTTGCCCGGGAACAGCTGCAGCGGCATCCACCAGCACCTGGACCTCCTCAGGCGTGAGGGCCACTGGTTTCTCGAGCAGCACATGCTTGCCAGCAGCCAGGGCCTCGAGGGCCAAGGGGACATGGCTGTCGGTGTAGGTGCAGACGCTGACGAGCTCCACGGCATCGTCGGCAAAGAGCTCCGTAGGTGATTCATAGGCCTGGACAAGGCCCGGATCGAAGAAACGCTCCGTGGCGTCACCAGAGACTGCGTGCTCACCATCCACGGGCCGGATGCCAGCGCGGCGTTGCGCGTCGGCGTCGCAGACAGCCACCAGCTGGTTCGCGGCGCCTGTGAGCTGGGCAACACGATAGGACTCGATGTGCTGGGCACCCATCACGCCCAAACCCACGACGCCCACCCCGATCGGTCGTTCCCCTGCGGACGCTGAGCTCATGGGGACACCCGGGGCGCGAGGCCCCCGTGGCGCAAGGCAACGTCGCGAGCCGTGCAGACATCGGCAACCCGGTCGTCACCTGCCTCGCGCTCGATGAGCAGGTTCACGGAGGGCAACCGCGCCTGCAACACAGCAAAGAAGGCCGGCCAATCCACTTCACCTGCTCCCAACGGCACCTCCTGGCCCCACTGCTCGGGCAGCTCGGACCGTCTGGCATCCTTGAGATGCACCTGCCGTACGAAGACCGCCAGGTGTTCGAGTGCCTGCACCGGGTCACCCATGCCGTAGAGCAGCATGTTGGCTGGGTCGAAGTTCACGCCAACCGTTGGGCGGTCGAGCCGAAGCAGGAACTCCGAAAGGACTTCTGCCGATTCCTGCCCTGTTTCCAAGGCGACGTGCACGCCTTCGTCAGCGAAGGCATCCACGACCTCGCCCACTCGGCTCAAGAGCACGGCCGACTCCGCGTCCTGCGGATCGTGCGGCAGGAAGCCCGCGTGGAAACTCACGAGGTCCAGGTCCAGTTCGCGAGCGATGCGAGCACAGTCAGCCGCAGCAGCCCGGTTGGTCTCCCAGGTGGCATCACAGCGCACACCACCGGTGACCCGGATGCTCTCCAAACTGGAGTAGTCTTCCCCAGCCATGGAGAGCATGCCGGAGAGGGTTTGCACCCGAGCGCCCATGAGGCGCTCCCGGGTCGTTGCCAGGTCCCAGGCACCTGACCGGAGGGGTTCCAGCTCCAGCTGGACAGCACCGAGCCCCGTGGCCCCGACCTTGCGCAGCAGGTCGTCCACGGACTCGGGCTGGAGCGACCAGGAACAGACGCCCAGCTGAGAGTCCCGCCGGGATGCCCCGTGGGCTGAGTGAAGGCTCGAAGCGGACATGGCGAAGGGTCGTCTGGACGGACGAGGGAGAGCGGAGCCACCCGAGGCTGGGTGCCGGGAGAATCACGATGGCCTCGGTTCGGGGATGGATCAAGCACGGCGAATGCCCTCTGTCTCTGCCGCCGGGGCAGGCGCGCTTCTGCAAACGGCGGCCGGTCACCGGATGGACGCCGATTCCCGAAGACGTCGCCGATATGGCCCGTTCTACCGCAAATTCGCGACTCAGGGCTGAATGCGGGGCAGTACGGGCGTGGCACACGGCGTCGGCAGGATGAAAGGCCTGGACAGGGAATATCAAAGTGATATCACTTCGATAGCAATCGCCTCAAACGGAGACCTCCCATGACTGATCGCAGCCCGTCCAAGGAAACCACCGTCATCGCCAAGCAAGGGTGGATGCCACTGCTGATGATCTTCGCCTACTGGCCTCTCTGCATCTGGTACGGCGTCCAGATGGAGCACGCGCCACCACCCGCCTTCATCATCGGGATGGTGCTCTCCGTCATCGGCACGATCATCACGCTCTGCGGCTTCTTTGTCGTCAACCCCAACATGTCGCGCGTGCTCGTGCTCTTCGGCAAGTACCGTGGCACGGTGCGCAACGAGGGCTTCTTCTGGGTGAACCCGTTCACCATCAAGAACAAGATCTCACTGCGCGCCCACAACCTGTCGAGCGAACGGGTCAAGGTGAATGACCTGTCCGGCAGCCCGATCGAGATCGGAGCCGTGGTTGTCTGGCAGGTTAGCGACACGGCCCAAGCGCAGTTCGACGTCGAGGACTACTTCCAGTACGTCGACGTCCAGATCGAGACGGCTGTGCGCCAGCTCGCCAAGAGCCACCCCTACGATGACAACTCTGACGCAGGGTCAGGGATCGTCTCCTTGCGCACGGACACAGACAAGGTGACCGAAGAGCTGGGCCAAGAACTGCAAGCACGCCTGAATCGTGCCGGCATCCAAGTCATCGATGCCCGCATCAGTCACCTGGCCTATGCGCCGGAAATCGCGTCGGCCATGCTGCAACGCCAGCAAGCGGACGCGATCATTGCGGCACGCAAGAAGATCGTCGAGGGCGCTGTCGGAATGGTGGACGATGCGCTCAGCCAGCTCGCAGAAAAGAACGTTGTCGAGCTCGACGTTGAACGGCGCGCGACGCTCGTGGGCAACCTGCTTGTCGTGCTCTGCGGCGGCGCCCCGCCGCAACCCGTGATCAACACGGGCAGCCTCTACACCTAAGACAGGTGCCTTCCGACGAAAACACGCCACCGAAGGCGGCCAAGGGCCAACGGAAGCCCTTCTTGTTGCGCCTCCCACCGGAACTCCTCGACGAGCTCAAGGGCTGGGCCAGCCAGGAGTTCCGGAGCCTCAACGGCCACCTCGAATTCCTGCTGCGGGATGCGCTTCGCAAGCGCAAGGGAGGCCCTGAGAAGGGTGGCCCCGCGCCCTCGGCGCGCCCCACCAAAGAAGACCCAGAAGAGGACGCGCCATGAGCTTCCCCGTAGGCAACACGGCAGCCAGGCTCAGCAAGGCCAAGCGCTTCAAGCCAGGGGATCGCGCACTGTTCGAGGCGCTCTCCGCACTGTGTGGTGGGTCGTTGCTGAAGAATGCCTTCCACGGTGTCATCGAAGGCATGGACATCCGGGTTCGCCTGGCTGACCAGTCTCAACGCTTCGTCCTGTCCGTGGTTTGTACAGACGTGGGGCGCTTCCGCATCACGCGCTCCACACCCTGGGATCGTTGGCTGGGCTCCTTGCTCCCCTCCCTGCCGTTGCCCTCTCGGGACCCGCGCTTCGACAAGGACATGTGCGTCCAGACCCGGGACCTGGAAGTGACGTCCCAGCTGATCACCAATGCCGACGTGCGTCGCACGATTCGCTCGCTCTTGAGCGGCCCGGGCAGCTCGCTTGCGCTCGAAGACGGTCGCATCAAACTCCTGGGCGCCCGGGCAGCTCTGGGCAAGGAGCCAGAGCTCGATCAGATCCTGGGATTGCTGAGACAGCTCTCCGAGCTGGGCGAACGGCTGACGCTCTTCGCGAAGTCCCACGAAGTGCGGCCGGAACCGGCGCATGACTCTGCAAAGGTGATCGCCTGGTGCCTGACCATCGGGCTCTTCGTACTGGGCGCTGGCGCCTTGCTCACCGCCTCCAAGCTTGTTCCGCTGCTAGCGGGTGACCGCTTTCTCTGGATGAACCTGGGCGTAGGCCTGGTGCTCTGGCCTTTCCTGCTGTTCGGACTCATGCACCTCATTGCCAGGCGGACGGCTCCGGCGAGACTCTTCGTGCCGCTCACGCTGCTCGCACTCTTCTCTTGCCCTCTGGCGACGACGGGTGGCGCGTACCTCCTGAACGGCCTACTTGACGAGGGCTCGCAGGAAGTTCGCCGCGCCCCCATCGTGGACACCCACACCTACAAGCAGAAGAGCGAGCGTCGCTATCAGGTGGGGATCGCTTCGTGGTGGGAACCCAACGACATGCGTTGGTTCCGGGTCAGCCATGACATCTACGAAGCCGTCAACGCCGGCGGTGACTGGTCGATGGAGCTCACGCTGCGCCCGGGTGCGTTCGACGAGATCTGGATCCAGGAGTCGACGGTGCTGGCTCCAGGCCAGTAGCAGTCCGAACGACCTCAGTTACGCAAGGAGTGCAGCGGCGGAGGCACTTGACCCCCGCGGTGCATGAGCACGCTCGGGCTCTCCCGATGCACCGGCATGATGGGCACCGTGCCGAGCAGACCGCCCAGCTCGACGACGTCCCCCTCCTTCGCACCGGGAACGGGCAGGATGCGCACGGCCGTGGTCTTGTTGTTGACCATGCCGATCGCCAGCTCGTCCGCGATGATGCCAGCGATCACCTCCACCGAGACGTCCCCGGGCACTCCGATCATGTCGAGGCCCACGGAACAGACGGACGTCATGGCTTCCATCTTGTCCAAGGTGAGGGTTCCAGCCTGGACGGCATGCACCATGCCCATGTCCTCGCTGATGGGGATGAATGCACCGGACATGCCACCGACGTGTGCAGCGGCCATGACGCCACCCTTCTTGACGGCATCCGTCAGCAGCGCCAACGCGAGGGTTGTGCCGTGCGCCCCTGTGCGCTCCAGTCCCATCACCTCGAGCACATCGGCGATGCTGTCGCCCATGGCAGGTGTCGGCGCCAGGCTCAGGTCGATGATGCCAAAGGGGACGCCCATGCGCCGAGCCACTTCGCGCCCCACAAGCTCGCCCATGCGGGTGATCTTGAAGGCCGTGCGCTTCACGACCTCTGCCACCTGCATCATGTCCGCGCGGGTGGAGAGCTGATTCAGGGCGTGCAACACGACGCCAGGTCCGCTGACGCCCGCATGCAACACCGTGTCGGCTTCACCTACGCCGAGGTTCGCGCCCGCCACGAAGGGGTTGTCCTCCACCATGTTGCAGAAGACCACCAGCTTGGCGCACCCGAGGGCCCCGTCTGAAGCCGTCCGCTCAGCGGTGTCCTTGATGATGCGCGCCATGTAGAGCACCGCATCCATGTTGATCCCGGCGCGCGTCGTGCCCAGGTTCACGCTGGAGCAGACGTGGGCCGTGGAGGCGAGAGCGGTGGGAATGGACTGCATCAGGTTGCGGTCGGCCCGGGTGATGCCCTTGTGCACGAGAGCGGAGTAACCTCCCACAAAATCCACACCGCAGTCCTCGGCGGCCTTGTCCAATGCCTTCGCAATGGGTGTGTAGTCGTCGTCGGAGCAGGCGCCAGCCACGAGCGCGATGGGCGTGACCGCGATGCGCTTGTTCACGATGGGAATGCCGAATTCGTTCTCGACGGAGGCAGCCGTCTCCACCAATCGGCCCGCCCGCTCCATGATCCGCTCGTAGACACGGCGGGAGACGTCATCCGCGGTCCCACCTGCGAGGTCGAGCAGGTTGATGCCGAGGGTGGTCGTCCGGATGTCCAGATGTTCCACCTGGATCATGCGCAGCGTTTCGAGAATCTCGCGGCTTTCGAGCGTCATCGGGAATCCATGTCCTGCAAGAGGTTCGGCAACAGGTACGACGAGTGGGCCAGCGAGGGGCCGGCGCTGCTCAGGTGGCAGTTCGTCGGCAGATGGGCCAACAGCCCTAGAGTCGGTGCATCGCGTGGAAGACGCGCTCATCGATGGTGGTCACGACGTAGTCAGCAGGCTTGCTCAGTGCCTGCAAGGCAGCGCGGAAGGCGCTGAAGTTCTGCCCCGACGGCGCGATGTCCACCAAGAGGATGGCGTTGAAGTAGCCGGCGTTGATGAGCTGGCCCACATCGACGATGTCGCCGCCCAGGGAGCCCAGGGCGGCCGTCACCTCCGACAGGATGCCGGGCCTGTTGACACCCACTGCCGTGACGATGATGCGCCCGGGCGGACCATCGAGCGCCTCGGAGACGATATCGAGGGTCGTGTTGTCGGTCGGCGAGCCAGCTTCACCCGATCCGGAGACAGGGCTGCCGTCAGAGGTCTCGCCCTGCTCCACAAGCACGACGCCCCGGCGACGCGCCAGGTCGCGAGCGGCACCGGTCAGGGTGATGGACTCGTCCACCACGAGTCGTGAGCCCGGCTCCATCGCCTGGATGTCCTCTGCCGTCAAGATGCGACGCGTCATGGTGCAGCGCCTCCGTGCGCCGATGGAAAACGAGCGGGTTGAAGACTGCCTGGGCCTGCGGCGGGCAGGGCGCTGATCACCCGGCCAGCTTCGACCCGCACGAGGTGCAATCCGTCGGGCAACGACGTCAGGCCGTCTGCGCTCCGGCTGCAGCCCCCGCAAGACGGAGAGCTGCACGACGAACAGCCGGATGAATGCGAAGCCCCCGCGTGGCACGACGAGGGAGCCGAGCCCGCGGGACCCGTGCCTGCAACGGTTGCTGCAACCGGCGTCCCCCGAGCCGCGGCGATCGCATCGCGCTCCACGATCACGTAGCCCTTCTGCACGGCGCGGTCACGCGCTGCAGGTGTCAGCAAGGTGCCCGACTCGAGCAGGATCGGCGACAGGACCTTGCCGCTGAGGACGTCCCGGTCCGTGATCAGGCGCTTGATGCCGCTCATGGGCTCAGGACCTCGAGCAAGTTGGCGTGCGGACTCGGAATGACCACCCGCGTGACCAGCAGTCCAGACGCTTCGGCATCTGCCGCGCCTGCCGCCACCGCCACCTCCACGTCGGAGACATCGCCGGTAAAGGCAACCCACGACTTGCCACCGATCCCGCGCGCCAGCTGCAAGCAGACGAGGGTCAGCGAGGCGGTCTTGGAGGCGATGTCCGCAGCGCGAATGGTCGAGGCCACGCTCAAGGTCTCGATCAGGCCCACAGCGCCCAAGTTCGCGGGCGGCGAACCCTCATCGACGATCAAGTCGTAGAGGGTGGGCTCGATGTTGGGGATGAACAGTCGGTCGATGAGGAAGTCCTGCCCCACCTCCACGGCGCGTCGCATGGCGGAGGTGACGTCCTCAACACTGCCCGTCAGGAGGATCAGGAACTTGCCGGGTGAGACGGCCCGGGTCTGGACGAGACGGATGTCCGCCTCCTTGCTCAGGGCATCCGTGGTCTCAATGCCCACGGCGATGCTGGCAAGCTCCAGCAACCCGACGCACGGGCCGCTGCCTCCCACCAGAGCGGTCATCGCGGCACGCGCTCGCCGCCGTCAGACAGCTCGAAGACCCCGCTGTCATCCAGCGAGATGCTGTCGACGATCCCGACCACCGCCGCCTGCCATGCGATGTCCTGGCTGCCAAGGACCGTTCGCGCTGCGCGACCGAAGGAGACCAGGACCGTTTCGCCGATGCCCGCACCCAGCCGATCACCTGCAACGACCAGCTCGTCGGCCTCGTCGCCGTGGCTCGGCGCCTCGTTCTGCTTGGGGCCGTTGCCCTTGGCCTCGTTGGCCGCCCGTGACGCCGCTCCTGTGAAGGGGCGCACCAGCAGCATGCGCACTCCCTCGAGGCTCGGATCCTTCTGGGTGGCCCAAACGTTTCCGACGACACGTCCGACGAGCATCTCAGGCCAACTCCACACCGGCGTGATCGTCGACGACTCCGACGATGGCGGCTTCCACGGCGATGTCGTGTCCACGGCCGAGAGCCGAGCGACTTGCGCGGCCGTACGCCACCAGCACCCGGTCACCGACGCCAGCATCTACGGCATCAGCCGCCACCACGAGTCCGTGCTTCTTGTGGCCCTCTTCGAGACGGCTCGCCACCTCATGTGGCTCCACCAGGAGCAGCTTGAAGCCCGTCAACGTCTCATGACGTTGGGTGGCCCAGATCTCGCCGCGTACGACCCCAGTGAACATGCGTCCTAGCCCCGCCCTTCGTTGGGCTTGCCGGGAATGTCCGCGAGGACCGCCTCGATCGCGTTCACTGCTTCGCGGATGTCGGCTTCCTTGCCACCCAGCTGCAGGCGCCCGAAGGCACCATAGGGCCGCATGTTGATGAGCTTGATATCAGCAGCCTTCTCCGCCTCGTTCGCGGCGACGACGGCCCAGGCCGCAGGATGGACCTCCAGGATGTAGAGCGTCTCACCGCCCAAGAGCATCATCCCCGAGCGATTCCGGTTGATGAGCATCGACTGGTAGTCATCGATCCCGGTGATGATCTCGCTGGTGAGGATGCGTGGCGCAAGCCGGTCGTGCTCCTCCACCTCGAGGAACTCAAGGATCTGACGACCGGCTTCGATCACTTCAGCCTGGCTCTCGTCATGAACCTCGAGCAGACCGAAGGCGCGCTCCACCACCTGCACGGCGGGTCGCACGCTGGTGCCCTTCAGGGCGATGTCGGTCACGCGGTTGATGGCGATACCAGGCGCAATCTCGACATAGAGGGCTGCCTGCCCGCGGACAGGCAGAAAGCCCTTGGCCGTACTCGCCACGAAGGAGGCGAACTGCGGTTGCATGCTGTCAAGAAAGGCGAAGGTTCGAAGCTGGACCATGAGAACGGGACCTCAGCAGTGCTGTATCTGTAATCGATCGCTTCCGAATCGGGCTCGGTGACTTCCTGCGCACGCCCCCCCGTCGAGCAGGGAGCCGTCCGTACGGCAAGTCGTCGAAGCCCGGGTTGGGAGCGTGTTCGGAGCGGCTGCGCAGGAGCAGAGCACCCGGCCGGCTCTTGCGTGAGCCGGGTGCTGAGCCACAGCCATTCCCCACCGCCGGTCGGCGGCAGGGATGCTGCTGCCGAGGCTCAGGACTCAGGAGCGTCCGGAACGGGCAGGATCGACTCGACCTCGCTGTGCGGACGCGGAATCACGTGCACGGAGACCAGCTCACCCACGCGACGGGCCGCTGCCGCACCGGCATCGGTGGCCGCTTTGACGGCGCCCACTTCGCCTCGAACCATCACGGTGACGTAGCCGCCACCAATCCGTTCCTTGCCGATCAGTGCCACCTTCGCGGCCTTGACCATGGCATCGGCCGCTTCGACGGAGCCCACAAGGCCCTTGGTCTCGATCATTCCCAGCGCAATCTGGCTCATGTGTTCATTCTCTCCGGGTCCGGTCGCGGCTCAGATGGCCGTCCGGGGGTGATTCAAGTGCGGTTACGTAGTTTGCTGAAGTCTGGAATCTCGCCACCCTCATAGGGCGGCTTGCCCTTGGCCCCTGTGCCACCCGACGGAGGGTTGCCAGGGGCTACGGTTCCGCCCCCCGAGGCGGCCTGGCTGTTGGCATCGCCGGCCTGGGAAGCAAAGGGTGAAAGTGGGTGCGTGGGGTTGCCCGGGTGGGCAAGGGGCGCACTGCTGGCGAGCTGGTTGGCCTGCGCCGGGCTGGGGCCCCGCGGTGCGGACACCGGCGAGGAGGAGCCCACGGCACTGGATGAGCTCGACGCCCGAGGGCCAGGAGCTGGGGCCGCCGGAAGTGCCGAAAAATGGAATCCCGTGGGCGGCCCCTTCGAGAAGTCGGGGAAGGACTCCACGAAGCCCTCGTAGCAGTACCCCACATGCTTGGTGAGCAGCAGGTTGTGGGCGGAGATGTTATCGCTGGTGATGTTCCCGCCAAAAGCACCACAACCAAGGGTCATCGAGGGCACGAGGCCCGTCCCGAAGCCCACGGCGCCCTGGGCCGTCGGCGCGTTGACCAGGATGCGATGTGTCGGCTTCTCGGCCACGAAGGACCAAATGATGTCCTCGTTGCGGGAGTGGATCGACAGCGTGTGCCCCCGGCCTCCGAAGTCGAGGATCTCGATGCAGCGATCGCAGCCAGCGACCCACCCATCCTCGACGTAGACCGACAGGATCGGCGAGAGCTTTTCGACACTCAGGGGGTAGTCCCAGCCGACGCCCACCTCGTCCACCAACAGGACCGTCGTGGTCTCAGGCACGCTGAAGCCCGCCATGGTGGCAATCTGGTGCGGAAAGAGGCCCACGATGTCGGCATTGACCCGCCGACCGCGCACGACGATTCGCTGCAGCAGGTCCTTCTCCGCCGGCGTGCACCAGTGGCCGCTGTTGCGCGTGAAGGCGTCGCGCACCTCCGCCTCGACGGGCCGGTCGATGACCACGGACTGTTCACTCGCACAGATCGTCGCGTTGTCGAACATCTGGCTGCCGACAATGGCCCGCACGGCGTGCTCGATATCCGCACTGCGCTCGATGAAGGACGGCGCATTGCCGGGGCCCACACCGTAGGCGGGCTTGCCGGCACTGTAGGCAGCGCGCACCAGGCCCGGGCCCCCGGTCGCCAGGATCAGCGCGGTTTCCCGGGCTTTCATGGCTTCGTGAGTGCCTTCAAGGGTCGGGTCGGTCATGCAGAGGATCAGGTCCTTGGGAGCACCAGCCCGCTCAGCCGCCTCGGCCATGATCCGGGTGGACTCTCCAATGCAGCGCACACCCCTCGGGTGCGGGCTGACCACCACGCTGTTTCGTGCCTTGACCGAGATCAGCGATTTGAACATCGCGGTCGAGGTGGGATTGGTGATGGGCACGATGGCCAGGACGGGCCCATAGGGCTCAGCGACCTGGTAGTAGCGTCGAGCGTCGTCGCGCTGGACGACACCCACCGTCTGGAGGTCGCGCAAGCTGTCCCAGAGCATGTCGGTGCAGAACTTGTTCTTCTGGAACTTGCCGGCCACGTTCCCGAAGCCGCTTTCCTCCACGGCCAACTTGGCGAGCATTTCGCTGGCCTGGGAGCCCGCCATGGCCATGGCTTCGCAGACTCGATCCACCGTTGCCTGATCGGCCTTGCGCCACACATCCCACGCCTTACGGCTGCGCCGCATGAGGTCGCGGGCTTCCTGGATCGAACGAAGATCTGCGTCGGCGAGAATCATGGGCGGGGGATCATAGCAGCCCCCCCCGGGCTTCCGTGCACCCATCTCGTCAGCTTGTTTTAAGGGCCACTTACAATCCCTTTGAGCCACTCTTAGCCTGCTCCGAGCTCGTGGCTCGGTACCGGAATTTGCCCCTTCACGGGTGCGGGGTACTGTTCTTTCGTCGCGTGCTGGCTTCCCTCCCCCCTCAACCGCCAGTGCGCTGACGAGCCACGTCGGGCCTGACTGACCCGATGGTCGTAACAAGCTCAGAAGCCTCCCACACCCTGCGCCTCTGGGGTCTGGGGGGCTTCTTTTGTAGCGCCGGGGGCACTTCCGCCCGGGCGCTGGCGCGACCTCAGGACGTCCTGCGCAGAACTCGTGAGAGGCGAGCCAGGGCACGGCTCAACTGGCTTCTCGAAGCACTCGGGCTGCGACCCAGCTGCTCTGCCATCTCCTGGTGACTCAGCCCGAAGATATGGAACAAGACGATCACCTGACGATCGCCGGCGTCCAGCTCATCGAGGGCTGACCAGAGCGACTGCGCCTGCTCCCGAAAAGAGGCTTCCTCACTGGGGGTGGCCGTGTTCGGCGCCTGCAGGGGATCCTTGCTCTCCTTGCTGCGGAAGGTGCGCTGGACATCCCGTTTGGCGCGGGTGTAGTAGCGGTGCCGGTCCACCATCTTTCGACGAGCCACCTCGAACAACCAGGCGCGAAAGGCAGCCTCGCCTTGGAACTCGAAGACGTCTTGGTCTTGGAGCACCTCGCGGCACACGGACTGCACCAGGTCCGCCGTGGATTCCTGGCCCCTGAGAACGGGGCCAACACGTGTTCCGAGGAACGCTTTCAGCGAGGGCAGATTCCGCTCGATCAACTGTTCGAGCGGATGCCGCTCCCCCTCATCTGACTCAGTCAATCCGCCAATCCTCCCTGCACCCCGATCTCGTTGCCCTGAATGCCCGGTGCTACACCTGCACGGGCAGCGTACACGCCGGGCAACAGCCTGTGTGCAGGGCGGATTAGAATGATCGCGCCCCGGCAACCGGCCTTGACGCCGGCGCGAAGCAGTGCTGGAGTGCCTGCACGCTCAGCGATCTCTCCATTCAGGAAGCCGACGGGAAGAGCACACTGCCGGGGGATCAGACCTTGAGGGATGACGAGTGACAGACAGCGGCCCAGCTCGGGAAGAGCAGATCGAGTGCTTGATCGCGGAGTGCCTGGAGCGCATTCCCCAGGAAGGCCCGGCCGTTGTGGACCTGGTGTGCGCGGACTTTCCCCAGCTCTTGAGTGAAGTGAAGGAGTCCCTGGACGCGCTGCGCATCACGGGCCTGGAGGTCGACCAGCCAGCTGCGGGGCCACACAGCCAGCTGGGTCCCTATGTGCTGAAGGAGGCCTTGGGCTCTGGCGCCATGGGCATCGTGCATCGAGCCGAGCACCAGGAGACTGGTGAGCCCTTCGCCGTGAAGGTCTTGCGGCCGGAGTTCCGTTTCTTCGAAGGAGCGCGCGAGCGCTTCCGTCTCGAGTGCCAGGCAGCCGCTCGCTTGAAGCACCCCTCCATCGTGCCCTTGCGGGACTTCGGTGAAGAGAACGGCGTGCCGTTCCTGGTGATGGAATGTATCGATGGACTCACGATGGCGGAGGCCCTGCAGCGGGTCGCCAAGGCCATTCCTTCTGGGCTGCGCGCCGAGGACTTGCAACGCCTGATTCTGGAAGGATCGGACGGCCCGCCCCCCGCCGACCTCTCCGCCGAGCTCTTCACAGGGTCCTGGACGGACGCCTGCTTGCGCGTCGCACGCGACGTCGCAGCGGCCTTGCAGCACGCTCACGACAACGCCGTGCTGCACCGTGACGTCAAACCCTCGAACATCATGCTCACCGTCGAAGGACGAGTCCTGCTCATGGACTTCGGGCTTGCCCGGGCCAATGACCGGAGCCGGGTAACGCGTACGGGAGCAGTGCTCGGAAGCCAGGCCTACATGCCTCCCGAACAGATGCTCGGCACCTTCGAGAGCGGCAGCACCACGCACGAAGTGGATGGGCGCTCCGACGTCTACGCACTGGGAATCTCGCTGTACGAGATGCTGAGCCTGCGCCTGCCCTACGACTCTCCGGACCCCGACAACCTCCGCCGCCTCGTGCTTGCAGGGGCATCGGAATCACTGCGAACCCTCGCCCCCGGGATACCGGCAGACGTCGAAACCGTCTGCCTCAAGGCGATGGATGTGGACCCCCGACGTCGCTACGTCACCCCCAACGCCTTCCGCGCGGACCTCGAAAACCTGCTGGCGCGCCGGCCGATTCAGGCGCGCCGCCCCAACGCCTGGCTCACGGCGCGACGCCGGGCGGCCCGCCACCCCGTGGCCTCCCTGGCCGTCGGCTTCGCCGCAGTGCTCTTGCTCGGTGCCCTCGGCTTCGGGCTCGCGCAGCAACGGCTGCGGGGCCAAGCGACCCGATCCTCCGAGCGCTACCAACGCCTTTCTGCCGATGTCCTGGCCTTCGCCGACCTGCATGCCCTCTCCGCTGACGAGCGGACACTCAACACCTTGGGTGAGTTGTGCGACGAGTTGCTCGCCGCGCCCAACAGCGAACCCGCGCAGCGTCTCGGCGTGCTCAACGTCGCCGGCGATGTGCACCGACTGCAAGCTGACTACGGCAGGGCACGCGATCTCCTGGCGGAAGCTGTCTCGCTCGGGCGGAGCCGAGGAGCAGACCACCCGCTGCAGCTCTCGGACAGCCTCACGCGGCGGGGCCTGCTCGCTATCGACGAGGGCAACCCCGAGAGCGCGCGCAGTGACCTTGAGGAAGCGCTCGAAATCCGGACCGCGGAGCTCGGCGCGGAGCACACGTTTGTTGCCGACGTCCTGCGCCTGCTCGGCATCGCCGAGACCATGATGTTCGAACACGAATCGGGGCGTCGCCACCTCCAGGAAGCCCTTTCAATCTACAAACTCGGCTCGGGCAGCAGCCGCGCCATGGCCTCCGCCCTCAACACGCTGGTCAAGTTGGAGATCAAGCAGAAGTATTTCGACGAGGCGCTCGCTGCTCTCGACCAAGCCTCCGAAATCGAACGGCTGACGCTGCGACCCACCGATCTCATGACCCTCGAGACCCGCGACCTGCGGGCCCAGCTGGTCATCCGACTGGAGAACGACCAGGAGTCTGCTGCGACGCTGCTGAAGGAAAACCTCGCCATGCGTCGGGTGCACTACGGGAACCGGCCACTCGACATCGCCGACAACCTGGGCTCACTGGCCATCACGCTGCGCACCCTTGGCAGCTACCAGCAGGCCGCCGACCTTCATGACGAGAGCCTCGAGATCCGGCGGCGCCTGACTCCCAAGGACATCAACCTCCAGGCGCACCTTTACGCGGCGGCGTCCGCCCACCGCCTCCTGGGGCACTTTGCGCGCGCCCGCGCCCTCTACGAGGAAGGCATCGCCTCCCTGCACCTTCACTATGAGCCCGGCGAGAACTTCTTCGCCAAGTTCGAGATGGCCCTGGCCAGCCTGGAGTTCGAGCAGGGCGACCTGGAAGCCGCTGCTCGGCGTTTCGAGGCGGTGCGCAACGATCTCCTGGTGCTCGACAAGGAGATCAATGTCCAGGCCGCCTGGACAGACGTGAACCACGCTCTGGTCCTGCGCCAGCTCGGGCGGGACGCCGAGGCAACCACGCTCATCGGCCGCGCGCTGCCTGTCTACGACCATCTGCTTGAGACACGTCGCTCAGCGCCCAAGCCAGACTCCGCGAGCCTGATGAACACACTCCTCATCTGCGGGCAGGTGCACGCCATCGCGGGCGACACCGAAGGAGCGGTCGCTCTCCTGCGCGAGAGTCTGTCGCTCGGACAGGCCACGCACTCCGCGAAGACGTGGCGCCCTTCCAGCACCCGCAGCGAGCTGGGCGCCGTCCTCGCTCTAGGGGGCAGCCTCGTGGAAGCCGAGGTCCTGTTGCTCGAGTCCTACGAGCGACTCAGCACCTTGCGCGGCCCCCATCACCTGGCCACCGCGCGATCCATCGCCAACCTGATCAGCCTGTACGAGGCCTGGAACCGGCCCGAGGACGCCCACGTTTGGAGCGAGCGCCTCCCGCCGGTCTTCCTCAGCCCCGTCTTCCGTTCGCCCTTCTCCACCTGAATCAGGAGCGGCAGGACTACGGGAAGATGCCCAGCTGCTCGTACGAGTTGGCGACCTTGTTGATGGACACGATGTAGGCCGCCGTCCGCAGGTCGTTCACCTCAGGGTAGGCATCCAGGGCCAGCTTCATCTCCTCGTAAGCGTCGGCCATGGTGTTCCACAGCCCTGAGCGCACCAGGTCCACCTCGTCGGGACCGGACGCGAGGGTGTCGCGCTGGGCGGGCTCGATGGGTTCACCGCTCACCGACTCGATGAGGTCGAGCATGCGATGGTCGCGCCCCACCTCGAAGCGCTTGGCCATGCGGCCAAAGCGCATGTGGCTGATGTTCTTGGTCCACTCGAAGTAGGACACCGTGACACCACCGGCATTGAGGTAGATGTCCGGCAGGATGAACACGCCCTTCTGGAGCAGGACCTCCTCGGCCCCGGTGGTCATGGGACCGTTGGCAGCCTCGGCCACGATCTTGGCCTTCACCCTGTCGGCGTTCTCAAGCGTGATCTGGTTCTCAAGCGCGGCGGGCACCAGGATGTCGCACTCCAGCTCCAGGCATGCAGCAGGATCATCGAACTCCTGGCAGCCGTGGCCGAAGCCCTGGATGTAGCCCGTCTTCTGCCGGTGCGCGGCAAGCGCTTCCACGTCGATGCCGTCAGGGTTGTAGAGGCAGCCGTTGTATTCGCCCACGCCCACGATCTTCGCGTTGCCTTCCAGATGCAGAATGCTCGCCGCGTGATAGCCCACATTGCCCAGCCCCTGGACCACGACGGTCTTGCCGGAAGTGCCAAGGTCCAAGCCGAGCCGTGACATGTCGTCCTGCCGCGAGCAGGCTTCGACGATGCCGTAGTAGACGCCGCGTCCCGTGGCCTCCGTGCGGCCATTGATTCCGCCCTGCGAAACGGGCTTGCCGGTGCAACAGGCGAAGGCGTTGAGATCGCCGTGGTGAATCGTGCTGTACGTGTCCACCATCCACGCCATCTCGCGCTCGCCAGTCCCCATGTCGGGTGCCGGCACATTGACGCCGGGGCCGATGAAGTTCTTGTGCGCGAGTTCGAAGGTGTAGCGGCGAGTGATCCGCTCCAGCACATCGGGAGCCGTGCGATGGGGGTCCACCTTCACGGCACCCTTGCTCCCTCCGAAGGGCACATTGACCAAGGCGCACTTGTAGGTCATGAGTGCGGCCAGGGCCATCACCTCCTGCTCGTCCACGTGCATGGCGAAGCGGATGCCGCCCTTGAGGGGCTTGCGATGATGGCTGTGCTCTGCGCGCCAGCCCTCGAACATCTGCACGCCCCCGTTGACCCGCACCGGGAACTTGAAGCTGTACAGGTTGTTGCACGCGCGAATCTGGGCGAGCAGACCCTCGTCGATGTCCAGGTGTGCTGCCGCCTTTTCAAACTGCCGGCCGACGATGTTGTTGAGGTTGAGATCTTCCCGCGAAGCGTTCGGCTTGGCGTCCTGGATGGACATGGCAGCAACGTCTCCTGGCTATGGATGATGACCGGGCTCGACCCGGCAAGGGCACTCGGGGCACGCGCTGTGGACAGACTGGGGAACCTGGCGCGAATCGGGGCTCGGGATTCTACCTCTCGGTGCCCCCGTCGGAACCCCCCTGCCTCACTCCTCGAAGAAGACGTCCACTTTGCGACGGGCTGTGCTGACAACACAACCCAGCGCCAGGAGGGTGGCCAGGATCGACGAGCCTCCATAGCTGACGAGGGGTAGCGGGAGACCCGTCACCGGGAGCAGGCCGGTGGCGATCCCCAGGTTCAGCAGCGCCTGGCCCCCAATCAGCGCCGCGACCCCCACGCAGACCAGGCGCCCGAAGGGCTCCCGGGTGCGATAGGCCACTCCCAGGATGGCCGCCTCCAAGGCTCCGTAGAGCAGGACGATCAACAGGGTTCCCAGCAGCCCCAGCTCCTCGCCGATGACCGCGAAAATGAAATCGGCGTGCCTCACAGGGAGCCGGTTGCCCCGGTTCTGGATGCCGTTCCCGACCCCCGCACCCGTCAGCCCACCGCTGCCCACCGCCACGACGCTGTAGAACTGCTGGTACCCCGTGCCGCGCTTGAGCTCGGAGATCTCCGCCTCCAGCTCCCGTGCACGGTTGTGCTCATGGGCATCCCGTAACCCCCGTGCCTCAGCCACCCGTGAGGGGATCGGCGTCAGGAAGGCATCCAGGCGATCCTTTTGATAGGGCTCGAGCACTCCGGGCAGCAGGTAGGCCAGGGGCAGCATCACCCCTACTGCCGCCGAGACGAGCACCACATGCCGCGGACGGGCCCCGCTGACCCACACCATCGCCAGGAACACCGGCAACATGACGAGTGAGGAGCCGAGGTCGGGCTGGCGCATGACGAAGAACCAGGGCACGGCCGTCAGCGCAAAGGGTGTCACATAGCTGCGCCAGGTGTTCGTGGTGCCCCGATGCTGCAGGTGCCGGGCGAGCCCCAACACAAGCCCCAGCTTCATGAACTCCGACGGCTGCAACTTGAAACCGAAGGGCAGCGAGATCCAGCGATCGCTCCCCGTGCTCGAAGGCTCCGCCAGCAGTGGAAGCACCATGAGCACGGCAAGCAAGGTGCCGTAGAGCGGCATGCTGAGATCGGCCACCCGGCCCATGCCCAAGCGGCAGACCAGGCCGACGCCCAGCGCACCTGCCACGGCGAACAGCGCCTGGCGGAAGATCAGGTCGGAACCCGATTCGAGGGTCGCGCTCCAGATGAACAGCAGGCCCGCCGCAAGCAGCGCCAGGGTCGGCAGCACCACGGGCCATTCGATGGACAGCCCCGACCAGAGGCGCGACAGCCGGCCGACCAAGCCCCCCGCGTTCATCGCAGGCTCCCTGGTCGCAAGAGCACTTCGTCGCGCAAGTACTGCTGCACGGCTGGCTGCTCCAGGAGCAGACCGAAGACCGGCGCTGCCGCCTCGCTCCCGTGCAGGCCACAGTCCTCGATCATGACCGCGAAGGCCAGGCGCGGCGACTGTCGCGGGAGATAGCCGGCGAACCAGGATTGGTCCGGGAGATCTTTCACCTGGGCGGTCCCGGTCTTGGCGGCGATCTTGCCCATCAGGCCGGGCATCTTCTGCTTGAACAACGCCTGCAGCCCGCGCCCGGTTCCCAACTCCGAATCCATGACCTGCGCCATGCCTGAGCGCACCACTGCCAAGGCGCTGGCCGGCAGGTTCAACGGTTCTCCGGCCCGGGCTGAGATGGGCGGGTAGCCCTCCACTTCGGCAATCAACATGGGGGGCCGCAGGACGCCCGTGCCCACGCCAGCCACCATGGTCGCCACCTGCAGCGGTGTGACGTCGTCCAGGGGCGATTGGCCGATCGCCAAGAGCATCGCCGCAGAGATGGATGACTCCTCGCCGAACTTCGGCTTCGCTTCATGAAAGCCTGAACGGAGGGGAAGCCCGAGCGAGGTCAGCACCTCGTTGTCGAGGATGAGCCCGGATCGGCGCCCCATGCCAAAACCGAAGCGGGCCGCCATCTCCTTCAAGGCGTCCAGGCCGACCAGGCGACCGAGCCTATAGAAGTAGATGTTGCAGGAGCGCGCCAACGCCTCCTCCAACTCGATCTCACCGTGATAGCCCAGGCAGCCCATGGTGCGGTTGCCCACTTGCAGGGTGCCTTCACACAGGAAGCGCGTGTTCCGCGAGATGACGCCGCCGGAGGATGTCAGCCCGGCCAAGGCTGACACAGGTTTGAAGGTGGAGCCCGGCGGAGGGAGGTTCTTTGATCGCCCCGGGTCCACAGCCCGGTGACTCGCGCGCCGCCAGCTGTCTTCCCAGATCAGCCAGCCAGAGCGTTGTTCAAACTCGTCACGCGTTGGGCGCGGGCTGGTTGCCATGGCCAGGACCTCGCCACTGCGGGGGTCCAGCAGCACGATGGAACCGGCCCACTGGGCTGTCGGCGCCGGGACCAGGGTGCCAGTGGCGTCCTCCACCATCAGGGGCTGTTCGAACACCTGGTCGAGGACCGTCTCCGCTGCCCGTTGCAGTTCGGTGTCGAGAGTCAGGACGATGTTGAGACCGCGGTACGGCTCTTCCCGTTCCACGGAATCCCGGTCGACCTGTTCGCTGGTGGCGATCCAACCGCGCTTGCCGCGCAGGACCTCTTCGAAGGCGGCCTCGATGCCCGCGTGTCCGCGTTCTTCGTTGGACTTGTAGTCCACCTCCCGCACCTGGATGCGGAGGCGTTCGAACTCGTCGAGTTCCTCCGGCGTCAACGACGTCATGCTGGCCAGGTCAGAGAGCCTGACGCGATGCTCGATCGACCGATCGATATCCTCGGGTTTCGGATCTCCCACGCGGCCGACGATGAGCGGCGCCACATCACGCACGTCATCCGGATAGATACGGCGCATCTCCACGTGGATTCCGAAACCGCCCAGTTCAGCCTGGCGGATGGCCACCAGGGTCCGCGTGTCGTAGGACACCCGTGCCACGAGCTTGGAGGGATCGTCATCGAACTCGGAATGGAGCTGCTGCTCGCGACGGTAGCGCTCCCGCTCGTCCCCCTGCTCCTGGGCAAGACCGCCCTGGACGCGTTGTTCGGCCCGGGCGCCCGCCCGCTCCATGCCTTGGATGAGTTCCTCGGGGGTGAGCCCCGCGGCCCACGCCAGATCGCTCAAGGCCTCGCGCTCGTGAGCTGCTCGTTCCAAGCTGCGCGCCAACATCTGATCGAATCCCTTGATCTCGCGTAGAGCCTGGGACGAGGGCAAGTCCGAGTAGAGTTCCCTGCTCACGAACTGCCAGATGTCCTCCCCGAAGAGGCGCTGCAGGTAGAAGCCGAGGTCGCGGCGATGCAGCCGTGAAGGCAGGTCCGAGATCTCACTGATGCGGACCTCCCCCAAGGTCTGAAGGAGTGTCTCGGCGCGCTCGATGGCATCCGGCACCGTGGTGCGCTCCAGACCCATGGCTGCCCAGGCGTGGCTGGCCTGCCCTGCGACCGTCCCTCGGCGCCAGCCTCTGTAGCGGAACGTGAGGTCGCGGACCTCCTCCGTGCGCGCCAACGGACGGCCGAGCCGGTCCATGATCCATCCGCGCGCAAAGGGCCGCGACTGGAAACGCACCGTGCTGCGCTCCGACTCGCGCATCCACATGGAGGTCTCGACAGCTTGCAGCTTCACCAGCCGCACCGCGACGATCGCAAATCCCACCATCAGCAACGCAAACACCGGGACGATGCGCTGCTTCCTCACGAAGTCTCCCCGTAGCGCTGTGCCGTGTTGAAGGCGACGCCCGCCAACAACACGGAAAGCACGGCCCCCAGCACCAACTCGCGACCTCCCGCAATCGGGACACCAAACGCCCGGGTCGTGAGCACCGTGGCCATGGACCAGCAGCCGGCGAGAATCAGTGTGCCGAGCACATACCCCATCTCCCGGAACTCGAGCAGGTGCTGCCGCAAGCCACCGACGATGGCGAAGGACACCAGGGCGGCGAGCACCTGCCCCCCGCCCGGCTCCACCAGGATCAGGGCGCGCACCCAACCCAGGAGCACGATGGGCAACAAGGCCGTGCGCCTGGGCCAATAGAGAGCCACATAGCCGGCGATGGGGATGAGTGGATCCGGACCGTAGGCCCCGAGCCAACCCCGAGACACCACGAACATCTGGCCCAAGACGACGATCAGCAAGGCGAAGGAGAGGATCATCGTTCGAGTACCTGCACCGTGTCGTCGGGCTGGACGAAGGGCAGTTCCAGGGCGAAGCCCTCTGGGCTCACGTCCGCCACGGTGCCCGCCAGGATGCCGCCCTCGCTTCGATGGCCCACGACCACGCGCCACCCGGGTTCGGGCATCCATCCCCTGGGCCAGTCCCGGGCGTGGCAGGTCGTAGAGACCATCTCGCCGTCCGGCGCCACGACGAGCACACGCCCCGGGGGCAAGTCCCGCCAGACCTCCGCCGACGCTGGCCCCACGCTGACCACTCGACCCACCAGGACTCCGTCTTGAACCACGACGTCACCCACCTCAAGACCGCTGAGCCGACCTTTGTCCAAGCGCAAGCGGCCCCGGCGGCTTGCGCTGGCCAAGGCCCGCGACTCCACGCGCCGGCAGGGCTGCTCTGCCCCGACTTTGATCTCGATCACGACGTATCCGAGGGTCGAGATGTCGAAGATGGGCTCGAGCCGCTCATCACGCGCACTTCCTGCTTGGGCCGTGCGCCCGAGGCGCTTCGCCTGGCCTCCGCCTGGGACATCACCCGCGGTCCCGGGCGAAACACGCCCCACCAGGAGGCCGCCGGGAAGTGGGTCGCCGAGCGAGGAGACATCCCGCGTCCACGCCAGCTGCCCTGGCAGCGGGTGGCTGGCATGGCTGGCGTGGGCAACAGTGGGCCCCTTCTCCCCGCTGGTGAGCAGGAAGTGAACGGCCGGTGCCGCTTCCGTCAGCTTCCACATCGCCGCCACCGGTCGCGCCGAGGGGTGTCCCAACAACGCGACCCGCGCCAGCCCTTCCGATTCGACTTTCTCGCCGCGACGCTTCCACGGGCGCAGGAAACCCAGCAGCACGCCGTGATGCGTGACGGGCGTGTCGACCTCGACCGAGTTCGGGGGCACCCGGATCACGAGTTCTTGTGCGCCGGGACGCGCTTCGATCACGGGAGCGAGAGCGAGTTCACGCCTCGGATCGCCCGCGCGCGCCCCCTCAGAGAGCGACACCGACCAGGCCTTCCACGCCGCCCGAGCCCCACCGACCTCCAACTGACGCTGTCTCCTGTCCAATTCGGGAGGGGACGGCAAGCAAGCCCGGACCAAGCCATCCAGCGGCCGAAAGACCGGCACCAGTGCTTGCTCAGCGCTCCGAACGGGTTGCCACTCCATCAGGGAGGCACCACAGAGCACGGCGACGATGAGAGCGGGGCGGATGTTCATGTCATGGCGTAGGACCAGGACCGGCCCCCTGCGCCGGAGTGTTCGCGCTCAAGCTCCCTGATGCTCGTGCGCTGTTCAGTGGGTGCTCTCGCTGAGCGGCTCCTGTCAGGCAGCGTCCTCTCCGGTGTCCAGCACGCGACTGTAGAGGTCCAGTTGGTTCAGGAATTCGCCGGTGCCGCGGGCGACACAGGTCAGCGGATCCGACGCCACGCGCACGGGCAGTTGCACTTCCTGCTCGACGATGGTGCCGAGGTCCCGCAACAGGGCGCCCCCACCACACAGGATGATGCCCTGTTGCACGAGGTCGGCAGCCAGCTCAGGCGGCGTCCCCTCGAGAGCGTTGCGAATGGTCTGGATGATGGCCATGACCGGCTCGAGCAACGCCTCGCGGATTTCCGTGCTCGTGATGACTGCCCGACGCGGCAGACCGATCATGAGATCCCGGCCAGCCACTTCCATCTCGAGTTCCTTTTCGAGCGGCGCGGCGGAACCGATGTTGATCTTGATGCGCTCCGCCGTCTGATCACCCACCAGCAAATTGTAGTTGCGGCGCATGTAGCTGACGATGGCTTCGTCCATCTCGTCACCCGCTACACGGATGGACTCGCTGTGCACCGTGCCGAAGAGCGACATGACGGCGACCTCGGTCGTACCACCACCGATGTCCACCACCATGCTGGCCATGGGGTCGGCCACGGGCATGCCCGCGCCGATGCCGGCCGCCATAGGCTCCGAGACCAGGTAGACCTTGCGGGCACCCGCGCGCTCGGCCGAGTTGATCACCGCCCGGCGCTCCACCGCCGTGATCCCGGACGGGATGGCGATGACGATTCGCGGCCGCACCATCACGTTGCGGTTGTGCACCTTGCGGATGAAGTAGCGCAGCATCTTCTCCGTCACCTCGAAGTCGGCGATCACGCCATTCTTCAAGGGGCGGATGGCCTGGATGTTGCCGGGCGTCTTGCCGAGCATCTCCTTGGCCTGCAGACCCACAGCGTCGCCGCCCAGGAGCACCTCGTTGGTTCCCTTGCGCACCGCCACCACCGACGGCTCGTTCAGGACGATGCCTTCATTGGGAATGCAAACCAGGGTGTTGGCCGTGCCCAGGTCGATACCCATGTCGGTGGAAAACTTGCCGATCATCCACTCGAAAGCCTTCATGAAGGACTCCCCTCGGAGTTGTGCGCAAAAACGCGAGTCATTGGTTAGCAGTCAATGGTCAACGCTCACCAGCGACCAACGACCAGCCGCAGGGAGACGAACACCACCTCTTGACGTCTCATCAGTCCCTCCCTCGGCGCATGGACCCCAGCACTCGGCCGAACTCGTTTCCGAACTGAGCCGCGTGCACCGCCTGGAGTCCTTGCACTTGCGCTTGCGATCGAGAGATGCGTACGGCGCGAAGTTTTGAGAGCTTCGACCACTCACGCGCACACTCCCGCAAACACAGAAGGAACATGACTATTTGAGCAAGCCAAATGCGCTGTACAAAGCGCGAAACCAAATCACTTGTCGTTCGTCGCGCGACGCTGCGAGTGTCACGACGTGCATCGTTGCAGCGCGCCTTGCGCCCAGCCTTGCAGCGCAGGTCGAGCCGACAAACGACGGGCCCCGTTGAATGGAGCAGCTCGCCAGTTGCAGAGCGCCCAGCTCGCCAAAAAAACTCACTCGATGCGCGCGCAACAGTCGCTTCGCGCCACAACGCTGCGCACGTGAGCCGCGCAGCGCGGCCTGGGACTGGGCATCCGGCCCCACGGACGCCAGCCGACAGAGCGCGGAGCCGCTGAGCGAAGGATTGGCCCGAGGACTCAGCTGGCCGGGTCCACCCAGGCAGCCAGAGTGACGATCCCCAGGGCCTGGACCCCCAGGGTTCGAACACCCATGGCTCGACCTCATAGGCACCAAACCCTGCGGCCGCAGATCGAGAGCTCTCAGATCACGTCCCGCTGAACGCCCTCGCCGGGAACGCGCAATGACGCGCAGGCAGAATCGGCATCCAGGCCCGCTCGCAGTTACCGGACGAGCGCAGCTCACCACCCCTGCGCGACGGGCCGGAGCCCTGGCATGAACGAAGCCCTGGCATGAACGAAGCCCAGGCATGAACAGACCCGGGCCATGAACGGACCCGGGTCGGTCATGAACGGGATCAGACTGCGGTCCAGCGCTGCTTTAGCCGAGCAGGCCCTTGCCGAAGCTGGAGGACAGGTCCATCTGGGAGACGACCAGCCCAATCACCAACGCCAGGAAGGTCACGAACACGAGGGCTGATTCCAGACCAGCGCCGTTGCCGGCTGCCTCGTCGTCCAGGCCGTCCTGCTCTTCAACCTCGAAGCCACCGTCCTTGGAGCGGGACTTCCGGCTACCACCACCGCGCGTCGGGTTCTTCCGTGCTTTAGCCACGAATGCTCTCCACTCTCTTCGTAGGGTGTGACCCGGTTAGGACCTAGAGGCGCGTGGTCGCGCGATCGTGGGCCCGAATGGTGCCGTTGCTGAGGGTGATGCGTGCCGTGGAGAAGTTGTCGTTCACGGTGTCCACGCGCACTTGACCCAGGTAGTCGGCCCCCCGGAAGACGTCGAAGCTGAAGCCTCGCTCAACGTTGTCCGCGCTGCCCTTGTCCAGGATCACGAAGCCGTACTCGAGGTCCACCTGAGCGATCAGGGCATCGATGGCAGGCATGGCCATGATGCTCGTCGCATCAAAGCCGGCCGATTTGGCGGCATCCACCAGCATCTCCGACTGGCGGGCACGGTCCATCGTGTCGGTCAGATCCGAGTTCAGGCCAGCGATCTGCGACTGGAAGCCAGAAATCTGGTCGGCCAGGTCGCGACGGGCCAACTCGGCCTCACGCGCATCGTTCTGGGCGTCCTGAGCGGCCGTGCGCAGGGAATCGTTGGTGTCCTGGAGGTCCCCATTCCGCTGCTGAGCGGCCGACAAGTCGGACTGCAGCAGCTCAAGGCTGACCGTCAGCTTGGAGACATCGTCCCGCAGCTGCTGGTTGTCTTCGGACTCGCTCTCGGCGTTCCGCTGGGCGTTGTCCCGCTCCACTTCGAGATCCGAGGCCTTGCCAGCGAGCTGGCTCTTCTCGTTGTCGAGAGTGCGGACGCGCGTATTGAAGTCGCTCTCAGCCTGGTTGCTCGCATCCTCCATGGTGGAGATCTGCTGCTCCAAGGCCGTGACGTCGTCCTTCGTTTCGCGAGAGGCGTTCAACAGAGCGCCCAGCGAGCCGAGGAGCAGGAGGGAAAGGACGAGGTTCACGACGACGAAAATCTTGCCAATGCTGCTCATGCGACCTCAGGGATCCCGGGAAACGTTGGGTACGGAGGGTGGGCAATTCGGGGTTACAGACCGCCCGTGGCCCTCACGGGAAACAGTGTGCGGAGCGTAAGTGGGCCCCATGCGAGTGTCAAGCAACGCGAGGGGCTCTCCGACGCAAGAAAAGCGCGAGGGAGCCCACCAGGCAGGCCCAACCCACGGCATCTCCCCACACGACATAGAGGGTGCCGGCAGTCTGGATGGGAACCCGGGCCGCGAAAGTGCCTGCAATGCCACGGTCCTCGCCCCCCACAGCCAGCCGGTCTGCTCCGCTCGGGCGCCGACCATCGGGCCTGACCAGACAGGAAATGCCGGTGTTCGTGGAGCGGAACAGGGCGCGACGGGTTTCCACGGCCCGCAGCACCGAGTGGAGCTCCATGTGGTCGAACTCAGCCGACGTTCCAAACCAACCCTCGTTGGACAGATTCACCAGGAAGCGGGCCCCAAGGGCCACCAGCTCCCGGTTGTAGCCCCCATAGGCGTTCTCGAAGCAAATGGTGACACCGATGGGCAGCGAGGAGTCGCCCTCCGGATCGGGAATCTCTAGCAGCTGCGGTCCCGGCCCAGGCACGACATCCGGAACGAAGCCCGCGAGATCCCTGACCATTCGGTCCAACCAGGACCTCACCACCTCCGGGAACACACCACGGAAGGGGATGTACTCGCCCCCCGGGATCAGGATGTGCTTGTCGTAGCGCCCCAGCGGCTGCCCCTCGGGCCCGTAGAGCATGGCCGAGTTGAGCATGAGCGGTTCCAGGCTAGGGTCCGGCTCCTGTTCCCCGTTGGACAAGGGTGCGAGCAGCCCGTAAGCCGGGGCTCCCAGGAGCCAATGCGGTCGCCCGTTGGGGAACTGCCCCATCATCATGCCCAAGGGCCCAGCGACGAGGCCCTCCTGATCGCGAGCGAGCTGCGCCTCGAGTTCCTCAGCCGAACCATAGCCAGCTTCGGCAGACCGGTCAGCGCCCTCACCTCGGTGCCGGGCGAGCAATGGTCGCCCATCCAGGAGCACGCCCCATGGCCACATGGTCTCCGGAAAGATCACCAAGTCCGCATCCGGGGTCGTGCGGCCCAGTTCCGCAACCAGTGCAAAGCAGCGTTGCCAGCGCAGGGGCGCAGCGGCGCCATCGTCCTTGAGCTCCTGCGCGAAGTTGGGCTGGATGCTGGCCAACAGCGGACCCGGCTGTTCCTCGGGCAGGCTCGCCGGCCGGATGAACCCATAGAGGATGGCGAGCAGCACCACGACCAGAGCCGGCCCACGGCCAGGGCGACCCGCCAGATGGGCCCAGACGGCGGTCGCCGCACTCGCGCCCACGAAGGAGACGAGCAAAACGCCACCCAGGTCCGCCACCTGCACCAAGACCGGGCTGGCCGCCAAGGCATGCCCCACGAAGCCCCAGCCATAGCCCGTCTCTGGCCAGCTGAGGCGAAACATCTCGTGCGCCGTCCACAGGGCCGGCAGGGCGGGGAACAGGGAACCGCGCCGGAACACATGCCAGCCCAGCCAGCCGAAGAGCCCCACGATCGGGGCTTCCACCAGGGTCACGACGGCCAGATTGAACACGTGGGTTTCTGCCAGCCACCAGGACGTGCTGAGCAGGAGACACGCACCGAGAAAGCAAAAGCGCCCAAAAGCCGCACGCCCTGAGCTGGACCCAGCGGCGCACACCCCCAAGGGCCAGGGAGCCAGGAGGGCGCAGACCCAGAGCCCGACCGGGGGAAAGGACAGGGCCAGCAGGGCGACACCCGCCAAGCCCCAAGCCAGGGAGCGCCTGTCGGCGTCCTGAGCGTTCACCACGAGACATCCCGGGTCAGGGGGAAGACGTCGACGTCACTGCCGGCGGCGGCCTCGCCCTCCCCGCTCGGCACGTAGGCGAAGGCGTCGGCACGTTGCATGCTCACCAGATCCCCCGACCCGTGCCAGCCGTCGAAGACCACAGCGCCGCCCTCCTCATGCACGGGAATCAACAGGTCGCGTGCCGCGTTCCGACGCACGGAACGGGCGAGGGGGCGGGAGACCGGCGTCCATGGCTGCACGGCGTGTCCGGCCAGGGCCTGCAGCGCGGGGCAGACGAGAACGCGTCCGGTCATCATGGCGGCCACAGGATTGCCTGGTAGGCAGAACAAAAGCGTGCGGCCGAGGGTGTAGAACAGCGTGGGCTTGCCGGGCTTCACCGACAGTCGGTTGAAGTGACCGCGAGCACCGAAGGACTCCACGACCTCCGCCGAGAAGTCGTAGCGCCCCACGGACGAACCGCCTGTGAGCACGACCACATCGCAGTCCAGGGCACGCTGAACCAGCGCCGCGAGATCCTCGCGGGTGTCCCGAGCCACCCCCAAGGGCACCACCTCCGCATCGCAACGGGCGAACATGCTGGCAAGCGCCGGACCATTGCTCTCACGAATCTGTCCCCGTGCGATGGGGCTGCCCGGCGGAACGAGCTCGTCACCCGACGTGAGCAAGGCCACGCGAGGCCTGGCACGCACTGCGACTTCCGACACGCCGGAAGAAACGAGCAACGAGAGCCCCAGCGGCCCCACGCGCGTGCCCGCGTGGGCAACGGCGTCTCCAGCCCCGAGATCTTGGGCACGTTGAGCCACATGCTTGCCGGCTATCAGGCTGCGCTCGATGCGCACCCGCTCCGGATTCTTCCCCGCTCCCCCACCCACGGCCTGCGTCCACTCCACGGGAACCACTGAGTCGGCGCCCGGCGGCAGCGGTGCCCCCGTCATGATGGCTCGCACCGTGCCAGGCTCCAGCGGCTCGCTCCCGGAGTCGCCAGCGGCCACTTCCCCCACCACGGGCAGCTCCACGGGAGCGGTCTGGATGTCCTCGGCGCGTACGGCGTAGCCATCCATCATGACGCGATCGAAGGGCGGCATGTCCGAGTCCGACAGCACGTCCTCCGCCAGCAGACGCCCCGTGGCGTCCACGACGGCGAGCTGCTCGGTGCGCATCAGGGGCTGCGCGTGGTCCAGGACCAGCTGGCGTGCCGCCCGGATGTCGATCCACGGCTTGGTGGGAGTGTCGCAAGCGCTCAGGTCACGGCTCTGGCCGTGCCCGGAAACCGGGGGAGCCTCGTGCGCGGGCTTCTCCTCCGAACTCGGGTTGGTGTCTGGATCGGGTTTTGGGGGCATCGGCCGTGGCATTCCCATGACGTACCATACGGCGCTCCGGCGCCGAATCACTGCTGCTCTATGCTGCGCCAGCTTTTCGTCCACACCATCTCAAGGGGCTCGTCGCACTCCATGCGTCTCCGCCTGCAAGCAGTCCCCTTCGTCCTTCCGACCCTTCTTCTCGCCGTCGCGACAGCCTTCCTCGGCGCCTGCAACAGAGGGGCCGCGTCAGGTGACGCGCCAGGTGACACGCCAGGTGACACGCCAGGTGACACGGCAGGTGACACGGCAGCTGCCTCGGTCTCGGGGGAGAGCGAGCCAGCAGATGATGCTGCGGAAGGCACGGACTCAGCGAAGGAATCTACGAACGAGAAGGCCGTCACCCAGGACGACGGCCGTCCCCCTGCCTCGGGCGTCAGCGGCGGTCGGGACTCCATCCGTGAAACCCTCGTCGTGGTCCAGGCCCTGGACGTGGGCCCCATTCGTGACGAGGTGGTGGTCTCTTCACGGGTCGATGCCGACGTCATCGTGCAGGTCTTTCCAAAACTGAGCGGCCTGCCCATCACGGCCGTCAATGTCGACGAGGGTGAGATGGTGGCCGCCGGCGATGTGCTCATGTCGCTCTACGACGTGGAGCTCCAACTCGCCGAACAACGCGCCTCAACCGTCTACGACGAGAAGACCAAGGAACTCGAACGCCAGGCACTGATGCTCGAGGAGGAAGATGCGCGCATCGTGCGTGCCCAGCGTGCGCAGCAGAAGCAACTGGCCGACCTCGGACGCCTTCAGGGCGTGGCCGGCGAGGGCCTCGTGAGCCAGCAAGAGGTCGCCGACGCGCGACTGGAGTCCGAGCAAGCCGAGGACGATCTCGCGCTGGCGCGCTTCGCCCGGGCTGCGGCCGCCATCGCGAGCGAGTTGGCACAGATCGCCAAGAGCCAGGCGCAGATCGACTGGAAGCGGGCGCAGGAAGACCTGCGGCAGACCAAGGTGATCGCAGCCATCAGCGGCGTCGTGGCAGAGCGCAACGTGGAAGTAGGCGAACTCTCCGGCCAGTCGGAGATGTCGTTCCGCATCGTGGACATCAGCCGCCCCACACTGGAATTGCGCGTCCCACAAGACGCCATGGACAGGCTGGAGCAAGGCCAGCGGGTCGAGGTCCATTCCGTGACCGGCAAACCCCAATCCTACGAAGGCGTTGTCCGCCGGGTGAACCCCGTGCTGGACGTGGCGACGGGTTCGGTGAACGTGCTGGTGGACCTCACGCCAGCTGCGGGCCTCGTCCCGGGGCTCTTCTGCGAGGCACGGATCATCACGTCCTCCCGTGACGAGGCGCTGCTCATCGACAAGCGCGCCGTGCGTTACGACGACGATCAGCCGTTGTTCTTCGCCCTCGACGAGAGCGGCGACAGCGTGCGCAAGATCACCTTCGTGGCCGGCGCCGCCACCTCGACCCAGATCGAGATCCTGTCCGACACAGACGGCATGCCGGTGCCCACCAACCTGCAGGTTGTGGTCGTCGGGCATGAGAACCTCAAGGACGCCGCCCGGGTGCGCGTGCAGGAGCAGCCGTATTGACGCCTGACCCGGACGGCACGTCCCAGGCAGGAGGCATCTTTCGCCTGACCACCTTGAGGCCCGTGGCCGTGACCATGGCCTTCGTCACCCTGGTCACTTTCGGCTGGGTCTCGCTCCAGAAGCTGCCGCTCAACCTGCTGCCGGACATCAGCTACCCGCGCGTCACGGTGCGCGCGGAGTACCCGGGCGCCGCCCCCGAGGATGTCGAGGAACGGGTCACGGAGCGCCTGCACGAAGCGCTGAGCGTGCTTGGCAACCTCGAGAGCATTTCGAGCATCTCCCGCGCAGGGTTGGCGGACGTCACGCTCGAGTTCACCTGGGGGACCCAGCTCACCTTCGCCATCCAGGACATCCGCGAACGACTGGACCGGGCCAATCTGCCGCTCGACGTGGGCACGCCCATCATCCTGCGCTACGACCCGACCCTGGACCCGATCCTCGTCCTGGGGCTCACGGGCGGCAGTGACCTGGTCGAGTTGCGACGACTTGCAGAAGACCGCCTCGCGCTGGCCGTCTCGACTGTCGAAGGCGTCGCTGCCGTTCGCGTGCGTGGCGGTCTCGAGGACGAGATCCAGGTGCGCCTGCGCCCCGACCGCCTGTCCAACTACAACCTGCGCCCCAGCGATGTGTCCGCGCGACTGGCCGCCGAAAACGTCAACATGGCGAGCGGTACCGTCCTGGAAGGCGAGACCGAGTATCTCGTACGCATCCTGAACGAGTACCGCAGCCCCGAAGAGATCGGGCGCACCATCCTGTTCCGGGATGGTGACTCCGTGGTGCGCCTCTCCAACATCGCCGAGGTGCGCCGCGCCTCCAAGGAGCGAGACGTCATCACGCGCATCGGCGGCAGTGAAAGCGTCGAGCTGCAGATCTTCAAGGAGGCCGACGCCAACATCGTGGAGTTGGCTCAGCGCGTGCGCACCAACGTCTTCGGCACGGCGGCACAGCGGGACTGGATCGGCCAGCTGCGCGACGGCCGCATCGAGGACCCCGAAGAACAGCAGCGGACCCTGGATGCAGAGGCCGACGCAGACCCTGCCTTTGCCGCCTCCATCGAACGGGTCCGCAAACAACGCCGGGCAGAGATGCTGGAGCGCATGGGAGGCATGTCCGGCGGCGGCAGCCCCGGCAACTCCTCCCAGCCCGAGGCCCCGACGGATGACGAGCCCGCCGAGACGGACAGCGGCGCCAGCACCGACGAGGGCGTTGAGAGCACTGCGCAAGAGATCGAGGATGCGAAGAGCGCAGCCCTTGCCCAAGCGACGCTCGATGAGGACACGAAGCAACGACTCACCGCCATCGAAGAGGGGCTCATCGCGAAGAACAGCGCCTACCGCTACCTCGCGGCGGAGCTCCCCTCGGACGTTCGCGTGCACTTGCTGTCTGATCAGTCCCGCTTCATCGAGGCGGCCCTGACGGAGGTGCGTGAGTCAGGGCTCTTCGGCGCCGCGCTGGCGGTGATCGTGCTCTTCCTGTTCCTGGGCAAGATCGGCACGACCTTGATCATCGCCGTGGCCATTCCGGTCAGCGTGATCGTCACCTTCGCCCCACTGCATCTCTCGAACACCTCCCTCAACGTCATGTCGTTGGGCGGGCTGGCCTTGGGCATCGGCATGGTGGTGGACAACGCCATCGTGATCCTCGAATCCATCGCGCGGCGGCGGGAGTTGGGAGACAACCGCGTTGAGGCCGCCGTCAACGGCACCCGCGAGGTGGCGGGAGCGGCCACGGCGTCCACCCTGACAACAGTGGCGGTCTTCGCCCCCATCGTGTTCGTGGAAGGCATCGCGGGCCAGGTCTTCCGCGACCAGGCGTTCACGGTCGTAGCCAGCCTGATGGTGTCCCTGGTCGTGGCCCTGTTCCTCGTGCCGATGCTCGCGTCGCGCGGCACGTCCACGGAGGGCAAGGGCTTCTCCATCTTGAGCACCCTGGGCGGCGGTTGGCAGTTGATGACGCGCCCACCGGCCTACCTCAGCACCGCCTCGAACGCCCTGCAGGGGTTCCGAGTTCGCTGGGCACGCCGCTCCACGTTCAAACGCCTGCTGAGCATTGTGCTCTTCGTTGAGCCGTTGATCGGTTTGGTGCAGTTCGGGGGTCTGCTGCTTCACATCGCCTTTGACCTGGTGGGCCGGTTTCTTGTGGCTGGCTTCACCGTGGTCGCAGGAGTGCTCGCAGTCGCCATCGCCCTCGTCCTGCTCGCCTTCCTGGTGGTCATGTGGATCCCCTCTACGGTCTTCCGCTTCGTCTACGGATTGATGGAGAAGGCCTACCCGAAGTTCATCGGCGGCGTGGTGCGCAGCACCCCTCTCATGGGACTCGTGCTGCTCGCCTCGCTCGGCCTCATGTGGTGGATGGTCGAGACCGCCGGCAGCCTCGGCAGCGAAATGCTGCCCGAAGTGCACCAAGGTGAAATCATCGGGCGCCTGTCCCTGCCGGTCGGCGCCCCGCTCGAGGCCACGGATGCCGTCGCCCGCTTCGCGGAGCAAGCGCTGCGCGAAGATGAGCGCGTGGCCTGGGTCTCCAGCACCGTGGGCGTCCCCCGGGATGAGATCAGCCAACCGGACGAAGGCGAACACACCGCGCGCCTCGCCATCGGCCTGCATCCGACCGAGGAGATGGAGGCCACCGAGGAAGCTGTCATGGCGACCTTGCGCGAGACCCTCAGTCAGATCCCCGAGCTGCGCGACATGCGCTTCGAGCGCCCCACCTTGTTCTCGATTCGCAGCCCGATCGTGATCGAGATCAAGGGCGACGACCTGAAGGAACTGGCCCGGGTCGCCGGCCAGGTCGAGAGCTCCCTGCGTGGGATTCCAGGCCTGCGGGATGTGCGCAGCAGCGTGCAACCCGGCAGCCCCGAGATCATGCTCAGCTTCGACCGCGACCTGCTCTCCCGCTACGACCTCGACACACGCATGCTGGCCGACACCGTGTCCGACATGGTCAAGGGGCGCGTGGCGACACGCTTCAGCGACAAGGAACACAAGCTGGACGTGCTGGTCCAGGTGCCCAAGCAGGAGCTCACCTCCCTCGACGACCTGCTCGGCTTGCCCGTGAATCCCACGAGCGATGCGTCCGAACCCCTGTCGTCCCTGAGCACCAGCCGGGTGCGCGAGGGCCCGCGAGAGATCCGACGGCTGTGGGGACAGCGGGCGGCCATCGTCAGCGCATCGCTCGCGGGCTTCGACGTCGGGAGCGCGGGCCAGGAGATCGAGCGCCGCATCGCGCAGATCGAGCAGGAGAGCAGCGTCATCATCGACCAGGGTGGGCAGAGCCGTGAGATGGCCGGTGCCCTGGGCCAGATGACCCAAGCACTGTTGCTGGCGGTGTTCCTGGTCTACGTCGTGATGGCTTCCATCTTCGAATCCCTGCTGCAGCCCCTGATCATCCTGGTGACGGTGCCGCTCGCGATGGTGGGCGCCGTCGGCGCCCTCGCAATCATGGACATCCCGCTGTCCGTGGTGGTCTTCATCGGTGCCATCATCCTGGCCGGCATCGTCGTCAACAACGCCATCGTGCTGATCGATGCCATCAATCGCCGGCGACGCCTCGACGGCCTGCCTTTGATCGAGGCGGTGCAACAGGCCTGCTACATGCGGCTGCGCCCCATCCTCATGACCACCATGACGACGGTCTTGGGACTCCTGCCGCTCACGGGGCTGCTGCCTATCACCGCCGGTGAGGGTGCCGAGCTGCGCGCCCCCATGGCCATCACGGTCGTGGCCGGCCTGAGCTGCGCGACCTTGCTCACGCTCGTCGTCATTCCCTGCACCTACACGCTGATCGAAGGCCTGATCGAGAGGATCCGCGGCGAGCCGGGTGCCACAAACGCTTAGCTCGCGTCCGCGAGTTGATTCCGTGACTCCGGCGCCCGGCATCAAGCTCCCCGCCCCTCCCGCAACGGCTGCTCCAAACCCACTCCTGTCCGGTCGTTGACCGGGCCGGGGGCGGGCCCCTACACTCCCCCGCTTCACCCGCGCGGTGCGCAGTTCATGGGTCGCTAGCTCAGTTGGTAGAGCGCCTGGTTCGCAATCAGGAGGTCAGGGGTTCAAATCCCCTGCGATCCACCATCACTTGGATGGACGTCAGCCAGGGGCTTCGCCCCAGGCAGGCCGCCTCCCGCTCTGCGAGCGGCCTCCGCAGCGCTCAGAACGCCAGTAAGCTGCTCTCGAGCTTCAACTTCACCTTGAAGGTCTTGGTGACGGTCCCATCGCTCAGGGTGAACACGACGACGTGCTTGCCCACCTCCGCAAGCGGCGGGTCGTCCCATCGGAACTCCGCCGTCTTCTCGTCGAACTCCGCGCCCAGGGTGAACGGGCTACTGGACATGTCCACCGTGATGGAGACGGGGTCGCCATCGAGGTCGCGCACGATCAGGGGCAGCACGAAGGGCAGCCCCGCTTGCATCACGGCCCCCTTCACCTTGCTGGGCTGCGGCGGGCGGTTCTTGGCCTCATTCTCGTCCGGGTCCTTGACGTTGATCTTGAAGGTCTTCTTGACCGGCTTGCCGACCCCGTCATCCACCATGACCTTCAGCTTGTAGTTGCCCGCCGGCCCGGCATTCGGCCAGTCGAGCACGCGCAAGACGTCGTCCCATGTGGAACCGGGAGGCATGCTGGCGTCGTCCACACTCACCAGCAGATCGCTGGCAGCCTTGTCTGCATCCGTGACCAGGACCGGGATGCTGAGGTCGTCGCCCGTCACGGCCTTGACGGCATAGCGGGCCAGCTTGGGGCGGATGTTCTTGAGCCCACTGAGGTTGGGTGGCGTCATGCTCCGCCAGAGCGCGCGATAGCGGTTCTTGGGCAGGTTGATCAGCGCCGTACCCGTAGCGTCGTAGAGGCGACCGTCGCGACGTAGGGCCAGGAAGCCGGTGCTGGTGCCGACGATGTCCCGCAGCACCTGGTCGTTGTCGTCGTCCGGGTCGCCCGGCAGGTTGATCAATTCGTCGAAGACGTCATCCGAGTTGTACACGCGGCCGCTGCCCCGCACCGTCCACCAGCGCCCGAGCGAGTCGATGCTCAGGGCGATGTAGGAACTGGAGGTAGTGGCCACGTCGCCGAACGGCAACTTGGCGACCAGCTCCCCTTGCGGCGGACCACCCACGCTGGCCTCATCACCATCACCAACAAGGTCGTCGGGGTTGGCCGGGTCGCCGCGCACCACGCTTCCGTCGCGGCGCAGTCCGTAGAGCATGCCGTCCGTCGCATTCCATTCCAGGCTGTCCCACACGGTGGCGGGGTCATCGCCCTCCCCCTCGCCCATGTGGTTGCCCGCCTTGAAGGCGAAGAGCTTTGTATTGAGGTTGTTGCGGTAGATGGCCCCGTCCGAACGCAGAGAGTAGACGTCGGTGCCGTCCGTGCTGAGGTCCATGAACTCGAACGACCCCTGGGTGAAGTTTTGCGCCGAGGAGGCATCCCGGCTGATGCGCCCGTCTGAGCGCAAGGCCCAGACGGCGCCATCCCCCGGCACGACGACATCCACCCAGCTGTGCTTGTTCACGTTCTCGAAAGCCAGGGTGAAGAGCTTTGCCCCCGACTTGCTGACCCGACCATCGGCCCGGATGGAGTAGAACTCGCTGCCCGTCACGAACAGGTTCCACCAACGCTGATCGAGGTCGACCTTGCCCGGCGGTTCATCCTCGTCAAAGCTGCTGGGAAGGGAATCGACGACGACTCCGTTCACCGTGAGCTTGCCCGTTTCATTCAGGGCGTAGACGTACTCTTGCGCGCGTGCGGCAGGGGGACCAGCCAGCGTGAGCCAGGACGCCGCGAGGCATGCAAGCCATATCGATGAGGCCCGCTTGCGGGACACTGTTGGAGAGGCGGACACGCAGCCTCCTATCGTCGTCAGTGGGAAGTAGCCAGCCACGCCGGGGGCACGTCGCCATCGAGCGAGCCACCCTGATACCAATTCGTGGAGGTCCCATCATACGAACTCCGACCCGGTCGCGAAGCGACCTCGCGCGGAGGGACGCCAGCGCACCACTAGATCGAGAACGAGATGAACCAGAGCAGGGTCCAGCGCGTCCGCACGGGCGACCGGCTGTACTCGATCAACCCCAAAGGCAGCAGTGAGAGGTCGGTCACCGACTCCGAGCGCCGCGTGGCACTGTGCACGAAGTGACTGTCGTAGGTGGCACCCAGCTGAAAGATGAAGTGCAGGAACGACCAGTCGGTGGACTTGGTCTCGGAGTCGTACGAGAACAGGATCGGGAAGTAGAACTCCGAGTCGTCTTCAATGTCCTGCACGGGAACCACGCTCTCTGTCCACGGCCCCAAGGGGCCCTCGACGGAGAGCACCAGCTGCTTGTTGCCGGAAGCAGATGAAATCGGGTGGTTCGTGCCCAGCAAGGCCTCCTGGTTGACGGAGAAGCCCCTGCTGATCGCGCACTGGAGCACGGCGGCACGCACCTGATCCAAGGACTCCACGTCGACCACGTCCACGGAGGTGATGCGATCTCCTGCCCGAAAACCCGCGAGGTACGCAGGCGATCCGGGTACGACCCTTGAGACGAGCACGACCTCTCGATCCACCTGGAACAGGACGCTCGCCAATTCCTGCGGAAGCTCACTGATGTTCATGCCCGTGTGTCGCAGGACCGAGGCGGAGCTCGGCAGCTTGTGGACCCGGGTCGACGACGACTCGATGGCCCGGCTCCCAACCGTCAGGTTGAACTCCCTCTGGATGAGGCGGACATCGCCGTCAGGATCGGGCTCAGCCCAGCGCTGCACTCGCACGCCAATCTCCTGCCCTGGCTTCATGCCGTCCTGGATCAGCTCCGTCACCTGTTCGGAAGTGGTGACCTCCTGGGAATCCAGCGAGAGCAGGATGTCGCCCTTGAGCAGCCCAGCATCGCTGGCCGCGGAACCATCAACCACCCGATCGATGAGCACCCCGTTCCAGGCCGGCACACCCAATTCCGCTGCCAGCTCGCCGTTCAGCTTGTGCGTGGTGATCCCGAGGAAGGCCACCTCGCGAGAGTCCGTCACGGTTTCACGGACGCGCGCCTCCCCGAAGGTCTTCACCGTCAGCTCGTATTCGCGCCGCTCGCTGCCCTCGGGTTCGAGCTCGACGCGCTTCAACACCGACGGGACCTTGGCCCGGTAACGGCTGTCATTCCAATGGATGGAGCAGCTCGGCAAGAGCGCGCCGCACAGCAACAGCACGCACACGGTCAACAGTCGGTGGGTGGACACGGTCATGGTGTTCTCCAACTCAAGCACGACGATCGCAGACAAGGGCAATCACGAAGGGTCAACTGCGGGGGAGACGGCACAGACAGCCGCCAGGTTCCCGGAAAAACAGACGTTTTGCAGCGTTCACTCACGCGGCACCTTGCATGTGGTCCGCCGGCAACAAGGGCTCTGCGACCGTCCACCAGAGGTCCCATTCCTCGGCCTCTGAGCCGATGGCAGGAAGGTCATCCACGGACCGCTCCGGGCCGAAGAGGGACGACCACCACCCACGTTCAGGCGCTTGCGGCTCGGCTGACGCGCTCGATGCGGCCGCCATCGCAGCCTCGACGGCCTGCTCCAGCCCCGGCACGGCGTCCACCTGCAATCGCAAGACCTCGAGCCGAGCCACGGCGACGGCTACCAGCTGCTGGTCCTCATGGGTCAGTAGGCCCAACAGGGTCGGGACCGCCTGACGGAGATCGCCCGCCATGTGCAGCGTGACCTGCGTGCCGCTGCGATCCAACTCAGCGACACCCGCTCGCAGTCGAGGTCGCACCGGATGCGGGGGCCCGAGAAGGCTCAAGAACCCGGTCGACTCGGGCGACTCCAAGCTCAGGGAGCTGCCGCCGGCGGCCAGCTCGTGTGCCGCGGCCAGCTTCGTCCCCTCGCCCCCTCCGGCGAGGACGCCCTGGGTGGGTTTGACGGGCCGCTGATCGTCCGCGGCCAGCTCCCTTGCCAAGCCGTCCTCATGGAGCTGATGCCGGTCCCGCAGGACAGCGACCCATTGCTCCTGTGCCCAACGAGCCTCTTGCTCCCGCCGAAGTTTCTGTTGTTCCGTCGATCGTTGGGCCTGCGCCCATTGCTCAAGCCCCTCGGATGACAACTCTCGCAGCCCGCCCCACAAGGACGTGGCGAGATCCGTGATCGGCTGCAGATCCAGGACCAGCTGGGGGCCTAGCGGCTCCACATCCCGCATTGAATCCTCTCGCCCGCCAGCTTGTGCCTCGGCCGGGCCTTGAGGTTGGCTCACAGCTTGTTCCGCGAGCACCATCTCTGCGACTGGCCCGGCGCTCTCCCCGCGCCTCTGTTCGCCAAGCAACATCATCAACCAGAGCGCGGCCGCTGCACCCAGCACGGCGAAGCCGAACCCGGCAAGCACGCGACGCCGCCTCGAGGGCCCGTGTGCCCAGCCCGCCGCATGCAGAGCCCGGCGGTAATCACGCCGTTCCTGGGCGAGGCCCGGGACCGCCTGCTGTGCCGCCTGCTGCACCACGTGTTGAACGGGCGAAGGCACGACGGCCGGGGCCTGAAGGTCATCCAAAGCAGCCATGACGCCCGCGACTTCCGCCTGGGTGGCGCGCCGAGGCCCGCCCGCCCGCAAACTGCCAAGGGCTCGCTGCCAACTCGCCAAGCTCTCTTCGCAGCGCGCACAGGCCTGGACGTGGGCTTCCAGCGCAGCCAACTCCGTGGCCGGAAGCAGCCCATCGACGTAGGAGGGAAGCTCCTGCTCGACCTGTTCACAGTTCCAGTTCGCCTTCATGGCAGCCTCACTCTCTTGCTTGGGTTGGAGTCGCTCGAAGTCAGGACAGCGGTTCGCAGAACAGGCGGGCGCGTCGCAGCCTCCCGACGCAGGAAGGCGTCGCGGAACAGTCGCCGAGCCCGGTGCACGCGCGATTTCACGGTTCCGAGGCTGCACTCCGAAGTAGCAGCAGCCTCGGCGTAGCTGAGCCCTCCCAGCTCCACCAGCGAAAGAGCCGTCCGGAAGGGTTCCTGGATGTCCTTGAGAGCCGCCGCGACCAACTGGGCCTGTTCGCGGCGATCCATGTGCCCGTCCGGAGCCGGCTCGGAATCCTCGAGATCTCCGGTGCCCCCCCCGATGCCCCCCCCGGCCCCCTCCCCGAGCTCCAGCTCCTGAACGAACCGGGGTCGGCGCCTCAGTTTGGAGCGCAGGGCATCCCGGGCGTGGTTGAGGGCGATCGCGAAGAGCCAGGGGCGAAAGGCGCCACGCCCCGCGAAGCTCGCGAGAGCGCCATGCACCTTGATCCACACCTCCTGCGACAGATCCTCCGCCCAATGGGCATCGCCGACCCGGCTGCGCAGGACATTCCGCACAGCCGGGGCATAACGAGCCACCAGCTCCGCAAAGGCGGCACGCTCGCCAGAGGCGGCCCTGCCCACCAGGCCCTCGTCGGACTCGTCGTTACCGCTCTGCACAGGCTTCTCAGGAACTCATCGAACTCGAGAATCGAGAAAGGGCGCTGGCTCGTCCACCGGCCTTCTCGTGGGAGACGTCGCAGCCCAGGCGCCGGTTCCCAGGAAATCGCAGCAACTGCGGGCCAAAACTACACTTTGCCCAAGGCACTGTCTTAGGCTGGACCGCGCCAGCCCGGCTGGGCAACCCATGAGCCCGCAGCGCCCGCCACACCGTCCCAGGAAACCACCATGTCCATGCCCCTGCCCCTGCCCTGCCGCCGCCCCGCGGCCAAACGACAGGCCACACGATGGGCCCATAGAGCCCTGACAGCTGCGCTGTTCATGGGCCTGTCCATGGCCCTGGCCATTCCGGCCATTGCGCAGGATGACTTCCTCTACGCCCTGAACGAGAAGGGGACCCTCACCGCCAACGCGACCGTGTTGGACAAGCTCCCGGGCAAGGTTACTAGCGACCCGGACACCTTCGGGGAAGTCTGGTGGAAGCTGCTCATCGACGGCTCGGACCGCTTTGCCTTGCGCTTGGACGGTCGCATCCAGAAGAACGGAGCGGTCTTCGACAACCTGGACTTCTCGTCAGTCTTCGAGGGCTCTTGGGTGGACTTCACCATGGCCGATGGGGAGCTGTGGGCCCTGCGCAACGACGGTGCCTTGGCGCGCGACGGCACGCTTGTCGTCATGCTCCCCCTTGGTGAGTTCTTCTTCCAAGGCCTCGTCGCTCGGGGGACGGATGTGTTCTCGCTTCGGTCCGATGGCTCGGTCTACAAGAATCTGGATCTCACGCCCGTGCTCCAGTGGGACGGCGGCCCGGGTGTGATCTCCGGCGCAGCTGAGGGCGAGGACGTGGACACCGTCTGGCGTCGTATCGCCTTGGATCCGATCGACAACGAGATCTACTCCATTCGCAACGACGGAAAAGTCGCACGCGGCGACCCCGACGCAGAGGGCGACCCGCCCAGCGGCGTGCTCGTAGCAGCCCTGCCCTTCAACACGCAGCTGAACACACAATCCCAGGCGGCAGTGTTTGCCGAGCTCTACAGCGCCATCGCCTTCCTCGACGACGGCACCTTTCGCACCCTCAACGGCCGCGGCGAGATCTTCGAGGAGGGCTCCTATGTGGAACCGGTCGTCAACCTGCCCGGCGGCCCGCTCAGTTCGTCCGTCCAACTCTACGTGGACATCCTCGGCGGCGAAGATTTCACGACCCTGCGCTCCGACGGAAGCCTGTTCGTGGGCATCGACGAGGACGTGGTGGTCAAGCTGGCCGGCAAGGCGTACCGGTCGCTGGCCTCCTCCGACTCTCCACCCGATCTCACGCAGTTCAAGAACACACGACCGGTCGTCACGAGCACGAAGGCGGTCGCCCTGGAAGGCCAGGCCATTTCGATCCCGGTCCTGGCATCCGACGTGGAGAAGACCGAGGAAGACCTCACGTTCACTCCGGACATGGACACGATCCCGGCCGGCGCCACCTGGAATGACTCCACGAACACCCTGGACTGGCCGAACCCCGGACCGAAGGGCAAGTACACCTTCAAGGTGTCGGTCGACGACGGGGTCACCAAGCCCGTGATCAGCAAGAACACCGTGGCCGTGAAGCCCATGGATGCGAACACGGTCAAGAACCGCAAGCCCGTCGCCGCCAAGGTGAAGAAGGCCCAGGCCCTCATCAACGTGCCCTTCAACCTCCCCATCGTGGCGACCGACCTCGACGGCGACGTGCTGAGCATGAGCGTCAACATGGACAAAGCGCCCTTCACCGAAGGCGCCACCTTCGACACCAACACGAACACCTTCAGCTGGACCCCGTCCCTCAAGGACATCGGCAAGCATAAGGTCGTGATCCTGATCAGCGACGGCGTCGTGACGCGCAAGCGCGGCATCAAGCTGAAAGTCGTCGCGAGCCTGCTCGGGCTCTGAGAGCCGACATCTCAGCGCCGACCAGGCGTCAGCGCTTGGGATAGTTCTTGAGGACCCAACGCGACCAGGCCTCATCGAAGCCGTCGCCGTCGAAGCCCAGCTCAGACTTCATGGCGGCCTCTTGCTGGGCGAAGATCTCGTCATCGGTCGGCGCCCTGCCCGGCACCACGATGGGCTCCTTGACGGCGCTCAGGAAGCGTTGGAATGCCTGCGGGTGTTCTTGCAGCAGGAAGTCCACCCGCGACCACATCATGGTGTGGTTCGCAAACTCCAGCTTCTCGCCGCGCGGCCAGCGCATGAGTTCCTGGGCTGAGGGGTAGTAGTCGACCTTGACTCGCGCTCGAACCTTGCGCCCCCAGCTCTCCTCCTCCATGACCTGCGAGACAGGCTCCTTCATGCTCGAGAAGGTGGGATAGTCCTCATCGATCTCGCGCATCAGCACCTGTCCCATGCCATCAGCAATCCAGCGTGGGTAGGCGTGGTAGTAATCGCGATAACCATCCAGCAACTGGCTCGTGATGTTGAACACCACGTGGTTGTGAAGCGAGACATCGTTCTCGAAGTGACCGATGAAATACTCCGCGGTCGTCGCGAAGGCCAGGCTTCCCCGGCCGTGGAATCCGAGGCGCAGCGGGCTCTCGCCTGAGCCCCCCCGGCCGGCGCCATAGCGCTGGCCGTAACGACCCAGGCCGCTCTTCTTCTCGAACAGCAGCACGCAGTATTTGTCCCGGCGCCCGAGGTACTTGCCGTTGCCCATGAACTTCTGCGCCGCCGTGGCTTCCTCCTGGCTCGAGGGGAAGTCAGCGTCCGTCACGCCGAGCACCTCCTGGACGCGCTCGTACAACTGCTCGAGGCGTCGGGCATAGAGGTGCAGGCGCATCCAGCGGTCCAGCTCCCGGGTCTTGTCCTTCACCTTCGGGAGGATCTTCTTCAAGACCTTCAGCTCGGCCTGGAGCTTGGGCTTGTCCTCCTTCGGAATCTTGTACTCGGGGAGAGACGAGCCGATCCGGAAGTGCTCCGTCTCGACCCAGAGCATCTGCACGGCGCCCAGGGTCTCGTCCACCTGAATGGTGGAGTGGTCATCCCCCCACTCCAGGCGGTTCATGGCCACGTAGCCAGCCTTTGCCAGCGCCTCTGGCTCGCCCTTGGTGTAGGGGTCGATGCGCCAGCCCTTTTCCGCATCGGGCGGCAGCAGATCGCCATCCTGGCTGAGCAGGCTGGATTCGAGCAGGAGAACGGACGCGAGCAACCAGAAAGTGAGGCGCTGGCTCACGATCCGTTCTCCTGCTTCAAGAATTGCAACAGAGAGCGGACGCTCAGTCCTCCCCCATCTCCTCCAGATCCTTGAGCTCACCCAGCTCGGCGAGCAACTCCGCGCGATCCATCTTCAGCGCGTCGATGTTCTTGCGGATCTTCTTGAGCTTGGAGGACTTCGGCCCGCGCTTCTCAAGCTCATCACTGAACTTGCCGTGCAAGCGTCCGTCGGTCTGGTCCATCTCATCCAGACGATCCAGGATCTTGTACATGCCCTGGATGCGGTCTTCCGGATCGTCGGCATACACACCGCCGAGCACATCGACCATGGCGTTCCAGAGTTGCGTCTGGGACTGCTGCCCAGACAACGGCTTGACCGTGCTGCCATCACGCGTGGCGATGAACAGGTGAGCCGGAGCCTTCTCTTCGAACAGGTTGCGGAAGGGGTGGTCCTGCTCCAGCACATGGTTCGGCAACTTGACGACGTGGAACCACTGAGACAGTAGCACCGTCTTGTCGTTGTCGAAGCGCGTGCTCAGGAGGGCGTCATCGCTGCCCTTGCAGAACCCACACTCGCGCATGACGAGCAACGGGCGGATGTCGTCGCCCGCGATGTAGCGGAACGCCTCATCCCGGGGCAACGCCTGCAGGCGCTCCGCGGCAAAGGTGCCGCCCTGAGCCATGGCCTCGGCGTTCTTGTTGTTGGTGTAGACCGGGAAGTTCCAGTCGAGCTTCAGCAACTCACGAACGGTGTCTCCTCGAACGACCGGTGCAATGCCAGCACCAGCGCCTTGAGCGCGCATGGCCGGTCCAGGTGTCGCAGCAGGGGCCGAACTCGGCCCCGGGGTGGACGGGCATCACTGGGCGTGCGCGTCAGCGCTCAGGAAGGCCAGCGCCAAGGCGGCCACACCAAGGGAGAGAACACTCTTCATGTCTCGACTCCGATCGGGATGAAGTGCCGGGGATCGCGTTCAGGCCGTGACCTGATCGCCCCCCGGGCAAGAAACCGACCGATCAGCCTAGCGTCTTTTCCGGGGCGAGAGGGAGCCTTTCGAGGCTGTTTTCGGTGCCACGGGGTCCATCAAGGCGTCAGATTGCCGGTGATTCCAGCGCCCACGAGCTCCTCGAGCCGGCTGCAGCGCTCGGACAACGAGGCCCCCTCCTCCATCAGCTCCCGCTTGCGGGCCTCATCCCGGAGCCCCGAGAGGTTGATCAAGACGTTGATCCAGGCGCTCCTATACGTCGCCGCCAGGGCAAATGCCCCCACCGCGACGTCGCTGATGAGATTGGGGTTCGTGTGCTCGGCCAGACGCGAGAGCACCTCCAGCCCTCGAACGGCGGCTCGACAGATCTGCAAGGGCGGCTGGAGAGCCACGTCGAGGGCGACCTGGATGGCGGCCAGCCGCTCCTGCTTCTGCTCGGGAGTCGCCTTGGGCAGCTTGTAGGCCCCGGTCACGGTGGAATAGGCGGCGGCGTCTGCATCCACCAGTCCCAGCAGCTCCTCGCGCAGGGAGTCCAGTTCATGAATCTCCTGCGCCAGCAGGCTTTCGTGAGGCTCAAACCCCTTCCGGCCTTGGGTGAAGCGCGCGGCCATGGCCCCAAGAGCGGCACCCACAGTGCCCATGTAAGCCGCCACGGAACCCCCGCCGGGGGTGGGTTCCTTGGCTGCAGTGCGCTGTGAGAACTCTTCGAGAGCGAGCTTGCTGAGCATCTAGAGCATCCAATGGGAAGGCCGTGTGGAAACTGAGGCGCGAGTCTAGCGACGGGTGTTCGCTGCTCAAGCCGGCCTCGCGGCGCCGTCCACTGGAGCACTGATGAGGAGCCGACGCTCAGTGACGGGCTCCAGCAGCGACACGCCATATCGGCACGCATATGCGCCATATTGGCGTCTGCCATCCACCCTGTGAAGCTCCAGACCGGCCCACACGCGGCTCCTCCCCGCCACCGCCATTGGCATGGGCATTGCACAAGGACCTCCCGTCCTCACCCGCTTGGAGACCCTCCCATGAGCCCCGACCGCTTCACTCAACGCACACACGAAGCCCTGAGCCTGGCCGTCCAGACCGCCGCCCAGCGTGGCCACCCGGAGCTGAGCCTGGCTCACCTGACGGCCGCCCTCCTGGAGCCCGATGATGGCTACGTCACGTCGCTGCTCCGGGCCGTGGGCGCAGACCGCGCCGCACTGAAGGCCGACGTAGAAGGCCTGCTCATGTCCCTTCCGAAGGTCAGCGGGCACGACCAACAGCCTGGCATGAGCCGAGATCTGGCGGCCGTGTTGGACGAGGCAGGCCAGCTGGCCAAGTCCCGCGGAGATCAGTTCATCTCCGTGGATGTGCTGCTGCTCGCCATCCTGAACAAGGCCGACGGCCCCTTGTTGGCGGCCCTCGATCACCGGGGTGTGAACGCCGCCTCCATCAACGAGGCTCTCGATTCCGTTCGCGCGGGTCAAACCGTCGAGAGCGAATCCCCTGAATCCAGTCACGAGGTGCTCGACAAGTTCACGCGCGACCTGACGCAACTGGCACGAGACGGCAAGCTCGATGTCGTCATCGGTCGCCACGATGAGATTCGCCGCGTCATCCAGGTCCTCTCCCGACGCACCAAGAACAACCCCGTGCTCATCGGTGAGCCCGGCGTGGGCAAGACGGCCATCGTCGAAGGGCTCGCTCGACGCATCGTCGTGGGCGACGTCCCCGAGTCACTGCGAGAGAAACGCCTGCTGGCCCTGGACCTGGCAGCGCTCCTCGCCGGCGCCAAGTATCGAGGCGAATTCGAAGAGCGCCTGAAGGGGCTGATCAAGGAGGTGGAAGACAGCAACGGACAGGTGATTCTGTTTATCGACGAGCTCCACACCTTGGTGGGTGCTGGCGCTGCAGAGGGTGCCGTCGACGCAGCCAACATGCTCAAGCCCGCCCTTGCGCGGGGTGAGCTCCGTTGTGTGGGCGCCACCACCCTCGACGAGTACCGCAAGCACATCGAGAAGGACGCTGCTCTCGAGCGCCGTTTCCAACCAGTCAAGGTCAACGAACCCAGCATCGAGGACACGCTGGCGATCTTGCGCGGACTGAAGGAGACCTACGAGGTCCATCACGGCGTGCGCATCCAGGACGAGGCCGTCGTCGCCAGCGCGCGCCTGGCTGACAAGTACATCCAGGACCGCTTCTTGCCAGACAAGGCCATCGACCTGCTGGACGAAGCTGCCAGCGGCCTGCGCATCAACATCGATTCCATGCCTGCGGAGCTGGACAACTTCGAACGTCGGCTGCGCCAACTCGAGATCGAAGCCAAGGCTCTCGAATCCGAGCAGGTTCCAGACACCCGCAGACTCGACGACATTTCCGATGAGATCGCTGCCATCCAGGAACAGGCCGAACAGCTACGCCTGGCTTGGAGCCACGAGAAGCAGCTGATCGCCACGGCCCGTGCAGCCAAGGAGTGCACCGCAGAACTGCAGGCAGAATCCGAGTTGGCAGAGCGGCGCGGTGACTACGACCGCGTGGCCGAGATCCGCTACAGCCTCATTCCGGAAGCCCAGGAGCAGGCGCGCAGCAGCGCGGCGGCACTGGAAGACCTCCAGGAACATGGCGCGCTGCTTCCACAAGAGGTGGGCCCCGAGCAGATCGCGGAGGTGGTCGCCCGCTGGACGGGGATCCCCGTCACCCGCTTGCTGAGCGAGGAACGGGAACGCCTGCTGAACATGGAGCGCCATGTCCACGCCAGGCTCGTCGGGCAGGACTCCGCCGTTCGAGCGGTGTGCGATGCCGTCCGTCGGTCCCGCGCTGGCCTGTCAACGCCGACACGCCCCGTGGGGAGCTTCCTGTGTTTGGGTCCGACGGGTGTCGGCAAGACCGAGCTCGCCCGCAGCGTGGCCGAGTTCCTCTTCGACGACGAGCGCGCCATGATTCGCCTGGACATGAGCGAGTACATGGAGAAGCACTCCGTTGCTCGATTGATCGGTGCCCCCCCCGGCTACGTCGGGCACGACGAGGGCGGCGCTCTGACCGAAGCGGTTCGCCGGCGCCCCCATTGCGTGTTGCTCCTGGACGAAGTCGAGAAGGCCCACCCCGACGTTTTCGGGGCACTGCTCCAGATCCTGGATGACGGTCGACTGACGGACGGCAAGGGCCGCACCGTGGACTTCACGCAAGCGCTCGTGCTCATGACGTCCAACCTGGATGGCATGCAGGCCGTGCACAGCTTCTTCCGTCCTGAGTTCATCAACCGCCTCGACGACATCCTGGAGTTCGATCCGCTGCCTCAGGAAGCCCTGGCTTCCATCGTCCGCATCCAGCTCGAGCTTCTGAAGGCGCAGATTGCCTTGAACGGGATCGACGTCAGCTTTAGCGAGGACACCGTGACGTTCCTGGCGGAAGAGGGCTACGACCCGGCCTTCGGAGCCCGACCACTCAAGAGAGCGATCCAAAAGCATGTCTCCGACCTGCTCGCCCGCGACCTGCTGGCAGGGGTCTTCGAGGCGGGCGACCATGTGCACCTGGAGATGGGCGCTGATGGCCTCGTGAGCAGGGTCGAGAAACCGGTAGAGATCGACTCCGCGTCCTCGGCCGAAACGCCCGCCGGCTGATGGGGTGGTTGATGGGGTGAAGGAGGACTGCTGGGCCCTTCGTCCCAAGCGCTAGACTCTTCGCCCATGCCCTCCGAGACCTACCGCATCCTGCATCGGGACGACCACCTGCTGGTGGTGGCCAAGGCGGCTGGCGTGTTGACAGTGGGTCGTCCGGGAAGCAACGAACGCTGCCTCCTGGACGACCTGCGACGCGACGGCTTGGCCGTGGCACCGGTTCATCGCCTGGACAAGGACACGAGCGGGGTCCTGCTGCTCAATCTCGACCGCAGTCTGCGCGCCGAGATGGAGGCCCTGTTTCGCAAACGTCAGGTGGAGAAGACCTACCTGGCGCTCGTCCGCGGTCGGCCACAGGCCAGTCGGGCAACCATCGATGTCCCGATCCTGGACCAAGGATCAACCGCTCGGGTCGATCGGAGCGGCAAGCGAGCCATCACTCGCTACGAGGTGCTCGAAAGCTGGGACGCCCAAGGCTCACAGGCTTCACTGGTTCGCGTGCAGATGGAGACTGGGCGGCACAACCAGATCCGGGTCCACATGGCTCATCTGGGTCATCCGCTCTTGGGCGACGACAAGTTCGGCAGACGACATCGGGGCTCTTCAGCGCCCAAGTCTCCGCCCGCAGGTCGAGCCATGCTGCACGCTGAACGACTCAGCTTCCCCCACCCTGCGACGACCGAACCACTCAAGGTGTCATGCAAGCCTCCAGCCGACTTCGCGGAGCTTGCCGACCACTACCGCAGCGCCCGCAATCACCCGCGCTGAGCAGAGCTACTGCCGGGTGCGCATCACGACGTACATCAGGGTCAAGACGGTCTGGAAGGCGCTGGCGACGTAGGTCAGGCCCGCAGCGCTCAACACCTTCCGGGCGCCCACGAGCTCTTCCTCGTTCAGGTTCCGCGAGCTCTCCAGCAACAGCAGGGCTCGACGACTGGCATCGAACTCCACCGGCAGCGTGACCAGCGCGAAGATCGTGTAGAGGCTCATGGCGATGGCAGCCGCGATCAACAGGCCCTTCCCGAGCGGACTGAACCCCACGATCAGACCGATCATCAGCAGCACGCTCCAGGACCGGGACGAGAACGCGGCCACGGGGTAGAAAGCCTGCCTGAAGCTCAGGGGCGCGTAGCCTTCGGCATGCTGGAGCGCGTGGCCCATCTCGTGGGCAGCCACGCCAATCGACGCCAGCGAGCTGCCGTCGTGAACCGATTCGGAGAGACGCAGGACCTTGCCGCGGGGGTCGTAGTGGTCATCCAGCCGCCCAGAGGTCCGTTCGATCTGGACGTCGAAGAGCCGTTCGGCATCCAGCAGACGGCGGGCCACCTGGGCGCCGGTCAGCCCCGCCCCTGAAGGCACGTTCGAATAGCGCTTGAAGGCGCTGCGGACACGCCATTGAGCCCAAGCCATGACGAGCCCCCCCGCCAGCATCACGAGCATGTAGCCAGGACCCAGGAAGAAGATCGGCATGACAGGCAACCCCAGAGTGTCGACGGCAGGTCGACGGACGATTCACGAGCGAGTACTGATCGGACAAAAGCCCCGAGGGGCCAGCGCCCGATGTTAGCTCCAAGGGGAGCTGCATGCACCGCCCCCCTCATTCCGCCCTGCACCCGCCCCTGAGGTCCCTCCAACCCCTTCAGTTGGCTAGGATATCCAGCCCGGATGGTGAGGTTCAGCCATCCAGCCTGCCCCTGACGACCCAGCCGGGCGCTCACGGAGACGTGAGCACAACCGACCGGGAAGTCTCCGCCCCTCGACGACGTCCAAGAAAACTCATGAGATCGTCCCGCGGCAAGAATTCCAATTCTCCCATCCTGGCCGGTGTGCTCGTCATGGTCCTGATGGTCGTGGGGGGAGCCATCTGGCTTCTCTTCGAAGGCGAGACCACGCCCGTTGAAGGCGATGGCCCGCTCGACGGCCCCGTTGTGGTGCGCGAGACCGCGCCCATGCAGGTGCCGGAGGTTCCGGACATCGAGTCAGAGCCAGAGCTCATGGATGTGCCGGTCTCCCTGCGTCCCGTACCCAACCAGGCCCAGTTCGTCGCCGAAGTGGGCACCATGCTGCGCCGGGTCAGCGGTCGTGTGATCTCCAACAACGGACAGCCAGTCGCCAACTGCCAGCTCAAGCTCTACAAGGGCAACCCCTTGTTGGTGAACGTGAACTTTGCCGGCTCGCGCAAGGTGGTGGACAGCAGCACGATCTCGGGACAGGACGGCAGCTTCGAATTGCTGAGCGTGCCGGTGGGACGCGACTTCATCCTGGTCGGAGAACACGACGACTTCGCCACGACAGAGCTCGGCAACCTGCATGTCACCGTGGCCCGGGACCTGACCGGCATCGTCCTGAGGATGGAGCCGGGCGCAACGATCGAAGGAGTCGTCGCCTCGGCCACCGGCTCCCCCATCGCCGAGGCGCGCATCGAGCTCTTCGATGCCATTGCGTCAGTACAGCTGCCGCCCGCCGAGCGCCTGCCGTGGAAGATCGTGTTCTCTGACAACAACGGCCAGTACTCCTTCGAACACGTCTCCGCCAACAGCCTCAAGGTTCGCGTCCAGGCTCCGGGCTTCGAATCCCAGTCCCGCATGCTGAGCTTCGCGCTGGATGCCCGCGCCTCGGATCGCACGGTGGACTTCAGCCTGAAAGACGGCATGAGCCTGCCGGGCCGCGTGGTGGATGAATCGGGCAACCCCATCCCCGACGTGCGCGTCGAAGCGACCTCCCTGACGAAGGACTACCAAGGCACGGCGTTGAGCAACTCCGACAGGGCAGGCTTCTTCCTGCTCGAGGGCATGGGCGACAACCAGTACTACCAGGTGCGCGCGACCGCAAAGGGGTACTCCAACAAGGTCAACCCCAAGGTCCACGTGGACGACGGCGAACTGCTGATCGAGATGGAGCAGCGCCTCTACGTGGAAGGCGCCGTGGTCGACCATTCCGGGTCGCCCATCCGCAGCTACTCCTTGACGTTGATGCGAGCTGCTGAGGGTCGCGATCCGATGTTCCTCAACGACACCCGCAACTTCTCGGCCGCCGACGGGCAGTTCGTGTTCGACAACCTCGACCCGGGCAGCTACGCCCTCGAGGCGCGCGCCAAGGGGATGGCCCCGAGTTGGTCGGAGCCCTTCGCAGTGATCCGCACGGACGACCCGGCGCCGATCGTCAACATCACCATGGGCCTCGGGGGCACTGTGACGGGCCAGGTGCTCAACACGCTGGGAGCCGCGGTGCCCAACGCACTCGTCAAGCTGAACGCTAACAACCACCTCGACTCCCCGATCCAGGGCATCTTTGCAGCACTGGGTGGGAGCGGAGCCTCCAAGCGCAAGATCCAGACGCGCACGGACGGCAAGGGCCAGTTCTCCTTCTCGAACGTACGCGCAGGGACCTATCAGCTGGCCAGCACCCACGCCAGCTATGCACCGGCCACCGTCAACAATGTCGTCGTCCTGGATGATGCCGTCGGAAGCAATTTATCGGTGACCATCCACCTGCCCCGCAGCGCTGGCATCGCAGGCTTCGCCATGGACTCCAACGCCCGCGCCATCCCGTTCTGCGAGATCCAGGTCACCAACAAGAAGAGCGCGTTCCTGGACGCCGCCACCACCGACTCCGAGGGCCGCTTCCTCTTCGAGAATCTCGCTGAGGGAACGTACACCTTGATGATCAAGCCGGATCGCATCGGCTCCAAGCCCATCAACCCGCTCATGAAGTTGATGTATGCCCAGCGCAGCCAGCGCGAAGTGTTCGTCTCGGCTGGCCAGGCTGTGTCTGACGTGGAGCTCTACCTGCCGGACATCACGCCGGGCGGCTGAGGTGCAGCCGGAGCTTCTCCAGCACCTGCAGATTCGCGGGCAGGAACTGCAGCTCTGCAAGCTCGTCCACTGAGGCCCAGCGAAACTCCTGCCCCTCCAGGGCCACGGGCTGGGCCAGGTCGTCAGCGGCCGCGCAGAGCATGAAGTCCACGCGAACCTGCACGCCGGGGTACTCCCACTCCATGCGATCGAAGCGACGCAGAACGCGCACCTCGAAGCCCAGCTCTTCCATGAGTTCGCGGCAGGTGCACTCTTCGATGCTCTCGCCTTCCTCTCGGCCGCCGCCCGGGAACTCCCAGTAGCCTTGGTAGCGGCCGGGTTCTGCCCGGGTTTGCACGAGCACGCGCCCGGCCTTCAGCACGATGCCGGCACCCACTTCGCGGCGCTCGAGGGCAGGGCCTGCTCCCTGCCCAGGCGGTGAATCGGGATCAGTCATGGGTGTCACTCTTCTGCCCGGCGCCCCAGCCGGCGGGCCGGCTGGCGAACCAGCCTGCCATGAGGATCGAACCCGCGACGCCGACGTTCAGGCTCTCCACCTCAGTCGTCTGGGCCACGTGCACCTTACGAGCGCTCGCCAGCTCAGGCACTCCGCGGGTCTCATGCCCCATCACCAACAGGCAGCTCGGTGGCAGCGGAGGAGAACGCAGCGATTGGGAGGGATCGCCGGGAGGGGGCGCCGTGGCCAAGACCACCTCCAGCTGCGATGCGGCGGCCAGGTCCTGAAGCTCAGCCAGATTCTCGATCGATCCCAGCGGAAGGTGCAGCGCTGCTCCCGCAGAGGCCCGCAGGGCCTTGGGACCCGTCGGATCCGCGCTGCCCTTCGCCAGCAGGCAGGCGCTCGCCCCGAAGGCGCGAGCCGACCGGATCAGGGTGCCCACATTCCCCGGGTCCTGCAGCCCCCACAAAACCGGCACAAGGGCGTCTGTCTGCGGCAGCGACGCCCCATCCCAGGGCGACGGTGACTCGATCGCTGCGACGAGCCCGGTGCCGTGCTGGGTGTCCGACACCTTGCTCAGCTGGTGCTCCGGAAGATCCACAACCCGGGCATCTGCTGCGCGCGCAGCCCGCACCCACTCCCGCACCCGGGGCGTGCCCTCGAGGGCCGCGCTGGTGACCGCCACCAACTGAGGCTTCAAGCCGGCATCCATGGCTTCGCCGAAGAGCGTCGGCCCTTCGATCAGGAGCAGGCCCGAAGCCCGTCGGTCCCGACGCTTGCGCAGGTCGGCAAGCTGCTTCAAATCCGCACGGCTGGCGCTGGGTCCTGCGGTTTGCGACATGCTGTCAGGCCCTCCAGAACGCGCCCACCTCGGGCACGCCACCCGGGCGGATCCAACCGCCGGACATCTCATGACTGTTGTGGTCGAGCACGACAACACCTTGGGCCGTCACCAGGATTAGACCGGAGTTGCCCCGCTGATCGCCCTCGTAGTCGGACAGCTCGTGCAAGGCAGTGGCTGCCGCAGCGACGGCTGCAGCCTGTGGATCGCCCTGGCCCGTTGAGTCAGCGTACAGCTGGACGCAGCGGCGCGCCGTCCCCTCCCGCATCAGCACTTCGCCAACACCCGTGGTGACACAGGCCGCCTGTCGATCGTCCGCCCAGTAGCCGCCCCCCACCACCGGCGAGTCACCGATGCGGCCGGGGCGCTTATGGCTCATGCCTCCGGTAGAGACCGCCGCCGCCAGCCCCCCGTTGGCATCCAAGGCCACGGCGCCGACCGTGTCCAACCAGGGCCCGGCATCGGACGGCCGTTCCTGCTCGGAGCGTTGCTCGTAGAGCCCACGAGCCCGCTCGGTCACGAGATCCTCTGGCGCACATCCAGGCACCGAGAGTTCTTCGGTCAACCCATCACTGTCTGGGGCTGCGACCAAGCGACCGTAGTCCCCTTCCTCGGCAAGCCGGCGAGCCAGATCAACGGGATGCATGCAACGACGAACCCCCGTGACACCGCCATAACGCCGTGAACTGCCGTCCATGAAACCAGCGTCGAGGATCGCGCTGCCGTCCGCAGCCAAGGCGGCGCCTCGCCCGGCATTCGTGATGGACTCGCTCTCCAACCAGGCCACGGCGGCACAGGCCGCGTCGGCTGCGCTCTGCCCCAGGTGCTTGGCCCCTGCGGTCAGGGCTCCCATCACACCCTCCTGATAGGCCGCGCGATCCTGCTCCGACGACAGGCGGCCCGCGCCGCCATGGACCACGAGCACGGGCCCTGATTCGACCTCGGACGGGTTCACCACACGCGCATCCAGAGTGTCTTCAGGTAGTCGGTTTCGGGGCACTCCAGCAACACGGGGTGATCGGGTGCCGCTCCGCTGAAACGAATCACCCGCGCCTGCCGCCTCTCCTTGCGGATCGCCGTGCGCACCAGGTCCGTGAAGGTCTCGCGGCTGAGCAGCCCCGAACAGGAACAGGTCACCAGCAAACCACCGGGCTTCACGAGCTTGACCGCCAGGCGGTTGATGTCGTGGTACTTGCCGTGACCCTTCTCGACGTCCTTCCGGGTTGGAATGAACTTGGGCGGGTCCACGACGACTACGTCGAAGCGGCGATCTCCCTGGCCGATCTGCCGCATCCAGTCGAAGGCGTCGGCGTGTACGAAACCAACGCGTGCCTGGTTGAGATTCGCGTTGGTCTTCGCGGTTTCAAGCGCCGTTTCATCCAGGTCGACAGCTGTCACGCTGGCGGGCTTTGCAAGCACTGCGGACGTCACCGCAAAGCCGCCGGTGTAGCAGCACACATCCAGCAGATCGCCGCCTTCCGCGTACGCCGCGACCTCCTTGCGATGCTCTCTCTGGTCACAGAAGAAACCCGTCTTGTGCCCCTTCACCAGATCGATCTGCCAGCGCACGCCGTGCTCCCGGACGCGCAGGCTCTTGGGACAGCCACGCGAGCGCGTAGAAACGCGCTTCACGCCTTCCAGACGCGCGATGCGTTCTCCCATGGACACGTGGTGGTGCTCCGTCCCCAAGCGTTCATGGAGAATGGGGAGCAGCTCATCCAACCAGGACAGCCAACCCGCGCTGAACAACTCGAGTACGAGCACGTCCCGATAGCGATCCACGACCAGGCCCGTGAGCTCATCACCTTCGGAGTGCACGACACGCCACGCCTCCGAGTTCTCGGTCAGCCCGGGGATCCCCTCCCGCAGGTTGACGGCACGGTCCACAGCCGCCGCAAGGAACTCCCGGTCGAAGCGCACATCTCCCGTGGTCAGCCTGCGCAGGGAAATGTCCGACTGGGAATTCCAGAACGCGTCACCGAGGATCTCACCGCCCGGTGCGCGCACGGTCACCAGGTCGGTGGGTGGAAGCCCGGCCAGGCGACTGCGCACAAGGCCACGACGGACGAAGGGGTGTGGGCTGGGGTGCATCGTGAGATCCACCACGGGCCGCTGAGAAGTTTGGGCATCGGTCATGGCGGACGAAGATGCCATGCATGTGGTCTGGGTGCCACCGGCTGCGAGCGGAGACGGGTGATTCCCTCACCGTCATCCGTGGCACCCGGCTGGATCCCAACGGGCTCTCTGCTGACCTTCAGCCGGAAAGGAGGCGCTCGACAGCGGCCATCACGTGCAACGGCTCCAAGCGCGTCATGCAGCGGTGATCGATGGGACAGACCTTGCGCTGGCATGGGCTGCAGTCCACACCGGAGCGCACCACCAGGGATCGAGCGAGGTTCGTGTTCGTGAAGCGTGGGTCCGTTGAGCCCATCACCACCACGGTCGGAACATCGAATGCCGGGCCGAAATGACGCGGGCCCGTGTCCGTGGTCACGAGCAACTCCAAGCGCCGGACCACAGCCTTGAGCGGCCCCAAGGCCAGGGGCACATCTGCAGCCGTGACCACATGGCCCGTGGCCGCCCCTGCGACAGAACCGGCGATGGTCCGTGCGAGCCCTCGTTCCGCGGGGCCACAGAACACCACCACCTTGCCGCCACGCCGCTCGACCAAGGCGTCCGCCACCGCCGCAAACTTCTCGGGATACCAGAGCTTGCTCGGACCGAAGGATGAACCAGGATGGATGCCGAAGAGCGGCGCCTCACCCTCGAGACCGACCTGGGCCAACCACTCCTGGGCCTCCCGATCGTCTTCGTCGGTGACCCCCAGGACGGTGCGATGCGATCCGCGCGGCACGCCCACGGCCTCCAGCACCCTGAAGTAGTCTTCGACCATGGGCACCGGAAGGCTGTGGTAGCCCGCCTCACGGCCACGGGGCAGCGAGTGCGTCAGCAACCAGCCGCGCCCCCCACCGCCGTAGCCAACTCGATCCGGGATACCAGCTCGCGCCGCCACGAGTGCTGTCGAAAAGCTGTTGGTGAGCAGGATCGCGAGATCGTGCTGCCCCTTCCGGAGCATCCGGACTGACGCCGCCAAGCCGGCCAGGCCGACGACCTTCCGCCTTGGGAGTTCGATCAGCGAGTCATGCAGACCAGACCCGGCAAGCAGGGGTTTGGCGTGGCCAGGGCCGGCGACGGCCAGCGAAGCCTGTGGCCAGTGGGCACGCAGCGCCGCCAGTGCCGGCGTGGCCATGACGATATCCCCGATCCAGTTGGGCAGGCGCACCAACACGCGACGGGGAGGCTCGTCCGCAAAACGCTCCAGGAGCGGGCTGCGCCGACTCAGGTCGGATCCTCCCGTCCCATCTTTTGCAGGGTCCGCGTGCTGGAGTAGCCCTCGTGGAGGTTCGCGAGCACCACATGCCCGCCGTGACTCTCCACCCACTCACGCCCGACGACACCCTTGTCCGCCCAGTCTTCGCCCTTCACCAGGACATCAGGGCTGACCGTTTCGATCAGCTCGAGGGGAGTGTCCTGCTCGAAGCCGGTGATCAATGAGATGCACTCAAGCCCTGCGAGCAGGGCCATGCGGTCCGCATGCTTGTTCACGGGGCGCGACTCGCCTTTCAGGCGGCGCACACTGGCATCGGAGTTGACGCCCAGCACGAGCACGTCCCCGTAACTGGCCGCCTCCTGCAAATACCCGAGGTGGCCCACGTGCAGCACGTCGAAGCAGCCGTTGGTGAACACGATGCGGCGTCCCTGGCCACGCTCATGAGCCAGCCGCTCCAGCAATTCCTCACGCCCGACCACCTTGTCGGACTGGCGGGACGACTCCAGCAAGGCATCTTCCAGGTCTTGCCTCGTGATGGCAGCCACGCCGAAGCGCTGCACCGTCAGACCCGCAGCGACCGTAGCCATGCGCATGGCTTGTTCCAGATCCGCACCCACGGCGAGGCTGAAGGCCAGCACGGAGATGACCGTGTCCCCCGCACCTGTCACGTCGTACACGGAGCGCGCGCGGGCCGGGATGGACCAGTCGCTGCCCGTGGCGGCCATGCGGCAGTACATGCCCTGCGCACCCAGGGTGATGATGACCGACTCGAGGTCCGACTGTTCAGCCAGGCGTTTAGCCGCTTCGCGAATCTCTTCGGTGCTGTTGAGCTTCATGCCCGTGGCCGTTTCCGCTTCCACCTTGTTGGGAGTCAGCAGGCTGGCACCTCGGTAACGGGTGTAGTCGTTGCCCTTGGGGTCCACGAGCACACGCGGCCGATTGGGTGCCCGACACAGTCGGTCCAGCACCTTCTCGGTCAGGACCCCTTTGCCGTAGTCGGAGACCACGACGATGTCGATATCTTTGGACTCCGCCTCGATGCGGTCCAGCAGGAGCTGCTCGATGTCAGCGCTCGGAGCCCCGACGACCTCCTCATCGATCCGGAGCAGCTGCTGGTTCTGCGAGACGAGTCGCGTTTTGCGCGTGGTCGGCCGATTCTCATCCACCACCAGACCGGAGTCAGAACAACCCGCTTCAGCGAGCAAGCGCTTGATGATGCCACCGCCGTAGTCGTTGCCGACCACGCTCACGACCCGGGTCTCTGCGCCCAGGGCAGCCAGGTTCGCAGCCACGTTGCCGCTACCGCCAAGCTTGTGCTCGTCCCGCTCTGCAGCCAGCACCACGATCGGCGCCTCAGGCGAGATCCGGCTCGTGGTCCCGTACTGGTAACGGTCCACGATCATGTCCCCGACGATGAGAATGCGAGGTGCCCGCTCCGTCCGGAGCAAGGATGTCAGGGCGCGACTCATGAACGGGACTCCTGCAATCCACGCAACACCGCCCAGCGCAGCAAGGGCAGGTTGATCTCGTGATGACCTGTGATTTCGATGGCTTCGCCAGCTGGTCGCTGCAGCACGTTCACCCGCGGGCGATAGTGGCGCAGCATGTCCAAGTTGGCCGTCGTGAATCCATCGACCTTCTCACCCAGGTTCCTTGCGACGTTCAGGGCCTTCACAAAGACCTCGGGCAGGATCACCGCTGAGCCCAGGTTCACGTAAACCCCGCCGGAGAGCCCCGCCACGACGCTGGCCAATTGACGGAAGTCCGTCATGGAGGCCCGTCCGATGGCCGCCCCGTCAGCATTGTCGTGCATGTGCACCGTGTCCGTGCCGAGTGCCACATGAACCGTCAGCGGGAGGTCCAGGCGATGCGCCGCCGCCAACAGGCTGAGGGATGCGTTGGGCAGGTCCTGCTCGCGGATCAGGCGGCCCATGGCCTCTCCCAGCCCGAGACCCTCTTCAGCCGCACGCGAGGCCGTCTCGTTCAGCGCTTTGGCCGTCTCTCCCACCATGCCCCAGGACCCGTCGTCGAGACCGGCGCCGACATCCTCGGAAGAGTGTCCGACCGCGGAGATCTCGTAATCATGAATGGCCCCGGAGCCATTGGTCGCCAGGGCCGTCACGATTCCTCGCTCCATGAGGTCGATGATGAGCGGGGACAGGCCCGTCTTGACCACATGCCCACCGAAACCCAGCACCACCGGGCGCTGGTTCCGATGCGCCGTCACGATGTTCTCGGCCAAACGCCGAATGTGCTTCGCTCCAAGGACATCCGGGAAACTGTCGAACACATCCGGCACGCCGGGCTGGGGTTCGACCGGCCGGGCGAACATCGCGGTGTCTACCTTGTGAGCCCGGTCAACCACCGAGCTCGTGGTGATGCGGGAGAAATCGAGGGGCTTGGGTTTCATGGATTGGCCGGCATCGTCGACATGCCGGTCTCATGGAAGGGCGAGCGATCAGCTTCCGTTTGTACCCTCTGCGGCGACGGGAGTGATGGCCTTTGAGCGTTCCGCTTGGCGCTGCTCCCGCCGCAGGAGCCAGCGGGCCTTGCGCCAGCGGTCGTGCAACCAGAGCCACTGCTCAGGGCTCTTGCGGATGCGAGCCTCCAGCGAGTCCGACACCCTTTGAACCACGTCCTGGATGGCCTCGTCCTCCGGCAGCTCGCTCTGGGCCAGGATCGGGGGTTCGAGCACCATGCGGAACTTCAGCCGCCCGGGCTCACGCAGGATGTACAAGGGCACCACGGCCACATCGAAGCGCCGTGCCATGACCCCAGCCACCCGATGCTGCATGGCCGGGCTGCCCAGGAAATCCATCATCAACCCCTGCCGCCCAGCGTTCTGGTCCAGCAACAGGACCACGGACTCTCCCTTCTTGAAGAGTCGCGCCATGCTCCGGCCGCTGCCCTCCTTGGCCAAGGTCCCAGCCAGTGCCGAATCTCGAAGCTCCTTCACCAGCCTGTCCAGGTGAGGGTTGTCCATGGTTCTGCCCACAGCCCACACGGGGCGGAAGCGCCTCGCCAGGAGTTCGCCTGTGATCTCCCAAGCGCCCAGGTGGGCGGTGGCGATCAGGACTCCTCCCTTTCGTTCGAAGGCCTGTTCCAAGTGCTCTGCGCCCTCGAAGATCAAGTGATCCTCCAAGCGCCCCTTGCTCAGGGCCCTCTTCAGCAGGATCGACTCTCCGACGTTCAGGGCGAGGGTTCGGAAAGCCCCTTTCACGACGTGACGAGCCTCGGGCTCACTCAGACCAAGGCGTTCACAGACGAGCTGCACGGCATGTTCCCGGCGTGAGCGCATGAGCAGATAGCCCAGTCGGGACAAGCCGCCCAAGGCTGCATGACACGACCACGCGGGCAGGACACGCATCGCGCCAACCAATCCCGCCACACACGAAGCCTCGACTCTGTTGAGCCAGGCAGCCTGGTCTCGCGCCATGCCGCTCTTTGATCCCTTGTCTGTGCGCCTCGCCCTGCAGCCCAGACTTTACTCTGGGTGACAAGACCGTTCAGTTGCTCTGCCGATTTCGGATGATATCCTAGTTGTCGGCGGGACCAGGGGGATGCCTCATCAGGCATCTATCTCTCTTCTCCCCTTCTTCCCCTTTTCCCCAGATAGTTACCTCCTGGCCCGCCACTATCTGGCTGCTCCGACGCGCTGGCCCTCAGAACCTCCTCACCTTTAGGTGAAGTTGAGCGAGCGCCGAGGCCAAGTCGAGGCCCTCGGCCCAAGTTCGACCTTGGGCAGACCTCAGTGCACCTCGCTCGTTCGAAAACCGAGCGTGCTCAGCTCGCGCTGGCGTCGATCTCGGTCACGGATGGCTCGACGCCGAGGCGGTCCCGGGCAGGCTTCTCCGCCTCGCGCAGCTCTTCGCGATCGCTCGTGATCCCGGCTGCAGGCGAAGACGTCCGCTCCCCGAGAGACGCATTTTCGCTCTGCGCTCCCCGCTCGAGAGGCTCCAGATCGTTGCCCTCGGCCTCAAGGATCTGCTCTGGAATCGCCAGGGGATCCGGGCCCGAGCCGGTGCCGACAACGCCTGTAGCCGCGCCGCTCTTCTTCTGGGCGTCAAACTCTTCCAAGGTGAGAGCCAGCACCTTCGACACGCCGTGCTCCTGCATCGTCACGCCGAACACGGTGTCGGCATAGCTCATGGTGCGACGAGCGTGCGTCACCACGATGAACTGACTCTTCCCGAGGAAGTCTTCCAAGACGGTGCAGAAGCGGTCGATGTTCGTCTCATCGAGCGCCGCATCCACTTCGTCGAGCAAGCACACGGGTGCGGGCCGCGTCTTGAACAGGGCGAACAGCAAGCCCACCGCTGTCAGGGTGCGCTCACCACCGGACAGCAGGGTAATGGTGCGGGAGTCCTTGCCGGGAGGTGCTGCGTTGATCTCGATATCGGCCTCGAGGATGTCCACACCCTCGGCCAAGGAGATGTCGGCGCGACCACCGCGGAACAACTTGCGGAAGATGCTCCGGAAGTTCTCACGCACATCATCAAAGGTGCTCTGGAAACGCTCCCGCGACTCCTTGTTCACCTTCTGGATCGTGTCTGCCAAGGAGACCTGCGCCTGCAGCAAGTCGTCCCGCTGGCCCACGAGGAACGCCAGGCGCTCCTCCACCTGAGCCAACTCCTCCACGGCCTCCAGGTTTACGTTGCCCATGCGCGACAAGCGACCACGGAGCTCTTCGATCTCGGCTTCCACGGCCTCCCAGTCGACATCCTCCTCGACCTGGCTCTGGGCCAGCGCGATGGCTTCAGCGGCGGCCACTTGCGGGCTGTCTGCTGCAACCGCGTCAACTTCAGACTCGACCGCTGGGTCCGCGGCGACAACGAGAGCAGTCTGCTCTCCTTCGCCCTCCCTTTCGGTCTCCTCCGTCTCGGCGTCCGCGTCCGCTGGCGTCCCCGCGCTGAGCAGGGGTTGCACTTCCAGGTCGACCTCCAACTCCTCAAGCACCTGGCGGCGCAACTCGTCGCGCCGGATGCGCGTCTCCTGGGCCTCCAAGCGACGGGTCGACAAGACCGAGGCCCTGCCTTCGAGCACGCCTTCGGCTTCCGTCACCCGTTCCTGGGAGGCCGACTGCTCGTTCCCGATCTCGGTGGATGCCTCACGCGCCTTCTGGAGTTCACCCGCCCGCTCATCCCGGGCGTGGCTCAGCGCAATCGAACGTTCCTCAAGCGCCGCCTGCTCCGTGATCAGGTGCTCGCGGCGGCCGGACAGCTGTTCGCTTTCCGCGCGCACGTCGGAGAGATCCTTCGTCCGCTCCTCGACCGCCCGCAGGATGTGCCGTTGCTCAGCTTCCAGGGCCTCCCGCCGCTCTTGACGCTTCGAGAGTTCCAGACGAGCACCCGAGAGCGCCTCCTGCTGGGCTTGCACATCCGTCTGCCGCGCCCGCAACCGCTCCTCCGCCAAGGTCTCCTGCTCCTTGTCGGACGAGGCCTGCGTTTCCTGCTCCTGTTCGCGGGTGACCAGCGCAGAGAGTTGGCTCTCCGCTTCGTCGAACTTCAACTGCACTCCCCGTCGGTCGCCCGTACGGAAAGCCAGCTCACGGTGCACGGCATGCTGTCGAGCGGCGGACTGCTTCTCCCGCTCAAGAGCTCGCTCCTGCTCCGCATGCACCTTGCGCGCATGGGCCTGCGAACTCACGAGCGTCTCTTCAACGCCCCCCAGCTCATGGGCGACGGCGGTGCGCTGAACACCCAGCGCCTCGATGTCCACCCGCATGATGGCGCATTCTTCGCTCAGGGAATCCCGCTCGGCCTGGCGGGCGATGAGCCCACCCTCTTCGCCGGCCTTCCCACCCTTGAGCACACCGCGTTCGTCGAGCAGGTCGCCCTCGGCGGTCACCCAGACTGTCGTGCCGTCCGGGGTGCAGCGCAGCAACTCGTCGCGCGACTCCAGCAGCCGCACGTGGCCCAGCAGCGCCTCGAAGACGCCTCGGTTCTCTTCGAGCGGCACCTGGATGCAATCCACGAGCCGCCGACCAACCGCAGCACCCTCCCGGGCGCGCAAGCCGTCTCGCGGCACGAGCAAAACCCGCCCGCCCTGCAGCCTGTTGAGGTGGGCCAGGGCAGCCAAGCCGCTCTCGCGACCCTGCACCATGACCGCCTGGGTGCTGGCACCCAGCGCAGCTTCCACGGCCTCGGCCAGCTCGGCCGGTGCGCGCAGCTGATCCACCAGCATGCCCTCGACGCCCGGCAGGTCGGCGTCCAGCAAGGAGATGGCTCCTGGTGCCACGCCCTCGCGACGATCGATGAGATCGTCCAATGCCTTGCGATGGGAATCCTTGCCGGCGAGATCCTCACGCCGACGAGCGAGAGTGCCGTCGCGATCCGCCAATTCCGTGGCCAGGCCTTCGCGGCGCTCCCGCAACTGGTCCACCCGTTGCTGGGCGACGGCCAGGGTCTGCTCGAGATCACGGGCCCCGGAGAACAACTCACCCTGGGCTGACGACAGAACGGCCTTCTTCTCCGCCAACTCCTGGAGCTGAGTGTCCAGACGCTCTCGGGAGGCGACCAGCGCTGCTCGCTGCGACTCCTTCTGGGAGCGCTCATTGCGCAGGCGCGACAGGGACTCCACTCGGGCGCGTGCTTCCCGACGGCGCTGTTCCTCCGCCGTGCGCGCCTCACCCAGCGCGGACTCCGTCGCCAGGAAGGACGCGTGGGTCACGTCCACCTCGGCTTGGCAGCCAGCCACCTCCATGGCCACGGCGTCAAAGCGCGCGGATGCCTCATCGGCCTCCAGCTTGCGCTCGGCCAGGGCTCGTTCGAGGCCGGCGAAACGGGCTTCCAGAAGAGCCTGTCGCTCTTCCGCCTCGGCAGCACGTTCGCGAATGGAGGTCTGGCGCTCTGACAGGGCCTCCACCTCACCCGACGCCTTCCGGAATGCCTCGGCCGCCTGATCCACGTGCCCGCGCAACTCGCTCAAGCGCGACTGGAGCAAGGCCACTTCGGCACGGGCGGCGTCGACATCCTTGCGCGCCTCCGCTTCACTCTCGGCCGACTCGTTCACCGCAGTGTCCTGCAGCGTGAGTTGCTCACCGAGGGTCTTGTACTGATAGACGTAGAAGCGCGACTTGAGCAGCTGGATCCGATCCCGCGCCGCCAGGTACGCCCGCGCGCGGCCGGCCTGCTGCTTGAGCGAGCGCTCGCGGCGCTCCAGCTCCTCGACGATGTCTGCCAGCCGTTCGAGGTTCTGTTGTGTGCGCGCCAACTTGGACTCCGCCTCGCGACGGCGCGCGCGGTAGCGACTGATCCCGGCTGCCTCCTCGAAGATGCGGCGGCGTTCGGGGGCGTTCGCGGAGAGCACGGCGTCGATGCGCCCCTGCTCCATGACGGAGTAGGCACCGGTCCCCAAGCCCGTGTCCATGAGCAGGTCGCGCACATCCTTGAGGCGAACGGACCGCTTGTTGATCAGATACTCGCTCTCGCCACTGCGGAACAAGCGCCGAGTGATGACCACTTCGGCGAACTCAGTGCGCATGACGCCGTCGCTGTTGTCGAACAGCAACGAGACCTCGGCGAAGTTCCGGGCACCCCGGGCACCATTGCCCTTGAAGACCACATCGAGCATCTCGGCGCCACGCAAGGCCGACGCCTTTTGCTCACCCAGCGCCCATTTCACCGCGTCAATGACGTTGGACTTCCCACAGCCATTGGGCCCCACGATGGCCGTCAGGCCAGCGGGCAGGTCCAGGTTGGTGCGGTCAGCGAAGGACTTAAAACCGTGAATTTCGATGCGGGTCAGGCGCATGGAGCGATATCTGCTTCGTCCAGGGAAGGTTCTAAGAAAGCACGGAGAAAGGATTCACGCACGCCTGCATCTGAGGCTTTGCGCGGAGCGGGTGCATGTCCGGCGCACCCGAGACACCTGCGGAGAAGCACCACTTCCCGACCCCGAGCTGCGGGGTCTGCTTCCCCATCGTGGGAAAAGGTCTCGCCTTCGCCCAGAGGTTCTTGTTCAGAAGCGCCGCCCTTGCGACGCGCTGGCGAGCGTTTGGAAGGCAAATCCAGGCGTTGGAAGCGGCGCTGGGCACGGGCTGATGCCGGCAACAATTCCAGATTGCTGGGCCCGTTGGCCTCGCGCTCGGGAGCCCAGACGTCCTCGCCCGGATCGTTCGGCCAGCGCTCGCTCCAACCCAGCCGCAAGCGTTCCCCCACCGCCACGGCCAGGTCGCGGCCGTTGTCCCGGGCCCGGCCGCCGGCACCGAGCAGGACGACCCGCGCCTGGACCATGCCCGCCGGTTCGAGCCACCAACTTTCTGGCAGCCGCTGTCCGAGCCGCTCCGCAATCGCGTCGGCGGCCGCGACTCCCAGGCCCAGGTCATGCCAGGCCGCCAAGCCGGCGGCGGCCAAGCCCGCTGCTTCCTGAACAAGATCCAGGAATCGACCCGGTTCTTCCCCGCGGGTCATCAAGGCATGCCTCAGGAGGTTCACGGCACAGGAGCCTGCGACGACTCCGGGGCGCGGCCCGCGGCGGGTCACTTCGACGTAGCCTTGCTGCGCTGGGGAGCGAGCCGCGATCTCGGGCAACAATGTGCTGTCAATCTGCGGCCCATGGATCCGGATGCGGCAAGCCCGGGTGAGGGACGGTCGAGCCAAGAAGGCACGCACAAGGTCCGCCCTTGAGCCGTCGACGCACAAAACGATGCGCGCGCCCCCGCCGTGTGGAGCCACCAACTGGTGCTCCAATTGCTGCAGATCGGGTTCCGTGGGCGCGGGGCCGTTCCAGAGCACCCGCACCTCGTGCGAGGTGAGCTCCGCCAGCTCGCGCAACACCTCGCCGAGCATGGCGATGCGCCCGGCGGGCGACGCCTGGCGTAGGGCAGGCAAGCTCCAGGGCGCCAGGCAGACGCCGTGAACCCGGCTCCGAGAAGCCAGACCGCCCATATCCAGCCGCCCACTCGCGTGGGCTGCGGCGACGTCGGAGGGCAGGATGTCCCGCAGCGCATAGGTGCGCAGCAGCTCCTCGGCGCAGCGCTGTTCCGCGGCCAACCCAGGCTTCCCTGCGCGCAGCAAGTTCCTCAGGCTTCCCGCGGCCAAGCCGACGGATGGCCGCGCGGACAGGCTCCGTCCCACGCCTTTCTGACGCAGGCTGTGGTCGACCCACTCTCGGAGCAAGCCGACGCTCGGATCCCTGAGACCCGCGGCCAGCAGCCCCCGTTCCACGTCCTCTCCAATGCGCACCGCTTCGGCGCGGGGGAGCTCGACCTCGGCCTCGATGAGATCGGACACCCGGACGGCGAGGCCTCTTCCGCCGCCGTTGCGCGCCTGGGCGTACAGCCGGGCAGCCTCTTCGTGGCCCGCTCCTTGCAAGACCTGGAAAACGTAGCCAGCCAGGGTCTCCGCGCTCAAGGTTCGCGCGGACACGGACAGCGTGCGTTCGCTGGTCGCTACGCCTGCGGGGTCGGCAGTCCCCGCCGATCCCTGGCCCTGTGCCTGACTCTGTGAGCGAGCCGTTTCCAGAGAGCACTCCAGGAAGCGACCCACCACTCGGGACAGGTCCTCGGCCTCCGCGCTGCTGCCACCCGGATCCAGGACGGACAAGATGCGCCGGATCGACGCGTCGAGTCGACGCGCATCGAAGGGCAGGGCTCGACCGTCCCGGTCGAGGATCAGCATGGGGCCTGGAGCGTCAGCGTTTCGGCGCACGCAGGTCTCCATCCATGTCGGGGTGGCCGCCGGTCGAACTCCCGGTCGAAGTCCCGGAAGCACTCAGGGATGTGCTCGCTGAGGCTCCGGCTGTCATCTGGGGGGCCGACGTGGGTGCCGCAGGTGAAGCTTCACGAGCCCGGGTGCGCGAGCCGCCCGAAGCCGAAGGTCCCTTGCCGCGCAGCCCGTCATCGGGCCCGGGCTTGGACTCATTGGGGGTGTCCAGGGCCCCTCCATCAGGGCTTCCATCGGGGCCTCCGCTCTCGCTGCCGAGGCCTCCGGGACCAGCAGAGCCCCCTGGCGGACGAGGCGGTCGCCCCTGGGGATTGGGATGGGGATGGGGTCGTTGCCCGCCGCTGTCGGAATCCCCACTGGCGAGCAAGGGCTTGAGCTCATCCAGGAACTGGTTCACGTCCTTGAATTCGCGGTAAACACTCGCGAAACGGACGTATGCCACCTGATCCAGGCCCCGCAAGGCGTCCATCACCAGGTGCCCGATGAACTTGCTCGCCACCTCCTTGTCGAACATCTCGTGCAACTGGCTTTCGATGTCAGTGACGATGCTCTCGAGGGTGCCCGTCTCCACAGGGCGCTTGTGACAGGCCACATGCAGGCCCGAGAGCAGCTTGTCCCGGTCGAAGGGCACCCGCGTGCCGTCCTTCTTCACCACCCGCAGAGTGGCCTCTCCGGCCTTCTCATAGGTCGTGAAGCGGCCATCGCACTCCAGGCACTCCCGACGCCGCCGGATGACGTCAGCCTCGCCAGAGGTCCGTGAATCCACCACGCGGTCGTTGTTGGCCTTGCAGTACGGGCAGCGCATCCCGAGGTTTTCTCCACCTTGGCTGCAGCGACGATCCCGAGCCCTCGGCGTCGCACAAGGGCGCAGTATCACACAACATCTGGGGCTTTCGAAAGCCCCGGCCCCAAACAGGTGGGGTGTCCGAAATCAGTCGCCCAAACGCTGAAAAAAGCTGGGTCGGTCAGCCTGGTGCAGTTGTTCAAGCACAAAAGTCTTGGCTCGGGGGCGCCCCCCGGTGTCCATGTGAACCGTGCCTGTCACCCCCACGAAGTACTGGAGGTCCCGTAGTCGGTGCGCCATCTCGGAGCCGTCTGCGCTGGCATCGAAGACCGAGATGACCGCTCGAGCCGTGTCATAGGTCAGCGCCGCCACATCCGACGGGGTCTCGCCGTGCAGCGCCCGGAAGGCGTCCACGAACCCCGCCACCGAAACGCCCCCGGCCGGCGCCCCCCCTCCCACCGCGCCTGGAGCCCTGGCCTGGGCCTCCTCGGGATGGAAGTGACTGACCCTCCAGGCCGAGCCCGGCCGGGCCCCCAGCGCCTGGTCCAAGGCCTCGCCCTCCCAGTCGCTCGCCCCCAAGAGCGCCAGCTCCCGAGCTTCCGTGCTGCGCGCCCCCTGCACGATGCCCAGAGCATCATCGTGGGACGCCATGAGCAGCACTGCCTCGACTTGGAGCTTCGCCGCTCGATCCAGCAGGGAATCCCGGTCGTCGTCGCTCGAGTGGAACCCCAACTCTCCGACAATCCGCCCCCGACGCAGATGGAACTCGCGCGAGAACGCCTCGGCAAAGCCCAGCGCGTGTCGGCTCGCCAGGTCCACCACGACGGCCACGCGCGAAAGCCGGAGGGCGTAGCGCGCGTGGGTCGCGAGCTCGCGTGCCATCTCGGCATCGCCCGCGCAGAATCGCAAGGCGTAGCCGTTGTTGCGGGTGACATCGTCGCCGGTTGCGGACGGCGACAGGAAAGGCACCCGGCGCCTGCGCGACACCTCCGAGGCGGCGAGGGCACAGTCGGTGTCCAGGGGACCAATCACCACCGTGGCTCCCTGCTCCACGAGCGACTCGAAGGCCGCCGTGGTTGCCACGGCATCCCCGCCGTCGTCGGCGTAGAGAATTCGCGGGCGCTCCCCCTCGGGCAGCTCATCCAGGGCCAGCATGAATCCCGCGAGGGCACCCTTCCCCGCAACGGCCCGCGCACCACTGCGCGGCAGGAGGACACCGATCGCAGGCTCCGGACCGCCGCAGGCCGTCAACAGGAAGCCGACGACGAGCGCCCACGCACCCGCCCAGCCACGCCCCAAGGCTCGGAGGTTCATCGCTGTTCCGCCCGGTGGCGAGCGCGCACGCCCTCGGCGCGATAAACCACCCAATCCTCCGGGTCACGCGACAGGGGCGAGATGAGATCCACAAGCTGATCGGGGTTCAGGGCATCCAGGGCGTCCAGGGCGGCGAGCCGCACCCAGGGGTCGGCGTCACGCAGCTCCCCCGCCAACAACGGCACCGCGTCCAGATGCCCGTAGTCCTGCAGCGCGCGGATCAAGGCCACCTTGCCGGCTACGTCCGTGCGTCGGGCCAGGCTGTCCTGCAGGGCTCCCAACGACGAGAGCGCCGCCACATCCCCCAGGGCTGCGGCCGCGTTCTTGCACACCTGCCAGTCCTTGTCGTCCAACAAGCGTTCCAGCGCACCGAGCCATGCGCGGCGCGTGCGCGGGTCGCCCTCCCTCTGCATGAGCTTGCGGCGCAGCTCGCGACAGAGCCTGATCTTCACCCCGCGCACGTTCGTCGCCAGCAACTGATCTTCGCCATCGCGCCAATCGATCAAGCCAGCTTGAGCGTCCATGACGGCCAGCAACTCCATCAAGCCGGCCAGGTCGCCTTCGGCCAGCAGACGCCGCGCTTCCAGGGAGACCTGGCTCACCGCAGCGCGAACTCCCGCTGGAGTTCCCGCCGTGGACAGCTGTGCCAGCAGCTCTGCCACTCCCACCGAGCCCACGCCATTCTGCGCACCAGAAGCGAGGATCCGACGCACCACGTCTTCGTGGTTGGGCTCCTCGGTGAACTTCGCGGCCAGCACCGCCACCAGGCCAACAATGAGCGCACCCATGATGCTCAGCGACAAGGAAACCCGGTGTCGCCGCGCTCCACGCCAGACCCGCGCGGCCCGTCCCAACGGGCGCGCTGTGATGGATTCGAAGTTGAGGTAGCGGCGCAGATCATCGCCGAACTCCTCCGCAGACTGATAGCGCTTCTGGGGATCGCGCTCGATGGCCTTCAACACGATGGTCTCGAGCTCACGGGGAATGCGCGGTGCCAGCTTGCTGGGCAACGGGGGATCACCCGTCAGGATGTTGCGCAGGATGACAGCGACGTTCTTGCCCACGAACGGCTGGTGCAACGTGAGCATCTCGTAGAGCGTCACGCCGAGCGAATAGACGTCGGTGCGCTCGTCGACACCCGCCCGACGCGTCGACGCCTGCTCCGGGCTGACGTAGGCCGGTGAGCCCACGAAGTCGCCGGTCTCCGTGACACTCGCTGCGTCCGCGCTCTTCGCCAAGCCAAAGTCAGACAGCTTGATGCGGCCTTCGCTGTCGAGCAGCAGATTGCTGGGCTTCAGATCGCGATGGATGACGCCATGGGCGTGGGCGTGCCGCAACGCATCCGCGACGTCCGCAACCATGGCGGCCATCATGGGAAAGGGGTTTCGCAGGTCGATCACGACTCCCGAGCGGATCCGCGGGTCGCCCGGCATGGTGCCCATCAGCTTGCGGCCACGGGCCCAATCGCTGATGTCCTGTTCGAGGTTTGGCCCTGAGATGCGCACGAAGCGGCGACCGTGGGTTCGCGCGGTCTTGAGCCGGTCGATGGCCTCTGCCATGTCGAGGCCATCCACGTACTCCATCGCCAGATAAGCCACGCCGCCGCTGACGTTGAAGCCGTGCACCGCGACGATTCGCGGGTGAGAGAGCCGGGCGATCGCCGTCGCTTCGCCGCGGAAGCGATCCATGGAGCGCTCGTTGTGGACGGCTGCGGGCGGCATGACCTTGAGCGCGACCGTGCGCCCCAGGGAGATCTGCTCGGCCTCATAGACGACGCCCATGCCGCCGCGGCCGATCTGCCGCTTCACCCGGTAGCCGTCCACCACCGAACCCACATGTACGGACAACGTGCCGCCCCCGCCACCCTGCGCAGCCAGCTCGTCCTGGGTGCCCTCTCCCGATGCGTCGTCGGGAGGCGTCAAATAGCCTTCCCGTTCGGCGGGCAAGGGCGGGTACTCCGAACGGAACTCTCCGCTCGTGATGCGTTCGTCCCGCGCAATGCGCAACGTCTTGGCCCGTCGGCTCTGTTGCCCCTCGTGCTTTTCGCGTCGCGTCGCCATCAGTGATTCAGTCTACCTCCGCCGCTGCATGGGTTCTTTGCGCCAGGTCCGGGTCCTATGGACTCACACCACGACTTCTAGTCCTCGCGCACCGTCGGGGACACGGATGTGGGCCCTGCGCCGCGGCCTACTTGCCCACACAGAAGCCGGAAAACACGCGATCCAGGATCTCCTCGTCCACATCCAAGCGGGCGTCGGCATCGCGCTCAAGCACCTCCAGCATGTCGCGCAGGGCCAAGGACAAGGCAGGCAGGGCTCCCTCCAGAGGCGCCGCGTCCAGCTCCTCCAGCCACGGCAGGAGCGCTTGGGCCGCGTCGGCGTCTGCCCTCAGCGAAAGGTCGCCGGAAAGAGCGACAGGAGCCACCTTCAGCACAGCCTCCCAGAGTTCCTCGAGCCCCCAGCCCTGAAGCGCGGAGACGGGAAGGCACCCGCCACTCCGAGCACCCATGCGCTGCTGCTCCGGGAGCAGATCGATCTTGTTCCAGACCCGCACGCACGGTCGATCAGCGACAAGTTGCTGGCAGAGGCGATCTGCGAAGGTGCCCGCCTGCGGCTGCCCGTCGGCCGGACCGTCCACGAACAGGACCACGGCGTCGGGTGGAAGCTGCGCGACGTAACGCTGCATGGCAAGGACATCCAAGCTCTGGTGGTCAGCGGCTTCGGAGCCTGGATCCTGTAAACCCGAAGGCAGCAGGAACTGTTCGTCCAGTCCTGGCCCATCCAGGATCCGGAAGCGCCGCCCTGCGCGGGTGACATGCGCTTCGAGGGCATCGCGCGTCGTGCCAGCCACGGCCGAGACCGCGCTCCGCGCACCGGGACACAGCGCCCCGAACAAACTGGACTTGCCAACATTGGGAACGCCCAGCAGCACCACGTCCGTCACACCGTCACGGACAGCCGCACCGGAACCGCGCTGCCCCATGGCCTGGGCGCAGTCAGCGACCCGCTCCAGGGCAGCCCGCAAGTCGGCCTCGCCCACTTCTTCGGTGTCCTCCTCCTCGAAGTCGACGTGCGCTTCGATCAAGGCCAACGCGTCGAGAAGAGCTGCTGCCAGCTCGCGCCGAGCGATGCTGCTTTGGCCCACGAGAGCCTCGGCTGCTTCTGCCGCCTCGGCGATGGTGGTGGCATTGACGAGCTGGCTCAAGGCCATCACTCCGGCGGCGTCCAGCTTGCCGTGGACCCAGGCTCGTCGCGCGAACTCCCCTCGGGCGGCAGGCCGGGCGCCCGCACCCACAAGGCGCCGCACGAATTCGGTGACGAGGGCCGGCCAAGCCGGCATGTGGATCTCCACCACGTGCTCTCCCGTCAAAGAGCGGGGAGCCCACCAACGAAGCAACTGCACCGGAACCGGGGCGTCTCCACGGACTGCACCGAGGTCGAACAGGGCCCGAACCACCGGCTGCCCAGGCTGCCCGTCCTCTGATTCGGTCGCGGGAACACCACCCAGCACCTGGGCGGTCAGCTCGTGCGCCATGCGCCCCGACACGCGCACGATGGCGCGTTCTCCGGCGCCGGGCGCGGTACAGGGAGCGACGATGGTGTCCGTCAGCTGCCCTGCGGCATCACTCACTGCAGGAAGCCGGCCAGCTCCTCGGCGATCAGCTTCGCCTTGAGCACGGAGCCCTCGGAGGTGACGTGCACCGCATCCCGCCAGAGTTCGTCCGCCTGGGCCATCTTGGGGGCGAAGTCGATGCACGGCAGGCCCTGCTCGGCGCACACACTGCGGATGACGTCGTTGTGCTCACGGATGCCGCTCGCCAGGTCCGCCGTGCACTTGCTGCGGCTCGCAGCCATGGTGACCAACACCGGCTGCATGCCATGCACGCGGGCCAGGCCCACGAGACTCAGCAGGTTGTTCCGGAACGCTCGCGTCCCAGCGCGTGCGGCGTTCTCGAGCTTCTGCGCTTCCGTTTGCTCTCCACCATTCGGCGGGTGCTGGATGAAGGTATTGAAGCCGCCCAGCTCGCCCTCGCGCTTCACGTAGTTGTCCGTGCGCCCGTCCCAGAGCTTGCGGTAGGACGTGTAGCCGGCGTCGAAGTCGGGGTAGCGCCGCGGCCGGACGTCGTTGGCTGCGTGGTAGACGACGATCATGTCTGCCTCGAAGTCCAAGCAGCGGAACGCCAGGTTGGCCACGCTCTCCGCGCTCGTGTACGACTCGACCCCTGCGTTGATGACCTCGAACTTGCGCTGAGGAAAGGCTTCGCTCAGCTCCTGCTCGAGCAGCACCGGATAGGTCTGGTCGTCGTCGACGAAGGACGTGTAGGTGGTCGACCCACCGAGGCAGACGATACGGAAGGTGCCCGCCGGCTTGGGGCGAACGATCTCGTCGCCCCGGAAACCATCCGGGTTGGTGGAGCGTACCCACTCCCCCTGCCGGGTGAAGTCCGCCTTCCAACCGTAGTTGACGTAGGGCAGTGGACGGATGGCGAGCTTGTCGTAGTCCGGAGCCCCGCCCCCGTTCACCATGCTCCAGGCCCCCCAACCCAGCAAGCCCAGGATGACCACCAGAACGAGGCGTGAGTTCTTGGGGCGAGATGAACGGCTGGGCATGGGCGATCAGGCCTTTCCGGTGGGGACTCCCGGCATGCCAGGCATCGGCCAGATACGCCGGATGACCTGGAACTCGAAGATGCCGATGAGCGAGGACGTGAAGATGTAGAGCGACAGCCCAGAAGAGTAGCTGTAGAGGAAGAACAGCATGAAGACCGGCATGACCATGCCCATGATCTTCTGGGTTTGAGCCTGCTGCGCATCAGCAGGCTTGGCCTGGAAGCGCATCTGGACCGTCGTCGCCACGGCCATCAGGATCGGCAGCAGGTTCAAGGTGTCCATCCCGCCAATACCCAAAGGCATGGCGTCCGGGCGGGACAAGTCGTCGATCCAACCAACGAAGTGCGACTGCCGCAGCTCGATGGAGGTTCCCAGGATCTGGAACAAGCTGATCCAGATCGGGAACTGCAAGAAGGTCAGCAAACAACCACCGAGGGGCGGCGACGCTCCCTCGGCCTTGAGCAGCTTCATCTGCTCTTCGTTGTACTTCTTGGTGTTCTTCTTGTACTTGGCCTTCAGCTCATCGAGCTGTGGCTTGAGCTTGCCCATCACGGCGGAGTATTTCGCCATGCTCGTCTGCTGCTTGCGGTTCAGCGGAAAGAGCACCGTCTTCACGAGCAACGTGAGCAGGATGACCGCCACGCCCCAGTTGCCCACCACCGACTGGAAGAAGCGCAGGATCTGCAACAGCGTGCTGTTGATCCAACCCCAGTTGCCGTAGGCCGATTCGATCACCGGGGTCAGGAAGGCGTAGCCGGGCAGGGCAGCCGTCTCGAGATCCTGGGGGCCGTTGTAGACCTCGAAGTCGAAGCGACTGCTTTCACCGGGGTCGAGCACGGGGACCCACAGCTGCAACTCCACGCCGGCGGCAGCCTGGGTCTTGGGGCGCATCTCCATGCGCAGCCGATCGGCCTCCCGTTCGTCCGCCGGATTCTCCGCCTGCACGTGGCGCTCGAGCTTCAGCTTGTCCTCCACGGACAGCGGGAAGACCTGCACCACCCGTGTGTCGCCGAGAGGCACCAGGATCGAGCTGAAATAGTTCGTGATCGTGCCTGCAGCCAACACCCGCTCTGCATCACCGATGCGGCGCGAATCCCCGCGCAAGTCATCTTCCGACCACTTCACGATCTCGGGTTCGTGCGGCGCGCGCTGCACGACGACGAGCGCCGTGGGTTGGCCGTAGAACGCCGAGCCCGCCTCTTCATCCACCAGACCTCGTGCGCTCTGCTGCACCAAGGTCAGTTGCTCGCTGCGAGCCGAACCGACGTTGCTGACCTCCAGGCTCATGCCGAAGGTGTGTGGTCGCCCCTCGTCGTTGAAGTGCCGCACCGTCCGGCGGAACTCCAGGCCGTCGCTGGTGAGGTGGGTGAATACGAGCTCCTGGCCACCATCCGGCAAGCTCGACTGCTCAACCTCCCAGTTGAGCCGATCGAGGCCGTAGCGATCCGCCACGTCCCGCACCAGGAAGCTGCCCTTGGGTCCATCGACGGGCCCCATCAAGGGCATGGCCGCATCGTCCTCCGGGCTGACGCGGTAGTCCCTCAGGTCCAAGCTCGCCAGGGAGGCACCGCGTGCTTGCCACGTCGCCAAGGTGTCCGCGGTCTGCACGTCCACCAATCGATCGGGCGCGGTGGAGACCGCAAGAGGGTCGCCTTCCACGGGGAGGTCGTCGCCGGGCGTGCCCTGTCCAACGGCTGGAATCTGCCCGCCCGCTTCGGTGGACGCTCTGGACGACGTGTCCATGCCCCCTGGTTCCGGTGCTCCTGAGGCGGCTGTCTCCCCACCTGCGAGCCCAGCTTCCTCCGGCGGTGGAGCAAAGCGGCCCAGGTACCAGAGGAGGAACAGCATGCTCAGGACGAGCGCAATCGGCAGCCGCTTTTCCATGAGTCGATCGTGTGTCACGCAGGGGGCAAATATCCTCGGAGACCTGGAGCCGATGCCCCTAAAAAGGCCGATCCGAGAGGGAGAAGCGAGACCGTGCCGAGCCGTGTTCTTGCACCGTTGGGGTGCACCACGTTCTGCGGGCCGTCTTCAGGCAGACATGGGACTCAGGCGGGCAAGCTCTCGATGAGAATGGCCTCATCCACGAGCATGATGGGGATGCCACCACGCACGGGGTACAGCACCTTGCCGTCCTGCCGCAGCAGCCCGCTGTCGAGCGTCTTTTCGATCTTCTGGCCGTCCCGAGACATCAGGCCATCACCCTCGATGGCCGCGTTCACCCGGGCAATGAGCTCACCGTCAGCGAGCTGCACGGGTTCCTTGGTCTCGGGGCACGCGAGGATCTCGAGCAGGTCCTTATCGAGACCGACACTGGGTTCCTGGGACGTCATAAGTTCACTCCTGCGTTCACTACTTCGGCAAGCTTCGATGCTGGCATACCGGTCGGCACGCCGCCATGTCAAACTCACCCAGCATGAGTCACCGTTCCATCGCAGGTCCCATCGACAAGAGCATCCGACCCATGGCTCCCCTTCGACGCGTTGCCCGCAGCATCTCCTGGGTGCTCGGCCTCAGCCTGCTGTCTGGGGCCTGCTCCCCAGAACAGCCCGATCTGCCCGATCTGCCGGGGGTTGCCGCCCGGGACGAGGTGTGGTTCTGGCGCGACGTCCTGGCGGCCCCCCTCCCCGGCGAGCCCGCCCCTCGCCAGGATGTGCTCGCGATGACGCCTCCCGCCAGCCTGCTCGAGGCGCTGAGCGAGCTCTCGGACGCGAACGACACCGCAGTCTTGACGACCTTGATGGCAGCCCTGCGTCACGAGCAGGAGGGTGTGGCCTGCGCAGCGGCACGGGAGCTGGGAACCCGGGGCGAGCGAGCCGCGATCCCACGCCTGCTGAAATCCCTGGGCCCGCACCCTGTGGACTACGACGTGCCCATCACGGTTCGGGCAGCCGCGGCCTCCGCTCTCGCTCGCCTCGGCAATCCGGCCGGCGTGCCGCTGATCCTCATGATGCTGGCGGAGGGCACGGACCACGAAGCCTCTCGCACCCGGCTGCCCTGGACACCCACCACGCGCATGGCCTTCGTTCAGGAGTTGGCCCTGGAAGGCCTCCAAGCCCTGGCGGGCCAGACCTTCGGATTCGATCCCGATGGCTCGATCCCTGATCGGGAGGCGGCCTCGGCACGGGCCCAGGCGTGGTGGGAGCAGAACCGCCTGAGGCTGTGGGCAACGTCCGGCCCCCTGGAAGAACCGGGCCTGGTCACGCGCACGAGGCTGCTCGTGGCTCACCTCCAGACCTACCAACTGCGGCAGATCGACGGCGCCGTCTACACCCTGGTCCAACTCGGCCCCGACGTGCTGCCCTTCCTGCGAGAAGGCATGGAGTCCACGGACGACTACATCCGGCTGCATGTCCTGGACGTGATGAGGAAACTTGCAGCCAACGTCGATCGCAAGGAATGCAGCCGGTTGGCGGTCATCGCAGCGGGCCCCCTGCTGTCGGATCCCTCCCCGGCCTTGGCTGCGCGGGCCGCCGGCGTGTGTGGAGCCGCGCGCGTGGCGGACCCACTGATCAACGCCCTCGAGATTCGGTCCGAGCCCGAGGTGCGCCTGGCGGTGCTGAACGCCCTGGGTGCAACGGGCCTCGACGCAGCGCGGGACACCGCTTTGGAATGGGAAGCCCGAGCCGGGGCATCCCAGGCACCGCCCGATCAACAGGTGGCATTGGAAGCGAGCCTTCTGCTGCTCGACGACTCGCGCCCGCCGGACCGCTTGATGGAGTGGCTGGCCCTGGACGACCCCGCATGGGTCTACCCCGCCATCGAACGCCTGATCGCTTTGACGGGCAGCGATCACGGTCTGGATGCGAAGCAGCCCAGCACCGACAGGGGCCCTGCCCTGCAACGGGCGCGAGCCGCCCTCGGTTCGCGCTGAGCGGGCCTGCTCGCGGCCTGAAGCGCGCGAATCATGCCCCCGTCAGTTGCTTGCGCGCCCGCAAGGAGACGCAACGGTCGGCACCCATGACGATGTGGTCCAGCAGGGGGATACCGAGCAGCGCCCCGACCCGATGCAGCCGATCCGTCACCTCCAAGTCCTGGCGGCTGGGCTCGGGGTCACCACTTGGGTGATTGTGCGCCACGATCACCGCCCCCGCTCCTTCGCGCACGGCCGGTGCGAACACCTCCCGGGGATGAACCACCGACCAGGTCAGGCAGCCTTCGCTGACGCGCTCCACCCGCAGCGGCCTGTTCTTCGCGTCCAGCAGCACCACGAGGAACAACTCCTTGCGAGCACCGGCAAACAGTCCACGCAAATGGGGCTCGAGATCGGCGGCCTCCCGCACGGCCCTGCCCAAGGGCAGTGGCTCCCGTGTCCCCCGTCGTCCCAGCTCCAAGGCGGCGGCGACAAGGCGAGCTGACGCACGCCGAGAGCCCAGAGAGGGCTCAGCCGGCTCGCCGCCCTCGGGCAAGGAAGCCAGAGCCCGTTCCAGCTCAGGGATGGCCAGGCGTGCAGCGCGCGCCAAGCCTCCCCACTCATCCAGGATCGCGCGACAGGGGGCGCTCCACGACGACACGGGCCCCTGCCCCTGCCCCTGCCACGGACCGGGAGCGATCTCTCGGCCCAGCACGATGCCCAGCAGCTCTTCGTCAGCGAGGTCCGAAGGCACGAAAGGAGCCGCGTGTGTTCGAAGCGTCATGCCCTGCTCGACGAGCGGAGACCAAGGCTGTTACGGCGACCACCCCAGCCCGCGCCCGAGCCCCGGCGGGCGCGGGGCCCCACCCATTCAGTCAGCGCGTTCTGTCAGCGCGGAAGAAACACACCGTCGACCCACGCGGCCCGATCGCCTGCATCCAGATCGCCGCCGTCCAGGGTCAGCAGCTCGATCGTCTGACCCGCTCGCAATCCGCTCACACGCAGGTCCCGTGGCGGATCTCCTTCCACGACGAGTCCTGTGCTCGCCTTGGACTCGCCGTCCACGAGGAGTTCGAAGCTCACGGACGCCTCGGCGGGCAGCTCCAGCACCTCATCTACCAGCCCCACCGTGACACGCAGAGCGTGCATGCCCGGCGGCACGGCGAAGCGCAAGCGTGCGTTGGCGTGCACTCCCAGGCCTGTCGCCCGCAACAGCCCAGCGAGGCGGAGCGGGCCGCCGCTAACCGAGAGCTCGCGACGCCAGGGGTAGAGCAGTGCCTCCGGCCCGCCCAGAGACGGCCACTCCTCCACGTGGAGGGGCTCCCCCCGCGAAAGGGGCAACGCACCCAGCTCAGCTTCGTCCTCCCGTTCGAGGAACAGCAGCGATGCGATGTCCGCTTGGGGGATGGTCAGGTTGGCAGCGAACTGGCTGCTCAGGTGAACCCTGCCCCCCTCGATACGCTTCAGCCCAGCCTCGAACAGCGACCCCATCATGAGCCGCACCAGGACGGGCGTGCCTTCCAGCTCGCGCCCTGGGTGCTCCGTCTCGGCGAGCACCAAGGCCAGGACATCCTCAAAGGCGAAGTCCAGGTCTCCCAGAGCGCTTTCCAGCACGAGCCCCTCGGTGTCCATACCCGAGAGGACCCCTGTGACACCGTCCAAGCCGCCGTCCTTTCTGCGCCGCCAGAGACGGTCGTCATAGCCGCCACCTTCCAGGTCCATGAGGCGGTCCAGGGGGCGGTTCACGCCGGGCAGGATCCGATCCACCTCGTCAAAGGGGATCTCCACATCGGTCCCCCCATCGAGCCGCAGCTGGAGCGAGAACTCATCGCCGCCCAGGAGAAAGCCCCAGAGGCGGTCCCCCGGGACATTCAGGCCCTTGTCTGCTCGGCGGGGAGCCAGAAGAACCAGGTCGAGCGGCAGCAGCCGGGCCTCTGGAACCGGCGTGAGATTCCAGGCCAACAGCAGCTCCGGGAATCCGAGATCCCGAGCGACCCCGTCCACGAGCAGGTTCAGCCCGGCGGCATCCGTCTCGAGCAGCAAGCCTTCGACCTGTTCGCCGGACGTGGTCTCGAAGCGGAAGGCTTGCTGGCCTTCGGAACTGTCCAGCGCTGCGATGAGAGATGAGGTGCGCGGAAGCAGCGAGGGCGCTTTTCGGGTTGCCGCCATGCATCGGTCCCCAGAACCCAGGAGCAACAGAGCGCTCAAAAACGTCGTGAACACGCGCATGCAGGCATCTCCAGCGAAATCAGATGGGGCCACGGCCAGCCCCATACCAGCCAGGCACTGGCCCAGCACCATCCCGGTGCCGCGTTCGTACCGGCCAGGTGCCGCCATTGTGGCAGGCGCGCTGCGAGGCCATGCCCTGGGTCCATGCCAAGTTGACACATGGGGCCAAGGCGGTGAATGCAGCCTAGCGCCCGCACGGCATCGATCCACCCGCATTCACGACCGGGATTCACGGCGGATGCTGCACAAGTCTCCCGCGGGCCGTCCCACAGCCGCCTCCCAGCCGCTCCCCCTAGCCGTCCCCAGCTCGATTGGACCGGCCTTTGCTTAACGGGAGCAAGGACTGTCTCGCCCCGGCACGACCGGCTCAGCGGGACAGCGCCCCACAGCATCAGCATCGCCCAGGCACGGAATGCAGCGCGCGATACCAGCCTGCCGCACTCCGAAGACAACATCCGACGACAATGGAGAGTCACCCCATGGCCAAGCAGATGGCCTTCGACGTGGAAGCCCGTGATCGCTTGCGGGCCGGCGTGCACAAGATTGCCCGCGCCGTGGCGAGCACCCTCGGTCCGAAGGGTCGCAACGCGATCCTCGACAAGAGCTGGGGTGGCCCGACCATCACCAAGGATGGTGTCTCCGTTGCCGACGAGATCGAGCTGGAGGACCCCTACGAGAACATGGCGGCCCAGCTGGTGCGTGAGGCAGCCTCCAAGACCAACAAGATCGCTGGCGATGGCACGACCACCGCGACGGTCCTCGCCCGCGGACTTTTCGACGAGGGCAGCAAGCTGCTCGTCGCCGGTGCCAAGAGCGACGGGCTGTTGCGCGGCATCCGCAAGGCCACCGATGCGGTCCTCGCAGAACTCGAGAAGCGCTCCGACAAGATCAGCGTCAAGGACAAGAAGCTGGTCGAGCAGATCGCTACCATCTCGGCCAACAACGACCTGTCCGTGGGCAAGATCCTGACCTCGGCCATCTCCAAGGTCGGCGCCGACGGCGTGCTGACCATCGAGGAGGGCAAGAGCCTCGACACGACCGTGGACATCGTGGAAGGCATGCAGTTCGACCGCGGCTTCCTCTCCAGCCACTTCGTCACGGACACCGAGCGCCTCGAGACGATCTTCGAGCGCCCGTACATCCTGATCCATCAGGAGAAGATCAGCACCGCCCGGGCCCTGGTGCCCGTGCTGGAAGCCGTCTCCCAGAGCGGCCGCCCCCTGCTGATCATCGCCGAGGACATCGAGGGCGAGGCCCTGGCCACGCTCGTGGTGAACAAGCTGCGCGGCATCCTCAACGTGTGCGCGGTCAAGGCCCCCGGCTACGGAGACCGTCGCAAGGCCATGATGCAGGACCTCGCGATCCTTACGGGCGCCACCGTGATCGCTCCTGATTCCGATCTCGACCTTGAGCGCGTCACCAACGCCCACCTGGGTTCGGCACGCAAGGTCATCATCAACAGCGACAGCACCACAGTGGTGCGCGGCTCCGGCAAGTCCTCGGACCTTCAAGCGCGCATCGGCCAGATCCGTCGCGAGATCGAGACCACCACCAGCGACTACGACCGCGAGAAGCTCCAGGAGCGCTTGGCGCGCCTGGCCGGAGGCATCGCCGAGGTGCGCGTGGGTGCCGCCAGCGAGACGGAGCTCAAGCAGCGCAAGGCTCTGTTCGAAGACGCTCAGCACGCCACCCAGGCCGCGTTGACCGAGGGCGTCCTGCCCGGTGGCGGCGTGGCGCTGATTCGCGCCAGCGGGGTCATCAAGGGCCTGAAGCTCAAGGGTGACGAAGCACTCGGAGCCCAGACGGTCCTGAAGGCGCTCGAGCTGCCGTTGCGCACCATCGTGCACAACGCCGGTGGCGAGCCGGGCATCGTGGTGAAGCACGTGCTCGAGGGCAAGCAGGGCTTCGGCTTCAACGCCCTGACGGATGAGTACGTGGACATGTTCGAGGCGGGCATCATCGACCCCGCCAAGGTCGTGCGCACGGCGCTCCAGAACGCGGCCAGCGTCGCGATCATGCTGCTCTCCACTGACTGCCTCATTGCCGACATCCCCGTTGCAGCCGACGAGCACGCCGGCCACGACCACGGTGGCGGCATGGACATGGGCGGCATGGGCGGCATGGGCGGCATGGGCGGCATGGGTGGCATGGGCGGTATGGGCGGAATGGGCGGAATGGGCGGCGGCATGGGCTTCTAGGCCCAGCACCCGCTCCTCCCCCACCTGAAGCCACGCAGCGCCGCTGCGGCACTCCAAGCACACAACACAACGTTTCGGAAACCGAGCAAAGCAATGACCACCATCAAGCCACTCGACGATCGCGTCGTGATCCAGGTCCTGGACGCCGAAGAAGTCACCGCCGGCGGCATCGTTCTCCCCGAGTCCGCGAAGGAGAAGCCGCAGCGCGGCAAGATCGCAGCGCTGGGCAAGGGACGCAGCCTGAAGAACGGCAAGCGCGCTCCCATGAGCGTGAAGAAGGGCGACGAAGTCATCTTCGGTCGCTACGCAGGCACCGATGTCACCATCGGTGACACCGAATACAAGATCATGCGCGAGAACGAGATTCTCGCGCGCTGCGACTGATCCCCCCCCGAACTCCCAGAAAAGAGCCTCATCCACATGGCCAAGCAGCTGCTCTTCGACGACGACGCCCGTCGCAAGATTCTTACCGGCGTTCAGAAGCTCGCACGCACCGTCAAGGTGACCTTGGGCCCCTCGGGTCGCAACGTCATCCTGAAGCGCTCCTTCGGTGGCCCCCACGTCACCAAGGACGGCGTGACGGTCGCGAAGGAGATCGAGCTGGAAGATGCCTTCGAGAACATGGGCGCCAAGCTCGTGAACGAAGTCGCCAGCAAGACCAATGACGTCGCTGGCGACGGCACCACGACCGCTACGGTGCTCGCGGAAGCCCTGTTCACGGAAGGCCTCAAGTTCGTGGCCGCCGGTGTGAACCCGATGGATCTCAAGCGTGGCATCGACGCAACCGTCGCAGCCGCTGTCGAGGACATCGCGAGCCGCTCCAAGAAGGTCAAGGACAGTGAGCAGATCGCTCACGTCGGCGCTGTGTCGGCCAACAACGATGCTGTCATCGGCAAATTGCTCGCTGACGCCATGCAACGAGTTGGCGACGATGGTGTGGTCACCATCGAAGAGTCCAACACGGCCGAGACCTGGCTGGAGTCCGTTGACGGCCTGCAGTTCGACAAGGGTTATCTCTCGCCCTACTTCATCACCGACACCAAGACGATGTCCTGTGTGCTCGAGAACGCTCTCGTGCTCATCCACGAGAAGAAGATCTCGAACCTGCGCGCGCTCTTGCCGGTGCTCGAGAAGGTCGCCCAGACCGGGCGTCCGCTGGTGATCATCGCCGAGGACGTGGAGAGCGAAGCCCTCGCCGCCCTCGTGGTGAACCGCTTGCGCGGCCGCCTGAACATCTGCGCCGTGAAGGCGCCGGGCTTCGGCGATCGTCGGAAGCAGTACCTCGATGACATCGCCGTCGTCACGGGTGGCCAAGTCGTCACCGAGGAGACGGGCATGACCCTCGAGAACATCGAGCTGAATGCCCTCGGCAGCGTCAAGAAGCTCATCGTCGACAAGGACAACACGACCATCGTCGAAGGCGCAGGCAAGGCCTCGGCCGTCAAGGACCGCATCAAGCAGATCCGTGCGCAGCTCGAGCAGGCCTCCAGCGAGTACGACAAGGAGAAGCTCCAGGAGCGCCTTGCCAAGCTCACCGGCGGCGTGGCCGTGGTGCACGTGGGTGCCGAGACGGAGACGGCGCTCAAGGAGAAGAAGGACCGCATCGAGGACGCCTTGCACGCAACCCGCGCAGCCATCGCCGAAGGCGTGGTGGCAGGCGGCGGCATCGCCCTCGTGCGCGCCATCGAAGCGGTGCGGGGCCTGCGCCTCCCCGGCGACCAGAAGTTCGGTCGCGACGTCGTGATGCGTGCCATGCGCGCGCCGCTGCGGCAGATCGCCGACAACGCGGGCCTGGACGGCAACGTGATCCTGGAGGAGACGCTGGAGAAGAAGTCCAATCAGGGTCTCAACGTGGCCACCGGCGAATGGGGAGACATGCTCAAGATGGGCATCATCGACCCGGCCAAGGTGGTGCGCTCTGCGCTCCAGAACGCGGGCAGCGTCGTGGGCCTCATGCTCACGACCGAGACGGTCGTCACGGAGCTGAAGGACAAGGAGCACGAGACCGCCGGCGCGATGACCTGATCGCATGGCCGCAACCCGGGATTACTACGAGATCCTCGGTGTCTCACGGGACATCTCGGATGCGGACCTGAAGAAGGCCTACCGCAAGCTCGCGCTCAAGTTCCATCCGGACCGGAACAAGGGCGACGAGAAGGCGGCAGAGCAGTTCAAGGAGGTGTCCGAGGCCTACGAGGTCCTCTCGGATTCCGAGAAGCGCAAGGTCTACGACCAATATGGTCACGACGGATTGCGCGGACAGGGATTCGGCGGCGCGAGCTCCCAGCACGCCCGGGACATCTTCGAGTCCTTCTTCGGTGGCGGTGGCGGCGGCGGCGGCGGCGGCGGCGGTCTGGACTCGATGTTCGAGGGCCTCTTCGGGGGCGGCGGCCGTCGTTCCCAGGGCCCGCGCCAAGGCAGCCACCTGCGCGTGATGGTTCAGATCACGCTCAAGGAAGCCTTCACCGGCACCACCAAGACCCTCACGATCCAGCGCCACGAGCCTTGCGACACCTGCTCTGGCAGCGGCGCCGAGCCGGGCACCCAGCCAGAGACCTGCTCCACCTGCGGTGGCCGCGGCCAGGTGCAGCGCCAGCAGGGATTCTTCATGACCCAGTCGGCCTGCCCCAGCTGTCGGGGGTCGGGCAACATCGTCAAATCCCCCTGCTCACCGTGCAGCGGGCAAGGCGTCGTCACCAAGGACGCCGACATCGAGATTCGCGTCCCGGCCGGCATCGAAACGGGGCAGCAACTGCGCCTTGCAGGCGAGGGCGAGCCCGGTGATCGGGGCGGTCCGCGAGGCGACCTCTACTGTGTCGTGCAGGTCGAGGAGCACGCCTTCTTCGAGCGCGAGGGTGAGAACCTGCGCTGTGAGGTGCCCGTCACCTATCCGCAGCTTGCCCTGGGCAGCCAGGTGGACATCCCAACGCTCGAGGGCGCCAAGACCCTGAAGATCCCCGGCGGCACGCAGAGTGGAAGCGTGCTGCGCATGCGTGGACAGGGCATGCCCTCGGTGCGGGGCTACGGCAACGGTGACCTGCTCGTGCACGTGCAGCTCAGCACGCCCAAGAAGCTGGACTCTCGCGAGAAGGAACTCATCGAAGAGCTGCGCGAGATCGAAGGTTCCGCCTCAAACTCCACCCAGAAGTCCTTCTTCGAAAAAGTGAAGGACCTCTTCGACTGACCCTCCGTGGCCATGCAACGTCGAGCCGAATCATGAGCAAGCGGGAAAAAGCCAAGAAGTCCAAGTCTGAGACGCCCTCGGAACCTGATGCCTCCGAGCAAAAGGCCGCGCAGGGTGGAGCCAGCGACGAAGCCGAACAGGCTTCGGGCGAGACCGCAGACGAGGACCCCGAGCTGACGCCCGAGGAGCAGCTGGGGGAGATGACGGACCGCTGGATGCGCACGCGCGCAGAAACCGAGAACGTCCGTCGCCGTGCACGCCTCGATGTTGAGGAGGCTCGGAAGCACGGCTCTTCCAGCTTGATCAAGTCGCTGCTTCCGGTGCTGGACTCCCTGCAGCGGGCCCTGGAGTCGAAGCCGGCTGCCGAAGACGGACAGAACGCCGAGGACGAGAAGGTCTGGGAAGGGCTCGAGATGACCGCGCAGATCCTCGTGGCTGCCCTGGGCGCGAACGGGGTCACGCCCATCGATGCGGGCCCCGGCACCCCCTTCGATCCGTCGGCGCATCAAGCCTTGCTGCAGCAGCCCACGAACGAGCAAGAGCCCGGCACCATCGTGGTGGAGCTGGTGCGCGGCTACCGCCTGCACGATCGCCTGCTGCGGGAATCCCAGGTCACGGTGGCCACCAAGCCGGTCGCCGACGCCGATGGCAGCCCGGACGGCCAGCAACCCCCGACGCCCGAGGACGCTCCCAATGCCGACGTATGACTACGTCTGCAAGTTCTGCGACCACACCTTCGAGCACTTCCAGGGCATCAACGACGCCCTGCTGAAAAAGTGCCCAGAGTGCGAGCGGCGCGGTCTGGAGCGGCAATTCGGGATCGGCGCCGGGGTTGTCTTCAAGGGCTCCGGGTTCTACGAGACCGACTACAAGAAGAAGTCCAAGAAGGGCTCGGAATCCGGCACCGACGCTCCGGAAAAGAAGGAGTCCTCAGCCAAGAAGGACAAGCAGCCCGGGGCCGACTCGAAGGCGACGCCCAAGTCAGGCGATGCCAAGAAGCCTCTCGATCAGAAGTCCAAGGACTGATCTGCCGAAAGAGGGCACGCGCTCCGCTGATCCGGAGCACACCCTGGGGCCATCACCGGCTAACCTGTGCGGTCCCCCTAGGCCCCCCCTATGTGGGTAGATGTCCCCCTCACGTGTGACCGGACGCAAGTCCGACGACCTATGACGTCCGAACGAGCAGCCAAGACGACGCGCGAAAGCGCGAACATCCTCCACCTGGCCCAGGACCTCGGCTTGGAACGCCTGGAGTGGCAAAGCCGCCCCACGGAGGTGGAGTTCGGCTTCAACAACCACTGCAACCTGCTGTGCGTCATGTGCCACCAGGCCGACGGCATTCCCGAGAAGCACATGCCGGTCGAGCAGGCACGAGAGGCGCTCGGGCAGATCCTGCCCTATGCGCTGCATCTCACCCCCTCCGATGCCTCCGAGCCCATGATGAATGATCTCGACGAGATCATTCGCCTCTGCGAAGAGCACGACGTGTTGCTCTCGATGTACTGCAACGCGACGCTGCTCGGCCAGGCCCGCTTCCTCAAGATCGCACGCTGGACGCACCGCATCTGGTTCTCCATCGACTCTCCCCACAAGGAGGTGTTCGAGAGCCTGCGCGTGAACTCCCACTTCGAGAAGGTCGTCTCGAACATCCAGGAGATCATGCCCTTGGCCCGGGAACATCAGGTCGAGATCGGCTTCAACGCCGTTGTCATGGAACCCAACTGGCGGCACATGCCCGAGCTCGTCGACTTCGTCGCGGACCTGGGCGGCGAGACCCTCGCCATGCAGGAACTGCTCCCCAACTCCACCGGCTACGACGAGCTGTCGCTCGAAGGTCGGGTCTCCGAAGAAGAGTTCTCGGAGATGGTTGCCCTGGTCAAGCAGCGCGCCGAAGCGCGCAACGTGGACCTGACCCTCCAGCTGCACTCACCCCATGGTGGGGAATACGGCACGCCTCAGGAGAATCGCCCCACCAAGGCCCCCTTGACCACCGTGCGTGAGGTGCACATGGAAAGCCTGGGGCCCATGGCACCTGGCTTCTGCAACATGGCCATGAACTATGTGAAGGTCACGCCGGACGGCAAGGTCTTCCCATGCTGCCGTGGCCCCGAAGAGCTCGAAATGGGCAACGTCCTCGAGCAGTCCTTCGACGCCATCTGGAATGGGGCCAAGTACCAGGAGTTCCGGCGGCAGATGTTCAAGGGCGAGTATGCCGACGTGTGCGCCAACTGCCTGGTCCTGACGGGCACGCCTTGGTTCGAGAACCCCAAGAACAAGAGCAACGGCGAATCGCAGAGCTAGGTTGAGCCGACCCAGCCCCTGATGCTCGATCGAAAGGGGCATCAGGGACTGGCTCAAGAGCTCCGGTGCTGACCCTAGCCGTCCGTGGTGAGGTCCAGTTCACGCAGCTCGCCCACCTCCAGCGTCACGGCTTGGGAAGCAACGGGCGGACCGCCAAAGCCACTGCCCATCACCTCGATGGTGTAGTCCCCTGCGTCCAAGCCCTCGAAAGAGAACCGGCCGTCTTCGGCCATGGTCATCTCGTTGGAGCCCGCCGACTGGAGCGCGACAGGAGCACCCGACAAGGGCTGACCCGTCTCTCCGGAAACCACCATGCCGGTGATGCTGGCACCGCGGTCCACTTCGATGGTGATGTCATCCAGGGTTCGCCCTTCCTCCACCTCGAACGGCCCTGCCTCACCCTGGACGTACGCACCGCCGAGTGTCTCGACGCCGTACCTGCCGGGCTTCAGGAAACGCACTTCGAAGTCACCATTGGCGTTGGTGCGCACCTTGGACTGCGGGCCGCCACCCATCTGCATGGACATGCCCCCGCCACCCCGGCCGCCGCCGCTGCTCTCGACCATCACGACCTGGAAGCTCATGTTGGTCTGGGGCTGCGCCTCGCTGGCCTGCTCCACCGGGCTCACGGTGATGGTGACGTCCGCGGCCCCCTGTCCCGACTCGGAATCCACGACGCGCCCGCGCAGCGTTGCGCCCTGGAAGACGAGGTCAGCGTTGGCGGTCTGCCCTGATTCCAGGCTCACTTCCTGGGTTTCGGGCAAGGCTGCCCCAGGGACCACTGTGGAGAGCTTGTAGTTGCCGGGTTCCACGTCCTCGAAGATGAAGCGCCCGAAGCGATCCGTCTCCACTTGCTGCCCACCGAAGGGCAAGAAGGAATCCGCCTCGTTGAGCGACACCAGCACGACCTCGACAGGCTCGCCACCTGCGAGCACGCGGCCTTCCAAGGTGGAAAGAGGCTTCTGGACCAACTCGACGAAGCTCTCCTCTCCCGCGAGGACTTCGGTCACATGGACATCGTCCGGGTTGCCGCTTCCCTGGACGCTGTCGCCCACGAACACCATCGCTCCTCCGAAGCGCATGCCTTGCTGCTTGTTCAGCTGCACCTCGTAGAGGCCTGGGTTGAGAGAGCGCACTTCGAACTCACCGTCAGCATCCGTGGTCGCCCGCTCCTGGCTGTCACCCTCCATCGAACCCAGCAGGGCATCCAAGCGACTCTCGACATCTCCGGCACCGCCGCCTCCAGCCGGCTGCTTGGCGGACACCAGGACCGTCACCTTGCTGACAGGCAGGCCATCCGAGTCCACAACGCGACCAATGACAGCACCTCCGACCTCCAGCTGGATGGTCACATCGTCTTGCACCTGGCCGATATCGACGCTGAGCACCTCTGGCTGTGAAGCGACGAAATCCAGAGCGCTGGCCGTGAGTTCCCAATCCCCTGCGGGCACACCCCGTAGTTCGAAGGCTCCCGTTGCATCCGTGGAGGTGCGCGTCGCCTCCAACATGGGGTTGGTTTCCTCGCCACCGCCGATCCGGCGTCGAACTTGGCGATCTACCTGGAACCGACCATGGCCGTGATCCACAGCGGGAGGCGTGTATGCACTGATGCGCACACGTGCGTCCGCGATGCCTCGTCCGTCAGCGCCAACCACCTGACCGGCGATGACGGACTCCGGAACAAGGTCGACGAAGAAGCGCTGCTGGCCTCCGTCGTCCACGGCGGGTGCGTCGATTTCCAGGGTGGCGAAGCCTTCGGCACCCACCACGAGGCTCGTCCCGGTGGGGCCTGCCCCCAAGACGGTGTATTCGCCAGGAACATCCTCGGATTCCAGGACCTCCATGGCATCGCCGCCCCATCCGAACGGACGATCGTTGCGCACCGTCGCATCGAGGACCGCGCCCTGGATCGCTTCACGGGTGGTGGAACTCCTCACCGTCACCAGGAGTTCACCGAGCGAAGAAAGTGATACCGAAAAGTCCCGGGTGCCGGTCGGAATGTTCTCCGTGGACGAGCGCGCGAAACCGTCGGCGTTCACATGCACCGTGTACTGGCCCTCGCCAAGACCGCGCATCTCGAAGTAACCGTCAACATCCGTCTCGGCGCGCAGCCGCATCTCCTGCCCGATCTGCTGGCGTGGCATGTCCTCCGCGCTGCGCAAGACGATGCGTGCCATGCTGCTGACGTTGATCTGGGCACCTTCAACAGGCGCCCCTGAGCCGTCCGTCACATAGCCGGCGATCATCTCCCCCGCCAGCAGCTGCACGTCGCCAACGTCCTGGGTGTTCCCCAGCACGAGCTCCAGGTCACTCAGGACGCCGATCTGCTGTCCGTCGGCTTCTGCCGTGAGCTCCGCTGCCCCGGGCGGCAAACCTGTCAGCAGGAAGCGGCCGTCCGTGCCCGTGACGAAAGAGCTGTACTGCGACACGACGCGACTGGAGAAGAAGCGCATGAAGCCGCGACCGCCGCGTGAAGAGTCATCCACGTGGCGGCCCGACACCCGAGCGTCTGCCACGGCCCGCCCAGCCTCATCGACCACCCGGCCGACGACCTGAGTTCCAGCCGACATGACCAGGGTGCCGAGGTCCGTCTCTCCCTCGATCAGGTTGGGCGTCTCGGTGATCAGGGTGGTGAAGGCCTCGTGCGCGGCCGCGAGCTGCGCCCCTCCGCGCAAGAAGTTCGGCAGGTTCTCGTCGGTTTCCTGGCTGGGCACGTCCACCGTGAGCTGGAAGCCGCCCTGTGCGTTCGTGCGCACTTCGGGAGGAGCTTCCAGGGTGATCTCCGAGGAACCGCGACCCGGGCCACGCCCCAGAATCACACTTTGACCATGAAAGACCACACGTGCGTTGGCGATGGCGCTCCCGCCCACATCCACGACCCGCCCCTTCAGCGTGACCTGAGGCGCAGCACTGGCAAGCTGTGCATTCCCTGAGCTGGGGTCAGCCTCCGGTGAGCCTGCGGCGACGTCGAGAGCCTCGACGGCTTTCGGTGCCAAGCTCGTCGCTTCGGAGGAGACTCCTTCTGGGAGCTCCATTCCAGCTCGATCCCCGGCGCCGGACCCGCCCTCCGTGACGGCGGCAACACCCGAATCTGAGACATCGTCCCCGGGCTCGCTCGAGCCGAGGAACAGGGCCAATCCAACGACGGCCCCGAGGGCCACAAGGGCCAGGGCCCCTTTCATCCAAGCTGCCACAGCACGATCCTCCTCAATCAGACAGTCCGCACCGTTTGGTCGAGTGGTTCGTCCCTTGAAGCGTGTCCCACCACGCTTTCGGGGTCCAGCGCGGGCATCATAAGCACGAAGAGGCGCTTCAAGGTGCGACTTTTCTGTGCCGCCTGGCTCGCCGTCTCCCCCGCCGGGCCGGGCAACGGGCCCGAAAATGGCGGAGGGCCGGTGCACGCGATCCGCGCACCGACCCTCTCATCATGAGCAACGCACCGTGGCGGTGCGTCCCTGTCTACCTGGGCAAGCCTGCCCGTCCCATCACGAATCGCCGTGACGAGACAGCATGTCCATGGCCCGCTCACCCGTTGCCGTGTCCTCATACTTGCGAGCAATGGATGACACGCTCTTCAACGCCTTGTCGAAGTCGCCTTTTCGCCAACTGGCCATGGCCGAGTCCCACTTCTTCGCGGCCGCGAGATCGTCCTTGGCCTCCTTGTTGGAGGCGAGCTCCTTGGCAAACGTCCCGGCCTCTTCTGCACCGGGTACACCAGCAAACTGATTGGACAAGCCGGTGTAGAGCGCGAGCGCCTTCGCGTACGCCCCATCATCTTCAGCCAGCTTGGCCTCTCGGTTGCGAGCCTCGACAATGTCCTCGATGGACTTCACGAACATCTTCAGCGGTTCGTCTTCAGGCTCCTTGGAAAGCACGCCTGTCGCGGCCTGGTAGGCCCGACCGAAGTCGCCTTTGTCCACATACTTGGACAGAGCCTTCTCTCGACCCTCTGGTGCGGGAGGCACAACCGAGGTGCGCTTCAGGTCCTGCTCGAGTTGCGCCCGGCCATAGGACGACTCGAAAGCACCCGGGTGGCCCTTCCAGAGAATGGTGCCGTCGACATCCAGCAGATAGGACGAAGGGAAACCGCGGATTCCGTACGCGGACTCCTCGGGCGTCTTGACCATGGCGACCGGAAACTTCATCCGATTCTTGCTGACCGCTTTCTCGACCAAGCTCTTCGATTCGTTGGTCACGCCAACGACCACAAGCCCTTCATCTCGATACTCTTCCCAGAGTTCGTTCAGATGCGGGACCTGTGACTTACAAGGGCCTCACCAAGTTCGCCAGAATTCAATGAACACCAGACGGCCTTCAAGCTCCGAGAGGGAGGAGTCCTTGTAGGACATCCATTTCCCTTCGAAATTCGGCGCGGGATCTCCCTCGGCGGGGACGACGTTGTCGCCCGGAACCATGGGAATCATCGCGGCGACGCTCAGGCAGCTGGCGAGAACGAGTGACATCATGCCTCGGCCTCCTGCAGGTCAACGTAGACAACACACGGATTCGATCGATCGATCGATGGCGGACCATCCACCCCCGTGTCCTGTCATCCTAACTGCATCTGGAGGCCAGCGTGGTGTCCAAGATGTGAACAAACGCTGCCTCTGCGGGCCCGTCTTGTGGGCGATGCCAGGCAGCTGAGCCCGCTCGTGATTGCTGCGCGCAGTGCGGTACCATGGCGTCCCGATTCTGAAAGGGCCCGCACGGTGGGGACGGCCAAATCACGTCAGGACGCTCGAAATCCTCGCTGGATCAGAGCTAGGAAAAGAGTCCCCAACCTGCTGCCCAGCCCGAACACCCGTCCCCCGTTGGCCTGACGAGGAGCATCGCGAACATGACCCGGCCCCAACGCATACTGGCACTGTTGAGCGTCTCCTGGATGGCGATCGCCTTCCTCACGAGCCCCGCCCACGCCGCCTTCGACAAGGTCCTGCTCAAAGACGGGCGCCTGATCGAGGGCCAATTGCTGGAATCGGAAGACGCCAGCTACGTGCTGATCCGCTTGGCGGGAGTGGACATCCCGATCCATCAAGACCTCATCGACAAGACCTTCGAGGAGGACCTTGAGAACTACGTTCCCAAGAACTCCAAGGAGGAGCAATACCTGAAGAAGGGTTGGGTGTTGTTCGAGGGTCGTTGGATGAGCCGGACGCGCCGCGAGTCAGAACTCAACAAGCGCAAGAAGGCGGACAAGGACGCCATCGACAAGCTGCGTCGGGAACAAAAGTGGCACTACGCAAAGGAACTCGAAACAGCGCACTTCGAGATCAAGTCCAACTGTCCTGAGGAAATCCTCGACGAGTACTCCACGCGACTCGAGGGCTACTACAAGAACTTCATGGATCACTGGTCCATCAAACTCAAGCCGAGCATGAAGAAGGAGAAGCGCAAGTTCTTCCTCTATCGGAACTACGACGACTTCCTGTCCATCACGGACTCGCGCCCCGGCGTGCTGGGTTTCTTCAACTGGGTGCTGGGCGAGCTGCACCTGTTCCACAGCAGCACGGAACCGGAGTACACGATTTCAGTCCTCTATCACGAGGGCAACCATCTCCTCACGCACCTCATCGACCCCAACTTCCGCTACCCCACCTGGATGAACGAGGGCATGGCGGAGTACTACGGCAGCGCGAAGATCGGGGAAGACGGCGAGTTCATCGTGGGCGGCCTGCAGTACGGTCGCATCGCGACGCTGCGAACCGACAGAGAGAAGGGCAATGTCATCCCGCTGAGCGAAGTGCTGACCATCGAGCAGTCAGGCTACGGAGGCCGCCACTACGCCTACGGTTGGTCCTTCGTGCACTTCCTCATGGAGACAAAGAAGTACTCCAGCTCCTTCCGCAAGTTCTTCGCGAAGCTCCCGGAGAACAAGGACATCGAGGTCCGCAACAGGTCAGGTGCAACGCTCATCGCTGGCAAGGAGTACTCCATCGTGCTGACGGAGCCCGACCTCGACAGTGTGCTCGAATCCCTTGAGGACACCCTGGGCACATCCCTCGAAGACCTGGAGGCGGAGTGGCACGAATTCACTGCCCAGGCCTACGGCGATCTCACGGGCCCCGCCTACTATCGAGCCGCCCGCTTGGCGCGCGGCTTCGGTACCGTCACCGAGGAGGGCATCGAGAACTCCCTCGAGTACTACGAGAAGGCGGTGCAGCTGGATGTCACCATCCCGGCTTGCTTCCGCGAATACGCCCAAATGCTGCGCGAGGGCGGCATGCCCGGTCTTCGTGTGCGCGAGCCCGACCTCGAGCGGGCCTGGGACATGATCCAGCGCGCCATCGAGCTGGACCCCATCGAGCCGGCCAACTACATCGAGAGTGGGCGCATCCTGCTGGCGGACAGCGAGATCCAGGACCTCGACCAGGCGCTGTCCATGGCAGAGACCGCTGGGGCCCTCGCCCCCCGCAATCTCATCGCCAAAGCCGCCGTCGACCTGCTGGTGGCTGAAATCGAACCGGCCAGGGCTCGCAAGCATCGGGCCGCCGAAGAGGCCGAGCGGCTGAAGGAACTCGACGAGCGGGTGTGGATTGTCCAGCCGACCTTCGTCGAGGGCGAAGAGGAGCCCGAGCAGCTGACGGACCTCTCGACTTCAGATGTCGAGGAACTCATCGAGGCAGGCGTGGTTCAGGCAGGGGATTGGATCTTCCAGACCTTCCGCTACGTGGATCCTGAGAGCGGCGAACTCACCGACCCCACCGAGAAGTGGGACAAGGAATGGGTTCCCGTTTCAGAAGTCCCCGATTTTGACGAAGCCTTGAAGGCCCTGGAAGCCGAGGACGACTAGAGGGCTGCGAACCGCGCCAGCGGGCCGCGAGCCGCGCTTGTAGGGAGCCCTGGAGCGAGCTACCTTCGGCGTGACGCGCGTCAGCCCGCACCGCCCGAGACTCTGCCGAGAACCTGTTCGATGTTTCGCACCTTGCCGCTTGCCCAGCTTGTCGTGTTCGCACTGGTGTTCGTGGGCTGCGCAGCGCCGATCCCCTCACACGTAACCCGCTTGTGGCCCGTAGGTCGGAGTCAGGAGCCCTTCCTGGGCTTGTCGACGGAAGAAGGCGTCATCGTGCTCACGGCAGGTCACTTCGCTGTTGGGGACCTCTTCAACATCCAGTTCCCCGTGGGCAACTCGGGTGTCGTGGACCTCGGCAAGATCGATCACCTCAACGACGACCTCGCGGTGATCCACCCCATCACCTCGCGCCTGCTCGAGGGCCGCCTGGCCACCTCCCCACCCGCCGCCAACGAAACGATCTACCTCGCGCGCAGAGACGTCGACGACAAGCCCTTCATGGAGCCCGTAGGGCGCTGGCGCAAGGGGGCCTACGGTGACTACATCACGGTTCCGGGCGTCGACGATCCTGCAACCTTCTCACGCGACCAGGCGGGCTCGGGGCTCTACGTCCTCCGCAACCGCCGCTGGCAAATTGCCGGGATGCTGGCCGGTATCACCGCCAATGTGCCGGGCGCCGACGCTGAAGACGCAGGCATGGGCTACATCGGTTTGCTTGAACTCGTCCGCGTCCTGCCCGACCAGATCGACTACTTCGAACGGGACATCAAGCCCCAGCGGCCTGACTTCGAATTTGGCGTCCCACTCCAGCCCAGCGACATCGTCCTGTTCGAAGCCCAGTCCTCTGACGAAGACGACTCGGCGCGTCCGTGAGCAGGACACCGGGCCTGAACCCGGCGTGCCGCCTCCTCGCCGTCGTCGTCGCTGGTGTCTTCTTCTTTGATGCCACCGCGCGCTCGCAGAGCGGATCGGGTCTTTCCAGCTTTGGACGCCCACCCCAGCTCGCATTGGTCTGGGCCACGCTCGGGGTGCTCTCGCTCTTCCTCATTGGTGGAGCGCGGGAGCGCCTGACGTGCGCCCGCAGGCTCAGCCTGCTGCTGCTGGCCGTCTCCTTGTTCGGCGGACGAGCTGTCGGTGCGGCGCCGGAGCTGCCCCTCGCCCTGGCGGCCGTGACCCTGCTGGTGGCCGGTCCCTTCGTGCGCTTTGGGCTCACGGGCGTCAGCGTAACGATCATCCTGTTCTGCACCGCTCCGGCTGTGCTCGTCGCACCCTTCCATCAAGGTGCCCTCAACTGGCTGACCGATTTCCTGCCCGTCGCGATCCTGGCCAGCGTGCTGCCCGGGCTGTTTCCTGGGCGGCACCTGCGTCGCGCCGTGCTGGTGTTCATCGTCGGCATGGCGGTCCTGGCCGGGGCGGCTCTCGTGACCTATGGCACCTTGGCCGACGCCCTGCAGCTGCCGCTACCTGCGCTCTTCGCCACGCGCCTACGCCTCATGGGCATGCACCCCAATCTGGGGGCACCCTTCCTCGTGTGTGGTCTCCTCATGTCGTGCGGCCTGGCCTGGGACGTGCACGAGATCCGCCGCCGCTGGGCGCGCGCCTGCGCCCTGCTGCTGCTGCTCGCCCTCGCGGCCGTTCAATCCCGCACCGGAGTGGCTGCGGCAGTCCTCGGCGCCGGGCTCCTGGTGCTCCGGCGCCTGCCCTGGAGCTCCGCGCGGTGGGTGCATCCGCTCGCAGTGGGAGGTATCGCGTTCGCCTTGCTGTTCCCGGTGACTGGGGTCAGCCAGTCCCGCATCGTCGACGCGTCCACCGACATGTCAACCAAGGCCGTCAGCTTCCGTTCTTCCATGTGGGAGCTGGGGCGTTCGACTTTCGCAGAGGCCCCCTTTGCGGGCTTCGGACCGGGAGCGTCCCACCGCCAGGCAGAGTTTGCGAGACCGTCGCGCTACGACGGCTTGCCCAAGGACGACCACTTGCACAACGTCGTCCTGGCTGTGGGGACTGGCTTCGGCTGGCCCGGCTTGCTCGGGCTCGCCGCCCTGTTCGTCGCCACGGCAACGCGCAAGCATCGGCCCAGCCTGCTGTCGGATGCGGCCTCCGCAAGCCTGCTCGCCGTGTGGGCCAGCAACGCCATCGACATGGGCGGCGCTACCAGCACCGCCTACCCCTCCCTCGTGTTGCTCGCGCTGGGCATGAAAGAGGCTGCAGGCTTGGCCGATGATGAGACCGTCACCATCTCCCGTAGCCGCAGCCTCCTGACTCCCGTCGTGGCCGTGGTCCTGCTCGGCGTTGCTGCTGCTGGATGGTCCGGTCGGGTGCTCGTGGAGGGGGTCCTGGAGTCGGCAGCGGAAGAACACCCTGACCCGAGCGGCCAGCTCGCGCTGGCCGCTCGGCTGCGACCCTTCGACCCGGAGGTCGCGATCGCCCGGGCGCAACAGGCCGCGATCAGCGACGGCCTGGACACGCAGCTGATGCACCTATCCGAGGCACGCGCGCTTCAACCCCACTCCGCGCAGCTCATGCATCGGGAGGCCTTGCTGCTCTCTCGCCTCCAACCCGGGTCACCCGAGATCGGCCGGCTCTTGGCGGAGTCTGTTCTCAAGGACGGCCTCGGCCCCAACTCCTGGCGCGTCCTCTTGGACCAGGCCAGGGTGCTTGGAAGCCAAGCCGATGCTGACGCTGCCCTGCAGGCTCTGCTGCAGGCGATCATCCTCAACCCCTCGGCCGTTCAAGGGGCCGTGTGGCACCCCAGTGTGGATCAACTCGAGCTGGGGTTGGGCGGGGCACAGAGCGTACGCATCCCCATCGCGCGTCTGCTGATCGCCCTTGGCAAGGAACGCCAAGAGCGCGGCAAGAACGACCAGGCGACGCGCGTCCGCCTCCAGTTGAGGGAGATCGAAATCTTCGCTGCCCTTGGAGAGTTTGCCCGCGCAGACGAAGCCTGCGAACGCATCCTGGCGGACAACGATCAGTACAGGCACCTGCGCCTGGGCTCGTCAGCACTCGCCCAACACGATTACGAACGGGCGCTGCACGAGTTCGCGCAGATCGAGGGAGAGCACGGTTACCAAACTCGTGTGGAGGAGTTGCTCGCGCTGTCGGAAGCTCCCACCCTGAACGTGGCCCGCGTGGACGCGCTCGTCGCACACCTGCTGAACCACCTGCCGGACATCGTGTTCGAGAGCGGTTCCCTGCGGCAGACCCTGCACGCCCTGCGTCGCGTAGCGGAGCGCAGGAAGGACCCTTCTGAGGCATTACGCTGGGCGGATGCCTTGCAGTTCGCGTCGCGCTAGCTGCCGCCCACCCCGCCCGCATCTCCTGCTCGAGGGACGCAGGTCGCGCTCCGCGCTCACTACGGAGAGGCCGGGTCAAGGAGGCCGCGAAGCTCCCCCTCGAAACGATTGAACCCCGGGCGTCGCAAGAGCTGCTGAACGTCCTCGGTGACCAGCTCGTCACCTCTGAAGACCGCCAACAGCAGCTGCAGCGAGAGGGCTTCGGAGTCGTCAGGGCTGTGTCCCAGGGCCTGGGTCAGCATGTGTTGGGCTGTGTCCCGCAGCCCCGCGCCGCGCAACATGACGGCGGCGGCCAGTTCCGTCCCAGGTCGGCAGCTCTTGGGAATCCCCAAGACCGTGCCACAGGCTGGCGACGCAGGGATGTCCTCCTGGCCCAGGCGATCTCCCCTGCGCAGGCGCTGCTCCAGGTCATGCCGAGCAAGCCACGTTTCGTCCACGCCATCCCCCCTGACGAAGAGCGCCTCGCTCACACCCAGGACGACGAGCCGCCAATCCGTTCGCCTCAAGAGCCTCGCCGCCAGGCGGCAGTCCATGGGGATCAGCGCCGCCGTGTGGCCGTGTTGATCCACGAGGCGGTCGAAGGCGATGGGATCCTCCATGGAGACGGCCTTCATGACGCTCATGAAGTAGCTCGTGGGATAGCCGTGCGTGTTGCCATTGGTCGCTGCAGCCTGTTCCGGCCAGCGGCGGCCCGTCAGGGTGCTGCCGTAGCGGAAGGCGGTGAACACATCGTGCTGCGGCAACTCCTCCGCCAAGAACGCGAGACCCCGATCGGGATAGGCAAGGCGCGAGACGCCGAATCCGCTGCGGCGCTCAAGCCCGTCATGAACGGAAGTCCAATCGCTGAGTTCCAGCCCGGCAATGCAGAGCGCAAACAAACCGGGGATGAGCAGACCCAGCCGGCCCCCCGCAGGAGCCAGCGTTCGTGGCCCACGGACTCGCCCGAGGCAAGCTGTCAGGGAGGCAGCCAGCAGGGGCGCGATGGCTACGGCGTAGAGCGCCATGCTGCGGCGCAAGGTCCGGCTCATGACGCCGAACAACACCACGAGCATCAGGGCGGGAAGCCACAGGGTTCCCAGGCCTACTCGCTGCGGCGCGTCATGACTGGCGTCGCCACTCTCAGCGTCGGCCTGCGCCGTGTACCCGGATGCAGCCTCCGATGCCGCCGCCTTCCGGCGCCCTAGGCCATCCCAGAGCAGGGCGAGCAACGACAATCCGAAGAGCGAGAGGAAAGCCCATCGATCCACGGAACCTCGGGGGTCGCTGGCGAAGGTCGGACGGAACTCATCGATCGTTTGGCGGTAGAAATCCAGATGCGTATGCAGATCCTGGAGGATGGAATAGGGATGCAGGAAACCTTCAACCCCCGACGGGTTGAGCAAGGAAACCAGGGCCATGGCCACAGCCAGCACAGCCAGTCGCAGCCCCACGCGGTAACCGTCCCGGCGACCGAGCAGCCCCCGGACGAAATGCCCGGCGGCCACGGCACCCACTGCCAAAAACCCCAGCAAGAAGTAACCGTGCACGTTGACCCAGATCAACTGCAACAGCACGAGCCACCCTAGCTTGCGCCCGTCCGCACGGGACACCAAGACCCCATGCAGGACGAGGGCCAGGAACAGCAGGCTCACCAGCCCTGGACGAAACAGGAAGCGGGAGCGCATGGCCAGCAACGCGAGGGAAAGGACGAAGAGGCTCAGGCCGGGCGAGCCACCCAAGCGCATCGCCGTCCGCCACAGCACGGCGAACAGCGCGAGCATGCACAGGAGTCGGAGCGCGATCACACCGGACGCCCCGCCACCGTCCCAGACCAAGTGGGCCAAGACCTGGAAGCCCCACTTGTCGTGCACCGATGAATAGTCCCCGTGAATGGGTGACATCACATTGGTGTTGGGAACCTCGCGGTGTTCGAGGATCCACTCACCTGTTCGCGCATGGAGTCCCAAGTCGAGGTTCTGGACCCGGAAGCAGCCCGCAACGGCCACCAGCGCCAGCAACATCGCGAGCCCCCATCGGGCAGTGTTCGCTGGGCGGCTGATCCCGTTCATGGGCGGAATCATAGGTGCCACGGCCGGGGATGGTAGCGCTCGTTGGAACTCAGTTGTCCACGAGCACCCGCACGTTGTAGCGACCGTAGCGATTCAGCTTGTTTCGTGAGCGCACGAGAAAGCGCCAGGTCCCGGCGGTCTTGGCGCTTCCCAGCTGCACCAGGGCATTGCGGCGATAGCCCGAATCGTCGTCCTTGGCCACGAGCTTTCCTGATGGATCGAAGAGTGCCAGGAAGGGGTCGACCTGAGTCCCGGCGTCCGTGATGCCATCGGGATAGCGCGTTTCGATCTCTACGCTCTGCCCGGCCTTGAGCTGGATGGAGTACCAGTCCCGGTCCCCTGTGCCCGGGCCGGGGTTCCCAGCGCCGGCGCTGTAGAGCGTGTGATCGGCGCTCCAGGAGCCATAGGCCATGGCGCTCACTGCCTGGGACGTGCTGGGGCTGTTGTCCGGCTCGAAGTCGTCGTCCCAGAAATCCATCTGCCGATCTTCGAAGACATCGACGAGCTTTCCGTACTCAGGCTGGGCGTAGCGAGTGAGCCATGCGTCCCAGGCGTGGTTCACATTGACTCGCGACGTCCTTCGCATGGGCCCGACGAACACATCCCACCAGGCCTCGGTCGGGCTCAAGCCATCCACCTGCGCGGGGGCGGCCATCCCATCATCATCCGAGGGGCCGTCCCCTTCCGAGGAGCTGTCGAGCAGATCGAACAAGACGCAGGCGACGGCGATCTCGTCCCCGGCCCCTGCGGCCTCCGTTTCGAAGGGTGCCGCCGACTCCAAGTCGAGTATCAGCTGGGCTCCATCCACCTGGGCACTTGCGTTGGAGTCCACATACATGGCGGGCATGCCCAAACGCGCGGACACGATGCCGGCGAACGCCGTGGCCCACCCCTCGCCGAAGGCCAGGCGCAGATCCTGGTCCGAGTCACCGAAGAAATGAGCTCCTCCCGGATTGTCGCTGTCGCTGTAGACGTTGTGCACCAGGTGTCCGACTTCGTGCAGGATCACCGAGTCGTCATAGCCGTCATGGGTCCCGACCCAGGCTCGCCGCCCGATGCTGAAAGAGCCGGCCGGACTCGGCCAGGTCACCCGCAGCGTGCGCACCTTGCGTGACATGCCCACTTCCGGAGCGGTGACGTACTCGAAGGCGCCCACAGCCATGTCGAAGACGTTGAAGGGGTTGCCTTCCTTGCCCGCCGCCACCGTCTTGAGCACGGTGGTGGTACCCACATCGACATCGGAGCCCACGGGATGCCCTGGCTCCATGGGAGCGAAGGCGGAATACACGACGCGGTTCGGGTTCACGACCTTCAAGCGCGGAAAGTTCTTTTGCACCTTGGCGCGTGTCCGACTCTCGCTGTCGACGCGCACCAGGAGGTCGACCGTGGGCTGCTTGCTCTTGCAGACGATGGAAAACTCACCCTGGTTGTCCGTCATGCCGCGCCCAATCACCTTGTCGCGCGCCGCGTCCATCACCACCACATCGGCGGAACGGATGGCCAGTATGGGATCGATGCCGGTCCACCCCATCGCGTCCCAGGCCTTGTCCTCGTACTCGAAGCGGCCGGTGACAAGGAAGCTGACAGCGGCGGGTCCTGAGCTTGCCCCAAGAACAGAGGAGGAAGTTCCGAAAGCGGCCACGGCAAGCAGCACGAGCGAGGTCAGCACTGAGTTCCCACGGCCCATGATCATCAACGCCCGCTGCGATGGCTGACGGGCAAGGCCATGACCTTCGAACGCGCGCCGCTCTCGACGTTCCGGAACTCCTGCAGCTGCAGAGGTAGCGACTCAGGATCACCGAAGCGGAGGGCCTGCCGCCGGCTGACCCGCGCCGTTCCGGAGCTGGTCGGCCACTCCGCCTCGACCGTGAGGCTCAACTCGCCCAACACGCTGGCTGCGCGTGCGGACGACGACAGCTCGGAGTACTCGAGACGGAGAGTTCGTTGTGCGCGCTCGCCCACGGCGAGCACCTCCACTCCCGCCGTGGGCTCCAGGGCCCGCAGGCCGTGCGGCAGCTGGAGGGACCACCGAAGTTGCGTCACGGGCAGGCGGGGCTCCAGCTCGATGCTGACATCGAAGCCCTCCCGCAGCCCACTGACAGCCGACACAGCCAGGTCCATCTCGATCGGAGCCTGAGGCTTGCAGGCCTGAGCACCCATCGGCCAGGACACCGGGACCCCGCTGTCCGCATGGCCCGCGGGCTGGACGCCCCCAGGCAGAGCGGTGGGTGCGGGCACACCGGCCAGCACACCGGCCAAGGCAAGGCAGGCGATCGCTGAGGGCCAGCTGAGCAGTGGTCTGGGAAGAAGGCGCGTCGTCATGGTGGGTCGCGCGATCCGCCTCTCGGCGGACGAATGCACGTAAAGCCATGGATCGACTTCTATCCATCAACATCTGTAGACGGATCTCTCCCCCCTCCCTCCCAAGCCACGCGTCGCGGCCCTGTGGGGACTGAGAGGCAGAATTCGGCCCACCTTCCACGAAAACGGGCCGGAGCTGGTGGATTCCACCGAGCTCCGGCCCGATCTGATGCTCACGTAACCGCTGCCAATTCAAGCCCAGGAGTGACCCGGAAGCACCGGAGAGGGCCAGGACTGACGAGCGACTCAGGAACCCGGAACGACCTCCACGTAGTTGCTCTGGGAGGTCTGGTAGGTCCCTGTGGCACCCGGGTCGAAGGGCACCAGGACCTGCGCATAGAACGCCACACCGCAGAAGGCTGGGTCGGTGAGCGGAATCGGCATGTCGAGCGTCCCGCTGCCCGGGATGCCAGCCAGGAAGATCTTGTTGATGGCGGGGTACAGGGTGCCCCCATCAAAAGCAGCCGGCGTCAACGAGAAGCCCACGAACACCCAGGCCTGAGCAAGCGGCAGCGCATTGGTGAGCTGCAGTTTGAAGTTGGTGCCGGGCACCACGGGAAGTCCGACCGGGTTCAGGGAAGGCGTACCAACCTGACCGGGCTTGCCCACTCCAGCGGCCGTGGTGGAAGCAGGTGCTCCGCACGGACTGCCCGAGGGATTGACGGTCACCTGGACCACCAAGGGGTCGGTCGTGGCCCCCAGGTTGTCAGACACCGTCAACTGGATGTTGAACACCGTCGACGACAGCACGGCTGGCGGGTCAAAGGTCACCGACGACCCCGAGCCCACGATCGTGCCACCCGCGAGGGGCGTCCACGTGTAGGTCAGCACCTGCCCAGCATTCGCGTCCGAGGCCACCGCCGACAACATGGAGGTGATGTCGTCCGTGATCGTGCTCGGCACAGCCGACGGACCCGAATCCACGGTTGGCAGGAAGTTCTCGAAGTCGTAGGTGATGCGCCAGTTGTAGCTGCCATAGAAGCGCAACGACGACGTTGTCCGGATGCGCCAGCGCCACAGCCCCGTGCTGGGCACCAGGAAGTTGCTGATCTTCGCGTTCCGACCGGTCCCGCCCGACTGTGCCGTGGCCACGTTCGTGAGCGACTCGTCCCAGAGGGACATCTCGGTGTCGCACTGGGTGTCGGCATCCGAAGCGGCCCCGGGGTAGCGCGTCTCGATGCTGATCTGAGAGCCCTGGACGATCTCCGCCGAATACCAGTCGAAGTCACCCACGCCCGGAGCAGGTGGCGTCGCCGTCGACTTGTAGAGGGTCCGGGTCGGGCTCCACGCCGAAGGAGCCGTCACGAGCACCGGCTCGAAGGAGGTGTTGTTGGGCTCGTCGATGTCCTCATAGAACCGCATGCGGTGGGCGTCATACAGGTCCTTCATCTCCGTATGCATGCCCCCCACACCATGCTCGCTGAACCAGCCATCCCAGGCGTGGTTGATCACGACATTGGGTGCCACATCAACGGGACCTTCAAAGACATCCCACCAGGCCCGATGCACGTTCAGGCCATTGATCAGTACGGACGAGTCGATGTCGTCGTCGTCCGTGGTGTTGTTCTGGTCCGGGCTGTTCTCGTCATCCAGGATGTCGAACAGGCAGCACGCCACGGCCACTTCGTCAGCCGCGCCATAGGAATCACCCGCATAGGGTGTGCGCTCTTCGAGGCGCAGTCGCAGCTGCACACCACCTGTTTGGGACGAACCGTTTGCGTCCATGTAGTGCGCCGCGCGGTTCAGCTCGTGCACCATCACCGTGCCGCCAAAGAAGGTCGCATAGCCTTCGCCCATGGAGAGCCGGGGGTCCTGGTCGCTGTCGCCGAAGAAATGCGAACCGCCCGTGTTGTCGCTGTCTGAGTAGAGGTTCTGGACGACGTGACCCAACTCATGCAGCACGACCGCATCGTCATAGCCATCGTCGTCGGACATGGTCAGCGTCGAACCGCTGGCAAATGAGCCACCGCCCCCGGGCCAGTTCATGCGAATGGTTCCTTTGGTCGTGTCGTTGACGAGCGGGCCAAGGATGTAGTTGAAGCCACTCACACCGATATCGAGCATGTTGAAGGGGTTGCCTTCATCGGAGCCGGCCAGGGACTTCAGAACGGTCGTCGTACCCACATCGAGCGGGTTGGCCGTGTTGTGCCCGTTGAACACAGGGCTGAAGGCCGTGTACTCCACGTTTCCGGTGGTGGTCACCCGCATGCGCTGGAAAGTCGGGTGCAGGTTCGTGTCGGCGTTCACGCGCACGACCACATTGAGGGTGCCCGTACCGCTGGCCACGATCGAGAACTCACCGGACGGATCGGTGGAGCCCGTACCGATCACGGCACTGGTGGAGTTGTTGAGCACGGTCACATCGGCATTGCGGATGGGCCGGAAGCCGTCGCTTCCATTCCAGCCGTTGTAGCTCCAGCCTTTGTCCTCGTACTCGAACTTACCGGTCACGGTAAAGGTCTGCGACATGGCGAAGCTCGTCGCCAGGCACAGGGCAGCAAACGTCAGGATGGCGTTCTTCATCAGTTCACCGTCCTTCCCGATGCATGGTGGGCAAGGCGATGAAGGTCGTCATCTCGCCGCTGATAGACTCCGGTGAAAGCACGGCGGGTGCCACCGTGTCGGGCTCCCCCCAGCTCAAATGCGTCACGACTTCGAAAGCTTCCTCGAAGGTCGCTCCAGTCTCGTCGGAGCCCAGGAAGCTACCGCTCACGATGAGTCGCGCGTTCCGGAAACGACCGTCCTCGGGCATGGACACCGAAGTCATGCCGGCGGTCAGCGAACCTTCCTCAGCCGCAGCAAGGCCAGAGCGTTCCCCTTCCAGGAAGACGCTGTCATCGGGCAGCTGCAGCGCCCACTCGAGATGGCTCATGCCGCGCCCTGGCTGAATCGACCACTCCAGATCGACGCGGGAACCGGCGGAGCTCTCCCCTTGTCCCAACGTCACGGCAACCGCAGCCTGCGGCTTGCAACTCTGGTCCATGCGCGGGGCAGGGCGGAAGGAAGGGTCGGCGACTGGCGATCCAGACGATACGGTTGTCAGCAGGTAGAGAGCTCCTGCAAACAACGCGGAAAGGCACGCGCGAAGCATGGCTTGTCCTCAACTAAGGGAGAGTGACGAGGATCTCGCCCCAGAGCTCAATGGGAGAGCGGGCTCTGGGAAACGAATGAGGCACAGCACCTGGGCACCCGTTCGGGTTCGGGTTCGGGAGGGCTCCCAAGCAAGGCCTCAGTATACGGGCATCTCCTGGGCGCAGGGACATCCTTAAACGGCGGCATGGCAGCCTCAACTGAGCCGTGGGACCTCAGGTCCCAGAGGCCCTTGAGGCAGCCCTGGGGCGTCAACGGCTGGCCGCGTGACTGCGGATGGAGCACCACAAGCATCCAAGCACGATCACAGGGGGCGATTCTGCCGCTCTTCTCAGTATCATGCCCGCCCCATGAGAGTCGACCTAGACAAGTACCGAGAGGCAGGCCGGATCAACTCGGAAGCGCGCCGACGCGCGTTGGAGTCCCTGGCTCCCGGCGTCACCTATGTCAGCGTCTTGGATGCAGCGGAGGACTACATCCGCTCCCAAGGTGCCGAGCTGGCCTTTCCAGCGCAGGCATCCGTGAATCACGTGGCCGCCCACGACTGCTGCGACTTGGACGACCCCCGAGCCTTCGAAGAGGGTGATGTCATCAAGCTCGACTTTGGCGTCCATGTGGACGGCTGCATCGCGGACGGCGCTTCCACCCGGGAACTCGGCAACACCCACGGGAGTCTGCTGGAAGCATCGCGCCAAGCCTTGGAAGCCGCCATCGCCCTGGTTCGCCCCGGGCGCAAGATCCGCGAGATCGCAACCGCGATCCAGACCACCATGATCGAGTTGGACCATCAACCCGTGGCCAACTTGACAGGGCATGGCATCGCCCCCTTTACGATTCACTGCTCGCCGGCCATGCCCAATGTGCCCGAGGGAACAACGGGCGTGTTGAAGGAAGGCATGATGATCTGCATCGAGCCCTTCGCCACCACGGGCCGTGGCTACGTGGAAGAGCAGGGTCGAGCCGAGGTCTTCGGAGCTCGGCGCAAACTCAAACCGCCGAAGCACGTGGACACGGGCATCATCGATCAGATCATGGCGCGTCGGGGCATGCCTTTCAGCCGCCGGGAGCTGGCACGCGAACACGGCAAGGATCTCACCGAGCGCAGCCTGCGCGACCTCACCCGTGTGGGAGCCGTTTTCGGCTATCCACCACTGGTCGAGCACGGGCCGGCGCGCGTGGCCCAGTTCGAGCACACGATGTACGTCGGGACGGACGGCGCAGAGGTCATGACGCGCTAGGCGGAGATGCGTCGCAAGCCCTTCAACGCCAGATCCTCTAACGACACGTCCTGTAACGGCTGGTCCGTTATCGGCTGGACCCTTGCGCCTTTCGGGGCTTCGCCTTCTTGCGATCCCTGAGGAACTGCAAGCCCGCGCCCGGACCCTGCGGACCGTAATCGTGCGCCCCCGGCTGCTCCGTCCACTGGAAAACATGGCCGGCCCCTGCATCCAGCTGGCCCTGCATCTGCTGCACGAACATCGCCAACGCCTTCCGATCCAGGATGCCGTCCTGCGCCCCCGTCCAGAGATAGACAGGCACGGTGGCCAGGGCGGGAACAGGATCGCCCACGAGCCCCACGACCTTTGGCTCAACGGAAGCTACCGACGCTCCCTGCGCAGCGCCGTCCCCCCGCTGCCAGAGAGGAGCCGGTGTCCCCGACCAGAGCGCCAAACCCGCAAACAGCTGCGGGTGCCTCGCCGCCAGCTCCAGCGCTGAAGTCGCCCCAGCACCGTGACCTGCCAAATAGATCCGTCGGGGGTCCGCCCGTTTCTGGCGCAGCTCTTCAGCAATCAAGTGCAGCACGAGGGTCTCGCCCGCCGGGCTTGCCCAAAGCGTTGCAGGGTCCGACGCCTCGGCAGACCTCTCGCTGGAGGCCCTGTACCCCCCGGAGAGCCAGGACGAAGGAGCCACCGGTGCCAGGAGGCGTAGCCCCAGCCGCTCTGCATCATCTGTGAGCGGCGCCAGGGCACGCTCCGCAAGATCCCGCGGGGAACGAGGGCGGAAGCTCCCCCCGTGAAGGACAAGGACGAGCTTCCTCGACCGGGGACGGCCGCCCTCCAATGGGGCAGGAGCCATGCCCTGGGAGCCCAGCTCTTGGCGCAGGTCGGGCACCAGGTCTCCCCGGACCGAGTGCTGGGCCTTCGGCACTGCCCCCGGGGTCCCAGCCAGCACCGGGCCCAGCTGCCAGGCGAACACGCCGGCCAGCACGAAAGTCACCGTCATCCAGCTCGCCAGGAGTCGTTGCATGCCAGGACAACGGCTGCCGCGCCGTCACGTGACATGGACCCAGCTCAGATTCCCCTCGCCGATTGGGCCGCCCGGCCTTGTCCCCCGGAGGCCCCTTCGGTACAAAACCCCGCGAGTCGGCGCGACCCCCATCGCGCATCTTCTGCTGAAGTCAGCGGCTCGGTGTCGGGGTGTGGCTCAGTTTGGTAGAGCGCTTGTCTGGGGGACAAGAGATCGCAGGTTCGAATCCTGTCACCCCGACCACTCCCCCCTGCTCACTTCACCTTCTTGAGGTGACTCGCCAGTTTGCGCCCATCGATGCCATCGAGGGCCTTGGCCAGGACTTCAACCGTGGCCTCCTCGTCGCCCAGATACTCGCTCGATGAGGTCCGCCATCCGGCGCCGTCGGCGTGCAGCTGCGCCAGCTCGGACAGCATGCCGACGAGCGCAGGCGTGTCTTTCTTGTAGAGGTAGTCCAGAGCCCCCCAGGTGATCATCTGGGGCTCGGTTGCCCGGCCAGCGCTGTCGTCCCGGCTCGCCAGCTGCGCGATGGACCAGCTCTTCGACTTGGCAGCATCCAGCACCGCGGAGCGCGCCTTCTTCGGCCAATCGAAATGATCCACCGCGGCCACGAAGCCCGTCGCGTTCAGCTGATAGATGGAACGATACTGCCGCTGCTCCACGAGGAAGCCCATCCCCCAGCGGATGCTCGTGGGCACCTCACCGAAGCGGCTCTTCAGCACACACTGCGCCAACTTGTGCGCCAGTTCGTTGTCGAGGCGAAACTCGTCATCACCGGCAGCCGCGTTACCAGCCATGTCGTAGGTGGGCTGGAGGAAACCAGGCAGGCCGCGCAACATCAGCGGGCCGGGGTCCTCGGTCATGCTTCGAGCGGCGAAGGCCACGAGCTGGTTGCGCTCCACCAGGGCATTGAGAACCCCTTCCCACGCCTCGCCACCCATTGAGTCCTTGTCGAACAAGAACACAAGGGTTGCTGGAACTGCTGGCCCATCCTCCTGCTGGATGTCCGCGAGCATCTCCCACGCATCGTCGAGCACTTCGGCAGCATGTGTCATGACGCCGGAATCCGCCCGACCCAGAACGAGAACCTCAGCCCCCTTGGGCAGCACGACGGAGAGCTGGTATTGGGCAACGACTTCTGCCCAGTCGTTGAGCGCGGCCCGAACAGCTGTCGGTAGCTTCTCCGCCAAGGAACCTGCGGTTGTCTTGCGCCTGCCCTGTCGCAGGTTCAGCTCCGCAGCCTCAGAGGTCAGGAAGACCTCCTCCTCTTCCGCAAGCTGCCCAGGTACTCCCGCGCTCGCCACCGGGGCGAGGACCGGTACCAGCAAGAGAAGCAGCGAGCAAAGAACGGGAAGGACTTTGCTCGCCGAGTTTCGCCGAGCTGGCTTGCTACCCGAATTTCGTGGCGACCATGCGTTCCTGCAGGACCAAGCGGACATCGAAACGAACTGGGGCATCAGAGGCCTCCCCCGAGGAGTCATGGTGAGCTCTATGCCTCCCTCCCATGGGTGGCAACGGCGGTGTTGTTGTGATTCCGCGCCTCTCCCTGTTAGCAATGGGCCAGCAGCAGCGAAATCGTCTTGTCTATGGGGCGTCGTGGGCGGGCAACAGCAGAAAGCCGCAAGCCATGCGGCCCAGCAGTCGGACCCAGACGAAGCCCCCCCACTGAATCTGCCTTCCAACGAACAAAGCCTCAGGTCCTTAGCCTGAAAGCCCCATCAGGCGCCCGAGTTCTCGAATCGTCTCCGGCCCATGTCCGGCGTAGTGGTTGTTCGCGAACAGCCACGTCTGCGGAACCCTCTCGGAGAGTGCCCCCATCAGGTCTGCCCAGCGCTTCAGCGAGGCCGTGCGATCGAACACGAGCTTGTCGAACACCTGGGTGCGGGCCTCCACCTGCTTCCGATCGCCGATGAGCCGGCCATACAGAAAGTCCGCGGTGACCACGTCGAGTTTCGCGGCGACGTCAGCCGGGTGCGGCAGGTAGCCCATTTCCACCAGCACCAGGGCCACGCGATGTCTGCGCAGCACGGCCGTCAACTGGCTCGTCACCCAGGCCTTGTTCCGGACTTCCACTGCATAGCGGAAGGTCGCCGGAAGCGCTTCGAGGTAGGCGTCCAGCCGGTCCAGGAACTCTGCTGAGTCTTCGAAGCAAGCCTTGGAGAGATACGGAAACTGAAGCAACAACGCCCCGCACCGATCGCCCAAGGCTGCCATCGCGTTCAGGAAGGCGTCGGTGTCGGCTTGCGTGACCGACGGCACCAGGATCTTCGAAGCATCGGGCCGGGGCCCCTGTCCGGCATGCACGATGCTGCGCGGAAACTTCGCGCACAGGGAGAATCCCTCCGGTGTCCGGTCGCGCCAGTTCGCCACCATCGCTGGTGTCGGGATCCGGTAATAGGTGACATCCGCTTCCACTGCCTGGAACTGCGTTGCGTAGTGCGCCAGGAAGTCCGCGGGCTTGCAAGCCTTCGGATAGAAGGGCCCGACCCAGCCAGGGGTGGACCAACTCGAAGTGCCGAGGGCAATTCCATTCACCGGACCTGATTCCTCCGAAAGAGCCCGCCCATTCTTGCTCCTCGTCACGGCGTGTGCCACAACCGGGCGCATCCGCAGGAGCTGTCATGTTCCGCAAACTCCTCGCCGCAATCACCGGACGAAAGGCCTCACCCATGGACGTCCCCCCATTTCGTCTGCCCTCGGACGAGGAATGCAGCTCCACCGCCAGTGGCCTGAAGTACGCCATGGTCGTGGAAGGCAGCGGCGCATCGCCTAGCGCGCAGGACAAGGTGACTGTGCACTACGCGGGCTGGCTCACCGATGGCACTCCCTTCGACTCCTCGTACTCCCGCGGCCAGACCATCGCGTTCCCCCTCAACCGGGTAATTGCTGGATGGACCGAGGGCGTGCAGCTGATGAAGGAGGGCGGCACTTGCCTGTTCATCATTCCGCCAGACCTCGGCTATGGCAGTTCCGGAGCGCCACCGGTGATCGGGGCCAACGCCACCCTCGTGTTCCAGGTCGAGCTCGTGTCCATCGGCTGATGGGCCAGATCGCCTAGCCCGCAACTCGGGGCGCAGCTCGGGGCCCTGTCAGCCAGGCCCTGCCGACGAGCCCCACCGTCACGACAGCCGCGGGCCCTGGGCTTCCCCGGAGCCGCCATCTAGGGCCTATCCGGCCCTCGTCCACTCCATTCTGGTTTGACCTCAAGACCCTTCCGTCCCCTGACGAAGGAGAGAGTCGTCGCGCTGAGGCCTCCGCCTCGCTCGCAGCGGCGTCTTGAGGATGGCTTGAATGAAGGATGGATCGAAGAAGAACGGCGGTGAGCAGGCTGGAAGTGCGCCCGAAAAGGCACGCAGCGGCTCGAGCCTCCAGGAAGAACACCCCGACATCCTCGAGGTGTTTGGAGCCGATCCGCTCGTCACCGGCGCCCAGAAGAAAACGGACAAGCCCCACCCGCATGGGGATCAGCCGAAAGCCGGAAACCCGGTCACCGAATCTGTTGAGTCCCGTGCTGAGTTGCAGGCCACGGCCGAGGTTGCAAAGGCCCTGAACCCTGAAGAGACGCTGGACGGCGAAGGCTGGCCCGCTGACCCAGACCTCGTTGATCCGATGCTCTCGGAGTCCAACCACGCCCTATGGGACCCCATGGGCTCACCCATGGACGATTTGCCGACCGGCGAGACGGACCAGGCCCACGACCACGAGCACACCCCCACCTCCCAGCACGATGACGAGACCCGCGGACAGTCGCCTCTCGCAGCCGAACGCAGCCTTGCGGAAATGCGCGGCCTTCTGCAGCTGAACGAAGACCGCCTGGGCCGACTCGAGATCACGCTCGAGGGCGTGGCCAAGCAGTCCAGCTTCATCCCTCCGAAGCTGCGCGGCCTGGGCAAGAAGGTCGACGAACTCTCCACCTCCATGGGCGACGCGCGTCTGCGCAGCGTCCTGGGCGATGTGGTGGGCTTGGGCGACCTGGTCGAGGGTGCCTTGCGCGCCTTCCCTGAAGAGAACGGCGAGATCCCGCGTGTCGAAGGCCTTCGTTACTTCCAGGCCATGCTCACGCGAGTGGGACAGATCCTCGACACCTACGACCTGAGTCAGATCCCCACCGACATCGACTTCGATCCGAACATCCACAACGCCATCGACGTGGAGCCCGTAAGCGACGAGGAGTTGGACGGGAAGATCATCGAAACCGTGCGCCCTGGTTATCGCAGCGAGCACTCGGTGCTGCGCTACGCAGAGGTCACCGTGGGTCGCTACGACCCGACGCTGCTCGAGACCGCCGCACAGGAAGACGCTCCTGCTTCGAACGAGGAGGACGCCGCTCCTGACGCCAGCGAGCCCAGCCAGGACAAGCAGGCTGGCTCCGAACCGCACGACGTATCGCCGGGCTTCGCACCTTTCCTGGGCGCAAGCGGCACGGCGGAAGACAGCAAGAACCTGACCAAACGGGGGACCCGCAAGTCCTCCAAGAAGAAAAAATCCACGGACGACTAGGCGGATTAAGGAAGACCTCTTCCCCTCTGCCCGCGACCAGCTAAAGGGAGCACACCGATGACCAAGCGCTACGGCATCGACCTCGGTACGACTTATTCGACGATCTCCTGGTACGACGACAGTCGTCAGGAGGTGAAGCCCCTGCCCCTCGAAAGCGAGGATGGCGAGACCACGTCGTTGCGTTCCGTTGTCTACTACCCCACCGAAGGCACCTCTGTCGTGGGCGAGGTGGCGTGGAACACCCGCAAGCAGGATCCGGGCCGCGTCATCGTCGGCATCAAGCGGAAGATGGGCGACGAGTACGAGACGGTTGCCATCGACGGCCGCCGTCGCACGCCCATTGAGGTGTCCGCCGACATCCTTCGTTCCTTGAAGGAGAACGCTGAGATCGAGATGGGTGAGGCCGTGGAAGACGTGGTCATCACGGTGCCCGCGTACTTCGGCGAGCGTCAGTGCGCCGCCACCATGGAAGCCGCCAAGCAGGCTGGCCTCAACGTGGTGAACATCCTCAGCGAGCCACACGCCGCAGCGGTCGCCTACTCCATCGAGCAGAACACCAGCCTGACGGACAAGCACGTGCTGGTGTATGACCTGGGTGGTGGCACGTTCGACGTCACGTTGATCAAGCCCGTGATTCCGGCAAACCTCGCCGGCGAGGGTGGCAACGTCCAGAACCTGACCCTGAACACCCTCTGCAAGGACGGCAACAGGGAGCTCGGCGGATTGGATTGGGATGATGTCCTGATCGACATCGTCGCCGACAAGTGCATGGAGCAGTTCGAGGTGGACCCCCGCCTCGATGCCCGCAACGCGGCCGTCTTGCACGACAACTGCGAGAAGGCCAAGCGCGCGCTGTCCAAGAAGTCCACCGAGATGGTCGTGGCCGATCTCCAGGGCCACATGATCGAAGTGACCCGTGAGGAGTTCGAGGAGCGTGCCAGCGGCCTGCTGTTGCAGACGCAGATGCGCCTCGAGCAGGTGCTCGCTGAAGCCGAGCAGAACCACGGCATCACCCGGGACCAGGTGGACGTGCTGCTCTGCGGCGGTTCCACCCGCATGCCCATGGTCAAGGACATGATCCAGGAGGTCTTCAAGCAGACCCCCCTGGAGTACCGCAACCCCCAGTTGTTGGTGGCTTGTGGTGCAGCCTACGTCGCCCACGCAGTGGACGATGCGGCCACGATCCCGCTGCCCGGACCGAGTGGCGAAGCCACGGATGACCGCGCCGTGCGGATCACCGAGGACTCCATCACGGATATCACCTGCCATGCCGTGGGCATCCAGGTCATTCGTCAGGACGCGGACGGCGAGCGTCGGCCCTTCAACGCCGTCGTCCTCGACCGCGGCACGGTCTTCGGTGAGCGTCGTCAGTTCGTGACCGAAACGCTCTTCGACAACCAGGCCGAAGTCTGCATCCGCCTGTTCGAAGGTGATTCGGACGACATCGAGGAGTGCGCCCACCTCGTGGACTTCCGGATCGAGGGCCTGCCCCCGAACCGTCCGCGCGGCCGCCCCATCCGGACCACGCTCTGGTTTGGTTCCAACGGCATCATCATGGGCAACGCGGTGGACATGGAAACGAACACCGAGATCGAGATTCGCTACGACCGCTGGAGCACCCCTTCGCAGCCGGCCACCGTGCCGAGCCCGAAGCCCGCGGCCGAGCGGAAATCCATCCCGATGCCCTCAGTGGAACCCCAGGCGGAAGCCCCCCCGGCACCTGCGGCCCCCCAGCCCGTCGTCGAGCAGCCGGTGGTCGAAGCACCTGTCGCCCCCCAGCCCGTCGTCGAGCAGCCGGTGGTCGAAGCACCTGTCGCCCCCCAGCCTGTCGTGGAGCAGCCGGTGGTCGAGCAGCCTGTCGTCGAGCAGCCTGTCGTCGAGCAACCTGTCGTCGAGCAGCCTGTCGTCGAGCAGCCGGTGGTCGAACAGCCGGTGGTCGAGCAGCCGGTGGTCGAACAGCCTGTCGCCCCCCAGCCTGTCGTGGAGCAGCCGGTGGTCGAACAGCCGGTGGTCGAGCAGCCTGTCGTCGAAGAGCCTGTCATCGAGCCCGTCCTCGAACAGGCCCCGGACATGAACGGCCCCTTCGACCCAGCCGAACCCTTTGGTGACGATCCGGTTCAGCCCGCCGTCCCCACCGAGGAGCCGGCCGTGGACACCGAACCTGCGGCGCCCGACATGGCGCAGGACGAAGTGACGCCGAGCTCCCAGAGCACTGAGAGCCCGAGCGACGACGAGTCGGACAACGACGAGCCGCCTCGCGAGGCACCTCGCCCGCTGAAGCTCTACTGATGACTCGTGCGGCGGGCGGCACTTCCGAGAGGGAGGTCGCCCGCCTGCACAAGGGCCCCGCTCCCGCCAGCCCCGCCCGTACTAACGCGAGAAACACACGTGCCACCCCGCTCAGACAAGAGCCGACAGAACGTCCACCAGATTCAGGAGATGTTTGCCGCCCTCGGGCTGCCCGTCTGTGACGACGAGGCCGCTATCAAAGCGGCTTGCGAAGAACAGCGTGGCACGCGCAATCGTGAACTGAACAGCACCAAGGGCAGCGTTGCAGCTCGTGCTCAGCAGTGGTTCGACGACGTCAACAACATGCTCAACAAGCGCGACGAGCTGTTGGAAGTGGTGTTCCAGGAGTTCTGCCGCCTCGGTGACACCGTCTTGCGTGCCGACATTGATGGCGGGCGCACGGCCTTGGGTGCTGACACCCAGATGTCCCTGCGTGACATCGCCATGAACTGGTGCCGGGCGCGCTCCGACCTGGCAAACGCCTGGCTCGCCGAGTTCCTCGAACGCCGGGGCCTTCGCGACAACGAAGAGCTCGAGCAACCCAAGCGGGTCACCGAGTTCAAGGCGTCCCCGCGCCGCGGGCGGGTGATGCTCACCTGGACGGTGCCAGAGGACCGCTATGACGAGGTGCGCATCGTGCGCGTCGTGGAGTCATCCACGGACCCCGCGGACGAGATCGTGGTCTACCAGGGCACGGATGCCTCCTTCCTCGACACCAGCGTGTCTCCGAAGGTGCACTACACGTACCGGGCCTATACCCTCTTCGAGGGCCACAAGAGCCTCACGGCGACCGTCGCCCACACCCAGCGCAAGGGGTCATCCGGCAAGCGAATGAAGCCGTCCTTCGTGGGAGTGCTTCTGGCCGCAGGCTGCGTTCTGATCCTCGCCTACGACAAGAAGTGGGGTGACGACGTGATCATGGGCACCCTTGCCCAGAACTTCTCTCAGTCCGCATCGGCCCTCGCCGAGGGAAGCTCCTCCGCCGAAACCGCAGACACGGCTGGTGAAGCCACGCCCGTCTCCAATCAGAACGAGGCCGCTATGGGTGTCCCATCTGATGAGCAGTCATCAGAAACTGACACCGACGACAGCGCGGAGGACGGTTCACGGCCCAACCCCCGGGTTTGGATGTCGCGGCCGCCCACCCTGGCGTTCGCTGGCGAAACCCTCAGCATCGAGCTGGACATGACGGAGACCATGAAAGCAGAGCTTGTGGACCTGAAGTTGGAGGGTCTCGAGTTCAAGCGCTTCGAGTTCGATACGAACCCACCCCTTGTCCGCATGTCGGTCTTGCAGCTGCCAGGCAACGACGATGAGGGCAACGCTCGTTGGTCCTTCAGGCTGACCACGGCAGACGGCCGCCTCTCCAACAAGATCTCCGGCAGCTGCCAGGTGGTCCGCTAACCCGGGACGACCGGAAGGCCCAGCTCGCTCAGCTGGCGCTCGGCCTGCTCGGCCCAACCTCGATTGGCGATGGGGCTCGCCGGGCTGGGATGCAGGATACGCCCGACGTCCACCGCGTCACCGAGCGCCTTCTGCGCACGTGTCTGGGCGAAGGCCCCGATGCCGATGACATGGCGCGGCTTCAGGAACTTCACCACGTCCCTCAGCCCCTGGTCGCAGGCGGCGTAGAGCGCTGCGCGCTCGGGTTCCGGCAGCTTGTCCGGCGTGCGGTTCCGCCCACTCTCCTCCATGAACGAAAGCGGGCAGTAGTTCCAGACGAAGTAGTGCTTGAAGAAGGCCTCGGGTGTGCCGAAACGCTCTTTCGCCCAACCCCAGACGCGCCGGCCACTGACCTCGCTGCGCGCACACTCAAAGCCCTGGACCAGGCGTTTGGGGTGCTCCGGATCGGGGCGTCGAACGCGGCCTGAGATCCCCATCCAATCCCGCACCATCTCCACCTCGCCGAAGGGCACGCCCGTCTGCGCCATACCGTAGGGGCCGGGGTTCATCCCCAGCAGGAGGGCGTCACAACCGGTCTTCGCAAAGCGCTTGAGGTAGTGCCCGTGTGTCACGGATGCGTAGTCCACCGGGTTGTAGACGTAGCTAACCGGCGGCGCGAACTCCAACGCGCCGACCTGGCGGCTCAGCCGCTTGGAGATTGCAGGCAGACTCATGTCAGGCGTAGCTGTGGAGGCCAGAGATGTAGAAGTTGATGACGATCCAGTTGAACAACATCACGACGGCTCCGATCACTGCCAAGACGGCTGTCCAGAGGCCTTTGTCGCGACTCTTCCAACGCACGTGGACCAGCACCGCGAAGATGATGAAGGTGCACAGCGCGAACACCTCCTTGGGGTCCCAACCCCAGGGGCGCCCCCAGGAATGGTCGGCCCAGATCGCCCCCATGACCAGCCCCGCCCAGAGCATCACGAAGGACAGCTTCATGAGCGCCATGGTCACACCGTCCAGGACTGTACCGAGCCCCTTGTCCTCCTCGAGAGCGACGCCCTGGCCCAGGGTCCCACCGCCATCCTTCGTCGGCTCTGGGATGCGCGCGCTAGCCATGCTCGCCCCCGCCAGCTGCAATGACTCGCGCTGCGCGCCGCACGCACGATGGATCAGGTAGAGCAAGCCCGTGACTGCGGCCATGAAGATCAGGATGTAACTCCAGATGATCACGTTGGTGTGGATGTAGAGCCAGATGTCGTGCAGGACCGGCATCATATTGCCGATGTTCGGGTTCAACTGCAGCGGCAGGAAGTGGGCGCTCATCAACGCGATCATGCTTGCCGCCGCACTCGCCAGCGCGAACAGCTTGGCCATGGCGCTGCGACGGCCGAAGAACTCGAAGACAAGGGCGGCGCAACCGCCCATCCAAGCCGAGGTCGTCACCGCCTCGAACATGTTGCTGTTGGGCCAGCGCCCCGAGACCCACCAGCGCAAACCCAGCGCTGAGGTCTGCAGCAGGAAGGCCGCGCCGAAGGCAGCGAGACCCAGGCGCCCCGCCCCCGGCCAGCGGTAGACCAGGTACAGGAGCAACAACACCACGCTGAGCAGGTAGACCACCCAGATCCAGGTCATGTTGCCGTTGTGGAAATACCAGCTCTCCCAGGACAGCTTCCGTAGGTTCGGGTACAGATCCGGCTCGAGCAGGGGAAGTGTCTCCGCGAGCTGCGCAGCGGCAACATTCACTCCCACCGCATTCTGCGCCATCCACTCCTGGGCCAGGTCGCCCCAGGCGCTGCTCAGTCGTTCAGCCAGGGCCGGGTCCTGGGGCGTGTTCATGCTCTGGCCCGTGGGCCCGAGGCTTGCCCAGGGAGCCTGTCCATCGCCATCCGGGGGCGGCACAAGGCGCAGTTCCTGGCCTAACATCCGGGGGTCCTTGGTTCGAAGGGCGCCGCTCAGGGCTCCCACGAAACGCGCCGAGCGCATCAAGTCGCGCTCCAGATCGCTGAGGCGCAGCTGCACCTCCTGGGTCGCCAGCATGGGCTCCGAAATCAGGCCCCACTTCATAAAGGCGTCCAAGCGCGCTTCGTAGCTGGCGGGATTCGACGCCATCACTGGGGACGTCTCGAACGCCCTGCGGATGTCCGCGCGCAGGTTCTTGTTCTTCACGAACAGGATGTCTTCGTCGACATAGGCGTCCGGCCGGAAGAGTAGATCCAGGTAGGTGAAGGCAGGCGACTGCTGACGATAGGACCGCGACCCCATGACCCACCCCATGCGCTCATGGGCGAAGGAGGCGAAGGACTTCAGGCGGCCGTTGGCATGCACCGCCACGTTCTCCAAGGCCGTCAGATCGACGGCTTCGCAGAAGGCAGTCTTCGGTGCCTCCGGGGCGCGGCGCCGCGCTGACATCCAACCGCTGAACGCAACCAGGGCGATGATCAGACCCACCACCGCGATGGCAAACCGTTGACGAGGCTTCATCAGGCCTTTCCTCCCGCCATGCCCTGGGGCCTTGGCCGGCGCCTCCTGCGAACCAGGACGGGTTTCACGTAGAAAGCGTACAGCATGCCGAGCACGGCAATGGTGCAGCCCACCAGCTGCGTCACCACGCCATTCCTGTTGCCCACCCCCAGCACCGTGTAGTTGAGACCATTGCTGTCCGGCTCCCCCCGGAAGCGCCCCTTCTCCGGCGGGTCCCACGCGGCTTGGAAGTACCACAGCCCGGCTCGTTCAGCAGGGGCATTCACCGTGACGGCCTGTCGTTCTGACGCAGCGCCCTGCTCGTCCAGGAAACGAATCTGGCTGGTCCAGTTCTGGATGCTGTTGGTCTGCCCCGAGTAGCCACCGATGTGTGCACTGAGTTCGAAGTCGTCCAGCACGACAGGCTCGGGCAGCTTGCGTCGCTGTCGCGAGAGCATCAGCTCGACCCGTCGACCATCGGCGAGATCCACGGCCGTCGGGGCAAAGGGATAACGACGCAGGGCCGGAGAGAAACGCAACGCGTCGTTGTCCGCTTCATCGAACACGTACTCATGGAAGGTGAGCCAGGAGGACTCCACCCGACCACCCACGGCGAACTCGAAGCGCGCCATGGCCCGTCGCTCCCGGGCATCCCTGTTCCGTGCAGCCAACGGCACGACCGCTGGCCGTTGCTCACGATGACTCCGGGCCGCATAACTGAGGACAGTCAGACTCCGGCCCCCACCCAACGACACGGGCTCGCCCAGCTGGAGCGGAACATAGGCGCCGTCCTGGACCGAGCCCAGTTGCAAGGCGACACCCAACGCGTCCTGCTCAGGGCCCGCCACGAGCAGCACCCGCGGCGGAGCGTTTCCGGGCTCGAAGCGAACGCTCAACCCCGGGTCCAGGGCATAGACGTCCTCGGGAATCAGGTTCGGCGCATGGGTGTGCCCGGAATGGTCGTCGTGGTCGTGCTCTTCTGGCGACGCGAGGCTCACATCCATCGTTCGGGACGCATGCTCGGGGTCGAAGACCCAGCGACGGAAGTGCCGGTCGGGTGTGCGCAATTCCACACTGGCCAGGACGCCTTCGGAACGAAGGTCCTGCACGAACTCCACGCGGTATTCATAGGACGTGCCTGGCAGCTCGCGGAAGGCCAACGCGGGGTTCTGCACCGACACCTCGCGCACCGGGACTTCTAGCTCCTCGCCCATGCCCGGCGCCTGGAAGTAGAGACGAGGAGCCGCTGGTTCGATCAGCGCAGCCCGTTCTTCCAGGGAGTTCACCCACACGAAGCCCACGCCAACATCGGCCGTGTCCTCTTCGGGGCGAAAGGCGGCCATCTGCACGTCGAGGAAGGCGTCGTTCTGATCGTCCTCCATCCGGAAGCTCAAGAAGGGGTCGAGCTCGGCGCCTCCAGGAATGCGTCGGCTCTCCAGCGTCGCGTAGCGCAGGTAGCTGGTGATGCGCAGCTCCACGTCCCCCAAGACGTCGTGCTCTTCCTGTGCTGAAGCCGTCGCCCGCAGGGGGTCGGCTGGCAAGCTCTCGCCCGGCTCCAGCCACACCTCCTGGGGGTCCGTGACGTAGTCGTTGTAGAGCGGCATCCCCTCCAAGGGACGTTGCGCCCACTCACCCCTCATCCCGTCGGCGTTGACCTCGCGCACGTACAGCGCCCAGGATTTCTCCACCCAGTTGGCGAGGTAGAAGTGCTCCTGGGGCAGGTAGTCCAACCTCATGCCGAGCTCTTCGTCGACGAGGGCGGTTCCGATCGCCTTGATCGCACGCATCATGGGCTGGCTTGGGTCGCCCGTGCGAACGACGTCCTCGGTGTTTTCCGGATGCTGGGCCAACAGCTGCCGCATGAACGACTCGCCCGCAGGCGGAACCACGGACACCGTGACGCTGTAGTCGCGGCCGCCCTCGTCGGGGCCCGAAAGCATCGTGTAGTCGGGGTTCACGCTGACCACGTCGAAGCGCCAACCGGACAGCTCCAATCCGGCACCCGGAATGGCGGGCAGATGACCGCTGCGTTCTCCGCCCGGGGCATTGGGCTCTCCCGCGGGGAGCTGCACGCTGACCTGGCGCCGCACGACAGGCGTATCCCCTTCGACCTTGGTGCCGAAGTACCAAGCGCTCGCCAGACAAAGAATGATGATGCCGGTGTGGATCATCCACACACCCAGGTTGAGGGTGTTCAAGCGGATGCGGCGCAGCGTGACCACGATGATGGTGACGCAGATCAAACCCATCAACAGCCCGAACGGCCACCAGTTGAACCACTCGTACTCGGTCATCTCCAGCCCGCGGAAGGTGCGCAGCTGTGCGTAGGTCCACGCAGCTCCGGACCAGAAGCGCCCGCCCTCAGGGTAGAAGATGCCTGCCGATCCCACCGTGCAGTACACGAACAGGATGATGAGCAGCACGATGCCCAGGGTGACGCTGTCGAACAGCCCCAGCAGCCGCCCCACGGGGCCTCGAGCGGAACCGTCTCGGGTCTTGTTTTGAGTCATGAACCTTCGCTTCTGGGCTCAGAATGTCCCCGCGTGGGGCCGAGCCGGGCAGTCTAGATGATTGGCAGACGAATCCCCTGAGCCCCAACAGGGCCCCTGGGTGACGTCATGCGAGGCCCACACCAAGCCAACAACTCCAGGAGTGAAGGCTTGAGACGTCGATGACCGTTGATAGTGTGAGTTCGTGAACCACACCACGCGCTGTCTCATGGTCTGTTGGGTGCTCGCGACCGTCACTGCTTGCATCACCCCCTCCGTCGAACCCGATTACGGGCGGGCGCTGCCCGTAGGCGCTGAAGCCCTGATCCCCCTGGGGCCTCAGGAGCGGCGGCCAGACCTGCGAGCGCAGTGGTTCGGGCGACGGGAGCTACTCCCTGCACTGGACCTTTCCATCGCCTGGACGCGCAAGCCCTCCGCCAAACAGCACTTCCCTGCTGCGGGCATTGACCACGGGCGGGCCCTGGAGAGCCTCGAGCGATTTCGCGAGATCCTGGTGAGCAGCGCGTCCTCAGCAGCCTTCGCAAGCCAGGTCGATTCCGAATTCGACGTCTATCGCAGCGCAGGCTGGGATGGACGGGGAGGCGGGGTTCTGTTCACGGGCTACTGCACCCCCATTCTCGAAGGCAGCGTGAGCAAGAACGCGACCTACCGCTTCCCGCTGTACGCCCTCCCCGAGGACCTGGAGAAGGGCAAGAACGGCCGCATCCTGGGGCAACGCACCGACAGCGGGCTCTCGGACTACCCCACCCGCAGCAGCATTGAGAGCCGCCATCTGCTGGCCAACAAGGGCCTCGAACTCGTGTGGCTCAAGGACCCCATCGACGCCTACATCGCCCACGTGAATGGTTCGGCCGTGGTCCGCTTGCCCGATGAGTCCCTGCTGCGCCTGGGCTATTCCGGCAAGAACGGCCGGGAGTACTCCTCCTTGCGAGCCGCACTTGAGCGCGATGGGGAGATCCAGCCGGGAGACCCGGGCCTGCCTGCCCTGCGCGCTTGGGCCGCCAGGACACCCGAGAGCCGCGTCCTCTCCTACCTGCGGCGCAACGAGTCCTATGTCTTCTTCACCCCCATCAATGGCCTGCCCCATGGAAGCCTGAACGTCCCGGTCAGTGCCGAGCGCACCTTGGCCACCGACAAGTCGCTCTTCCCGCGCGGTGCCCTGGTCTTCGTCGACACCCAGGTTCCCGGTGACAAGGGGCAGGGCAAGAAGGCCTTCCGGCAGCTCATGCTCGACCAGGACACGGGCGGGGCCATCCGCACGGCGGGCAGGGCAGATATCTATCTGGGCGTCGGCGAGAGCGCCGAGCTGCGGGCCGGCGTGACTGTCTCGGAAGGGCAGATGTACTACCTGTTCTTGAAGCGCTCCTAGCGCCGGTTCGGCCAGTCAGTTCGACAGCACCCGGGCATCCGGTACGGAACAGGCGCATCCAGGACCCGTGAGTCCTATGATGTGGTGATGCGTATCGTGTCCATAGGCGGCGGCCCCGCGGGGCTCTACTTCAGCATCCTCATGAAGAAGGCCTTCCCGGCCGCCGACATCACCCTCCACGAGCGGAACAAGGCTGACGACACCTTTGGTTGGGGTGTGGTCTTCTCCGCCGAGACCCTCTCCCACTTCCGCGACAGCGACGCCCAATCCTACGACTCCATCACCCAGCAGTTCATCTACTGGGGCGACATCGAGACGTATTACGGCGACACCTGCGTCCGCTCTACGGGCCACGGCTTCTGCGGCATGTCGCGCAAGCGCCTGCTGCAGATCCTGCAAGCCCGCTGTGTCGAGCTGGGCGTGAACCTGGAGTTCGAGAGCAACGTAGCGACAGTCGAAGACGTGGGCCCGGCAGACCTCATCCTGGCGGCAGATGGCATCAACAGCGCCACGCGCGAGCAGTTCTCCGAACATTTCCAACCCTCCCTCGACTGGCGCAAGTGCAAGTTCACCTGGTTGGGCACCACGCTGCCCATGGAGGCCTTCACCTTCATCTTCAAGTCGAATGAACACGGCTTGTTCCAGGTGCACGCCTATCCGTTTGAGGAGGGCCTCGGCACCTTCATCGTCGAATGTCGTGAGGAGACCTGGGCAGCAGCGGGCCTCGACAGTGCCGATGAAGCCAGCACGATTGCCTACTTCGAAGAGCTCTTTGCCGAATACCTGAACGGGCACAAGCTGCTGGGCAACCGCTCCATCTGGCGCACCTTCCCCACGGTGCGCAACGAGACCTGGTGCAAGGACAACATCGTGCTCGTGGGTGACGCCGCGCACACGGCGCACTTCTCCATCGGCTCCGGAACCAAGCTGGCGATGGAGGATGCCATCGCCCTCGTGGAAACCCTGGTGAAGCACGGGACGGACGACATCCCTGCGGCACTGCGCGCCTACGAAGAAGCGCGCTGGGTGGACGGTGCGAAGCTGCAGAAGACGGCCCAGACCAGTCTGGAATGGTTCGAGAACAGCAGTCGCTACATCGAGCAGCACCCGCTGCAGTTCAGCTTCAACCTCATGACTCGCAGCAAGGCCATCACCTTCGACAACCTCGCGCTTCGGGACCCAGAGCTGGTGACGTCGGTCCGCAACTGGTGGTGGGAGGAACAGTCGGCGCCGTTCGGCGACGAAGTCCGCAACTGGAAGACGGGCGATGGTCATTCGCCGCCCCCGCTCTTTGCCCCCTTCCGGGTCGGCGAGATGACCCTGGCCAACCGGATCGTCGTCTCCCCCATGTGCCAGTACTCGGCCACCGAAGGCGTGGTGGGCGACTGGCACCTGATGCACCTGGGGAGCCGTGCCGTGGGTGGCGCCGGTCTCGTGATCACGGAGATGACAGACGTCTCCGCCGAAGGGCGCATCACCCACGGCTGCGCTGGCATGTGGAATGACGCCCAGGAACAAGCCTGGGCGCGCATCGTGTCCTTCGTCCACGACCACAGCCAGGCCAAGATCTGCCAGCAACTGGCCCACGCAGGTCGCAAGGCGTCCTGCCATCTGCCCTGGGAAGGAGACTCCCCCCTCGGGGATGACAGCGCCTGGCAGTCGATAGGCCCTTCCCCGCTCCCCTTCGACAGCGGCTGGCCCACGCCGAAGGAGATGGACAGAGGCGACATGGACCGTGTGCGGAACGACTTCGTCGCCGCAGCGGAACGCGCCGCCCGCGCAGGCTTCGACATGATCGAACTGCACATGGCCCACGGCTATCTGCTTTCGAGCTTCCTCTCCCCCGCCTCCAACCGGCGCGAGGACGAGTATGGAGGCAGCCTCGAAAACCGCCTGCGCTTCCCGCTCGAGGTGCTCGACGCCGTGCGCGCTGCCTGGCCCCCGGGGCGCCCCCTTGGCGTGCGCATCTCCGCGACGGACTGGATGGAGGACAGCGAGCGCGGACTCAGCGCCGATGAGGGCGTCGCCATCGCGCGAGCTCTCGGAGAGCGTGGCTGCGATGTCGTGGATGTCTCCACCGCAGGCAACACCCCCGACAGCAAGCCCGTCACCGGGCGCATGTACCAGGTGCCCTTCGCCGAGCGCATCCGGGCCGAGACCGGCCTGCCTGTCATGGCTGTCGGTGCCATCGCAGGAGCGGACCACTGCAACACCATCCTGGCTGCGGGCCGCGCAGACCTGTGCGCCATGGCGCGCCCGCACCTGGAGCACCCTGCCATCACCTTGGCGGCCTCCAGCACCTACCAACACTTCGAGCAATGGTGGCCCGAGCAATACCTCGCCGCCAAGCCACGCCCCCGGGTGGAAGGCCGGCGCCGATGACTCGCAAGCAGAAGGCCACCGGCTACCTGCACGGCTTCACACCCAAAGAACAGGACCGCCTGCGCCGGCAAGCGCGCTTCCTGGAAGACAAGGTGCACGACAAGCTGCCCTTCCGTCGCGCGCGCGAGCTGCTCGAAGTGGGTTGTGGGGTCGGCGCCCAGACCGAGATCCTGCTGCGCCGCTTCCCCGATCTGCACATCACGGGCATCGATTCCTCGCCGGCCAACCTGGCCACGGGCGAGGAGTTCCTGGGGGGGTTGGGCTGGACCAAGGGACGCTACGACCTCGTGCAGGCAGACGCCTCGCGCCTGGACTTCCCCTCCGACCGCTTCGACGGCGCCTTCCTGTGCTGGATCCTGGAACACGTCGCGCAACCCGCACAGATTCTCGCGGAGGTGCGTCGCGTCCTCGCGCCCGGCTCCTCCATCGTCGCCACGGAAGTGCAGAACAACAGTCTCTTCCTGGACCCCTACAGCCCCAAGACCCTCGCGTACTGGATGGCTTTCAACGACTGGCAGATCGAGCTGGGGGGCGACCCCTTCGTGGGCGCCAAGCTCGGCAACCTGCTGCAGGCCGTGGGCTACCGCGACGTGACGACCAAGGTTCGCACCTTCCTGCTCGACAACCGGCACGCCGGCGAGCGCGCCGAGTTCCTCGCCTTCTGGACCGAGCTCCTGCTCAGCGGTGCACCCGAGCTGCTCAAGGCCGGCAAGGTGGACGAGGAGATCGTGGACGGCATGGCTGAGGAGCTGGATCTCGTGGCCCACAGCCCGGACTCGGTCTTCTACTACTCGTTCGTGCAGGCCCGGGCTCGCGTCTACTGACGGCACGGCACCAGCATGGGCCGATTCCTTGCATGAGGGCGGCCAGCTGCCTACATCTTGGGGCTCGACTGGGCGCTCTTCTGGGCGCTCGACAAGCTCTCCAGTGCCCCCCCTCCTCCCTCCCGAGATAGCCATGCCCGCCCGTTCCCTGCTCGCCCCCGCGCTCCTCCTCGCCACTGCCGTCGCAGGGCTCTGGAATGCCCCCGCGCCCGCAGCCCTGGTTCCTCCCAGCGTCGCGCAAGAGGTCATCGAGGCGGAGTCCGCCACCTACACCGTGGACGGCGCCCACTCGACCTCATTCTTCGGGATCCGACACCTGGGCGTCGCCAACTTCTATGGGCGCTTCAACAGCACCTCCGGTGAGGTCGTGCTGGACATGGAAAAGGCCGAGAATTGCTCGATCAAGGTGAGCATCGATCCCGGCAGCATCGACACCGCCAGCAAGGGGAGGGACGATCACGTGCTGGGCCCTGATTTCCTCGATGTCGCCAACCACCCCCTGATGGGCTTTCAAAGCACCGCCATCCGTGGTGGTGAGCGCGGAGTCTGGGAGGTCAGCGGGCAGCTCACGCTGCACGGGGTCAGCAAGGAGATCCAGTTCGAGGCCCGGCTGGTGGGCGCGGGCAAGACGGCCTTCGGCGACTACCGCATCGGGCTGGAGGCCTCCTTCGCCATCCAACGCTCCGACTACGGAATGGACGTGATGCTCGACAAGCTCGGGGACGAGATCCGATTCACCCTGAGTCTTGAGGGCATTCGTCAAGGCTGAGAGTCGGACCGGCCCCTTCGATTGGGTAGGCTCGCCGGGGTTCCATCGCCCCCCCTGCTGCAGGCGCTGCAGCGGGAGATCCGGGGGCCTCACCCCGTGAATCTGACACGACAGGAGAACCCATGGCCGACACCTCGAACGATGCCACCGTGATTGGCGCCGACACCCACATCAAAGGCGAACTGACCTTCCAGAAGACGATTCGCGTGGTGGGCACGATCGACGGCAGCGTGACCGGCGAGGGCGAGCTTCAGGTGGCCAAGGGCGCCGCCTGCAAGGCGCAGGTGGATGCTGGCCGGGTGGTCATCGATGGCATCGTGGACGGCAACGTGCTGGCCCGGGACACGGTCCAGCTCAACGCCAGCGGTGTGGTCAAGGGCGACATCGTGGCGGGCAAGATGGTCATGGCCGAAGGGGCTTCGTTCTTCGGGAAGTGCGCCGTGGGCCCCGAGGCCGTCAAGGCAGCCGGTGGCGCGACCGGTTCCGCGACCAGTTCCGCATCAGCTTCAGCCAACGCTGGATCAAGCAAGCCTGCGACGGCCACCCGCCAGCCCGAGCCCGCTCGGGGGAAGTAAGCCCCCGGCGCTCACTCCCTCCCCATGGCCGCCCGGGCCGCGCTCCAGTCCATCAGTTGCTACCACTGCTCCCACGCCTTCGAGGTGGGAACCAGGACGGCCTCCACCAACTGCCCCGAGTGCAATCAGAGGCTCGTGGTAGAGGACGTCATCATCAAGCAACTCACTCCCGTGAGCCGCGTCCAGACGTGCGGAAGGCTCCGTGTGAGCAAAAAGGGGAGCGTGATCGCCGAATTTGTCCAGGCCGCTGGCGGCGTGGAGGTGCTGGGAAGCCTCGATGCGCGGGTCGAAAGCGGCGGGCCGGTGGTCATCGGCCCCGCCGCCCGATGGAAGGGCGACTGCCGAGCCCCCTCAGTCGCGATCCAGGGCGGGGCCAACATTCAAGGCGGTTTCGAGGTCTCGCCGGCCAACGCCGAGCCAGCGCAGACTGACAGCGATGAAGATCCGGAGCCGCCGACGGACGCCGATCCGATCGCTGGCGCGTGAACAGCTGACCTTTCACTCCATGTGAAAGGCGGCCTGGGCACCGACACAACGGGCGAGAACAACGAGCCTCGATATGCAACGCAGGCTACACTGACCCGCCAAATCAGCCCCCTCGCCACCCTCCTATCGGCCACACCTGCCAACTGACTCCCGCTTCTCCCCCGCAGTGAGGGAAAAACCGGGTAGGTCAGTTAGTCCCCTGCCGATAGAGGAACCACGAACTCGGTGTGTTCCATCGTGGTCCGCTCTGGAGACCAAGTCGTATGAAGGTCGTTCTCGCCTCTGTCAGCTTCACGTCGCCCTACACGGCCCAGCGTCGAATGCTCTCCCTGGGGTACATCCACGCCCAAGCCATCTCGGACGACCTCATCAAAGAGTCGTCGGAGATCGTCCACAAGTTCTACGACTGCTCGATCCACGACGAGACCTACAACGCGAAGGCCATCCTCGAGGATGACCCGGATCTGATCGGGCTGAGCTGCTACGTGTGGAACACCCCCGATGTGCTGAAGGTGTGCGCAGAGGTCAAGCGTCTCAAGCCAGACGTGAAGATCATCCTGGGTGGGCCCGAAGTGAGCTACCACTTCGCACGCATCCTCGACCAGAACTCCGCCGTGGACTGGGTGGCGGTCAACGAGGGCGAAGAGACGTTCCGCGAGTTGATGCGGGCGCTGATCCAGGACCAGCCCATCACCGAGATCCCAGGACTAGCGCAGCGCAAGGATGGCGAACCCCACGTGCCGTCCCCTCGCCCCTACTGCAAGGAGCTCGACAGCCTGGCCTCGCCCTACCTCACGGGCGTGCTGGACGTGTGCGACATCCGCGGCGGCGCCTGCTACCAGACTGCCCGTGGCTGCCCCTTCGTCTGCAGCTACTGTGACTACGGCCGCAACCAGCCCTACTTCGAATTCTCCCTCGAGCGCGTTCGCGCCGAGATGGAGTACTTCAAGAAGGCTGGCGCTCGCATCCTGCTGAGCACGGACCCCACCTTCAACTACAGCCGCAAGCGCGCCGAAGCGATCCTGGGCATGATCGTCGAGTACGACATCCAGGCGCTGCACATGTTCGAGGTGTTCCCCTCGCTCATCAACGAGGACCTGATCGAGCTGGCCAGCCAGACGGCATGCTCCTTCATCGGCGTCGGTATCCAGAGCGCCAACCAGGAGACCATGCGCAACATCAAGCGCGTGTGGAAGCCGGAGAAGGTCGCGCCGATGATCGACAAGCTCAAGGGCAAGCCCAACGTCATGGTCTCCTGCGAGATCATCATGGGTCTGCCGGGCGACAAGGTCGACGACTACAAGAACACTCTCAGCTACGCCTTCGAGCGGGAACCGGCCGACATCAAGGCCTTCAACCTCGCCATCCTCCCGCGCACGCCGCTGGAGAAGGAAGTCGACAAGTGGGGCATCGACTACGACCCCGACATCGGCCACGAGATCCTCTCCACCAAATGGATGACGACCTACGAGGTGTTGGTCGGCAAAGCCATCAACGACTGGAGCCGCATGATCCAGCGGCTGGTGCACATGATGGTGCGCCTGACCAAGCGTCCCGGCGGTGACATCCTCGAAGAGTGGGCACACATCGCCCACGACGCTGGCTACCACGACCGCATCCCCGACCTACGCACCCACAACATCGACACTGAACTGGTTGAGGGGCTGTCCACGGTGTGGGAGCGCTACGTGGCCGAGCAGTGCACCTATGCAGGCATCCCCGATGTCTCAGGGCCGCTCAAGGCCGAGTTCCAGTACCACTTCTACCGCCGTGCACGCACCTGGGCCGCCGCTCACTTCGGCGACGTGAAGGACATGTACTTCAACATGCCCTACCCCGGCCTGCATCAGTTCTTCGACGTCACGGCCGCCAAGCTGGGCGATGCCGAGGGCGTGACTGGTTCGGAGAAGCCGAAGCTCGGGGGCGACGTGAACCTGCAGACGCTCGGTTACGACATGGACGATCTGTACACCCTGACGGACGCCGACAGCCTCGCCTCCGTGGCGCCAAAGCAGACCGAGTACGCGTTCTTCATGACCCCCGAAACCGGCGCCGGTTGCGGCATCATCGTCGACGACGGTGCACGCGGGTTCATGGAACTCGCCAACGGTGATCGCACCGTCGATGAGATCGGCAAGCGCCTCGCTGACGAGTTTGGCCCCGAAGTGGGTGCCTCAGCTCCCCGGATCTACAAGACTCTTGAAGCGGCCGGTGCGTTCAGCCTGCCCATGTTCTTGACCGATTTCGAAGATGGCAAGATCAACTGGCAGAGCTGCTTCCCCGAGGTGCACCGCGAGTACCACTAACCGCGGCTGATGCTTGTCCGGGTCTCAGCCCCGGCTGACACTCGCATCGCTCACCGTCGTGCCGCTCTCGAGCTCGCGATCCGGGAGATGGCGCGCCATCCAGTCGTTGCCATGGCTGTCCCACCACTGGGACCAGGCCGTGTTGGTGTCCCGAACCTCCGCCCGGGTGATATGGCTCAGCGCACGGCGCAGGGCCTTGGTCTCGGTGGCATGGCTGTAGCTGAGGGACGACCCGCCGCCGCCCATGCCGCCGATGCCGAACACCCTCACATCGAGGGTGGCCCCTTCCATCGCGACGCCGATTTGGGGCTTCGCGATCACGGCGCTCGTGGCGACCTCCGGTTCGAAGTCCTGCACGAAGGCGATTTGACGTCCCACGAAGATGTGGCTGGCAGGGGCTGTCCAACCATCCCCACCAGCAGCAGTACGCAACGTGGCAAGCCGGGTGGCCAAGGGTGCGACGGCTGCGGCGAACCCCATGGTCCCCAGACTGCGGGCGGCGTGCGTCCGCAGCACCGAGGACGAACTCTCCAGGGCGCGGACGAGGGGCAGCATCAGGCCCTCCTCACCGGTGTCTCGCAGGGCGAGGGCTGCGCCGGTGCGCACATCCGCCGAGGGGTCCACCAGGGATCGGCGCAGCAACTCCTGCAGCGCCAGGCCAGTCGGGAACAGGCGTCGGCAGGCCAAGGTGGCAAAGACACGCTGGCTGGGCTTGGGTGAGCGGAGGCGCCGGCTGAGCTCTTTCTTCATGAGCGATTGCTGCAGCTCGCTCCCTTTCCGGTGGGACAGCTCACGGACAACCAGCTCCTGGATCGCGCGCGGAGCCTGTCCCCCGTAGTCGAGCAGGGTGCTGAGGCTCGCCGGCCCGCCGTCCTCGCCCCGTGGCAGCCCGAAGGGCAGTCGGGGGTTCGCCAGCAGCAGCAGCGCCCCCATGTGGTCGGGGTCGTCTTCCAGCACACGGTCGAGGTCCCGCAAGCCTTCGTCGTACAGGCCTGCGTCCAGCTCCCAGGCCGCCACTCCAAGCCAGGCATCCATGTCGTTGCGACCCACCGAAGCTCGACGCTGCTTCTGCTCTCGCAGGACCTCCCGCTCCAAGAAGCTCGTAGCCACCATCTGTTCTGGAAGCCGGGTCCAGCCCTTTCTCTGCCGGATCTCCCACTGGCCGTCGACCTTCCTGGAGGATCCTCGCAGCACCTGGCCGCTCACGAGCTTCAAGAGCCGCTCACGAGTTTCAGTGTCGTCGGGACCGCTGCGCGGGGCTGCCGCCTGGTTCTGGGGCGCGACGGCAGGCGGCCCGGCCAGTGCCAGATTGGGATCCGGGGCGGAGCTTGCTGCCACGCGGCCTGCGGTCCCCCACGCCAACAGACCCGACGCGAGGACGACCTGAGCCATGGCCGCGCGCCCAGGGCGCCGGATCGGGCCCCCTGCACCGCGTGCGAGTGGAGAGGGTGTTCTGGACAGGTGACCTTCACGCATGGAATCTGACCTCCGGAGCCAAGCTCTCCTGGGACGTCGACCGCAACCCAGATCGTACACTGACATCGCACAGGGCCGAACCAGCACGCGCGCTGCCTCTGAACGCCCTCAAATCCCCAGCAGACCTTGCCCATGTGCCCTGACGACTGTCCCGAGGAGCCCCAAGCTCCGCCCTTCCCCACCGACCAGATGCCGGCTATTCGCCGCGTGATGGTGCCCCAGGACACCAATGCCATGGGAACCATCTTTGGCGGCGCCATCCTGTCGGACATTGACCTCGCAGCCGCCATCGGCGCCCGGCGCCACCATGCGGGCACCATCGTCACCGTGGCCATGGACAAGGTCGAGTTCAAGAAGCCGGTCTTCGTCGGTGACGTCATGACGATCTTCGTGGACACCCTGCGCGTGGGCACCTCGTCGATCACCATGAAGGTCACCGTCTTTGCAGAACGACGCATGTGCCAAGGAGTCCCGATCCTGGTGACAGAGGCGCAGGTCACCATGGTGGCCGTCGACGAGGACTTCCTGCCGGTCGCCATCTCGCAGCACTAGACCCCAGGCGCCCCACACCCTTCCACGAGTCCCCCATCACAGACCATGGTCGAAACCGGCACTCACGAAAGCTGGGACCCGCAACCCGGCAGCCGGTTGCACGGCATCGTGTGTTTCATCCCGGCGATCCTGTGCACCTTCGGCATCGCGGGCTTCATGCTGTTGCTGGCGCTCTGCTGGCCCTCTCAGTTCCGGCGGTCGCGCTCGCGTCTCCTCCGTTGCTGGGGGCGCACCGGCCTGTTCCTGTGCGGGGTCCGGCTCGAGACGCATGGCACGGAACATCTTGAGCAGGATGGTGGACACCTCGTCCTCTTCAACCACCAGAGCCTGCTGGACCTGTTCATCATGTCCTCGCTCTGGTCGGACCGGAGCGTGGTGATCTACAAGAAGGAGTTCCACAAGGTGCCCATCATCGGGCGGCTCATGAAGCATCTCGACCTCATCCCCGTGGACCGCTCCGACCGCGAGCGCGCCGTCGAGAGCATGAGAGCGGCGGGCCGTCGAGTGTGCGAGCGAGGCGAATTGCTGTTGGTTGCTCCGGAAGGCTCTCGTTCTCGCAAGTCCGGACTGATCGCCTTCAAGCGAGGCCCTTTCCACGTGGCCCTCGACACCGGCTTGCCGCTCGTCGTCCTGATCATGCGTGGTGTTCGCACGCTGCTCCCCACGGGGAGCTTCGTGGCCCGCAGCGGAACGCTCCGCGTCGACGTGCTGCCACCCATCGCCACGAGCCATTGGGAGGTCGACACACTCGACGCACACATGGCCGACGTGCGGCGTGTCTTCCTGGCCTACCTGCCAGATGCCGAAGCGGCCACGACTGAGACCACCGAGGAGCCTGAGGCTGGCCCCGGCATCACTTCAGGATTGCACTAGACCCCGCAGGCGGCGCTGATGTTGGCGGGCCGGGCGCTGCCTTCCTGACAGGCCTGGAGCCACCCAGGCCCTCCTTCACGAACGCCCAGGCGAACTGCCGGACGTAGATGTCCTCGCTGTTCGAGCCCCCCGTGCCGGGGCCCCCGTAGGCAAAGATGACCCGTGTCCCGTCCGCAGACATGGCCACTGTCGGACGGCGGTAGCCCCCCGCTGTGCTTTCGCTGACCCAGAACCCGAAGCCCATGGGCTGGCCCGACGAGTCGAAAGCCCGGGCGCGGATGCGACTCACACCCGACGACCACTCCTCCCAACAGACCACGAACTCGCCGTTGGCCGTGCTGGCGACCTCAGGCAGGAACTGGTTGCCTGAAATGATCAAGTTGACCCGAAACTCCGGCTCCAGGGGCGTGGCAGAAGCATCGAAGCGGCGCGCCCAAACGCCCGACCCGCTGCCGTCATTGCCTCGGTCCTCCCAGACGATGACGAAGGCGTCGTCGCTGTTGGCCATGCGCGGTTCGAGTTGATCAAAGGCGGTTGTCGACTCGTGGATGGGGAACACATCCACATCCAAAGGAACACCCGAGGTGTTGAAGCGCCGGCCGAAGAGATTGGTCCCCATGAAGGGGAAGACGTTTCCGCCGAAGTCAGCGAAGACGGCCATGATGGTGCCGTCCGGAAGGGCGCGCACCTCAGCCTCGGTCTGCCCGTTGTTGTCGAACGTGTTGATCTGGACATCACTGCCCAGCGGCGTCCCGCCCACATCGACGAATCGCAGGTAGGCATCCCCGTCGTTGTCACCATTGAAGGCGACAACCCAGCCGCCGCCGGGCAAGGGTGCGGGCATGGGCTCCCATTGGGAGTTGATGGTCGTGTTGTTGATGATGAAATCGGGGCCAAGCGGCGTCCCGTCGAGGGTCAGCACGCGACCGAAGGTTCCCATGCCGCTGCCGTCGTTGGCGTCGCGATCGGACCAACAGATGAACACATTGCCAAGCGCGTCGCTCGCGCTCATGGGCTCATCCTGGCGACCCGAATTGAAGGTCGGGTTGACGAAGACGTCCCCGGTCAGCGGCGTTCCGTCTGCTTGGAAGAAGCGCGCGCGAATCGTGCGGTCGGCCTCATCATTCCACGCGACGGAGTAGCCCGAACCGTCGGGATTCATCGCCACATTGGCCCACTCGTCCTGCCAGGAGAGCCCTAGGTTGACGACGGTCTCCGAGGCGAGCGGGAAGGGTTCTCCCACGGGGACCTGCCCCCAGAGGGGCGCGGCGAGAAGCAGGGCAGAGGCAAGGCAGGTCCATCTCATGGCAGCTGGGTCCGACGCACAGGGCAAGGCCGACGCGCAGCGAGCAACTGCGGCGGCTCCGAGAAGTCTACCCCAGCCCCACAGCCGGGGATGAGAGCCGGCCATCGCCCCCACCGCTGACCCGGCCCGCCCCCAAACGAAGGGGGCACCAGAACGGCTGAGAACGGCTGAGAACGGCGAGGAGCGCCTCAAGAACCGATCTACCAGCCTGCTTCGAGCTGTGTCCGCCAATCCGCGAGGGCCAAGGGCTCCAAGGCCTGCAATGCCATCAGATCGACGTCGCCTGCAGGGGGGCACAAGGCGAGCAGAGCCTTCATCACGGAGCGCGCCACCTGCGGATGCGGATGCTTGAGCAGGTGCCACAAGGACAGGCTGTGCCGGGCCTCATGGATGCCGCTCAACTCCGAGAGAGCCGACTGGGATTCCAGGGAATCCAGCTCTGCTGCCGGCGTCTCGGCCAAGCCATCGAGCCACTCGAATGCCCGACGCAAGGGTGCCGAAGCATCCTCCCAGACCGGCGTCCCTGGCCCCTTGCCAGGCCAGGCCACGACGCGCGCACCTTCGGGCACGAACACCTTCCGAAGCGCAGTTTCGAAGGACACCTGGCCCCCGCGCACCGTCAATACGGTCTCCCCCGAATCCCCCACGCTCGCCGTGTAGGCGCAACCCAGATCCACGGCAATGCCCGAAGGGGTCCCCACCTGGAACAAGCGGGGCGCTGCGAAGATGCTCGCGGTGACCTGCCCGCGTTCCAGATAGAGACGCCAGCCGTCACCAGCTCCCCGGGGCTCCGAGTCCACACGCAAGGCGGTGCCTGCTTCCATGCGCAACCAACCGGCATGGGCAACGTTCAGGCGCGCGCTGCTCAGCTCATCACACACCACGCGATCACCTGCCTCCAGCGCGAAGCGCTCTGCCGTATGGATGGTCCCACGCCGTTGGACCTGAGCAGCTCCATCCAAGGCCTCGACAACGTAGGCGGACTCGGCATCCCTTCCGGCATCACCTCCGGTCGGCCACCAGTCCAGGGCGTCGCTCAAGAAGAGCACCACGAGCAGGACCGCAGCGAGCATCGACACGACGCGCACGAAACCATTGCCGCCAGCCTTCCAGACCGGGGATCGCCCCCGCTCCTCCCATGATTCTTCCGGCGGCTCCTGCTGGCCGGTTGGCGACCCGTCAGCGCTTGAAGCAAGCAGCTCTCGACCCTGCTGGCCCCACGCCCGTTCCTTCAGGGCCAGAGGTCGTAAGCGATCTTCGATGGAGCGCACGTCCTCCGCGGCGGTCTCTGGATTCCAGAGCTCTTCCAACTCGACGTCGGTGGGAGGAGCGTCATCAGGTTCCGCATCCTGCTCGGGCCGTTTCCAGTCTCCTGTGTTCATTGCCAACCTCGTTGTCGGAGCCGAGCGCGCAGCTGTTTCATGCCGCGGCTCAAATGGGTGCGCACGGACTCTTGGCCGAGGCCCGTGGCTGCTGCAATCTCCGGGCCGCTCATGCCTTCTACAAGCCTCATCAGCAGAGCCTCTCGGTAGGTTTCGGACAAGCCGCGGATCAGCTCCAGCAGCTCCCCACCCTCGGCGACCCGCGAGCCCTCCTGGGCCGCGCGATCCACGAGCATCTCAGGGATGGGTTCGGGCCTGGGTTTCGCCCGACTGTGAAATCTCCTGGCTGCATTGCGAGCAATGACGGACAGCCAGGCGCCCACGTGTTCGGTGGAACGCAAGCCGCCAACGCCTTTCCAGGCGGAGAGGAAGACCTCTTGCAGGAGGTCGTCCGCGTCGGCCGGCTGGACCGAAGCGAGCAAGAGGGCGTGGAGCATCGGCGCATGATGTGCGTAGAGCCGCCCGAAGGCTTCACCATCACCCTCTTGGGCACGCCGGACCCAAGTGTCCAGCGCACCTGCCCCCCCGTCGTCAGACGGAAGAGCAGGTGTCGATGAGGAGACACTCTCATCAGACCGCAGGTGCATCGAGCACCTCCGCGAGAACAGAGAGGGGCCGGAGCCCCAACCATCAACCGCGCTTCGAGTGAGTCGACGTACGCTTCTTGAGCGCTCGATAGTCCCGATCTCCAAGCAGGATTCCGATTGTGTTCTCCACGTTGAGCGTCAACAAGCTCCCAGCGGCCTGCTCGTCACCCAGGGCCGCAACGAACTGCTGGTCCATGGCGGCGTCCACCCGGGGCGCAAGGCCCGGGACGAATCCCAGGGCGACGGCTGCGAACACCACGGGCACCGCAAGAAAACGGCGACACATCTGAAAGGCACCTCCAAGGGGGAAACCGGCAAGGGGCCCAGCAACGCCGAAGGCCCGTCACCACACAGAGTCCCGAGCTGCTCTCACCGTGAACGAGGAAATGAAAAAACGCCCGTGAATCCACTGCGGGACTCACGGGCGTCTTGCGAAGCAAGGACGAGGGTCGCCTCACTTCAGGACCTTGCCGGCTCCGACAATCAGGGAGTGACCTGGTATCCGAAGCTCACTGCATTGGCGACCGGCTGCGCGAGCTTGAGAACGAAGTAGCCCTCACCCCGGTCGGCGATCCAGGAGTAGCTCCCGGGATCACCGTAGAAGGTGATCGTCGGTAGGGAGTCAGACCGCAGGATGCTGTTCTTCACGACGACCTCATCCTCGCCGGCGCGCACGACGCTCGACCCCACCAGTGCTGGCGGCGCCGACGTCGTCCCCGTCTCCAACTTGACGAAGACCATGATGCTGGCGCTGCCTTCCCAGTCCTCAAGAGCCAGACCGATCACCGGACCGCGCCCACCGTGACGGGCAGCGGTTCCAGGGGTGACACCGAGACCCAACGCATCTCCCGCCCGGATCGAAGCGGAGGCCGGGTCGATGCTGACCGGGACACGCCCCGCGAGGGCGACGAACACCTGGTCGCGAGCAGCCTCCTCCAGACCCACCCATTGCTGGCGCAACGCGCGGCCGAGGGCAATGTTTCCCGCCGCGATGGCCTGGCGCGACGCCATCAGCAGCTCGGGGTTCAGCCCGAGCAGCGGACGGGTGTCGGAGAGCTTGACGCCAGGAGCCGTAGACACGATGCCCAGGACCGTCGAAGCGCTTCCGCCCAGGCCGTTCGCGCGCAGCACATGTTCGGCGCGCGAGGGATCCACCGCCACAACCGTTCCAGGCGTCAAGGTCGCGTCCACCGTCGGGTAGGACTCGGCCAGATCCAGGCCGTTGGGCGTCACGGCTCCAGCCACCAAGAGGTCGCCGTTGTTATCCAAGCGCATGATGTCGCTGCCGAACGGGATCAGGTTCTGCCCGTTGTCAAACCACTGGAACCACGCACCCGGCTGGGTGTTGTCTTCGTCGCGGGCGAAGTCCACATCGAAGCGGCTGCGCATGGTCAACGAACCGTTCAGGTCGTTGCGCACCACACCGCTGCTCGTGACCAGCTCGCCGAAGGCGCGCACGTCACCGGCCGTTGCCTCGAAGGCGGTGGCCGCTGACGTCGCCACGATGCTGTCCACGGTGCCGCCCGTGAAGGGCGGTCCGGGCTCACCTTGGAGACCCGTGGGCCCCTGAGCACCGTCGTCGCCCTGGGGTCCGCTGGGACCGGTCGGTCCCGTGGCTCCCGTGACTCCCGTCGGGCCGGTGGGTCCGATCGGACCCACGTCACCCTGGGCACCCGTCGGCCCGGCGGCGCCCGTGGCGCCCGTCGGTCCGGCGGGCCCATCGAGTCCCATCGGGCCCTGAGCGCCGGGCAGTCCCATGGCGCCCGTCGCGCCTGCCGCCCCCGTGGGCCCCACGGCACCGGTGGGCCCAGTGGGTCCGGTGGCACCATCCAGTCCGTCCGCACCCGGAAGCCCCATGGGCCCCTGTGCTCCCATCAGGTTCGAGGTGTCACCCAACCACTCTCCCGCGGCGTTCACCAGGAGATCGCCGCCGAGGTAGATCTCCGTGGGGTTGATCAGGCCGCTCACCACTCCGGCTACGCCGAGCAACTGCGGCGGAGAAGCCTCATACGGCTGCTGCAGGATGTTCTTCTTGATGGGCACCACGGATGTCGTGAAGAAAACCTCCTGCAGCCCCAGCTCTGGGGGCAGGGTCTTGGAGGCGCCAATGATCAGATCGAGCTCGCCTTTGATGCTTGTAGGCTCGACGAAGACGCCGTTCTGCGGCGCGGCCGGCGCCGAAGGGTCCTTGAAGGACGCACTCACCTGGACACTCTCTTCCCACGGCAGGTCATCGCTGTCCAAGAGCGGGGTTTGCGCCCCTGCATCTTCGTACAGCTTCACGATCACCTGGAAGGTGTCGGTCTTCTTGGTCTTGAAGGGCGTGTACTTCACGGCCTTCTTGCCGGTCTTGGTGCGGAACAGCCGAGCGTGAATTCGAATCGACGACTGAGCTGCAACAGCTTCAGCCACGGAGCCGGAGAAGAAGATCGCCAGGCAGATGGCTGCCAACCAGCGCATGCTTTTTGGACGCAAGTTCATCGGGGTGGTGTCCAGGGTCAAACAGGATCAAGAATCGGAATCGACGTCTGGCCGGACTGTCCGGCCCTCGCGCATCCTCAGGCATCGGACTCTAAGGAATGCTCCGAGACCTGGTCAAAACGAAGGTCGTCCGCAGGACCCACGCCCGCAGGGTGAGGAGCCCATGAGCGCATCGGGAGCGCACATCGGGGCACGGATGGCACGTCGTCTTCGGGTTTCGGGAAGCACTCCCTGGCAGGCCGCCGCTTGCAGGGGTTGCGATGGCTTCCCATCCTACACCCCTTCTCTCGATCAGCGAGGACACGTGCATTCATGGCGACTTACGCCCTCGGCGACATCCAGGGCTGTTTCGCGAGTTTCCAGCGTTTGCTGGCTCGCATGGATTTTGACCCGCGCAGAGATCAACTCTGGCTGGTGGGTGATTTGGTCAACCGCGGCCCAGAATCCCTCGCAGTCCTGAGATGGGTTCTCGCCCACGAGTCGTGTGTCACGACCGTGCTCGGGAACCACGACCTCCATCTGTTGGCCGTGCATGCAGGCCACCGCAAACTTGCGTCAAAGGACACTCTGCAACCCATCCTGAACGCACCCGATCGGGATGAACTCCTGGATTGGCTGAGACGACAGCCGCTGCTCCATCACGAACAGTCCACGCTCCTGGGGCGTTGGATCATGGTGCATGCAGGACTGCTCCCGAGCTGGGACGAGGACAGCGCCATCGCTCACGCCCGGGAGCTCGAGACGACACTGCGCGCTCGCGACGGAACGGCCGCGCTCTACGCCCCAGGACAGCTCGCGCAATGGACGGCCGTCTTCACCCGGATCCGGACCTGTTCGGCATCAGGGCAGCTCTGTGAAGACTTCAAGGGACCGCCCGCCACGGCACCCGAGGGTTTCCGGCCGTGGTTCGAGCACCCCCACTCCCGGGCACCCGAAACGACGGTGGTCTTCGGGCACTGGGCGGCCCTGGGCCTGCACCGCGCACCCGGCGTGCTGGGGCTCGACTCAGGCTGCGTCTGGGGCGCCAGCTTGAGCGCCGTGTGCCTGGACGACGGGCGGCTGATCCAGGTCCCGAGCGTCGATCAACTGGCCTAGCCTGGGCCCTGGGCCGTCCGGGGTGCACTGAGGGCGGCAGGCTAGCCGCCGTAGAGGTGGTAGACCGCCAGGCCCAGCGGCAGCAACACCATCGGCATGCAGCCCCCCTTCTTGGGGGGCGAAGCGCTGGCGGGGTCCAACCCCTTGCCGCAACTGACACACTGCGGCCGGATGTCCTCGCGAGGGTCGCCCAGGGGATTCTTGGACGCACAGTGAGGACAGAACCAGGTTGCCCCCTCATCGGGAGGGCCGTCCCGGAAATAGACCGCAGCCGACAGCTGCTCCCGGCACTCCTCGCCACACAACACGTTGCCGTAGAAGGTCTTCTCCTTGCCCGTGATGTCCGTGCCGCAGTTCTGGCAGTAGACGGTGGTCTCAGTCATGGTTTGGAGCTCAAGGCGGGGAGGGCAGGAAGACTGCAAGCAGCGAGCATAACCATCGGCTTCATGGCCCGGCTAGAATCCGCCTCGTGAGCTGGCAGCTTCTCGTCGACCGCGGTGGCACCTTTACGGATGTCGTGGCTCGGGGTCCGGCTGGAGAGGTCCAGATCCGGAAGCTGCTTTCGCGCACGGAGGACGGCGATGCCACCTCGCGAGTGGCCCATGAACAGGAAGACCTGGGCCACCCCGTGTCCGAGCTCCGGCTCGGGACCACCGTCGCCACCAACGCCCTGCTGGAACGCACGGGCGAGTCGGTCACCTTGCTCACCACCCGCGGGTTCGCGGACCTGCTCGAGATCGGTAACCAGGATCGCCCGGACATCTTCGCCCTGAATGTGGTGAAGCACCTGCCTCTGCACGAGCAGGTTGTCGAGGTGGACGAACGGATCATGTCGGACGGCTCGGTGCGGGTGTCCCCCGACGTTCCGGCGTTGCGGAAGGCGCTCCAAGGTTTGGAGCACGTGGCAGTGCTCTTCCTCAATGCCCATGTGAATCCCGCGCACGAGCAACTCGTGGAGCGTGTGGCCCGCGAAGAGGGAGTGAAGCACATCACCCTCTCGCACAAGGTCACGCCCGAGATCGGCGCGGTCCCACGAGGCCAGACGACCATCGCCGACGCCTATTTGACGCCGATCCTGCGACGTTCGGTAGACGCCGTGAGCGTTGACGCAGCGCGGCTGCTCTGCATGCAGTCCTCTGGCGGCCTCACGGGTCGCAGAGTGTTCAGCGGCAAGGACGCCCTGCTGTCGGGGCCGGCTGGGGGCGTCGTGGCCACGCGAGAGGTGGCCCGTCTGGCCGGCTTCACAAACGTCATCGGGCTCGACATGGGCGGCACCTCCACGGATGTCTGCCGCTGCGACGAGCAGCTGGAGAGGGTCTTTGAAACCGAGATCGACGGGATCCACATTCGCGCTCCCGCCTTGAACATCGTGACGGTCGCCGCAGGCGGCGGGTCCGTTTGCAGCCTGCGTGACGGCCGCTTCCTGGTGGGCCCAGAGAGCGCAGGCGCGCTCCCGGGCCCCGCCTGCTATGGGCGCGGCGGCCCCGCCACGGTCACCGACTGCAACCTCGTCCTGGGGCGACTGCGTCCCGAGTGGTTCCCACACATGGAACTCGACATGCAGGCGGCCCGCACCCGGCTCGGCGAGTTCGGGGACCCGGAGGCCAGTGCGCGGGGCTTCCTGCGTGTCGCCGTCGAGAACATGGGCGCGGCCATTCGCAGCATCAGCGTGGCGCGCGGCTATGACCCCCGGGACCACGCACTCTGCGCCTTCGGCGGCGCGGGGCCACAACACGGCTGCGAGTTGGCGCGCACACTGGGCATCCGTCACGTCCTGATCCATCCCATGGCGGGCGTCTTGTCAGCATGGGGCCTGGGTCAGGCCGACGTCAGTCGCCACGCCCTGCGCCAGCTCAAGCAACCAGTCCGGCCCCACGCCTTCCCGCTGGAAGATTCCGACTTCCCGATTGCTGAGGCCCGGTCCGCCTTGGAGTCCCGGGTCGACGCACGGGATGAGATCCAGATCTTGCTGACTGTGGACCTGCGCTATGTCGGTGTCGATGCCACGCTCAACGTGCCCTGGTCCGAGCAGTGGCGGACCGACTTCGAGGCCAGGCACCAGCAGCTCTTCGGCTTCATCCAGGCGGACCGGGAGGTGGAGATCGTCGCCACCCGCGTCGATGCCGTCTCGCTCAGCGCCTCGCCCCACGCAGCTGCCAAGCCCTGCGTCCCCCATGACGTCCAACCGGACGACAACTCAGGCCCCCTGCCGCTCTTCATCCGTGCACGTCTGGCACCAGGGTCCCGACTCCAGGGCCCGGCACTGATCGTGGAGGACTGCGCCACCACCGTGGTGGAGGAGGGTTGGCTGGCTCGGGTGGACGGCCGCGGCCTCCTGATCCTCGAGGATCAAGCCCCGAGCCTGCGCCTGGCGCGCGAGGCGCCCACGGACGCCACCACGGATGCCGCCACCGGTACCACCGATGGCGACCCACCGGACCCTGTCAGCCTCGAAGTCTTCTCGAACCGCTTCATGTCCATTGCGACCCAGATGGGAGAGCACCTGCAACGGGTCGCGCACTCCACCAACATCAAGGAACGCCTCGACTTCTCGTGCGCACTCTTCGATGCCCAGGGTCGACTCGTCGCCAACGCCCCTCATATTCCGGTTCATCTGGGTGCAGTGGGTGAAACGGTGCGCGGCCTTCTCGCGCGCCAAGACTTGCGTGATGGTGACGCCTGGCTCAGCAACGATCCCTACGGCGGCGGCTCCCATCTACCGGACCTGACCGTCGTCACCCCCGTCTTCCGTGAGGGACGCCTGGCCTTCCTCGTGGCCAACCGCGGCCATCACGCTGACGTGGGCGGCATCACCCCCGGCTCGATGCCTCCAGACTCCACCCACATCGATCAGGAAGGAGCCCTCTTCCAGGATGTGCTGATCCTCCGCGACGGGGAGCTGCGGGAATCCGAGCTGAGCGAACGCTTGCTGGCCGCAGGCGCGCGAGGCTTGGACGAACGCCTTGGAGACCTGCGCGCCCAGGTCGCATGCAACGTCGCCGGCGCAAGCCTTCTGCATGAGCTCTGCAATCAAGAGGGCACGGCGCTCGTCCAGGCTTGGATGGCGCATGTCGAAGACAACGCCGCCGACGTCATGAGCGGCGTGGTCGCCGGCCTCGAGAGTGGTTCCTTCCAGGACGAGCTGGATGACGGCTCGCGCCTCTGCGTCGACATCCGGATCGACGGCAACAAGGCGGTGGTGGATTTCGCGGGCACCTCCCCCCAGCAGGCCGGAAACAGGAACGCCCCCCGCGCCGTCACCCGTGCCGCTGTGCTCTACGCCTTCCGCACCCTCGCGAAGCGCTCCATTCCGCTGAACGAGGGCTGCCTGCGCCCGCTCGACATCCGCATCCCGCCCGGCAGCCTGCTGGACCCGCGCTACCCGGCGGCCGTGGTGGGCGGCAACGTCGAGACCAGTCAGCGCGTGGTCGACGTCCTGTTCGGCGCCTTGGGCAAGCTGGCTGCCTCCCAAGGAACGATGAACAACCTCACCCTCGGCACGGAGTCCTTTGGCTACTACGAGACCATCTGCGGCGGCGCGGGGGCCGGCTACGGCTTCGACGGCGCCAGCGCGGTGCACACCCACATGACGAACACGCGCATCACCGATCCAGAGATCCTGGAGCAGCGCTACCCGGTGCTAGTGAAGCGCTTCGAAGTCCGCCGTGGTTCCGGGGGGCATGGCGTCTGGCGCGGCGGCGACGGCGTGCTGCGCGAGCTGGAGTTCCTGCAGGACCTCGACGCCTCGCTACTGGTGGAGCGTCGACGCACCCGGCCCTTCGGGCTGCGCGCCGAAGCGGGCGCCGCTGGCAAGGATCTGCTGAGTCGCCGGGGTGCCTGCATCGCGACGCCAGGAGGTGGCGGCTACAGCCCTTCGGAAAGCGAGTGGGCCCGGATGCCGATCGAGATGGCACGACAGCTCTTTCGAGCAGGCCGTTGGAAGGGGCCCACGCAGGGCATCGCGGTCGGAGCTTCACGGGCCTGCGTGTGGCTCATCCCCGCTGCGGATGCGGAGGCGGTGTGCGCAGAACTCGGCCCCTCGCTCCTGCACCGATGCGCGCCAGGCACCACCCACTTGCACGACGCCTGCGGCGACTTGGATCTCGCCACGGACGCCCCCCGCTACATAGCCCCTGTGCGAGCAGGCATCGAGCCCGAGCGGCCCATGGAAGAGTCCACCCTCCAGCTCGACGTCACCGAAGGCCAGGTCGCGCTCCTGGTGGCGCCCGGAACTCCCGTAGACCCCCGGGTCCTGTGGACCAGTGCACCGGCCCACGATCTGCTGATGTCGCCCTGAGCCGCGTGGTGTCGCCTAACGGCCCGCTGCCTGAGCCTTCTTGTAGACCTTCAATGCCTTGGGCATGAGGTCGCTCAGCTTCTCGATGCGCGTGGCCTCACTGGGGTGGGTGGACAGCAACTCGGGAGGACGCTCGCCACCCAGTTCGCCCATCTTCTGCCAGAGCCGGACTGAGCCGCGCGGGTCATAGCCAGCGTCCGCAGCGAGGAACAGGCCGATCTCGTCGGCCTCGGATTCGTGGGCTCGCGAGAACGGCAGCAACACACCCGCCTCTCCCACCATGCCGAGCGAGGACATGAGCAAGCCCCTGTTCTCCTCGGTCATCTCGCCCGACAGGAGGTTGGCCACGGTGAGCCCGGCTTGGACCATCATGTTCTGCGCCATGCGCTCACCCGAGTGACGTGCCAAGGCGTGCGCCACCTCGTGCCCCATCACCGCGGCAAGCTCTGACTCATTCGTCGCGACGGTCAACAGCCCCGTGTAGACCGCCGATCGCCCGCCCGGCAACGCCCACGCGTTGATCTGGTCCGAAGACAGCAGCACGAACTCCCAGGAGTAGCTCTCGGCCAGCTCGCGTGTCTCGGGATGCCGCTTCGCTGCGGCGGCGATGGCCATGCCCACGCGCTGGACCATCTTGGCCGCCGCGCCCTGGGTCACCAGGGTTCCCTGGGCTTTGGCATCGGCGAGAGTCTGGTCCCAGGCCGACTGACCGATCTCGTTTTCGGTGGACTCGGGAATCGGCAGGAACTGGTAGCGACCCGTGAGCGGCGCCGTCTGGCAAGCGACGGGCATCAGGCAAGCCAGCAAGAGCATCACGGCGAGCAGGCGATTCATGATCGAGAGTCCGTTCGAGGAACAGAAAGGCGGCGAAGCGCGTGAGCCATCATCACGCTAGACTCCACGATATGACGAACGGCCCTCGCGAGAACATCATTCATCATCCGCGCTTCGAACGCGTGTTTCAGAAGGCGCTTCGCAAGCAGGGCCTGCCGGAGATGCTGGGAGACTCGGTTCGCCGGCTCGTGCAGGGCACGGCCGACCCCCGCTCTTTTGTTTGCTGCAACAGCGGATGTGTCCCCTGCGTGAAGGACTACCTGAGGGCAGCCGAGGAGGTCCTCAAGGAACTGCCGGAGGAAGCGCCCCCTCGGCGGCGATTCTGGCCCTTTGGCCGAAAAACGATCTGATCCCTGATCTATGAATCGCCGTCTTCGACGGATTCGGGCTCCGGCGCCAGGTAGAGGAAGCCGTGTCGGTCCACGTGGCCCCGCTCGTTCAGCTGCACAGAGTCTTCGGGTGGCAGCAGGCGCCCGCCTTCGACCCGGCGGCTGAGGCAGGCGCCGCGCACCCGGATCAGCCCCAGCGCCTGCCCCCGTGACGGCGGCCTCTGCTCCTGCCGCGCCCCGTCCGACGGCTGCCCACCCGACACGTCGAGCAAGACCCGCGGCAAGGGATGACCCACCGAACCTTCCTGGGTCCCCTTCTGGTAGTGGCCTGCGGTGCGCACATCCGGCGTGTTGAGCGCCACGAGCCCGGAGCAAGCGGTGGATGTGAGGGCGGACGTCGGTGCGAGCCCGAAGCGGTCCTCGAACTTCGCTCGAGAGGCCGAGCTGAGATGGCCCTCACCGCAGACGACGAGACGCAGGCTGCCCAGATGCCCGGACTTGGCCTCGCGACTCAGGAGGTCGATGTGGCCAGGCGTTCCAAAGAAGTACGTCAGGCCGTGGCGCACCACGGCCTTGCCCGCGGCAAGACCATCGTCTCCCTCTTTCACCCAGCACACGCGCGTGGATGTCAGCAGTGGAAACCAGAGGGTGCAGACCAATCCGTAGGCCGAGGCGTGAGGCAGGATGCCCAGAATGCCGTCCTGATCGCGTTCGGGCTCAAGCACTTGCTGCAAGCCGTCGACGGCGCTCAGGAGGTTGCCTGCGCTGAGTGCCCGGACAGCCCCTGCCCGGGAGAACACCAAGGACTCGATGGGAGCAGGCTGAGGGGCTGTCGGTGCGAAGGGCCGCGGACGGGAGAGGCAACGCATGGGCAACAAGCCGGCCACCATCGTCCTCCAACGCAGGGGTCGAGTGCGCAGCGCATCCAGCAAGGCGCCCACGGGAACGACCGTCACGATGTCGGGTGCGCCCAGCTCACCGGTGCAGAGCACGACCTGGACGCCGGCGGCCCCCAGGCGCTGCTCCAAGAGCTCTCGGCCCTCCCGGGCGTCGAGCGGCAGCGAGGTCACAGCCAGTTCGCTGAGGGCGAGCAGCAGGACCGCCGAATCCCGCCCCGGTGTGGTGAGCACACCCACGGCGCCCAACTCAGCTGCACTGAGCCCGCGCGCTTCACAAGCCACAAGCAGCGAACGCCTCAAGGGTTTCACCAGCAGCGCTGACTGAGCCATGAGCCGCGCGATGGAAGTCGCTGGCTGCCCGCTCTCGTGAATACGCTTGCCGAAGCTCCGCCTTCCCCTGCGTCGAAGCGTGCGCGCCAGACCCTCCTCGGCATGCTCGCGTTGCTCCCAGGCCTCCACACCCAGGGCTCGCACGGCGTCACGGACCTGTTCGGGCGGAGTCTCCGGGGCCAGTGCTTCACCGATGGTCACGCTGACCGGATAGGGCAAGGCACGCGGGAGCTTCCACAGGAGGCGCCCCCCTGCGTGACTGAAGATGCTGCCCCAAAGCCCTCCCAGATGGACCGGAATGATCGGCGAGTGACGGCCCGCCATGATGCGCTGGTAGCCGGTCCGCAAGGGCAGCATGCGTCCCAGACGCGTGACGGCCCCCTCCGCGAAAATAACCACCAGGCGCCCCTCATCCAGGCGCTGCCCTGCGGCGCGCAGCGAGGCTTCCACCACCTCGGGCGAATCACCAGACTCGATGGGGATGCAGCCCATCATGCGGAACAACCAGTGCGTGGGCTTCCACTCGTAGTAGCTGCGATGCATCAGGAAGTGCAGCTGGCGACGGGAACTCACGGCGAGGATCAGGGCGTCGACCCAGCTCACGTGATTCGCCACCAGCAGCGCGCCACCCGTCTTGGGAAGGCGGTCTTCGTGCCTCACCGAGATGCGGTAGAAGCTGTGAGCCAGAAGCCAAGCCAGGAAGCGCACGAAGGCATGAGGCAGCAAGCGCAGGCTGACGACCGTCCCCGCCAGGGAGAGCAGGGCGATCATCTTGAACTGTGCGCGAAGACCCATCTCCAGTTCGGCAGGCAGCCAGAGAAAGAGAGCGGCGAACCCGATACCCAGGAAGCTCACCAGGTTGCCGAACGCCAGGTACCTGCCCTTCTCATGGGTGGGAGCGCTCAGCTGCAGCAAGGCGTAGAGGGGCACCACGAAGAAGCCGCCGGCGATCCCGGTGAACAACACCAGGCAGGCAGGCAGCCACAAGCCGCCCGTGAACAACGGGCCGATCCCCTTCACGCCGGACAGCAACGGGATGTTCAGCGGCATGGGCTCGCAGAGCGCCAAGGCGAACACGCCGACACTCATGACCAGGGCGCCGAATGGAACCAGGCCCAGCTCCACGCGCCCTTCGGACAAACGCCCTGCCATCAGCGAACCCAGCGCGATGCCCACCACGGCCGTAGCGACGAGGCGCGCCGACGGACCGGCCTCCAGGCCCAGCACCTGCTGCCCATAGTCCAGCAGATCGATCTGCAACAGCGCCGACAGCATGAAGAAGTGCCCGATACCCAACATCGTGTAGAGCAGCCGAGGGTCTGCACGGACGGCACGCCACGTCCCCGCGAGATCCCCGAAAGGATTGCGCCCGAAGCGCGCCCCTGGCCGCTGCGCCGGCGTGCGCCCGACGAAGTACGCCGTGAGGGAACCCAGGCCAGCGACCGCCACGAACACCCAAGCCAAGGAGACCACCGACCCACCCGAGCGTTGGAAGAGTTCGCCCCCCGCCAGCTGCCCAGCGACGATGGCGATCATGGTGGTCATCTGAACCACGCCATTGGCCCGGGCGAGCTCGGCTTCCGGAACGGTCTCGGCCACCCAGCCGTACTTGGCCGGGCCGAAGAAGGCGCTCTGGGTGCTCATGAGGAACAGCACGGCAAGCAGCGCCACGGGCTCGCCGCTGCCGAATGCCAGGAGCCCCCCCGTCATGACGAGCACTTCCGCCAGCTTGGAGGCGACGATGATACGGCTCTTCCCGAAGCGGTCCGCAGCCGTTCCAGCCCAAGCCGCGAAGAGCACAAAGGGCAGGGCGAACAAGGCCTGGGCGATCCCTGTCAGGCGGCTCTCGGCAGCGCCATCGGTCGCCGCCTTGAGCGTGAACAGGAGCGCAAAGCGGAAGGCGTTGTCGTTGAACGCGCCCAGGGCCTGGGTTGCAAGGAAGCAGGCGAAGGGAGCTTGCCGTGGTCCCTCCGTGATCCGCCTCGCGCCGCTCATGGAATCAGTCTACAAGCCGGGATCTCGCATACCTGCCTGATATCATCAGCGCCATGACGATCCAGGATGCGCATACCCACTTCTTCTCGCGGCCGTTCTTCGAAACGCTCGCCACCCTCTCCCCCCGCTCCGAGAGCAACGAGGTGCTGTTGTCTGAAGTGGCGGATGCAACCGGCATCGAAGTTCCCGGGCCCGACATCGATGCCCACACCGATCGCTGGCTCGAGGAGATGGGCGCAGCCGGCGTCGAACGCATGGTGACCTTCGCGAGCCTGCCCACCGAAGCGGAGGCCGTGGCTCAAGCTGGGCGCCGTTCGAAGGGGCGGCTGCTGCCATACACCGTCGTGGACCCCACGGCTGCAACCGCCAACGACTTCGCGCAACGAGCCCTGTCAGAGTTGGGCTTCCGCGGCCTGCTCACCTTTCCGGCCATGCACCACTTCCTGCCGGACGACCCGCGTTGTCATGACATCTACTCCATGGCACAGCAGGCTGGGGCGCCCGTCATCGTGCACTGCGGGATTCTCTCCGTGAAGCTGCGTGACCTGCTCGGCCTACCTCGTCCGTATGACCTGTCGTTCGCCAACCCGCTCTCGCTTGTCCCGGCGGCGAACCGCTTCCCCGAATTGACGTTCGTGGTCCCTCACTTCGGGGGAGGCTTCCTGCGCGAAGCGCTGATGCTCGGCATTCAGTGCGACAACGTCATGCTCGACACCTCGTCGAGCAACGACTGGATACGAACCCACCCCGGTCGCATCGATCTGGCAGACGTGTTTGCCATGGCGCTCGATGTCTACGGCGCCGATCGCCTCTTGTTCGGCACGGATTCGAGCGTCTTCCCGCGCGGCTATCGAGGCGACATTCGAGATCAGCAGCTGGCGGCCCTGGGAGCAGCAAGCGCCAGCGCCGATGAAGTGGAACGCATCATGGGCGGCAACCTGGCAAGGCTGTTGCCTGCACTGCAGACCAGCTGACGCCTGGCTGAAAAACGCCAACGAGCGGCGCCCGAAAGCGGATCAGCTGCCAGGCGGACTCTCCGGAGCTGGCGGCTCCTGGCCGCCCGTGAGCACGGGATGGTGAAGGGCCCGCTTCGCCTTCAGGTTCGCGCCGAGAATCGCGATGGGCATCGCGAACACCCGTTCGACGAGAGAGTGCCGGAACACCTTCCACTCGTCGTGCATCGGGCACGGCTGGTCGTCGTTGCACTCGTCGAGACCCAGCACGCACTGCTTCATGATGTCGCCACCTTCCAAGGCCACGACGACATCGGACACGGCGATTTCCGTGGCTGGTCGATTGAACCGGAAACCGCCCCCACGTCCCTTGGCAGAATCCAGCAGTCCCAGCCGGGCAAGACGATGGAGGATCTTGCCGAGGAATTGTCGCGGGACGTTCGTGGCGGCCGCCAGGTCCCGCGCCAGGATGCGCTCTCCGGCTTCGAGGGTGGCGATGTGCGCCATGGCTCGGAGGGCGTACTCGATGGTCGCTGAGTAGAGCATCAGGCGTTCCGAGGGTGGAATCCGGTCCCTCCCCGCGGGGAAGCGGGAGATGGGGCCAGGAGTGTAGCAAGCCCGGCCATTGGTCTCACGCCATGCCGCTCGACGCTTCCAGTCCTGTCATTGGTGGGCCTTCCGGCACTCCCCCCCCCGAGCGGGTGGGCATGCGTGGGTGTTCAAGAAGTAGACTCCCCACGGCTTCCAGGCGATCCCGCCTCGCAGGGAGTCCTGGCGCACGCAAGTAGGCATCCTCCCACCACGACGGAACCCGGGCCCCATGCATCGACCTTCCCTGCGCCTTGGGCCTGCCGTCGAACTCTGCAGGCTCGCCCTCGTCGTAAGCATCGCGTGTCTTCTTGCGAACTGTTCTCCCGACTCCCAGCTCGATCATTCGCTCACATCGGAACAGGAACCGAGCCTGCCTGTCGCCAGCGGTGAACCAGGGCTCATGGATGGCGGGTGGTGGGCACTGTCCGATGAGCTGCCCAATCGGGGGATCCGGCTGGAGCTTCAGGCCGAAGACGACCCGCACGCCTGGAGCGGCAGCTGGCTTTCGTTTGATTGGCGCAGCTCCGAATCTGCGGAAGAACTCATACGGGCGTCGCTGCCGGTGGCCATGACGGTGCGGGCGGAACAGCAGGAGTTGATCATCACCGGCCCCGCACCCCAGCTCGACGAGTCGGGGACCCCCAACGGCCAGCGAGGCCGCTGGGAGCTTCGGCTGCGACTCGTGAGCGCAGTCGGCCAGCCACCCGAGTACGCGGGGCTGATGAAGAGCAGCGAGACTCCCGATGCGCCCGGTGTGAAGGTGCGACTCAAGCGAACCTTCACGAGTTGGTCCTCCTAGGACCCCTTCACTCGCTGTGCAAAGAGTTGGGAAGCCTCCCGGAACGCCTTGAACTCGAGAGCATTGCCACTCGGGTCCCGAACGAAGAACGTTCCCTGCTCCCCGGCCTGCCCCTGAAAACGGACGCGCGGGGCAATCAGGAAGGGGACGTTGGAGTCTTCGACCCGTTGTGCCAGCGCTTCCCAATCCCCCCAGCCCAGCACCAGGCCGAAGTGCCTCACGGGAACCTGGTCCCCATCCACCGCGCTTGCCGCTCCCGATTCCCCTGCAGCGGAAGCCACGGCATCGTGCACGAGATGCGCAACGATCTGATGTCCACGGAGATCGAAGTCGACCCAGGCCTCGCTGGAGCGCCCTTCGGGGCAGCCCAACAAGCCACCGTAGAAGTCGCGCGCCAAGCCGAGGTCATGCACGGGGAAGGCCAGATGAAACGGTGGCCGGGCAGACGTCATGAGCTACGGACGTTCCCGCGTTCCAGGCCGGCGGCGATTCATGCTGTTGGGCATGCGCATGGGCGCAGAGATGGGGTCCTTCAGTTTGCCCAGCTTCGTCGGCAACTCGTCCTCGTGCTTCTTGAACCAATTGCGCCAGTCGACGTCGTAGGTCTCCCGAAAGGCTGTCGCCCCATAGCCCAGTTCTTCGGAGAACGCGGTCAGGGCATCGTGCAAGGAGCGCGCCGTGCCCGCAGAGACACCATTGGTCAACGCGTTGCCTGAAAACACCCCCACCGTCGAGATGACATGCTCGACGGACTTCTGCGAGCCCAGCTCGAGCAGTGCGGCGGCCAATGGGCGCACGAACAGCTCCGAGGTGCTGCTGGCACCCATGCGCGGGCGAAGCTTCACCAGCTGGTCCGCAAGGGCCTCCATGGACCGATCATCCGGGTGTCGTCCCAAGGCCACGCACACCTGCGTGAAGAGTCGACCAGCCTGGTTGCGTGTATCACGGGACTCTTCGTCGGGTCGTGTCCCCAGCTTCTCGCTCAGCTTCTTCAGTTCGTGCAGGTAGTCGCCCAGCACATCGATGGCTGTTTCGACGTGGCGCCCATAGGTGAGCGCCGCCACAGCCGCCGACTGCACGGCCATGGACTTGTCATCCAGGGCCCCCGCCAGGGTCTTGGCCATGAGCTTGCTCGAGCCGCCATCCGACAAGCTTCTGGACGCACTGCCCAGCGTGGCCACGGCCTCGGCGCGAGCCTCCTCCTTGGGCGAGGCGTAGGCAGCTCGGAACTGCTGCCGCAAGGACTTCTCGGTGAGGGCGTCCTCAGCATCTTGAACAACAGGCGTTGCGGGCTCTGGTGCCACGGCAAGACTTGCAGCCGGACCCGCGAGAAACCCGAACACGGCAGCGGACAGCACGGACGAGATGAGAGGAGTCTGGGTCCCCATGAGCGAAGCTCCCAAGAGAAGGACCGGGCGGGCAGCCGATCGCTGCACATCGTATCGCTCCGTCGCTGACTCTGCCTGGGCCATTCCCTACAATCCGCGACCCGCCAGCACCCAGGGTCGCATCCTGCCCTGGGCACCCCTTCCTTGGAGCATCGCCCGTGGTCCTCAAGAACATCGGTCCCGCAGAGAACTTCCCCGTTGGGAAGGGCACCCGTGTGGATCTGGATGGAAAGCGCTACGCCGTCTACAACACTACCGGCCAGTACTACGCGATCGACGACGCCTGCCCCCATGCGGGCGGCTTCTTCTCCGAAGGCAGCATGGCGGGCATGAAGGCCACGTGCCCTCTGCACGGCGCGACAGTTGACGTGCGCACCGGTGTCTGCGGCCCCCCGTGCGAGGATGACGCCGAAACCTACGACGTCAGTTGCGACTCAACGGACCTCTTCCTGCACGTAGACTGAGAGCGCGAGCCCGAACCCTCAACCGCGCAGGGAAGCGAAAGCCTCTGGCCCGAAGGCATCCACCTGGATCGCGTCGTCGCGAGCTGACCGCGCGGCGCTGACCTGATCGGCTTGGGCCTGGGTCAAGATGCCCAGCTCCACGGCCTTCGCGAGACCCGCCGCTCCCGCAGAGGATGCAAGGCGGCCTTCGCGCCTGGCGCTGCGCAACCGCTTCTGCGCTTCCGTGGCGGCAAGAATCGTACGCAGGTGTTTCTCCAACGAACCGAGGCCTGGCTCCTGCTCGGACGGGGTGTAGGCATCCGCCGTGTGACGCAGCCGTTGTTCGCCGGCAGCCAGGACGCCTGTGGCCACCTTGTTGGCCACCCTGTCCGTGGGGGGCTTGGCGCGAGTGCCCAGGGGGAAGAGCACCCAGCGCAAGGCCCAGGCCGCGGGGCGCAAGGGCAGGTTGTCCAGGACCTCGACCAGGGCGGTCTGCGTCTTCCAGAGCGCGTGCTCCATGCTCCAACGCATGACGGCACGGTCGGCGTCGATGCGCCCTTCGTCCACGAAGCGCTTGGCGGTCGCGCTGGCCAGGTACATCCAGGCGAGCGCATCCGAGAAACGGCCCGCGAGCCGTTCCTTGCGTTTGAGATCGGACCCGAGCGTCCCCATGGCCACGTCTGCCAGGACCGCGAAGGCTGCGCTCATCCGCGAGACACGACCGAGCAGGCGGCCCACTTCCCAGCCCGCACGATCGGTCGCCATGGGCAACGTCACCAGGCCTCGCCCAAAGGCACGGCCCACGTTGCAGGCGACCACGTTCACGTGGCCCCAGAACGCACGGTCGAAACGCACGAGGTCGCGATCTGCCACACCTGCCAGCTCGTCCTGGACGAAGGGATGGCAGCGGATGGCGCCCTGACCGAAGATGATCATGGTGCGCGTCAGGATGTTCGCCCCTTCGACCGTGATGCCGATGGGCGCCGCCTGGTAGATCGGTGCCAGCACGTTGCGGGGCCCGCGCGAAATACCCGCGCCACCCACCACATCCATGCCATCCGTCACGAGCTCGCGCATGCCCTGCGTCGTGTACGCCTTGACGACGGCCGAGAGCACGGAAGGCTTCTCACCGGCGTCCACGGCTGCCGCCGTCAGCGTGCGCACGGCGTTCATTGTGTAGTTGAGACCCACCATGCGCGTCAGCGCCTCCTGGACACCCTCGAAGCGCCCCACCGACAGATTGAACTGCTCTCGAACGGTGGAGTACGCGCCGGTGTAACGCACGGCGAGTTGCGAGGAACCGCAGGAGAGAGACGGCAGGGAGATGCTGCGCCCCGCGGACAGGCAGTCCATGAGCATGCGCCAGCCCTGACCGGCCATGGCAGGGCCGCCGATGATGGCGTCGAGGGGAACGAAGACGTCGTGGCCTTCGTTCGGCCCGTTCAAGAAGGGCACGCCCATGGGGTCGTGGCGGTCGCCGATCTCCACGCCCGGCGTCGCGCTGGGAATGAGCGCGCAGGTGATACCCATGTCCTCCACCTCACCCAACAGCTGCTCAGGGTCGAACATCTTGAAGGCCAGGCCGATCACCGTCGCTACCGGACCCAACGTGGTGTAGCGCTTCTTCCAGTTGAGGCGCAGACCCAGCACTTCCTGACCTTCCCACTGTCCCTTGCAGACCACGCCGTTTGCGCGCATGGCCGCGGCATCGCTGCCGTTCTCCGGCCCCGTGAGCGCGAAGCTCGGGATCTCTTCGCCCTTGGCCAGACGCGGCAACCAATGAGCCCGTTGCTCGTCCGTCCCGTAGTGCAGGATCAACTCAGCCGGTCCCAGGGAGTTGGGCACCATCACCGTGACCGCCGCCGCACAACTCCGGCTCGACAACTTGGTCACCACGGCTGAGTGCGCCTGGGCGCTGAAGCCCAGGCCGCCATGCTCCTTGGGCACGATCATCCCGAAGAAGCCGTGATGCTTGAGGTGCTGCCACACGGGTTCGGGCAAGTCGCCGTCCTGTGTCACCTGGTAGTCGTCCACCATCGCACACAGGTCTTCCACCGGCCCATCCAGGAAGGCCTGCTCATCGGACGACAAGCCCGACACCTCGAAACGCAGCAACTTGGTCCAGGCGGGCTTGCCACTGAAAAGGTCGCCATCCCACCAGACAGTCCCGGCCTCGAGTGCTTCCTTCTCGGTGCTCGACAACACGGGCAGGATTGGGCCGATGATGCGCATGACATGGCGCGTCAGCAACGCCCGCCGCCAGGGCTGGTACCCGAAGAGCAGCGCGGCGCCAATCCACAGAGCGGTGCAGGCCGCACCCAAGAATGAGACACCGTCCCACCCGGCGCTGCCGGAGATCGTCCAACAGCGCTCAAGGGCGAAGCCCCCGGCCGCTACCCAGGCCCAATACCCGAACCCATAGAGCAACAGGGCAATGACGATGCCCAGCATGACGACGGTCGTGAACATTCGGGGCCCTTCGGTCGAGGCGGTCCAGCGAGTCGGAGTCTCCCCACCATTCCACGGGAAATGGCGGGCGTTTCCAAACCTCGGGACGTCAGCAAATCGGTGGCCGGGCGCCCTTCGAGTGACGAGCTGTGGGAGCCCTCAGTCGATCTATAGCCGGTCCGTCGCACCGCGGCCGAACGTCTCGGGCGCAACCATCTCTTCGGCTTTCGGCAGCGGGACCATAAAGGAACCGGGGGCTACGCAAAGACCTATGCGCGTGACCTGATGTATCGCCCTCGTCGCCCCCCCAGGTGATGGCCAGCTCAGCTCGCAGCGCCTGCAGGCCCGTGGCGGCTCGCCCGTGGTATATCCGGTGCTCGCCGGGCTTGCGGCCCAGCGCCGCCCCTTTTCAAGCCTTCGAGACCCCGCCGTGGCCAGCCTCTTCACCAAGATCATCGCAGGCGAACTCCCCGGCCGTTTCGTTTGGCAGGACGAGCTGTGCGTTGCCTTCCTCACCATCGAGCCCATTCGGCCCGGCCACACCCTCGTGGTCCCAAGGGAAGAGATCGACCATTGGATCGACGTGCCGGCCGAGCTAGCTGCCCATCTGCACGAGGTGGCGCGGGTCGTTTCCAGCGCCATCCACGCCACCTGGAAGCCGCCCAAGGTCGGCCTCATGGTCGCCGGGCTCGAGGTCCCCCATGTCCACTATCACCTGGTCCCCATCTGGGAGCTGGGGGACATGAACTTCTCGAAAGCCGATCGCAACGCGCTCCCGGAGGCGCTGGACCAAGCCGCCGAGAGGCTGCGCACGCAGCTCAGGAGCATGGGGCGTCGCGAGGTGGCCGGCGGGGCGTGACCGACTAACGGATCTCTGGGCGGATGCGGACGCTGAGCAGCTGCTCGTCATTCCGGAGGAATTCGAAGGTCCGAGCAGTCCGGTCGTCATCCGTCACCCGTAGCGAACGTTCCAGATCGCCCATGCTGCGGGGCACCTGGCCATCGACGCGCAGCAGGACGTCGCCTTCCGCCAGGCTCCTCCCCTGACTGTCCCGGGCACGTCCGGCCGGCGAGTCCGGCGTCAAGACGGCGAGCCGTGCCGCCCCGTCCTCCGACGGGTCGAAGGTGAGCCCGTAGTAGACGGCCGGCGTCCAGTACTTGGCCATGCCGGGCGCCGAACGAAAGCTCGGCGCTTCAGCGCCACGGTCCACCCCGCGAATCAAGCGCCGGGCCAGCCGCGCCACACGCTCGGTGCCCGGCGCATTCAGCTTGTCCGCATCGTCCGTGGGGCGGTGGTAGTCGCCGTGCACGCCGCTGAACAGGAAGAGCGCGGGGATGTCCTTGTTGTAGAAGGAGGAGTTGTCGGAGGGCGCATTACCCGGCGGATCCAACACGAAGTCGATCCCCAGGAATCCGCGCGCGTCCTCGACCAGGCGCTCGAGTTGGGGCGAGCTTCCGGTGCCACCGATGAGCAGCGTGCTGCCCTGCATGCGCCCCACCATGTCGCAGTTGATCATGGCAACCACCCGTTCCAGCGGGAGCGTCGGCTCGTCTACCCAATGCCGGCTGCCCAGGAGACCCAGCTCCTCGGCGGAGTACCACTGGAACATGATCGTACGCCGCGGACGCTCACCAGAGGCCAGCGCTGCAGCCACCTCCAGCAGCAGCGAGGTGCCCGACGCGTTGTCGTCCGCGCCGTTGTGGATCTGGCCCATGCCGCCCAGTGACCCACCATGCAGCCCCCTGGGACCCACGTGGTCGTAGTGGGCGCCGAGCACGATCACTTCTTCTGCAAGGCTCGGGTCCGAACCAGGCAGCAGCGCGAGCACGTTGCGCGCCACGCCGAAGTCCACCTCACCCATCACAACCGAGGCCGGCACGGCGAACTCCTGGAACCAACTGCCTGCCGGCCCACCCGGCACGATGCCGTCGATGCCCTTGAGTACGGCCACGATGTACTTGGCCGCCCGCCGCTCTCCGCGCGTCGCAGCACCCCGCCCTTCGAACGAGTCACTCGAGAGGACATCCACGTGATCCTGGATCTGCTCCGCCTCAATGGGGTCCGGGGCCTGCTCATCCACGAGCAGGTCGGGGCGCGTCACACCCTCCGAGCTGGCACAACCCACGAGGCTCGAGACGAGCAGGCAGGCGATCAGGGCGAGGGGGCGGGAGCGGCGATCACTGTGTTGCTGTTGTTGTGGCGTCATGCCGCGCATCCTAACGGAAGCCCCTCGCAGACACCCTCCCCGCCCATGGGGACGCCACCCCTACGTCAGACATGCACGCGGAGCGCTCGCGGTACACAGCCACGGGTGGAACGCGAGGGCTGGAACGCGCCGGCCACCCCGCAGCCTTCCATCCGCAGCACCTCCGTGGTGGGATGGCTGCCGTGGTTGTTGGAACCACGGCATCCGGGACGCTGCCTCATCCCGGTGAAACCGCGCTCGGAGTCGCCCTCATGACTGTCGCCATCCTGGGTACCTTCGACGTCGCCAACTTCGGTGATGCGCTCTTCCCGCTCTTGGCCCAACGCCGCCTCGCTTCCCTGGGACACGACGTGATTGCCGTCTCCCCCAGAGGTGGGCGGCCCTATGGGGATGCGCTGGAGAGTGTCGGGCTGGACGAGTTCCTCGCCTCGGGGAAGCGCGTGACGGCGGTGCTGCTGGGCGGAGGCAACATCCTCCACGCCTCCCCGTTGACGGCCGTCTATGCAGGAGGCGGTGCACCGGGCGCCGCCGCCTACCCAGCACTTTGGTTGGCCGCGGAATACCTGGCACGCCGAGACGACGCCCCGCTGATCTGGAACGCCCCCGGCATCCCGGTGCCCCTGCCGCCCATCGCTGGCACCCATCTGCGCCGGGTGGCGGAGGCCTCCTCCCTGCTCAGCGTGCGCGACACCGGCAGCCATGCCCACCTCATGGCCTTGGGGCTGGAACCGCACGGGGGCTCGGCTGGCGTCCCGCTGGAGGTGAACCCTGACTCGGCCTTCGAGCTCTCACGGCTGTACGGGGCACGGACACTCGAACGCCGGTTCACGGAGCTGTGCCGGGCCCGAGGACGATCACCCGATGAGCGCTGGCTGGTGCTGCACGCCAGCCCCCGGCGAGTGGAAGACAACCCGGCCGCCCTGGCGGCGCACTTCGACCGACTGTCGGCGCTTCTCCACTGCTCGCCGCTGTTGCTGGACCTCGGCCCCTGCCACCGGGACGGTGAGTTGCTGCGCGCCACGGCTGGCCGCATGAACTCCCCACCGATGCTCGTGGAGACACCCGACACGCTGGAAAGCGTCTCGGCCTGCCTGAGCCAGGCCACATCCTATGCAGGTGCGTCGATGCATGGCGCCATCGCCTCCGTCAGCTTCGGAGTGCCCTGGCTGCTCGTGCCGCCCGGCGAAGACCACAAGCACCACGACCTGGCGCAGCAGCTCAACAGCATCGAACGGCACCGGCCTTCCTGGGAATCCACAGTGAGCTGGGTCGAGCAGCACGGCCTGAGCGCACCCAGCCAGGCCGCGCAGCGTCGGCGCCTGCAGCTGCAAGCTGTGGACGCACACTGGAACAAGATTCTCCAACTGCTCAACCCAGCCTCCGCAGCCCCAGGCTCCGAGGGAGTTGCTGCCGCCGGCTCGTTGCATGCCGCCGCCGGTCGCTCGGCACTCCCGCCCACAACGCCTCGCCACTGGCTGCACGAATTGCTCCCCGCCGACCTGCTTCTAGAGCAACTCGAGTGCGCTGTTCATGCGGGGCTCCCCAATCCGCGCCGAACTCAGCGACAGCTACAACCCCCGACACCGGCACCGGCCCGATCAGTGGCCCAAGCCCACGCACGCAAGGCCGCGCCGACATAAGCGAAAGAATGCATCGATGCCCATTCCTGCGGTGATATGCTCGCCCATGTGTTGAGTTTGGCGGCTCAACACAACGGAAAGGCTCCCCCCTTTTCGCGCAACACCCCGGGAGGGTCGTGGATGGTTTCGGAGTCGCGAAAGCGCTTGCTGGTGGTGTTGGGCACTCGCCCCGAGGCCATCAAACTGGCCCCTGTCGTCCGAGAGCTGCGCTCTCCGAGCACGACGCCCGAGCCCAGTCCCGATCCTAGCCCCGAACAGGGCGCAGACGTGGTGCTTTGCTCCACGGGACAACATCGGGAGATGTTGGCGAGCGCCCTCGGTACCTTCGGCCTGACGCCAGACCGCGACCTGGCACTCATGCGGGCCAACCAGGATCTCGTCGGCCTGCTGGGGCGCAGCCTGCTCGGCCTGCGAGAGGTGATCGCTGAAGAGCAACCCGACGTGGTCATCGCCCAGGGCGACACCACCACGGCCATGGCCGCTGGCATGGCCGCCTACTTCATGGGAATCCCCTTCGCCCACGTGGAAGCGGGTCTGCGCACGGGCGACCGGAGTCAGCCCTTTCCGGAGGAGGTCAATCGCCGCATCGCGGGCGTCGTCGCGGACCTGCATTTTGCCCCCACCGAAGCTGCGGCCGGCGCCCTCCTGACAGAGGGCGTCCACTCCGACTTCGTGCACCTCACCGGCAACACGGTGGTGGATGCGACGCACTGGGCCATGGAGCTAGCGAAGGATCACCAGCTGCCGGCGGAGCTGGACTGCTCAGGGGAGCGCCTCTTGCTCGTCACGGCGCATCGGCGCGAGAATTTCGGCGATCCCTTCCGGGAGCTCTGCCAGGGGATCCGCGAAATCGTCGAGCGTTTTCCGGACGTCCGCGTGATCTACCCCGTGCACCTCAACCCAAACGTGCGGGCGCCCGTAAACGAACTCCTGGGAAACAACGAGCGCATCAACTTGGTGGAACCCTTGGAGTATCTCGACTTCCTCACGCTCATGAGTCGTAGCCACTTGATCCTCACGGACTCTGGCGGCGTGCAGGAGGAAGCTCCAGCACTTGGCAAGCCGGTCCTGGTCATGCGTGACGTCACGGAGCGCCCCGAAGCTGTCGCGGCTGGCAATGTGAAACTCGTCGGCACGAACGGACGCCGTATCGTCGACTCCGCAACGCAGCTGCTGGAGGACGAAGCAGCGTGGTCGGCCATGGCGCAGGTGCGCCCGGTGTATGGAGACGGCCTGGCGTCGCGCCGGATCCGCGAGGTCTTGATGTCCGGTTCGATGCAGACGCCGGCCTTCCGGGAGTGGACGGCACAGCCTGACCGGCAAGTGGCTGTGCCCTCATGAGCTGCCTGCAGGAAGGAAAGCCATGCGGGCGCTCTGGCTGATCCGACGCTCACTGCAGGAGCAGCTGGGCGGCGACACCATCCAGATCATGCGCACGGCCGACGCCTTGCGGCGCCTGGGGGTCGACATCACCCTGGCCCCCACACCGGGCGACGACCTCCAACACTACGACGTCGTGCACCTCTTCCACCTCGACAGGGTCTGGGAGAATCTCGCCCACTGTCGAAGCCTCCAGGGGCATCACATCCCCACGGTGCTCAGCCCCATCTTCTGGGTGAGCGACGATTTCGATCGGGCGGGACGTTCCTTCACCCAGCGGCTCATCGTCCGCGGTCTGGGGGGATCGGCCCTGCGAACGGTTCGCCTGGCCTATCAATGGGCTGACCAGATCCGCCGCTCGCCGCGTGCGTTCGGCGAGACCCGTCCCGTGCTCGGTTTCCAGCGCGGTGCCCGGGCGATCCTCAACTCAGTCGGCCTCACCCTGCCTGCGAGCCACGCGGAACGGACGGCCCTGAACTCCTTGCTCCGGGTGAACCTCAAGACCCACATCGTGCACGGTGCTGCGGACAGCCAGGTGTTCCACCAGCTCGGCGCACCGACGCAACGCGCGGGCGTCCTCTGTGCCGGGCGCATCGAGCCACGCAAGAACCAGCTCTCCCTGATCCGGGCCTTGCGCGGCACCGACATCCCGCTCACGTTCGTGGGCAAGGCCGGCCCCACCTCGGCCGCTTATGAACGACAGTGCCGAAAGGAAGCTGGGCCCCATGTGCGCTTCCTGCAGACCCTGGGTAGCGAGCAGATGGCGGACTGTTTCCGGCGCGCGAAGGTGCACGCCTCGGTCAGCTGGTACGAAACACCGGGGCTCGTGAACCTCGAGGCAGCCCTCTGCGGCTGCTCCCTGGTGGCGACGCGCGGCGGGTGCACCGAGGAATACCTCGCTGAGCATGCACGCTACTGTCAACCCGATGATGTCTCATCCATCCTCAGGGCGGTGGAGTCCGCCCTGGAGCAGGGGCCGTCCGAAACACTCCGCCAACGAATCCAGTCGGAGTTCACGTGGGACCGTGCCGCCCTGCAAACCCTTGAGGCGTACCATCGGGTGATTCACGAACAACCAGCCCGCCGTGAGGCCGCGCAACGCACGACCGTGGGATGACGCCCCCAACATGACCACGAAAAGCAGACCCGACCCTGAGGGCCGCGACCCTGCTGGCCAACGCCAGCATCCAGATGTTGCCGTCACGATCATCGTGCCGATCCATGACGCCTACGACGATGCGATGGCCTGCATCGCGTCCGTCCTTGCCCACACCCAAGCCGCACACCTACTGCTGCTGGTGGATGACGCGAGCACTGACGCTCGCGTCTCCCCCGCGCTGCACAAGCTGGCAGCAGAACATCCCCGCACGCACGTCATGCGGAACCGCCAGCGACTGGGCTACACGGCCTCCATCAATCGGGCCTGCCGTCGTGCCAAGGGCGACGTGCTGCTCCTCAACAGCGACACGCTCGTCTCGGATGGCTGGCTCACGCGCCTTTCCCAGGTTGCTCGAAGTCAGCGCGAGGTGGCCACGGTCACCGCCTTGAGCAATGCAGCGGGGAGTTTTTCCATCCCGGAATTGGATCGGGACAACACACTCCCCCCAGGGGTCAGCGTTGACGAGATGGCCACCATGGTGGCGGCGCTCTCGCCACGGAACTTTCCGTTGGTCCCCACGGGCCATGGCTTCTGCATGTACGTGCGGCGCGCGGCCTTGGAGGCCCTCGACTTCTTCGACGAAGCAGCCTTTCCGGACGGCTACGGGGAGGAGAACGACTTCTGCTTCCGCGCCACCCAGGCCGGCTTCATCCACCTGGTGGACGACAGGACGTTTATCTTCCACCGGCGCGGCGCCTCCTACGGCTCACGCCGAGAGGCGCTCCTCGAGCGCAACCTGGCGACTCTGCATGAACGGCATCCAGAGGCAGCGGGGCTGATCGCCGCGTGGCGCAAGAGCCTCCCGTTCGAGCTGCTTGCCCGGCGCGTGAGGAGCGAACTCGCTCGTCGAGCCGGACGCGTCGGGACCGAACTCACATCAGCGGAGACCCAGACCCAGACGCGGGACCCGACCCAGGTCCCAAGCCCAGCCCCGCCTCCAGCCCACGCACCAGAGCCCATCCTCTACATTCTGCACGCTGGCTTTGGGGGCGTGCAGAACACCACCAACGATCTCATTCGATCCGTTGGCGAGAGGCACCCGTGCATCGTGCTCACGACGGGCCTGCACGAATGGACGGTTCGGGTCTTTCCGGCGGCCTTGGGAAGCGCCGAGCACATTACCCGTTTTTCGACACCCTGGCGCCTGGGGCTCCCCCTGGATGAGGCCCGGATGAGCGAGCTGCGACGCGTCGTGAAACAGCACGGCATCCGCTTGGCTCACATCCGTCATTTCCTCGGCAATGCCCCCGAGATCGTCGAGTTGTTCGGCGCCCAGAACATCCCCGTCGTCTTCTCGGTGCACGACTACCACGCCCTCTGCCCCACGGTGAAACTCCTGGATGAGCGCGGCCAGTTCTGTGCCGGGCACTGCACGGCAGGAGCGGGCGACTGTCCCGGCGACGACAACCAGGTCGCCCAGCTTCCGGCGCTCAAGCATCGCTATGTCAGGGAATGGCAGCGACGCACAGGACGAGCCCTGATGCAGTGCGACAGCCTCATCACCACATCTCCGCTCGTACGCGAGATCATGCTGGATGTCCTCCCGCTCCTGAGAAAACGACCCTGGCAGATCATCGAGCACGGGCGCAGCCACCGGGAGTTCTCCCCCAGCGCTCGCCTTCCCTCAACGGGGCGACCTGTCGTGCTGTTCTTCGGGCAGTTGACGAGCGCCAAGGGGGCGGATGTCTTGCGACGACTCTGCGAACTCAACCGGGAAGCAGGATCACCTTTCGAGTTGGAGTTCCTGGGCACCGGTGGGGACCTGGAATTCGAGCAACTCGGTGTTCGCTGGCACGGCGACTACCGACGCGACGAGCTTCCGGCAAGGCTCGCAGCCATCCGGCCCAGCCTGACGCTCATCCCCTCCCAGTGGCCGGAGACCTACTGTCACGTGCTGACGGAATCCTGGGCAGCGGGCATCCCCGTCCTGGCATCGGACCTGGGAGCCCTCGGAGAACGGGTCCGCAAGCACGGCGGCGGGTGGCTCATCAACGATGTTGGGAGAGCCGCAGCGTGGTTCGAGAAGCTCCGGGACCTCTTGGTCCCCGCGGGCGACGAGTACCAGCTGCGCTTGAAGGAAGCAGTCGACTACAAGCCCGCGAGCGTCTCGCGCATGGCCACCGAGTACCTGACCGTCTACGCAGCAGCTCTTGAAGCCGCGCGCGAAACCGAGATTCGCGTTGACCGACCGAGCCCCCGCAGCGACAAGTCCCCCGAAGGCGGTACCCGCCTCAGCGCGCGCCCGTAACCTGGGTCAGCCTGCCGGTGCTTCCGGCGCTGCCAGCTTGGGTGCCGCGGGGGTGGCTTCGATGACCGCAACGCGCGACACCTCGATTGTTCCCTCTCCTTCGTTGTGCAGGAACAGCCGCAACTCGACGGCCTCCGAGGGGCGCTTCAGTTGCAGCTCGAAAGTCTTGGCGCCCTTCTTGGAACCGGCACCCGCGGGCTGCACGCGATAGGCCACCACGTGGACCAGCGAACGACCTTGTGAGTCCGTGGCGTTCCAACCGCCAGCAGGCAGCCAAACAGCCTGGATGCGCATGGCCGCATCGAGATCCGGCGTTAGCCCTGGCGCAGGCCCTGGCTCAGGCATGTGCTGCGCGTCCACGCGACACACATAGGTCGTCGCATCGCTCGGCGCGTCCGTCACCGACTCCAACGGAATCACCCGCAAGAATTTCGTCTTGGGCAGGAGCTGCTCGAGTTGCTGCTCCTCGAGCAAGAGCGCCTGCTCGTAGGCGCCGCTGTCGATGTCCACCAAGAACACTTCGAGCTCGACGAGTTCCGAGGAAGAGCCGAGCTTGTGTTGTTGAAGCTGGGTGCGGGCCGACGACTGGCAGGCCGCGAGGATGCACGCAGCCAGCAGCAGGAAAGCGAACGAACGGAGTGAACGCACCAAGGGTCCTCCACATCACCAGGGACGGGGCAAGAGACGAGGCAAAAGGGACTGGGTACGACACCGGAGATCGGCATCCTGCACCCACGTGCCGGGGGCCCCCCAAGCAAGTGGACAGTACTCGCGCCAACTGCCCTCTTCAATGGATTCATCGCACCCTCCTCAGACTCAGTTGGAGGGCTCGCGTAGAACGAGCCGGCCGCTCCCGATAGACTCGCAGGTCGCATGACTTCCCCACCTCCCCCCGTGCAGCTGGTCTGCCTGAGCGCCGTCACCTGGCGTTTTCCGATGGTCGGCCGCTCACGCATGCTCACCGAGGCCTGGATGGCGACGGGGCAGCCGGTGGTCTTCGTCCAGGTCCCCACCTTGCGCAGCGGGCTGGAGCGCCTCACGGCCAAGGTCAGCGTGGGACAGCGTTTCCCTTCGGAATCCCATGTGCTCAGACCATGGCCCGTGGGCCCCTTGGGTCGCTGGTCGCGCTGGCCCGCTGAGCGCCTCGGATCCGTCTCACGGCGCAGAGCGCGCGAACTGCGGGCGCAGCTTGAGCGCCGCTTGGACCTGACCAACAGCGTCGCCCTGGTCGTCTCGCCGATCTGGGCCGAGTGGCTTCCCGAGCTCCCCTTCCGGGACGTCGTCTACGACTGCATCGACGACGTCGCTGTGCACACCCCACTCCCGAGCCTCAGCAGCGCCTTCGAACACTGGGAGCGAGAGCTGCTGGAGCGCTGCTCGGGGGCCATCGTCTCGGCGGACTCCTTGCGCCCGGGTCTTCAGTCCCAGCGACCGGGCCTGCCCCTGGCCACGGTCCGGAACGGCGTGGATGCTGGAGCCTTTCAAGCCCTGGCGGCCAGCTCTCCCAGGCCTGCCGACCTGGCAGCGCAAGGCCGTCGCCCGATCGTTGGCTTCGTCGGTGCGGTCTATGAGTGGTTTGATTCAGATCTCGTCAGCTCGGTGGCCGCAGCTCTGCCTGAGTTCGACTTCGTCATCGTCGGCCCGGCGGATGGCCGCTCCCGCCTGCCCGTGGCGGACAACATCTTCACTCTCGGCTGGAAGCCCTACGCGCAGGTGCCCGCCTACATGGATGCCTTCGACGTCTGCTGGTTGCCCTTCCGCCCCGGCACCATCGCCGCGACGGCCAACCCCATCAAGCTCTACGAGTACCTTGCCCTGGGCAAGCCCGTGGTGTCGTCGCCCGTCGCCGACATGGGATCGTTCAATGGCCTTGTGCGCTTTGCAGCCGACTGCTCGAGCATGGTGTTCGCGCTGCGGGAAGCCATGGAATCCAGGGTCGGCCTGGTCGCAGAGCGACGTCAGTTCGCCCAGCACAACAGCTGGGCAGCCCGCGCCCAGGATGTGCTGCGTTTCGTCCAATCCCTGCGCGACAAGAGGAGCGGAACACACACTGGAAGCGGTCGCCAGCCGGACCGTCAGCGCGGGGCCTAGGGACCTGCAGCGGCGCTCGGTGTCCCCGAAGCCGAGAGCCCCAAGGCCTCCATGGTCGGGCCTGCAGTCTTCTCGAAGATCTTCCGCTCGCGGTTCGACCATGTCGACCAGGGGCTGCTCGGAGCCGCTTCCGGCCGCTTGGCGCGGCGCACATCCTCGAGCTTCGCGTTGCCGTAACTCGAGTTGATCCGTTGGGTTCGGATCATCTCGGCAGCCCTCCCATCAGAGGTCTCCCCGAGAAACGAGAAGATGCGCTCGAACTCTTGGTCAGGCGACGCAATCATCTCAGCGTGACGCACCGTCATGGCTCGCGCAGGGTTCGCTGCGACGAACTGTTCGGCAACCGACGCGTAACGCACCCACGTCTCACAGGCCAGGCCGAAGTCCTTGGACCAATCCGTCCCGAAGCCGCTGCGCTGCATGGAGCTGACCACGGCCCGCCCGTCTCGCAGGATGTGCAAGAAGCGTGCTTCCGGGCACATGAGGTGCAGGTCGTCGGCCATGAGCGTGTAACCCGGCGTTGCATCCACCCAACGCTTGCCGCGCGAACGACTCTCGTACAGGCGCTCCACACCGAGCCCCATGGCGCGCGCGAACTCGGCATAGCCCACCTCATTCGCCTGCAGCCAGCCCCCGTCTGCCCGACCCGCTGCGGTCTGGTAGGCCGTCCGGAGCTGCCGTCGCCCGAAGACGTAGTGCAGGTAGTCCGATTCAGCAGAGGTCCAGAAAGCCGGGTGAGCGGCCAGGCTCCACGCCAGCACGCTCGTTCCTGAGCGCGGGCATCCGAGAATGAACACACCCGGCGATCGGGGTGGTTCTGCCTGCTGTTGCGAGCGGGGCTCCACGCTTCAAGCGCGCCGGAACCAGAAACTCACGCCGCCTGCTGCATAGGTGTCAGGGATGCACGGAAAGGCGGCCTTGAAGGCACCCTTGTGCAAGCGCCCCAGGAACTGGTTGCCGAGCAGGACCTCGAACGACGGGTTGCATGTCAGCAGGGCCTGGAGCATGTATTGCTCGTTCCAGAAGATCTTCCGGTCCACGACCCAGGCGCGCGGCATCTCCCAAGGCAGGAAGATGTCGTGCACGTGGATCACCACGCCGGGCTTGAGTCGCGGAATCACACGCAGGAACAAGTGATTCACGTCCGAGCCGATCTTGGACACATGCGTGCTGTCGATGAACAGGATGTCACCGGCTTCCAGGACGTCGAAAGTCTCGAGCGGAACCTCCTGCACAGGGCTCTCGATCAGCCGTGCGAAACCCGGCTGCTTGAGGGACTCCATGGGATAGGGCTCGATGCAGCTGAGCTCAGCACCATTCATGGCTGCGGCTTTGGCCGCCATGCGCGTGGAGTGCCCGCTGCCCACCTCGAGGATCCGCTTGGCGCCGAGCGACCGGATCATCGAGTAGTAGACAGCCCCATCACCCGGCCAGAAGGCAGGGTTGCCCCAGCGATAGACACTCTCGTCTTCGCAGTCGACGGGGACATCCTGCAACTCGTGGGAGAAGGCGCCCAGGGTCTTGAGCAGTTCCAGCTGTGCCTGCTCGCGCATGTCGACGCCACCGTCGGCATCGGCGCGGCGCTCCCAGAGCTGCTCATCCAGCCCTGAGGTGTCGGGCATGGGGTTGTAGAAGTGGCGCCGCATGACGTGCAGGCCATTGGCTTGCGCCACGTCGAAGAACTTCAGCTGACAGGCGTGATTGCGGAAGCCGACGGTCTTGATCAGTTCGGTCAGGGCCCGGGCCACGCGCTCGTCACGGGGTTCGGCATCAGCCGCGCCCCCACGAATGGGGGTTTCCGCCAGCTGCTCCAAGCGTGCCACCCAGCCCGGCGCAGGCTTGCCGAACACGGGGAGCCGCAGGCCCTTGGATTTGGCTTTGGCCTTCGCTTTCAGCGGGTTCCCTGCCGCCGTTGAAGGCTGGTCGCTCTCGTCAGTTGGTTTCGTTTCGGCAGCCACGGTTCACACCCCTCATCAAGGATCAGCGCAAGGCCTGACGCTAGCATCCCCGGAGCAGCGGTTCACGGGTCCGCACCCGCACCCCACGCCCGCCAACTCCTGAGCGCTCACACCGCTGAACGCTCTTGGGAGTCCAAGGAATCGTAAGCCCCCGTGCGCGTGTAGCCGAAGGCGGCCAACTGCTCGCCCGCGAGATTCCAGGCAGCTTCCTGCTCTTCGTGATCGAGGACGTCGGCCCATTCACCGATGGCGCCCTTGCGCACCACGGCGTCCGCAGCCTCCCCGCGCTTCCTGCCCGTCACGGCCTCGAAGGACGTCGCCGCCTCGATCTGCTCCACCAGGCCGGGGGCAGCATCCAAGCCCAGCCACTCCAGCAAGGGCGCCAGGGTTTCTCCAAAGTCGCGCGTGAGGTCTTCGTAGCGCAGGACGTAGAGCCGCGTGTCCGCCCTCAGGCGCTCCACCATCTGCGCCCGGTTCACCCAACCCTTGAGCAGCTCACTGAAGCCGGCCTCACCCTTCGCCCAGGGCGCGTTCTCCTTGCGCATGATCTTGCGAAAATGCACCGCAGAGATGGCGGCATCCCGACCATCCCGGACGATCAGCACCTTCTTCGTGTCCGGGCACAGTCGCTCGACGGAGCGATGGACGGCCACCTGGTCAGCGGACTTCAAGATGAGGTGCGTGGCTTCGGGAGCCAGGCTTCCGTTCATCTCCAGGAAGTCGCCCACCAGGGCGCGCGCAGACTTGGCCCCCAGCAGCTGTTGGTGGAACTCCAGCTTGCGCTGATCCGGGACGTCCCGAAAGGACAGGGGCTTGGAGAGGTTGGGTGAGCGCTTGCCCAGAGCGAAGCGCTCCGGAATCTCAGGGCTCCCCGACTGCCCCGTGAAGCCTGACAGCTCGTCCGGTGTCATCCGGCAGTACGGATGGCCCGAGAAGTAGCGTCGTTCCCGGTCACCCGCTTCGAGCATGAGCCCGCCCTGGTCGTGCGGTGCCAGGCTGGCTCGGACGATGTCGAACTCCCGCAGACCCACGGCAGCGGGGTGCGCGCTCAGGGCAGCAAGAAGCCAGCTCGTCCCGCACTTGTACATGCCGACAATGTGGATGGGCTGCTTGGGCACGGTCATGCGAGAGACACCTCGTTGGACGTATTCGCGGGAGCGTAGGTCACCCCCGGACGGGCGAGGCGGACCTCACCTCGGCAGGGCTTGTTGTCATAAAACAACCCGACGCCACATAGCCTCTCTCGGGCAAAGGGCTTGGGTACATACTGCTCGAACACTTCCACCCGGGTCGCCATGGGTTGGAAACGCGAGAAGGGAATGACGACGGAGCGGAAGCTGTCAAAGTCCTCGGCGACCTCACTCAGCCGCACGCCGTAGCACTGTTCGGCCCTGGCATGGAAGTCGGTCACCAACAGCAGGAAGAGACCGTCGAGGTCCGCGCGTCGGGCCACCTGGATGTCAGCTGCCAGCGCGTCATAGCCCGCCGCCGCAATCACGTCTCCCTCGAGGCAGTAGAGCACGCCCTTCGTGAGTCGGGTGCCGGAGAAGCTCATGGCCAGGGACTTGAAGCCGTCCTCTTGCTCGACGCTCAGCGCCGGGTGCACCCGATCGCCCACGGGCAGCTCCCAAATGGGCTCATCGGGGATGTCGTAGCGGGGTTCGAACAAGGCGTTCGCCGCATCCACACCGACCTCGGCGGGGATCACCGACTGGATCTCCGAGCTGCTCGCCAAGGCCACACCCTCCCGATCGGCATGGGCGTAGAACCAGATCTCTCGTCGCGGGTCCACGATGGGCAGCTGGGCTTCCCAATGCTCCCCGACCAGCTGCGCCTCCCGCCGACGCCAACGTTTGGAGAAGCTGCGGGTGTAGTCCCCCGCCGCAACCAGGAAGCTGACGCGGCACGCTCCCTCGCACTCAACGGCTACGCGAAGCGTTGCCCTGCCGGTCACGAGCTGCGGAACACCAACCCGGGGCGGGCCGGGAACGTGCGCCGGGTCCAGTACATGCCGGATCAAGCGGTACGCCTGGTTGTTGTAGGGCCGCGTGAAGTGATCCTGGTTGTGGACCAGGAGCAGGTTGCATTTGTTCGCAGCCCGGCGATAGGTCTCGGTCACGGACGGCACGCTGAAGTACTTGTCGTTGGTGGCTGTCTCGAACCAGACATCCGCCTGGATCTCGTGCACCCGTCGCCCGGGGTCGAAGGCAGCGACCCACTGCTCCATTTTCTCCGGGCCCATGTGCTCGAAGGCCGCCTCCCAGATGTAGCGGGTCTCCCAGTCGAGGAACCCGCAGCCGAAGGTGGGAAAGATGTGTTTGATGCGAGGATCCAGCCCGGCGATGAGCCAGGTGTAGAAGGCGCCCCAGCTCGTGCCCACGACCATGAGCTTGTCCGGGGCGACCTCCTCGCGCGTCAGCAGGTACTCCATGGCCTTCAAGAACGCGCGCACGTTGTGCACCTGGTAGCTGGACTTCCAGCTCTGCCCCTCAAAGCAGATGGCGTCCTTGGCAGGTGCCGGGTCCAGGCCAGGGATGTGGGTCGACGCACCCCTGTTGATCCAATCCACGGAGAGGCAGCACACATCACAAGTGCTCGCCACCCAGATGGCCGTCTCACGCGTGGAGGTCCCTTTCCCGCCCGGGATGGACAGCAGGGGAGCGACCTTCCTGGCGCCCTTCTGCAGCGTGAGCCAACCGGCGATGAACACCGCCTGCTCACCGATCCGCTCGGACAGGATGCGCACCTCGTAGCAGTCGACGGTCGGCGTTCGCGGGCTGCGAATACGCTCATGGCCGACGATCTCGACCTCCGGCGGCAAACCCTGCTTCATGAGTTCCTGATGCAGCTCGGCGGCTGGAAGCGAAGCTTGCGCGGGAGGTTGACCGCGCAGAGAAGCGCTGGAGGACTTCCACCTTGCTTGGCGACCGTCCGCGATCATCGTTCAGTGAGGTCCCATGGAAGTCGTTTGGAGCACGGGCAGTCGCAACCGGGAAGGCCCGGCGTCGAATCCCTGCCCATCTTGGTTATCACATCCAAGCAGGCCGTTGAAGCCGCGCGTCGGAGAAGCAGGAGGATGCCCAAGCGACACGACCGCAGGGCGCTGCGGTCGTTGAGAGTGGGGCTTGCCGCCGGTAGCATGCGTCCTGGACATGCCGCTCAGGGTGTCCTCTCCGCCCGAGGGCCTCGCCCAGTGACCACAGCATGGACATGACAGGAGCTGGCGTGCCTGCTGCAAGCGGGATGGGGCCAGCCACCCACCAGCCTGGTGCAGGTGGATGGCGACACCAGTTCGGCGTGTTCCGCCGGCTGACGGGCGCCTCCCTGCGGGCCTACACCTCGCAGCGGATGCTGGGCTGGGTCTGGTGGATCATCGACCCGCTGACGTTGATCGCCGTCTACGCCCTGATCTTCGGCGACCTGCTTAACCTGCGCAAAGGGCCGGAAGGCGTGCAGTACCCGTTCTTCCTGGCCTGCGCCCTGATCCCCTGGCGCTGGTTCTCCCTGGCCACCCGCCGCGGCGCCGGCGCCTTCGTCAGCAGCACCCAGATGCTCTCATCCACCCTGGTGAACCGGCGCGTCGTCGTCACCAGCCAAGCCGCGGCAGCCAGCCTGGAGAACGTCTTCGGCATCCTGGTGCTCGTGGTGATGATGATCATCTACGACAGACCCTTCACGATGGCTCTGCTCGTGTTGCCCATCCCGCTCGCCGTCATGGGCATCCAGATCCTGGCCCTCTCGTACCTGCTGTCCCCGCTCTTCGTGATGCTGCCGGACCTGAGCAATGTCTACGACGTGCTGTTGCGCCTGGGCTTCTTCCTGACACCGGTGCTCTACAGCCTGGAGCGCATCCCCGAGCAACACCGCTGGTGGTATGTGATCGTCAACCCGATGGTGGGGGTACTCGAAGGCATCCGAAGACCCCTTCACGACGGCTTGTTTCCGCGCTGGGATGCCTTGGGCTGGTCGGCTCTCTGGGCCCTCGCGCTGCTCGCCTTGGGCAACTGGCTCTTCCGCAGGCTCGGCAATGACGCCATCCGGATGCTCTGACCATGCCTCCTGATTCCTGGCTCATCCAATGCCGTTCCGCGGGCGTCGCCTTTACGCGCGGCAGCCGGCGCACGATGCTCCGCAAGGGGCTCAAGCGCGCGTTGTTCAGCCGACCCGGTCGGGCCGACTCCTACCTGGCTGACCCCACGACCTTCTGGGCGCTGCGCAACGTGAGCTTCTCGACGGGCCCGGGTTCGATCATCGGCCTGTGCGGCAACAACGGGTCGGGCAAGACCACCCTGCTGCGCAGCATCAGCGGCATCTATGAACCGGACGAGGGGCAGGTCAGGACCCGCGGACGCACGTCGGTCCTGCTGTCGCTCGGGGCCACCATGTCGGCCAACCTCTCAGGTCACGACAATGTGCGCATGTCTGGCGCGATTCATGGCATCGGACGACGGCACATCGGCGAGCACATCCAGCGCGTGCAAGACTTTGCCGAGCTGGACAAGCAGGCCATGGAGACGCCGGTTCGCTACTACAGCGCCGGGATGCGCGCGCGGCTGGCCTTTGCCTCGGCCTCGGTCCTCGAGCCGGACATCCTGCTGGTGGACGAGCTGCTCGGTGTGGGCGACGCCACCTTCCGCAAGAAGAGCCACGCGCGCCTCGTAGAACTCACCCAATCGGCGCGCTGCGTCATGGTCGCCAGCCACAGCGCACGCTTCCTCGGAGATCTGTGCTCGCGCGTCCTCTGGCTACACCAGGGGGAGCTGATCCAGGACGGGCCAGCGAAAGAAGTGCTGCACGACTACCAGCGCAGGGGCGTTCGTCCGCCCCCACCGCTCACGCCAGCCTAGGCGGGCAGTTTCACGGACTAGCTGGCGGCGACAGCCTCTCCACCCATGCCCAACTCAAGCATCGTGGACCCGGCGATCTTCTGGAAGATCGCAGCTTGCCGATCGGACCACTGATCCCAGGGACGCTTGGGCGCAGCGGCAGGGTCCTTCGCCTTGCGCACATCCTCGTCCTTCACGTTGCCATAGCTGGAGTTGATGCGCTTGGTAGTGATGAGCTTCACCGCCTTCGCTGAGTACTCATCCCCCAGGAAGCCGAACACGCCCTGGAAGGTCTCTTCAGGCTGGCCTGTGAGGTCGGAGTAACGCACCTCAAGAGAGCACTCGGGGTGGGCCTTCACGAAGCGGCGGCCCGTGGTGACGTAGCGCACCCAGGTGTGACAGGCGGCCTTGAAGTCGTCGGACCAATCCGTGTTGAAGCCGCTGTTCAGCATGGAATTCACCACGGCGCGGCCGTCGCGGACGATGTGCAGGAACTTGGCCCCAGGACACATGAGGGACAGCGTCTCCGCCATCAGGGTGTACCCAGGCGTGGAGTCCACCCAACGTGCCCCTTGCGAGCGGCTTTCGTAGAGGCGCTCGACGCCGAGCCCCATGAAGCTCGCGAACTCGCGATAGCCCACCGAGTTCTTCTGCAGCCATCCGCCATCCGGCCGACTGACGGCCCGTTTGTAGGCGCTATGCAGGTCGATGGAGCCGAACAGCTCCAGGAGGTAGTCCGATTCGGCAGAGGTCCAGAAGTTGTCGTGGGCGGCGAGGCACCACGACAGCACGCTGGTGCCGGAGCGAGGGCAGCCGATCACGAAGACGCCTGCAGAGCGGTTCGGGTCGTGCTTCGGTGCGGTGTCCTCCATACCCAGCGCGAGGAGGTCGTCAGAATCTGATGGTGTGTTCATCTTGGTGTCCCGCGTTTCCTGCTGTGTCCTGCTGTCTTGATGTGTTGGCCGGGGAGATCTGAGCACCCAGCTCTAGCTCTGGGGTTTCGCCTCCCGGGTGACCGTGGCGACGGCATGGAGGGGCTTCAAAACCAATCCAAGGCGTAACCCACGTTCTCCATGTTCGGTCCGCACAGCTGCACGAACTGTTCACGGCGAGCGCTGGGCCAATCTTGCCAGAGGCGTTCTTCGAATTCCCGTGCCAGAAGCGTGAAGTGCGCCGCGACATCCGAGGCGCTAGGCGCTTCCAGGAACTCCATGATCCACTGAGCCTGAGACTCGGCGTTGTGGGTCAGCTGCTCGTGTCGGACCTCCAGCACCTTGTCCGGGAACATCTCCTGGAACTCCTGGCCGCGCTGCACGTACACATTCCAGACCCCGCAGGCCGCTGCGAAACCCTCCTCCGTGTCTGGGTGCATGCCTTGCTTCAGCATCAGGGAAACGACATCCCGTCCGTCCCGCAGGATGTTCAGGAAGCGCGCCCGCGGAAACATGTAGGTCAGGTCCGGGCCGATCAGCGTGTTCTCCACCGACGCCTCGACCCAGCGCTTGCCGTTCGAACGGCTCAAGAACATCTGGTCCAGCCCGAGCCCCACGAAGGAGGCGAACTCCTGGAAGACCACGCGATTCTGCGTCAACCAGAAGGATTCGTCGGCATTCGCTTGCTGGAACAGGGCGTAGAGCTTGGCCTGCCCGTCTTCATTGGGACCGGCCAAGGAGTAGAAGAGGTGCGACTCGGCGGACGCCCAGAAGTCCGGGCTGGCGGAAAGGGACGTTGCCAAAGCCGCAGAATCTGAGCAGGGAGACGCAAGAATGAACACGGGGCGAGAGGGCTCCGTCAGCAGGTTCTGATCCCGCTGCAAGGGGTGCGCTGTCTTCAGGTCCGACATGGTTCAGGATTCCCTACGGTACGCGTGGGCCTTCCACGGCCCCCACTTGGATTCGTAGTGTCGCTTGTTGTCCGCGAACAGTTTCTGCCGTTCAGTCTGGTCGATGGCGTTGAAGCTGGCGGACAGGTGGTGGTGCACGAAGACGTCGTCGGCGATGCCGATCTTGAAGCCCTCCTTGCGCACGCGGTTGCAGTAGTCGTCGTCTTCGAAGAAGCCGCGCTTGAAGTCTTCATCCAACAGGCCCACCTGCTCCATGGTCGAACGCCGCATGCCCACGCAGAAGAACGCGACGTTGTCCGTGGGATACAGCTGGCGGGCGTGGCCCATGGTGTAGTCCCTTGCGGCCACCGCCATGTCTTCCATGTTGGCGTAGTCCACGTCGATCTTGGCTTCGTTGCCGATGTTGTTCGTGACGGCCCCCACCAGCCCCAACTCGGGGTCGCGGCGCATGTGACGCACCATGTCGAGTACCCAGCCCCGGGTCACATAGGTGTCGTTGTTCAACAGGATGACGTACTCGCCGCTGGCTTCCTTCATGCCCACGTTGTTGCCGGCCGCGAAACCGAGGTTCTCCTCGTTGAAGATCACCTTCACGTCGCTGATGCGTGCCAGAGGGCGCGCCGCCTCGTACTCCCGCAAGAACTCCTGGGTGTCAGCATCCGATGCGTTGTCCACCACGATCAGCTCGAGGTTCGGGTAGTCCGAGTACTTCTCGAGGCTGTGCAGACAGGCCTTCAGCAGCTCGACGTTGTTGTACGACAGCACGACGAGGCTGACCTTGGGATAGGAGCGCAGCACGGTCTGCTCATAGGCCTCACCCCGGCGCGCCCAGCTCTGGCGACGAGCCCAGTTGGTCCGGCGCTGGATCAGGGTCTCGTCATTGCGTTCCGCCATGGCCGTCTCGAGCTTCGCAGCGAACTCCTCGTGCGTACCCGCCGTATGCACGTGCCGTCCCATCTGGACCACCTCGGGGAGCTCCGTGGCCACCACGGGTTTGCCGGCGCACAGGTACTCGTAGACCTTGACCGGATTCGTACACAACGTCAGCTCCGTGATCTGGAACGGAATGGTGCAGACGTCGAAGCCATAGAGGTATCCCGGCAGGTCAGCGTAGGCGACCTCTCCCGTGAAATGCACGTTGGGAAGGATCTCCGCATCGCGCGTGTCGCTCTCGTAGGTGGAGCCCACGAGCACGAAGTCCCACTCCGTGAAGCGCTGGGCCATGGCCACCAGCAGCTCCATGTCGAACCAGGACGCGATGGCGCCGTAGTAGCCCACCACGGGCCGGTCCTTCTTCAGGGCCAGCTTGGCGGGCTGCTTGGTGAAGTGCTCGACCTCGGCGGCATTGCGGATGACGACATTCGGCACCCCCACCCGCTCCGACAGACCCAGGGCCGTGGTCACCACGACGTCGGCCGACTTGAGCAGGTAGTCCTCCTCGCGGCCCATGGCGTCGGTGTGCGTGGTGAAGCCGCCGTGGTAGTCCATGCAATCGTAGATCTTCAGCGTGCCGGGCAAGCGTTCTGCGATGGAGGTCCAGAAGGGTTGCTGCACCACGGCGATAGATTGCTCGACGTGGAAGTTCTCGTAGACCAACGTCAGGCCCGCGGCCAGCTCCCGGGAGACTTCCTCGCTCGGCGGCTGCTGGTAGATGTTCTCGGGGTGAGGCTCCGGGCAGTACAGCTGCACGATGAAGACGTTCTTGGCCGGAGTCTCCAGGACGTTGAAACCGGGCCGCCCGGGATAGGGTGAGAAGACCGTGGTCAGATAGAACACCCGATGGCCAAGGCTGCCCAGACAGGCCGCGATGTGCTGCGGTCGTTGGATGCGGAAGTGCCAATCGATGACCGGCATCATGACCACGTCCAACTTCCCCTCCTGCTTGCCCTGCATGACCTTGTTGAACAGCTTGCGCTGCTCCTTCACGGACATGCGCGACGTGGAGACGGACTGCCGGTAGGCCTGGACCAGGGCGCTCTGCGGGCGGACCAGAGCCAGGGAGCGATAGGCAACGTGCCGCAGGGGATCGCGCACCGCGCTGGGCAACCTGTTACCCAGACGCCGTGCCACACCGCTCACCCCGCGCCGCGAGCTGATCACCAGGCGCTCACGCAGCTCGGCGTTCTCTTGCCGCAGGAACTGGATCTGGGCGCGGATGGCCTCCAGCTCACGCTGGTGTGCTGCCAGGCCGCCTTCGAGCCTGTCGTCCAGCAGGCTGAGTTCGTCGGATCCCCGGCGGCGACGCATGGCCTCTCGCTCGAGGCTGTTGAGCCGGCCCTTGATGCGGCTCAGCTGCACCGGCACCTGCCGGTCCGCCGATTCACCCAGCTGGCCCGCCAGAGGAGGCTCTGCTTCGGCTTCAGAGCCAAGAGCGTCTCCCGTGAGCCCATCCGACGGATCTTCATCCGACAGATCATCGTTCTCACAGGAGTCGGCCAGCGCAGCCGTCGACTCTTCCCCAGCGGGTTCTGTTGACGTCGCTGTTGTTCCCTCGACATCCCCCTGGGATTCGGGGTCACCAGACAAGACCTGATCCGCCACCGGAACTCTCCTTTGAGCCTGAGCCACCGACACCGATCTACGGCACCGGGAGGACCGGTTCAAGGACAAGTCAAAAGCGTTCGCGGCTCAGGGGCTCCCGCAGCGCAAGCCCCTCACCCGTGCAAAACCGCTGCACGAGACGAGACGCATCCGGAAGCTGACCGAATGCGGCGTCCGCCTACTGGAAGAGGGCCTTCGCGCCGCTCTCTGCCGCAACCACCAGCGGGTTGAAGTAGATGCCCAGCCCCACCGAGGCGAGCACACACACCAGCAGGATCAGGCGCGTCGAACCAGCGATCTCCAACACGCCGGTGTCCTCCGGCTCACGGAAGTACATGCGCTTGAGGATGCACAGGTAGTAGTAGAGCGAGACCACCACCATCACCAGGCTGAGGATGACCACCGGCAGCAGGGCGGGGTCGGCCACAGCGGAACGCAGCACCAGGAACTTGGCCACGAAACCGGCGAAGGGCGGCACGCCAGCCAGGGACAGCATGGAGACCATGAGCACGAAGGCCAGGAAGGGCGAGCGCTCCGCCAGGCCGTTGATGCGGTCCATGCTGGCATTGTCGTGCGTCCGGGAGACCACGATGATCACCAGGAAGGCCGCCATGTTCGCGAACAGGTAGGTGACCATGTAGAAGAGCACGGCACTGGCAGAGGCCTCGCTGTGGGCCGCCATGGCCAGCAGCAGGAAGCCCGCGTGGGCGATGCCTGAGTAGCCCAGGAAGCGCTTCATGTCCTTCTGCGGGATGGCGCCCAGGTTGCCCATCAGCAAGGTCAGGGCAGCCAGGCCAGCCAGCAGCGTGCCCCACTGCCCGGCCACCGGTCCCAGCACCGTGTAGATGAAGCGCATGAGCAGCACGACACCGGCTGCCTTGGAGCCCACGGACAGGAAGGCCGTCACGGGAGTCGGCGCACCCTGGTAGACATCCGGCACCCAGACGTGGAAAGGCACGGCGCCCAACTTGAAGCCCAGGGCCACGAGCACCAACAGCAGGCCGAACTTCAGGCCGGCCGGAACGGTCTCCGCCGAAGACAGGAACGCTCGCACACCTTCGAAATCCAGGTGCCCGGTGGTGCCGTAGATGAAGGCCGTGCCGTAGACCAGGAAGGCGCCCGCGATGGCACCGATGATCACGAACTTGATGCCCGCCTCGATGGAGCGCGGAAGACCCGCGCGCCAAGCTGCCAGCATGAACAGCGTGACCGTGACCAACTCCAGGCCCACGAAGAGCGTCACGAAGTCGTTCACGGACGCCAACATGCACATGCCCATGGTGGTGAAGATCACCAGGGCGGGAAACTCACCGCGGCCCGCTGGCAGACGGGCCTCATAGGGCGCCGAAATCAGCAGGGTCATGAGCGCCGTGCCCATGAAGAAGCGCTTGAAGTACAGGGCGAAGCTGTCGAGCGTGCCCCAACCTACGGCGCTCTCGTTGGGCGAGACGCTGAAACTGTAGACGAGCAGCGCGGCCAGGCCGGCCATGCCCACCAAGCGCACCATGTCGGCGGGGCCGGTCAGGCGGCCCTTGCCCGTGATCAGGTCGACGATGATCAGCGTCAGGGCCAGCAGGCCGAGCCACATCTCGATGCCGAAGACGGCGGAGATCTCAGTGAAGATCTGGGAGGTATCCAAGGTCCTCTATCTCCCAAGAGCCGCTTCGGCGGCGTGCAGGGTGTCAACGAGCGGCTCGACCCCGGTGGAAATCACGTCCACCAGCGTCCACGGTGCGAAACCAAAGAACAGCAGCACAGCCAAGAGAAGGATGAAGGGAGCCCGTTCCAGGAAGCCTTTGGCGTCCCGCAGCTTCTCCCACTTGGGGTCCATCTCGCCCAAGAACGAGGCCTTCACGGTGCGCAACAGATAGGTGGCACCGATCACCAGGCCGAACAGGCCGCAGATGGTCGGGATCGGATAGCGCTCCCAACTGCCCACGATGACCATCAGCTCGCTGGCGAAGTTGGCGAAGCCCGGCAGGCCCAGGCTGGCCATGGCCATCATCACGAAGCAGATGCCCACGAAGGGGATCTGCTTCATGAGGCCGCCCAGGTCGTCGAGCATGCGCGTGTGCGTCTGCTCGTAGAAGAAGCCGATGAGCGAGAAGGCCAGGGCCGTCATGACACCGTGCGCGAACATCAAGAAGACGGCGCCCGAGAGGCTCAGGTCGCTGAAGGCCGCGATGCCCAGTAGCACATATCCCATGTGGCTGCTGGAGCTGTAGCCGATGACGAACTTCATGTCCTTCTGGTTCATGGCGACCAGTCCGCCATAGATGATGTTGAAGCTGCACAAGACGGCGACCACCGGCAGCCAGGTCACGGCGCCTTCCGGCATCAACGGCATGGCAATGCGGATGATGGCGTAGCTGCCGAGCTTCATGAGCACGCCGGCGTGCATCATCGAGGCTGCGGAGGGTGCCGCGGCGTGACCGCCCGGCGACCAGGTGTGCAGCGGCCACATGGGTGCGATGGTCGCAAAGCCCACAAGCAGCAGGGGGAAGAGCACGTTCTGCGTCGCCAGGGGCAGGCCACCGCCAGCATCCACCGCTGCCTTGATGGCCAGCAGGTCGAAGGTCGGCTCCGCGGTGATGCCCGAGAAGTACAGCATCAGCAAGCCGAGCAGAGCCACCACCGCACCTGCCGTCAGGTACAGGGTCAGCTTCATGCTGGCGTACTCGCGGTTCGCCGAACCCCAGTACCCGATCAACAGGTACATCGGCACCACCGCCAGCTCGTAGTAGAAGTAGAAGAAGAACAGGTCCATCGACAGGAACACGCCGAAGACGCCGGTCACCAGGGCGTTGAGCAGGATGTAGAAATCCTTGCTGCGCTTGTCGACCTGCCAGGAGACCAGGGCGCCCGCCGTGTAGACGATGCCTGTCAGCAGCACCATGGCGACGCTGATGCCGTCCACGGCGAGCTGATGTTGAATGCCGAGCGAAGGCACCCAGTCCATCTTGTAGAGGAACTGGAAGCCCCCCACTTCCTGGTCGTACTGGAAGTAGAGGTAGCCGGCGAGAAGCAGCGTGATCACACCGGCGCCGACGCTCAGGGCACGGCACGCGAACTTGTTCGCGGCCGGCACGAAGAACAGCAGCACCGTCGTAACGGCCGGGATCAGCAGCAGGAAGTTGAGGACGTGAGTCTCGAGCATCAGTTCAGAGTTCGGCTCAGAGGTTCAGCGCGAGAAGAGCGGCCACACCGGCCACGAACAGGAGCGCATAGGTGCGCACAGAACCGGTTTGGTACCGGGAGACCACAGCACCCGTCGCGCGGGTGATCCAAGCGGAGCCGTTGACCAGGCCGCCGATGATGATCAGGCGGTCGAAGCCATCGCACAGCCGGGCGAAGTTCTGCTGAATGTTTTCGACGATCCACGTGTAGATGTCGTCGATGTACCAGCGGTTGTCGAACAACCGGTGCACCGGGCCAAGCATCTTCTTGACCGACTCGGGGTTCACCCAGCCGCGACCAAAGGCCACGTAGGCCGAGCCCGCGCCGAGGCCGAAGATGATCAGGGCGTGGATGATCGTGTGGGAGTCGCCGTGGATGTGGTGGAAGGCCGCAGCGCTCACGGGCCGCGTCACGCTGCGGAAGCCCTCGATGACTTCCTGCGTGAAGAGCACCGGCCCCGAGATGATCGCCAGCAAACACAGCACCGCCATCGGCACCCACATCACAGCCGGGGACTCGTGCGGCTTGCCGTGGTAGCGCGGCTTCCCGACGAAGGTCAGGAAGAAGAGGCGGAACATGTAGTAGCTGGTGAGCACCGCCGTGACCGTCGGCAACCAATGGATGAAGAAGTTGTCGGCGTAGGCCGGCGGCGCCTGGGTCAGGTGCAGGATGCCGTCCTTGCTCCAGAAACCCGACAAGGGATACACGCCACACAGCGCGAGCGTCCCGATCAGGAACAGCGTGGACGTGATCTTCATCTTGGAGAAGAGGCCACCCATCTCCCGGATGTCGTTGGTGTGCACCGCGTGGATCACCGAGCCCGCCCCCAGGAACAGCAGCGCCTTGAAGAAGGCGTGGGTGGTCAGGTGGTACATGGCCACGTCCGTGGAGCCCAGGCCGATGGCCATGACCATGTAGCCCAGCTGGCTCAGGGTCGAGAAGGCCAGGATGCGCTTGATGTCGAACTGGGTCGTGGCGATGGTCGCAGCGAAGAAGGCCGTGAACATGCCCAGGTGCGCCACGATGCTCATGGCCGTGTCGCTGGGCAGGTAGATGAAGAACACCCGGGCCAGCAGGAACACACCCGCCGCCACCATGGTCGCGGCATGGATCAGGGCAGACACGGGGGTCGGGCCTTCCATGGCGTCTGGCAACCAGACGTGCAGCGGGAACTGGGCGCTCTTGCCCATGATGCCCATCAGCGTCAGGGCGCCCGAGAGCCACAGGAAGTGCTCGTTGGTCAGGGTCCAGCCGTTCAGCCCACCCACCTGGAAGGCCACCGTCTCCAGATATCCAGGGGCCGCGATCACGGCCGCCATCTCCCGGAAGTTGGCCGTACCCGTGGCGAAGAACAGCATCAGGATGCCGAGCATGAAGCCAAAGTCGCCCACACGGTTGGTGAGGAAGGCCTTGTTGCTCGCCGCGCTGGCCGCCGGCTTCTTGTAGTAGTACCCGATCAGCAGGTAGCTGCTGACGCCCACCAACTCCCAATGGATGAAGATCTGGAAGAAGTTGTCCGAGAGCACGATGCCCAGCATCGAGAACATGAACAGGGACAAGCAGGCGAAGAAGCGCGACGTGCCCGGGTCACCATGCATGTAGCCCACGGCGTAGATGTGGATCAGACCACCCACTCCCAGCACCACCAGCAACATGATGGTCGACAGACCGTCCACCAGGATTGCGTATTGGAAGGAGGTGTCGCCGGCGGTCAGCCAGCGGACGGTGTCGTTGACGGTGAATCCATGCCCGCCGTCCAGCAGAGCCGGCAGGTAATAGAAGGCCGCAATGCCGAAACCGACCCAAACCGAACCAATGGATACCGCCATGCTGGCCATCTTGCTTCGGTGCAAACCGAAGGCGATGGCCACAGCGGAGGCCAGAGGCAGGAAGAGGATCAACCAGGCGCCAAGCGAGTCCATTCGGGGGCTCCTTGCCTACCAGCGAAGGTTCGCGACGTCGTCCACGTTTACCGTGTCCAAGCGTCGGAAGAGAGCCATCGCGATGACGAGCGCCACAGCGGCCTCGGCCGCAGCGACAGCGATGGTGAAGAAGACGAAGACCTGGCCGTCGAGAGCCACGCCGTTGGCGGCGCCCGCGATGGCATCGGCCTGAAGATGCTTGTTGAAGGCCACCAGGGCGATGTTCGCGGCGTTCAGCATGATCTCCACGGACATCAGCACCAGGATCACGTTGCGGCGCATCATCACGCCGCACAGACCCAGCGTGAACAGCATCCCGGACAGGTAGAGGTAGTGCTCGAGGGGAATCATCCGTCGTGGCTCCCTTGGCCCTGCCCGGTTCGCCGGCTCAGGACCACCGTGCCCAGGATGGCGGCCAGCAAGAGCATGGACACGGCTTCGAAGGGCACCACGTACTTGGTGAACATCAGCTCAGCCACCCCACCCGGCGTGCCCACGAGCTCGTTGGGCTTGCCAGCCACCGAGCCCAGGTCACCCACGGCGCGGCCTAGCAAGACCAGGAAGGTCAGCGCCACAATCACCGCCAGGGGCGAGACGCGCAGGCCCTGCTTCTCCTCCGAGCGCAGGTTGATCATCATGATCACGAACAGGAACAGGACCATGATGGCGCCGGCGTAGACCAGCACCTCCACGGTGGCGATCAGGAAGGCGTCCAGCAGCACGAAGACAGCCGCCGTCGCCGAGAAGGAACCGATCATCCACAGCGCGCTGTAGACCGGGTTCTTCGCCGTGATGGTGAACAGCGTGGCCAGAACCGCCAGCCCGCCGAACACATAAAACAGTGCACCTTCCACGCTAGTGCTCCCCCGCCTCGAGGCCGTCGTCCTTGTGCTTCCACTTCTGGATGAGGCCGGGGCGCGTGCCGCCGATCTCATACAGCCGTGGCTTGTCGTGCACCAGCTCTTGGCGCGTCGCAGCGCTCAGCTCGTACTCGCCCGTCATGAAGATGGCCTGCTCGGGGCAGATCTCCTCACAGTAGCCGCAGTAGATGCAGCGCAGCATGTCGATGTAGAACTCCTCAGGAGCCTTCTCGATCTTGCTGTAGTCGTAGTCGTCCTTCTGCTCGGCCTCCTGCGCCTCGCCCGGAATGATCACAATCGCCTTGGGCGGGCAGATGTACTCGCAAAGCTGGCAGGAGACGCACTTCTCGCGCCCCTCCTCATCCTTCACGAGACCCGGTGCGCCGCGGTAGTCATCGGCGATGACCGGGCGCTGCTCGGGGTACTGGAGGGTGATCTCCGGCTTGAACATCTGGCGGAACGTCCGCGCCAGGCCATCCGCGATGGCCGGGAGATAGAGCTCTTCCCAGAAGTTCAGCTTGCGTCGTTCGACGACCTTCGCCATCGGGGACCTCAGGGCAGGTTCAGGAGACCGGTGATCAGAATGTTCGCGAGCCCGATGGGCAACAGCACCTTCCAGCCGAGGTTCATCAGCTGGTCGAAGCGGAAGCGCGGCAGGGTGAAGCGAACCCAGACATAGAGCAACAGGAACAGCAGGGACTTGAACAGGAACACGCCGAACCCAAGCACGGCGCCCCAGTTGCCCATGGCGGCGAAGGTGCCGGAATCCATGAAGGGCAAGTCCCAGCCACCGAGGAACAACACGGTGACCAGTGCAGCGAACACGAACATCGCGGCGTACTCGCCGGCGAAGAAGAGCGTGAACTTGATGCTGCTGTATTCGGTGTGATAGCCAGCCACCAGCTCCGTCTCGGCCTCGGGCAGGTCGAAGGGCAGGCGGTTGGTCTCGGCGAAAGCGGCAATGGCGAAGACCAGGAAGCCGAGGGGCTGCGTGAAGATGTTCCACGTGCCGTCGATCTGCAGGTTCACCACGTCCAGCAGGCGCAGGGACTCGGCCCCCATGAAGATGCCCACCACGGACAGGCCCAGGCAGATCTCGTAGCTGATCATCTGCGCCGAGCTACGCACGCCGCCGAGCAGCGGGTACTTCGAGTTGCTGGCCCAGCCAGCGAAGGTGATGCCGTAGACCGCCAGGCTGCTGAACGCGAACACGAAGAGGATGCCCACGCCCAGGTCGGCGATGACCAGGTCCACCGTGCGGCCCATGACCTCGACGCTGGGGCCGAAGGGGATGACCGCCAGGATGAACAGCGAGGGGATCACCGCCAGACAGGGCGCGAGGACGAACAGCACCTTGTCCACGTGCCCCGGGGTGATGTCCTCCTTGAAGATGAACTTGAAGGTGTCCGCGATGGGCTGCAGTAGGCCGGCATAGCCGACGCGGTTCGGCCCCACGCGGTCCTGGATCCAGGCCGACACCTTGCGCTCAACCCAGGGCATGTACATCGCCAGGATCAGCGTGGTGTGGGTCAGGATGATGATCTTCGTCAGGCTCGCCCCGACGTCGAATAGCAAGTCGGCCATCGAATCGCTCACGAGTCCGTCGCCAGCAGAGGTTTGTCCGAGTTGTCAGCGGAGGCATCCAGCGCCGTGTTGCTTGCGCGCGTGAGGGCCTTGAGGGTCGTCCAGGACTCACCGGCCAGATCGCGCCAGATGGTCCAGTCGTCGGGCACACCCTCTCCAGGTTGCAAGGCGGGCTTGACGGCCTGCGCCATGCCGGCCGAGTTCACCCAGGTGCCCTTCTTTTCTACCCGCGTCAGGCCAGGCAGCAGCACCATGGCTGCGGGACCCAGCTCGCCACTATGCGGCGCCTGGAGCACCAGGAAGTCGAGGTTGGCTAGCAGCGCAGCGGGGACATCCACGTCTCCTGCGACCACCAGCCCGCGCAGGGTCGGCGCCTCCGTCGGCACGGGCGCATAGCCCAGGGACTTGGCGCCCTGGGTGTTGGGCGTCGCGTCCTCTTGCTTGAGGAAGTCGTCGCCTGCCCAGGTCTCAGCGCCATGCCACAGGTGTTCGATGCCCACCTTGCCGGCCCAGGCCTTGAGAGCGAACAGCTCCTCGCAGGTGTCGGAGGTGGACGCCAGCACGGCCACGCCCTGCCCAGCCCCCACCAGCTCGCCCAGCTTCTCGAAGGCTGCCTCCATGGAGGCCGGCTCGCCCGCGATGGACGCGCCACGCGTGCGCTCCGTCAGGTTGTATCGGCTGTAGGTCAGCCGCCCGTCGTCGCACATCCAGGACTTGTTGATCTCGGCGTTGCGACGCGGAACGAAGCGCAGCAGCTGCCCCTGGTAGGCACCCGCCGTCATGTTGCAGCCCTTGCTGCAACCGGGGCAGACGCTCTCGGCGAAGTCCATGAACCAGATGCGCTGCTTGAAGCGGAAGTCGCGACTGGTGAGCGCACCCACTGGGCAGATGTCCACGATGTTCAGCTGATACGGGTCCTCGATCTGCCCGTTCGGCCCGAGCGTGATCATGCTGTCGCCACCCATGTTCTCGACGCCGATGGGCCGTGAGTCCCGAACGGTCTCGAAGAAGCGCGTGCAGCGCGTGCAGAGGATGCAGCGCTCGGCGTCGTACATGACCTTGTCGGAGAACTCGACCTTCTTCGGCTTGTTGCGCTTGTCTTCGACGAAACGCGAGTCACCGGCCCCGTGGTGGTAGCTGTAGTCCTGTAGCGGGCACTCACCGGCCTGGTCGCAGATGGTGCAGTCCAAGGGGTGGTTGATGAGCAGGAACTCCATCACCCCCTTGCGGGCCTTGAGCACGGCCTCGCTGCCGGTCTTGACGTCCATGCCCTCGCCGCACGACGCCTGGCAGGAGATGGCCATCTTGTCCGTGTTGCCGTTCACTTCCACCAAGCAGACCCGGCAGTTACCGTCCGAGCCGATGTCCTTGTGGTAGCAGTAGTGCGGCACCTCGGTGCCCATGGAGGCGGCGGCCTCAAGCAGCGTCGTGCCCGGCTCGACCTCCACCTGCTTCCCGTCAATCGTGAGCTTGATCATGCGGTGACGGCGTCCTTTCCGGCGACGCGGGCGGCGGCGGGGATCTTGGCCATGAACTCGTGCCGGAACTTCCGGACGATGCTCGTGAGCGGCCAGCACGCGCCATCAGCCAGCGCGCACACCGTGCGACCCTCGATGTTGGACGCGAGGTCGTTGATGAGTTCGAGGTCCACCTCGCGACCGTCCCCGCGCTCCAGGCGATCCAGGATCTTCACGATCCAGGGCGTCCCTTCGCGACACGGGGTGCACTGGCCACAAGACTCATGGGCGTAGAACTTCATGAGGTTCAGGACCGCGTCCACCATGCACGTGGTCTCGTCCAGCACGATGATGCCGGCAGACCCGAGCGAGCTGCCCATGGCACGGATGCCGGGGGTGTCCATGGTGACCTGCGCCACTTCGTCGGGCAGCAAGACCTTGGACGAGCTGCCGCCGGGGATCACGGCCTTCATCTTGCGGCCACCGCGCATGCCGCCGCAGGGCCCGTCGATGAGGTCCTGGAGCTTGAAGCCGGTCTCGATCTCGTAGACGCCTGGCTTCTCCACATGTCCCGAGACGCACCACAGGCGCGAGCCCGGGTCTTCGGCGTGGCCCAGGGTCGCGTGCCACTCCGCACCGTTCTTGATGATGTGCGGGATGTTCGCGATCGTCTCGACGTTGTTGACGATGGTCGGGCACGCGAACAGGCCCTCCACCGCCGGGAAGGGCGGCTTGTTGCGGGGGTAGGGCCGCACGCCTTCGATGGAGTTCAGCAGCGAGGTCTCCTCGCCGCAGATGTAGGCCCCACCACCCATGGTGAGGTGCACGTCGAGGTCGTAGCCACTGCCCTGGATGTTCTTGCCGAACAAGCCAGCCTCGTAGGCCTCTTCGATGGCCGCCTGCACGGTCTCGATGCCCTGCTTGAACTCACAACGCAGGTAGATGTAGGCGATGTGCGCGCCGATGGCATAGCTCGTGAGGCCCACGCCCTCGATCAGCTGGTGCGGGTCCATCTCGAGGATCTGCCGGTCCTTGAAGGTGCCGGGCTCGCTCTCGTCGCCGTTCACGCACAGGTACTTGGGCTTGTCGGTGTCCTTGGGCACGAAGGACCACTTCATGCCGGTCGAGAAACCCGCGCCACCCCGCCCCTTGAGACCCGACTGCTTGACGATGTCGATCAGGGAATCGGGGTCACGCTTCTCGGCCAGCACCGCGAGGTATGTCTCGTAGCCGCCGTCTTCGCGGTAGCCCTTGAGGGCCGTGCTGTCGGGCTTGCCGAAGCGCGCTGAAATCACGGAGGAAAGTTTCATCAGCTGACGCCCTCCAGCAGCTTGTCCGCTTCCGCAGGACCCACATGCTCATGGCGTTCGTTGTTGATGAGCAGGACAGGCGCCGTGCCGCAAGATGCGAGGCACTCGGCGGCGCGCAGGGTGAACTTGTTGTCCGACGTGGTCCCGTTACGGGTCACGCCGAGCTTCTTTTCGAGGTGCTTCCAGAGTTCCTTCGCTCCGCAGACATCGCAGGAGAGGGTGCGGCAGACATGGATCACGTGGCGCCCCACCGGCTCCGCAAAGAGCATCGGGTAGAAGGTCACCACTTCGTGGACTTCGATGGCCTCGACGGAGAGGAACTCCGCCACCCAGGCCTGCGTGTCCGATGCCAGCCATCCCTTTTCCGTCTGCACGCGGCGCAACACGGGCACCATCGCAGCCTTCGGGAAGGGGAAGCGCGACCGAATCTGTTCCAGCTCGGTCACTAGTTCTGGTGCAAACATGCTTTGCGTGAGCTCCTCGCAGTTCCGTGGTGCGCGCCCGCCCTAGCGGTCGCACTCGCCCATGACGAAGTCGATGCTGCCCAGGATGGCCATGATGTCGGCGATCATGTGCCCTGGAACCAGCTCGGTCAGCACTTGCAGGTTGGCGAAGGACGGCCCGCGGATGCGCAGGCGCGTCGGCTTGAAGCTGCCGTCGCTGCGGATGTAGAAGCCCAACTCACCCTTGGGGTTCTCCACGGAGAAGTAGACCTCACCCACCGGCATGTTGATGTCGCTGGTGCCCACCATGAACTGGTGGATCAAGGCCTCCATGTTGGTGAGCACCTTTTCCTTCTCGGGCAACACGGACTTCAACTCCTCCTCGCCCTCGCGGTTCATCACGGGGCCGTCGGGGATGGTGTCCATGACCTGCTGCAGGATCTTCACGCTCTCGCGCATCTCCATGATGCGGCAGAGGTAGCGGTCGTAGCAGTCGCCCTCGGTGCCGATCGGCACGTCGAACTCGTAGTTCTCGTAGCCCAGGTACGGGTGCGCCTTGCGCAGGTCGTACTCGACACCGCTCGCGCGCAGGATCGGCCCGGTCAGGCCGTACTGCAGCGCCTGCTCCTTGGTGATGACGCCCACGCCTTGGGTACGCCCCACCCAGATCTTGTTGCGGCTGAGCATGCCCTCGTACTCGTCCACCCGGCCCGGCATCTCCTTGAGGAAGGATGCGAGCAGCGGCCAGAAGTCTTCGGGCAAGTCGCGCTCGACACCACCCAGACGGGTGTAGCTGGTGGTGAAGCGGGCGCCGCAGATGCGCTCGATGAGGCTGTAGATCGTCTCGCGCTCGCGGAACGTCCACAAGAAGATGGTCATGGCGCCGAGGTCCATGGCGTAGGCGCCCAGACCCAGGAGGTGCGCCGAGATGCGCGAGAGCTCGTGGCAGATGACGCGGATCGCTTCGGCGCGCGGCGGGCACTCGATGCCCGTGAGCTTCTCGGCGGCCAGCGCGTAGGCCACGTTGTTGCTCAAGGGCGCGAGGTAGTCGAGCCGGTCGGTGTAGGGGATGAACTTGTGCAGCGAGAAGGTCTCGCCCACCTTCTCCTTGCCGCGATGCAGGAAGCCCACATCAGGTTCGCACCTGATCACCTCTTCGCCGTCCAGCTCGAGCACGAGGCGCAACACACCGTGCGTCGACGGGTGCTGCGGGCCCATGTTGATCATCATCGACTCGGCGTGCCGGTCCTCGGCCACCTCGACGTCCATGGTGCGCGTGTTGCTCATGTCCGGTTTCCAGGAGTGCGCCCGAAGGGGTCGCCGAGCTTCTCACCCGGCTGGCCGGGGTACTCTGGCACTGCCACCTTGCCGTCCGTGCCGTCGACGTTGCCACCGATGGCGCGCCGCGGTGCCGCGAAGTCTCCGAGCCCCTCCATGGGGTACTCGCGCCGCAGGGGGAAGTCCGGGAAGTTCTCCGGCATGAGGATCCGCCGCAGGTCGGGGTGCCCCGAAAAGCGCACGCCATACATGTCGTAGACCTCGCGCTCGAACCAGTTGGCGCCGCGGAAGACGCCGATCATGGTCGGCGTCACCGGGTCCTCTTCCGGCAGGGTGATCACGAACAGCAGGCGCTTCTTCTTGCTCAGGTTGTAGGTGGCCGTGATGACGTCGAAACGCGGTTCGGCATCTTCACCGTGGTCGGCGCCCATGCGGTCGACCAACAGGTCGAAGCCGAGCTCGTCGCGAGCAAAGCGGACGACATCCAGCTCGCTCTCCGGCTGCACATGCACCCGCACATCGCCCTGGTATTCCTCGACGCGTGTCACGTCGGGGAACTTCGCGTGCACGGCGGCCGCCGCTTCGGCGTCGCCGTGGTCGGTCATGCTGGCCCGCAGACCATGGGAGGGCTTGTTGTCGTCGCTGTTCGTCATGTCTCGTCTGTTCTTGGAGCGCGCGGAAACTCGCCTGACTACGGCCGCAACGTCTTCTCGGTTTCGATCTTCTTCTGCAGCTTCATCATGGTGTTGAGCACGTTCTCAGGGCGCGGAGGACAGCCGGAGATGTAGAAGTCCACAGGCACGAAGGTGTCGATGCCCTGCACCACGCTGTACGTGCGGTACATGCCGCCGCTGCTGGCGCATGCCCCCATGCTGATCACCCACTTGGGCTCGGCCATCTGGTCGTAGATCCGGCGAGCGGCCTCGGCCATCTTGTAGGTGCAGGTGCCCGCCACGAGCATGAGGTCCGCCTGGCGCGGGCTGAAGCGCGCGACCTCGGCCCCGAAGCGGGCCATGTCGTACTTGCTGGCCGCTGTGGCCATGAATTCGATGGCGCAGCAGGACAGGCCCAGGGGCAGGGGCCAGAGTGAGTTCTTGCGGCTCCAGTTCACCAGGGCATCCGCCTTGGTGACGAAGAAGCCCCCCTCCTCATTCAAGCCGGTGTCGGAGGACTGCTCCGGCACGACGAACTCGGTGGTGGTGGTTCCCTGTCCGTCTGCGGGGGTCATCGCACCGTCCTCCCAGGCTTGGGCTGGCTGCCCCAATCGAGGGCGCCCTTCTTGACCACATACCACCAGCCCACGAAGAGCACGCCCAGGAACACCACCATCTCGACGAAGGCGAACATGCCCAGGGCCTTGTACTTGATGGCCCAGGGGTACAAGAACACCACCTCGACGTCGAATAGGATGAACAGCATGGCGACGACGTAGAAGCGGACGCTGAAGCGCCGGCGACCCTGCTCAAGGGGCGGCATGCCGCACTCGAAGGGCGAGTCCTTGTCGGGATTGGTAGGCGCGCGCTTGCCGAGCGCCCACGACGCCACCAGGTTGAGTGCCGCAAAACTCACGCAGAACAAAAGCAGCATGAGCACGGGCAAATAGTCGTTCAGGGCGTTTTCCGGCACGCTCTTTCGGCTCCGTGGACGAGCTGAGGACAGGCTTCTATGGGCCGACAGCAACGAAACGTTCGGCCCAAACTTGTAGTCCGTCGCATCGTAGCCAAGAGCACCGGGCCGGGGGAAGTCGCCGGTTCGGATTCCCGTCAGGCGAGTCCGCCGTCGGCGGTGGCCCTAGAGGTATCCCAGTGCCCTGAGCGCTGCCTCGCGCTCGGGCGACAGCTCAGTCCCCTCACCCGGGAGCCCCACCTCGTTGGCCTCCATCCAATCTGCCAGGAGCCCCTCCATGTTGGCCAGCAAAGCCGGCTCGGATGCTGCCAGATCCACGAGTTCCTCGGGATCCGCGCTGAGATCGTAGAGCCGGGAGGAGCCGTCCGGATGCCGGATGAGCTTGTGCTGTCCCATGAGCACGGCGGTCAGATAGCCGTAGGCGTTGTCCTTCGTGAGGTCGACCCCCTTGATGCGCCGCTTCACCAGATCTTCGCTGTAATGCGGCCGCTCCAGGAAGACCGGGCGCTCGGGAAGCTGCGCCTCTGCCCCAGCCAGCGGCGACCAGAGGTCGACACTCATGCCCGCCCCCGCGGGGAACTCGATGCCCATGGCCAGCTGCTTCAGGGTGGGCGCGACGTCTCTCAGGGCGGCCCGGCCGCTCACCCGGCGGCCCGCGTGCTCCCCATCGGGATGGACGAGAATCATCGGGATCCGGTGCAAGGACTCCCAGACATAGACCCCATGGGCCTTCACACCGTGCTCGTAAAGGCCTTCCCCATGGTCCCCGACCACGGCGACGAGGGTGTCCTTCATGAGGCCGCGCTGCTCGAGCCCGTCCAGCAACAGGCCCACCTGCTCATCCGTGTAGCGGACCTCTGCGGCGTACTGAGCCCAGAACTCCGTCCGAGCGCCTTGGGGGAGATCGTCGCTCAGAGACTCACTCTGGGCCATCTGGGCGCGCAGGGCCGGCATGTCGATCTTGGCCCGGTGGCGGGCCGGGGGCGTGAAGCCCTTGGAGCTGTCCCCATGCGGGTCGTAGTAGTGGGCCCATAAGAGGTAGGGATGGCCGGGCTGCAGGTTGTCCGCCCACTTGAGGGCGGCAGCGGTCACCTGCTCGGCGATGCGCTGGGGCGGGTGCCCCTCGCGGCCCTCGTTCCAAACCCCGCGCGGCAGGTCGAAAGTCTGGAACCCCTGCTGAATGCCTGTTTCGGTGTCCAGCACCAGGGCGCCGATGAAGGCTCCCGTGGCATATCCCCGCTCACTGGAGAGCTCGGCGAGCGTCGGGAAGCCCTCCGCGAGTTGATAGCTGTTTTCCAGCGCGAGGTGCTCCCGGGGGCTCAGACCCGTGAACAAGGTCGAGTGCGAGGGCAGCGTTTGGGGCATGGGCGCGTAGGCATTCTCGTACACGACCCCCTTCGCAGCGAGAGCGTCCAGGCGTGGTGTCACACCCAGCTTCGAGCCGTAAACCCCTAGAAAATCAGCTCTTGTGGTGTCGGTGGTGATGATCACGATGTTCCGTCCGCCAGGCGCATCCACGCCGCAGGCGGGGGCCAGGGCCAGGGCGACGAGCAGCAGCCATCTGAGGGAATCCAAGGCGTCTGGACAGCGATGCACGATCATCAAGCTCCTGCGGGCTCGGCCCCTTCACGCGATGCGTGGGCCGGCGAGGGTTCAGGTTGGGTTGAGAGGGCGGAGGGGACGAGGGGGAGGCAAGCGGGCTGCGCGGACAGACTACCGCGCCGGAGGGCGTGACGCCGCTAGCCCACCCGCTCCGCTCCCGAGTAGACATTGAAGCGTCCGTCTCTCAGGAAGCCTACGAGGGTCTGGCGACCGTCCCGAGCCAGTTGAACGGCCAGGGTCGAGGGGGCTGATACGGAGCAGACCACGGGAATGCCAGCTCGCCGGGCCTTCTGGATGATCTCGAACCCCGCGCGGCCCGAAACCAGGAGGATGCTCGTGGCGAGCGGCAGGCGGCCGAAGCGCATGGCCTCCCCCACCACCTTGTCCACGGCGTTGTGGCGGCCCACGTCCTCCTTGAGGCTCAGCAGCTTGCCCGACTCGTCGAAGAGCGCGGCTGCGTGCAGCCCGCCGGTCGACGCGAAAACAGCCTGCTTCGGGCGCAAGGCAGCGGGCAACCCCAAGAGCAACTTCGAGCTCAGCACGGGTCCCGGTGCCACGGCCGGCGTCGCCACCTGGATTGCATCCAGTGTGGTCTTGCCACAGACGCCACAGCCGGACGACACCAGGCCAGCCCGCACGGTCCGCTCCTCGTCCAGCTCGACCCCCCTCCGGAGGGACACCACCATGACGTTGCCCCGGGCCTCATCCGGGACATCGCGGCATTCTCGAACGGCGGTCACGTCTTCGGGCTCGGGCACGAGCCCCTCGGTGTAGAGCAGGCCTCGCACGAGATCGCCGTCGTCGCCCGGCGTGCGCATGGTCACCAGCAGGCTCCGGCTCCCCAGGCGGACTTCGAGCGGCTCCTCCACCACCACGGCGTCTTGCGCCGCACTTCGGGTGCCGTCCGAGTCCACGCGTTCAATGCTCATGGCCGACGCCGACTCAAGACGCCTCGCTCGAGCGCTAGGGGAATCCGGATTCGGATCGGAGGGCTCGATAGGCGGCATCGGCGCAGGGTAACCCGGAGAGCATCAGGGTGGCGCCCCGCTCGCAAGGCTCATGTCTCGCTGCCGCGGTCAGAACACCGCGCCCAGCGAATGCCCAGGGGATCATTCGGGTCGAGTCGTCCACGGCGCGCTGAAGAAGAGCGCGGCCAACAAGAGGTAGCCCAGCGCCCAGGGGTTGTTCCATGGAGCCTCGAGCGAGAGCTTCAGCACCGTGTCGCTGGGGGTGAACGAATAGCCGTGCATCAGGCCCGTGCAGCTGATGAGCCCCGCGCAGAAACACCAGCCGGCAGCCCGGCGGAACTGCTGCTCAATGACGCAGACCGTGGTGGCAGCCAGGATCATGGCCGTGAAGATGAAGCCACTCTCGAGCGCGAAGGCACCGTGCACCCACACATCACTCTGCTGGAAGCTGCTCATGAGCGAGGCGTCCAAGGGAGGCCCGTCGGAAGAGCCGTAGCCTGCAACCCGCAGCGACGTCTTCATGAGCAGGGTGCCCCAGGCGGCGATCCCTGGCAGCAAGCCCACCACCACAGCTGGGGCATGGCTGCGCGGTGTGGCCTGGAAAGCCTGAGCCGTGATGACAATGCCGATCCAGAGCACGATAGCCATGCCTGCATCCACCGGCACCGCCCAGACGACATGGGCGACGAGACCCGACAGGCAGATCACAGTGAAGAACAGCCCGTTGAGCACGGAGTAGCCAGCCCGCGCGCCCATGGCCTTCCAGCCCGGGTGGCCGATGTAGATGGTCGTGGGAAAGCACGACCCGAAGAGCGCGGCCGCCATGCTGCCCACGCCGTTGACCGCCAGCGACGGGCCGCTGCGGAAGGAGTCGCCGCTCGCTTCCGCGGACTCGATGTTCTGCAGTGAACCCACGAGATTGAACAGGCCCATGGGAATGATCACGGCCAGGGAGGCCCAGAGCACGCCCTCCCCCAAGCCTTCGAACAGGGCCCCGGCGGCCAGGAGAGGCGGGTAGAAGCCGGCGCCGGCGGCCGGCGCCCCGCCCACGGGTGCGATCCCCGTCGCGAAGGCCAGCGCGGTTCCGAGCCCCACAGCCACCAACCCGCCGGGCAGCCCCCACCGGAAGCGGACCCGCCCGAAGAAGGTGAGGAACACGACACCCAGGGTCGTCAGCCCGACGATCGGCCGGGCATAGGTGCGGAACAGGAAACCCAACGCGATGAAGGTGATGGCGATGCCCGCGAGCGTCGAAAGCAGAGCGGCCCGCGGTGCGAATCGCCGCAGGCGCTCCGCCACCACGGACCCTCCCAGCTCGATCAGCCCCGAACCGAGGCACGCGACCAGGCCGGCCTTCCAGGCGATGTCACTGGGGTTCGCCAGACCGGCAGCCTCTGCGGCCAGCTTGGCGGGCAGCATGACCAGGAACACGTGAGCGAAAAGCGACGGCGTGTTGATCCCATAGGGCAAGGCGCACACATCGTCACGCCCCTCCTGACGCGCCAGGCGAATGGCCTGCCAAGCGTAGAACACATTACCGAGCAGCAGGGACACAGCCACCCCGGGCAGGATGCGCCCGTAGATCAGCTCCGTCGGAAAGCCGAGCACGAAGCGACACAGGTTGTCGATCAGAATCAGCTGGACCAGGTTGTCGAGAGCCAGGCCGAAGAAGCCGTCGATGTCACCGCGGACCATCCACCGAACCTTCGGCGCGGCTGGGGCCCGGGCGGGCGATGGCGCAGGCAGCGGCATGGGGAGTTCCCTGGATCACATGGGCGGCAGCGGGCCCCGCCGCTGCGCGTCGAGCCAGAGCATAAGGCTCCCGGGGCTTGCCCGAACTCAGCCGCCAAAAAGAAGCCCGACATGGCCCGAGGAAATGCCGGGCTCCGGACACTAGACTGGCGCCCATGTCGACCCAGCCCGGGAGCAAGTCGTCCATTCATGCGCTCACCGCACTGGTGGGCGTGGTCGCCACCATCCTGGTGGGCTGGCTTCTGATCTCCGCAGCGCCCATCCTGCAGCCGCTGGTCATCGCGCTGCTGCTCTGCAATGTGCTGCAGCCCGTCGTGCGCACCCTGGCTCGCTACCGCATCCCTTCCTGGGTCACGGTGGTCCTGCTCTTGGCGCTGCTGGTTTACGCCCTGATCACAGGGGGCTACCTGCTGTTCGCCCAGCTGAGCGACTTCGTGGGCGAGCCCAACGGCAGCAGCGTACAAATCGTCGACGGCGAACAAGTCAACGGCGGCAATCAGGGCATCGGCCAGCTCAAGGCCCAGCTGCTCAAGCGCATCGAGAGCTTTGGACTGCCCGAGGAAGGTGAGGCCACCGTCCTCAACCTGATCAACGGCATCGATCTGACGTCGCTGTTCGTGAACTTGTTCGGCACGGTGAAGGACTTCATGCTCGGCCTGTTCCTGGTCGTGCTCTACATGGTCTTCATCTTCGCGGAGCAGGCGGTGTTCCGGCGCAAGATCATTGCCATGGCGCGCCACCGCAGCGCCGATGCCGAGAAGGCCCTGATCTCCATCAGCCTGCGCATCCAGCGCTACCTGGGCGTGAAGACGGTCACATCGCTCTCGACCGGCGTGCTCTGCTACTCGGTGTTGCTGTACCTGAACCTGCCCTACGCGCTGCTGTTCGGCTTCATGACCTACCTGCTGAACTACATCCCCACCTTCGGCAGCCTGGCCGCAGCCATCCTCCCAATCACGACCGCCCTTGCGGATCGCGAAGGGCTCACTGATCCGCTGATCGTGGCCGGCACCTACGTGGTGGTGAACGTCATGCTCGGCAGTTTCATCGAACCGCGCTTGCTGGGTCGGGAACTCAACCTCTCGCCGCTCGTGATCTTGGTGTCAGTGGTGGTCTGGGCCGCCCTCTGGGGCGTCACCGGAACGTTCCTGGCGGTGCCGCTGACAGCGACGGCGCAGATCGTGTTCGCCAACTTCGAGTCTACACGCGGCATGGCCATCCTGCTCTCGAACGGCCCCCCACGGGACAAGGACAAGTCCTGACGGACCGTCCCCCGCTGCCAAATGGGGGCCTACCGGGGTGAAGACCAGGCCTCAGGTCCTGACGGGCTCGTCGCTGCCGTGGACCTCCGGGATCGGCACGGGCCGCAACACGGCCGGGTGCACATTCCAGATGTCCCGGGCGTATTCGCGGATGGTGCGGTCACTCGAGAACTTGCCCATGCGGGCGACATTCAGGATGGCCTTGCGCGTCCAGGTCTCGGTGTCGAGGAAGAGGCGCGAGGCCGCCTGCTGCGTCACCACGTAGGACTCAAAATCCGCCAGCAGGAAGAAGTAGTCGCCGCCCTCGAGCAGGCTTTCCTTGATCCACTTGAACATGCCGGGGTTCTCGCGGCTGAACATCGGCCCCGCGATGGCGTCCAGCACGCGCTGGATGGTCGGGCTGCGCTCGTAGTGCAGCACCGGGTCGTAGGCGTTGCGTGCCCGCAGGGAGGAGACCTCCTCGGACCTGGTCCCGAAGATGAAGATGTTCTCGTCACCCACCTCTTCCCGGATCTCGACGTTGGCGCCATCGAGGGTGCCCATGGTGAGCGCACCGTTCAGGGCGAATTTCATGTTGCCCGTGCCGGATGCCTCCATGCCTGCCGTGGAGATCTGTTCACTTAGATCGGCGGCCGGGAAGATGCGCTCGGCGAGGGACACGCGATAGTTCGGGACGAAGGCGACCCGCAACATGCCCTGCACCCGCGGGTCGTTGTTGACCACCTCGGCGATGTTGTTGATCAGCTTGATGTGCTGCTTGGCGGCCCAGTAACCGGGCGCCGCCTTGCCGGCGAACACCACGGTGCGCGGAGCGATGGGCATGACGCCATCCTCGACGATGCCGAGGTACTCATGCACGACGTACATGGCCAACATCAGCTGGCGCTTGTACTCGTGGATGCGCTTGGCCTGGATGTCGAACATCGAACCGGCATCCGTCGTGACGTGCACCGTGTCACGGATGATCTGCCCCAAGCGCTGCTTGTTCTCGCGCTTGATGGACTGGAACTCCTCCCGGAAGGAGGGGTCATCGACGTGGGCTTCAAGCCCGCGCAGCAGGTCAAGGTCGAAGAGCCAGCCCTCACCCACACACTCCGTGATCAGGTTTGCCAGCTTCGGGTTGCTGGCCAGCAGCCAGCGCCGCTGGGTCACGCCATTAGTCTTGTTGTTGAAGCGCTCCGGCCACATCTCATAGAAGTCAGGGACCAACTCGGACTTCACCAACTCGGAGTGCAGCTCGGCCACACCGTTGACGGAGTGACTGCCGACGATGGCGAGGTGGGCCATGCGGATCTGGGGGTCGGCCTCGTTGCGATCCACGATCGCCATCCGACCGAGCTTGTCCTCATCCATGGGCCAGCGCTCGCGCACGGACGCCAGGAACTGCTCGTCAATGGCTTCGATGATCTGCAGGTGACGCGGCAGGACGCGTTCCACGAGGGAACGGGACCAGCGCTCCAGGGCCTCCGGCAGGAGCGTGTGGTTCGTGTAGGCCAAGGTCGCCTGCGTCGTCTCCCAGGCCTGGGACCACTCGATGCCGTGCTCGTCCATGAGAACACGCATCAGCTCAGCCACAGCCATCGCCGGGTGCGTGTCGTTCAGCTGGATCGCCACGCGCTCGGCGAACTTCGAGAAGTCGCCGTGCTTGTCCAGGTAGGTGCGCACGATGTTCTGGATGGCGCAGGACGTGAAGAAGTACTCCTGCACGAGACGCAGCTCGCGGCCCTTCTCGACGTCGTCGGACGGGTAGAGCACCTTCGAGACCGTCTCGCTCTCCACCTTGCGCTTCACCGCTTCGATGTAGTCGCCTTCGTTGAAGATCGACATGTCGAACTCATCGGAGGCACGGGCCGCGTAGAGCCGCAGGACGTTTACGGTCTGGCCGCCGTAGCCCACCACGGGCATGTCGTGCGGCGAACCCACCAGAACCTTCCAACCGAGCCACATGGAGTTCTGGACCCCGTCCATGTCATGCATTTGCTCGATGTGCCCGAACAGCGGCACCAGCACCTGCTCGTCGGGGCGCTCGATCTGCCAAGGAGTTCCAAAGGCCAGCCAATGGTCGGGGAACTCCTTCTGCCAACCGTTGTCGATCTTCTGTTGGAACAGGCCGAATTCGTAGTTGATGCCGTAGCCGAAGCCCGGCAGGTCCAACGAGGCCATGGAATCCAGGAAGCACGCGGCCAGGCGCCCCAGGCCACCGTTTCCGAGCGCGGCATCCACTTCGCCGGCCTCCAGCTCCTCGAGATCGACTCCCATCTCCATCAGGGCGTCCTTGCACACATCGAACAGGCCGAGGTTGTGCAGGTTGTTGCCCAGCGACCGGCCCATCAGGAACTCCATGGACAAGTAGTAGATCCGCTTGCGGTCTTCATCCTTGTAGCGGTTCTCGGTGGCCAGCATGCCGTCCACGATGTGGTCCCGAACGGCGAGCGACACAGCCTGGAACAGCTCGCGTCCGGAGAGCCCTTCCCAATCACGCCCCAAGGAGTAGCGCACGTGCTTGAGAATGGCGTCGCGGAAAGCTGCGACGTCAGCGGAAGTTGGAGGAGTCTGCATGCGAGCCATTACGAGATCCGGTTGGAGTGTTCGTGCAAGACCGGGGCCAGTGCCCAGATGCGAGCTGCAACAGCAAGGCGGAGGGTCCCCTCAGGAACCCGCGGCTGTCAGGAAGAGAGCGAGGTCAGCGCGTCTTCGACGGAGTCGACGATGCGGAAGATCTTGTCGAGGCGAGCGAGCTTGAAGAGGCGCGTGACAGGTTCGTTGGCACCGCAGATCACGAGGTCGCGATCGCTGCCGAGGCGCTTCTGCGTGGTGACGATGGCGCCCAGGCCGGAGCTATCGACGAATTCCACGTTGCCCAGGTCCAGGACGATCTGCGACCCACCGTTCTTGGAGAGCCGGTCCATCTCGTCGCGGAACTCCGTGGCCACGTAGGAATCCAGGCGGCTTTCGTGGAGCTTTACAACGAGAACTTCGTCCTGCGTAGTCGCTTCGATCTTCATCGTTTCTCCTTCTAAGGTCGTTCCGCGCTTGGCGGGACAATCGGTGGTTGGTCCAAGAGACTCTTGTCGACAGGCTGTCCCTGAAACTCAAAGCCCGTGATGGTCACGTCGTCGTTGGGGCTCATGCCCTGGCCGAATGCGCCAAGTGCCGTCACCACGCTGTCGCAGGCTGCCTGCACACTCAGCAATCGCCCGAGGGCGAGCAGGTCGCGGAGCCGCTCCTCGCCGAATTCCTCACCCGCACGGTTGACGAACTCGGTGATGCCGTCGGTGAACAGGAACACCCGGTCACCCGGCTCCAAGCGCAGGTGCCCCTCGTCGAAGGGCATCACACCGCAAAGACCCACCAGGGTCCCCCCCGCGTCCATGAATTCGATGCCCCCGTTGCCGCGCACGACAACGGGGCACGGATGAGCTGCATTGCAGTAGCTCATCTCGCCGGTCTCCGTATCCAAGACCAGGTAGACCATGGTGAAGTACTTGTCGAAGCGCTCTATCGGGAACTCGGCGTCAAGCCGTTCCACCACCTTCGAGGGAGAGCGCAACACCTGGCCTGAGACGTTGCCTGCCACGTGTCCGTCGACCTGCTCCACGACGATTCCTGCATCGGGCGTCAGGCTCTGCGCCACGGAAACCGTCACCATGGCTGCTGGGACGCCGTGCCCGCTCACATCGAGCATGTAGAGGGCAATACGGGTTTCGTCCAGGTGAACGATGTTGAAGATGTCGCCACCGACGGAGGAGCAGGGTACGAAGCGCCAGGCCATGTCGAATCCGGGGATCTCCGGGCGCGCCCGGGGGATCAGGCTCAGCTGGATGTCTCCGGCCGCGAGCAGGTCGGCGTCCAGGTCCTTCTGCTTGGCAACCAGATCGCGATTGGCCTGCTGCAGGGAGGCAGCGAGCTTCCGGATCTTCAGCTGGTTTCGAACACGGGCCAGCACTTCGCCCCGGTCGAAGGGCTTGGTGACGTAGTCCACGGCACCGAGTTCCAGCGCGCGCACCTTGTCCGACGGCTCCGTCAAAGCAGACAGGATGATGACGGGAATGCTCGCGAACTTGGGGTCCGCCTTGAGCTCGGCGCACACCTCGTAGCCATCCTTGCCCGGCATCATGATGTCGAGCAGCACGAGGTCTGGTTTCTCGACCCGGGCCTTGGACAAGGCATCGAGGCCATCGACAGCTTGCACGATGGTGCATTCCTCTTTGGAGAGGATCGCGACCAACAGCTTCCGGTTGAGGGCCGAGTCGTCGGCGACCAGGATGGTCGGCCGCCTCTCGCTCACTTCACCTGTGAAGGTGCTGTCGGCGGAGCGGTTCGTCTTGTCTACGGGAGTTTGCATGCAAACATCCCTTCGGCCGTCCGGCCACCAAGCCTGTAGAAATCTGCACTAGAGAACGGGGTTCCGAGGAATCCGCGTAAACAGGGTCAGCGTGTTGGTGTGATCCTCGCGGCTGTAGGTGAGCTTGTCACCCGCCGAACGGACCAACATGATGCCCATGCCACCCTCGGGCCAGGTCGAAGGATCTTCCGGATCGGGGTCCGGCGGCGGTGGGACCTCATTGGGGTCATAGGCGACTCCCTGGTCGATGACCGAGATTTCCAGACCGTCCGTGCCCCAGATGATGCGCAGGGCCATGGGCCCCGGCAGATCGGGATAGCCATGACGAGCGACGTTGGTGGCCATCTCGGCCACAGCCATCTCCCAAGACGTCAGCCGATCATCCGGCAGGCCCCACTCACCCAGGATCCGCGACGTCTCCGTCGCGAATTCACGTGCCTTCTCGAGAGTCGCCAGACCCTCCAGCCGGTGTTTCAGGGTGGCGGCGCCGGACGTCATCGGGAGAGCTCCGACGCAGCAGCTTCCGCGTCGTCATAGATATCGAAGACCCGGTGCAGGCGCGTCAGCTCGACGACCGTCCGCACGGCAGGGCTCAGCGACGCGAGCACCAGCTCACCCCCGCGATCCCGAGCAGCCTTCAGCGTCGTGACCAAGGCCCCCAAGCCGGTCGAATCGATGCGACTCACGTCTTCCAGGTCGATGACCAGACGCGAGAAACCCTCGCGAACCAGCTCACTGAGCTGCTTGCGTACGTCTCCTGAGGCGACAGCGTCCAGCGGGCCGGAAAGCCGGACCACACGAACGACACCAACATCTCGAGTATCCAATTCCATCGGGCAAGCACCTTGCGCGCATGTGGGCTCAACCTCCCGGCGGGAAGCAACCGAAGACCCCATCGGCTTCCCCAGGGACTGAGCTTCATGCTACGCGGCAAATTCACGATGAAAAAGAGGGCGACCCGCCTCCAGCGCGAGCCCCTCCAAGCTCGATGGAGCAGGGTTGCGGCCCTTGAGGGCCGCCCCCTCCCCATCGCCGCTCCACCGGAGAAGACAGCGTGATCACCGTGTGGATCGTGATTCTGGCGGCGTTGACCATGCCGGGCACCCTTGAGTTGCTCCTCCTGACCCTGGCAGGCCTGCTCCCCCCCCGGAAGCCTGTCCCCAGGAACGCCAGGCCAGACGCAGCGGCCCTGCACCTGGCCGTCGTGGTGCCTGCACACAACGAAGAAGGAAGCATCGCGGCCTGCGTTCAATCCCTGTTTGAGAGCGATCCCGACGTGCCCGTCGTCGTCGTGGCCGACAACTGCACCGATGACACGCGCCGCAAAGCGGCCGAGGCAGGCGCACGCGTGCTCGTACGCACCAATGATAAGGAGCGAGGCAAGGGACACGCCCTCGACCACGCCTTCAGCATCTTGCTCGACGAGGGCGCCGATGCTCTCGCTGTGGTGGATGCGGATACCGAGGCCTCCAAGAACTTCCTCCCAGTGATGCGTGCCTGGCTCGACTCTGGCGCCGACGCCGTCCAGTGCCGCTATGGCGTCCTCAACAGCGAAGACTCCCTGCGCACACGGCTCATGAACGTCGCGCTACTCGCCTTCAACGTGCTCCGGCCCCGAGGGCGCGCACGATGGGGCGTCAGCGCCGGCATCTATGGCAACGGCTTCGCACTGACAGCCGAGACCCTGCGCCAGGTGCCCTACGACGCCACCTCCGTGGTGGAAGACCTGGAGTACCACCTGCGTTTGGTGCGCGCGGGGCGCAGGGTGCACTTCGCCGCTGAAACCGACGTTCGCGCCGTGATGCCGACCGGCGGGCAGGGTGTGTCCACCCAACGCTCCCGCTGGGAAGGCGGGCGCTTGCGCATGCTGCGGGAGCGCGCTCCTAGCCTCGCGCTGGAAGTCCTGCGCGGACGGCTCCGGCTGGCTGAGCCCCTGCTCGACCTGTTGCTGCTGCCCCTGGCAACCCACGTCTTCCTGCTCGGCATCCTGGCGGCGCTTCCCTCCACATGGGGACGAGCGCTCGCGGCTGTGGGCCTGGGAACCGTCGCCCTGCACGTTGCCTGCGCCCTCGTTGTGGGCAAGGGGGGACTCCGGGACATCCTGGCGCTGCTCTCAGCCCCGTTCTACATCGCCTGGAAGCTCGGGCGCCTCCCAGCCATCTTCCTCGCCTCTCGTGGCCAGGCTGCATGGGTGCGAACGGAGCGGGAAACAGGCAGCGGGACGAGCTGATCAGCCGTTCCGCGGGTGCTGCAGTAGGGAAGACTTTAGTCGCAAGGCCCGGGCGGGCGATGAGGCGAATGACAAAGCACCCAGCCCCCCTAGTTGAGCGAATGCCAACGTGAGTTCGCCGCGCGAGAAAAGCCGATCCACGGGTCCGTCCATCGAACCCAATCAAAGAGAGCTTGTGAACCGTTACGCAGGCGTCGCGAACCGCATGCGTCTGGGGCGCATCCGCTTCCGGGTGACTCACACGATCTTCACCGTCGTGATCTTCGGCACGAAGGTGCTCAAGCGGCTGCTCGACGTCGTCATCGGAGGCACGGCGCTCCTGGCCCTCGCTCCTTTCTTCATGGCGTTGGCCATCGCCATCCGCTTGGAGTCCAAGGGACCGGTGCTGTTCAAGCAGGTTCGAGTCGGCGCACACGGCAAGCCGTTCGTCATGTACAAGTTCCGCTCGATGTACCTCGACGCCGAGGAACGCAAGAAGGACCTGGCTGCCGAGAACGAGATGGACGGCGGCGTGCTCTTCAAGATGAAGCACGACCCCCGCGTCACACGCATCGGCCGCTTCATCCGCAAGGCATCCATCGACGAGCTGCCTCAACTCTGGAACGTCTTCCGGGGCAACATGTCGCTCGTCGGCCCACGGCCGCCCGTCCCCAGCGAAGTCGCCGACTACAGCTTGAACGACTACAAGCGGTTGGAAGTCACGCCGGGCATTACCTGCATCTGGCAGGTCACGGGCCGCTCTGACATCCCCTTTGAACAGCAGGTCGAGCTGGACAGCCTCTACATCGAGAGCCAGAGCTTTGGCGGCGACCTGAAGCTGTTGCTGAAGACGATTCCAGCAGTGCTTCTCAGCCGCGGCGCCTACTGACTGCGGTCGTAGCACTGAACCTTGGAGACATACACGTGAAAGCCCTGCTCCTCGCTGACCGCGACCTCGGCAAGCTGGCACCGCTGACAGATCACACCTGCACGGCGATGTTGCCCGTCGTGGGCAAGTCGCTCGTGGTCCACGCCGTGGAGAGCCTGGTGGCCGCCGGTGTACGGGACATGGTGGTCGCTACCTCCGACCGCGCCCCCCAGGTCGAGCGGGAACTGGGCGACGGTTCGCGCTTCGGTGCCGCCATCCGGTACCTGCCTACCCGTGGCAACGAGGGCTACGACGCCATCGCCGCCCGTGTCAGCTCCTACCTGGGCGACGAGTACGTGGCCATGCATGCGGACGTCCTACGCTCCTCCTTCGTGGGTCGCTTCCTCAGCGCGGCAACCGGCTACGACGGCGTCACGCTGCGGGCCGTGGTGGCTGGCTGCTCTGCGGGCCTCTGGCGCGTCATCCGAGGTTCGGAATGGAACGTGCAGGACATCGAGATCGACGGCGCGCATGCCGTTCCAGTCAGCACCCTGGCGGCTTTCCACAAGGCCAACATCGACGCCATCCAGGGCTGTTTCCCCGGCCTGATGATCCCGGGTCGACAACTGCCGGGAGGAGTGATCGTCCGGCGCCAGGCCAACCTACCTTCCAACTTGAGACATGACGGCCCGGTCTTCGCTGGCCAGGGCGTCAGCGTCAAGAGTGGCGTGACGTTTGACGGCGGCGTGGTCCTCTCCGACAACGTCGTCGTGGACAACAAGACCACCCTGCGCAACACCGTCATTCTGCCTCACACGTACGTGGGCCCCATGGTCGAACTCGAGAATGCCATCGCCTGGAAGCAAGATCTGATCCGCATCGACACCGGAGTGGTGGTGCACGTTTCGGACCCCGCCTTGCTCGCCGACCTCAGCGTGCGGATGCCGGGCGCGGTCCTGAAACGCGCCGTCGATCGCGTGTTGGGCGTTGCGCTGCTGGCGCTGTCCCTGCCTCTCTGGCCTGTGATGTTGCTGGACTCCTGGCGGGTGAATCACAAGCAGCCCTTGAAGCGCCTGCGCCTGCGTGGCAACCGACGCACCCTCAACGAAGACGGCCGCTCGGTACCCGGCGAGTTCGAGACCATCGAGGCGGCCACGCACGTCCCCGTGTTGCGAAACATGCCCCGCATCCTTGCAGTCATCAGCGGCGACCTTGCCCTGATCGGCGTCCAACCGTTGACGCCAGAGACCAACGATCGCCACACGGAGGATTGGGAGCGCGTGCGCGAAGGTGCGCCCGTGGGCCTGCTCGGACCGGCGCCGCTCGGAACGCCCGAAGACGCCCCCGAAGAAGACAAGTTGCTGCTGGAAGCCCTCTACGCCGAGACCCGCACGGGCTGGAGCGACCTGAAGTGGCTCGGCAAGGGAATCCTCTCGCTCTTCACCCCGCGCGCCTGGCGCCTGCCCATCCGGTTCTGAATCGTGAACACACGGGGAGACAGCACGTTCTGCTCTGCCCGCCCTTGCTGGGGCTCGTCCGCTCCGCCAGCCAATCAGCCGGACCACCCGTTCCGGGAGGACCGCAGGCCATGAGTCTCTCCACGAAACTCCTGCTGCGCGTCACCATTCCCGTGCTGGCGCTCATCCTCGGGCTGCTGGCCCTGGTGCACCTGGAGTGGACCGGGCGGGTATTGAACACGGCGCGAACGGACATGACGCGCTCGGCATCCTACGCATCCGAGATCGTCGACGAGCATGTCGACATGCTGCAGGAGGGCCTCGACAGCCTGCTCAACTCCCATGGGCTGGGGCAGTGGGCCATCGTCGAGAACGAGACCGCCCGGGCGGAAGCCCTGCTGAACGTCGAGCGCCTGAGCCGCGAACTGGTGGACCGCATCGACGAGCTCCGTGTCGTTGCCCTGGTGGATGCAGACGGCACCGTCTTCTCCACCGTGGGTGAGTCGGGTGACATCCCATGGAACGAGAGTTCGACCCTTCAGGACGAGGCCTTCCTGAACGAGCTGGACGGCGTCATCCGCTGGGAGGGTGGTCGGTGGGCGTCGATCCCGCGCGGCACCTTCTTCGTCGGGCGTGGCTCAATCCGTGCTGTGGGCTTGATGGACCTGGAACGCGTGGTCGTCGATGCCTTGGCGTTCACGACACGCGTGCATCCCGGCGCGTGCCTGGTACTGGCATCGGACGACGGCCAGCACATCGTCGACCCCGGTGCCCGCTGCCTGCACACCGACGAGCAGGTCAGCGTCTCCGAGCCGGTCACCCTCCTGGGTGGGGTCGTCAGCCTGCACGACGCCTCCGAGTCGCTGCTTGCTGGCATGAAAGGGGTCGAACTCCGCATCTCCCAGATCGGTCTGGGCTCGCTCGTGGTGCTGGTCCTGCTGACCTGGCTGAGCCTGCGCGTCACCGTGGTGCGCCCCCTCCACAACATCCTCACGGCTGTCGAGGCCTTCGACAGCGGTCGCAGCATTCCACCCCGCGCTACCAACTCGAGCGACGAACTCGGGCTGCTCGATTCCTCGATGCGCAATGCCTTGCACGGCCTCACGCATTCCCAGTCGCGACTCGGTGAGCTCAACAACACGCTGGAAGCACGGGTGCAGGAGCGCACCCAGCAGCTGGGCCTGTACGCCGAGGAGCTGCGCGCTGCTCGAGACGAGGCCCAAAGCGCGAGCGCCGCCCGGTCGGAGTTCGTCAGCCGCCTGAGCCACGCCCTACGGACTCCTCTGAACGGCATCATCGGCATGACCGGACTGCTCACCGAGACCGAGCTCTCGACCGAACAGTCTGAGTGCGTGGAAGCCGTGTCCCGGTCAGGGAACTCGCTGCGCACCCTGCTCGACGACGTCATCCACTTCTCGCGACTGGAGCGCAACCAGGTCGAGCTGGATGAACAGGACTTCCGGGTGCGTAACCTCCTGCGTGAGGTCACCGACCTGGTTCGCAAGGACGCCAGCGACAAGGGCCTCCTGCTCGACATCGAAGTGCATCCCGATCTAGCGGACGTGGTCCGAGCCGACGTGGAGCGCATTCGACAGGTGCTCACCCATCTCGTGCGCAATGCCGTCGCGTTCACCGACTGGGGCGATGTCATCCTGCGCGCGCGACCGGAGCTCCAGCCCACGGGCAACATGGCCGTCCGCTTCGAGGTGCATGACACCGGCGTGGGCGTGGGGCCGGAGGCCCGCAAGCACCTCTTCACACCCTTCAGCCACAGCACCGATTCCGCGCGCAATGCGGACGGCCAGGGGCTCGGTTTGGCGCTCTGCAGCCTGCTCGTGCGTGCCATGGATGGAGACATCGGCGTCAACAGCCAGGTCGGCCGGGGCAGCACGTTCTGGTTCACCGCGCGCTGCGCATCCGTCACCGCGGCGACTACCGAGACGGAGCCGGAGACCGCGCCTCCCATCGCAGCCCCGACGAACGACATCCTGGCACGACCCAGCGGCGGTCGCGGCCAGCGCGTGTTGGTCGTGGAGGATGACCTCATCAACCAGAAGGTCGCGGCCCGAACCCTTGAGAAGCTCGGCTACCAGGTGGATGTGTCAGCCAATGGGCGCGAAGCACTCAACGCGGTTCAACGTGCTCACTACCGCGCCATCCTCATGGACTGCGAAATGCCTGTGATGGATGGCTTCGAAGCCACGGCCGCCATCCGCGCTCGCCCCAATTCCGGCGAACCGATTCCGATCATCGCCATGACCGCCCACGCCCTGGACGGCGACCGCGAGCGCGTGCTCGCAGCAGGCATGGACGACTACCTCAGTAAACCCGTCTCTCGCGACGATCTCTCGCGCATGCTTCAGCGGTGGATCCCCGCTGAGTCAGCCGAGGCACCCTTGGAGGCATCATGACCCAGTTCCAAGATCCCCATGGCACAGCCCAACCTTCGGCCGCGCCCCCCATTGACGAATCTCAGCTCGACGAGCTGCGGATGCTCTCAGACGATGACGGCCCGGACATCCTGGGTGAACTCATCGACATCTTTCTGGAAGACACGCCCAGCCGACTCATCGACCTGGCCCAGGCTGTCGGCAACGGAGACGCTGAAGGCACCATGCAGAACGGCCACGCCTTGAAGTCCAGCTGCGCTCAGCTGGGAGCCTTGCAGCTCTCGGAATACTGCCGCCAACTGGAAGCCATGGGCCGCGCTGGAGACATCCAGGGCGCACAACCCGTTGTGGCTGCAGCCCAGGCTGAGTTCGAGCGTGCCAAGACCGCCCTGCTCGCCGTGAAGGCGGGCGGCTCGTAGCGCTGGGATTCCCGCACCCGCTTCCGATCTCTATGCTCTGCACGGATCGGAACGGATGCACATGGACTCCCCCCTGATCCAAGCCTGCTTGTGGCTCCTGGCGTTCGCTGCGCTGGGTGGCCTGCTGCCTCTTCTGCGGACATGGTCCGACAAGAGCCTGCACGTCCTGCTGTCCGTCGCCGCCGGTGTCTTCCTGGGCGCGCTCTTCCTGGAGCTGCTGCCCGAACTCTCGCAGAAGCTGCCTGAGCAGGGCCACGAGGCCAGCGGCAACCGGCTGCCCTGGGCAGCGGCCCTGGCAGGCCTCCTGCTGCTTTTCTTCCTGGAGCACATCTGGCTCCGGGAACGTGCGGCCGGCAAGGGCGGCCACCTCGTCGTCTGGCTCGGCACCTTCGCAGGTCTGACGACCCACGCCTTCGTGGTCGGCCTCAGCCTGTCGGCCATGATCACGCGGCCCGAAGTCCTGAGCCCGCTGCTCGTGGCCATCTCCGTCCACAAGACGGCGGAGAGCTTCTCCCTGGCGACGGTCATGCGCCTGGCGGAGCTGCCCCTCAAGCGCGCCTGGACCTGCATGGGTGTGTTCTGCCTCGCCACGCCGGCTGGACTCCTCGTGGGCAGCCGCATGCAGGGGGCCGTCGAATCCACCGGCTCCTGGACGTCGCTGTTCGAAGGCCTGGCAGCAGGGACCTTTCTCTACGTGGCGGCCTACAACCTCCTACCGGAGGTGTTCCACGGCCACGAACAGCGGGGGCGGCGTGTACTCGGCCTGCTTGCAGGCCTGGGGATCTTCGCGCTGACTACGTACCTGACCCACGAGGCCCACTGAGTTCGGGGTCGTGGGCGGCATCCAACTCGAACCAGAAAGTCGTGCCCTCGCCTTCCTGGCTCTCGACGAGCAGCTTGCCACCGTGGGCATCGACGATCGCCTTGCAGATCGCCAGGCCCAGGCCGGTACCGCCCAGGTTGCGCGTGCGGGACTTCTCCAGGTGGAAGAAGCTCTCGAAGATGTGAGGCAGATCCCGGCTGGCAATGCCAATGCCCGTGTCTGTCACCCGGCAAATGACGCTCGAGTCCTTCCGCAGGCATTCCAGGGTCACCTTGCTCCCCGGTCCTGTGAACACTGCGGCGTTCCCGAGCAGGTTGGTGATCACCTGACCGAGACGATTGCCATCGCCCACCACGTCCAAGGAGTCGTCAGGCAGCACGGTGGAGAAGTCGATCTCCTTGTCCTCCATGCGCTGTTCGAAGGCCAGGCCCACCTGGTCGGCCAACTCCACGAGTGAGATGGTCTCGAAATGAAACTCGAGCTGATGGGTGTCGAGCTTGCTCAGCTGGAACAAGTCCTTGACCAGGTTTGCCAGGCGCTTGGATTCGCGATGGCAGATATCCAGGTTGGCGGACAGATCGGGGCTGTCGGGGCCCGCTCGACGTGCCGTCTCCAGATATCCCTGGATGGAAGTCAGAGGCGTTCGCAACTCGTGCGAGACATTGGCGACGAGTCGGCGACGCAGCTCGTCGTTGGTTCGTAGCTCTTCGTAATTGTCCCGCAGGGTCGTGACCATGGCGTTGATGCTGTGGGTCAGCTCCCCCACCTCATCGTGGGCGCGGCTGCTGAGGCGACGGGTGAGATCCCCGCCCGCCACTTCGCGCAGCTCCTGGTTCAGTCGGCGCAGTCGGCGCATAACACACCAATCGATGGCCCAGGACGTCAAAAGCGCCGCAAGCGCCCCCGCCACCGGTCGAACCCACTCGGGGTTCGCGCGTGGATCAGCGGGGGCCGTGCCCGACGTGGACATCCCAAGCGCCCAAGCCAGGGCCTCGTACAGAATGAAGCCCGCGACCAGCACCACGACGAGTCGCAAGCCGAGGCTCTTCCCGTTCAAGGAACACTCCTGACACAGCGCGGTCGGACCTGCCGACTTCCCGGTCGGCGACGTGCGGCCCTGCCCATCAGCAGAACTTGTCGGTGAACTTGTAGCCGAAGCCCCACACGGTCAGCACGTACACCGGCCGGTTGCGATCGCTTTCGATCTTGGCCCGCAGACGCTTGATGTGCGTGTCGATCGTGCGGTCCGTCCCGTCGAAGCTCTCGACCCCTGCGCGCTCGCACAGCGTCCGGCGCGAGTAGGGGCGCCCTGGTGTGAGAGCAAGGATGCGCAGGATCTCGAACTCCTTCTGGGTCAGCTTGAGATCCTCGCCATCACGCAAGACGATGCGCTTGTCGATCTCCAGCCGGAGGTCGCCAAACTCCAGGACCTTCTCGCCCGACACCTGGGAGAGTTGCGTGAGCATCTCCACCCGGCGACCCAGCGCCTTCACGCGCGCGAGCACTTCTGCGATGGCGAAGGGCTTGGTGATGTAGTCATCGGCGCCGATCTCGAGTCCGGCCACCTTGTTGGCGTCCTCGGACTTGGCCGTCAACATCATCACCGGCACGTACCGGTCGGAGTTGCGGATGTGCCGACACACCTCCATGCCGTCGATGTGCGGGAGCATCAAGTCCAGCATGACCAGGTCGTATGCCCCTTGGTCGAAGAGCTGGATGCCCTCGCGCCCATCGGCGGCGCGAGTGACCTCATAGCCCTCCTTCTCGAGGTTCATGCGAACCAGGTTGGCGATGTCGGCGTCGTCTTCGACTACGAGAATGCTACGGATGGATGTCATGAGTGCAGTGTCGCCGGGTCGGGCGCTTGAGGGAAGCCCTCAAACAAGAGGGATGACCTCCGGTGGACCCCGAAGTACCACCGGAGGCATCCTCTCAGTCCTGTTGGGTTGAACGAGACCTGCGCTCCAAGAGAACCGACCGCGGCGAGCCAGAGGTCCAGATGCAGTGAAGGGGGCTCAAGCACGCGATGGATGGTTCTCAAACGAACCCCGAAGTCACGTCCGGAGTGCAGTTCGTCCACAAGACGCGCATCACGGTATCCGGCCTCCTGTGAAGGTGCCGGGGCCCCCGTATGTCAGATTCGTGAAGCTGGAACGGGCCCCGGAAGCCCCCTCGCGGCCCCCGCCCTCGGGTCCAGGCTTCCCGCTCGCCCAGGCCCTCGGCCCCCAGGGCCCCTGGGCAGCCCGATTGGTATGCTGCGGGGCTTGGCAAGGGCCGAAAGTTCGCCCCTTGCTCACCAGCTAGCCATCCCCCCGTTTCGAGATCCCGGCACCATGCAGGACGTCCTTCAGAGCCTCGGCATTCCCAGCACCGCCCAGCCCCTCTCGGGCGTCTACGCAGGCGGATGGGTGGCAGCCCCGGGTGGCGAAACCCTCTCCACGAGCAACCCTGCCACCGGCAAGGAGCTCGCCCAGGTGATCAACGGCGGTGCCGAGGACTATGAGGCCTGTGTGGCCTCCGCGCAGGAGGCCTTCCTCCGCTGGCGCAGCCTGCCCGCCCCCCAGCGGGGCGAGTACATCCGGCGCTGCGGCGACGCGCTGCGCGCAAAAAAGACCGAGCTGGGAGCCCTCGTCAGCATGGAGATGGGCAAGATCCACGCCGAAGGCGAGGGTGAGGTTCAGGAGATGATCGACATCGCTGACTTCGCGGTGGGTCTCTCGCGCCAGCTCTACGGCCTGAGCATGCACTCCGAACGCCCCGGCCATCGCATGTACGAGCAGTGGCACCCCATCGGCCCCATCGGAATCATCAGCGCCTTCAACTTCCCCGTGGCGGTCTGGGCCTGGAACGCGTTCATCGCTGCTGTATGCGGCGACACCTCGATCTGGAAGCCCTCCGAACTCTCGCCCGTCTGCGCCCTTGCGGTGCAGAACATCGTCAATGAGGTCATGGAGCCCGACGGCTTCGGCGGCGTCTTCAACCTCTGTTGCGGCACGGCGCAGCCGGTGGGCGAGACCATGATCGCCGACCGACGGCTGCCTCTCATCTCGGCCACCGGTTCGGTGCGCATGGGCAAGCGCGTGGGCGAAGTGGTCGGCGGACGACTGGGCCGCTCGTTGCTCGAGCTGGGCGGCAACAACGCCTTGCTCGTCATGGACGACGCCAACCTGGACCTGGCACTCAGCGCGGTGCTCTTCGGCGCCGTGGGCACGGCCGGCCAGCGCTGCACCTCCACCCGCCGCGTCCTGCTGCACAAGGACATCGCGCAGGAGTTCACGACCCGCCTCTGCAAGGCCTACGGCCAAGTGAACATCGGCGACCCTCTCGCCGCGGACACCTTGATGGGCCCGGTGGTCCACGAGGGTTCGGTTGAGGCCATGCTGTCCGCTGTCGAGGCCGTCAAGGCCGGGCGGAGAGATCCTGCATGGGCGGCGAGCGCGCCACCGTCGCCGGCCTCGAGGGAGGCCACTTCGTGCAGCCCACCATCGCTCGGGCACGAAGGACTTTCCGCTGCTCAAGGAAGAGACTTTCGCCCCGCTGGTCTACCTGGTCACGGTCGAAGACCTCGACGAGGCCATCGCGCTGCAGAATGACGTCCCCCAGGGGCTCTCGAGCGCCGTCTTCACCACCCGCGTCCAATCTGCGGAGCGCTTCCTCAGCTGTGCTGGAAGCGACTGCGGCATCGCCAACGTGAACATCGGCACAAGCGGGGCCGAAATCGGAGGAGCCTTCGGCGGCGAGAAGGACACCGGCGGCGGACGTGAGGCTGGCTCGGATTCCTGGAAGGCCTACATGCGGCGCCAGACCTGCACCATCAACTACACGGACGAGTTGCCGCTGGCACAGGGCATCCGCTTCGACCCGGCCTGAGGTCGCGAGCTGGGTACACTGCCGAGCCCTGCAGAGCCCAGCAGCGCACCCAGTAAGCGCACCCTTTAGCGCACCATGACCTCCATCCACCGCATCGTCGAAGAGCTGGCCTCTGGGAAGATCTCCCCGGAGGACGCGCTCCACTCCCTCCGGGACCTGCCCACCCAGGACCTGGGCTTCGCGAACGTGGACCACCACCGACCGCTTCGCAACGGCATGCCGGAGGTCATCTTCGGGCAGGGCAAGCAGCCGGAGCAGATCGTGGCCATCGCCGCGAGCCTGATGAATCGCGGGCAGGCCGTGCTCGTGACACGCTTCTCGCCAGACGCCTATCAGCAGTGCGCCCCAGGACTCGACACAGCCACGACGACACCGGGCTCCTACGACGCCCTCTCACGCACCTGGCTGTGGCATGACGGCCCCATCCCCGTCACGGGCGAGGGGCTGATCGTGGTGGCCTCGGCCGGGACGTCGGACCTGCCCGTGAGCGAAGAGGCCGCCATTACAGCCGAGGCCTTTGGCAACCGGGTCACGCGCCTCACGGATGTGGGCGTCGCTGGGCTGCACCGCCTGCTGGCGAAGGTCGATCTCCTGAGACAAGCGAGGGTCGTGATTGCCGTGGCCGGAATGGAGGGAGCGCTGCCTAGCGTCCTCGCCGGTCTCGTGGCCTGTCCCGTGGTGGCCGTGCCGACGAGCGTCGGCTACGGCGCCCACCTCGGGGGCTTGACACCCTTGCTGGCCATGCTCAACAGCTGCGCCGCGGGCGTCACGGTGGTGAACATCGACAACGGCTTCGGGGCGGCGGCAGCAGCCTCCCTGATCAACCACCCTGTCGTGAGCGACCCGACCCAAAACGGATCCGGTTCGTGACCCAACACCTTCATCTCGACCTCGTGGGCGGCATGGCTGGCGACATGACTGTGGCCGCCTTGGTGGACGCAGGCGCCTCATGGGAGCAGCTTGCCAAGACCTTGGCTGTGTCCGGCCTGCCGCTGACGGACATGCGGGTCGAACGAGAGCGGCGCGGCGGGCTGGCTGGCACGCGCTTCCACGTCGCGCATGAGGTGGATCCTCCGGCGAGGCATTGGCGGGACATCCGCAGCCTGTTGAAGCAGGCCCGGCTTCCCGAAGGTGCTCTCAGCCGGGCCCTCGATATCTTTGAGCGCCTGGCTCATGCCGAAGCAATCACCCATGGCTGCGAGCCCGAGCAGATCCACTTCCACGAGGTGGGTGCCATGGACTCCATTGTCGACATCGTCGCCAGCTCGATCGCGCTCGACATGCTGGGTATCACGAGCGCAAGCTGCAGCCGGATTCCCGTTTGCAGTGGAAGCACTCGCATGGCTCACGGCGTGCTCCCCCTGCCTGCACCGGCGACGGCACGCCTGCTGGGGGGGTTCACCCTGACGAGCATCCCGGGAACGCTGGAGACCGTCACCCCGACCGGGGCAGCCATCCTGGCTTCCCTCTGTGGGCCATCCGGCTCCCCCCATGGCCCCATGCCCGACATGCGGCTGACCGGCACCGGGGTGGGCATGGGCAGCGCCGAACTCGAGGATCGCCCCAACGTCCTGCGGGTGCTGGTGGGAGAGAAGGAAGCCGCCACGGGTCCTGAGCAGCAGGCCGCTTGCTCCACGGCCGTCGTGCTCGAGGCGTCCATCGACGACATGGACCCGCGGCTCTACGGCGAGGTCTCCACGCGGCTCTTTGCAGCCGGAGCCCTGGACGTCGCACTGCTCAGCTTGCAGATGAAGAAGCAGCGGCCCGGCACACAGCTCCAGGTCGTCTGCCGCCCGGCGCTGGAAAGCCTGCTGACCGAGATCATCCTGCGCGAAACGACGACGCTGGGTGTTCGCAGCCACGAAGTGCGCCGCACGGAGCTGGATCGCCGGCACACGACGGTTCAGACTCGCTTCGGATCAGTGCGACTGAAGTGCGGCCTGCTGGGAGAGGAGACAGTCAACATCTCACCTGAGTACGACGACTGCCTCGCCCGGGCACGTGAACACGACGTGCCCGTGAAGGCGGTGCTGGCCGCGGCGGTTGCGGAAGCAGAGAAGCTCGCCCCACACGCATCGACCTCGTCCATGGAGGCCGGCCTGTGAAGCTCTTCGCGCCGGACACCCTGCCGTCGATGCTGCAACGACTGCGCCAGAATGTCGCGCAACACGAGTCGGCGCTGGTCGCCTTCTCCGCTGGGGTGGACAGCACGCTCGTGCTCAAGGTCGCCTTCGACGTCTTGGGTGAGCGTAGCCTGGGAGTCATGGGAGTTTCCCCCAGTGTCGCGCCTGCAGAAGTGGACGATGGTCGCGCGCTGTGCACGGAACTCGGGCTGCCCGTCCTCTTTGTCGACACGCACGAGATGGAGGAGCAGGACTACGTGTCCAACCCGCCAAATCGCTGCTTCTTCTGCAAGCGAGAGCTCTACGCCGTGGCACGACGCGTTGCGGACGAGCGGGGCATCCCCACCATCTTCAACGGCACCAATGCCGACGACCCTGGCGACTGGCGTCCCGGCCTGGACGCCGCGGCCCAGGCACAGGTGCGCTCACCGTTGCTGGAGTGTGGCCTCGGCAAGAAGGACGTGCGCCGCCTGGCCGCGCACCTGGGCCTCCCCAACCACGACAAGCCCGCCCTGGCCTGCCTGGCCTCGCGCCTGCCGTATGGCACAGCCGTCTCCCCGAGACGCCTGGCCGCCGTGGACCTGGTGGAATCCCACCTTCGGGGAGCGGGTTTCAGGCAGGTTCGAGCCCGCCATCACGGCGAAGAAGTACGACTGGAAGTGGAGCCTCAGCGGGTGGATCATCTCTCCATGCTCATTGGCGAAGAGGCCTTTCTGGAAGTCCTGAAGGAAGCTGGGTTCAAGCGAAGCTCCGTGGAACCCGATGGCTATCGCATGGGCAGACTGAACGACGACCTGGAGTAGACACGATGTCGCGCTTCGCCTGGCCTCCCACTCTTCTGCTACTTGCGCTGTTGTCTGCTGCAAGCCCCATGACGACACAAGCTGGGCAGCCTCCCCTGGTGTCGAAGCAGGACCCCCCGCCCGAGAGCCTGGACCCTCGCGACGCGGAGGACCCACGCGGTCTGGGCGACCCGCGCGATGCCGGTGACCCGCGCGAGGCCGAGCGAAAGCCGGGGGTCGACGAAGTGGTCACGCCCCTCGAAGGAGAGGAACTCTTCGACGAGCTCTACGCCAGCGGCAACCTGGCCGAACTCTCCGTCGCGCTGAGCGAAGACGCATGGGGGCTCAGCCTGTACATCGCCGACCAATGCGAGCAGTGGTTGAAGCAGAGCGCCGGCTTGCCGAAGACGCCGAGCCCCGAACGGGACGCAGCCCAGGTACAGGAGGACAAGGCGAGGGAGTTCGCGCGGCTTGCCGATGCGAGCCTCGGTGACACGCGCTTTGGATTTGCCGCCGACACGCTGCTGAGCTTGAACAAGACGGACCGGGCCCTGCATGCCGAGCAACGCGCGCTCCTGAGGCAGGCCGAGTCGCTGCTCGACGTCGCCGGCTCACGCGCTGAAACGCTCCCCGCTCTCACCCCCCTCCGGCAGAGCCTCAGCCGGGCCCAGGAACTCCAGGACCTCTGGGGGCAGGGCCACTGCCTGGAGCTCATCGGTCACATCCAGGCGCTCAACGGGCGCTCAGCAGATGCCCGCTCCACGATGCTCGAAGCCGTTCGCATCGGCCGCTCGGTCCGGGACCTGGACGCCGTCTGGAACGGGCTCTCCGTCATTACGGAGACTTCCATGCGCCAACAGGACTTCCACTCGGCCAAGGAAGCGCTCCAGGAGCAGCACGGATTGTCGCTCGAAATCGGAGATCTGAGCACGGCCAGGCAAGTCCTGGAGCAACTGGTTCAGCTGGACGAATACATGGGTTCTGATGTGCGCTGAGCACGTCGCGAAGCTGGTCTGAGCGGGGCCCAGCAGACCAGGATTGCCAGAAAGTCCGCCACTCGACTGGGCAAGCCGGTTCAGCCTGGGCTCTGGGATAGGTAGAATCCCGCCTCTTCAATTCTCGGAGCGTTCCATGGGTCGGCGGATCGACTGGTACTACCACCGCAAGGGCTGAACGAGCTGCAGCCGCGCCGATGCCTTCATGGAATCGGCCGGCGTAACCACCCGTGCGGTGGTTGATGCTCGTAAAGAGACATTTGCGAAGCGCGAGACCATCGCGCTGCTACGCAAGACCGCAAAGGTCGTGGCCATCAAGGGCAAGAAGGTCCTGAACTACGATCTCAAGCGGGATCCGCCTCCAGAGAAGGAGCTTCTCGAGGCGATCCTTGGCCCCACAGGCAACTTGCGGGCGCCGTCCATCCGCCTAGGCAAGACGCTGGTGGTGGGCTTCCAGGACGACACCTGGAAGGGCCTCCTGAAGTAGCGTCGCCAGGCGAGCGCGATTCCTCGGAGTCCTCCTAGGACTCCAGGGAACCGTCGGCCGCCTGTGCCTCCTCTGCGCTCGACGCACGGAGTCCGGACTCCGCCCCCAGGGCGGGCGCCCGGATTCAGGGCTCAGCTCAGTCCTTCTTTTCCGTCGCGTGAATCGCCGAATGCTCCTTGGCGTTCGAGGGCCGGGTATCCCGGCCAGGGGCCTCGCTGATCGTCATCTTCACGGCGCCCTTGACGTTGGCGCACTTGTCGCCGAAGAACGGGATCACGAAGCGCACAGGCCCCCCCTCGCTTCGATCCAGAGGCTTTCCCTTGAGCTCGTAGATCACCAAGGCCGTCTGGCTGGTCTCCTTCAGAGGCAGCGATGCCGAAAACGTCCCATCCTCAGATTCGATGGTGATGAAGCGGGCATAGAAGCCGGGGCTCACGGCATCGATCAACGAGCGGAGGCGCACGGCCTTGCCCTTCAGCTTGGAGTCAACCTTCGAGACGTCCTCCACCTGATAGTCGCTGTGCAGGATGCTCAGGTCGTAATGGCCGAAGGCGGTGGGACGGTCGCAGACACCCTCGATCGTGAGGGCTGCTCCCGGCTTGCGCGGCGCTTTCTGATGACTCATGGCGGTCCAGATCCGTGACGTGGGTTCCAGTGAAGGTGCGGCATTGTAGGGACAAGAGGCCAAGACAGAAGGCCCCCCTCCCAGTGCCAGCTGCCAGCGATTGCCTCCGCCCTCTCATGGAGCCGAATCGCAAAACAGTACGGTTGGAGTCCTCTTTTTTCGATGGATACAGGAGCGATTCACAGCTATTATCTAGCGACCTGCCGGAAAGCGCTGGAATTGCGGTGCCTCCGACACGCCAGCTCACCCGGATTCGGGTGCCAAAGGCCGGCAGCCCCCCGTTTTCATCGACACCCCTGACCTCGAACCGCCCCCCACCCCGGCTCCTCATGATCCGTTTCTCGAAGATGGCTGACTATGGCGTCCTTGTTCTGGGCCACTTCGCCCGGAATGCGGATCTCCTGGCCAGCGCCTCCGAGTTGGCAGAGGCGTTCCACATGCCCAAGACGGTGGTGGCGAACCTGCTCAAGGCCTTTCGGGAGGCCGGCTTCCTGGGCTCCCGCCGAGGATTGCATGGCGGCTACCACATGATCCGCTCCCCCGAGAGCATCTCGCTGCTGGACATCCTCAAGGCCATCGACGGCCCCGTCCAGCTCACCGACTGCGCGCTCGAGGGCATCGGCGGTCTCCCGAGCTCGCAAGAGCAGTGTGATTACGAAGATGTCTGCGGCTCTCGCAGCCCCATGCAGGCGGTCAACCAGAAGATCCTTCATCTCCTCGACAGCACGAGCCTTGTTGCACTGCTGGACGAGAATCAAAACAAGCTGCACTCCATCCCTGCGAAGCACTGAATCCATGTCCAGCAAGCACGTCTATCTCGACTACAACGCGACCACGCCCATGGACCCGCGCGTACTCGACACCATGTTGCCCTTCCTTCGCGAGAACTTCGGCAACGCAGCCAGTCGCACGCATAGCTTTGGCTGGACAGCAGAAGAGGCCGTCAAGATCGCACGGCAGCAGGTCGCCGACCTGCTCGGTGCGAACGAGAAGGAGATCATCTTCACGAGCGGGGCCACGGAGTCCGACAACCTCGCCATCAAGGGCACGGTGGAGATGCTGGCCAAGAAGGGCAAGCACGTCATCACCTGTGTCACGGAGCACAAGGCCGTCATCGACTCCTGCCGCTACCTCGAGAGCAAGGGCCTCGCTGAGGTGACCTGGTTGGAGGTCGACAAGACGGGCCGTGTCACCCCGGAGCAGGTGGCTGCAGCCATTCGCCCGGACACGGTGCTCATCACGCTCATGGCAGCGAACAACGAGATCGGCACCCTCCACCCCATTCAGGAGATCGGCGTCATCGCGCGGGAGAAGGGCATCTGGTTCCACACGGACGCGACCCAGGCGGTCGCGAAGATGCCGTTCGATGTGAACGAGTTGAACGTCGACATGGTGAGCCTCTCGGCTCACAAGATGTACGGCCCCAAGGGAGTCGGCGCCCTCTACGTGCGCCGCAGGAACCCTCGCGTGCGACTCTCCCCCCAGATGCATGGCGGCGGCCACGAGCGCGGAATGCGCTCCGGAACCCTGAACGTGCCCGGCATCGTCGGGCTCGGCGCGGCCTGCCACTTCGCCAAGCTGGACTTCGAGAAGGACCAGGCCCACTACAACGCCCTGCGCGTCCGCCTTGAGCAGAAGATCCGCGGCGCTCTGGACCACGTGGAGCTGAACGGCCACGAGGTCCACCGTCTGCCGACGACCTTCAACATCTCCTTCGCCTATGTTGAAGGCGAATCGCTCATCATGGGCATCCCTGAGATCGCGGTGTCCTCGGGCTCCGCATGCACCTCCGCCAGCCTGGAGCCGTCCTACGTGCTGCGGGCGCTCGGCGTCGGTGATGATCTCGCCCACTCATCGATCCGCTTCTCCGTGGGTCGCTTCTCCACCGTCGAAGAAGTCGACGCCGCCGCCGAAACGGTCATCAAGACCGTTCGCAAGTTGCGCGACATGTCACCCCTCTACGAAATGGCGCAAGAGGGCATCGACCTCTCCAGCGTCAACTGGGACGCCCATTAAGGCGCCCACCCCCAGACCCTTCCTCTCCCCTCACGCACACTCATAGATACAGGAGGTCCCCATGGCCTACAGCGACAAGGTCTTGGACCATTACGAAAACCCGCGCAACGTTGGCAGCCTCGACAAGGCCGCCAAGGATGTGGGCACCGGCGTCGTCGGTGCCCCCGAGTGCGGAGACGTCATGAAGCTGCAGATCAAGGTGAACGACGACGGCGTGATTGAAGATGCCAAGTTCAAGACCTTCGGCTGCGGTTCCGCCATTGCCTCGTCGAGCCTGGCGACGGAATGGGTGAAGGGCAAGACGGTCGACGAAGCGTTGAGCATCAAGAACACCGACATCGTCGAGGAGCTCTCGCTCCCACCCGTGAAGATCCACTGTTCGGTTCTCGCCGAAGACGCCATCCGTGCCGCCCTGACCGACTACCGGTCGAAGCAGGCGCCCGATGGCGGGGCTGACACGGAAAGCTGACACGATGAGTGCCTCAGACACCGAAACGGATTCCGCCGAAGACACGCTCGCGATCACGGCAGCGGCGGCCAAGGAGTTCACGCACGTGGTCGCCCAGAAGGGGCTACCCGAAGAAACAGCCATGCGCCTCTCCGTCAAGGGAGGCGGCTGCTCCGGCTTCGAGTATCAGATCGACATCGAGACCAACGAAGCCGATGAATTCGACATCGTCTCCATGCAGCACGAGATTCGAGTGGTGATCGACATGAAGAGCGAGTTCTACATGGCGGGCACCACCATCGACTTCAACGACACGCTCATGGACCGCGGATTCACATTCAAGAACCCCATGGCGAGCGGCACTTGTGGTTGCGGATCCTCCTTCTCCATCTGACCTCATCCAGTGCCCACGCTGTTCGGCGGATCCAAGCTCCAGCTTGGCCTGCTTCGCGTGCGGCCTCATCCTGGAGGAGCACTCCGTCGTCGCGGGCTCGGCCGCCGACCACTTCCGCAGACTCGCGCTCAGCCCGCTCGAAGCCTTTGATGCGGACCTGGCCGAGCGCCACTACCTGAAGCTGTCGCGACTGCTGCACCCGGACTTCCAGACAGCCGCGACGGATGAGGTCAAGCAACTGGCACTGAAGAACAGCGCCTTGCTGAACGAGGCCTGGCGCACGATGACGGATGATCAGCTGCGGGCCGAGTACCTGTTGGAGTTACATGCACCCGGCTCCCTGGAAAGGCACAAGACCCTCTCGCCTGAGTTCCTGATGGAGGCCATGGAGGTCTCCGAAGAGCTCGATGATGCGCGCAGCATCGGCTGCCGGGACACCCTGAAACGCATCGCCGATACAGCGCGCGTCGAAATCGAAGAACGCATGGAGGGGGTGGCCACCCAGTGCGCCGCCACCATCCAACGCATTGCCCGGGAAGATCAGCGGGAGGCCGAGGGAAGCAACCTCCCCCGACCGATGATCAGCCCGCACGAATGGAACACGGAACAGATCGCCGTGCTGCTCCACCAGGCACGGGTCTATCGCAGGATCCTCAACGACACGGAACACGCACGATGAGCGGGACACCGGCCACCGACGACATCGTCATCGGCATCGACCTCGGCACCACCAATTCCCTCGCAGCTCTCGTGGGCAAGGACGGGCCGCGCATCCTGAACCGTAGCAACGGCGATGCTCTCATCCCCTCGGTCGTCTCCTTCCTGGAGGATGGCACCCACATCGTGGGTTCGGAGGCGCGGGCCAGGGCCGTCACCCACCCCGCATACACGGTGCACAGCGTGAAGCGCCTCATGGGCCAGAACCTCGACGAGGTTCAGGCACGAGAAGCCGGGCGGTTGGGATACACGCTCGAGTCCACGCCAGACTCTCCCATGGCTCGCGTCCGCGTCGAGGACAGGCTCTACACGCCACAGGAGCTCTCGGCCCTGATTCTCGCCGAGGTGCGCCGTGTCGCCGAAGAGAGCCTGGGTCACGAAGTACACTCCGCGGTGATCACCGTGCCCGCCTACTTCGACGACGCCCAGCGACAGGCCACGCGAGACGCTGCCAAGATCGCCGGCCTCAAGGCGCTGCGCATCGTGAACGAGCCCACAGCAGCGGCGCTGGCCTACGGCCTCGACACCAACCGGGAAGGCACCGTCGTGGTCTACGACCTCGGGGGTGGCACATTTGATGTCTCGGTCCTGAAGATCACCCAGGGCGTCTACAAGGTGGCTGCGACCGCCGGGAACACGCACCTCGGCGGCGACGACTTCGACCTGACCATCATGGATCGCATCCTCGACACGGTGGCCGAGCACGTGTCGGCGAGTGCGACCATCCCCGCCGAGGCGCTGCAGCAGATCCGCCTCTCGGCAGAGGCCCTGAAGCGACAACTCTCCGAATCCGAGCAGGCGTCGCTCGAGATCGACCTGGGCCTCGACGAGCCCATCCGCTTCACGTTGACTCGTCAGGAGCTCGAGGACGCCATCCGGCCGCGCATCGATGAGACCCTGGCCTGCTGCACCGCCGCTCTCAAGGACGCCGGCCTCACGCCCGGTAGCGTTGACGAGGTCGTGATGGTGGGCGGCTCGACACGTATCCCCGTCGTGCGCGCGCTGGTGGAGGAGTTGTTCGAGCGCAAACCCCATGTGGAGCTGGACCCCGACCGGGTGGTGGCGCTCGGCGCCGCCATCCAAGCGGACATCCTCTCAGGTGGCACCACCGACCTGCTGCTGCTCGATGTCATTCCACTCTCACTCGGCATCGAGACCGTGGGTGGAGCATTTGCCAAGCTGGTCACTCGCAACTCGACGGTCCCCGCACGCGCCACCGAGATGTTCTCGACGTCTGTGGACAACCAGACCGCAATCGAGATCAACGTGTTTCAGGGTGAGCGGGAACTCGTTCGCGACTGCCGCCAACTGGGCTCCTTCAAGCTACGCGGCATCCCCCCCATGCCGGCAGGCCTTCCGAGAGTCGAGGTCACCTTCCTGGTGGACGCAGACGGCGTGCTGACGGTGACGGCCCGGGAGCAACGCAGCGAAGCCGAGGCCTCCATTGATGTGGTGCCGAGCCATGGCCTGACGCGTGACGAGGTCAAGGACATCATCCGCGACTCCATCAAGATGGCCCACCACGACTTCGCAGCCCGGGACCTCGTGGAGCTCAAGAACAAGGCCCACAACCTGGCGACCGGAACCCGGCGCGTCCTGGCCATGCCCGAGATGCCCTTCACGGCCGATCAGCGCGCCGAGCTCGAGGCGGACCTCGCGCAATTGGATCAGCTCGCGAAGGACGAGGACGTCCCAGGGCTGCGCGCGGCTTGCGAGACCTTCGGTGACAAGACCCAGGCCCTCGCCGATCAGGCCATCGGAGCGGCCATCAAGACAGAGTTGAACCGCGAGCAGACCCAGCTACCGTCCTAGGGGGCTCCGGCAGCAAGTTGGATCCGTGACGGTGTCCTCGCAGCAAGAGCTTGTGGTCCGCAGAGCAGCACGTTGCAGGATGAACCGATTCTTGAGGAGGTCGTGACGTTGGGCGCCTACGAAACAACTCTCACCGTGCGCTTTGGGCAGGTCGATTACGCAGGGATCATGTTCTACCCCCGTTTCTTCGACAACTTCCACGCGGCCTTCGAGGACATGTTCGGCGACCGGCTCGGCGTGCCCTACATGTCCATCCTGAAGGATCGGCGCCTCGGTTTTCCCACGGTGAGCATCCAGACCGAATTCAAGAAGCCCTTCCGTTTCGGAGAGCCCATGCGCCTGCGGGTAGACACCGCCAAGCTCGGGACGAAGTCGGCAACACTTCGATATCGGGGCTTCAATGGCGATGCCACCGAACCCTCCGTGGAAGCGCTCGGCACCATCGTTGCCATCGACCTCGACAGCTTCGAGACCTTGCCTTTCCCTGACGACATCCGCGAGGTCCTGGAAGCCCTCGTCGACTGACGCCTCAGCCATGGGGTGGGTCGCCCAGCTTGCGGCATCCCGTGACGAGAGCCTATTGTCCGAGGCAGCATTGCCGATTCGCGTCTGCTGGCTCGACAGTCGACAGACGACCGGGCCCGACCGCCAGACCCTCGCCCCAAAGGGATCTCCCTTGCTCCAGCTGACTTTCCAGCCGTGGCGCGCCCTGCTGGGCCTGATGGCCCTCTTGTTGACCGCCCTTGCATCGGTTGCTCCCGCCCAGGCCGCCCGCGCTCTCCCGCCCCAACCGACACACCAAGGTCCCGCTGCCATGGTCCGCACCCACATCAGCCTCTCTGATCGTCACGCACACCTGGTCCACCTCGAAACGAACCTGCGGGACGTGTCGGCCGATGTCGTCGAGTTCTCCATGCCCGTCTGGACGCCTGGCAGCTACCTCGTGCGCGAGTTCGCGCGGAACGTCCTGGACTTCTCGGCCCGCGACGGCGAAGGAACATCCCTGGCCGTCAGCAAGGTCGACAAGAACACCTGGCGCGTCGAGACAGCGGGTGCGTCGAGCCTCACCGTCAGCTACACGGTCTATGCCAACGAATTGTCGGTCCGTACCAGCGAAGTGAACGCCGAGCATGCATTCCTCTCTCCGGCAGGCCTGTTCTTCCAGGTCTCCGATCGCCCCGAAGCGGCCCACCAGCTGAGCGTCGAATGCCCGCAGGGGTGGAGCGTCTTCACCGGGCTGCCCCACAGCGACGGCAGCTGGACTGCGTCCTCCTTCGACATCCTCGTGGACAGCCCTCTCGAAGTAGGCCCTCACGAAACCTTTCAATTCGAGCATGACGGCGTGCCGCACCGGGTTGTCCTGGCAGGCCGAAGCCACCTGGATCAGGTCCAGCTCAAGCAGGACATCGCGAAGATCGTGGCGGAAGTGGCGAGCGTCTTCGGCCAGATGCCCTTCGATGACTACACGTTCATCATGTCCATGGTGGATTCGGGTGGCGGCGGGCTGGAACACCTCAACTCCAGCGTGTGCATGACGAATCGTTGGGAGGTGACGAAACCGGACAAGTACCGTGGCTTCCTGTCCCTGATTGCTCATGAATACTTCCACGCCTGGAACGTGAAGCGTTTCAGGCCCGAAGCACTCGGCCCATTCGACTACGAGCGTGAGGTGTACACCCGCGATCTCTGGGTCGCCGAGGGCATCACCAGCTATCTCGACGACCTGTCGACGCTGCGCGCCGGCTTCTACGACAAGACGTCGCGCTACCTGGATGAACGCGCCGAGGCCTTCCGCAAGGAAGCGGAACGCCCCGGCTCCAAACGCATGAGCATGGCGGACTCAAGCCACAGCGCGTGGATCAAGCTGTACCGCCCCGACGAGAACAGCGCCAACAGCAGCATCTCCTACTACTCCAAGGGCGCCCTGGTGTCGCTCATGCTCGACCTGCGTATCCGTCGGCTGACAAGTGGCCAGCGCACCATCGCGGACGTGCTGCGCCTCGGCTGGGATCGCTACACGACGAAGGGTGTCGGCTTCCCGGAAGGTGCCATGCAGGAGTTGGCGAGCGAGATCGCCGGCGACGATCTCGGCCCCTTCTTCAGCGACTACATCCATGGCACGGTCCCGCTCCAGCCCAATGACGATCTGCGTTGGGTGGGGATGAAGCTGGAGGCGAAGCCAGAAAGCACTGAACGTCCCCTCGACTTGGACGAGGAAGGCTTCGCCCTTGAGGCCTGGTTGGGCGCCTCGACCTCGAACAGCGGCGGACTCTGTCGCGTGGACAAAGTCGTGGAAGGTGGCCCCGCATGGAAGGCGGGCCTGAATCACGCCGACCTGATCCTCGCCATCAACGGCACCCGCGCCTCATCCGGCAACCTCCAGGATCGGCTCGACCGGGCCGGGCCGGGCGAGGTCGAGATCAGCTTCTTCCGCGGACAATCCCTGCGCACCTTGCGCGTGACGCCTGAACGGCGTCGGCTCGAGAATTGGAAACTGGTCCCGCTGGAAACGCTGACCGATGAGCAGGCCAGCGCCTTCGAGCTGTGGCTCAAGAGCCCCCACCCGTCGAAGCAGGCCTAGCACGCGAAGCCGCGGCCTAGATGGCGACTTCGTCCTTCTGCTGGCGCGTCATCAGGTCGCGCACCGCATCCAACGGTGGCTTGTTGTTGAACAGCACGTCGTGGATCTCGCGGCAGATGGGCATGTCGATGCCGAGCTGGTCTGCCAACTCCACCACCGCGCGGACCGTCGTCACACCTTCCGGCACGCCGGGAATGGTTGGCAAGACCTCGTCCAGGGAAGCCCCCTGACCGATCTTCTCGCCCACGGAACGGTTGCGGCCGTGCGGGCTCACGCAGCTCACGACCAGATCGCCGATGCCGGAGAGCCCGCTGAACGTCTCAAGCCGTCCGCCCAGCGCAACGCCCAGTCGCGACATCTCCGCCTGCCCACGGGTGAGCAGGGCTGCCTTCGTGTTGTCACCGAAGCCCAAGCCGTCGACGAGACCGCCCGCAATGGACAAGACGTTCTTGAGTGCCCCGCCGTACTCCACTCCCACCATGTCTTCGGAGGTGTAGACCCGGAAGCGTTCGGTCGTGAAGAGGTCCTGGACACGCAGCGCGAAGCCTGGATCCTCCGAGGCCGCCACGACGGCGGTGGGCATACGCGCCGCCACCTCTTCCGCGTGGGACGGGCCCGAGAGAACGGCGAGCGGGCGCGGGCCCGCCACCTCGGCGATGATCTGTGACGCCCTGAGGTTTCCCTTCACCTCAAGCCCCTTGGTAGCAGAGATGAACGGGCGGCCCTTGCGCAGATGCTCCGACAGCTGAGTCAGCACGTCCCGCAGGAAACGGCTCGGCACCACGCTCACGATCAGGTCGGCGTGCTCGAAGAAGCCAGGGTCCGACGAGACGGTGATGCCCTCGGGGATGGGGAAGCCCGGCAGGTATCTCCGATTCTCACGGAAGGTGTTCATCTCCTCGGCGACTTGCTGCGAGTGTGCCCACTGGATCACGGACGCACCGCGCTCCACCAACACCGTTGCGAGCGCAGATCCCCACGCTCCGTCACCCAGAACCGCGACTTTTTCCATCAATCAAACCGCCTTTGCATCGTCGTCTCTTGCCCGATCGCGCGATCGGGATCAATCACCGGCTTGCCCACCTGCACCATCGCCTGGGAGATCGGGGCCATCGTAACGATCCTCCGTACCGGCGCGAATTCTACGGAAGTTGTCCAGGTGCCTGAGGGTGATCAGCAGCGCCAGGAGGGCCAGCACGCCGCGACCGCCGAGCTCAACTCCCTCCACGCCAACAGCGCTCGCCAACACCTGGCCGACGGGCAGGGCCCAACCCAAGGCCACGCTGGCGATGGACACGAAGCCCAAGAACTTCTTGAGCACGAGGTGCGTCAGCACCGCGAAGAGCGCCAGCAGCGGATCGTAGGCGGCCGCTCCGCCGATCAGGGTGGCGACCCCCTTGCCGCCCTTGAAACCCGTGGTCACGGGATACACGTGGCCCAGCACGGCGGCGGCGAGGATGAGCACACGGCCCTCGGAATCCACCCAGGTCGGGACCCACGAGGACTCCGTCCCCAGCCCCAGCTGGCTGACCGGCGCCGTGAGCAGGGCCACGGGCAGGAAGCCCTTGGCCACGTCCAGGGCGAGCACAGCCATGCCCCAGGGCTTGCCCAGAGCGCGCCCTACGTTGGTGGCGCCGGGGTTGCCGCTGCCCACCGAGCGGATGTCGACACCGCGGATCCTGGCCACGAGAACGGCAAACGAAACGCAGCCCACTGCGTATGCCAGAGCGATCGACCAAGGTGCGTTCATTGGCGGCCCATCTTATCGAGCGCCCCCGGCATCCCACGGACATTCTCCCCTGTCGAGCCCGCGGCTCTGGGAGCAGTTGCTGGCATGCACTATCATGAAGGCTGTATCGGCCCCGATTCTCTCCCGCTGCGGACCTCGTCCATGCGCGCCCTGCTGCTGTTCCTGCTCCTCGCCGCCCCTTCCCTGAAGGCGCAAGAGACCTTCACGGACCCGGATTTCGGCTTTTCCATGACCCCGCCCCCCGGCATGGTCTCCACGACCCCGGAGGAATTGGTTGCCGCCTCGGGCAGGGCGATCGAGGAATTCCAGATCACGTCCCGTGCGGACAGTCCGGATGGCAATGTCAGCCATGAATTCCGCTGGCGGGACACCACAGGCCGCGACCGGAACATGGCGCTCCTGATCCAGGACGGCCCCTACCCGTTCACCTCCCCCGACCAGTTCAAGGAAGCGGTCAACGTCAGGATGGGCGTCGAGGTGGACAACGAGCAGTCGCTCACGCCTCCGGACTACAAGTACGGCATGCGTGTCGAAGGCATCCGCACCCGCTCGGATGGCGCCACGATCCGGCAGACCGATGTGTTCTTCCCCGTGGCTGGCGATTCGCCCCGCTTCGCGGTGCTGCGTATCGATTGCCTCGACGGAGACTGGAACTTTCTCTGGCCTGAGTTCGACGCCACGCTGCGCTCGGTGGAAGTGCCTCAGCCCAGCACACAGGCGGGCGGTGCGCCGCGCCAGGCCGGTGGCCGGCGGCGGGGCGGCTCAGGCAACGCAGGGGGCGGCGCGGCAGGAGCCGGCGGCGAGGCTGTGGAAAGCTGGGACAGCCTGGAAGTCACGGGCAGCCTCGTCCTGGCAGCCCTGCTGCTCTTGGGGCTCTTCATGGGTGGACGATCCACGAGCGCGGCCTGAGCATGCACACTCCTGATGGCTCTGCACGTCGACTGCGAGCGGTCGGCCTGGTCCTCCTTCTCTCGGTCACCAGCGGTCTTGGACCAGGCTGCTCAGAACCATCTGCCTTCCCCAACGCCGACCGGCTGTCGTTTCCTGGGGCGGGCCTGCTGCTGATCTCCGTGGACACCCTCCGGGCCGACCGCCTGGGCTGCTACGGCTATGACCGCGACACGAGCCCGAACCTCGACGCCTTGGCTCAGGAATCGGTGCTGTTCCGGGACATGTTCAGCAACTCGCCCAAGACCGCATCGGCACACATGAGCCTGTTCACCTCGCTGCTGCCGACGGTGCACAAGGTGCGCAACCAGTCCAAGCGATTGGGCTTGAAGACGCCGATCCTGGCCCACAACCGGCTCACCATCGCGCAGGTGCTGAACAGGAACGGTTATTGGAACGCCTGCATCGCAGGGGGCGGCAACATCCAGCACGAGATGGGCTTCGGGCGCGGCTTCAAGGATCGTTTCGAGACGGCCCTGTGGGACGTGAAGAAGGTCGTCAATCGAACCCTGGAGCGATTCGACCAGGCCGAACAGGCGGGAACACCTCCCTTCGTGTTCATGCACACCTACCAGGTGCACGGGCCCTACCTGCCCCCGGCCGAGTACGAGCAGCGCTTCGCTCCGAACCCAAGCCCCATCATTGGCGCCCGGGTCGCGCTCTACAGCCAGCTGCCATTCAACAAGCAGTGGAGTGTCATGAATCGCGGCCCCGACGGCGACGAGACCAAGGCCTACTGGTACGGCAAGGAACGCTTCGGGGAGGACGAGGCGCGCTACTTGTCCGACCTCTACGATGGCGAAGTGGCCTACACGGACTTCCAGCTGGGACGTCTGATCGAGAGCCTGCGCCGCTCAGGCAAGCTGGACTCGATGATCGTGGTGATCCTCGCCGACCACGGCGAAGAATTCCTTGAGCACGGCGACTTCGAACACGACCAGCTGTACCGCGAACATTTGCACGTGCCCTGCATCGTGCGCCTCCCCGGCGGGACGCTGGGTGGCACGGAAGTCCAGGGCATGACGAGCTTGATCGACGTCATGCCAACGCTGCTGGAGCTGCTGGACATCGAAGGCCCCGTCACCATGGCGGGCAGCTCGCTGGTGGAAGCCATGCACTCCGGTTCCACGGAGAACGAGCCGGTGGTCTCTGAGCGGGTCATGTTCCCGGGTGACTACAAGGCCGCCCTGAGGACTCAGCAGTCGAGCGTGATCTTCCACGCCACCGAGAGCCAGCTGGACGCCTACGACCTGACCACGGACCCCCACGAGCAGAAGGACGTTGCCGAGACCGCAAGCTTTTCCCAGCCAGCGGCCGACACCCTGCTGCGCTCGCTGAAGCAGGCCTACCGGGATCGGGAGATCCTCGATCAGGTCGATGCAGGGGGGACCGCGACGGTCACCGCCGACCGGGCCGAAGAAATGGCCCAACTCGGGTACGCCGGAGGGTCCGACGCCGACTTCGAGATCCCCGCGGGCACCCCGCTCGATCGCTGGCCGGGGGGGGCGGCAGGGGCAGCGGCGGCCTCGGGCGAGGCTCCCCAGCCCGACGACCCCTAGCCGCGGCTGCTGGAGCTGACTGGGCCGTAGTAGTCCACGAAGTTCGCCGCGGACTCGTAGAGCCGCATCCGGTAGAGCAGCCCAGCCAGGGGCTCGGCCAGCTGCTCCCACATGGCCGCGACCACGTTCTCGGCCGTAGAGACCCGGCCCTCCATCCAGGGCACGTCGTGATCCAGGTGCTTGTGGTCCACCACCGAGAACAGCACCTCGTCTAGAAGCACCGCCAGGCGATTGAGGTCCATGACCATGCCGGTTTCCGGGTCGGCCTCGCCTCTCAGGGTCACATCCAGGACATAGTTGTGCCCATGGCCCCTGGGGTTGTTGCAGACCCCATACAAAGCGCTGTTCTCGGCATCCGTGAACGCCGGGTTGTGGAGGCGGTGGGCAGCCGAAAACTCGAGTCGGCGCGTCAGGTCATGCATGGGAGCGATCACCCTCGGAGTGGGATACCAATGGCAAGCCCCTCTTATCCCCTCGTTGAGCCTGCGGACGCAAGGAATGAGGTGGACCGGCAGAAACTGAGAGCTATTCAGGTATCCCGTTGGGCCCATGCTTGGCGGGGTAATCCCCAGCCCCCGCGCGGGCAGTCACTCATGGACGAATCCTGCCCCGTGGACGAAAAAGACTGACCAATGCTCGTCTAGGCAGCTCTCAATTCGTGTGGTAGTTTGCCCGACTTGACTTTGAGCTAGAAAGACAGGACTCAGGAAGGGCGCCGAACGTTCGGAACCCCAGCACACTGCAGGCGCAGGGCAATCAAGCCAGGCGCTGAACAAGAGACTCACTTCTCCATTTGAGGGCGAAGATCATGACCACACTGGAACTGTGCGCCAAGCTGGACAGCATCGAGGCAGGCGACGTGGCCACCCTGTTCTTCAAGGATGGCGAGATCATCCGAGGCGGCATGCTCTACAACTCCACGCAGCAGCGGGGAGTGATCATCAACCCGAATAGCGAAACCCAGCGGCGCTTCGAGGCCGATGAGGTCTCCAAGGTCTGGCGTCACTAGGCCCTCGGCCTCAGCCCTCCTCCCGGGGCCCGATCCCCGGGACATCCTCTCCCCCATCAAGACCGGAATCGCATCATGATTCGCCTCACGGACGCTGCAGTCTCCGAAGTTCGCCGCATCCTCCAGGACCAACAGGCTGACGAAGGAACCTGCCTGCGGTTGGGCGTCTCAGGGGGCGGTTGCAGCGGTTTCTCCTATGTCATGACCTTTGACAAGGAGACCCAGGAGGGCGATCAAGTCGCTGAGTATGAGGACCTCAAGGTCGTCCTCAGCGCCGATGCAGTCCCTTATCTGGACAGCATGGTCGTCGACTTCAACGACGACGTGAACAAGCGAGGGTTCGTGTTCAACAACCCCAACGCTTCGGACTCCTGCGGCTGCGGAAGCTCCTTCTCCGTCTGATCCGGCCCTCGGCTGGGCTGGGGCCTTGCCCGAGGGAAAGGCGTTCTGAGAACGGCCCTGCAGCTCCTCGCCAGAGGCTCAGGCTCGTCGCTGCTGACCGCCGCCAGGACCGCCGCGTCCGCCAGGTCCCCCACCGCCTCCGGGGCCACCGCGTCCACCGCCGCCAGCACCGGGTCGGCCACCGCCACCGCCACCACCGGGTCGCCCACCACCGCCGCCGCCCGCGCCTGAGCGGCCACCTGCACCGCGGGGCCCGCCGCGCCTTTGCGGGGGCTTGCGCCTGCCACCCAACTTCTCGGCCAAGCGCAAGAGGGCGCCATCCTGTGGCGAGAGGCGAAGCCCATCTTCCACGGCCCGCTGAGCGTCCTTCTTCTTGCCCATGGATGTGAGACAGCGTGCCCGGTTGGCGTGCACGACGGCGTTGTGCTCCTTCTCACGCGCGTCACCCGGCCGGGGCCAAAGTGCCTGATCGAAGGCCGAAAGGGCCTGATCCCAGCGCGAGAAATCCGTTTCGTAGCGCCCGCGGTCAAACCAGAACTGACGGTCGTTGGTCGCAGCGCCTTCACCAGCGGTGAAGAACTTGCCGAGCACGAGCGGCGGAATCGGCTGCTGCCGGCGGGCCCGGATCAGATCGGACGGCGCCTGCAGGGCCTTGGCGTCCTGAGCCCCGCCTTGGGGCATGGACTTCAACAGCTCAAGGTTGAGTTCGTCACGAGCAGCTTCATCGGGTGCCAGGGCGGCCACGGCAGCCGAGGCGACCATGGGGTGCGGTGTCCTCAGGGAGCCTTCACCCCCGGAGACGAGCAATCTCCCGAGCGGGCCGACGACGGTGTCACCGATCTGGGCGGCATCCATGCCGAGGAAGCTCGCCAGGTGCCCCACGCTCACGGACATGCCGTGCTGGTGGACCAGTGCGGTAGCGAGATAGGCCTTTCGCAGCTGCTCAGACTCACCTGCACCCGCCAGGGCATCCACCGAGCTTTTCACGCTCGCGGTGATATCGCCCCGCCCGCTGGCAGACATGAGCCGGTCGAAAGCGGACCCATCCCCTCCAACAAGCCCCTTGGCTGCGTCGCTCGCCGAGGTTCCATCTGCGAGACGGCCGCGCGCCTGAAGCCCCGTCGAAAGGGCTTCGGCCTCGGCCTCATCGACCCCCGTCAGGGTCACGTCGAGGGCGTTCACCGCGCGACGGATGCGGTGATCCAGACCCGAGCGGTCCCATTGTGTGGTGTCCGCGGCCAGGAGCACGCGAGCCTTGCCCAGCCCCGTGGCTGCCAGGCTTGCGAGAAAGGCGGGCAGACTCTCAAGCTCACTGGCGTCGTCGATCACGAACACCGCCGTGGCCTCGTCGGACTCGGCCGGCACGTAGGCGTCTGGCAAGCCAGCGCCGTCTTCACGCCAGAAGATCCGGGTGTGCTTCTTGTCGGCCGTCTTCTCGGCCAAATCCCACGCCAGCTTGCGCATGAGGGTGGTCTTGCCGTCGCCCGCTGCGCCGCGTACGAGAACCAGGCGAACCTTGCCCGGCGCGCCCTCCTCAAGCTCGGGAGCAGCCTCCAAAAGGGCCTCCGTGATGGCTCCTGCGGCCGTGCGATCCGCCACCGCGCCCGCCTTGATGGGAGCCCAGCTGGCGGTGTCGCCATCATCAAACCGGAGCAGATCGCTCTCATCAGCCTGGCTGACCTCAGTCTGAAACGCCGTGGTGAGCTCGGTGAACCCGCGAGGCGGATTGCCGGTGGCCGGCTTGGGAACTTCCAGCTCCTCCAGCAGACGCGTCACGTCCAGCAAGGCGCCAGCGACACCGACCGCCTTGGGAAACTCCACCAGGCTCATGCCGAAGTGCATGTTGGCCCGCAGCGCAGCGGACGGATCCGTCGAGCCGCTCTGGATCAGGGCGATGTTCGCCGGCACATGGCCATTGAACACCCGCGTCACATCCTCAAGCAGCTCGTTGAGCGCCGGGTCGTCCAGGGCGAAGCCCGTGAAGAGCACCGTGCGTGAGAAGGCCTGCTTCAGAAAAGCATTGTAGCGGCTGTCAGGCCGGGTCAGCTTCTTGCGGTCCTTGGCCGTCAACACCAGCGTGTCGGGTTCAGCAGCGAAGCCGTGCAGGTGGACGATGGACGGGTCCTTACGGTCGAAGGCGCTCGCGACCCCCTTGCCCTCGGGTCCGTAGAGCCGCGGCTTGAGATCCAGCTCCTCTGGAAACGAGGCCTCGAGCGCATCGCTGACCGAGGTCGTGACGACGCAGGCCTGCTTGAGCAGATGCAGCCAGTGCAGGCCCTCCTCAGCCTTGCTCTTGAAGCGCGGATCGTCAGCGAGGGCGGCCCGATCGTCGGAGCCCAGCACGTCCTTCAGCGCAATTCGGGAGGAGATCTCCGCCGAGCCGTGACCAGGACCCACGACGATTGTGAGTTTCCTGCTTCGGGTGGCGGAACGGAGGGTGCGGAAGACCCCCCCGTCAATCCAGCGGGGCTTGCTCATCTCAATACATTCCGGGCCCGCGGCACGGCCCGATGAACTACACCGGGACTTTTCGCCGCACGAGGGCCGACCAAGGTAGACACCACGCATCGGAGTGTCAACGAATGCGAGCATCTCGACAGTCCTGAGCGAGCGCCTCCGGTCTGGACTTCCCAGGGGCGGGTCCCTAACACTGGCTCGCAGGCCCCATCTAGCACCTCGTCCATGAGGGGGGCCCCGACCGCCGCGCCAATTCCCACCCGCCTCCTGTTGAGCCTGCCCCCATGGCTACCTCGTCCATCCGGTCCACGAAACGCTCCAAGAACGCCTCGACTCGTCGATCCAAGGTCGCCTCCAAGGCACCTGCGAAGCCGACCCTGGGAAACGCCGTCATCGGCCAGTCAGGTGGTCCGACCGTGGTCATCAACCAGTCTCTCGTGGGCGTGATCGAGGCGGCGAAGGCCTGTGGCTTCATCGACAAGGTTTTCGGAGCCCGCCACGGCGTCTCGGGCATCCTGGCCGACGACCTGGTCCGACTCGACAACCAGAGCGCCGCCACACTTGAGAAGGTGGCCCTGACCCCGGCAGCTGCCCTCGGCTCCGTGCGCAAGAAGCCCACGCCCGACGAATGCCTCGCGATGTTCGAGACCTTCCGCAAGCGGGACATCCGCTACGTCTTCTACATCGGCGGCAACGACTCAGCGGAGACGGCGAACATCCTGCTCGAGTGCGCTCGTGACGAGAAGTACCCGCTCCAGGTCTTCCACGTCCCCAAGACCATCGACAACGATTTGAGAGTCACCGACCACTGCCCCGGTTTCGGCAGCGCCGCCCGCTTCGTAGCCCAAGCCTTCATGGGCGACAATCTCGACAACCGCTCGCTGAAGGGCGTGAAGATCAACATCGTCATGGGCCGGCATGCGGGCTTCCTCACGGCGGCCTCGGTCCTGGGGCGCCAATTCGACGACGACGGCCCGCACCTCGTGTATGTGCCGGAGGTGGCCTTCGATGAGCGCCGCTTTGTTGCGGACGTCAAGATGGTCCACAAGCGCCTCGGTCGCTGCGTCGTGGCGGTCAGCGAGGGCATCCATGACAAGCGCGGCAAGACCATCGCCGAGAAGATGGTGGCGCGCGCCGAACGCGACGCCCACGGAAACGTGCAACTCAGTGGTTCGGGTGCGCTCGGCGACCACCTCTCCGGCCTGATCAAGAAGGCCATGCCTGGCGCCCGGGTGAGAGCCGACACCTTCGGCTACCTGCAGCGCTCGTTCGCCGGGTGCTGGAGCGAATCAGATGCCGCTGAAGCTCGCCTCGTGGGCCGGGCAGCCGTGGGCTTCGCCAAGACCAAGAAGAGCGGGACCGTGGTTCTCAAGCGAGCCGCTGGCACTCGCTACCGCTGCACTGCAGGCCTCGCGCCGCTCAAGAAGGTTGCGAAGTTCACCAAGGTCATGCCGGCCAGTTTCGTGAACAAGGACGGCAACAATGTCACCCAGGCCTTCGTCAACTACGCGGCCCCGCTGGCGGGCAAGCTGCATCCGGTGGGCCGACTCAAGGGGATGTGACCGGCCAGAGCTCACGGCTGCCTCGGTCTCACGCAGCGTCTCCCGGCCCCCGCACGAAGGTCATGCTGAAGGGGTAGCGGTGTGTCTTGCCTGTCGCGGCGGCGATGATGGCGATGACCACGAGCACGGCGGCAAAGATCGGCAAGAGGATCAGGACCGGGATTCCAACGAGCAGGAACGCGAAGGGCAGGGCCGCCAACCAGATCAAGGACATGCTGATCTGGAAGTTGAGCGACGTGCGAGCCTGGTCTTCGACGAAACCTCCGTCGTCCCGATGAGCCAGCCAGATCACCAAGGGACCCAGGACGTTCATGCCGGGTAGAGCGACCACCAGACCCAGGAAGGCAGCGCCGTGCGCCAGCGCCCCCAGGAGCTTCTGCTCGGAGCGGCGGACGGTTGGCAGGGCTTGGAACATGCTGATCCCCTCATATCTGCGAGAAGCGTGCGGTACCCAGGCCTGGGATCGGCATCCAGACGGGCCGCCGGACGGGACCATTGATGGGAACGAGTCGCTGCGCCTTTCAGAGCCCCCTGCCCCAGCGCTGAGCGTGCTTCCATCCGCACACGAATCGACTGCCCGGGCCTCCTAGAACTCGTGGTGTGTCACTAAAGCAATGGAGAGGTCCAACAAGCTGGACTCACGGTGTGGCCGCTCGATAGTCTTTCGCCCTCTGACAGGTCGCCCGCCCCCCTTCGGCGACCCTCCGATCCCTCCGCTGGACCATGAACGTGAGAATCACCGCAGTTACTGTTCTGTTGCTGTCTCTCGGCCTTTCGTCGCCGCTCTCCGCACAGGAAGCCGAAGACGTGGGCACAGAAATCGTCGTCGACATGAACAACGGCGATCGCTTCACCGGGCGACTCTTGGAATCCACCGCTGGTTACATCGTGATCGACCACGGTGAGCTCGGGAACATCACACTGCAGCGCGCGGCCTTCAAGCCGAAGCAGACCGAAGAGGAAGTGGCCGAAGCCGAGGTGAGTTCGCCCTGGTCAGGCACCTTCGACATCTCTGCCAGCGGCAAGCGCGGCAACTCGCAGGATCAGGGTGCGCGCGTTGACATCACGGCTCGCCACGAAGACGACGTTGCCGTTGACCAGTACGCTTTCTTGTACGAGAAGGCGCGCTCCGAGTCGCAAGTTCCCAAGGCGGGGGGTGGTACCAAGAAGTCTGGCAAACCCACCGTCCGCCGCGCCTATCTCGAAGCTCGCCGCGAGTGGTTCCTTGACGACTCCGTTTGGCGTCCCTACCTCCAGGGCTCCGTGGATGACGACAAGTTCAAGGCCTACGACCAGCGCCTGCGCGTGATCGCCGGCGGTGCGTACCCCTGGATCGAGAACGACAAGGAGCGTTGGGTCGGTCGAGTCGGTGTGGGCACGGCCAAGGATACAGGTGTCCCTGGCGCCAAGTGGTCGCGCGAAGCGCAGCTCGGTATGGACTACTTCAACCAGCTGAGTGCCGATCGCAGCATCGCTCTGTCGTCCGACGTCTACCCGGGCTTGGAGACCCGCGGCGGCTTCGTCTTCGTGACCAAGGCGGAGTACCGCATGGTCCTCGAGGCCGAGGACCCCTGGACCGTCAAGCTGGGCATGGAGCACACGCGCGACACCGACCCCGCGACTGACTCTACAGGCGCCCAGGATGGCAAGAACGACCTGGCCTACTACCTGTCGGCCGGTTTCGTCTTCTGAGCCAAGCCAAGAGTCGTCACCCAGGACCTGGCGCCTTGGCCTCACACGGATGACGTGAGGCCCGGCGTCTCCTTCCGGGGCCGGACGAGGGCTGAAAGCCTCTCGCTCGGTCCCGGATTCAATTCAGGCTTCAGGGCGACCGGCTACTCGCCTTTGAAGACCGGCTTGCGCTTTTCGCGAAACGCCGCGAGGGCCTCCAAGCGGTCACTCGACGGCAGCACATGCTCGAGATAGAGAGCCCGTTCGCGTTCGAGTCGAGCGTCCAGGGCTCCCCCGTCCTGGAAGGTGTCGAGGGCCTGCTTTGCAGCGCGGACCGCGAGCGGACCGCAGGCGGCGATGGCGTCGGCCATGACACCAGCGGCCTGGCGCAGGTCGCCGGCGGGAACCATTCGGTTCAGCAGACCCATGGATGCTGCCTCGGTCGCATCAATGCGCCGCGAGGAGAGGATCAGTTCCTTCGCACGGGCCACCCCCACCACGGCAGGCAAGCGCTGCGTGCCGCCGGCTCCTGGAATGATGGCCAGGGAGGTTTCGGTCAAACCCATCTTCACGCCCTCGGATGCGATGCGCATGTCGCAGGCGAGCGCCAGCTCGAGCCCACCCCCGAATGCGACACCGGCCAGGACGGCAATGCTCGGCTGCGGCAAGCGCGACAGTGCGCTGAAGGTGTCCCCGATGAGGTGCACGAACTCCCGGGTCTTCTGCTCCGTGAAACCCACGCGCTCCTTGAGATCGGCCCCTGCACAAAAGGCCCGTTCACCGCTGCCCGTGACCAAGACGACCCGGGTCGTGGCGTCCTCCGCCAACGTTGCGATGTGAGCCTTCAGGTCCAGCAGCGTTTGGAAGGACAGCGCGTTCATGACCTCCGGTCGGTCGAGCGTCAGCCAAGCCACGCCGTGGGCGCGTTCCAGTTTCACGAGCGAGGACACAGCCAAATCTCCTATGAGTCAATAAACCCTACGGCCGGAGAGGTTATCACCCGCCCCCCGCACTTCGAGGGCGCTGGGGTGGCTGCTGATCGGAGCCCGCCCAACGCCCTGGTTCCTTAAAACGGGATCCTTAGGATCTCCCTGCCCAAGCCCACGACCTCGACCAGACCCCGCCCCGCTCCCTCCCCCCCCCGCCAAGCGACTTCGATCTCCGTGCTGCTCGCCCTCCCCCAAAGCAAGCTGACACTCACCTGCGGGCTGGTCATGCTTTCAGCCTGGGGGGCCTATGCCCTTTGCGACCGCTTCGTCCAGCACCCCGTGGCAAGCCTCGCGTGCTTCGGCTTGGCCTTCGGAGCCTACGCCCTGGCGGCAGCCCGATTGCTCAAGCAAGAGCGCCTGGCCCAGCGGGCGATTCCGCTCGGATTCGTTGTCGCGGTTGCCATTCTCTGTCGGCTGATGGTGATCCCCACCACACCGACAGACGACATGCATCGCTACATCTGGGAAGGCCGGGTCACGGCGGCGGGCCACAACCCCTACGTGCTGGCCCCAGATGCCCCTGCCCTGCAGCAGCTGGCGACCACCGCTCCTGAGCACCCACTCATCAACCACCCGAGCTGGCCTGCCATCTACCCTCCGCTGATGCAGTGGTGGCATCGGGGGGTCGTGGCCGTCGCGCCGCGTGAGCTCGCCTTCAAGCTCTCCTTCCTGCTCGCCGAACTCGGCCTGTGCCTGTGTGTGTTCGCACTCCTTTCGCATCGGGGGCTGCCCCGCTCGAGGCTGCTGCTGTACGTGTGGAACCCGCTCGCGATCCATTCCACCGCTGCGACAGGCCACCACGATGTGGTCGCGGTGGCCTGTCTCTTCGCAGCATTCTTGCTCCTCTCCCGGAGAAGGCTCGCGACGGCAGCAGCCGCCGTGGCCTGTGCGCTGCTCGCCAAGGGATTCGTCTTGGCGACCCTGCCCGCCTTCCTGGCGGCCCGCCGCTGGGCCCGGCCGTCGGTCTGGTTCGTGCCTGCTCTCGTGGGGCTCCTATTGGCGACGCCCTTCCTCTTGGGTGGGTCGGGGCTGTTCGACTCACTGAGCCGCTTCGGAAGCACGATGCACACCAATGACTCGCTCCACGCCTTGGCAGCGACAGCCCTCTCGCCCGACGGAAGCCGTTTCGTCATGCTCGTGGTCTGGGCTGGCGTTGCCTGCTTTGCCATGCGCAACTTTCTGCACAGCCCAGAGGAGCAGGACCTGCCCCTCAAGACGTGCGCCATCTTGCTCGGGGCACTCATCCTGACCCTGCCTACCGTTCATCCGTGGTACCTGATGACGCTGCTGCCCTTCTTCTGCTTCTTCCCGTGGTGGGGATGGATCGCCCTCAGCGGAACGATGGCTCTCACCTGGCTTCCCCAGCTTGAGATCCGCGAAACAGGGCAGTGGGTTGAGTGGCCCCTGCTCAAGCTGCCCGAGTACGCCCCCCTCTTTCTCTGGCTGGTGCTGCTGGTCTGGAAGCGCTGGCGCCATGGCGCCCTGGAAACGCCTCGATGAACCAGCTGCTCGTGAACCTGCACTGGATCGCCGTGGTTGGCTTGGCCATCTACGGCCTCAACTGCTACGTGCTGTCCTGGCAATTCCTGCGGCATCGCCGCTCGAACCTCAACCGGCAGCGTGCGCTGCAAGCCTCCGGTCTGGCGCCAACTGCGGAGCCCCCCTTCGTCACCGTCCAGCTGCCGGTGTTCAACGAACGCTTCGTGATCGACCGCCTCATCGAGGCGTGTTGCGCGCTGCGCTATCCACGGGAGCGCCTGGAGATCCAGGTCCTGGATGACTCCACGGATTCCACGCGCGATCAGATCGCGAAGTTGGTGGCCCAGCACAGGGCGCGCGGGCTCTCGATCGTCCATCTGCACCGCACCGAGCGCTCGGGCTTCAAGGCCGGAGCCCTCGCGGCGGGGCTGGACAGCGCACGGGGCGAGTGGGTCGCCATCTTCGATTCGGATTTCGTCCCCGACCCCGGCTTCCTGGAACGCACGGCGCCGTTCTTCCGGGACCCGGACGTGGGCGTCGTGCAGTGCCGATGGGAGCACCTCGATCGGGAGTTCAACCCGTTGACCCGGCTCCAGGCCCTGGCCATCGACGGCCACTTTGGTGTCGAACAGGCCGCCCGCTCCTGGAGCGGGTGGTTCCTGAACTTCAATGGCACCGCAGGGGTGTGGCGACGACGCGCCATCGATGAGGCCGGCGGCTGGGCCGGAGACACCCTGACGGAAGACCTCGACCTCTCGTACCGCGCCCAGCTCAAGGGATGGCGCATCGAGTACCTGCTCGAGACAGGCGTGCCCGCCGAGATCCCAGCCGACATGACATCGTTCAAGAGTCAGCAGCGACGTTGGGCGAAGGGATCCATCCAGACCGCCATGAAGTTGCTCGGCACGGTGCTGCGGGCTCCGTTGCCCTGGACGACCAGGCTGCAAGCAACACTCCATCTCACGCACTACCTGATCCACCCCCTGATGTTGAGCGTGGCCTTGCTGTCAGTTCCCGTGCAGTGGGTTCTTGGGCATGAATCCACGGACAACTTTCATGGGATGGCACTCGCAGCGCTCCTGTTCGTCGGCACGTGCGGGCCCAGCACCCTCTACATCCTTTCGCAACGCGCCTTGGGCCGTCGTGTGTGGCACACACTGAAATCCCTGCCAGCACTCATGCTGGTGGGCACCGGTATCGCCCTCTCCAACAGCGTGGCCGTGTTCGAGGCGCTGATCGGAAAGAGCAGCGAGTTCGTGCGAACACCCAAGCGCCGGGTGGTGGGCCGAGAGCACGCGGGTGGTTGCTACCGACTACCTCCTGAGCGCCTGCAGCGCGCCGAATGGGCCCTGGCTCTCTGGACGGCAGCTGGCTGTGTGCTGCATCTCCGGGGCGGCTACCAGCTGTTCTCCCCCTTCCTTTTCCTTTACGCCCTCGGCTTCGGGTGGGTGGCCTACTCCACCAAGCGGGAAAGTGCGTCCAGGGCGCAGCACCTTGAGCGTCCCGAGCGGCATCCCATGCAGCCAGACCCCGCGCCGGGACTTCCGAACGAATCCAGGGCCTCGGTCACATCATGAGGCTCATGCACGCCCCTTGGCGGACCCATCCCATGTTTCAGATCGAGGTGATCAAGCTCATGGACCTCTCGCAACTCCTGCTCGGACTCGCATTGCTTGGGCTGACGCCCGCGATCGGAAGCCAGACCCCCGCCTCGTCCGCGGATTCCATGCGATTGCATCAAGACGCCGTGGCCGGTGCTCCCCAGTCAGCCGCGCCCGTGGTCCCGAAGCCAGAGGACGAAGGCTCGCTCTCACCCGCCCCGCTGGCCGCCCCGCCGGTGGAGCGCGGCATCCACCAGGGTTGGCACGACCTGTTGGCGGAGTTTGTGCACGCGGGCATCGTCGACTACACGGGGCTCGCAAAGCAGCGTCCCCAGCTTCATGCCTATCTGAAGGCCCTGGATGCCACCAAGCCATCGAGTCTGTCCCGCTCCGAACGCACGGCCTTCTGGATCAACGCCTACAACGCCTTCACCGTGGAGTTGATCCTCGATCACCTCGGTCACATCGAGGGCATCAAGGACATCTCATCGAGCAAGCGCTGGAAGGCGGAGCGCTGGTCGGTCTCCGGGCGCCTCTACAGCCTGGACGCCATCGAGCACGAGATCCTGCGCCCCATGGGTGACGCTCGTGTGCACTTCGCCCTGGTCTGCGCCAGTTTCAGCTGCCCCGATCTCCGCTCGGAGGCCTACCTGGGCGCGACGCTCGATGTGCAGCTCACGAACGCTACCCGTCGCTTCCTGGCCAACACCGAGAAGGGCCTGGCTACAAAGATCGAGAGCGGCTTCTTCGGTGGCAAGAGCCCAAACCTCTACCTCTCCAAGATCTTCGATTGGTTCGATGACGACTTCGAGACGGGCGGGCGCGAGCTGCTGGACTTCGTGAAGTTGTACGCACCCGAGCAGGCCGTGGCGTTCATCAAGCGTCACGAGGACGACCTCGACCTCGAGTACTTCGACTACAGCTGGAAGCTGAACGGACGCTGATCGAAGAACGTCCGATGGAAGGAACCACGCGCCCTCCTGCCCCCCCCCACGGAGAGGGTCGTTGTCGCGCGGGTGTCTTCTAGGCCGAGCTTCCGGGCGCAGAGCGGGCTGGACCGCGGCACCGTAGCCAGAACACCGTCCACAGGATCTTGACCCCGGCACCAATCGTGCCGCGCACGGTTCCGGCGATCTTCGAGCGGCCCACACGGCAGCGGTAGCTCACCGGAACCTCCGTGACGGCCAGCCCTTCCTGCAGGGCCCGGATCTGCATCTCCACGGTCCAGCCGTAGGTCGGGTCCCGCAATTGGAGCCTCTCCAGCGTCGAACGCCGCAGGGCGCGAAAGGGACCGAGGTCGGTGTAACGGTGACCGAACAAGACCCTGATCATTCGCGTCGCCAGCCAGTTACCGAATCGTTGTTGCGGCAACATGGAGCCCCGTTCGGCGTCGCCAAGGGCTCGCGAACCGATCACCAGATCTGCCTGACCGGCGAGAATCGGCGCGATCAGTTGGGGAAGCTCGTCGGGGTGATCGCTGTAGTCCCCGTCCAGGAACACGATCACCTCGACGTGGGGCGAGAGGGCGGCGAGGCCCGCGAGGCATGCGGACCCATAACCCCGGCGGCGCGCCTCCACGACCTGCGCGCCCGCCGCCCTGGCCACCCCCGCTGTGGCATCAGTGGATCCATTGTCCGCCACGACGACTTGCCCGAGACCGGCAGGAAGATCCCCCAGCACGAGACCGATGGACGCCTCTTCATTCAGCGCCGGAATGATGGCACCGATCCGTTCGCCAGCGATTCGTGCCAGCTTCATGGTGGACCACCCTTCGATTCACGGATTCGCATACCAGAGCATCGTGGACGCTCGCCTGACTCACAGGTCAAGTCAGGGCAGCGAAAGCTCGTTCTCGGCAGCACGATCAGCTCGCGCACGGGGGCAGGCGGTGATTGATCTCCTCAGGGCGGCCCGGCATGATTCCGAGCGATTGCGAGCCCACTCGCAGAGGCATCAGAAGACGCACCGGGGGGTTGGTCCGGTTTCGCTCGTCAGCAGCACTCGCCCCAGGCCTTCGCTGCCTCTACCCGTCATCATTCTCACATCGCCGTTTCTGAAGGAGCCCACCGTGGAAGTCCTCTCTGATCTCGGAATGACCCTTCGTTGGGTCCACTTCCTGGCCGGCATCACCTGGATTGGCCTGCTCTGGTTCTACAACTTCATGAACGGCCCGTTCATGAATTCCCTCGAGCCCGAAGTGCGCTCGAAGGTCTTGCCCCAACTCATGCCCCGCACGCTCTGGTGGTTCCGCTGGGGTGCCGCCTTCACGTGGTTGACCGGCGTGATCTACGCCTACGGAGTGCTCGCCCGGGAAGACCCGGACGGCACCATGAACTGGATCACCGAGAACACCCGCGGCCAGTGGATCACCATGGGCTTCGTGTACGGCAGCATCATGGCATTCAATGTGTGGTTCATGATCTGGCCGCGCCAGCAGAAGATCATCAGCGCCACCATCAAGGGCGAGAACCCGCCCGAGAAGGCCGCCTGGGCCAAGACCGCCACGAACTGCTCCCGGGTGAACACCTACCTGTCCATTCCGCTGCTGTTCGCCATGGGCGCAGCCAACCACCTCACCACCACCGGCCCGTTCCTCGTGAACGCCGCCGTCGTGACCGTGGTCGGCCTGGCCGTGGCCTGGCTCTTCATCCACAAGGTGGGCCCGTCGGTCGGCAAGGACTTCAAGCCGATCGACTGAGGCAAAGCGTCCGGTCTCGGCCGGAACACAGCGACGGCCCGCCCGGGAGAGATCCCTGGCGGGCCGTCGTCGTTTGAGGCATTACCTCTGAGCGATCTGCTTCCTAGAAGTTGAACGTCGCGTCGGTCGCCGTCACCTCAGCGTTCGCCTCGAGGCTGACCTGGACCTCCTGTTCACCAAGCTTCTCGTGCCAGACGCCCAGGGTGTAGTCACCTGGCGGAAGCCCTTCGAAGCGATAGGAACCGTCGGGCCCGGTGACTGCGAAAAACGGGTGGTCCACGATGCCGATCCAGGCAGACATCCAGGCGTGGACGTCGCAGGCAATGCGGACCATGACTTCGTCCTTCCGGAAGTTGAGCTCTCGGGGCGGTGTCCCTGCCGGTTGGGCAATGTTCTGCGGACGATTCCGTTCGGGGTGCGTGTGAACGTTGTGCATGACGGCATCGCTGTTGGACACGAAGACCTTCTGCCCCTTCTGGATGCCTGCAACACGAGGCGTGTACATGCAGCCCACCTGGTCGAACTGAAACGTGTCTTCGCTGGCCTCGAAGTCGTAGTCATCCAGGCCATCTTTCACCCAAACGAAGGCATTCAAGAGGCGTCCGTCGGTCACCGAGATCCGCGTATCCACCAAGCCGCCAGAGTCCAGATGGCTCTGCACACAGAACGATTCGCTGGTCATGGACAGCGGCTTCTGGGTCGGGGGCGTGCCGACGGTCGTGACCAGCCCCGAAAGAGATCCCACCGTGGCGGGGTCGACAGTCTTGTGCTCCTTGCGCTTGGAGGCTGGGGCGCTGTTTGCCCCCTGTTGCGCAGCCCTGGATGGAGATGACCCCGAATCCGAGCTCGCTCCGCTGTCGCTGCAAGCAACGAAGCCGACGGCGAGCACACACGCACTGGCCCTCAGGACCTGACGCCCCAAGCGACCCAAGACGTGCGACGGCGAGGCCAGCGCGGGTAGACTCCCAACCATGGCATTCATCGAAACGGTTCCTCCAGACGAAGCGAAGGGACGACTGGCTGGCCTCTACGAAGCAGCCATCGCCCGTGCAGGCCGAGTCTACGAAATCCTCCGCATCCAGAGCCCGAACCCCGCGGTCCTCGATGCCTCCATGAAGCTGTACGGCAGCGTCGTCCTGGGACCGTCCCCCCTCTCGCGTGCGGAGCGCGAAGCGATCGCCGTGACAGTGAGCCGCGCCAACGACTGCTTCTACTGAGTGTCCGCTCATGAAGAAGACCTCCGTGCCGAGGTCGAGATCGAGATGGGCAAGCAATCGGATTCAGAATCTTCCTTCTCGGGGCTGGACCCGCGCAGCGTCGCCCATGACATCGCGGCGCAAGGCAGCGAAGCGGCGCCGGGTGCTCGGCTGAGGGCAATCCTCCAATACGCAGAACGCCTGACACTCAACCCCGGTGACATGGGGCCAGAGCACGTCCAGGCCCTGCGGGAGGTCGGCCTGGATGACCGAGCCATCCACGACGCCGCACAGGTGGCCGCCTACTTCGCTTACATCAACCGCATCGCAGATGGCTTGGGGGTCGACCTGGAACCCGACATGAAGTCGCAGCTCTAGCGCGTCGCCTCCAGGCCTGACTCAAGGCCTGCGTGGCCGGAGTGCACCCGAGACGCCGGTGGCAGCTGCTGCATGAGGGAGCTCTCTTCCTGCGCCAGGACGTCGAATCGCTCGGCAACCAGGCCTTCTGGAAAGATCTCCAGTGCCAGCTCGGTGAAGAGCGTGGCGTGACGGGCTTCTGCCTCGCACAGCGAAGCGTAGAGCCCCCGCAAATCGGCGAGTTCTCGACAGGCTGCAAGGCGCTCGAACCGTTCGTGGGAGCGCATTTCGATCAATGCCGAAATGAGCAGGATGTCCAGGAAACCGCTGTGCTCAACGGCGGGATCTGGCATGGAGCGAGCCGCTGCGTGCAGACCCGACGCCCACGGGTTCGGTGCGTCCTGGCCCAGGGTCGCACCGCGCGCGTCCAGCTCCCTCAGCACGCGATGAAGGTGCTCGCACTCCTCCTTGATGAGCGGAGCGAGGCGCAGGGCCAAACCTGGTCGGTTGGGATTGCGCTTGAGCATGGTCATGGCGTTGGCGCCTGCCTTGAGCTCGCAGTGCGCGTGGTCCGAGAGCAAGGCCAGGACGTCGCGCGCTGCACACGCGGCCCATGCCGCAGGTGTTGAGGAGCGCAAGCGGAAGACGTCCCGTAGGCCCCGCGGACCCCGCCCCGTCTGCACGTCCTTCACCACCGGGACTGCTCGGGGTTCTGCTCCTGGGGCGGCACCAAGAGAACCACCCAGCCGTCCAGCTCCTGTGCTTCGAAGACCGGGATCGAGGCTTCGGGGACCAAGGCGCAGGAGCCATCAGACAGGCGGAAGTTCCAAAGGTGGCTGCTGCAGGTGATGCCGTCCTCCGCGAGGAAGCCCTCGGAGAGATCATGGCGCATGTGAGGGCAGATCGCGCTGAAGCCGTAGAGCCTTCCCTCATGGCGCGCGACAGCCAGATGCCGACCGCCCACGACCTCCTTCGTGACCCCGCCCTCCGGCAACTCGTTCGCCGGGCAGATGCGCACGGCCTCGAGTCGCTTCCCACCCTCCGCTGCATCGCCGCGGCGGTCAGGGTCCTGGGCCTCCGGCTCGGTGTTCGGTGTCGACTCAGCGGGCGGCATGGTGCTTCTCTGCGTCTTGGGAGCTCTCGTGGGTCAGCAGGCCTTGAGGCTGGCAACGTGGCCTCGCTCGCCCTCATTCAGGCTGCGAAGGCCTGGGCCGCAGCGCAGCCAAAGCGGGCGAAAGGGTACACTCCCCGCATGAAGGAACGAGCGCCGGGGGGCCCTGACCCCTCCTACACCGATCAAAAAGCCCGCCGGCAGTCATTTTCTGGCCCACGCCGCATCTTCTTGTTCGGGGACATCACCGGCGCCAAGGCAGAACAAGCGGTCAACCGCCTGCTTGAGCTGTCCGAGGAGAGCCCCTCCGAGCCCATCGATGTGCTGATCAACAGCACAGGTGGTGATGTGGAGGCCGCCTGCGCCATCATCAATGCCATGCACGGCATCCCCTGCCGGGTGAACACCGTCTGCATGGGCTTCGCTCAAAGTGCCGCCTGCATCATCCTCATGGCCGGCACAGGGGTCAGGACGGCTTTCGAGAACTCGGTCCTGCTGATCCATCGCATGGTCTGGGACGAGCCCCCAGAGCGCGATGAGGACAGCTATCTACCGCCCCCCGACGAGAAGTACGTGGAGCTGTGCAGGCGACTCGAGAACGCCTACTTGGGGCGATTCCTCAACCATGACGCCGACTGGGCCGAAAAGAGGATTCCCACTGCCCTCGACATGTCAACCGACGACGCGCTCCGTAATGGCGTCATTGATGGCGTGATCTTCCTCGACAGAGAGTAGAGCGGGATAGACTAGTTGTCCCCTCCCGCGTCGACCCTCCTACGCGGGCCACACCTCCGGACCCACCACATGCTTCGCAAGGCCATCAAGCAGTTCCAACTCGGCGTCAAGAACCCCACCCAGGGGGCTCGCATCCTGGCATCAGAAGCCAAGATGCGCGCAGGCATCCGCACGCTGCGCTCGCTGGAACTGGCCGTCACCTGGATCTGCAACTTCGATTGCGACTTCTGCTATGCGGAAGATCTCATGAAGGCCCAGCAGAAGCCGCCGAACATGTCGGTCGCCGACGTGGCACGCATCACACGCGAAGCCCACGCACTGGGCATGATCCACGTGAACGTGACAGGCGGCGAACCCATGGTCCGCAAGGACATCTACGACGTCGTGGATGCCATCCCGAAGGACGTCGTCGTCTCGCTCGTGACCAACAGCACGCTACTCACCGAAGAGAAGATCGACATGCTCAAGGAAGCGGGCCTGTCGACCATCCAGATGAGCTATGGGGACTACTATCTCAAGAGCTTCAAGCGTGACCTCGCACGCTACTGCGTGGAGAAGGGTATCTCGGTCACGCTCTCCGTGGTCAACATCGAGAGCGAGCGCGGCAACATCGAGCACGCCTTCAAGATGGCCGAGGAGGACAACTTCTCCGTCCTGTTCAACTACCCGATGATCTACAACAACATCGGACTGGACAGCGAGTACTACTGGAAGATGCGCTACCACCCGCGCTGCCGCGAAGACAACATGTTCTGGAGCGGCAAGAACCGCTGCCCCGCAGGCACCCACAAGCTGTACGTCACCAACGACGGTGACGTCATGACGTGCGATCGCATCCACGCCATCTACGGCAACATGCACGAGGAAGCCCTGGCCCCCATCCACAAGCGGATGTACGACCAGTTCATCAAGCACAAGAGCTTCTGCCTGCTCGAAACCTGCGACAAGCAGTGGGAAGAAAACAACAGCAAGTCCGGGCGCAACTACAGCAAGGAGCTGCTGGGCACGACCGCCGACCCCTTCAACGTGTTCGAGGGAACGCCGCTCATGCAAGGTTCCATCGCTGGCTCCACGCTTGCGCAGCAGATGCACAAGGCGCGCAACGATGGCCTCGCGCATCAGCCGGAACCCGCCAACAAGTAGTCGCGACGGGCCCCGGCTTGGTTCGCCAGGCTTGGCTACGCCTTGGTCTGCAGAGGGTGGATCAGCTTGAGTACCGACGGCACCGGCGGGTAGCGCATGGTGACCCGGTAACACGTGAAGTCGTCGGCGGAATAGCCGAGCGTTCCGGTCGCCCGAACCAGCATGTCCCGATGGTTCGGCACCGCGGTGTCCTCCATGGCGTCCAGCCCACCGTTGACGGTCTCCACCTGCTCCAGGACCTTCAGGGAGTAGATCGGCTCGCCGATGGAACGCAGCGCGCCTGCCACCTGCAAGCGGCTCTCCACCAGCAGCTGCGGTGACTCTGGCAAGTGCAGTGACTTGTGGACCAGCAGGTCGAAGTGCGCGAGCTCCACAGGGGTGTTCATCTGTACCTGGTGCTCGCCCGTCTGCCCGGGAACATCTGACGTGAAGGACGCCGCATTGCGCACGATGCGCCCATAGACGCAGGTAAGAGCCGCGGTGTTCCCTACGGGGCCCTCCATGATCTCGTACATGAGACCCTCGACGTCCGTGCGCTTCCGGCAGTCGGGCAAAGGAGCGCTGCAGAAGGCGGGCAACCAGGGCGGACCGTCCTGTCCATCGCCCAGGTCTTCTATCGGCTCGATGGATTGCTCTTTCGGAACATCGCCATCGGCGAAACATCTGTAGTGGATCAACGGCCAGCGCGCGTCAGCCCTCAGACGCCAGAAGTCGACCAGACCGCTGACCGTGGCGATGTCCACTTGACCGGCCTCTGAACCGGGGGCCACCACCTGGATTGCCAACTTGATGCCAGCGCGGACACCCCAGACGGCGCTGTTGCCTTGGAACGCCAGCTTGCGCGCCGCGAGCACACCGTCGGGCCCATCGCCTTCTGGACGCAGACTGCGCAGCGTGAGGTCGAGGGCGGTGCGGTCACCCGCCTGCACCTTGACCATGCGCTGGAAGCCCACCATGGCGTCGCCGACGGCCTGAACCACATCGTCGGGCGCACCAGCGTCCCGAAAGCGCTCACACAGGATGCGCACGCCCTGGGTTCCAGGCACGTGGCGCACGGACGCGTGAACATCCTCCTCGCTGATCAGTCGTGAGATCTTCCACGAGAGATTGCGGTTGATGTTGAAGCGCCGGGAGACCTTCTGGGGCGTCTTGGGGTCTGCCTCAACGGACTTCAGCAAGTCTCGCAGAGCCACCCGCAGAGCGCCCATGGCCTGCTGGACGTGTTCGTCAAAGGGAAGTCGTGTGCTCTCGTCCGCCACCTGGGTGGAGGGCGAGTCGAGAGGGGGAGAATTCATTGATTTGCCGGAGTGGGATCGGGCCGGAATACCGAACGCACCCGCATCGCTCGCCACGCTCCGCCTGCCGCGAAATGGCTTGAATCGCCCGACAGATCGGCAGCGCCTAGAGGTCGCTGCCCGGTGTCTCCCCCGCCAAACACTCCCCCGAAGACCTTTCCAACCCTCGGGGACAGCCTCCTACAAGCGAGTCAACACCCTGCCAGGATGACCCAACCGCACGTTCGCAACGGCGGTGTCGCAAGTGATGCGAAGGACAGAGCATCCCTCACGGGAAGCATTCAGACCACTGATACTTACAGAAATGTAAGTCTTTCACCAGTGAAGGAATGGTGGGGCGGCGAGCGCCTAGGGTCTGCCCCCGGATTCGGGTGCTGGCGGCCCGACTTGCTCCGCCGCTGCGGCTGCCTCCTCCCGAAGCCGAACCTTCTCCAGGTACTCAGCGGCCTGCTTGTCGCGCGCCGCCTTGCGATCGGCAATCAGCTTCGACACCCGGGCATTGAAGCGAGCGACGCCACCAGGTTGCTCGAGGGTCCGCTTCCACATCCGCACCCAACCGTCCACGACGAGCATGCGGTTGCGGACGTGGCCAGGCAGCAGCGCCGCCGGGTTGCCATCCAACACGATCTGCTTGTAGCGGATCTGCGCCTCGTACCAGTACTTCGTCAGCGCACCGGCCTGGACGATGTGTTCGGGGTTCGCCATGTCGAGCCCACGCAGCGCATTGATGAATGCGGGTGTCGCATCGACGATGGGGATGTCCCGCAATTGCTGCTCGAGTTCCAGGCGTCGCTCTTCTGTGAGCGATCCCAAGAAGAACTCCTCGATGACTCCTGCCCAACCCCCGAACTGCTCCGACGTTGATCCGGGCGCCGGGCCAAAGGCTGGAAACACGAGCACCCCATCGCCCTCCCCTACCGGCGCGGAGTCGGGGGCCACGATCTCCGTCGGCGTGACATGGTCACCGAAGGGATTGGGCTCCGGCAGCGGACGTGGGAGCGGGCTGCTCTCCTGCTGGCCGGCAGGCTTCGATAAAGCTGCTGCGGCGGACATCGGCTCGTCGCCGACCTCCGCAGACAGGGAATCTCCGGCAGCGGCATGCTCAGCGCTCGCAGGCACCGCCCCCTCCCGCGTTGCGCCGCACGCGCAGAGCAGCATGAAAGCGAGGGAAAGCAGGCCTTGGGATGTGTGCTTCGGTGGAGTCCTCATACCTCGCAGTCTAAGCCCAGGCAGCGCTCAAGCCAACGTCCTGTGAACGCTCTGTGAACGCATGGGAGCCTCAGTCCGCAGGCTCCAGCACCAGGGTCGAGCGGGCAGAAGGCTTGAAGAGAGCGTCGGCGAAGGCCAGCACGTCAACGGTCGTGAGGGCTGGATAGGCTGCGGCCATTTCGGCCCGGTTGAGCCCCATGTTCAGCTGGGCATAGACCAGGAACATCATCTGCTGGGCCTCGATCCAGGGCGCCGCAGGGTGGTCACCCAGCTGCTCCCGCACGGCCTCGAAGTCGGGCAGAAGCGTCAGCTGGCGCTTCAACTGCTCCACCATGATGTCCATGTCACGACCCTCCGTCAGTGACTCGCGCAAGGCTGCCAACTCGCCCTTCAGCAGCTCGACGTCCACTCCTGGCGCCATGGATGCCGACAGCAACAACCAACGGCCCTCCGGGCTCACGAGGTCGGCCTGTGCCAACACCTGCACGCCCAGGGACTGCAAGCTGGCACGTTGCTGGATCTTGACGTTGAGCAGCAAGGCCAGGGCATCGGCCTGGATGCGGTCCAAGGCCGTCGCGCTCGGCACGGGGTACCACTCCATATAGTGACGGGCGCTCAGGTCCCAGGTTGCCATACGGTCCTGCACGGTCTGCACTGCCTCCACCCCCGCTGCCGGCGCCGACATGGCCCAGGGCTCACTCGGCAATCCGCCGAGTTTCTCCGTGACGGCTCCCGCAATCTCCTCTGCGGCAATCGGACCCACGGAAACGACCAGGACGTCAGGGCCACTTCGCAGCCGCCGTTGCATGTAGTCCTGCACGTCCTCCAGGGAGACCCCCGCGATGTCCGCGTGCAATCCCACATGGGACGCACCGTGCCGCACCACCTGGTTCCAGGCTGAGAGTGCCCACTTATGGGTGTAACCGCCCGTCTGAGTGCTCGCCTCCTCGGCGCTGATGGACTCTTTTTCGCGTGCGAGAATCACCGGGTCCACGTCCTGTGCCGTCAGCCACCGAGCATGACGGTCCAGCGCACGCTTCCATTCGGGAGCGTCCACGAAGGTCTCCAGTCGCAACGCCAACCCCGTGGTCTCGCCGTTGAGAACCAGCCCCTCGGACTCCAAGCTGTCCGGATCGGTGGAACGCACGATCAGGTGCTCCACGAGGTGCGCGAACTGCGCGCGATCCGTCTCATCGTCGAGCAGGCCCAGCGGCAGCATGGTGAAGAAGGCGTGTTGGCTCGCGAGCGGAGCGTCCAGATGGAAGACGCCGATACCGTTCTCCAGGCGCATCTCATGCCACGCGCTGTCGATCTGGGCGTCGTCCTGGACCTCGTCCTGAACAGGGGCTGCAAGCAGAAGGAGAAGAGCAACAATCAACGACATGGGAATCACTCGAACGAGAATCTGATGCAAACGAAGCGAGCGGCCTATGAGCCGCTCGTCACGCCGGCGAAGGATGACGAATCATGACGCTCGGTCCTACCAGACCTCTTGTCATGCGTGGACTCCAGGCTCCGTTCCTGGACCGTTGAAGGAACGTGGCTTCGGTCACCATTGTGAGGAGGGAACACCCGAGACTGCCTCGAGAGCCTGGATCACGAATGGCAGGTTGGCCTCGAACCAGGCCACGGCGACCGGATCCGAAGCACTCCCGCGGATGACTGCGCCCCCAAAGGCCGCACCTCCAGCCGCATAGGCGCCCACGGCTAGGCCACCTAGGGCGGCGTAGCCCACGGCCATGCCTCCGAGCCCCAAGAGCCCGACCGCCATGCCACCAGCGGCCACTGCTCCTGCCGCCATGCCACCAGCGGCCAGGCCTCCGAAGGACAGCCCGCCGAGCGACACGAGCCCGAGCGAGACGCGGCCCAGGGCCACGACCCCGCAGGCCACATCCCCGATGGCCAACCAACCCTTGGCCACCACCAGGCGCCCGGACTTGTGGAAGCCCTGTTGCTCGATGTGCACGAGCGGCAAGCCCAGCAGCCGCGCGTGGCTCCGGTAGCTGAACCCCTGGCGCGCGAACACCTGACCGAGCAGCTTCCAGGCGGCGCGCACAGCAGAGTCTTGCTGGGCCCGGGCCTGGGTCGAATGCCCCTCGGCCAAGGCATCCAGGTCGGCCGACAGCTGGAGCGCCGACCGATAGCGCTCGTCCGCCTGGCGCGCCATGGCCCGGGCGACCACGGCCTGCGCCTCCCGGGTACAGCCGGCGCGGTGCGCATTGAGCGGAGGAGGGGCGTCCTGTCGAATCGCATCGAAAATCGCCACGAGGTTGCTCCCCACGAAGGGGCGCACTCCGGTCAAGCCCTCGTACAAGCTGACCCCCAGGCTGTAGACATCCGTCCTCGCATCCAACGCAGCATCGCTCTGCGCCACTTGCTCCGGAGACATGTAGTACGGCGTCCCCAAGGGCTCCCCCGTGAGGGAGACGTCCAATTCCCCATGCCCCGTCGCCAACCCGAAGTCGGCGATCTTCGCGCGGCCATCCTTCGTCAGCAGGATGTTAGACGGCTTGATGTCGCGATGAACGATTCCCAGGTCGTGGGCCACGCCCACCGCCCGGACCACCGGCGCCAGCAGAGCGCAGAAGGCCTGCTCGTAACTGCCAAAACTCGCCAGCTCGGAAGCTCCTGTGGCTTCCGCCAGCAGCTCGGCCGTCCACGGGTCCCGTTTCGAGCCGCGGCCTGAAGCGCCGGCGCTCTCTGCCACATGCTCCAGCACCTGTCCGAGGTTCGGACCGTCCAGACATTCCATGGCGATGAAGTGGTAACCATCGGCCTCTCCCACCGCGTGCACCGCCACGATGTTGGGGTGGTCCAGACGGGCGATCGCCAGCGCTTCGCGGTGGAAGCGGTCCACATGCCTCGGCTCCAAGGCCAGGCCCGGCCGCAAGATCTTCAGGGCCACCGGGCGCTCCAGGTCCAGTTGGAGCGCACGGTAGACCACAGCCATGCCGCCGCGCCCCAGGACTTCGACAATGCGGTAGCCACCCAGGGAGACCCCGGGCCCCAGGGGCTTTAGCACCGAGATCTCGCCAGCTCCGTCTGACTCGATCATCTCGAGACAGCGGCCGAGGGCCTCCCGATGGGCCTCAGGGACCTGGGACAGGACATCGTCACGGGACGGTTGCCGGCCCGCAGCTCGAGCGTCGGCGAACTCCGCCACCAAACGGTCCATACGATCGTCGAGCAGCTCAGGATTCATGGTCTTCATGACCATACAAGGCGCGCTGCTCCGGGCGATTCACCGCATGGGTCCCAAAAAAGCTGGGCGCTCGCCAGGCCGCGCGGGGTCCCTGCCCGGGCCCTAGTCAGGCGCCAAACCACCGGCGGCCTGGCTCCAAGCCCCCAGAGCCCGGCGATAGAGGGAGTGGATGGCGGTTTCGCTCCGCCCCATCCGACGGCCGGCCTCACGAGCGTCCAGACCTTCGAACTGCCGCAGCCCCAGCACCCGACGATGCTCCGCCGAGAGGGTCTGGTAGGCATCCATCAAGCAGCGCTGCTCATCGGCAACCAGAACCCGCGTGGCGGGCCCGGCGCCCGGAGCGAGAAGGCGGCCGTCTCCAAGCCCCGTGGAGCTCCAGTCGGCCCGGGCCAGGGGCTGGACACGGCCGGCCCGTTTCTTGGCCCGCATCTGGCGCAGCACGTCCATGACGCAGTGTCGTGCGATGTGGGCAAGCAGGCGTCGGAGACCGGCCTCGCCCTGCTCGTGAGGGGGCAGGCCCGACGGTGCAGCCCACGCGCGCAGCAGTGCCTCCTGCACGAGATCCTCGATGTCCACCCGGGCACGAACGGCCGGCCCCGTCAGGTGCAGGTACAGCAAGCCAAGCCAGTGGCCCTGGGCTACGAGACGCTCCCCGGAGTCACCTAGCGCGTCCGTCGGGGCGCCGCTCACCGCTTCAGCCGGCGGCCAAGGAGAGCGCTTCGATCATCATGGCTTCCACGCCTCCCAGGTATTCCAGCAAGGCATGCTTGGGGGCGTCCGGGCTGGTGGGATCGACCGTCTCGGTGTCGCTCTGGTTCTGGTTCACATCCAGATCCGTGGCCAGGATCAAGCGCACGTCGTTCATGAAGCGTAGCCACAGGTCCATGCCACCGCGGTCGAGCACCATCTCGATGCCCTCCTCCGTGTGCACCGCAGCGTCCAGCTGTGCGCGCACATCGGTGATCATGTCCTGGCGTTGCTCCAGCAGGGAGTCGCCGAGCAGCTGACGGTTCAAGGCCTCCTCTTCCGGGTCCTGGTAGGACGCCGGGAACAGGCGGTTGACCACGGGACGGTTGCTGTTGGGGTTGGCGAGCAGGGTTGCCAGCTGCTCCGGAAGGCTGGACAGGATATTCGCCTCGATCTGCACGAAGTGCAGGGTCCAACTGTCTTGGCCGGTCTCGCTGTCTTTGCCGTCGTGGCGCAGGCGCGTCATGCTTCGCCCCGTTCCATCGTGGCTTGAAGCCCATAGGCGTGCAGACGCGTGACGTAGAACTCCGCCTGCTCCCGCTCCACGCTCGCCACGACGCTGCGCCCGTCGTTGTGGACCTCGAGCATCCTTGCGTTGGCCACGGAATCTGAGAAGCCGAACAGCGTCTGGAACACGTACACCACGTAGGACTGGAGATTCACAGGGTCGTCCCAGACCACCACATCCCAAGGGCGCAGCAGCTCCGGCCGGATTTCGATTTCCGGGCGGGCATCCGTGTCGGTGTCGGGGCGTGAATCGGGGCGCTGGTTATCGGGCAGCTGGTTCATGGGCCCGACAGTCTAGCGACCGGGCTCATCGGAGTCTGCGGGTGCCTCCAACACGACCCGATCATGGCCCGGGCAACGGCAACAAGAAGCAGCCCTCGACACTCAGGGTCCCCGGTCCAAAGCGCTCCACGAGGAAGCCACTGAAGCGCACCTGAAGCAGGCCGACACAGTGTGGGTCCAGCTCCAGGGTGACACTGCTTTGCAGCTGGTCATCAAAGTCCAGCACCCAGAGCAGGCCCTCATCTTGGTAGCTGAACTGGAGTACCTCGAGGCCAGTGAGGACTTGCGGACCATCCAACGCCGGGTCGTACAGCGCCCGGAACTCGACCGAGTCGCTGGAGACGCCTGCCAGGAACACATGGGTCTGCCCACCGGATACAGTCAGCATGCTGGCCGGGTTCTCGAGGTCGCCGCTGAAGGTCTCAGAGCCAAAGCTGCCGTCCGACGCGAGGTCCGTGGAATCCACCACGAGCAGTGCAGCTGGGCTCACGGTTTTTGCCAGGGAGTTGCGGACCTCCACATCGACGGTCCCCTGCACCTTTTTTGGCGGAACCCGGAACACGATCTGCTCCGGAGCCTCACCCGACCACGAGAGCACCTTCGCCTTGCGCCCAGCCACCCGCAGCTTGCCGGTCTTGCTGCCCAGGAAGTTGCCGCTGAGCGTCACCTCATCGCCGGGTTGCACGCAGCTTTCTGCGACGGCCAGCATCGAGGGCGGCATCAGCTCGACCGGGTCGGCGCCCTGGACCGGCACAGCCCCCTTGCCGCGGGGCCGAATCTGCACGACGAAGAAGCCCAATTTGGCCTTCCTGATCCGTGCCGTGACGACGGTGTCCGACCAGGACAGCAGCTTCAGCTTCCGGCTCTTGCCTCCCGCCACCGGCAGCAGGCGAACTTTGGGCTTGAGGCTTCCGAAGCCCGTCCCCGTGAGGGTCAGAATCGTCCCCTGGGCGGCCTGCAGAGGGGACACCTGGTCCAAGACTGCCCCCCCTGCTTCAGCGGCAACGAGGGCCGCGGGCCTCGCCCTTGGAGGCCCAGCCGCGGCCGCAGGCAGGCTCGACGCCAGGCAGCTCAGCAGGAAGAAAAGTCGCGTTGCACGAGTCATGACTCCCTAGCCTTCGTACCAGGAGCCATCTGGTCAAGAGCGACCGGGTTCCCATTCAAGAGGGGGCGTGCCGCGCTGTATCATCCCCGGGAGATCTGCCGGCCAGCACGAGCCGCTGCCGGTCGCAAGGAGGGCGTCCACAGGGCGCAGCCACCAGCACACGAGTCAAGGAAGAGAGTTCATGGCATCCCCCGCCTCCCGTTCGCCCGCGCCCCTGGTTTTCGGGGCAGTGACTATTCTCATCCTCGCCGGTGGCGTGTTCTGGCTCCTGGATGACGCCGCCCCGACGGACGGCTCAGCGGAGCCGAGCTCCATCGCCGCCCCGGAGGAGACGCCCGGCGAGTCGACGGTGCTCCCCGACGTCAAGGACGCCGATCTGCCCGAGCTGATCGAGAGTCTGCCGACACAGCTGGCCCCAGGCGAGGGCCAGACAGCCCAGGAAGTCGAAGATCTGTTGTGGGACGAGCCGCTGCTCATCACGGGCACGGTCGAAGACCCCGCTGAAAAGCGCCTCGCAGACGTCACGGTGAACTTGTTCGACGAGGAGGGTGAATACTTCGACTCGGAGTCCACCGACGACGACGGCGTCTTTCGCTTCTACTCCGAAGAGGGCCTGACCGCAGGATGGTCCCTCGCCACGGAGCCCGAGTTGGGAGACCCGGACGACCCCACCGTGCTCATGCCTGCGTTTCACACCCACGACGCGGCGGTCGTCCCCTCTGGGTCGCCGGTTCATGTCGCCCTGGTCCTGAGTCGACCGGCGCGAATCGAAGGCAAGGTCTACGACGCAGAGACTGGCGACCCCATCTCCATGGCTGATATCGAAGTGGTCTGCCAGGCCATGGCCTGGGACGGTGAGTTCCAGGACGACTACACCGACGAAGCCGGCTTCTTCGGCATGAACCTGGTGGACGTGCCCGCCACCGACATCATGCTGCGCGTCATGGACGACGACGACCGCTACGCCATCTTTGGCCCCATCAGCTTGCAGCCCGGCGAAGTGCGGGTCATCGACGTCGGCTTGCGCTCCCCCCCGTCTCTTGCAGGCACGGTGATCAGCGCATCCGACGGCACGCCCATCGATGGCGCCGAGGTCAACATTCTGCCCGCACACAGCGAATTCGAGGGTGCGGACGCCTGGGACATCACCGGCGACGAAGGAGAGTTCTTCATCGACGATGTGGGCACGGACCCCGAGAACCTGTGGCTACTGGTGACCGAGGTGGACGAGTACGGGCCGACACTGGTGCGCGTGAACGATGTCAGCCGCCCCGTCGATGTCCAACTGCATGAGTCAGTCACGGTCGCCGGACGCGTTCGTGACGCACTCACGAACGAGCCGGTGATCGACACCGAGATCCGCTTCGTCCTCATGGGCCCCTCGGGCCTCATGGATGAATACGAAGACATGGAGTTCGGGGAGGACGACGGCACCTTCGCCATCACCCTGGAGAGCTGCCCTCCTGAAGGAGCGATCGTGATCGTGATCGCCGATGACTACCTCAAGTTCCGCCAACCCCTCCGGAACCTGGCCCCCACCGAGCTGAAGCTCAACAGCTACACCATCGACCTTCAGCTCACGCCGCTTGCGCCCTAGGGCTGCGGCCACAGGGCGCTGCGGGCACTCCCGGTCCCACCCTGTCATGCAGCGTGCGCGACCCAGGCCTCGCTGAGCCCTCTCCTCTTAGCTTGTCGAGCCCCGCCACCATGCTCCGGACCCCGCTCCGCCGCACGATCGCCCCTGCACTCTGGGTCGTCACCCTCTTCGCTCTCTCAGGCTGCAGCAGTCCCGGGCTTCGCAGGGTCCAACCCGTGGTCTGGCGCGAACCCATGGTGGACATCGTCCACTACGACATCGATGTGAGCATCGACCACGAAGCCGGTTATCTCGACGGCAGCGTAGAGATCCACTATCGCGGTCTTCCCGATGCGAGCACGAGCCAGCTCGTGTTGGACGCCGTCGACCTGGACATCTCCGGCGCATGGAACGGCGACGGGCACGTGCTGCAGCTTGAAGCCGTCGACGACACCCTCGTCATCGAGTTGGAACGCCCGGCCCTGCCAGGAGTCGAGGCCGTCGTCCGCCTCAGCTGGAGCTGCTTTCCACAACGGGGCCTGATCTTCGTCCCCCCGACCGCGAAGGCACCTGAACGGCCCTGGCACGTCTGGACCCAAGGCCAGTCTGAGGACACGCGACACTGGATGCCGGTCTGGGACATCCCCAACGAGATGGCCACCCACGAACTCACCGTCAGCCTGGACGCCTCGCTCACGAGCATGGGTGCGGGGACCCTGTTGGACAGTTACCTGTCCAAGCGCACGGGTCAGCGTACGGAGACGTGGAGCAGCGACCGCCCGCACGTCAGCTACCTGATCACCTTCCTCGCCGGCGGGTTCGCCGAGGGGCAGTTGCCGGGCGGCGAGGTGCCCTTGCCCGTCCTGGCGGACCCTGCCGACCTCGCCCTTGCCCTGGAGAACTCCCGGCACACCGCGGACATGCTGGAGTTCCTGGGTGAGCTGACAGGTGTGCCCTACCCCTACTCCAAGTACGCCCAGACCTTCGTGCACGACTTCACTGCGGGCGGCATGGAGAACGTCTCCGCCACCACGCTCTACGACGAGGGCCTGCACGACCCCAGCGACGAACCCTATCTCGATCTCACGGATCTCCTGGCACACGAGGCTGCCCACCAGTGGTTTGGCGATCTGCTCTGCGGAAACGGCTGGCAGGAGATCTGGCTCAACGAGGGTTTCGCAAACTACTGCGAAGCCCTCTACATGGCTGAGCGAGAAGGTCCAGCCCGTCTGTCGGCCACCCTTCGGGATTGGCAACAGGCCGCCATGGCTCGCGAGTGGGTTGAGTCCCACCCCATCGTCTGGGATGGGTTCACGGACCCGGACGAGACCTTTGATGAGCACGCCTACGAGGGCGGGGCTGCACGCCTGCACCTGTTGCGAGACCAGCTGGGCGAGACCGTCTTCCTGAGCGGCTTGCGCGCCTACGTGGGCCGACATCAAGGCGAGATCGTCACCACCGAAGACTTCCAGCGGGCCATGGAGGAAGCCAGTGGCCGCGACCTCCAACAGTTTTTCGATGAGTGGTTGCACAGCCCCGGCTACCCGAACATCGCCGCACACATCGAAACGGGAACCGACGGGGCTGACACCCTGCACCTCGAGCAGTTGGCCCTGCGCGCGGATTGGCCGAGCGTCTTCCACGCGAACCTGGAAGTCAGCTGGTCTCGCAACGGGCTCGAGCAAACGGAGCGCGTGGCCCTCGAAGGCGCCACGGCGCGCCTGGCCCTGGGCTCATCAGAGGGCTCAGCAGAGCCATCTGATGGGCTCCTGGATTGGGTGCACGTGGACAGCAGCAGCGCGCTGCCCGGGCGCATCACGCTGGCCCAACCTGCGGGCGCCTGGGCTCGACAGCTCAAACAGGCCCAGCATCCCATGGCGCGTTTGCTTGCCGCCGAGTGGTTCGCCGGCGACCGCTGGGCCGTGGGGCCAGACGCCGAAGCACCGGCACTCGATGACACCGCGCTGGCCGCCCTGCGCCATGCCGCCCTGCGCGACAGCTTCCCGGACGTGCGCGTGCGCGCCCTGGACGCCCTCGCGGCCTTTGCTGCAACACCAGCGGCGCCGCAGAGCCTGGCGATCGGTGAACTCGTCATGGACGACGACCCCCGTGTGCGTGAGGCTGCCATCCGCGTGCTCGCTGCGGCCCCTGGCGACGCCGGGATCCTGCTGCTCCGCAGGGCGGTGGACGACAGCTACAGCCTCGCGGCGCTGGCCGCCATCACCGCGCTTGTGGAGCTGCAAGATCCCGGCGCCTACCGCACGCTCACCCGGGTGTTCGAGAGCAGCGGGCCGTACAGGATCCGCTTCCAGCGGGACCTCGTGAGCCTCGCCGCGAGCATGGGCCGTGACGATGTGCTGCCGTTCCTGATCCGCGTGGCGCGCACCCACCCTCAGCGTTGGGTGCGCACAGCCGCCGTGGACGCGCTCGCCCTCTGGCAGGCCCCCCATGGGGAGCGTGTCTTCCAGCAACTCTGCAGCTCACTTCATGACGAGAGCTATCACGTGCGACTGGCGGCAGCCCGGGCGCTGGGTGCGCGCGGCGACTCCCGCGCACGCCGCCACCTCAACGCACGCATGGACCTGGAGGGTTACGGCTTCGTCCACAGCGCGCTGCGCGATGCTCTCGATGTGCTCGAAGCCGGAGTGGAATGACAAGCCTGGCGCAGCACCTGTTCCCCGACGAATTCCAGCGGGAGACACCGGCCGCGCCGAGAAGCCTGCTCCTGGATGCCGCCATGGGCACAGGGCTGCGCGCCGCAGGCTGGCCCAGCGACCGACCGACGCTGTGCGCCAACCTCGAAGCGCCTGGCCTGGTCGAGGCCGTGCACCGGGCCCATGCCCAGGCCGGCGCGCGCATCCTGTGTAGCAACACCTTCGCTGCCCTGGAGCACCCCGGTCGCGACCCCTCACCCGCCGTGGCGGCAGCGGTTCGCCTGGCCCGCGGAGTCGCGCAACTGTCCTCGCAGCGCACCCTCGTCGCAGGCTGCCTGGCCGCCTACGGGTTGGCAGGCAACATCGCAGCGGCCAAGACGGTGCTGCGAACCCTGACGACTGCCGGTATCGACCTGCTGGTCTTCGAAACCTGCAACAGCCCGCAGGACGCGCAGGCCGGCTTGGAGCTCCACCGGTGGCTCGAGGGGGAGCTGGAGGAGGAGCTCAACCCTGCTCTCCCGCTCGTCGTCTGCGCCAGCAGCACGGACGGCAGCCCCGGAGATGCCGAGCGTGTTCGGCAGGTAGTCGAGACGGTTCGGCGTGCCACACCGGCCAGGGCTCCCATCGAAGCCGGCCTCAACTGCTGTCGTGGACCCGAAGACGTGCTCGCCCTGGCGGCCAAGCTGCCGCATCTGGCCTGGCTCAAACCTTCCGCGGGCGTCCCGCCGCACAGTGTCGACAACTCGGCCATGGCGGAGTTTGCCCGGCGTGCCTCGGCGGCCGGCGTCCCCTTCGTCGGCGCATGCTGCGGCGGAACCGAACAGACCCTGAGAACCATGGCTCCATCGCTCAGTGGCAGCTGCTAGCGTGTGAGTGTCGTTCGCTCGGCGAGCGGCTCGCCCTCTCTGATTGGCTCGGCCCAACCTGGAAGACGTCGTGAAGACACCCAGCGCCCCCAACTCCTCCTCACCGCTCGGCAAGCTGAGGCCCTGGATCGTCCCGCTGCTGTTCCTGGTGACGGTCTTCGTGATCTTTGGCCGCGAGTTCGACCCCGACGCCCTGCGCGACGAGCTGGGGCGCGGCGATGTGGAGGCCGCTCTGCAACGGCTCAGCACGACACCACGGGAGCAGCTGCCGGCGGACATCTCCCAAACCCGCTGGTGGCCCCTTGGCGCGCGGGAGCTGTATCGCAAGACACTCATGGAAGCCGTCGCCAGCGACCCCGCAGAGAGCTTCGACTACCCCACCATCGCCTGGCCCCTGGACAGCTTCCGGCACGCGCCCACGACGATCCGCCTGCGCGAGCCCGCCACCAAGGCCCTGAGCCTGGACATCCAGAACCAGGACCTCGACCTGCCGGTGGCCCAGCTGGCTATCGCCGTCGGCCAACAGGAGATCCAACCGGGAGTCTCTTGGATTCCAGGCACCGCCTTCGTCATGACACTCAGCGAGGTAGCGAGCGGTGAGATGAAGGCCATCGCGCGCTTCGAGCTGCTGCCCACGCCCCGCGCCGAGGCCCATGGGCGCGCCATGCGCACGGCGCACGACCTCGCCCCTGACGAGGCGTCCGGTCGCCTGCTCTCGGGCTTGGTGGCCCTGCACCTCGGGCTGCACGCCGAAGCGCAGTCGATCTTCGAGACCCTCGCAAAACCCAAGACCGGCGAGCAGGAAGCTGCCGAGGGTTCGCTCGAACTGCAACGCATCGCCCAGGAGTTGCGCGCGATCGCCTTGGCAGAACAGGGGCTCGACAGAACAGCCCTCGCCGCCCTCATCGAAGCGCAGTCCGCAAGCGGCCAGCGCTAGGGCGACCCTCAGACCGTTCTCGCCTGGGACTCCAGCGCCAGCACCCGGGTGCAGCGCAAGGCCAACGCCCGGTCATGGTCCGAGGCAGAGAGATGCACCAGGTTACGCAAGCTGCGCAACAACATCTCGCGATCGTCAGCATCCAGGTCCGAGATCGATTTGCCCGTGAGGTTGTGGGACTTGAGATGCCTCTGCCAGGTGCGCTGATCCACCACCCGACCGCCGCTGTACGCATCCAGCACGAGCAGTTTGTCGGACACATCCAGACGCATCAGGAAGTGCCCCGGCATGTTTACACCCACGAGCGGAATCCTGAGCCGACGCGCCACCAACAGCCAGGTGATGCACAGCGGCATGGGCATGCCCCGACGATTGGACGTCACACCGTGCAGGAGCGCATCGATCGGACGACTGGCACCGGGGTCTGAGCCCTTCAGCGCATACTCCTCCGTCAGCACGCGCCGCAGGACGCCCAGTTGCCGCTGGGGGTCTGAGTCGTCCATGAGCAGCTCGTCGGCCCGCTCCGCCATGTGGTCGAGCACGGCGCCAGCCTCATCCACCTCGGGCCCACCATCCACCAGGCGCGCCAACAGCAGCGCCCCGCGCTCCAACTTCGGAGAGCCCGTCAGACAGGCCAGCAGCTGCTCCTCGGCCGCGGGGTAGCGCACCCGCGCCAGGATCGAGCGGATGCGTCGGGCCTCGCGACCTAGCGCGAGGGGCAAACGCTGCTCAAGCAGAGATTCCGCCCGATCACCCTGCCTGGCCAAGGCCTCCGCACAGCCCCCCACGACCTTCTGCGAGTCGTCACTGAGCAAGGACAGCATGGCCTGCATCTGTGCCGGAGAAGCGGGGATATCCGGAGCGGTTGCCGCCGCGCGCCCAGGAAGGGGCGCGGAGGGCGTGCCGGAGGGTTCCCTTTCGCTGGCTGGTTCCACGGTCCGGTCAGACCTCGTCGCAGGGGAGGAAGGCGTCCAGTTGCTCGTTCACCATCTCAAGGCTAGGTGTCCAACCGGCCCAAGGGTGCTTCGCACCGAAAGTGTGGTCGCCGCCCGGCACGCTGAACAGCACATTCCCGGGAATCCAGTCGGCGAGCGCCTCTCCCTCAGCCGGGGACACATTCGTGTCGGCGTCCCCTTGCAAGACCAAGGTCGGCACGGGCACCTCCTCGGCGATGGCTTGGAGGTCAATCTCCGCGATGTCATCGAACCAGGCTCGTCCCAGGTGCATGACTTGCCCCGTACGTGTGTTGGGGATCGACACGCGCCCAGCCTGCTCCAACTCAGCCAACCCTTCCTCTGGAACCCGGTTGAAATGCGAGACGGCGTTGAGACATGCCAAGCCCGACAGGCGCCTGTCCGATGCAGCGCGCATCAGGCCGACGCCGCCCCCCATGCTATGGCCCACCACGAAGACATTGGTCGGGTCGACGACGGTCTCCGCACCCGTCAGCTCTCCGGCTTCCATGGCTTCCAACACACGGCCCAGGTCCTGGACATGGCGCGTGACGGTCTGCTGCTCGAAGAGATCCAGCCGCGTGAACTGCTCCGGATCCGTCTCAGTACCGTTGTGGCTGAAATCGAAGAGCACCATGCTTCGCCCCGTCCTGGCCAAGCGTTCGGCCAGGCGCGGGAACATGCCCCACTTGCGGAAGCCCTTGAATCCGTGACACAGGATGGCAGTCGGCAGGGCGACCGTCGCGTGCGTTGGGGCATACACATCCACAGCCATGCTCAAGCCGTCTTCGCAAAGCAGCTTGGATGAGTGGACACTGATCTCAGTGGTCATGCTCGAGGACTCAAGAGGCTGGGGGTTTTCGCATCACCACCAAGCGTCGGGTCTCACCCGGCTGATAGGCGCTGCCATCGTAGTCACCCACCGCCCGCTCATGGTCCAAGCCCGCGCCCTTGGCCAGCGCTGCGATCTCTTCGGTGCTGAACAGGCGCACCGACTCGTGCCAGCTCCGCGCTCGGCAATCCTTGCGGGTGTAGTGGATCGACTTCTCCACCCTCCGCCCATCAGCGGTCATGCTCCGCTCAATCTCCACCACCGCCTCATTCACCATGTCCACGCTCTGGGGCACGAGGTGCTGGCGGATGGTGTCCGGGTCCATCAGGTCCAACAGAATGCGGCCCCCCGGCACCAACACCCGGGCCATTTCCTGCAGGCACTGGGCATGCCGCTCCTCTTCGGCGAAGTACCCGAAGGACGAGAACATGCAGGCCACGGAGTCGAAGGACCAATCGCGCAACGGCAATGCCAGCATGTCGGCACGCAGGGTTCGCAAGCCGCGAGCCGCGCAGGCTTGGGTGAGGTCTTCGGAGAGATCGAGGCAGGTGATGTCGCAGCCCTCTGCCTTGAACGCGATGGAGTGACGCCCGGCACCCGACGCTAGATCCAGCAAGCGCCCCTGCTCGCGATCGTGACGCAGGAGCGAGAGGGCCCCCCGCACTTCGCGCGTGGCAGCCGCGTCGTCGCGGTGCTTGTAGACGTCGAGGTAGTCGGCGCGAAAAGCTTCGACGTACCAAGGGGACTCAGGCATGAACGTCATCCTATCAGGCACTCATTCGCCGTCGGCGGCTCGGCGCCAAATGCGTTCCATCTCATCCAGGGATGAGTTCGCGAGGTCATCACCGAGTTCCAACTCAACCGCCCGGAAGCGGCGCCGGAACTTGGCCAGGGTCCGACGCAAGGCCAGCTCGGGGTCCACCTTCGCCTTGCGGGCCACATTCACCGCGGAGAACAACACATCTCCCAACTCGGCTTCGATGTTCGCCTTGTCGTCTGCGGCCAAGGCCTCATCGAGCTCGACGACCTCTTCCTTCAGCTTGTCCAGGGCACCGCCGACGCTGGGCCAGTCGAAACCGGTCTCCGCGGCTTTCGATCCCAGCTTGCGGGCCGCGAGCAGGGGCGGCAATCCACTGGAAACCTCCCCCAACACGCCGTCATCCTGAGCCGTTTTCTCCAGGGCCTTGCTGTCGTTCCAGGAGACGAGGGCCTCGTCGGCATCCGCCGCCGCGCCGTCACCGAACACATGGGGATGACGACGCACCAACTTCTCGGCGATGCCTCCCGCCACGTCCCCTGTGGCGAAGCGCTGCTCCTGGACGCCGATGCGCGTCATGAGCAACACATTCATGAGCACGTCGCCCAGCTCCTCGGCGATGTGTGCATCGTCCCCTGCAGCGATGGCCTCGACCGCTTCATAGGCCTCTTCCACGAGGTTCTTCGCCATGCTCTCGAGGCTCTGCTTCCGGTCCCACGGGCAACCGTCGGGGTCGCGAAGTCGCCAGACGATTCCAAGCAGCTGGGCGAGACCTCGAGTGGCTTCCGGCTCCGAAGCGGCCCGATCTCCACCGAGCTCGGCGGCGAGAGCTGCATGATCCCGATCGGCCCAGGCGAGCTGCTGCTCCCCCCGCTCGGGCTCTCGATCGGGCGTTTGTCCCGATGCTCCCTCACTGGCATCCGTCACAAGCTCTCCTCCGGTTGCTGGAACACGGACAGCTGTCGTTGCAGCTCCGGGATCAAGGCAGCCAGGAGCTCGCTTCGATCGGGGCAGCGCGCGCCCAGCTCCGCCGCCATGGACGTCATCACCGCCGCGTCGAATCCACAGGGGCGGATCACCTGGAAGTGCTCCAGATCCGTCTCGTGGTTGAGTGCCAGGCCATGCCAGCTGACCCATCGCTGGGCAGCAACGCCAATCGAGACGATCTTGCGCTCTCCATCGACCCAGACCCCTGTTGCCCCCTCGCGAGCCCCACACGACAGGCCAAAGCCGCCCAGGGTCTCCACGCAGGCCTGCTCGAGGGCGCGTAGCCAACGGTGGAGGTCGCGTTTCCCCTCGGCCAGGAACACCACCGGATAGACCACCACTTGCCCGGGGCCGTGATAGGTGGCCTCCCCACCGCGCTCCACCGCCTCGACGGGAAAGCGCTCGTCGAGCACGGCATCCTCAGGGGTCCCGCGCCCGGTGGTGACGACTGGGTCGTGTTCGCACACCAGCAAGGTGTCGCCGGTAGCGCCGGCGAAGCGATCGGCCACGAGACGTTTCTGCTGCTCCCACGCGTCCCGATATGCGATGCGTCCGAGATCCTGCACGGACCATGGGGCTGCGGCCGGTCGCCGCCCCGCCCCTGTAGCCTCCGCGCAGCTCATCGTCGCTCAGCGTGCCGCCGCGGCAGCCTTCGAGCTGCCGCCGCTGGTCTTGGCCGGGGGCACGAAGATGTGGATGGCGTGTCCCTCGACGACGTGCGCGGCCTCCATGAAGGTCTCGGAGAGCGTCGGGTGCGGGTGCACGGTCAAGCCGACGTCCGCCACCGTGCCACCCATCTCGATGCACAAGGCGGCCTCAGCAATCAGGTTGCTCGCCTCATGACCCACCACGTGCACACCCAGGAGCGTGTCGTCGTCCGCGTCGGCCACGAACTTCACGAAGCCATCGGAGTGGTTGGCGGCCAGCGCCCGACCGTTGGCTCCAAACGGGAAACTCCCGCTCTTCACCTTGTGTCCGGCGGCTTCCGCCTCTGCTTCCGTCAAGCCGACCGTGGCGATCTCAGGGTCCGTGAAGATGGCGGCCGGCATGGCCTTCACGTCCAAGCTCACGTTCATGCCCGACATCACCTCCGCGCAGACCATGCCCTCCTTGCTGGCCTTGTGAGCCAGATAGGGCGGGCCGATGACATCCCCGATGGCGAACACGTCCGGGTGACTGGTGCGCAGCTGATCGTCAGCGATCACATGCCCGCGATCGTCCAGTTTCACGCCGGCCTTCTCGCAGCCCAGATTCGCGGTGTTGGGTCGGAACCCCACGGCCACCAGCACCTTGTCAGCCTTGACGGTCTTGACGCCCTTGGGCGTTTCGATCGTCGCGGTCCCGTCCTTGGCTACGCCGGTGACCTTGCTGCCGGTGAGCACGGTCATCTTGCGCTTCTTCATGTTGCGTTGAACGACCTTGGTCAGCTCGGGGTCGGTTCCTGCCAGCAGGCCGTCCATCATCTCGACGATGGTCACATGGCTTCCAAGCTTGGCCATGTAGGTGCCGATCTCGCAGCCCACGATGCCGCCGCCGATGACGAGGAACTCCTTGGGAGGCTCGGTCAGGTCGAGGGCTTCCTTTGCTGACAGGAAACGCTTGCCGTCGATGGGCATGTGCGGCAGCTGGACAACGCTCGCGCCCGTCGCCACGAGGACCTGCTTGCCCTTCACCAACAGATCACCCTTCGACGTGGACACCTTGATGGTGTGGGCGTCGACGAAGCTGGCGTCACCCGCCACCGTCTCGATGCCGTTGCGCTTGAACAGCTCGCCGATTCCGCCCGTAAGGCGGTTCACGATGCTGTCCTTCCAGGCCTTCATCTTGCCCATGTCCACCGTCACGCCTTCCACCTTGATGCCCATGGTGTCGGCCTTCTGGATGTTCTCGACCAGCGAGCTCGCGGCGATCATGGCCTTGGACGGAATGCAGCCCCAGTTGAGGCAGACCCCGCCGATGCGCTCACGGTCGATCACGATGACCTGCTTGCCCAGCTGCGCCAGGCGAATGGCCGCGACGTATCCGCCCGGCCCTGCGCCAATGACCACCACATCTGCGGACTTGCCTGCTCCTGCCTGGCTCATAACGGCTCCTGATCTCTCGTGTGCTCTCGGCCGACTGTCGATCGACAGCCGCCCTGTGCTGCCTCTGTTAGCTGCTGCGTCTTGCGTACTACGTGGTGCATGCCGCGGGATCTGTGCCTCGGCGTAAGTCGGGGCGAGAAGCGGGGCAAGACCGGGCCTGCTCTAGAGCGGGAAGGCCCCGTCGGCCTGTCCCTCAGCGCTCTCTCGTGCCACGCTCTCAGCCTGCTCACGCAGGGCCGGAGTGAGGTCCTGGTACACGTCCGTGAAAAGCGTCGCTGTCTCGGGTTGAGGGCTCTGCTCGGCTGCCTTGATCGCTGAGTTCACCGCCTCCTTGGCCTCCTGCTCGATCTGCCGATCCAGCTCCTCGGACACCAGGCCCTCGAGCTCCAGGTAGTTCCTGTAGCGGTGCACGGGGTCCTTCTTCATCCATTCCTCATGCACCGCGGCATCTCGATAGCGCGTGGGATCGTCGCTGCTGCTGTGACCCTCTTGGCGGTAGGTGATGGCCTCGATCAAGGTGGGCCCTTCGCCGGCTCGCGCGCGGTCGACAGCTGCCTTCGTGGCGGCATAGACGGCCAGGACATCGTTGCCATCTACCGCGATACCCGGCATGCCATAGGCCTCGGCCTTCACGGCGATTCCGTCGCTCGCTGTCTGCTTGCTGAAGGGAACGCTGATGGCCCACTGGTTGTTTTGGCACACAAAGACGGCTGGCACCTTGTGCACGGCTGCGAAAGTCAGCGCACAGTGGAAGTCGGTGCTGCTCGTGGCGCCGTCACCCATGTAGCCCATGACGACACTGTTGTCGCCCTTGATCTTGGCGCCCCAGGCGGCCCCCATGGTCTGGGAGATCTGCGTGCCGATGACCGAGCTCAGGGACACGAAGCGGTACTCCGCCGAGCTGAAGTGACAAGGCATCTGGCGCCCATGTGTGGGGTCGAGATCACAACCCACGAGCTGCCCCATGTACTTGTCCATCGGGTAGCCGCGCATGAGCAGGACCGCGCCTTCGCGCAGGGCCGGGAAGACCCAATCCTGTTCCTCGACAGCCGCCCCGCTCCCCACGGTGGCCGCTTCCTGGCCACGACAGGTTCCGTAGAAGCCGATGCGCCCCTGGCGTTGCAAGGCCAACATGCGCGTGTCGATGGCGCGCGTACGCACCATGTGCTTGTAGAGATCGACCAGTTGCTCGTCGCTCAGCTTGGGAAGCAGCGACTTCTCGATCTCCCCTGTCGGGGAAAGCACTTGTAGGACTGCGGTCCTCACGGGATCAACTCTCCAGCAACATGAGCGCGGGGTTCTCGAGCAGTTCCTGCACGCGGTTCATGAACCGCGCCCCCACGGCACCGTCCACGACCCGGTGATCAAGGCTCAACGACAGGTACATGATGTCGCGGATGACGATCTCATCGTTGACGACCCACGGCCGGCGGCGGATGGCGTGCACGCCCAAGATGGCCACCTCGGGCACGTTGATGATGGGGGTCGCCAGCAGGCCGCCGATGTTGCCCGCGTTGGTGATCGTGAAGGTTCCCCCGCCGACGTCTTCCTGCTTCGTCTTGCGGTTCCTCGCCCGATCGGCCAACTCGAACATCTCCTGGGAGACGTGCAGCATGGACTTCTGGTCGGCCTGGCGGATCACCGGAACGATCAGCCCCTCCGGCGTGTCCACCGCGATGCCCATGTTGATGTCGCCGTGGTAGACGATCTCTTGGGCCTCTTCATCCAAGGAGGCATTGAGCAGCGGGAACTCGCGCAGCGCCGTGCAGGTCGCCTTGATGATGTAGGGCATATAGGTGAGCTTGACGCCCTTGCTCTCCGCCAGGGACTTGGAGGCCTTGCGGGTCGCCACGAGTTCCGTCACATCGATCTCTTCGATGTAGGCGAAATGGGCAGCCGTCTGCTTGGCCACCCGCATCTGCGTCGAGATGCGCTTGCGTAGGCCGCGCAACGGCACGCGCTCGTCGCCCTGCATGGGCCGGACCACCGGTGCCGGTAGCGGTGCCGCAACAGCCGGTGCCGCAGCAGCCGGGCTCGGCGAACGGGCAGCAGCTGCCGGTGCCGCACGGGGCGGGGCCGCCGTGGCCGGACGACCGGGAGGAACACCTTGTCCCGCCCGACGCACGTCATTCATGGACACCCGACCGCTCGGGCCGGTTCCGTTGAGCTGCGAGATGTCCAGGTTCATCTCGCGCGCCAGTCGACGCACGGCCGGGGCAGCTCGGACGCGCCGTGTTCCATCGGTGCGGTTCGGCAAACCTGTCTCCAAAAGGGTCGTGGCGCGTGTGGACGTCTCCACTGCCTGCGCGGGGGCAGCTGCAGGGCTGGCGACGGAAGCTGAAGCGCCCCCACCGTGTCCACCATGCGACGGGATCGGCGGCGCGCCTCCTTCGGCACCGAGCACCAGCAGGACATCGCCCACGGGCACGGTCGTGCCCTCGGGGTGCAAGAGCTTCAGCACGATGCCGTCCACGGGAGAACCAATCTCCACGGTGGCCTTGTCAGTCATCACTTCGACCATGGGCTGGTCCTCGGTGACGGCATCACCTTCCTTCACCAACCACTGAGTGATCTCACCCTCGGCCACACCCTCGCCGATATCGGGAAGCGCGAAGTTGATCTCTTCGACCTCGCTGGAGCTGGAGGAAGCGGCCGGTGCCGACGAGGCAGCCGGGGCTGACGCGGCCTTCGCCGGTGCCGATGCCGATGCCGATGCCGCAGAAGCAGGCGCTCTGCTCTCGGAGAGCTCGTCCGCAAGCACGATCATCACGTCACCCACCGGGATGGTGTCACCCTCGGCGGCGAGAATCTCCACCACCTTTCCCGTCACGGGCGAACCGATCTCCACGGTGGCCTTGTCGGTCATCACCTCGACCATCACCTGGTCTTCTGTGACCGACTCGCCTGCAACCACCTTCCAGCTGGTGATCTCGCCCTCGGCGACGCCTTCCCCGATGTCCGGGAGCTTGAACTCAATGCGTGTCATCTCGTGTTTCCGAAGCTGTCTTGCGTTCGCTGTTCGCTGACTCTTGTCCACCGATGCAACCGGTCGTTCAGACCGGCGGTGCTCAGAACGTCATCACGTCTTCGACGGCCTTCAGCACGCGCTCGGCGTGGGGCATGTAGACGTGTTCCAGGGTGTACGGGAAGGGCACGTCGAAGCCAGCCACCCGGCGCACGGGGGCCTCCATGACGTCGATGGCCTTCTCCGCGACAATGGCCGAGATCTCGCTGCTGAAGCCGCAGAACTTGGGAGCCTCCTGCAAGGTGACCAGGCGACCCGTCTTGGTGACGCTGGCGAGCAGGGACTCCTCGTCCAGAGGCACCAGGGTGCGCAGGTCGAGCACTTCGCCGTTCCAGCCCTTGGCCTCCGCCAACTCGCAGGCCTTGAGGGCCACCTCAACCATGGCGCCGTAGGCCGTGATGGTGAAGTCGCTGCCCTCGCGCCGGGTCGCCGCCTTGCCGATCTCCACGACGTAGTCGTCGTCGTCGGGGACCTCCATCTTCGGCGCACGGTAGATGCGCTTCGGCTCAAGGAAGATGACCGGGTCGGGGCTGCGGATCGCAGCCTTGAGCAGGCCCTTCGCGTCGTAGGGATCGCTCGGCACCACCACCGTCAGGCCAGCCGTGTGGGTGAAGTACACCTCCGGGCTCTGGGAGTGATAGAGCCCGCCGCGGATGCCACCCCCGTAGGGAGTTCGAATGACCATCGGGCAGGTGAACTGCCCCCCTGAGCGGTAGCGCATCTTCGCCAGCTCGCTCGTGATCTGGTCGAAGGCTGGCCAGATGAAGTCGGAGAACTGGATCTCGGGCACGGGGCGCAAGCCGTAAAGCGCCATGCCGATGGCCGCACCGATGATGCCTGACTCGGACAGGGGCGTGTCGATCACACGCTCCTCGCCAAACTCGTCCACGAGATCTGCCGTGCAGCGGAACACGCCGCCGTTGACGCCAACGTCTTCGCCAAGAATGACGACGTCATTGTCCGCACGCATCTCTTCCTTCAGCGCGTCGTTGACTGCTTGGACCAGGGTGATTTGAGACATGGGTTTCTTTCCTGAGCGCCGCGACACATGCGGCTCGTCGGTTTCGGATCGTCGTCTGGGAAGCTGCGAATCAGAGCGGAAAAGCTGCATCGGGGTCGGGCTCGTGGCCCGTCCCCTCGTCGCGCACGATGGCCTCGTACTGTTCGCGTAGGTGTGGCGGCACCGACGCGTACACATCGGTGAACATGGTCTCGAGCGAGGGCTGCGGTGCCTTCTCCGCGACCTTGATGGCCGCGTTGATCTCATCCTTCAGCTCCTCATGCAGCGCCTTCTCCTGGGCTGACGACCACATATCCTGGTTCTCGAGGAACTTCCGATAGCGGATGATCGGGTCCTTGCCCAACCACTCGTCCGCCTGGTTGCCGCGGTAACGCGTGGGGTCATCGCTGCTGCTGTGAGGGCCGCGCCTGTAGGTGACGAGCTCGAGCAGGGTCGGGCCGCCGCCGGAACGCGCACGCTCCGCTGCCTCCTTGCAGGCCTCGTAGACCGCCAGCACGTCGTTGCCGTCCACGATGACGCCGGGCATCCCGTAGGCCGATGCCTTGATGGCAAAGCTCTCCGAAGCCGTCTGCTTCTCCTGCGGGACGCTGATGGCCCACTGGTTGTTCGTGCACAGGAAGACCACGGGGGCTCCGGTCACACCCGCCAGGTTCAAGCCGGAATGGAAGTCGTTGCTCGAGGTGCCGCCGTCACCAAACATCACGGCCGTCACACCCGAGTCGCCCTTCAGCTTCTGCGCCATCGCGGTGCCGGTGGCCTCCACGATGTGCGTGCCAATGGGGCTGCTGATGGAGACCAGGTTCTGCTCCTTGAAGGCGTAGTGCACGGGCATCTGGCGCCCGAGGCAGAGGTCGGCCTCGTTGCCGAAGCAGTTCGCCACCATCAGTTCGATGGGCACACCGCGCTGCAGGAACAAGCCCGGCACGCGGTAGCTGGGGTAGATCCAGTCCTGGGGCTGGAACGCCATGGCGCTGCCCACCTGGGCCGCCTCTTCTCCGGTGGAAGGCACGTAGAAACCGATGCGCCCCTGGCGCTGCAGGTTGATCATGCGCTCATCCATCAAGCGCGTCTGCACCATCGAGCGGTAGAGGCCGATCATCACGTCAGAGGAAAGGCCGGGCTTCTTGCCCTTCAGGACCTTTCCGCTCTCGCTGATCACTTGGAGCATCAACTGGCTGCTCATGCTTTTCTCCGATTGTTGTCGATCTGTCGATGCTGCCGGCGGCGGGCCTGGTGCAGGTGTCGGCTCTCGCCCAGGCGCCTTGCCCCGGCGACCCGCAGCCTTGCCGGCCTTCCCCCGGCGCTTGGCGCCCTCACCGCGGCCGCTTTTGCCGCCCTTGCTTTCGGTCACGCTGCACCTCCAGCCGACGCCTTGCGTCGTTCCTCGAAGACGGCACGGATGGCAAACTCACCCGCGCGATATGAACTGCGAACCAAGGGGCCGGAAGCCACGTAGCGGAACCCAAGGGCCTCCCCCTCCTCGCGCCAGCCGTCGAACTCCTCAGGCGGAACGTAACGCTCCACCGCGAGGTGCCGCCTGGTGGGTGCCAGGTACTGCCCGAAAGTGAGGAAGTCCACACCCTCTGCGCGCAAGTCGGCCATGGCGGCACGCACCTCTTCATCCGTCTCACCCAAGCCCAGCATGAGCGAAGACTTCGTGAGCCGCCCCGGCTCGAGCTGCTTCACGCGGCCCAAGAGGTCGAGGGTCTGACGATAGCCCGCCCGAGGGTCGCGCACGGGATGCGTCAACCGCTCCACGGTCTCGAGATTCTGGGCCACCACGTCGGGCTTCGATGCCAGCAAGGTCTTGAGCGCCGCCTCCTGCCCCGAGAAGTCGGGGATCAACACTTCGATCAAGGTGTCCGGGTTGCGGGCACGCACCGCCTCGATGCTGGCCGCGAAGTGCGCCGCTCCACCGTCCGGCAGGTCATCCCGATCCACCGAGGTCAGCACCACGTAATCCAGCTTCATGAGCTCCACGCTCTCGGCAGCCTTGCGAGGCTCGTCGGCGTCGAGCGGTGTGCCGATGCGGTTCGTCTTCACGGCGCAGAAGGAACAGCCGCGGGTGCAGGTGTCCCCCAGCAACATCAGGGTCGCGGTGCCCCCGCCCCAGCACTCCTCCACGTTCGGACAGCGGGCCTCCTCGCACACCGTCGACAGGCCACGCTCTCGGAGCTGGGCCTTCAGATCGGCATACACAGGCCCCCCCGGCGGACGGATCTTTAGCCACTCAGGCTTGGGAGCCCGGGCGGCGTCGCCCTGAGAACGGCGGGAGGCCGCCTGTGCTGGAGTGGTTGAGCTGGTCAAGGCGAGTGAACGGCGGGGAAGGGAGGTCAAGCTGCGAAAACGGGCAGGAGCGGCCCATTGGGTGCACCTGAGCAGCACCCGGCGCACTGCCTGAGTCCTGCAAATTGCCGCCCCCGAGGACGCGGGACGGCCGAGCACCTTACCTTTTCAGCCCCCCCTGGCTCCATGGGGCACCACGGCGCAACGCCATCCGGCAGGCCCTGCAGAGAGCACGAATTTCGGCTCCAAACGTCCAATCCAGCCCCTGGCGCCCGGGACTCGCCGTCGTTCCGTAGGGCTGTGCCTGGCACACCTGGGTGCCGGCCTCGGAGACTGGTTCGAGCCGGGCCCGCGCGCGGCGAGGGCAGGAGTGAGACAGGGCACGGATGAGCAGGGGCGAAGACATCCGATTCATCGCCTGCCCACTCAGCGATGCGGGCGATCCGCCAGGTCGATGCGACCATTGCCATCCAGGTCGCAGCGCGGGGCGATGCGATCAAATTCCCGATGCTCTTCTGCGTCCACAGCCCCATCTCCGTCGATGTCCCAACGCGACAGGAAGTCACCCAGCACTCCCTGGTTGGCCACATCTTGCAGGGGTTGGTTCTGGGCACGGGTCAGGAAGCCCTCTAGTCGCGAGGGCACGATGTCTCGGGGAGCCACGCGCTGCAGACGACTGGACCCGGACAAGAAGTCGTAGAGCAACGGGCGCGCTTCGTCGAAGCCCATGCGTGACAGCATCGCCCGCAGGAGCTCTTCATTCATGTAGTAGAAGCTCGGCAGGATCGAACTTTCCGGCACGGTCTCCCAGGGCCACTCCCCCATCTGCATCAGATCGTCGCCGTCGACGTCGAAGAACTGCAGCACGTCCTCGTCGAGATCCATCTCCCGCCGGGACACGAACCCATCTCTGTTCCGATCCAGCTCCGGCGGGCTGGCCATGGGATGGCGAGGCCACTCGAGAATGTCGAGAGTCCCGTCGCCGTTCGCATCCAACAAACTGAAGAACAGCTTCTCGAACTCACCGCGTGAGAGGGCGTCATCGCCGTTGGCGTCGAAGTCCGTGGGTCGTACGTGGCGCACCATCTGCGCCAAGGATTCGGTGCCCGCGATTCGGAATCCCCGCTGCAGCCGGTCCAGGCGTTCGTCGAAGGCCTCGTTGTCAACGAGGCGCAAGGGCAGGCTGTTCATCAGGCGGCCACCGGGCACGGCCCTTTCCGAGAAGGCCACACGCACCTCTTCCCGGCGTTGCCCACCGTCGGTCAGGGTGCCCAAGACATCCCCTGGGACCGAGAGGACTCGGTGTACCTCTTCCACCGGCAGGTAGTGCGCACCTTCATGGCTGATGTCCTTGAGCTGCCGGCCCGTGGGGTCCTGCATACGATCGAAGGCGAAGGCTTCCAGCGCCACATCGCTCACCGGGGCCAAAGGCACCAGATTGAACAACTGGTTGGGCTCCTCGCTGTCATTCACATCCAGGCCAGCCAGGCCCTGCACGCTTCCGACCATCAGCCGCGTGACAAGCTGGGGAGCGTTGAAGGAACGGGCGATCGTCGCCCCCAGGATAGGGCCCGGAGCGTGGTTCCTGCGAGCCGCCACCACAGGCAGCTCCGGCTGAGTGATATCCAAGACCAGGTATTCCCCCTGGGCCTCGTTCCGCGCGCCGACAACGAAGGCAATGTCGCGCTCCTTGGTTGGTACCAGCCCCGTGGTGTCCCCCAGCTCGAAGCGCCCCGTGGAGACAACGTCCAAGGCCCGCCGCGTCTCCGAATAGTTGTCGCCCACCGCGGACAACCGGACGACCGCCGCGGGCTCCGTGACATCGAACACACCGACGCCCGCGCCACCGTTGGCCACCACGGCGATCATGCGCGCGGCGCTGCGTGCGTCGGGACCCTGTGGACGTCCATATTGGAAGAAAGCCGCCACGGCGTTGGAGTCATCGGGGCCGGCTTCCCGGTGGTTCACTCGCAGCTGTCCGACCACCCGCGGGCGAGTCTTCACGGAGACGTCGGCGATCACCAGGCCGCCCGGGCCATCGGCCACATACACCAGCGGCCAGCGAACGCAGAGCCCACGCGCCTCCTCGGTCACCAGGTCCGACAGCAACCTGGGCCTGCTCCGGTCCGAAACATCCACGAGGCGCAAGCCCCCCGCGCCGTTCGCGATGAAGAGCAGGCCACCCTCCAACGCAACGTCCCGTGCATCGCCGGCAGCGATGAAGGCGCGCACGGCGGGGAAGGCCGGGTTGCGCACATCCACCAGGGCGACTCCCGCCTGATCGATGACCACGAAAGCTGTCTCTGCGTGGCCATCGACGGGGTCGCTGTCCAGGACGACCTTGCTCGCGCCGCCCAAGGGGAGACGCGCGAGAAACAGGCTTTGCGAGGGGGTCTCCCGGTCGAGCAACAGGGTCTCCACACCGCGGGTCCCGGCCGTCACGAGCAGGCCTCGCGCCAGGGAGTAGTTCCCGCCACCTTCACTGCCCGTGCCCAGGCCGAAGGTCGCGGGGCTCCGATGGCACTCCACGCAACTGCGCGCTACGGGCTGCGTCGTGTGGGTCTGGTGGTGCACCATCGTCATGCCCGACAGCCCCTCCGCCGTGCGCGGCAAGGCCTGATCCAGACTCAGGCTGCCATCGGCCCCGTGAACCGTGCCCATCGTCGAGAAGCCCACCATGTACGGGGCGATCTTGCCCTCCGGGTTCACCCCCAGCACGAACTCGCGCAGGGTCGCAAAGACCCGCTCCTGGGTGGAGACCGCGCCCTCCGTAACCTTGCCGGTGATGAGATCCAGCTGGCTGAACTCCTCATTGCGGTCGAAATGGAAACCGAAGAAGTTCGTGTTCCAACCCGAATGACATGCGTAGCACTCGAGCCGCCCGTGGTCGCGCGTCATGGCCTTCGCCGCGCGGGGGTTGTAGTCCGGGTGCTCGGGGTCCACGACGTCCTTGGCCTGCTTCACGCGTCGACTGCGCCCTGAGACCTTGCTCTTGAGGATGAACAGGTCGCCCTTGCGGTCCAGGTTCTCGAGGGCGCGGCCGCTTTCGGTCTTCAGCTCGGCATATCGGCTGGGGGTGCCGTGGCAGGTGGTGCACTCGATCTCCACCGCGTGCTCCATCGCCCCATGAATCGCGCCGGTCCCCATCACATCCCGCGCGGTGTGGCAGTCGATGCAGTCCATGCCCGCCGCGTGGTGCAGGTCGGGCGGCGTCAACTTGGGGTCGGAAATGAAGAACTGGTTCGCGATGAGCCGATTGGTGGTCCCCGGAATGTCGGGGCCGGCGGGCATCTGGGGGTAGAGCTGGGCCAGCCCCCTGAAGCCATTCCCGATGGAAGCGTCGCCCACGTGGCAGCTCACGCAGGTCTGCGTGGGCGGCGTGGCCGTCATGGCATGGCGCAGGGGATGCCCAGGCTCGAATCGATCTGCTGTGGGATCGCGGCTGAGCGACAGACCGTCCTCCGCATAGGGCACATGACAGGCAGCGCATCCATTCCCCCGGTAGAGGCCGTCTTGCCCGAGTCGCCCTTCCACGGCAAAGCCGTCCGAGTAGAGGTGGCACTGCATGCAAGCCTTGCGCGGGAGGTCCGCAAAGTGGCCCGCCAGGGATGCATCGCCAGAGTCGATCCGCAGGCGTTCGATGGGCAGCAAACGATCCAGCTCGTGAGGCCCTGGCTTGTTGCCGCGCTCCGTCTCCGCCTCGACACCGAAGATCCCGTACACAGCCTTGCGCGACGGGTTGACCCCGTTCTCGTAGAGCCCATCGTTCAGATGGCCGGCCGTGGTGCCGTGCAGGCTGCGAGGCAACCACTCCGTGATGCGCCGATGGCACTCGCCGCACGTCTGCTCCACCACCCGCAGGTCGCTCGGGTTTCGGAAGCGCGATGCCGCCGCGTCAAAGCCCGTGTGCATGACCCGCTCGTCGCTCGGCCAACCGATGCGCGGCGCAATGTGCGCGTCGTCCTTCGTCAGGGCAACGGCATCACCCCCATGGCACTGGGTACACGTGAGGGGCTCCCAAGGATGCATCTCCTCGATGCCTGCGTGGCACTGCAGGCAGCCCTCCCTGGCAGCTCCGCCTGGCTCAGCGCCCTCGACGGGCGCCGATTGGCCGAGAGACTCCGGCGAACACAAGCTCAGCGCAACGAGCAGCGCCCACGCCTGGACCCTCACCCTGCGCCCCGAGGACACCTCAGCTGAACAAGCCCGGGATCACCGAGCCGGTCTTGGCACCCATGCGTGCGCCAAACATGGACACGATGGTCGGCGTCACGTCGATGGAACGGATCTCCCGTGAATCCACCTTGCCCGACTTGAAGTCCGGCCCCCAGGCCACCAACCCCACCTTGTTGAGTTCGTCGCTGTTGTCGCCGTGGTCGAGCCCGCGGCGCGCGTTGAAGTCCCGATCCCGCCCGAACTCAGGCAGGACGAAAATCGCCGTGCTCTCTGCCAATTCGGGGTCCCCGCGCACGGCATCGAAGAGCTTGCCCAGCTCTTCGTCGTTGCGGCGGATCACGGTGACATAGTCGTTGAAGGAACCGTGAGCCACATCGGGGTTGCGCAGCGTGACGCCCAGCAGCTTCGGCCGGAAGATGCTCAGCAGGTTGCGTGCGACGTGCATGGACTTCGCATCGTTGGCGCCCAGGCCCGTGATCTCGGTGGCTCCTCCGCGCAGCTCGTCCAGGATGAACGACTCGATGCGGGCCGTAGCCTCGGCGTCGTTGCCCAAGCCACCCCCGCCTTCGGTGGGCAGGGGAGTGCGCACGGCCCCGCGCAGCTGACCCAACACCTCTTCTTCCGCAGCCTTCGGCCGTTGCAAGCCCCCATCGCCCATGACGAGGTCCTTGAACTCGGCGTTGAAGATGCCCTCACCGCCGATGAGGTTGGCACCGTACTTCGCGCCATAGCCAGACGCCGTGCTGTAGGAGTAGTTCGTCTCCTGGTCGGAGCCCGATGTGGAGAGCCAGACATCCGAGGCGGCCAGCCCGGCCTCGCGGCGCACCACCTCGAACAGCGTCGGCATGCTCGGTCGCGCGTTCTCGCGAATGCCGAAGACCTCGAAGCTGCCGCTCAGGATGGAAACCGCCGCACCATAGTGACCGTTGTTGCGGACGACAGTGTTCGGGAACACGACACCTTCCTCCGCCAAGCGCATCATGTTCGGGACGTTGTCGCTGAGGATCGTCTCCCGGCTGCGAACACCACCGCCGAACACCACGAGCACCACGCGCTTCGTCTTGCGCGCACCAGCCAGCACCGGGCTCAACGCGGGGAACGGGGCCGTCATCGCAGAGGCCCAGGCCGATTGGGGCAAGAGGGCAGCCGCGGCCAGCGCGGCACCACCCCGAAGCAGATCCCGGCGCCGCAAACCGCAGCCCATGTCCTGATCGTCATGCGTCATGGCTCGTCTCTCCGGGTCTTCCGCGTCGTTGGTGTCTTCAATGATAGGGCCGTGCTGCAGTGTAGCGCCTGCTGGATCGGTCCGGCAGGGCCCCTGACATCCTAGTAGTACTGGTACTCCTGGTGCGTGGTGACAGCACGAACCAGAAGCTCCGGCTCACAGTCACATTGCTCGTAGGTCAAAGCGAAGGCTTCCAGCTCCTCAGGACCCGGCTCACGGCCCAGGAAACGCAAGAACACGTCCCGGACCAGGGGCGGGGCATCGACGGGGTCCTGGCGCTCGCGATATCCGGAGCCCGAGGTGCTCAGCAGCACGCGTGCGATCACGGAACGCAGGGGCCCGGAATCAGCCACGGCAGCGAGAGCCGTGCGGTGCCGCTGCATGCTCTCCAAGGAGGGCGGTGCGCCGGTCAGGTCCACATAGAGCCCGCGGATGAACTGCCGATCCGACTTGAGCCTCAGCGACTCCAAGCGACGGGCGTACGGCTCCGACTCGAGCCAGCCACGAACCATGTCCGGGAAGGCGTGTGGGTCGCTCACCAGCTCGGCGGCCCAGGCTCGCACCTGCTTTCGCGACGGCTCGTGCCCCAGGAAGCGCTGATACTGGCGGCGAATGATCACCTCGGCGAAGGCCGGCTGGGCACATGCAATGCGCACCACGTCTGCCTGGCTCCTGCCTTCCATGCCCCACAGGCTCGCGCGTTGGCCGTCGTACATGCGCTTGCCCGCTTCCAGCAGAGCGGGTTGCGACTGCACGGTCAGCCCCAGCAGTTGCTCGAACACGACACTGACAAAGGTGTCGTTCCCGGGATTCGCACGGTTGAAGGCTGCGCTCGACGCGAGGGTCCGTACGGCGTCCAGGATGTGCAGGTCGCCAGCGTTCAAGCGGCTCGGCAGACTCGTCGAACCCGCAGCGGACACAGCTTGCATGCTGCCGTCCATGCCGGACTTCGCGCTGCTCATGTCGCCCATGCCGTCGCCCACGTCTTCCGGCCTGAAGTTGTCCACGAGCAGGAAGTAGTAGAGCTCCTCTTCGTACCACTGCATCCAGAACTCCCGGCTGTTGCAGAGGCTGCGCAGGAGCAGGTTCGGGCGGCCCATGCTGGCCAGATCCAGTTCGTCCGCATCCGGCGTCCGACCCAGCGTGTCCAGGTACAACGCGCGCACGTGGCGAGGTTGTTTCGCGTCGAGCCTTGGCGTCGCTTCCTCTGCCCCATCCGACGCCGCCCGCGCTGACAGCGACAGGGCAAGGATGGCCAGCAGCGACGCCATCCGGCGGGGCTTCAACGGGGAGAACGGTCCCAAGCAGAGGGGTCTCGCGCGCAGCATGTGGCCATCCTAACCCGAGCCGTGGAGCAGGCAGGCGCTCTTTGCGCCGTGAACACTCAGCTCGGGCGGCTGGCCTGATCCCACTCCTGCACAGCCTGGGCAATGGCTTCATCGCCCCCAAAGAGCATGTGCTGGCCACTTGGGTCCAAGGCCAAGACGGTGACCCGCCCTCGCGCGGCGCGCCAATCCTTCTCGCCCACTTCTCCCTTGTCCTCTTGTAGCCGGGCATGCCAACCCTGGAGGCCTTCGGTGGCATCCGGGGCACAGACGATCACCGCCACGAGACGCCGCGCGCGACGTGGCAGATGGCGCAGGTCCAACTCATGGATCACGCGCAGCAATCGCTGACGGACATCGCTCACCGAACGCGAACTGGCATCCAGGCCCACCAGCTGGAGATCGCCCTCCCATCGAAAGTGCCAAGAGGGGTCACCCAGGGAATTCAGCGCGCACAGTCTGACTCGAAGGTCTTCCACGATGGGTCGAAGGGCCGGACCTGCCGGTTCCTCAACGGACGATGGAGGCGTACGGGAGAGGATGGCCCTTCGGGCGCGCCAGCGGTCTAGAAGCATGGATCGAGTGTACCCAGCAGACGCTCAGGGAGCGCCTGTCACATGGTCCAGAAAGCTCTCGACTCCCTCGCGCAGGGGAGCCAGCCGCGCGTGGAACAAGTGCGTGGCGTCGTCCACGCAGCGGGCATGGACATCGGCCCCGGGACAGTCCCTCACCCAGGCCTCCACCCGTGCCGCCGGCACCAGTTCGTCCGCCCCGGCCCAGACCACGCCGAGTGGCACGTCGAAGTCCCCGGTTTCAGGATAGGGGTAGTGATTGACGGGGGGCGCCACAGCCAGCAGGGCCCCCACCCGCTCATCCTCCAGCCCGGCGCTGAGCGCGACGTACGAACCGAAGGAGAACCCCGCCAGGAGCACGCTGCCCTTCGGGGCCGGGCGGGCGATCTCACTGCTCACCACGGGCGGCAGGCCGGAATCCCTGCGATCCCCCGCTTCCAGGACCCCACCTTCAGCCATGCGGACTGCGAGGTTCAGGGCCGCACGGGCGTCCTCCTGTTCCCCCCGGCCCTCGTCATGGGTTCCCTGGCTGCCCCCTGCCCCACGAAAATTGAAGCGGACCACGTGCAGACCGCGCTCGCGCAAGGTCCGGGCCAGGGTGAAGGCCACCTTGTTGTCCATGGTCCCACCTTGGAGCGGATGAGGGTGGCAGACCACGGCGGCCGTCAGCGGGCCGTCACCAGGACTCCCAAGCTCCCCGTTTCCGGAAGACCCGGCGGAGCTGGCAGCGACGCCCAGCTGGGGAGCGTCATAAAGGCCAACCAGCACCCCTGCAGGTGATTTGAGCTGAATCGAAGCCATCGCGCGACGTGTTAACACGCCGGCCCACGGGCCTCCCAGAGAAACACATATATAGATGTTGACTCATGTGTATGGGAGAGCCGATGAGCGCCTCCATAGGCCGACCGCTGGAAGGGCCTGGCTCCCCGAGATCTGAACCCAGAACACCGAGAGGCGCCGATCGCTCGCGATCTGCGCTGTCGCCGCAGTCGCCTCTCCACAGCTGTTGAGAACCTGGTGACAAGACGTCCCATCGAGGACGTCTTCAACGCCCGGTCCCAGCTGACCACCCGCTCCTCGTTCCGTGGCAGTGCCCCCATGACGTCCCCATCAACCCCCGACTCCCGCACCGCCCCAAGCGGTTCGCGGTCCGCCCGATTCCTCCTGACCCTGGCGTTCACCTGTTCACTCGTGACACCGGCCCAGGCCCAGAATCGTGAGATCGAACTGAGCTCGCTGCGGACAGCTGGGACCCAGCTGAGCGGAGTGTCCGCTGGAGACTTCGCCGGGCGCTCCGTGGCTGGAGCCGGTGATGTGAATGGCGATGGCATCGACGACTTGCTGGTCTCCGCTTGGACCACTGGGCTGTTCGCTCCCCCCGGCAGCGTCTACCTGATCTACGGCAGCGCCTGGAGCCCCCCCTCCTCCCTGAACCTCGCCGCGGCAGACGTGCTGCTCACGGGGGTCCAGAACGGGTCCCGCACAGGGTCCTCTCTGGGCGCAGCGGGCGACGTGAACGGCGACGGCTTCGACGACTTCCTGATCGGCGCGGATGGCTACGACGTCAACGGACCCAATGCCGACTCCGGCCGGGTGTATCTCGTCTACGGCGGAGCGGGTCTTCCCGCGAGCCTGAGCCTCGGCAGCCTCGCGCTTGGCGCGGGCGTCGTCTTCGAAGGCGCAACGTCCGGAGACCTCATGGGAACGTCGGTCGCCGGGGTGGGCGACGTCAACGGTGACAGCGTGCCGGACATCCTCATCGGCGGCAGCGGCGTCAACCCAGGCGGCAAGATCCAGGCTGGTCAGGCCGTGCTCGTCTACGGTTCCACGAGCTTTGCCGACAGCGTCGACCTCGCCAGCCTCGGTGCCAGCGAGGGCGTCACCATCAACGGCGGCGCCGCGACAGATCATGCGGGCCACGCCGTCGCCGCTGCAGGGCACTTCAATGGGGATGGCTTTCGCGACCTGCTCATCGGCGCCCTCGACGCTGACGGCAACAGCGCCGACTCGGGCATCGCCTATGTCGTGTACGGCGCTGCGAGCCTGCCCTCCAGCATCGACCTCGGCAGCCTCGGAGCCGCAGGACTCACGCTCCAGGGTGACCAACCCGGCGACGCCCTGGGCGTCTCGGTCTCCGGTGGCGGCGACATCAATGGCGATGGCTTCGACGACATCATCCTCGGCAGCCATCAATACGACGACACGGCCAACAACGAGGGCCGCGCATTCATCGTCTACGGCAGCGCATCCCCACCTGCATCCCTCGACACCAGCGCACTGGGCACAGCGGGTGTCACCCTCACCGGTATCGACAACCAGGATGAAGCGGGCTTCCAGGTCGCGATGGGTGGCGCAACCGGCGTGGCAACGGGCGGCGCCGCCGAAGGTGGCCCGGGCCGCAAGACCCCCGGCGACATGAACGGCGATGGCTTCGCCGACGTCCTGGTGAGCGCACGTCAGGCCGACCCCAACGGATCCGCGTCGGGAGAGGTCTACCTGCTACACGGCAACCAGTCGTTGCCGTCCAGCGTCGGCCTGGAATCCCTGAGCTTCCGGGGAGTGCAGCTCAACGGACAGGCAGCCAACCAGCGCGCCGGCGACTCCTTGGCCTTCGTGGGTGACTTCAACGACGACGGCTTTGAGGACTGGGCCGTGGGCTCACGATTCGCGAACAGCAACACGGGCGAAGTGCATGTCGTCCAGGGCGCCTGCAACATGCTCAACGCCAACGGCCCCACGGGAGAGGGGCAGACGTTCACGCTCACGGCACACGGAACCCCTCAGCGACTCTCCCTGCTGTTCTTCAGCGCGTTCGTCCTACCGGAACCCCTCGACACGGGTGTCGGGCCCTTCTGGCTCGGCAACCCCTTCCAGGCTTGGCAGATCAAGCAGCTCGACGCCAACGGTCAGTGGAACGTGAACATCACCGTCCCCGCCGGCATCGGTCTCTCGGGCCTCACGGTCTACTACCAGCTCTACGAGGATCCTGTCTTCCCCTTCTGCAGCATCTCGCAGTTGCTGGCGACGCCGATTCCGTAGCCGGCCAGCACACGGCTCAGTCGGCCAACAGCTTCAGGGACTGGGATGTGCCGAGCCGGGTGGCACCAGCACGGATCATGTTGAGGGCATCGGATCGGTTTCGGATCCCTCCCGAGGCCTTGATCCCCAATCGAGGTGCGACCGCCGCACGCAGGAGCTGCACGGACCATGTGGTCGCACCGCCGCTCCCGAAGCCGGTGCTTGTCTTCACGAAGTCCACGCCCGCTTGCTCCGCCAGCAAGGCACCCACGACGATCTGGGTGTCACCCAGGCGATCCGTTTCGAGAATCAGCTTCAGCTGGCAGGGACCTTGCTCCCGAGCAGCCTTGAGAATGGTGCGCACGTCGTCCAGCCAGGCCCGAAGCAGCGTCGGATTCCAGCTCCCAACCCGATCGGACGGAAGCGCGGCTTCCAGAACCCCGGCGCTCGCCACCAGGTCGAGCTCTGTCGCTCCCAAGGCCACGGCGCTGGAAGCCGCACAGCGACGCGACTCCGTTGACCCTGCCCCCATGGGGAAGTCAATCACGCAGGCAACTCCCACCGACCCAACGGCCTCCAAGGCATCCACGGCCGCGCGAAGCCGCGCTGCGTGCACGCACACAGCATGAAAGCCGTACGACAGGGCCTGTTCGCAGAGGACCCGGACATCCTGGTCGGTTGCCGTGGGCGTCAGCAGGCTGTGATCAATCAGGGGCGCCAGGTCCAAGGCCCCCGCATCGTCGTGAGCTGGTTCGGCAGCGCGACTTGCAGAGGCCTGCTCAGCGAAGCTCAGCTCGGGCAGACACGCCTGGAGCTGTTCCCGGAGACTGGTTGCTACACCAGCCGCAGCTCTCGAATCCACGGTTCCCTCCTCCAAACGACGCGCCTCAGTCCTTCACCGTGTCGCCGCGCCAGGCCTTCATGCCGCCTTCCACATTGAACACGTTGAGGTAGCCGCGGTCCGACAGCAGCTTGCTCGCCGCAGCGCTGCGCCCCCCACCGGCACAGATGAGGTGCATGGGCGTCCCGTCGCGCTTCACGTTGTGCAGGCTCTTCTCGAGGTCATCGATGGGAAGATGCTGCGCGCCCGGGATGTGCCCGCCCGCCCACTCGTTGGCGGTGCGCACATCGATGACATAAGGCGCCTCGCCCCCAGTGAACTTCTTCTGCAGGTTCTCCGGCATGATCACCCGGAAGAGCCGCCCCTCCCGCACCATGGCGGCGTCGACTTCATTGCCCGCAGCCATGCCAGCCAGGAGCTTGCGCAGAGTGGCCACGGCCTCGCTGAGTTCCAGCACCTCATCGCGCACCGTGGTGGCGATGCGCTTGGACTCCATGACCCGCGAGTCCATCTCTGCGACCTTCTTCCGGGTCCCCCACGCCATGAGCAGCGCGAGCACCGCAATGACCCACAGAACGATGTCCATCTGTACCTCCAGAAGCATGACCCGGCGCACCGTCAGCGTGCGCACGGGCGCGGAGTCTACCCCACGCAGGTGGCTCTCGAGTCGCCGATGCTGGCAGCCCCACACAGCCCCGGGGTAGCCTGCGCCCATGCCCCCTTCCTCCAACGGCGAGCCTGCTCGGGCAGGTGCTCGGAAGTCCGCCGAAGCAGCCGCCATCGGACTCAGCGATCCGAAGCGCACACGCGCAGCCTTGTTGCGCTGGTTCGATGCGCACCGGCGCGACCTGCCCTGGCGTGGCTCCCGGGATCCTTGGGCGATCCTGGTGAGCGAGATCATGCTGCAACAAACCACCGTGGCAGCCGTGACGCCCTATTGGGAGCGCTTCCTCACTCGCTGGCCCAACCCAGCGGCGCTCGCCGGCGCCTCCCGCGACGAGCTGCTCTCCGCCTGGGCGGGGCTGGGCTACTACAGCCGTGCCCACCGGCTCATGGACGCGGCGCAGCAGCTCGAGCACGAGAGTCCCTCAAGCGCCGCAGACCTGCGCAAGCTGCCCGGGATCGGTGAGTACACCGCGGCGGCCGTGGCATCCATCGCCTGGGACGAACCCGTGGCGGCGGTGGACGGCAACGTGGAGCGCGTCGTCAGCCGCCTGGCTGCGCTGGAAGGCGACCCGCGCAAGGCTGTTGGAAAACGGGCCGTGCGCCGCGCCGCCCAGGCGCTGCTGGACAGTCGGCGACCCGGGGACTTCAACCAGGCCGTCATGGATCTGGGTGCCACGATCTGCAAGCCGCGCACACCGGACTGTGAGCGCTGCCCCCTGCGCAGCACATGCCGGGCCCATGCCCTGGGTACGCAGGAGCGCTTTCCGGCGCTCCCGCCCCGCCCCAAGCCGACCCCCTTGGTGCACGCCGTCGCGCTGATCAGCCAGCGCGGCAAGATCCTGGTGCAGCAGCGCGAGCAGTCACCGAACGCGGGCTTCCTCGAGCTGCCCTGCCTGGCCTGGAGGGCCGGAGACATCGACGAGCAGGGCGCGCCGCGGGAACCGGCGAGCATGGGCCCGCGCCTGGGCGTCTACCTCTCCGATGCCCATGGTTTGCGGGCCCGTGTGGGTGAAGCGCTCCCCGTGCACCGGCACAGCATCACGCGCTATCGCATCCGGGTGTACCCGTTCCGGGTCACGCTCAGCTCCGGGCGAGTGCAACAGCCCCTCGCCTGGGCCCCATCCACCAGCGAACAGCCGTTCACCACAGCGACGCGTCGTATCCTGGCCGCCGCACTTCCGGACTTCTTTCCAAGCTCGCCTTCCTCTTCACTGGACGCCTCGTGACATGGCCGCCACGACTTCAGAGCAACTGACTGCACTGCGCGAGGGAGCGGCCTTCTGCAGCCCCGACGCCCGCTTCCTGGTGCGCGCCCACGGCAAGGATCTCCTGCCCTGGCTCGACCGCCTCCTAAGCCTGCCCGTCGCGGACATCGAGCAGGGGCAGTGCGTACACGCCACGCTCATGGACGGAAAGGGCCGCATGCGCACGGATCTGCGAGTCCTCGCCCCGGGACCTCCCGCTCAGGGACTTCTGCTGGACCTGCCGCTGAGCCACCGGGCCAAATTGTTGACGCTGCTGGACATGTACGTCATCACCGAAGACGTGCACTTTGAAGACCTGTCCGCGGGGCTACGCAGTGCGTCGCTGATCGGGGCAGCTGCGCCGTTTGTGCTCAAGACGTGCGGTTTCGAGGCCCCCGCCGCCCAGCACCTGTCCCATGACGGCTCGACCTTCTACGTCCTACCCACGATGCTCGTGAGCGGCCCAGGCTTCGACCTTTTCTTCGACGGGGACCTCGGTCGCGACATCATCGAGCGTTTCTTCGAGGCTGGCGCCGTGCGCGTGGAACCAGGCCAGCTGAACGCGCTGCGCGTGGCGGCCGGCGTGCCGTGGTTCGCGGAGGACTTGTCGGGCGACATCATTCCCCTGGAAGCCAACCTCGACGCGAAAGTGTCCATCCACAAGGGTTGCTACCCGGGCCAGGAGGTGCTGGCACGCATCCTCAACCTGGGCCAGGTGGCGCGACGCCTCTCGCACCTGAGCGTAGCGGGCGATCAGACCGGGGGGGATGCTCGACAAGCTGGCGCGGCGCTCATGACCCAGGACGGCAAGACGGCGGGCAAGCTCACCTCTGTGGCCTATGACCCGACCGCCGACACCACCTTTGCGTTGGGGTACTTGAAGCGCGCCTCCTGGGACCCGGGTTCGAAGGTGCTCGCGGGCGAGGTGCTGCTGGAAGTGCTCGGCCCGAGCGAAGGCTGAAGACGGCCCATGCCCGCTGCACGCCTGCCCTTCAACCCGCCGCTCCAGGAAGCCGTCCTGCTGAAACGCTACAAGCGCTTCCTGGCGGACATCGAGTTCGAGGACGGGCGCCGCACGACGGCCCATTGCACGAACACTGGGCGCATGACGGGCTGCTGCGAACCCGGCTCCAAGGTGCTCGTGTCCCACAACGACAACCCCAAGCGCAAGCTGGCCTACACCCTGCACGGCATCAGGGTCGGCCGCTCCTGGGTCAGCGTCGACACTCTCGCCCCCAACAAGCTCATGGCCACCGCGCTCCGGCGAGGGAGCATCCCGGAGCTCTCCGCCTACACTCACGTTGCCACGGAAGTGCGCTATGGCGCCGACGGGCGCAGCAGGATCGATGTCCTGCTGAGCGACCCGGCCGGCCTGCTCCCCGACTGCTATGTTGAGGTCAAGAACGTGACGATGCGCGTAGGCAAGCACGCCGTCTTCCCTGATGCCGTGAGCGCCCGGGGCGCCAAGCACCTGGCCGAGCTGGAGCGGGAGGTTGGCCTCGGAAACCGGGCCGTGCTGATTCCGTTGGTTGCCCGGCCCGACTGCGACCTGTTCGATGCCGCGCCAGAAGTCGACCCCACCTGGGCCAGGGCGCTGGATCAGGCGGCCGCCGCAGGCGTGGAAATACTGCCCTGGCGCGCCCGCTTGGACCGCTCCGGACTGAGCCTCGATCGCGGTCTCCCCTGGAGCCCACGACCCCCTTCAGCCCTCGACTCAGCGGAAGTCCTCAAACACGGCATTTGAAATCCGATCTCCGCGGTCCAGAATGGCCGCACCTCGGAGGGCATCGCCCATGTTGTTGAAGGACAAGTCGGGCATCGTGTTCGGCGTCGCTAACAAGCGCAGCATCGCCGCTGCCTGCGCCCGCTCCGCCTCCGCCCAGGGTGCGCGCCTGATTCTCACCTATCAGAATGAGCGCGTGGAGGCTGCGGCCCACAAGCTGGCGGAGTCGCTGCCCAGCGAGGCCATCGCTCTCAAGTGCGATGTCGGCACGGAAGAGGGCATCGTGGAGGCCTTCGCCCAAATCGAAGAGCACATGCCCGAGGTCGACTTCGGCGTGCATTCCATCGCCTTCGCACCACGCGAAGAGCTCGACGGCCGCTTCGCGGACACCACGCGCGCCGGCTGGACCACGGCGCTCGACATCAGCGCCTACTCCTTCACCTCCGTGGCGCGTCAACTCGACAAGCTCATGCCCAACGGCGGCAGCCTGGTGACCATGACCTACTTCGGCAGCGAGAAGGTCATGCCCCACTACAACGTGATGGGCCCCGCCAAGGCCGCGCTGGAAGCCAGCGTGCGCTACCTCGCTGCTGATCTCGGCCCCAACGGCATCCGCGTCAACGCCGTCTCCGCCGGCCCCATCCGGACCTTGGCGGCAAGCGGGGTGGCCGGCTTCAGCCAGTTCCTCGACATCGCCAAGGAGAAGGCCCCCCTGCGTCGCAACACCAGCCCCGAAGAGGTGGGCGACGCCACGGTCTTCCTGGCTTCCGATCTTTCGCGCGGTATCACAGGGACAACTCTCTGGGTGGATTGCGGCTACCACATCATGGCGCTCTAACAGGGTTCCCGTCCGCAGCATCAGGCTTCGGACACCCGGCCCGCTGTACGCTGTCGCCGTTCGCCCTTCCAATTCACCGACACATCCATCGAGGGGGCGGTCATGCAGAAGTACGCGGCAGAATTCGTGGGAACATTCTGGTTGGTCCTGGGCGGTTGTGGCAGCGCGGTCCTGGCCGCCGCCTTCCCGGATGTCGGCATCGGCCTGCTCGGTGTGTCCCTGGCCTTCGGCCTGACGGTGCTCACCATGGCCTTCGCGCTCGGCCACATCTCGGGTTGCCACCTCAACCCCGCCGTCTCCATCGGCCTCTGCGTGGGAGGGCGTTTCCCAGCGGGCCAGCTGGTGCCCTACATCGTGGCCCAGGTGATCGGCGGCCTCGCTGGCGGCGGTGTGCTCTACCTCATCGCCAGCGGCCAAGCGGGCTTCGATGTCAGCGCGGGCTTCGCTTCCAACGGTTTCGGTGAACACTCTCCCGGCGGCTTCAGCATGCAAGCGGCCCTCATCACCGAGATCGTCATGACCATGATGTTCCTGGTGATCATCCTGGGAGCGACGGACAAGCGCGCGCCCGCTGGCCTGGGGCCGGTCGCCATCGGTCTGGGCCTCACCCTGATCCACCTGATCAGCATCCCTGTCACCAACACCTCCGTGAACCCTGCGCGCAGCACGGGCGTCGCGCTCTTCGCCGGCGGCTGGGCCGTGGAGCAACTCTGGCTGTTCTGGGTGGCACCCATCGTGGGTGGCATTGCTGGCGCCCTGCTCTACCGCATGCTGGGCAAGGACAACGCCAGCGCCTCCTGAGGGCTCTCCACGCGGGCTCCGCTTCACGAAGCAGGACGACAGTGATCTCCACGAGCCAAGAGCTCGAGTGCATCGCAAGCACCAGCTGCACCCGGCTCGGCCCTCACACGTCTCGCAAGCGCTTCGGCCCGTTGAAGCCATCCCGGCTGTCTCAATTGCTGCAGCTCGTTGGCGAGCCGCGCTGCGCTGCACTGTTTCGGCCGCAGCGTGCGGGCCACACCTAGCTTCACCATGCGGGCCGCATTGTCTGGATGATCGGCTGACACCGGCACGATCAGTGAGGGGCGCCCGGCCAACATGCTGATGCCGACCGTTCCAACGCCTCCTGGATGAACCACCAGACACGCCTCGGCAAACAGCGGCATGAAGGGGGCAGAGCCCACGTGCAGAAACTGGGAGCCCAGCGCATCGTGACCCCCCAACAGGGTTTCATGCTTGTCGCCGACGAAGATCGCCCGCAGACCGAGCTGGCGAGCCGCAGCAAGACCTTCGTCGAAAAGGGCATCGAGCGAAGTGACAGAGGAGGTCCCGCGCGTGAACACGATCGGCGCCTCGCCCGCATCGAGGAAGTCCCGCAGTTCTGCTGAAAGCGTCGTGGGTCCGTGGCTGCCAGCGTAGGTCACGAAGCCCGGCTGCAGGGCGCTGCGCGGCCAATCGGGTTGAGGCGCGCCGAGTTCCCGGGAGAACAACGCCAGAGCGAGCTGCGGTGAGAACTGCCCCTCATAGATCGGGTTCTTTCGCAGCGGTAGGTTCAGGCTGCGTCGCAGCTCTTCGATGGGCCTCACCCACTTCTTGACCGCCAGGCGCCCCAAACCGAACAGCGCAGCGTTGGGCCATCGCCCGAGGTGTCGGACCCACGCCAGCTCCTGCATCGGAGACAGGATCGGTGGGTCGTAGGGCGACATGAAGGCCATGGGCTGCAGCGTGCCACTGGCCCAGGGCAGCCCCGTGGCATCCGCCACAAGCGGCCCCGCGTAGACCATGGTGTGGGATACGAAGACATCGCAATCCTGCACAGCCGCCAGCAGGTCGTCATAGCTCTCCCGCAGCGCCGGCAGCAGCACCTCCTCAAGCAAGTAGAAGACACCGGTCTTGGGGTCCATCACACGCGCCAAGGCCTCGCGATCCTGGAGGTCTGCATCGGGGCGCAACGGACGGAACGGCAGGCCTTCGCGCTCCACCACCTCGCGATAGGCCTCCGGTGCTGCCACCACGCCCTCATGCCCTCGCTTCTGCAGGGCGCTGGCCAACCCGATGTATGGGTTGACGTCCCCGAAGGACCCAAAAGTCGCCAGCAACACACGCATCGCAAGGGGCTCGGAGGGAGGCGGTCCCGAGAAACGCACCCCACCAGAACAGAGCGCGGCGCTCTCTTTATGAGCGCGCTCATATAATGCCGGGATCTCGATTGGCTCGCAAGACTGTCGATCAGCGGGCACGACCCAGCTCAGCGTGGATCGCAGCCCTCAGCCGCCGGGGGCTCGCAGGTCCAGAGAGCGCAGCACCAACTCTCCCTGGGACACCTCTTCCCGAGCGATGAACTCGATCAGATGCGCCCCAGCACCTAACCAGCGCGGGCCGAGATCCGTGCGCAGGTGACGCCGACTCGGTCGCCAAGCGTCGCGCGCCGGGGAGACACGCTCCCCGTCGAGCAGGATCTCGAACAGCATCCCCTCGGGCCCGGGCTCCCAGTCGAGCTGCAAGCGATGAGTGCCCGCCGCTACGGTGCTGAAGACCGTTGCCCAGCGGACTCCCCGACCGTCGACTGGTAGGCGCACGCGCAGGGGCGGCGCTCCCGGCTCCTGCGCCGACTTGGTCAGGTGCTCGCGCGCGAGACCATCGACAGGGACTCCATTGCGCGTCCACTCAGCGGATGCCAAGGAGATGACTTGGGGCTCCCGCGCGAGCCTGCCCGCAGCACACAACAACAGCGCGAGGCCGCAGGCCCGAAGCAATGCTGGAGTGCGCGTGCTCGCAGCATCCATCATCAACAGGCCAGCACCGCATCGGGATCGATGGGTCGCGGGGCGTAGGGTCTGATGTCGATGCAAGGTTCCCGCTCTGCCACAACATCGGCCACGAGCTGCGCCGTGATGGGCGCGAGCAGGATGCCGTTTCGATAGTGCCCCGTCGCCAAGACCAAGCCTGGGAGCTCGGGGACGGCACCGATGTAAGGCAAGCGGTCGGGCGTTCCCGGTCGCAGGCCCGCCCAGTCCGTCTCCACCTCCATGTGTTCCGTCGCCGGCAACAAGCGCAGCGCCAACTCCCGCAAACGGCTCAGCGCCTCGGGCTGCGTCACGGCCTCGAAGCCGACGTCTTCCATGGTGCTACCCACCAGGATGCGGCCGTCGCGGCGCGGCACCAAGTAGCAGTCACCATCATTGAGTGTGGGGACCAGGACGCCCGGCGGCCCTCGCAAGAGCAAGATCTGGCCGCGCACCGGCCGCACATCCAGACTCAGCCCCAAACTTGCGGCGAGCCCCCCTGACCAGGAGCCGGCGGCGAGCACCACCGCCTCTGCTTCCAGGCACTGGCCGTTCTCCAGCCGGACGCCGGACACGCGCCCAGCCTTGCTGAGCAGGGAATCCACCCCGCAGCCAGAGATGATGTCCACGCCACGTTGAATCGCCCGCCGTAGCAAGGCCGCGACGAGTCGCGGGGAACGCACCCGGCCGCTGTGCGGCTGCCAGGCGGCGCCTTCCAGTTCGCTCCCGAGCCCTGGCTGGAGACGATCCAGCTCATGACGATCGAGGCGCTGCACGGCGAATCCCAGCTCACAGCGCCGGCGGGTGTGCTCCGCGACCTGCGCGGAGCGGAAGCCCAACCCCTCGGGGTACAGCATCCCCTGGTTCTCGTACTGCGGGTCCAAGCCGGTCTGCTGCACCAGGTCAGCAACGAACGCCCCATAGCGGTTCTCCGAGGCGTGACACAAATCGATCAGGCCCGGCGGGTACTTCCACGGGCTGCTGGGTGTCAACAGCCCCGCGGCCACCCAACTGGCGCGAGACCCGGGACGCTCCCGCTCCACGACCTGAACGAGGTGGCCCTCCTGGGCCAGGGCGGTGGCCGCAGCGAGCCCCTGGATGCCGGCACCAACCACGAGAATCTGCATGGCCGCCGTTCTAGCACACTGCTGCGGGCCGGCCCCTGCACCGTCCATTCACGGTCCTGGCCCGGTCCTGGCACGCTGCTCGAGCAGTCGGGTCTGATAATGTGTCGCACCCATGCCCGATCCCACGCCTCGCCCCACGCCACCTGGTGCCCACCACGCAACGGACTTCGTCCACCGCCTGGCGGCGCTGCTCACTGCCGACCAGCGGGTGGAGGGATTTTGGATCGAAGGCGACGACGACTCGATCCAGTGGCCGCCGTACACACAGCTCGACCTGCACTTCGCAGTGCCCGAGCCCTTCGTGGACGGCATCCGGGCCGAGTTGCTGCAAACCCTCGAAAGCCTGGACGCCGTGTCGGACTTCAGCCAGCAGGACGCCCCGCTGAAAGGCTACGCCGGAAGCGCCCAACTCTCGGACGGCACTCAGCTGACCTATCGCGTGGAACGTACGAGCCAGGTGGGAAAGGTCCCACGCCGCGCCGTGAACATGCTCCTCGACCGCAGCAACGGGCAGCTCCTGCCGGGCCTCAGCTTCGAGAGCTGAGCCGGGGCCTACTCGACTTCGTAGGAGACGTTGACCACGGTGTGGATGCCTCCGCGCACCATGAAGTCACCCTCGACGTCCATGCTGGCCGGTGAGAGCAGCTCCACCAGGTCGTCCAGGATCTGGTTCGTGACCGCCTCGTGGAAGGCGCCCTCGTCGCGGAAGGACCAGAGGTAGAGCTTCAAGGACTTCAGCTCGACGCAGAGCTCATCGGGGATGTAATCGATGCGGATCGTGGCGAAGTCGGGCTGCCCCGTCTTGGGACAGACGCAGGTGAATTCCGGGCACTCGAAAGAGATCTCGTAGACCCGGCCAGGGCGCGGGTTCGGGAAGGTTTCGAGCTGCTTGCTGGGTTGGGTGGACATGGCGGCGGAGTGTACCCACCTCCCTACCCAGAGACGAGGGCGCACGATGTGTATAAAGGCTGCGCATGGGCAAGGCCGCGTTCGTACGAATCCTGACAGACGGCAGCACACCGAGGGATGTGGTCCTGCGCCCGCCCATGAGCTTCGGGCGCGCCAAGACCAATGACATCAGCTTGGACGATCCCGAGGTGAGCGCTCAACACGGACGCATCGAACAGGGCCCTGAGGGGTGGTTGTTCGTCGACGTCGGCAGCGCCAACGGCACCCGGGTCGCGGGGGAACCACGCCTGGGCCCTGGCCAATCCACGCCCTTGGAAGACCGCAGCCAGCTCATGCTGGGTGACACGGTGCTGGACGTCCATCTGGGGGACGACGTGGGGCCCAGCCCGGAGCCGAGCCCGCCGGTTGCTCCCGCCGACCCCCGGGTGATCGTGGTCACCGACGAGCACGTCGTGACCCATTCCCTGCCCGTGCCCGAAGCCCTGCTCGGGCGAGGCGAGCAGTGTGACGTCCGGGTCGATCACCCTTCGGTCTCCGCTGAACACGCCCGGATCAGCTGGAGCCAAAGCGGCTGGAGCCTCGAAGACCTGGCCAGCACCAACGGCACCCGCGTCGGGCTGATCCCCGTCACTCAGGCGCGACCGCTGGTCCCCGGCACCCACCTCATCCTGGGCGACGTGGACATCCTGTTCCTGCAGGGCTCAGGGGAGCAGGGGGTGGCGGCCAAGCAGTTCCTGCACCACTTGAAGCGCGGCGGTCACATTCCCCGACGCACGGCCAAGAACCTCTTGCTCGAGTACTCCCGAAGCGGCCGCAGCCTCGACGAACTGCTCTTGGAGCGCCGCCTGCTGCACCCCGGCAGCTTGACCGAGCTGCGCATGGACGCCCGCCACGAGCTCGAGCAAAGGGCCCAAGAACGGAAAGAGCCACGAGAACCGGGCAAGAGCACCTGGGTTCTCATGGCTCTGGCACTCGCGGCCATCGTTTGGCTGCTCATGCGCTAGCGCAGGCGGCTGCCTACAGGTAGCCGAGCGCCTTCAGCGCCGCGATGGCGGAATCGTCGCCGGCCGCAGAGGCCTTGGCGGACAGGTCTGAAATCTGCGGGGTCAGTGCTGCCTTCTTGTCCGGGAAGGCCTTCACGCCGGCATCCAGGACGGCAATCGCCTCCGTGTACTCGCCCGTCGCGGTGACGTAGCCACCGACCTGGGCGTAGAGTTCGGCCTTGACCTTGCCGGCGTAGGCAGCGTGGAGGCGGGTCAGGTCTTCCGCCGCTTCGGTGCCGCGACCCAGCTTGCCGAGCGCGAGCAAGCGCAGCTTCTCGACCTTCCAGCCCTTCGCCTCACCGCCCTCTTCGGCGCCACAACGCTCGAGCACGGCAGGGGCACCCTCAAGCACTTCTTCGTAGGAACCGCCATCAAAGGAGCTCTGCAGGCCAGCGACAGCATCGTCCAAAGGCGGCGCACCGCAGGCCATCAAGGCCATGCTGGCGGTGAGAATCAGGCAAGGAAGGGTCTTCATGGTGTGTCACTCCGTGTGCTGAGCGAGAGAACGGCTGGCGGCTCTCGACTGTTGGGCGCTGGGGGATTGGAGAAATCGGTGGGTCAGGGCCGGGTCAGCCCCTCCCGCGCGGGTGGGAAGGATACGCCACCGACCCCCAGAGTCGAACGGCTAGGCGGACTGGCCCAGCACTGGACACGGGATAGGCTCCCGGGACCCTTCTGAGCCCCATTCCCCCTCCCCCTGCGCGCTCGGGGCTGCAAGTCCACCAATTCTGGCATCAGCCTCTTGCCAAGCCGGAACAGAAGGATATGGTTCTGCACTCCAATCGGAGTGTCATTGGAGTGCATCAAGAAGTTTGATCGCCCTCCAGTTGGAGCCCCTGAATCCCGAATCAGCTCTCCGTTCGCTTCTTGCGCCCGACCCCTACCTCTTGTCACGCAGCACAAAGGCCCCCATGAAGGACCGCAAGGTCACCGTGAAGATCCCTCGGCCGCTCTACGAGCGTATTCAAGAGGTGATCACCGACTCGGGCTTCAGCTCGGCCACGGACTTCATCGTGTTCGTCCTGCGCGACCTCGTGGGCGACCGCGCCCTCGAGAAGACCGACCCGGAAGCGGGTGTGGCACGCAACAACTTCACTAACGACGAGCTGGCCGACATCCGGCGCAAGCTCGAAAACCTCGGATACCTGTAGGCACCCGCGCTCTCAGCGCACCCAGCCTGCTTTTTTTTTCAACACAGAGAGAGACAGAAGATGATTCCCGCCCACGGTGGACGCCTGATCAACCGCATCGCCACTGGAGCTCAGCGCGACGAACTGCTCGCCGCTGCTGCATCCGCGCCCAAGCTGACGCTCAACGCGCGTGAAGTGTCCGACCTCGAGATGATCTCCACGGGTGCCATGAGCCCCCTCGAAGGCTTCATGACCGAGGCTGACCTGGACGGAGTGGTCAAGAACTGCCGCCTCGCCAACGGCATCGTCTGGCCCCTGCCCGTCACCTTGTCGAGCAAGGGAGGCAGCTTCGACAACGGCAGCCTGATCGCCCTGCATGACGAAGGCGGCGAGCTGCTCGGTGTGCTCGGCCTGACGGAGTCCTACAGCTACGACAAGGACACCGAAGCCCAGGGTACTCTCGGCACCACGGACGATGCGCACCCCGGCAAGCAGTACCTGAATGGCCTCGAGGGCGGCTACCTCGCCGGCCCGGTCACGCTGCTCAACATGCCCAAGCACAACTTCGCCAACGACCACCGCCTCTCGCCCCGTGAGACCCGCGTGTTGTTCAAGACGAAGGGCTGGAAGACTGTCGTGGCCTTCCAGACGCGCAACCCGATCCACCGCGCCCATGAGTACCTCACCAAGTGCGCACTGGAGATCGTCGATGGCCTCCTGGTCCACCCGCTCGTGGGCGAGACCAAGAGCGATGACATCCCCGCTGAAGTCCGCATGAAGTGCTACACGACGCTGCTCGACAACTACTATCCGAACGACCGCGTCGCTCTCGCTGTCTACCCCCAGGCCATGCGCTACGCCGGCCCGCGCGAGGCCCTGTTCCACGCGCTCCTGCGCCAGAACTACGGCTGCACCCACTTCATCGTGGGCCGCGACCACGCCGGCGTGGGCGACTACTACGGCACCTACGATGCCCAGGAGATCTTCGGCAACTTCACCGCCGACGAGATCCGCATCACGCCCCTGATGTTCGAGCACTCCTTCTGGGACAAGATCGCGGGCGCCATGGCGTCCGGCAAGACGGCTGCGGCCACCAAGCCTGAGGACAAGGTGTTCCTCTCGGGCACCAAGGTGCGCGAGATGCTGACCAACGGCGAGCGTCCGCCCGTCGAGTTCACGCGCCCCGAAGTGGCCGACATCCTGATCGATTCGATGGCCAACAAAGCCACCGTCTGACCCACACACTTCGTTCCCCTCGACCCCTCTGGAGAGCTACCGAACATGGGCATCCTCGACATGTTCAAGAAGCCGCCGCGCAACGTGCAGGCACCCTCGGCACCCGGTGCCGGCATCCGCACGGCGACCTCTGCAGCCCCGCGTTCCGAGCCCAAGGCGAAGAACAACTACATCATCGTGATCCTGGACTCATGCCGTTTTGATTCGTTCATGGCGGCCAAGCCCAAGAACATCGCGAAGCTCTCCGGAGGGCAGGTGGACCCACGCTTCAGCTATGCAAGCTGGACCGGGCCGTCCCACTACAACCTGCTCATGGGTCTGCTGCCCCACGTCAGCCCGCAGAACGAGTTCGCCTCCGAGTACTACAAGGAGGACTTCCTGAACTACAACACCCGCTTCGGCACGAAGGGGATGGAGTTCGGAAAGCTCGTGCCTTCGCTGTGGATGCCCGAGTACATGCGCAACGAGCTGGGCTACACGACCCACGCTCGCGTGTCCCTGCCGGTGCTCAACAGCAAGACGGGTGTCAACCGCGCGTTCGACAGCTTCCAGCTGATGGACAAGCACAACGACATGATGGCCATGTTGCCGACGCTGCATTTCGACGACGACCGTCCGTCTTTCCACCTGCTCAACGTCGGCGAGACGCACTACCCGTTCGTCAAGCCGGATGAGGACCCCAGCAACTGGCCGCGTATCAGTGGCATCCACGGGGTCTTCAAGCATCTCGACAGCCAGAACGTGGGCGGCAAGCTGGTCAAGGACGACCAGGTGCCGAAGTTCTTTGACCAGGACAAGCTCGACAAGCTGCGCGAGATGCAGATCGACACGGTGCGCTACCTCGACGAGACCGTGTTCCCTGCGCTGTACGACATGGTTCCCAAGAACACCTACATCACCGTGACCGCCGACCATGGCGAGCTCTTCGGTGAGAGTGGCTACTTCGGCCACGGGCCGATCATGCACGAGAAGGTCTTCCAGGTGCCGTTCCTCGAAGGCCAGATCCGCTGATCGCCTGAGCGATCACGCACTCGAGCCTTCGCCCCCCGGCGAGGCTCCCAAGGGCGACGCACCGCGCACCACCCGGTCTGTCGTTGGAGGGCGCCCTGCCGGGACCAAGCTGTTCTCTTCTCCGACCGATGGGCAGCACCCAACAATCAGCCTGCCCGCGACGTCTACCCACAACCCCACACGCTTACTGAAAAGGCAATACCAATCATGGCCAACCATCCCGGCTTCACTCTCTGGTTCACCGGTCTCTCCGGTGCCGGCAAGACCACCCTCGGCAAGAAGATCGAGAAGATCCTCCTGAAGCGCGGCATGAACGTCGAGCTGCTGGACGGCGACGTGGTGCGCACCAACCTCTCCAAGGGCCTCGGCTTCTCCAAGGAGGACCGCGACACCAACATTCGCCGGATCGGCTTTGTCAGCAGCCTTTTGGCCCGCAACAACACTGTCTGCATCGCGGCCGCCATCTCCCCCTACCAGGGCATCCGCGACGAAGTGCGCGGCATGCACGAGAACTTCGTGGAGGTCTACACCGAGTGCTCCATCGAGAAGCTCGAGGAGCGCGACACGAAGGGCCTCTACAAGAAGGCGCGGGCAGGTGAGATCAAGGGATTCACGGGAATCGACGATCCTTATGAGGCTCCCAAGAACCCCGAAGTCGAAGTGCACACCGAGAACGAAGGCATCGACGAGTCCGTGGACAAGATCATCCGCTACCTTGAGCTGAAGGGCCTCGCCCATGCCGCCGATGATGGTGGCATCTCCTCCGAGGAGGAGGAGCAGATCAAGGGCCGCCTGAAGTCCCTGAAGTTCATCGACTGAGTTCCTTCTTTCTAGACCGTGATATTGGCCGGCCAGGCCGCCGCCCCGCGAGATACTGACTTGATGCGTCGCCTGAAGATCGTCTCCATCGTTGCCGTCTGGGTGCTGCTCGCCACCCAGCCGGCGGCGGCGTACATCGGCCCCGGTGCGGGTTTCGCCTTTGCTGGGTCTGCGCTGGTGCTCGTCACCACGATGTTCCTGGCGGTCGGCACCATCCTGATCTTCCCGCTGCGCTTGATCTGGCGGCTGATTCTCACGGGCAACCCCTTCAAGAAGGCGCGTGTGAAGCGCGTGGTGATCCTGGGTCTGGACGGCATGGACCCAGGACTCACCACGAAGTTCATGCGCGAGGGCAAGCTGCCCAACTTCCAGCGCCTGGCTGACAAGGGTGTCTTCCGGCCGCTGGGCACCAGCTACCCGTCCATGTCGCCGGTGGCCTGGTCCAGCTTCACCACGGGCGTGGACCCCTCGCGTCACAATATCTACGACTTCTTGACGCGCGACCCGTGCACGTACATGCCGATGCTCTCGAGCACCGACATCCGCTCGGCCAAGCGCGTCATGAACATCGGTAAGTTCATGGTGCCCCTGCCCGGCACCAAGGTGAACATCAAGCTGCTCCAGAAGAGCCAGGCCTTCTGGAAGCTGCTGGGACAGCGCAACATCCCGTCCACCATCCAGCGCGTGCCGATCACCTTCCCGCCGGTCCCCTTCAAGGGTCAATTGCTGTCAGGCATGTGCGTGCCCGACCTGCGCGGAAGCCAGGGAACCTTCGGTTTCTTCAGTACCCAAAGCAGTGACGGGCACGCAGCCTTCACTGGCGGCGAGCAGACGGTGCTGCGCCGCACAGGCGACGGCAACCGCATCCGCACGCGCATCATGGGCCCCGATGACGGCACCGGCGGCAACATGACCATCCCCATGACCATCACGGTCGCGCCGGACAAGTCCTCGGCGACCTTCGAGGTGGACGGCACGGATGCCTTCACGCTGAAGCCGCGTGAGTACAGCGAGTGGATCGACCTGTCGTTCGGCAAGGCCAAGGGCATCGCGCGCTTCTACATCACCGAGATCGACCCCGACTTCAACCTCTACCACACGCCCATTCACATCGACCCGGAGAACCCGGCGATGCCCATCAGCCACCCGGCTGTGTACGCGATCTACCTGGCGAAGAAGCTGGGCAAGTTCGCGACCCTGGGCCTGGCGGAAGACACGTGGGCGTTGAACGAGCGCGTCATCGACGAGGAGGCCTTCTACAAGCAGGCCATGCTCATCGCCGACGAGCGCGTCGCCATGTTCAAGGACGCACTGCAGAAGACGAAGAAGGGCCTCATCACCTGCGTCTTCGACACCACCGACCGTGTGCAGCACATGTTCTACCGCTACCTCGACCCGGATCACCCGGCCAACGAGGGGCGTGACACGGAGAAGTGGAAGGACGCCATCTGCAACGTGTACCAGCGCATGGACACGATGCTGGGCGAGATGTGGGACGACCTGGTCCGCGAGGACACCTGCTTCTGCATCATCTCCGACCACGGCTTCACGAACTTCCGCCGCGGCGTGAACCTCAACACCTGGCTCAAGCACGAGGGCTACCTCTTCTTGAAGGAGGGTTGCGAGACATCCGGTGACTGGTTCGAGAACGTCGACTGGAGTCGCACCAAGGCCTTCAGCCTGGGCCTGACCGGCATGTTCATCAACCGCAAGGGCCGCGAGGCCAGCGGTATCGTGGAGGAGGGCGCGGAGTACGACGCCCTGGTGCAGGAGCTGATCTCCAAGTTGAAGCAAATGCGCGACCCGAAGGATGACCGCAAGGCCATCATCGACGTCTTCGCCTCTGCCGACTTCTACGATGGCCCGTACCGGTTTGACGCCCCAGACCTGATCATCGGCTACGACGGTGGCTTCCGGAACAGCTGGGACTGCGCCACCGGTTCCGTGCCGCTCGAGACCTTCAGCGACAACAACAAGAGCTGGAGCGGCGACCACTGCGTCGATCCGCGCATCGTGCCGGGCATCTTCTTCTCCAACATGCCCATCAACACCGAGACGCCCAACCTGCTGGACATGGCGCCGTCCGTGATGACGCTGTTCGGCCAGAAACCGGCCGACTACATGCAGGGCTCCTCGATCTTCGCCACTCCCGGCGAGCAGGCCTTCACGGGCCCTCTGGACCCCACCACCCTCAGCCAGTCGGGCTCGGCACCCGGCGCGCTGATCTTCCCCGAGGGCCGCCCCGACTCCGGCGAGGCAGAGGCCGTCACCGGTGGTGCTGCCCCCGAAGCCGCCACAGCCGAGGATCACAACTGATGGGCATGCTGCTGTCGTCGTTCGCGTTCGCGCTGACGGTCATCTCCCCCTTCGCCGCGGCTTCCGCCCTCCAGGACACCAGCGCCGACAAGGCGGGCGTGTTCGTCCTGGGTATCGATGGCATGGATCCGCAAATCCTCCAGCGGCTCATGGATGAGGGCAAGATGCCCCACTTCCAGAAGCTCGCCGGAGAGGGCAGCTTCCAGCAACTCGGCACCAGCAACCCGCCCCAGAGCCCCGTCGCCTGGTCCAACTTCGTCACGGGCATGAACCCAGGCGGCCACGGGATCTACGACTTCATCCATCGCGATCCGGCGACCTACATCCCCATCACCTCGGCGACCCCGGCCCCCAGCGGCGAAGAGCCGGCGATGCTCGAGATGTTCGGCTACGCCATCCCCTTGGGTGGCGAAGAGCTGCCCAACAACCGCTCGGGCAAGCCCTACTGGGACTACCTGAACGAGGCAGGGGTGAAGACCGAGGTCTATCGCATCCCCGGCAACTACCCCGTCACGCCCTCCGAGGCCTTGACCCTGTCGGGCATGGGCACGGTGGACATGCGCGGCACCGCAGGCGAGTACACCTGGTACACGGACGAGATCCTGCCCAACGCCTCCGAGCTGAAGGCCGACCTGCAGATCATCTCGCCTGACGACGAGGACGGCGACGGCTTCGACGAGACCTACCGCTCCGCAGTCTTCGGCCCGCCGGATTCCATGCGCGTCGGCAAGGGCCCCCATGACCTGCTCTCCACCCCGCTCACCGTCACCGTCTCCAAGAACGACGAGGTGGTCTGGCTGCGGGTCGGCGATGTCAGCGCACCCAGCGGGCAGTCCGTGCTGCAGGTGGGCGAGTGGAGCGACTGGATGTCCGTCAGCTTCGAGCCCATGCCCATGATGCCCATGGGCGGCATGGTGCGCTTCTACCTCAAGGACGTGCGCCCGAACCTGAAGCTCTACGCCTCCCCAGTGAACATCGACCCCGAGGCCCCGGCGCAGGCCATCGCAACCCCCGACTCGGCGGCTGAGGATCTCGCCGAGGCCATGGGCCGCTACTACACCCAGGGCATGCCCGAAGAAGTGAACGCCCTGAAGGACGGCCTCTTCGACGACGACGACTACATCAGCCAGGTGAAGTTGGTGCACGAGGACGGGCACATGATGCTCGACGTCGCGCTGGAGCGCTTCTCCGCCGGGGACATGAGCTTCATGTACCTGTCGGACATCGATCTGCAGTGCCACATGCTCTGGCGCCACGGCGACCCCAAACACGACGACAGCGCCCCGCACCCCGCCTTCGAGGCAGAGTCGGCAGCCAAGCACCGCCTCGACATCGAGGACTTCTACACCACCGTCGACGGCGTCTTGGGTCGCGTGCGCGAGCAGCTGCCCCCCGAGACCTTGCTGCTGGTCATGAGCGACCACGGCTTCCAGCCCTTCCGTCGCCAGCTGCATCTCAACGCCTGGCTGCGCGAGGAGGGCTACCTCGTCCTCAACGGCGACAGGAAGACCGGCGCCGTGGGCCCCGCGATCCTTGACGAGGCCGGCGAGGTTCGGGTCGATGACAACGGCATCCCGCTGCACTCCATCGACTGGAGCCAGACCCGCGCCTACGGGCTCGGCTTCAACGGCCTCTACCTGAACATGGAAGGTCGCGAGGCGGAGGGCATCGTCGGCGAGTCCGAGGCGGACGCCCTGAGCGCCGAGATCATCGCCAAGCTGCAGGCCCTCAAGGACCCCAGGGACGGCGCAGATGCCGTCCTGCACGCCAAGAAGGCCTCCGACATCTACTCCGGTGAACGTGTCAGCGAGGCACCGGACATCGTGGTGGGCTACGCCGCCGGCTACGGTTGCTCCGAGGAGTCCACCCTGGGTGAGATCACCGAGGCGGTCTTCGTCGACAACGAGAGCCGCTGGTCCGGAAACCACCTGATGGCCCCCGAGGTCGTTCCGGGCATCCTGCTCAGCAACCGCAAGCTGGCCCATGACGGCAACAACCTGACCGACGTCACGGCCTCACTTCTGGACTATTATGGAGTCGCAATCCCAGCCGACATGGTTGGCGAGAGCTTTCTCCGCTGACCTGGGGCCTCAACGGCTCTTCGGCACGACCCACCAGGCACTCACCCTTCTTCCTCTCTCCTAGACCGGAGCACCCACATGTTCGGCGCCACCAAAGTCAGGCTCGACAAGGACCTCATCACCCGTTTGAAGCGCGTCTCGGACACCGCCGGCTACGCCACGGTGGAGGAGTTCATCACGCACATCCTTGAAAAGGAGATGCAGAACTTCGAAGGCGGCGAGAGTGACGAAGACATCAAGAACAAGCTGCGCGGCCTGGGTTACATCAGCTAGTCGCCGCACTTCGGGTGCCTCACGGCTCCACCGCACTCCTCGCCCTCCGACCTCGCGATGCTCACCACCTTCAACTCCGTCACCTCCGCCATCTTCGGCCCCGTGCTGGGCTGGTTCGGCAGCGCGTCTGCGCTCGTCGACATCCTGCTGTGGTCCATCCTGGGCGGTATCGTGGCGCTCCTGGTCTACAAGTGGATCAGCAACCAGGCGGGCATCGAGAAGGCCAAGAACGACATCAAGGTCCACCTGCTCGAGATCCGCCTCTTCCAGGACGACCTCCTGGGTGTGGTGATCGCGACAGGCAAGATCCTGGGCAAGAACGCGCTCTACATCGGGCACAACATCCTGCCCATGATCGTCATGTTCGTGCCCATGATGACCATCCTGTTCCAGCTCGAAGCGCACTATGCGCTCGACCCCATGGTCCCCGGCAGCACGCAGGTGCTGACCATGGAACTGGACTCGGAGTTCACGGATGTGCACGCCAGCGATGTGCGCCTCGAACTGCCTGCCGGCTTGAGCCTCACCGCCCCAGCCGTGCCTGGCGCGGGTGAGATCGCCTGGCGCCTGAAGGTCGACGAGCCCGGTGACCACGTGCTCAAGATCCACGTGGGCGACGAGGTGATCGAGAAGGGGCTGGCCGCGGGCGGTGAGTCCCGCAAGGTGCCCTTCATGCGCACCAAGAGCTGGGAAGGCTACCTGTACCCGGGAGAGGCCGCCCTGGCTGCCGATTCGCCCGTAAAGGAGATCCGGCTGCAGTACCCGGACCGCCCCATCCCAGGGCTGCCGGACGGGGAGGGAGGCATCCTCATCTCCTTCTTCCTGCTCTCCATCGGCGCCGGCCTGGCGCTCAAGGGCGTCTTTGGCGTGACGCTCTAGGGGCTTCGCCCCCGTTCGGTTGCGAGGCACGGTGCGTCGCGCCAACGAACGGTAGGATGCGCACCCCCACAGCACCGAGCTGCGCATGCCAACACCAATTGTCGAGACCCTCGACCTCAGCAAACGCTACGGCGAGCAAATCGGCTTGGATGCGCTCGACCTTCGAGTGGAGGCGGGCGAGGTCCTGGGCTTCCTCGGGCCGAATGGTGCGGGCAAGACGACCACCATCCGTCTGCTCCTGGATCTCATCCGCCCTACGCGCGGCGAAGCCAAGCTCTTTGGTCGCTCGGTCCGAGACCCGGACGTCCGTCGGTCCGTGGGCTACCTGCCCGGCGAGCTGAGTCTCGACGAGCGCCTGAGCGCGCACGAGATGCTGGTGTTCCTCGATTCCCTGCGCCCGCCCGGAACACCACCGGCCAACCCCAAGCGACGCCAGGAGCTGTGTGAACGGCTGCGCCTCACAGCAGAGGATCAAGCGCGCCTGCTGCGCAACGACTCCCGTGGCACCAAGCAGAAGGTCGGATTGATCGCTGCCCTGCAGCACGACCCGGCGCTCCTGATCCTGGATGAGCCCACCACCGGCCTCGATCCGCTGGCTCGCGAAGCAACCCTCGAACTCATGCGGGAGGCCGGTTCCGAGGGGAGAACGGTGTTCCATTCCTCGCACGTCATCTCGGAAGTCGACCGCAGTTGCAGCCGCGTCGCCATCGTGCGCAAGGGTCGCCTGGTCACGATGGAGTCGACAGAGAGCCTGCGGCAATCCCTCACGCGACGCATGGTGGTGCGCTTCAAGCGCGCCGCTCCCTTGACCGAGCTCGCGCCTGTCTGCAGCGCGATCCTGGAGAGCGATGGCCCCCACGTGGTGCTCGCTGTCACCGGTGCCCTCGACCCCTTGCTCGCCGTCCTGGCACGCCATGCGGTTGAGTCCATGAGCTTCCCCGAACCCGACCTGGATGAGGCCTTCCTGCACCACTACGTCAGTCCAGATGAAGCCCCTGCGACGACCGGGCCGGTGCCATGACCGGCTCCATGACCTTCGTGCTTCTGAAGCGGCATCTGCGCCATGCGCGCTGGCTCGTCGGCAGCCTCATGCTCTTCCTCGTCGGCTTCCAGCTGCTGATCATCCACCTCGGCGAGGCCTTTGATGCCGGGCCGGGGATCCAGGACTTCCTGAACTCCCTTCCCCAGATCCTGCACGACATCGTCAACAGCCAGCTCGCGGCCCGGACCTTCCCTGCTTTCGTGGCGTTCGGCTTCATGCACCCGGCCTCGCTCGTCGCCTGCTCCGGCGTCGTCGTGCTGCTCGCGTCGTCGACGGCCGGCGAACGGGACACGGGGCTGCGGGACCTGCTCCTCGCCCGGCCCCTCTCCCGTCGACAACATCTGGCAGCGAGCGCTTGGGCCGTCGCCGTGGTGGCTATCCTGCTTCCCCTCAGCCTGCTGACCGGATGTGCCGCTGGCTTGCAACTGGTCGATGTGCCCAGCGAGCTGCCCTGGACCAGTTACGTGCTCGCCGCGTGCCTCATGTCCTCCCTGCTGCTCGCCGTCGGTGGGTTCACGCTGCTGGTCTCGGTCCGCGCCCAACGACGCGGTACTGCAGTGACCCAGGTGCTCGCGACCCTGCTCGTCACCTATGTGCTGGACACCCTTTCGAAGGTCGTCTCACAGCTCGATCCCATGAAGTGGTTGACTCCTTTCCACTACTTCGACCCAATGGCGAGCATTCTCGAAGATGGCTCTCCCCTGATTGGACTGGGAGTTCTCCTGTCGCTGGCGGTCGTCAGCACCTTCTTCGCTTTTCGCGACTACCAGACCCGCGATCTCTAGCCCCCGCCGTAGCTCTCACAGATCCTGGGAGCTTGCCCTCCCATGAAGACTGCCCTGATCTGTTGGCTGCTCCTGCTCGGCGCTTGCGCCGTCTCCTGCAGCGGCCCCCGCTACGACCGCTGGCAACACACGGCGCACTACGACTTCGAGATGCGGGTCGATCTCACGGAGCTGCAGGAAGCGGACACCGACGACGTCCGGCTTTGGCTCCCCAAGCCCGTCGAGAACGAGGTGCAGCAGGTCTTGTCCTACGAGGTCGTGACACCCTGGCTCACGCGGGAAACAACGGACCCAGCAGGCAATCAGTTCGTCTACCTGGAGCGACCCAGCCGCGCCGGCAAGACTGGCGCAGAGCCTGCGGGCGCAGAGTTACTGGTCCGATTCCGCATCCGACGCATGCCTGAGGGGGTCGCTTCTTCAGAGGCCGGTCGCCGCCCCGAAGACCTGGGCAGCGATGCCCAGATCCCCCTGTCGGGCGCCATCGCCACGACCAGCGAGCAGGTCATGCAAGGGCAGTCCACGGACGCTCAGCGCATCCGCGCCGCCTATGACTTTGTCGTGGGCTCCATGCGCTACGACAAGAGCACTCCTGGCTGGGGCCAGGGCAATGCCCTACGAGCCTTGGACGTGAAGGCCGGGAACTGCACGGACTTCCACTCGCTCTTCATGGGCCTCACCCGCAGCCATGACATCGCCGCACGCTTCACCATGGGCTACCCCATCCCCGCAGATCGGGAGAGCGGCAGCATCGGTGGCTACCACTGCTGGAGCGCCGCCTATGACCCCCAAGCGGGGTGGACACCCGTCGACGCGAGCGAGGCTTCGAAGGCCGGAACACCTGACGCCTTCTACGGCCATCTCCCGAGCGACCGAGTCGCCTTCACCACGGGGCGCGACCTGATCCTCGAGCCGCCGCAATCGGGACCGGCGTTGAACTTCTTCATCTACCCCTATGCCGAGATCGACGGCGAGGCCGTCACCCCGCCCTGGACCCTGAACTTCACGCGTCTCGCGTTCGAAGAGACCGTTCGGCCCTGAGGCTCGCTCCGCGACCGCTGGCCAGCACGCACAGGGTCACGAGCAAGTACAGCCCACCAAAGAGCGACGTACCATTCCCCACGATCTGGGAGTAGAGCGTCACGGCCGGTAGCAACATCACCAGCAGGAACAACGCGAGATGACGGCTTCGTTCCGCTCGCTTCAGCTTCAACTGCATGGTGTGGTCCCGCCCCGAGATGAGCCCGCTCCGCCAAAAGCGAGTGTGTTGAGACCAAACCATAGCGGGCTGCTGCCGTCATTTCGTGTGGCTTCCGCCGAGAATCCTCGCTGCCCGTCGCAGAAGCGAGCGTCTCGGTCGACCTTCGCTGGCCTAGCCCTGCCCTGGCCGGCGCTCCCAGGCCAAGAGAATCCCAAGCGCGCTGGGCCCGTCCTGGAGCTCGCCCGCCAAGACGGCGGCACGGAGTTCGGCCAAGGGACGCATCAGCAATTCCATGGACTCCGTGCATTCGCGCGCCATGCGCCCGTCGTTCGTGAGCCCGGTGGCCAGGAACAGATGGTAGTGCTCGTCGCTGATGCCGCTGCTGCCCTGGAAGACGCCCAGGTGCTCCCACCGCGCGGCTCGGTGCCCCGTCTCTTCCTCCAGCTCCCGCCGTGCCGCCACCTCGGGCGGCTCGCCATCCAAGCCACCGGAGGGGCACTCCAGCGTGCTGCCCTGCAAGGTATGCCGGTAGATGCGCTCCATGAGCACCTGGCCGTCGTCGAACACCGGCACCACCATCGCGTAGCCAGGGTGCACGATGCGCGTGTAGGTGATCTCCTCGCCCGATGGCAGCGTGAGCTCGTCCTGCTGGACCGCATACCAAGGGCTCTCGAACAGTTTGCGGCTACTGCGCAGGAGCCAGCCCCCGTTGTCCGGAGGCTGGAGCCGGCGGCCCTCGGGGTCCCGCATCATCGTTCGTCCCCTGCCGCTGAAGGCGGTTCGGTGCGCGGCACGGCGCGTGCCAGGCGCACGGCCTGGGCGAGAGCCTCGTCCAGCTGCGGGTCCCAGCCAGTGCTGCCCTCGGGCGCGTCGGCAACTTGCACGTCCGGCGCGACCCCGACCCCTTCCAGGCGTTCGCCGTCCACGAACACATCCACCACGGCCAGGTACAGCAGCGAGCCGTCACTGATGGGGAACAGGCGGCCACCCAGCACCGCTCCCGCGGTCCGCTGCCCCACCAAGGTTCCCAGGGCGTGGCGCTTGACGGCGTGCGCCACCAGCTCCTTGCCACTCGAAGAACCCCCGTCAATGAGCACCACCATCGGCCGACGCCAGATCTCATCGAACAGGATGCGCGTACCATCCCGCTCCACGAACTCCACCGCAGGCACCGCGACGTCGAACAGGCTCACGAAGTCAGGAGTGCACCCACCGAAGCCGCCCCGCAGATCGACGATCAACGCGTCCGCGCTGCGGCCCGCTCCGGTGATCACGCCCCGCAGGGCGTCCACCACCTCGACACCAGCACAAGAATGCACGGGCACATAGGCCACACGGAACTCCCCTTGCTCGATGAGACGCACGCCCTGCTCCACGGAAGCACGCCACACGTCCTTCAGCAGGTCCCGCCGGGGCGCCATCACCACCTCCCGCAGGACACCCCCCGCCCTCTGCACCGTGAAACGCATCGGTGATTCGGCGCGACCCCGTAGGGAGACCCGAGGGTGGAAGGCGGCCCCGTCGGCGCTCACGATGCGCTCTCCCCTCCGCAGCCCTGCGTCCTGCGCGGGGCCCGGGCTGAACACGCGGCGTACGACGCCCTGGACATCGATGTCCGCTCCGAGATGCTCCACCGGGCGTACCTCGAGCCCTAGACTCTCACCGAAGATCGCCAGCAGGCCGGCGTGCTGTGGGTCCCGCACGGTCCAGAAAGCGGTGTGCGAACTCTCCAGGCGCGCCAGCACGTGGTTCGTCCAGTCGGCGAAACCGACTCCATCCGGCATGCGTTGCGCGTAGTCCGCATGGGCTTCGGCCCATGCCTCGCCACGCACGGAGTCCCAGAAGTTCTCGCGCACCAACTCCACGACTTCCGACGCGAGCTGCTGGGCGCGGTCCGCGGAGAGCTGGGACTCGGGCAGCGCGCAGCCGGCGCCTCCCCACACAAAGAGCATCAAGCACAGCACGCGACGGAAGAGCATGCCCGAGAGTATAGGCGGGAAGGCGCTCGCTTCGCCCTGGGTGACTGCCCCACAATCGTCGCCATGAGCGGCACCCCTCCCCAAGACGACGGCAGCTTCCCAGGGGCGCCACCGACACCCGGACAGCCCAGCCCCGTCGAACCCTGGCTCGCTGAACGAGAGGTGGATGCCCCCACGGCCGCTCGCCTCCTCCGCGAAGCCTTTCCGCAGGCCTTCGGCCACCTGAGCCCCACCGACCTGGAACCCTTCGGGGCCGGTTGGGACAACACAGCCTGGTTGGTGGAGAAGACCTGGGTCTTCCGCTTCCCACGCCGCCAACTCGCCGTCTCCTTCCTGAACACGGAGAGCCGGCTGCTGCCACGCATCGCGCCCCTGCTTCCACTTCAGATCCCGGCTCCAGAGTGGGTGTCCGACGGAAAGCCCGACGCGGCATGGCCCTTCGCTGGTTACCGGATGCTGCCCGGGCCCACCGCCTGTGGCGCGAGACTCGATGACGAAGAACGCTCCGCCCTCGCCGAGCGCCTCGCCCAATTCCTCTCCACGCTGCACGCACTGCCAAGCGGCGCATGGGAAGGCTGCGGCGTGCGCCCGGACAGCATCGAACGCTTGAGTGTTGCTCGACGGCGAGCAGGTGTAGCAGAGCGACTGAAGAAAGCCGCCGACTTGGGGCTGATCCCTGACCCGACACCCTGGCTCGCCTTGCTCGATGACTTTCCCAGCCACTGGGAACCTCGGAGCTGCAGCCTGGTCCACGGCGACTTCTACGTCCGCCATCTCCTGCTCGATCCCGCACGACCGTCCGCGCAGCCCCCCTCGTCTGCCCGGCGCCCACGCCTCAGTGGCATCATCGACTGGGGCGACGCGCACCTCGGTGAGCCTGCCGGCGACCTGTCCATCGCCTACACCTTCCTGCCGCCCGAGGGGCGTCGATCATTCTTCGAGGCCTACGGGGACGCGAGCCCCGAGGTTCACCAGATGGCGCGCTTCAAGGCCCTGATCTACGGATGCACCTTGTCGCTCTACGGACATTCCATAGGCGACGAAGACCTGACCCGCGAAGGGCTCTATGCCCTCGACCAGTTGCGACGACACGCCGAAGCAGCGCAGAGCTGAGCACACCCAATTGGGGCACCCAACTGGCGCCTCCGGCGTCAGCGGGTGTATCCCAAGGCCTTCAGCACTTCGCGCTGTTCGTCGCTGAGGTCTTGCTCTTCGAGCGGCACGCCGAGCACTTCGGCGAGATGGGCGCGCGCGGCCGCCCAGAGCGGCCCGCCACTCGTCGCACCTGAACCGGGATCCTCGTCCAAGGGAGTTCCGTCTTCACCCAGGACCATGAGCTGCTGGCCCAGCGCGGAGGCCACCACATTGGCATCCAGAACCTGTTGTCGCGCCGGTGTGATCCCTACGAGGCGCTGCTCCTGACGCGTCATGTGTCTGCGCTGTGCCAGCACCGGGCGCCCGGCCGGTAGCGGCTTCAGCAAGTTGAAGCGCGACTCGCTGCCGACACCTTCATCTCGCAAGCCCGCGGCTTCCAGGAGGGTGGGGTAGATGTCCCGCACCGAGGCCGTCTCCGCCACGCGACCGGTTCGAGCCAGCTCCGAGTCCCGCCCGCCTGCACCCAGCTGCTTCAAGACGAGCGGTACCGCCAGCACCGCCTCGCCCAAACCCCCGCCGTGCCCGAAGCCGAAGCCCGTCTCAGCCAAGAGCTCGTCCAAGACCTCCCCGTGGTCGGCCACCACGCATACGAGCGGTCCGGGCTCCTCGCCGAGACTTCGTTCCAACCCGCCGAGCAAGCTGGCGAAGGCAGCGTCCACTTCCTGGATACCGCCTGCGTAAGCCGCCACGTGCTGCGCCTGCAGTTCCAGATCGCCCAACACCCGCTCTCCCACCCAACCGTGCTGGTTCAGATACTCGGGGTTGTGCTTGGCCGCCTCGGACCAACGGCCGTACGGCGAGTGGGCGTCGAAGAGATGGACCCACAGGAAGCGAGGCCCCTCGCCAGCGCTGCGCCACCATTTCAGCGCCCAGCCCACCGTGTTCAAACCTGGGCGGATGAAGGTGGGCGGCAAATCGTAGGTCCCGAAGCCATCGAGACCGGCGAACTCATCCAGCACCTGCACGCTCACGAAGGCAGCCGTGAGGTACCCGGCCTCGCTCAGGCGGCGCGGCAGGCCCGACGCACGCACCGACTCGGACTGAACCTTGTCGCCATTCCGGCGCACACCGTGTTCGTGCGGGTGCAAGCCCGTGAACATGGAGACATGCGCCGGCGCCGTGGTTGGGGCGGTGGTGTAGGCCGCATCGAAGACACGCGCGTCGGTCGCGAAGGCATCCAAGGCGGGGGTGAGCGAGGCCCCCAGCTGCCCCTCGCTCTGTCCCACCTTGGCGCCCCGGTACAGGCCCATGTGATCGCGCCGGAAGGTGTCGAGCGTCACCAACACGATGTCGGGCTGGAGAGGCGCCGGCTCCGGAGCGCAGGCAGCGAAGAAGACGCCCAGCAAGACAAGCCAGCCTCCTAGGCCTCCGGCACGTCGCACTCGATTCGTCAGGGACACGGGTTTTTCTCCGGGAAGGCGCCGCAGGGTGCCGTTTGTAGAATGCGTCCCGTTGGCCAGCTGTGCAAGTTGCTCTCTCAAGCGGAGGATTCTGCGCGGGGGAGCAGGTCCATGGCCAGGACGTCGGGGCGCGCCTCACGCAACATCTCGAAGGTGCGGGCGTGTGCGGGCGGAGGCAGGGAGGCGCGCCCGGAGCTGTTCCTGCTGCATCAGGGGTCCTGCTCGAAGAAGGCTTGAGCCGGGTCGACGGGGTCAACCAACCAAGGGACGTCCGGTGCTGACCACGCACCCTGTGCGTCGTGCAGGGCGAAGACCCCCACCAGATCCATGTCTTGCCCGAGCCCGCCGACATGCTCATCGCCACCCAGGCTCTGGAAGAGCACGCGATCGCCCTCCACCCGGAAGGCGATGGGGATCTGCCAACCGTCGACGAAGGGGTGTTCCGTCGCCGCAAAGTCGCGCAACTGCTCGAGGCTCGCGGGCAACGCCCCATTCTCCGCCGCGTGGCTGAGCAGCGCGGCCTTGAGTTCCTTCATGGCCGCACGGGTCTGCGAACGAGGGGGCACGAGGTCCCGGAAGCCCATCAACTCGATGAAGATCAGGATGGAGGCGATGCCTACCGCCACGATCCACACGACGCGCGTGCCGCTGACAACGGTGGTAGGACGCACGGGGCTAGCGTGGTCGCGAGCGAGAGGTGGATCGGAGGGGCCCGGCATGGCGCACACCCTACCGAACGACTGCTAGGGCTCCGAAGCGTCCGACAGAAAGACGGCATTCAACAAGGCCGTGACGGCCTGCCCGAGTTCCGGTTCGTTGCTGGCGCGCGGTCCCGCCACGTTCAGTCGGCCGGGTTGGGTCAGCGCAAGCCACGACGTCATCGCTTCCGTCGCCGCTGGCAGGCCAAGGCTCCGCAACTCCAGCTGAAGCGTGGGCTTGCCCAGCTCCCGAGCCCATCTCAGCGCCAGGGCAGAGCCCCCGTCGATCGCCCCCAGGGAGACCACAACCGTCGCATCGGAATCCCGGACATTGAGCTGCGTCCGCTCCCTCGGCTCCGTCGACTCCGTCTCGATGAGCCCGGGAATCTCTGGGGGATCTCGCCGTCCTCGGCCAGACGCCCGGCGGGCACCCAGCCGGCAGTGCTCACGCCGGAGTGCAGCGCCCAGAGCAAAGCCGCCTGGTCCGCACCGGTCTGCCCACCGCTCACGATCGTGTGCACGCCATACGGCAAGGTCCCACGCCCCGAGAACGTCTCGGCAGCCTTGAAGCCGCTCACCATGGCTTCCACACCACCACGTGCTCGCCAGAAGAGGGACGGGAAGCCTCGGTTCTGTGGTTCCTCCATGAGCCGATCCGGTCGGCGCCGCTTCTCCGCCATCCGCTCGGCGAGCTCCTGCAGCAGCCGCAGGCCCCGTTCTTGGTCGCACTCTCGAACCTCCACGCCGGGCCCCATGCCCGGAGCCAGGAAGCCGAGGCCCCCTAGATGCTCCTGGGTCACATGCGCATCAATGCCCACGGAGGCCAGCTCTGTCAGCATGAGATGAGCGTGAACCGCGTCCGATGCGGTCCAGATCACGACCCACGGGCTGTGTTCGCTCATCGATCTCTCATGCGGGAGATGCCAGCATGATCGCCTTGGTCCATTGTGCAAGGGCAGCACTCGTCCACACATCGGCCGGAACACACATCATCACTCTCCAATCCGGAGCGCCCCATGGCCAGAAGCACGTCAGCAATGAACTCTTCCCAGGGGCTTTCCGCCGGAGTCCTGCTTGGCCTCGGCTTGCTCGGGGGCTGCGGCCTGATGGCCCTGCTGAGCCAACTCGCAGCGGACGACAGCAGCAGCACCCAAGGCGGCCTGGAAGAACTCAGCCCGGCTGTCGCTCGCATGAGTGACCAGCTCGAACAGATGGGTGATCAGCAGAGCGAGGTCTTGCGTCGGGTGACCGATCTCGAGTTGGCGTGGCTTGCGGGCCCGGGCTCGGAGCGGGAGAGCCCCCTGGCACTCAACGCCTCCGCCGAGGACCTCGCCGCCCTGCGAGAGTCGGTGCTGGAGATCTCCGGGAGCCTGGGACAAGACGCGGGCTTGGAGAGCTCAGGCGGCCCCGTCGTGAACCAGGTCATCGAGGCCATGAAGATTCTCGAGTCGCAGCAGGATGCCGAGCGGGATGCCGAGCGCGCGCAACGGAGACAAGAACGCGTGGATGCCCTGATCGAAGCTCTCACGGAAAGCCTCGGCCTGGACGGCAATCAAGAGCTGTCCATGACGAAGTTGCTGACCGATTCAGCCGCCAAGCGCACCGAGATCGACGACATCGAATCGCGCACGGATCGTCGGGACGAACGAGATGCACTCGCCGCTCAGACCGAAGCTTCCTTGGCTGGAATCTTGAGCCCATCACAACTCCAGCAGCTCCAGGACCAGGGTGGGTTGGACACCGGCGGCCGCAGAGGTGGATTTGGTGGCGGTGGCGGCGGCGGCCGAGGTCGCTGAACGCAGCCCCGAACTCCCGCACCCAGAAACCGCCCGACCCGCACGGACGCCTGGCACCGGCGACTCGCGGCCCTGCTAGCTCTCCTCAGCGGACATCCAGGCCCGCACCTTTGCAGGCTCGTGCGCCGCCAACAGGCCCAGCATCTCCTCAACCGAGCGGCCCACCAACACCAGCTCCCGGTGCTGAGGCTTCACGAAGCCTTGCGCGACCCCGTGATCCAACATGGCCAGAAGCGGGTCGAAGTAGCCATCGACGTTGAGCAGGCCGCAGGCCTTGCGGTGGATTCCCAGTTGAGCCCAGGTGATGATCTCGAGGATCTCCTCGAAGGTTCCCAGCCCGCCGGGAAGCGCGACGAAGGCAGACGAGAGCTCCGCCATGCGCTGCTTGCGCGCGTGCATGGAGTCCACGACTTCGAGCACCGACAGCCCGCGGTGGGCCACCTCCCTGCGTGCCAGCCCTTCAGGAATGACACCAGTGACATGGCCTCCCCCGGCCATCACCACGTCGGCGATGCAGCCCATCAAGCCCACGTCTCCCCCGCCGAAAACGAGACCCGTCCCCCGGGCCACGAGCGCGTGGCCGAGTTCTTCCGCCGTCTCCCGATAAACGGGCTTCGCCCCTGGGTTGCTCCCACAGAAAACACAGAGCGACGTCTCAGGCTTCGAGATCGGTGAGGATGTCATGGGACCAACACTCCAACTGTCGAGGGGCTGCGCCGCGAAGGCTGAGCACGCTCACTCAGGCACCAGCCGATAGGGGGCGTGCACGATGTACTTGGGCAGCTCATCCAGTCGAACATGCAACCAGGCGACACCCAAGCCCGAGCTGCTCACCCAGAACGGAAAGGCCCTGTCGCCCAGCTCTTGAAGGCGCCGGGACATGGCCCGCCCAACAACCCGCCAGAGTTCCCGGCGCTGGGTTTCAGGGGCCTCTCGCACAAAAGACGCCAGCTCACCGTAGGCAGCGGTGTCCGCGCGAGCCAATGAAGTGACTTGTGGAACGACCAGAAGCGCATCGCCCCCCAGGTTGGGAAAGCAACCCACTCCGGAGTCACCAGCCTGCGCGAGTTCCTGAGCGAACACCTCGGGCTGGGGCGACCGGCCGGAAAGTTCGGGCGCATCGAGAAGCACACAGCGGAAGGGTTGCAGCAAGGCGCCAGCCGTCACGGGTGGTAGCTCCCAATAGAAGGAACGGAAGCAGCACCCGGCCAACTGCTGAACGAAGAACGAGCAAAAGGCATCGCTCTCCTGCCAGAGGCTCAGCACCTCGGCCAAGCTGAGAGGGCACGTCGCCTTCAGGATCCGCAGCTCCAGCGCGCCGCACGCCAACTCCTGCACCTGCGCTTCCCAAGCCGGCTTGCGTGTGACGCTCACCACTCCCCGAGCGCCAGGCCCACGACCAGCGCAAGCAGCATCAGGATCAACACGATGCGGTGCCGCCGGCGCACGAAGCTCGCAGCGGCTTCCTGGTCCATCCACCAGCGGTCCTCCTCCTGCAGGGAGTCCACCTGGACGAAGACGCCACGCTGCACCATGCGGTGGAACACGAAGCTCTCGCGACAGCCCAGTTGCTCCAGGCTCCGTGCCGCTTCAGGAGAAGTCGCCCGGCCCTCTTCGAAGGCATCCAGCAACCGGTTCTGCCGCCCGACAATCACGCCGCCGCTCACGTTGATCGCTCCTTGCTCGCTATGATCCCTGACGTCACAGCGCCCCATCATGGCATGGCCTATGGCAAGCCCCCACAGCCCTCACGACGATCTGTTCCTCAACAGAAGTCATCGGGTTCGGGTTCCCCAGGCTCTTCGGCTCTCTCCAGGCCGACCAACCCCGCCCAGACTAGGAAGTCTCTCCAAGACGGAAGGGGGCGGCAGACAGAGCATGAAATTGGCGGAGCAGGATGCGAGACTTCTCGCGCGTTGGGCTTCCAGAGGAAGCCGAATCGTTCGACAGCGTCCGGGGCAGCGGACGGCACCAGATCTTCCACGGATACCCGCCCCGGAGACTTTCATGTCCTGCCGTCTGAACACGTCCAGCCGTCGACCCGCCCTGCTCCTGCCCTTCAGCCGGGGTTTGCTGGGCTTGCTTGGTCTCTTGCTCCTGAGCGCTCCTGCCTGCGGTGAAGCCGCCGCTGCCACCGACTGCTGCACGGAAGCAGCGGCCTTGATCACACAGATGGACGAATGCTGTGAAGTGAACTTCGGATTGCCCACGTCCGAGATGAGCGGTTGTTGCAAAGAGGGCATGCGGCTGACGACAGAGATCCGCCCCGACTGCTGCACCGAGGCCCTGGCGCTGCGGGCGCAGATGGCCGAGTGCTGCGTCACGGGAATGCGCTCTGCAACGGACGTCTGCTGCGACGAGAGCAGCGGTTCCTGAAAGCGCTCTCGTGCAGCCAGCGGCTTGGCCCGGCGAGGAGGCGGTTAGGTGTAGCGGACGGGACGTGGCGAAGCCGCTACCAGCACGACGGGCCCCCGACCTAGGGCCCGCCGACCGAGGGGCCTTCGTGCGGGGAATCCTGATGGGTGTGCTCATCCGCGAGCAGCGCCCAACGTTCGTGGTCCCGCCAGCGGCCACCGATCTGCAGGTAGCGCGGCGACAGACCTTCTAGCCGGAACCCGAGTCGCTGCACGAGCTGGCGAGAAGCCGCATTGTCGGGCTGGATGTTGGCCTCCACGCGATGCAAGCGCTCCTCCCGGAACAGCACGGAGATCGCCTGGCCCAGGCCGCTCGTCATGCCGCCCTGGCCCGTCTGCCCGACGAAGCCGTAGTACCCCAGGTAACAACTGCGGAAGTTGCCGTGCACGATCTCTGAGGCGTTGACCACCCCCACCAAGGCGCTGCCGTCTCGACGCTCCACGAGAAAGCAGCGAGAGTTCGGCAAGCGTGACCGGTGCAGGTACTCCTGGAACTCCCCCAAGTCTTGTGGGGCGTGGACTAGGCTGCCGTGCAGAGGCCTACTAGCAAGAGCCGCTTCGATGAAGGCCGCTGCGTCTTCGAGGCGTGGCTTGCGAACGTGCACGTCCAAGCCCTGAACGGTATGGGAACCAGTGGACGGCGGGCAGTTCGCCCGGTCTTGTGGGTGCTCGTTGGTTTCAGCCATGGATCGTGGACATGGTCGCTTGGGAGATTCCGTGCCCGGAGTCGGCGTGGGATCAGAAGGACACCGAATCAGCCGTGGGCCCATAGGTGCAGGGGACGCCCACGTTGAGCAAGCGCAGGTAGACACTGAGCTGGCCGCGGTGGTGAATGACGTGATGCACCGTGACTGTCCGCAGGGCCTCATGGCGCGTGGCCGACATGAGCACTTTCTCACCGGCGCGCATCGTCCACATCTCCAGCATGAGCGCGTCTTCCCGGTCCTCCAAGCCCTGGCGGAAGGCCGCGAGGTGTTCGTCGAACAACGCCATCATGGACGCGGTCTCCGTCACCACCAAGGGCGTGTAGTCCCCCAAGTCCGTGAGGTCGATGTCCCGCTCGAGGATGTTCCGCGCCCAACCCGGCGTCTCCACGATGTGCCCCGCAAGCTGTCCCAGGGTCATGGACTTCTGATGGGGTTGCCAGGCCAACATGTCTTCCGGAACCGCCGCCAGCACGGCACGCGTCTGCACCGCTTCCTCATTGAAGTGCTGCAACAGAACGGAGGCGAGTGACATCAGATCTCTCCCGGAGACGTGCTCGGTGGCCCGGGGCATCCTACCGTCGTTTCCTGAAACGCTGTGGGTGCCTCCTATTCGAGGCCTGGCATGCCCCGAAGATGGTGTTGCAAGTGCACCACATAGTCCTCTTGGAACCAGTGCAACGTCACGGGCGTTCCGGCCTCGACCGGGCGGAACGCTATCTTGTGCAGGTTGTGGTCGGTGCAGACACGGTGCAGAACGTCTTCGGGCGTCAGCCGGAAGATGTGCGCGAGATGACCGTTCAGCTGGCGCCAGAGTTCGATCAGCTCGGCCCAAGGAGCCTCGTTGTAGCGCTGGACAATGATCCAGTCGTCCTGCTCATAGGGCGGGAAGACCAGGCGATCATCGAGCTGCGCGAGCACGAACCGCCGATGGTTGTTGGTGGCGGAGTCGACCAGGTGCCCGAGGATCTGCTTCGGCGTCCACTTGCCGGGCTCGGGTGCTTCCACAGCCTCGACTTCCATCATCGCCAGGAGACCGGGCACCGCACCCTCGACCGTACGGCTCAGAGCGTCTGCGGGGCGGGCAATGTCGGCTTGCATGACGATCTCCTGGAACCAAGGACGGGGTGCCGCGACGACGTCGGCTTCCTCAATCGCTCCCGAGCTGTGTGTCGGGGCATCGAGGGTGTACGCACGGAGCGTTGAGAGCGCAAGGCCAGCGACGGGAAGCGCCTTCGCTCGTCTGTCGCCCCCGCCGTGCTGGAAAGAGCCGTTGATCACGAGAGCCGAGCCAAGCTCTTGACAGCTTTGCCTGCCAATGCGTAACCTTTTGGTTACCTATGAAAACGGATCACCTCAGCGCCGTCTTCTCCGCCCTCTCGCACGAGGTCCGCCGCCGGATCCTCGACATCGCGAAGTCCCAACCGGGCTGCTCCGTGAGCCACGTCGCAAGCCACTTCGAGATCAGCCGCATCGCGGTGATGAAGCACCTCAACCTGCTCGAGGCTGCTGGCCTGCTCATCTCGCAGAAGCAAGGTCGGAAGCGGGCGCTGTGGTTCAACGTCGTCCCCATCCAGGAGATCCACGAACGCTGGACCACCGAGTTCAGTGCGCTGTGGGCCTCCAAGCTGACCCAACTCAAGTACGCCATCGAAAGCACGGGAACCCCAACCGATGAGCAATAAGAACGCGCCGAGCCCAACCGAAACAGCCGTCTTCGAAGTGTTGATCCGAGGCTCCCTCGATCAGGTCTGGCACGAGATCACGAAGCGGGACTCGCCGCAGCAGTGCATGTTCAACATGGTGCTGCACGCGGACCGCTTGGAAGTCGGCGGCCAGATCCGCATGCGCACCCAGAACGAGAAGTACACCGGAGTCGTGGGCGAGATTCTTGAGTTCGACCCGCCCCATCGCTACGCGCACACCTTCCGCTTCACGCAGTTCGACGACGCCCCCTGCACCGTCACCTACGAGCTGACCCAAGAAGGAGACCAGGTGCGTTTCCGATTGACTTGCTCGGACATGCCGGCCAGCACCAAGAGCACCAAGCAGATGCAGCAGGGCGGAACGATGATCGTGAACACCCTGAAGGCCGTGGTGGAGACTGGCCGTCCGACCTTCGGCACGCGGATGCTTTTCGTGTTGTTCAAGCTCATGGAGCCGTTCACACCCAAGTCCACCCGCAGCGAACACTGGCCCTTCAACAAGAAGGGCTGATCCGGGTAACGTGCCAGCCGGGACCGCAGCCCAGCCCCAGCCCCTTCCCCAGCCCAGGAGCCTCTCCGATGCCCAAGAGCCCACAAGAGATGGCCGCCGCCATGGTGGCCAACATGAAAGAGAAGACCGGCAAGACCCTCGCAGCCTGGTTGAAGATCGCAAGGGCCAGCGGCCTCGAGAAGCACGGTCTGATCGTGAAGCACCTCAAGGCTGAGCACGGCATGACCCACGGCTTTGCCAACCTGGTGGCCTCCGAGGCCCTCAAAGGTCCGGGCGGCGACCCAACCGGCCAGGAACTGATCGAAGCCCAGTACGCCGGCAAGAAAGAGGGCCTGAGGCCGATCTACAAGGCGCTCGCCACAGCAGTGTCCAAACTGGGCGGCGACGTCGAACTGGCTCCCAAGAAAGCCTATGTCAGCTTGCGACGTTCGAAGCAGTTCGCCCTCATCCAGCCCTCGACCGCGACGCGCGTCGACGTCGGCCTACAACTCAAGGGCACACCGGCGAGTCAGCGCCTCGAAGCCTCCGGGTCCTTCAACGCCATGGTCTCGCACCGCGTACGGCTGAGCGACAAGAGCGAAGTCGACAGCGAGCTCAGGGCCTGGCTCAAACAGGCCTACGAGGAAGCGTAAGCCTGCCGGGCAGTGTGTCGCCGGGCGGAGGTCGCTGTAGGATGCCTGCATGCCCATCGAGACGCCTCGCCCGTCCCCGTCGCTTGGCGACCGACCCCGCCGCTTCGTGATCCGCGCTGCAGTCAGGATGGCCGCGCTCCTGGGAATCGTGTTTCTGGGCGGCGCGACATCGGTGGCGGCTTCGCTCGTGGCAGGCGATCTCGTGATCCAGAACGTGCGCGTGTTCACCGGCAGTGAGGTGATCGAGCGAGCCAGCCTGTTCGTCGAAGGTGAGACGATTCGTGCCGTGGTTCCCACCCTTGGCTCAACGCCGCCGCCCCGACTTCCCGGAGGCGGGCCGGGCCCCGGCCTGTCTGGCGGCGGCCCGCTCACGTCAGCAGGCCTGGAGACCCTGGGTGCACCCGGACCAGCCGGCGGGACGGCCATCACGGTCATCGACGGCACGGGGCTCACCGCCGTCCCAGGGCTGATCGATGCCCACGTCCATCTCATCGCGGGCACCGCCGGGCCCAGCGAGGCGCAGAACCTCAGCTATGTGCAGACACAGCTGCCGGCGCGGCTCGAGGCCTACCTGTCTCACGGCGTCACCACCGTCAAATCCATGGGTGACCCCACCCTGCTCACGGTGGGCGTGGCCGCCGACCTCCGGGCGGGTGCCCTCAACGGCCCGCGGGTGTTGACCACCGGCGCCGTGCTCACACCACCGGGCGGCATTCCCGTCAACCAATTCTGCTTTGGGGACCCCTGGTGCCTGAGCCAGATCGTGCTGCAAGTGGGCACACCTGCAGAAGCCATGTCGCGCGTCGACGAACTCGCGGCCGCGGGAGTCGACGCCATCAAGCTCGTGAATGATTCGCTCGGGGGCGCCCCGCTCATGCCTCCGTCCCTGATGCAGGCGATCGTGAGCCGCGCCCACGCTCATGGGCTACGGGCAACGGGACACAGCTCTCCGTTCGAAGCGGAGGCCTTGGCCCTGGCCAACGCAGGAGTGGATGGCATCGAACACATGATCGCCACCCCCCTCTCGGGGCCGGCCCTCGCCCAGGCCTTGCTTGCCAACAATGCTTCCTACACCACGACGCTGACCCAGCGGCAAGCCACGCTCCCGCCCACAGCCTTCGCCGACGTGCTCAGCAACACCGCGGCCCTGCACGCAGCAGGTGTCCGCATCGTCGTGGGCACCGACACGCTCGGGACCGTCCCGGAAGGCCAGACAACCCTCGCCGAACTCCTGTTGCTCGTGCAGGCCGGGCTCAGCCCCGCGGAAGCCTTGAGGGCCGCCACAGTCCTCGCCGCCGACCACCTCGGGCGACGCGATCTCGGGCGCTTGGAGGTGGGAGCGCAAGCCGACATCCTGCTCGTGTCGGGCAACCCCCTGGACGACATCCAGGATATCCAGAACACGGTTCGGGTGATCCAAGGCGGACGCGTGGTGAGTCCCTGAAGTCTGTCAGGGGCCCACCAGATGTCGCGGGCCCGAGGGTCGAACGGATCGTTCAGCTGACCGTGAACTAGAACTCGGACTGGTTGTTCCACCCGCTGCAGAGCTGGCCCGACACCGTCTCCGTCTTCTGAAAGAGTGAGTTCGTGATCGTGCCTGTGAAGGTTCCTACCAGACAACCGCGGGCGCCGTCGTTCGGGTCCGTGTAGGCGAACGTCCGCAGCCGCTCGTGAACGGGCGTGTGACGGAAGTCGTGGAAGGGGTCGGGTGAGGCTGGAAAGTTCCATGGATCGCGGCCTTCGTGTCATGCAGATCGATGCTGCGGGGAGCGCGGCGGGCTTCGGTGTCCACCGTCCCTCTCTTCTTTGCCGCCCCGGGGGAAACGGGACAAGAAAACCTGCCGCGTCCACGCCACGACCCGGGCCCTAGGCTCTCCCCATGCTTCTGGCATCATGTGCGGCGCCCTCCCGACCGCCCGGACATCCCTCATGCTCGCGCTCCTGCTCTGCACCACCTTGCTACTGGACCCCACGGTCCCCTCGACTCCGACGGGTCCGAGCGCCCTTGCCCCCACACAAGACGACGCGCCCACCGAGAGCTCCCAGGCCGAGGACCCCCACCGCCAGTTCGATTTCTGGGTGGGCGAGTGGTCCGTCCAGAACCGCAACATCGACGAGAGCGGGGTCTGGCAGGACGGCGACGTGACCCGCGCCAGGATTACCCCGGTGATTGGCGGCCAGGCGATCCTGGAGGAATGGGCCGGCCCTTTGCACGGCTCGTTCATGAACGGCTTCAGCCTGCGAGCCTACGACCCGCAACAGTCCCGCTGGTCCCTGTTGCTGCTCTGGACAACCACCGGTGACGGCAGCTTCGGGCAACTGCATGGACGCTTTCGGCACGGCCGCGGAGAGTTCTTCGCCCCCGAGAGCGGCCCGCGCCAGACGCGCTACAGCTTCTCGGATGGTCTGCCTGACTCGGTCCGTTGGGACAGCTCCACGACCCAGGATTCCGGGCTGAGCTGGAAGACCGATTGGATCATGGAATTCTCCCGGACCCGCGCCGCGCAGGAGGTCACCCAAGACGCCCTCTTCGAGCGGGACTGGACCAGCGGAACCCTCTCGCAGCACGCCGAGGCTCGCAAGCTGGACTGGCTGCTCGGCACCTGGCGCGGCACGCAGACCGACATCTCGGGGAACACCAGCGAGGCGCGGCTGAGGTCCCGACTGCTCAACAAGGACGCCATGGTGCTCGACGTCTTGGAGACCCGCACCGCTCCTGACGAACAATGGCAGGGCCGTCTCTTCGTGCGCGCCTGGCTCGCTTCCGGCCAGACCTGGGAAGGCTGGACCGTTCGAGCGGAGGACACACGCCTCCTTCGCAACAAGGGAACCCTGGGTGAGGGCGGCGCGCTCTTCGAAGAAGTGGGAGCCTTGGAAGCGGAGCGATCGTCGGAGACGATCCGGCACATTGACGAAACGCACCTGGTGATCGAGGAGGCCGTGGGCACCGGTCGCAGCCGGCGTGTGTTGCGCACGACCGAGCTCGAGCGGGTCAACAGCCCGCGTTGACGAGCGAGCGTGCGCTCGCGAGCACGTTCAACACATCCTGCTCCGTGCGCAGTGTGTGCACAGCCAAGCCCTCGTGTGCGTTCTTCCGTGCGTTCTTCCGTGCGTTCTCAAGGGCGAGCCTGACCCGCGGAAGCTCCGTGGATCGAAACGTGCACACCCAGCCCAGGAACCGCCAATCGAGTTTCTCCTCACATGCCGGCGCGAGGTCGGGCCGCGTCTCCCCGCGATACTGGGCCCATCGACGCAGGATGCGCCACAGGCAAAGCGGCGTAGGACGATCAAAGAGCAGCACCGTGTCAGCGCGCTTCAGGCGTTCCGGCAAACTGCTCGCGAAGTTCCCATCCTGGATCCAGCGCGGCCCGGCACAGAGCCCGGGCACACGAGCCAGCCACTCGCCCTTGGGTGTTTCCACCCAGCCGGCGTTCCAGAAGTGCCGGTCCAAGTGCACCGCGGGCAAGCCCAGGACTTCGCTGAGCTGACGCGTGAGTGTCGACTTGCCCGAGCCGGAGTTGCCCAGCACGAGGATGCGCTGCTCACGACCTGTCAGCACAGGCCTCGAACTCCGCAGTCAGCGTCCATCTCCAGCTCCGCGTGGATCGCGACGCTTCGGCTAGGCCGTGATCGCCGCCAACTTCGCCAGGTCACCCGCGGTGCGGCACAGGCCGATGTCCGTGGGGTCCAGGGTCTTACCGAGCTTCTCATCGGCCAGCGCCTGGAACTCCAGGGCGGCCATCGAGTCCCAGTTGATGTCATCCAGCACCGAGTCGGGGGTCAGCGACCCCTTCTTGGTCATGACGATGTTCTCGAGCTCTTCGAGGAATTGCTGCTGGTTCATGGCATGAAAACGCAGGTTGGAGGGCAAATATCAGAGAAGTCGCTGAAAGGATACCCCGAGATGCAGGCCGTGTTCGCCCGTCTTGGGTCCAAAAGCCGGCACCCCGCCCAGCCTTGGCGCTCCCACCGCTTCGAGCTACGGTTGCCTGTTCGCGCCCACAGGCCAGCTGGTTCGCCACGGCCCCGGCGTGAGACTCACTCTCTGTTCCCAACCTCTGTGTGATGGAAGCGGCCATGGGCATCAGCAATGCAGGCGGAACCGGCAGCGGCACATACGAATTGACCTCCGAGCAGGCGGCCTACCTGGAGAAGGTGGACGGCTTCGTGCATGACACCTTCCACCACCATTCCGAGCGGATGGACAACGAGGAGTGGTTCCCGGAAGACACCTACACCACCCTAGGATCGGCGGGGTACCTGGGCATCACGGTGCCCAAGGAACTGGGCGGCGCAGGTCTGGATGTGCTTCACAGCGGGCTCGTCCTGCAGGCCTTCGGTCGCTGGAATCATGCCTTGGCCCTGAGCTACCTCTGCCACGAGAGCCTCTGCCTCAACACCCTCTACCGCAACGCCAACGAGGACCAGGCCAAGAAGTACCTACCGGGCATGTGCGCGGGCACGACGGTCGGGGCGCTGGCGCTCACCGAGCCCGAAGCGGGTAGCGATCTGCTGGGCTCGGTCGAGACCAGCTCACGGCGTGAGGGCGGGTCCTATCTCATCAACGGCACCAAGATCTTCATCGGCAATGGCCCGGTCGCCGACGTCATCCTGCTGTTCACCAAGATGGAAACGGGCGGTGGCCACGCCGCCTTCCTGGTGGACACCACCAATCCGGGGTTCTCCGTGAAACGCTCCATCAGCAAGATGGGTTTTCGCGGAAGCCCGTGGGGCGAGCTGGAGTTCAAGGACTGTCGCGTCCCCGAAGAGTGCCTCGTGGGTGAGGAGAACAAAGGGCACCGAGTGCTCATGCGCGGTTTGGACATCGAGCGCGCGGTGGCGGCTCCGATCGGGTTGGGAATCGCCGAACGTGTGCTCGATCTCTGCGTCGAGCGGGCCAAGACACGACGGCAGTTCGGCCAGGCCATCGGCAAGTTCGAGCTCGTGCAGGACAAGCTGGCCAAAATGTATGTACGCGTCGAGACCATGCGTACCTTCGTCTATCGGACGCTCACGGCCGCCAGCCAGGTGAACTTTGACGAAGGCGGCAAGGGTGAGATCCGCAAGCTGGCTGCGGCCTCGGTGCTCTACGTCGGCGAAGCCCTCAAGGAGATCCTGGACGAGGCCGTCCAACTCTGGGGCGCGCGGGGCTACGCCTGGGAGTACGAGATCAACCGCCTTTACCGGGCGGTGAAGGTGCTCGAAATCGGCGGTGGAACCAGCGAAATCCGCAAGATCATCATCGCCCAGGAGCTCATGCGCTGAGGCCCATCTCGGGATAGGCTTCCCGCGGGTCTCGGGCGTATCCAGCTGCACCGCCAAGCAGGCCCAGCTTTTGAGAGATCCCTGGGGACTCAGCGGTCCATGCGGGGGTCGGTTTTCCTATCCTGTGCCACCCTTTGCCCCCGCTTCAGCCCACGCCTGCGTTGAGCTCTGACCCCGTGCCTGAGACCGGACCGACCTTCCGCCGCCGAATCGCACTGCGTTGATCTTTTCCGAGTTCCGATTCGTCGCCTTCTTCCTGGCGGTCTTCTGTGTCCACTGGGCGCTGCGGACCAACAGGGCGCGCAAGGCGTGGCTGCTGTTCGCCAGCTACGTCTTCTACGGTGCATGGGACTGGCGCTTCCTCTCGCTGATCGTCTTCTCGACGGTGCTGGACCACTTCGTCGGCAAGCAGTTGATGCTGACCGACGACAAACGCAAGCGGCTCTGGCTGCTGCGAGCCAGCTTGATCGGCAACCTGGGCCTGCTGGGCGTCTTCAAGTACTTCAACTTCTTCATCGCGTCGGCGGTGGACATGGCGAACCTGCTCGGCCTCGAGGTCTCGCAGATCGTGTTCGACATTGCCCTGCCCGTGGGCATCAGCTTCTACACCTTCCAAACCCTCAGCTACTCCATAGACATCTATCGCCGGCAGCTCAAACCGGCTGAGGACATCCTCGACCTCGCATTCTTCGTGGCCTTCTTCCCGCAGCTGGTGGCTGGCCCCATCGTGCGCGCCAAGGACTTCCTGCCCCAGTGCCTCACCTTGCGCAAGTTGGCCTGGGTCGATGTGCGCGGGTGCCTGATGCTGTTCCTGATTGGCTTCATCAAGAAGGCGGTCATCTCGGACGGCGTCGCACAGTTCGTGGACGAGTACTTCGCGAATTTCGCCGACTACGGGGTGAGCAGCACCTATCTGGGCGTCGCGTTGTGGGCGACGCAAGTCTACTGCGACTTCTCCGGCTACACCGACATGGCCGTCGCCACTGCAGGCTTGCTCGGCTACAACCTCGCGCTCAACTTCAACTTCCCGTACTTCGCACCCAGCATCTCCACCTTCTGGACGCGCTGGCACATCAGCCTGTCCTTCTGGATCCGCGACTACGTCTTCAACTCCCTGGGCGGCTGGCAGGGCATCACGCCCCGCGGCCTGTGGAACATCTGCATCACCTGGATTCTCGCTGGCCTCTGGCACGGCGCCGACTGGCGCTTCGTCATCTTCGGCCTGGTCATGGTGCCGGGGCTGATCGCCCAGATGCAGTGGCGCATGAGTCCATTGCGGCGCAAATTCCCCATCCCGCCCGTGGTCGGCAACATCATGACCATGTGGTGGATCTGCATGGCCCTGATCCTCTACCGGGCCGACGACATGGCCGCCGCGGGGACGATCCTCAAGAGCTATGTTCTCTTCACCGCCCCCGAGACAGGCACCGGCTTGCTCGGAGACCGCCTGCTGATGCTGCTGGTGGGCCTGCTGGCCATCCACTGGGTCAGCTACAAGGGCTGGCTCGCCGAATGGTGGCGACGCCTGGGCCCCTGGAGCTTCACCACGGTCTACGCTGTGTTCTGCGCCGTGGTGCTGGCCTTCGTGCATGCCACGGCAGAACCCTTCGTCTACTTCCAGTTCTAAGCCCCCTCCGAACCCGCAACCGAACCGACCATGGCCCGCCGCTCCCGCACTGACTCGATGATCGGATTCGTCAAGGAAGACGGTCCGGAGCGTGACGTGCCCAGCATTCCCGTCGGGACGGCGCACGTGCTCTGGTGGCTGGTCGTGTTCCTGGGTAGCTGCTTGTGGATCGGCAGCAAGCTCCCGCACTCGCCGGACAGCTGGACCACGCCGAAGCTGGAATACTTCGCCGAGCACAAGGACGAGTACGATCTGATCTTCCTGGGCTCCAGCCAGATGTACCGGCACGTAGATCCTGTGCAGTTCGATGCAGCCATGGCGGCGGCGGGCAAGCCCGTCCACTCCTTCAACTTCGGCGTGCCCGGAATGGGCGCCCTGGAGAATCGGACGATCCTGGCGCAGATCCTGGCCATGAAGCCCGCCAAGCTGAAGACCATCGTCTTCGACGCGCCCGCCCCAGGCGTCCTGCTCTCGGGCATGAACCACGTGACCCCACGCGTGAAGGCCTGGCACGATCTGGACAGCACCCTGCTCGCCCTGCAACTGATCGCCGACACCGGCATGGAGGACAGCTGGAAGCTGGACATGGCGCGCCGCCACCTCGTGTCCTTCGGATACCGGCTCTGCAACGTCGGCAGCGCACGGGAGCTCCTGGAGGAGCAGCTGACGGGCACTGCCGCCTCGCGTATTGAGGAGCAGATCTACCGCAGCACCAACGGGCCCGGTGGGCTCGGAGAGAACCAGCGCGGCTGGGTGTCCATGAACAAGGCGGTCCGGGACGCCTCGCACTACGAGCGCAAGCTGCTCATGGAGCGCTACGACAAGATGCAGGAAGCGATGGATGGATGGGTCGATCGCATCGAGCAGAACCCCCACCGCGCGCGCCCCATGCTCGACTTCTCCGGCAAGCGCCGAAAGGTGCAGGAACTCTGGGAAACGGAGCGCAAGCTCCTCGCGGAACTCGTGGAGATGGCCGTCGCGGCTGGCGTCACCCCGCTCTTCACCAATGCTCCGGACATCCGCCAGAAGGAGTACTTCATCACGGAGGCTGCCAAGGCCGGCGCGATCCCCACGCTGATCGATCTCGACGACCCCGAGCTGCACCGCGACCTCCTGGACCCGGCCCTACGCTTCGACGAGATGCACCTGCACGAGAAGGGCGCCAACCTCTACACGGCGGTGCTCGCCCGCGAGGTCGCCACGCTGCTCGAGCCATAAATCATGACGGACTTCGAGGTACGCCTGCTCGACCTGCCCGATGTCCCGCGCTACATCGCCCACATGCTGGCTGTGCAATCGGAGTCGGGACGCGACGGAAGGGGCCACGCGCACGCCTACGTTGCGGACGACATCTTCGACATCGCGGCTGCAGAAACACGAGAGCTGGAGCGTTGGACCAAGCCGCTGGACCTGCCGGGCTGGCGCCGTGCTTGGGGGCTGTTCGCGCCCCGCGAACCCCGGGAACCCACGGTTCAAGCGGAGCCTACGCTGGTGGGCCATCTCTACCTGGCCGGCGGTAGCATCCACTCCGAGCTCCACCGTGCCGGGCTCGGCATGGCCTTGCGCAGCACCCACCATCGATGTGGAGGCGGCCGCCTGCTGCTGCAGACGGCCATCAGCTGGAGCCAATCACAAGCCGGCCTGGACTGGCTCGACCTAGGCGTCTATGCCGACAATGAAGCCGCCCAGGAACTCTATCTGTCCGCCGGATTCCAGGAGAGGGGCCGCATCCCCGACCGCTACCGGCTCGGCAGCACGGCCTTGGAAGAAATCAGCATGACCCGCTGGATCGGCGAGCGAACGCCTGCTGGCATCGGCCAACACACGGCCCGCGACAAGACCTAGGACACGAGCTAGGGCACGTCGAGCCGCAGCCCGTTGCTACCGGACACCCCGTGCAGTGCGACGGGGTCCAGGAAGAAGAACTGCTGCGCAATGGAGACGCCGCCGGGGAAACTCGCCGGCAGAGCGGTGCTTACGGACAGTGAACCGCCGGCGTCGAAACCGAAAGCGCGGCTGCCAAGGAAGGGGAATGGGTAGAACGTCCCGCCATAGAAAGCCGTCGCATTCACGGCCGTGCCGAAGAACACGAAACCCAGCGCGGACGGCGCCGCACCCACCACATCGATCGTGTACCCGCTGGCACTGCCCGGTGTCAGGTCACCACTTCCTGTCATCAACGGCTCCCCCGCGACGCCGGGGATCCCGAAGGGACCCAGGTCCACGAAGGCGCCCGTGGCGGGAACGTCGGCAACGAGCTGGAAGACCTCTCCGCCGAAATGGTCGATCACGTAGAGCTCCCCCTGGGCGTCCTCCCCCCAACTCGCGATGGACGCGATGTCCAAGCCGCCACCGGGCGCCAGCTCCACCGAACGGTCCTGGAAGTCGGTGATGCCGAGCCCCTGCTTCCGGAAGCTGAAGATGCCGGCCCCGCTCGAGCTGCCGCAGAAGTCACCGAAAAAGTAGGTGCCACGGAGATCCGGAATGTCGCCCCCCCGATAGACGTATCCCCCGATCACCGAGCACCCCATGGTGTGGTCGTACTCGTAGAAGGGCAGCGTCAGTGCAGGCCCATTGCAGACAGGCACCGGTTGGGCGCACGTGTTCGGGAAACAGAGGCCACCTTCCATCACAGGCCAGCCGTAGTTGAGCCCGCCTGCGAAACCCGCTGGCTCGACGTTGATCTCCTCCCGCAGGTTCTGCCCATTCTCGGAGATGTAGAGCTCGCCCGTCACCCGGTCGAAGGACGAGCGCCACGGATTCCGGAAGCCGATGGCCCAGACCTCGTCGGGTACGGAGGCGTCACCCACAAAGGGATTGCTCGGCGGAACGGCGTAGTTGCGATTCGAGTCCGCGGGGAAGTCGTCGCCGTCCACATCCAGGCGCAGCATCTTTCCGATCAGCAGCTGCAGGTTCTGCCCATTGCAGTTGAGGTCGTTCTGCGGCTCGGCGTCGCCGATGGCCAGGTACAGGAAGCCGTCGGGGCCGAAGAGCGGCGAACCTCCCTCATGCCCATCCAAGGGTGTCGGAATCTGGAGCAATGTCATTCCAGAGGCCGCATCCGCCAGCTCCGGATCTGCGCTCACCTGGTATCGGGCAAGCGTCACGCCACCGACGAGGTCCGAGTAGTACACGTAGAAGAAACCGTTCGAGGCGTACTGCGGGTGAAAAGCCATCCCGAACACGCCCTCGAAGTTGGGTGAAGACTGCACCACGGATCTCAGGTCCAGGAAAGGGGCTGCCTGCACGACCCCGTCCCGAAGGATCTTGATCTGACCTGCAAGCTCAACCAGGAACAGACGGTCGAAATCTGTCGCGGGAGCCGTGGCGTAGACCGGAAGCGTCAAGCCGCTGGCCACCAGCTCCGTGGTCAGGGGCGTCTGCCCCTTGAGGCCCGAGGGACAGACGATGGCCACGGCCACAACGAGTTGCAAGGCGATGCGCATGGGTTCGGGCCCTGGGGGGCGACGGCGACGATATCCGTCCGGCGCTGTCAAAGAGTCAATGGGAAGAGTCAACAGAGTGTGCCAGCTCCCGCCCATTAGCGCTCGCGCACCCGCGAGTCACATGGCTGTGCCGGTGACTGTGATCGGCGTCGTCACGCACGAAGTCCCTGGCCTTCACCCCGCCCCCCCCCTTTACACCAAGCGGGCAATGCTACGCTCCAAACCGCATCGCCGGTGCCCGACCCATGCCAGGGAGATCTGCATCATGGAACTCAGTCTGTTGCGAGAACGCCTGCGACGGAACGCTGCCGCCTTTCGGGCACTGCTGGGGGGCCTTCCGATCCATGAAACAGCCGATGGCTCCGCGGACTGGATTCGCTGGACGCCGGCTCCCGGCAAGTGGTCGCTGCTGCTTGTCGTCAACCACCTGGCGGACGAAGAGCGGGACGACTTCAAACCGAGAATCCGCAACACACTGGCAGAGAGCACGGAGCCGTGGCCTGGGATCGATCCCGAAGGCTGGGTGGAGTCACGTCACTACGAGCGCCAGGAGTTCCAAGCCTCGCTCGACCGATTCCTCCAGGAGCGAGCTGACTCCTTGGCGTGGCTGGACTCCCTTGAGCGCCCGGATTGGACGCTCACGAACAAGCACCCGGTCTTGGGCCCCCTCAGCGCCGGAGACCTGCTGGGTGCATGGGTCGACCACGACCACCATCACATGCGACAGATCCTGGGCCTGCTGCACGGGTTGCTGTGTGAGGAGGTCGCTCCCTACCACACGCGCTATGCGGGTGCGTGGGCGCCGCCTGGCTAGCGCTTCTTCGCGACCTTCTTGGGCCGCTTCGCCGATGCCTTCTTCGCGGGCGATCGCGCCTTGACCACCGTCTTGGTGGCGAGCTTCCTCCTGGCGGCTGGCTTCTTCGCGGGCTTCTTGGCAGCAGGCTTCTTGGCAGCAGGCTTCTTGGCAGCAGGCTTCTTGGCAGCAGGCTTCTTCGCAGCGGGCTTCTTCGCTGCAGGCTTCTTCGCTGCGGGCTTCTTCGCTGCAGGCTTCTTCGCTGCAGGCTTCTTGCGGATGGCCACCTTGGCCGCGGCCTTCGAGACACTCGCCTTCTTCTTCCCGGACACGGGGGCGGCGGCGGGGGCTACCTTCTTCGCCGCTGGCTTGGCGGCTTTCTTGGCGGGTGCCTTGCGCTTGCTGACCTTGGGTTTCAGGGTCCCCACATAGGCGACGCTGGACATGAACGCCCGCCGCAGCACCGTGCGTTGTTTCCAGAGAGCCTCGGGCACAGCCACATACTCCCGCATGACGCGCCCGTGCCGCTGACACAGCTCTGCTCGATGCTCGTGCATGAAAGTCTCACGAGCCTCTGTTTCCAGTCGGAGCGCCAACACGCCAGTGTCCGTCAGGAAACTGGACATGTTGCCGTTCAGGGAGGTGTAAGGCGTCTTGCTGCCCCTTCGCTCCAAACCGGGAACGGTGGCCACGAGCATCGCGTACTGCGCCATGCGTCCGCCGGGGATGCCAGAGGAGGTCGATGCCATTCTCGTACTCCTGAGTCTTCGGTCGCGGCCAGCGCGTTGAATGTGCTGGAGGCCCATCGCCAGGGGAGCCCCACGAGGCAGACCCTGCCCTGCCGGTGTGCGCACGCCCAGCCCCCAGCATACGCGGACTGCCCCTCCAACGGCAGGTTCAGCCCTGATTCCGGACCCCCAGGGGGCTCGCCGAGCGCTCCTTGAGCTGGCACCGGGCGTCCGTCAGAAGCACCGAGCAGGGGGCCGCCCCGGAGACACGCCGTCTGCACCGCCCGCGGCGACGCCCTGCTCCTCATGCTCAATGGCTCAATCGCCCGAGCAGACAGGCGGAGATGTTCCGGCATCCATTCGTGGGCGCCCGCCCCGGAGACCCTCGAAGACCCCATGGATCTGAATCTCTCACCACGAGTCGTGCGCCGCATCCTGTTCTCGGCCACCGCAGTGATCGCCTTCCTGGGCAGCGCCTCGGTGACGGCCTACTACGAGGCTGACCGCGAGCTCGTAGGCCCCTTCAAGGAGGCTCTCTCCCTGAGCGACGAGCAGAACCTCCCGACCTGGTTCTCCTCGACCCTGCATGCCCTCAGCGCAGCCCTGCTTGCACTGGTCGCCTGCAAGCTGCACAGGAACAAGGGGCGCTTCCTGATCCACTGGGCCTTCCTCTCACTCACCTTCTTCTACATCTCCCTCGACGAAGCGACCGTGCTGCACGAAGGATTGCATGGCCTGGTCGACTCCGACGCCAGCCTCCTACGCTTCAACTGGGTGATTCCTACCACCGTGATCCTGTTCGTCGGTTGGTGTGCCTACTTCCCGTTCCTGAGGCATCTACCCACGGTTACGCGCAAGGATTTCGTCACGGCCGGCAGCATCTTCGTCGGCGGAGCCCTGCTCATGGAGCTGCCGCTCGGCCTCTGGACGGACACCTATGGCTCGGACAACATGGGCTACGTGCTGATCGATGCCGTGGAAGGGACCATGGAGATGCTGGGCGCCTCACTCTTCGTTGTCGCACTGATGCGACACCTGGGAGGCGAACAAGGTCATGTCGCGCTGCACATCCGTGATGCGGAAGTGACAAGCGTGCGCGGCCCTCTGCCTTTGCCCACCCCGGCGACGACACCAGCACCGACACAGGCGCCGACACTCGTGGAGCGGGCCACGCAAGGCGTCGGCCGGCGCGTGCTGCAGAACATCTCCGCCACCCACGAAGCGCCCTGGCTCTAGGTCGCCCCCATCAGGTGCTCCAGTTGGTGGCGGTGCCGCATGGGGTGCATCACCGCGTGCTCCAGCATGGAGTCGATGCAGTAGGGAACGCCCCAGCGTGAGTTGTAGGCAGGGCCGTCGATCTGCGCCTCGGTGAGTTCGCGCAAGCTGACATCCCAGGCTGCCAGGGTCTTCTCCATGTGGGTCCCCGCCGCGGCTCCAAAGCCCTCCGGCGGCGGGCTCCGGTCGAGATCAGGCGGCGTAGCCTCCAGCTGCTCACAGATCCACACCAGGTACCCTGCTGCGCAGGCCAGCACGTGGACGAGCAGATGTTCACGGGAGGCGTAGCTGGGGTCCTCAGTGGCCGGCAACGCCAAGCCCTGGGCCTCGGCAGCGCGCCAGGTCTCGAGGAAGCTGCTCAGCTCCTCAGCGTGAAGTGCCACGAGTGCGCGGACCGCTCCCGACGCGAAATCATCCTGCACGGGGCTTACTGCAGCCATCTGGTTCTGCTCCTCAGCATGTGGGCTCACCCAGTCTCAAGAATCCATGTCCTGCTACGAGCCAGGGCGCGGGCGCCTGGGAGGTGCGCCAGGAGCCTTGCCGCACCCACGCCGCCACGCACGATCAGCCGCTTCAGCCCTCGCATGTTGCGGGTCCGGAAATCCACTTCGGTCACCGAGGGAACGATGTCTTCGGCGATCTCCTCCACGACTCGGAAGCCCAGCGCCTTGAACATGCGTTGTACCTGCGCAGGGAGCAGGGCTTCGAAAGGCCCCAGGTTCGGGTCGGGGGCCAGCACGTACTCCACTCCGCCCGGTCCGCCCCGACGGGCGTGCATCCAACTCGCCAGTCCGTGGAACGAACGTGCACTGACCACCTTCAGGAGCAGACGCCCGTTCGGGGCCAAGAGCCCCTTCAGCGTTGCGAGGAATGCCTGCTGCTCCGAGCTCGGAAGACTTTCCAGACGATGCAGAACCGTGATGCGATCGAAGCTCCCTTCGTCGTCAGCAAGGCTCTCAGGGGGGCTCTCACCGGGCTGCCACACCAGGGGTTCGGCCTTCACCTGCGCAGGGCAACGTTTCACGCAGAATTGAGCTACGTCGTCGGAGAGTTCGAGCACTGCCCATCGGTGGCTGCGATGTTCGCGCGCCATGGCCCCCGTGAACAACCCGTGGACAGGCAAGACATCCAACCAACGCGGTGATTCCTCCGTCGGCAGGCTCGTCTTGTCGGGGGCAGCAAGCCGTGCCCCCGCCAGCAAGGCTGCCTCCAGCTCCCACGCACGGCTCTTGTTGTAGCGGTTGCCGTTGAGCACGCGCGCTTGCTGGTAGTCGCGGATCAGGTCCAGCGTCCAGTCGTCTGGGCGCGGGCTGCTGGGGATGGGTTGACCCCCGAAGTGATTCCAGTGCACCACGTGCTCGAAGGAGCGACGCCGCGGAACCCGCGTCGGATAGATCTCGGGCCAGCCCACTCCGAGCGCGCAGACCACTTCACGGTCCGCCGGCAGGCCGAGGATCCGTCCCACCTGCTCCCGCGGCCCCAGCTGGTTGATCCAGAATGTCCCCATGCCCAGGGCGTGCGCAGCCAGGGACATGTTCTGCATGGCCGCCGCCGTGGACTGCACGTTGGCGTAGCCCTCCTCGCTGTACTCCTTGCCATACGCAACGAAAATGGAAACCGGTGTGCTCAGCACCTGCAGCGAGAGCTTGCCGAGCTGCTCTCGCTGGTCGGGGTCATCGACAACCACGAAGTCCCACATCTGCAAATTGCAGGACGTGGGAGCGATGAGCGCAGCATCCAGGAGCTCCAGGATGATCTCCCGGGGCACCGGCCGCCCTGAATCGAACTTGCGGGTCGTCCGTCGCTCGTAGAGCGCCTCCCACAGCGGCATATCCGGGCGATCCGACAACCGCCCTCGCGTGACCCCAGCGGCCTGCCGATCACCCTCCGGTGACGGCTGGCTGACGCGATGGGCGCCAGCGACCTCGGCGGCCGCGCGGATCTCTGCGGCACTCGGCCCCCCCGCCCTTGCGTGGGAGGAAGGAGCCGAGTGCGGGTCGTCGCTCGAGTCAGAGGCTGTCATGGCCGGGGCTCAGCCACTCCGACTCAAACGGCCTGGCTCACGGAGAGGACGGTGACCTCCACCTTGCCGTCAGGCAGCTCGAGCGTTGCCTCGGCACCCACGGCCGAACCCAACATCCCGGCAGCCACAGGGGCGCGATAGCTCACCACTCCCTCACCACGATCCCACGGGCCCAGAATGACGATCTCCTGTGTCTTCCCGGCTTGCTTGTACGTCACGCGCATGCCAGGAGCGACCACGTCTCCTGTGAGTTCCTGGTCCTCGATGGCACGGGCGATCTTGAGCTCCGCCTCCATCGCTGCGGCCTTCTCGGTCAACTGGCGCTGCTGCTCGATGGCAGCGGTCCATTCGAAGTTCTCCGAAAGGTCGCCGTACGAGGCAGCCTTGCCGATGGCCTCGCTGTTCTCCGGGATCTTCACTTCCAACAGCACCCTGTACTCTTCCTGCCGGCTGGCGATGCCATCGCGGCTGGAGAAGATGTTGGCGCTGTCCCAGAAGGGCGTCTCGTCCCGAGGCACGAGATCCGGAAAGCGCTCCTTACAGGAGGTCGCGATCGCCGACACGATGGCGTCCGGCATGGCCCGACAACGAGCCAACACACCCATGGCCCGCTCCATCTGGGTGCGGGTCGCTTCCTCGGAGAAGGTCTTCAGCAGGCTGGCGCGCTTCCCGTTGAACAGGTCCAGCACCCCTTCCATGGTGTCCTTGGCATCCTTCTTGCCGCGCAGTGCGGGGAAGGCCTGGGTTTCTGCCAGATGCAGGATGCCCATGAAGACCTCCGCGACGGCGGGCGCCTCGTCCTGCCCCTTGAACAAGCCCGCTGCGTAGCGCTTCGCGAGGCGAAGCACCGTTGCCGGCTGCTTGCTCGGGCTGAGCAATAAGATGTGCATGCGGTTGGCCAGGGCGGCGCTACGTCCCTCTGCCACCAGGCGATCCGCAACGACTTCGAGGATGTGCGGCGGCAGGACAGCCAGGTTGCCGATCAGACCATCCGACCAGAGCGTGGGGTCCGCGGCGATGTAGGCCTCCAGCGCCTCTCGACGCAAGGGGGCCGGGTTCATGCGCGCCACCAGACCTCCAAAGCCGAGGGGGTCTCCCTCCACCAGTCCGCTCAGGAACTTTCCAGCTTCCTCAGCGGTCCAGCGCCCATGACGCATGAGCGCCACGGCAGCTTCGGCACGTGCGATCGACTCGGCCTCCTGGTCCGTCACACCCTCTGCGAGTCGGTCCAACATGGAGGTCTTCAGCGCCTCGCTGGGTTCCAGCGACAGCGGCCCGCGAATCACGTTCAGCAAGCCAGCCAGACCTTCGGCCCGGGACATGGCCTCGAGCGCTTCGTCATCCGCTGACAACGCACGTTTGCGCAGCACGAAGACGGGACGGCTCGGGTTGTCCACCTTGATGTAGGGGTCAGCGGCAGCGGCCACCTTCGCCTTGCGCCACCAACTCGCCCAGCCACTGGCCTCGATCACGGGGCCACACAACCACTGCTTGATCTCCTTGCTGGCGGCCTTGCCATGGTGCAGACGGGCCACGGCCCGAACCAGGGAGGAGGGGTCCTCCACGGCATCGGTCTTCAGCCCGTCCAGACCGACGAGCAGGCGCGCACGAAGGTCGTCCGCGGGGAGTGCCGTGAGCACATCCAGCCCTGTGGTGAACGGCATGCTGCGCTCGAAGGACTCGGATGTGAACTTCACCAGGAAGCTCTCCTCCGGGAGATCGGTACCGGTCACGACGCCATCGCCCCAACCGGTTCGATGGTAGATGGGCGAGCCGGGCAGCAAGGCCACGAGCTTCTGGAACCGTTCAACGCCCTCGGAAGGATCCAGGTCGTCGATCTTCGCCAGGCCGAGGAAGAGTTCGTACCAGTCTTCCTTCGCATAGAGGGAGGCGATGGCGTCCAGGCTCACCTGGCACAGGTCCTGCCCCCGTGGACCGACGTGGAAGGCGTACATCGCCTTGACCACTTCGAGCACATCGTGGTGGGCATCCCGTGCCTGGAATGCCTCCAGGAGCGCCGGAAGCAAGGCCGGAGCGGCTCCTCGCTGGTGGGCGTCGGGCAAGGCCTCCAAGGCATCGAGATAGGCCCGCGCCTCTTGCGGGTCCTCCATGCTTTCGAGCCAGATGGACTCGAGGGCTTCGACACCCCCAGAAGCGGCCGCATCGGCCAGTGTGTTGTTCGCGGTCATAGCGTCCTGGGACGGGGTAGGGACTGCGTCAGTGGTTCAGGATTTCGCGGCTGATCACGATGCGCTGAATCTCGCTCGTGCCTTCGCCGATGGTGCATAGTTTGGCGTCGCGGTACATCCGCTCGACGTGGTATTCGGTGGTGAAGCCATAGCCGCCATGCACTTGGATGGCGTCATAGGTCACCTTCATGGCGATTTCGGAGCTGAAGAGCTTCGCCATGGCAGCTTCCTTGCTGTACGGCAAGCCCGCATCCTTGCGCAAGGCTGCGGTGCGGACCAGCCCGCGGGCAGCTTCGATCTGGGTGGCCATGTCCGCCAGCATGAACGCGACCGCCTGCTTCTTGGCGATGGGCTTCCCGAAGGCTTCCCGTTCTTGGCTGTACTTCAGAGCCAGTTCAAAAGCGCCTTCCGCGAGACCTAGGGCGAGCGCAGCGATTCCCACGCGCCCGCCATCCAGGGTCTTCATGAAGTTCACGAAGCCATGCCCTTCCTCGCCCAACAGTTGCGAGTCGGGGATGCGCAGGTCCTGGAAGGTCAGCTCACCCCAATCGGAGCCGCGCATGCCCAGCTTCTCGTCACCCTTGTGGATGCCGAAGCCCTCCATGCCGCGCTCGAGGATGAACGAGCTGATTCCAGCCTTGGTTCCAGCGTCCTTGTCCGTCACCGCCGTGACGATGAAGGTGTCCGCATAGTTGGCGTTGGTGATGAAGCACTTGGTGCCGTTGAGCACCCAGTGGTCTCCGTCACGAACGGCGGTGGTCTGGGTGCCACCGGAGTCTGAACCGGCGTTGGCTTCCGTCAGACCGAAGGCGCCGAGCTTCCGTCCGGAGGCCAGGTCAGGCACATATTTGGCGCGCTGCTCATCATCCCCGAAGGAGTAGATCGGCCACAGACAGAGGGAGTTGTGGGCAGCGACGCCGAGCGCCGTGGAGCCGCAGGCCTTGGCCAACTCGGCGATCACCAGGCTGGAGGCCACGGAGTCGATGTTGACCCCTTCATACTCCTCCGGGATGGGCATGCCCAGGAGGCCCAGCTCCGCCAACTTGGCGAAGGTGTCCGTTGGAAAGCGCGCCTCTCGATCAATCTCAACCGCCTGGGGGAGGAGCTCTTCCCGCGCAAAGCTGCGCACAGTGTCTCGGAGCATCTCCTGTTCTTCGGAGATCGCCATCGGCTCCACAATCGTCATTACATGCTGTCCACGGAGAAGCCATCGTCTCGGGTGCGCCGAGAGGCGGCAGAGGCGGCGGAGGAGCCGCGAATCGGGCGTTCAGCAGCTGGCCCCATCGTGCCGTCTGCCTCCATAAAGTTGCGGGACTTGGCCTGGCCGATCCAATCGATGAGGGCCTGGCGCGAGAACTTCCATTCGCGGCCGACCTTGCGACCAGGAACATCTCCCTGGCGCAGGACCTTGCTGAAGGTCTTGACGCTCACACCGAGCAATGCAGCAGCACCGTCGATATTCAGGATCTCCCGATCGGGCATGGGTTGCGGCGTCGTCTTTCGCGTGTTCGCTGTCATCTCATGCACTCCGTGTCGTCGTACGCCGCGTGCCAATTTCGGTCCGGATGTACTCCACCAGATCCGCCAGTCGCGCGCCGGGGCCAAACAAGGTACCGACGCCCTGCTTCTCGAGGACTTCCATGTCGTCGCCCGAGATGATCCCGCCACCCGTCAGCAGGATCGACTCGCCCCCAGCTGCATCCAGCAGCTGCTTCACCTTCGGGAACAGGGTCATATGTGCCCCCGAGAGGATGGACAGTCCAACCACATCCACGTCCTCCTGGATCGCCATCTGCACGATGGCGTCCGGGGTTTGATGCAAGCCGCCGTAGATGACTTCCATGCCGGCATCTCGCAGGGCCGCAGCGACGACCTTGGCGCCGCGGTCGTGCCCGTCAAGCCCGGGCTTGGCGACGAGAACGCGAATCGGTTGTTCCATGTTCAGTAATCCTGATTTGCTGAGAAGTAGCTGTTGTTTGGGGGCCTGTCCCGGACGAGGTCCTAGAAGATGGGGGTCTCCCGGTACGTCCCGAACTCTTCGCGCATGACGTCGGTCATTTCACCCAGCGTGGCGTAGACCTCAGACGCCTGCATCAAGGCAGGCATGAGGTTCACGCCGCTCTTGGCATCGGCGCGGATGCGATCGAGCGCCTGCTTGACCGCCGCATCGCTGCGGTCCTGCTTGACCTGATTCAGCCGAGCGACCTGCTCCTTCTCGGTCTCCAAGCTGATCCGGAGCAGCTCGATCTTGTCGTCCTGGGCGCTGTCTTCCTGGTGGTGATTCACACCGATGATCACCTGGTTCCCCGACTCGACCTCGCGCTGGTACTGATACGCGCTGCGGGCGATCTCGCGCTGGAACCAGCCCTTCTCGATGGCCGGTACCACGCCACCCAAATCATCGATCTGCGCGAAGATCTCCTCCGCGCCCCGCTCCATGCGGTTCGTGAGATCCTCGACGAACCAGCTCCCCGCCAGCGGATCGATGGTGTTGGTCACACCAGATTCGTAGGCGATCAACTGCTGGGTCCGCAGCGCGATCTTCACCGCGTTCTCGGTCGGCAGGGCGAAGGTCTCGTCCATGCTGTTGGTGTGCAGGCTCTGCGTACCGCCCAGCACGCCCGCCAGCGCCTCCCAAGTCGTGCGCACGATGTTGTTGTAGGGCTGCTGCGCCGTGAGACTGCAGCCCGCCGTCTGGGTGTGGAAGCGCAGCGTCATGCTGCGCGGGTTCTTGGCGCCGTACTTGTCGCGCATGCGCTTAGCGTAGATCCGCCGAGCCGCCCGAAACTTCGCGATCTCTTCGAAGAAGTCCAAGTGGCTATTGAAGAAATGCGAGAGACGCGGAGCGAAGTCATCGACCTCCATGCCCCGCTCGATGCAGGCTTCCACATAGGCAAAGCCGTCGGCCAGCGTGAACGCGAGTTCTTGGACGGCCGTGCTCCCCGCCTCGCGGATGTGGTAACCGGAGATGGACACGGGGTGCCAACGCGGCACGTGCTTCGCCGCATACTCCATCGTGTCCACCACCAGACGCATGCTCGGCTCGGGCGGAAAGATGTACTCCTTCTGCGCGATGTACTCCTTGAGAATGTCGTTCTGCGTGGTGCCGCCGAGCTGGTCCAGCTTCCATCCCTGTTTCTGGGCCGTCACCAGGTACATGGCCCAGATGATGGCCGCTGGCGAGTTGATGGTCATCGAGGTGGTGACCTCACCCAACGGCACGCCTTCGAAGAGGGTCTCCATGTCCGCCAGCGAGGAGATGGCCACGCCGCAACGCCCCACCTCACCGATGCTGTGGTCGTGGTCGCTGTCGTAGCCCATCAAGGTGGGCAGGTCGAAGGCGACCGAGAGACCGTCCTGCCCGCGACCGAGCAGATACTTGAAGCGCGCGTTCGTGTCTGCCGCAGAACCGAAACCAGCGAACTGGCGCATGGTCCAGAGGCGCGTGCGGTACATGCTCGCGTATGGTCCGCGCGTGAATGGGAATTGGCCAGGCAGGCCGATATCCGCGTCCACGTCCTGGCCCGCCAGCGCATCCTGCGTGATCAGCGCCGGCACCGGCTCACACGACACGGTCTCGAAGGGCACGTCCCGTTGCTTGGCCGCCCCGAAGGCTTCCTGCCACGTCACGAACTTCGCCGACTTGGGGACAGTTTGATCACCGCTCGCGGGATCGACAGTTCTCATGGGCTCTGCTCCGTGTCCTTGTCGGGGCCGGAATCCAGCTCCGCACCCTGATAGAGGTCCAGAATCTCATCTGCCAGTTCGTATGCCGACAGCCTAACGCTCTTGGCCAAACGACGGTGAAGCAGCTCGCTCAACCCGCGCGTTTCCCAGACGTCTCGCCGCAAGCGGCCGTCCACCAAACGCCGGATTCGGCGCTCCAGGTTCTCGCTTCGCCGTTCAGCCAGAATCCCCGAGCTTTTCCGTGCGGCGACCATCTCGTCGATCACTGTGGCCAGCTCCGGGACTCCGCTGCCCTTGCTGGCGACGGTGCTCAGGATCGGAGGCCGTTCCTCCATGGGAATCTCGCGCAGGTCGAGCACGTCATAGAGCTCTTGCACGAGGCGATCCACGCCCGGCATATCGGCCTTGTTCACTACGTAGATATCCGCCACTTCCATCAGGCCCGCCTTCATGGCCTGGATCGTGTCGCCACCACCTGGGTGCAGCACAACCAAGGTGAGGTCACAGCTGCGAGCGATGTCCACCTCGCTCTGCCCGACGCCCACCGTCTCGACCATGACCGTTTGCCGACCATAGAGGTCGAGCACATCGGCCACATCGTCTGTCGCCCGCGCCAGGCCGCCAAACACGCCCCGAGTCGCCATGGAACGGATGAACACAGCGTTGTCGAGCACCAGGCGCGACATGCGCACCCGATCCCCCAGCAGGGCGCCGCCCGTGAAGGGGCTCGTGGGGTCCACGGCGACGATGCCGATCTTGCGATCCTCTGTCTCGCGCCAATGAGAGGCGAGCGCTTCGACCAGGGTGCTCTTGCCGGCGCCCGGTGGACCCGTGACACCGATGCGTTGAGCCGCCCCCAGGCCGCCGCAGAACTCGCGGTGAGCGACGGCGTAGCGCGGGTCGTTGCGCTCGGCCCAGGTCATGAGGCGTGCGCAGGCGCGCTGCTCGCCAGCGGCGACGCGGCTCACGAGGTCTTTCTCGGCATGGAGCTCGGCCCCGTGCACAGACTTCGCCTCTGCCACTGGGGAAACCTCCGTCATCGCCCCATGATCTCGCGCGCGATCACGATGCGTTGCACTTCGGTCGTGCCCTCGTAGATCTCGGTCACCCGCGCATCCCGGAAGTAGCGCGAGACGGGGAACTCGGTCGTGTACCCGGCTCCACCGTGGATCTGCACAGCCTCGTCGGCGGCCTTGTTCGCCAGGCGTGAGCACATCAGCTTGGCCTGGGCCGCCTCTCGTGTGTGGGGCATGCCGTGGTCACGCAGCCACGCCGCCTTGTGCGCCATGAGTCTCGCGCCCTCGATGCCGGCGGCCATGTCAGCCACCTTCCATTGGATGGCTTGGAAGGACTTCAAGGGCCGGTTGAACTGCTCCCTCTCCTGGGCGTACTTCACGCTGGCGTCCAAGCTCGCCTGGGCGATGCCGAGGCTCTGGGCGCAGATCCCGATGCGCCCCCCATCCAAAGTCGAGAAGGCGATCTTCAAGCCCTCGCCGGCAGTGCCCAGCAAGCGGTTGGCCGGCAACCGGAAGTTGTCCAGCACGATCTCGACGGTGGGGCTGCTACGCACGCCCAGCTTCTCTTCCACCTTGCCCACGCTGAAACCAGGCAAGCGGGTCTCGACCAGGAAGGCCGTCACGCCCTCCTCGGCGCGGGCGAACACGATGATCAGGTCCGCCTCATTGCCGCTGGTGATCCAGAGCTTGGGACCATTGAGGACCCATTCGTCTCCATCGCGCGTGGCACGGCAGCTGAGGGCCGCAGCATCCGAACCGGCATTGGCTTCAGACAGCGCGTAGCCCCCCAGCAACTCCCCCGTGGCCAGGCGCGGCAGCCACTCTTGCTTCTGCTCCTCGCTACCGAACTTCGTCAGGGGGCTGGTGACCAGGCTGTTGTGAACGCTGAGGGTCACGCCCGTGGAAGCGCAGGCGCGACTCACTTCTTCGATCACCATGATCGTGGCCAAGGTCCCCAGCTCGCTGCCACCGTAGGCCTCGGGCACCAGCATCCCCATGAAGCCGAGTTCCGCCGCCTTGCGCAGTTCCTCCCGAGGGAAGCGGTGTTCACGATCGCGCGCCTTCGCGGTCGGTGCCACCTCTTGATCCGCAAACTCCCGTGCAGTCTGCCGGATGAGCTGCTGTTCCTCGGTGAGCTGAAAGTCCATGGGTAATCCGTGAGGTGTGGCCGTTGAAAGGTCGGCGGTCGTGAAGCTTGGGGCGTGAGGTCTCAGGAGTACTCGTAGAAGCCGCGGCCCGTCTTCCGGCCGAGGTGCCCCGCCGCGACCATCTTGCGCAGCAACGGGCAGGGCCGGTACTTGCTGTCACCCAGGTCCCGGTGAAGCACTTCCATGATGCTGAGGCAGACATCCAGACCGACGAGGTCGCCGAGCGCCAGCGGGCCCATGGGATGCGCCATCCCCAACTTCATGATGTCGTCGATGGACTCGCGTGAAGCCACGCCTTCCATGAGGCAGGTGATGGCCTCATTGATCATGGGCATCAAGATGCGGTTGCTGACGAAGCCGGGGAAGTCGTTGGCCGGCACGGCCGTCTTGCCGAGCTCTGCGGACAGGGCGTTCACCGCCTCCGTGGTGGAATCGCTCGTGTCCAGCCCGCGCACCACTTCCACGAGCTTCATGACCGGCACCGGATTCATGAAGTGCATTCCGATCACCTGGCTCGGGCGCGATGTCGCGGCAGCCAACTGGGTGATGGAAATGGAGGACGTGTTCGAGGCCAGGATGGATTCGGCGGGAGTGATGCGATCCAGTTCCGCGAAGATCTTGGTCTTCACAGCCACGTTCTCGCTGACCGCCTCCACCACCAGATGCGCGTCGGCGCAATCCTCCAGCGAGGTGGTGGTCTGGATGCGTCCAAGGATGTCGGCCACGTCAGAGGCGGCGATCTTCTCCTTTTTCACCAAGCGCCCCAGGCTCTTCTCGATGCCCGCCAGGGCCGCATCGAGTGCATCCTGGCTGAGGTCCACGAGCCGCACCTGCTTGCCGGACGCCGCGCACACCTGGGCAATCCCGTTGCCCATGGTTCCGCAGCCGATGACCGCGATGTTCGAGATGCCCATGTTCAGAGGACCTCCACGCTCATGGCCACGGCACCGCCGCCGCCCAGGCAGAGCGTCGCCATGCCCGTCTTCTTGCCGCGGTTCTTCAAGGCCCAGATGAGCGTGGTGAGTACGCGCGTGCCCGAGGCCCCGATGGGGTGCCCAAGGGCGACGCCGCCGCCATTCACGTTGAAGCGCTCAGGGTCTGTACCCCACAGCTTTCCAACGGCGACGCACTGGCTCGCGAAGGCTTCGTTCAACTCGATGAGGTCATAGCTCTTCACGTCGGTGCCCGTCTTGGCGCTCAGGTTCTTCACGGCCTCCATGGGCGCCATCATGACCCACTTGGGGTCCGTGCCGCCGGAGGCGTAGCCCGTGATCCTGGCCAACGGCTTGACGCCCAACTCCTTGGCCGTCGCCGCGCTCATGACCACGGTGGCGGCGGCGCCGTCGTTGATGCTGCTGGCGTTGCCCGCCGTCACGGAACCTTCCTTGTCGAAGGCCGGGCGCATCTTGCCGAGGTCCGCAGCGCTGAGTCCTTCGCGCGGCCCTTCGTCCGTATCGAACTGCCACGGGTCACCGCGCCGGGGCTTGATGTCTACCGGTGCGATCTCGTCCTTGAACGCACCCGACTGGGTGGCTGCCAGCGCACGCGCATGGCTCTGCGCAGCAAACTCGTCCTGCTGCTCGCGCGTGACGTCGTACTCCTGGCACACCGCCTCGCCCGTCATGCCCATGTGCATGTCGTAGTAGGGGTCCCACAGGCCATCGTGGATCATGCTGTCGATGATCTTGGCGTGGCCGAGCCGCATGCCATCGCGGGCCTTAGGAATGTAGTAGGGCGCCTTCGACATGCTCTCCATGCCACCGGCCAGCACGACCCTCGAGTCGCCGCACTTGATGGCTTGCGCCGCGAGCATCACGGCCTTCAAGCCGGAGCCACACACCTTGTTGATGGTCAGCGCTGACGTGTGATCGGGAATGCCCACGGCCCGTGAGACCTGACGCGCGGGGGCCTGACCCAGGCCGCACCCGAGCACGTTGCCCATGATCGTCTCGTCGATGGAGTCGGGCTTCAGACCGGCCCGCTCGATGGCAGCAGCCGCAGCCACGGCACCCAGCTGCGGCGCCGTGAAGCCGGCCAGTGAGCCTTGGAATTTGCCAATGGGAGTCCGCACCGCGCTGGCGATGACGACGTCGTTCGGGGAGTCAGTCATGAGATCTGCTTCGCTCTCGGATTCGAGTCCACAAGAGCCACCCACCACGCGGGATCTCTGCCCTCCTGGGCTCCCGCAAAGGCATCTTGGCGGCCCTGCAAAAGGAGGGCGAGTGTATCGCAAAGGCCCAAGCTGGCGGAAGCGCTCAGCCTCGATCGCCCTCGGGAATAGCCCCCGACTTGGGACCGCTCCGGAGGCCTGGGTGCCGCACCCGGCGCAAGCTCAAGCAGCTGACCTGCGGCCGAGCCCCCAGCCTGAAGGGCAGGACCAGGACGCCCAGCCCGCGATTGACGTGTAGGAAGCCCCGCTTGCCGGGCAGGGCCGAGGTCCCCCGCAGCCGTGCGACGGGTGTCTTGCGGCCCACGGCACCGAGCACGGGGAGCACCACCTGCCCCCCATGGGTGTGCCCACACAGCACAAGATCGAAGGCCCCTGGCGGAAGCAGATCAGCCACGTCCGGGTGATGACAAAGCAAGAGCGTCGGCAGCTCGGCCGGGGAGGATCCCAGCGCGGCCTCGAGATCCACACGTCGGCCTTCCTCGATATCTTCCAGGCCCGCCACGAGCAGGGAGGCACCCGCCCGTTCGACCCGGGCGGACGCATTACGCAGGACCTGCACACCCTGCCGCCTCAGCCACGCCCCCAGCTCACCCTCGCGGCGCTGTCGGTAGTCGTGGTTGCCGAAGACAGCGAACTTACCCAGGGTGGCGGGCATCTGGGCGAAGATCTGGCCCAGCTTGTGCCGGTCGTCGGCGTTGTCGGTGATGAAGTCCCCCGTCAGGACCAGCAGGTCGGCCTGGCAGGCGCGCACGAGATCCAGGACGGGCTCCATGCTCCCCCGATCCAGAAAGGGCCCGGCGTGGAAATCGCTGAGCTGCACGATGCGCAAGCCGTCCAGCGCCCGGGGCAAGCCCGCGACCGGGATGTCCTCGTGGGTACACTCGGTGGCCCCGCGCGCGAGCCACCATCCATAGAGCGCCCGGCCGGGCCAGAGGTGGGTCCCCACCCACCGCAGGAGGTCCATCGCACGCAGGGCCGCGGCCGAATAGCGCCGTGGCGACTTGGAGAACTTCCCCCCGGACGCATCCTTCAGAGGGCTCGCGCTCACTCGAGATTCGTGTGGCGAGCGCCCAGGTCCGACTCGGTGGTCCCCAAGGCCTCGATGAGGTCCACCACGACCAGATCCAGGAAGGCCAGGGCCGTCACTTCGAACAGAGTCCCCAGCGGGTAGGCGCTCGCCTTCTGCAGCGGGCCAAGCTCCACCAAGACGTCCGCCACCCGCGGGTCCCGGGCCGGCTTGCGGGTGACCAGCAGGACCGTGGCGCCGCCACGGCGCGCCGTGTGCATCAAGCTCAGAACCGTCGGCGTCGTGCCGCTACCAGTGACCGCCACCAGCACATCGCCGACACCCAGCCGGGGCACCGTGGTGTCGTCGAGACCCCAGGCGTGCAATCCCATCTGCCCCAGGCGGCGAGCGAAGGCTGCCGCCATCATTCCCGAGCGACCGCGCCCGGCCACGACGATCTGCTTGGCTTCCAGCAGCTGCGCCACGCACTCGGCTTGTGTGTCGAGACCCACCGACTCAACGCCGAAGCGAATCGCCTCGGCATACTCCGTGAGCCGGTCGCCTCGAGTTAGAGCAGGTTCCAATGCAGCCTTGCCTCGTCGAAAATCGTGCCTTCGCGGCACGCGAGCTCATAAGTGTAGCCGTCGGGGTCCGCGGCGTCGCTGACGCCCACGGCACAGCCGTTGCACACGGCGTATCCGCAGCCCATGACGGATTCGAGCGATGCCCGGCAGGGCACACCCGCGGCGCGAGCCACGGCGCCCACAGCCTCCATCATCGGGTCCGGCCCACACGTGAGCACTCCGGCGTGGGAACCATCAGCCAGGAGGCTCTTCAATCGCGCATCCACTCGCCCCTGGAAGCCTCGGCTCCCGTCCTCGGTGCAAAGCTCGACACGACAGCCCGTGGACTCCAAGCGATCGGCGAGGCTCAGGCGCCCGGCATCCCGCGCGCCGAACACCACCGAGAACTGCTTGAGGCGGGCATCCTCCGCCTCCTGCCAGGTCTCAGCCAAGAAGAGGAAGGGCGCCACGCCATAGCCGCCTGCCACGCTGACCAGGGCGCCGTTGGGCAGGCCCTCGTCCAAGCCATGGCCCATGGGCCCCACCACCTGACAACTCTCACCGACCGCCAGGGAGCACAAGCTGGCCGAGCCCGCTCCCACTGGCATGATGAGGAAGGAAAGCAGTGGCCCGTGCCCTAGCGCTGCCTCAGCAGCAGTCGCCAGCCGAGCCCCCAAGAGACTGAAGGGCCGCGGCAACATCGGGAATCCGGGCGCCTCGGTGCTGAGCATGGCGAACTGCCCTGCGAGCGGCAGCGGAAAGCCAGCCTCCACGTGCATCTCAAGGACGTGGCAGCCGCTGGGGATCCGTTCGTTGCGAACGACGCGCCCGGGGCTGCTGGCCATGGGGGCCGAGTGTCTTGGCAGACAGGAGTCGGTCTGGGCAGTGCTGGAAGGCATCTTGGCGCGGATCCTATCATCTGCTGCGCGCTGGTCATCGGCCCTGCTGGCGCGCCCCCAGCGGCACGCCCCCCCTTGTCATCCGAGTCGTCCGAGCCCTCTCCATGACCGTCCTTGCCAGCGGCATCATTCTTTATCGCCCGCCCACGGCTTCCGGCGACCCCCGGCTGCTCCTGCTGCGCAACGCAGACAACGGGCACTGGGGCTTCCCCAAGGGCAGGCGGGATCCCGCGGACGCCCACGAACTGGTCACGGCCTTTCGGGAGGTGCACGAGGAGACCGGCTACGCTGCCCTGAGCCTGCACCCCAACTTCCGGCGCTGCATCGAGTACCGGGTGCAAGGCACCGAGGACAACGGACGCCTCAAGCGTGTCTCGTACTTCCTGGCCTGCGCCCCGCAGGCGGAGCCCCTCCTGAGCCCGGAGCATTCGGAGCTCACGTGGGCCGGGCGTCACGAGCTCTATGAGCTGCTGACCTACGGGCAGGTGCGCGACCTGGCGTTCGACGCCCTGCTGGCCATCCCCGGCCACGTCCCTCCCAACGGCTGAGCACCCACCCCGTGTTCACAGCACACCTCGTCTTCCTGGTCTATCTGGCCATCGCCCTGACCTGGAACCTCGCGGCCCTGGGTCGACGAGCTGAGGAGCAACGACGGCCGTGGTCCCGCTGGCTGTGGATCCCCCTGCTCCTCCTTCTGACGGCCGTTCTCGTGCGGGATCGCCTGGTTCCGCAAGGTGCCGCCTGGGTGACCGGTGATCTGGTCCGCCATCTCTTTCCTCTCAGCTTCCTGGCGGCGCTGATCCAGAACGTGCACGTGCTCATGCACCGCAAGCTCCGGCTCACGGACGTGCCTTTCCTGTTCTTCAATCTTGGGGTGGGAGGAGCCCTGGCCGTGGCCGACCTCTCCCTCTCGGGGGTCCTGCTGGACCACTCGTCAGAGGTGCTGCTCTACGACTACTCCGTCCTGCAGGTCTTGCTGGGCTCACCCTTCGCGCAGAGCTGGACCTTGTGTTGGCACCTGCCCTTCCTGCTTCGGCGGGCAGAACCCCGAAGCCTGCTGGGAGTGCTGGGAGCGCTGCCGCCCGCCAGTCTCGCCGCCTTCGGTGCCGTGTTGCTGGTGGCCTTCCACAGCTCGGCCGAACGCGTTTTGTACACGTTCTCGGATGAGGCGCGGGTCGAAGGTCGGCTCCCCGCCCGGGTCGCCTTGGGCGTCATGACCCGCCCGCAGCGGGACCTGCCTGTCTCCGACGCACCCGGACGCCTGGCGGTCTGGGTCTTGCCCGCCGACCACGACGGCGAGGGGCTTCCCGGAGACGAGCAGCGGCCGCTGGTGGTTCAACTGCGTGCCCCGGATTCCTGGCACTTCTCCTGCCCGTCGCCCGACGACTGCGAACGTGTGTTCGTGGACGGTGCGGTGCGCTTGGCCGCACGGCTCCGGCCCCAGGTCATGCTGCCGTTTCCGGAGCCCGACGCCGAGGCCACGCTCTACTTTGGGGGCCAGGCCCTGTCGCAGGACTGGGAACGGCGCGTGACGGCGGCGAGCACCCGCATCCGGGAGGTCAGCCCGGAAACGGCCATTGCCATCCGACTCAGGGGGCACGGCGAACGGAGCCGGGAGCTCTTCCACAGCCTGGCACCGCTCGTGGACATCATGGGCCCGCGCCTCGAACCTGGCGGCGACAACAGCGAGCATCCCGAGCAACGAGGAGCCAAGTTGGCGGATGTGGTGCTGGAGACCTGGCGCCAGTGGAGGGCAAGCCTGGAGCAACCGCCCCGCTGGTGGATCCTCGCTGCGGGTTGCTCGCCGCTGGCTGTGGGCGAGCGGGCCCAAGAACGATTCCTGGAGGGCTGCCTGCAACGGGCCGCCGCGGACGCTGCCATCGAGGCCGTTCTGATCGACAGTTGGCATGACCGCGGGCGCACCCTGGGCCTGCAACGGCCTGACGGGCAGCTGCGCGATGCGGGCCAGCGACTGCTGCAACTCCTGCCCTCGCAAGACGTCACGCCCGGTCGCTAGGATGCCCGGCCCGTCTTTCGTACGCCCACCGGAACCTCGTCATGAGCCGTTTTGCCCGACCCTTTGCCGAAGCCTTGGCCCCCCTGGTTGAGCTTCCGGTGGACGAGGTGGAAGCGCTCATGGGCACGCCCCCGCGCCCCGACATGGGCCAGCTGGCGTTCCCCTGCTTCCAACTGGCCAAGACGCGTCGACAGGCACCGCCCGCCATCGCCGCCGAACTGGTGGCAGCGCTGGAGGAAAGAGATGCCCTCGCCGGTGGCAGCATGCTGAAGGTCATGGCTGCTGGCCCCTACGTGAACGTCTTCCTGGACGGAGAGCAGGTCGCGAAGGACGTGCTGCCGCAGGCGCTCGAACAAGGGGACGGGTTCGGCTGCCTCGATGAAGGCAAGGGGCGTGCGGTCACGGTGGATTTCTCCTCCCCCAACATCGCCAAGAGCTTCGGCATCCATCACCTGCGCTCGACGGTCATCGGTCATGCACTGGTCAAGATGTTGGAGGCCGCGGGCTACAAGCCCATCGGCATCAACCACCTCGGTGACTGGGGGACCCAGTTCGGCCAGCTGCTCAGCATCTGGGAGGACAAGGGCGACGAAGAGCAACTCCGCGAGCGGGGCATCGCCTACCTGCTCGAACTCTATGTCGAGTTCAACGAATCCAAGGAGCAGGACCCGAGCCTGCAGGACCGTGCCCGTGCGAAGTTCAAGTCCCTGGAAGACGGTGACCCGGAAGCCCGACGGCTGTGGGCCCTGTTCCGCAAGGTCTCGCTGGATGAGTTCGAGCGCGTCTACAAGATGCTGGGCATCCAGTTCGACGACATGCGTGGCGAGAGCTTCTATGAAGACCTCATGCCCGCGGTGCTGGATGAACTGGAAGCGCGCGGCCTGCTGAAGCAGAGCGAGGGGGCGACGGTCGTTGATCTGGAGCCCTACGACCTGGGCACAGCCTTGGTGCGCAAGGCAGACGGGTCGACGCTCTACCTCACGCGCGACCTGGCGTCGGCCGGCTTCCGAAAGGAAGCCTACGACTTCGTGCGCTCGCTCTACGTCGTGGGCGGCTCCCAAGCCCTGCACTTCGCCCAGATGAGCAAGGTGCTCGAACTCATGGAGCGCCCATGGCACAGCACCATCGAGCATGTGCCTTTCGGTCTGATGCGCTTCAAGGACCGCAAGATGAGCACGCGCAAGGGCGACATCGTTCCGCTGCGCGATGTGCTCGAGCAGGCCAGCGAACGCGCCAAGCAGACCATCCTCCAGGGTGCCGAAGACAAGGGGCGTCCCATCCCCGAGGATATCGACGACCTGGCCCACCGCATCGGGGTCGGCGCCGTCGTGTTCAACGACCTCAAGAACCGTCGGGTACGCGACGTCACCTTTGCTTGGGACGAGGTCCTGGCCTTCGATGGCGAGACGGGCCCCTACCTGCAGTACACAGCGGCGCGCATCGCGTCCATGGAGGCGCGCTTCGCCGAGAGCCGCGGCGGCCAGGCCCTCTCTGCCGACGTCGACTACCAGCTGCTGGATGGCCCCGGCGAGCTGGCGTTGATCGTCGCTCTGTCCGAGCTCTCCGAGGCCCTGAAGCGCGGCATCTCGGCCTGCGAGCCCTCACTCGTTTCGGACAAGCTGCTCGACATCGCTTCGCTCTTCAGCACCCTGTACAGCAACCGTGAGTGGAAGGTGCTTTCGGACGACGAGCCACTCACGGACGCGCGCATCCTGCTGGCGCACTGCGTCCGCCAGGCCCTCTGCAATGGCTTGGGCTGGCTCGGCATCCCCGTCCCCTCCCGTATGTGATGCCGCCCGGACGTGATGGCGGCCCCGGGTCGGGGTACTCTCCAGCTGTCAGTCCCCAATCCTCTCTCCAAACCCACCTCCAAACCTGTTTCCAGACCTGGACCTCAGAACGATGACCAACCTCGAAGACTACATCCGCGACATCCCGGACTTCCCCAAACCGGGCATCGTCTTCAAGGACATCACGCCCTTGCTGGGCAACAGCAAGGCCTTCCGCGCCAGTATCGAGCAATTGGCTCTGGCGCTGGACGGCGTGGCCTGCGACGCCATCGTGGGCATCGAATCCCGTGGCTTCCTGTTCGGAGCCGCGCTCGCCATGGTCATGGATGTGGGCTTCGTGCCCATCCGCAAGCCCGGCAAGCTGCCCTACGACGTCGTCTCCCGTGAGTACTCCCTCGAATACGGTACGGACAAGGTGGAGATGCACAGCGATGCCGTGCAAAGCGGCCAGTCGATCATCGTCGTGGATGACCTCATTGCCACGGGCGGAACGGCCACGGCGGCCTGCGAGTTGGTGGAACAACTAGGGGCGAAGGTCTCGGCTCTCGGGTTCATCATCGCCCTCGACTTCATTCCCTGGGCAGAACGGCTAGGGGATCGTGACGTGAGGGCACTTCTGCGCTACAGCTGAGCTTCCGTTTCCGTCGTGAAACGCCCTCGCCCGACAAAACTTCGAAGGACGAGCCCCTCTGCTGAGGCAGCAATCGGCGATTCGGGCCCGAATTTCGGCTCTCCTTGCCTATCAAAAAGCCCGACGTATTCTTCTCTCACACATCCCTCCCCCATGCCGATAGATGCGTTGAGCCCAGTATGACCTCCTCCAAGACGAGCATCCCTATGACGAATCGCTTCCGTGACAAGTTGAAGCAGATTCGCGATGCCAGCCAGAAGCGCAGTGAGGCCTCCCATAAGGTCCGCTCTGCGGCTGACATTCAGCGTTCTCTGCTCACCGTGGCCGCTTTCGACTATCGCGAGCAGCTGGAATCCGTGATCGACGACTTCGTCGACAACTTCCTCACCGAGGCGCCTGGTTTCGCGCTCACCCGGGGGTTCTTCGAGGGCAAGTACATGCTCGCCCTGCGCTCCGACGAGCGTCTCATCGACGGCGACGGGCAGATCGGCAGCTACTTCTCGCGCCTGATGTTCCTGCTCGACCCCCACAGCAACGACAAGACCTTCGGCATCCAGTGCCGCAAGACCATCCGGAACCGGGACCTCGAGACCCACAGCCACGCCACGACCATGGACGATTCGGGTCGGGAAGAGCTGGAACAGTTCATCGAGGCGCAGTTCCTCGGTTTTGCCGAGGGCTACTTCGGCGAGACCAACCTCACGAAGCCCGCCAGCGTCCCCTCCTGATCGTGGGCGGGCGCCCGGCGCCCTTCCTCCTGCCCAGACCCCAGCCAGCCGTGGGGCAAGGCTCGATGGCCCGCCTTCGCTTGAGGGCGTGCGCTGACTTTTTTTCCAGGGCCACCGGTCCGCCCTCAAGTCCTGGGGGCGTTTGTCCGATCCCAGACCACGACGCCAAAATCGTCGCGGGATTGATCTTCATCGGACCTATCCAGTGCCGACCGCCTCTCCGGGCTGGGTCGCGCTGCTTGTACAGTTTGTACACCTTGCACCGATGACATTCCTGCTGTCGCTGACATCGACCTCTGCGGAGACCGATGACAGGCAGGGCAAACCGCTCGTAAGGGCGGGACGCAAAGCTAAAGGGCCCGGCCGTCCCCACGCGCCGACCGGGTAGCCAGTTGCCGACAACCAGGAGATTGCTGCAGATGCCAGCCACGAAGTCCGCACCGAAGACCCGCAAGACCACCCGCACCAAGGCCACTCCCAAGGCCACCCGCAAGACCACCGCAGCGGCCAGCAAGCGGGTCACCAAGACCCCCGCCAAGAGCACTGCGAAGGCCAAGACCGCCGCCAAGAGTGCTGCGAAGCCGGCCGTAAAGGCTGCTGCCAAGAAGGCCGCCAAGCCCGCAGCCAAGCTGATCCCGTCCGTGACGCAGAAGACTGCCTCCAAGACCACCGCCAAGGCCTCCCGGAGTGCCGCCGCCAAGAAGGCGGCCGCGAAGGCCCCGGCCAAGCGCAAGCGCGTCTTCGGAGAGATCGGCGGCGAGAACGAACAGCTCTGGCGGGAGTACGCGAAGACCCACAACCCCGCCATCCGCAATCAGCTCATGGAGATGTACCTGCCCGTGGTGCACTTCATTGCCGAGCGCCTGCTGCTGACCCTCCCCCGCAGCATCGAGGTGGACGACCTCAAGAGCGCCGGCATCTTCGGCCTCATGGATGCCATCGATGGCTTCGACATCGACCGCGCCATCAAGTTCAAGACCTACTGCAGCACCCGTGTGCGTGGCGCCATCCTCGACGAGCTGCGCAGCCAGGACTGGGTCCCGCGCCTGGTGCGCCTGCGCGCCCACCAGTTGACCCGCACCCAGGCCGCACTCGAAGCGCGCCACGGCCGCCTGCCCACGGACGCCGAGATGGCGGACGAGATGCAGGTCACCGTGCACGTCTACATCGCCATGACCGAAGAGGCACGGGCGCACACCGTGCGTTCCCTCTCCGAATCCTGGGATGACGGCTCCGGTGATCAGCCGGTGGAGAAGATCGATTTCCTGAAGGACCCCAGCTCCCCCGATCCGGCGGACGTCCTGAACCAGGAAGACGTCATGAAGGCGATCATCCGCTCGCTCAACAAGCGCGAGAAGGAGATCATCCTCATGTACTACCGAGATGGTCTGACCATGAAGCAGATCGGCGGCCTGATGGGCCTGACCGAATCGCGCGTGTGCCAGATCCACAGCAACGTCATGAAGAAGCTGAAGCTGCATCTCGAAGAGAGCCACGAACAGTTGGTCGTTTGATGACTGCGCTGCCCTGCTGAATCCGGCTGTGGGAGGGCGGGTTCAGCGACCGGGCAAGCGCGACGTCATTCGAGAAGTGCCGCTGCGAGCAAGAGGTGTTGCGCGGGAGCGCGTGGGGTGTTTCCCGCCCATCGGCTCACAGCACGAGGCGTGTTTTTGCGCACGTCATTTCCGGGGCAGATGCCTGTGGGATCTGCGGGGGCTGACGCCCCGGAAATGGCTGCGCGTCTCTCGCACCGGCCCGTTTTGCGCCGGCGCCCTAGGGCCGCTCGGCGCCCGGCAGCCCCTCGACTGTTCCCTCGCCCTGCCCCTGCCGCTCATCCCAGACCGGCAGACGCGCGAGGAAGATGACCAGGGCGACGCCCATGCCCGCCGCCGCCGCGCGGCCCCAGGGGTGCTCGAGCATCCAGACCGACACGCCGATGGTCACCACCACCAGGGAGATGGCCTTCGGTTTGACCCTGGGCGGTAGGGCATGCCGTGCGCGCCAGGCCCGCAGGCTCGGGCCGAACACCTGATGCTGCAACAGCCACTGCAGGAATCCCTCGTGACCCCGGGCGAAGCAGGCCGCCGCGAGCAACACGAAGGGAGTCGTGGGCAAGAGCGGCAAGAGCACCCCGAGCGCTCCCAAGCCGAGACACACGAAGCCCAGAAGCAGCCATAGCCAACGCGCAGGGCGCGGGCCGGTGTGTTCCGTCGATGGAGGGGCTGCGGGCAGTTTCATCGGGCGGCCAGGAGGATAACGGTCTGTGCTGCCCGAGGTGGGCTACCATCCCATCCATGACCACGAAGAGGGTCCAAAGTATCCAGCACCATGCCTGCCTCGACAGCACGAGCGCGGAGGCGCGCCGGTTGGTTGAAGCAGGCGAAGCAGGCCCGGGCGTCGTGGTCGTGGCCGACGAGCAGACCGCCGGTCGGGGCCAGCGCGGCGCCACCTGGATCACCGTTCCAGGGCGCTCGCTCGCCGTGAGCATCGTGATCGCCGTCCCCGAGCTGCCTCGGCCCAGCCGCATCACCCTGCTCGCAGCTGTCGCTACAGCCCGTGCCCTCGAGGCCCTGGGCAGCCGGGACATCCGCATCAAGTGGCCGAACGACCTCATGCGTGGGGAGCGCAAGATCGGCGGCCTGCTGGTGGAGTCCGTGACCTCCCCGAAACAGGAGCAGCTGCTCGTCGTGGGCCTCGGGGTCAACCTCGCCCTGGCCGCTGGGGACCTGCCCGAGAGCCTCAGCGCCCGGGCTGGGGACGCCGGCCTGTCTGCCGACCCCCTCACTCGCCAGGCCCTGCTGGCACGGGTGCTCGAGGAGCTCTCGACGGTGTTGTCGAACATCGGGGGCCCTGGCGACGAACAGGCAGGTCAGGAATACCGGCAGCGTTCCTGGCTTCGGGGACGCCGTGTTCGGATTGAGCTGTCCGGCGAGACCGAGCACGTGGAGATCCAGGACGTCACCAGCGAGGGAGATCTGGTCCTGAGCGACGGCCGCACGGCTCGCGGCGAGCACGTGCGGCTGCTCCCCGACTGATGGGAGGGCTTCCGGCGCGTTGATCGCCGAGCGGGCGCGCACCTATACTCGTTGGATTCCCCTTGCCGTCTCGACTTGCTGGTCCTGACCACGCCCTCACGAAGCATCTCCTATGACCACCATTCGACTCGACGGCCGCGCGGCCCACGAGATCCGGCCGCTCCATTTCACTCGCCGCTGGCTGCCTTCCGTCCCCGGCTCGGTGCTGGTGGACTCGGGCCGCACTCGGGTGCTCTGCACGGCCATCGTGACCGAAGGCGTGCCCGCCTTCCTGCGCAACAGCGACCAGGGCTGGCTTACGGCCGAGTACTCCATGCTTCCTGCTTCCACGGACACCCGCAAGCAGCGTGACCGCAGCGGCCGGGTGGACGGGCGCTCGGTGGAGATCCAGCGCCTCATCGGCCGGGCACTGCGTGCCGTGGTGGATCGCAAGGCCATCAAGGGCCGCACCGTCTGGGTGGACTGCGATGTACTCGCCGCGGACGGAGGCACCCGCACCACCAGCATCAACGGCGCCTATGTCGCGGTGCACGACGCCTTCATGGAGCTCAAGAACCAGGGCGAGCTGAAGAACTGGCCGCTCAAGGATTCCCTGCAGGCCACCAGCATCGGCATCGTCGATGGCGGCCTGTGCGCCGACCTCAGCTACTACGAGGACAGCTCCGCCGATGTCGACCTGAACCTTGTCATGACCGGCAGCGGCCAGCTGATCGAGATGGGTGGCGGTGCCGAGAAGGGCACCTTCAGCGTGGAGCACCTGAGCGAAATGGTCTCCATGGGCCAGTCGGCCCTGGCGCGTGTGAAGTCCATCCAAGAAGAGGCACTCGCGCAGTGAGCCAGCTGCTCGTCGCCACGACGAACAAGGGCAAGCTCGCCGAGCTGAAGCCACTGCTGGGCGCGCTCGGCTTCGAGGCGCTGGGCCTCGACGCCTACCCCGACGTGCCCGAGGCCGTCGAGGATGGCGACAGCTTTGGCGCCAATGCACGCCTCAAGGCACGACACTATGCGTCCGCCACCGGGCTGCCCGCCCTGGCCGACGATTCGGGGCTCTGCCTCGCAGCCTTGCAGGGCGCCCCCGGCATCCGCTCCGCGCGCTTTGCGGGCGAACACGCCACGGACGCCCAGAACAACGCCCACCTGCTGTCCCAGATGGAGGCGGTGGACGACCGCCGGGCGTGGTTCGCCTGCGCGCTCTGCATCGCCCAGCCCGACGGCAGCCTGGACCTCGAAGTGGAAGGCCGTTGCGAAGGCCAGCTGCTCAGGGTTCCGAGCGGCGCAGGCGGCTTCGGCTATGACCCGCTCTTCGTCCCCGACGATGAGCGCGCAGAGGGCCGCCCCTTTGCCGAACTGCCCCCGGGCATGAAGCAGCAGATCTCCCACCGGGCCCTCGCCCTGGCGCAGATGCAAGCTGCCTTGGCGGCGCGCCACGATGGAGCCGCGTCATGAAGCGCGAACTGATCCGCAACTTCTCCATCATCGCGCACATCGACCACGGCAAGAGCACCCTGGCCGACCGCTTCCTGGAGATCACCAAGACGGTCGCCGTCCGGGACCAGAAAAAGCAGCAGCTCGACGACATGGACCTCGAGCGCGAGCGAGGCATCACCATCAAGGCCAAGGCCGCGTCCATGGACTACATCAAGGACGGCAAGACCTACCGACTCAACCTGATCGACACGCCAGGCCACGTGGACTTCAACTACGAGGTCGAGCGTGCCATGGCCGCCTGCGAAGGGGCGCTGCTCCTGGTCGATGCCAGCCAAGGCGTCGAAGCCCAGACCGTGCACAACACGATCCTGGCCGAGCAAGCCGAGCTGATGATCTTCCCGGTCATCAACAAGATCGACCTGCCCACGGCGCGCGTGGACGAAGTCATCGAAGAGATCGAGACCGCCTTGGCCATCGAGGGTGAGCGCGCGGTGCTCGTGAGCGCCAAGACCGGTGCCGGCGTCAAGGAACTTCTCGACGAGATCGTCGACCAGGTGCCGCCACCAGTCGGTGACGAGGGCGCGCCGCTGCGCGCCCTGATCTACGACGCAGAGTTCAATGACTACCGCGGCGTGATCATGCACATCCGGGTGGTGGACGGGTCCATCACCGCCGGCGACCGGATTCGCATGCACCAGGGCGACACCAAGCACGAGGCGCTCGAGATCGGCGTGTTCCGACCTGCGCTGCAGCCCGTCAAGCGCTTGGGCACCGGCGAGGTGGGCTACCTCATCGCCAACATCAAGACCCTCTCGGACGTGCGCGTGGGCGACACCCTGGTGCTCGAGAAGGACAAGACCAGCGAGCCCCTGCCTGGGTATAGCCCTGCGCGCAGCATGGTCTACTGCGGCATCTTCCCGGTCCAGAACGGCGACTTCGACAACCTGCGCACCGCCCTCTCGCGCCTGCAACTCAACGACTCGGCCTTCACCTACAGCCCGGAAAGCAGCGACGCCCTGGGCTTCGGTTTCCGTTGCGGTTTCCTCGGCCTGCTGCACATGGAGATCGTGCAGGAACGCCTGGAGCGCGAGAGCGGCATCGACATCGTGCAGACGGCTCCCAACGTCACCTACGAGATCGTCACCGTGGATGGTGAGCTGCTGCAGATCCACAGCCCGAGCGAGATCCCGGACCCCACGCGCATCGAAGAGTTTCGCGAACCCGTGGTCAAACTCAACATCGTGACGCCCGACATCCACGTCGGGGCCATCATGAAGCTGGGCATCGACCGCCGTGGCCGCTTCCTGAAACAGGAATACATCGGCCCGGGGCGCGTGCTGATCGGCTTTCGCATCCCGTTGTCCGAGATCATCTTCGACTTCTTCGACAAGCTGAAGAGCGTGACCCGCGGTTACGCCACCATGGACTACGAGCTGGATTGCTTCGCCGCCGACGACCTGGTGAAGATGCGCATCCTGGTCAACAGCGAGGAAGTCGATGCTCTGTCCACCATCGCGCACAAGAGCCACTGCGAGGCGCGCGGTCGAGCCATCCTGAAGGTCCTGCGCAAGGAGATCCGGCGCCACCTGTTCAAGGTCGCACTGCAGGCGGCGGTGGGCGGCAAGATCGTCGCGCGAGAGGACATCGCACCCGTTCGCAAGGATGTCACTGCCAAGTGCTACGGCGGTGACATCAGCCGTAAGCGCAAGTTGCTCGAGAAGCAGAAGGCCGGCAAGAAGCGCCTCAAGATGGTGGGCAATGTCGAGATCCCCCAAAAGGCGTTCCTCGCCGTCCTTTCGTCCAACGACTGAGGAAGCCTCCCCTCGACACCAAGGAGCGACGACCATGCTTTCCCGCAGCTCACGCACACTCGCCGTCGTGCTGGCCCTGGGCCTCCTGCTCGTGGCCGCCAAGCCTGACCTCGACCCTTCCAACAGCGGTTGGAGCTTCCCGTCGTTGGCTTTCAACTCCAAGGGCAAGGCCAAGAAGCTCGGCAAAGCCAAGTCCACCAGCATCGACAGCGCCCAGCTGACCCTCGGCAGCGAGACGGGGGATGAACCCACCAGCGGCAACTTCAGCATCGCCGTGGCCGGCGAGCTGCTCACCGGAACCTATTCGCGCAAGAACCGCCGGTCGCGTAAGGCCCTGCTCAGCCTGGACGCCCTGTCGGGCACCAAGTTGGCCAACCTCGAAGAGGCTGATCTGGAGGGCGACCTCGCTTCCAAGGGCTTCAACATCAACATCGAGCTGGCCTATGTGCCCGAGAAGTCCAAGCTGACCGTCAAGCTCGCCAGCAAGAAGAAGACCGGCATGACCGTCGGCAAGGTGAAAGCCTCAATGAGCTTCGTGGGCACCTCGACCGGTGAGGGCGTCGCCAACGCACCCACCAAGGTGAAGCTCAAGCTCAAGGGCGAGAGTGACTCCGTCGACAGCTCGCTGATCGAGGTGCTGCGCTAGGGCGCCTCGCCGCCCATCGCCCGGGTGCCTGAGCCCGGCCCACTCCTCCACGCGACTGCCTGAGAAAGGGCAGCCCGGCGCGCACTCTCCGAACGCACCGGGCCGCCAAACCTCAGGGCGCTGGGCAGCGCGCCGGGGGTCGTCGATCCGACCCGCTTGGCCACGCCGACAGTTCCCTGTGCCGAGGTTTCTGGTTCAGCGGGCCGAAGCGCGCCGAGCAGTTTGGGCAAGGGCCCCCGAGTGGAGGGGCTCTTGCCCAAACTGCCCGACGCACGCAGCGCGTCCCGCTAACTCACCGAAGCGTCTGCCAGGCACCGGCGTTGCAGGGAGAATCGACGTTTTTCTCAGCGCCGGCTCTCGGCCCCTGGCCCTACTCCCCCTGCGCGCCCCAGGGCGACGACAGCCCCAAGCCCTCCAGGCCCCCCATCAGCCAGACGATGAGCAGGGCCGCCTCCAGGAAAAGCAACACACCCAGCGTCCACTGGAAGGAGCGCTTGGCGGTTTTGTGGCGCGCGACCAGCATGCCCAGCAGCGCACCCAAGGCGCCGCCCGCCAGGGCCAGGGCGAAGAGCACGGCCTCGGGCACCCGCAGCTTCTGGGCCCGAGCCAGGGCCTTGTCCAGACAGAACACGGCGAAGGCCACGACGTTGGCCGGGATCAGCCAGGCTGTGAGTGCCGCCATGCCCGGGAAGCGCCACGCGAGCAGGGCGGCGAGGGCGAGGATCAGGCTGAAGGCCGACCATCCATAGAGGCGTGATGCGGGAAGCGTTGGTCTGACTCCCAGCTCGGGGTGATGGGTGGCGGGCCGCCGGGTTCGGGGATGGGCCGAGTATCCCGGCTTCCTGCGCGGTACACCAGGGCCCGCCGCTCTCGCGGCCTCCCTTTCGCCCGCTTCATCCCCTCCCCCCGATCCCCCGCGAGCCTCGCCGAGTGGCCGTACCCGAGGACGCCAACCGCCGCTTCGGCCTCATGATGGCCGCCTCCACCTCGCTGCTGTGGGGCTTCTTGGGCATCGCCCTGAAGGTCGCGCTGGAGTGGGTGCCGGCCGTCAGCATCGTCTGGTTCCGCTTCGTGGTCGCCTTCCTGGTCCTGGCGGCGGTGGTCGGCCTGCGAAAGCCGGAGCGCCTTGGCATCCTGCGCCGCCCCCCCGTCCTGGGGATCCTCGCGGCGATCGGACTCACCGGCAACTACGTGGCGTACCTGCTGGGCGTGGATCTCACCACGCCGAGCAACGCCCAGGTCCTGATCCAGCTCGCCCCGCTCCTTTTCGCGGGGCTCGGGATCGTGGTCTTCCACGAGCGGCTGACGCGCCGACAACTGCTGTTCATCGTCGTGGCCCTGATCGGCATGGGGCTCTTCTTCTCGGAGCAGCTGCGCAACCTGGTGGGCGATGCGGCCAGCACGGGCGCGCACGTGCGCGGCAACACCTTCATCCTCGTTGCCGCCTTCTCCTGGGCTGCCTATGCCGCGCTGCAGAAGGCGGTGGTGGCGCGGGGCGTGTCGCCCCAGGACCTCAACCTGATCCTCTATCTCCTGCCAAGCCTCGTGCTGCTGCCCTGGGTGGAGTTCGAGACCTTCGCACCGCTCACCACCTGGCAATGGGTGCTGATGGCATTCCTCGCAGCCAACACCTTGCTGGCCTATGGCGCTCTGGGTGAAGCCCTCAAGCATCTGCCCGCAGCGGACGTGAGCCTGATCATCGTGCTCAACCCGCTCATCACCTTGGCGACGATGGCCGTGCTCACTGCCCTGGACGTGACCTGGATCGAAGGCGAGCGGGTCACGACCTTGGGCTACGCCTCCGCCCTGATCGTGGTCGGTGGTGTGCTGGGCGCCCTGCGTCGCCCCAAGCCCAAGCCTGCTACCGAGTGAACGTCCGCTCAAGGGCGGCGGCTATGTCCGAGAGACCTCGTGCCACGATGGCCCCATCGGGGTCCACCAGGAAGGTGTCCGGCACGGTCTCGACTCCATAGAGTTCGAACTGCACGCGGGCGTCCGCCAGCACGGGGTACGCCAGCTCGTGCTGCTTGACGAATGCGCGTGCCTCGAGCCGTGACTCCAGCGTCACACCCACGACCACCAGCTGCTGCTGCCCGAGTTCCCGCTCCGCGAATTTGCGATGCAGGGCGTTCAGTCCGGGCACGTCATCGTGACACGCCGCGCGCTCGCTCACGAAGAAACTGAGCACCGTCCAGCATCCTTCGAGCTCCGGGATCTCCAGGCTCACCCAGTTGCCCTCGCTCATCAAGGGGCCAGGCACAGGCTTCAGCGTGGCGTGAAAGCCGAAGGCTCCAGCCAACAGCAGCATGAAGACCAGAAGGCTCAGGGTGTAGGCCACGGCATGCTCTCCAGGGCGTCCAGCAATCTCAGGCTCCACAGCGGCGCCATCACCCGCTTCGGCAAGGTGCGCGTCAGACTGGAGCCCAGCTGGCCTGCACCCTGTCCTGCGCCGGCTCGCAATCCCCCCAAGGGCCCCGTATCGTGGCCCTGCCCACCCGATTCCGATCTCAACGCGCCCGAGCGAGCTCAGCCATCTCCAGCCCACGCCCTCTCGACCTGCGCATCAGCGAGAACATCGAAGCCGTGGCCATCTCCATCGCCATGGCTCTCGTGTTGAAGTTCTTCATCATCGAGGCCTACCAGATCCCCACCGGCTCCATGCAGCCGACGATCCTTGGCGATGCCCGCTCCGGCATCAAGGATCGCGTGCTGGCTGACAAGCTCATCACCATGCTGCGCCCCCCAAAACGCTGGGAGGTGATGATCTTCCGCTTCCCGCTGGACGAACGCCGGCTGTACGTCAAGCGCATCGTGGGCCTGCCGGGGGAGACGCTCGAAGTGCTGGGCGGCGACATCTGGATCGATGGAGCCATCGCGCGCAAACCGGACCACGTGAATGAATCGGTGCTCAAGCACATCGCGGACAGCGACGGTCCCATGGACGTCGGGCGTTGGTTCACGGCGCAGGGTTCCATCGAAGTGCAGGACCATGCGGCCATCTTCCCCAACGCCGGTTCGCCGCGGCTGATCTTGCGGCGGCATGTGGTGGACGACTACGCGCACGGCTACGACCCTGAGTGGGGCATGCAGCCCATGCCCAGCGGCAACTACTCGGTGCCGGACCTGGACCTGCGCCTCACCGCGCGCCTGGACCCGGGTGCCGACGCCCTGCGGATCCTGTTCGAATCCGACGACGGCGAGACGGTCTTCGTGCTGCCTCGCACGGGTTCCGGAGAAACGGCGCATGCCCTGCTGCCCACGGAGGACGCTCCGCTGCGCATCCCCATCGACGGCGAGCGGAGTTTGCCAGCCGACGAAGAGCTCGAGATCCTCGCCCGGGTGGTCGACCACCGCCTGCTGCTGGAAGTGGACGGCGAAGAGTGGCTGCGCTACGACGACCCCGGTGGCCCCCACTCCGCACGCCCGCGCCGAGCCCGCCTCTCACTCGAGCTGCAAGGCGGTGGCCAGGTCTCGGATCTGAGCGTGCGCCGCGACATCTTCTACCTGCCGTCCACCGAAACCCGCAGTTCACTGCCCCGAGGCCCGGGTCGCTGGGAGATCCCCGACGACTCCTACTTCGGCATGGGCGACAACACGCAGTACAGCCTCGACAGCCGCGCCTGGCAGACGAAGACCTATGAGCTCAAGGACGGGCGCTCGAGCACGGGCTTCGACTTTGCCTCCCCCGGCGCGCCGGACTCCAACCCCTTCCACCTACGGGACGGCACGTGGCGCTTCGCTGATGTGCATGGCGACAGCATCGTGTTCCGCCCGGGAGACGTGGAGCGGGAAAGCGTCGAGTACGCCCCCTACATTCACGAACGATACATGCTCGGCAAGGCCGGCGTGGTGTTCTGGCCGATCTTCAATCCGTTCAGATGGAAGCTCATCCGGTGAGCCTGCTCCAAGTCGAAGGCTTGGTGAAGACCTACGGCGACCGCACGGTCGTCAAGGGCGTGGACTACCACGTCAACGAAGGCGAGATCGTCGGTCTGCTGGGCCCCAATGGTGCCGGCAAGACCACCACGTTCCGCATGACCGTCGGCATGGTCCGGCCGGACGAGGGACGCGTGCTCCTGGATGGGCACGACATCACCCGGCTCCCTATGTACAAACGTGCGCGACTGGGCATGGGCTACCTCAGCCAAGAGCCGTCCATCTTTCGCAACATGAGCGTCACGGAGAACCTGCTCGCGGTCCTGGAAGCACGGGGTATGGGCCGCCGGGAACGGACCGAGCGCGCGGCCGAGCTCATGGAGAACCTCGGCCTCGGGCACGTCGCGAAATCTCGCGCGACGACACTCTCGGGTGGTGAGCGCCGACGCCTCGAGTTGGCTCGCACCCTGGCCCTCGAGCCGCGCCTGATCCTGCTCGACGAACCCTTCAGCGGTGTGGACCCCATCGCGGTGGAAGACATCCAACATCACCTCCACCTGTTGCGCGACAAGGGCATCGCGGTGCTCATCACAGACCACGCCGTGCGCGAGACCCTGGGCACCTGCGACCGCGCCTACATCATCTACGAAGGCGACATTTTCCGGCACGGAGACGCCGCAACCCTCGCGGCGGACCCAAAGGTGCGCGAGGTCTACCTCGGCGAGAGCTTCAGCCTGGGGGACGCTGCGCCAAGGGCCGAGGTGGCGCCCGCCGCCGAAGTCACTCCCGCTGCCGAACCCACTCCCGAGCCCGAGCCCGAGCCCGAACCCACTCCCGAGCCCGAGCCCGAGCCCGAGCCCGAGCCCGAGCCCGAGCCCGAGCCCGAGCCCGAGCCCGAGCCCGAGCCCGAGCCCGAGCCCGAACCCGAACCCGAACCGAAGCCCAAGGTCACGGCCAAGCGCAAGACGCCGACCAAGGCCAAGGCCGCCCCGAAACGGGCCACGAGCACGAAGGCGAAGACCGCCACGGCGGCAAAGGCTGCTGCCAAACCCAAGGCAGCTGCCAAGCTCAAAGCGGCTGCGAAACCCAAGTCCGTGGCCAAGCGCAAGGCGGCCGCCAAGCCCAAGGCGGCGCCCAAGCGCGCATCCAGGGCGAAGGCTGCTCCACCCACGCCCTCTGAAGAACTTGAGCCGCTGCTGCCCGACGTCCCGGTGAGTGACGACCAGCTGCCAGGCATCCACGACAGCGACGAGGACGAGTCGGGAACCTGAGCCTCCAGATTGGCAGACTAGGGGTTTGGCCTGTGGCGGGCCGTTCATCCCAGGGAGGGTTTCAGATCCATGACGGATCCGACCGACGTCGGCGCGCAGCCCGGTCTCCGCGCGCCCACACAGCAGTGGCAGCCCCTCGAGCGCTCCGCGATCCTCGTTCTCGACGACGACCCTGGCGTGCGCGAGACCGTGTCGCGCTGCCTGCAGCTCGACGGCCATGACGTCTGCAGCGTGGCAACCCTCGGTGAAGCCCGGGATGCCCTGAACTCCCGCGACATCTTCTTGGTGCTCACGGACATCACCCTCGCCAACGGCGAGCGGGGCCTCGACCTCTTGGGCGAGCTGCGCCAGGCACGGCCGAACCTGCCCGTGATGATGATGACCGCCAACAGCGAGCTCGGCACGGCCGTCGAAGCCCTTCAACAAGGTGCCTACGACTACCTCTGCAAGCCCTTCGAGCTGGCCGTGGTGCGCGCCGCAGTGCAGCGCGTGGTGAACCACGTGCGGGCCTCCGAACGCGCGTCGCTCCTGGATGCCCTCGAGACGCGTCAGCAAGCGGAGGAGGAGAACCTGCAGCAGTTCCTGGTTTCCATGGCTTCCGTCGTCGATGCCAAGAGCCGCTTCACCGCCCTGCATGGCGCACGGGTCTCGGGGCTTTGCCGCGTGTTCGGCGAGGCCCTGGGTTACGACTCCACCCGGGTCGAACTCGTCGGCTTGGGAGGCAGGCTGCACGACATCGGCAAGATCGGCACGCCGGATGCGATCCTGGACAAGCCCGGGCCTCTCACCCGGGAGGAGTACGCCATCATCAAGGAGCACCCGGCCACCGGGGACGACCTCATCGCCCCCATCAAGGCCATGGCCCAGCTGCGCCCCATGATCCGCTGGCACCACGAGAGCCTGGACGGGCGCGGCTACCCCGACGCCCTCCCAGGTGACCAGGTCCCCGAGGAGGCCTGGGTCGTGAAGGTCGCCGACTACTGGGAAGCCATCACCGCCCGCCGCCCCTACCGCGACCCCATGCCCCTGGAGAAAGCCGTAGCCTGCCTGCGGGGCGAGGCGGGGGTACGGATCCCCGAGCAGTTCGTGGAGGTCTTCCTGGAGGCCATCCAGGGGGCCCCCATCGCCCTGCCCTCCGGGGCGGCCTGAGCCCCCACACGCGTTGACTCGCCCCGCCTGATTGGCGACAGTGCCCGGTCGTTCTCGACCCGTAGAGAAAGGGATTCACCGCCACCGGCGGCCCCCGCTCCGCGGCCAGAAACACCTTCCGCACTGAGCCATTCGCCATGAACATCGTGGTCTGCATCAAGCGCGTTCCGGCCACCGACACGCGCATCAAGATGGGCGCCGACGGCACCTCCATCGACAACACCCAGATCGAGTCCATCATCAGCCCCTACGACGAGTTTGCCGTCGAGGCCGCGCTGCAGATGAAGGAAGCGGCTGGCGCGGGCGAGGTCACGGTGATCTCCATGGGCCCTGCCGAGACCACGAAGGAGCTGCGCACCTGCCTCGCCATGGGTTGCGACAAGGCCGTGCTGCTGAAGGATGCCGATGCCGGCACCCGCGACGCGCACACCACCGCCGCCAGCCTGGCAGCGGTCATCGCAGAGCTGAGCCCCGACCTGGTGCTGTGCGGCAAGTTGGCCGCCGACCGCGACCAGGGTCAGGTGGGCACGCTGATCGCCGGCAAGCTGGGCTTCCCCTGCGTGACCGAGATCAAGAAGCTGAGCATCGCTGATGGCACGGCCACCGTTGAGCGGGCGGGCGACGCCGGCACCACCGAGACCTGGACCGTCCAGCTGCCCGCCGTGCTGACCGCGACCAAGGGCCTCAACGAGCCGCGCTACGCCGGCCTCAAGGGCATCATGGCCGCCAAGAAGAAGCCCATCGACGAACGCGACGCCGTGCTCGGCGAAGCGGCGCTGGTGATCAAGAGCATGGAGCTGCCGCCTGAGCGTCGCGAAGGCCGCATCATCGGCGAAGGCCCTGAAGCCGTGGGCGAACTCATGCGCCTGCTGCGCGAAGAAGCCAAGATCCTCTGAAGCACGAAGCGCCGCCTCGGCAGCGCCCCCGCAAGACCGCATTCCCACCCCTGCACCCTTTCCAGGGCCGGCGCCCCGCGCGCGACCCCGACACAACAGGAGTACCCCCGTGGCTGGTGACATCCTCGTCGTTGCCGAACACCAGGCTGGCGCCGTCAAGCGCCCCTCCCTCGAAGCTCTCACCTGTGCGACAGGTCTCGCCGCCAGCCTCGGCTGCAGCGTGGTGGCCCTTGTGGCCGGCGACGGTGCTGCCGACGTGGCCGCGGCCTGCGGCCAGCACGGGGCAGCCCGTGTGCTCACGCTCGACGTCGACATGGCCGACGCCACTGCCTGGTCCGCCGCCATCGCCGGCGTCGCCGCCGGCGAGTCCCCGGCCCTGCTGTTGTTCTCCCACTCGAACCGTGGAAAGGACGTCGCCCCTCGTGTGGCAGCCCTGATGGACCTGCCCCTCGCCTCCGACTGCATCAGCGTGTCCGCGGATGGTGGAGCCCTCGTTGCCCGCCGGCCCGTCTTCGCTGGCAAGGCCCTGGTGAACGTCAACACTTCGGGCACCCTGCTGGCCTCCCTGCGACCCAACGCCGTGTCCGCCGCCGAAGCCACCGCTGCCGGTGAAGTCTCCGCGGCCGAAGTGGCTGCCCCGAGCACCTGCCTGGGCGCCCTGCTGTCCGAAGTCGTCGCAGCAGCTAGCGAGAAGCTCGAACTGACGGAAGCGCCCATCGTCGTCTCCGGCGGTCGCGGCCTGAAGGAAGCCCAGAACTTCAAGCTGGTGGAAGACCTCGCCGCCGCCCTGGGTGGTGCCGTGGGCGCGTCGCGCGCCGTGGTGGACGCCGGCTGGCGCCCGCACACCGAGCAGGTTGGCCAGACGGGCAAGACGGTCTCCCCTCAGCTCTACATCGCCATCGCCATCTCCGGTGCCATCCAGCACCTCGCCGGCATGCGCACCAGCAACTTCATCGTCGCCATCAACAAGGACTCCGAGGCCCCCATCTTCAAGGTGGCGGACTACGGAATCGTGGGCGACGCGTTCGAAGTGGTGCCCAAGCTCATCGAAGCGGTCAAGCAGCTCAGCTAGGCCACTCGCGCTCGGGCTGCTGTCTGTCCAGCGACTATTGGTGGCTGAACCAGCGCGTGATCACCAGACGCCGTCCCTCTTCCCCCACGTAAAGGGTGGAGGGCACATCCGTCAGCGTCCCTGAGGGGCCTCCCACGGCGCGCGCAGTCGTGGGCCGCATGCGCTTGAGCCCTTGGGTGACCTGCGTCGCACGCATCACGGGCGCTGGCACCTCGGGTCCTTCCCAAGAGGCTGCAGCCAGCTCATCCAAGAGCAACTCCAGCTCGTCCCAGGGCGCCGGCGAGGCCACGATGTAGAGGGTCTCCAGGCCCCGCACCGGGCCCAACTCGAAGAGCACATTCCCCTGGGGAAGGCGGTAGGGCCGCCCCCCCAGGACCGGGTTGCCCATGGTCGACCAGAGCTCGTTCGGAAACAGCAGTTGCGGGCGGGCGCTGGCATCGATGTGGATCACGTACACCGTGCATTCGGTCTTGGCCTGCAGGTGCAGCTTGATCCCATCGCCGTCTCCGACCCGCGCGAATCCGTCGAGCAACAGGTCGCCGTCATGCACGGGCGCCAACACGAGCCGCTGGTCCGCATCGATCACTTCCGTCATCAAGGCCAGTTCGAGCTTCACGGGCGCCGAGGGCTCCAGCAGCACCTCGTCCGACGGTTCTTCCGCGTCGAGCCCCTCACTGCCTTCGACGAGCGCTTGCTCCGGTGTGGCGACGGGCACGAACTCTTCTGAGTTGAGCAGCTTCAGCAGGCGATTGATCTTGCTCCCTGACGGACGCTCGTAGTTGGCGATGGCGACGGACCGCAGATGCGAACGCCCCAACTCCACCGAAACCGCGCGGCTGGCGCAGCCCGACGCACACAGTGCCAAGGCGGCGCAGAGAAGTCGGACAGCTGTCATCGAAGGGATTCCCTGTCGTTCGCGATCAACGCGTGACGCCTGTGCGAAAGTGTCGTGTGCAACGCCATCCGATATGGCTCCATCCGGTGCCGGCTCCTTCACGTTGGGGCGAGAGTTTATCAACCCCCGCTCCAGCGGGTCGTGAGCGCTCCTGCCGAAGACCAGGAATAGGCGGAAGCCCATGAATCCCCACATGTGAGGCCCATCGCGAAAGTCGCCTAGGTCGCCTAGGTCGCCACTTCGGCGGCGTCGCGACGTCAAGGGAGCGGCTGCAAGGCCACGTCCACCGGCACGGCTGGAGAACTCGCCAGGACGCTCCCCAGCACCCCGGGCTGATAGCCGGCCGCCGTCACGAGCAGCAGGTACTCCCCGGGCTCCAGGCCCACCAGCTCGAACTCGCCCTTCGCGTCCTGCCGAGTGCGGGTCATGAACATCACGTCGTTCTCCAGACGGACCTGGAAGGACTGCAGAGGCCGGCCAGTGGACGCATCCCGCACGACACCCTTCACTGCGGCACCCAATCCGAGATCGATGCGCTGCTCAGCCACGGTGGGGTCCACGGCCGTCACCAGGGTGCGATGGCCCTTGAGGCTCACAGCCAGCCGTAGGTTTCCTGGAGAAAGACCTGCGAACTCAAAGCGCCCATCGGCCGTGGTCTCCACGCGGTTCTCGTCGGCGATGAGCGCCGCACCCTCGCCGTCCACAAGCACGACTGCTGCACCCTGCGCTGGGCGCTCAGTGGCGTCGAAGACGCGCCCCCGGACGATGCGCCCGCCTCCCAGCTGCAACTCGATATTGCGCGATGTGCTGCCCGACACGAGATTCACCGTCCGCTCCCGCGCCATCCAGCCCGGGTGCTCTCCGTGCACGGCCCGGATCACCACATCCCCTTGAGGGAGCGCGCCCAGCCGGTAATTCCCCTGCTCGTCCGTCGTCGTCCAAGCCACGAGATCGGTGAGCACGAGATCCTTGCTCCCATCCACGCCGAGCGAGACCGTGAACCCCTCGGACTTCGCCATGGATGCGTGCTTCAGGTCGGGCAGGGTCTGGCGCCAACTGTGCACGACTTCACCACAGCACGCTCGAGGGGATTGCCGGAACCGTCCGTGATGCGCCCTGTCACCGCGGCACCGGGCATCAGCTGCACATCGAGCTTGGTCACCTCTCCCGCCCGTACCAGCACATGGGGGAGCCACTGGGCGGGCGGTTCGTACAAGGCCGTCACCCCCTCCATTTGCTCCCAGGCGGAGAGGTCTCCCAGTTCGCGAATTGCGCGAAGTTGGCTATAGGCGCGCGACCAGGACGTGACGACCACCAGCACATACTCTCCGGCGGGTACGCCGTCCAAACGGTAGCGCCCGTCCTCATCGGGAGTCGCCGGTGGGATGCGAGAATTCAGCTCGAAGCCATCCGCCTCCACCTCGAGAGCGATGCGAACTTGCACGCCTGCTTCCAAGGCCTCGCCCCCTGGGGCCCACACGAAACCCTGCACGGCACCGGCCGCAGTCAGGCGGATGTCCCCGAGATCCAAGACGCGCTGCTCCCCCGTAAGGGTCGGCTGAAACTCACGACTTGTGTGCAAGGGCGCACTGAAGCTCAGCTTCGAGGCGCTGGCAGGGACATCCAGGATGCGGAACCTCCCGGCCGCATCCCCCTGGAGCTTGTTCTTGCCCACGGTGATCGCGGGGAACGGAACCTGTTCCGAGAAACCGTCGCGCACAACGCCCGTGAGGATCCAGCCCGTGTCCGCCAGGAGTTCGAGCTTGTTGAGGTCACCCTCTGCTGAAGGCAGGGGCACGAACACCTGTCGACCTCCTAGCCTCAAATGCAGGGTGGTGATGGACTGAGGCACGTCGAGTTCAAAGGAACCGTCGTCGGCGTTGGTCACGACCGAGCGGTCACCCCAGCCTAGATGTTCTCCCACGATGGGCGAGCGGTCGGCCGTTCGCAGCAGCCGCCCCGACACCTTTCGGAGATCCACCGCGGGCGATGTCCTGAGGCCGGACTGCAGGCGTCGTTCCTGCTCCTGCAACGGGACAGGCTTCCGCTCAACGCCCTCGGGAACGACCATGGGCGCCGAGCCATCCCCTTCCTGAGGCGGGGAGAGCCCGTCGCCTGCCCGGGATACGCCTGTGTCCCCTTCCAGGCCCCCACCGGGCCCCAGATCCTGGTCCAGGACCAACACGGCCAGCCCCACAGCCGTCAGCACGAGCAACGCCATGACCAACAGGCCCCGCGATCCGCCCATGAACTCACTCCAGCCGTGCCTTCGGAATTGAGACCACCCACCACACTTCGCGAGCTCGTCACTGTCAAGCTCCGGTCCCACCACTACAGTGGATAGCCGCTCGTGGTGCGCTCGCCTCGCTTCCCCGACTCTCTGCCCCACACGCCCAGCATGCCTAGCCCACAGCTCCCCTTTCTGACCCTGTTCCTGGTCCTCTGGCTCGCCTCGACCCCATCCTCACAGATGGATGAAGCGCTCGATGCCCCGCCGACAGCCCTCGCGGTGAAGCAGGGCGTCGTCCAGGTCCGTCTGCTGCCCGACACGACGCGCTGGATTCCGGGACGCACGCACTACGTGGGTGTGCGCTTCGAGATGGACGACGGCTGGCACCTCTACTGGCCGGGCCAGAACGACTCGGGGCTCCCCATCCAGGTGATCCCCGAACTGCCGCCGGGCTTCACGGCCGGCGCCCTGGGCTGGCCCGCACCCGAACGTCTGATTCACGGCGGCGAGTTCGTGGACCACGTCTATCACGACGAGGTCACCTTGCTGCTCCCCATCACCGTTGCAGAGGACGTGCCGGCCGGTGCGCGAGTGGAGCTCGCCGTGGCGACCGATTGGTTGGTGTGTGAGGAAGCGTGTGTTCCCGGAGCGGCAGCGGTCTCCTTGGAGATGCTCGTCGCCGCCGCCGGCGAGGCACCGGGAGCCAGCGAGGCCGCTCCGGAGCTGGAGGCCCTCAAGGCTCGCCTGCCAGGACCGCCGCTGCCGGGGCTCCAGGCGCTCACGATCAAGGCCATGACCACGGCATCCGCCGCTGCCGGCTCATCCACCGCTGCCGACCCCCTTCGCGCGCCGCTGATCGAAGTGTCCGTCGCAGGGGCCCGGCGCCTGGCCTTCTATCCCTACGAGGATGGATTGCCGCTCGTCCACGTCGCCAGCAGCTGCGCAGCCGAGGGAGCGCTGTTGAGGCTCGAAGTCGACCCGGAACCGCCCTACCGCCCCGAGCACGCCGGGCCCGCACGCCTGCGCGGACTGTTGGAAATCTGGTACGACAAGCCTCCCCACAAACGGCGCTCGCAGTTGGTCTGGGTGGACCACAGCAATCCCCATGACCCGAAGCCAACTTCCGAGCGGCACTGAACCCAACCTCCTTCGTTTCACCTCTCTGGACCTCCAAGCATGACTGCCCGCATGACTCTCGTTCGATCTTTCGCCATCGCCAGCCTCGCCCTCTTCAGCGCCTGTGGAACCGTCAGTTCCGACAGCGCCTCGGATGCGCCAGCCCAAGTCGCCCTCTCCAGCCCCGCCGTCGTGAACCTCGACGTTGCCGACTTCACCCTCCTGGACACCGACGGACAGGCGCATTCGCTGAGTGCCTACGTAGCTGCCGGCAAGACCGTGGTGCTCGAGTGGTTCAACCCCGACTGCCCCTTCGTCCGCCGCTACCACGACGCGCCCAGCAAGATGGCGGGGATGCACGAGGCGCTCAAGGACGACAACCTCGTCTGGCTCGCCATCAACTCAGGCGCTGAAGGCAAGCAGGGCGCTGGGCTCGAGCGCAACATCAAGGCCGCCAAGGACTGGAACCTGCCCTACCCCGTGCTGCTCGACATGGACGGCAAGACGGGCCGCGCCTACGGCGCCGCGACCACGCCGCACATGTTCGTCATCTCCCCGAAGGGCGAGTTGGTCTACGAAGGCGCCATCGACGACAGCAATGGCCGCGGCGAGACCAAGACCAACTACGTGCGTCAGACCCTGATGGAATACCGCGCAGGCAAGCCCGTCAGCATTGCCAAGACGAAGAGCTTTGGCTGCAGCGTGAAGTACGGCAAGTAGGTCCGCCTGATCGGCACGCCCCCGAGGCCCTGCTCATGCGCGGGGACCGGGGGCGTGCTCAAGTTCGACCTAGTGCTTGAAGTGCCGGCTGCCTGTGAGTACCAAGGCGATGCCGTGCTCGTCCGCCGCCGCCACCGACTCCTTGTCGCGAATCGAGCCGCCCGGCTGGATCACCGCCGTGACCCCCAGGCGCGCGGCCTCGTCGATGGAGTCCCGGAAGGGGAAGAAGGCGTCCGAGGCCAGGACCGCCCCCTGGGTCCGCTCGCCGGCTTTGTGTCCGGCCATGAAGACCGAGTCCACGCGGCTCATCTGGCCTGCGCCGACACCCAACAGCGTGCCGCCCTTGGCCAGCACGATGGCGTTGCTCTTCACGTGCTTGCAGACGCGCCAGGAGAACTCGAGATCGTCCAGCTCGGCGGCGGTCGGCTGCCGCGCGCTGGCCACTTCCCGCTTCTCGTGCTCGTACCCCAGGTCCCGTTGCTGGACCAGATAGCCCCCCGTCACCTTTCGCAGCTGAAGGTCGGAAGCTGAGCGAGCGCCCAACTCCCCCGTCGCCAGAAGGCGCACGTTCTTGCCCCACTTGGCGCCCGTCTTGAGGATCTCCACGGCCTCGCCCGCGAAGGCGGGTGCCACGATGACCTCCAGGAAGTGCTGGGGTTTGGCGATGGCTCGCGCCAACTGCTCGTCAACGGGCCGGTTGATGGACACGATGCCACCGAAAGCCGATTGGGGGTCGCCCAACCAGGCCCGCTCGAAGGCCGTCGCGATGTCCTCACCCACGCCACAGCCGCAGGGATTCGTGTGCTTGATGACAGCCGCAGCAGGAACGTCGAACTCCTTCACAAGCTCCAGGGCGCCGTCTGCATCCATGATGTTGTTGTAGGAGAGGGCCTTCCCCGAAAGCACGTCCGCCGTGGCGATGGACGGTTCCGTGACGCCCGTGTTGACGTAGAAGCGCGCCGCTTGATGAGGGTTCTCGCCGTAGCGCAACTCCCGTGCGACGGAGGCCTCCAGCACGAGCGTCTCAGGCAGCGTCTCGTCGGAGCGCTCGCCAAACCAGTTGGAGATGGCCGCGTCGTAGGCAGCCGTCGTGGTGTAGGCCTTGCCCGCCAACGCGCGACGAGTCGCCAGGCCATCGGCCCCGCTCTGCTCGTCATCAAGGCCCTGCAGGACGGCCGCATAGTCGCAGGGGTCCGTCACCACCCACACGCTGCCGTGGTTCTTGGCGGCAGAGCGGATCATGCTCGGCCCCCCGATGTCGATGTGCTCGATGGCCTCGGCGTCGCTGACTCCTGGCTTCGCCACCGTCTCCCGGAAGGCGTAGAGGTTCACGGCAACAACATCGATGGGCGCGATGCCGTGGTCCTCCATGGCGGCACGGTGCTCGCTGTTGGAGCGCACGGCGAGCAAGCCTCCATGCACCTTGGGGTGCAGGGTCTTCACCCGGCCGTCCATCATCTCGGGGAAACCCGTGATGTCGGCGATGTCGGTCACGGGCACGCCCGCCTCCCGAATGGCCTTCGCGGTGCCCCCCGTGGAGACCACCTCGAAGTCTCGGGCGGCAAGTCCCTTGGCAAACTCAGCAATTCCCGTCTTGTCGGTGACGGACAACAAAGCGCGGCGCACAGATGTCTCCTTCTGGCCAGCAGTCATCCCTGCCGGCTCCTCAAAAAGGTCTCGATGAATGGTTGGACGTCGCCATCCAACACGGCCGTGGTGTTCCCTACTTCCAGATTGGTGCGGTGGTCCTTCACCATCTGGTAGGGATGCAGGACATAGCTTCGGATCTGGTGCCCCCAGCCGATGTCGCCCTTCTCCCCTTGCAGGTCCGCCATCTCGGCGTCCCGCTCGGACTCGGCTTTCGCGATCAACTTGGCGGCGAGCATCTTCATGGCGGTCGCACGGTTCTTGTGCTGGCTGCGTTCGCTCTGGCACGCCACGACGATTCCCGACGGGAGGTGCGTCAGGCGCACCGCCGAGTCCGTCTTGTTGACGTGCTGACCGCCTGCACCGCCGGCACGGTAGGTGTCGACGCGCAGGTCCTCGGAACGAATCTCCGCAGCTTCCGCGTCGTCCAGGTCCGGCATCACTTCGATAGCAGCGAAGGATGTCTGGCGACGATTCTGGGAATCGAAAGGTGAGAGGCGAACCAGACGGTGCACGCCCGACTCTGCCCGCAGGTATCCGTAGGCATAGTCGCCCTTCACCAGCAGCGTGGCCCACTTGACGCCGGCCTCCTCACCATCGAGCCGCGCCACCTGGCTGACTTCGAACCCGGAGCGCTCCGCCCAACGGGAGAACATGCGCAGCAACATCTCGGCCCAGTCGCACGACTCGGTCCCACCGGCCCCGGCTTGCACCGTGAGATAGGCGTCGCGCACGTCGTACTCGCCGCCCAGCATGACCTGGAACTCGAGCTTCTCCATGATCTCCGCCACGGCGGCTTCCATCTCCGTCACTTCGGCGGAGTCGGCTGCGTCGCCCGACTCCTTAGCCAACTCGACCATCACATCCAGGTCGTCGAGAGCTGCTTCAACCTTCAGGATCGGCCCGAGGCTCGCCTTGGTGCGCTTCACTTCGCCGACGATCTTCTGGGCGGCTTCCTGGTCATCCCAGAAGCCGTCCCCGCCCATCATCTCTTCGAGCTCCGCCCTGCGGCGGCCCAATGCCTCAGCGTCAAAGAGAGTCCTTGATCTGGTTCAGGCGGCGGCGGATGTCGGTGGCGCGGTGGCGGACATCGTCAACGGACATGGCGCAATCCTTCGTCTGGGGGGGCAAACGAGGGATCTTAACGACGGGCGCCGCTTCGCTCACGCAGGGAATGCGGGAAGCGGCAGTCCTAAGGTGCGATTGGGCCGCGGTGCGGGGAATCCTAGGTGTACATCAGATGTGCGACCCAACCGCACGACAGGAGAGAGCGCGACCGGAGCCGAAGCTCCAGCGCGCCACTCCTTTCGTCCGCCGCCCAGCCGAAGCTTGACCTCAGAATCAGAATCAGACTTTTCCGGGGCCGAACGAGGAGCGCCTAGGACCACCGGGGGGCGACCCGGCAGCGGAGCACGCTCGCGCCTCAGTGGCTGTCAGAGCGGAATCCCGAGACGGCATCCACGATCTCCGATTCCTCAGCCAGCCCGCCGACCCCGGTTTCCCCACAGGCCAAGGTCTTGTCGACCGGGGGAACGATGGTGAAGCGCCCGATCTCCCGCAGCACGTCCAGGTTGCGACGCACCAGGGGGTTCTCCCACATGGCGGTGTTCATGGCTGGGGCAACCAGCACGGGCACCGTGCTCTCCGTCGCCAACACCACCGTCGAGAGCAGGTCGTCTGCCATGCCGTGTGCGAAACGAGCCACGGTGTTGGCCGTCGCCGGCGCAACCAGGACCAGCTCAGCCCAACGCGCCCAGCGGATGTGATCGATCTGCTCGCTGTCCTGGTTGAACAGGGTCGTGCCCACCGGCCCGCCGGACAAGGTGGCGAAGGTCAGGGGCGAGACGAAACGCGTGGCCGCTTCCGTCATGAGCACCCGCACCTCGTCGCCCTCCTGCTGGAGCCGTCGCACGAGCTCGCAGGCTTTGTAGACGGCGATACCGCCACTGACACCCAGCAGGACCTTCATCACAGCTCTCGCGGATCGGGGAAATGGGAGACAGCGGGCATCACTCTACGGCTCCCGCTCAAGAAAGTCCGCCAGGCCCTCGGCGATGGCGGCCTTGCCTTCATAGCTCGCGACGATGCCTTCAGCCGTGACCAACAACGCCTGGTGCTCCCGATCACCCAGGGCCCGGGCATCGTTGGCCAACACGGCGTCCAACTGCGCACGCGCCAGGAGATCCTGGGCCTTTTGGACGCGTTCGTCGCCCGTCGCCCCCGACGTCAGCTTGAAGCCCACAAGCAGGGCCTCAGGAGCGAGGGCGCGAAGGCGATCCACAAGCTTGGGTGCCCGGCGAAGCTGCAGGGTCAGCGTGTCGGCGTCCGACGACAGCTTCCCCGCTTGGGTGTCTGGCAGGTAGTCAGCGACGGCTGCAGCCTGGAACACCGCATCACACCCCGGCACCTCCTGCTGCAACAGCTGTGACAAGTCGGCACTGGACTCGAAGCTCTTCATGCTCACGGCTGCGTCGGGAAGACACGCCTCGCTGCCGTGCAGCAGGGTGACACCGTGGCCGCGCCGGTGCAGGGCCTCGACAAGCAACGCCCCCAGCCGCCCCGTGCTGCGATTGCTCAGAACCCGCACATCGTCGATGGCCTCTCGCGTCCCGCCGGACGTCACCAGCACGCGCACTCGCTGAACTCCACTCGTCCTGGGATGGCGCCTCGGGACGGTCGCCAAGGATGAAACGTTGAGGAACGAACCGGCGACTACTTCGGGCGGAAGGCCCCATCGGGCACGAAGTTCGGTGAGTTCGGGTCGCTGGATGTCACGAGGACATCGTCCAGCGTCCAAACCGCCCCCACTTCGCCCGCTCGGCGAATGAAGTGCAGGGAGTTCAGGGTCAGGGTCGGCACGTTGAGTGAACCGGACGCGGTCGCTGAGACCGAAGGACCTGTGAGCGTCATGCTCCACATCTGCGAGCCGACGGCCGTCGTCTCGAGAGTGACGTTCACGTAGAGTTCCACCTCACCGCCCAGCAGCGGCAGTAGGATCTCTTGTCCATCGACCCGTACCGTGCCTTCTTCGGTGAACTGCATATCGAGCACACCGATGTCCCCCACATCGTCGAAGCGCACATCGAAGTCGCTGAAGACACCGCTGGTTGCCGTGAGGGCAAAGCCGACATCGCAGAGGGGCGCGATGACCGGCATGTCCAACTCGAAGCTCAGCTCCGAGTCGCTGCCGAAGGGGTTGGGCTGAATCTCCATCTCGCCGTCTTGCGGCGTGGGAAAGACGACCTGGAACACGTCTTGCGGGCCATCGACGCTGACCGCGCCTCCGTATGCCTTCCAGGTCTTGTTACCGGGCCCCTGCGCCGCGGCATCATTGAAGTTGGCGTAATAGTTGAGCGTCGAGCTGCCAACGGAGCCCGAGGCCGGGAGGCCCAGCACCGCCAACAACAGGGCGGCAGGCAACAACCAGCGGGACAGGGTTGGGCGACGCGTCATGAGGATTTGACGGGTGACAAGACAAGTGAGGGGAGGGCCTTACAACCGGCCGGAGTATACCTCGATTCCCGACCTCGTGAGCCCCTGGTCTGCGATGGCCCCGATTAGAGCCCGAGACGCTCGATCATCTTGTAGAGGCTCCTGACGCTCACTCCCAAGTCCCTGGCAGCTTGGGACTTATTGCCATCCGCGGATGCCAGGGCCGCGCGGATGGCAGCCCTCTCGAATTCTTCCAGTCGGGCCTTGAGAGGGCCATCCTCGGACCCATCAGCCCCTGTCCCACCCAGCCCGGAGCCGCCGGCACCGCCAACGGAGCCTGTCTCGCCACCCGCCAAGGGCCCCAGATCAGCATCGGCCTCCCGCACCCGGATGGCCCGCCGGACGATGTCCGCATTGATCCGGGAGTGATCCCGACCGAAGAGCAGCATGGTCATGACGAAGTTCTCGAGTTCGCGCACGTTGCCCGGCCACGGGCGGCGTTCGAGGATCGCCAGGCCCTCAGCATCCAAGCTGATGTTCTGGGCGCCGTGGCGCTCGAGGAAGTGCGGCACCAACAGGGCGATGTCCTCAGGCCGTTCCCGCAACGGCGGCAGCTCGATCCGGGCCACGTCCAGGCGATAGAGCAGGTCGTCGCGAAAAGTTCCGGCATCCGTCATGGAGGTGAGATTGCGGTGTGTTGCACACAGGATGCGCACGTCGACTTTTCGGACGTCGCGCCCACCTACGGGAATGAACTCACCTTCCTGCAACACACGCAGCAGTCGTTTCTGGACATCCAGACTCATGTCCCCGATCTCATCCAGGAACAAGGTGCCGCCATCAGCGCGCGCGAAGAGACCTTCACGGTCCCGCTCGGCACCCGTGAACGAACCGCGCACATGGCCGAACAGCTCGCTCTCGATGAGGTTCTCGGGCAAGGCCGCGCAGTTGAGCGTCATGAAGTTCTTGCTGCGGCGCGAGCCGTTGAAATGGATGGCGCGCGCCATGAGCTCCTTGCCCGTGCCGCTCTCACCGTAGATGACTACGGCAAAGTCCGTGTCCGTCACACGGTCCATCATGTCGAGCACCGCGTGCATCCGCGCACTCTGGGTCACGATGTTCCCGTAGTCGTAGCGCAGCGCCAGGGCGCGTTGGCTGTGCTCAAGGGAGACGAGCGTCTCCTCCAGCTCAGCCTCCCGCTTGTCGAGTCGCTCCTGCAGCGCTTCGTTGAGGCGCCCCACCTCCTCCTGGCTATGCTGCAGCTCGCGATTGGATTCTTCGAGTCCCTGACTCAAGCGCGAGTTCTCAACGGCGATGGCAGCCTGCTCTGACAGCGACGTCACCGTGGCGAGGTGGCTCCCTTCGAAGCGCGACACCACCTGAGGGTGGTCGAGATACAAGGCACCCAGCACCTTGTCACGGGAACGCAGGGGCACACAGAGGATCGACAGCAACTTCAGTTCGCTGATGCTGCTCGCGCTGGCCAGCCGAGGGTCGTCAATGGCGTTCTCGGTCAGGATGGGTTTCCCCTCACGAGCGACCTGCCGCGCCACCGAGTGGCTCACTTGGAACTGCGGATCGCGGATGGTGCTCTCATCGATGTTCCGTGCTGCGCGGAACTCCTCGGCCTTGCCTTCGAAGAGGATGATGAACCCGCGCGCGGCGCCCGTGAGGTCGATGGCGCTGTCCACGATCAGGTTGAGCAGCTTCTGGGTGTCCTTCTCGGTGGTGAGAAGCTTGTTGATCTCCACGAGACGTTCGAAGTCCCGCAGGCGTCGTGCCAACGCCCCAAGTCCACGGCTTTCCGTGCTGTCGTCCATGCTGGCGATGCCCTGCTCCAATCGAACCAGTGACTCTTCGAGGGGTTTCAGATCAAAGCGATCCACAAGCTCTCGGGCCCGCTCCACGTCCGGAACGGCACGCGAGACGAGCTCCCCGATGATGGCGTAATCCGGGTCCTCATTCTCTTGCAAGGCTTCAAGTCGTGCGAGGTCGAGCTCCGCACGAGCCAGGAGGACCCCAGCCTCCACGGGCCCCGAAGGCGTTTCACCGAGGATCGACAGGGCGAGGTCCAGATCGCTGAGCGCCTCGTCGGTGCGCCCCGAAGCCCGCCGTAGCCCCGCCCGAACCGCGGCCAGGCTGGCCACCTCAGGAGAGCGATCGAAGCCGGCGAAGTCCTGATCTTCGAGATCACAGCCGCCGGTCAAGGCCAGGAGCTCCAAAGCCTCCAGGCGCTGCTGATCCAAGGCCCGTTCGGTGGCAGCTTCCAAGGCGCTCTCGGCGCTGGCCCGGGCCTCGGCTTGGCGGCCTTCCGCCAGGCACAATCGGGCATTCAACAACTCGGCCTCGGCAGCCCACCCGCGCCCATCGACGCGCTCGGCCAGGGATCGCGCCCGTGCAAGGTCCTCTGCCGCCCCCACCCGGTCATCCGACTGCAAACGTCGTGGACCGCGCGCCAAGACCACCGCAGCCTGCCCCACCACATCACCCAGGGCCTCGCGCAGAGCGAGGCTCTCCGCGAAGGACGCTTCCGCCTCCTCGCGGCGCCCCTCGGCGGAGAGTGCCATGCCCAGGTTGTTCAACGCCCGCGCGATCTGCGCATCGTCCTTCATGCTGCGCGCCAGGCGCAGAGCGCGGTCGAACAGGCGACGGGCAGCATCCAACCGTCCCAGCAACAGGTTTGCCGTCCCCGCTCCAAAGGACACTGTGACCAAACCGTAGTTCTGCCCATAGGCCTCGCACAACCTGACAGACTCCTCTTGGAGCGCGAGACCGCGGCGCCGCTCGCCGCGACTCCAGAGCGCGCGCCCCAAGTTGAAGGTCACATTCCAACGGTGCACTTCGAGCTGCAGCGTGGAGATCATCTCCAGGCAGCGTTCGTGATAACGAATGGCCTCCGAGGGGCGCCCCAAACGGAATTCCAGGGTCCCCAAGCGCAGCAGCAAGGTGAAGGTGCGCAAGGTCGTGACGTCACCCAGACAGCGCAGCGCATCCCGCAGGTCCCGGGCGGCCTCTTCGAACTTCCCGGAACGGCGCAGGAGGTCGCTTCGCAACTGCAAGCTCAAGGCGGCCTCTTCACCTTCAAGGCCAGAGACATCCATGTCCGTCAGCAGGCCGAGTCCTTCTTCAACACGGCCTGCGACCTCCAACACCCGTGCTTGAGCCACGACGAGCATCCACCCCTCGGGGTCTTCAGCGCACGCCTCGTCGAGGGCCGCCTGGGCTTCCTCCATCTGCGTGGCGCGCGTGAGCACCTCCACCAACTCCCGATGCAACGCAGAGCGCGCGCGTCCGCGCCGGCGATGTCCCGCCAACCCACGACGCAGCAAGGCGCTGGCTCGCGCGAACCGGCCGCGCCCACGAAAGACGACCGCCGCGCGCAAGATGAGATCCGCAAGCCCCGCCGACTCCCCCTCCCCCGCTTCGTCTCCCAGGACATCCGCCACAGCTGAGGCCATCTCGTCGGACAACTGCCCGCCGTGCTCGGAAGCCGTCCCCGCCTCCGCGCGAGACGATTGCGAAGCCGCTTCAGCGCCGGCGAGGTGAAGCGTGAGGGCCGCACGTTGCGCGACCGGCACGGAGGTGTGTGCGAGCAGTTGCCGTCGCAGCCTCCCGTCCGCTACCTCGTAGTGCACCCGCTCGTGGGCGACCACCACCCGCAGCAAGCCCTGTTCAACGAGCGCTTTCAAGGCCGCAGAGATGATCGGGCCCGCTGTGGCTGAGGCCAGGCTCTCCAAGGCGCTGGCTGCCAGAGGCCACGGGCTCAACGCCAAGAGGTTCAGCAGCTCGACCTGTCCTGGAGGCAGGTCCTGGGCAGGGTCCGCCCCACCGGACAGCGGCCACTCAGGGGGCAGACGGCTCTCGTCGTACGTCACTCCCTTCGCATCGAGTCCTACAACTCCATCCCGGAGCAACTCCGCGAGAGCCCACTTCAGCTCGCCCCAGCGTCCGGGCGTCGCATCCCGCAAGCGGCTCTCCAGCAAGGGACGTTCGCCGAGCCACTCGCGCACCACCGCGCAGGCTTGCTCGGCGGTCGGCGCCGGCTCCTCGAAGGTGGTGACACGAGGCAGGGCGGCGATGGTCCTCCGCAACGCGATTTCTTCGCTGGCATCCTCGGGCAAGGGTGCCCACCCCACCACGAGCGGATGAAGGATCGAGAGTTCACGAACGAAGAGGCTGACCTCGTCCTTGCTGGCCGGAAAGGAACTGCCCTGTTCCAAGCGAACGCGAAGTACTTCGGTCGGTGAGGTCAACCCGGTTGCATGCTCCACCAGGATCCGGTGCGCCGCATCCAGGTCGAAGCTGCGCTCGGGTGCGAGGTGAACGAACTGACTTCCCGCCTTCAGTGCGTCCAACCGACGTAGCCGACAAGGGTCTCTGCCAGCGAGCACGGCGCACAACCGCGCCTTCAGGTCTGCGGCACCAGCACCCGGGGTGCCGTCCCAGGGCAGCGCAGCCCGTGCAGCCTCCGCGCTCTCCGGTCGCTGCAGGGGGTCCGCGTGGAGCAGCCGATCCAGGAGAGCCACCAGGTGAGGGTCCTGAAGGCGAGCAGCGTCCTCGTCTCCCAGTCCCTGGAACGCGGCACGCTCCGCCGCCATCTCCCCGGGCTCCCGCCCCATGAACAGCCTTCTGCCAAGGAACGCCTCCGCCAAGACGAGGCCCACGGCCCACAGGTCGCTGGCGCGACTCGGCTGCCCTCCTATGAACAGTTCGGGCGCCATGCTGTAGGGCGTCCCCGCCAACACCTGCTCCGCCGCGTCGCGCTCCAGGCAGGCCAAGCCGAAGTCGATCACAACCAGCCGCCCTTCGACCGGTTTGCCTGCGCCGCCTGCCAAGCCTTCCAACAGGATGTTGGCGTCCTTCAGATCCCGGTGCAGCAAACCTGCAGCATGAATCGCCCCCACCGCCGACAGCAGCCGTGCAACCCATGGGCGCCGCGCCCCCGGTTCCGCAAGCCCAAGGCTCGCCGCCCCGACGGACCCAGGAGACAAGGGCAGCCCTCGGACCCGCTCGGTCACGGTGTACAATTCACCCGTGGTGGGGTGCCGTCCCGCATCGACGCAGGTGGCAACTCCCGGATGTTCGAACCCGAGCAAGCGGCATTCCGCGAGGCCTTGGGTCTCTGCGGAACCAGGCCGATGCTGCTTCAGCACGAGCTGCCGACCCTGAGCGTCGCGAGCCTGCCACAGACGACCAGTTGCCCCCTCGAGGGGGGCCAACAGATGATAGGGACCGACGCGGGGCAGTTTGGGGTGACTCATGCGTCCAACAACGATACGACTGAAACGTTGGATAGGAACAATTCAGGGGAAGCATCCATGAGATCACTCCGAGACGTTGCCCGGGCGCTGGCTTGTCTCGCCTGCCTTTCGCCGCTCCTAGCTGCTGACATCATCCACTACAAGGACGGGCGCAAGCTGGAGGGCACCATCGTGGAACGCACGGCCACGGAGGTGAAGGTGGACACATCCTTCGGCACCATCACGGTGGCCATGTCGAAGATTTCCCGCATCGAGGAGAAGCTGACCCCCGTCCAGGAGCTCGCCCAGCAGCGCGCCAAGCTCAAGGACGATGACGCCCCGGCCCTCTTCCAGCTGGCCCTGTGGGCCGAAGAGCACGACCTGCGCCGCGAATCCAAGGCCTTGCTTCGTGAGGTCGTGGCTGCCGACCCCAAGCACCGCAGGGCGCAGGAGAAGCTGGGTCGCGTGGAGGTGGACGGCGTCTGGCTCGAGCCGGACGAGGTGGACGCCTACCTCGAGCGCGTCGCAGCGGAGAAGATGGCCCAAGGCCTGCTCTTCCATGAGGGCGAGTGGCTGCCCGAGGCGGACGTCATGAAGGCCCAGGGCTTCGTCCTGTATCACGGCGACTGGGTGCCCCGCCGAGAAGCGGAGACGAGCCTGGCGCTCGAAGACCTCGTCTCAATGGCTGGGTACGAGACCCAGGCCGTCGCCGGGGAGTTCGTCACGCTGTTCTCGTCGACCCTCGATGAAGAGACCGTCGAGTTCATCATCTACGACCTGGACGCCTTGGTGCGCGACTTCCTCAAGCGCCTGCAGCTCAATGAACTCGAGCTGGCGCGCGTCACGAAGTACGACGTTCCGATCTTCGTCGTACCGGACAACGAGACTTCCGATCGCATGGTCCAGAGCGGCTTCACGAAGCGCTTCATCCACAGTGACGCTGCAGGCGAGAGCTTCATCGGGCGAAACTCCTATGGCCTCCAATGGCCCCGCCCGGTGCTGGTGCTCGTCGAAGGCAATTACCTCGAAGCGCAGGGCGACCGCAAGGAGACGCGCATGGGCATCCTGACCCATCAGCTTGCCGAGTTGCTCGTGGAACGGGTCAAGGGGCAGCGCGACGCGCCGGGCTGGGCCAAGGCCGGGCTGGCGGCACTCTACGAGGGCGTTACAAACTACTACGCCACGGTCACGATCACGTCCAACAGCACGATCGCAGAAGACGTGCCCACCAGCCTCTGGGTCCCGGGCTGGGAGAACTTTCCCGCCTGGCGCGACAACCTGCGCGACGAGCAGATGCAGCTCTCCGTAAGCTCCCTCAAGGGCTACTTCGCACGCCGCGCTGAGTCCTTCGACTCCCGCGACGTGGGCGTCTGCTGGAGCTTCGTAGACTTCCTGATGGACCGGCATCGCACGGAATTCTGCGAGTACCTGCGTCTGTACGACACCGAGACCGATGCCGACCGCTCCATCCGCAGGATGCATGAGCGGGCCTGGCCTCGCGCCTTCGCCAGCAGCCCTGACGAGGTGGAGCGAGAGTGGCGCGGGTGGGCCGCGGCACGGCCCGAGCGTTTCCCGAAGGACATGCTCGACCGCTAGCCTGGACCGCCTGAGGGGGGCTGCGTGCCGGGCGGCGCTGGCGGCGCGGCTTTTTTCGGCAACGGCTTCTTGGGCGGACTCGCCTCCGGTGCAACCACTTCGACGCCGGTGCCGTCCAGGTGGCGTTCCGCGCCAGGTACCTCCCGCACGGCGCGCCGGATGGCAGCCAAGCCGATCTCCTGCCCCGCCAGCGGTTGGGACGCGTCAAAGGGGATGTCGGCCAGACCCGCGATAGAAGTCTGCAACACATAGTGCGCAGCAGTGCGCAAACCGGGGTCCACCCCGGGCGATTCCAACTGCTTCATCATGGCCGCTGCAATGCGCCCATCGAAGAGTTCGCGGCAGGCTGCCGTCACGGCGGGATGGATGGGCTGCAGCGCCATCTTCTCGATCAACCACTCGCGATCCTTGCGTTCCACGTGCCGCGCCACGGAGGCGCGCCGCGCATCCCGAGGCGCCGACGACTGGAGCTGACGGATCTCATCCAACCACTCCCGGCCGAAGGTAGCTTCGGTGACACTCGTGCGCAATTCGCTCCGCGCCTCATTCCCTTCCACCCGCAACTCGAAGGCCGTCCCATTGCCCGTCGTTGCGATGCGCTGGAAGACCTCCCAGGCCTTCTGCTGGTTTGCTGTGGGAGCGTTCATCCCACCCGCGCTGACGTAGAGGGTGTTGACCAGCGAATGCATCCCACGCCCGAAGCTGCGCACGGTCGCCAAGGCCGCAGACTGGTCCTCGTCGTGGTAGGGCGCGTCGCCCACCAACAAGATCACGCGACGCGCGTTCTCGCGCCACGTCAGTTCTTCGCTGGCGACTCGCAGGCCTTCCTCCACCGCCTCCTCGAAGTCGGGCAGCAGCCGACGCCCGCCCGCCGCACGCAATGCCAGCAGGTATGTATGGATGTGGTAGCGATCGGTGGTGAGTTCAGCCCGGCGGATCGTCCAGTCGTCGCCCAGGTCGCGGTAGGCCACCATGCCGATGCGCAGCGAGGGGACAACGGTGGCCAGGTCCTGGATGATGTCGTCAATCGCTGCCCGCGCCTCATCGATGAAGCGCTGCATGCTGCCCGTGGCGTCGATGACGAAGACAACGTCCAGCCCGCGCTCCCGAAGATCCTCCAGGAAGCCGCGGAAGGGCGAGGCGCCATCTCCCAGGGAGCCGAGGCCGGCCGGCGTCCCCCAGTCGGCTCCGGTACGCGAGCGATACCCGTGCCCCCCTTGAGACGAACCGCCGAGGCCGAGCAGGTCGATATCCGGCAACAAGGGCCGGTCATCCGGGTCGTCCACAGGATCCACGACCAAGGCATCCACATCGGGAGGGGAGATCTCGAGATCTTCCGGCTCCTCCGGTTCCGGCGGAGGCGGCTCGATCTCTGGCGGCGGAACATCGTCCACGTTTTCCATGGACGCCACCAAGGTCGGGGGAGCCACATCGACCGGCTGGGGGATGACGAAATGCCACAGGGCCCAGCCTGCAGCGCCATGCAAGAGAGCGGACACAAGGAACGACGGAAGCCCTGCGCGCCAGCTCCGGAGCGATGCTCGGCGCCGCTCGGTCGCCCGATCGACGCCCACGGACACGGCAGGCACAGGCTTGGTACCGCTGGTCGAGGCGCCGCTCGGGGCCCTTTTGGGCCCCCCCCGGGCACCCACGGACCCTGCTCCCGCCTGAACCCGCCGGCGACTGCCCGCAGGACGGCCCTGGTCATCGGAATCAGAAGAGGAGGGATCCATCAAAGCTCACGGGAGACCAGGAAGGGTCGAGCTTTCTATCATGCCCCGCCCATTCTGGTTTCGTTGCACTCCTCGGTAGCCCCCATGCCTGCATCCAGTCGCCCCACGATTTCTGGCGGTCGCTTCCGAGGACGCAAGCTGGATGTGCCCGCCGGCCGCGGCACACGGCCCACACGCTCCCTGGTTCGCCAGGCTCTCTTCAACATGCTCACCTCGGTGGTTCCCGAAGCCCGGGTCCTCGACCTGTACTCCGGGTCGGGCGCCCTGGGGCTGGAGGCGCTGAGCCGCGGAGCCGCCCACGTGCGCTTCGTGGAGCAGAATCGGGCGGCCCTGGCCTGTCTTCGCCGCAACATCGCAGCGTGCGCCCTGGGGCCCTCGGAGGCTGAGATCCTGGCCATCGATGCCCTGCGCTACGTCGCCACGGGGCGCGAGCAGTACACGCTGGTCAACGCCGACCCGCCGTTCGTGCGGGAGGCCCCCCTCCCCGAATGCCTCGAGCAGCCAGGGGTCTTGGCCCCGGACGCGGTCCTGGCCTGGCATGCGCCCGCAGAACGAGCTCCCGTCCCGCACATGGCTGGCTGGGTGCTGGACCGCTCCCGGACCTACGGCCGCTCGGCGATCCACCTGTACGCCCGAGCCTGAGGCCAAGGCTCCAGCCTCCCCCGCTGCGCCGCCTCGTCCTCGGTTTCGACGCCAGGGGCCCCTTCCCCAGGGAAGGGATCCTCAACCAACGGCTGCACAGCGGGCTTCCATCACTCCAATCCCAACTCTTCTTGATGGCGCAATTCAGGCCACCAAGCCGTGTTTGAGTGACAAACAGCCCAACTGCCCCGACATATGCGATCAAGTATTTATAAACGTCCATCGATATACACGGAGCTTCATATAACCAGACGGATCCTCTCCAATGCACGACAGCAAGATGGACTGGAATGAACTCCAGGAACACCGCCGCAAGCTCTCTGGCGAGCCGGACGAGCAATCCATCGACCGCATGGTCGAGTTGTGGCGTGGCCGCTTGGCTGCTGACAGCGATTTCAGCGAAGAGCAGCTCGATGAGGAGCTGGTGAAGCTCCTCGAGAAGATCCACCACGCGTTCTGATGCTTCGCGTAGGACCTGTGATGGGCCCCGCGAGCGCGGGCTGATCCCAGCTCGGCTCCTGACGCAACCCCCTGCGGCCGCAAGGCCTGGCATGGAAACGGTCGGCCGAGGGGGTTGCGCTCGCCGGCGGTTCTGAGACACTGCAGGGTCGCCTTCGCGCCCCAAAAGCCGCCGCCTTCAGGTCCCCCACACGAGGTCCTCCCAACGGGGATCCCCCACGACGGGACGGGCGCGTGCGGCTTGAGCGCCTCCTCGTGCCCCTTGCAGGTCTCCCTCCCATGCCCTTCGAACGTTTGCAAAAGGTGATGGCCGCTTGCGGTGTTGGCTCCCGGAGAGCCTGCGAGGAGATGATCGTCGAGGGTCGCGTCGAGGTGGACGGGCAGACCGTCACGGAACTGGGCGTCCGCGTGGATCCCGAGTCGCAGGAGATCCGTTGCGATTCGGAGCGGGTGAGCATGCCCCGCCGCTTCTACTACATGCTCAACAAGCCCAAGGGCGTCATCTGCAGCTCCAAGGGCGACCCCGAGCGTCCGCGAGCCGTGGATTTCCTCCCGTCGCGGGTGCGTGACCACCGCCTGTTCAGCATCGGACGCCTCGACGTGGAGTCCGAGGGCGCCATCATCCTGACCAACGATGGCGAACTCTGCCACCGAGTGACGCACCCCAGCTTCCAGGTCCAGAAGACCTACATCGTGGAGGTCGAGGGCGCTCCCACCGAAGAGGTCCTGGCGCGCATGCGCAAGGGCGTCTGGCTCTCCGAGGGCCGCACGGGATCCCTGGACATTCGCGTCGTCAAGCGCATGCGCAACCGCGCCTACCTCGAGGTGCGCCTCAACGAAGGCATGAAGCGCGAGATCCGCCGGGTCTGCGCGCGCTTCGGGCACGAAGTGCGTCGCCTGCAACGCATCGGCATCGGCCCGATCGAGATGGGCTTGCTGGAACCCGGGGAGACGCGCGAGCTGACTCCGGAGGAGATCTCCACCCTGCGTGACTCGTCCGAGGTGGTGATCAAGCTGGGTTCGGCCGCCCCGGCCAAAGCCAAGCACCGCACCCGCGGCCGGCGTCAGCCTCGCCCCCAGAACTAGGGCCCCAGCCGTCTTGAACGGCGGGGCAACCCGGAGAGCCTAAGGCAGGCGCGCCCGGAGTCGACCCAAGGTCCGGGCCCAGAGCGACTCAGGCGGCAAGCTCTCCAACAGGCTGTCCGCGGCCGGGAGTGCGGCCAGATCTCCCTCGATCAGACCCAGCCCGATGGCGTGCGTCTGCGGCAGACCGCGCGAGCCCGAACGGTTGATGATCTTGCGCAACATCTTGGCGGCATCCGCGTCGCGCCCTGCGTGCAGAAGCGCCGTCGCATAGTCGAACAGCACCACACGATCAGCGGCCTGGACGGCCCACACCTGCCCCAACAGGTCAGCCGCTTCGTCCATCATTTCGAGTTGCAGGAACAGGCTGCCCAGGACGCCTGCCAAGGCAGGATCGCTGATCACATCCAAGGCGGCTCGCATCAGCTGCGCTCCCTCAAGCGCGCGGTGCTTCGTGGCTAGCAGCCGGGCGCGTTCCACAAGCGCACGCCGCACATCCATGTGCAAGGGCGCCACACGCCAAGCTTCCATCAACGCTGAGGATGCCAACAGGTCCGCCTGCTCCCGCGTGTCCTGCGCCACATCCGGCAGCGCCGTCTGAAGCTGTGCTGCCCGGGACAGGAGCATCGCCTTCAAGGCGCCGCTGCGCGCTGCGAGTTCGACCCCGAGTGTCCTGTTCTTGAAGGGATCAATGGGAGCACCGCCGACCGCCGATGTGTCCAAGGGCAGCACCAGCTCGGACAAGAGGCGCATGTTCGTCGCGCCAATCCAGGCTTCATCTTCGAAGCGCCCCAGGCTCATGAGCTCGGACACGGGGCGTTTCCGCGAGGCGGGCTCCACGTCCAGGAAGCTGTTGCCGAGAGCCCAGGCATCCGCCACATAGAGGTCGTACACATCCTCGACAACGGACGGCCCCGCGGGAGATGGCGCCGCGGAGAGCATCTCCGTCACCGTGGCCCCATCCGGCAAGCCGTCGCGCATGCCCCCGACCAAGGCCACCACCGGCCGGTCGGCGAGCGGTGTTGCGAGAAACAGACGCGCCGTCGGAAAGGCGTCCATGAACGCCCGCGCCACGGAACCGAACGCGGGCCAGGGCAGCTGGTGGAGCGGGATCCACTGCACCGCCACACCCCCGTCCCGAAGACTGCGGCGCAGTTCGTGGAAATGCTCCCGGGACAACAGGTCTCCCGCCCCCGTCACCCAGGGGTAGAAGAGGTCCCCGACGATCAGGTCGTAGGTGCCGGGCTTCTGCGCCATCCAGCTGCGGGCATCGGCATGCACGATGTTGGGCGGCCCTGCGACGGGCAGCGTGTCACCCACGAGTGGCAGCTCGAGTCCCAGGTCCAGGACCTGTTGGTTGCGTTCGACGCAATCCACCCTTGCGGGCGTCGTCGAGACGAACCCAGCCAGGGTCTGCCCGCGCCCCATGCCCAACACTAGCGCGCGTTCCGCGCTGGGTTGGAAGCAGGCGGCAAGCCGGCCCATGCGTTGTTCCAAGGCGGCGCCGCTGGAGCCGCCGAAGCCAAAGCGGTTGTCCAACTTGAGTCGCAGATCCCCGTCCTGCGTGGCGACCAGACTGACCACGCCGTACGGCCCTTCGAGCTGCCTCACCAACTTCACTTCGCTGCTGTCCGCCTGCCACGGCATCTCCAAGGCAGGCGTGCGCCAGGCCAGGCTCCCGAGACCTCCCACCAGCACGAGCAGGATCAGCGCTGTCGGCCGCTGGCCCGCCACCGCCAGAGTCCTCAACGACAGGAGCGCGGCTGCAGCGAGCGCCACACAGGCCATGAGCTGGAGCGCAGCACCGGTGCCCCACTCCGGCGCGGGAGCCAACACGGTTCCGTAGGCGAAGCCTCCCAGGACACCGCCCAGGGTGGACCACGCCGCGAGGTCCCCGACCCAAGAACCCAGGCGCCCTCGTGATCGAACAGGTGCGCGGCTTGCTGCAGTCACCAAGGAGCCAGCGCCAACACCCAGGGGCACCGTCAGCAAGAGTGCCAGCCACCAACCATCGACCTGGGAGGCGCCGCCGGCCAACGATGCCGAAGCCAGGCTGGGCGTCAGCAAGCCAAGGGCGGCGAGCCCAAGCAGCAAGCCCACGAGTCCACGTGCTGAAAGGCGGCGTGCGGGTAGGCACATCCACAGGGCTCCCAAGGCCATGCCCACATGCAATCCAGCCAGGACCTGGGACGTGGTGGCCATGCTGTCCCCGCGGGACTGGGCTGCAACGCGCAACATCGCCAACTGACCGCCGACGAGAAGTGCCCCGCCGACGAAGGCCGCCAGGCCGAGATCCAACCCACGGGCCGCTGACTCCGGCTGCGGGGTGCCAGCCAGGGGCTCCGCCGAGGACTCTAGCGGGGGCTCTACCGGGTCCAGCCGCTGGGGCTGCGAGCGGGTGGACAGCTGCAAGAACCACGCTACGCCAGCCGCGCCGGCCAATGCAGCGGCAGCGGTTGGCACTGCTGAGCCGCCCCCTTGGAGCAAGGGAATCCAACCCCAGGCCCCGAGCGCCCCGCCTGCAGCCACGCTGGCCGCCACACCACCGGTCGCCTGAGCGGCGGGGCTACCCTGCCCCCGCCGATAACGGGCAAACAAGGGCAGCGCGCCTCCGAGCCCGAAAGCCGCCGGCGCCACGGGCAAGCCGCCCACCAGCACCCGCATGGCCACCGAATCCAGGCTTCCCAACGGCAGCAGGCGCTCGAACACCCAAGGCATCCCCAAAGCAGCCACAGCACACGCACCCAACCAGCGCGCCGCCAGTCCCAGCGGATCGGGGGAGCGATCCTGAAGCCGTCCAGCCAGCATCGAGCCTCCGCTCCATGCCACGAGGAACACCGGCACCACAAGAGCCGCTGCAGGCAAGGTCCCGGGCAGCGCGGCGGCCGCCGAGCGCAGCCAGCTGAGCTCGAGAAGAGTGCCCGCCAAGCCAGCCAGCACGGCACTCAAGAGGCAGAGAAACGATGCATTCACGTAGGCGATTCCTGGGAAGGCAACAACAGACCGATCAGGTGCAGAGAACCTGTCACCGTGATCGGGTGCGAATCAGATTTTGGGCCTGAGGCCCAGCGGCGGGCCTGGGCAAGGGCTTCATGGGGGTCGTCCACCACCCACACATCTCCCCGAAGACCCTGCTCCCGCAGTGCCCGGGCGATCTCCGCCGGATCCTCACCCCGGCTCCCTGGCGCCCTGGTCAGCACCAGGGGGTTCGCGACGGGCAGCAGGGCCGAGGCCATACGCAGCACATCCCGACCGGAGGTGGCGCCGAAGAGCACGGGGCCGGAACCGTTCAGGCGCCGGGCGAGCCCCTCCACCGCGGCCACGGTGTGGGCGCCGTCGTAGAGCACCCCCTCGAGGAACTCGTCGCGGCCCTCCGCGCGGTGTGCGCCCAAGGCGGCGCGCACCTCGGCCCAGGGCCAGACCCTCACAGGGCCGGCGGCTTCGTTGCCCGACACGGCCTCGAGCGCCGCGTAGGCCAGCGCACGATTCCGCGCTGCCCACTCCGGGCCCTCGCCGTGCGTGTCGGGCTCCACCAGCAGCAGCGGCGACCCTGCTCCTTCGGTGACCTCGCGAAAGACATCCAGCACCTCGTCGGCAAGCCAACGACCGGCCACGAGCGGCACTCCCGGTCGCACGATTCCGGCCTTTTCGCGGGCGATGGCCGCCAGCTCGTGCCCCAGGATCGCCGTGTGCTCCAGGCTGATCGACGTGATGACACACACGTGCGCCGGCAACAGGCGGGTGGCATCCAGCCGCCCTCCCAAGCCCGTTTCCCAGACGGCGGCCTGGGCGCCCGAGCTGCGGAAGAGCTGCCAAGCGGTGGCGGTCATCGCCTCGAACCAACTGGGTTTGAGGCCCCGCCCCTCGCCAGCGAGCCAGACAGCCTCCACCGACGAGCGCACCGCAGCCGAGTCTGGAAGACGCCCATCCAAACGCATCCTTTCCCGAGGGTCGCGCAAATGCGGCGAGGTGTAGACCCCCGTGGCCAAGCCAGCCGCCCGCAGTCCGGCGCCCACGGACTCGCTCACGCTTGTCTTGCCTTCGCTTCCGGCCACGTGCACGCAGGCCGAGAAGTCCTCGCCGGGGGAGAAATCCAAGGCGTCCAGCAGGTCTCCCATGCACGCCAGGCTCAGCGCCTTCTGGCCGGCATGGAAGGCGCGGCTTCGCTCCAGGTCCAGCAAGGCGTCAAAGGCCGCGAAGGGTGAAGGGTCGCTCAGGGTTGGAGCCCCATGGGCGGAGAGAGGAATCCTGTCTTGGTGATCAGAGTGAGGTGTCACGGAGGCCATGCGCGTCACTATAATCTCGCGCCATGCGGCCCTTCATCGGTGTGACCTGTAGTTCAGAGCCTGACGGGCAACCCGTCGTCCGTCCTCCCTATGTGCAGGCGCTGCACCGGGCCGGGGCGATCCCCGTCGCGCTGCCCTTCCTGGAAACCGCCCGGGGCAAGGGTCTCCCAGGCCTGGAGGACGTGCTGGCCCGTCTCGACGGCCTCGTCCTGACGGGCAGCGAGGACCTCGACAGCGTGCTTTGGCAGGAGCCACTGCACCCCAAGGCCGAACTCATGCACCCTGCGCGCCAGGCCACCGAGCTGGCTGTCTGCCATGCCGTGCTGGAGCACGAGCTGCCCTGCCTGGCCATCTGCGGAGGCATGCAAACCCTGAACGTGGTGGCCGGCGGCTCCGTGATCCAGCATCTGCCCGATCTCGGCTCCCAGATCCTCAACCACAGCGCCGGCTTTGAAGCCGCGCCCCATGCGGTGCGGGCCGACCCGAACTCGGCCATCGGGCGGCTGCTGGGGGCATCCTTCCCGACCAACAGCGCCCACCACCAGGCGATCGGTAGGCTTGGCCGAGGTTTGATTGCCAGCGCCTGGACGGAGGACGACGTCATCGAAGCCTGCGAACTCCCCGGGCACCGCTTCTTGCTCGGTGTTCAGTGGCATCCCGAGCGCATGCCGGAAGACGCAGGCCAGCAGGCTCTCTTCCGAGCCCTGGTCTCGGCCTGCGACGCTCCGGTCGCCACGGTCTAGGCCTCCTTCGTGGATCGCACACGCATCGGCCAAGCCGCCCAAGGCAAGCGCGCCAGCGAACTGAACAAACAGTTCAAGCGGCGAGTGTTCGTCTACCTGCTCGCCATCGTCATCGTCTACGGCGCTTGGCGCATCATGCGCCCGAAGGCAGGGCCGCTGCGCCAGGCCAGCGAGTCCATCGACGCCCTGGACACCCCCGCGGATCCGCTGCCCCCAGCAGCACGCGTGGACACCGGGCTCATGGGGACGGTGCGCGACTCGTCGGATGCCGAGCGCGCCTACCTGGAGCAAGACGCCCTGGTCCACCTGCTTGAGCAAGCGGGCAAGCTGGCCTACGGCGACCTCGAACAGCTGGGTATGCGCGACGGTGACTGGGACGAACTCGCCCAGGACTCGAGCGCCCAGCGTGGCAACGTCTTCTCGGTCTTGGGGCAACTCAAGTGGATGGACACCGAGCAAGTCGGGCGACTGCGCTACTACCGCGGACAGATCAACGACGAGACTGGTAGGCCGTGGACATTCGCTGTGCTCACCCAGCCTTGGGACATCGAGGTCGGTGACGTCGTGCGCCTTGCAGGCTTCTACCTGAAGCAGCACGACATGGTGAAGCCGAACACGGAGTTCGTGCGGGCACCCTTGATCGTCGGCGAGGAGATCCTGGCGTCCTCCTACCTCATGGACCCCGTGCTCGAAATGCCGGCGGACCTCTTTGAGAGCGTGCAGGACCACAGCCTGACCCTGGCCAACCGCCCCCTCGATAGCCTCGCGTACTACACACTGCTGAGCTACGTCACCCACGCACCCTTGGACGTGATGTTTCCCGAGCACGACCCGCCGACGGAGACCATGCCGCACCTGCTGCTCCAGGACCCGGGCTACTGGCGCGGACGCTCCGTGCACATGACCGGCGTGCTCATGTACATGAAGGAAGCCCCCCTGGGGCCGCGGGGAGAGAACCCGCTGGGGGACCCCTTCGTGTGGCAGCTCTGGGTCTCCGACACCCGCTCTGGCGATGCAGGAACCATGCTCGTCATGTGTCTCGACAAGCCGGAAGGTGTCGCCGAGGGAGACATCGTCGACGTGAAGGGCACGTTCTTCCGACGCTTCTCCTTCGAGAACAAGGCCAACCACCCGCGCATGGTGGCGGTCATCCCCAGCCGCAGCATCGAACGCTTCGTCCCTGGCAAGGACGAGCTCACCCCCGTCCTGATGAGGGTCATCGTGGGCGTCGTCGCTGCGATCGTGTTGCTCGTCGCAGTGGGGCAGTGGCGCGAACGCCGTTCAGCCTTGGTTGCCCGCGGAAGTCGCATGGCCCGCAGGCGCCGGATCGTCACGAAGAACAGCGGATCGACGACACAGGGCACGGACACGTCACTCGAGGCCAGCGCCGAAACGGTGCCCGATGATGCCGACGGATCACCCGAACCCCCGTCCGCTCCATGAGTCTCGCGGACACGGTTCGCTTCGGGGCGGGACAGCTCGCTGCGCTACCCCACGGCTTGCCTGTCTGTTCGCAGATCTTCCTGCTCACCGATCGCAACGTCGAGCCCTTGCTCAAGGGCCCATGGGGGGACACCCCCCGCCTCGTCATCCCTGCCGGGGAAAGCAGCAAATCCTGGGCCACCTTGGAGCGGCTGCTCCGTGCACTGGATGAGACGGGCATGGATCGAGATGCCCTGTTGGTGGCAGTGGGCGGCGGTGTCGTGACCGACCTGGGCGGCCTCGCCGCCTCACTTCATCGGCGCGGGATGCCTTGGGTTGCGGTGCCCACCTCGGTCGTGGGGCAGGTGGACGCTGCGCTAGGCGGCAAGACAGCCATCAACCTGGGCGGCGGCAAGAACACCGTCGGCAGTTTTCATCTCCCGCTGCAAGTGATCCTCGACCCTGACGCCCTGCGCAGCTTGTCGGACCGCTGCCTGCGTGCCGGATTTGCCGAGTTGTTGAAGACCGCCCTGATCGTCGGCGGCCCCCTGTGGGAGGTCGCCCGAGAGCTGACAGAAGTCGAGCTTCGACAGGCTGCTCCGCGCGCCACGCAAGTCATGGCAGACGTGGTCAGCGCCAAACTGAAGCTGGTGGAAGGGGACCCCTACGACCGGGGTTCGAGGCGGCTGCTCAACCTCGGCCACAGCTTCGGTCACGCGTTCGAAGCCCTGTCCCTGCAGGCGGCCGAGCAGAGCAGCCCCACGCGAACATCGCCAGGCATCCATGACGGTCATCTCCTGGAGCACGGTGAGGCGGTCGGGCTGGGCCTTCTGTGCGCGTGCAGGCTGGGGACGCTTCTGGCAGACCCACACCCGACAGGCCCAGCACCCGCGCTGCCTGCGCTGGAGGGAAGCCTGCGCACCCAACTCCAAGAGTGGCAGCTGCCCATCGCTACGCCCTTCGCTGTGCAGGACGTCCTGAAGCAACTGACCCGGGACAAGAAGCGGGCGGCGGGGACCCACACACTCGTGGCCCTGCATGCTCCAGGACGAGTTGCGGTCCACTCGGACGTGCCAGAGAGCTTCATCCGGGAAGCCCTGCAGGCCGTTCATCCGGGGGCGTAAGGGGGGCTGAGGCCCCCCTTCCGATCGCCCGAATCCCCCCTTCGACGTCCCGCCCGTGGGGGAATCAGCGGCCGCCTCGGCGATGGATTCAGCTCTGGAAGCAGATTCCGGCCGCGAGCAGCTGGGCTGGCTCAACTTGGAAGCCTCTGGAGGTCGAGAAAGGAGAGCCCGCCTCACCCCTGCAAACGAGGAGACCCGTCGATGGGTGCCACCCACGTCCTGCCCCCACCGCTCGACACTGCCTGCCATCACGGCCACCCCTTGGAACTTTGGGTGCTGGTCAACGGCGAGATCGTGCAGTGCACGGGCACCTTCATGCGCACCGACTCGCACGGCCGTCCGCAGGTCTCTTCGACCCTTCCCGACGACTTCGTCGGTATCGTTCGCAACGGCGCCGCAGTGCGTGGCTTCTTCACGGATGATTCGGGCCAGGTGCACACCTTCCTGACCTCCATCCACGACTGGCTGGCCTACAGCGATCGTCCGAGCGCAGCCAAGGTCGTGTTGGAGGCACCCACCGCAGTCGCTCCTTGCCAACGCCGTCGTGGCATGCGCCAGGCCACGAAGCCGGTGAGGGTGAACCTCATGGTGAACATCCGCGGTGAGTCCGAGTCCGCCTCGGGCCGTATCGTCGATGTGTCACCCACGGGTTTCGCCGTTCGCGTCGTGCGCGCTGCCCGCAACTGGTTCGCCGAAGGTACGCTGCTCAGCGTGGAGGTCGAGCTCGGTAAGGGCGAACCTGTCACCCTGGCCGTCACCGTGGCCCGCGTGGAACGGGAGGCGCTGCACTATCTCTACGGCTTGAGGGTCAACAACGCCGCCGAGCGTCGCGCCTTGCAGGACATCATCGACGACCTGCTCGCGGTCTGAGACCCGCAGGCGTCAGGGGCCAGCTGCGTCCAACAATCCGTTGCGGTTCAGGAACAACTGCAGCAGTTGCGCAAATGCGGCAGGCCGCTCCGTATGCAGGTAGTGGCTCACGTCGCTCCAGATGACGTACATCACCTGGGGCAAGGCCTCCCGCACCCAGGCTTCATAGCTGGCATCCCATGTGGGTTGCTCTGCGAGCAGAAGCAACACGGGAACGCTGAGCTCGAGGGCGCCGTAGGCATCCTCCGCCACGACCGCTTCTGCTGAAGCGAGCACCGTGTGCTGAGGCGTCGCCACGGCCATCGCGGTGATCGCGGCCCGGTCTTCCGGGGACAGGCCGTTGCCCGCCATGCCGGCGATCATGCCGCCCATGACGTCGCGCCAGTTGTCCTCCCGGAAGGGAGCGAAGGCGCGATCAAAGACGTCTCGATCCATGAGCGGCTTCATGGCCCCATCGACACCCACGAGAGCCGCGGTGCGCTCCGGATACCGCTCCGCAAACTTCAGGACAACAGGCACACCGTTGCTGTGGCCCACCAGCACGGCTCGCCGGACCCCGGCCTGATCCATGGCGGCCAGGACCGAATCGGCCATGAAGGCCATGCTGTAGTCCTGGACCGGCGCATCGCTCTCACCGTGCCCGATCAGGTCCAGCGCGAGGACGCGCGGGATCTCCGCCAGCTCGGCCAATTCCGGGAACTGCTTGCGCCAGGAGGCTGAGCTTCCCGCCCAACCATGGACCAGCACGAGGGCCTCGTCCGCGGGTGGTCGCCTGCCAGCACGTCCTGGCACTGCGTAGGCCGAGTCCAGGTAGTGGATCAAGTGCACCTGCCCGTCTGCGAGCTGGTGAGCCCAGCGGTGCTCCCCCACCCCTGCCGGACGTTCCGGCGCCGTCGTGCAGCCAAGCATGACGAGGCAGATCGCGATCACGATCCAGTGACGCTTCCTGAGCATGCGCACTACTCCGGTCCGACGGTGAACTCGAGCAGATTGCTGTGCGACCAGGTGGTCGTGGGCCCGTTGGACTCCTGCACGACGAACTGAGCCCAGACTTTCAAGCCCTCAGGCCCCAGGGTCGGGGAGTGATTCAACTGGATGGCAAAGTCCGGAAGCCCTCCGAGCGGCAGCATCAACACCAGCTTCGGCATGGGAGCCAGGAGCCCCCCGAAGAAGGGCGCGAAGGGATCGAAGAGGTCGAGGCCCATGACGGCCACACCGAACTCCGTTTCTGCAGCAGGCCAACCGCGCAACAGGATCAGCGCCTTGCCGTTGGGGCGATAGTCGCCCGCGGCAACCAGCTCGGGAGCGTCGCCGAAACCGGGGTTCTCGGTGCTCGAGTCGGAGAGGAAGTCGCTCGGGAGGTAGGTGAAGCCGTCGGTCACCGACAGCTGACCCTCCGAGTTCGTGACGCGCACATCGACCGGGACCGAAACATCGCCGAGCAACCAGTAGGGCAGATTGACCGTCACCGTGTCCCCAGAGATGTCCGTCACCTCTGCGGTCTGGTAGCCCATCGTGTCACTGCCGAATTCGATGGTCGTGTCCAGCGGTGCCAGCCCGGAGCTCGTGATGAGCGTGACCTGCACAGGAAGATCCGGTTCGCCGAAGTAGCTGAAACCGGGCGTGCCCATGGGCACGTTGATCCCGACATCCTGGCGCCCGCTCGACGGTGTGATCGAGCCGATGCCGAACACGTCGTAGGTCACCGCACCGACCAGTGAAGCCTGCCCGTTGCTTGTGGTGAACTCGATGTCCAAGGGCACCAGGTTGGGGACACCAACCGGGGCCACGATGCTCAGCGTCCCTGCAACCGGGTCACTCATGGACACGGTGGCTGGCTGGCCGCCCACCGTGACCTGCATGTCGCCTGGAGAGGACACGGCTGTGCCCGTGAAGTTCATCTCGACGCCAGGAATCACCAGGTTGGGAGTGGGGCCCGAACCGATGCTGAACGCCTGATAGGTGAAGGCATTCGCCAGGGTCGCGACACCCCCGCCGGTGTTCAGATGAATGTCCACTGTCTCCGCAGCGCCCGGAGACATCGGCGCAGGCACCGCCACTTCGATCACGATGGGGTCGTCGCCTGTCACCCCCAGCGTCGCGGCAGGAACACCATCGAAGTCCACGCTCACGCCAACCGCCGAACCGAAGAGCGTGATGAAGACGCTGGGTCCTTCGAAGAAGGAGGCGCTGGGCGAAGAGCCGATGATGACGGTCAAGGGCCCGAACACCACATGCCCACGCCCCGTGTTCGTGAACGCCATGCCTGTCGGGTCCTGCGGAGAGGGGTCGGACGCTGCACCCGCGGCACCGACCAGCAAGTCCAAGTAGCCGTCACCATTGGCATCCCCCGCAGCCAGGGAGCTGCCACCCCGGGCGTTGGTGCTCTCGGCATGCACGCGCAAGAGTTCGATGCCCGTGAGATTCCCGTCCATGTCCACGGTGTGCACGCTGTTCGGGTCCAGCTGGGCGCCGCTCAAGTAGCTGGCGTAGCCCGCATTGAAGGTGACCACCCCGCCGATCGACTGGGAGGAGGCGGGGAAACCCAGGGCGAGATCGGGGCTGCCATCGCCATCGAAGTCGCCCACGCCGGCCGCTGACAAACCGGCCGTCCCATCCTGTGAGGCTGCCCCCAGGATCTGCACCGCCATGAGTCCGTCCCCGGCTCCCACGTCGCCCAGATTGAAGCCTGCAGGGTTCGTGCCTGACAGGCGACCCGGCACCAGGGTGTAGACGCCAGTGTCCGGTCGCCCAGGTCCATCATCGAAGGGCGCACCGATCACCAGCTCGACGAAACCGTCCCCGCCGTAGAGATCGCCCGCCGACCAAACGAAGCTGCCTGCTTGATCCCCGGTGTCTCCGCCAAGATAGACGTGCCCGGCGGAATCCCCGCCGCTGAAGGCGCTTGTGTCGAGCGACGCCGCCAGCGGACCCGAAGTCTGCCCGCGCAACACGTAGACCGCACCGGTGAACAAGCCCCCGCGCAGCAGCGTGCCGGGAGCGCCCAGCGCCACATCGTCACCGTCCACGAGATCCTCGGCACCGCCCGTGCCGGGCAGCACCGGGTCAAAGCGCCCGAGGCCCGCTACCGCGGTTCCCAGGAGCTGGAAGTTCATTTCCCCTTCCACCACGGTGATCTGCCCCGCGACGAGGCTGGCGAGGTCCACCATGCCCGCCCCCTTGTAGGACGCATCGCCGTACACCACGGAAACCGTGCCGTTCTGCTGCAGGCTGCCCGTGGAATCCAAGGGCGCCCCGATCAGGAGGTCGTCCCGGCCGTCGGCGTCCAAGTCCACACCGCCGCCCACCGACGTCCCGGCCTTGCTCAGGCCACGAGCACCAATGAAGCGCGTGGCGCGGCCCGTGAGGATGAGATCGTTGAGACTCAGGTCCACGGCTTGGGCAGGCCAATCGGCAGCGCCCCAGAGCACATAGGCACTTCCGGAGCCGGGCCGCCCCGGTTGGTCGAAACCCGGCGCCCCAATCAAGAGATCCTCGAAGCCGTCGCCATCCACATCGCCCGCCGAGGCGAGGCAAGTGCCAGCGAAGTCCCCCACACGACCGCGCAGATCGAGCCCCTCGCCCAGAGCCAAGGTCACCAGATCCCGATCGGGATCACTGCCCAGGTCACCGAGCGAGCTGTCGCCGAACAGCACGTAGAGATGCCCCGCGTCGTTGACGATGCCCGTCAGGGGGTTCGCCGGTTGATCTGGTGCGCCAAAAACGTAGTCGTCGAACCCATCGCCATCGAGATCAACCCAAGCCGCTGAGGCCCCCAGCGAGCCCACGATGCCGGTGGGCGGGTTGCCCACCAAACCGCCCTCCCCCAGAAGGACCTCACCGCGCCCCCCAGGCAGGGACCGCAAAGCGAGATCTGACTGGGCGACCACCGCCTGCGGCAGGTTCGCCACCAGGCTGAGAACGAGAGCTGGAGCGAGCAAGGCGCTGAACAGCACACGAGTCCAGCGGGGGTGCCGGGCAGGCGCCTCGCCGCGCAGGAGCGTGGAACAGGATCGGGAGAACACCATGAATGGCTGCGCCGAACGGGGTTCAGGGAACTTCGGGGAGGAGCTTCGACGGGCGCGGGGCACGCCTGCTGAAACCGAGAAGGCATGCTACCGGCCCTCGCATGAGGTCGCTACCGCGCCTCGGCCTGGCAGCAACGCAGGGGCCCGCCCCTGAGGGCGAAACGCCAGGACGGAAGACCCGTCCTGGACTGTTGTGACCCATACGGACGAACCAAACGATTCTGAACTGGCAGTGCACCTTGCGGGCGGCACAGCTGCGGACTATCGCACCCTGGCCCGGCCCTTTGGGCGCCAGTGCGACTGGCTCGACCTGCCCAGCAGTACCTGGCGAGCCGCCGGATGGCCCGTTCGCTGGCGAAAACGCCTTGAGCCCTGGCGGAATCGGGCAGCCCTGGCCCATGAACGCCAGGCGGCCCGGGCGCGGGGCATCCGATTGGTGGGACGAGCCCATCGAGGCTACCCGCCCTGGCTGAGGGACATTCCGGACCTGCCCTTGGCCCTCTGCGTCCGAGGCCGTTGGCCCCCGCCCGAGTCAGCCTTGTCCATCGTGGGGGCCCGGGCCGCAACGCCCACGGGGCGCCAGACCTCCACCGCCTGCGGCGAGGCAGCCAGTCGCGCCGGCTTCGCGGTGGTCAGCGGGCTGGCACGCGGGGTCGACAGCTGTGCCTTGGAGGCAGCTTGCGACGCCTCCGGCTGGCCGATCGGCGTGCTGGGTTGCGGCATCGACGTGGTCTACCCACCCGAAAACTCCGAGCTCCAAGAACGGGTGGCAAAGCACGGGACGCTGATCAGCGAGTTTCCGCTGGGCACCCCACCCAGCCAATCCACCTTCCCCAGGCGCAACCGGGTCATCGCCGCCTTGGGCCGCCAGGTCCTGATTGTCGAAGCGGGGCTGCGCAGCGGAGCCTTGATCACCGCCCGCTATGCCCTCGAGTTGGGGCGAGACGTCTGGGTCGTCCCTGGCGCCGTGGACTCACCCCAGTCCGTGGGCAGCAATGCCCTGCTCTTCGACGGAGCCCAACCGGTCATCGACCCCGATCGACTTCCGGAGATGCTCGGCGTGCTTCCCGACCTCGATCCGCGCCGGGCAACGACTGAGCAAGCTGGCCTGAGCGAACGCTCACCCTTGCTCAAGACCTTGGGCCGTCGTGCCCTCACGGCCGACGAATTGGCCGCGGCGCTGCACTGCACAAACCGCGACATCCGCAGCCAGCTGATTGCCTTGGAACTGGAGGGCCGGGTGCTGCGTACGGGGGGAGGGCGATTCGTGCGGGCCTAGAGCGCGCGCACCAGGAAGTGGAAGGCTCCGCCCAGTACCGCCGTACCTGTCGCAAACATGACCCAGCGCTTGAGACCACGTACCACCGCAACGGGCACGGTCTCCGCGCGGAGCCCGTCGTACACGAGGCACAACACGAGCGTCAGGAAGAAGAACCAGGCGATGTGTTCACCGAAGCTCATGGGGCCGACCGTCGCCAGGTGAGTGCTCATGCCGCCTTGCCCTCTCCGCGAGCCGTCTCGTAGGCATCCACCACCACGATGATGTTCAAGATGCCCGCGACGGTGGTCATGATCAGACCCAGCTCCATGCGATCCACCGTGTGTCCCACAGGGGCCTCACCGATCCAGCTCGCCAGCAGCGCCGGCAGGGCGGCCCCGTACTGGCCGTAGATATGGAACGGAAAGCGGGCAGCCGAAACGCTCCCCCCATCGCCGAGCCAGACCCCCAGTGCGAAGGTGCCGATGATGAGCAATCCGAAATAGAGCGCCTTGCTCCAGCGCCCCAGGATTACGTGGCCCAAGCCGGGGAGAGCCCAGGAACAGAGAGCGGCGAGAAGTGCGCGTGCGTCCATCCCGACATCATCCCGATGAAGGTGCCTTGCGGCGACGCCGTTTTTTGTCGAATCTTCGGACTGCTGCCCCCTCGCCTCGCCTCCCACTGGAAATCAGAGCCCATGCCTGAGTCTCGGGTCTTCATCCGCCCCCGCTACGGGGAGGTGGACAGCATGGGCGTCGTCTACCACGCCAACTACCTGGCGTACTTCGACATCGGCCGCACTGAGTACATGCGCGACCGAGGCCTGCCCTACGTGGAGGTGGAGAAACGCGGCTTTTTGCTCTCAGTGGTGGATGTCGGAGTGAAGTACAGGAAGTCGGCCCGCTACGACGAGCAGCTGGAACTCATCACCACGGTGGGGGCGCTCTCGCGCACCACCGTCCGCTTCGAGTACCGCTTGCTGAACCCTGCTGGCGAGCTGCTCACCACGGGCTTCACGCGGCTCGCCTGCCTGGGCAAGAACAACAAACCCGCCATGCTCCCCGAGGATCTCCGGCAACTGCTCGAGTCCACGGCCGAGGTGGCCTCGGGAAGAGAGAGCGGGCTTGCCCCGTCTGAGACGCCATGAAGACGCCCCTCTCGCCGGCCGCCTCGCCTGGGCTCCGGGCCCTGCTCCACGCCCCGATCCCGGCGCTGGCCCCTTCACTGGCACTGGCGCTGGCCCTCCTCCCGGCCCTGGCCGTGGGCTGCAGCACCCCGCCCAAGACCACTTCAGCACCGCTCGACATGGAGGCGGCCGAAGAGATCGACGTGCTCAACCGCTTGTCGGAATATCTCGCCAGCGCGCCGCGCGAGGAGCCGGCATCCCTGCTCAACAGCATTGAGCGTCTCATGATCTCCTGGCAACGCGAACAGCGGCAGGGCCGGGAACGGCCGCTCGAACACCTGGTGAACCGCAAGGTCATCGCCAACTTCGACACGGTCGTGGAGGCCTTCCAGGACGGCCCCTACGAACGCACCTTGGTGGCCGCATGGGCCCTGGGCTTCTCGCGCGTGCCCGAGAACCCGCTCGGCATCGAATCCCGCCACACCGAAGCCCTGGAAGTGCTCACGCCCGCGCTCCAGGACGCGCCGGTGGATGTGCTCAACAACGTCATGCTCGCGCTCTGGAAGTTGGGGGCACCAGAAACGCCCCTCCAAGCCCTGATCGACATCACCGTCAATCACCACGTCGCTGAAGTGCGAGCCAACGCCGCCCTGGCCCTGTCGTCCATTCTCACTGCCGAGACGGCCCCCCTCGCGCGCGATGCCGTGCTCGTTGCCCTGACGGACGCAGAACCCAAGGTGCGCTTGCACGCTGCCAGCCTGGCGGCGATGCACCCCCACCGCCTCACCACCGACCGCATCCTGGCCCTGCTGCCGGACGAGACCAGCCCCTTGGTCCGGGCCGGCATGGCGAAGGCGCTGGGAGCCTCCAGGGATATGAAAGCAGCACCCTTCCTGATTCGCATGCTCGGTAGCCCACGCGGTGTCGAGCGCACCTGGTCCCACGCGGCCCTCGTGTCCATCTATGGCATCGACCGCGGCGTCGACGCAGAAGCCTGGAAGAGCCTGCTGCAATAGGCCCGCGGGCCAGCGGGGCGTCGAGAAAGGCGCTTTAGCCTCGCGCGTTCTTGCCGTCCCAGAGCATCTCGTGACGGCGCAAGCTCCTCGCAAGCCGCACCCGCACGGCCCGAGACAAGGCCGCTCGACTCCCCAGCTCGGCCCCCGAAGCACAGTAGGCCGTCACGAAGGCACGCAAGGCAGCGAGCATGCCTGGGTGGCAACGCCCTCCGGACGCGCCGGGGAGCAGTGCGTTCTTCACGAGCGAGCGGGCGAAGCGCGCCAAGGCCTGGACTCGTGTGGTCTGATCCGGCGGTGCTCTCAGTTCGCATCGATCCAGATCGAGGACCGTCAGCTGGCCCACCCCCAGAGGCACGAGCAGATTCTTCACCTGCAGGTCGCGGTGATGCAGGCCCGCGTCGTGGACGGCGCGCAAGGTCGCTCCCACCCGCTGGCCGAGGGAGGCCCACGGAAAGGGCTCCTCGGATTCACCCACACCGACCCCGCTGGCCCTAGGCTCCGCCCCATGTGCAGCCCGCAGGACATCCAGCAGGTCGCGAGCCCCGGCCACCCGCGCCGAGGCGATCTGCAACCGATACAACCCGCTGGGGACACGCGTGACCCGGGCCGCCACGATCGGTGGCGTGGCACATCCACGCCGCAGGAGTTCCTCCGCCACTGCCGCCTCGCGCAAGGGCCGCTCGGCATCCGCGTACCAATGACGCAGCAGCGCACCGATCACACCGCCCCGGCTGTAGGCCTTGGCGACGATCTCTCCCATCGCGGTCTCCAGGACATGCACGGAGCCACGGCCCACGAGCTGGTGCGGCACGGGGCGCCCCCACTCGGACAGAGGCACTCCTGCGAGCATCTGCTCAACGGGAAGAGCCTGCTTCCAATCCCGACGCACGAGCAGCTGCACCGACCCACGAGACAGGATCTCATGGGTCTTTGCCAAGTCGGCGGTGAGGGACAGGGCGCTCATGGACACATGGTGGCGCACCGGGGCCTCCGATCCAACGGAGAGGCCAGTACGGCACTGGAGACCCCCGGCCGGCGCTGCTAGCCTGCCCGGGTGACAGAGTTCGCGTCCCTCCTCGTTGTGCGGCTGTCCGCCTTGGGCGATGTGCTCTTCGCTCTCCCTGCGGTGCAAGCCCTGATCGCCAGCGGCAAGGCTGAGCGCGTTTCTTGGCTCGTGGAGGATCGGGCAGCCGCACTGGTGCGGGACCTGCCCGGGCTGCACGAGGTCCTGGTCTTTCCCCGCCGGAACCGGGCCCGATGGCCAGCCCACGCCCGCATGCTGCGCGCCCGACGGGACGACGTGGTCCTGGACCTCCAGGGCAACCTCAAGAGCCGCGTGCAACTCATGTGCCTCAGGGCGCCGCGCAAGATCGGCTTCGACCTGCCCATGGCCAAGGAGGGAGCCCAGCGAGCTCTCACTGAGCGTTTCCTGCCGCCGGCAACGGCCAAGCACCGCGTCGCAAGCAACCTTCGCATCCTCTCGCTGCTGGGCATCCAAGCCAGCTTGCCGGCCCCGCGCCCGCTGGTGCCCCTGGGCCAGTCTTCCTCGCAAGCATCGGTCGCCACGGGCGCGCGGGAGCGACCGTGCGTGGTGCTGCACCCCGGCACGAGTGCCTTCGGGCTGCTCAAGCGCTGGCCAGCGGAACGCTTCTCATTGTTGGGAGATCGCCTGGTCCGTGAGTTGGGCGCCGAGCTCTTCGTGAGCGGCGGGCCCGACGAACAAGACCTGGTGCGCGCCGTGCTACGCGGCATGCACGCCCCTGCGCAGGCATTGCGCACCGCCGGCTTGGGTGAGCTCGCCGACGCACTGCGCGAAGCAGACTTGCTCGTGGCCGCCGACTCGCTTCCCTTGCACCTTGCCAACGCCCTGGGGACTCCGGTGATCGGCCTGTACGGACCAAAAGACCCTGCGGTGACGGGCCCCTACTACGACCGCTCGCGCGTGGTTCGCTCGGGGGTCTCCTGCAGCCCGTGCACCCTGCGCCGCTGCAGCGACACAATCTGCATGCGCCGGCTGGAGGTGGAGTCGGTCATGGCCGAAGCCGTCGAGCTGTTGCGCACACCGGACAGCTCGGCGCTGTCAGAACCATGAGCCGCCGCGAAGACGAAGAGACCTTGGTGACGCGCATCGCCAGGGACCGTGCCGGTGGCGTGCTCGATGAAAGCGGCTGCCGCGAGGCCCTGCGCCAAGCAGGCTTTGAAGACCCCGACGCTGCCCGCAGTGCTCTCGACCACCTGATCCAGTCCGACGACCTCGAGGCAGAGGTCGGAACCCTCTTGGTGGGCTGCGTTGCCGCCGCGGACCCCGCACGCGCCCTCAACAACTGTGCACGCCTGCTAGGCCACTCAGAGCGACCAGCCAGCCCAGTCCCTGCAGCCGAGCTCACGGCCTTCCTGGGTGCCAGCCAACACATGGCCGACCTGCTCATCAGCCGACCCGAGTTGCTGAGCACCCTCGGAGGTGCGTTTGACCCGGCGACCGCCAGCGAGCGCTACCGGGCGGCGGGCGCCGGTGATAACCGCGAGCAGGCACTGCGGCTTGCGCAGCAAGAGGATCTGCTGGCCATCGCCTGGCAGAACCTCGTGGGCCAGCTCGACGTCGAACAGACGACCATCCTGCTGTCACGCCTCGCCGATGCAGTCATCGCCGGGGCCTGCGCAGGGCTGAACGCCGAACGTCACTTTGCCGTAATCGGCTTGGGCAAACTCGGTGGCCTGGAGCTGAACTACAGCAGCGACATCGATCTCATCTTCGTTCGCCCGGAGGGTGCCGCTGACCAGGCGGTCGCCGATGATGTGGCCCGCCGTCTCGTCAAGCTCATCGGGCGCCAGACGGCCGACGGCCACCTCTATCGGGTGGACATGCGCCTGCGCCCGGAGGGAGCCACAGGCACCCTGACGCGCACCGTCAGCAGCTGCCTCGAGTACTACCGCGGCATGGGCAGGCCCTGGGAGCGCCAGATGCTCACCAAGGGGCGCGTCATCATGGAGTCTGTCCAGGACGACGAAGAGCAGGGAGCCGGCGAATCCTTCTTGCAGGGTACCCGGCAGTGGACGTTGGACTGCGGCATGGACGCCGGAGCCGTGCGTCAATTCAAGCGACTCAAGACCGCTACGGAAGACCACTACCGCACCGATGCCCATGAGGGCACGGATGTGAAGCAAGCGCCGGGCGGCATCCGCGACATCGAGACCATCGCCCAATTCCTGGCGTTGGTGCACGCGTCGAAGAACCCGTGGCTGCTGTGCAACTCCACCTTGCATGGCCTGGAGCGCTTGCGCTTGGCGGATGCCCTCACGAGCCTCGAGACCGCGCGACTGCGTACGGCGTATCTCTTTCATCGGCGTGTCGAAAACCTGCTGCAGGTGATGCACCGCGTGCAGACCCACCGCCTGCCAGTGGACCGGGGCCCCCTGTCACGGCTGATGGGGATCAAGGACGTCGCCAGCTTCGAAGCCGAGCTGGATGAACACCGCAACCGGGTGCGCGGGATCTTCGAACGACACTTCCACAACGCCTTCCCCCATAGCGAGGGAGCCAGCGCGCGCATCCCCCATTTGTTGCTGGCCGCCGAACCCGACGAGGGAGCCTTCAACGAGGCCCTCCTGGATCTCGGCTTCCAAGACCCGAAGGCATGCCTGGCGGTGCTGCGGCGAGCCTCCAAGCCGGTCTCGCGTTTCCTGCCGGACAGCCCGCGTCTCGCGTCGAGCTTCGCCAACGTGGCGTCCGGACTCCTGGAACGGCTCTCGGTGACGGGCGACCCCGACGCGGCCTTGGATCGTTTCGAACGCATGACCCGGGGTGTGGGCGCGCGGGAGATCCTCTACGAACAGTTGCTCGAAGACCCGACCTTGCTCGACAAGCTGTGCCATCTCGCCGAAGGCTCACCTCATCTGGCGGAGCTGCTGGAACACGAGCCGCAGCTCATCGACGCCTTCATGGACGCGCTGAGCACCGGCATGCGTGGCAGACGTCGGCGCCGGGAACACCTGGCGCAGATGCACGCCGACCCCTGGGTCGCCCTCTCGGACTACAAGAAACTCGAGACCCTGCACACGGGTGTGCGTGACCTCTCGGGCGACATCCAGACGCCCGCCGTGCTGGCAGAACTCAGTCATCTCTGCATCGACATCCTGCGCCGGGCCTACGAGCTGGTGATCGAAGGCGCCCAGGCCGAGCACGGCGTTCCCCTCACTATTCGCGGCATCTCCGCCAAGGTTCCGGCACACATGATCGTCATCGCCCTTGGCAAGGTCGGCGGCCTCGAAGCCAACTACGGCAGCGACGCCGATGTGCTCTTCGTCTACAGCGGCGACGGCAAGACGGACCGGGGCATGGCCAACAACGTCTTCTTCTCCAAGGTGGCCGGGGAGTTCATGGCTCACCTGGGCGGGTCGCGCAACGGCCCGCGGCTCTACAAGATGGACGCCCGCTTGCGCCCCGAAGGGAACGCCGGCCCGCTCGTCACCAGCCTGCGCGCCTTCGATGCCTACTACCGCTCACCGCGGGCAGCCCTGTTCGAACACCAGGCGATGCTCAAGGCGCGAGTGGTGGCCGGCGATGCAGCCCTCGGCCAACGAATCCTGGCCTCGATCCGCGCCACCCTTCGCAAGCTGCAGCTGCCGGACACCCTGGCCAGCGACATGCGCACCATGCGCGACAAGATCGCAGCCAAGGCTCATGGCCACGACCTCAAGCGAGGCACGGGCGGCATGGTGGACATCGAGCAGCTGACCCAGTTCCTGCAGCTGAAGAACGCCGCGGCCCAGCCCGCTGTCCTGGTGCAGGAGACACCGCGGGCCCTGGAGATGCTCGCGGACCACGGCGCCATCTCGCCCGAGGAAGCGCGCTGGTTGGAGGACACCTATCTCTTCTTCCGGCGCGTGGAAACCCGGCTGCAGATCGCCCTGGGCCTCGACACGAAGGAGGTTCCCGCCGACTCCGCAGCCCTGCGCAAGCTCGCCCTGCGGCTCGGCTTCGCGGACACGGCGGAAGGCGATGCGGGCCACCTCTTCCTGTCGGCGCTCGAGGAGACCACGGCGGCAACGCGCTCGCGCTGGGAGCGGCTCGTCGTCTAGGGCCGCCCGCTGCATGCGCTACCACGACCTGCCTGCGACCTCGCTCCGAACTAGAGCTGGCCGAAGGCGCCCCGGGCTTCGACGCACTCCGCGTTGAACTTCGGCGTGCCCTGGACCTGCCAGCTCACCACACCTCTCGTGGTCACCCGGAACTCGATGCGCCAGTCCACGCCGCCCAGGACCTTCTGGTTCTGCACGATCACGGTCTGGAGATCCGAAACCACCCGCATGTCATACAGGGAGCGGAAGGCCTCGGCTGTGGTGTCCAGGCGCGGTTCGATGTTGCCTACGATGAGGGACATCTCGTGCTCCGAGATCTGCGGCCCCCGGGGCATCTTCTGCCAGCCCAGGTCCTGGGCGATGGTGTTCCCGCGGAAGACGCGGTGGCGAACCGCCTGCAGGACACGGACGTTCTGGGGGACGGCCTCTTGGCCCTTGAGCACGAGCTTCACATGGGGAGATTCGGTGCCGGGTTCCCCGCCAATGAACAACACCATGCGCCCGCCGAGCAGCTCGTCGGCGTCGGCCACCGCGAAGGTCGTGAACACCTGCACGAGATCGATGGAAGAAATGGCGTCGCGCTGCGCCCGGGCCCGCAACTCGTTCAGCCCCACCTCGGCCCGCAGGGTCTCCTCGAAGCTCGTGATGGTCTGATCGACCGTCACGTCGCCGGTCGGCCCGTCGTCCATGGGCGAGCGCTTGCCCACAAGTCCCTCTGCCATGGCCACCGCCTGGGCGAGGGCCTCCGTCTCGAGGTCCTCGAGGATCTTGATGCTGGCTTCGTACAACTCGCTCACCGCCTGCTGATGCTGCTTGCCCTCCGCGACCTGCCAGTTGCGGATGGTGCGATCGTCCGAGCCCAGGCGCTCCGGAGGCTCCATGGCCGCCAGCTCGGCTTCGAGATCACCGCGCACCTGGCGTGCGTGCTGGATCGTCTGCTTGACGAGCCCTCCCAGTTCGACACCCAGCGCTTCCACCCGTCTCCGGGCAAAGCCGGCATAGGGCGTGTTCACCGCAGAGTCACTCTCGCCGGCCAGGACCTGCGCCGAGTGGCCTGCATGCCCTGCTTCGGGCGCCTTGCCAGCGGGGTTGGCACAGGCCGGGAGGACCACCACACACAGGCAGGCTGCCAACAGGGCACGAGCGATGAGTGGGCTGGAATGGCGTGGACTCATGGGATCGCCCCCTTGGACGTGCTGCTCGTGAGGTTTCGTCCCGCAGGGTCGCGCCGAGCGCGCCCGTGGAAACAACAAGTGGACCAACAAGTGCATCAGGACGGCAGGAGACCGGAGGTTCGCATCCAGGACACGGTCTGCTCCAGACCTTCCTGGAAGGGACGCGCGCTGTAGCCCCAGTCTTCCCGACCCAGCTCGGAGGAATAGGCCCAGGCATGGCTGTCCATGGCGAATCGTTCCTTGCTGCGACCATCCTGGCCGCCCCCCAGGAGCTTCCCGAAGAGTCCTCCCTGCTTCTTCACGCACTTGGGAGGCGCCACGCCTGCCAACTTGGAGAAGGCTGCGAACAGCTCGGCGGCGCGCACATTCTCGCCACCCGCGATGTAGTGCCAATGCCCCCAACGAGGGGGAGGCCAGCCACCCAGGTCCTCGGCGTCCATGACTGCCATGTGTGCGGCCGCCACATCCTCGACGTGGACGAGGTTCCAGAGCTGGGTCCCGTCGCCAGGAATGCCGGGGTACTGGCCGGCAGCGTGCTCTGCCAGCAGACGCACGATGCGGTTGCCCGATCTCAGATCCGAGAGGCCGTTCACTGTGCCCAACTGCGGCCCGTACATCATGGTGGGGATCACCGCCAGCACGGGCTCACCAAGCGAGACCCGTTGGTTCAGGGAGTTCTCGGCGTCGTACTTGCTCAACTCATGGGCGTCGTGCATGTCGTCCGGACTGTGCGTCCAGTACTCGCTGTTCACGAAGTCCTCAGCCGAGCGCGGCTCACCCGAGCGGCCGATGGCGAAGTAGTGCGAGGTGTGCACGAAGCGCTCGACCCCCTTGGCCGCCGCGAGCTCCAGGAAGCGCGTGACCGCCGCGTGGTTCACGGCGTCGTAAAGTTCAGCCGCCTGGCCATCCCGTGTCTCCGCCGCGACGTGGAAGACCCGCGAAGCGCCATCCAGGGCACGCTCCAAGGCGGAGGCATCGGTGATATCGCCCTCCACGACCTCGGCCCCGTCCAGGCCGTCGCGCGAGCTGCCCGGACGAACCAAGGCCCGCACGTTGCGGCCCTCCGCCATGAGCTTGGCGACGAGATGCCGCCCGAGGTAGCCCGTACCGCCCGTGACCAGGTGCAGGCTCACGATCAGTTCCCCGCGAACGGCAAGACGACACCGTCCACATCCGTGTTGGCCAGGTCGACGCCGTAGCGCTTCAAGACCGTCGGGCCCACATCCATCAGGCTGGAGCGCGCGGGGGAAGCGAGCTTCTGGTTGCAGAAGAACACGCCCGCCACATGCAAGGGATCCACCGACACGTGCCCACCGGACCAGTGCTTGGTGTTGTCGATGACGGACTCCTTGTCGAGGCCGCCCAAGGTGTTGGCCCAGGACACGCGGAAGTAGGGCTCGAAGCCCAGGAAGATGTCGGCGAAGCCGTCGTGCTCCACATCCTTGGTCACGCCATAGGCGGTGCGCTTGCCCATGCCCTCCTCGACCCAGGGGCCACTGAAGAGTTCGCCGCGCGGTGTGGCGGAGGTCACGACCTTCGGACCACCGTCACCATCGGTGACCTGCTTGAGGGCGGCGCGGATGGCTTCCACCGTTGAGTCGTACTGCTCAGGCTTCACGATGCCGTTCGGCTCCCGCCCCTCGAGGTTGATGAACACCTTGCCGAGCCCCATGGAGTAGGCCTGGGTCTCGCTCCAATCCACGAAGCCGAGCAGGTCCGAGCGACCGCTGGCGATCACTTCCTTGACGGACTTGTTGTCCTTGAAGGTCATGAAGCCGAGTTCGGCCAGCAGGTTGTTCAGGTTGACGCCGCGGCGGAAGGATGTGAAGCCGTGGTCGGCAACGATCAACAGCATGCAGTCGTCGCCCAACTCGCCACCCTCGATCTTGTCCATGACGCCGCCCACGATGCGGTCTGCCTCCTTGTAGACCTCCGGCAACGCATCCTTCAGCGGGAACTGACGCCCCCAGGCCGTGACCATCGAGTTGGCGTAGGCCTCGTCGTAGAGCGGATGCTGCGGGTCGTACTCGCGGTAGAGCATGTGGCCGATGCGGTCCGTGGTGCTGAAGACCTGGTAGTACACATCCCAGTCCGAAGCGTTGTTCATGCTCCAGGCCATGATCTCCTCGCGACGTTCCATGGTGCTGCCGATGTCATCCATGAAGGACTGCGCCGTGAAGTTGCTGTCCTCGGCGTCCTTGAGCGGGTTCGTCATGCACGCCCAGCCCAGGGTCTCGTAGGCATGGCCGATGCCATGCGCCACCTCCGCAGAGAACTCCGGCGGCGAGCTGATGGGCAGGTGCTTGGGCGGGTTGTAGGGGTCGATGTTCACCGGCGGAACGAAGATGCGCACTTCCTCCTCGTCGCAACGGATGAGGTGGAAACGCGCCACGGCGTGGGCGCTGAACATGTCGTTGAAGACGTACTCCAACTGGATGAATTCGCTCCACTCGCCCTGGGACAGGCTGAAGCTCGTGCCGTCGACGTCCATGCTGAGGGTCCCGGCCTCGCGGTCCACGTCGGCCACGATGCGCACCGACGACTCGCGGTCCGAGCGCTTCCACTTGTCGTACTCGGACTTGAGGGTGCGGTGCTCTGCATCCAGCGCTTCGGTTTCCGACTGGGTGTTGTCGCGGTGCCCGGCCTGTTCCTTCAGGGCCGCCAGCTTCTTCTTGTACTGCCCGTCCACGACCCAGTTCTTCGGACCCGGCAGATCGATCAGAGCGCGCGTGTCCCCTTCCTGGTCGAAGGTCACCTTGACGATGCCGCCGGCCGTGTCGGTGCTGTGGGACCAGGACCACGGGTCATCCGTGAAGACGAACCAGCTGCCCGGCGAACCGCCGATGTCCTTCACACCGAGACCCGAGAGCAAGCGTGTGTTGTCACCCTCGTTGTCCGGCGGAAACGTCGACGCGACCTGCACGCCGGTCATGCGCACGCCCTGGGTGTCCAGGTAGCTCCACCAGTTGGTGCCCTGCATGGGGTTGATCTCATAGGGCAACTGACCGTCGGCGGGCAGATTATCCGTGTGCGACACGGACCATGCCCAACCGCCGTAGCCCGCACCCAATCCCAAAAGCACCGCCACCACGAGCGGCAGCTTGATCAGGAACTTGAAGAGCAGGAAGACAACGAGCAAGGGCACGAGGCCCGCCAGGATCCGGAACAGGTCGGGCTGCTCGAGCGCCATGGGGAATGGCACGAATTCATCAGCCGGGATGGTGGTGTTGAAACCCAACATGGGCTGCGGCAGCGGGTTGCCGGCGCGCACGCCGTCCTTGCGCGCGAAGTGGCGGCTCACGAAACCCCCAACGCCCGTCTTGCCCGGGTTGGCTCCTGTGTTGAACACGGCCCACGACACGGGGGACTGGGCCGGGTTGCTCGTCTCGAGGCGTTGGAACGTCCCCTGCTCCGAGAGCTTCTTCAGGTTGGGCAGAAGGCCCTGGTCGATGAAGCGCTGGGTCAGGCCGTGGTCCATGCCATCGAAGCCCAGGATCACCGTGCGCGGAGAGTCATCCGCAGCTGCGGGAGCGACGGCGGCGGGCGCCGAGGGGCTCGACGCGACCAGAGCCGGCATCGAGGATGCCGAGATCGGGCCCAGGGTCGCCGCCGGGACTGCGAGAGCGGCTGTGAGAGCCGGGGCGACAAGAGACAAGAGAGCGAATGACATGGGACAGGTTTCCGAATCGTCGGAGGAGGGATCCAAGCAGCCGGCAAGATAAGGTGCAGCCCACCACGCTTCCAGCGAACCCCATGGCCCATCCCAAAGGACAGCCCACAGCGCGAGGTCGAACAGGACGGGGACAACGCCCCGGCCCCCGTCGACCCCGTCAACCAGCGATCACGGCCGCCAGTCTCCTGGGCGCGGCGGTGGTCGCCCTGCTCGGATGGACGCTTTGGACGCTGAGCAGTGGGTCGGCGTTGGAATCTGCCCCCGATCCCGCGCAAAGGTCATCGCCATCGGCTCTGGCCGAGCCGTCCACGGAACTGCCCGTAGCACCCGATCCCTCCACATCCGGGGGCTCCGAGGCGCGCCCCCGAGCCCTGGATGCGGAGCCTCCGGCCCCACAGGGACGTGAAGGCCTGCTGGTGGCCGTGACCGATGAAGCCAGTGGCAAGCCCGTCCCCATCTTCCAGGTCTACGCCCTGGAAGCCGCCCCGGGGGACCCGTTGGAGCGGCTGGCGCAAGCGCTGAGCCACCCCTTCCATGAGCGCACCGGAGTCTTCTTCCTGAAACGGCCGCCCGGGCGCTGGGATGTGGTGGTCATGGCCACGGGCTACGAGCCGGGCGTCCTAGCGGACATGCCGAGCCCGGGGCTCAAACGCACACCGGTCCCGCTCGCTCTCAGCCGTGGCCCGGGCATATCCGGCCTGGTCCTGGACAACACGCTCAGCCCCGTGGTGGGGGTCAAGGCCTTCCTGCACGTGACGGAGCTGTTCGGTCCCGAGGGCAAGATGCCGAAGGTCCGTACCGCCACCAGCGGTGCCGACGGGCGCTTCAACTTCTCCCCCCTGGGCCCCGGTGACTACGCCGTGTCGCTGCATGAGCTCAACAACACGGAGGATCGCCAGGGCGGCCTACGTGTCTCGGGAAACACAGTCCAGATCGAGCTGTACCTGACCCCACGCCACGAGCTCACGATCCGGGTCGAGACGGAGACCGGGGACCCCGTGCAGGGAGCCCTGGTGGAGGCCCGTAGCCAGACGGCCCACTTCGCCCGGGGGCTCACCAACGAGAACGGATTGCTGCTCCTGGAGCACCTGCCGGACGGCACCTACACCGTGAGCGCCTCCCATCGGCAGCACGGAAGCGCGAAGGATGTGGTGCAGCTGCTGGGAGGTAGCACGCAAGAGGTGCGCTGGCTGAAGCTTCCGGACCGGCAGCCGTAGCCCCGCAGCACCTGCTTTGCCTATCATCCGGCGTCGCTCGACACGCATCGGCCGGAGGACTGCTTCCACCCATGGGCACGTACAAGCTGCTGGCTGACCCTCTCGAGTGGGTCGATGCGCCACCCGTCTACGACCTCGCCGCGGTGCAGGAACGCATCCCGCAGCGACACGAGATGGCCCTCCTGCAGGCGGTGGTGAAGCACGACCCCGAAGAGCACTTCGCGATCGGTTACCACGACACCACCGACCAGGACTTCTGGGTGCGCGGCCACATCCCCGGCCGCCCCCTGATGCCGGGCGTGGTGATCGTCGAAGCAGCGGCCCAACTGTCGGCCTTCATCTCTGCCTGGATCGTGTCCCAGGACGAAGGCGGCCTGTTCGGCTTCGCCGGTTTGGAGAGCGCACGCTTCCGCGGCCAGGTGTTGCCCGGCGACCGCTTGTTGCTCATGGCGCGTGCCACGCGCGTGCGTCGCAAGCTCGCTCGCTTCGCCACCCAAGCCTTCGTGCAGGATCGCCTCGTGTTCGAAGGCGAAATCATCGGCGCGTCCATCTAGCGCAGCACCCCAGCCCTACACTGGCGCGCTGCTGCGGCGCGCAACACCGGCGCCCGCCGCGAGCGCCCCCTCGACCACCCACGCTTCCTCAGCCCTCCGCTCATGCATCCGATCCTGTACCGCTTCCCGGACTCCATCCCGCTGCTGGGTGGCAACGCCCTGCGGTCCTTCAGCGTGATGGTCCTGATCGGGGTGCTCATGGCGGCCTGGTGGACCGGCCGCGCCCTGCGAGCACAAGGGGTGAACCACCCCGGTGCCGTGGATCACCTGACCCGCAACGCGCTCATCTTCGGCTTCATCGGTGCGCGCATGCTCTACCTGGTCGTGCACCCGGAGGCCTACGAAAACCTCGTCTCCCTGATCGCGGTCTGGAAGGGCGGCATTGTTTCCTACGGAGGCTTCTTCGGCGGCGCCCTGGGCGCCTGGTTCTTTGCTCGCCGCTGGAAGATCCCCTTCGCGCGACTGGGGGACGGCGCGCTCCCGGCCCTCTTCCTGGGCCAGGTGTTCGGCCGCATCGGCTGCCTGCTCGTCGGTGACGACCACGGCGCCCCCTGGGACGGCGCCTGGGCCATCACGTTCAGCGGTGTGCCCGACAGCCTGATCCCCGCCGACCTGGTGGGCATCCCCCTGCACCCGAGCCAGATCTACCTCTCGCTCATGAACGTGGTGCTGTTCCTCACCTGCATCACCATCGCCCGGCGTCGCAAGTTCGACGGCCAGGTCTTCGGCATCGGTCTGATCCTCTATGCCATCGGCCGCTTCTTGGTGGAGATGACCCGGGGTGACGATGGCGCGCGGGGCATCTACGGCGCCTTCAGCACCTCCCAGTGGGTCAGCATCGGCACGGCGGTGATCGGCATCCTGATGCTGATCCGGCTGCGCAACGGCCCGCTGACCCAGGGCTGCACGCCCCCGCCGGGCGCGGGCGGCTCCGACGATGCGGACACCCAGAAGGGAGCGGCCGCGGCGTGACCGTCGTGGCCGGCATCGACGAGGCGGGTTATGGGCCCTTCGTCGGACCGTTGGTGGTAGCGGCCTCTGCCTACCGCCTGGAGCCGGGCGCCAAGGAGGCCGACCTCGATCGCATCGTGCGCGAGAAGAGCGTGCTCGCCTCCGGCCTGCCCACCGCCGACAGCAAGCAGCTCTATCACTCGGGCGGCACCATCATGCGCATCGAGACCTCGACCTTGGGCCACATGGCTCTTGCGCGGGGCGCCATGCCGGTGCGCTTCGACAGCCTGGCTGCGGGCGCCATCGACCTGACCCCCGCCGAGGTGGAGGAGTTGCCGTGGTACGCCGGCCGCATGCTCAGCATGCGCTTGCCGCGCGTAGCCTCCCTCGACGACGTCCTGCAACGCATCGAGTGGCATGGTGCCCATCTCGCCGAACGGGGTGCTCGCTTCGAGGACCTCTTTCTGGCCCCGGTACTCGTGCCGCGCTTCAACCGGCTCACCAACGCGGCGGGCAGCAAGGCCTGGACGCTCTTCCACACCACGGGCCGTCTGATCGAGGCGCTGGTGGCCCGATTTCCGGACGACGAGCTGATCATCCACGTCGACCGGCAGGGTGGGCGCATCCACTACGGCGACCTGCTCCAGACCTTCTACCCCATGGCGCCCCTGCGCACGGTGCACGAGCGGCGAGAAAGCTCGCAGTACCACCTGGCCTGGCCGGGGCGCAGCCCGGTGCGCATCGACTTCCGGGTCAAGGCCGATGGCCGCCGGGCCCCCGTGGCCCTGGCCTCCGTCGCCGCCAAGACCGTGCGCGAGCTGTTCATGGACTGCTTCAACGAGTGGTTCACCGGCAAGCTGGAGGGCCTCAAGCCCAGCGCCGGCTACGGCACGGACGGTCGCCGCTTTCTCAACGAAGTCATGGCCAGCGGGACGGGCTTCGCCAAACAGCGCCAACGCATCGAGCGCTGCCGCTAGGGCCCGGGACAGGAGGAGCGTGGCGTGACCGCGAGCTCAACGGATGGCGGAAGCGGGGCCGGCAACACCGACGACGGTGAGCGTTTCATCCGCCAGGAGCGCCTGCCGCAGATCGCCGCCGCAGGCCAAGCACGGCTCGGCGCCGCGCGCGTGGCCATCGTGGGTGTGGGTGCCACAGGCAGTCACCTCGCCTCGATCCTCGGCCGGGCTGGTGTCGGTCGCGGCGACGCGCAACGCCCGGACGGCAGGGTTGGCGGCTTCCTGCGGCTCATCGATCGCGATGTGGTGGAGCTGTCCAACCTCCCGCGTCAGACCTTGTTCACCACGGACGATGTGATGAGCGTGCGGCCCAAGGCGGAGGCGGCGGCCAATGCCCTGCGCGCCATCGACCCGGGCCTTGCCGTGCAGCCGGCGGTCACGGACCTCGTGGCCGACAACGCCGAAGACCTGCTGGGCGACGTCGACCTCGTGCTCGACGGCACGGACAACTTCCCCACGCGCATGCTCGTCAACGACCTCTGCGTGCGCGCCCAACGCCCTTGGATCTACTGCGGCGTGGTCGGCATCGAGGGCCAACTGCTGGTGGTGCGCCCAGGCTCGGCCTGCCTGCGCTGCTATGTGCCGGAGTTGCCAGCCCCCGGCGCCCTGCCCACCTGCGACACGGCGGGTGTGCTCGGCAGCGTCGTCTCGTTGATCGGCAGCCTGGCCGCCACCGAAGCCATCAAGCTCTTGGTGGGCAGTGAGGACACACGGGTCGGCGAGGTCATTGTCGTGGATGGTTGGCGCGCCGAACTGCGCGCCATCGGCTTGCCCGTGGACCCGGACTGCGCCTGTTGCCAACGCCACGAGCACCGCTTCCTGGACAGCCCCGCCGCCGCCACGCCCACCGAACTCTGCGGCCGCGACGCGATGCAACTGCCCCCCACCGGCGCCCCGATCGACCTCGACGCCGCCGCCGCGCGCCTGGCCAGCGAGGGCACCGTCACCCGTAGCCGCTTCCTCGTGCGCCTCGACGCCGACGACCGCCGGCTCTTGCTCTTTTCCGATGGCCGGGTGATCGTGGGCAACACGAAGGACGCTGGAGAAGCACGCAGCATCAGGGCACGCCTCCTAGGGGACTAGCCAGCATGACCATCGCGCAGCGGCTGCTCGGCTTGCTCGGTGCGATGGTGCTGACGGTGCTGTACTCGCCAGGGGAGCCGTTTCCGGATGTCCCTGGGCTCACCTTCCCGGTTCGACGTGCACCCTGGATCTCCCTCGACGCGCGGACCATCGACCCGGAAGACGCCGTCGACCTCAGGGCGATCGCCGACGAGCACTACGTCTCGCAGGTGATCTCCGTGCGCTTCAACGCCGACGCCCGTGCGGTGCGGCTGATCGAGGTCGTTGACTCCCATCTCCTGAAGCTCGAGACCCATCGGGGGATCGAGACGGTCGCCCTCTGGGGTGTGCAGGGAACGCACCCCAGCTTTCCGGATGAAGTGAACGCCTACCTGCGCGCCACCGCCGTACCGAGAGTCGAAGAGTTCCTTCGGCAGGGCGAATTGGTGGAGCACTCCTGGCTGCTCAACGTGCTCGTGGGAGAGGACGTCGTCAGCCACGATGGGTATCGCCTTGTTCAACTGACACGCGCCTCAAGCCTCGGTTTGCCGCAAGACATCTCGGCGGAAATCTTGCTCCGTGGCTGGGGTGTTTTCGGACACAGCGTCCTGGATGATCCGCGGCTGTTTACCCGGACGATCCTGGCGTCACCTCATGAGAATGCACGGGGTGTTCGGGTGCTCAAGAGTTGGCGGGACGAACGGGAGCGCGCCCTCGACTCCGCAGCGCAGGTGCTGGCCCTCACGAACCAAGAGCTCACCGAGCGTGCGCACGCCGTTCAACTGCAGATGGCGCAGATGCTGGGATGGACGCCGGAGATGCAGCTCGAAGTGCGCTGGATCCAACCCGACCAGCTGCTTGAGAAGTTCCTGCAGCTCGCCCAGGAACAGCAGGATTCACCTGCCCCCCTGCCGCAAGCGCGACACGACCAGATGACAGAACATGTGGAGCGCGTGGCCGCCTGGTCACCCGAAGGCCCCGTGATCTACGTCGTCCAGCGCCCCGGCGGCCACGCGTCCACTCTTGAGCAGTTGGACGAATCTCTCGCCCACGAGATCGCCCACCAGTACCAGGAGGAGAGGCTCGACGCGCCCATCTCATCCATGATGAGCCCCTACGAAGGCCACGCTGGTGTGCTGACACAGGGTTGGCTGGACACCCACACCAAGGATGGTGGCCAGCACATCGCGCACGCCCATGAGCTCCTGGAATTCCGTACGTTGATGGAGCTGTTGGATGCCACCGCAGACGAGGCGTTCCGATACCTCACCACCGACAATCCCTTTCAAGTAGCACTACCTCTGGCGCTGCGTATGGGACTCGCCGCCTTCTGGACGGATGTCTCAGCGAAACGTCCCATCACGGAACTGCTCCCCGATGGTGACTCGCAGTCCCTGCATCTGAGCAACCCAAGCAAGCGCCCACTGGTCGGGCTCATCACCGGCCGTTTCTACCTCTTCCCTGAGCGAGAGAGTGAGCCCTTCCCCACGCCGGTACAGCTAGGCTTCTCGACATACTGCCTCCCCTTCCATGTCTACCTGCCCCCGGGCGGAAGCTTGCAGGTTCAGCTCAACAAGCCTGTGGACGAGTGGCGACCCGATATGCGCGTGCGGGCCGTTTGGAGCGCGACGCCCTCTCTGGTCGAGTTCCCGCAGGGAGTGGTCGGGCCTGAGTTCTAGCCAGGGGCGCTTGGCTTATTCCGCCAAGGCGCTGGCCAGGGGCACGTCCTGCGTTAGCCTTCCGGAATGGATCTTGCGGCAGGAGCTTTGTTCGTCGTCCACACCGGCACGGCCGCTTGGCTGTCAGTCCGTTGGGCTCGCCGGCTTCAGCCCCAGTCCGGGGGCTGCGAGCTTGCCCTGAGTGGGCTCGTCGTCTTCGCGTCCCTGTGCCAACTGAGCCTCCTGCTCCTGGGCTGCGTGGGCTGGCTTTCGGGTGGGCCGCTGGCGGCCCTGCTCGTGGGCCTGGTGCTGGCCGAAGTGTTCCAGGCCCGCTACCGCGGCCGCCTCCAAAAACAGATCCCTGCTGGCTCGACTCCCGCGTTGGCAGAGCCCTCGCAGCCCTCCCAGGCCTCATGGCCCATGGCCCCGCGCCTGATCGTGGCCGCAGCGTGCGCCTGGTCCGCCTGGGCCATCCTGGGTTCGGGCACGCTCTTCGCCTGGGACAGCCTGACCTACCACTCGGTGGCACCGGCCTGGTGGCTGCAACGCGCCTCCCTCGAGCTGGCGCCCTTCAACTACCAGGCCTACTACCCGCTGGGGACCGAGCTCGGCGCGCTGTGGTTCATGATGGCGCATCGCGTCGACGCCCACGCCAACCTCGCCATGCTCTGCTGGCTCGGCATCCTCATCAGCGCCTGGACGGTCCACGGCCATCGACTCGGCCAACGCCCCTGGTTCGTCGCGCTCGCCTTGGCGGGCTTCCTGCTCTCACCGCAGATCCAGGATCGCCTGGCCTTCTTCAGCTCGGGCGATCTCTCCATGGCGGCCGTGCTCTCCGCCATGATCGCCTTCACGTGGGTGCCCACGCGAGAGTCACGGCCCACCGCACGCGCGTTGCTGTCCGGCCTGGCCGGTGGTCTGGCCATGGGCATGAAGCCCACCGCCGCGCCCTACGTCGCCCTCGTGGGTCTGCTGTGGGCGGCGCCGCGGCGTGCGACGGCCTCCACGGGAACCTCCACCGGTGTCTCCGCTTTCGTGCGCGTGGTGGTGTTCGGTCTCGGCACGCTGCTCACCGGGAGCTTCTGGTACTTCCGCAATCTCTGGCTCACGGGCAACCCTTTGTTCCCGGCCCAAGTGGGCCCCTTCGACGGTCCGTTCGACAAGCTGGCTCAACAGGCCACCTCGCAAATGCCCGTTCTTCGGGAAGGTTGGGCGGAGTGGGAGACCTGGAGCACGCTGCTCGAGGCACACCTGTCCTGGCCCTTGCCGCTGGGCCTAGCGTCGTTGCTAGGCGCCTTGGCGGCCCTGGTGATCGCCTTCCGTCCGGGGCCCAGATCTCCCCGCGCACACCTGCGGTTGTTGCTCGTCTGTGGTCTGGTGTATGCGCTGCTCTTCCCGACGCTGCCTTTCTCCGGCTCCGTCAATCGGCCGGAGGCGCAACCCAACTACCTGATTCGCTACGTCACCTTCCCGTTCATGATCGGGCTGCTTCTGTTGCCCTCGCTCTGGCCGCTCCGGAAGTTGCCCCAGCCGCAGGGGGAGCGACCTCTTGCTGCACCAGCCCGTAGCGTGCCTGGCCTGCTCGGCTTCGTACTCCTGCTGTTCACCCTGGCCGGCATCGCCCTCGCCACCCCCGCCCGGGAGCAGCTCACCGCCGAAGCTCTCTACAGCTGGCATCGCGGTGTGCTTGGCCCAGGTTGGGAGAAGCTGGAAGAGCTCCCTGACGGTTCACGAATCGCCGTCTACTCACGGGACCCGCCCAGCCACTCGCTCATCTACCCGCTCTTTGGCCGCCGGCTGCAGCACACCCCCGTTGCCGTCAACAAGGACGGGACGCGGCGCAAGGCCTTGCACACCGAGGCCCCACAAGCCGACCGCTCTTGGTGGTGGGAGTTTGACGCCCCGGTGGGGGTCGGCGGCACGCGACTGCTGGCAAACCTCGTGTCGTCGGGCGCCCAGTACCTGATGCTGAACAACTGGCCCCCGACGCTCTCCAAGGGACCGGGACAGGGCCAGGACAAGGACCCCTTCGTCATCCGGCGCCGGGTCATGCCCTCCCTCTCTGGCAGGCGCTCAGTCTTCGAAAGCAGGGGGTCCGAGATCTGGGACCTGCGCCAAGGTGTAGACGCCCCACCCGCCGAGCGCACCCAGGACAGCTCAGCAGATCCTCCGAAGTAGGCGGCCAAATAGGCGATGATCCGGGCATGACTCGTAGACAGCCGCTCGCTCGACCTTCGAGCCCCATTCGATCCTGCCTGCTCGCCCTGACCGTGGCCTCCACCCTCGCCTCCCCCCTCGGGTGTAGCCAGGCAGACCCAGAGGGCTCCAGCGACGACAGCGACCTCTCCGCAGGTCGGGGCGACGCGCCGACCCATCTGATCGTGATCGTCGTCGACACCCTGCGCGCCGACCATCTCGGCTACCACGGTTATGGGCGCGACACCTCACCCTTCCTCGACTCGCTGGCGGACGAGAGCGTGGTCTTCGAGCGCGCCTACGCGGCCTCGGCTTTCACCCGCGAATCCATCGCGGCCTTGCTCACCGGCCGCTTGCCATCCTTGAGCGGCAGCCTCGGTTGGTACGCGGCCCCCTCGGCCGCCCTCCCCACCCTGGGCGAAAGCTATCGCGATGCCGGCTACCGCACAGGCTTCTTCACCACCACCATCATGCTGGGCAATGAGCGCTTCACACGGGGCTTCCAGGACGTCGAGCATCTCGTCGCGGCAGGTGGTGTGAGCGGCATGAGCCACGCCCTCACGGAACGCGCCCTTTCGTTTGCAGCGAACGCAGGGGACGAGCCGTTCATGATGTACGTGCACTACTTCGATCCGCACGCGCCCTACGAACCGCCGCAGGAGCTGCAGCTCGAATTCACCGACGAGATCTACCCGGACCCCGTGGGCCTCTACACGCAGTTACGTCCTGCGGTGCCGGAGTATGTCGCGCGCGGCTTCGGGCCCGGCGATCCCCAGTTCGAAGACCAGCAGGTCCGCTACGACGCCGAGATCCGCGACACGGACAACGCCCTGCGCGCGCTCTTCGCCGGGCTCGAAGAGCTTGGTGTGGCCGACGACACCTTGGTGGTCATCACCTCCGACCACGGTGAGGAGTTTCTCGACCACGGCTTCGTCGAGCACGCCTGGACGCTCTATGAGGAGTCGGTCCACGTGCCGCTCTTGGTCTGGAACCCCCAGCGTCGCGCGGCCAGGCGCGTGGCCCGCCCCGTCTCGCTCGTGGACATCGTGCCCACGGTCACCACCTTCCAGGGTGTTGCCCGGGATGGCAAACCCACCGATGGCCATGTGCTGCTCGACGAGCAGGGCGCTGCCTCCCCTCCCTCCGTGCCTGTTGTGAGCGAACTCCTGATCCAGCATCGCAACGTGCTGCGCAGTGCCGTCGTGGGCGAATGGAAGTACATCCAAGCCCGGCGCTGGTTGACACCCCAGCAGCGTTCACTCGTGGCCCAGAGTGAGCGCAAGCACGAGCTCCGTGCGCAGGAGACGGAGTTCGACACCTGGAGCCCGGTGGTCCACGAAGAGCTCTACAACCTGGCAACCGACCCCGGCGAGTCCGAGAACCTGGTGGCCAGCGAACCCCAGCGCCTCACGACCATGCGTGAAGCCCTGCGACTGTTCGAACAACGGGCCCGCAGCACGGCCGCCGGTCAGCAAGGCGCGGCGGACGAGCAGCCCATGGACCAGGACCAGCTCGATGCCATCAAGGCCATCGGCTACTGACGCCCGGGCCCCGTTCGAGGTCTAGGGGCCCACGTCGAAGGGCAGCCAGCCTGCCCAGAACAACGGGTGCGTTCGGTCCAGGATGCCTTGTTGCTCGGCCCCGGCCACGAACAGGCGCTGGGCATGGGCGATCAACTGAGCAAGGGTCTGGCTGCCATCCGCTGCACCCGCAGTGCGAGTGACCATTCCGTCGCGCAGCGGATCGGGAATAGGCCAGCGCGTCATGAGCACTTGCTCCGCGCCCGACGCGATGAAGGCCGCCGCGGCCAGGGCGGCACCGGCTTCCGTGTTGCCGGGGTCGAAGCGACTCCGGTCCAGGATGACGTCCGCCCCTCCGGAGCTCGTCGCCAGCCGTCGCCACGGCAGGAAGCCCACGGCTGCATCGCCCCGGGAAGCCTCGGCATCAGCCGCCAGGAAGAGCCCACCTAGACGCCCCCCGCCGAAGGCGGGCAGGGAGAACTCCACCACGTGCGAGTTGGCCAGGCGGTCCAAGGCAGCCCCGACAGTGGCGGCCTCTGCTTGGACGATGTCCTGTGAATCAGCCGTTGGGGTGGACGCCTGCTCCGCGCCCAGGGCTTCCACCGTGGAGGGCAACGGGCGCACGGAACCCACCTGGAGCGCCGTGGAACCGAAGGCTCCCATGGCAGCCGCCCCCGCCAACGAAAGGGCCTCCGGGTCGAGTACCGGCGACAGCAGGCGCGACCAGCGCCCCCCCCGCAAGCCACGCGTGCGGCCCTCGGGCGCCACATAGGGCATCAGGCTGACCTCGTGGTCGCGGAGCAACCAGGCCACGGGAGCGTTCGGGGCTGCGCGCCGGGTGACCCACATGCCCGGCGGCACCCCCGTGAGCTCATCGGGCAACAGCAACGTCCAGTGGCGACGCCCCTCCAGGTCCGCCAAGGCACGCTCGCCGAAGAGGCTGGAGAACATCTCGTAGGAATCCTGTGCAACGTCGAAGAGTGATCCCCCGCGCAAGCGCTCCACCACCTTCTGGGAAGAAGCGTGCAACACCTTGCCCGCGGGCACTCCGAAGGTCGTGCCGCCGTACTCGGAAGTGAACACGATGAGATAGGAGAGGCGCACGCCCGGAAGCACGGCCAGCACCGCTTCGTCGTCGGCCAGTTCGCGTCGGGTCCAGCGATCCACCCGGGCGCGGTTGTCGACCAGGGCTGCGTCGGGCCAACGCCCTAGCAAGCGCTCCAGGGTCTCGGCAGCTTGCCAGTGCAGGGCTGTCACGACGCCTTGGGCCACACGCCCCTCCGCCACGACCTCCTGCCCCCGGGCCCGCAAGCCGTCGGCATCGGCCAAGGCCATGTGCAGTGCCAACCAGGACAAGCTCGGCAGGGGTTCCGGGCAGATGCGCGTCAGGATGCGCAAGCTGAAGTCCCCGGCTGCGGGATGCGCCTGGTCGAGCAGCGGCAGCACTTCCGAGGACAGGCGACTGTCGTCGGGAACCGCGTCGAGGATCCAACCCCGCACGACGGTTCGTGCCAGCGACTCCGGCAATGCTGAGAGCACCGCGATGGCCTCTTCCGGCTGAGCGTTCTTCACGAGCGCCACGGCCTCGAGCCAACCAGCCTCCTGGGCCCGTTGCGTTTCGGCGAAGCCAATCCGCGCCGCGCTTGCGTGGGCTGCGGCCTCTGCGTGGCGCCCCGACGTCAGCTCCAGACGTGCTTGCAGCAACTGGAAGGGTGCCTGGGATTGTTCACTGCCACCCAGGGCCAGGACCGCCGCCAGCTCTGCTCGGCAGGCCTCCAGCTGCCCGGAGAGGAGCAGCTCCGAGAGACTCAGTTCGAGGGCTACGTCCCGGGCGTCGTCCCGACGATCACTCTCCTCATCGAACAGCCGGGCGGCCGCGAGAGCCGATTCAGCAGCCTCCGTGTGCAAGCCCAACAAGGAGAGCTGTTGTCCCTGTCGAGCCAGGGTCGTGGGCCCGGGGGCAGCCTGATCCCATGTATGGCGCGCGCCCAGGTCGTCCCCCATCTGCACTTGGGTCCACCCCTTTTGGCGCAGGAGCGCATCCCGGCGACTCTCCTCGCCGAGGTCCAAGGCCTCACTGCGGGCCAAGGCTTCGTCGAAGGCATCCAGGGCTTCGCCGTGTCGGCCGAGCCGGTCGAGCAGGACCGCCGCTTGCTCGCGGGTCAGGATCTCCGTGCGCTCGTCGGTGTGCTCCTGCGAAAAGGCCACCAGCTGGTCGAGGTAGTCGAGCGCTTCGTCCACGTTGCCGGCGAGGCTCTCCACCCGGGCGAGGTTCCCCAGGGCCAGGCCTTCGATGCGCGCCTCTCCCAGCTCGCGTGCCTCCGCCAGTGCGGGCACCAGCAGGGCGCGCGCGTCGTCCGCCCGCTCGAGCATCTTGAGACACACCCCCCGCTGCGCCCGGGACGAGAGGGCGCCGCGGGCATTGCCGACCTCGCTGGCGTAGTCCTCGGCTGAGCGATAGCTCGTGGCCGCCCGCTCGTAGCCGCCCTCGGCGTAATGCCCTTCGGCAACGGCCGTCAACTCTGCGAACCGTGCTTCGGGATCCACTCCCGACGCCCAGAGGAAGTAGGCCAGACCGCCCACCACGGCTCCACCGATCAGCAACCACATCCACGCCTTCATCTTGAAACCCTTGGGTTGGCCTCCGTAGAGGCATTCAGTGCTCGATCCGGGACCGCTCGTCTCGCCCAGCTCAAGCGCTGGTCAGGGGTCCGTACGCTGGCGCTTCGCGCAGCAGGCATGCCTGCCTACGCACGCTTGGCGGCGCATGCTTGAGCCACCTGCACGATGTCTTCGCCGTACTCCCGGAGCCGCCATGCTTCGACAGCCTCGACAGCAGCCAAGGTGTCCAGGTCCTGGGCCTCTGCCCGAGCGATTTCCATCAGGAGGCTGCTCGTGGCCACCCGGGCCACATCCACTCCGCGCTCCTTGGCTCGCTTGACGCGCCACTTGCGCAAGGCCTCGAAGAGCGCCTCTTGGGAGGCTGAGAGACGCGCGTCGGCTGTTGGCTCCCAGGGCTTGCGCCGTCCCTTCCTCGGAGGCATGGGGATTTCGCCGTGCTCCTGTCCCTCGCGCACCGCCTGCAGCAGCCGGTCGACATCAGCTGCGGACAAATGTCGATTGACGCCACGCAGGGCCCGGTACTTGTCGACACCGTCGGGTCGATGCTTCGCCAGCTCCACGATCGCGCTGTCGTGCAACACCCGATAGGGGGCTCGGTCCAAGCGCTTGGAAATCTCGTCCCGGGCGATGTAGAGCTCGCGCAACATGCCGCGCGCCGTCGCCGCGAGCTCCTTGCCGCCTTTGACCTTCACCCAGTTGTCCGGGTCGAAGGGCTTCTCGGTGATGTGGGCCCGGGCGATGCGCGCGAACTCGCTGGCCGCCTCCTCCACCCGCTCCAGCTCCTCCAGCTCGTCCAGCAAGCACTCCCGCAACTCGATCAGGTAACGCACATCGAGACGCGCGTACTCAGCCTGGTCCTTGGGCAGGGGACGGATGCGCCAGTCTGCCTTCTGGTACTTCTTGCTCAGCTTCACCTCGAAGTGGCGCTCCAAGACGGCCGCCAATCCGACCCCGTCATGCCCCAGGATCTGGGAGGCCGCCATGGTGTCGAAGGTGTTGGAGAAGTCGAAGCCCCAGTGCGCGCGCATCAGGCCGATGTCGTTTTCGCCCCCGTGAAAGATCTTCACCTTGGACTGGTCGGCAAACACCTCGCCCAGGCGGCTGCGATCCAGATCCACCAGCCCGTCGATCAGGGCCTCCTTCTTTTCCCAGCCGACCTGCACCACACACAGGCTCGTGCCGTACGCGTACATGGAGTCCATCTCACAGTCGATCGCGATCACATCCTGGTTCGCGAGCTGGTCGACGACTTCGTTGAAGGTTTCCTGGGTATCGATCATCGCGGAGGAGTCTACCAGCAGAGGCCCATCGGTGAGCGAGTGCCTCGCGGACGGATGGACCTCGCCCCGAATCCACAGAATCGCTTGCCTTCCAGCCGCCGGGTCGAGACCTTGAAGTCTCCACTTCCACGGCCGCCCGCTGCCCCCTGCCCCTGCCCCCTTCATGAGCACACCTGACTGGCGACAACTCGGCTTCCTGACCCCCGACGCCATGGAGGCCCAACAGGATGTCTGGGCCCTGCAAGCCCGGCTCCGGACGGCGCTCGGCGAGCTGCTTGCTGATCTAGCAGCGCGCACGGCCGAGCCCAGTTGGGGGGCCTCCCTGGAAGACGCGGCGAGCCGGACCCACACCCTGGCCAGCGCCCTGCACGAGGAAGCGGGCGAGAACGCCCGGATCCGGGTGCAGGACGACGACATCCTTAGGGAATTCGATTCCAGCCTGGGTGAGGTGCTCACGAGCGGCCACGTCCCCTCCCTGGTCACGACGGGCTTCGCCGTGCTGGGCGAGCTCTCCGCCCTGCCGATCCGCCTGCTGGACGACGTGGCGGGCCCCCACGCGCGCATGCTCAGCGGGCGCATCCTTGGGGACGACTCGCATCGCATCCTCGGTCGGCTGCTGCCGGTGTTGCAGCCCGCCCCGCGGGACAAGCAGAATCTGCGGCGCCTGCTGCGCCACCTCTACGGCGGCCTCTACTCCGTCTACGGTTCCTGGCGTCAGACCTTCCACACCTTGGGGATCGACGGCGAGACCTTGGCCGAAGAATGCGTCAGCACGGTACGAACCGCGCACGACACCCTTGAGCTGCCCCACACCGCTGCCGACGTGAAGGTCTTCAAGGCCTGAGCTGGGCCCGGAACTGCGCGCCGCTCAGCGCCGCCAAGCGAGCGGTGCCAACAGCACCAAGACGCTGTAGAACTCGAGCCGCCCCAGCAGCATGCAGAACATCAGCAAGAGCTTGGCCGTGGACCCGAAGCCCGCGTAGTTGGAGGTCGGGCCCACACCATCCAAGCCGGGACCGATGTTCGAGAGGCAGGACAGGACCGCGGAGAAGGACGTCGAACCGCTGTGCCCCATGGCCATCAGGATCACGGAGAACAGCACCAGGGCCATGAGGTAGATCACGAAGAAGCCCGCGGTCTTGAACACCACCTGGTCCGTCAGCGGCCGATTGCCGACCTTCACCACGAAGACGGCCTTGGGGCGCAGGAGGCGGCGCACTTCCCGCACCCCTGTCTTGATGGCGATCAGGCAGCGGATCACCTTGGCGCCACCGCCCGTTGAACCCGCGCAGGCACCGCAGAACATGATCACCAGCAGCAGGCCGTGCAGCCCGATGGGCCAACCCTGGTAGTCCGCCGTGACGAATCCCGTGGAGGTGAGCAACGACACCACCGTGAAACTCGCGTCGCGCAGGAGGGGCTCAACGCCGGCGGATCGGCCCGGGTCCCCCGCCAACGCGATGACGCAGGCGATCGTCGCCAGGACCACGATGCCGGTGTAGACACGCACTTCGGTGTTGTTGAAGGCCACGGCGAAACGGCCCTTCATGGCGTTTAGCAGCATGACGAAGTTCAGGCCTGCCAAGAACATGAACACCACCACCACCCACTGCACCGCAGGGCTGAAGGAAGCGAGGGAGTCCGCTCGTGTTCCGAAGCCGCCCGTCGCCACCGTCGCGAAGGTGTGGCAGATGGAGTCGAAGGGCGTCATTCCCACCGCCCAGAGCAACATGAACTGCGTGACCGTCAGGCTCAGGTAGAGCGTCCACAGCAACTTGGCCGTGGAAGAGATGCGCGGCAGGAGCTTCTCCGATTCCGGCCCCGGGACCTCAGCTTGGAACAGGAAGTTTCCTCCAGCACCCAGGGCCGGCAGCACCGCCACGGAGAGGGCGACAATGCCCATGCCCCCTACCCAGTGGGTCATGGCCCGCCAGAACAGCAGCGGACGATCCAGAGAAGCCGGGTCCGAGAGGATCGATGCACCGGTCGTCGTGAAACCCGACAGGACCTCGAACAAAGCGTCCACCACAAGCGGGATCTTGCCCGTGATCACGAAGGGCATCGCCCCCAGGGCGGTGAAGACGATCCAACAACCAGTCACCGTGGCGAAGGCCTCGCCGAAGCCGAACTTCTCCTGGTCGAACTCGAAGGAGAGTTGCAGGGCGACGCCGAGACCCAGGCTCACCACCGCGGACACGATGAAAGCGTTGGCCGTCGGTGTTCCCAGGCCGCCGTCCATCAGACACAACAGCAGCGGCGAGGCCAGCAGCACGGCCAGCAGCGTGCACAGCCGGCCCAGGATGTAGAAGACGCATTCGCTGTTCACCGGCTATCGCCGCCAGGCCAGGGGCGAGAACAAGACCAGCACGGCGAAGAACTCCAGCCGGCCCAGCAACATGGCCACCATCAGCAGGGCCTTGCCGGCCTCGGGTACGGCGGCAAAGTTGTGAGCGGGCCCCACCGAGCCCAGACCGGGGCCGACACCGGAAAGGCAGGTGATCATGGAACTCAAGGACTCCTGCCCCCCCATCCCCATCATTGCCAAGAGCAACGTCCCCAGGCATGCGGACCCGAGATAGAACAGCAGGAAGGCGACGCTCTTGCGCACGAGGGCGTCGGGAATCGTCCGCTCCTCCACACGCACCACGAAGACCGCGGTGGGGCGCAGCAAGAGCTTCAACTCGCGCACGGCAGCCTTGGCCCACATGAGGTGGCGCGCGATCTTGGCGCTGCCACTCGTGGAGCCCGCGCAGGCGCCACCCACCATCAACAGCAACATCAGGATCTGCAAGGACGCGGGCCAGAGCCCGAAGTCGGCGGAGGAGAAACCCGTGGTGGTGCTGATCGAGACCACCGTGAAGGCAACATCGCGTACGAGCGGCTCAAGGCCATCGGCGACACCGTCTCGCGCATGGAGCACGAAGCAACACAGGACTGTGGAGATGAGCAGGAGGCCGACCCAGACCCGCGCTTCGGTGCTTCGCAACAGCGCCCGGGGCCGGCCCAGAAGCGCGCTGAACAGCAGCACATAGTTGAGCCCCGCCAAAAGCATGAACACCGTCACCACCCATTGGATGGCCGGGCTGAACGAGGCCATGGAATCGGGACGCGTACCGAACCCCCCGGTGGCCACCGTCGCGAAGCTGTGGCACACCGCATCGAACCAGCTCATGCCCGCGACGCGCAGCGCCAACACCTCCAAGGCGGTCAGCCCCACATAGATGGCCCAGACCAACTTGGCGACATCCCGGATGCGTGGGAGCTGCTTCGCCTTCTTGTTCGGGCCCGAGACTTCCGCCTGGTAGAGAAAGTTGCCACCTGCCCCG